>OZ251486.1:0-1547500 GCA_965242705.1 Bryobacterales bacterium
CTTGACCGAGTGCGTATACTCTGCGCTGAGTCGTGTGATCGCTATCCGCCCGCGAGGAAGGCGGTTGGTGTAGTGAAGAAGGCTTCGAGCTCCTGCGGAATTTAGTTAAGGAACTGAAAGAGAGCGATTCCGATTACATGGCGGAGCAAAAGCCATGAAGCTGGGCAACGGATTGTACGAGAGCCGGGGATACAACGCGCGGATGCAGCCGACGGCGATAAGGCTGGGGACATCGGCGAGCGAGACTGAGAGGGGCGAACAAGCTGTCGTTGGGTTTCGACTACGGGACGACGGCGAACAACGGCAACGTGTTGAGTCAGACGATCGGGCGCGAAGGCATGAGCGGGACGCTGACGCAGTATTACCGCTACGACGGGGCGAACCGCTTGGGGCTGGCGAGTGAAGGCGGGACGGCGCCCGCGTCCGCCAACGGCTGCCCGACGACTGCGGCTTGGTGTCGGGACTACAGCTACGACGCCTACGGCAACCGGGCGGTGACGGGAGTGCGCGGACACACCTTGCCGGCGGCGGTGAGCGCGTTCAGCACGGCGACGAACCGGATGACGGCGGGGAGTTACGACGGGGCGGGCAACCTGACGTCGCTGACGGGCGTGGGGCGGTTGGGCTACGACGCGGAGAACCGGCTGAAGACGTACGACAACGCGGTGGCGTCGTTGCAGGAGCAGGGGACGTACTTCTACGACGGTCTGGGGCAACGGGTGAAGCGGCAGGCGAACATCCGGGGAACGAGCGAAACGACGGCGTACGTCTATGACGCCTTCGGGCAATTGGCGGCGGAGTCGGGCGGGACGTTCTACCGCGCGGAATATCCCATGGGATCAACACCTCATTCCGCGGCTTTGTCTTTTGTGCGTCTGATCTGCGATTTTGGTATGGATGATCATGCGTTCCAGCCTCCAATCCATGCTCGATCGCCTCGCGTCGAAAACGGCCTTGCTGCGCGGCGGCTGCTTGGCCTCGCTCGAAACCGTGCGTAGCAAAGCGATTTTGCTCTTCCCTGCATTTGCGGCCGCGGCGCTTGCGGCCGAACCCGTCGAGGTGCGCTATGCGCCGGTTGACGGGGAAGCGTTCATTGCCGCGAGCACCGTCACGCGAACCACCTCCGTGGGCGGCAAGAAACCGAAAACCGATGTCGGCAAGACGAAGTCGAGGGTCGCCGCGCATCGGACGGAAGAGGGTTTCGAGAATGCCGTTACCGTCCTGTTGTCCCGCTTCGAGCATGAAGGCCACCCCATAGCCAGCCCGCTGTTCACGGCAATGGAAGATATCGAGTTGACCTACCGCCTCGACGCCGACGGCAGGCTGCTTTCCGTCACGGGTTACGAAAAACTGGCCGATGCGCTGAAAGCGAAATTCCCTCCGGCCATTTCGCAAGCGATGGCGCCGCTGCTGGACTACCGTTCGATCCGTCTTCGGGACGAGGCGCAATATCGGGAACGCTACGAAGATATGATTGGCCGGACGTTCATTCCCGGAGAAGCTCAGGCTTCGGCAAAGACTTATGCCCTGCCCTACGGCGGGACGATTCCGTTGTACGTCGTCACCGAGGCGCGCCGGCAAGATGACGGGCGGCTGGAACTGCGGCAGACTTTCGGCAGCGACGCGGAAAAGTTGGCCGCGGCGCATGCCGCGGTCGATGCGGACGCCCTGCTGGCGGCGGCGAAGAACGTCAAGGCGCCGCTGCCCGCGAACTACGCGGCGGCGGCGGTCGAGGGCTCGGGCGAAATCGTGCTCGAACCGGACACTCTCTTTATCGTGTCCCGCAAGTCTTCCGCCGATATCGCATTGGAAATCCTGCAGCCGCCGAAAGAGCCGTTGAAGGTTTCGATGCGCGAAACGCGCGAATACGCCGGCGAGCGGGAACGGGCGTCGAACCCCTGAACGGCCCGCGCCGCGGTTTCCCGTCGCGATTCACCCGGGCGCAAGCGGCGCGGCGCCGCGAGGCGGTTAAACTCGAAGAACGAAGCCCATGAAGCCGGCTTTGGCGCAGATCAACCCCACCGTGGGAGACATCCGGGGCAATACGGCCCGCGTTTTCGATTTCGCCCGGCGGGCCGACGCGCAAGGCGCGGACCTGGTCATTTTTCCCGAGTTGTGCCTGAGCGGGTATCCCCCGCGCGACCTCGTGAACGTACGCGCTTTTCTGCAAGACGGCGAAGAGCATTTGCAGCGCTTGGCGGAGATGACGCGCAACCTCGGCGCCGGCCTGATCGTGGGCTATGCCGGGATCGACACGGCTTCCGGCGCCGGGCAAGCCGGCAATTTCGCGGCCTATCTGGCCGGCGGCGAGGTCGTCTTCCGTCAGCAGAAAATGCTGCTCCCGACCTACGACGTGTTCGACGAACAGCGCCATTTCGCGCCCGCAGCGCAGCAGTCCGTATGCACGATCGGGGGGCTGCGCGCCGGCATCACGATCTGCGAGGACGCCTGGAACGACAAGCAGTTCTGGGAGCGCCCCTTGTACGCCCGCGACCCGGTCGAGGAACTCGCCGCCAAGGGAATCGACCTGCTGATCAACATTTCCGCCTCGCCGTATCACATGCGCAAGCGCGGGCTGCGTCTGGAGATGATCCGCGCCGCGGCGCGGCGGCACGGCGTTCCGGCGGCAATGGTCAACCAGGTCGGCGGCAACGACCACTTGGTCTTCGACGGGTCGAGCTTCGCCGTCGATGCGGCGGGCGGCCTGATCGCCCGGGCGCATTCCTTCGAGGAAGACCTCGTTTTCTGGGAAATCGGCGAGCCGGGACAAGCGGACGGCGTCCGCGGCGGACCGCGGACCGCGGCGGACTCCGCGGACGAGCACGAAGCCGTTTACGACGCGCTCGTGCTCGGCTGCCGCGATTACGTTCGGAAATGCGGATTCGACAAGGCGATCGTCGGGCTCAGCGGCGGCATCGACTCGGCCCTGACCGTTGTCATCGCGGCGGATGCGATCGGCGCCGAGAACGTAACGGGGGTGGCCATGCCCGGCCCTTATTCCTCGGCGGGCAGCGTAATCGACGCGCGGCATACCGCCGAGGCGCTGGGCATTCGCTTCGAGACGCTCGATATCAACGGCGCCTGCCGCGGCTTCGAGTCGATGCTCGCGGAGTTGTTCCGAGGAACCGAGCCGAACATCGCCGAAGAAAATCTGCAAGCCCGCCTGCGCGGGAATACGCTGATGACCCTTTCCAACAAATTCGGCGGCCTGGTGCTGACCACCGGAAACAAAAGCGAGTTGGCGGTCGGCTACTGTACGCTCTACGGCGACATGTGCGGGGGGCTGGCGGTGATCAGCGACGTGCCCAAGACCCTGGTTTACCGCTTGGCGCGTATTGCCAACAAGAGGCGTCCCGGAGCGATTTCGGACTCCGTGCTGACGAAGCCCCCATCGGCCGAGTTGCGCCCCGACCAGAAGGATACCGATTCGCTGCCGCCGTATGAAATCCTCGATCCGATCCTGCAGCTTTACGTGGAAGAAAATTGCGAAGCGGCGAAGATCGTCGAGCAACTCGACCTGCCGCTCGAGCTCGTGACCGACGTGACGCGCAAGGTTGACCGCAACGAATACAAGCGGCAGCAGGCGGCTCCCGGCTTGCGCGTCACGTCGAAGGCATTCGGCATCGGACGGCGGTTTCCGATCGCCCAGCGTTTCGCGCGCTGAAATTCCGCGCGCGGCATAAGGCGGCGAACCGTCACAATAGAAGAATGACCGTGAAACGATCCCGCCGCCGCATACTTCTGACCTGCCTGCTTGCCGCGATCGGCGCGCCGGCCGTCGGCATCCTCGCCGTCAAAGCCCTCGGCTACAGGATCACCCTGAGCGGCTCCGGCCTCTATCCGGTGTTCGAGCGGCCGGAAAGCGAAGCGCACTACACCGCCATCGAGGCCGACCGAGCGCAAAACGCCGCCGCGCCTTCCGCGCCCGCGCCAAGCGCCGCGCCCGCCGCCGCGGCAAAGCCCGCCGAGGAAATCGCCGAGCCGGCAGCCGCCGACGCCGCGCCGCCCGCGAACTACTGGACCGAATACCGCGGGCCGGGCCGGGCGGGCATTTACGATCAGCAGCCGATCGCCGTCGATTGGCCCGCCGAAGGGCCGCCCGAGCTCTGGCGCCAAAAAATCGGCGGAGGCTACGCCTCCATGTCCATCGCCGAAGGCAAGATCTATACGATCGAACAGCGCCGCAGCAAGGAAGTCGTTGCGGCTTACGATTTCGAAACCGGGCGGCAGGTTTGGGAGCGAGCCTGGACGGCGCGATTTTCCGAATCGATGGGCGGCGACGGCCCGCGCGCGACGCCTACTTGGCGCGACGGCAAAATCTACGCGCTCGGCGCGGCGGGCGATCTCTACTGCCTCGACGCCGAAAACGGAAACGTCGTCTGGAGCCGCAACATCCTGTCAGACGCCGGCGCCGACAATCTGACCTGGGGCATGGCGGCGGCGCCGCTCATCGTCGATGATTTCGTGGTGACCCTGCCGGGCGGGCGTTCCGGCAAATCGATCATCGCCTACGACCGCGGCAGCGGGGCAATCCGCTGGACGGCGCAGGACGACAATCAAGCCTACACGTCGCCGCAAGAGGCGACCCTCGCCGGACGGCGGCAACTGGTCATCGTCAGCGGCTTGCGCATCTTCGGCGCGGACGTCGCCGACGGCTCGCTGCTGTGGGAACACGAGTGGGAAACATCCTACGACGCGAACTGCTCGCAGCCGCTGATCGTTGACGGCGAGCACGTTTTCCTGTCCGCCGGCTACGGCCACGGCGCAACGCTGCTCAAAATCGAAGCCGAGGGAGAGCGGTTTTCGGCCCGCGAGGTCTGGTTCAGCCGCAGCATGAAAAACAAGTTCAACCCCTCGGTGCTGGTTGACGGCGTCGTTTACGGGCTGGACGAGGGCATTCTGGCCGCCGTCGATGTCTGGACGGGCGAACGGCTGTGGAAAGGCGGCCGCTACCGTTTCGGCCAATTGCTCTACGCCTCCGGCCGGCTGATCGTCATCAGCGAGCAAGGCGACCTGGCGCTGGTCGAAGCCACGCCGGAAGCCCACCGCGAGATCGCGAAGTTCGAGGCGCTGAACGGCAAAACCTGGAACGTGCCGGCCATGGCCGACGGACGCCTGATCGTGCGCAACCAGACCGAGATGGCGTCCTACGACTTGAGGCCGTAAACGGCATGCCCCCCCTTCCGGTAGCCGTTGTCGGCGTCGGAGCCTTCGGCAGGCAGCACGCCCGCGTCTATGCGGGCATGGCCGAAGCCGAGCTCGCCGCCGTGGTGGACGCCGACGCGGAACGCGCGCGAAAAACGGCGGCGGAGTTCGGCTGCGCGGCGCTCGCTGACCCGGCGGACCTCGCCGGCCGCGTGCGGGCCGTCAGCTTGGCCGCGCCCACCGCGGCCCACGGCGGCATCGGCGCCTCCCTGCTCGAAGCGGGAATCGACGTGCTGGTCGAAAAGCCCATCGCCGCGGACCTGGCAGCCGCCGACGCGCTCATCGCAGCCGCCGAGGCCAACGGACGCATCCTGCAGGTCGGCCACCTCGAACGCTTCAATCCGATCGTCGAAGCCGCGGCGGAAACGGCGGTTCTGCCGTTGTTCTTCGAAGTCCACCGCATGAGCCCGTTCAGTCCGCGCAGCCTGGATACCGATGTCGTTCTCGACCTGATGATTCACGATCTCGACATCCTGCTCGCGCTGGTCGATTCGCCCGTCGAGCGCATCGAGGCTTGCGGCCTGCCGGTCGTTTCCACGCAGGCCGATATCGCCAGTGTGCGCATCGTCTTCGCAAACGGATGCGTGGCCAACCTGACCGCCAGCCGCATATCGACGGAAAAAATCCGCAAGCTGCGTTTCTTCCAGCCGCGCCAATACGTCTCGGTTGACTATGCGCGGCGCGAGGGCGTTCGCATCGGAATGGACGACAAGGGCGGGCTGCGCTTCGATCGCTTGGCCGCCGGCGAGGGCGAACCGCTGGAACGGCAACTCCGTTCCTTTCTGGCCGCCGTCAGAAACCGCTCGCGTCCCCGCGTGGGCGGCGCCGAAGCGCGGAAGGCGCTCGAACTCGCACTTAGAATAAGGGAGGCCATCGACCGCCACGCCGAAACGATAGCGGCCGCGGTCGCGGCGCGCCGCTAAGTGAAGCAAGAGCCGCAAGGCGAAGTTTTTCTTCTGCTCGAGGACTATGCCGAGAGCGTGGCCGCCCGTGTGCGCGCCGCCGGCAACGCCCGTCTTGCGCCCGACCCGCGGCCTTTGCGGCTCTTGCTCGCCGACTACTCCAAGCTCCGCGGGGATTGGCTCGAACAATACGCCGGAAAGTCCGCCATCGGCCCCTCGGACACGCCGCCGCCGACCTTTCTGACGCAACATTTCGACCCGTTCGCGCGTTATCGAGAGAACGCGGGAAGCGGGGTATGGCCCGCCGACCGCGAAACGCCGCTCAGGCTGGAAACCGCCTGGGGGCGCGATGCGCCGCGGCGGCGGCAGGCGCAAGCGGCCTCGGCGGCGGCGCACGGCTTGGCGCTGCTGTTGCTGACGCTGCCCCCCGGCAAGCCGCTCGAACCCGCCGAGCCGACGGAGCGGCGGGAATACTCCAACATCGTATTGACCACGCCGTCTTCCGCCGAGTTGGCCGAACTGATCGAGCAAACTGCAATCGAAGGCGAGGGAGACGGCGGATTCAAGGGGCTGCGCGCGCCGCCGCTTCCCGCTCCGCCCGCGCCGGTCGAAAGCGATGACCCGCCGGCGCCGGAACCCGAGCCGGCGGCGGAGACCCTGCAGCCGATCGAGCCGCCCCAACCGCCGCAACCCGAGCCGGAGCCCGAGCCGCCGGCCGTCGAGCCGGAAAAACCCGCCGAAGAAACGCCGCCGCCCGCGGCGCGCAGTCCGGCGCCCGATCGATTCCAGCGCGGCCGGGAGCTGGCGCAGGCGCGCAGCCCCCGCGAACTGCCCATGCCCAAGGCGCCGGCCGCAAAGAAACCGAAGCTGCAACTCGAAGACCCCAAGGCGATGATGCCGGGAAACGCCGGCAAAACGCAGCTCGGCAGCATCGAGTTGACCCCGCGGCCGGATCAGGTCATCGCCGGAGCGATTACCAACATGCAGCGCGGCGGCGGCAGGCAGGCGGTCGGCGACGGCAGCGGCAGCGCTGCCGCCGGGGGCTACGCGCCGCCGTCCCCCTCGAACTCGGGCAGCCGGCTGGAATTGCTCAGCGACCCCAAGGGCGTCGATTTTCGGCCCTATCTGATGCAGGTGCTCGGAGCGGTGCGCCGCAACTGGTTCGCGGTGATCCCCGAGAGCGCGCGCCTGGGCATGTCGCGCGGGCGGGTGCTGATTCAGTTCTCGGTCGCCCGCAACGGTTCGGTGCCGAAACTGGTCATCGCCGGCCCCTCGGGCGCGCCGCCTCTCGACCGCGCCGCGGTTGCCGGCATCAGCGCTTCCAACCCCTTCCCGCCGCTGCCGGACGAGTTTACGGGCAGCGATATCCGCTTGCAGTTCACGTTTCTCTACAATATGAAGACGCGCTGAGGCGGGCGGCCCCTTTCCCCGCCCGCCGCGCGGCGTATTGCGGCATGACGAACGCGAACTCATCCATGCATCGGCGCGATTTTCTGGGCTATGCTCCGGCGGCGGCCGCGCTGGCCTCTTGCGCGCCGTCCGACGGAACGCGCGCAGGGCCGCCGTGGAACATCGTCTGGATCATTGCCGACGATCTTTCGCCCGATCTCGGCTGCTACGGCTCGACCGAGGCCGCTACCCCCAACATCGACCGCCTGGCGCGCGAAGGGGCGCGGTTCACCAACGCCTACGTCACCTGTCCGGTGTGCTCGCCTTCGCGCTCGGCGTTGATCACCGGCATGCATCAGACCTCGATCGGCGCCCACCGCCACCGCAGCCACCGCCGGGACGGCTACGCCCTGCCGGCGCCGGTCGGCATCATTCCCGACTACTTCCGGCAAGCCGGATACTACACCGTCAACGACCACGAAAGCGGACTCGGCGGACGCAACAAGACCGACTACAACTTCACCTGTGAAAAGCCGTTCGACGGGACGGACTGGCGCGCACGGGCGGAAGGGCAGCCCTTCTACGCGCAGGTCAACATTTTCGAGCCGCACCGCGGGCGGCCTCCCGACGTCTGGGCGTTTACCGATCGGCTGGAGACGAAAACCGACCCGGACAAGGCGGCTCCCCCGGCCTTTTACCCGAACGACGAGATTTCGCGCCGCGACTGGGCGGGCTACATCGACGCGGTCAGGCTGCTGGACGAAAAGGTGGGCAAGACGCTCGACCGCATCGACGAAGACGGCCTGGCCGACAACACGATCGTGTTTTTCTTCGGCGACCACGGCCGTCCCATGCCCCGCTGCAAGCAGTTCCTCTACGACGGCGGCATCAAAATCCCCTTGATCGTCCGTTGGCCGGGCGGCCTGGAGCCCGGCAGCGTGCGCGATGAGCTGGTCAGTTCGATCGATGTCTCGGCAACGTCGCTCTCGTTGGCGGGCATCCCCGTACCCGAACACGTGCAAGGCAGAGTGTTTCTGGGCGAGGGCAAAATGCCCGATCGCGAATACGTCTTCGCCGCCCGCGACCGCTGCGACGAGACCGTTGACCGCATCCGGGCGGTGCGCGGCAAGCGCTTCAAATATATCCGCAACTTCCATCCCGACCGCCCGTACATGCAGCTCAACCGCTACAAGGAGGTTTCGTACCCGATCTGGCGGCAAATGCTGCGCCTGGAGAAAGCCGGCGAAATCTCCGCCGAGCAGTATCCGTTCCTGGCCAAAACGCGCCCGCCCGAAGAACTCTACGACACCGCAGCCGACCCCGACGAACTGCATAACCTGGCCGATTCCCCCGAACATCAGGAAACGCTGACGAAGATGGCCTCCGTGCTTGATCTGTGGATGCGGCAAACCGGCGACCGCGGCGCCGAACCGGAAGACCCGGCCGGCCCCGCCTATTGGGAAGAGCGCATGATCGAAGCCTACCGGGACGTTTACCCCGTGCTCGAGAGCCGCGAGGAACCCTGGAAGTGAGCGGGAACCGGCTGCCGGCCGCCTGCGCCGCGCTGTCCGCCGCGGGCTTGGCGCTCGGACTCGCCGGCCGCAGCCTGCTTTTCGGTTGGTGCGCAGTAGTCCTCATCGCGCTGCTGGCGGCGCTGGGCTGCGGCGCGCGCGCATCGCGGCGCACTATCGCCGCCGTCTCCTGTTTCGGCGCCGTTTTCTGCTTGCTGCTTTTCCTGAGCCACGCCCTGCACGCCCCCGGCGGACCGCTTGTTCCCTTTGCCGGCTTCCCGCCCGGAACCGCGGTGCTGGTCTATGGCGTCGGCCCGCTGGGACTGTCTCTGGGCCTGCTCTACGCCTTCACATTCGACAAGGAAATCCTTCCCGAAGAGCGGCGAAAAGCCTTTCTCGACCGCTTCGGCCCGCGGAAGTAGCCCCCGGCGCCATGCCTCTGGCCGATTCCCCGCTGATCGTTCTGTGCGTCGCCGCCTATCTGGCGAGTTGTTTCGGCATCGGCTTCTGGGCCATGCGCCGGACGCGCACGTCCTCCGATTTCTTCCTGGCCGGAAAATCGCTCGGCCCGCTGGTGGTGGTCATCGCCACGATTTCGAGCGTGATGAGCGGCTTCGGCTTCGTCGGCGGCCCCGGTCTGGTGTACCAGTCCGGCAGCAGCTCGCTGTGGATGGTGTTCGTGGCCTCGTTCAGCCTGCCGCTGGCCTTTCTGCTGGTCGGCAAGCGGCTGCGGATGCTGGCCGAGGCGCGCGACGTTCTGACCATCCCCGACGCGGTGGCCGCCCGTTACGGAGGCCGCCTGCCGCCGCTGATGATGGGCGCCGCCATCGCGCTGGGCGTGCTGGGCTACCTCGGCACGCAGATTCTGGCCGTGGGCATGGTGCTGCGCGCCGTGCTGGGCATCGAGTTGATTCCCGCGCTGGCGATCGGCCTCGGCGTGCTGGCCTTCTATTCGATCGCCGGCGGCATCGTCGCCGGGGTCTATACCGATCTGTTTCAGGGCATCCTGATGCTGTTCGTTTCCGTCGCCGTGCTGCTGCAATGCCTGAAAGTGGGCGGCGGCATGACGGCGATCAGCGCAACGCTCTGGGCGATGGACCCCGAATACATCGGCCCTTGGGGAACGCGCGGGGCGGTCGCGTCGCTAAGCTGGCTGTTGCTTTTCGGCGCGGGCGCGGTCGGCCAGCCTCATGCGATCACGAAAATGATGATGCTCAAAGACGTCCGGCAATTGAAATGGAGCGCCTTGGCCACCGGCGCCGCCTATCTGGTGCTGGCCCTGCTGTGGATGAGCATCGGCCTGACCATGCGCGCGCTGGTCGAGAGCGGCGCGCAGCCGGCGCTGGAAGACCCCGACTTGGCGGCCCCGCTGTTCCTGTTGAACTATACGCCGGAACTGCTGGCTGGCCTGGTGTTCGCCGGGCTGTTGGCGGCCATTATGTCCACCGCGGATTCCTTTCTGAACCTGGGCGCGGCGGCCGTCGTCCGCGACATTCCCAAGGCGCTGCGCGGCCGGCCTCTGCGCAACGAGCTTTTCTGGTCGCGGGCCGCCACCGGAGCGCTGCTCGTGCTTTCGGCGGTTTTCGCGCTCTACATGGAAAACCTGATCGCCCTGCTGGGAACGTTCGGCTGGGGCACGTTCGCCGCCGCCATCGTGCCCAGCGTCGCCATAGGGATGAACTGGAAGCGCGCCGCGGGCGCCGGCTGCTCCGCCTCGATCGCAACCGGCATCGTGCTCAACTTCGCCTTGGAGCTTGCCGCCAGAAACGGCATCTACGCGCTGCCGCACGGCATCGCCGTCGGCGCGGTTTCGCTGCTGGCGGCGACCGCGGTCTTCGTCGGCGTCTCCCTGCTGACGCCCGAAGAGCCCCGCGCGGAAGACATCGACGCCCTGATGGAGTTGTAGATGCGGCCCGGAACGCCTGATATCCTGACCGCAGCGGCGCCGCGCCGCCGGCCTGCCCCGGCGTTCGCGGGCCGGGCGGGAAGCTGATATGCCTTCGTTGCGCTTCAAGGGGAAGGTGTTCGTGGAGAATCTCCACTTGGGGGTTCCGTTTCACGAGTTGCGGCCGGTTCGCGCCAAGGGGCTGAGCAAGAAGGCGAGCCTGCACGACAACCTGATCGTCGAAGGCGACAATCTGGCCGCGCTCAAGGCGCTGCAGCCCACCTGCCACGGCAAGGTCAAGTGCATCTATATCGACCCGCCCTACAACACCGGCAACGAAGGCTGGGCCTACAACGACAACGTCACCTCGCCCATGATGCAAGACTGGCTGGGCAAGGTCGTGGACCGCGAAGACCTGACCCGGCATGACAAATGGTGCTGCATGATGCTGCCCCGCCTGAAGCTGCTGCGTGAGCTTCTGCGCGACGACGGCGCAATTTTCGTCTCCATCGACGATAACGAGGTTCATCGGCTCCGCTGCCTCATGGATGAGGTGTTCGGGGAAGAGAATTTCGTGGCGACGGTGGTTTGGGAAAAGGTATATTCCCCGAAAAGTTCGGCCAGATATTTTTCAGAAGATCATGACTTTATCGTAGTTTATGCCCGCAATCGAGAGAAGTGGCAACCGAATCTATTGGCGCGAACAGAGACTCAGGATGCAGTTTATCGAAACCCGGACAATGATCCTCGCGGCCCTTGGCGCCCCAATAATCTTGCCGCGAGAAATCCATATAGCAAAGGCACATATCCCATTACATGCCCAAGCGGCCGCGTCATTGACGGCCCGCCAAAGGGATCGTATTGGAGAGTCTCGAAAGAGCGGCTTGTCGAGCTTGACGCAGATGGGCGTATTTGGTGGGGAGAAAACGGAAACAATGTGCCGGCTCCTAAAATTTTCCTCTCCGAAGTAAAACAGGGGCGCGTTCCACAGACTCTGTGGGGCTATAAGGAAGTAGGACATACACAGGATTCCAAACGCGAAATTCTGTCGATTCTGGATTTCGAAGCATCCGAAAATGTTTTTATTACGCCAAAGCCTTCTTCGCTCATCAAACGCATTCTCCAAATAGCCACCGACAAAGATTCCATCGTTCTCGATTCCTTCGCCGGTTCGGGCACGACCGCGCAGGCCGTGCTGGCGCTGAACAAGGAGGACGGCGGCAACCGCCGTTTCGTATTGATCGAGTGCGAGGATTACGTCGATTCGATCACCGCCGAACGGGTGCGGCGCGTCATGCGCGGCGTCCCCGCGGCGAAGGACGCGGCGCTCAAGGCCGGGTTGGGCGGCGCGTTCAGCTACTTCAAGCTGGGCCGGCCGATGCGTCAGGAATCGCTGCTCGACCCGGCGAAGCTGCCCAGCTACGAGAAGCTGGCCGGCTACATCTTCTTCACAGCTACGGGCGAAGAATTCGAGCCGGAAAAGATCGACAAATCGTCGTGGTTCATCGGCGGCAGCCGGCTTTACGACGTGTTCCTGATTTACGAACCCGACGTCGAAAAACTCAAGAACATGGCGCTGACGCTGCGCGAAGCCGAGGCGCTTCCCGGCAAGCGCAAGAAATTGGTCTTCGCGCCCACCAAATACATCGACCGGGAGTTTCTGCACCGCTACGGCATTACTTTTCAGCAATTGCCGTTTCAGATTTACGAAACGGTCGAGAAGTTGGACCAATGATTCTCAAGGAGTATCAGACGCGCGCGTTGGAAACCGTCAAGGCGTTCCTGCTCGAGCTCTCCAAATGGCGCGAAAAGGCGCAGATGCTCGATTCGGATGCGGATCTGGCGGAGATCGATTTCGACTGGGTGGGCAAGGCATGGCGGAAAACGGTTTCCCTGCCTCTGGCGGCGCCGCGCCGCAACGGGCTCGGCGAGCGGCTGCCGTCGTTCTGCCTGAAAATCCCCACCGGCGGCGGCAAGACGCTGCTTGCGGTGAAAGCGATCGACTTGGTCAATGCGCACTACAGAAGGCGGCAAACGGGGCTGGCGCTGTGGGTCGTGCCGACCACGCAGATCTACAACCAGACGCTGCAAGCGCTGAAAGACCGCGATCATCCCTACCGCCAACAACTCGATCTGGCCTCGGCGGGGCGGACTCTGGTGCTGGAAAAAACCAGCGGCTTCGGCCCGCGGGACGTTGCCGAAAGACTGTGCGTACTGCTGCTGATGCTGCCTTCGGCCAATCGCGAAACCAAGGCGCAATTGCGCATGTTTCGCGACAGCGGCGGCTTCGACAGTTTCTTTCCGGCGGACGACAACGCGGCGGCGCACAAGAAACTGCTCGCTGAAATACCCAATCTCGACGCGTTCGAGCGGGAGAACGGCGCCTGGGGCCGCCACGCCAAGACGTCCCTGGGCAATACGCTGCGCCTGCTGCGGCCGTTGATCGTCCTCGACGAGGGGCACAAGGCCTACAGCCGCAAGGCCAAAGAGACGCTGGAGGGGTTCAACCCGTGCATGATCGTCGAGTTGTCGGCGACGCCGCCCAAAGAGGCGAACGTACTGGTCAGCATCAGCGGCCGCGAATTGCACGCGGAAGAGATGATCAAGCTCGACCTGCATATCAGGAACAGCGCCTCCGCGAGTTGGCGCGACACGCTGCTCGCTTCCGTCGAACACCGCAAGCAGCTTGAAAAAGAGGCGCGCGCATACGGGGCGGAAACCGGCGAATACATCCGCCCCATCTGCCTGATCCAGGTGGAGCGCACGGGCAGGGATCAGCGGCGGCCGGGCGTGGTCCACGCCGCCGACGTTCGCGACTACCTGCTGCGGCATCCTGAAATCCGCGCGGAGCATATCGCGGTCAAGACGAGCCAACGGGACGAATTGAAAGACGTGGACGAGGCTGGCGGTCTGCTGTCGCGCGATTGCCCCATCCGCTTCATCATCACGAAACAGGCGCTGCAAGAGGGCTGGGACTGCTCGTTCGCCTACGTCCTGACGATCCTGACGAACCCGGCGTCGAAAAGCGCGCTGACGCAACTCGTCGGGCGCATCCTGCGGCAGCCCTACGCGCGGAAAACCGGCGTGCATTCGTTGGACGAAAGCTACGTCTTCTGCTTTCAACGCCGCGGCGCCGATTTGCTGGCGGAGGTGCGCAAGGGATTCGGGCTGGAAGGCCTGCACGGCATGGAAGGCAAAATTACCGCCGACGGCGAGGAGCCGGGGGAACGTCCTGGAACCCGAATTTTCAAGCAGCGCGAAAAGTTTCGCAAGGCGGCGCGCAACCTCGTGCTGCCGGCGTTCATGATCCGCGACGGGGGGAAATGGCGTCTGGTGCATTACGAGGCGGATATCCTGTCGCGCGTGCCGTGGGACGAAGCGGACATCGACGAGTTATGCGATCTGACGCTCAGCACCGAAGGGCGGCGGGATTCCGAACTGCGCGCCGGACTGGACGGGGGCTTTCCCCAGGAAGAGATTGAATCCGCCCGGGCCGCCGAAACCGAGATCGACTACTACTTCGCCGCCGGCCACTTGCTCGACGCCATGCCCAATCCGTGGCGCGGCGCCGAGGCCGCCCGGCGGGTATTCGGCGCGCTGCTGAAAAAATACCCGCGCGAACAGGTAGCCGCGAACTTCATGTTCGTTCTCGGCAGGCTGCGCGAACGCTTGCAGGCGGAGCGCGACAGGCTGTCGCGGCAGGTGTTCGAGCAACTTCTGGGCGATGGAACGCTGCGCTTTCTCGTTGTGGCCGACGACTTGCAGCGCAACCGCCTGCCGCGCAAGATCGAGGCCGCGCAATCAGGGAAACAGGCCAACCGCGAGGACGGCGGCCAGTACCTGCTCAACCTGTTCGAGCGGACCCACGAGGACGACCTCAACGGACTGGAGAACAAGGTTGCGACCTATCTCGACCGGCAGGAGCGGCTGTTTTTCTGGTACCGCAACCGCGCGCGCAAGGACTACTACGTGCAGGGCTGGAAGCGCAGCCGCATCTACGCGGACTTCATCTTTACGCTGCGGCCGGACGAACCGGGCGCGGGCGACCCCTACCACCGCGTTTTCGTCGTGGAAACCAAGGGACTCCACCTCAAGCAATCGGCGGATACCGAATACAAGCGGTCGGTTTTCGATATCTGTTCCGATCACGCCCGGAAAACGGACTGGGCGGATTTCGTGCCGGCCATGCGCGGCAAGGTCATGCGCTTCGAGATCGTCGATGAAGACGAGTGGGAGCAGCGGCTGAACGCCATGCTGGCCGCATAGACCCGCGCCCGTTTTGGGCGCGCCAATCTTCTAAACTAGGCTTATGGCTGAGAGAACGGTTTACTGCGCCAAGCTGAAACGAACGCTGCCGGGGCTCGACGAAGTTCCCTTCGACAACGAATTGGGGCGGAAAATCTACGACAACGTCTCGCAACTCGCCTGGACGCAGTGGGCCGAGCATCTCAAGATGGTCATCAACGAGTACAGGCTCAATCCGGCGACTCTCGAAGCGCAAGAGCTCATCATGCAGCAGATGGACGCCTTCTTTTTCGGCGAAGGCGCGGCGCCCCCGCCCGAGTACGTCGCTCCGCAACAATGAAGCGCTCCGCCCTGCCGCTCGTTTTCCTGCTCGGCGTCTGGTGCGGCGCGACCGTCTTCATGTGGCAGGTCGCCATTCAGAATTTCACCGTCGCCAACGCGCTGGCCGCAAGCGAAAACCCGGGCTTCCGCGCGGCGGTCGAGGGTCTTTCGCCCGAAAATGCGCGCGCCGCGGCGCGCTATCAGGCCTCCGAAGTCAACCGCCTCTTTTTCAACGGCTGGGGCTGGGCGCAACTCGCGCTCGCCGCGCCGGCGGTCTTCTTCGCCTGGAGGCTGCGGCGGCGGCTCGTGCTCGCCGCGGTCGGCGCGATGGCCGCGTTGGCGCTTTTCCTGCAGCTCTACGCGGTTCCGGAAACGGTCCGGCTGGGACGCCTGCTCGATTTCGCCCAAGAGGGCGAACAGGCCGCCGCGCGCGAAATGTTCTGGACGCTGCACCATGCCTATACGGGCCTCGATATGACGAAATTCGCGCTGGGAATCGCCGCGGTCGTCCTGGTGTTCGTCCGCAAGCGCTGAGGGCGGCCCCCCGTTCGGGCGCATTTGCCGGTTGAGCGGTGCTGGAGTGGTATGCTGGCATAAAGGGGTTTTATAACGGCTATGATCCAGGCGACGGAAAAAATCTGGCACAACGGGAAGTTCATTGCTTGGGACGAGGCCAAAATCCACGTGCTCGCGCACGCCCTGCACTACGGCACCAGCGTTTTCGAGGGAATCCGCTGCTACGCAACCACCCGGGGCGCGGCGATTTTTCGGCTTGCCGACCATGTGCGCCGCATGTTCGACTCGGCCAAGATCTACCGCATGGACCCGCTCGGTTTCTCGCCGGAGCAAATCGCCGCAGCTTGCCGCAGCACCGTCAGCGAAAACGGGTTGAGCGCCTGCTATATCCGGCCGGTGGCTTTCCGCGGCTACGGCGAAGTCGGCGTGCTGTCGCTGTCGAACCCGATTGAAATCTATGTCGCTTGCTGGGAATGGGGCAAATATCTGGGCGCCGAGGCGCTCAAGCAGGGCGTGGACGTTTGCATTTCCTCGTGGTCCCGTATCGCTCCCAACACCCTGCCCGCCATGGCCAAGGTCGCGGCGAATTACATGAACTCGCAACTGATCAAGATGGAAGCGACCCTCAACGGCTATACCGAAGGCATCGCTCTCGATGCTTCGGGCTACATTTCCGAAGGCAGCGGCGAAAACATCTTCCTGATTCACGACGGGCGGATTTATACGCCGCCGCTGGGCGCGTCCGCGCTGCCCGGCATCACCCGCGACTCGGTAATCAGGATCGCCGGCGACCTCGGCTACACGGTCAAGGAACAGGCCATCCCGCGCGAATGGCTGTATATCGCCGACGAGTTGTTCTTCACCGGCACGGCGGCCGAGGTCACGCCGATCCGTTCGGTGGACCGCATCGCCGTCGGCATCGGCAAGCGGGGGCCGATTACCGAACGCATTCAGAGCGAATTCCTCGGCATCGTCGAAGGACGCATCGCCGACCGGCACGGTTGGCTGACGCCCTTGGACGCCTCGGCTAGAGCGGCGGCCTGAGCAGCCGGCCGGGCGCATTTTTCAGGTTTTCAGCAGCTTCTTCGCGCGCTCCCTCGCTTCGTCCAAATCCTCGACGAAGCGGTCTTTCCGTATGCGGCGCAGCGTATCGAAAGATTCGAGAGTGTCCGCAGCAGGACCCCGCCGGCCCATCGCGATGCATCCGGCGCCCGGACATCCGCCCCTGTGAATAACACAAGATATTGCCGCTCTGTTCTACCATAAAATGCAGCGGCCGCTTCCAGTCCCCTGCCCCGCCGCCGGCGGGCGGGACTGCCGAGCGCATGCCTGCCGGCGGAAAATCAAGGTGATGCGCAAACGGTTTCCCTTCGACAGCGGCCGTCGGGAAGAAGCGCAGCCGGGACTGCAACCGCCTCAGCCCGGTTCCCCCTTGCCGCAATGGCCGCGCGCGGACGCCCCTCCGCCCGCACCGCCGCTGCGCCCGCGGAAACAGCGCGTCTGGCTGCACGTCCTGCTGTTCATCCTGACGGCGGCTTCTACTTCCTTCATGGTCGGCCCCTTGTATTCGCTCTGCTTGATGAGCATCCTGACGGCGCACGAGTTCGGCCATTACTTCGCGGCGCGGCGCCATGGGGTCGCCGCCAGCCTGCCCTACTTCCTCCCGGCGCCCTTCTTGATGGGCACGATGGGCGCGGTGATCCGCATGTCGCCTTATGTGCCCAACCGCCGGGCGCTGTTCGATATCGCCGCGGCCGGGCCGCTTGCCGGCATGGCCCTGGCCGCGCCGCTCAGTTTCATCGGCGTGCTGCTCTCCGAGCGCGTCTCGGCGGCGGAAAACCAAGTCGGCCTGATCCTCGGAGACCCGCTCCTGCTCCAACTCTTCGAGCGCGCGGTTTTCGGCCCCGCGGCGACCGGCGAAATCTTGCTGCTGCACAACGTCGGGTTCGCCGGTTGGGTCGGGCTGTTCGTCACCGCGCTCAACCTGCTGCCCATCGGGCAGCTTGACGGAGGGCATATCAGCTACGCCGTTTTCGGGCGGCGAAGCCTGTTGTACGCCAAGCTGGCCTGCGGCGGGCTGCTGCTCGTCACCTTGACGATCAGCCTCAACTATGCGTTCTTTCTCGTTGTGATGTTCGCGCTCGGCATCAAGCATCCGCCGACCATGAACGACGCGATCTCGCTCGACCCGCTGCGCCGGAAAATCGGCTGGCTGCTTGCGGCGACGTTCTTCGTTTGCTTTACGCCGACGCCGTTCGCTTTCTGAAAAACGGCCGCTCAACCGTCCAACGAAAAAGCGATGAACTCATCGCCGGAGCGCGTATCGCCCTTGCCTCCGCCGGCGGCGATGACGACGAACTGCCTGCCGTCGGCCTCGTAGGCGCAGGGCGTGGCGAAGCCGCCCGCGGTCAATTCGGTTGACCACAGCACCTCGCCCGTATCCTGGTCGAACGCGCGGAACTTCTTGTCGAACGTGCCGGCCATGAAAACCAGTCCGCCGGCGGTGGCGATCGTCCCGCCGTGAGAAGGCGAGCCAGTCTTGGGAATGCCCCGCGCGGTCAACTCGGGGAACTCGCCGTTGACCACGCGCCAAGCGAACTCGCCGCTCTCCAGGTCGATGGCCGTCACGTAGCCCCACGGCGGCTTGATCGCCGGGTAGCCCTCGAGGTCTTCGAACTCGCTGCGGTCGGGCAAGGCGTAGTCGAACTTCTCGTCCGGCGCGGCGGCCAGTTGGATGCGGTTGGTCGTTTCGTCGGAACTGACGAACAAACGGTTGTTGTGCGGATTGCAGCAGCAGCCGCCCCACAGCGGCCCGCCGCGGAAGCCCGGATGCACCAGCGCGCCGCGGGTGCTCGGCGGCGTGAACAGGTCTCCCGAATCCGTAGCGTCCCAGACGGCGGCAACCGCCGCGTGCGCCTCGGGCGATATGTCGGTGATATCGCGCTGATGAAAGCCTTGGCGGCTTACAGGCGGGGGCTTGGTCGGGAACGGCTGGGTCGGCCAGAGATGCTCGCCGCCAACGTCCGACATCGGAATGGGGCGCTCCTCGACCGGCCAGACCGGCTCGCCGTTCTCGCGGCGCAGAAAGAACAGAAAACCCTGCTTGGCGCATTGCGCCACGGCGTCGAACGCGCGTCCCCCCTGGGTCATGCGGATCAGCGCCGGCTGCGCGGGCAGGTCGTAATCCCAGACATCATGATGCACCGTCTGGTAATGCCAGATGCGCTCTCCCGTCTCGGCGTTCAGGGCCAGCACGCAGTTGCCGAAGAGATTCGCGCCGATGCGATCGCCGCCGTAGAAATCGAACGCAGGCGAGCCGGTTCCGGCGAACACGATGCCCCGCGCCGCGTCGAGGCTCATGCCCGCCCAGTTGTTCGTCCCGCCGACGTACTTGTAGGCGTTCGGCGGCCAAGTCTCATAACCGAATTGCCCCGGCCGCGGCGTCGTGTGAAAGATCCAGCGCCGCTTGCCGCTCAGGGCGTCGTAGGCGCGGATGTGGCCGGGCGCTTGCGGATACGGCCCTTCGCCGCCTCCGCCTCCAACGACAACCAAATCCTTGTAAGCCACCGCCGGGCTGGTGCATTTGACGGAAACGCCCGTCATGTCGTGGTCGATGTCCCGGTTGAGATCGACCGCGCCGCCGCCGCCGAACCCCGCGTCGGGCTTTCCCGTTGCGGCGTCGAGGCTGTAGAGCCGATTGCGGAAAGTGCTGAAGATGCGCTTCTCCGAGCCGTCTTCCGACTGCCAGTAGCAGACGCCCCGGTTGACCCCGGCGCTGCGTCCGCCGCGTTCGCCGGCCGCGGGATCGAAAGTCCACAGCAACTCCCCGGTCGCCGCCTTGAGCGCCTGCACCTTCACCCGGGCGGTGGTGACGTACATCACGCCGTCAACCACAATCGGCGTGCATTCGATCGTCGTCTGCGGCCGCTGCATCGCGTCGCCCGTATGGTGAACCCACGCGGGCTTCAACCGGGCAACGTTGGAACGGTCGATGCCGTCGAGCGGGGAAAAGCGCGAGGCCCCGGCGTCGCCGCCGTAGTGCCGCCATTCGCGGTGCGGCCCGTCGAAGAGCCATGGGCGCGGGCCGGGAAGCGCCCAGGCCGCGCCCGCCGCCTGCGCGGCGGCGGATTTCAGAAATACCCTGCGGCTGACGCCCACGCCGGGCATGATTATACCCCGATCCCATCCGCCGGCGCCGCGCGGCTTGCTAAGCTGTAGCGCAATGCCGCAAGCCATGCACCGCCGCCGTTTCCTGCAGCACCTGACGGGTTCTCCCCTGTTCCTCGCCCTGACTGCAAACGCCTCGCCGGAAACCATCGGCAACCCCGACGAAGCGATTAACCTCTTCGATCTGCGGGACGCCGCGCAAAAAAATATCGCGCCGCAGCATTGGGGCTACCTGATGACCGGGTCGGACGACGACGCCACCATCCAGGCCAACCGCGACGGCTTCAACCGTTTCCGCATCCGGCCGCGGCGGTTCAACGACGTCCGCCGGATCGACATGTCCATCGAAATGTTCGGCCGCAAGTACCCCTCGCCGATCTTCCTCGCGCCCACCGGCTCGCAGGGGGCGTTCCACGCCGAGGGAGAGTTGGCGACGGCCCGCGCAGCCGGCGCCAAGGGGCACCAGATGACCCTTTCAACGACGTCTTCGACGGCCGTCGGCGAGGTGGCCAAGGCTTACGGACTTCCGTTGTGGTTCCAGCTCTACCCCACGCCCGAGTGGTCGGTCACCGAAGGGCTGATCCGGCGCGCCGAAGACGCCGGCTGCCCTCTGCTTGCGCTGACCGTCGATACGGCGACGCACTCCAACCGCGAGACGCTGGCCTTCGCCAAGCGCGCCAGCGGCGTCGATTGCAATGTCTGCCACCGCTACGAATTCCCCGAATCCATCGGCCGCAAGGCGAACTTCCGCGGCCTCGACGTCTCGCGCCTCAAGACGTTTCAACGGGGCTACGACTGGAAGTTGATCGACCGCATCCGCAAAACGACCGATATGAAGCTCATCCCCAAGGGCGTGCAGACGCCCGAGGACGCCGAAGAGTGCGTGCGCCGGGGCATGGACGGCGTATGGGTGTCGAACCACGGCGGGCGGCAACTCAACAGTCTCTTCTCGACAATCGAATCGCTGCCCGATATCGTCGAAGCCGTCGGCAAGAAAATTCCGATCCTGATCGACAGCGGCTTTCGGCGCGGCACCGACGTTTTCAAGGCGCTGGCCGTCGGCGCCGACGCGGTATGCATCGGCAGACCCTATCTGTGGGGGCTGGGGGCCTTCGGCCAGGCCGGGGTCGAGAAAGCGCTCGATCTGTTCCGCGCCGAGATGGTCTATGACATGTCGCTCGCCGGGACTCCCGACGTCGCAAGCATCACCAACGCATTCGTCGAACGCCGGAATCAGTAGCCGTGCAGGCTGCGCGCCTGCTCGATTACGTCGTCGAGCCCGGGCAGGAACTCCTTTTCCAGCGTCTCGCTGAAGGGAACCGGCGTATCCGGCGCGGCGATGCGGATCATGGGGCCGTCGAGGTAGTCGAAGGCATGCTCGCCGACGATTCCGGCGAGTTCCCCGCCCAGCCCGCCGGTCAAGGTGTCCTCGTGCAGGAAGATGACCTTGCTGGTCTTGCGCACCGTCTCCAGCACCGCCTCGCGGTCGAGCGGCGCCAGCGTGCGCAAATCGAGCACTTCGATATCGATTCCCTCGCCGGCAAGCTGCGCCGCCGCGTCGAGCGCGACGTGGACCATCCAGCCGTAAGTCACGATCGAAAGGTCGCCGCCCTCGCGCCGTATCTTCGCCTTGCTCAACGGAACCGTGTAATCCTCGGACGGCAGGCGCTCCTTGACCGAGCGGTAGAGGTACTTGTGCTCCAGGAAAATCACCGGGTCGTTGTCGCGGATCGACGCCTTGATCAGTCCCTTGGCGTCGTAGGCGGTGGCCGGCTGCACGACCTTCAGCCCCGGCGTATGCACGTACGGCATTTCGACGTTCTGCGAGTGGAACGGCCCGCCGTGAATGTTGCCGCCCGCCGGCGCGCGGATGACCATCGGAATCTGTTGGCCCCAGCGGTAACGGCACTTGGCGGCGAAGTTGGTGATCTGATCGAAACCGCAGGCCATGAAGTCGGCGAACTGCATTTCGAGCACCGGCCGCAGCCCGTGGATCGCCGCGCCCGTTCCCGCGCCCACGATGGCCGATTCCGACAGCGGCGTATCCACTACCCGCTTCTCGCCGAAACGCTCCAACATGCCCGCGGTGACCTTGAACGCCCCGCCGTATTCCGCAATGTCCTCGCCCATGACGAAAACATTGGGGTCGCGCTCCATCTCTTCCCAGATGCCGGCGCGGATCGCCTCGACGTAGGTGGTTTCCGTCATGCCTGCGCTCACCGCGCCGGGCGCAGCCGCCCGCCTGCCGGCGCGCTTTCGTAAACGCCGTCCTCAAGCGAGGCCGGGTCGGGGAACGGCTGCTCGAGCGCCCAAGCGACGGCCTCGTCGATCTCGTCGAGAACGCCCTTGCGCAGTTGCTTGAAGTCCTGTTCCGTGGCCCACTGCCGATCGACCATGTATTTCTGCAGCATCAGAATCGGGTCTTTGCGCGACCACTCTTCGCGCAGCGCGCCGGGCACGTATTCGGCCCGGTCGTGCGCCGAATGCCCGCTCATGCGGAACGTCTTGCACTCGATGAGGTACGGCCCGCCGCCGCCGCGCACGTGCTCCAAAGCGCGCTGCGTCGCCCGGAAAACCGCGAGCGCGTCGTTGCCGGGAACGATCTCCGCCGGCAGGCCGTAGCCCGGCGCCCGCTCAACCACGTCGTCGATGTTCATCTGCCTGTCGAGCGGAGTCGAATAGGCGTACTGGTTGTTGTTGCACAGATAGACGATGGGCAGGCGCATCACCGTAGCCATGTTGATCCCCTCGTGCCAATCACCGCGGCTGGTCGCGCCGTCGCCGGAATAGTTGAAGACGACGTGCGGCTCGCCGCGGTACTTCATCGCCAGCGCCAGCCCGCCGGCGACGGGAACGCTGGCGCCGATCGACGAAATGATCGGCACGCAGTGGCGCCGCGGGCAGCCCATGTGCATGTTGCCGTCGCGTCCGCCGGTCAGCCCCCCGGCGCGGCCCATGTACTGCGCCAGGATTTCCTTCGGAGTGATGCCGCGAATGAGCAGCGCGCCCATGTCGCGGTGCGAAGGCGTCAGCCAGTCGCCGGGCTGCGAAAGTATCGCGCTGCCCACCGAAATGGCTTCCTGACCGCGCCCGGTGTAACAGCCGCCGACGACTTTTCCCTGCCGGTAGAGCTTGGTCTCGATGCGGTCTTCCAGCTCCCGCGTCATGACCATGTGACGCAGGAGCGTCCGCGCAAGATCGAGATCGATCTCCGCGTCCGCGGCCGGCGTTGCCAAAGCTAATGCGCCCATACCATCCATGAACGATATAACATGGACGGGCGGTTTGCAAGTCCGCCGGCGCAAGCGGTGTCAATCCAAAACATTTATCGAATCGAATGTTTTGGCTGTGCGGAAAACGAGGCGCAACGGACGGGAATTGCTTGACGCGCGGCCGCGCCTTTGGCTCTCGCGCCTCGGGCGTAGATGAGGACGTTGGCGTCGAGAAGGCGCCGCAAGCGCCCCTTACCGCTTCGCGAGCCGCCTGCTATCGTTGGGGAAAGGCGCCGCGGCCCTTCCCCTTGATGCAGCCCGCCTCAGGCAGAAGTTTCTTGCGCCATTTCCTCGGCGTCAAGGCGCGCACGGCCTTCGGCAGGCGCATTACGCCCCCGTTCGTCACGCTTTACGTTACGACGAAATGCGATGAGCGCTGCATCCACTGCTACTACTGGGACCAACTCAACCCCAGGCCGAACCGCGATTTCACGCCGGCCGAGTTCGAGAAAACCCTGGCCTCGATGGACGAAATCTACAACCTGTTCATCGGCGGCGGCGAGCCGTTTCTCCGCCCCGATCTGGCGGCGATCCTCTTGGCGGCCCATGCGGCCAACCGCCCCGCCAACATCTATGTGCCCACCAACGGGCAGCATGCGCGGCGCACGGCCGAGACGCTCGAAGCGGTTCTCGCCGGCGCCCCGGCGATGCGCTTCCATCTCAATCTCAGCGTCGATCACATCGACGAACAGGAACACGACCGCATCCGCGGCAAGGCGGGCGCCTTCCGCAAGCTGCTGGAAACCTGGGAAGCCGTGCGGCCGCTGCGGTCGCGCTTTCCGAACCTGATCGTGCATACGCTGACCACCGTCATGAAAGACAACCAGCGCGACATCCTGCGCATTCACGAAGAGTTGAAGCGCCGCTTCGACCCCGACGGAACCTCGTACAACTACTGCCGAGGCAACCCCCTCGACCCGGCGCAAACGGAAGTGGACCCCGCCATCTACCGCCGCCTCGCCGAACGCGTCGCCCGCGACTCTCGTTCGGGGGCGTTCCGCCGCGGCGCGTT
This sequence comes from Bryobacterales bacterium, assembly GCA_965242705.1. Taxonomy (GTDB): domain Bacteria; phylum Acidobacteriota; class Terriglobia; order Bryobacterales; family UBA6623; genus CATQHP01. The sequence goes on from OZ251486.1 coordinate 24,426, forward strand.
CGGCGCCGCCAACCACGCCCTCGACCGGCGCGTGCGCGCAAGCGTCGAAAAGACCGCCGCAGCGCAGCGCCCGCAGTTCTCCTGCGTTTCAGGGCGCTTGGCCTGCGTCATCTACAGCAACGGCGGCGTGGCCGAGTGCGAGATCAACAACTCGCCGCTCGGCAACCTGCGCGAGGCGAACTACGATTTCCGCAAGATCTGGTTCGGCGAGAAAGCGCGCAAAGCCGCGGCCGCGGCCGCCGACGGCTGTTTCTGCACGCACGAATGCGGACACTACGCCTCGACCATCTACAGCGCCGGCCTGCTGGCGCGAACGGTCTTCGCCGCCGCGGCGCATCGTTGACTTGCGCCGCGCCGCGGCCTACCATCGGAAGAGTTGCCGCCGTTCGCGCAGGCCGCGGCATACCCTGACCGGCCGGCGCGCAAGCAGTGATGTTCCGCGGTATCCGAGAACAGGTCGAGGCCGTCTTCAAGCACGACCCGGCGGCCAAGAGCGCGCTGGAAGTCCTGCTCTGCTACCCGGGCGTGCATGCCATCCTGATCCACCGCGTCTCGCATTGGCTCTACGGCAAGGGACTCTATGTCGTCTCCCGGTTGCTGTCCCACTTCGCCCGCTGGCTGACGGGAATCGAAATCCACCCGGGCGCGCGCATCGGCCGCCGCTTCTTCATCGACCACGGCATGGGCGTCGTCATCGGCGAAACCGCCGTCATCGGCGACGACGTGCTGCTCTACCAGGGCGTCACGCTGGGCGGAACCGGCCACGAGAAAGACAAGCGGCACCCGACCTTGGGCAACCACGTCGTGATCGGCTCGGGCGCCAAGGTTCTGGGCAACATCGCGCTCGGCGAATGGGTCAAGGTGGGCGCGGGTTCGGTCGTCGTCAAGCCGGCGCCCGCGCACTCCACCGTGGTCGGCATCCCCGGCAGGGTCGTCGCCGTGAAAGGCGTCGCCATGACCTCCGACGAGTGGGACATGCTGGAGCACGGCCAACTGCCCGACCCCGTCGGCCAGACGCTGGCCAACCTGAACGAAAGGCTCGCCCTGCTCGAAGCCGAATCGCCGGCGGTCAAGCCGGAACCCCCGCCCGACCCGGCAAGCATCATGCCCGGCGGCTGAATCGAAACGCGGACGGCAGGGCAAGATCGGGGAACGGCGAGGGCAATAAACGAAATTTACGAATTTGTGGATAGCGTGCCGTTCACGAAATGTTGGCAGGCGGCAAGACCTTGTTCTCCATGCCGCGCATCGCCGTGCTGAAGAGCATGATCCTCAACCACCACCGCGCCCAGTTGGGCGTGTACCTGCGCATGAACGACGTTCCCATCCCGGGAATGTACGGCCCCTCGGCCGACGACCCGCAGCCTTAAGGGCCGGTATTCGAGATCGCAGCATCTTCCCTGTGCTGCGCCGTTCTCATTTTCAATTTTCGGAGATCGGCGAGGAGCGTCTCGGCCGCCTTGGCAATGTCTCCGATGGGCAGTTGCTGCACGGCCCCAATCCGGATGTACTCAAACTCTTTGCCCTTGTAGAGACTGCTTGAGGTGCGGATCGCCTCAAGGTGTTCGTCTGACAATCGAGGGCATCGCTAGCGGAGGCCGTAGGCGCATGCCTCGCATAGCAAGCGCTCGAGATCGTGCCCGAAATTCCGGCGGAGAGATCCAATCGTCGCCGCCCCAAACTGGAGAATGTACGCCTTGAGCCCGAGTTCAATCCCGTGCAGAAAGTTGTAGTAAATCGCCTCCGGTGCGATTTCTGCTGCGATTTCTGAAAAGACACCGAATGCTGCCCGCTTCTTCTCGCGCTTGTAGTAGCAGTCCAATGCGTCGCGTCCGACCGTTATGAATTGGCACGCGAAACGCCGCAGCCCGGCCGGAGTATTTCCCCGCCATTCGTCTTTGCTTTCTTTGGCCATAATGGGTGCGCTCCAGTCCGATCCATGCCGGCGCGGCAAGAATGGATGGCATCAACCCGGCGGATCGATCTTCGCTCCCCGCTTGCCCGTAATGAAGACCGAAACCAATCCGGCGACCGCTCCCCCGCCGACGACAGCCGACGCGGTAGCGTGCCCCAGATAGCCAGAGCCACGCCGTTGTAGCGAAGGCAATCAGTGCGACGATGACCCCGCAAATCTGTCCGCGCTTCGTATAGGCCGTGATATCTTTGGTCACGGTGCGGGGCATGCCATGAGCGTGTTCCTGCTCCTTTTCCGCCATGCGAAAGATACGCTCGGCCGCTCCCGGCAAGATGGCGTCGTACTTTTGCAGATCTTAATCTTACAGGAGGCGGAAGAGGGTCGGAGGAAACTCGAACCTCCCTGCTGACCAAATTCGCCGGGGCGCGCGGCCTCCTGCCGGCGCTTTGACGGCGGCCGGCTAATCGCGTTCTGCTTGCTGCTTTGCCGACGCTTCCTCACCGACAACCTCGATCCCGAAGCGAATGCGGTCTCCCACGCGCGACCAGATTTGCCCCAAGCGCTCCTCGGCCGTTCCTTTCGGGATGCTCCGCTCGTAAATATCCTCGGACGGGTAGATGTCCATCACGCTCCCCATGCCGCGGAGAAAAGCTTTCTTGCGCAAATCGTTCATCGGATTTTCCTGATCCATGCTTCATCGATCTTGGTCCAACGAGAAATTCCCTTGGCTTGAAAACATGGTACCACGTCTGAACGCCCCGTTCCATGCGGAACATGTCGAGCAAGGCGGAGTTTGCCCCGCGCCCGCTGGAGAAAGTCTCTACCGCATTGGCGGCGCGGATGCGGCGGAGCAGGCAGCTTGGGGAGACTCAACCGCGCGGAAGAAAAACAACGACGGCGGCGAAGCCTTGCGGGGGCACGCGCCGCGTCTGCGGTCCCGCCGGCACGGCGGCGACAACAAGAATCCAGGCTCAGAACCGTTACGGCTCGCGGTCCGGGACTGCCCGCGGCGATGCTGTACCATGGGTAATCCAGCCGCCCTTCAGGCTGAATCCGACCGAGGATCGGGCGCGCAAGGCCGGCGCGTTGGGGCGTGAGCGCTAAGCGAGCTCGATTTCGCATGGAAAATGCTCGGTCAAGTGAAATCGAAAGTCGGAGCAATTCCGGGATTGGTAGCGGGGATTGTGGAATATGGCGATTAGCATACGGGGCAACTACGAGAACCCGCAGAAAAGCCCTTGGAATTTCGAGAAGTACGACAGCGATCTTGAGCGGCGCATGATGGATCGCCTGGAACGAGACCCTCATGTAGCCAAATGGATGAAGCGGCACGGCGTCACAATACCCTGGATCGACGGCCAAAAGCATCAGCGCCGGTACGTGCCGGATTTTCTTGTGCAATACGAAGACGGTAGAAAGGTTGTTATCGAAGTCAAAAACCCCAGCCGGATTGATTCCAATGACGTGCGGCGCAAGCGCAAGGCTGCGGAAATTTGGTGCAAGCAACGCAAAATGGAGTACATCCCCACCACAGTGTCATAGCGGCGCAGACCTGCAGCGCGAGAAATAGCCGGCCCTGGGAAATCTTCATCGAGCTTCCATTCAACCGCGCGCACGGGCAGCTTCTCCCAACTGCCGGGCGGCGATATGAGCGGGGATAATTCCCTCAATGCAGTAATTGAAGCCTTTGCCGGAGCCAATAGAAAACGACATGGCCGTGCTGCGGGAAACGGGCTGCGCATCGGCTTCCCTGACAACGGCGACGGTCTCGGCGCCATAGGCAGGCGTTTCGCCGAGCGCCAACTCACTGAAACCCGATTCCTGCAGAGCCTCGTCGAGCGCGTTCCGCTCGATACACAACTCGAACCAAAGCTCAACAGCCTCTCTGAGCGATTCTTGCGCCTTTTTCATCGTCCCGGCCTGGGTCATGACATCGACCGCCGGGCGCCAAGCGATCCACGCCCGCGCGTCTCTCCGAAACCATGTCTGCAACCTGACGCTGTAGGCGGAAATCCGGGACTCCATACGCTCGTAGTCTAGCGCAATTCTCAAGCAGTCTTTGCCGGCGGCGGCGTCCGCAGCGGGTTCGAGGCGCGGGAGATCGAGACGGCCGGGATGAAAAGTTGCGCAGCGGCCCGGCTGTGCCCTAGAATAGGCAGAGAGTCATGATTTCACGGCGGGCGCGCGTCTCCGGCGCCGGCCGGGACGTTACAGCGGAGGCGCTCCACCCCGAGGATTTTCAGGGCTTGCAGGCGTTGCCCGGCGCGGGCCGGGCGGCGGCATTCCGATGTTCGAGAACCTATCCGAGAAGCTTCAGCGCGCATTCAAGAACCTGCGCGGCCAAGGCAAACTGACGGAAGAGAACATCCAGGATGCTCTCAAGGAAATCCGGCTCGCCCTGCTCGAAGCCGACGTCCATTTCAAGGTCGTCAAGCGGCTCATCGCCAACATCCGCGAAAAATCCTTGGGCGCGGAAGTGCTGACCGCGCTTTCGCCGACCGAGCAGGTCGTCAAGATCGTCAGGGACGAATTGACGGCAATCCTCGGCTCGACCGAAGCGAAAGTGCGCTACGCCTCCATGCCGCCGACGGTTTACATGATCGTGGGTTTGCAGGGTTCAGGCAAGACGACATCCGCCGGCAAGCTGGCGCTGTGGCTGTCGAAGCACGGGCACAAGCCGCTGCTGGTTTCGGTCGATGTCTATCGGCCGGCGGCGCGGGAGCAACTCAAGATTGTCGCCGGGCAGATCGGGCAGCCGATCTACGAAGGCGCCGCGGACGAGACGGCCCCGCTGGAACTGGCCGTCGGCGCGTTCCGCGAAGCGAAGCAGACCGGCCGCGACGTCGTTTTGATCGATACCGCCGGCCGGCTGCACATCGACGACGCGTTGATGGTTGAGCTCGAGCAGCTCAAAGCGCGCTTCGAACCGAAGGAAATCCTGTTCGCGGCGGACGCCATGACCGGGCAGGACGCCGTCAAATCCGCCGCAGAGTTCAACAACCGGCTGGGCGTCAGCGGCGTCATTCTCACCAAGATGGACGGCGACGCCCGCGGCGGCGCTTCGCTGTCGATCCGCGAAGTGACCGGCAAGCCGTTGAAATTCCTGGGAACCGGCGAGAAGCCCGGCGCATTCGAGGTTTTCCACCCCGACCGCATCGTCTCGCGGCTGCTCGGCATGGGCGACATGCTCTCGCTGATCGAAAAGGTCGAAGAGAGCATCGACGAGAAGCAGGCGCTCGAAATGCAGCGCAAGATGCTGGCCAACGACTTTTCGCTCGAGGATTTTCGGAACCAGCTCCGGCAGGTCAAGAAACTCGGCTCGCTGCAATCGATCGTAGAGATGCTGCCCAGCGCCGGGCCGTTCAAAGACCTGCAGAACACCGAAATCGACCCCAAGGAACTCGTCCGCACCGAGGCGATCATCAACTCGATGACCGCCAAAGAGCGGGCCAACGCCGACCTGTTGAACGGCAGCCGCCGGCGGCGCATCGCCAAAGGCAGCGGCACGACCGTCCAGCAGGTCAATCAACTCCTGAAGCAGTACCGCCAGGCGCGGGCGATGATGCGCGGCATCGCTACGGGCGGCGCGGGTTCGAAAAAACGCAGAAAACGCAAAGGGAAAAGACGCGGGTACGGCCCGCCGGGTTCGGCGCCGGCCGGCATGGGCTTCAAAGGCCTGTTGGGCCGCTGACTCCCGCGCTCGAAAAAGAAGGAAGATGGAAAAGATATGGTTGCGATTCGTTTGACCCGTACGGGAGCCAAAAAAAGACCGAGCTATCGCGTGATCGTCACGGACAGCCGCCGGCCGCGCGACAGCAAGAACATCGAGATCGTCGGGCATTACAATCCGCGGCCCGATCCGATCGAACTGGCGCTCAAGCGCGAGCGCATCGCCTATTGGCTGGGCGTGGGGGCGCAGCCTTCCGACACGGTGAAGCGCCTGATCCGCTACTTCGACGAGCACGGAGCGACGGCGCCCGAAGCGAAGAAGGCGTACGAGCCGCAGCCGGTGGAAAAGACCGCCGGCGAAATGCGCGCCGAAATGACTGCTTCGCCCGTCGAAGAAGAAGCTGCCGAGACAACGACTGAGGCGGCGGCGGAAGCGCCGCCTGAATCGGAGGCCGAGGCGGCGTCCGAAGCAGCGGCGGAAACGGCATCCGAAGCAGCGGACGGAAACGCCGAAGCCCCCGCCGAAGAAAAGTCGGACGAAACGGCGGACTAACACCGCCGGAAGCGTCGAAGGAGCGCCGCGATGGATCAGGATACCGAGGCTGTCGTCGAGTTGGTCGAGGTGATCGCCAAAGCTCTGGTGGACAAGCCGGAAGATGTTGTCGTCGAAGCATTCGAAGGCCGGCACTCGCGGGTCGTCGAGTTGTCGGTGGATGCTTCCGACATCGGCAAGATAATCGGCAAGAAAGGCCGCACGGCGAAGTCCATCCGCACGCTGCTCGGCGCGGTGAGCATGAAACTCGACCGACGCTACACGCTGGAAATCCTCGAAGACGACTAGCCGGACGGCATTGTCGAACGCTCGCGCCGAGTCCGGTTTCGTGTTTGGCCATGAATGAGGAAGAAAAGTACGTCAGCATCGCGCGCATCGTCCGCCCGCGAGGCAACAAGGGCGAGGTCGCCGCTGAGAACCGCGCCGACAGCGTGTTGCGGTTCACGGCCGGCAAGATCGTTCGCGTTGTTTTCCCCGATGGAAGCGGACGCCGTTTTGCGGTTGCCAACGCTTGGGAGCACAACGGCCGGCTCATTCTGCAATTCGCGGGCGTGGATTCGATCTCCGCGGCCGAAACGCTCAGGGGCGCCGAGGTCTGCATCCCGCGCGAGGAGTTGGGCGAAGCGCCGCAAGGCGAGTACCTCTACGATGATTTGATCGGGTGCCGCATGATCGAAGAAGGCTCGGCGCGCGAGTTGGGCGAGATCCGCGACATCTACGAACCCGGAGGAGCGCTGTTGTTCTCGGTCATCGACGAGCAGGGCAAGGAGTTGCTCGTGCCGTTCGCAAACGATATCTGTCTCGATGTCGATACCGCGGCGAAGCGCATCCGGGTTCAATTGCCGGAAGGACTGGAGGAGTTGAAGACCTGAAATGCGGATTCACCTCATTACGATTTTTCCGGAATTCTTCCAGGGTCCGTTTTCCTACGGCATCGTTTCCCGCGCGCGGCGGGCGGGGTTGCTGGAAATCCGCATCCACGATCTGCGCCGCTGGGCCGCGGACCGGCATCGCACGGTCGATGACCGGCCGTTCGGCGGCGATGAAGGGATGGTGATGAAAATCGAGCCGATATACGCGGCGCTTTGCGGCATCGAAGCCCCAAGCGCCCGAAAGGTGTTGCTCTCCGCTCAGGGGCCGCTGTTCGACCAAGCGGCGGCGCGGCGGCTGGCCGGCTGCGAAGAGATCGTGCTGCTCTGCGGACGTTACGAAGGCGTCGATGAGCGCGTGGCCGAGCGCTTGATGGACGAAGAGCTTTCGGTCGGCAATTTCGTGCTCACGGGCGGCGAATGGGCCGCTGGCATCGTCGTGGACAGCGTGGCCAGACTGCTGCCGGGAGCGGTAGGCAACGCGTCCTCGACCGAAAAGGAATCGTTCGCGCCGGACGAAATGGGCCGGGTCGGCATCCTCGACTTCCCGCACTATACCCGCCCGGCGAGTTTCGAAGCCGAAGGGGAAACATGGGAAGTTCCCGAAATTTTGTTGAGCGGACGCCACGAACAAATCGCGCAATGGCGCCGCCGGGCGGCGTTGACGAAAACGCGGCGCAACCGCCCCGATCTGCTGCAAGGCCGGCAGTCCGCCTGATCCTGCGAAAATACAGGAAGTCACGTTTATCCGAGAGTTTGGAGGAAAGACCGATGCAGAACGCCATGTTGGAAAAAGTCGAACAATTGCGCCGCAAGCCCGAGGTCGAGCACGTCGAGCCGGGGGATCAACTCAGAGTTCACGTCAAGATCAAGGAAGGCGAGAAAGAGCGCATCCAGGTCTTCGAGGGGATTTTGATCGCCCGCAACAACTCGGGGATCAAGGAAACGATCACCGTGCGCAAAATCAGTTTCAGCCAGGGAGTCGAGCGCATCTTCCCGCTGCACTCGCCGGCCATCGAAAAAATCGAGGTGGTCAAGCGCAATCAGGTTCGCCGCGCCAAGCTGTATTACCTGCGCAAACTCAAAGGCAAGGCCGCTCGATTGAAAGAGCGCGACAGACGCCGGCCGGGCGCTTCCCGGTTATAATGGGCGAAGGAAGGTTTCCCGTGTGGGCGCCGCCGTGTTCATCGCTGTCGAGGAGTTGGAGCGCAAGCCTCTCCACTTCGATGCGGTATTCGCTCCCGGACTGATCAAGCTGCCCGACAACTGGTCGCCGGCGGGCGGCTTGCGGGCCGTCGGCAAGGCGGAGATGCTCGACAAACAGGGCGCGCGCGTCATCCGTATCCGCGGATCGCTCGCAGCAAAGGTCCGGAACGAATGCGCGCGCTGTCTGGAAAGCTTGCATGAGGAATTCGACGCGGATTTCGAGCTGTTCTTCCATCCGATGGAAACAATCGCCCGCAACGAGGAGAAACAGATCGGCCGCGAAGAATCGGAGATCGGATTCTATGAGGGCAACGGGGTCGCCTTGGTCGATGTCGTCCGCGAGCAACTGCTGTTGTGGCTGCCGATGCGCAGCCTGTGCGGCGAAGACTGCAAGGGAATTTGTCCGTTGTGCGGAGTGAACTGGAACCGGACAGATTGCAACTGCCGCCGCGAATTCGTCGATCCCCGCTGGGACGCGCTGCGGCACATGAGTTTTGAGAATTAGGAATCGAGGGCTGTCGAACGAATCATGCCGAACCCGAAACGCAGACATTCCAAGGCGCGCACGGCCAAGCGGCGCGCGCACGACCACCTGGAGAAAAAATCGACGTCGGTTTGCCCCCAATGCGGCGCCGACGTGATGCCGCACCGCGTATGCAAGGATTGCGGCTACTACCGGGGCCGCGAAGTCATCGAAGTCGAAACCGAGTAGGCCGCGCGATTTCTTTACCATAGAGTTTCGTGCCCGAAGCGATTACCATTGCCGTCGATGCGATGGGCGGTGACGATGCGCCCGCCGCGGAAGTCGAAGGCGCGCTGCAGGCGGTGCGCGAGTACGGCGCGCGCGTGCTGCTCGTCGGGCGCGAAAACGACCTGACGGAGGAATTGCGCAAGCACGGCCCCGTCCCTGAAGCCGTCGAAATCGTGCATGCCGCGGAAACCGTAACGATGAACGACAACCCCGCGCGGGCGCTGCGCTCGAAGCGCGGCAGCTCGATCCGCGTTGCGGCCGAACAGGTGCGCCGGGGCCGCGCGAGGGGGCTGATCTCGGCCGGCAACACCGGCGCGGTAATGGCGGCGGCGTTGACCGTGATGGGCCGTATCCCCGGGGTCTATCGGCCGGCCGTCGCCCAGGCGTTTCCGACCGGACAAGGCGCCTGGACCCTGTTGCTCGACGTCGGCGCAAACGTCGATTGCAGCGCCGACATGCTGGTGCAGTTCGCCGTGATGGGCGATATTTATTCGCGGGTCCTTTTCGACTGCGAGAACCCCCGCGTCGGCATTCTTTCAATCGGCGAAGAAGATCACAAGGGCAACGGATTGACCGGCGAAGCGGGGCCGCTGCTGAAGCGGCAGCCGCTCAATTTCATCGGCAACGTCGAGGGGCACGACCTCTATTCGGGCAAGGCCGACGTGATTGTTTGCGACGGATTCACGGGAAATATCGCCCTGAAGGTGAGCGAAGGCCTCGTCGCCGCCATCAAGGCCATGCTGCGCGAGTCTCTCGAAGCGACGGTAGTGCGGCAAATCGGTTACGGCTTGGCCAAGGGCGCATTCGACGATTTCCGCAAACGCATGGACTACACGGAATACGGCGGAGCGCCGATGCTCGGCGTCAAGGGCGGCGTCATCATCTGCCACGGCCGCTCGAACGCCAACGCGATCAAAAACGCCGTTCGCGTGGCCATCGATCTCGAAAAGGGCGGCATCAATCAGAAAATCGAAAGAAACCTCGAGCGCAGCCTCGAACGAGTCTGAGCAGGCGTCCCCGAGTTACGAAGACGTCCGGCCGCCGGCGAAATGATCGAAGCCGCTCGGTTCGAGGGCGGCCGCCTCCCCGTCTCTTTCGATCCATACGCCGCTGCCGCTTTCGACAACGCCGATGCAGGTCAGTTCGAGGCCGCCGCGGCCGGCCGGCATCTCGGCGTGCGGGGGCGCGGTGAACAGCAGTTCGTATTCTTCGCCCGAGGCAAGCGCGTCTTCGACCGCGGCGCCCGGAAAAAGCGGGATGCGCGCGGCGTCGAGGCGCAAGGCTGCGCCGGAGGCGGCGGCCAGGCGCGAAGCGTCGGTCGAAAGCCCGTCGCTCAAGTCGATCGCCGCGGTCGCGCCCTGCTCGCGGATGAAACGGCCCAGGTCAAGGCGGGCGGTCGGCAGGCAGTGCCTGCGGACGGCGCGGTTGCGCACGTCGAGCTTGCCCGCCGACAGGCGCCGGAGCCCGAGCAGCGAACCGCCGAGCTTCCCGGATACGTACAGACGGTCTCCCGGGCGGGCGCCGCTGCGTCTGACGGCTCTTGCCCGCGGCGCCGCGCCGGCCGCGGTCACGCTCGCCGCGAAAAGGTCGGCGCGGGCAACGTCTCCGCCGATCAGCGCGAGCCCGCCGAGTCGGTGCGCATCGACCGCCGCGCGCATCCCCCGCATGAACTCCCGCAGCGCGCGGCCGAGGCTCCACTCGGGAAGAGCCAGCGACAAAAGCAGGTAGAGCGGCCGCCCGCCCATTGCCGCGATATCGCTCAACGCGCGCGCGAGCGCTTTGCGCCCCAGCATTCCGAAGGGGTGCCTGCCCCTGACGAAATGGCGGTTTTCAATGATCTGATCGGTCGTCAGCAGCAACTCTTCGCCGCGTCCGGGGGCGCGGACGATCGCGCAATCGTCTCCTCCGGCAAGCACGACGGCATCGTTGCGGCAACCGCCCCAAATCGACTGAATCGACTCGATGATTCGCGCCTCGCCGGCGCGTTTTGCGGCTGTCCTGCTCAAAATATCCGCCTGCGCGCCGCCGGACTCCCCGCTCAGACCACGCTGCCGCCCGTGACCAGCACCACCGATCCGGTCACGTAGTCCGACAAGGGCGACGCCAAAAAGAGCACCGGCCCGGCGGCGTCCTCGGGCGTGCCGCGCCGCCGCAGCGGAATATAGTTCACCGCCGCCTCGCGCTGCGCTTCGGGAATGCCCAGCGCGATGCCGGTCGATGTCCGGCCGCCTGTTTCCTTCGCCTGTGTCAGCCGCGTCTCGATGAAGCCATAGGCCACGGCGTTGCAGCAGATGTTGAAACGGCCCCATTCCTTGGCGATGGTTTTGGTCATGCCGACGATGCCCATCTTGCCCGCGGCGTAGTTGATCTGCCCCGCGTTGCCCGCCACGCCGGTCGTCGAGCTGACGTTGACGATCTTCCGGCAAGGGGGCCGGCGGCCGGCATCGACAGCCTCTTTCGCCGAACCGCGCAGAAAGGGCGCCGCCGCGCGCACGATGCGGAACGGCGCTTTCAAATGTACGTCGAGCATGGCGTCGAACTGCTCGTCGCTCATCTTGTGAATCACGCCGTCCCAAGTGTAGCCGGCGTTGTTGACGATGATGTCGATCGCACCGAAGGAATCGATCGCCGTCCGCACCAGCTTTTCCGGGAAACCCGGTTCGCTGACGCTGCCGGCGCACGCCGCGGCTTCGCCTCCGGCGCCGCGCAATTCCTCGGCGGCTTCGTTCGCCGGCCCCTCGTCGAGGTCGTTGACCACGACGCGCGCCCCGTGCGCGGCGAACAATTTGGCGACGGCGCGGCCGATTCCCCGCCCCGAGCCGGTAACAATAGCGGTTTTCCCAGTCAGCAATTGCATCGTCTTGACATGATAATGCGCCCGGCGCCTGCAATGCAGCCGCGGCGCCGCTTGGCGGTCACGCCTTCGCGGCCAGAAAAAACACCCGCCCGCGCCCGCGCTCCATGCCGAAGTCGTCTTCAGCCGACAGAACCTCCACGTCAACGAAACCGACCTCGCGGAGGCTTTCTTCCAGACGGCGCTCGTCGTGCAGGAATTCCTCGATCTCGAAATCCCGGCGGCGCCATCCGCCCTGCTGCAAGCGAAACAGCGTGACCGCCGAGACGCCGCGCCCGGCCCGCGCGTCGAAGCGCGTCTTCACGATACAGACGCGCTGCTCCTCGATATCCGCATAGGTCTCGGCGGCGGCCTCGCGGAAACCCTCTTCCGTGTTCACGTCGAAAAGGAACAGGCCGCCGGGCGCCAGCGCATCGAAAACATTGGCGAACACGGCTTCAACCTCGCCGCGGGGGGCGAAATGATTGACGGTGTCGTACAGGGAAACCGCCGCCCGGAACGGCCCCGCCGGCAGCGAGAGCCGCGCGTCGCGCTGCTCGAACTCCGCCTCGGGAGCGTTCTCGCGGGCGAGCGCCAACATCTCTTGCGAGCCGTCCACGCCCACCGTTTCAAAACGCCTTTCGCACAACAGCCGCGCGGCTTGCCCCGTGCCGCAGCCTATGTCGAGCACCCGCGACCCGGGCGGCAAACGCGGCACGAAAAAACTCTCGAATCCTTCGCGCAAGTCCTGCAGAAAGCCGCCGGCCCAGTAACGGTTGAAGAACCAGGCGAAATCGTCGTAAATCGTGTACGCCATCGTATGCGCCGCGGCGGGCCGAAACTGCAAAAACTACAACTGCAACCTTTTCCTGAACAGAAACAACAGGTTGCGCAAGCCGTCGCGCCACGGGTTGAGCTTGATCTCGCCCAGCCGCGACGAATACAAAATCGGAATCTCCGCAAATCGAATCCCGCGGCGCTTGACGGCCTCGATCTTGATTTCCTCCGAAAAGGCCATGCCGTCCGCATCGAGCCGGATCTTGTCGAGAATCGAGCGCCGGAAAACCCACATCCCCGATTGCGAGTCCCGCACCCAGCACAGGAACAGCAGCGACATGGCCAACGAAAGGATCAGATTGCCCGCCCGGTGCTTGCGGCTCATGGCCCCGGGGTAGCGGACGGGGAACCGGGAAGCATTCAGAAAATCGACATCGAGATGCTGCAGCGCGCCGAGCAAATACGAAACCGAGTCGGCCGGGTAGGAGTGGTCGCCGTCGAGCGTCACGATGATGTCGCCGGAGGCGTTGGCGAAACCGCGCTTGTAGGCGCGGCCGTACCCGCGCACGTCCTCGGCAATGACCTTCGCGCCGAACGAATGGGCCACCTGCCGAGTGCGGTCGGTCGAGCCGTTATCGACGACGATTACCTCGTCGATAAACTCCGGCATCGCCGCCAGCACCTGCCCGACGCCCTGCTCTTCGTTGAGGCAGGGGATGATGACCGTAACGGACTCGCCGTTATACATGCTCTTCGCCTTCCGGCTCGACCGGCTCGATGCGAACCTTGGCCACGCGGTTGGCGTCCATGGCAACGATCGCATAGCGCCGGCCTTCGTGCTCGACGCGTTCGCCCTCGGCGGGGATATGCCCCAAGCGGCTCAACAGGAAGCCGGCCAGCGTCTCGAAGCCCGCGTCGTAGGGCAACTCGATCCCGTAGCGGTTTTCCAGATCGACGATATTCGTAATGCCGTCCAGTTCGACAACGCCGCCTGCCGCAAGCGGGGCCGGCGGTTCGTGCTGTTCGCGAATCTCGCCGACGATCTGCTCGACCGCGTCTTCCAGCGTCACGATGCCCACCACGGTGCCGAACTCATCGACCGCGGCGGCCAACTGGTAGCGCCGTTTCTGAAACTCCTCCAGCAATTGGAACAGGTCTTTGGTTTCCGGCACGAACTCGACGTCCCTGACGAACGAACGCATGCGGAAAGGCGGCGCCAAGCGGCCGCGGGCCTGCCGGCGGCAGATTTGCCGCACGTGCGGCCAGATTTCCTTGGCGTAAATCACCCCGACAACGTGCTCGGGCGAGCCGCGGTAAACCGGAATGCGCGAATGCCGGCTGCGCGCCAGGCAATCGACGACCTGCTCGACGGACGCCTCCGCGGGCAGCGAGACCAGGTCCTTGCGCGGAACCATCACCTCGCGGACCGTCAAATCGTAAAAATCGATGACCCGGCGCAGCATGTCGCGCTGTTGCTCGGCGGCTTCGCCCGGCAGCTTGCTTCCGGAAACGATCAGCTTCAGCTCCTCGGCGGAGTAGGCCTTGTCCGCGCCGGTCAGCTTCAGCCCCATCAACCGCGAAATCCTTTCCGCCGACCCCTTTACCAGCGACACGAAAAATCCGGTCGCCCGAATGAACAGTTGCATCGCCGGCGCCGCGGCCGGCGCCAGGCGGTCCGCGCGTTCGATCGCCAGATTCTTGGGCGCCACCTCGCCCAGCACCATATGCAGAAACGTGATCGCCAGAAAAGAAAGAGTGAAGGCAAAAAAATGGCCTGCGCCCTCCGACAAGGCGAACGGCAAGCTGTCGAAAGCCGGCCGCAACAGGCGATAGACCGTGCTCTCGCCGGCCCATCCCAAGCCCAGACTGGCCAGCGTTACCCCCAATTGGGTAGCCGACAACATGCGGTCGGGAGAGGAGATCAGCTCCAGCACCAAGCGGGCGCGGCGGTCTCCGCGCTCGGCCAATTCGCGCATCCGCGTAGGCCGCACGGAAACCAGCGCCGCCTCGGCAGCGGAAAAAAATGCATTGACGCCGAGCAGGAAAACGAGAACGACGAGGCGCAGCGTTGCAGGCAGGTCTTCCATCGAAAAAGGAAGCCGACGGGAACTGTTCCGCTATCCTAGCACGATACCGACGGCTTCGCCGCGGCCTCGCGGCGAGTCATGGGGCGCGGTCGGGAGCGATCCTCGCTGCAGCGATGCTCCCATGGGGCTATAATCGCACTGTGCTTCCATCTGCTCTCTCAGCCCGCATCCGGGCTTGTGCGCGGATTGGAAAGGAGCCCGTCTCCAACGGCGATGCGCGTTACGGTTCTCGCGGTTGCGGTTATCCTCGCCGGCTTCGCGCCCCTGCTTGAAGCCCAACGGATCGCGATCTATCTCGCCGACGGCGGCAAGATCGTCGTGAGCGAGTACGAGACCGAAGGCGGCCGCATCCGCTATTTCAGCGTCGAGCGCGCCCAGTGGGAAGAAATCCCCAAGTCCCTGGTCGATCTCGAACGCACCCGCGAAGTCAACAAGCGCCTGCAGGAAGCCGCCCGAGTGCGCAAGGAAGAAACCGAGCGGGAGCGCAGAGCCGAGCGGCGCGCGCGAACCGAACTGCACCAGGTGCCGCTCGATGACGGCGTCTATCACCTGCGCGGCAACGAGATCGTCCCCTTGCCGCAGGCGGCGCTGGCGGTCAACCGCAGCAAGATGCGCACCGCCCTGAAAATCCTCGCGCCGGCGCCGGTCGTCGCCGACAAGGAGACCCTGGCGGTAGAGGGGCTGGGCGCCGAACTGGTGACCGCCGCGCCCAAACCGATCTTCTACATGCGGCTCGAGCGGTTTTCGCGGTTCGGCATCGTGCGCGTCAAGCCCGAGAAGAAACGCAAGCGAAGAGTGGTGCAGACAATCGAAATCGTTCCCCAATCGTCCGAAAAATTCGAGAATCAGGAAGAGGTCGAAGTTTTCCGCCAACAGTTGGCGCCGCTCGTGTATAAAATTTGGCCGGTGGAAGACTTGCCGCCCGGCGAATACGCGCTGATCGACTTCACCCCGGGAGAATCGGACTTGAGGGTTTGGGACTTTTCGCACGATCCCGCGGCGGCGAAGACCGGCTCGTAACGTGTGCTTGCCGGCAATGCTCAGGGCTTGCATGACCGCCGCGCCGTTGCTCGCGGCGTTCGTTTCCCCGGCCTGCTCCGACAGCGCGCCCGCGGTTGCCGCGGTCAAGCCGGAGCGGCGCGATCTGGTCAGTTACCTGGTCACCAACGGACGGCTGCATCTGCCCGACCAAACCGCGGTTCACGCCGCAGCGTCGGGACGTATTGCCGAGCTCCGCGTGGAAAAAGGCGCGCAAGCGCAGGCCGGCCAGGTGTTGGCGCGCCTGGCCGATTCCGGGGAACGCGCGGCGCGCCGGCAAGCCCGGGCCAAGCTCGACGCCGCCCGCGCGGAACTGGCCGATTTCGAGCGCGGGCCGCCTCCGGCGGAACGGACCGATCTGCAGGCGCGCCTCGACGCCGCCCGCAGCGAACACAAACGGCTGAACGCCGAAATCGAGCGGGTAACGCGGCTGATCGACCGGCAGGCCGCCGCGCGCAGCGAGCTCGACAAGCTGCAAGCCGAGGCCGCGGCGGCAAAACGCGATATGGCGTCGTTGGCGGCGAAACTGCATGGGCCGCTTTCAGAGGAACGGCGCAGCGTGCTCGCCGCGGCGGTGCGCGGAGCCGAAGCCGCCCTGCGGCAAGCGGACGAGCGCGCGGCCGCGCTCGAAATCCGCGCGCCGGCGGCGGGCGTCGTCTATGCCTTGGCGGTCGGCAACGGCGATTACATACAGCAGGGCGCCCCGATCGCCCGCATCGGCTCGCCGCAAAGGCTGCGGGCGGCGATCTTCATCGACGAACCGGAACTCGGGCGCGTGGCCCAAGGCAGCAAGGCGGTCATCGCCGCCGACGCCTACCCGGGCGCTTCATGGCCGTGTGCCGTCGAAGACTTGGCCGTCGAAATCGTCGAGTTGGGAACGCGCCGGGTCGGCGAAGTCTTTTGCACCGTCGAAAATGCCGACGGACGCCTGCTGCCCAATCTCACCGTCAGCGCGCGCATCGAAACCGGCAGCGCCGCCGATGCGCTCAGCGTTCCCCGCGGCGCCGTGGTGCGCGAGCGGGGCGAAACGTTCGTCTGGGTCGCCGACGACGGCAAGGCCTCGCGCAGGCCGGTCGGCCTGGGGCTGCAAGGCGCGGATTTCGTCGAAATCGCCGCCGGCCTGACCGAAACGGATACGGTGCTGCTGCCGGGCGCGGCCGCGCTCGCCGAGGGCCGCCCCGTGCGGCTGAAGACCCGTGCGGCTGAAGACCCTCCGGTTGAAGAAAGGAAACGTCAATGAATGGACCGGCGCGCGCTGTCGCCGTTTCGTTTGCCCTGCTCTTGCCGGCGCCGACTCTTGCGCAAGCCGCCGGCGCGGCCGCAGCCGCCTATGAAAAGGGCATCGAACATTACACTGCCGCGGACTACAAGCAGGCGCAGCAAGCCTTCGAGCAGGCGGTCGAGGCCGATCCCGGCAACGCCGATTACCATCTCTGGCTGGGCCGCGCCTACGGCCGCCGCGCGGAAACCAACAGCGGCCTGAAGATGTTGGCTTCCATCGGCCTGGCGCGCAAGACGCGCGCCTGTTTCGAACGCGCCGCGGCGCTCGACGGCGAAAATCTCGGCGCCCTGGAGTCGCTGTTCCGCTATTACATCGAGGCGCCCGCCATGGTCGGCGGCGGCGCAAGCAAGGCGCTCGCGGTCGCGCAGCAGATCGAAGCCGTCAACCCTGCCGCCGGCGCGCGGGCCTGGGCCGTTTACCGCGAAGCGCAGAAAAACTTCGACCAAGCGGAAGCGGCGCTCGAAAAAGCCCGCGAGTTGGAACCCGCCGCGGTCGGGCATCTGCTCGCCCACGCGTCGTTCCTCGCCCGCCGCGGTCGGCATGAGCAGGCCGACGCGCTTTTCGCCGAAGCTCTGCGGCGCGAACCCGACAATCCCTCTGCGTGGCTCGCCCGCGCCAAGTCGCTGATCCGCGGCAAGCGGAAACCCCGCTACGGCGAAGCCCGCGATCTCCTGCGGCGCTATCTCGAAACGCCGCTCGCCGAGCCGGACGCCGAGCCTTACGCCAACGTCCGCAAGCTGCTGAAGGAAATATGAGGCGCCGCCGGGCCGTCCCCTTGGCCGCAACCCTGCGCTTCGCCTTTGCCGAGTTGCGCCGGCAGCGCCTGCGCTCCCTGCTCACCGGCATGAGCATGGCGGCTGCCGCCGCCGCGCTGATCGTCGTCGTAAGCGCGGCGCTCACCGGCCGCGATTTCGTGGTCTCCCGCATCGAGGGCGTCGGCTCGAATCTGATCTACGCCTACTACGAAGCCGGAGGCAACGTCTCCCCGGCGGAAGCCGACTACATCGACCTCGCCGATATCGACGCCGTGCGCGAACGGCTCGACGGCCTCGCCGCGGCCGCCGCGGGCGTCATGAGCACTTGGGATTGGCTCTCGATAGACGGCCGGCCGCGGCAAATCCGCGTGTTGGGCTCGAGCGCCGAATACCGCGTCGTGCGCAACCTGCAAGTGCTTGCCGGACGCTTCCTCGATTCCGGCGATCTGCTTTCCCGCGCCAAAGTCTGCCTGCTGACCCCCGAAACCGCCGAGCGGCTCTACGGCTCGGCGGAGCGCGCCGTCGGCAAGACCCTCAAGGTCCACGATCTCGATTTCCGCGTCGTAGGCGTCTTCAGCGAAGGCGTCGAGACGTTCGGCCAATCCGAGGTCGCCGCCGATTCGGTGCTCATCCCGCTGACCGTGATGCGCTATTTCCAGCCGGTCGAGCGCGTCGATCCGCTGTACGTCTCGGTGCGTTCCCGCGGCCAGGTCGAGCGCGCGGCGCAACTGGTGCGCGAAACGCTGGAGTCGCGGCACCGCCCCGGCTCGCTCTACCGCGTCGAAAATCTGGCCGGCGTACTCGCCGCGGCGAACCGCATCGCCTCGGCGCTCACCGCGGTAATGCTCCTCGTCGCCGCGATCACGCTCGCCGTCGGCGGCGTTTTCATCATGAATATCCTGCTGATCTCGGTAAGCGAGCGCACCGCCGAAATCGGCCTGCGCATGGCCGTCGGCGCGTCGCGGCGCGACATTCGCCGCCAGTTTCTCGCCGAAGCCGTCGTGCTTTCATCTATCGGCGCGCTGCTCGGCGCCGCGTTGGGCGTCGGCCTGCCCCTGCTCGCCGCCCGCCTGTGGCCGCAAATCCCGATCCGCGTTTCCGCGCTCTCCGTCGTCGTTGCCGTCGTCTCCGCCGCCGCGGCCGGCTGCCTTTTCGGCCTGCTGCCCGCCGCCCGCGCGGCGAAACTCGATCCCGTGGAGGCTCTTCGCCATGACTAGACCGCTCTTCGTTTTCCTCGCCTTCCTCTGCCTGCCGCCCGCCGCGCTGCCCGCCCAGACCCCGCGCGAAATCACCCCGCGCGAGATGACCCTGCGCGAGGCGCTGCGGCTGGCCGCGCGGCAGAGCCCCGCATGGCTGCTGGCGCAAAACGAAGTCGAACGAGCCGACCGCGATACCGCGTTGGCGCGCGCCGAGCGGACGCCGCAACTCTTCGCCGGCTCGGGCCTGGGCTATACCGACGGCATCCCCCAAAGCATCGCCGGCGCCGCGCCGTCGATTGCCCGGGTCACCGCCGTGCAGCCGCTGTTCGACGCGGGCCGCAAGCAGCGCATCCGGCAGGCGCGGGAACTCTCCGCCGCCGCCGCCCACTCCGCCGAGGCCAAGCGCGCGCAAGCCGTGTACGCGATAGGCGCCCTCTATCTCGATTTCGCGCTCGCGGCGCGCGGCGTCGAGCTTCTCGAGCGGCAACTCGACCGCTTCCGGCGCATCGAAGACGCAGCCGCGGCCCGTGTCGAAGAAGGCCGCGAAATCCCCGCGGCGCTGACCCGCGCCCGCCTCGACGGCGCCCGCGCCGCGGAACGCCTGCGCGCCGCGCAAGCGCAATTCGACCTGCTGGAAGCCTCGCTGCGCCGGCGCCTGGACCTGGGCCCCGGCGTGCGCCTGCGCCCCGCCGCGGACGATGCGCTGCAGCCGCTCGATCTTCCCGGCGGCCGCGACGAAGCCCGGCGGCGGGCCGCCGCCAACCATCCCGACCTGGCCGCGCTCGATGCGCAGCTACGCGCGAAACGCTTTCAGGAGAAAGCCGCCGGCGGCGCCCGCTACCCCAAGCTCGATCTCGTCGCGCAGTACGCGCTGCTGGCCAAGTTCAACAATTACGACGAGTTCTTCAACCGTTTCCAGAGCCACAACTGGCAGGCCGGCATTTCCTTTCAGGCGCCGCTCTTCGCCGGCCGCGGCGTCGGCGAGCGCATGGCCAAAGCCCGGCTGGAAGCCCGCGGCCTCGAGTTGCGGCGCAAGGTCAGGCGGGCCGACGTCGAAATCGAAAGCCTGCGCGCCTACGAGGGCGTGCGCGAGGCCGAAAGCCGCCTCGGGCTGGCGCGCCTGGAACTCGACTACGCGCGGGAAAACCTCGGCGTCCTGCTGGCGCAATTCGAGGAAGGCCGCCTGGCGGTCGATGCGCTCGAGCGAGCGCGGGTGATCGAATCCGCGGCTTGGCGGCGGCTTTACGAATCCCGCTGCGCGCTCGACAAGGCGAAACTGTCCCTGCTGCGCGCAACCGGCGATTTGCTCGAGGCATTCGCCGACTGACGCCCGCCGTCGCGCGCGGATTGGAGAGCGGCGAGTGTTCGCGGCGGGTTTTGCGCGGCGGTTCCTCGATCAGCAGCCCGCGTCTCAGGCTGCGATGGTTGACGGCGCTTCGATTTCGGCCTGCTCGGCGCGCGGCAGTTCCTGTTCCTCGACGTAGGCCGGGGATTGGGTCAGCGGGCGGTTCAAGCGCTTGCGCTCTTGAGCGATATCGTAGCGGGTCTGAAACTCCATCCAGTCATCGGCGCAAGCCCAGCCTATCGATTCCAGTTTCATCGCCGGATCGAGCGTGATGGGGCTTTTCCCGTTCAATACGCGGGAAAGCCGCGAACGCGAAACGCCGAGCTTCTTCGCCGCTTCCGTGACCGACGTTCCGGGGTAGTCCTCGGCCGCTTCGAGATGGAGCGCGATATGGCCCCCCGGGTGCGGCGGGTTGCGGCGCAACCAGGCATCGGGACTTGTTCCGGCAATCATGGTTCAGTCTCCATAATGTTGCGTCAGATCGATGATGACCGCTTCCTTGTCCGGCTGCGGGCGGCGGATGCGGAACGATAGGGCAAGGCTGCGGTAGAGATGGCGGTTGACGAACAAGGGCGTCTCGATGCGCTGCCGCGCGGGGCGGCGCTGCGCAAAAGGGCGTCGGCGCATCCGCGCAGCGCGCCCCGCCGGCCTCGATTGCCGGCGAAGGCCGAAATTTTTCAGAAAAAAATTCGTCTGAACTGTTGCATCGGCCGAATCGCTTGTTCTAAGGTGTCTTTGAGCGTTGGGTTGCAGCCCATGACCGGGGCGGAAAAAAATTATTCTGAAGCGGCGCAAATCGGTTGCGAGGCGCTTGCCGGGTTTGCTATACTGAGGGAAGGTCAGCCCGTCAGCCCGTCAGCCCGTCAGCCCGTCAGCCCGTCAGCCCGTCAGCCCGTCAGCCCGTCAGCCCGTCAGCCCGTCAGCCCGTCAGCCCGTCAGCCCGTCAGCCCGTCAGCCCGTCAGCCCGTCAGCCCGTCAGCCCGTCAGCCCGTATAAGGAGAAGCGCGCTCGCCGCGATCTCTAACCCGCGGCTTCTTTTTCCTCTCTCCGCTTCTTTTCGCGCCCTGCTTGCCGCTGGCAAGGCAGGACTTTCGCGCGGGCGCGGGTCCCGTGTTTTCCGCTATCCGCCGGCCGCCTTGGCGGCGATCACTCTCCACTTGGCGGCGGCAGCCGCCTCGGCGCAAACCGCGCCCGTTTACAGGATCGACACGGTAGCCGGGCAAGGGGAAAATTTTGGAAGCTGCAATTCCACCTACTTGGGAAACGGTGGGCCCGCCACAGCCGTTGTAATGAACCCCGAAGACGTGGCATTGGACAGCGCAGGAAACCTCTTCGTCGCCATCGACTGCTCCAATCTTTACAGAGTCGATGCCGTCACGGGCATCAGCACAATCGTCGCCCGATACAGGCCGGAAGGTCCCAATGTCCCCGGCGGGGACGGCGGCCCGGCCAGTGTAGCTAAGTTGGCCTCCCTCCGAGCCATAGCTTTGGACAACTCCGACAACATCTTCCTCATCGACCGGAGTCAGATACGCAGAATCGATGCCGTCACGGGCATCATCACCACCATCGCCGGGTCAATCGAAGATGGCTACAGCGGGGACGGCGGACCAGCCGCAGAAGCTCGGTTTTCCGTTCCCCTTGATTTGGCAGTGGACAGGCGCGGCAACATCTTCATCGTCGATGGAGGGGACCGTCGGCACACCCGGCACATCCGCAGAATCGATGCCGCCTCCGGCATCATCACCACCGTCGCGGGAGGAGGGGAAGACTCTACGGACGGCGGGCCGGCCACCAGTGCTGCACTGGACCACCCCAGGGCCATAGCGCTGGACGGCGCCGGCAACATCTTCGTCGCTGAAGAACACCGCATCCGCAAAATCGATGCAGCCACGGGCATCATTTCCACCGTCGCCGAAGAGTTACTATCTAGAGCCGTCGGCGGATCCATAGGCATCAATACTCGCGGTATGGCGCTGGACGGCGCCGGCAACATCTTCGTCGCCGTCTGGCTGCGCGTCTTCAGAGTCGATGCTGCCACGGGCGCCGTCACTCACATTGCCGGAAACGGCGATTACAATCCAGCGGGCCACATAGCTTCCACCGGAGACGGCGGGCCGGCCATCGACGCCTCAATTGGCAGAATCTATGGCATGGCGGCGGACGGCGCCGGCAACGTCTTCCTTGCCGGCAACCACGCTGTCCGCCGCTTGACGCCATGGGCCGGGAACATTCCTGAATCCCCGCGAATCTCCGCGGGAGGGGTTGTGCTGGCCAGCGGAACCCCCATTGTGAACGGCATCTCCCCCAACGCGATTTTCTCTGCTTTCGGAAGCGATTTCGCAACGCCGGGCGCCTCGCCGGTCAATCTCGAATTCAATGCTTCCGGCAGAATTGCCGACGTCCTGGCCGATACCTGCCTGGAGATCGGCGGCAAACGCGCCCCGCTTTTCCTGCTTTCCCCGAACCAGATCAACGCTCAGGCGCCGCACGACCTGATGCCGGGGCGGGCAGCGGTCAGAGTGATTCGCGGCTGCAGCGGGTCAACGGACACGCTGCAGCGGATTGGCGAAGAGACAACGGCAAGGGTTGCCGCCGTGACGCCGGCGTTCTTCAACTTCGTCAACAATCCCGACGGGAGCAACCCGCTGGCGGCGCATCACGGCGGCGGACCGGCGCTGGTTGGCCCGCCGGAGTTGGGGGCGGCGTTCACGCCGGCGGCGCCGGGCGAGACCGTCACGCTGTACGGAACCGGCTTCGGGCCGACCGATCCGGCCATCCAGGCGGGGCGCATTTCTCGCGGCCCGACCGGTTTGGCCTATCGGGTCTCGTTCACCGTGGGCGGCATCGCCGTTGCCGCGCAAGACGTGCTCTACGCGGGCGCGTCTCCGGGTTTCGCGGGAGTGTACCAATTCGCGCTGCGCCTGCCCGCAAACCTGCCCGACGGCGACGCGCCCGTAACGGCGAACGTGCTGGGCGTCTTCACGCCCCCAGGGCCGTTCCTGACGATTTCACGGCAATAGGGAGGACTTCAACCATGAATGATCGCAATGAGCCGAAACGTTTTCTTGCCTATTGCCGGCGCCTTTTTCTGCGGGTTTTCCAGTGGTGTTCGGAACGTCTGATCAAGGCAAAATTCAGGAATGGTGCATTGATCAAGAGACGATCCATCTTGACCGGATGCTTGTCGTTGGTGCTTCTCTCGAGTGTGGCGATTTCTTTGTCAGCGCAAACGACCAACGGATGCGAATTGCCTCCGAAGGGCAGTGCGCCCCGCATTAAAATTGACGTTACGGCACAAGGAGTAAGCAATAGAAATTTGTCATACCCGAATGCAAAGCAAGTAGAAATTTTACTCACCAATATGAATCCATACAAATACCGCTATTCGATTTCTACTCGTCAAAGCACTGAAGCGGATGTCGTTTCAGGAGCACTAAAAGAGCTCTTGAAGGCTGCCGGAGGAGCTGGACAACACGAATTTCTGAATCAGATATCCAAATCATTCCGTATTCCATCCCGTATTCCTCTCATTCGGGAAATCAACAACACTGTGCTTGAACATATACGCTTGGCAGCAGACATTCGGGCGCAGATAGATAATGATCGAATTAATTGCAAAGTTCTGAGATCGAAGTCAAAGCAACTTCTTCGCACAATGCCCGATTTTAAAATCACACAGTGGGAACAGAAAATCAACCAGCAAAAACCTGAAAACCACAACTCCGTCAAGGAGGCGATTGCAGAGGCAAAAAAACAGAGAAACAAAGACAGCGATCTGCTGACTAGAATAAGACAAATAGAATCTCTGGAAAGACCGTTTAGTTATCTGTATTCTCTCGACAAGAGCGGCGGCTTTACAAATTCCGTTGTAGAAATACACCGAGTGAAATTCGATACTGATCAAAAATCAATCAAAGAAGATTCGAGAGAATTGATTGCATCACTCACGATCCACATGGGATCAGCGCCGGTGTCATTCAGCGTTGGCGTTGGTTTCAGTACGGTGGACAGTGAAGTGGTAGTTCGCCAAGCGTCTAAGTGTGACCACCTCAAAACCTGCAACGCGACCCGTGATGTGACGAATAAGTTCGGTTTGGCAAGTGAATCAAGCTTCAAGCCAACCGCAATATTGTTGCTCAACGGCCATATGGTATCAAGGCCCAAATTCACATTCGGCCCCAGCATAGGGCTTTCATTTGGCGAACGGAATTCCGGCCCGCAATTGGACTACTTGGTTGGCGCCTCTATCGGCCTGCGGAACAACCTATTGTGGTTGACAGGCGGATTGCATGCCACACGAGTGGAAAAACTTTCGGGGGGATTCAAAACCGGAGACGTCATACCCAGTGAATTGCAAGATCCGCTC
The DNA here is from genome assembly GCA_965242705.1 of Bryobacterales bacterium. Lineage (GTDB taxonomy): Bacteria > Acidobacteriota > Terriglobia > Bryobacterales > UBA6623 > CATQHP01. Next base: position 49,074 of record OZ251486.1, read on the forward strand.
CCAACAACTAGCGGGTTCAAGGCGGGGTTCATGTTTGCAATTAGTTTTCGTATCAAGTGAGAGAATCGAGCTCGGTACGGAGATATAGGGACTTCTGGATCGATATCGTCTTCAGCTAGAGCGCCGTAATCGAGTATCGGCCCGCCCTGGAGACTGCACAGGCAGAAGAGATGTTGTTACCGCATCGCCACGATCAGTCATATTCGGGAAGAAGCATAACCCTCTGGCATTAAAACACAAGGTGCGGCAGCAGGCGGAAGGTGCGGCCTTCGTTGAGCGTATTGGCGATTCGGACGAAGTTTCCGGCGGCCGGCTCCGTTTCATATTCGGCGCACTGCGGGCCGCCGCCGCCAAGCGTCAAGCCATTGCGTTGACGTTGCGGGCGCCGCCCTTGCGGGGTGTGTTGCGTCCCGCGCGCAGCACGGTGCTACGATGGGCGAAGCGGGCGCTCCTTGCCCGCCGTACCCCCAAACCATGCGCTGGAGCCGTCTCTTCATCCCCACCTTGCGCGAGGCGCCCGCGGATGCGGAGGTCGCCTCGCACAAGCTGCTGCTGCGCGCCGGCTACGTCCGTCAGCTTGCGGCGGGGTTCTACTGCTATCTCTATCTCGCCAAGCGCTCGCTGCTGAAAATCGAGCGCATCGTGCGCGAGGAGATGGACGCCATCGGCGCGCAGGAAATCTACACGCCCGAGGTGCATCCGGCGGAGCTTTGGCAGGAGAGCGGCCGCTGGGACGCCATGGGCGATGACATGTTCCGGCTCAAAGACCGCTGGGGGCGCAGCCTCTGCCTGGGCATGACCGAGGAAGAGGTCGTCGCCTGGATCGCCCGCGGCGAGTTGCGCAGCTACAAGCAACTGCCGCAAATCTGGTATCAGATCCAGCCCAAGTTCCGCGACGAGCCGCGGCCGAAGTCGGGCTTGATGCGCGTGCGGCGCTTCACGATGAAAGACTCCTACACGTTCGACATCGACCGCGCCGGCCTCGATGCGGCCTACGACAAGCACTACGCCGCCTATTGCCGCATCTTCAACCGCTGCGGCCTCGAGTATCTTCCCGTCGAGGCGCACTCGGGCGCGATGGGCGGCAGCGAGTCGCACGAGTTCATGGCTCCCTCCGACGCCGGCGAAGATTGGCTGATCGAATGCGCCGCGTCGGGCTACCGGGCGAATCTCGACAAGGCCGTCACGCGCGCCCGCGAGCCGGAAACGCCCGACCCCGAGGGCGATGCGCCGCCCGAAGCGTTCCCCACGCCGGGCAGAAAAACCATCGAGGAAGTCGCCGCGTTCGACGGCCTGCCCGCCGCGTCGCACGTCAAGACGCTGATCCTGGCGGCGCGGGGCAAGCCCCTGATGGCGCTGCTGCGCGGCGATCACGCGCTCAACGAGACCAAGCTGCAAGCTGTGCTCGGAACCGATGACGTCCGCCCGGCCCATCCGCAGGAGATCGCCGAATGGCTGGGCGCGGCGCCCGGGTCGCTGGGGCCGGTCGGCGCCGATATGCCGATCGTCGCCGACGCGGCGCTCGAAGGCCGGCGCAACATGATCGCCGGCGCCAACAAAGACGACCGGCATTTGCGCAACGTGACGCCCGGACGCGACTTCGAGGCGCGCTTCGCGGACATCCGCGAGGCGAAAGACGGCGACCCGGACGCCGCCTCGGGCCAGCCGGTGCGCCGGCGCAAGGCGATCGAGATCGGCCACATTTTCAAGCTCGGCAGCAAATACGCCGAAGCGCTGGGGCTGCGCGTGCTGGACGGCAACGGCAAGGAAGTGACCCCGATCATGGGTTCCTACGGCATCGGGCTCGAGCGCGTGCTGACCGCGGCGGTCGAGCAGAACCACGACGAGCGGGGCATGGCGCTGCCGGCGGCGATCGCCCCGTTCGAAGCGGTCGTTACGCCGGTGAACGTCAAGAGCGACGAGCAGCGCAAGGCGGCCGAAACCGTTTACGAAGCCCTGCGCCGCGCGGGCGTCGATGCGCTCTATGACGACCGCGCCGAGCGCGCCGGGGTCAAGTTCAAGGACGCCGAGCTGATCGGCGTTCCCTTCCGCGTGACGGTCGGCAAGCGCATCGCCGAGGGCGTCGTCGATCTCTCCGAGCGCTCGACCGGCGAATCGGTCGGTGTTAAACTCGAAGAAGTCGCCCATGCGCTGCGCGGGCGGCTGCGCGGGCGGATCGAGATTGAGGCCGCCAAGCCCCGCGACTGACGGCGGTTTCCGCAAGGGCGGGTTCCCCGGGTACGCTCGAAAGAATGAAAATGCGCCCGATTGGGCGGTAACCGGCGCGCCGCCGCCCGCGTATCAGTCATATCCCATGAAAGCCCGGCATATCCGATGAAAGCCCGGCGAACCGCTCGATGAGTGCCCGCAAGACAACCCGGCGCGGCGCGGCTGAGCCGCCCCCGCGGCAAAACGGGCGCATGGTCGTCATCTCGGGCTGGGCTGCGCGCGCGCTGCGCTTGCTGACCAGTCCGGCCGGCAAGGTTCTGCTCGGCCTTGCCCTGATCGCGGCGGTAGCCGGCGCGGCGGTTTTCGGCCACTACTACTTCAAGTTCCAGACCGTCATCGACCTGCGCCTGGCTTCGGGCGCGTTCAACCGCACGGCGCGGATTCTTTCGGCGCCCCGACCCGTGTACAGCGGCGACGCGCTGACGCCGCTCGACGTCTCCAACGGCTTGCGCGCCGCCGGATATACGCAGTCGCAATCGAACCCGGTCGGCTGGTACCGCATGAGCGCAACCGCCGTTGAAATCCATCCGGGCGAGTTGTCGTATTTCGCCCGCGAACCGGCGGCCATCGACTTCGCCGAGGGCAAGGTGGTCGGCATACGCGCGCTCAACGGCAACAGGGAACTCGAAGCCTACGCGCTCGAGCCGGAACTGATCACCAATCTTTTCGACAACGAGCGCACCAAGCGGCGCTTGTTCCAATTCGACGACTACCCGCGGCATCTCGTCGAGGCCGTCATCGCCATCGAAGACCACCGCTTTTATTCGCACCGCGGCCTCGACGCGATCCGCACGGCCAGGGCGGCCATCGACGGCATCCTCGAATGGCGCAAGCCGCGCGGCACATCGACGCTGACCCAGCAGCTTGCGCGGAATTTCTTCCTCACCCGCGAATCGACCTACAGCCGCAAGCTGGCCGAGGCGATGATCGCCTTCCAATTGGAGATGCGCCTCAGCAAGGAAAAGATTTTCGAGTACTACTCGAATCAGATTTTCATGGGCCGCAGCGGCAGCTTCAACGTGAACGGGCTGGGCGAAGCGGCGCGCGTCTATTTCGACAAGGACGTGCGCGACGTCTCCTTGGCCGAAGCGGCCCTGTTGGCGGGCTTGCCGCAGGGGCCGAGCTATCTGAATCCGTACCGCCACCCCGAGCGGGCCAAGCGCCGGCGCAATCAGGTTCTGGCGGCGATGCTGCGCGAAGACTACATCGACCGGGCGGCGCACGACGTCGCGGCGCAGGAAGAAGTCAAGGTTCTGCGCGGGCACCTGGAAGTGCGCGATGCGCCGTATTACGTGGACCTGGTCAACAAAAACCTGCGCGAACACTTCCCTTCGCGGGAACTCATCACCAAAGATTACTGGGTCTATACGACGCTCGACCGGCGCTTGCAGAACGTCGCCGTCGAGGCCGTGCGCGCCGGCATGGAAGACGTCGACAAGATCGTCGCCGGGCAGAGGCGTTTCCGCGGAGTCGAAGAACCGCCGCGGGCGCAAGCCGCGCTGGTGGCCCTCGACCCCAAGACAGGCGAAGTGAAAGCGATGGTCGGCGGACGCGACTACGGCCGATCGCAACTGAACCGCGTGTTGGCCAAGCGCCAGCCCGGCTCGGTTTTCAAGCCGTTCGTCTTTGCCGCGGCGATCGACAGCGCGCTCGACGAAGAGCGCGCGCGGCTCATCGAACAGGGCTACGAAGGGCAGATGCCCGCGTACGCGCTGGGCTCCTACGCCCCGCCGCCGGAACCGCTGACGACCGGCACGCTGGTCGATGACGTGCCGACCACGTTCTGGTTCGACAAGAAACCCTACGAGCCATCCAACCACATGAACAAGATTCACGGCTTGATCACGCTGCGCTACGCGCTGATGCGCTCGATCAATATCGCCACGGTGAAAGTCGGCGAGATGGCCGGTTTCCAACGGGTTGCGGACATGGCTGCGCGCGCCGGCATGGGCGAGAATCTGGAAGCGACGCCGGCGCTGACCCTGGGCGCTTACGAAGCGACGCCCCTGGAGATCGCCGGGGCATACACCAGCTTCGTCAACGGCGGCATACGCAAAGAGCCGCATTTCGTCAAGCTGGTGCGCAACAGCGGTGGCGGCCGCCTGCTGCGGGCGCAGCACGAAGACCGCGAAGTCATGGACCCCCGCGTGGCCTACATCGTGACCAACATGCTCGAAGACGTAATCCGCCGCGGCACCGGCGTTCGGGCGCGGTTCGCCTACGATTTGACGGTTCCGGCGGCGGGCAAGACCGGCACCGACGATGACGGCTGGTTCGCCGGATTCACCAACAATCTGCTCTGCGTGGTCTGGGTCGGCTTCGACGACAACACCGATCTCTCGGTCGAGGGCGCGCACTCGGCGCTGCCGATCTGGGCGCGCTTCATGAAACAGGCGCACGAATTGCCGGAGTACGCCGACCCCGAGCCGTTCGCCGTGCCCGAGGGCGTGGTCAGCATGGACATGGACCCCGAAGCGCAGGCGCTGGCTACGCACCCTTGCAGCGGCTGCGTCAAGGAAGTCTATATCGCCGGCTCGCAGCCGACGGCGTTTCAGATGGCCGAAAACGCCGGCGGCGTATCGACCAGCGTCGCCGGCTGGACGCTGCCGGTCGAAGATGAGAACCCTGAAGACGGCGCCGAGGCGGACGAGGAAAAGAGAAAGAGGAAAAGCGGATTTTTCGGCCGCGTGATCGGTATTTTCCAGGGCGGACAGAAGCAGACTTCGCAGCCGCAGCGGCGGTAAGCGGCGTCGGCGCGCCGCGTCTTTTCTCGAGAATTCTTTCAGCAGCGGCCGCCGCCCGCTACCAATTTTCCGGGCGGACGTAGCCTTTCGGCGGCGGAGGCGTCGTTTTGCTGCGCACCGGCGGCTCGTGAGCCGCTTCGCCGGCCGCGCCGCGCCGGGGAATCAGCAGCCTGGGCTTGCGCTCGATCCTGCCGATCGGCCGAGCCGTAGCCGGCAGCTTGATTCCGGGGTCGTTGGGCCACACCGGCCCGTCGCCGATCTCTTCGCGCCCCTTTTCGAGCAGACTCTGGAGCCGCGCCGCCTCCTCGGCGTTCTCGGCGGCGACGTCGTTGCTTTCGGCGATATCCGCTTCCAGGTCGTAAAGCGCGCCGTCGGCGTGCAGTTTCCACTTTCCGCTGCGCACCGCGCGTAATTCGTAGCCGCGGTAATAGTAAAACGCTTCGTAGGGCGAAGGCCGGTCGGTCGCGCCCTTGAGAATGGCCGAGATGTCGTGGCCGTCGATGCGCTCGGCGGGAACCGAGCCGCCGGCCAGCGCGGCGAAAGTCGGCAGGATGTCCATGGTCGAGGCCGTGTCGGCGTACTCGCTTCCCGCGGGAACGGTTCCCGGCCACCAGGCGATGGTCGGCTCGCGCATGCCGCCCTCGTAGGTGCTGCCCTTGCGCCCGCGAAGCGGCCCGGCGCTGCCCCGCGCGGGGCCGTTGTCCGATGTGAAAAAGACGAGCGTATTCTCGGCGATGCCGCGCTCTTCGAGTTTCCGGCGCACTTCGCCGACGCTCCAGTCGATCTCCTCGACCGCGTCGCCCAGGATGCCGTTGCCCGAACGCCCGCGAAAATCGTCCCCGGCGAAAAGCGGCACGTGGACCATCGAATGCGGGATGTAGAGGAAAAACGGCCCCTCGCGGTGGGCGTCGATGAACCGCAGCGCTTCGGCGGTGTATTCGCCGGTGAGAAACGATTGGTCCTCGGGGACTTCGCGGACGACTTCGCCGTTGCGCAGCAGCGGCAGCGGCGGGTGATTGCGCGTGTTGCGCGGCATGAAGGGCGACATGTCGTTCGAATACGGCAGGCCGAAGTGGTAATCGAAGCCGTGGGCGTTGGGCAGGAACTCGGGTTGGTCGCCGAGATGCCACTTGCCGACGATGCCGGTGGCGTAGCCCTGCTCCTTGAGCGCTTCGGCGACTGTGATCTCGTCGGCATGGATGCCCTGCGGGTCACCGGGCATGAGCACCGGATGCCAGTAGCCGGTTTGCAGGCCGTTGCGCATGGGGTAGGCGCCGGTCATCAGCGCGGCGCGCGACGGCGTGCAGACCGGGTGCGCGTAGAAACTCGTCAGCCGCATGCCCTCGGCGGCGAGGCGGTCGAGGTTGGGCGTGCGGTTGACGGTCGAACCGAAAGCGCCGATGTCGCCGTAACCCATGTCGTCGATGAAAATCAGGACGAAGTTGGGTTTCCGCGCCTCCGTCGGGGTTCCCGCGCCGCCGCCGCATGAGAAGAGCGCCGCCGCGGCGCAGAGGGCTGGAACGAGCGGGCGCATCATGCCGCCTATGGTATCGAAACGGCGCCAGAGCGGCCTGCCTCATTGTTTCGGCAGAGGCGCGCCGCAGTTGCGGCACCGGCTGCGGCGCCGGGCGTTGAGGCTTTTGCATTCCGCGCAGGTGAAGTAGGCCAGCCGGCAGTAAAGCTGCGTGAAAAGCGCCCCCGACCCGGCGATGAGCAGCAGCAGCCCGGCGTTCCACAGGAAATCGCTCATAAGCGGATTGTAAGCCGCCGCGCGCGGCTGTGGAAACCAACCGGCAGCCGGCCCCGCGTGCTGTATTCCGCCCGCGTGCTATATTCCAGAGGAACGGCGCAGCCGCCGCCGGCGGCGCGGAAAAGAGGCGAAGAAACAATGGCGAATCGATTTTCACGGCGCGACGCCCTGCGTTGGGCCGGCGGCGCGGCCATGGCATCGACTTTCCTGCCGATGACCGGCAAGTTCAGCGTCTGGGCGCATCCGGCGGAGAAGAAGTTGAAAACGCGGCTGTTGGGGCGCACCGGGCGCGAAGTCACCAGCTACGGGCTCGCCGGAGGCAACAAGGTCCAATGGGACCTGCCCGGGGACGAGGCGGTGCGCATCGTGGTGAAGGCCGTTCGCGCCGGCGTCACCTATCTGGAGACCGCGAACAATTATTTCCTCAGTCAGGAAAAATACGGCAAGGCGTTCGAGGCGCTCAACCTGAAACCCGGCAAGCCGGGCTACGACCACAACTTGCGGGCGCGCCTGTTCATCGCCACCAAGACGGCGCTGCGCCACGCCGTCGTGCGCGGCGGCGCGGAACCGATGGGCCGGTCGGCGGGCGGCGGCAAGCTCGTGCTCGCCGACATCGAGCGCTCGCTGACGCAATTTTTCGGCGACGGCAAGGGCTACATCCCCGAAGGGGCGTATCTCGACCTGATGCAGGTCCACCATATCGGCAGCAAGGCCGACGTCGACGCCGTGTTCGAGGGGCTCGACAACCCGGGCGACAAGTCCCTGCCGCGCGTGGGCGCGCTGGCCTGCCTGCTCGACTACCGCGACGGCTCCAACTACACCGGTCTCAATCCGCAAGAGCGCAAATGGATCCGCCACATCGGCATCACCGGACACGAAAACCCCGCCGTGCATATGTACGCCATGCAGCGCGACGTGCGCAATATCCTCGACACGCTGCTCGTCGTCGCCAACCCCAACGACCCGCGCTACTTCTGCCACCAGACGAACTCGATTCCCGTCGCCAACGCCAAGGGCATGGGCGTAATCGGCATGAAGGTCTTCGCCGACGGCGTGATGTACGGATTGGAGCCGAAATACGCGCACAAGCCCGGCCAGAGCGTCCCCGCGGTCGGGCAGCCCGACAAGCTGCCCTACGAAGATTTCATCCGCTATTCGCTCAACCCCGAGGGCATGTCCGCCGTCATCACCGGCATCGGCCTGATCGACGACAACGACGACCCGCAGCGCGACCAACTGGTCGCCAACTTGGCCGCGGCGCAGACGGCAAGCCCCCTGACCGCGCAAGAGAAGAAAGACATCGAGCAGACCGTCGCCGAATTGCACGGCACGCGGACGAATTTCTTCCAACAGACTTCGGGCGGGTTCCAGCCCGCGCAGGACTTTGCGGTCGAGCGCCTGTCCGCCGGCCGCGTCCGGGTGAGTTGGCATTCGGCTTACGCCGCGGGCGAGCGCATCGACCGTTACGAGATCTACCGCCGCCACGAGCGCATCGGCTCGGTTGCCTTTCGTCCGCAAACCACGCTCGACCCCTTCGTTTTCGAGGACAAGAGCGCGCCGCGCGGCGCGAGCGGCGGCCTCTATTACAAGGTTCGCGCGGTCGATGAGGCGGGCAACCGCGCGGACACGCTGCCGCTCAAGGCTTGACGGCGCGGCGGCCGCGCGGCGGCCGGCTCAGTAGCTCCAGCGCCACAGGGCCGCGCCGGCGGTGAAACCCGCGCCTACCGCCGCCATCAGCACGATGTCGCCCTTCTTGAGCCGCCCGGATGCGATGGCGTCGTTCGTCGCCAGAGGGATGGTGCCGCCGGTCGTGTTGCCGAACTTGTCGATGTTGATGACGGTTTTTTCGAGCGGCAGCCCGAGGCGTTCGGCCACGGCGGTGATGATGCGTTGATTGGCCTGATGCGGAATCAGCCAATCGACGTCGTCGATGGTCAGGCCGTTTCTGGCCAGCAGCCCGTTGCACAACTCCTGCATCTTGCTGACGGCGTAGCGGTAAACCTGGCGGCCGTCCTGATGCACGAAATGCAGGCGCTCGTCAACGGTTGCATGCGACGCCGGGCGCGCGCTTCCGCCCGCGGGCATGCATAGGTACGAGCCGCCCGAGCCGTCGACTTCGTGCATGAAATCGATGAGGCCGTCGTTTTCGTCGTCGGTCGGTTCGAGCAGCATCGCGCCCGCGCCGTCGCCGAAGAGAACGCAGGTGGCGCGGTCGCGGTAATCCACGATGCGCGACATCGTATCGGCGCCGATCACGAGCACGCGCTTGTGGTTGCCCGAAACGATGAACTGCGCGGCCGTGGTCAAGCCGTAAAGCAGCCCCGAGCAGGCCGCGACCAGGTCGAATCCCCAGGCGCCGGCGGCGCCGATCTTGTCCTGCACCAGGCAGGCCGTCGAAGGGAAAAACATGTCCGGCGTCACTGTGCAAACGATGATCGACTCGATATCCGCGGGCGCGAGTCCGCGTTGGGCGAGAGCTTTCCTTGCCGCCTCGGCGGCAAGGTCGGAGGTGGCCGTTCCTTCCGCGGCGATGCGCCGCTCGCGGATGCCGGTGCGCGCCACGATCCAGTCATCGGTCGTTTCGACCATCTTTTCCAGATCGTCGTTGCTCAACGTCTTGGGCGGGACGTAGCAGCCTACGGCGGTGATCTTGGCTCGGGGTTGCGTGGTCGGCAAGTGTGGCGGCTCCGCGCTCGAGATCGCAGGAACCCGAGCGAAACCTCTATGATACTTCGGACAGTCCGCGCGCAAGGAGAAGCAGCTCAAGATGTGGATTCCGAAATGGCGAAGAGAGCAATCCGAATGGGAACGCCGCATCGGCGAGCTCGCCGAAAGCAACGCCAAGAGGCTCGGCATGGACAGGCGCGTGTTTCTGCGCAGCGGCATGGGTTCGGCGACTGCCTTCTGGGCGGCCAACGAGGTTTACGGACAGCGTTACTGGCAGGTGGAGCGCGAGGAAATGTTCGAGCCGGCGGCCGGCGAAGAAAAACGGCCGCCGGGCGAATACTTCATCTTCGACGTGCGGACCCACTTCACCAACGGCGTGGCGCTGCGCTTTCGCGAATCGGAGTTCATGCGCGGCATGGGCTTCCGCCTGACCGACGATCCCGAATCCTACAGCTTTCGCGCGTTCTTCAAGGAAATCTTCCTCGATTCGGAGACCGACGCGGTCGTCATCTCCGGGCTTCCGGGCCGCGAAAAGAACCGCGGCGCCGACGGCGCGCTGCTCGAGGGCGCCGACCGCGGCGGGGGCATCCTGCCCGGTTGGCTGACGGCGCGGCGCCGCGACGAAATCAATGCGATCGCCGGCGGCCGGCGGGCGCTGGCGCAGAGCAATTGCGCGCCCAATCACTATTGGGACCGCGCAGCGAACAAACAGGACAAGGTTGCCCTGAAAGAGCAGATGGCCCGCGAGGTCGAACGGTACAAGACGTGCTCCTGGAATCTGTATTGCCATTTCGATCCGGCGCGTTCGGGCAACGGCTTCCGCTTGGACGACGAGGCAACGGCCTGTTTCTACGAAGTCGCCCGCGAATTAGGAAAAAAAACGATCGGCGTCCACAAGGGCTACGCCTCGCAGTCGCTGCGGTTCGGACACTTGGCGAATCCGCAAGACGTCGAGCGGGCGGCGCTCGACAATCCCGATCTGACGTTCGTGGTCTATCACTCGGCGTTGAAGCACGGCCCAACCGAGCCGCAGTTCGAGGAACCGGGCTTCTTCGACCCGACTACCGGCGACTTTGCCTGGCACGACGTGCTGATGGACATCAAGCGGCGCAATCCGCAAATCGACAACGTCTATTGCGAGCTCGGCAGCGCTTTCGGAACCCTGGCCGCCGCCCGCCCGGAGATGGCCATGCATCTCATGGGCAAGAACATCATGCATTACGGCGTCGAGAGGGTCCTGTGGGGAACGGATTGCCTCTGGTGGGGATCGCCGCAATGGTGTATCGACGCCTTCAAGCGGTTTCAGATCAGCGACGAGCTCTGCGAAAAGTTCGGCTATGCCAAGTTGACCGGGCAAGACAAGGCCCGGATTTTCGGCTTGAACGCCGCCGCATTGTACGCAGTCGATCCGGCGCAGGCGCGAAGAGCGCTCGGCAGCGGCGATCTGGCGAAGATCGAGACGGCCCGCCGGATCGAGAACCCGCAGCCCGGCAACGCGGCCGGCGGATGATTTCGGGCGGAAAGCCGGCGCCGCGCGCCGGGATCGGCATTCCGAGGCTAACGGGCGCCGGGCGGTCCGATTTTCTCCAGCACTTCGTCGAAAAGAGCCTGTTTCCTGCTGTCGGACTTCTTTTTGCCCTCTTTGGCGCGGCGGTATTTATGCGCCGTATAACAGGTGCGGCATTCGGTGCGCGCGGGCTCGCCGTTGACGATCGAGACGATGCAATGGTTGAGAACGGCCTTGCACTTGGTGCAGTAATCGTCGATGATGCCGCCCAGCCGCGGTTCTCCCGACATGGCCGCCTTTACTTCTTGGCGATGCAGTACAGGTGGCCCGCCGTGCGCAGATAGAGCCGTTCGCCGACGGCCGCGGGACTGGCCAGCGTATGGCTTTCCAGGCGGTTGACCGCCAGCGTTTCGTACTCGCCTTCCGCCGCGACGACCGTTGTCGCGCCCTCCTCGTTCACCGCGTAGATCTTGCCGTCCGCCAGCAGCGGCGACGAGCTGTAGGTTCCGGGCTCGAGGCGCTTGGGAGCGATGACGGTTTCGCCGGTTTTGGCGTCGAGCACGAAAAGTACGCCGTTGTCCTTGATGACGTAGATGTTTTTGCCGTCCGTCGTCGGCGTCGGCACGTCCGCTCCGAGTTTGTTCTCCCAGACCCGCGCCGTGTCGGTGATCCAGCCTTCGCCCCCCGCCTTGAAGGCAATGAAGGGGTTGCCGCGGGTGCTGGTGGTATAGACGACGTCGCCGATGCGGATCGACGATGCGATGGTGCGGTAGGCGCGCTGGCGGTCGGGATTGAATCCGCCCATGCGCCAAAGCTCGCGGCCGTTGTCGAGATCGTGGCCGGTAACGTAGTCGCCGCCCGAAACGACGAGTTGCTCCTTGCCCTTGACGCGCACGATGATCGGCGTCGAATAATCGTCGGGCGATTCGAAATCGGCGTCGGTGGGCCGATCGACTTTCCAGACGGTCTTGCCGCTTTTCGGATCGACGGCGAAAACATACGAAGGGTCGTCGGTCTTCATGCCGTGCAAAACCTGGATGTAAAGCCTGCCGCTGTGCAGCAGCGGCGTCGAGGCGTAACCGTGGTTGAGGCCGAACGCGCCGTATTCTTCGGGAATGTTGCGCCGCCAGTACGTTTCGCCCGCGAAATCGTGGCACGAGAGCGTACCGGAGCCGGTCATCGTCCAGACGTAACGGCCGTCGGTTACCGGCGAGGGGGAGGCCAGGTTTTGCTTGCGGTAAATCCGGTTGCCGCCGCCGATGACCTTGCTCCATTTGATGGCCCCGTCGGCGCGGTTGACGGCCAGTAGGGAGATGTCGCCGTTGCCGCCCGCCGTCGGCGCGGAGGCCTGCGCTCCGCCGCGAAAGCCGCCCTTTCTCCTCGCGGCGCCTCCGCGGCGCCGGCCGTAGCTCTGCGGCGAATTGAAGCCTGCCTCCGGCGAGGTGATGAAAATCGTATCGCCCCAGATAATGGGCGTAGCGGCGCTCCAACTCGGCATCGCCGTCTTCCAGACGACGTTTTTCTCGGTATCCCACTCCACGGGCAGGTTTTTCGCCGACGGGTTCGCGCCGTTGAACAGCGGGCCGCGCCATTGCGGCCAGTTGGCGCCCGCGTCGGCGCCCCGCGCGGCGAACGCGGCAGCGAGCAGCGAGAGACTGGCGAGAGAGGCGGCAAACTTCATGACGTTAAGGCGCTCAGACGGGCTATTCCTACTCTAGCCCATAGGGGGGCGGGCTTGGCGAACTTTCCACGCCCGCCTTCCGGTCCCGTCAGAACAGACGCCGCCGGGCTGCTCCGGGTTACGCTCCGCGCATGCCCCGCCGGCCGGCGAAGTTGTGGCTAGATAGAAAGAGGACGGGCCGATTGTTCCATGCTGAAACTGACGATTGAAGGCGGCCGCAGGCTGTCGGGCGCGATTCCCATCAGCGGCGCCAAAAACGCGGCGCTTCCGGCGCTGGCGGCGGCCTTGCTCACCGACGACGCCGTTCGCCTGGAAAACATCCCGGCGGTGGCCGATATCCGCACCATGACGCGGCTGCTGGCAAGCATCGGCGCCGAGGTGGAAACCGCCGGCGGCGCCTGCACGATCCGCGCCGCCGGCGATCTGACCCCGCAAGCGCCCTACGATCTGGTCAAGACCATGCGCGCATCGAGCCTTGTGCTCGGGCCGCTGGCCGCGCGCTGCGGCCGGGCGCGCGTTTCCCTGCCGGGAGGCTGCGCGATCGGCGCGCGCCCGATCGACCTGCATCTTGCCGGCCTTGAAAAGTTGGGCGCAGCCATCCGCCATGACCGCGGTTACATCGAAGCCAAAGCGCCCCGCGGCGGTCTGGTCGGCGCGCATATCCATTTCCAGCGGGTTACCGTCACGGGGACCGAAGACCTGCTCATGGCGGCGGCGCTGGCCAAAGGCGAAACAGTGCTGGAAAATGCCGCCCGCGAGCCCGAAGTCGTCGATCTCGCCGCCCTGCTCGGCCGCATGGGCGCCGGGATCGAAGGCGCCGGAACCGGAACCATCCGCGTACAGGGCGTCGAACGACTCGGCGGCGCCGCGCACCGCATCATTGCCGACCGCATCGAGGCCGGCACCTTTCTGATCGCTGGAGCGCTGTTGGCCGACGAGTTGCGGCTGGAGGGCGCGAACCGCGCGCATCTCCAGGCCGTGATCGAAAAAATGGAGCAGGCCGGCTGCGCCATTTCCGCCCCGGACGACGCCTCGCTCATCGTGCGCCGCGCCGCGGACCTGCGCGCCGTCGATGTGACGACGCGGGAGCATCCCGGCTTTCCGACCGACATGCAGGCCCAGTTCATGGCGCTGATGACGCAGGCCGCCGGGGAATCGAACATCGTCGAAACCATCTTCGAAAACCGCTTCATGCACGCTTCCGAGTTGCAGCGCATGGGGGCGCATATCGCCGTCGGCGGCAACCGCGCAACGGTGCGCGGCAAGACGCGTCTGACCGGCGCGGACGTGATGGCCTCCGATCTGCGCGCCGGTTCCTGCCTGGTCATTGCCGGACTCGCCGCCGAAGGCGTGACCAGGATTCACCGTATCTACCACTTGCAGCGCGGCTACGAACGCTTGGCCGAAAAGCTCGCGGCCGCCGGCGCGGCGCTGCAGCTGAGCGAGGCCTGAATAAGCGGACAACAGAAGCGGATGTAGCTCGATGTTGCCGGTTGGGAGTGGTGGACGAGGGGAGTTTCATCGAGATTTGCGTGGAAATTCTGCCGATTGCGGCCTTCAGGCGGCGGCTCGTTCAACGACAAGCCCGCGAAGCGCCTCGCCGACTCGAGATCGTACGGCATGTCCTCCATCCCCGCATCGTTCATGCTGTAGAATAACTGTGCGCAGTGGATGCGCGGCATCGCCGACAAATCGTAGGGCCGCCGCCGCTCCCGCCCGCGGTAGACAATGAATCATGCGGGCGGGTTCGACGTTCTCCGCCGAGCGCGGCGCCGGCGCGATCCTGTTTCCCGCGGCGCCGGCCCTCTTGGGCGCGGTCCTCGCGTTGGCGCGCGAGGTCAGCTACGGGCCGTGCTTGACCACGGACGGCGCGCAATACATAGCAACGGCGAGGAACTTGGCGGTCGGCGAAGGCTTCGTGGAGGGCGTGGCCCCCTTTACGATCTATTCTCCGCTCTATCCGCTGCTGCTGACGGCGGCGGGCGCGCTGCTCCGGCTCGACCCGCTCGACGTTGTCGGCCCGCTCAACGCCGCCGTTTTCGGGCTGACCATATTCGTCTTCGGGCGATATCTGCGCCGCAGGCTCGATTCCCGCTTTGCGGCGGTGTGGGCCTGTACCGTGCTTGCCCTCTCCGTTCCCTTGGCGGATGCGGCTTCGTGGAGCATGTCCGAACCCCCGTTCATCCTGGTAACCACCTTGGCGCTGATCGAAACCGACAAGTTCCTGACCGCGGGCAAGAGGCGCTCGTTGGCCGCGGCGGCGGTGTGGAGCGCACTGGCCGCGCTGACCCGCTACATCGGCGCAGTCGTACCGGTTTTTACAGGGCTGGCGCTGCTCTTGCGGCAAGGGGCGCCGCCGCAGCGGAGGACAAGGGAAGCCGCCGTCTTCCTGTCGGCCGCGTGCCTGCCTGCGGCTCTGTGGATATGGCGCAATTATCTGCTCTTCGACACATTCACGGGCCCCATCGGACAATTACGGTCTGAGGTTGAGCGGCCCCGTCCGTTGCTGCGGGTCTTGCGGCAAGCCTTCGACTTTCTGCTGGAATGGACGCATCTCGACTTGGCCTGGGCCGCGGCGGCGGCGCTGGGCGCAATCGCCGCCGCCGCCGCGTTCGCAAGCCGCCGCCGCGGCCAACGCGCCGATGCCGCGCGAAGCGCATCGTGGATATGGGGCGGCTTTGCGCTGACCTACTTCATCCTGCTCGTTGCCGCGGTCTCGGCGGGCTATGCTCCCAGCCTGAATACAAAAGCGCATGGGCGGTATCTGTTTCCGCTTTGGATTCCCCTGCCGGCCGCTGCGGCGTTCGTGCTCGACCGGTTTCTGAGCCGCGGGCGGGAACGGAAGCCCGGGGGGGGGGGGGGCTGCCGGCTGTCGCCGTCATGGCGGCGCTTTGCCTGTGGACGGCGGGGCAGGCCGCGGCCAATGCCCGCCGCATAAGTCAAATCAATGCGGCCGAACTCCCCGATCAAAAATGCTTCAACACGCCGCCCTATGCCGATTCCGAGATGCTGCGTTACATCGAGGCGCTCCCCTCCGCAGACCCCCTCAGCGGCCCCCTGAGCGGTGTTGTGTACAGCAACGAAGCCCTTGCGCTGTCCTTCCGCGCAAGAGCCTCATGCCGATACTTGCCGGGATTTCGAGACCCGCCGGCCGACGCCCGCCTCGACGCCGGGCAGAAGCGGGTGGCGGCGATGCTTGCCGACGCCCCGCACGGCGCTTGGGTGGTCTGGCTCGAAAGCGAGTACCGCGATAATCTTACCGGCTATGGCGCAGCTTGGCTGAGCACGCTCCCCAACCTGGAACCGGCGGCGCAAACGGCCGACGGCGCCGTGTTCAAGGTCAGCACGGACGCCGCGCCCCGCCCGAATCCGTATCGAGCCGCGCTGCGCGCGGCAACCGCAAATCCAGGGGTCGCAAATCAACGAGCCGCAAACCCGGGCGCGCAAACCGCAAGCCAAGCCGGTTTCAACGTGTATTGGCGGGGCAAGGAGTTGGTTTACATCAAGCAAGAGTGCTTGGAGCAGGACGCGCGGACGCGCTTTTTCCTGCACGTTTGGCCGCAAGACGAGGCCGTGCTTGCCGCCGATCGCAAGCCGTACGGGATGGACAATCTGGACTTCCACTTCCGCAAATACGGTGTGGCGCTCGACGGCGCCTGCGTGGCTGTCCGCCCCCTGCCCGACTATGCCGCCGCCCGCATCCGCACGGGACAGTTCACGCAAAAAGAAGGCGCGGCGTGGCAAACCGAACTCACCCCCAACCCCTGACCCGCCGACCGGCGGCGCGGGCTCCGCTCGCCTCTTGTGCAGACCTTCCTTAATGAAACTCTGCGCAGCCGTCAAGCATGACGGGGTTCATGCAGGTAAAAGAAGGGCTTCATGCAAAGTTTGCTCACTTTGCGCGCCTATGCGCGCCTATGCGCACTTATTTTCGAAGTCGCGCCGCCGAAAATCGACCGGATGCCTTCAGATCTCTCTTCACTGAAGCCGTGCGGTTCCCCCTAACCCCTGCCGCGCGAAGCGCGGCCCGGCCGCCATCTGCTTGTTCAGGGCTTTTCTGAGCGGGGAAACCCGCCGAGCTTGGCCTGCAAGGCGCGCGCGGCATCCTCGGCCAGCAGGGCGGCATGCTTCGATTCATTGGGCAGGCCGTCAAGAGCCGCCTCGACGGCGGCGCCGCCGACCGCCGGCAGCGCATCGACCGCGGTGCCCTCGAGCAGCTCGGTCAGCGCCGAGCCGGCGGCGATGGAGGCCGTGCAGCCCCGCGCCTTGTAACGGACGGCAACGATTCGCCCATCCTCGACCCGCGCGGCAAGCTCGAGAATATCGCCGCACACCGGGTTTTCCACGCGAACCTCGACCGCGGGCGCGGGCAAGCCGCCGACGTTGCGCGGGTTCTGAAAGTGATCGAGCAGCCGCGCGCTGTACATGGCTATTCGCTGACCTGCCGCAGCGTCGTCTTGCGGCCGCGGTAATCGACCGTGTGGAAAATCAGTTCCCTGCGCATGTCGAGCTCGTGCTTGGGAATGGCGAAACGGGCGGCGGCAAGGGCGCGAACGCTCTCGCCGGGCGGGATTTCCTGCCTGTCGACCATCGGTTCGTCTTTCATGCCGCCGAGCGCCGGATAGTAGCGAAACAACTGCCGGATGTCGAAAACGCTGATGATTTTCCCCATCAGGCGGTTTCCCTGCGCATCGACGACCTCCATCTCCCGGCGGCCGACCGAGACGTCGTAGTTCGAGCTGTTGACCGCGCGGATGTTGACGATTGCGACGGAGTTGGCCTTGTCCATGCCCAGCGTCCTGACCGCGGTGATTTCGCCGCTCAGCGCGGGCGTGGCGCCGGAGTTGTAAACGATGATGCCGCCCGCAACGACCGTTGCGCCGAGCAGTCCGCCGAATACTTTTGGCCGGTTCAGGTTCATGGAAAGCGCGCGGCTGCCTACATTTTACAGCGGCGGAAAATCAGGGCGCTGCAAAGAGAGCCGTTTTCCATCCCGAATGCACCTGGAAGCCGAGGCGCTCGAAGAACTCGGGTTCGCTCGAAACGGCCAGAAGCTGCCGGACGCCGCGCTCGCGGGCGCGTTCCCGGCACTTTTCCACCAAACCGACGGCGATCCCGCGGCCGCGGTGCTCGCGGCTGACGGCAAGGCTGCGCACTTCCGCCAGTCTTGGGGAATAGACCTGCAACGCGCAGCAGCCTACGATTTCGCCGTCACGCGTGGCCACGAAAAACGAAGGCAGGCGGGGCAGGCTCTCTTGGTCGAGTTCGCCCGGAAAGGCGGCGATGAGGCGGCGGATTGCAGGCATGTCGCCGCGCTTCGCCGGGCGAATCGTCAGCCCGCCGCTTGCGCCGGAAGACCGGCTCTCAAACATGCTTTCATTATGTCGGGGGCGCGCCCCGCGACCGCCGCGCAAAGCGCGGCCCGACCCGCGGCCCGTGGAATAGCGGAGAAAGCCAAGGCCAGCGCGGCGAGGCAACAGGCCGCCGGCACTTTCGCGCGATCCAAGCCGCCGCCAAGCCGCCGCCGTCTTGCGCTGCGCATCCCTTCCGGTAAAGTAGCACGCGAAAACGGGGCCGCGCTTCGCGCGGCAGGGATTAGGGGTTGGGGGTTGGGGGGAACCGCACGGCTTCAGGGAAGCGAGGGCTGAAGGCATCCGGTCGATTTCGGCGGGGCGGCGTCGAAAATAAGTGATCATTGGTGAACATTGGCGAGCAAGGTGAACAATCCGTGCATGAAGCGCTTCTTTTCGTTCCATGAACCCCTTCGTACTTGACGGCGGCGCCCGGCTGTGATTGGGGCCGCGGGTTGCGCTCAGCCGCCGGCCATGACGCGCGCGCGCATGTTCACGGCCTCTTGCCACATTTCATCGAGATATTCGCCGTCCGCCGGTCCGTCATGATGCAGGAGGAGTTCCTGCCATTTCTTGCGAAGTTCAGTCGTTTGTTCCTCGTCGAGCGAATCGAGATTCAGCATCCAGCGAAGGATATTTTCGGCAACCTGGGCGGCGCTTTTGCGGTCTTCGCTGCGCATGCGCCAGTGATCGCCGCGCGATACGAGCAGGAGATGGCGCCAAGGGGCATCGTGCAGTTCCCATGAAACCCGAGAGAGCGGCTCCAGAGCCGACTTCATCCGTTCGACATCCGCGCGTCCGCCTTGCGGGAAGCCGTCATCGAGCAAGGCGCGCACGAGCTTGGCGAAAAGTTCCTGGCCGATGGGCCAGAACACAAGGTGGTCGTGAAGGTGATCGTGAAGATCGCCCTCCCAACCTTCCTCGGCATGGCAGATCAGATGCACACCGACGCTCTCGATCCGTTGGTAGGGGGCAAGTCCCTTGTAATCTTCCCTGTCATGGCATCTCATAAGCAAAGGATTCCGTTTCAGATCTGGGAGCGTTTCCAGGATTGCGTCCCAGTACGCCGACAATTCCGCGTAGGCATCGTCAATGAAATCTTCTTCCGGGCGAATCTGCTTGTCCATGCTTCCGCCGTCTGAAAACCACCCTCGATTTATGCGTTCCCGCGTCGTGAGAAGAGTTTCGTTCATTGCATAGAGCGTTTGCAGCGCGGTGAAATGAGAATCATTGCTTTTCAGGTTTTTCCCCTTCGTCAGAACCTTGAAAGATTCCTTTTCCCTGCCCGGCGCGCGGAAAAAATCGTGGTCGGTAATCAGGCGGCGGGTCAAAATGGCGAAAAGGTCGTCTTCGTCCATGATGATGTTGGTGTCGCGGTCGGTCGGCTTGGCGTAGCGGTTCAAACTGGAAAACAGCCTGCGGTACCGCCGCAGCCACTCCCTTTCGGATACGTCGTGATCTTCGCGCAAAACCACGATTACGGAAAGAAAATCTTCGTCGAAGCCCGCGGGAGGATTCTCGCGGGTGTTTCCGTTGACAAGCAATTTGACGGCATGTACGCGGTGCTGGCCGTCAAGCGCGTAATACTTGGGTTCATCGCAGAAAGAAAGAATGCCGAAAGTTTCTCCAAGAGATTTTGCAAGACTCTCGGGCACGGCGGACGGGTCTATTCTTGAAAGAGGAGTCCACGCCGGCTTTCCATCCATGGCGGCGACCACAATGGATGAGAAAAAGCGATCTTCTCTGCGCACCAGATAGCCGACGATATCTTTCTTGACGCGGTTTTCCCCGAGAGTTCTCTGAATGGCGTCGCTCAGGGTCTTGTCTTGGTAAATATCGTGGGCAAGATCGACCTCGTGCGCGATCTCGCGCATCTTCATGCGCACGATAAAATAGTTCCAGTTTCCCATTTGGGCGCGAATCGCCGGGTAGATTTTCATGGCGGCCTCCTTACTCGCCTTGGATCATTTCGGCGACCTCATCGGAGAGATGATCGAGCGCCGCATCTTCTCCGCATTCTTTCAGAATCGTTATCAATCGAGGCAGGCCGGCAAGGGCATACGCATTGGCGATACGCAGCATTTCGTTGGGATCCTGAGCCACATCCACATTGCCGGTGTGCGCTATCGCCAGAAGGATGAGCGCATCGGAACGCCAAGGGTCACTGCTCAAGGCGACTCCTTCCATGGCCTTGTAGAGCTTGCTTTTGGTTTTGGTTTCCGGCTTAAGCCCTTCCCTGACCGCGAGGCAAACCGCGAAAAACCACATATCCACATTCCGCGGGAAGGGGCTGTCTTCCGGATTATTTCGCGATCCTTCGGCGCGCGTCAGACAATAGGCATGGAAATATTCCCGATACTTTTCGGGCAGCATAATAGCGGTTCTGTCAAACGCGTTCACTGATCCCTCCTAACTCTTTTCGCCATCCACTTCTTTCGCTGCAATGGTCTCACGACGTTCGCAAATTTTGCAGTACTGCCGGTGGCCGCAGCCGCAAAGCAAAACCCTGGTGTCTTTCACGCTCGGCTTGTTGATGAGAATTTTTGGGTAATGCGCAGGGTTGGTAAACGTGTAAGATTGCCCGGCATAGGTATCGAGGATACCTTCACATCCTTTAATTTCGTCATGCGTCAAAAAAAGGATGAGTTGCGAACTCTGCCGCACCGTATATTGCAGGATGGCGGTTTTCACAAAGCCGGCCGCCATACCCAAGGGCGTATCGATCACATTCGGAGCGCTTACTTCGCTCACTTTGGTTAACGCCAAGATGAAAGCAATGGTAAGCGCCCTGCGGGATGCGCCGTTCAAATCCTGCGACGGATCGAGAGGTTGTTCGTGTCGGCCGAATACGACAATTTTGAAATCCGATGTAATCTCCACTCGGATTATTATGGATCTCTGCGATGCATCCGCGCCGATCATGCCCAGGAACAAAGCGTTCATTTTTTCACTGACTTTACGGAGCTCGCTGGTTTTCATTGCCTCCAAAGAATTTCCCAGAATGTCTTGCAGGTCTTGGGCAACTTCAAGCTCGGCGGCAAATCTTGCTCCCTGTTTGTCTTTGCTCAAGAGTTTTGCGCGTTCAGCTTCCAGTGACTGGCTTTCCCGCCGCTTCGATTCGAGCCGGGAGCTGAGGCGTATCTCTTGATCGCGAGCATCTCTGGATTGGTTGCGGTAGCGGTCTCTTGTAGTCCTTAGCTGCTGGGTGTCACTATCGGGAATCTGTGCGATTTTTGCCTCCACCGCCCGCTCGGCTTGCCCATAATGCTTGCGTCTTTTTTCAGCGTCTTGACGCCGTGCGAATGCTTCTGCGTGTTTATCGGCCCATGTCCGATCTCCGACCGGCGACAAAAGTTCTTGCGCGCTGAAGAAGAGCGCCGTAACTTTCTCTTGAATTGCGTCCGAGTTCCGGCTTTTTTCGATCAGGAGTTGGATGTTCTCCCTGCGTTTCTTCCCATCGGCATTGTGCGTATCGAGACTCTCGCCGCAAATGCAATCGGGTTGGTTCAGGCGTTCCTCAAGAACAGGAATTGTCTGACTGGGAATCTTGCCTTGGGCGCGCAGCCGCTCCAGAATCCCTTTGGCCTTGGCAAACGGCTCGGACAACAGATGCTTGCCGAGCAGTTTACTTTGGAACAAATTCGTATGATCATGGGCAGCCCGCTCGGAATCTTTTTCGGCCAGTTTTCGCCCTCGAACAGCTTCTTCTCTCCGTTTTTCGAGGTCTTCCCTGTTGCCCTTGCGCAAGGCTTCTGAAAGCTCGTCATCGGCTTTCGATGCAAGGCCGTCAAGGTTCATACGGATTTCTTTGGCCTTTTTGATATCTTCCTCAAGCTCTGGAATTTCCTCCTGGAGTTGCGCCAAGCGTTTCGTCACTTCGTCAAGCTGCTTGCCGCCGCCAACACCTTTCGGAATTTTCTGGTTGATGACTCTGCGAACTGTGCGCAGGTGGTCGCGGGCGTCTTCGATCACTCCAACACCCAAAAGCTGGAGAATTGCGTTTTGGACCCGCTTCGTTTGATCTCCCCCCTCAATGAAGCTCAAAGCTCGGTCGCCGTCAGTGAAGAACACCTCGCGCAAGTCCATTGGGAGATGGGATTGGATGTGCGCTTC
This sequence comes from Bryobacterales bacterium, assembly GCA_965242705.1. Classification (GTDB taxonomy): domain Bacteria; phylum Acidobacteriota; class Terriglobia; order Bryobacterales; family UBA6623; genus CATQHP01. The sequence continues at coordinate 71,116 of OZ251486.1, forward strand.
GGCATGGTCAAGCGGCTCCGCGCCTCTTGATTCCATGTTGTACAAACTGATATTGTCGTTCTGCCTATCCCATTTCCCGCCGGCAACTTTTTCGGTAACCTGCCGAATCAACCGATACTTTCTCTCTCGGCCATGCTTGTCCAGCGTCACGTAATCGACTTCAACAGAAATGGCAGGAGAAGCTTCTTCACCGCTAGAGGCATCCAACGGACTCAAGCGAAAATCCCTTCCCGGATCCGGCAATCCTTGGTCTCCGAAAAGCCCCCATTGCAGAGCATGCAGCAGCGTCGTCTTGCCGCTCTCGTTGGCGGCGCGGATTACCGTGAGATTGCGGTCAGTTTTGGTTGAAAAATCAATCTCGACATCTTTCAGAAGTCGAAAATTTTCAATGTGCGCACGCAACAGTTTCATGAATTTTTCCTTTTGGTCGTCTGGGGTTTGTGACGAGAGCGGTAGAGAAACATGCCGACCGTATTCACTTTGTCGGTGATCTGCTTGACTACCGTGGTGCGAGTTATTCTATGCCCGCGTTCCGCTTGCAGGACTTCTCCGAGCAGATGGACAAATTCTTTTTTGTATCCAGGACACCGTTCCGGAACCTTCTTGAGTTCCTCAAGCAAAACCTTGATAACCTTTTTGTCGTTGTAGGCCATCAGTTCATTACCCTTTCGTTGGCGAGGTTTTGCAGATGCCGCACGGCCTCGTAGGGGCCGCCGTTGAGCGGGCCGTTTCTGCTCAGGCGGGCGAACTCCCATACTCTTTCGAGTTCGGAGCGCACCAGCTTTCTTGCGTCGGCGTCGAGGGTTTCGACCGTTCGCGAGGACGTTCCCGGCGGCAGCACCACGAAATCGTGGATTACGGCATGGGTTTTGCCGATCTCCTTGCAGGTGCGCAGCAGGCGTCCGCGCCGCTGTATCCATTGGCGCCGCACGGTCGTACTGGCCAGGACGTAGGCCGTTTCGATCTGGGGGATGTTCACGCCTTCGTCGAGAACCCGCTTGGCGGTCAGGATGCGCAGGCCGCCTTCCTGGAAGGCCGCAAGTATCTTTCGGGTTTGTTCGCGGCTGCTCGTTTCCTCGGCCGTCAGTTGGTGGAAAAGGATGCGTCTTTCCTGCAGGAGAGCGTTGACCCGCGCAAGCTGCTCGGGCTGCTTGTCGGTCGCGTAGATCAGCGTGTGCTTGAAGGCGCGGGGGCCGCGGTCGTCAAGCAGGCTCGCCAGGATATCGAGTTTCTGTTGCGCGGTTTCCAGAATCAGCCGCCGCTTGCGCAGGAGATTGTCCAGATACGGATCCCTTTCGCCGTCTTCGGTTTTCCATGAGAGGGCGGAAATCTTTTCCGTCAATTCCTGCCATGCGTCCATCTCACCGCGGCTCAGTTCGGCGAAATGGACGTGGTAATCGTATTCGGTGAGGCATTTGCCGACGGCCTGCTCGAGGGTAAAAGAGAAACAGATATCGCCGAAATAGGCGATCAGGGCATCGGTTCCTTGCTCATCGTACTGGCGGACGGGCGTTGCCGAGAGGCCGAGCCGGAAGTCGAAGATTTCCGGCGGGTCGGCGGTGAAGGACGCGGCGCCCAGGTTGTGGCACTCGTCGGCGATGAGCAGCTTGGGGGCTTTCGCCGCGGCAACGTCGGCGATGAATTTGGGGGTGCGGAGCGTATCGTTGCTGACGACCAGCGCTTCGGCGCGGGAGTTGCCCATGCGCAGCCGCCGTCCGGCCTGTTTGATTTCGCGCTCCCGCTTGCCCGGCCCGCCGGCCTCCGCGAGGTTGATCGGGCGGACGCCGAATTCTTCGATTTCGCCGCACCATTGTTCGATCAACGGCCTGTAGGGAGCGGAAACGACTACGAGCAGCTTGCCGACTTCGTCTTGCAGGCGGGCGGCGCAGATCATGGAGGTAATCGTTTTGCCCGAACCGGTGGCCATTTCGAGGATGCCCTTGCGGCCGCTTTTCTCCCAAGCGGCGACGGCCTGCCCCTGATGGGCGAAGTCTCCGCTTTCGTAGATCAGCCAATCGGGGATATGGAGTTCGGCTTTGCCGATAACCGGATCGGGGGGCGGGGATTGCCCAAGGGAAGCCGCGCTGCGCTCGCCGGGCAGCGCCTCGGTCTTGTATTTCCGCACGAGCCGGCGCTCGACGGCTTCGGGAAGGCGCAGGACGCGGCAATTTTCATCGCCGCCGGCCCAGAGGGCATCGAACTCCTGCCGGAGCCGCTCGACGTGGAAAACGGCCTCGGCGCCTTTCCAGTCGCGGGAGAGGGTCAGTTGCTCCTTGTTTCTGGACAGCCCGCCCTGGGTGAGATTGGTCGAGCCGTGCAGCGCGGCGCGGTTGGCGCCGTCCGCGAAAAGCCAGACCTTCGGATGAAACAGGGCATCGCGCATGACGGCGACCTGGATCAGCAGCCGGTTTTGGGTAATCAGCCAGGCAAGGCACTCGAGGGTATGCCGGGCCAGCGCGTCCTCGTCGGGCACGTCGTTGATCAGGATGCGTTCGGCAAGGCGGGTCAGGGCTTCGCGGTCTTGCGTCAGGACGTCGAAATCTTCAGCGGTGAGAAAGGGGCTGACGATCATGCGCATGGGCGCCGCGGAGTTGCGCAGGAAGGTTGCGAGTCCGGGGCCGATTTCGGCCAACGAGGCGCTCGAAAAATACCCGGTCATGACGTCGAGGGCCGCGCTCGCCCGCAGCGCGGGGATGAGCACTTCTTCAGCGATGGAGTCGCCCGGAAGCACGTACAGGGGATGCGCAGCGGATACCGCCAACTGCAGATCGGCCGGCGGCAAGCTGAAGCCGCCGGCCATTTGCCGCAAGGTTTCCGCGGGCGGCTGTTCGAGGTTCACTTGTGGCATGCGAGGCAGACCTTGGCTTTTCCGTAGAGGTCATCGATATCGACGGGTTCGGCGTCGGGGCGGAGCGGGTTGCGCTGGAAGGCGGCGCGCATGCGCTTGAGGCGGCGCTCGTGTTCTTGCTTGATTTGGGCGACGCGCTCGGGTTTGGCGATGTCGATCAGCGATTCGCCCTGGCTCCAGGTGAAGGGCGAGCCGTGGTCGCCGGCGTGTTTTTCGTAGCGCTTGGCTTCTTCGAAGTATTCCGGGTGCCGCTCCATCAGCCGCACCCATTCGATTTTTTGCTGGAAGAAGCAGAAGGTGCAGCCGCTGCGGGTGCGCCATTCGTAGTATTGGGGCAGCCCCAGTCCCGCGCCTTCCAGGATTTCAAGGACGCCGGCCTTGTCGATGCCGGCGTCCTTGAAGGGCAGGCGGACGACGAGATCGTCGTGCTTGGAGGCGTAGCCTTCGCGGTATTCCTCATCGGCGCGGATGGCGACGTAGCTGAACACTCTGGCTCCGTTGTCGAGCGCGGGCTTGATCCACTGCTCGAAAGGGCGCAGCTTCAATTGCCGCGTACACCAGCGGGACTGCGGCGAGGGCAGGAAGTTGCCGTATTGCTTGAGCCAGAAATCGAAATCGCGGTCGGGATTCAGGCGCAGGATGGGCTTGCCCAGGAACCCTTCGAGCTTGACCAGGAATTCATAGACTTCGGGCAGTTCCTTGCCGGTATCGGTGAAGAAGTAGTCGATATCGAGCTCGGGGCGGGTCTGGCGCATATGGACGGCCAGCGCCGCGCTGTCGCGTCCGCCCGACAGGCCGAGGACGTGCCGTTCCGGTTGCGTCTTGCTCATGGGGCGGCTCCCTCTCGGTCCGCCGGCTCCGCGGCGTCCGTCAGATAGCGGGCGCTCAACTCGGCCAGGGCGGCCAGAACGACGTTTCGCGGCGCTTCGCCGGCTCCGCGCAGCGCCGCGTCGATGCGGTCGCGCAGCGCCCGCACTTTGGGGCGGTCACGGTCGGCGAGGTCGAATTCGCCGCTGAGCGGCGTCGGGCGTCCGTCGATGCCGACGACCACGGCCAGGGCATGGCGCTTGTCGGGGCGGCCCTTGACGCGGGCGAAGGTTTCGGCGCGCAGGAACCGTTGGGCCATGGCGGCGAGCTCGATCGCGGCGCGGTCGATATCGGCATCGACCCAGGCCGCGGGGGGCTTGTTGACGGCCATGCTCGCCAAGCCTTGCAGGTCTTCGCCGCTGCCTTTGAATTGGGCGAGGCGGACGACAAAGGCTTCGAGGCGGTTGTCGCCGGCAAGCCCGCGGACGTTGGCGGCGCGGCCGCGCAGCTCGGCCAGCATCGCCGGCGAGCCGTTGGGCACTTGCAGTTCGGCCAGCAGCATTTCTTTCATGCGGGCGAGCATCCGCGGATAGGCTTGCTGCAATTCCTCCAGGCCTTCGCGGACCCGGGTTACGATGCGCCGCGCGGTTTCCTTTTCGCCGCCCGGCGCGCTGCCGTCCGGCGTTTCGCCGTCGAGAACCGAGGGCAGGTCGTCGAAGATCAAGCGGTTCGGGTCGTTGGCTTGCTTGAAGAGCCGGCGGATACGCTTGGCGGCGCCCGAGAGTCGCTGGGTGCGGCCCGTCCAGGGCGGCAAGCGGTCGTGGATAGCCACGAGGCCTCTGGCCACGTCGATGGGTTCGAGGTTGCGGAGCGCGTTCGTCTCGTCGAGGGCGCGCACCGCGGAGGCCAGCCCGGAGAGCAGCCGCCGCGCCTCGTCGTCGAGATTCATCCAGCGCAACTGCACGTCGGCGGGGTCGTTGACCAGATAATCGATATCGAGATCGGCGACGCCCGCCTGGAAGACGCCTTGGCGGTAGAAGGCCAGATTTTCACGCTGCGAGAGCAGGAACGCTACGGCCAAGACGGGCAGCAGGCCGTCTTTGACGCCGTAGGGCGGCCGCCGCCAGACGTCGTAAATTTCGGCTATCGGGAGCGCCCGATTGGCGTTGTCTTGCAGGTATTTTTCGGCGGCCCGCCAAGCGGGCGACAGGTTGCGGTTATGCGGGGGGGGGGGGGGGGGGGGGGCAAAGCGCAGCCCGGCCGGCGTTTCGCGGTACAGGCCGGCGGCGTCGAGCAGGGAGTCGAACAGGCCGCCTTCGGCGGGGAAGCCTTCGATGCCGAGCCGCGGCTCGCCTTCGTTGCCGACCATGCGCCGCAGGAGGGCGTTGCGCGCGGCGGCGGCGCTGCTCGACGGCTTCACGCGGCAGAGGAGCTCGTTGGGCAGCCGCGGCGCCTGCGAGAAGCGGGCGTCGGCAAGGTCGGAAGCGATGGCGTTGCGCGCGGCGGGGGACAGCGGCTTGGCGTCGGGCGCAAGGCTGCTGCGCCAGAGCGCGCCGTCGAACGCGCGGGTCAACTCGCTTTCGAGCTTGGCTTGCGCGTCGGCAACGCGGGCGCGGACCTGCTCGCGCGCCACCCGGTCGCCTTGCAACTCGGGCGTTTCGTCGCGTACGCGTTCGAATGCCGCCAACTCCGCCGTCAATTCGGGAATGCTCCTGCCGTGCCGCGAGGTTCCAACCATTATGTCCCATTCGCGGTTTCGCCGCACGACCGCCCGGCAAATTGCCTCTGCTTCCGCCTGCGTTTCGCCCTGCGCGGGGACGGCGAGGAAGAAGCTGCCGAGCGCGCCGCGGCTCGGCTCGCGGGCGGCGGCGTCTTCGAGGCCGCTGAGGGGAACTATGCCGACGTCGAACCAGCGCAAGGCGCCCGTTTCGTGGTAGTGGCGCTTGGCCACGACGGGCTGCAGGCCGGCGAGCGCGTTGAGCGAGGCGAAATCGGTTTCGTCCGTTTCCGCCCGCGCCTGCTCCACCGCCCGGTCGATATCGAAGTCGCTGCCCTCGAAGACCGCCCAGGCGCCCTCGTATTTGCGGAATTCGATCAGACGCCACTGTTGCAGGCGCTCGAGGGTCTTTTCGATTTGCGGGGGGCTGCAATCGGGCAGGGCGAGTCGCAGCAGGCGGGGGCTTGCGGGCAGGCCGGAGCGGTCTTTGAGCATATCGGCCAGGGCGACCGTCTTGAGCAGGCGGAGATGCAGGGCGCCGCCGCCCTTGTCTTGGCAGCGTCTCAGGGCGTCCGCGGCAAGCGCCCAGCGGTATCCGTCGGGCGAAGCCAGGATTGAGGGTTCGAGATTGACGCGCAGGTAGTCCCAGAGGCGCTCGGGGCCGTAGAGATCGCCGCCGTCGGCGCCGCGCAGAAAATCCTGGAAGCCTTGAGGCTCGGCCGAGTTGAGGAAGCCGAAGATGCTGCGTTGATTCTGTCCGAAGCGCCGCCGCGAAACGGGGCCGAGCAGGCAGGAGACGAGGGGATGCAGCGGGCGGCATTCCTGCAGATAGTCGGCGAGTACGGAGTCGGGCTGCCCCGAGGCGAGCTCGGCTGCGCCGGCGGCCAGCTTTTCGAGGCGTTTCGTCCGGCGGACGTTTTGGTTTTCGACGGCGCGGCTGAGGATGTCGATCTGCTCGTCCGGGGCGGCGTTGACGACAAGATCGACGAAGCGGCCCTGAATTTTCGACCATTCGCCGCGCATCTCGCGCGAGAGGCGGTGGGCGTATTCGGCGAACGCCTGATGGAGGATGCCGACGACGATCAGCCTGCGGTTGCTGCGCGAGGCCAGCTCGGCCATCTGCTGGAACAGATGGATATCGGCCTCGCCGCGGGCCGCGGCTTCGAGAAACTTGCCCATTTCGTCGAGGAAGACGACCAGGCCGCCGCAGTTGCGGGGGTTGCGCGCGGCGATGCGGGAGAGGGCGTCGAGGACGCCTTGTTCGGTCCAGCGCCGCGGTATTCGGCCGCGCAAGAGGCGAGACTTGACGAGGGCTTCGCCGATGACCTGCTCGGGGCGGCCGCGCCGGCCGACCACGGGCAGGGTGCGCCAGCCGCTTTTTCGCGGCGGCAGCGCCTCGGCGAGCAGGGCTGCGGTTTCGTTGCCCAAGGCTTCCGCCGCGCGGCCGCGGACGGCCTCGTTTCCGTTGAGCGCCGCGCTCAGGGCAACGACGAGGCTCGACTTGCCGCCGCCGTAGGGGCCGGTCCAGGTGAACGCGCCCTGGCCGTTTTCGGCCGCGTGGCGGGCCATGTTTTCGAGCACGTCGGCGGACGACTGGGGGCAGAGGAAGCCCTCGAGCGCGGCCGGATCGCGGAGATCGGCGTCGATGCGCACCGCGCGCCGGAAGCGCCGGGACACGCGCACCCGATCGGCAAGCGGCATCAGGCGGCGCCCTTTCCGTTGCGCGCCGGATAGTCCGCGGCGAGGAAGTCGAGCGTTTCAGCGCCGGTTGCCTTGCGCTTGCGGGTCAATTGCTTCAATCCTGCGGCTTCCGACCAGTCGTAGAGGTCGCCGCTGACTTTCTGGAGATCGGCGAGCCGATCGGCCAGGTCGTTTTCTTCGAGCAGGAAGACGCGGCCCGGAGAACCCGGCTCGTGGGCAAGGGCTTCGAAGGAAAGGGTATTGCGGGCGTCGGGGAAACGCGACCAGAAATCGGTCACCGCGTAGCAGAATACCCCGGCGCCGAGCGAAGGCTTGCCGCCGCGCATGAAGCGGAAACCGTCGCGCCGGCCGAGCGGACGGATCAAGCCGAGCTCGGTCAGCGGCGACTCGAGGGTATCTTCGCGGCTCGCCTTGCCCGAGGGCGTTTGGGCCGCGTAGGTGCGCACGAAGCAGGCCACGTCGTTTTTGAGGGTGGCGATTGAGAAACGCCAGCCGCGCTCCAGGGCGAGTTTTTCCAGTGTTGCGGTCAGCAGAGCGCGTTCGAAGAACAGGGCCGGGAAGTGGCTGAATGCCCAGAACCAAGTGGTTTTGCGCGGATTGCCGCAGAGGCGCCAATGGATCGTCCAGGCGGCGGCGGGGTTTTCCATCCAGGGGTCGAGGCCGCCGGGGGCGAACAGCCGCCGTCCGAGCGGGGTGGGCGCGGACGCCGCGGCGTCGATCACTCCGGCGGTCTCGGCCCAATGGCGTATCGAGGCGACCATGTTCTTGCCGACGCCGAAGCGGGCTATGGCGTCTTCGGCGGAGAAGACCGACTCGCCGAGGCCGGCGTCTTGCGCGGCCGCGGCGGCATCGACGGCTTTTTTGAGCCAGCCGTAGCGCAGGGGAAAGGTCTCGTGCCCGGAAAACCGGGGCTGGTAGCCGTTTTCGTAGAGGGGACCCCGCGGCATGGAATGGTCAATCTCGGCCGATCAGCCGGCTCGACTCAGCCGGTTCGACATGGGCGGTTCGACATGGGCGGCGCTTCGCGCTATGGTCAATGCTTGGTCGGCGGCAGGCTTCAGGCATCGGGAACCATGCGCGGCGCAACGACGGTCTATGCGGACTATCAGGCGACAACGCCGGTTGACCCGCGTATTATCGCAAAGATGGCCCCGTGTTGGGGCGAGGCGTTCGGCAATCCGCATTCGAGCGATCACGCGGTCGGCAGGCTGGCGGAGGCGAAGGTGCGCGAGGCGGCCGCGTCCGTTGCGGCGCTGATCGGCGCCGATGACGACGAGGTGGTTTTCACTTCCGGCGCTACTGAAGCCAACAATCTGGCGCTGCTGGGATTGGCGCGGAGGGCGCCGGCGGGGCGGCGGCGCATCCTGACCAGCGCCGTCGAGCACAAGTGCGTATTGGCCGCGGCGCGGGCGCTGCAGGAGCGCGAAGGCTTCACGGTGGAGACGATTCCCGCGGACGGCGAGGGGTTCGTCGATCTCGAGGCGCTGGAGCGGCTGCTGGGCGACGACGTTCTGCTTGTTTCGGCGATGGCGGTGAACAACGAGGTGGGAACGATTCAGGACATCCCGCGGATTGCGGCGGCGGCGGCGGCGCGCGGGGTCGTCTTCCATTGCGACGCGGCGCAAGCGCCCTGCGCAATGGACATCGGCAGCCTTGCCGACCATGCCGGCCTGGCGAGTCTTTCGGGGCACAAGATGTACGGCCCGCAAGGCATCGGCGCGCTGTACATTCGCCGGGATTTGCAGGAGCGCATCGAACCGCTGATTTACGGCGGGGGGCAGCAGAACGGCCTGCGTTCGGGCACCATGCCCATGCCGCTTTGCGTAGGCATGGGCGCGGCGGCGGCGCTGGCGGCGGGGGGCGAAGCGGCCGAGGAGCGCGAGCGGGTCGGGCGGCAGCGCGACCGGTTCGCGGGTCTGCTGGAAGCAGGGGCGTTCCCGGTTGCGGTGAACGGACCGGCTGCGGGGCGGCGGCACCCGGGCAACGCCAACATCCGTTTCGACGGGTTCGATGCGCACGACGTTCTGGGGGCGCTGCAGCCGCGGCTGGCGGCGTCCACCGGCTCGGCCTGCGCGTCGGGCATACCCGAGCCGTCGCACGTGCTGCGCGCGCTCGGCCTGACGGCGGCGCAGAGCGAAGCCTCGATCCGTTTCAGTTTCGGCAGGTTCACCAGCGACGACGAGATCGAAACAGCGGCTCGGCTGGCGCTCGAGGCTCTGGAGTCGGCGTCGGCGGGGCGCGGCGGGTAAGGCGCGGCGGCGGGCGGTCAGGGGTCGAGGCGGGCGCAGATTTCGCGGACGGCGGCGGCTGCGTCGGCCATGCGCGCCTGGAACGCCTCGAACGAATCGGCGTCCGCGGCGTTTTGGAAGAGCAGGTGCAGCTTTTCGGCAACGGCGCCGTCCGCCGCTTCGCCGCCGATGAGGGTTTGCAGCGCGTCGATGCGCGTCCAGAGCCGCCAGGCGCCGCGGAGGCGCTCGGCGTCTTCGGCGGAGAGCGCGCCTTGCGCGGCCAGCGCCTGGAGCGCTTCGCCGTTGGCTCCGCCGGCGGGAACGTCGGCGGGTTCGCGCAGCAGCAGGTATTGGATGAGCGTTTCGACGGCGTCGAGTCCGGCGCGGCAGAGCGCCGGCGGCCCTTCGGCCGCGGCTTCGTCGAGGCGCGCGCTTGCCGCTTCGAGCGGGCGGCGGAGTTCCCGGGGGTCGAGATTTTCGGTCGAGGCGCCGCGGACGAGCGCTTCGAGGCGCGCGGCTATGCCGCTGTCTCCGGCTACGGTCCGCGCGCGGGTCAGGGCCATGCGCCCGCGGGGGCCGGCGCTTTGGCGAAAGAAGCGATCGAAGGAGGCCAAATCGGCCGCTGCGGGTTCGCCGGTTTCGTTGCCGAGGGCGGCGGCGTCCGCCTGGTAGATGCCGCGCCGTCCGCCGAGGGCGGAGAGCACATGGGCCAGGAAGCGGTCGAACCAGTCCGCCGCGGCGAGCGGCTGGGGGCCGTCGGAGCGGGCGTCGGCGGGGGCGTCGTAGATGAGCGCGAGATCGAGGCCGGAGGCGGCGGTCAGCGCCCGGCTTGCCAGGGGGCCGACGGCGGCGAGCGCGGCGGACGCGCCCGGAACGCGGCCGAAACGCTCGGCGAGGTCGGTTTCGGCGAGGTCGTAGAGCGCTTCGAGGGCGCAATCGGCGATGCCGCTCAGCAGGCGCGGCTCGTCCAACGGGTCGAGGCTGTGGAAGAGGAGCTGAGCGCAGACGCGAAAGCGGGCGCGGTCAACCCATTCGGCGAGGCGGTCGAGGGCGGCTTCGGAGTCGGCCGCGGCTTCGAGATGGGCGGCGAGATCGGCGGCCAGCGCGGCGCGGTCGGGCGGCGCGGCGTCGGTTTCGGGATCGACGAGGGTTTCGAGCAGGAGAGGCCGCGCCGCGAGCAGGCTGTTGACGGCGGGCGCCGAGACCATGATTTCGGCGACGCTTTCAAGCGCCTGGAGATTGGCCTGGAAGAGGGAGAGGACGGGCAGCAGGCCGTCTTGCAGTCCGTCGAAGAGGCGGTCGAAACGGGCGATGGCGCGGTCGGGGTCGGTTGTGCCGCAGACGGCGATCAGCAGGGGGGAGGTGAGCGTTTGCAGGATTTCGCGGGATGTATCGTCTTGCGCGGAGGGGCATTGCCCGTTTTGCCATTTTTCGACGATGCGCGCGGCGGCTTGCGGGTCGGCGAAGCCCATGCGCTGCAGGTGGCTCCCTTCGGCGGCGGCGGGCGATTCGTCCGCGGCGGCCGTTTTGCCCGGGAAGGGGAACTCGAAGAAGGTTTCGTACTGCAACTCGACGCGCCGGAGGCAGGCGATGAGTTCGCGGGTGAAGGCGCCGCCGTCGGGGTAACCGAGGAAGCGCGAAAGGGTTTCGAACTCGGCGGGGTCTTTGGGCAGGGAGTGCGTTTGTTTGTCGGCCACCATCTGGACGCGGTGTTCGGCGCGGCGCAGGAAGCGGTAGGCGTCGATGAGGTCTTCGGTGGTTTCGGCGGCGACGTGGCCGGCCTTGGTGAGGGCGCGCAGCGAATCGCAGGTGGGGATGGTGCGCAGGCGGCGGTTTTTGCCGCCCCAGATCAACTGATGGACCTGGGCGAAGAATTCGATTTCGCGGATGCCGCCGCGGCCGAGCTTGAGGTTGTGGCCGGGGGCGCCGATGGTTCCGCTGCCGTGCTGGGCGTCGATGCGTTTCTTGATGTCGTGCAGGTCGCGCATGGCCGGGAAGTCGAGGTTGCGCCGCCAGACGAAGGGGGCGAGCCGCTTGAGGAAGGCTTCGGCGGCGCGGCGGTCGCCGGCGACGGGTCTGGCCTTGATCAGGGCGACGCGCTCCCAGGTTTGTCCGCGCTCGGGGTAGTAGCGCTCGGCGAACGGGGCGGCGATGACCAGGGGAGTTGAAACCGGGTCGGGGCGGAGGCGCAGATCGACGCGGAAGGCCATGCCGTCGATGGTGCGTTCGGAGAGGAAGGCGATGAACCAGCGGGCCAGGCGGAGAAAGTGTTCCTGCGCCTCACAGGATTTGCGCGCCGGGACGCGGTCGGGGTCGTAGAGGAAGATGAGGTCGATATCGGAGGAATAATTGAGTTCGCGGCCGCCGAGCTTGCCGAGGCCGAGGACGATCAGCCCCGAGCCTTCTTCCGGGTTTTCGGGGTTGGGCGGGTCGATGGCGCCGCGGTCGGCGAGCCGTTTGAGCAGCACGCGGAGGGCGGCCGAGCAGGAGGCGTCGGCGAGGCGGGAGAGCGCGCCGGTGACGGCTTCGAGCGTCCAGACTTCGGCGATATCGGCGAGGGCGACGGCGAGCGCGGCGCGGCGGCGGGCGCGGCGCAGGGCGCGGCGGGCGGCCTCTTCGCCGGCGTCGGCGGGCAGCCCTTCGATCTCGGCGCAGATTGCTTCGATGCAGCGGTCGGGGCCTTCGGTCCAGAGCCGGCGCAGGAAGGCGGGCTCGCGGACGAGGCAGTTGCTGAGGAAAGGACTCGCGCCGAAAATGCAGGAGAGCATGGCGCGGCCGGCGGGCGATTGGGGGAGCGCTTCGGCGAAGGCGCGGTCTTCGCCGCCGTCGAGGCGCCGGGCGGCGTCGTTCCACTTGCGGAATTCGATTTCCCGCCGGTTGGCGTTGCCCGTATCGGGCCAGGCTTGCGGGTTGTCGAATGCGGCGGGATCCATCGCGGTTGCAGGCTGAGCGTCTATAACCTTAGCAGACGCGCCGCGGCAAGCCTACGCCGCGCCAAAGGCGCGGAGCGCGATCAATCCTCGCCGCGTCCCGGCCTGGGCTTCAAGTTGGCTGCCTGCAGAAAAGCCAGAAGGCTCGCTACAAGGACATAGCCGCCCAATTGCGATTCGTTGTCCGTTACGGAAAGATACAATCCCAGGATGAGTCCCAAAACGGAGACCGTGATAACGATTCCGTCTTTGACGCTCTGGTGTCTCAAAATCCTGAGTCGGAATTCATGGTCGCGTTGATTCTGTTTGTCACGGTTAGCAAGATGCTGCTTGAAGCCTTCGAGCTTGACATTCTCGTTGTGTTTTTCGACTTCGGCCATGATTCCGGCCGTTTCCGGATCCGGGCCGATGGTTGTGCGTGAAAAATGGCCGGCGATTTCGAGCCGAGCTTTGTCGTTTTCCTCTGCTGCAAGTTTCTTCAGGGCATCCGCCCTGTCTTCGCGAGATGAATTTCCAGATTCGGAACCGCCTGCTTCGCCCGCAGCCTTGACCGCTCCATCACCGGTTGTTGCATCTTTTTCGGCAGGCTCGATCTCGTCTCCGGTCATGTCAACGACTCCACAGCCTGTTTCTCAGGAGCATCCCGACCCAGCGGGCATTGAATCTCGCCAGCATCTCGGCTTGAGCGGTTGGGCGGTCGAGTTTTTGCACATGGAACCTGTCGGCGCCGGCGTTGACCGGAACCACTCTGGGCACACTGTCCGGGTCGGCTGCCCTCATCGCGTCCGCGGCTCGGATTGCCTCGTCGAGGGAGACCGGCGTTTGGCCGCAGCGGCCGATATCGAAGGAATCGTATTCAAGCAGGTCGAAATCATGCATGGCAGTACAAATGTTACAACACTCGGCAAGCGGGATCGCGGGGCGTCCGCGGCGGCGTCCCTTTGCCGTCCCGCCCGGCTATCCCCCGGTTCAGCGAAAGCCCTGTCGGGGCGGTTCGGGGAATTGGGGGGTCAGGCGCTGAACGAGCTGCCACAGCCGCAGGTGGAGGTCACGTTGGGGTTGTCGAACTTGAAGCCCGCGCCTTCCATCGTCTCGACGTAGTCCACGCGGCAGTTGTCGAGGTAGAGCAGGCTGGCCTGATCGACATAGACTTTCAGCCCCTCGTAGTCGTAAATCTTGTCGAGGGGCAGGCGGTTGTTCTCGAAGGCCATCGAGTACTGGAAGCCCGAGCAGCCGCCGCCGACGACGGACAGGCGCAGCCCCTGGGGGCGCGGGGTTTGCTGGGACATAATCTCGTTCACTTTGGAGACGGCGGTTTCGGTCAACTGAATCATTGGATACGCTCCTGACGGAAGTTCGGACTTTTCCATTATACACGGTCTGCCACAATGGAAGGGCTGATTTTTCGGGGAGGCGGCCATGGAACGTTCGCTGCGCGCGGGATTGTTGCTTTCGACTGTTGCGTTTTCAATTGTTGCGGGGGCGGCTCCGTTGGCCGCCGGGACGCGGATCGGCTTCGTCGGCCTGCGGCATGGGCATTGCTGGCGGCAGTTGCAAAACGCGGGCAACGCGGCCGAGGCCGAGTTCGTAGGCGTTGCCGAGTCCGAGCCGGAGCTCTTGGCGGAAGCGAAGAAGATCCGGCCGGAGGCTTATTACACGGACGACTACCGCGAGTTGGTCGAGCGGCGGGAGCCGGAGATCGTCTGGGCGTTCGTGGAAAACAACCGCCACCGCGAGATTCTCGAGTACATGGCGCCGCGCGGCGTCCACGTGATTTTCGAGAAGCCTTTGGCGGCGTCGCATGAGGACGCGGTTGCCATGCAGCAACTCTCGCGCCGGCACAAGGTCAAGGTGATGACCAACTATCAGATGGCCTGGTGGCCGACGAATCACGAGATGCGGCGGCAGGCGGCGGCGGGCAAGGTGGGCGACGTGTGGCGGCTGCACGGCATTGTGGGGCACGGCGGGCCGGGCGGCAGGGGCCGCGGGAAATTCTTCTTTTCGTGGCTGACCGATCCGATCCAGAACGGCGCGGGCGCGCTGGTCGATTTCGGCTGCTACAACGCGGTCTGGGCGGCGTGGTTCAAGGGGCTGCCCGATACGGTTTACGCCGCGGTGAACCGCTTGCAGCGGGAGCGCTTTCCCAAGGTGGAGGACAACTCGGTGATGGTGCTGACTTATCCCGACGGCGTGGGCCTTTTCGAGGGCAGTTGGGATTTGCCGCGCGGCTTCCAGGAGCTCGAGGCGTTCGGGCGGACGGGCAGCCTGGCGATGAACCGCGACGAGGTGGAGTACCGCGATGGGCGCAAGCCGCCGGAACGCATCGAGGCGGCGCCGCTGACGCCGGAAACGGACGATCCGATTCGCTACATGATCGATCGCGTGGTCAACGACAAGCCGCTGGGGCACATTGTGGCGCTGGACATCAACGTGCAGGCGGTGGAGATACTGGAAGCGGCCAAGCAATCGATTCGCGAGGGGCGCGCCGTGCGGTTGCCGCTCAGGTAAGGCGGGCCGCGCTTCGCGCGGCAGTCGCGGGGCGGCTTCGCCGCCGGTCACGGGTCGGGCCGCGCTTCGCGCGGCAGTCACGGGTCGGCGGGTCGCGAGTCGCGGGGGTCTGGGGGGCTTACCAGTGCCGCTTGCGGACGGACATGAGCTCGGGGTATTTTTCGTCGGCGTCGCCGATTTCGGCCTTGAGGCGCAGCAACTCGGCCTTGAGGTTTTCCGCGGCGCTTGCGTATTCGGGGCGGCCGTACACGTTGGTCAGTTCGCGGGGGTCGTTGCGCAGGTCGTAGAGTTCCCAGCCGGGCGGGGTGGGGCCGGCGGCGGCGCCGGGCGCGTCGAGCGGCAGTCCGTAAAAGAAGATCAGCTTGAAATCCGCGGTGCGGACGCCGTAATGGGCGGGGTTGTCGTGGTGGGCCATGTGCATCCAGTAGCGGTAGTAGGTTGACTTGCGCCAATCGGCGGGCGTTTCGCCGCGCAGCAGGGGCAGCAGGCTGCGTCCCTGCATGAAGTCGGGGGTTTGGAGGCCGGCGAAGGCCAGCAGGGTGGGCGCGAGGTCGGTGTTGTTGACCAGCGCCCGAGCGCGCGAGCCGGCGGCGGCGGTCGGCGGGTGGCGCACGAGCAGGGGGATGCGCAGGGATTCCTCGTACATCCAGCGCTTGTCGATATAGTCGTGCTCGCCGAGCATGAAGCCCTGGTCGGATGTATAGACGATGACGGTATTATCGAGTTCGCCTTCGTCGTCGAGGTACTCGAGCAGGCGGGCGACGCCGTCATCGACGCCGCGCACGGTGCGCAGGTATTTCTTCAGATAGCGCTGGTAGGCCGCGCGCTTGTAGGCGCGGGCGCTGAGCGCGGGGCTGACGAACATGTGATGCCCCATGTTGCGGCGGGCGTTGCGCTTGCCGATCGAAGTGCCCATGCCTTTGGTGGCCGCGGAGCCGTGGTTGGGGGTTTTCCACAGACTGGGCGGCTCGGGGACGTCCGCGTCGGCGTAGAGGAAATCGTAGCGCTCGGCGTTTTCGAAATTGTCGTGGGGCGCCTTGAAGTGGTGCATGAGGAAAAACGGCTTTGCGCGGTCGCGGCGCTTGAGCCAGTCGAGCGAGAGGCGGGTAATGACGTCGGACGAGTGGGAGGAATCGTAGGCGGAGAAGCGGCGCGTATTGCGCGGCCACGTCCCGCCGGATTCGCGCATGACGGGGTTGAAGTACGACCCCTGTCCGGGCAGGACGCAGTAGTAATCGAAGGCGGCGGGCTCGCGCTTGAGGTGCCATTTGCCGACCATCGCCGTTTGATAGCCGGCTTGGCCGATCAGCCGGGGCAGGTGCTGGCGGGCGGGCTCGAGGTGTCCGCTGAGCGTCGTGACGCGGTTGACGTGGCTGTATTGGCCGGTGAGCAGCGTGGCCCGGCTGGGCGTGCAGATCGAGTTGGCGCAGAAGGCGTTTTCGAAGAGCATGCTTTCGGCGGCGAGGCGGTCGAGGGCGGGGGTGGGGTCGAGGGCGGCCAGGCGTCCGCCGTAGGCGCCGAGCGCGTGGGCGGCGTGGTCGTCGGACATGATGAAGAGGATGTTCGGCTTGTCGGCGGCGGGCAGGCGGAAGCCCGCGGCGAGGAAACAGAGCGAAAGGAAGATACGCGAAAGCAAGATACGCGAGAGGAAGATCGGGTGTTTCATCGGGGGTTGCGTTTCAGGCGGCAAGGGCGGGAGCGGGCGGCGGCGCTGAGAGATGGAGCAATGGGAACATGGAACAGGGTAGAATCGAAGCGATGCTTGCCGTAACCCTTGCCGCCCTGACGGTTGCCGCGCTTCCGGCGGCCGCGGCGCCGAACGTGCTTTTTCTGTTCGCCGACGACCAGCGGCCGGATGCGATCGGCGCTTACGGCAACCGTTACATCCGCACGCCCAATCTCGACCGGCTTGTTGCCGGCGGCTACAGTTTCCGCAGCAACTATTGTCTTGGCGCGCAGGGCGGCGCGGTTTGCGTGCCGAGCCGGGCCATGCTCAACACGGGCAAGAGTTTTTTCAAGATTCCCATGGACATGGAGGGGCACACGACGCTGCCGCAGTTGCTGGGGCAAAACGGTTATACGACGTTTGCGACGGGCAAATGGCACAATCAGCGCCCTTCGTGGCTGAAAAGTTTTCAGCGGGGCAAGCATATCATGTTCGGCGGCATGTCGGATCACCGCAAGGTTCCGATTGTCGATCTGGGCGCGGACGGCAAGCTGACCGGCGAGCGCGAGAGCGTGCGTTTTTCGAGCCGTTTGTTCGCCGACGCGGCGATCGAGTTCCTGCACAACTACAAGGAGGAGAAGCCGTTTTACGCCTATGTGGCGTTTACCGCGCCGCACGACCCGCGCAATCCGCCGCCGCGCTATCGGCGGATGTATTACCGCAGCCGTCCGCCGCTGCCGCCGAATTTCGCGCCGCAGCATCCCTTCGACAACGGCCACATGAGGGGGCGGGACGAGAGTTTGGCGCCGTGGCCGCGCACGCCCGAGGTAGTCGGCGATCAGCTTGCCGAGTATTACGGGCTGATTACGCATCTCGACCGGCAGATCGGGCGCATCTTGCGCAAGCTGGAAGCGACGGGGCGCGCGCGCAACACGATTGTCGTTTACGCCGCCGACCACGGTCTCGCCGTAGGCAGCCACGGCCTGTTGGGCAAGCAGAACCTGTACGAGCACTCGATGGGCGCGCCGTTGATTTTCTCGGGGCCGGGCATTCCGAAAAACAGGCAGACGCGCGCTTTGAGCTATTTGCTGGACGTTTTCCCCACGCTGTGCGCGCTGCTGGGCGTGGAGGCGCCGGGCGATCTCGACGGCCGCGACCTGTCGCCGATCTGGAGGGGCGAAAAGGAGAAGGTGCGCGAGGCGGCGTTTACTTCGTTCCGCGACCTGATGAAGGCGGTGCGCGATGAGCGCTGGAAGCTGATCCGCTATCCGAAGATCGACCATACGCAGTTGTTCGATCTGGAGAACGACCCGTACGAGCGGAAGAATCTGGCGGGCGAGCCGGCGCAGAAACAGCGGGTGGAGCAGTTGACGGCGCTGATGCGCAAGCTGCAGAAGGAGGCGGGGGACGACCATCCGCTGACCGCGGCGGAACTCGCGCCCAGGCGGATCGAGTTGAAGAACAGCGAGCGCGTGCGCGACCGTTGGCAGCCGGCGTGGATTTTCGACAAGTATTTCGAGGAGCCTTACGGCAAGCTGTCGGCGCGTTGAGGCCGGCGGGGGGCGGCGCGCGGGGTCAGCAGGCCAGGGCGGCGCGGGCGCCGGCCCAGTCTTGCAGGTTGCCCAGCACGGCCAGAGCCAAGCGTTCCTGCCGGAACCATTCGTTGGCCAGATCGCGGATTTGGCGGCGCGTGACGCTCTCGACGGCGTCGTTGATTTCGTCGAACGAGAAGCAGCGGCCGTGGCAGGCTTCCTGGCGGGCCAGGTTGCTCATGCGGCTGCCGGTGGATTCCAGGCTGAGCATCAGGCTGCCCTTGAGTTGGTCTTTGGCGCGGCGGATTTCGGTTTCGGGGACGAGGTTTTCTTTCAGATCGCGGAACTCGCGCAGGGCGTATTCGATGACGCGGTCGAGCGAGTCGAGCGAGGTTCCGGCGTGGACCGAGAGGCAGCCGGTGTCGGAGTAGAGGCCGAGGTCGGCATAGACGGCGTAGGCCAGGCCGGCTTCCTCGCGGATTTTCTGGAACAGCCGGGAGCTGAAGCCGCCGCCGAGCAGGGTGTTGAGCACGAAACCGGCGTAGCGCCGCGCGTCTTTGACGGAAAACGTCTCGGCGCCCAGGGTCAGGTGGACCTGTTCGAGGGAGGGTTTGTCGCGGAGGACGATTTCCGGGGTCGGCGCGGGCGGTTGCGGCGGCTCGGCGGCCGGGGCGGAATCGGGGCCGGCGAAACGTTGGCGCGCTTGCTCGACCAGCGCTTCGTGGGCGACGTTGCCCGCCGCGGTCAGCAGCAGGTTGGCCGGGGTGAAGGCGCGCTCGAAAAAGCCGCGGAGTTGGGCTTTGGAAAAACTTTCGATCGATCGCCGGTTGCCGATGATCGGGCGGCCCATGCCGTGGTCTTTCCAGAAGCTGCCGGCGAAGAGGTCGCCGATGAGGTAGTCGGGGTTGTCTTCGTCCATCTTGAGTTCTTCGAGGACGACGCCTTTTTCGCGCTCGATGTCGTCGTCGGCAAACGTCGGGCGCTGCGCCATGTCGGCGAGGATGTCGAGCGCGCGGGGCAGGTGTTCGTCGAGGACCTTGGCGGTGAAGGCGGTGGTTTCTTTCGAGGTGAAGGCGTCGAGATGTCCGCCGAGGGAGTCGATGGAGACGGCGATTTCCTTGGCGGAGTAGTTTTCGGTGCCCTTGAACACCATGTGTTCGACGAAGTGGGTGATGCCGGTTTCGGCGGCGGTTTCGTGGCGCGAGCCGGCGTTGAGCCAGACGCCTACGGAGACCGAGCGCACGGCGGGCATGGATTCGCTGATGATGCGCAGCCCGTTGGGCAAGACGGTTTTGCGGACATCGCGGGCGCTGCTCGGCATCAAGGCCATCGTATCAGGCGGGCGGGCGCGGTTCAGGCGGGCGGGCGGGTTTGCGCCGGAACAGGCGGTGGCCGCGGACTTCGAGGCCGGCCTGGAGCAGGAGCCTTTCCCAGTCTTTTTTGCGTCCGATGTCGGAGCGCGAGAGCAGGGCGCGCTTTTCTTCCTGGCGGGTGAGGGCGGCGAATTTCCGGTGCAGCGGATAGGTTTCGTCCACCAGGGCGTCTTTGCGGTGGAGGATGGGCGGGTTTTGGGAAAGGGAGAAATCGCGGAAGCTGTAATCGGCGTTGGGCAGCCAGACCGCGAGGGATGAATGCAAGGCGGGGTGGGCGTCGGCGTCGAAGCGGGGATAGCGCAGGAAACTGACTTTTTTGCCGTCGGCGGAGAGTTTGAGCACGTCGTATTCGGCATCGCCGACGATTTGGCGGGCGGCGAAGAGTTGCAGCCGGTTGAGGGCGGGAAGCTGCTCTTCGGCGGAGCCGTGGGCATAGAGAGAGCCGGCGACGAGTTTGCCCACGGGGGCGGCCTGCGCGGCGGCGGCGGCCTGCCGCGGGTCTCCGAGCGAGAACAGGAAGCGTTCGCCGTCGGCGCGGGCGGCGCGGTACGACGGCCAAAGGGCGCGGATATCGGCCTGGGTTTCGGCGGGCAGCAGCGAGGCGCGCGCGGCGGGCAGTCCGCGCAGGCGCACGGCGGCGTAATAGACCAGGAAATTTTCGCGTTTTTGGCAGCGCAGGTTTTCGAGTTCGGCGGGGTCGAGGGCGGCGGCGGCGAGTTTGCGGATGCGCTGCGAGGAGCCGAAGCGCTCGGCGAGCGCCGCGAATTGGGGGAATTCGCCGGGGCGAGGCAAGCGGGTCAGCTTGCGGGCGAGGTCGAGGTAGGCGGCGCCGACGTCGGACGACTGGAATTCGGCGATGGTGAAGCGCCGTCCGAGAGCGGAGCGGCCGAGCGAAGCGCGGGCCAGGTATTCCCTTTCGAGCGCGGCGTCTTTGAAGACGTAGGCGATGCCGAGTCCGGCGGGCGCCGGCTTGCGTCCGCATACGGCTTCGAGGAAGGCCTGAAACTCGGCTTGGGTATAGACCTTCTGGAAGCCGCCTCCGGCGGTAACCCGGCCGTCTTCGAAGGCTTCGCCCGCGAGCGGGCCGCGGTCCACGCGCACCGCGGCCACGAGAACGCGGCGGGCGAGCGAGAACGCCTTGCGCAAGACCTGCCCGCGCTCGGCCGGGTTTTCGATGACGTTGAGGACATAGCCGAGGTTGACGACGTCGGCCTCGCGGATGGAGTCTTGCGGCCGGTAGTGCGGGTCCCAGCCGGAGGCCGCGACGCCGTTGTCGCGGAGGTAGCGGATATCGTCGCCGCGTCCGCAGCCGTAATCGAACACGCTCGCGCCCGGGCGGATCAGGCCGTGTTCCCAGGCGAGGGCGATGGGCCGCGACAGCCGGAACCGGCGCATCGCCGTGCGGAAGCGTCGAATGGTCGTCTCGGCCATCGACCCATAGAATAGTGCGCGGGCCGCGCTTCGCGCGGCAGGGGTTAGGGGTTAGGGGGAACCGCACGGCTTCAGTGAAAAGAGAGCTGAAGCCACCCGGTCGATTTCGGCGTCGCCGCGTCGAAAATAAGTGATCATTGCCGATCATTGGCGATCATTGCTGAACATTTGCGCATGAAGCGCTTCTTTTCGGCGCATGAACCCCGTCAGACTTGACGGCGGCGCAGGGACTGTGAGTCGGGGCGCGCTTTGCGAGGCAGTCGCGGGCCGCGGGTCGGGCGGCTGCGTCCGCCGTTGTTGCCTGCTTGTCGGGTTTTTTGCCGGGGATTTCTCCCGCTGCGCCGGCGGGTATCGGCTCTCGGAAACTGCTATGCTGTCGGACAAGCGGGACCGCCTCAAAGTGAGCAGCCGCAACGGCATTCGAATCGAGCGCGAAGCGGGCAATGCCGTTTACCTGGACTATGCGGCGACGACGCCCGTTGACCGCCGGGTGATCGCGGCGATGAGCCGCTGTTTGGGGATTGACGGCGTGTTCGGCAACGCGGCGTCGCGGCCGCATCGGTTCGGACAGGAAGCCCGCGAGGCTGTGGAGAAAGCGCGGGAACAGGTGGCCGCGCTGCTCAACGCCGACCCCGCCGAGATCGTCTGGACATCGGGCGCCACTGAGTCGATCAATCTGGCGATCAAGGGCGCGGCGCATGCCCGCGCCGGGCGGGGCAGGCATATCGTCACTTCGGGACTGGAGCACAAGGCGGTTCTGGACTCGTGCGGCCAGTTAGCCCGCGAGGGGTTCGAGGTTACCCATCTGCGCCCCGGCGCGGACGGGCTGATTTCGCCGGAGAGCGTTGAGGAAGCCCTGCGCGACGACACGATTCTCGTTTCGCTGCTGCATGTGAATAACGAAACCGGCGCCGTTACCGACATCGAGGCGGTCGGGGAAGTTACGCGCTCCCGCGGAATTGCCTTTCACGTGGACGCCGCCCAGAGCGCGGCGCGTTTGCCGCTCGATATGCGTTCGGTTCAGGCCGACCTGGTTTCCCTCAGCGCGCACAAGATGTACGGGCCGAAGGGCGCCGGCGCGTTGTATGCGCGGCGCAGGCCGCGCGTCCGGCTGGAGCCGCTGATCCACGGCGGCGGCCATGAGCAGGGGCTGCGCTCGGGGACATTGGCGACCCATCAGATCGTCGGCATGGGCGAGGCCGCAAGGCTGGCGCGCGAGCGCCGCGCCCGCGACGCGGTGGCGGCCGCCGCGCTCGACCGGCGCTTGCTCGATTCGCTGCTGGGCATGGAGCGCGTTTCCCTGAACGGCAGCGCAACGCGCCGCGCGCCGGGCATCGTCAATGCCGCCTTCGCCTGCGTCAAGAGCGAATCGCTGATGATGGTGTTGAAGGATGTTGCCGTTTCCTCCGGCTCGGCCTGCACATCGTCGCGCATCGAGCCGTCGCACGTCTTGCAGGCGCTGGGCGTCCCCGGCGATCTTGCGGCTTGTTCGATCCGTTTCAGCCTGGGGCGCTTCACGACCGCACAGGAAATCGACTTCGCCGCGCGGCGCGTGCGGGAATCCGTCGAAGCCCTGCGCGAATTGTCGCCGCAATGGCAGGCGCCGGCGGGGCGCGGCGCGGAAACGGGTTTTCGGCATGAACAGGCGGTGACGGCATGAGCGAAGGCCTCGTTTCAATAGGCGTTGCGGGCGGGGCCGCGCGCGCCGCCAAGCGCATCCGCGACACGGTGGATGTTCTGCGCACGGAATACCTGCGCGAAAATTTCGAGCCGTGGGTGTTGGCCTATTCGGGCGGCAAGGATTCGACGCTGCTGCTGCAACTGACTTGGGAGATGCTGCTCGATCTGCCCGACCCCGAACGCCGCCGCGAGATCTTTGTGGTCGGCAACGATACGCTCGTCGAATCGCCGCTGGTAATCCGCCATCTCAAAACCACGCTGAAGGCGATCGACGAGGCCGCCGCGTTGGACCGGCTGCCCATCGAGACGCGAATCACCAAGCCGCATATCGATCAGACTTTCTGGGTCAACGTGATCGGGCGCGGCTACATCCCGCCGACACGCAATTTCCGCTGGTGTACCGACCGGATGAAAATCATCCCCACGGGCGGGCTGCTGAAAACGCTGGTGCGCCGGCACAAGAGCGCCGTGCTGCTGGTCGGGACGCGCAAGAGCGAGTCGCAGAACCGGCGCCGCAACATGGCCAAACACGGCGCTTCGGCAACCGCGATGAACCCGCACGGCTCCATCGAAGGATGCCGCATGTTCGCGCCTCTGGCCGAGTTCGAAGACGATGACGTCTGGTTGACCCTGATGCAGCGCGACCCGCCTTGGGGCGGCTCGCACGACGCCTTGATTACGCTGTACCGCAACGCCGGCGGCGGCGAATGTCCGCTGGTGCTGACCAAAGACGACGCGCCTTCGTGCGGGACGACCTCGCCCCGTTTCGGCTGCTGGACGTGTACCGTGATCAACAAAGACCGCAGCTTGCGCGGGTTGATCGACTCCGGGCACGAGGACGCGGAAATGTTCGAGCGGCTTTTCGATTTCCGCGAGTGGCTGATCGAGTTGCGCGAAAACGACGCCAACCGCAGCCGCGTCCGGCGCGACGGCAACACGTGGTATCGAGCCGACGGCAGCTTGGTTATGGGGCCGTTCACGCTCGACGTGCGGCAACGGATACTCGACCGCCTGCATGCGCTGGAAAAAGAACTGGGGGAGAAGCTGATTTCCGCCTCAGAGTTGGAAGTGATCGATGACATCTGGTATAGGGATCGGATTCAGGAAGATTGCCGCATGGCCTTTCAGAATTCATATGCACTAGCAGATGAAGGAGCACTGACTTGAAAATGCCCCGTCGTACCGTCATTGAGGCCAAGGCAACATTGTTCTCAGACCTGTTCCATCAGGGAAGGTTCTCTGTTCCCTGGCATCAGCGTTACTATGATTGGAAAGCAGAGGATGTCCAGGCGTTACTCTACGATATCGACGAAGCGGTTAAAGAAGACCGTGATTGCTATTTTCTGGGTGCGATCATGTTAGTGGAGGCCGGTAATGGATTGTGGGAAATCAACGACGGTCAACAGCGAATGGTGACGATATCGTTGATTTGCGCATCACTATGCCGACGATTTGCACATAGCGCAGGCGGTTCGCAACGCGAAGGCCTTGCGCTGCGCATGTTATTCGATCTGGATGACAAAGAGACATGGATACTGGATAATGCTGAAAATTATCCTCCCCGGATTTCTCCCCCGAGAAACGACGGAACACGGTATCGACAAATGATTCGAGGCAACACAATTGGAACCAATGGAATGCTCAATTCAGCGTGGGAAGAAATTGAAAAATTCTTTTCCCCGATGAGTATGGAAATGTTGGAAGAATATTTTGATTTTATTCTCGGAAAACTCGAAGTTG
This sequence comes from Bryobacterales bacterium, assembly GCA_965242705.1. Lineage (GTDB taxonomy): Bacteria > Acidobacteriota > Terriglobia > Bryobacterales > UBA6623 > CATQHP01. The sequence continues at coordinate 95,277 of OZ251486.1, forward strand.
CGTGTTTGTATGTGCCGCGTCGAATTGATCCGAACGCGGTTTATGAAACAATCAATTCCCGGGGAAAGCAACTCGACGACTTGGATCGGATTCGCAATTTTCTATACTCCTACTTCAATGCGGCCGAAGACTCCGAGAAGAGAATTTCGCTGCATGAAGACCTAGAGAGAATTCGTTTCCTGATTCGGAATACAGAGAAGGCGTCCGAATACATGCGCTGCCACTTGCAATGCAGGTACGGCTTTCTCCGCAAGGATAATTTCTATCGCGACGTGAGGGATGCTGTCCGCATCCAGAGAGATAAAAAATACGATTCAAATGATTCCCCAGCAGATTACGCATTCATACTGACCAAACAAATTGCACAGCCCGAGTCTCTGGATCTCTTCCGCACAATGACGGCAACAAATCCGAATCCGGAGTTCATCCGGGCATTCGAGACTGCTTCAGGAACAAGTAAATCACCGAGAAGTTTGGCGGTTTTTATTAGGGAGTTGCAAAGATACAAAGTCACTCAACCTTTGGTTTTTGCCATCTTGACTCGATACATCCGCGAGCCGGATAAACGTAGAAAAAAAGCGGTTGCGAGACTGGCTAACAAAAACTTGAATCGCTTGGCGACATTTGTTCTCAGAACAGCATTTGTTGCACCAAAGTTCGAGCCGTCGCACTTCGAGACCGAGTTTTCCAATTACGCCAAAAATATCATGAGCGCCACCGAATTTCCCGATGATGAATTCGCCACCTTCTTGAGGGAGTGCGACCGGTCGGAGTATGGGATATTGGATGATTCCAGATTCCAAGATGCCATGATCGAAGCAAGAATGACAGGAGATAGAAAGATAAAGCAGTTCTTGCTCGGCATCAACAGCATCCGGCAACGCGACGTACGGTTATTGAACCAGCGCTTTTGTACTATCGAGCATATCCTTCCGAAATCCCCACAACATTGGGGCGGCTGGATCGGATTCAAAGATGTTGACGGGACCGATTGGTTTCAGAGAATTGGAAACCTGACACTCATGGGGCCGGAAGACAATAAACCGGGTGATAAGTACAACGCTTCTTTTGCGAAGAAACGCGCGAGCTATGGGGAGAGCAGTCTTGCTATTACGCGGGAGTTGAAAGATTATGATGATTGGACTCCAGCCCGCATTGAATCAAGGCAACGGGATATGGTGAAACGAGCAACGATTGTCTGGAAGTTCGTTTGATACCTGATGCAGCAGAACTGCGGCGTCTCGCCGAAGAACAGCTTGGCGTTCCGGCGACGCTCCACGACTATCAATGGGAAGGGGTTGCATTCCTGTATCGATCCCCGGCTGCTCTGCTTGCCGATGAGATGGGCTTGGGGAAAACCGTCCAGACTGCGACCGCGCTGGCGCTTCTTTTGAACGGGCGGAATGAAATACGCCGGGTTTTGATCGTCGCCCCGGCGTCTCTGACGACAAACTGGATGGCGGAGCTTGAAACCTGGGCGCCGTCGCTGACTGTGCGGCGCGTTCAGGGAACCGTACGCGATCGGGAAGCGTTTTATCTGCTGCCGATTCCGGTTCTCGTGAGCTCCTACGAGCAGATTCGGCAAGACGGCCTGGACCGTATCCCGTCGGGCGCCTTCGATCTCGTCGTGCTCGATGAAGCTCAGCGAATCAAAAACAGAGACTCCACTACCGCGTTGGCCTGCCGGCTGCTGCCGCGGAAGCGCGCTTGGGCGCTATCGGCTACGCCCCTGGAAAACGACGAGGCCGATGCCGCATCGATTCTCGGATTCCTCGACCCATCGATCCGACGAGAGCTTTCCGGGACGCACCTAGTCAGGAAGTTGGAGTCGATGATGCTTCGGCGGCGGAAGGCCGATGTTCGAGCCGAACTGCCGCCAGTTATCCTTCAGGACATGAAACTCGACCTCTCGAAGCCGCAGAGGGAGAAATACGATGAGTTGTGGTTGAACCGGGCGGCGACCGTCCGGGCAAACGCAGGTGACGGAGACGCCAGCACCGCCTTGCTCGGGATGATCACGCGGCTGAAGATCATTTGCAATCTCGATGCGTCCGCGAACGCCTCGTCGAAATTGGCCGCCCTCAGGACAGTCAGCGAGAGTGCGGGGAAATTTGCTCGAATTCTTGTTTTTTCGCAGTTTGTTGAAACGCTGCGGTGGATTTCTGCTAGAATTGGTCTGGCGCACGATCTCGTGACAGGGTCGATGCCGCTTGCCGAACGGCAGGCGTCCATGGACCGGTTCAAGAGCGGGCGGGCTCCGCGGTTGTTGCTGGTGTCCCTTCGGGCTGGCGGCGTGGGGTTGAATCTGGGAGAGGCGACGCATATCGTGATGTTCGATAGATGGTGGAACCCCGCCGTTGAGATCCAGGCAATCTATCGAGCCCACCGCTTTGAACGCGATGAGCCGTTGCACGTCGTTCGTTTTCTGGTGACCGATTCGATTGAGGAACATATCGCGGAGATACTGGAACGGAAGGAGTATCTTTTCGATAAAGTCATTGAGTCCGCTCAGACGACTGCCCCCCGGTTCACAAAGAACGAGTTGATGCGGGTTCTGAATCTCTCGGTAGGAGACATCCTTCCGATCCCAAACGAAGTTAAGGAGACCCAAAACCATGGCAAAGATTGTTGAATACAAGGATATTCCGCTTGATGATTTGACGATCGGCAAGGGGCAAGTGCGCACTCAGGATGCCAGCAAAGGTATTGATGATCTGGCCAGAAGCATTGAGGCGCAAGGCTTGCTTCAACCGATTGTCGTCTGCCCTGCAAGCGAAACCGGAAAATGGGAAATTCTCACGGGTCAGCGACGGTTTTTGGCGCATAAGATGCTGAACAAAGAAAGCATCGCAGCAGCCGTTCTCGATGAGCGCGCTGAGGAAGCCGAGGCCAAGGCTATCTCGATTACCGAAAATCTGATTCGACGCAAACTCTCCGGGAAAGACCTTACGGACGCAATCGTGTTCCTGTACAACATTTATGGGACCATTAAGGGTGTGACTGAAGCCACGGGATTGCCTTATCGGGAAGTACGGCATCACGTAAGATATCCGCGACTGTTGCCCGAATTGAAAGAAATGGTCAATGACGGCAGGCTCGATGTCAATGTTGCGGTAAAGGCGCAGGATGCCGCTACCGCAGGGGATTATGGGGATCCCGATCCCGAGGTCGCAATTAACGCAATTAAATTTGCCGAAGAAATGACTTCAATGACGGGGCCTCAACGCAAGAAGCTTGCCGAAGAACGCAAAAAGGACCCTGAAAAACCGGTGGATGATGCGATCGAAGCTGCGAAATCCGGGGGGAAGATAACCCAGATAGTCGCGACAGTGACTCAGGACACGCACACTGCCGTCCGACGTTTTGCAAAGCAGGAAGGGGCCACCCAGGACGAGGCAGCGGTTATGCTCATTGAAGAAGCGCTGGTCAATCACGGTTTGCTGAATTCCGAGATACCATAGATGCTGGCTGGTTTGAACCCTCTGGAACTTGGACGTCTGCGGATGTCCGTGGGCTATGGGAGGCACAAGAGAGGCCGTCCGCTTTCTCCTATTGAGGTCGGTTTGCTGTTCGATCAAGCCCGCAGGGCCGGCGACTCGCTCAGGGATTGCGCACAGGCGGTTCAGCTTGACGGAACAAGACAAATCGCTCGGTTTTTGCGAATTGTCGAATTACCCCAAGACATTCAGCATTTGATTGGTTGGGGAACCCCCAAGGGTGCCATCGGCTTTTCGGCGGCGTTCGAGTTGGCGCGCCTCCAAGATGAGAAAGATCAGCGCACTACTGCCGAAGCGGTGCTGAAAAATGGTTTGGACAGCAAAGAAGTCCGACAAGTCGTGCAGCTTCGGGCACGGTCGGGGCAGGCTATTGATGCGTGCGTTCAGGAAGTCTTGGGCATGCGTCCGGTGATCGAGAAACGCTATGTCTTTATTGGGTCAATCGTTGATGGGAACATCGGGGAAATACTCGGCAAACTCAGACAAGCAGAGAGAGATTCGATTCTGAAGTCGTGTATCGAAAGCCTTGAACTTCGAGGAGCATCGGGACGGCTGGGCGAACGGTTTTTCACGCTGGTAGGAGACGAACGTTTTAACTCATCAATGAACAGTATCGGCAAAGAGAATATCGAGAACCAGCTTCGAGATCATATTGAGAAGGTTATTGCGAATGTCGGATATCGTTGTTGATGTTTTTGCAAGCGGCGCCGTCCGCCTCGGTTCGCAAGTCGTGTGCGATGGTTTTGCCGATGGATATCCTCTCCGTGTCCAGACGCATATCCACGCCGACCACATGGCCGATTTCGACAGAAGCAAGGGTTTTCAAGATATCCTGATGAGTCCGGAAACCCATGAACTTCTGATTGCGGAACGCAATGCGGACCTTGAGTACCGCGACAACCTCCTGCGGGTCGGGCGCGGCGACGAGCGAATGCTTGAAGACGGCTCAAAGCTCTTCTTCCTGCCGTCCAATCACATGCTTGGCTCGCGCCAAGTTGCGCTGGAATTACCTGACGGCCGGCGAATCGGCTATTCGAGCGACTTCGGATGGCCTCTTGATGAGGTCATCAAGGTCGATCAGCTTGTCGTGGACAGCACTTACGGCAGCCCCCGAAGCGTCCGCCGCTACACTCAGGCCGAGGCGGAAGAATGCCTGTTCGATCTCGTATGCGAGCGATTGCGGCATGGCCCCGTGCATGTCTGCGCTTACAGGGGAACGATTGAGCGAGTTTTGCAAGTACTCGGGGACAATGTAGGGGTTCCGATTCTGGCTACCGAGCGGCTCATGCGCGAAGTAGGGGTTTATCAAAAGTACGGGTTCGCCGCCGGGAGCCTGGATAAAATCGATTCGGACAAAGGCTTGGCGGCCATGAAGGAGAGGTCGTATGTTCGGCTGTATTCGAAGGGTGACGGGTTTGGCAACGAACCGATCGGCGGAACCCGCATTACTTGCAGCGCGTTCATGGTGGATGCGGATCATCCATTGAAGACCTATTCGGACCGAACATACAGCGTGGCGTTATCCAATCACGCGGACTTCGATGAAACGCTGGCGTATGTTCAGGCCACCGGCGCCAAACGGGTGGTTACAGACAACACACGGACCTACGGCGTAGAGTTGGCCATCGCCATCAACAACCGTTTTGCGGGCGTTCAGGCCGAGCCTTCCACAAACAAACCCGGCCCGCGCTGGAATTAGGCGGTACGCTCCCGATTCGGCGCGGTGCTGGGCGCGGCGGTCGAGGGGCGGCGCGTTGAAGGCGGGCTGCGGGGGCGGTTTCCATGCGGCGGCGGGATTTTTGCGAGTTTTTGGGGCGGCGGGCGCTTTTTTGCGCGCCGGCGGAATTGGTACAATTGCGGCGGCATGAGAGTTACGGCTTGGGTTCGTTTCTTTTTCGGTTCGGCTGCGGTCTTTTTCGGTTCGGCTGCGGCGGCTTGGGCGCAGACGCCGTTGACTGCGGAGGGCGTGGTTTCGTTCCGCGTGCGCTTCGGGCTTACCGATAGCGCGCAGACGTCATGGGACGGCGCGGTTACCGTTTCCAACGGCGAGCTGCTCGGGCTGCGCGATTGGCGTCCGCGTCCCGAGAACGCCGTCGAGGCGCCGAACAAGTGGCGGTTTTCGACGCTCAAGGGCGTGAATTACCGGTATCCGGCGTACTACATCATTCCCAACACGGGGGTTGTGGAGTACTACTGGACTCCCGGGGTGATCGTCGACGTGAAGGCGGAGGCCGGGACGCGGGTCAACGTGCGCACCGACCAGGGGCGGTTTTCGTTCAACGCGAGGGACATTCCTCTGGCCGCGCCGAAGACGTTTCTGGACGGCGGCGCCGTCGTGGAGCGGGTTGCGCCGGCGGAGAAGCTGACAGGAGAGGAGTACGAGGACGATTTCGCGGCGATTCTGGGCGGCGAAGACGGCGAGATATGGGTTGCCTGGATTGCCTACAAGGCGGGGGCGAACCACGTGCTGGCGCGGCGGTTCGACGGCGCCGAGTGGGGCGGGGCGATGGAAATCACCGAGGGGCCGAGCGACGCCTATCTGGTGAAGATGGGGCGGGACAAGGGCGGCGACCCGTGGTTCGTCTGGGCGAACCAGACGGGCGGCAATTTCGATCTCTACGGGCGGGCGCTGAAGGGCGGCTCGCTGACGCCCGTTGTGCGCCTGAGCGACAGTCCCCAGCCCGACGCCTTTCACAACTTGGCGACGGACTCGAACGGCGGCCTGTGGCTTGTCTGGCAGGGGTTCCGCGGCGGCAAGTCGGACATTTTCGCGCGGCGTTACGACGGCGGGCGCTGGGGGGACGCGCAGAAGGTTTCGACTTCGCCGGCGAACGATTGGGAGCCGGTCATCGCCGCCGGGCGCAGGGGAGAGATTCATGTCGCCTGGGACAGTTACGACAAGGGCGATTACGACGTGCTGCTGCGCACCTGGGACGGGGCGAAGTGGGGCGAGGTCGAGGCGATCGCCGGCACGAGGCTTTACGAAGCCCACGTTTCGCTGCAGGTGGATGGGGAGAACCGGTTGTGGGCGGCGTGGAACGAGAGCGGCATGAACTGGGGCAAGGACACGGGGGCGCTGCTCAGCGTGGAAGGCACGCGGCTCTACCATTACCGGCGCATGCGGGTCGCGGCGCGGGACGGCCGCGGGGGCTGGCGGGTTCCGGTTGCGGACATCAACGATTCGCTGCCGGCGCATATGGACGACCGGCACAACGATTTTCCGCAGCTTGCGCTGGACGGGCGGGGGAGGGTGTGGCTTTTCGGGCGCTACCGCACGATTCGGCAGCGCGACATGCCCGACGAGACGCCGCTGCACCGCGCCTGTTGGGAGATTTGGGGTTCGACGCTGGACGGCGATCGCTGGACGGTTCCGCTGGAGTTGCCGTTCAGCCAGAGCCGCCAGGACGTGCGCTGGGGCGTCGCGCCGGACGGCAAGGGCAATCTGTTTGCCGCGTGGGCGATGGACAACCGCGATTTCGAGGATTTTCTGTACACGCATGAGGACGTGTACGCGGCGAAGCTGCCCAATCTGGAGCGGAAGACCGCGGCGCCGGTGCTGAGGGCGCGCGCGGAGCCAACGCTGTACTACCACGACCTGGCGCCCACCGAGACCGCCGATCTGGAGCGGCTGCGGACGTATGAGATTCGTTCCGGCGGCAAGGTTTACAAGATTTACCGCGGCGACACGCACCGGCACACCGAGTTTTCGATGGACGGCAACAACGACGGCTCGCTGCTGCAAACCTACCGCTATGCGATCGACGCGGCAGGCCTCGACTATTTGCTGGCCAGCGAGCACAACCACTTGGGCGGCCCGGACAACGAATACGTCAACTGGCTGCTGCAGCAGACGGTGGACGTGTTTTCGGTGTCGGGGGCGTTCCAGCCGTATTACGGGTACGAGCGCTCGATCAGCTTTCCCGACGGGCACAGGAATATCCTGTTCGCCAAGCGGGGCAACCCGACGCTGCCCATGGCGCCGGAAGAGCGCAACCACGAGAAGGGCGCGGGGCGGCTTTACGATTACCTGAAGAAGCACAAGGGCATCGCCATTTCGCACACGCCGGCGACGCGCATGGGCACGGACTGGCGGGACAACGACCCGGACGTGGAGCCGCTGGTGGAGATTTTTCAGGGCGATCGCGTTTCCGCCGAATACGAAGGCGCGCCGCTGGCGGCGAACAGCGAGAATCCGGCGTCGCAGGTGGGCGGCTTCCAGCCGGCGGGCTACGTGTGGAACGCTTGGGCGAAGGGATACAAGCTGGGCGTGCAGGCGGCTTCGGATCACCTTTCGACGCACTATTCTTACGCCTGCACGATAGCGGAGGAGTTTACCCGCGAAGGCATGATCGAGGCCATGAAGCGCCGCCACAGTTACGGCGCGACGGACAACATCATCCTCGATTACCGGCTGCGCACCGCCGACGGGAAGGAGTATCTGCAGGGCGATATCGTCACGGTCGAGGGCGGGTTCACGCTGGCGGTCAAGGTGATCGGCACGACGCATCTGCGCCAGATCGACATCATCAAGAACCAGGAGTTTTTGCACAACCGGCAGAATCTCGCGCAGGAGACGAGTTTCGATTTCACTGACAACGACAAGCAGCCGGGCGAGGATTTCTATTACGTGCGCGTGGTGCAGGACGACAACAACGTAGCTTGGTCGTCGCCGATCTGGGTCACGACGCGGTGAGGGCGCGCGGGGCGCGAACGGCGGGGGGCGGCGCATGGCTGCGCAACGGATTCGCTGCGCCTGGGCGGGGCATCCGCTGTTGGCCGAGTACCACGATCGCGAATGGGGCGTTCCGGTTCATGACGACCGGAGGCTTTTCGAGTTGCTGATTCTGGAGGGCGCGCAGGCCGGGTTGAGTTGGCTGACGGTGCTGCGCAAGCGCGAGGCGTACCGCGAGGCTTTCGCCGGGTTCGACCCCGCGCGGGTGGCGCGGTTTTCGGCGGAAAAGCGGGCGAAGCTGCTCGAAAACCCCGGAATCGTGCGCAACCGCCTGAAGGTTGCCGCGGCGGTGAGCAACGCCAGGGCGGCGCTGGCCGCACAGGAGGAGTTCGGCAGCCTGGACGCTTATTTGTGGGGGTTCGTCGAGGGCAAGCCGATGCGCAATGCGTGGAAGGACGCGGGCGAGATTCCGGCGACGAGCAAGGAGTCCGACCGCATGAGCCGGGAACTGAAGCGGCGCGGGTTCCTTTTTGCGGGATCGACGATCTGCTATGCGTTCATGCAGGCCGCGGGCATGGTCAACGACCATGAGACGGGCTGTTTCCGCTACGGCGCCTGCGGTTAAAACTTGACGCCGCGCTTGGCCAGATCGTCGAGGACGCGGTCGATGCCGCGGCGGTTGATGATCTTGATGCCCTTGGCGCTGACGCGCAGTTTGACCCAGCGCCTGCGGGACGGCGACCAGAAGCGCTTGTCGTGAACGTTGGGATGGAATACCCGGCGCGTTTTGTTGTGCGCGTGGGAAACGTTGTTTCCGGTCATCGGGCCCTTGCCGGTAACGATGCAAACCTGTGCCATTGGGTTCAGCATAGCACGGCCGGCCGCGGGGCGGCATGGGGGCGGGGATATACTTGAAGGCAGCGGCGTCTTGCGATGCGGCGGTACTATTTCGATCACAACGCGACGACTCCGGTCGCGCCGGAAGTGCTGGAAGCGATGCTGCCCTATTTGCGGGGCGCACACGGCAACGCGTCGAGCATTCACAGTTTCGGACAGGAAGCGCGGCTGGGCGTGGATCGCGCGCGGAGGCAGGTCGCTTCGCTGCTGGGCTGCGCGGCGCGGGACATCGTGTTCACCAGCGGCGGCACGGAGGCCGACAATCTGGCGGTTTTCGGCACGTTGCGGGCGGCGGGCGGCGGCGCGCGCCATGCGATTACGAGCTGCGTCGAGCATCCGGCGGTCTTGCAGGCGTTCGAGAAGCTGGAGAGCGAAGGCGTTGCGGTGGATTATCTTCCGGTGAACGCGGACGGGCTGGTTTCCGTCGATGACGCGCGGGCGGCGCTGCGTCCCGACACGGCGTTGATTTCGGTGATGCACGCCAACAATGAGTTGGGCGCGATTGAGCCCGTAGCCGAGATCGGCCGGACGGCTCATGAAGCCGGGGTGCGCTTCCACACGGACGGCGTGCAGAGTTGCGGCAAGATTCCGACCCGCGTCGGCGAGCTCGGCGTCGATTTCTTCAGTTTGAGCGCGCACAAGTTTTACGGACCCAAAGGCGTCGGGGCGCTTTACGTGCGCCGGGGCGTACAGCTCGAGAACGTGCAGTACGGCGGGCGTCATGAGCGCGGGCGGCGGCCGGGCACCGAGAACGTGCCGGGCATCGTCGGGCTGGGCGCGGCGGCGGAATTGGCTGAAAGGAATCTCGCGGCGGAGGGCGCGCGGCTGGCGGCGCTGCGCGATCGCCTGGAGGAGGAGGTCTTGCGGAACATCGAACAGTGCCGGGTCAACGGCCGAGGGGCGCCGCGCGTGCCCAATACGACCAGCATTCAGTTCGACCGCATCGAGGGCGAGGCGCTGCTGATTGCGCTCGACCTGCGCGGCTGCGCGGTTTCGAGCGGCGCGGCGTGTTCGAGCGGCGCGGTGGAGCCGTCTCACGTGTTGATCGCGGCCGGCCTCGACCGCAACCGGGCGAAATCGACGCTGCGGTTTTCGTTGGGCAGAGAGACCGACGACGAGCACATCGACGCGCTGACGGGGGCCTTGACGGAAGCGGTAACGCACTTGCGGGCGCTTTCTCCGGCGCATGCGGAGGCGTGAGCGGATGCCGGGGAAACAGGCGGGAGGGAAAGGAATGCGGATCGGGGTTTGTTTCTCGGCGCTCGCCTTGGCGGGCGTTGCTTTGCGGGCGCAGGGGCCGCCGACCGACCGCCTGCGCGAGTTGGCTTTCGCCAAGCAGCCGGCCGCGGCGCGCGATCTTTTCGAGTCGAGCCGGGCGGGGCGGGAAGCGCTCACGCCGGAGTGGCTGGAGGCGATGTCGTGGGTCGGGCGGGCGGGCGCCATCGGCGGCGATTGGGAGATCGCCGAGACCTACGCGCGGGCGACCGTCGAAGGCTGCGAAAAGCTGCTGCGGAGCCGCGAACTGGACGCCGACGGCGAGGCGCCGCTGCCCATCGCCCTGGGGGCGGCGATCGAAACCCTGGGCAAGTTCTACGATGCCGCCGGCGGCCGCGGCCGCGCGGCCGCCTATTTGCGGGAGCAGAGCCGCAAGTACGCGGGCGCCTCGATCGAGACGCGCATCAACAAGAACCTGAACCTGCTCGACCTGGTCGGCAAGTCCATGCCCGAACTGGAAGCGGCGCAGTATTTGCGCGCGCAGCCGAAACCGCCGACGCTGGAGCAGTTGCGGGGCGGCGTGACGCTGTTTTTCTTCTGGGCGCATTGGTGCAGCGACTGCAAGAAGCAGAAACCGATATTGGAGCGGCTGCACGAGCGTTACGCCGGGCGCGGCCTGCGCATCGTCGGCCCTACGCGCCTGTACGGCTACGTCGGCAGCGGCGATGACGCGGCTCCCGATGAGGAACTGGCCTATATCGAGGGGGCGTACAGCCGGCGTTATCCGCTGCCGGCGTGGATGCCGGTTCCGCTCAGCGAAGCGAACTTCGTGCGCTTCGGCGTCAGTTCGACGCCTACGCTGGTGCTGACCGACCGTTCGGGAATCGTGCGCCTCTACCACCCGGGGCGCATGGGCGAGGCGGAATTGGCGCGGGAGATCGAGGCGCTGGCGGCAGCGGAGGATTGACGGGCCGGCGCCGGACGGAGCGTGCGCGGCTTAGCGCCGGTTGTTTTGAACCAAGACGCCCGCCAAGGCGCCGATTGCCGCCGAACCCAACGCCGTCAAGATTTGCGGCGGTTCCTGGCCGTTCCAGGCCAAGGCTGCTCCGCCGCCCGCTGCAATCAGGATCGTCGCTGCGAGCGCACAGGCGACGATGCGGTAAAACAGCCTGTCGGTCTCGAACGCCGGCCTTGCCCTCTGCGGTTCAATAGAGCCTCGGCCTTTGGGTCTTCCTTCACCGCTCCAATCTTGACCGCCAAGCCGGTCTTGCTCTGCGTCGTTCGGCATCATCTGCGCAACTTTCAGTTTTTGCCCACTCCGGGCAGAATCAACTGTTCGATCGAGCCGTTCTTGTTTCTGATGAGCAATTGGCCGTCGTTTTCGATTACGTCCACGAACTCGCGCATCAGATTCAACGCCGTGCTGACGGTGGCCGCTTTGTTTCTCATGTTCAGTGTTTCCGTCAAACGTTCCGCATTCGCCGCGTCTTTGTCTGACAACTCCATCCTTACTTGTACGGACATCGCATCTCCTCGTAATTTTCGAACCAAAGTTAGAAGGACATAAAGATATCGTCGAGATACGCTTGTGCATGAATTATCGCATAGGCGCCGGCTTGACTTCGTGCAGCAGGGGCTCGCCGCGCAGGCCGCGCAGCAGGTTTTCGACGGAAAGCTCGGCCATTTTCGCGCGCGTTTCGACCGTGGCGCTGCCCAAGTGGGGAGTGATGGTGACGTTGTCGAGCGCCAGCAGCGGGTGGCCGCGCGGCAGCGGCTCGGGTTCGGTAACGTCCAGGCCGGCGCCGGCGATGCGTTTCTCGCGGAGCGCCTCGTAGAGGGCTTGCGTATCGACGATCGCGCCGCGGGCGACGTTGATCAGGAACGCGGAGGGCTTCATGCGGGACAGGGCCGGCGCGTCGATGAGGTTGCGCGTTTCGTCGGTCAGCGGGCAGGCCAGAACAACGTAGTCGGCGCGGCGGAGCAGGTCATCGAAGGAAACCCAGGCTGCGCCGAAATCGGCCTCGTCCGCTCGGCGCCGGCGGTTGTGGTAGAGGACGCGCATGCCGAAGCCGCGGGTGCGCTTGGCGATTTCGCAGCCGATGCTGCCCAGGCCGACAATGCCCAGCGCGGCGGAGTGGACTTCGCGGCCGTGCATGAAGCCCGGGTCGTAGCGCAGGAACGCGGGGGAGCGGGCGTAGCGGTCGCCTTCGGCGGCGCGGCGCGCCGCGGCGAGCAGCAGGGTGAAGGCCATGTCGGCCGTTGCGCCGTCGAGGATGCCGGGCGTGTTGCCCACGGGGACGCCGCGCGCGGCGGCAGCGGCGAGATCGATGTGATCGACGCCGACGCCGTAGTTGCTGATGACGCGTACGCCGCGGAGCCGGTCGAGCATGGCGCCGTCAACGGGGACGTGTCCGTAGGTATAGATGCCGTCCACGGGTTCCGCGCGGCCGGCGAGGGCGACTTGCCAAGGGAGCCATTCGATTTTGCCGCCGCCCAACCGCAGGATGACGTCGTCGAGCGGGCCGTCGGCGATGACCTGGGCAAGAGACATGGGAGCAAGGGGCATGGGGTTCGACCATTGTATCCGCCGCGGCGGAGTTTCAGGCGCCGGCGGCGGGGTCGGCCGCTTTCCACAGCGTGACGCTGTTTTGCGTTTGCTGCTCGACGCGGCCCTCGCGGGACATGTATTCGAGATGGGCGAGCGCCTCGGCCATGGCGAAGCGCCGCGAGGCGGCCGGGCGCTCTTGGCCCCAGACGACGCCGGCGATATCGTAGGCGTGCAAGGGCCGGCCCCGTACGGCGTCCAGTATCTGATCGCAGCGCTTGCGGTGGTGGCTGCGGACGCCGGCGATCCACTCGCGATGCCCCGTGAACGGGCGGCCGTGGGAGGGCAGTACCTTGTCGATGTCGAGCAATTCGAGCACGCGCAGGGAATTGAAATACTCGCCCAGAGGGTTGCCTTGATAGAACCAATGCACGCCGATATTGGGGGTTGTGCGCTCGAGGATGGCGTCCGTGGAGAACAGCAGGCGCTGCTCGGGGCAGTGGAAGCAGAGCATCGCGGGCGAGTGACCGGGGGCCATGACGGCGCGCAGCGTACCGCCGGAGAAGGCGATCGTGTCGCCGTCTTCGATGGGTTCGTCCGCCAGGAAGCGCTCCATGCTCTCGGAGACGCCGCTTGCTTCCTCGCGCATGGCGTCGATATCGGCTTGGGGTACGCCGTGGGCGCGCATGTAGGGTTCGGCGCGATCGAAGAAGCGGCGGCCGGGGCCGCGCGGCTTGACCATTTCGGCTTCGACGGGATGCATGCGGATGGGCGCCCCCGATCGCCTGCGGATTTCGGCCGCCGCGCCGACGTGGTCGGGGTGCATGTGGCTGATCAGAATCCGCGCGATGACGCGCCAATCGAGATTGAGGCTTGCCAGAGAGGCTTCCAGCGCCAGCAGCGATTCCTCGGTTTTCAGTCCGGCATCGAGCAGGAGATAGCCGTCGGGTTGGCGGAAAAGAAACACATTGACGCTGCTCAACGCCCAAGGCAGGGGCAGCCGGATTTGCCAGGCTCCTTCCCCGGCAGGCCACACTTTGGGAGTTGGATGCGGGGGCGGCAAGGCTTTCGGAGGGGGAGCGGGGAAGCTGCGCCCGGGACTCTCGATTGTAGCAACGCGGTTGTCGCCTATGCTGATAGCGATGGCCCTGGATTGCCTTGAGGAGGCCGGCCGGCGATGCGCCTGCCCGGGAAGATAACCTGCGGGGCGCTGCCGGCCGCGGCGGCGCTGCTGTTCGCGGCGGCCGGCGCCGCACGGGCGTACGAGCCGGCAGCCGTGCTGAAGTGCGGCGTGGAAACGTACGGACCGTTTCTGGATTTCGAGTTCCGCTTTTTCGCGGGATTGCAGATCGCTCTGCCGGTCAAGCATTACCGCGGACAGAAGCCGTCGCTGGGGCTGCTGGTTACGGTGACGCCGGTCGAGGAGACGCCGGGCCGGCCGGTCGAGTTGTTCGACCGCTTCGGCGCCAAGCAGGAGGTGCCCGACGACGCCAAGGGCATGCTGATCGTCAATCCGTCGTTTTCGATAGGCGCGGGGCGCTACCGCGTGGATTGGCGGCTCGACGACGACAGCGGCGGCGCGTGCGCGGGGTCGTGGAAGCTGAAGGCCGCCTTGTCGCGCGACCAGAGAAGCGTCAATCTGGCGCTGGGGCCGGGTGAAATCGTCGAGTCCGCGGTTTCCCTGTTTCGGCCGGAACCGCCCATCGCCCGCCCGTTGCCGGCGGCGGCGCCGCGGAGATTGAAAATCTTCGTCAGCATGGACATCCGCCGGCGCCGCGGGCAGGTTGCGCGGCCGAGCCTGTTCCGACTGCATCCGCATTTCTCGACGGTCAGGCAACTTGCGCGGAGCCGGGCTTTCAATGAATTCTCGGTTGTGCTGTTCAGTTTCGAAGATCAGGAGATCGTTTACCGCCAGGATTATGCGCCGGCGATCGACTTTCAGCCGATGCGCGGGGCGATCGACAAGCTGGACCCGCAGACGGTGGACGTTGCGCAGCTTGGCAAAGGCCGCGAGATGGACTACTTCGAGAGCATGCTTTCCGTAGAGCTGCTGGCCGGGGAACCGCCGGACGCCGTTGTTTTCGTGGGACAGGAGACGCACTTCGGGCGGCAGGTTTCCGAGTTCATGCGCGGGCGGCTGCGGCGGACCGAGGCGGAGTTCGCCTTTCTCGACACGTCGCGCCTGGCGTGGAAGGGGGCCATGGGCAACGTGGTGCGGGCGGTGAAGGGGAAGGAGTATCGGCTGCGCAAGCCTTCCGACCTGTCGAAGGCGCTGCAGGCGATCGAGCGCAACCTGGACGGGGGCGGGTGACGCGCCGGCCTATGCCGTTACCATGAAGTACCGGTGTCCGAGCCGATTTGCAGCCTTGCGCAGGGAGGGGTGAGCGCCAATTCTCCGCTTGCCGGAACCGAGTTCGAGGTTGCTCCGCGGGCGCGCTTGCAGATTCTCAGGCGGTACCGCCGCATTGCCATGGTGGGGCTGTCGGCGAACCCGATGCGTCCCAGTTATTTCGCCGCGGTGTATCTGCGGAATCGGGGCTACGAGGTGATTCCCGTGAACCCGCGGGCGGGGTCGATATTGGGGCGGCGCTGCTACGCCTCGCTGAAAGACGCGCCGGCGCCGGTCGAGGTCGTCGATATTTTCCGGCCCGCGCGTTTCGTTCCCGCGATCGTCGAAGAGGCGATCGCCGTTGGGGCGAAGGTAGTATGGATGCAGTTCGGCGTAATCCACCTGGAGGCGGCGCAGCGGGCGCGGGACGCGGGCCTGGAGGTGGTGATGGATCAGTGCATGAAGGTCGAGCATGCGCGGTTTTTCGGCGGGTTGAACACGATGGGCTTGAACAGCGGCGTGTTGTCGGCGCGCAGCCGCGAGGCGCACGACGGCCGCCGGGGGGCGGCGTCCCGATAGCGCGCGGCGGCGGCTCCTTGCAAGCGGGAGAGGGTACAATGATTTGCTCGTCATTGCCGGAGAAAATACCACTCTCCGCCCCCTGCCCCGATGCTTGAAGAGTTGCAGCAGGCGTTGGCGCGGCTCGTCGATGGGCCGCTGCGCGGCGGAGCCGCGGGGCTGCTCGAAACGCTCGGCTACCGCAGCGAGCGCACCTCGCACTTGAGCGGCGTCGCCGAATTCCTCGACGATTTCCGCGCCGAAAGATTGCCCGCCAAGCAGCGCGCCCTGTTCGATTCCTGGCGCGCCGTCGATATCGTCTTTCAGGTCACCGACGACGAGATCGCCGAGCAGACGGGGCAGGCCGCGGCGTTTTTCGACCGCGGCCGCATCCAGTCGTTCCTGTTCCTGGCGGTCGAACTCGCCGCAGACGCCTACAACCGCACGCACTTGGCCGAGACGACCCGCGCCGTCAACCGCCTGTTGCCCATGCCCGCCCTGGTCTTCTACCGGCACGGCGCAACGCTGACCCTGGCCGTCGTCCACCGCCGCGTTCACAAGCGCGACGCCGAGCGGGACGTGCTCGAGCGGATCACGCTGATCAAGGACATCCGTCTCGCCGACCCGCACCGCGCGCACCTCGAAATCCTCGCCGGCCTCGCCCTGCCGCGCATGCGGGAGGCGGGCGTGGGCAGCTTCGACCGGCTGCATATCGAATGGGAGCGGGCGCTCGACGTCGAGCAACTGAACCGGCGCTTCTACGGCGAGTTGTTCCGCTGGTTCGAGCGGGCGGTCAAGCAGTGCCGCTTCCCCGACGACGGCGGCGGGCAGGGCTGCAACGAGCGGCACGTCATCCGCTTGATTACCCGCCTGCTGTTCATCTGGTTTCTCAAGGAGAAAGGCTTGGTTCCCGCCGATCTTTTCGAGGAGGATTTCGCCGGCGGCGCGCTGAAGCGCTGCGAACCGGCGGAGAGCGGCTACTACCGCGCCGTGCTGCAGAACCTGTTCTTCGCCACGCTGAACACGGCGATCGACCGCCGCGCCTTCAGTACGCGGGACAAGCGCGTCCACCGCGACTTCAACAAATACCGCTGCCGCGCTCTTTTGGCCGACCCCGAGGGCTTCCTGGCCAAGCTGCGCGCCGTGCCCTTCGTCAACGGCGGCCTGTTCGAGTGCCTCGACGACTTCGAGGGGCAAGGCGCCGGCGGGCGGCGCATCGACGCCTTCACCGACAACCCGGCGCAGCACAGGGATCTGAGCGTGCCGGCAAGCCTGTTCTTCGACGCCGAAGGCCTGTTCCCCTTGCTGCGCCGCTACAAGTTCACCGTGGAGGAAAACACGCCGCTCGACCGCGAGATCGCGCTCGACCCGGAGTTGCTGGGGCGCGTCTTCGAGAACTTGCTGGCCGCCTACAACCCCGAGACGCAGCAAACGGCGCGCAAGGCCACCGGCTCGTACTACACGCCGCGGCATATCGTTGACTACATGGTCGATGAGGCGCTGACCGCGGCGCTGGCGGCGAAAGCCCGCCCCGCCGATCACGGGCAGGAGGGCTCGGCTGCGTTCTGGCGCGAGCGGCTGCGCTACCTGCTCGATTACGAGGACGCTTTCGACGACGCCGCGGAACTGTTCGACGCGGGGGAAACCGAGTCCGTGGTGCGCGCCGTGGCCGAGTTGCGCATACTCGATCCGGCGGTCGGATCGGGCGCCTTTCCCATGGGCGTACTGCACAAGCTGACCCTGACGCTGCGCCGCCTCGACCCGCACAACGCGCTCTGGGAAAGAATCCAGAAGGAACAGGCGGGGCGCAAGGCGGGCGAGGCGTTCGAGGCGGCGAACATCCGCGCGCGGGACGAGGAACTGCTCGACATCAGCCGCATCTTCGAGATTTACCGGGATTCGGATTTCGGGCGCAAGCTGTATCTGATGCAGAACGGCATCTTCGGCGTGGACATCCAGCCGGTGGCCTGCCAGATCGCCAAGCTGCGTTTCTTCATCTCGCTGGTCGTTGAGCAGCGGACGAACGACGACGCGCAAGACAATTACGGCATACGTCCGCTGCCCAATCTGGAGACGCGCTTCGTGGCCGCCGACGCGCTGATCGGGCTGGGATCGCGGAAGCGGGAGAACGGAGTCCTGGGCAGCGGCGACGTCGAACGGTTGGAAGACCACCTGCGGCGGGTGCGCGAACGCTACTTCAACGCGCGCACGCGGGCAACGAAGCTGAAGCTGCGCAAGCAGGACGCGGAGTTGCGCGCCGCGTTGGCGGAGGCGCTGCAAGACTTGTGGCGGCGCGGCCCGGAGACGACCCGCGCCGTGGCCGACTGGGACCCCTACGACCAGAACGCCCGCGCCGCCTGGTTCGATGCCGAATGGATGTTCGGCGTCACCAAGGGTTTCGACGTGGTCATCGGCAACCCGCCCTACGTGCGCGGCGAGAAGATTGAAGGCAAGGCGAAGCTGCGCGCCGCGTTCGGGGATTTCTACCGCGGGACGGCCGACATCTACACCTACTTTTTCAGGAGAGGCGTGGAGTTGCTGGCCGGGGACGGGCTGCTCTGCTTCATTACCTCGAACAAGTTCATGAGGGCGGGCTACGGGGAGCCGCTGCGGGCTTTTCTGAAGCGGGAGGCGCCGCCGATTTCCCTGCTCGACTTGGGGCATACCGGGGCTTTCGACGCCACGGTTCGCCCGGCGGTCATGCTGACGGCCAGGAACGGCGGCCGGGAAACTTTGCGCGCCGCCGCCGTACGGGACAGGGGCAGAGTGACGGACTTGGGCGGCTTCATGGAGAAGAACGGCTTTGCGCTGCCGGTCGCCGCCCTGCCGGACAAGGGCTGGTCATTGGTGGAGCCGGCGCTGCTGCGCCTGCGGGACAAGATCGAGGCCGCCGGGGAGCCGCTCGGCGAGTATGCGGAGCATGGGCTTTACCGCGGCATCATTACGGGCTTGAACGATGCTTTCGTCATCGACGAAGAGACGCGCGAGCGGCTGATCGCCGAAGACCCGAAAAGCGAAGAGCTCATCAAACCGTGGCTGCGCGGTCGGGACGTTCGCCGCTGGCTCGTGAATTGGGCGGGCCTGCATGTGATTTTCACGCGCCAAGGTACGAACATCGAACGCTACCCCGCCATCAAGCGGCATCTGCAGCAATTTCGCGCCGATTTGGAGCCGAAAACCGGTCGCGGCGCCAAGCAGGGGCGGGCTCCGGGCAGTTACAAGTGGTTCGAGATTCAGGCCGCCATTGCCTATCACGAGGCATTCAATCGACCGCGGATCGTCTATCCCGACATCGGAACGGAAATGCGGGCGGCGCTCGACCGAAAAAGCAGGTTGATGGGCAACACGTGTTACATGATTCCCGGCGATGACGGTTACCTTCTCGCTCTGTTGAACTCAAAGCTCATGGACGTCTATTTCCGCCTTGTCATGCCCTGCCTGGACGATCCGTTCAGCGGCGGAGACATGAGATTTTTTCGCGCCGACATGGAGCGCGCGCCCATCGCCTTGGCGAAATCGAAAACGAAACGGCGCTTGGCCGGTCTCGCCAACCGAATCCAGGATGCGCAGCAAGCCGACCCCGGCGCCGACACAACCGCCGACGAGCGCGAACTCAACCGCATCGTGTACGACCTCTACAACCTCGACGCAACCGACGCCGCCCTGATCGAGCGGAACGCCCGGCACTGAGCGGCGAGGCGGGCGGCAAGCAATTGGAATTCCGGCTGTTCGCTTCCGCGAATTGATGAGCAGGCGCATGTCGCAGTGGCGCAGGCGCCGCGACGCGCTCAACCGGGCGCCGCTCGCGCATGCCGACTGGCGCTATGGAAGCGCAGCGGGCGCGGTCAGACGCGGAAGGCGCGCAACAAGCGGCGGCCGGCGAAGAAGGTCAGGAAAAACATGGCGAAGCCGGGCAGGCTGGCGGCGGCGTAGTCGCCGAGGCCCAGCTTGTCCCAGGCGACCACGGTAAGGAAGCCGACCGCGGAGGTCGCGATCGCGCCGGTTTCCGAAATGTTCGCGTTGACGATGCGCAGGATAATCAATCCGCCGATGGAAACGCCCAGGCCGGTATAGGCGAAGATCACCAGCGTGAAGATGTTGTCGCCGGCGAACAGGGCCAGCAGAGCGGCCGCGGCGGTCACGCTCAGGGTGCCGATTTTGGCGCCCCACAGCGAATCGCTGGGCGGCTCGGGCATATCGCGCATCAACGAGGCCGAGCAGCTCAGGATTTGCGAATCGGCCGTGGAGAGCGCAGCCGAGAACACGCCGGCCAGAACGAAACCGGTGGCGACGGCGGGCAGCATTTCGCGGGACGACAGCAACAAGGCCAACTCCGGGTCGAACTCGTCGACGTCTTGCAGGATGACCCGCGTACACAAACCCGCCAGAGTGAACAGGATGGAAAAGAAGGCCTCGAAGCCGTAGCAAGCGCGCACGAACTTCTTGATGTCGCCGCCTTCCTTGACGGCCATGGCGCGGATCAGAATATGCGGCTGCCCGATCACGCAGCAGCCCACGGTGCAATAGCCCAGCAGAAACAGCGCCAAGCCGGAAAACCCGCCGATGGACATGTTTTGCGGGAACCAGGCCGTCTGATTGGCGTCGGTCGCCGTTTGCGCGAAGCGCTCGACAAGGTTGGCCGCGCCGCCCGATTCCACGACGGTCATCGCCAGGATGACCACCACGCTCAGGATCATCAGCAGGCTTTGCACCACGTCGGTCCACATCGAAGCCCGGATGCCGCCCGACCAGCAATAGAAAGCGATGGCCGCCACGCTCAGGCCCACGCCGACCAACGGCGAGTAGCCCAGAGCCACTTCCAGAGACTTGCCGCAGGTCTTCAGTTGCGCCGCGGCGTAGAAACAGAGGAAGAAAAGCGTAATGAAGCCGATGAAGCGCCGCAGCCAGAAGCGGTTTTCGCCGTGCCAAAACGTAATCAGTTCGGCGATGCTCAGCGCCCATCCGCCTATGTTCATGGCCTGCAGGCGCGTGGTAATCAGGGCGTAAACGGAAAAATACCCGCTGAGCAGGCCGATGGAATACCAGATCACGCCCAGTCCCTGGGTATAGGCCACCCCCATGAACGCCGTGAACATGAACCCGCTGTACCCCGAGGCCGCGCTCGACAGCGCCAGAACGTAGGGGGAAATGGTCTGATTGGCCAGGAAGTAGTCCGTCTCGGAGCCGCGGCTCTTGCGCGACGCCCAAATGCCGATGGGCACGGTAACGCCCACGAAAAAGAGCAGAAAACTGGCTTCAATCATGCGTTCCCCCGAGAGCTTGCCGCCGCGCGGAGCGCTGCCCCGACAAGGCGAATATAGCAGAGATCGGGGCTTGCCCCCGGCGCCGCGGGCCTCAGCGCCATTCGACGGTCATGCGCAGGCCGCCGCGCGGACGCAGGGTAATCAGCGCCTCCGGCTCGACCGTTTGACCGGGAACCATTCGCAGCCTGCATTGCCGCGCGGCCGCGGCCAGGATGCAGACCGCTTCCAGCGCGGCGAACCCGGTGCCGATGCACTTCCGCGGCCCTCCGCCGAAGGGATAGTAGGCGAAAGGCGCCGGCCCGCCGTGGTCGTCGAGGAATCTGCGCGGGTCGAACTTTTCCGGCTCGGGCCAGCAATCGGGCAGGCGATGGGTGTCGTAAATGGAAATCGACACGATCTCCCGCTTGCTGACGGTGTAGCCGCCGATGACGTCTTCCTCGATCGCCGAGCGTGAAACGAGCCAGGCCGGCGGGTACAGGCGCATGGACTCCTGCAGCACGGCGCGGCACCAGTTCAGACGCGCCGCGGACGCCGCGGTCAGCGCCTCCCCGTCCAACACGCGGTCAACCTCGTCTTCGACTGCGCGCGCGGCTTCGGGGTGCTCGGAGAGCAGGTAGAACGTCCAACTCAAAGCGTTCGCGGTCGTCTCGTGGCCGGCGAGCAGCAAGGTGGTTACTTCGTCCTGCAACTGCGTCTCGCTCATGGCGCGGCCGCTTTCTTCGTCCCGCGCGTCCAGCAGCTTCGACAGCAGATCGTCGCCGGGGGGCCTCTGCCGGCGCTCGGCAATCAGCTTGGCGACAACCGCATGCAGCCGCCGGCGGGCTTCATTCACGGGGCGCTTCTCCGGCATGGACAAAAAGCCCAGCCTGGTTGACAACGAGCCGAGGCGCTCCAATGCCCGGCGGCTGAGAACGTGGAAGGCATCGCCGATTTCAGTTGCCGACTCGCCGGCGTCGACGCCGAACAACGACTGCGCGGCGACCTCGAGCGTCAGCCGCGCCATATCGCGGCATACGTCGCGGGCGCCGCCGCCCGCCCGGCGCCAGCCTGCGAGCATCGCTTCCGCGCGCGCGGCCATAAGGGGCGCCAGCGCTTCCACGCGCTCCTTTTGGAACGCCGGCTGGATGGCCTGCCGCTGCCTGCGCCAGAGATCGCCGTTGCTCGTCAGCAGGCCGTTGCCGACGATCGGCTTCAGAACGCGGTAATGCACGTTGTCTTTGTCGTAGTTGACATGATTGTCCCGCAGCACGCGCCAGGCATGTTCGGGACGGCGCAGCAAATAGCCCGACGTCGTTCCCAATCGAATCCGCACGACATCGCCGTAGCGATCATGCAGGACGCGGCGAAAGGCGAGCGGATCGCGCCGCAGTTGCTTCAGCAGCCGCAGCGTCTCGTGCCAAGCCGGCCCCGGAGCCTGCTTTCCGCCGCGCGGCACGTTACGAGCCGCTCTTGAGAAACTCCAGGAACTCGGCGGTGTCGCGCGTTTGCCCGGAGAAGGTTCCCGCCGGCGTCCCGTCGGGGCGCAGCACGGCGTAGAAAGGAATCGTCGAGGAGTTGAAGCGGGAAATTTGCAGTTCCTGATGCGCCTCGCTGCCGGCGTCCAGACCGTCGGTATAGAGTTCCGCCAACACCAGGTCTTCCAGCGCCGCCGCGATCTCGGGCCGGGTGAACATGTTGGCCTTCATCCATTTGCAGTTCGTGCAGGCGTATCCGGTGAAGTTCACCAGCAGCGGTTTCCCGCTCGCCGCCGACTCGGCGAGCGCGCCCTCGAAATCGTCCTTGATCCACTTGGCGGCCGGATTCCCGCCGCCGGAGGCGAAGAATCCCGACTGCGCGGCCTCGGGCACATAGGCGTCGATCTCGCCGAGCCTGCCGCCGAACATGCCGGGAATCAGGCTCAGGGCGAAGACCGCGAACGCGGCGCCGGAGCCCAGCCGGACCAGGCCGACGCCCTCGGTCGGGCCGTCTTCGCTGAGCCGCACCACGCCCCACAGATACAGTGCGGCCAAGATGAACAGCGCAATCCAGGCCGACAGGAAACGCTCCCGGGTGAGCAGGTTCCAGCCGAACGCCTGATCGGCCGTACTGAGGTACTTCAAGCCGACGGCCAGGATGACCAGCCCCATCGTGCGCTTGGTGACGGCAAGCCAGCCGCCGCTGCGCGGCAGTTTGCCCATCATCGCCGGAAACAGGGCAATGGCGAAAAACGGCGCCGCCAAGCCGACGGAAAACAGGAACATGCCGAACACGGGATAAACGATGCTGCCGCTCGACAGCGACCCGGCCAGCAGCGAACCCACGAACGGCCCCGTACAGGCGAACGAAGCCAGCGTAAACACCAGGCTCAACATCAGAGTGGAGGCCGCTCCCGCCCCCGCCGCGCGCCGGTTGGCGGCGGTCATGACGCCGCTGGGCACGACGATTTCGAACGCCCCCAACATACTCGCCGCGAAGGCGAAAAACACCAGGGCGATCAGCAAATTGACCCAGACGTTGGCGCCGAGTTGACTCATGCCGAAAGGCCCGGCGACCGCCGAAACCGCCGCGCCGAGCGCGGTGAAAAAGAAGACCACGCCGAGACAAAACAACCCCGCTTGGCGCATCGCCGCGCCGTGCGAAGTTTCTTCGCCGCCCAGAAACGAGCCCATGTAGATCGGAATCATGGGGAAAACGCACGGGGTCAGAATGGCCAGCAGGCCGAAGCTCAGCGCCACCAGGGCGAAGCCGAACAACCCTTGTTCGGCGCCGGCCGTCCGGCCGTACGCTGCGCCGTAGGCCGCGGCGGGCGGCGGCTGCGCCGCGGGCGCCGACGCGGCGAAAAGCTTCATCGGCTGGTAGTTTTCGGGGACGGCCGCCGCCCGCCCGCCCGCGCCGGGCGCAACCGTGACGACCGCCGCCGCCGTCTTGCGCTTCGGCGGCAGGCATTGCCGGTCGTCGCATGCGCCGTAACGCACCCGGGCTTCGATGCGCTGTTCGCCCGCCGCGCCCTCGGCCAACTCGATTTCGACGAAAAACTCGACCGAGTGCTCGTACCACTCGCTGTTCATCTGGAAGTTCGGGTCGAAGACGACCGCCGGCTCGGGCTGGTGCGCCCGCCAGGACGCTACGGCCGGCGAGTCGGCGATCTGCAAGTCGAGCGCGATCGGTTTCCCCTGCGGCGTCGTCGAGGAATACAGGTGCCAGCCGTCGTCGATGGATGCCGTCAGGCGGGCCGCGGCGCGCCCGCCAGGCGCGGCTTGCGCGGGGTCGAGCGCGAGCGACCACTGCACGGGGTCGAGCGCCTGCGCGGCCGCCGTCGTCAGAAACGCAAGCGAACACGCAAGCAGCCGCAAGCTACGCATCGTTGTCATGCCCTTTCAATTCGACCCGCCGCCGGTTATTGCGGAATCAGCGCCGCGGCGCCGATCACGCCGTTCAGATTTTCGTCGGGCGACGGCTTGTCTCCGGCGCCGAAAAGCACTTTCAGACGCCCCTCTTCGACCAGGATTTCCGGGTCGCAAACGACGGCGCGGCTCCACTCCGCTCCGCCGGCCAAGCGGGGCGCATTCTCCATCTTTTTCCAGTTTACCCCGTCGGGCGATTCGGCCCAGCCGATCTGCCTGTGCTCGCCTCGGCTGCGTCCGGCGTAGAGCATGTAAAACGTGTCTCCGGCGCGGAAAACCGCAGGCTCGCCGACGCCGCGCTCGTCGAACGCGCCCGGCCCCCCGCCGGCAAGCAGCGGGTTGCGGTGCTCTTTCTGCCAATGGACGCCGTCGCGCGAACGGGCCAGCCCCAGACGCTGGCGGCCGTGCCTGTTCTGCCCCAGATAGAAGAGATAAAACCATTCGCCGCAAGCCAGCGCATAGGGGTCGGCGACGGCCGTTTCGTCCCATGAGCCGCGCGGGCCGGGCCGCAGCACGGGCGCCGGCCGCTTGCGCCAGCGGAAGCCGTCGTCGGAGTAGGCCAAGGCGATATGCACGGCCTGCCGCGGGCCGGCCTGATACCAGTAAAGCAGCCCGCCTCCGGCAACCGCCGCCGCCCCGTTGGCGGCGATGTAAGACCCCTCCCAACCCTCGGGCGACAACACGGGGCCGTGCTTTTGCCAATGCGTTCCGTCGGCGGACGAGGCCGTCCCCGTGCGCCAGGTCTTGCCGTCGAACCCGGAGTAGAGGTTCAGATAGCGCCCCCGGAAACGAACGACCGACGGGTTGAGCGCATCGACCGCGTCCCACTCGCCGGGCGCACCGCGCTCGATGACGGGCCGCGGCAGGGTTTCCCACGCCATGCGTCCGGGGTCGAATGCGGGCAGAACCGGCGCGCAGCCCTCGACGGCGAACCGCGCCTGCAAGGGCGGATCGAACATGCGCCCGCAGGAAACCAAGACGGGCAGGCCGCAGGCGAGCAGGACGCAGGCGGCGGAGCGTCCGCGCGGCGCGCGTTGACGGCGGCGCCGCCCGGCTGCCGAAACCATCATGCGCGCGAGTGGGGCAATCCGCGGAATTGCAGGCATTCCGCGGGCGCCTCGCCGTATTCGGCCGGTTTTTCGTCGGGCATGGCGTCGAAATAGGCCCGCAGGTTCACGTCGGTTTCGGCGGGCGGCCGGGCGTAGGGAGCGTCTTCGAAGCGCGGTCGAAGCATGGGCGCGCGCGGCCGGTCGGCGGCGGCCGGCAGGGTCTATTGTATTCCATCCCGCGGCCGATTTGCCCTTGCGGCAGCCGGACGTTTGGTTTGAGAAAACTCTGCGCAAGCAGGCAACAACGGAGGGCGCAGCCGCCCGACTCGCACCCCCCCGACTCGCACCCCCCCGACTCAAAAGCCCCAACGCACAATCACTGCGCAGCCGTCAAGCCTGACGGGGTTCATGCGCCGAAAAGAAGCGCTTCATGCGCAAATGTTCAGCAATGTTCAGCAATGATCACTTATTTTCGACGTTTTGCCGCGGAAATCGACCGGATGGGTTCATATCTCTTTTTACTGAAGCCGTGCGGTTCCCCCCAACCACTGCCGCGGCGCCCGCAGCGGGCGCTCCGGGTCGATGAAAAGCCAGAGACCGGCGCTCAGCGCGTAGTACGCCGCCGACAACAGCAGCGGAAGCTGCCACGAGCCGGAGCGGTCAACCATCAGCCCGATCAGCCAAGGCGCGAGGGCGCCGCCGATTTGCCCGAACGAGTTCATCGCGCCGGAGACGACGCCCGCATGAGAGCCGCCGATATCGAGGCAGGCCGCCCAGGTCACGGCCAGGATCGACTCCGCGGCGCCGAAACTCATGGCCAGGCAGACGAGCGCCGCGGCGT
The DNA here is from genome assembly GCA_965242705.1 of Bryobacterales bacterium. Classification (GTDB taxonomy): domain Bacteria; phylum Acidobacteriota; class Terriglobia; order Bryobacterales; family UBA6623; genus CATQHP01. The sequence goes on from OZ251486.1 coordinate 121,527, forward strand.
TGTTTTCGAGCAGCGCGGCGGGCGCGAGAAACGCCGCCGCGCCCAGCAAGCCGGCCATGGCGGGCAGCCGCCGCGCCGCGCGCAGCCGAACCCGCGCAGCCAGCCGGTCGCTCAGCCAGCCGCCCGCCAGGTTCGCCGCCGCGCCGCACAACAGCACGGCGGCCGAGACCGGGCCGACGCCGCCCAATTCGACGCCGCGCTCGTTCTGCAGATAGGTCGGCAGCCATTGGATGTAAAAATACAGCCCCCAGGTATAGCCGGAGTACATCGCCGAGAGCGCCCAGACGTTGCGCTCGGCCAAGAGCGCCGCCCAAGGCGTGCTATGCCGCCGGGGCGCGGCGGCGCGTCCGCCGCGGATCGCCGCCAGTTCCGCGGTGCCGACGCCGGGGTGCTCCGCCGGATCGTTGCGGAACCAGCTTCGCCAGGCCGCGGCCCAAACGATGCCCATGACGGCGAAAATCCAATAAACCGACCGCCAGCCCCAGCGCGTCATCAAGGCGATGGCGAGCCACGAGGTCGCGGCGAAACCGATGCGGCTGCCGAACATGATCACGGCTTGGGCGCGCGCCCGCTCACGCGCCGGAAACCAGTGCGAAACCGCTGAGGCGCAGCCCGGAAACGCTCCGGCCTCGCCGCAGCCGAAAAGGAATCGAATGGCGATCAGGCTGGTCAGGTTCCAGGCGGCGCCGGTCAACGCCGTGAAGGCCGACCACCAGAGCACGATGCGCGTAAGCAGCGCCCGCGCGCCGAAGCGGTCGGCCAGGAAGCCTCCGGGAATCTCGAAAAGCACGTAGCCGAGCACGAAAAAAGACCCCGCGCGTCCAAGTTGTTCGTTGGTCAGTCCCAGTTCGTCGGACATGGCGCCGGCGGTGGTTCCGAAGCAGACGCGGTCCATGTAGGTGATCGTCATCAGGACAAACATGAAGCCCAGAACCCGGTAGCGCGTTGCCATGCCTGAATCTCGGCGGCGGCGTCAGGGAACGAACGCCCGCACCGCCCGGCCGCGGCCCTCGACCGCAAAGGGCGCCGCTTCCGCGGGAATCAGAAAGCAGTCGCCCGGCGCGAAAGGCGCGCGGTTGAGCGTTCCCTTGCCCTCGGTCACGAGCAGCGCGTGGACCCTTTCAGCGTCGGGGCGGTAGGCGAACCCGGCGTCCCAACTCAACCGCTCGCCGGCGAAATAGCGGCATTGCGCGAGGCGCTCGACGCGGCAGCCGCCGTCGGCGATGCATTCGGCGGCGGTCGGCGAAGGGCGCAGCCGCGCGTCGGCGGCGCCCGCCGCGCGGTCGATATGCAGCGGACGCGGACGGCCGTCGGCGCCGAGCCGTCCGAAATCGTAGAGCCGGTAGGTCACATCGGAGTTCTGCTGGATTTCGCAGATCGAGACGCCCGGACCGAGAGCGTGCAACGTGCCCGGCGGCACAAGAACCGTTTGCCCGGCGCAGACCGGAACCCAACGCAGATAACGCTCGATTTCGCCGGCGCGGGCCGCGCGGGCCAAGTCGTCGGGCGGCAAATCCTCGACCAGGCCGAGCGCGATGCGGGCGTCAGGCCGCGCCGCAAGCACGTGCCACATTTCGGTCTTGCCCGGGCCGTTTTCGTGGGCAAGCGCATAAGCGTCGTCCGGGTGGACCTGCACGGACAGGGGCTGCGCGGGGAACAGCAGCTTGACCAGGATCGGGAAGTACGGGGCGTTCTCGGCGAAGCCGCCGTTCGTTCGGCTGCCGGCGCCCATCAGCCGGCTTCCGTACTCGCTCAGCAAGCTGCCGATGGCGCGGCCCGCGAGCGGCCCCTCGACGACCGCGTTTTGCTCGTGCGTGTACCAAGCTTCGCCGACGGGTTCGGCGGACTTGCCGAACAGCGGCGCGAGGTCGGTGGAACCCCATATCTTCCGCCGAAACGACGGACCGAGTTTGAGGGGTTCCAGCCGCGTCACGAGAGACCGCGGATGAACCTGTCGATCCGCGCGATGCCGCGTTTCAGGTCTTCCATCGACGCGGCGTACGAAATCCTGACGTGTTCCTTCGTACCGAACGCTTCGGCGGGAACCACCGCGACGCGCGCTTCGGCCAGCAGCTTTTGGGCGAAGTCCATCGGCGCGCCGATGCCGCCCTTGCCGAACGTGCAGGAAATGTTGGGGTAGGCGTAGAACGCGCCGCCCGGTTCGGGGCACGCGACCCCGGGGATGGCGCGCAGCGCCTCGATCACGTAGGCGCGGCGCTCGCGGTACTGCGCCAGCATCTCGGCGACCGAGTCTTGCGCGCCGGTCAAGGCCGCCACCGCCGCTTTTTGGGCGATCGAGGTCGGGTTCGAGGTGGAGTGGCTTTGCAGCTTGTTGATGTTGCCGATCAACTCCGCCGGGCCGAGCGCGTAGCCCAGCCGCCAGCCAGTCATGGCGAACGTCTTCGACAACGAGCCGATGACGATGACGCCGCGCTTCGCGCCGGGCAGCGAGGCCACCGAAAACGGCTCGGAGCCATAGACGAAATGGCAGTAGCACTCGTCGCTCATCAACAGAATGCCGCGGGCCGAAGTCAATTCATGGATTTTTTCGAACTCTCCGCGCTCGACCACGGCGCCCGAAGGGTTGTTCGGGGAGTTGACGATGACGATCTTCGTCTTGTCGCTGACCGCGCCCGCGATGTCCGCGGCGGTCAGGGAAAAGCCGTTCGCTTCCTGCGTTTCGACCTTGACGGGGACGCCGCCGTGATAGCGGATCACATCGAAAAACGTGACCCAGTAGGGCACGGGCAAAACGACCTCGTCGCCGTCTTCGATCAGCGCCGCCATGCAGTTGAAGATGGCGTGCTTGCCGCCCACCGAGGCGATGCATTCGCTCGGCTCGTAGGCCGTGCCGAAATCGCGCGCGTGCCAAGCTGTAATCGCCTGTTTCAACTCGGGGATGCCGCCCGCCGGCGTGTAGCGGGTGAAGTTTTCTTCGAGAGCCCGGACGGCGGCGGCCTTGATGTTGTCGGGCGTGGGGAAGTCGGGTTCGCCGGCGCCGAAGGCGACGACATCGACCCCTTCGCGCTTGAGGCGTCCGGCTTCGGCCGTCACGGCCATGGTCGCGGATTCGCTGATTCGCGAGATGCGCTGGGTAAACTCCATCCCCTAAGATTACAAAGTTTTCAGGCGCCTCCGCGCATCGCGCGCAGCCGCTTGGCGGCGCAGGGAGGCACGAGCGCATCGACGGCGCCGCCGCGGCGGGCGACTTCCTTGACCAGCCGCGAGCTCAGGTAGCTGTAGGCTTCCGAAGGCAGCATGAAAACGGTTTCCAGTTCCGGCGCGAGCTTGCGGTTCATCAGCGCCATTTGCAGCTCGTATTCGTAATCGGAAACGGCGCGGATGCCGCGCAGGATGAGATTCGCCCCCTGCTTGCGGGCGAAATCCACCAACAGGCCGTCGAAGCTGTCCACGCTGACGTTGGCGAGCGGGGCAACCGACTCGGCGAGCATCGCCAGCCGCTCTTCGAGCGTAAACGCGGGCTGCTTGGAATCGTGCCGCAGGGCGGCGACAACCAGCCGGTCGAACTGTCTGGAAGCGCGCTCGATCAGGTCGAGATGCCCGTTGGTGATCGGGTCGAACGACCCCGGGTAGATGGCGACGCGGCGTTCCGGCACGAGGCTATTGTAGCCGCAGGCCGCGGCTTTCTGCCTGCAAGCGTTTGTCGATCCCGGATCCGCCGGGGCAGGAGAGGCCGGCAAAGGCGGAACATCTTTTCACGCCGGCCGCGGATTGGGCGAGGAGCTATGCCCGCTTGCGCAGCGGAGGCATGGCATCGACCGCGTAGGCCGCCGGCTGCGCCCGGCCCGTCTCAGCGGCCCTGCCAAGCGGGCTCGCGCTTTTCCAGGAAGGCGCACATGCCTTCCTGCGCGTCGGCGGCCAGCGCGTTCATGCTCATGACTTCCTTGGCGTAAGCGTAGGCCTTGGGTTGATCGAGATCGATCTGGGCGTAGAAGGCCTGCTTGCCGAGTCCCACGGTCAACGAACTCGCGGCGGCGATTTGCAAGGCCAGCGCGCGCGTCTCCTCAACCAGCTTTTCGCTGGGAACGACGCGGTTGACGAGCCCCCATTCCGCCGCCGTATGGGCGTCGATGGGCCGCCCGGTCAACAGCATTTCAAGCGCCCGCTTGCGCCCGATCGCGCGGCTGAGCGCCACCATGGGCGTACTGCAGAAAAGCCCGATCTTGACGCCCGGCGTGGCGAATCGGGCGGACTGCGAGGCGACCGCCAGATCGCAAGCCGCGGCCAATTGGCAGCCCGCCGCCGTGGCCAAGCCGTCAACTTGGGCGATAACCGGCTGCGGAACTTTCTGCACGGCGGTCATCAAATCGGTGCAGATATCGAAGACCCGGCGGTAGTGGTTGAGGTCGGCGCCGGTCATTTCGCGCAAGTCGTGCCCGGCGCTGAAGACCGGCCCTTCCGCCGCCAGGATGATCGCGCGGATCTCGCGGTCGGCGCCCAAGCGCTCGACGGCCGCCTGCAGATCGAGCATCGTATCGATCGACAGCGCGTTGCGGCGCTCCGGGTTGGCCAGCGTGACCGAGGCGATCGGAGCTTCCCGCACAAGGCGGACGGATGTTTCGATCATGGTGACCTCAGCATAACAATCGGGGTATGCTGTTCGGAACCCATGCATCCGATACTCATTTTTCTCATCGCGACGGCTGCGGTTTTCCTGTTGATCGTCCGTTGGAAGATTAATGCGTTCGTTGCGCTGATATGCTCCGCGATCCTGATCGGAGTCCTTTCGCCGGAAATCCCGCTCGAGAGGGCGATCTCCGAAACGATCGACGCGTTCGGCGGCCTCGCGGGGAGGATCGGCATCGTCATCGCCATGGCCGCGGTCATCGGGCAATGCCTGATGGAAAGCGGCGCCGCCGAAAAGATCACCCGCCGCTTCGTCGCCTGGCTCGGCGAGAAGTATTCCTCGCTGTCGATGGTCATCAGCGGTTACGTGCTGTCGATCCCCGTCTTCTACGACACCGTGTTCTATCTGCTGGTGCCTCTGGCGCGCTCGATGAGCATGCGCGCCAACGGACGCAACTACCTGCTTTACACGCTGGCCATCGGCGCGGGCGGCGTGACCACGCACGTCTTCGTGCCGCCGACGCCCGGCCCGCTGGCCATGGCCGAGACGCTTCAAATCGACCTCGGACTGGTGATCCTTGTCGGCGGCCTGGTCGCCGTTCCGGCCGCGTTGTCTTCCTGGGCGTTCTCGATCTGGGTTGACCGCAAGATGAACATTCCGATCCGCGAAGCGCCCGGGCTGTCTCTGAAAGAGCTCGAGGAGATCGCCCACCGGCCCGAAAGCGAATTGCCGAGCTTTGCGCGGTCGCTGCTGCCGATCGTCCTGCCGCTGATCCTGATCACGGCGAACACGGTCACCTCCACTTTCTTCCCCGCGAGCCCCGTGCGGCCCATCGCGGCTTTCCTGGGGAACCCCAGCCTTGCGCTGATCCTCGCCGCGGCGTCGGCGCTATGGGTTCTGGCCGCTCACAAGGGGCTGACGCTGCGGGAAATGGCCAAGCCCACCGAAGAGGCGATCAAGAGCGCGGGGCTGATTATCCTGATCACCGCCGGCGGCGGCGCCTTCGGGCGCATGCTGGTGAAGGCTGGAGTCGGAGACGCGCTGGGCGGCTGGGCGCAGCAGGCCGGCCTCTCGCTGATGCTGCTGGGGTTCGGCGCAGCGATGCTCTTCCGCATCGCGCAAGGCTCGGCGACAACCGCGATGATCACCTCTTCGGAAATCCTCGCGCCGCTCATCGCGGCGTCGCCGCCGGCCTACCACCCGGTCTATATCCTGACGGCGATCGGCTCCGGCTCAATCGTCGGCGGCTGGATGAACGATTCCGGTTTCTGGGTCTTCAAGACCATGACGGGCTTGACCGAAATGGAAGCGCTGAAGACGAAAACGCCCTCGCTGATCGCCCTGGGCGCCGGCGGGCTGCTGGCCTCCATGATCGGCTCGGCGCTGTTCCCCATGAACTGACGCGCTCGCGGGGGCGCGCTCGGGCGCGGCGTCAATCGAACCATTCGTCGGCCGGGTCGAAGGCCGGAATCGGCACGTTGACGATCTTCATCCGGCCGACCGCGCGATGACGACAGCCCGGCTTGATCATGACCGACGTCATCGGACGCACCGGCACGCGCTCGCCGTCCAGTTCCATGTAGCCCGAGCCTTCGAGGATGAAATAAATCTCCGTCATTTTCTTGTGGTAATGCGTCTCGGAGTCGGTCTTGATGTCCACGACGTGCAGCGTGGCCGTCTTGTTTTCGGGGGAAGCGAAGGCGCGGCGCGCCTGTCCGCAGGGGCACTCGACCGGAGCGATTTCATCCAGTTGTTCGACGAGATAGTTCATGCCGTTTCCATTCGCTGCGCCGATTCGAGGCCGCGCAGCTCGATCTCCTTTTGTCGAATAACGAATTTTCGCACCTTGCCGGTGACGGTCATCGGGAATTCCTCGACGAAGCGAATGAACTCGGGAATCTTGAAATGCGCAATCCGCCCCCGGCAGAAGTCCTTCAATTCATCTTCCGTCAGCGATTCCCCGCCGCGGGGCCTGACCCAGGCCAGCACCCGCTCGCCGAGGCGCTCGTCCGGCAGCCCCAGAACGTAAACGTCGGCCACTTTGGGATGCGCGTGCAGGAACTCCTCGATTTCGCGGGGGTAGATGTTCTCGCCGCCGCGGATAATCATTTCCTTGGCGCGGCCGGTGATGCGGAAATTGCCGTCTTCGCGCATGACGGCGAGGTCGCCGGTATGCAGCCAGCCGTCGGCGTCCACCGCCGCGGCGGTCGCCGCCGGATCGTTGTCGTAGCCTTTCATCACCAGGTAGCCGCGGGTCAGCAACTCGCCCTGAACGCCGATCTCCGCGGCGCCGCCCGACGGGCCGGCGATTTTCACCTCGGTACAGGGCATGGCCGCGCCGACCGTCGCCACGCGCGCTTCCAGCGGGTCGTCGGTCGAGCTCTGCGTAATCACCGGCGACGCCTCGGTCTGGCCGTAGGCGATGGTCATTTCCGCGCAGTGCATCTCGGCCGCCACGCGCCGCATCAACTCGATCGGGCAGGGGGCGCCGGCCATGATGCCCGTGCGCAGCGATGAGGTGTCGCAGCGCGCGAAGTCGGCATGGTCGAGCTCGGCGATGAACATCGTCGGCACGCCGTAAATCGTCGTGCAGCGCTCCGCATCGACCGCCTGCAAGACGGCCGACGGGTCGAACTGCGCCGACGGCAGCACCAACGTTGCGCCGTAAACAATCGCCTGCAGCGAGCCCATGACACAGCCGAAACAGTGGTAAAGCGGAACCGGCAGACAAAGCCTGTCGACCTCGGTCCACTTCAGCCCGCGCCCCACCAGGTAGGCGTTGTTGACCAAGTTGTTGTGCGTCAGCAGAACGCCCTTCGGCTTGCCCGTCGTCCCTGATGTGTACTGGATGTTCACCGCGTCGTGAATGCCTGCGCTTTCGTCCGGCGGCCGGACTCCCGCGCCGATCATCTCCCGCCACTGCCCGGTTTCCAGCATGACCGCATGTTTCAGCGGCAATTCCCTGCTCCGGCGGGCGGCGGCCAGCACGCCGCCGTAATGAACGCGCGCATCCTGCTCGTGAAGAAAGATCGCTTTCATCCGCGAGCGCTCGAGGACGTAGGCCAGATCGTCGGCGCGGTACGCGGGGTTGACGTTGACCAGCACGGTGCCGATCTTCGCCGTTGCGATCTGCAAGTAGATCCATTCGACGCAATTCGAGGCCCACATGCCGACCCTGTCGCCGGGCCGAATGCCGAGACCCCAAAGCCCCGCCGCGGTCTCGGCAACGCCGGCGCCGAGGTCGGCGTAGGTCAGCCGCAAGCCCTGATGGCGGGAAACGACCGCTTCCTTTTGCGAATGCTTCGCAACGGTCTCGTCGAACACCCGCCCGATGGTTTTTCCCAGTAGAGGAATGCTCGGACCCGCGGCGTAGCTGCGCACTTCGAGCATATTTTACAATCTCCGCCGCGTTTGCCGTAAACGGCGCGGTCGGTTTGCGGCGGCCGGCCGATTGATTTGGACGGGTTGGCGGCGCCGCCCCGCCGTGCGTTAGAATCGTTGCGGGTAACCGCCATGACGCCGCCGGTCATCGTCTCTTTGCTTCTGGTCGGCCTCGCCGCCGCGCTGCCGGCCGCCGAGTACCGCGCAAGCGAGCGCGCCTTCTGGTCTTTCCAGCCGCTGCAACGGGTCGAGCCGCCCAAGTCCGATTCCGCCTGGGCCGCCGCGCCGATCGACGCTTTCATCCATGCGAAGCTGCGGCAAGAGGGCCTCGAGCCGGCGCCGCAAGCCGACCGCGCCGCGCTCATCCGCCGCGCGGCCTTCGACGTTACCGGCCTGCCGCCGACGCCGGAAGAGGTCGCCGCCTTCGTCAAAGACGACTCGCCCGACGCCTGGGAAAAAGTCGTTGACCGCCTGCTGGCCGGCCCGCATTACGGCGAACAGCAGGCGCGGCAATGGCTCGACGTCGTGCGCTACGCCGAAACCGAGGGTTTCGAATACGACCGCTATCTCCCCGGCCTGTGGCGCTACCGCGACTACGTGATCCGCGCGTTCAACGACGACTTGCCCTACGACCGCTTCATCCGCGAGCAACTCGCCGGCGACGAAATGGCCGCGGACGACGCGCGCACCGAACGCGGCCGCGAAACGCTGACCGCCGCCGGCTTTCACCGCCTCGGAGCGGTCCGCCGCAACGCCGGCAATCAGGAAGTGGCTTCCAGCCGCAACGAAATCCTGACCGAGCGCACCGACATCATCGGCTCCGCGTTCCTGGCCATGACCGTCGGCTGCGCCCGCTGCCACGACCATATGTTCGACCCCATCCGGCAGGTGGACTACTACCGCTTGCAGGCCTACCTCGGCCGAGCCTACGAAACCGACGTCGTGCTCGACGGCGGCCCCTCCATCGACGACTGGCGGAAGCAAACCAAGGAAATCGCCGGCAAGATGAAAAAACTGCGCGCGCAGATCAAGCTCGCGCAGGGCGAAGAGCGCGCCAAGCTGCAAGCCGAGCACGACGCGCTCGAAGCGCAGTTGCCCGAGCCGCCGCCGACGTTGGCGACCGTGCGCAACGACCCCGAGTACCCCGACCCGATTCACGTGCTCGACCGCGGCGACCACACCCGGCCGCTGCAGGCCGTCAACCCGCGCCCGTTGGGCGTCCTGCTGCCGGAAGACGCGCCAACGCTTCCGCCGGATGTCGAAGCCCCCCGCTCGAAGCTGGCCGACTGGATCGCCGACCCGAACAACCCGCTAACGCCCCGCGTCATGGTCAACCGCATCTGGCTGGGCTATTTCAACAGGGGAATCGTCAACACGCCCAACGATTTCGGCTTCATGGGCGAACGCCCCAGCCACCCCGAACTGCTCGACTATCTGGCGGGCGAATTGATCGCGGACGGCTGGCGGCTCAAACCCCTGCACCGCCGCATCCTGCTGAGCAACAGCTACCGCCAAGCCGCCAAAAACCCGGCAATGGAAACCCTCGGCATGGAAAAGGACGCCGCCAACAGCCTGCTCTGGCGCGGCCCCGCCCGCCGCCTGACCGCGGAAGAAATCCGCGACGCCATGCTGGCCGTTTCCGGCAAGCTCAACCCGCGGCGGGGCGGCCGCAGCGTCATGGCGCCCGTCGAAGAGGCGCTGGTCGATCTGCTTTACGACCCGACCCAGTGGCGGGTTACCGAAGACGCCGGCGAGCACGACCGCCGCTCGATATACCTGATCGCCAAGCGCAACCTGCGCCTGCCCTTCATGGAAGTCTTCGACCAGCCGGCGCTGTTGACCACCTGCGGGCGCCGCGAGACCAGCACCCACGCGCCGCAATCGCTCGAGCTGCTCAACGGCGATCTCTCCAACCGTCTGGCCGCCGCCTTCGCCGAACGACTGCGCCGCGAATCCGGCGGAAGCCGCGAACGGCAAATCGACCGCGCCTATCGGCTGGCCGCCGGGCGGCCCCCCTCGGCCCGCGAACGGGCCGCGGCGCAAGCCTTCCTCGCCGAGCAGCCCCTGCGCGAGTTCGCTTTGGCCATGTTCAACCTCAACGCTTTCCTCTACCTGCGCTGATGCGCCGCCGGCGCGCCCTCGAGATCATCGCCGCCGGCAGCGCTTCAGCGGCCCGTTCCACGAGTTGAGCGGCGGGCAACGGAACGCGGCCATGGCCGCGGCGGCGCAGAACGAAGCCAGAACAAAGCCGCGCCCGCCTCGGCGCTGCAACGCTTCTTCGCGCCCCTGGAGCGCATGACCATCGACGGCTGCTGCACGTCGAAAATCGGCCTCCGCGGCGGCCTGCGCTGCATCGGCAACGCCGCCCCGGCCGAGTTTCCGGGCTGCAATCACCCCGAGCACGGCCCCTGAAACGCCCTTCAAGAGCAGAGCAGCCTAAAGCGTGTTCAGCGCGTTCGGCGCGGCGCGCTCGTAGGCCTCGACGGCAGCCGCCTGCTGCTGGATGTAGCTCAATTGATCGCCGCCTTCGAGCATGCACTTGCGGGAAAACTCGTCGATGGGAAATTCGACTTCGCGCCCGCTCGGCAGGCGCAGCGCGCGCCGCGTCAGATCGACCGCAACCCGGCAGTCTTCATCGGCCTCGGCCGCGGCGAAGAGTTCCTTGTGCGCGGCCTCATCGACGACGATCGGCAGCAACCCGTTCTTCAGGCAATTGTTGCGGAAAATGTCGGCGAACGAAGTGCTGACGACGGCGCGGAAGCCCTGCCCCATCAGCGCCCAGGGAGCATGCTCGCGCGAACTGCCGCAGCCGAAGTTGTCGCCGGCCAGCAGGATCGCCGCGCCCTGCGCCCGCGGCCGGTTGAGGATGAAATCCGGGTTCGGGCTGCCGTCGGCCAGATACCGCCAGTCGTAGAACAGATTCCTGCCCAACCCCAGCTTCTCGATCGTCTTCAGAAAACGCGCCGGGATGATCTGATCCGTGTCGACGTCGGCAACGGGCAGAGGAACGACCTTGCCCGAAAATTGCGTCACCGCTTCCATTTGCGCCTCCCCCCGCTTACAGATAGCGCCGGGCGTCGGCCACGGCGCCCTCGACCGCCGAGGCCGCCGCCGTCAGCGGACTCGCCAGAAACGTCCGCCCGCCCTTGCCCTGCCGCCCCTCGAAGTTGCGGTTGCTGGTCGATACGCAATACTGCCCCGGCGCCAACTGGTCGCCGTTCATGGCGATGCACATGCTGCAGCCCGCCTCGCGCCATTCCGCGCCGGCGGCCCTGAAGATTTCCGGCAGTCCCTCGGCTTCGGCCTGCGCCTTGATCTTCTCCGACCCGGGCACCACCATCATGCGCACCCCGGGGGCGACCTTGCGGCCCCGCAGCACGTCCGCCGCAAGACGCAGATCGGAAATCCGCGAGTTCGTGCAGCTTCCCACGAACACCACGTCGATAGGCCGCCCCAACAGCGGCTTGCCAGCCTCGATCCGCATGTAATCGAGCGCCTTGCGGATGCCCGGGTTGCCGTTCGGCTCGGGCGCCGGCCGCGTCACGCCGACGCCCATGCCGGGGTTCGTGCCCCAGGTAATCATCGGCTCCAGATCGGCGGCGCTGACGGTTTCGGCGCGGTCGAACCGCGCGCCCTCATCGGAAGGCAGCTTGCGCCAGCGCGCCAGCGCCGCATCCCAATCCGCGCCCCGCGGGACTTTGGGGCGGCCCGCCAGATACTCGAAAGTCGTGTCGTCGGGGGCCGCCATGCCCGCCCTCGCGCCGCCTTCGATCGACATGTTGCAAAGCGTCATGCGCCCTTCCATCGTGAGCGCGCGGATCGCTTCGCCGGTGTACTCGAAGACGTGGCCCGTGCCGCCGCCGATGCCGATTTTGGCAATCAGCGCCAGGATCAAATCCTTGGCCGTGACGCCTTTCGGCGCGGCGCCCTCGAAACGCACCTCGCACGTCTGCGGACGGTCCTGCAGCAGGCACTGCGTGGCCAGCACGTGCTCGACTTCGGTCGTGCCGATGCCGAACGCCAGCGCCCCGAAAGCGCCGTGCGTCGAGGTGTGGCTGTCGCCGCAAACCACCGTGAAACCCGGCTGCGTCAAGCCCAATTCCGGGCCGATCACGTGGACAATCCCCTGATCCGCCATGCCCATATCGGCCAAGGGCACGCCGAACTCCCGGCAGTTGATGCGCAACTGCTCCACCTGTCTGGCCGCGATCGGGTCGAGAATCGGCAGCGCGCGGTCGGTCGTCGGGATGCTGTGATCCATCGTGGCCATCGTGCGCTCGGGGCGGCGCACCGCGATGCCGCGGTCGCGCAGTCCCTGAAACGCCTGCGGCGAGGTCACCTCATGCACCAGATGCAGGTCGATGTAGAGCACCGCCGGAGCGCCGGCCTCATGGACGACGACGTGCTCATCCCAAATCTTCTGAAACAACGTCCGCGGCTTGCTCACGACTCCAGTCATTTTAGCGCAGGCGTTTGGCGCGGCGCAGCGCGGTTCGCTATGCTGAAGCCGGCATGAAAAATCCACTCGCCAAACTTGCCCTGATGCTGTCGGCCGCGGCCGCATTGACGGCGCAGCAGGGAGGCAGCGCGCGGGCCCCGCTAACCCAGCCGGATGCGCCCGCGGCGGGCGACCCGCTCGGCTCGGCGCTGGGCGAGCGCAGCCCCGACATCAACCGCGACCCGCCGGCGTATCTCAGCGGCAAGGTCGTCATGTCCGACGGCAACCCCCCGCCGCCCCATACGCAAGTCGAGCTCTTCTGTTACGGCTTCCGCCGCTTCGTCGATACGGTCACGGGAAAAGGCGAGTTCGACCTCGACCTTTCCGGCCGGGGCATGGGCGCGTTCGACGCCGGCATGCGCTCGCAAAACTCGGGCGGGCTGCCGCAGCGCAGCGCGCTGGGCATCGTCAATCTCAACGGCTGTCTGGTGCGCGCCGAGTTGCCGGGCTATAGTTCCACGCAAATCGAGTTGGCCATGCACTCGATTTTCGACAGCCCCAATATCGGCGAAATCCTGCTGACCCCGCTCGAAGGCGTAACCGGCTCCGCGGTCAGCGCCGGCTCCCTCAACGCCCCCAAAAAAGCGCAAACCGCATTTCTCAAAGCCCGTTCCGAAAACCTCAAGAAAAAGCCGAACCTCAAGAAAATGGAGCGCTCGCTGCAAACGGCGGTCGGTCAATTCGGAGACTACGCGGAAGCCTGGGACTTGCTGGGCCGGACGCAACTCGGCCTCGGCAAGCAGGCCGCAGCGCGCGCGTCGTTCGAGCGCGCCGTTGCCGTTGACCCGCTTTTCATCCGCCCCTATACGCAACTGGTTCCGCTGCTGGCGCAGACGGGCGATCTCGAGCAGACCGCCGCGGTCGGGTTGAAAGCCCTGGAATTGAATCCGCACGACAACCAGACCCGCTTTTACGTGGCCGTCGCGCAGCTTCGCCTGGGACGCAGCGAAGACGCGGCCGCCTCGGCGCGGGAATTGATCGCCCGCGGCGCCGACGAGTACCCGCAGGCGTATCAATTGCACGGCGGCGCTCTGGCCAATCTGGGCAAGTACGCGGAAGCGGCGCGCAACTACCGCCGTTTCTTGCGCGCGTCGCCGCAGGCAACCGCCGCGGACAACATCCGCGCGCAACTGGCCGAGTGGGAGCAACTCGGCGTCACGCCGCCCGCTGAGGCCGAAGCCGCCGCAGATCAACCGTAGGCCGCCTGCCTTTGCGCCAACCCGCGGACGGGTCAGTCCACGGGCAGGTCGAGCGCCGGATTCCTGTCGAAGAAATCGAACGGCCGCAACTCGAAACTGCGCCACGCCACGGGCATGACCGGCCAGTCCTCGGCGCGCACCACGTGCTGCATGCCGATGGAATGCCAAAGCACCAGATCGGTTTCGTCGATGCCGCGGTCTTTTGACGTCCACTTGGGCAGCCCTTGTCCCGGCTCGCTCAACGTGGGGTGCTCTCCGGCGGCCCAACGCTCGTTCGGGTCGTAAGGCGTGACCCACAGATGATGATCGAGAAAACCGGCTCTGCGGCGCGGATAGTCGTCCGCGGTGAGCAGGGTCGTCGAGTTCTTGCCGGGCGCGAGTTGATAGCTCGCCGGATAACCGACGCGGTTCTTCGACGCCGCGTTCACCACGCGCCACAGAACGGGCTTGCGCAGATCGATGTTCAGCTTGGCCTCGCTTTCCTTGCGCAGCTTCTGCCCGCGCTGCGTCCACAGGCTGCGCCGGGGGTGGTCGGCCGGCAGCTTCTTCGTCACCAGACGGTCGGCGACGAAGCTGTTGCGCGTCCCGTCAACGTCGAGGTCGAGGCGGAAATTGAAATAGTGGTCGTGATTGACGGCGACAATGTGCCGATCGACGAAACGGCCGTAAGCGTCCGCCTCGCCGCCGCTTGAGGCGTCCGCCTGTTCGACGATCTTCGCCTCCGCCTCTCCGCTCGCCCCGACGCGTACGCGGATGGAGCCGTTCTGCAGGAAAATCCAATCGAAAATGTAGTCGTAATTGCCGACGACGGCGATGGCGCGCACAACCAGATCGCGCTGCTTGCGGCTTTGCGGCTCGGCTTCGGTATGGTGCCGCCAAGCCATGTCGCCCGTCTCGCGCTCGAAAATGCAGGCTGTGTTGCGCCTCGTTTGCGGACGGCCGTTGTCGAGCGCGATCATGCCGTCGATATAGACGGCGTTGCGCGGACAGTCGAGACCCTTCAGCAGCGGCTTGACGATGCCGCCGTGGCTGAACTCGCCCATGTCGAGAAAATTGCGTTGATACCAGTGGAACGACGGGTCCATATAGGGCACGAACATTTCCGAGAGATAGCCCTCGTAGAGCACCCGCCGCTCGCGGCCGCCGTCGCGGTAGGTCACGGTCGAAACGATCAGCCCGGCCCGTTGGTCGTGGCGGACGTGAAACCGCCAGTTCTGCCACTCGACGATGCTGCCGTCGAACTCGAAGCCCGCTCCCAAAGGCTGGTCGATGCGCATCGGGCCGGGAACCTCGCGGGTCTCCCCAATCGAGGCCGGGTCGTAGTCGGCGATGGTGTCCGGCAGCGGCACGGCGCCTTCATCGACCACGCGCAAAACCTTTTTCGCCTCCAGATCCACGACCGCGGTCAGGCCTTCGATGCCGCGGGTCCAGCGGTTGCGCACGCGCCTCGCGTCCGTGCAAGTGACGTTGCCGACGCGCCGGCCGCGCTGCTCGTCCGTGCCGTAGTAACCCGGCGGGCCGACCCGGCAGTCGATGAACGTCGTGTCGTCGATGCCGCGCGCTTTCATCGCGGCCTGGAAATCGGGATGCCCCTTGATTTCATCCTGCAGCGCGCCGTGCTCTTCGAGCAGCCAGTTCGGCTGAATGCCCTGCAGCTCTTTCCACGAAATCAGTTCGCCGGCGCGCAGATCGACAACGGCCTTGAACGTCCGCTCGCCCTGCCGCGCCAGAGCGAAAGCCGTGCGGGGGAAGCTCTCGCCCCGCTTCCATTCCCACGCCAGCGGCTTGGGCGGCGGAACCATGTTGACCAGCGAAAAGCGCGTCTCGGCGTCGAGGCGGCCGGCTTCGCGCAGCGTTTCCAGCACCCGCCAATACTCCTGAAAATTGAGCGGGTCGAGCGGATGCCCGACCTTCTGGGCGGCCGACGGCAGGGCGGCCAGACCCAGAGCCAACGGCAGTATCGAGAGGCCGAGCCGGCGGAGCGGGAAATTCGGTTTCATGCGGCGTTCCTTTGCGTCGATGTCTTGAGTATAGGCGTTCCCCCGCCCGACCCCGCGCGGCGCGGACGCCCGCCCGCCGCGGTGCAACAATAGGCCTTATGGAACCCGCCGAATTGCGCTCGAAACTGGAAGGCGTAATCGCCTTCCCGGTAACCAATTTCAAGCCCGACCTCTCGCTCGATATCGACGGCTTCCGCCGCAACGCGGCCGAAATGGTCAAGTACCCGCTCTGCGCCCTGGTCGCCGCGGGCGGCACGGGCGAGCTTTATTCGCTGACGCCCGAAGAGCACCGGCAACTCGTCGAAGCCGCCGTAGCCGAGGCGGGCGGCAAAAGCGCCGTCATCGCCGGAGTGGGCTTCGGCGGCGGGCTTTCCGTTGCCCTGGCGAAACAGGCCGCCGCCGCCGGAGCCGACGGCATACTGATGTTCCCTCCCTACTACCCCAGCGCCGATTTCGAGGGCCTGCTGCGCTACTACAAGGCGATCGGCGAAGCCGTCGACATCGGACTTTTCCTGTACAGCCGCGACTGGGTCAACCTGACGGCGGCGCAAGTGGCCCGGCTGTGCGGCGAGATTCCCAATCTGATCGCCCTCAAGGAAGGCCAGGCCGACCTGCGCAACTACCAGCGCGTCATGGCCCGCTGCGGCAACCGGCTGCACTGGGTCGGCGGCATCGGCGACGACATGGTGCCCGGCTATTACGCCATCGGCATCCGCACCTACACGTCGAGCATTGCCGTAATCGCCCCGCGCTTGTCGCTGCAATTGCACGAGCGCGCGTCCATGCTCGACAGCGCCAGCCTGTCGCGGCTGATGTCCAACTACGTGCTGCCGCTCTACGCCCTGCGCGCGCGGCGCAAGGGCTACGAAGTCAGCGTGATGAAAAAGGCGATGGAAATCCTGGGCAAGCCCGCCGGGCCGGTGCGGCCGCCGCTGCCCGAGGTGCGCCCCGAAGAGGTCAAGGAAATCGAGCGCCTGATGGAGCGCTACGAACCCGTGCTCTAGGCGCGCCCGCGCAGCTATGCGGCGCGGCCCAGCAGCCGCATCAGGTTTCCGCCGAAGACGGCCCGCGCCTGCTCGGCGTCGATGCCCGGCGAAGCCAGCGCCGCGGCCTGCGCGTCGAAAACGGCGCGGTTCCAGCCGCGCGGAAAGAACGACGAATCCGAGCCGAAAAGCAGACGCCCGCTGCCGGCGACCTCCAGCGCCTGCTCGAAAACTTCGGCCAGGCTGGGGCGGGGCGTCAGATACTTGACCCAGCCGTTGCTGCTCGAAGTGTCCAGATAGACGTTCGGCGCGAGATCGCACAGCATCAGCGCTTCGCGGAAATAGCCCGCGCCGAAGTGCGGCAAAACGAAGTTGACGCCGGGATGCTCCAACGCAACCGGATGCAAATCCATCGGGTTCGACAAGCTCATGTCGAACTTCGAGGGCAGGCCGAGCTTGTTGCGCACGCCGACCGTCAAAACGCCCATGTGGACGAAGACGACCCGACCCGCGCCATCCGCCGCCAGTTCGTAGAGCGGCGTCAACCGCCGGTCGCGCACCGAAAAGCGGTGCATCGCCGGGAACAGGCAGAGACCTTGCAAGCCGAAATGCTCGAAGGCGCGCCGGGCGCGCCCGACGGCGTCCTCGGCCAGCGGATCGAGCATGAAGTAGCCGTAGAGCCGCTCGGGCGCCGCGCGAACCGCCTCGCCCGCGGCGGCTTCGTCGCCCGGCAAGCTGGCCATCAGAACGGAGCCGGCCACGCCTTGGCTGTCGAGCTCCGCTACCCAGCGCCGCGCCAGCGCGGCGTTGTCCTCGGGCGGGGCCTGCCAGCCCAGCGCCTCGACCATGCCGGCAACGTTCCCGCTCCCCTTCTGCCCGGCAAGCGCCTTGAAAAACGAATGCGAAAACAGATGCGCATGCGCGTCGTGGACGGCAATCTCGCCCCAGGCCGTATGCATGGCTACCCGCCCGAGACCGCGGCGATGAAGTGGATTTCGGAATCCTCTTCCACCCGGTCGAGCCTGCCCATCGTGCCGATTTCGCCGTCGATGGCGATGGAAAGATTGCCGCGCAATTGCCCGTCTTCAAGCAGACGGCCGGCCAGCTCGGGGTAGCGCTCCAGCAGGTTGTCGATAACTTCGCCCACGCTGGCCCCGGCGACCGGCGCCTCGGCGCGCCCGCCCGCGAACGGCCGCAGCAGAGTCGGAATGAAGACTGTCGGCACCCCGCCTTCTATCTTACTGCGCCTTTCCGTCTTGAACCGAGCGGGCGCCGGCGGAAGCTCGTTCCCCGCCCGGCGCGGCTTGCTCGGCGCAAACGCCCCGGTTCTCTTTCAGCCATTCAAGCACGGCCTCGGCGGCCCATTGGTGGCCGGCGGGGGTCCAGTGGTCGTCGTGTGACCAGCGTGTCTCTTTGGGATCGATGCCGTTACGGGCGATGTAGTCGGAATAGGAGACGACCGCAATGCCCCGCGCCTCGGCCATGGCCTGCAACCGGTCGAATCCGGGGTTGCCCGCGCCGCCCATCCGATACTCGGCCAGGATGGCCAACCGGAAGCCGCCGCGCTCCGCCCGTTCCCTGAACCGGTCAAGGGCGAAAGCCGTAAATTCCAGCTCCTTCTCATAGAGCGGCGGCAGGTCTTCTCTCTGGAATAAGGCGTTTATGCCGTGTTGCTCCATGAGCGGCCGGCTGTCGAGCAGCGCTTCGCCGCCGGGGCGCCGGCTGAGCAATTCCATCCACGCCGCCGGTTGGGCGGCGAAATCCCGCCTTGAAAACAATACGCCGGCCTTCGCGCGCAGCCATTTGGCGAAGTGCGAAATCCGCAATATGGGACTGAGAATCCTCGCGTACCAGGGACTCGGCTGCGCGGGAAGCCGCGGCAGTGCGTACTTTTCCCAATCCGCATCGGGCGGCCGCAGTTCCATGCCGCCGTCCGCGTTTCTTGCGGCGGTGACGAACGGCATCCGTTCCGGGTCCCATCCCTGATACAGCGCTTTCAGCAGCGGGGAATTGTCCTTGAAGTCGTTGTGGCCGAAAACGAGGACCAGCAGCCTGGGGCGCAGCCGCCGGGCGAACTCGTCGTAATACGGCAGTTGGGCGATCTGCCCCGTGCCGGGGAAGCCGAAAGCCGCGGTGGCGATGTCCGCAGCGGGCAATTCGCGGGCGGCAAGCTCTTCGAGCCGGACGTGCAGCTTGTCGGCGATGGGAACCTCGCGCGCCTCGACGTAGGAATCGCCGATAAAAACGATGCGGCAGCTTGCCGCGGCGCGCTCGGCGCTGACCGGTTCGCGGTCGAGAAAACCCAGACTGTTGGTTCGCGAGACGTTCCAGAAATCGAGTCGATTCGTGTAGCGTACTTCCAGGTTGGGTTTCAGCAGGCGTCCCGCTTGCGGATGGAAACGTTCCAGACGCTCCCGGGTTTCGCCGCGCATGAACGGCTGCTTCAGCCGCAAATACGCCTCTCCGCAAACCGCAACCGCGGCCAATCCGCCGGCAAGAAACAGCGCGTTCCAGGCGGCCTGCCGCAAGACCGTGCCGCAAGATGCTGCGCAGCGCGCCCTATGCGGGGGGGGGGGGGGGGCATTATGGGTTCCGGTTTCGGCCGGTTCTTGCCGTTCCACTTCCAAGAGTTATAACAGAGCCGTCCGGCGGCCGGCGATCGCCTTGCCGCCGCGCCGCCGCTATAATACGGCGAATGCTTGCTCACCGGCTGTTTCCGTCCGCCGCGGCCGCTTTGGCCGCGGCAATCGCCTGCGGCTGCGGCGCGCCCGCCGATACGAGCGGCATGGCGCTGCTCCCCGGCGGCGAGTTCACCATGGGCACGACCCGCGGGTTCGCCTACGAAGGCCCTCCGCACCGCGTCGTGCTCGACCCCTTCTACATGGACGAACACGAGGTGACCAACGCGCAATACGCCGAGTTCGCCGAAGCGTCCGGCTACGTTACGGACTCCGAAAAGCTGGGCTGGTCGGGCGTTTTCGACCCCAAGCAGGAAAGCTGGACCAAAGGCGACGGCGCGGACTGGCGGCATCCCGACGGGCCGGGGTCGTCGTACCGGGACAAGCTCGACTATCCCGTAGTGCATCTCTCCTGGCAAGACGCGGCCGCGTATTGCAGTTGGAAAGGCCGCCGGCTGCCGACCGAAGCGGAATTCGAATACGCCATCCGCGGCGGCCTCGAAGGCAAACTCTACCCTTGGGGCGACGAGCTCGCGCCCGGCGGGGCGCACCGCGCCAATCTGTGGCAAGGCAGCTTCCCCCAACAAGACCTGAACCGCGACGGTTTCGCAAGCTACGGGCCGATCAAGCAATTCCCGGCCAATCCCTACGGCCTGTACGACGTCACCGGCAACGTCTGGGAATGGGCGTCCGACTGGTACTCGCCGACCTACTTCCAGGTCTCGCCGACGCGCAACCCCAAAGGCCCCTCGTCGGGCGCGCAAAAGGTGCAGCGCGGCGGCAGTTGGCTGTGCAGCGAAAACTATTGTCAGGGCTACCGCTCGGCGGCGCGGATGATGACCGCGCCCGACTCCGGCCTCAACAACCTGGGCTTCCGCTGCGCCGCCGACCGGTAGCCGCGCCCGCGGCTATTTCGAGAAAAGCAGCTTCAGCAGCGGCGGCGTCGCCAGCGTCGTGACCATCACCATCACCACCATCGCCGAAAAGACGTCCGGCGTGAATACGGGCTCGCCGGCAACGAAAAGCGAGGCCCCGATGCCGGCGAAAATCAGGCCGACCTCGCCGCGCGGAATCATGCCTATGCCCACAACCAGACGGTTTACGCCTTTCTCGCGGACGCCCAGCGAGCAAACCTGCTTGCCGATGACCGCGGCCACGCTGAGGCCGCAGGCGAACTGCAGCACCGACAGCGAGCCGAACGAACGCAGATCGACCTTGAGCCCCATCAGCACGAAAAACACCGGAACGAAAACCGCGCTGAGCGGCGACAGCATTTCTTCGATCTTGCGCGACCGCATCTCGCGGTAGCCGCTGTAGAACTTGTTGTCGATCACCAGACCCGCGGCGAATGCGCCGACAATTGCGGCCAGGCCGATGGTCTCGGCCAGCGCCGCCATCGCGAAACAATAGGCCGCGCTCAGCACGACCGGTATGCCCGCCGCCTTGGCCCGCGAGCCGATGCGCAGTACGCGGCCGACGAACGCCCGCCCGGCAAAAACCGCGGCAACCAGAAACGCCGCCGACTTGCCGATAATCGCCAACACCGGCAGCAGCGACATGCCGGCGCCGCCGTCGATCGACCTGACCACGCCGGAAACGACCGCCAGAATCACCAGGCCGAGCACGTCATCGACAACCGCCGCCCCCAAGATGATGCGCGCCTCTTGCGTGTCCATCTTGCGCATGTCCTTGAGTACGCGCGCCGTGATGCCGACGCTCGTGGCGGCCAGCGTGGCGCCGGCGAACAAATGGACGTACCACGGCGTGACCTCCGGCAGAAAGAACGCCGAAACCCCGTAGCCCAAAACAACCGGAACGACAATGCCGAGCAGCGCAACCAGCATGGCCGAGCCGCCCACGGCCAGCAGTTCGTCCACGCTGCTTTCCAGACCGACTTCGAACAGCAGCAGGATGACGCCGACCTCGGCGGCGATGGCCAGCCCGGCGTCCGTCTTCAGAACGTCGAACGCATGGAAGCCCGCAAGGCCGGCGTTGCCCATCAGCACGCCGAACACCAACTCGCCGAGCACGGCGGGTTGATTCAGACGCTCGAAAATCTCGCCGCCAACCTTCGCGGCCGCAAGAACCGCGGCCATGCCGAAAAGAAACGGCGCAACTCCCCCGTGGCCGCCCTCTCCGCCGGCGGCAAAGGCGGCCGCGGCGGCAACAAGACACAATACAAGCGCCTTGGCGGCAAAAACAGGCATTTCCCCTGGAGTTTTCGACCGGCGGGCTGCGGGAAACGGCAAAAGCCGAAACGCTTCGCGGCGGAGTTTCCGGGCGCTCGAGCCGAGCCGAATCAGCCGCGCTGCGGGGCGGGGCCTCGACGGCCGATTTTCCCGTTGCCGATCTCTCGTTTCCAAGGTAGCACTTCGCCGAGCGGAACGCGCGTTGAGGGCGGCAAAGGCGGCCGCCCGGGCGCAGCCGCCGGAAGGCCGGCTACAAATGCATGACGACCATCTTGGTCTCGGTCATTTCCTCGACCGCGTATTTGGGGCCTTCCTTGCCGAAACCGCTCTCTTTCAGTCCGCCGTAGGGCATCAAATCCGCCCGCCACTGCGACCCCCAGTTGATATGAATGTTGCCCGAATCGACTTCGCGGGCGAAGCGCATGGCGTGGTTGAGGTTTTCGGTGAAAACGGCCGCCGACAAACCGTAGTTCGTCGCATTGGCCGCGGCGATGGCCTCATCGACCGAATCGAAGGGCGTCAGCCCCACCGCCGGACCGAAAAGCTCCTCGCGCGAAATTTTCATTTCCCGGTCCACGTCGGCCACGATCGCCGGCCGCACCACCGCGCCTTGCCGCTCCCCGCCGCGAATCAGACGCCCGCCCGCTTGCGCCGCTTCCTCGATCCATTCCTGTACGCGCGCGGCGTCGCGCTCGCGCACCATCGGCCCCACCCGGACGCTCTCGTCGAGCGGGTTCCCGGTGGTCAGCCCCTCGACTTCCGACGACAGGCAATCGAGCAGATCGCCGTAGATTTTGCCGTGGGTCAAAATCCGCTGCGCGCTGATGCAGACCTGGCCCGCGTTCGAGTAGCCCGTCACCGCGATGGCCTTGGCCGCCTTTTCAATGTCGGCGTCGGGCAGTACGATCACCGGAGCGTTGCTGCCCAATTCCATCGTCACCTTCTTCAGTCCGGCGGCGCGGCAGATGCTTTCGCCCACGTCGCGGCTGCCGGTAAAACTGATCTTGCGCACGCGCGGGTCGGCGCAAAGCATGCCGCCGATCTCGCCCCCGCCGCCGGTGACCACCTGCAGCGCTTCCGGCGGCGCGCCGGCGTCGAGCAGCAGCGCCGCCAGCTTCAGCGCAACCAGCGGCGTATCGGTCGCCGGCTTGACGATCACGCTGTTGCCCGCCGCAAACGCCGGGCCGACCTTGTGGCAAACCAGATTGAGCGGGAAATTGAACGGAGTGACCGCCAGAACCACCCCGCAGGGAACCCGCAGCGTGAAGCCGAACTTGCCGCCGCCGCCGGGCGCGCCGTCGAGCGGGACGACCTCCGCGCCGAGACGCTTCGCCTCCTCCGCCGAACAGACGATCGTTTCCCGCGCCCGATCGACCTCGAGCCGCGCCTCGGCGATGATCTTGCCTTCCTCCAAGGTGATCGTGCGGGCAAGGTTTTCCCGGCGCTCGCGCATCAACTCGGCGGCGCGCATCAGGATGTGATAGCGGTCGTACCCCGTCGTCTTCTTGATCTTTTCCGCGCCCGCCGCGGCGTAACCGACGGCGCGCTCGATCTGCGCGGCCGTCGCCCGCGGAACGGTGTCGATCTCGCTGTTGTCGTAGGGGTTGATCACCGGGATGGCTTCCGAACCGTCCGTCCAGTCGCCGGCCACGAGCATCTGCATGGTATGTTTTCCTTCCTGATTAAGGGATAGTGGGTAAGGGATGGCGGGAAATAAGACAATTTTAGCGCAGCCGGAACGGCGGGTCGTGGTCGTCGCGCCGATGCCGCCCGAAAAGAGCGCCTACGCGCTGGCGCGCTACAGCCGCTCCGCCGATTCCGTCAGCGACAGCCTGGAATGGGTGCGCGGACACGACTCCGCAAAATTCCTCGACAGCTTTTATTTTGGGAATTATATATCCAACTTGACAGGTTTCTTCGGCGCGTGCTAGACTTTCCCTCGTAGTCGTCGCATGGCGGCCCGTGTGCCGGGCCTCCTGCGGAATACAACAATCTCGCAAGAGCCCGGGAGTAGCTACCCAGGCTGAGATAAATAGGCAGGGCTCGCATTCCCATGTGACGACTACAAGGCCCGGCTTTAGCTGGGCCGGAAAGGAACATCGGGAATGAAATTTGTTTTGTCGATCTTACTTGCGACGGCGCTTGCCGTCCCCAACACAGCGAATGCAGGCCCGAACGGCGAACAGCTTGCGGGCGCGGTTGCTTTCTTCGGCGGCGTCGGCCTCACGCTCGGAGCTTTCAATTACGGCGAGGAATGCACCATCAGCAACCGCAGCTATCTCGGATATCGTTGCTATGCCGACCAGTCGCACCCCACGGCCAGGCTTGCACGGCCTAACTTGCTCTACGCCAGCATCGGATCAATGGTGGGCGGCATCGCTCTCGCCATCCACGGCAAGCGGAAACGCAAGAGAGCGGCAGCGCAGCGCGGCTTCGCTGTCAGTCCGCACGGCGCGGGCGTCCGACTGTCCTACTCGTGGAAGTGAGCGTTACCTCGTCAGGTGCGGATCACTAAACGGCACGAACGCGGGCGGGCGCGGCTGAGTCGCCTATTCCTTTATCCCTAAGGAAGGCCTGAATAAGAGCGCAAGAGGGGCAGAGGAAGGATGATGTTGGCGGATGGAGGCGATTGAGGAGGGTTTGGCAACGAGATTTGCATGGAAATTGTGCTGATTTTGAGCTCTTGACAGTAGTTATGCCCCCGTTTCAGCGGCTTGTCGCCGCTGTGGACGCACTGCTCCTGCGTTGTGCCGCTCAGGCTGTGGCATAACGCTCGGCAATGAGCAGATTGGCCAAGCCGAACAAGAGGCCGAGCCGTTCCCTGTTCTTGCCCAAGCCGCGATAGCGCACCTTCACGTAGCCGAAGCGCCGCTTCACATACGGAAACGGATGCTCTGTTCGGTCCCGCGAAGTGGTGATACGGATTGAGATGGAAGCGATGGTTTTCTTCTGAGTTAGAGGTTACAGATGTATTGGTAGGGAGTGGAGCCGTTGAGGGCTTTGAGACGGCGGGCGAAGCTGTAGGCGTTGAGGAAGCAATCAAGGTGGCTGCGGAAGCGGTCGTGGCTGTCGCCCGTGGAACGGTGTCGATCTCGCTGTTGTCGTAGGGGTTGATCACCGGGATGGCTTCCGAGCCGTCCGTCCAGTCGCCTGCCACGAGCATCTGCGTGGTATGTTTTCCTTCCTGATTAAGCGATAGTGGGTAAGGGATGGCGGGAAATAAGACAATTTCGGAAGGGCGGGTCGTGGTCGTCGCGCCGATGCCGCCCGAAAAGAGCGCCTACGCGCTGGCGCGCTACAGCCGCTCCGCCGATTCCATCGAGGACAGTCTGGAGTGGGTGCGCGGGCACGATTCCGCGAAATTCCTCGACAGCTTTTATTTCCAGTACGGCCACGCTTCCATCGCCGACCTCGGGCACTGCATCTTCTGCTTCGAAGGCGTCTCGGAACTGGCCGCCATCGAAATCGAGGACGAGCAGCTCTGGGACGGCCAAGCCAAATCGAGCCGCTACCAGGATTTCTCGCGGGGAAAAATCATCGTGCCCGCGGAACTGGCCGGCGGCGCCGCGGAAAGCGTTTACCGGCAAGCCGCGCGCGAGTTGCTCGACGATTATCTCGCCGTCCATGCCGCCCTGCGCGGATATCTCGCCGAAACGATTCCCAAGCCGGACGGCATGAAGGCCGGGGCATACCGCCGAACGATCGACGCCCGCGCCTACGACGCCGCCCGCTATCTGCTCTTTACCGGCATCTCGACCAACGTCGGCCAAGTCACCAGCATCCGCACGCTCGAAAAGCAGATGCGCAAGCTCGGCGTCTCGGAATACGGCGAAATCCGCGGCATCGCCCGCGAAATGCACGACGCCTGCGCCGCCCCCCCGGCCTGCGTCTGGGACGCCTCGCAAGCCGGCGAGCCCGTCGCCCCCACGCTGGCCAAATATGCCGAGCCGGATACGGCGGCGGCCGAGGCCCGCGAGCGCGTCTCGGCTTGGGCGCGGCAGAACTTCGACCCGGGAGCTTACGAGCCGCCCCGCGACGTCGATCTCATCCCCGCCTGCGGCCCGCTCGACGAAACGGTCGCCAGTTGGCTTTACGCCGTCACCGCGCACCCCTTCCGGGCGATTCTCGATGCGGTCAGCGGCTGGAGCCGCGCGCGGCGGCTGGAAGTGATCGACGTTGCCCTCGAAGGCCGCGCGCGGCGCGATGAACTGGCCATGCCGTTCCGCAGCGGCTACGGCTACATTTTCGACGTCGTAACCGACATCGGCGCCTACCGCGACCTGCACCGCCACCGCCGCTGCCAGCAAATCCGGCAGCGGCTCAGCGGCGATCTGGGCTGCGCGCGGCCGGAACACGTGGACGCCGCCGGCGTCGGCGAACGCTACGACAACGCCTTGGCGCGCGCCGCGGATGCCCGCAAGCGCATCGCCGCAACGTCGGAACCCGCGTCGCACTACCTGCTGCCTTTCGCCGCGCGCTGCCGTTCGCTCTACAAGATGGACTTCGCCGAGGCCGAATACATCAGCCGCGTGCGCTCGGGCGTCAAGGGGCACATCGCCTACCGCAAGGTCGCCTGGGAAATGCGCGAGCGCATCCTCGAACGCGACCCCGAGTTGGGCCGCCTGATCGAGGCCACCCCGCCCTCGGAGGAAGACCCGCTGACGCGCTGACGAAATTCTGCGCAAGCGGACAACAGCGGCGGGCGCGGCCCGCTATCCGCCGCCGCGCGCAGCGCGCCCCGACTCACAACCCCCGACGCACAATCCCTGCGCAGCCGTCAAGCATGACGGGTTTCATGCAGGTAAAAGAAGGGCTTCATGCAAGTTTTGATCGCTTTGCGCGCCTATGCCCGCCAATGCGCACTTGTTTTCGACGTGACGCCGCCGAAATCGACCGGATGCCTTCATCTCTCTTTTCCCTGAAGCCGTGCGGTTCCCCCTAATCCCTAACCCCTATCCCCTAATCCCTGCCGCGCAAAGCGCGGCCCTCAGCTCTCTCTTCACTGAAGCCGTGCGGTTCCCGCCAACCCTTATCTCCTGCCGCTCCGCTCCGCGGCACGCGTCAGACAATCAACATGCAGTCGCCGTAGGAATAGAACCGGTATTTTTCGCGGACGGCGTGGGCGTAGGCGTCCAGCACGAGACCGCGGCCGGCGAACGCCGCTGCCAGCATCAGCAGCGTCGAGCGGGGCAGATGGAAATTGGTCAGCATGGCGTTGACAACGCGGAACTCGAAACCCGGCGTAATGAAGATGCCGGTGCTGCCGCTTGCCGCTTCGATGCGCCCGTCGTTCGCCGCGGCGTGCTCCAGTACGCGCACCGAGGTGGTGCCGACGGCGATGACGCGCTTGGCCGAACGCACCGCTTCCGCCGCGGCGGCGGAGATTTCGAAACGCTCCTCGTGCATGCGGTGATCCTCGACGCGCTCGGCTTTCACCTCCTGGAACGTCCCCAATCCCACGTGGAGCGTGATTTGCGCCAACGCCGCGCCGCGCCGGCGCACGGCCGCGAGCGCGGCCTCGTTGAAATGCAGCCCGGCGGTCGGCGCCGCCGCTGAGCCGTTCCGCTTGGCGAAAACGGTCTGGTAGCGCTCGCGGTCTTCGAGACGGTCCGCGCGGCGGATGTACGGCGGCAGCGGAACATGGCCCCGCGCTTCGACCCAGGCCGCCGCCTCGGCCGCGGTCATGCCCTTGAACTCGACCGTCCGCAGGCCGTTTTCACCCTGCCCGACAACTTCGAGCGCAGCGTCCTCGAAGTCGATCTCCGCGCCCGTCTTCAGCCGCTTGCCGGGGCGCGCCAGAGCCTGCCAGCGGCAGGGCCGGGCGGAAACCTGCCGGATCAGCAGCACCTCAGCGGAACCGCCGCCGGCGCTGCGCCCCAGCAACCTCGCCGGCATGACCCGGCTGTTGTTGACGACGAGGCAGTCGCCGCCGCCGACCAGCAACGGCAAATCGCGGAACATCGCGTCCCGCCATGCGCCGGCGCGGCGGTCCACGACCAGCATGCGGCTCTCGCCGCGCGCCTTCGGCGGCTCCTGCGCGATCAACGCCCGCGGCAAATCGTAGTCGAAAGCAGATACCCGCAAGGCTATAATTTTAGGGTGCGCCGCGTCCCGGTCCGCAGCCCGCGCAAGCCGCCGCGCGCGGCCCGCGCCGCAACAAACCATGAATCCGACCGCTGCAATTTTGCAGGAAACCCGCCCGGCCGGTTGGCTGGAGAAACTGCAAGACAATGCCGCCGAAACCTGGGCGCGCCTCGCCGCTCATGGAGACCAGCTTCGCTCCAGGCTCTCGGAACGCGCCGTTTACGTCCTCGACGACGCGATTCACTGGCTTTCCGAAGCGCCGCCCCATTCCATCCACGCCATTGTCACCGACCCGCCCTACGGATTGATCGAATACAACGGGAAAAACCTGAAAAAGAAACGTGAGGGCAGCGGCGGCGTGTGGCGCATTCCACCGTCATTCGACGGCGCGCAACGCAAGCCCCTGCCTCGATTTACCGTTCTCTCCAAGGATGAGCTTGCGCAGCTTCACAGTTTTTTCAGCGCGTTCGCATACGGCGCGCTGCGGGCTCTGGCGCCCGGAGGGCATCTGTTCATAGCCTCCAATCCGCTGCTTTCCACCGTGACTTTTCATGCTCTGCAGCAATCGGGCTTCGAAAAGCGCGGCGAGATCATCCGCCGGATTCAGACGCTGCGAGGGGGCGACCGGCCCAAAGGGGCGGAACGCGACTTCGCGGAGGTTTCGGTTATGCCCCGGTCGTGCTGGGAGCCTTGGGGCATCTTTCGCAAACCGTTCCAGGGAACGGTTGCCGACAATCTCCGGCGCTGGGGCGCCGCCGGCCTGCGCCGGATGTCGCCGGATGAACCGTTCAAAGACGTCATCCCCTGTTCCCCGGCGCGCGGAGAGGAAAAAAGAATCGCGCCTCATCCTTCGTTGAAACCGCAACGTTTCCTGCGCCGCGTCGTCCGTGCTTCCTTGCCGCTCGGCATCGGCATTGTGTACGACCCGTTCGCCGGCAGCGGCTCTACTCTTGCCGCGGCCGATGCAGTAGGGTACCTCTCATTGGGAACGGACCGCGACCTTGAGTATTTCGAGTTGTCGCGCGGCGCTTTCTCCCGACTTGCCGCCCTCGAAGTCCGCAAATCATGACGCCCGATGAACTCTATGCCGACTTCACAAGCTCTTTTCAAGGGCGTAAATTTACAGCCGGGCTGCTGATCGCGTTTATCGATTTTGCAAGCTCCTTGGGAACGCCCGGCCTCAAGCTCTCGTCGTTTCACGACTTTCTCGCTCGATTCGAGCGGCAAGAGCGAACCGCCGCGGGAACGCGCGCCAATACGCTGATCGTCGATAGCGGCGGCGGGCGGACTCTCAGCATCCGGCCCTTCTACAACAAGGCCGAGCATTACTTCCGCGCCGAACACAAACGTTTCGACTACCCAAGCTGCGCGCCGCACGCCACCCAAGCGTGGGCCGATTATATTCCTTGGCTCGATGCTCTCGTAACCTGTTCAGCCGAGGAATTGGCGGATTTGAGGGAATGCGTCTGCCGGTATGTTCTCGGCGAACTGGAAAGCCATGAATTCGACCCGGCATCCGCGGCTGCCGATCCGCCGCTTTTCCGCATGGTGCTGGAGGGGTTCGATTTCGGAAAACACAAAGGAGAACCTACGGGCGCTGCGTTTCAGGGCATCGTGTTCGGTTTTCTGAGAGCCGACAATCCCCATCTCCAGATCGAAATCGACAAGGTTCGCACCGGTTCCAAGCGGCTGCAGCGGGTCGGAGACGTGGACGGATGGGAAGGCGCGCGGCTCGCGATTTCCGCCGAGGTCAAACAATTCGTCCTTTCTGCAGACAACGCCGCCGATCTTGAGGCGTTCGGCAATGCCGCCGGGCGCAGGGGAGCGCTTGGGGTCGTAGCCGCCCTTGGTTTTGCCCAAGGCGCGCGCGAGCGGATCGAAGGGCTGGGGCTGCTCCCGCTCGATATGGACGACATGCTGCGCACGGTAACGTTCTGGGATCCCGTGAAACAGCGTACGGCCGTTGCATCGTCGATCTATTACGCCCGCCATGTTGAAAAAAACTCGGTTCTGAGCAAACGCATTGATTCCTTCCTTGAGCGCGCCGCGCGGGAATGGAAAGAAATGCGCTCCCAAGACGGTCGAAGCGCGCCGCAAAATTGAGCGGCAGCGGCTATCCTTGGCAGCCCGTGGAGCATGGTTCCCTGAAAACGCTCTGCTAAACTGGCCTTTGCCGAAGGATTACGATGTTTTGATCGTCGGCGGCGGTCCCGGCGGGTATGCCGCCGCTATTCGCTCGGCGCAGTACGGCTTGAAGGCCGGCGTCATCGAGCGGGCGCCCAAGCCGGGCGGAACCTGCCTGCATGTAGGCTGCATCCCGACAAAGGCGCTGCTGCACTTTGCGGAAGTCTATGAAAACATCCTGCGCGCCGAAGATTTCGGCATCGCCGTCGGGCCGGCGCGGGTGGACATGGCCCGAATGCGCGAGAAGAAAGGGCAAATCGTCGCCAAACACGCCGCAGGCATCGAGTTTCTCTTCAAGAAACACAAGATCGCGCTCATCCGCGGGCGCGGAAGGCTCACGGCCGACGGCGCGGTCGAAGTGCGCAACGGCGGCAAGACGAAAAAACTCACGGCCGGAGCCGTGATCCTGGCCGCCGGGTCGGAGGCGCGCATGCTGCCGGGACTGGCCGCCGACCCCGAGCGGATTCTCACCAACGTCGAGATCCTCGACCAGACGGACGTTCCCGCGTCGCTGGCCATCATCGGCGCGGGAGCCGTGGGCGTCGAGTTCGCCTCGATCTACCGCAGCTTCGGCGCCGAAGTGACGCTGCTCGAAATGCTGCCGCGGATCGTCCCCATGGAAGACGAGGAGATTTCAACCGAGCTGGCGCGGGCGCTTCGCAAAAGGGGAATCCGCGTGCTGACCGGAACGAAAGTGGAGCGCATCGAGACCTCGCCGGACGGGGTTTCCCTCGCCTGTACGGACGCGGACGGCAAACAGGACGCGCTCGCGGCGGAAAAGCTGCTGGTCGCCGTCGGCCGCAAGCCGAATACCGACGACATCGGCCTCGAAGACGCCGGCATCCCGACCGAGCGCGGGTTCATCGCCGTCGATGGGTTCATGGAGACCGCTCGCAAGGGCGTGTTCGCCGTCGGCGATATCGTTGCCGGCTCGCCTCAGCTTGCCCACACCGCAACGGCCGAGGGGCTGGTCGCCGCGGCGCGCATCGCCGGCAAGCCGGTCGAGCCGATCGACTACAACCTGAACCCTTCCTGCACCTATTGCGAGCCGCAGGTCGCCTCCGTCGGGCTGACCGAAGCGCGCGCCGGCGAAACGGGACTGCCGATCAAGGTGTCGAAATTCAATTTCGCCGGGAACGGCAAGGCGTCGATCCTGGGCGCTGGCGGCGGGTTCGTCAAGGTTGTCGCGGACGCGAAATACGGCGAAATCCTCGGCGTCCACATCATCGGGCCGCAGGCGACGGAATCGATCCATGAAGCGGTCACGGCCATGCAGGCCGAGGGTACGGTGGATACGATGACGGCGGCAATCCACGCCCACCCGACGCTTTCCGAGGCCGTACAGGAAGCCTTCCACGGCATCTACGGCCTGGCAATCAACGGTTGACGCGAATGCGGACGTGCATGGTGCGGCGGCTGGGCCGGGTCGAGTTCCGCGAAGCTTGGCGGCGGCAACGGGAGTGGGTTGAAGCGGTCAAGCGCGGCGAAGCCGGCGATCAGTTGCTGTTCGTCGAGCACCCGGCGACGATCACGCTGGGCAGGAACGCCGACGGCTCGAACGTGCTGGCTTCGCCGGAATTGCTTGCCGAACGCAGCGTCGCGATCGAAGAGACCGACCGCGGCGGGGACGCAACCTTTCACGGCCCCGGCCAGGTCGTCGGCTACCCCATCCTCGATCTGAAGTTCTGGAAGCGCGACGTCGGCGCCTATTTGCGGCAGCTTGAAGAGGCGCTGATCGGCGCGCTCGGCGAGTTCGACATCGCCGCCGGGCGGCGCGGCGGCTGCACGGGCGTCTGGATCGGCGGCGCGAAAATCGCGGCCATCGGCGTCCAT
Source organism: Bryobacterales bacterium (assembly GCA_965242705.1). Lineage (GTDB taxonomy): Bacteria > Acidobacteriota > Terriglobia > Bryobacterales > UBA6623 > CATQHP01. The sequence continues at coordinate 153,144 of OZ251486.1, forward strand.
TTGAGCCGCTGGGTCACCTCGCACGGGTTCGCTCTGAACGTCTCGACGAACCTCGACGACTTCGGCCTGATCGTCCCTTGCGGGATTGCCAAGCCGGTCACTTCAATGGAGAGGGAAGCGCCGCCGGCGCCGCCGCCCGCGCGCGTGATCGACGCACTCGTTCGCCATTTCGGCCTGGCGTTCGAGCGCGAGCCGGTCGAAGCCGGCGGATAGGCGATAGTGAATATGGAGGCGAGGAACAAGCGGTTATGGGCGAAGTCCTGATGCCCCAGATGGGCGAAAGCATCGTTGAAGGCACGATTACCAAGTGGCTGAAGCAGCCCGGCGACAAGGTGGAGCGCGACGAGGCGCTGTTCGAAATTTCCACCGACAAGGTGGACTCCGAAGTCCCCGCGCCGGAAGCGGGCGTGCTGGAAGCCGTTTTCTTTCCCGAGGGCGACACGGTCGCCATCAATACGGTCGTCGCCGTGATCGGCGACGGGTCGCAGGTCGGGCGGCGCAAGGCTCCCGCCGGCGATGCGGCGGGTTCCGCTGCGGAAGCCGCGCCCCCGCCCGCTGAGGCCGCGCCGGCCGAGGCCCCTGCGGCGCAAGCCGAGGCGGCCCCGGCGCCGTCCGAGGCGCAAGGGCGCATCCGCTCCTCGCCCTTGGTGCGGCGGATCGCCAAGGAGCACGGCATCGACTTGGCCGATCTCGGCGCCGGCGGCGGCCGCGGCGGGCGCATCACCAAAAAAGACATCCTCGCCTACGTCGAGCGGCTGAAGCAGGCGCCCGCCGCGCCCGCGGATGCGTTCGCCGCGTTCCATCCGGCGCCGGAAGCCCGTTTCGGACGTTACACGGTGCAGCCGCTGAGCGCAATGCGCCGCGGCATCGCCGAGCACATGGTGCGCAGCATGCGCGTATCGCCGCATGTTTCGACCGTCCATCAGGTCGATTGCACGGCCATCGCCAAGCAGCGGGCGGCGGTCAAGGACGCCTTCCTGGCGCAAAACGGCATCAAGCTGACTTTCCTGCCGTTTTTCCTGCGCGCCGCTTCTTCGGCGCTGAAAGCCTACCCGACGGTGAACGCTTCCCTCGACGGACGCGATCTGATCCTCCACCGCGAGATCGACATCGGCATCGCCGTGGCGCTCGATTGGGGGCTGCTCGTTCCGGTCATCCGCAACGCGGACGAGAAGAGCGTGCTGGGCTTGCAGCGCGCGGTCAACGACTTGGCCGCGCGGGCGCGCGGCAAACAGCTCAAGCCGGAGGAAACCGCTCGGGGAACGTTCTCGATCTCCAACTACGGCAGCTACAACTCGCTGCTGGCCACGCCGGCGATCAACCAGCCGCAGACGGCGATCCTCGGCCTGGGCGCCGTAACCAAGACGCCCGTCGTCATCGACGACGCGATCGCCATCCGTTCGATGGCCTACCTCACGCTGACCTTCGACCACCGCGCCATCGACGGCGCGGTCGCAGACCAATTCCTCGAACATATGCGCGGCGCGATCGAGGGTTGGAACGAATCGATTTTGTAGCGCGGTTGCGCTACCCTATCGGGTGGCGCACGGCGCCGGGGAGGGATACCATGCCGGAAAGCAGAAGAGAGTTCGTGAAAAGCGCCGCCGGGTTGAGCTTGGCGGCCGGAGCCGCGGCCGCCGCCGCGGGCGATATTCCCAAGCGCAAGCTGGGCAAGACCGGGCTGGAGGTGACCATCGTGGGACTCGGCGGCGCGCGCGTCGGCAACGTCCGCGACGAAGCCCAGGCGCTGCGCACGATCCGCCATTGCTACGAAGTGGGCGTCAACTATTTCGACTCGGCCGCCGCCGGCGCCTACGGGCTTTCGCAGACGCGCTACGGCGTCGCCCTCGAAGGCGTTCCCCGCGACAAAATCATCTACGGCACCAAAACGCGGCACAGAACCTACGCGCACTCCGAACTCGACCTCAACCAGAGTCTGGCCAACCTGAAAACGGATTATCTCGACCTCTACCAAGTGCATAACGTGATGCATCTCGAGGACATCGACTTCGTTTTCGGCCCGCGCGGCCTGATGGAGATGATCCGCAAGGCGAAGCAGGCGGGCAAAATCCGCCATGTCGGCTTCACCGGGCACATGGACCCGCGCGTGCTGGTCAAGATGATGAACGCCTACGATTGGGACACGATCCTCATGCCGCTCAGCGTGACCGACGGCGCCAACCGCGACCTGAGCTTCGAACGCACGACCTTGCCGGGCGCGGTTGAAAAGGGCTTGGGCGTGATGGCCATGAAGACCACCGGCGTCGGCGTGCTGCACAAGCAGGGCATTTCCTCGTTGGAGCAGAATCTCAACTATGTCTGGTCGCTGCCGATTTCGACGGCGATTCTGGGCTGCGAGACGACCGCGGAAGTCGATGCGGACGTGGCCCTGGCCAAAGCTCACCGCAAGCTCGACAAGCGCCAAATGAGCGCTCTGCGCAAGAAATGGGCGCAAGCCGACTTCGCCAAGATCGAGAACTGGAAGGTCGATCAGAGCGCAACCCTGGCCTCGTCGAGCCGAGACTACTTCGGCGACTAGGGGCGTCCCCCAAGGTCGAGGAGAGCGGCAAGGGTCTGCGCGCATGACCTGCGCCGGATAACCGCGATGCCCGTCCACCCTTCCGCCCGAATTGCCTCCACGGCCCGGGTCGCGGCGGGCGCAACCATCGGCCCCGATGCGGCAATCGGCGACTTCGCCATCGTCGAAGATGACGCCGCAGTCGGCGCGCGGTCGCAGATCGAGCCGCACGTCGTCGTCAAACGGTGGACGACGTTGGGCGCCGACAACAGGGTTTCGACGGGCGCGGTCCTGGGCAGCGACCCGCTGGACAAGGCGTTCGGCGGCGCTCGCAGCTACCTGCGCATCGGCAACGGAAACACGATCCGCGAGCACTATACGATCAGCCGCGGGACGGCCCCGGAATCGGTCACCGAGATCGGCGACGACAACTACATCATGACCTCGGGCCACATCGCCCACAACGCCAGAATCGGCAACGGCACGGTCATCGCCAGTACGGCGCTCATCGCCGGCCACGTCGAGATCGAAGACCGCGCGTTCGTCTCCGGGGGCGTGGTTGTCCACCAATACTCGCGCATCGGCGAATTGGCGATGGTCGGCGGCATGACCCGCGTGAACCAGGACGTAACTCCCTACTTGCTGCACGTCGGGCCAACGATGGAAGTCTGCGGCCTCAATCTCGTCGGCCTGCGCCGAGCGGGCCTGGGCAAGGAAGAAATCGGACGCATCCGCCAAGCCTACAGGATTCTGTTCCGCTCGAAGCTGCCCTTGTCAGAGGCTCTCGACCGCGCCGCGGCCGAGGTCGCCGGCCCGCATGCCGAGCACATGATCGAGTTCATTCGCGCCTCGAAACGCGGCATCTGCCGCCGAGGCCGCAAAGGAGAAAACACCGATGTATAAAGGAATCGAACACACCGCGATCGCAACCGCCGACCCGGAAAGGCTGGGACGCTGGTACGAAGATCATCTGGCTATGCCCATCGTTCACCGCTACGGAGGCAACGTTTTCGTCAAGGCCGCCGACGGCACGATGCTTGAGATGATCCCCGCCGAAGGCGCCGCCGTCGAGACCGGCCTGAAAACCCCGGGCATCCGGCATCTGGCTATCGCCGTCGATGACATCGAGGCGGCGGCGGCCGACCTTGCCGCAAAGGGCATCGAGATTTTCCAACGCGTCGAGGCCGGCGACAACCGGCTGGCCTTCTTCCGCGACCCCGAGGGCAACATCCTGCACTTGATCTTTCGCGGAACGCCGATCTAGCCGCCCGCCCGCCGCGTCGTCAGGGCAGGTAGAGAATGCCCTTGGCCAAGGCGATCAGCACAACGACCACCAGGCAGGCGACGGCCAGCCCGTCGATGTCCACGCGAAACCGGCGGTAGAACGCGCGCCGGCCCTGCGACAGGCGGAGGTCGAACAGGTGGACGAAGAGCAGGTCGCGGCCGGGCTCGTCGGAGTCCTTTTCCTCGCCGGTCTCGGCGTCCAGATACGAGCTGCGGTCGAGGCGCTCGTAGAACGCGCGCAGCCGCTCGGCCGATTCCGCCGGGGTGGCCAGGCTGACCCCGGCCAGCGCCAGAAAACCGGCCGCCAAGGAAATGCCGAAATTCGCGGCGTCCCAGTTGAGCAGGACGCCGAAATCGCGCCAAGTCAGCAAGAAAAAGAGCGCCGACGAAACGACCAGGCCGGCCAGCGCCCCCCAACGGTTCGCCCGCGGCCACGAGATGGCGCCGAACATGCTGATGCCCATGAACGCGGCGATCGTCTCGGTAAAGAGAAACGCCTGCAAGACGCTGCCCACGTAAAGGCCGAAAAGCACGCCCAGCGTCGTCATGACCAAGCCGGCGAAGCGTCCGGCCCAGAGATAATGACGGTCGGACTCGTTGCGCTTGACGTAGCGGCGGTAGAAGTTCTGCGTGAAAAGCGCGGCGCCGTCAACCATGAAAGCCGACCCCGTTGACATGTTGGCGGCGAGTACGCAGGCGATCATCAGGCCGACGGCGCCGGGAAAAAGCAACTCGCGCGTGGCGTAGCCGAACGCGTCCTCGGGGTCGGCCAGCGCCGTTTCCCCGCGCTGCAAGAGCATCGCCGCTACGATCACGCCCACCAGCGCCCAGCCGATCGTGCAGAACCGCTTGACGAAATTGCCGTAAGCCATGCCGATGCGGCAGGAGCGCTCGTCTTTTCCCGTGCCCACGCCGGCCAGAATGTGCGGCTGCGCCACGATGCCGATCAGCCCGTTGACGGTCAGCATGACGATGGTGAAAACGCCGACGTCGCCCGGCGTGACCATCGAAAGCATTTGCGGGGCGAGCGACTCGCGCACCCCGGCGAACCCGCCGACTTCGCGCAGCCCCAGAGGGATCAGCAGGAAGCTCAGGGCGATGATGAAAAAGCTCTGCACGAAGTCGGTATAGGCCGCGGAAACCAGGCCGCCGACGAAGCTGTAGATCAGAAACGTGCCGGTCATCGCCAGCACGACCGTATTCGGCGTGACGACGCCGCCCGCGGCGACGCTGACCAGCTTCCCCGCCCCTTTCAGCATCGCGCCCATGTTGAAGGTGAAATACGAGAGCGCGAAAATCGTATAAACGGCGCCCATCCAGCCGCCGTAGCGGTCCTCGTAAACCTCGCCGGTGGTCGTGCGGCGGAAGCGGCGGAACAACGGCGCCAGCAGCCAGTAAAACGGCGTGATGAAGAGGTTTTTCCACTGGTACCAGATGCCGGCGTAGCCGGACTGGTAAACCTTGCCGGCCAGCGAAACCGGCATTTCGGCATGCGTGCCGACGCCGAAAGCCTGGGCGATGATGAGCCAGACGCTGAAACTGCGGTTGCCCAGGAAATAGTCCTGCGTCCGCTTGACCTTGCGCGCAACGTAGAGGCCGACGGCGACGATCAGCCCGAAATAGCCGGCGATGACGACCCAATCGAGAGTGGCCAGCGAAGTTCCCATGCGAAACGCCCATTATAGGCCGCGGCGCGGTAACGCCGCTGCTCGGTCTATTTGGCCGTCAACCTGCCGCAGCAGACGCCGGGATGCTGAAACAAGAAACGTGCTATGCTTGAGCCGCAACCATGAATCTCGTGAAGGGACTCCAAATCTGGGCCTTTGTCACCGCAATTCTGGCCGGTATTTTGGGTGTCGCGATAGGGGTTTTCTCCGTGGGCTACGTGATTTTGAACTGGCTGTGACTGCTCCGGACGACAAGATACTTTTCGACGCCTTGCGGGAGGCCGGGGCTTCGGAAAATTTGGCTTATACTGCCGTACAAGAGGTGCGTAACATGGCCGGTCAGAACGTTTTCACCGCAATAGACGCCTTGCGCGTAGAGTTGAATGGCAATGTCGAAACGCAGGTATCCAGGATCGACGGCAAGATCGAGGCACAGGGGTTGAAAATCGATGAACAGAAGTCCATGATCTGGACGCTGATTGGCATTCTCTGCACCGCGGTTTTAGGCGGTTTGGCAGGCTTGGCAACCTTGCTCTATCAGATGTTTTCGAACGCTCGTTGAGCAGTCGCGGCTATCCGGCCTCCGCTCGGCTAACATCTCATTGCAAGCCGCGGCGCGAGTTGAAAAAGCGGCGGGCCGCGGCGGCGGCGAATACGCCGGCGCTGACGGCGATGCCCGCGGCGGCGGGGCTGAGCAGGCCGAACCCCTGTCCGTCGGAAGTGAAATGCGCAAGCGCGGCGGCCGGCAGGGAGAGCGCCATCGAACGCAGCATGTCCGCCTGCCGCGCGCTGCGCGAGAACAGCCCGGCGAGCAGCGGCATGCACAAGGTCACCGTCAGCAGCCCGTAGAAGAACGCCAGCGCGTCGAGGATGGATTGGAAATAAAGGGCGAAAACGATGCCCGCGGCGCCGAAAATCAACGCGGAAACCCGCGCCGCCCGCAACCGCCGCTCGTCGCTGAAAGGCCGTCGCGCAAGCGGCTCCGCGATATCCTTGACCAGCGAGGTGGTCATCATGAACAGCGCCGCGTCAGCCGAGCTGACCTCCGCCGAGAAAATCGCAGCCAGCATGAGCGCGCCCAACCATGACGGCATGCCTTCGGCAAGCAACCGCGGCAAGGCCGCGCCCGGGTCCTCCAATTCGCCGAAACGGGCCCGTGCGGCCATGCCCAGCAACACCGGCATGAAGGCGAACCCCAGCAGGCAGACCGCCTGCAAGCCCACGCCCGCGCGCACGGCCGCTGCGTCTCGGGCGCCGTAGAGTTTCTGGATCAGTCCCGGCGAGACGAAAAACGCCGGGCCGAGCATCAGCAGCAGGCGCGCCGTTCCGGCCAAGCCGGCGCCGCCGAGGGAAAGGTATGCGCCGCTCGGCGCAGCCTCCGCCAACGCCGCCCGCCCGCCCGCGGCATACAGCGCCCAGGGAACGGCCAGCGCGAACCCCGCCGTCTTGACCGCGACCTGGGCCAGGTTGACCCAAGCCGCCGAGCGCAGTCCGCCCAGAAAGAAATAGGCGGTCGCCAGCCCTCCGCCCAGCGCCGCCCCCCAAGGTTCCGGCACGCCGGCAACGACGCGCAGCACCAACCCCAAGGCAATGATTTGTCCGGCGAGGACGGCGGGCGAGCCGCATTGCAGGACGACCGCCGCGGCGACCCGCGCGGCGCGTCCGTAGCGGTATTCGAGATAGTCGCCCACCGTCAACAAACCGCGGGCCTTGGCCGTCGCGTGGATGCGCGGCCCGACGACGAACGCCAGCGCCAGCGAGCCCAGCCCGGCGGAGCCCACCCACCACCAGGCGGAGAGACCGCTCGTATAACCGAACTCGGCGGCGCCCACGGTGCTGCCCGCGCCCAGATTCGCGGCCAGAAAGGTGGCGAAAAGCAGTCCCGGCGAAAGCGAGCGCCCGGCGACGAAAAAATCTTCCGCGCGCTTGACGCCGCGCGACGCGCGGAAGCCGATGCCCAGCAAGACCGCGCAATAGACGATCAGCAGGGCCGCCACGGGCGTTATCGGCCGACGGGACGCGCCGTCAACGCGCCTCCGCGGCAACGAGCATGCGCACGTCGCGGACGTTGTTGCCCGTGGGTCCGGTCATCAAGGCGTCGCCCAGCCGCTCGAAGAAGCGGAACGAATCGGATCGCCGCTGGTAATCGCCGGGGTCGAGGCCGAGCGCAGCCGCGCGGGCGATGGTTTCGCCGTCGGCCAAGGCGCCGGCCGCCGGCGAGTTGCCGTCGATGCCGTCCGTGCCGGCGCTGATCACCGCCGCCGGAAAACCCAGCGCGGCCAGCTTGCGCGCGGCGCAGAGCACGAAAGCCTGGTTGCGCCCGCCCTGTCCGCCGCCGGTTACCGGACTGCTCAATTCGCCGCCCGCGGTCACCGCCGCTGTCCGGCCGGGGTTTCTTGCCGCCAGCGCGCGCAGCCGCTCGATGAGCGTGTCGGCGGCCTCCGCCAGCGGTTTGTCGTCCACGCTGAGGTCGCGTTCCACCAGCCAGCCTTCGCAGCGCGCCCTGGCTTCGACCGCGTCGAGTGCCGTCGCGTTGTCGAGCAGGCAATGCCACGAACTGCGGGCGAACACGGCGTCGCCGGGCTTCGGCGTTTCCTTGAACTCGCCCCGCTCGAAAAGCTCGCCGATGCGCCGGGGAAAACGCTCGATCAGCCCCAGCCGCCGCGCGGTTGCGCAGGCGAGCGCCGCGTCCGACTCGTCCGGCATGGTCGGCCCCGAAGCCACGCTCGAAGGGCGCTCCGGCGGCACGTCCGAGACGTAGAGCGTCAACTGGCGCGCGGGATGCGCAACCGCAGCCAGGCGTCCGCCCTTGACCCGCGAAAGCCGCTTGCGCAAAACGTTCATTTCGACGATGCCCGCGCCGCAGGTGACCAGCGTCTCGTAGAACGCGCGCACGTCTTCGAGCGGAATGCCGGGGTCGATCGGCGCCTCGCAAACCGCCGAGCCGCCGCCCGACAGCAGGTAGATCGCCATGTCTTCTTCCCCCAGAACGGCGAGACGCTCCAGCAGAAACTCCGCCGCGGCGAGGCTCTGCGCGTTCGGGTAGGGGTGCCCGCCCGCAAAAACTTCGAAGCCCGGCGGAGCCCCCGCCGCCGCCGAGGAGACGACCGCGCCGGAAGTCCGCTCGGCCGGCAGCCCGGCGGCGAGCGCCGCCGCCATCGGGCTTGCCGCCTTGCCTACCGCGGCCACGAAGATGCGGCGGCAGGCGGAAAGATCGACCGTCTCGCCGGCGGCGCGCAGCGCGGAGCCTTCGATGCGCGTCTTTTCGGCCATCACGCGCTCGAGCGCGATCTCCTCCAGCGTTTCGAGAAACAGCCGGCGCAGCGTTTCTTTCATCGCTTCAGTCGAGAACCTCGGGGTTGACGATGTGCGGCGGGCGGACGCCGCGCAGTCCGGCCGCCATGTTCTCCGCGGCAATCATGCACATGCGCGTGCGCGTCGCCACCGAGGCGCTGGCGATATGCGGCAGAATCAGGGCGTTCTCGCACTCGACCAGCCTGGGGTGGACCTTGGGTTCTTCCTCGAACACGTCCAGGCCGGCGGCGGCGATCTCGCCGCAATCCAGCGCCTCCGCCAAAGCAGCCTCGTCCACCACCGGGCCGCGCGAAGTGTTGACCAGAACGGCCGTGGGTTTCATCGCCTGCAAGTCGGCGGCGGCAATCAGATGGCGCGTTTCCGGCGTGAGCGCGCAATGCAGCGTGACGAAATCCGATTGCTCCAGAAGCTCGCGCTTGGAAACGTATTCGACGCCCAACTCTTCCTCGACCTGCCGGCTCTGCCGCACGGGGTCGTTGTAAAGCAGGCGCATATTGAAGCCGCGCCCGCGGCGGGCGACGGCTTGGCCGATGCGTCCGAGACCGACAATGCCCAGCGCCGCGCCCCAGATGTCCCAACCGGTCAGCAGATCGATGCGCCATTGCTTGTACCTGCCCGCGCGCAGGTAGCGTTCGGCTTCGCCGAGACGGCGTCCGGCGCCCAGGATCAGGGCGAACGCCAAGTCGGCGGTCGTATCGGTCAGCACGCCCGGCGTGTTGGTGACGATCAGCCCCCGCGACGTAGCCGCCGCAATATCGATGTTGTCGAAACCGACGGCGACGTTCGAGACGACCTTGAGTTCCGGCGCAGCCTCCATCAGCGCGGGCGTGATCTTGTCGGTAAGTTGGCAGACCAGCCCCTGTTTTCCGTCGAGGCGCGCCGCCAGATCCGCCGGCGCGAGGCTTTCGTCGGAGTCGTGGTAGTCGAGTTCGGCGCGGGACGCGAGGAAGTCGACGGCCTCGGCGTAGATGTGCTTGCTGACAAGAACCTTGGCTTGCATGGTAGAGCGGTATTTTCGCATACGCGGAAGCAGCGTCCCCCGTTGCGCCTCTCGCCCCTCCTTCCGCAGGCGGGGATTTTGTACAATTCCCCTTATGGCCAAACTTGGATTTCTCGGACTCGGACTCATGGGGCGCCCCATGGCCGAACACCTCATCGACGCGGGACACGACACGGCGCTGTGGAGCCGCACCGACTCCAAGGCGCGCGAGCTTGCCGCCTCCCGCGAAAACGCCCGTTACTGCGCGACTCCCGCCGAAGTGGGCGCGTTCGCGGATTGCATCTTCCTTTGCGTCGGCGACTCGGCGATGTCGGAGGAAGTGCTGACCGGCGCCGGCGGCGTGATCGAAGGCATCCGCGCCGGAGCAGTCGTCGCCGACTGCTCGACCATCGGCCCTAGCACGGCGCGGCGGATCGCCAAAAAAATCGAAGCCCGGCAGGCGCACTATCTCGACAGCCCTTGCACGGGGTCGACTCCCGGCGCGCAGGGCGGCACGCTGACCTTCATGATCGGCGGCGGCAAGGACGTTTTCGAGAGCGTCCGCGAATACTTCCTGTGCATGGGCAAGAACCTCTACTACTGCGGCGGGCAGGGTATGGGGCTGCACGCCAAGCTGTCGCAGAACTTGGTGCTGGCCAACATGCTGCAGGGGTTCGTCGAGGGCATGGTGCTGGCGACGAAGGCCGGCGTGCCGCCGGAATTGATGTACGAAATCCTGGACAATTCCGCGGCCAAGGCGGGGCTGATTTCGTTCAAGGCGCCGGCCATCTTCGACCGCAAATTCGACGCTGCGTTTCCCTTGAAGTGGATGCGCAAGGACATCGGCCTGATGCTCGAATCCGGGCGTGAGATGGGTGTGCCGCTGCCGGCCACCGGGCTTGTCCACGAGCTTTTCAGCGCCGGGGTCGCCAAAGGCTACGGAGATGAAGACATCGCCGCCGCGGTCAAGCTGTTCGAGGAACTCGCCGGCGTAGTCGTGAAACGCTGACGGAACGCCTTTCAACCCGAAACCCGTTCCGCCGGCGCCGCCGCCCGCGTCCGCGGCGGGGGGTTGAAAGGATGGAATCTTGCAACACATCGGACGAAGCGCGCTGCCTTCTCTGCTGCTCGCCGCGGCGGTTTGCGCCCCGCCGGCCGAGGCGGGCGCGGTCACGCTGGAAAACGGCGACAAGATCACCGGCAACATCGAAAAGCTGGCCGGCGGCAAGCTTACGGTCGAGACCGCCTGGGCCGGCTCGCTCGAGATCGCCTGGGATGCGGTCAAGGAACTGAAAAGCGAAGGGAATTTCGACATCCGCACGGCGGGCGGCCTGGTGCATATGGGCGCCATCGAGCGCGCGGACGACAAGCTCACTATCGCCGGCGCCGACGGTCCGCAGAAAATCGACATCGACGAGGTTATCGGCTTCACCGCGGTCGCCGAGCAGGCCGAGCCGACTCTACGGCAGAATCTCAAGGTTGGCTTCGACTGGGGCTACAACCTCACGCGGGGCAACGCCGCGCTGACGCAATCGGCGCTCGGCGCCAACGCGCAGTACGCCGATTCCAAACAGAATCTGAGCGGCATCGCGGCCTCGATCCGCAGCCGCCAGGACAACGCGGCGGCGAACCGCCACGCCGGGGACTTGCGCTACGACCGTTTCTTCAATAAACGCCTGTTCGCCTACGGACTCGGCGGCCTGGAGCGGAACAGCAGGAAGCTGCTCGCCCTGCGCGCCAAGCTCGGCGGCGGGTTCGGCCTGCAACTCGTCAAAGACGAGACGACGACCCTCTCGCTGCTCGGCGGGGCGAACTACTCTCGCGAAAAGTATTTCCCCGGCGAAACGGGCGCGAACGTCTCCGCGGACAGCGGCGAAAGCACGGCGGGACTGGAGTTCCGCACGGTGCGCTTCGGCGGTATCGCGCTGTCGTCGCGGTTGCTGGTATTCGCCAACCTGACCGATACCGGACGCTACCGTTTCGAATACGACGGCAGCGTCCGTCTGCCGGTGTTCAAGAAGTTCAGCTACGGATTGAGTTTCTACGACCGCTACGACAGCCGCCCCGGCGCCGCCGTCAGGAAGAACGACTACGGCATCATCAGCGCGCTCGGCTATACCTTCTGAGCCTGCGCCGCGGCTTTCAGAGCCCGCTCGAAGAGCGTCAGGAAGCGCTGCGCATCGACGTCGGTTGCGACTTTTACGTTCGAGCCGTTCGCGGCCGCGGACGGCCGCGTATCGACGACCAGCATCCCCGCGGTCAACTCGCCTTCGGTCTCGACGTCGCAGGGGTAGCGCCGGGTTTCGATGACTTGCGGATCGACCGCCGCGGCGACCGCCAGCGGATCGTGCAGGTAAGCGCCGTCGATGCCCCGCTGCCGCGCGTAAATCTCGAAATATTGCCGGGTCACGTCCGTCAGCAGCCGCCGCGCCGGCGATTCGCGCGGCATTCCGCCGAGCAGCGCCTCGAAACGCGCCCGCGGCAGCACCGCCCGGTGGGTCGCGTTGAGGCCGACCACGGTGACCGGCAGGCCGGAGCGGATAACGATGCGCGCTGCGGCCGGGTCGGCGAAGAAATTGAACTCCGCGGCGGCTGTGATGTTGCTTTCGCCGCCGAACGAGCCGCCCATGACGATCAATTCGCGGAGCCGCGTCATGGTCTCGGCGTCCGCTTCGATCGCCGAGGCTGCGTTGGTCAGCGGCCCAAGGGCGATCAGCGTCATCTCGTCCGGGTTTTCGCGAATGGCGGAAAGCATGGCCGAGACCGCATCCGCGGACGCCGCTTCGAGCCGGCGCACGGGGTAGCGCTCGGCAACGCCGCCGAATCCGTCGGCGCCGTGGACGCGCCCCGCCCGCGCGGGCCGCCTTTCGAGCGGCCGGGCGCAGCCGGCGTGAACGGGCGGCGGCGCGGGGCCGCCGAAAACTTCAAGCACGCGCAGCGCGTTGGCCGTACACCGGTCGAGGCCGACGTTTCCGGCCGCGGTCGTAATCAGGCGCACGTCGAGCGCCTGCGATCCCAACGCCAGGATCAACGCCAAAACGTCGTCGATGCCCGGGTCCGTATCGATAATGACTTTGCGGGGACGCATCGGCGGGGTTGCTGCGCCGTTCTCGCGAGTCGGGCGGCTTCCCCGCTATTCTACGGCAATCGCGGCGCCCGACTGGCTCATGCGGCCGGCGACGGCGAGGCGCAACTCGGCGGCGTTTGACGGGGTGAGGTTGCGCGGGATTTCGACGATGACCAGGTTGACGCCGGCCATGTCCGGGGCCAGTCCCGAAAAACGGACGTTCTCCGGCGATACCGCGTATGCGCCGATCCAGACCCGCGGGCGGGCCGCGGTATGCCGCAAGACCGCGTTCGAGCCGTCTTCGAGGCAGACGCCGTCAGGGGCGCAGGAGTTCATCCCGTCGGCCAACGGCGGCTCCACCGCGCCCAAGCCCGTTGCGTAAATCTCCAGCACGTCGCCGGCGCGCGCCGGACGGCTGCCCGCGCTGAAACCCAGCGGCGCCGCCAAGTCGGTCGTGCCCGCGAACGTCGCCAGCGCCTGCCCCTGCCCCTCGCTCTGACCCTCGCCCGAGACCGTGAACACGCCCGGCGCGTAGGGGCCGACCCAGAAGCGCCGCGGCCAACTGCTCTCGCCGCCGGACTCCACCACCACGCTCGCCAACGCCAAGCCGCCCGCCGCTACGGCTTCGCCGCCCAACGCCCAGGGCAACTGCGCCTCGATGCGCTGCGGCCCTACCGCCATGAGCGGAACCGCCGCCCCGTCGATCAGCACGCGCACGCCTCCCAGCATCGTCGGCAGCGGATAGCTCGAAGCCTCCATCCGCCCGCCCGTCAGGAAGTTCACGCCCTGCACGATCACCGCGGCGCCCGGCGCCAGCGGCAGCAACTGCGGCCCGAACAGCCCGCGCTCGCCGTAGGCGCTCATGCGCGCCGCGTTGAATACGCCGCCGTTCTCCGTCACCGCCGGCCCCGTCGGCGGCGGGACCTCCAGCACGATGCGGATCGCGGCCGTGATGCGCCCGCTGGAGCGGATGTACAGCCGTCCGCGGTGGGTTCCCGGCCGCAGCCCCAGCGGGTTGACGGTTACGCGCAGGGTAATCGTCTGCCCCTCGGCCAGGCGCCCCCTGTACTGTGCCATGTTGCCGTCCGCTCGCGAGACCTGGATCCAGCGGGCGCTGGGCAGCGCCTGGAAGTCCACGGCGCCGCCTTCGGCGCGCAGCGTCAGCGTCTGCGGCGCCGGCATGGAGGAATCGGCGGCAGGCGCGAACGACAATTCGGAAACGCCCACCGGCTGCGCCTCCGGCTCGGGTTCCGGCGCGGACGGCGCGGACGGCGGAGGCGGCGGGGGGAAGGTCGCCTTGCGGACGCGTTCGTTGACCGCATCGGCGATGTACAGGTTGCCCGCGCCGTCCACGGCTACGTCAGTGGGCTGGTTGAGCTGCGCCTCCGCCGGCGCGCCGCCGTCCCCCAGCGACGAGCCGCCTCCCGCGACCGTGGTAATCACCCCGGCGGCGTCCACCTTGCGGATGCGGTTGTTGTCGCTGTCGGCAATGTACAGACTGCCCGAATCGTCCACCGCCATGCCCCAAGGGTTGTTGAGCAGGGCCGCCGTTGCCGCGCCGCCGTCTCCGCCGTAGCCGGCCGTCCCCGTTCCCGCGGTGGTGGTCATCACGCCTGCTGCGTCCACCTTGCGAACCCGGTCGTTGTCGCTGTCGGCAATGTAGATGTTGCCTGAACCATCCACCGCTACGCCGCTGGGCAAATCGATTTGGGCGGAAGTTGCCGCGCCGCCGTCTCCGCTGTAGCCGCTCACCCCCGTTCCCGCGACCGTGGAAATAATCCCCGTAGCGGCGTCCACCTTGCGGATGCGGTGGTTGCCCGTATCGGCGATGTACAGGTTGCCCGCGCCGTCCGCAGCCACTCCGTAGGGCAAGTTGAGTCGGGCCGAAGTCGCCGGGCCCCCGTCCCCCAGCGACGAGCCGCCTCCCGCGACCGTGGTAATCACCCCGGCGGCGTCCACCCTGCGGATGCGGTTGTTGTTCGAATCGGCGATATACAGGTTGCCTGCGCCGTCCAGAGCCAGATCGGCGGGTTCGTTGAGTCGAGCCGAAGTTGCCGGGCCGCTGTCGCCGGTGGAGCCGGAAATGCCCATGCCCGCGAAGGTGTCGATTACGCCGGCCGGGGTTACCTTGCGGATGCGGTGGCTCAAGAACCCGGCGATGTACAGGTTGCCCGCACTGTCCGCGGCTACGCCGTAGGGCCGGTTGATTTGAGCTTCCGTCGCCGGGCCGCCGTCCCCGCTGGAGCCTTGCGCACCGGTTCCCGCGATCGTCTCGATGGCGGCGGAGCTTTGCGCCGCCAAGCGGGGAGTGAAGAGCGGCGAGTGGAGAGCGAGCGCCGCCAAGACGGCGGCCGCCGCCGAGTGAAGAACGAGAGGCTCGCGCCCGCGCGAAAGTCCCGCTTTGCCGGCGGCAAGCCGGGCGCGGAAAACAGAGAGAAGGGAAAGAAGAAGCCGCGGATTAGAGAGCGCGCTTCTCCTTATACGGGCTGACGGGCTGACCTGTTCTCAGTATACATCTCTCTCACCCCTCCTCGCAACATGGAAACCCTGTTCTGAAGCAGAATAACCTGTTTCGCAACAAAAAATCCGCGGCAACCCAAGAATACCATCCGCGCCGCCGATTGAAATCCTATTTTCCGCTTCCCGCGCAGAGGTGTCAAGCCGGGCCCGCGAAGCGCGGCGGTCACGAGTCGGGCCGCGCCTGACGGCGCGGCCCCCTAACCCCTAAGGACGCTCTGAACAAACAGCGGCCGGCCCCCGGATGCGGTTGATCCGTGGATTTTCGTCTGCAAGACTTCGGACCAGGAAGCGCTGAACCCATCCGGTCGATTTTGCGGCGGCGCGACACAAAAATAAGTGATCCCAGGCGATCATTGGCGAACAAGGTGAACAATCCGTGCCTGAAGCTCTTCTTTTCGCTGCATGAACCCCATCATGCTTGACGGCTGCGCAGTGCTTGTGAGTCGGGGCTTGTGAGTCGGGGCGCGCTACATGCGCCAGTGGATAGTGGGCGGCGCCCGCCGCTGTTGCCCGCTTGTTCAGAGGTTCCCTAATCCCTGCCCCCCAACCCCTGCCGCGCCGTCAGGAGCGGCTCTATCGCAAGGCGATCAACGGGGCGATGACCAGGGCCGTGATCGACATCAATTTGATCAGGATGTTCATCGACGGGCCGGAAGTGTCTTTGAAGGGGTCGCCGACGGTATCGCCGACCACCGCGGCCTTGTGCCCTTCCGAGCCTTTGCCCTCGCCGTGGATTTCGCCCTGCTCGATCGACTTCTTGGCGTTGTCCCACGCGCCGCCGGCGTTGGCCATGAACAGGGCCAGCAGCACGCCGGTGACCGTGGCGCCGGCCAAGGCGCCGCCCAAGGCGGCCGGACCGAGCACGAAGCCGATGAGCACGGGCGCGGCCGCGGCGACAACGCCGGGCATGACCATTTCCCTGAGCGCCGCCGTCGTGGCGATATCCACGCAGCGGGCCGGGTCGGAGTACACGCCCGCGGCGCCTTCGAGCAACCCTTTGATTTCACGGAACTGGCGGCGGATTTCGTCGATCATCTTCTCCGCGGCGCGGCCGACGGCGCTCATGGTCTGGGCGGCGATGACAAAGGGCAGCAGGGCGCCGAGCAGCAGCCCGATGACGACCTGGGCGTCGTTGAGCGGGATGTCGAGCGCGGGCAGGCCGGCCGCCGCGCGCGCGCTGTCCACCGCCTGCGTGTATGCCGAAAACAGCGCCAGCGCCGCCAGCGCCGCCGAGCCGATGGCGAATCCCTTGCCCATCGCCGCGGTCGTGTTGCCCAGCGAATCGAGCCTGTCGGTTACCGCGCGCACTTCGGGACCCAGCGCGGACATCTCGGAGATGCCGCCGGCGTTGTCGGCGATCGGGCCGTAAGCATCGACGCTCATGGTGATGCCGACGGTCGCCAGCATGCCCACCGCGGCAATGCCTATGCCGTACAATCCCGCGGTCTCGTTGGCAACCCAGGTCGCGGCGCAAATGATCATGACGGGCGGCGCGCAGCTTCGGAAGCCGACCGCCAGCCCCTCGATGATGTTGGTGGCGTAGCCCATGCGCGAGGCGTTGGCGATATCCGACACCGGCCGCATCGAGGTGAAGTACTCGGTGATGAAGCCGATAGCCGTACCCGCCAAGGCGCCGGCGAGCAGCGCCCAGAAGACGTTTATCGAGATGCCCATGCGGAGCACGGCGGCGCAGCCTCCGGCCAGCAGCAGCGCGGCGGCGCCCCAGGCCGAGTAACGCAGGGCGGCGGCCGGCCCGATGGTTTTCAGAAACTGGATCGACACGATGCCCAACAGGGAAGCGGCCAGGCCGACGGCGGCCAGCACCATGGGCAGAGCCATCAACGACGCCCGCAAGGCGTCGCCCGACAGACCGCCGGCCAGCAAGTCGAGCTTGTCCGCGGCGAGGGTCGCGGCGATGGCCAGGGTGGCGATCATCGAGCCGACGTACGACTCGAAGATATCGGCGCCCATGCCGGCCACGTCGCCGACGTTGTCGCCCACGTTATCGGCGATCACGCCGGGGTTGCGCGGGTCGTCCTCGGGAATCCCCGCCTCGACCTTGCCCACCAGATCGGCGCCGACGTCGGCCGCCTTGGTGTAGATGCCGCCGCCGACGCGGGCGAAAAGCGCGGTCGAACTGGCGCCCATGGCGAACCCGTTGAGGTAAACCGCGTTTTCCACGCCGGCGTAGTATTGGGCGAACAAGCCGACGCCCAGCAAACCCAGGCCGGCAACGGCCAGGCCCATCACCGCGCCGCCGCTGAAGGCGACATTGAGGGCGGCGGCGATGCCGTTCGCCCGCGCCGCCTCGGTCGTGCGCGTATTGGCCAGCGTCGCCGCCTGCATGCCGAAAAAACCGGCCAGCAGCGAACAAACCGCCCCCGAAACGAAGCAGAGCGCGGTTTCGAGATTCAATTGCCAACAGATCAGCGCCGCGGCCGCGGCGATAAAACCCGCAAGAATGCGGTATTCCCGATAAAGGAAGGCCATCGTGCCGACGCGGATCAGCCCGGCGATCTCCTGCATCCGGCTGTTGCCGGGCGAACAGCGCCCTACCGCTACGAAAAGGAAAAGCGACGCCGCCAAGCCGACGGCTCCGACAAAGGGAGTAAGTCCTAGTGCGTTTTCCATAAACCTCTACGGCGGAGTCGATCCGTCACGGGATTCTCTCGCTTCCATTACGCTGCTTGGCGGAATAGCGGCCCGACCGGCGCGGGCCGGGCGAACGCGGTCGGATGAGGACTGTCTTGCGGTGCGCAAACGACGCGGTGACCGTCTTATTCCCAAACTTAGCACGACTCGCCGCCGATTTCCCCGTGTTTTTCGAGGATGCGGCCAAAATTGTGCTTTGCCGAACGACGGGCGGGTTCCCGCGCAGCCGTGCGCCGCCCCGCCCGCGGCGTATCATGGAAAGACCGGCCGCACATGATTATCGGATTGACGGGCGCCAACGGATCGGGCAAGACCGCCGCCGCCGACCACCTGCGCAAAAAGGGTTTCGAGTTCCACTCGCTTTCGGACGAAATCCGCGAAGAGTTGGCGCGGCTGCAACTGGAGCCGAACCGCGAAAACCTGATCGAACAGGGCAACCGCCTGCGCGCCGAGTTCGGCCCGGCCGTGCTGGCCGAGCGCATCAAACGCAAGCTGCGTCCCGACCGGCATTACGTGATCGACTCGATCCGCAGTCCCTACGAAGTCGATTCCCTGCGCGAGGCGGAGGCGTTCCGGCTGCTGCATATCGACGCGCCGCGCTCGCTGCGTTTCGAGCGCGTATGCGCGCGCGGCGGCGAGCGCGCCCCCGCTTCGCTCGACGAGTTCGTCGAGCAGGAAGAGCGCGAGATGGAGGGCGGCGGCGCGGCGCATCAGCAGTTGCGCGCGACTTGGCGCAAGGCCGACGCCGCGATCGAGAACGCCGGCCCAGTCGAGCAATTGACGTCGGCCATCGACAAGACCGCCTCCGGCTGGCTGATGGAAGCGCAGCGCCCCGACTGGGACGAATACTTCATGCAGATCGCCCGCATCGCCGCGCTGCGCTCGAACTGCATGAAGCGCAAGGTCGCGGCGGTCATCGTCAAAGACCGGCGCATTATCTCGACCGGATACAACGGCACGCCCCGCGGCGTGAAGAATTGCAACGAGGGCGGCTGCCCGCGCTGCAACGGCTTCGCCGACAGCGGTTCCGCCCTGGGCGACTGCTTCTGCTCGCACGCGGAAGAAAACTCCATCGTGCAGGCCGCGTATCACGGCATCGGCGTGAGCAAGGCCACGCTTTACACGACGTATTCGCCCTGCCTGATCTGCACCAAGATGATTATCAACGCCGGCATCGCCGAAGTGGTTTACAATCTCGATTACCCGCTGGGCGAAGTCGCCCGCGACTTGCTGGCGGAAGCCGGCGTGGCCATGCGGCAAATCCATCTGAACTGACTCGGCCGCTCCGCAAACATGCGCGATTGTTGACGACGGCGGCGATGAAACGGGTCATGCTGATTACCGACGGCTCATGCCTGGGCAACCCCGGCCCGGGCGGCTGGGCGGCGATTCTGCGCTTCGGCGGCAGTAAAAAGGAACTCTCGGGCGGCGCGCCGGCGACGACCAACAACCGCATGGAAATGACCGCCGTGCTCGAAGGGTTGAACGCCCTTGCCGAACCCTGCGAGGTGGCCGTTGAAATCGATTCGCAGTACGTCAAGGACGGCGTGACGCGCTGGATGCCCGCCTGGAAGCGCAAGGGCTGGAAAACGGCTGCCGGCCAACCGGTGAAGAACCAAGACCTGTGGCTGAAGCTCGACCGGGCGCTCGCCCGCCACCGGGTCGCCTGGCGCTGGGTGAAAGGCCACGCCCAACACGCCGACAACAACCGCTGCGACCGCTTGGCCCGCGAGGCGGCGCAGCGCGCCCGCGCCTGACCGCCCGCCGCGCAAGCGGCGCGAACGGCGCCCTCCGCGCGGCTACAATTCAAAAAGAAAGCCCGCGATTCATGCCCCTCAAGCTCTACAACAGCCTGACCCGCCGACTCGAAACCTTCGAGCCGGCCGACGGCGAGACCGTGAAAATGTACTCCTGCGGCCCGACCGTCTATCACTACGCCCACATCGGCAACCTGCGCACGTTCACCTTTCAGGACGTCTTGCGCCGCTATCTGCGCCGCTGCGGCTGGAAATTGCAGCACGTGATGAACATCACCGACGTGGACGACAAGATCATCAGGAACGCCGGCGAAAAGGGGCTTTCGCTGACCGAATACACACGGAAATACGAGCAGGCGTTTTTCGAGGACGCCGCCGCGCTGCGGCTGGAAAAACCCGAAACCACCGCGCGGGCGACCGAGCACATCGACGCCATGCTGCGCCTCGTCGAACGCATCGCCGACAAGGGGCGCACCTACCGCAGCGGCGGCTCGACGTACTTCAAGATTGCCGGCCTGCCCGACTACGGCAAGCTCTCGCGGCTCGACGTCAAGGGCATCCGCGCCGGCGCCCGCGTCGATAGCGACGAGTACGAGAAAGACGATGCCCGCGATTTCGCCCTGTGGAAAGCCTGCCGCGAAGACGAGCCGCATTGGCCGGGGCCGTTCGGCCCCGGCCGGCCGGGTTGGCACCTCGAATGCTCGGCCATGGCCATGGAATATCTGGGCGAGACGTTCGACGTCCACACCGGCGGAGTCGATTTGCAGTTTCCCCATCACGAAAACGAGATCGCGCAGTCGGAAACCGCCACCGGCAAGCCGTTCGTGCGTTTCTGGCTCCATGCCGAGCATCTGCTCGTCGAGGGTCGCAAGATGTCGAAATCGCTCGGCAATTTCTACACGCTGCGCGATCTGCTGGAACAGGGGTTTTCCGCCGAGGCCGTGCGCTATCTGCTGTTTTCGACGCCGCACCGCAAACAATTGAACTTCACGCTCGACGGCTTGCGGGGCGCCGCAGCGTCGATCGAGCGGCTGCGCAGCTTCAAGCGGCGCATCGACGGAGGCGGTTTTCCGGCTGCCGACTCGCCGGAAATGGGCGGGCGGGCCGCCGCCGCGCGCGAACAGTTTTGCGCCGCGCTCGACGACGACCTCAACACCGCCCAGGCGCTGGGCGCCGTTTTCGAATACATCCGCGAGGCGAACTCGGCGATCGACGGCGGGGCGTTCGGGCGGGGGAACGGCGCGGAAGCCGGCGGCGTGCTAGATCTTTTCGATTCGATTTTCGACGTGCTCGAACCGCCGCGCGCCGCCCGCGCCTCGGCCGAAGAGATCGAAGCGCGAATCGCCGAACGCGCCCGCGCCCGCGCCGCCCGCGATTTCGCCCTGGCCGACCGCATCCGCGGCGAGCTCGCCGCCGAAGGCGTGATCCTCGAAGACTCGCGCGGCGGCACCGTCTGGCGCTACGCCGATTGACCGCGGCGCGTTATCCGGCGGAGTGGCGGCGGTATTTCTTGTTGAAGCGCTCGACGCGGCCCTCGGAATCGACCAGCTTGCGCTTGCCGGTATAGAAGGGGTGCGAATACGAGGAGATCGCCAGATCGTAAAGCGGGTACGTCTTGCCGTCAACCTCGGTGGTCTTGTCGGTCTTGGCCGTCGAGCGGGTGATCCACTCGGTATCGGTCGTCACGTCGCGGAAGACGACCTCGCGGTAGTTGTCGGGATGGATGCCTTTTTTCACGGTCGTGAGCCTCTGGAAGAGCCGCGGGGCGCGCCCGCGTTGAAATTCCAATGTAGCAAACTCTTGTCGGCTATGCTTGAGGGAAGCAGAAGATGCCCACTGGCAGCGGCAAATCCACGGTGTTCGATTGTATTCACGTTTCTCGCCGAGTACTTCGAAACCGGCCTGCAAGCAACCCGGCAATGATTGCCGGCAATGCCTTCATGGAGAGGGCTATCGAGCACTCGGAGCCGGCTTGCTCGACGCCAAGGCGCTCGGCGCCGCGGCCGGCATCGTCGGCGCGGGCGGCAACGCGGGGGCGGTAGCCGCGGGCTTCCTTTTCAGGACGGAAGCTCTGAGTTGGCCGCAGGCGCTGCTCATCCTGGGCGCGGTCGTGACGACGGTTTCGTTCCTCGCTTTCGCCGTGCGTTTCTCCTCGGCCGATGAAAAGGCCGTGTCGCGCGAAACGGCGTCGCGTTTGGCCGCGGCCGGCGGCTCGCCCGAACCGGCGTATGCAACGGAAGCGGCCTGACCGCCGCGCCGGCAAGGAGAGGCGAATCTCGAACCCGCGACTTCGGCTTGGGCCCAGAGCAGGCTCGGCGCGCTGGCGGAATTTCCTCTCCCCGCTGTCGGCGTGTCCGCCGATTCCTCTTCCTCGACTGCTGACTGCGCAGACCGACTGAATCCTGAACCGTATCATGGTCGCCGAACTAGAAGCGTAGTATGCTTTAAGAGTAATGGCGACGCGAAAGACAGCGATAACTGCTCTCATAGTTCTGGTGTTCGGCGGGTGCAACATGCCGGATTCAAAGGACAATGCGCCTGTCACTGACTGCGCGGACTGGAACTCGGAGACGTATTTCCAGGCGGCCAGGGCAAGAGATGTTGCTGCCTGCCTAAAATCGGGCGCGGACCCCAACATGCAGGACGAAGAAGATCACGCGCCCCTGTATTATGCAGCCAAATTCAGCACGGACCCGGCTGTCATCGAAGTGCTCGTGGATGCTGGTGCAGATCTCAACGCACGGGAGGAAGGGGATACCTTTTTGCATATTGCAGCTAGGTTCAACGAAAACCATGCGGTTATTAAGGCATTCGTGGATGCTGGAGTAGCTCCTACGGTACGGAACGAAAATAGTGGCACCCCTCTGCATAATGCAGCTAGATCCAACGAAAATTCTGCTGTCATTGAGATGCTTTTGGAGGCCGGCGCAGTCCTCAATGCCCGGAACATGGGTGGTGAGACGCCTTTGCACCATGCGGCTGGACCTTTTCACGAAAACCTGAATCCCACTGCTGTAAAAATGCTTTTGGATGCAGGTGCGGATATAAAAGTGAAAGACGAAGCCGGCCGGCCCCCCTTGCATCGTGCGGCTGGAGCCCCGGCCATGGTGATAGTAAAACTAATACAGTTTGCGAAACTGCAAGAAACAATCAAGTCTCTCGAGGCAGCAATTTTGGGGCGTGACATGGCATCAAAGGCACAGGATGGTAAGAACTCTTCAAAGCTTGAGGCCATGATTGAAAATGCGTCGCTGAGCCCCATTGTCATCGATGCCCTCCTAAACGCTGGCGCAGATCCCAAAGCGCGAGACAAAGATGGCAAAACTCCTTGGGATTACGCGAAGGACAACAAATCGATCAAGGGATCAGAAGCCTACTGGCGGTTGCACGACGCAAGATTTTGATACAATTTTTCCGGTGCAAAAACATAAGGATCGTCTTCATGTTGCATGATAGAGTGTTTCTGAATTTCAATGTTATGCATAATAAGAGGGAAAATTATTGCATAGAGCAACTTCTGAACAAGGAAGACCTGAAGGGTGTGTATTTTGATGTTTTTGAAGGAGTCTGTGCAAAAATCACAAGAGCCGGTAGTGAATTGGCCTCGCTCAAAGTTGACATGGACGAATTTTGCAGAGATATGCAACAAAGGATTGTTCACAAGTTCTGTGGGAAATCTAATGAACATGTATGGATATATTGTGACGATACGCCTAATCCACCCATTGAATGGTCGATCAGAATCGGCGAAATTCTTTACAATCTACGATCTGCTCTCGATCATCTTGTGTGGCAGCTAGTTCTTGCCAATAATCGGACTCCTGTTTCGCGTAACGCATTTCCTATCATTAGATGCGAGGAAAACTGGCAGCAAGTGGAAGGGAAACTAAAGGGCGTCAGTCATAGAGTCGCGGAAACAATCGAACGTTTGCAGCCATGCACTGGCGGTATGGGTTTTCCATTTGACGTTCGGGATCTTTGGATGCTTCACAAACTATGCAATATAGATAAACACCGAAAGTCGATCTTGACGGTCGTATGTTCTCGCGGCGCCAAGCGTATCGAGGATAGTGAAATACGATCTTACAGGCAGAGCTTCGGTCAGCCGCTTCAAGGATGGGTTACTCTTGGGAAGGTTGAGCGAAATAAAATTCTACTGCGTATGAATCATGAAATTCACCCCGTTTTTAATTTCGGAGTAAACTTTGAGGAAGCAGAGCAATCCCGGGAATTAGAGAAAATCAAAGCTGATACGGTTCCGGTCATCCTTGAAGAATGCCTTGTGGCCGTTCGAGGAACCGTCACCGAGCTACTCCGTTGAACAAAATCGGTGCGACCGAAGGGAACTATCCGAACTTGGGATACAGATCACAATCCTGTTAGTCTTGCTTGATCGGTGGGAACAGTTTTCGTTCTGCACCGGCGGACTGACAAGGGAGCAACGGCGGGATTCGTCCCGCCGTTGCTTTTTGGTTTGCGGCGCGGTTTCCGCTGCTGGCGCGCCCGTGGTGCGCTCTTCCCGTGGGCGCTCCGACCGGCCCTTTGTACGGAAGCCGGGAAGGGCTGCTCGCTGCTGCTGCGTTCGCTGTGGTCCTGGCGGCGGCGTTCGTTTTCGCCTCTTCCATTGAGCCTCCGGTCAGTGTTCTCGCCGGCGATATGTGGAACCTGCTCTACGGCGGCAGTTGGGGCGCCGGATAACCGGATTCGCTCTGTTCGGCTGTTTTCCGGCCGCGGCGGCGCTGTCGCTGCGCCGGCGTTGGCAGCGCATCCGATTCGGCAATTTCGACCGCCGGCGCATGGCGCGCTCGGCATGGCGGGACTGGTCATCCCGATTGCCCACGCCGGCCTGCGGCCGGGGTCCGGTTTCAACTTGGCGCTGTCGCCGGTCTCGACGCCGTGGCCGAGGATGCCGCCAAGCCCTTTTACGGGACGGAAGAATTGGGCTGCGCCGCGTATTTCACCGCCGTTTATGCCGACACGGCCGTCGCGCCTGCTTGCGTCTCGCGCCACAACGCGCACAAAGACAGCCCGCGAGACGACTTCGAGTTGGGCGAAACCATGGGCGGCGCCGTCATCCGCATTCCGCTGGACTGACGGAACGGAGCAACCTCAACGCCCGCCCGCGAGGCGCCCCAACGGACGGGCATTCTTGCGCAGGCTGTCGTTGAAGCTCTTGGCTTGCTTGACCAAGCGCGCGACGACCGCAGGGTGCTTGTCGGTCAGCGGGTAGGTTTCGCTGATGTCGTAGTGCAGGTTGAAAAGCTCTCCGGGGATGACCTCGCGGCTTTCGGGTTCTTCGCCGGGCTCGGTTTCCACGTAGAGTTTCCAGGGGCCGGAGCGCACAGCTTTCAGCTTGGGGTCGTTCTTCGGCGGGCCGTCTTCGGCCTTGTAGCGGAATCCGCCTTCGTAGAAATAGAGGGCGTCGTGCGGGCTTTCGGCGTCCGGGTCGGTCAGCAGCGGCCAAAGGTCGCGCCCGTCGATAGTGCGGTCGGGCGGCGGCGCGCCTCCGGCCAGCTTGGCCAGGGTGGGCAAGATATCCATGTTCGAAGCGATTTCCGACGTCACCAGATTCGCCGGGATTTGCCCCGGCCAGCGCATCACGGCGGGCACGCGGACGCCGCCTTCGAAAACGGTTCCCTTCGAGCCGCGCAGCAGCCCCGCCGAGCCGGCGTCGATTCCATAGCCCGCCCAAGGGCCGTTGTCCGAGGTGAAGATGACCAGCGTTTTCTCGTCGATGCCCGCCGCTTCGAGCGCCGCGAGGATGCGCCCGACGTTGTGGTCGATTTCTTCGATGACGTCGCCGTAGAGCCCGCGCAGCGACTTGCCGCGAAAGCGGCGTCCGCGGAACAGCGGCACGTGGGGCATGGAGTGCGCCAGATAAACGAAAAACGGCCGGTCTTTGTTGGCTTCGATGAAGGCTATCGCCCGGTCGGCGTAGGCCTCGGTCAACAGCTCTTGCCTGGGGTTCAACTCGACGACTTCCTCGTTTTCCATCAGCGGCAGGGGCGGGAACCAATCGACCGGATAGGTTTCGTCGGATTGGGCGTAACCGGTGTAGGCTGTGCGCTCGCGGGTGTAGCGCATGCGCTCGTCTTCGTCGGGACGGCGGATGATTTTCGGGTGGTACGGCCACATGTCGTTCGAGTATGGGATGCCGTAGTACGAATCGAAGCCGTTTCGCGTCGGCAGGAATTGCGGCGCGTCGCCGAGGTGCCATTTGCCCAGCATGGCGGTGGCGTAGCCGCGGTCTTTCAGCAGTTCGGCGATGGTGATTTCATTCGGATGAATGCCGGTGCGCGCCCGCGGGACGTGGTTGAACATCAGGCTGTTGCGCGAGGGGTACGTGCCGGTCATCAGCGCGGCGCGCGACGGCCCGCAGAAAGGCTGGGCGTAGAAATCGGTGAAGCGCGCGCCTTCGCGGGCCATACGGTCGATGTTGGGCGTGCGGATGTAGGGGTGCCCCTGCACGCCGAGGTCGGCGTAGCCCTGGTCGTCGGTGAAGATGAGGACGAAATTGGGCCGCGCCGGACGTTCGGCGGCGGGCAGGGTCGGAAGCAGCGGCGCAAGCGCCGCCCAGAAACACGCGGCGATTGTCAGCATTCGGGCTTTGCGGTTGAGCTTGGCGGCCATGCGCCTATGATACGCAGCGCGCGCCGGCTTGGCGGCAGCCCAAGCCCGCGGCACTACAATAACGGGACGATGACCGCTCGAATCGTCTTGTCGGCGTTTGCGCTGTCGCTCTCGGCGCCGTTTTTTCCGACCCTGCCCGCCGCCGAACGCAAGCCCAACGTCCTTTTCATTGCCGTTGACGATCTCAACGACTGGCTGGGCTGCCTCGGCGGGCATCCGCAGGCGAAGACGCCCAACATCGACGGCTTGGCCGCGCGCGGCGTGTTGTTCGCCAACGCGCACTGCGCCGCGCCGTTGTGCAATCCGTCGCGGACGGCGCTGCTCTTCGGACGCCGGCCCACAACCACCGGCGTAGTCGGCAACATGGACGACTGGCGGACGTTCGACTCACTGCAAGGCGTCGATTCCCTGCCGCTCTATTTCCGCAAAAACGGTTACTACACGGCCGCCGGAGGCAAGATTTTTCATGCCAACCATGGCGGTTGGAAGGGCGCGCTGACCCACGCCGAGGGAGCGCCCTACGCCGGCCGAAGCGGTTTCGGGCAGCCCGAGGCATGGGACGAGCGCTTTCCCGCGAAAACCATCCAGTTGCCGCGCGCGCCGGTTTTGATCGACACCCACCGCAACGGCATCGACCATCATTGGGACTGGGGGCCGATCGATTTCAAGGCGGACGTCACCGAAGACGGGCAAACCTCGCGTTGGGCGGCGCGCCAACTGCGCCTCGAACACGAACAGCCCTTCTTCCTCGCCGTCGGCATCTACCGGCCGCACGATCCGCAGTACGCGCCGAGCGAGTTTTTCGACGAGCACCCGCTGGCCGGCGTCGAGTTGCCGACGATCAAGCCCAACGACCTCGCCGACGTGCCCGCAGTCGCCAAGCGCTACACCAAGTCGAAAAACAACTACGAAGCGATGATCCGCAAGCACAACGCGCTGCGCTCGGCAACCCGCGGCTACCTGGCTTCGGTGACCTTCGCCGATGCGATGGTTGGCCGCGTACTGCGCGTGCTGGAAGTGAGCCCTTACGCGGACAACACGATCATCGTCCTCTGGTCAGACCACGGCTACCACGTCGGCGAAAAAGAGAAGTACCACAAAAGCACGCTCTGGGAAGAGGCCGCGCGCGTTCCGTTGATCGTCGTTGCCCCCGGCGTTGCCGCGCCCGGCGGCAAGTCGAATCGCCCGGTAAGCCTGATCGATGTTTATCCCACGCTGGTCGAGTTGGCCGGCCTGCGCCCGCCGCCCGGCCTCGACGGCGAAAGCCTGGCGCCGCTGTTGCGCAATCCGCGGGCGCCGCGCGCAACCCCGGCGGTGACCACGCTGCAGGGCAAGCATCACGCCGTGCGCACCGAGCGTTGGCGTTATATCCGCTACGCGGACGGCAGCGAGGAACTCTACGACCACGACGCCGACCCCATGGAATGGACGAATCTGGCGTCTGCGCCGGCCCATGCGCAAACGAAAAAGGCGCTGGCCGCGGAACTCGACCGCCTGATCCATTGAGGCCGGGCCGCCGCAGTCAATCGGCCGCAATCACCGGCAAAGACGGCCACTTCTCTTGCGCGTCGTGGACCGTGATCGCCGACATGGCCACGACGTCTTCGATGTCGAACCCTTGCTGCAAGACGGCTACGGGTTTCTGCATGCCCATCAGGATCGGGCCGATGGCGCGGGCGCCGGCAAGTTTCTTCAGCAGCTTGTAGGCGATGTTGGCGGAATCGAGACTGGGGAAAACAAGCAGGTTCGCTTCGGCGTGCAGTCTCGAAAAGGGGAAGAATTCGCGGATCATTTCGGGATCGAGCGCCGTGTCGGCCTGCATTTCGCCGTCTACGACGAGCGTCGGGTC
This sequence comes from Bryobacterales bacterium, assembly GCA_965242705.1. Lineage (GTDB taxonomy): Bacteria > Acidobacteriota > Terriglobia > Bryobacterales > UBA6623 > CATQHP01. The sequence continues at coordinate 181,382 of OZ251486.1, forward strand.
TTGCGCTTTGACGATCTCGACCGCCCGGCGCACCTTGTCCGACTGCGCATGCCGCGCCGAACCGAAGTTCGAGAACGAAAGCATGGCGGCGCGCGGCTCGATGTCGAGCCGGCGGACGCGGTGCGCAGCCAGCAAGGTGCTTTCAGCGAGGTCTTGCGCGCTGGGCTCGATGTTGACCGTGGTGTCGGCCAGCAAATAGATCTTGTGTTTGACGATCAGCATGTACAGCCCCGAGACCTTACGCACGCCGGGCCTCAAATCGATGATTTCGAGGGCTTTGCGCAAGGTTTCGGGATAGTGCCGCGTGATGCCGGCGACCATGCCCGCGGCATCGCCGAGGCGCACCATCATCGCCCCCAACGTCGTCCGATCCTGCAGCATCCGATAGGCGTTCTCAAGGGTGCAGCCCTTGCGGTGGCGCAGCTCGAACAGCGCGTGGGCGTAGCCGTCCCGGCGCGGAAACGCGCGCGGATCGACAATCGCCCAGCCGGCGGTCGGCAAGCGCAGTTCTTCCGCCTTCTTGAGGATGGTTTCCCGCCGGCCCAGCAGCACGGGCTTGGCGATGCGCTCGTTGCGCAGCACGTGCGCCGCGCGCAGGATTTTTTCGTTGTCGCCCTCGGGCAAGACGATCGGCCGCGGGTCGGCCTGCGCGCGGCGAATGATCAGTTGGAACACTTCCTGCGAACTGTCGAGGCGCACCGCCAGCGATTTGCGGTACGCCTCCGGATCGACCTTCTTTTGCGCCAACCCCGAGGCCATCGCCGCCTCGGCCACGGCGCAGGCCACGGCCTGCAGCACGCGCGGGTCGAACGGCTTGGGAATGATGTAGCGCGGGCCGAACTCGAGATATTCCGAGGCGTAAATGCGGCGCACGGCGTCGGGCACGTCTTCGCGCGCGAGCCGGGCCAAGGCGTGGACGGCGGCCAGCTTCATGCCGTCGTCGATGCCCGTCGCCTCCACGTCGAGCGCGCCGCGGAAGATCGAAGGGAAACCCAGAACGTTGTTGACCTGATTGGGATAGTCGGAGCGTCCCGTGGCGATAATCGCGTCGTCGCGCGCGGCAACGGCGGTTTCGTACTTGATTTCGGGGTCGGGGTTGGCCAGCGCAAAAACGATCGGCCGCGCGGCCATCGAGCGCAGCATGTCGGAGGTCAGCACGTCGGCCACCGAGAGGCCCACGAAAACGTCGGCGTCCCGGATGGCCTCTTCGAGGGTGCGCAAAGGCGTCTTGCGGGCAACCCGCTGCTTGAACGTGTTCATCCGCTCGGCTCTGCCCTCGTAGATGACGCCGAGCGAGTCGAGCATCAGCAAGTTTTCGGGCTTCACTCCAATCTGCCGGTAGAGTCCCGCGCACGACATCGCCGCCGCTCCGGCGCCGTTGACCACAACCCGCACCGAATCGAGCCGCTTGCCGACGATTTCGACCGCATTGAGCAAGGCGGCGCCGCTGATGATCGCCGTGCCGTGCTGATCGTCGTGGAACACTGGGATGTTCATGCGCTTGCGCAACTCCTCCTCGATGTAGAAGCACTCGGGCGCCTTGATGTCTTCGAGATTGACGCCGCCGAAAGTCGGCTCGAGCAGCGCGACGGTGCGGATCAACTCGTCCGGGTCGGCGGTGTCGATCTCGAGATCGAAAACGTCGATGTCGGCGAAGCGCTTGAACAATACCGCCTTGCCTTCCATGACGGGCTTGCCGGCCAGCGGACCGATATCGCCGAGGCCGAGCACCGCCGAGCCGTTCGACACCACGGCGACCAGGTTGGAGCGGGCGGTGTAGCGCCCCGACAGTTTCGGGTCGCGCGCGATCTCGAGGCAGGCGTCGGCCACGCCGGGAGAGTAGGCGAGGCTCAGATCGAGTTGCGTGTCGGAGGGCTTGGTCGGCGTGACCGAGATCTTGCCGGGCGTGGGCAAAGCATGGTAATCGAGGGCAGCCTGGTTGCGTTCCGGCATGACTCCAGTTTGCCACTGCCGGCGCGCAGGGGGCGCGAACGGCGGCGGCGGCATGCCCCGATTCCCGGCGTCAGGCAACGATGTCGTGCAGCACTCTGCCGTGTACGTCGGTCAGGCGGAAGTCGCGGCCGGCGTGGCGGTAGGTCAATTTTTCGTGGTCGAGCCCCAGTTGATGGAGGATCGTGGCTTGATAATCATGCACCGAAACGACGTTCTCGGCCGCTTCATAGCCCATCTCGTCGCTGGCGCCGTACACCACGCCTCCCTTGATGCCGCCGCCCGCGAGCCACGAACTGTAAACCCTGGCGTGGTGCCCGCGCCCCTCGACGTTCGGCGCCGGGCAGAAGGGCGTGCGCCCGAACTCGGTGGTCCAGGCGACAATCGTGTCCTCGAGCATGCCGCGCGACTTGAGATCCTTGAGCAGCGCCGCGATAGGCCGATCGACGTTGCGCGCCAGCTTGTTGTAGTTGGCCATCTTGGCATGCGCGTCCCAGTTTTTCTCAAGCGACGCGCCGCCGTCGATGAGTTCGATGAAACGCACGCCGCGCTCGGCCAGCCGACGGGCCGCGATGCACTGCCAAGCGAAGCCCTCGGTGCTGCCGCGCTCGAGGCCGTACATCTTCAATGTCGCATCGGTCTCGCCGGAAAGGTCGAACGCCTCCGGAGCCGCGGTCTGCATGCCGAACGCCGTTTCGAACGACTTGATGCGCGCGGTCAGGTTGGAGTCGAGTTCGCGCCCTTTCAAGTGCTGCCGGTTGAAATAGTCGAGCATGTCGAGCTCGGTTCGCTGCGCCTCGGCGGATGCCGAACGGCGGCGCATGTTGGCGATGGGTTCCTCGCCGGGGACGATGCGCGTGCCCTGGTGCGGCACGGGCAGGAAATCCGAGCCCCATACCTGACCGCCGGCGTAGGGCAGTTTCGGGGCGATCACCATAAACGACGGCAGGTTGCGGTTTTCCGTACCGAGTCCGTAACTGACCCACGAACCGATGCTCGGGCGGTTGAACGTCGCCGAGCCCGTATGGATGCCGATCGTTGCGCCGAAGTGGTCGCCGTTGATGTTTTTCATCGAGCGGATCACGGCGACGTCGTCGATGACGCCGCCGATATGCGGAAAAAGATCGCTGACCTCGATGCCGCTGCGGCCGTAACGCCGGAACTCCCAGTCCGCCCCCTTGTACACCGACCGCTTGCCGCGCGGCTCGTTGTGGTGCTTGCGCAGAAACGGCTTGGGGTCGAAGGTGTCCACGTGCGAGACGCCGCCCGTCATGAAAAGGAAAATGACGCGCTTGGCCTTCGGTTCGAAGTGAGGGCGCCGCGGCGCGAGCGGATCGCCCGCCGAGTCTGCCATCATGTCCGATAGCAGGCTGGGCAGAAGCAGGCCGCCGCCGGCGAGTGAACGAATCGCCCAGCGTCTGGTGGGATTCCATCGGCGTTCCATGACGCCTTTATATTACTCCGACAGAGAGCTTCATGCGCCGCTACGACTTTATTTTCCTCATTCTTTCCGGCATCTTTCTGTCGAGTCTGGTCATCGCCAACTCACTGGTCTTCAAATTCTTCGATGTCTCGCTGCCGTTCGTCGGCGTGGTTACCCTGAGCGTGGGCACGATACCCTACCCGGTGACGTTCCTATGCACCGACCTGATCAGCGAGCTTTACGGCAAAAAACGGGCGGATGCGCTGGTGTTGACCGGGCTGCTGGTGAGCGGCTACCTGCTGCTGGTCATGGAGGTCGGCCGCATTGCGCCGGTGTCGCGCCTGCAGGACGCGACGGCGGTCCAGGGGCATTACGAAGCAGTGTTCGGTCAGAGCGCCCGGGCGATTTTCGCCAGCATGGTCGCCTACCTGCTGGCCCAGTTTCTCGATGTCCGCCTCTACCACTTCTGGCGGCGGCTGACCAACGGGAAACATCTGTGGCTGCGCAACAACGGCTCGACGATGCTCAGCCAACTGGTCGATACCGCCGCCGTCGTGACGATCCTGTTCTACGGCGTGTGGACGCAGGAACAGATCGCCGTCGTCATCGCCTCGGGTTACGCCTTCAAGCTGCTGGTCGCGCTGCTCGACACGCCGCTGTTGTACCTGACCGCCCATTGGCTGCGCGACATCGAAAACGAATCGCGGGCGCAAGGGCTGATTGGCGAAGCGGCCTGACAGCGCGCCGCGGTCAGGCTTGCTTGAGCACTTTCAACTGCGTGGCCGCGACCATGCACTTGGTGGCCTCGCGCAGCGCGGCCATGTGCGGCGCCCGGGCATGCGCCTGCAGCGCTTCCATGCTTGCCCAGCGCTCGATGACGGTCACGGTTCGCGGGTCTTTCGCCTGCCGCTCCCAGCCCGTATCGCAATCGACGGTCGGGTAGTAGCGGATGCAGCCTTCCTCGGCATGTACGTTGGCAAGGTTCGCCTTGAATTTTTCGAGATACGCTTCCAGTGCGCCTTCACGCACGGTTATGGTTGCAACGACGTCGATCATGGAGCCTCCTGCAGGTAACCGGCTATTGTAAACCGGCTTCGCGCAGTCTCGCTCAGTCGGCGGGCGCGGTGCCGTTCACGCGCGCTTTCCCGGATTTCGGCTTCACCGCCGCGTGGATTTTCTTGATGGCGCGGGCAATGTCCGCGGCGTCGTCTTCACTGCCCATGAAGAGGCTCATCGGCAGCCAGAACGAATCTTTCGACGACTGCTCGGCGACGGGGCACGGCTCGATGCGGTGCGCATGGTCTCGAAACAGGGGGTTGCGGTAGAGCGGGTGCGGATAAAAAGGGCGGACGGGAATGCCCTCGGCCTGCATCGCCTCCACGAATGCATCGCGGCCGATGCCGAAAGCGCCTTCGACGATGCGCCCCGGGCGGATGTAGCGCGTTTGCGTCGAAACCCCGTCCGGCGCTTCCTGCAGGTAAAGCCCGTCGATTTCCGCCTCCGCCAATTCCCGCTCGAACGCGGCGCTGTTGCCTTCCCTGAGTCGGATTTCCAGCGGCAGGCGCTCGAGTTGCCGCGTCAGAATGGCCGCCTGCAGCGAGGTCAGGCGCAGGTTCGTGCCCAATTCGAAATGCTCGAACCAGCCGCTTTCGGGACGGCGGCCGGCGTTGGCGATTGAGCGCGCTTTCGCCGCCAAATCGTCGTTGCTGGTGATGACCATGCCGCCCTCGCCGGCGGTCATCGCCTTCGAGTTCTGGAAGCTGAACGCGCCGGCCAAGCCGAAGCTGCCCGCGCGCTTGCCCTGCCACTCGGCGCCGTGGGCGTGGGCGGCGTCTTCGATCATCAGGAAACCGTGCCGGGCGGCCAGATCGGCGAACCGGTCCATGTCGGCCATGACCCCGCCGAAATGGACGACGATCACGGCGGCGGTCTTTTCGCCGACCGCCTCGGCAACGCGCTCGTGGCTGAGGTTGTACGTCGCGGCTTCGATATCCGCGAAAACAGGAACCGCGCCGATGCGCGCCGCGGCCGCGGCGGTGGCGATGAAGCTGTGCGCGGGCACGACGACCTCATCGCCGGGGCCGATGCCAGCCGCGAGCAGCGCCAACTCCAGAGCCAGGCTGCCGTTGGCCGCGGCGATGCCGTGGGCGGCATCGTGAACCTGCGCGAACAACGCCTCGAACCGCGCCGCGGCCGCCCCCGCGCCGCCCCACTCGGAGCCTTCCAGCACGGCGGCGACGGCCTCGAGATCGCCTTCGCCGCACCGCGGCAACAGCGGATACGGAGCGGTCCTGACCGGGCTTCCCCCGTCCAGAGCAAGCTTCTCGCGGGCCATCCCCTCCAGTGTAGTTGCAGGCGGCGGGTTACGCTCCCGTTTCGCAGCGGCCGCTGGCGATGATGGCCGCCGGGCCTGTCAAGTATATTCGATCGCCCCACTCGACGCGCATTGCGCCCGCCGCGGTCTTCACGGCCAGCGGGCTTTCCGCGCGTCCCGTGAGGATTGCCGCGGCGGCGGCGCCTGCGGCGCCCGTGCCCGAACTCATCGTCTCGCCCGCGCCGCGCTCCCAGAAACGCACTTCGAGCGTGTGCCGATCGACGACCCGCGTGAAGGAAACGTTCGTACCCTTGGGGAAACGCGGATGCCGCTCGATAGCCGCCCCCAGCTTGCGCCAATCCATCTCGAAATCCTCAACGAACAGCACGCATTGCGGGTTGCCCGCGTTGACCAGTACGGCTGTCCACCGGCTGCCTTCCATGTCCAGCGCGGCGGCGGCGTCTTCGCAGACCGGCGCGCCCATGTCCATCTTGAACGCATACTCGGGGTGGCTGTTGCGCAGCAGCTCCAGGCGTTTCACGCCGGCGCCGGTAGCCAGCGACAACCGCCCGCCGACGCGCTGCGCCGCCGTCAGATACGCCGCGGCGCAGCGCGTTCCGTTGCCGGAAATCTCGGCAGCCCCGCCGTCAGCGTTCCATAGACGGAGTTCCGCGTCGGCATCGGCGCTCTCGCCGACCACCTCGAGCCCGTCGGCGCCGACGCCGAAATGCCGCCGGCAAATCCGCTTGGCGAAATCCGGCAGCGCGGCCTCGCCGATGCCGGCCGCCTCCAGATCGCGCCGCTCGACAATCAGAAAATCGTTGCCGTCGGCGTGGGCTTTGGTAAACGGAACGGAACCCATCTACAACAGTTTGGCTTGACCGCCCCGCAAACCGTCAAGTCCTTGCGCATGCCTCATCCCCCGATTCCCGGACAAGGAGGATGGCGAATAGGGGGACAGAGTCATGTTGCAATGGTTCAGGGGAAGAGGGATATTCACTTGGGATGTGAAGGAGAAAGGAAGCGAAGGGGGAGAGATATTGGATGTCGATAGCCAGTGCGCCGGAGTTATCTTTTGGGGTGACGGAGCAGGGATTGACGGGGTGCGGGGGGTTGAACGTGATAGCGCGGCTGGTCAAGCACACGGGCTTGGGGGCCGTTGGCGAGGCGGGTCAGGGTGAAGCGGCGTAGGCGGGGCTGCCGGGGTGAGCAGATGATGTTGGCCTTGATCCATGCGTTCTGCGCGGGGCGCGGGCGGTTGCGGGCAGGCGGCGGAGACTCGAGAGCGGATTGGCAAGTTCGGTTGGAAGCGGACGCGGCGCTGCTGTTGGCGACGGGCGGATGCGGCGTACTACGGCGAGGAGTTTGTGGAGTACTGCCGGCGTCGGGACTGTGATTATTCGCTGAGCGTGACGGAAGCGGGCAAGAAAGCGCCGACCCTGCGCATCGCGGAGGCGGTGTGGAACTGGATGAAGCGGATGGGCAGGAGTTGGAGGCAGGCGGGGCGGAACGGACGATCACGGTGAGCTATCGGTCGAACCGCTGGGCGCGCGAGCAAGTTTACTTGGCGATCCGCCGGGAGCGGGACGGGGAGCAGCAGCGGCGCGTGTTGTTCGCCCGCAGCAACTACCGCCTCGACTGGTTGCCGTACGCCGCCAAGCGGCTGGAACCGACATGAACCCGGCGGCGACCGCCGCACTCCAGCGCCAACCGGAATCGGCGGTATGCGGTATAATGGGCAATAGGCCGCAGCATGGGCTAGGCGGCCGAAAGCAGTACGACAAGTATTGGCGCCAAGTCCTCCGAAGACAGCCGCAAAGCCGCTCCCGAAACGCTGAATGCAGATCGTCATTCCTATGGCCGGCAGCGGAGAGCGCTTCCGCAAGGCGGGACATACCGTTCCCAAACCGCTGATCGAAATTGACGGTAAACCCGTCATCGCGCACGTTCTCGACCTGTTTCCCGGCGAGAACGATATTGTCTTCATCTGCAACCGGAACGATCTCGACCGCCGCGAATACCACATGGAGGCGATCCTGCGGAAATTCTGCCCCGCGGGGCGAATCATCGGCATCCCTGCCCATGCGCTTGGCCCGGTGCATACCGTGCTGCAAGCCGAGCAGGCGCTCGATCCCGCCCGCCCGGTCATGGTCAACTACTGCGATTTCGCCTGTTATTGGGATTGGCCGCACTTCAAACGGTTCGTCAGGGAAACGGGCTGCGCCGGGGCGATTCCGGCCTATAAGGGCTTCCATCCTCATTCGCTGTGGGGAACCAACTACGCTTATCTGCGCGAAAGCGGCGGCTGGGTTCGGGATATTCAGGAAAAGAAGCCCTACACCAGCAACCGCATGGATGAATTCGCCTCCAGCGGCGCCTATTATTTCGCTTCTGGGCGGACCATGAGCCAAGCCTTCCAGGCAGTGGTGGAGCGCAATCTGCACGTGCATGGCGAGCACTACGTCAGCTTGGCTTACAAGTCCCTGCTTGACGGCAAGCAGCCGGTCGCCGTTTATCCGCTGCAGCATTTCATGCAGTGGGGAACGCCGGAGGATTTAGCCGAGTACCGCGGTTGGAGCAGAGCCTTTCGCAGCCTCGCGGCAAGTCCGCAGGAGGCGGCGCCCGAACCCAAGGGCTCGCTGGTCGTTTCGATGGCCGGGCTGGGTCGGCGGTTTGCCGAGGAAGGCTACCGCCAAGCCAAGCCGCTGATTCCCGTCTCGGGCAGGCCCATGGCGGTTCAGGCCGCGCGGGCGCTCCCGCCAGCCGAGCGCTGCGTTTTTGTTTTGCGCGCGGGCATGCTCGGTGCGCGGACGCTCGCCGCCGAACTCGAGCGTCTTTGGCCGCAGGCGGCTATCGAGATGCTCCCCACCGTCACCGAGGGACAGGCATGCACGGCGCTGCGCGGCCTCGACGCGCTCGAGCGGGCGTTCGGCGAGGCTCCGGGGCCCGTAACCTTTGCCGCCTGCGACCACGGCGCCCTGTACGACCGGGCTGCGTTTCAACGGCTTGCCGGCGACCCCGAAACGGATATGATCGTCTGGGGAGTTCGCGGCCATGCCGAAGCGATACGCCAACCGCATATGTTCGGCTGGATCCAGGCCGACAACGGACGAGTCGACGCGGTCTCGGTCAAATCGCCGCTCCAGTCGCCCACTTCCGACCCCGTCGTTTGCGGCACGTTTACCTTCCGCCGCGCCGATGATTTTCGGCGCTGCGTCAAGCGGATGATCGCGCGCAACGGGAGGGTCAACGGCGAATTCCATATCGACTCATGCGTCAACGACGCCGCAGCGCTCGGCCTGCAGTGCCGTTTGTTCGAGATCGACAGCTACATGTGTTGGGGAACGCCGAACGATTTGCGTACTTTCGAATACTGGCAGTCATGCTTCCATAAATGGCCGAGCCACTCCTACCGGCTCGAGAACGACCGCAAAATTCCCGCCGCCGCGCTGCCGAATCTTGTTGAAGCGTACCGCGCCGCCGCGCCTGCGCCGCCGCGTCCGCCTGCTGTGCGGATGAGAGAGAAAGAGAACACGGCATGACGGCGAGCAAGTTCGGGTTTTTGCTCCGGTTGGAATTCTTGCAGAATTGGGCTTCGGCTTTCATCGCGGGACTGAATCCGGCTGCCGCGCATAACCTGGAGAAATACCACGCCCTGAAAAAAGTGTTCTGGCTTTCCGCTATAGAGGATATCGAGGGAGACTATCTGGAGTTCGGCGTCTTTACCGGCAGTTCGTTTTGCCATGCGATCCGCTGCTGCCGGAAATTGGCCAAACTCCATCCGCATATCGCCGCCGTGAAGTTCTACGGTTTCGATTCGTTCGCCGGATTCGGCGCCGTGCAGGAAGAAGACAGGCATCCTTTTTATAATGACGGGAATTTCGACGTCAACCTGCCGCAGGTCGAGCGCCGGGTTCGCCGCGCCGCAAAGGGCTTTGCGTTTCGGTTGATCCCCGGCTTCTTCAGCGAGTCGCTGCAGCATGGGCCGCGGAAATACGGAATCGAAAAAGCCCGCATTATTTTTATCGACACCGATATGTTCGGCAGCGCCAGTCAAGCGCTGGCCTTTTGCCGCCAAACGATTCAACAGGGCACGTTCCTCATGCTCGATGATTATTTCGCCTATCGAGGCCGCGAAGACAGAGGCGTCCGCCGCGCTTTTGCCGAGTTCGCCGCCGTCAACCGGATCAAGGTCAGGCAGGTGTTCGCCTACGGCATGGGCGGCGTCGTTTTTGTCGTGTCGCAAGCGCCTTATGAATCCGCATGAATTTTCGCTCGTGATCCCTTGTTATAATGAGGCTCCCAACCTGCCGTTGCTGCTCGAACGCTGCGGCGGTCTGACACGCGGCGCCGGCGCGGAGGTTATTCTGGTCGATAACGGTTCAACAGACGACACCCCGGCGGTCTTGCAGACGCTGTTGCCGAAATATCCCGGCTGCCGCAGTGTGCGCGCCGCAAAGAATCGAGGCTACGGCGGCGGCATTCTGGCCGGCTTGGCAGCGGCCGGCGGCGGCATTCTGGGCTGGACGCATGCCGACATGCAGACGGATCCCCAGGACGCCTTGCGCGGCCTCGAACTGTTTCGCCGGCACGGCCGCGGCATCTTCGTCAAGGGCCGCCGCCGCGGCCGTCCTCTGACGGATGCCGTTTTCACGGCGGGCATGAGCGTATTCGAGACGCTTCTGCTTGCTCGGCCGATGCGAGATATCAATGCCCAGCCGACGATGTTCTGCCGCGAATTTTTCGAAACGTGGCAAGCGCCCCCGGACGACTTCTCGCTCGATCTGTATGCTTACCGCCAAGCTCATGCCGCGGGTCTGCGCATCCGCCGTTTCCCGGTTCGTTTTGGACGCCGCGCCCACGGCGTTTCGCACTGGAACGTCGATTGGCGGTCCAAATGGAAATTCATACGCCGCACAGCGGCTTTCAGCTTCCGGTTGCGAAAGGACCTGAAATCGTCGTGAGACTGATCGTTCACCGCCGCAATGCCCTCGCCGATCTCGATGCGACCCCGCGCGAGTACGGCGTCGAAATCGATATCCGCAGCACCGGGGGCAGGCTTTCCCTTCATCACGACCCCTTCGAGACTGCCGAGAATTTTGAAAGCTGGCTGGACGCTTATCGACATGGAACGTTGATCGTCAACGTCAAGGAAGAAGGGCTGGAAAAGCCTGTGGCCGCTCTGCTGCGGGCGAAGAGCGTCGAAGACTGGTTTTTTCTCGACCAGTCCTTTCCCGCGCTCATACAATGCGCCCGAGCGGGCGAGCGCCGCTGCGCCGTGCGCATTTCCGAGTTCGAATCCGTTGAGACAGCGCTGACCCTGGCCGGACGGGTCGACTGGGTTTGGGTGGACTGCTTCACCCGCTTCCCTCTGACGCGCCGCGAAGCTCTGCGGCTGGAATGCGCCGGCTTCAAGCTCTGTCTGGTCTCGCCGGAATTGCAGGGGCGCGGCGCGGATGCCGAAATCCCGGCCATGGCGGAGCGGCTCTCCGAGCTTCGCATTCGCCCCGAAGCCGTTTGTACGAAGCGACCCGATCTTTGGAAGAGTTCCGGTTGCATCTCATGATGAACGCACTTCGCCTCTGCCCGCAGCCCCATCTCGGTCCGGCCGTTCGCCCCGGTCTTCGTTCGCTCCGACGGCGTTTCCGTCAGAATCGATTTGCGCGCAGCCGACAAATGCAGCCAAAATGCTATGATGACGTTCCGATCGGGCAAAATACGCACGGCGCCCCGATTGAGTTGACCGGACAGGGGAAAGGCGGTCCGGCCATTTGGGAATCCGGGATTCATCCGTAATGCAAGTGAAACGCAACTTCAGGCATTTGTTGGAATTATCGAAAACCGCGGCGGATGCATGCGCGCATTCACGTTATGCGGGAATTTTTCTGTTGCTTGTGTTTTTTGCGGCATCTTCGGCGCGGATTTTCAACATAACCAGTTTCTATATAAGTAAAGACGTCGGCATAACGGATGAAGCGCATACGCTGATTTCCGGGACGGAACATCTGAGCCCTTTGGAAAGATCTGTTTCCACCGCGCGGGTCGGCGAAACAAACAGGTGGCTCGTAAGGCTTCTTTATCCCGTTGGAATTTATTACATGAACAGCCGCATGGGAGGTGAAATCCATCTGACGGGATGGGAATACCCCGGAGGGTATTATCTGCGGGATAAATTCGAAAGCACGGAGGAAATTCGTTACGATCCGAATATCCAGGATTACGTTTTTTCCATGAGGCTGACACTTGGAATCATAACCATTTTTTCTTTCTGCATGGTTCTATGGCGCTTGTTCAATCTGTTCGGGTTTGCTGCTGCTGCTTCCTATGGGGCATTGATATTATCCAGCCAGCTTGTTTTTTGGCAGTTCCGGTTTTTTTATTCCGAGACCGCATTGTTCCTGATTTTCAATATCGCTGCATTTCTCTGTCTCCGCTCCGGGACGCCGACGCACCGCACTGGAGCCTATCTTGGAATTTTATCGGCGGCCGCATTGTCCGCCAAGCTGACGGGCATATTGATCGTTGTTCCGGCATTCGTTTATATGATTACCGGCGCATATGGCCGAAGCCGCCGCAAAGCCAATTTCCTCATCGAAGCGTATTTGTTGTTTGCGTTGGTGTTTCTTGTATTAATCAATCTGCCCTCGGAATCCATTTTTTCTTTTATCAATGAAACTTTGGCCAACATCTATCACTACAAGACCGGAGAGGTGGTTACAGAGAAAGGAGGACTGGAATTTCTTTTCAGGGTTTTCGAGCATTACGGGCATTTCATTTTTGTTCTCTTCTCGATGAGCCTGGTATGGCTTGCGAAATCTCCGCGAAGGCGGCTCGCGCCCGTCTATGCTTTGGCTGCAATCATTATTTTTGTAATTCTTTCACTCGTGAATTCGGCGGTTTATTTGCCTCGGAATTTTGCCTCCGTTTATGCCGCCATGAGTTTCATTTCCGCCTTGGGAGTCGGATTTTTTTGCAGGGAATTGAAGAACTTGAAGGTATTCAGAGCGTGTTCCCTGTGCGCGGCATTGGCTTTTGCATGGGCGTCCGGCAGCCTCGTTTACGGAATGCCGTCTTTGGCAGGCTCTTTCTTCGAGCGGAATGTTCAATACATGAAGACCTGCTCCAGTATCGGCGCCATCGGAGTATCGGAAAAATATTTTCAGGCTATCGGGAAAAATGAGAACGTTGTTTTCTTTGAGCAGATACAGGGGGATTTCAATATTTCTGAAAATTCCCAAGAGATATTTCAGAAATACTTGCAAGCCGATTGCCTTGTTGTGTATCGTCAGGGACAAAGCAAACAAATAACAAATTATTTCGCCCCGCAGGCTTACCAGCTTTCGGATCGGATAGGCGACTGGTTTTTCTTCGGACGCCACAGGCTGCTTCTTCTCGGAGACTTCGAGGGCGGTTTGGACGGCTGGAAGCTGGAAGGCGAAGCCCTTGCCAACCATGCGGACCACGAGCATTACAGAGGCCAACTATCGATCGAAGGCAATGCCGGCCCGGGATTCCTGACGAGCTTTCATCCCGATAGGGGCGACGAACCCGTCGGCCGCGCGCTCTCGCCGGAGTTTGCCGCCGACCCCGGTCAGCAGCTTGTTTTTCTGCTTGCCGGCGGCCGGGGCGGCGGCGTGGGGCTGCGCCTGCTTGCCAACGGCGAAGAAGCCGCGGTCTGGCGCGGCAAAAACAGCGAACAGTTCGAGCAGGTCGTTTATTCCCTCGACGCGGTTGCCGGCATGCTCTTGCAGCTTGAGCTTTTCGACAATGAGAGCGGCGCTTGGGGCCACATCATGCTCGACCGCGTCATGGTGGCGCAGCAACCGCGGGCGCAAGAGGAATGAGCCCCGGCAAGCTCAGCTTGCGGCGCGCATCCATTTGCCCGTGCGCATTGATTCGTAGCCGGCGTCGAGGATGCAGTTCACGATGCAGCCGTCGCGGCAGGTCTCCTGCGGCGTTTCGCCGTTCCGCACGCATTGCGGGTTGCCCGCGTTGACCAGTACGGCTGTCCACCGGCTGCCTTCCATGTCCAGCGCGGCGGCGGCGTCTTCGCAGACCGGCGCGCCCATGTCCATCTTGAACGCATACTCGGGGTGGCTGTTGCGCAGCAGCTCCAGGCGTTTCACGCCGGCGCCGGTAGCCAGCGACAACCGCCCGCCGACGCGCTGCGCCGCCGTCAGATACGCCGCGGCGCAGCGCGTTCCATTGCCGGAAATCTCGGCAGCCCCGCCGTCAGCGTTCCATAGACGGAGTTCCGCGTCGGCGTCGGCGCTCTCGCCAACCACCTCGAGCCCGTCGGCGCCGACGCCGAAATGCCGCCGGCAAATCCGCTTGGCGAAATCCGGCAGCGCGGCCTCGCCGATGCCGGCCGCCTCCAGGTCGCGCCGCTCGACAATCAGAAAATCGTTGCCGTCGGCGTGGGCTTTGGTAAACGGAACGGAACCCATCTACAACAGTTTGGCTTGACCGCCCCGCAAACCGTCAAGCACTTGGGGCCCGTTTCCTCTTCCGCATCGTTGATATTCTGAAAATTCCTCCGTCATGTCGAATCCTCTCGTTTCCATCGACTTCCGCATTCCGTTCGACCGCATTCGGGCCGAGCACGTCGAGCCGGCGGTCGATGAGTTGCTGGCCGGCGCGCAGGCGGCGGTCGATGCGCTTGCCGCGTCCGACGCGCCGCCTACGTTCGCCAACACGCTGCTCGCCCTGGAAAAAGCAACCGAGAGGCTCGAATACGCCATGACCGTCGTCGGCCATCTCGAAAGCGCCGCTACCTACCCGCAACTGCGCGAGGCGCACAACCGGGTCCAGCCGAAAGTCAGCGCGTTCTATTCCGGCATTCCGCTGCACGAGGGGCTTTGGCGGCGCATCCGCGCTTTCGCCGCAACCGAAGAGGCGGCGGCGCTCGGCCCCGTGCGCGCGCGGTTTCTCAAGCAGACGATCGACGAGTTCCGGCGGGCCGGCGCCGATCTCGACGAGGCCGGCAAAAAGCGGCTGACCGAAATCAACGTCGCCCTGGCGCGGCGCACGACGAGCTTTGCCGAAAACGTGCTCGATGCGACCAACGCCTTCGAGCACTACATCGACGACGAGACCGGCTTGGCCGGGCTGCCGCCCAGCGCCAGAGACGCCGCGCGGCAAAGCGCCGAGAGCAAGGGGCGCGGGGGATGGCGGTTCACGCTCCAGGCGCCCAGTTATACGGCGGTGATGACCTATCTCGACGATGCGGCGGCGCGCGAGAAAGTCTATCGCGCCTACGCAACGCGGGCCGCCGGCGGCGAGTTCGACAACCGCGCGAACATTGCCGCCGTCCTCGACCTGCGCAAGGAAAAGGCGCAGTTGCTCGGTTACGCCGATTTCGCCGATCTCACGCTCGAAAACCGCATGGCCAAAAACGGCGCGCAGGCCGACGAGTTCGTGCGCGGCCTGACCGAGCGCACGCGGGCGGCCTTCGAGCGCGAAAACGAGGCGTTGCGCGCATTCGCCGGCAAGCGCCTCGACCCTTGGGACACGGCCTATTACGCGGAAAAGATGCGGCAGGCGCAATACGATTTCGACGAAGAAGAGTTACGCCCCTATTTCCCCTACGAAGGCGTGCTCAAGGGACTGTTCGAGATTGCCGGGCGGCTCTTCGGCATCCGCGTGGAAAAGCAATCCGGCGTTCCGGTCTGGGACCCGAGCATCGATTACTACACGGTTTCCGACGCCGACGGCTCGCTGCTCGGTTCGTTTTACGCCGACTACTTCCCGCGCGAGAACAAGCGCGGCGGCGCATGGATGAATGCGTTTCTGACCGGCGAGCCGCGCGGCGGGGGCTTCACGCCGCATCTGGGCTTGAACTGCGGCAACCTCACGCCGCCCGTGGGCGGCAAGCCGGCTCTGCTGACGCACCGCGAAGTCGAAACGATCTTTCACGAGTTCGGCCATTTGCTGCACCACTTGCTGAGCCGCGTCGAAATCAAGAGCCTGGCCGGAACGCGGGTAGCCTGGGATTGGGTCGAGTTGCCCTCGCAGATCATGGAAAACTGGTGCTGGGAGCGGGAAGCCCTCGACCTCTTCGCCCGCCACTACGAGACCGGCGAGGCGATTCCGCAAGCTCTCTTCGAGAAAATGCGCCGAGCCAGGAATTTCCGCGCCGCCAACGCTCAGATGCGGCAGTTGGGTTTCGGCACGGTCGATCTGGCCCTGCATATGCGCTACGACCCGCGGCGCGACGGCGATGCGCTGGTCTATGCCTGGGAAATCGCGCAGGCGTTCGCGCCGGCGCCGTTGCCTGCCGATCACGCCATGATCGCCGGCTTCACCCATCTGTTCGCCGATCCGGTCGGTTACGGCGCGGGCTACTATTCCTACAAATGGTCGGAAGTGCTTGACGCCGACGCTTTCACCCGCTTCGCCGCGGAAGGCATTTTCAATCCGCGGGTCGGCCGCGAGTTCCGCGAAAACGTCTTGGCCAAAGGCGACAGCGAACCCCCGGAAAAACTGTTCCGGGCGTTCATGGGGCGCGGCTCCGACGCTGAAGCCCTGATGCGGCGCATCGGCTTGGCGGCCTGACCGCCGCTCCGCGCCGTGCTTGTATGATCGAAGATTCGATGAACGAACGCTTGCCGGTCGGTATTGCCGGGTTTACCGGTTACAGCGGGCAGGAGCTGCTGCGCATCCTCAAGCCGCATCCGCGCGTGCGCCCCGTGCTGCTGGAGCACCGGCCCGTTTCCGACGCCGAGCTTCCCTTCGGCGAGACGACGCCCCGCTTCCCTTTCACCCCGCAAGGCTTGCGCGATTCCGGCGCCGTGCTGGTTTTCCTGGCGACTTCGCTCGAAGTCTCGTTGGAAAGCGCGCCGATGGTGCTCGACGCCGGCCTCAAGTGCATCGACCTCAGCGCCGCCTTTCGCCTGCGCACGCGCAACAATTACGAGCGCTGGTACAAGGTCGAGCATCCCCGCCCCGACCTTTTGACCGAGGCCGTGTACGGCCTGCCGGAGTACTTTCGGCAAGTCGTCAAGGTCGCCCGTCTGGTGGCCAACCCGGGCTGCTACCCGACCGCCGCCAACTTGGCGCTGCGCCCGCTGATCGTCGAAGCCGTGCTCGACCGCGCGGCGGGCGTGGTCTGCGACGCCAAATCGGGAGTCAGCGGCGCCGGGCGCAAACCCTCGCTCAAGACGCACTTCTGCGAAGTGACCGACAACTTCTCGGCCTACGGCGTACTTTTCCACCGCCATGTTCCCGAAGTGCTGCTGACCTCGGACGTCGAGGAACACGAACTGAGCTTCACCGCCCAGTTGCTGCCGCTGCACCGCGGCATTCTGGAAACGATCTATGTGCGCGCGGCGCAGCAGATGACCCACGCCGACCTGACCGCGGTGTACGAGAAATACTACCGGGACGAGCCTTTCGTGCGGCTGTACCCCGAAGGCCGCCTGCCCGATCTGGCGCAAGTGCGGCATACGAACTTTTGCGATATCGGCATCGCCGTCGATCCCGGCACGCGGCGGGTAACCATCGCCGCCGCCATCGACAACCTGGTGAAAGGCGCGGCCGGCCAAGCCGTGCAGAACATGAACCTGCTGCTCGGCTGCGGGGAGACGACCGCGCTGCTTCAGGCAAAGGCGGGCAAACCATGAAACTGCTGGTCAAGATCGGCGGGACCCTGCTGGAGTCCGAGGAAAGCCTCGACGCGCTCGCGGCGCAGTTGCAGTCCCTCGCGGCCGCCGGCCGGCGGGTAGCCGTCGTTCACGGCGGCGGCAAGCGGCTGAGCCGCTATCTCGCCAATCTCGACCACGAAAGCGAGTTCCGCAACGGCTTGCGGGTGACGCCGCCGGAAACGCTCGACGCCGTTCTGCGCGTCTTGGCCGGTTCGGTGAACAGCCGCTTGGTCGCTGCGCTGCAAAAGGCCGGTGCGCGGGCCGTCGGACTGACCGGCATCGACGCCGGCATCGCCCGCGCCGTGCGGATGGACCCCGAACTGGGCGCCGTCGGCCAAGTCGCAAGCGTGGACGCTTCGCTGCTCGATCTGCTGACCGGGCAGGGCTATCTGCCGGCGATCGCCTGCATCGCCGGCGGCGATAACGGGGCGGTCTTCAACGTCAACGCCGATCAGATGGCCGCGGCTTGCGCCCGCGGCTTCGCCGCCGACCGCTTGATTTTCCTGACGGACGTCGGCGGCGTACTCGACGCACGGCAGGCTCGCATCCCCAGGCTGACCTGCGCCCGGGCGGAAGAGTTGATCGCCTCCGGCGCCGCGCAGGGAGGGATGGAAGCCAAGCTGCGCGCGGCCATGACCGCCGCCTCCGGCGGCATCGCGCGCATTTCGATCGCCGCCGGCGCCGAGCCCGAAATCCTTTCCCGCATTCTGGCCGGCGAAGACGCGGGGACGACCTTGCTGCCGTGACCAACCCCTCCGACGAAGCCTTGCGCGCCATTCTCCGTTCGGCGAAGACCATCGCCGTGGTCGGCCTGTCCGACAAGCCTTGGCGCCCCAGCCATGACGTCAGCCGCTACATGCAGCGCCGGGGCTACCGCATTATCCCCATCAACCCGCATATCCGCGAAGCGCTCGGCGAGCGCGCCTGGCCTTCACTCGACGCCGCGCCAGCGGAGTTCGATATCGTCAACGTGTTCCGCCGCGCCGAACTCGTCGGCGAGGCGGCGGAAGCGGCAATCCGCAGCCGCGCCGGAACCGTCTGGATGCAACTCGGCGTAACGGACGAAAACGCGGCGCGGCTGCTCGCCGCGGCGGGCAAGACCGTCGTCATGGACCGCTGCATCCTGCAAGACCACCAGCGGCTCATCGGACGCCGCTGAATGCCCGCCCGCTTGCCGGGAAGCGCCGCGGCGTCGAATGTATGAAATAGCACATAAAACCGAAAAATTCTGTGATGGTTGGCCGTTTCGCCAGTCTTTAGAGTAAAGGGACGAAGGCGGACAACATGGACGGCGGGATTCCTCGGGAAAGGAGAAACACGATGCGAAAACGAAAGGGAGCGCATTGGGCTGCCGCGCTGCCGATAGTTCTGTTGGCCGCATGGACCGCCGACAGCCAGAGATTGGCGCACAGGGAAACCCAGGCGGCGGACGGAGCCGCTCTCAAGGCCGACCGCGAGGCGCTTGCGGAACTGCTCGAAAGCAGGTCCGAACTGCACAAGGCCGCCATCCGCAGCGATCGCGAGGCGCTCAAGGCGCTGCTACAGACCGGCGCGAATCCGAACGCAGCCGACGCCGCCGGCCGCACCCCGCTGCATTCCGCGATCACGTCCGCCGGACGACCGGGAAACACAACGGCGTACGGGAACGTCAAGGCGCTTCTGCAGTACGGAGCAGACCCGTCGCGAAAAGACAGCAACGGGATCACGCCGTTAACCAAGGCTGTCGTGGGCGGTTCGGAGGCGCTTGTCGAGACTTTGCTGGCCGGCGGCGCCGACCCGAATCAAATCACGCAAGCCGGAGTGTCGGCGCTCGCCTTGGCCGAGATGCTCGGCAACGCCGGCGCCGCCGCCGCGATCCGAGAGGCGGGGGGCGTTTACGGCAGTTCGCCTCACGAGTTGGCAATTGTTGAATACCTGCCCCAATTGGGTAAGTTCTCAAAAGATGTGCAGATGCAGGCGCGGAGCATGAGCCGCAAAGGAGACAAACCGACGCCGCAGGAGATCGAGGAGCAAACGGTGTCCGCCTGGAAACGGCACTTCGATTTTGACGATGACGCCCCGGAGGTTGCCGAATTCAGGCGGAAAATCAGAGAAAAACTTTCTGGAGAGGAGTGCGCAAGCTGCGACGAATAATTAAAGCCAGGAAAGAACGATTCACAATGCGCAGCGCCGCGGCCCTCGTTTTTTGCCTGACGGTCCCGGTGCCTCCGTTGCCGGCGGCCGATTGCAAGGACTGGAATTCCAGGGGTTACTCCGAGGCGGCAACGGCCGGAGACGTGGCCGCCTGCCTCCAATCCGGCGCGGACATCGAGGCGCGGAACCGGTACGGACGAACGCCCCTGCATCATGCGGTCTGGTTCAACGGCGACCCTGCCGTTGCCGCCGCGCTTCTGGAAGCCGGCGCGGATCTGCATGCAAGAGACAAGTACAGCCGGACTCCCTTGCATTATGCAGCCATGTCCAACCGGAATTCCGACATGACGAATTTGCTTCTGAAAGCCGGGGCGAACCCGAAGGCGCGGGACAAGTACAACCGAACGCCACTGCACGGCGCGGCCATGATCAACGAGAATCTCGCGGTCATTGCCGCTCTCCTGGACGCCGGAGCGGACCCCAACGCGCGGCACGGGCTTGACGGCGCAACGCCTCTGCATCGGGCAGCGGCCGGCAACAGGAACGCCGCCGTCATCGAGGCGTTGCTGGATGCCGGGGCGGACCCCGATGCGAGGGACAGATTGGGTCAAACGCCGTGGGACCACGCCATGGACAGCGGACCGCTCAAGGGCTCTGACGCCTACCGGCGGCTGCGAGCCGCGCCCTTGCCTCCGGCAAGGAGTCCGTAGTATCATACGGACGCAGCGCGGAGAGGCTCTCATGGCCGGCAAGCTCCAAGGGAAACAGGGCGAAGACCGTATTCCTGAGCTTGTTGTTCTTCAGCCTTCCGCCGCCGAATGCGCCGCCTGCGGCTGCCCCCTGCTCAATCGCGACTGGGAAGCCTGGATCGCCTGCTGCACCAAGCGTTTCCTGCGTCTTGCCAGGATCATCGCCGGCGATGACGCCCGCGCCGAAGAGGCTTTGCAGAAAAGCTGGATCAAGGTCTGGCGGAAACTCGGGTCTTACCGCGGCGCCCCCCGCCCGGCCTGCGCTTGGGTGCGCGTCATCGTCTCCAACTGCGCCAAAGACACTTGGCCGAGTTCCGATACCGTCGAGTTTACTGACTCCCGGCCGGCCGATGCCCCCGAAGCCCCTGTCCTTGACGCGGACGAAGCCGCCCGGCGGGAACGGTTGTACCGCCTGCTCGACGCCGCGGTCGGCGAACTGTCGCCGATGTACCGCGAAGTCATCGCGCTGCGCTACGGCGAGGGGCTTTCCACCGGTCAGGCCGCCGACCGGCTGCATACATCCAGGTCCAACGTCAGCACGCGCCTGAACCGCGCCGTGAAAACGCTGCGCGGCAGTCTTGCCGACCGCATCCGCGGCCAAGCCGCCTGACCCGCCGGCGCGGCAATCGGGCTTCCGCAGCCGCGGGCGGCTACGCGATCAGTTCGGGGATGATCTGCCCGCCGACCTGCGAGAGTTGCTTGAAGCGGCCGCCGTGGAAATAGGTCAGCTTGTTGTCGTCGAGGCCGAGCAGGCGCAGCAAGGTGACGTGCAGGTCGCGCAGCGGGTGGACGACTTCGACGGCGCGGTTGCCGGTTTCGTCCGTCGCGCCGACCACCGCGCCCGCGGGCGCGCCGCCGCCGGCCATGACCACGACCATCGCATCGGCGTTGTGCGCGCGGCCGTTGGGGTTGACGCCGCCGCGCCGGTTGTTGTCGGGAGTGCGCCCGAACTCGCCCGAACAGACAACCAGCGTTTCATCGAGCATGCCGCGCGCCTTCAGATCGCGGATCAGCGCGGCGAGCGGCTTGTCGATGCTGGCGATGCGCGCCGAGTGGTTCCTCTCCAGAAAGTCGTGGCTGTCCCAGCCGCCGGAGAAAATCTGTACGAAGCGGACGCCTTTCTCGACCAGCCGCCGCGCCAGCAGGCACTGCCGCCCGAAGGCCCGCGTCTCATCCCGGTCCAGGCCGTAAGCCTCTTTCGTTCTTTCCCCTTCCGAGCCGAGATCGACGATGCCCGGAACCTCGCTCTGCATGCGGAAGGCCAGCTCGTAGTTTTCCATGCGCGCGGCCAGCGCGCCGCCGTGGGACGGGCGCCTCGCGGCGTGTTTGCGGTTGAGCGCGGCCAGCGCGTCGAGGCCGCGGCGCTGCTGTTCGCGCGTTTTCCACTTGGGCGGCTCGAGATCGAGTATCGGCGAACCCGAAGCGCGCAGCGTCGTGCCCTGGTAGTGCGCCGGCAGAAAACCGTTCGACCAGTTGCCCGCGCCGCCCTGCGGATAGGCCAGTTCGGTCATCACCACGTAGCCCGGCAGGTTGCGGTTCAGCGTTCCCAGGCCGTAGTTCACCCAGGCGCCGACCGCCGGATCGCCGCCCAGCGTCGAACCGGTGTTCAGGTGGTACAGCGCGTCCGGATGGTTGACCGATTGCGCTTGGCAGCCGCGGTAGATGCAAAGCTCGTCGGCGACCGCGGCATCGGCCATATGCTGGAAGCGGTCGCACATCTCGATGCCCGACTTGCCCGCCTTGCGGAAGCCGAACGGGCTGCCCACGTAGTAGGTTTTCGCCTTGACCTCGACCAGCACCTGGTTCGGGTCGCGCACCGACTCGGTCAGGTGCAGATCGTTGAGCTTGGGCTTGGGGTCGAAGGTGTCCATGTGCCCGGGGCCGCCTTCGAGAACGATGAAGATGCAGGCCTTCGCCTTGGCCTCGACCATCGGCGCTTTCGGCGCCAACGGCCCGGCGGGCGCCGCCGCGCGGGCTTCCTCGGCCAGCAGCGCGCTGAAGGCCGTTGCGCCCAGCGAAGCGCCCAGTCCGTAGAGAAGCTCGCGGCGGCTGGTCATACCCTGCATTTCGCGCCCCCTAATAAACGTACACGAACTCGTTGCTGTTGAAAAGCAGCAGGCCCAGATCGGCCAGAGCCCGCGTCTCCGGGCCGACTTGCCAAGCCTTGACGTCGGCCTTGTAGTCTTCGAATACCGGCAGCCGTTCCTCGTAATCGAACGGCTTGCCGCTGAACTCCTCGACCAGAGAGCGCCGCACGCGCGTCGGATAGGGTACGGGCTCGGGCTCGCGGGCGCGGTGATGCGCCTGCATCTCGCGCGCGTAACCGCGCATGGCGCGCAATTCTTCGGCGTCGGGCTCGCGCTGGTAGGCCAGCAGGAACGCTCGGGCGATCCGCCCGCGCAGCGTCGGGGCTTCCCCTTCGAGCCGCAGGGCGAAGGCGATCGAGCGGTCGGTCGCCGCGTCGGAGTTCATCATCGTCAACGCTTGCGGGCTTACTGAGGCCGAGTCGCGCCGCTCGCACGATTCGTTGGGGTTGGGCTGGTTGAGCACGTCGAGGAAGGGGTCGGCCTGCCCGCGCACGCGGTAGGCGTAGATCGAGCGGCGGTTGCGCTCCTCGGGCGTCGGCGAAGGTTGATGCGCCGGCGCGATCGAAAACTGGATCATGCGCGGCTGCAAGGCGGCTTCCATGTTGATTTCCGGCATGGCCGGCAAGCCGCCGATTTCGCGGTTCAACTCTCCCGAAACGGCCAGCATGCTGTCGCGGATTTCCTCGGCAGCCAGCCGCCGCGGCTCGAACCGCGCCAGCAGCGCGTTGCCGGGATCGCGCTCGCGCAGACGCTCCGCCTCGGCGTGCTCGGTCGATTGCCGATAGAGATCGGAAGTCATGATCAGCCGGTGCAGCCGCTTGATCGACCAGCCGTGCGCCGTGAAGTCGGCCGTCAGCCAGTCGAGCAGTTGCGGATGGGTCGGCTTGGCGCCGGCGGCGCCGAAATTGTTGGGGTTGGCGGCCAGGCCGCGGCCGAAATGGT
This sequence comes from Bryobacterales bacterium, assembly GCA_965242705.1. Taxonomy (GTDB): domain Bacteria; phylum Acidobacteriota; class Terriglobia; order Bryobacterales; family UBA6623; genus CATQHP01. The sequence continues at coordinate 204,622 of OZ251486.1, forward strand.
ACGCCCATACCCGGTTGACGATCGAGCGGGTCGAGAGCGGGTTGCGCGGGTCGGCGATCCAGCGGGCAAGTTGCAGCCTGCGCCCTTCCAGGCCGGTCGGCAGCGCGTAGGGGTCGCCCGCCGGCTCGGCGTTCGCCGGCAGGCCGGCCGCGCTGAGCACGCCCGGAGTCACCGGCTCGGTCGGCGCGTGAACCGAGCCGCCGGCGAAAATCGCCGATTGCGGACGCCACTCCGGATCCATATCTTTCGGCATGCGCAGCTTGCGGCCGTTGCCCGGAATGTAGTCCGCTCCGTTGAATACCGACTGCGCCAGGGGTTCGTAGCGCTCGAGGCGGCGCGTCCAGATCCACTCGTCCTGCATGCGCACCTTTTGCCGCCCCTCTTCCACGTGCGTGAATCCGTAGTGGCGGGGAGGCTTTTCCGCGTCGGGCAGCTTGGCGCGCTCCGCTTTCGGCGCATAGGGCTTGCCCCGCTCGGCGTACCAGCGGCGCGCGGCGTCTTCGAGCATGTTGTCCAGCGCGGTTTTGCGCTCGCTTGCGAAATCCCTGAGCTTCTCGACGCGCCGCCGCCCGGACTCGAACCGCGCCAGATTTTCCCTCTCGCTGAACGCCGCCGGGCGCTCGGCGATCTGCGTGGCCGCGAACGCGGCGTAGAAGCGGTAATAGTCGCGCGTGGGGATCGGGTCGAACTTGTGGTCGTGGCACTTGGCGCAGCGCAGCGGCATCGAAAGAAACGTCTGGCCGACGCTGTGAACCACGTCGTCGAGATAGGCTTGGCGCGCGATTTTCTTGGGCAGCATGGCCGAACCCCACGGGCCCATGCGCAAAAAACCGGTCGCCACGAGCATTTCCGGGTTGTCCGGCTCGAGCTCGTCTCCGGCAATCTGCTCGACAACGAAACGGTCGTAGGGCTTGTCGTCGTTGAACGAGCGGATCACGTAGTCGCGGTAGCGCCAGGCGTTCGAGCGCTCGTAGTCGTTGGAATTGCCCGCGGTGTCGGCGTAGCGCGCGACGTCGAGCCAGTGGCGGCCCCATTGTTCGCCGTAATGAGGGCTTGCCAGCAGGCGGTCGATCAGCGCTTCCCAGGCCGCCGGCGAATCGTCTTCGAGAAAGGCGCGCGCCTCGGCGGGGTCCGGCGGCAGTCCGGTCAGGTCGTAGCTCGCCCGGCGCAGCAGCGTCAGCTTGTCCGCCGGCCCGGCGGGCGCGATGCCGGCCGCGTCGAGCTTCGCCCGGTGAAAGGCGTCGATCGGGTTGCCGCCGCCCGTTCGGGGGCGATCTGGAACGTCCGGTTGCTTCACCGGCCGGAACGCCCACAGGTCTTCCGGCTTGTAGCGGCGGTTGGTCCAATCGTCGGAGAGGCCGCCGCTGGTGGCCGCGCGGACGCCGCCGTCCGCGCTCGGCTCGCTTCGGTAGCGTTCGAGCGCTGCGTCGTCGGGCCAGGGAGCGCCCGCGTCGATCCAGGCGCGGATGCCGCCGATCTGCTCTTCGGTCAGGCGATCGTTCTGCTTGGGCGGCATTTGCAGCTTGGGGTTGGCCCAAGAGACGGCCTCGACGACGGCGCTCGCCGCCGCGTCGCCCGGCGCGATGCCGGCGCGCCCCGAGTTTCCGCCGCGCAGCAGCCCTTCGCGGGTCGTCAGATCGAGTCCGCCGAGCGCCGGAACCGGGCCTTGCCCGTGGCAGGCGAAACACTTCGCCGCCAGCAGCGGCTGCACTTCGCGGGCGAACAGAGCCGCGGCGTCGAGCTCCGCCGCGGCGCCGGCCGCCGGCAGCCCCAAGGCAATCAGAGCGACAAGAAATCGAGCCACGGATTTTCGCCCCTTACCCTACCATATCCTGCCTGCGGCTGCGCCCGCTGCTTTTTGCCTGCTTGTTCAGGCCTTCCCTGAAGGCATTCGCCGCGGTTCATTGCCGCGACTTGGCGCGCTGCGAATAGGCGTTGAACAGATACTGCGCCACCATGCGGTGCGTATTGAAGAACGAGCCGTTGAGGGCGATTGTCGAGCGCATCACTGCTGCGTAATCGTTGGGGCGTTCGTAGAACATGGGAATCACCGGACGCTCGAGCTTGCCGTACAGCGAGTGCGCCACCGAGCCTTCGTCATCGGGCGCATTGCGGCGGTTGGCCGCCGACCAGCCGGTGACGCCCTCGACGTGGCCTTCGATCCACCAGCCGTCGAGAACGCTCAGGCTGGGCACGCCGTTGAGCGCCGACTTCATGCCGCTGGTGCCCGATGCCTCGCGGGTTTTTTCCGGCGTGTTGAGCCACAGATCGACGCCGCTCGTCAGAAGCTGTCCCCAGCGCATATCGTAGTCTTCGACATAGACCAGGCGCACCGCCCCGCCGAGATCCCCGGCGGCGGCGAAGACGCGGCGGATGAGTTCCTTGCCGCCTTCGTCCCGCGGGTGGGCCTTGCCGCCGTAAACGAGCTGGATGGGCCCCATGTTTTGCGCGATCCAACGCAGCCTGTCGAGACTGTGGAAGAGCAGGTCGGCGCGCTTGTAGGGGGTGGCGCGCCGGGCGAAGCCGATCGTGAATACGCCGTCGTCGAGCCGGACGCCGGTTTTGCGTCCGACCGCCGCGAGCAGGTCGGCCTTGGCTTCGCGGTGCGCTTCGACGATTTCGACGATGGGAATATCGACCGCATAGCGCAGGTAGGCGTTATCGAGCCGCCACTCGGGGACGTGCTTGTCGAAAAGGCGGCGCATGGGCGCGGCGGTCCAGGTTGCGGCGTGGACTCCGTTGGTGACGGCGCGGATGCGGTAGTTGGGAAACATGGCCTGCGAGACGCCCTGGTGGATGCGCGCGACGCCGTTGACGTAATTGGCGCATTTCAGGGCCAGGTGGGTCATGTTCAGCTTTTCGTTTTCGAGCAGGCCGAGGGCGGCCAACGCGGTCGTCCGCTCGGCGCCCAGCACGCTTTCGACCAGCGGCTTGGGGAAGGAATCGTGGCCGGCGGGCACCGGGGTGTGCGTGGTGAACACGCAGCGCCGCCGCACGGCCCCGACGTCCGCGCGGTCGGCGGCGGCGCCCTTGGCCGCCTCCCGCTGTTCGAGCAGGTAGAGGGCGAGCAGCGCCGAGTGGCCTTCGTTCATGTGGTAGGCGTCGAGGTCGGCGCGGCCCAGCGCGCGCAGCATCTGCATGCCGCCGATGCCCAGGATCGCTTCCTGGCAGAGGCGGTAGCGGTCGTCCCCGCCGTAGAGCGAATGCGTCAGTTCGCGGTCGAGCGGCGCGTTCGGCTCGACGTCGCTGTCGAGCAGGTAAACGGGGACGACGTGGCCGCCGACGCCGCGCACCATGTACCGCCAAGCGCGCAGGACGACCGTGCGCCCCTCGATCGGCACGGCAACGCGCGGCTCCATTTCGTCGAGATGGAGTTCCGGGCGCCACGAGGCGGCGCTTTCGCTCTGGTTGCCCGCGGCGTCGAGCGACTGGCGGAAGTAGCCTTTGCGGTAGAGCAGCGTCACGCCGACCATGCGGATGCCCAGATCGGCCGCCGAGCGCAGCGTATCGCCGGCAAGCATGCCCAGCCCGCCCGAAAACGTGGGCAAGTCGTTCTCCAGGCCGATTTCCATCGACAGGTAGCCGACCGTCGTGCCGTCGGCCGGGCCGAAGGCGCGGGGCGCTGCGGCGGCGGGGTTTTTCTGCGCGGCGCCGGCAAGCGCCGCGGTTGCCGCGGGCGCGGCGTTTTCTGTTTCCGGTTGTTTCATCTCTCGGTTGGTTTTCGGGGTCGTATTTCGGGGGCGGGCGGTGGCGGAAGGGAGATCAGGCCGCGCTCGCGGCGGCCGGGGCGGGCGGACGCTGCCGCTCCGCTTGGCGCGGCCGCAGCGCCTCGGCGTCGATTCCGTACAGCGGCGCGTAACGCGAGAAGACCGTTTCCCAACGGTAATTCTCGCGCACGTCGCGGTTCGCCGCCTGCTGCATTTCGGCCAGTTCCCGCGGCGCGGCGTAAAGCGAGAGCGCCCGCCGCATGGAGTTGACCAGCCCGCGCAGGTTCTCGCGGTCGTTGGTGGCGAAATAACCGATGCCGGTCACGCCGTCGGCCACCTTGGCCAAGCCGCCGACCTGATTGACGATGGGAATGTTGCCGTTCAACTGGGCGATCATGTCGATCAGCCCGCAAGGCTCGAAGCGCGAAGGCACCAGGAAGAAGTCGCCCGCGGCGTAAATGTTGGCCGCCAGCCGCTCGCTGAACCCCTTGAGCACGACGACCCTGCCGGGGAACCGCTCGACCAGAGCTTTCAGGTTGCGCAGCAGAAACGGCTCGTTGCCCTCGCCGAACACGCAAAGCCCGGCGGAGGCGTGGATGCGCAGGATTTCCTCGGCGGCGCGGGCGACGATATCGACACCCTTTTGCCCCGTCCAGCGGCCCACGAACGAAAACAGGCAGCCGTCGGAGGGCATGGCCTGCAAGCCGCCGAATTGATTTTCCGTCCCGATGCCCCAGCGCGCGGCGAACCCGTCGCGGGAAACCTGATGGATGAAACGGCCTTTGCACTCCTGCTTCCAGTCGAACGACGCGCTCTGCGGGCGGGCGATTTCCAGCGCTTCCCACTGCGCCTCGGGACCCTTGATGTCGGGCGCGATGCCGTTGGTGATGCCGCGGATGGTAATGTTGTTCCGCCCCAAGAACTCCGAGAGAGCGCTGACCTCGCTGTCGCCTCCCGAGGTCGAAAGCCAGGCGCCTTGCACTTCCCAGGCGTAGCCGTCGCTGACGGTCGTCAGATAGTCGGCGTACAGTCCGGCCGCGCCCAGCGGATCGAATTCGCCTTCGATGACGCACTCTTCGACGTCGCGCCGATCGAGGCCGGCGACCGCCGCTACGTACTGCAAATCATGGCAGCGCTGGCGGTAGCCGGTTCCGCAATTGTGCGCCGTGACGAGAAAGCGGCTGCCGGCGAACGAAGCGTACGCCTCCGATTTGTTGGCCAGCATCGGCAGCAGCGCCGTGTGCGCGTCGTGGCAGTGGAACGCGGGGTTGCGCAAGCCCAGGCGCTCGGCCAGTTCCAGAGCGGCCTTCTGCAGCAGGACGTTCATGGCGAAGTAGTCGTAATGCCCGGCGCCCTCTTCGATGGGCGCGTCCCGCGGCGGCGGCTCGGCGCCGCAAAACGTCTCGGCGGCCGGGTCGAGGGCGGCGAACGCCTGCGCTTCGCGGCTGCTGTACACGTAGGGCTTGTCTTTGCCTGCGAAGCGCTCGGCGCGGATCAGCGCCAGGCGCAGACGCGCGCCGGCGCGAATGGCGATGGAATGCACGCCGACGCGCTCGCGCCGCGTCGGCGCGTCAGCGTAGGCCATATCGACCAGAAAATCTCCGACCGCCTCGCGGACGATCTGCGCTTCGGGAGCGGGCAGCGCGCGCGTCAGACGCGCGCCCATGCGCTCGAGCGATTCCTCGCGGAAGGGGCCGTAGCAGGGGATGACGATCGTCGTGTCGAAGCCCTGCCGGACGCACTGCGCCGCCAACTGCAAGACGACGTCGCCTACGCCCCCGGCGACGGCCGCGCCGGCGCATTCGCGGGCGACGTGAACGATCTCGACCGGGGCTTCGCCGGCGTTTCCCGCGGATTTCATGGCGCCCTCCTTTTTTTCCCGCGCCCCGCGCGGCAAACGGCGCAGGCGGCCGACTCGAACCCGGAGCCGGGCGATCGTCGATTCTGTAACGGGGGCAGGCGCAGAAGCCCGCGCCTGTCTTCAGTTTGACAGCAGCGCAGCCGGCGTGTCAAAAATATCTTCTTTGGAATCCCCGCCCAACGCCGGCGAAGCCGCCCCGGCCGAGTTCGCCTTGTTTTCGGAAAACGCCGAGCGGGTTACCCTCTGTTTTTTCGATTCGCCCGGCGACGCGCAAGAGTCCGCGGCTTTCGACTTGACGCGAGGCCCCGGCGGCGTCTGGCGCACGCATCTCGCGGGCATCGCTCCGGGGCAACTCTACGGCTACCGCGTACACGGCCCCAACCGACCGGAAAGCGGCCTGCTTTTCAACCCCGGCAACATTCTGCTCGACCCCTGTGCCCGGGCGATCGGCCGCCCGGCGCGTTGGGCGGCGGCCGCGCCGAGCGGCGGCGCATACCCCGCCGACTGGCAGGCTCCGCTGGGCGCGGTCATCGACCCGCGCTTCGACTGGCAGGACGACAGGCCGCCGAACACGCCTTGGCGCGATACCGTCATCTACGAGTTGCACGCGCGCGGCTTTTCGATGCGCAATCCCGCCGTACGCGCGCCGCTGCGCGGAACTTACGCCGGCCTCGCCGCGCCGGCTTCGGTGGAGCATCTGCTCAAGCTGGGCGTGACCGCCGTCGAGTTGCTGCCGGTGCAGCATCACGTGGACGATTACCGCCTCGAACGGCTCGGCCTGACCAACTACTGGGGCTACCAGCCGTTGGCCTGGTTCGCCCCGGAGCCCTCTTACGCCGCCGCCGCGGAGCCGCAAGGGGTGGTCGATGAGTTCAAGAGCATGGTGCGCGCGCTGCACCGGGCGGGCATCGAAATCATTCTCGACGTGGTTTATAACCACACCGGCGAAGGCGGCCCCGACGCCCCGCCGCTTTCGCTGCGCGGCATCGACAACGCCTGCTACTACCGCCTTGCCGCCGACCGCCGCGAATATCTCGACTACTCGGGTTGCGGCAACTCGCTGAACATCAATCATCCGGCGGCGCTGCGGCTGGTGATGGACAGCCTGCGCTACTGGGTCGAGGAAATGCACGTGGACGGCTTCCGCTTCGACCTGGCGGCGAGTCTCGGCCGCACGCCGAGCGGATTCAAGCGCTGGGCGCCGTTTTTCATGGCCGTTTCCCAAGACCCCGTGCTGCGCCGGGTGAAGCTGATCGCGGAGCCGTGGGATCTGGGTCCCGGCGGCTACCGGTTGGGCCGGTTCCCCAGCGGCTGGGCGGAGTGGAACTCGTGGTTCCGCGACGACGCGCGCCGTTTCTGGCTGGGGGACGCCGAGGCGGGCAGGATGGGCATGCGCCTCGCCGGCAGCAGCGATCTTTTCGAACGCCGCGGCCGGACGCCGCAAGCCGGCATCAACCTGATCACCGCCCACGACGGCTTCACCCTGGCCGATCTCGTGTCGTACAACGAACGGCGCAACGAAGGCAACGGCGAGGACGGACGCGACGGCGAACGCTCGAATCACAGTTGGAACCACGGCGTGGAAGGCCCGACGGACGACGAAGCGGTGCGCGCGCTCCGCCGGCGGCAGCAGCGCAATCTGACGGCCTCGCTGCTGCTTTCGCAGGGCGTTCCGATGCTGTTGGCGGGGGACGAGATCGGCAGAACGCAGCAGGGCAACAACAACGCCTATTGTCAGGACAATGCGATTTCCTGGCTCGATTGGGGTCTTGATGCCGACGGCGGGGCGCTCTGCGCGTTCACGGCCCGGCTGATTGCGCTGCGCAAGCGGTTCCCGACCCTGCGCCGCGCGGCTTTTTTCCGCGGGGAGCCCGAGCCGCCGTGTCCGGCGAAAGATATTCTCTGGCTCAGGCCGGACGGGCAGATGCGCTCCGCGGATTGGCGGGATCGCAGCCGGCGCTGTTTCGGCGCGCGCATTGCCGGCAACGCGCAGGCGCCGGCGCTTCTGGCGCTGCTGAACCCGGCGGCGGAGGCGGTTTCGTTTGCGCTGCCCGGCGCGGCGGACTGGGAATTGCTGCTCGACACCGCCGACGATGCGGCTTGCGGCTCGCGGCACGGCGGCGCTTATCCGCTTGCGCCGCGATCGCTGGCCCTGTTCGAGCAGCCCGAGGCATGCGCATGAGGGGGGCCGGCGCGCCGCTCAAGCCGCTGCACCGCTTGGCGCGGGCCTACGGCGTGCTGCCGCGTTACCGCGACGGGTTCCGCGGGTGGCGCGAGTCGCCGGACGAATCGGTCGCCGCCGCGCTGCAGGCGCTCGGCGCGCCGCTGCGCGGCCCCGGCGGCGCCGAGCAGGCGTCGGCGGCCTGCCGCGAAGCTCATTGGCGGCGGGCGCTGCCGCCGGTCGTCGTTTCGTGGGCGCCCGGCCCCTTCGGTTTCCGCGCGCGCCTGCCGCGCCGTTTGGCCGAGACGCCGCTGGACTGCGCGCTCGAGCTCGAAAACGGCGAAACCCTGTCGTGGGCCGCGGCGGCCGGCGGGCCGCGCGTCGAGCGCGCGGCGCGGATGCATGGCGCCGACTACCGCGTTTTGCGGGTAACCGCGGGGGCGGACGTTCCCGCGGGCCGCCATACGCTGCACGTCACGGCCGGGCGGCAGACGTGGAGCGCCCGCGTGCTGCGCGCGCCGCGCGCCGCGCCGGCTCTCAAGAAAACCTGGGGCGTTTTTCTGCCGCTGTACGCGCTGCACAGCGAGCGCTCGCTCGGCGCGGGCGACCTGGGCGACCTCGCCGCGCTGCTCGATTGGGTCCACGGCCTCGGCGGCGGCCTGGCGGGCATCCTTCCCCTGTTGGCGGCGTTTCCGGACAATCCCAGCCCTTATACTCCGGTCAGCCGCCTGTTCTGGAACGAGTCGCACCTCGACCCGCGGCGCTTGCCGGAGTGGCCGCCGTGCTCCGCGGCGCAGGCGTATCTTGCCTCTGCTGAAGCGCGCGGCGTGGTTGCGCAGTCGCGTCAGGCGCGGCGCGTCGATTTCCGGGCGGTCGGGGCCGTCAAGCGGAAAACGATCGAGCTGCTTGCCCAATCGCTCGCCGGGGAGCGGCTCGGCGAATACGAGCAGGCGCTCGAAAACGACCCCGCGCTGCGGCGTTACGCCGCTTTCCGCGCGGGCGTCGAGCGGGAAGCGGGCGGTGGCGGCGGCGACCCCTTCCGCTACCACGCCTACGCCCAATGGGCCATGCGGCGGCAGTTGCGCGGCATCGCCGAAACGGCGCGGGCCGGCGGCGCCGGGCTGTATCTCGATCTACCGCTCGGCGTTCATCCGCGGGGCTTCGACCGCTTGGCGGAGCATCCGCGGTCGTTTGCCGACGGCGTTACCGGAGGCGCGCCGCCCGACCGTTTTTTCAGCAAGGGGCAGAACTGGGGCTTCGCCCCGCTCAACCCGATCGCGCAGCGCGAGGCCGGCCACAGCTACTTCATCGACTGCATCCGCGCGCAGATGCAATACGCCGGGGCGCTGCGCATCGACCACGCGATGGGGCTGCATCGGCAATACTGGATTCCCGCGGGCGCCGAGGCCGATCAAGGCGTTTACGTGCAATACCCGGCCGACGAACTGTACGCCGTGTTGTGTCTGGAAGCGCAGCGGAGCGGGACGGCCATCGTGGGCGAAGACCTGGGAACCGTGCCGGGCTATGTCCGCGGCCGGATGCGCGCGCACGGCCTGCAGCGCATGTACGTTGCTCAATTCGAGATGCGGCCCGACGCCGCAAGCGCGCTGCCGCCGCCCGCGCGGGACGCGGCGGCCTCAATCGGCACGCACGACACGCCGACCTTCGCCGCGTTCTGGAACGGCGACGACATCCGCGATCAACAGGCGCTCGGCCTGCTCGAAGCCGGCCACGCCGCAGAGGCGGCGGAGCGCAGGCAAAAGATCAAGGCCGCCACGCGGCGCTATTTCGGCAAAGCGCAAGGCGCCGCCGCGAACGCCATACTGGAAGAGTGCCTGTATGCGCTCGGCGCGTCGCAGGCGGCTTGCGTCGTGGTCAACCTCGAAGATCTGTGGGGCGAGCGGATGCCGCAGAATACGCCGGGAACCGACCGCGAGCGTCCGAACTGGTCGCGCCGCGCGCAATACGCTTTCGAAAAATTTTCCAAAGACCCCGAAATTTTGCGGATTCTGGGCAAGCTGAACGCGCTTCGCAAGACCGAAAACGCCGGGCCGCGCAAGCCATGAACAGCCGTTTTTCAGACATTGACCTGCATCTCTTCAACGAGGGGCGTTTCTACGAAAACTACGCCAAGCTCGGCGCGCATCCGGGCGAGTCGGAAGGCCGCCGCGGCGTGTGGTTCGCGGTCTGGGCGCCGAACGCCGAGGCGGTTTCGGTGATCGGCGATTTCAATTCCTGGAAGCGGGAAGCGCATCCGCTGCGCTGCCTGGCCTCATCGGGCATCTGGGAGGGGTTCGTTCCCGGCCTCGAGCCCGGCGCGCTCTACAAGTATTTCATCCGTTCTCGGGAGCGCGGCTACAGCGTCGAGAAGGCCGACCCCTTCGCTTTCGCCGGCGAGCTGCGGCCGCGCACCGCGTCTCGAGTTTGCGATCTCGAAACCTACCGCTGGGGCGATGACCGCTGGATGAAAAGCAGGGGGGGGAGGAACAACCTCGAAGCGCCGCTTTCGATCTACGAGGTCCATTTGGGATCGTGGATGCGCGTTCCCGAGGAAGACGGACGGCTGCTGACCTACCGCGAGGCGGCTGCTCTGCTCGCCGTGTACGCGCGCAAGATGGCTTTCACCCACGTCGAGCTTCTGCCCGTGACGGAGCACCCGTTCGACGGCTCATGGGGCTACCAGACTTTGGGCTATTTCGCGGCAACCTCTCGTTTCGGCGCGCCCGATGATTTCATGTTTCTCGTCGATACGCTGCATCAGGAGGGCATCGGCGTCATTCTCGACTGGGCGCCCGCGCATTTCCCCAACGACGAGCACGGACTGGCTTTTTTCGACGGCACGCACCTTTACGAGCACGCCGACCCGCGCCAGAAGACGCATCCCCACTGGGACAGCCTGATCTTCAACTACGGGCGCGCCGAAGTAGCCAATTTCCTGATCGGCAGCGCGCTTTTCTGGTTCGACAAATACCACGTCGACGGGCTGCGCATCGACGCCGTGGCCTCGATGCTCTATCTGGACTACGGCCGCAAAGAGGGGGGCTGGGTCGCCAACCGGCACGGCGGGAAGGAGAACATCGAGGCGGTCGATTTTCTGCAGCGGCTCAACACGCAAATCTACGCGCGGTTTCCCGAGGCGATGACCCTGGCCGAGGAATCGACTTCATGGCCCGGCGTGTCGCGGCCCGTTTCCAACGGAGGGCTGGGTTTCGGTTTCAAATGGAACATGGGCTGGATGCACGACGTGCTTCGATACATGAGCGCCGACCCCAAGCAGCGGCCGGAGCGGCACGATTCGCTGACCTTCGGCATGCTCTACGCCTACCATGAGAATTTCGTGCTGCCGTTCTCGCACGACGAGGTTGTGCATGGGAAAGGCTCGATGCTGGGCAAGATGCCCGGCGACGATTGGCGCAAGTTCGCCAATTTGCGCCTGCTCTACGCCTTCATGTTCGGCCATCCGGGGAAGAAGCTGCTTTTCATGGGCTGCGAGTTCGGGCAGCGCGGCGAATGGAATCACGACGTCAGCCTCGACTGGCATCTGGTTGACCATGCCGCGCACCTGGGGCTGCAGAAGCTCACGTCCGATCTCAACCGCCTGTACCGCAGCGAGCCTGCGCTGTTCCTGCTCGACTGCGAACCGGGCGGCTTCGAGTGGATCGACTGTTCCGATCGCAGCGGGGTCGTCTGTTTTGTGCGCGAATCGAGCATAGGCGACCCGCCCATCGTGGTCGTTTGCAACTTCATGCCGGAGCTGCGTTACGATTACCGCATCGGCGCGCCGCGCGCGGGGCGTTGGGAAGAGGTCTTGAACACAGACGCCGCGGTTTACGGCGGCAGCGGAGTCGGCAATCTGGGCGGCATGGAGGCCGAGCCGGTCGGCTGCCACGGGCATGCGCAGTCTCTGCGCCTGATTTTGCCGCCGCTGGGGGCGCTCTTTCTGAAAGCGGCCGACCGACCGCCCTCGTTGAGCAAGGTCAACCTGCAGCGCCTGGCTAATTTTCCCTGCCCAGAACGCCCGCGAAGTAGAACGGCCGCCATTGCGTCGAGTTGACCCGGCGCATCACCTTGAAGGCGACGTCGCCGCCCGCTTCGATCGACTTGCGGATCTCGCCGATATCCGCGGCGGCGGAGACCGCCTGCCGATTCATGGCGACGATGACGTCGCCCTCGGCCAAGCCGATGTCGGCGCTGAACGAACCGGGTTCGACCGCGGTGATCAACACGCCGCCGTCCGCTTCGTAGTTCATCTCGCGGCGCATGCGTTCGGTCATATCTTGCACGGTAATGCCGAACTCGACGCGCGTTTCGTCGTCTTCCGGCGGCTCTCCGCCGTTGTCGAAACGTCCGCTGAAGAGTTTTTCCCGATCGGCGATGGTGATGTTGACGGTCATCGGCTTGCCGCCGCGGATCAGCTTGACCGGCACGGTGGAGCCGACGCCCGTGGCGGCGACGACTTCGATCAGGTGGTCGCCGTCGCGGATGGCTACCCCGTCGATATGGGTGATGACGTCTTCGGCCTGCATGCCGGCCCTTTCAGCCGGGCCGCCTTCGACCACCTGGCTGACGAAGATGCCGCCCTCGCCGTCGCCGTAGGTGCGCAGCAGTGCCGGGTCTTGCGCGCTGCTGAACTGGATGCCGATCGAGCCGCGCGCTACGCGGCCGTACTTGATGATCTGGTTATACACATTGACCGCGATGTTCGACGCCAGAGCGAAGCCCAGCCCGTCGTAGCCGCCGGTGCGCGAGATGATCGCCGTGTTGATGCCGATGATTTCGCCGCGGACGTTGAGCAGCGGCCCGCCGCTGTTGCCCGGGTTGATGGCCGCATCGGTCTGCAGGAACTTCTGGAACGGACGGGTGAACGCGGCCATATTGACTTCGCGCGATTTGGCGCTGATGATGCCCGCCGTCACCGTTTCCCTGTAGCCGAAAGGCGAGCCGATGGCGATCGCCCAGTCGCCGACGTTGACCACGTCGGAATTGCCGATGGGCGCCGCCTCCATGTCTTTCTTGCCGGCTACGTAGATCACCGCCAGATCGGTTTCCTCGTCCGCGCCGATAATCTTGGCTTCGTATTTCTTGTCGTCGTCCACGAAGCGCACGTGAATCCGGTCGGCGTCGGCGACGACGTGCTGATTGGTGATGATGTAGCCCTTGGCATCGACGACCACGCCGGAACCCTCGCCGCGGCCCCGGCGCCGCGGGTCGGGCTGGTCGGGAGGCGAACCGAAAAAGCGGCGGAAGAAATCTTGCATCTCGCCCGGAATGTCTCCGCCCGGGTCTTGCCTGCGTCGTTCCGTACGCGATTCGGGCAGCGATTCCACCTCGATGTTGACCACGGACGGGCGGACTCGCCGGGCGATTTCGGAGAACTGGTTTTCGACCGGCTCGCTCTTGGGCACGGTCAGCGGCGCGGCGTCGGAAACGGGTTCGCCTTCCGGCGCGGCCCCGACCGGGTCGGAAACGACCGTGCCGATGAGAATGCCGATCAGCAGCGTACACAGGATGAGCGCCGCCGGCAGGAATTTCCTTTGCAAGAGTTGTTCGCGCATTGTGGTCATCGCTCTGTATCTTTGACGCGCCGCCCGGCGCAGGGTAACCCGAAACTGAAAATCATTATATCCGCGGCGCCGATGCGCGCGCAAAAAACGCAAGGCGGCGGCGCCCCTATGCCGCGGCGGCAGGCTTGCCGGAAGCCCTGAGCCACAAGTACGCGCCGAGCGCGCCGAGCGCCAGGGCGGCGACCTGCGTCGTGCTGACGATTCCGCCGGCGATGATCGTGCGCGAGCCTTCCGCGCGGAAGAACTCCACGGCGAAGCGGAACGCCGCGTAGAGCAGCAGATAGCGTCCCAGGATGGCGCCGGGGGCATGCGGCCGCGCCCAGGCGCGCAGCAGATAGACCCCGATCAGCGCGGCGCCGGCGGCCTCGTAGAGTTGCGTCGGATGCAGATGGACGCCCAGCGGCGCGCCGGTGAACTCGTGCGCGGCGGGGTCGCTGAAAACGACGGCCCACGGGGCATCCGTTTCGCGGCCCCAGCAGCAGCCGGCCGCGAAGCAGCCGAGCCGCCCGACGGCGTGCCCGAAAGCTGCGGCCGGCGCCAGCACGTCGGCCGTCGGCAGCCAGGGCAGGCCGACTTTCCCGGCGTACGCGGCGGCAACGGCCAGCGCCGCCAGCAGGCCGCCGTAGAAGACGCCCCCGGCGCGCAAGGCCGAGAGCGAAAACAGGCGGCTGAAGTCGGCGGAATAGTAGCCCCAGTTGTTGAAAATCATGAACAGCTTCGCGCCGACGATCGCGGCGATGGCGATAAAGACGCCCAGATTGGCGACCTTTTCCGGGTCGAGCCGCGAGCGCCCGGCCAGCCGTCCGGCGATCTTGAGCCCGAGCAACAGGCCGGCCGCCACCAGCACGCCGTAAGTCGGAACGTCGAAAGAGCCGATGGAAAACAGGCGCGGATACATGGGCGTTACCGGAATCGAGCGGCCAAAAGAGTAGTTTGCGCGTACAGCGCAGGGAAGGTCAACCGCGGCGGGCCGCGCCCAGCCGCCGCTATCGGGCGCCGCGAAGCTCTTCCACGCTCCAGTATTCGCTGCGGCCCGCGTTCTGCTTGCGGACGCGGCGCACTTGCGCCTCGGAAACCGGCTTGCCCTCAGAGTTGAAGGCCGTTCGGACGAACGAGAGCAGGTCGGCGACCGTCTTGTCGGAAAGGATGCTGCCGAAACCCGGCATCTCGCGGTCGTAAACCTTGCCGTGCAATTCGATGCGCCCGCGCACGCCGTGCAGGACGATCCGGATCAGCGGCTCCGCCTCGCCGTCAACCCAGGGCGAGTCGTGCAGCGGCGGGGCCTCGCCCATTTCCTGCCCGTCGTAGCGGTGGCAGGCGGCGCAATAGTCGCGGAACGTTTTCTCGCCCGGTCTCTCGGCGGCCTGCGCCGCGGCCGGGCAAACGGCGGCAATCGCCAGGGAAACCCAAAACGGCGCGGCGCGGCTCATGGGGTTTCGCCTGCGGCCGGCTTCGGCTTGCGGAACGACCCGAGCAGCAGCAGCGCGGCCCCGACCGTGATCGCGCTGTCGGCGACGTTGAATGCCGGCCAATGGTACGCGCCGACGTGAACATCGAGAAAATCGACCACGTAACCGTAGGCGAAACGGTCGTAAAGATTGCCCGCCGCGCCGGCGAGCACGAGCGTCAACGCCGGCGTCGAAGCGCGTCCGGCGTCCGGCTGTCGGGCGAACAGGAAGACGATCAGCACGACCGCGGCAAGGGAAACCGCCGGCAGGACGACGTTGCGCACCAACGGGGGCGAATCGGCGAACAGGCTGAAGGCGAGGCCGGTGTTGCGCGTATGCACGATGTCGAAAAACCCTTCGACGACCGTTTTCGAGGAATGGAGCGGCAGCCGCTCGGCAACCTCGATCTTCGACCAGCGGTCGAGCGCCGCGATTGCTGCGCCCAAGCCGCCGTAGATCGCATAGGGCGACACGCTCAAGCGGTCAGTCTATCGCACGGGGCCGCCGCGGCTGCGATTGCCCCGCGGTTTTGCAGGCGCGTTCGACTTGTAATGCGAAATGCATTCAGTCATAATGGAAGGTTCGAGTTCCGGCTTGGAACCGGATCCGGGAGCGCATTGCGGCAGGGGCGAGCATCCTGCGCATCGGCCGTTTTCCCGGAGCAAAAAACGCACAGAGTTTCATTACAGTCCCGCGGCGTTCGCGCGCGCGGGCGAACCCAGACACTTGAGGAGGAAAATACTATGGCACTGCGGCCCTTGGGCAACCGCGTCGTGGTCGAACGCGTGGAAGAAGAAGAACAGGTTTCGGGGGGCATCATCATCCCCGATTCCGCGAAGGAGAAAGGCCAGACGGCAAAAGTGATTGCCGTCGGCCCGGGCTCCAGGAAAGACGACGGCGGGGTCGTGCCGCTCGATGTCGGCGTCGGCGACACCGTGCTGATCGGCAAGTACGCCGGCAACGACGTCACTGTTGACGGCAACGATTACACGATCCTGAACGAGGACGAAATCCTCGGCATCGTCGAAGGGTAGGCGGCAACCATGGCAGGCAAGCAGATCCTTTACGGCGAAGACTCGCGCCAAGCCATTCTGGCGGGCGTCAACAAGTTGAGCGACGCGGTCAAGGTCACCCTCGGCCCCAAGGGCCGCAACGTGGTTCTGGAGAAGAAGTTCGGCGGGCCGACCGTGACCAAAGACGGCGTTACCGTAGCGAAAGAAGTCGAGCTCGAAGACAAGCTCGAGAACATGGGCGCGCAGATGGTGCGCGAAGTCGCTTCGAAGACCTCGGACGTGGCCGGCGACGGCACCACCACGGCGACCATTCTGGCGCAGGCCGTTTACGCCGGCGGCGTGAAGAGCGTGGCCGCGGGCGCCAACCCGATGGCCGTCAAGCGCGGCATAGAAGCCGCCGCGGCGCAGGCCGCCGACGCCGTCCTCGGCCTCGCGCGGCCGGTCGAGACGCAGGCCGTGGCGCAGGTTGCGGCGATTTCGGCGAACAACGACGCGGCCATCGGCGACACGATCGCCGAAGCGATGGCCAAAGTGGGCAAGGACGGCGTGATTACCGTCGAGGAAGGCAAGACCATCGAGACCGAGCTGGACGTCGTCGAAGGCATGCAGTTCGACCGCGGCTACGCCTCGCCCTACTTCGTCACCGATCAGGACTCGATGGAGTGCGTGCTCGAAAACGCGATGCTGCTGATCCACGAAAAGAAGATCAGCAACATGAAAGACCTGCTGCCCGTGCTGGAGAACGTCTCGCAGTCGGGGCGGCCTTTGCTGATCATCTCGGAGGAGACCGAGGGCGAGGCGCTGGCCACGCTGGTGGTGAACAAGCTGCGCGGCGTGTTGAACGTGGCCGCGGTGAAGGCGCCGGGCTTCGGCGACCGGCGCAAGGCGATGTTGGAGGATATCGCCATTTTGACCGGGGGCAAGGCGATCATGGAAGAGACGGGCATCAAGCTGGAGGGAGTTCAGGTGGAAGACCTGGGCAGCGCGAAGCGCGTGGTGATCGACAAGGACAACACGACGATCGTGGAAGGCGGCGGAAGCACGGAAGCGATTCAGGGTCGGGTGAAGCAGTTGCGGGCGCAGATTGAGGAGACGACTTCGGACTACGACCGGGAGAAGCTGCAAGAGCGGCTGGCGAAGCTGGTCGGGGGCGTGGCGGTGATCAAGGTCGGCGCGGCGACGGAGACGGAGATGAAGGAAAAGAAGGCGCGCGTGGAGGACGCGATGCACGCGACCCGCGCGGCGGTCGAGGAAGGCATCGTCCCCGGCGGCGGCGTGGCGCTGATGCGCGCGGCCGCGGCGCTTGCCGATCTGAGACCCGACGACGAAGACGAGCGGACGGGCGTCAACATCGTCAAGGCTGCGCTGGAATCGCCCTTGCGCTGGATCGCCCAGAACGCCGGGCAGGAAGGCGCCATCGTTGCCGAGAAGGTCCGCTCCAGCGAGGGGTCGAACGGCTACAACGCCCAGACGGGAGAGTACGGCGACCTGGTCGCCGACGGCGTGATCGACCCGGCCAAAGTGACGCGCACGGCTCTGCAGAACGCCGCTTCCATCGCCGGCTTGATGCTGACCACGGAAGCGACGGTCCACGAACTGCCCGAGAAAAAGGAGGACGCCGCCGGGGGCTGATTTCCGACTGCCCGCAGCGCCCGGGGCCGCCGGCCGGCGGCCCGGGGCTTTCGTTCCGGCAAGCGCGCGGCGGAACTTGCCGATCATGCGAAATTTGTCCGTTCGCTCGACGCTCCTTCTGTGGGTTTTCCCGGCGCTTTTGGCGCTTTCGGCGGGCGCTCCCCGGCTGCCCGCCCAGTCGTCCGACGCCGACCCGGGCAAGGATTTTCGGGCTTCGCTTCCCGCCTGGCTGGATATCCGCCCCGAAGCCCGCGCCCGCTACGAGGGACGCTCCGGCAATGCGTTCGAAATCGACGTCGCCAACAGCCTGCAGACGCGCTATCTGCTCGGGGTCGGCATACGACCGCACCGCCGTTTCCGCGTTTTCGCGCAAGGGATGGATGCGCGCATGCCGACCGCCGAGCGGCGGCAAGTCACGGCGCGCTACCGCGACGTGTTCGACTTGCGCGAGGCTTACGTGGAGATCGGCGATCCCGACAAAGACCCGTTCCGCGTCATCGTCGGCCGCCAGCTTTTGATCTACGGCTCGCAGCGGTTGATCTCGCATGCGAACTGGAGCAACTCCCGGCGCGCCTTCGACGCCGCGCGCCTGCGCTTCGAGAACAAGGCGGTCAGGATCGACGGCTTCACCGGCTCGGTCGTCAACGATTTCGCCGACCTGCCCGACCGCTCCGACTACGGCGACGGCTTCCACGGCGTGTATTCCACCTGGAAGCGCGCGATACCGGGCGCCGAGATGGACGTTTATCTGCTCTACCGCACCCGGCGGCGGGTCATCGACGAGTTAGGACGCGCGGGCGACAGCGATCTGTGGGCGCCGGGACTGCGCATCGCCGGCAAGGCTCCGGCGGGCATGGACTACGAAATCGAAACCCTGATCCAGCGCGGCCGGCGGGCGCAGTCGCCGATCTCGGCCTGGTCTGCGTTCGTCGAGGCGGGCCGGCGCTTCTCAAGCCGGCCGGCGAAGCCGCGGCTTTTCTTTCTCTACCAGTACGCTTCGGGCGACGCGGACCCGACGGATGGGAAATTCGGCACGCACGACCAGTTCTTCCCGGCCAACCACCGCCACCGCGGCATGCTTGACGTCATCGGCTACCGCAATCTCGAGGATTTCGGGGGCGGCGTCGAGGCCGCCCCGAGCGGCAAGCTCTCGCTGCGTCTGCAAATCGACTCGTACCGCTTGGCGAGCCGCCATGACGCCCACTATACTTTCGGCGGACAGGTGCTCGTTCCCCGCGCCGCCGGCGGCGCGCGCAGCCGCCGAATCGGCTATGAATGCGACTTTTCGGCGGACTACCGGCTCAATGCGTTCACCACGCTCTCGGCCGGGGTCGGGCGGCTTTTCCGCGGCGGTTTCCTGAAGCTGCACTCGAATATCGAATCTTCGACTTTCGGTTACGCGGCGATCGAATTCAAGCCTTGAACCGGCGCCTGCGGGCGGCTTTGCCGCCCCTCCGCGCATTACGGTTTCGCCGGTTCCCAAAGCTCGATCTTGTTGCCGTCCGGGTCGAAAATCCAGGCAAAGCGGCCGTAATCATGGCTTTCCCGCTTCGGGTCGATCTTCACGCCTTGGCTCTGGAGTTTTTCGAGCAGGGCGTCGAGATCGTCAACGACGTAGTTGATCATGAACGGGGCGCTGCTCGGGTCGAAGTACGCTGAGCTCCGCGGAAACGCGCTCCATACGGTGTAATGCCGTTCGCCGGGGTCGTCGTCCGCGCGCCAATGCAGCAGTATTCCCCGGCCGGGCGACCGGCGCAGCCCCAGCTTCTGCCGATACCACGAGGCCAAAGCCCGATGGTCGGCCGACTTGAGGAACACGCCGCCGATGCCGATGACGCGGCCTTTGTCTCGATCTTCCGCTTGAGCCATCGGCTCAATGTATCAACGGCGGGCCGGCGGCAACCGCCGCTGCGGGGAACGCGGTCCGGAGCCTCAATCCACGCCGTCGAAGAGTTGGCTGCTCAGGTACCGCTCGCCCGCGTCGGGCAGGATGGCGGCGATGGTCTTGCCCTCGAACTCGGGCTCGTTGGCCAAACGGCAGGCGACGGCCGCCGCGGCGCCGCACGAAATGCCGCAGAGCAGCCCTTCTTCCCCCGCCAGGCGCCGGGCGTATTCCAACGCTTCCTCGTCGCTGCAGCTTTCAATGCGGTCAACCATTTCCAGATCGAGCGTGTCGGGGATGAAACCCGCGCCAATCCCCTGGATCGCCGTCTGGCCGGGCTGCATCGGCTTGCCCGCAAGGTGCTGCGCGATTACCGGACTGCTCTCCGGCTCCACGCCCACGGTGACGATCTGTTTTTTCCGGCGCAGCTTGAAATAGCGCGAGATGCCGCTGATGGTCCCGCCGGTGCCGATTCCGGCAACGAGAACATCGACGTTGCCGTCGGTGTCGTCCCAGATTTCAGGGCCGGTGGTCTCGATGTGAATGCGCGGATTGGCGGGGTTCTTGAACTGTTCAAGGTGGATGTACCGTTCGGGATTGGCGGCGGCAAGCTGCTCGGCGCGCACCACGGCCCCGTACATGCCGTCGTCGCCGGGCGTAAGCTCGATTTTCGCGCCCAGCATCTTCAGCACGCGGCGGCGCTCGACGCTGTAACTGGCCGGCATCACGATGGTGATCGGATAGCCGCGGGCGGCGGCCACGAAAGCCAGCGCAATGCCGGTGTTGCCGCTGGTCGCTTCGATCAACTCCGCGCCGGGACGCAAACGCCCGCTCTTCTCGGCGTCCCAGATCATCGACGCGCCGATGCGGCACTTCACCGAGTAAGCCGGATTGCGCCCTTCCACCTTGCCCAGCACAACGGCCTTGGCGCCGCCGGGAACGCGGTTGAGACGCACCAGCGGCGTGTTGCCGATCGCCAGGGAGTTGTCGTCGAAGATGCGCGCCAAGGTTCCTATATCTCCCAGTTTACGACGCGCTTGGCGCGCTTCTGCTTCCAACGCTCGACAAGGTCGGCAAAAGTCGTGCGGTCGATGACGCTCGAAAGCGCCCGCTCGGCCCGCGTCCACAACTCGGGAAACGGCGAGTCGGCCGATTCGTTGGCGATCGGCTTGCGCGAAAGCCGCACCGGGCCGTCGATCACGCGCAAGACGGCGCCCACGGTAATCTGATCGGCCGGGCGCGCCAGAAAATAGCCGCCGTCGGCGCCGCGCTTCGATCCGAGAAAACCGCTCTGCTTGAGTTGCGACAGGATCAACTCGAGAAATTTCTGCGGAATCTTCTGCCGCTCAGCGATCTTGGCGATCTTGGTCGGGTCGGGAGCATTGCGGCAGGCCAGATCGAAAACCGCCCGCAGCGCGTACTCGCCTTTCACGGAAACGTCCATGAGCAATCCCCACTAGTTTACTAGGGAAAGCCCGAACAAGCAGGCGCCGCGGCGGGCGCAGCCGCCCGACTCAACCCCCGACGCACAAACACTGCGCCGCCCTCAAGCATGACGGGGTTCATGCAGTTAAAAGAAGGGCTTCATGCGCAAATGTTCAGCAATGTTCAGCAATGATCACTTGTTTTCGAAGTCTCGCCGCCGGAAATCGACCGGATGCGTTCAGAGCTTCTTGGGCCGAAGCCGTATAGACGAAAATCGACGGATTGTCCCTGCCCGGAACCGATCGCGGCGGCTCCCGCCGGTCAGGTTCGGATCGGGAGCCGCCTACTCCTTCAGCGCCGCGATCAACGCCGGCGCCACCTCGAAAAGGTCGCCAACGATGCCGTAGTCGGCAATCTCGAAGATCGGCGCGCTCTCGTCCTTGTTGATGGCGACGATGGTTTTGGCGCCCTTCATGCCGACGACGTGCTGAATGGCCCCGGAAATGCCCAGCGCAAGGTAGAGATTCGGCGAGACGGTCTGGCCGGAACTGCCGATCTGGCGTTCGAGCGGCAGCCAGCCGTTGTCGCAGATCGGCCGCGAGGCGGCCAACTCGCCGCCGAGCGCCTTGGCCAACTCCTCGGCCAGCGGAATGTTCTCCGGGTCTTTGATGCCGCGGCCGACCGAAACGATGATGTCGGCGGCCGTCAAATCGACGGCGCCCTTCGCTTCCTGAAACGGCGCCTCGGTCCGCGTGCGGATTTGCGCCGGGTCGATGGCGGCTTCCAGCTTGCGAATCGGCGCCGGGGAGCCTCCGCCGGCCGGCGCGTCCGCGCGGAATACGCCCGACTGAACCGAGGCGAAATACGGCGGTTCGCCCTCCGGCGCCGTGTCGGCATTGAGCTTCCCTTGGAAAAGCTGGCGGACGAAAATGGGCCGGCCTTCCTCCGCGGCTATGCCTACCGCGTCGCTGAGAAACGCCTTGCCCAAGCCGGCGGTCAGCTTCGGAGCGAAGTCGCGCACTTGGTAGGTGTGCGGGAACAGCACCAAGGTCGGCTCCAACTGCTCGACGGCCTGCCCCACGGCGGCGGCGAAGCCGTCGGGCGTATAGTCGACCAGCGCCGGGTCGTCGATGACCACCACCTCGGACACGCTCCTGGCGGCGGCTTCCGCGGCCAAAGACTCGACCCCCGAGCCAATCACGGCGACTTGCAGCGGGCAGTCGAGCAGAGCTGCCGCTTCCGCCCCGGCGGCGACCGCCTCGAACGACATGCCGTGCCACACGCCGCCCGTCTGTTCACTGACGACCAGAACGCTCATAACACCCTCGCTTCGAATTTCAGCTTTTCGAGCAACGCCGCGGCGGCCTCCTTGCCGCTGCCGGCGATGAATTGCGTCTGCTTCGTTTTCTGCGGAGGATACAGGCGGCGCACCGTCTGGCTTGCCTCCGGCTCGACGCCGAGCTCGCCGGCCGTGCGGACGGTCAGCGGTTTCTTCCTGGCCCGCTTGATGCCCATCAAAGTTGCGTAACGCACCTTGTTGATGCCGCTCTGAATGGTCAGCAGCGCGGGCAGCGGCATGGAAACATGCTGGAACCAGCCGGCCTCGAGCTCGCGCTTGACCCGCAGCCCGCCGTTCTCGGCGCGCACTTCCATGATGATCGTGGCGTGCGGCAGGTTCAGCAACTCGGCCAGGATGACGCCGACCTGCCCGAAACCGAAATCGTCGGACTGCAAGCCGGTGAGCACCAGATCGTGCGCTTCCCGTCCGACGGCGGCCGCGAGCGCGCGGGCGATGCTCAGGGCGTCGGCTTGCGCAAAGCGCTCGTCCTCGATCAGAATGCCGCGGTCCGCGCCCTTGGCCAGCGCTTCGCGGATAGTCGAAGCCGCGCGCGCCGGTCCGGCCGAGACCGCGGCCACCTCGCCGCCGTGCCGCTCCTTGAGGCGCAGGGCTTCCTCCAGGGCGAAGGCGTCCGGCTCGTTCATTTCGAAATTGAGGTCTTCGTCCTCAATCCATTTGCGGCCGGCGGCAATGCGCAGCGCCGAGTCGCGCGCGCCGACTTGTTTCAGGCAAACAAAAATGTTCATGCGGGCTTCGGGCGCGCGACGGCGCCAACGAACGATTCTATCAATTCCGCCCTGCCAATTCCGCGGACGGGGCGCGGAGCGCCGCCGCTTGCTAAGGAACCTCTGAACAAGAGCCCTGCGGGTTGGGATAATAGGGGGTTGCGGAAGGCGCGGAGAATAAGGGGGAGAGCGATGAGCCGGCGGACGTTTGCGGATATGGAGTACGAAGGGAAGAAAAAACAGACGAGGCGGGAGAAGTTTCTGGGGCGGATGGAGGCGTTGATTCCCTGGCAGCGGCTGGAGGAGCGCATCCGCCCGTATTACCCGCAAGCGGGGCGGGGGCGGCGAACGAACTGCTTCAATGGGGCCGGGGTCTTTCGACCCCGGAAATACTCGGGAAAAACTCAATGAATTCTTGCTCATCAGCGCTTCAATGGGGCCGGGGTCTTTCGACCCCGGAAATCAGTACTACAAGGTTACGACGCGCTGGAATCCATGTGCTTCAATGGGGCCGGGGTCTTTCGACCCCGGAAATTCACTGCCCCGCCGGGGCGGCGCAACCCGCCGCCCCGCTTCAATGGGGCCGGGGTCTTTCGACCCCGGAAATGGGACCAGCTCCTCGCGCATGCAGCGCAAGGGACTGCTTCAATGGGGCCGGGGTCTTTCGACCCCGGAAATAACGCCGGCCTCGTTCGCCGCGTTATGCACCAACAGGCTTCAATGGGGCCGGGGTCTTTCGACCCCGGAAATAAATAGGTAAATTCCGAGTTCAACTCGAATTCCACCTGCTTCAATGGGGCCGGGGTCTTTCGACCCCGGAAATCCGCCGCCGGATGCTCGGCCTCAGCTGATCCCATACGCTTCAATGGGGCCGGGGTCTTTCGACCCCGGAAATCATCTGCGGGGGGGGCGATCGCCCCCCCCACCGCAGCTTCAATGGGGCCGGGGTCTTTCGACCCCGGAAATGGCAGCCGACTTCGCTAAAAGAACTTCGCCTAGTGGCTTCAATGGGGCCGGGGTCTTTCGACCCCGGAAATCTGCGCGGATTCAAGGCTTTACAGATGCCGAGTCCACGCTTCAATGGGGCCGGGGTCTTTCGACCCCGGAAATGGCTGTGCAGGATCCCGTTCCCGAACTGGTTGCTCGTGCTTCAATGGGGCCGGGGTCTTTCGACCCCGGAAATAAGAAGATACAAACAATACGAACTTGCGACAGGCAAGCTTCAATGGGGCCGGGGTCTTTCGACCCCGGAAATCGGCCGCGCGCTGATCGCCGACTCGGCGAATACCGGGCTTCAATGGGGCCGGGGTCTTTCGACCCCGGAAATGGGCGGAGAGGTCGCGGATGCTGATTCCGGCAGAGAGCTTCAATGGGGCCGGGGTCTTTCGACCCCGGAAATATGCGGTCAGCTTCGATGTTTTTCCGGGCGCGGTCTTGCTTCAATGGGGCCGGGGTCTTTCGACCCCGGAAATACCAGCAAGAAACGCAAATTGCCCGTTCGCAAAACAGCTTCAATGGGGCCGGGGTCTTTCGACCCCGGAAATGGACTGACCCGCCGGGCGCGAAACTCCTCCTCTCCGGCTTCAATGGGGCCGGGGTCTTTCGACCCCGGAAATGTGGCCGGCGACGCTTGGGGTAAGTACCAAGCGCGGCTTCAATGGGGCCGGGGTCTTTCGACCCCGGAAATCCGGCGAGGTCAACGCCGCGCTGAAACGCCTCGCCGAGCTTCAATGGGGCCGGGGTCTTTCGACCCCGGAAATGCCATCGCGCGCATCCAATCCATCGCCCGGCACGCCGGCTTCAATGGGGCCGGGGTCTTTCGACCCCGGAAATCGGAGATTCCGCGGCCGACCCCGCGGAATCGAGCCGGGCTTCAATGGGGCCGGGGTCTTTCGACCCCGGAAATGCCGGCGACATGCGCATCGTATCCGATGGCGGCAAGCTTCAATGGGGCCGGGGTCTTTCGACCCCGGAAATGCCCGCGCCCTGGTCGATCGCGTCATCGCCGCCATTGCTTCAATGGGGCCGGGGTCTTTCGACCCCGGAAATCAGGAGCGCGTGCGTTTCGCCGCGCTCCAGAATGCCGCTTCAATGGGGCCGGGGTCTTTCGACCCCGGAAATAAGATCGGATCAGCGCCGCCTCGCCCGACGAAATCGCTTCAATGGGGCCGGGGTCTTTCGACCCCGGAAATCAAGCTCCGCGAAGAGATCGGAAAATGGCCGGGGAGCTTCAATGGGGCCGGGGTCTTTCGACCCCGGAAATCAGTGAAATCGCTTTTTTTCCGTCCGGCCGCAGCCAGCTTCAATGGGGCCGGGGTCTTTCGACCCCGGAAATATCGCCCAGGGACACCTAGCAATAGCGGAATACAACGCTTCAATGGGGCCGGGGTCTTTCGACCCCGGAAATGCGGCGCCCTCATAATCCTCGGCCTCGATGTCGATGCTTCAATGGGGCCGGGGTCTTTCGACCCCGGAAATCTCGTACTGCCGCACGATGCCATCGAGATCGCCCGGCGCTTCAATGGGGCCGGGGTCTTTCGACCCCGGAAATTCACGGCTTGCGCGACATGATCCCCGTCGAAGATCAGCTTCAATGGGGCCGGGGTCTTTCGACCCCGGAAATCGCCAGCGAGGCCGAAACGTCGGAAAATTTCAGCGGGCTTCAATGGGGCCGGGGTCTTTCGACCCCGGAAATGCGAGATCGAGTTTTCGGCGGCGGACGGATCGGCCGAGCTTCAATGGGGCCGGGGTCTTTCGACCCCGGAAATTCGCGCAGATGGCCAAGGAAGATTTGCTCGCCGACGCGCTTCAATGGGGCCGGGGTCTTTCGACCCCGGAAATAGCTTGCCTGTGGAAATCGTCACTCGAATCGATCGAGCTTCAATGGGGCCGGGGTCTTTCGACCCCGGAAATGTACACATGGCGGCGGCAAGAGACCCGGAACAGACGCTTCAATGGGGCCGGGGTCTTTCGACCCCGGAAATATCCCCCCCCCCTATACGGGTGATATTGTTCAACCGGCTTCAATGGGGCCGGGGTCTTTCGACCCCGGAAATTTGACTAAGGACAGTTGGCATATCTTCAAACACAGGCTTCAATGGGGCCGGGGTCTTTCGACCCCGGAAATCTATTGGGTGGTTTTCGATTCCCACCTGATGACAATGCTTCAATGGGGCCGGGGTCTTTCGACCCCGGAAATCGAACGCCGTTGTTGATATCCTCATCGATAAGATGGGCTTCAATGGGGCCGGGGTCTTTCGACCCCGGAAATCGGCGGAGTCTATTATTGCTCGACGCCGCCCGTAACGGCTTCAATGGGGCCGGGGTCTTTCGACCCCGGAAATCTCAAAGGGAGCGGGGTAAAGGTTTTACCTATCGCGCTTCAATGGGGCCGGGGTCTTTCGACCCCGGAAATCTTCTCCTAACTGTCCATTTAGCGACGACCTGGAAGAGGCTTCAATGGGGCCGGGGTCTTTCGACCCCGGAAATCGGAGTCTGTGAGCTCAACGCCGCCCGTAACGTAAGGCTTCAATGGGGCCGGGGTCTTTCGACCCCGGAAATGAGTTTTAGGAAGATAACTATTTCCATCACCACCACGCTTCAATGGGGCCGGGGTCTTTCGACCCCGGAAATACGTGCACACGGCCGCCCGTGCAGGTTCGCGAACGCGCTTCAATGGGGCCGGGGTCTTTCGACCCCGGAAATTTGCCTAACAGCCTATTCGAGGCGACTTGGCAATAGGGCTTCAATGGGGCCGGGGTCTTTCGACCCCGGAAATCCCGCCTTATATCCGGCCCATAGGGGCTTTGTCAACGCTTCAATGGGGCCGGGGTCTTTCGACCCCGGAAATAAAACAATGAACGACAAAATGATCGACGCCGTAATGCTTCAATGGGGCCGGGGTCTTTCGACCCCGGAAATGAGGCGACTCGGCAATAGGAAGGAAACTATTATGACACTTCAATGGGGCCGGGGTCTTTCGACCCCGGAAATTCCTTGCCCCACCACCCGGCCTTCTCGAATTTTTCCTCACTTCAATGGGGCCGGGGTCTTTCGACCCCGGAAATATCTACGACCAGGCGCGGGCCAACGTCGTCGTCGTACTTCAATGGGGCCGGGGTCTTTCGACCCCGGAAATACGCCGTCCGTATCGACCTGGCCGGCGCCGGCGAGGTACTTCAATGGGGCCGGGGTCTTTCGACCCCGGAAATGGGCTGCGGCTGGGTCATGTGGCCTTTCTGGGGGCGACTTCAATGGGGCCGGGGTCTTTCGACCCCGGAAATATTCGATCTCACCCCGAAGAATTTTCCCGATGTGTCACTTCAATGGGGCCGGGGTCTTTCGACCCCGGAAATCATTTTTTCCCGCAACTGCTTGATGCAGTCCGGAATACTTCAATGGGGCCGGGGTCTTTCGACCCCGGAAATGTTTTCCACTGGTGCTTGTTGATGGTGCACCCTCCAAACTTCAATGGGGCCGGGGTCTTTCGACCCCGGAAATTTCCGCCGCCAAGGGGGATTTCGCGCGGCGGAGCCGCACTTCAATGGGGCCGGGGTCTTTCGACCCCGGAAATGCCCTGGGTCGGATTTTCGAAAAATCGATGGATCAGACTTCAATGGGGCCGGGGTCTTTCGACCCCGGAAATAAAGTTTATCAGAATCATCCGTAGATAATTCTGATACTTCAATGGGGCCGGGGTCTTTCGACCCCGGAAATCTCTCTTTCCCGCTAAGCGCGATTCCCCGGCGTCTCACTTCAATGGGGCCGGGGTCTTTCGACCCCGGAAATGCCCAATGGCCAAGATGAGCGGAAACACCTTCGCCACTTCAATGGGGCCGGGGTCTTTCGACCCCGGAAATTACCGACTGTATTTGTGTCGCCTTCATAAGATATTGACTTCAATGGGGCCGGGGTCTTTCGACCCCGGAAATAACCCACGTTGTCGGAATCGACAAGAAGGGTAACAGAACTTCAATGGGGCCGGGGTCTTTCGACCCCGGAAATCCCGGAATGAATCTTGTGCTTAGGTATAAGATTATTACTTCAATGGGGCCGGGGTCTTTCGACCCCGGAAATAGGTTATGGCGCGGGCGAAGCCCGCCTTGATAGCCGACTTCAATGGGGCCGGGGTCTTTCGACCCCGGAAATAAGAAGGAAGGAACAAACAATGATTGAACGCGAAATACTTCAATGGGGCCGGGGTCTTTCGACCCCGGAAATGGGCGGGCGAAGCCCGCCTCGATAACCGCAACAAAACTTCAATGGGGCCGGGGTCTTTCGACCCCGGAAATATGCTCCGCCTCATCCGCGCCGATGCGGTGAGCAAGCTTCAATGGGGCCGGGGTCTTTCGACCCCGGAAATAGCGCCCGCCACAGGGCGGCCACGGTTGGCGCATTCGCTTCAATGGGGCCGGGGTCTTTCGACCCCGGAAATGACGGCGCTGACTGTCCGGGCGTTGGAGACGGAAGCGGGCTTCAATGGGGCCGGGGTCTTTCGACCCCGGAAATTCCGATGCATACGCTCACCCTCGATTCCGGCCACCCGGCTTCAATGGGGCCGGGGTCTTTCGACCCCGGAAATCAATCCCAGCCCGACTTCGACGACGAAGACATCTTCGCTTCAATGGGGCCGGGGTCTTTCGACCCCGGAAATCAATCCCAGCCCGACTTCGACGACGAAGACATCTTCGCTTCAATGGGGCCGGGGTCTTTCGACCCCGGAAATGGGGGGCGGTGAGGTGAAGGTGTTGATAGCGTCAGGCTTCAATGGGGCCGGGGTCTTTCGACCCCGGAAATGCGCCGGGGGTCGATTGTGATAATTGCGGTTGCCGTGCTTCAATGGGGCCGGGGTCTTTCGACCCCGGAAATGACTGGATTGCCATGCAGCAGCAAAAGCAAGCCGCCGGCTTCAATGGGGCCGGGGTCTTTCGACCCCGGAAATGCCTGACGCCATGCCCCATCCGAAGCAATACATCGTCGCTTCAATGGGGCCGGGGTCTTTCGACCCCGGAAATCTGCATTGCGCCATTCCGTGGAGTCCAAGCCGTGGCGGGCTTCAATGGGGCCGGGGTCTTTCGACCCCGGAAATCGGGGGCGGTCGTTCGGGCGGCCGCTCGGCGGTCGCGCTTCAATGGGGCCGGGGTCTTTCGACCCCGGAAATCCAAGCAGCCCGATGGGCCGCCAGCGAAAACCAAAAGGCTTCAATGGGGCCGGGGTCTTTCGACCCCGGAAATGCCTTCGAGCGGCGCGAATCGCAAGGCGCAATCACCGCTTCAATGGGGCCGGGGTCTTTCGACCCCGGAAATGAAGAAATGGAAACTGATCTTCCAAACCCAAAACTGCTTCAATGGGGCCGGGGTCTTTCGACCCCGGAAATGCGCCGGCAGCCATCCAAGCGGCGCTGAAGCGCCTCGCTTCAATGGGGCCGGGGTCTTTCGACCCCGGAAATCAGGTCGGACGGCTCAACTCCGTCTTGAATCCCTCGCTTCAATGGGGCCGGGGTCTTTCGACCCCGGAAATCAGCGGCTCCCCAAGCACCAGAGACGCCGGATCGTAAGCTTCAATGGGGCCGGGGTCTTTCGACCCCGGAAATCGGCTTGGGGGTCGGCGTAATCGGAGACGGCTTCGTCGCTTCAATGGGGCCGGGGTCTTTCGACCCCGGAAATGCGTGTCCCATCCCAAGCAAACGAGTACCGGGTCGATGCTTCAATGGGGCCGGGGTCTTTCGACCCCGGAAATGGCGCCAACTGCGACCGGCCGCCCCATGACGCCGGTTGCTTCAATGGGGCCGGGGTCTTTCGACCCCGGAAATGCGTTCAACCGCATTTGATTTTGGCTGATGAGCCTTCGGCTTCAATGGGGCCGGGGTCTTTCGACCCCGGAAATCGGGGGGTGTCGCATGATCCGCCGCGGGACCGTAATCGCTTCAATGGGGCCGGGGTCTTTCGACCCCGGAAATATAGCCCAAGCGGTCTATCGCGGCTACGCGGTCATCGCTTCAATGGGGCCGGGGTCTTTCGACCCCGGAAATGGGCTTTGGCGATCGCGAGGCGGCGGAGGCCTGGGGCGCTTCAATGGGGCCGGGGTCTTTCGACCCCGGAAATGGGAAAGAAAAATGACGAATCGCGGCGAAGCGGTGGCTTCAATGGGGCCGGGGTCTTTCGACCCCGGAAATGCCGAGATGTTCCGTTTTCAGGAGTTAGGCAGCCGCGCTTCAATGGGGCCGGGGTCTTTCGACCCCGGAAATCCGCTGGTCGGGCTGTGGGCCGACAGCAACCGCTTCGCTTCAATGGGGCCGGGGTCTTTCGACCCCGGAAATATCCGGCGCTTGCGGCCCGGCGCCGCTGCCGGGCGGGCTTCAATGGGGCCGGGGTCTTTCGACCCCGGAAATCACCAGCGGCGCTTGCAGCGCGGAAACGCTCGACTGGCTTCAATGGGGCCGGGGTCTTTCGACCCCGGAAATGCCTGGAGATAAGCAATGAGACGTACGTATACGTCGTGCTTCAATGGGGCCGGGGTCTTTCGACCCCGGAAATTTGGTCTTGGTGTCGGTCTTGGCGGCGGCCGCATACGGCTTCAATGGGGCCGGGGTCTTTCGACCCCGGAAATGCGATGCGGGCGAGCAGCGCCGCTTTCTCCGTTTGGCTTCAATGGGGCCGGGGTCTTTCGACCCCGGAAATCTGCCCAGTCGCCTTTGGTATGCCGAAGGCAGATACGCTTCAATGGGGCCGGGGTCTTTCGACCCCGGAAATGTGCAGGGCGCAGAGAAACCCGGCGGTGGCAAGATAGCTTCAATGGGGCCGGGGTCTTTCGACCCCGGAAATGTTCAGCGCCGCATCATCGCGGCGCGAACAACCGGCCCGGCTTCAATGGGGCCGGGGTCTTTCGACCCCGGAAATGCGCCGTATCGGAAACGGAAAAGATGCCAAATCCGATAGCTTCAATGGGGCCGGGGTCTTTCGACCCCGGAAATCAGTCGAGCGTTTCCGCGCTGCAAGCGCCGGCGGTGCTTCAATGGGGCCGGGGTCTTTCGACCCCGGAAATACGCGCATTGGCGGAACGAGTTCGTGTAGGTACGAGCTTCAATGGGGCCGGGGTCTTTCGACCCCGGAAATCAGAAAATGATCGGGCAGCTAAACCAGCTTCGGCAGGCTTCAATGGGGCCGGGGTCTTTCGACCCCGGAAATGCGCTCATAGACAGTAAGCTGCACGCGCCCGTCATCGCTTCAATGGGGCCGGGGTCTTTCGACCCCGGAAATCGCCGCCTGCTGCGCGTTGCCGCGCCGCTTCGCGGTGCTTCAATGGGGCCGGGGTCTTTCGACCCCGGAAATTCCAACTGCAGGCGCGATTTGACTTGCGGCGCGATGCTTCAATGGGGCCGGGGTCTTTCGACCCCGGAAATGCCTTCCCCCTTGCCCTCCGCGCCGTCGGAGGCCAAGCTTCAATGGGGCCGGGGTCTTTCGACCCCGGAAATCGCCATTGCCGGCGTTACGGCTGCGATGCTTGCGGGTGCTTCAATGGGGCCGGGGTCTTTCGACCCCGGAAATGGCGGCGAAGCAGGCCGAGATCGAAGCGCTGGAAGGCGCTTCAATGGGGCCGGGGTCTTTCGACCCCGGAAATGCCGAATCCGCGCGTTGCCAACTCCCGCATATACTCCGCTTCAATGGGGCCGGGGTCTTTCGACCCCGGAAATTTGAGTGGAGGCAAAGGCATGATCGCGAATTCCGAAGCTTCAATGGGGCCGGGGTCTTTCGACCCCGGAAATAAGCTGGAGATGGATACGAAGCAGAACCGGTTCCGCTAGCTTCAATGGGGCCGGGGTCTTTCGACCCCGGAAATGCCGGTTGGCACCATCATCATGCACCGGCGGCCCGAGCTTCAATGGGGCCGGGGTCTTTCGACCCCGGAAATGTGACCGGCTTGCCGGCGCGCCGCTCGATCTCGGTCGCTTCAATGGGGCCGGGGTCTTTCGACCCCGGAAATCGGACATGGGTATTAAATAGTGGATGGAAAATTATCGCTTCAATGGGGCCGGGGTCTTTCGACCCCGGAAATCTTCATGTCCCACGTCGAAATCTTGAATCCAGCGGCTGCTTCAATGGGGCCGGGGTCTTTCGACCCCGGAAATATTCCGTTCCACGATTGAATGGTATCACGGGCTATTTGCTTCAATGGGGCCGGGGTCTTTCGACCCCGGAAATAGACGGCGGAATCGGAATTTCGCGAGAAGATAGCGAGCTTCAATGGGGCCGGGGTCTTTCGACCCCGGAAATCAGCACTTCCCACGCCTTTGGCTTTGGATTCAATGCGCTTCAATGGGGCCGGGGTCTTTCGACCCCGGAAATCCCCACCCACCACCGCAAACCCCCCCCGCAGATGATCGCTTCAATGGGGCCGGGGTCTTTCGACCCCGGAAATGGCCGAAGCGCGGCGGAAGCAGGCGGCGGCCGAAGCCGGCTTCAATGGGGCCGGGGTCTTTCGACCCCGGAAATTTGCCCAGGGTCCTCAAAGACAAAGATAAACAAATGGCTTCAATGGGGCCGGGGTCTTTCGACCCCGGAAATTTATTTGTACCAGAAGGCTTTTATTTTCACTCAGAGGCTTCAATGGGGCCGGGGTCTTTCGACCCCGGAAATCTGTAGCTGAGAAGAATGCTGCGACAAGGCAAGCTGCTTCAATGGGGCCGGGGTCTTTCGACCCCGGAAA
Source organism: Bryobacterales bacterium (assembly GCA_965242705.1). Classification (GTDB taxonomy): domain Bacteria; phylum Acidobacteriota; class Terriglobia; order Bryobacterales; family UBA6623; genus CATQHP01. The sequence goes on from OZ251486.1 coordinate 237,084, forward strand.
TTCCAACCGTCATCAACGACGTGACCCGCACTATCGGTGCTTCAATGGGGCCGGGGTCTTTCGACCCCGGAAATGATTGACGAAAGCCGCATACCACGCAGCGCGGCGGCGCTTCAATGGGGCCGGGGTCTTTCGACCCCGGAAATAAGGAAACCGAGGCGGACGCCGCCTGGGTAGCCTCGGCTTCAATGGGGCCGGGGTCTTTCGACCCCGGAAATCGGCGGGAATTCCCGCGTGATCCACGCGCGGACGGTCGCTTCAATGGGGCCGGGGTCTTTCGACCCCGGAAATCGCGGTCTGGATGATTTCCGTCCCGGTCTTCGTGGTGCTTCAATGGGGCCGGGGTCTTTCGACCCCGGAAATATTGACGCGCCCATCGTCCGCCCGAAGATAATCAATGCTTCAATGGGGCCGGGGTCTTTCGACCCCGGAAATGGGGAGGCCTGGGGGTGACGGAGCAGACGGTAGCCCAGGCTTCAATGGGGCCGGGGTCTTTCGACCCCGGAAATCGGCAACGGCCACACAGGCGGACGCATCGGCCAGACGCTTCAATGGGGCCGGGGTCTTTCGACCCCGGAAATGCGCAGCCAGTACGTGCGCTTCTGGAGCGTCAATCCGCTTCAATGGGGCCGGGGTCTTTCGACCCCGGAAATTACCGACCCGGGGTTGCGCGCGGCGTGGGCATTGGCGGCTTCAATGGGGCCGGGGTCTTTCGACCCCGGAAATAGGCCGAAACCACGGCGGCAGGGACGCCGACGAAACGGCTTCAATGGGGCCGGGGTCTTTCGACCCCGGAAATAAGCAAGTGAAAATCACGGATAGCCGGATACCGCGAAGCTTCAATGGGGCCGGGGTCTTTCGACCCCGGAAATGTTGGCGGGCAACCACGGCTATGTTTTCCAACTGCTTGCTTCAATGGGGCCGGGGTCTTTCGACCCCGGAAATCCGCATACCGGAAAGCGACGGCAACATGCCCATCGTGCTTCAATGGGGCCGGGGTCTTTCGACCCCGGAAATTTGCGTGACGCCCACTTGCTCCTGTCGAAGCTGGTTGCTTCAATGGGGCCGGGGTCTTTCGACCCCGGAAATGTCTTTCCCACGGCTTCGCTGCCATATCCTTACCTGCTTCAATGGGGCCGGGGTCTTTCGACCCCGGAAATGAGAAGCAGTTCCAACAGCAGGTCATCGACCTGGCGGCTTCAATGGGGCCGGGGTCTTTCGACCCCGGAAATGCGCAAGCATCGAAACGGCCAGTCCGAGCAAGTAAAGCTTCAATGGGGCCGGGGTCTTTCGACCCCGGAAATGACCGAACCCTGGTTGTTCAGATTCTTGACGCCCCAGCTTCAATGGGGCCGGGGTCTTTCGACCCCGGAAATACGCCGATACACCACCGGCACGTGGTGGCACAGGTCGCTTCAATGGGGCCGGGGTCTTTCGACCCCGGAAATCATTTGGTCGGCGAGTGCGATGCGGTCGACGAGGAAGCTTCAATGGGGCCGGGGTCTTTCGACCCCGGAAATGCGATTACCACCACAAGGCGACTTCGGCGATAGCCGCTTCAATGGGGCCGGGGTCTTTCGACCCCGGAAATTTGCTTGTTGTCTTGCCAACGCAGAGTGCTATCGGAGCTTCAATGGGGCCGGGGTCTTTCGACCCCGGAAATGTGGCGAGCGGCACCACGGCGGCGCCTCTGGCGCATGGCTTCAATGGGGCCGGGGTCTTTCGACCCCGGAAATGGCGACCGTCACGCGAAATGCAATGGATGCTGCCAGGCTTCAATGGGGCCGGGGTCTTTCGACCCCGGAAATCGGACGGGCGGACGGCCATCACGATGGCCGTCCACACGCTTCAATGGGGCCGGGGTCTTTCGACCCCGGAAATCAGGTGACAAGGCTGTGAAAAACTACGCCAAAGAAGCTTCAATGGGGCCGGGGTCTTTCGACCCCGGAAATATCGTCTGCTTCGGCGAATGTTCCGTAATGCAATTGCTTCAATGGGGCCGGGGTCTTTCGACCCCGGAAATGTGGCCTTTGCAGCGGATAACGACGGCGACTTCGCCGCTTCAATGGGGCCGGGGTCTTTCGACCCCGGAAATGCGGCTCCTTCTGCCAATGCCAGGGATTACCCTGCCCCGCTTCAATGGGGCCGGGGTCTTTCGACCCCGGAAATGCGGTCAGCGCCGTCCGCGAAGAAGCGGACGACGCCGCTTCAATGGGGCCGGGGTCTTTCGACCCCGGAAATGGGTTGATCCACGGCACTCGCGCCGCTTGGCTCTCGCTTCAATGGGGCCGGGGTCTTTCGACCCCGGAAATATGCGGCTGCGCTCCAGGTCCTCGGCTCCGCGCTCGAGCTTCAATGGGGCCGGGGTCTTTCGACCCCGGAAATGCGACGCTGCCAAAGCGGTACTGGACGCGCGCCGAGGGCTTCAATGGGGCCGGGGTCTTTCGACCCCGGAAATGGCGCGGTTCGGCGCCCCGCCCGCATTCCCAAGACCAGCTTCAATGGGGCCGGGGTCTTTCGACCCCGGAAATTCGCTGGCTATCGCCGGCGCGCTGAGCGGCGCTGTCGCTTCAATGGGGCCGGGGTCTTTCGACCCCGGAAATCTGCCGCCATGCCGGATTACTGGAAGGGCTGGGTGGAGCTTCAATGGGGCCGGGGTCTTTCGACCCCGGAAATGACGTGATGATCGCATGGGCCGGCGATCCCGCGCTGGCTTCAATGGGGCCGGGGTCTTTCGACCCCGGAAATGGTTCGTCGGCACACAATCAGGATAGCGCTTACGGCACGCTTCAATGGGGCCGGGGTCTTTCGACCCCGGAAATATCCGCTCGTGCGCCAACCAAAGACATCGCGGCTGCCGCTTCAATGGGGCCGGGGTCTTTCGACCCCGGAAATGCGACCGGCTACGGCATGGGCATGGCTGACCACCTTGCTTCAATGGGGCCGGGGTCTTTCGACCCCGGAAATTCGAAGACGGCTGGCAACAGGTCAAGGTCTCCGGCGCTTCAATGGGGCCGGGGTCTTTCGACCCCGGAAATGTCGCAACGGCTGCCGGTTACGCCGCGCGCTGCAAGGCTTCAATGGGGCCGGGGTCTTTCGACCCCGGAAATACGCGCCACATCACGGAACAAAACCCCGCGCTGTTGGGCTTCAATGGGGCCGGGGTCTTTCGACCCCGGAAATGCGCATTACGGAGCGCGGCGTGGATGCGGTTGCCGCGCTTCAATGGGGCCGGGGTCTTTCGACCCCGGAAATCTGCGTGGCGGTCACTACCGGAACGAATACGGCTTCGCTTCAATGGGGCCGGGGTCTTTCGACCCCGGAAATGCGCATCAACCTGCCCCTGTTGCCTCAGAACCAAGAGGCTTCAATGGGGCCGGGGTCTTTCGACCCCGGAAATATGGATGGGATCGGAAGCCCCGGCTGCGGTATCCGGCTTCAATGGGGCCGGGGTCTTTCGACCCCGGAAATATGATGTGCGCCAAGCCTTCGCACGGCCCGGCGCTGCTTCAATGGGGCCGGGGTCTTTCGACCCCGGAAATCAGTGGCAAAGCGGAGGCAACGTCAGCGCCGGATGGGCTTCAATGGGGCCGGGGTCTTTCGACCCCGGAAATGGGAGCGCTTGTTGCACTTTTCCAAAACCACAGACATGCTTCAATGGGGCCGGGGTCTTTCGACCCCGGAAATGCGCATGGTCGGTATCCGTAGTCAATGGGCTGGGGCGCTTCAATGGGGCCGGGGTCTTTCGACCCCGGAAATATGCCCTTGGTGACGGCTTCGGACAGCCAGTGCGTGCTTCAATGGGGCCGGGGTCTTTCGACCCCGGAAATCGGAACCACAGTCGCCGCTTGGCGGAAAGCAGCAAAGCTTCAATGGGGCCGGGGTCTTTCGACCCCGGAAATGGGTGCCTTTTGGCGCATGTTTAGAAGCAGCGTCCAGCTTCAATGGGGCCGGGGTCTTTCGACCCCGGAAATCTGAGGTTGACGGCCGTCATTTTGTGCGCTTTGGCGGCTTCAATGGGGCCGGGGTCTTTCGACCCCGGAAATGATTTTGGCGGCGGTCATTGGTCTTGCTCTCGGAAAGCTTCAATGGGGCCGGGGTCTTTCGACCCCGGAAATGAAAGACATCGAACGCGCCGAATGGGACGCCTACGGCTTCAATGGGGCCGGGGTCTTTCGACCCCGGAAATACGACAAACCCGTACGCATTGTCTCGAATATCCAAGTGCTTCAATGGGGCCGGGGTCTTTCGACCCCGGAAATGCCATCGCATCGGCCACCTCGATGACTTTCTTTGCGGCTTCAATGGGGCCGGGGTCTTTCGACCCCGGAAATGCGAATGGCGAAAAGCATATCGCGCCGTACTGCGGGCTTCAATGGGGCCGGGGTCTTTCGACCCCGGAAATCGGACGCGATGGGCGTTCGGGGAACCAACCGCAAGGCTTCAATGGGGCCGGGGTCTTTCGACCCCGGAAATGCGACAAATGCGACGATTTCTAATCCTCGCCACGCTGCTTCAATGGGGCCGGGGTCTTTCGACCCCGGAAATGCGTGTCCCATCCCAAGCAAACGAGTACCGGGTCGATGCTTCAATGGGGCCGGGGTCTTTCGACCCCGGAAATCAGCCGCCCGGCTTCCGTTGCCCATTGCAACGGCCCGCTTCAATGGGGCCGGGGTCTTTCGACCCCGGAAATGGCGGACGCTTGGACGGCGCCGAGCGGGAGTTGAACGCTTCAATGGGGCCGGGGTCTTTCGACCCCGGAAATATGAGTCCTTCCTTTCGGTTATCTCCACCGCAGCCTGCTTCAATGGGGCCGGGGTCTTTCGACCCCGGAAATAAGGTCAACGCAAGCGTCGTTGACGGAATCCATGCGGCTTCAATGGGGCCGGGGTCTTTCGACCCCGGAAATCCCCGCGCCGGATCAGGTCCCGACCGACCAGGCCGAGCTTCAATGGGGCCGGGGTCTTTCGACCCCGGAAATCATGGAGCCGCTGAAATGCTTCCGGGCCGTCACCAAGCTTCAATGGGGCCGGGGTCTTTCGACCCCGGAAATCGCCGAATGCCTGATCGAGGCGCCCGACGACAAAGCGGCTTCAATGGGGCCGGGGTCTTTCGACCCCGGAAATAGCATCCGCGCCTTTGGCTGGCAACAGCCGCTCGTAGGCTTCAATGGGGCCGGGGTCTTTCGACCCCGGAAATACCTTGACGCACGGCTGTGGCAAGCGCCGCCGACCGTCGCTTCAATGGGGCCGGGGTCTTTCGACCCCGGAAATATGGCGGTCGCTGTCGAGTTTGTCTTCAATGGCGCGGCTTCAATGGGGCCGGGGTCTTTCGACCCCGGAAATGCGCTGGCCAGCATCGAGGCCGACCAAGCCGCCGCCGCTTCAATGGGGCCGGGGTCTTTCGACCCCGGAAATATTGGAGTCCCTGGAACAACTCTCCGCCCAAGCATGGCTTCAATGGGGCCGGGGTCTTTCGACCCCGGAAATTCACCTTAACCCGCAGATGGTCAGGCCGGATACAGTGCTTCAATGGGGCCGGGGTCTTTCGACCCCGGAAATGCGCGCAATGCGCCAGCATTCGAGAGCGGTACGAAGCTTCAATGGGGCCGGGGTCTTTCGACCCCGGAAATGACGGCGACGCGGCGGAGTTGGCCGCCTTGGCCGTCGCTTCAATGGGGCCGGGGTCTTTCGACCCCGGAAATAGGCACCTCATGGCCGAAATCACCCGGCTACAAGAGGCTTCAATGGGGCCGGGGTCTTTCGACCCCGGAAATCTGGCAAAGCGGCAACGCAAGCCAGAATGCGAGGCAGCTTCAATGGGGCCGGGGTCTTTCGACCCCGGAAATACATTGCCAATGCGAATCTCATTGGCCAGAATCATTTGCTTCAATGGGGCCGGGGTCTTTCGACCCCGGAAATGTAGGCCTGTTTGACCCGCAGATGGTCGACTTCGGCGCTTCAATGGGGCCGGGGTCTTTCGACCCCGGAAATGTCGTGCTGCACCGAGTTTCCGAAACCGAAGCCGAAAGGCTTCAATGGGGCCGGGGTCTTTCGACCCCGGAAATCGGCTACGACCATCGCGCCTACGTCCATCCCGCCACGCTTCAATGGGGCCGGGGTCTTTCGACCCCGGAAATATCGCCGGAATCATCTACGCCGCCATCTACACGGGCGCTTCAATGGGGCCGGGGTCTTTCGACCCCGGAAATGCTGATGGCGATTGCGATGCCGTCCGCCGCTGCAGCGCTTCAATGGGGCCGGGGTCTTTCGACCCCGGAAATGCGCCTGCCGCTGTCGCAACGGCTGCCGGTTCCGCCGCTTCAATGGGGCCGGGGTCTTTCGACCCCGGAAATATGATCTCGATGCTGTTGCTGATCTCCGCCAGCGAGCTTCAATGGGGCCGGGGTCTTTCGACCCCGGAAATGCTGATGGCGATTGCGATGCCGTCCGCCGCTGCAGCGCTTCAATGGGGCCGGGGTCTTTCGACCCCGGAAATGCGCCTGCCGCTGTCGCAACGGCTGCCGGTTCCGCCGCTTCAATGGGGCCGGGGTCTTTCGACCCCGGAAATATGATCTCGATGCTGTTGCTGATCTCCGCCAGCGAGCTTCAATGGGGCCGGGGTCTTTCGACCCCGGAAATACGTCACCTTCCATTCGGTCGGTTCGATAGCTTCGTTGCTTCAATGGGGCCGGGGTCTTTCGACCCCGGAAATCGGAAGATGAAGCAGACCGAGGCGCAGTTCGCCAACTGGGCTTCAATGGGGCCGGGGTCTTTCGACCCCGGAAATGTATTCGCTGGCTATTTGGTGCTGCGGGCCAAGCTGGCTTCAATGGGGCCGGGGTCTTTCGACCCCGGAAATGCGATGCAGTCCTTGCCGACAAGCCTCCACACAATCGCTTCAATGGGGCCGGGGTCTTTCGACCCCGGAAATTACATGGGCGACAACCAATGCGACAAGCGTGAGCATGCTTCAATGGGGCCGGGGTCTTTCGACCCCGGAAATCTGCACCGCTACGCCGATCTGGAGAAAGATGTCGTGCTTCAATGGGGCCGGGGTCTTTCGACCCCGGAAATATGCCGAGCTGAGCGCGCAGATCGGCAAGACGAATGCCGCTTCAATGGGGCCGGGGTCTTTCGACCCCGGAAATCACGGGGAAGGCATCGCAGACACCTTCCGCACTATCGGCTTCAATGGGGCCGGGGTCTTTCGACCCCGGAAATGCGCGAAACCACGTCGACCTGACCGTACTCGTCAAGCTTCAATGGGGCCGGGGTCTTTCGACCCCGGAAATCGCCGCGCTGATGGAGATCGTTCGTCGGCAGGCGCATGCTTCAATGGGGCCGGGGTCTTTCGACCCCGGAAATAATTTCTTCGGCGAATGCCAATTCGCAAGCACGGTCGCTTCAATGGGGCCGGGGTCTTTCGACCCCGGAAATGTGTTCAAGAAGGGCGATATGTTTCGCATGGGCGGGCTTCAATGGGGCCGGGGTCTTTCGACCCCGGAAATCAGCAGCAGCAGACCCAGTCGCAGCAGCAAATGCAGGCTTCAATGGGGCCGGGGTCTTTCGACCCCGGAAATGGGCAGCGAGACCAAGCGCGAGACCAGGCGCAAGGAACGCTTCAATGGGGCCGGGGTCTTTCGACCCCGGAAATGGCTCGCTGGTGCGCCCCAAAGTCGTCTCCGGGACGCGCTTCAATGGGGCCGGGGTCTTTCGACCCCGGAAATGGAGCGCCTGGTCGAAATTTGCAATCGCGAAATCAGGCTTCAATGGGGCCGGGGTCTTTCGACCCCGGAAATTCGAAACCGCGCAAGTAGGGGTGGCCGGGCGTCCCGGCTTCAATGGGGCCGGGGTCTTTCGACCCCGGAAATGTGCCGGCTGCGGCGCGTGCATGTCGAGGAGATCGCCGGCGCTTCAATGGGGCCGGGGTCTTTCGACCCCGGAAATCTCCCGCGACCCGCGCGAAACCGCGCCGACCGCATCGCTTCAATGGGGCCGGGGTCTTTCGACCCCGGAAATGCAAGCTATAATCGAGCGATGGACAAGAACGAACAAGGCTTCAATGGGGCCGGGGTCTTTCGACCCCGGAAATATACGGCGGGATGTTCGCCCGCTGCGGGCTCAACTTGCTTCAATGGGGCCGGGGTCTTTCGACCCCGGAAATGGGAACGGCATAATCGACGTCACCGTCGTAACGCCTTGCTTCAATGGGGCCGGGGTCTTTCGACCCCGGAAATACGCAGGACGGATACGGATACGACAGGACAGCCGGCGGCTTCAATGGGGCCGGGGTCTTTCGACCCCGGAAATCCTCGCCGAACCAGTCTATCCACTTTGATGTGGCCTCGCTTCAATGGGGCCGGGGTCTTTCGACCCCGGAAATGAAGACCCATCCGCAGACCCGGCCGGGCGCGGCCAGCTTCAATGGGGCCGGGGTCTTTCGACCCCGGAAATGTGACGATATTAGTGGCAACACGGATAAGCTGTCGCTGCTTCAATGGGGCCGGGGTCTTTCGACCCCGGAAATCCGCGCGTTCGCGCCCGGCGGCTGCGGCGGTTTCGTGCTTCAATGGGGCCGGGGTCTTTCGACCCCGGAAATGCTCGGCGATGTCGTTCGGCCCGGCGGCCCAACCGCGCTTCAATGGGGCCGGGGTCTTTCGACCCCGGAAATGCGCCTCTCCACGTCCCGCGCCGCCGAAGATGCTCTGCTTCAATGGGGCCGGGGTCTTTCGACCCCGGAAATACGCGGGACGAACGGATCACGATCCGCCTGTCCGCCGCTTCAATGGGGCCGGGGTCTTTCGACCCCGGAAATGCGGCGGATGCCGCCGCCCCACGCTCGCACCTCGTCGCTTCAATGGGGCCGGGGTCTTTCGACCCCGGAAATCTTCGCCGCCGACCTCACCGCCGGGCAATGCTCGGCGGGCTTCAATGGGGCCGGGGTCTTTCGACCCCGGAAATATCGAGCGGCAGGCCGGTGAGCATGACCGGCGTGCGGCTTCAATGGGGCCGGGGTCTTTCGACCCCGGAAATCCGACGTTTTGTTTGGTCTCCGCATAACGTCCATTGTGCTTCAATGGGGCCGGGGTCTTTCGACCCCGGAAATTACCATGAGATTGCCCGACAGTGGCAGCGATTGTCCGCTTCAATGGGGCCGGGGTCTTTCGACCCCGGAAATGCATCAACGACGCGGTCGAGTTCTTGCGACCGCCGGGCTTCAATGGGGCCGGGGTCTTTCGACCCCGGAAATAAGGACATTGGAGGTGTCCCTATGCCTGACTCTACGCTTCAATGGGGCCGGGGTCTTTCGACCCCGGAAATCATCTTGATTTCCTTTCCATTGCCGGCGGCAATGTCGCTTCAATGGGGCCGGGGTCTTTCGACCCCGGAAATCTGGATGTCGGTCGCGTCGAGCGGGTGCGGGAGAAGCGCTTCAATGGGGCCGGGGTCTTTCGACCCCGGAAATACGCCGCCTATGACCAAGCGTCCGCCGAAGAGACCGTGCTTCAATGGGGCCGGGGTCTTTCGACCCCGGAAATCCGAAAGGACCCGACCGACCAATGCCCCGACACATCGCTTCAATGGGGCCGGGGTCTTTCGACCCCGGAAATTGCGGTAGAAGCCTGCCGGATCGGGTTTCCAATCGCCGCTTCAATGGGGCCGGGGTCTTTCGACCCCGGAAATGGTAAGACGCTGTACGTGGCGCATCGGGATGGCGCGGCTTCAATGGGGCCGGGGTCTTTCGACCCCGGAAATAACGCCTCCGCGACTGAAAGGAGAAAGACCAATGACGCTTCAATGGGGCCGGGGTCTTTCGACCCCGGAAATGGCAAGGTCATGTGCCCCGAATGCCGAGCATATGACGCTTCAATGGGGCCGGGGTCTTTCGACCCCGGAAATGCGCTTGTTACCACCGGCCTCTCAGCCGACTCTTATGGCTTCAATGGGGCCGGGGTCTTTCGACCCCGGAAATCGATTTGCCGCCCCAGACGTGCTGCCCGCTGACGTTGCTTCAATGGGGCCGGGGTCTTTCGACCCCGGAAATGCCGACGAATGACACGGTCTATACCGCAGTGGCCGAGCTTCAATGGGGCCGGGGTCTTTCGACCCCGGAAATCTGCGGCCCGTTCCAGTACGGAAGGTCACACAACTCGCTTCAATGGGGCCGGGGTCTTTCGACCCCGGAAATCTGCGATTGGCCAGCCAAAAAGACAAGAACTCCGGCGCTTCAATGGGGCCGGGGTCTTTCGACCCCGGAAATGGGATGCCTGCTTCTTCGGCGGCGGGGTTGAATTCCGGGCTTCAATGGGGCCGGGGTCTTTCGACCCCGGAAATACCCCCCAAACCCCCGCATGGCCGCCGCCCGCCGCGCTTCAATGGGGCCGGGGTCTTTCGACCCCGGAAATCCGGCAGCTTCCCGCTCATCGAACGCAGCGAAGACCTGCTTCAATGGGGCCGGGGTCTTTCGACCCCGGAAATCGGTGACGAATGATGCCAATCGGAAGCAGGCGTTATCGCTTCAATGGGGCCGGGGTCTTTCGACCCCGGAAATATGCTCCGCGCCGTGGAGTCCCAGATCGAAAAGGAGAGCTTCAATGGGGCCGGGGTCTTTCGACCCCGGAAATCTCCCAGTCCGCCGAGCGCACGGGTTACCCGACGCAGCTTCAATGGGGCCGGGGTCTTTCGACCCCGGAAATGTGGACTCTCCCCACCCCAACGCCGGAGCCGGAGCCGCTTCAATGGGGCCGGGGTCTTTCGACCCCGGAAATGGGCGTTATCCGCCCCATGACGGCGGCGGCCTTGTCGCTTCAATGGGGCCGGGGTCTTTCGACCCCGGAAATCCCCAAGTGCTTGGCGGACTCAAAATCAATGAAGCCGCTTCAATGGGGCCGGGGTCTTTCGACCCCGGAAATGCGGAAGGCTGAGGGGTATTGCGTAACCTGTCCTCGCTTCAATGGGGCCGGGGTCTTTCGACCCCGGAAATGCCGAAACTCACCCGCTGATTTCCGAGATCGAGTAGCTTCAATGGGGCCGGGGTCTTTCGACCCCGGAAATCTGATCGAACCGGATGATCCAGTGCATCAGGTCATGCGGCTTCAATGGGGCCGGGGTCTTTCGACCCCGGAAATGCCCGGCGAAATCTGGATCAACACCAGGCAAGTGACGGCTTCAATGGGGCCGGGGTCTTTCGACCCCGGAAATCTTCCCCGTTCCCAGCGCCTGAAAAAACTTGCGTTGCTTCAATGGGGCCGGGGTCTTTCGACCCCGGAAATTTCCACCGGCAAAACGACCCTGGCCATGACCGCCAGCTTCAATGGGGCCGGGGTCTTTCGACCCCGGAAATACGCGCCGCTCAACCGACACACGACGGCGGCGACCGCTTCAATGGGGCCGGGGTCTTTCGACCCCGGAAATGCCCATATCGCGCAAGCCGATAGCGTCCGGGCCGCTGCTTCAATGGGGCCGGGGTCTTTCGACCCCGGAAATGCCGCAGAAGCCCGGCTGCTCGCGCCAGACAAAGACGCTTCAATGGGGCCGGGGTCTTTCGACCCCGGAAATCAATTCCACACCGAGCGGCGTCGCCATAACTGCGCTGCTTCAATGGGGCCGGGGTCTTTCGACCCCGGAAATCGCCACTCGCGCCTTCGCGTACAGCGCCGACAGCGGGCTTCAATGGGGCCGGGGTCTTTCGACCCCGGAAATAGAATGTTTGAAGGTCGATGCCGCTCCGCTCGTCATGCTTCAATGGGGCCGGGGTCTTTCGACCCCGGAAATCCAAAATGAAGCTGACACTGCAACGGCTGCGCGAAGGCTTCAATGGGGCCGGGGTCTTTCGACCCCGGAAATCCGACCACAATCAAACGCATCCTCGCCGCGCACGGGCTTCAATGGGGCCGGGGTCTTTCGACCCCGGAAATTCGCGGCCCGATAACCGGCGCATTGATGGTCAGCGTGCTTCAATGGGGCCGGGGTCTTTCGACCCCGGAAATGCGCTCTGAATCCGCTCAGGTCAATCGGCCTTGACTCGCTTCAATGGGGCCGGGGTCTTTCGACCCCGGAAATACCGGCGAATGGTAAGCCTGCGCAAGGATACCGAGCGCTTCAATGGGGCCGGGGTCTTTCGACCCCGGAAATTCGAAACCGCCAAGAAGCACAGCCCCGATTGGGCGCTTCAATGGGGCCGGGGTCTTTCGACCCCGGAAATGCGGCAGGGGTGCTCGGCGAGCGTGTACTCGCCGGGGCTTCAATGGGGCCGGGGTCTTTCGACCCCGGAAATCCGCTACGCGGTTGATCGCGCCGCGGACGCACTAGAGGCTTCAATGGGGCCGGGGTCTTTCGACCCCGGAAATCTCAATGCCCTGGAGGCCGCCCGCATTCAAGGCTTCGCTTCAATGGGGCCGGGGTCTTTCGACCCCGGAAATAACCAACTACACGCAGCACACAGCCAAGGGACAATTGCTTCAATGGGGCCGGGGTCTTTCGACCCCGGAAATAAGGGGCACGTGTTTACCGCCGCCGGCCAAAGCACGCTTCAATGGGGCCGGGGTCTTTCGACCCCGGAAATCTACAAGCTGCGTTGCGTGTTCGGCGCGCAGGTGATGCTTCAATGGGGCCGGGGTCTTTCGACCCCGGAAATCCAAGTGGGAAGCGCTGGTCGCGCGCACGCTGCAAAGCTTCAATGGGGCCGGGGTCTTTCGACCCCGGAAATCTCGTTGGCCGCCCGGTTGCCGATTACCCAAGCGTGCCGCTTCAATGGGGCCGGGGTCTTTCGACCCCGGAAATTTGCAGCGCGCGGCGGAACCGGCAGCCGTTGCGACGCGCTTCAATGGGGCCGGGGTCTTTCGACCCCGGAAATTGGCCGTAAGTCGCTGAAAACGCGGCACTTACAAAAGCTTCAATGGGGCCGGGGTCTTTCGACCCCGGAAATCCCGACGCCGATGCCGACCCGCGCCGAAACCGCAATGCTTCAATGGGGCCGGGGTCTTTCGACCCCGGAAATGCGCCCGCCGTCGTGCGCATGGCGGCCGCCCGGCGGCTTCAATGGGGCCGGGGTCTTTCGACCCCGGAAATAAACGGATTTGAAGAAGTTTCGCGCTCGGATAACAGCTTCAATGGGGCCGGGGTCTTTCGACCCCGGAAATGTCAAGGAATGCGAATGGACGATCACGCTCGAACCCGCTTCAATGGGGCCGGGGTCTTTCGACCCCGGAAATGCAGGAGATCGCTGGTTCGATTCCAGCCGCCCAGACGCTTCAATGGGGCCGGGGTCTTTCGACCCCGGAAATCTGACTCACCCGCGCGATCTGCCGACGAAAGCCTTGCGCTTCAATGGGGCCGGGGTCTTTCGACCCCGGAAATCGGCAAGCAAACCAGCCCGGGATAAACAAACATAACGCTTCAATGGGGCCGGGGTCTTTCGACCCCGGAAATGCCTCGAACGCCGAGACCCTGCCTGAAAAAACTTGCAGCTTCAATGGGGCCGGGGTCTTTCGACCCCGGAAATGGCGCGGCGGCCTTCGGCGACGGTGACGAAAGAGGCGCTTCAATGGGGCCGGGGTCTTTCGACCCCGGAAATGCGATCTGTACGAAGCAGGCGTTGCTGGACATTTGGCTTCAATGGGGCCGGGGTCTTTCGACCCCGGAAATGCCTGCCGGCGCAAGCGGCAACGAGAGCTTGATCGGCTTCAATGGGGCCGGGGTCTTTCGACCCCGGAAATTCGCTACTACATCGCTCGACTTGTAAGCCGGCTTGTGCTTCAATGGGGCCGGGGTCTTTCGACCCCGGAAATGGGTCTTGCGCGCGGGAAGCAATTCGCCGCTCCGCTCCGCTTCAATGGGGCCGGGGTCTTTCGACCCCGGAAATGATCTCGAACCGCACGATCCAGCGGCGCAACGTGGGGCTTCAATGGGGCCGGGGTCTTTCGACCCCGGAAATGCAGCGGAACGCATCTGATTGGATGGCGGCAGAGGAGCTTCAATGGGGCCGGGGTCTTTCGACCCCGGAAATCGCCTTACGCCGAACCGTTGGCCAAGCAGCCCAACGGCTTCAATGGGGCCGGGGTCTTTCGACCCCGGAAATGTCTCGGATGTCGAAGAATCCGGCTTGCCCCATGTTGCTTCAATGGGGCCGGGGTCTTTCGACCCCGGAAATCTCCGCTTCGGCTGAAGATGGAAGCTGTCAGCCGGCGCTTCAATGGGGCCGGGGTCTTTCGACCCCGGAAATCGACCGCATGAAGAGGTCGCGCGACGGGTGGCAGCGGCTTCAATGGGGCCGGGGTCTTTCGACCCCGGAAATATCGGAGTTGCCGCCATTCGCCTGTCCGCCCGTCCAGCTTCAATGGGGCCGGGGTCTTTCGACCCCGGAAATAAGAGCAGACCTTCACCATGCCGGATGTCGAGGATCAGCTTCAATGGGGCCGGGGTCTTTCGACCCCGGAAATGAGCATCTGCAGGACGGGATGACATGACGCCTCAGGCTTCAATGGGGCCGGGGTCTTTCGACCCCGGAAATTCTGCAGCAGCTTTCCAACAACATCCGCGCCGGGAACGCTTCAATGGGGCCGGGGTCTTTCGACCCCGGAAATAAGCGGCGCCCGCATGCCCTCAGGCGCCGCTTCCGACGCTTCAATGGGGCCGGGGTCTTTCGACCCCGGAAATACGAATGGCCGCCACGAGAACGCAACTCGACCAACTGCTTCAATGGGGCCGGGGTCTTTCGACCCCGGAAATGTGATCGACGAGATACCGGTAATCCCGCTGGCGGTCGCTTCAATGGGGCCGGGGTCTTTCGACCCCGGAAATCCGGCGTCTTGCAGCGCCGTCAACCCATGCGTGTACACGCTTCAATGGGGCCGGGGTCTTTCGACCCCGGAAATGCGATATGGTCGGCGCTGTCGGAAACGGCGAACAAGCTTCAATGGGGCCGGGGTCTTTCGACCCCGGAAATCTACCGCCGCAAGACCGGCAAGTGGTTTGTCGTCCTGGCTTCAATGGGGCCGGGGTCTTTCGACCCCGGAAATGCCGGCTATAGCGTGGTCGTCGAGCCGGTCGAGGTGCTTCAATGGGGCCGGGGTCTTTCGACCCCGGAAATTTGCGCGCCTGCCGTCAACGTACCAATGGCAGTCCCGCGCTTCAATGGGGCCGGGGTCTTTCGACCCCGGAAATGCGATGTCCACGTCGATCTCGCGCGTCAACTCCTCGCTTCAATGGGGCCGGGGTCTTTCGACCCCGGAAATAAACCGCTCGCGCAGCCACATCTCGGCGATCAGGTCGCTTCAATGGGGCCGGGGTCTTTCGACCCCGGAAATGCGGTCGGAACCTGATCGTGCGCCAGCAGCGGCCCCTCGCTTCAATGGGGCCGGGGTCTTTCGACCCCGGAAATCACGAGCGCCAACTCCGCCGCACAATCGCCCTGTGGCTTCAATGGGGCCGGGGTCTTTCGACCCCGGAAATGCCTCATGGCGCTGATCGTCGATGGCGATGACCCAATGCTTCAATGGGGCCGGGGTCTTTCGACCCCGGAAATGTCGATATCCCAATAGGAATCCCCTCCACAGTGGCCGCTTCAATGGGGCCGGGGTCTTTCGACCCCGGAAATCTGCTTCTCGATCTTCACCGGCTCCGAGGCGAGAGCGCTTCAATGGGGCCGGGGTCTTTCGACCCCGGAAATTCCTCGATGTGGTCTTGCTGCTCGGAGCGACCGCCGCTTCAATGGGGCCGGGGTCTTTCGACCCCGGAAATCAGAAGCAAACGTCACGCCCGTTAGCAGTGCGCCGCGCTTCAATGGGGCCGGGGTCTTTCGACCCCGGAAATGCGCATCAACGAAACCGCCACGGCCGTCGACCGCGACGCTTCAATGGGGCCGGGGTCTTTCGACCCCGGAAATTCTCCAGTGAGGGTCAGCTTGATCCGATCAAGCTGCTGCTTCAATGGGGCCGGGGTCTTTCGACCCCGGAAATATCAGTATCGACGCCAATGACCTGGAGCGCCTGCGCGCTTCAATGGGGCCGGGGTCTTTCGACCCCGGAAATCTATGAGCTTCGCAGTTCGACGCCCGATGCCGATGGGCTTCAATGGGGCCGGGGTCTTTCGACCCCGGAAATGGGCAACGAATCCGCCTGTGCGGGCAAGCGTCAACGGCTTCAATGGGGCCGGGGTCTTTCGACCCCGGAAATGGAATCCGTAAGCTCTGCGCCGCCCAGCGCCACATGGCTTCAATGGGGCCGGGGTCTTTCGACCCCGGAAATGCGCCGGGCGCGGTTCTGCTGAACGGCGCGCATGCGGCTTCAATGGGGCCGGGGTCTTTCGACCCCGGAAATCGGTAGTGCCGTCAAGCTCCATTTCGATGACCAAGCTGCTTCAATGGGGCCGGGGTCTTTCGACCCCGGAAATCCGGCTGCGCCCGAACCGCCAACCCAGCCCAATCAGGCTTCAATGGGGCCGGGGTCTTTCGACCCCGGAAATTTCCAAGCCGCCAAAGAATGGGCCTTCGCCAACGACGCTTCAATGGGGCCGGGGTCTTTCGACCCCGGAAATGAATCGGTATTCGAATGCTTCGGCGTCCGGCTCCAGCTTCAATGGGGCCGGGGTCTTTCGACCCCGGAAATATCCTCGTCGCCGGCCGCACGAAGCGAACCCTCTCCGCTTCAATGGGGCCGGGGTCTTTCGACCCCGGAAATGCCGACCTCCTCGAACACGGCGTTCTGCGTATCCCAGCTTCAATGGGGCCGGGGTCTTTCGACCCCGGAAATAGGATCGCTTGCCGCGCAACGAGGCCGGGCAAATCGACTAGCTTCAATGGGGCCGGGGTCTTTCGACCCCGGAAATTTCGGCCTCGCCGAATACGCGCTGGTTGATATCACGGCTTCAATGGGGCCGGGGTCTTTCGACCCCGGAAATCTCGCTGACAGTCGTCGGCAAGGGCAACCGCCAGCGGCTTCAATGGGGCCGGGGTCTTTCGACCCCGGAAATGAGCGCCGCGCGCGCCTGCCTGCGCATCGACGAAGCGCTTCAATGGGGCCGGGGTCTTTCGACCCCGGAAATGCCGGGTTCCGACTTCGCTCTCGCCTCGGAGCCGGTGCTTCAATGGGGCCGGGGTCTTTCGACCCCGGAAATAGCCACTCGCAAATGCCTCCGAAACCCGAAGAGCGGCTTCAATGGGGCCGGGGTCTTTCGACCCCGGAAATCTGATATCATGCAAGACACCAACGCCCGCCGCCTGGCTTCAATGGGGCCGGGGTCTTTCGACCCCGGAAATTCGGCTAACGGTGTTAGTAGCGTGACGGTATTACCACGCTTCAATGGGGCCGGGGTCTTTCGACCCCGGAAATCCGGTTCCAACCACAACCCTATGGGGAACAGAGATAGTGCTTCAATGGGGCCGGGGTCTTTCGACCCCGGAAATCGACCTGCTCGCCGCCTTGATAGCGAGCGAAAACCCGCTTCAATGGGGCCGGGGTCTTTCGACCCCGGAAATTGGCCGCCGAAACGGCCGAGATCAAGCATCTACTCGCTTCAATGGGGCCGGGGTCTTTCGACCCCGGAAATGCCGAAAGAGACGCCCTCGAGGCCGAAGCCGAGGCGGCTTCAATGGGGCCGGGGTCTTTCGACCCCGGAAATATGCGCAACGCATACGGGCCGCGCGCCACTACGACCCCGCTTCAATGGGGCCGGGGTCTTTCGACCCCGGAAATAGTGATGGGCTTTGCCGGGCGCATTACGGCGCCGGCGCTTCAATGGGGCCGGGGTCTTTCGACCCCGGAAATTGGTTGTTGAAGTGGAATTCCGCGAGACGGCTTTCGAGCTTCAATGGGGCCGGGGTCTTTCGACCCCGGAAATAGCCGAATTCCGAAAAAAAGTGCGAATTCGCAAAAAGCTTCAATGGGGCCGGGGTCTTTCGACCCCGGAAATACGCCGGGGCGGACGCCAGCTACCGCATCGTCCCCACGCTTCAATGGGGCCGGGGTCTTTCGACCCCGGAAATACCGGAACCCCCAGCGACCGCGCAGGCGCTCCAGCGGGCTTCAATGGGGCCGGGGTCTTTCGACCCCGGAAATATCGAGTCATCCGCTTCGACGGCATAACGCCGCTGACGCTTCAATGGGGCCGGGGTCTTTCGACCCCGGAAATCCGGACTCACGATGCAAGACCGCCGCCGCATTTTGGGCTTCAATGGGGCCGGGGTCTTTCGACCCCGGAAATTCGCCGCCGTCCTTGTATCCTTGCCCGCGAAAACTGCTTCAATGGGGCCGGGGTCTTTCGACCCCGGAAATACGGCCAAGATCACGCTCTACAAGAGCGAATGGGCCGCTTCAATGGGGCCGGGGTCTTTCGACCCCGGAAATACGGGCAACCCCGCGCCCGCACTGGCCGCCCGCTTGGGCTTCAATGGGGCCGGGGTCTTTCGACCCCGGAAATTAGTGACATCCATTGCTCTTCGAGGCGGAAGAGACAGCTTCAATGGGGCCGGGGTCTTTCGACCCCGGAAATAGCCAGCGGTCATGTCCATCGCGGGTCTGGTGGTAGTAGCTTCAATGGGGCCGGGGTCTTTCGACCCCGGAAATCTTGCGTTATCCTCGACAGAGACGAAGCCGGATGCATGGCTTCAATGGGGCCGGGGTCTTTCGACCCCGGAAATGACGGCCCTGATGGGAATGCCTATATATACGAGCCGGCTTCAATGGGGCCGGGGTCTTTCGACCCCGGAAATCGATCCATACTGAAACCGTGGCGGCGAAACGCAGCCGCTTCAATGGGGCCGGGGTCTTTCGACCCCGGAAATTGGCTTGGCCAGGTGCTTCGGCGCGAAAAAAGAGGAAGCTTCAATGGGGCCGGGGTCTTTCGACCCCGGAAATTCCGACTCCTGCCGAGGATGCTTCTGACAGCGACTGCTTCAATGGGGCCGGGGTCTTTCGACCCCGGAAATCGCCTGCAACCAATGGCAGGAGAGAAAGGACTGACCGCTTCAATGGGGCCGGGGTCTTTCGACCCCGGAAATGAGGCTGAGAGGGTAAAGGAAAACCCGCCGCCCCGGGCTTCAATGGGGCCGGGGTCTTTCGACCCCGGAAATCCAGAGACCGCGCCGGCGAATGGGCCGTTGCCGTGGGCTTCAATGGGGCCGGGGTCTTTCGACCCCGGAAATACGAGCCTCCGCCGAACGCGCCGCACAAGCCAGCAAGCTTCAATGGGGCCGGGGTCTTTCGACCCCGGAAATATCGAAGCACACGGCGCGCTTGCCATCGAAAGCGATGGCTTCAATGGGGCCGGGGTCTTTCGACCCCGGAAATATGGCCGCCAGTGAATATCAGGGCGCCGCGCCGTCGCTTCAATGGGGCCGGGGTCTTTCGACCCCGGAAATCGGCCTTGAGTGCTTGCGCCATCGGTTCGATGAATTCGCTTCAATGGGGCCGGGGTCTTTCGACCCCGGAAATAAGCGGCAATCGACGCCGTTGCGGACAGCATCCGCGCTTCAATGGGGCCGGGGTCTTTCGACCCCGGAAATCGTCTTCCAGGATTTCCACTTCGAGATTCGCGAAGAAGCTTCAATGGGGCCGGGGTCTTTCGACCCCGGAAATGGCCGCTGATCAGATGCGACACGCTGTCGATCATGAAGCTTCAATGGGGCCGGGGTCTTTCGACCCCGGAAATCAAAAGGAGAAAGATCATGGCGAACATCGCAACCGCCGCTTCAATGGGGCCGGGGTCTTTCGACCCCGGAAATTCATCGACACCGTTGACCAACTGGCTGGCTTCCAACGCTTCAATGGGGCCGGGGTCTTTCGACCCCGGAAATGCCTGATCCGTATGGACGCATGCCAGTTGCTCCATTGCTTCAATGGGGCCGGGGTCTTTCGACCCCGGAAATTCGCGCCTGCCACCGGTTGCAGGCGTCTTTGGGATCGCTTCAATGGGGCCGGGGTCTTTCGACCCCGGAAATAAGCGTCAAGCGGGTATTCGGCGGGATATCCACAAGCTTCAATGGGGCCGGGGTCTTTCGACCCCGGAAATCCCAATTGGTGACCGAAGCCAGCTATGACGTGCTCGCTTCAATGGGGCCGGGGTCTTTCGACCCCGGAAATGCCACGCTGATGGCGCGAATCATCGACGAAGCGCTGCTTCAATGGGGCCGGGGTCTTTCGACCCCGGAAATCGGCAAGCTCGATAGCGATGCCGTGGCGGCCCTCCCAGCTTCAATGGGGCCGGGGTCTTTCGACCCCGGAAATGGCGCTCCGGCGGGACGGGTTGCCAATGCAGCCGCGCTTCAATGGGGCCGGGGTCTTTCGACCCCGGAAATTGAAGATGGAAGCTGTCAGCCGGCGGACTTGGGGCAGCTTCAATGGGGCCGGGGTCTTTCGACCCCGGAAATAAGACGAAGAGGTCGCCGAGATCACCCGGCAGGTTTTGCTTCAATGGGGCCGGGGTCTTTCGACCCCGGAAATTCGGAATGCGGCGAAGACCGCTATGACCGCAAGACAGGCTTCAATGGGGCCGGGGTCTTTCGACCCCGGAAATGATGCGAAAAGATCGCACGGCTGACGGCTGAGGCGGGCTTCAATGGGGCCGGGGTCTTTCGACCCCGGAAATTGGAAAGGAACCAATAAGCCGAAAATGGCGCTGAACGCTTCAATGGGGCCGGGGTCTTTCGACCCCGGAAATAAGTGGCGAAAACTCTGCACCGATAACCTCGGAGCCGCTTCAATGGGGCCGGGGTCTTTCGACCCCGGAAATTGGCTTGGCCAGGTGCTTCGGCCTGGCGGGGTTGATGGCTTCAATGGGGCCGGGGTCTTTCGACCCCGGAAATGACTACAGCTTTCTGCTCATGGCTGACAGCGCCGCCGCTTCAATGGGGCCGGGGTCTTTCGACCCCGGAAATCCGCGCCGAAATCGAGAAGAATGCCCGCTTCATGGTGCTTCAATGGGGCCGGGGTCTTTCGACCCCGGAAATCTTGCGCTTCTTCGGAGGCGGCCCTATCCGCAACGGCGGCGCTTCAATGGGGCCGGGGTCTTTCGACCCCGGAAATGCGCTACCACCTCCCGCAATACCACCGGCTTGAGCTGCTTCAATGGGGCCGGGGTCTTTCGACCCCGGAAATGGCTCAGGCGCGTTGAGAAGCCTCACTGTGATGGCGGGGCTTCAATGGGGCCGGGGTCTTTCGACCCCGGAAATCGGATGTATTCTCTTAGGGTAGGAGATATGCGGGGACGCTTCAATGGGGCCGGGGTCTTTCGACCCCGGAAATGTTGATTCGCTTGATCGCCCGCGCCGCTTCATAGGCGCTTCAATGGGGCCGGGGTCTTTCGACCCCGGAAATTCGTCATAAGCATATAGAATAGTAATCATTATTGTTGGCTTCAATGGGGCCGGGGTCTTTCGACCCCGGAAATGGGACTTCCCCGTTACGGGATCCTTGTCCCGCGGGTTGCTTCAATGGGGCCGGGGTCTTTCGACCCCGGAAATCGCTTCGCTTGAGTCCGCCATACGTGAGGCGGTCGAGCTTCAATGGGGCCGGGGTCTTTCGACCCCGGAAATATGGCGACTCAGGACAAAATCGAAAACCTCCTCATGCTTCAATGGGGCCGGGGTCTTTCGACCCCGGAAATCATCATGGGGCGGCGCAACCCGCCGCCCCGCACCTCGCTTCAATGGGGCCGGGGTCTTTCGACCCCGGAAATATTACTCCGCCGGAGCCGGCCATGCCGTCATCATAGCTTCAATGGGGCCGGGGTCTTTCGACCCCGGAAATCTCGTCTCGCCGCGCAGCACGCCGCAAAGCCTCAGCTAGCTTCAATGGGGCCGGGGTCTTTCGACCCCGGAAATAGGACGAGCAATGAGCGGAGCCGATTGGTGCATAGCGCTTCAATGGGGCCGGGGTCTTTCGACCCCGGAAATCCCCCATCCGGCGCCACCAGCGGGCGCCGTTCTTGGCGCTTCAATGGGGCCGGGGTCTTTCGACCCCGGAAATGTTGTACCGCGAAAGCGAAAGCCGCCCTCCGGTAACCGCTTCAATGGGGCCGGGGTCTTTCGACCCCGGAAATAAGACCTGCTCGTCGAAATCGACTACGGAGAGACGCGCTTCAATGGGGCCGGGGTCTTTCGACCCCGGAAATCTCAGGCCGCGCCTGTCGAGTGCCAATCGCGCGGTTGGCTTCAATGGGGCCGGGGTCTTTCGACCCCGGAAATCCATGCTGACCGACGCCGTGTACAGGATATGCAAAGCGCTTCAATGGGGCCGGGGTCTTTCGACCCCGGAAATGCGAAGGCCTCGAAATCCTCTACCGCGAATCCTGGGGCTTCAATGGGGCCGGGGTCTTTCGACCCCGGAAATGCGCAGCCGTCGTCAATCACGGCTTTTTCAAAGACCGAGGCTTCAATGGGGCCGGGGTCTTTCGACCCCGGAAATTGGCTTGTGCGGCGCGTTCGGCGGAGGCTCGTTCATGGTCGCTTCAATGGGGCCGGGGTCTTTCGACCCCGGAAATGCCGTCGCCGTTGTCGAGGCTTTGCAAGCGCCAGTGCTTCAATGGGGCCGGGGTCTTTCGACCCCGGAAATGCGGCAAGCGCGAACGGCGTGGATGCCGCCTTCGTCGCTTCAATGGGGCCGGGGTCTTTCGACCCCGGAAATCAGCAGGATTGCTCGCCGCCATCGTCAGCGGCCAATGGCTTCAATGGGGCCGGGGTCTTTCGACCCCGGAAATATGCGCAAAGCTATCGAGAACGCCATGCGCGCCCTCGCTTCAATGGGGCCGGGGTCTTTCGACCCCGGAAATCCGGCTGCATCGAGCAGACCGTCCACTGGCGGCACGGCTTCAATGGGGCCGGGGTCTTTCGACCCCGGAAATTCCTTTCGGCCTCCGCGCATCGGGCCACGCTGCACCGCTTCAATGGGGCCGGGGTCTTTC
Organism: Bryobacterales bacterium; assembly: GCA_965242705.1. Taxonomy (GTDB): domain Bacteria; phylum Acidobacteriota; class Terriglobia; order Bryobacterales; family UBA6623; genus CATQHP01. Next base: position 259,982 of record OZ251486.1, read on the forward strand.
GACCCCGGAAATTCGAAGAAGAACCCCAACCCCGCAATCCAGATCAAGGCTTCAATGGGGCCGGGGTCTTTCGACCCCGGAAATCGGCCTGCTTGGAGCGCGGCGGCGCGATGTTTTCGGCGCTTCAATGGGGCCGGGGTCTTTCGACCCCGGAAATCGGCTTGGATTCGCTGCTGATTTCGGTGGCGATCAGCGCTTCAATGGGGCCGGGGTCTTTCGACCCCGGAAATACCGCACTGATGATGCTGGCCGATGCCGTGCGCAAAGCTTCAATGGGGCCGGGGTCTTTCGACCCCGGAAATCCACCGAAGGAGACCATGACCATGCCCGAACACCCCGCTTCAATGGGGCCGGGGTCTTTCGACCCCGGAAATCTACTGGGCTACGATTGGCGCATCGTGCCCGGCGGCGCTTCAATGGGGCCGGGGTCTTTCGACCCCGGAAATTCGTTCAGCGCCGATGCTGCTTCCGCCCATGCCGCAGCTTCAATGGGGCCGGGGTCTTTCGACCCCGGAAATGGGCAATCCAATCGCTCAGCATGGCGCGCCCGAACAGCTTCAATGGGGCCGGGGTCTTTCGACCCCGGAAATGTCTGCGAATTCCGGGACATCTCCTACAGCATCCCCGCTTCAATGGGGCCGGGGTCTTTCGACCCCGGAAATGGAGGTGCAGACGAGCACCTTGTCGAAGCCGACGGCGCTTCAATGGGGCCGGGGTCTTTCGACCCCGGAAATCACCTTCGAGCCGTGCGCCCTGCCCATGCTCGCCTCGCTTCAATGGGGCCGGGGTCTTTCGACCCCGGAAATTCTTCTTCGGGGGAGTCGGGTTTCTCCAGGCCGACTTGCTTCAATGGGGCCGGGGTCTTTCGACCCCGGAAATTGCCTCCGACGATGAGGCATACGGCTCCGTCACGCTTGCTTCAATGGGGCCGGGGTCTTTCGACCCCGGAAATGGGTTCTTATCGCTTCGGCGTGGCGGCGCGGGACGTTGCTTCAATGGGGCCGGGGTCTTTCGACCCCGGAAATCGGCCATATCACCGCCTGCCATGCGGCCGCCTGCCTCGCTTCAATGGGGCCGGGGTCTTTCGACCCCGGAAATGTGGGCGCGCCAGGTCATTTTGCGGGTTGCCGCCCACATGCTTCAATGGGGCCGGGGTCTTTCGACCCCGGAAATAATGCGCAAATGGGATGGGCAGTCCGCATGCGGGTAGCTTCAATGGGGCCGGGGTCTTTCGACCCCGGAAATCCTATCGAGTGCCAATCGCGCAACTGCAAGCATCCGCCGCTTCAATGGGGCCGGGGTCTTTCGACCCCGGAAATGCGCCGCCCGTGACGCCCTCGCCGCTTATGAGGCGCCGCTTCAATGGGGCCGGGGTCTTTCGACCCCGGAAATGTTGACATCGACGACGGCGACGACAACCCCATCGACCTCGCTTCAATGGGGCCGGGGTCTTTCGACCCCGGAAATATCGCTGGCGGTCAGACCGCTTGGCCATCACTGCGCGGCTTCAATGGGGCCGGGGTCTTTCGACCCCGGAAATCGGTCACTGAAACCAGCGCAAGACTCGATACTGGATTGCTTCAATGGGGCCGGGGTCTTTCGACCCCGGAAATGCCACCGCCGGTTACCAGCCGAACGACTGGCCGACCGCTTCAATGGGGCCGGGGTCTTTCGACCCCGGAAATACCGGGCGGGCGGCCTATGCGGCTGCGCCGCTTGCGGCTTCAATGGGGCCGGGGTCTTTCGACCCCGGAAATTTCGCGGTAGAGGATTTCGAGGCCTTCGCGGATGTAGCTTCAATGGGGCCGGGGTCTTTCGACCCCGGAAATGTCACAGCGTCGGGTTTTGGCGTCGAGTTCGGGGCAGCTTCAATGGGGCCGGGGTCTTTCGACCCCGGAAATGGGGCGTCTCCGGCAGTGGGTCGGTGGCGGCGTCGAGCTTCAATGGGGCCGGGGTCTTTCGACCCCGGAAATGCTCTGGTTGAGGTTGCGAAACGGCGGGCGGAAACCGCTTCAATGGGGCCGGGGTCTTTCGACCCCGGAAATAGATGATTTTGGATTGCCGCAGGCTTGAAGCCACGAGCTTCAATGGGGCCGGGGTCTTTCGACCCCGGAAATTTGTGCGGCGCGTTCGGCGGAGGCTCGTTCATGGTCGCTTCAATGGGGCCGGGGTCTTTCGACCCCGGAAATCGGTTCCAACCACAACCATATGGGGAACCGAGATAGTGCTTCAATGGGGCCGGGGTCTTTCGACCCCGGAAATCTCGTGTGGGATGAGACGGAAAACTACCGCATCGAGCTTCAATGGGGCCGGGGTCTTTCGACCCCGGAAATGGCAACTACGTCTTCACGATCACCTTCGTCAACTCGCTTCAATGGGGCCGGGGTCTTTCGACCCCGGAAATAAGACCTGCTCGTCGAAATCGACTACGGAGAGACGCGCTTCAATGGGGCCGGGGTCTTTCGACCCCGGAAATAATCGTCGGCCATCGCACCATCGACGGAGTGCCGCTGCTTCAATGGGGCCGGGGTCTTTCGACCCCGGAAATGCCCTACGTCGACCCCTACGCCCCGCCGGTTATCGAGCTTCAATGGGGCCGGGGTCTTTCGACCCCGGAAATTGGCAATAACCCCCCCCCGCGCCGGAAGCCGCAGCCGCTTCAATGGGGCCGGGGTCTTTCGACCCCGGAAATGCCGCCTCAACCGCATCGATCAACGCTCTACCGTTGGCTTCAATGGGGCCGGGGTCTTTCGACCCCGGAAATCACGGTCTCGCCGCGCCCCATCACCATCGAGACGCCGCTTCAATGGGGCCGGGGTCTTTCGACCCCGGAAATCGGCACGGAGGCTGTCGAGTTCGCTCTCGACGCGGCGCTTCAATGGGGCCGGGGTCTTTCGACCCCGGAAATACATGCCAGGAGACGATCTCGACGCAGCCGCCCGCGCTTCAATGGGGCCGGGGTCTTTCGACCCCGGAAATCTTCTACCGCAGAGAGGAGCGGACGTAATGGCTACCGGCTTCAATGGGGCCGGGGTCTTTCGACCCCGGAAATGGATTCGACGGCTGCCAGCAGCCGAGCAACCCCGCGGCTTCAATGGGGCCGGGGTCTTTCGACCCCGGAAATCGCCGCCAGTGTTTTTTCCAGTCGAGGCACCGCCGGGCTTCAATGGGGCCGGGGTCTTTCGACCCCGGAAATGCCTTGATCGAGATCGACGCTTCCGAAGCCGTCACCGTCGCTTCAATGGGGCCGGGGTCTTTCGACCCCGGAAATATATGGCAAAGTGCCGATGTGGAAAAGCAACCGAAAGCTTCAATGGGGCCGGGGTCTTTCGACCCCGGAAATAACTTCACGAACGAGCAGTGGAAAGCGCTGACTCTGGGCTTCAATGGGGCCGGGGTCTTTCGACCCCGGAAATGTTTCCTTTTTGCAATGCTCGGCAAAGGCTTTGCGGCTTCAATGGGGCCGGGGTCTTTCGACCCCGGAAATGTTGAAACCGCGGGTTCAGTCGCAAAACGGGACAAGCTGCTTCAATGGGGCCGGGGTCTTTCGACCCCGGAAATGGCTGCGGCGACGTTCTCCACCGAGACGCTGAAGCCGGCTTCAATGGGGCCGGGGTCTTTCGACCCCGGAAATCAGCCCGGCGCAGGCGCATTGGCTGGCGGCGTTATCGCTTCAATGGGGCCGGGGTCTTTCGACCCCGGAAATACGAGAGCGAATGGGCCGAGGTCTTCGCCCTGGCGGCTTCAATGGGGCCGGGGTCTTTCGACCCCGGAAATCCGATGCCTGAACCTCATGAAAACCCTGCGCCGGCGGCTTCAATGGGGCCGGGGTCTTTCGACCCCGGAAATATGCTGACGCCGACGAATCCGCTCGCATCGCCATGCGGCTTCAATGGGGCCGGGGTCTTTCGACCCCGGAAATCCCAGATCGTCGAAATCAAGCATGGCTACACGCCGGCGCTTCAATGGGGCCGGGGTCTTTCGACCCCGGAAATACATCGCCGAGCGGGGACAGCGGCAACCCATCGTGGGCTTCAATGGGGCCGGGGTCTTTCGACCCCGGAAATGAGGCTTTGCGGCGTGCTGCGCGGCGGGATGAGAGCGCTTCAATGGGGCCGGGGTCTTTCGACCCCGGAAATATGGGATAGCCTCCTGCATCGTTCAATTCTCCGAACGCTTCAATGGGGCCGGGGTCTTTCGACCCCGGAAATGGGACGGCTCCGCGGGATTCAGCATCGGCGCAGCGGTGCTTCAATGGGGCCGGGGTCTTTCGACCCCGGAAATCCGCGATTATCCGGACGCCGATCAAATCGCCAAATGGCGCGCTTCAATGGGGCCGGGGTCTTTCGACCCCGGAAATCAAGGCGACGGGGTGCTCGTCCGGCAGCACGACGGGCTTCAATGGGGCCGGGGTCTTTCGACCCCGGAAATAAGCCGCTGGTTGACTGGGCGGAAGCGTTGGAACAGGCTTCAATGGGGCCGGGGTCTTTCGACCCCGGAAATGAGCGGCTTGGGAACGGATACGGGAACGCTCGAACCCGGCTTCAATGGGGCCGGGGTCTTTCGACCCCGGAAATTTGCCCGGCAGGCCGCACGGGGCGCCTTGGATAGCAGCTTCAATGGGGCCGGGGTCTTTCGACCCCGGAAATGGCCGCCAAGAAAGACGACCTGCTGCAGCGCTTGCACGGCTTCAATGGGGCCGGGGTCTTTCGACCCCGGAAATCGCCCGGCGCGGATCGCCGCGAACGACCGCGAAGCGGGCTTCAATGGGGCCGGGGTCTTTCGACCCCGGAAATCCGCCCGGCGCGGATCGCCGCGAACGACCGCGAAGCGGCTTCAATGGGGCCGGGGTCTTTCGACCCCGGAAATCCCAGCGAACCCGCCCAGACGCCCAGACCGCCGGCGCTTCAATGGGGCCGGGGTCTTTCGACCCCGGAAATCGTGCCGCCAAAGATAAATAGACTAGCCGCCAAGCAGCTTCAATGGGGCCGGGGTCTTTCGACCCCGGAAATATCGTAGCCGCGCTGTCGAGCCGTGCCGCCAAAGATGCTTCAATGGGGCCGGGGTCTTTCGACCCCGGAAATCCGTTGGTCTGCCAGGGCGGGGCAGCGAGGAGGATGCTGCTTCAATGGGGCCGGGGTCTTTCGACCCCGGAAATGCCTTGAAGCCGAACCGCAATCTGCGCATCAGCGGCGCTTCAATGGGGCCGGGGTCTTTCGACCCCGGAAATGCGACTGAACCCAATGAAACCCCTTGCAGTTTTGCCCGCTTCAATGGGGCCGGGGTCTTTCGACCCCGGAAATCCGCGAAGAGCCGCCTCGCCAAGCGGCTGCGAACCGCTTCAATGGGGCCGGGGTCTTTCGACCCCGGAAATTCGTTGCCGTGCGTTGGCGATGGCGGAATGCTTCCGGGCTTCAATGGGGCCGGGGTCTTTCGACCCCGGAAATATGGGCCGCTCGACCCGCCCCGCCGAAGCCCAAGCCGCTTCAATGGGGCCGGGGTCTTTCGACCCCGGAAATGAGCGGTGGGATGCCGATCTGCGCACGATTGTTGCCGGGCTTCAATGGGGCCGGGGTCTTTCGACCCCGGAAATAGCCGCCCAGACCGCGCGGGAACTCGTCGAAGAGCAGCTTCAATGGGGCCGGGGTCTTTCGACCCCGGAAATGCGGCGGCTGCAAGGCGGCGGAACAAGTAGCCGGGGTTGCTTCAATGGGGCCGGGGTCTTTCGACCCCGGAAATCCCCTGGCCAAGTCCGACTTTCGCCGGGAGGCCGCGCTTCAATGGGGCCGGGGTCTTTCGACCCCGGAAATGCTGCGGTTTTTCGCACCATTGCCTGGGCTTCTTCGCGCTTCAATGGGGCCGGGGTCTTTCGACCCCGGAAATTAGCTTGCGCCTCTATGAGGCTAACGATGGCATCCGTGCTTCAATGGGGCCGGGGTCTTTCGACCCCGGAAATCACCTTGTCTTGCATTGCCATCGCGAAGTCCCGCCGGCTTCAATGGGGCCGGGGTCTTTCGACCCCGGAAATATCGCCGTCTCTGAACGCATCCGAGGCTTGGATGCTGCTTCAATGGGGCCGGGGTCTTTCGACCCCGGAAATGCCGTTGCGCACGGCACGCGATACACCGGAGCGGTCGGCTTCAATGGGGCCGGGGTCTTTCGACCCCGGAAATATCCACGGACTGAGCGAACGAGCCGACGTAGTCCTCGCTTCAATGGGGCCGGGGTCTTTCGACCCCGGAAATGACGCTGCGACCGCAAGAGCATATCGAGGCCACGTTGCTTCAATGGGGCCGGGGTCTTTCGACCCCGGAAATGCCCGGCGCGGCTAACCCGCGCTAAGTCGGGCCGGAGCTTCAATGGGGCCGGGGTCTTTCGACCCCGGAAATCGGCTCCGAAGGCGCTGTTGCCGATTCTGGTGAACGTGCTTCAATGGGGCCGGGGTCTTTCGACCCCGGAAATGCGGGAGCCGACATCGCACGATGCCGGATGCAGCCTGCTTCAATGGGGCCGGGGTCTTTCGACCCCGGAAATCATCTTCCGCCCGCCTCAAACGAACAGAAGGAGTCGGCTTCAATGGGGCCGGGGTCTTTCGACCCCGGAAATCTCCCAATTGGTGACCGAAGCCAGCTATGACGTACTGCTTCAATGGGGCCGGGGTCTTTCGACCCCGGAAATGCGTTGCCCGGCGCAACAGGCCGAAGATGGATGCCGCTTCAATGGGGCCGGGGTCTTTCGACCCCGGAAATTGGATAACGTGGGTGAGATCCGCCGCGGCCGGCCGTGCTTCAATGGGGCCGGGGTCTTTCGACCCCGGAAATGCGGTAGCCGGACATCGAGGCGGAGCAATGGAGCGAGCTTCAATGGGGCCGGGGTCTTTCGACCCCGGAAATGTCAACAAGCGCATCATCGACGAAGATGAAGCCCGCGCTTCAATGGGGCCGGGGTCTTTCGACCCCGGAAATGCCCCGCTTTTGGCAGCGAACAGCTTGCACCCTCCCGCTTCAATGGGGCCGGGGTCTTTCGACCCCGGAAATTTCAACCGGTCAGCGTTCAACGCATCCAACGACATGCTTCAATGGGGCCGGGGTCTTTCGACCCCGGAAATCCGCGGCCGGCCGTCGAAACTGACCCGGCCGGTGATGCTTCAATGGGGCCGGGGTCTTTCGACCCCGGAAATATCGTTCTGTGGACGATGCTGAAATAACTGTTAAGCCTGCTTCAATGGGGCCGGGGTCTTTCGACCCCGGAAATCCGGCGGCGGAATCATCAATGACGATGTGAGCTTCGCTTCAATGGGGCCGGGGTCTTTCGACCCCGGAAATCCGCATCCCAAGCGGGATATACAGAATCAAGCCGCAGGCTTCAATGGGGCCGGGGTCTTTCGACCCCGGAAATATCTCGGTTCCGATGCCGTCATCTCCGTTCCACGTCGCTTCAATGGGGCCGGGGTCTTTCGACCCCGGAAATTATCTCGCTGCCGTCTTTTCGTATCGTCGGGCCGAGGCTTCAATGGGGCCGGGGTCTTTCGACCCCGGAAATTGCGCAGCGGTTTTGCCGTAGATTGACTCTTGTCCCAGCTTCAATGGGGCCGGGGTCTTTCGACCCCGGAAATACGCCAACTTCCACGCCGGTGGCCACGGCAACTGCGAGCTTCAATGGGGCCGGGGTCTTTCGACCCCGGAAATTCGGCGAAAAAGCAGTGTGCCGCCTCAAACCCGCGTGCTTCAATGGGGCCGGGGTCTTTCGACCCCGGAAATGCGGCAGAAAGGATTCGTTGGTGGTTCCGATGAAGGCGCTTCAATGGGGCCGGGGTCTTTCGACCCCGGAAATGCAGGGGGTCAGTAAAACCAAAAAGGCGTGTCAGTAGCTTCAATGGGGCCGGGGTCTTTCGACCCCGGAAATTCCGCCGAAAGGCCGCCGGTGGCGGAGCCGATGGCGAGCTTCAATGGGGCCGGGGTCTTTCGACCCCGGAAATGCGTGACAGCGGGGATGACCCGGCCGCTGGCATCGTGCTTCAATGGGGCCGGGGTCTTTCGACCCCGGAAATGTCGAGATCGTCACTCGGATAGACCGGGAGTGCGACGCTTCAATGGGGCCGGGGTCTTTCGACCCCGGAAATCAAGCCGCGGCTGATCATCGCGCCGGGATGGGGGAGGCTTCAATGGGGCCGGGGTCTTTCGACCCCGGAAATCAGTCCAGGAGATCAAGGCATGGACCGACAGCCACAGCTTCAATGGGGCCGGGGTCTTTCGACCCCGGAAATGGGGTTCGGACTCAAAGAGGCGACGAGAATACTCACGCTTCAATGGGGCCGGGGTCTTTCGACCCCGGAAATATTTGCGGTCGAGGACGAGGGAGAGCGTGGCCGGCGGCTTCAATGGGGCCGGGGTCTTTCGACCCCGGAAATGGACATCTGGGACCGCTTCGGCGAAATCGCCGAAACGGCTTCAATGGGGCCGGGGTCTTTCGACCCCGGAAATCCGCTCGATCTCGGTCAAGCGCGGCCGCTGGCGCGCGGCTTCAATGGGGCCGGGGTCTTTCGACCCCGGAAATTTGCTCCAAGTGCGCCGCTCTCGGGGCCTGTAAACCGCGCTTCAATGGGGCCGGGGTCTTTCGACCCCGGAAATTCGCGGCGATCCGGCGACCAGTTGATCGCCGCAAAGCTTCAATGGGGCCGGGGTCTTTCGACCCCGGAAATAAGTACCAAGCGCGCAAAACGGTCAAGATCGAGCGCGCTTCAATGGGGCCGGGGTCTTTCGACCCCGGAAATTCGACTCCCAGACCTGGCGCGGCCGCCGCTTCGCCTCGCTTCAATGGGGCCGGGGTCTTTCGACCCCGGAAATATGGTCTTGTCGGCGGCGTTGTTCGTCGTAATCGTGGCTTCAATGGGGCCGGGGTCTTTCGACCCCGGAAATACGCGGGACGAACGGATCACGATCCGCCTGTCCGCCGCTTCAATGGGGCCGGGGTCTTTCGACCCCGGAAATCGGAGAAACCAGCCTGCCCCAACTGCAAGCCTTCAAAGCTTCAATGGGGCCGGGGTCTTTCGACCCCGGAAATGCGCTTTTCGTCAATGGTGAGTTGCGGCAGCGGCCCGCTTCAATGGGGCCGGGGTCTTTCGACCCCGGAAATGCGCAAAGGCTTCTACGAACGGATCGAAATCATAACCGCTTCAATGGGGCCGGGGTCTTTCGACCCCGGAAATTCCGCGCAGTTTTTCGTCTGAGAAGCAGACCACTCGCTTCAATGGGGCCGGGGTCTTTCGACCCCGGAAATCAGCCAGGTCAACCCCTCCGAATACGACAAGATCACGCTTCAATGGGGCCGGGGTCTTTCGACCCCGGAAATGCGCAAATGGCGCAGCTCCAGGCAGAGACGCAGTTGAAGCTTCAATGGGGCCGGGGTCTTTCGACCCCGGAAATACCGCGAACGATCAATCTGCAACGCAACCCAATCGAGCTTCAATGGGGCCGGGGTCTTTCGACCCCGGAAATGGAGTCGTCTCCGTACTGCTCAGAGAAAATGGCGGAGCTTCAATGGGGCCGGGGTCTTTCGACCCCGGAAATACGCCCGGACACGCGCCGAAAGCGGATCGCACGGCGGGCTTCAATGGGGCCGGGGTCTTTCGACCCCGGAAATAGCCCGCGCCGCCCCGAATCCCCGCGAGAAAATCGATCGCTTCAATGGGGCCGGGGTCTTTCGACCCCGGAAATCCGCCGGCCCCGGCGGATGTCGCCAAAATGGAATCGCTTCAATGGGGCCGGGGTCTTTCGACCCCGGAAATAAGGGATGATGTCCGCCGCCGATTTCGCGGGGCGCGGGATCCATGCGGGCTTCAATGGGGCCGGGGTCTTTCGACCCCGGAAATGTCCCACATCTCGCACGATCACGCACGCGGGGATGCCCCGCCGCTTCAATGGGGCCGGGGTCTTTCGACCCCGGAAATGCGGCCGATCCGACGTGCGCGCGGGGCTTCAATGGGGCCGGGGTCTTTCGACCCCGGAAATCCGCGATCCCGGCCGCGACGGTGAATCGCCAATCCGCCGCTTCAATGGGGCCGGGGTCTTTCGACCCCGGAAATGCGTTCCGGCGATCGCGGCATCGCGCTGCTTCAATGGGGCCCGACCCCGCGCTTCAATGGGGCCGGGGTCTTTCGACCCCGGAAATGGGCGGCGGATCCGCCGCTTCCTCGCTTCAATGGGGCCGGGGTCTTTCGACCCCGGAAATCGATCGCTTCAATGGGGCCGGGGTCTTTCGACCCCGGAAATCTCACAGGGCGTTAGTATTTGGTTTTCAAAGAGCTGGCGGCGCGTTTCCGAGCGGCGGCTTGCGCGGCGCGCGGGGGCGTGCTATTCGTCCGCCGGTCGGGAACGCAACCTGTTGCAAACATTGTATATCAGCCCGCGCGAGCGCCTCTGCTTTTTTTCGCGCCGCTTCGCCGCTCGCAACCTTCATCGGGTAACAAAAACCGGGTACTCGTCCAGTTCGCCCTCAAGCGTTTTCGCCAGCAGCCGCGTCTGAATCTCAAGCAGACGCCGGTAGCTCACGCGGTAGTCGAACAGCGGATGCGTCACCAACGTGTCCATCCGCGCCTCGTACGCTCGAAAGAAATTCTTCCGGCCGCCCGCCGTCAGCGACACCGCCTGCCCCGCCGCCGCGAAATCGCGCTCGGACACCATTTTGGTGTTCACCGCGCTCAATACCGCCGAATCGACGATCAACGGCCGCAACGCCTCCATCAAGTCCAGCGCCAGGGCGGGCCGGCCGTGGCGCGGCTGGTGGTAGAAACCGATCATCGGGTCGAACCCCACCGCGTAACAGGCCACCGTCAAGTCTTTGGCCAACAGGCTGTAGCCCAGCGAAAGCAGCGCGTTGACCGGGTCGCGCGGCGGCCGCCGGTTCCGCGCCTGGAAGTCGAAAGTGGCCGGCTGCTCCCCGTCCCACTCCCCGCCGCGCTTCAGCATGCCGGCGAACAGCCCGAAATAGATATGCGCCGCCAAACCCTCGATGCCCAGCAACTCCTCAAGCGACTTCGCGGTTTCGGCGCGCCCGGCCAGGTACTTCATCCGGCGCACCGCCTTGCCCGGAGGCTCGATGTGATTGCGCATGAGCATCGTCCGCTGATTGCGAATCTTGCCCGCTACGAGCTTGCGCGCGACGCGGCGGCAAAACCACTCCTCCTCCGCCAACTGGAACTGCGCCCGGCGCAGCATGACGTTCTTCGTATTGAGTCCGGTCGTGACGCCGTAGAACCAGCCGCCCTGCGAAAAGTAACAGATCGGCTTTTCGTCCTTGCAAAGCTCCGCACCTTGGGTGCTGATCTGATGTTGCCCATCAGATTGACTTGGAATGCGCGCCTCCTGCAAGTTCCTTGCGCAGCAACGCGCAGCCCCTGGGTGTTCAGGTCAGGTCGGCGCGCGGCGCGACGAGCAACCTCCCGCCCGGGCTGTTTCCTGGGAAGTTGCCGCGCCTCGCCGCGCTCGACCGGCGACTGCAACGGCCTGCACGGCTTGGGTGCTGATCTGGATGTTTGTCGCGTTCCAGGTTTCGAACAGCCCCAGTCTTCGAACAGCCCCAGTTGCCGCGCCTCGCCGCGCTCGACCGGCGACTGCAATTGCCAGGTTTCATCCGGCATGCAGATGCCGACCAGAGAACAGCCGGGGCACTTCGGCGAATCGACGAGCGGCGGCGGAATCACGGTCGCAGCGGCGGTCTCCCAAGCGCCGGCTATGGCCTGCTCGGCCTCGGCGATCGTGGCCTCGTCGAAGCGGATGCGCACTCTCTGCCGCGTCCTCTGATAGAAAACGACGCCCTCCTCGCAACGGTAGCCGTTGGCGCGCAGCACCAGCGCCTGAACAGCCAGTTGGGCGCGGTCGGTAGGCCACGCCTGCAAGCCGTCGTCGTCCTTCATCGGACGTCCGTGCTTGTAGTCCACCGGCGTAGCGAGGCCGTCGGCGAACTCGGCCAGATCGAGCTTGGCGACAACGCGGTGTTCCTCCGACGACAATTCGATCGAGCGAACCACGACGGGTTCCTCCGACTCCTCGCCCGGCTTGGGCGCGGAACGGCCTTCCTTATCGACCCGCTTGTGCTGCGCGGCGCCTTCGGCGGTGAACTGGTTGTGGACGAACACATCCTCCACCTGCTCGAAGTAGAACAGCCGCGGGCAATAGACGAACTCGTTGATCTTGCGCGCGGGCAGGTACTCGGGAAGCGCGCGGCGGGAAGGCTCAAGGACGGGAGCAGGCTGGGCGCTCATGGCTGTCGAACCTCCTTGTCAGACGACGATCAACGGCGCATCGACGTTGACGTAAGGCTTGCCGAGCGCGGTGATGACGCGGTCGCCGCGCCCCTCGGAAGGGCCGAGATCGATGAACAAAACCTGGTCTTCGTCGTGGTGAATGATGTTGGCCAACTCCTCCTGCAAGCGCACCAGGTCCATGCGCGTGAGTTGGCACTCGAAAACCGAGTATTGCAGATGGTCGCCCCACGCCCGCATCGTCTTGAAAACCTGCCGCAAGCGCTTGGGGTCGCAAATGTCGTAGCAGACGATGTGGCAGTTGCGCATGGGTCAATCCTCCGCTGCCGGCAGGAAAAGACCCATGCCGAAATGAGAAGAATGGCCAAGCGAGATCGGGCCGCGCACGGGTTCCGTGAATCGCAAGCGAAAGAATCCCGAGGGTCGACGGCCGCCATCGTCTGCTGACTTGCGGGATCGAAAACGCTTGAACTCAATGGCCCGCCGCCGCGGCCCGATTGCCCCTTGTTTCCATAGCGATGGGCCGATGCGGAACACCCCCGCTTCATCACAAAGAGGTTCGATTTGGGGAATTTGCCCGCCGCGGCGCTCAATGAACCGTCCCAGTTCCTCTTTCAGAACGGTCTCGACAAACTTCTTCGGATCGCGCAGCAATTCGGGAGGGTCGCGCTTCGTCCCGTCTTTTTTGGGATGGCGGGTCGTAATGAAAGGCGTCGCCGAAACCCATATTTCTGCCGGCTTCAAAGGCAGCGCCTCGAATTGTCCCTTCTTGGCGACGCCGAGCAGCAGAAGCTCTATCCGCGGTTCGTCTTCCTTGTTGGGTTTCAAGACTCTCAGTTTGTCGAGCGCCCGTAGTTCGTCGTTGTCGAAGCCGTCTTCGGCAAAGACGGTCAAATGATCCAACCGCCCGTCACCGTCTTCGTCGGTCGGCAAGAAGTACGCGTGGCCGTGCCCAACAAGCGGGCTTCCGTCAGCGTCTTTGCCGGAGAAAATTGGCGACGGGCGGCTTCGGTCTCCTTGCTTCGGCATGCAGGCCATCAATGCGCGGCGGACTCTTTCCGCAAGCGGCAGAGTGGCCGTTGCAAGCGGGAGAACGGTCGCATCCAGGGCGTAGCGGGCAACCTGCATCTCGCGATTCGCTTTGCTCGCTTGGCTGCTCTTGGGCGATGGGTAAAAACAATCCGACGGGCGGGCGTAAGCCATCCACCGCGAGCCGGGAGGGTCCGACCATTTTTCGGCATGGAGTTGCGCCGTCTCGATCGCCAGATTCCAGGCGGGATCGTAAACGGGTCTTTTTTTCCTGGCTTTGGACGGTAGGACATGATCTCCGGAGAAAGCCGTCTCAGGGTCGGGACAAAGCACCTTGACAGCTTCCTGATCGGATGCCAAGGCTTCGCCCGGGGTCAACGGGCGGCAGTTGATTTTCGGATTGGAAGGTCCGTCCTCGATGAGTCTTGCTTCGCACCAGGATTCGGCGCGGCCCAGGTAGCTGAATCGTTCGAGCAGGCTGCTCAGCAGCTTGCGCTGTTGCGAATCAAACGAGGCGTCAGGCCATACGATCGACACTTCGCGTTCGCGTCCCACGCAAACAAAAGCATCGAAAACCAGAGTCTGGTCCCGTGGGCCTTTCTTGTACCAGCGCATGTAATGCCGGGTATGTCCCAAGCTTGCCGGCGGCAACGTAAAGCTGGGCGGCGATGCAAGGGCTTCGAATACGGGTCGGATTTCGCCCTCTGCGATTCGATGCTCGCGCGTCTTCCACGTCGCCAGCAGCGCACGGAGAAAACGCCATGGAGAAGGAGGCCATTCCGGAGCGCCTTCATTCACATGGCGTCCCCAAGTCGTTGCATGGAAACGGCCGGCAGGAAATCTCAGGCCCACGGCTACCATCTCGGGCTCCTATTTCCGCCACTGAACTTCAGTGATCGGCGGATCGGCAAAGTGGCTCTTGCAGGCTGCGATCAGGTTCGAGCATTCCGCGAGGAGGTCGCCTTCCTGCGGCAATTCCAAACCTTCCGGGCGCGTTGCCCTGAGACCTTCGCCGACAGGCTCAAAATCGCAGGCCGTGCGCAGGCGCAGCCCCGTCGAGAGGAAGCGGCGCACCTTGAAGAGACCCAATGCGATCAGCAATTTCTCGGCTTCGTCAGGCAGGCCGTAACCGCGCAAGAGCGCCAAGTCGAAATTGAAATAGGCGGTGATTTTCCCGGCGGTGAACTCGGTTCGGGAATAAGGAACGTTGCCGAACCCCTTGTTCGTTTCCCCGCTCGGGTCCACATGGTCGTTCTTGACTCCTCCGCTCTCCGCGGAATTGACTTTGACGGCTTCGATGAAGCCGGAAATCAGCCGCGCAAGCCGCAACCGTCCGCCCGCGAGGTCTTTTTTGGCAAGGAATACGCCATGAAGCAGGCTCCCCGGATCGACCCGCAAAAGAACAGCGGCAAGCTTGCGGGGATTCACCGCGCCGATCTCGAATGCGGCCAATTGGGATTTGAGACTGTCGAAGACAGTCTTATCCTTCCCTTCGAGAATGTAGGGGGAATTCAGCCTGTGGGCTTCCAGGATGGAGTTGGTCAGCATCTGGCCGCCGTCCCCATTCACGCGAACATAGGGCAGGCCAGCAAGCTCGTCAATCAGCTTTTCCCCCGGCGTGTTCCAGCAGGCCAACTCCATACGGTTCGCCACCGATTGGGGGGATTCGACGAGCAGCATTTGCTTGTCGTCCGGGCTTGTGAATCGAGCGGGTCCCAAGTCAGGGAAACCGGTCGGCTGAAACCGGTGTCCCTGAACGGGCTGCAAATCGGTTTCCAACAGAAGGCGCGGATGATTGGCGAGCGCTTCGTAGAAGCGTTCAAGCGAAGAATCGATCATGGTTATTCTCCTTCTTCAGTTTGATGGGTAGAGGCGTCATCCTCGGGCAACCGTGTTACCAAGCGGAGC
The DNA here is from genome assembly GCA_965242705.1 of Bryobacterales bacterium. Classification (GTDB taxonomy): domain Bacteria; phylum Acidobacteriota; class Terriglobia; order Bryobacterales; family UBA6623; genus CATQHP01. Next base: position 275,181 of record OZ251486.1, read on the forward strand.
AATCGATTGAGATCGTCGCGTTGGATTGGCAACAGCAGCGATGCGGCCAATCGGGTCGGATCGAGCGTACACTTGATTTCAGCATCGATTTGCCTCATGAATCCAGATGCGGCGGGGCTTGGCAAAGGCTTCAGCTTCGAATCGGTAACGCGCAAGCGCCGCGCCGCAATTTCGCAAGCCTCGCGAATGTGTCCGGCACGAACAAGCGGGAGAATGCGAGGCTCCGAGCGAATAGAGATTGCATCCTGCACGAGTTCGTCATGATATCGCCATTTGCCTTCATAAAAACGGATCGGCCTCGGCAGGAACAGCGGTTTCAGCATTGCGTATGCCCGCGGGAACAAGTGTGAAGGCTTGGGAGGCTTGAACGAAACATGGTCAGATGCGCCGACAAGCATCAACGCCCATAGTAATTCTTCGATGCGCCTGTCGTCCGTTTCCCCGGCGATGAAGTCGGCCAAAGTCTCCATGCGGACTCCGTGATGAAAATCAATGCCCGCATTGCCGCCGCCGTCGAGCAAGCGCCGCTCCAGGACAGCGATCATATTCTCCACCAAGTTGCCTCTCTTCCAGACAACGGAACGGCCTGCTTCGCCCCAGTTCCAGAATTTCCCTTTCCGGTTGACCGGCTCCAGATTAGCGCGTACGGGGAGAATCTGGTTTTCCCGGTGGTGCAAGCTCGCCAGCGCCAAGGCAATTTCGAATTCGGGGGATTCGTCATTCGTCGCCTGAATCCACTTGCCCGCAATGTCCTGCAGCGGACGGCATATCTGCTTGCCGCCCCGCTGTCCGCCAGTGACGGCCAATTCGCGCTCCGCCATGCCCAGCGCGGTCAGTACGCCGCACAGGTCGGCGCGCTCTCCGTACCGGCAATAGTCGAATATCTTCGATTCGACCCGTCGCGCAGCAGCCTGCAATCTTTGCGGAGCAGCATCCCCGCCCGCGCCTCCGCGAAATTCTGCGAGCCACTTGTCAAGCGGCAGCAATAGATCGACCTCTTTGCGCCTTTCGACGGGCACATCGAAACGCTGCATGGCAACCGCCAGGAACGATCTTCCGCTCCGTTCGAACAGACCGTATCGACAGAACGAATGGATGCCGCGATCTGTTCCCAGTCCGGCGACAGCGCGGGAGAATTCCACGGCATCGCCTGCCGGACGGCCTCCTACATCCGCTCGCCCCTCGGAGAACAAAAGCTTGATCTCGCCGGCGGACGCAGCTTGTTTCCAAAGCGGCATCCATAACTCTCCTCTGGCCCCCGCCGTTTCCTCGTCGCTCGACGCCGCCGAACCGACGGAGCGGGAGCGTACCGTAAACGGAAACGAGGCTCGGCTGGACGAGTGGGCGCCAAGCCTGCGAACCGCCGCTGATGCAAGCATCAGGGAGCCTTCCAACCCGATCAGGAAGTCCCAGGGATTGTCGGTCGAGTCGCCTTCCATGCCTTGGGTGGCGTTCGGGCCTCCGACGCGCCCCGGGGAAAATTGGCCTACTGCAGCTTTGCCGAGTCCGTCCACGGGTTGCGCCCAAAGGCCGGCTTGAAGCAAAGAGCAAGCTTCCCGTCTGGGGCGATTCTCATGCAGTTTGAGATCGACGATCCGCTGCATGAAATTTTGTGTGAAATCCAGCCTGCCGTCATTGCCCCCAGTGCCCAGAAGAGGCGCGAACCGCTCATCATCTTCTCCGAGCACCATGGCCGCATCCATCCAGGAAACGAAAGCGTCCGGCATTTCCCGGCGGTATCTGCGGAGCAATTTTGCTTTGGCATCCTTGTTGTCCGGTTTTTCATCGAGCCCTTCGGCTTTCAGGATGTCTTGAACTTTCCCGATTGCTTTGCGATAGTCAGCCAATCGGTCGGAAGAACTCTTTTCGATCGACTGCACGGCTTTACGATTGTCTTTGCCGAAGAAACCCGAACCGCCTGCCCAAGGGCCAAGAATCGGCGTTGGTGCATAATCCTTCAGGAAAAAATCAACCAATTCGTCTCGACTCAACTTCGATTCCAGAACGAAGCGGTCCTGGCTCCAGTAACCGAGGGCTTGCGGATCGGCCTGCTCGCTCACCAGCCGCAGAACCCCCAAGGCTTTCAAGTAGCTCATCAGAGGCTCCGGCGTACAGCCGGGCAACTCGACGACATGGAAGCTACCCATTGCGCGCCTCCGAAGATTGCCTCGCTTCCTTTTGGCTGGCGCGCATGTCCGCGGCGCGCAACAGCGCTTCGAGGTAGGCCAAGCGGAACGGCCCCCATTCGTCACGCAGGCGCAGCATGCGTTCGGCCCAGCTTGGTTTGCCCGTAGCGGAGCGCCCCATCTTCATGCATTCGAGCGAAAGGACCGTCGGCGAAGCGGATACGCCGCCGCCCAAGTCGATATCCGGGAGTTCATCCGCGTTCCAGATTCCCCGCGCGTAGAGTCGGCCCGTGTCCGCCGGCGCTTTTTCCTTGGGCAAAGAGCGGATCGACAGACGCACCTTGCCGTGGTGCGCCACCGCCAGATACACGCTCAAATCGGACATGCCGGCTTCGAGCATCGCCAACGCGGACGCGAGCTCGTGCCGGAACCCCGTGCGCTCGTATTTTTTCATGCCGTTCGGCGTTTTGGCAATGTCAAGGCGTTTCTGCCAATCCCGCGGGCATTTCTCATCTTTTTTCACCGCGCCTTGAAATACAGGGTGCGCCTTGCCCCAATCGTGCCATCGCGCAGCTTCCTGCAGGAACTCGCGGGCGGTCTCGACCGGCGCATCTTCGAGTATTGCGTTCAACTCGGCCGCGACGTCATCGGTATGTTCTGCGATCGACATCCAAGGAGCATTTTCGAAATCGCGTCCGTTTGCTTCGGGTCGGGGTCGGCTGTCCCCCGCAGGCAACGGCTCGACCGCCGCGCTCTCGGGGTTCCAACCGATTTCCGCATCGTACCCGCCCGCTTTGCAGCGAACCAGGAAAGTCTGTCCAGGGTATATCTCGCGGTCTTCTTCAACCTTGCGCCATCTATCTTCCAGGCCGTCCCAGCGAAAAATGTCGCTCCGGTTTTTCTTGTTTTTCTTGTAGAATTCGCGGAATCTGCCGACCGGAACCGAGCACAATTCCTCGCGCCGCGGCGACGGCTCGGCTTCAGCCGGGGTATCCTCGAACTCACGCCAAAATGCCTGCACGTCGTGTTCGTCTCCCCCGCGGATGAAACGGGAAACATCGATATCGTTGCCGGCCAAATCGGGCGTGGTGTCGAACAGATCTATCATGTCGCGGCGTCGAATGACGTGAGCGGCTTCAAGCGGCATCTCGGCTTTGGTGCGGTCCAGAGCTTCCAACGATACGTTCTCAAGGTTGCGCAGCAGGTTTCGGGAGGCGCGGAGCTCCTCTGCGTCATAAGGCGCGGCGTATTTGAACTTGTCGTCGATCTCGCCGGAGTCGAACCAGATAACCCGCGCAGCCTTGTCGTCCCCCCTGCGGTTGCACCGACCGAAGCGCTGCACCAGGGACGCCCACGGCGCAAGCTCGGTCAACAGAGTCGTTGCGGAAACGTCCACGCCGGCCTCGACAACTTGAGTGGTCACGGCGACCGCGTCCCCTTTGTCGAGAAAGGCTTCGAGATGTTGCTTGCGATCTTCAGGACGGAATCGGGAATGAATCAGGACGGGCGCCGAAATGTCTTTTCTCTTTTGCAGGCGCCGGTACACATCTACCGCCCGATCGACGGTATTGAACACCGCGAGCGAGCGCGTTCCCTTGCGGTGAGCCTCTGCGATTGCTTGGGCGCAGTCCGCGGCGCTTCCCATCGGAGCAGCGGATGAGGAAAGCGGTTTTGCCGCCGTCCACAGCTTGCGAACGTAGTCGTTCGCGTGGTCCGCGGCGTCCAGCTCGAGCGGCTGACCGAGGCTGCTTTTGGGCAAATCGACGGTTTCGAGCCAATCTTCTTCGAGCGTCGCGGACATCCAGATGCTTTGAGTAGAGCCGAAGGCCCCCATGGATGACCGAAAGGCCTCGAGTTGGGCGCTGGTCTTCACGCCTACATCCATGAGTTGCACTTCGTCGAATACCCACAGGCAATCGTTGTTTAGCAGGCCGAAGGGCAGCGGCCAACGATACCGGCTCACCGCGTACCCGCGGTTGAGCGCGCGGCTCAACAGCATGTCCTGCGTGCCGATCAGGATAGCCGGGCGCTCGGGATGGATGTCCCATTCTTTGGTTTGTTCGCCGCCCATCAGCACATGGACAGCGAGCTTTTCGGTCAAGCTCAGTCTCTCGACCCAGGTTTTGGCTGAATCCGCAGTCTGCTCGACCAGAGTCCGCATGGGCAGGCAGTACGCCAACCGCCGCGGGGTTGCCTTGCGGATAGCGGGCGGGGCGTGGAACCGCCGCCATATCCAGCCGAGTACGATTGCCGCTGTTTTGCCCAAACCGGTCGGGACGCGAATCATCGACGGCAGCGTCTCTGCTTGGGCAAACCTCTCCTGGAACCCGATGCGTTTTCGCGCGGGTCCCAGAGCGGTTCGGGTTACTTCCTGAAATTCCATTGGGAACAGGTTTGTTATTTTACTCCGCCGTTTCGGCCGGTTTGCGGCGGGGCTGGGTTGCTTTTGTGCGTTTGCGTTTGGGGCGTTGCTTGGGGGCGTCGTTGTCGGGGTCTTCGGCGTTTTCGGCTGCTTTGGCCGGGGCGGCGGCGCGCGATGCGCGGCGGGCGCGTCTTGCCGATGGCGGCGGCGCGGCGCTTTCTTCCGCGGCTTCCTCAGGCGCCGGCGGGTCGGCGCGGCCTGAGCCGGCCAGCGCGTCGCCCTCGAAGTAGCGGAAGCCCGTGGCCACGTCGGCTTCCGCCGTGACGTAGCCCTTGTCGCGGGCCAGGTTGAGCAGCTCGGAGAAGCTTTGCAGGCCGTATTCGATCGGGTCGAAGCCGGGTTGCGCGGCCTGGACGAGCGCCTCGACTTCGCGGGCCGGTATGCCGATGTCGAGCAGTTCCCTGTTGTCGCGCAGCACGCCGCGGAGCACGGCCAGCGCATCGCTGCCGGTCGGCCCGACGCCGGCCGCGGCGCTGTCGGTGCGGCTTTCGACCACGAAATGCCCTTCGACGATCTTGACCGTCAGAAACCCCTTGTCGGCCAGCTTGTCGATGAACGCCTTGAACGACGAGCCGCCGTAATTGCGTTCGCTGAAGGCCGGGTCGAGTTGCAGGATGGTGCTTTTGAGCGAACCCATTTGCGGCACCGCTCCGCGCATCTCGAGGGAGTGCAGGGCGCGGTCGATGACGGGCATCGCCTTTTCCACCGGCAGATCGGCGCGTTTCGTTTTCTGCTCCCGCTGCGAGGAACCGTTGCGCGCGTTGCGGGGCGCGCTGTCGGAGAGCGATTCGTAGCTGATGAACTCGTGGCAGTTGCGCTGCAGGATGGTGCTGGTGAAAGCCTTGCCGCCGATGATATAGACGCGCTTGTTGTACTGCTTGAGCTTGTTGACCAGCGCCATGAAATCGCTGTCGCCGCTGAGGATGCAGAAAGCGTTGATGTGGTCGCTGGTGAAGGCCAACTCCAGCGCGTCCAGCGCCAAGTTGATGTCCGCGCCGTTCTTGTCGCCGCGCGGGGTGGTGTTGCGCTGCACCATTTGCACGCCGTGCTCGGTGAAGGAGCGGGTGACGGACTCCTGCCGGTTCCAGTTGCCGTAGGCGACTTTGGAGACGATTTCGCCGCGCTCCTTGAGGCCTTCGAGGACGCATTCCACGTCGAAGGGGCGGTGCAAGGTCGATTTCACGCCGATTTCGATGTTGTCGTAGTCGATGAAAACGGCGAACTTGAGGCGTTCTTCCATTGGCTGCCATTATAGCCCGGCGGAGCGTGCGCGGAACATTTCCCCGAAGCGGTGTTGCGAGCCAATCGGCGCCGCTGTTCCCCGGCTGACGAAATCCGGGGTCGGGCATAGGCTGAAGACGGCGGCGGGAGGCCGGCCTTGTGAAGGCGGCCGGCGGCGGCGCCATGCGCCGGCAGGGGAAGCGCGTTTCCTCGGGGGGCGCTATTCCATTTTGATCTTGAGCGACTTCAGGAACTCGGCGTCCTCTTCGGTGAAATCGGTGCTTGCGGCGTCGATGGACGCGCTTTCGAAGCCGTCTTGCGCGCCGCGGCGCTTGAAGCCGATGGTGGCCTGGAGCAGGAAATAGATGTCGTAGCCTTCGCGCTTGATGTCGGCGACCGCATCGGCGACGGCGTCGGAATTGGAAATCGAGTCGTTGAGCGCGTGCCCGAGTTGTTCCAGCAGTTCTCTGAGCCGGCTGTCCACGTCGATATCCCCGCGCGCGGATTTCATCCTAACATACGGCGGGGCGGCGGCGGCGTTTTACGGTTCGTGGCGGCGGTTGACGCGGGCCGGCGGCGCGCTCGGCGGCCTTGCCGCGCCGTCTTCGCCGCGGACTGTTAAAATTTCGGAATTCGGGGTTTCAGGCTTGAGCAGCAGTTCCATCCGCGACGCGCACGAGGAAATCGTCGATGAGTTCGAGTTCCTCGACGATTGGATGGACCGCTATCAGCACATCGTCGATGTAGGCCGCAAGCTGCCGCCGTATCCGAGCGAGTTTCGCACCGACGCATACAAGGTGCGCGGCTGCCAGGCGCAGGTCTGGTTCCATGCCGATGAGCGCGGCGGCCGGCTGTTTTTCGAGGCGGTCAGCGACGCGGCGATCGTTTCGGGGCTGATCGCGCTGCTGCTGCGGGCTTACTCCGGCTTCACGCCGCGGGAGATACTCGACGCGGGACACGAGTTCATCGACCGCATCGGGTTGACGGAGCACCTCAGCCCCACGCGCGGCAACGGACTGCATGCCATGCTGCGGACAATCCGCAACTACGCGGCGGCGTCCCTGCAGCGGTCTCAGGCGCTGCAGGAGCGCCCGCAGGCGGCCGGCGGGTCGGCGTAGCCCGCGGATTCCGAGCGTCCGATTGCCCGCGGCCGAGACGCGCCGCCAACCGGCGGATGGCGGGCGCGCGGACGGCGTCGGGCAGGCCGAAACCGAAACAGGTTACAATCACAGTTGTTCCAAGCTAAAGGACCGGCTCGCACATGGCTTACGATCCTCAAGGCGTGAAATTCGTTCTCACGGCGCCCGACACCGAGAGCACCGAACAGGCGTTCAGTCCCTGGAAGCAGATGATGTACGCGTCCGCGCCGGCGCGGTTCGTGCCCCGTTTCATGTACAAGAACAAGTTCGAGCAGCCGCGCTATGCCGACGGCAGCGCGAAGGTCATGCCCTACGGCGTGCGCGTTGCCGAAGAAGTCCTGCTGCGCCGTTACAAGGCCGATGACGTGGTCGTTTGCTACCCCGACGATCTCGATACGTTCGTCGGGCCGAAGACGGTTGCGGTCGGCGTCGGCGCGCACAACCCGATCGGCACCGCGTTTTCCACGGGTGTCTATTCCAACATCTTCGGTTCGTCGGCGCGGCCGATCAACGCCGCCGAATCGGAAAGGGTTTACCGCCACCCGGCGATCTTGCGGCACAAGCCGAAGATCATCGTGGGCGGGGCGGGCGCCTGGCAGATCGAAAAAACCGGTTCGCGCGAGCGGCTGGGCGTAAGCTGCCTGATCAACGGGCGGGCGGAATCGAAAATCCTGGAGATGTTCCAGGCGGCTGAAGAAGGCCGCGAATTGCCGCCGGTGGTGAACGCCCCGGAGCCGGCGGTCGAAAACCTGATCATTCCGCGCAAGCGCTCGACTTACGGCATCGTCGAGATGAACCGCGGCTGCGGCCGCCAGTGCGCGTTCTGTTCGCCGACGCTCGAAACGCGCATCTCGGTGCCGCTGCCCGAGGTGATGCAGGCCGTCCGGGCGAACACCGCCAACGACGGGAAGATCATTTTCCCGGTTTCGGAAGACATCTTCATTTACGGGGCGTCGGCGCCGTTCTACATCCCCAACTCGAACCAGCTTCTCAATTTCTACGGCTCCATCGCCGAAAGTCCGGGAGTCGAATACCTGCCGCTGTCGCATGCGACCATCGCCCCGGCGGTGGTCAACCCCGGCTTGATCCGCGATCTGTCGAAGATTCTGCTGGACAAGAGCGCGCTGCGGAACCGCAACTCCACGCACCCGGACAACAAGTTTCTGGCTCCGTTGATCGGCATCGAGACCGGCTCGCCGCGGCTCGCCGCGCTCACCATGTCGGGCAAGTCGCTGCCGTTCGATATCCGCGATTGGCAGGAAATCGTCGTCGAGGGAACGAACATTCTCAACGATAACAACTGGTTTCCGGTCTATACGTTCATCGTCGGCCTGCCCAACGAGACCGAGGAAGACATGCGCCGGTCGCTCGACCTGCTGCACCGGCTGAAACGCAACAAGGTGCTCTACGTGCCGTCGATCTTCACGCCGCTCGAAGACACGCGCATGGCCGACGGCCACGCGATGAAGCCCCGCGAACTGACGCAGATTCAGTGGGAGTTCATCATGACGGCGTGGATGCAGAGCCGCGATTTCGGCGAAATGCGCGACCGCTCGCGGGCGTATTTCAAGATCGGCACCAAGTTGTTCTATCAGTTGCGCGGAAAATACGTCCACGGTACGGCGTTCAAGTGGCCGGCGATGCGTTTCGCGGGCGTGCCGGAGGAAAAGCTGGCGAGCCGCCTCTACCTCGATTGGGACGCCGCCCCCAATAACGCCGCCGAGCCCCCGCGGCTGATTCCCAAACACCGCAAGCAGTCGCTCGAAGAACTGGCCGCGGTGAACGACGCGCAGCCGTTCCACATTTACGGCACGTCGCGGGTGAAAGACGACGCCGCGCTGCCCGACGACCCGCTGCAGGTCATCGTCAACGAGGGCGCCGGAACGATGGGCGCCGAAAGTCCGGTAACGCAGCCGGCCGAAGCATTCGAAGAAGTCGGAGCAGCCGCGGGCGATTGACCCGCGCCTGGGGCATGGCCGTCGTAATGCCGCAACCGCAATCGCTGCCGGTAAACAAGATATCGACCGCGGATATCGTGGCCGCCTTCCGCGGCCGGCATCGGCACGCGCGCCGGCGCATATTCGACGACCCCTACGCGCATCTGCTGTGCGGCCGGTTCCTGGGGTTTGCCGTGCGATTCCGCCCGTTGGGTTGGCTGCTGGTGAAGATCGTGCTGCGGCGTCTCACGCCGGCCGGCATGTGCGTGCTGATGCGCGCCCGCTACGCCGAGCAGGCGCTGGAAGCGGCGGTTGCCGAAGGCGTCTCGCAGTACGTCATCATCGGCGCCGGGATGGACTCGTTCATCTTCCGGCGGCGCGATCTGCTGGAGCGGATCGATGTCTTCGAAATCGACCACCCCGTGACCCAGCGCAAGAAGCTGGAGCGCATCCGGCGGGCGGGGCTGACCGTTCCCGCGCGGTGCCGTTTCGTCGCCGCCGACCTCTCGAAAGTTGCCGTCGTCGATGCGCTGGCCGGTTCGGGGTTCGATTGCTCGAAGCCGACGTTCCTCTCGCTGCTGGGCGTCGTTTACTACCTGACGCCCGACTCTCTGGCCGCGCTGGCCCGTTCAATCGCCGGCGGCCTCGCCCCGGGGACGCGCCTGGTCATCGACTACCTGCTCGACGAGAAATCGTGCAACCCGGCGCATCTGCGCATCCGCGAACGGATGCTGGCGTTCGTCCGTTCGCGCGGCGAGCCCATGCGCAGCGAATACGCGACCGAGGCCATGAGCGGGCTGTTCGCCGCAAACGGATTCCGCGCGGTGGAGAACTTCGCCATCCAGAGCCTGGAAGCGAGCTACATTGAGACGTTCGGCGCCCTGCCGTTCGAGATTCCCGGCATCTTTGCCTTCGGCGAATTTCAGGTGGTCGAACAAGACGTTCGCGCGGCGGAGCAGCCGAAGAACGCCGCAGCCGTCGAAAGCGCGGCATAAGCATTCTTGCCGCCGCGGTTTACGAGGCTCCGGACGCGGCCGGCGGGTAGTAAGATAAATCCTTATGTCCGCCCCTGCCGGAGCGCGCTCCGCTCCCGAATTTTCGGCTCAGGCTCTGCTGCTGGGCTTGCTGATCGGTACGGTACTGACTGCGGCCAACACCTACCTCGGCCTGTACGCGGGCATGACGGTTTCGGGCAGCATCCCGGCCGCAATCGTCTCGATGGGCGTGCTGCGGGGCATTCTGCGCCGCGGCAGCATCCTGGAAAACAACATCGTGCAGACCATGGCTTCGGCCGGCGAATCGGTTGCCGCGGGCATCATTTTCACCGTCCCCGCGATGCTTATCACCGGCGTCTGGAGCGGCTTCAATTACTGGCAAGTGACGATGATCGGGGCGCTTGGCGGCGTGTTGGGCGTCCTGCTCATGATTCCGTTGCGGCGCACCCTGATCGTCGAGAGCAAGGAACTCGTTTACCCCGAAGGGGTCGCCTGCGCGCAAGTGCTCGAAGCCGGAGAGGAAGGCGGAAGCTCGCTGGCGCGCATCGCCGCGGCTTTGGCCGGCGGCTTGGTCTTCAAGTCGTGCATCGGCTTGTTCGCCATTTTCCGCGGAACCGTCGAATACGCTTGGCGCATGGGCAACTCGCTGCTCTACATGGGCGCGGACGTTTCGGTTGCCTTGTTGGGCGTCGGCGTTATCGTCGGCATCGAGATCGGCGTTCAAGTCGTCGGCGGCAGCCTCATCGCCTGGGGACTCGCCATCCCGATTTATTACCTGAGCCATCCGCTGCCGGAAGGCTCCGCGCTCGATGCCGCCTGGGCCGCCTGGAGCGGGCAGATCCGCTACATGGGAGTCGGCGCGATGATCGTCGGCGGCTTGGCCTCGATGTGGAAGATTCGCTCCGGCGTCAAGCGCGTCCTGGGGCAGTTGCGCGGGGGGCTGCAAACGTCCTCCGGCGCCGACCGCGACATCCCGCTGCCGGCGAGCGCGCTCATCTTCGCCGCAGCGGCCTGCGGCACGTTCATCCTCTACCGCGCCGTCACCGGCTCGTTCTCGATTGCCTTGACCGCGGGGTTGGCGATGCTGATCGCCGCCTTTTTCTTCGTGGCCGTCGCCAGCTATATCTGCGGGCTGGTCGGCTCGTCGAACAACCCCGTTTCGGGGATGACCATATGCGCGCTGATGTTCTCCGCCGGCGTCCTGCTGCTGCTGGGCATGACCGGCGCGGGCGGCATCCTCGGGGCGCTCGGCGTCGCCGGCGTGGTCTGCTGCGCGGCGGCGACGGCGGGCGATACGTCGCAAGACCTGAAGACCGGCCACTTGGTCGGCGCCGCGCCGCGCAAGCAACAGATCGCGCAATTCATCGGCGTGCTCGTTCCGACGCTGGCTATCGCGCCGGTCCTGACGCTTTTGCACAACGCCTACGGCATCGGCACGGATGCTCCCGGAGCGTTGCGCGCTCCGCAAGCCACGTTGTTCGCGTCAATCGCCGAGGCCATGTTCGGCAGTACGGATCTGCCTTGGAACATGGTCTGGATCGGCGCCGGGATCGCCGTCGGCATTCTCGTCCTGGATGCCTTTCTGGAACGCTTGGGAAGCCGTTTCCGCGCGCACGTCATGCCCGTGGCCGTGGGCATCTACCTGCCGTTGTCGCTGATGGTTCCGATCTTTCTGGGCGGCGTCGTTTCCACGCTGCTGAAGCGCAAGCCGCAAGGGGCGCTGCATAACGGCGTTCTGATCGGCTCGGGGCTGATCGCCGGCGAGGCTATCGCCGGCATCCTGATTGCCGTTCCGCGCACCCTGCCGCAGTTTGCGGGCATGCAGATTCCGGTTCCGGTGTTCGACAGTCTGGGACTGTCCGTGCTGGCGCTCGCCGCCGCCATGTGGGCGATCTACCGCGCTTCCGTTGCGGGCGTCGGGGCGGCCTCGCAGCGATGAGCCGCAACGGGATAGATGGCTGGATGTGGTTGCGATGGGGCGGCGGGTCTTTGCGATAAATGGGAAATCGCGGTTGCCGGATCAGTCCAACCCGCGCGGCAGCCGAATCGGGCCGCCCGCCGGGGTGGGTTTTATTTCGCCGTTGAGGGTTGCGCGGGCGGTGCTGCGGTCGATATTGGCATGGTCGGCTACGGCGTCGCCGGCGAGTTTTTTGCTCTGGATTTGATGTTTGACGAGGTTCAAGTGGATCGGCATGCAGATATTGTAGCCGGCGGGCTTGACGGGGGCGGCGGGCGGCGTTACATTGATTAGGAGCGCTGCGGGAGCCGGATCAGGGTCCTATGGCTTGGCAGTGCGGCGGAGGGGGTTCCCTGAGGCTTGCCCTCCCGTTGTTTTCTTCTTCTTTTCGGGTTCGGGATACAGCAGCGCGCCGCGGCGTCTGGCATTAAGGCTGCCGTCACTAGCTGGGAAGAAGGTCAAGAGCAGCGGTTCCCCCAGCTTTTCGAGGACGATTGCGATGGTCCCGCCGGTGTTGCTTGCTTCCGCTTTGAATACCTTGATGTAGCTTTTGCGGAATTCGATTTCTTCGCCTTGGGCGTAGGCGGTGATCCAGATTTCGTTCGGCTCGGTGAGGGTGGGCAGGATATAGTCGGCGTAGCGCTCGCGCTGGCGCCGCCGATGCCCGGCGGTGATGTGCGCGACCCGCTCGCGGTTGAGCAGGACTTGTCCGACGGGGCGGCCGAACCCGCGGCTTGGCTGCCGTCCGGACGCGCGGTATCGCAGTTTGGGCGGCGGCGTACAATCGTTCTTGGCGAGACGGCTCGGCTTGGGGGTATTCCTTCTTGCAGCGGCGGCCTGAGCTTGACTTCCGGGGCTGTTCCGAGAGCGAAATGAGCGACGAAGTAAACGAACTCCTGCTGGAGGAACTCAAAGCCCGAAAAGAGAGGCGCGAAAGACGCGAAAGAAAAGAACGTGAAGAGGCGGGTTGCTCTTGCGGTTGCCTGGGTTGCTTCGGAGTCTTGTTTCTCACGTCTCTGCTGGCGGGAACGGTATCCGCGGCGGGCGGGGAAACAATCGCGGAATGGATCGAAAAAGTGGGTGGATATGCGGCGATACTGGCGGGGTTATTGCTTTATGTCCTGGGCCGGTCAGGGAAACTTGGTGGGCATTGAACCGGCTCCAGGGCGCTACGCGGTCTGTCGAGCGGCGCTATCGGCGGCCCAACCCGCAACTCGCGGCCCGGCTGCCGCCGAACCCGCGGTATCGCAATCTGCGGGGCAGCGCGCTGCCGCAAAAACTTTGTTCGGAGTGTTGCAATGCTTGGATTGTTTGTTTTATCTTGGCTTTGACCGCCGTGCGTCATCACCGGCGCAAGGGCGGTTTCTTTTGAGAAAAACAAAGCAAGAAAGAGAAGAAGACACAATGACGAACTTGAAAAGGTTCTTTGTTTTGGCGGCGGCGCTGTTTCTGGCGCTTGGTCCCGTCGGCGGCGGTACGGCATCGGCGCAGGACGGCGAAATTGTCGGGATCAGAGTTCAACATCCCAACTACCCGGGACCCTGCCAAGTGCCTAACCCGCTCAGACCTTGCAGCACGCCAACCACCCCCTTCACTCGGCTGAAGGTTGTTCACGAGATTGGCGCAGCAGAGGGCGTGACCGTCAACTCTACAACCGATACCGTTCGACTGGCGCCCGGAAAGTACTGGTTCGGGGATATTTCGCCGGCTCTGGGTCGCCAGTACGTTACCTCCGGCTTTAACCATGTGCATCGACTTATTCGCGAAGTGTCCGCCATTACTGGACAAGACAGCACTGGAACAACCCTCAAAATGAAGTTCGGTCGCTATAGTGGCGAATGGGGTACTTTGATCGTAGTGGACGGCACGGGCGCGACCAGTGACGACGTGAAGCTGGGGACAGTCGGCCGGCGCGTGGATTTCTATTGTTGCAACGGAGCAACCAGAGAATCCACACACCATGAGTTTTTCATCCGCCGGTTGGGCGACTAAGTTCGACAACCTGCCGGCAGTCCGCGGCGAAAGCGGCGCGGCTTCAGCGAGGAGAGAAGAACGGCGATACGGGAGAGCGTTCTCGGCGAATGACAAAGCCGATGTACGCAAGCGGTCACTGCCCAAAGGCTATGCGCCTTTGCCGTCCCGGCTGAACAGACAATTTTGCCGCGGACCGTCAGCCGCGCAGGCGGGGCTATGCCTTCATCGCGGCGTTCCTGCGACAATTTACCTGTGTGCGCTTCGACAGGTTTCGTTTTTGCTGGTCTCATGTTGGGAGCCGCGGTGACGCGGGCGGCTGACCGCCCCTACGGCAAGGCGTCCGCGGGGCGCTCGGCGGTCGCCGCCCGCAACGGCATGGTTGCGGCCAGCCAACCGCTGGCGGCGCAGGTCGGCATCGACATCCTGAAGCAGGGCGGGAACGCCTTCGATGCGGCGGTGGCGGCTTCGGCGGTTCTCGCCGTTGTCGAGCCGATGATGACCGGCCCCGGCGGCGACATGTTCGCTCTCGCTTACGTCGCTGAAAGCGGCAAGCTCGTCGGACTCAACGGCAGCGGCTTCTCGCCCGCGGCGGCGGACGCCTCGTTTTTCTCTTCCCGAAATCTCGACGCCGTTCCGGCCGCCGGGCCGTTTTCGGTGACCATTCCCGGCGCCGTGGACGGCTGGGCGACTCTGCTCGACGCCTACGGCGCGATGAGCCTCGGCGAAGTTCTGGCGCCCGCCGCGCGCTACGCGGAAGAGGGTTTTCCCGTCTCGGAAATCATCGCCGGGGATTGGGCGGCGCAGGGCGCTCTGCACGCCCATAGGGAACCCTTCGCGGCGACTTTTCTGCGCAACGGCAAACCCTACGGGCACGGCGACGTTTTTCGCAACCCCGACCTGGCGAAGACCTTGCGGCAGATCGGCGAGGGCGGACGCGACGCCTTTTACAAGGGAGAGTTCGCGCGGGCGATGGTTGCCTGCCTCAACGCGCAGGGTTGGCCGGTGACGCTCGCCGACCTGGCCTATCAGCATTCCGACTGGGTCGAGCCGATTGGCGCGGCCTACCGCGGATACGAAGTCTTCGAGTTGCCGCCGAACGGCCAGGGTATGGCGGCTCTGGCCATGCTCAACGTCCTCGAAGGGTTCGACCTCGCCGGCCTGGGCTTCAACTCGGCGGCCTATCTGCACCGGTTGGTCGAGGCGAAAAAACTGGCTTTCGCCGATTTGGGCGCATGGCTGGCGGACCCCGAGCGCAGCGCGCTGCCCGTGCCGGAACTGATCTCGAAAGCCTACGGCGCGAAGCAGCGCGCGCGGATCGATCTCGAGCGGGCGGCCGAGGACGTCGCCTCGGGAATCGACCGCCGCGGCGACACGGTCTATCTGACGGTCGTGGACAAGCAGCGCAACGCGGTCTCGTTCATTTCCAGCATTTTCCACGGCTTCGGCTCGGGCGTCGTCGTGCCCGGCACGGGCGTCGCGCTGCAAAACCGCGGAGCGCTGTTCACGCTCGAGGAGGGCCACCCCAACCGGATCGAGCCGCGCAAGCGGCCCTACCACACGATCATTCCGGCGATGGCCTACAAGGACGGCAAACCCTGGCTGAGCTTCGGCGTGATGGGCGGGGCGATGCAGCCGCAGGGCCACGTGCAGGTTCTGCTCAATCGGGTCGAGTTCGGCATGAACGTACAGGAAGCCGGCGAAGCGCCGCGCTTCCGGCATCTCGAAGGCGACGGCCTGGCGCTGGAGTCGGGCGTGAGCCGGGACGTTGCCGCGCAGTTGGCGGCGATGGGGCACGAGGTGGTTTCGCGCCCGGGCGTATTCGGCGGCTATCAGGCGATCGAGATCGATTGGGAGCGGGGGATTCTGCTGGGCGGTTCCGACCCGCGCAAGGACGGCGGCGTAGCCGCCTGGTAGCCGCGGCGTCCGGCGGCTTACAGCCCCTGGTCTTCGATGAAGTGCGTGTCGTAGCGGCCTTCGACGAATGCCGGGCTGTCGAGGATGCGCAGATGCAGCGGAATCGACGTCTTGATTCCCTCGACCACGCACATCGACAGCGCCCGCTTCATGCGCTGAATCGCAAGCTGCCGGTTGGGCGCGCAGGCGATGACTTTGGCCACCAGCGAGTCGTAGTGGGGCGGGACGCGCCATCCGCCGTAGGCGGCTGACTCGACGCGGATGCCCAGGCCGTTGGGCGCCGCGAATTTGGTGATCAGCCCCGCCGAGGGCGCGAAGGTTTCGGGGTCTTCGGCGTTGATGCGGCATTCGACGGCGTGCCCTTCGACTGCGGGCGGACGGGGAACGACGACCGAAAGCGGCTGCCCCGCCGCGAGCAGCAACTGGCTTTTCACCAGATCGACTCCCGTGACGGCCTCGGTGATCGGGTGCTCGACCTGGATGCGGGCGTTCAACTCGATGAAATAGAGTTCGCCGTCTTCGTCCATCAGGAACTCGACGGTGCCGGCGTTGGCGTAGCCGAGCGACGAAAGCGCGCGGGAAAGTACGCCGCCCATCCGGCCCCGCTGCTCGGCGCTGAAGCCGCAGGCGGGCGTTTCTTCGAGCAGTTTCTGGTGGCGGCGCTGGATGGAGCACTCGCGTTCGCCGAGCGAGACCACCTCGCCGTTCTTGTCGCCGAGCACCTGAAACTCGATATGCCGCGGGCGCTCGATGAATTTTTCGAGATAGACGTCGGCGTTGCCGAAAGCGGTCGCCGCTTCGGACTGCGCTTGTCGAAAGGCGTTCTCGATTTCGTTGATCGAGCGTACGATGCGCATGCCGCGGCCGCCGCCGCCGCCGGCAGCCTTGAGGATGACCGGGAAGCCGATCGCTTCCGCCTGCCGTTTCGCGTCAGCCTCGTCGGCGAGCGGCGCTGCGGAGCCGGGCAAGACCGGTATGCCCGCGTCCTTGACGGCGGCGCGGGCGCGCACCTTGTCGCCCATCAGCCGGATCGCCTCGGGCGACGGGCCGATGAAGCGGATGCCGCAGTCGCGGCAGATTTCGGCGAAGCCCGCATCTTCGGCCAGGAAGCCGTAGCCGGGGTGGACGGCGTCCGCGTCGGCGATTTCGGCGGCGCTGATGATCGCCGGAACGCTCAGGTAGCTGTCGGCGCTGCGCGCCGGGCCGATGCAGATTGCTTCGTCCGCGAAGGCGGCGTGCAGGGAATCCTTGTCGGCGAGCGAATAGACGGCGACGGTGCGGATGCCCAGGTCGCGGCAGGCGGCGATGACGCGGAGGGCGATTTCGCCGCGGTTGGCGATGAGGACTTTTTCGATCATGCGGCGGCGCGGTTACTGCGAGGGGACGATCTTGAACAGCCGCTGCCCGAACTCCACGCCCTGCCCGTTTTCGACGAGTTGCTCGGCAACGACGCCGCCCGTTTCGGCTTCGATCTCGTTCATCAACTTCATCGCTTCGACGATGCAGACGACGCGCCCCTTTTCGATGCGGTCGCCGGTTTCGACGAACGGCGGCGCATCCGGCGCGGGCGCGGAATAGAACGTGCCGACCATGGGCGATTCGATATAGACGGCGTTGTCGTCGGCGGGAGTTTCCGCTGCGGGCGGCGGCGCGGCCGCGGCGGGTTGGGCGGCAGGCGGAGCCGGGGCTGCGGCAACAACCGCCGGAGCTTGCCGCACGAGGCGAATCCGTTGCCCGGAAGCCTCGTATTCGATCTCGCCCAAGTCTTTTTCGACGGCCAGATCGGCAAGGGCGCGGATGGGGTCCAAGTCGATTTTCAAGTCAGACACTTCGTTTTCGATACCTTTATTCGATGACTCGCAACTCGCGCGGCGTCGGCGTCAACACTTCGCAGCCGCCCGGCGTGACGGCGACGACGTCTTCGATGCGCACGCCGGCGGCGCCCGGCAGATAGACGCCCGGCTCGATGGTGACGACCATGCCCGCCTGCAGGCGCTTGCGCTGTTTGGGCGCCAGCCGCGGGGTCTCGTGGATTTCGAGGCCGAGCCCGTGGCCCGTCGAATGCGCAAACAACTCGTCAAGCCTTTTGCCGTCAACTTTCGATTTTCGCAGAACCTGCCGGGCGCGCCGGTCGATCGTGCGGCACTCGACCCCGGGGCGGACGGCGTCGATCGCAGCCTGCTGCGCTTCGCGTACGGCGTTGAACAATTGCATTTGACGCCCGTCCGGAAGCCCCAGGCTGATCATCCGCGTCATGTCGCTGTTGTAACCGTCGAGTATAGCACCCTGATCGACCACGATCAGGCTCTTCGGCTCGAGTTTTGCGGCTTGGGGGGCGGCGTGGGGCAGCGCGCCGCGGGGGCCGCCGGCGGCGATGGTGGGGAACGCCGCGCCCTCGGCGCCGAGCCGGCGCATGGCGAACTCGATTTCGGCGGCGAGGCGTTGCTCGGTCCAACTCGGCCGCAGCTTGCGGCAGGCCTGCTCGAAAGCCCGCGAGTTCAACTCGATGGAGCGCCGGATCGCCTCGATTTCGGCGGCGCTCTTGACGAGGCGCAGCTTCTCTACGGCGCCGTCGATGGGCGCGAGCCGGCAGCCGGGCAACTTTTCCTCGAGAAAACGGAACGAAGCGTAGTCGAGCCGGTTTTGCTCGAACGCCAAGCGATCGATCCGCCGCTTGCCGACCGCGGCGGCGAACGCCGGGCGGGAGTCGCCGAACGTGATTTCAAGCTCCAGGCCGGAGGTTTGCTCCGCCGCTTGCGTTTCGTAGCGGCTGTCGGTGAAGAGGGCGGCGCGGTCGTCTTCGACCAGCAGATGCCCGGCGCTGCCGGTGAAGCCGGTCAAATAGCGGACGTTGACGAGCGCGGAGACGTAGAGCGGAACGCCTTTCAGCGTTTTGCGCAGGGAAGCGAGCCGAGCGGCGTATTCGTTCATGCGCGGCAGGGGCGGGCGCGGGAAGGCGGCGCCTACTCTTTCCCGCGGGCGGCCCAACGGTCGTATTTGCGGCCCACCTTGGCCGCTGCCGTGCCGCCCATGTGGATGAGGATGCGGTAGCGGAAGCGCAGCGTCTCTCCTTTGGCCAGAGTGATGCCGCCGTCCCGCGAATCGTCGGCGTGGAAATGGTGTTCGCCGAAGACGTTCGCCGCGAAAAGGCCGTAGCCGCGCACGTGCCAATAGGTCGGGTGTTTCGGGTTGGAGGGGTGATCGAAAATGGCGATGCCCAGCGGCCGGCCGTCGATGCTGCCCGCGTAATCGACCCAAGCGGAGCGCTTGCCCCAGGTCGCCGCCTCGGTCGTTTCGCCTTCGGCGTTGGCGATTTTGCCCGTGCGCGGGATGCCCTTGGCGCGGAGATGCCGCTCTTCCAACTCGGTCGCGACGCGCACGGCGAACGTACCTTCTTTGGTGTCGCCGAAATGCACTTTTTCGGCGGCCGCGGTGAGGGTGACGTCGAAATCGACGATGCGGTCTTTCGACGCTCCGCGAAAGATCATGACGCGGTCTTCGGCGAGCAGCGCCGCGCCGTCGGGCGCGTTCCAGAGGAACCGGGCGCGGATGCTGCCGTTGTCGCCGCGCTTGCCGCCCTTGCCCATGACGCGCACGCCGCGGATCGCATCGAGCACGATCGCGCCTTTCTTTTCCCGCGGCGTTTGCGTTTTCTCGTTGGCCCAGAAGTCGAAGCCGTTGACCTCGCCGTGGCTGAACCACACGGCGCGGTGGTGGGCGTGATCGGTCTGCTCGCCGGGGATGCTCTCCATCGGATAGCCGCGGGTGACGATCGTGCCGTCGGGGGCGCGCAGCGGGTGCAGGTACGGTTTCGGCGTCTCGGGGCCGTAGTAGAAGGCGGAGAACGGCTTGCCGTCGATGGCGACGTCGATGCGCCCGTCCTTGCGGTCGAAAGACACTTGGGCGCTGAGCGCCGCCGCGGCGAGCGGAACGAACAGGAGCCGGAAACGCAGCATGACTCTCATAGTGAAACACAAACGCGGCGGTTTGCGGGGAGGCGGCCGGCTACGCTGCGGGGTACAGGCAATCCGTCGATTTTCTTCTGCAAGGTTTCGGATCAGAGGGCGCTGAACCCATCCGGTCGATTTTCGGCGGCGCGGCGCAAAAATAAGTGATCATTGGCGATCCTAGGCGGGCAAGGCGAACAATCCATGCATGAAGCGCTTCTTTTCGGCGCATGAACCCCGTCAGGCTTGACGGCTGCATAGCGCTTGTGAGTCGGGGGTTGCGCGCCGGGGCGCGATTGGCGTTTCTTGCCCGTCGGTTCCGAGCTTTTCTAGCCGACCTGGACCAGGCCGTAGCGCCTCTGCCACTTGCCGCGGACATAGTTGACCAACTCGGCCAACTCTTCGACGTTGGGCGGATTTTCCACGTAGGCGGCCGCTTCGCTGCGCGCGGCCTCGAGGGCTTCGCGGTCGCGCAGCAGGTTGGCCACGCGGAACGACGGCAGTCCGCTTTGCCGGGTGCCGAAGAACTCGCCCGGTCCGCGCAGTTGCAGATCGACTTCGGCGATGCGGAAGCCATCCTGGCTTTCGGTCATCGTCTTCATGCGCTCGCGGGCGTTTTCGGTGGGTTTTTCGGTGATCAGGATGCAGTAGCTGCGGTGCGCGCCGCGGCCGACGCGCCCGCGAAGCTGGTGCAACTGGCTCAGGCCGAAGCTTTCGGCGTGTTCGATGACCATCACGGACGCGTTGGGAACATCGACGCCGACCTCGACTACCGTCGTCGAGACGAGGATTTGCGTTTCGCCCCGGCGGAAGCGCTCCATCGCTTCGTCTTTGGCGCCGGTGGGCAGCTTGCCGTGCAGCAGGTCGAGCTTGAGATCGGGGAAAACGTTTCGGGAAAGTTGCTCGAAGTGTTTCTGCGCCGCCTTGACCTCTTTCGTTTCGGACTCGTCGATCAGCGGGCAGACGATGTACGCCTGACGCCCGGCGCCGACCTGCTTGCGCACGAAATCGTAAACCTTGCCGGCCTGCGAGACGTTTCTGTGCCGGGTGACGATGGGCGTGCGTCCGGGGGGAAGCTCGTCGATGATCGAAACGTCCAACTCGCCGTAGAACGTAAGCGAAAGGGTGCGCGGAATCGGCGTCGCGGTCATCACCAGGACATCGGGATGCGCGCCCTTGCGCAGCAACTCCAGGCGCTGCAAGACGCCGAAGCGGTGCTGTTCGTCGATGACGACCAGGCCGAGCCGCTTGAACTCCACGTCTTCGGAGATCACGGCGTGCGTGCCGACGACGACTTGGGCGACGCCCTCGGCGATCAGCCGCTTGATTTTCTGCTTCTCTTTCGCGGTGTGCGACCCGGTCAGCCCGGCGACGACGTAGCCCGCCGGCTGCAGCAGTTTTTTGATGGAGAGGAAGTGCTGCACGGCGAGGATTTCCGTGGGCGCCATCAGCGCCGCCTGGTAGTTGTTTTCCAGGGCGATGACCGCGGCCTCGACGGCCACGATGGTTTTGCCGCTGCCGACGTCGCCCTGCAGCAAGCGGCTCATGGGCATCGGCGCGGCCATGTCGGCGGCGATTTCGCCGAGCACCCGTTTTTGCGCGCCCGTGGGCTTGAAGGGCAGGATTCGCTTGATCTTTTCACGGGCGCCGTCGTTGAGCTCGAAGGCGACGCCTTTGGCCGCGCGCGACTTGGCCCGCTTGAGCGCCAGGCCGCATTCGAGGAAGAAGAACTCCTCGAAGATGAGGCGGAACTGCGCGGGCGTGCGGCGGGCTTCGAGCAGCCGCATGTCGGAGCCGTCCGGGGGGAAATGCACGGCGTGCAGCGCTTCCTTGCGATGGAGCAGCCCCAGGCGGCGGCGGACCGCCTCGGGGATGGGGTCGTCGTCGGGCACGGCGGCCAGGGCGCGGTGCATCATGCCGCGCAGCATGCGCGGGGTAACCTTGCCGAACGCCTTGTAGATGGGCGCGATGCGGCCGAGATGCAGCTTGTTTTCGGGGTCGTCCTCGCGCATGATTTCGAACTCCGGATGCACCAGGGAAAGCAGGCGCGAGCGTCTTTCGTGCTCGACCCGGCCGTAGGCGGCGATGGTTTGCCCGCGCTCGAGCCGCGCTTGCAAGTAGTTGCTGCGGAACCATTTGCAGACGAGCGGCGTGCCTTCGCGGTCGTGCAGGCGGATTTCGAACACGCTCGGCCCGCGATGCCCCAGGCGGTAGAGTTGGGTGGCCTGGACGACGCCGACGACCGTCGCCGTTTCTCCCGGCGCCAGTTGGGAAATCGGCTTGAAGTTGGCGCGGTTTTCGTAGCGCAGGGGCATATAGTAGAGCAGGTCTTCGATCGTGCCCAGCCCCCGAGACTCGAAGAGTTCAGCGCGTTCCGGCCCGACTCCCGGCAAGTCTTTGATCGGCGTTTCGAGTTGCATCGGAGGCGAGATTTCGATTGTAGCCGCCCGCGGGGGCGCGCTACGGGACGCGGTGGGGCTCGAGCGCTTCCCAGAGAAAACGGACGCCGTGGCCGGGGCGTTCCGGCGCCTGGGTGAAGCCGTCGGCTATGGGCAGCGGGTCGCGGAGGAAGCGCTCGAGGCCGAAGCCGTGGACTTCGAGGTACGAGGCATTGGGAACGGCGGCCAGCAGGCCGACGTGCAGGTCGTGGACGCCGTGCGTGGTGACCGGCAGGTTATGCGCTTCGGCGAGATGGGCGATTTTCATCCAGGCGGTGACGCCGCCGCAATTGGAAACGTCGGGCTGGGGGAACGAGACCGCGCCGGCGGCGATCATCTTCTGGAACTCGGCGATCGTATGCAGGTTTTCGCCGGCGGCCACGGGAAGCGGCCCTTCGCGCTCGATGCGGGCGTGTCCGGCAACGTCGTCGGGGGCGGTCGGCTCTTCCAGCCAGCACACGCCGTATTCGGCGAGCGCCCGCGAGGCGCGCAGGGCTTCGTCGATGCGCCACTTCATATTGGCGTCGGCCATGAGGGGAACGTCGGGGCCGACGGTTTCGCGGACGGCCGCCGCGCGCGCGAGGTCTTCGCGCAGGCGCTCGCGGCCGACCTTCATCTTGACGGCGCGGAAACCGGCTTCCAGGTTTGCGGCGGTTTGTTCGCGGAGGGCTTCGAGCGGCATTTGCAGGTCGATGCCGCCGGCGTAAACTTTCACGCGGGGGTCGTGTCCGCCCAGCAGGCGCCAGAGGGGTTCGCCGGCCGCTTTGGCCTTGAGGTCCCAGAGCGCAACGTCCGCGGCCGATATGGCGAAGCCGGCCGGCCCGCCGCGGCCGACGTAGTGCGTGGCCCGCTGCATCGCCCGCCAAAGCTGCTCGACGCGCCGCGGGTCGCGGCCCGTCAGCAGCGGCTTCAGGTCGTTTTCGATCAGGGCGCGGATCGCCTCGCCGCCGGCGCGGCCGACCGTGTAGGTGTAGCCGACGCCTTCGAGTCCGTCGGCGAAGACGCGGGCGGCGACGACGGCGAAATCGCGGATATCGCCGTGCATCGCATCGCTCAGCGTTTTCGGCAGGGGAATGCGGTAGTGGGCGGTTTCGACCCGCTCGATGCGCATAACTCCACGAGATTAGCAATCCGCGCCGCCGCGATTACAATAGAAACCTTGCCGTGAACGCCGCCGCCCCCATGGAACCCGCCGCTGGCCTCGGTTCGACGCGCATCGCGCGGGCGTTCGCGCGCCTCGAGGCCGAGCGCCGCCGCGGGCTGATCGCCTACATTACGGCGGGAGACCCTTCGCCCGCGCATACGGTCGAATTGATTGCGGGACTCGAGCGCGGCGGCGCCGACATCGTCGAATTGGGCGTGCCGTTTTCCGATCCGATCGCCGACGGCCCGGTCATCCAGCGCGCTTCCGACCGCGCGTTGAAGGCGGGAACGAGCGTCGAAACCGTCTTGCAGGCGATCCGCGATTTGCGCCGGCGGTCGGAAATCCCGCTGCTGGTTTTCAGCTATCTGAATCCGATTTTGCGTTACGGGTTCGAGCGGTTCGCCGAGGACGCCGCCGCGGCCGGCGCCGACGGCGCGCTGCTGACCGACCTGAATATCGAAGAGGCCGGGCCTTACGCCGCCGCCATGCGCAAGCGCGGGCTGGACTGCGTTTTCCTGGCTACCCAGACGACCGGCGACGCGCGCCTGGCCGAGATCGCGCGCCGCTCGAGCGGGTTCGTCTATCTGGTATCGACCGCGGGCGTGACGGGCGCGCGCGAAAGGCTTTCGAGCAGCGCGCTGCCGCTCATCCGGCGGGCGCGCGGGCAAACCGACCTGCCCCTGGCCATCGGCTTCGGGCTTTCGACGCGCGGGCACATGCAGGCCGTCGCGCCCTACGCCGACGCGGCGGTTGTCGGCAGCGCGTTCATGCGCATCGTCGAGCAACACGGCGGGGACGCCGACCTGGCCGACCGCCTCGCCGGCCTCGCCCGCGAACTCAAGCAAGGACTCGCCGCGCCTGCCGCGGACTAGATTTCCATGAAAGACCTCAACGACTGGCGAAACGAAATCAACGATTTGGACCGTGAAATCGCGGCGGTTCTCAACCGGCGCGCCGCCTGCGTGCTGCAACTGGCGCCGCTCAAGCGGCGGCAGGGCGTGCCCATCTACGAGCCGGACCGCGAGCGCCTCGTCCTCGAAAACGTCCGCGCGGCCAACGCCGGGCCGTTGTCCGACGAGTCGTTGGAGCGCATCTACGAAGCCGTGATCCGCGAAATGCGCGAGTTGCAGAACCGGCCCGCCGAGTAGCCGCCGATGGCCGTTCGCACCGTTTCCATTGTCGGCGTCGGGCTGATCGGCGGGTCGTTCGCGCTGGGCCTGCGCAAAGCCGGTTTCGACGGGCGGATCGTCGGCGTCAGTTCGCCCGCCGCGCTGGCCGAGGCGCTCCGGCTGGGCGCGATCGACGAGGGGCTGCCGCTGGAGGAAGCGGCGCCTCAATCCGATCTGATCTACATGGCGCAGCCGGTCGCGCGCATCCTGCAGCAACTCGAAAGCGTTGCCGCTCTCGCGCCCGCCCATGCCCTGGTCACCGACACGGGCAGCACGAAGGGCGCAATCGTCGAACGCGCCCGCAAGGTTTTTCCGCCGGGCGGCGCCGTGTTTCTGGGCGGCCACCCGATGGCCGGGAAAGAAGGCCGCGGCGTGGGCATCGCCGAGGCCGATTTGTTCGCCGGCGCCGTTTACGTTCTTGCGCCCGCGGGCGGGCGTTTCCCCGACAGCGCGGCCGCGGCCGAGTTCTGCGCCTGGCTCGACAAGATGGGCTGCCGCCGGCGCGTCATGGACGCCGCGGCGCACGACCGCGTGACGGCCTGGACTTCGCACCTGCCGCAGCTTGTCTCGACCGCGCTGGCCGGTTCCCTGCTGGATCGCGTCAGCGCGGACGACGATTTGCAGACGGCGGGCAACGGCCTGCGCGACATGACGCGCCTGGCTGCCGGTTCCTACGCCATGTGGGAAGGCATTCTGGAGACGAATCGGGCGGCGGTCGATGACGCGCTGGGGGCGTTCATCGCCGATCTCGAGGCGCTGCGCGCCGCGGCGCGGGAGGGCGGCGCGGGCGCGCACTTCGAGCGCGGGCAACGGCTGCAGAAAAAGCTGCCCCGCGGGTAGGGGCGGCCGGCGGACTATCAGGGGGCGCCGCGGACGTCTGCCGAGCCAAAGAGAACGTCGATATACGGCTTGCAGGCAATCCAGGCCCTGGCTACGAAGTCGAGCGCACCGGGCTCGGCGATTGCCTTCTTGCAGGTGCGATAGGGGAATCTTGCGCCGATCTGCAACTCGGGCCTGGACCCGTCCTTTCTCAAAGCGCCGACCCATTGGGATTGAAATTCGGCGGCATCAATGGATGTCTGCAGATCCATGTCGATGGCGGCGGCCATTTGCGGCCGCTCAGAAGGCGACGGCTGCCGCCGATGATGAACCCTCAGGCGCGGCTCCGCGCCGGGACAGTCCGCCAACAGGGGGCGCATGTTTTCCAGCACCTTGCCCACCATGCGGCGAAAGTCCTGCTCGCCGAGAGCCGTCAGCGGCTGCCGATATTTCGCCAACGCCTTGTTGGGCAGCGTGGCCATTGCCGTCACGTATTCTCTGCCGACGCCGAGCGTGAGATGCGGGGATGCTCTCCACTCGTCGGGGCCGGCGAAGACAAGAACGTCCCAAACGACGCCGCCGTCGTCGCGAATCGTACGCCTGCTCTTGCGCTCCGGATCGATGCCTATTTCATGCAGGTCATCGCGCTTGCGCAACTCGTCCATCGCAAGACGCAGAACATGCTTGCCTTTGGGGTAGTCGAAGACGGCAGCGCCGAATGGAAAACCGTTGAAAACAGTTGGAAGGGGCGGCTCCGACCATGCCGATCCATCTTGTCGATCATCCGCATTCGTTACATACGACAGGGTCTCGAATTCCGGCGCAGCAGGCTTGTAATTCCCGTTGGGAAGGGTAATATCGTTCAAATCGGAGTCAAAAAAAATCAGTGGGACACGTACCGGAGGCGCTTGATCGTTCAGTCTGAAATAAACGCCGTCCCGTCGCTGTTCATCGCGCGTTTCCTTGAGGTAGTCGAATGGCGAAGGGTCCGTTCAGAAGCGGCGACACACGATATTTCCCTGCGTGATTTCGATGCAGATAGACCCACGGCAAGCTGAAAATTTTGAGATTGCGCTCGACCGCGGCAAGCGAGGAATCCAAGTCGGGGCAAGCCCTGCTGCGTTGGCCGATAGTGGTGGCGCCGTGGCCGCGGCTTCTATTGCGGAGCCGCGCTCCTATTTCGAAGAATTGCCACAAGGTCACTTTTTTTCCAAGCTCGGTTTCTGCGCCGACGGCCTTTGCCGCTTGAGTTAAATCAGCGACGGCCGCATGCCGCCAATCTCCGGGGACGACTCGCTCCGTCAGATCTCTTGCGAGGCCGAGCGCTTCGTGGATGAGGAGTTTGGACGACAAGGCCTTTTTCAGCATCATTACCCACTTGCCGATAGAATCCAAACGAACAATCTCGTATTCAAGAGAGTATCGGAGTCGGTTGGCATCATCTTCAATGCAGGCGATCATGCCGGAAACAACGATTTTCGTGAGATATTCAAGCTTCGCGGTCAGAGCAAGAAAATAAGCGGAGTCGCCGTCTTCCCGGTCACGCGCGATACGCTCGTTGATTCCGTCGAACAGCGGCTGCCGCGTCATGTTTTTTGTCCGCCCCGATGATTCTACCATCGAATCGGGCGGCCCGTCAGAGGGCGCCGCGGGCGTCTGCCGAGCCAAAGAGAACGTCGATATACGGCTTGCAGGCAATCCAGGCCCTGGCCACAAAATCGAGCGCATCGGGCTCGGCGATTGCCTTCTTGCAGGTGCGATAGGGGAACCTCGCGCCGATCTGCAACTCAAGGTTGGACTTTCGGCTTCCAATGTCGTCGAAGGCCGTGTCGATCCATTGGGATTGAAATTCGACAGGATCGTCATCATCAACGCATCTCAGCAAATCGATGTCGACATCCCGCGGCTGCCGTTCCGAAGGCGACGACTGCCGCTGCCGAGCCCGCAGATGCGGCTCCATGCCGTGACATTCCGCCAACAAGGGGCGCATGTTCTCCAGCACCGCCTGTACCACGCGGCGAAAGCCGTCCTTCTCAAGTTCTTTGAAACGCCGCTGTGCTGCCAACGCCTTGGCTGGCAGCGTCGCCATTGCCGACACGTATTTGTTGCCGATGCCGAGCGTGAGATGCGGGGATGCTCTCCATTCGTCAGGGACGGCGAAGACAAGAACGTCCCAAACGCCGCCACCGTCGTCGTGAATCGTACGCCGGCTCTTACGCTCTGGATCGATGCCTATCTCACGCAGGTCATCGCGTTTGCGCAACTCGTCCATCGCAAGACGCAGAACATGCTTGCCTTTGGGATAATCGAAGACCATAGCGCCGAATGGAAAACCGTTGAAAACGCCGTATGGCGGATCCAACCAGTACGCCCCATCTTTCCGGACGACTTCGTTCGTAACATACGAGAGGGTCTCGAATGTTTTTTTCTTGGGATCATAGCTTCCGTTGGGAAGAGCAATATCGGTCAAATCGGGATTGCTGAAAATCAACGGGACGCGTACCGGGCGTGTGACTTCGCCTTGACCGTTCAGACTGAAATAAACACCGTCCCGCCGCTGTTCATCGTGCGTTTTCTTGAGATAGTCGAATGAGGACGAGTCGTTCAGAAGCGGCGACACACGGTATTTCCCCGAGAGTTTTCGATGCAGATAGACCCACGGCAAGCGAAAAATTTCGAGCTTCTGCGTGACGACGTCGAGGGAGGAAGCCAATCCGGGACAAGACTTGCCGCACTGGCCGGCAGTGGGCGCCCCGTGGCCGCGGCTTCTGTTGCGGAGTTCCACACCTATATCGAAGAATTGCCACAAGGCTACCCTTCTCTTCCCAATTGTCTTCGGTTCTACGCCAACCTCCTGAGCCGCTCGCTTCAACTCATCGACGGCTGTATACTGCCAATTTCCGGGGCCGAATTTTTTGGTGAGATCGTTTCGGATGCCGTGCGCTTCGGGAATGAAGAGATTGGAATCCAATGCCTCTTTCAGCACGTCTTTCCACGTGCCGATGGAGTCTGCGCGAACAAGTTTGCATTCAAGACGATATCGGAGCCGTCCCGCATCCTCCCCAATACACGCGATCACGCTGGATGTGACGATCTTGGTGAGATATTCGAGCTTGAAAGTCAGAGCGAAGAAGTAACCGTAGTCACTATCCTCCAGGTCGCGCGATACCCGCTCGTCGATTCTGTCGAACAGTGGCTGCCGCGTCATGTTTCTTGTCCGCCCCGATAATTCTACATCGAATCGACGCCCTACCCGCCGCTCTGCACGTCGAGTTCCCATTGGCGCAGCTTGCGGCGCAGGTTTTCGACGATTCGGGGTTCGCGGCCGGCGAGGTTGCGGATTTCGCGGGGGTCTTCGGCGAGGTTCGAGAGGAATACCCTATCCCGGCCTTGCAGGGCGTGTTCCTCGCCCAGGGCCAGAATGCCGTTGACCACGAGCTTCCAATCGCCTTCGCGCACCGCGGCTTGGTCGTAGCGCTTCCAGAACAGGCGCTCGTGAGGCGAGGGCGCGTTTTCCGCCAGCATGGGCCAAATGTTCCGTCCGTCGATGACGCGGGCGGCGGGCGGGTCGGCAGCGCAGAGCGCGGCGATGGCGGGGAACAGATCCATCGAGGCCGCCGGCTGGGAGCGCGTTTCGCCCGCGGGCAGGACGCCGGGCCAGCTTGCGACGGCGGGAACGCGGATGCCGCCCTCGAACAGGCTGAACTTGAAGCCGCGGAAAGGGGCGTTGCGTCCGCCGAGCCCGGCGCGGTCTTCGATGGTGGCGCCGTTGTCGCTCTGGAAAAACACCAGGGTGTTTTCGCGCAGCCCCTTGCGTTCGAGGGTTGCGGCGATGCGGCCGATGCCGTCGTCCATCGCCGCGCAGAGGGCGAGATGCATGCGGCGCTCGGGGTCCATGTCCGGCGGGAAGCGCTCGAGGTATTCCCGCGGCGCATGCATGGGGTAGTGCGGGGCGTTGTAGGAAACGACGAGGAAGAACGGCCCGCCGCCCTGCTCCTCGATGAAGCGGACGGACTCGCGGGTAATCAGATCGGTGGCGTAAGCGCCCGATTCGTCGATTTCGCGCTCGTTGCGCCAAAGGTCATGGAACGAGGGTAAGCCCGCGCCGAGTCCCCAATAGAAGCGGTGGGAATAGTAATCGACGCAGCCGGCGCGGAAGCCGAAAAAGTCGTCGAAGCCCTGGTTGTTGGGCAGGCTGTCGCGGTGGGAGCCGAGGTGCCATTTGCCGATCAGGCCGGTGCGGTAACCCTGCCCGCGGAGGATTTCGGCGATGGTGATCTCATCGCCGGCCAGCCCGCGCTTGCCCGGCCGCGAATCGACGACGAAGGGTACGCCGCAGCGGTAGGGATAGCGTCCGGTGAGCAGCGCGGCGCGCGTCGGCGAGCACATCGGCGCGTTGGCGTAGAAATCGAGCAGGCGGACTCCCGAGGCGGCCAGCGCGTCGAGGTGCGGCGTTTGCGCGTCTTCGGCGCCGTAGCAGCCGACGTCGCCCCAGCCCTGATCGTCGCTGAGGATGATGACGACGTTGGGGCGCTCGCCCGCCGCGGGCGGCATGGGCGGCGCTGCGCCCATGCCCGTTGCGCCCAGGCCGCCGAGGAAGGAACGCCGCGTGAGCATCCCGCCATCTTAGCGCCGAACGGGGCCGCCCGCGGGAGCGGCGCCGCGAAAAAATGGCCGCGCCTTTTCCGATTCTCGCCTGCGCCTGCGATTAACATGGATAGCTATGGCGACCAACCGTTACCGCCCGCCGCTTTACTTGGCCTCGCTCGAAGAGCAGCAAGGGCGCGCGCTGGAACGCATTCCTGTGCTGGAGCGCATCCCTTTCGATGAGCGGGAATTTTACGAAGACTGGCTGCAAGAGCGGCTTTTCAAGCACCCGGAAGTCCTGCCGTTCGGCGAGATCGACCCTTCGTTCGGGCCGGTCATACCCTTGTGCCGGGAGCTTCCGACGAATGCCGGTTATCTTGACGTGGCCTATGTGGGCGTCACCGGCCGCGTCGCGCTAGTGGAATGCAAGCTCTGGCGCAGCCCGGAAGCCCGCCGCGAGGTGGTCGGCCAGATACTCGATTACGCCAAAGAGCTTGCGCTATGGGATTACGAACGTCTTTCACGGGCCGTCGGCAGCGCAACCAGGCGAAGCGGCGATGCCCTGTGGGACATTGCCGCAGCGCAAGACCCGAATCTCGAGCAGGCGGTTTTCGTCGATGACGTAACCCGGAACCTCAAGGAGGGGCGTTTCCTGCTGCTGATTGTCGGGGACGGCATTCGCGAAGGCGTGGAAAGCATCGCGGCTTTCCTGCAAAGCCAACCGGGGCTCAGGTTTTCTTTCGCTCTCGTGGAAATGGCCGTCTATCGGATGCCGTCCGAGCCGGGCGGTTTCCTGATGCAGCCGCGGGTGCTGGCGCGCACGGTCGAGATCGAGCGCTTCGTCGTGCGGCGGGAGAGCGAGGGGGTGGCGGTCGAAGATATTGCGGGCGGGGAAGCGTCCGGCGAGAGCGAATCCGGGAACGGCGCAGGCGGGACGAGAACCCGGCTCCCGAA
Source organism: Bryobacterales bacterium (assembly GCA_965242705.1). Classification (GTDB taxonomy): domain Bacteria; phylum Acidobacteriota; class Terriglobia; order Bryobacterales; family UBA6623; genus CATQHP01. Next base: position 305,924 of record OZ251486.1, read on the forward strand.
TCTGCCGATCAAAAAGATCTACGAACAACTCGATTCCGTCAAGCCGGGGTTGGGAGCGGACGTCGAGGTCTTCATTAAGCGCTGTGAGGCACTCAAAATTTATCCCAGTGTCAAGCGCACCATAGTTCTTCGCTATGCGGACGACGTGCTTGGGAACATCAATTTCGGCACGATCCATCCTTACGGAGGTCTCGATACCAACTACATTTGCTACAGCGCCTACTGCGCGGGAGATATTTCGGTCGGCAAGGACTATCTTGCCGGTATCGCCGAGTTCATTCCAGGCGCCGGAGTGTCGAAAAAGGGCAACTCCTGGACCTGGCGGGTCACTGCCGACGGAAGCGACAAGAAGCTCTTGCTGCCTGTCGAGACCGTCTTGCAGCACTCCGACGAGTGGTTTGAGTTGATCGAAAAAACGTTGGCCCGGCTCATGAAGCTTCGCAAGCAGCAACAAGAGGAAAAGCCGGATGGATGACGCAGGCCGGTTTCCCTCCTCTTGCCCACAGAACCTCTGCCTTTCCTTCAGTCTCATTCTTCGATTGAAGTGGATGTATCATGGAGTAGAGGTATTCATGGCGCAACTATCGCTCGAAGACATCTGCAAACAACTGGATTCCGTCAAGCTTGGCTTGGGAACGGCCGTGGACGAATTCGTCAAGGATTGCTTATGCAGACGCGGCATTTATCGCGGCGAAGGCACGGAAAAAGGCGTGTCTCTGCGCTGTCAAAACGCTTTGCGCGGAAAATTCGAGTTCTGCAAGATCTATCCCAACGGGATGTTGGATATGCGCTACGTTCTCCACTTCGCCGAGAAGGCGGGGGATATTTCGATCGGCGAGGATTACCTTGCCGCGTTCGCTGAATTGGTCCCGGAAGGAGCAGGGTGGGGGAATATCCCATACAAATTCTCTATCGGAGACGTTTTGCCGCGGTATTCCGACGAGTGGTTGGCGCTGATCGACAAAACGCTGGCCCGGTTTCGTCACCGCGGGTAGGGGTGGCCGCTGATGATGGTGAAGGCGCGGTAGATTTGCTCGGCGGCGGCGGCGCGCGCCAGTTCGTGGGAGAAGGTCATCGGCGAGAGCGCGACGGCGAGGTCGGCCTGCTTGCGGAAGCTCTCGCTGAAGCCGTCGGCGCCGCCGATGTAGAAATCCACGTCGCGCGCGGCGCTTTCGATCAGCCGCGCGAAGCCGGGCGAGTCGAGTCGGCTGCCGCGCGGGTCGAAGACGACGTTGAGGCATTTCGCGCGCAGCACTGCGGCGGGCGGAGACTTCAGGGCGGCGGTTTCGAAGCGGCAGTAGCGGCGCAGCCGCTTGGCGTACTCGTCGGTGATCGCGGCGGCGGGGCCGGGGCGCGGCTTGCCGATGGAGATGAGGCGGATTTTCACGGCAGGGCGGCCGGCGTTACGCGGCGGCGGGGACGGGCAGGCGCGGCGCGGTCTTCCACAGGCGCTCGAGGTCGTAGTAGAGCCGTTTTTCGCGGGAGAAAACGTGGACGACGAAGTCGCCGTAGTCCAGCAGGATCCATTCGGCGGCCTGGTAGCCTTCGAGGCTGAGCGGCAGCAGCCCGGCCGCTTTGAGATCGGCGCGCACGGCGTCGGCGATGGCCTGCACTTGGCGGCTGTTGGCGCCGTGGCAGATAATGAAATGGTCGGTGAAGGTGCTGACGGCGCCGATGCGCAGCACGGTCAGGTCGAGCGCCTTGCGGCTGAGCGCGGCTTGAACCGCTGCTTCCCAATCTTCCATTCGGCAGGGTCGGGCTCGGCGTTGCCGTAACCGAGCCTTTCCATTTTAGCGCCGTTACTATGACTGTCGTGCCGCGCGCCTTGCGCATTTGCCTCGTGTTTCTGGCCAGCCTCGCGCCGCCGCCGCGCGCCGCGGTGGAGACCGAGGCCGAGTTGCGGCGCATCGAGGAGCTGGTCGCGGCGGGGGTGCTGCCGCGCCGGGCGCTGGGGCGGGCGCAGCGCGAGTTCCTGCAGGCCGGCTACCGCAAGACCCTGCGCCGCACGCTGCTCAAGCAAGACCTGAGCGAAGCGGAAATCCCGGCGATGACGGCCGCGGCCGAAGGCTTGCGGGACGCGGCCAAGGAATATCTCGACACGGTGATAGAGCAGGTCGAAGCGGGCGTTTTGCCGGCGAAGCAACTGGAAGACGCGACCGAGGCGATGAAGAGCGCGGAAAGGCAACTCGAATTGGCCGAAACGCGCGCCGATCTCGTCCGCCAAATGGCGAAGGCGGCCTCCGCCGAGAGCTATTTCGACGAATTGGAGAGGGAAGAATTGGCTTATAGATTCGAGGGGTTCACGCTGTTCGAGATGGACGCCCTCAACGAGATCGACGAGCTTTATTACCGGGCGTTCGGCGAGCCGCCGCCGATCAGCGCCGAGGGCGATACGCCGCTGCACCGCTCGCTGGGGCTCGACCACACCGGGCGCGTCGATATCGCCGTCCATCCGGACAGCGAAGAAGGCATGTATCTGATCTTCCTGCTGGAAGGGTGGGGCATTCCTTACATTGCCTTCTACAGCGCGGTTCCCGGGCAATCGACGGGGCCGCACGTCCACGTGGGGCCGCCGAGCGAGCGCATCCCCGTAGAGCCGCTGCCGGAGGCCGGAAGCGGGGGCGGCGCGGCGGAGGCGGAAGCGGCCGCCGAGGAGGCCGCCGGCGGGGAAATTACTGCGGACGAAATCGGCGAGGAAACTTCCGAGCGCTGACGCGGCGGGGTTGCGCATGACGGGCGTGGTACTATAGACGGGACCATGCCGCGAGATTACATTCCGATTCTGATCTTCGTCGTTGTTGCGGCGGCGTTTCCGATCGTGACCATTCTGGCGGCCAAGCTGGTGCGCCCGAGCGCGCCGGGCAAGACGAAGCTCGAAGCCTACGAATGCGGCATCGCCGCCGAAACGGATACGCGCGGGCGCTACTCGATTCGTTTCTATCTGGTGGCCATCCTGTTCGTCATTTTCGACGTGGAAACGATTTTCCTGCTGCCTTGGGCGATCCAGTTCGACGTGCTGGGGCTTTTCGGGCTGATCGAGATGCTGGTTTTTCTGGCCATCCTGATCGTCGGCTACATCTGGCTTTTCCGGCAGCGCGCGTTGAAGTGGGCTTAGCGTCCCGTTGCGGCTTCGGCCTTTTCGAAAAAGTCGGCGACGCGGGCGGCGACTCGTCGATTGCCTTCGATATTGGGGTGAATGCCGTCGGCCTGATTCAGGGCGGGGTCGCCGGCGACGCCTTCGAGCAGGAAGGGCAGGAAGGGAACGCCCGAATCTTCGGCCACTTTGGGGAAGACGGCCTCGAACATGCCGACGTATTCGCTGCCGTAGTTCGGCGGCAGGCGCATGCCGGCCAGCAGCACGTTGACGCCGGCGGCGAGGAATCGGCGGACGATTTCGCGCAGATTGGCTTCCATTTTTTCCGTTGAGAGGCCGCGCAGTCCGTCGTTGGCTCCGAAGCAGACGACGGCCCAGCGGGGCTTTCGGGCGAGCGCGGCCTCGCAGCGCGCCAGTCCCTGCGCGGTGGTTTCGCCGCTGACGCCTTCGTTGACGACTCGGTAAGGCAGGCCGCGCCGGTCGAGTTCGCGCTGCAGGAAGCCGGGGTAGCCGGAGCCGGGCGGAACCCCGTAGCCGGCGGTGAGGCTGTCGCCGAAGGCAACGATGACGGGGCGTTGGTCGGCGGGCGGCGGCGGCTCGGCGGGGGTTTCGGCCGCTGGCGCGGGCGGCCCGCCGTTGCCGCCGCAGGAAGCGAGCAGCAGAAAAGAAGCCGCGGCAAGAGAGAGGGCAACGAAACGGGCAAGGGGAAAGCAACTTGCCGCGGCGGCCATCATGCCATAATAAATTTCTGCGCAGGCCGATGTCGAATCCCCGGTCCGTTCTTGCCGTCCGCGGCCTGCGCAAATCGATCCACAGCGGGACGCACCGGGTGGATATCCTGCGCGGCCTCGATTTCGAGATACCGGCGGGTCAGTTCGCGGCCATTGAAGGCCCGTCGGGCAGCGGCAAAAGCACGTTGCTGGGGCTGCTGGCCGGGCTGGACGCTCCTAGCGCGGGAGACGTTTCGATTGACGGCCGCTCGATTGTCGGCTTGGCGGAAGACGAGACGGCTCTGCTGCGGGGGCGCAAGATCGGTTTCGTTTTCCAGTCGTATCAGCTCGTGCCCACGCTGACCGCGCTGGAGAACGTCACGCTGCCGCTCGATTTGGCGGGTTCGTGGAATTCGGACGCGGAGAAGCGGGCGGCGGCGCTGCTGGAGCAGTTCGGCCTCGGCGACCGGCTCGACCATTATCCGGTGCAGCTTTCCGGCGGCGAGCAGCAGCGCGTAGCCGTGGCGCGGGCGTTCGCCGCCAAGCCGCCCATCGTGTTGGCGGACGAGCCGACGGGCAATCTCGACAGCCGCAACGGGGCGCTGGTGATGGAGATGCTGCGCGCGCTCAACCGCGCCGAGGGGGCGACGCTGGTGCTGGTGACGCACGACGCCGCGCTGGCTTCCCATGCCGACCGGCGCATCGCCCTGAAAGACGGCCGGATCGTTTCCGACGTTCTTTGCGGGGAGGCCGCGGCGGCGGCCCCGCGGTGAGCGCGGCGCGGGGCCGTTCAAGGACGGCTACGGGGTCAGCAGTCCGTTTTCGAGCAGATAGTTCCAGACCTTATCGGCGGCTTCTTCGGCGGAGCAGGCGCTCGAGTCGAAGCGGACTTCGGGGTTTTCGGGAGGCTCGTAGGGGTCGGAGACGCCGGTGAAGTTGGCGATTTCGCCGGCCAGCGCCTTTTTGTAGAGGCCTTTGGGGTCGCGTTCGACCAGCGTATCGAGCGGGCACTCGACATAGACTTCGACGAAATTTTCTGAGGCCGCGCGCACTTCGCCGCGGACCGCCGCGTAGGGCGAGATGGCGGCGGCGACGGCGGCGACGCCGTTGCGCGAGAGCAGGTTGCAGACGAAGCCGATGCGGCGGATATTCTCGTCGCGGTCTTGCTTGCTGAAGCCCAGCCCTTTGGAAAGGTTGGTGCGCACGACGTCGCCGTCGAGCGCCTCGACCTTGGCGCCGCCTTTTTTCAGGCGTTCGACGAGCAGATTGGCGACGGTCGATTTGCCGGCGCCGGAGAGTCCGGTAAACCAGAGGGTAAAGCCTTTGTGTTGCATAATTCCTTGCTTGTTTCGAGAGGGGCTTGTTTCGAGGGGGAAAGCGCGGTTCGGCGCGGGGTTATTTCACGAGGTAGGGGCGTCGCAGGGGCAGCACTTCGTCGAGCAGCACGTCGAAATCGCGGCGCACGCCGCCCCGCGGCGAGAAATGCATGCCGCATTCGCCGTCGCCGTCTTCTTCCCACCACCAGCGCCCGGCGCGGGGGTGCTCGTTGGGTTCGATGGCGCGCGTGCAGGGGGCGCAGCCGATGCTGGGGTAGCCTTTGTCGTAGAGGGCGTGCCGCGGCACGTCGTTGCGCTCAATGTAGTCGAACACCTGTTCGGCTGTCCAGTCGGCCAGCGGGGAGAGCTTGACGATGCCGCCGTGCTCTTCGTCGATGGCCACCTTTTCGATATTTTCGCGGGCGTTGCTCTGGCTGCGCCGCAGGCCGGTGACCCAGGCCTCAAGCGAGGCCAGCTTGCGCTTGAGCGGGCGCACCTTGCGGATTTCGCAGCACAGCTTGCGCTTGGCCGTGTTGTCGTACATGAGATTGGGCCCGTGCATGGTGAGCATCGAGGTCAATTCGGCGGCGTCGGGCGCGACCAGTTCGACGGCGATGCCGTAGCGGGAGCGGATGCGGGCGATCAACTCGTAGGTTTCTTCGTGCAGGCGGCCGGTGTCGAGGCTGAAGACCTTGACGTTGCCGGCGGTGATGCAAGCGGCCATGTCGAGGATGACCGAGCCGGTCGCCTGGAAGCTGGTGCAAACGGCCATTTTTTCGCCGAACTCGGCGATGCCCCAGCGCAGCACGTCTTCCGCCGGGGCGCCGGCCGCGGGCCAGGTGAACTTGGGCAGGGGGGCCGTCATTGCGCCTGCGCCGCCTTGACCAGGATTTCGGCGATCTCGGGGCGGGTGAACTCGGCCGGCGGCCTCTTGCCCTCGGCCAGCATGCGGCGAACGTCGCGGCCGGCCAGATGGACGTGGTTTTCCCGCGGATGCGGGCAGGTTTTGGTGGAAGCCATGCCGCCGCATTTTCGGCAAAAGTGGACAAAGTCGAAGAAGATCGGCTCGACGCCCAGTTCGCCCGGAGCGAAATCGGAGAAGATATGCTGCGCGTCGAAGGGACCGTAGTAGTCGCCGACGCCGGCGTGGTCGCGGCCGACGATGAAATGCGTCGCGCCGTAGTTGCGGCGCACTTGGGCGTGGAAGACGGCTTCGCGCGGTCCGGCGTAGCGCATCCAGGCGGGGAAGCCGGCCAGCATGGTATGCGCCGCGGGGTAGTAATTGGCGACCAGCGCCTCGTAGCAGGCGAGGCGCACCTCGACGGGGGTGTCGTCGGCTTTCGTCTCGCCGAGCAGCGGATGGATGATCAGCCCGTCGGCGGTTTCGAGGGCGATCTTGGTGCAGAACTCGTGGGCGCGGTGGATCGGGTTGCGGGTCTGGAAGGCAACGACCTTGTTCCAGCCTTTCGCGGCGATGGCCGCCTGCGTTTCGCGCGGAGAGACGGGCAGGTTGCCGGGGATGTCGAGCTTCCAGTCCTCGGCGGCTTCGACGCTGCCGGCCAGCGAATACTCGCCGGCGTCCCGCAGCCAGGCGACGCCGGGATGGGCTTCGTCTTCGGTGCGGAAAACGTTGCGCGCGTACTGCTCTTTGTCGATCCGGAAAACGTCTTCGACGCGCAGCACGCCGGCGACGGCGGAGCCGTCTTTCAGGACGAGTTCGGAAGCCGAGCCGAGCCGCCGGCGCGTCTCGTCGTTCACGGGGAAGATCAGCGGGATGCTCCAAGGCTCGCCGCCGGGCAGATGCATCGTTTCGGCGACGGAGGCCGTTTCCTTGGCGTCGAGGAAGCGCGTCACGGGACGGCAGCCGTCCTCGGAGAGCAGGTACAGATCGCTCAACTGGCGGAAAGTGGCTTGATGGACGACCGCGCCGGATGCGGCGGCGGCTTCGGTTTGCGAGGCGGAAAGGGGCATGATGGGGGCGTTCCGGGAATCCCTATCGGAATACTAGGAATTATAGCGAAAACGAGGCGGAAAATCAGGTTTTTCGCCGTCTCGCCAAAAAATAATTTTCTTTCGTGCGGAAACGGACATTCGGTTTGGGGCGCTTGGCCGTTTGGTTCGGGCGCCGGCGCGGCGTTGTTTCTCTTCAGGAGCCGGCGGCTTCGGCGGGCAGCAGGTAATATCCGGCGGCCATGCAGGCCAGGTAGGCGGCCAGCAGAACGTAGCCGAAGGGCCGCCGCAGGGTATCGCCGGAGACGATGACGCCGACGCGGAAGACGATGAGCACGAGCAGCATGGCCGGGAAGAGCACGGTGAAGAAGTTGGCGCCGGCTTCGAGGCCGGCGGCGGTTACGGAAGCGGCGGTTCCGGCGACGAAGAGCACGTTGAGGATATCGGCGCCGATGACGTTGCCGACGGCGATTTCGCCGTGTCCGCGGCGGGCGGCGGCGGTTGCGGTGACCAGTTCGGGCAGCGAGGTGCCGAAGGCGACCAGGGTGGCGGCGATGACGCTTTGCGGCACGGCGAGGCGCAGCGCGGCTTCATGCACGGCGGGAATGAGCACGCGGGCGGAAACGACGACGACCGCCGCGGCGGCGGCGAGCTTGAGCAGCGCCGGCCAGGCGGAAGAATCGGCTCCCGGCTGCGGGTCTTGCTCGCCGCGCCGCGCGCGCGCCCAGCGGACCGACAGGTAGAGATAGGCGGCCAGCAGCGCGACGAGCAGAAAGCCGGCGGTTTGCGGCAGTCGGCCGCCGGAGACGAAAACCCCGCCCGGGTCCGCCGCGGGGACGCAGAGCAGCACGAGCAGGAACCCCGCGCCCAATTGCATCCAGCCTTGGCGGTTGACGATCTTGCGGTCGAGGCGCAGCGGCGCGATGATGCAGGCCAAGCCGAGGATCAGGCCGGTGTCGGCGATGACCGAGCCGACGGCGTTGCCCAGCGCCAGGCCGGGCTTGCCTTCGACCGCGGCCAGCACGGAAACCGCGGCTTCGGGAGTGGTCGTGCCCAAGCTGACGATGGTTGCGCCGACAACCGTTTGGGGAATCTTCAGCCGTTCGGACAGCTCGACGGCCTCATCGACCAGCCAATCGGCCCCTTTGCCCAAGGCATAGAGCGAGACGCCGACGACTAGAGCGAGCAGGCTCCAATGCAGGCCGGCGAAAAAGTGCTCGAGGGCGGCTTCCATAAAGCCTTGTAGTGTAGCGAACGGCCCGGCGGATGAGGCCGCAGCGCGGGGAAGCGTTACAATCGGCGGCAATAAGGCGGACGCCGGGGAAGCGAACGCGCCGCGCGCGGCGAACGGGGCGGCTGCGCCGCCTGTCGGTTAAACTTGAAAAGGAGCATCGAGATGGGAGATGAGTATCGGCTGCGCCTGCGGATCGTACGAGTGGAGAACGGGCAGCACTTGGCGACATCCGACGATTTTCCCGGGCTGGCGGCGCAAGGCGGAACCGCGGCCGAAACGGTTGAAATTGCTCGCGATGTAGCAGGGAAGCTGATCGAATCGTATCGAGAGCACGGCGACCCTTTGCCCAAGACCTTGCAGGCCATGAGCGCTGAGGTCGTTGAGTTGGACGTTCTCGTAGGCGCTTGAGCGACTACGGAAGAATTCCTTGAGTCGCAGGATGCGCTCAAGCGCGTTTCAGTGCGGCCATTTCGAGTTCTTCCGGCCGCCTTGCGGCGGCGGTTCCAGCGATCGCGGCCGCGGCTGCTTTTCTATCGTCGGCAGAAGCCGGCTTGCGCCGCCGCCCGAGTTGAAGCGGTTTTGTCGATAATGTCGATGCAAGGCGCGGTGGGGGAAATGTGCAATGAGGACAGGTCAATCCGTCGATATGAAAGAAAGGAGAGGCCGTAATGCGCTCTCTTTCGCGGAGTTTTGACGTTCTTTTCCCGCGCGCCGTCGTCATGGCGGCGGCCGGCGCGTTGGCGGCCGCTCCCGCCGCGGCGCAGGCGAGCGCGGATGGCAGTGACGGCGGCGCGGCGCTGCTGATGCGGCCGACCTCCTTGTCGTTCAGGTTGGCGCAGGACGCCGAGCCGGGCGCGCAGACGGCGGCGCTGCGCGCCGGGAACCGGGCGGCGGAGTTCGAGTTGCAGCCGAACGCGCGCTGGCTGACGGCGTCTCCGGCGCGGGGGCGGCTGGAAGCGGGCCGGGAGGTGGCGATTACGGTGGCGGCGAACCCGGCGGGGATGCGCGCGGGGACGCACACCGGGCGGCTGTACGCGCGCGCCGAGGGGCGTCTCGCGGCGCAGGTGCGGGTGTCGCTGGAGGTCTTGCCGGCGCGCGGGCCGTTCGTGTCGGAGACCGGCGGCGTGGTCAACGCGGCGCGGATGAGCGCTTACGGGGAGCCGGGCTTGTTCGGGCCGCGGCTGCTGCCGGCGGCTCCGGGTTCGATAGTCGCGGTGCAGGGCGGCAACTTTACCGCCGCGGGCGAGACGTTCGCCGCTTCGGAGCTGCCGCTGCCGACGAGCCTGGGCGGCGTGCGCGTGCTCTTCGACGAGCAGCCGGCGCCGTTGTTCTCAGCGGGACCGGAGAGCGTCTGGGCGCAGTTGCCGTCGGCGGGCTTGCTGTCGAGAGGCGAGGTTACGGCGACGGCTTCGGTAGTGGTGGAGGCAGAGGACGGGTCGAGCGCCTGGCCGCGCGTCTTTCACGTTGCGGCCCGCGCGCCCGGGGTGTTTACGGCGTCGGGCGAGGGCCTGGGCCAGGGGTCGGTGATTTTCGCCGGGACTTCGGTTTTGGCGGCGCCGCGGGGCTACAGCGGCGAGAGCCGGCCGGCGCGGGCGGGAGACATCGTGGAGATTTATGCGACGGGGCTGGGGGCGGTGGAGCCGCCGCCGGCCGACGGAGAGGCGCCGGGCGATGCGCTGCTGCGGCATGCGGTTGCGCCGGTGCGGGTGCGGCTCGGCGGGCGGCCGTTGGCGGCGCAGGATGTTTTGTTCGCGGGGGCGGCGCCGTCGCTGGTCGGGGTCAACGTGATTCTGGCGCGGACGCCGCCGGGCATCCCGCCGTCTGACGCGGTGGAAGTGCGCATCGAGGCCGGCGGCGTCGGCAGCCAGGCGGGAGTCACCATGGCCGTGGAGTGAGCCGCACGGCGCGGCTGTGCGATTCTGGTAGCAGGATGGCGCTATGCCGTCCGAGGCGGTTATATGGCGGACTCCGAGCGGCAAGCGACGGTTGCGCTGGCGGTGGAAGTGCGCAACGAAAACGGTTCGCTGCGCGAGATTGCCGGCGCCGTCGCCGACCGGGGCGCGCAAATCTCGTGGATTTCGATTCTCGACGCGGACAAGCCGGTCGGCACCGTTTTCCTCGAAGTGACCGGCGCGGCGCCGGCGCCCGCGCTGCTCGACGCGCTGCGCTCGCTCGATAATGTGCTTTCGGTCTCGCAGAAGCACACGCTGGGGCACATCTTCGGCAAGCGCATCGTGATTATCGGCGGCGGCTCGCAGGTCGGGCAGGTCGCCGTGGGCGCCGTCTCCGAGGCCGACCGGCACAATCTGCGCGGCGAGCGCATCTCGGTGGACACGATTCCGTTGGTGGGCGAGGAGCCGTTGGCCGAGGCGGTTCGAGCGACGGCCCGGCTGCCGCGCGTTCGGGTCGTAGTGCTTGCCGGGGCGATGATGGGCGGCGCAATCGAAGCGGCGGTGCGCGAAGTGCAGGCCAAGGGGCTGCTGGTGATATCGCTGAACATGGCCGGCTCCGTGCCCGACGCGGCGGATCTGGTGGTGACCGACCCCGTGCAAGCCGGCGTGATGGCGGTGATGGCCGTCGCGCATACGGCGTCTTTCGACGTGAAGCGCCTCAGCGGGAAACGGTTTTGAGGCGGGGTTTCGGCTGCTCCGCGCGGGCGTGATACGTTTCGTTGGCAATGGCCGGCAAACCGAAGGCGCGGACGTGGGCCGCGGCGCTGCGCGAGCGGCCGCTGCTGTGGTTCCTGCCGCTGCAGAGCGTCCTGCTTTTCTACAACCTCGATCTGCTGCCCGTCTGGGGCGACGAGCAGTTCACGCTGAACACGATCGCCAAGCCGTGGACGGAGATTCCGGCGGCGCTTTACCCGGACATTCACCCGCCAGCCTACTACTTTCTGGCCAAGCTGTGGATGCAGGCGCCCTGGCCCGGCAGCGAGATTGCGGCGCTGCGCGCGCTCTCGGCGCTGTTCTGCCTGGCCGCAACCGCCGCGGTCGGCGCGCTATGGCTGGGCGGCCTTTCGCCGGCTTCGCGCACGTGGTTCGCGGCCCTGTGGCACCTGTCGCCCGTGCTGACGATGTATTCGCGGATGGGGCGCTCGCACAGCTTGCAGTTGCTCATGGCTGTGTTGGGGCTGTACTGCGCGCGGCGGCTTGTCGATGAACCGACTTCGCGCAGGCGCATCGCGGCCTATGCCCTGGCCGCCGCCGGCCTGCTCTATACGCACTATTTGCCGGCGGTCGCCGTAATTGGGGCAACGGCCTCGATGCTTGCCTGGCGGCGGTTTCGCCGCAAGGACGGCGCGTATTTGCGGGCGGCGGCGGCGGCCCACGCGCTCGCGGCCCTGTTTTACCTGCCTTGGGCGGCGACGTTCGTCCACGCGCTCTCGCGCGTGTCGTCGGCCGCGCCTTACCGGCTTGCGGAGAACCTTGCGCTGGAAACCGCGGTCAAGCTGGCCTATTGGTTTACGTCGTTCACTTTCGGCGAGGCGTTTCCGCCGTGGATGGTCTTTGCAGGCCTGGCGCTCGGCCCGGCGGCCGCCTGGCTGTTTTGGGAAGGGCTGAGAGCGCGCCCGTCGTGGCTGCCTTTGGCGGCCTTGACGGCCGCGGTCGGTTATATCGGCGCCGCCGCCTGGGTGTCGTTTCCCTTCATCGGCGCGCGGCTGCTGTTCGTGCTGCCGTTCTTCCTATTGACGCTGCCGGCCGGCCGGGAGCGCAGGCCGCGGGCCGGCAACGCGGTTTGCGCCCTCCTGTTGGCGGTCTTTCTCGTCTCTCTGAGCGCGTATTTCGGCAAGCAGGGGTTCCTCAACCAGGGCTACCTTGCGCCTTTCGACGAAATGGCCCGCCTCATCCGGCAGGAACCGCCGTCCTCCCGCGCCTTGCTGCTGGCCGACGGGTACAACACCGACCCATCCCCGCTCCTGGCTGCGCTGGAAGGGCGGCCGGAGTGCGTCGTGATTCGCGGTAAGCATGCACAGGAACTCGCGGCCGGGCGCATCCGCGGGCGATTCGATACGGTTTGGTTTCTGCGCAACACGCACGACGCCTCGCCCGGGGGCGTCGTTGCCCGGCTCGAATCGCAGGCCGCGGCGCGCTACGCGCGGGAAGACCATCTGTTCGTGCCCTTTAATGCGGTCAACCGCTGGGCGGCGCGGCTGCTCGGCCGAGCGCCGCAGACGCACCATTACCGGCTTACGGCGTTCCGCAAGACGGAGCAAGGGCATTGACGAGGCCTTGAAAATCCGCGGTTCTTTATGTTGCGCAGCTTTTCGGTTCGACTGATCTCCGATCATCCGCCGCGGCGAATGAGGAGTATCAGGGGCCGGGCTTGTTTGGCCCGAGTGCTAATTGCACTGCGGGAACATGCCGCTTGATAAACGCTCGACCGGTATGACTTTCGACAATTTTTACGGCAGGCGCGCCGTCAAACGTATGGGTCGTTGCATGAAACACCGAAAGGCTCAGATCCTGAAGCTTTTCATCTTTTTCCAGCCGATGCACTTTCAGGCGATGGTTTTCTATGTCGTCTCGTGAAATGTGCCGGCTATGGCTTTTGAAATTTTTGTGGTCGGCAAGCCAATCGGAGACTGACTGCGCCCTATTCGAACAGTCATGAATTCCTTTGAACATGTACGTCTCCAGCCATGTTTTCACCACTTCCCTGGACATATCCAGCGCGGCCTCGCATTGCATCAGCAGATCGGGGCCGTATTGGCTCAGCATCGGTAGCCAAGCCGATAGCTTTGCCGGGTCGGAGCATTCCCGTTGGGCGCGATCGAACTGGTCCAGGACTGCCTGCGCAGGAACCAAGCGCAAGCCCAATGGCGTCGCAAGCGGAATTTGCGGATCGGTGGGGCCGAGGAACGAATGCTTGCCGAGTACGATTTCGTCGGCAGCGCAGGCGATCATCGTAGCTGCTGACATGGCTTGTTGGGGGACGATTACTCGGATATGGGAAAACCGCGACCGCAAATAGGAAACGATCGCCTCGGCAGCTTCCGGAGAACCGCCGGGACTATGCACAATCAAGTCGAGTTCTTTACTGCCCAAGCCATGACTGACTTCCATGAATGCCTGTATATCTTCGTCTCCGATAGAAACAAGCGCGGGCGGCGCATGCCGCTGCAACCACCCCGAAGCGTACAAGATGACGTTGCGTCCGGAGTGTTTATGGAGTTCGTGAAGGTATTTTCGGCGAACGCCGTCGAAGTCGGGTGGGGTCGTTTGACCCAACTCGCTTAGAATACCGCTCCAGATCGGCAATTCGATGTTCCCGTATTCGTCGGCTTAGCGGGCGTTCGAATAGTTGGTTGTCGTGATCTGCTCGGGCTCTTTCACGGCCGCGCGGTAAGCATCGAGTCCTTGATTTTTTTCCTGCCAGCCGTGATAGACTTTCATGACTTCACGGATGCCTGGACGAGACAACGCATCCTTGAGCATTGCGTCGTACTGCTGCTTGCGCTTGGAAATTTTGGGATCGGCAGCTTTGCGCTGCGTCATGCCGGACATTTGAATTCTCCCGAAGCAGATAATTATGCGCCGTACAGGGCGAACTTCAGTCATACCATATCTTATCCGTCAAGTCCCCGGCAAGTTTTTCAACCTTCCCATGGACTTTATTTTTCGGCCTACCCGGCGTTCAATTCCGTAATCATCGCCGGCCGGGGGCGCAGGAACAGCAGGGCGATGAGCAGCCCGGCGGCCAACTCGAAGGCGATTGCGGCGACGATGACCAAGTTGCGCTGGTTGATGAACTGGTTGCGTCCGGCCTGGAAGGCCGCGCGCAGGGTTTTCAGTTTCGCGGCGCTGCCGAACTCGCCGAGGTTGCCCGCGGTGAGCACGCGGGCGGGGGCGATGCGCCCTTTGCGCACGCGCTCGAGTTGCTCGTTGCGGAAATCGAAAACGCCCTTGGCGATGCCGCGGATTTCGAGCAGCCCCTTGCGTTGGCCGAACGGCGGTTTGTTCGCTCGGGCCAGACGCCAGTAAAGCTCGGAGGCCGAGCCCAGTTGCAGGTAGGCGACGATGGCCGGCAGGTTGCGCTCCATCTCGGCGGGCGACTGCCCCTCGACGGCGTCGAAGACCCATTCGTGATCGTTGCGGTTGAGGTAGCGGCGCGCGCGGCCGCCGACTTGTTCGAGGATGAAGCCGACCTTGCCCAGGTCCATGAGCGTCGAGTCGGCTTCGATCGCGCCGAGGAAGTTGGCTTCCGTATCGGCCAGCCACTCCTGACGCCCGCGCCAGCGTTCGATCAGATTGCGGGCGTTTTCGTCCTGCGGCAGCGGAGGCAGCGGCGGCTCGGCTCCCGGCAGGGGAGGCGGGGCCGCGAGCAGGAGGAGCAAAAGCAGCAGGCGGGGCATGACGCGGTGCGCTTTCCAGTTTAGACCCGAGGGCGCGGCGCGCATGGTCATCGTTCGATCTCGCCTGCTCCGGCGGCGGCGCGGCAGCGGTAAACGCGGGGTTTTCTGCCGAAGGCTCGGGCGTAGCGCGCGGCGATTTCCCGGCAGAACGACGCGGCGGCTTCCTCGCGGACCAGGTTGGCCGTGCAGCCGCCGAAGCCGCCGCCGGTCATGCGCGCGCCGACGGCGCCGTCGATTTGCGCGGCGGTCTCGGCCAAGAAGTCGAGTTCCGGGCAACTGACTTCGTAATCGACGGCCAAGCTGCGGTGCGCTTCGCGCATGATCGCGCCCAGCGCCGCGTCGCCGCGCCGCTCGCAGGCATCGACGAAGGCGAGAACGCGGCGATTTTCATGGACGACGTGCCGCGCGCGCTTGCGCGGGACAGCGGGGAGCTTCGTTTCGGCCGCGGGCCAGTCTTCGACGGATATATCGCGCAGCGAGGATACGCCGAGAAGGCGCGCCGCCTCGGCGCATTCGCTGACGCGCCGGTTGTAGGCGCTTGCCGCCAAGCGGTGTTTGACGCCCGAGTCGATGACGACGACGGCCATGCCGGGCGGGAGCGTTATCAGGCGGTGTTCGAGGCTGCGGCAGTCGAGCAGCACGGCGCGGTTCGGCGCTCCGTGCAGGCAGGCGAATTGATCCATGATGCCGCACTGCGTGCCGACGAACCCGCGCTCGGCGGCGCGGCAGAGCTTGGCGATTTCCACGCGCGGCAATGCACGGCCGGCGAGATGCGTCAGCGCCATCGCGGCGGCTATTTCGAGCGCCGCCGACGAGCCCAGTCCGGCGCCGGCGGGCAAGGCGCCTTCGATAGTGAGGCGCGCCGGCGGAATCTCGATTCCGGCCAGAGCCAACTGCCGCGCCGTACCGAAGACGTAGTCGCTCCAGTCTCCGCGGGGCTCGATGGAGGCGAGATTTTCGACGTTGCAGCCGCCGCCCGGCCCGAACAGCGCGCTGTCGATGGCGAGCTTTCCGTCGGCGGCGGGCTCGATGGAGGCGCGGCACTCCAGGTCGAGGGCGGCGGGAAGGACATAGCCCTGGTTGTAGTCGGTATGTTCGCCGCAGAGGTTGACGCGGCCGGGGGCGCGGAAGGTTCGCATCGGCAAGGTTCCTTCACGCCGGTTTACGGGAGGGCGGCGGACGGCTGCGCGGCGCCGGGCGCGGCCGGACGCCTGGGCGCGGGGCAGCAGTCGGCGGGGCAGACGTCGGGGCATGGGGGCAGCCGGCCCACGGCCGCGCGTTGCGGGCCGCCGCCGGCGCGTTCGGCAATCAGATCGCGCACGCCCGCGATGAAAGCCGGATGCGCGCCCGCCGCGCCGGCGCGAACCATCTTCATGTCCAGCGAGGAGGCCGTTTCCGCCGCTTCGACGTCGAGGTCGTAGAGGACTTCCATGTGATCGCAAAGGAAGCCGACCGGCGCGATGCATACGGCGCGGCAGCCTTGCCGGCGCAATTCCCGCAGGCGGTCGTTTACGTCCGGCTCCAGCCAGGGTTGGCTCGGCGGGCCGCTGCGGCTTTGATAGACGACTTCCCAATCGCCGGCGCCGGCGCCCTCGGCGATCAGCCGCGAAGACTCTTGGAGTTGCGCGGCGTAATCGCAGCCCTCGGCCATGGCCGAGGGTATGCTGTGCGCCGTGCAGAGCAGCTTGACCGTTCGCCGTTCGGCCGCGGGGAACGCCGCCAGCGCCTCTTTCACTCGGTCGGTCATCGCCTCGATGAACCCCGGATGGTTGAAGAACGGCCTGATCTTGTCCACCAGCGGAGCGCCGGCGCCGGCGATTTCCTGCGCCCGCGCGACGTCTTCGCGGTACTGCCGGCAGCCGGAGTAGGAACTGAAGGCCGAGGTGGCGAAGGCAAGCGCCCGGCGAACGCCGTCGCCGCGCATCTTGCGCACGGTATCGGCCAGAAACGGGCGCCAATTGCGGTTGCCCCAATAGATCGGCAGATCGGGACCCCTGGCCGCGAGTTCGGCGGACAAGGCGGCGATCAACTCGCGGTTGCGATCGTTGATTGGGCTGCGTCCGCCGAAGTGGTAGTAGTGCTCGGCGACCGCCGTCAGCCGCTCGCGGGGCACGGGTTTGCCGCGCAGCACATTTTCCAGGAAGGGGATTACGTCCGCGCGTTTTTCCGGCCCGCCGAAGGAAACCACGAGCACCGCGTCGTATGCGCTGCGCACAGCCTGAGTATTGCAGATCGGGCGGGGTTCAACCGCCGGCATAGCGCATCAGCAGCTCGCCGCGCTCGATCATCCAGTGCCAGCCGACGTGGGCGGCCAGAGCCGAGAGGACGATGACGCCCATCCTTTCGGCAACGACGAAGCGGAAAAGCGCATGCAGCAGCGGGACGAGCAACAGCAGCACGAGAAGCTGCCCGAGCTCCACGCCGACGTTGAAGGCGAGCAGCGACGCGGCCAGATGCGCTCCGGCGAACTGGAGCGTTTCCTGCAGGGCGAAGGAAAAGCCGAAGCCGTGCGCCAAGCCGAAGCCGAGCGCGAACAGCCCGCGCCTGCGCCCGCCTCCGGCGCCGACGACGTTTTCGAGCGCCATGTAGAGGATCGAGGCCGCAATCAGGGTTTCGATCAACGGCGGAAACCACAGCGCATCCGGGGTCAACTCGAAAGCCGAGGCCGTGAGCGTCAGCGAGTGGGCGGCGGTAAACGCCGTGACGATCCAGACCAGCGGGCGCAGTCGGCGGAAAGGGATGACCAGGCAGAGCAGGAACAACAGATGATCGACGCCTTCGAGGATGTGCAGGAAGCCCAGGACGACGAAATGCCGCGCGGCCTGAAACCAGCGCGGGTCGAGCGGCACGACGCCCGGGTCGCCGACGAACTCGTAAGCGCGGACGGCGCCGCCGGGCGGCAGGAAGCGCAGGGCGGTCACGACGCGCGAGGCCAGCCCATGCAGGCCGGGGCGCACGGAGAATTCCGAGCGGTCGGAAGCGATGGGGTATTCGAGCAGCACGTCGAACCAGACCTGATCCCAGACGAGATTGGCGCCGTTGGCGGGCAACGGAGCCGTGACGTGCGCGGCGGCCTGCTCGAAAGAAGCGAAGGATTTGTCGGACTCGATCGAGATCTGCGCCGCGGCGATGCGCGGCGCAGGAAGCCGCTCGCCGTTCTCGTAGATTTCGACGGGCGTTGCAATCCACACGAACGCCAGGTCCTCGAGTTGGGGCTGGAGCCGTTCGACGTCGAGATAGCCCGGCCCGAATTGGGGGAACTCCACGTCGCGCACGGCGCGCAGCGGGATGCGCGCGAGCGCTTGCAGTCGGTTCCCTTGCGGCTTGATCAGGGCATGGACGGTGACATCGACCGGAATTTCGTGCGCCGCGGCGCCGGCGGCGGAGGCCGCCAGTCCCATGACCGCCCGGCACAGGGCCGTCCGGATAGAAAATCGACGCAATCGGCCCAATTCGCCGCTCCTTTCGGTTGTTGTTCCCCGCCGAACGGAGTATGATACCCTATGCCCGATTGAGGAGGCGATGATGAAACGCATATTGGCTATTGGCGCAACGGTATTCTTGGCGGCCGCGCTCGCCGGCTGCGGAGCCGGAGGAGGCGGCGAACAGGCCGCGGCCGTTGCCGACGGCCCGACGGCGCCTCGTTTCGAGGTCGATCCGTTGTGGCCGAAACCGCTGCCCAACCACTGGCTGCTGGGCACCGTCATCGGCGTCGACGTGGACGCCAACGATAACGTGTGGATCATTCACCGCGGCAGCTCGCTTGAAGCCAAGGAGCTGTACGCGACCTGGGATCCGCCCGCTTCGGAGTGCTGCTACGCCGCTCCGCCGATCTTGCAGTTCAACGCGGAAGGCGATTTGCTCGGCCATTGGGGCGGTCCGGGCGAAGGCTACGACTGGCCGGCTTCGAACCACGGCATCGACGTCGATCACAAGGGCAACATCTGGATCGGCGGCAACGGCCGCGGCCGCTCGAGGGACGCGGCGGCGCTGCCCCATGACGAGAGCGCCATGGGCAAGGGGCAGGTGCATGACAGCATGGTTCTGAAGTTTTCGCAGAGCGGCCAATTTCTGATGCAGATCGGCAAGCCGTTCACCGGCACGGGCAGCAACGACCCGGGGAATTTCAAGCTGCCGGCGAAGACCCTGGTCGATGCGAAGACCAACGAGCTTTACGTTGCCGACGGTTACGGCAACCGCCGGGTCATCGTGCTCGACGCCGACAGCGGCGAGTACATACGCCATTGGGGGGCCTACGGCAACGAACCCGACGACACGCAGCTCGGGCCGTACAACCCCGCCGATCCGCCTTCGCAGCAGTTCCGCACGCCGGTGCATGGCATCGCGCTGGCGGAAGACGGCCTGCTCTACGTCTGCGACCGCACCAACGACCGCATCCAGGTTTTCAAGACAGATGGAACCTACGTCGATGAGGTTTTCGTGGCCAAGAACACGTTGGGCGACGGCTCGACGTTCGACGCGGCGCTCTCGCGCGACCCCGGGCAGAAGTACCTGTACGTCGCCGACGGCGCGAACATGAAGATTCACGTGCTCGACCGCCAGTCGCTGGAAGTGTTGACGACGTTCGGCGACGGCGGCCGCCAGCCGGGGCAGTTCTACGCGGTGCATAGCATCGCAACCGACTCGAAGGGCAACCTGTACACCACCGAAACCTACCGCGGCCAGCGCGTGCAGAAGTTCCTCTACAAGGGCGAAGCGCCCATTGCGAAAAAGGATCAGGGGACCGTCTGGCCGTCGGATTGAGGCGCGCCGCGGCGTTCAGTCGGCGCGGGGGACGAACGTCAAAACCGCCGAGTTGATGCAGTAGCGTCGGCGCGTCGGCGGCGGGCCGTCGTTGAAGACGTGGCCGAGACGCGCATCGCAGCGGCTGCACGAGACCGCGCGCCGATTCATGCCCCAACTGCGGTCCCACGAGACGCGGATATTTTCGTCGGCGATCGGCGCTGAAAAGGCGGGCCAGCCGGTCTGCGAATCGAACTTGGCCGCGGAAGAAAAAACGGCGGTTCCGCAGGCGGCGCAGCGGTACATGCCCGGCTCGTAACGGTCGTCGTAGGCGCCGCTGTAGGGCGGCTCCGTCGCGCCCTCGCGCGCGATGGCGAACGCCGCGGGCGAAAGCGTCTGCCGCCAAGCGGTTTCGTTGCGCGCGATCTTCGGCACGAGGCGCGCGCCCAGCCGCCGGCCGGCGTCGTCGAACTCGGCGATGACCACGGGCGGGCCCGGCGACTCGCGCGGCGGCTCTTCGCGCAGCGTGGTGACGGGTATGTTGCAGGCCGCCGCGAACAGCCCCGCGGCGGCTGCGCCGAATGGGCGCTTGCGCAGCCGTTTCGACGCCGCCGGCGGCAAGAGCGGCCTCACTGTTCCGGCAGCGCGAACGCTACGTATTTGCCGCCGGACTCCGCGCCGCTCTTGCCCCCGCCGGCCGCGATGACGATGAATTGACGCCCGCCGACCTCGTACATCGCCGGCGTCGCGTTGCCTGCCGCCGGCAGCACGGCTTCCCAGAGCAACTCGCCGTCGGCCTTGTCGAAGGCGCGGAACTTCTTGTCGTGATTCGTCGCGCCGATGAAGAGCAGGCCGCCGGCGGTGACGATTGGGCCGCCGTAATTCTCGGTTCCCGTCGGCTCCATGCCTTGCGCAACCAGTTCCGGGTGCTCGCCGAAAGGTATCCGCCAGGCGATGGCGCCCGAATCGAGATTCACCGCCGTGAGCGTTCCCCAAGGAGGCTTGATCGGCGGGTAGCCTTCGGGATCGAGGAATTTGTTGTAGCCGTCGTGCGTCCAGGGCAGGTCGTAAGCCGCAGCCGCGCGGTGGTCCACGCCGGCCGAGACGTTTTCGCCGGCCAGGATGAAACGGGCGATCGCCGCCGCGGCTTTGTCCCCAAGGTGGCTGAAGGCCGGCATGCGCCCGGCGCCTTTGCGGATGACCTCTTCGATTTCGTTGCTCGATTTGTCGAGGCCGGCGAGCGCCGGAAACTCCGGCGGCGTACCGCTCAAATCGTCGAGATGGCAGGCGGCGCAATTGCGCTGATAGAGCCGCTTGCCGGTCACCACGCCGGCGAACTTCTCGCGCTCGACCAAGCGCAGGATGAACACGGCCACGTTGGAATTGCCGTAATAAAGCCCCGTCTCGGGGTCGAAGGCTTGGCCGCCCCATTCGAGGCCGCCGTCGAAGCCGGGGAAAACGATCGTTCCTTCGCGGCTCGGCGGGGTGAACTGCGGCCCGTTGCGCAGCTTGCGAAAGCGCTCGAGCGCCACCTTGCGCGCTTCCGGCGTGCGCTCGGTCAAGTCGGCTTCGCCAATCTGCTGCCTGCCGAGGGCGGGCGGCGCCAGCGGCAGGATCTGCGTCGGCGCGGTCCGTTCCCCGTCGATGTCCGACGCGGCAACCCGCACCTCCTGAAGCGGGAACAGCGATTCGCCGGTCTCGCGGTCGAAAACGAAGACGTGGTTCGACTTGGTGGCTTGCGCGACCGCGTCGATCAGCTTGCCGCCGCGCGCGACGGTGACCAGCGATGGCGGCGCGGGCAGGTCGCGGTCCCAAATGTCGTGCTTGACGAACTGGAAATGCCAGACCAATTCGCCGGTTTCCGCCTTGAGGCAGAGCAGCGAATTGGCGTAGAGGTTGTCGCCCAGACGGTTGCCCGCCCAGAAATCGAACGCCGCCGAACCGGTTCCGGCATAGACCAAGCCGCGTTTCTCGTCGAGAGCCATGCCCGACCAGTTGTTCGCGCCGCCGACGGTCTTCCAGGAATCGGGCGACCAGGTTTCGTAGCCCGGCTCGCCCGGATGGGGGATGGTGTGGAAGCTCCAGCGCAGCGCGCCCGTGCGCGCGTCGTAAGCGCGGACGTCGCCGGGCGCGCTGGGCAGCCCTTCGCTGACGGCGCTGCCGACGATGAGCAGATCGCCGAAAACCACGCCCGGCGTGTTCATGCCGACCTGGAGTTGTTGCGGCGGCCTGCCCAGATTTTCCCGCAGGTCGATGAATCCTTTTCCGCCGAACTCTTCGACGGGGCGCCCCGTGCCGGCATCGAGGGCGTAGAGTCGATGCTTGGCCGCGAAATAAAGCCGCCGGTCTTCCCCCTCGCGCCAGAGCATGAAGCCGCGGTTGCGCGAGCGGCCCGAGAGGGGCACGCCGTCGATAGTCGGGGTGAACGTCCACAACTCCTTGCCGGCGGCGGCGTCGAGCGCGAAAACCCGCAGTTTGGGGCTCGAACCGTAGAGCACGCCGTCCGCGACCAAGGGGTTGCACTGCATCTCCGAGCCGCGGAAGTCGTCGCCGGTATCGTAAACCCAGGCCTGCCGAAGCCGGGCGACGTTTTCGCGGTTGATCTGCGTGAGCCGCGAGTAACGGATCTGGTCGTTGCCGCCACCGTAAACGCTCCAGTCCGCGTAGCCCGCTTGCGGCGCCGAGCGGAGCGAACCGGCCCGCGGCGAGCAAGCCGCGAGGGCAAGGCAGGAGAGGAGCAGGCCGGAGAGCCGCATGACCTGAAATTGTAGCCCGCGCGGACGCGGCGGCGCACGCCGCCGCTCGGCGAAAAGAGCGTCTGGTATCGTATGCCTCTTATGCGCGATCCGAAAACTCTCCGCAGCCATGCCTGGTTCCACGGCGATCAATACGAGCATCTCGCGCGCCGCGCCTGGCTGCGTTCGGAAGGCTTCGGCGAGGATACTTTCGACGGCCGGCCGGTGATCGGCATCTGCAACTCCTGGTCGGAGTTGACCAACTGCAACGCGCATCTGCGGCAGGTTGCCGAGGCCGTCAAGCGCGGCGTATGGGCGGCCGGGGGGATTCCCCTGGAGTTCCCGACGATTTCGTTGGGCGAGATGTTCATGAAGCCGACGACGATGATGTTCCGCAACCTGATGGCGATGGACGTGGAGGAATCGATCACCGCCAATCCGATCGACGGCGTCGTGCTGCTCTGCGGCTGCGACAAGACCACTCCGGCGCAGTTGATGGGCGCCGCGTCGGCGGATATTCCGGCCATTATGGTCACGGGCGGGCCGATGCTTTCCGGCCGTTGGAACGGCGAGCCGCTGGGCTCGGGCACGGACGGGCGGCGCTTGTTCGAGCAGGTCCGCGCCGGGCGCATCGGCGAGGAGCAGTGGGCCGAAGTCGAGGGCTGCATCTCGCGCAGCGCCGGCCATTGCACGGTGATGGGCACCGCATCGACGATGGCTTCGATGGCCGAGGCGCTGGGCATGATGCTGCCCGGCGGCGCCGCTGTCCCGGCGGTCGATTCGCGGCGCTACCAACTCGCCGAGGCCAGCGGCCGCCGGATCGTCGCCATGGTTGCCGAAGATCTGAAGCCCTCGGCGGTCATGACCCGCGAAGCGCTGGAAAACGCGGTTCGCGTGGACATGGCCATCGGCGGATCGACCAATGCGGTCGTTCACCTGCTCGCGCTCGCCGGACGGCTGGGCATCGACCTCAAGCTCAACGACTTCGACCGCATTTCGAGAGAAACGCCCTACATTGCCAACGTCAAGCCGTCGGGCGAGTTCCTGATGGAGGATTTCTATTACGCCGGCGGGCTGCCTTGCGTGATGAAAGAGATTTTGCCGCTGCTGCGCGGCGCGGCGCAGACCGTCAGCGGCAAGACCCTGGCCGAGAATCTGGCGGGCGTCGAGATTCGCAACCGCGACATCGTCAGGCCTCTCGACCGGCCGCTCAACGCCGAGGGCGGAACGGCGGTTCTCTACGGCAACTTGGCGCCGGACGGCGCGGTCATCAAGCAGACGGCGGCGTCGCCGCACCTGTTGCGGCACCGCGGCAGGGCCGTGGTTTTCGAGCGTTACGAGGAATTGCGGGCGCGCATCGACGACCCCGATGCGGCAATCGACAAGAACTCCGTGCTGGTGCTCAAGAACGCCGGGCCGCAGGGCGGGCCGGGGTTCCCGGAGTGGGGGCATCTGCCGATTCCCGCGAAATTGCTGAAGGCCGGGGTCAACGACATCGTGCGCGTTTCCGACGCGCGCATGAGCGGGACGAGCTTCGGCACCGACGTGTTGCATATTTCCCCCGAGTCCGCCGTAGGCGGGCCGCTGGCCGCGGTTCGCAGCGGAGACGAAATCGAGTTGAACGTACCCGACCGTCGCATCGACCTGCTGGTCGAAGACAACGAGATCGGGCGGCGCATCGAGTCCGCGCCGCCGCAACCGCCCCGCTACCGCCGCGGTTACGGCAAGCTGTTTCTGGAGCAAGTGACACAGGCGCACGAAGGCTGCGATTTCCGCTTTCTGCGCAAGGACGCCGAAGAGGGCGGCGGATAGCAAGACTGCGGGACGGGCCGCCGTCGTTTTCCGCGGCTCCGGGGAAAAGAAAATTCCGTTCCAATGCGGGGCCGCGCGGTCGTCCGATCTACCGTCTTTTCCGGTAAGCTTCTTCCTGTTCTTCGATGCAGCGGTTCAGCATGACGAAATTCGTGGGCCACTGCTGACGGCATCTTTGCCGGGCCGCTTCCAACTCCGGAGCCGCGCTGCTCGGGGAAATTGGGGGCTTGCAACCGCGCTGTCCGGTGAGCTTGCCGCCTCACTGCCTGGACGGATTGGCTCTTGCTGAATTGGGTGATGCAGTTCCGTTTGGTTGGGACAAGGTTGGCTGCCGCCAAGCCTGTGATTGGCGCGCGAAAACGTCGGAGGCGGCGAAACTGCGCTTTGCGGCGCCGCAATTGTTGCGCGCGTTGCGTATGCGTATATAATGACTGGCAGGATTCCAAGGAGGCCGGCCCCATGCTCACCATTCCGACTCGTTATACGGCTCGTTTTTGCGACGGTTCCGCGCGCAGGGAGTTTCTGAAAGTGGGCTCGCTCGGCCTCTTCGGTCTGAGCTTGCAGAACGTGTTGAAGCTGCAGGATCGGGCCAAGGCCGCGCCTGTTCCGGCCCGCTTGCAGGGCGCGGCCGGGTTCGGCTCGGCGAAGTCGGTCATCGTGCTTTTCCTGCAGGGCGGCCCGTCGCATATCGATATCTGGGATCCGAAGCCCGATGCGCCGTCGAACGTACGCGGCGACTTCAAGCCGATACGGACCAAGGTTCCCGGCATCCGGCTCAGCGAGACCATGCCGATGCTGGCCGACGCGGTGGACAAGTGTACGCTGATCCGCTCGATGAGCTACACGCCGGCGGGCTTGTTCAATCATACGGCGGCCATCTATCAAATGCTGACCGGCTACGAGCCGACCGAGGTCTCGCCGTCGGGACAGCTTGAGCCGCCTTCGCCGAACGACTATCCGACGGCGGGATCGTGGATCACGAAGTTCCGGCCGCCGAGCGACCCCGTGCTGCCGTTCGTCGAGTTGCCGCGGCCGCTGCAGGAGTCGAGCGTCATCGGCAAGGGCGGCGCCGCGGGCTTTATCGGCAAGGCCTACGACCCGTATCGGCTCTATCAGGACCCCAACAAGCCGATTACGCTCGACGATCTCGAATTGCGCAAGGAGACGCCGGCCTCGCGGCTTGAAAATCGGTTCGAGTTGTTGCGGGGCATCAACGGCTCGATGCCCGAGCTCGAGAAGGCGGTCAGCAAGAACGCGCTCGACGAATACTATCAGAACGCGTTCGACCTGGTGCTTTCGGGCAAGGCGCGCAATGCGTTCGACCTTTCGCAGGAAACCGGCGCGATGCGCGAGCGTTACGGCCGCTTCACCTTCGGACAAGGCGCGTTGATGGCCCGCCGCCTGGTCGAAGCCGGCACGCGCATGGTGCAGCTCAATTGGCCCTCGGTCGCCAACGGCAATCCGGAGACTACGGCGTTCGATACCCATGCCGCGAACTTCGGTCCCTTGCGCGACCTGCATTGCCCGAAACTCGACCGCACGCTTTCGACGCTGTTGACCGACATGGACGAGCGGGGGGCGTTGGACGAGACGCTGGTCGTCGCCGTGGGCGAGTTCGGGCGTTCGCCGCGTCTGGGCGTTTCGACTTCGGGCAACTCCAATTCTCCCGACGGGCGCGACCACTGGCCGTACTGCTACACCGCGATGGTCGCGGGCGCGGGCATTCCGGGCGGCCGCCTCTACGGCGAATCGGACGCCACGGCTTCGTCGCCGAAAGAAAAGCCGGTGCATCCGAACGACTTGCTGGCGACGATCTATTACGCGCTCGGCATCGACCCCAACCAGGAGATCCACAACCACTTGGAGCAGCCGCGCGACCTGGTCAAAGGCAAGCCTCTGATGGACCTCTGGGTTGGTTAAGCCGCCTGACGCGCAAACGGCGCATAGCGGATGACGGGACTGCCGCCCATGCGCGGCGGCTGTCCGTGCTAAAATCGAAACAGGTCGGATGTCGCCCGGCATCGCGGCGCAGCGCGTCCCCATCGTCTAGCCCGGCCTAGGACACCGCCCTTTCACGGCGGCAACGCGGGTTCGAATCCCGCTGGGGACGCCATTTCCCAACGCGCTCGCGTTTTGCCGGAGCGGTCTCTTTGCTATGCTTGCAGGCAAAGGCGGCAGGGCGGGTCGGGTTCGCCGATTCGGCAGCCGCGCCGGTATGTTTCCCTTGCGCCGACTGCCGCTTGCTTTTGCCGCGCTGTGGGCAATGGCGCCGCCGGCTGCGCGGGCCGAGGCCGCACCCGGCGCCGACGTCATCGAGCCTTTGTTGGCGAAGTACTGCTTTCATTGCCACGGCGCGCAAACGCAGCAGGGCGGCATCGATTTGGCCAAGTCGCTCACGCAGCGGCCGCTGGTGCGCAACCGGGAAATCTGGAGGCGGGCGGCGCAGGCGATCGAGATCGGCATTATGCCCCCGGAGGGCTTGCCTCGGCCTTCCGCCGCGCAGCGCGAACGGCTGCTCGCCGCTCTCGAAGAGGCGATCGACCGCTTCGACTATACGGGCATCGACAACCCGGGTTTCGAGCCCCTGAGACGCCTCACCCACACCGAATACGACAACACGATTCGCGATTTGTTCGGCGTCGATCTCGGTCTTGCCCGGCGCTTCACGTCGGAGATGACCGGCGAGACGGGTTTCGAGAATTCCGCGGGCACGTTGTTTTTGCAGCCCGCTCTCATGGAGCGGTATATCGCCGCCGCCGAGCGGCTCGTCGAAGAGGCGCTGCCGGACAGTCCCGCCGACGCCGTTCAGCGCAGAACGCTGCGAAGCGTATTCCCGGCGCGGCTGCGCGAGGGCGTCGGGCAAGACGAGGCGGCCGGCCGCATCTTGCGCAACTTCCTCAAGCGGGCGTTTCGACGGCCTCCGACCGACGTTGAAATGGGACGGGCGCTCGCGAAATACAGACAAGACCGCCGCGCCGGGCGGAGTTTCGAGCAGGCGGTAAAAGGCGTTGTCGCCGCCGCGCTGATCTCCCCGAACTTCCTGTTCCATGTTGAATTAGGAGGCGAATCGGAACGGCCGGGCGGAGGCGCTTGGCGGATCGACGATTGGGAACTGGCCTCGCGCCTCTCGTATTTCCTGTGGGCCTCGATGCCCGATGAGGAACTGTTCGATCTGGCCGCGCGAAAACGGCTCCATGAACCGGAAAATCTGCTGCGCCAACTCGAGCGCATGCTGGCCGACGAAAAGGCCGATACGCTCGGCGCGGTCTTTGCCGCGCAGTGGCTGGGTTTCGGGCACGTCGGCTCGCGCGTGCGCATGGGGCCGATTGATTTCCCTTGGTGTACCGACTCGTTGATGGACGACATGCGCGCCGAGTCGGCGATGTTTTTCATGTCGTTGCTGCGCGAGAACGCGCCGATCTCGCGCTTGATCGATGCCGACTACACTTTCGTCAGCGAGGAGCTGGCCAAAAAGCTCTACGACATGGAGGGCGTCGAAGGCGGCCATATGCGCCGGGTAACGTTGGACGACCCGAATCGCGGCGGCATCCTCGGCCATGCCGGCATCCTCGCGGTCACGTCGAACTACAACAAGACGAGCCCGATCAAGCGCGGCCATTGGATACTGGACAGCCTGCTGGGTACGCCGCCCCCGCCTCCGCCGCCGAATGCCGGCGTGTTTCAGGAGGCGGTGGGCAAGCAGCAGGAGCTCACGTTCCGCGAGAAATTGGCGCTCCACTCCGACAACGAAAGCTGCCGGTCGTGTCACGCGAGGATCGATCCGCTCGGTTTCAGCCTCGAAAACTTCGACTACTTCGGCCAATGGCGCGACGATTACACCTTCAAGATCCGCATCAAGAAGCCGGACGATATCAACGTCGATGACCCCAGCGACTTCCGCCAAATCGTCAAACGGGTCGACGCCTCGGGCGTATTGCCGGAAGGCGCCGCTTTCGAGGGGCCGGCCGGCCTGAAAAAGGCCTTGATCGAGCACCGCCATGACGACTTGGCGCGTCAAACCGTGACCAAGATGCTGGCTTACGCGCTGGGCCGTTCGCTCGAGTATTACGATGAGCCCGCGGTGCGGAAAATCGTTCGCGCGCTCGAGGACGACGGCTTCCGGTTTCAGACGCTGCTGCGCGAGATCGTCTTCAGCTATCCTTTTCTTTACAAGCAATCTCCCGAAGCGGAGGCCGATTGATGCTTCTGTCGAACCGCATTTCCCGCCGCCAGGTTTTGCGTTCCGCCGGCGCCGCGGTCGGTCTGCCTTTTCTGGACGTCATGACGCCGCGGAGCTTGGCGCAGCCCAAGCCGACGACGCGGCTGGCCTATCTGTATTTTCCGAACGGGATTCCCCGCGGAACATGGGAACCGGTCAGGACCGGTCCCGGCGGGCGCATCGAAAAACTCAACGAATGGATGAGCCCGCTGGAGCCGTTCAAGCGGGAACTGGTCATCCCGACGAACATCTGGACGCCGTTGGGAAACGGCCACGTCTCAGGCCCGCCGACCTGGTTGACCGGTTACGACTACGACCGGCACAAGATCGATGCCGGCGGCGTCTCGGCCGATCAATTGGCCGCGCGGCATATCGGCGGCGGCACGCTGCTGCCTTCGCTGGAACTCTCTCTGAAGGGCGAAGGCTTCATGTCGAAATCGCTCCCGCGAAACCACATCTCGTGGTCTGCGCCGAACAGGCCGCTGGCGCGCGAGGTCGAGCCGCGGGCGGTGTTCGACCGCATGTTCCGCCCGCCCGCGGGCGGGGCTTCGGACCGCTCGGCGCTCGACATGGTATTGGCCGATGCGCGCTCGCTGCGGGACCGCGTGAGCCGCGCCGACCAAGCGCGCCTCGACGAGTATTTCGAATCGATTCGCTCGCTTGAGAAACGTATTGCGTTTTCCGAAGCCCGGGCGAAGCAGACGGCGGACGACAAGGCGCTGACGGACACGTTGGCCAGGCCGTCCGCCGGGATTCCGTCCGATCACAAGCAATACGTGCGGATCATGATGGATCTGCTGGTGCTGGCGTTCCAGTCCCGCGCCGCGCGCGTGGCCACTTTCATGCTCGATCACGGCCAATCGAACCGTTATTTCAATTTCATCGACGGGGTTCGCGGAACGTGGCATGCCCTTTCGCACTACAAGAACTTCTCCGGCCGCACCGAGGACGATGACGGCGTGACTTCATGGGACTCCGTCGAGCAGAAGCGGGCGATGTTCGCTCGGGTGCAACTCTGGCATCACCAGCAAGTCGCCTACCTGCTGGAACGTATGCAATCGATCCGCGAGCCCGACGGCGGGACGCTGCTGGACAACGCGATGATTGTTTACGGTTCCGCGCTCGGCGACGGCAACGATCACGACAAGCACCATCTGCCCACTTTGCTCGCCGGCCGCGGCGGCGGCACGATCGCAGCGGGCCGGCTCATCGAGTACGCCAAGCCGATGAATCTGGCCGGCATCCATCTGGCCCTGCTGCAGAGGCTGGGCGTCCCGGTCGAGCGATTCGCCTCCGCCGACAGGCCGGCCGAGGAACTGGCCGGTTAAGCGGATGATGCATCCGGGTATCTGCGCGAAACGGGCGGCGGCAAGGGAAATGCGGCAGGCGCGATGAAGTTTCTGGTTGCCGGCGCCGGAGGATTCATCGGCCATCATCTCGTCAATCGGCTCAAGGCGGAAGGCCATTGGGTGCGCGGCGCGGACGTCAAGCGCCCCGAGTTCGCGTCGAGCGCGTGCGATGAGTTCCAGATCGCAGACTTGCGCTGCTTCGAGGCCTGCCGGCAAGCGGCGGACGGCATGGACGGCGTATGCCAACTGGCGGCCGACATGGGCGGGATCGGATACCTCACCTCGAATTACGCGCATCTCGTGCGCAACAACACGCTGATCAACAGCCACATGCTCGAAGCGGCGCGAACCGCTCGGGCGGGCTCCTACCTGTTCACCAGTTCCGCTTGCGTTTATCCTGACCGCTTGCAGCAGAACGAGAACGTTACGCCGCTGCGCGAAGACCAGGTCCTGCCGGCGGCGCCGGAGAAGGGCTACGGCTGGGAAAAACTCTTTGCCGAGCAGCTTGTCGGCTATTACCGCGAGGAATTCGGCCTCGATTCGCGGGTCGTCCGCCTGCACAATGTCTATGGGCCGTTCGGCGTTTATGACGGCGGCAGGGAAAAGGCGCCGGCGGCGCTCTGCCGCAAGGCGGCCTTGGCCCGGGACGGCGGCAGCATAGAAATATGGGGCGACGGTTCGCAGACGCGCAGCTTCTGCTACATTGACGATTGCATCGAAGGTCTGCGCCGGATCATGGCGTCGGATTGCACGGCGCCGATCAATCTCGGAAGCGAAGAATTGGTCAGCGTGGCTCGACTGGTCGAAATGGTGTGCGCCGCCGCCGGCAAACGGCTTCGCCTGACGCATAACCTCGACAAACCGCAAGGCGTTCGAGGCCGCAACAGCGACAACGCCGGATTGCGGAAAGTTACCGGCTGGCAGCCGACAACGCCCTTGGCGGAGGGCATCCGACGCACTTATCGGTGGATTTCGGGGGAGATGGCGCGCCGAGCCGCCGGCGGGCGATAGACGGGGTACGCAGGAAATGCGCCGGGCGAACGAGCGTCAGCCAAGCGTCTCGATAATTTTCCGAGGCGCATGGGTTGCCGCGGCGACTCGCGGCGGGCGCTCGGCGTTCAACGCAAACGATCCATGACCTACGGCGAACCCCGTTTTTTACAGTATGAGGCGGCGGCGCCGGTAGTGGCCGGGCTGCTGCATCACGCTTCGAACCTCGAATTCCTGCTGCGCGAAGCGCATGCGACGGCAAGGCTGGCGATCCTTCCTCCGCTGCATTTCTCTCCGAAACACAACTTCGGCGTACGCCGCGAATGGCGCTGGGAGCACTATTTCGACTTCGCCGCAAGCAGCTTGACGGACGCCGACGGCCGGCGGTTTCCGCTGCCTATCGCGGATTGCCGCCCCGAGGCAGGCGCGCGAACGCTGCGCTTGCGGGGAAGAGAGGCCATGCCGGAGCGGGCGCGGAACTACCCGCTCGTCGTGCGGCGCATCTCCCATCCCGCTTTCGGAAGAGAGCTGCCGACGGACGGCTGGCCGGAGTCTGCGGTCGATCTGCGCCCTTCGGCGCGCGCGGCGGCGCTCGCCCGCCCGGTGGCGCGGCATCTCCGCTCGCTCGGCGGCGGCCGCTTCGCCGCCGTCCACGTCCGCCGCGGCGACCGCGTTGCCGCCGGATATGTGCCCGATCGACTGATGTCGCCGCCGCATATCCGGCAATGCCTGCAGCGCTGCGGCGCGGCCGACGGCGCGGTCGTGTATATCGCTTCGGACGAGCGCGATCCCGATTTCTGGAAGCCGCTGCAGGAGACCTACCGGCTGTTTCGCTACGTCGATTTTCCGGAGCTCGAGGCGCTCATTTCAGGCGTCGACGAGGCGCCGGACAACTACTTGCTCTTTCAAGTCGAGCGCGAAGTGCTGCGGGAAGGCTATCCGCGCATCGGCGCCATGCCGAACCGGATGTGGGCGCACATGCACGACTGGCTCATCGACCGCGAGAACTGGCCGCCGCGTCCGAGTTTCAGCCGGCGGCTGGCGCTCGGGGTGCGGCGCCTCGGCCCGCGGATACGCCGCGTGGAGGAGCGCCTGCCGCAAAAGCCTTCGCAAATGCTCGCTTCGGCGCGGCTGTATGCTGCGTCCTTTCTGCGCAGACTTGGGTAGGCATACATGGATTCGTCCGCGAATACCGCCAAGCCTGCGGCGCCCGGCGAAACGCGCTTTCTGCAGTACGAGATGCCGGCGCCGTCCGTGGACGGGCTGTTGTATCAGGCCTCGAACCTCGAATTCTTGCTGCGCGAGGCTCATGCGTCGGGAAGGCTGGCCATCCTGCCGCCGCTGAACCTGTCTCCGAAACTCAACCTCGGCGTGCGCCGCGAGTGGCGTTGGGAGCATTATTTCGACTTCGGGGAAAGCAGCTTGACGGATGCCCGCGGGCGGCGGCTTCCGCTGCCTATCGCGGATTGCCGCCCCGAGGAAGGCGCGCGAACGCTGAAGCTGCGGGGCGGAGAACCCATGCCGAAACGGGCGCGGGACTACCCCCTCGTGGTGCGGCGCATCTCGTACCCCTTTTCGTTCAGAAAAGAAATGACGATGGACGGCTGGCCGGAGTCTGCGGTCGATCTGCGCCCTTCAGCGCGGGCGGCGGCGCTCGCCCGCCCGGTGGCGCGGCGTCTCCGCTCGCTCGGCGGCGGCCGCTTCGCCGCCGTCCACGTCCGCCGCGGCGACCGCGTTGCCGCCGGACAGGTGCCCGATCGACTGACGTCGCCGCCGCATATCCGGCAATGCCTGCAGCATTGGGGCGCGGACGACGGCGCGGTCGTGTACATCGCCTCGGACGAGCGCGACCCCGATTTCTGGAAACCGCTGCAGGAGACCTACCGGCTGTTTCGCTACGTCGATTTTCCGGAGCTCGAGGCGCTCATTTCAGGCGTCGGCGAGGCGCCGGACAACTACTTGCTCTTTCAGGTCGAGCGGGAAGTGCTGCGCGAAGGCGATTTGCGCATAGGCACCATGCCGAACTGGGCATGGGCGCACATGCACGACTGGCTCATCGACCGCGGGAACTGGCCGCCGCGGCAGAGTTTCAGCCGGCGTCTGGCGCTCGGCGTACGCCGCCTCGCGAGACCGCTGCGCCGCATCGAGGAATGCCTGCCGCAGACGCCTTCGCGAATGCTCGCCTCGGCGCGGCTGCGCACGGCGGCCTTTCTCCGGCGGTTCGAGTAGCCTCCAAGGGCGGATACTTGTCCACAAAACCTGCGAACGTCCGGTACAACGACCGGCATCAAGCAACGCGCTATCCTGCTCCGCTCTGAAGTGAACGAGACAAACAAGCAGGACAGTGACAGTCGTCCGCTGTGTGTTTACGATGCACCAAACCGTGCAATACTCCACCTTCTTTATCGAAGCGTCTTACGATTCGATCGAAGTAGCGCGTGTCGTGATACTCGTAGCGCCTCCAGACCGCCCATGCCAGCATATCCGTGATCTGAATCGGCCGTGAAGCGGCAGAATCCACGAACAACGGGACCTCGGCAAGATTTCGGAGCGTCCCCCATCTTGTGCCCTCCTCGCGAAAATGCCGCGCCAATCCTTGCAGAGTTTCCTCGTATTGTGATTTATCCATTACGATCAGTCCGCGCTGTTCGCCGTTCCCATTCCTGTACAAACGCCTGAGAAACAGATCGAAACGGTTGCAGATTTCCTCAAAGGCGTACTCAACAGGGTCATTAGGCGCTTCCGCATGCTTGTCCACGGCTACGGCGAAAGCGCTCACGCTCCAATGGGCATCGCGAAGCAGGCCCAGACCGCGCTCGATAGTGTCCAGGCGTTTTTGCCGCGCTATCCCTTTCCATGGAGCCTCACTTCCATTCGCCATCACGCTGCCGTGTAGTTCGACATCGTGAACGTTGCCCAACCCAAGAGAAGAAACAAATTGATCGGTTTTGGAAATGAGGTGATAAATCTGACGCTCGAATACGGCGATGCCGGCAAGGACGAAGTGACGTTCTTTCGGGTTTTTTACAGACCCGGACCCATCCAGGTAAAGCAAGTACATGGGAAGAGGCCGGGACGTGCGTGTTGTTCGGAAAAAACGCAGCCGGGTGGGGCACCTGGCCCCAGCGGACCGTGACTTCCACAGCCCTCCCAACCGCTGCAACCGATTTTCGCACGCAAAACGCCGAAAAGTCAACTTTTCCGTTTTTGCGGCGATTTTTTCGGGAACAACCGGCGCTGCCTCTACGTACTACAATCCGAAAGGGATGAATACGGTGCGGGGGCTGGTGGAATCCATCAAATTTCTGTTTACGGGTCCGCTGATTCTGATTATGCTGGGCGTCGTCGACTGGATGACGCCGCCGCCCGGCCTCCATTGGTTCCACTGGGCGGCGCTGGGCATCGGCATCGGCTGGTTCTTCAGTCTGCTCCGCGTTGTCTGGGCCGTCGTCGTATTCGGCGGCTTGGCGGCGCTGTTCGCCTACTGGCAGAGCCGAAAAGTCCGCATCCTCTGAAAGCCCGGCAGCGCGGACCGCGGCGTTTCCCCGGGGGGCGGCCGGGCGGCCTCTCTCGTACTACAATCCGAGCGTGAGGAATCTTGCGCTTCTTTTCGTTGCGGCAGCGGCGGCCGCCGTTGCCGCCGAGCGGCTCTCTTCCCCCGAGGACTATGCCGATTACCCGTCAGCGGCGGTTGCTCCGAACGGCGATTTGTGGCTGGCGTTTCTCAGTTACGACGAGCGCGGCAGCGACGTGGTCAAAGTACGCCGGCGAACCGCCGACGGCTGGCAGCCCGCCGAGACGATCACCCCCGCGCCCGGAGACTTTCTGAAAACCGCCGCGGCAGCGACGGCCGACGGCGCGCTGTGGATTGCCTGGGCCGCGCAGGTCGAGGGGAACTTCGACATCTACGCCCGCGTGTTCGACGGCGGGCGCTGGTCGCCGATCCGCCGCCTCACCGAAACGCCCGGAGCGGATTTTCACCACCGCCTCGCGGCCGATTCGCGGGGCAATCTCTACCTGGTGTGGCAATCGCTGCGCACCGGCGACGGGAACATCTATCTGAAAGTTTTCGACGGCATCCGCTGGTCGCAGGCGATAGCCGTCAGCAGCCACGAGGCGAGCGAATGGGAGCCGGCGGTCGCGATCGATTCCCAAGACCGGCTTTACATCGCTTACGACACTTATCGGCACGGCGACTACGACGTGTTCCTGCGCGTTTTCGAGAACGGCGCGCTGGGCGCCGAGATTCCGATCGCCGACTCGCCCGATTTCGAGGCCAGAGCGGCCATCGCCATCGACAAGCAGGACCGCGCCTGGATCGCCTGGGACAACCAGGGGCCGAACTGGGGTCTCGACATGCCGCACTGGAACCTCGACAGCGCCGAGGGCGACTGGGGCGAGCCGGCCGACTGGACCGCGCCCGACCCGCGCGGGCGCGTCGGCCAAAAGGTCAGCCTGCGCTATACCCAGAGCATCGGCATGGCCGTCTATGCGCAAGGCCGCCGTTGGACGCCGAAGGCGTCGGTCGTATCGGTGCTGCCCGACGAGCCGCCGGCGGGCGTTCTGGAGATTCCCCGCCTTGCCGTCGATGGAGCGGGCGTCCCCTGGTTGTTTTTCCGGCGTTGGCTGCGGCGCAACGACGGCGGCGGGATGGCCGAGCGGCCGATGGGCTGGCGCATTTACGCTTCGGCTTACGAAACCGACCGCTGGAGCGAGCCGATTGTGCTGGAAGACAGCGCGGGCAGCAACGACAACCGCCCTTCGATCGTGCTGCAGGACGGCAACGCGCTGGACGTCTTTTTCGCCGCCGACGGGCGTTACGACGCCGAGGCGAACCGCGTCAAGCCCATCGACGGGCGCCGCGGCTTCGTCGCGCACCGGAAAATCGAGCCGCGGCGCGGAACGGCGGCGCCGGAACTGAAGCCGCTCGCGCCCGGCAAACCGCGCGGCCACCGGCACACGGCCGCCGCCGACCGCCGCAACGAGGTTGCCGCGGGCGCGAAACGCTACCGGCTCTATTGGGGCGATCTCCACCGCCACACGGAAATTTCCGGCGACGGCGGTTACGACGGCTCCTTGTGGGATATGTACCGCTACGCCATCGACGCCGCCGAGCTCGACTTTATCGCTTCCACCGACCATTCCTACGGCGGCGCGGGCAAGGACGGGCTGCTGGAAACCTACGACTGGTGGCGGACGCAGAAACTCGCGGACGTTTTCCACCTGCCGGGCGTTTTCATGCCGCTGTTCGGCTACGAACGCACGCCGGCGTTTCCCTACGGCCACCGCAACGTGATTTCGCCGAACCGCGGCGCGGCCGCGGTTCCGATTACCGTTCCGGCCGAGGAGCGCAATACCCGATTCCCCCGCCGTCCGGACGAGTTGGCCTTGTGGAAGGCGCTCAAGGGTTCCGATGCGATCACCATTCCGCACACGATCGCCGCCGGCGGCGGCACGGATTGGAGCTATCACGACCCGGCGTTCCAGACGCTGCTCGAGATTTATCAGGGCTGCCGCCTGAGCTACGAAGGCCGCGGCGCCCCGCGCGTCAATTCCGCCGAGCGGTACGAAGTCGGCTATGCGCAGAACGCCTTGGCCAAAGGCTACAAGATGGGTTTCATCGCCTCGTCCGACCACCGCTCGACGCACGTTTCGTATGCGGCCGTTTATGCCGAGGAACCCACCCGGCAGGGGATTTTCCGGGCGCTGCGGCAACGGCACGCCTATGCCGCGACGGACAACATCGTCGTCGACGTCCGCGTGGGCGAGGCGATCATGGGCGATGAGGTTGCCGCGTCGGAGCCGCCGGTGATCCGCATTGCCGTACGCGGCACGGCGCCGATCGACAACGTCCAGATCATCAAAAACGGGCAGCATCTTTACGCGCGGCGTCCGGCAACCCGCGAGGTTGCCTTCGCTTACAGGGACGACGCGGCCGAGCCGGGCGAGAGCTACTATTACGTGCGCTTGCAGCAGACGGACGGGCAGATGGCCTGGGCTTCGCCGATCTGGGTGGACTACCGGCCCTAGCGCGGCCGGGGCGGCTGCGCCGTCGGTCGGGCCGCGCTTTGCGCGGCGGTCACGGGTCGGCGGGTCGCGAGTCGGGCCGCTTCGCGGCGTCACTCGACGGCGCCCTTATTCAACGGCGATCGTGGCGTCGGACTGGCTGATGCGGCTGGCGACGGCGAGGCGCAACTCGGCGGCGTTTGACGGGGTGAGGTTGCGCGGGACTTCCACGACCACCAAGTTGACCCCGGCCATGTCCGGGGCCAGTCCCGAAAAGCGGACGTTCTCCGCGGGCAAGGGCCAAACGCCGATCCAGACCCGCGGGCGCGCCGCCGTATGCCGCAGCACGGCGTTCGAGCCGTCTTCGAGGCAGACGCCGTCCGGGGCGCATGAGTTCATCCCGTCGACCAACGGCGGCTCCACCGCGCCCAGACCCGTCGCGTAGATCTCCAGCACGTCGCCGGCGCGCGCCGGGCGGCTGCCCGCGCTGAAACCCAGCGGCGCCGCCAAGTCGGTCGTGCCCGCGAACAACGCCAGCGCTTGGCCTTGCCCCGTGCCCGACGCCGTGAACACGCCCGGCGCATAGGGGCCGACCCAGAAGCGCCGCGGCCAACTGCTCTCGCCGCCGGACTCCACCACCACGCTCGCCAAAGCCAAGCCGCCCGCCGCTGTCTCTTCGCCGCCCAACTCCCAGGGCAACTGCGCCTCGATGCGCCGCGGCCCCACCGAAAACAGAGGAACCGCCGCCCCGTCGAACAACACGCGCGCGCCGCCCAGGCTCGTCGGCAGCGGGAAGCCCTCGGCCATGACCGGCTCGCCGGATGCGAAGTTCACGCCCTGCACGACCACCAGCGAACCCGGCGACACGGGCAGCAACTGCGGCCCGAACAGCCCCGCCTCGCCGTAGGCGCTCGCCCGCGCCGCGTCGAACACGCCGCCGCTCTCCGATACGTCCGGCCCCGTCGGCGGGGGGACTTCCAGCACGATATTCACTCTGGCCGTGAGGCGTCCGCCGGCGCGGATGTACAGCCGTCCGCGGTGAGTTCCCGGCCGCAGCCCCAGCGGATTGACGGTCACGAGCAGGGTGATCGTCTCGCCGTCGGCCAGGCGGCCTCTCCACTGGGCAGCGCTGCCCTCCGCCCGCGAGACCTGGATCCAGCGCGCGCTGGGCAGCGCCTGGAAGTCCGTTGCGCCGCCTTCGGCGCGCAGCGTCAGCGTCTGCGACATCGGCTCGCCCGGGTCGGCGTTCGGCGCCGGCGCGAACGACAACTCGGAAACGCCCACCGGCTCCACCGACGGCCCCGGAGCCCCCGGTTGTTGCGGTGGTTCCGATACGGGTACGAGTTTGGGTTCGAAAATGGTTATGCGGCACGGCCCGAGAGGATCGCTGCCCGGCGGCTGCGGGCTGACCTTGCGGATGCGGTTGTTGAGCCTGTCGGCGACGTAGAGATTGCCCGCGCCGTCCACCGCCACGCCCGAGGGTTGGCGCAGGCGTGCTGCGGTCGCGGCGCATTCATCCCCGTTGTGGCCGGATTGGCCGCTTCCCGCGACGGTGGAGATATTGCCCGTAGAAGCGTCCACTTTGCGGATGCGGTTGTTGTTCCTGTCGGCGATGTAGAGATTGTTCGACGAGTCCACGGCCACGCTGTAGGGTTGGTTGAGGCGCGCCGAAGCGGCCGCTCCGCCATCCCCGCTGAAGCCGACGAGGGAGTAGCTTCCCGCGACCGTAGAGATGACGCCCGTGGAGGCGTCCACCTTGCGGATGCTGTGGCTGGCGTTTGCGGCGATGTAGAAGTTGCCCGCCGAGTCCACGGCCACGTCCTGGATCTCGAAGAGCCGCGCCGCCGTCGCCGCGCCCCCGCCGCCGACCGTTGTCCCGCCTCCCGCGACGGTGGTAATCACGCCTGCCGTATCCACTTTGCGAATTCGGAAGCTGTAGCGGTCAACGAAGTAGATGTTGCCCGAGCCGTCCACGTCCAGGCCGTAGGGGAATCTGAGGTTCGCCGAAACGGCTGGTCCGCCGTCGCCGCTGTAGCCGTACGTCCCGCTTCCCGCCACGGTGGAGATGACGCCCGTGGAGGCGTCCACTTTGCGGATGCGGTTGTTTCTGGTATCGGCGACGTACAGGTTGCCCGCCGAGTCCGCCGCTACGTCGCGGGGCAAGGCGAGTTGCGCCGACGAGGCCGCGCCGCCGTCGCCGCTGTAGCCGTACGTCCCGTCTCCCGCGACGGTGGAGATGATGCCCGTGGAGGCGTCCACCTTGCGGATGCGGTTGTTCCACGTATCGGCGACGTAGAGGTTGCCCGCCGAGTCCGCGGTTACCTCTTGGGGCAAGGCGAGTTGCGCCGCCGGGGCCGCTTCGCCGTCGCCGATATTGCTCGTTCCCGCGACGGTGGAGATGGCGCCCGAAGCATCCACCTTGCGGATGCGGTGGTTGCCCCGGTCGGCGACGTAGAGGTTGCCCGCCGAGTCCGCCGCTACGCCGTAGGGCAAGAAGAGTTGCGCCGCCGTTGCTGCGCCCCCATCGCCGCTGTAGCCGCCCGTCCCGTCTCCCACGACGGTGGAGATGGCGCCCGAAGCATCCACCTTGCGGATGCGGTGGTTGTTGGCATCGGCGATGTAGATGTTGCCCGCGCGGTCCACCGCTACGCCGCGGGGCCGTGAGATCCGCGCCGCCGTTCCCGCGCCGCCGTCCCCGTTGTAGCCGGACGTCCCGGTTCCCGCGACGGTGGAGATGATGCCCGTGGAGGCATCCACCTTGTAGACGAGGAAACTGAGCGTAACAGCGATGTAGAGGTTGCCCCTGCCGTCCACCGCTACGTCGTTGGGATCTGAGAGATGCGTCGCCGTCGCCAGCCTGCCGGCTGGGTCTATGCTGCGAATCCCGGTGCCTGCGACGGTAGAGACGTTGCCCGAAGCATCCACCCTGCGGATGCGTTGGTTGAACGTATCGGCGATGTAGATGTTGCCCGCCGAATCCACGGCCACGCCGCTGGGGCCGTCGAATTGCGCCGCCGCCGCCGGTCCGCCGTCCCCGCCGTAACCGCGCGTCCCGTCTCCCGCGACGGTGGAGATGGCGCCCGTAGAAGCGTCCACCTTGCGGATGCGGTCGTTCTGCTGATCGGCGATGTAGAGATTGTTCGACGAGTCCACGGCCACGCCGCTGGGGAAGGAAAGCTGCGCCGCCGCCGCCGCGGCCCCATCGCCGCTGTAGCCGCCCGCCCCGGTTCCCGCGACGGTGGAGATGGCGCCCGAAGCATCCACCTTGCGGATGCGGTGTGCGTACGTATCGGCGATGTAGAGGTTGCCCGCGCCGTCCACGGCCACGCCGCTGGGGAAGCGCAGGGATGCCGCCGCGGCCGCGCCGCCGTCGCCTACGCCCCTGCTGCCCGCGACCGTCTGGATGACGGCGTCGCTTTGCGCCGCCAAGCGGGGAGTGAAGAGCGGCGCGTGGAGAGCGATCGCCGCCAAGGCGGCCGCCGCCCGCAGCGAGTGAAGAACACAACTCCCGCGCCCGCGCGAAAGCCCCGCCTTGGCGGCGGCAAGCAGGGCGCGGAGAGCAGACGGAAGAGAAAGAAGAAGCCGCGGGTCAGAGAGCGCGGCGAGCGCGCTTCTCCTTATACGGGCTGACGGGCTGACGGGCTGACGGGCTGACGGGCTGACGGGCTGACGGGCTGACGGGCTGACGGGCTGACGGGCTGACGGGCTGACGGGCTGACGGGCTGACGGGCTGACCTCTTCTCATGATACATCCTTCTCGCCTCTCATCGCAACAAAAAATTCGCGGCGACCCCAAAAACCATCCAAGCCGCCGATGAAACCCTATTTTCCCCTTCCCGCGCCGCCTTGTCAACAGCGCGGCGCATTTCCCGAGTCTTTTGGAAGGTCTGAACAAGCGCGGGCAGCCGGCCTGCCCGGGCAGGGCCAATGCGTCGATTTTCTTCTGCAGGGCTTCGGATCGGAAGGCGCTGAACGCATCCGGTCGATTTTCGGCGGCGCGATGCAAAAATAAGTGATCATTGGTGAACATTGGCGAGCAAGGTGAACAATCCGTGCATGAAGCCCTTCTTTTAACTGCATGAACCCCGTCACGCTTGACGGCTGCGCCGTGATTGCGCTTCGGGGTTTCTGCGTCGGGGGCTGCGAGTCGGGCGGCTGCGCCCGCCGCCGGCGCCGGCTTGCGCGGAGCTTTCTCAACTATCCGCTCACGGCCGGGCTATCCGCATTTGTTGTTGTCGCAGGGGCGGTGGCAGACGACCTTGTGGTCGGGCGTCAGGGTGCAGCCCACGGCGTCTTCGTCGCTCTGGCCGCAGCGGAAGAAGCATTCCGGCTCGCCGGGCGGGTTCTGGTTGGCGCGTGGGGGGCGGTTGCCGCCGCGGCCTCCCAGGGCTTCCCGCAGCGCGTTTTCGGCGATGCCGAGCGTCCGCGCCGCCGCGGCCATGTTTACCGGCTTGATGCTGCCGGGCTCGACGCGCAAGGCCTCGGCGACCTTGCCGCTGTCGATGCCCAGGGCCGCCGCGGCTTTGGAGACCTGCTCGGCGCCCGGGCGCGGGCCGCCGCCCGGCTCCCGCCGCGGCCGGCGGACGGGGCGGTTTTCGCTGACCGCGGGGCGCGACCGCCCGCGGTTGCGCATGCCCAGCGGCTCGCCGGAATAGCAGCCGATGATATAGGGCCACGTTTCCGTGGCGTGGTAGTGGTAATCGCCCGAATCGTCGGTATGGCCGTTGCAGGCGTCGAGGTATTCGGGGCCGTCTTTGGCGACATAGTCCCAGGCGTCCCAGGAATCGGTGTCGGGATTGCCGACTTTTTCCCAACTGCTTTTGAATTTCACGACGTCGGCGCAGTCGGCGTCGAGGCAGCCCCAGGGGCCGCGGATGGCGAAGCCGTCGTAGGCGAAACCGAGGATCGGCGAGCGTTCGCCTTCCCGCGCGCCGCTCAAGCAGCGCTGCACCAGCGCGTGGTAGTGGTATTCGAGCGCCGTATGCCCCATGCAGGCGTCCATGATGGAGTGCATCACCGGGTCGCCGAACTCGGCTTCCTGCGGCACCGGGCCTTCATTGGGTCCGAAAATGGCCAGCCCGCCGATGCTGAAGCCTTCGCTGCCCAGCAGCGGGATGGGGGTCGGCCTGTCGGCTTTTTGCGGATTCAGGGGAACGCGGAATTCGTAGTTCTGCTCGATCAGGGGATTGGGCGTGACCTGAATGAACTCGTAGTGCGGGATGCCGTTGGAGCGGACGACCAGCTCATCGCCTTCGCAGGAGGCTTCGAGGCGCGGCTTGGGGTATTCGGGTCCGGCGCCCTCGTATTTCGAGACGTCGAGGAAAACGTCGGTCGGGCAGGGCTTCCGTTGAGCCGGGACCAGGGCCGCGGCGAGAGCGAGGAAAACGCCCAGTCGGAACGTCATGGCTTGCGGGCCTCCAGGTGTTCGCGCAGAAAGTCGATGGTGAGCGGCCAAGCCGCTTGCGCGGCGGCCAGGTTGGCTCCGCCGCGGGCCTTTTGCTGCCGCAGGAAGGCGTGTCCCGCGCCGTCGAAAATATGCGGGGCATAGCTTTTGCCGAGTTGGCGCATGACGCGCGCCGCTTCGGGAATCGCAGCGTTGACGCGGGCGTCGTCCGCGCCGTAGAGGCCGAGCACGGGGGCGCGTATCCGCCCCAGGGTCTTGCGCTCCGGCGACGTTCCGTAATAGACGACCGCGGCGCCCAGCCGGTCTTCGTTGCCGGCGAACTCGAAGCTCGCCGCCCCGCCCCAGCAGAAGCCGATGCAGCCGTACCTGCCGTTGGAGGCGGGCAGGGAGGCCGCCCAGCGCGCCGTCGAGGTCAGCCGGCGCGCCACGTCTTCGGTGCGGCGCCCGCGGATCAGCTTGACCGCCTCTTGCGCGTCGTCGGGCGTTCGGCTGGCGGGGCCGTAGCCGCTCAGCAGGTCGGGCGCAACGGCGATGAAGCCCGCGGCGGCGAGCTGGTCGGCGACGGCGCGAACCCAGTCGGTCAGGCCGAAGATTTCATGGATGACGATGACGGCCGGAGCGCGGGTCGCCCGTTCGGGATACGACACCCAGGCGTGAACCGAATCGCTCCACGAATCGCTGCGGCCTTCGCGGATTTCGATCCATTCGCCATGGCGCGGGGATGCGTTCAGGCGGGCAACGGCGGATTCGGCGTCGGCGGGCAGCTCATCTTCCCCGCCGCGGGCAGCGGCCCAAGCAAAGGCCGCGGCGGCGAGCAGTGCCGCCGGCAAGATGCGGAGTTTCATACGAACCGCCGCCGCTCATCATAGCGCGGACAGCGGGGCAAGCGCATTCTACAGCGTTTTTTCGCGCTCGTGCTCATAGACGACGTTGCCGTCAACGTCATGGAAGCGGAAGGCGATTTTGCTCTTGTCGAGCATTTTCTCGGCGGTTACCGAGAGGAAACCGCCGGCCACGCGGTGGAAGCGGTGGTAGTCGCCGTCTTCGCCCGGGCTGCCGCCGGCATGTTCGTCCGTCGCCGGCCCGGATGAAAATTCGTTGACGCCCGTTGCCGGATGCACCGAATGGTACTGCCAATGCCGGTCGCCGCAGGCGATGAAGAAGTTGTCGGGCAGGTTTTCGGCGAACCATTGGCGCATTTCGTCCCCTTCGCGGGTGAAGCCCTTGTTGGCGTGGTTGTCGTTTTTGTTGCTGCGGTCGGGGCCGACGATCGGCGTCGGGCTGACGAGCACTTTCCAATCGGCGTTGCTTTCGAGCAGCGTTTGCTTGAGCCAGCTTTTTTGCGTTTCGCCCCAAATGCTCTTGCCGGGGCCGTCTTCCATGGTGTTGGGCGAACGAAAATCGCGCCCCTCGACTACCCATACCTGCAAGCCCTTGCCCCAGCGGAAGGTGCGGTACGGCAATTCGCTCATCGGCGCCTGCTCGCTGTACACCTTCAGCCCCTGTTCCCAACTGAAGGTTCCCATGTACCAGCGGCTCATGCCCG
This sequence comes from Bryobacterales bacterium, assembly GCA_965242705.1. Classification (GTDB taxonomy): domain Bacteria; phylum Acidobacteriota; class Terriglobia; order Bryobacterales; family UBA6623; genus CATQHP01. The sequence continues at coordinate 349,384 of OZ251486.1, forward strand.
GCCAGTTGTCGTTGTGGTATGAGTCGTGGTCGTCTTTTTCCCAGTAGCCCGGCACGCTGAGATGGAATTCCAGAATGGTCGGGAAGCTGTACATGCGATGCCAATGGAAGCGCGCCAAGTCGATTGAGGTGGCCAGCGGCGCGTCGCTGTCGTAATAAACCGTGTCGCCCGTGGGCACGATGAACTTCGGCGCGAGCTTGAGCATGGACGGATAGATCTTGAAGCCGTCGGGGTGGTCGTGGTCGTGGTTGGACTGCCCGGTGACCACGGTGAAAGTCACGGCGGCGTATTCGTCTTCGGGCGGCGCGGTTTCGAAGCGCGCGTTCAGCGGCTTGTGCAGCACCGCGCCCGCGGCGTCGGAAGTTTCGGTCTCGACGTAATAGACGGTCGCGGGCTTCAGGCCGCTGAGCTTGAAGTGGTGCGTGTAGTCGTCTTCGGCGCCGACTTCGAACCATTCGCTCTCGACGGGGTCGAAGAAATTGACGTTGTCCGCGTAGCGCAGGCGCACGCGGCCGGGGGCGCCGGGAACGGAGTGCTGCAAGCCGCTCGGGTCGAGTTGATTGTGCAACAGCCGGACGCCGCCGTCATTGTCCTGCAGGCCGGAATGCTGCGAGTCTCTCGGCTCATGCTGCACGACAAGTTTGTTTTCATGCCCGGCGGGCGGCTCTTCGTACTTCGGCTTGACCACGCGGGCGCGGATGGGCGTTCCGTCGGCGCGGCGGCCGGCGGCGGCGGTAACCCGCGTCCAGACGACCGCCGCGGTCGAGGTGACTTCGCCGATCTTGACGCCGGTCGCCTGCCGGGATTCCTGCAAGTACTCGACGTCGGAACCGCAGCTTGCGGCGGCGGCGAGGGAAAGAACGACCGCGGGGAAACAGCGCATAGAGGCATTGTAAAGGAAGCGCCGGCGCGGTTGTCAGTCACGCGGCCCGCGGCGGCGGCTGTCCGCGCGCATTTCTTCGAGAATCGCTTCGATCCGCTCCAGGCGCTCGCGCAGTTCCTGGCGCTTGGCGTCTTCGCCGACGAAGTATGCGCCGATGGCGGCGGTCAGCGTGGAGAGCAGCCCCAAGCCCGAGACCATCAGCACGACGGCCAGCAGGCGGCCCGCCGTCGTCTGCGGAACGAGATCGCCGTAGCCGACCGTGCTGACCGTGACCAGCGCCCACCATAGGCCGTCGAGAAAGCTGTGGTTGACGGTCTGCGGCTCGAGAACGACCAGCAGCGCCGCGCCCAGGGCGGCCAGGGTCAAGCTGAGGATGCTCATGTAGATCAGGCTTTGGACGCCGACCATGCGGCGCAGCGAGCGGATGCCGCGCAGGAGGGCCGCCGACACACGCATCAGCCGGAGCAGGCGCGCCGCCCTGGCGATGCGCGCGACGCGCACCGAGGCGAGCAGATCGGGCAGCAGCGGGAAGGAAAGGACGACGATGGCCAAGCCGAGGAAATTGCGCAGGCAGTAGCGCGCGCGGTCGGCGGCGGCAAGGAACATCAAGCCGAAGTCCAGCACGAAAACGGCCCAGACCGCCCAGTCGGCAAGGGCGATCCACGGCTCCGGTCGGCCCATCTCCTGGGCGACGACGATCGGAACCGTGGCCAGCGCGGCCATGACCACCATCAGGTCGAGGGGTCTTTCCATGCGCTTGCGCAGCGTTTCGTATTGGGGCCGGGTGTTGCCGCTCATGCCGGGTTTTCTCGATGACAAGGATATACTTTTGACATGCGCGCCGTTTGCGCCGCCGTTGCCTTGTCGCTTTGCGCGAGCTCCGCCGCGCAACTCAAGCGGCCCGACGAGCGGCCCGAGGCGCCGCCGCCGGCGATGGCCGATGAAGACGAAGAATTCGTCGCTCCGACCGCATACGTCTTCAACCCGATCCGGGCGCAGCGCGAGATGAAGGTCGGCGATCACTACGCCAAAAAGGGCAGCCACCGCGCCGCCGTGGGCCGCTATATCGAGGCTACCCGCTGGAACCCTTCCTTCGCGCCGGCGTTCTGGAAGCTGGGCCGCTCGCGCGAGAAACTCGATCAGCCGGCGCAGGCGCTGGAGGCGTACAGGATTTTTCTGGGGCTGGAGAGCGCGGGCAATCGGGCCAAGCAGGTTCGCCGGAAGGTGGCGGAACTGGAGAAAGCGGTCGAAGCGCAGCCGCCCGCCGCCCCCGCTTCAGGATACTCCAGCCCCAACTGACAACGGCGGATGGGAACCAAGCCTGTTTTCAGCCTGCTTGCCGACCGGCAGGCGCGCTGCCGGTTTCGATGGGCTACCGGGTGCTCAACGTTTTGTCTTTCTCCGTTTTGAACGTGCAGCGATGGGTTCCCGGAATCGCCGGAGTTTACGTCGAGAAGTCCACCTTCCCATGTTCTCCACGCCACGATTGCTTGCAGACCGGTTGCCGGCATATTTGCAGAGGCGGATCATCACTGCGCCTGCTCAGTGTTAACAGTCTGACTACAGACTATCGTAACATCAACATCGTTGGTGGTGCTGTTCCAACTTTCCTCTTCCTTGCAATTTCTGCCGGAAAGATTTTTTACTCTGTTCTTGATGTTCTCAAACTCATTATTCGAGAGAGCATACGCTCCTTTGTCCGGGAGAAACGGCATTCTCCTTGAAATATCACGAACTCTACCCTTTTCCATCGGGTGAGAGCTGAGAAAAGGCGTAACCTTTCTTTTTGACTTCTTGTTTTTTGCCGCAATTCTCTCAAAGAACGCCAGCATAACAGAGGGATCGTATCCAGCCTTGTACATATACTGAATGCCAAGCCAGTCGGCTTTTCTCTCGAAGTCCCTTCCGAACTTGAGGAAAACAAGCTGTCCCATCGCACTTGAGAGATTCGCTATGGAATGGCCAAGACGCCAGTTTTTGGTGCTTGCCGCAACAGCGCCCGCAGCGGCTGCTCCGATTTGTTGCCACATCATGGCTTTCGAGAGCTTTCGGGTTCCATGCCTTCCAGCGATATGGGCAATCTCATGCCCAAGAACGCCTGCAAGCTCCGCTTCGTTTTCGACAAAATCAATAAGCCCCGTGTTGACGTAGAAGAAACCGCAGGGCAAAGCAAATGCGTTCGTCGAACTATCTTCAATGGTTTTGACGTAGAAGTGATTATCCTTCCAGTCCGAGTTTTTCACGAGATTGTTAGCGATCCTGCTAACGTACTCGGAAATGACTTCATCCTCTACCATTTTGGCGCGCCGCTCAACTTGGTTTGCCAATTCCCTTCCAATCCTGCATTCCTGAGAAGGATTGAAATACTGAACGGAACCGGTAATCTTTCGGTTACCGATCTTGTGGACATTTTCCCAGTCGAGAGGTTTCTTTTCTCCCATCGCCGGCGTGATGAACACCGCGAGCAATCCGAGCAGCAAGACGAGCGCCATATCCAAATTCCTGCCGGTCCGCGGGCGGGAAAACTCAGCCTCCCGCTCAATGATCAAGTCGGTCTGGCCGAAGAGGGAAACCCCGCTGAGCGCGAAGATGCTCAATGCTTTCATGACGCTATGATAGAGCATCCGCGGCGGCGTCTCGGCTATACTGACACAAGCGATGCCGCTGCGGAAGTTGCTGTTTCGGTCGCTGGTCCACTACCGTTCGATGCATGCCGCGGTTACCTGCGGGGTTGCGGTGGGCGCGGCGGTGTTGGCGGGCGCGCTGCTGGTCGGCGGCTCGGTGCGCGGAAGCCTGCGCGGCTTGACGCTCGACCGCCTGGGCGCAATCGACCACGCGCTGGTGGCCGAGCGTTACGTCCGCGAGGAGCTTGCGGCCGAGATCGCCGGATTCGAGCGCGTTTCCGCCGCCGCCGTCATTCGCGGCAGCGCCGAGAACGCGCAGACGGGGGCGCGCGCTTCCAGGGTCAATATCCACGGCGTCGATGAGACTTTCTGGGGTTTCTACGGCATGCCCGCGCCCGAGATCGGCCGGCGGGAGATCGTGGTCAACGCGATGCTGGCGCGCGAATTGGGCGCGGCGGAGGGCGATGCGGTCGTGCTGCGCTTTCAGGCCGACACGCTGATTCCCGCCGAATCGGTGATGGGGCGCAAGACGGACGGCGCTTTGCTGCTGCGGCTGAGGGTAGCCGGGATACTTCCCGACCGCGGGCCGGGCCGTTTCGGCCTTTCGCCGAATCAACAGTTGCCCTTCAACGTCTTCGTCAACCGCGAGGCCTTGCAGCAAAGCCTGGAGCAGCCGGGGCGCGTCAATGCCCTTTTCGTTGCGGGCGGAAGCGTCGAAGACCTGCGCAAGGCGTTTGCCGAGGCGGTTTCTTTCGACGATCTGGAAATCGACGTGCGCGCGCTCGACGACGGGCGGCGCCTCGCGGCGCAGACCGGGCGCATCGTTCTCGAGCGGCATGCCGCCGCGTGGCTCGAAAACGCCGCCGAGGCGGCGGGCCTCGACTCCGTGCAGACGCTCACCTACCTGGCGAACGCCATCGAATCGGGCGGGCGCTCGATTCCCTATTCGACGGTGACTGCGCTCGAACGCCTGCCCGCGGGGCTGCGCCTCGCCGACGGCTCGCCCGCGCCCGCGCTTGCCGCGGACGACCTGCTGCTCAACCGCTGGGCGGCGGACGATTTGCAGGCGAAGCCCGGCGATGAAGTCGTCCTGAGCTACTACGAGTTGGGTCCCGGCGGAGCGCTGGTTACGGGGCGGCGGGGGTTCCGCCTGAAAGGGATCGCCGCGATGTCGGGCGCGGCGCTCGACCGCGGGCTTGCCCCGGAATACTCGGGGCTCTCGGACGCCGAGCGCATCGGCGATTGGGACCCGCCGTTCCCGGTCGATCTCGGCCTGATCCGCGACAGGGACGAAGACTATTGGGATCGCTACCGCACCGCGCCCAAAGCCTGGGTTGCGTTGGAGACGGCGAAGCAACTGTGGTCGAACCGCTTCGGGCAGCTTACTTCGCTGCGGCTCGGTCCGGTCGAGGACGCGGACGTCGGCCGGGCCGCCGCGCGGTTTGAGCGGGAAGCGCGGAAACGCCTCGACCCGGCGGCGTTCGGCCTGGTGTTTCAGCCGGTGAAGCAACAGGGGCTCGAGGCGTCGGCGGGCGCGACCGATTTTTCGGGGCTGTTCGTCGGTTTCAGCATGTTTCTCATCGCCTCGGCGGCGCTGCTCGCGGCGCTGCTTTTCCGGCTCGGCGTCGAGCGCCGCGCGAAAGAGATCGGGTTGCTGCTGGCCGTCGGGCAAAAGCCGGCGCGCGTGCGGCGGCTGCTGTTGGCGGAAGGCGCGCTGACCGCCGCGGCGGGCTGCCTGATCGGCGTTCCCGGCGCCGTTGCTTACGCGGCGCTGATGGTTTACGGCCTGCGCACGTGGTGGAGCGCCGCCGTCGGCGGCTCGTTTCTCGAGTTGCACGTCGAGCCCGGCGCCCTGATTTTCGGCGCGGCGGGCGCGTTCCTGCTGATGTTTTTTTCCGTCTGGTTTTCGCTGCGCAAGCTGGAGCGCCTGGCGCCGCGCGCGCTGCTGTCGGGCGCGGCGGAGCCCCCGGCGTGGGGCGAAGGCCGCCGCAAGAGCGTCAAGCGCTTGCAGCGCACCGCGCTTGCCGCGGCGCTGCTCGCCTTGGGCATGGCCGCGGCAGGGGCTTTGCCGAGCGACGGCGCAAGCGCCCGGCTGGGGGCGTTTTTCGGCGCGGGAACTCTCGCCCTGGCGGCCGCGCTGATCTGGTTCCGCGGCATGCTGCTCGCTCCGGCGCGATCCGCGGCGCCGGACGTCGGCATCTTCCGGCTGGGCATGCGCAACGGCGCGCGCCACCCGACGCGCAGCCTGCTCTCGGCGGCGCTGGTCGCCTGCGCCGCGTTTCTGCTCACGACGGTGGCCATGTACCGCCAGGACGCGGCTTCGCAAGAGCCCGCGCGCGATTCGGGCGACGGCGGGTTTCGCTGGATCGCCGAGTCGGATCTGCCGCTTTTCCGCAATCGGCTCGAGGACGAAGACCTCGGCGCCATGACCGTGTTTCCTTTGCGCCGCAAAGCGGGGGAAGACGCCAGTTGCCTCAACCTGTACCAGCCTTCGCAACCGACCTTGCTGGGCGTCCCGCCGGAACTGATCGCCCGCGGCGGCTTCGCCTTTCAATCTACGTTGGCCGAAACGGAGGCCGAGAGGGAAAACCCCTGGCTGCTGCTGGAAAAGGATTTCGACGGCGCGATCCCCGTTTTCGGCGATATGAACTCGGTCACGTGGATTCTGCATCTCGCGCTCGGCAGCGAATTGACCGTAACCGACGACTCCGGGCGGGAGAGGCGCTTGCGCATCGCCGGGCTGCTGACGCACAGCATCTTTCAGTCGGAGTTGCTCATGTCGGAGGAAAATTTCCTGCGCATGGCGCCGGGGCGCAGCGGATTCCATACGCTGCTGGTCGAGACGGACGCGGCGGACGCGGCGCTTGCGCTCGAGGAAAGGTTCGCCGACCGCGGTCTCGACGCCGCGCGCTCCGCCGACCGCCTGGCCGGTTTCCTGGTTGTGCAGAATACTTACCTCAGCACGTTTCAGACGCTGGGCGGACTGGGCTTGCTGCTCGGCGTCCTGGGGCTTGCCGTGGTCATGATCCGCAACGTGCTGGAGCGCCGCGGCGAACTGGCGCTGCTGCAAGCGGTCGGTTTCGCGGAAAGCTCGATCGCCCGGCTGGTGTTGTCGGAGAACTCGTTTCTACTGCTTTTCGGCTTGGCGGTGGGCAGCCTGGCCGGGTTGCTCGCGGCCGCGCCGCATCTTGCCGGCGGGGCGGCCGACCCGCCCTGGCTTTCTTTGGCGGCGATGCCGGCCGCCATCGCCGCCGCCGGACTGACGGCCGGCGCCGGCGCGGCGGCGGTCAGTCTGCGCGCGCCGCTGCTCGAAACGCTGCGCCGCGACCCATGACCCCCAACCCCCGACCCGCGACCCGTGGCCGCCGCGCTTCGCGCGGCCTGATGCGCGCCGTCGTTCTCACGCTTGCTCTTGCCGCCGCCGCGCAAGCGGCCATGCCCTGCCTCGACGCCGAAGGCAAGACGCGCTACCCGCTCGGCCTCCGGTTGTACGAGGACAAGGACTTCTGGAACAGCCGCGTCCTGCACATGATCAAGATTCCCACCAGCGAAGCGAAAACGCAAAGCGTCCAAGCCGTCCTGGGCCTTTCGAGGAACGAAGCGAACCAAGCCATCGCACAGGGCCGCCGCGAACACGGCTGGCGCATGGTAACCGGATCATCCGGCATGGCCTTCGTCGGCGTGCCCCTCCAGCTTGGCCGCCACTCCGAAGTCACCATCCAATGGACGCTCTGCATGTCCACGAATCTGGGCATCGTCTTTTGCAACGAAAATCACAAGCTTTGCAGGTATCCCATCTACTACGACAAGAAGAACGGGCAAGTCATCCAATTCATCCAGGCCAGACGAGTGGACAAGAAGAAGAAGCAAAGCGACCCGCACCTGATCGTCTTCAAGGAAATCAAGGTTGCCGGAAAACTCGACGAAAGCAAGTCGAAGGTTTCCATCGCCGGAACCCGCAACAACAGCGTCCACGAGTTCACCGGCGAAATCAACTCCGAGAAAGTCCAATCGACGATCGCCTACGAGAGCGATGAACCCCGCACGCGAAATCCGGCAAGGGTGCTGCGGCCCAGGCTGCCGGCCGGAACAGCCGCCCGACCCGCGACCCGCGACCGCCGCGCACAGCGCGGCCCGTCAGCCGCAACTAACGGCGATTCCGCCGCCGGCAAAGTTTACCCCTTCGATAGCGACGAAATTTCAAAACCGCGCCTGCTGAGCAAGGTCGAGCCTGCGTACCCCAAAGAAGCGCGCAAAGCGAAAATCAGCGGCAACGTCATGCTTGCCATCGAGATTTGGGAAGACGGCCTTGCGCACAACATCCGCGTGGAAAAAGGAATCGGGCATGGCCTGGATGAGGCTGCGATAGAGGCCGTGCGCCGGTGCCGCTTCGCCCCGGGCACGAAAGACGGCAAGCCGGTCCGAGTCGCCTCTCAATACCAAGTCAGCTTCAGCCTGCTGTAACAACCGGAGTCAACAACAGAGAAGGAGCCTCCCAATGCCCCCCTCTTCCCTAACCCCTAATCCCCAACCCCTGACCCCTGCCGCGCTTCGCGCGGCCCTGCTCTTGCTGCCGCTGTTTCATGCGCTTTGGGCGCAACAGGCGCCCAGGCCGCGCATGACGCTCGACCGCCGGCTCGCCGCCATCGAAGCCCGCCTCGCCGCCATCGAAAAGCGCGTTGCCGAGCCGCCGCCGGCGGCCGCCGCCGCCAGCCTCGACCAGGCAAAGCTCGACCGGCTCGAGGCGCGGGTGATCCGCCTCGAAGAGAGCCCGGAACGCCAAATCGGGGCCGTCGTATCCGTGCGCGATCTCGAAGCGCGCATCCGCTCGCTCGAGCGCCAGGTCGCCCGGCTGCGCCGCGACCCGTGACCCGTGACCGCCGCGCGAAGCGCGGCCCGACCCCCATGACCGAACGATTCGACGATGCGCTCGTCTTCGCCTGCCGCCTGCACCGGCAACAGGCGCGCAAGGGCTCGGGCGTTCCCTACATATCCCATTTGCTGGCCGTCGCCGCGCTTGTCATCGAGGCCGGCGGCGATGAAGACGAGGCCGTCGCCGCCCTGCTGCACGACGCCGTCGAAGATCAGGGCGGCCCCCCAACGCTGCGGGAAATAGGCGAACGCTTCGGCGCGCGAGTCGCCGCTATCGTCGCCGGCTGCTCCGACGCCGACGGCCCCCCCAAGCCGCCCTGGAAGCAGCGCAAGCTCGACTATATCGCCCGCCTGGCCGGCGCCGCCCCTTCCGTGCTGCTGGTTTCGTCCGCCGACAAGCTGCACAACGCCCGCTCCATCCTGGCCGACTACCGCAGAATCGGCGAAGGCGTTTGGGAGCGCTTCAGCGGCCGCCGCGAGGGGACGCTGTGGTACTACCGCGCCGTCACTGACGCCATCCGCGATGCCGGCGGCACGCCCCTTTCCGCCGAATTGGAGCGCACCGTCGCCGCGCTCGAGCGCATCGCCGCCGCATGACAGCTTGGCGAAAACCGCCGCGCGCGGTTTCCGCCAAGCTCATTGTGCTATCCGTCCGGGGATTCACTGCCGACAAAGCAACCTGCCGGCGGTGGATTGCGCTTTTGTGTCAGAATAGGCAAATCATGTTCAGATTCATCGTTTTCGTGCTTATTTGCGCTTTGCAGTGCTTCGGACAAATCAATCTGTCCGAATTGTACGAAAAGACGCAACAGAGCGTCGTTCGCGTCGAAACGGAAACCGGCCACGGTTCAGGGTTTCTGGTTGACGAAAAAGGCTGGATCGTAACGAATCACCATGTGGTGCGCCTAGGGCGGGGAATTTGCAAATATATTTCCGTCATTCTGCAGGATTCGACTCGAGTCGGAGCGATGTTGCTGGCTCATGATCCGCGGAATGATCTTGCCGTTCTTCAAATCCATCCGAAGTTCGTTCAGAACATTGCGCCATTGGAGTTATCAAGAAAAGATCCGAAACCCGGCCAATTTGTCGCCGCGTTCGGCTCGCCGCTATCTCTTGACGCGCAGGTAACCCGCGGCATCATCTCGGCTGTCCAGGAGAAGACGATTACCGGCGATTATCTGATTCAACCCGGCAATTCCGGCGGCCCGACGGTCTTGGAAAACGACGGTTCTGTGATTGGAGTTTCGACATTTGGGGTTGGGAGAACTTCCGGCTCTGTCAGGGCTTCATTCGCGGAGAACTTGATTGCGACAATCCAACGCCCGCTTTCCGCAAACCCAATCCCGTTGCGCCGTTTCACGGTTCCCGGAAACTTCCCTCAAGACAAGTTGGTTCGGCTTGTCAAAGACGCTTTCGAAAACCGCAAGCAAAGAAGAAAAGCCAGACAATACTCTGAAAACGCATCCATGAAGGGTTCGTTCTTCGAGTGGTATTCAACGGACAGATTCCATGTTTCGATTATTACGCCGGTTACGGCGATGTATTATGCCGTGGAAGACGAGTTGCTGCAAATCGAAAAACGCCGCAAGAGGCGTGGAAAGAAAATTGACGATCCTACCTATAGCGAAGACATCGCTATGTGGGATTGGTTCAATGCCGTCAAGGAAAATGACAAAATTCTTTCCAATTCCATATTGATTTATGTAACTCCGAAAATCGGATTAACGACGGCCAGCAAGATCGTTAATGCGGTTGCCGCCGGCGCTTCAATAGCGGGTTCGATTGCGGTATCTCAGGGCAATTACGGATGGGGATCCATAGGGTGGGCTGTTGGAGATACCATGCAATCATTGCCGGAAGGGTATGAATTCAAAGGCGAATTCGATAGACTTTTTGTTTCGAGAGACATGGAAGGAGCCGAGAAACTACAGCCGGTTTACGTCGGAAAAAGACTCACGGAGGGACTGCTTCACTCGCCTACAGCGAAGTTCATCGACGAAGCTTACGCAGGGCTTTATTGGTTCGATCATTCCGATTTCATGCAAGGCGATGAATTTTACATTCATTTGTACGACGCCAGAACTCCGGAAGGAAAGCGGCATGGTAGAAAGAAAATTGAATCCGGCAGTGAAGTTGTGAAACAGATACGGAAGGCTTTTCAGTAAACACTCATTCGCGAACCTCAGGAACCGGAGACAGATACGCTCTACAGTCCGATTTCGGTTTCGAGCGCGCGCAGGAGTTCCGGGTCGAGGTCGGCGAGTGCTTGGCGGGCGCGGTCGAGTTCGCGCTGGGCGGCTTCGGTCTCGCTGCCGACGCGCTTGCGCAGTTCCACGATCAGGTTGCGGCCCATGCCGCGGGCGGCTTCGGCTTCGCGCTTGATTTCGGCCAGCGGCGAGGCGTGAAGCTCGCCGAGGGCGGCATGCATTTCGCGGATGCGGTAGCGCGTCCAGGCGATTTGCCGGTCGATGCGCGCCGCCGGCGCATGGGGACCGCCGCCGGCGGCGGCCGGGCCGTGCTGCGCCTGCCAGTGTTCGAGCAGCCATTGCAGCCGCCGCGAGTCGTTGGCGCGGTACGCGAGCGTGGCTTCGGCCATGAACTCGTGGCGCCGTTCGCGGTCTTCGCCGTCCGCGGCCAGGTCGGGGTGGATGCGGCGGGCGAGATCGCGGAACAGGCGGCGAAGCTCGCCGTCGGGTCGGAATATGTCCGCTTGCGGCTCTTGCGGCGGCGCCGCTTGCGGGGCGCGGCCGCGGCGCAGGGTTTCCCAGGCGCGGTCGATCTTCGCGCGCAGCCGCTCCAACTCGTCGTAGCGCGCGCCGACGGCGGGCTTGTAGCGGCGCTCGAATTGTCGCAGCGCGGCGGCCTCGGCGTTGTATTCGTCTTCGAGCGCGCGCAGCTTGCGGCGCAACTCGACCAGCAGCAGCCGGCGCGCCGGCAAAGCGCCGCCGCGCGCGGGCTCGCAGCGGACAAGGGCGGTGCTCACGCCGCGCCTCCGGCGAGCGCCCGGCGCACCGCGCCGCGGATGACGGGCGGCACGGCGCTCCAGCGGCCCTGCTCGCGCACGGCGGTTGCCGATACGGCGTCGTAATCGGGCGAAATCTCGAAAGGATGGATGCGCCCGGCGTAGCGCGGCGCGGGAACGTAGGCTCCCCCGCGCGAGCCGACCAGCAGCCGAAAATGCCGCAACTGTTCGTCGAACGAGGGCGCGCCGCCGTAGTCCCACGATACGAAGCGCTCGGCGGCGTCGCGGCCGCCGATGACGCACAACTCGACGGAGGCGGGGATTTGGGCGCGGAATTCGCGGACGATCTCGCCGACCAGGCTGCGCTCGCACGAGGCGGCCAGCCGTGCGGCGTCGCCGCGGACGAGCAGCTCGAGCCACTCCAGGCGCTGCGCGAACTCGCCGCGGTCGAGCCGTTTGTGCGGCAAGGTTTCCGGCAGCGCGAAGACCACCTGCTCGAGCGCGAAGCGCTTTTGCGCCGCGTCGGCCAGGGCGACGTGGGCGACGGTCGGCGGATGGAACGCCGCGGGCAGAACGCCCAAGCGCTTTTGCGCGGTTAATTTCCCTTCGACGAAGCGGATCACTACTCGAGGTAGGGGCCGAGGACGCGGTCGATCTCGGCGTCGGTCCATTCGTTGACGGCAACGCCCTTATGCAGCGACCAGACTTCCAGATGATCGCTCGATTCGCCGGGCTGCAGCGTGCGCAGCGGCCCGAGCGTCTCGAGTTCGAGGAACCGCTCGTTGGCGAAGGTTTCGTACGAGGCGCCCATGTCGGGGTATTCCAGGCCGGGCTCGGCGCGGTATTTCTTGACGAAGAGGTTGCCGTCGAGCAGGTAGGCGCCGCGCGTTTCGGGGTTGAACAGGCCGATTTTTTCGGGGTCGGCGTTGTTGGCGTCCTGGCGCAGCACGATATATTTTTCGAGCCAGGTCCAGCGCGGATCGCTCATGTTGGTAAAGGCGAAGACGATCAGCGGATTGGTCGGCGCCAGCGCTTCGGGATGGGTTCCGCGCGGCGGCAGGGTGGTCACCGCGGCGCCGCCCGGCGCCATCATCGAGAGCACCCAGGGGGCGATGCGCAGCGGCCAGATCGTCTTGTTGGTCAGGCGGTGGCGCACCTGAACCTCGCCGCCCGTTTCGGCGAGCTCGATCTCGATTTGCTTGCGGACGCCGGTATGCTCGACGGGCGCGCGCGCCGTGAGGACATTGCCCGCGATATGCGCGTCCACCGGCTCGTTGTCCGCGCCGTAGCTGTAAACCGGGTCTTCGGGGCCGACCCAGAGGCGGCTTCCGCCGAACAGGCGCCATTGGCCGCCGCCGGTCTTGCCCAGGTCTTCCTCGAGCTCGACGAACATGTTGCGGCCGCCGACGAAGCCGTAGCGGATGATGCGCGGGCCGACGTCGGCGGTGACGATCAACTCGACCTCGCCGTTGGTCACGCGGTAGCAGTTCGGCCAGCCTCGGTAGGCGATTTTTTCGATGGTCACGGCGGCGGAAGACGGCGGAGCGGCAAGCACGGCAAGCAGAAAAGACCCGGAAAGCAGAAAAGAAACGAAAAGGACTCTCGTCTTCACGGCGAAATCGGTCAGGAATCGGTCAATAGGTCGCGCGGCCGCCGCTGACATCGTAGCATTGGCCGGTGACGAAAGAGCAGTCGGGGGAAGCCAGAAAATGCGCGACCGCGGCGACTTCTTCGATCGTGCCCGTGCGGCCTCGGGGGATTTTCGAGGTCATGTAGGCGACTTGCTCCGCCGTAAGCTGGTCGAGTATCGGCGTGCGGATTACCGTCGGACTGACGGCGTTGACGCAGATACCGCAGCCGGCGGTTTCTTTCGCCAGCGATTTCGAGAGGGCGATGACCCCGGACTTGGAGGCCGAGTAGGCGCTCATGTTGGGGTTGCCTTCCTTGCCGGCCAACGAGGCGATATTGACGATCCGCCCGTAGTCGTTGGCGATCATGTGCGGCATGACGGCGCGGCAGCAATAGAAGACGCCGTTGAGGTTGACGGCGATGACGGAATGCCAATCGTCGTCGCTCTGTTCCTGGACGGGAGCGGCTTTTCCGGCGATGCCGGCGCAATTGACGAGGACGTGGATTTGTCCGTGCGCCTCGATGAGGCGGGCGAACACGGCGGCAACGTCCGCGCCGTCGGCAACGTCGAGCGCCGCGGCGGCGGCGCGCAGCCCTTCGGCGCGCAAGGCTTCGGCTGTCGCTTCCGCGCCCGACGAGTTGCGGTCGGCGGCGATGGCCGTTGCCCCGGCGCGGGCCAGTCGCCGGGCGATGCCGGCGCCGATGCCGCGGGCGGCGCCGGTGACCACGGCCGTCTGGCCGGAGAGATCGAAAAAGCCGGCGGTCACGCCGCGCCGTCCTCCCGCGCCTCCGCGGCGCCGGCCGCGGCTTCAGCCGGCTCGGCGCCCTCGGTTTCCGCCGGCTCGGCCTCGGCGGCCGCGGCCGATTCGGTCTCCGCGCTTTCTACCGGCGCGGGCTCCGCGGCTTCGACGGCTTCAACCGGCTCGTTGTCCGCGGTCTCTGCGGCTTCGGCTTCAGCGGCGTCAACCGGCTCGTTGTCCGCGGCCTCTGCGGCTTCGGCTTCAGCGGCTTCAACCGGCTCGTTGTCCGCGGGCTCTGCGGTCTCGGCTTCAGCGGCTTCAACCGGCTCGTTGTCCGCGGTCTCTGCGGCTTCGGCTTCAGCGGCGTCAACCGGCTCGTTGTCCGCGGCCTCTGCGGCTTCGGCTTCAGCGGCTTCAACCGGCTCGTTGTCCGCGGGCTCTGCGGTCTCAGCTTCAACGGCTTCAACCGGCTCGTTGTCCGCGGGCTCCGCCGTTTCGACTTCGGCGGCTTCAGCAACTTCGGCGGGCTCGCTCTGCGCGGCTTCGGCCGATTCGGCGTCCGCCGTTTCCACCGGCGCGCTTTCCGCGGCTTGGCTTTCCGCGGCTTCGACGGCGGCGGGCGGTTCGTCTTCGCGGCCTTCGGCGCGGACTTCGACCTTGACCGTCGCCTCCACGTCTTTGTAGAAGCGGATGGGAACCTCGTAGTCGCCGACGACGCGCAGAGGCGTTTTCAGGTCGATGCGGTGGCGGTCGATGGCCAGCCCCTGTTCGGCGAGCTCGGCGGCGATGTGGCGGTTGGTGACCGAACCGAAGAGTTGATCTTCGCGGCCGGCGCGGGCCGTCACGCGGACAACGACGCCTTCGAGCGCCGCGGCCTGTTTCCGAGCGTCGCCGCGCAGGCGAACCGCCTCGCGCTGCGCCGCCGCCCGCATCTCGGCGAGTTGCTTGAGGCTGCCCTTGTCGGCGGGGATGGCCAGCTTTTGCGGATAGAGGAAATTGCGGGCGTAGCCGTCGGCGACCTTGACCACCTGACCGCGGTCGCCCAGCTTGTCGATGTCTTTTTTGAGGATGACTTCGAGCATTGCCGCTTACCCCTGCTTGCCTTTTTTGATTTCGCCGGCGAAGGGCAGCAGCGCGATGTTGCGCGCGCGCTTGACGGCCCGCCGCAACTGACGCTGGTGGTGCGAGCTCAAGCCGGTGTGCCGGCGGGGCAGAATCTTGCCGCGGTCGCCGAGAAACTGCTTCAGGTTTTCGATGTCCTTGTAATTGATGTCGTCGATCTTGTTGACGCTGAAGTAGTCAACCTTGCGGCGCCGGAAGAAGCGTTTGCCTCCGGGGCCTCCCTGCCGCGGGCGGCGGTCGCCGGCCGGTTTCGGCGGCCGGGGCGCGGCGCTTTCGCCGGACGTCTTTTCCGCGCGCGGCGCAGCGGCGGCGGACTGTTCTCCGCCGGCGGGCGCGGAGGCCTCGGCGGCCGGAGTTGCGGTGGATTCCTGATTTTCAGCCATTTCGTTTCTCCCGGTTGCTATTCGTCACTTTTGGTCTGCGCCGCCGCCGGCGGGGCGGGAGCGGCCGGTTTGGCGGGAACCGGCGCGCGCGGGGCGGCGGGCGCCGCCGGGCGCGCGGAGCTCTGCGGCGCGCGCGCCGCCCGTTTCTCCCTGCGTTTCTTGAGCTTTTCGAGCCGCCGCAAGTCTTCGTCGATGCGCACGGTCATGAACTTGATGACGGCGTCGGAAACGCGCAGCCTGCGCTCGATTTCGCGCGGCAGCGAAGATTTGTCCTCAGCCGAGTATTGCACGAAAACATAGTGCCCGTCGGCAAAGCCGCGGACGGGGTAGGCCAAGCGGCGCTTGCCCCATTCGTCCACCTTGTCGATCTCGGCGCCGCCTTCCGTCAGCGCCGCGCGGACCTGTTCGACAGCGGCCCGGGTTTCCTCTTCGAGGAGGTCGGGCTTGACGATAAACACCAATTCGTAGATTCTCATGGTTCCTCTTTTTGTTGCCCGCGGGCGCGGCGGTTGCAATCCGCCATGGTCTTTTCGGCGCCCTCGGCAAGCAGCCGGCGGACAAAGTCCGCCGCTCGGTTTACAATCGCATCCGCCTCGCCGCGCTGCTCGCGGCGCAACGGACGCAGCAGAAAATCGGCGCCGCTTGCGAGGCGGCGGCCGGGGTGAATGCCGATGCGCAAGCGCGCGAAATCGGACGAACCCAGCGAACCGATAATGGATTTCATGCCGTTATGCCCCGCCGCCGACCCCTTGAGCTTGATGCGCAGGGTTTCCCACGGCAGGTCCAGATCGTCGTAAACGATCAGGAGCCGGTCGAGCGTTACATCGTAGCGCCGCAACAGCCCCTTGACCGGCCCTCCGCTCAAGTTCATGAACGAGAGGGGTTTGGCCAGAACGACGGACTTGCCGCCGATCGGGCCGAGTCCGACGAGTGCATTTTCTTCGGGGCGGGTTACCCGAATGCCCTCGTCCTCCGCCAGGCGGTCGATCGTCATATAGCCCAGATTGTGGGGCGTATGCCGATACTCTTCGCCCGGATTGCCCAAGCCGACGACGAGAAACTCCCCGCCGGTTTTTTGACTGCGCCGCCAAAACATGGCCGCCTCGGCCGGCAAGAGCCGGCGCCGGGATTATCCATCGCCTTTCCTGGCCTTCGCCTCGCCGCCGTCTTCGGCGGCCTCCTGCCCGCCGCCGTCTTCCTCTTCGGCCGTTGTCTCCGCGGCGCTGGTTTTCGCGGCCATGATGTGCAGCAGCAGCTTGCTTTCGTCCTCGGCCAGCTTGTAATTGCCGCCGGCCGGGATATCGCCGGCGCGGACGGCCTGGCCGACGCGCAGTTCGGAGATGTCGATCTCGATTTTCTCCGGGATGTCGAGCGGCAGGCACTCGACCATGACTTCGCGGCTGACCATTTCCTCGAAACCGCCCTGATTCTTGACGCCGAAAGCCGTGCCGACGGGCGCGACGGGCACCGCGACGGTGACCGGTTTCTGCAGATCGATCCGCTGCAAATCGACGTGCAGCAGCGCGTGGCTCACGGGGTCGATCTGGTAATCGACGGCCATGACCGATTCGCCGCCGCCCTTCAGGTTGAGAATGCTGTTGCGTCCGGCGGAGCTTTCGAGCAGCCGGGTCATGCGTCTGGTATCGACGGCGATCACGCGCGGCTCCTTGCCCAAACCGTAAACGACGCCGGGCGTCCGGCCGGAAGAGCGCAGGCGCCGCGCTTCGTTCTTGCCGCGCGTCCCGCGTTCGGAAACTTCCAATTCGACTTGTTGTTGCATCGCAATTCGTCCGCTCTCTTTTTGCCGGGCGCGACGGCCGTTCGCAATCGGAGCGCTCCCAAATCCTCTTTGTTTATTCGAACAATACGCTGATCGAAGTCTCGTCGTGGATCGAGGCGATCGCCTTGGCCAGCAGCGGCGCTACGCTCAACTGGCGGATTTTGCCGCACTCGCGGGCCTGCGCCGAGAGCGGGATCGAGTCGGTAACCACGATCTCGGTCAGCCCCGATTCCTTGATTTTAGCGACAGCGGAGCCGGAAAGCACGGCGTGTGTGCAGCTTGCGTAAACCGCGCCCGCTCCTTTTTCGAGCAGCGCCTCGACGCCCTGCACCAGCGTTCCGGCGGTATCGACCAGATCGTCCACGATCAGGCAGGTGCGGCCCTTGACCTCGCCGATGACGTGCATGACCTCGGCGACGTTGGCTTCCTGGCGGCGCTTGTCGATGATCGCCAGCGGCGCCTTGAGGCGCGCGGCGAGAGCGCGGGCGCGCCGCGTGCCCCCGGCGTCGGGCGAAACCACCGTCAAATGCGGCAGTTTGAGTTGCGAGAGGTAATCGACCATGACCGGGCGGCCGTAAAGATGGTCAACCGGAACGTCGAAGAACCCCTGGATTTGCGCCGCGTGCAGGTCGAGCGTCAGCACGCGGTCCGCGCCCGCGGTGACCAGCAGGTTGGCCGCCAGCTTGGCCGAGATGGGGACGCGCGGCCTGTCTTTGCGGTCTTGCCGCGAATAGCCGTAGTAGGGCAGCACCGCGGTGATGCGTTTCGCCGACGAGCGGCGCAGCGCATCGAGCATCAGCAGCAACTCCATCAAATGCTTGTCCACGGGCGTACAGGTCGATTGGACGACGAAAACATCCATGCCGCGGACGTTCTGCTCGATTTGCAGATAGATTTCGCCGTCGGAAAACGTCTGCAGCAGGTGCTTGCCCGGCTTGACCCGCAGGCAGTCGCAGATGCTGCGGGTCAGCTCCGGGTTGGCGGAGCCGCTGAACACGCTCAGACGCTTGCGATCGGCCATGGCAAAACTCCCGCTCAGCGTTCAGGCAATCGGCGCCGGCGCGCCCGGGTATTCGGCGCGGGGCAGGAACCGGCAGGCGGCGGCGTCGAGTCCTTCGGCGGCGCACGAGCGAGCCGCGTCGTCCGCCTGTTTCCCGGACTCGAAAATTGCGAACAACGCCGAGCCGCTGCCGGACATCAGCGCGAGGCGCGCCCCGGCGGCGAGCAGCCGTTGCTTGATGTTTTCGAGTTGCGGGAATTGACGAAAAACAATCGGCTCGAAGTCGTTGACGGCCGTCCCTGCAAGGTTCGCCGCGCCCCCGGCGTCGTATGCGCGAACCGTTGAGCGGAAACTATTCATGATACGGCGTTGCGCGGCGGGTGTCAATTTTTCGTCCGTCCGCCGGGCGAACGCGCGGTAGGCCCAGGCGGTCGAGACGGCGGCGCCGGGAACGGCGGCGACGACGACGGGGGCGGCGGGCCGGTCGGCGAGCGGATAGACCTCTTCGCCGCGGCCGATGCCCAGCGCCGCGCCGCCGACGAGGAAAAAGGGCACGTCGCTGCCCAGGCCGGCCGCAACGTCGTACAGCGCGGCCTCGTCCGGGGCGGACGGCAGCAGCCCGCCGAGCGCCGTCAGCACGGCCGCCGCGTCGCTCGACCCGCCGCCCAGGCCGGCGCCGCAGGGGATGTTCTTGCGCAGCCGGATGCGCACGCGGGCGGTCAGCCCCAGGCGCTGCAGCAAGGCCCTCGCCGCGCGCGCGGCGAGGTTGCCGTCGTTTTCGAGCTCGGGGCGGTTGCAGCGCAGCTCGACGCGGGTTTCGGCGGCCGGCTCGCAGGCGATTTCCAGCCG
Organism: Bryobacterales bacterium; assembly: GCA_965242705.1. Taxonomy (GTDB): domain Bacteria; phylum Acidobacteriota; class Terriglobia; order Bryobacterales; family UBA6623; genus CATQHP01. The sequence goes on from OZ251486.1 coordinate 368,228, forward strand.
GTCGGCGAGCGAAATCGTTTGCAGGATCGTGCGCAACTCGCGGTAGCCGTCGGGGCGCCGGTCGAGCAGGCGCAGGCACAGATTGATCTTGGCCGGAGCCTGCCGGATGACCGTCGGCATGGGAATCCGCCCGGGCGTCCGCCTACGAGTCGTAGCGCAGCAACGCGGCGACGTCATGGCCGTCGAGCTTGGCGCGGCCGTTGAGGAAGCCGAGTTCGATGACGAACGACAGCCCGGCGACCGTCCCGCCCAGGCTTTCGATCAATTCGACGGCGGCGGCGGCGGTTCCCCCGGTCGCCAGCAGGTCGTCCACGATGAGCACGCGCTGCCCGGGCTCGACGGCGTCGGTATGAATCTCGAGCGTATCGCTGCCGTATTCCAGTTCGTAGCTGACTTGCGTCGTCTCCGCCGGCAGCTTGCCGGGCTTGCGCACCGGCGCGAACCCCGTGCCGAGATCGGCCGCCAGTTGCAGGCCGAACAGAAAGCCGCGGGATTCGATGCCCGCGACCAGGTCGGGGTTCAGCCCGCGCGCCTGCTCGGCCAGCGCATAAGCGATGAGCTTGAGGCCTTTCGCGCTCTTCAGGGCGGTGGTGATGTCGTAGAACAGGATGCCCGGCTTGGGGAAGTCCGGCACTTCGCGGATCAGAGATTTCAGTTCGTCCATAGCGCTGCGGCCCGAAGCGTCCATGATAACCGAGCGGCCGACCCGCGACCCGCCGGGCCGCGCTTTGCCGCTATTTTCCATCCGCCGGCGCTTGACACAGGAAAAGGCTTGTGTGAAAATTGAATTGAATGATGCGCCCACGAGTTCCTGCGAGTACTCGTGGAAAAATTATGGCCCGCGGGAATCCGCGGGCCATTTTTACAGGAGCGCCCATGGGGATTCGCTATCTGCCGTGAGACCGCTCCGCGCCCTCACTCTACGGCGTTCTTATTCAACGGCGCCCGCTATTCAACGGCAATCGTGGCGCCGGACTGGCTGATGCGGCCGGCTAGGGCGAGGCGCAACTCGGCGGCGTTTGACGGGGCGAGGTTGCGCGGGATTTCCACGATGACCAGGTTGACGCCGGCCATGTCCGGGGCCAGGCCGGAAAAGCGGACGTTCTCCGGGGACACCGCGTATGCGCCGATCCAGACCCGCGGGCGCGCTGCGGTATGCCGCAGCACGGCGTTCGAGCCGTTCGCCAAGCAGACGCCGTTCGGGGCGCATGAGTTCATGCCGTCGGCGAGCGGCGGCTCCACCGCGCCCAGGCCCGTCGCGTAAATCTCCAGCACGTCGCCGGCGCGCGCCGGGCGGCTGCCCGCGCTGAAACCCAGCGGCGCGGCCAAGTCGGTCGTGCCCGCGAACGTCGCCAGCGCCTGTCCCTGGCCCGCGCTCTGTCCCTCGCCCGAGACCGTGAACACGCCCGGCGCGTAGGGGCCGACCCAGAAATGCCGCGGCCAACTGCTCTCGCCGCCGGATTCCACCACCACGCTCGCCAACGCCAAGCCGCCCGCCGCTACGGCTTCGCCGCCCAACGCCCAGGGCAACTGCGCCTCGATGCGCTGCGGGCCTACGGCCATCAGCGGAACCGCCGCGCCGTCGATCAGCACCCGCGCCCCGCCCAGCATCGTCGGCAGCGGAAAGCCCGCCGCTTCCATGCGCTCACCCGAAGCGAAGTTCACGCCCTGCACGACCACCGCGGCGCCCGGCGCCAGCGGCAGCAACTGCGGCCCGAACAGCCCGCGCTCGCCGTAGGCGCTCATGCGCGCCGCACTGAATACGCCGCCGTTCTCCGACACCGCCGGCCCCGTCGGCGGGGGAACTTCCAGCACGATGCGGATCGCGGCCGTGACGCGCCCGCCGGCGCGGATGTACAGCCGCCCGCGGTGGGTTCCCGGGCGCAGCCCCAGAGGGTTGACGCTTACGCGCAGGGTAGTCGTCTCGCCATCGGCCAAGCGGCCTCTCCATTGGGCAACGTTGCCGTCCGCCGACGAGACCTGTATCCAGCGGGCGCTGGGCAGCGCCTGGAAGTCCGTTGCGCCGCCTGCGGCGCGCAGCGTCAGCATCTGCGGCGCCGGCGCGGAGGAGTCGGCGTCCGGCGCCGGCGCGAACGACAACTCGGAAACGCCCACCGGCTCCACCGACGGCCCCGGATCCCTCGGTTTCGGCCCGGTCGGCGGCGGCGGAGGCGGCAGGAAGAAGGTCACCTTGCGGATGCGGTGGTTGCTCGAATCGGCGATGTACAGGTTGCCCAACCCGTCCACCGCCAAGCCGCGGGGGTGGTAGAGTCGGGCCGCTGTTGCCGCGCCGCCGTCCCCGCCGTATTCGCCCGGCGAAACTCCCGAAATCTGGGTAGGCCCCGATCCCGCAACCGTGGTAATCACCCCGGCCGCATCCACTTTGCGGACGCGGTTGTTCCACGTATCGGCGATGTACAGGTTGCCCAATCCGTCCAGCACCACGCCGCGGGGGGCTCTCATTTCGGCCGAAACGGCCGGGCCGCCGTCCCCGCTGAAGCCGCGCGTCACCGTTCCCGCGACCGTGGTAATCACCCCGGCCGCATCCACCTTGCGGATGCGGCGGTTGCCCGAGTCGGCGATGTAAAAGTTGCCCAATCCGTCCAGCGCCACGCCGCCGCGGAGAAGGGACATTTGGGCGGACGTGGCTTGGCCGCCGTCGCCGGTGAAGCCGCTGCCCCCCCCCACTCCCGCTACGGTGGTAATCACTCCCGCCGCGTCCACCTTGCGGATGCGGTAGTTGAAGGTATCGGCGATGTAGATGTTGCCCGACCCGTCCGCGGCTACTCTGAAGGGGTTGTTGAGTTGGGCGGACGCGGCCGAGCCGCCGTCCCCGCTGTAGCCTTGCGTCGTTCCCGCGACGGTGGTAATCACCCCGGCCGCGTCCACCTTGCGGATGCGATGGTTGCTCGAATCGGCGATGTACAAGTTGCCCAATCCGTCCAGCGCCACGCCGCGGGGGGTGTTGAGTTGGGCTGATGTTGCTGCGGCGCCGTCGCCGCCGTAGCTGGCGACTCCCGTTCCCGCGACGGTGGTAATCATCCCGGCCGCGTCCACCTTGCGGACGCGTTCGTTGTCCGTCTCAGCGATGTACAGGTTGCCCGCCCCGTCCACCGCTACGCCGTGAGGGTTGTTGAGTTGGGCCGATGCGGCCGGGACGTTGTCGCCCAACGCCGATCCGCCTCCCGCGACCGTCTCGATGGTCGGGACAGCGACCGGGATGCCCTGCGCCGAGGCGGCCGCCGCCGCCAAGTGGAGGGCGAAGAGCGCAAGTCCCGCCTTGCCGGCGGCAAGCCGGGCGCGGAAAGAAGACGGGAAGGAAAGAGAAGGCTGCGTGGCGGAGCGTATGGCGATCATGCGTGTGGCGGTCATGTGGCTTTTCCAATTACTGACAAATCGAACTTTTTTATATTTTACCTTACTTATTCTTTTTAATATGTACTTTACAATACATAAGAACTCTCGGCTGTTGCGTTTTTGCCGGCTGGGAGCAGGAAACGGGGAACCCACCAGCGGAACGGCGCTTGCCGTCCGCGTTGCCGGCTACATTGCCGGCGGGGCGCCGGCGGCGCCGCCGGCGAGTGAAGAGCGCGAGCTCCGCGCCCGCGTGAAAGTCCCGCCTTGCCGGCTGCAAGCGGGGCGCGGAGAATCGAAAAAAGGAAGGAAGCGCCGCAGGCCGGGGAGCGCAGCGAGCGCGCTTCTCCTTATGACGGGCTGACGGGCTGACGGGCTGACGGGCTGACGGGCTGACGGGCTGACGGGCTGACGGGCTGACGGGCTGACGGGCTGACGGGCTGACGGGCTGACGGGCTGACGGGCTGACCTCTTCTCAGTATACATCTCTCTCGCCTCTCTGTGCAACATGGTCCTTATTTTGAAACAAAACGACTTGCTTTGCAATAATTTTGCAACAGAAAATTGCGGCAACCCCAAAAATATCATCCGGGCCGCGCGAAGCGCGGCGGTCACGAGTCGCGGGTCAAGCCGCAGCGGCGAAGCCGCCCGCGACTGCCGCGCCGCAAGGCGCGGCCCCCTAACCCCCAACCCCTGGCCCCTAACCCCTGCCGCGCCGCAAGGCGCGGCGTCTTTCTTCGCGGCGTCTGCGTTTCCATTCCTTTTCATCGACGATTTCGAGATTGAAGAGGACTTCGATATTGGTGATGACTTCCACGATTTGGCCGTTCAGACGGGTGGGCGTGTAGCGCCATTGGCGCACGGCCTCGACGGCCGCCGGCGCGAGCAGCGGGTGGCCGCTGATGAGCTTGAGGTCGCGGATCGCGCCGTCGAACGACACGACCGCCTCGAGCTCGACCTTGCCGCTGATTTGCGCCTCGATCGCCTCGGGCGGATATTCGGGCGCGACGCGGCGGGTCAGCCGCGCGTTCTGCACCCGGCCGCCGACGCGGATCGGCAGCGGCGGGGGCGGCGCGAACGAGTCCGACGGCATGCCGTGCAGGACGCCCCCGGCCAAGCCGCCGGGCAAGCCGCCCGGCATCCCCGCGCCGGCGGCCGCGGAGACGAGTCCGACCGGCGCGGCGCCCTTGTCGTCGATGAGCGCGACCTTGTCGGGGATGGCCGCCGGTTGGCGGATGATTTCGCTGAAGCGGTCGGGCGCGGGGGGCGCGGCGGTTATTTTCGCCTGGGGCGGCGGCGCGGGCGGAGGCGGGGCGGGCGGCGCGGTCAGCAGCGCCGTTGCCGCCCAGGCGTCCAATGGAATCTCGTAGGTGAACACCAGGGGGATCGCCAGGATCAGGCCGAGCGCCAGGATTTGCGCCGCGAACGAAAAGGCGAAACTCCACCCGCGGCGCCGGCCGGCGCTCTCGACAATGGCCTGTTCGAACATCTGCGAACCCGTTGATTCAGGCAGCGGCGGGCAGGGGCAGGTTACTTGCGCGGCGGCCGGCTGGGGCGCATCTCGACCCGGCTGGCCAGATTGCGTTCGGGCATTCGCATCAAATGCACGGCCGCGGCGGCGATTGCGGCCGGGTCCAACTTCCAATCGGCGCCCTCGATCGTTGCCGAGAACTCGGTTTGCACGCTGCCGGGCATGATCTGGGCGACGCGGATATTGTCGCGCCGCAAGTCGAGCATGGCCGCTTCGGTGAACCCGTTGAGTCCGAACTTGGAAGCGTTGTAGGCCGCGCCCGAGGCGAACGAGTGCTTGCCGGCGAGGCTGCCGATATTGAGGATGAACCCGCCGCCGCGCCGCTTCATGCGCGGCGCCGCGAGGCGCGTGCAGTAGAACGGTCCGCTGAGATTGGTGTCGATAACGTTGCGCCAGTCGTCGAGGCCGAGCTCGTCCACGGGGGCGAACGCGCCGACGCCGGCGTTGTTCACCAGCACCGCCGGGCTGCCGAGTTTTTCGTCGCAGTACTGGAAAAATTCCTCGACCTCTTCGCAGCGGCCTACGTTGCAGACCCGTCCGTATATTTCGCCTTGGGGCTCCAGGGCTTGCAGCGCCCGGGCGAGGCTTGCTTCGGAGCGCGCGCAGATCGCCGCGCGGGCGCCCTCGCGCAGCAGAGCTTCGGCGACGGCGAAGCCGATGCCCCGCGCGCCGCCCGTGACGATTGCCGATTTGCCGTGCAGATCCATGCTGAGACTCCCTTCGCGGCTGCCGAAACAAGGATATTTTCTCACAGGCGGGGCGCCGCCTTATCAGGGTAAAATACTATCCAGGTGCATGAAAACGAACCCACCCCCGCGCCGCCTGAAGAGGCTCCTCAGGCGGAGCAGGCGGCCCGCGGGCCCGTAGCCGCGGAGCGGCAGGACGAGATCGACGAGCTTTGCGCCGGCCTTGCCGCGGATCTGCGCGGTTGTCTGGAGCAGCTTGCGGCGGCAAGCCGCGCGCGCGAGGCCCGGGCGGTCGCCGAAGCCAGGGCGGACGGACTGGAGCTGCTCGCGCGGGCTATCGGGCGCATCCGCGCCGAGCAGTCCGTTCCGGCGGCGGCGGCGGCGCTGATCGACGCATGCGCGCTGTTCTGCGGCCGCGCGGTCTTGCTGATTCATCAGGGCGAGAAAATGTCGGGGTTCCATGCCGCCGGCGGCGGCGCGCGGCCCAACGACGATGCGCTGCGCCGGTTGACGTTCGATATAGCTTCGGCGGCGGCGGTGGAGCGGGCGATCGTCGAAGGGGAAATCGTGGCGGCGACGGGGGCGGCGGCCGATCTTTCCGCCGAGGCCGCCGCCGCTTTCGGATACGGCGAGAGCGATCGCGTGCTGGTGTATCCCTTGCGGCTGCGCGGCAAGGCGCTGGCCGTCGTGCTGGTTGACGAGAGCGCAGGCGCCCCGATTGAGTCCGCGGCGGTGGAAGCCCTGATCGCCGCGGGGGAGGCATGGCTCGAAGCCGTCGGCGCCCGCCGGAAAATCGCGGCGGCCGCTTGACGGACCGGGGGATCGGAGGTCGTATGCGGCGTTTGTTTTCCAAGGACGGCTTGCAGGCCGGCGAAGCCGTTTCCGCCGGCGGGGCGCGGCTGACGCGGCGCGCGGCCCTGCCGGCTTTCCTGCTGCTCGCGGCCTCGGCGGGCAGCCTGCCGGCGAGCCCGGTATCCGCCGAGCTGCGCGAACTGAGCCGCAAGGCCGCTTCCGCGAACACGGCGGAGAACCGCGCTGCGCTCGGCGCGTTCGCCGAGCGCGCCGGGGGAGTCGAGAAAGGCATGGCGCTGCTGGCGCTGGGCATGGCCGAGTACGAGAGCAACGACTACGCCCGGGCCGCGCGGACGCTCGCGGGCGCGGCGGCGGACGCCGGGGTTGTGGGCGAGTACGCCGCCTATTACCGCGCGCGCAGCTTGGCGCTGGCTGAGGACTTCGAGGCTTCGCTCGGGCCGCTGCGCTCGTTTCTCGCCGCCTGGCCGGACAGCCGCTTGCGCAAGCCGGCGGGCCGTCTGATTGCCGAAAGCCTGATCCGTCTGGGCCGTTTCGCGGAAGCCCGCGAAGCCCTCTCGGGCGATTTGCCGATGGAACCCGCGGGCAGGGGCTATCTGTTGGCGCGCATCACGCACGTCGAAGGCAATCTGCTGCAAGCCGTGCCGCTCTACCGCGCGGTTTACTACGGCTTTCCCGCCGGCGAAGAGGCGGCGGCCGCGGAGGATCGACTGGACGAGATTCGGCGCGCTCTCGGCGCCCGCTATCCGCAAGCCCCGGCGAAGCAGCGCCTGGGCCGCGCCGACCTGCTCTACAAGGCGGGAGATTACGCGAAAGCCTCCGCGGAGTACGGGCGCGCGGCGGCCGCCGGGCTGCGCGGGGCGGAACGCGGGCGCGCGCTGCTGCGCAAGGCCGTTGCCGACTACCGCCGCGGCGCGGCTTCCGCCGCCTACGATGCGCTGGCCGCGTTGAAGACGGACGACCCCAAGCGCGGCGCCGAGCGCCTCTACTACCTCGGCGCCGCGGCGCGCCGCAAGGGGTCGATTTCGCGCTTTCTTGCCGTGGTCGAGGAACTGGGCGCGAAGCACCCCGCCTCGCCATGGCGCGAGGAAGCGCTTTTCGCCGCGGGCAACCATTATCTGCTGCGCAACGAACCGGCGAAGTACCGCGAGTATTACGGCCGCCTGGTGCGCTTGTTTCCGCGGGGCAAGCATGCCGCGGCCGCGCACTGGAAAATCGTCTGGCGGGCCTGCCTCGACGACGACCCGCGCCGCGGGCAATTGCTGCGCGAGCACGTCGACCGCTACCCCGCCGCCTCGACCGCCGCGGGCGCGCTGTACTGGCTGGGGCGCGCCGCGGAACGGGAAGGCCGCGCCGGCTACGCCCGCGGCCTTTACGACCTGACCGCCGCGCGCTTCCCGCATTACTATTACGCCGTAATGTCCCGCCGCCGCATCGACGCCCTGGGCGGCGCCGCGCCGGCGCGGACGCGCGAGGAGGAAAGCCGCCTCGCCGCCGCCGCCGAGCGGCTGCCCGCGGTCAGGCGGCTCGCGGCCAAGCCTTCCGCCGCAACCGCGGCGCTGATCGAGCGCGGCGGCCTGCTCCATGCGCTCGGCCTCGACGAGCCGGCTTTCCAGGAGTTGAGCACGGCCGATTATCGGCCGCGCGACGCCTATCTGGTCGGAATGGAGATCGGCCGTCAAAGCACCGCGCGCGGCGACCGCTTCCGCGCCATGCGCGCCATGAAGCGTTACGGCTACGGATATCTGCGCTTTCCGCTGGAATCGGTGGGCCGCGAGTTCTGGGAGTATCTCTACCCCTTGGGCTGGGAGAAACCGCTGCGCGCGCGGGCCGCCCGCCACAAGCTCGACCCGTATCTGGTCGCCGCGCTCATCCGCCAGGAATCGGAGTTCAATCCGTCGGCGCGCTCCCGCGCGGGCGCGCTGGGGTTGATGCAGATCATGCCCGCGACGGGCGCGCAGCTTTTCCGGCGCCTGGGCATTCCCAACTTCGCCCGCCGCAAGCTGACCCAGCCGGATATCAGCCTGCGGCTGGGCACGTTTCATCTGAAGGAAGTCCTCGACCGCTTCGAATGGAACCTCGAATACGCTCTGGCCGGCTACAACGCCGGCGAGCGCCGCGTCGAGCAGTGGCTTCCTTTCGGCGAATTCGACGAGCCCGGCGAGTTTGCCGAGACCATCCCGTTCAGCGAAACGCGCGGCTACGTGCAATCGGTCATCCGCCATCGGGAGATGTATCGGCGGCTGTACGGCGCGGACCAGGGCCGGCGCGGCGCAAAATAGAGGCAAAATAGAGTCGGAATCGGAGTCGAAGCCATGACGCGGTTTGCCCTGTATCTCGCCTTTCTCGCCTGCCTTGCGGTTTTCGCGGTTGCCGCGCCGGGCGCGCCGCCGCTCAACGTCATCGTCGTGCTGGTGGACGATCTCGGCTGGAAAGACCTGGGCTGCCAAGGGTCGGACTTCTACCGCACGCCCAACATCGACAGGCTCGCCGCCGGCGGCATGCGCTTTACCGACGGGTACGCCTCCTGCGCGGTCTGTTCGCCGACCCGCGCCGCGCTGATGACGGGGCGCTCGCCCGCCCGCCTGGGCGTCACCGACTGGATTCGGGCGGAGTTCCAGCTTCAAGGCCGCCAATGGCCGAACGTCCGCGAACGCAACGGCTACCACCGGCCGGCGGATGCGCGGCGCAAGCGGATCACGCCGGTCAACCGGCAGGCGCTGCCGCACGCTGAAATCACGCTTGCGGAAATGGTCAAGCCGCTCGGCTACCGCAGCGCCTACGTCGGCAAATGGCACCTCGGCGGCAAGGGTTGGCTGCCGACCGATCAGGGGTTCGATGAAAACTACGGCGGATGGGATTACGGTCAGCCGCCTTCCTATTTCGACCCCTACGCCGTTCCGCAGTGGCTGCCGATGGGCATTCCCACGCTGGCGCCGCGCGCGCCGGGCGAATACCTTACCGACCGCGAAGCCGACGAGGCCGCGGCCTTCATCGACCGCAACAGGGCGGGGCCTTTCCTGCTTTACGTCGCGCATTACGCGGTGCATACGCCGATTCAGGCGAAAGCGGACGTCGAGGCGCGGTACGAGAAGCTCCGCGACGGCAAGGGGCAGGACGACGCCGCCTACGCGGCGATGGTGCATAGCGTGGATGAAGCGATGGGGAAAATACTCGACGCGCTCGAGCGCAACGATCTGACCGAGCGCACCATGGTCGTTTTTACCGGCGACAACGGCGGCCTCGACCGCGGCGGCCGGCCGACGGAGAACGCTCCGCTGCGCAGCGGCAAGGGTTACGCCTACGAGGGCGGCCTGCGCACGCCGTGGATCGTCCGCCTGCCCGGCGTGACCCCGCCGGGGGCGGTTTCGGCGGAGCCGGTCATCAGCGTGGACCTGATGCCGACGCTCGCCGCCGCGCTGGGTACGCGCCCGCCGCTCGACCGCGCCTCAGACGGCCTCGATCTGACGCCGGCATTGCGCGGCGGGACGCTGCCCGAGCGCTCGCTCTACTGGCACTTTCCGCACTACCGGCACGGGCCGGGCCACGACCCCTATTCGGTCGTGCGCAGGGGAAAATGGAAGCTGATCGAGTTTTACGATCCGCCGCGGACGGAACTGTACGATCTGGCCGCCGACCTGTCGGAAACGACCGACTTGGCCGAGCGGGAACCGGAAAAACTGCGCGAGCTGCGGCAGGATCTGCAGCGGCATCTGGAATCGGTCGGCGCGAAATTGCCGCTGCCGCGCGCCGCGGCGGCGAAGTGAGCGCCGCGCAAGCGGGCGCAGCCCCGGCCAAGGAAACTCCACGCAAACAGGCGCAGCCGCCCGGCTCACCACCCGAATCACAAGCACGGCGCAACCGTCAAGCATGACGGGGTTCATGGAACGAAAAGAAGCGCTTCATGCATGGATTGTTCACCTTGCTCGCCAATGATCGCCTGAGATCACTTATTTTCGACGCCTTGCCGCCGAAAATCGACCGGATGCGTTCAGCTCTTTCTTCACTGAAGCCGTGCGGTTCCCCCTAACCCCTCAATCCCTGACCCCCGCGGCGCGGCCCCCCTTCCCTAACGTCCCGGATAACGGACGATCACGTTCCCTTCGCGGCTGTTGTCCGCGGTCAGCTTGCGCGGCTTGCCCCGAGCCTGCACCCAGACGTCGATTTGCGCCGGGCCGGCGGGCAAGTCGAACTCGGCCCGCGTTTCGCCCGGTTGCAGCGGCTGCGCCCATTCGTTGCCGCCGATGGGGCCGCCGCCGGGGCCGTCGATGCGCAGGCGCATTTCCTCGGCCGGGGTTTGCTCGGCGCGGACTTCGAATTCGTAGGTTCCGGCGCGTTCGACGAACACCGACCAGGTCGTCGGCTTGCCGTCCACGTAGGTTGAGTCCTGATAGCGGCTCAACAGGACGGGGTTTTCCTTGTCCGAACCGAGATGGATGACGCCGGGCGCGAACCCCCTTGAGTCCCGCGCATCGGCGAACCAGGTTTCGTAAGCGGACTTGAGATCGGCAACGATTTGGGGATGCGCCGCGGCAAGGTCGCGCTGCTCGCCCGGGTCTTCGGCGAGGTCGTAGAGCGCCGGCGGGAGCGCGGCGCCGGGGTCCCAGTCCGCATCGCTGAACGCGCGCGGGTTCATGGCCAGCTTGTAGCGCTCGGCGACGACCGCGGCGTTGCGGTAAAGCGTCGGCGTCAGCCCTCGATGGCACTGGAAAAACAGCTTGCGCTCGGGCGGGCCGGCGGCGCCGTCGAGCAGCGGCAGCAGGTTCTCGCCGTCGAACGCCGGTTTCTCGGGCGGCTGCGCTCCGGCCGCGGCGAGCAGCGTGGGGGCGACGTCGATGTGGGCGGCGGGGCGCGGCTCCCGTTTCGGGCCGCTCCAACGGCGCGGCCACTGCCAGAAGCTCAACGCGCGGATGCCGCCCTCGTAAACCATCGACTTGCGCCCGCGCAGGCCGGCCGCGTAGCGCTCTTGCTGCGGCCCGTTGTCGCTGAGGAAAACGATCAGCGTGTCGGCGCGGCGGCCTTTGCTTTCGAGCGCCGCCAGCAGGCGGCCCAGGTTGTCGTCGATGTTTTCGACCATGCCGTAAACCCTGGCCGTCGTTTCGTCGAGTCCGCGCTCGGCGTAAGGTCGCCAGTACTTTTCGGCGACGAGCAGCGGCGTATGCGGCGCGTTGGTCGGCAGGTAGATGAAAAACGGCCGCGGGTCTTCCGCTTCGGCGAAGGCGGCGGCCGCGTCGAAAAAGGCGTCGGTGCAGTAGCCTTGCAGCCGGACCGGCGCGCCGTTATGTACGACTTCGTCGTCGAAATAATCGTTGGTTTCGGGGTTCGGGTTCTGGTCGATGCCGCCGGCCTTGTGCGTCAGCGATTCCTCGAAGCCCTGGTCCATCGGCCGCAGCGGATAGTTGTCGCCGAGATGCCATTTGCCGAAGATGCCGGTGCGGTATCCGGCGGCGCGCAGGCGCTCGGCCAGGGTTGTTTCGCCGCCGTGCATTTTCGCGCCGCCGCGGGAGGTATGGATCACGCCGGTGCGGTAGTAGTAGCGCCCGGTCATCAGGCTCGCCCGCGTCGGCGCGCAGACGGGGCTGACGTAGAAGCGCGTCATCTCGATGCCTTCGCGGGCGAAGCGGTCGAGGTTGGGCGTGCGGATGCGCTCGTTGCCGTGGACGCCGACATCGCCGTAGCCCTGATCGTCGGTCAGGATCAAGATGATGTTCGGCCGGCTGTCCGGCTCATTTCCGCCGCAGGCCGCCGCGAGCGCCGCGGCCGCCGCAAGCGCCGCGGCCCATGGGCGGATTGCCGGCGGCTTTCGCGCGGAAACGGTCATGCCTCGCTCTCCGCGGGCAGCAGCGGCTTGGTCGGGTCGATCTTGAGCCAGCACAGCGCCGAAACGAACGACAGCGAGGCGATCAGCGCCAAGGGGACGTTCCAGCCGTAGGTTTCAACCAGAGACCCGTAGCCGATGCTCATCGCCGCGCCGCCGATTTGCCCCGCCGTGTTCATGGCGCCGCTGACCGAGCCGGAGGCTTCGCGGCCGACGTCGACGCAGACCGCCCAGCTTGCCGGCAGCATGAAGTCCGAGGCGGCGAAGCCCAACGCCAGCAGCAGGCTGGCGGCCGCGCGGTCTTCGACGGCCAGCGAAAGCAGGATCAGCGCTCCGGCGGTTCCCGCGCCGGCCATGCCGACGATGCGCCGCCCCCACTTGAGGCCGATCTTGCCGGCGAGCCGGTCGCTCAGCGAGCCGCCCGCCCAGTCGGCGCAGGCGGCCAGCAGGAAAGGCAGGGCGGTATAGGCGGCGAGTTCGGATTTCCGCCAGCCCTTTTCGGAGGCGAGGTAGCTTGCCGTCCAGAAGAGATACCAGTTCGAGGCGTAGGCGAAGAAATGGTACGCGCCGAGGATGGCCCAGAAGTTGCCGCTCTTGAGCAGCGCGCCGAGCGGCAGACGGGAGACGCGGGCGGGCGGCGGGCCGATCAGGTTTTGCTCGGCTTCGCTGACGCGGGGGTTGTCGCGCGGGTAGTCGCGGAAGCTGCGCCGCCACCAGACGGCCCAGACGATGCCGGGCGCGCTGAAGGCGTAGAAGACGCTGCGCCAGCCCCACCGCGCGATCAGCGGATAGACGAGGAAGGGCGAGAGCGCCCCGCCGATGCGGCCGGCCATCCAGACGACGCCCTGCGCCCGGCCGCGCTCCCGCGGCGGGAACCAGCGCGAGACGACGCAAGAGGCGTTGGGATAAGCGCCGGCTTCACCCGCGCCGAACAGGGCGCGCACGATCAGCAGCGAGGCGTAGCCGCGCACCGCGCCGGTCAACGCCGTGAAGACCGACCACCAGACCACGATGCGGGTCAGGATGAGGCGCGGCCCGAAACGGTCGCCCAGCCAGCCGCCGGGCACTTCGAACGCGCCGTAGGTCAGCAGGAAGGCGCTGACCACGTAACCCCATTGAGTCGTCGAAAGCCCGAGATCGCGCTGCATTTCCGGCCCGGCGGAATTGATGCAGACCCTGTCGAGGTAGGTAATGGTGGAAAGCAGAAACAGCCCGAAGAGCACCTCTCGTCGGACGTTGCCGGCGCGCATGGCGATTGATTATGGCACAGCGCGCTTTGCGCGCGGCCGCGGGTCGGCGGGTCACGGGCCGCGGGTCGGGCGCGCGTTTTGCGCGGCGGCGCAGACGTCCTGATTTTGTTGCAGCCATTCCAGCAGGGCTTCGGCGGCCCAGCGGTGGCCGTCGGCGTTCCAGTGGAAATCGTGGCGCCATTGCGCGTCGCTGAGCGCGGCGCCTTGACGCAGGATGTAGTCGGCCTGATCGATGACGGGGATATCGAGCGCCGCGGCCATGGCGCTCATCCGCTCGAAAACGAGGGGACCGTGGAGCTTCGCGGTGTGCGCGGCCAGGATGACCAGCGCCGCTCCGTCGCGGTCGGCGCGCTGTTTGAATTGCTCGAGGGCGAAGGCCGTGTAGTCGAGGGCGTCCTCGAAGGCGGGCGGCAGATCGCTTGCGGCGAATACTTGGTGCATGTTCAGCAGCTCGATCGGCGGCCAGCGTTCGAGCAGCGCGGCATAGCGCGGGCGTTGGCGCAGCGTTTCCACCCAGAAAGGCAGCTTGCGGGGGTTCGGTGCGCAGTTAGCGGGAATATGTACGCACATTTGCGCATCCAGCCGGCGGGCGAACCAAGAGAACTTGGCCGCTCGCCACAGGATGCGCAGGTACCAGGGGTCCGGCGCGCCGGGCGGGGGGCGCGGCAAGGTGAATTGCGCGGCGTCAGGATGGGGAGGGCGCAGCTCGATTTTTCCGTCGGGGCGCCTTGCCGCATGGATCTCGGGTATGTAGTCCGGGTCGAAACCGCGACTCAATGAACGCAGCAGGGGATGGTTGTCGAGAAAGTCGTTGCGGACGAAAACCAGCACGACCAGTTTGGGGCGCAAGCGCCGGGCAAAGTCCCAGTAGGGCAGTTGATGGATTTGGCCGAGGCCGCTGTGGCCGAAGGCCGATGCCGTAACGTTCAGACGGGGCAGGGCGGCGGCGGCGAGCGCTTCGAGGCGGACGTGGGATTTTTGGGCGATGGGCACGTCCTTTGCCTCGACGAAGGAGTCGCCGATGAAGGCGATACGGCAGCCCGCCGCGGCGCGTTCGGGTCTGGGCGGTTCGCGGTCGAGAAAGCCCAGGCTGTTGGCGCGCGAGACGGTCCAGAAGTCGAGCCGGTTCGTATGGCGGATCTCCGTGTGCGGTTTCCAGATATAGGTTCCTCGGTAAGGCATTACAGGGGGAAAAGATGTCGTCATGAACGGCTTGGTCCGCCGCAACCAAGTCTCGCCGGCGATCGCGATCATCGCCGCAGCGGCGGCAAGCAGTGCTGCATTCCAGGCGATCAGGCGCAGCGCGCGGCGGAGCCAATTGTGCGGGGGGAGGGGGGTATGGGTCACGGGTCGGGCGCGCAGACTTGCGGGTTTTGTTGCAGCCATTCTAAGAGGGCTTCGGCGGCCCAGCGGTGGCCGTCGGCGTTCCAGTGGAAATCGTGGCGCCATTGCGCATCGCTGAGCGCGGCGCCTTGGCGCAGGATGTAGTCGGTCTGATCGATGACGGGGATATCGAGCGCCGCAGCCATGGCGCTCATCCGCTCGAAAACGAGGGGGCCGTGGAGCTTCGCTGTGTGCGTGGCCAGGATGACCAGAGCCGCTCCGTCGCGGTCGGCGCGCTGCTTGAATTGCTCGAGGGCGAAGGCCGTGTAGTCGAGGGCGTCCTCGAAGGCGGGCGGCAGATCGCTTGCGGCGAATACTTGGTGCATGTTCAGCAGCTTGATCGGCGGCCAGCGTTCGAGCAGCGCGGCATAGCGCGGGCGTTGGCGCAGCGTTTCCACCCAGAAAGGCAGCTTGCGGGGGTTCGGTGCGCAGTTAGCGGGAATATGCAAGCACATTTGCGCATCCAGCCAGCGGGCGAACCAGGAGAACTTGACCGCTCGCCACAGGATATGCACGTACCAGGGGTCCGGCGCGCCGGGCGGGGGGCGCGGCAAGGTGAATTGCGCGGCGTCAGGATGGGGAGGGCGCAGCTCGATTTTTCCGTCGGGGCGCCTTGCCGCATGGATCTCGGGTATGTAGTCCGGGTCGAAATCGCGATCCAATGAATGCAGCAGGGGAGAGTTGTCGAGAAAGTCGTTGTCAACGAAGACCTGCACGACCAGTTTGGGGCGCAAGCGCCGGGCAAAGTCGTAGTAGGGCAGTTGCTGGATTTGGCCGTTGCCGCTGTAGCCGAAAGCCGAGGTCGTAACGTTCAGACGGGGCAGGGCGGCGGCGGCGAGCGCTTCGAGGCGGACGTGGGATTTTTGGGCGATGGGCACGTCCTTTGCCTCGACGAAGGAGTCGCCGATGAAGGCGATATGGCAGCCCGCCGCGGCGCGTTCGGGGCTGGGCGGTTCGCGGTCGAGAAAGCCCAGGCTGTTGGCGCGCGAAACGGCCCAGTAGTCGAGCCGGTTCGTATAGCGGATCTCCGCGTGGGGTTTCCGGAGCCAGGTTCCTTGGTAGCTGACTCCAGGGGGAAAAGAGAGGGCCATGAACGGCTTGGTCCGCCGCAACCAGGTTTCGCCGGCAACCGCGATCAGCGCCGCAGCGGCGGCAAGCAGTGCTGCATTCCAGGCGATCAGGCGCAGCGCGCGGCGGAGTCGATGGGGGGGGATCATTGCCGGAGCAGCTTCTTGCCCAAGCCGGCGTTGCCGGCGCGGTCGCGGACGCGCAGCACGATCAGGCGCTCGGCTTGGCCCGGCGGGCCGCTCAGCTTGACGGTGAACGATTCCGTTTGGGAGTCGATCACGCCGTCATCGGCGTTCAGCGGACGCCATTCGCCCGCGTCGACGGCGTACTCGGCGCTGCGCAGGCCGGAGGTTGCGTCGGACGCTTCGAAGCGGATGCCTGCGCCCGTCTGCTCCGCGGCCAAGCGGATGCGGGGCGGCGTATGGTCGATGACCACCGGGCCGCTGATTTTTTCGCCGCTCAAGGCGCGGTCCGCCGGGTTGACGCCGCCGTCATCGACGATGACGCGGAAGCGGTAGCGCCCGTCGGCCAGCGCGTCGCCGTCGATGGTCAGCTTGGCCGCGTCGATGCCGCGCTCGATGGTTTTCCAAGCGGTTTCGCCTTCGCCGCGGAAGGCGACCGCGGCGCGCAAGGCGTCGCCGTCGGGGTCTTCGGCTTTCCAGCTTACAGCCAGCTTGCGCTGCGAGCCGCGCCCCAGTTCCAGGGCTTTCGTGCTGCTGACGGGGGCGGAGGCGTCCCCGGAGGCCGTAACGGTGATGCTGTAGCTGCTTGTCGTATCGGCCGCGGCGGACTTCGCGCCGTCCGCGGCGCCGGCTGCGGCGGTTTCGGGCAATACGCTGACCGCCGCCACCACCGGGCGGGAGTTTTGCGGCAGGTAGGTCAGGCGCACGGAGTCGAGCGCGGCGGCGCCCGCGAGGGTCGCCCGCCACTGGATGAACCGCGCGTCCGGCGAAGCGATCGCGGCGCCTTCGGCTGCGCTGACGGGTTCGGACCAGGGGCTCCATGCGGCATCGGGCCGGTAGGAGTTTCCGCTGCGCGTACGCACGGCGATCGCCGCCCCCTCGGGCGCCGCGCCCCGCCAACTGAGCCGGCCCCAGCGCGACACGCCGCCGCTGTCGTGGACAGCCGTTTCGAAGACTCCGCTTTGGGCCGGCTCGTCGGCCAGGCGCAGCAGGTCGCCTCCGTGCGCCGAGCCGAGCAGCACGCCGCGGGCGGCGCGCAGCATGGCGGTGATTTGCGGGCGGTTGGTCTGCGCGGCGATGCTGAGCCGCCGCTGCGGGTCGATTTCGTAGATCCGTCCGCCTTGGCCGCCGGCGAAGAGCGCTTGCGCGCCTTGGGGGTCTTTGAGCAGGAGGCCGAGGACGTTTTCCTGGGTCGAAGACCAGAGTTTCTCGACCGCGCGGCCCGGCTGCAGCCGCAGCACCGCGGCGCGTTCGAGGCCGTAGCTTACCGTCGGTTGGGCGAAGCTGACGGTTGCCGAAGTCTGCGCCGCGGCGGCCGGCGCGGGCGCGGTTCCGGCCTTGACCGCCGGCGCGGCCTGCGCCGCGGCTTGTTGCGCCGCGGCCGCGGCCTTGACGTTTTGCAGCACGCGGTCGATGCCGCCGCCCATGGCGGCGAAGTAGATCGCGCCGTCCCGCGCGGCGGCGATGGAACGGATTTCCGGCAGATCGGAATCGTAGAGAGCGAAAGCGCGCCCGCGGCTTTCGACGCGGTAGAGGACGCCCGCCGGGTCGGTTCCCGCCAGCAGCCGGCCCTGCGCGTCGAGCGCCAGGCTCATCACGTGGCGCTGCCCGGAGTCGAACCAAAGCTCGCCTTTGCCTTGCGCATCGACGCGGTAGATTTTCCCCTTGCCGCCGGTACCGACCAGCAGCCCGCCTTCGCGATCGAACGCGAGCGACCAGATATAGGTTTCGCCCGGGTCGAAGAACGGTTCGGCCTTGCCGGATTTTTCCAGGCGATAGACCTTCCCGTTGGGCGACGCGCCGGCGTACAGGCGGCCGTCCGGCCCCAGGGCCAGGGCGAACACCTCGATTTCCGGCGCTTTCCAGATTTGCTTCGCCCTGTTTTCTCCGGCGCCTTGCCCGGCAACCGAGAAAACGGCGCCCTGATGCCCCGTGCCGAAATAGACGGCGCCGTCGGCGTCTTCGACGATCGACCAGATAACCGACTGATCGGTTTTGCAGAGCGTGGACAGGGCGGGGGCGGGGCGCAGGCGGCCTTCGCGGTCGAGCGCGATGCTTTCGAACTTGCCGCTGAGGAAGTCGGCATAGTCGGCGAGCTCCCAGACGCGGGTCGAAGAAGCGCGCAGCGGGCCGCCGGGAACCGCCGCGGCGGCGATGAGGAGTCCGATGGCGGCAGCCGGGCGCAGCTTCAATTTTGAGTCACCGTGAATTGCAGATCGACGCGGCCGCGGACGAGGCTGTCGAACTCGCCGACGACGGCTTCGGCCAGCGTCAGGGAGAGGTCTTGGGCCGCGCCCGCGCCGCGCCCTTCAGCCGTGGACAAGACCGCCCGCAGCGACGCCGGGGGCGAGGGCAGGCGCTCGGACTGCACCCACAGCGATTGTTTTTGCCGCCAGACGCGGACGTAGGCGCGGTCGCTGCGGCGCAACCGGTTGACCAGGCGGATCAACTCGGCCGGGCCGCGCGATTTGCGTCCGGCGAGCAGCCCCTTCCATTCGAGGAAGTTCAGCGAGGCGGCGTCGGACGCGGCGGCATGGACCGCGCCCGGCGGCATGGAAAGCGGAACGGGCCAGCGGAAACTGCGCTGCGTTTCCCTGCCGTCGGGGCCTTTCAGCACGACGGCGATTTCGACGGTATCGCCCGGGCGCGCCGCCGCCGGCGACGCCCAGGCGCGCACGATCTCGCTGTAGCGGTCTTGCGCGGCGGTTTCGACGGCGACATCGATGGAGGCGGCGCGCAGGCCGGCGAAGCCGCTTTGCAGGAGGAACGCCGCCGGAACGGCGGTTCCCAGCGCCGCCGCGGCGCCCACGCCGGCGGCGCCGGCGTAGATATCGTCGAGAACGAGATCGGGCAGGCCGTCTGCGAAGCGCACGGTTCCCTTGACGGCGGCGGTCAGGGGGCCCAGCGTCCGCTGCGTGGCGTCGATCGCCGAGAATACGGCGAGTTGCAGCAGGAAGGGCGTAAGCTGCGCATCGCGCGCCAGTTCCAGATTGTAGGCATGGGTTTCGCCGTCCGCGGCGCGCAGGCGGATGACGCAGGGGACGAGATCGGGCTCGGCGCCGAGTTCGCCGGCGACGCCCGTCTCGCGGTCGAGAAAAATCTTGCCGACGGGGCCGCCGGCGCCGCTGAGCTTGAACGAATTTTCGAGGCTGGGCACGAGGGCGAGAACCGAGGCGCGCATCATCGGCAACTCGACTCCGCCGCTCGACAGGAAGCGGTGGCCGAAGGCGAACAGGCGCTTGCCGTCAACGTGCGTGACCGTTCCCGAGGCGTTGACCTGCAGGTCGCCGCGGATGAGTCCGACGGCGATCATCGATCCCGGCTCGATCGGCCCATCCGGGTCTTCGCGCAGTCCTCCGCCCGCGCCCTGCACGGGGCGCAGCCCGAGGCTGCGCAGCCGCGGGGCGAAGACTTCGGCTGCGCGCGCGCTGACCCCGGCCAGCGACACCGGCGTTGCGATGGGCAGGAAGTCCGTTGCGGCGGCGGCGGGGTCGGCGGACGGGGATTCGATGCCGAGCGTTTCGCGCAACTCGGCGAGCAGGTCGAGCGGCGCGGCCCGCGCGGCGCTCGCCGGCTCGTCGAAACCGGCGACCATTTGCGCGATCGGCCGGATGCCCGCCAGCGGCTCGGTGGCGAAAGGGAAGGTGAAGGCCACGGCTCCGGCGAGTTTGCCGTCGATGTACACCGGGCTGCCGCTCATGCCCGCGGGCACGCCGATTTTCTGCAGGGGGCCGCCCGCCAGCCGCCCGACGATCAGCGACTGTTTCGGGCCGACGTTTTCCAGTACGCCGAGGATTTCGACGTCGAATTCCTCGATGCGCGTTCCGGCGAAAACCGTGCGGCCGACCGCCTTCATGCCGGCTTCGACGGCTTCGAGAGGGAAGAACTGCTGGGCCGGCAGGAGAACCGCCGCCGCTGCCGCCGCCGGGATCGCCGCGCGAAGCACGCCTTTATTTTAGTCGAGGGACGGCGGGTTCGGCGGTTTGGCCGGGCGCCGCCGCCGTCCGTTCGTGCTCGAGCAGGAAGCGCTTGCGCTCGATGCCGCCCGCGTAGCCGGTCAGTTTGCCCGCCGCGCCGATGACGCGGTGGCAGGGCACGAAGATCGAGAGGGGGTTGCGGCCGACCGCCGCGCCGACGGCGCGGCTGCCGCCCGGGCTGCCCAGCCGGCCGGCGAGCTCGCCGTAGGCGCGCGTTTCTCCGGGGGGGATGGTTTCGAGCAGGCGGCGGACCTGCTGTTGAAAGGGCGTTCCGCTCGGCGTCAGCGCCACGCGGGGAGGCGCGAAGTCTCCCGCGAAATAGCATTTGAGGAACGCCTCGGCCCGCGGCAGCCAGAGGTTGCCGTTCGCCGGCCGTCGGTTTTGCAAGGGAAACCGGCGCTCCATGTCGGCGGCCTGCGCATCGAAAAACGCCGCGGCCAGCCCGTCGCGGCTTGCCAACAGATGGATGCCGCCAATCGGACTGTGAAAGCAACTGCGCTCGAACTCCATGCGGTTTATTTTCGCATGGCGGGACGCGCTTTGCGCGGCGGCCGCGGGTCGGCGGGTCACGGGTCGAGCGGGCGCGCGCTTTGCGCGTCTGCGCAGACGTCCTGATTTTGTTGCAGCCATTCGAGCAGGGCTTCGGCGGCCCAGCGGTGGCCGTCGGCGTTCCAGTGGAAATCGTGGCGCCATTGCGCATCGCGGAGCGCGGCGCCTTGGCGCAGGATGTAGTCGGTCTGATCGATGACGGGGATATCGAGCGCCGCAGCCATGTCGCTCATTCGATCGAAAGCGAGGGGGCCATGGAGCTTCATGAGGTGCGAAGCCAGGATGACCAGCGCTGCGCCGTCGCGGTCGGCGCGCCGTTTGAATTGCTCGAGGGCGAAGGCCATGTAGTCGAGGGCGTCCTCGAAGGCGGGCGGCAGATCGCTTGAGGCGAATACTTGGTGCATGTTCAACTGCTTGATCGGCGGCCAGTCCGCAAGCAGCTTGATCGGCGGCCAGCGTTCGAGCAGCGCGGCATAGCGCGGGCGTTGGCGCAGCGTTTCCACCCAGAAAGACAGCTTGCGGGGGTTCCCTACGCAGTTAGCGGGAATATGTACGCACATTTGCGCATCCAACCAGTGTGCGAACCAGGAGAACTTGACCGCTCGCCACAGGATATGCACGTACCAGGGGTCCGGCGCGCCGCCGGGCGGGGGGCGCGGCAAGGTGAATTGCGCGGCGTCAGGATGGGGAGGGCGCAGCTCGATTTTTCCGTCGGGGCGCCTTGCCGCATGGATCTCGGGTATGTAGTCCGGGTCGAAACCGCGATTCAATGAACGCAGCAGGGGATGGTTGTCGAGAAAGTCGTTGTGGACGAAGACCAGCACGACCAGTTTGGGGCGCAGGCGCCGGGCAAAGTCATAGTAGGGCAGTTGCTGGATTTGGCCGATGCGCATATGACCGAAGGCCGATGTCGCAACGTTCAGACGGGGCAGGGCGGCGGCGGCGAGCGCTTCGAGGCGGACGTGGGATTTTTGGGCGATGGGCACTTCCATCGCCTCGACGAAGGAGTCGCCGATGAAGGCGATACGGCAGCCTGCCGCGGCGCGTTCGGAGCTGGGCGGTTCGCGGTCGAGAAAGCCCAGGCTGTTGACGCGCGAGACGGTCCAGAAGTCGAGCCGGTTCGTATAGCGGATCTCCGCGTGGGGTTTCCAGAGCCCGGTTCCTTGGTAGCTGACTACAGGGGGAAAAGAGGTCGTCATGAACGGCTTGGTCCGCCGCAACCAGGTTTCGCCGGCAACCGCGATCAGCGCCGCAGCGGCGGCAAGCAGTGCTGCATTCCAGGCGATCAGGCGCAGCGCGCGGCGGATTCGATTGCGGGGGGGGGGGGGGTATGGGTCACGAGTCACGAGTTGAGGGTCACGGGTCGGGCGCGCAGACTTGCGGATTTTGCTGCAGCCATTCTAACAGGGCTTCGGCGGCCCAGCGGTGGCCGTCGGCGTTCCAGTGGCCGTCGCGGGGCAATTGCGCATCGCTGAGCGCGGCGCCTTGGCGCAGGATGTAGTCGGCCTGATCGATGACGGGGATATCGAGCGCCGCAGCCATGGCGTTGAGTCGGTCGAAGATGCGGTTTCCATGGAGCTTCGCGGTGTGCGAGGCCAGGATGACCAGAGCCGCTCCGTCGCGGTCGGCGCGCTGCTTGAATTGCTCGAGGGCGAAGACCGTGTAGTCGAGGGCGTCCTCGAAGGCGGGCGGCAGATCGCGTGCGGCGAATACTTGGTGCATGTCGTACCGCCCGACCGGCGGCCAGCGTTCGAGCAGCGCGGCATAGCGCGGGCGTTGGCGCAGCGTTTCCACCCAGAGAGGAAACTTGAGAGGGTTCTCTGTACAGTGAACGGGAACAAGTTTGCATATTGGATTACTCAGCCAGCGGGCGAACCAGGAGAACTTGGCCGCTCGCCACAGGATGCGCAGGTACAGGGGGTCCGGCGGGCCGGGCGGGGGGCTCGGCAAGGTGAATTGCGCGGCGTCAGGATGGGGAGGGCGCAGCTCGATCTTTCCGTCGGGGCGCCTTGCCGCATGGATCTCGGGTATGTAGTCCGGGTCGAAACCGTGAATCAATGAACGCAGCAGGGGGTGGTTGTCGAGAAAGTCGTTGTGGACGAAAACCTGCACGACCAGTTTGGGGCGCAGGCGACGGGCAAAGTCGTCGTAGTAGGGCAGTTGATGGATTTGGCCGATGCCGCTGCGGCTGAAGGCCGATGCCGCAACGTTCAGACGGGGCAGGGCGGCGGCGGCGAGCGCTTCGAGGCGGACGTGGGATTTTTGGGCGATAGGCACTTCCTTTGCCTCGACGAAGGAGTCGCCGATGAAGGCGATACGGCAGCCTGCCGCGGCGCGTTCGGGGCTGGGCGGTTCGCGGTCGAGAAAACCCAGGCTGTTGACGCGCGAGACAGCCCAGAAGTTGAGCCGGTTCGTATAACGGATCTCCGTGTGGGGTTTCCAGAGATAGGTCCCTCGGTAACGAATTACAGGGGGAAAAAAGCTGGCCATGAACGGCTTGGTCCGCCGGAGCCAAGCCTCGCCGGCGATCGCGATCAGCGCCGCAGCGGCGGCAAGCAGTGCTGCATTCCAGGCGATCAGGCGCAGCGCGCGACGGAGTCGATTGTGTGTGTGGGGCATGGGTCACGGGTCGGGCGCGCAGACTTGCGGGTTTTGCTGCAGCCATTCTAAGAGGGCTTCGGCGGCCCAGCGGTGGCCGTCGGCGTTCCAGTGGAAATCGTGGCGCCATTGCGCATCGCTGAGCGCGGCGCCTTGGCGCAGGATGTAGTCGGTCTGATCGATGACGGGAATGCCCAGCGCCGCGGCCATGGCGCTCATCCGCTCGAAAACGAGGGGACCGCGGAGCTTCGCGGTGTGCGAGGCCAGGATGACCAGAGCCGCTCCGTCGCGGTCGGCGCGCTGCTTGAACTGTTCGAGGGCGAAGGCCGTGTAGTCGAGGGCGTCCTCGAAAACGGGCAGCGGATCGTTTGCGGTGAATACTTGTTCCACGAATACTTGGTGCATGTTTTGCTGCGTGACCGGCGGCCAGTCTGCAAGCAGCGCGGCATAGCGCGGGCGTTGGCGCAGCGTTTCCACCCACAAAGGCAATCTGAGGGGGTTCCCTGCGCAGTTAGCGGGAATATGCAAGCACATTTGCGCATCCAGCCAGCGTGCGAACCAGGAGAACTTGACCGCTCGCCACAGGATATGTACGTACCAGGGGTCCGGCGGGCCGGGCGGGGGGCGCGGCAGGGTGAATTGCGCGGCGTCAGGATGGGGAGGGCGCAGCTCGATTTTTCCGTCGGGGCGCCTTGCCGCATGGATCTCGGGTATGTAGTCCGGGTCGAAACCGCGCTCCAATGAATGCAGCAGGGGATGGTTGTCGAGAAAGTCGTTGTGGACGAAAACCTGCACGACCAGTTTGGGGCGCAAGCGCCGGGCAAAGTCGTCGTAGTAGGGCAGTTGATGGATTTGGCCGATGCCGTTGTAGCCGAAGGCCGACGTCGTAACGTTCAGACGGGGCAGGGCGGCGGCGGCGAGCGCTTCGAGGCGGACGTGGGATTTTTGGGCGATGGGCACGTCCTTTGCCTCGACGAAGGAGTCGCCGATGAAGGCGATATGGCAGCCCGCCGCGGCGCGTTCGGGGCTGGGCGGTTCGCGGTCGAGAAAGCCCAGGCTGTTGGCGCGCGAGACGGCCCAGAAGTCGAGCCGGTTCGTATAGCGGATCTCCGTGTGGGGTTTCCGGAGATAAGCCCCTCTGTAACGAATTTCTTCAGGGGGAAAAGAGTTCGTCATGAACGGCTTGGTCCGCCGCAACCAGGTTTCGCCGGCAACCGCGATCAGCGCCGCAGCGGCGGCAAGCAGTGCTGCATTCCAGGCGATCAGGCGCAGCGCGCGGCGGATTCGATTGGGGGGCATGGATCACGGGTCGGGCGCGCAGACTTGCGGATTTTGTTGCAGCCATTCTAGCAGGGCTTCGGCGGCCCAGCGGTGGCCGTCGGCGTTCCAGTGGAAATCGTGGCGCCAGTGCGCATCGCTGAGCGCGGCGCCTTGGCGCAGGATGTAGTCGGCCTGATCGATGACGGGAATGCCCAGCGCCGCAGCCATGGCGCTCATCCGCTCGAAAACGAGGGAGCCTTGGATCTTCGTGAGGTGCGAGGCCAGGATGACCAGCGCGCTGCCGCCGCGGTCGGCGCGCTGCTTGAACTGCTCGAGGGCGAAGGCCGTATAGTCGAGGGCGTCCTCGAAAACGGGCGGCAGGCTGCTTTCCGAGAACATCCAGTAAAGGTCTTCCCGCGTGGTCGGCCGCCAGTCTGCGAGCAGCGCGGCATAGCGCGGACGTTGGCGCAGCGTTTCCACCCAGAAAGGCAGCTTGCGGGGGTTCGTTGCGCAATTAGCGGGAATATGTACGCACATTTGCGCATCCAGCCGGCGGGCGAACCAGGAGAACTTGACCGCTCGCCACAGGATATGTACGTACCAGGGGTCCGGCGGGCCGGGCGGGGGGCGCGGCAAGGTGAATTGCGCGGCGTCAGGATGGGGAGGGCGCAGCTCGATTTTTCCGTCGGGGCGCCTTGCCGCATGGATCTCGGGTACGTAGTCCGGGTCGAAACCACCCAATGAACGCAGCAGGGGATGGTTGTCGAGAAAGTCGTTGGGGACGAAGACCAGCACGACCAGTTTGGGGCGCAGGCGCCGGGCAAAGTCGTCGTAGTAGGGCAGTTGCTGGATTTGGCCGTGGCTTCTGTGGCCGAAGGCCGATGTCGTAACATTCAGACGGGGTAGCGCGGCGGCGGCGAGCGCTTCGAGGCGGACGTGGGATTTTCGGGCGATAGGCACTTCCATCGCCTCGACGAAGGAGTCGCCGATGAAGGCGATATGGCAGCCCGCCGCGGCGCGTTCGGGGCTGTGCGGTTCGCGGTCGAGAAAGCCCAGGCTGTTGACGCGCGAGACGGTCCAGAAGTCGAGCCGGTTCGTATAGCGGATCTCCGCGTGGGGTTTCCGGAGATAAGTCCCTCGGTAACGAATTACAGGGGGAAAAAAGCTGGCCATGAACGGCTTGGTCCGCCGGAGCCAAGTTTCGCCGGCAACCGCGATCAGCGCCGCAGCGGCGGCAAGCAGTGCTGCATTCCAAGCGATCAGGCGCAGCGCGCGGCGGATTCGATTGTGCGGGGGGGGGGGGGGGGGGGCACGAGTCGAGAGTTGCGGGGTCACGGGTCAGGCGCGCAGACTTGCGGGTTTTGTTGCAGCCATTCTAACAGGGCTTCGGCGGCCCAGCGGTGGCCGTCGGCGTTCCAGTGGCCGTCGTGGCGCCATTGCGCATCGCTGAGCGCGGCGCCTTGGCGCAGGATGTAGTCGGCCTGATCGATGACGGGGATATCGAGCGCCGCAGCCATGGCGATCATCCGCTCGAAAACGAGGGAGCCATGGAGCTTCGCGGTGTGCGCGGCCAGGATGACCAGAGCCGCTCCGTCGCGGTCGGCGCGCTGCTTGAACTGTTCAAGGGCGAAGGCCGTGTAGTCGAGGGCGTCTTCGAAAACGGGCGGCGGATCGTTTGCGGCGATTACTTGTTCCACGAATGCTTGTTCCATGTTTTGCAGCTTGATCGGCGGCCAGCGTTCGAGCAGCGCGGCATAGCGCGGGCGCTGGCGCAGCGTTTCCACCCAGAAAGGCAACTTCAGGGGGTTCTCTGTGCAGTGAACGGGAACAAGTTTGCATATTTGATCACTCAGCCGGCGGGCGAACCGGGAGAACTTGGCCGCTCGCCACAGGATGCGCAGGTACCAGGGGTCCGGCGGGCCGGGCGGGGGGCGCGGCAAGGTGAATTGCGCGGCGTCAGGATGGGGAGGGCGCAGCTCGATTTTTCCGTCGGGGCGCCTTGCCGCATGGATCTCGGGTATGTAGTCCGGGTCGAAACCGCGACTTAATGAACGCAGCAGGGGATGGTTGCCGAGAAAGTCGTTGGGGACGAAGACCAGCACGACCAATTTGGGGCGCCGGCGCCGGGCAAAGTCGTCGTAGTAGGCCAATTGATGGATTTGGCCGATGTCACTGAAGCCGAAGGCCGATGTCGTAACGTTCAGACGGGGCAGGGCGGCGGCGGCGAGCGCTTCGAGGCGGACGTGGGATTTTTGGGCGATGGGCACTTGCAGCGCCTCGACGAAGGAGTCGCCGATGAAGGCGATACGGCAGCCTGCCGCGGCGCGTTCGGGGGCGGGCGGTTCGCGGTCGAGAAAGCCCAGGCTGTTGACGCGCGAGACGGTCCAGAAGTCGAGCTGGTTCGTATAGTGGATCTCCGCGTGGGGTTTCCAGAGATAGGTCCCTCGGTAACGAATTACAGGGGGAAAAGAGGTCAGCAAGAACGGCTTGGTCCGCCGCCGCAACCAGGTTTCGCCGGCGATCGCGATCAGCGCCGCAGCGGCGGCAAGCAGTGCTGCATTCCAGGCGATCAGGCGCAGCGCGCGGCGGATTCGATTGTGCGGGGGGGGGGGGGGGGTATGGGTCACGAGTCGGGCGCGCAGACTTGCGGATTTTGCTGCAGCCATTCTAGCAGGGCTTCGGCGGCCCAGCGGTGGCCGTCGGCGTTCCAGTGGCCGTCGTGGAGCCATTGCGCATCGCTGAGCGCGGCGCCTTGACGCAGGATGTAGTCGGCCTGATCGATGACAGGGATATCGAGCGCCGCGGCCATGGCGCGCATCCGCTCGAAAACGAGGGGACCATGGATCTTCGCGGTGTGCGAGGCCAGGATGACCAGCGCTGCGCCGTCGCGGTCGGCGCGCTGCTTGAACTGCTCGAGAGCGAAGGACGTATAGTCGAGGGCGTCCTCGAAAATGGGCGGCGGATCGTTTGCGGCGAATACTTGTTCCACGAATACTCGTTCCATGTTTTCCTGCGTGACCGGCGGCCAGCGTTCGAGCAGCGCGGCATAGCGCGGGCGTTGGCGCAGCGTTTCCACCCACAAAGGCAATCTGAGGGGGTTCCCTGCGCAGTTAGCGGGAATATGTACGCACATTTGCGCATCCAACCAGTGTGCGAACCAGGAGAACTTGACCGCTCGCCACAGGATATGCACGTACCAGGGGTCCGGCGGGCCGGGCGGGGGGCGCGACAGGGTGAATTGCGCGGCGTCAGGATGGGGAGGGCGCAGCTCGATTTTTCCGTCGGGGCGCCTTGCCGCATGGATCTCGGGTATGTAGTCCGGGTCGACCCCGCGCTCCAATGAACGCAGCAGGGGATGGTTGTCGAGAAAGTCGTTGTGGACGAAAACCAGCACGACCAGTTTGGGGCGCAGGCGCCGGGCAAAGTCGTAGTAGGGCAGTTGCTGGATTTGGCCGATGCCGTTGTAGCCGAAGGCCGACGTCGTAACGTTCAGACGGGGCAGGGCGGCGGCGGCGAGCGCTTCGAGGCGGACGTGGGATTTTTGGGCGATAGGCACTTCCTTTGCCTCGACGAAGGAGTCGCCGATGAAGGCGATACGGCAGCCCGCCGCGGCGCGTTCGGGGCTGGGCGGTTCGCGGTCGAGAAAGCCCAGGCTGTTGACGCGCGAGACGCCCCAGAAGTCGAGCCGGTTCGTATAGCGGAGCTCCGTGTGGGGTTTCCGTAGCCAAGTTCCTTGGTAGCTGACTACAGGGGGAAAAGAGTTCGTCATGAACGGCTTGGTCCGCCGGAGCCAGGTTTCGCCGGCAACCGCGATCAGCGCCGCAGCGGCGGCAAGCAGTGTTGCATTCCAGGCGATCAGGCGCAGCGCGCGGCGGAGTCGCTTGTACGGGGGGGGGGGGGGGGGGCATGGATCACGGGTCGGGCGCGCAGACTTGCGGGTTTTGTTGCAGCCATTCTAACAGGGCTTCGGCGGCCCAGCGGTGGCCGTCGGCGTTCCAGTGGACGTCGTGGAGCCATTGCGCATCGCTGAGCGCGGCGCCTTGACGCAGGATGTAGTCGGCCTGATCGATGACGGGAATGCCCAGCGCCGCGGCCATGGCGCTCATCCGCTCGAAAACGAGGGGGCCATGGATCTTCGCGGTGTGCGAGGCCAGGATGACCAGCGCTGCGCCGTCGCGGTCGGCGCGCTGCTTGAACTGCTCGAGAGCGAAGGCCGTATAGTCGAGGGCGTCCTCGAAAACGGGCGGCAGGCTGCTTTCCGAGAACGTCCGGTAAAGGCCTTCCCGCGTGGTCGGCCGCCAGCCTGCGAGCAGCGCGGCATAGTCGGGCCGGCGGCGCAGCATATCCGCATGCATGAGCAGCGCGGGGTCATGGCCGGCGCGGAACAGCACGTCTTTCTTGGCGTCCAACCAGTTGGCGAACCAGGAAAGCTTGACGGCCTGTTTGAGGCGGACGACCCAGGCCGGCCGGCGGTTCGGCTTGGCCGGCCGCGGCAGCAAGACCTCTTCCGCGCGGTCGGGGTGAGGCGGACGCCACTCGATCCGCCCGTCGGGAAGCCTTGCCGCGCCGGGTTCCGGCGGAGGGTACTGCGGGTCCCGCCCCTCGAGCAAGGCGCGCAGGACGGGCGAATTGTCGGCGAAGTCGTTGGAGACAAAAACCAGCACGAGCAGCTTGGGGCGCAGATGCCGGGCGTATTCGTCGTAGAACGGCATTTGCTGTATCTGGCCGGTGTTGGCGCGGGCGAAGGCCGAGGCGGCGAGCTCGAGATGGGGCAGCGCCTCGGCGGCGAGCGTTTCGAGCCGCACATGGAATTTCCGAGAGATGGGAGACAACAGCTTCGCCTCGACATAAGAATCGCCGATGACGGCGGCGCGGCAGCCTGCCGCGGCGCGTTCGGGGTTGGGCGGTTCGCGGTCAACGAAGCCCAGGCTGTTGGTGCGCGAGACGGCCCAGTAGTCGAGCCGGTTGGTGAAGCGTATCTCGGCGTTGGGTTCCCAGAGCAGCCCCACCTTGGGGACGAACTCCTTCCCGGGACTTTGCGGCGTCATGAACGGCTTGGCAAGCCGAAACCAAGTCTCGCCGGCAACCGCGATCAGCGCCGCGCCGGCGAAGAGCATCAGCGCATTCCAGGCGATGAGGCGGGCCGCGCTTTGCACGGCGGTCGCGGGTCGGCGAGTCACGGGGCGCGGGTCACGGGACGGCGCGCGCTTTGCGCGTCTGCGCAGACCTCCCGATTTTCTTGCAGCCATTCTAGCAGGGCTTCGGCGGCCCAGCGGTGGCCGTGCGGAGCCGCCCGGCCCTTAACCTGCGGCTACAGCGCCGGAAGATTTGAGGGTTATACTGAGAGCCGGAGCGGCTGCACCGAGAGGCGAGGATTTGAAGTCGGATACAGAGCAGCAACAAAACCGCTGGTTCTTCGGTTTGGACAAAGCGTGCGATATAATCAAGCACCTCATCAAGTGGGTGGGAATCGGTTGGGTTGCCTGGTGCCTGAAGGAAGCCGTTTCCAGCTTGGCCGGCGTAACTACGCTGGCGGATATCAACGTCGGAGTGTTGGTATCCTTGCTGTCCAGGAGATGGGTCACCTACTCGATCACTGTGGCGGCTCTGTTGTGGGCATGGCGGGAAAGACGATTGCGCATGCAAAAAATCAAACATTTCAGCCCCCGCATCGCACGACTCGAACGCAGTATCGATCCCGACCGCAGCTCCAGTCGATTGACCTCTACGGGAAGAACAAGACCGGAGGATGAATGACCCCTACCGAAGGCATGGCAAATATCCTGTTGGCCGCGGCCAATTTCATCTTGCTGTGGGTACTGGCCGGGTGTTGGCGCAGCTACCGTATCGACGCATTGCGCCACCGTTTCTTTGTCTTGAGGGATGAGTTGTTCGACTACGCCATGGACGGGAATCTTTCGGTTCAGAATCCGGCGTACGCGATACTGCGGCGCAGGATCGATAACTTGCTGCGCTTTGCCCACAAGATCGCTTTCACGCGCGTATTGATCTTCCTTCTCTTCAGAGGCAAGGCCATGGATGCCGAGACGGCGGCAGCCCGCGAACGGGAATGGGTCTCGGCGCTCGAACAACTACCCGACGCGCAGCGCAAGAGAATCGAAGAGATTCACGAACGCGTTCTATCGGATATTCTCAAGCACATGGCTTTGGGCATTTTTGCGCTGCTGCTGGGGAAATACTTTTTGTGGATTCCCATCCGCGCGTTGCTGCTGGACAAGGCGCGGATCGTGGAGATCGAAGCGGAACGCACACAGCATGAAGGCAATCTCCCGTTGACCGCCTGACCCTCGACCTGGCTGTCGCCGGCGAGCGCGGTCAGCGCCGCCCCGGCGAAGACATTCCAGGCGATGAGGCGGGCCGCGCTTTGCGCGGCGGTCGCGGGTCGGCGAGTCACGGGGCGCGGGTCACGGGACGGCGCGCGCTTTGCGCGTCTGCGCAAACCTCCCGATTTTCTTGCAGCCATTCCAGCAGGGCTTCGGCGGCCCAACGGTGGCCGTCGGCGTTCCAGTGGGTATCGTTGCGCCATTCCGCATCGCGGAGCGCGGCGCCTTGGCGCAGGATGTAGTCGGCATGGTCGATGACGGGGATATCGAGTGCCGCGGCCAGAGCGTTCATGCGATCGAATATGCCGGGCGCAAAGACCTTTGTGCGGTGCGAGGCCAGAATGACCAGCGCGGCGCCGCTGCGGTCGGCGCGTTGTTGGAACTGCTCCAGGGCGAAGGCCGTGTAGTCGAGGGCGTCCGTATAGACGGGCGGCGGATCGGGTTCGCCGAAATCCTGCAACAGCACGGGCGTCCGCCACTCGGCAAACAGCGCGGCGCAGCAGGGGCGTTGACTCAGCAACGCCGCCCAGGCGGCGAGTTGGGGGTCCCGGTCCCAGCGCAGCAGTTCGACCTCAAGCCGGCTTGCGAACCAGAGGGCGCCGCTTGCCCGCCTCAGGGCGCGGGCGGCCCAGTGTTCCGGTTCTCCGGGTATTCGCGGCAGCCGGGACTCTTCGTTGGGCGGGGCGGGCGGCCGCAATTCCATCTCTCCGTTGGCGAGTCTTGCGGCGGAGGGCTCCGGCGGGGGGTATTGCGGGTCGCGTCCGGCGAGCAAGGCGCGCAGGACGGGGGAGTTGTCGGAGAAGTCGTTGGGGACGAAGACCAGCACCAGCAGTTTGGGGCGCAGGCGCCGAGCGTATTCGTCCCAGAAGGGCAGTTGCTGGATTTGGCCGGTGTCGCCGAGTCCGAAGGCCGCGGCGGCGATCTCGAGACGGGGCAGCGCGGCGGCGGCGAGTCGTTCCAGTCGGACGTGGAATTTCCGGGCGGCGGGGACTTCCTTCGCCTCGACAAAAGAGTCGCCGATGACGGCGATGCGGCAGCCCGCCGCGGCGGTCTCGGGGCTTGGCGGCTCGCGATCGAAAAAGCCCAGGCTGTTGGCGCGCGAGACGACCCAATAGTCGCTCCGGTTGGTATAGCGCATCTCCGCGCCGGGTTTCCAGAGCATGCCGACGTTGGGGACGAACTCGCGCGGGGGGAGGCTCGTCTTCATGAACGGCTTGGTCAGCCGGAAGTACGCCTCTCCGGCGGCCGCGAGCAGTATCAAGCCGGCGAAGAGGCCGAGGGCGTTCCAGCCGACAACGCGCAGCGCGCGGCGGAGTTGCGGGAAAGGGGAAGTTTTTCTATCCATCCGACGGGTTTTCGCTTGGCGCGTCTGCGCAGATTTGCGGGTTTGCTTGCAGCCATTCCAGCAGGGCTTCGGCGGCCCAGCGGTGGCCGTCGGCGTTCCAGTGGGAATCGTGAGGCCATTGCGCGTCTTCGAGCGCGGCGCCCCGGCGGAAGATATAGTCTGCCTGATCGATGACGGGAATGTCGAGCGCCGCGGCCAGGGCGCCGATGCGCTCGAAGACGCGGGAGCCGGAAATTTTCGCACGGTGCGAGGCCAGGATGACCGTTGCGGCTCCGCTGCGGTCGGCGCGCCGCTTGAACTGCTCGAGAGCGAAGACCGTGTAGTCGAGAGCGTCCTCGTAGATGGGCGGCAGGCTGCTTTCGCCGAAGTCCGCGGGTTGTACGGGCGGCCGCCATCCGGCAAGCAGGGCGGCGTAGCGGGGGTTTCGGCGAAAGGAATCCACGTGCGCGATGAGCTCGGGGCCGCGCTCGGGGCGCCGGGTTTTGGCGGCCAGCCACGCGGCGAACCAGGAATTCTTGAGCGCTTGCCCGGCGGCGCGGAGGGCGCGGGGCTGCGCTCGTTCGGACGGTCGGGGCGGCGGGGATTCGGCGTCGGCCGGAGGATGGGGCGGCCGCCATTCCATTTCCCCGTTGGGCAGCCTTGCCGCGTAGGCTTCCGGCGGCGGGCGCTGCGGGTCGCGTTCGGCGAGCAAGGCCCGCAGGATGGGGGAGTTGTCGGAGAAGTCGTTGGGGACGAAAACCAGCACGAGCAGCCTGGGGCGCAAGCGCCGGGCGTACTCGTCCCAGAAGGGCAGTTGCTGGATTTGGCCGGTTGCCCTGAGGCCGAAGGCCGAGGCGGCGACGTTGAGGCGGGGCCGCGCGGCGGCGGCCAGCGCTTCGAGGCGGACGTGGAATTTTTGAGCGATGGGGACTTCCAGCGCCTCGACGAAAGAATCGCCGATAACGGCTACGCGGCAGCCTGCCGCGGCGCGTTCGGGGCGCGGCGGCTCGCGGTCGAAAAAGCCCAGGCTGTTGGTGCGCGAGACGACCCAGAAGTCGAGCCGGTTGGTGAAGCGCGTCCGCACGCCGGGTTCCCAGAGAAAGCCGACCGCCGGGACGAACCGCTTGGGGGGAAGCTCGCTGGTCATGAACGGCTTGGTCAGTCGGAAGTACGTTTCCCCGGCGATTGCGGTCAGCGCCGCCGCCGCGGCGAGCAGAAGCGCATTCCAGACGATGAGGCGGGCCGGGCCGCGCTTTGCGCGGCGGCCGCGGGGCGGCGGGTCACGAGTCACGGGGCGGGGGCGGAGCGCACTTTGCGCGGCCTCACTTTCACTTTCACTATCCATGATCTATGGGCCATGATCTACGGGCCATGATCTGCGGACCATGATTCACGGGCGGCGGCGGCAAAGCCGCGGCGTAACCGCAGCACGCCCGCGTTTGCCTTTTAGTATTGTGTAATTTGGTGTCTTCTGGGCTTGTTATGCGCGGCGCGGCTCTTGTCTTCTCGCTTCTGTTTTTCGGTTTGGGGCAGGCGTTCGCCCAGCAACTCGACACGCAGATACTGGGGTCGGCGGCGGACCCCGACGGGCGGCCCGTCGCCGGCGCTGCGGTAACCGCCGTCCATCGGGAAACCGGCGCGGCGCGCCAAGTCGAGACGAGCGCCCAGGGGTTTTTTGCGTTTCCGGCGCTGACGCCGGGAACCTATGCCGTTTCGCTCGAAGCCGACGGCTTCAAGCGCGCGGTTCGCGAAGGCCTTGAACTGGAGATCGGCGGCCGGCTGCGTCTGGAATTCGCGTTGGAAATCGGCGGCCGCGGCGAGGAGATCACGGTGCGCGCCGCGGCGCCGCTGCTCGATGCGGAATCGGCCGCCGTCGGCAACATCATTCCCAACAACTACATCGTCAACCTTCCGCTCAACGGCCGCAATTTCCTGCAGCTTGCCCTGCTGGTTCCCGGCGCGGCGCCCGCGGCGGCGGGTTCGCCGGGAACCGAGCGCGGACGCTTCGCGTTCCAGTCGAACGGGGCGCGGGAGTCGGCGAATGCGTTTCTCTACGACGGCGTTTACGTCATCGACCCGATTCTCAACAGTTTCAGTTTCACGCCGCCGGTCGATGCGGTGCGCGAGTTCCGCATCCAGACCTCGAATTCCGAGGCCGGCCTGGGGCGCAACAGCGGCGGCCAGATCGCCGTCGCCATCAAGCAGGGAACGAACGCCGTCCACGGCACGGTTTACGAGTTCGTCAGGAACGACCGGATGGACGCGCGCAATTTCTTCAGCCGCCCGGACGACCCCGCGCCGAC
This sequence comes from Bryobacterales bacterium, assembly GCA_965242705.1. Lineage (GTDB taxonomy): Bacteria > Acidobacteriota > Terriglobia > Bryobacterales > UBA6623 > CATQHP01. The sequence continues at coordinate 402,665 of OZ251486.1, forward strand.
GCTGCGGCGCCACCAGTTCGGCTTCTCGCTGGGCGGGCCGATCGTGCGCGATTCCACGTTTTTCTTCGTCGATTACGAGGGGCTGCGCGAAGACCGCGCCGTGACGCGGACGACCAACGTGCTTTCGCTCGCCGAGCGCGCCGGGGATTTTTCGGACAGCCCGCGCAAGCCGATCGACTTCTTTAGCGGACAGCCCTTTCCCAACGGCAGGCTGCCGTTCCTGCATCCGGTCGGCCAGGCCGTAGCGGGCTTGTATCCGGCGCCGAACCGCGAAGCCGCCGGGCAAAACTTCGTCGCCGCGCCGCTGGGCGAGGACGGCGCGAACAAGTTCGACGTCCGGCTCGACCGGCGTTTGGGCGGGCGCGGCCGGCTGGCGGGGCGCTACAGCTTTGCCGACCGCGGCCGCTTCGAGCCGTACGCGGCGCAGCAGTTTTCCGCCGTGCCCGGTTACGGCAACGATGTTTTCGAGCGCGCGCAGAACCTGATGATTTCCGAAACCCATGCGCTGGGCTCGAGTGCGGTGCATGAGGCGCGTTTCGGCTTCAACCGCATCGGCAACCGGACGCTGCACCAGAACCGCGGCATGAGCCTCAACAGCCGGGTGGGTCTGCCCGATTTCGCAACGCGCGAGCGCGACCTGGGGCTGAGCCTGATACAGGTCACCGGCTTTTCGCCGCTGGGCGGCGAGCGCAACAATCCGCAGGAAAGCGGCGTGGACGCCTGGCAAATCGCCGACACGCTGAGCTATTCCCGGGGCCGGCACTTGGCGAACTTCGGTTTCGAAGCCCGCTGGATCGGGCAGGACGCTTTCCGCGGCGTGCTCTCGCGCGGCGAGTTGAGCTTCACCGATCGGGCGTTCACGCAGAGCGCTGCGGCCGACCTGCTGATCGGGCTGCCGACGTTTACGCTGGCGGCGCGCAGCGACACGACGCAGGCGGCGCGCACGGGGGCGGTGAACTTTTTCGCTTCGGACTCCTGGCGCGTCTCGCCCAACCTGACGTTGTCGCTGGGGCTGCGCTACGAATACAACCGTCCGGTTTTCGACGCCAACGACGCGGCCTCGGTCTATGACCCGGCATCGCTTTCGATCGCGCGGCTCGGCTCGAACGGGATTTCCCGCAGCGGGTACGCCGCGGACGGGAACAACCTCGCGCCGCGGGTCGGCTTGGCTTGGCGTCCGGGCGGGACGGAGAAATTCGTGGTGCGCAGCGGCTGGGGCGTCTATTACAACTTCTCCGATCTTGCCGCCGGGCAGGGCATCTATTTCAATCCGCCGTTTTTCAACTCGCTGCTGTTCTTTCCCTCGCGGCAGGCGCCGCTGACGATCGACAACCCCTGGCCCGAGGGGCAGGCCGCGCCGCTGCCGCCGAGCCTTTCGACCTACGATCCGAACCTGCGCGCCGGCTACGCCCAGCAATGGAATTTCACGGTGCAGACCGAGCTTGTGCGCGACGCCGTGTTGACCGCAGGCTACAACGGCTCGCGCGGAACCAAACTGCTGGGCGCGCGCGACATCAACCAGCCCGCGCCCAGCCCGATGCAGCCGAATCGGCGTCCGCTGCCGCAGTTTTCCGACATCAACCAGATCGCTTCGGCGTTCGACTCGGCCTACCACGCCCTGCAGATGCAGCTTCGCTGCCGCTTCCGCGCCGGGCTGACCGGCCTGTTCGCCTATACCTGGTCGAAATCGCTCGACAACGCCTCGAACGTTTTCGCTTCCTCGGGCGACGCCAATTTCCCGCAAGACAGCAACAACGTTGCCGCCGAGCGGGGCCGGTCGAGTTTCGATACGCCGCACCGTTTCGTCGGCAGCTTCGCCTACCGCCTGCCGCTGGGCAGCGGGAAACGCTGGCTGCCGGGCGTTGCCGGCGCGGCGGCAAAGCTGGTCAACGACTGGCAGATCAACGGCATTGTGACGATGCAATCCGGGCAACCCTATACGGCGTATCTGCCGGGCGAGTTCGACAACTCGAACACGGGCCGGTCGCTCTTCGGTTTCGGCGCGGGCGACAGGCCGAACCTGATTGGCGACCCCAACTTGGCCGCCCCCGACCCGCAGCAATGGTTCGACGCCGGGGCGTTCGCTCTGCCTCCCTACGGCTCGTTCGGCAACGCGGGGCGCGGCGTCATCGGCGGCCCGGGGCTGGCCAACGTCGATTTTTCGCTGCTCAAGGATACGCCCATCGGCGAAGGCGTCAAGCTGCAATTCCGCGCCGAGTTCTTCAATCTGCTGAATACGCCGAATTTCCTCAATCCCAACGTCTTTTTCTCGACGCCGGGTTTCGGGCGCGTGCTTGCGGCCCGCGACGGCCGCGAGATTCAACTCGGCGTCAAGCTCATTTTCTGAGCGCCCGCCAACCGGCGCCCGCCGCGGGCGCCGGGTTGGCGGAACGGGGCTTGGGGCGGTGCTATCCTGCGCGTGATGCAGCCGTGCGCGACTTACGACGACGTCAATTTGATCCTGCGCCTCTACGAGATGCGGCGCGAGCCGCGCATGAGGGAAGCGCGCGCCTGGTTCACGGCTTCGTACCGCGCCGCCGATCTCAGGAAATTCCACTCGGTTTGTCCGGCAGGGTCGAAGAAGAACGCGAACTTCCGTCAAGTCACGACCTATTGGGAAATGGTCGCTTCGTTCATCACGGCGGGGGTGCTGCAGAAGGAGATTTTTTTCGAGAGCGGGCGGGAAATGCTGGTGGTCTGGGTGCGCCTCGAGCCCGTGCTTGCGGAGATGCGCGAGGCGTTTCAGGACTCCGCCCGATACGCCAACCTCGAAGCCGTCGCCAAAGATTTCATCGCTTGGTGGGAGCGGCGCGCGCCCGGGTCTTACGAGGCGTTCCGCGCGCGGGTCGCCTGATCGCCCCTACTTGCCCAAGTCAACGATGACGTGGTACTCGTCTTCGGTCACCGCCGAGACCGAAAGACGCATCTGACGGATCAGTTGCATTTGCCGCAGCCGCGGGTCTTGCTTGATCTGCTTGAGCGAGACCGGTTTGGCCAGGGCCTTCAGCGGCTTGAGATCGACGACCGACCAGCGCTCGTCGTCGGTTGTCGGGTCCTGGTAATGCTCGCGGATCACCTCGGCGAGGCCGACGATTTCCAAGCCTTCGTTGGAGTGGTAGAAGAGCGCGCGGTCGCCTTTCTTCATGGCCCGCAGGTTGTTGCGCGCCTGGTAGTTGCGCACGCCGTCCCAATACGTCCAGCCGTCTTCAACGAACTGAGTCCACGAGTATTTGAACGGTTCGGATTTGACCAGCCAGTAGTTTTTGGAGCGCGCCATCGAACGGCAAGGATAGCAGATGCGCGAGCCCGCGGTTTCAGCGCGCCGACATCAAATCGGCGATGTTCGATTTGTGGCGCCAGATCAGAAACGCCGTCATCAACAGGGCGTAGTACCCGTGCTCGTACCCGTGATCGGGGTCGGATTGCAGAAACAGCGCCGTGGTGAAGAACAGCCAGGTTGCGATCGAAGCCAGCGCGCCCCGTTGACGCCATTTCCGGCGGCTTCCCAGAGATCGAAAGGCTGCGAAAAAGCACAGGGCGGCCAAGGCCCACAGCGGGTAGAGCCGCAGCATCGCGCCGCTCGACGTCGCGATGCCCTTGCCCCCGTTGAACCTCAGCAGCGGCGAGTAGCAATGTCCGAAGACCGCGCACAAGGCATAGAGCCAGCCGATATTGATCGGGCCGCCTTCCTCGTGAAACAGCATGACCGGCAGGAAGCCCTTGGCCACGTCGCCGATCAGGGTCAGCGCCGCGCGGGGCTTCGAGAAACGCAGGACGTTGTTGAAGCCGGGGTTTCCGGAACCCACGTCGCGGATGCTCGTTCCCGATCCCCGCATGGCGATAACCGCGAAGGGAATCGAGCCGCAGGCGAACGAGGCGAGCATCTTGAGCAGCGTCGGCGCGTCGAGCATGGCGGTTCCTTTTGGCGCTAGATCGGCGCCGAGACCAGCAGGCCGGCGATCGCGGCGGTGAGAAAGTTGGCCAACGTACCCGCTATCATCGCGCGGAATCCAAGCAAGGCCAACTCCCCGCGGCGGTCGGGAATCAGCGAGCCGAGGCCGCCGACCTGAATGCCGATCGAGCCGAAATTGGCGAAGCCGCACAGGGCGTACCCGGCGATCAGGAACGATTTGGGGTCGAGCGCCTCTTGCATGCCGCGCAACTCCGCGTAGCCGATGAACTCGTTGAGCACCATGCGCGTGCCGAGCAGGTTGCCGACCGCGCCGGCATCCGCCCAAGGCACGCCCAACAGCCAGGCCGCGGGCGCGAAAAGCGGCCCCAGGATATCTTGGATCCTGCCGGGAAACCAGGCCCATTCCGTCCACCCGCGAATGCCGCCCAGCATGCCGTTCAGCAGCGCGACAAGGCCGATGAAGGCGACCAGCACGGCGCCCACGTTGAGCGCGAGCATCAATCCCTCCGACGAGCCGCGGGCCGCGGCGTCGATCAGGTTGCGGTCGCCGGCCGCCGGCTGCCGGGGGATGCCGCCCAGGGTTTCGGGGCGGCCGCTTTCCGGCTCGATGATTTTGGCCAGCATGATGCAGGCCGGAGCAGCCATGACCACCGCCGTCAACAGGTGTTCGACGGCAACGCCGCCCACGTGTACGTAGGCGACGAGCAGGGAGCCGGAGATCGTGCCCATGCCTCCGGTCATCACGGTCATCAACTCCGAACGGGTCAGTTTCTGCAGATAGGGCCGGATCGTCAACGGCGCTTCGCTCTGCCCCAGAAACACATTGGCTGCGACGTTCAACGATTCCGCGCCGCTGGCCTGCATCCCGCGCTGCATCGCGACGGCGATGCCCTTGACCACCCATTGCATGACGCCGAGATGGTAGAGCACGGCGAAAAACGCCGATACGAAGATAATCAAGGGCAGTATCTGGAAGGCGAAAATCACGCCGTTTTCGGCTTTGCCCAGTTCACCGAAGACGAATGCGCTGCCCTCGCCGCCGAAGTCCATCAGTTTGTTGACCCCGGCGCCGGCAATTTCGAAAACGCGGTTGAACGGCGTCTTGAGCACCAGCACGGCGAGCGTCAATTGCAAACCCAGACCCCAGGCGATGATGCGGGGCCGGACGGCCTTGCGGTCGGACGACAACCCGTAGGCCGCGGCCAGAATTGCGGCGATGCCCAGAAGTCCCATGCCGAGCGGAAGCTCCCATTATAGGCGGCGCGGCGGCGGCTCCGCGGCTACACTGGAGCCGAGATGAAACCCCAACCGCGGCCCGTGGATCCCGACCGGCTGGTCGAGTTGGCGCAGGCGGCGATGGCCCGCGCGCCCTTCCCCATGCTTGCCGGCGCGGACGGCAGCCAACCCCGCGTGCGGCCGATATCCCCCGTGCGCACCGAGGGATTCCGCGTTTACTTCGCCTCTTTCCGCAGCTCGAACAAGACCGCGGAGTTGGCGGCGAACCCCTTGGTCGAGCTTTGTTATCTGGACGAAGGCCACGATCAGGTGCGTATTTCGGGAACGGCTCATCTTGTGGAAGACGCCGCGGTGCGGCAATCGATCTGGGATGAGAACCCGCTGCTGCGCAGCTTCATGGGTTCGATCGACAACCCGGAGTTCATGCTCTACCGCGTCGAGCCCTCGCGGGTGCGCTTCATGCGCGAGTGGGCGCTCGAGTACCACGAGGCGCCGCCGGCGTGACGCGCCGCGCAGCCGCTTCGATACGATAGGGTCCATGCGCAACGCCGCTTTGTTGCTTGCGGTTCTGCCGGCGTTGTGCGCCTGCCCCGTCAACGCGCCCGATCTGACGCCGATCGAAGAAGCGGCGTCCGGCGGCGCGCCGGTTCTGCTTTCTTCGGTCAACGTTGCCGACCCCAAGGCAGAGGAACAGTTGCTCGACGGCTTTTACGGGCTGGAAAACGGCGCTTGGCGCTGGACCATGCGCCGCTTCGCGGTCGCCTTGCAGCCTCCTGAGAGCGGCGCAGAGCCCATGTTTCTCGAAATGCGCTTCACCATTCCCGAGGTGATTGCCGAGCGGTTCGGCGGCGCGAAAATCGCGGCCGCGGTCAACGGCGGCTCATTGGGCGCCGAGAGCTTCGAGGGTCAGGGCGAGTTCCTGTATTCCAGGCAGGTTGCGGCGGCCGCAGCCGGCGGCGGGGCGCTGCGGGTCGAGTTCGAGCTCGAGAACGCCGTTCCGGCGGGCGAAATCGATCCCCGCGAGCTCGGCATCGTCGTTAATTCCATCGCGCTGAAGTGAGCGGCTTGCGGATATGCTCCCTGGCGGCAAAGCAACCTTCCCGCGCTTTGCCGTCTGGGGAATCGCTCCGGCAATTTGCCTGAGCGTTTATTGGCTCGGCCTGTGGTGCTGGTTCCTCGCCGACGATTTCTCTCTGCTTTTTCTGGTGCGCCTGCCCGCGGAGGAGTTCTGGCACGGCCTGCTCGAGCCGCGGGCGCAGGGAACGTTCCGTCCGCTCTCGGAAAAACTGTTCTTCTATCTGTTTCACGGCTGGTTCGGCTTCGATGCGTTTCCTTTCCGCGCCGCCGCTTTCGCCGTGCATTTCGCCAATCTGACGCTGCTGACGCTGCTGACGCGGCGCCTCAGCGGAAAGCTCTATCCCGGAATCTTTGCCGCTTCCCTGTGGACGGTCCATCACGGCCTGGCCTATCCGCTCACGTGGTCATCGGCTTTCAACCAGATTCTCTGTTCGTTTTTCCTGTTGGCCGGGCTGCTGCTCTTCGCGCGCTTTGCTTCGGGCGGCGGCCGGATTTGGTACGGGGCGCAGCTTGCCGCCTTCCTGGCGGGTCTGGCTTCGCTGGAAACGGCGGTCGTTTACCCCGCGCTGTGTCTGGCGCTGGGCTTCGCGCAACGTTGGAAACGCGCGCTTTGGGCGCTTGCGCTGCTGCCCGTGTCGGCAGGCTTCGCCTGGTTGCAGTCCGCCCGATCGACCGGGCTCCGCGGGCCGCTCTACGCTCTCTCGTTCCAGCCGGAGACAGTCTTGGCCAACCTGGCCTGGTACGCGCGGGAAGCCGCCGCTCCGCTGGAAGGCCGGCCCTATCTGCTGCCGTGCGCGCTCATCCTGGCCGCTCTTGCGGCTCTCTATCTGCGGGATCGGAACCGCGCCGGGCTGTTCGGGCTTGGCTGGTTCTTCATTACGCTTGCGCCGTATCTCGTCTTCGAGGGGCACCAAATGCACTATTATCTGGCCATTCCGGCGGCCGGCATGGCCGTGTTCCTCGCGGGCGCGCTCGATTGGAAGCGGAGTTTCCGCCTGCCCGTTGCCGCCGCGGCGCTTTTCGTCGGCGCCGTCATCGCCTGGCAGTCGATTGCGTTCGGCCGAACCGCCGCGGCAAACAACTACCGCTCCGGGGCGTCGGCGCGCGATTTGCTCACGGGCGCCGCCCACGTCAGGGGCATGCATCCCAACAAGACGATCCTGCTCACGGACGTCGAACAGACGGTGTTCTACAGTTCGATTTATCACGATGTTTTCCGGCTTGCGGGCATCTACGACGTGTATCTCACGCCGGACGGCAACACGATTGCGCAGCTTCCGGGCTACAAACCGATTGCCGCGCATTTCGCTTCAGCTCGAGATACGCGGCTGCTGCTCGACCGCGGCGCGGCGGTGGTTTACAGCGCCGCGCAGCCCCGCCTGCGCGAGATCACCTCGCGCTACCGCGCGCTGCTCGATGTCCGCCTGGGGCCGTAGCCGCCGGCTTCGCCCGCGCTAATCTGATGGTTTGCCGTACGCATCCACGTTTGGCAAGGTTTCCCTGGTCGGCGCCGGCCCGGGCGACCCGGAGTTGCTGACCCTGCGGGGCCGCGCGCTTCTTGGGCGCGCCGACGTCGTTTTCTACGACAACCTGGCCGCTCCGGCGGCGTTGGGATACGCTGCGGACGGGGCGGAGAGGATATACGTCGGCAAGAAGCGCGCCGAGCAGCCGTATTCCCAGCAGCAGATCAACGAGCTTCTGATCGGCGAGGCGCGCAAGGGGCGCAACGTAGTTCGACTGAAAGGCGGAGACCCCTATATCTTCGGACGGGGCGGCGAGGAGGCTCTGGCGCTGGCCGCAGCGGGAATCCCCTTCGAGGTGGTTCCGGGGGTTACGTCGGCGGTCGGGGCCGCCGCCTACGCGGGCATCCCTCTCACGCACCGCGATCATACCCAGGCGGTGACTTTCGTCACGGGACACCAGGCCGACTCTCTCGATTGGGACTCTTTGGCCGGACGGCAGACGCTGGTCGTTTTCATGGGGCTGACTTCCGCCGCCGAGATTGCCTCGCGGCTGCTGCAGGCCGGCCGTTCCGCCGAGACGCCGGCGGCGGCCGTGCGCTGGTGTACGCGCGGCGACCAACAGACGGTTGCGGCGACGCTCGGCGATCTGCCGGAAAGAATCGCCGAAAGCCGGTTGAAGCCCCCTGCGCTGGTGATTATCGGCGAGGTCGTCGGCCTGCGTCGGAGCGTGAACTGGTTTGAGAAGCTGCCGCTCTTCGGGCAATCGATCGTCGTCACCCGCGCCGCGGAGCAGGCCGGCGGTTTTGCGCGCCGGCTGCGCGCGCTGGGCGCGCATACGATCGAGATTCCGACGATCGCCTTCGAGCCTCCGACAAGTTTCGAGGCGGTCGATCGCGCTATCGAGAAGCTCGATTCCTACGACTGGCTGGCGTTCACCAGCGCCAACGGCGCGCGCGGCTTCATCGACCGTCTGGACGCGAGCGCCCGCGATCTGCGTTCGCTGCGGGCCAGGCTGTGCGCAATCGGTCCGGCCACGGCGGAGGCGCTCGCCGGGCTGCATCTGAAGGTCGATCTGACGCCCGAGGAGTTCGTTGCCGAATCCGTCGCCGAGGCTTTCCGCGGCCGGCGCATGGAGGGCAAGCGCGTCCTGCTGCCGCGGGCTGAGGAAGCCCGCGAGTTCCTGCCCGAAGCGCTGCGCGGCCTCGGCGCTCACGTCGATGTCGCGCCGGTTTACCGCACGGTGCTTCCGCCGGAATCGCGGCGCGCCGCCGCGCGCGTCTGGGACGGCGCGCAGGCGCCCGACTGGGTCACGGTTACGAGCTCATCCACGGCGGCGAATCTGGCCGAGATCGCGCCGCTCGACCGTCTGCGCGCGAGCCGCATCGCTTCCATCGGGCCGATTACCTCGCGCACCGCGCGCGGCCTCGGGCTGTCTGTTGCCGTCGAGGCGTCCCCGCACACCGCCGACGGCCTGATCGACGCCATTGTTTCGTATCTTTCCGCCGCGTAATACCATACAAGATAGCGATGCGTCTTCTCCAGGCAGGCGAACAGCAACTGATTGTCCTCGAGCCCGACCGGCAGATACTGCGGCAACTCGTCCGGCAGGCGGGCTTCACCTGCAAGATCGCCGAGGAAGAGCGCCGCGTCGTCCTGGAAGTGCGTTCGCAGGACGCCGGCGAACCGCTGCTGCTCTTCGATGCGCTCGACCCGGCCAATCTGGGCTGGTTTTCGCGCTGTCAGTTCTATGTGGACGGGAATTCCGGCGTGGTGCTGCAAACGCCTCTCTGGCTGGCGAACTATTACGACGGCGGCAAGCCGGCCCGCGATTGCCTGCTCGTTTCCCTGGCCACGGAATTGCCCGCCGGGTTCCGGCTTGCGGGCAGGCAGAACATCAACGAACAGGTGGTTTATACGCTGCTTTTCAATCTGCTGAACGCTTTGCGCGGCGCCGGGGTCGCCGTTTGCGGCCGCCGGGGGATTCGACCACTTGCCGGGGCGAACGTCCGCTTCTGACCCCGCGTTACCACCGCCACCACTTTTCAAGCTGCTTTTCGAGCCGCCGGCGCACGGGCGCGTATTCGCTTGCCGCGGCAACGTTCGCCCTCTCCGCGGGACTTTCGCCGATGCGGTACAGTTCCGCAGGCTCGGTCTCGTTGAGGATCAGTTTCCATTCCCCGGCGCGCGCCATCATGGTGCGGTGCATCGGCCGCATCGTCGGACTCAGCACGCGCGTATGCCGCGGCTTGGCCTCGATGTCGTCGGGCGTCATGTCCGCGGGCAGCACGTCTTCGGCCAGGTCGCCGTAAGCGGCCGAGGTGAAAATCGCGCGCTGGGGGTCGTCTTCGATTTCGCCGCGCAAGTGCGCCGCCATGCTGCGCCCCGACAGGCCTTGAGGCGGCTCGCCGCCCGTCAGTTCGGCCAGCGTGGGGAAGAGATCGACCGATTGCGTCAGCGACTGCGGACGCAAACCCTTGGCGATGCGTCCCGGCGCGCGCCAGATCATCGGCACGCGCAGCAGCGAATCGTAGAGGAACATGCCCTTGCGCACCATGCCGTAATCGCCCATGAAATCGCCGTGATCGGCAGTCAGCACGACGACCGTGCCGTCGGTCAGGCCGTTGGTTTCGAGGGCGCGCAGCAGCCGTCCCAAGGGCCGGTCCACTCCCCATTCGATCTGCGCGTAGTAGTAGCGCATGGTTTCCGTAAGATCTTCGCGGCTCAGTTGGTCGAAGCCCATCGCCCGCGCGAAGCGGTCGAGCCTCGCGCTCAAGGCGGACGGAGACACGGGATCGGGCAGCGCCATGTCGGCCGAAGCGTAGCGCGCGGTGTAACGCGCCGGCGCCATATACGGCGGATGCGGGTCGAAATAGCTGACGTGCAGGAAGAACGGCTCGCCGCCGGAGCCTTTTTCGAGGAAGTCGATTGCCGACTCCGTGTTGACGTGCGGGAAGCAGGCTTCCTCCGGCCAGTAAACATCGCTGTGCCAGTGGGGCGGCACGTAGCCGTTGTACGCCCGGAACGGCTCGCGGCTGCGAATGTCGGCCTTGTCGAGACGCTGCAGAGCGCCGTCGGCGTAGGTGTGGTTCTTGCCGACCCAGCCGGTGCGGTAGCCGCGCTTGGCGAAATAGTCGAACAGCGTTCCCTTGAAGTCGAGCTTTTCCCCGTCGTTGTTGGTCAACGAGCCGTGCTCGTGCGGGTGCAGTCCCGAGAAACACGACTTGCGCGTGGGCACGCAAACCGGACCGGAGGCGAATCCGTTGGCGAACAACACGCCTTCGCGCGCCATGCGGTCGAGGTTCGGCGTCCGCGCGTTGGGGTGTCCCAGCGAGGCGATGCAGTCGCCGCGCATCTGATCGGCGGTCACGAACAGCACGTTCGGCGGCGCATCGGCCGCGCGCCCCAGCACCGCCGGGGCCGCCGATGCAAGCGCGGCGGAATGCATGAATCGTCTGCGCGTGAGAGAGGTCATGAGCACGGCCAGTATCGCACGGCGTACCGCGAAATTGGGGAATCATCCGGCGTGTCCGTACTTGTAAAGTCGACTTACGCGCCCCTTTACCAATCCTTTACCCGGCGGCGGCTAACCGGCGGCGCGCGCCCGCGTCCATTCCTTATGAAGGCAGCCGGCGGACGTAGAAAGCCGGCGAACGGCAACGCAAGGAGGGATTGCAAAATGCGCAAATGGATTGTTTTGGCGGCAGTCGTCGTTTTCACGTCGGGCGCGCTGGAGGCGCAGCGCGGCCCGCGTAACGACCGCGGGCGCAGAGGCGGCGAGCAGCAGACGCTCAAGCAGGCGCTCGACCTGAGCGACGAGCAGGTTTCCCGCATCAATGAACTGCGGCGCGCCAACAGCGGCGCGGTGCGCGAGATCTTCGAGACGGCGCGGGAAAACGGAGGCAAGCTGCGCGAGGAGATGCGCAAGGAAAACCCGGACGCCGCCGTTGTCGGCAGGCTGATGGTCGAAACGCAGTCCGCCGGCAAGAATGCCCGGGCGAAAAGGGACGAGTTGCGCGAACAGGCGCGGGAAGTCCTGACGGAAGAGCAGGCGTCGAAGCTGGATGCTATGGAAGACGATCCGGCGTCCCGGCGGGCCGTTTGGCAGGCGCGGGCGATGGGGCTGCTGGCGGCGCCGGAACGGGACGGCCGGCGCGGATTCGGCTGGAACAATTTCGGCCGGTCTCCGGGTGCGGGACGTTTCGGTTTCCGCGGGCGGGGATTCACCGGGCGCGGATTCCGGGGACGCGGGAACGCGCCGGGGTTCCAGCGCGATGGCAAGCGGCCGTCTCGCGGCGATCGGCGGGACGGCAGGCAGGGCGGCCGGCGGGGTCCGGACCGCGGCCGCGGCAGGCGGTAACGATCCGCGTCGAGAGCGGCGCGGGGCGCGGTATCCCGCGGCGCTCGGCGGGCGGAGAGCCGGGGGCGGCAAGGCCGTCCCCGGTTTTTTGTTGCCGTCAAACGCCCAGCGCTTGGCGCAGAGCCTGTTTCATCGCCGCTTCGTCCGGGTCTTGCCCGGTCCACATCTTGAAGGCGATGACTCCTTGGCAGACCAGCATCGACAGGCCGTCGAGGGTCGGCAGGCCGCGCGCCTTGGCGGCGGCCAGCAGCCGCGTTTCCGGCGGATTGAACACCGCATCAACGACGAGCATATCGGGCTTGGCCCGGCTCAAATCCACGTCGGGCATGGCTTCGACGTCGGGGTACAGCCCGATCGACGTGCAGTTCACCAGCAAGTCGGCCCAGGGCGGCGCGGCGCAGGTTCCCCGCCAGGGTTCGAAACGGACCGGGCCGGCGCCGGCGAGAGCCGCTTTGAGATCGCCGACCGTCTTTTCGCCGCGATCGATCGAGCGGTTGACCACCAGCAGGTCGGAGACCCCGGCGAGGAGCAACTCCGCCGCCACCGCGCGGGCCGCGCCGCCGGCGCCGAGCATGATCGCGCGCTTGCCCGCCGGATCGAACCCGCTGTCCATGCGCATGCCGCGCACGAAGCCCTTGCCGTCGGTGTTTTCGCCGATCAGCTTGCCGTCCGCGATGCGCACGGTATTGACCGCGCCGATTGCGCGCGCTTCGGGCGAGAGTTCGTCGAGATGGTCGATCACCGCCACCTTGTGCGGAATGGTCAGGTTGACGCCCCTCATGCCGAGCGCGCGCAGCGCTTTCACGGCTTCGCCCAGTTTTTCGGGCGGAATCTCGAAGTTGAGGTAGCGCCAGTTCAGCCCCGCGGCGGCAAAGCCGGCCTCCTGCATGACGCCGGTCGGATTCTCGGCGACGGGCTGCCCGAACACGCCGACGAGTTCGTGCTTGTAGTTCGCGGGCATAATTCCGGTATTTTAGCCCCTCGGCAACGTCCGACGCCTGCCGGGCTAGTATGGGGAAGTCGGCTCATGGAAACCGACTTTCTGATTATCGGCGCGGGCGTCGCCGGCCTGAGCGCGGCGATCGAGGCGGCCGAGGCGGGCCGGGTGCTGATCCTGACCAAGGACAGGCTGACCGAATCGGCCTCGGAATACGCGCAGGGCGGCATTGCCGTGGCGCTGAGCGACGACGACCGCGTCAGCCTCCACGAGAAAGACACGCTGCAAGCCGGGGCCGGCCTCTGCGACGCGCAGGCCGTGCGTACGCTCGTCGAGGAAGGCCCTCGGCGCATTCAGCGGTTGATCGATTGGGGCGCCGAGTTCGACACCGACGGCGGCAAGCTGTCGTTTACCCGCGAAGGGGCGCACAGCGTCAACCGCGTGCTGCACGCCGGCGGCGATTCGACGGGCCGCGAGATCGCGCGAACGCTTTTCAAGAAAGCCCGCTCGCTCGAAAACGTTTCCTCGCTGAGCTTCTCGGCGGTGGTCGATCTGCTGGTCGAGCAAGGCGAGGCCTGCGGCGCAGTGGCTTGGCGCGAGGAATCGCGGGAGCCGATCCCCGTCCATGCGCGCGCGGTGCTGCTGGCCACGGGCGGCCTCGGCCGCGTTTACCGCGAGACGACCAACCCCGACGTGGCCACCGGCGACGGCGCGGCCATGGCCTACCGCGCCGGCGCCGTCGTCTCCGATATCGAGATGGTGCAATTTCACCCGACGGCGCTTTATCTCGAAGGCGCGCCGCGCTTCCTGCTGTCGGAAGCGCTGCGCGGCGAGGGGGCGGTGCTGCGCAACGCCGACATGGAGCGTTTCATGTCGCGCTATCACGATCAGGAGGAGCTGGCGCCGCGCGACGTCGTTTCACGGGCGATCGTCAGCGAGCTGCACCGCGTGCGCAAGGGGCCCGTGTATCTCGACCTGACGCATCTCGCGTCCGGTTTCGTCGCCCGGCGCTTCCCGCGCATTTACGAAACGTGCCGGCATTACGGGGTCGATCTCGAAGCGCATCCGGCGCCCGTACACCCGGCGGCGCACTACGCGATGGGCGGCGTCAGGACGGACGGCCGCGGGGCGACGACGATTCCTCGGCTGTACGCGGCGGGGGAGACGGCCTGCACCGGCGTTCACGGGGCGAACCGGCTGGCCAGCAATTCCCTGCTCGAAGGGCTGGTCTTCGGGGCGCGGGCGGGCGAGACGATGCGCCGCCACGCCGCCGACCCGCTGCGCCGACCCGGCCTCGGCGCGCGGCTGCCGGCCAGCCCGCTGCCGGCCAATGCGGTTTCCGACCTGCGCCGCCTGGCGTGGCGCCACGCCGGCATCGAACGCTCCGGACAAGGGCTGCGCGCCGGGCTCGACGAGCTCAACCGCATCTCGCCGGCGTTCGAGAAAGGGCTCGCGCGCAACAGCCGCAGCGGATTCGAGACCGACAATCTGTATCAGGTCATTCGCCTGATTACCCGCTGCGCGCTGGCCCGCGAGGAAAGCCGGGGCGGCCACTTCCGCAGCGATTTCCCCGAGCCCCGAGCGGAGTTCCAGAAGCATTCGCACATCCGGCGGGGCCGAGAAATCGAATTTGAATTTACCGACGTGGCGTAAGCCCGTTGGCGCGGCTTGCGGCAAACCGTCCCGAATAATAATGACCCTAATAAAATAGGATGCGGGGCGCGGCCCGCGCGCGGCGAGGCTGCCGTTTTTCAAGGAAAGACCATGATTCCCGGCACGATGATGGACGATTACCCGCTGACGCTGACGGCGCTGTTCGAGCGCGCGGGCAAGTTTTTCGCGCGCAACGATATCGTCACGCGGCGGCCCGACGGCTCGCTGCGCAGGTACGCCTACGGCGAGTATTCCCGCCGCTCGCGGCGGCTGGCCGGCGCGCTCGCGCGGCTCGGCGTCAAGTCCGGCGACCGCGTGGCGACGCTCTGCTGGAACCATTACCGGCACTTCGAGGCGTACGCCGCCGTTCCCGCCGCGGGCGGCATCCTGCATACGCTGAACCTGCGCCTGCACCCGACCGACCTGGGTTATATCGCCGACCACGCGGGCGACAGCGTGCTGATTGTCGATAGCAGCTTGCTGCCGCTGTACGAGCAGTTCAAAGACGCGGCTAGGGGCATCCGCGAGGTTATCGTCATCGCCGACGGCGAGCCCGCCCCGGAAGGCTGCCTGGACTACGAAACGCTGCTGGAGGCGGAATCGGACGCTTTCGACGGTCCGCCTATCGACGAGCGGCAGGGGGCGGCGATGTGCTACACGTCGGGCACCACCGGACGGCCCAAGGGCGTCGTATATAGCCACCGTTCGACCGTGCTGCACACGCTCGCCGCCTGCGCGGCCGACTCGCTGGGCATTGGCGAGGACGATCGCATCCTGGTCGTCGTGCCCATGTTCCACGCCAACGCCTGGGGCATCCCTTTCTGCGCGGCGATGACCGGGGCTTCGCTGGTTTTCCCCGAGCGCGATCTGCGCCCCGAGCCGCTGCTCGACCTGATGACTTCCGAGCGCCTGACCGTCGCCGCCGGCGTACCGACGATCTGGAGCGGCATCCTGGCCGCCCTGGAGGAAAACCCGGGCCGCTGGGATCTTTCGGCCCTGCGCATGACCGTGGTGGGCGGCTCGGCGGTTCCGCGGTCGATGATCGACCGGTTCGAAGAGCTCCGCGGCGTCCACGTCGCGCAGGCTTGGGGCATGACCGAAACGAACCCGCTGGGCACGCTCTCCCGCGTCAAGCGGCACATGCGCGGCTGGAGCCGCGACCGCCGCCTCGACGTGCGCGCCACGCAGGGCTACGCCGTTCCTTTCGTCGATACGCGCCACGTAGATGACGCGGGCCGGGTTCTCGCCTGGGACGGCAAAAGTCTGGGCGAGCTCGAGGTGCGCGGGCCGTGGGTTGCCGGGCGCTACTACGAAAACGACGAGCAACAAGACCGCTTTACGCCCGACGGCTGGTTCAAGACCGGCGACATCGTATCCATCGACGCCGAGGGCTGCGTGCGCATCGCCGACCGCGCGAAGGACGTGATCAAGTCCGGCGGCGAGTGGATCAGCAGCGTCGAGTTGGAAAACGCGCTCATGGCGCATCCGCTCGTGCGCGAGGCGGCCGTGTTCGCCGGGCAGCATCCGAAGTGGGACGAGCGGCCGCTGGCGGCGGTCGCGCTCAAGGCCGGCGAAACGCTGACGAAGGAAGAGTTGACCCGCTGGCTGGAGCCGAAGTTCGCCGGGTTCTGGCTGCCGGACGAGTATCTGTTCCTCGACGAGCTGCCGAAAACCTCAGTGGGCAAGTTCAAGAAGTCGGCCCTGCGCGAGCAATACGGCGATCTGCTGCTGGAGTAAGGCAATGCCGCCATGCGCGCCCTTCAGCGGTAGGGCGAGGGGACCGGCGTTGTGCGCGGGGCTTCGACGCGGCGGTGCATCTCTTCGTATGAGGCGCCGCCTTCGACCATGGCAACGAGATCGTCCGGGTTGACGTCGATGCCGATGAAGTTGCGGGCGAAGTTCGGCCCGCGGATGTAGTCCAGGCATTCCTTCTTGGTGCGGAAATTATCGACCTGCAACTCGATGCGGTTGATGTCGGGGTCGGCGTAGTAGAACGACGTGGTCATGCCGTGGTTGGTCGTCCAGTAGGGCAGGATGCCTTGTTCCCTGAGCCGGGCGTAAACATTGACGGCTAGATCGCGCATCGTCGCGTACTCGAAGGCATAGTGGTCGAAGCCGTAGGTCGGGCCGGGCGCGGTTGTTTTCTCTTGGCGCACGATGGCCAGCAGCTTGCGGTCGGCGGTGCAGGAAAGAAAGCAGACGCGGTCGCTGCGGAACCGGATGCGCGCCGGGAAGACCGTTCGATACCAGTCGATCATCGCCTCGAAACGCTCGGTCTTCAGAACCGTGCGCAGGGGCGCGGTCGGCTTGAGCGGCGGCGCGTCCGCGGCAGGCGCCGCGCCCCGCAGCGGCAGGCCGTCGGGGTCGATTTCGCGGGTCCGCGCGCCGTCGATGAGGCAGCCGTCGGCGCAGTGCTCGTAGAGTTCCTCGTCCGTTACCGGCGCGGCGACGGAAAGCTCGATGTTCAGGCCGGTCGGGTCGCGGTAATACAGCGCAGTAATGGGACCGTATGCGGCGGCGCGGCGGGGGAGGATGCCGTTGGCTTGCAGACGCCTGTAGGCATGGGCGAGGTCTTCGAGCGAATCGTAGCCGAAGGCCATGCGCTCGAACCCGCCGAGATTGGCCGGCAGGGCGCCCATGCGCGGGCGGGAAAAGAACGAGATGCGGTGATGTTCCTCGTCGTAGGTGGCGAATGCGCCTCTGCCGGTGTGCAACGAGACGCGCGTTCCCAGGACTTTCGCGTACCAATCGAGGGCCGCGGTCAAATCGCGGGCGCGCACGGCGATGTGGGCGAAGGCGATGGGCGCAACGCCGGCTTCCTTCGCCGCCGAAGGTTGGCGGACGGCCGCGGCCGTTCCCAGCAGGGATGCGCCCCCGCCCAGGAAACCGCGGCGCGAGACGGTTGTTGCGTTCATGATTCCGCGGCGCTTCCCTTGCGCCGCGCGCAGTGTAGCACGCGCCGAGCCGGTTTGCGGCCCTGCCGAACTTGCCGCCGGAGATTCGAGCTTCGCCATGCATGAGCGGCTGGATGCGCAGGTCTGGATTTTGCTGCCGCCGGCCCATTTGGCGGCCTGTTTCGCGGTCTGCGCGTTGGCGTTCGCCCTGCGCGGTAGAATCGGGCTGCGATGGCGGCGGACGAAGGCAAGCGGCCCTGGGGAGTCGTGCTGCTACTGTTCCTGGCGATGGCCGCGGGCTACGTCCATCGCGTGAATCTTTCCTCCGCGCTGCCGTTGATGGCCGAGGAGTTCGACTGGAGCGCGACGCAACTCGGTCAGGCAAGCGCCGCGTTTTTCTGGATTTACTTTATCCTGCAAGTTCCGGCGGGCTACGCGGCCGACCGCTGGGGCGTGCGTTTCGTCTTCGCCGCCGGATTCGCGCTCTGGTGCTGCGCCACTGCGCTGACGGCGTTGACGACGGGGTTCGCCATGCTGGTCGGGCTGCGCCTGCTGCTCGGCGTCGGGCAGTCGATCCTGACTCCGGCGGGGCTGCGCTACATCCGCCTGAGCTTTCCCGAGGAACAGCGGGGGACGGCCGTGGGCGCCTACATGTCGGGCACGAAGGTCGGCCCGGCCGTCGGCTTCGTGATTTCGGCCTATTTGCTGGAGGCGTTCGGTTGGCGCGGCATGTTCGCCGTGCTGGGTTTCGCGGCGATGCCGTGGCTCTTGCCGTTTCTGCTGCGGGTCAGGCGCGGGGATCCGTCCGCTCGGCCCGCCGCCCTCGGCGCCGCCGAAAGAGAAAGAGCGGTTCCGATGGCGGAGCTTCTGCGCAGCCCGGTCATCTGGGGCACGTTGCTGGGCACGTTCTGCTACATGTATTTCGTTTACTACTGCATGACCTGGATGCCGACCTACTTCAAGCAGCAGCACGGCATGTCGATCAATGAGCAGGGTTGGTACAGCGCGGTTGCTTTCGGCGGCATGGCCGTCGTTATCGTGGCCGCGGGCCGGGCGGCGGATATGCTGATCCGCCGCGGCTTCGACGCGGTCAACGTGCGCAAGGGCTTTACCATTGCCGGTTTCCTGCTGGCCTCCACGCAGACGATCGCTGCCTATGCCGATTCCGTGCAGACGATGTTGTTTTTCGCCGTGTTCTCGCTTTGCGGACTGGGGCTGATGACGGCCAACTACTGGGCTTTGACGCAGACGTTGATCCCCGGCGGCAGAATCGCCTCGGTGGTGGGCTTGCAGAACACGGCGGCCAATTTCGCGGGCGCGGTTTCGCCGTGGATTACCGGTTGGCTGGTGGAGCGCACGGGCAGCTTCGACGCGCCGATTCGGGCGGCGGCGTTCTGGCTGGCGCTCGGGCTGGCGAGCTACGTCTTGCTGGTGCGCAGGAAATACGCCCCCGCGCAAGACCGCTGACGCGCCCGGGGGCAGGGACGCCGCGCGAAGAAACGTGTCCGCAGAAAAATCGAGACACACTGGACCGCGCGCCGGTTGCGGCGAGAGCAAGGCACGGCGCCGGCGTCATTCGTCCGGCATTTCACTTTGTCTGCGCCGCTTGCCCGGGAAAGAAAAGGTTTCCTTCCAGATAGGCCTTTCGTGGGCATGCTGCCCGGTAGCGATTGCGGTGAAGGCGTACTCCGGCAGCCGAACGGACGCCATGCATTGCCCCTCGATGCGCGCGCCGCGCCGGTCGAAAGTGAAGTCGAGGTTGTCGAATCCGTATTTCCTGCGTTGTTCGGGCAGGTCGTTCACGTCGGCGGGGATGACGTGCAGGAAAAAGCGCGCTTCGATATCTGCTTGGCTGCACGGTTCCTTGACATAAATCAATTTGCGCTCGTGGAGATAGATGTCGAAGGCTGCGCCGGCCAGGAGGTTGTTTGCCTTGAGAGACCGTCGAGTTGACGAGAACGTATCGGTGGCGGCGCGCGCCTGGCTCCATGGACCCTCGTTCCAGCCGGTGACGGCGCGTACGCGCAGGTCATAGGCGGTTTCGACTTGCAGCTCTTCCAGGCGCGCGCCGGCTGCCGCCGCGCCGAGCGTCATCCGGCTCCACTCGCCGCCGGCCGGCCGGTATTCCACTTGATATCCGGTAAACGTAGGGCAGGGCGTCGTCGGCGGCGTCCAGGTCAACGTCAGCGAGTTGAAGCTGTCCGCTTGGGCTGCGAGATTGCCTATCGGCGTCGGGACGCCCACGGGTTTGGAGGGCGTAGTTGCCGTCTTGAGCCGCCGGCCGTCGGCAGTCGTGTAATGCGTCCATGCGCGCAAACGCAGGCCGGCATCCTCCTGGGCAGGCGTATATTCAGGTGCCGACTCCGGGTTGCCTGAGACTTTTGTCCAGCCTTCGCCGTCGCAGCCGCGTTCCCATTGCCAGGTTTCGGGGCCGGCGGCTGCCTGTACGTGGGGAGCAAGAGATACGCCGAACGCTTTGCCTATCTCCGGGGCGCCGTCGTTGCTGAAGACGGCATCGGGGACGCGCAGGCGATAGACCGAGCCGTCGGACAGCTTGGCCGCGCGTTCCAGGAACTGCGACTCCAAATCCGGGATTTCGCAGCAGGACGGCGCGCATCCCTTCCGGTTCCACCAGACGATATACGCGCTTTTGGCTTGCGCAACTTGCCGCAGCCACAAAAGACAGTCGCTTGGCGCCGGCAGCCAAGGTGCGAGTTTCACGGGCATCGACGCGCCCGCCGACAGGTGGAGCGCCTCGGGGGCGTTGCTGTAAGCCTGTCCTTCTCCGGGATTCGCCCTTGCGTACAGAGTCGTCTCGGAATTCTTCCAGTTGGGGTAATTGAACCCGCCTTCATATTCGGGGTCTGCCATTGCAATAGTTGAATCGAGGCTGAATTTCATGTTGAAACCGATGCTTGCGCAACAGGTCAGCGCCATGGCTGAGGCCGCAGCCCACTTGACCGCCGCCACCCCGCCTCGAGCTTCAATGTGCAGGAATCCGTCCAGCAGATACGCCGCCGCCAAGATGATCGGAACATGAACCGGCGCAAGATACCGCATGTCGATGCCTTGATCGACCGTCAATGGGACAACGACGACAAGAAACGCAAGATACACCGACACAAACACAACGAAAGGCAGAATCGGGCTGAGATGGAATTGCTGTTTTTGCTTGTGCCGGGACGTGACGACGAGCGCCGCCCCTCCCATGGCAACCAGTCCGACAGCCGCCCAAGGCAGATGCCCGCTGCCGGACGATGTTGCAGGAACCAACCAGTAGAGGAATTCCTCGGCCATCCGGCTTAACATATCGGATGGAAAAAGTCCCGACGAGGGTATTCTCTGCCCGGTCAATGTTCCGGATAACGACCAGTTGCGTGCAAGCAGAACGGCCAGCGGAACAGACGAGGCCGCGCCCCACGCGGCGGCGGCCTTCAGCCGGCGCGCGACCGGCATTTCCCATTTCATCAGGATGGCGAGCCCCCCGGCGAACAGCACGGTTACTCCGGGATACCGTGTGATTGGGGCGAGGGCGGCGAACAGACCCGCAGATGCCAGAGGCAATATAGAGGCGGAGTTTTTCCGATCCAGAAACGTCCCCAGTTGCATTGATGCGAGAACTGTAAACAGGATGAAAAGGGGGTCGGCCATTACGCGGGAAGAGACATCGTTGATGGGCCAGGAGGTCATCACCGCCGCGGCGCCGGCCAAAGCAAGGATGCGCGAGCCGATATTGCGGCGCAGCCAGAGGCCTGCAAGCAGGATCGTCAAACCGAAGACGGCAATGTTCAAGAAACGCCCCGAGTCCGCCGGCTCGATGCCGAATAGGGCGAAGAACGCCAAGAGCATGGAAAAAAGGGGCGGCCAAACCACTATGGCGTTGCCGCTGACGGCTCGAAAACCCGCTCCGGCGGCCAAGTTCTCCGCTCCGGCTATGTAAACGGGGGCGTCGTTGCTGAGCATCGCGCCGTAGGGTGACGTGCGGATCAGAATATGCGCCATGCCGACGGCGGCGATAACGACGAGGAGCAGCGTGAAGCGGTCGAGTCGGAACCGGGGCATGTTACTTCAGCAATCTTGATCGGCAAGCGGCGGTCGTATTATTTTCACGCCGTCGAGACACGGCCGGTCGTTGCCGGCCGCGGCTGGGTTACGCTGCCGTCCACGATGACCTCGACGAGGTTCGGGCCTTCGTTGGCGAAGGCTGCTTCGAGCGCCGGGGCGATATGCTCGGGTTCGGCGACTTTCGTTCCGGCGACTCCCAGCGAGGCGGCCAGCGCGGTGAAGTCGATGGCGGGGTCGTCGAGGTCCATGGCGATGAAGCGGTCGTTGCGGTGAAAATCGAGCAGTCTTTGCTTGAGGATGCGGTAGCCGCCGTTGTTGGCGATCACGTAAGTTACGGGCAGCTTCAGGTGGGCCGCGGTCCACAGCGCCTGAATGGTAAACATCGCGCTGCCGTCGCCGATCAGCGCACATACCGGGCGGGCGGGCCGGGCGAGTTGAACGCCTACGGCGGCGGCCATGCCCCAGCCGATGCCGCCGCTGGCCAGCCCGTGGTAGCCGTAGCGGTCGCGGTAGGGGAACAGGTCGGTCAGGCGAACGGCCGACGTCAGCCCCTCGTTGATGAGTATCGCCTCGGCGGGAAGCGCCTCGACGAGCCGCAGCATGAGGAAGTCCGGGTTGATGGGCTTCGCGGTACGCCTTTCGGCGCGCAGCTTGGCGGTCAAGGCGGCCCGCTTGGCCGACCAGTTTCCGGTTTGCAGGCGGTTGACCGCCGCCGCGGCGCGTTGGGCGAGCGCCCGGCCGCCTTTCTTGCGCAGCGCCGGCAGCAGCGCCCGCAGCGTTTCCCCGACGTCTGCCCGAACGGCAAGCTCGCAGGGGTAGTTTTTGCCCATTTCCCAATCGAGTTGTCCAATCTGCACGACCGGCATGCCCGCGGGCAGCGGCTCGACCGGCGACCAGACGCCCATGCGCAGCGCGTCCGCGCCGAGCACGATCAGCAAATCGTGCGCCGCCAGCGTCTCGCGGACCTGATGCTGCCTGCGCGTGAGCGCGCCCATGTAACAGGGATGTTCCGAGAGGAAGTGCGCGCCGTAGGGAACGCTTTGCTGCCAAGCCGGGGAGCCCAGGGTTTCGGCGAGTTCGGCGGCCTCGGCCAAGGCGTCCGACTTGACCACTTCGTCGCCGCAGACGATCACCGGAGACTGCGCCGCGAGCAGGCGGGCGGTCAGGGCGGCGAGCGTTTCGTCGGCAGGCCGCGCGCGGGCGTCCACGCGGGTGGATGCGCCGAGATCGAGCGGGGCTTCGGCGTTGAGGATGTCCCCCGGCAGCGAGAGGAACACCGGCCCCGTCGGCGGCGCCGTTGCAATTTTGGCTGCGCGGCGCACGATGCGCGGCAGGTCTTCGATGCGCGGGACTTCGACGGCCCATTTGACCAGCGGCTCGGCGAGCGGCACAAGCGGGTCGTAGAGCATCGGTTCGGTGAGGCCGTGCCCCAACTCCTGCTGACCGGCCGTCAGGATTATCGGGGCGCCGGTGAAACGCGCATTGTAGAGCGAGCCCATGGCATTGCCCAGCCCCGGCGCGACGTGTACGTTGCAGGCGGCGAGCTTGCCGCTCGCCCGCGAAAAACCGTCGGCCATGGCAACGACCACGGATTCCTGCAAGCCGAGAACGTAGGTCAGGTTCGGATGATCCTTGAGCGCATGCATGATCGGCAACTCGGTCGTGCCGGGGTTGCCGAACAGGTGCGTGATCCCCTCGTCTTCGAGCAGAGACAGGAACGCCGATCGTCCGGAGACGAGGCCGCCGCGCGGAGCGGCAAGCTGTGAAGCGGCGATCATTCCCCCCCAAAGATAACACCTGCCCGTGGAAACGGATGCGGCCGGATGTGCTATCTTCATGCCGTCGAGACAGTTGGAGAATGCCCCATGATGCAGTTTTCGTTTCCTCAACGCAGAGTTTTCGTTTGGTTTTCAGCCGCCGTTGCCGCGGCGTCGCTCGGCGCTTGCGCGGGCGGGCGCCAAGCGGACGCCCCGCCGCCGAACATCGTCATGGTGATGACCGACGATCAGGGCTACGGCGAGATCGGCGCGCACGGCAATTCGATGATCCGCACGCCGAATCTCGACAGCCTGCACGCCGAAAGCGTGCGCCTGACGGACTTCCACGTGGACCCGACCTGTTCGCCGACGCGGTCGGCCCTGATGACCGGCCGTTATTCTTCCAGAACGGGAGTCTGGCATACGATCATGGGCCGCTCCATCGTCCACCGCGATGAAGTCATGGCCGCTGAGGTGCTGGCCGACGCCGGCTATGCGACGGGTTTCTTCGGCAAGTGGCATCTGGGCGACAACTACCCCTACCGGCCGATCGACCGCGGGTTTCAGGAGGCGGTCAACCACGGCGGCGGCGGCGTGACGCAAACGCCCGACTACTGGGGCAACGATTACTTCGACGATACCTACTGGCGCAACGGGGTTCCGACCCCGTACAAGGGCTACTGCACCGATGTTTTCTTCGACCGGGCGCTCGAGTTCATCGAAGCGCAGGCGGGCGGCCCCTTCTTCGTTTACTTGGCCACCAACGCCCCGCACGGGCCGTTTCTGGTCGATGAAAAGTATTCCAGGCCTTATGCCGAGAAAAACGTTCCCGAACCGATGGACAAGTTTTACGGCATGATCGAAAACATCGACGAGAACATGGGCCGCCTGACGGCGAAGCTCGACGAACTCGGCATCGCCGAGAACACACTGCTGATTTTCATGACCGACAACGGTTCGGCGGCCGGGGTAACCAATACGCATCCGACGCAGCGGGTCGGCGCCGCAAACCCCGATTTGCTCGCCCGCGCGGCCAAAGAGGTCGAGGAAGGCGTCTGGCAGGGCTTCAACGCCGGGATGCGCGGGCGCAAGGGGTCGGAATACGACGGCGGCCACCGCGTGCCGTTCTTCGTGCGCTGGCCGAACGGCGGGCTGGGCGCCCCCCGCGACGTGGACGCCTTGGCCGCGCATATCGACGTGCTGCCCACGTTGGCGGACGCCGCCGCCGCCGCGCCCCGGCCGGAACTCGACTGGGACGGCAAGAGTCTGCTGCCGCTGCTGCGCGGCGAAGGTTGGCCCGAGCGCACCCTCGCGGTCCACTCTCAGCGGGTTCTTTTCCCGGAAAAATGGCGTAAAAGCGCCGTGATGACCGAGCAATACCGGTTGATCAACGGCGTCGAGCTTTACGACATCCAGGCCGACCCCGGTCAGCTTGACGATATCGCCGCGGAACGCCCGGAAGTCGCGGCCGGTCTCAAAGCCGAGTACGAAGCATGGTGGGAACGCATCGCCGAGCGCTTCGAAGACGACGTTTATCTGGACATCGGCAGCGACGCCGAGAACCCGGCGCGGATCACGGCGCATGACTGGCTGCCGCCTCTCGATCAGCAGAACCGGGTTCCCTGGAACCAGAACCACGTGCGCGCCGCGCCGAACGTCAACGGAACCTGGAACATCAACGTCACGCAAGCCGGCAAGTACGAGTTCACGCTTTACCAGAGAGACGCGCCCGCGCAGCACCCCATCGAGGCGGCAAGCGCCTATTTGCGCGTGGGCGAAGCGGAGGCCGGTGGGCCGGTGCCGGAAGGGGCGGCAAGCGTGAGTTTCCAGTTGGAGCTTCCCGCCGGGGAAACGAAGATGAGCAGCCGTTTCACGACGCGGGACGGCGCGGAGCGCGGCGCATTTTTCATTTATGCGAAACGGCTGTAGGCGAGGCCGCGGCCCGGCTCAACCGCCCACGTAACGCGCGTAGATGCCGCGGGCGACGGCCGGGTCGCGCGTGCCCTTGACGATGGCGCGGCCGTCCGCGAAGAGCGTCAACTCGTGCGGCGGGCAGGCGAAGCGCAGCGCGTAGGGGTTGGCGCGGACTACGCCCAGCGGAGCGAGCGCCGCGGCCAGTGCGGGCAGGTCGATGGCGCGGCCGTCCGCGGCGATTTGCACGCCGCCGCGGCCGCAGAGGCTCGCCGAGTTGCGGCTGAGGTCGTTCAGATAGCGGAAATCGCGGCGGCCGCACGTCGGGCAATCGGGGTCGGGTCGGGCGGCGTCGATGGAACTGCTCTCGCCGCTCCACAGGTCGGTCGTCACCAGCCGGCGGCGCAGCGCCTCGGGGCGTCCGCAAATGATTTTCAGCGCTTCGCAGACCTGCATCGAAGCAATCGCCGCCGTTGCGGCGTTGAGCGCCCCGGCCGTTTCGCACGTCGGCTGCCGCGAGCGCGGCGCTTCCGGGAAGATGCACGAGAGGCAGGCCGTTTGGCCCGGCGCGACCGGCATCAGCGAGCCGCGCGTGCCGACGGCGGCGCCGTAAATCCAGGGCGTCCGGGTCTTGACCGCCGCGTCGTTGATCAGGTAACGCGCCGCGAAATTGTCAGTGCCGTCGAGGATGACGTCCGCGGGCGTCAGCAGGGATTCGGCGTTTTGCGGCGTCATGTCCTTGATTTCCGCATGAATCCGGCACGATGCATTCGCCTTGCGCAGGCGTTCGGCCGCGGCCGCGGCCTTGGGCATGGCGCGTTCGACGTCCGCTTCGTCGAACAGCCACTGGCGCTGCAAGTTGCTCGTTTCCACGTAATCGCGGTCGATGAGCACGATTTCGCCGACGCCGGCGCGGACGAGCAGCGCGGCATGCACGGTTCCCAGCGCGCCGCAGCCGACCACGACCGCCCGCGAGGCAAGCAGGCGCCGTTGGCCCTCGGCGCCGATTTCGGGCAGAATCGACTGGCGGGAATAGCGTTCGCGCTGCGCTGCGTCCATGCGGCGGGGAAAGTGCGCTTCGATCCTAACAAGCGGGCCGCGCGCGCCCGCGTCTCTCGCGGACGCGCCGCCGGAGAGGCCGCGCGGCCTATAATTTCAATATAGACAGTGCGAAAAAGATTCTGGAACTGCCTGACGCTCACCGGCCTGTCCGCCGCCGCCGTCTTCGGTTCCGACCACTTCGGCGCGCCGGTCGCGGTCATCGAATACGCTCCGGCGGCGCAGCCGTTTTCGGCGGCTGCGCTTGACGAGTTGGTGCAGGTCGAAGTCGGCGCGGCGCTCGACGCCGCCGGACTGCGCGCTTCGATCGAAGCGCTTTTTGCAACCGGCCGGTACGCCGACATTCAAGTCGATGCGCAGCGGCGGGACGACGGCGTCGCCCTCACGTTTCTCACCGAGTTTTCGTGGTTCATCGGCAACGTGCGCGTCGTCGGGGCGCCGCGGCCTGCGTCGGAAAGCCGACTGGTCAATGCGACCGGTCTGAAGCTCGGCGAGCCGTTCACGCCGGAAAAGCTCGGGTTGGCCGAGCAGGGGCTGCGGCGCATGCTCGCCGAATCCGGATATCGACAGCCGAAAATCGAATCCGCCGTTGCGCGGAACACGGATACGCAGCAGGTCGATATTGCCTTCACCGTGACCCCGGGCTTGCGCGCCCGCATCGGCGCCCTGCTGGTTGCCGGCGAGAACCCGCCGCTGAATGAAGAGCGGATGCGCTCAATCGGCGGTTGGAAGCAGGGCGCGCCCTATAGCCGCGACCGCATCCTCAAGGGCGTCTCGCGGATACGAGAACACTTTCGCAAGCAGAACCGCCGTCAAGTCGATGTTTCCGTGCAAGCGCCGGAATACGACCCCGCCGACAACCGGATGACGCTGGTGGCGCGGGTCGATCCGGGACCCGAAATCGTCGTTCGCGTCGAGGGCGCCGAGTTTTCGGCGAAAAAGATGCGCCGCTACCTGCCGGTCGCCGAGGAAGGGGCGATCGACGACGACCTGCTGGCCGAAGGCAGGAACAATCTCATCGACCTCTTCCAGTCCAAAGGCTACTTCGGCGCGGCGGTGGATGTCGAAGTCGAACGCGCGGCGGAGGATGGGGCCGTTGTCGTTTATACGATTCGCCGCGGCAAACGGCAGAGCCTGGAGCGGGTGGCCGTCAGCGGCAATTTCTTTTTCGATACGCAAACGATCCGCGAACGCATGGAAATCGAAGAAGCCGGCTTCCAGCCGCTGCGCGGATCGCTGGGGCCGCGGCGGGGGCGCTTCAGCCGCTCGTTGCTGGCCAACGACTTGGCGGCCATTGAAGACCTGTACGTGGCGAACGGTTTTCACAACGTCGAGGTAACCGGCCGGCTGGCGGACGCAAACGGCCGCCCGGCCGTTTTCATCGAAATCGACGAGGGATTGCCCGCCATCGTGGACGGCTTGGCCACTGCCGGGCTGGAAAACTTCCCTGGCGACGAGCTGCGCTACGAGTTCGCCTCGGCGCCCGGACAGGCCTACAGCACGGCCGGCATCGCTACGGACCGCGACCTGATCCTGGCCGAATACTACAACGCCGGGTATCAGAACGCGGCCTTCGACTGGCGCGTCGAGCCGGCGGGCGCCGCCGGCCGCGTCACGGTTTACTACGAGATCGACGAGGGCGAGCCGGTGCGCCTGCACCGGCCCATCGTCACCGGCGTGGAGCGTACGCGGCCGGAAGTCGTCGCGCGCAGCATCGCGCTCGCCCCCGACACGCCGCTGTCGCAGGCGGCGATGTTCGAGACGCAGCGGAATCTCTACGATCTGGGGGTTTTTTCCAAGGTCGATGTCGCGCTGCAGAACCCCGGCGGCAGCGAAGACGCCAAGAACGTCTTGCTGCAAGTGGAAGAAGCGCGGCGCTGGGCGGTCGGCTTCGGCGGCGGCGCGGAGTTCGCGCGCATCGGGCGCAACACCGCCGAATTGACGAACCCGGTCGGCAACGCCGCCTTCAGCCCGCGCGCGACGCTGGAGCTCACGCGGCTCAACATGTTGGGCAAAGCGCACACGATGAGTTTCCGCACGCGGCTTTCGATACTGCAGCAGCGCGGCCTGTTCACCTATCAGGCGCCGCGCTGGTTCGATTCCGACCGCTGGTCGCTCACGCTCAGCGCTTTGCTCGACACCTCGCGCAACGTCAACACCTTTACCGGAAGGCGTATCGAAGGGGCGCTGCAATTCACCCAGAAACTCAGCCGCGCCACGACCGTGCTCTACCGCTACGCCTACCGGCGAACGGCTATCGACGAGAATACGCTGTACATCGAGCCGCTGCTGGTGCCGCTGATCTCGCAGCCCGTGCGGGTCGGGCTGTTGTCGGCCACCTACATCGAAGACCGCCGCGACAATCCCGTCGATTCGACCAAGGGAATGTACAACACGCTCGATTTGAGCCTGGCTTCCGGCGCGTGGGGTTCGCAGCCGGATTTCTTTCGCGTCCTTGCGCAGAACAGCACCTATCACCGTCTCGGCCGCCGCGCCGTGGTAGCCCGCACGGTACAGCTCGGCATGAATCTGCCGTGGTCGGACAGCGATGTAGGCGGCGCGGCCGCCGGGACGTTCGCCGTCAGCCCCGACCCGCGCATCCCGATTTCCGAGCGCTACTTCGCCGGCGGGGCGAACTCGCACCGCGGCTTTCCGTTCAACCAGGCCGGCCCGCGCGACCCGGCAACGGGCTTTCCCATCGGCGGCGGATCGCAGTTTCTCAACAGCGTCGAGTTGCGTTTTCCGTTGATCGGGGTCAATATCGGCGGCGTCCTCTTCCATGACGCGGGCAATGTGTATTCCCGTCCGGGAAGGATCAGTTTCCGCGGCGCCCAAGGCGTGCGCGCCGCCGCGAACGGCGCCAAGGAATTCGATTTCGACTACATGGTTCACGCGGTAGGCTTCGGGATTCGCTACCGTACCCCTATCGGGCCGGTGCGCATGGACCTGGCTTACAGCGTGAACCCGCCGCGCTTTGTCGGCTTCCAGGGGACGCGCGCCGAGTTGCTCAGCGGCTCCGGCGCGTTCCGCGAGCAGCGCATCAACTCGCTGCAATTCCATTTTTCATTGGGGCAGACCTTTTGACCATGCGCCGCGGCAACGGAATCGGACGGCCTCGCCGGCGCCGCGCGGCGTCAATCGCAGCCCTGCTGCTTGCCGCCGCGGGCGGGCGCGCCGAGATTATCGACGGGGTGGCGGCGGCGGTCGGGCCGCGGGCTGTGACCCATTCCGAAATCGACCGCGAACTGCGCTTGGCGGCTTTGTTCAACGAAACCGAGGCGGATGCGTCCCCCGCCGGACGCCGCGCGGCCTTGCATCGCCTGATCGAGCGCCGATTGATCCGCCGCGACATGGATCGAGTGAATTTCCCCACTGCCGACCCGCCGGCAGTGGAAGAACGCATGCGCGAGTTGCGCGCGGTGCGCTTCGCCGGCGGGCGCGACTTCCCGGCGGCGCTCCGCCATTACGGCCTGACCGCGCGAGAATGCCGCGATTTTCTTGCCGAACAGATCGTTTTCGAGCGCTATGTCGCCTTTCGCTTCAAGACCGGGCTGGACGCCGCCGAAGACGAGATCGAAGACTATTACGAGACCGTTTACGCTCCGCAACGACGGCGGCTCGGCGAAACGCCCGAGCCGTTGACCGAGGTTGCCGAGCGCATCGGCCGCATTCTGATCGAGATGCAGGCGGACCGCCTGCTCGAAGAACGAGTCAGGGAGATGCGCGCGTTGACGAGGGTTGAAATCCTTGCGCGCGAATTGAGGGAGCCGCGGTAATGAGGTTGCGGGCGCTCTTGGCCAATCGTTGGACGCGGCGCGGAGCCGTTGCCGCCGCGGGGGCGCTCCTGCTGTCGGCCGCGGCGGTCGAATTGACGCTGCGCAGCGGCTGGTTCGTCGAAACGGTACGCTCGCGCCTGGAAGCGAAACTCGAAGCGGCAACCGGCGGCGCGGCATCGATCGAACGATTCGCTTTCAACCGCCGCCGTTTCGCCTTCGTTGCCGAAGGAATCGAATTGCGCGGCAATGAGGGGGGCGAATCTCCGCCGTTACTGTCGGTTCGGCGGGCGGAGTTGCAAATCCGCCTCGATTCGCTCTTCGGCCGGTGGATTGCGCTGGAGAGCCTGCGCGTGGTCGAGCCGCGCTTGTCGATTACGGTTTTCGACGACGGTTCGACGAACGTTCCCTCTCCGCGGCGCGAGTCCGCCCCGGACGCGGCAGAGCCGCCCGTCTTGCAGGCGCTGCTCGACCTTGCTGTCAAAGATCTGCGTATCGAAGACGGAGCGCTCGTCTGGAACGGGCGGCCGTACGCGGCCTCCGTGCAGGCGTCCGACCTGATTGTCGAGACCGCGTGGCGCTCGAGCGCCCGCGAATACGCCGTCCGCCTGGAAACCGGCGCGTTCGACTGGAACGTTCCAGCGCTGCCCGGCCTGTCGGCGCCGCTTGCAGTCGAAGCGGTGCTGAGCGGCGGCGGCATTGCGGTGACGCGCTTCGAGGCGGTCAACGACGCCGTTCGCTTCGAGGCGTCCGGGGCGCTTTCCGATTTCCGCCGGCCGAGTTTTACAGCCGACTACCGGGCATCGGCGCAAATCGGCGAACTGGCGCGCGGCGCCGCGCACCCGCGCATCGACGGCCGATTGGAGATCGACGGCAAGGCCGCTTGGCGGGCCGAGACCGGCGCCGTTTCGTATTCGGGGGAAGTCGCCTGCAGCGAGGTCGTCATCGGCGGCTCGCAGGAAACCGTCGAGTGCCGCTTGCGCTACGACGGCGGCCGCGAAGGGGTTGCGCTGCGCGGTATGCGGATTGCGGGACTCGCCGGAGAGCTTTCCGCCGAAGGCCGCATCGACGGGATCGCGTCTGCTCCACGGCTTGCGCTGAGGGGATCGGCGGCGGGTTTCCCCGTCTCCCGGCTGGCCGCCGCCGCGGGCATGGGCGCGCTGCCCTGGAACGGCTCGCTCCGCGGCGCGTTCGAAGTCGAAGGCTCGTCCGCCGCCGATCTTGCCGCGCGTATGCGCTTCGAGGTCGAGCCGGCGCCCTCCGCCGAAGGATTCCCGCTCGAAGGCGGCGGCGAGGCGCGCTACGACGGCGCGGCGTCACGGTTCGAAATCACTGCGGCGCGGCTGCGCTCGTCCAACGCCGCCGTCGATTTTTCGGGTTCGTGGAGCGCTTCGGCGGGCGCCGTGCTTGCGCTCGAGGCGCGGTCGTCCGCGCCGGGCGATCTCGTTCCTCTGCTGCGGCCGTTGGGGGTCGAAGCGGCGGCGCCGTATTTGCAAGACATGGGCGAGATGCGTCTCGACGGGCGTTTGCGCGGCTCTCTGCCCGCTGTTGGCGATTGGACTTTCGACGGCAAGCTGCTGTCTCGGGATGTCGTCATCGGCGGGCAGCGCTGGGAAAACGTCTCCGCCGACGCCCTCGTCGCCGCGGCGGGCGCGGACGTTCGCTCGGCCAGGCTGTCCGACGGCGGGGGCGCTGTCGAAGTGAAGGGACGCCTGCCTTTCAACGAAATGGACGGATTGCAAGCCGACGTTTCCGTGAGGGCGCTGGATGTCGGCAAGGCAGCCGCGGCCTTCGGCTTCGAGTTTCCCGCCGCAGGTTCCCTGACGGCCGATTGGAGCGTGTCGGGAACCCTGGCGGCGCCGGAAGCGGCCGGCAGCCTCGTCCTGACCGGCGCCGCGGTTGCCGGAGAGCCGTTCGACCGGCTGACGGCAGCCGCCGCCTACGGCGCGGACGGCTTCGTCCTGCGCGATGCGCTGCTTGTCCGCGGCGATGCCCAACTGCGCGCGAGCGCATCCTTCGCCCCGGCCGGCCAGCGGTTCGAATTTGCGCTCGAAGGCGCGGACTGGCCGCTCGAGGAATTTGCGCTTCTGCGCGGGCAGGGAGCGCCGCTGATGGGCGCGGCGATGTTCGACCTGCAAGGCGCGGGCAGGCAAGGGACGCGCCGCGAGATGCTGAGTTCGCTGACGTTGAACGGAAGCTGGGAGGTTTCCGGCATGCGCCGCGCCGATCGGGATCTGGGTTCGTGGACGGGCGCCGTGCGCACGGTCCGCGGCGAAATCCATATCGAATGGCTGGCCAGGATGCTCGGCGGCGAAGCAAGCGGCGAAAGTGTGCTGGCGCCGGTCGGCGCAGCCGGCTACAAGGGAGCGTTCCGCTTCGAAAATTTCGAGACGCAGGCGGTAGCCGAGTTGCTCGATCTCCCGCTAAGCCGCATCGAAGGAAGCATCGACGGGCAGGCGGAATACGCCGGAGAGCTCGGCGCGCCGGAGAACTTCCGCCTCGACGGTACGATCGACCGCTTCGAAGCCGGTCTTTCGGGCATCGGCGCCGCGGCGGCCGAATACCGTATTGCGAACCTTTTTCCGATGCGTTGGAGCTACGCCGAGAGCATGGTGCGCCTCGACTCGATGACTTTCAACGGCAGCGGATCGGACATCGAGATCGACGGCGCCATCTCGCTCGACGGCGAGCGGGCCGTCGATGTCGCCGTCGATGGACGGTTCAATCTGGGGCTGCTGGAAAGCTTCAATCCCGAAATCGAAGCCTCCGGCTCTTCGAATGTGAATATCGAGATCGGCGGCACGGTCAACGATATCGAGATCGAAGGGTCGATGGCGATCGTGGACGGGTCGCTGCGCACGGCGGAGTTCCCCAACGGCCTGAGCTCCGTCAACGGCAAGATCGAATTCGCCGGCCAACGGATGAAAATCGACGAGTGGATCGCATCGTCGGGCGGCGGCTCCGTGCGTCTGTCGGGCGCCGCAACTTTCGGCGGCGGCGATGGGCCGGAATACCGCTTGCAGGCCGCGGTCGACCGTGTGCGTTTGCGCTATCCAGCCAATATCGGCAGCGTTTTCGACGGGCGTCTGACGCTCGCCGGGACGAGCGATCGGGCGTTGCTCGAAGGCGAAGTGCTGGTCTCCCGCGTGACGACGGCGAGGGATTTGACGTTCGGCGGGCTTTTCGCCTCGCTGCGCCAACCGGCGCGCACGCAGGCCGCCGGCTCGGCGCTGCAAAACGTGCAACTCAACGTGCGGGTGGCCTCGATTCCCAATCTTGCAGTTGAAACCTCGCTGGTCAGAAACGTCGAGGCGGAGATCGACTTGCAGGTCGTGGGCTCCGCGGCGAATCCGTCGCTGCTCGGCAGCGTCGGCGTTGCCCAAGGGACGATCGAAATGCTCGGCACGCGTTACCGCGTCAACCGCGGCGAGATCGACTTCGTCAATCCGTTCCGCATCGAGCCGGTGCTGAACGTCGAGATGGAATCCCGCGTGCGCGGCGTCGATCTGGCGCTCGTGCTTTCCGGGCCGCTGCGCAAACTCAATCTGAACTACCGTTCCGACCCGCCGCTGCCGTTCAACGATCTGGTCAATCTGGTGGCCGTCGGCCGCGCGCCGACGGTCGATCCCAGCCTGGTTTCGCAGCAGCGCGTCGAACAGCAGTCGCTGATTCAGACCGGCGCGAACAATTTGCTGGCTTCGACGCTGGCGCGCCCGGTTTCGCAGCGGCTGCAGCGATTTTTCGGCGTCAGCCGGCTCAAGGTTGACCCGCAGATCGGCGGCCCCGAGGCCAATCCCAACGCGCGCATTTCGACCGAGCAGCAGATCGCCGACGACTTGACGCTGATCTACAGTTACGACCTGTCTTCGGCGCAGCAGCAGGTGGTGCGCATCGAGTGGGCCCCCGACCGCCGCTGGTCGTTTGTCGTGACCCGCGACGAAAACGGGCTTGTCGGCTCGGATTTTCTGTACAAAACGCGGCTGCCCTGACCCTCGCGGCGGCGTTTGTTTCGGGGCTTCCGCCGCGGGCCGCCGCTTGCGATTGACAAGCCGCGCCCATCTCGTGGCAAGCTGGTTTCAGCATGGACCGTCTCGACGACCGCGGCCGTCTCAAGCGGATCTTGCGCGCGCGTTCGGTGCTGCGCGGCGAGTTCACGCTCGCCTCGGGCAAGAAAAGCAATATCTACGTGGACTGCCGTCTGACGACGCTGTGCGCGGAGGCCATGCCGCTTATCGGCCGCCTGCTGCTCAACGCGATTCGGAAAAAGGGCTGGACCCCGCGCGCCGTCGGCGGCCTCACGATGGGGGCCGACCCGGTGGTCTGCGCTCTGGCGCGGGAGTCGCTGGAATCCGGCAGCGCGATCGACGGCTTCCTGATCCGCAAAGAGGCGAAAGGGCACGGGCGCGGGCGGTATCTCGAAGGGCTGACGGAAACCGAGGGCGTCGATTGCGTGATTCTCGACGACGTCTGCACCACGGGCGGCTCCACCGTCACGGCGATCGAACGCGCCGAGGGCGCCGGAATGAACGTGCTGGGCGCCGCCTGCGTGGTTGACCGCGAACAAGGCGGAAGGCAGGCCGTCGAAGCCCGAGGCTGCGGCTTCGCCGCCCTCTACACAATGGCCGAATTGCTGGAGGCCAAGCCGAACGAGTAATCCGTTCGACCGCCGCAAGCGGACACATGGATTGAGCCGTCCGGCCGTTGGGGTTGAGACAGCGTTTCGCCGCGGCGCGAACCGCAAGCCGCGCGGGAAGGCAAGCCCGTTGCGAGGCGATGACGATGATGCGCTTGGTCATGTCAGCCGGCGCCGAAACCTTTCGTTTCATAGAACTCGCCAAGGCCGAATCCCGACTCATCCAGGGCTTTCCGTATTCCCTCGGCGTTCTTCTGTTCCTCGACCATCGTCCCTTGTTCCCCGTTCCGCCGCACGACGCGAACCGCCGCCGGTTCGTTCAGGAAATCAAGGAGCAGCGGGGAATGGGTGGTCACCATGAATTGCGCTCGGCTTTCGGTTTTCAACAGGTGTTCGACAAAAGCGGACAAGGCCGTCGGATGGACGTAGTTTTCCGGCTCCTCGATGCCGATCAGGTTTGCCTCGGTTTCTGCGAAAAGAGCCGTCATCAGCGCCAACATCCGCAGCGTCCCGCTCGATGAACCCATCTGATGCACGGGATATTGCAGGCCGGGTTCGGACTGCACGAAATAGAAACGATCGTCAGACTCCCGCGGCTCGATATCCGAGGGCAGGCCGACTACCGCTTTCGTTGCCGCAACGATTTTCTCCAGGATTTCCGGCGACGACCGGCTCAGCCTGTAAAGCGTCTCGCCGAGATTGCGTCCGTAGGGGTCGAACCTGCCGGAGTCCAATCCGCTCCAATCCCTGCGCAACAGGAACGGATTCGGATCGAAAAAGCCCCAGCGCTCGACGAATTGCGCCGCGCCGCGGGCAGGAAAGGACGCATCCGCCGACGCCGCGGCCAAGGCGCATGCCGTCGGCGTCTGTTTCAGTTTGACGCGCTCCCCTTTCTCGCCGGACCACCACCCCTCACCCCGGTCGGCGTGGAGCAACGCAGCCGGCGCAGATCCTTTGGGTAATTCGTATATTTGCTCCTCGACATAAAACTCATATCTATCGCGGGTCAGCCCGATTGACCACTCGAATCTCCTGCCGTTTTCCGCAAATTGCGCTTTCAATTCGATGCGTTCCGAGGCTTCCCCCTTCCAGGCGAGATGGAGAATGCCGCCCCGCGTGAATACCGGGTCGCCGAAGTCGCGTTTCCGAACGCCTTCATGGAGGAAGCGCAAAGCGTCGAGGACTGTGCTTTTGCCCGAGGCGTTGGCGCCGATGAATACGTTCAGGCCGCTCAGGCCGATGTCGGCGTCGCGCAGGCTGCGGTAGCGTTTCGCCTCAAGCCGCAGCAGCTTCATGTGCAGTGCGTCTTTCCGATGCGGCGCCGCGCCCGAACGCACAACACTCGCCGCCGATGTCGCCCGATGCCTTTGCAGTCGGCTCGCTCAGGTTGCGCTTGAGCCAATAGTATATCGAACCGCCGCCGCGGCTATCCGTGCAATGCAGCCGGGGCCCATCGCTGCGCCTACAGCTTCATCCGTTTGAACAGGCGTTCGGGGACGGCGCGCACGAGAAACAGGATCGGGCGCCAGATGCGGCGCACATAGACGACGTCGCGGCGGCGGCGGATCGCCCGCATCACCGCTGCGCCTGCTTCCTCGGGCGTTGCCGTCAGCAGCGGCGGCAGGTCCATCCCGTCGGTCATGCGCGTGTACACGAAGCCCGGCACGACCGTCGCGGCGTGGACGCCGGACGCGGCCAGCCGATTGCGCAGCCCGGACAAAAAGGCTGTGAAGCCCGCTTTGGCCGAGCCGTAAACGTAGTTCGAGGCGCGCCCCCGCTCGCCCGCCGCCGAACTGACGCCGACCAGAACGCCGCTGCCGCGCTGTTCGAAACGCTCGGCAAGCGCCCCCATCAGCAGCGCGGGACCGACGTAGTTGGTGCGCATCGTCCGTTCGGCGGCCGCGGCGTCGCGCCGGCTCTCCGCCGGGTCGCCGAGCAGTCCGACGACGCACACGGCCGCATCGGGCAAAGGGTCGAGATCGTCGAGCAGCGCGGCGCCTCCGCCGGCGGCGAGCACGTCGCAGCGGTGCAAGGTTACCGCGGCGCCGGTGCGCGTGCGGATGTCCCGCGCCTCTCTCTCGAGTTGCGCCGGGTCTCGCGCCGCCAGTTGCAGCGCCCAGCCTTCGCCCGCCAGACGGCGCGCCGCGGCGCGTCCGATATCCGACGTAGCGCCGATGACCAGAGCCGTCTTGACGCTTTCGCTCATGCGCGCCGCCGCGGAAACCCGCCGTTACGGCGCTGAAGACCGGCCCGTGGCCTCAAGAAGGGATTATACCGGTCTTGCATGTTTTGTTAGCTGCCTCCGCGCAAGTACCCATGCGGGTCGATATTCGTGTATTTCACGAACTTGTGCCGGCCTCTGCGCTCGTCATTAACGAAAAACGGACGTCCTTTGTCGTGTCTTACGTCAAAATGGAACCCGTCAGGCAAGTTGAACGTGAGTTTTTTGCGCCGGCACGAGGGGAGGTGCATTCCGCCGTGGTCTGTCCTTCGGCTGAAGGTTAATCCCTCGGTATCTTGCCACCTATGTTTTCTCTTGGAGTGGTGTTTGCGGAAACGCTGTGCAACGTCCTTGACGTGTTGAACGTCATCTTTCTCCCTGCTCACGTTCCGCGAGCGGCGCCACATATCCGTAACCGAATGTTGCGCTGAGAATGCCGTCTCGGGAAGGAGGAGCGGCGAGTTCAAGGTTGGGCGAATCACCTTTCTCCAAACATCCTCGAAATCCAGGAGGTTTTTGATCTCCTCGTCAAACGTATCCGTTCCATATTTTCTGGACATGCCGGATGAAATCCATATCACCCGATAGGAGTGCCCAGCTTTCTGCTTGAAGCAGGGACGCTCATCGTCCCGGTAGTGGGCAAGAAGCATGTGAACGCCATCAGCACCGGAGTCGCCGGCGCACTGCATCGCCCGCTTCCAAATGCCGTTAAGATCAGGCTTCTTTGTGTCGTTGGAAGGAATTATCTGAATCGACCAACCCGTACGTTTCGGCTTCTGCTTGACGCGGCGAAAGCGACCCAAAGGGATGCCGGCGATTAGGGCGAGAGGTTGCAATCGTCAGTCCTGGGGACGATCGTCAAGCAGCGCTTCGACTGCCCGCATAGGCACTTTCAGTCTTCGAACTTCATCCGTGGTCAAGTATGGAATCAGCCGTTCCAATGCTCTATGCGCGGTCATATTCGACTGGGCCGCTAGAAACCACGAATTCCGAGGTTCGATATTGTTTTGTTTCGCCCACTCGATAACGCGATTCCTGAGCATGTCCACGCGCCAAGACGCCCACGCGCGCAGCCCCCCCCGTTCTTGCAGTACTTGGCGGAACTTGACGAGTGGATTTGCCGAGTGTTGCAACGCATGCTGCAACGAGGACTGCATATCGGCGTCTTTCAACCCGTCGATGAATTCGCGGTAATCCTGGATCAGAGCTTCCAACGTGGTATCGGGAACGGGAATCGACAGCCCTTGCTGCTGCTCAATCGGAACAAAGCGGTCCGAGCCGGGCAAATAGACGAAGTTCGGCGAAAGCCTCGTAAATGCTTCCCACACGTCCTTTCGCAGTCTGGCCGATCCCGCCTGTCGACTTGATGGGCTGCGCACCTTTTCCGGCGGCCGGTCAGCTCCTTCCAAACCAACCAGCATGTCGCTTCCCGTGCGTTTATGCAGCGTGACGCCGTTGGTTTCGCCCACCAGAACACCGAAAGGTTGCTCTTGGGACTTCAAGTGCTCAGAAACATCGAATCCTTTCCCACGGGCTATTTCCTCCATCTTCCAACGGAGCTTCGCCCCGGGCGCCATTACTTTGTCGGCGCCCAGATCCGTTAATGCATCACGGACAAGATTGATCCACTCGGTCTTAGTCATCGGTGAACCGAAATGGTAGTCAGAGCGACTGATTAAGTACATCAAGTAACATTTTTAGCGCCGCTCTGACTACTCAAAATTCCCTTGCTCGATAGACTGCTGGGCGCTACGTGGGCCGCCCGCTTAGGCGCGGCAAGGGCGCACCTAATCAGGGGCCGTCCGGACAGTCCGAGATTCCTCCGCACGAGAGAACCGATTGAAGAGGAATCAACATCATTATCCGCAACCAGCGGGGGAAAGTCAACCCCTTTGCGCAAATCCGGCCATGCCGTCCGCGGCCTTCACAGCCCGAGCCGCCGCGAGAGCGCGGAGGCGAATCGGGGCGGGTCGCCGGCCGCCTCGCCCCGCGCGGCGGCGAAGGCGTCGAGGCGGGGGTAACCTTCGCGCACCCGCTCCGGCGCGCAGCGGGCGTCTTTGGCCAGATAGACGCGCCCGCCGCAGCGGTGCGTGATCGCGTCGAGCGCGTCGAGCAGTTCCGGCGCGCCGCTGCGCAGGGGGAAGTCGAGAGCCAACGTGTAGCCTTCCATGGGGAACGACAGCGGTCCTTCCCCGGCGGGGCCGAACAGCTTGAGCACCGCCAGGAAGGAACCCTGTCCGGCTGCGGCGATGCGCTCCAGCAGGGCCGCGATGCCGGTGGGGCTTTCGTCTTTGGGCAGCACGCACTGGTACTGCAGGAAGCCCCGCCGGCCGTAGAGGCGGTTCCACGCCCCAATCCGGTCGAGAGGGAAAAAGAACGGTTCGAAATGAACCGGCCCCGCCCCGGCGCGCGCCTGCCCCAAGCGGTAATACAGTTCGTTGAAGAGGCCGATCGAGGCGCGGTTGAGCAGCGCGGACGGCGCATCGAGCGGAACCGCAAGCCTGCCCGCGGGAGGCGGACGCAAGGGGTCGGCGGCGAGCCGCGGCGGCAGCGCGCTTCGCTCCATGAACGCCCCGCGCATCATCAGCGAGCGGCCCAGCTTCGCGCCCCGCGCCAGGCAATCGATCCAGGCTACGCTGTAGGGCAGGCCGCGGGATTCCTCGAACAACGCCATGATTTCGTCGAGGCCGCGCGCGGGCAGGGTTTCCTGCAGAATGAAGGCCGTTTCGATCGGCCACAGGCGGAAGCTCGCCGAGAGGATCACGCCCGTCAGCCCCATCCCGCCGAGCGTGGCGAAAAAAAGGGCGGGGTTTTCCCTCCGGCTGCATTCGCGGATCTCGCCGTCCGCGGTTGCCAACGTCAGCGACTCCACGTGCGCGCCGAAGGCGCCGTCGCAGTGGTGGTTCTTGCCGTGTGCGTCGGCGGCGATCATGCCGCCGACGGTGACGAACTTCGTTCCCGGGACCACCGGCGGAAACCAGCCCCGCGGCGCGAATGTTTCCAAAATGTCCGCGAGCAGCACGCCGGCCTCGCAGCGCAGCAGGCCGGTTTCGGCGTCGAACGCCTGCATGCGGTCCATCGGCCGCATCGCCAGCGTCAACTCCGGGTTGAGCGCGGCGTCGCCGTAAGCTCGTCCGTTGCCGCGGGCGATCAATGCGCCGCCGCGGTCGAGCAGGGCGGGAATATCCTCATGCCGGCGCAGACGTTCCACCCGGCAGTCGAGCCGCGGATACCGGCCCCATCCGCAGAGCCGTTCCATTACGGCGCGCCGCCGGCTATCCGCGGCGCCGGCGCCGCGGTGCATGCTTGCCCGGAAGCTCTCATCCCGTGCTTCAATGCGGCGCTTACAACGCGGCGGCCAACACGGCCAGGATGCAGATATAGACCAGCCAACTTGCCCTGTCCGCCGCCGCGAATACCAGCGGATCTTCGGCTACCGCCCCGCGATTGGCGAGCAGCGCCATGCGCCCCAGCCAATATAGCAGCAGCGGACACAGCAGCCACAGGAATTCCGGACGGGCATAGAGGCCGCCGACTTCCGGGCTTTGGATGTAGAGAGTAAGAATCACCACCGCGGCGAAGCTGCTTGCTGCGCCGAGAGCCGTTATGACCGGGAAATCTTCGGCGAAATAGGGTCTTCCGCCGGCCGCGGACCCGCCGGACTCGCGCAGCGCATGCAGCTCGCTTTGGCGCTTGACCACGGCCAGAGCCAGGAAAAGAAAGAGTGAGAAAGCAAGAAACCACGGCGACAGAGCGACCGCCGCCGCCGCCGCGCCGGCCAGGATGCGCGCCGCGTAGAGCCCGGCAAGCGTGACGACGTCGATGAAGGTCTTGCGCTTCAGAAACAGCGAATAGGAGAGTGTCCCGGTCAGGTAAAGCATGGCGTAAAGCCCTGCCTCGGCGGACAGAGAGAAAGCCAGAGCGAGTCCGCCGACCGTCAGAGCTGCGCCGATGCCGCCCGCGGGCAGCAGCGGAATCTTTCCCGCCGCCAGAGGGCGGAAACGCTTGCTGCCGTGCCGGCGGTCGTGCGGCAGGTCGAGCAGATCGTTCAGCAGATAAGCGGCCGACGCCAGGGCGGCCAGGGCAAGGGCTGCGCCGGCTGCCGCCAGATACGGCCCGCTGCCGGTCTCGTGCGCGGCGATGGGCGGCGCGAAAGCAAGCACGTTCTTGACCCACTGATGCGGACGCAAGGCGTGGAGATAGTCGCGCGGCCGTCCGCCGAGGCGGGGAAGGAAGCGGGCCCCGCTGTCCAGCTCCCGCACTTTGCGCGCGAGACCCGCCGAAAGACCGACCCCGACGGCATGACGCGCCCGTTTCCAGACGGCCAGATCGCGACGCTCGTTGCCGATGTAATCGAATCCGCCCTCGCCGAAACGTGCGGCCAGGACGTCGGCCTTGGCCTCGCCCGCCAGATTGACGCGGCCGTTCGAGGCGAAACAGCCCGCCGCGCCCACTGCTTCGACGAGCGGCGCAGCGGCCAGTTCGTCCGAGGCGGTGGCCAGCCAGACCTCGCGACCCGCGGCTTTGGCGGCGGCGATCTCGTCGAGCACGGCCGGATGCAGCGCCAGCGTCTCCGCGGGCAGCGGAACGGCCTCGGCGACCCGGCGTTTCAACGCGGCGCGCCCGCGGAGCAAATGCGGCAACAAGCCGAAAATGCTGAACGGCGCCGCCGCCGGCAGCCGCGCGGCGCCCTCGACCAGCAGGTCGCCGCTAACCAGGGAACCGTCGATATCGACGACAAGCGGCGGCTCGCTCGATTGCTCCGCGTGTTGTGCGGCGTTCGGTTCGTTTTGCATGATCTCTGTCGGATTATCCGGCGAGTCAGTTCGGGCGGAACTCGCCTTCCCATATCTTCCTGTCTTCCCGGGGAAGCCATTGGCCGGTCTCGATTTCGGCGACGGCGTAGTCGGGAAGGCCGCGTACGGCGATGCACAGCCCCGCAGCCTCGAATCCGTACTCGTCGAAATCGAAGTTGAGATTGTCGAAAGCGTACGGCCTGCGCCGGCGGGGCAAGTCCGCGTTGTTCACGGGCGCGGCGTGCAGGAAGAACCTCGGCGCCAAGTCGTTGCCGCTGCATCCTTCCTTGATGTAAATCAGCTTGTTTGCGTTCTCGTCGTGATACACGTCGAAGGCGCCGCGGATGACGGGCCGGGCGTCCCTCAAGACGCCCTTGCGGACGGCCTTCTTGAGCGCCTCTTCCTGCGCGGCCTTCCCTTCGCCGCCGGCATTCGCGCCGTTGTTGACCCTGAAAACGATGCCGTCTTGCAGCGCAGCCTCGATTTCCAGCGCCGGCAAGGCGGCCAGTTCCCCGAGGCCGTAGTCATAACTCAGGTGATGGCGCCTGTAGAACCAGACAAACCAGACATCCCCACCCACGTCACAAGGCCATATGCGCCGTCTGTCGGCGTCGTAAGGAAGCATGCTCTGTCTGAGGTCGCGGTACGCCGGCCGGGGATCCGCCAGGAAATACAGCGCGCGCGCATCGGTGCTCCAGATGCAGCCGCCGCGCGGCCGCGATTTCAAGTAATGGACGACCTCGGAGTCGGCCCATTGCCTGGAAGCGTAATACGAACCGTTTTCGATGCGGTCTCGTATATTGCCGTAATTCGCGAAAACCTGCTGCCCCAGCCAGAGGCAGAGGCACGCCTTGAGCAGAAACGCCGGCGCGCGTCTCGCCGCCGCTGTCGCAACCCTCGTTCCCTTTGCGCCAAAACGGCGGCGAACGTCTCCAAACGGTTGCCTCGTTTTTCTCTCCGCGGCGCAGCGCAGGAACTCGTTCAAGACCGCCGCGGCCGCAACCAGAGCCGGAACGTAGAGCGGCGCCAGGAGCCGACTGACGAGCTGCAAATCGCCAAGCGGAAGGACGATTGCCAGGAAAAGCGCATAAACCGCCGCGAAAGCAGCCGGGACGGCTATGATCCTCCAGCTTGGCAAGTACCCCTGACGCCGCAGCAGGCGGATCGCGAATCCCGTTCCGGCGGCTAGGACGATCAACACCGCGGTATTCAGGAACAGGCCGGCTGTAGTCGTTCTTGCGATGCTGACGTCGAATATGGCAACGCCCCCTTTCTCCAGCCAAGCGAAACCGGATTCTCCCAACGACCACTTGAGAAACTCGACGGCCGCCACTTGCAGACTTCCCGGCAGCCTGAAGCCGCTCGGGTAGTTTCGTCCGGTAAGCGTCCCATTTAGAAAATTCCACAGCAACCACAAGCAAACCGGCGCCGTCGAGACGCCGGCGAAGACCGCGGCGTTTCTTGTGCGTACGCGAAGCGGTGCGCCCTTGCGCAGCAACAACAGGGGCGCCGCCGCGGCGGGCAAAACGATGCCGGGATAGCGGGTCAGCCAAGCCAGAGCGGCGCACGACGCCCCCAGGTAGAAAGGCGCCGGTTTGCCGCTCTCCAGAAACCGATCCAGAGCGAAAAGCGAGAGCGCGGCGAACAGGATGAACAAAGCTTCCGTCATGGCTTCGGCCGCGAAATAAGTCAGCGGCGGCGCCAGCGCGCAGACGCAGCCGGCCCAAACGACGAGAAAGCGGGAGCGGACGCGGCGGCGCAGCCACATGGCCGTTGCCAAGACGGTCAGGCCGAACGCGGCGGCATTGACGTATCCGGCAGCCTCGACCGCGTCCAGGCCGAAAAGACCGGCGAAAGCCAGCGTCAACGGAAAAAGCGGGGGAGCCTCCTTGTACTCCGCTGCGTTCCACTCGACGAATCCCTTTCCCGCCGCCAGGTTCCGCGCAACCGAGATGTAGGAGGCGGAATCTACTTGCAGCCCCACGCCGTAGTTGGCGCCGCGCAGCAGGACGAGAGCTGCGCTCAGCACGGCGAGGGCGGTCAGGAACAGCGTGAAACGATCCGGCCGATACCGCGCCAGGCAGTGCAAGACGTCCCGCGTCAACCCGCCGGTGCGGCTCTCGCGCTCGGCGGTAAGCGGCGGCTCGACCTGCCGCTCACCGCTTTGTCCGGAGATTTGCCTGTTTTCCATGACCTTGCCCGATTGTCCGGCGAGTCAGTCCGGGCGGAACTCGCCTCCCCATATCTTCCTGTCTTCCCGGGGAAGCCGTTGGCCGGTCTGAATTTCGGCGGCGGCGTAGTCGGGAAGGCCGCGTACGGCGGCGCGCGGCCCCGCCGCCTCGAATCCGTATTCGTCGAAAGCGCGCCGTCTGCGCCGGCGGGGAAGGTCCGCGTTGTTCACGGGCTCGGCGTGCAGCAAGAACCTCGGCGCCAAGTCATCGCCGCGGCATCCTTCCTTGATGTAAATCGGCTTGTTTGCGTTCTCGTCGTGATACGCGTCGAAGGCGCCGCGGATGACGGGCCGGACGGCCTTCTTGCGTACATCTCCCTGCGCGGCCTCCCCGACGCCGCCTGCATCCTTGCCGTTGTTGACCTTGAAAATGACGCCGTCTTGCAGCACGGCCTCGATTTCCAATACCGGCAGAGCGGCCACTTCCTTGAGGCCGTAGTCGTAACGCAGGTGATGTTGCTTGTAGAACCATACAAACCAGGTGTCCGCGCAATCTTCGCCGTACCACACTTTTTGGCGGTCGGCGTAGTACGGAAGCCGGCTCGGCGGGAGATCGCGGTACGCCGGCCGAGGGTCCGTCAGCAAATAGAGGGCGCGCGTCTCGTTGCTCCAGATG
Organism: Bryobacterales bacterium; assembly: GCA_965242705.1. Classification (GTDB taxonomy): domain Bacteria; phylum Acidobacteriota; class Terriglobia; order Bryobacterales; family UBA6623; genus CATQHP01. Next base: position 447,256 of record OZ251486.1, read on the forward strand.
CAGCCGCCGCGCGGTCGGGCCTTCATATAACGGACAATCTCGGAGTCGTCCCATTGTCTGGAGGCGTAACCCGAACCGTTTTCGATGCGGCGCCTTATATCCTTGGAATTCGCTGGAACCTGCTGTGCAAGCCAAAGGCAGAGACAGGCCTTGAGCAGGAACGCCGGCGCGCGTCTCGCCGCGGCTGCCGCCCAACCCTCGTTCCCTTTGCGCCAAAGCATCGGCAAACGTCTCCAAATGGTTGCCCCGCCTTTCTCCGCGGCGCAACGCAAGAACTCGTCCAAAACCGCCGCGGCGGCAACCAGCGCCGGAACGTAAAGCGGCGCCAAGTACCGCCTGGGGAGCTGGATATCGCTAAGCGGAAGGATGACTGCCAGGAAAAGCGCGTAAACCGCCGCGAAGACAGCCGGGACGGCTATGATCCGCCAAGTCGGCAAATATCCCTGCCGCCGCAGCGGGCGGACCGCGAGACCCGTTGCGGCGGCCAAAGCGATCAGGACGCAATACTTCAACAATACGCCGGCTGTAGTCGCTCCTGTGATTTCGATGCCGAGCGCCGCAGCGGACCATTGCTGCAGGTAGAAGAAACCGGATTCGCCCAACGGCCACTTGACAAACTCGACAGTAGCCTTTTGCAAACTCCCCAGCAGCGTAAAGCCCGTCGGGTAGTGGCGTCCGGTAAGCGTCCCATGGGATAGAAAATTCCGCAGCATCCACACGCAGACGGGCGCCGCTGCGATGCCGGCGAAGACAGCGGCGTTTCGTGCGCGCGCGGGCCATGCTGCGCTTCTGCGCAACAACAACAGCAACACGGCGGCTGCAACCAAAGCGATGCCGGGGTAGCGCGCCGCCCAAGCCAGAGCGGCGCACGACGCCGACAAGTGCAGAGACAGCGATTTGCCGCTTTCCAGAAATCGATCGAGGGCGAAAAGCGAGAGCACGACGAACAGGATGAACAAAGCTTCCGTCATGGCTTCTGCAGCGGGATGAATCAGAGGCGGAGCCAGCGCGCAGACGCAGCCGGCCCAAACAACGAGAAAGCGGGAGCGAACGCGGCTGCGCAGCCACATGGCCGTCGCGAAGACGGTCAGGCCGAACGCGGCGGCATTGACGTATCCGGCTGCTTCGACCGCATCCAGGCCGAAAAGGCCGGCGAAAGCCAGCGTCAACGGAAAAAGCGGGGCGGCATCCTCGTACCCCCCTGCGTTCCACTCGACGAACCCTTTTCCCGCCAACAAGTTCCGCGCGGCCGAAATGTAAGAGGCGGAATCTACTTGCAACCCCACGCCGTAGTTGGCGCCGCGCAGCAGGACGAGAGCCGCGGCCGACACGGCCAAGGCGGTCAGGAACAACGTGAAACGATCCGGCCGATACCGCTTCAAGCAGTGCAAGACATCCCTCGTCAGCCTGCCGATGCGGCTCTCGCACCCGGCGTTGAGCGCCGGCGCGGCCCGCCGCCCCGCCCTTCGTCCGGAGATTTGCTTGTTTGCCATGACCTTGCCCGATTGTTCGGCGGCTGAAGAACGGCGCGGCGAGTCAGTCCGGGCGGAACTCGCCTCCCCATATCTTCCTGTCTTCCCGGGGAAGCCATTGGCCGGTCTCGATTTCGGCGACGGCGTAGTCGGGAAGGCCGCGTACGGCGGCGCACAGCCCCGCCGCCTCGAATCCGTATTCGTCGAAATCGAAGTTGAGATTGTCGAAAGCGTACGGCCTGCGCCCGCGGGGAAGGTCCGCGTTGTTCACGGGCGCGGCGTGCAGGAAGAACCTCGGCGCCAAATCGTTGCCGCTGCATCCTTCCTTGATGTAAATCAGCTTGTTTGCGTTCTCGTCGTGATACACGTCGAAGGCGCCGCGGATGACGGGCCGGGCGCCCCTCAAGACGCCCTTGCGGACGGCCTTCTTGAGCGCCTCTCCCTGCGTGGCCCTCCCTTCGCCGCCGGCATTCGCGCCGTTGTTGACCCTGAAAATAACGCCGTCTTGCAGCGCAGCCTCGATTTCCAGCGACGGCAAGGCGGCCAGTTCCTTGAGACCGTAGTCATAACTCAGGTGATGGCGCCTGTAGAACCAGACGGCGTACTTGCCGCCTTCGCAGCCCAACCGTCTCCATTTGTCGATGTCGTATGGCGGCTTGTTCGGCGGCAGATCGTGGTGCAGCGGACCGTGCGCCGTCATGAAATACAACGCGCGCGGTTCGGTGCTCCAGATGCAGCTTTCACGCGGTCGAGATTTCATGTAACGAACGACCTCGGAGCCGTTCCATTCCCTGGAGGCGTAACCCGAACCGTTTTCGATGCGGTGTCGTATATCGCCGTAATTCGCGAAAACCTGCTGCCCCAGCCAGAGGCAAAGACACAGCTTGAAGACGAACGCGGGCGCGTTTCTCGCCGCTCTCGCTCCTGAACTCCTGTTCCCTTTGCGCCAAAACGACTGCAAGCGGCGCCGGACGGCGGCGTTCCAGTGCGGTTGCTGCCCCTTTTCCTCCGCACAGCGCAGGAACTCGCTCAAGACCGCCGCGGCCGCAACCAGCGCCGGAACGTAAAGCGGCGCCAAAAATCGCCTGTTGAGTTGGAGATTGATAAGCGGAAGAACGACTGTCAGAAAAAGCGCATAAGCCGCGGCGAAAACAGCCGGGACGGTTATGATCCTCCAGCTCGGCAAGTATCCCTGCCGCCGCAGAAGGCGGATCGCAAACCCCGTTCCGGCAGCCAAAGCGAGCAGAACCGCGATCTTCGAGAACACGCCGCCTGCGTCGGCATTCCTGGCGATGTCGATGCCGAATACTGCGGCGGCCCCTTTCTGCAGCCAAGCGAAACCGGATGCGCCCAGCGGCCACTTGAGAAACTCGACAGTGGCGCTGTGCAGACTCCCCGCCGGCGTAAACACCTGATGATTCAGATCGATAAGCGGTATTCCGACCAGAAAATTCCTGAACAGCCACAAGCAAATCGGCGCCGCCGCGGCGGCGGCGAAAACAGCGGCGTTCCTGGCGCGCGCGGGCAATGCCGCCCCGCTGCGCAGCAACAACAGGGGCGCCGCCGCGGCGGCCAGGACGATGCCGGGATAACGGGACGCCGAGGCCAGAGCGGCGCACGACGCCCCCAGGTAGAAAGGTAACGCTTTGCCGCTCTCCAAAAATCGATCCAGAGCGAAAAGCGAGAGCGCGACGAACAGGATGAACAGAGCTTCTGTCATGGCTTCGGCCGCAAAATAAGTCAGCGGCGGCGCCAGCGCGCAGACGCAGCCGGTCCAAACGACGAGGAAGCGGGAGCGGACGCGGCTGCGCAGCCACATGGCCGTCGCGAAGACGGTCAGGCCGAACGCGGCGGCATTGACGTAGCCGGCAGCCTCGACCGCATCCAGGCCGAAAAGACCGGCGAAAGCCAGCGTCAACGGAAAAAGCGGCGGCGCATACATATATGCCGTCCCATTCCACTGGATGAGTCCATTTCCCGCCAACAAGTTCCGCGCGGCCGCGACGTGGGACGCGGAATCTACTTGCAGCCCCACGCCGTACGTTGCCCCGCGCAACAGAACAAGGGCTGCGGCCGTCACGGCCAGGGCGGCCGGGAGCAGCGTGAATCGATCCGGTCGAAACCGCGCCAAGCGATGGAATGCGGCGCGTATCGATCCGCCGCGCGGAGATTTCGTTCCGCTTGCGAAGGAGGCTCCCGGCGGTTGCCGCATGCTCAATCTTCCCTGTGACTCATGGCAGCGGCGAAGCGCGCATTCCCCGCGCCTTTCACGGCGGAAGCTCCACCGCGGCCAAACGCATCAAGAATGCCGCGCCGCGATCTCCGTTTCCGACCGGGCGTTTTTCCACTATAGCGCAAACCGTTCCGCTCGGCGCGAACGGCCGCCGGCGCTGCTTGCTTTCGTTTTCCACCGCGCCGGCGCAGTCGAGCTTCATGCGCCGGAATGCGCCGGGCATTGCCGGAAATTGACTTTCCGCCGAACGCGCAACCTGATACGATAGATTAGCGGCAACCGGCGCGGCCGACTTTCCCGCGCTTTCGCAGGGCCATGTTCGAACGCTATACCGAGAAAGCCCGGCGGGTGATTTTCTTCGCCCGTTACGAAGCCAGCCAGTTCGGCAGCCCGTACATCGAGACGGAACACCTGCTGCTCGGCTTGGTCCGCGAAGACAAGGCCCTGGCCGGCCGCTTCCTGCGTTCGCACGCCGCCGTCGAGTCGATCCGCAAGCAGATCGAAGCGCATACGACAATTCGCGAGAAGGTCTCGACCTCGGTCGATTTGCCTTTGAGCCACGAGTGCAAGCGCGTACTCGCCTACGCCGCCGAAGAGTCCGAGCGCCTGTCGCACAAGTACATCGCCACGGAGCATCTGCTGCTCGGTCTTTTGCGCGAAGAAAAGTGCTTCGCCGCGGAAATCCTCCACGAGCGCGGCCTGCGGCTTTCAACCATCCGCGAGGAATTGGCCCACGCGAGTTCGGAAAAACTGCTGACAAGCCGCCCGAGAGAAAACTCGATGCTGGCCGAGTTCAGCCGCAACTTGACGCAAGAGGCGCTCGACGGCAACCTCGATCCGCTGATCGGGCGCGGCAACGAACTCGAGCGCATCGCCCGCATTCTTTGCCGCCGCACCAAAAACAACCCCGTGCTGATCGGCGAGCCCGGGGTCGGCAAAACGGCCCTCGTCGAAGGCCTCGCGCAGCGTATCGCCGACGGCGACGTGCCCTCGTTCCTCGCCGACAAGCGCATCCTGGCCCTCGACCTTTCATTGATCGTCGCCGGCACCAAATACCGCGGCCAGTTCGAAGAGCGGCTGAAAACCATCATGAAAGAATTGATGGAGAGCCGCAACGCGATCCTTTTCATCGACGAGCTGCACACGCTGGTCGGCGCCGGCTCGGCGGAAGGCTCGCTCGACGCCGCGAATATCATGAAGCCCGCCTTGTCGCGCGGCGATATCCAGTGCATCGGCGCTACGACGCCGGGCGAATTCCGCAAGTCAATCGAGAGAGACCGCTCCCTCGAACGCCGCTTTCAGGCCGTGAAGGTGCATCCGCCGACCGAGGAAGAAGCCGTGCAAATCCTGCTCGGCGTCAAGGAGCGCTACGAAAAATTCCACGCCGTCGTTTACAACGACGAGGCCGTCGAATCCGCGGTTTACGCTTCGAACCGCTACATCCCCGACCGCTTCCTGCCGGACAAGGCCATCGACCTCGTCGATGAGGCCGGCGCGCTGGTCAAATTGCGGCAGACGACGATGCCCGAAGAGATCGCCGACGTCCACAAGCGGATCAAGTTCATCGTGCATCGCATGGAAAACTCGATCGCCAATCACGAGTTCGAGAAGGCGCGCTTCTACTCCGATGAAGAGCGCAAGGAACGCGAGAACCTGCGGCGGCTGCGCGAGAAACACAATGTCGATGAGACCGCCGCCGCGGCGGTGACCAAAGACGATATCGAAGACGTGGTGGCGCGTTGGACCGGCGTGCCCATGACCTCCATCAAGGAAGAGGAGATGGCCAAGCTGCTGCGCATCGAGAAAGAGCTGCACAAGCGCGTGGTCAGCCAGGAAAGCGCGATTTCCGCGCTGGCCCGCGCCATCCGCCGCTCGCGCGCGGGACTCAAGGCGGTCAACCGGCCGGCCGGCTCTTTCCTCTTCCTCGGTCCGACCGGCGTGGGCAAGACCGAGGTCGCCCGCGCGCTGGCCGAGTGCCTCTTCGGCAGCGAGAAGTCGCTGATCCGCTTCGACATGTCGGAGTTCATGGAAAAGCACTCCGTCTCGAAGCTGATCGGCTCGCCTCCGGGTTACGTCGGCTACGAAGAGGGCGGCCAGCTCACCGAGCGGGTCAAGCGCAACCCCTATTCGATCATTCTGCTCGACGAGATCGAGAAAGCGCACCCCGACCTGTTTGGCATCCTGTTGCAGGTCTTCGAAGACGGCCGGCTCACCGACGGACTCGGCAATACGATCGATTTCAAGAATACGACCGTCATCATGACCTCGAACATCGGCGCGCGGCACCTGCAAACCCGGACGCCGATGGGCTTTCAGGGCGCCTCGAAGGAACTCAGCCAGACGAATGCCGAACAGGAAGTGCGGAGCGAAGTCAAGCGGACCTTCAACCCCGAGTTTCTCAACCGCATCGACGAAACGATCATCTTCCGCTCGCTGACCGACGACGACCTGCGCCAGATCGTGCAAATGCTGGTCGGCCAGATCAATCAGAATCTGATCCGCAAAGAAATCCAGATCAGGCTGAACGACGACGCGGCGCGCTACATCCTGGAAGAAACGCTCGGCGACCGCAGTTACGGCGCGAGGCCGCTGCGGCGGGCGCTGCAGCGTTTCATCGAAGATCCGTTGTCGGAATCGCTGATCCAGGGCCATTTGCCGCGGCCGGCGGAACTCGAAATCTACCGCGGACTCGACGGCATCTACTACCGCCCGATCCAGCGCCCCGAACAGGAAACGTCGGAAGACGACGCGGAAGGCGGGGGCGCCGCCGTGGCCGTGGCCGCGGCCGAAGGCACGCTGCTCTATTCGTTTTGAGTCCCTGCCCGCCGCCCGATCGAGCGGCTTTGCCCCTCACCCTTCCGACGCCTGTTTCAACGCGGGGTAAAGTCTGCGGTAAAGCGGGTAGCTCCGGGCGTAAACCGCCTCCAGGCCGGGGTCGGGAGCCATGCGTTCCCGTTCCCGGATGACGGCCCGGCAGGCTTCCTCGACCGAGGCGTACGCGCCGGTTCCCACCATGGCCAGCAGCGCGGCGCCGTAGGCCGAGCCTTCCCGGGTTTGCAGCGCGGCGATGGGCTTGCCGAACGCTCCGGCGAGAATGCCGCGCCAGAAATCCGACCGCGCGCCGCCGCCCGAGGCGCGGACGACCGATACTTCCGCGCCCAGCGATTCGATAACGCCCAAGCAGTCTTTCAGGCTGAAGGCCACGCCTTCGAGCATCGCCCGGATCAGGTGCGCCCGCGTGTGCTTGGCCGTCAGGCCGACCCAGCCGCCGCGTGCGGCGGCGTCGAGATGCGGCGTGCGCTCCCCCATCAGATAGGGCAGCCATTGCAGCCCCTCGCAGCCGGCGGGCGCGTTTGCGGCTTCGGCCGTCATCAGATCGTAGGCGTCGCCGCCCTGTTCCTCGGCGCGGGAAACGAAATCCGCGCCGAGATTGCCGCGGAACCATTGCAGGCTCAGCCCCGCCCCTTGAGTTACGCCCATGACGTGCCACTTGCCGGGCGCCGCGTGGCAGAAGGTATGCGCCCTTCCTTGCGCATCGTAGGCCGGCTCGTCGAGATGGGAGAAAACCACGCCCGACGTGCCGATCGTGCAGGAAACCATGCCCGTTTCGACGATGCCGGCGCCCACCGCGCTCGCCGCCTGGTCGCCCGCGCCGGCGACGACCGGGGTTCCCGCCCGCAGTCCGGTCGCCCGCGCCGCGGCGGCGCTGACCGCGCCGGTTCGTTCGGGCGATTCGAAGACGGCCGGCAGCGCCGCGGCGTCGATGCCGAGCTTCTCGATCAAAGGCGCCGCCCAGCGGCGGTTCGCAACGTCGAACAGCGCCGTGCCCGATGCATCGGAAACATCGCTTGCGAACTCCCCCGTCAGACGGAAACGGATGTAGTCTTTGGGCAGCAGGATGCGCCGGATGCGCTCGTACGCGGCGGGTTCATGGTCGCGCACCCAGAGCAGTTTGGGCGCCGTGAACCCGGTCAGCACGGGATTGGCGGTTTGTTCCAACACCATGTCGGCGCCGGCGGCCGCGTTGATCCAATCGACCTGTTCCTGGCTGCGCTGGTCGCACCAGATCAGCGCCGGGCGGATTACGCCGCCCGCGGCGTCGAGCAGCGTCAGGCCGTGCATCTGGCCCGACAGGCCGACGCCGGCGATGTCCGCGCCGCTTGCCCCGGCTTTGGCCATCGCGCCGCGGATCGCCTCTTGCGCGGCGTCCCACCAGTTCTGCGGACGCTGCTCGGCCCACAGCGGCCGCTCCATGACGATATCCTCATGCGCGGCGGTCACGCCCGCCGCGACCCGGCCGCCGGCCTCCACCAGAAGCGCGCGCGCGCCGCCCGTGCCGACGTCGATGCCCAGCCGGTATTTCATCGCCTTCCTTGCATTGTACGCGGCCTCGCCGGCGGCGCCCGGCGTCTCTTTTACGCGCGGCCGTCTTCCTCCAGCCGCATCGGCCTCGCGTGGTCGAGCATGACGCGGCCCCAGCCTCCCCGCTCGCGGTCGAAGATCTCGAGTTGCAGACGCTTGCCGGCGGCCTTCAGGTTATGGGTTATGGACAACCGGCGCGCCCCGTTCGGTGTTCTCGCCGCGCCCGACGGCAACTTCCTTGCCGGCGACGGCCGTCGAAACCGTCTTCGAAACGCCCGATGAACCGCTCGCCGCAAGGAAGCCGCCTTGCGGGGCGGCAGTGCGGTTGGCGGGCGAACCGTCGTTGGAAAAGCTGGAGCGAATATGCAGATCTCGTCCGCTGAAACGTTCGAGCGCCCACCGCCGATCCGGAGAGTCGAAGGGCAGCCACAGGCCGGAGCCGACTTTTATCGCGTACTGCGCCTGGGATAGCGCGTCTTCTGCGCTCAACGCCGCGGGATGCAGGGTAAAGTTCACGCCGCGCTGTTCGATGTATTCGGCCGTCGGCCAGCGGTCGTGAGAGTTTTGGCGTTTATGGTTGGGCGTTGTCACCGGCATGCGGGCTATGGTCGCGTCGAGCATCCCGGACGGGTCGATGACTGTCAAGTCGGCAAGGTAATACGCCGGGATTCTTGTGCTGTGCATGGCTACGGCGTCTTCGGGAATGATCCCGCGCTCCATGTCTCGGTAAGGAGTGAACTCTCGCAACCGGGATTCGGCGAATTCATGGTGGTGCGCGCGAGGTGCGCCGTTGAGCTGGAGGCCGGCTTGCTTGCGCAGGTTGTTGGATATGGCGGCCAGCATCGGTATCCCGGGCACGGCCCATAAAGTGCCCATGTTCTCTGCATCAAGTTTGATGCGGACTCCCGGGATGCGCCCGCGTATCTTTTTGCCTTCGACAAGCAGAATGCCCTGCATTGCGCCGCAATAGAACAACACCGGCAAGAAAAGAATCAGCGCCCAAGTCCGCGCCCCCATCGCCGCAAGCGGCGCAGCGAACCGCCGCGCCCCCTCGGCGATAAGCGAGCCCAAATAAACGATTCCCACCGCCGCCGCCGGCGCCAGCAACGGCCAGTAGAAATCCAGCGGACGGTAGGCGAAATGGTCGCCGCCGATGCGGGCGACGTAGGCCATGTGTGCGCCGACCAGCAGCAGCGGCAGCGCGTAAATCCCGTCGCGGCTCTCCCGCCAACGCGCGCGCATCCCCGCCCAAGCCAACGGCAGCAGCAGGTACAGTCCCGTCTCCAGCGCCGCCATCCACAGATAGATAAAGCCCATCTCGTACCACGGACGTATGTGCTTGGCGTAGTACGTGTTGGGCAGCCATTCGCCGTAATACCCGTAACGGAACAGAAAATGGGCGCCGACCAAGACGGCGAACGGCAAGGCCAAGCGCAGCAGTCCGGGCCAATCCAGGCGCAGCTTGCCCGCGTCCGCCATGCGCTGGGCAATGAACCAGGCGAAACAGCAGGCGGCGATGAGCAGCCCTTCGGGCCGCGTCAGGGCGGCCGCCGCCAAGCTCAGCGAGGCCGCCGTCAGCCCGCGGCGGCTGCTCCTGTACAGACTCAGGCAGACCGCGGCGAGCACGACGAACAGCGTGAACTGCCGCGTCTCCAGCCCGCCGCCCGAAGTCCATACGGCGAATGTCGCGCTGCTGCAGAGCAGCCCCAGTGCCATCCAGGCGGTCAGCTTGCGCTGCTTCAACTCCGGCAGGCGGGCGATCCACCAGAGCATGGCCGCCGCGGTAGCCGCAGTGCAGGCCGCCGAGAGCCAAGGGGCGGCGTGTTCGGGGCGCAAGCCGAACACGCCCCACAGGGCGGCCAGTTCGAGAGTCCAGAGGAAGTTGGTGTAGCCTTCGACGCGCTCGCCGACGTTGAAAACGAGGCCGTGCCCTTCGAGCAGGTTGCGGGCGTAGCGGAAACTGACGAAGGCGTCATCGCAGAGGAACCAGGATTCGGCGGCCGCCCAGGCCAGCAGCGCCGGCCAAGGCAGAAAAAGCAGGACATGCCAAAGCCGGACGCCGGAAAACGAGCCGGCAAGCACCGTTCGCAGCCCCCCCCCCCCCCCCCCCCCGAGCAAGAGACGAGCCGTTACGCTTGCGCGGCAGACGGACGAAATGACTCGACGGGCAGGCGCCGCCTCGCCGCCCGCGCCGATATCCAGCCGGTATCTCATCGCCTTCCTTGCATTGTACGCGGACGCGCCGGCGCCGACCGCGGCCCTAACGGCGCCGCAGCCATTTCCCCGATCTTCTGCTGGATATCGCGGATCAGCTCCTTGCCCTGACGGCGCTGCAAGCCCGCGGTGGGAATCGGCTTGCCGATGCGCAGCGCGGCCGCGCCGGGCCGCAGATGCGTGGACCCGGGCGCGAGAATCTTGCGCGTGCCGACCAGCGCCATGGGCACGATCGGCGCGCCCGCCTCGATCGCAATGTAGGCGGCTCCCGGCTTGAAAGGACGCATCGTTTCCCCGCGCGTGCGGCCGCCTTCGGGGAAAAGCAGAATCGAATAGCCGGACCTGATTTTTTCCGCGGCGGCGGCAATGTTCCTGACCGCTTCGCGCGGGTCTTCGCGGTTGACCGGCAGGTGTCCCGCGCGGTTCAAATGCCAGCCGATAAAGGGTACCTTCCACAACCCATGCCGCGCCAGAATGCGGAACGGCCGGGGCATCGCGCCGAACATCACGGGCGTGTCGATCAGGCTGAAATGGTTGGAAACGAAGACGTAATGCCGATCGGAATCGAGGTTTTCCGCGCCGATTACGCGCATGTCGATGCGAAACAAGGCCAGCAACTGCCGTCCCCAGGCGCTCGCGATCCTGTGCTGCATGACGCCGCGGCTGTCGAAGCACGAAGCGAGCAGCGAAAGCGTGCCCATAACGGCCGTTGAGACCGCCAGACCGGGAATCATCCAGCAGACCGAGCGCATATGGCTCAACGTTTCGCGAAACCGGCTCAACTCACGATTCTAAAACCTGCCGCGGAACGCACTCCCGGCGCCGGCGGCAGCGCATGAATTCCGTCTCGGCCCGCCTCATACGGAACCCCTGAACAAGCGGGCGGAAACGGCGGGCGCAGCCCCCCGACTCACAAACGCTGCGCAGCCGTCAAGCATGACGGGTTTCATGCGCCGAAAAGAAGCGCTTCATGCAAATTTTGATCGCTTTGCCCGCCTATGCCCGCCAATGCGCACTTGTTTTCGACGTCTCGCCGCCGCAAATCGACCGGATGCCTTCAGCGCTCTCTTCCCTGAAGCGGTGCGGTTCCCCCTAACCCCTAACCCCTGCCGCGCAAAGCGCGGCCCTCATCTCTCTCTTCACTGAAGCCGTGCGGTTCCCCCTAATCCCTAACCCCTATCCCCTAATCCCTGCCGCGCAAAGCGCGGCCCTCAACGCCCGCCCCGACTGAACTGCCCCGACTAAACTGAACAGAATGCCCGAGCGAAGCGAGGAGGGTGCGGACGGCGCGGGGCGTCTCGCCGTCGTGGGCGGACCGCGCCGCTGGCTCTATCTGCTCCTTGCGGGCGTGTTTTTTGCGCTGGCTTGTCTCGGAGTCGTGCTCCCCGGCCTCCCGACGACTCCGTTTCTGCTGCTCACGAGCTATTTCCTGGTGCGCTCGTCGCCTTCCCTCAACCGCAAGCTGATGCAGTCGAAAGTCTTCGGGCCGATGCTCCGCGACTGGCAGCGGCATCGCGCTCTCAATCCGCGGGTGAAGACGATCTCGCTGGTTGCCTGTTCCACCGCAGTCCTGCTCTCGATTTTTTTCAGCTCCTTGCCGCCTGCCGCGCGCGCGGTCGTTGCCGCGGCCGGGGCTTACGGCCTCTGGTTCGTGTGGCGGCTGCCGACAATCCGCGGCGGCCCCGGCCGGGACGGCGGCCCCGGCCGGTAAGCCGGTTTTGTCCATGCGGCCGGCGGCGCGCGCGGCGGGGTCTGCCCATATAATGACTGTTGATGTCGCGCGGCATGACGAAATACCTGCTCGGAATCGTTACGGGGTTGGCGCTGGCCGTTGGCTTCGCCCTGTTCCTCGCCGCCGCCGCTTGGCTGATCGGACGGCAGGGGCAGCCCGCCGTTTCCTCCGATTCGGTGCTGACGGTGCGGCTTTCGGGGAACATCCCCGAGCACCTTGAGACCGATTTTCCCTTCGGCGGATTCGCAGACGACGACGGCGGGCCGCTGACCTTGTTTGCCGCGGCGGAGGCGATCCGCGAGGCTGCGAACGACGACGACATCAAGGCTTTGGCGTTGGAGTGCCGCGGTTTCGGCGCGGGCTGGGCGAAAGCTCAGGAGATCCGTTGGGCGGTCGAGCGTTTCAAGGAATCGGAAAAGCCGGTCTGGGCCTATCTCGGGGTTGCCGGCGAGCTCGACTATTACGTGGCTTCGGCCGCCGACAGGGTCGTCATTCAGCCGGAAAGCGTCCTCGACGTCAAGGGGCTTCGCGCCGAGGTTGCGTTCTACAAGGAGATGTTCGACAAGATCGGCGTGGCCGCCGAAATGGAAAACGTCGGCAAGTACAAAAGCGCCGTGGAGCCCTTCTCGCGCAATACGATGTCCGATGCGTTCCGCGAGGCGCTCAACGTGCTGCTCGACGATGTTTACGCGCAGTTGCTGCGCGCGTTCGTCGAAGGCCGCGGGCGCGGCGAAGCGCATTGGCGCGGCGTTATCGACAACGGCCCGTTTCTGTCAACGCAGGCGCTCGATTACGGTTTGGCCGACGCCGTGCTTTACGAAGACCGGTTTTTCCAGGAATTGAACGAGGCGGCCGGCGCCGAAGATCTCGAGCGGGTTTCCCTGCGGCAATACGCGCGCGGCGTTCAGAGCGCCGCAAGCGGCAAGAAGATCGCGATGATTTACGCCGTCGGAACGATCCTCTCGGGGCGCAGCCGGACGGAACCGTTTACCGGGCAGCGCGTGCTCGGCTCCCGGAGCTTCGTGGAAATGCTCGACGGCGTGAGCGAAGACGACGACATCGCCGCGGCGGTGCTGCGCATCGACTCGCCGGGCGGCGATGCGATCGCCTCCGATCAGATGCTGCGCGCCGTGCGGCGGCTGCGCGAAAACAAGCCGCTCGTGATTTCGATGTCGAACCTGGCGGCCTCGGGCGGATATTACATCGCCGCCGCCGAAGACACGAAGATCGTCGCCTATCCGGGCACCTACACCGGCTCGATCGGCGTGTATTTCGGAAAGATCAGCCTCGGCGGGCTTTACGAAAAAATCGGCGTCAACGTCGAGGTCCTGACGCGCGGACGCTACGCGGGCATCGATTCCGACTCGCGAACGCTGACGCGCGATGAACGGGCGATGCTGCGCAAAAGGATCGAGTCGGTTTACGAGACTTTCGTGATGCGGGTCGCAGAGGCGCGCGGACGCGGTTACGACGCGATCCATGAGGTGGCTCAAGGGCGCGTCTGGCTGGGAACGCAAGCGCTCGAAAACGGCTTGGTTGACGAACTCGGCGGTTTCGAGCGCGCGCTCGAGCTGGCGCGCGAGGCCGCCGGCATCGGCGCCGAGGAAGAAATCCGACTGATCGGCTATCCGCCGCCGAAAAATTTCATCGAGGCGTTGTTCGAGAGCGGCAACTGGATCCGGGCCGACCCGCTGGCCGAGTTGGCGCGGGCGAAATTGGGCGCCGCCGCCGGCTGGCCGGCGCTGGCGCGCGGCGGCATTTTGCGGCTCATGCCCTACAACCTGACCATTCGGTAGCCGCCCGGGCAGGCTTCAGGGCTGTTTCGCCTCGGCGGCTTCTTCCGCTTGGCCGACCGTATCCCAACCGCGGTTGATTTCGAGATCGGGGAGCGCTTTCTGCAACTTGGCCGCGCCGGCGTCGGTGACTTCCGTTTGCCACAGATACAGCTTTTCGAGACTCTCGAGCGCGGCCAGATGCTCCAGGCCGGCGTCGGTGACCGCCGTGCCGTACAGATTCAGATACTTGAGGCCGGTCATCGCTTTCAGCGAAGACAAGCCCGCATCGCTGATTTTCGTATTCTCCAGATGCAGCCGCTCGATCGACGTCAGCGCGGCGATATGCGCCAGACCCGCGTCCGTGATCGGCGCGCCGCCGAGGTGAACTTCGTGGACGTTTTGCAGCTTGGCCGCCGGAGCGAGCGTCTCGTCGTTGACGCCCTCGCGGAGCAGATGGAAATCGACAGTTATCCGCTCGTCGTTGGCGGCGGCCTTGCGCACGGCGGCGCCGCTCTCTTCGAGCGCCTTGACGGCGTCGTCGTGAGCTTGGTCGGCGCGCAAAACGCTGCCGCTGAGCGCGGATATCGTCAGCAGCGAAAAAACGATGAGGCGGTTCATCGGCATCCTCCACCAGCGATCGCCTGCCGCCGGGCGCGCGGCGGGGCGGAATTGTGTTGTGAAACAAATGTAGCGAAACGCTTGCGCGAGCGCAAGTAGGAGCCTGCGCGGGCCGAGCGGGTCCCGCGCAGGCGGGGTGTCAGCGTTGCACGGGCAGCAGCGAGACCTTGCTCTGTACGCCGTTCTGCTCGATGCGGATTTGTCGATTGCCGTCGGAGGCGTCATCGCCGACGCGGAAGTTGACCTGATACACGGCGGCAAGGCCCGGAGCGTAGAAACTGCCCAGGAAATCGCCCGACGTTGCCTGCGCAACGCCGTCGAGCGTGACGGTTACGGGATGCGTCGTCTCCGCCAGTGAAGACGGCGCGGCGTTCGTCGGCACGGCCGGGTCGATAGGCCCGCCGCCGGTAAAGTACAACTGGATGATTTCCCCCGGACGGGCGGGGTTTTCCGTCCCCGCCAGAGAGTAATCGGCATGCAGGGCGGCCGCGAATCGGCCGCCCTCCGGCCCGTATTCGAAGATGCCCGGGTGCGCGGCGAAGGTTTGCGGTCCGGTGAAAGGTATGGACGAGCCGCTGTTCTCGACGACGACGGCGACGCTGTCGGCCGGCGCGGGCGTGGAAAACGGAACCTGAATGTTGATCTGCTCCTGCCCGCCGGCGTTGCTTACCGAGAAGATCGGCGCCGGCTCTCCGCCGACCAGGACGCGTATGCCGCGCAATTCGGTGGGAAACGGCAGTCCTTCCGCCGCAACCAGGCCTTCGATGCCGCTGAGCAAGCCCGCGCCGAAGATCGAGCCGACGCTGCCGGGCGTCCAGCCGAGCATGAAACTCGCGCCGTTGACGAAAGCGGCCGAAACGCCGGGCGGCGGTTCTGGCCCGGCAACCGTCAGGCTGAACGCCGTGCTGATGACGCCGTCGCCGCTGTCGGCGGAGAGAATTACGGAAAAGCGGCCCGGCCGCGAGCCCAGGCGCACAAAGGTGGAGACTTGTCCGCGGCTGTTGCTCATGGATCTCGGACGGTCCAGCGTCGCCGCGTCTTCAGGCTCCACCCTCCAGGTGACGGGGACGTTCCCGAAAGGGTTTCCGCAAGAGTCGGCAATGACGGCAAGCAGCGCAACGGGCAGGCGTTCGCCGGGTGCGCCGATCTGGTGGTTGCCCCCGCTCTGAGCGATCGAATGCATCGGCCCGCGAACGATCTCATAGTCGAATTCTTCGATTTCGGCAAGCCCCGGAGAGTTGAGGGTAGCCGTGAATCGACCTGTGCTCGGACGGCAACCCAACTTGAGATCCGCGCGGATAATTCCTTGCCGGTCGGACGGCGCGATGTGCGGAATCGGAGTGATATCGTCGTTTGCTACGTCAAATTCGACGGCGATGGGAGTCGATGGCGGCCTCTTGTTGAGCAACAGCAAGCGCAGTTCCACGCCGTCTTCGATGGTTTGGCCGGCGGCGCCGCGAATCGTGCCTTCAGTAGTTCTTTGGAAATTCCCGGGCAGAAGCATCGCTCGGTCTTCACTTCGAATGGTTTGAACAGTCAACCTCTCCGCCAAAGCGCGGCCGGACTCGTCTCGAACTTCGATGCGCGTAGGGGTTGCCGCCCCGATATAATCGCCTTCCTTCGACTCGCACCGGAATATCAAGTCTCCTTCTGGGGTTGACAATACATCGCCGTCCGGGCATTTGACGGAGTCGTTACTCGGTTCAATCTTGAAACGCGAATACGGCATATGCACGCCGGAGCCGGCGATCCGGAGCTCGATCCGGCGCGGCAGGCCGGTGTTTTCCAGGGCGGCTTGAAAATTGCCCGACACCACGGTTAGCGCACCTCGGCCTACGGGGCCTTCGTTGAATGCGAAGTCCGTTTCCCCGCCGCCCTCCGCCTTCGCCCGGACCGAGAAGGCGCTGCTGCTTGAGGCGGTTGCCCTGGTCATGGCGATGCCGAATCTGTTGGTAACAGCGGCAGCCGGAGCAAGGGATATGCCCGATTCCTCGCTCGAGAAGGCAACTTCCGCGCCGAAGACGGGAATGCCGTTGGCGTCGGTCGCGCGAACGGCGATCGGCCGGGGGATGCTTCCCGACAAGTCCGTTTCCTGTTTGTCGCCGCCGTAAACCGAGAGCGCATCCGGCGTCCCGCCTGTCGTGGAGAGGACGGAAAACCGGGCCGGCGCGCGCGTCAAGTCGACCTCGGCGGCAAGCGATACGGCGTCCGCACTGAAACGCAAAAGCTCGTCCGCGTTGAGAACAAACAGGTTTTGCGCCGCAAGGTCGAGGTCCATATCGATTGCCGATGGGCTCAGGGCGGCTTGGGTGCGCGGATCCTGCAGCATGCCGAAATCGTTTTCGCCGATGACGTGCTCGAAAATTTGCTTGTCCTCGCGGTTCAGAAGAAAAAGACGGTCTTGAGTCGGTGCAAGCAATTTGTCCGCGGCAAATCGCGCGCGGGCGCCGAATTCAAGAGTGAACGTGGCGATGGTCGGCAGGGAAATTGTATTCCCGTGGGTGACGATCAAGCGGTTGAGCGGGTCTCCGCCGTGGAAATCGAGAAAAGCGGGCGACTCGCCGACAGCGATCTCAATCGTGGCGCATTCCGGCTCGTCGGATGAGTTGACCATGCAGGAATCGGCATCGTGCAGTCCCTCTGACGTAACTGCGTAGAGGTCAGCTCCGCTTGGGGCGGCGGCAAGCGCAATCGGAAACTCGGGCAGGACGGGGCCGCCGGACAACCGCCGGGGAGTAGCGGTTCCGAGACTGACGACGTGCAGCTCATTCGAGTTTGCGAGGGACAGATAGGCGCGCTGCTCCATGGGTTCCACGGCAAGCGAAGTTATGTCCCGATCTCGGCTCATGTCGTCTTGGCCGTAATCGAACTCTCCGAAAAAGAAATCCCTCGAGGCTCGCGCATGGAATATCGAAAGCATATTGCCGTTCGGAACCAAAAGCCATCGGCCGTCGGGCGACAATACGGCGGACGCCTCGCCGGGGCCGCCCTCGTTGGACAAATTCCTGGTTGAGATTGTCTCGAAGGGCGGCGCCGGATTCAGTACCCGCACGGCGTCGTCATTGACGATGTATATCTTGACGAACCGCGTCGGGTCATCGGCATTGGGTACGCCGAAGGCCTGCCGCACGTTGGCGCCGACCTCGGGCTCGCTCACCAACTCCAGGGTCTCGGCGTCATAGACGCCGGCCGTTGTTCCTTCGTCGTAAAAAACGAATACATAGTCGGCCGCTGCCGAGCCGCCCCACAGGCACGCCGCCGCGGCAAAAAGAAAAATCCGCCTCGGAAATGGAAATATCGTCATCGGTCTGCTCCAAACGCCTTGAAGTCTCTCAAGCATAACGCTTTCACCTGGAAATGTAAAACAAAACCCTGAGTTCGCGTCCGCCGCGTTTGCCCGCCGTCAATCGCCGGCGGTTGCCTGCCGCGCCTCCCCGCCGCTCTTTTCCTATACTGAAATTTCGCGGCGCGATACTGCGCCGGCTCGATATTTCTTCAGTGGAAAGGGTTTGTTTTGGACGTTCAGGCTACTCAAATGCGCCCCGGAATGATCGTTCGTTTCCGGGGAGACATCTGCACGATTCACAAAATGGAGCACCGCACGCCGGGCAAGGGCCGCGGTTTCGTGCAGGTCAAGATGCGCAACCACCGCTCGGGGGCGATGATCGACGAACGCTTCGCTTCGGAAGAAACGCTGCCTCGGGTCAACGCCCACACGCAGGAAATGCAGTACCTCTACACCGACGGCGGCGCCTACAACCTGATGGATACCGAGACCTACGAGCAGATCGAGATCGACGGCCGGCAACTCGGCGATCAGGTCAACTACATGATTCCCGAGACCATCGTCAAGGTTCAGTTTCTCGACGGCGCGCCCTTCAATCTCGATCTGCCGGCGTCGGTCGCGCTCAAGGTGGTCGAAACCGAGCCGGCCATCAAGGGGGCGACGGTGACCAACGTCAACAAACCGGCCAGGACGGAAACCGGCTTGGTCGTGCAGGTGCCGCAATTCATCAAGGAAGGCGAGTCGATCAAGGTCAACACGGCCGACGGCAGCTACCTGGGGCGGGCGTAGGCGCCGTTTCGCCCCGCCCGCGGCCGTCCCCAATCGGAAACAGCGGGCGGCGCCCCGTCAGTCGTGCTTGCGCAGCTCCAGCTTGGCGACCGCCTCGCGGTGGACTTCGTCCGGCCCGTCGGCCAGGCGCAGCGTACGCTGGCTTGCCCACGCGCCCGCCAGAAACGCGTCCTGGCACACGCCCAGCGCACCGTGCGCCTGCATCGCCCGGTCGAGTACGCGCAGAGCCATGTTCGGCGCGATGACCTTGATCTGCGCGATTTCCTGACGGGCAACCTTGTTGCCCGCGGTATCCATCATGTAGGCGGCCTTGAGCACCATCAGGCGGGCCTGCTCGATTTCCATCCGCGAGTCGGCGATGTCTTTGCGCAGCGCGCCGTGCTCGGCGAGAGGCTTGCCGAACGCCGTGCGCGATTTGGCGCGCCGGCACATCGCTTCGAGGGCGCGTTCGGCGATCCCGATCGAGCGCATGCAGTGGTGGATGCGCCCCGGTCCGAGACGCCCCTGGGCAATCTCGAACCCGCGCCCCTCGCCCAGCAGCATGTTCGACGCCGGTACGCGCACGTTGTCGAAAGTAATCTGCCCGTGGCCGTGCGAAGCATGGTCGTAACCGAACACGGTCAGCATGCGCTCGACCCTGACGCCGGGCGTGTCGAGCGGAACGAGAATCATCGCCTGTTGCCTGTGCTTCGGGGCGTCGGGGTCGGTCTTGCCCATGAATATCGACAGCTTGCAGCGTTTGTCGCCCGCCCCGGAAGACCACCATTTCCTGCCGTTGATGACGTATTCATCGCCGTCGCGCGCGATGCGCGAGCGGATGTTGGTCGCGTCGGAAGAAGCCACGTCCGGCTCCGTCATCGAAAAGCACGAGCGGATTTCGCCGTTGAGCAGCGGCTTGAGCCACCTCTCCTTCTGCTCTTCCGTGCCGTAGCGCACCAGCACTTCCATGTTGCCCGTGTCGGGCGCCGAGCAATTGAAAACTTCCGAGGCGAAGGGCGAGCGGCCCATGATTTCGCACAGCGGAGCGTATTCGAGATTGGTCAGCCCGGCGCCGTACTTGCTGTCGGGCAGGAAAAGATTCCACAGCCCCTCGGCGCGGGCCTTGGCCTTGAGTTCATCGAGAATCGGCGGATGCCGCCAACGGTCGCCCGCGGCGATCTGGGCGCGGAACGTCTCTTCGTTGGGGTGGACGTGCGCCTCCATAAAGGCGCGCAGGCGGGCTTGCAGGTCTTTGACTTTGGCGGAATATTCGAAATTCATGGCGGTTGGCGCTATGGTAGCACCAGCCCCGCCCGCGCGCCCCGAGAAACCCCGGCCTGCGAAACCGCGGCGGGCCGAGCCCCGGCGCTACTTGCCGCTGGCGCGTATCCGCCGGTGAACCCGCGCCACGTGCCCCATGTAGTGGCTCACGGGGTAGTCCTGCGCCGCCTTGTCGATGTGCGCGGCGGCTTCTCTTGCCCGGCCGTGAGCCTCGTAATACAGCCCCAGGTAGAGGTGCGCGTAGAACATCTGCCCGTTCAGCGCCTCGGCCGACGGAGCCTTGCGCGCCCGTTCGAGCACGTCGTCCGCGCTCGCTTCGCCGCGGAAAAGCTCGTAAATCTCCATCATGGGCACGCGCCCGTCGCGCTCGATGGGTATCAGCCGGGCGCGCGCGTTGACGATGCCGATCGAAGGCGCCGCGCAGAGAAAGTGCCAGACGGCGTTTTCGACGTCCTGCGGATTGACGCTGCGGTGCGATTGAAACTGCTCTTCGCCTTCCTCGAAACGTTCGGCGTAGTAATAGGAAATGCCGCGCTGCCAGTGGTGCGCTTCCTGCGCGGGGTCCTGCTCGATGGCGGCGTCGAAGGCTTCGATCGAGCGTTCGACGTCGGCGTTCTTGAAAGCGGCGGCGCCGACGGCGTTGAGGATTTGCGGGTCGTCGGGGCGGTATTCGAGCAGTTTCGCGTAATCGTCGATCGCCGCGTCGAAATTGCCGGACGCCTCGTAGGCCTTGGCGCGCACCCAATGCGCGGCGAGGTTGGGCGTCTCGGCTTCGAGCAGGCGGCCGGCGGCGCGGATCGCTTCCTCGAAATCGCCGCCCTGCAGCGCCGCCGCGGCGTCGCTCACCGTCGGCCCGCGCGGGGTTTGGGCGCATGCCGCCGCCGCGGCAAGCACCGCCGGCAACAGAAAACCGGCGCGCCGGGGCGCCGGGGAATGCGCGGCCTGCATGCGATTCGCTTTCCAGACGGCTGTCGAGCCGACTGCGAACACTATAATGGATAAAGCCCTCCCCCTGCCGAATGGCCGCCCTCCCTGCAAATTCCGACACGGTCGAATCTGTCGTCGACCGAGGCCGCCGCAGAATCGCCGCCCTGATTTCCAGGCGCGAGCGGTTTCTGGCGGTTTGCTTTCTGCTGGGCGGCGCCTGCGGGCTGCTGTTTTTCGGCGCCGATTTCTTTCCCCTGCTGCTGGTGCTGCTGTTCGCCTGCCTCGGCGTCCATCTGGCCTGGAGCCGGCGGCGCGAGTCCGACCCCGGCGCCTATGCGGTCGCGCAACTGGTGGACAGCCGTTGGGGGCTCGAAGACCAGCTTGCCACCGCCTACCACTTCCGCGCCGCCGGCGCCGCCGGCCCCTTTGCCGCCATCCAGTACGAGCGCGCCCGCAAAGCGGCCGCCGCGGTCAGGCTGGAGGCCGTGTTCCCCGACGAATCGCCGCCGACCCTCCGCGCGGCCGCCGCGCTCGCCGTCGCCGGCCTGCTGCTGCTCGGCGTCCGCGCCGCCTTGCAGCCGCAGTTTTCGATTCAACCGCCGCTGCCCTCGGTAATCATGGCCGCGCTCTTCGGCGGCGATTGGAATCGGCCCCGCGAAGCCGTCATCGAACGCTCCGCGGCCGGCCGCGAAGCGCAAGACGAAGCGGCGGCCGCCGAAGATTCCCTCCAGGCTCCGCCCGGCGAAAGGGCTGAAGCGCCGCCCGAAGCAGCCCCTCTGCCCGACGAGGAGTTCCGTCCGCCGCCCGACGACCCCCAGTGGAAACCCGAAGTCGAGGGACTCGCCGCCAATCCGCAAGACGATATCGAAAGCGGCGAGCCGCTGTTCGAAAACCCGCTCGATGACGGCGGCGAAAACGCCGAGGCGGGCGAAGACGCCGGCGCGCAAGACGAGTCCGAGACGCCCGAGCAAGACGATTGGAGCGAGGAAGCGCAAAGCCTGCTCGACAAGCTCAAGCAGGCGTTCGACAACATGATCGAGACCTTCGACATGGCCTCGAATCAAAGCGGCGAGCCCGGCGAAGGCGAGGGCAAGCCCGCCGGCGAGGAAAGCGCCGAGAGCGGCGAGCCCGGCGAAGGCGAGTCGGATATGCCCGGCGAACAGTCCGCCAACGCCGCCATGGAAGGCGGCGAGCCGACCGAGCAAACGGGCGAAGCCGGCCAGGCGCCGGGACAGGGCGGAGAAGATTCCAACGAACAGCCGGGCGGCGGCGAGACCGCCTCGGCCGCCGGCGGCAACGAAGGCTCGAAGGAATTGGCCGAAGTCGAGCGGATGCAGGTCATGGGCGAGCTCGAGGAGCTTTTCATGGAGCGCGCCGAAAACATGACCGGCGAGGTTACCGTCGAAACGCGCTTCGCCGAACAGTCCGCCGCCGTGCCCTTCAACAACCGCGCGATGCGCCGCTCCGACCGCGGCGGCGACGTCAGCCGCGACGAAATCCCGGCGGAATACCGCGCCTACATCCAGAATTATTTCGAGCTCTTGAGAAGGAACGGCAACTAGATGACAGGCACTGAAACCTACGTCCGGGACGCGGCGGCGCAACTGGAAAGCGTGCGCGGCGAAATCCACAAGGTGATCGTCGGACACGAAAACGTCGTCGAAGGCGTGCTGACGGCCCTGCTGGCCGGCGGCCACGTGCTGCTGGAAGGCGTTCCCGGCTTGGGCAAAACGACGCTGCTGCGCACTTTGGGCGAAGCGCTCCACCTCGACTATTCGCGCATCCAGTTCACGCCCGACCTGATGCCCGCCGACATCCTCGGCAGCATGGTCATGGACAAGGACGAAATCGGCTCGAAAGCGCTGCGCTTCGACCCCGGCCCGATCTTTTCCAACCTCGTCCTCGCCGACGAAATCAACCGCGCCACCCCGCGCACCCAGTCGGCGCTGCTCGAGGCCATGCAGGAAAAGACCGTCACCAGCGGCTCCACCACCCATCGGCTCGACCAGCCGTTTCTGGTGATGGCCACGCAAAACCCGCTGGAAATGGAAGGCACCTACCCCCTGCCGGAAGCGCAACTCGACCGCTTTCTGTTGAAGATACTGGTCACCTACCCCGCGCGCGACGAGTTGGCCGCCATCGTCGATCGCACGTCGTCGCCGCGCAAGCCGACCGTCGAAGCGGCGCTCACGCGCGAGGAAATCCTCGACTTGCGCGGAGCCTGCGCCGAAGTGCTGGTGGCGCCCCACGTCCGCGATTACGCGATCGGCCTGGTGCTGGCCACGCAGCCCGACCACGCCGAAGCCCACGCCGTATCGAAAAAATACATCCGCTACGGAAGCTCGCCGCGGGGCGCCCAGGCGCTGGTGCAAGGCGGGCGCGTGCGCGCCTTTATCCGCGGCCGCCTCAACGTCAGCATCGACGACGTGAAAGCGTTGGCCCCGGCGTCGCTGCGGCACCGCATCATCCTCAACTTCGACGCCCACGCCGAAGGCCGCGCCGAAGACGACATCCTGCGCGAAATCATCGACGCCCTCCCCGCCGAGCCCGCCGGATAGTTTCTTTTCGCCCGCCCCACTTGCGCCCCGCCGTCCGGTGGAGTATGCTGAGTAGTGAGTCGGGCTGCCGTCCGGCAGTCGAGCGGGCAATCCGCGCAACTCGATAACCGCGCCAACGGCCGCGGATCGTTTGCCGGGTCTCCGCTTCAACGGTCCGGCCGACTGACGGGAAACACTAGCGGACGGGTGGCCGAGCGGTCAAAGGCAACAGACTGTAAATCTGTCGGGCTACGCCCTACGAAGGTTCGAATCCTTCCCCGTCCACCAGCGGTTCCACAAAGAGTTTTGTTTTTGCAAAAGGGGCAGAGAGATGGCGAAAGAGAAGTTTGATCGGACGAAGCCGCACGTGAACGTGGGGACGATCGGACACATCGATCACGGGAAGACGACGTTGACGGCGGCGATCACGAAGGTGCTGTCGAAGCACGACGCGGCGAACGAGGCGCGAACGTTCGATTCGATCGACAACGCGCCGGAAGAGCGCGAGCGTGGGATCACGATAGCGACGGCGCACGTGGAGTACCAGACGGCGAACCGGCACTACGCGCACGTGGACTGTCCGGGGCACGCGGACTACATCAAGAACATGATCACCGGGGCGGCGCAGATGGACGGGGCGATCCTGGTGGTGGCGGCGTCGGACGGGCCGATGCCGCAGACGCGGGAGCACATTTTGCTGGCGCGGCAGGTGGGGGTTCCGTACATCGTGGTGGCCTTGAACAAGGTGGACATGGTGGACGACGAGGAGTTGCTGGAGTTGGTGGAGTTGGAAGTTCGCGAGTTGCTGAGCGAGTACGATTTCCCCGGGGACGATATTCCGGTGGTTCGGGTGTCGGCGCTGAAGGCGCTGGACGGCGAAGAGGGGGAAGCGGAAGGGATGGTGGACGAGTTGATGGCGGCGGTGGACGAGTACATACCGACGCCGGCGCGGGACGTGGAGAAGCCGTTCTTGATGCCGATTGAGGACATTTTTTCGATATCGGGGCGGGGCACGGTGGTGACCGGACGGATCGAGCGGGGGGTGGTGAAGGTCGGCGAGGAGATGGAGTTTTCGGGGATTCGGGATACGCACAAGAAGGTGATCACGGGAGTGGAGATGTTCAAGAAGCTGCTGGATCAGGGGCAGGCTGGGGACAACGTGGGCTTGCTGGTTCGGGGCTTGGACAAGGACGCGGTGGAGCGGGGTCAGGTGGTGGCCAAGCCGGGGTCGATCACGCCGCACACGAAGTTCAAGGGACAGGTGTACGTGCTGAAGAAGGACGAAGGGGGGCGGCACACGCCGTTTTTCAACGGGTATCGCCCGCAGTTCTACTTCCGCACGACGGACGTGACGGGGGTGGCCAACATGCCGGAAGGGACGGAGATGGTCATGCCCGGGGACAACGTGGAGTTGAGCATCGAGTTGATCGTGCCGATTGCCATGGAACAGGGGCTGCGCTTCGCCATCCGCGAAGGCGGCCGCACCATCGGCGCCGGAACCGTCTCCGAAATTATCGAATAACGGCAATCGGGAGGAACGCCATGCCGAGAGAAATCATTACCCTGCAATGCACGGAAACCAAAGACAAGAACTACACGACGACGAAGAACAAGAAAAAACAGAGCGGACGCCTCGAAATGATGAAATACTCGCCGAGGCTGCGCCGGCACACGCTCCACCGCGAAGTGAAGTAAGCTGGTAAGAGCGGCAGAATCGAGGGGCGTCGGTTAACGGTAAACCAGCGGTCTCCAAAACCGCCAATGGGGGTTCGATTCCCTCCGCCCCTGCCAATTTCCCCGGCCCGCGGCGGCGGGGAGCGCCCGGCAAGGGCGCCGGCGAAACGAACGGTCCGGCATCGAGAAGGAACAACGGCAACCATGGCCAAGGAAAAATCACTCAAGAAGCGGGGGGAGAAGGCCGCCCTTCCCGACCGCCTGCGCCGCCATCTCGACGGCGTGATGAAAGAGTTGCGGCTCGTCACCTGGCCCAACCGCGAACAGGTGCGCGCCACCACGATGGTCGTGCTGGTCACCGTGTTCGCCTTCGCCGTTTACTTCGGCGTCGTCGATTACGTGTTGGCCTGGGGCCAGCGCATGCTCTACCAGTCGTTTACCTAGAGGATCAGGGAAAACCAACTCGAATACCTGGGGAATCATTACGGAATCGAGATTTATGGGGGATACCGTGTTGTCAACGGAAACTCGGGAAATACGGGCGTTCATGGAGCGCCCCGAGAATGTCAAGTTGATGATTGACGCGACATCTCGCGGACGCCCGGCCGTTGAGCCTCTGGAAGAAGGATTCCTCAATGAGTTCGATCCGCAACGGGTCAGGCAGGACGACGTAAAGAAGCGGATTGGCCGCGAGGCGAGAAAAATTATGGAGGCCGAAGGGTACGAGCACGCGCAGTATGGTGTTCCGATTAATGGCCCGCTGTTTTCCGTAGCTTCGTTGTACCGCGCCAAGGGCCGGAAGCCGGCTGCCGCGTCCGCGGCATCGCACGAGCAGCCCCCCGATGCGGGCAACGGCGCGGCCAAAATCGTTCCGGGCCTCGAGTGGTACATCATCCACACCTATTCCGGTTTCGAGAAAAAGGTGAAGGAAAGCCTCAGGACGCGCGCCGACTCGTTCGGCTTCGAGAAAAAAGTCGGCGAAATCCTCATCCCCACCGAAGACGTCGTCGAAATGCGCAACGGCAAGAAGGTGACCACGGAACGGCTGCTCTATCCGGGCTACGTGCTGGTCCAGCTTGCGCTCGACGATGAGCTCTGGCACGTGATCAAGAACACGCCGCGCGTCACCGGCTTTGTCGGCGGCGGCCACGACCCGCAGCCGCTCACGAAAGATGAGGTCAACCAGATTCTCAACCGCCAGATCGCCTCGGCGGAGCGGCCGCGGCCGAAAATGGAGTTCGCCCGCAACGACCGCGTCAAGATCGTCGATGGGCCGTTCTCCGGCTTCAACGGCGCCGTCGAAGAAGTCAACGAAGACCGCAGCACGGTCAAAGTGATGGTCACCATCTTCGGGCGCGGAACCCCCGTCGAACTCGAGTATTTTCAGGTGGAAAAGGAACGCTGACGCCGCCCCGGCCGCGAGGCCGCCGGCGGGTCGAAAGGAATCGCAGCGATGGCGAAAAAAATACAGGGGCTGGTCAAGCTCCAGGTCATGGCCGGCAAGGCCACCCCGGCCCCGCCGGTAGGCCCGGCGCTCGGCCAGGCCGGCATCAACATCATGGACTTCTGCAAGGCGTTCAACGCGCGCACCTCCAAGCCCGAGCTCGATGGCCTGCTCGTGCCCGTGGTGATTACCGTTTTCGTCGATCGCACCTACGAGTTCATCACCAAAACGCCGCCCGCCGCCGTGCTCATCAAGCGCGCCGCCAACCTGGCCAAAGGCTCCGGCGAGCCCAACCGCAGCAAGGTGGGCAAGCTCACGCCGGCGCAGGTCGAAGAGATCGCCAGGCAGAAACAACCCGATCTCAATTGCCACACCCTCGAACAGGCGGTGCGCTGCGTCAAGGGAACCGCCCGCAGCATGGGCGTCGAGGTGCTACAATAGGAGTTTCCGATTCCGTGGGAGGCTCCGCGGACGCTCGAAACCCGTTTTCGACGCCGCGCGGGCCGTTCGGACCAAGGTGATCTATGGCCGGGAAGAAATACCGCGCATTCGCGGATAAAATCGAGAACCGCCCCTACGTTTTGCCGGAAGCGATCTCGCTGCTCCAGGAAAACAGGGTTTCCAAGTTCAACGAGACGGTCGAGGTGCATATGAACCTCGGCGTCGACCCGCGCCACGCCGACCAGATGGTGCGCGGCGCCACCGTGCTGCCCCACGGCCTCGGCGCAACACGGCGTGTGCTGGTCGTCGCCCAGGGCGAAAAGGCCAAAGAAGCCGAAGCTGCCGGCGCCGATTTCATCTTCGGCGAAGAAATCGTGGCCAAGGTTCAGAAAGAAAACTGGCTGGGCTTCGACGCCGTCGTGGCCGCGCCCGACATGATGAAGTTCGTCGGCAAACTGGGGCGCATCCTCGGCCCGCGCGGGCTGATGCCCAACCCCAAAGCCGGCACCGTGACGCCCGACGTGGCCGCCGCGGTCAGCGAGATCAAGGCCGGCAAGGTCGAGTTCCGCGTGGACAAGGGGTCGGTCGTCCATGCGCCCGTCGGCAAGCTGGGCTTCGACGGCGGCAAGCTCGCCGAAAACGCCCGCGCGCTGATCGCCGCGGTCATCAAGGCCAAGCCGTCCGCGGCCAAGGGCCGCTACGTGCGAAAAGTGACCATCTGTTCGACGATGAGCCCGGCGATGGAGCTCGATATCGCCGACCTCGACAAGTAACCGCGAGTAACAGGGGGGCTTCGAAATGAAAGCAAAAGCGGTCAAGGAACGGGAACTGGCTTCCCTGCGCGGCGAGTTCGAAACCTCTCCCACGATTGTCATTTGCAAATTCGAGGGGTTGAACGTCGCCGATACGGAAACCCTGCGCAACGCAATCCGCCGCAAGGGCGGGCGCTACCGCGTGGCGTCCAACCGCTTGGCCCGGCTGGCCGCCAAAGATACGCCCTTCGAAGCGCCGCTGGCCGAGCAGCGCGGCATGACCGCCCTGGCCTTCGCCGGCGAAGACCCGATCGACCTGTTGAAAACGCTCGTCGATTACGCCAAGGAACACGAGGTGTTCTCGTTCGCCTGCGGCGTGGTCGAAGGGCGCGTGCTCGATATCGACGCCCTCAACGAGTTGTCGAAACTGCCCGGACGCGAAGGCGTCTATGCGAAATTGCTGTTCCTGCTCAATGCGCCGGCGCAGCGCTTGATGAGCGTGATCCAGGCCCCCGCGCGCGATCTCTCGATCGTCGTCAATCAGGGCGTTCAGGAAGGAAAATTCGCCGCCTGGAGCGGCGGACGACAAGTTTTGCCGCTCCCCGCGCGCGGGGAACGGCGCAAGTGCTGAGAGTTTTTCGAGTTTTTTTGAGCCGAAGGAGTGACGATCATGGCCGATGTCAGTGCAATCGCGGAATCGATCAAGGGGCTGACCCTGATGGAAGCCGCCGACCTGGTGAAGAAATTGGAAGAGGACCTGGGCGTTTCCGCCGCGGCCGCGGCGGTGGCGGCGGCTCCGGCCGCGGCCGCGGGCGCCGCCGAAGAGGCCGCCGAACAGACGGAGTTCTCCGTCGTCCTGACCGCTTTCGGCGCCAACAAGATCAAAACCATCAAAGCGGTGCGCGAAGTCACCGGGCTGGGGCTGAAGGAAGCGAAAGACTTCGTGGACAGCGCCCCCAAAGCCGTCAAGGAAGGCGTCAACAAAGAAGAGGCCGAGGAGATCCGCGCCAAACTCGCCGACGCCGGAGCGGAAGTCGAGGTCAAATAGGCGGCGGACGGTCCGGCAGGTTGTCGATGCGTCCGCCGCTTTTTCCAGAAAGCAGCCGGTTTTTTGAGGCCGGCCGCCGCTGTTGCTTTCCGGCAAGGGAGGTTGCTACAATCTCTCCCGTGGGTACGAGTGCGTCCGGCCGCCGCCGGCCGGCGTGTTCTGCGGGCGCCGAATGCAGCCGCTTGCCGATGAGCGGGGCCGTGCGCAAAAGGGAGCGGTGCATCCCCCTGTCGTCTTCAATCCCGCCGCGCGGGCTGCGCGGTTCGGGCGTTTCTTCGAGCCTGTTCGATTCGAGCCTCTTTTGTTTGATACTGCATCGCCGTTCCGTTCTCGTTCCCGCATCGGCGCCCAGGCGCGCCGCCGCGGGACGGCGGCCGGCTTGACCAACGGACCCGCAGGCCGCCGCCGGTCGGCCTGACTCGGGTCGGGAGTAAAACAGAACGATGACTGCTGCCTCCAACGCTTCCGCCGTCAACGGCTCTCCCCGTTCGCGGCGTGATTTCTCTTCGATTCCCGAAGCGATTCAGATTCCCGACCTGATCGAGGTTCAGCGGGACTCCTACGATCGTTTTCTCCAGGCCGACCTGCTGCCGGGCGAGCGCGACGACGTCGGCCTCCAGGCGGTGTTCAATTCCGTTTTCCCCATTACCGATTTCCGCGGCCTGAGCAAGATCGATTTTCGCCGGCCGGAAGGGACCGTCGGCAGTTACTCGATCGGCGATTGGCAGTGCAACTGCGGCGATCTGCGCGGCCTGCGCAACCTGCGCGCCATTTGCGAGCACGAGGATTGCCGCAAGACGGTCAAGACCGACCCGCTGGGCGGACCGCAGGTCATGTGCGGCGCCTGCAACCGCCTCACCGCCAACAACGTCACCTTCTGCCCGAAATGCGGCGACCCGGTCAGAATGGTTCTCGAGTACGACGTGGCCGAATGCCGCGACCGCGGCATGAACTACGCCGCGCCGCTCAAGGTCACGCTCTACCTGACCGTTTACGAAAAAGACTCCACGGGCGAAAAGACGATCCGCCACGTCGATGAGCAGGAAGTCTTTTTCGGCGAGATTCCGTTGATGACCGAGAACGGCACGTTCATCATCAGCGGCACCGAGCGCGTGGTCGTCTCTCAGCTTCACCGCTCGCCGGGCGTCTTTTTCGAGGCCGACGATAAGCCCGCCGGACGGCGCACCTACTTCCTGGGCAAGATCATCCCCTACCGCGGAAGCTGGGTCGAGTTCGAATACGACCACAAAAACCTGCTGCACGTGCGCATCGACCGCAAGCGCCGTTTCCTGGGCACGGTTTTCCTGCGCGCCCTCGGCCTCGAAACCGACGAGCAGATTCTCAAGAAGTTCTACAAGGCCGACACCATCCGCGTGAAGGGCAGAGGGAAGCTGACGCGCAAGGTTTCGGAAAATCTGGTGGGTACGCGGCTGGCCGGCGAGATCAAGGGCGAGATCGACGGCGAGGCCAAGGTCATCGGGAAGAAGGGGCGCAAGGTCACCTCCCGCCTGCTGCAGCAAATCCGGGCGGCCGGCATCGAAGACCTGCCCACCGAGCCCGCCGATCTCGAGGGCGCGGTTTTCGCCGCCGACGTCGTCAACAAGGAAACCGGCGACGTGCTCGGCGAAGCCAACGGCGAAGCCTCCGTCGATCGCCTTGCCGAGCTGATCGAAGCGGGCGTCAAGACGTTCGATCTCATCTTTCCCGAAAGCGACGAATGCGGCGTGGTGCTCTCCGAAACGCTCAGGAAAGACACCGTCAAGACCAGGCAGGAAGCGCTGATCGAAATCTACCGCAAGCTGCGCCCGGGCGATCCGCCGACGCTCGAAACCGCGGGCAAACTCTTTCACGAAATGTTCTTCGACCCGCGCAAGTACGACTTCTCGCGCGTGGGGCGCATGAAGTTCAACATCAAGCTCAAGGGCCGCCAGGACGCGACTTCGCTCGACCAGCGCACGCTCGAAGAGACCGATTTTTTCGACACCATCCGCTATCTGCTCAAGCTGCGCCGCGGCATCGGCGACGTGGACGACATCGACCATCTGGGCAACCGCCGCGTCCGCGCCGTCGGCGAGTTGCTCGAAAACCAGTTCCGCATCGGCCTCGTGCGCATGGAGCGGGCGATGAAGGAAAAGATGTCGGTTTACCAGGAGCTCTCCACCGCCAGACCCCACGATCTGGTGAACACCAAGCCGGTCATGGCCGCCGTCCGCGAATTCTTCGGCTCCTCGCAGCTTTCGCAGTTCATGGACCAGACCAACCCGCTTTCGGAAATCACCCACAAGCGGCGCCTGTCGGCGCTGGGTCCCGGCGGCCTGTCGCGCGAGCGCGCGGGCTTCGAGGTGCGCGACGTCCATACCACCCACTACGGCCGCATCTGCCCCATCGAGACGCCCGAAGGGCCGAACATCGGCCTGATCAGCTCGCTGTCGTGCTTCGCCCGCATCAACCGGTACGGTTTTATCGAAAGCCCCTACCGCAAGGTCGAGAACGGCGTCGTCGTGGACGAAGTGCGCGTCGCGCTGGGCGGCGGCACGGACTACGAGCCCGGCCAGGTCGCGCGCCGCGACGAGGTCGAGCAGGCCAACAAGGCCCTGCCCGAAGGCGCCGCCCCGGCGCAGTACGAAACGCATTGCGATTATCTTTCGGCATGGGAAGAAGACCGCTACACGATCGCCCAGGCGAACATCCAGGTTGACGACCAAGGGCGCATCGTCCCCGATTTCGC
Organism: Bryobacterales bacterium; assembly: GCA_965242705.1. Taxonomy (GTDB): domain Bacteria; phylum Acidobacteriota; class Terriglobia; order Bryobacterales; family UBA6623; genus CATQHP01. Next base: position 478,548 of record OZ251486.1, read on the forward strand.
CAACTGCCGCGTCGCCGGCGACTTCCAGTTGAAGCGCAAGGCCGAAATCCAGTACCTCGACGTCAGCCCCAAACAGCTTGTCTCCGTAGCCGCCAGCCTGATCCCCTTTCTCGAAAACGACGACGCCAACCGCGCCCTGATGGGCTCGAACATGCAGCGCCAAGCGGTTCCCCTGCTGCGCGCCGATTCGCCCATCGTCGGCACCGGCATGGAGCGAATCGCCGCCCGAGACTCCGGCGCGGTGGTCATCTGCAAGCGCGGCGGCGTCGTCGATTTCGTCGATTCCGAGCGCATCGTCGTGCGCGTCGATAGCGCCGGACACGAAGATCAGATGTCGAGCGAGGTCGTCTCTGACTCCTATCCGCTTCTCAAATTCCACCGCTCGAATCAGAACACCTGCATCAACCAGAAACCGGTCATCCAGGCCGGCGACCGCGTGGACAAGGGGCAGGTGCTGGCCGACGGCCCCTGCACCGAGCAGGGCGAGCTCGCCCTGGGGCGCAACGTGCTCGCCGCCTTCATGCCTTGGCGCGGATACAACTTCGAGGACGCCATCCTGGTCAGCGAAAAGCTGGTCAAAGACGACTACTACACCTCGATCCACGTCGAGGAATTCAGCTCCGAGGCGCGCGATACGAAGCTGGGGCCGGAAGAAATCACCCGCGACATCCCCAACATCTCCGAAAGTTTCCTGCGCAATCTCGACGAGAGCGGCATCATCCGCATCGGCGCCCAGGTCAAGCCGGGCGACATCCTTGTCGGCAAGGTCACGCCGAAAGGCGAAACGCAGCTTACCCCCGAAGAGAAACTGCTGCGCGCCATCTTCGGCGAGAAGGCGGGCGACGTCAAGGATGCTTCGCTCTACTGCCCGCCGGGCATCGAGGGCATTGTCGTCGGGGCCGACGTCTTTTCCCGCAAGGGAGTGGAAAAAGACGAGCGCGCCAAGCAGATTCAAGAAGCGGCAATCGAACGCCTGGAGCGTGACCGCAAAGATGTAAGGCGGATTCTTTACGACGAGCGCGCCAAGCGGCTCGACGCCCTGCTCGGCGGGCGCGTCGTCCAGGCCGACCTGCACGACGAGAAAACCAACCGCAGGCTCGTCGCCAAAGGCGACGAGCTCGCCCCCGATCACTATTTCCGCATGAGGGCGCGCGACCTCAAGCGCCTGAAGCTCAAGGACAAGGAACCCGACCTGGATGCGCGCATCGACGAAATCGAGGAGATGACGAACCGGCAGGACTGGGTTAACCAGAAGCTCACCGACGAAAAGATCGCCAAGCTCAAGAAAGGCGACGAGCTCCCGCCCGGCGTCATCAAGACGGTCAAGGTCTATATCGCCATGAAGCGCAAGCTCTCCGTCGGCGACAAGATGGCCGGCCGCCACGGCAACAAGGGCGTCATCGCCCGCATCCTGCCCGAAGAAGATATGCCCTTCCTGCCCGACGGCACGCCGGTCGAGGTCGTGCTCAACCCGCTGGGCGTCCCCTCGCGCATGAACGTCGGCCAGATACTCGAAACGCATCTGGGCTGGGCGGGCCGCGCGCTCGGCGTCAAGTTCGCCTCGCCGGTGTTCGAGGGGCCGCGCGAAAAGTCGATCAAATCCCAACTCGAGGCCGCCGGCCTGCCGCCCTCGGGCAAAACCGAACTGTTCGACGGGCTGACCGGCGAGGCTTTCGAGCAGAAGGTCACCGTCGGCGTCATGTACATGCTCAAGCTCAGCCACCTGGTGGACGACAAGATCCACGCCCGCTCGATCGGCCCCTACTCGCTGATTACCCAGCAGCCCCTGGGCGGCAAGGCGCAGTTCGGCGGGCAGCGCTTCGGCGAAATGGAAGTCTGGGCGCTCGAAGCCTACGGCGCGGCGCATGTGCTGCAGGAGTTGCTGACCGCCAAATCCGATGACGTGTACGGACGCGCCAAGATTTACGAATCGATCGTCAAGGGCGAGTCGGCCATGCAGCCCGGCGTGCCCGAATCGTTCAACGTTCTCATCCGCGAGTTGCAGTCGCTTTGCCTCGACGTCGAGTTGCTCAAAAAACAGCAAGACGTCATCCAGACCGCCCTGGCCGCCGATTGACCGCGATGCGTGAGAGTTTCCGCCCCGCCGCCGCGCGCGGGGCACGAAAAAATCAGCCGACGCGCCCGCTGCCCCGCAGCCGGCGCCGACGCGCAACCGAACGGAGGATGCATTGTTCCAACCCAACCCTTACGAAGCCGTGAACCTGACAACCGATTTCGATTCGATCCGGGTCGGCCTTGCTTCCCCGGAAAAAATCCGCAGTTGGTCTTTCGGCGAAGTCTGCAAGCCCGAAACGATCAACTACCGCACGTTCAAACCCGAGCGCGACGGCCTTTTCTGCTGCGCGATCTTCGGTCCGGTTACCGATTGGGAATGCTTGTGCGGCAAGTACAAGCGCATGAAGCACCGCGGCGTCATCTGCGAGAAGTGCGGCACCGAAGTCACCCTCAGCCGCGTCCGCCGCGAGCGCATGGGCCACGTCGAACTGGCCGCGCCCTGCTCGCACGTCTGGTTCTTCAAGGGGCTGCCCAGCCGCATCGGGCAACTGCTCGACGTCACCCTGCGCGACCTCGAGCGCGTCCTCTATTACGAGGCCTACATCGTCGCCGAAGCCGAGGAAGAGGCCGGCGTCAAGCCGGGCGACGTCCTCAGCGAGGAGCAGAAACGGCAACTCGACGAAGACCATCCCGACGACTACGTCGCCATGATGGGCGCCGAAGGGGTCAAGGAAGTCCTCAAGAGACTCGACATCGACGAAATCGCCGAAGAGTTGCGCGAGTCGATGAAGAACGAAACGTCGATCCAGAAAAAGCTCAAGAACGCCCGCCGGCTGCGCGTCGTCGAGTCGTTCCGCCGCTCCGGCAACAAGGCCGAATGGATGATCCTCGAAAGCATCCCGGTCATTCCGCCGGAACTGCGCCCGCTCGTGCCCCTCGACGGCGGCCGTTTCGCCACCTCCGATCTCAACGATCTCTACCGCCGCGTCATCAACCGCAACAACCGCCTCAGAAAACTGCAAGACCTGCACGCGCCCGAAGTCATCGTGCGCAACGAAAAGCGCATGCTGCAAGAGGCCGTCGACGCCTTGTTCGACAACGGCCGGCGCGGCCACCTGCTGCGCGGCGCCAACAACCGCCCGCTCAAATCGCTGTCCGACACGCTCAAGGGAAAACAGGGCCGCTTCCGCCAGAACCTGCTCGGCAAGCGCGTCGATTACTCCGGCCGCTCCGTCATCGTCGTCGGCCCCGACCTCAAGCTCAATCAGTGCGGCCTGCCCAAAAAGATGGCCCTGGAACTCTTCAAGCCGTTCATCTATCAGCGGCTCGAACAGCGCGGCCACTGCACCACCATCAAACAGGCCAAGGAACTGGTCGAACAGCAGGAAACGATGGTCTGGGACATCCTCGAAGAAGTCATCCAGGACCACCCCGTGCTGCTCAACCGCGCCCCCACGCTCCACCGCCTGGGCATTCAGGCCTTCGAACCCGTGCTGGTCGAAGGCAAGGCCATCCAGGTCCACCCCCTGGTCTGCACCGCCTTCAACGCCGACTTCGACGGCGACCAGATGGCCGTCCATATCCCCCTCTCGCCCGAGTCTCAGATCGAAGCCCACGTGCTCATGCTGAGCTCCAACAACATCCTTTCGCCCGCCAACGGCACGCCCATCGCCACGCCCTCGCAAGACATGGTGCTCGGCGTTTACTACCTCACCAAAAGCCGCAAGAAAGCCAGGGGCGAAGGCCGCGGCTTCGGCAGCATCCAGGAAGTCCTGCTCGCCTACGACATGGGCGAAATCGAAACGCAGACGATCATCAAGCTCTACCACAGCGGCCCGGTGATCAATCTCGAAACGTCGTTCGACAACCAGAACCTGCTCCAGGCCGAACCCGTCATCTACGCCAAGCAGCAAATGGAAACGACCGTCGGCCGCGTGGTGCTCAACGACAGCCTGCCCGACGAAATGCCCTTCATCAACGGCCTGCTCAAGAAAAAGGGGCTGACCCAACTCGTCTCCTACTGCTACCTCAAGCTCGGCCGCGAAAAGACCGTGGGACTGCTCGACGAGTTGAAAAACCTCGGCTTTCTCTACGCCACGCGCTCGGGCATGTCCATCGGCATCGACGACATGATCGTCCCCGAAGCCAAGCAAAACCTGATCAGCGGCGCGCAAAAAGACGTCATGGCCGTCGAGCAGCAGTACCTCGACGGCGCCATCACCCACGGCGAACGCTACAACAAGATCATCGAAATCTGGTCGAAAGTCACCGAAAACGTCTCCGACAAGATGTTCGCCGGCATGGAGTCCGCCGAGGAATCGGGCGCGCAGGTCAACCCCATCTACGTCATGGCCGACTCCGGCGCCCGCGGCTCGAAACAGCAAATCCGCCAGCTTTCCGGCATGCGCGGCCTGATGGCCAAGCCCAGCGGCGAAATCATCGAAACGCCGATCACGGCCAACTTCCGCGAAGGCCTCAACGTCCTGCAGTACTTCATTTCCACCCACGGCGCGCGCAAGGGCCTGGCCGATACCGCCTTGAAAACCGCCGACTCGGGCTATCTCACCCGCCGCTTGGTGGACGTGGCGCAAGACGTGATCATCACCGAGCCCGACTGCGGCGCCTCCGACGGCCTCGAAGTCAAGGCCATCGTCGAGTCGGGCGAGATCATCGAGCCGCTGCGCGACCGCATCGTCGGCCGCGTCTCGGTCGAAGAAATCAAAGACTACGAAGACGCGGTCATCGTCGGCGTCAATCAGGAAATCAGCGAGGAGCTCGCCGCAGCCATCGAATCGGCGGGCATCGAGCGCGTCAAGATCCGCTCGGTCTTGAGTTGCGAGACCGAGCGCGGCGTCTGCCGCCTCTGCTACGGCCGCAATCTGGCCACCGGCCGCCTGGTCGAGCAGGGCGAGGCGGTCGGCGTCATCGCCGCCCAGTCGATCGGCGAGCCGGGTACGCAGTTGACCATGCGCACCTTCCACATCGGCGGCACGGCGACGCGCGTTTCCGAGCAATCGACGCAGAATTCGATATCCCACGGCAAGGCCAAGTACATCGGCGTCAACGCCGTCCGCGACAAGAGCGGCGATCTGGTCGCCATGAACCGCAACGGCATCTTCGCCGTCGTCGATGACCAGGGCCGCGAAAAGGAACGCTACCAAGTCGTTTACGGCGCGAAACTGCGCGTTGCGGACGGCGATTCGGTGAAACGCGGCGACGTGCTGCTCGAGTGGGATCCCTACACCTTTTCGATCCTCACCGAGGTCGGCGGCGCCTGCCGCTTCCAGGACCTGCAGGAAGGCGTCACCCTCCATGAACAGGTCGATGAAGTCACCGGTCTGTCGCAGTGGGTCGTGGTCGATTCGCCGGACGAAAAGAAGGAGCCGCGCATCGAGATCGTCGATGAAAACGAGCAGGTGCGGCGCAAGTACCTGATTCCGACCAACGCGCACCTGATGATCCAGGACGGCGACGAGATTCACGCCGGCGACGTGCTGGCCAAAATCCCCCGCGAAACCACCAAGACCAAAGACATCACCGGCGGCCTGCCCCGCGTGGTCGAGCTTTTCGAGGCGCGGCGGCCGCGCGAACCGGCCGTCATCTCCGAAATCAACGGCGTCGTCCGCTACGGCGCCTTGAGCAAGGGACAGCGCAAAATCTACGTCGCGGCCGACAACGGCGAGGAACGCGAGTATGCGATCCGCAGCGGCGTCCACATCAAAGTGCCGGACGGCGGGCAGGTCAGCGCCGGCGAGCCGTTGATGGACGGCCCCCGCGACCCCCACGACATCCTCGCCGTGCTCGGCGAAAAGGAATTGCAGAAGTATCTCGTCAACGAAATCCAGGAAGTCTACCGCCTGCAGGGCGTGGACATCAACGACAAGCATATCGAGGTGATCGCCCGCCAGATGATGCGCTGGATCAAGGTCGAGCAGGTCGGCGATACCGACTTCCTGCTCGACGAAACCGTTGACCGCTTCCGCTTCCAGAAGGCCAATGCCGAGGTGCTCGATCGGAACGGCGAGCCCGCGGTCGGCCGCCCGCTGATGATGGGCATCACCAAGGCCTCGCTGGCGACCGATTCGTTCATCTCCGCGGCGTCGTTCCAGGAAACCACCCGCGTGCTGACCGAGGCCGCCATCAGCGGCAAGGTCGATAAGCTGCGCGGCCTCAAGGAAAACGTCATCGTCGGCCGCCTCATCCCCGCCGGCACCGGCCTCACCCGCTACCAGCGGGTCAAGATCAAGGGCGAAGACGAGCCGGAAGAGCTGATTCCCGAGGTCGAATACCTCGGCGGCGTCCCGGGCTACGGCGAGGAAACTCCCCTCGAATACGGCCCGATCGCCGGCGAAGGCATGCAGCCCGACCCGTTCCCCTACCCGCCCGGCGAGTAAACCAGGCGCGAACAAGGCGGCCCCGCCCCGCCTTGTTCGTTCCGCCCGGCGCTTTCCGCTCAGCGCCGGATCGCAAGCCCGGCGTAGAACGCCCGCCCGGGCTCGGGGATTCTCTGCCCCGTGAACGGGTTGAGCGCGTTGAGATGCTCGAAATAGTGCTTGCAGCCCAGGTTTTCGATGCCGAAACGCAGGTCGATGCGCCGCGTGAGCCGCGCCCCGAAACGGACGTCGTGCGTTGAGAAGCCCGGCGAAGGCGTCTCCAGCCGAGCCGCCGAAACCCGCCGTTGGTCGAAGACGCTGCGCAGCGAATAATCCGCCCGGAAGCGCCCGGACGGCGGCATGAAGCGCAGCCCGGAATCCAGCTCCAGCGGAGCGATGCCCGGCGCCGGCTCGCCCAGGGCGTTGTCGTCGGCGATGGTCTTCGCGCCCTGAAAGCGCAGCGCCGGCAGGCCGCCCGCGCCCCGATGGCGCGCCGAAAACCGGTAGCCGCGGAAAGACGCATGATCCCCGTTGAAATAGCGGAACACCAACGGAGGGCTCAGCGGCAGACGCTTGGGCAGGCTCGGGTCGGGGCGAACGGTGATGTAATCTCCAATCCGCTGCAGCCGGCCCCCGACGGCGAGCCGCAAGCCCCCGGTCGTCCACTCCAGATCGAGATCGCCCTGCAAGCTCTTTTCGGGACGGATATCCGGCGCGCCCACGAACTCGGCCGCCGTCTGGAAGCGGCTGCTGGGGAAACGGTCGGAAAAGCGTTCGAGGCTGTTGGCCGTGCGCGCCGCGCGGCCGAGACCTCGACCGCGGCCGCCACCGCAGCCAGGCGCAGCGCGATGCTCAGTTCCGACCGTCCCCGCGCGTTCTCCCCGGCCGGCTCGAAACCCTCGGCGGAAACCTCGACCCGCTCCCCCGAGCCGGCGAAGACGATCTCGCCCGCGGCGTCGGTTTCGCCGCGCTCGAGCTCGCGCCCCGCGCCGTTTTCCAAAACGACCGCAGCGCCGGGTACGCGGTCTCCCGCGGGGTCGCGTACGACGACCTTCAACTGCGCCGCGGCGCTCGAGGACGCCGCCAAAAGCACGAAACAGCAAGAAAATCGGCGTAAGAACATACTCCTCCCAGGATGCGATGCGCACGCCGCCGTCCCTGCTGGCAGGGCGTGGCGAGCCGCCCGCGCATCGGCGCGGGGCGTATCGGCGCGGGTTCCGGCGAAAGGAGTCAGGCTTGGGGAGGAGGTGTGGGCGGGGCGTGTCCCCGATTGGCCGTTGCCGCCGGCTCGGCCCCGCGCAGCGGCGCGGAATCGCTTGCCGGTGCCGGCAAGAACCGGTCCGCGGCCAAATAGAGCCGCTCTGTGTTCCAAATCGAAACGTCGTTCCAAATCGAAACGTCTTCGCCGCTTTCGCAGCGGTTGGCCGCGCATTGCGGCGTCTCAGCCTCGCTCTTGCGGTGGCATGCCGGGGCCTCGCGCCGCGGTTCGGGGCGCTCGGCCTTGCGCCGGCGCATTTTCCGGCAGCCGCAATCCGCCCCGTGCAGCGCGCACGATTCGCCCGCCGCGTCCATGGCCGCAAGCAAGCCGCCCCAAGGCAGCAGCGCCGCCGCGGCAACGACCGCCGCAGCGCGCCCGCCGAATCTCCCCCGCATCCGCAACGCCGCCCCCAACTCCCAGCGTAGCAACCCCGCAACCCCTTCGAGTCCTTTCCAATGGGAAATGAGCCTGAGGGAGGGCGGGGTTCAAGCGGCGGCGCGCAGTTCGGCGAAGAGGGCGTCGCGGGCGGCCAACTCCCCTTGCTTCAGGTAGCGCTTCAGCAGCCCCTTCTCCGCCTTGTCCATGCGCCAAGGAAACTCTGAACAAACGGGCGCAGCCGACCGACTCAGCCCCCCAGCTCAGAAACACTGCGCCGCCGTCAAGCATGACGGGGTTCATGCCGCGAAAAGAAGCGCTTCATGCGCAAATGTTCACCAATGATCACCAATGATCACCAATGTTCACTTATTTTCGAACTCTCGCCGCCGAAAATCGACCGGATGCGTTCAGCACTCTCTTCACTGAAGCCGTGCGGTTTCCCCCTAACCCCTAATCCCGAACCTCTAACCCCTGCCGAGCCGCTCCGCGGCGCGGCCCTCTCTGACGCCGTACAGACGAAAATCGACGCATTGGCACTGCCCGGGCAAGCCGGCTGCCCGCTGCTTGTTCAGGCCTTCCCCAATAGGCAAACCGCAGCAGCATCCGCCCGATGTGCCTGTAGGCATCCTCCCGCCCCGCCCTCAACGCCGCCCCTGGCGCTGTCGAGGCCGCGAACGCCCGCACCTCACCTTGACCAACAAAATGGGGCTGGGCATCGAGTGCTTCAACAACGGCACCGGCAAGATCGCCGCCCTGCAAGGCCGGGTCCGAGCCGCTCTCAGAGCGGTTTCAGCCGGCCTTCGATGGTCATGTCGGGCGTGAGGGCTTCCAGGCGCAGGGCGCGGGCCGTCGTTTGCTGCGCCGCTTTTCGGGGCAGGAGGCCGATCAGCTCGCCGCGGGCAACCTCGACGCCCAGCGCCTCGGCTTCCGCGCAGACCGCTTCGACGGCGCGGTGTAGCGGCGTGCGGTCGATGTCGGCGACGTTCATGGAAACCTGCACCGCGCCCCGCGAAGCCAAGGGCAGACCGAGCGCCTTGACCGCCGGCAGGCCGCCCGACGACTCGCGGATATTGGCTGCGATGCGCTTCGCAACCGCGATGTCCGCCGTGCGCAACTCGACGTTGAAAGCGATCAGAAACCCGCGTACGCCGACGCAGGCCGCTCCCGCGGTCGGGTGCGGCGCGGGGCCGCCTACGTCGGGGCGGCGTTCCGGGGAGTCGGCAAGCCGGCGCAGCCGCTCGAAACCCAGTTTGCGAATGAACTCCAGAGGGCGGCGCTCAAGGCGCAGAGCCGCCCGCCCGTAAAAGTAAACGGGGATTTCGAGGCGGCTCCACAAGCGCCGGGCGATGCGCCGCGCGCCGGCCGCGCAGACCTCGAAGGGCGTATCCCCAAGGGGAATCAGGGGAACGACGTCGAGCGCGCCGATACGCGGATGCACGCCCCGATGGCGGGTGAGATCGATTTTCTCAACGGCCGCCTCGGCCGCGCGGAAAACGGCTTCCTCGACCTCGGCCAAACGCCCCGCGAAGGTGAAAACCGAGCGGTGGTGATCGGGGTCGCCGGCGTGGTCGAGCAGCTTGACGCCGGCGCTTTCGATGGCGCGCCGCAGCGCTTCGATAACGGCCGCATCCCGGCCTTCCGAAAAATTCGGCACGCACTCGACCCAGCCGCGCAAGGCGGTCACGGGCGCACGACGGCCTTCTCAGGACCGGGGAAGTCGGCCGGCGTTTTCTGAGTGACTTCGCCGGAGACGGCCCATTCGGCGCCGCGCTGGAAGGTGACGATGAATCCGACGCAGCGCATGGCCAACAGGCTGTGCCCCAGCGTGGTGTGGAAAACCCGCCCTTTGCCGTAGCGGATCGCCATGAGGATCGGCTCATGCTCTCCGGTGCCCCGCGTTTCCGGGGCGGAATAGGCGGCGGCCAGAACGGCGACGTTCTTGGCTGGGCCGCGCAGGCGGTCGTAAAGCTCGTCCTCGGCATGCATCCAGACCGGCGGCAGGCCGCGGGTGACGGGGTGCTGCGAGTCGCGGATCACAAGCGGAAATTCATGGCGGACGCCGTGGCCGCCGCCAACGCCCGGCGTGTTGTCGGGAACGAATTTCCCGGCGCGCAAGCGCAGCCGCGGGCCGTGCCGCTCGGTGCGTTTTCCCCAGCCGCCGACGGCGATCATCTCGTTGTAGGCGGCCCACTCCGGAAAGGCATTGTTGGCGGCGTGAACCGAAACGAAAGCGCCGCCTCCCCCGACGTATTTCTCGAAAGCCCATCTGGTGCGCGCGGGCCAGATTGCGCCGTTGTAGTTCGAGACCACGACATCGTATTCGAAGAACGGCGGCTGAAACTCAGCCATCGGCTCGCCTGCCGGCGGCGTGGTGGCGACATCGACCGCGAAAAGCCCGGTTTCCTCAAGATAGCCCTTGAGCAGTTGCGTCGATTGGGGCCAGATGCGGTGATTGTTCTGCCCGTCGATAATCAGCGCCTTGTATTTCGGTTTCGGGACGGCGGGAACAGCGGCAAGCAAAGCCAGCGCCGCGGCGGCCGGAAACAGATTGCGCATCGCTCGAAATCCTCCCCATCGAACGATACCAAACGGCGCGGGGCGATGCCGCGCGGTTATCGGGGCGCAGGGACATAGGGGGCGGCAACCGCAGCCTCTTCCCCCGCGCGCAAATGGACGGCCTTGCCCGAGGCGCGAAGCCGCCCCAAGTCGAGCGGGTCGGTCAGATCCCACGGCTCGCTGCGCGGCACGGCGAAAACATGGTAAAGGCCGGGAGGCGCGCCCGGTATGGCGAAGCGACGACCGCAGCCTTGGTCAGGGGAACGGAGCGCCGGCCTTCGCGAACCAGCGCTGCGCCGCTGACCCACGACGCCGCGTGCAAGGCGGCGGCGGACAGAAACGCGGCAACCGGCAGAAGCCCGGCGCAAGCCCCGCGCCTCATTTCTTTGCGGCGGTCTGGGCAACCACCCAGTCCAGATAGGCTTGCGCCCCGCTCTCTACCGGCAGCACGAGGAATTCCGGCACGTCGTAGGCGTGCAGTTCGGCGATCGCCTCCCGCAGATCCCCGGAGCGGTCGGCCGTGGTCTTGATGACCAGCAGGCATTCGGCGTCGTCTTCGACCCTGCCCTGCCAGCGGTAGATCGAGCGTACGCCCGGAACGATTTTGACGCAGGCCGCCAGACCGCGTTCGACGAGTTGCGCCGCCAGGCCCGCGGCGGAGTCGGCATCGGAGCAGGTGGTCAGGGCAACGCGAATTTCAGTCATAAAACAATTCTGCGGTTTTGCGTTTTGCCGCGCGTTTTTCGTTTATGATCTTGAATAGCTCCGTCGAAGGGAAAAATCTTGCCGCACCGATCGCACCGCCGGCGCAGAAGAACTTTGGCTGTTCTCATCGTAGCAACGGCCGCCGTGGCCGGATGGTTCCATGTTTCGGGATACGGCATGTTCCGCGACCTGTGGACGACCTGGAGCGAAGAAGCTGCGCTCAAGACGCAGATCGACGAGATCGAAAAGCGTAACCGGGAACTCGAACAGGAAATCGAAGACTTGGCGCCCGGCGGACCGGGCATCGAAAAAACAGTGCGCGAAGATCTGGGCTGGTCGAAGAAAGACGAGATCGTGATCCGCATTCCGGGCAAGAAATAACCGGGGACGGGGCTTTACGGGCCGGCTGTCCGCCTGAGCCAGCCTTTCCGTACGCGCAGTTGCGCCGGCGTGGGGCGCGGCGCGGAGACGATGCGCCAGGCAACGGTTTCGGTCATGCGCGGCGCGATTTCAATCTCAAGGAAACCGCCTTGGCGCTCGACTCCGAGAGAAACGCTGCGGCCGACCGCGCGCCGCAGGACAGCGGCCAGTTCCTCGGCTCCGCAGTCAAGCGGACGCGACTGGTAACGCACGATACGGTCTCCAACGCGAAAACCCGCTTGCCGGGCGGCGCCGGCCGGCGTGACCGCATTGACGAAGATGCCGTTTTCGGACGAATCCGCGAGGGAAAAGCCGAAATCGACGGTTTCCTTTTTGCGGGCGCTCAGGCGGTAGCCGGCGTAACGCAGATAGTCGTTCCAGTCGATGGGGTCGGGCCGGCGGACCAGCGCCGCGATGACGGCGGACATATCGCTGCCGGCAACTTCGGATACCGCCCGCTCGATCGCGTCGGTGTCTTCGTAGAAGCGGCCTGCGGCGGCGTAGCGCTCGTTGAGCAGGCGCATGACGTCGTCGAGGCCGCGTCGATTTTTCGTGCGGCGGCGGATGGTCAGGTCGAGCAGGTGGCCGATCAATTCGCCCCGCAGATAGTACGAGACGCTGCGCTGCGGACTGTCGTATTCCGGGTAGCCTTCGAGCCAGGCTTCGACGCTGCCTTGTTCCGCCGACTGCTCCAGCCGCGCGGGCCGCGCCATGTAGCGCGATATCCGCTTCCCGAGGCGCGCCAGAACGGCATCGGCGGCAACGGCGCCGGCGCGCAGGCGAATGAACTCGGCGAACGTCGAGGTGACGCCTTCGACGAACCACAGAGACGGGCTGGGCATGGGCCGGGCATGGTCGAGCGGCTCCAGCGACGCCGGCCGGATGCGCTTCACGTTCCACAGATGGAAGAACTCATGGGCGGTCAGACTCGACAACGTACACTCGGCGCATTCGGCCGGGCCGAAGATGAGCGTACCGTTGCGGTACTCCATTCCCCCGCCCGCGGCGTCTTTGAAGCAGTAAACGAACGTGTAGCGCGAGAGGGGCAGCCCGCCCATCGTCGCCGCCGCGCCGGCGACGATGCGCTTCGCGGAGTCCGTGAGCAGTTCGAGATTGAAACCGCCGGGCTCGCCGAACGCGGCCACGCGAATCGCGGCGCCGTCGTAGGTGAAAGAATCTTCGACGAAATCGGCGATCAGAACCGGCGTATCCGTCAGCCGGTCGTAGCTCGGCGCGCGGTAACCGCCCCCGCTGCTTTTTTCCAGCGTTACCGCGGTCTTCCGCCCGGGCTGGACGCCGGCGAAGGCCAGCGTGAATTCGTCGTTCCGCGCCTCAATGGGGTAGAGCAGGATCTGGGCAAGGTTCAGCGTCGCATAATTGGCGTCCGCGAAAGCGCCGAACGGACCGGGGCGGTCGGCCAGAACGTCGTACTCCACCCGCAGGCGGCCGCCGGCGGGGCAGGCGGCGATCCATCGGGAAGGGTCGGGCTTGGCAACCGTCTGCCGAGCGCCCGCCGCATCGGATACGGAAAGGTTCGAAACGAACCGGCTGAAGTCGCGGACGTGATAGGTGGCGTTCCAGACCGGCATCTGGAATGCCGCGGACCGGCCCGAACAGGCCGCATCGAGCGTGACGCGCAGCGTACCCGAGGCCGCGGCCCCGAGGTCGATCTCATAGCGGCTCGCGGCATCGAGTGAGACGAGCGAAACGAGGCTCAGCAGGAAACAACGCGGCGCGGCGGGCATGGTCCGGCGAAAAGCAGTCTCTCATTGCAGCACAACGCCGACGGCGAGCCGCCGCGGGCAATTGACGCGGTTCGAGCCGTCTGGATAAACTAGGGGTTCGGGCATGATCCTTCCAGAGCCCTATATCGCCTACATCGCCCGGGAAATCACCAAGCGCCTGGGCCGCGCCGCGTGCAGCATCAAGAAACCCGAAGAGGTCGCCGCGGTCATCGAAAACATCATCCTCGACGATCTGAGCCTGGAAGACGAGATCAACGCGGAAGCCCGCGCGCTGCTGAACCAGTACGGCGATTACATGCGCGCGCAAAACATCGCCTATCACGAAATGTTCGCCAAGGTGAAACGGCAGATCCTCGCCGAGCGCAAGGTCGTTTCCGCGGCGGCGTCATCCCGCGGCGGCCAACGCACGATGAAAATCGCGCGCGACAAGGTTATCGAGCTTTCGCACAAGATAGCCGGCAGGCTGCCGCGCATTCCGGGTACGCTGCTCAACCGCGGCTGGAACGATACGCGGCTGGAAATCCAGAGCCATCTGATCGATATGCTCGTTCTGGAAGAGAAAATCGACCGCAATGCCCGCGAGACGATCCGCTCGCAGAAACGCGAGATTCAGGACGGCAGCGAGGAGTGGCAGATATTGCACCGGCGCTACTACGAAGAAGAACTCAAGAAATACGGCGTTTACCTGACTCGCGAAACGCCGACGGCGCTGCCCTAGCCGCGGCGCAGCCGACTGCCCGCGCCGCCGCCAAAGCCCCGTAATCCCCGCGCACGCCATTTTCGCCATGCCCAAACCCCTGCTCGTGATGAAATTCGGCGGAACCAGCGTCGGTTCTCCGCGGGCGATCGCCGACGCGGCGGAGCTGATCGCCGAGCAAACATCCCGTTACCGGGCGGCGGCGGTCGTTTCCGCCATGTCGCAGGTCACCAACACGCTTCTGGCAACCCTGGAGGCCGGCGGTCGGGGCGATCGGGCAACAGTCGAGGCCAACCTCGCAACGCTGCGCAAGAAGCATCTCGACGCCTGCCGGGAACTGGTCGCCCCGCAACGCCGGGAAACGGCAGAGGCGCGCATTCACGCCATCCTCGACGCCTTCGACCGCGTCGCGCGCGGCATTCTCATGCTTGGCGAACGCCCGGAGCGATCAGAGGATGCGGCCGTGCCCACGGGCGAAAAACTCTCCGCCCTGCTCGTCAGCGAGGTGCTGCGGCAGCAAGGGATCGACGCGGAACCCGCGGACGGTTCCGAAGTCATCGTCACCGACGCCGTATCCGGGGGCGCTTCGCCGCTGCTCGCCGAGACAACCGAAAAAGCGCAGGGCAAGCTGATGCCGATCCTCGACCGCGGCGGCGTGCCGATCGTCACCGGATTCAACGGCGCGACAAGAGACGGCATACCCACGACGCTGGGGCGCGGAGGTTCCGATTTTTCCGCCTCGATCATCGCTTCGGCGCTGGATGCCCACGAACTCTGGATATGGACCGACGTGCCGGGCATTCTCACCGCCGACCCGCGCCTCGTCGCCGACGCCCGGGTGCTGGCCGAAGTGACCTACAACGAGGCGGCCGAACTGGCTTACAACGGAGCCAAGGTGCTCCACCCGCGTACGCTGGCTCCGCTGGTGGAAAAGGGAATCCCGGTGCGCATCAGGAACAGCTTCGCCCCGCGGCAGCCGGGCACGCGCATTTCCCACGAACCGCCCGGAAGCCTCGGCGTCCGAGCCGTCACCTCGCTGCCCAAAGTGACGCTGCTTTCCATCGAGGCGGTCAGCATCTCGTTGTCGGGCGCGCAACTCATGGCCCGCGCGCTCGAGGCCGCAGCCCGCGCCAAGGTCGAAGTGCTGCTGCTGACGCGCTCGAGTTTCCGCCAGAATTTCTGCATGTTGGTGCGCACGGAAGAAGTCGGCGCCGTTCTCGACGGCCTGCGCGAGGAACTCGCGCTGGAGCTCGCCCACGGCTACGTCCACCCCATCGACGTCGATCACAGCGTCGGCCTGCTGGCGGCCGTCGGGGAGGGCATGCGCGGCACGCCGGGCTTCGCCGGACGCCTGTTCGCGGCGATGTCGGAAAACGCGATCAACGTTATCGCCATCGCCCAGGGGTCGAGCGAACTGACGATCGCCATCGTGGTCAGCGAGGCCGACCTGACGAAAGCCGTGCAGGCCGTCCACGCCCAATGCGGCCTCGGCCGCGCCGAGCCGGCGAAAGAGCGGGCCGCGCCGGCGTAAATGCGCTCAGCGCCGCGCGCTGCGGCCCTCGCGGCGGTAGCGCTCGAGCAGGGACTGCAACGCCTCGACTTTCTCGGGGTGGGCGGCGGCCAGGTTCACGCGCTGCGCCGGGTCTTCCTGCAAGTTGAAAAGCTCTACCTGGCGGTCGTGGGTTTTGGCCATGCGCTCCCGCCGGAACCACTCCGGCTCGGCGTTGCGCCCTCGGTTGTTGTCGCCGCTGGGATGGTCGATCAGCACCCAGCCGCTCTGCCGGATGCCGAACCAACCCTGCGAGCCGTGATGCACCGTCGCTTCGCGGAGCGGTTTCGCGATCGTTTCGCCGAACAGCGCCCGGCGCACGTCGTAGCTGTCTTCCGCCGCGTCCGCGGGCAGCGGGTAGTCGATCAGCGCGGCGATGGTCGCCGGCAGGTCGGTCAGGCAAATCACCTCGCTTTGCACGCTGTCCGCCGGAATCTTTCCCGGCCAACGGGCAATGAAGGGAACGCGGTGGCCGCCTTCCCAAAGATCGCGCTTCACGCCGCGCAACGCCCCCATGCTGTAGTGGTCGTACTCCAGCGCCCGCCGGTAGGCGTCGACCTCGGGGCCGTTGTCGCTGGTGACGACCACGAGCGTCTCGCCGGCCGTGCCCGAGCGGTCGAGCGCCGCCATGATTTCGCCTGCGGCCCAGTCGAACTCGGCCACGAAATCTCCGTAGAGGCCGGCCGCGCTCTTCCCGGCGAAATCGTTGTTCGGAACCACGGGCCGATGCGGCGTAATGGGCGTAAAAAACAGGAAGAAAGGCCGTTTGGCGCAGGCGCTGCGATGGATGAACCCGACCGCTTCCTCGGTGAAGCGCGGCAGCATGCGCTCGAACTCGAACCCCGCGGCTTTCACGCCCTTGTTGTTGTTGCCGCCCATCAGATAGGCGGGCAAATGGGTCAGGTCGAAGCGAACGGACGGGCGCGCCAGCACCCTGCCGTTCTCGACGAACGTCCAGGCCGGTTTGCCCAGGCCGAACTGGTACGAGAAACCGTGTTGCAGCGGCCCGTCTTCGAGCGGACGCGACCAATCGACGTTTTCGACCGTCTGCGGCTTCGACTCGTCGCGCAGCGGCCAATCGAACCCCAGATGCCATTTGCCGACGACGCCGGTCTCGTAACCCCTTTCGCGCAGCATCCCGGCAAGGATCAGCCGGTCCGCGGCGATCAGCGGCGCCGAGCCGCCGTTGAGAACGCCGCTTTTCAGTCGCGTGCGCCAAGCGTAGCGCCCCGTGAGCAGGGCGTACCGCGTCGGCGAACATACGCCGGACGGGGTATGCGCATCGGTAAAACGGATGCCCTGCCCAGCCAAGCGATCGAGATTCGGCGTCGGAATCTTCGAACGGGGATTGTAAACGCCGACGTCTCCATAACCGAGATCGTCGGCCAGGAGAACGACGAAATTCGGCGCGGCTTCGAGAGCGGCGGCTGCAAGCAGCAAGGCGGCGAGACGCGGCATGTTGTCAAGCATACGCCATGAAAAGCGCCGCATCGGGCCGTCAACGACAATAGAATTACAGCGATGCCGTTCGAGTTGCAGGTAGCCCGGCGCTATCTCCGCGCCAAACGCAAGGAACGGTTCATCTCGATCGTTACCGTGATTTCCGTCGTCGGCGTGGCCGCGGGCGTCACCGCCCTGATTGTCGCAATGGCCATCAACAACGGCGTTCAGGCCGCGCTCCGCGACCACCTCGTCGGCGCCAGCTCGCACATCAACCTGCTTGAGAAGGAACGCGCCTTCGGCATCGAAGACTACGAGCCGCTGATCGAAAAGCTCGCGGCGGTCGAGCACGTCGAGGCCGCGGCGCCCGCGCTCTACGGCGAGATGATGATCTCGACTCCGCTGCTGGCCCGCGGCTGTTTCCTGAAAGGCATCGACCCTGCCGCCGAACGCAGCGTCAGCGGACTGCTCGACAAGATCGTCGAAGGCTCCGCCGACGGGCTGGAGCCGCAAGCGGAGGGCTATCCCGGCATCCTGCTGGGCCGGAGGCTCGCCGACAGCATCGGCGCGCGCGTTTCGACGGTGGTTTCGGTGCTCAACCCGCAGGGCGAGATCACGATATTCGGCCGCACCCCGCTCTACAAGCGCTTTCAGGTCGCCGGCGTCTTCGAGACCGGCTTTTACGAATACGACAATCTGTGGGCGGTGAGCTCGCTGCGCTCCGTACAGCAGTCGCTGTCGTTGGGCAACGTGATCAACTCCATCGAATTCAAACTCGACGACCTCGACTTGGCGGAGGCCGTCGCCAGGAAAATCGAGCGCGCAGCCGGAGACGAGTTCGCCGCGACCAGTTGGATCGATCGCAACAGCGTCCTGTTCAACGCCCTGAAAACCGAAAAATTCGTAACGACCCTGATCATCGGCATCATCATGCTGGTCGCCGCGCTCAACATCCTGACCTCTCTGGTGATGATCGTCATGGAAAAAAACAGGGACATCGCCATTTTGAAATCGATGGGGGCGAGCAACGGCCAGATCCGCAAAATCTTCATGTGGCAAGGCCTGACCATCGGCGCCGCCGGCACGGCAATCGGAGCCGCCGCCGGCCACGCCGTCTGCTGGGCGGCCGAGCGCTACCGTCTGATTCCCCTGGAAGCCGAAGTTTACGGCCTCGACTACGTGCCCTTCGCGCCGCGTCCGCTCGACGGAGCGCTCGTGGCCGCGGCGGCCGTTCTGATCAGTTATCTGGTTACCATCTATCCTTCGAGCAGCGCCGCCGGGATCGCTCCCGCCGAGGCGCTGCGCTACGAATAGCGGCATCGAAACATCCGCCGTCCCCGTGCTTGAAGCCCACAACATTTCGAAGGTTTACCGGCTTTATCCGCGTCCCATCGATCGCATCCGAGAGATGCTTTCGTTCGGGCTGAAAACCCGCCACACCGAGTTCTGGGCGCTGAAGGGCATCGATCTCGCCGTGCGTCCCGGCGAAACCTACGGCATCGTCGGCCCCAACGGCGGCGGCAAAAGCACGCTGCTGCAACTGCTCTGCGGCATCCTCGAACCGACCACGGGCCGCGTCGTGCGGCAAGGCCGCACAGCCGCGCTGCTCGAGCTTGGCGCGGGTTTCAACCCCGAGTTCAGCGGCCGCGAAAACATTTACCTCAACGGTGAAATCATGGGTCTGCCGCGCGAGCGGATCGACGCCGCCATGCCCGCCATCGAACGCTTCGCCGGCATCGGCGAGTTCATCGAACACCCGATCAAGACGTATTCCAGCGGCATGCACGTCCGCCTCGCCTTTTCCGCGGCGATCCACGTCGAACCCGACATCCTGATCGTCGATGAAGCCCTGGCCGTCGGCGACGCCGTTTTCGCCAACCGCTGCATCGCCAAATTCGCCGAGTTGAAAGAGCGCGGGGTTACCGTGGTTTTCGTCTCGCACGACCTGGGGATCGTCAAGCAGATTTGCGACAGGGCGGCGTTCCTGCTCAACGGCGAAATGGTCGAGGAAGGCAGCCCGGCGGCGGTCGTCAACCGCTATGTCGGGACGGTGCTCGAGCGGCAAAAAGCCTTCGCCCGGGAAACGGAGACGGCGCAGCATCTCCGCCCCGCTCATCGGCACGGCGACCGCTTGGGCGAAATCGTCGATCTGGAAATCGTCGATTCCTCGGGCAAGGCGGTTCGCGCGCTCGGCAGCGGAGACGAAATGACGGTGCGCGTGCGCGCGCGCTTCCATGCCGCGCAGCCCGACCCGATGATCGGCATCCTCATCCGCACGCGCAACGGGCTCGATGTTTTCGGCTCCAATACCCGCATCGAGGAAGCGCCGCTGGGCGCCTGTTCGGCCGGCGACGAGGTCGAAGCCGCGTTTACTTTCCCCTGCAATCTGACCGCCCAGCAATATACGCTGACCGCGGCTGCGCAGCATCCCGACGGCCACAGCCAGGATTGGCTGGACGACGCCATTATCTTTCGCGTCCTCGACGACAAGGCGCGGGCCGGCGTGGCGAACCTGCGGCCGCGCATCGCCGTCAGGCGGCCTGCGGCCCCGCGCCCGGAGTGAAGATCGCCGCAACAACCCCTCCCGCATGGGCAAGCGGGGCGGGTGTTATTGGTTAACCTTGACGGAGGCGCGACGAACGTCGTCGATAGATCGACCGCGGCCGCCCAACCATGACCGGCAGCCAGCATCCTGAATATCTTTTCGGGTTGGTGCGCGAGTTGCGCAAGCTGCCGCATGAGACCAACTGGGTCGAGTTCAAAGTCAATTACCGCACCCCGAGGCTATCGGCAAATACATCTCGCGTTGTCCAACGCCGCCGCGTTGTGCGGCAAGTCCCATGCCTGCATGATCTGGGGGGTCGAAGACGAAACGCATACCGTTGTCGGAACGGAATTCTCGCCGGCAGCCGCCAAAAAGGGCAACGAACCGCTCGAGACTTGGCTGCTGCGGCTCCTGCAGCCCCGACTCGACTTCCGCTTTCATGAAATTGCAGAAGTAGGCCGGCGCGTTGTATTGATGGAGATCGACTGCGCAACGCGGAACGAACCGCCTGCGACGGTCTGCCTCGTCGCCCCCATCCGAACCGTTTTTATTGACTGCTTATTGACTGAAAGACGGCAAGAAAGGTGCTGAAACAGCCTATCTTGTTGATTTTCAATGACTTGTTTAATTGACGGGTAATTGACTGCAAACGGCTTTCGATCCCGCTTGGCGGCTCAGCGGAACGTGACCAGATCGGGCCGGTCGGCAAGGTGCGGCAAGGCGTTGAAACCGTCCAGGCTCAGCCGCGGACCGCTGAACAGCAAGGTTGTCAGCGAAGCATTGCGGATTCGCCAGTTCAGTTCGAGCGCCGCCGCGGCGGACGCTTTCAGCGCCGTTTGCACGGCAACGCCGATCGGGCCGCCCGAGGAAAACGCGGCAACGCGCCTGCCTCCGCCCTGACTCGAAAAAATGACGTCCAAAGCGCGCAGCACGCGCCCGCGAAAATCGTTCCACGGCTCGATGTCCGCGGCGTTCAAGCCCCCTTCGACCCAGCGGCTCAGCACGGCCTCGAACATGCGCTGAAAATGCTTGTTGCGCTCCGGCGTTTCGCGGCCCTTGAGCCAAGCCCGCCAAAGCGGAGCGAAGGCCTCGTCGGCCTCGGCCAGCCGGGGCGCCAATGCGGTCAGCATGTCCTGCACCTGATATTCGTCGAGTCCGGGCAATTCCGTCGGCGCCGGGAAATCCAGCCCCGCAGCCCGATAAGCCTCGGCAACCGCCAAGCAGCTTTCCCGCTGCCGCCTCAAGCTGCCGTGAAAGGCGGCATCGAACGCCGCGCCGCGCTTCGCCCAGTAACGTCCGAGCGCGCGCGCCTGCTCCCATCCGGTCTCCGACAGCCGGTCGGGTTCGGCCTGGAAGGCGCGCGCCTGTCCATGCCGAACCAACACCAGCACACTCATTGCCCGATGCTGCGCCGCCGCGGGAAAATCGGCTGCGCAGGCCGCTAATCGCTGTCCGGCCTTTCGCTCGGCCCACGCCTGGAATCGCTTCTATCCGGCCCTTTCCTGCGATCGCCGTCGCTCCTGCGGCGGTCTCCGCTGAAACGCCGCCGCGGGCGCGGCTCATTGTCGGTTCGCTTGTCGCGCTGCTCTCTGAGAACCGCGCGGCGGCTGAGCTTGATTTTGTTGCCTTCCAGCGCCAGGCACTTGACCAGAATCTGATCGCCGACCTTGAGCTCGTCGCTGACCGCGCGGATGCGCTGCTCGGCGATCTCGCTGATATGCAGCAAACCTTCCGTTCCGGCGAAGATCTCGACGAACGCGCCGAAATCGACGATGCGCGTCACCTTGCCGAGGTAGGTCTTGCCGACTTCCGGGCTGGCGGTAAGCTCTTCGACGCGGGCCAGAGCCTGGCGGCCGCCCTCGCCGTCCACCGCGGCGATGCTGACCGTGCCGTCGTCGGCAACGTCGATTTTCGCGCCGGTTTCCTCGACGATCGCTTTGATTGTCTTGCCGCCGGGGCCGATCAGATCGCGAATCTTGCTTTCCGGAATCTTGATCGTGGTGATGCGCGGCGCATGGTCAGCCACGTCTTCGCGCGGGGCGGCGATGGCGCCGCGCATGGCTTCCAGAATCTCAAGGCGCGCTTTCCTGGCTTGCGCCAAGGCCGTCTCGAGAACTTCGATGCTTACGTTGGGCTGCTTGATGTCCATTTGCAGCGCGGTGATGCCGTCTTCGGTGCCGGCCACCTTGAAATCCATGTCGCCGTAGTGGTCTTCGGCGCCGGCGATGTCGGTCAGCACCACGAAATCGTCCCCCTCGGCAACCAGCCCCATGGCGATGCCCGCGACCGGAGACTTGATGGGCACGCCCGCGTCCATCAGCGACAGCGTTCCGCCGCAAACCGTGGCCATCGAGCTCGAGCCGTTCGATTCGAGGATGTCGCTGACCACGCGGATCGTATAGGGGAACTTCTCTCGATCGGGAATCACCGGCGTCAAGGCGCGCTCCGCCAGGATGCCGTGGCCGATCTCGCGGCGTCCGGCGCCGCGCATGAATCCGGTTTCGCCGACGCTGAACGGCGGGAAGTTGTAATGGACCATGAAGTGCTTCTCGTAGTCCATGTCTTCGATGCGCTCCTGGCGCTGCCCGTCGATCTTCGTTCCCAGCGTCGTCGTCGCCAGCGCCTGGGTCTCGCCGCGCGTGAATACCGCCGAGCCGTGCGCCCGCGGCAACTGTGAGACCTCGCAAGCGATCGCGCGCAACGCGTCCGGATCGCGGTGGTCCGGACGCCGCTTCAACTCGAAAACCTGCTTGCGGAAAATCTGTTCCTGCCAAGGCTCCATGAACGCCTTGGCCTCGGCGGCCTTGGCTGCGTCCTCGGCGTAGGCCGCCTGAATCTCTTTTTTGATCGCGCGCACCAGCGCCAGGCTTTCCAGTTTCGGATGCGCCTGCGTATCCAGCGCCTCTTCCATGCGCCCGCCCCAGCGGGAAACGATTTCGGCCCGAAGCGCCTCATCGAACGCCGGCGGCGCGGCTTCGCGTTTCGGCTTGCCCGCCTTTTCCGCCAACTCGCGGATTGCTTCGACGATCTTCTTGCAGGCCTCATGGCCGCGGCGAATCGCTTCGAGAACGCCGGCCTCGTCCGCTTGGTCGGCGCCCGCCTCAACCATGACCAGCCCTTCTTCGGCGGCCGCAACGACGATGTTGAGGTTCGACTCCGCGCTTTCTTCGTAAGTCGGATTGACGATCCATCGGTCATCGCCCAAACGGGCAATGCGCACTGCGCCGGTGGTGTGCAAGACGGGGATATCGGAGACGGCCAAAGCCGCCGATGCGCCGATCATGGCGAAGATGCTGGGGTCCAGCTCCGGGTCGGCCGATACGACCATGCCGATGATCTGCGTTTCGTTGCGGAACCCGTCAGGGAACAGAGGCCGCAGCGGCCGGTCGATCATGCGGCAGGTCAGGATTTCTTTTTCCGAGGGCCTGCCCTCGCGCTTGATGTAGCCTCCGGGAAAACGCCCGGCGGCATAGGTGTATTCCCGGTAATCGACGGTCAGCGGGAAAAAGTCGATGCCCTCGCGGGGCTCGGGAGCGGCTGTCGCGGTGACCAGCACGCGCGTGTCGCCGCAACTGACGAGAACGGCGCCTCCGGCCTGCTTGGCCAGACGCCCGGTTTCCAATACGACGGTTTTTCCGTCCAAATCGAATTCAACTGTTTGCTTCATTTTCTCGGCAATGTCCTTTCGGGAGCAGCCCGCCGAACAAGCGGACGCAAGCCCCCTGAATCACAGGAGCGAAGCGGAGGAAAAGGTTTGGTTTTGCGGCGGCCGCGTCATGCTGCGCCGCCGTCCTCTTTGGGAGGGGTTCATCGTTACCGAAAAGCATGGGTTCGCCGCGAGAAAAAAGCCCCGGCGCGGCGGTCTTTTCGGGCCGCCGCGTCCGCGCAGCTTCGCCTCGCGCAGGATGCCGTCAGCCGCGGAGACCAAGGGACTCCATCAACTTGACGTAGCCTTGAGGGTCTTTGCGCCTCAAGTAACGAATCAGACGCCTCCGGCGGCTGACCATCTTGAGCAAGCCGCGGCGGGATGAGAAGTCCTTTTTGTGGGTCTTCAGATGTTCCGTCAGATCGGAAATCCGACGGGTCAGCGCAGCAATCTGCACCCCGGCGGACCCAACATCCTTGTCATGTGCGCCATAGGTCTTGCGGATATCCTCTTTGACCTGAGCAGCTAGCGGCATTCCAGATTCCATGCTCCTTCCTGAGCTTCTTGATCGTGTCGTTACATTCAACTGTAGCACACACGGCTGGCGAAATGGGGCAACCCCCTGATTTTGCCTCCCGCGTCGATGGGCGATCAGCGGCGGTCGGAGACGCGCCGGACGGGTACGGCGCCGAGCCGCCCCCGCGTGGGCCGCTCCAACACGAGCGTTTGCTTGCGCCGGCTGCGCACCAATTCCACGGGTATGTTTCCCGTCCTTGCGGAAAGCAGCGCCTGCGAGACGTCGCGCGTGCGCGCAACGGGCTTGCCCGCCGCCGCAACGATGACGTCGCCGGCCTGCAAACCGGCGGACTCGGCCGTTGACCGGCGGTCCACCGAACGCACCAGAACGCCCTGCCGTACTCCGAAAAACTCGGCCAACTGGCCGTCAACCGTTTCCAGTTCGGCGCCGAGAACACGGCTTTGCAGAGCGATACGCGGCCGCGGCGCGTCGGGAATCGCCGGCAGACATTCGGCGCATTCGGCGCCGGCGCGGACCGGGTTCCGCGAACGCGCCCCGACCTCCACGCGAAGCGTGTGCTTGCTCCCGCCGCGAAAAACGCTCAATTCCACTTCGCGGCCGACCGGAGTTTCGCGCACCAGACGAGCGAAGTGCTCGATGCCTTCGACGCGAACGCCGCGCCAAGCCGTCACGATATCGCCTCGTTCGATGCCCGCGCGCTCCGCGGGACTGTTGGGGGCGATGTTCGTCACCTCGACGCCGTGCGGCTCGATCAGCCCGATCGACTCGGCCTTCTCGTCGCCGATATCCATAATGCCGAGGCCGACGTAGCTGCTTGGAGCAAACAGCCGCCAGACGTCGAACCGGCGCTGCGCTTGCCCGGGAATCTCATCGACGCAAATCCAGAGAACAGCCGCCGCCATCAAACCGCGCATTTCAATCCCTCCCTTCGCAAACCGCAAGTCCTACCGACGTCGTCGAATCTCGATGCGGCCGTCGATATTGCGAATCTGCAACAGCGGCCCCCCGCCGTTGATTTTGCCGGCCGCCGTCACTGTTCCCGGACCGAAGTCTCCGCCCGAACGCCGCACCGCAACCGTAGAAAACTCGCTGAAAATCCGATTCGGACTGTTGGCCAAATCGATTCCGGCCTCGATCGTGACGCCCAGATCGGCAGGCAGATAAACCACGATCAAACCGCCGGTGGTTTCCAGCAGCGAATCGCGCAACGCCGAGCCTTCGGCGAAAAACGCGCGGATGTTGCCGGCGGCGCTGGCGGCGAACACCGCCCCGCTGACCCGTTCCAGCCGAATATCGCCCGCCGCCGTCTCGACGCGAACTCCGCGGGGAGCCTCGGCCACGTGGATTGCTCCTCCGGCGGTCGAGGCGTTGACCGTGTCCAGCGCGCGGCCGATACGGATCGTCCCGCCGTTCGTGCCGGCGAACACCTTCGCGCCGGCCTCCTCGACTTCGATGCCGCCGCCCAAGGTATCCGCTTGCAGCACGCCGTCGATGCGCCCGACCCGGATGCGCCCGCCGCTCGTATGCAGCGAAGCGCCGCCCCGCGCCCGTCGCAGGGAAATGCTGCCGCCCGCCGTTTCCCCGCGAACGTCGCCGCCCACGGCTCCCATCTCGATGTCGCCGCCTGCGGTCAACACGCGCGCCCCGCCGCCGATGGCGTCGAGTGCGATGCTCCCGCCGGTTGTCTCCGCGTCGATTGCGCCCTCGATTCCCCGGACTTCGATCTCCCCGCCCTCGGTGACCAGCACGATTTGACGGGTCGCCGCCGGCGCGGCGATTTCCAGATCGGCGCGGAATGAGCAGCGCCGGCAAGCAGCGCGGCGCAGAGAGACCGCGACGCTCCCGCCGCCCTGCCTCGCCAGGGAAACGCCCGCGGGCGCCAACCGCTCTCGGGCCTCCGTTTCATCGACCGCCCGCAGCCGTTTCACGGCCCTGCAGCGGACTTCGCGGATGTCCGCGCCTCTGACCCGGACGGCGCCGACCGCGCTCACGCGCAAGCGCGAACCGGCCGGGATGGAAACGCTTTCCGTTTGCACCCAGTAGCGGCCGTCGCGGCGCAATTCGCTCGACCGCTGCGCCCGCGACGGATGCGGCAAGCCCGCGATCAGCGCCAGAACCAACGCAGCCGGAACCATCTAGTGGTACTCCAACGAAGCGTCGAGAGACTGCAGCGCCCTCTCGCATTGCTGCTGTACGAAAGGATTCGGCTGCTGCTCCATGATGTGCTGGAAAGCGCCGGCCAGCCTGCGGCTGGGCTTGGCCGTCAAAAGCCGGATCGCCTGAATTTTCATGCCGGGATTCGGGTCGTGCAGCACTGCCCGGACAAGCGCTTGCTCGATCTCTGGGTCGCCGCTGCGCAAGCGGACCGCATCCAGCGCCTTGAGCCGCACCCCCGGATTTTCGTCCTCGATCATCAACCGCAGCAGTTCCCGGCGGACGTCCCGGCGTCCGGCTTCGCCGCCCAGAGCTTCCAGCGAAGCCAACCGCGCGCCCGAATGCGCCGCGCGAACCGAATCCAGCAGCAGCCGGCGGATTGCCGGATCGTCCGCCGCCCCGGATACGACCTTGCGTTCTTCCAGGATAATCCGCACGCGGCCCGGCTCCGGTCCCGCCTGAACCGACTGAATCTCGGCCGGCCCGGCCAACGCAGCCTGTTCTACGCTCCGCGGCTGCGTCATGTCCGACCGCCCGGCCAGGAAGCCCGCCGCCAGGCAAGCCGCCGCCAGGGCCGGCTGCCAAGCGAAACGCCAAAAACCGCCGAGGCCGAATTTTCGTGAGGCGGACGCGCGGGCGCGGACCCTTTCGCGACGCTGGACTTCCCGCATCAAATCCCGGCGGCACTCGGCCAGCAGCGCTTCGGAAACCGGCTCCTGCTCACGCCGGTCAAGGGTCTGCAAGAACGCCGCTTCGTCCTCGAACAGCGCGCGGTAACCGGGGTCCTCTTCGCAGGCGCGTTCGATTTCCAGTCGTTCTTGAATGCCGATCTCGTCGTACAGATAAAGCTGGATTCGCCGGCGCGCCGCCTCGCTGTCCATCGGCAGCCTGTCTTTACGCGCGGGCATCCTGCAAAGCCTCCCGCAATTTTCTGGTTGCCCGGAACAAGCAGTTCTTCGCCGCTTCTTCGCTCATCGCCAGCGCTTCGCCGATAGCGCGCAGCCTCATGCCTTCGTGGTGCCGCAATTCGAAAACCACCCGCTCCTTGTCCGACAACAGATCCATCGCGCCGCGGATTTGCTCGGCAAGCTCTTGTTGTTGGAGTACGCGGTCGGGAGACCCTTCCGGCCGCGCATCCGCCGCTGTCTGCAAAGGCGAGCCGGCGTACATTTCGCCTCGCTCATCGACCCCGTATTCCTTGCGAACGCTGCGCCGCCGGATGTGATCGAGGCAAACATTGGTGGCGATGCGGTAAAGCCAGGTGTGGAAGCTGCATTGAAAACGGAAGTTGCCGATACTGCGGTAAACCTTCAGAAACGCCTCCTGGTAGGCGTCTCGGGCATCTTCCGGCGAGCGCAAGATGTTCATCGCAATGCGCAGAACGCTTCTGTCGTAGAGACGCACAATCTGCTCGAATGCCGCGGGGTCGCGCCGTTGCACGGCCTCGACCAGCGCGCGTTCGCCGGCGTGGGCGTTCTCCCGGCTGCTTTCTGCGCCGCCGCTCTCCAGACTTGTGGATTCCACTCGGACCAGTTGCACGCGGTTCGCTTCCTCCCAGTGACTTGGACGCAACAGCCGCCAAAAACGTTAGGAAATGTCTGAACAAGAGTACCGCGGGCTGGGGTAACAGGGGAGTGCGGAAGGCACGGAGAATAAGGGGGAGAGCGATGAGCCGGCGGACGTTTGCGGATATGGAGTACGAGGGGAAGAAGAAACAGACGAGGCGGGAGAAGTTTCTGGGGCGGATGGAGGCGTTGATTCCCTGGCAGCGGCTGGAGGAGCGTATCCGCCCGTATTACCCGCAAGCGGGGCGGGGGCGGCGACCGTACGAGTTGTCGGCGATGCTGCGCATCCACTGCGTGCAGTTGTTCTACAACATGAGTGATCCGGGGATGGAGGACATGCTGTACGAGATTGAGTCAGTGAGGCGCCTCGTGGGTTTGTCGTTGGCCGAGCCGCTGCCGGATGAGACGACGATTTTGCATTTTCGGCATTTGTTGGAGAAGCACAAGTTGGGCGGGGAGTTGTTGGCGGAGATCAACCGGCGCTTGGAGGCGCAGGGTTTGCGCTTGCAGAAAGGGACGATAGTGGACGCGAGCATCATAGAAGCGCCGTCATCGCAGAAGAACGGCAAGCGGGAGCGGGACGGGGAGATGAAGCAGACGAGGAAGAGGCGGCAGTTGGCGACGGACAGCGCGGCGGGTCGGCGCAAGGCGGCAGTGCGGGCCAAGGTGGAGCATCCGTTTCTGTATGTGAGGCAGCGCTTCGGCTACGCGAAGGTGCGTTATCGCAGCTTGGCCAAGAACAGGGAACGGCTCAATCTCTTGTTCGGCTTGGCCAATCTGCTCATTGCCGAGCGTTACGCCAGAGCCTGAGCGGCGCAACGCAGGAGCAGTGCGTCCACAGCGGCGGTAAGCCGCTGAGACGGGGCATAACTGTTGCCTGGAGGCCACAGTCAGCAGAATCTCCATGCAAATCTCGATGAAAATCCCTCCTCAAACGCCTCCATCCGCCAACATCATCCTTCCTCTGCCCCTCTTGCATTCTTGTTCAGACCTTCCCTAAAAGCGCATTCAGCGGGTTGGGAGGCTTTACGAAACTTTGCTGAAGGCGATCAGCGCTTCCAGCTTGCGGGCGGCGGCGCCGGAGTCGATCGCCGCGGCAGCCTGCGCCGCGCCTTCGCGAAAGCCGCCGGCTCTGCCGCCGGCCGCCAGCGCCGCGGCGGCGTTCGCTATCACGATATCGCGCCGGGGGCCTTTTTCGCCCTGAACGATCGCTTGCAGCGCCGCGGCGTTGGCCTCGCGGCCGCCGCCGGCCAGATCGGCCGCCGTTGCCCGCGGGAGCCCGAAATCTTCGGGCGCGACCTCGCGGACGCTTACCGCGCCATCGCGGACTTCGGCCAGCTTCGTTTCCGTCGTGGTCGTGATCTCGTCGAGGCCGTCGCCGCCGTGGACGACGAACGCCCGCCGAATGCCGAGGCGCAGCAGAACCCGCGCCGCCGGTTCGACGAGCGCGCCGTCGAAGACGCCCATCACCTGCGCCCCCGCGCCGGCGGGATTGGTCAGCGGCCCCAGGATGTTGAACACCGTGCGCATGCCCAACTCCTTGCGCACCGGCCCGGCGTGTTTCATGGCCGGATGCATGGCCGGAGCGAAG
Source organism: Bryobacterales bacterium (assembly GCA_965242705.1). GTDB lineage: Bacteria > Acidobacteriota > Terriglobia > Bryobacterales > UBA6623 > CATQHP01. Next base: position 507,724 of record OZ251486.1, read on the forward strand.
AGAAAGCCGATGCCGACGGCGTCGATGCACTCGGCCGCCCGCGCCGCGGCGCGCTCGATGTTGACGCCGCAGGCCTCCAGCACGTCCGCCGAGCCGCAGCGGCTCGAAGCCGCGCGGTTGCCGTGCTTGGCGACTGCGGCTCCTGCGCCCGCGGCAACGAACGCGGCGGCGGTCGATACGTTGAACGTCGCCCCGCCGTCGCCGCCCGTGCCGCAGGTATCGACGAGGGCTTGCGGGTCGGTTTTTGCGGGGCGCACGGAGACGGCGTTGGCGCGCATGGCGCGGGCGAAACCGGTAATCTCTTCGACGGTTTCGCCTTTCATGCGCAGCGCGGTCAGCAGCGCGGCCGTCAGCGCGGGCGTCGATTCGCCGCGCAGGATGGCGTTCATCGCCGCGGAGGCTTGCGCCTCGCTGAGATCGGCGCGCGATGCGGCGCGGTGCAATGCCTCCCGGATTTTCATCGTCAGAATTGCGTTCCCTTTCCAAGCCTCGCTAGAATCGGATGAAGGCTCCGATTCCTCTCCCCCAATCGTACAACCGCATTTGGCGGACCGCGCGCATTTGGCGGACCGTGCAAGGGGCAATCGCATGAAGATTCACGAATACCAGGCCAAGGAGATCTTGCGCCGCTACAACGTCCCGACGCCGCGCGGCACGGCTGCTTTTTCGCTCGACGAAGCGCGCGCCGCCGCGCAGGAACTCGGCGGCAAGGTCGTGGTCAAGGCGCAGATCCACGCGGGCGGCCGCGGCAAGGGCGGCGGCGTCAAGCTTGCCCACAGCACCGCCGAAGCGGTCGAAAAAGCGGAAGCAATCCTGGGCATGACGCTGGTCACGCACCAGACCGGCCCGGCGGGCAAGGTCGTCAAGCGCCTGCTGATCGAAGAGCAAATGCCCATCGCCCGCGAAATCTATCTCGGCGTCGTCCTCGACCGCGCGAGCGCCAAGCCGGTCTTCATGGCTTCCGCCGAGGGCGGCATGGAGATCGAAGAAGTAGCCGCTGAGAACCCTGAAGCGATTCTCAAGGAAACGATCGAGCCGGGCCGCGGCCTGCGCCCCTATCAGGCACGCCGCATCGCCTACGCGCTGGGCATCGAGGGCGAGGCGTTCGACGCCGCGGTCGGGGCGATGACCGCCTTGGCCGAAGCCTACGAAGCGACCGACGCTTCCTTGGTCGAGATCAACCCCTTCGTCATCACCCGCGGCGGCCGCGCCGTAGCTCTCGACGCCAAGATGGATTTCGACGACAACGCCATGTTCCGCCACCCGGATCTGGCCGCACTGCGCGACCTCGACGAGGAAGAGCCGCTCGAAACGGAAGCCATCGACCACGGCCTCAACTACATCAAGCTCGACGGCAACGTCGGCTGCATCGTCAACGGCGCCGGCTTGGCCATGGCCACGATGGACATCATCCAGTACGCTGGGGGCATGCCCGCGAATTTTCTCGACGTGGGCGGCGGCGCCAGCAAGGATCAGATTCGCAACGGCTTTCGCATCATCCTCTCCGACCCCAACGTCAAGGCCGTGCTGATCAACATTTTCGGCGGCATCCTGCAGGTGGACGTGCTGGCCGAAGGCGTCGTCGCGGCGGCCAGGGAACTCGATATCGGCGTTCCCATCGTGCTGCGGCTGGAGGGCACGAACATCGAGCGGGGCCGCCGAATCCTCAACGAGTCCGGCCTCGATTTCACCGTTGCCGGCGACATGAAGGAAGCTGCCGAGAAAGTCGTGGCGCTTGCCGCATGAGGCCTCAATCATGAGCGTACTGGTCAACGAAAACACGCGCGTCATCGTCCAGGGCATGGGCCGCGCGGGACAGTTCCACGCCCGGCAATGCATGGATTACGGAACGCGCATCGTCGGCGGCGTCCACCCCGGGCGCGGCGGCTCGGAGCTGCTCGGCGTCCCGGTTTTCCATACCGTCCGCGAGGCCGTCGACGCCGTGCGGCCGAACGCCTCGATCGTGTTCGTCCCCCCTCCGGGTGCCGCCGACGCGATCCTCGAGGCGGTCGAAGCGGAGATCGAATTGGTCGTCTGCATCACCGAGGGCATTCCCGCCCGCGACATGGTGACGGCCGCCGACGCCATGCGCGGCGGCAAGACGCGCCTGCTCGGCCCGAACTGCCCCGGCGTCATCTCGCCCGGAAAATGCAAGCTGGGCATCATGCCGGGCAAGATCCACAAGCAGGGCGGCATCGGCGTGGTCTCGCGCTCCGGCACGCTGACCTACGAGGCCGTCGGCCAGTTGACGGCGATGGGCATCGGCCAATCCACCTGCATCGGCATCGGCGGCGACCCGATTATCGGCACGAATTTCATCGACGCCTTGAGCCTGTTCAACGAAGACCCCGAGACGGCGGGCATCATCATGATCGGCGAAATCGGCGGGACCGCCGAGGAAGTGGCGGCCGAGTTCGTCAAGAGCAGCGTGAGCAAGCCGATCGCCGGCTTTATCGCCGGCGCAACGGCGCCGCCGGGGCGCCGCATGGGCCACGCCGGGGCGATTATTTCGGGCGGCAAGGGAACCGCCGCGGAAAAGAAGGCCGCGATGGAGGCGGCGGGCATCGCCGTCGCCCCTTCGCCGGCCGAGTTGGCCTCCACGCTGGCGCAGGCGATGCAGGCCGCAACCCGGCAACCTGATAGCGGCGGAAAGTAGAAACGGCCGTGGAAACAACCCTGACCATCGTCAAGCCCGACGCCGTCGCCGCCGGCAATACGGGCAACATCATCGCGCATCTGGAGCGCGCCGGCTTCGTCATCGCCGCCATGAAGAAAGTCACGCTCAGCGAGGCGCAGGCGAGAGCTTTCTACGCGGTTCACAGCGAGCGGCCGTTCTACAACGACCTGGTGGCGTTCATGACCTCGGGGCCGGTCGTACCCATGATCCTGAGGCGCGAGGACGCCGTCGCCAAGCTGCGCGAAGTGATGGGCGCGACCGATTCGCAGCAGGCCGCCGAGGGCACGATCCGCAACCTGTACGGAACCGACATCGAAAAGAATGCGATTCACGGCTCCGACGCGCCGCAGACCGCGGCGGTCGAGCGCGCGTTCTTCTTCAGCCGCCTCGAAGAAAACGAGTAGTGCCGGTTCAGCGGCTGCAAGCCGACTCGTTCACGCGCAAGTACTCGACGAGGAATCGGTCGAGATGCTGCGATAGACTCGACACAATGTAACCGGCATCCCCACCGTGCGTTCCTGTTCCTGCGGTATTCCATGTCGCTGCATATCCGTTTTTGACGGACGCAAGGTCAAGAACCAGCTTTTTGTATTGCAGGCTGATGCTGAATGCCGGGCCAGATACATTGACATTCACGTACAACCACGGTGCTGTCGCGTCGCTATCGTAGAGGCGCGCCGATCGCAAGCGGCTTTCGGCCGCCGCCTGTAATCTCGCCTTGGTGAGTCCGATTTTGCCTGTATCGTCGTTCAAACTTTCCACTGCCAGATCCATTGGCTTGCAGCCGTTGAAAAGTTCGAAGCGGGCGAATTCGCTTTTGGCGTCTTGTCCGACTGCCGCCGGCGCCAGCAGCAGCACAAGAAGAAAACCCCGAACTCGATTCGCAACAATCCTTCGGGCCAGAGTACGCTTCAGGCTGAGTTGCGGCAAGCAGCTCACGGCCAATTGCTTGTACAGGGGAATCATGCGGCGTTCCATGGCGTCAATACTCTAGCTCAATATTCAGCAGCTTGTCAACTGTCGGGGTCGATCCACTCCCGTGTTGCAATTTTGCTCAGATTCTGCTACAGTCATTTTTATCTGAGCCCCAGTGCCTATTTGAGAAGGAACAATGAGAATCCGCTCGGTGCGCATCCGCAATTTCCGTGGTTTCAAAGATGAAATCTTCAATTTCGATAGCCATACCTGTTTGCTGGGGCCAAATGGCGCCGGTAAATCCACGGTGCTGGCGGCTTTGAATGTGTTTTTTCAAGAGGCCAGCAGTGCAACTGATGTGGCATCTCTCGCTGATGAGGATTTTCATAATGGAAACACGAGTGAACCTGTGCGGATCACCGTTACCTTTTCCGAGTTATCAGAAAAAGCCCGGCAAGATCTCAGTCACTATGTGCGTCACAACGAACTCACTGCAACAGTCAAGGCCAAATTTGATCCCGAATCCAACCGTGCTCCTGTCCGGCGTTTCGGAGAAAGGCTGATATTTCAGAATTTTGCCCCATTCTTCGAGGCGGAGAACAGTGGAGAAAAAGTCGGTGTGTTGCAGAAAGTATTCAAAGAAGTTATTGATGGCGTCGAAGATTTTCCAGACGTCGGCAGCAAGCTGACCAAGCAGAAAATGATCGACTCTTTGCGAAAGTATGAGGAAAATAACCCCGACAAGTGTAGCCTCACACCAAGTACGGACTTGTTCTTTGGTTCCACAAAGGGCAAGCATATGCTCGCCCCATTCATTCAATGGGTTTATCTTCCGGCAGTAAAGGAAGCTTCCGAAGAAGCGCAAGAAGCCGGCAATACGGCCCTCGGCAAGCTGTTGCAGAGAACCGTTCGCAGGGAAGTCAATTTTGACGAAGCTCTGAACGAATTGCGACAAAAAACGAGGACGGCGTACGACGTCCTATTGGAGAAGGAACAAGCAGTACTTGAGAATATCTCAGAGCGGCTCGCAAATCGACTTGCAACTTATGCCCATTCGAACGCCGGCCTTGAAGTTGTCTGGCATCAGAGAAGCGAGAAGTCTGTTGCCATCAACGACCCCAAGGCCACTGTCAAAGCTCGGGAGGGCAACTTCAAGGGAAACCTTCTCCGTTTCGGCCACGGTCTGCAACGATCGTTCCTGCTGGCCATTCTCCAAGAGCTGGCTCAGACCGAACCCGAACCAGACGAAAATAAAGAGCAATCCACACTGATATTTGCCTGTGAAGAGCCTGAGCTATACCAGCATCCGCCCCAAGCTCGACACCTCAGCAATGTTCTTCGAACGCTCTCGCAAAGCGGTCAACAGGTTCTTTTGACGACACACAGCCCTTACTTCGTATCCGGTAAAGCGTTTGAGGAAATACGGTTGATCCGCAAAGATGCTGCCTCTGGAAGGTGCAAAGTGCGGCACACAAGCTTTGAGCGGTTTTCAGAACGCATCGCCGAAATCACCGGGAAAAGCCCCGACAAGCCGGCTGGTGCGCGCGCGAAGCTTCACGCGGCACTTCAGCCGGAACACTCCGAAATGTTCTTTTGCAACAAGGTAGTTCTGGTCGAAGGGATGGAAGACCGTGCTTACATCACTACAGCCCTTATGCTCGATGGCAAGTGGGACGATGTTCGGCGAGCCGGTTTGCATATCGTACCCACAGATAGAAAATCCGGTATTCTTCAGATGCTGGTCATTGGTCAAGAATTGGAAATTCCTGCTTTTGTCGTGTTTGACGCAGACGGCAATACCCCAAAGTATCGTACCGCGCATGAACACGACAACAAGAATTTGATGAAAGCATTGAATGTTGTGGCGGAGCCATTTCCTGAAACTGTGTTGTGGGGCGACACCTACGCTATTTGGCCGGATCAGATCGGCGATCAAGTAAAGACTGAGATCACTAAACCTATATGGGAGAAATTGACAAATGCAGCCAGACAAAGTTTTGACCCGGGTAGCGGCAAGCTTTCCAAGAATCCGCTTTTTATTGCCGAAACGCTTCGATTAGCATGGGACGAAGGCCACAAGCCGGAGTCATTGGCAAAATTGGTTGAGCGATTGGTTGATTTTGCAACCGCGTAAGCAGCATGAGGGGCACTTGTTACGATGGGCGGTTGCCCGCCGATTCGGTCTGGTTCCGCACGCTGCCGCGCGAATCGCGCGAGGCGTTGCATGCATCCGATGAGCTGCCGCGCAGCGCGGAAGCGGTTGTGGTCGGCGCGGGCCTCGTCGGGCTTTGCAGCGCGTTTTCGCTGGCGCGGCGGGGCGTCAACGACATCGTCATCGTCGAGCGCGGCGTGATTTGCGGCGAATCGACCGGCGCCAGCGCGGGCGGAATCTGGCTGGCGCACGAACACTTGAACCGGGGCATCGACGCCGCGCATGCGCTTCGCGGCCGCGAGCTTTTCGCCCGACTCGACAAGGAATTCGATTTCGACTACGCAAGGAACGGCCTGCTGGCGGCGGCGGAGTCGATCGGCGCCGCGGAGGCGCGAAAAGCCGCCGAACGAACCCGCGCGGCGGGGCTGGAAGCGGAATGGATTTCCGGGAGCGCGGTGCAGGAGGTCGAGCCGCGCCTCGATTACCGCGGCGGGGCGTTTTTCTTCCCCGGGGACGGCTCCATTCACCCGCTCAAGCTGGCCGTCGCGCTGGCGCGCTACCTGCGCGGCCGGGGAACGCGCATCTGTCTCGGGACCGAGGTTACATCCATCGAGAAAGGCTTGGTGAAGACGAACCGGGGGGCGGTTGCCGCGCCGACGATCATCGTAACCGCCGGCGCCTGGACGCCGCTGCTGACGCGGCTGCTCGGTTGGGAGCCTCCGATCCGGCCGATCCGCGGTACGCTGCTCGCCTGGCCCGCGCAGCCGGCGAAAACCTTGCGCGCGGTCGTCTTCGGCCGCCGGTTCTATTACTGGCAATTGCCCTGCGGAACGGTCGCGGGCGGCGGCTCGGAAGACGATATCGGCTTCCAGACCGGAGTGGACGAGGTGGCAACGGCGGAGATCGAAAGCGAATTCCGAGCGCTGTTCCCGTCGTTGGCGGGCGTAACCGCCGCGTACGGCTGGTCGGGGTTCCGACCCTTTTGCGCGGACCGGAATCCGGTTGTCGGAGCCGTGCCGGGCAGCGAGGGCGTTTACGTCGCGGCGGGGCACTTCCGGCGCGGGATACAACTCGGGCCGTTGACCGGGGAACTGCTGGCCGAAGAGATCGTTTCCGGGCGTCCGCCGGCCGCAAGCGCCGCGTTCCGCCCGGAGCGGTTCTCCCGCGCTCCGCGGAGCAGCGGGCAGCAAGGCGGGCGCGTCGGCCCGCCTCTCGCCGGCAAACCTCGCGGGCGGCCTATGCCGCGGCCTTGAAGCGGGCCGCGACGGCGTTCCAGTCGATCACGTTGTAGAACGCGGCGATATAGTCGGGGCGCCGGTTCTGATACTTCAGATAGTAGGCGTGTTCCCAGACGTCGATGCCCAGAATCGGGGTGCGTCCGGCCATCAGCGGCGTGTCCTGGTTGGGGGTCGATTCGACGACGACTTTGCCGCCGTCAACGCTCAGCCAGGCCCAACCGCTGCCGAAGCGGGTCGCCGCGGCGTTGGAAAACTGCTCTTTGAATCCGTCGAAGCTGCCGCAGGCCGCGTTGACGGCGTCGGCGAGATCGCCCGCGGGCGCGCCGCCTCCGTTGGGGCTCATGATCGTCCAGAACAGCGAATGGTTGGAATGCCCGCCGCCGTTGTTGCGGATCGCGCCGTTGGCGGCCGCGGCCGGGTTGCGCATCAGGTCGTCGATGGCTGCGCCTTCGAACTCGGTTCCGGCGACGGCGGCGTTGACTTTGGCGACGTAAGCCGCGTGATGCTTGTCGTGATGGATTTCCATCGTGCGCGCGTCGATGTGCGGCTCCAGCGCATCGAATGCATAGGGAAGATCGGGTACCGAATAAGCCATATCGGGTTTGCTCCTTATTGGTGTTGCGGGGACTCCGGCAAGACTTCCATTCTACCCGATGCGGCGCGACGCCGCCGAATCTTTTGCGCTCAGCCGCCGTTGGCGACGGCGTCCCACACGGCCGGCGGATTCATCGGCAAGCGCTGCAGACGCCTGCCCGCGGCGTTGCGCACCGCGTTGGCGATCGCCGCGGGCGGCGGGACGATGTTGGCTTCGCCGACGCCGCGCACGCCGTAAGGGTGGCCGGGGTTGGCCACTTCGACGATGCAGGTGTCGATCATCGGCAGGTCGAGAGAGGTCGGCATGCGGTAGTCGAGCAGCGTATTGTTGCGCATGCCGCCGTCGGCGCCCATGAAATACTCCTCGTTGAGCGCCCAACCGATGCCCTGCGCCGAACCGCCCTGCATCTGTCCCTCGACGTAGCTTGGGTGGACTGCCTTGCCCACGTCCTGCACGACGGTGAAGCGCAGAATATCGACCTTGCCGGTTTCGGGATCGACTTCGACATCGACGACGTTGCCGGCGTAAGAGCCGCCGACGCCGCGCGGCTTGACCGTAGCCGAGGCGCTGACCGGCCCGCCCGTGCGGCTTGCCTTCGCGGCAAGTTCGCGGAACGAAACGCTTTTGCCGGCGGCGGAATAAACGCCCTTTTCGTGCGTCACTTCGCCGGCGTCCGCCTCGAAAAGTTTGGCCGCGCGCAGCTTCATCTCGGCAACGATCTTTTGCGCGGCGTCGTGCGCCGCCCAACCGGTGGCGAACGTCGTGCGGCTGCCGCCGGTGACGGAAGTGTAGCCGACGGAATCCGTATCGACGACTTGCGGGTTGATGTCCTCGGCGGGAATGCCCAACACTTCGGCGGCCTGCATGGCGATCGAGGTGCGCGTGCCGCCGATGTCGGTCGAGCCTTCGATCAGATTGATCGTGCCGTCGGAATTGACGCTCAGCGTGCAACTCGACTCCAGGCCGACATTGAACCAGAAGCCGACGGCGACGCCGCGCCCGCGGTTGGCGCCTTCGAGCGGCGCGCCATAGTGCGGGTGGGCTTTCATCGCTTCGAGGACTTCGACGCAGCCGATGCGCCTGAACTTGGGGCCGTCCACGCGGCGCGTCCCTTCTTTCGCGGCATTCCGCAAGCGGAAGTCGATGGGGTCGATGCCCAGCTTGCCGGCGATTTCGTCGATAACCTGCTCGGCGGCAAAGGCAGCCTGCGTCGCTCCCGGCGCGCGGTAGGCGGCGGAGCTCGGCTTGTTGACGACCACGTCGTAGCCATCGACGGTGACGTTTTCACAGTCGTAGGCGGCGAAAATGCACATGCCGCCGGGGGCGACGAACGAACCCGGATAGGCGCCCGCCTCGTAGGCGAGATTGCCCTGCATGGCGGTGATCCTGCCGCTGTTCGTTGCGCCGATCTTGACGGTCACATGAGATCCCGGCGTCGGACCGGTGCCTTCCAGCACGTCGGCGCGGGACATGACCAGCTTCACCGGCCGCCCGGTTTTTTTCGAAAGCAGGGCGGCGACGGGCTCCAGGTAAACCGGAATCTTGCCGCCGAAACCGCCGCCGATTTCCATCGGGGTGACCTTGATCTGCGAGACGGGGATTTCGAGTATGGTCGCCGTCACGTCGCGGACGACGAATGCGCCCTGCGTCGATGTCCAGATATGCACGCGGCCGTCGTTGTTCCACAGCGCGGTGGCGTTGTGCGGCTCGATATAGCCCTGATGGACGGTTGCCGTATCGAAGGTGCGCTCGACGACGACGTCGGCTTGGGCGAAGCCTTTCTCGCTGTCGCCGATCTTCCATTGGAAATGCTGCGCGACGTTCGAGGCGGTGTCGGTCTGCTGCCCGTATTCCTCGGTTTTCAGGTCGTCGTGCAGCAGCGGGGCATCGCCGCGCATGGCCTGCGGGGCGGTCATCGACGAGCCGAGCGGCTCGTATTCGACCTCGATCAGTTTGGCGGCCTGCTCGGCGACGTGGAGGTTGATCGCGGCGACTGCGGCTACGGCGTGGCCCTTGTAGAGCGTCTTGCCGTTGGCCAGGACGTTGCCGTGGACGTAAGAAAGCCGGGTATCGCCTTCGCCGACATCGACGATCTTGTCCCGGGCGGGCGGCAGGTCGGCGGCCGTGGTTACCGCGAATACGCCGTCGAGCGCCTCGGCTTTCGAGGCGTCGATGGAGACGATTCGAGCATGGGCGTGGGGGCTGCGCAAGACGAACCCATGCAGCAACCCGGCGAGTTGCTTGTCCGCTCCGTAGAGCGCGCGGCCGGTAACCTTGTCGGCGCCGTCGTGGCGCACCGGGCGCGTGCCGACCACGTCGTAGGAACGGGACGCCAGCACCATGTTGGGCTCGTATGCCGGCGCCGGATGCGCTCCGTTCGGGGAGCCGCCGTTGACCGCGGTTTTGGTCTGGAGAGGATCGATCGTCGTACTCATGCGCGCACCTTCTGTTGCAGCCGGCAGGCGGCGGCCTGTACCGAGCGCACGATTTTGTCGTAGCCCGTGCAACGGCACAGATTGTTCGCCAGCCAGAAGCGGATTTCGTGTTCCGTCGGGTTGGGGTTTTGCTCGAGCAGCGCCTTGGCCGCCACGATGAAGCCGGGCGTACAGACGCCGCATTGCAGCGCGGCGCCCTCGAGAAACGCCTGCTGCACCTCGTGCAGGCCGCTGCCGAGGGCTATGCCTTCGATGGTGACGACCTGCGCGCCCTCGGCTTCGACGCCGAGCACGAGGCACGAGGGAACGATGCGCCCGTCCATCTCGACGGTGCAGGCGCCGCAATTGCCGTCGTTGCAGCCTTCCTTCGTGCCGGTAAGTCCCAAGTTGTCGCGCAGGACTTCCAGCAGCGATTGGCGGGCTTCGCAAAGGAACTCGACCGGTTGGCCGTTGACGGTTGTTCGCACTTGGGTTTTCTTCATGTCTCTTCTCCACCCCGGTCAGAGCCGTCCGCCGGCTCTGGCGACCGCGTCCGTCAGGGCGCGGCGGGTCAGCACTTCGCAGAGGTTGCGGCGGTACGCGGCCGTTCCGCGCATGTCGTCGATGGGTTTCGCCGCGGCTTTCGCCGCCGCGGCGGCCTCGGCTATGGCAGCGGCGCCGACGGATCGCCCGACGAGCGCTTCGCCGGCTTCCTTCACGAACAGCGGCGTCGGGGCGACCGAGGCCAAGGCGACGCGCGCCGCGGAGAACCGGCCGTCTTCCAGTGTGACGGAAACACCCGCGCCGGCCACGGCGATATCCATCTCATTGCGCGGGATGAAGCGGATGTAGCGCGCGCCGGAACGCGGCGCGGGAGGCGGAAAATGCAGCGAGACGAGCAGTTCGTCGTCGGCCAGCGCATTCCTGCCCGGTGCGACGCAGAAATCCTCGGCGGGCAACTCGCGGGTTCCGCGCGTCGAAGCGATCTTGCACGTGACGCCCAAGGCGATCAGCACGGGGACGACGTCCGCGCTCGGCGCGGCGTTGCAGAGATTGCCGCCGACCGAGGCGCGGCCCTGAATCTGCGTTCCGCCGATGATCGAAACGGCGTCGATCAGAGCCGGCCAGGCCGCCGCGACGGTTGCATCCCGGTAGATGCGGCAGCAAGGGACGGCGGCGCCGAGGGTCAGGCCTTCATCCGGGCTGCAGCGCATGGCGTTGAGCTCGGGAATCTTCTTGATATCGACCACGACGCCGCTCGCGCAGCGGCCCGAGCGCATTTGAACGAGCAGGTCGGTTCCTCCGGCGAGCGCCTTCGCCTTGCCGGCGTTTGCGGTCAGCGCCTGCAGCGCGGCGTCGAGGGATTCGGGGCGTTGGTAATCGACCCAGTGCAAAACTCGGGTTCCTCCTCAGAATTCAACGGGTAATAGAGTAGTGTACACGGCGAACGCGCTCAGAGCGATGCCCGATCGACTTGCCGGCCTTACCCGCGGGCGGCTTGCAGGCGGCGTCCCACTTCCAGAAGCGTCCGTTCGTCCGCCGGATGGATCGAGCCGTCCGGCAGCAGGCCGGTGTTGAGCAGCAGATTGGCGTCGTAGCGCTTGCAGCGTTCGAGCATGGCCATGACTTCGCCGGCGTTGCGGTGTTCGCCTTCATTGCGCTCGTCGTACCCCCAGGAGCGGGGTTGCAGCGTGTCGCAGATTTCGATGGGCTTGCGCTTGTTCAATTCCCAGACGTCGGCGGCGAGCTTGCCTCCCCGCGGATGGGCGCGGGGTTCGCGCTCGGGGGCGGTGAAATCCTCGCCGCCGTTGGCGCCCTGCTTGAAGCAGATCAGGATGCCGGGCTGGGCTTCGCGAATGATCGCGTAGGTTTGCTCGATGGGGAACAACTCCGGGCGGGCGTAGAAGCCCATGATCGGATCGAGCCAGACGCCCGCCAACGGGCCGTAACGGTAGATGATTTCCTTCAGTTGCGTATGCGCGAACTTGATGTAGCGCAGAAAGTCCTCATCCTTCTCGAACTTGTACTCGGGCTGCGCTTCGGCGTAGTCGGGGCGGGCGTTGCGCCAGTCGAGCCGCGCGGTCTCGCGGGGATAGAAGTAGGGGCGCCGCCAATCGAGCGCATATGAATAGTACAGAAAGAACCCCAGCCCGCGGCCGCGGCAGGCTTCGGCCAGTTCGCCCACCAAGTCGCGCCCGCAGGCGTCGAGGCTGTTGAAGTCGGTTTCGTTGGTGCGGAACAGGCAAAAGCCGTCGTGGTGGCGGGCGGTCAGGTTAACGTACTTCATGCCCGCGGCAACGGCCAAGTCGGCGATTTTGCCGGCATCGAAATTAGCGGGGTCGAAGGCGTGCTTGAGCTTGGCGTATTCGGCGACGGGGATGCGTTCGCGCAACTGCACCCATTCGCCTCGTTTGAGTTGGCTGTAAACGCCGTAGTGCAGGAAGAGGCCGAAATCCGCGTCGGTGAACCACTTGAGCGCGGCGGCGCGGGGATCGGCGGCGTAAAGCTCTTCGCAGCCCTTGAGAAATCTCGGAAATTCCGGCTCGGGGTCCGGTGGGACAGGCTCGGACGAACAGGCGCCGGCGGCGGCCGTCAGCGCGAGAAATTCGCGGCGGTTCATGGCTGCGATTTTAGGTTGTTTCCGATTGAACGCCCTGCAACTCGCCGGAAGGCCAAAGCCGGCCTTGGGACCATATCCCAGCCGGAGGACCGCCCAAGCGTTCCCGCACCCAACCGGGGAGGTCTTCGATCTTTTGCAGGCCGCTCGGCTTTTCGGTCAGCTTGAACGCGACGTTTCGGCCTTCGGCATGCGCAGCCCAATCCGCACTCCTTTCGTTCAATTGAATCCGCCTGGTCCGTGTCCATTGCGGCCGAGAGCCGGCCGGCCCCTCGGCTTCAGAGGGATCACGGCTTCAGCTCAAGCTTTCCGAAATGGATGCGCGTACGCGGCCTGGCGGCAGTTCCGCTGTCCCACACCGCCCGGAAGCTGCCTGGAGCAACCTCAATCAGCGTCGGGTATGAGTTCTTGATGTCCGCGTCATAGAAGGTCTTCTGTTCGCTCCAAGCGCCGCCGCGAGCTTTGGTCTTGTAACGCAGCGCCATTCGTCCGCCTTCGCTTTGGGGCGGACCGTCGTTATAGACGTAGATGTGCGTGCCGTCGGTTGCCTGGCCGAAGTAGGCTTTCGACTTGGCGTTGTGCAAATCCGGCTCCTCTTTGGCGGCGCTCCAGGTATGGCCGCCGTCGGTGCTGACGCTCGAATAGGCGCGCGGCGGATTCGTGGTCAGGGCGGAGTTGTCATAGTCTGCGGTGCGCATCACGATCTTGAGTTCGCCGGGGTTGTCGCCCGGGGCCATGTTGCCCTCATGCAGGAACACGCGAGCCGCGGCCGGCTGGGGAATATACGCTTCGAGCCGCCACTCCAGCAGGCTCGTACTCGACAGGATAAAGTGGTCGCGCGACCCTCGGGTGTCGTTTTGAAGCGTGTTGCGGTGAGCCGGCAGCAGGAAGACTTTCCGGCCGTCGATCTCGGTCTGCGCCAGCCCCGCGTTGGTAATGAGCGGACCGGTGTATTTCATGTTCAGCTCGACCTGCGTCCAGCTCCAGCCGCCGTCGGCGGTAAAGGCGCCGACAAGCTGCGATTCCTCGCTGTTCTCAAAGGAAATGGGACAGCGCATCGCAAAACACCAGACGACATCCTGCCCGGGGGCGCGGTAGAGCACCGGATTGGCGTACGCGAATTGGACGGCGCCCTGCCGCTCGCGGTGATTGAATATCGTGACCGGTTCCGACCAGGTATCGCCGTCGTCCCGCGAGACGGCAGCCAGAATATCGCCCATGTCTTTCTTTCCGTTGACCATGGCGCCGTAAGCAACGATGAGATCGCGCTTGCGCTCCCCTTGGATGATGAAGGGCTGCCAGACGCGCCAAGCGTAGGGGTGTTGTTCGACGCGCCGCACGACGCGGACGCCCGAGACGTCGCCCTTGTGATTTCGGGTCTGGGCGAGGATGTCCGAGCTGCCGAGCAGGATCAAAACCTGTGCTGCGGCGGCCGGCAAAACCGAGTTGCGAATGCTGTCTCTGAACGTCATCGCCACAAAATAGCGCAACGGCAGGGGCCGTGTCAGCCGCGGAGCCTGCTCTTGGCCTTGATCGCTTGTCCGCAGTTCCCGATCCTCTGCCTTCAGACTCATTCTTCGATTGGAACAGGGGCGCAACGCAGAGGCCTGATATGCGCGGCAAGCGGACGCCTCGGCGAGGGCGGCTTGCTGCGGCCGGTATATAATTCAGCATCATGACACGCAGCTTGTCGATCGTTTTCGCGGCATCCATCGCCTATGCGCAGCCCAACGACGCGCAGCCGGGGCGGATGCGGCCCGATGCGCCCGCGCAGCACGAGATCGCCCGCAAAAACATTCCTCATCTGGGAACTTCGGAGTCGTTCATGACGCCGCGCGACCCCGAGCCGGAGCCGCCTCTGGATGAGCGCATCGCGGACGCCGTGCGCTTGTCGGAAGATACGCGCTCCGACGATTTCCCCGATATCGCTACGAACCCCGCCGACCGCTCGGAAGTGTGGATGGTCTGGGTCAGCTACGACGGCTATCGGGACGAGGTGCGCTTGGCGAAATACGACAACGCGCAGTCGCGCTGGGCGACCTGGACGCAAATCCCCGGCGTCAGCGGCGACGTCTGGAAGCCGCGCTTGGCCTTCGCCGAGCAGGGCCGTATCTGGGTTATCTGGTCGCAGCAGGTTGACGGCAATTTCGATCTTTACGCGCGCTGGTACGACGGCGCGGCCTACGGGCCGCTGCAGCGCCTGACCTCGGCGGCGCAGTCGGATTTCGATCACGACGTCTATTACCGGGACGGCAGGATTCATCTCGCTTGGCAGGCGCACCGCGGGCGGCAGTCGGATATCTTCTACATGGTTTACGAGAACGGCCGCTGGGGGCGGGAAATGCGCATCAGCGACAGTCCCCGCAACGACTGGGAACCGGCGGTCGCGGCCGACTCGAAAGGCGCCGTTACGGTTGCCTGGGACACCTACGACAAGGGGCGCTACGACGTGCGCATGCGGCGCATCGTCAACGGCGAGCCGGGGCGGGTCATCGAAGCCGCCGCCACCGAGCGCCTGGAGCAGCGCCCCGATCTGGCCGTGGACGGCAACGATACGGTCTGGTTGAGTTACGAGTACGGCCGCGTCAACTGGGCCAAGGATCAAGGGCGGCTCGACCCCGTGGGAACCGCGCCCGGATATCCGATTTACGATCTGCGCGGCGTCGAGGTTGCAGCCTATTCCGGCGAGCGGCGCCTGGGCATGGCCGCTCCGTTCGCCATCGAACGCGGGCAGAAAGTCTATACGCCCGAGGAAGGGCCGTTGCACCACTACGGGCGCATCCACATCGACGATCGGGACCGCCTGCACCTGATCGTGCGCAACCGCCAGGGGCGGCGGCTGGCCGACTACTGGCGGTTTTTCATTGCCACGCTTACGGCGGACGGCTGGACCGAACCGGCCATGTTCCCTTACAGCAGGGGCCGTTCGAGCATGATCGCCGCCGCCGCGCCGGCGGAAAGCGGGCTGTGGATCGCCTGGCCCCGCGACAACCACCCGACGTTTTCGGTAATGGTCAACACGCCCGAGGAAACGATTATCGAAAACGTTTACGCGGCGCGCTACGAGCCGGGAGCGCCCCCTTCGCGGGCCAAGCTGTCCGACCGCCGGCCGCGGGTCGAGGGCAGGCCGACCGCGCACCCCTACGAAGCGCAGGACGTGGCGCGGATCCGCGGCTACCGCACGCGCGCGGACGGGCGCGAACTGCGTATCCTGCGCGGCGATACCCACCGCCATACGGAACTGTCGATGGACTTGCGCGGCTCGCCGGACGGCTCGATTCTCGACTTCTACCGCTACATGATCGACGGCGCAGCGATGGATTGGGGCTTCCCTTCCGATCATCAGTACGGGGCCGACCGCACGTATTGGTGGTGGCTGACGGAGAAGGCCGCCGACCTCTACTTGTCGGAAGGCTTCGTCTCGCTGTTCGGCTACGAGCGCTCGGTGCGCTACCCCTTCGGCCACCGCAACGTGTTCCACGCGAAGCGCGGCATCCAGAACGTGCCCTTCTTCGCCCCGCCCGACGATTACATGCAGCGCCACAACGGCATCGGCAAAGTCATCGACGGCGATACCAAGATGCTTTACGAGGAAATCCGCCGCAGCGGCGGCATGGCCATATCGCACACCTCGGCGACGAACATGGGCACGAACTGGGGCGACAACGACCCCGAGCTCGAGCCGGTGGTCGAGATCTTTCAGGGCGACCGCTACAGCTACGAATGCGCGGGCTGCCCGTTTACCGACAAGGGAGACAATTATCCGTCGGAGGGGTCGGCGATGCTGGAGACGATCCGCAACGACGGCATGGTCGCCGCGGCCTGGGCCAAGGGCTACCGCCTGGGCGTGATCGCCAGTTCCGATCACCTCTCGACGCATATGTCCTACGCGCTGGTTTACGCCGAAGACGGAACCCGCGAGAGCGTGTTCGAAGCCATCCGCAAACGGCGCACCTACGCCGCGACGGACAACATCATCGTCGAATACCGGATCGGCGGCGCCTTCATGGGCGGGGAAATCGACGCGGCGGGCGAGATTCCGGAAATCCGGGCGAAATTGATCGGAACCGACAAGTTCCGGGAGCTGGCGCTGATCCGCAACAACAAGGTCATCTATACGAGCAAGCCCGGCGAGCGGGAAGTGGACCTTTCCTATACGGACCGCGAGCCCGAGGCCGGAACCAATTTCTACTATGTGCGCGCGATCCAGCAGAACGACGAGATCGCTTGGTCGTCGCCGATCTGGGTGAACCGGAAATAGCCGCCTGTTTCGCTGCGCAGCGCCGCCTCTTCCGCCGCCGACCCGCTCCGGCGCGCAAAGCGCGCCCGCTCCTGAATTTTTGTACTAAAAAGCACATTTCCGTTTGACTTCTGGAAATTCGAGCGTAAAATTTTAGTAAATCGAGGAAAATGATCGCCATGGCTATTGTTTTTCGATTCTGTTTTATGGTTGGCGCTCTGGTTGCGCTCCCCGCATTGGCTCCGGCGCTCGATCTTACCTGCAAGGTGTGCCTGGGCAAGTGCTGCAGTTGGGCGTACAGCGCGGGGGACAGCCCCTACGATGCGTACGTTCGCCGCACTTCCACCGATCCGACGCCGTGCGTGGAAGTGACGGCGAAATACGGCTACCGCTCAGGGAAAGCGCAGCGGTGCAGGGACAAGGCGTATGGCGATTGTATCGCGCGAAATTGCTCCAGGTGCGACGTTACCGGGTTTTTCGGGCTGCCGTTTTTTTACCAGATCAAGAAACTCACCAAGGTTCCCGGCCATTGGGGAGTCAGCGGCAACCCGCCTATTCGTTTTGAGCCGGGACAAATCATCGAAATCCAAAGAGGAATGGAAAAGCAGGCTTCGCCAACCAGCGGCGGCGCGGACAACGCGGCGAGCAGGCGCGCGGCCCGGCAGAACGACGAGATTTCTTGGTCGTCGCCGATCCGGGCAAACCAAAAATAGCCGCGCCGCCGCCGCGCGTCAGATCACGCGCGTTTTCCACTTGCCCCGCCGGAAGAGCAGCCAGCCCACGATCGCCCAGGTTGCGCCGGCGGCGATGACCGCGTAGTACACGCCCTCGACGCCGATGCCCAGCGTTTTCGAGAGATAGTAGGCAAGGGGCAGTTGCCAGCACCAGTAGCAGAAAAAATTGAGCAGGGTCGGCGTATCCGTGTCTCCCGATCCGTTGAAAGCCTGCGAGAAAACCATCGAGAAGCCGAAGAAAACGTAGCCGCCGCTGATGATTTTCAAGCTCTTGACGCCGACTTCGAAGACGCCCGGCTCGTCGGTGAAAGCGCCGGTCAAAGGCCCGGCGAAAGTCCGGAAGAGGATCGCGATCGCGGCCAGCAGGCCGAAGTTGACGAAACCGGTAATGTAAACCGATTTTTCGGCGCGGTCGGGTTTTTTCGCGCCCAGGTTCTGCCCGACCAGCGTGGCGGCGGCGTTACTCACGCCCCAGGAAGGCAGGATGGCGAAATGAATGAGCCGCAGCGTGATGGTGTAGCCCGCCAGCGTGGTGTCGCCGAAGAGCGCGACGATGCGCGTCACGCCCAGCCAGGCGGCGGTGCCCACCAGGAATTGCATCATGGCCGTCGCCGAGACGCGCAGCAGACGTCGGGCAACGTCCGGCGCCCAGTGCAGCGATTCGCGGTTGAGGGCGATGCGCTCCCGCGCGCGGAACAGGATGATCAACTGGTAAGCGACGCCCAGCCCGCGCCCGATCGTGGTGGCCGCGGCCGCGCCCGTCAGCCCGAGTTCGGGGAAGGGGCCGATGCCGAAAATCAGCAGCGGGTCGAGCGCCATGTTGACGACATTGGCGAACCACAACACGCGCATGGCCACGGCGGCGTCTCCCGCGCCGCGGAAAATGGCGTTGTTGAGAAAGAGCAGAAAAATCGTCGCCGAACCGGCGAAAAGAACCGCGGTGTAGCCGTGCCCGGCGACGATGGCTTCCGAGCCGCCCATCAAACGCAGCATGCGCGGCGCGAAAAGATAGCCGAAGATGCCGATCGGGATCGAGACGACGACGCCCACCACGATCGCTTGCCAGGCGGCGACGCCCGCGGCCCGCGGATCGCCTTCGCCGATGCGCCGCGAGACCATGGCCGTTGTTGCCATGCACAGGCCCATGGCCACCGCGAAGACCAGGATGATCACCGAGCCGGTCAGGCCGACGGTGGCCACGGCCTCCGAGCCGAGCTTGCCCACGAAATAGATATCGACCAGCCCGAAGGTCGATTCCATGACCAGTTCGAGCATCATGGGCAGCGCAAGCAGGAGGATCGCGCGGGGCAAGGGAGCGCGGGTGTAGTCCGCGCGCGAACCGCGCAAGGCGTCGAGCACCGACTGCCGGAGCGGAACTTCGGCCGCCGAGCGGGCACAGGACGACTGTTCGGGTCGGGTGTCCGGTTGCATGCGCAGCCGCGGGTTGTCCGGGGGAACGGGGCGGCGAACCTTGCTTATTGTGGCACGAGCGCGCGGGGGCGTTCCGCTCGGCTCCCGCCGCGGCGGCGATCAGGTCATCCTGTTCTTCAGGTGGCCGGGCAACCAGCCGACGACGACCTGCTTCGTCTCGTCGTCCCAAAAGAAATAGACCGCCAGGCTCGACCGCTCGTCGTGGCCGGAGCCTTTCCTCAGATGAAACTCCAGGAACCGCTTTTCGGGGCGGTGCAGCGGGTAGTTCACGTAGTAGGCGTCCCCTTCTTCGCCGGCGCGGGATTTCGTTATGGAGCCGCTGTATCTGAGGCTTAATTCGCCGAGGCGTTTCTCGAAGGCGTCTTTGCCGTTCGGCCGGCCGAGCCTCATGTCGCGGTATTCCCGCGCCAACAGCAGCAGCGCCCGGTAAACCAGTTGCGCATCGCCGTAGGCGGCGTTTTTCAGGGAGCGCCGGGTCCGCGGGTGCAGCTCCAGGCGGCCCGATAGATGTTGCCCGGTCCACTCTTCGATGTCCGCGTAGTCCGTGGGAATCGGCACGTGCAGGTCCGTCGATTTCCCCGTCCCCTCCAACGCTTGGCGAAAAGTGTCCGCCAGGGCGCTGAGCTTGCGGTTTTCCTCGAAGTAGCGATTGCGTTCCTGTTCGAATTGTTCCGCCAGGGTCTGCCATTCGTGAAGCTCCTCGCGCATCTTTTCGACTTGGCCGTTCAGCGCCTGGATTTCGCTTTCGAAAAGGCCGCGCCAATCTTCCGTGCCGCGCGCTTCGGTCCGCGCCACTTCCGCCTGCCGGGGGCGGGCTTCTTCGAGGAAAAGGCATCCGTGCGTATCGACTCGCTTCGCCGTCGCGTAACGAAACGATTCGCGCTCGAGCATATCGACGAAAGCGTCGGGGCCTTGCCTGCCGGCGAAGTAAAACCCGGCGATGCGCTCGGCCAGGATTCTGGGGTGATCGGCGACCGCGTTCTCGTCCCGGTCGAGCCCCGGTCGAAACGTCCGCACCGCGCCGTTGAAAGCCGACCACGGTTTCCCCACGAGATCGGTCCATTGGAAACCCAGGTTCCACGGCATGGTGACCACGTGGGCTTCGTACCGAACGCGCTCAGCCAGGTCGTTCGCATTGATGACGTAATCGTTTGCGTCATATCGATCCCGCTGGGTCAGCAAGTACACCGGGATGTTGCGACGCGGGTTTTCCAGGAATTTCAACAGCCAATCGAGATCCGACTCCGATTGCGCCAGCCACGGTTCTCCCGTGAATGGAAGGAGATCTTGCAGCGTGAACCGCTCGGCCAGAGCCGGCACGACGCCGGGGCGGGAGTGCGGCGCCGGCTCCATAAAGCCATCGGGCGAGACGCACTGCAGCCGCAGCGCCAGCCGCAGCGTTTTTTCCGTCTTTTTCTGCCGCAGCGCCATATCGAACGACCACGTTCTTTGCGCAACATGTCGGTCCGGGTGTTCCAGGCGCACCGTCCACAGGCCGTCCGGGTCAATGCTCACGCCTTCGAGCCGGAATTCCTGCTGCCGCTCCACGAACGATTTTCCTTCCCAGGCGTCTTGAGAAATTTTCTCGGGGAATCGGCGGCCGGCCCATTCCAGGGCAACGGTTCGCGCTTCATGGAAGGCGCTCTCCTGCGTCTGTCCGTCGCCGGGCAGCAAGTCGCATGCGAGTTGAAACGCAATGTGCTTGACGGTCTGGCCGGTCAGGCCGCGGGAGTGTTGGGGAGAAGTCTGAAGAGATGGAGCAAATGAGGTCATGCGGTTGTATTTCCATTCAATGCGTTGCGCCGGCAGCCGCTGAATCGGGCCGCGCCGCCGAGCTTCAACTTCTATTTTGACAAGTCCGCGCACGGATGCCGCGCAGCGGCTCCGTACGCGGCAAGCGGCAGTCGGTAACAATGGAAGGAGCGCAACGCCGAGAGCCGCCGGTTCCGCGCCTGCGAACGGGACGGCGCCTTGAGATTCCGCCATGCCGTCCCCGCGACTCAACAACTACATCCTGATTATTTTCGACAGTTGCCGTTACGATTCGTTCGCCGCCGCCGCCGCGAAAACGATCCGCAAGCTGGGCGGCCTCGAACAGCGCTGGTCTTACGCCTCGTGGACCGCGCCTTCCCACTACAACCTGCTGATGGGGCTGCTGCCCCACCAGAGCCCGCGGCAGGTGTACGCCTCCGAGTACTACAAGAGGGATTTCTTCAAATTCAACGAGCGTCTCGGAGCCGACGAGATCGAGTTCAAATCGCTCGTGCCGCAACTCTATTTTCCGACTTTCCTGCAACGGAAGCTGAACTACCGCACGCACGCGATGGTTTCGCTGCCGGTGCTGAACCCGAAAACCATCCTGAACACGGGCTTCGACACCTTCCGCCTGATGCCGCGCCACAACGACATGCGGGCGATGCTGCGCGAGATGCGCTTCCCCGAAGACCGGCCTTCGTTTTACATCCTCAACGTGGGCGAAACCCATTATCCCTACGCGCTGCCCGACGAGCCGCCGGACGAATGGCCCCGCGTCAGCGGCGTTCACGGCGTCTTCAAGCATCTCGACGAGCACATCGTCGGCGGAAAGCTCGTTCCCGGCGCCGAGAAGTTTTTCGATCAAGCCAAGCTCGACCTGCTGCGCGACCGCCAGGTGAAAGCCGTCCAGCACCTCGACCGGGTGGTTGAAGAGCTGTTCGACCTCGTGCCGGAAAACACCTACATCACCGTCACCGCCGACCACGGCGAGCTTTTCGGCGAAGACGGCTACTTCGGCCACGGCCCCATTCAGCACGACAAGGTTTTCGAGGTGCCCTTCGTCGAGGGGCGCATCCGCTGACGGCTTACAGCGGCAGGATTTCTTCGCGCAGCGGGTCGAACTTCAGCCGGCGTTTCTGCAGGTAGGCGATGTTGCCCAGGTGCGACGCCTGCGCCGAGCGGTGGCCGATCCAGACGTCGCCGTTGGGTTTCTCGCGGCTCTTCACGCAGTCGATGAAGTTGTCCACGTGATCCTGCGTCATGTTGCCGATGAAGGGCTGCGTTTCGGTAGGCTGCTCGCGCTCGCCGGGGCGCGGCCTGTTTTCCGCGGAGTACCACTTGTAGCTCCCGCGCGTAATCCACAGCCTGCCCTGGGTGCCCACGACCTCGACGCCCGAGCCGCGCAGACCCGGCGCCAGCGTGGCTTCGAACGTCGCGGTCCACTCGGCGGGGTAATCGAGCAGGCAATTGATCGTGTCCGGCGCCGTGCGGCCGTCCTTGTAGTGGTAGATGCCGCCGGAGGCAACCGCCGCTACGGGGTTGTCCTGCTCCATGAACATATGCACGACGTCGATCCAGTGGGTAAAAAGGTCGGTAATCTGCCCGCCGCCGTACTCCAGGTAGGCGCGGAAATTGAAGTACTGTTTCGGGTCGTACTCGCGCCACTTGACCGGCCCCAGGAAGCGCCCCCAGTCGAGGTTCGACGGCTGGGTTGCGTACTGCTCGGGGTAGGGTCGCAAATGGGCGCCGTTGCCGTACCACCACGTCCGCGCGAGCGTCACCTTGCCGATGGCGCCGGTATCGAAGTATTTCTGCTTGGCCATCAGGTAGTGCTTGCCCGAGCGCTGCTGCATGCCCACTTGGCAAACGCGGCCGTTCATGCGCACGGCCTTGACGATCTCCGGCCCTTCTTCGATGCGCAGCGTCAGCGGCTTTTCGCAATAAATGTCTTTGCCGGCGTTGGCGGCGTCGATGGCGATGCCGGCGTGCCAGTGGTCGGGCGTGGCGATCAGCACCGCATCGACGTCTTTCGATTCGAGGAGCTTTTCGTGGTATTTGTAGCTCTTCGCGCCGGGCGCATCCGCGGCGGCCTCGTCGATGCGCGCGCTGAAGACGTCGCAGAGCGCCGTCGGGTTGACGTTGGGGTTCTGAATGAAGCTTTTGAAAACCGAGCGCCCGCGGCCGCCGCAGCCGATCAGACCCATGTTGACCTTTTCGTTCGCGCCCAGAATGCGGGCGTAGGAAGCGGCGCTGAACGCGGCCGCGGAGCGGAACCAGTCGCGACGGTGCAATTTTTTCGGCATGGGCATAATTCTAGCACGCCGGCGTTGCGGAAAAGCAGCGGACCGCTGGCCTGCCGGCGGCAGTGGGAGAGCATGGACTGCAAGAGGAAAGCCCAGCAAGCGGAAAAAGGAACAACCGGCAAAGCCGGGCCGCGCTTCACGCGGCGGCCGCGAGTTGGCGGGTCACGAGTCGCGGGTCGAGCGCATCCGTCGATTTTCTTCTGCAAGACTTCGGCCCAGAAGGCGCTGAACCCATCCGGTCGATTTTCGGCGGCGCGGCGCAAAAATAAGTGATCATTGCCGATCATTGGTGAACATTGGTGAACATTTGCGCATGAAGCCCTTCTTTTACCTGCATGAACCCCGGCAGGCTTGACGGCCGCGCAGTGTTTGTGAGCCGGGAGGTTGTGAGTCGGGGCGCGCTGCGCGCGCCGATAGCGGATAGTGGGCTGCATTTGGCGCTTCTTGCCTGTTTGTTCGGATATTTCTTTGAGAAAATCTGCGCCGGACGTCCGCGTGGCGCCGGCGCCGCTCCCCGCTGCCGATTCGGGAAAGCGCGGTTCGCTAGAATGACGGTTTCCGGCAGCCCTCGGCGCCGCTTTCCTGCTGCAATGCCCCGTCCGTTCTCGTGGAGCGCTTTTGCCCGCGCCGGCCTGCTCGCGCTCTTGATGCCTTTCGCCTTGCCGGCTCAGAGCGATAACGCCGGCGATGCCGACAGCACCGAAAAAGCAGACGAGGCCGTCGAGACGGCGCCCGCCGAAGAGGACGCCGAGGGCGCCTCGCAGCGTACGCAGATCAATCTGCTGGGCCAAACGTCCTCGGAATCCGGCGAGAGCCGCCGCAACGAGAACGTCCAGTTCAACCTGGTCGATAACAACGCTCTCAAGGAATTGAACATCCGCCTGGGCGCGACGGCCACCATCGTCAACGAGTTCAAGGTCGACGCCGGATTTTTCGGCGCGGAGTTCGGCAAGCCGCCGACGCCCCCCGTCCACGCGCCGGGCGGACGCGGCTCGGGCGTTCACGGCAACGTTTTCTGGCGGCACAACAACAGCCTCTTCAGCGCGCGTTCGTTCTTTCAGGTCGGCGGCGTTCAGCCGGCCCGCGAAAATTTCTACGGCGGAACGCTCAGCGCGCCGATATGGAAGGGCGGCTACATCACGCTCAGCGGCTCGCAGAACAAGATTCGCGGCAACGTCAACGGCAACGTCCTGGCGCCGCTGCCCGAGGAACGCACCCCGTTGACCAACGATCCGGTGTTGCGACCGATCGTCCGGCAACTGCTGGACGCCTACCCGAACGTCGCCCCCAACCGCCCCGATATCGCCGAGCGGGCGCTCAACACCAACAGTCCGCAGCAGGTCGACACCGACTCGGCGAGGGCGCAGCTCGACCAGAGCCTGGGCCGCCGCGGCAAGCTGATTTTCCGCTACGCCCTGACCGCCCAGGACGTCAACGCCTTCCAACTCGTCGTCGGGCAGAACCCGGATACCGATACGAAATCGCATTCGGCGCGCATCACCTGGAATCGAAACTGGGGAGCAAATACGGTTACGGACTTCTCGCTGGGTTTCGACCGCCTCGGTTCGCTGCTGCTGCCCGCCGAGGGCGCCTTGGGGCCGGTATTCACCGGGCGCGCGCTCACCTCGCTCGGCCCGTTTCCGATCATTCCGCTTATCCGCGTTCAAAACCGCTTCCGTTACGGCGGCACGCTGCGCAAGACGCAAGGCCGCGGCGAACTCACGGCGGGTTTCGCCCTGACCCGCCTGCAGTACAACGGCGAGGAACCCGACGGCGCGCGCGGCATCCTCCTGTTCCGACCCAATTTCGGCAACGACGCGATTACCAACCTGCGCCTGGGGCTGCCCAGCACCTTGATCGCCTCGCTGGGCTCGACCTACCGCGGGTTTCGCAACCGGACGGGCAAGTTCTTCTTGGGCTACCGCCGGCAGGCCTCGCAAAACCTGACGCTCAACCTGGGACTGCGCTACGAACCCGTCACGCGGCCGCACGACGTCACCGGCCGCAGCGACCTCAACATGACCTCCGACAACAACAATTTGGCCGGATCATTCGGTTTCGCCTACCGCCTGGGCGACCGATGGGGCGTGCTGCGCGGCGCCTACTCCACGCAATACGGCGATATTTTCCCCGTCACCTACGGGCAAGATCGGCTCAACAAGCCGCACACGGTCACCACCATTTTCGTCAGGCCCAATCTGGCCGACTACCGCGCCAATCTCGACCCGTCCAAGCGCGACCCCGCTGCGCGGTCGAGTCTGATCGAGGTCGGCCCCGACCTGACCACGCCCTATTCGCACCAATACAATTTCAGTTGGGAACGCGGACTGGGCGCCGACTGGCGGCTGCAATTGGGCTATGTCGGCAGCCGCTCGCACAAGCTGATCATCACCTATTTCCTCAACCGCGCGCGCGAGATTCCCGGCGTCGAGTCGAGCATCGCCAACATCAACCGGCGGCGCCCGCGGCAAGACATCTTCGAGCATCTTTTCATCCACAACGGCTCGCGCGGCTACTACGACGCCGGCCGCGTTTCGCTGGCGGCGCCCGACTGGAAGGGCGTCTCGCTCAACGCTTCGTACTGGTTCAGCAAGGCGCTCGACATCGGCGGCAGTTATACGAACACCGCCTCCGGCCCCGACGCCCGCAACGCGGTCAGCCAGACCGAGTTCGAGTCCCACGGCGACCTCAAGGCATTGAGCGATTTCGACCAGCCGCACTCCTTTTTGCTGCAACTCGGCTACACAACGCCGAAGGCTTCGCGGGGCGCTTCCCCGCTGCGCAAGATATTCGGCGGATGGACCGCCTCCGCCGTGGCCCTGCTGAAAACAGGCACCCCGTTTACCGTCGATTCCGGTTCGGACGGCCCGGGGTTCGGCAATGTGGACAGCCGCAGCGGCGACCGGCCGATGCTGCTCGACCCCTCCATTCTCGGCCAGACGATCGGCGACCCGGACACCTCGGAATCGCTGCTGCCCCGCTCGGCCTTCCGCTTCATCGACGCCCCGCGGGAACAGGCGGGCAATCTTGGGCGCAATACCTTCCGCAAGGGCAAGGTGGCCAATGTCAACGCCTCGCTCTCGCGCCGATTTCCCCTTTCCGGCGACTGGAGCATGGAGTTTCGCGCCGAGTCGATCAATTTCTTCAACACGCCGCAATTCGCCGAACCCGGAAAAACCTTGACCTCGCCCAACTTCGGGCAGATCAACAACACGCTCAACGACGGCCGAACGTTCCGCTTCCAGTTGCGCTTCATGTGGTAGGCCGCCGCGTGCGGGGCTACACGAGATCGGCAAACGAGCGTTTCAGTTTGTAGAACCAGGCGAAACCGGCGACGAACGCCATCGCGCCGCCCAGCGTAAGCCAAGCCAGCGGCTCCCAGGCGGGCGGCGCGCCTTCCAGCAAAATGCTGCGGTACCCGCGCACGAGAACGAACAGCGGATTCAATCCGTAAACCCCCATCAGGTTCGCCGGCAGCGAGCTTTCCGGGTAGCAGATCGGCGTGACGAAAAACCATACCGTCAACAGGAATCCGACGATTTGGCCCAGGTCGCGGAAAATTACCCCCAGGCCGGCAAAAAACCAGCACAGCCCCATCGTCAGCAAAATCTGGGGAACCAGCAGAAGCGGCAGGTAAGCCGCCGTGAGCGGCGGCGTCTCGCCGAACGCCGCCATGCCCGCCAGAAAGATCAGCATGCCGAAGAACTGCGAGAACAGGCCGGCGAAAACCAGATTGACCGGCAATATCTCGACCGGAAAAACCAGCTTCTTGACGAAATTGGCATGTTCCAGCACCGTACCCGCCGAACGCCCCACGGCTTCGCTGAAGGCAAGCCAGGGCAACATGCCGGCCAGGAAATAGAGGACGAAGTTGCCCGAACGTCCGTCCCCGCCGAAGCGGGTGCGCAAGACGATATCGAAGACGAACCAGTAGGTGAGCATCAGCAGCAGGGGGTGAATGACGGTCCAGAAGAGTCCGCCGTACGAACCTCGGTAGCGTCCGACGATGTCGCGGCGCACCAGCGAGCGGATCAACGAGCGGTGCGCGGAGATCGTGCGCAGCGGGTAATGGAACGCCCGCGCGATGCTGCGCAGGAAACGCATCCAGGCCAGTTTCCGCAGGCTGGTCGTCCGCGCCCGGCGCACAACGGCGTCCCCTTCGGCGACCTCGGCCTCGACCAGCAAAAAATCGTTGCCGCGCTCGGATATCCACTCGGCGCCGCGGCGCACCGGCGAGACATGAATACGGTACGCGCCCGCGGTCTCGGGCAGGGCGATTTCCAGATCGACATCCAGCTTCCCGCCCGCGGCAACCGCGCCCGGGAGAGGCCGCCGCGGGCCTTCGATGAGCAGGATTTCAGTTGCGGCATCGTATATCCGGCAGCCAAGCTCGTCGCCTTCCGCCGCGCTCCAGGCGCTCCCCGTCCGGTTGGCGATCGTTCCGCGGACGCGAATCACGAAGCTCCTCCGGCGTAAAGCTGCGCGGGGTAGCGTTCGCGCACCGGCCCGACTTTGCGCCCAACCGCGTAGATGGCGTCGCCGCGCCACTGCCGCGGCAAATCGTAACGCTCCACGACGTGTTCGACCCACGCATGCTCCGCCGATTTGCGCTCCAGATAGGGACCTGTTTCGAAACGGACGATCTCGAAGCCGGCCGCCTCAAGCAGGCAATGCACGTCGCGGGGAGCGAACTCGCGGGCGTGCCGCGGATCGACCGCGCCGTCCGCGTCCGGCTTGACGTACTGGTGGAAAAACCCCGGATGGTAGTTCAGCAGCAGAGCCGCCGCGGCGCGCAAGCTGCACGCGTTGGGCGTCGAGAGGACGAGATGCCCGCCCGGCCGCAGGATGCGGTTGACCTCGGCCATCAAATGCATCGGGTCGTCGTAGAGATGTTCGATCAATTCGCAGCAAAGCACTGCGGCGAACCAGCCGTCCGCGTAGGGATAGACGTCCCGCTCGGCGTTGAAGAGATCGATTTCGCAGCGGAAGCGTTCGCCGCCGGCTCCGGCGATTTCTCTGACGTCCGTTTTACCCAGCGGGCCGAGATAGCTGCCGCGCACCTGGCCGTAGCCCAGCTTCGCCGCGAGGGCCGGGGTGACGTGCATGTAGGCGCCCATCTCCAGAATGCGGTCGGCGGCCGTTCCCGGCGGCGTGATCTGCAAGGTGCGCGCCAAGCGGGTGATATGCGCTTCCACATAGGCCGCGTCGTCTTCGCGGCCGCGGCTCCAGGAGCGGATGTACTCGGCCAACCCGCCGTCGTTGCCGGCGTCGGCGGAAGCAGGCCCGTCCGCGGTCTCGGGTTCCGCCTGCCGCGGCTCCCGCCCGCGGTCTTGCTCGATTTCCGGCGCCGTGTTTTCCTGCCCGCGCCCGGGCGGCCGCCGCGCCGTTGCGACGGCGGCTTCGGGCTCTCCGCGGCGGTTCTTGTCTGCGATCCAGTCGGCGAATTGCTTGGCCGCCCGCGGCCACGAGCATTCGACGGCGGCGTAATCGCGGGCGCGCGCGCCGAGGCTCCGCGCGGCTTCGGGCCTTGCCGCCAACAGATTGAGATACTCGACAAGCAGATCGACTTCGGCCCCTCCGACGGGAACTTTCAGGCATACTTCGTCGGGCAGATCGGCGAACGCGCCCACGTCCGAGACGACCACCGCGCGGCCCAGCCCGAGCGCCCGCAGCAGCGTACCGGAAGTTTCGCCGGCGGTAGGGTAGCGCAGGTTGAGGCAGATATCCACCGCGCCGATATACTGCTCGAACTCGTCCGGCGGCGCATAGCCCAGAACCCGCGCGCGCGCGCCGAGGCCCAGGCTGTCGATCATCGCCCGCACCGGCAGCTCCGGGTGCTCTTCGCCCACCAGGATCATGCGCGCGCGGGGCTCCAGGCGGGCGAGCCGCTGCATCGCCCGCAACGACTCGCGGATGCGTTTGTACGGCTTGAGGAAGCCGAAAACGCCGATCAGCGGCGTTTCCGGATCGACGCCGAGCCTGGCGCGGCAGCGGTTGCGGTTGACTTCGGGAATCCAGGCCCCGTGCGGAATCCTTTTCACGGGATGCGCCGCGCCGGCTTCGCGCACTTGGCGCACCATGAAATCGCTATGTACGATTGTCGCTTTCGCCGACTCGATCACGCGCCGGCTCAGAGCGACGTTGTCGTAGTCGGGGCCGACTTCGAGCCTGCGCGCGCGCCGCGCATGGGCCAGAGCCTCCGCTCCGGCTGCGTACTCGACCTCGCGCAGGTATCCGTCCCAATCCCCGCGATTGATCGTGGCCGCGGCCACCAGATGATGCAAGTTGTATTCATGCAGCAGGTTGATGCCGGGATGCCGCAGCGCGGCGTCGTAAACATAAACGTGGTGGGGGTTGTTGCCGAACTGGTAAAGCGTTTCGTCGAACTCTTCGGCAACGTATTCGCGGCAGCCGCGGACGGCGATGCGCGGCGCGCCGGGGAAACCCTCGGGCGCATAGCCGCCGTCGGTGAATACGGTCACATCCAGATGCTCGGCCAGATGCGGCAAGAGCGCCTGGGAATAATCCGCGATTCCCGATTTGAGCGGAGGGAGCGGCGTGAAAACGGCGAGCTTCATGATGGGCGCGGGCAACCCGCCGCCGGGCTGCCTATTCCAACAACTTTAGCGAGAACGTGCCGATGTCGAAGGGCGCGCGCACCAGCAGAGGCGTCCGCGCGGCGTCTTTGGCGAAATAGATCTCGAAGCTGTGCCGCGAGTCCGGCCCGGTCACGTCTACCAATATCTTGTCGGCTTCCCGGGCGCCGCCGGAAGCCGCCAGGCGCAGCGTCTCGGCGAAGGTCAGCGTGATCAGGTAACCGGCGCCGAAGTAGAGGTCGTCGGGCGGGGGAATGCGCCCCATCGCCAAGCTCCGCCGCAGAAAGTACAGGAAGGCCAGGGCGTCTTTGGCGCAGGGCGGCGCTTCGACGGCGCTCCGTCCGCCCGGCCCTTCCGGGGTGATCGTCGTGCGCTCGACCCGCTCGGATTCCTGATCGAAAAGCAGCTTTTCGTTCGTCGTTTTCTTGCCGTGGCGCGCATCTTTGCGGAACTCCCGCGAGCAGAGTTCGGCATCGGTCGAGGAGCGGTAGGAGTCGTCGATCTCGATGGCCGGCAGGCTCGCCTTGAGCGTCAACTGGAAATCCCAACCGTCCGCGCGCTTTTGCGCATGGAACTCGGCCTCGCCGAGCGCCAGCCCGCTGGGCCAGGCCACCTCGTAGCGCAGGCGTTCGCCGCCGGCGAACGGCAGCGTCTCGGCGGCTGCGGCGCCGGCCGCCCACAGAGCCGCAACAATCAGGAAGCAAATCACCACACGGCCAGTTCGCGCTCGCGCTGGAGCTTCTGCCGTTTTTCGGCAACGCGGTAGTAGGTATCGAGGGTTTTCGCCGCCGTGTCCCGCCAGTCGAAATGTTTGGCTCGCTGCAGGCTTTTCCCGGCCATGCGCGCTGAAAGCTCGGCGTCGAGCAGCAAATCGCGGATCGCCCGCATCTGCTCTTCGACCGAGTCGGGGCGGAACAACAGCGCCGCGCCGTCCACCACTTCCGGCAGCGCGGCCGCGTCCGAGCAGACCACCGGCCGGCCGCAGGCCATCGCTTCCACGGCGGGCAGGCCGAAACCCTCGTACCACGACGGAAACACGAAAACATCGGCCGCGTTGTAGAGCGCGGGAAGCAAATCGTCGTTCACGAACCCGGCAACCGCGATGCGCTCAGCCGCGCCGGAACGCCGGATTTCCGCAAGCACCCGCGGCGAAAACCAAGTGTGCTTTCCGGCCAGCACCAAGTGGTGTTTGAGCTTGGGATGGTTCCTGACGAGCTGCGCGAACGCCCGGATCAGACCGATTTGGTTCTTTCGCGGGCACAAGTCGCCGACGTGCAGGATGTACGGCGCGTCGATGCCCAAGGCCCGGTTGACCTTGAGCATCGCGGCTTCTCGCTTGAGCGGCCGGAATTGTTCTTGCGGTCCGTTGGGAGTCACGACGATCTCCGCCGGGTCGAGCCCGTACGCCTCGGCGATGCGCCGCCGCGAAAACTCGCTTACCGTGATGACCTGCGCCGCGTTGCTCAGGGTGCGCCGCGTCGAAAGCCGCAACTGATGGGCTCGAAAGCTCAGGAAATACTCGGGATGGTCGAGGTAGCTCACGTCGTGAACCGTAACCACCACCGGCGCCGGACAGAAAAGCGGCGCGGTATATTGCACGTGCAACAGATCTTGCGGGTTCTTCCTGAGTTGCAGGCTCAATCCTGCGCCCAAGCGCACGAAGGGGTTCCGCGAAACGCGGGCGACGGCGAAGTTTTCCGGGAGCCACGCTTGCGCCTCGGGCGCCGCGATGTAAGCCGTGAACTCGGCCTCGCGGTCCAGACTCGCGTACTTGCGGATCAGGCTGCGGATATAGACTCCGTTGCCCGTAACCCGCCGGCTGACCGTGTGCGCGTCAATGCCTACTTGCAGAGGGGAAGACATGCAACTACTCGCTCAACAGGCCGCTTGCGGCGCCGATTCCGACCATATCTCGGCAAACGATCGATCCAGGGCTTCCCAAGCCGCCGGCCAGCAGCAATGCCGCTCGAATGCCGCCCTGCCGTTGCGTCCCAGGCGCTCGGCGGCGCCGGGGTTGCCCAGCAACTCCAGAATCGTTTTGACCCAACCGGCGGAACTGCGCACGATTTTCAAGTTTTCTCCGTCCAGCGCGGGCAGCCCCTCGGCTCCGATTGGCGTGGAAACCACCGCGCACGACGCAGCCCACGCTTCAATGATTTTAACACGGGTGCCGCTGCCGGCAGACAGCGGCACGACCGCTATTTTCGACTTCGCCAGTTCTTCGACTGCGTTTTGTATTGGGCCTGTAACGCAAATGTTACGATCCTCGTCCGGCCAAGCGCGGATGCGTTCGGCATTCTTGCCGATGATGCGCCAGATCAATGCCGGACGGCGCTGCTTGAGCGCGGGCCAGACCTCCTTGCGGAAATAATCGAGCCCTTGCCTGTTGGGCAGGTATTCCAGGTTGCCGGAAAAGGCGATGGAAACCTCTCGCGCCGTCTCTTCGTCCGCGCGGCGCGGGTCGCCGCAAAAGGGGATCGCGTTCGGATAGACGATGGTTTTCGCCGCGCGGCACAGTTCCCCTACGCGCGCCGCGTCGTCTTTCGAGGCCACGAGGATGCGGTCGAATCGAGGGAGCAACCGCCGTTCGATCTCTTGGGCCAGCGTACAGAAGCGCAGGTGCGCCCAGCGCTCCGCGCCGCGCGCGTCGGCGGCGCAGCTTCGATGCCATGCCGATTCCACATTGTGCAAATCGAGCACAAGCACACGGCAGCGCGGCCGCAGCGCGTCGATATAGCCGGCGCACCACAGGTGTTCGACGATGCCGACGTCCCAACGACGGTTCGCCGGCAGATCGCGCAGCAGCCGCCTGCCGCTTGCGCCGCTGAAGCGGTCCATGAGCGGAAGCCGGCGGCGCAGCAGGCGGCGGGCGTTGCGCGCGGCTCTCGCCGGCAGGGTTTTCGAGTGGCGCGGCAAGGCAACGTCCGCGGCCGAAGCGCACAGTCCATCGGGCAGCGATTGGGAGCAGGCCGCGGCGCCCTCTTCATGGAAGCCGATCAGATCGACTGCCGAACGGTCGGCCAGATAGTGCAGCAGGCTGCCCGTGCGCATCGGGCCGCCGCCCTGGAGAGGGTAAGGGCATTCCGGCGCAAGCAGCAGCGAGCGCTTGCCGTCGTTCACCACGCCTCTTCGACCGCCTCTACATAGAGATCGCGGGTCAAGCGCGCCGTGCGCCGCCAAGTGAACGCAGCGGCGCGGGCGAGCCCCCCGCGGCGCAGGCGGGCGGCGAGACCCTTGTCCTCAAGCACCGACAGGATCGCCGCGCAAAGACGCCGCGGCGAATCGGCCGGGGCATGCAGGGCGCAGCCGCCGGCAACCTCGACCAGCGCCGGGTCGTCGGACGCAATCACCGGGACGCCCAGGCTCATCGCCTCGATCACGGGCAGGCCGAACCCCTCATACAGGCTAGGGTAAACGAGCGCCTCCGCGCCGGCGAGCCAGTCCCCCGCCTCGGCGTCGTCCGCCGGCCTCACCTGCCGCAATCCCGGCTCCCGCCATGCCCCGGGCTCGGCCGGGCCGATCAGCGTCAGCCCCAAATCGGGCCGCCGCTCGCGCGCCAAGCGCCACGCTTCCACCAACACGGGGACGTTCTTGCGCGGGCCGTGATCGCCGAGATGCGCCACGTACGGCCCGCGGCGCATGCGGCTCGCCCCGGCGGCCGGAAACGCCGCCGCGCCGTGGTGGATGCTGCGAATCCTGGCTTTCGACAGACCGAAATAGTCCGCCGCCTCGCGGCGCACCGCCTCCGTCGGCGTCAGAATGCGCGCGGCCAAGGGGAGCAGGCGCGGCGTGCGCGATCGGACGCGCTCCGAACCCGCCGGACGCACCGCGCCCCGCTTCCAGGGCGAGAGGTCGTGGAGCGTCAGGATCGACGGAATCACGGGAACATAAGGCACGGAAAAATCCGTTCCGTGGAACACGTCAGCCCTCAGACGCAGCAGCGTGAACGGCAGCCCCAAGCTCCACCATTTCGACCGGGCGAGCCGGGAGCGCGGCGCAACTGCGGAGATATTGCTCCGCGCCCGCAGCCGCTCGGGCAGCGCGGCCGGCCGGTCGCCGACCAGGAAGATTTCGCCGCCCGGGTCGGTCTCGGCAAGCGCAAGCGCCAACTCGACCGTATAGCGGCGAATGCCGCCGGTCGGCGTCAGCAGCGGAGCGGCGTCGAGGGCGATGCGCACGGCAGAGATTTCGCGCGCGGCGCGGCGGCCGCGTCACGACCGGCTTCGATACTTGCGAAGCAATTCGTACATTATGATCCCGCCGGCCACGGCCACGTTCAGCGATTGCTTCACGCCCAGCATGGGAATGCGCACCAAGTCGCCGCATTCGGCGGCCAACTCCGGCCCGATTCCTTCCACTTCGTTGCCGAAAATCACCGCGGCCGGGAAGTGCGGGCTCCATTCGAAAAGGTCTTGCGCATGCGCCGAGGTTTCCACCGCGGCCGGCCGATAGCCCTGCTTTTTGAGCGAGCGCACAGCCTCCAGCGGACCGCGGCGGTACTCCCAAGCGACTCGCTGCTCGGCGCCCAGCGCGGTCTTGGCGATGCCGGGATGCGGGGGACGCGCGGTGTAGCCCGTGAGCACGAGTTTCGAGACGCCGGCGCCGTCGGCGTTGCGGAAGAACGCCCCGACGTTGTAGGCGCTGCGCACCCGGTCGAGCACGACGACCACGGGAAGCCGCTCGTTCACGGGGAATCCGCGCCGCCCGGACGGAAGTCCCGCAGGTTGAGGCGCCAACCGCCCCACCAGGTATCCGGTTCGACGGTGAAGGCCAGGTCGAGGCGCTTGCCGACGCCGACGCCGATTTCGTCGCCTTGCTCGGCCATGCGCCAGCCGATCGAGTAGAAGCTGCGGTCGTCGTCCGCGACTTGCAGCTTGAGATGGCTCTCTTTGATGACCCTGGGCTGCGTCTTGACGACCACGTTGCGGGCGCGGAATACCGGCGTCGGGTTGCCCAGACCGTGCGGTTTCAGGTTCGCGATCTCTTTCATGGCGCCGTCGTTGATTTCCGTAAACGGCAAATCGCCGTCGAGATGGATCGAGGGCGTCAGGTCTTCGTCGCTGAGCACGCTTGCCGCGTGTTTTTTCAGCGCATCGCGCAGCGTATCCACCCGATCGGCCGCTACCGTGCAGCCGGCGGCCTGCTTGTGGCCGCCGAAGCGCTCGAAAATCGCCGCGGCCGATTCGAAGCCTTCGAGCATGTGAAACGCCGCGATGCTGCGCGCCGACCCGGCGGCCATGCCGCTTTGCGCATCGACGCTCAGCACCAGAGTGGGGCGGTGATAGCGCTCGACGATGCGGCTGGCGGCAATGCCGATCACGCCCGGATGCCATCCCTCGCCGGCTACGACGATAAACGGAACATCCCCGCCCTCGCCGTCAAGCTGTTCTTCGATGGCGTCCACCACTTCGCTCTCGGCGCGCCGGCGCTCGCTGTTCAACTCGTCGAGCCGCCTGGCGATGTCTTCCGCTTCTCTTTCGTCGCGGGTAGTCAGCAGCGTGACAATATCTTTGGCGTGGTCCATGCGGCCCGCGGCGTTGATGCGCGGCGCGACGCGAAAGCCGACGTCGCCGGCGCCGATCTCTTCCTTGTCCGGCAAACCGGCCGCGGCGAGCAGCGCCTTCAATCCCGGCGACGCCGGCCGCCGCAGCCCTTCCAGCCCGATGCGGACAAAAACGCGGTTCTCGCCCAGCAGGGGAACCATGTCGGCGATCGTTGCGACGGCCACGATCTTCAACATCGAAACGAGAACCGCTCTTCGCTTCGCCTCTTCCCAGCCCGCCTCGGCGAGCAGCGCCTGGATCAGCTTGAAAGCGACGCCCGCGCCGCAAAGGCGCTTTTCCGGGTAAGAGCAGCCGGGTTGGTTGGGGTTGAGCACGGCCAGCGCCCGCGGGACTTCATCTTCCGGCAAATGGTGGTCGGTGATGATCACGTCGATGCCGATCTTGCGGGCATGATCCACGACTTCTTTTTCGCGGATGCCCGTATCGACGCTGATCACCAGCCGCACGTTGCCGCGCTCCGCTCGGTCGATCACCTCGGAACGCATCCCGTAGCCCTCTTGAATGCGGTGCGGGACGTGAAAGTCGGCGATGCCGCCCAGCAGTTCGACGGCGGTTTTCAGCAGGACGACGCCGGTCGTGCCGTCCACGTCGTAGTCGCCATAAATGAGGATGCGCTCGCGGTTGGCCAGCGCTCGGCGGATGCGCTCCACGGCGGCGCGCATGCCCGACATGCGAAACGGGTCGTGAAGCGCCGCAAGGCCGGGCTGCAGGAAGCCGTCGACGTCTTCGATGCCGCGTTGGGCGAGCAGGCGCGCCATCAGGGGGGAAACGTCGTGATCCGAACGGATCTTCTCGACCGCGGCGGAATCATGCGGGCGGCAAACCCAGCGATTCCGCTTCATGACTCCGTTTGCACGAGCACGCCGCCGTCCGCGTCGAGGTCGCGCGCCGCCGGCGTGACGATGGTGCGCTTGGCGATGTAGATCTTCGCCCCTCCGGCGAGCGCCTTGCGCACGTCGCTCTCGCAAACGAACGAGACGGGGCGCACGACCGGCGCGGGGGGGGGCGGCGAAACCGGTTCCGCGGCGGCCTGCCCGGCAGTCGCCGCCGGCGCCCCTTGCCCGGAGGGCGTTCCCTTCCTGCCCGACAGGAAACGGTCCACGACGACGGCGGCCGGCGAAGGGTCCGCCGCGGGCGGCGGCGAAAGCCGTTGGGCCAGGCCGCGGTCCGCCAGATACGCATCGACGCGGGCGGCGACCCCTGCCTGCGCCGGGGGCGCGGCGCCGGCTTCCGCCGACGACTCCCCGGCGAAGTATCTCTTGGCCTCGGGGCTGAGAAACGCTTCCTCGGGCGAGCGGATGCGGCGGGCGATGCGCTTCACGTGCAGCAGATGCATCGGCCCAACGTTGTCGCCGGTCGAGTTGCCGGCGGCCGCGCCGCAGCCCAGCGTCATGGCCGGGAATACGCCGGTGGTAATGCCCGTCGACCCCTGCGGCGCCGAAGTGTTGACCAACACGCGGAACGCCGGCGCGCGGCGGCCGTACTCGATGATGCGCCCTTCGTCGTTGGAATAGATGACGCAGGTATGCCCGCGCCCGCCGAAGTTCAAAACGCCCACGCAGGCCTCGACCGCTTCATCGAACGTCTTGACGAAGTAGATCGAAAGCACCGGCGAGAGTTTTTCCGCCGACAACGGATGCCCGCGGCCCACGCCCTCGATCTCGACGACCAGAATACGCGTTTCGTCCGACACCGAAAATCCGGCCATTGCGGCGATCTTTTGCGGCGATTGGCCGACGCAATCGGGGTTGATGCGGAAATCCGCGGTCAGCAGCAGCTTTTCCAAGCGGGCCGTTTCCTTGGCGTTGCAGCGGTGCGCGCGGTTGGCCTCGAGCGCGGCCCAGACCTGCTCGCGGCGGCGCTCGTTGACCACGATCGTCTGCTCGCTCGAACAAACGGTGCCGAAGTCGAACGATTTGCCGTCCACGACTGACGCCGCGGCCTTTTCGATATCCGCGGAATCGTCGATCAGCACGGGAACGTTGCCCGGCCCGACGCCGATGGCCGGCTTGCCGCTGGAATACGCCGCCCTGACGATGCCGCTCCCGCCGGTCGAAAGGATGACCCCGGTGCGCCTGTGGCGCATCAATTCGTTCGTGCCCTGGATGGTCGCTTCGTTGACGCACTGGATCAGGCCTTGCGGCGCGCCGGCGGCCTCGGCGGCCTCGGCCAGCAGGCGCACCGTCTCGCAGGTACACTTGCGCGCCCGCGGGTGCGGACTGCAGACGATGGCGTTGCCCGCCTTGAGCGCGATCAGGCATTTGTAGAACGCCGTCGAAGTCGGATTCGTCGTCGGCAGCACGGCGGCCACGACGCCGACCGGCACGGCGATTTCAGTAATGCCCTCTTCCGGCTTCTCGGCCAACACGCCGATGGTTTTCAGCGGAGCGATCTTCTGGTGCAGCAGGTCGGAGTTGAGCAGGTTCTTGGCGATCTTGTCCCTGACGTTGCCGTAGCCGGTCTCCTCGACCGCCATGCGCGCCAGAGATTCGGAGTTGGCGCGGGCAACCGCCGCCATGCGATCGACGATCGCATCGACCTGTTCCTGGCTGTACGAGGCGTATTGCAGGGACGCCTGGTAAGCCGCCTCGATTTTCGCGCGGACTTCCTGGATCGAGCGCAGATCGCTGTCTTCGAGCATCTGCTTGGCTTACTTGCCGTTCGGTTTCGGAAGAATCGGCTCCACGTCGCCGTGCGGGGCCGGAATGACGTGAACGCCGATCAACTCGCCCACCCGGCGGGCCGCCGCCGCCCCGGCGTCGGTGGCGGCCTTGACCGCGCCCACGTCGCCGCGGCAGGTTACGGTGACGAATCCGGCGCCGATGTATTCCTTGTCTTCCAGCGTCACGTTCGCCGCTTTGACCATCGCGTCGGCGGCTTCGATCGAGCCGATCAGGCCCTTCGTTTCGATCAGTCCCAAGGCTTGCATGAGAAAACCCTTCGCAAACTGCAAGGTAGCACAGCACGGAGGCGCGGCTCAACAGGCAGCCTCCGCCAACGAGAGAATTATCCGCCCGGGGCGCAGCCTCACTCGGGGGCTATTTGCGTTCGATCACTTTCATGGCGGCGGCGACGGTTCCGGCGATGTCGGTCAGGTTGCCGGGCAGGATCATGGTGTTGTTGGCCTTGGCCAAGTTGCCGAACTCGCGCACGTACTGCTCGGCAACGCGCATTTGCACGGACTCCAGGCCGTTCGGCTGGGAGATGGCGTCGGCGACTTCGCGAATGCCCGCCGCCGTTGCGCGGGCGACCGTTTCGATGGCCTGGGCCTGGCCTTCGGCCTCGTTGATCCGTTTCAGGCGGGTGGCTTCGGATTCCTTGATGACTTTCTGCTTTTCGCCTTCGGCCTGATTGATCGCCGAGTCGCGGAAGCCCTCGGATTCGAGCACCGTCGCCCGTTTCTCGCGTTCGGCGCGCATCTGTTTTTCCATGGCGTCGAGCACGTCGCGCGGGGGCGTGATGTTTTTGATTTCGTAACGCAGCACCTTGACGCCCCAAGGCGCCGTGGCGTTGTCGAGCTCGCCGACGATCTGGGCGTTGATGGCGCCGCGCTCCTCGAAGGTGCGGTCGAGCACGATCTTGCCGATTTCGCTGCGCAGCGTCGTCTGGGCAAGCTGAGTGATGGCGAAGATGTAGTTGGCGATGCCGTAGGAGGCGCGTTCCGGGTCCATGATCTTGAGGTAGAGAACCCCATCGACGGCCACCTGGACGTTGTCGCGCGTGATGCAGACCTGCTCGGGGATGTCGATCGTCGCTTCCTTGAGCGAGTGGCGGTAGCGGATGACATCTACGAAGGGCATGAGGATGTGGAACCCGGGTTCCAGGATGCCGCTGAAACGCCCCAGGCGCTCGACGATGTAGGCGTTCTGCTGCGGAACGACGACGACAATCTTCGACAAGACGACAAAGGCCATGACGGCCAGCAACGCGGCAACTATCAAACCGCCGATATCCATAATCGGTATTCCTCTCTTTTCTGCGCGGACGTTACTCCGCGCGGACCCACAATGTCAGGCCGTCGATTTTTTCGATGGCGCATTTGCCGCCGGCGGGGATCGCATGATCGCCGACGTTGCGGACGTTCCAGGGAACCCCGCGGAGTTCGACCTTGCCGCTCGCGGCCGGCTCGATGGCTTCGACGGCGACGGCGGTCTCGCGCGTCACGTCGTCCACGCTGCGGCGCGCGGTTCCTCCGCGGATGCGGTCGAACAGCGGACGCCTGAAGACGGCCAGCGCCGCCGCGGACAGCACGGCGAACAGAATCGTCTGGAGCCAGAGCGGGCCGGCGAGGCCGACGGCTTGCAGGAAGCCGACGAGCAGGGCGCCGAGGGCGAAGAATATCACGTAAAACGTGGTTCCGGCCGCCATCTCGATTCCGAACAGCAGCAACCCCGCAACGATCCAGATCCACCAGTCCATTTCCGTTTTCCCGGATTGCTTCAAGTATATATCGGCAGCCCGGTCTCTGCTCCTTCCATGAATAGAAACGCGCGGGGCGCCGATTTCTTTCCCTGAATTTGCGGGACGGGCCGAAATTGTTGCGGGCGGGGCGTCGGCCGCCATCGCCGCCGATGCGCCGCCGGCGAAGACGCTTGCCGCGGCGGGCGGCATTCCATGACCGGAAGTTTTTCGGCGGCTGTCCGCAGAAGAACGGCTCATTTCCCCGCCCGCTCGTACGCCCGGCTCCGGCATTTGCGATGATGATTTGCTTGCGCTCCCGCTTGCCGGGAGCGGCGCGGACCGGGAACCGCAGTCGTTTGAGTATTGACGAAAGAACCGTACCGGGGCGAGTCCCGGCTGCCGGCAACGCCGTGACGCCAAGGGAGTTCATCGCCAAGTGGCGGGCGTCGGAGTTGAAAGAGCGCTCGGCTGCGCAGGAGCACTTCATCGACCTGTGCCGGCTGCTCGGCGAACCGACGCCGGCCGAAGACGACCCGACCGGCGAACGCTACTGCTTCGAGCGCGGCGCGCGCAAGGACACGGGCGGCGACGGCTGGGCCGACGTCTGGAAGCGGCACTGCTTCGCCTGGGAGTACAAGGGCAAGCACGCCGACCTGGATGCGGCCTTCCGCCAACTCCGCCAGTACGCGCTCGCTCTGGAAAACCCGCCGCTGCTGATCGTCTCGGACATGGCGCGGTTCCGCATCCGCACCAACTGGACCAACAGCGTCAGCAAGACCTACGAGTTCGAGTTGGACGCCCTCGAGGACGCGGCCAACCGCGACGCGCTCAAATGGGCGATGTCCGACCCCGAGCGGCTGAAGCCCGGCGAGAGCCGGCAGGCGCTCACCGAACGCGCGGCGCAGGCTTTCGCTGCGCTGGCGAAAACCTTGCGCGAACGCGGCCATGAACCGCAGGCGGTCGCGCGTTTCGTCAACCGGCTGGTGTTCTGCATGTTCGCCGAGGACGTCGGCCTGCTGCCCGGCGGCATGTTCACGCGCATGCTGGAACAGGCGCGCAAGCATCCTCAGGAGTTCGCCGCGATGACCGGCGACCTGTTCCGCGCCATGGCCGCGGGCGGACGGGTCGGTTTCGAGCAGGTCGAGCGGTTCAACGGCGGGCTGTTCGCCGACGACGAAACCCTTCCCCTGGAGAGAGCCGATATCGAAACGGCGCTCCGAGCGGCGAAGCTCGACTGGTCGGAGATCGACCCTTCGATTCTGGGCACGCTCTTCGAGCGCGGACTCGACCCGGACAAGCGCACACAGCTTGGCGCCCACTATACCGACCGCGACAAGATCATGCTGCTCGTCGAGCCGGTGGTCGTCCGCCCCTTGCTTGCCGAATGGGAAACGGCCAAGGCCGGGATCGCCGCCTGCCTGCAGCGAGCGGACGCCGGCAAATCGAAAGCCGCGCAAACGCGGCAGCGCGCGCGGGCCGAAAAAATGCTGCGCGCCTTCCTCGACCGGCTGCTCGGCTTCACCGTGCTCGACCCGGCCTGCGGTTCGGGCAACTTCCTCTATCTCGCGCTGCAGGCGCTCAAGGATCTGGAGCGGCGGGTGCAATTGGAAGCTGAGGCGATGGGCTTGCAGAAAGCGTTCCCCGCGGTCGGCCCGGCCAACGTCAAAGGCATCGAGATCAACCCCTACGCCGCCGAGTTGGCCCGCGTCTCGGTGTGGGTCGGCGAAATCCAATGGATGCGCCGCAACGGATTCATCGGCTCGCGCGACCCGATCCTCAAGCCGCTGGACACCATCGAATGCCGCGACGCAATCCTGACCCCCGAAGGCGCGGAACCCGCATGGCCCGAAGCCGATGTCGTCATCGGCAACCCGCCGTTTCTGGGATATTCTCCCATGCGTGGAATTCTTGGCGATGGTTACATCGACAACCTTCACAGGCTTTACAAGAAGTCCGTTCCTGCGTTTGCCGATCTCGTTTGCTATTGGTTCCACAAGGCCGAGAAACTCGTATCCGAAGGCAAGATCGCTCGTGCCGGTCTCGTCGCCACGAACTCGATCCGAGGAGGGAAAAACCGCGTCGTGCTCGACCGGATTGTCGAACATGGCGTCATCTTCGATGCTTGGGAGGACGAACCCTGGGTGGTTGATGGGGCCGCCGTGCGCGTCTCGCTGATCTGTTTTACTTGCAAGAACGCCGGCTTGCCCACACGCCTGGATGGAAACAGGGTATCGCGGATCAGCGCTGACCTTACCGCCGGGACTGCCGATCTTACGGTAGCGGGGAAGCTGCCAAAGAATAAGCACACAACGTTTATCGGCGGTTACAAAAAGGGCAGTTTCGATATTTCGGGCAATTTGGCGCGGGACTGGCTGCGACTCCCTGCAAATCCGAATGGAAGATCGAACGGCGACGTACTCAAGCCGTGGTTCAACGGTATGGACGTGACACGCCGCCCTGCCGGTAAATGGATTATCGACTTTGGGCATGAATCGAGCGAAATCGATGCCGCGCTTTACGAAGAGCCGTTTTCTTATGTCCTGAAACAGGTATATCCTATAAGAAATCTGAACAAGCGCGCTGATTTGCGGAATTATTGGTGGCGGCATGATCGGTCGGGACAGACCATGTTCGAGCGTATCGGAGTATTGTCCCGATACATCGCCACGCCGCGCGTCGCCAAGCACCGACTGTTCGTATGGCTTGACGCCCGGATTTATCCCGATTGCCAACTGATCGTCATCGCCCGCGACGACGACACGGTTTTCGGCATCCTGCACAGCCGCTTCCATGAAGCATGGTCGTTGCGTCTCGGAACCAGTCTGGAAGATCGTCCGCGCTACACGCCGACCA
This sequence comes from Bryobacterales bacterium, assembly GCA_965242705.1. Lineage (GTDB taxonomy): Bacteria > Acidobacteriota > Terriglobia > Bryobacterales > UBA6623 > CATQHP01. Next base: position 550,209 of record OZ251486.1, read on the forward strand.
CTACCTTCGAGACCTTCCCTTTCCCCGAGGGGCTGACGCCCGATGTTCCCGCGGCCGTCTATGCCGGCGAACCGCGCGCCGACGCCATCGCCGCGGCCGCGCGGCGGCTGGTTGAACTGCGCGGCCGCTGGCTCAACCCGCCCGAATGGACGGAATGGGCGGACGAACCGGCGCCCGGCTACCCGCGGCGCCCCGTACCCCGCAACGAGGATGCCGCGCAGCAACTCAGGAAGCGCACGCTCACCAACCTCTACAACGCCCGCCCGCAATGGCTCGCCGACGCCCATGCCGCCCTCGATGCCGCCGTAGCCGCCGCCTACGGCTGGCCCGCCGATATCTCCGACGACGAAGCGCTGCGGGAGTTGCTGGCGCTCAACTTGGCGAACAAAAACGATGAAGCCGACAAGATGTCATGAAGCCTACGGCGCTGACAACCAGAATGTCGAGAGATGGGAAAAATCCAGCTCTCGGCTATCCGGGAATTGCGGAAGACAACTGAAATGGGGAAGACGGAGAAAGGGAAGTAATGCAGGATATTGGATTCAAGGAATCCATTGAGAATATAGAGAGAGATTGCGATACCAATCACTGCGCAACGGTTCCCTGGTCGAGAGACGACGACGAAGGTTTCCGCCGGGAATGGATCGCCGCGATTCGCCGGTCGATCGATATGTCCTCATAGCCCGCCGGCCGATTTCTTTCCCTGAATTTGCGGGACGGGCCGAAATTGTTGCGGGCGGGGCTTTACTGTCCGAGGTCGTGGCAGAGGAAGCATTCGTTCGAGGCCTGCCGGTCGGCGTGGCAGTTCATGCAGGCGATCATGTTGGTGGAAATTTCCTGCGCCAGCGTTTCGCGGGTTTCGACCGGGCCGTGGCATCGGTCGCAGCCTATCGCGGCCGCGGCATGGCTGCGGTGGCTGAAGAACACGAAGTCGGGGACGCGGTAAACGCGCCGCCAGGGGATTTTCGCCTCGGCGGGCAGGGCGGCGAGTTTGCGGACTTCCGCGCGGTCGGCTGCAATCGCCGCGTGGCAGAGCATGCATTGTTCGCGCTGCGGCAGTCCGGCGCGTTCTTTCGCCTCGGCTCCCGGGTGGCAATCGAGGCAGGCGATCTTCGCCGCGGCGTGCAGCTTGTGGTTGAAGTCCACGGGCTGCGGCGGAACCGCGCGGGGCAGTTGTTCGACCGGAGGCAGGTAGCGGGCGGGGGCTTGCGCGGCTGCCGGAACGGCCGGCGCGAGCAGGGAGGCGAAGACGAGCAGGGGCGCGGAAACGAGCGCCGTCAGCGCGGCGCGCGCGCGGGGCAGGAAGGCGGGCGTCACTGTATGGGTTATCGGGCAGGTTATTGGGCGGGTTATTTGCGCAGGTTGCGCAACTGGTATTGGGTGAAGGGCGAGCCTGCGCCGGCGATCTCGACGTTGAGCACGAAGGGCACCTCGCTGCGGAACGCGCGGTCGATGGCCGCGGGCAACTGTTCGGGGCGGGTGACGCGCTCGCCGTCGCCGCCGAAGCCCTTCATGACCAGATCGTAGCGGGTGCGGCGCAGTTCGCAGGCGACGGTCGGCGCGTCGGGGTAGAAGCCCTGCTGCAACTCGCGTTCGATGCCCCAGCCGCCGTCGTTGCCGACGATGATGACGAGCGGCAGGCCGAAGCGCACCGCGGTGTCGAATTCGCCGATGTAGAAACCGACGGAGCCGTCGCCGGTGATGACCACGGAAGGGGAATCGGGGCGCAGAATCCTGGCGGCGACGCCGATGGGCAGCCCTACGCCCAGCCCGGCCAGCGCGCCGAGGCGCATCCAGCGGCCCGGCCGGCGGGCGCGCAGCGCGTAGCGGCCCCAGTGGACGAAATCGCCGCCGTCCCAGCAGATCGTTGCGTCCGGCGGCATCCTGTCTTTGAGTTCCCGGTACAGATGCAGCGGGTGCATCGGGTCGCTCGGCTTGGCGGTCAACGCGGCGACTTCGGCGGCGTAGGCGTCGCAGCCGCGGCGGACTTCGGCGAGCCAGTCGGCGCGGTCGGGCGCCGCTGCGGCGCCGCGCAGGGATTCGGTCAGCGCCGCCAGCGTCGTTTTGGCGTCGGCGGGAATGCCGACTTCCAGGCGGCGGTTCAAGCCCAGCTCCTCGCCGCAGATATCGACCTGTACGAACCTGGCTTCGTCGTGGAAAAGCTGCGCGCCGCCGAGGCGCAGGCGGTAGTCGATGCGCTTGCCGATGACGATGACCAGATCGGCTTGGCGCAGCGCGGTTTCCGCGCCGCGGTTGAGCGTAGCGTCGGCGTAGCCGAAGCAGAGCGGGTGATCGTCGGACACCAGTCCGCGGGCCAGGCTGATGGTGAAGAGCGGGATATCGGCGGCTTCGATGAACGCCTGCAACTCGGCGCCGGCTCCCGACCACCAGGCGCCGGCGCCGGCGATGACCGCGGGCCGCCGCGCCGCGCGCAGCAGGTCGATGACGCGGCTGCAATCGCGGCCGTCGGGGCCCGGGCGGCGCGGTTCGATCGGCTCTTCGGGCACGGGGTAGTGCGCCTCGACCGACTGTTTGAACAGATCGACGGGGATGCTCAGATGGGCGACGCCGGGACGTCCGTTGCGCATTTCGAGAAAGGCGCGCTTGACGTGGAAGGGAATCTGTCCCGCCTGGGCGGGCGCGGCGGCGTATTTGGCAATGCCCTGGACGAGCTTGAGTTGGTCCTGATCCTGGAAAGCGTTGCGGTCGCGCGCCTGCGAGGAGCTCATGCCGCTGACGGCCAGCATGGGCGATGCCGTCGCCGCGGCGGTGGCGATGCCGGTGATCGAGTTGGTGTGGCCGGGGGCGCCGGTGACGATCGAGACGCCCGGCTTGCGGGTCATGCGGCTCCAGCCGTCGGCCATATGCACGGCGGCGGACTCGTGGCGCGTATCGAAAATGCGCATCCCTTCGCGCGCCGCAACCTGCAAAACGTCGTTGAGATGGTCGCCGACGAGCGTAAAGAGCGTATGGACGCCCTGGCTTTTCAGACTGCGAACGAAAAGCTCCGATCCGGTAGGCATGAGTTTCGCAGGATACTACAAGGGCGGCGGCGCGGAAACGGCGCGGGGCCGCTGAACGGGGCGGCGCCGCTGAACGAAGAGGGGCGGGCGCCGTTATTCGGCGATGGCGTACAGGTGCGAGCGGGTCATGATGTAGAGCGTGCCGTTGGCCGCCACCGGCGTCGAGTAGATGGTGTTGCCGAAGTTGATTTCCGAGAGCACTTCCATATCGCGCCCGGCCTTGAGCACCGAGAGATCGCCGTCCTCGTCGCCGATCATGACCTTGCCGTCAACCATGTAGGGGGAGCCCCACACCGCCGCCAGCATGTCGTACTCCCAGAGCAGCTTGCCCGATTGGAGATCGAGCGCGTGCAGGAAGCCGGAGAAATTCGCGGCGTAAACGATGCCGCCGCCGATGGCGGCGGTTGAGATGGTGCGGCGGAAGGGATGATGCCAGACTACGGCGCTCTCGGTCACGTCGCCGGAGCCGGAGGCGTCCACCGCCCACAGGTGCCCCACGCCTTCGCCGTGCTCGGGGTCTTGTCCGACGGCGATATAGACGATGCCCTCGTGGACGACCGGCGTGGCGATGATGTTGTTGCGGTCGCCGCGCCCCTGTTTCCATTCGGATTCCTTGGGGTTGGCGTCGAACTTCCAGATCAACTCGCCGTTTTCGGGAACGAAGCTGTACAGCCAGCCGTCGCCGCCGGCGAAGATCACCTGTTTCCTGCCGCCGATTTCGCCGTAGGCGGGGGACGACCACTGACCATGCAGGATGTTGCGCCCGGGCGAGCGGTCTTCCCACAGGACTTCCCCGGTCATGCGGTCGAGAGCGAGGAAGCTGGGCGCCCGCGGCGAAGGGATGTTCACATGGCTTTCATCGACGCCGTTCGAGGTGCTGACGAAGAGGATATCGCCCACGATCAGGGGCGAGGTGGCGGCCAGGTTGTGCGGGAAAACGCCCAGGTCGTTGTACATGTCGAAGCTCCAGACGATATCGCCGTCGGTTTCGGACGTGTGCTCCTCGTCCTGGAACGGGCCGTCGTTTTCGCCGTCGATGAAGCCTTCGGCGTCGAGCGCCATGATCTCCGCCCGGTTGGAGACGTAATAAACCAGGCCGTCTTTGACCGCGGGCGAAGAGCAGACGCCCTGCTCGGGCCAGTCGTTCACGCGGCCTGCGGCGAGTTTGGGGTGGGTGATTTGCCAGAGGAACTTGCCGTCGGCTTCGTTGAAGGCCATGACGACGCCGCGGTCGCCGTCTTGCTCGGGGTCGCGCAGCAACTCGTTGTTCGTGCCGAGATAGACCTTGCCCTCGGCGACGACCGGGTTGCCGTAGGATTGCGAGCCGATCTCGGCGACCCACTTGACGTTCGTTTTTTTCTTGACGTCCCAGGTGCGCGGGATGCCCGATTCGGTCGAGACCATGTTGCGGTCGGCATCGCCGCCCCACATCGGCCAATCGGCGGCGGCAAGCGGGGCGGCGAGGGCCGCGGCAAGGGAAACGGCGAGCGAAAGACGGGCGGTGAGCATGGGGATTCGATTCCTTTCCGCGGGAGTTTTTTGCGGGGTCAGTTGCCGAAAGGCGTAACTTTCAGGTTGTCGTAGTAGATATCGGCGGAGGAATAGCCGTAGATGCCGGGGCTGCCGCGGCCGTGTCCGAGCGCATCGACGGCTTCGATGGTCCAGGCGTCGGGTTCCGGCTTGCCTTTTTCCCAGACTTTGCCGCGAACCGCGGCGCTGCCGTCGGCGGAAGGCTCGACGCGCAGCTTGATGCGGTACCAGACGTCGGGGTCCCAGGGGAAATCGATTTCCTTCGAGAAGCGCTCGAGTTCCGACAGCCAGGTGCGGATCATCAGGGTCTGGGCGTTGCCCATCAGCGCCAGCGTGTAGCGGTGCGAGACGAGGCCGACGTCGGCCATGCGGCGGCGGGACTCTTTGGACATCGCCTCGACCTCGACCTCGTAATTTTTCTGGCGCGTGTCGCCCACGTAAACCGTCGTGCGCCAGCTTCGCGGGTTGCCCGACGGCTTGCGCAGCATTTTTTCGCCGTCGGTTTCGACGACCTGAAAGCGTCCGCGCGCTGCGGACCAGCCGTCGGGAACGCTTTGCGCTTCGTAGCGCGAGAAATCTTCGGCAAACCCGGAGGCCGGCCGCACGGCGACGCGGGCGGCGCCCTTGAGGCCGCCGACCGTTGCGGCGACGAGCCCGCCTTGGGGGAAATCGCTGCTTGCCTCGAACAGTCCCGAGGCGCTCACGCTGCCCTTGAGCGCGCCTTCGAGCGACCACTGCGCCGCGGCCGCGCCGATCGGGCGGCCTTTGGCGTCGAACGTGCGGGCGGTGAACTGCACCTTGCCGCCGGGCCGCAGATTGATTTCGGCGGGGGTCACCTGCACGAGAGCCGGCGCCGCCCCGGCGGGCGCTTTCGCCGGAGCGGCCGCGGCTGCGCGCGCCGCTTGGCCGCCGGAGCCCTTTTCGCCGATGCAGTACAGGTCGTTGTTGGTGGCGAAATAGACCCGCCCCGCGGCGATGGCCGGCGAGCCGTTGATCTGCGTGGCGCTGCCGTCGGGATTTTTGAACTCGTCGAGGTCGAGCTTTTCGGGCGGATTGCGGCCGTTGAGCTTGAAGATGTGGAATTTGCCGTCCACGTCGGCAACGTACAGCTTGCCGTCGCCGATCACGGGCGAGGCTTTCTGGGCGATGCCCAGATTTTCGAGCCAGAGCTGTTTGCCGTTTTTGCCGTCGAAGGCGATGAGATTGGCCGAGTTGTCCACGTGGTAGAGGATGCCGTTGCGGATTGCCGGCGAGGCGTAGCCGCCGGTAAAGCCGTCGATCATCCACAACTGCCGCGGCTTGCCGTCGGATACGTCCGCGGCGTCGAGCGCCGTCAGCCTGCCCAGGGCCGTGCTCTCGTCGATGTTTTCTTCGCTGTGCGAAGCGTAAACGATATTGCCGTCCACGACGACCGACGAATTGATGCCGCGCTTCGACATGGGGAACGCCCAGACCTTTTTGCCCGTGGCGGCCTGCAAGGCATAGATGCCGCCGTCGCCGTTGCCCGCGATGAGCAGGCGCTCGCCGTCGATTTCATGCACGACCGGCACGGAGTAGGTCGTATCGTAAGGGGCGTTGCCGGGCGTGGAGAGCCATACCGTCTCGCCGGTGCGCTTGTCGAGGGCGTAGAAGCGGTGGCGCGGGATGAAGGTCGATCCCCAACCGGCCGAGAGGAAGTTGACGTGCAGCAAATCGCCGTCGAGCACGCCGTTCACGGTGCGGCCGCCGAAACCGGAAATGCGCCCGACTTCCTGCGTGGTCGCGCGTTCCCAGAGCACGTTGCCTTGGGGGTCGAAAGCGATGACCATGCCCTCGACGCCGTGCGCGTAAACGTTGCCCGTCTCGGGGTCGCCGACCAGACTCGCCCAGCCGACGCGGTGGTGCGGAATATCGGTCTGGAAGACGTTGAAGCGGTATTCCCATGCCTCTTCGCCGGTGTCCGCGTTGAGGCAGACGACCTGCTCCTGCCATTTGGCGGCGTTGTCCGGCTCGGCGAGGCGGATCACGCAGACGCGGCCATCGAGGACGATCGGCGTCGCGCGGCTGCCGTAAGGCGCTTTCCAGAGCAGGTTTTCGCCTTCGGGCGACCATTGCGCGGGCAGCCCGGTCTCGTCCGAAACGCCGTCGGCGTTCGGGCCGCGCCAATTCGGCCACTCGGCGCCCGGCGCCGCGAGGGCGGCCGCCAGCAGGCAGACGGAAACGCGCGGGCGATGGATAGAAAAAGCGTCGAAAACCTTGCGCAGAACAGCCACTGCCGCTCATTCTATCAAAAGCCGCGCCGCATGCCGGCGGAGGGCGGCGGAGCACGCAACGCGGCGCAAAACGGGCGTTGATTTCGGTAGCATGAGAGGTTTCAGCGGAGATTGCTCATGAAAGCCCATCGAGCGGCAGCGTTGGCCGGCGCCGCCGCCCTGTTTGCCGCGTCGTGCGGAACGGGGCCGGCGGACGCGCCGCCCATCTTTCCCTACGCGCACGAAGTCCACGATTTCGCCAACGGCCTGCGTCTGGTCACCGTCGATTCCGGCTACCCGGACATCGTTTCGCTCTACATCGCGGTCAACGTCGGCTCGCGCAACGAGGTCGAGCCGGGGCGCTCGGGGTTCGCCCACCTTTTCGAGCACATGATGTTCCGCGGCACCGAGAAGAACCCGCCCGAGGCGTGGCAGGCCGCGATGGAGGCCGCCGGCGCCTCGACCAACGCCTACACCTCCGACGACCGCACCGTGTATCACGCTACGTTCGCCAAAGAAGACCTTGAAAGCATCCTCGCGCTCGAGGCCGACCGTTTTCAGAATCTCGAGTACAGCGAAGAGACGTTCAAGACCGAAACCCGCGCGGTGTTGAGCGAATACAACAAGAACTTCGCCAACCCCTTCCGCAAGCTGGACGAGGGACTGCGCGCCGCGGTTTTCACGGCGCACACCTACAGGCACACGACGATGGGTTTCATCGAAGACGTGGAAAACATGCCGGCGATGTACGACTACGGGCTGCAATTTTTCGACCGCTACTACCGCCCCGAATACACCACGATCATCGTTGCCGGCGACGTCGATTTCGGCGCCGCGCGGGCCATGGTCGAGAAGCACTGGGGGCAATGGGAGCGCGGCGGCTACCGGGCCGACATCCCGGTCGAGCCTCCGCCGGCCGAAGCGAAACGGGTCGAGCTCGACTTCCAGGCGCCGACGCTGCCGCTGTTGGCCGTTTCGTTCCTCGGCCCGGCCTACGACGACGACTCGATCGATTCCGCCGCGATGGACGTGATCTCATTCCATGCTTTCGACGAAAACTCGGCTCTCTACAAGAAGCTGGTCATCGAAGAGCAGAAGGTCGATGCGGTCATGCCCAGTTACCCCGACCACCGCGACCCGTACCCCTTCGCGGTGATCGCCCGCGTCAAGGACGCAGCCGATATCGGCTACGTCGAAGAGCAAATCATGGAGACGTTCGAGGGGCTGAAGAACACCCCCGTTCCGGCGGACGAACTGGAGGCCGTCAAATCGCATCTGCGCTACCGTTTCGCGCTGGCCATGGACAGCACCGAGGCCATTGCCGACACGCTCGCCCATTACCTGAGCCTGCGCCGCGATCCGGAAACGGTCAACAAGCGCTACGCTCTCTATGCGCGCGTCACGCCCGGCGACATCCAGGCCATGGCGCGGAAGTATTTCACCGACGGCGCGCGAACCGTCGCGGTGTTGACGCACCGCCCCGGCGGGAAGGGAAACGCCGATGACTGAAGGCAAACGCAGCCGTCTCTTCGCGCGCGCCGCGGCGCCGGCTCTTGCCGCGGCGCTTGCCTGGGCGTCCGCGGCGCGCGGCGCCGAGCCGGCGCTGCTGCTGCGGCCCGCGGAGTCGCCGCTGGTGACGCTGCGCATCCTCTTTGGCGCGGGCGCGGCCTCCGACCCGAAAGGCAAAGAGGGCGCGGCCGCGCTGACCGCGGCGATGCTCAGCGGCGGCGGCAGCCAGCGGATGAGCTACGACGACATCCTCGACGCCTTCTTTCCGATGGCCGCCGGGGTCTCCGCGCAAATCGATAAGGAGATGACGGTTTTCGTGGGAACGACCCACGTGGAAAACCTCGACGCCTACTACGGCATCGTGCGCGGGATGCTGCTGGAGCCCGGCTGGCGCGAGGACGATTTCGCGCGGCTCAAAGACAGGGCGCTCAACTATCTGCGGGTGCGACTCCGCGCCAACAACGAAGAGGAACTGGGCAAGGAATACCTCTACCTCAAGATCTACGAAAACCACCCTTACGGGCATGAAAACACCGGTACTGTCCGTTCTCTGGAAGCGATGACGCTCGAAGACGTCAAAGCCTTCTACAAGGCCAACTACCGGCGGGGCAACCTGACGATCGGCCTGTCCGGCGGCTACCCCGCGGGCTTCCCCGAGCGGGTGCGCAACGACTTCGCGGCGCTCGAAGACGGCGCGCCCGAGAAGCCCGCGCTGCCGGAACCGCAGCCCCCCGGCAAGCTGCGGGTGCATATCGTCGAAAAGGACACGCGCTCGACGCTCATTTCGCTGGGCTTCCCGATCGAAGTCAACCGCGGACATTCCGACTGGCCGGCGCTCAAGACGGCGCAGTCGTATTTCGGGCAGCACCGCTCCAGCAAGAGCCTGCTCTACCGGCGCATCCGTCAGATTCGCGGCATGAACTACGGCGATTACGCCTACATCGAGTATTTTCCGCGCGGCATGTTCCTTACCGAACCCGAGCCGAATCTGGGGCGGCGTCAGCAGATTTTCCAGATATGGATTCGCCCCGTGGTTCCCGAAAACGGGCTGTTTGCGCTCAAGACGGCCCTCTACGAACTCGACAAGCTGATCCGCGAGGGCATTTCAGAGGAAGATTTCAAGGCGACGGCCGCGTTCCTGAGCAAATACGTCAACCTGCTCACCCAGACGCAATCGGGCGCGCTCGGCTACGCGCTCGACGCAGGGTATTACGGCCTGCCCGATTTCAACGGCTGGATCAAGCAGCAGATAGCCGCTCTGACCGCGGACGCCGTAAACAGGGCCGTCAGGAAACATCTGCGGGCAACCGGCCTCGACGCGGTGATCATCACCAAAGACGCGCAGGCGATGCGGCGGATGCTCGAAACCGGCGCGCGCGCCAAGCCGCTCTACGCTTCGCCGCCGCCGGACGACGTCGTTGCCGAAGACAAGATCATCGGCGCCTACAAGCTCGATATCGAGTCGGTAACCGTCACGCCCGCCGAGACGATCTTCGAACGGTAGGGGCGCCGCCGCCGGTTGCGGCCCGGCGCAGTGCGAACTGCCGTTGAGGGTTTTCCGCTCGGGTTGGCGCGAAACTTTCCGTAAATTTCGACCCGATTCCGAACGCCAAGACCGGCGCCGACAACCACGGCCCGTTCTCGACCGGCAACGTCGGCATGAACCCATTCGGCATAAACTACGACTACCCCGAAGCGTTGTAGGCGCGGTATTCGCGCCTGCGCGAGCGGCTGTTGGCCGACGGCCGGGCGCTCGCGCGCGGGGCGGAAAATCCCCGGTAATCGGCCGCGAGACGCCGCCGGCGAAGAATTTTGCAGCGGAATCGGCGGCGGCTGCGTCAAACTCAATAACAGGGGCGATATCGGCGGCGCGTCCGCTTGACGGGGAACAAGCGCCGGGGTTTCCGCGTATTCCCTTGTAGAGACGCCGCAGCACAGGGTTGCGCGGGAGGGGAGAAACACGAGAATGAACGATCGGGTCAAGGCATACCTGACCCTGCTGTTTCTGGCCGTTGCAGGCTGCGGCGGATATTACGCCTGGGCGCATTACGGCGCGGATGCCGCGGCCGAAGCCGGAACCAAAAACGCGCAAGAGGATGCGGAGGCCGCCGCGATTCCGGTCGCGGTGCGGCCGGCGGTTCGCGGAGCCATTTCCGATTTGCTGGTTTCGACGGCGAACCTGCGCGCCATGCGCGAGGTCGAGATTACCAGCCAGGCGGACGGCGTTGTCCGCGAGGTGGCCGTGGAGGAAGGCGACTTCGTCCGCTCGGGGAACTCGCTTGCGCAACTGGACGACCGCGATTTGCAGATCGATCTGGCGCTTGCGCAGCAGCGCTTGGCGCAGACGAAGGCGCAGCGCGAATCGGCGCAAATCCGCCGTGAAAAAGCGGATACGCAGATCGGCAATCAGCGCGCCGATCTGGAGCGCAACGAGGAAGCGCTCGCCGAGGGACTCGTCAGCGATACCGAGGTGGCCGCCATGCGGCACCGCCTCGATGAGTTGCTGCACGACCGGCGCGTCGAGGAGGCGACGGTTCGCCAGCAGAACCACCGCATCGAGGAACTGGAAGCGGAGATACGCAAGGTCAAGCTGCTGATCTCGCGGACGCGCATCGCCGCGCCCTTTTCGGGCCGCGTCACGGAGCGCACCGTGGAACTGGGCCAAACGGTGCGCAACTCCGACAAGTTGTTCAAAATAGGCGTGTTTACGCCTCTGTTCGCCGACGTGCATTTGGCCGAGCAGGACTCGCAACGGGTGCGACCCGACCAAAAGGCCGTCATCCGCCTGGGCACGGACGGCGGCGAACGGGTCAAAGGCCGCATCGTGCGCGTCAGCCCCGTCGTCGATGACGCTACGGGCACGGTCAAGGTGACCGCCGAGTTGCGTCCGTCGAACGCCAATTTCCGCCCCGGCGCCTTCGTGCTGGTGGAGATCGAAACGGACACGCGCGAAGACGCCGTGCTGATTCCGAAGCAGGCGGTCATCGAGGAAGACGGAGGAACTTTCGTGTTCGTCGCCAACGACGGCGCTGCCGAGAGGCGCGCCGTCGAGTTGGGCTATCAGGACGGCGCCGCCTGTGAAGTCGTTTCCGGCGTCGAGGCCGGCGACCGCGTGGTGACCGCGGGGCAGGGCAATCTCAAGGACGGCGACAAGACCCGCGCGATCGACGGCTAGGATGCTCTGCGCATGAACATCGTCCGCACCGCCATCCGCAGGCCCGTCAGCGTGTTCATGGCCGTGGTGGCGGTCGTGTTGTTCGGCGCGGTTTCGCTCGACCGCTTGGCGCTGAATCTGCTGCCGGATATCTCTTACCCGTCGATCACCGTCCAGACCGATTATGAGGATGCCGCCCCGGAAGAAATCGAGACGCTGATTACGCGCCCGTTGGAAGAGACGGTTGCGGTCGTTTCCGGCCTGAACCGCATCAGCTCCACCTCGCGGCCCGGACAGTCGGAGATCGTCCTGGAGTTCGTCTGGGATACCGACATGGACATCGCGGGCATGGAGGTCCGCGAAAAGATCGATTTCGTCGAGTTGCCGCGGGACGTGGAGAAGCCCGTCATTCTGCGCTTCGACCCGTCGAACGACCCCATCCAGCGCATCCAGGTTTACGGCGAATCGAGTCTCGCTCGGCTGCGCGACATCGCCGAGCGCGAACTCAAGAAACGCCTCGAAGCGCTCGACGGCGTGGCCGCGGTCAAGGTGACCGGCGGGCGCGAAGAGCAGATTCGCATCGAGGTCGATGAGAAGCGTCTCGCCGAGCTGGGCATTCCCATTACGACGGTCACGTCGATTCTGCAGGAGGAAAACCTGAATCGGGCCGCCGGCAGCCTCTACGACCTGGAAGCCAACTACAACGTGCGCATGCTCAACGAATTCCGCACGGTCGAGGATATCCGCCGGATCGTCGTGCAGGACAGCGGCGGGCGGAGGACGCTGCTGCAGGACGTTGCCCGGGTGTGGCGCGGCGCCAAAGACCGCGGCATAGTTGCCCGCTACGACGGCAGCGAGAGCGTCGAGATGGCGGTTTACAAGGAAGGGGACGCCAATACCGTCTCCGTTTCGCAGGCCGTCCGCGAGCGGCTCGACCGCGTTCGGGAAGAGAGCACGTTTCCGCGGTCGGTCGAAACGGCGGTCGTCTTCGACCAGGCCGAGTTCATCTCGCAGAGCATCGACAACGTTTTGCAGGCGGCGCTGTTCGGCGGCGTTCTGGCCACGTTCGTGCTGTTCGTGTTCTTGCGCCACCTGCGCAGCACGTTGATTATCGGCGCGTCGATTCCGATTTCGATCATGGCGACGTTTGCGCTGATGTACCAGACGGGCATCAGCCTGAACATCATGTCGCTCGGCGGCGTGGCGCTCGGCGTGGGCATGTTGGTGGACAACTCGATCGTCGTGCTCGAGTCGGTGTACCGCCACCGCAAGCCGGGCGCCGGCCTCGCCGAAACCGTCTATCGGGGGACGCGCGAAGTCGGCATGGCGGTGACCGCCTCGACATTGACGACGGTGGCGGTCTTTCTGCCGCTGGTTTTCGTTGAGGGCATTGCCGGGCAGCTTTTCACCGACCAGGCGTTGACGATCACCTATTCCCTGCTGGCCTCGCTGGCCGTGGCGCTGACTTTCATCCCGATGCTGCTGGCGTTCGAGCTCAAGATGGAAGAGGCGCTCGACGGCGGGCGGCGGGAAGCGGACGCGGCGGCGGGCGGTTCCGGGGGCGCCTGGGCGGCGCTCGGCAGCGCCGTCGGCTTCGGCTTGTCGGCCATGCCGCGGATCGTCTTGCGCGATATCCGCCGCGGCCTGCGTTTTTGCGGACGGGCCGCCGCCCGCCTGCTGAGGCCGTTTCTCGATTGGTTCGACCGCGCGTTCGCGCGCTTGTCGGAAGCCTACCCCCAATGGCTGGAAAAGGCGTTGGATCGCAAAGCGTCGGTTTCGGCGGCGGTCGCCGCGGCTGTTGCCTTGTCGGCGGTCGCCGCCGGTTTCCTGGGAGGGGAACTGATCCCGCCGCTTACCCAAGGGGAATTTTCCTTCGAAGTCCGACTGCCCGACGGCAAGCCGCTCGAAGCGACCGACGCGGTCATGCTGCAACTCGAAGAAAGCGTGCGGCGCTACCCCGGCGTGGCCAAGGTATTTTCCAGCGTGGGCGGCAGCCAGAAAAATCAGTTCACATCGGGGACGCTGGAAGAAAACGTGGGCACGCTGCACGTGGTCATGGCCAAGCCCGACGAGCGGATCGAGGGTCTCGATTGGCCGCGCCGGACGGCGCGCTACTTCAGGCGCTTCGTCGATTTCGTCTCGGGGTCGAACGAGACGCAAGCGTTGGAAGAGCGGGCGATTCAGGGCATTCGCGAGCGGCTTGCCGGCTTCCCGGAAGTGAGCCACCGCTTCAGCCGGCCGACGCTGTTCAGCTTCAAGACGCCGGTGGAAGTCGAGATATTCACCTACGAAGTGGAAGACCAGCGCGCCGCCGCGAATCTGGCGGCCGAAAGGCTGGAGCGCATCGAGGGGCTTTACGATATTCAGACTTCGACCCGCCTGGGCAACCCCGAAGTGCAAATCCGCTTCGACCGTTTGCGCATGAGCCGTCTCGGCCTCGAAGAAAATCAGGTGGCGGCGCTGCTGCGGAACAAGATTCGCGGCGACACGGCTTCGCGCTACCGCCAGGGAGACCGGCAGATCGACATCGTCGTTCGCGCGGACGAGAAAGACCGCGGCGCGGTTGAGGACGTTCGCGATTTGATCGTGAACAGCCCCTCAGGCGCCGCGGACGGCGCAGGGAGCAGCGCGGGCGCGGGGCAAGGGCTGCAAGGCGGCGCCGGCCTTGCCGCCGGCAACGCCGCCGCATTCGTGCCGATTCGTCTGCGGCAAGTGGCGGACATCGCCATCGCGCGCGGCCCCAGCGAAATCCGCCGCATCCGCTCGCAGCGGGCGGCGGTCGTCAGCGCGAGCATCGCCGGCCGCGACCTGAGCGCCGTCTCCGCGGACGTGCGCGCCGCTCTCGATGAAATCGCCGACCGCATGCCGTTGAACACGACCGTCGCGCTGGGCGGGCAGAACGAAGAGTTCGAAGCCTCGTACGACAGCCTGATGTTCGCTCTCGCCCTGGCGGTGTTCCTGGTGTATCTGGTGATGGCCTCGCAGTTCGAGTCGCTGATTCATCCGTTCATCATCCTGTTCACGCTCCCCTTGGCGCTGGTCGGCGTGGCGCTCATGCTGGCCCTGACGGGAACCGCGATCAGCGTGGTGGTCTTGCTGGGCGTCATCGTGCTTGCCGGAATCGTGGTGAACAACGCCATCGTGCTGATCGACTACGCCAACCAGCTTCGGCGCGCCGGACGGAACAAGCGCGAAGCCCTGGTCGAAGCGGCGCAGACCCGCTTGCGGCCGATTCTGATGACGACGCTGACGACGGTGCTCGGCCTTGCGCCGATGGCTCTGGGCTGGGGCGAAGGCGACGAGGTGCGCGCGCCGATGGCTCTTGCCGTGATGGGCGGGCTGACCTGCTCGACGCTGCTGACCTTGATCCTGATTCCGGTCGTTTACGACGCTTTCGACCGCCGGGCGTCCGTTGCGTCCGGGGCCGCCGCGGTCGAAACGTTCGACGGCCGTCTCGAGGGCGCCGCCCCGGAAGGCGATTAACGGGAGGGGAAGTTGCGCGAACCGGTCAATCGCAGCGCCGACGCAGGCGGCCGCAAGCTGGCGGCGTTTTCCATCCGCAAGCCGGTCACCATCTCGATGATCTTCGTGACGATCGTGCTGCTGGGGGCGATCTCCCTGACCCGGATTCCCCTGATGCTGATCCCGCGCTTGAACGCGCCGATACTTTTCGTCTGGGTTTCCTATCCGAACGCCTCGCCGGAACAGATACTCGAGTCGATTACGAAGCCTCTGGAAGAAGTGCTGGCGACCATCCCCGGCGTCAAGCGGATGAGTTCCACGACCGGCGGGGATTTCGTCCAGATCGAGATTTTTTGCGGCATGTCGGCTGACGTCGATATTCTGCGCGCCGAAATTCGCGAAAAAATCGACCGCATCCGCAGCGATCTTCCCAGCGATCTGCGCCAGGTCCACGTGCGGAATTTCAACACCGACGAGATTCCCATCGTCGAGGGGTCGATTTCGGCAAAGCGCGACCTGCGCTCGGACTACGACTTCCTGGACGCGAAAATCCAGAAACCGCTGGAACGCATTCGCGGCGTCGGCAACGTCGAGTTCTACGGTACCGACCGCAAGCAGGTGGATATCTATCTGCGGCTCGACGACATCAAGCGCTACCGGGTCGACGTCGGCCGCCTGTTCCGCGCGCTCGACGGCGCGAATCTCGACGTTTCGCTCGGCCAGGTGGAAGACGGCGGCATGCGTTACGCCGCCGTGGCCAAGGGCAGCATGAGCTCGCTCGAAACGCTGCGCAACTTTCCCGTCAATGCGCGCGGGCTGGCGCTGAGCGATGTCGCCGACATCCGCTACGACGAACGGGACCGCGATTACGGGCGCCGTCTGAACGGCGAGTTCGCCGTCGGCTTCTGGGTGCAGAAGACCTCGGAAGCGAATACCGTCGATACCGTCAACGAAATCATGGCCCTCGCCGAGGAGTGGAAGCGCGACCCGGCGCTCGACGGCCTCGAAATCCTGTGGTGGCACAATGCCGGAGACGAAATCTACAAGGGCCTCGCGGAGTTGCTGAAGGCCGGCGTCATCGGCTCGGCGCTCTCGATCCTGGTGCTGTTTCTCTTCCTGCGGCGGCTGAACGCCAGTTTCACAATCGGTTTGGCGATTCCCTTTTCGATCGTTGCCGCCGTCGGTTTTCTGTACCTGAACGGACAAACGTTGAACACGCTTTCGATGATGGGGCTGATGTTGGCCGCTGGCATGCTGGTCGATAACGCCGTCGTCGTGCTCGAGTCCATTTTCCAGAAGCTGGAGCGGGGCGGCGCGCGCCGGGAAGCCGCGGCGGCCGGCGCCGGCGAGGTGACGATGGCCGTGATCGCCGCCACCGCCACGTCGATGATTATTTTCGTGCCGTTGATCTTCGATTCCGAAAGCCAGATTTCGATCATGCTGGGGCACGTCGGCCTGTCGATCATATTCGCCCTGTCGTGCTCGCTGTTCATCTCGCTGACCCTGATTCCGCTGGCGTTGGCGCGGTTTCTCGATATCGACGCGCGGCGGCGCTCGCGATTCGAGACGGCGTTGGCCGACGCGCTGACGGCGCCCGCGCGGATGGCGGCGAAACTCGTCCGCGGCCGCGGCGGCCGCGGACAGGCCGGCCTTGCCGAGAGATATCTGGCCTGGGTGGGCTGGCATTTGCGGCGGCCCATGCTGACGGGCCTGCTGCTGACGCCCGCCGCGGTGGCCGGCGCGGTCTATCTGCTGATCGAGGTCGTCCCCGACACCACGCCCGACGCGCAGGAGCTGAGCGAACTGCTCATCAACTACGACTTCTCGGAAAACTACCACTACGCCAAGATCGAGGCCGACTACGTGCGCCCGGTCGAAGCCTTCCTGCAGGCCAACCGGGATGCGTTCAAGATCAAGTCCACGATGACGACGTATTCCAACAACAACGCTTCAACCCGCGTCTATTTCGACAAGACCGCCATTTCGGCGGTGGAAATGCCCGAGATACGCAAAAAGATCGACAAGGGGCTGCCGGTGATCCCCGGCGCCGAAATCAAGCCCGGACGGCAGGAAGGCGCGCAGAGCGAATCGTGGGTGAGCGCGAATATCTACGGCGGCGAACCCGTCGTGCTGCGCCGTCTCGCCGCCGAGGCCAAAGAGAAGCTCATGGAGCGGGAACAGTTCGGCGACGTCTTCGCCGGCCTCGAGGACTCGCGCCGCGAAGTGCAAATCCGCATCAAGCGCGAGTTGGCGCGCAAATACGGCGTTTCTCCCGAGACGGTGAGCCAGGTGCTGGGCATAACGGTGCGCGCCGCCCGCATGAGAGGATTCCGCACCGCGGACGGCGAAGCCGAAATGTGGGTCGGGCTTCATCCGGCGGACATGCAGAGCATCGAAAATCTCAAGTCGGTAATCGTCGGCGGCGGTCCCGACGGCGAGCAAATTGCCCTGGAGCAGGTCGCCGACTTCAGCCTGCGCAAGACGCCCGGCAGGATTCGGCGCGAAAACCGGCGCACGTTTACCTACGTTCAGGCCGCGTTCACCGGCGGGAAGAGCGAAGACGGGCGCAAGGCCATGCGGGAGGTGCTCGATTCGTTGACGTACCCGCCCGGCTACGGCTGGACCTACAGCTTCTGGACCCAGCAGAGCGACCAGGAGGAAGCCCAGTTCGCCTTCAACCTGATGCTCTCTCTGGTGATGGTCTATTTCGTGATGGCGTCGTTGTTCGAGTCGGTTTTCCACCCCTTCGCAATCATGTTTTCCATGCCGTTCGCGGTGGTGGGAGTCGCGCTTTTTCTATGGGCCACGGGCACGCCGTTCAACACGATGGCCTGGGTCGGCATGATCGTGCTGGTCGGCATCGTCGTCAACAACGGCATCGTCTTGATCGACCACATCAACAACCTGCGCCGCGCCGGCGTGGAGCGCCGCGAGGCGATCCTGCGCGGCTGCGCGGAAAGGCTGCGGCCGATCGCCATGACCGCGGCGACGACGATTGTCGGGCTGATTCCGCTTGCCTGGGGCAGCGGCGGCCTGTTCCAGATGAGGTATTTCCCGCTGGCGCGGACCGTGATGGGCGGCCTGATGGCTTCGACGCTGCTGACCCTGGTCGTCTTGCCGACCTATTACCTGCTGCTCGACAACTTTTCGCGCCGGCTCCTGCTGGTGTGGCGCGGCAGCGACCCCGACCGCGCCGCCGAACGCACCGAACGCGCCGCGGCTTGAATCTCCCCGGCGCCTGCCTACCGCCGCCCGTCCGGCTTGAAGACGATGACGTGCTGCCGGGGCAGGAAGCTCATCAGTTCGTGAAAGCGGAAACCGACCGGCTCGATTTCCGCCCGCGCTTCGCCCACGGTCATCTTGTGCAGCGGCTGGATGGGGATCGTCGGGTCTTCCTTGCGGTACTCGACCAGCACCAGGCGCCCGCCGGGCTTCAGCGAACGCCGCACCCGCCGCATGATTTCTTGCGGCCGGGCGAGTTCGTGATAGACGTCGACCAACAAGACGAGATCGGCCTTCCCCTCGGGCAGCCGCGGGTCGTCTTCCGCGCCCAGGACGATTTCGACGTTGCGAATGCCGCGCCGGGCCATGTTGCGCGCCAGCAGATCGAGCATCCTTTGCTGGATATCGACGGCGACGACCTTGCCGGAAGGGCCGACCTGCCGAGCGAGCCTCCATGTGAAATAGCCGACTCCCGCGCCGAGATCGACGACGACGGCGCCTTTGGGGATTTTCAATGCGCGGACGAGCCGGTCGGGCTGTTCCTCGCGAACGCGCTCGGGGCGCGTCAGCCAATCGGCGTAAACGGCGCTCATCACCGGCGCGATGCGCCGCTGCGGGGCGGCGGCGCCCGTCCGCGCCGGCTCGCGTTCGACCGCCTGCGCGGATGCGCGGGCGGGGAGATGCGCCGCGGCAAGCGCCAGCAAAACCGCCGCCGGAACGATGCGCTTCACGGCAGGGATCCTTCCGCCACTGCCATAAGGTAGCAGGCCGCGCTGCGCGCGGCGGTCGCGGGTCGGGCCGCGCTGTGCGCGGCGGTCACGAGTCGGCGGGTCGCGAGTCGCGGGTTGGGCGGCTGCGCCGCCTCACTCGACGGCGCCCGTTATTCAACAGCGATCGTGGCGCCCGATTGGCTGCTTCTGCCGGCGATGGTGAGATACACTTCCGCCGCGTCGGAGGGCGGCAGCCACGTCGGCAGTTCCACGACCACCAAGTTGACGCCGGCCATGTCCGGGGCCAAGCCTGAAAAGCGGATGCTGTCCGGCGGCAAGGGCCAACCGCCGATCCAGACCCGCGGGCGGGTTGCGGTATGCCGCAAGACCGCGTTCGAGCCGTCTTCGAGGCAGACGCCGTCCGGGGCGCATGAGTTCATCCCGTCGGCCAACGGCGGCTCCACCGCGCCCAGGCCCGTGGCGTATATCTCCAGCACGTCGCCGGCGCGCGCCGGGCGGCTGCCCGCGCTGAAACCCAGCGGCGCCGCCAAGTCGGTCGTCCCCGCGAACGTCGCCAGCGCCTGACCCTGGCCCGCGCCCGATACCGTGAACACGCCCGGCGCATACGGGCCGACCCAGAAGCGCCGCGGCCAACTGCTCTCGCCCCCGGACTCCACCACCACGCTCGCCAACGCCAAGCCGCCCGCTGCTACGGCTTCGCCGCCCAGCGCCCAGGGCAACTGCGCCTCGATGCGTTGCGGGCCGACGGCCATCAGCGGAACCGCCGCGTCGTCGATCAGCACGCGCACGCCGCCCAGCATCGTCGGCAGCGGAAAGCCCGCGTCCGCGATGCGCTCGCCCGTCAGGAAGTTCATCCCCTGCACGATCACCGCCGCGCCCGGCGCCAACGGCAGCAACTGCGGCCCGAACAGCCCGCGCTCGCCGTAGGCGCTCATCCGCGCCGCGTTGAATACGCCGCCGTTCTCCGTCACCGCCGGGCCGGTCGGCGGGGGTACCTCCAGCACGATGCGGATCGTTGCCGAGATGCGCCCGCCGGAGCGGATGTACAGCCGTCCGCGGTGGGTTCCCGGCCGCAGCCCCAGAGGGTTGACGGTTACGCGCAGGGTAATCGTTTCGCCCTCGGCCAGGCGGCCCCTCCACTGGGCAACGTTGCCGTCCGCCGGCGAGACCTCGATCCAGCGGGCGCTGGGCAGCGCCTGGAAGTCCACGGCGCCGCCTTCGGCGCGCAGCGTCAGCATCTGCGGCGCCGGCGCGGAGGAGTCTGCGTCCGGCGCGAACGACAATTCGGAAACGCCCACCGGCTGCGCCTCCGGCTCAGGTTCCGGCGCGGCCGGCGCAGGGGGCGGCGGAGGCAGGAACATGGTCACCTTGCGCACGCGGTGGTTGTTCGCATCGGCGATGTACAGGTTGCCCAGCCCGTCCAGCGCCATGCTGCGGGGTGTGTTGAGTTCGGCCGCTGTTGCCGCACCCCCGTCCCCGCTGTAGCCGCCCGGCCCCGCCGTCCCCGCTACGGTGGTAATCACCCCCGCCGTGTCGATCTTGCGCACGCGGTGGTTGTTCGTATCGGCGATGTACAAGTTGCCCAGCCCGTCCAGCGCCACGCCGTAGGGATTGTCCATATGGGCCGCTGTTGCCGCGCCGCCGTCGCCGCCGTAGCTGTTCGCCCCCGTTCCCGCGACCGTGGAAATAATCCCCGTAGCGGCGTCCACCTTGCGGATGCGGTTATTGAACGTATCGGCGATGTACAGGTTGCCCGCCCCGTCCACCGCCACGCCGTAGGGATATTGGATTTGGGCGGAAGTTGCCGCGCCGCCGTCGCCGCCGTAGCTGTTCGCCCCCGTTCCCGCGACCGTGGAAATAATCCCCGTAGCGGCGTCCACCTTGCGGATGCGGCTGTTGAGCGTATCGGCGATGTACAGGTTGCCCGAAGCGTCCGCCGCCACGCCGCTGGGAGCGTTGATTTGCGCCGCCGCGGCTTGGCCGCTGTCGCCGCCGTAGCTGTTCGCCCCCGTTCCCGCTACGGTGGTAATCACGCCCGCCGTGTCCACCCGGCGGACGCGGTGGTTGTTCCTGTCGGCGATGTACAGGTTGCCCGCCCCGTCCAGCGCTACGCCTTGGGGAAGGTGGATTTCCGCCGCTGCGGCTTGGCCGCCGTCGCCGCTGTAGCCGCCGCCCGACCCCACCCCTCCCGCTACGGTGGTAATCACGCCCGCCGTGTCCACTCTGCGGACGCGGTGGTTGCTCGCATCGGCGATGTACAGGTTGCCCGCCCCGTCCAGAACCGCGCCGGCGGGGAAGTTGAGTTGTGCCGATGCGGCCGGGCCGTTGTCGCCCAACGCCGACCCACCTCCCGCGATCGTCTCGATGAGCGGGACAGCGACCGGGATGCCCTGAGCCGAGGCGGCCGCCGCCGCCAAGTGGAGAGTGATCGCCGCCAAGGCCGCCGGCGGCGAGTGAAGAACGCGAGACCCGCGCCCGCGCGAAAGTCCCGCTTTGCCGGCGGCAAGCCGGGCGCAGAAAGAAGACGGAAGGGAAAGAAGGAGCCGCGGGTTAGAGAGCGCAGCGAGCGCGCTTCTCCTTATACGGACTGACGGACTGACGGACTGACGGACTGACGGACTGACGGACTGACGGACTGACGGACTGACGGACTGACGGACTGACGGACTGACGGACTGACGGACTGACCTGTTCTCATGATACATCCTCCTTGTTTCTCCTCGCAACATGGAAATCCTATTCTGAAGCAAAACAACCAGCTTTGCAATAATTTTGCAGCAAAAAATTGCAGCAGCCCCAAGAATACCATCCCGGCCGCCGATGAAACCCCATTCTCCCGCTTCCCGCGCAGAGGCGTCAAGCGGGCCGCGCGAAGCGCGGCGGTCGCGAGTCGCGGGTCAAGCCGCGGCGGCGAAGCCGCCCGCCCATCGCTTCCTGCTGCAGCATGGAGTCGGCGGCTGCCGCGCCGCAAGGCGCGGCCCCCTAACCCCTAATCCCTGCCGCGCCGTCAGGCGCGGCCCCCCTAACCCCTGCCGCGCTTCGCGCGGCCCCCCTTTTCTCGAAGCGCAGCTTGTCCCCCTCGCGCTCCGCGCGCACCGTATCGCCTTCGCCGAACGCGCCGTCGAGCAATTGCAGCGCGAGCGGGTCTTGAATCAGCCGCTGGATGGCCCGCTTCAGCGGACGCGCGCCGAATTGCTCGTCATGGCCGGCGGCCGTCAGAAGCTCCTTGGCGGCCGCGGAAACCTCCAGGCGGATATGCTTCTCGGCCAGCAGCCGTTCGACGGCGGCAAGCTGCAAATCGACAATCGCGCCAAGGTGTTCGCGGCTCAGCTTGTTGAAAACGATGATGTCGTCGATGCGGTTGAGAAACTCCGGACGGAAGCTGCGCTCCAGCTCGTCGAGCAGCTTGCGCCGCATGCCGCCGCTCTGGTCGTGCGTAAGCGAAAAGCCGATCGACCCGCTGCGCTGGATTTCGCGCGAGCCGATGTTCGAGGTCATGACGATGACGGTGTTGTTGAAGTTGACCGTGCGCCCCTTGCCGTCGGTCAGCCGCCCGTCGTCGAGCGCCTGCAGCAGCACGTTGAAAACGTCCGGGTGAGCTTTCTCGATCTCGTCGAGCAAGACGACCGAGTAGGGCTTGCGGCGCACGTGCTCGGTCAATTGACCGCCCTCCTCGTAACCCACGTACCCCGGCGGCGCGCCGATCATCCGCGCCGCCGCGTGCTTCTCCATGTATTCCGACATGTCGATGCGCGCCATCGCCTGCTCGTCGTTGAACAGAAATTGCGCCAGAGCGCGCGCCAATTCGGTCTTGCCGACGCCCGTCGGCCCCAGAAAGATGAAGGTTCCAATCGGCCGTTTCGGATCGCTCAGGCCGGCCCGGCTGCGCCTGACCGCGTTGGCCGTCAGGGCGACCGCTTCATCCTGGCCGATGACCCGCCGCCGCAGGCTCTCTTCCATGCGAACCAGCTTCTCGATTTCGCCTTCGAGCATGCGCGAGACGGGAATGCCCGTCCACTTGGCGACGACCGCGGCAATGTCCTCTTCCGTGATTTCCCCGCGCAGCAGCGCGCTCTCGGAAGATTCCCCTTCGAGGCGCCGCGTGGCCTCGGCGAGCTCCTTCTCGACTTCGATCAGCCGGCCGTAACGGATTTCGGCGG
This sequence comes from Bryobacterales bacterium, assembly GCA_965242705.1. Taxonomy (GTDB): domain Bacteria; phylum Acidobacteriota; class Terriglobia; order Bryobacterales; family UBA6623; genus CATQHP01. The sequence goes on from OZ251486.1 coordinate 573,231, forward strand.
CGCGCGACAGGTCGCCGCCGCGCTCGGCCTCCCCCGCCTCGCCGCGCAACTGCTCGCGGCGCTCCTTGAGGCTGCGCACGGAATGGATCAGCTCCTTTTCCTTTTCCCAGCGGCCGCGGGCCAGAGCGGCCTCGGCGCGCAGCCGCTCGAGCTCGTTCTCGAGCGCGCCCAGCCGCTCCCGCGAGCCGCGGTCGTTTTCCTTCTGCAGCGCCTGGCGCTCGATCTCGAGCTGCATGATGCGGCGTTCCGTGCGGTCAACTTCGACGGGCACGGAATCGATCTGCATGCGCAGCGCCGCCCCCGCTTCGTCCATCAGGTCGATGGCCTTGTCGGGCAGGAAACGATCGCTGATGTAGCGGTGCGAAAGCGCCGCGGCGGCAATCAGCGCCGTATCGCGGTAGCGCACCGAATGGTGGATTTCGTAGGTCTCCTTCAGGCCGCGCAAGATGGCGATCGCGTCATCGACCGCGGGCTGCTCCACCAAGACCGTCTGGAAGCGCCTTTCCAGCGCCGAATCCTTCTCGACGTGCTTGCGGTACTCGCTCAGCGTCGTCGCGCCGATGCAGCGCAGCTTGCCGCGCGCCAGCATCGGCTTGAGCATGTTCGCGGCATCGATGGAGCCTTCCGCCGAACCCGCGCCGACGAGCGTATGCAACTCGTCGATAAAACAGACGACCGCGCCGTCGGAGTCTTCGATTTCCTTGAGCACCGCCTTCAGCCGATCTTCGAACTCGCCGCGGAATTTCGCGCCCGCCACCAGCGCCGGCAGGTCGAGCGCAATCAGGCGCTTGTTTTGCAGCGTTTCGGGAACGTCGCCGCTGACGATGCGCTGGGCCAGCCCCTCGGATATGGCGGTCTTGCCCACGCCCGGCTCGCCGATCAGCACGGGGTTGTTCTTCGTCCGCCGCGAAAGCACCTGGATCACCCGGCGGATTTCTTCGTCGCGGCCGATCACCGGGTCGAGCTTGCCCTGCCGCGCCTGCTCGGTGAGGTCGAGCGCGTAGCGCTCCAGCGCCCGGTATTTTTCCTCGCGGCCGGGGTCGGTCCCGCGCTGCGGACCGCGCGCTGCGGCCAGCGCCTGCACGATCGCCTCCGGCGAGGCGCCGGCGGCGCGCAGCAGCTTGCCGGCGGCGTCCCCCGAGGCGCGGGAAAGGGCGAGCAGCAAATGCTCGGTCGAAACGAACTCGTCGCGGAAACGCTCGGCCTCCCGAAACGCCTGCGCAAACGTCTTCTGCAGGGCGGGGGCGGCATGCGCGCCGCCCGGCGTTCCGCGCACCACGGGAACGTCGGCGAACTTGCGGCGCGCGTCTGCGGCGATGACGCCGGGGTCGATGCCCAGCTTCGACAGCGCCGCCGGCGCCGCGCCGTCCTTTTCCGCGGTCAGCGCCGCCAGCAGATGGATCGGTTGCACGGCCTGGTGCTGCGCCTCGGCGGCCAGCGTCTGCGCCTGTTGCAGCGCTTCCCGCGCCTTTTGCGTGAATTGGTCGAAACGATTCATATCGCCCTCGTTCGTTTTCCCGTCCGGCGGCCGAGCCGCCCGGCCATTCCGTGCGGGAAGGCGGCGGCGGAAATCGAGGTCCGCCGCCGCCCGCGCCCGCGCCGCGCTCAGTTCACGGCGATGGTGCGCCCCGTCTCCTTGAGCGGAACCTTGGGCAGCGTCAGCCGCAGGACGCCGTTCCTGTATTCGGCGGCGATCCCGTCGCTGTCCACCGTCGGCGGCAGCGAGAAGCGCCGCGCGAACGCGCCGTAGCTGCGCTCGATCCGGCGGAATTTGTCCTTCGACTTGTCGGACTCGAGCTTCCGCTCGGCGCGCAGGGTCAACGCGCCGTCGTCCACGCGCACGTCGATGTCCTTCTGGTTGACGTCGGGCAGATCGACCGTCAGCACGAACTGCTTGTCGTTCTCGACGATGTCCGCGGCCGGCGCCCAGGTCCGCTCATGCGCGGCGGGCGGCTCCCCGGCGTCGTTGAAGAAATGGTCGAGCACGCGGTCGAAGTCCGCGAAAAACGGCTTCAAGCCGAACTGGGGGGTGTAACGCATCAGGTTCATGGTCATGGTTGGCCTCCTTTGGTTCATTTGTTCGCAAGAGCGGAAATCGCGGGATGCGCTTGCCGCGCGGGCGGGGTCGTCTGCGCCGCAGAGTGTGTCCGCGTGATTCCCTTAATCAGTTTCAATATAAAATCTTAGTGGAATACTGTCAAGTTTTATTCCGAATAAATTCCAGTCGTTATGTACGATTTCGTACATAACTGGGAATTTCTCCGTTTTTCGCCGCGAAATCCCGCGGCGAACCGCTTGCCGCCGCCCCTTGCCCCGCCGGCGCATTATGATGAAGAGGCCGTGCAACTGCCCGGGCACCGCAAGCGTTCCGTCGCCTTCTGGATCGTGCTCGGCGTCTGTCTCGTCGCCTTGGCGCTCACCCTCAACGTCACCTGGGTGGTGGCCAACTGGCGCACGGGCGTCATGGTGCTGGTCGGCGCGGTTTCCTTCGCCCTGCTGATCGCCGGCTTGGTGCTCAACACGATTTTCCTGGTCCGCGAAATCCGCCGGAACGAGCAGCATGACGCCTTCATCAATGCCGTCACGCACGAATTGAAAACGCCCGTCGCCTCGATCCGGCTCTATCTCGAGACGCTGCAATCGCGCGATCTCGACGACGAGCAGCGGCGGCGATTCTACGCGACGATGCTGCAGGACGCGGCCCGGCTGCAGGGCACGATCGAACAGGTGCTGACCGCCGGCGCGGCCGGTTCGCGCCGCAAGCCGCACCGCGCGCCGGTTGACCTGCCCGCTCTGGTGCGCGACTGCATCGAGGCGGCAGGCCGCCGGCATCATCTTCCCGCGGACGCCCTGAACTACCGCTGCGCCCTGGCCGAAGACGAGTCGGCGGTCGTCTCCGGCGACCCCGAAGAACTGCGCGCCGCGGTCATGAACCTGATCGACAATTCGATCCGCTATTCGGGCAAGCAGGTCAAGGTGCGCATCCGCGTCGCCAAAACCGGCGCCGAGCGCGTCGCGGTGCGCGTGCAGGACGAAGGCATCGGCATTGCCCGCGCGGAATTGAAACAGATCTTCAAACGCTTCTACCGCATTCCGGGAACGCTGCGCGTCAAGGGCGCCGGCCTGGGGCTGTTCATCGTCCGCTCGGTGGCCAGGCGCCACGGCGGCAGGGCTTACGGAGAAAGCGAGGGCTCGGGGCGCGGCAGCACGTTCACCATCGAGCTCCCGCTGGCGCCTTCAACATGAGCAACGTCCTGGTAGTCGAAGACGAAGAGCATCTCGCCGCCGGGCTGCGCTTCAATCTGGAAGCCGAAGGGTTCCGGGCGACCGTCGTGGACACCGGCGAGGCGGCACTCGATCTGCTGCGCGCCGGCGGCGGTTTCGACTTGGTGCTGCTGGACGTCATGCTGCCCGGCAAGAGCGGTTTCGACGTCGTCGCCGAGTTGCGCGCCGGCGGACATTTCGTGCCCGTCATCATGCTGACCGCCCGCGGCCGGCCGGCCGACGTCGTGCAGGGCTTCTCGGCGGGCGCCGACGACTACCTGCCCAAGCCCTTCGAGCTGCCCGTGCTGCTGGCGCGCATTCACGGCCTGCTGCGCCGCCGCCGCTGGCTGCAGGAAAACGGCGGAACCGAAGGCGGCGCGCCCAGGCTGCGCAGCTATTCGTTCGACGGACGGACGATCGACTTCGATCGCCAACGGCTCACCGTCGAGGGCCAAACCCGCGAGCTCACCCTGATGGAAACCGACCTGCTCCGCTTCCTTGTCGAAAACGAAGGCGCCGCCGTGTCGCGCAAAGACCTGCTTTCCGAGGTCTGGGGCGTTCGCGAAGATACCGATACGCGGGCCATCGACAACTTTATCGTGCGCCTCAGACGCTATATCGAAGCGGAACCTTCGCGCCCCAGGCATCTGGTCACGGTGCGCGGCGTCGGCTACCGCTTCGTCGCCGACCCGGACTCCTGACGCCGCGGCGCCCCCGCCCCGCACTTTTGTTCGCCGGCGCACAACAGCCGCCGAAAAATTTTGCTACAGTAATGACCGTTGGTGTTTTATTGAACATAATTCGGTTTTTTGCCGCTTGCGCCGCGGTATGAAAGGTGCGCGTCAGCGTTTATGGGTTTGATGAAAAAGCTCGGTTTTCGTCCCCTCGTCGGGCTTTTTTCGCGCGACTTGGCCATCGATCTGGGTACGGCCAACACGCTTGTCCACGTGGCCGGCGTGGGCATAGTGATCAATGAACCCTCGATCGTCGCCATCAACACCAAAAGCAACCACATCCTCGCTGTCGGCGAAGAAGCCAAGGCCATGGTCGGGCGCACCCCCGGCAACATCACCGCGGTGCGGCCGATGCGCGACGGCGTCATCGCCGATTTCCAGGTGACCGAGCGGATGCTCACCTATTTCATCCACAAGGCGCACAACCGCAAGCTGCTGGTCCACCCGCAAGTCGTCATCGGCGTGCCCAGCAGAACCACGCCGGTCGAGCGCCGCGCGGTCATGGATGCCGCCTTTCAGGCCGACGCCAGCGAGGTTTACCTGGTCGAACAGGCCATGGTCGCCGCCATCGGCGCCGGCCTGCCCATCACCGAGCCTTCCGGCAGCATGATCGTCGATATCGGCGGCGGCACCACCGACATCGCCGTGATTTCGTTGTCGGGCATTGTCTATTCCAGTTCCGTGCGCATGGCGGGCAATGCCATGGACGAAGCGGTCATCGCCTATCTCAAAGACAAATACGACCTGTTCATCGGCGAGCGCACCGCCGAACAGGTGAAAATCGAAATCGGCTCCGCCTATAAAAACGACAAACCGCTGTCGCTCGATATCAAGGGCAGAAGCCGCGTCGAAGGCATGCCGCGGATTGTCAAGATCAGCGACGACGAAGTGCGCGAAGCGCTGTCCGATTGCGTGGACGTGATCGTCCACGCAATCCACGAAGCGCTGGAAAGGACTCCCCCCGAGTTGAGCGCCGATATCAGCGACAGGGGAATCGTGCTCAGCGGCGGGGGCGGACTTCTGCGCGGCCTCGATCGCCGCATCCGCGAAAAGACCGGTCTGCCGGTTTCGGTCGCCGGCGACCCGCTTGCCGCAGTCGTCAAGGGTACCGGCGAGATATTGGGAGACAGCAAGTTATTGCATCAGATCGCAATCAATTGACCCATGACGCGCGAAACTGCGCGGCATGACGCATGGAAGGATGAGAAAGAACGACTGAGAGGCCTGCTTTGTCGAAGCTGCAGCACAAGCATTATTCCGACGGCGTCGTGCTTGCCGTTCTGGTGCTTGCCCAACTGATCGTGCTGGGCTATCAGGTGCGCACCGATCTGAACGTCGTCTTGCCGCGCCGCTGGGCGGTCGATGCGGCGGCCCCCGTCATGAAGGGCCTGCGGCTTTTGGACGAGAAGGTTTCCGACTCATTGGAACTCTACGCCCGTTTTGTGGGCGAAGCCGAACAAGACCGCGCGGCCGAAGCGGAAATGACGCGGCTGCGTCTGGAAAACCAGTGGCTGCGGCAAAGCATGAGAAGGTTTGCCCGCGAAACCGAACTGGTCGCCTGGCAACGGCAATCGGCCTTGCAGACCGTGCTGGCGCGCGTCGTCGCCGGCGGCTCGAACCCGATGTCGAAAGAGCTGTTTCTCGACCGCGGGCAAAAGCACGGCGTCCGCGCCGGCATGGCGGTCATTACCGCCGATGGAATCGTCGGCAAGGTGCAGACGGCGTACGAGACGGTGAGCCTGATTCTGCTGGTCAACGATACCGAATCCGGCGCCGGAGTCGTGCTCGAAAACAGCTCCGTCCGCGGCGTGCTCAAGGGCACGGGCGGAGGCGCCTGCACGATCGACTACATCCTGCCCGAGGCGCAGGTGCGGCCGGGCGATCGGGTGTTTACCTCGGGCGACGATCGGGTGTTCCCCCGCGGCTTGCCGGTCGGCAGGGTGGCGCAGGCTGTCCAGGGCGTTTCGTTCCAGGATATTTCCGTCGAGCTCTTTGCTTCGCCCGACCTTCTGGAGGAAGCGCTGATCGTAACCCGCGGCGTTCATCTCGACCTGCCCGGCGAAACCGCGCCGGACGCGCCCGCGGCGCTGGCCGCTTCCGAAAAACGGGAAGACGCCGCCGGCCGAAGCCAATCCCCGTTCGCCATGATCGACGCCGACCGCGTCAAACGGCGCTACCGCGAGATTTTGGAAGCGCAGGACACGCGGATCGGCAGCATGACCAAGCCGCCGCCCGATTTCGGGTTCGACCGCGGCGCGCCCCAGCCCGCCGATTCCGCCCCCGGCGGCGACGCCCCCGCCGCGCAAGAAGACGCCGCGCACGAAAACCGGGAGAAGCAAATGTGATGCGCGCTTCGACGATCCTTTTGCCCGCCGGGTACGGCGCAGGGAAACGCAAGACGGTCTATCCCGGCGCGGGCTTTGCGCTGGCTGCCGCGGCGTGGGCCTTCCAGGTCTTTCTGCCCCTGCGCGTCACGCCGTTCTGGCAGGTCGATCTGCCGCTGATCGTCTTGGTCTTCCTCGCCCTGAACCGGCGCAGCGTCAAGGCCGGCATGTTGACGGGGCTGTGCATGGGCTGGGCGCGGGAGTTCATGACGGGCGGCCCCATGGGCGTATTCGGCATCGTCGAGACCGTTGTCGGTTACGCCGCTTCGGCGGCGGGACTCTACATCAATAGCGGGCGCCCCCTCGCGCGCGGCGCGGTCTTCGCCGCGGCCTTCTTGCTGCATCGCCTGCTGCTGTTCTTCATTCGCGTCGATTTGCTGGACATCGGCGACGCTCTCGACCCGCTCGGCTGGGTGGGGCTGGCCGCGCTGCATGCCCTCGCCGGTCTGCTGGTTTACCCGCTTTTCGACAATCTCAAGGCAGTCCGATGAACCGCGGCAAAAAATTTGCGGCGTCAGCGAAGAAAACCAGAATTGCGCTGTTTCAGTGCGCTGCGGCGGCTGTTTTTCTGTGGCTGCTGAGCGGGTTTTGGCAGCTTCAGGTGCGCCGAGCGGGCATCTACGCCCAACGCGCCGAACAGAACCGCGTGAAATCGCTGCCCATCCCGGCCCCGCGCGGAGCGATCCTCGACCGCAGCGGCCGCCTCCTCGTGGACAATGCGCCCAGTTTCTCGGTGTCGATTCCCGCCGGCGACGTCTATTCCGCCAACTTGCCGATCATCGCCGCCGGACTCGAACTGCCGCCCGACCTGTTCGAAGAGCGGCTCGCCGCGGCTTCCGACCCCCTGATCGACCGCATCGTCCTCAAGGAAAACCTGTCGATAGAAGATATGGCCTTCCTCGAAGCGCACCGCGCGCAATTCCCGGAAATCGATATCGAGAAGTCGCAGCGCAGATTCTATTCGGCGGAAGACGTAGCGGCCCATGTCATCGGTTACGTCGGCGAGATCAGTAACGCCGAGCTGAAGATGCGCCGCTTTGCCTCCCGCCGCTCCGGCGACCGCATCGGCAAGGCCGGCATCGAACGCCAATACAACGATTGGCTCATGGGCAGAGACGGCCGGCGGCGCATCCTGGTTGACAGCCGCGGGCGCAACCAGGGCGTCATCGAAGTCGTCGAGGCCCAGCCGGGCCGCGACTTGCGGCTTACCCTCGATCTCGATCTGCAGGCCGTTGCCGAGATGGGACTCGAAGGCTACCGCGGCGCTGCGGTGGCGCTCGACCCGCGCAACGGCGAAGTGCTGGCCATGGCCGCCGCGCCCGCCTTTTCGGCGAATGCTTTCGTCGAAGGCATCGCCAACGAGGAATGGCAGCGCCTGCTTGCCGACCCCGCCAAGCCTCTGCTCAACCGCGCCGTGCAGGGGCAATGGGCCCCCGGCTCGGTTTTCAAGCCCATCGTCGCCCTGGCCGCTCTGGAAAACGGGCTGGCCAACAGCACCTTCAGCACGACGTGTACGGGCAGCCGGGTGTACTTCGGGCGCCGCTTCCGCTGCCACGCCCGCGGCGGCCACGGCGCGGTCAATCTGACCCGCGCCATGGCCCAGTCCTGCGATATCTATTTCTACGAAATGGGCAAGCGGCTCGGCGTGGATGTCATCGCCGAATACGCCCGCCGCGCCGGTTTGGGCGCAAAAACGCAGATCGACTTGCCCGACGAAGCCGAAGGCATCGTTCCCAGCAGCAGTTGGAAAGTGCGCCTGTTCCGCGAGCGCTGGTACGCAGGGGAGACGATTTCGCTGGTCATCGGCCAAGGCGCGCTCACGGTGACCCCGCTGCAGGTTGCCCACGCAATCGGCGGCCTTGCCCTGGGCGGAGTCTGGCGCCGGCCCCGCCTCGTCTCGGCTGGGCAATTGGCCGAGATCGACCCGCGCCGCGCCGAGACCGAGCCCCGCCGCGAGCCCATGGCCCCTTGGCACAAGCGCATCATCCGCGAACTGTTGTGGGGCGTGGTCAACAACGGCGGAACGGGCGCGCGCGCCCGTCTGCCCGACGTCGAGGTCTGCGGCAAAACGGGCACGGCCCAGCGCGTTTCCAATCGGACGCGCAGCCAAAACGACCGCGCCGAGTTCGAAGACGACGCCTGGTTCGTCGGCTACGCGCCCTGCGATGAGCCGGAAATCGTGGCCGCGGTCCTGCTCGAGAACGGCGCGCACAGCTACTACGCCGCGCCGATTGCGCGCGACATCATCAAAGCCTGGTTCGACAAGAAAAAGCAGCGGCGCCCCCGTTTCAGCGCCGCGCCGCCGACTTTGGCGCGGCTCGAGGAGCGGCGGCAATGAGCCTCAGACCGCTGCCCAGAAGGGGGCGGCCCTTTCATAACTTCGACTGGGTGCTGATCGTGTCCGCCGCCGCGATTGCCTCCATGGGCGTTTTCGAAATCTACAGCGCCGCAATGACGACCCAGTGGCAGGACGCCTGGTCGAAACAGTTGCTCTGGCTGGGCTTGGGCGCGCTGCTGTTCCTGGCCATGTCGTGGGTCGATTACCGCTGGCTGGTCAATCAGTCCCCTCTCTTCTACCTGGTCGGCGTCGCTCTGCTGACCGGCATGCTGTTTTTTGCCGAACCGATTAACGGCTCGCGGCGCTGGCTTGCCCTGCCCGGAGGCGCGTCGCTTCAGGTTTCGGAGTTCATGAAAGTGGTGCTAGTATTGGTAGTAGCCCGCTATTTCAGCAATTTCACGAGTGCAGGCATAAGCCTCCGCCGGATTTTGGCCGCCGCCGTCATTTTTGCCGTGCCCATCCTGCTGGTGCAGCGCCAGCCCGACATGAGCACGGCTTTGAGCTACGCGCCGCTGTTCGGCATGGGCGTCTTTCTCTCGGGGATTCGCTGGAAATACGCGGTCGCCGCCGTTCTGGTGCTGATGTTGGCCGCGCCGGCCGGCTGGTGGGCGCTCAAGCCCTACCAGCGGGAGCGCCTTACCGCCTTCATGCATCCGGAAGAAAACGTGCGCGGCGTCGGCTACCAACCGATGCAGTCCAGAATCGCGGTCGGCGCGGGCGGAATATGGGGACAGGGCTTTGCGCGCGGCACGCAAACCCAGTTGCGCTTTCTGCCCGTTCCCCATACCGATTTCGTTTTTGCCGCGTTTGCGGAAGAAAGCGGCTTTGTCGGCGTCTTTTTCGCGATGACGCTGTACTTTGCCCTGATGATGAGAATCGTGAATAGCGCCAAGACCGCCGCGGACGCCGCCGGAACGCTCATCGCCATGAGCGTCGCGGCCCTGCTGCTGTTTCAATTGCTGGTCAACGTGGGCATGGTCGTGAACAAGATGCCGGTAACCGGCATGCCCCTGCCCCTGATGAGCTATGGAGGATCGGGTACGATAGCATTTCTGATGCTGCTGGGCCTGGTGAACAACGTGCGGCTCCGCCGCTTTACGAATTGATCGAACTTTGCGGGCCGGCCGCCGGAATCCCAACGAGGACAGCCGGCGCAGCCGCCCGCCCAACCAGAGAAAGGCATAGGGAAGAATTCTGGAATCCGCAGCCCAAACGGCGCGGGACGGTTCCCTCGAAAACAACGTGCGGCGGACGCCGGGTCGAAGCGTGTATGAGCGCCGGATATCGTTTCGGACGCTCCGCGCCCCGGCGCGCCGCGCCGCGGCGGATGAAACGGCGGCCCAGCGGCGGCCGGCGGGCAAACCCGCCCCCGGCGCCGCGGCCAATCCGACGGAGTGAACGATGACTGAACCGCCCGGCAACCCCTCGAACCGAATCCGCGGACCGGCTCTGCTTCCCTTGAAACAGGTTCCATGGCCAAAGAATTGGTTGTTTCGTCGAATCGGCACGAAACGAAGCTGGCGATCCTCGAAGACGATCGCCTGGTTGAAATCTATGTAGAACGGCGCTCGAAACAGGCCGTCGCCGGCAACGTCTTCAAAGGCCGCGTATCCCGCGTGCTGCCCGGAATGCAGTCGGCATTCGTCAAAATCGGGCTGCCGCGGGACGCCTTCCTGTACGTTTCCGACGTGCTCGACCAGACGGCTCAACTCGAAGACGGAGACGATCCCGACCCCGCCGAGGCCGCGCCCGAAGAATCGCCGGAACGCAACGGACGCTCCGCCTCCGGGCGGCGGCGCAGCAGGCGCGGGCGGCCGCGGCGCCGCGACGGCGGACGCCCCTCGGCCGAAGCCGCCGATGACGCGCCGCAACCCGAGGCCGAGGCCGAACCCGAGGCGCCGCAAACGGCGCCCTCCGCGGACGCCGCCGCGAACCGCGCGCAAGCCGAAGAAGCCGAATCCGCCGAACAGCCGGACGATGGACGCCCCAAACGCCGCCGCCGCTTCCGTGACTGGTTCCGCGGCGCCGCGCCCGAGCCGCGCGCAGACGATGCAAGCGCAAACGGCGCTGCCCCGCCGGACGCCTCCGCCGATCCGGCTTTCCAGGTGCTGCCCGGAGAATCGCTGTCGAAATACGGCGCGGCCGAAACCGCGGCCGCGGCAAGCGGCGAAACGAAAACCCTCGGCGGCGGCGAAGCCGCCGAAAATCCCGCCGACGACCAACCTGAAGCCGCCGCGGCCCCCGCCGGCCAAGCCGAAGATGCAGCCCCCGCCCGCGGCGCAAACGCCGGCCGGAGCCATGCCCCGGACGCTCTCGATGAAGCCGACGACGACGAAATCGAGTATGACGACGAAGTTGCGGATGAAAGCGCCGAGCCGCCGTCGGATTTCGCGCCGCAGGCCGAAGACGCCCGCCCCGATGAAGACCGCGGCCGGGACGTGCAATCGGCCGACGCGGAAGAATCCGCCGACCCGCCCGATGCGAGCGGGGACGACGACGAAACTCCCGCCGCCGCCGTTGCCGCCGCGCCCGAATCCTCGCGCCTCGAGCGGCGTTCCCGCCGCGGACGCCGCCGCCGCTCCCGCGGCGCCCGGCAGCCCGCCGAGACAGCGGACGAAGAGCGCAGCGCCGAAAACGGCGCCGAAAATCCGCCTGACGAAGCGGCGGAGCCCGCCCCCGACTCCGCCGCCGCGCCCAATATCAAAGACCTGCTCGACCCCGGCCAGGAACTGATCGTGCAAATCGCCAAAGAGCCGCTCGGCAAGAAAGGCGCGCGCATCACCTCGCACGTCGCCTTGTCCGGGCGCTTCATGGTTTACATGCCGACCGTCAACCATAACGGCGTCTCGAAAAAAATCCGCTCCGACGCCGAGCGCGCCCGCCTGCGCAAGATCGTCAAAGCCAAAGCCGCAGGCAAGCCGGGCGGATTCATCGTGCGCACCGCGGGCCGCGGCGCATCCGAAGAAGACTTGCATGCCGACATCGATTTCCTCTGCAAGCAATGGCAGGGCATCCTCGAAAAGGCCGAAAAACGCCGCGCCCCGGCTCTGCTCTACCACGACCTCGATATCGTCGAGCGCGTCATGCGCGACCGCCTGGGGCAAAGCTACAAAACCATCTGGGTTGACGGCGAGGAAGAGTACGAGCGCATCCTGCGCTTCGTCGAGCGCTTCCAGCCGGACCTGCTCGACCGCGTGAAATTCTACTCGCGCTCCATGCCCATCTACGACCAGTTCAACATCTCGAAAGATCTCGAAAAAGCGCTGAAACCCAAAGTCTGGCTCAAATCGGGCGGCTATCTGGTCATCACCCAGACCGAAGCGCTCGTCGCCATCGACGTCAATACCGGCAAATACGTGGGCAAATCCGACCGCCTCGAAGACACCATCGTCAAAACCAACATGGAGGCCGCCGAAGAGGTCGTCCGCCAGATGCGGCTGCGCGATCTCGGCGGCATCGTCATCGTCGATTTCATCGACATGGAAGACCAGAAAAACCGCGCCGACGTTCACCAGGCCCTCGAAAACGCCTTGCGCCGCGACCGCGCCCCCGCCAAAGCGCTGCCCTTCAACGATTTCGGCCTCGTGGCCATCACCCGCAAGCGGGTCAAGCAGTCGCTGGAGCGCGCGCTGTGTACGCCCTGCCCGACCTGCTCGGGTTCGGGAATCGTCAAGTCGGCGCCCACGGTCATCTCCGAAATCCTCAACGAATCGCGCAAAATGGCGCTCGAAGCCGAAGAACCCAAAGACGTCGTCCTGCGCGTCTATCCCGATGTGGCCAAGATGCTCAAGTCCGGCTCGAACGCCTACCTGCGGGAACTCGAAGAAACGTTTCAGGCGAACGTGCTGGTGCGCGGCGACGCCCACATGAACCCCGAACAGTTCGACTTCCACTGAAGCGCCCGCCGCCCCGGCGGGCGCGCCCGCGTCAACAGCGGGGCGCCGATAACGGATCGTCGATAGCGGACCGCGGTCAATGGCGGATCGTAAAGGTGGCCGCGCTTTCGCCCGCGGCGGCGCTCGCCGTCATCTCCTCCACCTCGTCCACCCGCGACAGGGGCGGGCCTTGCCGCAGCGCGGCCGCGAACCGCCTGACCGCCGCCTCGGGCCCCTCAACGCGGGCTTCCACCCGGCCGTCGGGAAGATTCCTGACCCATCCGCCGACGCCGATTTCGCGGGCTTGCCGCAGCGCGTAATAACGGAAACCCACTCCCTGCACCCGGCCGCCGATGCGCAACCGCGCCGCGGCGCGCGCGGTTTTCCCGCTGCCCTCCATGAAATGCCCCTTGAACGGGATTCCACGGCGCCGAAAAACGAAGCGCCGGCGCGTTTCGCGGCTGCGTTTCGCCGCCGCCGTTCAGTTGCGCCGCGCTTTGCGGTCTCGCCGCTTGGCCCGTATTTCCTTGAGCTTCGCCTTGTTCCGCTTCGGTTTGGCGATGCGGAACGTCCCGCTGCCGAGGTACTCGGCCTTGTAAACATTTGCTTTCTCAGCCATGCTGCTTCCCGTTTCCCGTCCTGTCCGCCAGCTTAGCGCGCCCGGTCGTCCGTTGGCAACCGCCCCCGCGCGGGCAAACTATACTGGAAAATTCCCCGCACCACGCGTATGGCCTATCCGCGCATTGCCAGGATGCAGTCCGTCGAGGCGTTCCGCGCCCGCTGCGCGCAGCTCGGGCTGGACATCGAGGCCGAAGACTCGATCGAAACGGCCCCCGCGTCTCCCCTGGCGCAGCCCATCGACGTCGAAGGGCGGCGGCTGAGCAACCGCTGGGTCATCCACCCCATGGAAGGCTGGGACGCCGAGACCGACGGGCGCGCCGGCGATCTCGTGCGCCGGCGCTGGCGGAATTTCGCCCTCAGCGGCGCCAAATGGATCTGGGGCGGCGAGGCCATGGCCGTCGTTCCCGAAGGCCGCGCCAACCCGCGCCAGTTGACCATCGACGAATCCACCGAAGAGTCGCTGAAGACGCTGTGCGCCGAGTTGCGCCGCGCCCACCGCGGGCAATTCGGCGGCGCGGACGATCTGTTCGTCGGCTTTCAACTGACCCACTCCGGCCGGTTTTCCAGACCAACCGATGCGGGCCCCGCGCCGCAAATCCTCTACCGCCACCCGCTGCTCGACCGCAAGTTCGGCCTGGCCGAAGATCACCCCGTGCTGACCGACGACCAGGTCAAGCGCATCATCGACCGCTTCATCGCCGCGGCGCGGGTCGCCGAGCGCTGCGGCGCCGACTTCGTGGACGTCAAACACTGCCACGGCTACCTCGGACACGAGTTCCTCAGCGCCGTCACCCGGCCCGGCCCCTACGGCGGTTCGTTCGACAACCGCACGCGCTTCCTGCGCGAGGTCGCCGCCGGCATCCGCGCAAACGCCCCGCGCCTCAAGATCGGCGTGCGCCTCAGCGCTTTCGATTTCGTCCCCTTCCGCCCGGGCGCGAAGCGCGGCCGCGGCAAGAAACTCGGCGTCGGCGTTCCCGAAGATTTCGCCGGCGCGCTCCCCTACCGCTGCGCGTTCGGCGCCGACCCCGGCAACCCGGTCGAGTACGACCTGACCGATACGGCGCGTTTCACGGCCCTGCTCGAGCGGCTCGGTATCCGCATGCTCAACGTGACCGCCGGCAGCCCCTACTACAACCCCCACGTGCTGCGCCCCGCGCTTTTCCCGCCCTCCGACGGCTATCAGCCGCCCGAAGACCCGCTGGTCGGCTGCGCGCGGCATATCCGCGCCGCGGCGGAAATCAAGGCGCAATTCCCCAACATGATCGTGGTCGGCTCCGGCTACACCTACTTCCAGGAATTCCTGCCGCGCGTCGCCCAGTGGACGCTGCGCTCAGGGCGCGTGGACGCCGTCGGCCTGGGCCGCATGGCGCTGGCCTGCCCCACCTTCCCCGCGGACGTGCTGCGCGATGGAACCGTGCCTTCGCGGCGCATTTGCCGCACCTTCAGCGACTGCACCACGGGGCCGCGCAACGGTCTCGTTTCGGGCTGCTATCCGTTAGACCCGTTTTACCGCAGCCTGCCCGAAAACGCGCTCATCCGCGAAATCAAGGCGGGCCTGTAGCCGTTCGCCGCCGCCCGGCCCCCCCGATTCAGAAACACTGCGCAGCCGTCAAGCCTGACGGGGTTCATGCAGCGAAAAGAAGAGCTTCATGCACGGATTGTTCACCTTGCTCGGCAATGATCGCCAAGGATCACTTATTTTCGAAATCCCACCGCCGAAAATCGACCGGATGCGTTCAGAGCTTCTTGGGCCGAAGCCGTACAGACGAAAATCGACGCATGGGCCGGTCCCCGGGGGACAGGCCGCGGCGGTTTCCTCCTACGCGCTGAGCTCGTTCCAGGGAACCCAGCCCACTCTTTCGGCCCAGGCCTTCCAGGCGGCCTCCATCGCCGCGGCGCGTTCGGGCATCGCCGCCGCCAGGTCGCGCAGCTCGCTGCGGTCGGCTTCGAGGTCGTAAAGCTCCCACGGCGCGTAGCCGCCCGCGCCGCGGTCGTAGAGCGAGACCAGCTTCCATTTGCCCATGCGCGCGGCGCGGTTGCCCTGGTGATCCCAGAAAATGGCTTCGTGCCCCTCGCGCCTGCCGCTTTCGAAGATCGGCCGCAGGCTCTTGCCTTCGAGCGGCGTGACCGGCTTGCCCTTCAATGTCTCGGGGTACGCGGCGCCGGCCAGGTCGAGGCAGGTCGCCATCAGGTCGATCACGTGGCCCGGCTCGCCGACCAGCGAGCCCTTCGGCAGCGCGATGCCGTCCGGCCAATGGCAGATCAGGGGCGTGGCGATGCCTCCCTCGTGAACCCAGCTCTTGAACATGCGAAAAGGCGTGTTGCTCGCGTTCGCCCAGGGCCGGTCGTAGCCGTCGAACGATCCCGGCCCGCCCGGCATGGCGTTCGGGTCGCCCCAGGTGTTGCGCGGCGTACCCTGCTCGATATCCGCGCTTTCGTGGCAGCCGCCGTTGTCGGCCAGAAACACGATCAGCGTGTTGTCGAGCTTGCCCAGGGAGCGGATCTTTTCCACCACGCGGCCGATGCCCTGATCCATGCAGTCGATCATGGCCGCGTAAACCTCCATGCGGCGCTCCCACCGCGGCTTGTCGTCCGCGTCTTCCCAGGCCGGCACGTCCGGGTCGCGGGGGCTGAGCTTCCACTTTTCATCGATCAGCCCCATCTCCAGTTGGCGGGCGTAACGCTGCTCGCGCAGCGCGTCCCAGCCCATGGCGTACTTGCCCTTGTATTTGGCCATGTCCGCGGGCTTGGCGTGCAGCGGCCAGTGCGGCGCCGTGAACGGCAAATAGAGCAGGAACGGGTCGTCTTTGCCGCCGTGCTTGTCGAGAAAGGCTGTGGCCCGGTCGGCGATGGCGTCGGTCATGTAGAACGATCCGTCGTCGTCGGGCGTCCACGGCTCGCCGCCGAGAGCCATCGTGCGCGCGCCGTCGAGCTTGAAATAGTTCGAGCCGCCGCTGATCAGGCCGAAATACTCGTCGAACCCGCGGTCCGTCGGCCAGTGCGGGCGCTCTTCGCCGACGTGCCACTTGCCCGACATCAACGTCGTGTAGCCGGCGGGCTTGAGCGCCTCGGCGAGGGTTGCGCAGCGATCGTTCAGATAGCCCCGATAGGCCGGCCGGCCCATGTCGCCGACCATGTGGCCGACGCCGGTCTGGTGCGGATAGAGGCCCGTGAGCAGCGCCGCGCGGGTGGGGCAGCAGCGCGCCGCGTTGTAGAACTGCGTGAAGCGCAGCCCGTTCGCGGCCAGAGAATCGAGCGTGGGCGTGTCGATTTCGCCGCCGTACGCGCCGATGTCGGAAAAACCCATGTCGTCGGCCATGATGATGACGATGTTGGGGCGGCCGGCGCCGGCCGCGGAATCCCTCCGCGAGCACCCGGCGGGCAAGGCGGCTGCGCAGGCAAGGCGAAGAAAGCCGCGGCGGTCGATGGTCGTTTCCCTCATGGCATAGAAAAGTGTCGCGCAACGGACCGCGCCGCCGCAACGGGCTACAACAGCTTGCCGCGGCCGGCCGCTTCCAGCACCGCGACCGCGGCCGAGACCTTCTGCGCCTCGCTGCGCGGACAGATCAGCAGGGCGTCCCGCGTATCCACCACGATCAGATCGTTGACGCCCAGCAGCGCGGTGAGCTTGCCCGGCGCGTCGATCAGGTTGCCCGCGGCCCCTTGCAGCAGCGCGGGGCTGCGCGCGGCGTTGCCCTGCGCGTCCTTGGGCAGCAGGCTGTAGAGCGCCTGCCAACCGCCCACGTCGCTCCAGCCCAGCCCGGCCGCGGCGAAAGCGGCCATGTTCTCCGCTTTTTCGAGGATGCCGTAATCGACCGAGATGTTCTCGCAGGCCGGGTAATGCTCTTTCAGCGCCTTGTTGAAATCGCGGGGCGCAGCGCCGGCGATCGTTTCGACCGCGCGGAAAGTTGTCGGCAGAAAACGCTCCAGCGCGTCCGAAAACGTCTGGGCGCGCCAGATGAACTGCCCGCTGTTCCAGAAAAAATTCCCGGCGCGCAGAAACCGTTCCGCGGTTTCCCGCTCGGGCTTTTCATGGAAGCGAACCCCATCGACGGGGGTTTCGCCGCCCGCGTCCGTCCCCTTGGGAAACTCGATGTAGCCGTAGCCGGTCTCGGCCCAGCGCGGCTCGACGCCCAGCGCCAACAGCTTGTCCGCGGCCGACGCCGCGGCGGCCGCGCGGCGCAGCAGGGCGCGGTAGGCGCGCTCGTTCTCGATCAGGTGATCCGCCGGGAAAACCCCCATCACCGCGTCGGGGTCGCGGCGCAGCAGCAGCCGCGCTGCCAGGCCGATCGCCGGCGCCGTGCTGCGCGCCGCCGGTTCGGCGATAATCTGTTTCGCCGGAACCTCGGGCAGTTGCCGCATGACGGCGTGGCGCAGCGCGGCGCTGGTGAACACCCACAGCCGCTCGGGCGGCGCAATGCCGCGCAAGCGCCGCGCCGTCCGCCGCAGCATGGTTGCCCCGCCGACGATCGGCAGCAGTTGCTTCGGCGCGCGCTTGCGGCTGCGCGGCCAGAACCGCGTGCCCCGCCCGCCGGCCAAAATGACGGCATGGAACCGCTCCGCCGCCTTCGAGCGGCTCATGGCTGCGGCGCGTCGAGAGCCGGCCCCTCGTCAGAGCGAATCAGTTGGAACGTCCGCTTCCAACGGGTTTTCGAAAAGAAATTCAGCGCCAGATCCTTCAGATGCGCAAGCGAAACCCCGGCATCCTGCAAATGCGAAGTCGGCGCGTCGTACGACCAGTAGATGATCAGCGGCTTGCCGATGATGTGGCTGCGCGGCACGAACCCCCAGTAGCGGCTGTCGAGAGAAAGATCGCGGTTGTCGCCCATGGCGAAATAACTGTCCTCGGGCACGACGATTTCCCCGTTGCGGACGTGGTTTTCCAACATGTCCAGCGCCGACGGATAAACTTGCATGCTGCCGGGCGGAGCGGGAAAATTGTCGCGGTAGGCGTCGATGTAGCCGCTCTTGTGTACGACGTACGGTTCGTCGAGCGCGGCGCCGTTCACCCAAAGTTGCTTGTCCACGATCTTCAGCCGGTCTCCCGGTACGCCCACCACGCGCTTGACGAACGTCTGGTTCAAATCGACCGGATAACGGAAAACGATGATGTCGCCCCGCTCGACATCCTGGTAGGGCAGCAGATACTTGCCGATGGCGCCCGGCGGAGCGTAGGCCAGCTTGTCCACCAGCAGATGGTCGCCGATCAACAGCGAATCTTCCATCGAACCCGTCGGAATGACGAACGCCTGCACCAGCGTGGTCGTGCCGAAAAGCAGCAGCAGAATGGTCACCGTCCACTCCGCCACGAATCCGCGCTGCGGTTCGGCGCCCTGCTTTTTCCCTGGAATTTGCGCCTCCGCGGCGATCTTGGCTTGGCTTTTCTTCACGGCTGTCGATTGAGGACCGTAGATTTTGAGACGCGGCGCCGGACGGAAACGATAGGAGCGGCCCGGCGTTCCGCAAAAATGCTAAACTCCTAGTTTAGTCCACGGGCGCAAGTTTTGGGCGCCTTCCCGAGGCGGTTCCCGTCTCCGGGCAGGATCGAGCGCCCCCGCCGGCCAAGAGAAGCCATGCAAGAGTTCAACGGTATCCCTGTCCCCGCCGAAGGCGCGCCCGTGCGCGTGGAGAGCGGCCGCTTCATCGTGCCCGACAAGCCGATTATCCCCTTCATCGAGGGCGACGGCGCCGGGCGCGACATCTGGAAGGCGTCGCAGACCGTGTTCGATGCCGCGGTCGAGCAAACCTACGGCGGCTCGCGCAAGATTGTCTGGTACGAAATCTTCGCCGGCGAAAAGGCGTTCCGCCGCTTCGGCGAATGGCTGCCGCAAGGAACCGTCGATGCCGTCCGCGAATTGCGCGTCGCCATCAAGGGGCCGCTGACCACGCCCGTCGGCGGCGGCATACGCAGCCTCAACGTCGCCCTGCGGCAGTTGCTGACGCTCTATTCCTGCATCCGCCCCGTGAAGTGGTATCCCGGCGTGCCCTCGCCGATGAAGCATCCCGAAAAACTCGACGTCGTCATCTTCAGGGAAAACACCGAAGACGTTTACGCCGGCATCGAATGGGAGCAGGGAACCGACGACGTCCGCAAGGTCATCGCCTTCCTCAACGGCGAAATGGGCCGCAATATCCTGCCCGATTCCGGCGTCGGCATCAAACCGATTTCCATCTCCGGCTCCAAGCGGCTGGCGCGCGCCGCAGTGCGCTACGCCATCGCCAACAAGCGCAAGTCGGTGACCTTCGTCCACAAGGGCAATATCCAGAAATTCACCGAAGGCGCGTTCCGCGATTGGGGCTACGAAATGGTCAGGGAAGAGTTCCGCGATGCCTGCGTGACCGAGGAAGAAGTCTGGGCCGACGGCGGAGACGGCGCGGTCCCCGAAGGCAGGATTCTCGTCAAAGACCGCATCGCCGACTCGATGTTCCAGCAACTGCTGCTGCGCCCCGGCGAGTACGACGTCATCGCCACGACCAATCTCAACGGCGACTATATTTCCGATGCCTGCGCCGCGCAAACGGGCGGCCTGGGGCTTGCTCCGGGGGCGAACGTCGGCGACGAGCAGGCGGTATTCGAGGCGACCCACGGCACCGCGCCCAAGTACGCCGACAAGGACGTGATCAATCCGTCGAGCGTGATCCTCTCCGGCGCGATGATGCTGCGGCATATGGGCTGGGGCGAAGCGGCCGATGCGATCGAAACGGGCATGACCCGAACCATCGCCAACAAGACCGTCACCTACGACCTGCACCGCCAGATGGAGGGCGCAACCAAAGTCGGCACGAGCCGGTTCGCCCGCGAGATCGTTCGCAACATGACGTAAACCGCCGTTTTCGAGCGGGAAAGGGAAAAACGACAATGCGCAAGAAAGTTACGGTAATCGGAGCGGGCAACGTGGGCGCAAGCTGCGCGCTGCGCTTGGCCGACAAGGAGTTGGCCGACGTCGTGTTGGTCGATATCGTCGAAGGCGTGCCCCAGGGCAAAGGCCTCGACATCCTGCAATCGTGTCCGGTGGAGGGCGCCGACGTGCAGGTCATCGGCACGAACAGCTACGAGGATACGGCCAACTCCGATATCGTCGTCATGACCGCCGGTTTCCCGCGCAAACCGGGCATGAGCCGCGATGACCTGCTGCTGAAGAACGCGGCCATCGTCAAGGCCTGTATCGAGCCTGCCGCGAAATACTCCCCGAACGCCGTTCTCATCGTCGTTTCCAATCCGCTGGACGCCATGTGCCACGTCGCCAACAAGGTCTCCGGCTTTTCCAAAAACCGCGTCATCGGCATGGCCGGCGTGCTCGATACGGCGCGATTCCGCGCCTTCCTGGCCGAGGCCGCGGATGTTTCGGTGGAAAACGTCACGGCCTTCGTCCTCGGCGGCCACGGCGATACCATGGTCCCGCTGACGCGCTATACGAGCGTCGCCGGCATCCCCATCGCCGATCTGATCTCGTCCGAAAAGCTCGCCGCGATCGTCGAGCGCACGCGCAACGGCGGCGCCGAAATCGTCAAGCATCTCAAAACCGGCAGCGCCTTCTACGCTCCCTCGTCGGCCGTGGTCGAAATGACCGCCTCGATACTCAAGGACAAGAAAAAAGTGTTGCCCTGCGCGGCGCTGCTTGAAGGCGAATACGGCCGCAGCGGCATTTTCGTCGGCGTGCCCTGCAAATTGGGCGCGAACGGCATCGAGCGCATCTACGAGCTCGCCCTCGAAGCCGACGAAAAAGCGGCGCTCGACCGCAGCGCCGACGCCGTCGAAGAGTTGGTCAACGTACTTTCCGCCAACGGCTACTGATTTTTTGCGCCGGTTTGCGGTTGACACGCCCGGCCCCGCTCGTTACCATGATGCTTCAGGCCGGTAAAACCGGGTTGAAGGAGGAAGGAACCATGAAAAGAATCCTGACCATCGCCATGCTCACGCTGGCTCTCTTCGCGCTTTGCTTCGCCGATTCGCACGAGGCCACCGGTTTCGTGACCGACGCCAAGTGCGCCAAGGCCGGCAAAGCCGGCGCCGGCCACGCCGGATGCGCCAAGGGCTGCATCGGCGGCGGCGAGCCCGCCGTGCTCGTCGATGCCGACGGCAACGTCCTCGAGATCGCCGAGCAAGACAAGGTCAAAGATCACGCGGGCGCGAAAGTGACCATCAAGGGCACGATCGCCGACGGCAAGATCAGCTCGATCCAAAGCGTCGAAGCGGCCGACTGACGGCGTTCTCTTGAAAACGGCGGCCCTCTTCCTGGCTCTCGCGCCGGCTGCGGGAGCTCTGTACGCGGCGGAGTTCATCGGCTACGTCGCCGATGAGAAGTGCGCCCGCGCGGGCAACGCTCCAAGCGAAGGACATGCCAAATGCTCGCGCTCTTGCGTCGAGGCAGGCGAGCCGATCGTCTTCATCGACGACCTCGACAAGAAAATATACCGCATCGTCGAAGGCCTCGAGCACGTCGAAGACAAGGTCGGCGCCAAGGTTCGGCTCGATGCCGAGCCCGGCGGCTCGAAAAAAGATCCGACGCTGAAAATCCGCAAAGCGGTCATGTAAAACGGGCCGTGAATTTTGTTGCGGGAAAGGTCGCCGCGGCTTGCGGCGGCCTTTCCTTATTTATATGCGGCCGGATTTATATGCAGCCGGCGTACAGGCCATGCCTTCCCGTGATTCCACGCAGGCGGAGCCCCGAGCCGTCGTGCGCCGCCTGCTGCGCTGGTTCGCCAACGCCGCGCGCGATCTCCCTTGGCGGGGGGCCGCCGACCCCTACCGCATCCTGGTCTCGGAAATCATGCTCCAGCAGACGCGGGTCGAGACCGTTGTCCCCTACTACCGGCGTTTCCTCGAACGCTGGCCGAACGCCGCGGCGCTGGCCGCCGCCCCGGAACAGGAAGTGCTGCAAGCCTGGGCCGGCCTGGGCTACTACCGCCGCGCGCGGATGCTGCGCCGCGCCGCGGCGCAGATCGTCAACCTGCACGGCGGAGAATTCCCCCGCGGCTACGATGCGATCCGCGCGCTCGACGGCGCCGGCCCCTACACCGCGGCCGCCGTGGCAAGCATCGCCTTCGATCTGCCCTTCGCCGCGCTCGACGGCAACGCAGCCCGGTTGCTCGCGCGGTTCGCCGGCGAACGCCGCGACATCGCCAAGTCAGCCGTCAAACGCTCCCTGTCCGCCCGCGCCCAAGAACTGATCGACGCGGCGCAGCCCGGCGAGCGCGGCCTGCTCAATCAGTCCCTGATGGAACTCGGAGCGACCGTATGCACGCCCAAATCGCCCAAGTGCGGCGCCTGCCCCTTGGCGCGCGAATGCCGCGCCCTGGCCGAAGGCTGCGTCGGCGCGCTGCCCTTCAAATCGGCGCGCATGCGCATCCGCCGCGTCGAATTGACCGTCGCCGTCGTGTACGGCGGCGGCCTGCTGCTGACCCAACGCCCGCCCGACGCCGGAATCATGCCGGGTTTCTGGGAGCTTCCCTGCGCAACGGACGACCGGGAAGCGCATTTCGCAACCCTCGGCGTGGCCCTGGGCAGGAAAATCGGCGAATTCCGCCACGCCATAACCGACCGGCTGTTCCGCGGCAGCGTGTACGAAGCCGCCCTGCGCGGCCGCCGCCCCGAAACATACCGCTGGATCCCCGCCGCCCGCCTCCGCCGCCTGCCGCTGACCACAATCACGCGCAAAGCCCTGCAACAGTCCGCCCGCAAACAATGACCGCCCCGCCGCCCGCCTCTTCTGCACTCTCCGCTCGCCCCAGTCACCCTTGGCCGCCGTCAGGCCGCGTCAGCGGCCTGCCCCGGCCTGATCGAAAACCCGCCCGAAAATGTAATCGACGTTGCGCAACTGCCGCTCGAGCGAAAACGCGCGGTCGTAGTCTTCCGCCGACAGCGCGCCGCGAATGTCGGCGTCCTGCTCGACCAGCGCGCGAAAATCGCCGTCCTCTTCCCACGCCTTGAGCGCGTTGCGCTGCACCCAGCGGTAGGCCGTTTCGCGCAGCACGCCCTTGGCGCTGAGCTCCAGCAGAAGCTGCCCCGAATAAACCAGGCCGCCGTTCGATTCCAGGTTTTTCTTCATCCGCTCGGGATAGACCAGCAGCCTGCTCACCAGATCGGTCGTTTTCGCCAGCATGTAGTCCGCGAGCGTCGTCGAATCCGCCAATACGATGCGCTCAACCGAACTGTGCGAGATGTCCCGCTCGTGCCACAGCGCGACGTTCTCGAAAGCGGCGGCGGCGTTGCCGCGGACGACCCGCGCCAGCCCCGAAATCTGCTCGGAAACAATCGGGTTCTTCTTGTGCGGCATCGCCGAGCTTCCCTTTTGCGATTTGGAAAAATACTCCTGCGCCTCGCGCACCTCGGTGCGCTGCAGGTGGCGCACCTCGACGGCGATTTTTTCCAGCGTGGCGGCAATGTTGGCCAACACCGCCGCATAGTGCGCATGGCGGTCGCGCTGGATGACCTGCGAAGAAATCGCCGCCGCCTCCAGCCCGAGCTTTTGGCATATCCGCTCTTCGGCTTCCGGCTCGATGTGCGCAAGCGTGCCCACCGCCCCGGAGAGCTTGCCCACGCGCATCTGCTCGCGGGCCGCCTCGAAACGCTCGACGTGGCGGCCGACCTCGCTGTACCAGTTGGCCAGCTTCAGGCCGAACGTCGTCGGTTCGGCATGGACGCCGTGCGTGCGGCCGACGATGACCGTATCCTTGAACTCGTGCGCGCGCTTGCGCAGCGCTTGCCGCAACTCGCCCAGCTTGGCGGCGATCGGCGCGGAAGCCTGCTGAATCAAAAGCGCTTGGGCGGTATCGACCACATCGTTCGAGGTAAGGCCGAAATGCAGCCAGCGGGAATGCTCAGCCTGGCCGGCCGCGGTCATCTTCTCCGCGACCGCGGTCGTGAAAGCGATGATGTCGTGGCGCACCTCGGCTTCGATCGCGTCGATGCGCTCGACGTCGAAATCGGCGCAGCGGCGCAGAGCCTGCGCCGCCTCCAGAGGTACCCGGCCGAGCTCGGCCAGGGTTTCCGAGGCGGCGATCTCGACCCGCAGCCACTGCCGGTAACGGTTCTCGGCAGACCAGATGCGCCCCAGTTCGGGCAGCGTGTAGCGCGCAATCATAACCTATCCAGTTTCGCGCAACAGACCCGCCGCGCGCCGCCCCGCGACTCGCGGCCGGCGGCGAAGCCGCCCCGTGCTACCCTTGACTCTGCGCCTCCGTCCCCCTTGCCCGCGATGCTTTCCATTCGCTCGCTGCCCAGGATTTGCGTAGCCCTCGGCCTGCCCGACCCCGCCCGCCTCGAAGAGGCGGCGATCGCTTGCTGCGACCGCGGCGACTGCTTTCTCGAACTCCGTCTCGATATGCTCGCCAACCCCATCGAGGGCGCGCGCTCGATCCCCCGGATTTTGTGCCGGCATCCCGACGCGGTCATTTTGGCGACCTGCCGGCGCCGGCAGAACGGCGGCGGATTCCGCGGGTCGATCGCCCGGCAGAAAGCGGCGCTGGCGGCGGCCGTCGAAGCCGGCGCCGCGCTGGTGGATATCGAAATCGAAACCGCTGAAGCCCAGCCGGCGCTGGTCGATGCCTTCGCAGGCCAGGCGCTGCGCATGATCTCGTATCACAACTTCGAATCGACGCGCGCCCTCAAGACGGTGTTGAAGCGGCTGCGCAGGTTCCATACGGAGCTTTACAAGATTGCAACGCGCGCATCGCGTCCGAGCGACAATCTCAAGCTGCTGTCGCTCGCCGGAGAAAATCCGCCGATCGTGCTCGCCGCCATGGGCGAAGGCGGCGCGATGACCCGCCTGCTGGCGCTCTCCAGAGGCTCGCCGTTCACCTTCGCCGCGCCGGACGCGCCGCCGCCGGCGAGGGGCCGCGGGCGCAAGACGCCGCCGCCGGCCGAGCCGACCGCCCCCGGACAGTTCACCGCTTCGACCCTGCGGCGCTTGTACCGCGTCAGCCGCCTCAAGCCCGACACCGCCGTTTACGGCATTCTCGCCAAGCCGGTCGGTCATTCGATGTCGCCGGCGCTGCACAACCGGGCTTTCCAGTCCAAACGCATCAACGCCGTTTACCTGCCCCTTCAGGTGGACCCCGGCCGGCTCGCCGATTTCTTCAAGTGCGCCGCCGAGTTGCCCATCGCCGGATTCAGCGTGACCATCCCCCACAAGCAAAGCGTGATGCGCCGCCTCGACGGCGTCGACCTGCCGGCGCGCGGCATCGGCGCGGTCAACACCGTCTTCCGCAAGCGCGGCAAACTGTGGGGAACGAACACCGACGCGGTCGGCGTGACCGCCCCGCTCGCCGCGAAAGTCAGGCTCAACCGCTCGCGCGTGCTCGTCGCCGGCGCCGGCGGCGCCGCGCGGGCCGCCGTTTTCGCCCTCAAGGAACGCGGCGCCGAAGTCGTCGTTACCGGACGCAATCCGCAGAAAGTCAAGCGCCTGGCACGCGCCGCCGACGTGCGCGCGGTCGAGTTCTCCCGCCTCGCCGGCGATTACTTCGACGTGCTGGTGCATGCCACCCCCGTCGGCATGTATCCGAAAATCCGCGGCTGCCTCTTTCCCGGCCGTATCCCCGCGGACGTCGTCTTCGACATGGTCTATAACCCGCTGGAAACGGCGCTGCTGCAACATGCCCGGGAACAAGGCCGCGAGACGATCAGCGGCCTCGAAATGTTCCTCGAACAGGCCGCCGCGCAGTTCCAGATCTGGACCCGCACCGAAGCGCCGCGCGCGCTCATGCGCAACGCCGTGCTCGAACGGCTTACAGTGAAAAAGTGAGCTTCGCGCCCGATTTCGACTCCTTTGCCCGACTTGCCCAAAAAGGCAACATCGTCCCCGTCTGGAAGGTGCTGACGGCCGATCTCGAAACGCCCGTTTCCGCCTACCTGAAACTCGCCCGGCGCAAAAAGTACGCCTTCCTGCTCGAAAGCGTCGAAGGCGGGGAAACCATCGGCCGCTACACCTATATCGGCGCCGACCCCTTCCTCATCGTCACCGCGCGCGGCGCCCGCGTCGAGATTCGCCGCGGGCGCGAGACGGAACGCCGGCGGGCCAACGTCTTCGACGTGCTCAAGGAACTCGCCGGCGAGTTTCAGCCCGCCGGAACGGACCACTTGCCGCCCTTTTGCGCGGGAGCCGTCGGCTACGCGGGCTACGACCTCGTGCGGCTGCTCGAGCCGCGCGTGCCGAAGTTCAGAAAAGACGACGTGAAAGCGCCCGACGCGGTTTTCATGTTCTTCACCGCCGTGCTGGTCTTCGACCGCGTGCGCCACCAGATCTACGCCATCGCCAACGTCCGCGCCGCCGCCGGAGCCGACTTGCGGCAAGGCTACCGCCAAGCCTGCCGGCGCATCGAAACGATGGAAAAAGCGCTCGCCAAACCCGTCGTCCCGCCGCCCGCCGCGCCGCGCGCGAAACCCCTGCGCCCAGTGTCGAACATCGGCAAGAAACGCTTTTGCGCGGCCGTCGAAAAGGCCAAGGAATACATCCGCGCCGGCGATATCTTTCAGGTCGTGCTTTCGCAGCGGCTGGAAATGCGCCCGGGCGTCCACCCCTTTCAGATTTACCGCGCGCTGCGCGCCGTCAACCCCTCGCCCTACCTGTTTTATCTGCAACTCGACGATGAGGCCGTCGTCGGCAGCTCGCCGGAAATCCTGGTCAAGGTCGAAGGCCGCAATATCGAGTACCGCCCCATCGCCGGCACGCGGCCGCGCGGCAAAACGCCCGAGGAAGACCGCGCGCTGGCCGCCGATATGCTCGCTGACGAAAAGGAACTCGCCGAACACGTCATGCTCGTTGACCTGGGACGCAACGACGTCGGACGGGTCGCCGAATACGGCTCCGTCCGCGTCCCCGAGTTCAAGACCGTCGAATACTACTCCCACGTGATGCACATCGCCTCCAGCGTGCTGGGCAGGCTGCGCACCGACAAGGACGCCTTCGATACGCTGGCGGCCTGCTTCCCCGCGGGCACGGTTTCCGGCGCTCCGAAAGTGCGCGCAATGGAGATCATCGCCGAACTCGAACCGACCCGGCGCGGCGTCTATTCCGGCGCCGTGCTCTACCTCGACTTTTCGGGAAACCTGAACGCGGCGATCGCCATCCGCACGATGCGGGCATGCAAGGGCAAGGCCTACCTGCAGGTCGGCGCGGGCATCGTCGCCGACTCCGTGCCCGAGCGCGAGTGGGACGAAACCATGAACAAGGCCGGCGCCCTGCTGCGCGCCGTGGAAAAAGCCGGCGGCTTCGCCCCAAGCGAATAGCCGACGGCAAGGCAAAGCTCCCCCGCCCGCTCTCCGCCGCGCACAGTATTATATATGTGCTGCAATAAGCTCGGTGGCCATACAGGGGTTCAGGAACAAGGCTCTGCAACGGTTCTTCTATCAGAACGACACGAGAAAACTTCCGCATCAGCATCTTGCAAAGATTGCCGATATCCTGGACATCTTGCACAACGACGAGGAACCACTGGAGGAACTCAGAGGCCTTGTGGGGTATCGACTGCATCGACTCACAGGCGACCGTAAAGATTTCTGGAGCGTCCGTGTTTCCGCGCGCTTGCGCTTGACTTTCCGCTATGATGGCAGAGACGCCTACGGCATTGACCTGACCCAGCACTACGGAGATTAAAAAATGATTGCCGGAGTCTCCCCTCACGCTTGGCTGGCGCGCAACCCGCCGCATCCGGGACGTCGGATCACAGCTCGGATGGAACCCCTCGACGACTACCCCGGCTTGACCATCGGAGAAGCCGCCCGGAAACTCGGCGTCTCCCGCGGTTATCTGTCCCGCGTTATCCGCGGCCGCTCACCCGTGTCGCTCGACTTGGCCATGAAGATGGACGCCTTGGGCTGGGGAACCGCGGAAAACTGGATGAAAGCACAGGCCCGCTACGACGTATCGCAGGAACGCAAGCGCCGCAAGCAGCCATACGCGACCGCGCCGGCGGTAGTAGCGTCCGAGCGCCTGCCGGCCGAGATCGAAGCCGCTGACCGCGAGGCCGAACCCGAGGCCGCGCGCGCCGCCTGAGTGCGCCGCGCCTGCCGGGTAATACGGCGGGTGGAGACTGATCCATGATTGCCGGAGTCTCCCCTCACGCTTGGCTGGCGCGCAACCTGCCGCATCCCGGACGTCGGATCGCAGCTCGGATGGAACCCCTCGACGACTACCCCGGCTTGACCATCGAAGAAGCCGCCCGGAACTCGGCGTCTCCCGCGGCTATCTGTCGCGGGTTATCCGCGGCCGCTCCCCCGTGTCGCTCGACTTGGCCGTGAAGATGGACGCCTTGGGCTGGGGAACCGCGGAAAACTGGATGAAAGCACAGGCCCGCTACGACGTCTCGCAGGAGCGCAAGCGCCGCAAGCAGCCATACGCCGCCGCGCCCGCCGCTGCGGCTTGCGAATGCATGCCGGCAGAGCCCCAAGCCGCCTGAGCAGCGCGCCCCGACCCGCGACCGCCGCGCGAAGCGCGGCCCGACCGAGCGCGCTTCGCGCGCTCTATATATGCCCGAAAACCGGCTCTTCCTCCTCGACCCGCGCGGGAGCGGCGGCAGCCAGCATCCCGCGCACCCGCTCGATCGCCGCGCGTTTGCCGCGGTCGCGCAGGGCGCGCCGGTTGGCCAGCAGGCGGGCGGTCGAGCCTTCCAGCACCTTGTCCACGATCTTCAGGCCGTTGGCGCGAATCGTCCCGCCGGTTTCCGTATTGTCCACAATCGCCTCCCCATCCTCGGGCGGCTTCGACTCGGTCGCGCCGAACGAATGGAAAACGGCCACCGGCGAAGACCCGCGCCGCGCCGCGCTCAACCGCGAATACGGGCTGTAGAGCGACGGCTCCAAACCGGTATGCCGGCGCACCAGAGCCTCGGTCAGATTCAGATACTCGGTCCAGATGCGCAGCGGACGCGCCGCCGTGGAAGCGGCGTATTTGGCGAACAGGTCGGCGGCGGAACGCACGTCGTGCCAATCCCGCGAGACGCAAAGCACGATATCGACGCGCCCGAAGCCCAGATCGACAAGGTCTTCGACGTTGGCCTGCACTTCGCTCTCGCGGTACCAGTCGATGCCCGAAACGCCGATGTCGAAAAAGCCGGCCTGCAACAGGTAAGGGATTTCCTGCGGCCGCATGGCCTTGACTTCCACCCCCTCGATGCCGAAATCCGGACGGTAGCCGCGCCCGCCGTCGGCGTAGCCCTTGGGGTCGATGCCCGCCCGCTGGAAAAACGCGCGCGCCTTCTTCTCGAAGCTGCCCTTGGGCACGGCGAATCTTACCGGCGTTTTCACTTTCCGCTCTCCATTGCCGCGCCGCAGGCGCGGCGCAACTCCTCCGCCTCCGCCGCGACCTCGCTGCCGTCGGCCAGCCTCGCCCGGCCGCCGCTGACGACCGCCTTCGGCGCGCCGCGGGCGCCTACGCGCAGGCCGCGGTCGCGCAAAGCCTCGGCCAAGCCGATCGTCCGCGCCCGGTCGGCGGCCGAGGCCGGCTCCAGCGCCAGTCCCGGCGGCGGCGCGCCCCCGCCGGCCGCGGCAACGTCGAAAAGCGCGTCGAAGCGGAAAGCGCATCCCGTCGAAGGCATGCGCTCCCCGCCGAAAAGCTCCATCATGTTGTCGTAGCGCCCGCCGCCGCAGTACTTGCGGCCGTTCGCCGAAATCTCGAAAACGACGCCCGTATAAAACGTCAGGCCGCGGGCGATGCCCAGCGCGGCTTGGGGACGCGGCGCGCCGTACGCTTCCAGCAGTGCGCACACCGCGAGCAGATCGTCGAGCGCTCCACATGCGCCGCCCGCCGGCAGCAGCGCGGCGGCCTGCGCGGCCACCTCGTCCGCCGCGCCGCGGATGCGCGCGGCGCGCAGCAGCAGATCGGCGGTCCGCTCGTCGAGACGGCCTTCCACGCTCCAGGCATGCCGCAGCGCGGCGGCCGCTTCCCGCGGAAACCGCGCGGCCAGTTCCCGCCCGTCCAGAGCCGGACGCTCGCCGATCGCATATTCGCCGCGGTAGCCGCTGCCCGCCTGCATCGCAGCGAAATCGCGGCGGTCGCTTCGCAGCCGCTCGAAAAACCCGCGGCCGCCGCCCGCGGCCGCCGTCGCGCAGCGCTCGTCGATGTCGATCAGCCGGTCGAGCCGGCCGATGACCGCCGCGCGCTCGTCGGCGTTCAACCCCGGCGGCAGCAACTCGCGGAAAACGCCCACCGTGCCGATCTTCAGCGAAAAGTCCGCCGCGCCCGCCGCGCGCAGGAAGCGGCAGGCCGCGGCGATGATTTCAGCGTCCGCCTCCGCGCCGGCGGCGCCGATGCACTCCAGGCCGGCCTGCGTAAACTCGCGGTAACGCCCCGCATGAGGACGGCAGTAGCGGAAGCACGGCGCGACGTAGAACAGCTTGTGCGGCGCCGGCCGGCCGGCCAGCGCGCCCGAGGCGGCCAAGCGGCAGGCCGGCGCCGTCATCTCCGGCCGCAGCGCGTATTCCTCATGGTCGCAATGGAAGGTGAGCAGCGAACGCTCGATCTCCGCGCCGGAGCGGGCGGCGAAAAGCTCGGCGCGCTCGAACATGGGCGTGGCGATCTCCTCGAACCCGTAAGCCTCGGCCGCGCGCATGAAGCTCGACTCGAGGCGCCGCCGCAGAGCGGCCTCCTCGGGCGGCAGATCGCGGGTGGCGGGCGGCGGCGCGGCGTTCAGCATGGCGGGCAGGGGCGGAAGATGCGGGTCAAGGCGCCGGGCGCGCCGCCGCCGCCGGCGAAACCGCCCGGCTTGCGGCCCGCCGCAGATTCCGGTAACTTCGATTGTAACGCGCCACAGGCCCCGGTCAATTGCGAAACGCGTTGTACCAAATGCCGGCGGCCGTGCCGACCATCGTGGCCGACAAAGCGATGATAAAGGGCCAAAGCAGTTTCTTCAGCATGTCCATGTTCGAGGCGTCCACGTGCGCTTTGAGTTCGGCGATGTTCTTTTCGCTGCGGGCGTCCGAAGCCTTGATGAGGGCTTTGAGTTCGGCGTTCGAAGTGTCCACGTGCGCCCGGAGTTCGGCGTTCGAAGTGTCCACGTGCGCCCGGAGTTCGGCGTTCGAAGTGTCCACGTGCGCCCGGAGTTCGGCGTTCGAAGTGTCCACGTGCGCCCGGAGTTCGGCAATGTCCCTTTCATTGCGGGCGTCCGAGGCCTTGATGAGGGCTTTGGTCTCGGCGTTGCTGCGGTCCACGTGCGCCCGGAGTTCGGCGTTCGAGGCGTCCACGTGCGCCCGGAGTTCGGCGATGTTCTTTTCATTGCGGGCGTCCGAGGCCTCGATGCGCGCGTTGGTCTCGGCGTTGTTGCGGTCCACGTGCGCCCGGAGCTCGGTGATGCGCGCGTTGATCTCGGCGGCGTCCCTTTCATTGCGGGCGTCCGAGGTCTCGATGCGCGTCCTGAGTTCGGCGGCGTACTGCTCGCTGCGGGCGTCCGAGGCGGTGAGGCGCGATTTGATCTCGGCGATGTTCTGTTCGTTGCGGGCGTCCGAAGCGGCGATGAGGGCGCCGATTTCGGCGACGGCGTCCCGGCCGGCCATGCCGCGCACTTCCTCCGACGCTTCATGCGCCAGGTCGGGGTCCACCTTCGCCTGGCGCAAGGCGCGGAACAAGGCATTGACCGGCGGCTGTTCCGCCGCGCCCGCCGTCTGCTTTCCTCCGTTCATGCCCGCAGTCTAGCACGGCGGCGCCCGGCGGCGGCGTTCAACACGGCGGGCCGCCGCAGTCCCCGGTCAATTGCGAAACGCGTTGTACAAAATGCCGGCGGCCGTGCCGACCAACGTGGCCGACAAGGCGATGATAAAGGGCCAAAGCAGTTTCTTCAGCATGTCCATGTTCGAGGCCAACGCGTCCACGTGTGCCCTGAGTTCTGCGATGTTCTTTTCATTGCGGGCGTCCGAAGCCTTGATGAGGGCTTTGAGTTCGGCGTTCGAAGTGTCCACGTGCGCCCTGAGTTCGGCGATGTTCTTTTCGCTGCGGGCGGCCGAAGCCTCGATGAGGGCTTTGAGTTCGGCGTTCGAAGTGTCCACGTGCGCCCGGAGCTCGGCGTTCGAGGCGTCCACGTGCGCCCGGAGTGCGGCGACGTTCTTTTCATTGCGGGCGTCCGAGGCCTCGATGCGCGCGTTGGTCTCGGCGTTGTTGCGGTCCACGTGCGCCCGGAGCTCGACGATGCGCGCGTTGATCTCGGCGGCGTCCCTTTCATTGCGGGCGTCCGAGGTCTCGATGCGCGTCCTGAGTTCGGCGGCGTACTGCTCGCTGCGGGCGTCCGAGGCGGTGAGGCGCGATTTGATCTCGGCGATGTTCTGTTCGTTGCGGGCGTCCGAAGCGGCGATGAGGGCGCCGATTTCGGCGACGGCGTCCCGGCCGGCCATGCCGCGCACTTCCTCCGACGCTTCATGCGCCAGGTCGGGGTCCACCTTCGCTTGGCGCAAGGCGCGGAACAAGGCATTGACCGGCGGCTGTTCCGTCGCGCCCGCCGTCTGCTTTCCTCCGTTCATGCCCGCAGTCTAACACGGCTGCGCCGGTCGGCGGCGTTCAACACGGCGGGGCCGCCGCAGTCCCCGGTCAATTGCGAGGTCAATTGCGAAACGCGTTGTACCAAATGCCGGCGGCCGTGCCGACCATCGTGGCCGACAAAGCGATGATAAAGGGCCAAAGCAGTTTCTTCAGCATGTCCATGTTCGAGGCGTCCACGTGCGCTTTGAGTTCGGCGATGTTCTTTTCGCTGCGGGCGTCCGAAGCCTTGATGAGGGCTTTGAGTTCGGCGTTCGAAGTGTCCACGTGCGCCCGGAGTTCGGCGTTCGAAGTGTCCACGTGCGCCCGGAGTTCGGCGTTCGAAGTGTCCACGTGCGCCCGGAGTTCGGCAATGTCCCTTTCATTGCGGGCGTCCGAGGCCTTGATGAGGGCTTTGGTCTCGGCGTTGCTGCGGTCCACGTGCGCCCGGAGTTCGGCGTTCGAGGCGTCCACGTGCGCCCGGAGTTCGGCGATGTTCTTTTCATTGCGGGCGTCCGAGGCCTCGATGCGCGCGTTGGTCTCGGCGTTGTTGCGGTCCACGTGCGCCCTGAGCTCGGTGATGCGCGCGTTGATCTCGGCGGCGTCCCTTTCATTGCGGGCGTCCGAGGCGGTGAGGCGCGATTTGATCTCGGCGATGTTCTGTTCGTTGCGGGCGTCCGAGGCGGCGATGAGGGCGCCGATTTCGGCGACGGCGTCCCGGCCGGCCATGCCGCGCACTTCCTCCGACGCCTCATGCGCCAGGTCGGGGTCCACCTTCGCTTGGCGCAAGGCGCGGAACAAGGCGTCGGCCGGCGGCTGTTCCGCCGCGCCCGCCGTCTGCTTCCCTCCGTTCACTCCCGCAGTCTAGCACGGCTGCGCCGGGCGCGCTTTTCACTCTCCGCTCGCCGCCGAAGCGGGCCGGCAGCCCCGATTTTGCCCCCAGCCCCGAAAAAAATCGCAAAAAATCACGATTCGGCCGTTTTTTTGTCGTTTCGCAGTTGTTTCGCGGTTGAAATCGGCTACACTGACGCAAGAAAGCCGCGAAAAGTTGGCGGCGCAAAACTTTTTTCGGAAAAATCGAAAAAAAATCGTCCGGACTGTTGTATTGTCCGGTTCGCTTGTTTTATGGTGGGGTTATCGCCGGAGCCCGTTGTAGGGGCGACGCCGATATTTCTTGTGGGATTTCAGTTGGAAAAAGGAGAAACAATCACAATGACGAACTTGAAGAAGTTCTTTGTCCCGGCGGTTGCGCTGCTTCTGGCGCTGACCGTCGGCAACGGCATGGCGCAGGCGCAGCGGATTCCGCGTTGCGAGGTCAACCCGACGACCGTTGACCTTCGCTCCGAGGGTCGCACCGAAATGTTGGGCGATATCGTCATCATGTGCCGAGCGATCAGTTCCCCCGACGCCAGTAGCGATACTTCCTATCAGTATCCGGCACAGGATGATGCCCAATTCACCGTCCAAGTGAACGGCGCGACCATCACCAATCGCATCCACAGCACGAACACGCCGGTCGCCCGGGACATCACGCTGGAGATGTGGGAAGCCGGGTCCATTGACTCGCCGGACCGCTTCGCACACGCCAACGGCTTCGTGGACAAGAACACCGAGGGCACGGACGGCATGGAAGTCGGCTCTGGCAACGAGTTTACGGTCAACGCCCGGGTCATCAGTGGTAGCGCCGTACAGTTCGACTTCGATAGGCCGGAAGGCTCGGACGGTGCGCAAGTGGGTGGCAGTGGCCCCTACATCGGCCAACCGATGAATTTCCGCATCAGAGGTATTCGCGTGGACGCCTCCGAAGCGAGTTCCACTACTGTGACCGCGACGATCCGGCACGACAGCGTCGATTTCGATATTCCTGTGGGGATAAGCACGGTCACCGTGGGGAGCGTGAAATCGGGGTTGAAGTCGAGCATCACTACGGCACTGGAAGGACTCACCTGCTCCGCGAGCCAAGCCATCGGCGACAACGACCTGCGGGACAACGTCGACCCCGCCGACCTCGGCAGAGTCAAGGTCGAGGAAAGAATCAACATGGGCCTCCAGATGGACGACGTTATCATGCTGTCGTTCGCGGATGTCCCCGAAGGCGTGAGGGTGTACCTGAGGCCGGGCGATAAAGACGGCGACGGCGACGACAGCAACGATGTCGGCTCCGACGCAGCCGAAGGCGCAGCCAACGATCTGGACGGTGACGAGTCGCTGAATCTCCAGTTGCTGGCCGGCGGAGTTGACGGCGGCGCCGCTTCGTCCGTGAGCTCGGACTACGAGTTCACCGAGGTTTCGCTGAGCGGCGGTTCCGGCACGGCCCATTACAAGGTCACGGGCGCGGACAACAACGCAATGGAAGAAAAGATCATTCCCGTCTATTTCCGGCGCGCCGCGGGCACGGAAACGGGCACGGCCACGGTGAGCGTGAGCTACGCGCCGGTCAGCAGCGTCGGCGTCGCCAGCACCGCTACGGTGCGCGTGCCGCGTTTCATCCAGACGGTCAACCACATGACCTTGATCACCCTCCAGGAGTGCTCGACGACGCTGCTGTTCCCCTTCGTGACCAACCAGGCGAATCACGATACCGGAATCGCCATCTCGAACACTTCGATGGACGCTTTCGGCACGGATGAGACTGACGGGACCTGCATGATCCACTACTTCGGCAACGCCGGAGGCGATGCGATGCCCGACGCGGACATGTCGAGCAATGTCGGCGCCGGCGAGCAGTTGATCTTCTCGCTGTCGGCTGGGAACCCGGCCATGGGCATCAGCGCCGCGGAAGGCTTCCAGGGCTACCTGATGGCGCGCTGCGGCTTCCGCTTCGCTCACGGCTTGGCCTTCATCACCAACAACTTCGGCATCGGGACGCCCAGCTTGGCGCACGGCTATCTGGCCCTGGTGGTGGACGTGGACTTCGACGACCGGAGCCTCGACCAGGGCCGCGAGGCGCTGAACCACTAGATCGGCTTCGCGGCGTTTCCTTGCGGGGCGCCATGCCGTAACCAACCTCGACGGGGAGAGCCGCTCGGCTCTCCCCGTTGTTTTTTTGCCCCTCGAGTTTTCGCTTCGACTGCGTTTCGACCGCGCTCGGCCTCTTTTCAGAGTTGCGCGGATCGTCTTTACGCCGGCGGGCCGTTTGCGCCGGCTCGCGCTCGGGGCTTCCGCCGACGACGAAAAACGGGCGAGCGGGCGAGAATGGGCGGCCCTGCCCAGCCCTGCCGCTTCGCGGCCGCACCCATGGGCGGGACGCCGAGATCGACAGTGCCGCGATAGACAGTCTCGATCGACAGCCGCCGGGATCGCTTCGATGACGGACGCGAAGAAAATTGCAGTTCTGCTCGCGCTGCTCGCCGCGGCTTCGACCGACGCGGCGCGGGGGCAGGGCTGCGTCGTTTTCGCCGATGCGCCGCGCGTTCGCGTCGAGGGAACGGCTGAATTGGCCGGCGAGATCGTCGTCAGATGCCGCGCCGGGGCGGCGCCCGAGGCGGATGCGAACTTCCGCGCGGCGGTCGAGTTGGCGGGCGGCGCCGTCTTGGCCAACAGCCGCTCCGGCGGCGGAGAGACGGCCGGCGAAGCCGTGCTGACCGTGCTGCACGACGACGCGCCCGCGGCGACGGCGCAGGGCGTGATCGTCAACGAGCGCCGCCTGGAATTTACGCTCAACAAGCCGCAGGCCGACGCGGCGGCGTTCCTCACCATGAAGATTGCCGGCATTCGCGTCAATGCCGCGGCCGCCGGCAAGAATCCGATTGCGGCGCATGCTTCGTTCGGATGGTTGCCGGTGAGCAACTACGGCGAGGCGGTCGTCATCGCGCAGCCGACGGCCGGCCTGCGGGTCGATGTTCCCGACGGTCCGGCGGTCGGCTTCCAGTGCGTGGTGGCGGAGGCCGGCGGAACGGCCGCCGTCGAACTGAAAGAGGGTTTCGCGGCGGCTTTCGCGGCGCGGGGGCAAAGCTCGCAAAACATCCGCCTGATGCTGCGCTTCGCCGACGTTCCCGCCGGGGTCGGCGTGCGGCTGCCGGCCGCGCCCGCGTGCCGCAACGCTTCGCTGAAGCTCGTCCTGCAAAGCGGCCTCGACGCGAACGGCGCCGGCGCTTCGTCTCCCGCCGTTGCGGACGCGCAGGGCAATGTCCGCGTTGCGCTGCGCGAAGGCGCGGGCGCGGCCGTTTACGAGGTGACGGAAAGCATCTCCGGCGTCGTCGAAAGCTGCCGGATTACGCCGTCTTTTTCCTGGGGCGGCGGCGATGGGCCGCAGACGGGGACCGGCCGCGTGACGGCGGGCTTCGCGCCGCTGAGCGCCGCCGCCGCGCCCCGCCCCTCGGCGCCGGCGCCGCGTTTCGACGCCGGCGCCGGCGAAGCCAGGGACATCGTTCGCATCGACGTTTGCTCGACGCATCTGCTCTTTCCCTTCGTGACCAACCGCGCGGGCTTCAGCACGGGCGTCGTCATCGCCAACACTTCGCGGGATGCGTTCGGCACGAAGCCGCAAGCGGGCGCCTGCGCCATCGACTATTTCGGCGGTTTTTCCGAGGGCGCGCCGCCGCCTTCGCAAAGGTCGGCGATCGTGGCCCCGGGCGGGCACCTGGTGTTCACGTTGTCCGCGGGCAACGAGGAGCATTCGATTGCGCCCGCGCCCGATTTTCAGGGCTATCTACTGGCGCGCTGCGATTTTCGATACGCGCACGGCGCCGTGCTGGTTTCCGACAGCACCGGCGGCGCGCCCTCGGTGATGTACGGCTATCTGGCGCTGGTCGTCCCCCACCGGCCCGGCCCGGACAAGGAAGGGACCCTCGGCGTCGGACATTAGGGCCGCGCCGCTTCGCGGCGCGGCAGGGGTTAGGGGTTGGGGATTAGGGGGAACCGCGCGGGTTTCAGCGGGGATGCTGCACAGCGGCATGGGAGATGAAATGGGCGCCTCGCCTGTAACTCCAAGCGAACCGCCGAAACAGGGCGCCTTGCTGCGCCTGTTCGCCAAGGTCGAGCAGGACCCGATCAAGGTTCATGAAGCGCTGGAGGAAGTCCGCGACTCTTCGGGGGAGAATCGGCGCGGCAGGGATTAGAGGTTGGGGATTAGGGGTCAGGGGGAACCGCGCGGCTTGCCGCGCGGGATGCTACACTGTGGCATGGGAGATGAAATGGGCGCCTCGCCTGTAACTCCGAGCGAACCGCCGAAACAAGGCGCCTTGCTGCGCCTGTTCGCCAAGGTCGAGCGGGACCCGATCAAGGTTCATGAAGCGCTGGAGGAAGTCCGCGACTCTTCGGGGGAGAATATCCGCCAAGACATCGCGGGGCTGGAAGTCCGCACCGAGGCGCGCATCGACAAACTGCAAGGCCAGACTGAGGCCGGTTTCGAGACGACGAATGCGCGCATCGACAAACTGCAAGGCCAGACTGAGGCCGGTTTCGAGACGACGAATGCGCGCATTGCCTCGACGAATGCGCGCATCGACAAACTGGAAGGCCAGACTGAGGCCGGTTTCGAGACGACGAATGCGCGCATCGACAAACTGCAAGGCCACACTGACGCCCGCATCGACAAACTGGAAGGCCAAACCGAGGCCGGTTTCGAGACGACGAATGCGCGCATCGACAAACTGCAAGGTCACACTGACGCCCGCATCGACAAACTGCAAGGCCAAACCGAGGCCGGTTTCGAGACGACGCATGCGCGCATCAACGAACTGAAAGGCCATACTGACGCCCGCATCGACAAACTGGAAGGCCAAACCGAGGCCGGTTTCGAGACGACGAATGCGCGCATCGACAAACTGCAAGGCCAAACCGCAGCTCGTTTCGACGCGACGGATGCGAATATCGACAAACTGCAAGGCCAAACCGCCGCTCGTTTCGACGCGGCCCATGCGCGCATCGATAAACTGGAAAACAAGTTGGACGCTCGTTTCGATTCGCTCCAACGCCAGATATCCATGTTGTTCTGGGTAGTCGGTCTCAGCTTCACACTGATCGGTCTTTTCTTTGCCGTTGTCACGCTGTTTCGCGATTGATTCGGGAGACGCTTGGCGCGGCGGCGGCAGGCTATACTTGCAGCGCGGCAACGATATGCGCAACGGCGTTTCCTTCGACAATCTGAATCCGGCGGCGTTTCTGGAACGCAGCGCGCTCGTCTGGCCCGGCAAGCCCGCGGCGGCGCATGGGGAGCGCATCTACAGCTACGCGGAGTTCCGCGAAAGGGTTTGCCGGCTGGCCGGCGCGCTGCGATTTTCGATACGCGCACGGCGCCGTGCTGGTTTCCGACAGCATCGGCGGCGCGGCAGGGATTAGGGGTTGGGGGTTAAGGGGAACCGCGCGGCTTGCAGCGCGGGATGCTACACTGCGGTATGGGAGATGAAATGGGCGCCTCGCCTGTAACTCCAAGCGAACCGCCGAAACAGGGCGCCTTGCTGCGCCTGTTCGCCAAGGTCGAGCGGGACCCGATCAAGGTTCATGAAGCGCTGGAGGAAGTCCGCGACTCCTCGGGGGAGAATATCCGCCAAGACATCGCGGGGCTGGAAGTCCGCACCGAGGCGCGCATCGACAAACTGCAAGGTCAGACTGAGGCCGGTTTCGAGACGACGAATGCGCGCATTGACAAACTGGAAGCTCAAACCGAGGCCGGTTTCGAGACGACGAATGCGCGCATCGACAAACTGCAAGGTCAGACTGAGGCCGGTTTCGAGACGACGAATGCGCGCATCGACAAACTGCAAGGCCACACTGACGCCCGCAGCGACAAACTGCAAGGCCAGACCGAGGCCGGTTTCGAGGCGACGAATGCGCGCATCAACGAACTGAAAGGCCACACTGACGCCCGTATCGACAAACTGGAAGGCCAGACCGAGGCCGGTTTCGAGGCGACGAATGCGCGCATCAACGAACTGAAAGGCCACACTGACGCCCGTA
Source organism: Bryobacterales bacterium (assembly GCA_965242705.1). Lineage (GTDB taxonomy): Bacteria > Acidobacteriota > Terriglobia > Bryobacterales > UBA6623 > CATQHP01. The sequence goes on from OZ251486.1 coordinate 612,786, forward strand.
TCGACAAACTGGAAGGCCAGACCGCCGCCGGCTTCGAGATGACGAATGCGCGCATCGACAAACTGCAAGGCCACACTGACGCGCGCATCGACAAACTGGAAGGCCAAACCGAGGCCGGTTTCGAGACGACGAATGCGCGCATCAACGAACTGAAAGGCCAAACCGCAGCTCGTTTCGACGCGACGGATGCGAATATTGACAAACTGGAAGGCCAAACCGCCGCTCGTTTCGACGCGGCCCATGCGCGCATCGATAAACTGGAAAACAAGTTGGACGCTCGTTTCGATTCGCTCCAACGCCAGATATCCATGTTGTTCTGGGTAGTCGGGCTCAGCTTCACACTGATCGGTCTTTTCTTTGCCGTTGTCACGCTGTTTCGCGATTGATTCGGGAGACGCCTGGCGCGGCGGCGGCAGGCTATACTTGCAGCGCGGCAACGATATGCGCAACGGCGTTTCCTTCGACAATCTGAATCCGGCGGCGTTTCTGGAACGCAGCGCGCTCGTCTGGCCCGGCAAGCCCGCGGTGATGCATGGGGAGCGCATCTACAGCTACGCGGAGTTCCGCGAAAGGGTTTGCCGGCTGGCCGGCGCGCTGCGCGGTCTGGGCGTGGAGCGCGGCGACCGCGTAGCTATCCTCTCGCCGAATACGCCGGCGATGCTCGAAGCGAAGTTCGGGCCGCTGCGCCTGGGCGCCGTGCTGGTCTCGCTCAACACGCGGCTTGCCCCGCGGGAAATCGCCTACATCCTCAACCACTCCGGGGCCAAGGCGCTGATTTTCGACGCGGAATTGGCGGAAACGGCGCGCGCGCTGAGAGCGGATTGCCCGCGAGTCGAGACCTGGATCCGCGTTGCGGACGGCCCGCTCGACGCCGCCGACGTTGCGGGGCCGGAGTACGAAGCGCTGCTGCGCGCGGCGGCGCCGGTCGTGGAGGCGGTGGAAATCGACGAGCTCGACACGATCGCCGTTAACTACACTTCGGGCACGACCGGATTCCCCAAAGGCGTCGTCTTCCATGCCCGCGGCGCGTATCTCAACGCGCTGGGCGAAGCGCTCGAAACCGGCATGAACGCGGAAACCGTCTATCTCTGGACGCTGCCGCTGTTCCATTGCAACGGCTGGTGCTTTCCCTGGGGCGTGACCGCGGTCGGCGGAACGCACGTTTGCCTGCGCAAGATCGACCCGGCGGAAATCTACCGCTTGATCGAAACGCACGGCGTCACCCATCTGTGCTGCGCGCCCACGGTGCTGACCGCGCTGTATTCGTCCGAGGCGGCGAAGGGGCGGCGTCTGGACGGGGTTACCGTCACCACGGCGGGCGCGCCGCCGGCTCCGCACGTTATCCGCACGATGGAGGGCATGGGCGCCAGGGTGCATCACGTGTACGGGCTGACCGAGACGTACGGGCCGCATACGATTTGCGCCGAGCAGCCCGGCTGGGCCGATCTGGACAGCGTCGAGCGGGGCAGGCTCAAGTCCCGCCAGGGCGTCCCCTACGGCATCGCCCATACCGGCTTGCGCGTCGTGGACGGAGATATGCGGGACGTTCCCTGGGACGGCGAGACTCTGGGCGAGGCGGTGATGCGCGGCAACAACGTCATGACCGGCTACTACAACGACCCGGAAGCCACGGCCAAGGCGTTCGCCGGCGGATGGTTTCACTCCGGCGATCTTGCCGTGCGCCATGCGGACGGCTACATCGAGCTTCGCGACCGCGCCAAGGACATCATTGTTTCGGGCGGCGAGAACATATCGAGCCAGGAAGTCGAGAAGACGATCATGGATCACCCGGACGTGCTCGAGGTCTCGGTCATCGGCGTTCCCGACGAGAAATGGGGAGAGGTTCCGAAGGCGTTCGTGGTTCCCGCCGCCGGCGCCGTTCTGTCGGCGGAGCAGGTGATCGCCTTTGCGCGCGAGAGGATGGCGCATTTCAAGTGTCCCAAACACGTTGAGTTCGGCGATTTGCCGAAGACGGCCACGGGCAAGATACAGAAGTTCGTCTTGCGGGAGCGCGAATGGGCCGGGCGGGAAAAGCGGATTCAGGGTTGAACCAAGCACGGGGTGTTCAAACCGGCCATATCACGGACTTCTTAGAAGGCTTCCTGGGCCGGCGCCTACTTCCGCTTGACGCAGGGCGTGGAGGGGGGCTCTGAACGGCTGTTCGGGGCAGCTTGGGCATCACGGGTTTTCCTCATCCGGGCGCATCACGCCCACAGATCGGCACGGTTCCGCGCCCGCATGCGGCGTTTTGCTGTCCGCTATCCATCAGGCCGCTTTAGCGGCTCGACGCTATAGTTTATGCTGTACTTGATGCGCCGCACGTTTTTGCTGCTTCTGCTGCTGCTGGTTGCGGCTGCTGCTTTCGGCGCCGAGATCGAGACTGCGGCCGGCGTGGGGGTGAGCGGGGCGGCCGGCGACGGCGGCCCGGCGGTTGCCGCTCAAGTGGGCAACCCCTACGGGCTGACGCTGGGGCCTGACGGCGCGCTCTACGTCTGCGAGATCGATACGCACCGCATCCGCCGCATCGACCTTGTCGGCGGCGGCATCTCGACCGTTGCGGGAAGCGGCGTCCGCGGCTACGCGGGCGACGGCGGCCCGGCGGTTGCGGCGCAACTCAACGAGCCTTACGAGGTGCGCTTCGACCGCGCCGGGAACATGTATTTCGTCGAGATGCGCAACGCGGTCGTGCGCCGGGTCGATGCCGAGAGCGGCGCGATTGAAACGATCGCCGGGACGGGCGAGGCCGGGTTCTCCGGCGACGGCGGCCCGGCTCGGCAGGCCGCCTTCAACAGGCCGCACTCCATCGCGCTCGACGGCAAGGGTTCGCTGTACGTCGCCGACATCGGCAACCACCGCATCCGCCGCGTCGATCTTTCCTCAGGCGCGGTTTCGACTTTTGCGGGAACGGGCGAGCGGCTGCCTACGCCCGACGGGGCGCCTCTCGATGGAACCCCGCTCAACGGCCCGCGCGCCCTCGCTTTCGACGGCAACGGCGACATGTTTCTCGCGCTGCGCGAGGGCAACGCCGTCTATAAGCTCGACATGGGCAAGCGGCGCTTCGAGCACGTCGCCGGAACCGGCGAAAAGGGCTACACGGGCGACGGGGGCCCCGCCGAACGCGCCAAGCTGTCCGGCCCCAAAGGCATCGAAGTCGGCCCCGACAACGCCGTTTATATCGCCGATACGGAGAGCCACACGATCCGCCGCATCGATCTTGCCTCGGGGACGATTTCGACCGTTGCGGGAGTCGGCTCGCGCGGCGACGGCCCCGACGGCGACCCGCTGCGCTGCGCCCTTGCCCGACCGCACGGCATCCACGTGGACGCACGCGGAACCCTTTACATCGGCGACAGCGAGAATCACCGGGTGCGCATCGCGCATCCACGCCGTTAGGCGCGGCCCGGGCCGCGCGGCGGCCTTTATATGCTCAGCATGCGGTCGATCGCGCGCTGCGCCTTGCCGGCGGTTTGCGCATCGACGGTCACTTCGATCTCGTCGTTCTGCAGCGAGGCGAGCAGCTTGCCGAGCGTGTTCATTTTCATGTATTCGCAGGCTGCTTCGGGGCTGACGGGATGGAACGCCTTGCCGGGGATTTCGCGGCGCAGCCGGTAAACCATGCCGAGTTCCGTGCCGACGATGAATTCGCGCGCCGGGGACGTCCGCGCATGGCGGATCATGCCTTCCGTCGAGAGAAAGAACGCCCGCTGGTAGGGCGAATTGCCCTGCATGACCTTCGACATGCAATGCGAAGCGCAGCCGCATTCGGGGTGAATGAGCAATTCCGCGCCGGGCCAACGGTCGAACGCCTCTTCGAGCGCGCTTTCGCCGATTTTGGCGTGGACGTGGCAGCAGCCGTCGTAGAGATCGACCCGCGCGGGGTCGGCGATGCCGCTCTGCGCGACGGCCACAGAGCCGAGAAATTTGTCGGGCAGGAAGAGGATGCGTTTCGCCGGGTTCGCCTGCGCGGCGTGAGCGAGAACCTGAGCCGCGTTGCGCGAAGTGCAGATGTAGTCGCTCAAGGCTTTGGTCGCCGCGTCGGTATTGACGTAGGAAATGACGACGCCGTCGGGGTTGCGCCGTTTCCAATGGGCGATTTTGGCGCGGTCGATCGACTCGACCAGCGAGCATCCGGGGCGGTCGGGCATATAGACCTTGGCGCGGTTGCCGACGATGGTCTTGGCCGTTTCGCCCATGAACCACACGCCGCAAAAATCGATCCGCGGAGAGTCTTGCGCGGCGACGTAGCGGCTCAGTCCCAGCGAATCGCCGACTTGGGCGGCGCTTTCCTGCAGCTCGGGGAACTGGTAGTTGTGGGCAACGATCAGCGACTGCTTGCGCGGGGCGATCTCGCGGATTTTCCGACCGGCATCGACCAGTTCGGCGGTGAATTCGCGGGTGTAGCGTCCGGGGTAGAGGTCGCCCGCGAGGCGGTTGAACGCATCGTGCCAATCTTCGAACCGCAGGTTCCGCATACAGTTTCCCGCCCGGCCGGCGGCGCCTGACTTTATCTTATACCGGGCCGCGCTGCGCGCGGCGGTCACGAGTCGACGGGCCGCGGGTCAGGACGCGGCGCCTTGCTTTTTTCTTATACCTGGAACGATTTGCCGCAGCCGCAGCTTTTGCCGGCGTTGGGGTTCTTGAACAGGAAGCGCTGCTCGAGCAGGGTTTCGGTATAGTCGAGCGTCATGCCGTCGAGGTACTGGAAGCTCTTGGGATCGACGCACAGGCGGGCGCCGGCGACTTCGAAAACATTGTCGTTGGCGCGCGGCCGGGTTTCGTAGCGGAACTTGTATTGCAGCCCCGAGCAGCCGCCGCCGATCACGCCCAGGCGCAGCAGCCCGCCGGGGTTGTCGTTTTCGATCATGCCGCGGATCTTGCCCGCCGCGTTGGGGGTAACTTCGATCATGGCCGTTTTTTCAAGTATAGCGGCGCCGCGCAGGGCGCGGCGGGCCGCGAGTCAGCGGGTCGCGGGTCGGGCGGTGCCGGGTCGATATTCCGATCGATTGGATCAGGCAGCATTTCCGTGATCGTCTCGAGAAGGTTAACATGCCGTGTGAGGATGAAGTTCATGATATTGACCTGATCGACTACCACTGAGAGGGGGAAGAGACGATGATCCATGGCGTGAGGCGCGGGGAAGCGGCGATAGCGCCGCATCCGGGGCGGTTCGCGGCGTCCGGCTATCTGAAGCCGGCGGAAGGCGGCGTCAGCATTGGCGAAGCGGCGGCGCGGTTGGGCGTGAGCCGTGAGCATTTGTCGCGGGTGGTCAATGGGCGGAGGCCGGTATCGGTGGACTTGGCGATGAAGTTCGAGGCCATCGGCTGGGCAACGGCTGAGGCCTGGATGCGGCTCCAGACGGCTTTCGATATTGCCCAGGCGCGCAAGCGATTGAATCAGCCGCAGGCTGCGGCCCCGGCGCTGCGGCGGGTGGAGCAGTTGGAACGCGAAGCCGAGGCCGTGGAGCAGGCCGCCTGAAATCGCTGTGCAAGCGCGCGAAAGCTCCGAACGGGAATTTTCAAGTATAGCGGCGCCGCGCAGGGCGCGGCGGTTGCGGGTCAGCGGGTCGGGCGGCGCCAAGTCGGTCCAGTCGTCTAAAATGCGTTGTATGCCCGCACCGTACAGCGCGAAGGCAGTCGCCAACTTTTTTCTGGAGCGCCGGCGCAAGAAGCTGACGCAGATGAAACTGCACAAGCTGTTGTACTATTCGCACGGCTGGCATCTGGGCTTCCGCGGAAAACCTTTGCTGGATGAGATGGTGGAGGCTTGGGAATACGGCCCTGTCGTGCCCTCGATCTACCACGAGTTCAAGAGGTTCGGCTCGTCTCCGATTACCCGTTTCGCTCAGGAGTTGAACCCCGACACGCTTGAACTGGAGACCCCGCGCATAGGGGACGATCCGGACGTGATCGGCCTGCTCAAGCGCGTCTGGGAAGTCTATGGGAAGTTTACCGCCGCGCAACTCTCGGCACTGACGCACGCCAAGGAATCGCCTTGGACTCAGACGCGCAGCAAACAGCCTGGAATCAAGGGCGTCGATATTCCGAACGATTTGATCGAAGAGCATTTTCGCGATCGTCTCAAGAAGGTTCGTCATGCCGCTTGAGGATGCGGAATCATGGATTGGGATAACCGAAGCCAAACCGGAAACGGCTGGTTCGGATAGCGACGGAGAAGCCGATTCCTTCTATCGGGAGACGCAACGGGAGATTCTTCAGTCTCGGCGTCAGGACCGCGAGGAGCGAAAACGCTACGCCAAGCGGATATACCGGCTTGCCGTAGCTTGGCTGGTTTTTGTGGGCGGTCTTTTCCTCGGATGCGGCTTGGGTTGGTTGAATCTGTCGGATTCCGTCCTGATTGCGCTTGCAACAACCACGACGATCAAGGTGTTGGCTCTCCTGTTGTACGTGACGAAATACCTGTTTTCTTCCCCGTCCTGACGAGCGGGCAACTCCGGGAAATCTGCTATGGAGCAGCGATTGGACGCTTATCCTGCGCCGAGTTGGCGGTCGAGGCTGAAGGCGGCGCTGATCAGTCCCAGGTGGGTGAAGGCTTGGGGGAAATTGCCCAGCGCTTGGCCGCCGGCGCCGATTTCCTCGGCGTACAGGCCGAGGTGATTGGCGTAGGTCAGCATCTTTTCGAAGATCAGCCGGGCTTCTTCCAGGCGCCCCGCGCGGCACAGCGCTTCGACCAGCCAGAAGGTGCAGACGCTGAAGGTGCCCTCGCCGCCGGTCAGGCCGTCTCCGGCGCCTTTGCCGATTTCGTAGCGGTACACGAGCGAATCGGATGTCAATTCCTCGATTGTGCGGTCGATTGTGGCCAGGATGCGCGGGTCGTGGGGCGAGACGAAGCGCACCAGCGGCATGAGCAGGTTGCCGGCGTCCAGGGCGTCGGAACCGTAGTGCTGCACGAACGAGTTGCGGCGGGCGTTCCAGCCGCGCTCCATGATCCATTCGTAAACGCGGTCGCGTTCCTGCCGCAGCCATTCGCGGTCGAGCGGCAGGCCGCGTTTCTGGGAAAGCCGCAAGCCGCGGTCGAGCGCGACCCAGCATTGCAGTTTCGAATAGACGAACTGCCGGCGGCCTCCGCGCACTTCCCATATTCCTTCGTCGGCGTCTTCCCAGTGGCGGGCTACCCAGTTCAACATGCGCCGCAGCTTGATCCAGAGATCGTAGGGGATTTGCGTGGCGTACTTGTCGTAGAGATAGACCGAGTCGATCAACTCGCCGTAGATGTCGAGCTGGAGTTGCTCCGCCGCCGCGTTGCCGATGCGCACGGGGCGCGATCCGCGGTAGCCTTCGAGATGGTCGAGGGCGGTTTCGGGCAGGCCGCGGCGGCCGTCGATGCCGTACATGACCTGCAGGGGGCCGGTAGGCCCGTCTTCTTCGCGGACGCGGTCTTCGAGCCAGTGCATGAAGCTGCCGGCTTCTTCGGTGTAGCCGAGGCGCAGGAAAGCGTAGATGGTGAACGCGGCGTCGCGGATCCATGTGTAGCGGTAGTCCCAGTTGCGGGCGCCGCCGATTTCCTCGGGCAGGCTGGTCGTGGGGGCGGCGATGATCGCGCCGGTCGGCTCGAAGGTCAGCATTTTCAGCACCAGCGCCGAGCGTTCGACCATTTCCCGCCAGCGGCCGCGGTATTTGCCGCCGTTCAGCCAGTTGCGCCAGAAGGCAACGGTAGAGCGTTGGGCTTCGAGGCCGTCGATCGTCGGTTCGAGCAGCCCGGCGTCATCGGCGGCGTTTGCCCGGCGAAAGACGAACACGCTCTGCTCGCCCGGCTGGAGGACGAAGTCGGCGGCGGCGCCGCCGTTCTCCCGCTTGAGCGCTATCGGACTGAGCAGCGCGTAAGCCGCGCCCTCCGACTCGAATGCGGCGCCCCGCGGGTCGAGAACGGTCTTGTGCGCCGCGCGGGCGTAATCGCAGGCCGGGAAGCATTCGACGCGGAAGCTCACCGCGCCGCGCACGGCATGCGCGATGCGCACGATTTGGCCGCAGCGCCCGTCGGAGCGGCGGCCTACCGGCATGAAGTCGATGACCTCGCCGACGCCTTCATCGCTGAGGAAGCGGGTCATCAGCACGTTGGTTTCCGGCAGATAAATCTGGCGGCTGTGTCCGCCGTGCGTAGCGGCGATCTTGAAATAGCCGCCTTTCCTGTCGTCCAGAATCGCCGCGAACACGCTGGGCGAATCGAAATGCGGCAGGCAGCACCAATCGATCGAGCCGTCGTTGCCGACCAGAGCGACCGAGTGCATGTCGCCAATCATGCCGTAGGCTTCAATCGGTTTGTAGGGCATATCAACGCCGCCTGATGCGCCGGCATTCTTCGAGCGCCATCCAGAGGTTGACCAGGCCGAGGCCGGAGACGGCGCCGCGGAGATAGTTGCTCAGCCAGAGCGAGCTGTGCCGCGGCTGCAGGCTGAAGAAGTAATTGTTGTCCCACAGGAGCGTCCAGGGCAGCAGCAGCAGGACCAAGCCGACTTCGATGCAAAACAGCAGGAATACGATCCGGCTCAGCAAAATCGTCCTTTGGCCGGACACCGCCGGCCTGCCCGGCGGCGAGAAGGGCGTAATGCTCATGGAAACAAGTTTAGCCGCGCTGGGCGCGGCGGCCGCGGGTCGGCGAGTCGCGGGCGGCGCTCATGGGAACAGGCGCCACTGGGCGCGGGGGGCGTCCGGCGGGAGGGCCGCGGCGCGGGCGGCGGGCGAGAAGCTCATGCGGTGCAGGGGGGCGCAGCCGTACGCGGCGAGCGCGGCCAGGTGTTTCGGCGCCGCGTAGCCTTTGTTGGCCGCCAAGCCGTAAGCGGGATATACGCTGTCCCAGACCTGCATCCAGCGGTCCCGCTCGACCTTGGCCACAATGGATGCGGCCGCGATGGAGCGGCTTTTTCGGTCGCCGCGGATCAGCGCCGTCTGAGCTATGGGCAGGTCGATGGCGAGGGCATCGACCAGCAGGCAATCGGGTTGCAGAGGCAGGCCTTCCACGGCCAGTTTCATGGCCAAGCGGGAGGCTTCGAGCACGTTGAGCAAATCGACGGTTGCGGCGTCGGCGGCGGCGACCGATACGGCCAACGCGCGCGCGCGGATACGTTGCGCAAGCGTCTCGCGGGCGCGGGCGTCGAGCAATTTGCTGTCGTTGAGGCCGCGCAGCGGCCTGTCCGGGTCGAGAACAACCGCGGCGGCGACAACGGGGCCGAAGAGACACCCCCGGCCGACTTCGTCCACGCCGGCAATGACGCGGCGGCCCCGTTTGCGGGCCTGCCGTTCGTAGTACGCGGTCGGATGTTCGGGGCCGGATGGCACTTCAGGTCTTCGTGCGGTATTTGTCTTTGAGCAGCAGCAGCTTGTCTTCGAGGCTCATGCCGCCGGTTTCGAGCGCCGACGTTTTCTCGTCCGGGCCGAATTGGCGGATTGCGGGTTTCCTGTTGCCGGGTTCCTGCCGTTTCGGCGGACGGCGGCGCGGGGCGCCGTTGGCGGCTGCTCCGCGGGCGCGTTCGGCGGCAGCCCGCGGGCGCCGCCGGGGCTCGGGCGGCCGCGGGCCGCGCATCGAGAGCGAAATGCGCTTGCCGTCCTGTTCGAGCGCAGTGATGAAAACATCGACGCGGTCGCCCGTCTTGATGTCCGGTTTTGAGTCCCGGATCAACTCGTCGGCGATCTGAGTGACATGCAGCAGGCCGTCATGGTCGCCGCCGATGTCGATGAACGCCCCGAAGTCGGTGGTATTCGAAACCGTTCCTTCGACTTTTGCACCGACCTGAAGCTGCTCGTTCGTGCGCAGCGCAACGGCCGGTTTCGGCATTTGGAACTCGCCCCGCGGATTGCGCCGCCGCGGATGCAATTCCCGCACCAGGGACTGAATGCGGGGCAGGGGGTTGTCCTTGTCGGCGAAGTCTTCGAGATTCAGCTTTTCGAGCGGCGCGGGGTCGGCGAGGATGGTTTCGATATCCGATTCGGCTGCGGCCGCGAGCCGCTCGGCCAGCGGATAGCAGGAGGGGTGTACGCCCGTATTGTCGAGCGGGTTGCCGCCCTCGACGCGAAGGAAGCCCGCCGCCTGCCGGTAGATGCGGTCGTTGAGGCCGGGCGTCTTGCGGAAGTCGCCGCGGGACGCCGGGGGGCCGTGCGCGTTGCGGTGTTCGACGATGCGCTTGGCCAAGCGCTCGGTCAGTCCGGGAACGAGAGCCAGCATCTCGCGCGGCGCGCGGCTGAGGTCGGCGCCGACCTCGCGAACGCACTCTTCGACGGCCGCTTGCAGTGCTTCGCGCAACCGTTTGGGCTCGATCTCGTGATGGATGGGGCCGATGCCGAGCGTCCTCGGCTCGACCTTGACCATTTCATACAGCGGGTCTTGCGCCCGCCGCGCCAGGCAGGCGGCGCTGCGCACGGCGGGCTCGTATTGCGGCATCTCGCGCTTGGCCGTCTTGGAATTGGCGTATATCCACGTTCCGGCGGCGGGCGCCGGCTGCCAAGCGATTTGCGTCCGTCCCGATTTGCGGATTTCCGACCGCAGGAACCGCTCGGTTCGGCGCAGGCCGGGGCCGTTGGGGAAGACCACCAGATCGACGCTGTGCGCCGCCAGCAGATCGGCCAAGTTCGCTTGCGGGGTTGCCTCGCGTCGAAGTTTCCCGGGCGCGGCGTCGGGCGGCTCGGCGGCGGTTGCCTTTTCCCCGGACTTGTTTTCCATTGCGGCGTTTTCCGCTGGGGCGGATTGCTCGGCTGCGTCTTCCGCGGTTTGCGCCGCCGCATCCTCGGCGGGCGGCGCTGCCGCGCCTTCGGCGGCTTGCTCGGCTGCGTTTTCCGCTGCTGCGCCGTCCGCCGCTGCGGTTTCTTCCCGTTCGGCCGCCGCAGGCTGTTCCGGCGGCGGGGGGGCGGGCGCGTCTGCGGCAGCCGGCGGAGTCGGCGCCGCTGGATCTTGCTTGCTGTTTTCGCCGGCGGTTGCGGCAGTATCCGGCTCCGCGGTCTCGGAATGGACGACCGCGCAGGCGGCGATTGCGCCGTTGGGGTTTACGATCGCCGCGCGCCAGCCGCCCGGTCTTCCGGTTTCCAGGCCGGCGATGGTCAAGCCGCGCGCGGGCGGGGCGAGGAGCGTTTGGCGCAGGGTCTTGGCGAACGCGCGCACGGCCTCCGTCTCGCTGCGGTCTTCGACGCTTTGCAAAACATCTTCGCGCAGGCCGGCCAAGGCCTGGCTTTGCAGAGCGGTTTCGGCAATGCGCTCGATATGCGGGGCGTAAGGCGATTGTTTCTCGATGAGCAGGCAGGAGACGAGATATTGCCGCGCGGCTTCCAGCGGAGCTTCCAGAGCATAGTTCAGGTCTCCGTTGCGCGCCTTGCGGCGGATCTCCAGCATCCGGCGCCACGATATTTTCGAAGCCTTCGAGCGGTAGCCGATCAGATTGCGGTCTTTGGGGGCTTTCCCGTCCGGGGCGGCGGAGACGGCGATCACGCCGTCGCGCAGGAACAATTTGCGCAGCTCGCGGCGGATTTCCGGTTTTTCGCCCAGCCAGCGGGCGGCGATCGCATAAGCGCCGGTCAACGCGGCGTCGGCATCGGGGCGGCCGTTTTCGGCTTTGACGAACTTCGCCGTTTCGGCGTCGATGTCCATCGCCGGGTTCTGCGCCCAGAGGAACCGCGCAAGCGGCTCGAGGCCCTGTTCGAATGCTTCGTCGGCGCCGTCCCGTTTCTTGGGGCGGTAGGGCAGGTACAGGTCTTCGAGATCGCGGCGGTCGAGCGTTTTTTCCAGACGTTCGCGCAATTCGGCGGTCAGCGCGCCGCGCCGCTCGACCGCCGCCAGGATCGAAACCTTGCGGTCGGCGAGGTCGAGAAAGCTTTTCAAGCGGAACTGAACCTTGAGAACGGCCCGCTCGTCGAGCCCGCCGCACACGTCGGGCGCGTACCGCGCCAGATAAGCGGGCGGCGCGCCCTTTTCCAATGCCTGCACCAACCGCAGCAGAGCCGCCAGTTGGATGTTTGCTTCCTCCGAAACCTTGAGGTAGGCTTCGGCGGGAAGACCCGTAAGTGCCTTCATTGCGAGACTAACAAGACCAGCAAGAAACTTCTTGTATCATAAGGGATAAGATGTTTCCGCGGCGGGCGCGCAATGCAATTTTAACACTCGCCGTGTTTTTCTTCACTTCCTGGGACGGCAAGGCGCAGGTTATCAGCTTTCGTTCCGGCGGCCTGGATTATCAAGCGCTGACGAAACAGGGGCTGACGCTGATGTTCGCCCGCATGCCGCTTACCGCGGGGCGTTATTCCGTGCTGCAGATCGCGCTGAACAACGGCAGCGTCCAAACCTGGAAGGTCGAGGCGACGGATTTCTATTTCGAATCGGAAGACGGCATGCGGCTGCGCGCCGCATCCGAACAGACCGTGGTCGGCGACTTTTTCCGCAACGCCGGGCGTTCGGAGTTGTTGGAGTTGCAGACGGTGTATGAAAAAGCCTTGTACAACAACGAGCACATTCGTTCCAACAACGGTTACGAGCAGCGCCGCAAGTCGGCGTTGGTCATCGGGCCGAAGGGGTTGAAAGCGGCCGCGGCGGCGTCGGCCATCGCTTTCGTGAGCGGAAAAGTCGGCCCGGGCGATTCGACGGACGGCGCCGTGTTTTTCCCGACGGGCGGCCGCGTTCTGGGGCGGGGCAAGGTTGTCGCTCAGCTTGGCGCGGAGCGCTTCGAGTTCCTGCCGCAGTAAGCGTCTCGGGCGCGTTACAACCGCTGAAAGGTGTTCTCGAGAAACCCCTTGATCAAGGCGGTCTGCTCGCCCGCTTCGATCAGAAACGCGTCGTGCCCGTAGTTGGACTCGAGATCGACGTAGGCCACATCGAGATTCCTCGCCCGCAGCGCCCGCACGATCTCTTGCGACTGATAGCTGGGGTACAGCCAATCGGAAGTGAAGCTGAGCACCAGGAAGCGCGTATCGATGCCGTCGAAGCGGGCTTCGAGCGGGCCGCCGCCCTCGTTCAGATCGAAAGTGTCCATGGCGCGCGTAATGACGATGTACGAGTTGGCGTCGAAACGGTTGACGAACTGGCCGCCGCGGTAGCGCAGATAGCTTTCGACCTCGAACATGCCGTCTTCGTCGGCCGGTTCGCGGCGGCGGCCGAACTTCTCGCGCATCGAATCGTCGCTCATGTAAGTGATGTGGCCGACCATGCGCGCGACGGCCAAGCCGCGCTCGGGGTGCTTGGCGTCGTAGTAGTCGCCGCGGCGAAAATCGGGATCGGCCATGATCGCCTGTCTGCCGACTTCGTTGAAGGCGATCTGCTGCGCCGAGTGGCGGTGAGTCGAGGCGATAGGCATGGCCGCGGCCACCGATTGCGGGTACGAGACCGCCCATTCCAGCGCCTGCATCCCGCCCATCGAGCCGCCGGCGACCGCCAACAGCTTTTCGATGCCCAGCGAATCGGTCAGTTTTTTTTGCAGGCGCACGATATCGCGGATCGAGACGGGCGGGAATTGCGAGCCGTAGGGGCGTCCGCTGCTCGGCTCGATCGAACTCGGCCCCGTCGTGCCGCCGCAGCCGCCCAGCACGTTCGACGAGATCACGAAGTAGCGGTTGGCGTCGAACGCCTTGCCCGCGCCGATCATGTTGTCCCACCAGCCGGGCTTGCCGGTTTCCTCGCTGATGCCGGCGGCGTGGGCGTCGCCCGAAAACGCATGCAGGATCAGCACGGCGTTCGATTTTTCGCTATTGAGCTTGCCGTAGGTCTGGTAGGCGACATCCACCGACTCGAGCGTCCGGCCGCAGTCGAGTTCCAGAGAATCGAAGCGCGCGGTGCGGGTCTTGACGATCATGCGGGGGCGGGCCGCGGGGCCTGCTTTTACTATAAGCCGCGGAGGCTCATGATCCTGACCGGGGTAAGATAAGAAGAGGATTGGCGTTGCAAGGCCGGGCAACGTCCGCGGCGCTCGAACGCAAGCCATGCCGCGGGCGGCCTTGACGCATTCCGATCCATCGACAGCGAAAACGATTTGGAAAGGCGGGATCATGTCTATCGCGCACAGTGCGGATACCCTTGCGGGACTGAGAGAAAAAGCCACGAAGATGCGGATTCATTCCGTGCGCTCGACCAGCGCAGCGGGGAGCGGGCATCCGACGACGTGTACTTCGGCGGCCGAGATCATGGCCGCGCATTTCTTTTCGGTGATGCGCTATGACCCGAAAGACCCGGGCAGCGAGGCGAACGACCTGTTCATCCTTTCCAAGGGCCACGCGGCGCCCGTGCTTTACGCGGCCTGGACCGAGGCGGGTTACTTCAGCGAGGACGACCTGCTGACGCTGCGCAAGATCGACTCCGATCTCGAAGGCCACCCGCCGACTACGCTGCCCTTCGTGGACGTGGCGACGGGATCGCTCGGCCAAGGGCTCAGCGTCGGCGTGGGCATGGCGCACGCCTGCAAGCTCGACGGCAACGACCGCCGCGTTTTCGTGCTGATGGGCGACGGCGAAACCGCCGAGGGCTCGGTTTGGGAAGCCGCCGCCATGGCTTCCCACGACAAGCTCGACAACCTGGTCGCAACCGTCGATGTCAACCGTCTTGGGCAAAGCCGTCCGACGATGCTGGAGCACGACATGGAGGCGCTCAGGGCGCGCTGGGAAGCCTTCGGCTGGCAGGCGCTGGTCGTGGACGGGCACGACGTCGAAGCCCTGCTCGACGCCTACGCAGCGGCGCCGGCGGCGTCCGGCGCCCCGACGGTCGTGCTGGCCAAGACCTACAAGGGGCGCGGCATTCCGTTTGCGGAAGACAAGGACGGCTGGCACGGGAAGGCGTTCTCCGGCGAGAAGGAGCGGGAGGCTCTGGCGGCGCTGGAAGCGCAATTGACCGGGGTCGAGTGGGACTGGCGGCCCGCGCTGCCGGCGGCGGTCAACGGCTCCGGCTCCGCGCCGCGGCCGATGCCCGCGCCGCCGTACGCGATCGGCGGTCCGGCAACGGCGACGCGCGAGGCTTACGGCGCGGCGCTCGAAGCGCTGGCCGCGAGCGACGAGCGGATCGTCGGCGTCGATGGCGACGTCGGCAACTCGACGTTCACCACGACCATCGCCAAGGTGGACGCCAAGCGGCTGCTGCAAGGCCATATCGCCGAACAGAACATGATCGGCGCGGCGATGGGCCTTGCCTGCCGCGGAAAGATCCCGTTCGCTTCCAGCTTCGCCTGTTTCCTTTCGCGCGGATACGATTTCATGCGCATGGCGGCCATCAGCGGGTGCAACGTCAAATTGGTCGGCACCCACGCCGGGATTTCCATCGGCGAGGACGGCGCCTCGCAGATGGGGCTGGAAGACTTGGCCATGACCTGCGCGCAGCCGAACTATACGGTGCTCTACCCTTCGGACGCAACGAGCGCGTGGCGCGCCATCGAGTTGGCCGCCGGCGTCGAGGGTCCCGCCTATGTGCGCACGAGCCGGCCGAAGACCGGCATTCTTTACGGCCCGGACGAGGAGTTCGCCGTCGGCAAGGCCAAGACGCTGCGCCAAAGCGGCAACGACCGCATCGCCATCGTTGCCGCGGGCGTCACGCTTTACGAGGCGCTTGCGGCCGCCGACGCCTTGGCCGAGGAAGGCATAGCTGCGCGCGTCATCGACCTGTTCAGCGTACAGCCGATCGATAAGGCGGCGCTCGCGCAGGCCGCGGAGGCAACCGGCGGCAACGTGATCACGGTCGAGGATCACTACGACCACGGCGGCATCGGCGACGCCGTACTTGCCGCTCTGGCCGAGCAGAACGCGCGCGTGCGCAAGCTGGCCGTCCGCGCGATTGCGCGCAGCGGCAAGCCGGCCGAATTGCTCGACAAGTTCGGCATTTCGGCCCGCCATATCGCTGCGGCCGCCAAAGACATGGTCGGCTGACCGCCGCGGCGCGGGCGTGCTATTCTCGATGGGCGTCCGAGGCGGACGCTCGACTGCCATGCGCGCCTGTTTCCGAGTTTCAGTCCTTCTATTGCCGGCGAGTTGCCTGTTCGCGCAGTCGTCCACGCAGACGACGCTGCGCAACCCGCCGCCGCGGGCGGAGCGCGTCTTGCTGGTGACGCTCGGCATCGGCGACCGCGCCGAAACCCGGTGGGACGGCAAGATCGAAGTCGCCAACGGCGAATTGGCGCAGATTATCGGCTACGAGATGGGGCGCGGCGACGTTATCCATCCGCCGCGGCGCTGGGAGATGTCCACCCGTCCGGCGTTTGCCTTCAACCGCCGCAACCACGACGAGGGCGTTCTCGAAGACTTGGCGCCGGGCGCCTATCTCACGCCGCGGTTCCACGTTTATCTGAACGGCTCGCCCGCAACCCGCGTGAGCATAACCACAGCTCAGGGGGATTTTTCGTTTGCGCTCGCGGACATCCCCGCGGCCGGCAGCAAGACGTTTCTGGAAGGCCGCGCCGCCGCCGCCGATTCGCCTTACGGCATGCTGATCGGCCGCGGCGACACCGGCCCCGCCCACGAGCGGCTGACCGACAACGATTTCGCATCGGTAACGGTCGCCGGCGACGATACGATCTGGGTTGCCTACAGCGGGCATTCCGGCGGCAGCGACCGCGTGTATGCCGACCGGATACCGCCCGGCCGCCGCGCCGTCGAGGCGAAACGCCCGCACGCGGTCAGCCCCGAGGGCGGCGACGTTTATCGGACGGCCGTCGCTGAAGACGCCGAGGGCAAGATATGGGTCGTCTGGTCGGAGCAGGTCAAGGGCAATTGGGATCTTTACGCCCGCGCCTTCGACGGTGAAAACTGGGGCGGCATCGCGCGCTTGACCAGCGCCGCCCAACCCGACATCCACCACCGCGCGGCGCGCGGCCCGGACGGGCGCATTCACGTCGTCTGGCAAGGCGCCCGCGGCAACAAGTTCGCCATTTTCCACAAATCGTTCGACGCGGCAACCGGCTGGAGCGAAGCGGCCCGCGTCAGCGCCGCGGACGCCGGCAATTGCTGGGAGCCGTCGGTCGCCGTTGACGGCAACGGCTACGTTTACGTCGGCTGGGATCAGTACGGCGAAGCGCGGGGTTACGACGTTTATCTGGCGCGCAAGGCCGGGGACGAGTGGGACCGGCCGACGGCCGTTGCCGCCAGCGGGCGGTTCGAGGCCTACGTCACCCTTGTCGCCGACAAGCAGGGCCGCGTCTGGCTTGCCTGGCACGAGTCGGGCGTCAATTGGGGCAAGGATTGGGGCTATCCGCACGATATCCGGGCCAACGGCACGGGGCTTTACAACTCGCGCAATATCCGCATGGCGGTTTACGAGGGCGGCAGGCTGCGGGCGCCCGCGCAGAGTCTCGAATCGGCGCTGCCCGACCCCGGGCCGGGGAACAACTACTACGAGTACCCGCAACTGGCCGTGGACGGCGCCAACCGGGTCTGGGCGTTCTACCGCCTGCGGCGGCCGATGCAGCACAACGTGTATTGGCGCACGCCCGCGCATCATGCCTTGTGGGAGATTTACGCGAGCTACTACGACGGGGATCGCTGGTCGGCGATGATGCTGCTGCCCTATTCGACGGGCCGCAACGACATGCGCATCGACACGGCGCGCGACGCGCAGGGCAACCTGGTGGCGGCGTATCCGACCGACCGCCGCGGCTTCCGCGATTTCGTCAACATGATGCCCGACGTCTTCGCCGCCAGGATACCGGCGATTCCGGGCGAGGCCCGCGGGCACCGACTGACCGCCTTGCAGCTTCCGCCCGTCCGGGCCGCGCGTCAGCCGCCCAACCGCCCGCGCCGCGAGATGCCGGCCGATGAGCCGGTCCACCCCAACGACGAGGCGGACGTCGCCCGCATCCGCGAGTACGTTTATGAGGTCAACGGCAAGCGCTACAGGATTTACCGCGGCGACATGCACCGGCACACCGAAATTTCGTGGGACGGCTACAACGACGGTTCGACCGAAGACACCTACCGCTATGCGCTCGACCCCGGGGCGCTCGACTTTCTGGCCATTACGGAACACAACTTCGGCGTGGCGGACGAATACGACTGGTTCCGCAGCCAGAAATACGCCGACATTTTCCGCGTGGGCTCGTCGTTCGCGCCGCTTTACGGATACGAGCGATCGATTCGCTACCCCAACGGCCACCGCAACGTCGTCTTCCCCTACCGCGGCGCGCCGATTCTCGACTATCAGCATTACGAATGGTCGCCCAGCGACAGCTATCAGCGGCAGGGCGCCGAGCGTTTCTTCGCTTATCTGCGCAAGTACAAGGCGGTGGCGATGCCGCATACTTCGGCCACCGACATGGGCACCGACTGGGCGGATTACGACCCGCAGGTGGAGCCCATCGTGGAGATTTACCAGAGCGACCGCAACAGCTACGAATGCGAAGGGTGCTGGCGCTCGGCTCCGAAAGACGATACCCCCAAGCAATTCGGCGGCTACCGCCCAGACGGCATGGTTTCCGTTGCCTGGGAGAAGGGCTACCGCCTGGGGGTGCAGGCAAGCTCCGACCATCTCGCGGTGCATACCGCCTACTCGATGCTGCTTGCCGAGGAGAACTCGCGGACCGGCTTGGTCGAGGCGATTCGCGCCCGCCGCACTTACGGCGCGACGGACAACATCATCGTCGATTTCCGGTTGGTCGAGGCCGGCCGCGAGTATCTGATGGGCGAGGACGCCGCGGTCGCCGGGCCGCCGCGCTTCCGCGTCCGCATCGAGGGCACGGACAAGATCGGCGATGTCGAGATCGTCAAGAACAACCGGAAGGTTTACGGCGCGGCGCCCGGCCGGAAGATCGTCGATTTCGAGTACAGCGACAGCGAAAAACCGGGCGAAGAAGCGGATTTCTACTATGTCCGCGTACGTCAGGCCGACCGCGACAAGCAGGTGGCCTGGGGTTCGCCGATCTGGGTGACGGGGCGCTAGAACCGTCGATTTTCGTCTGTACGGCGTCAGAGAGGGCCGCGGAGCGGCAGGGGTCAGGGAGAACCGCACGGCTTCAGTGAAGAGAGAGCTGAGGGCATCCGGTCGATTTTCGACGGCGAGACGTCGAAAACAAGTGATCATTGCTGATCATTGCCGATCATTGGTGAACATTGGTGAACATTTGCGCATGAAGCGCTTCTTTTCGTTGCATGAGGCCCTTCATGCTTGACGGCTGCGCCGCAGTCATGAGTCGGGCGGCGGCCGCGGACGCCGCGGCTGGGCGCCGCCTGGGCGGGCGCCCCGGGGCGGCATAGTATGATGAGAGACGGTTATGGGTTCTCGAATGAAAATCGGCGTTCTTTGCAGCTCGTTCCTGATTACGGGACTGCTCGTTCTGGGCGCCGTTCTCGGCAAGAGCGAAGAGAAGGAAGGCGCCTACCGGCCTCTGGCGGTCTATACCGAAGTGCTCGCCCGGATCAAGAGCGATTACGTCGAGGAGCCGGATATCGCCAAAGTCACGCAAGGCGCGCTGCAGGGGCTGGTCGAGTATCTCGACCCCCAATCGAGCTATCTTTCGGCGGAGCATTACGAGGCATACCGCAAGAGCCTCGAAAACGAGGACAAGGGCAGCGGCTTGGCGACGGGCATGGTCGTTCACAAGCGCGTCAATTACACGACGGTGATGGCGGTATTGCCCGGCTCGGCGGCCGAGGAAGCGGGCATACGCCCCGGCGATCTGATCGAGGCCGTCGCCGGCGTGAGCGCCCGCGTGATGCCGCCCGCGTATTTGCTGGCGCGGCTCAGCGGAGACGCGGGCACGCGGATCAAGGTCATGGTGCGCCCGGCCGGCGACTACGATTCGCCGGCGGAGCACGAATTGGAGCGCCGCGCCGTCAAGCTGCCCGAAGTCGAATCGGAGACGCTCGAAGACGGCGTCGGGCTTGTCAGGGCGGCGGCGCTGACCGCGGTACACGTCGAGCAGGTCGAGGCCGCAGTCGAATCGCTGGAAGCCGGCGGCGCGCGGAAGCTGATTGTCGATCTGCGCGGCAACGCGGTCGGCGAAATCGCCAACGGCATCCGGCTGGCCGACCTGTTTCTCGACAGCGGAACGATTGCTTCGGTCAAGGGCAGGCAGTACGTGGAGAAGACGTTCGAGGCCTCTGCCGACTCGACGGTGACGGCGCTGCCGACGGTCTTTCTGATCGACCGGCCGACCGCGGGCGCGGCGGAAGTCGCCGCCGCCGCCATCCTGCACAACAAGCGCGGGGACGTTGTGGGCGAGAGCAGCTACGGCTTGGCCGCGCATCGGGAAACCATCGAGTTGGACGCCGGAGAAGCCCTGCTGCTGTCGGTGGCGAAGTATTACGGGCCGGACGGCAAGGCGATCCACGACGAGGGGGTGGCGCCCAATCACGTCGTTGCTCCCAGGGATTTGCGCAGATTCCGCGAGTTCCAGCGCGGCGGCCCGCGATTGAACGAACCGGAACGCCCCCGGCGGACGCAGATCGAGCCGCCGCCCGAAGGAAGAGAAGACCCGTTCCTCAAGAAGGCTCTGGAAGCGCTCAACGGCGCCGGCTGAGCGGCCTTCAGAGTTCCTCGTAAAACCCCGGCAGGCTGCGCCGCCGCCGCGGCCGGTTCCAGCCGGTCATGCCTTCGAAGCCGAGTTCGGCGCGTCAGGCGCGCGGCGCCGGACTGCGAGTTCTTCAGCACGTTTGCGCGGACGTTACTGCACGGCGCCCGACTGGACCGCCGAGGGGTCGAGCTTGATCTCGCCGAAAGTCGATTCGTACTGGGCGATGTTCTGCGCCAGAACCGTATGCAGCGCCTTGGCTTGTTGAGGGCTGAGGTAGATACCCTGGAAGGCGTCGATTTCCATTTCGGTCGGCGATTTCTGATTCAGCCTGCCGAACTGCAGGAAGAAATCCCACAGATTGACGCGCACCTGAACGCTGTTGGCGTACTCTTCGCGATAGCCTTCCTGCTGTACGATGCGGACGCTTGCTTGTTGTTGTTGTTCCATTGTTTTTCCACGCGGGCGGCGATCGTCGAGCGCCCGCCCGTCTCTGATATTCTAATTTGCCGAGTGTTCGCGGGTCACCAGCAAAGGGCCGCCGTTCTCTTTGCGGCGGCCGATCTCGTTCTGACCGTCATCGCATTCGAAGCCGCCTATCGGACCCGCGGCATGCTGCCCTTGCGGGAGTTTTCGATCGAAGCGCCGCTTCGCTGGTCGATTCTGATGGCGCTGCTGCTCGCCGTTGTCGGCGTGGGGCGCGCGATGGGCATCCATGCGCGGCTGTACACCGGAAACGTGCGGCAGGCCGCCGTCGATACGCTGCGGCAGGTCTCTTTGAGCGTGCTCGCGCTGATGGCCTTCCTCTATCTGCTCAATCTCGAAACGCCGATCAGCCGGCCGTTTACGGCGCTGCTTGCGGCGTACCTTGCCGTCGGCCTCATCGTTTACCGCGCCGCCGCCGGCGGGTTCCGCGGAGAGTTGCGCAAGGCGTTGGGGGCGGAGGCGTCGTATCTGGTTGTCGGCGACGGCGAGAAGGCGTTGGAGATGGCGCGCGAGCTCGAGGCGGCCGAACCCTACGGCGTACGGCTGGCGGGGATCGTCGATTGCGGCGGCGGGTTGGGTTCGCGGCAACAGTTCGTCAAGCAGTACCCCGTTTATCCGCTCGACGCGCTGCCCCGCCTGCTGCGCGAGCAGGTCGTTGATGAGGTCGTCTTCGCCGTTTCGGGCAAGCAGGTTGCCGAGCTCGAGGGGATGTTCGTGTTGTGCGACGAGCACGGCGTGAAGACCAGGCTGGTCGCCGATTTCTTTCCGCACGTCCACAGCCGCATGTACTTCGACCGTTTCGGGACGAAGCCGCTGCTGACCTTTTCGACCTCGCCCGGCGATGAGTTGCTGTTGTTGACGAAGCGGGTTTTCGACATCGCGCTGGCTGCGGCGTGTCTGACTTTGTTGGCTGCGCCGATGGCCGTCCTGGCCTGCGCGATCAGGCTGACCTCCAGGGGGCCGGCGATCTTTCGGCAAACGCGCTGCGGGCTGAACGGCCGCGCGTTCCAGGTGTACAAGTTCCGCTCGATGGTCGAAAACGCCGAGGCGCTGCGCACGGAAGTCGAGCACCTGAACGAAAAGGACGGGCCGGTATTCAAGATCGCGGACGACCCGCGCCTCACCGGCCTGGGCCGGTTTCTGCGGCGCTACTCGATCGACGAGTGGCCGCAGTTCTGGAACGTCCTGCGGGGCGACATGTCGCTGGTCGGGCCGCGTCCGGCGGTTCCCGCGGAAGTGGAGCGTTACGAAATCTGGCAGCGCCGCCGGCTGCGGATGCGGCCGGGGCTTACCTGTCTGTGGGCCGTGCGCGGCCGCGACAAGCTGGATTTCGAGACCTGGATGAAGCTGGATCTCGAATATATCGACCACTGGTCGCCGGCGCTCGATCTGAAAATCGTGGCGCAGTCGATTCCGCGCGTGCTCGGCGGCAAGGGGGCAAGCTGACGGACGGGGCGGAGGCGGCGCGCGGCGCTCAGATCACGATCCGCGCGTTGCCGACCCGCCGCGTAATTTTCTGCTTGTCGAAGTACTCGAGCAGGGGGATGGCGTACTTGCGGCTCACGCCGGCCAGTTCCTTGAACTCCGGCACGCTGAGCGGCTTGCCGCGCAGGGGCGCCAGCGAGCGGCGCAGCGCGGCCACCGCGCCGCTGTGAAAGACGAGGTCGTCGGTCACCTTCAACAGCAGCCCTTCGCGCAGCAGGGTTTGCAGGATGCTGCGGCTGCGCGCCGCGTCGAGGTTGAGCGTGGGCAGAAACTCCTTCAGCGCGGGGGCCTGCAGCGCGGCGTTTTCGAAGGCGCGCAGCATTTTTTCGCGGGCTTCGCGTTCGTCGGCCTGCATGACGATGCGCCGGCCCGCCAAACGGACCAGATCGCCGTCGATTTGCAGTTTCCTTTCGGCAACCAGCTTGTCGATCAAAAAGGTTGCGAAGGCTTCCGGCGCGGCGCCGAGCCGGCTGCTGCGGACGGCTTCGAGCGGCGCGCCGGGGCGCAGCGGGTTTTTCTCGTGAAACGCGATCAGGGCGTCGAGGACGCGCCGGCCGGCCCGTTCCAGGGCGTCTTTCGAGGCGAACAGCAGCGGATTGCGGCGGATGACGGCGACGCCGGGCGCATGCTCGGCGGCCGCGGCAAGCTGCGCGGCCGTGCGGCCGGCGCGGGCGACGAGCTCGGCCGCGCCGACGCCGTAGGGGTATTGCGCGCAGAGTTGCGCCAGCTTGTCGGCCTCGCCGCCGGAGCGCATCGCTTCGAGCAGCGGGCGCCAATCGTCTTTGCGGCGATGGCGCGGGGCCAGCGGATCGAGCACCGCGCCGCCGGCGATGGTGACCAGCGGGGAAAACTGCCGCAGGATGAAACGGTCGCCCGGCAGCGCCAGCACCGGTTCGTCGAGGCGCAACTGCGCGAACGAGGCGGAACCGGGCGCCAGCGCCGGTTTTTCCGCCGCGCACGGCGGCAGATAGACGCGGCCGACCGTCTCGGCCGCGCCGATGTGCAGATGAACCGGCGCGCCGTGCTTGAGGGGTTTGGCCGAGGGCAGCAGTTCCAGATGCGCATCGAATTGCACCGTCGAGCGGAAGAGCCCCGGCTCGACCAGCGCGAGCCCGCGGCGCAACTCCATTTTGCCCGCGCCGCCGACGTTGACGGCGGTGCGCTGCCCGGCGACCGCTTCGCCGGCCTTTTCGCCGTGGACCTGGATGCTCCTGACTCGGGCGCGGGCGCCGCCCGGCTGGACTTCGACCTCGGCATCGGCGCGCAGTTTGCCGGAGACGAGCGTACCGGTGACCACGGCGCCGAAACCCTTCATGGAAAACACGCGGTCGATGGGCAGCCGGGCGAAGCCCCGCGAGCGCTTGGGCTCGACCGCGCGGCCCGCTTCGATCAGTTTCCGGCGCAGCTCCGGCAACCCTTCCCCGGTCTGTGCGCTCACGGCGACCATCGGCGCGGATTGCAGAAACGATCCGGCAACGTATTCCTCGACTTCGAGCTTGACCAGTTCGATGATGTCGTCATCGACCAGATCGGACTTGGTAAGCGCGACTATGCCCCGGCGAATGCCCAACAGCCGGCAGATGTCGAAGTGCTCGCGAGTTTGCGGCATCAGCGACTCGTCGGCGGCCACCGCCAACAGCAGCAGGTCAATGCCGCCGGCGCCCGCCAGCATGTTTTTCACAAAGCGTTCATGGCCGGGAACATCGACGAAGCCCAGCCGCAGATCATCGCCCAATTGCAGATGGGCGAAGCCGAGATCAATGGTAATGCCGCGGCGCTTTTCTTCTTCCCAGCGGTCGGTGTCGATGCCCGTCAACGCGCGGACAAGCGACGTTTTGCCGTGGTCGATATGGCCGGCCGTGCCGACGATAATGTGCTTGCGGTCCATCGTCCGTTGCCGGGCGGCGGCGGGGAAACGCGCTTTCCCGCTGGGTTTCGCAGTTTAGCGCGGATGCTTCAGCCAGAATAAAGGAAAGAGGCGATGCTCTTTCGTTGCGCAGCGCTGCCGGCGGCATGCGCCGCCGGGCTGTTCGCTCAGCCCGTGGCCATCGAGAACCGGTTCGGGGGCGTTTCCGTCGAAATCGTCAAGGGAAGGCAACTGCTCGTCGGGCGGAGCGGCGAGGCCGGCGAAGGGGCCGGCGAGGACATCCGCATCGAACAGGGGGCGGAAACCGTGCGCATCGCCGCCCGTCCCGAGAGCGGCGAAGCCGTCGATCTGCGGGTGATGGTCCCGTTCGGCGTCCCCATCTCCATCGCCACGCAAGACGGCGATATCGAGGTTTCGGGCATGGTGGGCAAGCTCGCCGTGCGCACCGAGAGCGGAGCGCTGACCATTGCCGCGCCGTGGGAAATCACGCGCCTCGATCTCGACGCGCGGCGCAAGCCCCGGCGTTTCGAGACGCCGCCCGAGGCGAAGTTCATGCAATCGCGCATCTGGATTGGGCCGAACGAATCGATCTGGCGGCTGCGCGACCGGCTCGACGTTCGGGCGGCGGCCTACGGCGACATCGCAGTCAATCTGCGCCATTCGCCGGCGTTGATCCTGAAGGCCTACAGGCCTCCCAGAGACTGGCCGCTGAAGCACCCCGCGCAGTCGAGGGAAATCGCCGCCCGGCTGATTGCGCAGCGCAAGCAGCGCGAACGCGGCAAGGCAGCGGCGGCTCCCGCGCTTCCCGCGGAGGCCGAACCGCCGAGCCTTTCCGGCGAGGCTCTGTTCGTTTCCAACGTGCGCATGGTCAGTCTGACGGCCGCCGTGAGCGACCGGCAGGGCCGGCCGGTAACCGATCTCGACCCCCGCGATTTCATGGTCGAGGAAGACGGCGAGCCGCAAAACGTCAGCGCGGCGTCGAAAGATTCCGCGCCGTTCAACATGGCCATCCTGCTCGATCTCAGCGGCAGCACGAGCATCGACCGCCTCCACATGCGCAACGTCAGCGTGAAGCTGATCGAGTTGGCGGACAAGGACGACCGCATCGCCCTGTACGCGCTGGCCGGCGGCATGTTCCACGTTCTGGCCGCATTGACCGCGGATCGCCGTTCGCTCATCGAACGAGTGCAGCGCCTGCCGCCGGCAGCCGGCGGATCGCCGCTTTGGGACAGCATCGCCCTGGCCTACGGCGAGGAACTGGTCGGACGCGAAGGCGAGCGCAACGCCCTGATCGTCATCAGCGACGGCATCGACAACCGGATCAGCAACCAGGAAACGCCCTCGACGCTCAACGCCGCCCGGCTGATCGACGCCGCCCGCGAGATGGACGCGCGCATCTACCCCATCTTTCTGCGTTCCGGCGAGCGCTTCGCCCGCGGCTGGTCAGCGAAAGCGAGGAACCGCATGGACAAGCTGGCGGAGGTCACCGGCGGGCGCGTTTTTCCGGCGCTTTCCATCGCCGACGTGGAACCCGTGCTGCCGCAATTGGCCGAGGAATTGCGCAGCGTCTATTCGATCGCCTACTACCCGGGCAACCAGAACTTCAACGGCGGCTGGCGCAGCGTGAAGCTGCGCGCGCCGCGCAAGAACGTCGTGATCCGCGCACGCCCCGGGTATTTCGCCAGATAGCGGCGCATTGCACTATACTCGAATCCACGCATGTTCGATCCGAAAGACCGAGCGGCCCGCGTCTTTGCGCCGCGCCGCGCCGCGCCGCTTGCCGCGGCTGCTCTTTGCGCAGCCCTGCTGCCCCCCGCCTGCTCGCAAGCGCCGCCGCCGTTCGAGCCGAAATCGACCGTCGGCCAGTTGATGCACGACGTGGTTTACCCCCGCGCCGATGACGTCTGGAAATCGGTGGGCACGATCGTAACCGAGGAAGGGACCGAGGAAATCCGCCCGCGCACCGATCTGGAATGGGAAGTCGTCCACAGCGGCGCGCGCACGCTGATGGAAACCGGCAACCTGCTGATGATGGAAGGCCGGGCGAAAGACGCGGGGCAATGGATGGAGTATTGCCGGCAACTCATCGAGGCTTCGGCGGCGGTGCTCGAATCGGCCGAGGCCTACGACGCCGACGCCGTTTTCGAGCGCGGGGAGCTGATCTACAACGCCTGCCGGGGCTGCCATTGGGAATACCGCTACGAGGACGACCCCGGCATCATGCGCATCCACTGAGATGCATCGCCGGCGCGGTCAACGGGAGTCCACCCAGATCGGGCTGCTCCAGGCGAGCGAGCCGTCCGACTGTTCGACGCGCGCGTAGTAGTAGCTCTCGCCCGAGGCCGGCTCGTCGTCGCGGAACTCGAACGCCGCTTCTCGTGTTCCCGGTTCGGCGGCATAGACGAACTCGTTGTTCTTGATGAGCACTACGCGGTCGAGGGGCCGCGTCCCGATCGCCCGCACGCTCACCAGCACGGGTTCGCGGCTTGCGAACGCCTCGCCCATCAGATGCCCGCCGATGCGCACATCGACGATGATGTTGTCGGTCGCGGCGTAGGTGCGCCGCGCGCGCATGGCCGCCAACAGGTCTTGCCGCGTCGTTTCCTTGTCGGCGGGAACCAGCACGCAGGCGTACGCGTCGTGCGTGCCGACGTGGTCGGAGCTTGCCTGTACGCCGAGCTTGAGGCCTTTGGCCCAGGCTTCCCAGACGAAGCCGTCGGGGCGCCACGGCTCGCCGTGGTGGTAATAGCGCTTGTCGGGCGTTTCGGCGCGCGGCGCGCCCGGGTACTCGTAGGAAGCGTGCAGCCCCTGGTAGATTTCGACGATGGGTTCGACCTCGGGGTCGCTGTCGCGCCAATCCGTGCCCTGATCGGTGCCGGAGGTGTGGCTTGCGGCGATGCCGCCGTTGCGCCGCAAATAGGGGTAAAGCACGTCGCCGGTGTCGATTGCGGCGCGGCGTTCGCCCGCCTGAATCGGCAGCGGGCGGACGCCGCGCCGGGCGAAGACGGTGTTGCGGTGGCCGTTCGGGTAAGGTACGCTGCGCTCGGTTCCGAACAGCGGCCAGAAGCGCCCCGGCACGAGGAAAACGTCTTCGGATTTTTCCGTCCGCCACCAGTTGTATTCGGCGCCCGGCACGTTGTCGCCGCCGAACTGGTGGTCGGCCACCATCATGAAATCGTAGGAACCGGCCGTAATGGCGTAGCGGTAGAAATCGATCAGCGCGCCCTCGCCGATGCCGTCGCTGGAAATATCGGTGTGGCGGTGCAGATCGCCGCGCAGGATGCGGTAACTCTTGCCGCCCGTCTCGTAACGGTAGGAACGGATAGCCTGCGTATCCGCCTTTTCGTTCGGATGAACCGGCGGCGCGTCGAGCGCGGTTTCGCGGAACGGTTCGAGCCGCGGCTGCCCCGCGCTGCGCCAGGCGGCCGCGCCCGGGTCGATGGCCGTGTAGGAAACATGGGTTGTCTGCGCCGCCGGCGAGGGGCGGTTGACGGCGCGGACGGGCGAGCCGAAGGGCCGCGCATCGCGCGACCAGGCGAACCACAGCTTGCCGTCGGCGGCCCGGGCGCCCGCCGCCCATACGTCGTTGCGCCCGTTGGAAGCGTGCAGCCTGACCGCCGGAGTCCAGCCGGAGGGGTCGAGCCGCGTCAGCAGCATTTTCCATATGCCGCCCGCCCCCCAGTTGTTGTTGACGCGCGAGGTCGCGCTGGTCATCGAGCGCACCATGGCCCAAATGTTTCCCGCGGCGTCCGCTTGCAGCCGCGCCTGCTGGACGTAATCTTTCCATTCCGCGGGCACGGCGTCCATCAGCGCCGGCGGCTGCTTGAGGCGCTTGCCGTCGAGCACGGCGACCTTGACGGCGCGGGTGCGGTACAGCCCCGCGCCGCCGCCCGGCTTGAAGCGTTGGCTGCTCCAGTCTTTGCCCCAGTTGGCTTCGCCGTGGTCCCAGGCGATCCAGAGGCGGTCGGCGGCGTCGCAGGCGAGCGCGGCGTTGGCGTCGAAGGCCGGCGACGCGGTGATTTGCCGGACGGCGCCCCACGAGCCGTTGGCGCGCAGGCGGCGGACGTAAACGTTGAAATCGCCCGCCGCGTAGCCGTCCCAGCCGACCCAGACGCCGCCTTTGGAATCGGCGGCGATATCGGGCGCCCAGTTGTCGCCCTCCGTTCCGCTGATTACTTTTTCGTCGGACCAGGCCGAGCCGTCCCAACGCGCATGCAGTATCTGCGAGACGCCGCTGCGGAAGCCTTGCCAGACGACGTGGACGTTGCCCGCGGAATCGGCGGCCGCGCGGTGGTAGAGGTTCGGCGAAGCGCCGCCGACTTCCTCGACGGGCGACAGCGTTTCGCCGTCGAAGACGCGCGAGAAGACGCCCCATTCCCCGGCGGGAGACTTGCCCGACCAGACCGCAACGATGCGCCCGTCCGCGGTTGCGGCGATCGCCGCGCGGAAATTGTCGATGTATTCGCCCGCGGGCGAGACGCGGATCGGCTCGCTCCAGCCGCTGCCGCCGCGCCTGGCCAGCCAGACGGCGTCCCTTTCGTTGCCGTAGCTTATCCACGAAATCCAGACCGACCCGTCGGGGGCGGCGGCGAGGGCCGCGTAGTCGTTGTTGCTTTCGCCAGCGGTGAGGTCGAAGGCGGGCGCCGCGCGCTCGACCCGCGCCGCGCCGTCGAGAAAATTTTTCGAGCGGCCGAAGGGGATATCGGCCGGCGCGAAGGAAAACGAACCCATCGCCGTCTCGACCTCGACCGCCGCGTCTTCGGGCGCGTCGAGCACGGCGGCGACGCCGTTGGGAATCATGGCGAAGGGCCGCGTATGCACCGGGTCGTAACCGCGCGGCATGGTCGAGTCCGCGTAGCGCGTGACGCGGTTGGTCAGCAGCCACGCGTTCGGCGGAACGATGCGGTCGCGGCCTTCGAAGTGGACGCCGCCCAGGGAGAGCGTCCGCCCAGGGGTCACGTCGAGCGAGCCGTCCCAGCGCCGGGGCGTGAGCTTGTCCATGCCGAACATCAACCGCACGGCGATGGGCGCGGACGCGGCCCCGGCGTCCGAAACCGCCAATTGCGGAACTTGCGCCGCGCAGGGCAAGGCCGCCGGCGGCAGCATCGAAGCGAGCAGAAAGGGCAAACGGGTCTTGCGGGTCATGCGAAACGTCTCGCTATCGACGATAGCAAGCCCCGCGGCTTGCGGGGGCATTGCCGCGGTTCGCCGCCGCCCGGCTAAAGGTCGAGGAAATTACCCAGCAGGCGCTTGCCGGCTTCGGTGAGGATCGATTCGGGGTGGAACTGGACGCCTTCGACGGGCAGTTCCCTGTGGCGCAGGCCCATGATCAAGCCGTCTTCGGTTCGCGCCGAGACCTCGAGCGCCGCCGGCAGGGAATCTTCCTCGACGATCAGCGAGTGGTAGCGCGTCGCCGTGAACCCCTGCTCGAGGCCGGCGAAGACCGTCTTGCCGTCGTGATGGATGCGGCTTGTCTTGCCGTGCATCAGGTAGGGCGCGCGCGCGATCACGCCGCCGAAGGCCTCGCCGATCGACTGGTGGCCGAGGCAAACGCCCAGGATGGGCGCCGCGCCGGCCATCTCGCGGATGAGCGCCACCGAAACGCCCGCTCAACGTCGTCTTTTTCATGATCGACGATCAAGGCGCGTGGTCGTTGGGTTCCTACGGGTGCGGCGAGATGCATACGCCAACCTCGAACGCCTCGCCGCCGGAGGCATGCGCTTCACGCGGGCATTCGCCTGAACGCCCGTATGCTCTCCGTCGCGGGCCATCTACTACACCGGCACGCTGCCGTCGCGCCACGGTGTGCAGGATTTCCTGCTGCCCGACGACAGCTTTGGGCCGCACAGCGCCCACTTCCTGCAAGGCAAACGTACCTTCGCCGACGTGCTCAAGGCTAACGGTTACCGCTGCGGCCTCGTCGGCAAGCGGCGCCCGGACCATAACGAGCAGGCCCAAGTGGGCTTCGATTCCCGGTACACGGCTGCGCGTGCGCCGTGCGCCCCGAAAACCTCAAGTACATCGAGCGCGGCGGCGGCCGGCGCAACGAGCTCTTCGATCTGGAAAAAGACCCGAGCGAAACCGTCAACCGCGCCGGCAAACCCGAATACCGCCAGCGCAGACCTGCGCGGCAGATCATGCCCAACAACGTGGGTTATTACCGTTGGAAGGAAGAGTAAAAGGTTACGCCCTCTCCTCTTTGGGGATGCCGTAGGTGCGGTGAACGTCGGCCAGAGTCAGCGTGCCCACCATGTAGTTCGGGTTGACGCGGCTGGCCACCGGCAGCACCGGATAGACGCCGAGCTTGCGCATAGCCTGATCCAGCGGCAGGTCGGGATACGTGCGGATCACCGCGCGCAGCGGCAGCGCGTATTTCATCAGCGCAACGCCCCGCCCTTCCTCGCGGACGCGCTCCAGATCGCGCCGCGAAGCCCATGCCCAGCGCCCGTATCCCGAATCGACCAGGATCGCCGATGCGCCGTCCTCATCGAGTTTGGCCAGAGCATCGTTCACGGTGGCGTCCGCCGCCGAAACGACCCGCTTGCCATCCTTGCGCATGGCGTCCTCGACGTGCAGCACGGGAGCTTCCCGCCTTTCCTCGACCGAGGGCAGATCGAGGCCGTCCTGGTGGCCGAGGATGTGGAACAGCGAATCCGGCTGCATGCGCCGCGAAATCTGGTACGAAATCGTATTGGCGATCATGACCGGCAAGATGATCACGTAATTGGCGCTCACCTCGAACACCATGAAGACCGAGGTCATCGGCGCGCGGAACAGGCCGGCGAAAAAGGCGCCCATGCCGACCAGCACGTAAGCGCCGGTCGAACTCGTCGGCAGCGGCCAGTAAATATCGGCCAGTCCGCCGAGGCCGCCGCCGAGCATCGCGCCGATGAACAACGTCGGCGCAAACATGCCGCCCGGCGTGCCGGCGCTGAGGCAGACCGCCGACACGACCATTTTCAGCCCGGCCAACAACAACAGAAACTCCCAGGTAAAGCGGTCGTGCAGCGCGCTGTCGATGGACTCGTAGCCGGCGCCGAGAACCCCCGGCGCCTGGATGCCGATCAGACCGACAAACAATCCGGCGGCCACCGGCAGCCATAGCCTGACTCTCTGCCGCTGTTGCAAAACCTTCTCGCGCAAGGCGGCGGCGCGGCGCGTGTACAAGGCCGAAAGACAGCCGCCCGCGAGACCGATCGCAGCATAAACGAGCAGCTCCGAATAGTTCGTCAAGGCGAACTCCGGCACGCTGTACAACGGATCGTCGCCCAGGAACCAGCGGCTGACGACCACGGCCGAAACAGCGGAAAGCACGATCGTTCCCAGGACGCCGGCGCTCCACGCCGACATCACTTCCTCCATGACGAAGAGCACCGCCGTGATCGGCGTATTGAACGCCGCGCCGATGCCGGCGGCTGCGCCGATCGGCGCGATCAGGCGCATGTGGTCTCGGGTCAGATGGAAAAGCCTGCCCAGCAGCGAGGCGATGCCCGCGCCCATTTGCAGCGCCGGATCTTCAGGCCCCATCGGGTTGCCCGAGCCGATCGACAGCGTACTGCTCAAAAATTTGCCGATGACGCTGCTGAACGGCACGTAGCCGTCGGAAGCATATACCCCGGCCTTGGTGTAGTTGACGCCTGTCCCGCGGGCGGTGGGGAAGATGAAATAGACCAGCAGGAACGCCGCGCCGCCGCCCAGCGCCGGCCAGATCAGCGTCCAGAAATCGCTTGAATGTCCCAGCGAATGAACCGTGTTCCAGTTGAGAAATTCGATCGAGATGTGAAAACAGACGACGGTCAAGCCGGAAAAAACGCCGATCACGATGGAAAGCAGCAAGAAACGCTGCGTCTCTTCTAGGACCGGCCCCTTGCGGCTGACGGCCCAGATTCCCCGGGCAATGTCTCCAAGCGCCTTGATCGTCATCGCGAGAGTTTGGCCAAAACGAGCCGCAGCGGCTCATCGTCGTACTCGATTGCGGAGCAGACCGCCGCCCGCGCGTTCCAGACTTCCTCCGCCAGCAGGATATTCGCCTCGACGCTCGCGGCAGTTGCGCGGGTGCGGACGCCGCCCCGCTCCAGCAAATCGAGCGCGCCCCCCAGCGGGTCGGCAAGGTCCGCCGGAACCTCAGGCAGGGGGCCGACGAAAGTATCGCCGAGCGGATTCCGGCAACGATTTACGAACCCGACCGCGCGCGCGACCAGTACGCGGCTGCGGCGGAACCGTTCCTCGATGGAGATGTTGCCGCGGCGCAGCGGGTCGAGCTCGATGACGGCGCTGCACAGAGCGATCCTCTCCGCGGCGGCTTCCTCCTTGCGCACGGCCTGCGCCCGGTTGAAATGCGTCCGCGCCGTGAGATAGTTGCCCAGCAGAAACTCCGCCTCCGCGCGCCCGACGAGCGCTTCACGGTTGCGGGGTTCATCGTCCAGCCATTCGCGGAACAAGGCCGAGGCCCTGTCGGCAACTTGCGCCCTGAGCAGCAGGACGGCCAGCCGGCGCCTGACCGCCTTGTCGTCGGGCATGACGTCCAGCAGATCGAGCAATTCGGCGGTCAACTGCCGCATGCGCTCGTTGCGGTCGAGCAGATCGACCAACTCCAACCGGGATTGCAGCCGCTCGCGGGCGGCGTCTTCCGTCCAGCGTCCGTAAGCCGCCGTACGGTAGTAGGTGACCGCTTCATCGACCCGTCCTTCACCCGCGGCCAAGCGGCCCAGCAGCTTGTTGACGATCCCCGCCGTCGGGTCGTCCGGCCGCAGCTCCATCAGGTGATTGAGCGCCTCGGCATGGCGTTCGGACTCGTACAGCGCCAGCGCCAACCCGAGGCGGTAGTCGGGGTTGCCGCGCGAATAGAGCAGCGCATCGCGGTAATGCTCCACAGCCTGTTCGTAATCGGACAACGCCGCCAATGCCTGCGCCGACTCGTAATGCTGCCGGCCGCGCTCGCTGCTCTGGCGGTTGAAAGATCGCGTATAGAAGCCCGTCGCGACGAACAGCAGCAGCATCACGCCGAACACCGCGGCGAGAATGCGCGGCGTCGCGCCTTCGGCCAGGAACGAGCGGCTCTTGCAATACGGGCACTCCGCGCCGGGATGCGCGATCTCGTTGTGGCAAATGAGGCAGACGAATCGGGGCGCCATCGATCGACGATTCAGAAAAAGGAAGAACCGACCCTATTATTCAGGATACGGGTCCCCGGCGGCGGTTGCGCGCCCGACCGCGCGGCGATCAAGACAGTCCGCCAAAAGCCTTCCAGGCCAGCGCCGCCATTCCCGCGGCAAAGCCCAACGCCGCCTCGTACTCGCGGTTTTCGCGGTACAGCGCAGCACTGAAGGGCGTCTGCGGGCGGTAACAAGCGCGCAAAGCCGGCACGATGCGCGGGACGCGCTCGGCGTAATCCGCGTACCCTTCCAGGATTTTGCGCAGGTGCGCCTCCTCTTCCTCGATAACCGGCAGATACGACGCCAGGAAAAAAACGGTCAGAAAAACGCCGAGCGCCGGGCGCGCGCCCGCAGCGGCGAAGCCCATGCCCGCCGTCAACGTGCCCAGGTAAAGCGGATTGCGCACGTACGCGTAAGGCCCGGAAACCGTCAGCCGCCGGTTCTTGCGCAAGTGGCCGGCAGCCCAGGCGCGAATGCCCAGGCCGCACAGCGCAAGCGGCCCTCCGACAGCCAGCGAAACCGGCGTCGGCTCGGACAGCCACAGAAACGCCCCCGCCGCGGCAAATCCGCAGAACGTCCGCGTCCGCGCCGCGGCCTCCGCGTACTTTTTCGGGAATATCTTTTTGCGAAGCATCGTCAGAACAGGCGCTCCGCCGGCCGCAGCGTGCCGAACGAACCCACGTTGGCGATGGAAATGCCGATGCGGAACTGGTTGTCATTGCGCACTTGGCCGATGGCCAGCCGGCGGTACTCCAGGCTGAAGCCGCAGCAGTCGGTGTTGTAGGTGAGCTGCGAGATCGAGTAGAGGAAAAGATGGCGGCGGTAGTCGTAAACGCTGGTCCAGACGGCGTTCCAGCCGCGGCGGTTGAAATCCCCGTAGCGCACCGTCGCCACCAATTGGTTGCTGGGCGGCGAGAGCGCCGTCGGCGCCCGCACCGCGCGGTGCCCCGCGGTCACGCCGATTTTCGGGCTGATCTGGAACGAGGCGTCCGCTGTCGTGTTGACCACCCTGCCGCGCAGCGGGTCATAGTCGTTCCGCCAGCGCAGGCCGTACCGCCAATGCGGGCTCGCCGTGAACGAAACCGCGATCGGGGAATAGTTGCGCGGCTCGGCCAGAAATGCAAACGGCGAAAAATCGAGGCTCGAGCGCAGCACGTTGCGCCGGCCGGGAACGAGCGCTCCGCCGAACTCCGGGTCGAAATAGCGCCGCTGCCAGACCTCGAGCACGGCCGCCTCGCGTACGCGCCCGCTCGCGTCGTCTTTGACGTACAAGCGGTTGGTAAGCGCAATCTCCGCCTCGTTGGTGTTGTGCATCAGATCGCGCGAATCGAAGCGGATCACGCGATGGAAATCTTCGATGCCGGCGGTGTAGCGGTAGCGGATGCGCGGTTCGATCACGTGCTTCATGCGGTCGCCCATCCATTTCGGCGCGCGGTAAATGCGCGACAGCGAAGGAGCGGCGATATCGACGGCGATCTCTCCCGTGCGGCGGTACAGATTTTTCCCCGCAAGCCCTTCCTCGCCCCTGCTTTGTCCGTAGGCCGCGGCGCGCGCGCCCAGCGTCGGCGTGATATGAAACCCCTTCCAGAAAAGCTTGGTCGAAACGCGGGGGAAGAACTCCCCGCGCTGCACGAAACGGCGGCTCTGGAACGAGCGCTGCGTGCGGCTCACCAAGTCGAACGAGGAATCGAAGCTCACCCACAGCGGAATCTTGCCGCGGGCCAGACGGCGGTCGCGGCTGTTGAGTTCGAAGCCCGGCAGGCGGCGCAAAACGATCGTGTCGCCGCGGGCGACGCTCTGGAAGTTTTCGTTGCGCAGCAGTGAAGCGTTGAAGCTGAACGTCGAAAAGTTGTTCGTGACGAACCCGATCGAACGCACCTGTGAAAAAACGGCTTCCTCGAACGTCTGGGTAAACGCCTGGCGGAACTCCAACGAGCTGAGGTAGCGCAAATCGGCCACGCCGCGGAACCCGCGTCCGAACTCGGTGCGGCCTCTCATATCGAACGAGTTGCCGCCCTGCTTCAGGCGGCTGCCGTCGTCGAGCTTCCTGCCGCGGTCGCGGACATCGAAAAACACGGCGTCGAAACTCGAGTTCTCGGTGGGGCGCCCGCGGAAGCTCAGATTCGAAGCCAACCCCCGGTCGGTGTACCAGTTGAAACCGACCGTCGTATCGTAACTGCGGTTGATTGCCCAGTAGTACGCCTGCCCCAACATGCGCCCGAAACGCGAACTGTTGCCGATGTTGGGGGTCAGGAACCCGCTTTGCCGGGGCATCCTTTCGAGCGATTTCTTGAAGTACGGCACATACAGGATAGGTATCCCCTTCATACGCAGCACACCCCGCCGAACTGCAGCCTGCCTGCCCGGAACGATCGTCGCCCGCGGCGCGTGCAGCGTCCACCAAGGGCGTTCCGGCTCGCAGTTGGTGACCTTGCCGTTGTGAATCCGGTAGTGCTCTTTCGTCTTGTGAGCCACCGGCGCCTCGATGCGAAACGGATTGTCGGTAGTCAGGATGCGCGCGCCGCCCTGACTTGCCGACGAGACCCGCCCGCGAACGTCGTAGAACGTGCCCGTCTCGGCGCGCGTGTTGTAGGCGATGCGCGACGCGCGGATGTCTTCGCGGCCGCCTCCCGCGCGGTAATGCACGTTGCCCCGCGCCTCGACCTCGCCGGTTTCCTCGTTGAAATCGAGTTCGTCCGCGGTCAGCACGATGGAGTTGTAGCGCAACTCGACGTCGCCGCGGGCGCGCCGCACGACGCCTTCGCGCGACTGCGTACGGGAAAAAATTTCCAGCGCCCCGCGTTCGCGCGCAGTCGGAGCGTTCGCAGTTGTCTGCCCGCGCAAAACGGGCGCGAGCAGACACAGCACGACAAGCAGAAAGGGCGGCAGCAACGTCGCTTCGAAACGCGGTCCGAACTCGAAGCGTAGCACGCCGGAAAACGGCGCCGCTGCTATACTCGAAGAAGTTGCGTTTCACCGCTTCCCCATGCCCCTGCATTTTCCCCGCCGCTCTTTCCTGCTCGCGTTCGGCAGCCTTGCCGCCGCCGGCCGGCCGACGGCTTGGGCGGCAGCGCAGACCGCCGCCGTCGAGAAGCTGCTCAATGACGGCAAGGAGCGGTTTCTCAAGCGTATTCAAGCCGTCAACGACAGCGAATGGAACCTGCGCATCGACCAATTTCCGCATACCATCGGCGAAGAAGCCGAGCACGTGGCGCTGTCGGAAAACGACCTGCAAAGGGTGGTGGAAGAGGCGCTGCTGCAAGGTCCGCGCCCGACTCTGGCGGAGCCGCTCAAGGGCAAGGAAGAGATGCTGCGCGAGTTCTTCGCCGACAGCGCCGCCGAAAATTACCGCCCGCAAAAGACGCTCATCAACCTGCCCGAGGTGCTCGAATACTACGGCAAGGCCAACCGCAGCCTGATGGAGTTGCTCGCCAGTTCCGACGACCTCGACGAAACCGTTTACGAACATCCTGACGACGAAATCGGCTACCTGACCGGACGGCAATGGTTCTACTACATCGCTTACCACCGACTGCGGCACATTGAGCAAATCGAAGCCGTCATGTCTCACGAAGACTTCCCGCGCCGCATCCTTTCTGCGTAACGGGCGGGGAGTACCGCATGACGCAGGCAAGGCGCGCCGAGAAATAGATCGAATCGGCGCCAAACCGCCCGCGGAGCTCAGCCTTCCAGAAAAACGCGCAACCGCCGGGCAATCGCGCTTTCACTTTTCAATTCGCATTCCCACAGGGTCAGCACCGACCAGCCGAGCGCGCCAAGGTCGGCGAGATGCTTGCCGTGACGCTCAACGTTGCGGGCGATTTTGCTTTTCCAATATGCGGCGTTCGTAACCGGCATCCGATTGCCCCGTTTGCAGTCGTGGCCGTGCCAGAAGCATCCGTGGACGAAAATGACCTTGCGGCGCGGGCCGAAAACGATGTCCGGTTTTCCCGGAAGGTCTTCCCTGTGCAGGCGGTAGCGGAAGCCCATGCGATGCAGCAACCGGCGCACCTTCATTTCCGGTTCGGTGTGACGGCTCTTGACCGTCCGCATGATCTTGCTCCGCTGCTCGGCAGATTCGATCATGACCGGCGAATAGGCGTCGGGGCGGATTTGCGCCGCACGGCGCCGCCGCGTTCGACCCGCGTTGTCCGCACGGTTTCCGCCCCGCGGTGCGCAACCTTGAAATCGACCGAATGGGTTTCCTCCGGCAGGCAGCCGAAACAATCATGGAACGCCTGCATGATCTCCACGTCCGCAAGTTTTTGCGCCGGCGGATGGGGGTTGTTGCGAGGGCTTGGAATTGTCGCCGGCAATAGGTACAAACACGGAGGCGGCAAGGAAAACGAACCGACTTCCGTTCGGCGGTTGGATGCGCCGGCGAGTTTCGGGCACGGTCGGCCGACGGTTCCGCAGACCATATCCCAGATGACAATACTGTCCACCTGTTGCTCGCGAGAGACGATTTCCGCGCTCAGCCGCGTATGGATTCCAGACCACGCATTGTGCCGCGGGTCGGCGCCGGGGTTCGTGCATACGCTCCAAGTGACGAATTCTTGGGCTTGCGGAGGCCGCTCGAAGATATTGGTGTTGTTTCCATCAAGACACCCTTTCAATTCGATCACGGCGGTGCGTCCGGAATTGAGCTGCACGGCGTAATCGTGCCGATTGGACTCGCCGGCGGATTCCCATGCGTCGATCAGGCCTTTGCCGCGCATATAGTCGAGAACCTGCTGCGCGAAATCTCGCTTCTCCCGCATGGTTGCGGAGAATTGACCGCGGATGCGCTCGATCGCTCCTCGGAACAGGCCGCTTCGATAGAATTCTTCGGCGCTCAGGCCATGATTGCCGAGGGTGTGCGATTCGGTTTTCAGAGTTTCGGCCAGATCTTCGATTTTCTTGCGAAGCTGCTCGTTGCACTCGCAGGGAATAACGCTCATGCGGCTGCTCTTATCTTCACTGTTTGTGCGAGCGCCGGCTCAAAAATCTCGCGCGCCAGGAATTGCACCACCGGAACCGCGACCCCGTCGCCCGTCAGATGGTATGCCTCGTTGTAGTTGTCGGGCAGGATGTAGTCGTCCGGCAACCCCATCAACCGCGCCGTTTCGCGGCTCGACATCAGGCGCGAGCGCACGTTGCAGTTTCCGACCACGATAACGATCTGACGGCTCGAACCGCCGGCCGGCGTGCGCAGGCAGCCCGCGATGCCGTCGAAACGGACTTCGACCCGTTGCGCCTTGCGCCCCGTTTCGTCACGTCGAGTGCGCTTGTAGGCCGTACCCGCGATGCGCCGCCCCATGCGTTCGGCCTGGCGCAATTTTTTCAGGTTGATCTCGCTCATCATGGCGAGCAATCTTGCGGTTTCCGCCGGCGTATGCCAAGGAGCATCGGCGGGATCGTCTTCGATGAGATCGGAAAAATCGATTGTTCTTCTGGGCGGCGGGGCGGGCGCCGTCCACCATATCCAGTTTTCCTTGAGCGCATCCGGCAGCCTGCGCCAAGCCGTTTCAATCGTTCGCGGATGGAATGCTCCGCTCGGGCCTGGCCCGGCGAGTTTCGCCGGTATCGCGGCGTCTTGTCGAACGGCGATCACGAAGAGCCTCGGCCTGGACTGCGGAACGAACAGCGCCGCGTCCGCGACCAAGGCGCCGCAGCGGTATCCGCCTTCCTGAAGGGCGCGGCAAATCGCCGTGAAATCGTTGCCGTCGTGAGAAACCAAGGCGCCGCATACATTTTCGAGAACGAGCAGCGTCGGCGCCCGGCGCTGTCGGTTCAACTCCAGCATGAGGCGTTGGAATTGCCAGAATGCGCCGGAACGTTCGCCTTGCAATCCGGCGCCGCAGCCGGCAAGCGACAAGTCCTGGCAAGGGAAAGAGGCCCAGGCAAGATCGGCGCGGCGCGGCAATTCGTCGGCGGTCAGGGCTGCGATGTCGCCGAGCAGATAGCCGTCCGCTCCCCAATTCAAGCGGTACGCCGCGGCTTTCTTGGGGTCTATGTCGTTGGCGAACAGGCACTGCCAGCGTTCGCCGAGACCGGCGCGCACCATCCCTGCACCGGCAAAAAATTCATAGAATCCAGGCATCGGCGGCGAATATGCCCCTTCGGATGACCGCAGTTTAGCACACGACAAGTATGCCGGACGCCACACGGACGCTCGGCTATTTTCGCAATGCCGCTTGCAATGACTGACGGGCATCCCCGACGACGAGACGCTGCGGGAACTGTTGGCATTGAATCCGCCCGGGATGAGTAGAATTTTAGGCCTACCCTTGTTTGGGCCAATTCTCTATTACGAACATGCCCTCTTCAATATCGGTATCCCCGCCAAGATAATTGCAGAAATCGCGGTAAAACAATGTCAGGAGTTGGGGAATTTCGTCGGGATCTCCCAAAGTATATATAGGGAATGGTATGGGCGGACCGGGTTGTAGTGTTTCTAACTCAGAGCTTCGAGAGTTAAAACTCAATACTGACACTGGACTTCCTATGGCGCGAATATCGGCTTCAAGAGCATACTCCGCTGCAGAGGAAGACGCTTTGTTTCTGGTGTTGTCGGCCCAAACAATCAAATTCGCAAACAAAACAATGAGTATGTTGGACAGAAAGAGGATTTCCCGACGGGTAGAAACAAAGCCCAACTCAATCAATCCGTCACAGTGAATTTCCATATAACTGTTGTCGATACGATTACTTCCAGGGGGATCGGGGGCGAGCTCCGCCCGCGCCGCACGCAGCATCGGCCTCCAGTGGATAGGAGCGATGCCTCGATATCGCGGATGCCAATCCGATCGGCGGATTTGGAAAGAACTTCAATCGTGTATGCAGCCCCTACCGCTTTCGATAAGGAATATCCGGCTCTTCTTTGGTGATGAACTCGAGCAGCGCCGGACGGCCTTCTCGGGTCGAGCGGATGCCGCGCTCGATCGCCGGGCGGATGTCTTGCGGCTGCTCGATGCGCTCGCTGTAAGCGCCCAGGCCCTTGGCGACTTCACTGTAGTTGCCGCCGGTGAAGCGCGTGCCGTATTTCTCCGACGCCTTCGGAATATGGCGGTCGTAGTTGCCCATCGCCGCGTTGTTCAGCAACAGCGTCAGGATCGGAATCCGCTCGCGGACGGCCGTTTCGATGTCCATGCCGACCATGCCGAACGCCGTATCGCCGCTGAAGTTCGCCACAAGCTTTTCGGGGCAGGCCAGCTTCGCGCCCATCGCCGCGCCGAGCGAAAAGCCGAGCTGCGTCGAGTGCCCCCAGCCGATGTAGCCGCGCGGCGTAACCGCTTCGTACAACGGGACCAACTGATCGCGGGCGCCGCCCGATTCGTGCGTGACGATCGTCTCGGAGGCGTTCGTTGCGTCCATGAACTCCCTCATCACGCGGTACGGATTCAGCGGCGTCTCGTCGGAAGTCTGCTTGGCAGCCCAGCGTTCCAGCCAAGGTTTTTTGACCCCGGCGACGTATGCCTGCACGGCGGCCAAGCCGGGGCGGCCCTTGCCGTCGGTCTGCGAGCGGATTTCCTCGGCCATCTGCGTCAGCACGAGCTTGGCGTCGCCGACCAGCCCCGCGTCCGCCGCGCAGTCCTTGTTGATGTCCGCCGCATCGTTCGTCGCATGCACGATGCGCGGCTGCGTCGGAATCGCCGAGCCGAAAATGGTCTTGGTCAGGCTCGTGCCGATGCCCAGCAGCGCGTCGCAGCGCCCCAGATAGTCGGGAACCGGCGCCGCCTCCGAGAGCGACCCCGTGCCCAGCGACAGCGGATGCGACTCGTCGAAAGCGCTCTTGCCCAGCAAGGTGGTCATTACCGGCGCCGCCAGCAACTCGGCGACCTCGGTCAACTCGGCGCTCGC
Organism: Bryobacterales bacterium; assembly: GCA_965242705.1. Classification (GTDB taxonomy): domain Bacteria; phylum Acidobacteriota; class Terriglobia; order Bryobacterales; family UBA6623; genus CATQHP01. The sequence goes on from OZ251486.1 coordinate 654,025, forward strand.
CCCGGCATAGAGGACGCCCTGCCCGCAACGGATCATCGGCCGCTCGGCGGCGAGCAGCAGCTTGACCGCCTCGCGCACCGCGCCCGGGTCGGCGGCGGAACGGAGCGGAGCCGGCGGCCGGTAGTCGAGACCGCCGGGCAACTCGCCGACCGCGGCGTCGCGGGGAATCTCCACCAGCGCCGGGCCCGGCCGGCCGCTGCGCAGCGCGGCATAGGCGCGGCGCATGTGCTCGGCTGCCGCCCGCGGGGTAGGGATGCGCGATGCGTATTTGGCGACGCCGCGGAAATTCTCCACCGCGTCGAACGTCGGATGCACGCCGGCGCGTTCGTTGCCGGGGTGCCCCGGAAGAAAGAGAATCGGGCTCGAATCGGTTTTCGCCTGGGCGATGCCGGCAAATCCGTTTTCGGCGCCGGCGCTGTCCTGTACGGAAACGACGCCGATCTTCCTGCCGCAAGACGCTCGGGAAAAGCCGTCGGCCATGTTCTCGGCCACGCGCTCCTGGCGCGCCACGATGGGGCGGATGTCCTCATCGGCCAGCGCTTCCAGCAAGGGCGTCAGGGGAAAGCAGAAAACCTGCTCGACCCCTTCGAGCTTCAGGATGCGGGCGATGGCCTGGGCTCCGGTCACGGCGGAAACTCCTGTGCGCGGCTCCTGCAGCGGGCTACCCGGCCGCCTCGGCCTCGATCGCCGTGCGCGCCGCGGCCAGCTTGGCGATGGGCACGCGGTAGGGCGAACAACTGACGTAATTCAACCCCGCCTTGACGCAGAACGCCACCGATTTCGGATCGCCGCCGTGCTCGCCGCAGATGCCGACCTCGATATCGGGCCGCGTCCGGCGCCCTTTCTCCAGCGCGATCTCGATCAACGCGCCCACGCCGGAAGCGTCGAGCACCTGGAACGGGTCTTCCTGCAAAATGCCCTTGCTCAGATAATCGCCGATGAACGCCCCGGAATCGTCGCGGCTGAAACCGAACGTCGTCTGCGTCAGGTCGTTCGTGCCGAAGCTGAAGAACTCGGCGTGGCGGGCGACCTCGTCGGCCGTCAGCGCCCCTCGCGGCACCTCGATCATCGTGCCGACCATGTACTTCACACGCCGGCCCGCGGCGGCGAACACCGCCTCGGCGGTCTCGGTCACGATCTGCTTCTGGTTCTCGAGCTCCTTGTGGTTGCCGACCAGGGGAATCATCACTTCGGGGATGACTTCAATACCCTTCTTCGCGCATTCGACGGCGGCCTCGAAAATCGCCTGCGCCTGCATGCGGGTAATTTCGGGGAAGGTGATGCCCAGCCGGCAGCCGCGGTGGCCGAGCATCGGGTTGAACTCGTGCAGCTCCTCCACGCGCTCGAGCAGGCCGGCGACTTCCTTCTGTTTCTCCGCGCTGCCGTTGGCGGCGCGCAACTCGGCAACCTGCACCATCAACTCTTCGCGCTTGGGCAGGAACTCGTGCAGCGGCGGGTCGAGCGTGCGCACGATCACCGGGTAGCCGTCCATCGTCTCGAACAGCGCGGCGAAGTCCGCGCGCTGCATCGGCAGAAGCTGCCGCAGCGCGGCTTGGCGCGTCTCCGCGTCCTGGGCCAGGATCATTTGCCGCACGTGGTCGATGCGCCCTTCCTCGAAAAACATGTGCTCGGTGCGGCACAGGCCGATGCCTTCCGCGCCGAACCGGCGCGCCGCGGCGGCGTCGCGCGGCGTCTCCGCGTTGGTGCGCACGCCGACCGTGCGGTAGCGGTCGACGTACTCCATGAACTCGGCGAACTCGCCGGAACTCGGGTCGGGGTCGATGGTCACGGCCTGCCCGGCGAACACTTCGCCGGTCGAGCCGTCGATGGAAATCCAGTCGCCTTCGCGCAGCACGCCGCCCTTGCAGCCGACCGTGCCGTCTTTCTGGTTGACGTTCAACTCGCCGGCGCCGGCGACGCAGGGAGCGCCCATGCCGCGGGCCACCACGGCCGCGTGCGAGGTCATGCCGCCGCGCGAGGTCAGAATGCCCTTGGCCACTTCCATGCCGTGGATGTCTTCCGGCGTCGTCTCGGCGCGCACCAGCACGACGGGGTTGCCCTTTTCGGCCTCGGCCACGGCATGGTCGGCGCTGAAAACAATGCGTCCCACGGCGGCGCCGGGCGACGCCGGCAGGCCGACCGTGAGCGTTTGCAGCGCGCCCTTCGAGCCGGGTTCGATCACCGGATGCAAAAGCTGGTCGAGATGCTGCGGCTCGACGCGCGTCACGGCTTCCTTGTCGCCAATCAGCCCTTCGTTGACCATGTCCACGGCGAATTTGACCGCCGCCGCGCCGGTGCGCTTGCCGTTGCGCGTCTGCAGCATATAGAGCTTGCGGTCTTCTACGGTGAACTCGAAATCCTGCACGTCGCGGTAATGCCGCTCGAGCCGCCCGGTAATCTCGCGCAACTCGTTGTACGCCTCCGGCAGAACGCTTTCCAACTCGGCGATCGGGCGCGGCGTGCGGATGCCCGCGACCACGTCCTCGCCTTGGGCGTTGACCAGAAACTCGCCGTAGAAAACCTTTTCGCCGGTCGCCGGGTCGCGGGTGAAACCCACGCCCGTGGCCGACGTTTCGCCCAGGTTGCCGAAAACCATCGCCTGCACGTTGACCGCAGTGCCCAGGTCGTGGGGGATGTCGTTCATCTTGCGGTAGTGGTTGGCGCGCGGGTTGTCCCACGAACGGAAAACCGCGTCTCGCGCCGCGCGGAGCTGCTCGTGGGCGTCCTGCGGAAAGTCATTGCCGAGACGCTTCCGATAGTGCGCCTGGAACGCCTCGACCACTTCGGCAAGCTGCGCGGCGTTGAGGTCCATGTCGTTCTCGGCGCCGTGCCTGTGCTTGATTTCTTCCAGGATTTCCTCGAACTCGCCCTTCGACACCTCCATCACCACGTCGGCGAACATCATGATGAAGCGGCGGTAGCAGTCCAACGCGAATTCGCGCTTGCCGCTGAGCGCGGCAAGGCCTTCGACGGCCTCATCGTTGAGCCCCAGGTTGAGGATCGTATCCATCATGCCGGGCATCGAAAATTTCGCGCCCGAGCGCACCGAGAGCAGCAGCGGGTTGCGCGCGTCGCCGAGCCGCTTGCCCATGTCGTTTTCGAGCCGCGCCAACGCTTCCGCCATCTGCGCCTCAACCTCGTCGGGAACCTTGTTGCCGCCGGCGAGATACATGTTGCAGACCTCGGTCGAAACCGTGAATCCCGGCGGCACCGGCACTCCGGCCAGAGCCATCTCGGCAAGGTTCGCGCCCTTGCCGCCGAGCGTGTCGCGCATGGTCCGATTGCCGTCGGTCTGCGAACCGCCGAATGAATAAACCTGTTTTGCCATTCCGCTTTCTTTTCCTTCTTGTCCGGTAATCGTTCCGCGGTCGAGGTTCTGAGGCGCCGCGCGCGGCGGCCGGAGCCGAAGACGGCGCAGGCCGCTCTCCATAGCATTCGCTGACGAATCTTTGCGCCGGAGCTTTCGGGACGGCGCCAAGCACAGCCGCCCTCAATCTCGTGGAACGGAAACTTCTATCTTAGCAGCGGATGGGCGATAGTGGATAGGAACAGGCCGGGCCGCCGCCGGCCTTCCCCTCATGCGTGCGCCATGCGCGTGATCGCCGGGAAATACCGCCGCCGCAAACTCGCCTCTCTCGAAGGCGGCGCGACCCGCCCCATGCCTGACCGCATGCGCGAGACGCTGTTCAACATCGTGCAGGGGCGCATCGCCGGGCGCGTCGTTGCCGACCTCTACGCCGGCACGGGCGCGGTGGGCATCGAAGCGCTGAGCCGCGGCGCGCGCCGCGCCGTCTTCGTCGAAAGCAATCCCAAGGCCGCAGCGGTCATCCGCAAAAATCTGGCCGCCTTGGGCGAGGAAGCGGACGCGGAAGTCCACGCGGCGCCGGTCGAGCGCATCCTGCCCGGCCTCGCCGCCGACATCTATTTCGTTACGCCGCCCTACGCTGACGCGCAAGCCTACGCCGACACGCTGACCGCACTCGCCGAAAAGAAGCTCGACCTGGCCGCCGCGCAGCACCCGCGGTCGATGGAATTGGCCGCGGCCTGGGGCGGCCTGCGCCGGTTCCGCGCGGTCGATGTCGGCTCGAACCGCCTGTCTCTGTACCGCCTCGGCGGCTGACCGGCGGCTATGCCCGCCGCTCGAACGTTTCCTCAAGCACTTCGTCGATGCAGTCGAGCGCCCAAGCCGCCTCGCCGCCGCTAATCGCATACGGCGGCATGAAGTACAGCACGTTGCCCCATGGCCGCAGCAGCAGGCCGCGATCGAGAAACGCCCGCGCCAAGCGGGGGCCGATATCGGCCAGATACCCCGTGCCGCCTTCGGCGAACTCCAGGATGCCCACGCCGCCGATCTGGCGCGCGTCCTTCACATACTGACGCCCGACGTACTTGAGCAGCGCCCGGCGCATCTGCGCTTCCAGCCGGCCGATGCGCTCAAGCACCCCTTCCTCGGCGAAGATGTTCAAGCCTTCGAGCGCCACCGCGCAGCCCAGCGGGTTCGCCGTAAACGAGTGCCCGTGGAAAAACGTCTTGCGGCGGTCGTCGCTCCAGAACGCCTCATAGACGTTTTCGGCGGCAACCGTCACCGACAGCGGCAGATACCCCGCCGTCAAGCCCTTGGAAAAACAGGCGATATCCGGCTCGACGGGGCCGTGCTCGCAGGCGAACATGCGCCCCGTGCGGCCGAACCCGGTCAGCACTTCATCGGCAATCAGCAGCAGGCCGTGACGGTCGCAGAGCGCCCGCAGCTTGCGCAGAAACTCCGCCTTCCAGACGATCATGCCCCCCGCCGCCTGCAGCATCGGCTCGACGATGACCGCCGCGATTTCCCTGCCCCGTTCTTCGAGCAGCGTTTCGAGAGTGGCAAGCGTCCCGCGCGCCTCGCCGTCGTTCGCCGGGTCGAGCGAGGCGCGGTAATCCGCCGGCACGCCTACCCGCTCGACGCGAAACAGCAGCGGCGCATACGACGCGGTGAAGAGCGAGTCGTGGCTCACCGACATCGCGCCGACGGTGTCGCCGTGATAGGCGTTTTCGAGCGCAAGGAACGTGCGCCGCCCGTCTTCGCCGCGGTTCGTCCAATACTGATAGGCCATCTTCAACGCCACTTCGACCGCCGTCGAGCCGTTGTCGGAAAAAAACACCCGGTTCAGCCGCTCGGGCAACAGCGCGCAAAGCCGCTCGGCCAACTCCACCGCCGGCGGATGCGTACACCCGGCGAAGACCACGTGCTCCAGCTTCTCGGCCTGCAGCCGCAGCGCCCGGTTGATGCGCGGGTTGCTGTGGCCGTGAACGTTCACCCACCACGAGGAAACGCCGTCGAGCAGCCGCCGGCCGTCTTCGGTAAACAGATAGACCCCCTCCGCGCGCACGATCGGCAGCGGGTCGGGGGCGGTTTTCATCTGCGTAAACGGGTGCCAGACATGGGCGCGGTCGCGCTCGATCAGCGTGGGCATCGGGTTCAGGGTAACAGTCCGCGCAGGAAATCCGCCGCGCAGGGCTGCCCGGCGCGCTACTCTGGAACGCAATGCTTTTGCTCCGCTGCCCGATGCTTTTCGCCGCGGCCGGCGCGCTGTTCGCCGCCGGCGCCGGCCCCGCCGTCGATCCCGCCGTGCTGCGGCAGCGCATCGACGAGCTGCTTCCCTCGGCGATGGAAACGCACGACGTCGATCTCTGGCTGGTCTTCACGCGCGAGGAAGCCAAAGACCCGCTCGCCGCCGATCTGGCCGGCGGCGCGGCGGTGGCGCGCATGGCCCTGCTCTTCGCGCGCACCGCGGACGGCCTGCGCAAAACCGCCGTTGCCGCCAGTTACGACGTCACGCCGCTTGAGGAAAGCGGCATCTACGACGAGATCGTCAGTTACAAGAGCGAAGGCGTCAAACCGCACCTGAAGCGCGCGGTCGATGCGCTGAACCCGGCGCGGATCGCCGTCAATACCTCCCGCGACATGCCCATCGCCGACGGCCTGACCGCGGGCATGAGAGCCTATCTGGAAGAAACGCTGGGGCAGCGGCACGCCGCGAAATTCGTCTCCTCCGAGCCGTTGGTCGCGTCGTTTCGCGGACGGCGGCTGCCGAGCGAAATCGGCATCCTGCGCGAAGCCGCGCTCTACACCGACAGGATCATCCGCCAAGCGCTCTCCCCGCGCGTCGTCAGTCCCGACCGGACAACTGAAAACGACATCGCCGACTATCTCCGGCAAAAGACCGCGGCAATCGGCGCAACGGTTCCCTTCATCAGCGTCGTCGCCGGCCCGTCCCGCGGCCACGCCGACCCCGGCAGCCGCGTCATCCGTCCGGGCGATTTGATGCGCATCGACTTCGGCATCACCTACAAGGGCTATTCGACCGACATCCAGCGCACGGCCTACGTCCTGCGCGCCGACGAGCGGGAGGCGCCCGCCGAGGTGCGAAAAATGTGGGCGGCCGCCCGCCTCGCCGCCGACCGCCAGATCGCCGCAATGAAACCCGGCGTCAGCGGAAACGCCATCGACGCCGTCGGCCGCGGGACGCTGACCGCGGCCGGTTACGACGAGCCGCCGCACGGCACCGGACACGCCATCGGCTTCGCCGTCCACGACGTGGGACCGCTGCTCGGGCCGGATTGGCCGGAACGCTACGGCTCGACGGTCTTCCTCAAGATGGAGGTCGGCCAGACGTTCGCCGTCGAACCGATCCTCTACGCCCGCTACGACCCGGCCGGCGGCGATATCCACATCGGCCTGGAAGAAGACGTGGTCATCACCGCGGACGGCGCCGAGCGCCTGCACCCGCGCCAGGACGAGCTGATCCTCATCGAGACCGCCGCGCGGCAATAGCCCGGCGTACGCCGTGCCATGTGCTACCATCGTTTTGAGGGGCGAAGCGTTAAATTCCTGAAAGCAGGCGCATTCCCTCCATAGGCCCGTAGCTCAGTTTTGGTTAGAGCGCTACCTTGACACGGTAGAGGTCAGCGGTTCGAGTCCGCTCGGGCCTACCACGAGAAAATTCCTAGCGCAACCGCTGCCCGCGGTACGACAACCCCTCGAATACGATTTGGAGTCGTTCTGCGCGGCATCGTGTTTACCGCGAATCTCCCTGATCAGCCGCTTCGCGCCCACGCATCCGGATTTCGATGCGCCGCCGCTGCGGCCGGTTTCCGCTTTGCGAGCCGTCCGCGATTTCGCCGTTGCGCAGGATGACCTGAGCGCCGGACAGCGGAGTCAAATCGTGGTTTGCCAAGCTGCTCGACTCCCTCAGCACGCGCACGACAGCCGCCGCGCGGGCGAAGCCCAGTCCCGCGTTGTCGGCAGCAGCGAGCGGAGCGTCCTGTTCCCCGCGCAGAAACCGGAACAGATTTTCGTCAAGAGTGCTCCAGCCCGAAACCGGCCGCTCATCGGTATGGCCGACAACTTCGATGACGTTTGCCTTGTATTGCGCGCTGATTTCGAGGATGCGGGGCACGATTTCTCGTCGGAGGCGCTTTTCGAAATACGGACTGATCTCGCTGGAATTGGTCGGAAAGGAATACCCTGCGGCTTCGTTCAAGGGAATGCTCGGCGGCCAATCGCGTTCCCCGAGAGCCAATTCTTCGTTTCGAGCGCGCAGCCCCTTGTTCTCGGCCAGCGCGGTTTCCAGTTGGCGCTTCAGATTGGTAATTCTTGCCGGCAGCCGATGCGGGCGCGCGGCCTCCGGGGACTCCGCGGGGCCGAGTGCTTCCATAGAATCGTCGATGATTTCGGCCGATTCCTCTTTTTGCTTCTTTAGGGAACCTCTGAACAAGAGCACAGCGGGTTGGGATAATAGAGGGGTGCGGAAGGCACGGAGAATAAGGGGGAGAGCGATGAGCCAACGGACGTTTGCGGACATGGAGTACGAGGGGAAGAAAAAACAGACGAGGCGGGAGAAGTTCTTAGGGCGGATGGAGGCGTTGATTCCCTGGCAGCGGCTGGAGGAGCGCATCCGCCCGTATTACCCGCAAGCGGGGCGGGGGCGGCGACCGTACGAGTTGTCGGCGATGCTGCGCATCCACTGCGTGCAGTTGTTCTACAACATGAGTGATCCGGGGATGGAGGACATGCTGTACGAGCTCGAGTCGGTGAGGCGTTTCGTGGGTTTGTCGTTGGCCGAGCCGCTGCCGGACGAGACGACGATTTTGCATTTTCGGCACTTGCTGGAGAAGCACGAGTTGGGCGGGGAGTTGTTGGCGGAGATCAACCGGCACTTGGAGGCGCAGGGGTTGCGCTTGCAGAAAGGGACGATCGTGGACGCGAGCATCATAGAAGCGCCGTCGTCGTTGAAGAACCGCAAGCGGGAACGGGACGGAGAGATGAAGCAGACGAGGAAGGGGCGGCAGTGGCATTTCGGGATGAAGGCGCACATCGGGGTGGACGCGGGTACGGGGCTGGTGCATAGCGTGGCGGCGACGGGGGCGAACGTGGCGGACGTGACGCAAGTGGGGCGGCTGCTGCACGGCGGGGAGGAGCAAGTACACGGAGATGCCGGGTATCAAGGAGTGGAGAAACGGCCGGAGCACCGGGAGCGTGCGCTGGACTGGCAGGTGGCGATGAGGCCCGGCCGGCGGCGGCAGTTGGCGGCGGGCAGCGCGGCGGCGCAGGCGGAGCGGCGCAAGGCGGCGGTGCGGGCCAAGGTGGAGCATCCGTTTTTGTATGTGAAGCGGCGCTTCGGCTACGCGAAGGTGCGCTATCGCGGCTTGGCCAAGAACAGGGAACGGCTCAGCCTGTTATTCGGCTTGGCCAATCTGCTCATTGCCGAGCGTTATGCCACAGCCTGAGCGGCACAACGCAGGAGCAGTGCGTCCACAGCGGCTCGAAGCCGCTGAAACGGTGGTATAACTGTTGCCTGGAGGCCAAAATCAGCACAATTTCCATGCAAATCTCGATGAAAACCCCTCCTCAACCGCCCCCATCCGCCAACATCATCCTTCCTCTGCCCCTCTTACGCTATTATTCAGACCTTCCTTAGTTCTTCGATTCCGGCGGCATTCGCCGAGGGATCGATGCTGGAAACCCAAGTCAGGAACATCAGCAGGATCAGGAAGATAATAATCAGCATGAGTTCCATCGCGCTCGTGCCGAATACCTGCGCCTTGCGGTGGATTTTCCTGACATCAATCATAAGTCGCGGTTCCTGGAATCAGCATCAGCGATAATCGTTTCTTTCAGGTATATTCAAGCGCCATGCAGAGCCGGTCATTCAGTTCGACCAACAAAAGAAATCTCTGCCGCGGTCCAGACGCCGACCGCGGCCCCTAACGTCGCCGCGGCCAAAAACGCCGCGGGCTTGGGGAGTCAGGTTTTGCTCCCGGATGCTTGTCCGATATCAGCGGTTCGAGCGCCTGCTTGAATGTGTCCTCCATCGTCTGCTTTTGCGTGGCGGAGTTTGCGTCCAACTGCTGTACGGCCGCGGTCAGGCTGTTGACCGCATTCTCCAACAGGGATGCGGTGGACTTCGAGGATGCCAGCGCTTCCGACGACTTCCGCAAACCTTCGGCGGATTCGCTTAGTTGCTCGGCGGAGCGTACCATTTCGACTTTGCCGAACTTCAATTCGCCCGCCGCCTTGTGCAGCGCTTCTACGGAAGATTTGAAAGCTACAACCGCCTGCCCGGCTTCCTGAGCTTTCTTCTTGACGACGCCAAGCGCCGAAGAAGCATCTTGCATCGTTTGCGCCTGAGCCGCGGCGTCCGCGTTCAACTGTCCTGCGGCCGCGGTCAAGGCCTCGCCCGCCGACTCCAATCGGGAATCGGCATCCCTTGAGGACTTGGACATCGCTTCCGCGGCTTTGTTCAGTGTTTCGGCTGATTCCTTGAGTGCGGCAGCATAATCCTGCGCGCCGTATTGACTCAAGGCTTCCGACATTGAATCGTTGAGATCCGCAACCCCCTTCCGGATTTTCTGAGCTTCCTGCTTGACGACGTCAAGCGCCGAAGAAGCATCTTGCATCGTTTGCGCCTGGACCGCGGCATCCGCGCTCAACTGCCCTGCGGCCGCGGTCAAGGCCTCGCCCGCTGACTCCAATCGGGAATCGGCATCCCTTGAAGATTCGGACATCGCTTCCGCGGCTTTGTTCAGTGTTTCGGCTGATCCCTTGAGCGCGTCAGCATAATCCTGCGCGCCGTATTGACTCAAGGCTTCCGACATTGAATCGTTGAGAGCCGCAACCCCCTTCCGGATTTCCTGAGCTTCCTGCTTGACGACGTCAAGCGCCGAAGAAGCATCTTGCATCGTTTGCGCCTGGGATGCGGCGTCCGCACTCAACTGCCTTGCGATCGCGGTCAATGCTTCGACCATCGACTCCAATCGGGAATCGGCATCCCTTGAGGATTCGGACATCGCTTCCGCGGCTTTGTTCAGTGTTTCGATGGATTCCTTGAGCGCGGCAGCGTAATCCTGCGCGCCGTATTGACTCAAGGCTTCCGATATTGAATCGTTGAGATCCGCAACCCCCTTCCGGGTTTCCTGAGCTTCCTGCTTGACGACGTCAAGCGCCGAAGAAGCATCTTGCATCGTTTGCGCCTGGGATGCGGCGTCCGCGCTCAACTGTCTTGCGATCGCGGTCAATGCTTCGACCGCCGACTCCAATCGGGAATCGGCATCCCTTGAGGATTCGGACATCGCTTCCGCGGCCTTGTTCAGTGTTTCGATGGATTCCTTGAGCGCGGCAACGTAATCGACTGCCCCGCTTTCACTGAGAGCCGCCGACATCGAATCCGTGAACCCTGTAAACTCCTGCTCGACCTCCTGGGCCTTCTGCTTGAGAATGGTGAGCAGTATCTGGAACTGATCGGTCGTTAGCTTCGTTTGATCCGTGAGGTCGGCGGCAACATTGAGAAGTTGATCTTTCAACTCCGCATAGGCGGCCTCGATGTCGGCGGCGGTATTGAGGAGTCGATCCGTCAACTCTGAATAGGCGGTAACGAGATCGGCGGAGGCATCGTTTTCGCCGCCGCCCCGCGACAACACGACTCGCCAGCAAAGTCCGACGATCGTGGTCAGAAGCGCTACCGCGAACGAAGGCAGAAAGGAAACTATGATCTTATCCCCGGCGGCTCCGCCGCTTGCTTGCAACTTGAGGCTGATCACCAGGATTCCGGCGACCAATGCCGCCGCCGTGAACAGGAAGCCCAGGTAATAGAGGCTGTCGCCGGTCTCCTCATCCGATAATTCCAGGGTGTCGCAACAGTAGCTCTTGTAGCGCCACATACAGACAAACAGCACACCCGGAACCAGCAGGAGATTCAGATATAAGTTCTCCTCGAAAAAGAACCCGGAAAGTCCTGTGAGCACACAAGCCAGACTCACCAACACGATGAGTATGGGGCCATGCCGTCTCGCCGCAGCCCGGCGCTCGCTCTCACTATTCGCCAACCTGAACCACCTCCTCCACAATTGCGTTTTGGGAATGGAAGAAACGTTCCCACCAGACCGCATGGGCCGGCCCCTGGATATCGGGTATCGTGTCGTACGTCATCCTGTTGAGGATCATCCTCACCGAGGCGCCGCGGAAGTCGTAACGCGCCCCTCCGGCTTTCTCGAATTCTTCGAAATCCCCGAGTTTCATCGAAGGGCTGACTTGTGCGAACGACTTCGGAATCTCCCCGGAGCGAGCAAAATTCTCCGGAACCACAAAGTCCGAAACAACCATGAGCGACTTCGCGGCGCGTTCGAACTTCGGGTTGCCGAGAACCAACCGCGCCACGCCCCCCAGAGAATCGACAAGGCTGTACCTGTAATTCGGATCCCAAGACGACAACTGCTCCACCACGTCCTCAAACGGCCGGCTGAACATCTCTTGATATCGATATTTCTCCAGCTTCGGGTTTCCGGTTAACTCGCTGGTATCTGAGCCGTCGCCCGGATTGCAGAAACGGGCGACGGGATCGAATTGCTTTTCTTTGCTGTAGCTCACCTCGTAAATCTCAACGAGTGCGTACTTCGGCAAGCCCTGCAGACGCTTTTCGATTTGTCTGCGGATTTCAAGGGCGGTATTGGGTGGAAGAGGATCGGATTCGGGGCCATCGAGGCGCCGCCGATTCCGTTCGAACAGCAGAACCTCAATGTGCGGGATCAAACTCTCTTCCTCGGGACAGAGCGTTTCGCTATCGACTATCGGGGCAGCTCTTTTCATGCCGCAAGATCCGCAAATCACGGCGGCGGCCGCGACAACCGCCGGGAACACCCAAGTCGATGCGGGCTCTCTGTTGCGCCGATTATGCATTCCGTAGCGAGTCATGGCTCTCCCTTTATCGATCAGGATGTTGTCTGTGATCCTCTCACTGCCAAACTGCAACGATCGATGAGTTTTTGTCGTTGGGCGCGCACGCATTCCGCGATCATGGCGGGATCAATATCCTCTATGTACGGTGTTTTCAATTCGGGAAGCGGCGCATCAAGAGAGATCGGCCTCTCGTTCGGACAGTACATGGATTGCAGAATCTCAATTTTCAGCAAAAGATCTTCTCGCGCCCATCGAAGTTTCCTGGGCAATGCCAAAAGTAATCCGCGTGTTTTCTCTGCCGCCGTCCGGCTGTTTGTGAAATGCGTGAGGTATGAATCGATGTTTTTGAAGCCATCTTCCCGGATTTTGTTAATCTCGGGCGCTACCTCTCTCTGCTTCTTTTGCAAGTTATCCAGAGCGTCGTTGCGCGCGCGGTGCCTGCGGCCGTAGTCTGGGTAGGGATCTTCCATGGAATAGCCTTTCCAGGCTCCAAATACCGCCGCAATCATGCCCATGCCGGAGAGCAGCCAGGACTTGAAGTCCGAAACGCCGAACCAACTCTCCAAAAACGACTCTACGGCCCGCTTTCCTGATTCCAGGGTTTCCACGTACCCGCCACTCGCAAGAACCGCAAGGATCGCATCCCTGTAGTGGGCAACAAGAAGATTGAGGGGTACGAAGAAACAGATGCACAACAACAATACAAAGAGAAAACGGAAGGCTCTGCGGGTTGCGGAACGGACGTTGATGAACCGCGCTATATTGCCTGCGGTGAACGCCGCGCCGACGTTGACGACCGCAATCATCAACGCAAGAAAAAATCCCCCTATCAGCCCGGATTGTTCGCCAACGGCAAGCAACTCACTGTTGATGATTGTTTCCAATATGACCGCAGCAATCGCCCCCAAAGAGTGGCGCAGCTTGCTCTTGGGGTAATAGGGTTCGCGGTCAAGACAGTTGCGTTCCTTGAAGCGGTTGTAGTCTTTCAGCTTGTCGGCGTACTCGGTCCGGAGGGCATCCAGTTCCCACTTGCCCGCAAGAATTTCGATATCGCCCAACGCTTTCATGGCCGCTTGTTCGATATCCAGTCGGACGTCCGGAACGTTCATCCGCTGGATGTAGGCCTTGCGCTGCTCTTCGAAATAATTCTCGATAGCCCTCATGTGCCGCCTCGCCTCAGCTTGGAGCATCTCGCGAACAAGCATGGGCGATTCTGTATCGCGTATCCTGGATTCCAACATCGCTTCGTCCAACGCCGGAGGCCCGCCGGTGTCCGGCAGGGCGCTGCCTACCAACTCCAGGGTCTCGGCGTCATAGACGGGCCCACCTGTGTCCGGCAGGGCGCTGCCCCTCGATGGCCGCTCAGTCCGGGTCTCCAACTCAGCCACGATAAGTTAGAAGCATACTATATTCAGGCGCCGCGGAGCAATACGGATTCCTCCGATCCGCGGACGCCCATGCGGGAGCCGACCTTTTCTCGTTCATGCCCATCCGATTCCATGCCGCCGCGGCGCTCGCCGCCGCGCTTTGCGCGCCGCTGGCGGGGCAGAGCTTCGAAGACATCGCCGCGGCGGCGGGCGTTCGCTTTCGCCACGCCGCATCGAAAACCGCCGAGAAATACCTTGTCGAGACGATGGGCGCCGGGGTTGCGCTGCTCGACTACGACGGCGACGGCCGGCTCGACATCTATTTCGTGAACGGGGCCGATCTGGCCGACCCCGCGCGGCTCGGCGGCGGCGAAGCCAAGAGCGATCCCCGCTACTGGAACCGCCTCTACCGCAATCTCGGCGGCTTGCGTTTCGAGGACGTCACCGAGCAGGCCGGCGCGCGCGGCAGCGGCTACGGCATGGGCGTTGCCGCGGCGGATTACGACAACGACGGCGACAGCGATATTTTCGTCAGCAATTTCGGCGCGGATACGCTGCTGCGCAACGAGGGCGGCGGCCGTTTCCGCGACGTCAGCCGCGAAGCGGGCATCGACGGCGGCGGATGGTCGAGCGGCGCGGCGTTTCTCGACTACGACGGCGACGGCCGGCTCGATCTTTTCGCCGCAAGCTATCTCGACTGGAGCTTCGAACGCAACCGTCCGTGCGGCGACGCTCTGCCCAAGCGCCGCTCGTACTGCCATCCGCGGCTGTTCCGCCCGGCGGCGCATACGCTTTACCGCAACCTCGGCGGCGGACGGTTCGAAGACGTTTCCGCGCAAAGCGGCGTTGCGGCGTTTCCGGGCAAGGGACTCGGCGTTGCCGTAGGCGACTACGACTCGGACGGACGGCCTGATGTGTTCGCGGCCAACGATTCCCGGCCGCAGCAGCTTTTCCGCAACGCCGGCGGCGGGAGGTTCGAAGAAGCCGCGGTCGAAGCGGGCATAGCCTACGACGCCGAAGGCCGCGATTACGCGGGCATGGGCGTTGCCTGGAACGACTACGACGGCGACGGCCGGGCCGATATCGCGGTCAACGCGCTGGGCCGCCAGGGCTATTGGCTCTACCGCAACGTCGGCGGCGAGTTCGAAACGGCGTCGGCGCGCTCGGGGCTGGCCGCGCTGTCGGAGCTTCGCTCGGGTTGGGGCATGGGCTTCGCCGATTTCGACAACGACGGCTGGCGCGACCTCTTCGTTGCGCAGGGGCACGTGATGGACGACATCGCTTTCAGCGACCCGGCGCTGAGGCGCCGCGAGCCGCTGCTGCTCGCGCGCAACCTTTTCGGGCGCTTCTTCGACGTATCGCGGCGCGGCGGCGCAGTTTTCGAGCGGCGCTACGCGGCGCGCGGCGCCGCTTTCGGCGATCTCGACAACGACGGCCTGATCGATGTTGTCGTCAACGTCAACGACGGGCCGGCGCTCGTCCTGCGCAACACGACGCGCGGAGCGGAAAAGCATCTGCGCGTCCGACTCGAAGGGGTCAAGAGCAACCGCGATGCGATCGGCGCCGCGGTGACGCTGCTGCTCGCCGACGGAAGCCGGCTGACGGCGTTCCGCGGGTCGGGCGGCAGCTATCTTTCCTCGAGCGCGGCCGATCTCCATTTCGGCCTCGGGCGCGGCGGCCGCTGCGAGTCGCTGGAAGTGCGCTGGCCGGACGGCTCCAGGCAGTCGGCCGCCTGCCCGCAAGGGTCTTCGCTGACGATCCGGCAAACGGCCGAATGACGCGCGAGAACGGCCGGCCGATGTCCTGTACCATTAGGGGGTGATTCCACAGGCCGCCCTGCAAGACCTCGAGCGCGCCGTCGGCCCGCGCGCGCTGCTCTCGCGCGAGCAGGATCTGAAGCTCTACGAATACGACGGCAGCATCGAAAAGGGGCGTCCCGATTGCGTCGTCTTCCCGCGCGCGACCGAAGAGGTCGCGGCCATTGTCAAAACGGCCAAGGCCTACGATCTGCCCTTGGTCGGACGCGGCGCGGGAACGGGCTTGAGCGGGGGCGTTATCCCGCGGGCGGGCGGGGTGATGATCGCTTTCTCGCGGATGAACCGCATCCTGGAGATCGACTACGAAAACGAGTGCGCGGTCGTCCAGCCGGGAGTCGTCAATCTCGACGTCACGCGCGCCGTCGAGGACGCTGGCTACTATTACGTGCCGGACCCCTCATCGCAGAAAGCCTGCACGATCGGCGGCAACGTCGCCGAGAACGCAGGCGGGCCGCATACGCTGATTTACGGCGTCACCACCAACCACGTGCTGGGCGTCGAAGCGGTGCTGCCCGACGGCTCCATCATCCGCGCCGGAGGCAAGGAGCTCGACCGGCCGGGCTACGATCTGGTCGGCCTGCTGACCGGCTCGGAAGGCACGATGGCGCTGGTGACCGAGGTCATTGTGCGGCTGATGCGCGCCCCCGAAGCGGTCAAGACGCTGCTGGCGATCTACGAGCGGCCCGAGGACGGGGCGGCTACCGTGGGCGACCTGACCGCGCGCGCCGTTACTCCCGCGGCGGTCGAAATGCTCGACGGCGTCATGCTGCGCATGGTCGAGGAAGCGACGCATGCCGGCTACCCGCTCGACGCCGGCGCCGTCCTGCTGATCGAACTGGAAGGCCTGCGCGAAACCGTCGAAGAGCAGCTTGCTCTGGTCAACGAAGTCTGCTTGGCCAACCGCGCGCGGGAAGTTCGCGCCGCGCAGTCGGAGGAAGAGCGCGCGCTGCTGTGGAAGGGCCGCAAGAACGCTTTCGGAGCGGTCGGCCGGGTCAGCCCCACCTACTACGTCCAGGACGGCGTCGTGCCGCGCACGCGCATCGCCGACACTTTGCAGCACATCTACAGGGTTTCCGAAAAGTACGACCTGCAAATCAGCAACATCTTTCACGCCGGCGACGGCAACATGCACCCGATCATCCTCTTCGACCCGGACGACCCGGAGCAGACCAAGCGGACGAAAAAGGCGGGCGAGGACATCCTGAAATACTGCGTGGAAGCCGGCGGGGCCATCACCGGCGAGCACGGTGTGGGCATGGAGAAAAACGAGTTGATGCCGCTGCTGTTCACCGACGACAGCCTGGAAATGATGGAGCGCCTGATGCGCATCTTCAACCCGGACGGCCGCCTGAACCCGGGCAAGCTGCTGCCCACCGGCAAGGGCTGCATGGAAATCCGGCTGCCCCCGGCGCGTTACCGCTCGACGGAATGGTGAGCGGCGGCGCGCCGCCCGGCCCGGTCGGGTATGCTACAGAGAGCAGCGAAACGCTGGAAAGGAAATCATGGCCGACAACAGTCTTCCCTGTTTCATTATCGGCGTCGGGGTCGGCGCGGCGCTGGGACTGCTCTTCGCTCCGCGGGCGGGCGAGGAAACCCGCGAGGACCTGCTCCGGCGGGCCGATGAGAGCCGCGATTACGTCCGCCGCCGAAGCGAGGAACTGCGCGGGCGCGCCGCCGAAGCGGTCGAGCGGAGCCGCGGCGCCATCGGCGCGCAGCGAGGGAACTTGCAATCCGCTCTCGATGCAGGCCGCAAAGCCTACCGTGAAGCCGCTGGCGAAACCCGGGAAGAAGAAACCGCGGCCGAAGGCGCAGAGACAATGCTGACGGAGTTGACTGCGAATTGACCGATCGAGCCGCCCGGCGCTCCACCAGATAACCGATGGATACGCAACTCCTGCTCACGGTCACGACCGTTTTCACCGGAACGGCCGCCGTCGCGCTGACGGTGGCGATGATCGCCGCCATCGGCATCTGGCGGTCGGTCAACGCGCTGCGCAGGCGGGCGGTGCGCTTCATGGACGAGTGGGAGCCGGTAGCGAAATCGTCGCAAGAGACTCTGGTCGAGTTGCAGCGGCAGTCGAACCAGGTCTTGACCACGGTCGGCGAGCTTGCCGAGACCGCGCGCAGCTTTACCGAGACCGCCCGCGGTTTCTCGGAAACCGCGCAGCGAAACGCCGCCCGCGTGGACGAGACTGTGCGCAAAACGATGGACCGCGTCGATAACGCGACCGCGGCCGTGGAGCAGGCGATCCGCGCGCCGGCCGACCAGTTCAAGGCCCTCGGCGCCGGCTTGAACGCCGCCGTCCGGCAGCTTCTGCGGGGACGGCGGCGCGATATCGACCGCATCGCCTCCGACGAAGAAATGTTCATCTGAGAATTTGGCTCGAAAAATCGACGAGCGGCAGGAGGCGCCGGCCATGAAACCGAAAGAAAGTCAGTCAGGGAACCGGAAAACGTTCCGCGTCGCGCTGTTGGGCACGAAATTCATGGGCAAGGCGCACAGCCAAGCCTATCGCAACGTGAACATGTATTTCCCCGACGCGCCCAAGGTCGAGCGGGTTGTCTTGTGCGGCCGCAACGCGGAGGAAACCGAGCAGGCGCGCGAGGCTTTCGGCTGGGCCGAGGCTTCGACCGACTGGCGCGCAACGGTCGCCCGCGGCGACATCGACATCGTCGATGTGGCTGCGCCGGGGTCGATGCACTGCGAAATGGCGGTCGCCGCCGCCGAGGCGGGCAAGCACGTCGTCTGCGAAAAACCGCTGGCGAACACCCTGCCCGAAGCGCAGAAAATGCTCGCAGCCGTCGAGCGGGCGGGCGTGAAGCATTTTCTGATGCACAACTACCGCCGCGTGCCGGCGGTCGCGCTGGCCAAGCGCATGATCGACGACGGGCGCATCGGCAAGATCTACCACTTCCGCGGGCGCTACCTGCAGGACTGGGCGATGAACCCCGACCTCGAGCTGGTCTGGCGCTTCGACGCCAAACAGGCCGGCAGCGGAGCGCTCGGCGACTTGGGTGCGCACACCATCGACCTGGGCCGCTACCTGTGCGGCGAAGTCCGCGAACTCGCGGCAACGCTCGAGACCTTCATCGCCGAGCGGCCGGCCGCGGCGGGGTCGAACGAGAAAGTCCCCGTGACCGTGGACGACGCGGCGGCGCTGTGCCTGCGATTCGAGAACGGCGCCATCGGCACGCTCGAAGCCTCGCGCTTCGGCGCGGGGCGCAAGAACCACAACACGTTCGAGATCAACGGCAGCAAGGGATCGCTCATTTTCGACCTCGAAAACCTGAACAACCTCAAATACTATTCCGTCGATGACCGGCACGACGCGCAGGGCTTCCGCGAGATCATCGCCTGCTCGCTGGGCAAGCATCCCTACGCCGACAACTGGTGGTTCGACGGGCACCTGCTGGGCTACGAGCACAGCTTCACCCACAGCATCTACGACCTGCTGACGGCGCTGGCCGAGGGACGCGGGACGCATCCCGACTTCACCGACGGCGTCAGGAACCAGCAAATCCTCGACGCCGCAGCAGAGGCGTCCAGGACCCGCCGCTGGGTCGCGGTCGGATAAAAACACCCGGCCCCGCCTACCTTACGGCTGCGGCCGCCGGCGCCGTTTTGCGCCAGACGACAGGAATCGAACAGAAAGAAAGACAGGGGAAGGTCTGAGCAAGAGGGCGGAAAGGAGAAGGGTTGCCGAATACAACCCGTTGTGCGCCGATTTCGACCTTGAGACGGCGGCTTGGCGCCCCGCTCCCGCGGATTGCAGCCGCTGGGCAGTATCGGCTCCCATGCCGCGCATTCCGGCAATGGCGCAAGATGTGCGATAGTAGCGTCCATGCGCAATCTGACGTTCGCCCTGCTGATGACCGCGTCGGCGGCCTTGGCCCAGGCCGACCGCCCGAATATCCTTTTCGCCATTTCGGATGACCAGTCGGCGATGCATGCCGGCGCTTACGGCGACACCTCGAACCGCACGCCGGCATTCGACCGCATCGCCCGCGAGGGCGCGCTGTTTCGTTACGCCTATACGGCCGCCCCTTCCTGCGCGCCGTCGCGCAGCGCGATCCTGACCGGACGCAACATCTGGGAAATCGAGGAGGGCGGCATTCTGCTGGGCATTCTGCGCGCCAAGTTCACGGTTTTCACGCTGCTGCTCGAGGATGCCGGCTATGAGCTCGGCGCCACTGGAAAAACCTGGGGGCCGGGCCGGCTCGAGGGTTGGAAGCGCGAGATTTTCGGCAAAAAAATCGATACTCACAAGCTGCCTGACGCACAGCGCCGCCCCGGACTCAACCCGATCGACTATGCCGCGAACTTCGAGGAATTTTTTGGGCAGCGCAACAAAGACAAACCGTTTTTTTTCTGGTTGGGCACGAGCGAACCCCATCAACGCTACGACGTCGGCGCCTGGAAGCGTGCCGGCAAGAAGCTCGAGGACGCCCGACTGCCCAAATTTCTGCCCGACACGCCCGAAGTCCGCGGCGAGATTCTCGACTACGGACTCGAGATCGAACACTTCGACAACCATTTGGGGCGCGCGCTGCGTACGCTTGAGCAAGCCGGCGAGCTGGACAACACGCTGGTCATCGTCACCAGCGACCACGGCAACCCGCTGCCGCGCTCGAAGTGCAATCTCTACGACGGCGGCACGCGGGTTCCGCTCGCGGCGCGCCTGCCCGGAAAGATTCCCGGCGGCCGCCGCATCGACGACTTCGTCAGCCTCGTCGATCTGGCGCCGACCATCCTCGAAGCGGCCGGCCTCGAGGCTCACGCCGAAATGTCGGGGCGCAGTTTCTGGCCGGTGCTGCGGTCGAGCCGGGCCGGCATCGTCGATGCGTCCCGCGATTTCGCGGTGACCGCGTTCGAACGCCACACCGTCGCCCGCCGCGGCGGCGTGGGCTACCCCATGCGCGCCATCCGCACCCACAAATACGCCTACATCCGCAACTACGAACCCGACCGCTGGCCAGCCGGCGACCCGGACTTCAACGCGCCCCCGCAAGGCTTTTTCGGCGACGTGGACCGCGGCGCCGCCAAGACGTATCTCATGGCGCACGCGCTCGACCCGGAAATCCGCCGCTACTATCTCATGGCCTACGGCCGCCGCCCCGCAGAAGAACTCTACGACATGGAGAAAGACCCCGACCAGCTTCACAACATCGCCGCCGACCCGGCCATGAGCGAGATCAAGCAGCATCTGATCTGGAAGCTCAACGCCTACCTGCAGCAGACCGGCGACCCGCGCCAACGCGGCGCAACGCCTTGGGACAACTATCCGTTCACCACCGAGTCGGTGTTGCGGAATCCCAACTGGAAGATCGAGGGCATGCCGACCGCGCTGCCGGACTGAAGCGGCGCTGCGATTGGAGCGGCGCGGCGATTTCGCCGCGGAGCGGAGGGAACGCCTACCCCTCCGCCGCGCCGCGGTCTTCCCGGAAAAGCGCCAGGAAAACCGCCATCACCAAAGCCGCCAGCCCGGCCGGCAGCATCCACAGCGAACGCCAATCGACAACCTGCAACGCCTGCGCCGCTTTCGCCGACTGCTCGGCCTGCAGCGCGGCGATCTCTTCCGCGCCGCCGCCTGCTTCCTGCAAACGCGCGATGCGGCCGCCCAGGTCGAGCACCTCGGCGCTCAGCGTCCGCGATACTTGCGGGGTATTCCGCTCCTCGACCATCCCCGCAACCTGGGCGCCGATCAGCGTTCCCAAGCCCAGCGTGAACAGCACCAGCAAGCCCTGCGCCTGGGCGCGTATCTCCTTCGGCGCCGCCTGGTCGGTATAGATTTGGCCGGTGACGAAAAAGAAGTCGTAGCAAATCCCGTGCAGCAGGATGCCGCCCAGCATCATCCAGCGGACGGCGTCCGGCGCGCCGACGGCAAAAAGCGCGTAACGCAGCACCCAGGCCGCCATGCCCACGGCCAGCATCCATTTCACGCCCAGCCGCTTGAAGAACAACGGCATCAGCACCATGAACACGATTTCAGACATCTGTCCGTAGCTCATCGCCTGCGTCACGTCGGCAATGCCCGCCTGCCGCACCGCCTTCGCCGCCAACTGGTAGTAGAAGGCCAACGGGATGCAAACCAGAAACGAGCCGACCATGAAAACCGCGAACGAGCGTTGCCTGAGCAGCACGAACGCATCGGCGCCGATCAACTGGCGGGCCGAAACCCGTTTGCCGGCCAAGGGCGGCGGCGTGCGCGGCAGTGAAAAACAGTAGAAGCCCATCAGGATGCCGGAAACCCCGGCCAGATGGAACATCTCGATGCGGTCTCCCCAGCCGAGCCGCGCCAGCGCGACCCCGGCGACGATCCAGCCGATCGTGCCGAACACGCGAATCAACGGAAATTCCTTTTCCGAATCGGTCACGTGATGCATCGCCAGCGAATTGGTCAGCGCCAGCGTGGGGAAGTAGCAAAGCGTGTGCGCCAGGAAAATCATGTTGATCGTGAAAGGCGCCGCCGGCGATTCGGGGTTCATCAGCGCCGCCGCGAAGAGCATGAACGCTCCGCCGAGGACGTGCAGCGCGCCGAGGACCTTTTCGGTATTGAAGAAACGATCGGCGACCATGCCGACGAAAAACGGCGAGAGGATCGCGGCAATCGGCCCGACGGAATAGGTCAGCCCCAGATCCGTCCCGGAAAATCCGATTTTCCCCAAGTAAAGAGGCGCGCCCACGTACCACGCCCCCCAGACGAAAAACTGGACGAACATCATCGCGGCCAAGCGGGCGCCCGCGGCTGTCAGCATGGCCCCTATCGTAACGCGCAGCGCCGCGGCGCACGGCCGCGGACGTAAAATCGGGCTATGCGCCCCGACGCCGCGGCCGGCAGGAAGCTCGCCCCCGAGGCGCTGTACGAGTACGCCGTCCGCGCCCTGAGCCGCCGCGCGCATACCGAGGCCGAACTGGAGCGCAAGCTGCAAGCCCGCGCCGCGCGCGCGGAATCGGTTGCCGAAGTGCTCGGGCGCCTGCGCGAGCGCGGTTGGCTCGACGACGAGCGCACCGCCGAATCGCACTCCCATTACCGCCGGGAATACGACTCGCTCGGCCGCCGCCGCGTCGTCGGCGAGTTGCGCCGCCGGGGCATCGCAGACGAAACCGCGGAGCGCATCGTCGAAGAAACCTACGCCGAAACGGACGAGTCGGAGCTGATCCGCCGGTTTCTGCGCCGCAAACTGGGCCGGCCGCCGGACGAGGCGCGCATCGACGACCGCAAATCTCTCGGTCGTCTGTACCGTTCCCTGCTCCGCGCCGGGTTTTCCCCGGCAGGCATTACCGCGGCGCTCAGCCAGGTTTCCAACGATGCCGAATGGCTGGAAGCGATGGCGGACGCCGCCGATTTCGAGGAATGACCGCCGGCGGACCGGCCCCGAAGGCAACAGTGTTACTTTGATTGGGATTGCTTCGATCGGGGAGCGGTCGGCGCGCGTGAGAGTTTCCATAATCGGTTCGACCGGCTCGATCGGCTGCAATACCCTCCAGGTGCTGCGCGAGATGGAGGGCCGGGTTTCGGTAGCCGCGCTTGCCGCCGGGCGCAACGTCGAGCGGTTGGCGCAGCAAGCGCGCGAGTTCCGGCCGGAGATACTCTCGGCCGCGGACGAAACCGCGCAGGCGGAGTTGGCCGCCGCCCTGTCGGGCATCGACGGCTACCGCCCGCGGGTCGTCTGCGGACCGGCCGGGAATCTTGCCGCGGCCGCCGAGGCCGACTACGACGTACTCGTTTCCGCGGCCGTCGGCGTTTCCGGCCTTGAAGCGACGTTCGAGGCCGTTCGCCTGGGCAAGCGCATCGCCTTGGCCAACAAGGAAACGCTGGTGGTTGCCGGCGAGTTGGTGATGGCCGAGGCCGCGCGCAGCGGCGCCGACATCCTGCCCGTGGACAGCGAGCACAACGCCGCGCATCAGTGCCTGCGGGCCGGTCGCCGCGGCGAAGTCGAAAGGCTGATCCTGACGGCTTCGGGCGGACCTTTTCGCAACACCCCGGCGAGCGCATTGGCTTCCGTAACGCCCGCCGAGGCGCTCGATCATCCGACGTGGAAGATGGGCAACCGCATCACCGTCGATTCGGCCACCTTGATGAACAAGGGTTTCGAGGTGATCGAAGCCTGCCGCCTGTTCGGCTTTTCGCCCGATGAAGTCGATGTCGTGGTCCATCCGCAATCGGTGGTCCATGCCTTGGTCGAATATCGGGACGGCTCGGTGATCGCCCAGATGTGCCCGCCGGACATGAAACTGCCGATCCGCTACGCTCTCTCCTACCCCGACCGCGAATTCAGTCCGCGCCAACGCATCGACTGGGGCTCTGTGCGAAAATTGGAGTTTGAGCCGCCCGACCGGCGGAAATTTCCGCTGCTGGAATTGGCCTACGAATCGCTCCGCCGCGGCGGAGCGGCCGGGTGCTTGCTCAACGCGGCCGATGAGGTAGCCGTGGAGGCTTTTTTGCGCGGAAGGATTCCGTTTCCGGCGATTGCCGAGATCGTTGCCGAGACGCTTGCCAACGGCGCGGCGCAAGAGCCGAAGAGCGTCTCCGATTTGCTAGAGATCGACCGCGGGGCAAGAGCTTTCGCCGAGGAACTGGCGGCGCGGCGCAACGGCCGGGGCCCAAATCGCGTAGAGGCATAGGAAACTCATGTTGGCTTTCATCTTCGTGCTCGGCGTCATGGTCGTCTTTCATGAACTCGGGCACTATCTGGCGGCGCGTTACTTCAAGGTCAAGGTCGAGAGCTTTTCCTTCGGATTCGGCCCGCGGCTTTTCGGTTTCAAGCGCGGCGGCACCGATTTCAAGGTCTGTCTGCTGCCTCTCGGCGGCTACGTCAAGATGGCCGGCGAAAACTTCGGCCCATCCAGCGGAGACCCCGACGAACTGCCGTCGAAACCGCGCTGGCAGCGGTTCATCATCATGGCCATGGGGCCGGTTTTCAACTTCATCCTGGCGGTTGCTCTGCTTGCCGGCCTTTTCATGTACCAATACAAGCGGCCGGCGTTTCTCACGGAGCAGCCGCGCATCGAATACATCCAGGCCGATACGGGCGCCGCGGCGGCCGGATTGCAGCCCGGCGATTTGATCCTTTCCGTGGACGGTCAGGAGACGGCAACCTGGCAGGATGTCGAGATTGCCGCGGCGCTCTCGCTGAACCGGACCGTTCCGGTAGAGATCGAGCGGGAGGGGGCGCGGCGAACATTCCAGGTTTTCATAGCAGAGAGCCCGGGCAACGAAGGCGCTTCCCACGTCGGTTGGAGCGAGGGGCACGACGTCATCTTGCGCGGGATCGAAAGCGGGGCGCCGGGCGATGCCGCGGGCCTGCAACCCGGCGACGTGCTGCGCCGCCTGGGGGGCCGGGACATTCGCTCATCGTCCCATGTCGTCTCGTTGATCCAGCAGTCTGCGGGAGAACCGCTGCAGATGGAAATCGAGCGCGAGGGCGCGGCGCAGACTTTCGAGGTTACCCCCGCCTACAACGAAGCGGCCGAGGCGTGGCGCATCGGCGTCGAGCTTTCCGCAAAGTGGAGGACGATCGAATCCCGCTTGGGGTTCGTCGATGCGCTTGCGCAGTCGGTCGAGAGCAACGCGCAGGCCTGCGGCATGCTTTTCAAGCTCATCGGGGGACTGTTTTCCGGCAAGGTCTCGCCGCGCATGCTCACCGGACCGATCGGCATCTACGAGTACTCGAAGGAAGCCGCGGACATCGGTCTGCGCGCCTTGATCGAGCTCATGGCGCTGATCAGCATGCAGTTGGGCGTTTTCAACCTGTTCCCGATTCCGATCCTCGACGGCGGACAAATGCTGCTGTTGACGTTTGAAGGCGCCATACGCCGCGACGTCAGCCTCGCCGTCAAGGAAAGGATCGTCCAGGTCGGGCTGTTGCTCATCGTTCTGCTGTTCGGATTCGTGATGTACAACGACCTGATGAGAAAGATCGCCTCCGGCTGATCGAACGCTGGTTCGGGGGCTGCGGCAAGGCGGCGGGCGCTGCAATATCGCGCCTTCCCCCCGCATCGTGGCAAAATAAGGGTTTGCGCGGGCGACCTCAGCCGCGCCGCGCGAAACCGAGCAAGAGGAGTGTTGACCGAAATGCGTCCGATTCGATGGATTTTTGCAGCGGCCCTGTGCGCCGTTGCCTTGCCGCAGCAGGCGGCCGCCCAAACGAAAGTCGCGGTAGTCGATTTCCAGACCGCTTTGCTGAACACCGCGGAAATTCAGAAGAAAGCAGCCGAGCTCGAGGCGAAATACAAGCCGCGGCAAGACGAAATCGAGCAGCTTTCGCAGGAGCTTCAGGAAATTCAGACCAAGCTGCAATCCGCGGCGGCGAATCAGGCGCAGTCCATCCAGGCCGAGGGCGAGCGCAAGCAGCGCCGCGCGCAGCGCTTGAGCGAAGACCTGCAATCCGACGTGGAATTCGACCGCCAAGGCATCCTGGCCGCGGCCGGCAGTCAGATGCGCACGGTCATCCAGGCCCTGCGCACCGAAAAGGAAGTCGATCTGATTGTCGATATCAGCGGCGTTCTCGCTTTCGACGCGGCCATCGATCTGACCCAGGCGGCGACTGCCGCATACGACGCCAAGCATCCGGCAAACTGACGCGGACCGGTGGAATTCCTCGACGCATACGCCAAAAGCGGGCTTGCCTACGAACGCATCGTCAAGGGTTTCTTCATCGCCCTGCTGGCCGCCGTCCTGCTCGGCTGCGTCTATTACGTCTTTTTCCGCAACTGGCGCGAAGAGTTGCAGGCGAAACGGTTCCTGAGCCTGGTACGGCAACAGGACTACGCGAAAGCGTACGAGATGTGGAACTGTTCCGTTGAAGAGCCGTGCCGCTACTACCCCTACGACGATTTCCTCGAAGACTGGGGCAAGGAGTCGGAATTCGGGGAAATCCGTTCCTTCGGTCTGGGTAGATCGTTCACGCAATCCAGCGGCGTCATCCTGCTCTACGAAATCAACGGCGTCGAGCAGGCGCCGCTCTGGGTCGAGAAAGAAACCGGCATCGTCGGCTTCGCCCCGAACTGAACGCCGCCCGCGCGGCATTCCACGATCGGCCGCCGCCGCGCGTCATCACTATTGTTGAGGGCGCGTTTCCAGAGCGGAATCGGGCGCGGACTCGGCGCGGCGCTTTTCCTGGCGTTCGCCGCGGCCGCCGCTGCGCAGAGTTCGGCGGAGGCGCTGTTCCGCAAGGGATTTCGCGCGCAGCGCGAGGGCCGCCACGTCGAGGCCTATGTGTTTTACAACCAGGCTCGGGCGCTCGACCCGGCAAGCCGGAAATACATCCGGGCGGCGCGGCAGGTCCGCGCGCCGGCGGCGCAACTGATCGCTTCGACCGGCGATTACCGCACGGCGATCGCCGCGGCGCCCGCGGCCGCGGGGCTGCAACGCTTGGCCGCCCAAATGCAGGACGAGCCTGCCGGCGCCTATCTCGCTTTCTCGCAAGGCGAGCCTGAACGCAAGATGAAAGATCCGGCGCGGCTCAAGCCTGACGACCATTCGGCATCTTTTCGTTTTCGCGGAACTTTGGGCGAGGCCTACGAGCAGGCCGCCGGAGAATTCGGCCTGGAGGTTGTTTTCGACGAGGACTTCGACAGCGGCGGCCAAATACGGGTCGATCTTTCCGATTGCGATTTCTCCTGCGTCATGCTGGCTCTGGGCGACGTCGGGCGGACGCTGATCGTCCCCTTGACGGAAAAGCGTTTCCTGGCGGCCGAGGATACCGCGGTCAAGCGCCGCGATCTCGAACCCTTCGCCTTCGTTACGATTCCGCTCAACGACGCGGTGACCCCCGATCAGGTCACGCAAATCGGGCAAGCCGTGCAGCAGTCTCTCGACCTCAAGCGGTTCCAGATGAGCCCGGCCTACGGCGTGCTCTTTGCGCGGGATACCGTAACCAAGACCCGCATGGCGCAGGCGATGGTCGATGCGTTGATGCATCCGCGCGGCGCGGTGACGATCGAGGTGCGGCTCCTCGCGGTCAACCGCGAGTACGCCGCCGATTTGGGCATCGATCTGCCCGGCAGCTTTCCCGTAACGAACTTCAGCACGATTCTCAACGGCATGCCCCCCGAACCGGACGGCTCCGCGCCGCTGATCGGCATCGGCGGCGGCAAAACCGTACTCGGCGTGACGGTAGGCGGCGCCCAGGCGCTGGCGGCGATGGAAAGCGGCGCGGGCCGCTCGCTGCAAACGATGAGCATCCGCGCGGATCACGGCATGCCCGCCGAGATCAAGCTCGGCGAACGCTATCCCATCGTCACGGCGCAGTTTTCCGCCGCGTCCGCGCCGGGTCTCGACGGCGGCGGCGATTTCGCCCTGCCGATTCCTTCGTTCACGTTCGAAGATCTGGGGCTGAACATGAGAGTGACGCCGCTCGTGCATAGCGCCAAGGAAGTCACGCTGGAGATGGAAACGGAGTTCCGGCTTTTGGCCGGCGGAGCGGTCAACGGAGTGCCGATCCTCTCGAACCGCCAGTTTCAATCGAGCGTGCGTCTGCGCGCGGGCGAGTTTGCGATCGTTTCGGGAATGGCCGTCCTCGAACAGCGCAACACCCGCGCGGGGCCGTCCGGCCTTGCCGATATTCCGTTTCTGGGACAAGTGTTCGGGCGGCGCAGAAGGCAGGCCAACCGAAACGAATTGCTGGTGCTGGTGCGGCCGCGCATCGTACGCCTGCCGCCTGCCGAGGCGGCCCCTTCGCTGACGTTCCGTTTCGGCCCGGAGCAGCGTCCTCTGCCGGCGCTGTAGAGCCGTTTCAGGGCGTCAGTTCGTATCGAAAAACACCTCGTTGCTTTTGCGGCCGTCAACCGCAATCGCCGCCGTGCGCCGGCCCGGCGCCGGATCGCCCGGCAACGCGGCGTTGACCTGATAGAGTCCCGCGGTCAACGGCGCGAGGCCGGCGAAGGCGACGGGCGCTTCCACGCCGTCCACCCAGGCGCGCACTTCCCCCGCTACTCGGGCAAGCGGCGCCGCCGGGGCCGGTTCGCCCGCGCGGACGGACGGACTCACGGCGCCCAGTCCTGTCGCGTAAATCTCGATTGCGCCGCCCCGCGGCACAATCGCGCCGATTCCGCTCGCGGGGTCGAAAAAGATGCCCGGCTGCGCCGGAGCAAGCGCCAACTCCACGAGATCGCCTGCAGCCGCCGTCGCCGCCGTCAGCATGAAGTTTTCCCCGCGAACGGCGAACGGCAATTGAAAGTTGATTTGCCCTGGATTGACGAACAGCAGCGGCGCGGGAACGCCGTTGACCAGAACGCGGGCGGATTCCAACTCATCCGGCAGAGGAAAAGCCGCTGCCGCTCCGACGCCCGCGGCCAGCCCCTCGCCGAAAATCGTCAGCAGGCTGCCGGGCGCGAAACCCGCGCCGGCGGTCTCGAAACTCGCCGCGTTGACCACGCCGGCAGCGGAAAACCGCGGCGGCGCATCGACGACCCGAACTTGCGCAACGGCGCTGACCGAAGGCTCATCGCGCAGCCGCGCCGTCAGCGTATGCGCGCCCGGCGGGCCGGACGACCGCCAACCCGCCTCGGCGCGCCCCAGCGCGTCCGTTTCGGCTTGGGCGGCGAACAGCAATCCGCCGCTCGCCTCGAAACGCAAGGGTACGCCCGAATAGGGAGTGAAATTGCGGTCCGCAACGCGGAAGACGACCGGCTCGGGCAGCGGCGAGCCGGTCGCGGCGGTCTGCCCGCCGCCGGATACGGCTTCGAGCTTCAGGGCGTCCAGGCGGTCCCGCGCCTGCACCCGCGTAACAGCCCGGTCGAAACCGGGCTCGCCGGCTTCGGCAACCAGCGTCGCCAAGCCGGGCGCCGCGCTTTCCAGGTCGAATGCTGCGCGCAGCTTGCCGGCCGGAATCGTGACCGTCGAAGGAATCCGCAACAGCCCCTCGGGCGACGTAAGGCGCACCGCGAGATCGACCGCCAACGGCTCGGCGATCTCGACGTGCGCTTTCCCCGCGCGGCCGACGACGACGCCCCCGGCGGGCCACGTGGAAAGATGCAGCAGCTTCACGAGCTCGGTGCGCGCCATCGAACGGCCGTCCGTTGCCTGGGCGTAAAAAGCCGGCCACCGCCCGCGAATGTCATCGAGCTTCGCCGTCGAAGCCGGGTCCGGCTCGGATCCCTCTGCGACAACCATGATGAAGGCAAAACGAAACTCTCGCTGGGCCACGGTGTGGGCGGGCAGGCGCGGGCCTTCGGCGGCAACGATCCGATCGAGCGTAACGTTCTTGCGCTCGCCGTCGAAGGCAACGCCCGTCTGCGGCGCGCGCGAGGCGCTCCCAAAACCCACGCCGTTGTAGGGATTTTCCACCAGAAACGTCGCCGAGACCTCTTCCGGCGCGCGCAAGCCCATCAGATATTGGTCGAGCTCGCTGAAGCGGCTCACGGTCTCGATGGTCAGGAAGCGGGGGCTCTCCGCCTGCCCCTTGTCTTCGATCAGGTTGCCTTCCACAAAAGACGCCTGCGAATTGAAGAAAAAACTCCAATGCGCCATTTGACGGCCCAACAGCCCGGGCGAGCGCAGTCCCGTTTCGGGGTCGAGAAATGCCGGGTAGGCCAGGAACCGGTGTCCGGTTTCATGCCCCAGAACCGAAAGGGTCGAGTTCTCGCCGAGCAGAGGTATGCGCGCCTCGGGGTCTCGCGGATAGTTCGACAACGGCCCCATGTTCAGAAAGCTCGAAAGTCGGCGCGGCGAGCCGAAATCCACGCCGAAATCGAAAACCGGGTCGGCGAACAACAGATCGCCAATCCCGCGCGTCTCGTTACGGACGTTCACCTCGAAGGCGAACGATCCCGGGTCGTTCGCCAAGCCGATGTCGTTGAAGAAGACCAGGAAATCGTAAACGTCGTCATGGCTGCGAAAGAACTGCTGCGAAGCGGCAAAACAGTCGATCTCGCGCCGGCTGGTAAAAATCTCCGCTGCCCCGCCGGCCGCTGGTTCATCCAGGCCGAGACTCATGTCGGCCGGCGCGGGTTCCCCTTCGAGCCGCCCTGGAAAGACGCCCACGACCGCGCCGGTAACCGCGGTGGAATCGTAGCGGAACGCAATGCGTCCGTCCGCAAAGAGCACGGCATGGAAAGTTTGGCGCGCCCCGATGCCGGAATCCCGGAACAGCGGCACGGCCCGCCAACTGACCGCCGCGCGGTCCGCGGCGGCGGCAATGCTGACGGAGGCGCCCGTTTTCGAGGGGTCCAGATCGGTAAACAGCGGCAGGATGCGCGGCGGACCGGCAAACGCCCGCGCGAAATTCCGCCCCGTCGAACGCGCGTCGGGTTCCTCGAACGTCAGATTGCCGTCGGAATGCACGAAAACCACGTCGTGAGCTTTGCCGAAATAGGGGAACGCGAAGGGCAGCCGCACCTCGCGAAAATCGTCGTCGCCGAGGGTCAGCGGCAAGCCGTTCCCCAGCGCTTCGCCGCCAAGCCCGGAGTTGCCCGGCGTTATGGAATATCCGTTTGCGGAGGGGGTAAAGAGCAAGTTCGCTCCCGCCAAATCGAAAAAGTTGGGGTCTGCGACGACCCCGTTCGACGTGTCGATGACGGCGATATCGCCTACGTCCCGGCGCGGCGCCGGCGCGGCGGCTTTCGCAATTTGTCCGCTCCGCGGCTCGCGCGCCAGCCGTTGCCGGCGCATGAAGCGGTCGGTGAGAATCCTGCCGCGGTACGTGCCCGCGTCGAGCCGGGCGGAGTCGTCAGCCGCCGCGAGACGCCCGCCCGGCGCGGCAAGGAACAGCGCGATGCCCGCCGCCGCGCGCCAATGGATGGAAAGCCGCATGGACTGGTTCGCCCCGATCCCCTGCCGGCGGAAAGGGACCGCCAAGACGGCGCAACGCGCCGCGCTCTCCCGATTGTAGGAAGAAAAGCGCGGGCGGCGCGCGGAATCGAGCCGCATCCTCCGACTTTGCTACCTTCTCTTGCATGACGCGGAACTGCATCCTTGCCCTCGGCTTCCTGGCCGCGGTTTGCGCCGGTCAGGAAAAACCGAATGTCCTTTTCATCGCCGCCGACGATATGAACAACGACCTCGGCGCCTACGGGCATCCTCTGGTCAAGACCCCCAACTTCGACCGGCTGGCGCGCATGGGCGTCAAGTTCGAACAGGCGTATTGCAATTACCCGGTTTGCAACCCCAGCCGCGCTTCGCTGATGACCGGCCTCTACCCCGACCAGACGCGCGTGCGCAGCAACGGCGGCAACTTCCGCAACGAAATCCCCAGCGTGAAAACGCTGCCTCAGATGTTTCAGGACGCCGGCTACTTCACCGCGCGGGTGGGCAAGATTTATCACTACGGCGTTCCGACCAATATCGGCGAGGACGGTACCGACGACCCGGCGTCCTGGCGCGAGGTCGTGAACCCGCGCGGCCGCGACAAATGGGAAGAAGATCGCATCTATTCCATCGATCCGGTGACGCACAATCTTGGCGGCACATTGAGTTGGATGGCGCAGGACGGAACCGACGAAGAGCAGACCGACGGCATCGGCGTGACGGCCGCGATCGAGCTTCTGGAACGGCGCAAGGCGGGGCCGTTCTTTCTGGCGATGGGCTTTTACCGCCCGCACACGCCTTACGTCGCGCCGCGCAAGTATTTCCAGATGTACCCGCTGCGCATGGTGCGGCTGCCGGTCGAGCCGCTCGACGACCTGGTTGACCTGCCTCATGCGGCCTGGGTCGATCGCCCCTACCAGCTCTATCTGAACGAAACGAAGAAGCGCCAAGCAATCCAGGCCTACTACGCCGCAATTACCTTCGTCGATGCGCAGCTCGGGCGGCTGCTCGACGCGGTCGAAAAACTGGGCTTGGCCGACAACACCGTAATCGTCTTCTGGTCTGACCACGGCTACCACATGGGCGAACATAAACTCTGGCAGAAAACGACGCTGTTCGAAAACTCGGCTCGCGTGCCGCTGTTTATCGCCTCGCCGGAACACCGCAAGACAGCCGGGCTTGCGACGAAATCGCTGGCCGAACTGGTTGACCTGTACCCGACCTTGGCCGATCTGTGCGGTCTAGCGCCGCCCAAACACCTCGTCGGCAAGAGTCTCGCGCCAATCCTCGCAGACCCAACGCAGTCCGTGCGCGAAACGGCGCTGACGACTTTCGACACGCACGACCGCGTGAACAGGCCGCCGCTGCGCCCGCGCGCCGTCGGCTATTCCATCCGCACCGAGCGCTGGCGCTATACCGAGTGGGGTCCCGAGGCGCAATACGGCGCCGAGCTCTACGACCACTGGAACGACCCGCAAGAGTACGTCAACCTGGCCTTGGCGCCGCACATGCGGAAAACAGTCGCGCAAATGAAGAAACTGCTGCAGCGGCGCGTCGCCGATGCCGTGAAAAAGCCGAACCTGTAGCCCGCGGCGCGCCCGCGTTCCGTAACCAACGGCGCGTACAACCGGCAGACAGTCGGGTATCATACAGCGCATGGACACGTTGAGCCGCCGCAACTTCCTGCAACGCGCCGCTGCCGCGGCGGCCGCGCCCTGGGCCGCCTCTTCCTGCGCAAATTCCGGCGCGCCGCCTGCTGACCCCCGCCCGAACATCGTGCTGATTATGGCCGACGACATGGGTTTCTCAGACATCGGCTGCTACGGCGGCGAGGTCGATACGCCGCATATCGACGCACTGGCGGCAAACGGCCTGCGCTTCCGCTCGTTCTACAACGGCGCGCGCTGCTGCCCGACGCGCGCATCGCTGCTCACCGGCCTTTACGCGCATCAGGCCGGAGTCGGACACATGACCGGGCAGTTCCGCAAAAACGGTGAGATCATCCCCTCGTACGCGGGCGACCTGAGCCGCAACAGCGTAACCATCGCCGAGGCGCTCAAGGCCGCCGGCTACGCGACGCTGATGAGCGGCAAGTGGCACGTGACGCCCTCGATCGCCAAGGAAGGCGACGTTCTCAAGCAGCACAATTGGCCGCGCCAACGCGGTTTCGACCGCTTCTGGGGAACGATTCTTGGCGCGGGCAGCTTTTACGACCCCGTAACGCTGGCCGAAGACAACCGGCACGTCGAGCCGGACGGCGAAGATTTCTATTACACGACGGCCATCGGCGGCCATGCGCTCCAATTCATCGACGAGTCGCCCGCGGACAAGCCGTTTTTCCTCTACATGCCGTTTACCTCGCCGCATTGGCCGCTGCACGCCCCCGACGAGGCCATCGCCAAATACAAGGGACGCTACGACGTGGGCTGGGACAAGCTGCGCGAAACGCGGCGGCAGCGCATGATTGAAATGGGCGTCATCGACGCCGCCTGGCCGCTGACCGAACGCGACCCGGCCGTTCCGGCTTGGGAAGACGCCCCGAACAAAGAGTGGGAAGCGCGGCGCATGGAAGTTTACGCCGCGCAGATTTCCATCATGGACGAGACGATCGGCCGGCTGATCGACCATCTCCGCGAACGCGGCCAACTCGACAATACCCTCATCTTCTTCCTGTCCGACAACGGCGGCTGCGCCGAGGAATTGGCGGAAAGTTGGGGCGAACCGCTCTTCTTCCCGAAAAAAACCCTCGACGGGAAGCGCGGCGTCCAGCATGAGAACGACCCCTCGATCATGCCCGGCCCCGAGGAGACCTACCAAAGCTACGGCATACCTTGGGCGAACGCTTCGAATACGCCGTTCCGCCTGTACAAACACTATGTGCATGAAGGCGGCATCGCCTCGCCGCTGATCGTCCATTGGCCGGCCAGGCTCAGGAATCCGGGGCGCTGGACCGACTCGCAAGGCCACCTGATCGACATCATGGCCAGTTGCCTCGATGCCGCCGGCGCCGCATATCCGCGCGAATACAACGGGAACGCCGTCACGCCGCTCGAAGGCAAAAGCCTGCTGCCGGACGTCGCCGAGGAATCCGCCGTCGAGCGCGGCGCGCTTTATTGGGAGCACGAAGGCAACCGCGCCGTTCGCGCAGGGAAATGGAAGCTCGTCTCGAAATGGAGCAAGCCCGAGGAAAACCGCTGGGAACTCTACGACCTGGAGGCCGACCGTACGGAAACGAACGATTTGGCCGGCGAACGCCCCGAGATTGCAGCCGAACTCGAGGCGAAGTGGCAGGCCTGGGCGGACAAGGCAGGCGTCATCGAATGGCGCTCGTGGGACCGATCGGGGTAGGGGGCGCCGTTTCTCCGAACCCGCCGCCGTCAACTGCGCCCCAACGAGCGCGTGTTGCGCTTGAGCTCTTCGACGAATGACTTGGCCTGAGCGGTCAGCTTTTCGACGAGTTGCGGATGACGGGCGCGGATGTCGAACTTCTCGCCCGCGTCGGCATACAAGTCGAAAAGCGCAACGGCTCCGAAATCGGCGTCGAGGCGCAGCTTGTAACGGCCGCGGCGGACTGCCTCCAGCCGCGGCGGCCGATCGCGCCCGCTGCCCGCGAAAAAGTAGAAGTACGCGTGCGGCGACTGCTCGCTTGCGCCCGACAGCAGCGGCCACAGGTCGCGGCCGTCGAGCACGCGGTCTGAGGGCAACTCCGCGCCGGCCAGAGCGGCGAACGTCGGCAGGATATCCATGTTGGCGGCAACGGCGGAGGTCACCCGGCCGGCGGGAATTTTCCCCTTCATGCGAAAAATGCCGGGAACGCGCATGCCGCCTTCCCAAGTGGTGGCTTTGCCGCGGTTGAAAGGCCCGGCGGAGCCGGCGTCGATGCCGTATTCCAGCCATGGGCCGTTATCCGAGGTGTAAGCAACGAGCGTGTCTTCGGCAATGCCGAGATCGTCGAGCTTGTCGAGAATGCGGCCGACCGACCCATCGATCTCCTCGATCACGTCGCCGTAGCGGCCGCGCAGCGAGCGGCCCCAGCGGTTGTTGGAAACGAACAGCGGAACATGCGGCATGGCATGGGGCAGGTACAGAAAAAACGGGCCGTCTTTGGCCGATTCGATGAACTCGAGCGCTTTCCTCGTGTAGATCGTCGTGAGCTTGCGCTGGTCGGGGTCGTACTCCACGACTTCGTCATCGGCCATCAGCGGCAGCGGATGGGGAAACCCCTGTCCCTTTTCCAGGTCGTAATAACCGCCCCTGCCGGCGTATCCGGTGAAGTCGGCGCGCTCGCGGGCCGAGACCATGCGCTCGTCCTCGGGCTCGCGAACCGGCATGAGCGGGTGGTAACGCCACATATCGTTCGAGAACGGAATGCCGAACCAGTGGTCGAACCCGTGGCGGTGCGGCAGGAACGGGGGCGCGTCGCCGAGGTGCCACTTACCGATCATCATCGTGGCGTAACCTTGTGCCTTGAGTAACTCGGCAACGGTGATTTCGCCGGGATGGATGCCGGTGGTTTCTTTCGGGCCGTGGTTGAAGGCGAGGCTTGCGCGCGGCGGATAGGAACCGGTCATCAGCGCGGCGCGCGAAGGGCCGCAGAACGGCGCGGCGTAGAAGCTGGTGAAGCGAATGCCCTCGCGGGCCATGCGGTCGATGTGCGGCGTGCGGATGTCGGGATGCCCGTAAACGCCGAGGTCGCCCCAGCCCTGGTCGTCGGCGAAGATTACGATGAAATTCGGCTTGCGCGGTTCCTCGGCGGCGGCCGGCAGGGCGGCCAGGAAAGCAGCGGCGGCGGACAGAAGCTTTTTCATGGCGTCGATGCGTGTCCGTCGAGTTTAGCAATCCGCGGCAAAACCCGCGCAGTCGGCCCTGCCCGCCCGGAAACGGCGAGGCGGCGGGCCGTTGCGCAACCGGCGCTCCATTGCGCGACACTGGAAAGACATATGCCCTCTCCGCTGCGCATCGGCGTCAATGCGCTGTACCTGATTCCCGGCGGAGTCGGCGGAACCGAAATATACTTGCGCAACCTGCTCGCGGCCCTGGCCGAAATCGACGAGCGCAACGAGTATTTCGTCTATCTCAACCGCGAATCCGACAAGGAGGTCTGCCCGTCCGCGGCGAATTTCCACGCGGTCGATACCGGGGTTCAGGCCTCGTCCCGCCCCCGGCGGCTGGCTTACGAGCAGACGGGGCTTGCTCTGCGCAGCTTCCGCGACAGGCTCGACGTTCTGTTTTCGCCCGGCTTTACTTCGCCGATCTGGAGCAGGGGCGGGCGGGTAACGGTCATCCACGACCTGCAGCACAAGAAGCAGCCCAAAAATTTCGGACTTCTGGAGCGCTTGGCCTGGAACGTAACCGTCCGTGCTTCCGCGCAGCGGTCGTCGCTGCTGATTACCGTATCGAAACAATCGCGGAAAGACCTGCTCGAGGCCTACGGACTTGCCGCCGACCGGGTGCGCGTCGTCGGCCACGGCGTCGAGCCGGCTCTCTTCGACATACGGCAATCGAGCCAAGGCCGCCGGGCGCTGCTCGATGCGGCCGGCGTACCCCGCGAGCCGTTTCTGCTGGCCGTCTCGACCGTACACCGTCATAAAAACTGGGATCGCCTGCTCGATGCCTACCAGTCCCTCGCCGCGGCCGGGCGCCCCGATCATCTGGTCGTCTGCGGCCTGCCGGGAAAGGCTTGGCGCGGCGTGCGCAAGCGCTTGCTGCGCCCGCCGCTGCAAGGCCGGGTACACCTGCTCGGCTGGCAGCCGCGGGCGGTCGTGACCGCCCTGTTCCAGTACGCCGAAGCGCTGGTCTTCCCCTCGACGTTCGAGGGTTTCGGCATGCCCGTAGCGGAAGCGCTGGCGGCAGGGCTGCCGACGGCCTGCTCCGATATCCCGCCGCTGCGCGAAATCGCTTCGGGGGCGGCGCAGTTCTTCGATCCGCTCTCGACGGAAGATATCCGCCGGACTTTGTCCGAACTGTTGGAAAATCCGGAACTCCGACGGAAAAACGCAGTCGCCGGAAAACGCAAGGCGCGCAAGTTCACTTGGCGGCGGGCGGCGGAAAAAACGCTGGCCGGCCTGCTTGAAACCGGGCGGGGATGAGCAGGAATGGAAACAGGGCGCTGCTCGCGGCTCATCGAAGCTGCTCTTGCCGTCGTACTTGTTTCCATTAACAGGTAACTTGAAGCGTTTCGAAAGGAAAGCAATGGAAAATTCGAGCATGGGGCGCACTCTGCCTGTACTGGCGGCGCTGTTGTTGTCCGCCGTCATCGCGCGCGCCGCCCCGGCGGATTATCCGCTGCACGGCGCGGTTTACCAGGAGGATTCCGTCGAACTGACGCGGCTGTTGCGGGCGGGGCATGACCCCAACGCTCTGAACGACACCGGTCAAACGCCGCTGATCGCGGCGGCTTCCCTCGATTCCGTAGCGGCATACGGCCTCGTCAAGACGCTGCTGGATTTCGGAGCCGACCCGGATGCCGTCAACGATTCGGGAAGTTCGCCGTTGCACGGGGCGGTCTCTGCCGGCAACCTCGCCGTCGTGAAGCTGTTGCTGGACCGCGGTGCGGACCCGAACGCAGAGAAGGCCGGCGCCGGAGTTACGCCGTTGTTGACGGCATATGTCCAGGGAAGATTCGGCATTGTGGAGGTCTTGAAGGAAGCCGGGGCCTCGGCGCCCGAAGGCTCGGAACCCATGCTGACGTTTTCAGGCATGTATATCCGCGAAGTGCGCAAGTTGACGGCGAGGCCGAAACCCTCTTTCATGAGCGATGACGAGTGGCGCCGAATGAACGAACGGCGAGCGGTGCGGAAAGTCCGGGAAGCCCTGAAAAAACCCGGCGCAAGCGCAACGGTACCGGAAAACATCGAATCGGTGTTGGCGCTGTTCGATATGTATTTCCAAGAGCTGGAGAAATTGACGGCGGCGCCGAAACCGCAAGGCGTGAGCGATGACCAGTGGTGCCGGATGAACGAACGAAAGGCAATGCGCCGGGTGCGGGAAATCTCAGGACTGAAGCAATGACTCCAAGCGCTCGATATCGAGCCGCCGCAGGCCGCGCGCCGCTAATACCCCAAGTAGATCGTCTTGTAATCGGAGTAGAAATCGAGCGCCGCCGGACCCTGTTCCTTGGGTCCGAAACTCGATTCCTTCGAGCCGCCGAACGGAAGCTGATACTCCACGCCGGCGCTCGGCAGGTTGACCGTAATCAGCCCCGCTTCGATGCGGTTGACGTATTCGAAAATGCGCGAGACGTTTTGCGTCTGAATCGACGCCGACAGCCCGAATTCGACCTTGTTGGCGATGCGCATGGCGTCGTCGAAGTCCGCGGCGCGGATGACGGCCAGCACCGGGCCGAACACCTCTTCCCGCGCAATGCGCATGTCTTCCTCAACCGCGGTGAAAACGGTCGGCTCGAAAAAGAAGCCCTTGGCGTATGCGCCCTCGTCGAGGACGCGGCCGCCGCAAGCGAGCTTTGCGCCTTCATCGCGGGCAATCTCGCAGTAGCGGACGTTCGTTTCAAGCTGGGCGCGGTCGATGGCCGGGCCGATCTGCACGCCTTCGTCGAGACCGTTGCCGACCCGCAGCGCCTTCACCGCATCGATCAGCGCGGCAACGAACTCGTCGTAGATGCCGTCTTCGACGATGACGCGGCTCGTGGCCGTGCATTTCTGACCCGTTGAAAACATCGCCGCGTTGACGGTGCTGCCGACGGCCTTCTTGAGATCGGCGTCGGCGAGCACGATGGTGGGGTTCTTGCCGCCCATTTCGAGTTGGATGCGCAACCGTCGCGCCGATGCTTGCGCATGAAGCGCCCGCCCGACCGCGCAAGAGCCGGTAAACGATACCGCTTTCACCGGCGCGGCGTCGATCATCGCCTCGCCGACTTCGCTTCCCGAACCACAGATGAAATTGACCACGCCGCGGGGGAGGCCGGCCTTATGGCAGGCTTCGACGATCCGCCAACTGCTCAGCGGAGCGGCGGTCGCCGGCTTCAGCAAAACGGTATTGCCCGCGATCAGCGCCGGGGCCAGTTTCCAGGCCGGAATGGCGCTGGGAAAATTCCAGGGGTTGATTTGGGCAACGACTCCCAGCGGACGGCGCACCGAATACATGAAAACGCGGTCGCGCTCGGAAGGAACCAGCATGCCGGGCATGCGCGCGCCTTCCCCGGCGAAATAGCGGAAGATGTTGACCGAGCGCATCGTCTCGCCGGCCGCTTCCGGCAGTGTCTTGCCTTCCTCGCGCGTCATCTCGCGGGCCAGGGAATCGAGATTGCTTTCGAGGATGTCGGCAACCTGGAACAGGTGCTTGGCGCGCTGCGGCGCGTTCATCGCCGCCCAGGCGGGCCAGGCTTCTTGAGCGGCGGCCGCGGCCGCATCGACGTCGGCGCGGCTGCCCCGGCAGAATACGCCCACGCAGTCGCCGGTGTCCGCCGGATTGCGGTTTTCGAATGTCCGCTCGGAAGCGGCCCATTCGCCGTTGATGTAGTTCGGAAAAGTTTTCACGTCGGCCATGCGATCCTCCGGCACGGGTAAAATCGTGCTTTATGACAGATTTTCCATCATCTCACGTCACTCTGATCACGGGCGCGTCGCTGGGCATCGGCGCGGCAACGGCGGTCGAGTTCGCCCGGCGCGGGTCGAAAGTCGCCGTACACTACAACGCCAGCGAAGACGCCGCCCGGGCGGTCGCCGCCGAAATCGAAGCGGCGGACGGAAAAGCATGGCTGTTTCAGGCCGACGTTTCGCAGCCCGACCGGTGTCGGCGGCTTGTCGCCGAAGTTCTCGAAAAGGCCGGGCGCATCGACGCGCTGGTCAACAACGCGGGCTCATTGATCGACCGGCGCTCCGTGCTCGACGTCGAAGACGATTTCTGGAGGCGCGCGATCGACCTCAACATGAGCAGCGTCCTGTGGGTCAGCCAACCGGTCGCCGCGCACATGAAAGAGCGCGGTTCGGGGGCGATCGTCAACCTCGGCTCCATCGCCGGACACAACGGAGGCGGTCCCGGCGCGATGCCCTACGCAGCCGCGAAGGCGGGCGTCACGGGCATGACCAAAGGGATGGCCAAGGAGTTGATCGCCTACGGCATCCGCGTCAACGCGGTCAACCCGGGCGTAATCCTCACTCCGTTTCACGAGCGGTTTTCGAGCGAAGAGCGCATGCGCGCGATGGTTTCGCAGATCCCGCAAGGCCGCGCCGGAGAATCGCCGGAAGTGGCCAAGGTCATCGCCTTCCTGGCAAGCAGCGAGGCCTCGCACGTCGTCGGCGAATCGATCGAAGTCAACGGCGGCATGTTGATGGATTAGCGGCGCGCCAAGAACTTGAAGTCAGTAGATATGCGATGACGAACCGAGCAGCCGAACATCGGACGAACTGGGGCGTGCCGTGGACTGTCCAAAAGCTCGATATATTGGAGCGCTATCTCGACGCTTACACTACGGCGCTCAAAACCCAACCGTTCAAGTTGATGTATATCGACGCCTTCGCAGGAACCGGCAGCGTGGAATTGTCCGGCGATAACGATGTCGGAAATTTCGTGAGCGGCTCTGCCGCGAGGGCAATCAAAGTACGAGACAAACCGTTCGACAGGTTGATTTTCGTCGAGAAAAACCCTGACCGGTGCGCCCAATTGGAAAATTTGCGGGCAGCGCATCCCAACCGGGACATCAGGATACAGAACTCGGAGGCGAACGATTTTCTATGCAAGCTGCAGAAAGATTGGCGCCACTGGCGCGGAGTCCTTTTTCTCGACCCTTTCGCCGCGCAGGTTGCATGGTCCGCAATCGAAACGATAGCGGGCTTCAACGCCCTGGACACCTGGATACTTTTCCCGACACAGGCTGTTGCGAGGATGTTGCCAACGTCCAAAAAACCGGACGACATCGCGGCTGGGTGGGCTGACCGGCTGACAACAGTGTTCGGCGGCGAGAGTTGGCGCAACCTGTATCGGGAAAGAGCGCAAGGGCATCTGTTTGAAGCTTCCGGGCATGAGCGGAATCCAGGCGCCACAGGGCTGCTGGGTATCTACAAGGAAAAATTGACCGGCTTGTTCGGCGGCAGGTTTCTCCAACAATCCAGAACTCTGAAGAATTCGCGGAACTCCGCATTATTCGAATTCTTTTTTTGCGTCGGCCATCCGAAAGGAATCGGACCGGCTCAAAGTATTGCAAAACATATCCTGGATAAAATGTAGTCATGGCCGCACATTCCAGGATCGAATGGACCGAGGTCACCTGGAACCCGGTGACGGGTTGCGCGAAGATCAGTCCCGGTTGCAAGAATTGCTACGCGGAACGCATGTCTCAGCGGCTGCGCGCCATGGGCGTCAAGAAGTACAGAAACGGTTTTTCGGTAGCCTTGCACGAATCCGCCCTCGGCGACCCCCTGCGCTGGAAGAAGCCTCGGTTGGTCTTCGTCAATTCCATGTCCGATCTGTTTCATGAGTCCGTTCCGGCGTCGTTCATCGAGTCGGTGTTCGCGGTCATGAATCGGGCGCCCCGACACACGTTTCAAGTGTTGACCAAGCGGCCGGAACGCGCTGCCTTGCTCAGCGGCGGACTGAACTGGACGCCGAACATCTGGCTCGGCGCCAGTATCGAATCCCGAAACCTGCTGGGACGGCTCGAGCCGCTGAAGGAAACCGGCGCACGGACGAAGTTCCTGTCGCTCGAACCCTTGCTGGGGCCTTTGCCGGACGTGGACCTGGCGGGCATCGACTGGGTGATTGCCGGCGGCGAGTCCGGGCCGGGCGCCCGACCGCCGGAGCCGGACTGGATCAGGGATATCCGCGACAACTGCATAGATTCCGGGACGCCGTTTTTTTTCAAGCAATGGGGCGGCGTCTTCAAGAAACGAACAGGCCGAGTGCTGGACGGCAGGACATGGGATCAAATGCCCGAACCGAGGGCCGCCGCGTCATGAATCCGCGTCCCCGCTGGCTTGGGGAAGGTCGGGGCAAGAGGCAAGCGGAATCCGCGCAGCCGCGCTGCGGGTATCGGCCTCGCCGCCGGCGGGTCAGGGGCTGGGGTGAAGCTCGGTTTGCCACAGCGCGCCCTGTTCGGGCGCGTACTGCCCCGTGCGGATGCGGGCAATTTCATGGTCGGGCAGGGGGCGGAGGGCTACGCAGGCGCCGTCGAGCACGACGCCGTATTTGCGGAACCGGAAGTCCAGATTGTCCATGCCGTAAGGCTTGCGATCGGCGGGCAGAGCGGCCTCGTCTTGCGGCCAAACGTGCAGGAAGAAGCGCGTCCGCGCGTCCTGCTCCGAGCACTCTTGCTTGATGTAAACCAACTCTTTGCCCCGCCAGGAAACATCGAAACCGCCCCCGACCCGCGACCCGTGACCCGTGACCGCCGCGCGAAGCGCGGCCCGACCCGTGACCGGCGGCGGAGCCGCCCCGGCCGCCGCGCGAAGCGCGGCTCGGTACGGATTCGGGCGGGGCGGGGCGCCCGCGTTTACCCTGAACACGGCGCCGTCGGTCGTTTGCGCCGCCGGCTCCAGATTGGGGAGCGTGCTCAGCCAAGCTGCGCCATAGTCGGCAAGATTATTGTAGTACTCGCTTTCGATCCAGACCACCCAAGCGCCGTGCGGAGCGTCGGCAAGGCTTGCCGCCGTCCGCTTCTGCCCGGCGTCGGGGCTTGTCGGGGCGGGCGGCG
Organism: Bryobacterales bacterium; assembly: GCA_965242705.1. GTDB lineage: Bacteria > Acidobacteriota > Terriglobia > Bryobacterales > UBA6623 > CATQHP01. The sequence continues at coordinate 696,819 of OZ251486.1, forward strand.
GGTATGGAGGTTCTTTCAGCAAGCCTCGGTATGAGGCTCTTGCGCGGTTGTACAAGGACAGCACAGTGGGGCTGTTGCTGTACACAACACCGCTCAGGGGGCCGCTGAGGGGGCCTGCGGAGGGGAGCGCCTCGATGTAACGCAGCATCTCGGAATCGGCATAGGGCGGCTCGTTATGGCAGTATTGATCGAGGGATTCGGCCGCATTGATTCGGCATATGCGGCGGGCATTGGCCGCGGCCTGCCCCGCCGGCCACAGGCAAAGCGCCGCCATGACGGCGGCCGCCGGCAGCCCCCCCCCCCCCCCGAACTTCCGTTCCCGCCCGCGGCTCAGAAACCGGTCGAGCGCGAACGCCGCGAAGGCCAACAAGGGAATCCAAAGCGGAAGCAGATACCGCGCTTGGCCTTTTGTATTCAGATGGGGAGCATAGCCCGCCGAGACCGCGGCAATGAGCAGGACGAAATAGGTCAGCGCAAAGCCGGCCCATACCCACGATGCGCTGCGCGCGGCATCGGCGCGTTGGCCGCGGCGTCGGCTGGCGACCGCGACGGCGGCGGCGGCGGTGATTGCGGCCGGCGCCGCGGCCCAGGCCAAGTCGAGATGCGTCCAGTCCAGCAGAAAGAAGAAGGCTTCCCGCAAGATCCCCAGCAACGGACGGGGCCGCTCCATCTCAAACCGTACTTGTCCGCTGTTGCCCGCGAATGTGTCGAAGAACAGATAATTGCGCCATATCCACAGAGCCGCCGGCAGGCACGCGGCCGCCAGGAAGGCGGCGGCGTCCCTCGCCCTCCGCTGCGGCGGAGCCCCTTGCCGCAAGAGCAGCGCCAACCCCGTAAAAACCACTACGACCGCGCCGATGTAGCGGGTCAGCGCGGCCAGGGCGCTCCACGCCGCCACGCCCGCCAACGAGCGCCTCTTGCCCGCGATCAGGAACTTGTCGGTTTCGATCAGCGCCAGGGTGGTTGCCAGGATGAACGGGGATTCGGACAGGCTCCACGAAGCCGCATCCGCCAAGGGAACGGAGAGGGCAAGCACGGTACAGGCCCAGGCCGCCGCAAAGCGGGAATCGAGTCGGCGGCGCAGATATCGCCCGAAGACGAATACGGTCAGCCCGAAAACGGCGGCGTTGAGCGGGCCGACAACGTCGAGCGGGTCGAGCCGGAGCAGAGCGCCCGCCGCCGCCAGCAGCAGCGGATAGAGCGGAGGCCAGAGCGTAAAGGGGGCATGGCTGCCCACGAAGCCCTCGCCGGCCGCCAGATTCCTCGCCGCGGCTATATATTCTGCGCCGTCCCCGGTCAAACACGGCCCGTAGCCGATTTCGCGCGCCAGCACGAGGAGCGCGCCCAAGAGGGCCGGCGCAGCGGGAAACAGGAGCAAGCCGGCGGCGCGCTCGGCGGCAAACGTCGAACCCGTCCGCATTCATTCATTATCCGCCGCGGGCGGGGGCGGATTGCCGCGCCGTGCCCTCTTGCCGAAACGTACTGTTGCATATGGACGCGGGCGGCAGTCAGGGCGGCTCCCGCTGCTGCGGAAGCATTGTGCGAGAGGGCGGCGCGGCAGGCAGAGCTTTCCTAAACGTTTCTGTTGCCCGAGACTTCGCGCACATAGGGCAGGCGGTTGATGGTGCGGGATACGCGCTCGATTTGCTCGGCGTTCGAGACCTCGACGATCAGATCGATGGCTATCGGCCGGTCAGCCTTTTCGCCCCGCGACTCGATTTTGGCAATGTTCAGCCCCTCGCCCGAGAGGATTCCCGTCAGATCGCTCAGGATGCCCGGCTTGTCATCGACATAGACCGTCAGGCGCGTCTGGTACGTGGAGTCTCCGTTCTCCGCCCAGGCGACGTCGATGCGGCGTTCGGCTTCGTACATCAGGTTGCGCACGTTGCGGCAGTTGCCGGAATGCACGCCGACGCCTTTTCCGCGCGTCACGTAGCCGACGATTTCCTCCCCCGGCAGCGGGTTGCAGCACCGGGCGCGGTAAACGAGAATGTCGTCCCTGCCTTCGACGACCAGCGCATCGGCGTCCCCGTCGCGGCTTGCCGCGGAAGGCGCGCTGATCAGCGCCGGAGCCGCGGGCGCCTGCTGCCCGCCGCGCGAACGATCGGGAAAAAGCTTGGCGACGACTTGGCGCGCGGAGTGCCGGCCGTAACCGAGCATGACGTGCAGGTCGGCCAAGCTGGAACAGCCGTATTCCCGGCAGACTTCCTTGATTCCGGCCGCGGGCGCCGCTTTCAGGCTGACCTTGACGCGGCGCGCTTCCTTCTCCAACAGCTTGACGCCGATTTCTTCGGCCTTGCGCCGGCGCTGCGCGTTGAGCCACTGCTTGATCTTGTTGCGCGCCCGCGAGGTCTTCACGAACAACAGCCAGTCCCGGCTCGGGTGCGCGTTGGGCTGCATGCCTATCTCGACGATGTCGCCGTTTTGCAGCTTGTGCTTGAGGGGAACGATGCGCCCTTCGAGCTTTGCCGTCGTGCAGCGGTGGCCGACCTCGGTGTGGATGGCGTAGGCGAAATCGACCGGCGTGGCGCCGCTGGGAAGCGTGATGAGCTTGCCCTTGGGCGTGAAGACGTACACGTCTTCGGGGTAGAGATCGATTTTCAACGTCGAAAGGAAGTCGGAGGGGTCGCTGACTTCCCGCTGCCACTCGACCAAATGCCGCAGCCAGGTCATGCGGCGGTCGTCCGCGTCCGCGCCCGACTGCCCTTCCTTGTACTTCCAGTGCGCGCAGATGCCTTCCTCGGCCGTGCGGTGCATTTCCTCGGTGCGGATCTGCACTTCGAAACGCTGGCCGCCGTCGGTAATCACCGAAGTATGCAGCGATTGGTACAGATTGGGGCGCGGCATGGCCACGAAATCCTTGATGCGCCCCGGAATCGGCCGCCACTGGGCATGAATCACACCCAAGGCGGCATAGCAATTGCTCTTCGTATCGGTGATGACGCGCAAGGCCAGCAAGTCGTACACCTGATCGAGGGTGACTTTCTGACGCTTGAGCTTTTGATAAATGGAATAGGGGCGCTTGATGCGGCCTTGCAAGCGCCCCGGAATCGACGCCTGCGCGAGCTTCCGTTCGAGATCGCGCTGGATTTCGGCCAGGAACTCCCGACTCGCTTCGCGCCGCGACTCGATGCGATCGGCGATGGCGCGGGAATCGTCGGGCTCAAGTACGGCAAAGGCGTGATCCTCGAGCTCGCCGCGCACCTTGCCCATGCCCAGGCGCAAGGCGATCGGCGCGTAAATCTCGCGCGTTTCCAGCGCGATGCGCCGCTGCTTCTCGAGTTCGAGGAATTGCAGCGTACGCATGTTGTGCGTGCGGTCGGCCAGCTTGATGAGGATGACGCGGATATCCTCGATCATCGCCAGCAGCATTTTCCGAAACGTCTCGGCCTGCCGCGCCTCGGACGAGCGGAATTGCAGGCGCCCCAACTTGGTCACGCCGTTGACGCACAGCGCAATCTCCCCGCCGAACTCGCGGCGCAGCTTCTCGACGGTGACGGGCGTATCCTCGACAACGTCGTGGAGCAGTCCGCCGGCCAACGTCGCGCCGTCGAGGCGCATGTCGGCCAGCAGGTGCGCGACTTCGACCAGATGCGCGGCGTAAGGCTCGCCCGACTTGCGCTTCTGCCCTCCGTGATGCTCGACGGCAAAGGCGTACGCCCGGCGCAAAAGTTCGGAATCGTCAACGGGGCGGTACGAACGCGCTTTCTCCAGCAATTCCTCGAAGCGCGCCGCTGCGGCCGGCGATGGAGCGGGAAGCGCGGCAACAACAGGCGGCCGCTCGGGTGCGGCCCGCGCAGTCATGCCGCTGGAGTCGATACGCACGGTAGAAACAAAAAACCCCGGAGCCGTTTCCGGCCCCAGGGCTTATTATAGGGTTGCCTTTTCTGCCGCGGAGACCGCGCGATTACTCTTCGGCGGCGAACTGGTTGAACGTGCTCTCCTCGGTGAGGCGCTTCTTGGTGTCCAGCGTGCGCTGCACCCATTCGTCGGCCTGGGCCAAAAACTCCTCGTATTCCTCTTTCGTATCGGCGAAGTCGGCGCGCTCGCGGAGCAGCAGGTTCGTATAGGCCATGGCGTCGGTGTAATCGGGGTCGATGTCCAGAGCCTTTTCCAGATTCTGCAGCCCTTCGTCGATTACGGGCAGGAGCTCTTCGGCCAATTCCTTGCGCTGCTTGTCGTTCTTGATCGGACCGGGGTCGGCTTGTTCCATGCCCAGGTCGGCGCGCAACTGCAAGCGCGGCTCGTAAGAGCGGGTCCAGTTGATCACCCCGATCGTGTAGAACGATTCCTTGTTCTCGGGTTGGGCGGCGATCACCTTCTCGTGCCACTCCTTCGCCTCGTCGAACTCCTTCATCTGGAAATACAGCGAAGCGATGCTCTGCAGCGAGGTCGAATTGCCGGGGTCTTTCTCGAGAACCGCCTTGAAACCGTCGAGCGCCTTGGCGGCGATGGCGTCGTTCTCGGGCGACTCCACGCCGGGGATGTACTGCATCATGTGCGAATAGGCCAGATAGACCTGGGCGTCCGAGAGCTCCGAGTCCAAATCCGAGGCCGTCGTGAAATACTCCGCCGCGCCTTCGTAGTTCGCGGAGGCGAAAGCCTGAACGCCCTTGTTGAGCGCCATGCGCGCCTTCAAAGAATCGATGTTCTTGACGCCCATCGCGCTGAGGGCCAGCTTGCCCCCGATCGCCAGAATCAGCAGAACGCCAACCGTGATGCCCGTGCTCCAGTAGTACTTCTTGTCCAGTTTCATCGTTCTCTCCGTCTCGTCCTTCGCTCCGTCTTCAGAGGGGCGGGCGCGCTGCCCGGCCCCGGCGTCTCCCGCCGCTCTCCCTACAGGTTACTCGATCTGTTCCGTCAACAGACCAATCTTGTCCACGCCGGCGCCTTTGCCGATGTCGATCACGGCGGCCACGTCGCGGTAGTCCAGATTCGGCGCGCCGCGCACGAACATCACCCGCTCCGCGCGCGTCTTGAAGATATCGCGCAGGTGCTCCTCAAGCACGTTGAGGTCAGACGGGTCGCGGTTGATCATGATGCTGCGGTCGGCGTTCACCGAGACGACCACGGTGCGCGCGTTCGGCTGGGACTGCTGCTGCTGTTCGTCTTCGCTGGGCTGCGGAACCAGCGCCTCGAGGCCTTTCGGCGTCAGCGGCGTGATGACCATGAAGATGATCAGCAAGACCAGCAGCACGTCGATCAGCGGGGTCATGTTGATGTTGGGGGCGCCCTTGTCTCCCCCTGCGCTCATACCCATTGTTTGATTCCTCCGACTTTCGTATTGCGAACGTTCGACAAGCGAAACCGGCCTAGCCTCTGTAGGCGGCCTGTCCCTTTTCTTCCTTCTCGGTGAGCAGTCCCACCTGGTCCACCCCCGCCGTGCGGACGGTGTTCACGACTTCGACGACGACCTCGTACTTCGAGCGGGCGTCGCACTTCAAATAGACCGTTTTGTCGATGCGGTTGCTGACCACGTCGCTGACCTGCTGCGCCAAGTCACGCAGCTCGAGCTTTTCTCGGCCCAGGAAAACCTGTCCGTCGCGGGTTACCGCCACGACCAGCGCGTCCTCGGCGTCCGCTTCGTCCATCGCGATCGGATTGCGCGTACGCACCATGTCCACGCTGACGCCCTTGCTGAGCATGGGCGTGATGACCATGAAAATGATCAGCATGACCAGCATCACATCGACCATCGGGGTGACGTTGATCTCATTGATGGCGGCCATCCCCGGCTTCTTTTTTTTCTTCTCTTCTGACATTTTTTCCTCCCGGCGCCGCCGCCCGCTTCATGCCGAAAACAGGGCGGCGGCGGTTGAATCCAGTCGGTCTATCCCGTCGAACCTAACCCTTTCCCCCGGTGCGCTTGAGGAAGTAGTCGATCAACTCGGAACTCGAGTTTTCCATCTCCACGTCGAAGCCTTCGACCTTGGAGTTGTAGTAGTTGAACATCCACACCGCGGGCAAGGCCACGAAAAGGCCGATGGCCGTCGCGACGAGCGCCTCGGAAATGCCGCCGGCGACGGCGCCGAGACCGGTCGATTTCTCTTGCGAGATGCCCTGGAAGGCGTTGATGATGCCGACAACCGTGCCGAACAGACCGACGAACGGAGCGGTCGAGCCGATGGTGGCCAAGCCGCTGAGGCCGCGGTTCAATTCGGCGTGCGTAATCGCCTGGGCGCGTTCGAGAGCGCGTTTCGAGGCGTCCACCGTGCCTCCCGAGATTTCGGCGCTTTCCTCTTGCGCCTTGAACTCCGCCAAGCCGGCAGTGACGACCTTGGCCAAGTGGCTCTTCTTGTAGCGGTCGGCAAGCTCAATCGCTTCGTCGAGCTTCCCTTCGCGCAAGGCGCCCGCAACCGCGGGAGCGAACTGTCGCGACTGCTTCTTGGCCGAGGTGTAGGCCAAGGCGCGGTCGATCATCACGCCGATCGACCAAGCCGACATCAGGAACATGATGATGACGACGGCCTTGGCGGCAAAACCCATCTGGTTCCACATGGAAACCATATCGAATCCGACTTCCTGCTGGAGCAGGAACGCGGTGGTTGCAAACTGAGCAAACATGTACTCTCTTCCTCCTGAACGAACAAATTTTTGACTCGTAGACCGACTTCAAACCCAACGAGAGCTTTTTGCCGGCCCGCCCGAGGCCTACGCGCTCGGGCGGGCCGCCCGCGAAGGGCAAACTTTTTGACGCTGGCGTCACCCGCTGAGAGTGAAGTTCACGTCGATATTGGTCAGAACCTCCACGGCCTCGCCGTTGAGCAGCGTGGGCTTGTAGCGCCACTGCTTCACGGCGGCAAGCGCCGCGGGGACCAGCAGCGGATGGCCGTTGGTCACCTCGAGTTTCTGGATCGTGCCGTCTTTGGCAATGATCGCCGAAAGCTTCACCGTGCCCTGGATTCTGGCCTGACGGGCCAGCGGGGGGTATTGCGGGCGAACCTGCCGCAGCAGGCGGGCCTTGGCGACGTTGCCGCCGACGCGGATGCGCTTCGGCGCGGCTTTCTTTTTCACCGGCGGGGGCGGCGGGGGCGGGGGCGCTACCGTCGGGGCGCTCGAAATGATGCCGCCGATGACGCCTCCGATCTGGCCGCCGACCTGGCCGCCGGGAACGCCGCCGACGACGCCGGCGATGCCGGCGCTGGGCGGCTGATAATCTTCATCGATGATCGCCACCTGATCGGGAATCGCGACGGGCTGCGTCAACTGACCCGAATCGAACTCGCGCGGAATGATCTTCTGCGGCTTCACCACCGCGGCCGGCGGGGGCGGCGGGGGCGGCGGCGGCGGCGGGGCCGCCAGGAAGCCGACCAGATCGGTCGCCGGCAACTCGTAGTAGTTGAGCAGCGGAATCAGCAGAGCGACTCCGACGAGGGCGAGCTGCGCCGATGTCGAAAGCGCAACCGCCAAGCGGCTCGTGCTTTTGACGTGATTTTCCATCAAACTGTCTTCAAACATGGTTCCAACCTCGTTCCGGGCCGCGGCCCGCGTTCAATTCTTCCGCATCCTCTTTCCGCCCGGCGACCGGGCTGCGCTCAGCCCCTGGCCCCAAAGCAAAATCGGACTCGCGATGAAAATCGATGAGTACGTTCCGATCAGCACGCCCACCACGAGGGCGAACGAGAAGCCGCGCAGAACCTCCCCACCAAAGATAAACAAACACATTACCGCAATCAACGTCAACCCGGAAGTCAACACCGTGCGGCTCAGGGTCTGATTGATGCTGAGATTCAGCAACTCCGCCGCGCTCAACCGCCTCGTCAGCCTGCGGTTTTCCCTGACGCGGTCGAAAATCACGATCGTGTCGTTCATGGAGTAGCCCAATAGTGTCAACAAAGCGGCGATCACTGTCAACTCGATTTCCCGTCCGACGATGGAAAAAAAGCCGAGCGTGATGAAAACGTCGTGAAAAACCGCGGCCACGGCGGCAACCCCGTAAATCCATTCGAACCGAAACGCAATGTACACCAACATCCCGGCCAAGGCAAACAGCGTCGCCCGAATGGCGATCCACTGCAGCTCCTTGCCCACCTTGGGTCCCACGACCTCTACGCCTCGGATCGCGAAATCGCCCAACACGGTCTCCTGCCGGAGTGCAGGCATGATATCAGGATTCAATCCCGAAATGGAAGTCAACGCGGAAAAATCTTTCACCAGCCCGGAATGTTGCCCGTCGCGCGCCTTCAGCAGCGCTTCGGCCTGCTGCGTCAACTCGTCCCGCGTCAGCCCGGCCGCCCTGACCCCCGCGTTCCCGTAGAGCCGCTCCGCCAGAGCCTCGACCCCGGCGTTGTTGAAATCGAGCTTGCCGGCCTCGATCGGGTAAAGCTCGCGCAGCGTCTCGATTACCTGGGTCTTGCCCGACGTCTCCACGATTTCGCCGGCCAAGTCGAGATCGATTTTCAATTCGTGGTCGTCGGGGCCTTCGTCGAACGGCTGCAGAGTGGCTACGGAAAGACCCTTGGCGGCCAGCGCGCCGCGGACGCTCTCGGTGTCGGGAGCCTCCTTGAACTTCGCGTAAACCAAGGTGCCTCCCTTGAAATCGATCCCGAATTTGAGCCCGCCGTTCAAAATCGCGCTCGCCGCCCCGGCCGCGAAGAAAAACAACGAGAGGCCGAAAAAGATCTTGCGGCGGCCGAGGAAATCGATATTCGTTTTGGCCAGCAGTTGCATCGAATGCTCATTCCGCCGCACTCCTTGTCCGGTAACCCTAGACACCGGCGGATACTCAAAAGTTCCTTGAAAATTCGGCGGCCGCCGTTGGCGGCGCAGCCCCGCGGGCGGCGCGATCGACGGCGTCTATCTCAAATGCTCAACTCCTCCACCTGCTGCTTGCGCGACAGGCTCAAATCGAAGATCAGCCGGGAAACGAAGACCGACGTAAACAGGTTGGCCAGCAAGCCGACGGCCAGCGTCACGGCGAACCCCTTGACCGGGCCGCTGCCGAACAGAAACAGACAGGCGGCGGCGATAATCGTCGTCAAATTCGTGTCGATGATCGTCAGAAACGCCTTGCCGAAACCGGCGTTGAGCGCGGCCACGACGGGCTTGCCCTCGCGCAGTTCCTCGCGGATGCGCTCGAAGATCAGCACGTTGGCGTCCACCGCCATGCCGATCGTCAGGATGATGCCGGCGATGCCGGGCAGCGTCAGCACGGCGCCGAAAACGCTGAGCACGGCGAGCAGGATCACCAGATTGAAAAACAGCGCGACGTTGGCGTTGATGCCGGCCGCCTTGTAGTACGCCAGCATCACCACGACGATGACCGCCACGCCGTACAGCGCGCTCGAAACGCCCTGCTGGATCGAGTCCGCGCCCAACGAAGCGCCCACCGTGCGCTCCTCCAGGTACACAACCGACGCCGGCAGCGCGCCCGCGCGCAGCACCAGAGCGAGATCGGTCGCTTCGACCTGGCTGTCGATCTGGTTGATGACGCCCTCCGATTCGATGCGCGACTGAATCGTCGCCACGCTCTGGATGCGCCGATCGAGCACCACGGCCAGCGGCTTCTGGATGTTGTTCGCGGTAAAGGTCCCGAAACGCTGCCCGGCCTGCCGCGAAAGGCTGAAGGCCACCTGCCACTGCCCCGGATATTGCGTGTCGCGTCCGGCCTGGGCATTGCGCAAGTCGCGGCCCGTCACCACCGGAGTCCTTTCCAGCAAGTACCACTCGTCTTTGCCCAGCCCCGGTTCGAGCCAATGGGCGAGCTTCGAGTTGGCCGGCAGAATGCCGTCGTTGCTCGATCGCGCGGCGGCCTGCGAGGGGTAAGGGCCGTCGAGCACCAGCGTAATCTCGAGATTCGCCGACATCTGCAGCAGATTCATCACCCGCGCGGGGTCGCTCACGCCCGGCAATTGCACCAGGATTTCGTGCTCCGCTTCCGCGCGGCCGTGCTGCTGGATCACGGGTTCCGTCAAGCCGAGGCCGTTGATGCGGTTCTCGATGGTGGCGATGGACTGCTGCAAAGTCTGCCCCTTGAGCCGGATCAACTCGCTCGGGCGCAGCCTCATGCGGAACGCATCGCTGCTCGTGCTCGTGGCCAGCCACGACGGCGCTTCGAGCTCCAGCAGGCCGCGCGCGTCGCCCACGCGGTCGATGGGCACGCCTTCGAGCGCGATCTCGATCTCGTCGGCGGTCTCGACCGAGTCGGGGTCGTTGCGCGCAATCGACTCGAAGGCGATATCGTCGCTGCGCAAGCGCCGCCGCAGGCGGTCGATCGTCTGGTCGGCCTCGGATTTCAGCGCGTCCTGCACCTGCACCTGCAGGATGAGGTGCGTGCCGCCCTTGAGGTCGAGCCCCAGCTTGATAACGTCCGCAAGGTGCGACTTGATGTCGTCCGGACGGGGGGAAAGTCCGAAAACCTGATAGAGACAGCCCGCCAACACGACAAGCGTGATGCCGATCTTGGCGCCGAATCCGCTTTTCATGGTGTCTCGTCCGCTTGCGCCGCCGCGTCTAGCTCTTCGACCCCTCGGCCGTTCCCGTAATCGCGCTGCGCGAAAACTCCAGCTTCACGCTGTCCGGCCGCACGCGCAGGGTCACCGTCGTATCGGTCAGCGCAACGACCGTTCCAATCAAACCCCCGTTGGTCACGACCTTGTCGCCGGTCGAGAGATTGGCCAGCATTTCTTCGAGCTGTTTCTGGCGCTTGCGGGTCGGCATGATGACGAGCACATAGAAGATGCCCATGATCAGAATGATCGGCAGCAGCGGCCCCAGCGACGGCGCGGACTGCAGCAACAGGGCCGGCCGAGGCGCGGCCGCCTGGAACCCGAATTGCATCGCAGCGTACAAACTCGTCCTTCAACTGCCGGCCGAACTCGTCGTAACCCGAACGCGGAGACGCCCCTAGCCCAATATAGCGCAGAATCCTGAAACCCGGAAACTCGAATCCGCGCCTCTCGCGCCGCGCCCGACGGGATGTTACGGCTCGGATCGAAGCTCTTTCAGATACGCGGGGAACTTCCCCTCCACAATAGCTTCTCGAATCCGGCGCATCCTGTCAAGGTACATCGAGATATTATGCAGGGTCGCCAACGTATGGAAGAGAATTTCGTTGGCCAGGAACAGATGCCGCAGGTAGGCGCGCGAGAAATTCCGGCAGGCATAGCATCCGCACGCGGCGTCGATCGGCCCGTCCTCGCGGGCATGAGCGGCGTTTTTGATGGCGATCTTGCCCGTGCTCGTGAACAGGCCGCCGTTGCGCGCGTTGCGCGTGGGCAGCACGCAGTCCATCATGTCCATGCCCAGCGCAACGTAGTCGCCCAATTGGTCGAGCATGCCCACGCCCATCACGTAACGGGGCTTCTCGCGCGGCAGGATGTCTTCCACGGCATCGATCATTTCGTAGCTGAGCGCGCGCGGCTCGCCGACCGAAAGGCCGCCGACGGCGTAACCCGGAGCATCGAGCTCCAGCAGCCGGCGGGCGCATTCGCGGCGCAGGCCGCGGTGCATCGAGCCCTGCGCGATGGGAAACAGCATCCGGCCGCAGCCCGCCGGTTTGCCGCGCCAATGCCGGAAGGCGCGCGCCGCCCAGCGCAGGCTCAACTCCATCGATTCGCGGGCCCGCGGCTCCGCGGCCGGGTACTCCGTGCATTCGTCGAGCGTCATCATGATGTCGCTGCCCAGCGCCGCTTGCGCATCGACAACCGATTCAGGAGAGAAAAAGTGCTTCGAGCCGTCGAGGTGCGAACGGAATTCGACCCCTTCCTCGCGAACCTTGCGCAGAGCGGAAAGACTGAAAACCTGATAGCCGCCCGAATCGGTAAGGATCGCCCGCGGCCAGCCGATGAACTTGTGCAGTCCGCCGAACCGCGCCGCCGTTTCGCAGCCCGGACGCAGGTACAGGTGATAGGCGTTGCAGAGGATAACCGCCGCGTCGAGTTCTTCGCGCAGATGCTTGGGGGTCAGCCCCTTCACCGCCCCCTGCGTGCCCACGGGCATGAACACCGGGGTCTCGATCGTCCCGTGCGCGGTATGCAGCAGTCCGGCCCGGGCGCGCGTAACCGGGCACTCCGCCGCAATCTCGAAATGATCGCTCATGGGGGCGTCCGCCAAGCTTTCAGCTTCGCGCCTCGCGGCGGCGGATGTCCATTGACCTCCAGTCGGGCTATACTGGAATTTCTCGAAAGGCAGTAATCCGCGAAAACCATGTCCAACCCGCAAACCGACAACCCCGCCGCCCCGCCGGCGCCCAAGCCCGCCGCGCCCGCAACCGCCGCGGTCGATGCGGCGGCCAAAAAAAAGGCCGCTGCATTGGAACGCAAGCGCAAGGCCGCGGCCGAGGCCGCGCGCATCGCCTCGCTGACGCCGCTCCCCGCACCCCACGAGAAAAACTGGCCGTGGTCGGAAGGCGGCATGACCGGCAACCGCAAGAAGAAACCGATGATCATTGCCGTCACCACCGAGAACTGCACCGGCTGCGCGGGCTCGCCCGTCTGCATCAACTACTGTCCGGTGGACGAGTGCATGTACTGGATTCCCGATGACGACCACCCGCCCTTCGGACGCATCGAAGTCGATGCGCAGACCTGCATCGGCTGCAAGCAGTGCATCGCCAAGGGGCCGGACGGCACGCTGCTCGACGGCTGCCCGTGGGATGCGATCGAGATGCGGCCGACGGCGGAAGTAGAGGCGGACCTCGGCGTACGATTCGAGTTCTGAATCCCTCCGCGCAAAGAGCGGCGCCCACAACATGCGGCATTCCGAGAAATTTCTGGCCATTGTCGCCGACGCCAAGTCGCGCATCCGCGAAACGACCGTGGAAGACGTCCGCGCCGACCTCGACGCAGGCGCGGAGTTCGTGCTGATCGACACCCGCGAGGATTCCGAGTGGAACGCCGCGCACGCCGCCGGCGCGGTTCACCTGGGCAAGGGCGTCATCGAGCGCGACATCGAGAGCGCGGTTCCGGCGGAAACGACGAAACTCGTGCTCTATTGCGGCGGAGGATACCGCTCGGCGCTCGCCGCGGACGCCCTGCAAAAGATGGGCTACGCCAACGTGTACTCGCTGGCCGGCGGCTGGCGGGCATGGAAAGCCGCGGGAATGCCGGTTGCCGCCGGCGGCGAATAGCCGACAGCGGCGGCTACGGGCGCAACTCCAGCGCCCCTTTGCCGCAAATGATCTCGACCTGTTGCTTGAACTCGCGATCGGGACTGACGCGCGCCGCGATGTCGTAAAGCACCGCGAAATCCTTCTCGCGCACCAACCTCAAGAGCACGTCGGTTTCGCCGGGCTTCGCAGCGAACAACTCCTGCAGCTTCGCGGCGGTTTCTCCGCCCGCGGCTTCCCCGTTGAGGCGCACGGTCAGGGCGATTTGCGCCGGCATGGAAACCCGCGCGTTCTCGAGCGGCACGATTTCCTGAACCGAGACCTTCGGCGGCGACCCTTCCTCGGCGCGGACGCTGCCGCGGATCAGCACCGCCTGATCCTCGACAAGCTGCGGCGCAAGCTCTTCGAACTGATTGGCGAATACCAGCAGATCGACGCTGCCGGCAAGATCTTCCAATGACGCCGCCGCCCACGTCCTGCCCTCGCGGTTGCGCTTGCGCTGAATCCCTCCGAGAATGCCGCAGAGCGCAACGCTCGCTTGATTTTCGAAATCGGTCAAGCCCGCGCTCTCACAGTCGGCAAGCTCGGCGGCCTTGTCCGCGTAAGCGCGCATCGGGTGCCCGGTCACGTAGAAGCCGATCATTTCCTTTTCGCCGGCGAGCTTGTCTTTCTCGGGCCATTCCGGAACATCGGGCAAGCGACGGTCCTTGTCGTCTTCACCCGCCGCCGGCAAGCCGAAAAGCGCTCCCTGCCCCGTTTCGCGATCGTGCGCGGCGCGCTGTCCGGCTTCGACCGCGGCGTCCAGGGCGGCGGTCAGTTGCGCTCGGCGGCCGCCGAGCGAATCGAACGCCCCGGCCTTGATCGCGCTTTCGAGCATGCGCTTGTTGATGCGCTTGCTATCGACTTTCTCGCAGAAATCGAAGAGCGACCGAAACCGTCCGCCGCAAGCCTCGCGCGCTTCGATGACGGCATCGACGGCGCCCTTGCCGACGTTCTTGATCGCGCCCAGGCCGAAGCGTATCTCCTTGTCCCCGGCCGGCGTGAAGTTCCAATGAGACTGATGGACGTCGGGCGCAAGCACGTCGATGCCCATGTCGCGGCATTCGTTGATGTAACGCGCAACCTTGTCGCTGTTGCCCGATTCGGCCGAAAGCAGGGCGGCCATGAAGGCGACCGGATAGTTCGTTTTCAGGTAGGCGGTGATGTAGGCGACGAAGCCGTAGGCGGCCGAGTGCGATTTGTTGAAGCCGTATCCGGCGAACTGCTCCATCAACTCGAACAACTTCTGTACCTTGGCTTGGGAGAATCCCCGCTCCTTCGCGCCCGCCATGAAGCGCTCGCGCTGTTTTTGCATCTCCTCGACGTTCTTTTTGCCCATCGCGCGGCGCAGCAAGTCGGCTTCGCCGAGCGAGAAACCGGCCACGACGTTGGCGATCTGCATCACCTGCTCCTGGTAGAGGATGACGCCGTACGTTTCCTCGAGCAGCGGCTTGATTTCCGGCAGCAGGTAGGTCACTTCCCGGCGTCCGTGCTTGCGCTCGATGAAGTCCGTCACCATGCCGCCCTGGATCGGACCGGGGCGGTAGAGCGCGTTCAGGGCGCAGAGGTCTTCCAGCCGCTCGGGCTTGTAGCGGATGCAAATGTCGCGCATGCCCGCCGATTCGAACTGGAAGACCCCGCTGGTCAGCCCCTTCGAGAGCATCCCGTAGGTCGCCCGGTCGTCGAGCGGAATATCTTCCGCCGTGAGCTGCTTGCCGCTTTGCTTGGCGATCCAGTCGAACGCCTGGTCGATCACCGTCAGCGTGGTGAGCCCCAGGAAATCCATCTTGAGCAGCCCCATTTGATCGAGGCTCTTCATGTCGTACTGCGTGACGACCTCGTCTTTGGCCGTCTTGTAGAGCGGAACCAGGTTTTTCAGCGGCTCGGGGGCGATCACCACCCCCGCGGCATGCACGGAAGCGTTGCGCGCGACGCCTTCGAGCCGGCGCGCGGTCTCCATCAGTTCGGCGACGCGCGAGTCCTCGCGGACGGCCTGCTGCAGCCGCGGCTCCTGCTCGAGGGCCTCGTCGAGCTTGATGTTCAGCACGTTGGGCACAAGCTTCGTCAGACGGTCAACCTCGCCGTAACTCATGTCCATCACGCGGCCGACGTCCTTGATCGCGGCCTTCGTGGCCATCGTGTTGAAGGTGATGATCTGCGCTACCTGCTCGCGCCCGTATTTTTCATTGACGTAGCGGATCACGTCGCCGCGGCGGTGCATGCAGAAATCGATGTCCACGTCGGGCATCGTGACGCGCTCGGGGTTGAGGAATCGCTCGAAAAGCAGTCCGTACTGCAGCGGGTCGATGTCGGTGATCTCCATCGCATAGGCGACCAGCGACCCGGCCGCCGAGCCGCGGCCCGGCCCGACGGGGATGTTTTTCGATTTGGCGTAGCGGATGAAATCCCAAACAATCAGAAAATACCCGGAATACTGCATCTGCTGGATCATCTTGATCTCGAAATCCAGCCTTTCCATGTACTCCTGCAAGGGCCGCCGCAGCCGTCCGCTGCTTTCCAGCAACTCGAGCCGCGCGCGGCGCTTTTCGAAGCCCTGGCGCGCGGCGAACTCGAAATAGGTGTCGGTCGTATGCTCGACGGGCACCTCGAACCGCGGGAAAGGGCTGCCCGCCGGTTCGAGCTTGAGGCCGCACATCTCGGCGATTTCCCATGTGCGGTTCAGCGGGGCTTCGTCGCCGTCGAAAAGCGCGGCCATTTCCTCGCGGCTCTTGAGGTAGAACTCTTGCGTCGAAAAGCGCATGCGGTTGGAATCGGCAAGCGTTTTGCCCGTCTGCACGCACAGCAGCGCATCGTGGGCGGAGGCGTCTTCCCGGGTCAGATAGTGGGCGTCGTTGGTGGCCACCAGCGGAATGCCGCTCTCCTGCGCCAAGCGGAATTGCAGCGGAATCAGCCGCTTGTCCAGGTCGAGGCCGTGATCCTGGATTTCGACGAAAAAATTCTCCTTGCCGAAAATATCGACGTATTCGTAGGCCAGCCGCCGGCCTTCTTCGTAGCCTTTTTCCAGCAGCGTTTCCTGCAGATCGCCGCGCAGGCACGCCGAAAGGCAGATCAGCCCCTCGGAATGCCGGTCCAGCAGCGCCTTGCCGATCCGCGGCTTGTAGTAGAAGCCTTCGAGATAGCCGGTCGAGACGAGCTGGATCAGGTTGCGGTAGCCCGTTTCGTTCTTGCAGAGCAGCAGCAGATGGTTGTAGCGCAGGCTCGTATCGTGCTTGCCGTGGTCGCCGTCCACCACGTAAACTTCGCAGCCGATAATCGGTTTCACGCCGGCCTTCCGCGCGGCGTTGTAGAAGCGCACCGCGCCGAAGAGATTGCCGTGGTCGGTGATCGCCGCCGCCGGCCACTCGTACTTTTCGGCCAGTTGCATCAGCCGCGGAATGTGGCAGGTTCCGTCGAGCAGAGAGTAATCGGTGTGGCAGTGGAGGTGGACGAAGGGTTGCGGCATTTGGCGGGAAACGACACCTGTAGTTTACCAGCCAGCGGCTTGCGCGGCGGGCGGTGAAACCGAAGACCGCAAAGCTACGCGGCGGGCTCGATTTGCAGCGTCCGCCCCATGTCGAAGGCCGGCGGCTTGCGGTTCGCCAGGAGTTGCTTCTGTTCGGCAAGCGCGGAAACCAGCAGAGGCATGGCGATGGTCGAGTCGCAATGGCAATCCACCATCTGCGCGCCCTTGGCCAGCTTGCCCCAGCTTTGCGACTCGGCGAACGTGCAGCCCGAAAGCCCGCCCCAATGGGGCGCGTCCGTAACCACCTGAATGCCGTAACGGTGGCCGGTCTTGCCCTTGTTCATCAGGATGGCGATGACCTCGGTTTGCTGCGTGTAGTTCTTCGGCGTGCCTCCGCCGAAATAGATTACGCCGGTGGCCTTGGAGTCGGCGACGATGTTGGTGATTTCGAGCACGTCGGCCATCATGTCGAAAATCAACCGGTTTTCCCCGCGGTGGCGGCTTTCGGCGACGCCGATGCCGATGGAGCTGTCGCCTATCGCCGGACAGAACAACGGCACCTTGTGCCTGGCCGCCGCCGAGACGATGCCGTCCTCCGAGCAGTCCCGCCCCAGCTCCCGCCCCAGCAGATAAAGGAATTCCCGCGTCGTGTAGGGGCGCGATTGATCGAGCCGCGAGGCGAAACTGCCGATCCACAGGTCATGCTCGCGAAAGCGCACCTCGTCGGCCAGCACGTCGTACATGCGATCGATCATCTTGTCGCCGAGCGCCTCGTCGTCCATCTCGGGCGAGCCCTGATAGTGAAAAAAGCCCTTGGTTTCGTGGATGTCGTGAAAAAAGTTGGCGCCGGTCGAAGTCAGTGCGTCGATCAGCCGGTTTTCGATCATGAAGCGCACGACGCGGCGCATGCCCGCAGGCGTCATCGCCCCGGAAAGCCCCATCAGGATGGTGCATTCCGGGTCGGCCAGCATCTGCTTCCACACGCGGAAAGCGTTGCCCAGCCGACGCCCTTGAAAGGCCGTCCCGGCCATCTTCTCCAGCAGCGCCGAGGCGGAAGATTCGCCGTCGATGGCGAAAGGTTCGGTCGGCGCCGCGAGCAACTCTTCCTTCGACCCATGCATGGCGTCCAAACGGCCCATGCTACCAGTCCGGCGAAAGCCGGACGGATTCCACTCAAGCCGCTGCCGTTCCGCCTCAAGTCAAGGTCTGAACAAGCAGGAGGAAGCGGCGGGCGCAGTCCCCTCCTGGCTCACAACCCCCGGACTCACAACCAATGCGCAGCCGTCAAGCCCGATGGGTTTCATGCAGCGAAAAGAAGGGCTTCATGCAAACTTTGATCGCTTTGCCCGCCTATGCCCGCCAATGCGCACTTATTTTCCAAATCTCACCGCCAAAATCGACCGGATGCGTTCAGCTCTCGCTTCACTGACGCCGTACAGACGAAAATCGACGGATCGGCCGCACCCGGAGCCGGTCGTATCTTCTGTCGGTCACTCGACCCGGCCGCTGCGCGCGGCGACGATCTCGCCTTGCGCCGCGCCGCCTTGCGGGCGGCGCTCGCTGACAAGTTGCTCGATGCCGACGAGATCGGTGGGGTAGCGGCCCGTGTAACAGGAATAACAGTACGCGCTTTCGTCGTCTTCGACCGATTGCCGCAGTCCCGCCAGCGAAAGGTAGGCCAGGGAATCCGCGCCGGTGTAGCGGCAAATTTCGTCGATGGTCATCTTGTTGGCGATGAGCTCGCCGCGGTCCGGGGTATCGACTCCGTAGTAGCAAGGCGAAATCGTAGGCGGGCAGGAAATGCGCAGATGGACTTCCACGGCGCCGGCGTCGCGCATGATGCCGACGATCTTGCGGCTCGTCGTGCCGCGGACCAGCGAATCGTCCACCAGAATGACGCGCTTGCCGGCTACCAGATGCCGCACCGGGTTGAGCTTCAATTTGACGCCGAAGTTGCGGATCGACTGCTTCGGCTCGATGAACGTGCGCCCGACATAGTGGTTGCGGATCAGGCCGTGGCGAAAGGGGATGCCCGATTCGGCGGAGTAGCCGATGGCCGCAGCGACGCCGGAGTCCGGCACGGGGACTACGCAATCCGCCTCGACAGGGTTCTCGCGGGCGAGGATGCGACCCAAGGCCTCGCGGGACTCCTGAACCGGCCTGCCGAAGACCCTCGAGTCCGGCCGCGAGAAATAAACGTGCTCGAAAACGCATTGCGACGACTTGAGCGGCGGCGCGAACTGCTGCCGGATCACGCCTTCGCCGCTGACCGTAATCATTTCACCAGGCAGAACCTGACCGGCGTATTTCGCGCCGATCAGATCGAATGCGCAGGTTTCCGAGGCGAAGACGTGGACTTCACGGCCTGCGTAGGTCATGCGGCCGTAGGCCAGCGGCCGGAAGCCGCGCTGATCACGCGCCACGATGATGCGGTCTTTCGCCAGCAAGGCCAACGAAAACGCGCCTTCGAGGCGCAGCAGCGATTCGCGCAGCGCGTGGCGCAGGTTCGGCTCCCGCGAGCGCGCCATCAAGTGAGGAATCACCTCGGTGTCGCTGGTGGCCTGAAAGATCGACCCCGAAATCTCGAGTTCGTAGCGGAGGCTGTGGCCGTTGGTCAAGTTGCCGTTGTGCGCAACCGCCAAGGGACCCTTGTTGCACTCGACATAGAAGGGTTGGGCATTCAGGCGCCCTCCCTCGCCCGCGGTCGAATAGCGGGTATGGCCGATGGCCATGTGCCCGCGCAATTCCTTGAGTTGCGACTCGCCGAAAATCTCGTTGACCAAACCGGTCGCCTTGTGTGAAAAGACTTGCGCGCCGTCACTGGAACATATGCCGGCGCTCTCCTGGCCGCGGTGCTGCAGCGCATAGAGGCCCAGATAGGCGAGGTTGGCGGCCTCGGGGTGGCCGAAGACGGCAAAGACGCCGCATTCCTCGCGGAAGCGGTCGCCGTCGTTGATGTTTCCGCCGGGCAGGCTCATGAGACCTCCAACATGCTTTCGAGCGCAGTGTCCCACGATGCATGCAACTCTGCGACCGGGGCGCGGAACGCCTCGCAGCCGTTGATTTCCACGGCGATTTCGTCGGCGATGGTCTCGCCAATGACGGGCGCCGAGACGCCGCGGCTTGCGGCAAGGCGCAGCACGGCGCCCGCCGTTTCGGCTGAGGCGGACACCAGAACCCGCGAAGGCGCTTCGTGAAAGAGCGCGAGGTGCGCCGGCAAGTCGGTTTCGACGGCCAGGCGCGCGCCCGTTTTCGCCGGGCCGAAACAGCATTCGGCCAAGCCAACGGCCAACCCGCCGTCGCTGAGGTCGTGCGCCGATTCGACCAGCCCGCCCCGCACAGCTTCGCGGACGACGGCCTGCACGGCAGTTTCGTAGTCGAGATCCAGCGCCGGGGGCAGCCCCCAGGTTTGCCCGATCACGGTCTTGGCGTAGGCGCTCGAACCGAAGCGGCGATCGAGCCGGTCGTCTGTGCTGGGAAGCAGCCCGCCCAGCAGGATCAGCTTTCGCCCCGGATGCAGAAAGCAGGCGCCCGCGGGCGCATCGACGTGTTCGACGATGCCGACGACGCCCATCACGGGGGTGGGGTCGATGCTCTCGCCGAGCGTTTCGTTGTAGAGGCTGACGTTGCCGCCGGTAATCGGCGTTCCAAAGTGGGCGCACGCCTCGGCCATGCCCTCGATCGACTCGACGATTTGCGCCATGATCTCCGGCTTCTCGGGGTTGCCGAAGTTGAGATTGTTCGTCGCGCCGACGGGTTTTGCGCCGACGGCGGCCAGGTTGCGGCAGCACTCGGCAACCAGCAATGCGGTTCCCAAACGGGGGTCGAGCGCGCAGTAGCGGGCGTTGCCGTCGAGCGACATGGCCAGCGAAATGCCGGCCTCCTTGATGCGGATTACCGCCGCGTCGCCGCCAGGCCCGGCGGTTGTGTTCGTGCGCACCTGATAGTCGTATTGTTCCCAGACCCAGCGTTTCGAGCACAAATCGGGCGAAGCGAGCAACCTGCGCAAGGCATCGCAGAGCCCTTCCCCCGACGGTTCGGCAACTGCCGGGCCGTCGAGCGGCGCCGTGCGGCGCGGGGTCGTGTGCGGGCGGTCGTAGAGAGGCGCGCCGTCAGTCAGAAACGAGTTTTCCAGCAGCGCGGCCACTTCGCCGTGATTCCTGACGGTGAGGTTGCCGTCGGCGGTCACCGAACCGATGGCGACCGCGTCCAGCCCCCATTTCGCGAACACGTCGAAGACTTCCTGCTCTCGGCCGCGCTCGGCGACGAGCAACATGCGTTCCTGCGATTCCGAGAGCATGATCTCGTAAGGGGTCATGCCCTTTTCGCGCTGGGGGACGCGCTCGAGGTCGATTTCGATGCCGACGCCGCCGCGCCCGCCCATTTCCGCCGTCGAGCAGGTCAGCCCCGCGGCGCCCATATCCTGGATGCCCACGACCGCCCCCGCAGCCATGGCTTCGAGACAGGCTTCGAGCAGGAGTTTTTCGAGAAAGGGGTCGCCCACCTGAACGTTGGGCCGCTTGGCCGCAGAATCTTCGTCGAACTCGGCCGAGGCCATCGAAGCGCCCTGGATGCCGTCACGCCCGGTTTTTGCGCCGACGTAGATGACCGGATTGCCGACGCCTTGCGCCGCGCCGAGGAAAATCGAATCCTTGGCAAAGACGCCCAGGGCAAAGACATTGACCAGCGGATTGCCGCTGTAGCCGTCGGCGAAGACGCATTCCCCGCCCACGGTAGGTACGCCGAAGCAGTTGCCGTAGTGAGCGATGCCGCCGACGACGCCTTTGACGATTTGCCGGTTGCGCGGCCCCGTCCGCGGGTCGTCGAGCGGTCCGAAGCGCAGCGCGTCCATCACCGCTACGGGCCGGGCGCCCATGGTGAAGATGTCGCGCAGGATGCCGCCGACGCCGGTCGCCGCCCCCTGAAACGGCTCGATATAGCTGGGGTGGTTGTGCGATTCGATCTTGAATGCCGCCGCCCAGCCTCCGCCGATATCGACTATGCCAGCGTTTTCTCCGGGGCCGACCAGGACGTTGGCGCCTTTGGCGGGCAACTTCTTGAGGTGAAGCCGAGAGCTTTTATAAGAGCAGTGCTCGCTCCACATCACGCTGACTATGCCCAGTTCGGTGAGCGTCGGTTCGCGGCCGAGGCGCTCGGTCACGCGGGCGTATTCCTCGCGCGTGAGTCCGTGCTCGAGCGCGGCGGATTCGGAAACTTCGGCAGCCATTGCGCTTAAAGAGCGGGAACCGCGGCGGCAACGAGAGATTGGAAGACCGTCAGGCCGTCCATTGAGCCCATCGCCGGGTCGCAGGCCCGCTCGGGATGGGGCATCATGCCCAGCACGTTGCGCCCTTCGCTGAGAATGCCGGCGATGCTCCGCGCGGAGCCGTTCGGGTTTTCGCCGCGGTAGCGGAAGGCCACGCGGTCTTCGGCCTCGAGCCGATCGAGCGCGGCGGCGTCAGCGAAGTAGCAACCTTCGCCGTGGGCGATGGGCACGGTAAGCGCGCCGCCAAGGCCGCAGAGATTGGTGAACGGCGAGTCAGTCGTCTCCACGCTGAGCCGCACCGCTTTGCAGATGAAGCGCAGATCGCGGTTGCGCATCAGCGCTCCGGGCAGCAGCCCTGCTTCGAGCAGAATCTGAAACCCGTTGCAAACGCCCATGACGAGCCCGCCCGATTGCGCAAAGCGCTTCACCGCGCGCATCACCGGCGAGAAACGGGCGATGGCGCCGCAACGCAGGTAGTCGCCGTAAGAAAACCCTCCGGGCAGGAAAACGGCATCGACTCCGCACAGATCTTCCGAGCGGTGCCATATCTCGATGACTTCCTGGGAAAGATTGCGCGACAGGGCGTAAACCGCGTCGTGATCGCAATTCGAGCCGGGGAAAATGACGACGCCGAACTTCATTCGGGGGCGTGGGGGAATGTCGGGGGAACATTTCTAGTGTAACATCGGGGAGATACGCTGCGCGTTCCGCCGGAGCGCGTCCGGAAGCATTTCGATGATCGATATTGGCGCCGCGGCCCCCCCAATTGACGGCATCGCCTTCTCGCGGCCGACGCTGCTGGCCTTTTTCGAAACCGATTGCCCGGCGTGCCAACTGGCCTTGCCCTATCTCAACGCGCTGCAAGCTGCGGTCGGGGAGAAGGCGGTTGTCACGGCCGTATCCCAGGATTCCGCCTGCGCAACCGAAGCGCTGGCCAAGGCGCTGCCCATCGAGATTCCCATTCATATCGACCGCGGTCTGGCCGCCAGCCGCGATTACGACCCGCCGGCCGTGCCGACGCTGTTCCTGGTGGACCGCCAGCGGATCGCCGCGGCAACGATGGGGTTCGACAAGGCCGAGTTGAACCGCGCCGCCCGGCTGCTTTGCGATCTCGCGGGCGTTCCCGCCGCGGAACCGGCGGCGCCTCACGACGGAAATCCGCCGGCGAAACCCGGCTGCATGTCGCGCCACCGGGAGCCCGAATCGGGCGCGGACGCCCCCGCCGCGCTCGACGTCCACGCGAAACGCGGCGCGCGCGCTGGCCGCGTCGAGTTGGCCGACGGCAAAGACCCTTGGGAGTACTGTTACGAGCACGGCTTTGCCGACCCGCTGCCGGTCGTGCCGCCGACTGCTGAGCGGGTCGAGCGAATGATCGCGGCGGCCGGCCTGCCGCCCGAAGATATCGTTGCCCGCGTGCCGCCGAATTTCGGCGCGGCGACGGTTGAGAAAATCGCCGCCAACGCGGTCATGGCCGGCTGCCGGCCGGAGATGATGCGCGTACTCATTCCGCTGACGCGCGCCCTGTGCGACGAGCGGCTCGATATCCACGGCGTGCAGGGAACGACGCATTTCGCCGCGCCGCTGGTCGTCGTCAACGGCCCCGTGCGCGGGCGCCTCGGCTTCGCCTCGGGCAGCAACGTCTTCTCGAACACGGCGCGCGCGAACTCGACGCTCGGACGGGCAGCGCAGCTTGCGCTGCGCAATCTGGGCGGGGCCGTTCCCGGCGAAATCGACATGTCCACTCTGGGCAACCCTGGCAAATTCAGCTACGTCATCGCCGAAAACGAGGAAGCCAGCCCGTGGGCGCCACTGTGCGCCGACTTCGGCATCGACCCCGCGCGAAGCGCGCTGACGCTGTATTGCTGCGAGCCGCCGCGGGGTATCAGCGAGCATGCCGCGCGCGCCGCCGCCGTGCTGCTGCGCGCGTTCTGCCCCGTGCTGGCCAATCTCTGGAGCCGCCGCGTCTGCCGCGCGCCGGAGGCGCTGGTGGTCATCGGCCCCGAGCACGCCGCGACGCTCAAACGCAGCGGCTTCACCAAAAACGACGTCATCGATTATCTCTACGAGAACACCGGCATCCCGCTGCACGAATACGACGGCGACGGCGGCGAAGGCGTAAAGGCGGCAGAGCGCTACGAGGAGTGCCTTATCCGCGGCGTGCGCTGCTATCGGAAATTCAACGGCCCGGAATCGATTCGCATCATGGTTGCGGGGGGCCCGGCGGGGAAATTTTCGGCCGTGCTCGGTTCCTGGCAGACGGGCCGGCGCGGCAGTCAGATGGTCTGTTATCCGATCGACGACGAATAGGGAAGGAACAAACGCATGGCAACGGTCCTGGTCAATCCACTCGACGAGCAGGCGCGCCCCGAGGCGAGTCCCGCGCCGCGTCTCGACACGCTGCAGGGCAAACGCCTGGCGCTGCTCGACATCAGCAAGCCAGGCGGCTCGATATTTCTCGATCGCCTGGAGGCGCTGCTGACCGAACGGTACGGGGCAGCGAGCATCCTGCGAATCGCCAAGCCCACGTTCGCCAAGCCCGCGCCCAGCGAAGTGCTGGCGAAAATCCGCGAGGCGCAGGTCCATGCGGCGGTCGAAGCGCTGGCCGATTGAGGCTCCTGCACGACGTGCAGTTTGCACGATTCGATACGGCTTGAAGCCATGGGCATCCCGACAGCGCCGGTCGCTACCGACGTTTTCCGCACCGCCGCGCGGGCGCAGGCCGCCGGGTTGGGCCGGCCCGATTACGAAGCGGTGTACGTCGCTCATCCGATTCAGGATCGAACCGCCGATGAAATCCGGCAGCGGGCGGACGGCGCCGCGTCGGAAATTGTGCGCCGTCTGACCGACGGTTTTGTGTAGAATTCAGAGATGACGCCTGCCCGCGCAGGAGTCGGAGCTCGGCATGGAAACACCTACGGAAAAACTCCTTCAGCCATTCAAAATCCTGGTCGTGGACGACGAGCCGGACGTCGAACGTCTCGTGCGCCAACGCATGCGCCGGGACATACGTTCCGGGCGCTACAGCTTCGTTTTCGCCGGCAACGGCATCGAAGCGCTCGACGTGCTGGCGCAAAGCCAGGACATCGACATGGTGCTCTCGGATATCAACATGCCGCAGATGGACGGCCTCACCTTGCTGGGGCAGATCCCGAGCGTCAACCCCAACATCCGCGCCGTGATCGTTTCGGCCTATGGGGACATGAAGAACATCCGCACGGCCATGAACCGCGGCGCGTTCGATTTCATCACCAAGCCGATCGACTTCGACGATATGCGCATCACCATCGAGCGGACGCTGCGCAATCTGGCCATCTGGCGCGAAGCTCTTTCGTCGCGCGACAAGCTCGTCGCGCTGGAGAGAGAGCTGGGCATCGCCCGGCAGATGCAGTTGTCGATCCTGCCCACGCGATTCCCTGTCGCCGCGGGCTACGAGGTGTTTGCCAACATGCAGCCCGCCCGCGCCGTCGGGGGCGATTTCTACGACGTGCTGCAACTCGAGGCAGGCCGCATCGGCTTGGCTATCGCCGACGTTTCCGACAAGGGGGTGCCGGCCGCCCTTTTCATGATGTCCAGCCGTACGCTGCTGCGCGGCGCCGCCATCGGCTGCAGAGACCCCGGAGACGTGTTGAAGGAAGTCAACAACATGCTCGTCTCGAACAACGAGTCGATGATGTTCGTAACCGTTTTCTACGCGATTTTCGATCCCGTGAACGGAACCCTCACGTATGCCAACGGCGGCCATAACGAACCGCTTCTCGTCCATGCCGACGGCAGTTCGGAGCTGCTCCCCCCGACCGGAGGGGTCGCCGCGGGCGTGATGTCCGATTTCCAGTACAATTCCGGGAGCGTGAGGCTGTCCGCCGGCGATGCCGTCGTGCTCTACACCGACGGAGTGACCGAGGCCATGAACCCCAACGATGAGGAGTACGGCGTCGAACAGCTGCTCCGATTGTTCGCGGAGGGGCCTCGCCCGAGCGCGAAACAGACGAACGAAGCCGTCTTCCAAGCGGTGAGCGAGTTCGCGGAAGGCACCGCCCAGTCCGACGACATTACCTGCCTGACTCTCCATTACAAAGGGGCCGCGGCGTGAGCGAGAAACTGGTTCTGCGCGTCGAACCGCAATTGGCCGCCCTGGAGAAGATCAATGCCGCCGCCGAGGAGTTCGGCCGCGCGGCGAACTGGTCTGACGATCTTGTCTTCCAGGTCTGTCTGGTTCTTGAAGAGGTCGCGGTCAACATCGTCAAACACGGATACGGCGATGCGCAATCGTCCGGCAGCCGCGAGGCGATCGAAATCTCCCTGTCGTCGCAACCGGGCAATCTCAAGATCGAGATTACCGACGGCGGCCGAAGCTTCAATCCATTGACGGAAAGCCCCGAACCCGATCTGGACGCGAAACTCGAAGACAGGCCCATCGGCGGACTGGGCGTATATCTGGTGCGCACCATGATGGACACGATGGACTATCGGCGCAGCGACGGCAAAAACCATTTGACCTTGACCAAGCGGACGGGCGGATGATGCGCGCGCCGAGACTGTTTCCCATCCTGCTGTTCGCGGCGATCTGCGCGGCTCTGTCCGCCCGCGCGGCTGACGTGGGGGTTTTCGACGACCGCGTTGTTTTCGGCCAATCCGCGGCGTTCAGCGGTCCCGCCGCGGACCTGGGCAGCGACCTCCGACTCGGCATCGAGGCGGCGTTTCAGGAGGCCAACAGGCGCGGCGGCGTCCACGGGCGCAAGATCGAGTTGATTTCTCTCGACGACGCCTACGAGCCGGAGCTGGCTATTGCCAACACGCGCAAATTGATCGAAGAAGATCGGGTGTTCGCTCTGATTGGCGCCGTCGGCACGCCGACGTCGCGCTCAGCCACGCCGCTCACCGAGAGCGCGGGCGTGCCCTACATCGCGCCTTTCACCGGCGCGGCCTTTTTGCGCGATGCCCTGCGCTGGAACGTAATCAACCTGCGCGCCTCGTACGACCAGGAGACCGAAGAAATCGTCGCCCGCCTGACCGGCGACTTGGGCATCGACCGCATCGCCATCCTGTACCAGGACGATTCCTTCGGCCGGGCAGGCTTGCAAGGCGTCCGCAAGGCGCTCGACCGGCGCAAGATGGAGATGGTGGCCATGGGCTCGTATGTGCGCAACACGACGGCCGTAAAATCGGCGCTGCTCGATCTGCGCGCCGGGAACCCCCAGGCCGTTGTGCTGATCGGCGCCTACAAGCCGGTCGCGGCGCTGATTTCGTGGGCGCGAACCCTCGATTTCAATCCTGTTTTCGTAACGATTTCCTTCGTCGGCAGCTACGCGCTGGCCAAAGAGTTGGGCGCCGACGGATACGGCGTTTTCGTGACTCAGGTAGTGCCTTTCCCAACCGCCGACCTGCCCGTCATCTCCACTTACCGCCGGGCGCTGGCATCCCGCTCGCGCAAATCTTCTCCGGGTTTCGTCTCTCTGGAAGGCTATCTGGCCGGACGCTTGGCGGTCGTCGGCTTGCAGCGCAGCGGTCGAGAACTGACTCGAGACAGTTTCATCGCCAGTCTGCGCAGCGATGAAACGATCAGCATCAACGGATTCAGGCTGCGCTACGGCGAAGCGGACAACCAAGGGTCGAATTCCGTCTTTCTCACGATGATCGACGGCAGCGGAAACTATAAACCGATCCGCACCCTGACGGACGGAATAAAACCGTGATCGATCTATTCCATCGCTTGGCGCAGGCCGGCAAGCGCATCGCCGGACAACATCTGTTGAAGCGCCTGCTGCAAGCGGGCCGGAGCATCGCCGAGCACCCCCTGCTGAAACGTCTGCTGCAGGCGCGTCAACGCATCGCCGGGCAGCTCTATCTCGGGCTGGGCGGGGCGGTCGCGGTCACCGTGGGCGCCAGTCTGGTCGCCTGGATATCGTTCAACCGCATGGGCGACGCCCAGAGCGAAGTGAACGAGGGCAGCGTTCCGGAAATGGCCGCCGCGTTCGGAATCACGCAGCAAATCGGCGCGCTGGTGGCCGCGGCTCCGCGCCTGACGACCGCCGCCACACCGCAAGAACTCGCCGAGGTCACCGCAGAAATCGGAGCGGAGCGGAGCGCCTTCGAAGACCGCCTCGATGAGCTGGTGCATGGCGGCGAAGACCAGGAATCGCAGCGTTTCACGCGCATCATCGCCGAAAGCCGGGCGCTGATTCTGAACATCGACTCCATTGAAGACTCGGTCACGGAACGCTTCAATCTGGCCGCCCGCAGCGAAACCTTGCGCGCCGAGCTGGGGCAGTTGCAACTCGCCCTGGAAGAGATCATGGTCCCTTCCATCGACAATCAGTTCTTCTATGCCATGACCGGCTACCGCGACCTCGGCGAGCAGCCTGCTCCGCGCGGACTGCATTTCCGCGAAGACCAAGTCAACCGCTACCGCCACATGACCGAGTTGCACGCCGACGCCACCATTGCCACGCAACTCATGACCAGCGCCTTCAACCTTTCGGACCTGCTCCTGCTCGAGCCATTGCGGGAACGTTTCGAAGCGGCCGTAGGCAGGATTGAGCGGCGCCTTGCGGCTCTCGACGGGACCCGGGCGTCAAAGGAAACCGCCCCGAAATTCGACCGTCTGATCGAACTGTGCCTCGGCGATGAGGGAGGGTTCGCTCTGCGCACGCAGGAACTCGAGCTTGCCGAGCAGCAACGCAATCTGCTTGCGCGCAATCGGGAACTCGCGCTCTATCTCGTCCTCGGGGTCGAAAGTCTCGTCAGCGCCGCGCGCGGGAACGCGGATGCGGCAACGCAGGCGTCCGCCGAAGCGATCCAGACCGGACGGGTCCTCCTGCTCGTGCTGAACGGGGTCAGCATCGTCGGCGCAGTGCTGATCGCCTGGTTGTTCATCGGCCGAGTCCTGCTGCGCCGTCTCGACCTGCTCTCGGGCTGGATGCGCCGCATGGCCGGGGGCGACCTGCATGCCAAGGTCGAGATCGGAGGGCGCGACGAAGTCGCGGACATGGCCGCGGCACTCGAAATCTTTCGCCGTCAGGCGCTGGAGGCCCAACGCCTGAACCTTGTCGAAAAACTGGCCGAAGAACTGCGCGGCAAGAACGACGAGCTCGAGTCCGTGCTGACCGATCTACGCCGCGCCCAGGATCAGATCGTCACGCAGGAAAAACTGGCGGCGCTCGGCGAGCTCACCGCCGGCGTGGCCCACGAAATCAAGAACCCGCTGAACTTCGTGAAAAACTTCTCCGAGGTATCCGGCGAGCTGATCGAAGAATTGCAGGAGACGCTGCAGCAAGGAGAAGAGCAGTTGACCGACGATCAGCGCGAGGAAGTTCGCGAGATCTGCACGGACCTGACCGAAAACCTCAACTGCATCCGCGAACACGGCGACCGCGCCAACCGCATCGTCCACGACATGCTCATGATGGGCCGCGACTCGGGCAACCGCATGGAAGTCGATATCAACACCCTGATCAAAGACAATGCGCTGCTCGCCTTCCACAGCGCGCGGGCGACCGATTCGAATTTCATCCTCGATATTCAGGAAGACTTCGACCCGCAGGTGGGCATGGTCGAAGTCGTTCCGCAGGAAATCGGCCGCGTCGTCCTCAACATGGTCAGCAACTCCTGCCACGCCACCGACGAGAAGCGACAGGCCGTGGACGGTAATGAGCCTTATTCGCCCGTGCTGCGGCTGACAACCAAGCGCACCGAAGAAGGCCGCGTCGAAATCAGCGTCCGCGACAATGGAAACGGCATTCCCGCCGAAGCCATCGACAAGATATTCAACCCGTTCTTCACGACGAAACCGACGGATCGGGGCACAGGGCTCGGGCTTTCGATGTCCAACGACATCGTGCGCAAGCACGGCGGGAACATCCGCGTCAAGTCCGAGCCCGGCAGCTTCACCGAAATGACGATCGATTTGCCCGCGAAGGCTCCCGATGCGGAAGCTCCCGCGGCGGAGCAGGCTTAACCGCCGGCCGCAGCGAGCGCTTCTTCCCTGGAGGAATGGATCGCAATGATCTTGTCGAAGCCGCTGATCTCGAAAACGGCTCGAACCGTATCGGTGAGCGAGCAGATGGCGAACGCCGCGTCGCGGTTCTGCAGCTTCTTGGCGATCACCAGGAGAGCCCGAAGGCCGGCGCTACTGATATAAGAGAGCTCTTCGAAATCGATCACGACAGCGCTGTCGCTCTCGCTGATCGCGGCCTTCATGGCCTTTTCGAACTCGCGCGCATTAGCCCCGTCGATGCGGGACCAAGCTTTCGCCACCAGCACGCCGTCCGTTCGTTCGGTATTGATTTCCATTTCTTTCCTCCTCATTGCTCGTCCTCGCGGACAAGCCCCGAGAAACTTTGATGCGTAAAGCTGAATTGTAGCCGAAGCGTACCGAAATATTCTACACCTTTCGGCAAGCCGCGCGAAAAAGCAAACTTTTTGAGACGAGCCCGCGGCGCATCCGGCCCCGCGCGCAGGGTGATACAATGGCGTAACGCTGGCGTTTGGCGGCGCGGCCATTGGGTATGAACGGTTGTCGGCGGTCCATATTCGACCGTTTTGCCACGATGTGCGCCGGCGCAACCGCAAAATTCGCCGGCCGGCTGGGCGCGGTTCTGCTGTGCGCAGTCTCTGCGGGGCTCGCCGGCGGCCTGCCCCAAGCCGCCGACGAGACAACCTCGAAAAACAAGGTTCGGCAATACCTCGACAAAGCGACGCCAGGATTTCTGTCGCTCTCGGGCGAATTTCGCGTCCGCTTCGAGAGCCGTCAGGGCCTGGGCTACCGGGCGGGAATCAACGACAGTTACAACTTGGTGCGCACCCGCGTCAATATCGGCGTCAAGCCGGCGCCGCGGCTGCGCTTCTTCTTTCAGGGCCAGGACGCCCGCGCCCCGGGCATCCGCGCAGGGCTGCCCAACATCGGGGTCTTTCGCGACACATTCGACGTTCGCCAAGCTTACGTCCGGATCGGCGGCGACGAATCTCCGATCAACCTGACCGTCGGACGGCAGTTGCTGCTCCTCGGCGACCAGCGCTTGGTCGGGGCGCTCGATTGGGCCAATACCTCGCGGGAGTTCGATGCCGTCAAGCTGCAAATCCAGGGCGGCGGCGCCAAGCTCACCGTTTTCTCGGCCTCGGTCGTGCAGAGCGACCCCGGCCGCAGAATCAACCAATCCGCCGAGGGCAACAACCTGCACGGCCTCTACGCCGCGGTCGAGAACGTCGTCCCCGGCTCAACGCTCGAACCCTACCTGCTGTGGCAGACGATACCCTCGGTCGTCAACGAATTGGGACTGCGCGGCGATCTCGATCGCTATACCGGCGGCGTGCGCCTGTGGGGCAAAGGGATCGGCCCTTGGGACTATAACGCGGCTCTGGTCAGACAATGGGGCGATGCGGCGGGCGCAGAGATCGGCGCCTGGGGTTTCTACACGGAACTCGGCTACACGCTCGATGCGCCCGGCAAACCCCGGTTCTATGCCGAATATACGTTCGGCTCGGGCGATGCGGACCCCGCGGACGGCAAGGTCGGCGGCTTTGTCGATCTCTTTCCGACGGCGCATCTGTGGTACGGCTACAACGATCTCGTGGGCTGGCGGAATATCAAGAACCTGCGCTTGGGGGTTCAGTTCCAACCGTGCGCCAAGCTCGGCCTGCGCTTCGATTACCACTCTTTCCATCTTGCCGACCGCAACGACGGGCTGTACAACGTCGCCGGCCGGCTGACCGCGGCGGCCCCGTCCGGCGGCGCCGCCGACACCAGGATCGGCGATGAGTTCAACGCCACGTTCACGATTCCGCTGACATCCGTGCTCACCTTGGGCGGCGGCAGCGGCTACATGATTCCCGGTCCGTTCCTCAAGGCCAATACGCCGGGGAACGGCAACACGTTTTCGTTTCTCTTCTTTACCTACAAGTTCTGAAAGGCTGCTCCGCCGCACTGAAAACCCGTCTTGCAGCGGTGGAACCCGGCATCCGCGTCCGGCAAACCCTTTGCTAGAATTGAATTTCAGCCCGCCGGCGATGCTCTCTGCGATCCCAGTCAATTCGAAAATTTCATCCAGGGAATTTGCCGCGCAATGCCGCGGCGAAATGATTCCGCTGAACCGCTGGCTGTCTTATTTTTCGATTGTCCCGCTGGACGACAGCGACCTGCAAAGGCTCGTTTACGATCCCGCTTCAGCCATGCCCGCAAAGCTCGCGGAGATTACGCCGCAACTGCGCCTCGTCTTCGTGCCGTTTCTGGAAAAACCGGCCGGCGGCAATGGGGATGAACCCGAGGGGCCGATCATTTCCTTCCATGTTCCGGCCAAAGTCGGGCGGGTGCTCTCCGGGCACTTCGACGTCGACGGCGAGACCTTCATCTTCCTTTCGGTCCACGACGAAGAGGTCATCGATGCGCATCACGTTCTCTACCGCAAGCTGGCCGAGCTGATCGTCGCCCGCGCGGGCAAGACCTGGTTCGAACCCTTCCACGATCTGGTGCGCGAGGAAATCCGCGAGGATATCCACGGCGAAATCGACGAACGCGCGTGGCGGCTGAAAAACGAATTGCTGCGCAAGCAGAAGGATACGCGCCGCGAGACCAAGCTGCTGGCCATGTACCGCCGGCAGGCGCTGGAAGACACGTTGATCCTCTACCTTCACGGCTTGTGCTGCGATATCGATGTCTCCGGCGGCCCCAAATACTTGGCCAGCGGACGCATCCGCAAGCGGCTGCTGCTGCTGAAGGAGTTTCTGCCGCCGCCCGGCGACGTCGCCCTGTTTCCGGAAGATCTGCCCGCGGCCGTGGAAGAGTGACGCTGCCCGCCATCACCGACGAGAAGCAACTCGACGGCGTTCTCTCGACTCCCGGCCCCGCCGAGACCGCGCTGATGCAACGGCTGCAGGGCGATATTCTCGTCCTCGGCGCCGGCGGCAAGATGGGTCCCACGCTCGCGCGGCTGGCCAGGCGGGCGGCGGATGCAGCCCCCTCTCCCAGAAGAGTCATCGCTGTTTCCCGCTTCTCCGATCCAGCAGTCCGCCGCAAGCTCGCATCGTGGAGCGTCGAAACCATCCGCGCGGACCTGCTCGATCGCGAAGCCGTGAATGCGCTTCCCGACGCCCCGAACGTGGTTTTCATGGCGGGCCGGAAATTCGGTACCGCCGGCAACCGCGCGATGACCTGGGCCGTCAACACCGTCGCCCCGGCGCTCGCCGCGGAAAAATTCCGCGAGTCCCGCATAGTCGTCTTTTCAACCGGCAACGTTTACCCGCTGAGCGCGGTTGACGGCGGCGGCCCCGATGAGGAATCCCCCGTCGGGCCGGTCGGCGAGTACGCACAATCGGCGCTCGCGCGCGAGCGGATGTTCGAGTATTTTTCGCGGCGCAACGGCTCGCCGGTTGCCGTGGCGCGCCTCAACTACGCCGTCGAGTTGCGCTACGGCGTTCTGCGCGATATCGGCGACAAGGTGTTTCACGGCCGTCCGGTGCATCTTGCCATGGGCTGGGTCAACGCAATCTGGCAGCGTGACGCGAACGCGGTCGCCTTGCGTTTGCTCGAGCATTGCGCTTCGCCGCCCTTCGTGCTGAACGTGACCGGCCCGGAAACGCTCTCGGTGCGCAGTCTCGCGCAGCGATTCGCCCAACGCTTTGGGGTCGAAGCGCGTTTCGCGGGGAAGGAAAGCCGCACGGCGCTGCTCAGCAACGCAGGGCGGTTGGCCGCGTTGCTCGGGCGGCCCGAAACCGCAATCGACGAAGCGGTCGATCGGGTTGCCGACTGGATTCGCTCGGGCGGAACGACTCTCGGCAAACCTACGCACTTCGAGGAACGCAGCGGCGATTTCTAGGCCGCGCTGCGGGATTGTCGCCACGTTCCGCGGCCTACGGCGAGTGGGAGGCAAGGAAAGCTTTGAACAAATCCGGTCGATTTTCGACTGTGAGAAGTCGAAACAAGTGAAAATTGACGAACATCGGTAAACATCTTTGCATGAAGCTTTCATGTCTTTCGGGGCTGAACTCCTGCCCGGCAGCAGCCGGCCGGCCCGCTTCTCCTGCCTGCTTGTTCAGAGTTTTCAGAGGCGGCGGGTCAGGGCTGGTTGGCTTGGCCGGCGACGGAGGCGCGGCAGCGTTGGGCTTCGCCGTGCGCGATGCGCAGCGACGTTTCGAGCCCGACGGCCAGTTGGCGCATGTACCCCTTGAGCGAGGCGATGTTGCCCACGTTGCGGCCGCGGGCGGAATCCAGCAGATCGGCGACCGCGCCGTTGTAGTAGTTGCGCGCTCCGGCAGCTATTGAGCCGAGCAGCGAATCCGCGCGGTCGAGCCACAGGAACGTATCGACGGCGTAGGAAAGCCGCTCCGGCTCGCGGCTCAGCGACTGGGCCGAAAGCGCCGCGTTTTCCAGGTCGGCGCGCAGCGTTGCGAGTTGCTCGATGTATGCCTCGGGAGCGCCGTTTTGCAGCCATTCTTCGGGCCGCAGTTCGGCGAGCAATTTCTGTCCGGTGGCGGCATTCTTGACGATATCCTCGGCCATTTCGCGGATCTCCCAGGAAGGGGGCGTTCCTTCGTCCTGCGCCGCGCCGATTACCGGAAAAATAAGCGCCGCGCCGACCGCAAGCCGCACCTTCGACCGAATCGTCATTCTGTAATTCATGGTACTCGAGATCGGCGGCGCGTCCCCGTTCGCGGGTTTATCATGAAAAGGCCATGCCGCAATCTGGTTTTTGCACCGCCGTGCTGTTCCTGAGCCTCGGCGGGGCTTACGCGCAATCGCCGGAACAGATCGAGTTCTTCGAAAGGAATATCCGTCCGCTCCTGGCCGAGAAGTGCTACGCCTGCCACGGCGCCGACGCGGCGGCGATGGGCGGTCTTCGGCTCGACTCCAGGGCGGGGGTGCGTCAAGGCGGCAGCCGCGGCCCCGCCGTCGCGCCGTCCGACCCGGAAGGCAGTCTTTTGATCCGGGCGGTGCGCTACCGTTCCCTCGATCTGCGCATGCCCCCCTCGGGGAAATTGGCCGACGACGAGATCGCCGATCTCGAGGCTTGGGTGCGCATGGGCGCGCCCGACCCGCGCGGAGGCGGGCAGCCCGAGCAGGCGCCGCAAGAAGAAATCGACCTGGAGAGCGGCCGCCGGTTCTGGTCGTTCCAGCCGGTCCGCGACCCCGAGCCGCCGGCGGCGCCCGGCGCGGCGCGCTCGGCGATCGACCGCTTTATCCTGGCCAAGCTCGCCGCCGAGGGGCTGCGCCCCGCCGCCGAGGCCGACCGCCGCACTCTGCTGCGCCGCGTCACGTTCGATCTGACCGGCCTGCCGCCGACGCCGGAAGAAATCGACGCCTTTCTGGCGGACGCGTCGCCGCGGGCGTACGAAAAAGTCGTTGAGCGGCTTCTGGCTTCGCCGCACTACGGCGAGCGCTGGGGGCGCCATTGGCTCGACCTGGTGCGCTGGGCGGAAACGAACGGACACGAGTTCGACAACAACAAGCTCGACGCTTGGCGCTACCGCGACTATGTAATCGACGCATTCAATTCCGATTTGCCCTACGACCGATTTCTCAAGGAGCAGATTGCCGGCGATCTGATGCCC
Source organism: Bryobacterales bacterium (assembly GCA_965242705.1). GTDB lineage: Bacteria > Acidobacteriota > Terriglobia > Bryobacterales > UBA6623 > CATQHP01. Next base: position 732,174 of record OZ251486.1, read on the forward strand.
CAACGCTTGGCGGCCGGCGGCGCCCATGCCGTCAACCCGATCGCCAGCGGCGTTTTCTGGCTTTGGGAAGTGCTCAATTCCCCAACCGATTCGGTCAAGGCCAGAGCCGACCAGATCGACAATCAGATCGACGTGATCGCCAAGGCCTCCCAAGGGCTGACCGTCGCCTGCGCGCGCTGCCACGACCACAAATTCGACCCGATTCCGACGGCGGACTACTACTCGTTGTTCGGCATTTTCCAATCGACGCACATGAGCGAACGGTGCATCGATTCGCCGCAGCGCGCCTCGCGCATTCAGGCCGCCGACAGGATGATTGGCGACATCCAGAAGGACGTGCGCAGCCATCTGCAGCCTGCGCTCAAGCGCCTTGCGGCAACCGCGGCCGCGCGCTATCTGGCCGCGGCGCCCATGATCGTCTCCAGAGACGCATACCCCGAAGCGCGGGTCGGCGTGTGCCCCGTTCCGACCGCCGCCGAGGACGAGGAACCGCGGACGCCGCTTGCCGCGCGGCCTGCCGCGTCAGCCGAGGCCGCGCCCGGCAGCCCGGAAGCCATGGCCGCCGAGATACAGTACGCGCTGACCGAGCCGAGCCATCCGCTGTTCCTTTTCGCCAGGGTGACCGAGCCCGGCTCGCCCGATTTCGCCGGCCGTCTCGACCACATGCGACGGGAAATGCGCGAATGGGCCGCCAAGTCCGACCCCGAACACCCGCTATGGGCCGAGCGAGGCGACGAGATATATGAGGACTTCGAGGCCGGCTACGCCAAGTGGCAGGTATCGGGTGCGGCTTTCGGCGCGGAGCCGGCGCGCTTCGTTCCGCCCAATCTGAATCTTGCCGGGCACGCCGGCCAAGCGCTGGCGAGCTCGTTCGGCAACGGCGCGGATACTCTTGTCGGCACGTTGACCACCGAAAAATTCCGCATGCCCGCGCGCTTCGTTCACGTCAGAATGGCCGGCTCCGAGTACAGCCCGCGAGACAAGGAGAACGCGAAAATCCGCTTCACCGTCGTCGCCGACGAGCACAAATCCGGCCATGCGACGGCCGACGGCAGCGGCCGCCTGCAATGGCGGAGCATCGCCATGACGAAGGAGTACGACCGTATCTGCTATCTCGAAATCGTTGACCGCGACCGCCGCGGCTCGGCGGCCGTAGATCGGATCGTTTTCTCGGAAAGATGCGACCCGCCGCCGATCGCCGGCAAGCCGGATGAGCGCATCCTGGCCTTCCTCGAAAGCGGAGACATCCGCTCGCCGGCAGACCTCGCGCGGGCCTACCAGCGGCTCGCCGAGGAGTTGGCCGCGGCGAAAGAACGCACGCCCGCCGACGAAGCATTGCTCGCCTCGCTGCTCGGCTTGCGGCGCCTCGAAGATACGGCGGTTGCCCTCGACGAGCTCGAGACCCGTTGGATCGAGGAAATGTTTTCTTTCCGTACCCGCGCGGTGGAAAGTATCCCGCTGTCGGCCTTCGCCATGACCAGCATGGACTACAAGCCCGCCGACTCGCCGATCCACGTCCGCGGCAACCACAAGAACCCGGGCGAAATCGCCCCGCGCCGGTTTCTGCAAGTCGTTTCCGGCGGTGACCGCAAGCCGTTCGCCAACGGGTCGGGACGGCTTGAGCTTGCCGAGCGAATCGCAAGCGCCGACAATCCGCTCACGGCGCGGGTCATGGTCAACCGCGTCTGGAAACACCATTTCGGCAAGGGCATCGTCGCCACCCCCGACAATTTCGGCAAGACGGGCGCGCGGCCTACTCATCCCGACTTGCTCGACCATTTGGCAACCCGTTTCATGAGAAGCGGCTGGTCGATCAAAGACTTGCAGCGGGCAATCGTCCTTTCGAGCACGTACCGGCAGAGCAGCGCGGCGTCCGCCGAGGCGCGGCGGCGCGACCCGGCGAACCGCCGGCTTTCGCACATGCCGGTGCGCCGGCTGGAAGCCGAAGCGATCCGCGATGCGGTGCTGGCCGTGGCCGGCACGCTCGACCGCAGGGTCGGCGGGCCGAGCGTCATGCCCCACATCAGCGAATTCCAGGATGGGCGCGGCAAGCCCAAGCCGGGCGGGCCGCTCGACGGCAAGGGGCGCCGCAGCGTGTACATCCAGGTGCGGCGCAATTTCCTGACGCCGCTCCTGCTCGCCTTCGACTACCCGCTGCCGATTTCGACAATCGGACAGCGCGGCGTTTCCGCCGTGCCTTCGCAGGCGCTGATGCTGCTCAACAACGAGTTCGTCAACGTCCAGGCGGCGCGCTGGGCGCAAAGGGAGATCGAAACCCACGACCGCGCGGAAGATCGTATCGGCGACATGTACTTGAGGGCGTTCGCGCGCAAGCCGTTGGCGGAAGAAACGGCGCGCATCCGCGGATTCCTTGCCGAGCAGGGCCGCGCCCGCGGCGTTTCCGGCGCGAACGACCCGCGGGTCTGGACCGATCTCGCCCATGCCCTGTTCAATACGTCCGAGTTCATCTTTATCCGTTAGACTTGTAACGGCGCGCATCCTGCGCAGCGAGAATCGCACATGTTCCTCCGCATGATTTTCCTCGCCGTTCCGGCCGCCGCGGCCGCATTCGCCGGCGAACCGCTCAATCGCCTTACCGAAGCTGAAAAGCTCGCCGGTTGGCAATTGCTTTTCGACGGCGAGACGACCGCCGGTTGGGAGGGTTTCAACAACACGCCTTTCCCCGCCCAGTCGTGGGCCGTCGATGACGGCGCGCTGCGTACGCTCGCCGACCGTTCCGGCGGCGACCTCGTCACCGTCAGTCAGTTCGAAAACTTCGCTCTCGTTTTCGAGTGGAAGCTGGTCAAGGGCGGCAACAGCGGCGTCAAATACCTGGTGCAGAAAGCGTGGGCGGGGCCCGGCTACCGTCCGCACCTGAGCCGCGAACGCAAGGCGCGGGCGCTATTGGGCGCGACCGGCCCCGAATACCAGTTGCTCGACGACTCCGTGCTGAATCGGAAAAAGAAAGGCTGGGAGTATTCGAGCTGCGGGTCTCTCTACCTGCTCTACAAACCCGGCCCCGACAAGCAGGTCAACCCGCCGGGGCAATGGAACCGCTCGCGCATCGTCGTCCGGGGAACGCACGGCGAACACTGGCTCAACGGCAGGAAGCTGCTCGAATACGAGTTCAACTCGCCCGAGATGTTCGCCCGCGTCGAGCAAACCAAGTTCAAGCGTGTGCCGGGTTTTGGCTTCAAGGGCGAGGGGCACATTGCCCTGACCCATCACAATCATCCCGTCTGGTACCGCAATATCAAGGTGCGGCCGCTGGAAGGCCCGCGCGCGGCGGACTATCTGCCCGGGCGGCTTTTCGACCCCGACGGACTGATTCCGCCGCCGCCGAGGCCGCTGCCCCAACCGGGCGACCCGACCGCGCGATAAGCGCTCGGAAGAACGCGCGATGAGGAAACGATTGGCGGCGCCGGCGCTGCTGGTCTTGGCCGCGGGGCTGCCGGGCGCGGCGCAGCGCCCGGCGCCGAATCCCTACGGCGCGGGGGGAGCATGGGGCAAGTTGCCCGCGGGGCGTTCGTGGGGATCCACTAGCGCAGTCTATCCCCACCGCGCCCCGGACGGTTCGCTGACCGGAAAAATCTGGGTTGCCGAGCGCTGCGCGGGGAGCCATTGTCGGGAAAGCGGGCTGGACCCGATCCTGCTGTTCGACGCCGACGGAAACCTCATGCGCAGTTTCGGCGCGGAGATGTTCATCTGGCCGCACGGCATCTTCGCCGATCATGAAGGCAATGTTTGGGTCGCCGACGCCGTCGATACGAATTGCGAGACGGGCCGCGAAAACGGCAAAGGCCACCAGGTCCACAAGTTCAGCCCCGACGGCAAGCTGCTGATGAGCCTCGGCGCGGCGGGCAAGCCCGGCGAGGACGAACGGACGTTCCGCTGCCCTGCCGACGTGCTGGTATCGCCGGACGGCCGTATCTTTGTCGCCGACGGACACAATCACGGCCATGGCGGCAACAACCGCATCGTCAAGTTCACCGGCGGCGGCAAATTCGCCGCCGCTTGGGGCAGGGCGGGAGACGGGCCGGGGGAGTTCCGCGGCCTGCACGCCCTGGCCATGGACTCGCAAGGCCGCATTTTCGCGGGCGACCGCGCGAACCGCAGGATCCAGATTATGGATCAGGACGGCAATCACTTGGCCGCCTGGACGCAGTTCGGTTCGCCGAGCGGAATATATATCGACGAGAACGACACGATCTACGTCGCGGATTCCGACTCGGGGTACGACCCCGACGGAAGCGGTTCGCCGCGCAACCCGGGTTTCGATCGCGGCATCTACATCGGCGACGCGCGGACGGGGAAAGTCGAGGCGTTCATCCCCGACCCGAAACCCGACCTGCGCAAGGTCACCAGCGGAGCCGAGGGCGTCGCCGCCTACGGCAACCGCGTCTTCGGCGCGCAGGTCGGCGGTTCGCGGGGCGTGCTGCTGTACTTGAAAACTGGGCGGTAAGCCGGGGCGGCTTTAGCGATCATGCCGCGCATACCAGGAGCCGGCCGGGAATTACGCGAATCCCCATTGCAGCGACTTGGGCGCAGCTAGAATCCGATACGGGCGCTCCGTTTGTCGGACGCACTTCCTTTGTCCCGCATGTTTTTGATGGCCCGCGAAATCGCAAGCCCTGCCGACGAAACCACCAATACTTCCGATGGTATATCCGCTTCGAGCAGCGAGGATCGATCTTCTTCGATTGCAACGACAATCATGCGCCGCGCGTTCTTTGTCTTTGCGGCCTTCAGTAAGGCGGCTGCTGCCTGTCTCAACGTCTCCCCATGCCTCTGCACGCGGATCGGAATCGGCGCTCCCTCGTATGTTTCCGTCAGGAAAGCGTCAATTCCGTTGTTTCTTTGAACCGGTATGTGCGGACTACCGGCAAGCACCGAGAGCGCATCTACGTTTGCATTTCTGTATGACTCGGCGCCTTTTTTCATAAGACCGGACTCGGTTTTCACAGGATCGGTCAGCCTGCGGCGCGCAAGTTTTACGGCCTCCTCGGAAACATCTATGCCCTTGGCAAGCCTGCCGAGCAGCCCAGCGGCAACGAGAGTTGTTCCGCTGCCGCAGAACGGGTCGAGCACCACGTCGCCTTCGTCGGTTACAAGACGGACGATCCGTTCCAGAAGCAACACGGGTTTCTGTGTCGGGTATCCGATCCTTTCTTTTGCTTTGGGATTTAGAAAGGGAATTTCCCATACATCGCTTAGCGGAACGCCGCGTTTGCTTCCGGCATATAATATCTTTCCGTCGCGGTCTCGGGCATACACCGATTTATTGGCGGCGTCTCGGCTGCGCCGCTGCAAAATCTGATCCACGTTGGTAGTTGGAGAGTAGTCGGTCAGAATCGTGTTGAATTTGAAATCGCGGCTCTTGGAATAAAAAAGGATTGTTTGATGGGCGGGGAGAAGTTTCCGGGCGGAATTTGACCACCGTTTGTAGCTCCAAATGATTTCCGACTGGAAGTTTCCTACGCCGAATATATCGTCAAGAATAGATCTGGCTACATGGGAGACTGTTCTGTCGCAGTGAAAAAAAATGGAGGCGGTCGATTTGAGTATCCGGTGCAGTTCAACTATGCGTTCACTCAGGAAAAGGCTGTAATGCGAAAGCGATTCCCATCGGTCTTCGAAAGAAAATTCCATTGTTCGGTCCCGCGTTGTCAAACTCTGCTTGCGTTGCGTAAAAAACGGCGGGTCGAGATAGACCAGATCGACCGTAGCGTCCGCCCATCGGCGAAGGATATCCAAACAATCCCCGTGATGTACTTCAGTGTCCATAGTGTTTTGTATTTTCTTCAGCCAATTCCTTGAAAATGGAGAGAAGATCGACATCTGTTCGATCTTTCACAAAGCGCCATGCGGCATCCCCAATATGATACTCTCCGCCGATCCCCTCGTATAACGTTTGAAGCGTCTGCTGTATGCGGATTGCCTGCTGCCGATTGGGGTAGTAGAACATGATTCGAATCGGATGGAATCCAGCGTTTTTGACCACTTTGAGCCGGGTGTGCTCCTTGGTGATATGGTCGCCGTCGGTTGTGGCGTCCCGCCACTTGATTTCGATAGCTTCCGATTGTAGGACACAGTCGATTTCAAACGTTTTCGGACGCCGACCTTCCGTATTGGGTATTCGTTGGGAAGCGGCCTGCGGATACTTCGCTTTGAAGCAAATTTTGACTGATTCTTCGATGAAGGAACCCGCGTACTTGTAGAGGAAACGCCCCTTGTTCTGGTAAATGTCGATAAGTTCACCCTCGCGGTCGGTGATGCCGAGGACTTTGTAAATCAGGTAATGCGACGTGTCATCGGACTTCATTTTTGCAACCCGCGCATCGACTTTTTCCTTGAGTTCGGAGGCGTACTGCGTGGAGAGCGCTTTGATTCGATCCGAAACGTTCATGGCTTGCGGCAGGGACTGTTTACCGCCCGTGGATAGTGTACCGCGGCCGAGTATCGATGGTTTCGGCGCAGCAGGACAGTTGGTTTGGGGCGGTTGGTCATTGGCTTGGGATAGAGTTGGCGATGCCCGGCGCTTTTCCGACATGCGCGCCAACTTCGGCATGCCGTCCGGCGCCTGTACGATCCTCTGGCGGAGAGGGAGGGATTCGAACCCTCGTTAGAGTTTCCCCTAAACACGCTTTCCAAGCGTGCGCCTTCAGCCGCTCGGCCACCTCTCCGCAGGGCGCGGCGCCCGCGCGGGCGCCATGTGCGCGGCAACACTTATTGTAGCGCCTCGCGTACCGGGAAGGGCGCTCCATGCGTCATAATGGTGGACTTATGAGAATCCTGCTGCGTTCCGCCCTGCTGCTGGGCGCTTCCTCCATGCCTTTCGTTGCGGCGGAGTTGCCGACCGGCCCCGATGCGGGCGAAACGATCCCCGCGTTCGAAGCGGTCGATCAGACCGGCGCGAAACGAACCTTCGAGAACCTCGCCGGGCCGAACGGCTTGCTGCTGCTCTTCTACCGCTCGGCCGACTGGTGACCGTTCTGCAAAGGCCAACTAGTTCAGTTGGAGCGCAAGCGCGAAGACTTCGCGGCCAAAGGCGTCAACGTCGCCGCTCTCAGCCACGACAACGTCGAGATCCTCAAGCACTTCGCCGCCAGAACGGGCATCGGCTACCCGCTGCTCTCCGACCCCGATTCCGCGGTCATCCGCGCGTTCGGCATCCTCAACGAGACGGTTCCCGAAACCCATCGGTTTTTCGGCGTGCCGGTTCCCGGCGAGTATCTCATCGGCCCCGACAGGGTTGTCCGCGAAAAGTATTTCGAAGACAACTACCGCGACCGGTTTACCGCCGGCCGGGTGCTCGTGCGAACGCTGGATGCCGAAGCCGGCGCCGCTCGGCAAACGGCGGAAACAGCGCATCTGCGGATCGTTTCCTGGGCAAGCGACGCGGCTGTCCGCGGCGGCAACCGGTTTTCATTGGCGCTCGACATCGACTTGAAGCCCAAAATGCACGTCTATGCGCCGCGGGTCGAGGGCTATATCCCAATCGATTGGCAGATCGAAGACGCCGCCGGCGTAACCCGTTACGACGTCGAGTATCCCGCATCGAAAGCGCTGCATCTGCCCGCCATCGGCGAAACGGTTCCCGTTTATGAAGGTTCGTTCCGGCTGCTGACCGACGTGATGATCGGGCAGCCCAACGAGATCGAGCACTTGCTCGACGCAGACGGCCGTCTGACGCTGCGCGGGTCTCTCAAATACCAGGCCTGCGACGACAAGATCTGTTACTTGCCGGAGTCCGTGCCGCTGGAGTGGACGCTGGATTTCGAGCAGCACGACCGCCAACGGGCGCCGGAAGCGCTGCGGCGCTAAGACTCCCGGCCGGCAATCGCCGCCGCGGCGGCCCGGGCGCGGCGAATGCAATCGGGAATGCCGACCCCGTCGTAGCCGTTGCCGCCCAGATGGAGGCCGGGAAGACGTTTCAATATCTCGTCGATTTTGGCCAACCGCGAGGCGTGCCCCACGGCGTAAAGCGCCATGGATTGCGGCATGCGGTTGACGCGGCAGGCAATCGGCTCGGCCCGGAAACGCATCAGGGCGCTCAACTCCGCGTGCGCCGTTTTCCGCACTGTTTCGTCGTCGGCCTGCATCAACTCATCCGCCGCCGCGCCGGTGAAAAACGCCCGCAGCAGCGTTGCCTCGTCCGACGTTCGGCCGTCGAATTTCGTCTCCACCCAAGTACAGGCCGCAAGGGAGCGTCGTTCGGCGCGCGGAACGAGCAGGCCGAAGCCGTCCAGCGGATGGTTGAAGCCGCGCCGCCGATAAACCAGTCCGCCGACGATCGAGGAATTGTAGGGGATGCCGTCGAGAGTTTCGGCCAGTTCGCCGGAAGCTCGCCGAAGCAGTTTCGCCGCTTCGTGCGCCGGGACCGCGGCCGCCGCGTGCTCCGCCTCGATAGCGCCGTCTTCGAGCCGCACCCTCCAGCCGCCGCCGGTCCGCTCGATTTCGACAGCGCGCCCGCGCACGAAACGGCAGCTCGGAGCAATCGCCTTGCGCAGCGCATCGACCAGGGTTTCCAGCCCGTCTTTCAGCGTCAGGAACAGCGGCTCGCCGGTATTTGCCGTTCGGTTTTTCAGCGCGCCGCGCACGATGCTGCCGCGGCGCCTCTCGTATTCCACCAGCGCAGGCAGCACGGAATCGACCGACAACTGTTCGGGCGCGCCGCCGTACACCCCGGCGAGCAGAGGTTGAGCGAGGCGCTCGTTCCATTCCCCGCCGAAATGATCGCGCACGAACGCGGCGACCGAACGGTCGGGGTATTGCGCGGGACGGCGAAACCATTCCAGCCCCATGCGCAGCTTCACGCCGATGCCGAACAGCCGCGAGGCCATCACGGCCGTCGGTTTCGCCGGCGCCAGGAACTGCATGCCGTCCGGCATGGGAATCAACTCGCCGCGGCGCGCGATGTAGGTCTTGCGGCGGTTGTCGTTCGAGCCGATAATCTGTTCCGCCAAGCCGAGTTCGCGCGCCAGGTCGAGCGCCCACGGCTTGCGCGCGAGCCAACTGTCCGGACCCGCTTCGAGCAGGCAGCCGCTTACGCGGTCGGTGCGGATCACGCCCCCCAGCCGCGCCTCGGCTTCGATCAGAACGGACGGAATGCCCTCGCGGCCGAGGTAATACGCCGCCGCAAGCCCCGATATGCCTCCGCCGATAATGGCGACCGGTTTCATGCCGCGTTCGTCGGCTGGTAATCGCGCACCATCCGCACGACCGCCTTCACGTTCTCAACCGGCGTTTGCGGAATGATGCCGTGCCCCAGATTGAAAATGTGCCCCGGGCGCCCGTTTGCCTGCGCCAGGACGGCCTCCGCCTTGCGGCGCAACTCGGGCAGCGGAGCGAGCAAGGCGATAGGGTCGAGGTTGCCCTGAACGGCGGCCTCTTCGCCGGCTCGGCGCCATGCCTCGTCCAGCCGGACCCGCCAATCGAGGCCCAGCACGTCCCCGCCCGCGGCGTGAAACAATTCCAGAAAGGCGCCGTTCCCGGTTCCGAAATGGATGACGGGCACGGAAGTCGATTGAATCTGCCGGATCAGCATCTCGGAATAGGGCCGCGCGAACCTCTCGTAATCATCGGGCGAAAGCGCGCCGACCCAACTGTCGAATATCTGGATCGCGGCGGCCCCGTTGAGCACCTGCGACGCCGCGAAAGGCGTCACGACCTGGACGATTTTTTCCATCAGGGCTTGCCAAGCCGCCGGCTCGCGCCACATCAGTTCTTTGGTCGCCGCGTAATTGCGGGAGCCGCCGCCTTCGATCATGTAGCTGGCCAAGGTAAACGGAGCGCCGACGAAACCGATGATCGGCACGCGGTCCGACAGGCTTTTCCTGACCAGCGCAACCGCCTCGCCGACATAGCCCAGATCGGCGGCGTTCGTTGCGGAAAGCCGCGCGGCGCCGGCCAACGACCGCACCGGGTTTGCGATCCTCGGCCCGTCGCCTTGCACGAACTCCAGATCGAGTCCCATCGGCTCGAGCGGCAGCAGAAGATCGGCGAAGATAATCGCCGCATCCACGTCCAGCGCCTCGACCGGCTGTTGCGTCACCTCGCAGGCAAGCCGAGGCGTTTTGCATATCTCCAGAATCGAATGGCTCGCGCGGATTTTGCGGTACTCCGGCATGTAGCGGCCGGCCTGACGCATGAACCACACCGGCGTTCGATCGACGGGTTCCCCGCGGCATGCCCGAATGAAGCGGGACAGCATTCGCTTGAATATACCAATACGGAACGTAACCGTCTGAAGGAAGGCGACTTACAGCAAAAAACCGGGCGGGAGCGCGGCAGCGGACGGCGGACCCGCGGGCAGGGGAACGCCCTGGCGGCTCAGAAAATCTCTGAACCGCTCCAACAGCGGCGGCGCGGGCTCGCGTTCAGGCTTCGGCGGCGGCTCCATGCGCTCGATGCTGGGCAGCGCGGGGACCGCCGCCGGTTCCTCGCCGACGCGGTAAACCCGGTTGCCGACATGCGCGTACATTCGCGCGAACAGGCGTTCACCCTTCGAAATCAGAATCGAGAACCCGGGTCCCGTTCCATGCCGGGTTTCCACCTCCGGCGTCACTTCGATCGGCAGATATCCTTTCAATCCGGTTTCCAGCTTGATCGTGGCGTAGGCGCGGCGGCTCTGCCTCCACTGAAAGACTCTGAGCCGGTCGAAGTCTTGCGGCTGGTTGGGGCGCGAGGCCTGGACCCAGAGCCAAGTCTTTCGGTTTTCACCGGTTTCCGGGTCATGCACTTCGCCGATCTGGAAGTAAGAGACGATCCGGCGGCCTTCCGCGTACTGGGCAATCTCGAGGGGAATCCCCGAATACGTGCGGTCGGCCAGCAGCCAGCCGAGGTATCCGTTGGCGAGGCGCACGAGGCTCCAGTCGTCGCGCTCCGCCGGTTCCGGCAGGCGCTCGTTGGGGCCGGGCCTGTGCGGCAGCCGCGCCACCAGTTGCCGGCGAAGCACCTCCACGCCCTCGTCCTTGCGCAACTGGTACAGCGTCGGCGACCAGCGGTACGGCTCGACGTGAACGTTCAACGTGTCCATCGCATGCACTCGGCCCTGGCCGGCGAAGTCCGCGGCTTGCCGCTTCAACGACTCCATGCCGCGGCGCGTCTCAGGGTCGATCAACATCGATTGCGGCGCCCAGCCCTTGCGTCCGTCCGGGGTGCGCACGCGCACGAATGCGCGCCGGCTTTCGACGATTTCCAGCGGCGTGCCGAAGTCGAGCGCGGCGACCGTCGGCGCGGACGGCGTCAGATCGGCCGTCAACTCGACGCCGTTGCGGGCGAAATGCGGTTCCGGGGGCGCCTCCGTCGCCGTCTGCGCCGCGCATCCGCTCCAAAGCGCGGCAGCCAGCGCGGCGGCAGCCGCGGCCCGGCGCGCCGAGATCTTGAAAAACATATCCGTCGTCACCGGGTTGCGGGGGGGGGGGGGGGCTCGACATACATGTTCAGCGCGGGCACAACCTCAAACAATCGTTTTCTCGCGGCTCTTCACTTGAGAATCCAACAAATCGGACGAACGCCGAACTCGTATGTAATCTTTACTATACAGTGTCATCATGAAGAAAGTAAGCGCGGCTGAAAAATAAGCCCGTCGGCCTCGGGCTGCGCTGAAAAAAGCGGTTTTGCCGGCGTCTCCGCCAAGATCCGCCGCGCAGTTTCCAAAACTCTACAATCAAGGGTTCATGCGCGCGGGAATCGACACGGGCGGCACGTTTACCGACTTCGTTTTCTGGGACGGCGAACGCATCGTCACGCGCAAGGTCCGCTCGACGCCCGACGACCCCGCGCGCGCCATTTTCGAAGGCCTGGCCGCCGTCCGGCCGCGGGAGATCGTTCACGGCTCCACCGCGGCGACGAACGCCCTGTTGGAGCGTAAAGGCGCGAAGACCGCCTTCGTCGCCACGGAAGGCTTCGAGGACATCCTCGACTTGGCGCGCCAGAACCGCCCTCATCTCTACGACTGGTTTTCGCCCGGCCGGCCGCGGCTCGTCTCCGACGAATCGAAATTCGGCGTGGCGGAGCGCATGCTCCATGACGGCACGGTGCGGAAACCTTTGACCGAGGCGGCGCTGCGCGCGCTCGCGGACGCGCTGGCGAACGCCGAATCGGTCGCGGTCTGCCTGCTGCACAGCTACGCCAACGCCGAGCACGAAGCGCGCATCGGCAAAGCCTTGCGCGCGGCCGGCCTGCGCGTCTCGCTTTCGAGCGAGATACTCCCCGAATACCGGGAATACGAGCGCGCCTCGACCACGGTCGTGAACGCCTACGTTTCGCCTCTGATGGCGGGCTACATCGAGCGTCTGTCCCGCGGACTCGATGGAACCCGGCTGCGCATCTTCCAGTCCAACGGCGGCTCCATCGGCGCCGGCGAAGCCTCGCGCCAAGCCGTGCGCACGATCCTGTCCGGGCCGGCGGGAGGGTTGGTCGGCGCGGCCGCGGCTGCCAAGTCTCTCGGCATCGACCGTTTCATCAGCTTCGACATGGGCGGCACGTCCACCGATGTCTCGCTCTACGACGGCGCGGCCGGCTATACCACGGAAGCCGAACCGGCCGGTTTCCCCGTGCGCGTGCCGATGCTCGACATTTACACCGTCGGCGCCGGCGGCGGCTCGATCGCCTATTTCGACGACGCGGGGGCGCTGCGGGTCGGTCCGCAATCGGCAGGCGCCTCGCCGGGGCCGGTCTGCTACGGCGCGGGAGAAAAGCTGACCGTGACCGACGCCAACCTGCTGCTGGGGCGCATCGACCCCGAAACGTTCCTCGACGGCGCGATGCCGTTGGACGTCGAGCGGACGCGGCGTTACGCGCGGGATACCGGCGCCGCCGAGCGAGAGCTCGCCGAGGCCGTCGTCGCCGGGGCGAACTCCAACATGGAACGGGCTATCCGCGCCATCTCGATCGAGCGCGGACACGACCCCCGCGAGTACGTGTTGGTCAGCTTCGGCGGCGCGGGGGCGCTGCATGCATGCGACTTGGCCGACCGCCTGGAAATGCGCAAAGTCGTCGTCCCGGCCCATGCCGGCGTGCTTTCGGCCCTGGGCATGCTGGTTGCGGACTGCGTCCGCGATTATTCGCAAAGCGTGTTGACCGACGATCCTGCGCGGGTCTTCCCCATCCTCGAAAAATGCGCCCGCCGCGACCTCGCCGAACAGGGTTTCGCCGATTGCATTCTGCTCCGCAGCATCGACCTGCGTTACAAGGGGCAATCGTTCGAGATCAATCTGCCGGCCGACCGTATCGGCGATTTCGACGAGCGCCACCGGCGCCGCTTCGGTTACCGCCATGAAAATTGCGAAGTCGAGGCGGTCACCGCGCGGGTGCAGGCCGTCGGCCGCCTGCCGGAAGAAGACCGCCTCGACCTCGCGGCTCCTGCCGAGATACCGACGTTCACCAGCGTTTACGTCCCGCCCGGGTGGCGGCGCGCGGACGATGTGGCGGGCAACGCCGTTCTCGTTCGCGAGTAACCGCCCGTCGGCGCGGCGGCCCTGTATTCCGCGTTACTCTGGAACCGTGATGCTCGACCGGATGCTTGCTTGCGCCTTGCTCGGGGCCGCGGCCTGGGGTTGCGGCGGAGCGGAGCCGCCGCCGTCCTTCCCGCGAAACCCTCTCGCCGACTTTGAGCTTGTCGATCTCTCCCACGCCTACGACGACACGACGATTTTCTGGCCGACCGGCAAGCCGTTCCGCCACGAGCGCACCGCCTGGGGCGTCTCCGACGGCGGCTACTGGCACAGTTCCTACGACTTCGCTTTGAGCGAGCACGCGGGCACGCACCTCGATGCGCCGATTCACTTCGCCGAGGGCAAGCCGACGGTCGGCGAGATTCCGCTGGAGCGGCTCGCCGGCCCGGCCTTCGCGATCGACGTTGCCGACCGCTGCGCGCGCGACCCCGATTACGCGGCGGCGGCCGCGGATTTCGAAGCCTTCGAGTCGAGGCACGGGCGCATCCCCGAAGGGGCCGTCGTGCTGGTGCGCACCGGTTGGGGCAGCCGTTGGCCCGACGTCAAGCGTTACATGGGCGACGACACGCCGGGCCGAGCCGACAACCTGCATTTCCCCGGCGTCTCGCCGGAAGCGGCCCGCCTGCTCGTTGCGCGCGGGGTCGGCGCCGTCGGCATCGATACGGCAAGCCTCGACCCGGGAACGTCCGCGGACTTTCCGACCCACCGCATTCTGGCCGCCGCCGGCATACCGGGACTCGAAAACGTAGCGAACCTCGACGCGCTGCCGGCCGCGGGGGCGGCCGTCATCGCCCTGCCGATGAAAATCGGCAAGGGTTCCGGGGCTCCTTGCCGTATTGCCGCGCTGCTGCCGAAGTCCTGAGCGGGTCAGGCGGCCGCCGAAACCCAGACCGGATGCGGGTTTCAGCAGCAGCTTGTTCGAGACGTTGGAGGGCAGCGTCGTCAGCAGCATGAACGACATGTCTTTTGCCGGGTCGGCCCAGGCCGGCTTACTCGTCGCGCCGCTGCGCCAAAACGTCTCGGTCGACCCGCAGCTTCGGTTACGCGGCGGTACCGCCGCCGCCGGCGGCCTCGACCGCGCGCAGCAGCCGCATCGTATTGCCGCCGAGGATTTTCTCGATATCGCCGCCGCTGAAGCCGCGCCGGGCCAACCCGTCCGCGAGATTGGGGATTTTCGAAATGTCTTCCATGCCCTCGGGCAACTCGTCGTTGACGCCGTCGAAATCCGACCCCATGCCGACGGCTTCGACGCCGCCGACGTTGACCGCGTGCTCGAAGTGGTCGAGCAACACCGCCAGCGGCGTCCGGCCGATCGCGGCCAGCTTGGCCGCCGAGCGAGCGCGAATCGCCTCGGCGGCCGCGGCCGGGTCGGACTTGTGCCTGCGGCGGATGTCGGCTTCGCTCTCGTTGACGCGGCTCCAGGCGCTGCTGCGCGCGGCGTAATCGTCGTCGAGAAAAGCGTTGTAGTAGTTGATATGCATCACGCCGCCTTGCTCGGCCAGCGCGCGAATCATCGCGTCGGTCATGTTGCGCGGATGCTGCGCCAACGCACGGGCCGACGAATGCGAGGCCGTGACCGGCGTCCGGGACGCCTCCATGACGTCGAAAAAGGTCTTGTCCGAAACGTGGGAGATATCGATCATCATCCCCAGCCGATTCATTTCCGCTGCAATCTCGCGCCCGAACTCGTTGAGACCCTTGTTTGTCCCGCTCCCCGACGACCCGGCCCAGGCCGTATCGCGGCTGTGCGTCAGCGTCAAATAGCGGCAGCCCAAGCGGTAGAACTCGCGCAGCGCGTCGAGCGAACCGTTGAGCATGTGGCCGCCTTCGACCCCCATCAGGACGGCGATTTTGCCCGACTGCTTGGCGCGCTCGATATCGGCCGCGGACGTGGCGGGCAGCAGGTCGTCGGGGAAACGCGCGGTCTCGCTGCGCACCATCTCGATCATCTCGAAAGCCTTGTCCGCAGCTTCGGGTTCCGTATTGCTGAAGGCGCTGGTGTAGATCGAAAAGAAAACCCCCGTCACGCCGCCCTTGCGCATGCGGGGAATATCGACCTGCGCGTAATCGTGCTCGACGCCGAGGTCGTAATCCTCGGCCATCATCACCGTCGGGGTGTCGCAGTGCAAGTCCAGGACGTACGACCGGCCGAGGACATCCGTTTCGTCCCCGCTGTCCGCGGCGGCTTCCGGGTTTGTTTCTTCGGGCGCGCGCGAACCGCAGGCAAGCGCGGCCCCGGCGAGACTCGCGGCCCATTCGCGGCGCGTCGGATGCATACGGCCATTATATCGGCAGGGGGCAAGCGAAAAGCCGCCGCCAATCGGCGAAACCCGCGGCGAGTTTGCGATCAGGCGGTGCCGGAGCAAGCGGCCGCCCTGCCCGCGGCGCCGGCGCGATACCGACCATCAGGCTGTGGCGGAAGCGCAATAGAGGGGCGCAGCGGCCCATCTTTCCACGAAAACGGAACCGCCCGCCCCCGGAACTCGGGAGCGGGCGGGTTGAAGGTTGCCTTGCGCAGGCCGGCTAAAAGATGAACTTGATGCCGAGCTGCAGATTGCGCGGGGTGCTGGCGCTGCTGATGATGCCGTAGTTGGCATTGCCGACGCGAGTATTCGGAGCGCCGAACTGCGGCGTGTTGGTGAAGTTGAACGCCTCGAAGCGGAACTGCGCCGAGTACTTTTCGCCGAACTGGAAGCTCTTGTAAGCCGAGAAGTCCCATTGCGCTCTGCCGGGAATGCGCAGGATGCCCTTGCCCGCGTTGCCGAAGGCCAAGGGTTGGTTGGGCGCCAAGGCCGCCGCGTTCCACCACTGGCTGGGGTCCGGGTTGTCAAGGTGAACATTCTGGCCGGCGACGACATCCGGACGGTCGAGGTGATTGAGATCGTTGATATTCGAACGGCTCGCGCCCTGGACGCCCGGCGTGGCGGGAGTCCCGCCCATCAAGGTGACGATGCTGCCGATCGACCAGCCGCCGAGCAGCGTCCGCTTGACGCCGGTGGCCTGCTTGAGGAAGGGCAATTCGTAAACGATGCTGCCGATCAGGCGGTGGCGGATGTCCTGCGGCGACGGGCCGCGCTCGTGGCTCAGATCGAGAACGTCCTTGACGATGCGCGCGTTCTCGCCGGGCGCGCCGCCGGAGCCCGGGATCGAGCGCCAGTCGCCGATGGCGTGCGACCACGTGTAGGAAACGATGTAGGTCATGCCCTGCGAGTAGCGTTTCTCGAGCTTGGTCTGCAAACCGTGGTAGAGCGAGTTCCAGCGGAACGAGTGCATGTTGGAGCGGCCCAGAGTGATGCAGGAGCTGGGCACACCCATCGACTTCGCAGACTCGGTGCATTGTCCGTTCGGGTCGCTGCCCGGGTACGGCACGTCGCCGCGGGCTGCGGTAGGCACGAACGCCGTGCGCCACGGGCGCCGCTCGTTGATGCCGCCCGTCGGAGGAATCATCTTCTGCGTATAAGGGTCCCACACCGCTTCGCCCGGCCGCGGCACGTTCTCGTCCCAGCGACCCATCATGTGGTTCATCTTGTTGCCGAAGTAGCCGATCTCCCAGAGCGTATCGCCGGGCAGCGAGTACTGGACGTTGAAGTTCCAGTTCTGCGCCATCGGCCAGTCGGGGGCCGGCTCCCAGCCCGACATCTCGACCGCCGAGGCGTTCGCCGCGCTGATCGTGTCCGGCGGCATGCCCTTCTGGAACGGGAACTGCGCGGGATTGTTCGGAGCAGCGGACAAGCCCACCTTGAAGTGGAAGGGCGGTTGGGTTTCCTTGTACTCGCCACCGCCGGTGTTCGAGAACGTGCCGTAGAAGATGCCGTAGGCCAAGCGGAACACGGTCTTGTCGTTGAACCTGTAGGCGATGCCCAAGCGCGGTCCGAAGTTGGTCGTGTCCGGCTCGGTCAGGCGGCGCGGAACGCCGTCCAGGCCGGCGATCTTGATCTCTCCCGGCGAGCCGCGCGGCCCGGGGTCGAAGTAGCCGATGCCGTCGCGGGTTTCCAGGAACGGCGGGTTGTACTCGTAACGCACGCCGAGGTTGAGGGTCAGCTTGTCGTTGACCTTCCAGTCGTCTTGCACGTAGAAGTGCTGGTAGGGCGAGCGCATATTCATGTAGATCGTGTCCGAGCCGCGGATGCCGTTGGCGGTGCCCAGCAGGAAGTCGGCGAAGCCGTCGCCGCCCGATCCTCCCACGGGCGCGCTGCGCGTGTAGTTCCGCGGGAAGGCCATCCTGCCCAGAGCCAACTGCGGGTTGACGATGCCGGTCTGCATGAAGAAAATCTGCGCGCCGAATTTGACGGCGTGGTCGCCCTTCGTCCAGGTGTTATCGACCGAAACCTGCCGCGTCTGCGACTGAATCAGGTTGGGCGCCCAGTTGGAGTTTCCGAGAGCTTGGTAACCGCCGACTTCGAGAATGGCGAGGCCGCGCAGGTTCTCGTCGAACCCGGGCAGGCCGATCTCCTTGTTGATGTTGCCGGGAACGTCGTCGTGGATTTCGGCGTCGGTGTCGAGATAGTTCCAGCCGAGGCGGACGTTTGAAATCAACGCCGGGCTCCAGACGCGGTTCCAGCCGAACACCGTGTTGTTGCTGGTTACGTCGAGGGAGTTGCCGCCGGGAACGAGTGAGCCGAATTGGGTGGCCGGCAGACGGGGGGTGCTTCCGCGATTCTGCTGCTGACTGCTCCAGCGCGCGAACAGATTGTCTTTGTCCGACAGGTTGTGGTCCCAACGGATGTCCCACTTGCTGAAGTCCTGGTTGCGGGGCGTCTGGTGGGTAATGTTTCGGGTCAGGCTGTCATTATCCGGGTTGGGATAAAAATCCCTGGCGATATTCGAAATCGGGTCGAACCGCGCGGCCGGGATGATCTGATTGGCAAAAGGCTGCCGCTCATTGGCAACGGCGCCCTCGGCGGTAAACGGATCGTAGATCGTGTTGGAGAGCTGGGAAAAGTCGCCTTGCCGCATGAGCGCCGTCGGAATCGTCGATACGAACGTCGAAGTCTCGCGGATGTCGGTCAACTCCATGTCGCCGAAGAGGAACGACTTGTTGCGCTTGATCGGGCCGCCGACGGCGAAGCCGTACTGCTTGCGGCCGAACTGCGCCTTCTCGCCGGGCGCGAAGTAGGGTTTGGCGTCCATGACCTCGTCGCGCATGAAGAAAAAGCCCGTGCCGTGCAGGTCGTTGGTGCCCGACTTGATGGCCAGCGAGACGATGCCGGAAGACGACTTGCCGTATTCGGCGGAGAAGCCGTTGGTGATGACCTTGAACTCGGCCACGGCATCGACCGAGGGTTTGACGGTTTCCTTCTGCGCGCCCTGCGAGGCGATGGACTGGTTGTTGTTGTCCATGCCGTCGATCATGAAGTTGATTTCGGTGCCGCGCTGGCCGCCGATGGAAATGCCCTGGCCGCGGGAGACCACCGTGCCCGCCGAGATCACGGCGAGTTGCAGGTAGTCGCGCCCGTTGAGCGGCAGATCGACGATCTGGCGGTTTTCGATGACCGTGCCGGCCGAAGCCTCGGTGGTTTGCAGCAGCGGCGCGGAGGCCTCGACCTCGATGACCTCGGTCACCGCGCCGACTTCGAGGGCGACGTTCAATTCGCGAACGTCGCCGATGGACAGGGTGATGCCCGACCCGGAGTAGGCCTTGAAACCGTCGGCCTCGACGACGACGATGTAGTTGCCGATTCGCAGCGGATTCGAGCGGTAGTTGCCGCTTTCGTTGGTTTCCGACGTATAGACGGTGCCCGTCTCAACGTGGTTGAAGGTCACGGTCACGCCCGGAATGACGGCGCCCGTGGTGTCCGAAACCGTGCCCACGATCAGCGCCGTGTCGGCCTGCTGCGCCGGGGCGAACGGAGCCGCCGCAAGCAACAGGGCAAGCGCTGCGAGCAGGCAGCGGAATTGCGATTTTTTCATCGGTAAAGTCTCCTCCTCAAAACGCTGTCGGGGAGGCGTTCGAGCTCCTTCGCAAGTGAAGAAACGGACTCGAAACAACCTGCGGGCTTCCCATCCCGCACCCCAACAAGCTCACTCGAAGAACAATGGAACACATTGCCCGTCCGCTTGTCAACGCCTTCGCCGAAATTTTTTTTGGCGAGGACATTTTGCTGCGCCGGAGCAGGCCGCCGGCGGCGGAAGCTACGCCGCGCTTTTTGCAGCCCGTTTGCGCGCCTGGGCCGAGTCGTACGCCGCCTGCATGCGCAGCCATGTTTCGGCGGTTGACCACCCTTGCCGTTCGAGTTTTGCAGCCAGCGCCGGAGATATCCCCGTCTCCCGATCGAGCAGGCGCAAGAGAGAACTGCGCGTTACGCCCAACTTTTCAGCCGCTTCAGCGGCGCTCAGCGAAACGTCGCCGAGGATGTCGCGGACAATTCCGCCGGGATGCGGCGGGTTGGCCATTGGGCCGATTTTTTCGATGCTCATGTTTCGCTTGCCTCTTTTCTAATGGTAGTCGGTCAACTCCACATCGTAGGCGTCTCCGTTTTTGAAGCGGAACACGATACGCCAATTGCCGGAGATGCGGACGCTCCAAGAACCGGCTCTCTTCCCCTTCAATGAGTGCAGTCGATATCCGGGAACCGACATGGCTTTCAGGTCAGTAGCGGAGTTCAACAGCAGTAGAATCTTCGCGACTC
Source organism: Bryobacterales bacterium (assembly GCA_965242705.1). Classification (GTDB taxonomy): domain Bacteria; phylum Acidobacteriota; class Terriglobia; order Bryobacterales; family UBA6623; genus CATQHP01. The sequence continues at coordinate 752,263 of OZ251486.1, forward strand.
GATCTGCAAGGGGTTGGGGAACGCGCCGCTTGTCGTCCAACTCAAAAAATCGTTGCAGCCAACGCTGCTTGAAGCTGCGTATCGCCAACCGAAATTCATAGCACGGCCGCGGCTCGGCGTGTCCGGCATCGGAGCGCCTCGGTTGGAGCACAGCCGAACACTGGCTGCGCCTGCAAGCGAATTTCGATCTCGCGCAAGCGCGGCAGAAGCAAGCCGCAGCCTGAAACAACGACGGGCGGACGGGTTGCCGCGCCGAGATTGCCCGCCGCTTGCCGTGCTTGGCGGTCCCTTATGGAAAGAAGACCAGCTTGGCCAACAAAGCGAATATCACGGGGAGAAAGGTGAAAGCCGCGAATTTGAGCACCGCAATATCCTGTTTCAACTCGGCGACATCCTGCTTGGTGGCCATATCGGCGATATCATGCTTGGCGGCCATATCCCGCGCCGCGGGTATCGCCGCCGCGGCGGCCCTGGCCTGCTCTTTGGGAGCGCCGGCGCTCACAAGCGCTTCGTAAACTTCGCTGACCATCAAGCCCATGATTTTATCCCAGCGCATAAAATCGGAGCAACGCAACGCGCCGGCCGCGCCGCTACAGGCGGACGACTTCGCCTTTGCCGGCCGATTCGTAAACCGCCTCCACGACGGCGAGCGTCTTCAAATAGTCGTCCCCCGTGCTCTCGAAAGGCTCGCCGCTCAGCAGGCAGTCGATGAAATGCCGCTGCAAAGCGTACACGCAATCGCCGGCGAAACCCCTGTTCCCGCGAGAATAGGCGATGTCCGCGGCGGGCCGGCCCAGCGGCTTGAGCCGCAGATTCGCTTCCGTATCCAACTCCAGGGAGCCGCCCGCGGCGTCGATGCGCATCCGCCCGAAGGTGTAGCGCGGGTCTGCCGCCTCGACCTCGTTGTAGCGGTTGGCGTCGAGGGTCGCCGTCGCCCCGTTCTCGAACTTGAGGAAAACCTGCCCGGCGTCCTCGCCCCGGATGGCCGGGTTCAGCCGCCGCAAATGGGCGTAAACTTCGCGCGCATCGCCCAGCAGGTAGCGGAACACGTCGATGAAGTGGACGCCCGTTTCGTAGATCAGCAGCCGGGGATACGAGCGGAAGAAGGGCTGCCGGGAAAGATAAGCCTCGCGGCCCCAGCCGTCGCCGGTCCTCAGGCAGAAATGGACGTGGGTGAATTCGCCGATCGTTCCTTCGCGCTGCACCGCCTTGATGCGCCGATACCAGGGCTGCCGGCGAAAATTTTCGTGAACCATGAAGCGCACTCCGCGCGTTGCCTCGACGATCCGCCGGCTCGCGGCAAGCGTGGGCGCGAGCGGTTTCTGGCAAACGACGTGGACGCCCCGCTCGGCGGCGTAGGCGCAAATCTCGGCGTGGGTCTCGGGAGGCGTGACGATATCGACGAAGTCCGGCCGCTCGCGGTCGATCATCTCGCGCCAATCGGCGTAGTAGCGCGCGATGCCGTAGGCGGCCATCTTCTCGCGCGCCTTGCTTTCGGTGCGGTTGTGAACGGCGGTCAAGGCGACTTCGGGAATCCGCGTCCAGGCCTCGTAGTGGAAATCGGAAAAATAGCCGGCCCCGACGGCAACCGCCTTGAACGGCGCGCGCATGGTTTTGACAGGCATATTCCCGCTATGGTAGCCTTCGGTTTGGGCGGAGCCCGCCCGGGAAATTTATTGGAGGGCATCAACCATGCGCGAAGGCGGCGCCGGCGTCTGAATACGGGCGTTACAGGCTTCGCAGCGGTGCATGATACCGTCGCCGCTTTCATTGGCGTTGCCGTCAGCATAGTTCTCGCTGCCCGCCGGTTGAGACGCCAACGCAAGCTCGCTGCTCAACGCGCAGCGCTGGACCTCATCTCCAGATTCGAGATACGCAACCAGCGTTGGGTGGAGCTTCGATAACGAATTCGTTGCTCTGCGCAGCAAAAACGACTTGGGGCCGCTTGCGAATGCCTCAAGGAGGCTATACCCGTGCTTGGAACGACGCCCGCGCGTTTGTAGCTGACATGCGGCAGATGCGAAAGAATTCTAATCTTTTCAAGCATTTCGAGGAATTAGCCAAGAAATGGAACAACGAGAGGCGGCGTAGAGAATCCCAGTCGTAAAGACCGCCCCAACCCGGGTATTTCGATACAACGGTGCGGCCGCACGGTTTTCGAAGTCCGCGTTGCGCCGCGGCGCGCGCAGATACTACATTGTCAGGAACCGCCCGGCATGGAATTCGCCCGCATCGACGACGTCGTGCTCAGCTTTCGACGGGACGGCCCGCGCGCGGCGCCGGCGCTCGTCTTCGCGAACTCGCTGGGAACCGATTACCGCATCTGGGACGATACGGTCGAAGCGCTGGGCGGCCGCTTCCATGCCGTGCGTTACGACAAGCGCGGCCACGGCCTATCGAGTTGGCCCGCCGCGGAAGCCTGCACGATCGCCGACCACGCCGCAGACTTGGCGGGACTGCTCGACCTGCTGGGCATCGAGCGGGCCGTCGTGTGCGGCCTTTCGATTGGAGGAATGATCGCGCAGCAGCTTGCCGCGGACCGTCCCGGCCTCGTGCGCGCGTTGATTTTGTGCGGCACGGCGGCGGCAATCGGTCCGCCGGAAATCTGGGATGCGCGCATCCGTCAGGTGCGCGAGACGGGACTCGCGCCGCCGGCGGAGACGATCCTCGAACGCTGGTTCGGCGCAACCTACCGCCGCCGCCATGCGCAACAGTTGGCGGGCTGGGCGGCCATGTTGAGCCGCGTCCCGCCGGAAGGCTATATCGGCTCGTGCGCGGCCCTGCGCGACGCCGACCTGACCGCCTCGACGGCGGGGCTGCGCATACCGGCGATGTGCGTTTGCGGCTCGGAGGACACGCCCACTCCGCCGCACGCGGTCCGTTCGCTGGCGGCTCTGATCCCCGGCGCGCGCTTCGAGACGATCGAGGGCGCCGGCCATCTCTCATGCATCGAAAACCCCGCCGATCTCGCGGGTCTCATCGCCGACTTCGCGGAGGAACACAACCTTGTCTGACGACCGATTCGCCAAAGGCATGAAAGTCCGCCGCGAAGTGCTCGGCGACGCCCGCGTGGATCGCGCCCAAGCGCGCACGACGGACTTCGACGAAGCATTCCAGCGCTACATTACGGAATCGGCTTGGGGCGCCGTCTGGGATCGCCCCAATCTCGACCGGCGAACGCGCAGCCTGATCACCATCGCGCTGCTGGGCGCGCTGGGCTGCCGCGAAGAGTTGCAGATGCACGTCCGCGCCGCGCGCAACACGGGCGCCTCGCCGCAAGAGACGGCCGAAGCGCTGTTGCACGTCGCGGTCTATGCCGGCGTCCCGGCAGCCAACCGGGCTTTCGCCGCGGCCAAAGAAGTTTACGAAGAGATGGGGATACCTACCCGCGAAGGCGGCGCGCCATGAGCACAGACGAGCAAGCCGCCGAGAAAATCGGCCCCCGCGATTGGGCGATCCATCCGCCTTATCTCTATCTGCCCTACCGCTCGACGGAGTTCCGCGCGCCGAGCAAGCCGCTGGTTCCGGCGGCGCAAACGATCTCGGAACTGACGGCCCCCGTTTTCGGCGAAAGCGCAATCGGCGCGCTGGACAACGATCTCACCCGAAACGCCGCCAAACACGGCGAAGCGCTGGGCGAGCGCATCGTCGTCAGCGGGCGCGTGCTGGAAGAAAACGGCCGCCCCGTGCGCGGCGCGCTGATGGAAATCTGGCAGGCCAACGCGGCCGGGCGCTACCTGCACGTCAACGACGGGCGCGATGCGCCGCTCGACCCCAACTTCCACGGCGCGGGGCGCTGCCTGACCGACGATGACGGCGCCTACAGCTTTACGACCATCCGCCCGGGCGCCTACCCGTGGCGGAACCACCCGAACGCCTGGCGGCCGGCGCACATCCACTTTTCGTTGTTCGGCAATGCCTTCGCCGCCCGGCTGGTGACGCAGATGTACTTCCCCGGCGACCCACTGCACGCTGCGGACCCCGTGCTGCACTGCGTGCGGGACGAAGCCGCCCGGCAGCGGCTCGCGGCGCGTTTCTCGATGGAGAAAACAGAGCCGGAGCGGGCGTTGGGCTTCGAGTTCGACATCGTATTGCGCGGGCCGCGAGCCACGCCGCTGGAAAGCTGAAACCATGCTCAAGCAAACGCCGTCGCAGACCGTCGGCCCTTTCTTCGCCGTCGCTCTGACGCCCGAAGACAGCGGATTCCAGCCCATCGCCGGCCGCGAATTGGCCGGCGGCGAGACGCCCGGCGAGCGCATTCGCATCGAAGGCCGCGTACTCGACGGCCGCGGCGAGCCCGTCTCCGATGCGGTGATCGACCTCTGGCAGGCCGACTGCAAGGGCCGCTACCCGCGCGGCTCGGACGGCGGGGGGGCGTTCAGCGGTTTCGGCCGCTGCGCCGCGGACGCCGAGGGCAAGTTCCATTTCCTTACCGTGAAGCCCGGCCGGGTCGATGCTTTGCAGGCGCCCCATGCCGTGCTTGCGGTCTTTGCCCGCGGCCTGCCCAGCCATCTCTTCACGCGCATCTATTTTTCCGACGAGCCGGGCAACGCAACCGACCCCGTATTGTCAAGCGTCGATGCCGCAAGACGCGGGACACTGATAGGGCGGCGGCGCGAGACGCCGGGCGGCGCCGCATACCGCTTCGATATCCGCCTGCAGGGCGGCGCAGAGACGGTATTCTTCGACGTCTGAAGAGCGAGACGCCGATTTGCCGGACGGCGCCGGAGACACCGTGACCCAGCCTTTTGCAGAAAACTTTCGCGGAAAGCCGGCGGCGGCCGCGCCTCGCGGGGGCGGCGCATGACTTCGGCTCCGTTCGGTTCGCGCCTGCTCGACGGCCTGCTCTCCGATGCGGAGACGAGCGCCTTGTTCACGGATCGGGCCGCGCTGGAAGCCATGCTGCAATTCGAGGCCGCCCTGGCGCGGGCCGAGGAGCGTTGCGGCGTGATCCCGCCGGGCTGCGCCGAGGCCGCCGCCGCCGCCGCGCGCGCTCTGGAGCCGGATATGGCCGTCCTCGCCGCGGCCGTCCGCCGGGACGGGCATCCGGTAACGGCGCTGGTGCGGCAACTGCGCGCCGCGGCGGGGCCGTTGGGGCAATACGTCCATTGGGGCGCGACTTCCCAGGACGCGGTCGACAGCGCGTTGGTCATCCGCCTGCGCGAGGCTCTGGCCGGCCTTGACGCGCGGCTGGAGAAAACCATCGCTCTGCTCTCGCAACATGCCGAGGCGCACCGCGCAACGGTCATGGCCGGGCGCACCCGTTGGCGGCAGGCCGTGCCGATTTCCTTCGGACTGAAAGTCGCCGGATGGGCCGCGCCGCTCAAGCGCCACCGACGGCGCCTCGCCGAGTTGCGCCCGCGCCTGCTCGTCGTGCAGTTCGGCGGCGCCGCGGGCGCCCTCGCGGCGCTCGGCAACCGCGGGATCGCCGTAAGCGAAGCCCTGGCGAAGGAACTCGACCTCGGCCTGCCGCCGATGCCCTGGCATACCCAGCGCGACTCCTTCGGCGAGGCGGCCGCCTGGCTTGCCTTGGTGACGGCCTCGACCGGCAAAATCGGCCGCGACCTTGCGCTGCTGGCTCAAGACGAGATTGCCGAGGCGGACGACGGCAGCGGCGGCGGTTCGAGCACGATGCCCCAGAAGTCCAACCCCGTGCTCAGCGAAATCCTCGTCACGGCGGCGACGGTGAACGCCGGGCTGTCGGCGTCGATGCAACAGGCGGCGCTGCAGGAACACGAGCGGGGAGGCGCGGGCTGGACCGCCGAATGGCTGCTGCTGCCGCAAATGACGATCCTAGCCGGAACCGCCCTGCGCCATGCCGCAACCATTGCCGGCGCACTCGACGTCCGCGTGGAAAAGATGCGGCGCAATATCGAAGCAGCGGGCGGGCTGCTGCTCGCCGAGGCCTCGGCATACGCGCTGGCCGCGCACATGCCGCTCGAAAAGGCGCAGGCGCTCGTTTCCCAGGCCTGCCGCGAAGCCTCGGCCTCGGGACGCGGCCTGATCGAAGTCTTGCGGGCTTCGTGCGCCGCCCCCGTCGATTGGGGCCGCCTGCGCGACCCGGTCAACTCTCTCGGCTCCGCGGACGCATTCATCAGCCGCGTACTCGAAGCGGAGGATCGATGAAGCTGCTCAGCTACACGCGCGACGGCCGGCAGGGCTACGGCGCCTGCGTTCGCGGGGGCGTCGTCGATCTCGGCTCCCGCTTCGGCGAGCGCCTGCCGAGTCTGGCAGCGGCTCTTCGCGCCGGCGCGCTCGACGATCTCCGCGAACGGGCCGCGGCGCACGGCCCGGATTTCAGCCTCGACGATATCCGGCTGCTGCCGCCGGTTCTCGACCCCGGCCGCGTCGTCTGCATCGGCCTCAACTACAAGACCCATATCGAGGAAACGGGCCGCACCCTGCCCGCGTATCCGGCGCTGTTCGTCCGCCATCCCGATTCCCACGTCGGGCACGGCGAGGCGATGATTCGGCCCAAGGAATCGGAGCAATACGATTACGAGGGCGAGTTGGCGTTCGTCATCGGCAGGCCGGGACGCCGCATCCCGCCCGAGCGCGCCTTCGACCACGTCGCGGGCTACAGTTGCTACAACGACGGCTCCATTCGCGACTTCCAGGCGCACACCCACCAGTTCACGCCGGGAAAGAATTTCTGGCGCTCGGGCGCGTTCGGCCCTTGGCTCGTCACCGCCGACGAGATACCCGACCCGGGCGCGCTGACGCTCGAAACGCGCCTCAACGGCCGCGTCATGCAGCGCGCGCCCACTTGCGATCTGTTGTTCGACGTCCCCTATCTGATTCACTATCTCTCGGTCGTCTTCCCGCTGCATCCCGGCGACGTCGTTTCCACCGGCACGACAGGGGGAGTGGGCAAGGCGCGCAAGCCTCCGGTCTTCATGAAAGCCGGAGACCGGGTCGAGGTCGAGATTTCGGGAATCGGGGTGCTCGCCAACCCGATCGAAGACGAGCGGTAACGGCCCGCGGCAAAAGCCGCTTCCGCGGCGGACGCGCCGCCGGCCTTGCCGCCCCCGATGAAACTCCGCGCCTGAAAATGCCACAATGGAGCGTTTTCGAAAATGTCCGCGGCCGAACACTGGCAAGCCATCGCCGAGTTGACCGCTCCAGGTCAAGACTACGAAATCGTCGAGCAAACCGTTCGCGGCGGGCAGGTCTGCCGTGTTTTCAGGAACGCGCCCGGCAGTCTGGTCGATCTGCTGACCGCCTCGGAACAGTGGGGCGAGTTGATTTACCTGCGCTACCGCGGCGAGGAGTACAGCTTCAACGAGGTTCGCCGCCGAACCGCCGCGCTCGCCCGCTTCCTGCGCGAGCGGCTCGGCGTCGGACGCGGCGACCGCGTCGCGGTCTGCATGCGCAATTACCCCGAGTGGGCTATCTCGTTCTTCGCCCCGATCTCGCTCGGCGCGGTAAGCGTCGCCTTCAACGGCTGGTGGAGCGGCGAGGAAATCGAATACGGGCTCAAGGACAGCGGCGCCAAGGCGCTGCTCATCGACGAGGAGCGGCTGCAGAGGATCGAGCGCCGTTTGCCCGACCTGGGCGTCCCGGCGGTCGCCGTCAGAACGCCGCGGCGGCCGACCGAGCGCATCGCGGTTTTCGACGAAGCGATCGCGCAGTCCGGCGAATGCCCGTTGCCCGCGGTCGAATGCGACCCCGACGACGACGCCATGATGCTCTACACGTCGGGCTCGACCGGACGCCCGAAAGGGGCGGCCTCCACGCACCGCAACGCCATCCATGCGCTGATGTCGTGGGAACTCGAAGGCCGCGCAGCGAGCAAGCTGGCCAACGTCGCGCCGCCGGTCGAGCCGACCGAAGTGCAGTATCGGATGCTGGTTTCGATCCCGTTCTTCCACGTCACCGCAAGCCACGTCTGCCTGCTCGGCGGCCTGCGCGCCGGGCGCCGACTTACGCTGATGCATAAATGGGACGTCGGGGAAGCTCTCGATACCATCGAGCGGGAAAAGATTACGCATTTCACATCCGTGCCGACCATCACCGGCGACCTCATCCGCGCCGCGCGGGAACAGGGGCGGGCGCTGCCCAGCCTGCTCGGCATCGGCGGCGGAGGCGCGCACCGCCCGGCTCAGCAGGTGCTCGAAACCGTCGAAGTGCTGGAAAACGCTATGCCCGGCACCGGCTGGGGCATGACCGAGACCAACGCAATCGGCACTCTCATCCGCAATCAGAATTATCTGCAGCGGCCCAACAGCAGCGGCCGCTGCTCCGCCGTGCTCGACATGCGTTTCGTCGGACCCGACGGCAAAGACGTCCCCAGAGGCGAGCCCGGCGAGGTGTGGATTCGCGGCGCGTCGGTTATTCGCGGCTATTGGAACAAGCCCGAATCCACGGCGCGGGCTTTCGAAAACGGTTGGCTCAAAACCGGCGACATCGCCTATATCGACGAAGAGGATTTCGTGTTCTTCGTTGACCGCATCAAGGATATCGTCATCCGCGGCGGCGAGAACATCAGTTGCGGCTCCGTCGAAGACGCGCTCTACAAATGCGCCGGGGTGGCCGAAGCCGCGGCCGTTGGCCTGCCCGACGAAAGGCTGGGCGAAGACTTGGCGGCGGTGGTCGTACCCGAACCCGATGCTCGGTTATGCGCCGCGGAGCTTCAGGAAGAGTTGAAAAAACACTTGGCCGGCTTCGAAGTGCCGAGCCGCATCTATTTTCGCAAGGAACCGTTGCCGCGCATCGCCTCGGGCAAGTTCGCCAAACGCCAAATCCGGGACGAGATCGCCGGCCGCAAGGCTTCAGCCAAGTGAACGTAGGCATGCATTAGGCGAACAATCCCGGCATGAAGCTCTTTCTGCCGCACGGGGCGAATCCCTACCGACGGCAGCCGGCCGCCTACACCTCGCCTGCTTGTTCCAACCTTACTTGGCTGCCTGCGGGACCTTACATCGCCTTTGGAATCGCAAAACCGGGTCTTGAGCCGCGCCGCCCGCGCTACCAGATGCCGATGAGTTTCCACCAGGCCGCGCCGGCCGTACACCAGACGAGCAGGTTCCAGAGCGAAACCAGGAAACCCACGCGCCACCAGTCGGCGAAGCTCACGTAGCCCTGCGAAAAGAAAATCGGCGACGGCACGGTGCCGTAATGCGTCAGCCCGGCGGAGAGGTTGGCCAGGCAGGCGAACAGGAACACGGCCAAACCCGTCGGGGCGCCGCGCGCCAGCAGCAAGAGCAGAAACGGCGGCAGCATGGTCAACATGTGCATGGTGATGCTGGCCAACCCGTAGTGCGCGTAGAAATAGACCAGCAGCACGACGGCCAGCAGCGGCAGCCAGCGCATCTCGCCCAGCATCCCGCCGACGGCGTCTGCGAAGGCGGACGGCGCCCCCGCGTCGGTCAGGGCGTTGCCCAGGGCGATGACGCCTCCGTACCAGATGAAGATGTCCCAGAGGGAAGCCTGCCCGACGACGTCGTTCCAGCGCAGTACGCCGCTGACGAGCAGCACCGCCGCCCCCGCGAGCGAAGCCGCGGCCACCGGGATCGAATGAACGGTCGAGGTGATCCACAGACTGCAAACGCCGGCGAAAACGCCGACGGTGATCCACTGCCTGCGGCCCATGGCGCCCATCTTGGCGATCTCTTCCGCGGCGAACTCCGTGGCGCGGGGCGTGTGCCGGATTTCCGGGGGAAGCAGGCGGGAGACGATCCAGACGAGTCCGGCGATGCTCACCAACCCGGGCACGATGCCGGCCAGCGCCCACCGCGCCCACGACAATTCGTAGCCGGCGAGGGATTTCACCGCGTCGGCGGCGATGAAGTTGCCCGCCTGCCCGGTCAGGAACATCGCGCTGGCGACGACTTCGCCCTGATAGACCGCGGCCATCAGAAAGGTTCCCAGCAATCCCGCGGTCTTGGCCGGCAACGAGCCGTAAAGCTCCGCGAGGCTGCGCGTGATCGGCATGATGACGCCGCCCGCGCGGGACGTGTTCGAGGGAATCATGGTCGCCAGGGTCACGTCGCTCAAGATCAGCGCGTAGGCGATGCCGTTCGAACGCGAACCGAAATGCCGCACGAACCAGAGGGCGATGCGCCGCGCCAGACCGGTTTCGATCAAAGCGCGGGCGATCAACAGAGCGCCGACGACGAGCCAGACGGCGGGAGCCCCGTAGCCTGAAACCGCTTGTTCGATCGTCAGCGCGCCCGATAACGCCGCGGCGGTCAGACTCAGCAGAACGACCGCGCCGCCGGACATCGGCCGCAGCGCCAGCCCGGCAATCGCCGAGGAAAAAACCGCCAGCAGACGCCACCCTTCCGGGGCGACGCTCTGCGGGCGCGGAACCAGCAGATAAACGGCAAGCCCGAACAGGGCGGCGGCGCCCAGACGCTTGAGATCGGGGCGCTCGTCCGCGCCCGCCGATTGTGGCATGAACGGGTATTGTAGCGGCTCCGTAACCGCCCCCCCGCGGGCTTCTACAATAGTTGGGACATGATGCGAATACTCCCGTTCTTGCTCGCAACCATCGTTCTGCACGCCGAGGACTGGCCGCAATGGCGCGGCAAAGACCGGCTGGGGGTCTGGAACGAAACCGGCATTCTGCAGAAATTCCCGGAGGGCGGACCGCGGCGCGTCTGGACGGCGCCCATCGCCAACGGCTACGCCGGCCCGTCCGTCGCGAACGGCCGCGTGTTCGTCACCGACTACCGCCGAGGAGAGGGCCGCGGCGGAACCGAACGGGTTCTCTGCCTCGACGAGAGCACGGGCAAGCTGCTGTGGCAAAAGGAATGGGCCGTCGATTACAGCGGCCTGCAGTACAGTCTCGGCCCGCGGGCCACGCCGACCGCGGACGGCGAGCGGGTTTACGTCCTCGGAGCAATGGGCGATTTGTTGTGCCTGCGCGCGGCGGACGGCGAGGAAATCTGGCGCCGCGATTACCGCAGCGATTACGACGCCGAGCTGCCGACCTGGGGTTTCGTCGCCGCCCCGCTGGTCGATGGGCCGCGGCTGATTGCGCTGGTCGGCGGCTCGCCGGACGCAAAAGTCGTTGCCTTCGACAAGATGACCGGCCAGGAAATCTGGCGGGCGCTCGACGCTTCTTCGGAGCCGGGCTACGATCCCCCGATTATTTTCGAGGCGGGCGGAGTCAGGCAGTTGATCGTCTGGCATCCGACCGACGTGGCCTCGCTGAACCCCGCAACCGGGCAGGTTTACTGGCGGCAGCCTTTCAAGATTCAGGCCGGCCTGACCGTGGCGACCCCGGTTTTGAGCAAGCACGGCCTGTTGGTTTCGGCCTTCTACAACGGCTCGCGCATGTACCGGCTGCTCGAAGACCGTCCGGCGGCCGAGTTGATCTGGAAGGGCGGCAGCGACAGCGAAATCGACACCGACGGCCTGCACTCGCTGGTGACGACGCCGGTAGCCGCAGGCGATTACATCTACGGCATCGGCAGTTACGGACACCTGCGCTGCCTCGACGCCCGCAGCGGCAAGCGCGTTTGGGAAAGCCTCGCGCTGACCGAAGAAAACGCCCGCTGGGCTTCGGGGCAAATCGTGCGCAACGGCGACCGCTACTTCATCAACAACGACCGCGGCGACCTGATCATCGCCCGGTTCAGCCCGCAAGGTTACGAGGAAATCGACCGCGCGCGGGTGATGGAAGCGACGAACCCGCTGAGGCGGCGCCGGGAATTGGGCGCCGTGCATTGGACGCATCCGGCCTACGCCAACCGGCACATGATTATCCGCAACGACAACGAAATCGTGCGTTTCTCGCTCGAAGAATAGACGCGCGGCGCTACGCCGCGAAGCGGCGCTTGCGGGCTTCGTCGAGGGCTACGGCGGCGATGATGATGGCGCCGATGATCGCCTGCTGCCAGTAGGGGTTGACGCCGAGCAGGTCGCTGCCGTTCGCCAACAGCCCCATGATGAATGCGCCGATCAGCGTGCCGATGACCGTGCCCTCGCCTCCGGTCAGGCTGCCTCCGCCGATGACGACGGCGGCGATGACCTGAAGCTCGTAGGCGACGCCGGCCGTGGGCTGTCCGGTCATCAGCCGCGAAGTCTCGATCATGGCCGCCAGGCCGGTCAACATGCCGCTGATGGCATAGATTGCGATTTTGTAACGGCCGACCGGAATGCCGGCGTAAACCGCGGCTTCCTCGTTGCTGCCAATGGCGTAGGTATAGCGCCCGAGCTTGGTGGAATGCAGCGCCGCATGCACGATTGCGGCGCAGACGACGAGCACGATCAAGACGAACGGCGCCGGGCCGACGGTCCCTTCGCCGAGAAAGCTGTGCTCCTTGGGCAGCCCGACCACGGGCAGGCCGTCGGTAACGACGAGCGTCAGGCCGCGCACGATGCCCATCGCGCCCAGCGTCACGATGAACGGCGGGATTTTCAGGCCGGTAATCATGAAGCCGTTGAAGAACCCCCAGGCAAAGCCGGAAAACACTCCGGCGGCGATGCCCAGCAGCACCGATCCGCTGCCGACCATGGTCATCGTGCCGATGACGCCGGCGAAGGCCAGAATCGAACCGACCGACAAGTCGATTCCGCCGGAAACGATAACCAGAGTCATGCCCAGCGCCATGATGTTGATCACCGCCGTTTGCCGCACGACGCTCGACAGGTTGGTCGCCGTCAGGAAATACGGCGAGGCGATCGACAGGATGAGGAAAAGCGCAATGAGGCTGAAAAAGGGCAGCAGCCGCTGCAGCATTCCGCTTTGGAATTTCATTTCGTATTCCTTGACCTTACGCGCCCACCGCCGCATGATGCATGATTTCCTGCTGCGTCGTCTCGCGGGGAAGCTCGGCAACGACGGCGCCGTTGCGCATGACCAGGATGCGGTCGGCGACCTGCAGCAACTCGGGCAGTTCCGAGCTGACCATCAGCAGCGCCTTGCCTTCGGCGGCCATTTCCTCCATCAAGCGAAAGACCTCCGCTTTGGCGCCGACGTCGATGCCGCGGGTGGGTTCGTCGAAAAGCACTACGCCGGTATCGCGGAACAGCCATTTGGCGATGACGACCTTCTGCTGGTTGCCGCCGCTGAGTTGACGCGCCCGCTGCCGGATCGATCCGGCGCGTATGCGCAGACGCGCGCGGTAGCTCTCGGCGACCTTTTCCTCCGCTGCGGATTGAACCATCCCGGCGGAGCAAACCGCATCGAGATTGGCCATGGTGACGTTGGCGCGTATCGGCAGATCGAGAGCCAACCCGGTTTGCTGCCGGTCTTCGGTAACCAGAGCGACGCCGGCGGCCACCGCGCCGCGCGGCGAATCGATCGTCCGTTTCTCTCCATCGACCTCGATCGAACCCTCGTGCGCCGGCGTGACGCCGAAAAGCGTCCGGCACAACTCGGTGCGGCCGGCGCCCATCAACCCGGCGACGCCGACGATCTCGCCGGCGCGGATCTCGAACTGCGCGCCGGGCAGATCGACCTTGAGCTTGACCTTGCCCGGCGCAAGCCTGCCGCGCTCGTAAATCGCCGAGACTTCGCGCCCCACCATGTGATGCACAATCTCTTGTGTCGAGATCTCCGCGCGCGGGCAGGAATGCACGGTTTCGCCGTCGCGCAGGATGGTGACGCGATCGGCGATTTCGTCCAGCTCGACCAGGCGGTGCGTGATGTAGATGATGCCCTTGCCGCGGGCGCGCAATTGGCGGACGATCTCGAACACCTCGACAGTCTCCGCCTCGGAAAGCGAAGACGTAGGCTCGTCGAAGATCAACAGCGAGGCGTCGCTGCGCAGCGCGCGGACAATCTCGACGAGCTGCTTTTGCGCCGGACTCAGCATTTCCACGCGGCGGCCGGCTTCGAGAGGGAAGCGGTGCTCGTCGATCAACCGCTCGGTTTCCTCTTCCATCGCCCGGCGGTCGGCCAGCGGCCCGCGCAGGATTTCGTGTCCGAGAAACACGTTTTCGGCAACGGTCAGGTGCGGCGCCAGCAGCGATTCCTGATGCACCATGGCAATGCCGGCGCGGTGGGCCTCGGCGGGTCTGGCGAAATCGACCGCCTCGCCCTGAAAACGCATCTCTCCCCCGTCGCGGCGATGCATGCCGGCGACGATTTTCATCAACGTCGATTTTCCCGCTCCGTTTTCACCGACCAGCGCGTGAACCTGCCCCGGCTCGACGCGCATGTCCCCGCGCACAAGCGCATGAACGCCGCCGAACGATTTGCGAATGCCGCTTGATTCGAGAAGCACGAGGCGTTATGGCGATCGGGGGCGGGGAACGGCGGGGCCGCGGCGCACGCGCGGGTTCCGCCCTTGTACTTTAACAACCAAGCGGTCGGGCATCGTCCCGGCGGGCGCTTTGGAATCGTAGGTTACGGCGTACAGCGAGGCGAGATCGGCGGCCAAGCGGTCGGCCGCTTCTTCCGCTCCGCCGGGTTTGAGATCGATGGAGCGTCCGCCCGAGAGCTTCGCCAGGCGTTCGAAGTCCTTGCAGTCGCCGCCCACGGAATAGAACGTTACGCCGCTCCGCGCCAACACTTCGACCGCGCCGGCGATCTCTTTGTCGGGAACGCGCGTCATGCAGTTGAAGCCGCCGACCGCGTTGACAACGACGACGGCGTTTTTTTTGCCGAGATCGTCAAGCTCGAACGCCTTGTGCGCCAGCACGGTTGCCGCCAACAATTCGCTGATGCTCTCCGATCGAGCGGCGGCCGCATACGCCTGCCGCAGTTTGCCGCGGTCGATCGAGGCCTTGGAAAGCACTCTCGCGAATCCTCCCTCGGCCTGCATCAGGGCGATGCGGTCGGCGTCGCGAACGCGGGCAATCAACCTCTGCAGGAACGCACGGACGCGGCGCGGCGCCGGCCCGCCAAAGCCCTGCTGGGGGAGCCGCTGAAAGATCAAAACGACGTTGACCCCGGCCCCGCCCGGCTGCACTTCGATAACGGGGCGGGGCTCCCCGTTTTCGACGACCGCGGCGCCGGCGGGCCAGGCGCCGGCGGCTTGAGGATTCTCACGGAGCGAAACCATGACGCGGCGCCGGCCGGCCGGCCCCGCTCGGTTTTGCTGAGCCCGCAGCGCGCGCAGGATCGGGCGGGCAAGCTCAAGCGGCATCGGCCTGCCCCATTGGAAATTGTGCTCGGGCAGATAATCCTTGACGGCAATCCGACCAGGCGAGAAAGCCTGAATTTCGATCGTCCCTGCGCGGCCCTTCTCGGTCTCGATGCGAAACCCCTTCGAGGAATCGGTTGCCTGCCGATAGCCGCTGCCGGCAGGCAGCGACAAGGCGCCGGGCGGCTCCTCGCTTTTGACGAATAGAGCCGTCGTGCGAATCGGAATCTCCATGGCGACCCCGCCCGTACCGGTTTCGACCAGGACGGAAACGGCGTTTCCGTTGATCGTGACGTTCCCCGAAATCGTCTTGATCGAAATCGGCCAGCCGTAAGGGACGCGGGCGAACAGGTCGATCGCGGCCAGGTCCGGGGGAAACACGTCGATGAAGTACGTTTCGCCGGTTTTCTCGACGCGAACGTCTTCTTTCGTGATCGGCCTGCCGGGCGATTGGGCGTTCACGTCGATGCTCTCGCCGGGAACGATGACGATATGCACGCCGCCTTCCGGGTTCTCGATCGCCAGCGTTTCGCCCTCGGCGGCATCGAAACCGGCAACGATCAGACCGGCAAAGGCGATCTCGGCAACGCGCATCTTTTTCTTCGAGTAGAGCACAACGGCATTCCGAGCGGCCCGCGCCCCCGCGCAATCAGGGCAGCAACTCCAGCAGGCGGTCGATTTCCGCGCTCGTGTTGTAAACATGGGGCGCGATGCGGATGCGCCCCATGCGCAAAGAGGTCGAAATCCGATTTTCGTAGAGCATTCTTACCGTTTTCGCCGAGTCGATGCCCTGCTTGCGAATCGAGACGATTCCCGAGCCGGCCGCGCGGCTGCGCTCGGCGGCGGCCGCATAGCCCTTGCTCAAAGCGCCCGCAAGCAAGCGCTCGACGAGCGCATGGATGCGCCCGGCCGCCGCTTCGGAGCCAATCGCGTTCAGGAACTCGAGCGAAGCCCTCATGCCGGCGCAGCCCGCCGAATTCAGCGTGCCGCATTCGTAGCGTCCGGCGTCGGGCCGCAAGCCCCTGTCGAGACAATAGTCTTCGTAGCCCTGCACGTTGCTCCAGCCGAACTCCATCGGCTCCACGTCGTCCATGAAATCCCTGTCGATGTAGAAAACGCCGCAGCCCTCGGGGCCGAGCAGCCACTTGTGCGCCGAAGCCGACAGCGCATGGATTCCCGCCTGCTTGACGTCGATCGGAAAAGCGCCCATCCCCTGCACGGCATCGACCACGAAAAGGCACCGCCGCCGCCGGCATATCTCGCCGACCGCCCGCAAATCGAGGCGGAAACCGGTAAGAAAATGGACGTAGCTCAGCGCCAGCAGGCGCGCCCCGGCGCAGGCTTCGTCAATCCGCTCGAGGTCGAGCGCGCCGCCGGCGAGCGTCAACCCGCGCAAGCGGACGCCGCGCCGCGCTTGCAGCTCCCGCCAGGGCAGAAAATTCGATGGAAAATCTTCTTCCATGCAAACGACGATATCGCCCGGTTTCCAGTCCAGGCCGTTGGCCGCGATCGACAAGCCCTCGGACGTATTCTTGACGATGGCGATCTCGTCCGGCGCGCAACCGATCGTCTCGGCCGCCGCCGCGCGCAGCCCCCGGTAATCTTCACTCCAACCCGGAAACCCGTGAACGCCCTGCGCGGCAACGCCGGCAATCTGCGCCCGCATCGCTTCCGCCGCACATTTCGGCAGCGGCGAGACCGCGGCATGATTGAGATAAATGTAATTTTCCGTAACCGGAAACTGTTCTCTGAGCGTCAAAACGTTCATCGTCGTATGCAACCGCACGGGACAGCCCCGCCCCGCCGGGCTCAAGGGCCGTCCACCGGCGCTATACTAATCATGCGGGATTGGAGCCGCGAAATTCGCTGGAGGATTCGACAGTCATGATTAGCCGCAACCGAACGTTGGCCGCTCTGCTTGCTCTTGCGCTTGTCGTTCCCGCCGGCGCGCTTGCCAACGAGGAGAAACGCAGCGCCCAGAAACGCGACCCGAAAAACAAGAAGGAAGACGTCGAAGCCATCGGTGAGCGCAACGTCGGCAAGGGCGTCAACTTCTATTCGCTCGAAAAGGAGATCGCCCTCGGCAAGAGCATGGCCAACGATATCGAGCGCCACGCCAAAATTGTCGATGATCCGGTGATCGCCGAGTACGTCAACCGCGTCGGGCAGAATCTGGTGCGCAACTCCGACGCCAGGGTTCCGTTCACCATCAAGCTAATCGACAGCGAGGTCGTCAACGCGTTCGCCCTGCCCGGCGGGTTCTTCTACGTTCACAGCGGCCTGATGCTGCGCGCCGAAAGCGAATCGGAACTAGCCGGCGTGATGGCGCACGAAATCGCCCACGTCGCCGCGCGCCACGGAACGCGCCAAGCCACAAAAGGCCAACTGGTCAACTTCGCCACGATTCCGCTGCTCTTCATCGGCGGATGGACCGGGTTCGGCATTCGCCAAGCGGCCGGCTTCGCCATTCCCATGGGCTTCCTGAAGTTCTCCCGCGGCATGGAATCCGAAGCCGATTTCCTGGGCGTGCAGTACCTCTACAAGGCCGGCTACGACCCCACTTCGGTCATCGATTTCTTCGAAAAGATGCTGGCCGACGAGAAACGCCGGCCCGGCACGATGTCGAAACTTTTCTCAAGCCACCCGCCGCACGGCTCGCGCATCAGGAAAAGTCAAAAGACGATCGACGAACTCCTGCCCAGCAAGCCGGAATACGTGGTGACTACCTCGGAATTTCTGCAGGTCAAAGACCGCCTCAGCCAATTGACGGCGCACCGCAAGGACAAGAAGGAAGACCCCAACCGGCCGCGTCTGCGCCGCACCAGCGCCGGCGGAACGATCTCCACGGAAGACATCGACGTCGAAACCGAGGAAGAGGAAGACGAGCGGCCGACGCTGAAACGGCGTTAACCGGGCATCTATTCGCGAATAGCGACGGCGAACTCCTCGATGACCGGGTTCGCCAGCACGTCCGAGGCGATCCTGACGGCCTGCGCCTGCGCCTCCTCGCGGTTGAGTCCCTCGGCAAGCTCGATCTCGAAGTACTTGCCCTGACGCACGTCGCGCACCGCATCGTAACCCTGACTGTTGAGCGCCGCGGAAATCGTGCGGCCCTGCGGGTCGAGGACGGTCTTCTTGAGCGCAACGTGGACAATCGCCTTCATCCCTCCAGTTTAGCCGCGCAAGGCCGGCGGCCGCCCGCATGCGCCGCCTCCGGCGGGGCGCTCTCGGCGCCGCTACTTTCCGATGCAGAAGGTCGAGAAGATGTTGTCCAGAATATCGTCCAGCGTGGTCGCTCCGGTGATCCCGTCGAGCGCTTGCAGCGCCTCGTAAAGGTCGAGCAGCAGCATCTCATGCGGTACGCGCCCGCGCACCGCCTTTTCCCCTCGGTCCAACGCCTGCATGGACTGGCGCAGCAACGCTTCCTGACGGATATTCGTGACGAAGGTTCCGTCATCGGCGGCATCCGGTCCCGGCAGCGCGGCCCCGCGAATCCGGCGGCGCAGCGCCTCGATGCCTTCCCCTGTTTTCGCCGAAACGCGGAGCAGCGGCTCGTCCGTTTCGAGCCGCGCGGGCAGGTCCGCCTTGTTGCCGACCGGCAGGGTCTCGCAGGCCCGGCCGGCGCGGCTGCGCAACTCGCCGTCCGCCGGGTGGAGCGGCTGCGACAAATCGAAAACGACCAGCGCCAGATCCGCTTCCTGCATAGCCTGCCGCGACCGCTCGACCCCCTCGGCCTCAATCGCATCGCCGGTTGCGTGAATGCCGGCCGTATCCACCAATTCGACCGGAATGCCCTCGAAAGACGCCGTTTCGTTGATGGCGTCGCGCGTCGTGCCCGCCGTCGGCGAAGTGATGGCGCGGTCTCTTTGCAGCAAGCGGTTGAACAGGCTCGATTTGCCGACATTGGGGCGCCCCACGATGGCCAGCTTGAAGCCGGAGCGCACGACTTTGCCGAACCGGAAGCCTTCCGCAAGCCGCGCAATGCCCTCCCTGACGGGGGCCAGACGTTCCAGGATATGGTTGTCCGAAGCGACATCGACGTCGTCTTCGGCGAAATCGATTCCGGCCTCGAGCAGCGCAATGCAATCGACGAGTCGTTTCTTGAGCGGACGTATCTGCCGCGAGAGCGCTCCTTCGACTTGGCGGACGGCAACGCGCGCCTGATAGAGCGTTGCCGCATCGATCAGATCGCGGACGGCCTCCGCCTGCACAAGGTCGATCCGGCCGTTGAGGTACGCCCGGCGGGTGAACTCGCCCGGTTCGGCAAGCCGCGCGCCCAATTCCACGGACCGCTCGACGACGAAGCGCACAACCGGCAGCGAGCCGTGGCAGGCAATTTCGGCGACGTCTTCGCCCGTATAGCTGTTGGGTTTCTTGAAAAACGTGACGAGCGCCCGATCGACCGCGCGGCCGTCGGCATCGACGATCTTGCCGGACGCGGCCGTTCGCGGCGCGAGTCTCACCGACGGGGCAAGCAACGCCGCAACCGCGGCCGCCCGCGGCCCGGAAATACGCACGACCGCAATGCCGCCGCGGCCCGGCGGCGTGGACAGCGCGGCGATGGTGTCGCCGCTTCCCGCGGCGTCCGGGTTGGCGTCGATCGGAGGCAAGGCTGACGGCCCGGCGGAGCCGGTTCCTCGGCGGGTTACTTCGGCTCCGACCCCTTCGGATAAACGACGGCGTAGCGTCGCGGAGGAACGCCCTCCGACCGCGTCGTCACGGCGTCGCGGCCGCGCAGCGCAATGTGAATGATGCGCCGCTCCCGCGAGGTCATCGGCCCGAACTCGAACGGGCGTCCGCTCGCCGCCGCCTGTTCCGCCGCGGCTTCGGCGCTGAGCCGCAACTCGTCGATGCGCAGCAGGCGGTAGTCGTTCGCGTCGAAAACGATGCGGTAGCGGTCTTCATGGGGTATGCGCAGCGCTTCGAGCGTCAATTGCTCCAGAGCAAGCAGCAATTCGCCCCGCTGGTTGAGCAGCAACTCGACGTCATCCCCTGAGAAGTCCACGGCGATATCCGGGCTGATGAACGCCGACTTCTCCTTGACCTCGTAAATGTCGTACTCGAGATCGAAATCCGCGGCGTCCAGCACGGGTTCGAGAAAACCCTCGATCTTCGGCGCCAGAGCGTCAACGGTCCATTTCATCGACGACATCACGAACGGGAAACGACGCCGATGCAGCAGGAAAAATTCATTGCTTTTTCTTCCTCTTGCCGCGGCGGGCCGGCTGCTCCAGCTTGATCTCCTCCACGGGCAATCGATTCAGAAAATACTGCTGTCCCACGCCGACAACGTTGCTGGTGAGCCAGTATAGCACCAGTCCCGCCTGGAACTGGTAGAAGATGAAGCCGAACATCAGCGGCATCAGCTTCATCACCTTCGCCTGCGTCGGGTCGGCGGTCGGCGTCGGGGTCAGCGCCTGCGACCAGAACTGGGTGGCGACCATGGCCAGGGGCAGGATGCGGATGGCCAAAGTCTCCGGAGCCGCCAGATCGGTAACCCAAAGCCAATCGGCATGACGCATTTCAATGGCCACCGTCAACAGCTTGTAGAAGGCGAAGAAAAAGGGCATCTGCAACAGCATCGGCAAACAGCCGCCCATCGGGTTCACGCCGTATTTCTTGTAAACCGCCTGAAGCTCCTCGGTCTGCTTGGCCTTTTTCGGGTCGCGCATCGACAGGCCCTTGTACTTGTCGTTGATCTGCTTGATCAGCGGCTGCACCTTCTGCATCCGTTTCATCGACTTGCTGCTCTTGTACTTCAGGGGGAACAGCAGGAAGTTGATGAAGACGGTGACGACGACGATGCTCCAGCCCCAGTTCGGCGTGACGTTGCCGTAAACCCAGCGCAGCATGGCGAAGATCGGTTCGGCCAGGAAGGCGAAGAAACCGAAATCGACGACCATGCGCAGCGCGGGACCCACGCGCTCGACGGCGGCCAGCTCTTGCAGGCTCTTCGGCCCTACGTAGAAATCGAAACGGTTGCGGTCCGCGCCGCCGAACGCGGCGGAAGCGAACAACTGCTCCCCGCCCTCTTCGCCGCCCGCCGGAACGATCTCGACGGCGCCGGTCTCGAGATCGATCTCCGCGCCCTCCGGCGGAATGGCGGCGGCGGCGAAAAACAGATCGGCGATGCCGACGAATGCGTACCGGCCGGAGTTGGCCAACCGCTCGTCCTCGGCGTCACCCGCATCGTTGCGCACAAGCTCCCCATTGTCGAAATAGAACGTCTGGCTGTGGGCGTAGTCCTGCACCTGAGCGGTGTCGCCGAAACCGCCCCCCCATTCGACCAGGTGACGCCGCGGGCGCCCGTTCTCGAGCACCTCCGTCTCGACGCCGACGACGTAACCTTCTTTCCGAAATTCGAAGGTCTTGCGGATGCTGAGGCCGTTTTCGGCAAACTCGAATTGCAGCGTCGCGGGAGCTTTCCTGACGGCCGGGCCTTCATTGAACGTGAACAGCGCATCGTCCGCCCCGGCAATCGCCTCGCCGCCGGGCTCGACGAGACGGAACGGCCTGCCGAAACGCTCCGCGCCTTGCCCATGCACCAGATCGAGAGGCTGATTCAACGAGTCTTCGTAGTCCGTGAGCGTCCAGCCGAGAGCCGCGGCGCCGCGATTGGTGAACGCAACCGTGAACGTGTCGGTCTCGACCGTGACCTGCCGCTCGCTCTCCGCCCGGACGGCCGCCCCCGGCGCTTCATCCGCGGGCGAAACGGCGTCCGGCGGCGGCTCCCGCCGCGTTTCGCGCCCGCGCTCCCCTTCCGGCGAAGATTCGCCGACTTGCGCCGATTCCGCTGCCGCGGGAGGGTCGGGAGGAACAGGGCGCGGCGCCAGATAGATGTAGATGCCCATCACCACGGCCGAAAGCACAGCGGCCTTGAGCATCTGGCGCTGGATGAATTGATCTTCCGATTTCGGCTCAGGCATCGTGCAATGGGCTGTCGGGAACCGGGTCGATTCCGCCGGGAGAAAACGGGCGGCAGCGCAGCAGCCGCTTGATCGCCAGCAGCAGGCCGCGGCGCGCGCCGTGGCGCTCTACCGCTTCGCGGGCATACGCCGAGCAAGTCGGGTAAAACTTGCACGCGGAAGGAAACAAAGGCGACAGCGCGGTCTTGTAGAGCAGCAGCAGCGTCACCGCGGCGCGCTGCCAGGCGCTCTGCGCCCGGCCGTCTCGATTCGCGGCCGCCGACCTCGGCTCACTTGCGCAGCGCTCGTCGGACGGCGTACGGCAACAGACGGACAAGTTCAGCCTCTACTTCCGCGCCGCTTCGGCCGACAATCGCCCGCCGCGCATGCAGCACGACTTCCAGGCCGGCGGGAAAAAGCTCCCAGTGCTTGCGCGCCGCCTCGCGCAACAGCCGCTTCGCCCTGTTGCGGACAACGGCGCCGCCGACCTTGCGCGTAACCGTAATGCCCACCCGGGCAGGCGCATCGTCTTCCGCGGCGCGGATGAATACCGTGAACAGGCTGCACGCTGACCTGGAACCTTCATGATAGACCTTCTGGAAACGGGATCGGCGCAGAATGCGCCGCGATGCGGGGAATCGTTGCGCGTTTCGCTCAACAATCTTCCGCTCGGCGCTATTCGTCGCTGACCGTGAGTCGTTTGCGGCCTTTTGCACGGCGGGCCGCAAGTATCCGGCGGCCTCCCGGAGTCTTCATGCGCGCGCGGAAGCCATGTTTCTTCACGCGCTTGCGCCGATTGGGTTGAAACGTTCTCTTGGGCATGCGAACCCTTTTTTCGGCGGCCGCGCAAAACGCAGACGCCTCCTCCTCCGAAGTACGACCTTCAGTTTAGCACAGTCAGCCCCTTTTCTTTTGCCGGATCAAGCCTTCGAGTTCTTTCAGGAATTCTTTTTCGTCCTGGAAGTCGCGGTACACCGAGGCGAAACGCACGTACGCCACCTTGTCGATCGCTTGCAGCCTGGCCATCAGCAGCTCGCCGATTTTCGCCGTGGGGCATTCGCGGTCCGGAGACTCCATCGCCATCGTCTCGGCGGCGTTGACGATGCGCTGCAAGTCGCCCATGGAAATCGAGCGTTTCTCGACGGCCTTCAAGAGGCCGTTGAGCACTTTCTGCCTCTCGAATTTCTCGCGGCGGCCGTCTTTCTTGACGACCATGTATGGTATCTCGTCGGTCCGCTCATAGGTCGTAAAGCGGCGGTTGCAGTTGGGACAGTGGCGCCTGCGGCGAATCGCATTGCCCTCCTTGCTTTCGCGGGAGTCAATGACTTTATGATCGGGATAATCGCAGAACGGACAGGTCACGACACAGAGGAACGGGTCTCGTTCTCCGATTCTAGTTGACGCAAAGCGCGCAGCGAAAGCCCTTGGCGCGCAAGCAGCGCGAGCGCCAGAGGCGCCGCCAGCATGAACGTCGTCAACCAGATCACGATCGCCGTAACCGCAGCCGGCTCTTCATCGACCCCGAACAGGCCGGTCAACGCCGCCACGGCGGCGACCTGAATGCCGCCGCCGATGCCGGGGGCCTGCACGACCGAACCGGCCATCAGCAGCCCCATGAACGCGGAAATCTGCAAGACGCCGAAAGAGCGGTCAGGCAGACAGCCGCGCAGCATGCAATCGAATGCCAGCCATATCACCAGCCACATCACGACGCTCGCCGCGAGTACTCGAGCGGCACTCGCAAAGCCGCGCAGCCCCTGCAACCCTTCGCCGAATCGAGCGAGCATGACGCCCAGTTTGTCCCGAAACTTCTCCGACAGCGGCTGCGCCAAGCGCAGCGCCCCAAGCCGAAACCGGTCGAAGAACGGCGGCAGAATGAAAAGAGCGGCGAATACCGCCGCGGACGCGCCAAGCATCGCCCGCCCCGCGCTCCGCGCCCACGCGGCAAGCTCCAGGTCGGCGGCCCGCTGCAGCGAAACGAAAGCGCTGCCGGCCAGAACGAGAACGATCGACAGATCGAGGAACCGCTCTACGAACCAGATGGATATCTGCCCCGCGACCGGGACGCCGGTCCGCCGGGCAACGAGATAGGGCCGAACGAACTCGCCTGCCCGGCCAAGCAGGGCGACGGCGCCGAAACCGATCACGGTCGCGGAAAATACTTCCGCAAAGCGCGCGTTCCTCCGGATCGGACTCATCAGGCGCACCCAACGGGCCGCCCGCAGCGCATGCGCGGAAAACACGCAGCAGACGGAAGCCAGCAGCCAGCCCCATTGAAGCTGCCGGAAGCTTGCCGCGAACGCGCCCCACTCGAAAGCCCGCCATTGGGGGCTGCGCATGACCGCCCAACAAACCGCCGCGGCCGCGGCAGCGGCCAAAATCCGGCCCTTCCAGCGGCTTTTGGGAGACGACATAGAGATGCCGCCGGCGCGCGTACCGACGGCTTGGCTTCAAAGTCAAGCATAGCGCCCATGCCGTGCTCACGGACATTTCCGACCGAATCCGAAATTTTCCCGGTCCGCGTGTGAACTTTCCCACGTCGCCGCCGTTACTATTTCATGGAAAGTGGTAGAACGATGGCTGTTGACGCAATGTCCGAAGTCTGGGGGAAATTGTGGGGCGCCGCGCCGCGGGCCGAGGGCTCCCAAGCGGCGTTGAAGCAACGCATGGAGCGCGACGCCCAATGGGTGGCCGAGTGCCTCGACGGAGACGACAGAGCCTGGGAACGCCTCGTCCGCGAGCACACCCGGTTGGTTTACGCGGCCTGCTACCGCTTTACCGGTGACGCCGAAACCGCCCGCGACCTGACCCAGGAAGTTTTTATCCGCGTGTTCCGCGGCCTCCACGCCTACGACCCGAAAGCCGGCGGGTTCCGCACGTGGCTGATGCGCCTGACGCGCAATCTGCTGATCGACGACTACCGCAGAAACAAGAAGCACCGCCTCGCCGACCCGCTCGAAGACAAGCCGGCAGTGCTCGAACAGCGATCGGGAATCGGCAGCCGGGCCGACAACACGCTGCGGGCGCGTGAAGCGAACGATCTGTTGCAGGCCGCGCTGTCGAAGTTGTCCCCCGACCTTCGCGAGGCGGTCATCCTGCGCGACATCCAGGAAATGGAATACCGCGAAATCGCGGCGACGCTCGGCGTTGCGGAAGGAACCGTGAAATCGCGCATCAGCAGAGGGCGCCGCGAGTTCGCCAGGCAACTGCGCGCGTTGGGGTACGAAGCATGACCGGGGGCGCCGCAAAGTGCCGAGGCTGCGAAGCGCAGCTTTGCGCCTATATCGACGATGCGCTGAGCTTCGACGAGCGCCGCGCCGTCGAAGAGCACCTGCTGGAATGCCCCGCCTGCGCCGCCTTCCATGCCGATGCGGAAGCCGCCGCCCGGACGCTGCGCCGCGCCCCCGCGGTCGAGGCCCCCGCCTCGCTCGTCGCCGCCGTCATCCACGACACCATCGGATACGCCGGAAGCGCGCCGCTCGCCGCCGGCTCGCCGCAAGACAACCGGGCGGCGAGGTTCTTCAGACCGCTGTTCGGCCCCATCCTGCAGCCGCGCTTCACCATGAGCATGGCCGCCGCGGCGCTGTCGTTTTCGATGTTGACCTTCCAGGCGCGCAACATCTGGCAGGGGCGGCAAGACGGCGAATTTTCCGCGGCCGCCGTTGCCGCAAGCATCGAGTCGAAAATCAAGGCCGTGAGCAACGACGCCGCCGAATTCTACGACGCCGTCCTGACGGTGTACAAGCTGCAAACCGACTTCATGGAACAACCCGGCCCAGAGCCGCAACAGGAGGGCGCCGATGAGCGGTAGCGCGGCGCCGGCGCTCCCCGAGTCGGGATTCTGCCGGCAATGCGGCGCCGCTCTGACCGCCGAAACCCGCCGAGTGCGGCAGGGCGTTCCCTACTGCCGCGATTGTTTCGCGAAATTGCCCGGCGCGGCCGGGTCCGCCGCGGCGCCATCCCGTCCCCCCGTCCTCGACGAGGCGCCTTCCGCCTTGCTGGCCTTTCTGCTCGGCATCGTCCCGGGACTGGGCGCGGTTTACAACGGCCAGTACGTCAAGGGACTCATCCACGTGCTGATGTTCGGCAGCCTGTTGACGGTAGTCGTCGAAGGAAAAGTCCAGGAACTGTACGGCTTGCTCGTGCCGTTGATGGTTTTTCTGATTTTGTATCAGCCGTTCGAAGCCGTGCGCACCGCCCGCACGCTCCAGCGCGGCGAGCCGGTCAGCGAGTTCTCCGGCGTCGTCGAATTGCTCTTCGGCGGCGCGCCGAGCATGGCCGGCAGCGTGGCCTGGATCGTCCTCGGCGTCGTTTTCCTGCTCCATGCGCTCGGCATCTGGGCGCTCGCCGAAGTACTGCCCTTCTGGCCGTTGCTGGTGATTGCCTTCGGCGCCTGGAGGCTGTTCCGCGCCGTACTTCCGAAACACCGCGCGCCGGACGAAGCGGCCGACCGGACCGCGCGCGCCTTGCCCCGCGGCGAACCGAGCGAATAGACGCCGTCGGCCGTCAGTCCGCCGCATGTGCGCGCGCCGTTTCGCCGGCGAATGGTGGGCCCTGTAGGATTCGAACCTACGACCGGCGGATTATGAGTCCGCAGCTCTAACCGCTGAGCTAAGGGCCCACTATGGCCGTATCTACTATTCACTATCCATGATCGGCTACCATGAGGCAAGGCTCCGCGGCCGCGCGCCGGCCGGCGGCTCGACAAGGGGAAATTGAAATGGCTTTCGGTTCGAGATACGCGGGCTTCGCGCACGCCGCGCTGCGCATCATGATGGGCTTCCTGCTCATCCCCCACGGCGCGCAGAAACTCTTCGGCGTCCTGGGCAAGGAAGCGAATTGGAGCTTCAGTCTCCACGCCCTGGCCGGCCCGATCGAGTTTTTCGGCGGCCTCTTGATCCTGATCGGCCTCTGGACCCGCCCCGCCTCTTTCATCTGCTCGGGCACGATGGCCGCCGCCTACTGGATGGCGCATGGACACCGCAGCTTCCTGCCCATCATGAACAGAGGCGAGCTCGCCGTCATCTTCTGCTTCGTGCTGCTCTTTCTCTGGGCCAACGGCCCCGGCCCATTTTCCATCGACGGCAAAACCGGGCGCAAGTAGGCGCGCGCGGGTTCCCCCATGTCATCGCCCGCCCCCTTGTCCGCCGCCGACGCAACGGCGCACAATCTGCCCGACGCCCTCGGACGCTTCGGCGCATACGGCGGCCGCTATGTGCCGGAAATCCTGACCGCGCCGCTCGACCGACTCGAGGCGCATTACCGCGAGAGCAGAAACAACCCGGCTTTCCATGCGGAAATGGACGAGTTGCTGCGGCGGTTCGCCGGCCGGGCCACGCCGCTCTACTACGCCAAGCGCCTGAGCGAACATCTGGGCGGCGCCGAGATCTACCTCAAGCGCGAAGACCTGCTGCATACCGGGGCGCACAAGATCAACAACTGCCTCGGACAAGCCATCCTCGCCCGCCGCATGGGCAAAAGCCGCATCATCGCCGAAACCGGAGCCGGACAGCACGGCGTCGCCGCGGCGACGGTCTGCGCCCTGTTCGGCCTGCCCTGTACGGTTTACATGGGCGCGGAAGATATGCGCCGCCAAGCGCTCAATGTCTTTCGCATGCGGCTGCTGGGCGCCGAGGTGCGCGGCGTCGATACCGGCAGCCGCACGCTCAAGGACGCCATCTCCGAGGCCATGCGCGATTGGGCAGCCAATTTCGAGACGACTCATTACCTGCTCGGCTCGGCGCTGGGACCGCATCCCTACCCGATGATGGTGCGCGATTTTCAGTCCGTGATCGGCATCGAGGCGCGGCAGCAGTTCCTCGACGCCTCCAACGGCAAGCCGCCCCACCTGCTGATTGCCTGCGTCGGCGGAGGCAGCAACGCCATCGGCCTGTTCCATCCCTTCCTCGGCGATGCATCCGTGCGCATGGTCGGCGTCGAGGCCGGCGGCCGCGGCGCGGGACTGGGCGAACACGCCGCCCGTTTCTCCGGCGGCCTGCCGGGCGTGCTGCAGGGTACGCGCAGCTACGTCCTGCAGGACGACGACGGCCAAATCGCGCCCACGCATTCGGTTTCCGCTGGCCTCGATTACGCCTCGATAGGCCCCGAGCACGCTTGGCTGCGCGACCTGGGCCGCGTCGAATACACCTCTTGCAGCGACGGCGAAGCCATCGAAGCGGCGCAGACGCTGTCGCGGCTCGAAGGCATCATTCCCGCCCTCGAATCCGCCCACGCCGTCGCCGAGGCGATCAATCGCGCCCCCGGAGCCAAAGGGCAGGCGTTCATCGTCAATCTCTCCGGACGCGGCGACAAAGACATCGGCATCTTCCGCGAGAACATGCCGGAACTCGACGCCGCGGACTGACGCCGCCGCCGACCCAAACCAAACGGCCGGCCAACCCGAATCGACTGTCCGCTCGAAGCCGGATCACCGCCCGCCCGCGGCCGCGGCAAGCCGTTTGCGTCGTTCGAGCAGGCCGCGCTCGAAAAGCACCGGAAACTTCGCGGCGGCGTCCGGCAAGAGAAACGCCTCGGGCAATCGCGCAAGCTGCGCCCGCAGCCGCGTGCGCGATTCCTCCAGAGGAACGGGCGGAGCCGCCGGAACCCCGCGGCGCAGCGCCGGCGCAAGCAGGTTTTCGTATGGCCGATCCGTATCGATGCGCTCGTCCGACGCGCCCGCTTCGGGGTCCGTTCCCCGCCAAGCGCCGCGGGGCGGCTGCAACTCGTCGTAGATCAGATCGAAATCCAGGCGCGTTCCGCGGAAGTACCGCCGGACTTGCAGCATTCCGGGGGGCGATTGCTTTGCGCCGTCCTCCGAACGCTTGACCCGTCCCCGCCACCCGCCGTCCTCGCCGCGCAGCGCGGAGAGCTTGTACACCCCGCCCAAC
Source organism: Bryobacterales bacterium (assembly GCA_965242705.1). GTDB lineage: Bacteria > Acidobacteriota > Terriglobia > Bryobacterales > UBA6623 > CATQHP01. The sequence goes on from OZ251486.1 coordinate 781,093, forward strand.
GCGCCTTCGCCGCCGCCGCTCGCCAGGCGCGTGCCGACTCCCCATGTGTCGATGCGCGCGCCCCGCGACTTGAGCGCGGCGATGCGCCGCTCGTCCAGATCGTTCGAGGCGACAACCGCCGCCTTGCCCAGGCCCGCCTCGTCCAGCAGGCGGCGGGCTTCAATCGAAAGCGCGGCCAGATCGCCCGAATCGAGACGAACGCCGACCAGATCATGACCCCGCTCGCGAAGTTTTTTCGCCGCCGCAACCGCGTTTCTGAGTCCCTCGCGGGTATCGTAGGTATCCACCAGAAACACGCAGTTGTTGGGCATCGCGCGGGCGTAAGCGTCGAAGGCTTCCCGCTCGCTGTCGAAGGCCGTCACCCAACTGTGCGCGTGCGTGCCTCGAACGGGAATGCCGTAGAGCTTGCCGGCAACGACGTTCGAGGTCGCCGCGCAGCCGCCGATGTAGGCGGCCCGGCTCGCGCTCAACCCTCCGTCCAGTCCCTGCGCGCGCCGCAGGCCGAACTCCAGCACCGGGTCGCCGTCCGCAGCCAGGCAAATCCTCGCGGCCTTCGTCGCAATCAGCGTCTGAAAGTTGACGATGTTGAGCCACGCCGTCTCGATCAATTGACATTGCAGCAGCGGCCCGCGCACGCGCGCCAGCGGCTCCTGGGCGAAGACGAGCGTTCCTTCCGCCGCGGCGTCGATATCGCAGCGAAACTCGAGCGCCGCCAGATAACGCAGGAATTCGCCGGAGAACAGCGGTTTGCCGTCCGTTCCCGTCAGCGCCGCCAGATATTCCCGGTCGTCGGCGCCGATGCGGAACTCGCGCAGCCACTCGACGGCCGCCGCCAATCCCGCGGCAACCGCAAACGCGCCGCCGAAGGGCGCCCGTCGAAAGTAGTGATGGAAAACGGCTTCCCGCTCGGCGATCCCCTCGCGCCAATAGCCGTAGGCCATCGTCAGTTGATAGAGATCGGCGGCCAATGCGAGCGAGCGGCCGTATGGAGCGGGCATCTGCAGAGGAGGTCAGCCCCGGTTGCGTTCCCAGATCAAGCGCAACCCTTCCAGCGTCAGGTAATCGTCCACGACCTGGATGTATGCGGAAGCCGGAGCCAGCGTCTCCGCCTGACCGCCCGTTGCGACGACGCGCACGCCCGGCCCCAACTGCGCGGTCATCTTTTCGAGAATGCCGTCGATCATGCCCAACATGCCGTAGTAAAGGCCGGATTGCAGCCCGGCTGCGGTATTCGAGCCGATCACGCCGTCGGGCTTGCGCAACTCGACTTGCGGCAGCCGCGCCGCGCGCCGAAACAGCGCCTCGGAAGAAATGCCGATGCCCGGACAGATGGCGCCGCCCAGGTATTCCCGCCGCGCGGAAATGGCGTCCAGCGTGATCGCCGTACCGAAATCGACCGCGACGCAAGGGCAGCCGTATTTTTCCGCCGCGGCCGCGGCGTTCACGATGCGGTCCGCGCCCACTTCCTCCGGATAATCGACGTTGACGGCGATTCCCGTCGGCGTATTCGAGTCGACGTGCAGCGGGCGCAGTCCCAGATGGCGCGCGGCCATGCCTTCGACCGCGGCGCCCGCCTGGGGAACCACCGAGGCTGCGATCATGCCGTCCACCTTGGCTATGTCGAGCGAATCGAGCGCGAAAAGATTGCGAAAAAGCACGCCCCAGCCGTCGATGGTCTGGGCGGAATCCGTCTTGAGCCGCCAATCCGCCACCCGCTCGGCGCCGTCGAACAGCCCCAGCGTCAGATTCGTGTTGCCGATGTCAACCGCCAGCAGCATCGCCCCGCCGTTCCGTTTCATCGAGACGCACGCTGCCGGCCAGTACCGGCTCGACCCGTCCGGCGTCGTCTCTCAACAAAAGCATACCGTTCGCGTCGAGTCCGGCGGTAACGCCGCGGCGGTCCGCCGCGCCGCCGCCGCTGCCGGTCACCGTCACCCGCCGGCCCGAAACGTAGCTCGAAGCCTTGACGAACGCTTCGAGTATGGGTTCTTTGCCCCGCTCCAGATAGATTTCGTAATAGTCGCGCAGCGCATCCAGCAGCGGCTGCAAAACGTCGCCGGCCTCGTAGCGGAGCCCCGTCTCCAGCAGCAGCGAAGTCGCCGAATCGGCCAGGTCGGCGCCGAACCGCCGGTAGTTCAAATTGAGTCCGATGCCGACGACGGCATGCGCAACGCGTTCTTCCTGCGTCTCCATTTCGACCAGGATGCCCGCGCACTTCCGTCCGCGGATCATGATGTCGTTCGGCCAGCGGATATCGCAGTCGAGTCCCGTCAGGGCGTACACGGCCTCGGCGGCGCCCAGGCCGGCAACGAGCGTGAGCAGCGGAGCCGCTCCTGGAGCTGCATCCGGACGCAGCACGAGCGAAAGATATAGTCCGCCGCCCGGCTCGGACAACCAACGCCTGCCCAACCGTCCGCGCCCGGCCGTCTGCCGCGCGGCGGTCACCACCGTACCCTCGGGGCAGCCCCGCCGCGCAAGCTCCGCCGCCTCGCGCATCGTCGTGTCCGTAACCTCGAAATGGTAGGCCGGCTTGCCGAATCGGCGGCGCAACGGGAGCTTCCCTTGAAACAGCGCGCGCTCGACCCGCGCCGTCAATCTATTGTAAGGAGTTGCAGGAAGCTGCAAGGCGCGCCGTGACCGCGGAATTCATCGACCATCCGACCAACCGGGGGTTCGCCGTCCGCGGTATGCTCCACCCTCCCCGCGGCGGCGGACGGGACATCCTGGTTTTCGCCCACGGCGCCGGAGGCAACCGGGGCTCGGCCCTGCTTCTCGCTCTTGCCGAAGCGTTTTCCGCCGCCGGAACGGGCGTCCTGCGCATCGACCTGCCCTACCGCCAACGCAGTCCGCAAGCGCTGCCCGCGCCGGCCGGGGCGCGCATCGACCGCGCGGGGCTGCGCGAGGCCGCCGCGTTCGCCCGCCAACGCTTCGCCGGACGCCTCTACCTCGGCGGGCAGTCGTACGGCGGACGCCAAGCGACCATGCTCGCCGCCGCGGACCCCGCCGCGGCCGACGCCCTGCTGCTGACCTCGTACCCGCTGCACCCGCCCGGCAAACCCGAAAACCTGCGCGCCGCGCACTTGCCCGACTTGCGCGTACCCTCGTTTTTCGTTCACGGCGCGCGCGACGGCTTCGGAACCATCGCGGAAATGGAAGCCGCGCTGGAGTCAATCCCGGCGGCGTCCGCGGTTGCCTGGGCGCCGAACAGGACATCATGCTATCACGGGCAGGCAAGATTGCGCCGCCGCCCGCGCATGCGTTGGGCATTGCCCGCGGCAGCGCCGGCAGCTTCCGCTGCAGGTGTGATGCTGTGATACGCTTCAGTTTTTGCAGTATCGATCCTTCTTTGAAACGGCGACGGGTTTGCAGGCAGGCCCGCACGAGTACCAGGAAGAACTCGCCCGGCGTCTGCGGGATATCCTTGCTGTGCCCACCGGGTGCGGGAAGACGGCCGCGGCTGTTCTTGCGTGGGCGTGGCGGCGGCGGCAGTGCCCCGAAAGCGATATCCGGCAACGTACGCCCAGACGACTGATCTATTGCCTGCCGATGCGGTCGCTCGTTGAGCAGGTGCATAGCGACATCATCGGATGGTTTGCCAACCTCGGCTGGCTTCATCGTCCCCAGGCTTCGGCTGACTCCTACAGGCCGAGTTGGGAAGACGATGAGGTGCCGATATTTCGGCTTATGGGCGGAGAAGAGGCCGCAGCATGGGAAGACCGGCCGGAACGCGAAGCCGTGCTCGTGGGAACCCAGGACATGCTTCTTTCGCGCGCTCTGAACCGCGGGTACGCGATGAAGCCGTATTATTGGCCGATTGCGTTCGGATTGGTCAACGTCGATGTGTTGTGGGTCCTCGACGAGGTTCAACTCATGGGAGTCGGTCGGACCACAAGCGTTCAGCTCGATCTGTTTCGTCAATCTCGTGAGTCGCCGCAGGATCTGCCTCACAAAAGTCTCTGGATGAGTGCAACGACCGGCGCCGCGGTTCCCTCGTCTGCGGGCGGGCATGGGCCGCCGCCCCAATGGATGCAGACGCCGGGACATGGAAATGGGGGCGTCACGGTGCTCGGTCTCGGCGCGGCAGATCGCGAGGCGATGTCCAAGGCGCTCAACGGATCGAAGCGTGTGGCTCGTCCGGCGGTTACGGTCGATGTCAACTCAGCAGATATTCCCCGGCAACTCCTGGGCTGCGCATCAGGCGGGCGGCTTGTGCTGGCAATGGTCAACCGCGTTGTACGCGCTCAAGGCCTGTTCGAGCGAGTCAAGACGCTTGCCGCTCACAATGACGACCGCCCGGAGATACTCCTTCTGCATTCCCGTTTTCGACCCCGTGAGCGCGCCGCGTCCATGCGTCAACTCAGGACGGACGTTCCGGAGCGGGGGCGGATCGTAATCAGCACACAGGTTCTTGAAGCCGGCATGGATATCGACGCGGACGTGTTGGTGAGCGAGATATGCCCGTGGCCGTCTCTGGTGCAGCGTCTCGGGCGGCTCAACCGCCGGGGACAAAAAGAGGGCGTCGTTCACATTCTGGAAGTGCCGGTAGAAGAACCGGGAGGGGGGTGGCCGACCAAGAAACCCGACCGAGAGAAAGCTCAAGAGAAGGCGCGAAACGAAGCGGCGCTGCCGTACGCATGGGCGGATCTCGAAGATGCGCGGCGCCGCGCGGGCCGGCTCGGCGGGGACGCATCGATTCAGGCAATCGAAAGAGTCGATCGATCTGATCCATATTCGGTTCCCGTTGAGGGACCGGTACTTCGACGACACCATCTCGACGACCTCTTCGATACCGACCCCGATTTGTCTGGCGGCCACCTCGACGTGTCCAGGTTTGTGCGTGGCGACCGTATGGACCTCGATGTTGCGGTGCTGTGGAGATCGCTCGACAACATTGAGCAAAAGGACACTCCGGCGCCGCACCCCGACGAGATTTGCAAGGTTTCGATCGGAGACTTGCGCAAGTTGGGTTCCGGCGAGCGGGGCTGGTTGCTCGGGCTGCAGCGCTCTCGTCGTCGAAGCGGCGCTTGGCGGAAGGTCCGCTTGCGCGATCCCGGCATTCGCCCCGGAGATACGGTGATGCTCGATGTCTCTGCCGGAGGTTATGACGATGAACTCGGTTGGGTGGGGTCCGAGCAGAGTCGGCCGTCGTCGTGGGTGAGCGCCGTTGACGGACATCGTTCGTGGGTGCGTAGCGACGGCAGCACGGCCGGCCGCATTGATGATCGGGCAGAGGGGTGGGACGGCATGGAGGGAGACCCGCGCAGCGGTGCGCGCCGCTGGATGGAACTCTCGCGGCACCTCTCGGCGGCGGAATCGAAGGCGCGGCAACTCGCCGAGAAACTTGTTCCGCATATGGCCGACAAGCTTGCCGCGGCCGGCCGTTGGCATGATATTGGGAAGGCGCTCGAACGAGACGGCGCCGGCGGCGCTTTCTCCCCATTTCAGGATATGCTTCGCTATGCGGGCTGCGAAGAGCCTCCGGACCCCCGAGACGGCGTGTACTATGCGAAGTCCAACAGGTATCGCAGACCACGCTCCAACGACCACAGTTTCCGCCACGAGGCGGCGTCCGCGCTGGCCTACCTTGCCGAGAAGGACGCCGACGATCTGGTTGCGTGGCTTATCATGGCGCATCACGGGAAAGTGCGGATGACGCCTACGCCATGGAACGACCAGCGGCTGGACGATGTGGCCGGTGTCCGGCCCGACGACCGCATTCCTGCGGGAGCCATGTCGTTTGTTGCGCGTGAGGAGTCATGCGAACTCGATCCTGATCTGCTGCTCCCTTCGCTCGCGCATCCGGGTTGGCAGGGACGCGCCGTAAAGCTGCTGAAAGAACATGATTGCTGGTTTCTGGCGTATCTGGAGGCTCTGGTCCGCGTTGCCGATTGGAGAGCCGGCCGATGAGGATCGATTTCGGGGGCATATCGACGGCCTCGCTCGGCACGATGTTGGAGGGCTACGGTGTCATGGCAGGCGTCGGCGCAGCGTGGCCGGATGCGCGCTTCTGGTGGACGCCCGCGGGCGCGCTCGCAGCCGAAATAGGCGAATTCGATGAGTGCGAGGCCGCGGCGGCAAACGAGGCCATCCGTGAAGGTATTTTCGGGCTTGCAAAATGGGCAAAGAATAGAGGTGAGGCGTTCGAGAAGACCCGCAAGAAGTCAAGGAAGGAGACGGGACCTGACGGCAAGGAGCAAACGGTTGTCTTGCAAGAGGCCGGCAAGCCCCCTCTGAAAGCGGAAGCCACTTGGGATTGGCTTGGGGAAGCGCTTGCCGTTGACGCAGAGGGCGCGGGCGTGTTCGCCGAGAGGATTCATCGATCGAACCCCGTGCTGGCCAATTGGGGGCAGGACGGCAGCGTGAACCTGTTTAGCGTCCTACGTGAAGCAGGAGAGAAGGCAAATTCGGCAGACATCAGCAAAGCTGTCTTTGGAGGCGATACCGCTCCCAGCAAACGTTTGAACAAAGGAAGCGGCGTCCTGTTTCCCGAGGGGATCAAGCGTTACGCTACAGGGTCCGTGTGGGTTCACGAGAAGAAGAAGAAGCCTCTCGGACTTTGGGATTTTATCCTGGCGATGCGCGGATTGTTGCTTCTCAGGGGCGCCGTCCGCTCGCCTCGGGGATCGAGGTCCAAGTACCCGGCGCTCCCCTTCGTTTTTCCAGGTGCTGTCGTCCAAGCTCAAGGCTCGGCGGTAGAGACGGATGAGGTCTTCCTGCCGACTTGGAGCAGGGACCGCCTCAGGACCTTGGCCGAATTTCAGGCGCAGGTGCGGAGCTTTCAGGCGCGGGTCGGGCGCAGAGATTTTGTCTCCGGCGCGGCCGATTTCCGGCGAGCCGTTGCCGGGAGGGCGGTCACGGGTGCGTTCGATGCATTCCACAGGTTTGCCCTCGAACCGAGAAAACCCGGCCAACAGAAGCCTCAGAATCAAGCTGTCTCCCGCGGGATCACAGCGGTCGGACCGGCTTCGGCTGCGCGCGACAGCTTGCGGCTGCTCTTGGCGCCGCTTGACGACTCGGTATGGCTCGAGAAGTTCCGATTGCGAAAGGCCAGCGGCAAGGAGGACGAGAAATCCAAGAAACTAGCGTTGGCCAAGACGAAATTCGACGAGGCTGTCCATGCCGCCATCGACGCGCGCGGCAAGCTCGGAGACACGGGACACGTCGCCGTGCTGGAGACGCTATGGGACATCCAATTCGTCTTGTGGAAAGCGTCGGAACAGAGCGACCAAGTGCATTTTGAACCCGCGCCGCTGCTGGAAGGTAGTGCATGGCGACGGGTGTTGTCGGAGCTTCTGGAAAAGTCGCCCGCGGCGCGTCTCGGATGGGCGCTTGCTTCGCTCGGTTGGCGTCCGGTGCAAGACGATGACGGATGGGAGATCAAGAGGCCGGTTGTCGAACAACTCCTTCCGGTTCAGTGCAGCGGCAAAGGCCAGCTGAGGAGCGTCCCCGATCCCGATCGCCCGCCTGCACAGCGTGTTCATCTGCCCGGCCGCAATCCGGACCGAGAGCTTGCGGCGTTGTTCTGGCGCAGATGGCTCGATACGGCGAGCCTGCCGATGCTGCCTGCAAGGGGAACCCGCCCCGCCGATGCCGCCGACGTGGCTGCTCTGCTCTGCGGCGATGTCGATGTAAAGGAAATGCAGCGGTATTTCCTGGCGTTCTTGTTGCTGGATGGGAGTGGCGGTGCGCCGCCGCGGCCGCCTGCCTCTGTGAACCGCCCGTCTATGCCTTCCTACGCTGCTCTCCGACTCTGGTTCGAGTTGTCAGCCCGGCCGATGCAGGGCGAGCGCCGCCCGATGGACGGCGCTGTGCCGCGGGGCATCGCCACCGGTACTTCGGGAGCGGTTGAGAGTGCATGCCGCGCCGCTCTTCACCGATTGCGTATCGCCGGATTGCCCTGTTGTTGGCCTGAGGACGCTCGACCGGGCGGGAAGAACGTGGCTTTACCGAACGTCGTTCTCACGGCGCCGCAGGCAAGACTGATGGCTGCGGCCGTGCTGATCCCGGTCAACGAAGAGAGTGTGGAGAGGCTTGTGGGCAGCCTTCTTGTACCGTCCCCCTCTCGTGAATCGAAACATCAAACCTCAATGGAGACTGCTCATGTCTGACAAAAATCTTGTTGACGAGCTTCTGCTTCAGGACCGTGTCCTGATCACTGCGGAGCTTCACCTTGCGAACGGCTCGTTTTTCCAACCGACCGGTTTCCCGGATATCGGCGCCTGCGTTTACACCGACGGCGCGGGGCAGCGCCGATGCCTCGTAGAGAGCGAGCAGAGCATGGCCAACCGGCTCGAGGCCGTCTGTATGAAGTCCCCCGGCGTGTGGCGTGAGCCGCTCGCCGGCAAGCTTCCTGTCATCCGCGTTCAGGGCAAAAACGAGCGGCTCCTTGCGACGAACCTTACCGAGCCTCACCGGGTCGCTTCGTCGTATGTGCTCGAGGGCAAAATCAGTACGGAAAAAGCTCAGAAGGAAAAGGAAGAGAAAGAGAAGATCACACTTGAGAAAAAGCTGGAGGAGCACCTCGGAATCGAAGGCAAAACTTGGCCGCTGGACAGGCGCGAGAGACTCACGCATGCCGTATTCGCGCTTGATCCGGCTGCAATCCTGCACGGTTTCCAGTTCATGCAGTGGGAAGCCGTGGGTCTCCGCGCCGCCCGGCTGCTTCATGCTCGCCTGGAGGCGATTCTCGCTGATGGGGACAGCGAGGTCCATTACGGGCTTGTCAAGGTCGATGGCATTGAACCCGGGTCGTCATCAGCGCAGAAGAGTAACAAGGGCCAGAGTATCGCTCCCAAAGTGCGCTACGCGCCCAAGTCGATTCAAGCCACCTTCGAGATCGACGTACTGGCGCTTCGGGAGAGGCCGCTTGCGCCGGCATCCGGCGGGAAGAGCGCCGCTGACGGCTCCGGCAACCAAGAGGCCCAGCGATTCCTGCTCGCGTTGGCGCTCTGGAAGATACATCGGTTCCTCACGAATGCGCCGGCGTTCGATGCCCGTACCGGCGACACGATGGGGTCCCTGCGTTTGCGCGCCGATTGTTCCTTGTCGGTCGGCTCGGTGAACTGGTCGGGGTCGAAGCATGGCGCCGCGTTCGGCGAACACAGTCCTTTGGATCTCAAGAAGCTCGTGAAGCCCCGTGAGAACGACGAATGCACAGGTCTTCTCGCTGATCCGCCTGACTTCGCGGTTCGCTTGAGCCCGTTCGGACTGGAACTCGAGACCACCGTCACCTACGGGCGGTAACCGGTGTCGCGCGTCGTTATCCAGGTAAGCCTGCTGTCGGGGCGTTATCATGCGCACCCGTGGGGCGAAGCGCAGCACGCGATGGCGGGTCCCGAATGGCCGCCGTCGCCTTGGCGGCTCCTGCGCGGATTGGCGGCGGCTTGGTTTGACGCCAACCCGCCCCCTGTCACGGAGGCGGAACGCGACGGCCTGCTGCAAGCTCTCGGCAGAACTTCCCCTCCGGCGATGTGGCTGCCCCCGGTATCTTTCGAAGAGATACCGTACTATCAGCCGATTGTGGAGAGCAGGACGCCGAAGCGCGTCCTGCACTTCGATCATTTCGCGGTGCTGTCGGAGGGCGATGAGGGCGCTTGCTTCTGCTTTGAATTCGATGTCGGCCTCTCAGCCCGGCAACAAAGCGTCCTCTCGCTGTTGCTTGCGCGGATGACCTACTTCGGACGAGCGGAATCGAGGGCTCGCCTCTCGCTCGTGGAGGCCCCTTCCGCGCACTTGCACAAAGTGGCTTCCGCAGACGGACGTTCCTCGTCGGATCAAATCCGGCGGCGGGTGTTGGTCACTCGCGATGCTTTCCGCGCTGCCGACCTCTGGGCGGAACTCAATGGAGGGCATCTCGTGGAAGCGGCGATCCAGGAGGGGCGAAAGCGGCCCCCGAACACGGATTGGATCGACTATGCGTTGCCGTTGGGACTCGTTCGTTCCCAGCTTGCTCCCCGCCCGGCTGTTGCGTTGAAGGAATGCCGGCGCGTCGCAGAGGTGCGCTTCGGTTTGTTCCGGCGTGTTCCGATCCGCCTATCGGAGGCTGTGCGAGTGGCTCGAGAAATCCGCGATCAAGCCGTCTTGAACTTCGGGGATGGGATATCATCCCGCCGGCTCACTGGCCGCGAAGCTGACGGCAGCGCCGCAAAGGGGCATCGACATGCGTTCTGGTTGCCGGAGCCCGATAGTGGGACGGGATATCTGCGGCGATGTATTGTGTGGCTTCCGGACGGTGCGGACGGCATCGCCCAACGAGAACTCGACGCCTTGCTTGGCGTCCGGCGTATCTTCCTCAAGGATGACTATCCGATCCTCGTAGTGGCTGAGCGTGTAACCGAGAAACGCTGTCCGCCAGCCGCGTCGCGACGGTGGAAGTCCTTGACGCCGTTCTTGGCGCCGCTGCACTCACGCCCTGGAAGACGCGAATTGAAACCGTCCGAGCAGCTTCAGAGAATGGTCGAAGAAACCACGGGAGTAAGTCCCCGCGAGGTGACGGCTATATCCGGCCCAGGGTCGCTGGGTAGGTTCACGACGGTTCGCACCCATCTCTACCGGCGGGGCAAGTGGCGATGTACCAAAAGAGCCGCCGCTTGGTTTGAATTGGAGTTCAAGCATCCGGTTGTTCTTCCGCGCCCTTTGGGAGCGGACGCGCACTTCGGGCTTGGGCGGTTTGTTCCCGTAAATGGCGATAACAACCGTGAGCCTTGAGGCTTCCGCCGCCCGCGCTACGATGTTTGCATGCGTTGGGGGTTGCTTGCGGCGGCTTTGGCCGCGTTCCTGAACTGCGGCGGGCCGTCGGCCGGGCCGCCTCCGCCCAGCGCGGTGCTTATGGTGGAAGAAACTTTGCACGGCGTCGCCGTGTCGGACCCCTACCGCTGGCTCGAGGATGCGGAAAGCGCCGAGTCGCAAGACTGGATCGCGCGGCAGACGGCCTACAGCCGCGCCTATCTCGACAGCCTGCCGCGGCGCGACGCCATTCGCGGGCGGCTGACCGAGATTTTCGGCGCGGAGTCGATTTCCACGCCAACGGGCGCCGGCGGGCGGTACTTCTACTCCAAAGAGACGGGCGGACGCAATCAGCCGGTCGTCCATATGCGCGAGGGGCTCGACGGGGAAGACCGCGTGCTGCTCGACCCGAACGCGATGAGCGAGGACGGCACGACGACCGTCGATTGGTACGTCCCTTCCAAAGACGGCAGGCTTCTGGCCTACGGCAAATCGGAAAAAGGAACGGAAACCAGCACGCTTTATATCCTCGACACGGACTCCGGGGAGCATCTTGCCGACGAGATTCCGAAGGTGCGCTTCGCCGATCCGCAGTGGCTCAAAGACGGCTCGGGGTTTTACTATTCGCGCCCGCGGGACGTGGAAACCATCGGCCCCGGCGAGGAAGTCTATAACCGCCGCATCTACTTCCACAAGCTGGGCGCGGATTTTCACGAGGACCCGCTGGTGTTCGGCGAGGGGCTGGAAAAGGCGCATATTCCGGGCGCTTCGCTCAGCGCGGACGAGCGTTATCTGCTGCTGGACGTTTTTCTCGGCTGGGGGCGGAACCGCCTCTATGTGCGCGACTTGCGCAGCGGAAAGACGACCGCGCTCGCGGAAGACGGCGAGTTCAGCTATTCCGGCGAGATCGTTGACGGCGCGCTCTACCTGCTGACCGATTGGGGAGCGCCGCGCTACCGGATTTTCGCGGTGGATCTGCGGCGGCCCGGCCGCGAAGACTGGAAGCCGATCATCGCCGAGAGCGAGGCGCCGATCGAGTTCTTCCAAGCGGTCGGCGGCAAGTTGATCGTCGGCCGGCTGCGAGACGCCCATGCGGAATTGCGGGTTTACGCGCTTGACGGCGCGGAGCAGGGGGAAATCCCTTTGGACGGCATCGGCAGCGTGGACGGGTTTCGGGCCGAGGCCGGCGGTGGCGAGGCGTTTTTCCGCTTCAGTTCGTTTACCCGCGTTCCGGCGGTGATGCGCCTGGATGCGGCCGCGGCAAAGCCCGCGGCGAGCGAGTGGCAGAGCGCCGCCTCGCCCGTCGATGCGAACGCTTTCGAGGTGAGCCAGGTTTTTTACGCGAGCAAGGACGGCGCGAAGATTCCCATGTTCGTCATCGCCCGCAAAGGGACGCCGCGGGACGGAACCGTTCCGGGACTGCTCTACGGTTACGGCGGTTTCAATATCGCCTTGACGCCTGCTTACTGGGAATGGATATTCCCCTGGGTCGAGGCCGGCAACGTTCTGGCCGTCGCCAATTTGCGCGGCGGGAGCGAATACGGCGAGGACTGGCACCGCGCCGGGATGCTGGGCAACAAGCAGAACGTGTTCGATGATTTCATCGCGGCGGGCAAGTTCCTCAAGGCCGAGAAATACGTCGATCCGCGGCGGCTGGCGATTCACGGGCGCAGCAACGGCGGGTTGCTGATGGGCGCCGCGGCGACCCAGCGGCCGGATTTGTGGCGGGCGGTCGTTTGCGGCGTTCCGCTGCTCGACATGCTGCGTTACGACCGTTTCCGCATGGCCAAGCTGTGGGTCTCGGAATACGGAACGGCGGAGAATGCCGAAGATTTCCAGTGGCTGCATGCCTACTCGCCGTATCACCGCGTCGAGGACGGCGCGGCGTATCCGGCGACGTTGATCTATACGGCCGATTCGGATTCGCGGGTCGACCCCATGCATGCGCGCAAGATGACGGCGCGGATGCAGGCGGCTACGTCGGCGGACCATCCGATTCTGCTGCGTTACGAACAGGCGGCCGGCCACGGCAGCGGCAAGCCTCTGGCCAAGCAGGTCGAGGAATGGACCGATATCTGGAGCTTCGTTTTCGCGCAAATGGACTGACTGCGCGAAGTCTCCGCCGGCGCTGCTCGGTGATACGCTAAACCCATCATGTTCGAGTATTCGCCGATTCCGGCAGGGCCGTTGCTCCCTTGAGCCCGGACGCCGCAAACGAGACGGACAGCGCACATGCCAGGATTGTGCGCTCGGCCGGCGTGGTCAGCGCGGCGGTGCTGCTGAGCCGCATTACCGGCTTGGTGCGCGAGACCGTTTTCGCCGGATTGTTCGGGTCGGGGCTGGCTTACGATGCGTTTGTCGCCGCGTTTCGGATTCCCAATCTGCTGCGCGATCTTCTGGCCGAGGGTTCGCTTTCGTCGGCATTCGTCACCACGTTTTCGCAGACGATCTCGGCGCGGGGCAAGAGCGCGGCCTACGATCTTTCCAATCAGGTGACGACGCTGCTGACGCCCCTGCTGGCGTTGATCTGCCTGATCGGCGTGATCTTCGCGCCCGAACTGGTCGGCGTGTTGTTTCCGGGCTACGCGGAAATCGAGGGCAAAAAGGAACTGACCGTTCTGCTGACGCGGATCATGATGCCGTTCCTGTTGTTCGTCGCCTTGGCGGCGAAGGCGATGGGCGTGCTCAACTCCAGCGGGCGCTTCGGCATTCCGGCGCTGGCGTCCGCTTTCTTCAACGCCGCCTCCGTCGGCAGCGGCCTGGTTGTCGGCTTCGTGCTGGGGCCGCGGCTGGGCATCGAGCCGATTGTCGGCATGACCATCGGGACGCTGCTGGGAGGGATGGTGCAGTACGGCTGCCAAGTTCCCGAGCTGCGCCGGCTGGGGCTGCGCTTCCGTCCGAAGTTCGACTTTTCCGATCCGGCGCTGCGCCAAGTGCTGCGCTTGATGGGGCCGACCGTCATCGGCGCGGCGGCCGTGCAGGTGAACGTGATGGTCAACAGCGTTTTCGCCTCAGAGATTACGGGGCCGTCGGGCGAAGCGATCAACGGGCCGGTGGCCTGGTTGAGCTATGCCTTTCGCTTCATGCAGCTTCCGTTGGGGGTGTTCGGCGTGGCGGTCGCCGCGGCTACGCTGCCGACGATTTCGCGCGATGCCGGCTCCAGGCACATCGCCGAGTTTCGGGAAACGCTGTCGCGGTCGTTGGGTCTGGTGTTTTTGCTGACCGTGCCCTCGGCCGTGGGGCTGGTCGTGTTGAGCCGGCCGATTGTGGGCGTGATTTTTCAGCGCGGGGAGTTTACGGCGAACGATACCGAACAGACGGCGCTGGCGCTTTCATTCTATTGCCTCGGCCTGACCGCGTACGCCGCGATCAAGACCTTGACTCCGGCGTTCTATGCGCTGAACGACGTGCGCGCGCCGGTGGCGATTTCGTTGTTCTCGATCATGCTCAACTACGGCCTGAACCGGCTGTTCCTCGAGCGCATGGGCTGGGGGCACTGGGCTTTGGCGCTATCGACTTCGCTGGTCGCAACGCTCAATTTCCTGCTGCTGCTTTTTTCCATGCGGGCGAAAATCGGGGGCATCGAAGGCCGGCGTCTGTTGACCGCGGCCGTCAAGATCGGCTTGGCTTCGGCGGCGATGGGGCTCGGCTGCAAGGCGGTCGACGCGGCGATCGGCGCACAATTGGGAGCGGCGTTTTTGCCGCGGCTGCTGACGCTGCTCGTTGCCGTGCCGCTCGGAGTCGGGCTGCTTTACGGGCTTTGCCGGCTGATGAAGGTGCAGGAACTGGCGCTTGCCGAAAAGGCGGTCTTTTCGCGGATAGACCCGGTATGACGCGCTGAAACCGCTCACTCCGCCGGCAGCCAACGCGCGAGCGCGGCCGTGACGGAGGGGTTGCGGGCGGCTATGTTGTCCCACTCGCGGGGGTCGCGGTCGTGGTCGTAAAGCTCTTCCGTGCCGTCGGCGTAGCGGATATACCGCCAGCGTTTGGTGCGCACGGCGTGGTTTCCGCGCAGGTAGGTCATGATTGCCGGTGTATCGCGTTCGCGGTCCGGGTCGCGCAGTTGCGGAACCAGCGATTCCCCTTCCAGCCCTTCGCGCGGCGGCAGGCCGCACAACTCGATCAGGGTCGGGTAGAGGTCGAGCAGGCTGACCGGCGCGGCGCTGCGCGTTCCGGGCGTGGTGACCCCGGGCGCGGCGAATACCAGAGGAACGCGCGTCGTGCGTTCCCACAGGGCGAATTTCTCCCAGTGCTGCTTTTCGCCCAGGTGGTAGCCGTGGTCGGACCAGAGCACGATGATCGTATTCTCGGCGTAGGGTGAGGAAGCCAGCGCGTCCAGCAGCCGCCCCAATTGGTGATCGGCCCAGGTTGCGGCGGCCTGGTAGGCGCGCACCGCTTCCCGATGGAACGCGGGGCGGCGTTCGTTGCCGGCGAGGATGGTCTTGAAAAAGTACGCCTTTTGCTCCAGCAGCGCCAAGGCTCCCGCAGGCAGGTCATCGCGGTCGTCGGGGTTCGCCGTCGGCATGGCGACCGCGTCGGCCGGGTAGAAGGAGAAATACTTGGGCGGGGCGTGGAAGGGCATATGCGGACGGAAAAGCCCGATGGCCAGGAAGAAGGGGTCGGCGCGGCTGCGCCCCAGGAAGTCGATGCCGAAATCGACCGTGCGCGCGTCCGGCGCGGCGCGTTCGTCGAGCGGCCACTGCCCCCAGTCGAAGTTCGGGCTGGCGGAGCCCTTGACCGCGGTCGGCCCGTCCAGGCCGTTCAATCTTGCCGGCGGCATGGGGTCGAGCTGCATTTTCTGGAAGCGGTGGAAGGCGTCGTTGTCGTGGCGCGAACTGTTTCCGTGGTGATGGAATATCTTTCCGGCGCCTTCGACGCGGTAGCCGTTGTCGCGGAAGTGCCGCGGCAGGGTCACCGCGCCGGGCGCGGCGGCTTTCCAATCGGAGCGGTTGGTGTAAATGCCGGTCGTTGACGATCGCTTGCCCAGCAGCAGGGCGGAGCGCGAAGGGTTGCAGGCCGGCGACTCGGCGTAAGCGCGGGTGAAGACCATGCCGCGCCGCATCAGCCGCCGCAGATTGGGCATATGCAGCGGCGACGGATCTTCCAGCGCCCAGTCGTTGAGATCGTCCACTGCGATGAACAGAACGTTGGGCTTGGCGCGCTGCGCCGCGCTGCGCGCGCGGGGCGGGGCGGGGCGCAAGGCGGCGCGAACCGGTCGCTTGCGGGCGATCGCTTTGGCGGAGGAGACTCCCGGGGTGAGCGAGCCGGGGTGCTTGGCCCGCTGGTCCAGTTCTTCCAGCTTGAAGCGCACGCTGACGATGAAGGGCGCTTCGCCGGGGATCCAGTGGCCGTAGGTCGTGGTTACGAACGTGCCGTCCGGCAGCAGTTCCAGACCGGGGTAGGCGGTATCGGCGCGGACGTGGTTGTCGAGCAGGCGGACCCGGTATTGCCCTTCGCGCCCGTGTCGCAGGTCGTCGTAGCGCCCGACCCAGCCGACCCAATCGCCCTGCGTCGGGCTGACGTGGGTGCGGTCGCGGAACGTAACGAAAAGGCGGCCGTCCGGCGCGTATTTCGCCGCGTGGCGGTCGCCGGTCAGAGCGGCAGGCAACTCGCGCGGCTCGGTCCACGTCTTGCCCTCGTCGTCGGAAAAAACGACGAACGAGTTGAAGCGGCGGCTGTTCTCGCGCAGCAGCACTGCGATTTGCCTGCCGTCTGGAGAACGCACGGCGCCGGGCTCGCAGAGGTGGGCCTGGGGGTGTCGGGCGATAACCTCGGGCTGCGACCAAGTCAGGCCGCCGTCGCGGCTGACGGCCTTGTAAACCGCAAACCGCTTTCCCTCGGGGCGTTCGGGCGGGTTGCGCAGCCAGCGGCCGTCGTCGTGGAAAAAGGCCATGTAAGAACCGTCGTCGAGCTCGGCCATCGAGCTCATGGCTACGATGCCGCCGTAACTCGGTCCCGGCGTGCGAATGGGCTGCAACGGCGACCAGCTTTCGCCGTCGTCTGCGGAATAGGCGATGCGGATGCCGGCGGCTTTGCCCGAGAACATCAGAATCCGCGGCTTGCCCTTGGGGTCATGGAGGCGAAACAGGGTCGGAACCTCCATCGATTCGGCCCAGTTGGCCGGCGTAGGCAGGCGCTCCGTCCAGGTCAGGCCGCCATCGTAGCTTTTCTTGAAAACGATAGCGCCTTTGCCGTGCCCTTTGGGGTAGGCGATCAGGAGCGTGCGGTTGTCCGGCAGCAGCAGAGTCGAGGGGTGGCCGAGGTACTGCCCGACCTCGCGATCAACGACGATTTGGCGATGCGTTTCGCCGGAAATGTCGATGGTCGGGATGGTGTAGCCCTTCGGCTGCGCGGCCGTCAACGGCAGGACGAACAGCAGGGAAAGCAGATAGAACCGCATCGGCAGTCAGTTTACAGGAACGCGCCGCGGACGGCGGCATCGGGTATCCATTAGACCCCCATTAGACCCCTTGGAACCTGTTAGCCCCCTCGAAACCCCTGTAAATACTGCAATAAGCCTCACCCATTGGACCCCCCATTAGACCCCTATTGGACCCCCATTGGACCCGCCGGGACGACATATTTCCTATCGGTCCCGGACGAGTATCCACCGGGCGGCCTGCCCGCGGCCGATGGGCGCCGCCAACCCGCGGTCTCGTAACGCTCTCAGGGTTCTTTTCACTTGGCGTTCGCCGATCTGAGGGTCCAACCGGGCGCAAATCCGACGCAGAGCCAAGCCGTCTTCGGCGCGCTCCAACAGGGTGAGAATCGTTTTTTCTCGTTCGGCCGCCCTGTTTTCATCGTGCTGTTGCACGAAACGATCATTCTGGAATCGTACCGTTACGCACCCTCCGACATCCTCGATCTGGGGGTACGGCAGACCTGCGGATACTGTCAACTCCGCCATCTTGAGCGTACCGCGCCCCCACTCTTCGATTATGCCGCGGCGATAGAATGTCCGCGCGATCAGCGGGTTCCACGGCAGGGATTCGTGCGGCGCGAACAGCTTTTCCGGGGTCAACCCGAAGTGCAGCGCGCCGGAGGAAGTCACCTCCAGGCGGTCATCGTAAACCGCCAAGCCTACCGAGCCGCCGCCGATCGAGTAATCGCGGTGACACAAAGCGTTCGCCAACGATTCCCGTATCGCTACTGGAGGATAGAGCGGTTCGTCGATCCGCTCGAAGCGTTCCGATTGGATTCGTCCGGCGATGGGCAGTGTCTGACGCAGGAAATGTTCCGCGTGGGCGAGCAGATCGAAGGCGTTGCCGTGGAATTGCCGATTATCCAGAAACTCGGAGCGGTCGATGCCTCGGAAGTGGGCGACGCGAAGCAGGCATTGCGGCATTTCGAATTCGATTCGCTCGGCTTTGCCGAACAACACCACGGCCGCGCGCCATAGGGTTTCTTCCCGGAGAAGCCCCATACCGCGCAGCAACTCGGCCGGGTCCTGAGTCCCGGGTTCCTCCAATCGGCCTCGCCGCACTGCTTCTCCAACCGTGCGTCGGATTTCCGCCGCGTCGAGATCTTCGACCGACCATCCGACGGCAGGTTGGTTTTCCCAGCGTTGATCGCTATGCATGCGCTCAAAGAGCATCCGATTGTATTCCTCGGCGGACATGGCAGAGGTGGCGTTGCCGACGCGGAGATAGGCGGAGCCCCGGTAAGAATAAGGCCGCGCGGCCCCGCGGTTCGCATTGACCACGATGACTTCATGGTTTCCTGCTGCATGAACCCGCTCGACTGACGGAAAGGCGGGCGGCTCGATCTTGCGGATTTCGGCGCTCAACTCTTCGAGCGTTCGCTCGCTGACCTGCTGACCGACTACATTCCCTTTGGGAGTGACGCCGAACAGTACGCGCCCGCCCTGCTGATTGAGCATGGCGCACAAGGTTTTGACGGTCTCGCGGCGTGTTCCCGTCGTGCTTTTGAACTCCGATGTTTCGGATTCTCCGGCTGCGGCCAACTCTATGATGCGATTGAGTGCCATGGGCGATTTTGCTGCGAGGCTGCGCGAGCCTCCCGCGTCATGCCGTCCAATGGCCGTTAATCGGAATTGCCGCCTGCTTGGGCGGGCTTTTCCGGTGCGGGGAACGTGGTCAGGGCGAGCTTCTGTTCGTCGCTGAGATTGTCGAACGAATCGTCGATGGAGTCGGTCGAAATGCCGCCTTTTTCGTTGCGCGCGTTGAGGTAAAGGGTTTCCAGTGCGTTGCCGAACTCCGACCCGACGGTGAATTTCGGCGGTTCGCCGAATTGCAGCACTTTCAAGCCGTCGGTCAGGCGTTCGGCCCAGATGCGCGCCACGCGCTTGGGGTCATCCTCGCCGGCCAGGGTCACGTCGTCGGTCGAGACGCGGACGATTTCTATGCCGCCGTCGTCTTCCGGCGATGATTTCTGGACGATGGCCGGAAGCTGTTCCTCGGCGGTCGAATCGATGGTGATGGTGCGTCCGGGGTTTTCGACCAGGTCCGCGACAGCGGACTCGACGTTGCTGACGACCCGTTTGGCCCGGTCCGCGCCTCCGCCGCCCGCCATCGAGTCGCTGATCTGGAACACGGTCAACGGCCCCAAGCGGATGGCGATGGGAACGCCTTCGGTAACCCCGCGGTTGCTTAGCAGTTCGTAGGTAACGTCGGGGGCGTCCAGGATGAGCGTGACGCCGCTTTGCTGCAGGAGCCACACGCCGGCCGCGACGCACAGCCCCAACGCCAAGGCTATGATCGAGACCGGCTTCTTGAGCGTTTCCCCGAGCGATTCGCCCTCGCCGCCCTTGACCAGGGCTTCCAGTTCGCCGGATTCGTTTGCGCCGGCTTCCGCCCGCGGCGGAGCGGGCATGTTTTCCCGGTCGTTCATCGGAAACGAACTTCCACCATTTTCCATTTTACAATTACGGCAGCGCCTTGCGCGGGGTTTGCCTTGCCGTCGCCATCGACTCTGTTTTCTACTGTGGAAGACGCCGACGGAGGCGCTCCGGTTGCGCCGATTTACCGCGCGCGGGCGCGGGGCATCTTGAGCCGCGCCGGCGGTTTTATCCGCGATGCGGGTTTTACGCACTCGCTGACTCCGGCGCGCAACTGCACCTACGGCTGCACGTACTGTTACGTGCCGACGATGCGCATTTACGGCGGACTGCGGGCGGAAGACTGGCGCCGTTGGGGGCAGTTCACCACCTTCAAGGAAAACGCCGCCGATCTGCTGGCGAAAGAGTCGAGGCCGGAACAGATTGTTTACTGCTCGCCGTTGGTCGATCCCTATCAGCCGGCCGAGCGGCGGGAGCGGGCGATGCCGGGCATTTTGCGCGCGCTGTCGGCCGCGCCGCCCGGCGTATTCGTAGTGCAGACCCGAGGCCCGTTGATCTTGCGCGACACCGCGCTGTTGCAGCAGCTTGCGCGGAAAACCAGGTTGCGGGTGAGCTTTTCGATCACGACCGACCGGGACGACGTGCGCCGCTGGTACGAGCCGCACTGCGAGCCGATCGGCGAACGCCTGCGGGCGGTCAGGGAATTGGAGGCCGCCGGCATTCCGACGTTCTGCACTCTGGCGCCGATTTTGCCCTGCGACCCCGCCGCGCTGGCCGATCTTGCGCTCGAAGCGAGCGCGGGCGGCGTGATCGGCGATCCGCTGCACAGCCGCGCGGCGAAACCCCGCGGCGCGACGACGCGGGCCGAAGCTGCGCGCGTCAGCGCGATCCGGGGCTTCGAACGCTGGCACGAACCGGAGTTCCAGGCCGAGGCAGCCGCCGCGATCCGCGCGCGGGTCGAGGCCGCCGGACGGCGGTTTGCGGTTGGGGTCGAGGGATTTCGCATGTTGACGCTTTGAGTCGGGGGGCTGCCGGCTGCGCTCGGTCTTGACATGGCGCCGCGCCGTCGATAGGTTGAAAGCTCGTTCCCAAGTTGACCTGCTTTTCCCAAACGTTCGCCGAAAACGAGATCCTGCTGACCGGCGCCAACGGCTTCGTCGGCAAGGTGATCCTGGCCATGCTGCTCGACCGCTTCCCGCGGACGCCGTGCGTGCATGTGTTGCTGCGCCCCCGCGGCGGAGTCTCGGCGGCAGAGCGCCTGCAAACCGAGATTCTCGATTCGCCGCCGTTTCGTCCGCTGATTGACAGGGCCGGCCGCGCAGCGGTCGAAAAGCGGATCCGCGTACATTCGGGGGACGCCTCGAAGCCGCTTGCCGGTCTCGCCGAAGCGGAATTCAAGGCGCTTGCCGGGCGGGTGAAACTGATCCTGAACTGCGCCGGACTGGTCGAGTTTTTTCCGCCCCTCGACCGTTCGCTTGACGCCAACGCGGCGTCCGTCGAACGGCTGATTGAAGCGGCCCGAGAATGGAGCGCCAAGCTGCTGCACGTCTCTACCTGCTACGTAGCGGGCAAGGCCGACGGCCTGATCGAAGAGACGGAGCCGATCGCGGGGTTCTATCCGCGACGCCGCGACGCCGCGGACGACGCCTTCGATGCGCGGCGGGAAATGGCGGAATGCCGCGAGGCGGTCGAGCGGGTTGCCGCCGGACTGGAGGGCAAGCGGCGCTCCGAAGCCTTGACCGAGCTCGGGCGCGTCCGCTCGTCGCGTTGGGGCTGGGTCAATACCTACACCTACGCGAAAAGCCTGGGCGAGCAGACGCTGGCGGCGCAAGCGGACGTGCCGTATGCGATCGTCCGTCCGGCAATCGTCGAGAGCGCGCTGCGGTACCCGTTTCCGGGATGGATCGAGGGCGGACGCACGGCGGCGCCGTTGGTGCTGATGGCTCTGGGAGGCTTGCTGGACTGGCCCGTGCGCAAGAACCTTTCGCTCGAAATCGCGCCCGTCGACATGACCGCCGCCGCGGTGCTTACGGTTTCCGCGCTGCTGCTCGAAGGCAAGAGCCGCGGCGTCTATCAACTCGGCGTTTCGGACGTGAACCCGTACCCCATGGAAGCTCTGGTGCGCCTGTTGACGGCGGAAGCCGGGCGCAACGGCAACCGCGCCGCGGCGGCGCCGTTGTGGTTGGAGCCGTTCCGGCGGCTGCGTTTCCTCGACCCCGTACAGGCCGAGAAGCGCCGCCGAACGCTCAGGAAGCGGATCGCGCGCTGCCGCGGAATGCTCGAAGGCCTGGGGCTGCAATCGCGCGCCGCGGCGCTGCGCGCGTTGGAGTTGCAGACGACCTTCCGCGAGCGGACATTGGCCGAATATCTGCCCTTCATCTTCGAAAACCGCTACGTTTTCGAGGCGCACAACATCCGCGGGGCGTACGCCGCGTTATCTGCCGAAGACCGTGAAAAACTGCCTTGGGAGCCCAAATCGATCGATTGGCCGGCCTACTGGCGCACGTGCCAGATCGCAGGAATCAGAAAATGGGTGCAGCCGGAGGCCGTGCGCGAATGGTCGTTTCAGTTGTAATAGTGAGGGGTGTAACAGGAGGGGCGGCATGGCGGACGTAGTCGATCTGCGCAGCGATACGGTGACGCGGCCGACCCCGGCCATGCGCCGGGCGATGGCCGCGGCCGAAGTCGGCGACGACG
Source organism: Bryobacterales bacterium (assembly GCA_965242705.1). Taxonomy (GTDB): domain Bacteria; phylum Acidobacteriota; class Terriglobia; order Bryobacterales; family UBA6623; genus CATQHP01. Next base: position 803,312 of record OZ251486.1, read on the forward strand.
TCTTCGGCGAAGACCCCGCGGTCAACGGGCTCGAAGAAAAAGCAGCGGAAATCAGCGGCAAGCAGGCCGCGCTGTTCGTTCCTTCGGGGACGATGGGCAACCAGGCCGCAATTGCGGCGCATACCCGGCCGGGGCACGAGGTGATCGCCGAAGACCGCTCGCACATCGTCCTCTACGAATGGGGCATGTTGGGCCGGTTTTCGGGATGTCTGGCGCGGACGATCCCGGCCGACGACGGACTGTTGACTTGGGACGAAATCCGCAAGCGGCTGCGCGGACCGAGCGACCACTACCGCGGAACCGGACTGGTCGCGTTGGAAAACTCGCATAACCGGGCCGGCGGCCGGGTCTATCGGCCCGAGACCGTCGAGGAAATTTGCGCCAATGCCCGCGCCGCGGGCGTGCCGGTGCATTTGGACGGCGCGCGCATCTTCAACGCCGCCGCCGCGTTGGGCAAGACCGTGCGCGAAATCGCCGCGCCGGTCGATTCGGTTTCGTTCTGCTTGTCGAAAGGGCTGGGCGCGCCGGTGGGTTCGCTGCTGGCGGGCGCGGCGGATTTCATCGCCGAAGCCAGAGAAGTGCGCAAAGCCCTGGGCGGCGGCATGAGACAGGCCGGAGTGCTCGCCGCGGCCGGGCTGGTCGCCCTGGAGGAAAGTCCGCCGAAAATGCCGGACTCGCACGCGGACGCCGAATATCTGGCGGAATCCCTGGCGGAGATCGACGGCATCGACGTCGACCCGGCGACAGTAGAGACCAACATCCTGTTTTTCGGGATTACGGGGACGGGGATGGATAACGCCGCCTTCATCGCCGCCCTTGAGGCGCGCGGCGTGCTGGCGCTGGCTCTCGAACCCGGGCGCATCCGTATGGTTACGCATCACGACGTGGACCGCGCCGGCTGCGAACGCGCGGCGCGGGCCGTGCGCGAGATTTGTTCGCGCAGCCGGTAGGAAGCATCGTTACCGTCATGCCGTCGGGCGGCGTTCGATTCGCGGGGCGGCTCGGCGGCCGCCTCTTCGCGGCGCTGTTTTGGGCCGGTTTTGCCGTCTCGTTGAGCGGACAGGAGCGTTTCGGCGCCGGCCCCGACCGACGGCTGCACGTCCTCGCCGGCGACCGCGCGGTGCTTTCGTCCGGCGTCAACCGCAGCGATTTGCAATGCCGCGTGGAGCCGCTCGAACCGCGCCTGGATTTCGAGCTCAAGTTTCAGGCCGGATACCTGATTCACGTTCCCATGTCGGAACTGGCTTCGGACGGCGACCGCCTGAACGTGCTCTTTCGCATCCGGCCGCTCGAAGCGGAAGCGTCCGACGCGGTTTATTTCACTCAGTATTTCCACGTACCGCCGATTGAAGAGGACGCCAAGGGAAACGTCACCCTGCCCGGTCGCTACGTTCTGGGGCCGGGCAAGTACCGCATCGACTGGCTGATGCGCGACCGGGCGGGGCGGGTATGCTCTGCGCATTGGGAAACGCAGGCGGCTTCTCTGGAAAGATACGAGGAATTGGCCGCCGCCGCCACGGCGAACACGATAGCCGCCGACCGGCGCGACATCTTCGCGGACGAGCCGCCGACGATGCGCAGCGGCAAGCGGGCGCTGCACGTCCGCCTCGTGCTCAACCTCTCGCCGCTGGAGCCGAGCAAGCCCAAATTGAGCGAATACGACTTGGCGAGCCTGACGGCGATGATGCGCGCGCTGCACCGCGAGCCCGGCATCGGCCTGTTCAGCGTGACTGTCATCCTGGCCGGCAGGCGGGAAATCGTTTACGATGCGCCCCGCTTGAGCCGCATCGATTTCAAGGCGATGGGCGAGGCGGTCGAGGGCGTCGCCGCGGGAGTGGTGGATTTTGCGGCGCTGCGCGACCCCGCAAGCGGCGGCAGGTTTCTGGCCGGAGTGCTCAACCGCGCCATGAGCAGCGGCGAGGAGCGCGCCGACGCCGTAATTTTCCTCGGACCCAAGACGTCCGCGGACGACCGCATTCCGCAAGAGTTGCTCGATATCCCCGGCGAACGTCCGCCGGCCTTCCATTTCGCCTATAACCGCAACCCGCAGAGCCACCCCTGGCGGGGGGCGATCGGCAATGCCCTGAAGCCGCGCGGGCTGATCGAGTACCGCATCGCGCGCCCGAAGGATTTCGGCGCGGCGTTGACCGGTTTCGTGCGCCGCCTCGACGGCGCCCGCGCGCCCGGCGGTTCGGTTACTGTAGAGAAGGCCGCCGGTCCCGGGTGACGCCGCCGCAAACAGGAGCCGCCATGAAACGCTTTTCGCTCGCCTTTTCGCTGTTGTTTTTTGCCGCCGCCCTCGCCGCGGCCGCCGACAGGCCGAATATCGTCTGGATTTTCGCTGAGGATCAATCCGACCATTACGGGCCTTACGGCGAAACGTTGGCCAAAACCCCCAACGTGGACAAGCTCGCCGCCGAGGGGGCGAAGTTTACCCGCGCGTTCGTTACCGCGCCGGTCTGCTCGCCTTCGCGCTCGGCCCTGGTGACGGGGATGCACCAGACCACGATCGGGGCGCACAACCACCGCAGCGGCCGCGGCGCAATCAAGATCGACCTGCCCGGCCGCGTGCGCCTGACGCCGGCCATCATGCGCGAGGCGGGCTATTACGTGACCAACGGCCGTTTCCAGAACGACGAGTCGCTGACCCGGGGCAAGACCGATTACAACTTCGAATACCCGCAAGACCTCTACGACGGCGCGGACTGGTCGGGCCGGGCCGAAGGGCAGCCGTTCTTTGCGCAAATCCAGCTTCGCGGCGGCAAGCACCGCAACCAGCGCACGCTTGAGAAAGTCAAGAGCGTTCGCACCGACGGGATTGACCCCAAAAAGGTCAAACTGCCGCCCTACTACCCCGATCACCCGGACTTGCGCAAGGACTGGGCGCAGTATCTGGAGTCGATCGAGCACGTCGATTGGGAAGTCGGCCGCATCATGGCCCGCCTCGAGCGCGAGGGCGTTGCCGGCGATACCGTTGTTTTCTTCTTGACCGATCACGGCGTCAGCCACGCCCGCGGCAAGCAGTTCCTGACCGAGGAAGGCATCAAGGTTCCGCTGATCGTGCGGGCTCCCGGACGGGTCGAGCCGGGCCTGGTGCGCGAAGACCTCGCGGCGCATATCGACGTCACGGCCTCGACCCTGTATTTCGCCGGGGTCGAGATTCCGAGCTGGATGCAGGGGCGGACGCTTTTCGGCCCCGACGCCGAGCCCCGCGAATACGTCGTTTCCGCCCGCGATCGTTGCGACGAGACGGTTGAGCATCTGCGCAGCGTGCGCACGAAACGCTACAAGTACATCCGCAACTATCTGCACCGCCGCCCGCACCTCCAGCCCAACCGTTACAAAGACGCCAAGGCAGTCATCAAGCGCATGCATGCGCTGCGCGATGCCGGCGAACTTTCGCCCGCGGTCGAGCGCATGTTCTATGCCCCGCGCGCGCCCGAGGAACTCTACGACCTGCGGGAAGACCCTTGGGAGATGAACAATCTGGCCGCCGACGCCGGCGCGAAAGACGTTCTGGCCGAGTTGCGCGGCGCACTCGACCGCTGGATTCAGGAAACGGGCGATCAGGGGCAACAGTTGGAGTCCGCAGCGGTTTACGATGCCGACATGGCGGTTTACAGCAAGGGGCAGAAAGGCGAGCAGGGCGAGATTCTCAGGCGCAACATTGCGCAAATGAAGGCTTGGGCCGCCGAGGGCAAGTAATCCCCGCGTAGTCCTTCCGTTTGCGGGTAGAATAGGGGTCATGCCGATTGAAGCCCCGCTCACTCGTCGAACGTTCCTGCCGGCCGCTGCGGCGGCCGCGGTTGCCGCCGGCTGCGCCGACCCGCAGCCCGCGGCCGAAGAGGCGCGGCAGGCGCCGCCCGCCCGGCGGATTCGCCTGGGCGTTTCCACTTATTCCTACTGGCATTTCACCGAGACGAAGTACCCCATCGAGAAAGTGATCGACCACGCCGCGGCGACGGGCTTCGACGGCGTGGAAATCCTGCACCGCCAGATGGAGCAGGAAGGCGCCGGCTACATGAACGCGCTCAAGCGGCGGGCGTTCGAGGCCGGCCTCGATCTGATCATGCTGTCGATCCATCAGGATTTCGTGGACCCCGAAGCGGCCAAGCGGCGCGAAGCGGTCGATCATACGAAGCATTGCATCGACTTGGCGCACCGGATGGGCATTCCGGCGATTCGGCTGAATACCGGGCGTTGGGGCACGATCCGCTCTTTCGACGATCTGATGAAGGCCGAGGGCAATGAGCCGCCGATCGAAGGCTACAGCGAAGAGGACGCCATCGCTTGGTGCGTCGATTCCATTGGCGAATGCCTGCCCCGCGCCGAGCAGGCCGGCGTGGTGATGGCGCTGGAGAACCACTGGGGGCTTTCCACCAATCCCGACACCCTGCTGGCGATTCACAAGCAGGTTGATTCCCCCTGGCTGGGCATCAACATGGACACGGGCAACTATGTCGGCGACCCCTACCCGCAAATCGCGAAATTGGCGCCGCATGCCGACATCGTGCAGGCCAAAACCTACATCGGCGGCGGCGTCTGGTACACGCTGGATCTCGATTACGCGGTCATCGCCCGCACCCTGAAAGACGCCGGTTTTCAAGGCTACGTCTCGCTCGAAATGGAGGGCAACGCCCCGGCGGAACAGGCCGTCGAGGAAAGCTACGGGATTCTGCGCACGGCTTTCGGGTAGAACCGCGCCGACCGGCGCGGCCCAACATGTCCACTATTCACTGCCGCTCTGCGGCGCGGCATTCAGCTTCCTTGGAGCTTTTTTGGGTTTCTCGGCATTTTCTTGCAGCTCCGAACGCCGTTTCAGGATGTCGTCCAGGCGCTTGGCGATGCGCTCCTCCACGCCGCGGCCGCTAGGGAAGTAGTACCGCTTGCCCTGCAGCCGTTCGGGCAAGCAGTCCATGCCCGGCAGGGCGTCCGGGCGGTCGTGCGCATGCTCGTAACCTTCGCCGTATCCCAACTCGCGCATCAGTTTCGTCGGCGCATTGCGCAGATGCAGCGGCGTCTCGGCGTCGGCGGTGCGCCGCGCGTCGTCCCGCGCCGCGCCCAGCGCGCGGTACACGGCGTCGGACTTGGGCGCAATCGCCAGATACACGGCGGCCTGCGCCAAGTAGAGATCGCCCTCCGGCTCGCCGGTGAAGCGGAAGGCCTCGACCGCGGCCATGGCCTGCTCCAGCGCCCGCGGATCGGCCAGCCCGATGTCTTCCGCAGCCATGCGCGCCAGGCGGCGGCCGATGTAGAGGCGGTCTTCTCCCCCCTCCAGCATGCGCGCCAGCCAGTACAGCGCCGCGTCGGGGTCGCTCGAACGAATGGACTTGTGCAAGGCCGAGATCAGATTGAAATGCTCTTCGCCGCTCTTGTCGTAGCGCGGCAGCTTGCGCTGCATTGCGTCCTCGAGCAGGCCTTCCGTCACCGTCCCGCCGGACGCCGCCCCGGCGACCGTTTCGAGCGTCCGCAGCGCAGCCCGCGCGTCCCCGCCCGAGAAAAGCGCGATGCGCTCGAGGATCGCCGGGGGAACATCGACTCCGCGCCCGCCCAATCCCCGCTCGGAGTCGTCGAGCGCGGCCTGCAGCAAGCGCGTCAATTCGCCGACTTCCAGCGGACGCAGAACGTAAACCTTGGCCCGCGACAGCAGCGCCGCAATCACCTCGAACGAAGGGTTTTCGGTCGTCGCTCCGATGAGCGTGATGTCGCCGCTCTCGACGTGCGGCAGGAAGGCGTCCTGCTGCGCCTTGTTGAAGCGGTGAATCTCATCGACGAATACGATCGTTCGCCTTCCGGCGCGCCTGAGCCGCTCGGCCGAGGCCATCACCGCCTTGACGTCCCTGATGCTGCTCATTACGCCGCTGAAGGCGACGAATTCGCAGTGCGTCATGCGCGCGACGATGCGCGCCAGCGTGGTTTTTCCCGACCCCGGCGGCCCCCAGAGGATGATCGAGCCGAGCCGGTCGTTGTCGATTTGCAGCCGCAGCGGCTTGCCTTCGCTCAGCAGGTGTTCCTGCCCGACGAACTCGGCGAGCGAGCGCGGACGCATGCGGTCGGCCAGCGGCCGCCGCCCGCCGGCGTTTTCTTCAGAGGGCGTCTCGAACAATCCCATCGCTGCCTGCCCGTTGCCGCTTCCTCTGCCGCGCGGCCTCGTACAGGATAACCGCCGCGGCCGCCGCCGCGTTCAGCGATTCCACCCGCTCGGTTGGTACGGAAACGGCCGTTGCCGCGTTGCGCAGCACGGGCGCCACCCCGTGCGCCTCCGAGCCGATGACCACCGCCGCGCAGCCGGAAAAATCCACTTCGCCTACTGCAACCTCTCCCTGCGCCGACGCGGCATAGATCTTCGCGCCGGCCGCCGCGGCCGCCGCCGGAAACTCTTCCCGCTCCACGCCGTACACGAACGGCAGGCGAAACAGCGAACCCGCCGCGGCGCGCAGCGTCTTGGGATGCGCCGGGCTCGCCGAGCCCTTCAGGAACACCGCGCCGGAAGCCCCGAAGGCCTCAGCCGAACGCACGATCGTCCCGGCGTTGCCCGCGTCGCGGATGGAATCGAGCACGACCGCAAACCCGCCCAGCACGGTTTCGAGGTTCGACCGCGGCAGCTTCACCAGAGCCAGCACGCCCTGCGGACGGCGGGTCGCCGCGCATTCGGCGAACAGTTTTTCGTCGAGAATGCGCAGGGTGACGTTGAGATGCGGCGGCAACAGCCGCTCGACCTTCGGCCCGGCCGCCTCGGTGGCGAAGACGCCGCGGATTTCGCTCCCGGCGCGCAGCGCTTCTTCGAGCAGATGCGGCGACTCGGCCAGGGCGAAACCGTCCGCGGTGGTCGTCCCCCGCGAGGACGCCTTGCGCAGCATCTTCACCAGCGGATTGCCGCGGCTGGTAATCGTTTCGACGCGCACGAAAACCTCTCAGCGTAGCAACCCGGCGGGCATGCGCCGCCGCCCGGCCCCAATGACGCCGTGAACAAGCAGCGGCCTGCCCCGGGTTCCGTCCCGTGCGTCGATTTTCGTCTGTACGGCGTCAGTGAAGGGAGAGCTGAAACCATCCGGTCGATTTTCGGCGGCGGGACTTCGAAAATAAGTGATCCTAGGCGATCATTGGCGAGCAAGGTGAACAATCCATGCATGAAGCGCTTCTGTTCGGTGCATGAACCCCGTCATGCTTGACGGCTGCGCAGCGTTTGTGAGTCGGTGGTTGTGTGAGCCGGGCGGCTGCGCCCGCCGCCGGCGCCTGTTTGCGCAGAGCTTTCCTGGATGTCCGCTCGATAGAATTGCTGTGGCGGAACGGGATCGCCGCGGACATCTCAATAGCCAACGGTAAGCAGCCGCACATTCCCGCCCCCGGCCGATGCCGGCGGGCAGGCCGGATCTTGACGCACGCGGCAGCTTGCTCCCGACGACTCAACAAAGCGTTTTTCCGCAGTCGATAGCTCATCTCTCGCCGGCAGATGACGAAAACCATGCATCGACGGCCCGACTTGGCTATAATCAAGGAAGTCTTCACCCGCCTGAGCGAGGTTGGTTGACAGGGGTATTCGTACACTCCCCCTTTCCCGAGGTCGATCGATGGCCACAGTCGATGTTTTTGCTCCGGGCGAAGCTCTAGCCCCATCCAGCCGCGGAGTCGTCAATGACTTCAGCATCCAGGTCGCCACCGTCAACGGCTCCGGCAGCCAGTCGGCGAACCTGATTCTGTTGCGGGCGATGTTCCAGATGGGCATCCCCGTTTCGGGCAAAAATCTGTTCCCGTCGAACATCGCCGGCTTGCCGACGTGGTACACCATCCGCGCCTGCAAGCGCGGCTTCGTTGGCAGGAAGAAAGAGATCGACTTTCTCGTGGCGATGAACTCCGAAACGGCCCGCGAGGACGTCATCAATCTCGAGCCCGGGGCGGCGGTGCTCTACGACGAGCCGCTGAACCTGAAGGCGCTGCGCTCGGACGTCTATTTCTACGCCGTGCCTTTCGATCGACTGGTCGCCCCGCTGGCGCCGCCGAAACTGCGCAAACTCGTGCGCAACATCATCTACGACGGCGTGCTGGCCTACCTGCTCGGCATCGAGATGGAGGAGATCAGGAGGGCGCTGTTCAAGCAGTTCGCCTCGAAACTCAAGGCGGCCGAGATGAACTGGGCGGCGGTGCAGGCCGGTTTCGACTGGGCGGCGGAAAACATGGAAAAGGTCGATCCGTTCCGACTGGAGCGGATGAACGAAAATCAGGGCAAGATCGTCATCGAGGGCAACGCCGCGGCGGCGCTGGGCGCCGTGTTCGGCGGCGTGGGCGTCATAAGCTGGTATCCGATCACGCCGTCGTCGTCGCTGGCCGAAGCGGCGCAGGGTTATCTGAAGCGGTTCCGCATCGACAAGAAAACGGGCAAGGCCACGTTCGCCGTCATCCAGGCGGAAGACGAGCTGGCTTCGATTGGCATGGCCATCGGCGCCGGCTGGGCGGGCGCGCGGGCGATGACCACGACCGCCGGACCGGGCATCTCGCTGATGTCGGAGTTCGTCGGGCTGGCCCATTTCGCCGAAATTCCCGTGGTGCTGATCGACGTGCAGCGCATGGGGCCTTCGACCGGGCTGCCGACGCGCACCTCGCAAGGCGATCTGCTCTCGTCGGCGACCCTGTCGCACGGCGACACGATGCATCCCTTGCTCATCCCGGCCACGCCGCAAGAGTGCTTCGAGTTTTCCGCCCGGTCGTTCGACATCGCCGAGCAATTGCAGATGCCGATTTTCGTCATGCTCGATCTTGATTTGGGCATGAACTACTGGATGTCTGAAAAATTCGAGTATCCCGACTGGGAGATGAACCGCGGCAAGGTGCTCACGGCGGAAGACATCGAGGCGCTGCAAGGCGATTGGGGGCGTTACCGCGACGTCGACGGCGACGGCATTCCCTACCGCACGCTGCCCGGCACCCGGCACCCGCAGGCCGCCTATTTCACGCGCGGCACGGGGCACAACACGGACGCCGGCTACAGCGAGCGCGAAGACGACTGGACCGAAAATCTCGAGCGCCTCAAAAAGAAGATGGTCGAGGCGCGGCGCCTGCTCCCCGAGCCGATTGTCCGCGACAACGAAAACGCGGAGATCGGTTTCATCGCCGCAGGCACGAGCGACGACGCGGTGCGCGAAAGCCAGGATCAGCTTGCCCGCGAGCAACATCTGCAAACCGCGTACTGCCGCGTGCGCGGTTTCCCGTTCTCGCAGCGCACGGGCGATTTCATTTCCCGCTACGAGCGCGTTTACGTGGTCGATCAGAACCGCGACGGCCAGTTGCACATGCTCTTGCGCCGCCAGTTCCCCGAGTTCCACGACCGCTTGCGCAGCATCTGCTACTACGGCGGCATGCCGCTCGACGCGCGCACCGTTACCGACGCTCTGATCGAAAGGGAGGGTCCATGACCGCCGCAGCCGCGCCGCGCAAGGCGCCCAAGATCAACCGCATCGGCCTCGACCTCGAGCCTTACCGCGGCCTGAAAACGACGCTCTGCGCGGGCTGCGGCCACAACTCGATTTCCGAGCGCATCGTCGAATGCTTTTTCGAGATGGGCATCGACCCGACCCAGGTCATCAAGCTGTCGGGCATCGGCTGCTCGTCGAAGTCGCCGGCGTACTTCCTGAGCATGTCGCACGGCTTCAATTCCGTTCACGGACGCATGCCCTCGGTGGGCACCGGCGCCATGCTGGCGAACAAGGACTTGCTGGCGCTGGGCGTCACCGGCGACGGCGATACCGCCTCGATCGGCATCGGCCAGTACGTCCATCTGATGCGGCGCAACCTGCCGATTGTCTATATCATCGAAGACAACGGCTGCTACGGGCTGACCAAGGGGCAATTCTCGGCGACGGCCGACTTGGGCTCGACGCTCAAAACGGGCATCGCCAACGATCTGCCGCCGATCGACACCTGCTCGCTGGCCATCCAACTCGGCGCGACCTACGTCGCCCGGTCGTTCTCGGGCGACAAGAAACAGCTTCAGGCCGTTTTCAAGGGCGCGATGGGGCACCGCGGCACTTCCGTTATCGACGTGATCTCGCCCTGCGTCACCTTCAACGACCATCTCGGCTCGACGCGCAGCTACCAGCACGTGCGCGACAACCGCACCGACCTGCAAACGATCGGCTTCGTGCCCCATTTCGACGAGATTCACATCGACAACGGCTTCGCTCCCGGCAGCGTCCGCGAGATCGAAATGCACGACGGCTCGAAACTGCGCCTTGAAAAGATCGAGGAGGATTACGACCCCGGCAACCGCCTGCGGGCGATCGAGCGGGTCGAGACGGCCGCGGAAAAGGGGCAGATTCTCACCGGCGTGTTCTACGTCAACACCGAGAAGCCGAACTTCATCGACCTGCTGAACCTCGAGGAGACGCCGATCGCCCATTTGCCGCAATCGCGGCTGCGGCCCGAAGCGGCGGCTCTCGACGAGGTCATGGAAGAGTTGTCGTAGGGGCTTTCTCTGCAAGGGGAACGAGCCGCGGCGGGTCGCCGGCAACGGCGAAGCGGATCGCGCCGCCGTCCTGCCGTTCGGCGCTCAGGCTGCTGCAGAGGGGAATGCCGTCTCGAGAGTAATAGCGCAGCCCGTATTCGGTATGCCGCCTCACGTCGCCGATGCATAGTTGCGGCGCGCGCGCGCGGTGCTCGAAATAGAGTTCGCGGGCGCCGGCGAGCCGGCTGACGGCCGGATAGGTTTCGAACTTCAACAGCGCCAGCAGCAGCGTTGCCGCCGCGGCAATCACCGCCGGCGCGCGGCGGCCTGCGCGCCGGGCGCTGGCGAAGGCCGCCAACGCAACCGCCGCGGCGCCGGCGGCGCCCGCGGCGGGCAGGTCGCCGAGGGCAACGGACGCCCAGGCTTTGCCGAAGCCGTCCGCCAGCGCTCTGGGCAACAGCAGCACGGCCGGGGGTATCAGCAGCAGGGAAGCCGCCGCAACGAGGGCCGCGGCGCGGGAGGGACGGCGAACCCAAGCGACCGCCGACAGAATCGCCAGTGGCGGCAGCGCCGGCAGAACGTACCCGGGCAGCTTGTTGACCGAGATCGAAAACAGCAGCAGCAAGCCGACGGCCCACGCGGCCAGGAAACGCAGCCGGCGGTCGGCGGCGATCTCGCTCGGGCGCAGCGCGGCCGTCAGCGGCGTCCAGGGCAGCAGGAACAGAGCGGTCACCGGCAAATAGAACCAAGCGGGCTGCACGTGTTCGAGCGAAGTCGTAAAAAACCGCTCGACGTGGTGCTCCACGATGAATTTCCGCCAGAACGTCCAGCCGTTGCGCGCCAGGCAGGTGCCGTACCAGGGCAGAGCAACGAGCGCGAAGGGGAGCAGCGTCCGCAGGCCGGTCAGGGCGAGCGCCCGGCGCGGGGTTTCCCAGAGCAGCGGCAGCAGCGCCAGAAAAGCGATCACGGGCGCCACCAGCCCCTTGGCCAGCACGGCAAGGCCGAGCAGCGCGCCGAACGCGGGCAGCGCCGCCCGCTTTTCCTCCGGGTTTTCGACCCAGGGCAGCAGCGACAACAGCGCGGCGCCGGCGAAAACGGCGAGCGGCATGTCGAATCCGCCGACGTCGCTGAACGCGACCCAACCCGCCGAAGTCGCCAGGATCAACGATGCGGTCTGCGCTTCCGCCCGGCCGAAATGCCTGCCGACGACGCGGTAAAAGAAGACGAGAAAACCCAGTCCCAGCAGCGCCGCGGGGGCGCGCGTGAACTCCTCGACCCCGGCCGTGTAGGCGGCGGCTCCCAACCAGTAAACCAGAATCGGTTTCTCGAACCACGGCTCGCCCCACAGCACGGGCGTGATCCAGTCCCCGCTTTCGGCCATCTCGCGGGCAACGGCCGCGTAGCGAGGTTCGTCAGGGCCGACCAGTCCGCGGGAGTCGAGCGGAGCCAGATAGAGAAGCGCCGCGCCGATGGCGATGCCAGCGCAGACGACCGCTTGAGATCGCTTCACTGCGCCAGAGGAGTGATGACGATGCGGCGGAACTCGACGGCGCCGTGGTCGCCCTGCAGGGTGATCGGGCCGGGCCGCCCCTCGCGCCAGTCGCAGGCCATGGCGGTGAAACCCTCGACGATGCGGCGGTCGATCGTTTTCACGCCGTTGAGCAAGACGGTCAACTCGCGCCCCACGAGGCGGATATCGAACGTCTGCCACTCGTCCGCCTTGCGGCCGGCGTTGACCGCTGGCGCGATGCGGCCGTAGAGCGCGCCGTTGCCGTGGTCGCTCGCCGGCTGCCCGTAATCGTCGAGAATCTGGATTTCGTAGCGTCCGCGCAGCCCGATGCCGCCGTTCATCCCCGGGCGGACGCGGTATTCCATCTGCAGCCGGAAGTTCCAGAAGCGATCTTTCGTAACCAGGATGTCGGCGCCTTTGCGGTTTTTCATCACGCCGTCTTCGACGTACCAATCCTGCCCGCGGCCGGGGCGCAGCGTGCGCCAACGCTTCAGGCCGCCGCCGTCGAAGAGCGCCAGCGGCTCGCCTTCCTTCCAAGAGCCGTCATCCTTGTCGGCGATGACCGGCGCGCGGCGCCCGTACCAGAGCAGCAGGCCGTTTGCGCGCTGCGCTGCGCCCAACAGGCTGTCGCCGAGAAGCGCGGCGGAAATCGGCGTTCGGATCGTTTTCCCCGTGCGCCTCTGCACGTGCTCCACGTGGAAGCGCAGGCAGCCGCGTTCGATGCGCGCGTCATGGATGGCGTCGAGTTGCCCGCCCGGACCGCCGCCGACCATATGCCCCGTGATTTTTCCGCTTCCCGCCCCGCGGACTTCGAGCCACAGGACGCGCCCGTTGTTGTCGCCTGCCGGTTCGATCGTCCAGCGCCCATTGAACGCTTCATCGCCGGCGAAGAGCGCGCCGGCGGCGGCGAGCAGCAGCGGGAAAAGGCGCCGCATGGAAACTCCGCAACGAACAGGCATCCTTCTTACGATAAGCCAAGCCGTCCGCGAGTGGGGCGCCTTTTCCAACCCAAGATGAGCCTGCCTGTTTGGTCCAAGGGTGAAGGGGTCAAGGTGGAAGCGGTGGTTTTCAGAGGTTTTTAAAGGTCGAGGAAATTACCCAGCAGGCGCTTGCCGGCTTCGGTGAGGATCGATTCGGGGTGGAACTGGACGCCTTCGACGGGCAGTTCCCTGTGGCGCAGGCCCATGATCAAGCCGTCTTCGGTTCGCGCCGAAACCTCGAGCGCCGCCGGCAGGGAATCTTCCTCGACGATCAGCGAGTGATAGCGCGTCGCCGTGAACCCCTGCTCGAGGCCGGCGAAGACCGTCTTGCCGTCGTGATGGATGCGGCTTGTCTTGCCGTGCATCAGGTAGGGCGCGCGCGCGATCACGCCGCCGAAGGCCTCGCCGATCGACTGGTGGCCGAGGCAAACGCCCAGGATGGGCGCCGCGCCGGCCATCTCGCGGATGAGCGCCACCGAAACGCCCGCCTCGCGCGGGGTACACGGCCCCGGAGAGACGACAATCCTTTCCGGCTGCATTTCGCGCGCCTGTTCGACGGTCACCCGGTCGTTGCGCCTGACGACGACGTCCGCGCCCAATTCGCCGAGGTACTGCACCAGGTTGAAGGTGAACGAATCGTAGTTGTCGATGACCAGCAGCATACCCACTCTTATTGTGCCCTCTTGTTGCGCCCTTTTATTGCGCCTGCCCGCCGGTCGATTCCCGAACGCCGAGGCGGCGGCGGCGAAACGGCGGCCGGCGCATGGGCCGCGTGACCGCGCGGGCGGGCGCCGTGTGCTACTTTCAGCGTGGACCGGGGGAACCCGGACGCACGGGGGGAAACGATATGAGGGGGAAAACGACATGAACCGCCGCGACTTCGTTACCGCCGCCGCCGCCGCATCGGCGGCCGCCTGCGCCGCGCCGCCGCCCGAACCGGAACCCGCGCCGCCGCCGCTGAAGATGCACGTCGGCGCGCAGCGCGGCCCGACCGACGGCCGCACGCTGCAATTCCTGAAGCGCCACGGCGTCAACAACTGCTGCGGCTTTCCGCCCGACCCGGGCGGGCGCGGCTACTGGCTGCCCGAAGATTTGGAGAAAACGCGCGACCTGTGCGCGGAGCACGGCGTCTCGCTCGACATGGTCGCCCTGCCCTTTCTCGCTTCCTCGCACATCGACCGCGAAAAGCGCGGGGCGATCATGCTGGGCCGCTCGCCCGAGCGCGACAAGGACATCGACGACATCTGCAAGATGATCGAAGCCTGCGCGAAAACGGGCATTCCCGCCTTCAAATACAACATGAGCATCCTGGGCGTGCTGCGCACCGAACGCACGCCGGGCAGAGGGGGCTCGACGTATTCGAGTTGGCGGCTCGACGAAGCGCGGCCCGACCCGCCGCTCACCCGCGCCGGACGCATCGACGAGGATGCGGCCTGGGAGCGCATCGCCTATTTCCTCGAACGGGTCATCCCCGCCGCCAACGAGTTCAAGATCCGCGCCGCCTGCCACCCGCACGACCCCGGCGTCCCGCCCGAGGGCTACCAGGGCGTCGCCCGCGTGCTGGGAACCCCCGACGGCCTCTACAGGTTCATGGAGATCGAAAAAAGCCCCTACCACGGTTTCAATCTGTGTCTGGGCACGACCGCGGAAATGCTGCAAGACCCGGCAACGGAAATCCATGAAGTCATCCGCCGCATCGGCGGCGAGAAGAAAATCTTCAACATCCATTTCCGCAACGTCCGCGGCCGCCGCGATCGCTTCGAAGAGGTCTATCCCGACGAGGGCGACATGAACATGGCCGCAGTCGCGCAAACGCTCTGGGAAGTCGATTACCCCTATATGCTCATGCCCGACCACATGCCGATGCATGCGGACGACCCCGACCGCCGGCAGGCGTTCGCCTATGGATTCGGCTACATCAAGGGAATCCTGCAGGCGCTCCGCAACCGGCCGCGGGGCTGCTAATCTGAAAGCAGCCTTCCGTTGGGACGGCGCCGCTTCCGGCGAGGGCTTGCGGGCGCGGATTTCCGTTGACGCGGGGCGGTAGCTCAGTCGGTAGAGCAACGGCCTTTTAAGCCGTGGGTCCTGGGTTCGAGTCCCAGCCGCCTCACCATGCCTCGACGGGGCGCGGCTGCGCCTTGCCGCGGACGATGTTTCTCGGCTTCCCGCCGGCCTCCCACTCGAGCTCTTCGACCGCGAGCGGGGAGGCCGGGGCCACGTCATGCTCGACCACGCGATGCCGATGCGGCTGCAGGAGAAAGGCGGCGAGTAAAAGACCCGCTTACTCGCAGTCCGCGCCGCGGTCGCGCGACTTCTGTTCCTGGCGCGAGATTCGGCGCTTGTCTTTCATCGGCCCGGCGGCGGCTTGCTTCGCCGCTTTCGCGGCGAGGTTGCGTTTCTTCCGAGCGGTTTTCTGCGGCGCGGCTTTGTTCGTTCGCTTGGCCATTACAGCTTCGCTACCATTGGCTGCATGGGCAACCCGCTGCAGCGCGTGCATACCTTGACGTTCGACATCTTCGGCACCGTACTCGACCTGACCGACGGCATCGTTCCGGTCATCGCCGATTATCTCGTTTCCAAAGGCTCGGATGCGGACCCCGAGCGCTTCTGGGCCGACTGGAGAGCCCGCCAGCGCCTCGAACAGCACCAGGACACCATTCTCATGCTGGGGCACGCCGGCTATCTCGAAACGGCCCGCCGCGCCCTGCTGTTTACGCTGCGCAGCCGCGGCGTGCCGTTCGCCGCGGGCGAGCCCGACGAAATCATCGGCGTTTTCGAGTCGCTGCAGCCCTTCGAGGACGCGCGCATCGGCCTGCAAAGGCTCAGCCGGCGCTACAAGCTCGTTGCCTTGTCGAACGGCAATCAGCGGCTCATCGACCATCTGACCGCGAACCGTATCGGCGCGCGCTTCGACGGCTGCCTCTCGGTGGAGCGGGTCGGCCGCTTCAAGCCGCACCCGTCGGTTTACCGCATGGCCGCGGCCGAGCTCGGCTGCTGCCCGAGCGAAATCATGATGGTTGCGGCGCATTCGTTCGACGTCCTCGGCGCACGCGCCTGCGGTTTCCGCGGGGCTTTCGTCAACCGCTACCGGCTGCCTTACGAGGAATCGAAATTGCAGCCCGACCTTGCGGTTGACGACTTCATCCAACTGGCCGAAGCCCTCGGCGCATGACGCCGCGGGCGAACGCCGCCTCGACCGCGCCGCGAAAGCTCTACAATGGTCTTTCGCGGAATATCGGCGCCATGCGGAAAATCCTGTTCCTGAGCATTTGTTTCTCGGCCGCGGCGGCGGCCGCCGCCGACCCGGTTGACGTCTCCGGGCTGCCGCCCGCCGCGGCGCGCCAGATCGACTTCCTCGAAGACGTCGACCCGATCTTCAAGCAACGCTGCTACGCGTGCCACGGCGACGACGTAGTGATGAACGGCTACAGCCTCTGGCGCAAGAAAGACGCGGTGCGCGGCGGCTATTCCGGGACGCCCGCGATTGTTGACCGCGACAGCGCCGCGAGCCGCCTGATCCATCTTGTCGCCGGCCTCGAAGAAAATCTCGTCATGCCGCCCGCCGGGGGCCGGCTTTCCGCTGAGGAGATCGGCATTTTGCGCGCCTGGATCGACCAGGGGACGCCGTTCGCCGCGGCGCGTTTCGACGACAGCACGCGAAAAGACGAGCAGCCCTGGCTGCATATGGACTACGGCCGGGTCATCTCCGCCGCGATCACCGCGCGCGAACCCGAAGACCCGCGCGCCGACAAGGCGCCCGGCGACAACGTCACCTACAAGGCGCACGCCGTCCTGCTCGACGACAAGCGCGAATCGGGCGTGATTTTCGATACCGAACTGCTGCGCCTGTCGGCCGGCTGGACGAACGGTCCGCTCGTGCTGACCGGCACGGTTTACGACTGGAAGCACGGCCCGCATCCGCATCTTTCATCCGCGCCGGCGTTCGAGACGCCGCCTGCCCCCGGGTGGGCGCGCGACGGAAGTTTCGCCGACCCGCGCGCCTCGGGTTTCGGTCCGCTGCCGGCCGATTGGGCCAAGTACCGCGGCCTGTACATCTACGGCGACAAGGTCATCCTGAGCTATACGGTCGGCGAGGCGAACGTGCTCGAGACGCCGGGAATCGAGCGCGGCTGGGGGCTCGACCTGCTGAGCCGCACCATCGAGATCGGCCCGACCCGCGAACCGCTGCTGCTGGCGGTCGCCGGAGCGGCGAACGCCTCGGCCGTCGAGCTTTCGATCGAGAAAATGACGCCCGCCGGCAAGGGCGCGGCTGCGGGGCGCGTCGTGCATCTGGAAACGGCGCAGGGCGAAGGCGCGGCCATCGGCGCAGCCGGCATCGGCAAGAAAGCGAGATGGGACCTTTCCGCCGCGGGGCAGGTGCGCCTGCGCATCCCGGCCTCGAACGACGAGCAGCGTTTCACCATCTATTACGGCGGCATGGGCCGCGACCGCATGGGCGCCTTCGCCGGCGCTCTGCGCAAGGCTCCGCGCCCCGAGCGCCTCGAACCCTACACTCGAGGCGGCCCCAGCCGCTACCGCAAGACGGTCACGACCCGGGGCAAGCTCGGCGCCGATACCGGGCCGTGGGCCGTCGATGAGATTACGCTGCCTTTCGATAATCCGTGGCAATCGTGGTTTCGGCCGGGCGATTTCGATTTCTTCGACGACGACCGCGCCGCGGTGACGACTTGGTCGGGCGACGTCTGGATCGTCGAAGGCATCGACGACGACCTCGACGAACTGACTTGGCGACGCTTCGCCGCGGGCTTCCATCAGCCGCAGGGCGTCGAAGTGGTTGACGGCAAGGTTTATGTCCTCGACCGCAACCAGATCACCATCCTGCACGATCTGAACAACGACGGCGAAGCCGATTTCTACGAAAATTTCAACAACGATTTCCAGGCCACGCACCATTTCCACGAGTTCACGCTCGATCTCGACCGCGGCGCGGACGGCAATTTCTATTTCGCCAAGGCGGCGCGCCACAAGCTGCCCTCGAAAGTCGATCACCACGGCACGATCCTGAAGCTCGACCCCGAAGGGAAGAATCTGGAGGTGGTCTGCCGCGGCTTTCGCGTGCCCAACGGCGTGGCGGTCGGCCCCAACGGCGAAATCACGACGTCCGATCAGGAAGGCCACTGGATTCCCTCGACGCGCGTCAATTTCTGCTCGCCCGGCAGTTTCCACGGCTACATGTGGGGCGGCGGCGTCGACGCCGAACGCAAGGACTACGACGACCCGATCGCCTGGCTGCCGATCTCGGTCGATAATTCCGGCGCCGGTCAGGCCTGGGTCGATAACGACCGCTGGGGCCCCTTCAAGGGCTATCTGGTTCACTCGACCTTCGGCCGCGGCAAGATCTTTCTGATGCTGATGGAAAAGATCGACGGCAAAATCCAGGGCGGCGCGGTCGAAATGCCGGCGGATTACGATACCGGCCTGATGCGCCCCGACTTCCGCCCGAAAGACGGCAACCTGTACCTGACCGGCCTCTACGGCTGGGGCACGAAGCGCAAGGCGGTCGGCGGCTTCTACCGCACGCGCTACACCGGCAAGCCCGTGCTGCTGCCGAGCGAGTTGCACGTCAGCCGCAAGGGCATCGACGTGACCTTCCTGCACGAACTCGACCGCGAATCGGCCGAAGATACCGGCAATTATCTGGTGCGCCGCTGGAATTACAAATGGCTCAGCCGCTACGGTTCCGACCTGTGGAAGCTCGACGGCGAACAGGGAACCGAGACCATGACCGTCCGCTCAGCGAAACTGCTGCCCGACGGCAAGACCGTGCGCATTGCGGTCGAAGACCTGCGCGAAGTGATGCAGATGCAAACGCGAATCGATATCCGCACGAAAGCGGGCGCCTCGATTCAGACCGAAATCAGCCACTCGATCCACGTTTTGCCCGACGAGCCGGGCGAGAGCTTCACCGTGGATTACGAATGACGGAGCGGCTGCGCGTGACGGGCGCGGCGGCGGCGCTGCCGTTGTCGGCGCTGCTGTTGTGCGGCGGCGCGCCGGGAACGGCGCAGCACGCCCCGCCGCGGCGCGAGATTCCGGCGGGCCCGGCGGAGGCCATCTATTACAACGGCAAGATCGTCACCATGTGGGCCGAGCGGCCCGTGGTCGAATCGATGACCGTCGCCGGCGGGCGCATCCTCGACGTCGGCGCAACGCAGGTTACGGGCAGGAAAACCGGTCCGCGCACCCGGCAGATCGACCTGCGCGGGAAGACGGTCGTGCCCGGCCTTATCGACAGCCACGTACACCCTATCGCCGCGGCGCTTGCCGAAAGCGGCGGCGAACTGCCGGTCATGCGCGATTTCGCCGGCTTGCAGGCCTACGTCGAGGGCAAGCTGAAGACGACCGAGGGGCTGATCTTCGTACCCAAGGTTTACTCCACCCGCCTGGCCGAGCGGCGCTACCCGACCCGCTGGGAGATCGACCGCTACTCGGGGGCGCGGGCGGTGATGTTCGACAACGGCTACACGGCGGCGCTCAATTCCGCGGCGCTGCGGGCGGCGGGCGTCTCGGCGCAAACGCCCGACCCCGAAAACGGAAAGATCATCCGCAATGCGCAGGGCGAGCCCAGCGGCCTGATTATCGGCGCCCGCCAACTGGTTTCGGGGCTGCTGACAACCGCGCGCGCCGGCCATGCCGAGCGCGTCGAGGCGCTGCGCGCGATGCAGCGCGCCTACAACCGGGTCGGCCTGACCAGCGTCATCGACCGCAGCCAGAACGCCGACGGCCTGCGCGCGTATCAGCAGCTCCGGCGGGACGGCGGGCTTACCGTGCGCAGCTACGTCACGCGCACCGTCAACGCCGAGCGGCCTCTGCCGGAAACGCTTGCCGAAATCCGCAGCATCGGCCCGGTTACCGGTTTCGGCGACGAGCGCTTGCGCATCGGCTCGCTCAAGATTTTCCTCGACGGCGGCATTCTGCTCGGCACGGCGTACCTGCGCAGCCCCTACGGCGAGCATACCGAGGTTTACGGCTACAGCGACCCCGATTACCGGGGCGCGCTGCGCGTTCCGCTCGAAAAGATTACCGCCATCGCCGAACTGGCCGCCGAGCGCGGCTGGCAGATGACGGCGCACACCACGGGGGGCGGCTCGACCGACTTGCTGCTGACGGCCTACGAAACCGTCAACCGCAAGCATCCGCTCAAGGGCCGCCGCTTCACTCTGACCCACGCCAATTTCCCCAACGAGGAAGCCATTGCGCGCGCCAAGGAATTGGGCGTTGCGCTCGACATGCAGCCCGCCTGGCTCCATTTCGACGGGCCGGCCCTGTCGAAAGTCCTCGGGGCCGAGCGCATGGCCTTTTTCCAGCCCTACAAGGCGCTCTTCGACGCCGGGATCGTGGTCGCCGGCGGTTCCGACCACATGGTCAAGTTCGATTCGCGCGAAGCGATCAACCCCTACAACCCGTTTTTCGGCATGTGGACGGCCGTCACCCGCCGAGCGGCCGACGGCGCGGTTTACAACCCCGAGCAGAAGATCACCCGCAAGCAGGCGCTGCTCATGTGGACGCTCAACGGGGCCTATCTCTCTTTCGACGAAGACGTCAAGGGGTCGCTCGAGCCGGGCAAATACGCCGATTTCGTGGTGATCGACCGCGACATTCTGACCTGTCCCGAAGACGACATCCGCCGAATCGAGGCGCTGGAAACCGTACTCGGCGGCGAAACCGTTTATCGGCGGCCGTAGCGCGCGGCGGCGTCAGCCTCCGGCGCGGCGCGGCGTCAGCCTCCGGCGGGGGGCGGCGTCAGTCTCCGGCGGGCGGCGCCGGCGGCTGAGCCGCGGGGGGCGCGGGCCGGATTTGCGCCAGCACCTGCGCCGCGTCTTCTTCGCTGAACGAGGCCAATTCGTCGGAGATATTCATCGAGCAGAAGTTCGGCCCGCACATGGAGCAGAATCTGGCTTCCTTGTAGCCTTCTTCGGGCAGCGTTTCGTCGTGCATGGCGCGCGCCGTTTCCGGGTCGAGCGCCAATTCGAATTGCCGGTTCCAGTCGAACTCGAAGCGCGCCTTCGACAGCGCGTCGTCCCAAGCGCGGGCGCCCGCGCGGCGGCGGGCCACGTCGGCGGCGTGGGCGGCGATCTTGTAGGCGATCAGGCCCTGCTTCACGTCTTCCTTGTCGGGCAGCCCCAGATGTTCTTTGGGCGTGACGTAGCAAAGCATCGCCGCGCCGCGCCAGCCGATCATCGCCGCGCCGATGGCCGAGGTGATGTGGTCGTAGCCCGGGGCGATATCCGTGACCAGCGGCCCCAGGGTATAGAAGGGCGCTTCGTGGCACAGTTCGCGCTCCTTGTCGACTTGCAGCTCGATCTCGTCGAGGGGGACGTGCCCCGGCCCCTCGATCATCACCTGGACGTCGTATTCCCAGGCTTTGCGGGTCAACTCGCCCAGGGTCTCGAGTTCGGCGAATTGGGCGGCGTCCGAGGCGTCGGCGATGGAGCCGGGGCGCAGCCCGTCGCCGAGCGAGAAGCTCACGTCGTATTTCTGGAAAATCCTGCAGATTTCGTCGAAATTTTCGTAGAGCAGGTTCTGCTTGTGATGCTTGACCATCCACTCGGCCAGCAGCGAGCCGCCGCGGCTGACGATGCCGGTCACGCGCTTGACGGCCATCGGCACGTACTGGATGAGCACCCCGGCGTGGATCGTCATGTAGTCCACGCCCTGCTCGGCCTGCTCTTCGATCACGTCGCGCATGATCGGCCAAGTCAGGTTTTCGATCCTGCCGTTGACGCGCGTCAGCGCTTCGTAGATGGGCACCGTGCCGATGGGCGCCGGCGATTCGCGGATGATCGCTTCGCGGATGCGCGGGATATCGCCGCCGGTCGAGAGATCCATCACCGTATCGGCGCCGTACTTGATGGAATAGCGCAGTTTTTCAAGCTCTTCGTCGATATTCGACGTCGTCGCCGAGTTGCCGATGTTGGCGTTGACCTTGCACTTCGAGGCGACCCCGATGCACATCGGCTCGAGGTTGCGGTGGTTGACGTTGGCGGGGATAATCATGCGCCCGCGGGCAACTTCTTCGCGGACTTCCTCGGGCGGCAGCCCTTCGCGCTTGGCGACGTAGGCCATTTCTTCCGTCGTCACGCCCCGCCGCGCGTAGAACAACTGCGTGCGCACCGCATCGTCTTGCCGTTTGGCCACCCAATCAGCTCTCATCGTGATCGTCCTCCAAGCCGCGGCGCGAACGCCAAAACCCCATTATCTCACCTGCGCCGCAATACGATTGTAACCGGCGCGCCGCGGGCGCGGGCCGCCGCGGTTGAACTTTCAGTCGAAATGCGCGATGCTATTGGGCTTCACCGGCAATGCGGGTCCGCGTCTTCTATCATGATCGCTGTTTCGACGGCGCCTGTTCCGCCGCCCTGTTCTCCAACTTCGTCAGCCGCGATCTGGCTCCCGGAGCGCCTATCGCGCACACCGGCCTCTTCCATCGGGCCAATCAGCTTTTCGACGAGAGCCTGTTCGACGCGGACGAAAACGCCATCGTCGATTTCAAATACTCGGCGTCCGAGCGCGTCACCTGGTGGTTCGACCACCACCAGAGCGCTTTTCTGTCCGCTGCCGACGCCGAGCATTTCCGGCGCGACACTTCCGGGCGGAAGTTCTACGACGTCGGCTACAAGTCATGCACCAAGTTCATCGCCGACGTTCTGGGCAAGCACTTCGGGTTCGACAGCTCGCATCTCGAGCGGCTGATCCGCTGGGCCGACGTTATCGACGGCGCGCAGTTCGAAAGCGCGAAGAGCGCGATCGAAATGCCCCACGCCGCGATGAAGCTGACCCTGATTTTCGAATCGGCGGAAAAGAACGTGACCGGCGCCGTCATCCCGCTGCTCGAAAACGAATCGTTCGAGGACATCGTCGCGCGCCCGGAGTACGCTCCGGTATTCGATGAGCTTTTCGAGCGGCACATGCGCTCGATCGACGTGATCCGCGAGCGCGCGGAGTGCCGGGGCGGGGTTGTCCGCTTCGATCTGACGGGGACGAAACTCGCCGGCTACAACAAGTTCATTCCCTATTACCTTTTCCCTGAGAGCATCTACACGGTTTCCGTGCTCGACGGCGGTTTCCGCGCCAAGATTTCGGTCGGCTCGAACCCCTGGGCAGCCTCCGAGCCGCGCTGCAACCTTGCCGATCTGTGCGAGCGCTACGGCGGCGGCGGGCATCCCCGCGTGGGCGCGATCAGCTACGGCCCCAACGAGTTCGAGCGCGCCCGCGCAACCGCCGCTGAAATCGTCTCGATTCTTGCCGAGGAGTCGGGCCGCGCCGGGGAAGCGGGTCCCGCCGGGGAAGCGGCCGGCTGACGTCCGTCAAGAGCCGATGACGGCAATGCCGGCGGCGTCCGCTTCGCGCAGCAGATCGTCCTTTTCGAGCAAAAGCGTCTTGCCGGCGGTGACGGAAACCGCCGTGGCGCCGGCCTGCCGCATCTTGCGGATTGTCCGCGGCCCGATGGTCGGCACGTCGAAGCGCATGTCCTGATTGGGCTTGGCTTCTTTGACCAGCGTCAACTTGCGCCCGTTGGCCAAACCGCCCGCGCGCAGCAAGACCGCGTCCGTTCCTTCCATGGCTTCGACCGCCACGCACGCCTGTTCGCAAATCACGACGCTTTGCCCGATATCGAACCCGGCCAGCGCGCGGGCGACGCCCAGGCCGTAGGCGACGTTCGCCGCTTCTTCCCGCGAGGCGCCGCGCCCGGCGTTGGCTCCCGGCGCGGCGAGAAAGCGCCCCAGCAGGAACGTCGAGTCGATCAACTCGATGCCTTCGTCGGCGAGCGCGCCGGCCACCGCCCCGAGCAGCGAGTCGGTGTTCTTGCGGCGCAGCGAACCCAGCAGCTTCAGCAGCCGCCAGTCGGGGCGGATCGCGGAAAAAATCCGATTGTGGCGGACGCGCCCGGCCATGACCGCCTGGCGGACGCCGGCGCGGTGAAAGATTTCGATCAGCTTCGAGAGTTGCCCCAGCGAAATCCAGTGGCACTGCTCCGACCGCTCTTCGACTTCCGGCGAGGCTTCTTCCCTGATGGCCGCGGTGACGATGCGCCGGCCCTCGCGCCGCGCCGCCTCCAGCACCAGCAGCGGAAAGCTGCCGCCGCCGGCGATCAGGCCGTACTTCATTTCACGAATCCCCGCTGCGAATTGGCGATGAAGCCCAACACGCGCTGCAAATGCGCGCCGCCGTCCGTCTCGGCGCGGATGCGCTCGACCGCCTGATCGAGGTTCAACCCCGATTTGGTCAGGATGCGGAACCCTTTGCGCAGCGCCTGGATTTCCGCTTTCGAGAAACCGCGGCGCTCGAGCCCGACCTTGTTCACGCCGAAAGTCTTCGCGCCGCGCTCGGTGACCACCAGGGCGAAGGGCAGCACGTCTTGCGTGATGACGCTGTAGCCGCCGATATAGGCGTGTCCGCCGACGGTGCAGAACTGGTGGACGCCGCAATGCGCGCCGACGACCGCGTCGTCTTCGACGGTCACGTGTCCGCCCAACGTCGCGCCGTGGGAGAGGATGCAGCGCGAGCCCACGATGCAGTCGTGGGCGACGTGGGCGTAAGCCTGCAAGAGGTTGTCGTCGCCGATGCGGGTCAGGCCGCCGCCGCCTTCCGTGCCGCGGTGGACGGCGCAGAACTCGCGAATGCGGTTGCGGTCGCCGATGCGGGTTTCCGAGCGTTCGCCGCGGTATTTCAGGTCCTGCGGCTCGGCGCCCACGGTGGAATACGGGTAGAAAACGTTTTCCGCGCCGATGGTCAGCGGGCCGTCGGCGAAGACGTGCGCCAACAGCCGCGTACCCGGGCCGATGGCCACTTCCGGCCCGACGATGCAAAACGGGCCGATCTCGGCGCTTTCGTCGATGCGCGCCGCGGGGTCGACCCGCGCGTCGGGATGGATGCTCATCGCCCGTCCCGCCGGCCGGCGCCGGGGCGGTCGGCCACGGTACACATCAACACGGCCTCGGCCGCCGTCCGCTCGCCGACAAAGGCTCGGCCCTGCATCTTGATCACGCCCGCGCGCCGGCGCAGCACGTCGAGCTCCAGGCGCAATTGATCGCCCGGCGTCACCGGAGAGCGGAAGCGGCATTGGTCGATCGAGGCGAAGAACACCACCTTGTCGGCGCGGTCGGGCATGCCGCGCAGCGCCAGCACGCCGCCGCATTGCGCCATCGCTTCCACGATCAACACGCCGGGCATGACGGGAAAGCCCGGAAAATGCCCCTCGAAGAAATGTTCGTTCGCCGTGACGTTCTTGACGCCCACCACCCGCTTTTCGTCGATCTCGAGGATGCGATCGACCAGCAGCAGCGGATAGCGGTGCGGCAGGATGCCGCATATCTGGTTCACGTCAAGCATCGATAAATACCCGCGCCGCCGATGCGCGCCGCCTGAAACCTATTCCGCCGCCGCGGCCGGAAGGCGGGAATAATGGATATGCACGAGGCGCCACCGCCCATCGCCGGCGCGATGGTAAACCTGGGTTTCCCGGCCCGTTTCCTGAACCTCGGCCTCGTCTTTTCGGCGCGTGGCGTCGAACGTCCAATTGAATTCCACAACCGCGGCGCCGCCGAACAGGTTGACCGCGATATCGCGCGGCTCGAGACTGCGTTTCGAGAACAGGCCGCCCATGATCTTTCCGTAAAAATTTTCGGCGATCGCCTCCCATCCGGTCTGCCGGCCTCTGGGGTAGATGAACGAGACCCGATCGGATTGCAGCCAGACCTCGCCCGCGAGATCGAGATCGAGGTCGTTGATCGAGCGGACGTATTTCTCGACGAGCGCCTCGAGAGCGGCCCTGTCGCCGCGCTCGGTCTGCGCGGAGCTTGCGGGCGCTTCGGGCGCCGGCGGGGCGCACGACCAGGCAAGGGCGAGCGAGAGCGCGAAGCCGGCCGCCCCCGACCGGCGGCGAAGCTGTCCGCGGACAAGATTCCCGAGAGGCATCGCGCGTTAGAGTGTAGCATAGCCGCGCCAAGCGCGGCGGTCGCGGGTCGCGGGTCGGAAATCGGCGGCTGCCGCGCTCACGACTCGACCCGCCTCGCGGTCGAACGATTCGACCAAGTAACGATCAGGATGCCCAGCGCCACCGCCGCCGCGCCGACGCCGAGGCGTCCGGTAATCGCCTCGTCGAACAGGATGCCCGCCAGCACCACGCCGAAAATCGGCACGCTGAAGCTGAACACGGCCATGTTGCCCGCGCTGTATTTTCGCAGCAGCGCGGTCCAGGCGACAAAACAGAAACCGGCCACGACCACCGCCTGGTAACCGATCGCCAGCACCGGCTCCCAGCGCAACGGCTGCAGCAGCGGTTTCTCGAAGGCCGCGGCCAAGGCAAGAAAGATCGGCAGGCTGAACGCCATCTGCCAGATGACGAGGCGCAGCGGGTCCATCCCCCGCACCAGACGCTGCGTATAGACCAAGCGGGCCGCCAGCAACAAAGCCGACAGCAGCATCAGAAAGTTGCCCAACAGGGGGTTCGGCGCCAGCGCGGCGTCCGGCCTTCCCAGCACGACGTAGGCGATGCCGGAGAACGCCGCCGTCAGGCCGAACGAGCGCTGCCAGGTCAAGCGGTCGTCCGCCGTAAAGAAGTGGCCGATCAGGTTGACCATCAACGGATTCGCGTTGAGCAGGATCACGGCGTAGGCGGGCGAAGTGAAGTCCACCCCCAGATTGAAAATCGCGATCTGCGCCGCGAAGAGAATCGTCAGCGCCAGTATCGGACGGTAATGCTCCCGCTCCAGGCGGATCGGTCTGGAGCGCGCCCAAGTCCAGCAAGCTACGGCGGCGGCGCCGACGCCCATCCGCCAGAACGCGCTCCAGAAGGGCGGAATCGTGCTCAGCCCGAACTTGATGGCGACGATATTGCCGCTCCACAAGAGGCTGACGAACAGCAGGAACAACCCGACGTGCAGCGGGATTGGCCGAGTCGCGGCCGGTTTGGCGGTTCCCGGCCTCATGCGGTCCCTTCGATCGCGTCCCTCAGTATCTCGGCCGTATGGCGCGGGCGGCGGCTGGTGAAATGTTCGATCTGCTGGCGGCAGGAAACGCCGCTAACGGCAATCTCGGTCTCGCCGTCCGCCGCTTCCACGGCCGGGAACAGCCGCTCCGCGCCGATTTTTTCGGAAATCTCGTAGTGCCCTTTCTCGAAACCGAACGAGCCGGCCATGCCGCAGCAGCCCGAGTCGATTTCCTCGACCGTCCGTCCCGGCGCCAGCCGCAGCGCGGCGAGGCTCGGCCCCGAGCCGATGTGCGCCTTCTGGTGGCAATGGCCGTGGAAAAGCACCTTGCCCGCGCCGGTTTTCCAGGGCAGATCGAGCCGATTTTCGGCGGCGAGCCTGACCAGGAACTCGTCGAGCATCCAGGCGTTCGCCGCAACCTTGCGGGGAGCCTCCCCGGGGACGAGGTCCGCGTACTCATCGCGCAGCGTCAGCAGGCAACTCGGCTCGCAGCCGACCACCGGGACGCCTTCATCGGCATACCGTTCGAACTCGCGCACGTTATGGCGGGCCGCCTCGCGGGCATCCTCGATCAGTCCCTTGGAAAGCATCGGCCGTCCGCAGCATTTCTTGTCCGCGAGGCGCACTTCGAATCCCGCGGCCTCGAGCACCTCGACCGCCGCACGCCCGACCTGCGGGTAGATGTACTGCAAAAAGCAATCGTCGAAGAGCACGACGCGGCCGTTCCCGCCCGCCCGCGGCCCCGGCCGCCTAGCGGCGAACCAGCGGCCGAAGGTCTCGGCGGCGAACGGCGGCAGACTGCGCCGGCGGTCCACATGCAGGATTTTCTCGTGCAGCCATTTCACCGGCCTGAGCGACAACCCCCAGTTCGCCAAACGGGGAGCCTTGCAGCCCAGCCGATACAGTTTTTCGACGCGGCCGAACGCTCTCGCCCGCAGCGGCGCGCCGTGTTCGGCGTAGTAATGCGCCAGCCATTCGTACTTGATCTTGGCCAGATCGACGTTCGACGGGCACTCTTTCTTGCACGCCTTGCATTCCAGGCAAAGGTCGAGCACGTCATACATGCGTTTCGAGGTGAACTCTTCCGGCGGCAGCTTGCCCGACATCGCCGCCCGCAGAGCGTTGGCCCGGCCGCGCGTCGAGTGTTCCTCGTCCATCGTGGCGTGGTACGAGGGGCACATCGTGCCGACGGCGCGCTTGCGGCAGACTCCCGCGCCGTTGCACATCTCGACCGCCCGCGCAAAACCGCCCTCGCCGGAAAAATCGAGCTTCGTTTCAATCGGAATCGTTCGGTAGTCTCCGCCCCAGCGCAGATTTTCGGTCAATTCGGGAGCGTTGACGACCTTGCCGGGGTTGAGGATGTTGTCGGGGTCGAAGGCGTTTTTGATCTCGAGGAAACCGCGGTAGATTTCATCGCCGAACAACCAACGGTTGTACTTGCTGCGGGCGATGCCGTCGCCGTGCTCGCCCGACATCGAGCCGCCGTGATCCATCGTCAGGGCGAACACTTCGTCGGCGATGGCCGCCATCTTGCGCACCTCGGAACGCTCTTTCAGGTTGACCATCGGCCGCACGTGCAAGCAGCCGACCGAGGCGTGGCCGTAATAGCCGCCGTGCGCGTCGTGCTTTTCGAGGATGCCGCGGAAACCCCTGAGGAACGGCCCCATCCGTTCGATCGGCACCGCCGGGTCTTCGACGAAGGCGATCGGCTTGTGGTCGCCTTTCACCGACATCAGGATGCCCAGCGCCTCTTTGCGCACGCCCCATATATCGGCCTGCTTTGCCGGGTCGGTGACCGCGATCCGTCCGAAACCGTGTTTCTTGGCGTCCAGGGTTTTGCGCAGGCGGTCGAGCTTCGCCTGCACCTCCGCTTCGTTCTCGCCGTGATACTCGACCACCATCAACGCCTGCGCGCCCTTTTCCACGAAGCCGAGCTTGCCCTCGAACGTCGGGTTCGTCAGCGCGCTGTTGAGGATGAAGTCGTCGATCAACTCCGCCGCCGAAGGCTGCGTGGCGACGATATCCTGCGCGGAGTCCACGGCGTCGAAGATCGACTTGTAATGCACGATCAGGATGCCCTTCGCCTTGGGCAGCGGCACGATGCGCACCTTGGCCTCGGTGACGACGGCAAGCGTGCCTTCGCAGCCGACAACGACCCGCGACAGGTTGAGCGGCCCCGGCTGGCTCGAATATCCCGCGCCGAAGCGGTCGCCGTTGACTACCAGCTCGTCGAGGTTGTAACCGCTCACCCGCCGCAGGATTTGAGGGAATTTGCGCAGCACCTCATCGCGGTATCGGGCGCCGAGAGCGGGCAACTCGCGGTACAGCCTGCCGACGGTTCCATCAGCGCGCCCCAATTCTTCGAGGCGGCCGTTCTCCAAAGGCCGCAGCCATGCGTCCGTGCCGTCGGCGAACACGCAGCGCAATTCCATGACGTGGTCGATGGTTTTGCCGTGGATGATCGAGTGCGAGCCGGCCGAATTGTTGCCGATCATCCCGCCGATCGTTCCCCGGCTCGACGACGACGTATTGGGGCCGAACTGCCGGCCGTGCGGCCTGAGATGCCGCGCCAGTTGGTCTTGCACCACGCCGGGCTGAATGCGCACCCAGTTTTCCTCGAGATTGGTTTCGAGGATGCCGTTCATGTATTTGGCGAAGTCGATATGAACTGCCTCGCCGACCGTTTGCCCCGACAAGCTGGTCGCGCCTCCGCGCGGCAAGACCGGGACCTTGCGCCGCGCACACAGGCTCAGCAGTTCCTTCACGTCGCCGTGATGCCGGGGGATGACGGCGCCGATCGGCTCGATCTGCCAGACCGAGGCGTCCGTCGAATACAGAATCTTCGAGTAGGCGTCGAAGCGCGTCTCCCCCTCGATGCGGCGGGCAATCTGTTCGGCGAGGTCGTTCGGTTGCGGCATTGGGGCGGCGCAGCCGCGGAAACCGGCAAGAGGCGGAACGCGCGGGGGAAGCGCCTCGGCGTCCCCGTGCGCTGCCCGTCAGAGTCGGCGTTCCCGGATTCGGCGGCTCAGGCGTGAAAGGCCTATCTTGATATTTTCGTCGCTTACGTTCGAAAAAGAAAGCCGCAGCGTATCGGAGCCGGAGCCGTCAACGAAAAACGGCGATCCGGGGATGAACGCCACCTTGTCGCCTTCGACGCTTTCATGCAGCAGCGGCAGCGTGTCCGCGGGGTCGAGCAACTGCGCCCAGAGGAACAGGCCGCCGCGGGGGCGGGTCCATTGCGCGATCCCGTCGAAATGCTCCGCCATCGCGGCGCGCATCCTTGCCGCCTTGCCCGCGTAGAAGGCGCGCACGCGGTTGATCTGCGCCGGCATCCCGCCGCGGCGCAGGAACTCCAGCACGATGCGCTGGCTGAGGGTAGAAGTGCAAAGATCGCCCGTTTCCTTGCAGTATTCGATGCGCCGGACGATCTCTTCCGGGCCGTGAATCCAGGCCGTGCGCAGCCCGGGCGCCAGAATCTTCGAAAAGGTGGACATGTAGATTACTCGGCCGTCTTCGTCGAGCGCCTTCACCGGCGCCAGATCGGCCGGGTCGATCTCGTCGAAATAGATTTCTCCGTAAGCGTCATCCTCGAAAATCAGGAAATTTTCGCGGGACGCCGTTTCGTAAAGCTCCCGCCGCCGCGCCTGAGACCAGACCCGCCCCGAGGGATTCTGGAAATTCGGAATCACGTAGGCGAACTTGGGCGTCAGCCCCTCGTTGCGGGCGCGGGCGGCTTGCCGGGAAAGATGCTCGATATCCATGCCGCCGTCGCCGCAGCGCACGCCGAACAGCCGCGCGCCGAGATTCTCGAACGCCGCCGTTGCGCCGATAAAGCTGGGCATCTCCACGAATACGGCGTCGCCGGGGTCGAGCAACACGCGCCCGACGAAATCGAGGCCCTGCTGCGAGCCGCTTGCCAGAATCGTCTCCTCGGGCGCAGCCGCGATGGACTTGATCTCGCGGCTGCGCGTGCATACCGCGCGGATCAGTTGGGCGTTGCCCCGCGTCACGGAGTACTGGAAGATGCGCCCCCGCTCGCGGGCAACCAGGTCGTTGTAGATATCCGTGAATTGTTCGTGCGGGAACGTCTCCGCGTTCGGCGACCCCGCGGCGAACGAAATCACCTCGGGCCGGTTGACCAGACCGGTCAACTGCCGGATCAGAGAAGAACGCATCCTCCGCGCGCCGGAGGAAAGAAACGGCTCAGCGCTCACGCCGCCGCTCCGCGGCAAGGATGCATTCCGCTGCGCCGATTCCCGCTCGTCATCGTTCGTTGCCGATCCCGCCGCTGCCTCCCATGCTAAACCAGGCGCGGCGCCGGCGATTGACATCCACTCCCGTCGGAAGGATAATCTGAACGCAGATTGTAAACGATTCGCGCCGCGGCGCGGTTGCGCGAAAGGAGGGGAAGCATGGCGGAGTACAACTGGTCGAAGCCGAGATTGGCGCGGGACATCATGGTCAAGAACTTGGTGACCATTGAGCCGCAGACCCCCGCGATCGCCGGCGTCCTCGCTTTGGTGCAATCGAAAGTCAAGGGAGCGCCCGTCACCTCGCCCGACCGGACCTACCACGGCATATTCACCGAGCGCTGCTGCCTGAACGTGCTGATGACGTGTGCGGAAAGCGCATCCTGGTCGGAACTCTTCCCCGCCGGGGAACCGGTCAGCACCGACATCATGAACCGCAATCTGATGATGCTGCCGCCGGATATGGATGTCTTCGAAGCCGTCGGCCTGCTGCTCTCCAAACGTATTTCGGGCGCCCCCGTCATCGACGGCGACGGCTGCTTTCTGGGAGTTTTTTCTGAAAAATCGAGCATGGACGTTCTGATCGGCGCCGTTTACGACTGCCTGCCGACAACGCAGGTCGATGCGTTCATGGATACCGACCGCAACCGCACCATCGACGAGTCGCTCGAGCTCAAGTCCATCGTCAAGCTCTTTCTGGAAACGCCCTACCGCCGCCTGCCCGTGCTGCGGGAAAACCGGGTTGTCGGCCAGATATCCCGCCAGGACGCGCTGCGCGCCATGATGGGATGGTTCGACCGCTTCGCCGAAAACCGCCCGGCGGCGGCTTCCGAGGCCACGGAAACTTTCATGGACGCCGACGCGGGGACGATTGCCGAAGACGTCGATATCTTCAGCATCGCCACCATCTTCCGCGCCGGCAAGTTCCGGCGCTTGCCGGTCGTCGAAAACGGCCTCCTGCGCGGTCTCATCACCCGCAAGAATCTGTTGCAGGCCGCGAACGATCTGATCGAGCCCGTGTCCGTCAAAAAGGCGCAGCCGCTCTATCTGACTTCGTTTGCCGACGCGCGGCCGCCGGACATCCGTTAAACTGGAATTCTCTCGCTGCAAGCGCGATTACTTCCGCGCGGAAGGGATATCAACGCCATGTTTCGCAAACCGCTCTTTGCGCTGTCCTCGCCCGTTCTCATCGCCGGCCTGATGCTGACGGCCGGCTGCGGCGGTCCTGAAGCTCCGCCGGAAACCGTCGAGCCGGAACCCGTCGCAAAGGTCGCCCCTCCCCCCGAGCCCGAACCGGAACCCGCGCCGGAACCGGCAGCGCCGCCGCCCGAGCCCGAACCGGAACCCGCGCCCAAGCCCGCCGGCCCGCCCAAGGTGGTGATGGCCACCAGCCTCGGCGACATGACCATCGAGCTCTATCCGGACAAAGCGCCCGAAACCGTCAAAAACTTCCTGCAATACGTCGATGACGAGTTTTACGACGGAACCATCTTTCACCGGGTCATACCCGGCTTCATGATCCAGGGCGGCGGATTCGAGTCCGGCATGCGCGAAAAACCCACGCGCGACCCCATCAAGAACGAATCGGCCAACGGCCTCTCCAACTTGCGCTACAGCATCGCCATGGCGCGCACGCCCGACCCGCACAGCGCCACGGCGCAGTTCTTCATCAACCACGTGACCAATCGAGCGCTTGATCGCGATATGTCGCGGGACGGTTGGGGGTACTGCGTTTTCGGCAAGGTCATCGAGGGTTCCGATACGATTGAGTCCATCGCCCAGGTCTCCACCGGAAACTCCGGCGGGCATGCCAACGTACCCGCGTCCGACGTGCGCATCGAGTCCGTCCGCCGCGCCGATTAGCGCCGCAGGGAAAAGGAACCATGCCGGAAATCAACAGCCCCGTCGTGGCGCTCGACACGTCGAAAGGCGTCATCAAGGTCGAGCTCAATGCTGAAAAAGCGCCCAAAACCGTAGCCAATTTCCTGCAGTACGTTGACAGCGGACACTACGACGGCACCATCTTCCACCGCGTTATCGCCGATTTCATGATCCAGGGAGGCGGTCTGAATGCCGACATGCGCGAAAAATCGACCCGCGGCCCGATCCTCAACGAAGCCGACAACGGCTTGGCCAACGACCGCGGAACGATCGCCATGGCGCGCACGCAGGCGCCCCACAGCGCCACGGCGCAGTTCTTCATCAACGCCGGTGCGACGAACGGATTCCTGAACCACCGCTCCAAGACGCCGCAAGGCTGGGGCTACTGCGTTTTCGGCAAAGTCGTCGAGGGCATGGAAGTCGTCGATGCGATCCGCCGCGTCCGCACCGGGCGGGCGGGCATGCACGACGACGTTCCCCTCGAGCCGGTAACTATCGCTTCGATCCGCCGCGACGGCATTGGCCCCGCAGTTACCGCCGCGATGTGAGAGGGGTATGTCCCTTGCGGTTGCGAATGAGGTTGAGCGCCTCCGTCCGCGGGTTTTGACTTCGATCTTTGCGAATCGTGTATTTGCACGAAATGCCGGCATGAAGAATCGGAGCGGCATTGTTTACGGCGCGGAGCGGCGAGCGCAATGCGGAGCCGTCGTTCCCGGCCACGGTCCCGGTCGACGGATTCGGATGACTGAGAAGCGCATGCCCCGCCGCGGGCCGGAGCAGGTCAAGGCGCTCCGCGGCGCTTGGCGCGGCGGCGCCCATTCTTATCCGTTCTATCTCGCGACCGCAACCCGCGGCACGGTTTAATAGAAATATGTTTCGACTCGCCATTGCAGCCGCCGTGTTGGCGCCCCTGCTTGCGGCGGCCGACTGGCCGCTCTTTCTGGGCAACCCCGAGCGCAACGCCGTTTCCCCTACGCCACTCGAACCGCCGCTTGAAACGGCCTGGACCTACGAGGCTCCCGGCGGGGTCGATTCGACCGCCGTCATCGTGGACGGCGCGGTTTATTTCGGCGAGATGGACGGCCGTTTTCACGCCGTCGATATCGAGACCGGCAAAGCCCGCTGGGTTTACCGGGCCAACCTGGGCGTCCCCGCGTCGGGATGCGTTACCGGCGGCGCGGTCTTCTTCGGCGACGAGGACGGCTACTTTCATGCCGTCGATATCGAAACAGGCGAGAAGCGCTGGGTTTTCGAGGGTTTCGCCGAGTTTCTGTCGTCGCCCATATGTCTCGACGACGCGGTGCTCGTCGGCTCTTACGACGCCAATCTTTATGCGTTCGACCCGGCAACCGGCGGCGTCAAGTGGAAGTACGAGACCGACGACCGCGTCAACTCAAGCCCCGCGGTCGTCGCCGGCAAGACTTTCATCACCGGCTGCGACGGCAAGTTCCGGGTCATCGACGTTGCTACAGGGGAGGAAGATTCGTTCGTCGATATGAAGGACTACGTCGCCGCTTCGCCCTCTGTGGTCGGCAATTTCGCCTACGTCGGCACCTTCGGCAACGAGGTTCTGGCGATGGACTGGAAGAAGGGCGAAATCCTCTGGCGCTACAGCCATCCGCAAACGCAGTTCGAGTTTTTCGCTTCGCCTGTGGTCAGGGACGGCTTGGTGGTCATCGGCGGGCGCGACAAGAAGGTGCATGCCATCGACCGGCAAACGGGCGCGCTCGTTTGGGATTTCACCACGCGCTCGCGCGTCGATTCCTCGCCGGCGCTGGCCGGCGACGTCGTCTGGGTCGGCTCGATGGACGGCAACCTTTACGCCCTCAACCACGCCGACGGCAAGCTGCTGTGGAAGTTCACGCTCGGAGGCCGGGTCGTCGCTTCGCCGGCGATATCGGGCGACCGGCTGGTGATCGGCTCGCGCAGCGGCGAGGTGTTCTGCTTCAGGAAATAACCGCGGGGGACTACGCTCGGGAATCGACCGCTTCGGACGATTCCTTCTCATCCTCTTCTTCTTCGAGCGGCGGCAAGCCCAGGTCTGCGGGGTCCATGGCTTCGATCGGGGGGCCGCTGCCGTCACTGACTTTCTCGGCTCTGCGCTGCTGCCTTTTCTCGTCTTTGTCGCGGCGCCTGTTAGCCCGCGCCAATTCCTTTTGGCGTTTCTGGAATCTCGTGTTCGATCGACTTGCCAACGCTCGCACCTCCAATCGCCGCGGCTCCCGCCCGCGGGAGCCGCGAACGAAGCCGAAGGTCTATTTCCTTATTGTGACAGATTTGCCCGCCGTCCGCACGGCGCGTTCGCCGCGGGCCGTCAGGCGGCCAACTTGAGCGGCCGCGGCGCAGCCGCGCTTTCGAGTTCTTTCAGCCGCGGCGCATAGACTTCGCGGGCAATGCCGAGCATTTCGAGCAGACGGATTTGCAGATAGCCCAGGTCGAGCTCGTACCAGGCCATGCCGTGGCGCGCCGATACCGGGTGCGCGTGGTGGTTGTTGTGCCAGCCTTCGCCGAAGGTCAGCAGGGCGACCCACCACAGGTTGCGCGAATCGTCGGTCGTGGCGAACCGCCGTCCGCCCCACATATGCGTCGCCGAGTTCACCAGCCAGGTGGCGTGCAGGCCGACAACGATGCGCAGGGGAACCGCCCAGAGCATCATGCCCACGCCGCCGAAGGCGAGGAAGGCGAGGCCCAAAAGGGTCAGCGGAACCCAATGCCATTCGTTGAGCACGCGGTAGAAGCGTTCCTTTTGCAGGTCAGGGGCGTATTTGCCGAGCAGTTTGGTGTTGTTGTGCAGCGTCCTGCCGAAAATGATCCAGCCCATATGCGCCCAGAAGCCGCCGTGCCGCGGCGTGTGCGGGTCGCCGTCGGTGTCGGAATGCTGATGGTGGCGGCGGTGCGTGGCCACCCAGTAGATCGGCCCGCCTTCCAGGGCCAGCGTTCCGCAAAGCGCCAGGAAGTACTCCAGCCATTTCGGAACCTTGTAGCCGCGGTGGGTATGCAGTCGGTGATAGCCCATGCCGATGCCCCAACTCAGGGCGGCCCAATACACCGCCGCGGCAACGAGAAGGTTGGTCCAACTGAAGAAGAACAGCGCGGCGGCCGCTCCAACGTGGAAAAAGCACAAGGCGATGAAGGTAACGCGGTTCAGGGAGGTCCTGTCGCCGAGATCCACGAAATCCAATGGCTGCCGGGAGTCGCTCACTCTGTTTTCGTCTCCTGTCGATTTTGTTGGCGCGCGGGACGGAAACGGCCCGCCGCATTTCACCGTAACAGCCGAATCGCGCGGGCGGAACGTCTGCAATGTAATAGTTGGGTAATAGAGGGCGGCTGCGCCGCGGGCGGCAGTGGAGAGTCGATCTGCTCCGGGTGCGGCCGATGCGTCGATTGGGGCCGCGCCGCTTCGCGCCGCGGCAGGGGTTAGGGGGAACCGCACGGCTTCAGTGGAGAGAGGGCTGAACGCATCCGGTCGATTTTCGGCGGAGCGGCGTCGAAAACAAGTGATCCCAGGCGATCATTGGCGAGCAAGGTGAACAATTCATGCATGAAGCGCTTCTTTTCGTTCCATGAACTCCGTCATGCTTGACGGCTGCGCAGTGGTTTTGAGTCGGGGGTTTTGGGCTGGGGGTTGTGAGCCGGACGGCTGCGCCTGCCGCTGTTGCCGGTGTACGCCGCCGCCCAGGTACGGAGAAGATGCGGCGGCGCGGCCGGCATGCGGCGTCCCGCCGAATCTGCGAACGGAGCGGAACCCATCGGCAAAAGGTAATTCTGGAGCAAGTTTGGATACGTTTCGGCAAGAAAAATGCACCTCTGATCAAGAAAAAACAATTTCAGGCGGCATCGAACCGAGACGTAAACCCCTGAAGCTGCAATGTCTTGCATGCATTCGCCGCTCGCAAAAGCTGCTCGGAGGCGGATTTTCGGGTTTCCCACAAACGGCGATTCGCCGCAATTCGCCGCGATTCCCCATATAAGGCGCTTCAAACGGCGTTTATTCGCGGCTCAAACCCGGCCGCCGTGTACTTCGAGAAATTCCAAGGTTGCGGCGGCGGTCTTTTCCCAAGTGAACGCCCGCGCCCGCCTGCGGCCGGCCGCAGCGAGCCTGGCCGCCAACAGATCGTCTTCGAGAATGCGCTCGAGCGCGCGGCGCAGGGCATCCACGTCCAACGGATCGACCGACAGGCCGGCTTCGCCGACGACTTCCGGCATGGCCGCGCGGTCAGAAGCGATTACCGGCGTTCCCGCGGCCATCGCTTCCAGCAACGGCAGGCCGAAACCCTCGTAAAGCGAGAGGAAGACAAACGCCGCCGCAGCAGCGTAAAGAGCAGGCAGCAGCGGACGGCCCACATAGCCTATCGCCCGGACGCCGCGGGTTTGTTCGATGCGCCGCCGAATCGCATCGTCGCGCCAGCCGCGCGGGCCGGCCAGCACCAGGGGGGCGCGCCGGCGCAGCGCCGCGGGCAGGCCGCCGTATGCGGCGATGAGCCGCTCGAGGTTCTTGCGCGGCTCGATGGAGCCCACAGCCAACAGAAACCGCCGCGGCAAGGCATAGGCGCGGCGCACGGCCTGCTTGCGGTCTTGCGAAGCGTTGAAGAAGTCGGGGGCGACGCCGTGCGGGATCACGCACACCTTGTCCGCATCCGCTCCGCAATGGGCAACCAAGTCGGCTTTCACCGCTTCCGACGGCGCAATCGCCCCGGCCAGCCGGGGCAGGACGCGCGCCGCAAAGCGCTCGAAGTAGCGCACGGTGGTTGCGGTATGGCATTGCGGCATCAGCAGCGGCGTCGGATCGTGAATCGCCGCGGTCAGCGCAGGGCCGCTGGGAGGGTCGAACAGATGGGGCGTGACGTGGAAAATATCCGTCCCGCGCGCGGCAGCCGCGGCGAACGGCGCCTTGAGGTAATTCGACGCCAACACGCAGCCAAGACCGAACCACGTCGAAAGGAAGGGGTAGTTCGAGCGCTCGTTGTCGTTCTGCGGCAAGCCGCTCAGGAACGGGAACAAGCGAAAGCGGTGAGCCGCCGCGGCGGCGGGCAGCCGCTTGAGCAGTTCGTAGTGGTAGTTCTTGACGCCCGCGCTGCGCATCAGCAGCGGCGTAGCGTCGTAGAGGATTCTCAATTGCGCAACTCCGCGGCCCGCCGAGGCTTCACTGCGCCGCGATTTTCCAGGCCGAAACGGAATGCCGTTTCAGCAAGAGCAGGAAGCCCCACGCGCCCAGTGTAGTGCGCGGGCGCAGCGCGCGGCGGGCTTGCCGGAGCCGGGGAAGGGCAAGGGCGGCTTGCCGGTGCGCGTCGAAGACGATCCGCGCCAGAGCGGCAAACCCCTGCTCGCGGCGAATATCGGCGGTCAGGCCGCGCCCGCGAAGCGCCGCCGCAGCCTGCATGAGATAGCGCCAGAGTGAAAACAGCGGCACGAAAGGCCAGATTGCCGGCGGGAAGGTTTTGACGACGGTATAGAGCCTGTTGCGCTCCACGTAAAACGCTTTCATCTTCGACGCCCGGCCGGTCGAGCGCGAGTAGTCGTGCTCGACGACCGCCGAAGGAACGTAGCGGCAGCGCCGGCCGGTCAACCTGATCCGCAAGCCGAGGTCGCTGTCTTCGCAATACAGGAAATACGAGCGGTCGAATCCCCCCGCCTGCTCGATCGCTTCCCGGCGGTAGAGGGCCGCGCAGCCGCTGGGAAGCAGCGCTTCGGCCGGCTCGGCGTACGCTGCGGCGGGCTCGCCGCGGCCGCGCTGTTTCGTGCTGCCGTCCGGGTAGATGGCCAAGCCGGCGGAATCGAGCAGCGCGGGGGCGTCGGCCAGTCGAATCTGCGAGGCGCACATGCCGACCGCCGCGGGATCGGCGTCCGCCGCGGCCGTCAATTCCCGCAGCCAGTCCGGGCGCGCATAGGCGTCGTCGTTGAGCGTACAGACGTATTCCGACCGCGATGCCGTCATGCCCTGATTGACCGCTTCGCCGAAACCGACGTTGCGCGGGTTGTCGATGACGACGATATCGGGGGGCGAATGCAGATGCCGCGCGGCGCCGCTGCCGCTGTTATCGACGATCACGGCAAGGAAATCGCGGAAGGTCTGCGCGCGCAGGCAGGCCGTCGCGCGCTCCAGGCTCGGCCCGCCTTGCAGCGTCGGAACGATGACTGTCACCCGCGGGCCAGGCAAAACGGGATTCTATCACTTGCCGCCGCGCGGCCCGGCGTGTCCGTTCGCGCCGGCCAAGCGGCGCATCCGGCCGCGGCGTTCGATCTCTTCGAGCGCGGCTCGAAAGTAGCGGGTCAGCAACTCCACGCGCTCGATCTCGC
Source organism: Bryobacterales bacterium (assembly GCA_965242705.1). Lineage (GTDB taxonomy): Bacteria > Acidobacteriota > Terriglobia > Bryobacterales > UBA6623 > CATQHP01. Next base: position 842,620 of record OZ251486.1, read on the forward strand.
CGGTCGATTCCAACAGCTTCTGCTTCGTATTCAGGGCCACGGGCAGCCGTCCGGCGATCTGCAAGCTCAGCAGAGGATGGTTCGGCTCGAACGGGCCGGGCAGCCTGCTTTGGGTGCGCTTGGCGTACTCCCCGGCCAGGGCGATCAGGGCTTCGACCCGGCTGAGGCTTGCTTGCGCCGGAGAATCGTCTTCGAAGTATTCGACGATTCCCTGGAGCGTTTCTTCCGAGCGATCGAGCGAGAGGATGCGGAAACGCCGGGTCCCGCGGGCTTCGATATCGAAGCGGCCGTCGTCGTACCGCCGGGTCACTTTGGCAACGCGCGCGGCGCAGCCCGCGGCGGCCGGATCGCCGCCGCTGCCGCCGCGCACCACGCCGAACTCCGTTCCCTGCTCGACCGCGCTGCCGATCATGGTTCGGTAGCGCGGCTCGAAGATGCGCAGCTGCAGGCGCTCATTGGGCAACAGCACGATTTCGAGCGGAAACAACGGCAGGAGCGCTTTTTCGAGCATGTTACATTATGCTTTCCCGTCTGCCGGGCGGATGGTTTCAGCAAACTTCTTGGAGTTCCGCGAAAAAACGTTTCTGATTACGGGCGCCTCTTCGGGCATCGGCCGCGCCTGCGCCGCGCGGCTTGCGCGGGAGGGGGCGCAGCCGATTCTGACCGCGCGCCGCCGGGACGCGCTCGAATCCGCCGCGGCGGAGGCCGGCGGCGGCGAAGTCATCCCCGCCGATCTGACCGACGCGGAATCGCTTGCCGCGCTGTGCGACCGGATATTGTCGAGCCGCCCGCGCGTGGACGGCATCGTTCACAGCGCGGGAGTCGGGCTGTATGCGCCGTCCGGCGAATCGCGCCCCGACGAGGTCCGCCGCCTGATGGAGCTCAATTTTCTGGCTCCCGTGGAGATCACGCGGCGGCTTCTGCCGCAGATTCCCGACGGCGGGGCGGTGGTGACGATCAGCTCGGTCGCGGGCAAGGTTTCGCTGCCGTGGTTGAATTTGTACTCGGCTTCGAAATACGCGCTCAATGCGTTTTCCGACGGCTTGCGCATGGAACTCGCCGATCGCCGCATCCGTGTGCTCAACGTCTGCCCGTGCTACGTGGAAACCCCCTTTCAGCAGAACGTCTTGCAGGGGCGCGTTCCCGAAAATCTGCCCGGCAACGCCAAATTCAAAGTTACCGCCGACGAGTGCGCTGAAGCGGTGGTCAACGGCCTGCGCAGCGGCAAGCGGACGATCGTAGTTCCGCGGGTCGGCTGGCTGCTCGTCATGGCGGCGCGGTTGTTCCCGGCAACCGTTCACGGGCGCATGGCGCGCTACAAGCCCCGTCCGCGTACTGAGTCATCATAAAACGACGGGCCGCAGCGGCGGACGTCCGAAGCAGGCGATGCACATCAAGCTGAAAGGCTCGCCCGGCATTTTCATTGTCGGCTTCATGGGCTGCGGAAAATCGACGGCGGGCAGGGCGCTCAGCCGCGGAATCGGCTGGCCGTTCGTCGACCTCGACGACGAGATCGAGCGCCGCGCCGGCAAGTCGATCGCGGCGGTCTTCGACGAAGACGGCGAAGACGCCTTTCGAGACCATGAGCACGAAGCCGTCAAGGAACAGGCGAACCTGGTCCGCCGGGGAAGGCCGCGGGTCGTCGCCCTGGGCGGGGGAACGTTTGCCTTTGCGAGGAACCGCCGGGCGCTCGAGAACGCCGGCGTTTCGATTTGGCTCGATGCCGGCGCCGAGACGCTCTGGCGGCGGGTTTCCGATCAGGATCACCGGCCTCTGGCGCAGGACTACAAAGCCTATGCCGAACTGCTGGCCTGCCGCCGGCCGGCGTACGCGCAAGCGGATTTTCGCGTGGACGCCGGCGGCTCGCCCGAAGAGACTCTCGCGCACGTCGCCGCGCTCGAGCTGTTCTGACCCGGGGGCATTGTGGCGGAAGCGATCATCCGAACCGAGAACCTGGAGAAGACGTTTGCCGCGGGCGGCGCCGGCCTGACTGTTTTCCGCGGCATTGATTTCGAGGCGCACGCCGGCGAAAGCGTCGCCTTGACGGGCGAATCCGGTTCGGGGAAATCGACGTTGCTGCACATCCTCGGCGCGCTCGACAGGCCGACCGCAGGGGAAGTATTCTTTCAGGGGAAAGCGCTTTCTTCGCTGAGCGCGGACGAGTTGGCGGCGTACCGCAACAGCGGCGTGGGGTACGTCTGGCAGAATTACTGCCTGCTGCCCGAGTTCACCGCTCAGGAGAACGTTGAGATGCCGCTCAGAATCCGCGGCGTCGAAGATTTCGCGCGGCCCGCCCGCTGCTGGATCGAACGCGTCGGCTTGGCTGCGCGCGCAAGCAACCAACCCGGAGAGCTTTCCGGCGGCGAGCAGCAACGCATCGCCATCGCCCGCGCGCTCGTCGGCGGCCCGCGCGTGCTGCTCGCCGACGAGCCGACCGGCAATCTCGATGCGCGCTCCGCCGCCGGGATCATGGAAATCCTGTTGGAACTCTCGCGTCGGGAAGGATTGGCCGCGATCATCGCCACGCACAATGCCGACTTCGCTTCCCGCTGCGACCGCGTGCTGCGATTCGACGGCGGCAAGCTCAGGGCCGCGCCGCAAAGCGGCGCGGCAGGGGTTAGAGGTTAGGGGTTAGGGGTTGCGCCGCGTTCCTGCTCCAGGCTGCGGCCACCTCGGCGAACAATTCTTCGTACCGGGCCGCGGCGCGGAGCGTATCGAACTCCTCGGCGCGCTGCCGCAGTCGATCCGCGGGTACGCGGTTGCCGGCCAGGACATGCGCAATGGCGCGCGCCAGAGCGGCAGGGTCGCCGACCGGCGTCAGCGCGCCCCAGCGTCCGCCGTCGAGGATTTCCGCCGGGCCGGAGGGAGCGTCCGTGCTGACGACCGGCGCGCCGCAGGCCATCGCTTCGAGCAACACCGTGGGCAAGCCTTCCCAGCGCGACGAGAGAACGAATACCGCGGCCCGGCTCATGTACCGAAAGGGGTTCTCGTCGAAATCGAGGAAGCCCACGTCATGCTCGACGGCAAAACGCCGGGCCGCCGCCAACAGATTCCCGCGGTACGCCGCCGAGCTTCGTCCCATGATCAACAGCCGGGCGGCGGCGGAACGGCGGACGCGGCCGAACGCTTCGACCAGCGCGGCGTGGTCTTTTTGCGGCGCCCCCCGGCCGACCGTCATGACCACGGGCGGCTCTCCGTCGGCGAACCACGGATGACTGATCGCTTCACGGCTCAGGCGGCGGATTTCGGCGACCGGGATGCCGTTGTAAACGGCGTGGACGCGGGCTTCATCGAGACCCAGGCTGCGCACCGCTTCGGCGGCCGCGCCCCGCGATACGGCGACGACCGCCGCCGCTTCGCGATAGAGCTTTTTGGCCCGTAAAAGCTTCAGATTGTCGTAATCCGCGGCAACGTCAATATGAATGGAAATCACGGCGGGGACGCCCTCCAGGCGCGCGCCGGCCGCCGCGGCGGTATCGGCTCGGGGAAGCGCCGACAACAGCAGCGCGGGCTTTGCGGCGCGCGCGTAGCGGGCGACGCCGAGGGCGTCGCGGGCGTTGCCGAGACCAAGTTGCAAGTTCGGATAGCGGCGCGCAAGCTCCCGCCGCCCGCGCAAGATGGACAGCGGCCCGATCCACAACGGAGTTGCCGCCGCACCGCCTTTCGCGCCGGCGAAGATATCGCCATGCGGCTTTCTTCCCCGCAAATAATACAAACGCAGTTTGTTCGGGATGCGTCGGTAATGGATCGAAGGCCGCAGCAACAGCAAATCGACCCGATGGCCGCGTTCGATCAAGGCGCCGCCCAACCTGAGCATGCTGCTTTCCGCACCGCCGGCCTCCAGAGCGGACAATACGAAGCCGAGATGGAGCTTCCGCTGCTCCATGCTCAGATGGCGTCTTGTTCCGTTTCGTCAGTCGATCCGGCCAAGGATAACCCCAGCAGCAACCCCAGCAGCACAAAAAGATGCCGCCAATCGGTTACGTTGTCGATGAACACGCCGGCGCTTGCAACCGCGGCGGCCAGACATACCCCCGGCCAGAATCGGCGGCGGTAAAACCCGACAAAAGCGAAGAGCAGCATCGCGGGATAAGCGAGGGCGCCGACAATACCGAAATCGACCCACATTGCCAAGTACATGTTGTGGGCGCCTATGTTCTCGACGATATTGAACCGGGTTCCATGGCCAAGCCACGGAGACGCCTTGATCGCTTCCAGAGCGTTTTTGAGGCGGACCACACGAGTCGAATCAACGTACACCCGTCCATCTTCCACTTTCACGATGTTGCGGTGACCGATGAAATTCTGCGGATCGGTGGGGGACAGCGAAGGCGGAAGGGCTTGCTGCCGCTTGTCTTCCGGCTCTGCCGCCGCAGGCGGCTGCTCCGGCTGAGCAGCTTGGACTCTCCCCAAGCCGTCATAACGCGACAGAGTATTCGCCAGCCGCCAAGGTCTGTGAAGCCCCATGCGGAAAGAGAACCATTTTTGCGGGCTGGTCACGAATTCCAATCTGTCCGAGGCGGTTATTGATTGAAAAGCAGGCAAGTTCCTTGTGGTCAATTGACCAACCAACAACAGCACGGCCGCCGCGCCGAAGACTTCCAAAAGCTTTTTTCCTTTGGAGGATTGCCGAAACAGGAAATAACAGACGAACAGGGCGAGATACAGCAGCAGCCCGCTGCGAGAGAGAGAAAGAGTGACGGTGCAGCCTGCCGCAAGCAGCGTCAGCCAGCTCGACAAGCCGCTGTTGCCGAACCACCGGTCCATCAGCAGCGGCGCGGCCAGGATGATGGTTATCATGGCTCCGGCATTGGCATCCGCGGCCAAGCCCGCCGGCCGCCATGCATACCTTGCGAACATGCCGGGCCACAGCGCGTCGGCCCAGACGGTCAGGCAGTACAACACAAACGCCGCCCGGACATAGGCTTTCCAACCGCGCCGCAGGCTTGGAACAAGCGGCAGCAGGGCAGCGGCGGCGCATACCAGAAACGGTTGCGCAAGAAACGTCAAATCCCCCTGCCCCGCATCGGGACGGCGAAACCAGTGGCCGATGCTCCACACGGTCAGGAGCAAAAAAGCCAACCAGAAGTACCGGTAGAAGCGCAAGACGTCCGCGGCTCGCCCCAGCAGCGCAGTTCGGGAAACGCCGGTAAAGCCCGCCGCGCCGAGGATGACCGCCGTAACGGCGAGAAACGCTATGACGCCCGGTACCGGCAGATAGCCGTTTAGCGCCAGATACCGGTCAACCCCTGTCAGGAAAATCAGCAGGAACAAGCCCCACCCAAAATGAGCGGCCATGTCCCCCCGGAGAAAACGTGACCCCGCGCCGGCCGGCGCGGAGGACGCCTCGATGTTCTTGTCCACAGTCAATCGATCTCCTTGCTCAAACCCTTGTCCATCGTAACAGAACCGTAGCAGCCGCGGCATTGCGCGTTCGACCCTCCGTTTTCCATCCGCTGCGGAATCGGTTACAATCCGGTCTATCCCGGAGGGAAAAACCTTGCGTCCTCTTCGATCATGCGTTCTGCTGCTCTGCGCGTCCGCGGCGGCGCAGACGGTTTATTTCCCTGAGCCGGGCGAGCGTTGGCGGCGCCGCGCGCCCGCCGAAGTCGGCATGGACGCCGCACGGCTCGACGAGGCCGCCGCATTCGCCAGGGCCAACGAATCCACCGCCCCGCGCGATCTCGAGGAGCAGCATTACTACTCCTTCGCCAGAGAACCCTACGGCGAGCCTCTGGGGCCGTTCAAGACCCGCGGGGAGATGACGGGAATCGTTGTCCGACACGGCTATCTCGTCGCCGAATGGGGCGAGCCCCGGCGCGTCGATATGACTTTCAGCGTGACCAAGAGCTTCCTTTCCACCAGCGTCGGCCTGGCGCTCCATCACGGCCTGATTCGCAGCGTTCACGACCGGGTCGGCCCCTACATGCCGACCGCGCATTTCGATTCCCCGCACAACGCGAAAATCACTTGGGACCATTTGCTGCGTCAGACCAGCGACTGGCAGGGAACGCTCTGGGGCAAGCCCGACTGGTCGGACCGGCCGCCTCGAGAGGGAAACTGGAAGCGGCACCGCGACCGCGCGCGGAACGAACCCGGCGCGTCATACGAGTACAACGACGTTCGCGTGAATCTGCTTGCGCTGGCGGCTCTGCACGTCTGGCGGCGGCCGCTGCCGCGGGTGCTGAAGGAATACGTCATGGACCCCATCGGCGCGTCGAATACTTGGCGCTGGTACGGTTACGACAATTCATGGATAACGCTCGACGGCCTGCAAGTGCAGTCGGTCAGCGGCGGAGGGCACTGGGGCGGCGGCATGTGGCTCAGCGCCCGCGACCAGGCCCGCTTCGGCTACTTCACGCTCAAGCGGGGTAGTTGGAACGGCAAGCAGATCCTGCCGGAGGAGTGGTTCGCGATGGCCGTTACGCCCACTGGGGCGCAGCCCGGCTACGGCTTCATGAACTACTATCTGAACACCGGCCGCAAGTCCATGCCCAGCGCTCCAGAGAGCGCCTATTCGCACCGCGGCGCCGGCACGAACATGATCTACGTGGACCGCGAAAACGACTTGGTCGTCGTGGCCCGCTGGATTCAGGGCGGCGCCATCGACGGCTTCATCCGGCGCGTACTGGCGGCGATCGACTGACCGGACGAGAGGCTACCGCTCGACTTCCCTTTCGATAGCCGCCAACTGGTCGGCCAACTGCTGCGCCTGCCTGCGCAAGACGGACAGCCGCTCGGCGAGCGAGCGGGCGCGGGCGTCCACGCTCCCGCGGGCGGTTTCCTCGGCGGCCGCCGCCGATTGCGCGACTGCCGAGGCCGTCTGCAAATCTCCCCGGCTCAGCTTGGCCAGAGCTTGCTCGAACGTGTCCTCGTAAATCAGTTGCTCGCCCATCGCCAGCACGACCTTGCGCAGTTGCGGCATGCGAGCCGTCTCGGCCTGGATGTAAATCGACTCGACGTAAAGAAAGTTGTCGCCCACGGGCAAGGCGATCATTTCGCCCCGGAGCACGCGCGATCCCTGTTGGTTCCACAGGGTCAGATCTCTGGCGATCTGCTGCTGCTGATTGATCCGCGCCTCGATCTGGTTCGGCCCGAAGGCCAGCTCCTGTTTCGAAAGCTGGTAGAAAATCAACTCGCCGAGCGCATCGCCGTCGCAGCGCGCCGCCATCCAGCCGTTCAGGTTGTCTTTGTTGCGCGGCGTGAACGGCAGCATCAGCAAGAACTCCGGCTCGGTCTCGCCCGGCAGCGTGGCCACGATGTAGGTCGGCTGCATCCGCTCGGCCGCTCCCGTGTCGCCCGCGAGGCTCTTGCCAACGTCCCAGATATCTTCCTTGTTGTAGAAGACCGAGGGGTCGCGCATGTGGAACGTGCGGTATATCTCGGCCTGGATATCGAACAGCAGACCGGGGTAGCGGACGTGCCCGCGAATCGTCGGAGGCATCTCGGCGGCCGGCTTGAACAGCTCCGGGAAGAGATTGGCGTAAGCCAGCACCACCGGGTCGTTGTCGTCGAACAGGTACAGTGTCGTCGTGCCGTGGTAGGCATCGACCGTCGCCTTGACCGAGTTGCGGATATAGTTGATCCGCTCTCCGAACAGATTGACGCCCACCGGCTGCGAGTAGGGGTGGACGTTCGACGTCGTGTAGCCGTCCAGTATCCAGACCAGGCGGCCGTCGGCGGTCATGACCAGATAGGGATCCGGGTCCCATTCGATGAACGGCGCCAGATGCGCCAGCCGTTCTTCCACGTTGCGGTGGATCATCATGCGGCTGGATTCGTTGGTCAGGCCGGTAAAGAGGATGTTGTAATCGCTCATGCCGACGGCGGCGGCCAGACGCATCAGGATCGAATCGATGGGAAAACCGCCGCGCCCGGAGTAGTGCGACATGACGTTCTGGTCTTCTTCCGGGTAATCGAACTCTTCCTGGTCGGTGCCGACGAATACCGGGTCGTGGGTCAACTCGCCGTAGTAGATTTCAGGCTGCTCGATCTTGATATCGGGAACCTTGATGACCGGCGGCGCATCCTGGATCAGCAGCACGGGCAGCCCTTCCGACGTGGTGCGGTTGACCTCCGAAGCGACCACGCCGTAGCCGTGCGTATATACGAAGTGGCGGTTGATCCAGTTGCGAGCTTCGCTCGACAGCGCCCCGACATCGATCTCGCGGGGCGACAGCAGCACTTGCTTCACCTTGCCGTCGATGCGGTAGCGGTCGATGTCCATGTCGGCGAAGCGGTAGTAGAGCCGCAGCGCCTGGATCTGGCTGATCGTGTCGGTATAGGCTTTCTCGTCCCACAGGCGGATGTTGTCGATCAACGTGGCGTTGGCTTCGACGTCGATCCCGCCGGCATCGACGAGCGAGAACGGTCTTTCGGTTCCCGAGTCGATGCCGTAGGCTTGACGGGTCCCGCGGATGTGCCGGTCGATGTAGTCCAGCTCCAGCTTGAGTTCATTCGGACGCACGTACAACGACTGCACCGCCAGCGGAATGGCCGCGTGCGCGGCAAGCGCGCCGCCGACCACGATCGCCGCGGGCTTGTAGCGGGACAGGGCGATCAGCGGAACGGCCAGCAACAGCGCGGCGACGACAGCCCAGCGCAGCGGCAACCGACACACTTCGTCGAGATAATCGAGCCCCACCATGAACGAATGGTTGTTCAGCAGGAGTTCGTATTGCCCGAGGAAAAACCAGGCCGCCGCGGCGAGCAGCACGATAACGGCGATGATTTTGGCGAAGTTGGTGCGCGTGGCGCCCTCGAGCAGCAGCGGCTGCGGACCGATGTCGAACTCTTCGATCGGCTGCCCGCTGCTGCGAAAATTTTTCAGCCGCTCGAAAATCTGCCAGCCTCGACCCGCCGCCCAGAAAACCGCGGTGCTGCACAGAGCCAGCAGGAACAGGTACTTCACCAGCAGTTTCAGGAACGGCAGATCGAAGAGGTAAAACGCCAGTTCTCTGCCGAAGACCGGGTCGACCCAATGGTCGGCCGACGCCGCGATGCCGCGGGAGCCGACGTAGGCCATCACCGTCCACGATTCGACGGTCGAACCGATGAAGATCACGGCGAGCAGGAACAGCCCCACCGGCGTCAGCTTGCGGTAGAGGCCATAGGAGGAAAGATTCGCCCCCGAGAAGGCCGCGCCGCGCCCGTGCGCCCACAGCAGCGCGGCCCAGGCCAGCAGCGAAGCCGCCGCCGCGGGCAGGATTTTGTAGAGCAGGATGCTGAACCAGGTCGGAATCTGCTCGACCTCAGACCACCACTGATACTCGATGACGAAGTTGGCGATCCCCGCCGCGCTGGTAATCAGCGCCAGCAGCGCGGCAAAGATCAGGATGAGGCGTAGTTGCGAAGGAGGCATCGTTCCTTATAGGTTAGCCGCGCCGCGCGCCGGCGGACCGTTCCGAGAGAAAAGTTTTTCGCGCCGAGCGTTCCGCGCGCCGCCGCGATTGCCGCGGCGGCATTGTGCGCTAAAATGGGCTCATGCCGATTTTCGAATACCGCTGCGCCGACTGCGACGCCACGTTCGAGGCGCTGGTCATGAGCTCCGCCGCCGAACCCGAAAATTGCGATTGCGGCAGCGGCGCCATCGAGAAAGTGTATTCCTCGTTCTCCGCCCACGCCCCCAACGGCGCGCCCGAAACCTGCGCAACGCCCGCCGAGTGCCGCAGCGATATGGGCGGCTGCATGGGCGGCATGTGCGGCATGAATTAGCCGTTCAGTCCAGGGAAGCCCGACACCCAACCCGCGGACTATCTGTTCAGAGTTTCCTCAGCGGATCACATCTCCCTCGACGTCGAGCAGGACGTGCGCGCAAAGGTCGTTGCCGAACGTTTCCCAGTCGAGGAAGCTCCAGACGACCTCTTTCTCGCGATTCACCTCGACGAGTTGCGGATACTTGCCGCCGGCGTGGGTATTGGCGATCACGACGTTGCCGTTGGGCAGTATCTGCAACTGCGTGATCCAGAAGAATTCGATGCCGGGCAACTCCTCGCGCCCGATGCTCCAGACGATATCGCCGGCGGCATCGACTTCCAGGACGCGGTTGTTGTTTCCGCCGCCGATCATCGTATTGCCGTTGGGCAGGCGGTAAGCCGAATAGACGTGAATCCCGTGTCCCTGGTGCGTCGGCGTTGCCGGCCCAGTCAATTCCAGCCGGTATTCCCAGACGACGTTGCCGACACCGTCGTACTCGCGGACCGCGCCGTCGTTCTCATGGGCGGCTAGGTAGGTTCCCTGCGGCGTCTTGCGCACCAAGCGCGTATCGCGGTGGTAATGAGGCTTCTCGACCTTGAGACCTATCTCGGCGTGAATTTTGCCTTTCCTGTCGATCTCGATGATGCGTTTGTTGCCGGTCTCGGCGATCATGGTCAGCCCGTTGTCGAGCCGCTGGAACCCGTGGATCTCGACTTTGCCGTCGTACTGACCGGCAGGCTTCGATTCCCAGCGCCAAGCGATTTCTTTTTCCGGCGTGACTTCGGCGACGGCGTTCCTCGCAACGGGCGCAAGCACGTTGCCGTTCTCGAGCAGATGCATGTCGTGGGCGACGGCGCCGTTTTCCCAGGTCCAGTCGGTCGAGCCGTCGGGATTGACGATCGCGATGCGCCGCTTGTCCTGGGCCATGACGCGGTGCGAAGTCCGGGCTGCGAGCGCGGCCGCGCCGGTAAAAGCGGGCAGTCCCGCGGCGGCGCGCAGAAATTGCCGGCGATGCATGACGGGATTGTAACAGCCCGCGGCGCGGGATGCGGGCAGCGAAGTCGAGGCGCCGGCGGCGCGCTCAGTCGGTCAGATAGATTCCGGCGCCGATCAGCAGCGGCGCGCCTTGCGCCGAGACCCGCTTGACGAAAGCGGCCTTGCGGCTCATGACCCCCGTCGCGGGATGGGGCGCGTGGTAATAGATGACGCTTTCGCCGAACGTGTCCGCCACGTCGATCACGTCTCTGCCGTTGAACATCGCTTTGGGGTCGCGCCCCCATTCCACGACGGGCTGCCCGCCGATCATGACCGGGCTGCCTGAAAACAACTGGTTACCGCTCATGTCCATGCCGAACAGGTAGATCGAACCGGCGAGCCAGCGGGAAGAGGTCTCGAGCAGCAGCGTCCCGAAGTAGCCTTTCGACTCGACCTCCAGGGCGGCGCAGCGGACGAACTCCTCGAGCATCTCCATGGACTGCGCGCCGTCGAGCGCGGCGGCGTTGACCAGTTCGGCGGGGCAGGCCCCGGGGAAATCGCGGCGGTAAATCCCCGAGCCGATCACGGCGGGGTTTCCTTCCCAGTCCATGCGGATCAGATACGCCGCCTTCGGCTCGACCAGGGCGTCGGCCGGGTTGCGGAAACCGTAATAGACCCAGGCGCGGTCGGTAAGCTTCAAGATGCGGTTCCAGTCGTCGAGCAGGTCTGTGCCGAAGCCGTCGGTGAGGTCGCCCCACTGCACTCCCGCGCGGCTCGTGTCGGCGCCGAAGACGAAGGGCGTGCGCGGGCGCTCGCCGTCGGCGGCCGGATTCGTAACGAAGATATAGAACTGTCCGCTTTTCCAGCGCACATCTTCGTGGAACGCGCGCCGGGCTTCATCGAAGCCCATATCCCGCACGTATTCGTAAGCGCATTGCACGAATGCCTCAACGTCGGCCGTGGAACGGATAGCGGCTGCGGAGACCGATTTCTCCGCGCAAGGGATCGGCGCAGCAGCAGAGGCCGGAGTCACGCCCGCCGCGAGCAGCACTGCGAGGGAAGCAGCCGTTTGGGCAATGCGCATGGATTGCATAGAAGGCAAATATAGGCTATCGACAGGCGTCCTGTCAATACCGGGGAAAATGCGGCCGGCGTCGTGCGTCCCGCGCGGCCGATCAGTCGTCCAGGTAGATTCCTGCGCCGATCAGCAGAGGGACGCCCTGCCCCGAGACCCGTTTGACAAAAGCCGACTTGGGCTGCAAAACGCCCGTCTCGGGGTGAACCGCACGGTAGTAAATGGTACTCTCGCCGAACGTTCCGGCCACATCGATCATGTCCCTGCCGTTGAACGTTGACTTGGGATCGAGACCCCATTCCGCGGCGCGCGCACCGTCGATTTCGAGTGGGCTGCCTGAAAACAATTGGTTGCCCCCCATATCCATGCCGAAGAGGTAGATCGAGCCGGCGCGCCAGCGCGTGGACTGCTGCAGCATCCGCGTCCCGAAGTAGCCCTTCGTCTCGACTTCAAAGGCGGCGCAGCGCACGAACTCCCGCAGTCTTTCCATGGAAGGCTCGGCTTCGACCAGCGCGGCGTTGACTTGGGCGGGGTGGCAAGCTCCGGGGAAGTCGCGGCGGTAGATTCCGGCGCCGATTACGACGTCGGCATAGCCCCATTTGGTGCGTATGATGTAGCTGGCTTTCGGCTCGGTCAGATTGGTTTCGGGGTTGGTGAACTCGTAATACACCCAGCCGCGGTCGGACAAGGCGATAGTCCGCCGGAACTCATCCATGAAGTCCGTCTCGAAACTGTCGATTTGCGCGCCCCAAAGCTGATTTTCGCGGCTCCTGTCCGGAGGAAATATGGGGGTGACGCGCCTGCCGAGATGCAGGACGAACACATAGAACTGTCCGCTTTTCCATCGCGCGTCGTTGTGGAAAGCGCGGTACGCTTCCACGTCGCCCATTTCCTCCAGGTATTCGTAGGCGCACTGGACAAAGGCCTCGATATCGTCCGCGGAACGGATGGCGGCGGCGGCGACGGGTTTCTCCGCGCAAGGGGCCGGCGGCGGCGCGCCGTGTCCGTCGGCTCGAGCCGCGCCTGCCGCAAGCAGCAATGCCGCGATCTGGAGTATGGCCTGGAAAGTTTTTCGGAGCATCATAACATCTTGATCATAGGCCGTTCGCCCCTGCCGCGTCAATGCATCGGGCGCGGCTTCGGAGCTCAAGCCTCCATTATCCGAGCGTTCAGCCTGTCGCGGGCAGTTCGCTCAGCAGGACGTTTTCCCCCGCCTCGAGTCCCGAGCGGATTGCGGCTTGGGTATCGTTCCAGCCTTCGACCACGACCTTGCGCTCGTTGAAGCTCTCGCCGTCGCGCACGTAAACGACGGTTTCGCCGCCGACGCTGCGCACGGCGCTGCGCGGTACGATCACGTCGGCCGGCGCGGACGAAAGCATGATATCGGCGCTGGCGGAAAGATCGGGCAGTACGCGTTCGTCCTGCTCTTCGAGCGAGATCAGTACCGGGATGTTCTTCATGTACGAGCTCGGGCCGCTTCGCCGAAATTTGGAACCGCCGCCCGAGGTGGCGATCGCTCCGACGCTGTAGATGCTTCCCGTCAGCTCCATGCCGGGATAAGCGTCGAGATAGACCTTGGCTTTTTGACCGAGGCGCACCGCTTGCGCATCCACTTGGTTCACCGATGCCCTGAGCACCATTTCCGCAACATCCACAACGCGCATGAAGAGCGCTCCGGGGTAAACACGGTCGCCGGGGGACGTCTGATCGAACTGGCCGTTGCCCTTGTACATGGTCTCGAGAACCACGAGGCCGCCGACGGGGGTTTCGATGCTCAGTCTTTTGTAGTCGCGTTGATGCCGTTCGGTATGCAGTCGGTCTTCCTTGACTTGAAGTTCGAAAGTCCGCAGGTCGGCGCGGTGGGCGTCTTCCTTCATGCGGCCTTCTTCTTCGAGTTGCCGCCAAGTAACTTTGGACTCCTCGGCCACGTTCTTGAGGATTTCCGCCTCGATCTCGGATCTGACCGCGGCGGTGCGGACATCGAGAACTGCTTTTTCGAACTCTGCCTTGGCGGTGACGAGCGCTTGGCGGTCGGTCTCGCGCAAGACCATGATTTCGGCGCGGCGTTTTTCGACGTTGGCCTCGGCCTGGGTCTGGATGGAAATACGGTCGTCGATGTGATCCTCGAGCCATTTCAATTCGAATTCCGCGACCACGGCGCCGGGAGCGACGATGCTGCCGGGCTCGGCCAGCTTGGCCAGCGTGAGTTGCTGCTGCCCCGTGTCGCGGGGGCCGCGCATGCGCGGCGCTCGAATGGCGGCGTAGTCGCGCGTCTCAATCGTGCCGCCGACGCGCAGGGTCGATTCCAGCGTGCCCGCCGCGGCGACCGCCGTGCGAACCCCGGCGGCTGCGCCCCGCGCAGCCAATTCGTTGCGCGGCGTGTTGACGAGGCTCCACATCAGGATGCCGAGGCATACGGAAAACAGCAGGCCGAGCAACATCTTCAGCCAGGGCTTTTGGGGCGGAAGCGCAGGACTCGGCCGAGGCACGGCCTCGGGGCGCGCCGGAGCCGCCGCCGGCAGGACCGGCGCCGGGTCTGCATAGGCTTTGTGTTGCAGAGGTTTTTCCATCGCGGGGTTTCTTCCACGGAAGCGCCCAAGCGCCGCAAGCGCGCAAGCCAAACCCGCGGTCTCTTGACAGCTTAGCAGAAGAAGCTCAACAAGACTACCCAAAAGACGCTGCGCAAGGCATTTGGGTTTCCCGACCGGCGCAAAATCTCCGTTCGTTATAAAATTACTTGAAGTGTTCCGTTCCGGTTGGCTTGTTCTGCTGATCCCTGCGGCGCTCGCGGCGCACCCCGCGGGCGAAGGCGGGCCGCGCAAGGTCTCTTTCAACCGCGACGTGCGGCCGATACTTTCCGACCGCTGCTACGCCTGCCACGGCCCGGACAAGAACCAGCGCAAGACGAACTTGCGTTTCGACCGCGAGCAGGGCGCGTTTCCGCCCTTGGCCGGCGGCGGCCGCGCCATCGTGCGCGGCAAACCCGAAGAGAGCGTTTTACTGCAGCGCGCCGCTTCGAGCGACCCCGTTTTCCGCATGCCGCCGGCTTATGCGGGCCGCGACCCGCTCAGCGAGGCGGAGATCGAAACGCTGCGGCTCTGGATCGAGCAGGGCGCGGAGTGGGAAAAACACTGGGCGTTCATCCCCCCGGAGAAAACCGAACCGCCCGCCGCCGCGGGGCCGCGGCAGGCGCGCAGCGCCATCGACCGTTTCGTGCAGGCGCGTTTGCGGGAAGAGGGATTCGATCCGGCGCCGGAGGCTGACCGGCGCACGCTCATCCGCCGCGCGGCGCTCGATCTGACGGGGCTGCCGCCGACGCCTGAAGCGGTAGATGCGTTCGTCAACGACCGCGGTCCGGACGCTTTCGAGAAGGTCGTGAACCGCTTGCTCGAATCGCCGCGCTTTGGCGAGCATCTGGCGGCGGCTTGGCTGGACGCCGCCCGCTACGCCGACACCAACGGCTATCAGACCGACGGCGAGCGCTCGATGTGGCGTTGGCGCGATTGGGTTATAGACGCGCTGAACCGCAACGCACCGTTCGACCGTTTCACCATCGAGCAACTGGCCGGCGATCTGCTGCCCAACGCCACGCGCAGCCAGATCATCGCCAGCGGATTCAACCGCAACCACCGCACCACGGCCGAGGGCGGTTCTGTCAACGAGGAGTTCCGCGTCGAGTACGTCGCCGACCGCGCGGCAACCACGGCCGCGGTATGGCTGGGGCTCACGGTCGGCTGCGCCCGCTGCCACGACCACAAGTTCGATCCGGTGACGCAAAAGGAGTTCTACCGGCTTTTCGCCTATTTCAATAACGTCGAAGAAAAGGGGATGGTCTGGAATTTCGGCAACGAAGACCCCTTGATCAAGGCGCCGCTGCCGGAACAGGAAGCGCATCTGGCCGAACTCGATGCGCGGCTGGAAGCGGCGCGAAAGAAGGTCGAGGCGGCGGCCGGCAAGATCGAGCGGGAACAGGCCGCATGGGAAGCCGCGCTGCGCAAGGCGCCGCCGCGCGACTGGGCGCCGAGCCGGGGGCTGGCGGCTTATTTTCCATTGGACGGCGAATACGAGACCGCCTCGTTCATCGGCGGCTCGGTTGACGGCAAGACGGCGCCCGAGCCGGTCGAAACGGTCTTCGCCAAGGGGCGGTTCGGCCGCGCGGCGCGCTTCGACGGGACGCGCTACATCGACGGCGGCGCGGTGGGCAACTACAACTACCTCGATCCGCTGAGCGTTTCCGCATGGATTCATCCGACAAGCAAAAAAGACGGCGCGATCGTTTCGTCCATGACCGAAAACCCCATCGGCAGCGGCTGGGGGCTTTTCCTGCGCGGAGGGAAGTTGTGGTGGCACATGTCGCAGCGCTGGACGGATCTCAGCCTGCGCCTGCAAACGAAAAACGATATCGCCGTCGGCCGCCGGCAGCACGTCGCGCTGACCTACGACGGCAAGCGCAAAGGCAAGGGCGTCCGCGTCTATATCGACGGCGTCGAGCAGGAAATCGAAATCCTTTTCGACAATCTGGACTGGCCTTCGCGCAGCAACGCGCCGCTGAAAATCGGCGGCGGCGGCGGGCCGGACAACCGCTTCGCCGGACGCATCGACGAGGTGCGCGTTTACGGCCGGGAGTTGACCGGCGAAGAAGCGCGGTCGCTTGCCGTAACCGAGAATCTCAATTCCTTGGCGCGGCTCGCCCCGGACAAGCGCGGCGCGGCGCGGCAGGCGAAGCTGCGCTTGGCGTTCCTCGAAGAGGGCGCTTCCGCCGCGGTCCGCCGCGCGCGGGACGAATGGGCCGAGGCGCGCAAGGCGAGAGACGAGTATTACGAGGCGATTCCGACCGTGATGGTCATGAAGGAAGGGCCGAAGCGGCAGGCTTACGTGCTCGACCGCGGTCTGTACGACGCCCCCGGCGAAAAAGCCGAGCCGGGGATTCCGGCGGCGCTCGCCGCGCCCGGCGCCGCAACCCCGGGCAACCGCCTGGAGTTGGCGCGGTGGCTCGTCAGCCGCTCAAACCCGCTCACGGCGCGCGTCACGGTCAACCGTTTCTGGCAGATGCTCTTCGGCGTCGGCATCGTCAAAACGGTGGACGATTTCGGCTCGCAGGGCGAAGCGCCGGTCAACCAGGACCTGCTCGACTGGCTGGCCGTCGATTTCATGGAATCGGGCTGGGACGTGAAGCGGCTGCTCAAAACGATGGTGATGAGCCGCACCTATCGGCAGTCGTCGCGGGTGACGCCGGAATTGCTCGAACGCGACCCGGAAAACCGCCTGTCGGCGCGCGGGCCGCGCCGGAGGCTGGCGGCGGGCGTAATCCGCGATCAGGCATTGGCCATAGCGGGGCTGCTCGTCGAAAAGGCAGGCGGGCCGTCGGTGAAGCCGTATCAGCCTCCCGGTCTCTGGAAAGAGCTTTCCGGCAATGCCTACCGCGCCGACAGCGGCGAAGGACTCTACCGCCGCAGCCTTTACACCTATTGGAAGCGCACGGTGGCGCCGCCCTTGATGGTGAACTTCGACGCTTCCGACCGCGAGGTTTGCACGGTGTACGCCGAGCGCACGAACACGCCCTTGCAGGCGCTGAACCTGATGAACGACGTGACTTTCGTCGAGGCATCGCGGCATTTCGCCGAGCGCCTGCTGCGCGAGGGCGGCGATACGCCGGAAGCGCGCATCCAGACCGCCTATGCGCTGGCTCTCGGCCGGCCCGCCCGCGGCGCCGAGATCGACCTGCTGACGAAGACGCTCGATTCCTTTCTCGCGCGTTACGCCGACGATCTCGACGCCGCCGAAGCTCTGCTCGGCGAGGGCGCCTCGGCATGGGACGATTCGCTCGACGCCCGCGAGTTGGCGGCCTACGCGGGACTGGCCAGTCTGGTGCTCAACCTGGACGAGACGGTGACGAACCAATGAACATTTCAAGCCCCGTCCGCGAGGCGCTGACGCGGCGCCATTTCTTCGGCAAGACGGCTGCGGGCGTCGGCTCGATGGCCTTGGCCCATCTGCTCGGCCGCGATCTCGAGGCGGCGGAGACCGCGCCGGGAGGTCTGCCCGGCCTGCCTCACTTCGCGCCGAAGGCCAAGCGCGTCATCTACCTTTTCCAATCGGGTGGGCCGTCGCAGATCGAGACGTTCGACCCCAAGCCGGGGCTGAAAAAACTTCGCGGGCGCGACTTGCCCGAGTCGATTCGCAAAGGCCAGCGCCTGACCACGATGACCGCCGGACAAACCAGCTTTCCGCTGGTGGAGTCGGTTTTCGAGTTTCGCCGGCACGGGCAATCGGGGGCCTGGATCAGCGAGCTCCTGCCGCATACGGCGAAGATCGCCGACGATCTATGCTTCGTTCGCTCGCTGCATACCGAGGCGATCAATCACGACCCGGCCGTGACCTTTTTCCAGACCGGCTCGCAGATCGCGGGGCGGCCCAGCATCGGCGCATGGCTCAGCTACGGACTGGGCAGCGAGAGCAGCGACCTGCCCGGGTTCGTGGTGATGATTACCCAAGGCACGGGCGGCCAACCGATCTACGACCGGTTGTGGGGTTCCGGTTTTCTGCCCACCCGCTATCAGGGCGTCAAGTTCCGCTCGGTCGGCGACCCGGTGCTCTATCTTTCCGACCCGAAGGGGTTTTCGCGGAGCCAGCGGCGCGAGTACCTCGACGCGCTCGGCGCGCTCAACCGGATGCAACTCGACGCATTCGGCGACCCCGAGATCGCCACGCGCATCGCCCAGTACGAAATGGCTTTCAAGATGCAGCGCTCGGTTCCCGAGTTGACCGATTTGACGGGCGAGCCGGAGGCGGTGTTCGCGCTTTACGGCGAGGAAGCCCGCAAGCCCGGAACGTATGCGTACAACTGCCTGATGGCGCGGCGGCTGGCCGAGCGGGGCGTGCGCTTCATCCAGCTTTACCACCGCGGCTGGGATCAGCACGGGAGCCTGCCGAAGGGCATTCGGCGGCAGGCGAAAGACACCGACCGGGCTTCGGCGGCGCTGGTCGCCGATCTCAAGCAGCGCGGCCTGCTCGAAGATACGCTCGTCGTCTGGGGCGGCGAGTTCGGGCGCACGGTTTACTGCCAGGGGACGATGACCGCCGACAACTACGGACGCGACCACCATCCGCGGGCGTTTACCGTCTGGATGGCCGGTGGCGGCGTCAAGCCGGGCGTAACCTACGGCGCAACGGACGAGTTCAGCTACAATGTCGTCGAGAACCCGGTGCATGTCCACGATCTGCAAGCCACGCTGCTGCACCTGATGGGCATCGACCACACCAAACTGACGTACAAGTTTCAGGGGCGGCGCTTCCGCCTGACCGATGTCCACGGCAACGTGGTCAAGCCCGTTCTGGCTTGAGGCCGGCCTGGAGGAAACGCAGTTTGTCGAGCAGGTCGTGGGCGGTGTTGTCGAAACGCAGCGGCGTGATCGAGATCTTGCCGTCGCGGACGGCGGCGTAGTCGCTGCCGGCCTCGGCGTTTTCGATGGGCACTTCCTCGTGCATCCAGTAGTACGGGCGGTTGTGCGGGTCGCGCGTTTCGACCATCAGATTGCGCGATATCTTGCGGCATTGATGGGTGATTTCGACGCCGCTGTAGGTCGGGTGCGGCACGTTCACGTTCAGGGCAACGCCCGGGGGAAGCCCCTCGGCAAGCACCTTCGCGGCGAGTTCCGCGGCGAAACGCGCCGCCGGGGCGTAGTCGATGTCCCGCCGTTGGTTGACCGATACGGCAATCGACGCTATGCCGTATTTCGCGCCCTCGGCGGCGGCCGCGATCGTCCCCGAGTAGAAAGCGTTTTCGCCCAAGTTGGGGCCGTTGTTGATGCCCGAAACCACCAAGTCGGGCGGCTGGTCGAGCAGCAGCGTCAAGGCCGTCATGGCGCAGTCGGCGGGCGAGCCGTCCACTGCGAAGCGGTTCTCGCCGCGGATTTCATAGCGGAACGGCCGGTGCAGCGTGATGCGCCGGCCGGCGCCGCTCTGCTCGCTCAGCGGGGCAACCGTGCAGATCTCGCCGACGGCCGCGAGCGCATCCTCCAGGGCGGCAATGCCGGGCGCATCGATGCCGTCGTCGTTGGTAATCAGGATTCTCGGCATGGCGGGAAATCCGCGAACGCTTTCCCCTGCGGAAACGCGCCCGGAACGAGAAGGGGAAGAAAAGGATTATAGCGCAACCGGCAGTTTCAGCGGGCAGCAGGCCGGGGCCGCCCTCTTTCCTTGTCGCGCCGCTTCCAGTCGGGCACATACGCCGTCAGCAGCGCCTTGAAGAGCTTGCCGTGGTTGGGCAGCCGCAGATGCAGCAACTCGTGGACGATGACGAAATCCTGAAAACCCGCTTCCCGCTCGGCCAGGTCGTCGGCCAGCGTGACGGTTCCCAGCGTCGAGCAGGAACCCCATTTGCGCGTCATGCGCTGTACGCGCACCGAGCGCGGCCGCACGTTCAGCCGCCGCGCCCACCAGGCAACGCGGGCGCGCACGGCCTCGCGCCGTTCGTCAGTCGTCGGCATCCGCGTCCGCTCCCAGAAGTTTTGACAGGATGATTTTGACGATGCGGGGGCGCTCGTTCTTTTCCAGTTCGAGCAGCGGCCGGTAGAGCATGGTGCGCAGCAGCCGCTGCTCGTCTTCGTTGACGGCCGCGTTGGGGAAGCGTTCGAGGAGCGATTCCGCTTCCTGCGCCAGCGCCTCGGGCGCGACGCCGGCGCCGGCCAGGGCCGGGTCGTCCTTCAGGGTCCATTGGACGCCGAACGCGCGCGGCGAGAGTCCGCTTTCGCGCATGGCCTGGAGCGCCGCTTCCTTCTCGCGGACAAGAGCGGCCAGGCTGTCGATGGCCGCGAGGCCGATCGTCTTGCGCTCTTCCAGGTCGTCGAGGATGCGCTCGGCGCGCTCTTTCAAGGGCAGCAGCACGGCTTCCGCCTGCGGGGCGCCGTCGATTTCCTGCCGCAGGCCGCGCACGAGGTTGAACACCTTGGCTTCGTCCGGCCCCGGCTCGCCGCGCAGCGCTTCGAGCGTTTTCACGTCGAACGTCACGCTGCGCGTCCATCGGCCGAGGCCGCTCTGGGCGGCGTTCCGTTGCACCAGCCTGAGCGTTTTGCGCGCAAGGTCGGCCGCGAGGCCGACGCGCTCGGCGTAGGCGCCGCGCACGGCGGCGTAGAGTTGCGCGAGCCGCTGGAACGTCTCGATATGGCCGTGCAGTTCCGCCGAAGGCGAAAGAATTTCCCAGAGCGCCTCGACCTCTTTGTATTCCTTGAAAAACTGCTTGCGCGTTTCCGGCTCCAGGAAGCGCCCGTAAACAACCCTTTCCAGGCGCTCGTCCGGGCCGCCGCCGCCTTCGCCGGCGAGCCAGTCCGTCTCGGCGGCGGCGATTTTGACGTGGAAATTCTGCAGCAGCAGATCGAGGTCTTCGATCGCGCCGCCGACGTCGGCGGAGTCGAAGCGCAGCGCCTTTTTCAACTCGCGCAGCACGCCGACGAAATCGACGATCAGGCCGAGGGGCTTGCGCGCGCCGTCCGCATCGACATAGGGCCGGTTCACGCGGGCGACCGCCTGCAACAGGACGTGGTCGCGCATCGGCTTGTCGAGATAGAGGCAGTAAAGCAGCGGCGCGTCGTAGCCCGTCAGCAGCTTGTCGGTCACGATGAGGATTTTCGGGTTCTCGCCGGCTTTCTTGAACAGCAGCCGCGCGTCGGCCTCGCGTTCGGGCGAGAGTTGCAACTCCGCGACGAGCGGGCGCTGCGCGGCGTCGGCGGGATGCTCGGTATAGACCGGCGCGCTCCACTCGGGCGGCAGGCGCTTGTCGAGCGCGCGCTTGTATTTGGCGCAGGCTTCGCGGTTCACGCCGACCAGGAACGCCTTGTAGCCGAGCGGCTCCACGTTTTCCCGGAAATGCCGGGCGGCGAAGGCGGCGACCTTTTCGATGCGGTCGTCGGCGGTCAGGAACGCGCGCAGGCCTACCGCGCGGTCGAGAACCCTGTTCAACTCGTCCACGTCGGTGACGCCCTCGGCCTCGGCCAACTCGAAGAACTCCCGGTCGAGCCGCTCCGCCGGCACGGTCATTTCGCTCGGCGCCATCGTGTGGCGGATGGGCAGCGTCGTTTCGTCTTCGATCGATTCGGCGATGGAATACTTGTCGAGATAGCCGCGCTCGTCTTCGGCGCCGAATATCTTGAACGTGCCCCGCCCCTGCTCGGTCTTGTCGATCGGCGTGCCGGTGAAGCCGATGATCGTCGCTCCGGGCAAGGCCGCCATCAGGTAGGTTCCCAACTCTTTGGCTACCGAGCGGTGCGCCTCGTCGATGAAGACGAAAACGTTTTCGCGGGTGTTGACGCCGGCCGCCAGCCCCTCGAACTTGTGAATCATCGAGAGGATCAGGCCGCGCTTGTCGGTTTCGAGCAGCTCGCGCAGATTGGCCCTGGATGCGGCCCGCCATACCGCGATGTCCTGTTGCTGCATCTCGCCGAGCAGCCTCTGGACCCAGCCCTTGAGTTGCCCTTCGAGTTCCGTGCGGTCAACGACGACAACGACCGTAGGGTTCCCGAACCACTCCCTGCGCTCCAGAATCAGGCGCGCGGCGGTCAGCAGCGTGAAGGTCTTGCCCGAGCCCTGCGTATGCCAGATTAGCCCGCGCCGCTTGTCCGGCTCGGCGCAGCGCTCGACGATGCGGGCGGCGGCGCGGCGCTGGTGTTGACGCAGCGCCGTTTTGCGCGTTTCGCCGTCTTCGACATAGAAAAGTATCCAGTCGCGCAGCGTGCGCAGAAAGTCGGTCGGCTCGAAGAACGACTGCACGGCGAAGCGGTAGCTTTCCTCCGGGCGTTCCTTCCAGCGCGCCATGAAGCGGCGCGAGACGTTCCAGGTGACGCCGTACCAGTAATCGAGCAGATGCGTCACGTTGAAAAGCTGCGCCGCGCCCATCAACTCCGGCGTCTCTTGCTCGTAGCGCCGCAACTGCGCAACGCCGCGCTCGAGGGCGTCGGCGTCCGTCGGGTTCTTGTGTTCGACGACGGCCGCGGGCAGGCCGTTGACCAGGAAAACCGCGTCCGCGCGGTTGCCCTTGCGCGCCGGCGGCTTGAGCTTCCATTCCCAAACGACGTGCAGGGAGTTGGCCGCCGGCGCCTCGAAGTCGATCAGCCGCACGCGCCGATGGCGCTTTTCGCTCTCGTCGTATTCTTGCCGCTCGCCGCGCATCCAGGAGAGCATCTCGCGGTTGCCCTCGATGGTCGGCGGCAGCGCCTCGAGCTTCTCGACGACCCGGCGGACGGCGTCGGCGGCCATCCAGGGGTTGAATCGCCGCAGCTTCGCCTCGAGCTCGCCGCGGAACAGCATGCGGTCTTCGCCGCCGCGCTTCCGCAGCGCCTCGCGCGGCGCGAGCGGCGTCCAGCCGATCTCCGCCGCATGGCGGATCATGGGGAACTGCACGGAAGCGGCTTCGCTGATCTTGAGCGCGCTCACGGCCGTCCGTCCTTTTTCGCTCGGCGCTTGACATCCGTTCTCATCGGGGGTACGCTGATTTTCAAAGGTTCCCCCCCGATGACAAGAGCGCCAAGGGTGCTCTCTCCGGCAACGGAGTAGTCGGGGGGGTCGTTTTTTCGGTTGAGCCGTCCATGGACATCAGCGATTCATTCCCGTACCGACAATCCGAAACTCGTTCCTCACCGCCGGCTTGATCCGGTCGTACCAAGCACTTTCTCCTCTCTGCCATCTGCGAAAGGCCGCCCAGCAGCAGTAATCCGCTATCTGCAACCCGTAGTGGGAGCGCGACTGGTGGTGCAAAACTCGATATTTCCCATGGGGCAGCATCCCGGACAACGTGGTGCGCACGGCTTTCTCTACGGCGCGCCTCCTCCTGTTCAAGGGAATGGTATCGGTAATCACGATAACTTCTTCAGTATTGCCGGAGTTAAGTTCGATGGGCACGATCCGGTCGTACCAAGCACTTTCTCCTCTCTGCCATCTGCGAAAGGCCGCCCAGCAGCAGTAATCCGCTATCTGCAACCCGTAGTGGGAGCGCGACTGGTGGTGCAAAACTCGATATTTCCCATGGGGCAGCATCCCGGACAACGTGGTGCGCACGGCTTTCTCTACGGCGCGCCTCCTCCTGTTCAAGGGAATGGTATCGGTAATCACGATAACTTCTTCAGTATTGCCGGAGTTAAGTTCGATGGGCACGATCCGATTCAGAAGATGCCCCAACATCGCCGGGTAGAAATGCGTATCGGCCTGCATAGGCAAGGTAATTTTGCTTTTTTCAATTACCAGAAAATCTATGCGCATCCCGGTAAAATTGGCCGCAATCAAATCGAAAAAAGCGTTCCGCACTGCCTTTCGATCGTTGTAGCAATGAAAGTACTCAACATCTACGCCGTCTTCAATACAATCGTATTTGTATGCGTCCATCGTCTCGAATCCTGAAAACGGGCGGCTCATACTGACACCGGTCAACACAAAATAACGGGTGCCGTTGACGCTGAAATCGAAGTTGCCCGCCTCATCCAGAAAGATGTACGCACAGCGGGTCATTCTGCGGCTCCGGCAATCATTTCCTTTGTTTGTTCAAGCACTGCAACCGCCTGATCGCGCGACACAGTGGGATGGCTGTCCAGGAAATCGTCCAGCCGATCGCCGGCCTCCAGATACTCGATCAGAATGCGTACGGGAACCCGCGTTCCCGAAAACACCGGCGTCCCGCCGAGAACGTCGATGTCTCTGTCGATTACGTTATCCATCGCTGACTTCTCCGCCTGACTCGATGCCTGCCGCTCCATTCAGTATCCGCCGAAGCCCCCGCGACATAAGGGTTACGGCTTGATGGATATGCGGCGTTCGGGCGAGAACGGCGTTCTCCTCATCAGATAGCCCGTTGCGCAGGCCTTCCGACGAATAACCCTCGAAACACGAACGTCCGCTCCAGTCCGAACGCGAACCGGCCCAGCAGTCGGCCAAACCGAGGGTTTCCGCGATATCGCGGGCGCAGCCGCCGAAGCCGCCAAGCAGAAATACCGGCTGTCGCGCCCGCAGAGACAGCAGCGTTTTCTCGGCGATGCCCGGAATGCGCCCCTTGTAGCCGGCCACTCTACCGCCGAGCACAATGCGCGCCTGGGTCTCTTTGCGCATGATGGAGCGCATTGCCGTCAGTCCTTCAGCCCACTCGGTATCGTCCGGCTCATGCACCGCAAGCTCCAACCGTTTCTCGCGCTTCATGCGGGCGCCGTTCCGCGCAAGAAATACGAGGCGCGCCGATTTTTCGTGTCCGTCGGAAAACTCGGCCAGATCGTCCGCCGTCATCCGAATGTGTACGGGCCAGGCCAAGTAATCGGTCACGCCGACCTCTCCGTCGTGGCGGGGGTGGCCTCGATAACGCTCGACCAACTCGAACAACAACTCGGTGAACCCGTGGGCGCGCAGGTCGTCGCCGTAAGCCAAGCTCGTTCCCGATGCGAGCAGGTGCAGCGCAATCGCGGCCCTTGCATCTTGCAGATGCCCGTCGCTCAACCCGAGCGCCGGCATATCGGGGCTTTCCGATATCGAAATCGCTGCTGTGGGCGGCATGAAGGTCTCCTGAAGGCTCATTGTAGTCCGCAGGCCGATCTCCGCCGCGCGGGGATCAGATACAATGATTCGCAAAGGTTCCTCCCCGATGACAAGGCACCAAGGAGGCCTCTCCGGCGACGGAGTAGTCGGGGAGGTCATTTTTTGGAGCCGGCAACAGGCTTGAGGCGGCTCAGGCGCTTGGCTGCAATCGGTTTGTCGGGCGCCCCCTGGATGGGGGGCTTGATATGGATAACCCAGCCCGACATCAAAAGCCCCTCCTTCGGGAGAGGCTTTTGGTTGTGCGCCTCCCAGCGTCCGGCACAAGTTGCATAAACGGCGAATCCCCAAGCCGCGCATTGTTCCCACCGAAAACCGCTTCGCACTGTTTGACTCCGCCAAATAGCGTTGCATTCGACACGAATTCCGTTATGACAATCAATTTTCTACCCAGCGTTTTATTGCACCTAGATATTTAGTCATATCGAAATCGTTCCACATCAATCTTTCGTTCAATGTATTTACTAATAGCCACAGTACAGAAAGTTCGTTTTCCTTACCGTAAATCCAAATATGATCCAATGGCAGTGCATCCAATTTGACAAGATTACTTTGGATAGGAAGAGCATCAACAAGCACATATCCTTTCCGAAGCACGAAAATGCCGTCAACGAACAAGTTATTAAAAAAATCACGTTCCTTCGGATCGGTTTTCTTTAAGGTACTCAAATTGTAGTCCTCTTCTGCAGCAATTTCCTTCATCCATTTCAATATCGTTTCAACTTTATTAGGCCCTTCATATGCAAATATAAAAGAGTAAGGCCGCGGTATTTTAGCTATACCGGCTAGGTTGAACTTTTGTGGGGGAATTTTTGCAGATTTCTTGATGTTCTTGGTAACCTTTGCAAATTTTCGCAAATCATCTTTCCTCAAGGTTGACTTGATTTCTATAAACGAGGAAACCGTTTCAATAAAAAACAGATCAATCCCAGTGGATAGCGATATCTTTGGATAGCGATTATTATGTACAACGACATCAATTTGGTTTCGTTGTTCATTTTCCTGTGCATTTTTGTGGATAATTTCTCCAGTGCCGACTCTCCACATCGGTGAAATATTCTCTTGTAGGAATTCTCGTATAAAAGCTTCGCGGATCTGGCCTATATTCAGGCTATGATCAAATGACTTTGCCGCTTGTCCTTCGGCGTGAAGTCGTCTTTGTATTCGCTCGAAATACTTTTGGATAAGCGTCATAGTGTTAAGCTGCGCCTTCTGCAATGGCAAGCGATGGTTTTGCAATTGCAGCCATTAGTTTCGATAGGCCCATTTCATTCACTCGGATTTCGCCGGTCATCAGTTTTTGCAGCAACGTCTTGAACAAATCGTCGAGCACGGCGCGCTTTCTGCGGTGCAGGCCGATCATACGGTCGATGGTGTCGAGTATGGCGACGATTTCGCTTTGCTCTCTCAAAGTTGGTATCGGGATTTGCAATTCCGCGAGGCGCGAGCGTGAAAGATTGGGGATTGTGGTTTTGTTGCCCGCGCCTTCGTAGGCCTTTCGGTGACAAAAACCTTCTTCGAGCCAACTCATCACGAATTTCGAATCGGCCTTATCGTCCGCAAGCGGGCGAAGCCGATGTATGTGGTTCTGATACGTGCAGTTTTCGATCTCATTCGACCAAACAGCAGCGCGGCCAATCTCCCCTCCCTCGCAGACGAGAAGATCGCCGGAGCACAAATCCCGAAGCGCGGGTGTATTTACATGCATTCGGCTAACGTTCGCTAGATCGATGCGCCCCCAATAGACATTCGATGTGCGAAGAAACGGAACTCCGGTTCCATCGGTTGCGAGATTGCCCTTGAGGGATAGTCCCTGAACGATCTCGAAATGGTTTCCAAGCGGTTCCACGTTCCAACTCTGCGGCATGGGGCCGATCTCGGTTTTCTTCCGGGCTTCGCCTCGCAGGCCGCCCGTGAACAGCTTGCGCATCGCGGCGCGTTTCAGAGCGCGGCCCGCTTCGATTGATGCCTCGCACGCGGTTATCGTACCATGAACGAGCCACAGAAGCTCGGCGATCTTTTCTTGTTCGTCGCGGACGGACGCGGGCAGTCGGAACTCTCGGATGTGCGCCCAGGATGTTCTGGGGTGGTGCGCGCCGGTAATGCCCGATACGGCGTATTCGACGAACTCGGGGAAGTGAACGACGCCGACCAGAAAACGGGGGGCGACCCCTTCCTTCGCCCGCAGCACGAGCAATTCCGTCGTGCATATGCCCGCGTCCTCGGCGAGCACGGCCTTGTCCAGATAGGGCCGCAGCTTGCCGTAGAGAACGTCGCCGGGTTGAAACGCGGATTTGGCGCTGCGCACGTCCGCGGCCTTTCCCTGCCCCGCGCGAAGGAAACGCCCTGAGGCGACGTGCTCCAGGCCGACATAGACATCATCGGGGCGGCCGCGGGGATCGACCTGTTCCGCAACCAGATCGCAGAGGTCGGCAAGCCGTATCGTCGATCCGTCCATCATGTCAGCGCTCTCAGTTTTTCGAGGGCGGTGCGAAGCCGGGACGAGGCCGCCGATTCCTCTTCAAGGGCGGTTTCGAACCGCGCCAGGACGTCGTTGAGATCGGCGGCATCTTCATTGGCGACGGGACCTACCCAGCGGCTGGGGCTGAGGTTGTAATCGGCTTTTGCGGCTTCTTCGCGCGTGATGACGGCGATTTCGCCGGCGGCCGGCGCGCCCTTGAGGAAGGCGGCGGCGAGCGGGCCGATGTCTTCGTCGGGGATGGAGTTTTTGGGGCGCCTCTTGCGCACGCGCCGGCTTGCGTTGAGCAGCACGATCCGGCCTCGGCGCGCCGCGGGCTTGCGTTTCGCCAATACCACGATCACGCCGGCGGCGGTGGTGTTGTAGAAAAGGTTGTCGGGCAGCAGGATTACGCCGTCGATCAGGTCGCGTTCGACGAACCACTTGCGGATGTTGCGTTCCTTGTCCTCGTTTTTCGAGCCGGAGCCGCGCGTTACGGCGCCGGTGTCGAGCACGACCGCCGCGCGGCCGCGTTCGTTGAGGCAGGCGAGTGTGTGCTGCAGCCAGGCCCAATCGGCTTTGCCGGCGGTTGCGCCGCCGCGGGCGCGGAAGCGGTCGAACGGGTCGTCTTCGTAAATTTGGGGGTCGAACGGCTGATTCCACATCGGGTTGGCGACGGCGGCGTCGTGGGTTCGCAGCTTGCCGGCCGTCGTCCTGAACTTGGGGTTGAGCATGGTGTCGCCGCGTTCGACCTCGATCTGCATGTCGTGGATGATCGCGTTCATGCGGGCGACGGCGTAGCCCTCGGGCTGCAATTCCTGTCCGCTGAGCTTGAGCGGCACGGGGCCGGGGTCGAGCTCGCGGGCGACGAGTTGCAGCTTGACCAGCAGCCCGGCCGAGCCGCAGGCGTAGTCGTGGCAGGTTTCGCCGGGTCTGGGGCGCAGGATGCGCGCCATCAGGAAGCCGACCTCGACCGGCGTGAAGAACTCGCCGGCGCTCTGGCCGGAACCCTCGGCGAACTTGCGCAGCAGGTATTCGTAGGCGCGGCCGAGAAAGTCGGGCTGCACGTCGGCCAGGCCGAGGCGGTAGCGCGTGTCGGAAAAGATTTCGACCGCGGCGGCCAGCTTCGCCGGGTTGATGTCGCGCTCGCCGCTGCGCTCGGCGGCGAAATCCACGAGGTCGATGACGCCGCGCAGCGAGGGGTTGCGCCGCGCGGCCGCGCGCACGGCGCGGGTCAGGCGATCGCCGATATCGCCGGGCGGCGCGGCGCCGTCCGCTTCGTTGGGCCGGCCGGGGCTTTCCCGCCCGCTGAGGACTGCCCAGCGCGCTTCCGGCGGCAGGTAGAAGCGCAGCAGTTTGGGGTCGATCTCGGCGATTTCCAGCGCGGTCGGCCGGTCGCCGTATTCTTCGGCCAGCCGCTCGATTTCGTCGTCGAAAACGTCGGAGAGGCGCTTGAGAAAGAGCAGCGGCAACAGATAGTCCTTGAACTTGGCCGCGTCTTTCTCGCCGCGGATTGAGCAGGCCGCGTCCCAGAGCATCTGCTCCATGGGTTTGGTCGAGGGTTCGGCGGAGCGGCGGGTTCGCCGGCGGGTGACGCGCGCCGCGGCTTCGCTCGGCTCCGCCGCCGGGTCGAGCGGGTCGATGTCCGCTTCGCGGGCGAGCGCGGCGATGGCTTCGCGCGCCGCCTTTTGCGGTCTGTTCGCGCCGCCTTCCCAGCGGTTGACCGCGGCGAAAGAGACGCCGAGGCGCTCGGCAAGCTGCTGCTGCGTGAGGTCGAGCTTGGCGCGGACGGCGCGCAGCACGGCGGGCGCATCCGGTAAATCAGTCATATCTGCTATATCTGCACTATAGCAGATGATTCTTCAGTTATGCCGATTCGTCAGTCTTCGCCGTCGATTTTCTTGCGCAGGGCGTACACTTCGCGGGCGAGTTCCGGGAGGCGGTTATAGGCCGCGGTCGAGCGCAGCCATCGGCATGGTAGCATGATGGCTCCACAATGATGGTGCGTACGCAGATTTCTCTCGATTCGGAAACGCATGCGCGCGCTTCCGCCCGCGCCGCCTCGCTTGGAATCTCACTTGCCGAGTATATGCGCCGCTTGGCAGACCGGGATTTGGCGGATTCTCCGCGAAAAGACATCGACATCGCCTGCGTCTTCGATCTCGGCGCCTCGGAAG
This sequence comes from Bryobacterales bacterium, assembly GCA_965242705.1. Classification (GTDB taxonomy): domain Bacteria; phylum Acidobacteriota; class Terriglobia; order Bryobacterales; family UBA6623; genus CATQHP01. Next base: position 872,564 of record OZ251486.1, read on the forward strand.
GCAGTACCGATATCGCATCGCAAAAAGACCGCATGATCGCGGAAGCAACCGCTGCCGCGAAACACCGTTATTCCGATGCGTCATGAGTCTCTTCGCGGATACCTCGGCCTGGTATGCCGCCGCCTCCCGCGGCGACAGACACAATAGCCGAGCGAAGCGCCTGTTGAGAACGGACGAACCCCTCGTCACCAGTGATCACGTACTGGTTGAGACTTGGCGCCTCATCCGCCATTTCCTCTCCGCCGATGCGGCGGAAATCTTTTGGGGACGGCCTGCGCAGCGGCGCTGCGGCCATTGAGCAGACGATCACCGCGGATCTCGAAGCCGCCTGGATTATCGGCAAACGTTTTCCCGATCAGGATTTCTCTCTTGTCGATCGCGCGTCATTCGCTCTCATGGAGCGGTTGGGCATCGCGCGCGTCATTTCGTTTCGACAGTGACTTTGCCGTTTTCCGCTACGGCCGCGGGCGCAAGCGCGCATTTGAAGTTCTGCGGTGAGCCGCGAATTCCCATGCCGTAACGAGATGTTCCTTTATCTGGAATAGCGGTTTCTTCGTCCTGCGGCAGGGTTACCCGCCGCCGTCGATTTTCTTGCGCAGGGCGCGCACTTCGCGGGCGAGTTCCGGGAGGCGGTTATAGACCGCGGTCGAGCGCAGCCATTGGCGGTTGCCAGTGGCCGGGTAGCCGGAGACCTTCGCGCCGTCGGGCAGGTCGCCCGATACCCCCGACTGGGCCGTGATGAGCACGCCGTCGCCGACCTTGAGATGGTTGACGAGGCCGACTTGTCCGGCGAAGACGCAGTTTTTGCCGATGGTGGTGCTGCCGGCGATGCCGACCTGGGCGCAGAGGATGGTGTGGGCGCCGATCTTGACCGCGTGGCCGATCTGCACGAGGTTGTCGATTTTCGTTCCGCGGCCGATGCGCGTTTCGCCGACTGCGGCGCGGTCGATGCAGGCGCCCGCCTGAATCTCGACGTCGTCTTCGATGACGGCGGCGCCGGCCTGGGGGATCTTGTGGTGGCTGCCGTCGGCGCGGCGGGCGAAGCCGAAGCCGTCGGAGCCGACCGTCACGCCGTTGTGCAGGGTGACCCGATTGCCGATGCGCGATCCGCGGCGGACCGTGACATGGGGATGGGCCTCGAAATCGTCGCCGATGGCCGCATCGCGTTCGACCACGACATGGGGGCGCAGCACGGCGCTGCATCCGATGACGACGCCGGCCTCGACCACTGCGAAGGGGCCGATCGAGGCGCCGGCGCCGATGCGGGCGGAGTCGGCGATGACCGCCGTCGGGTGGATGCCGGGCTCTGGTTTTTCGGGCGGGTGGAACAACTCGAGCGCGCGGGCGAAATCGAGATAGGGGTTTGCGGAGAGCAGGAGAGCCGCCGGGCAGTCGGCGAGGGGCGTCTCGACGAGAACCGCGGCGGCGCGGGTTTGCCGCGCGAGCGGGGCGTACTTCGGATTGGAAAGGAAGGTCAACTCGCTCGGGCCGGCTTCTTCCAGCCCCGCCGCGCCGTCGATTTCCAGGTCGGCGTCGGCCGGCGCGCGGCCCTGGAGCGCGCAGCCGAGAGCGGCGGCGAGGTCGCGCAGCTTCATCCCGTTGCCCATTTCCAATACCAGGTCAGCGCATCTTGGGCAAAGAACATGGCGGGCACGGCGGCGGCGGCCAGATAGCTGCCGAAGGGCAGCGCGTATTGCCGGTCTTTGCCGGCGAACAGGATCATGGCCAATCCTGCCGCCGTTGCCGCGAGCGAGGCGGCGATCAGCACCAGCAGCGTTTGCGGGACGCCCCAGAACGCGGCGATCATCGCCGCCATTTTGACATCTCCGAGCCCCAGGCCGTCAACGCCGCGCAGGCGGAAGTAGATTTCACCGACGAGGAAAAGCCCGCCGCCGAAAAGGGCGGCGCCGAGCAGCGATTCGGCGAGCGAGCGCAGCCACGGCTCGGGGTTTTTGCCCATGAGCAGGAAAACGAAATCGGCAAGCCCCGCGTCGAGATGCAGGAAGGGGCTGAGCGCGGCGCCGAGAACGCTTCCGCCGACGGTGATTTCGTCCGGCAGGATGCGCTCGGCCAAGTCGGTGCAGAAGAGTACGAGCATCATCGAGGCGAAAAGCATCATCTTGGCCGATTCGAGGCTCAGGCCGCCGCGCGCGGCGATCAGGGCGTACAGCGCGGCGTTGGCCGCTTCGACGAGCGGATAGCGCGGGGAGATGCGCGCGGCGCAGCGGCGGCAGCGGCCGCGCAGCAGCAGGTAGCTCAAGAGGGGCAAGTTATCGAACCAAGCGATGGATTGCCCGCAGCGGGGGCAGCGGGAGCGCGGCGCGACGACCGATTCTCCGGCGGGCCAGCGTCGGATGCAGACGTTGAGAAAGCTGCCGGCGAGCAGCCCGAAAAGGAACGCGGCGGCGGTCACGGCGAGCCCGGCGGGAGCCCGAGAACGCGGCGGTAGATGGCCAAGGTCTCGCGCACCATCCCAGTATGGCTGAATTCTTCGAGCGCCCCGCGGCGGGCGGCCTCGGCCAAGCGGCGGCGCAGCGCGGGGTCGGCGCGCAGGCGGCGCAGCGCCGCGGCGGCGCTTGCGGCGTCGTTTTCCACGAGCAGGCCGGTTTGCTCGTGGCGGATCAGTTCCGGGACGCCGCCGACGTTGCTTGCGATTACGGGCACGCCGGCGGCCATGGCCAGCAGGATGGCGGAGCCCAGCCCCTCGGATTCCGAGAGGTAGAGGAAAACATCGGCCTCGCGCAGGTCGGCGGGGAGGTCGGTTGCGATTGAAGGGGCCAGGCCGGCTGCGCGGCAGGCGGCGGCGGCCAACGCGCCGCCCTTGCCCGGGTCGGTCAAGCCGTGGGTCAGGACGCGGAAGGGGCGGTCGGCGGGCGTTTCGGGCCGGGCAAACGCAGCGGGCTTGACGGCGTCGCGGACGACCGAAATCCTGTCCGCGGCCACCCCGGCGGCGGCCAATTCGGCGGCGACGAAGCGCGAGACGGCGAGGTAATGCGCCGCGCGGGCGTATTTCCAGCGCGACAGCAGGCCGGTTTGGATTGGAAAGGCGACGCGGCGGGACACGACGACGGGTTTTCCCCTGCCGTGGACGACGGCGAGCGTATGCGCGTGCGCGTCGTGGGCATGGATGACGTCGGACTGCCGGGCGGCGCGGCGGACGGCGCGCCACGAAGCGGGACGGACGGTCCGGACGGCCTGCGCGCCGCGCGCGGCGTTGGCCGCGATCATTTGAGAAACGGCCATTTGGGAAACGACCGTTTGGGAAACGCCTTCGCGGCGCAGTCCCTCGACAAGCAGCAGCATCTGGTATTGCCCGCCGCGCATTTCGCGCCCGGTGTCGATGTGCAGCACGCGCATGGTCAGCGATCGGTCTGTTCTGCCGCGAGGCGCCGCGCCTTGGCGTATTTCTTGTAGGCGTACAGCGCCGCCATGCGCGCGATGGCAAACCCGGCCGCGCCGTCGAGAAAGCCGAGTTTCCACAGGAACGAGCGCAGAAACGCCGCCGTCGGGGCCGCGAGCAGGCGATGCCGGGGGGCGCGGCCTCCGCTGTCGTGCAATTCGCGGGCGGCCAAGTCGGTATAGCGTTCGATGGTCTGCAAGTGCTCCGCCGAGGAGTTGCAGGTGTAGTGCAGCAGGTCGCCGTCGAGCCGGCCGACGGAGCCCTCGACCTGCACCGATTCGTGGACGTAGTCGCCGACCCAGCGCGCCGCGGCGCGGCGGTACAGGCGCACCTTGCGGTCGGGATACCAGCCGGAATGACGGATCCAGACGCCTCGATAGCGGGCGAGCCGGGGAAAGTCGAAGCCGTCGTGCTGCGTCCCCTTGCGGCGGACGGCTTCGATTTCCCGCGCCAGTTCCGCGCTGACTTGCTCATCGGCGTCGATGGAGAGAATCCAGTCGTTGGCGGCGGACCGGGCGCAGAAGTTCTTTTGTTGGGCGTAGCCGCGCCATTCGCTTGCGATGACCCGCGCGCCCAGCGCCGCGGCGGCTTGGCAGGTGCGGTCGGTCGATCCGCAATCGACGATGACGACCTCATCGCAGAAACGCAGCGAGCGGACGGCGCGCGCGATGTTCGCTTCCTCGTTAAGCGTGACGATGGCGCCCGAGATATTCACGGCGGCAAAAATCGGTCGATGCGGGCGGCCGAGGCGGAACCCGGAAGCCCCGCCCTCTATGAGTACGACGCGGCGGGGGAGGGGAAAGGCCGGCGCCTCCATTCGAATTGCTGTATGAGCCAACAGACTATCCACTTGATTGCCCAAGGCATGGTGACAATCGGCAGGCAGAAAAGGATCAGGGCGGGGATTCTCCAGAGAATCTGATGCCCTTGGCCGACAAACTGAACGGTTCCCTCGGCATGGCGGACGTTGCCTGCGATCCAGCGGTAGAAGACCGCCATGACCCAAGCCCAGCCGACGATGGTCAGAATCGAGAGGTAGGTCAGCAAGGTCCAGCCGATGTAGCCCCATACCGAGCCGTCGAAGCGGAACGATCCCGCGCCGAGTTGCGCATGATTGACGTACCAGCGGAAAAAAGCCCAACTCAATGGAATCCCCGCCAGGGACAAAATGCTGCTCCAAAGCTCATCGTTCTCGGTATTACTCGAGGCAAGCAGGAAAAGACCGTACACGACCGCCAAGACGGCCACGCTGCCCGGCGTACCCGTAAACGTCAGAGCGGTTCCGCTGCTCAGGCGCACTTTGCCCACGAACCATTTTGCGAACCAGCAAACTACCCAAGGCGCCGGAATCACAAGCATCGACCCGAGCAGCGCGCCGACTCCGCGAAAGAAAAAGCCGAGCGCTTCGCCGGTGAAATCGAAGCGGCCGGTTGCGGGCAGAGCCGCCGGCGCCGCGGCTGCGCCGGGCTGCGCGGGCAACTCCTCGCGGGGACGTGGCGCGCCGGAGCGTTCGCGCCAGATCCGCTCAGCCGCGCCGGCGGGCGCGACGGGCGCGGCGGCTTCCCCGGCCGGCGCCGGAGCGCCGCAGCCGGAGCAGAATCTGACCGATTCCTCGATCAGCGCGCCGCAAGTCGCGCAGTACATGGGGGCTTCAGTGTTTCCGGCGACGGACCGCCGGGATTCCATAGATTATATACGCCGGAGCGGGAGTTTCTCTTTTCGGTTCCCCGCTTTTTGCCGTTCCCGCGGGCTTTGCGCGCCGGCGGGAGCAGGCGGGAACGCCTGCCGCATCGTTCGCTTGCGGACACGCCGGCGGGTTGGGCGCGGCGCCGGTTTGCTATTTTCGAGAAGGCACGGCTTTATGAAGCGCATCGTGGTCGGCATCAGCGGCGCCAGCGGCGCGGTTTACGGCGTGCGGCTGCTCGAGCGGCTGGCCGCGCGCGGCGGCGTGGAGACGCACCTGATCGTCAGCCGCGCCGGAGAGAAAACTCTGCATCAGGAAACCGGCAAGCTGGTCGGCGATTTGCAGCCCTTGGCCGCGGCGTTTCATCCGGTCGAGCGCATCGGCGCGTCGATCGCCAGCGGGTCGTTCCTGACCGACGGCATGGCCATCGCCCCTTGCTCGATCAACACCATGTCGGCCATCGCCGCGGGCATGGCGTCGAACCTGCTCGTGCGCGCCGCCGACGTGACGCTCAAGGAGCGGCGCAGGCTGGTGCTGATGGTGCGCGAAACCCCTTTGCATCTGGGGCATTTGCGCGCCATGACGGCGGTGACCGAGATGGGCGCGGTTGTTGCGCCGCCGATGCCGGCGTTCTATACCAAGCCGCAATCGATTGAGGAAATCGTCGATCAGAGCGTCGGGCGGCTGCTCGACCTGCTGGGTCTCGGCGATGTTTCGACGCAGCGCTGGCAGGGTATTTAGGGGCGGCCATGCGAACGGATTTCGCGGGCAAAGTCATCGTCTCGACCGGTTCGACGCAGGGTTTGGGCGAGGCGGTTCTGCGTCTCGCAGCCGAGCGCGGCGCTTCCGGGGCGGTCGTCAGCGGGCGCTCGCGGGAGCGGGGCGAACGGGTGGCCGCAAGTCTGGCCGGCAACGGCTGCCGGGCCGTTTTCGTTCCCGTGGAATTGGCCGACCCCGCATCGTGCCGCGCGCTGATCGCGGCGGCCGACCGTGAGTTCGGGCGGATCGACGGTCTGGTCAACGCGGCGGCCAACACCGAGCGGGGGACGCTCGAAGGTACGTCGGCAGAGCACTGGGACAAAATCATGGGGGTCAATCTGCGGGCGCCGTTTCTGCTGATGCAGGAAACGGTCAAGATCATGCAGCGGGAGGGCCGCGGCGGGAGCATCGTCAACATTCAGAGCATGTCGGCGCACGGCGGGGCGCCGAACCTGAGCCCGTACAGCGTATCGAAAGCGGGACTGGCAGGCTTGACGAAGAACGCGGCGCATTCCCAGCGGGAACACCGCATTCGCGTCAACGCCCTGAATATCGGCTGGACGGCGACGCCGGCCGAACATGCGGTTCAATTGAAAGAGGGCGCCGCCGAGAATTGGCTGGAGCCGGCGGACGCCCGTATGCCCTTCGGGCGCATCCTGCGCCCCCGCGACGTTGCCGGCATGACGGCCTACCTGTTGAGCGATGAGTCGGAGATGATGACCGGAGCGTTGATCGATTTCGATCAGCACGTGATGGGCATCTACAATCCGTAGGCAAGCTCTGAACAAACCCGTCGAGGCGCAACGATGCGAAGCCCACACCGGCCAAATCCGTCCTCGGTCCGCGGCAAGCGGCTTGCTTGCGCCGCGGCTTGCCGCTTGTCGTGGGCGGCCGCGCTGCTCGGCGCGCTTGCCGCCTGCGGCGGCCCTTCCGGCGCTCCGGCGCCGGAGACGCTCTTCGTCAACGGCGTGGTGTGGACGGCCGACCCGGCTCGGCCCCGCGCCGAAGCGGCGCTTGTCCGCGGCGGCGAGATCGCCTACGTCGGCGGCAGCGGGCAGGCGGCGGAACACGCCGGCGAAGACGCCGCGGAGATCGACCTCGCGGGCAGAATGCTGCTGCCCGGTTTCGTGGAATCCCATTCCCATCCGGCCGTGGCCGGCCTGCTCGGCTCCAAATTGCAACTCATCGGCGCGCAGACCGCGGCCGACGTGCAGGCCGCGCTCAAGACCTACGCGGAAGCGCATCCCGACGAGGAGGCGTTATTCGGTTTCGGCTTTCCCAGCGCGCTCAACACCGCCGTCAACGCCGCCGGCGTGAAAGGCCCTCACCGCCGCGACCTGGACGAAGTCGTTTCCGACCGGCCGGTCATGCTCATCGCACTAGACGCGCATAGCGCCTGGGTGAACGGCAAGGCGCTCGAAATCGCCGGCATCGGCAGCGACACGCCCGACCCCGTGCCCGGCGTCCATTACTACCAGCGAGACAACGACGGCGAACCCACCGGCTGGCTGGTGGAAGGCAACGCGTTCTGGCCGCTGCTGCCCTTGTTGGGCATCGGCTCGGAAGAGGATTTCCGCGCCGCCTTCGAGTCGATGCTTCCGCTCTATTCGGCCATGGGCGTCACCGCCGTGTTCGACGCCGGCATTCCCGGCGGCGAGGCGCTGCTGCAAAACGCGCTGCGCGCGCTGGCGGGCATGGAGCGGGACGGGCGGCTGCCCCTGCGCTACCGCGGCAGCGCCTATCTCGACCTGCCGCAAACCGAGGGCGCCGACATGGCGCAGGCCGTCTCGCGCATGCGCCGGCAATTCGCTTCCGAACTCGTCGATATCCATACGATAAAGATTCCCAACGACGGCACTATCGAAGGCGAGACCGCCGCCCTTCTCGAGCCCTACGCCGGCGGCGGCAGCGGCGCCGTGCTGCTGGAGAGAGAACCGTTGGCGCGATTCCTCTCGGCCATGCGCGAGGCCGGCCTGGACGCGCATATCCACGCCATCGGCGACCGCACGCTGCGCGTCGTGCTGGACGCGGTTGCCGACGCCCGCGGCGCGGTCCCCCAAGCGGACAGCCGCTTCACCGTCGCCCACGCCATGCTTGCCGCGCCCGCCGACCTGCGCCGCCTGCAAGCGCTCGAGGTGATGGTCCAGACCACGCCCCATTGGGCGCACGACCTGAGCGGGACGCTCGCGCTCTATTCGCGCCTGCTCGACGACAGGCGGGGCGCCAACGTCATGCTTCTGCGCGACCTGTGGCAGGCGGCGCCGCGGGTCTCTTTCGGCGCCGATTACCCCGCCACCGGCCTGCCCTTCCCGCAAACGGCGCCGCTTTACGGCATCGAGATCGGCGTCACGCGGCGCAAGCCGGGCGCGGAGGAAGGCGCGCCCCTGCCTCCCGCCGAGCAGCGCATGACCCTGGCGGACATGCTCAAGGGCTACACGGTCAACGGCGCCCGCCAGCTTCGCCTCGAGGAAAAGACCGGCGTCATCGCGCCCGGCATGCAGGCCGACCTCGTCGTGCTCGAACGCGACCTTTTCCACGAGCCGCCGCACGGCATTCACGCCGTTCAGGTCGATCTGACCATGTTGGCGGGGCGCATCGTTTTCCAGCGGGAAAACGCCGGTTTTTAGCGCGTCTTTTCCGCGCGGCGTCCCGTCATGCCGCGCCCGCGGCCGTCACTGCACGCGCTTCATGCGTCCGCGGATGCGTTTGGCCAGCTTCTCGATTTCCTCGGTTTTCCTGACGGCTCCCAAGTCCACCGCGTGATACTCGCTGCGCTCGATGGCCTCGCGCAGTTCGTGCGCCAGCGCGATCAGCTTGTCGATGTCTTCCTTCGATTTTTTCGCGTCGCTCTTGAGGATCGTCAGACGGCGCGAGCTTCCGTCGGGCATCCGCGGTTCGGGTTCCTGCCGCTGGGCAACGAGCGGCGTCAGGAAAAGAAAAACGATTGCCGTGCGCAACTTCATGGCGGGGACCCCGCTTCATGATAAGCTCAAGGAAAATTACGGCGGAACGGCGCCTGCGCCGGCTATCGGCCGGATATGCTAGAATCCGTTTTTCAGGATCGGCGGGCGGCTATTGGCCGGCCGGTTCGACAAAGACAAACGAGGAGAGGAAAACCATGACCTACATCATCGCGGAACCGTGCGTGGGAACCAAGGACACCGCATGCGTGGACGCCTGCCCGGTGGATTGCATCCATCCCAAGGCCGACGAGGACGATTTCGAGACCGAAGAAATGCTCTACATCGACCCCGATGAGTGCATCGACTGCGGCGCCTGCGTACCCGTTTGCCCGGTTTCGGCAATCTTCGCCGAAGAAGATCTGCCGGATGAGTGGGCTTCGTACACCGAGCGCAACGCCGCTTACTACGGCGGCTGACGAACGGAACTCTCCCTTGCAAGCGGGGATACCTTCCGGCATCCCCGCTTGTCCGCGGCCGGAAGGCTAACTTTTCTCCTTGTCCTTCTTGTGGACCTTGTGGCAGGTCTTGCAGCCGGCGCCCATGGCCTGGAGTCCGGCGCTGTAGCTTTCCATGTCCATGCGGTAGGCGCCCTGCATGGTTTTGGCGGCGGCGGCGATGACCTCGTTGGCGCCGTTGCGCCAGGCGTCGTCTTTGACGCGCCCGCCGAGCAGCATCAGTTGATTGGCTTCGGCGATGACCGAGGCGGCGGCGTTGGCCGTTTTCCATTCCTTTTTGTTCGCCGGGCCGCCGGCTTTCTTCATGGCGTTGATCTTGCCCATCGCCGGCTTCACGACCATTTCCATGATGTCGTGCGGCGTGGCCACCTTCTTGTATTCGAATCCCTCGTGATTGTCGGCCGACGCGGCCGCGGTCAAGGCGAGCGCACACACGGCCGGCAAAATCCATTTCTTCATTTGGTTCCTCCAATCCGGCGCCCTCCGCTGAGGGCTTTCAGCTACTTTATCAGAAAGGGGCGCCGCCCGCCGCCGGCGCGCGAATCCGCCGGCGCCCGTCAAGCCCTCGGTTCCGCTCTGGAGATCACCTCGCGGACGTTGTAGGCCGTGCGGTTCTGGCTCTCGAAATAGGTGCGCATCAGCATCTCGCCGATCAACCCGGTGCAAACCATCTGCAGCCCCGTGAGCGCGAGCACCGCGCCGGCGATGAGCAGCGGGCCGTGTTCGGCCATGATGTGAACGCCGCGCATCTTTTGCGCCAGCAGCCAGGCGAAGGCCGCCGCTCCGGCGCCGCCGCAAACGAACCCGATGGAGCCGAAAAAGTGCATCGGCCGCGTCAGGTAGCGCGCCAGGAAAGCGACGGTCATCAGGTCGAACATCACGCGCGCGGCGCGCCCGAGTCCGTAGTGCGAGCGGCCGCCGCCGCGCTTGCAATTGCGAATCGGCACTTCGGCGATGCGCGCGCCGTCGATGGCCGCGAGCACCGGAATGAATCGGTGCAACTCGCCGTAGAGCCTGACGTTCTTGACGACTTCGCTGCGGTAGGCCTTGAACGTCCCGCCGAAATCGCGCAGTTCGACGCCGGAAATCCAGCGAATGCATGCGTTGGCGATGCGCGAGGGGAGGCGGCGCGTGAGCCAATTGTCGATGCGCTTCTCGCGCCGGCCGTTGGCGATGTCGTAACCCTCGTCGAGCTTGGCCAGCAGCGCGGGGATGTCCTCGGGCGCGTGCTGCAAATCGCCGTCCATGGCCACGATGACGGCGCCTTGCGCATACTCGAATCCTGCGGCGAGGGCGGCCGTTTGTCCGAAATTGCGGCCCAGGCGGACGACTTTCAGCCGGCCGTCGTTGTGCGCCAAGTTGCGCAGCAGTCCGGCGCTGCCGTCGCTGGAGGCGTCATCGACGGCGACGATCTCGAACGCGCCGCCCCGCGCCTCGAGCACCGCAACGAGCCGGTCGTACAAACGCAGTAGGTTGCCTTCCTCGTTATGGACCGGAATGACGACCGATATTTCGGGCTTGGTCATCGGCATTTCAGCGCAGCATCCCGTAGATTCGCGAAACGGGCAGGCCGACCACATTAAAGTAACAGCCTTCGATGCGCTCGACGAACTTCGACGCGGCTCCCTGGATGCCGTAGGCGCCGGCCTTGTCGGCGGGCTCGCCGCTTGCCGCGTATTCCTCGATTTCCGCGGCTGCAAGCGGGCGGAAGAACACGCGGGTTTCCTCGACCGCGCGCTTCGCGGCGCCTCCGTCGAAAAGGCCGCCGTCGAAAAGGACGACGCCGGTAAACACCGAATGCGCGCGGCCGGAAAGCAGCCGCAGCATGCGCGCGGCGTCGGCGGCGTCCGCGGGCTTGCCGAGGATGCCGCCGTCAAGCTCAACCACCGTGTCGGCGCCGAGCGCGATCTCTCCCGGCCGCCAAACCGCCCGCGCCTTGGCCTCGGCCAGGCGCAGCACACAATCGCGCGCGGTCTCGCCGGGCAGAACGCTCTCGTCGATATGCGCGGGCCTTTTCTCGAAGGCGATGCCGGCCGCGCGCAGCAACTCGCTCCTGCGCGGAGAGGCCGAGGCGAGGATCAACCGCACGGGGCGCGTCAGCGGTTGAGATAGCTGGGGTCTTGCGCGGCGGAATCGCCGGCGGGCTGCGGCGCGGCGGCTTTCCGCCTTGCGCCGCCCCTGCGCGCGTTGAACACGTCGTGAGACGGAGGGGCGTGGTCCAACAGGCGGTTCACGCGCCCGTTCAGCGCGCGCAGGAACGCGATCAGATCGCTCTTTTCGTCTTCCGAGAGACCCAGGGGGCGGATTTCGGCCTGAAACCCGGGCGGCGCCGAGCCGCCGCGGTCGTAGTGTTCGATGACTTGGCGCACGTTCATCAGCAAGCCATTGTGCATGAACGAATAGCGGCGCATCGCGTCGCGCAGGCTTTGCGTCTTGTATTTGGAGCCGGGCGCGCCGTGGCCGTCGCGTTCGGGAACGCCGTTGTAGTGGAAATCGTGGTCGGTCAACAGCGGGCCGTGGTGGCAGCGGATGCATCCGGCCTTGCCGCTGAACAGCGCCATCCCGCGCTTGGCTTCGGGCTGCAGCGCTTCCTCGTCGCCCAGCAGGTAGCGGTCGAGATCGCTGTCGTAGGAAACCAGCGTCCGCTCGTAGGCGGCGATGGCCTTGGCGATCAGGTCGAACGAAATCGGCTCGTCCGGAAACGCCTGGGCGAACGCCCGCGCGTAATAGGGGTCGGCAGCGACGCGCGCGGCGGCCCGATCGGGGTCGAGGTCCATTTCCTGATGGTTTTCGAGCGGCTTGGAAACCTGTTCTTCGAGAGTCTTGACCCGGCCGTCGAAAAACATGCTGCGCTGCCAGCCGACGTTGAGCAGGCCGGGCGTCTTGCGGCTCAGTTCGCTCTCGTTCAGCCCCCAGGCCCGCGAGAGGCCGTCGGTGAAATAGAGTTCCGCCTTGTGGCAGGTGCCGCAGCTTCGCCGGTTGTTGCCCGAAAGCGTCTGGTCGAAGAAGAGTTCCTCGCCGAGCTCGATCTTCGCCTGCGACGGCGGATTGTCGGCAGGATGCGGGGGCGCGCCGGTGAGCGGCTCGAGCCGCGGCGGCTCGGCGGCCCAGGCAAGCGGCAGGCAGAGCAGGACGGCGGCGGCCCGATACTTCATGGCGCGTATTTCGAGGGTCTCAGCTACTATAGCAGCCTGCGCCGCCCGGCCTGCGCCGGGGGTTCCCGATTCCGATTTTCAAGCGAAACCGCGCCGCGCGGGTTACGCCGGCTGCTGCGTCTGGGCGACCATGACGCGCTTCTGGAAGTCGGCCAGCATGCTCTCGTCGAGGCGAACCTGCGTCGGGCGGCGTTCCAGTGTGGTCATGCGGTCGATCTTGTCCTGCAGCTTGAGCAGCGCGTAGAAAAGATTTTCCGGGCGGGGCGGGCAGCCGGTGACGTAAACATCGACGGGCACGATTTTATCGACCCCCTGCAAGACGCCGTAGGTGTTGAACGGGCCGCCGACCGACGAGCAGGCGCCCATCGAGATGCACCATTTGGGCTCGGGCATCTGATCCCAGATGCGCTTGAGCACCGGCGACATTTTCAGCGTCACCGTGCCGGCGACGATCATCAGGTCGGACTGCCGCGGGCTGGGGCGGAAGACCTCGGCGCCGAAACGGGCGATGTCGAAACGCGAAGTCGATGAGGCGATCATCTCGATCGCGCAGCAGGCCAAGCCGAAGGTCAACGGCCAGATCGCCGACTTGCGCGCCCAGTTGAAAACGTAATCGACCGAGGTGGTCATGAAGTTGCGCTCGAACTGATTTTGAAGGTACGGCATGGAGTCTCCAAGGAAGCCTCCCATTATAAACGAAACGCCTTTCCCAGCACAAGATCAGTTTGGAGACAGGGCGGGAGAAAAAAGTCGAGCGGGCAACCTGCGTGTGGCGCTCGCCGCGCTTGCCCACTGCGGGACCGTCGCCGCGGTCTCGCCGCTGTATGCCGCCGAGCCGGTGGGGCGCGTCGAGCAGGACTGGTTTCTCAACGCCTGCGCGCATCTGGAGACCAGTTTGGACGCCTCGGCGCTGTTGGGCGTCATCGAACGCATCGAAAGCGATTTGGGCCGCCGGCGGGACATCCCCAACGGCCCGCGGACGATCGACATCGACCTGCTGCTGTACGGCGGCCGGATACTCGAAACCGCCGCGTTGACCGTGCCGCATCCGCGCATGCATCAGCGGCGTTTCGTGCTCGAACCGTTGGCGGCCATCGTGCCGGATATCATGCATCCCCGTTTGCGCAAGCCCATTGCAGATTTGCTGCAAGAGCAGCCCGCATCCCCGGCGGTGCGGCTTGTCCGCGGCGCCGGTTGGCAGGGTTGACGCCGCTCGGGGGAGTATCAATTGACTCAGGGGCGCTCGCGCCAGATTGAGGCATCCGCAAGTTCTTGAGCGTGGCGTATTTGTTTTTTCCGGTCTTCAGTCACGGCATCGGGCAGGATGATATCCGCGTGGTATGGATTGTCGAATTGCGGAGCAGCCTCTACACGCCGGCCGCTCGCTGCCGCATTTTCTGCGGTTACGACTACCCAACCCTGAAACTTCCTGCTGCGGGCGGCGGCCCTTGTTTCGGCAATTGACGCCGCTTCATGTTTCGGCGCCACGGTAAGCCTATCTACCGATACTTCCGTTTTCCCTTTCGGGATCAGGAATACGGACTTGGGAATCCGACCGCGCCGCGCCCGCTTCGCATCCTGCGTGTGAAACACGCTGCGCCCGAGTTCCTCAGCGGGCGCGATAACGCCGGAAACCGCCATACGGATCGATGCTTTTAACTTTCCAGACCGGCCAAAGCTTCGCGCAGAAAACCGTCGGGGAGCGCGGAGGCTGTGGAATACTGGGCCTGGCGGTGCTCGCCGTTCCTGTTGACCGAGCACAGCGCCCCTCCGTCGGAATTACAAAGCAGCAAGACCGACTGCCCGAACCCGCTTGGCGCGTCGATCGCGATCTCGCCGTCCGGCATCGGATACACCTCGAACCGCCGGGGAGTTATTTCATACATGCAACGCAAAATACGCTCAGCGTTCTCCAGCGCAACATCGGCCGGCGGCGGGAATCCCTTTTCGCGCGCCTCGATATTCACTTCTTCAAGATCGCTCAAGGCATCGTTCAGCAGCGAACGGCTTCTCTCGGCAAGACCGGCGGCAATGCGGTCAATACGCCGGCCGGACTTGCCGCTCTCTCGCGTTTGCTGCGGATTCGCGCTCGACACTTCGTTGCATGCAGGCGCCAAGCTTGGCCTGCCAAAAGCACTATATCATGAGCCGCCCGAGGGCGCCCGTCAGGCCATGCGCTCCAGCACGCGGCGGAGTTTTTCGCGGGCGGCTTCGGCTTGCGCGTTGCCGCTGCCGGGGGGAATCGGGCGCTGCTCCAGAACGTCGTCGGCAACATCGAACAATTCGCCCTCCTGATAAAGCTTGTAACGCTTGCCGCGGGCCCAGCGGTCGAGTTTCGTATAGGCTTCCTTGCCCCAGCCCGGCCGCGGGTCGTGATGCGCCAGCACCCACTCGCGCGGATTGCCCCGCTCGCCGCGCAGCCGGGGCGCGAACGAAACCCCGTCCATGACGCGGTCCCCCGGCGGCGTCATCGCGCATAGCTCGGCCAGCGTCGGAATAAAGTCGGTGGAATCGACCAGATCATCGCTCACGCCCGGCGCGGCGGCGCCCGGCTGATTGGCGATCAACGGCACGTGCGTCCCGGCGTCGGTCGGCAATCCCTTGCCGCCTTCGACGATACGCTCCCCCATGGCCGAGCGGACGCCGCGCGGCGTTCCGTTATCGCTGAAGAACAGCACCAGCGTGTTCTCGCGCAGTCGCAGTTCCTCCAGCCGATCGACGATGCGCCCGACGATCTCGTCCATGTATTCGACCATGCCGCCGAAATACTTTTGAGCGTTCGATTCGAAGCGGTCGCCGCGCCGCCACGCCTCGCTGCCGGGCGTCGGGTTGAACGGCCCGTGCGTCAGCGCCATCGGATAGTAAACGAAGAAAGGCTCGTCCCTGTGCCGCCCCATGAAATCGTTGATGCGTTCGGCGTAAAGATCCGGCCCGTATTTCCCCTCGGCGTCTTGCAGATACTTGCCGTTGTCGAGGATCACCGGGTCGGCGTAGCGCGACCCCTTGTCCTCGGTATGCTCGGCATGCCACAGGAAATACTCGTCGAATCCGGCGTCCTCGGCGCGCATGCCCTTGCCGCGCCACTCGGGCTCGAAATCGGGAGGGTTGTAGCTGTAAAGCTGCCACTTGCCGGCGATGCAGGTCTTGTATCCGGCGGCGCGCATCATGTGGCCGAACGTGATTTCGTCCGGCGGCAGCACGCCGAAGGCCCGCCAGTTGCGGAAGTTGTATTGCCCGGTCATGAGTTGCAGGCGGGTCGGCGTACAGAGCGGCTGCGAGTAGGCGTGGTCGAAACGGAGGCCGCCGCCCGCCAACTCGTCGAGTCGGGGCGTTTTGTACGAGGTTCCGCCGTAACAACCCAAGCACTCGAAACCCAGGTCGTCAGCCATGATGAGCACGACGTTCGGCCTGTCCGCGGCGGCGCGCCCCCGGCGGGTGGAACCGCCGCGGCAAGCGCCTGCCGCCAGTGTTGCCGACGCCGCCCCCGAACGCAAAAGAAACTGCCGGCGGTCGATCGGTTGCATGGTTCCCAGACAGCCTAACGCACTTTTCCCCGCCGCGTCCGTTCGGCGCACAGCCCATCGCGCCCACGCGCCGCGCCGCCCGCGCTCGTGCGGCGGAACGGCTGGAAATGGCATACTGTGTTGGCGCGCCGGGGCAACGCGGCGGCATCGTCTGCGCCCCATACCGGCGCTTGAGGAGGAAGATATCGTGCGCCATTCGCAAAAAAACCGCGCCGGGCTCTCATGCCGCGCCGCGGCTCTTGCCGCCGCCTTGCTCGCGGCGGCGGCCTGCGCCCCGCAGCCCGCGGCCGACGCGGGACGCCCGAACGTGATCGTCATTCTCACCGACGACCAGGGCTACGGCGACCTGTCGGCCCACGGCAACCCGATCCTGAAGACGCCCAATCTCGACCGGCTCCACGACGAGAGCGTGCGGCTGACCGATTTCCACGTGGCGCCGGTCTGCACGCCGACCCGCGGCGAGTTGATGACCGGCCTGTACTCCCTGCGCAACAAGGCCGGCATGGTGCCCGCGGGCCGCAACCTGATGCGCCGCGACGTGCGGACCATGCCCGAGATTTTCGCCGCGAACGGCTACGCCACCGGACTTTTCGGCAAGTGGCATCTCGGCGACACCTACCCGCACCGTCCCATCGACCGCGGCTTCCAGCGCGCCGTCTGGCACAAAGGGTGGGGGCTGGCCTCGGAGATCGAGTACGACAACGACCTCTACTACACGCGCTACATCGATCAGGAAGATGAAATCCGCTACTCCGACCGCTTCTGCGCCAATCTCTGGTTCGACCGGGCGATGGAATGGATGGGCGGACAGGCCGAGGCCGGGCAGCCGTTTTTCGCCTATATCGCCCTGAACACGCCCCACTACCCGTTTCACGCGATCCACCGCGATTTCTCGCTCTACGGGAAGCAAGTCGAAGACCCGCTGGTGGCGCACTTCCTGGCCTTGATCCACAACATCGACGAGAACTTCGCCCGCCTCGACGACTGGCTGGCGGAAAAAGGCATCCGCGACAACACGCTGCTCGTCTTCCTCAACGACAACGGCACGGCCAACGGCGAAACGGTGTTCAACGCCGGCATGCGCGGCAAGAAGGGCAGCCCTTACGAGGGCGGGCACCGCGCCATCTGTTTCCTGCGCTGGCCGGGCGGCGCCCTGGGCGCGCCGCGCGATATCGGCTACGCGGCGCAAGTCACCGACCTGCTGCCCACGCTGGCCGACCTGCTCGGTTTCGACAATGGGGATTTGCCCGATTTCGACGGCGCGAGCCTGAAACAAGTCTTGCACTCGGATGACGGGCAGGGCCCCGACCGCAAGATCATCGTGCAGTACGGCGGCCGCCGCCGCCCGGCGAAATACGCCGAAAGCAGCGTGATCTGGAACGACTGGCGGCTGGTCGAAGGAAAAGAGTTGTACGACATCGGCAAAGACCCGGGGCAGCAGACCGACGCGGCGGCTCGGAATCCCGATGTGGTCAAGGCCATGCAAGAGCACTACGAGCAGTACTGGGCCGAGATCGCGGCCTCGGTCGAAGAGGTCGAGCCGCTGATCGTCCGCGGCAGCCCGGATTTCTTTACCGACCTGACCTCCAACAGTTGGATCGAGGTCGATTGCGACAACCGTACGCGCACGGCGGAGGCCTGCGGGCCGCCGCGCGGCGGCGCGTGGCAAATCGAGGTCGAGGAAGACGGCGAGTACGCGGTCGAGTTGCGCCGCTGGCCTTTCCATCTCGACCGCGATCTGACCGTCCAGGGCCCGCCGACCACGATCGGCGGCATGCCCATCGCCGCGGGCAAGGCGCTGCCGATCGCCTCGGCGCAACTGAGCGTGAACGGCGCCGCGCCCGCCGCCGCGCAATCGACCGAAGGCGCGGTTTCCATCGACTTCAAGATCGAACTCAAGAGCGGACGCAACACGTTGCAGGGCTGGTTCCGCGACCGTTCCGGCCGCGACTTGGCGGGCGCCTATTACGGCCGGGTCCGCGCCGTGCGTTGAGGGCGGCCGCGCCTGGGTGAGAATACGCCGCCGGTTTTGCTAATCGCCGGCCGCGCGCTCCGGCTGCGGCAATGAGGGCGATTGCGCCTTGCGCCCGCCGTACAACCAGCGGAAGAACCCGCGAATGTCTTCGAGAATCAGATAGCTCGCCGGCACCAGCACCAGCGTGATCGTCGTCGCGAAAAGCACTCCGGAAGCCAGCGCAACGGCCATGGGAATCATGAACTGCGCTTGCAGGCTTTTTTCCAGGATCAGGGGCGTCACGCCCGCCGCGGTCGTCAACGAAGTGAGCAGGATCGGCCGGAAACGCGCCGCGCCGGCCTCGCGCACGGCTTCGTTCAGCGAACCGAAGCGTCGCGAATAGGCATTGATGAAGTTCACCAGCACCAGCCCGTCGTTGACCACCACGCCGGCCAGCGCCACCATGCCGCACATCGACAGGAAACTCACGGGCATGTCCAGAAACAGATGGCCCAAGACCGCGCCCACCATGCCGAAGGGCACCGCCCCCAACACGATCACCGGCTGGATGTAACTCTTCAGCGGGATCGCCAACAAGGCGAACATGACGAACATCGCCGCCCCGAAACCCTTGTTCAACCCCTCCATCGACTCGGCGAAATCGGCTTCGTCTCCCTCGAAGCTGTAGTGGACGCCCGGGTACTGCGCCATGAGTTGGGGCATGAAGTTCGCGCCCAGGCTCTCGATGACCTCGCCGGCGGTTACGACGGATTCATCGACTTCGGCCTGGACGCTGATCGAGCGGTTGCGGTCCACGCGGGTGATGGTGGCGAAGCCGCGCCCCATGCTCGCGTCGGCGACGGTGGAAAACGGCGTCTCGTCGCCGTTGGGCGTGCGGATGCGCATCTGCTCGAGGTCGCCGATCGAGCGGCGCGCCCGCTCCGGATAGCGCACCATGACGCGGATATCGTCGCGCCCCCGCTGGATGCGCTGCGCCTCTTCGCCGAAAAACCCCTGCCGAACCTGGCGGCCGAGGTCTTGCAGGGTCAGGCCCAGCGCTTCGCCCGCGGAAGTGACGGCCAGCTTGATCTCGGGCTTGCCGCCGCGAAAGGAATCGGTGATATCGACGACGCCCGGGTATTCGGCCAGTTTCGCCTTGATCCGGCCGGCGGCCTCTTGTACGCGATCGAGATCGCGTCCGGTCAACTGGATGTCGATGGCCTTGCCCCCGCCGATCATGTCGGCGGTAATGCTCAACTCCACCGCGCCGGGAATCTGGCCGACCTTGCGGCGCCAGCGCTCGGAGATCTCGGCCGCCGAGATCGTGCGCGTTTCCGACGGCGTCAATTCGATATTGACTTCCCCGAGATGCGAGCCGCTGTAATCCCCGCCGTTTCCCCCCGGCCCGCTCTGGACGACGCGGAAAGGATGCTCGCCGACCGAGGCCAGGATGTGCTGGAACATATCGCGTCCGTACTCGGCCTCGAGCTCTCGGCGCAGTTCTCTCGCCGCGCGTTCGATGCGGGCGACGCCCGCGGCCGTGGTCTCGGCCGTCGCGTCCTGGGGCATGGTCAGGAAAGCGACCGTATTGTCGGATTCGACGATGGGGAAGAGCACCAGCTTGACGATGCCGCCGCCGATCAGGCCGGCGGTCGCCAACACTGAAGCCAGCGCAAGCGAAAGCGTCGCGTAACGCCACTCCAGCGCGGTCTCGAGCACAGGCCGGTAAACGCGCCGAATGAACCATGCCAAACCGTTGGAGAAGAAATCGAAAAATCCGTTCCAGACCCGCAACAGGATGTTCGGATTGGCGCGTTTCTTTCTTTCGCGGTAGTTCGAAAGGTGAGCCGGCAGGACGAGTTTCGACTCCACCAGCGAAAAGAACAGCGTGGGCAAGATGACCAGCGGGAAAACGCGCATGATCTTGCCCATCATTCCCGACACGAAAAGCATCGGCGAAAAGGCGGCCATCGTCGTCAGCACGCCGAAAACGACCGGAACGGCAACCTCCCGCGTGCCGCGGATCGCCGCGTTCAACCCTTCCTTCTCGCGTTCCTGCGTGGTGAAGATGTTTTCGCCGACGACGATCGCGTCATCGACCACGATGCCGAGCACGAGGATGAACGAAAACAGCGACATCATGTTGATCGACACGTCGAATACGGGCATCATCGCCAGCGCGCCGAGGAACGAGAGCGGGATGCCGATGGCGACCCACACGGCCAGCCGCAGCCGCAGGAAAAGCGCCAGAAAAACGAACACCAGCACCAGCCCGCTGACGGCGTTTTTGACGAGCAGGTCGATGCGTCCCCGCAGTATCCTGGCGTTGTCCTGCCAAGTCGTCAACGTGATGCCGCCGGGCATCGACGCATTGGCCTGCTCGATGTAGCGGTAAACGGCTTCGGCGACTTCGATCGCGCTCTGATCGCCGACGCGGAACACTTGCACCATGACCGTCGGCTCGCCGTCCATCTTCGCGGACTGATCGGTGTCCTCGAAGCCGTCGATGACCTGAGCCACGTCGCGCAGCAGAATCTTGGTTCCGTCGGGGCGGGTGACCAGCGGCAGCTTCTCGTATTCGAGTCCTGTGTAGGCCTGCCCCTTGGTGCGCAGGAGGATCTCGCCGGTCTCGGTTTCGACCGAGCCGCCGGGCAGATCGACGGACGAGCGGCGCACCGCGGCGGCCACGGCGTCGAAGGTCAGCCCCCAACGGCGCAGCGCCTCCTCCGAAACTTCGATGGAAATCTCGTAGGGCGGGGCGTTCGACAACTCGGCCTGGGAGACCTCGGGCAGCGCGGTCAGATCGTCGCGCACCCGCTCGCCGAGGCGCTTGAGCGTCAGCAGGTCGGCGTCGCCGGAAATCGAAATGTTGATGACTTGGTACCGCGACGTGAGTTCCTGCGTGACCGGCCGCTCGGCCTCTTCGGGGAACGTGTCGATTGCGTCCACGCGCGCCTTGATGTCTTCGAGCGACTTGCGCACGTCGTATTCCGGCATGATTTCGATGCGCACGCTGCCGCGGCCTTCCCGCGCGGTCGAAGTGATCTTCTTGATGCCGTCGATGCCCTGGACCGCCTCCTCGATGCGCACGCAGACCGCTTCCTCGACTTCTTCCGGCGCCGCGCCGCGGTACTCGACATCGACTGTAACCGTATCGAGCGAAAATTCCGGGAAAACCTCTTTCTTGAGGTCGCCGAGCGTAATCGTCCCGGCGGCGGCGATGACGAACATCACCAAATTGGCGACGACGTGGTTGCGGGCGAACCAGGCAATGAGGCCGTTCATGACAGTCCATTCTCCTCAACGCGGACTTGCATTCCGTTCACGGCGGCTTCGACGTTCGAGACGCAGATCCGGTCGCCGCGTTCGAGCCCGCCGCGCACCAGCGCCTGATCGCGGTCGAGGCGGAAAACATCGACATCGCGGTAGTAGAGGCGGTCGGCGCTGTCCACGACCAGGACTTGCGCGTCGCCGCGCAGCGCCGTCCGCGGCAGCCGCACGACGTTGCTCACCCGGCGGCCGTGGATTTCGGCTTCGACGAACATGCCGACGGCCAACGGCGGCCGGCGCGCGTCTTGTCCGGGGGCGTAGGGGTCTTCGACCTGGGCGATGGCATGCACCATGCGCGTCGCCGCATCGATTTCGCCCTCGGTGCGCACGATGCGGCCCCGCCACTTGTGCTCGCGCCCGGCGAACCGGGCGGTCAGAGTCACGACCGGGCCGCGGGCGTTTTCAGCGGCGCCGCGGTAAGCCAGGGGCAGGTTGACGAACTCGAGCTCCGCGTCCGGAATGGGCAGCTTCACCTCGGCGACATCGACGGAATAGAGCGTCGCCACCGGAGCGCCGCGCTGCACGAATTGGCCGACGTCAACTTGCTTCGAGCGGACGCGGCCGGCGTACGGCGCGCGGACGACCGTCCGCTCGAGATCGAACTTGGCCTGCTCCAGAACGGCCTCGGCCGAGGCCAGCGCCGCCAGCGCCTCGGCGATCTGCGGCTCGCGCACGACCAGGGGATTGGGCTCGCCGCGTCCCAGGGCTTGCCACTCCTTGCGCGCCACCTCGGCTTCCTGCCGTTCGGTCGCCAAGCGCAATTTCGCCTGCGCGATCGCCGCATCGGCGCGGATAACCACCAGGTCGTACTCGCGCGCCTCGATCCTGAGCAGCGCCTCGCCTTCCTCGAAAAACCCGCCAACGGCGAGCGAAGGCGAAACTTCCACGACGCGGCCGGATATCTCGGGGACAAGCTGCGATTCGGTGCGCGGCGCTACCGTGCCCTCGGCATAGACCGTCAATGCGACCGTTTCCGGCTCGGCTTCAATCACCCGCACCAGCAGCGGCGGTATCTCGAGCGGCTTCGTTTCCGGCTCATCGCGGGACTCGATCATGGCGACGGTGGCGAACACGCCGGCGCCCAGCACGGCCAGAGGAAAAACAATCATCAAAACGCGGCGCAAAATTTGCATGGTCACCCCTTTTTTATTCCGCGGAATCCCCCGCGCCGGACGCCGCGGCCGGAGCAGCCGCGGCGAATCCGCCGCCCAAGGCAAGGTGCAGATCGACCCGATTGTCGAGGCGGGCGCGCCTGAGAGCGAGCAGGGCGCTTTCGGAATCGAGGGCCGTGCGCTGCGAAGAGAGCACGGTAATGATGTCCGACAAGCCCGCGCGGTAACGCTGCTCGGCCAGGTCGCGGGCGGCCAGAGCGTTGCGGGTCGCCGATTCGAGCGCCTGCTCCCGTTCGGCCAGCAGCGTTTCGGCGGCAAGCGCCGTTTCGACCTCGCGGTAGGCCGCGAGGATACGGCTCTCGTAATTGGCCGCGGCCTCCATCGCCCGCGCTTCGTTCGCGCGTACGCCGGCCTTGAGCCGGCCGTTGTTGAAAATCGGCATGACGACGTTGGTGACGTAGTTCCAGACCTGCACGTTGGGGTTCAACAGATCGGCGAGCTTGTTGCTCGCTGTGCCCAGCCCCGAGGTCAACGAGAAACTGGGGCGCAGCGCGGCCTTCGCTTCGACGATGCGGGCGTCCGCCGCCAGCAAAGCGCGTTCGGCGGCGATCAGGTCGGGCCGGCGGTGGACCAACTCGGAAGGCAGCCCCGCCGGAATCTGCGGCGGGACATCGGGGAGGTCTTCCGCCGGCGCGTGGTCCCCCGCCGGATACCGCCCCATCAGCGCTTCAACTTGGCGGGTGAAAGCGTCGCGCTGCTGTTCGCGCTGCTTGACCAACGCTTGCGCGCGGTCGATTTCGCTCAGCGCCAAGCGCAGGTCGAGCGAAGGACGGAGTCCCGCGCTGTAGCGCGCGCGCACGCGCTCGGCGGAAGTTTCGTAACTGGCCAGGGAAGCCTTGGCGATGCCCGCCTGCCTTTCGGCTTCGACCGCCGCGAACCAAGCCTTCGCCGCCTGCCCGCTCAGCGACAGGCGGGCGGCCGCAAGATCGGCTTCGCGCCCCTCCAGATTGGCGGTTGCCGCGAGCTTGCCGGCCTCGACGCGTTTCCAGATATCGGCTTCCCAGGTCAGATTCAACGACAATCCCGTGTTGGTATTGGTGGCGCTGAGCACTCTGCCGCCAAGCCCCGGAAAAGGCAGGCCGACGAAGTTCTGGCGCTGGCGGGAGCGGTTGGCGCTCAAACTCAACTCGGGCAGTTCGGCGGCGGCGGCAATGCGCGTCTCCTGGCGCGCCGCTTCGATGCGCGCCGCCGCGGCGCGGAGATCGGCATTCTTCGTCAGCGCCTCGCGGATGACGCGATCGAGGCCGCTGTCGCCGAAATAAGCCCACCAATCGACGCCGGACGCAGACGGGCCGGCCTCCCCGCTCTTCCAGGCGCGCGGAGCCTCGACCGCGAATTGCCGCGCCGGACGCGCAATCGGCTTCGCGCAACCCGAAAGCAGAACGGCAGCCGCAACCGCCAAAACGCCGCGGACTCTCATCGCGCCACCCCGTTGGCGGCCGTCGCCGGGGCGTTCAGCCCCGCGGCGGCGAAGCGCACCATGGCGTCGACCGTTTCCTCCACGTTCACGGGGTCGCAAAGCCCCTGCGTCCAGCGGCGAATGCGGTCGCTGTCCATCATCGTATGCACCATCGCGCCCACCGCGAAGTGTACCCGCCAGCGCAGCTCCTTCTCGGCAAGATGAGGCGCCGCGCGCTGAAACGCGCGGTCGAGACGCTGCACGAGCTCGGCGAACTCCTCCTCGAACACGGCTTCGAGATAGTCCGCTGCTTCGGCGTAAAAACGGCCGCAAAGACGCATGAACCGCCGCCCCCGCAGCGGGTCTTGCGACAGTTGAATGGCCGGCGCGAACAGGGCGTAAAGGATGCGTTCGACCGCCGGCGCGCCGCCGCCGGCTTCGCTCTCGGCCGCATCGAGCAGGGCGATCCGCTCGCGGTTGACCGCGGCGATGCGGCGCACGAACACGGCCTTGACCAAAGCCTCTTTCGAACCGAAATGATAGTGGACGGAGGCCAGGTTGACGGCGGCCGCCTGCGTGATGGCGCGCAGCGATACGCCGTCAATGCCTTGCTCGGCAAGAAGCTCCTCGGCCTTGTCGAGGATTTGTTCCTTGGTGTCGGCTGCCATCGGCGGCGTCTTGCGTAGTCAAACGATTGTTTGATTCAAACGTATGTTTGAATTTTAGCCCCGAAACCGCCGGGCGTCAAGTCCGCAAGCAAAAAAGAAAATCCGCCGCGGGCGGCGGCGGCGCTGTCCGTTGGGGTAGAATGCGCCTTGAGGGGTATTTTTTCCCCGTTCCATCTCTCCTTAAGGACACTCGGAGGTATTCCCATGATTCGAATTTTGCTCGCGGTTTCGCTGCTTGGCTTCGTCTTCGGCTGCGGCGGCGCGCCGGAACCGGCGGCCGAGGAACCGATGGCGGAAGCGCCCGCCGAGCCGGCCGCGATGACCTACGCAGGCTGGTTGGCCGACGCGAAGTGCGCGAATGCAGGCAAGGCGGCGACCGACGACCACGCCGGCTGCGCGCAGAAATGCATCGAGGGAGGCGAAACCGTCGTGCTCGTGGCCGAAGAAGGCGGCAAGGTCTATCAGTTGGACGACCAGGAAGCCGCGAAACCCCACGCCGGGCACAAGGTGATCGTCTCCGGCTCGCTCGAAGGCGACACCATCGCCGTCGAGTCGATCTCGATGTAGCGGCGGTCAGATGTGAATCGCCCGGCCGTCGGCGTCGAGAGCGGCCTCTTTGAGCGTCTCGGCGAGCGTCGGGTGAGCGTGGACCGCGCGCGCCACGTCTTCGGCGCTGGCGCCGAACTCGATCGCGGTCGCGGCCTCGGCGATGAGCTCGCCGGCTTGCGGGCCGATAACGTGGACGCCGAGCAGGCGGTCGGTCGCGGCCTCGGCGAGTATTTTCACGAAGCCGTCCGTTTCGCCCTGCGAGCGCGCCCGGCCGGAGGCGCGGAAGGGGAACTTGCCCTTGCGGAAGGCGATGCCGGCCGCGGCGAGTTGCTCTTCGGTCTTGCCGACGGCGGCCACTTCCGGGTGGGTGTAGCAGACCCCCGGAATGGCGTCGTAGTTGACGTGGCCGTAGCCGGTGACGATGCGCTCGACGCAGGCGACGCCTTCTTCCGCGGCCTTGTGCGCCAGCATCGGCCCGGCGATGACGTCGCCGATGGCGAAGACGCCCGGCGCCGTCGTCTCGTAGCGCTCGTTGACGGGGATGCGGCCTTTCCCATCAAGGGCAACGCCCAGAGCTTCCAGCCCCAGCCCGGCGGTATGGGGCTTGCGGCCGACCGCGACCAGTACGCGATCGCCGGTCAGCGGCTCCGCGCCGTCGATCTCGACGATGCAGCGGCCGTCTTCGACCCGCGCGCCGGTCACGCGCGCGCCCAGCCGGAAGCGCAGCCCCTGCTTGGCGAAGAGCTTTTGCGCTTCGGCGGCGATTTCGTTGTCCATGCCGGGCAGGATGCGGTCGAGATATTCGAGCACCGTGACGCGGGAGCCCAGTCTGCGCCAGACGGAACCCAGTTC
Source organism: Bryobacterales bacterium (assembly GCA_965242705.1). GTDB lineage: Bacteria > Acidobacteriota > Terriglobia > Bryobacterales > UBA6623 > CATQHP01. The sequence continues at coordinate 898,428 of OZ251486.1, forward strand.
GAGGCCGATATAGCCCGCGCCGATGACGATCAAATGGCCGGGCGCTTCGGGGTAGGCCAGCGCTTCGGTTGACGTGCCGATGCGCTCGCCGTCGATCTCGACCCCGGGCAGCGCGGCGGTCTCGCTGCCCGCAGCGATAACGATATGCCGCGCTTCGACCGCGGTCGATTTCCCGGCGGCGTCGATAACCGCCCGCCCCGGCGCCTGCAAGCGCGCATGGCCTTCGTAGCGCGTAATCTTGTTTTTGCGCAGCAGCGAAGCCACGCCGCCGGTGAGCGCTTTGACCACGCGGTCTTTGCGCGCCAGCATTTTTTGCAGATCGAGCGAGACGCCCGAGACGTTGACGCCGTGCGCGTCGAGGCCGCTTTTCGCCTGCTCGTAACGTTCGCTCGATTCGAGCAGCGCCTTGCTCGGAATGCAGCCGATGCGCAGGCAGGTTCCGCCAAGCTCCTCGACTTTTTCCACGCAGGCCGTGTCGAGGCCGAGTTGCGCCGCGCGGATGGCCGCGGCGTAGCCGCCGGGGCCGGCGCCGATCACCAGCAGGTCATGTTTTGCGTCCGGCATGGGGTTGCTTGTCCGCGCTGCGCCGCTTCGTGTCAAACCTCGAGCAGCAGACGCCGCGGGTCTTCGACGGCTTCCTTGACGTGCTTGAGAAAAGTGACCGCCTCGCGTCCGTCGATCAGGCGGTGGTCGTAGGTGAGGGCGAGATACATCATCGGGCGGGCGGCGATTTGCCCTTCGCGGACAACGGCGCGCTGCTCGATGGCGTGCATGCCCAGGATGGCGCTTTGCGGCGAGTTGACGATCGGCGTCGAGAGCATCGAGCCGTAGATGCCGCCGTTGCTGATGGTGAACGTGCCGCCCTGAAGCTCGGATATCTCGATGCGGTTCTGTCTCGCGCGCGCGGCGAAATCGGCGATCGTTTTCTCGATCTCGGCGAAACTGCGCGACTGCGCATCGCGGATGATGGGCACGACCAGTCCCCGGCCGCCGCCCACGGCGATGCCGATGTCGCAATAATCGCGGGAAACGATATTGCCGCCGCGGATCGCCGCATTGACCGCGGGAACCGCTTGCAGCGCGCGCACGGAGGCTTTCACGAAAAACGACATGAAGCCGAGCTTGACGCCGTGGGTTTCGAGGAAGCGATCCCCGTATCTGTTGCGCAGGCCGATCACCGCCGACATGTCGGCTTCGTTGAACGTGGTGAGCAGCGCGGCGTTCTGCTGCGCCCGCACCAGGTTGCGCGCGACCGCCTTGCGCAAGGGCGTCATGGGCGCGACCCGCTCTCCGCGATCATCGCCGGCGGTCGGCGCGGCAACGGGCGGAGGCGCGGGCGGGGGCGGCGCAACAGGCGGGGCCGGCGCGGGGGCGGGCTTCGCCGCGCGTTTCTTCTCGCGCTTCTCTGTGTGTTTCTCAACCGCGCGGGCGGCGTCTTCCTTGAGGATGCGCCCTCCCGGTCCGGTTGCTTCCGCTTCTTCCGGCGGCACGCCGCTTTGCTCCAGCAAGCGTTTGGCGGCCGGCATGACGCGCGGCGCGGCAGCCTTCTCCGGCTCGGCGGCCTTTTCCGGCGCCGCAGCTTTCTCGGGCTCAGCCGCCGAAGCCTCATCCCCGGCGCTCTCCTCGATGACCGCGATAACGTCGCCGACCTCCGCGACGGCCCCGGTTTCCAGGCGAATCTCCGCCAGAACGCCCGACGCGGGCGACGGCGTCTCCATCGTCGCCTTGTCCGTTTCGATCTCGACCAGCGTTTCGTCGATTTCCACGCGGTCGCCGACCCGCTTGCGCCATTCGCCGATCTGTACTTCGACGATCGATTCGCCGGCCTGCGGAATCGTGACTTCTATCGGCATCGCATTCTCCTCGTGTCGCAAGCCTCCGCGCGTCAAGAGCCGACCGGCGCGAAAGCTTCGTCGATAAGTTGCCGCTGCTCGAGCTTGTGGCTGCCCGCGGAGCCCGTCGCCGGGCTGGCCGAGGCATGGCGGAACACCCCCGAGAACGGCCGCCCGTCCGGCAGCTTGTCGAGAAAGCGCGCCCGCAGATAATACCAAGCGCCCATGTTCTCGGGCTCTTCCTGAACCCAGACGGCCGGCGCATCGGCGGGGAACGGCGCCAGCGCCTTGCTGACGGCCTCGGCGCTCAGCGGATAGAGCTGTTCGAAGCGCACGAGCGCAACGTCGTCGGAACCGCCGCTCTCTTTGGCGGCGAGCAGATCGTAATAGATCTTGCCCGAACAGAGCAGCAATTTCTTCACCGCTTGCGGCTTCTCGACCGGATCGACAATGATTCTGCGGAAGACGCCTGCGCTCAATTCGTTGAGAGCGGACTTGACCTGCGGCCGGCGCAGCAGGCTCTTGGGGCTCATCACCGCCAGCGGCTTGCGCCAAGGGCGCACGATCTGCCGCCGCAGCGCATGAAAGATCTGCGCCGGCGTGGTCGGGTTGACGATCTGCATGTTGTCTTCGGCGGCCAGTTGCAGGAAGCGCTCCAAGCGGGCGCTCGAATGCTCGGGACCCTGCCCTTCGAAACCGTGCGGCAGCAGCATGACGAGGCCGCTCAACCGCCCCCACTTGTCTTCGCCGCTGGCGATGAACTGGTCGATGATGACCTGCGCGGTATTGACGAAATCGCCGAACTGCGCTTCCCAGACGATCAGGCCGTCGGGCCAGTCGAGGCTGTAGCCCCACTCGAAGCCCAGTACGCCGGCCTCCGACAGCGGACTGTTGTGAATCTCGAACTCGGCCTGGCGCGGCGACAGGTTCTGCAGCGGCGCGTAGGCCTTGCCGGTTTGCATGTCGCGGAGCACCGCGTGCCGGTGGCTGAAGGTGCCCCGCTCGCAATCCTGTCCGGTGATGCGCACCTTGAGTCCGTCGGTCAGGATCGAGGCGAAAGCCAGAGCTTCCCCCGCGGCCCAATCGAGGGCGAGCTCCCCGCGGGACATGGCCTCGCGGTTCTTGAGTATCTTTTCGATGCGGCGGTCGGCCTGGAAGTCCTGCGGCTTCGCGCCGAGCTTCCGCAGCAGAGCGCGCAGGGTCTTGTCGGCAACGCCCGTTTCGACGTCGGCGGCGCTCTCGTCCGCCCCTCCCTGGTAGCCGCTCCAGTGGCTGGTGCGGCGCCCTCCCGAGGCAACGTAGTCTTCGCTGCGCGCCGCCGAAAGTTCCCGCTCGAGGTGGGCGCGGCGCTCGGCGGCGATGCGCCGGGCTTCCTCTTCGGTCACCCCCCCCTGGCTGAGCAAATGTTCGATATAGCCCTCGTACACCGATTTGCGTTGGGCGATGGCGCGCACCATCAGCGGCTGAGTGAACCGCGGCTCGTCGGTTTCGTTGTGTCCGTGCCGGCGGTAGCCGTACATGTCGATCACCGCGTCGCGGTGGAAGGTATTGCGGAAGTCGATCGCCAGACGGATGACCTGCGCAACCGATTCGGGGTCTTCGCCGTTCACGTGGAAGATCGGAATCTGCAGCATTTTGGCGACGCCCGACGCATACGACATCGAGCGCCCCTGCTCCGGTCGAGTGGTGAAGCCGATCTGGTTGTTCAGCACGATATGCACCGTGCCGCCAACGGTATAACCCGGCAACTCGCTCATGTTGAGGGTTTCCTGGACGACGCCTTCGCCGGCAAAAGCGGCGTCGCCGTGAATGAGCACCAACAGGCCGTCCTTGCGGCGGCCTTCGTAATAGCGGTCTTGCTTGGCGCGCATGCGCCCCATGGCGACCGGGTTGACGAACTCGAGATGGCTGGGGTTGAAGCACAGCGCCAGATGAACCTTGTTGCCCTTGACCGTGGTCCATTCGCCGCGGTGGCCGAGATGGTATTTCACGTCGCCGCGGCCGAGGCGGCGATCGCTGTCCGCATCGTCGAATTCCCGGAAAATCTCCTGCGCGCTCTTGCCCAGGATATTGACCAGCACGTTCACGCGGCCGCGGTGGGCCATGCCCAGAACGACCTGATCGATGCCGTGGTCTCCCGCCCTCTCGATGGCCAGATCGAGCAGCGGGATGAGGCTTTCGCAGCCCTCCAGCGAAAAACTTTTCGCGCCGACGTACTTTTTCTGGATGAATTCCTCGAAAATCACGGCGTCGGTCAGCCGCGTCAGAATGCTCAACTGGCGCCCGCGGCTGAGGTGCAGCCGGTTGGCCGAGCCTTCCATGCGTTCCTGCAGCCACTCGCAAACGTCCATGTCGTCGATGTGCATGAACTGCGCGCCGATCGAGCGGCAGTAGGTCTCGCGCAAGCGCTCGATCAGGGCGCCGGCGTTCGGAGCGGCCCAGCCGTTCAGCGAGTCCGCGGAAACGGCGCGGCCCATGTCGTCCGGCGTCAAGCCGAAATACTCGGGCTCGAGCTCGGCGGGATAAGGCCGCGGCAGCCCCAACGGATCGAGATGGGCGGCCAGGTGCCCGCGCACGCGGTAGGCGCGCACGAGCTTGTCGATACGGTCTTGCAGCTTGACCGTGTCTTCGATCATCGCCTCGGCGGCTTCGTAGGCGCGGAGCATCTTTTCGACGTCGCCGGGCAGTCCGGCGCCGTCTTTCGCCGGAACGGACGCAGCCGGCGTCGCAGCCGGCGCGGCGTTGGGCTCAAGTCCGTCCCCGTCCGCGCCGGACTCGGCCACTTGCTCGAAATAGGCCCGCCACTCCGCGGTGACCGAGTTCGGGTCGCGCAAGTAGTCGTCGTAGAGACTTTCGGCAAACGCCAGAGAAATGTCGTTCGGCCGCGGCGTCCGATCGTGCATCGACAATCGCTTTCCTTATTGCCGGCGCCCCTGCCGCGGGCGCGCGGGCTTCTTAACTATGAATACCGCAAGCCGCGGGCGTCAAGGGCGGAAACGTGCGATAAACGAGAACATGAGCGAAGACATTTGGCGAAAGTTGACCTCCGGCGGGCTTTTCGTGATCGCGGGGCCTTGCGTGATCGAGTCGGCCGGCCATGCGCTGAAACTCGGCCGGACGGTCGCCGTGGCCGCGGCCGCCGCCGGGCTGCCGGCGGTCTTCAAGGCGTCGTTCGACAAGGCCAACCGCACCCGCGCGGATGCGTTCCGCGGACCGGGGCTGGAAGAGGGCCTGCGCATCCTGGCCGAAGTGAAACGCGCAACCGGGCTGCCCGTGCTGACCGACGTTCACGAAACGCACCAGGCCGCGGCCGCCGCCGAGGTCTGCGACGTCGTGCAGATTCCCGCCTTCCTCTGCCGCCAGACCGACCTGCTCATTGCCGCCGGCCGCAGCGGCCGCATCGTCAACATCAAAAAGGGACAGTTCCTCGCGCCCGAAGACATGCGTTACGCCGCCGACAAGGCCGCTTCGACGGGAAACCGCAAAATCATGCTCACCGAACGCGGCAGCAGCTTCGGCTACCGCAACCTCGTGGTGGACTTCCGCGGGCTTGCCGTCATACGCGGACTGGGCTTCCCCGCCGTGCTCGACGTCACGCACAGCCTGCAATTGCCCGGCGCACGCGGCGGCGCAAGCGGAGGCCGTCCCGAGTTCATCGAGCCGCTGGCGCGCGCCGGCGCGGCGGCCGGCGCGGACGGCCTGTTCTTCGAGGTGCATGACGCGCCCGAAAAGGCCAAATCGGACGGCGCGAACGCCCTGCGCCTCGACTTGCTGCCCGCGCTGCTCCGGCGGCTGGCGGAACTCCGCAAGCTGACCGCGCGCTGGGACGCCGCGGACAGTCAAATCGCGTAATGCGCGGGGCGCTCGCCGCCTTCGCGAACAATGACTTCGGTCGGACGGCTGAAATGAATCATGTATCCGCCGTTGCGCGGATCGTGGCGCATCGGCTGCACCTTGCCCGACGACGAAATCGCCCGCGAGAGCAGCGTATGCCGGCCTTCCCCGGCGGCTTCCCAACAGGTTCTCCAGGTCGTCCAGCAGTACGCTTCCCGCCGTCCGGTCAGATCGACGCGGCGCCACGACTTCCCGCCGTCGCAACTGAACTCGACGGCGGCCACCGTCTCGTTGCCCGCCCAGGCGATGCCCTCGACGTGGCGGCGCCCGGGTTCGAGCGTCTCGCCGCGGCCGGGCCGGGTGATTTCCGATTTGGGCTGCATGACGCCGACGACTTCGCGGTTCCTGCCAAAACTCGATTCGCGCTCGACCGTGTACTTCACGGTCTGGAAATAGCCGTCGAACGAGCGGTCGATAAAGGTTGCGCCCGCCAGCCATTTGACCGAGGCGACGCCGTACCAGCCGGGGACGATGAGCCGCGCCGGGCGGCCGTGCGCCGGCGTCAGCGGCTCGCCGTTCATGCGCAGCGCCACGACCGTATCCGGGTGCAGCGCCGCGTCCAGCGGCAGGCTGCGGGCAAACGGAATCTCGCCCGCGGCGCCGCTCTCCCGCCCCCGATCGGCGCCCTGGAAAACAACCTGCCGCGCGCTTTCTTCGATGCGCCGCTCCCCAACCAGATCGCGAAACGAGACGCCCGACCACTCCGCGTTGCCCACCGCGCCGCGGCCCCATTGCACGCCGCCCGCCCGCGGTTCGAGATACGAGCGGCCGTTGCCGGCGCACTCCAACGTGGCGAAAACGCTGCGCTGCGGCAGCGCATCCAGTTCGCCCCAGGAAAACGCGGCCTCGCCGTCGATGCAGCCGCTCAGCCGCAGCCGCCAGCCGCCCGGGTCGATCTCCGGCACGGCGAAATGGTTGCGCACGAAAAACGATTCCGTCGGGGTAATCCAGCCGCGCTGCTCGTCCAGCGGCGTCTCGCTGTTTTCCGGCGTCTTCGTGACGATCTTGCGCGGACCGGCGGCCGCCCGCGTCGAGGCGTTTGCGGAAGCGCTGCTCATGGCCTCATTGTGCCATGCGCGGCCCGCCCTTGCAAGCAGCGATCCCGTTGATTTTCAAGGAGTTAAATTCCTACTTCGCCTATCGAAACAGTCGGTTTTCAAGCCTTGCCCCAAGTCGGCGGGGGAAGATACGCGTCGGGCGGCAGCGGCAGCTTGACGGGACGCCGCTCGGCAAACGACAGATACGCCGCCTGGACGATCTCCAGCGCCCTGCACCCGTCCATGCCGTCGGCCGCCGGCGGGTTCTCGCCCCTCGCCGCGCCGAAGAAATTGCGCCACTGCTCCTCGAACGTGTTCCGCCGCGGCGGCCAGATATCCACCCAGCCGGGCTCGAGATCGCCCCACCATCGCCTGGGCCGGGTCCAGGACAGAATTTCGGCGGGCAGCGCCTGCTCCGGGTCGTCTTCCAGGAAAATCGACAGCGGAGCGGATTGGAACGGCGCCGTGATGAACGCGCCCGCGCACAGCACGGCCTTCGAGCCGAACCAAATCGAGGGCGAAACGAAAGCGCGCGAAAACCGGTGCCAGCTCAGCGAGCCGACCGCTCCCGATTCCATCTTCAACAGCAGCACAGCGCTGTCGTCCAGGCCGTGCGTTCCCATGACGGAGGCCATCTCGACATAGACTTCGGCAACGCCGCCGAGCAGGGCGAGGGTTTCGTCGATGCGGTGCTGACCGACGTCGATGAGCGTAAAGCCGCCCCCTTGCGCCGCATTGAAACGGTAGTTGGCGAGTCCGCCGGGGATGACCTCGAACGGCTCGCCGATAACCCCGTTGAAGGCCTGCACGCCGCCCAACAGTCCGGCCTCGAGCAGCGTCTTGGCGCAGTTGTGCTCGGCGCTGAAACGATGGTGAAAGCCGACTTGCAGCGTGCGCCCCGAACGCTCCGCGGCGCGGACCATGGCTTGCGCGTCGGCCGGCTTCAGGGCGATCGGCTTCTCGCACAGCACGTGGCGGCCGGCGTCGAAAGCGCACTCGGCCTGCCCGCGGTGGAACGCATTGGGGGAAGCGATGAGCACGGCTTCGACGCCGTCGGCGCGAACCGCTTCCTCCATCGAAGACGCCGTCAGGGCGATATCGAAGTCCGCCGCCGCCTTGCGCGCGGCCTCCCCGCAGGGGTCGAAAATGCTGACCGCCCGGCCCCCGGCGGCGGCCAGCGCGGGCAGGTGGCGGGCGGTGACCACCGCCCCCGCGCCGAGAACCGCAAGACCGATCGGCTGCTTTTCCATGAAGGCGCGCCGCGGCTAGAGATCGGCCAAATCGGGGTTTTGCTCGGCCCACTGCATGAACTCTTCGACCGAATAAAAGGTTTCGTGCTTGTAGAGGCGGCCGGCGTCTTCGAGAGGCGCGGTCCAGTCGTAATCCCACGAGTCGCCGACTTTTTCCATCCACTCGGCGATCTTCGCTTCGAGTTCCCCGCGGATCGCCGCCGCGGCGGGGTCGGCGGCCAGATTTTTCAGCTCGTACGGGTCTTCCTTGAGGTCGTAGAGCACCCAGGGTTCGTCTCTCTTGCGCGCGTACATGTAGCGTTCCGTGCGCACGCCGCGCCAGCCGAACTCGACGCCGCCCGCGTGAAACGGCCCGAATATCTGGAAATAGGCGCTCTCCGGGCCGCTCTCGGCTTCGCCGCGAATGACCGGCGAAAGGTCCGCCCCCTGCATGGCTTCGGGCGTTTCCAGTCCGCACAGCGACAGCAGGGTCGGAGCGATATCGACGTGCGAGAAAAGCGCGTCGGTGACCCGGCCGGGCGCGGCGCCGGGCGCGCGCACGATGCCGGGCACGCGAATCGACTCCTCCCAGGGCTTGCGCTTGAGCCGCATGCCGTGCGAGCCCAGCATGTCGCCGTGGTCGGACGAAACGACGACCGCGGTGCTCTCGCGCAGCCCGAGGCGGTCGAGCTCGCCGAGGATGCGCCCGACCTGCTCATCAACGGCGGTGACCATCGCGTAGTAGGCGGCGATTTCCTTGCGCCCCGGCGTCGCGGCGTACGGATTCGGCTCGAGATCGCGATCGGACGCATCGCCGTCGAAATTCGGGCGCAGCGTAATCTCTTGCGGGTCGTACATCTCCATGTGCCGCTCCGGCGCAAGATAGGGATCGTGCGGCGGCCCCATTTGCACGGTCAGAAAAAACGGCCGCCGGTCGTTGGCGGTCTCCCGCAGAAACTCGATGCCCAGATCGACCCATGCCTCGGGCTCGAACGTCTCGATCGGGATCGGCTCGTCGGTATCGCGGAAGTAATGCGTGTCGAAGTGCGCGTGGCTGACTTGATTGGCCGCCCAGAACTCGAAGCCCTGGCGCCGCTCTCCCGGCGGAACCCAGCCGGGCTGCCGCTTGCCGCCGTCGAGGTGCCACTTGCCGATGAATCCGGTGCGGTAACCGGCCTCGCGGTACAACTCGGCCAGCGTCGTCTCCGACTCCCTGAGCCGGAAATCGTTGGCCGTCATGCCGTTGGCGTGGGCGTACTTGCCGGTAAGGATGTTCGCCCGCGCCGGGCAGCAGACCGGCGTGTTGGCGAAGTGGTTGCGGAACAGCAGCCCCTCGGCGGCCAACCGGTCGAGATGCGGCGTTTTCACGTCCGGGTTGCCCATGCAGCCCATCGCCTGCGCGCGCATCTGGTCGGGAAACAGGAAAAGCACGTTCAGCGGCTGCGCCTCTTCGCCGCGCGGCGGGGCGGAACCGCACCCCCAAGCGCTCAGGGCGGCGGCGGAAGAAGCAAGAAAGTCGCGGCGCGAAAGCATCGCTCCCGCGATGATAGCGCACCGGCCGCGAGTCCGCGGGTCAGCGGATCAAGCAGTGGCAAGGAACAAGATACGATACATCAACCAATCTTGGGAGCAGGGCATATAGGGCATGTATTGCACAATGCGTTCAGCGTTGCACGGCGTTACACAATGTCAACGAACCTTGCGATAGATCCGGAACTGCTCGACAGGGCATTGGCGCTCGGCGGCGAAAAGACCCCCAAAGCCACTGTCAACCGCGCCCTGCAGGAATTCATCGCGCGCCGGGAGCGGGAACGACTGCTCGACTTGTTCGGAAAATTCGACTGGGACGGCGATTACGACTACAAGCGCGAGCGGACCCGCAGCAAGTGAGCCTGTTCGTAGATACCAGCGTCTGGTCCCTGGCGCTCAGCGGCGGCGAACGGGATATGGCGCCCTGATCCCCGTGTCGATCAATGGATTCAGACACGGCGGGCTTGAACGGTTCTTTGAGGAACGCCAAGCGCGCGGGCTGCAGCATCGACACCTGAAACGCATTGCGGATATTCCGAGAATACTCGATGGTGGAGACCCCATCAGAGAGTTCGGCAGGCTGCCGGGCTACCGGTTGCACGAGTTGAAGGGCGATTCCAATGGCGCTTGGAGTGTCCGGATTTCGGGAAACTGGAGGATCGCTTTTCGAGTGGACTCAAGGGGTGATGCTTACGATGTTGACCTTGTGGACTATCATTAGGAGGCAATATGATCATCGGCGTTAGCGAAAATGCATGGATGCGGCTGAACCCGGCCCATCCGGGCGGCTTGCTGAAGCGCGGAATCCTCGACGAAGTGGATGACTATCCCGGAATGACCGTAGCGGCTGCGGCCAAAAAGCTGGGCATGAGCAGATCCCATTTTTCTCGAATCGTAAACGAGCGGGCTCCCGTCACGGTGGCCGCCGCCATGAAGCTGGAAGCCGCCGGATGGGGCACGGCGGACTCCTGGCTGCAGTTCCAAATGAAGTTCGACTTGGCGCAGGAGCGCAAGCGGTTGAACCGGCCTCTGGCCCAAGCGCCGGCGGCGCTTACGGCGAAAGCCTTGCTGGAGGAGAGCAAGCCCAAGCGCCGCAAAAACAGGTCGAGTCGAAAGCGGCCGCAAGCGCATAGGCCGGGCTAAATCTCCGGCCGGATGACGGCGGCGCCGGCGGCGGCAAGCGCTTCGCGCAACGCCTCGAAATGGGCCGCGTCGCGGTACGTGCCCGTGATCGCGCCCCCCGAACCGGCGAACTTCGCCGTGGCCCCCGTCTCTCGCGCGGCGCGGATCATCGCCAGATTCCCTTCGCCGATGCGGTAGATGCGCGCGCGCAAATCGAAATTGGCGTCGATCAGCGCGTCCAACCCGGCCGCGTTGCCGTCGAGCAGCGCCTGCCGGCCGTCCTCGGCGATTTGCGCCCACTGCCTCATGGCCGAAACCACCTCGCCGTCGCCGGCGGCGAACCGGCCGCGGATATTGTTGTGAAAAACCTCCGTGCCTTCGCTCAGGCCCGCGCGGTAGGCAATGTACAGATTGGGCAGCGCGGCGGGGTCCATCGCAATATACTCGCCGTAACCCCGCCCCTCCATCAGCGCGCGCGCGAAATCCATGTAAACCAGGCCTTCGTAGGCAAGCACCACGCGGTCTTGCAAACCCGCGTTCACGCCCAGCTCCCGGGTCTCGGTTTCGAGCGCGAGATTGGCCTGCACGGGCTTCGCAATCTCGACCTCGTAGAAACGCATCAGGGCGCGCAGCGCCGCGGTGACGATCGCCGACGAACCGCCCAGCCCCAGCCGCATCGGAATGTTCGATTCGTATTCGATGGTGAAGTTGCGCTCGTGCAGAGCGATGCCCTCGGCGGCGCAATAGTCGGTAAAGCGCATCAGCAGCGCGCGGATGATGCGGATGCCGCCGTAGTACCCGCCCCAGAGCGTAGCCTTGCGGAAATCGGCCAGGTTCTCCCAGACGGGGACGTCCACCGCCGAGGGCTTGATCTCCAGCCGACGGCTCGGGTACAGCAGAACTCGGGCGCGGAAGTTCTTGAACGTGAACGCGATCGTCTTGCCGAAATAACCATCCGAAGGGTTGCCCAACAAACCGGCGCGGGCGTAGGCGGCAGTCTCGATCATGGGCCGAAGGGGGGACGGCGGATTATTCCGAAACGGCCGCTTGCCCGCTCGGTCCGCCGTCTTCGGCGGCCGCGCCCCGCTCGACCTCATCGGCGGGCATCAGCACCCAGCAAACCCCGTAGGCCACGATTCCGAAAAACATCAGGGCGCAGCCCACCCAGACGATGCGGATAAGCGTCGCGTCCTTGTCGAAATAGCGCGCAAAACCCGAGCAAACGCCGCCCAGCTTGCGCCTGTCCATGTCGCGGCGGAACAGCCGCGCCGCCGGCGGCGCATTGTCTTCGGCCACGCCGCGCCCGCACGTGCGGCAAAAGCGGTCGTCTTCCTCGATCGCGCAGCCGCAAGCCGGACAGAACATTTCCTTATGAGCTTAGCGCAGCGGAACAGGGTTGACAAGACCCCGCGGCGCCGGCTCCTGCTGTCCGCCGCGAAGCCGCGAAGCCGCCTCGCTTGCTCGACGGCGCCCTTGCTCAGCGCCCTCACTCAACGGCGCCCGTCATTCAACAGAGATCGTGACGCCCGCTTGGCTCGCGCGGCCGCCGACGGCGAGACGCAACTCCGCCGCCGCGGACGGCATCATATGCCGCGGGACTTCCACGACCACCAGATTCACCCCGGCCAGGTTCGGCGCCAAGCCCGAAAAGCGAATGTTCTCCGCGGCAAGCGGCATCCCGCCGATCCATACCTGCGGCTGCGCCGTCGTGCGCCGCAGCACGGCGTTCGAGCCGTCCGCCAGGCAGACCCCGTCCGGCGCGCACGAGTTCATCCCGTCGGCCAACGGCGGCTCCACCGCGCCCAGGCCCGTCGCGTAGATCTCCAGCACGTCTCCGGCGCGCGCCGGGCGGTTGCCTTCGCCCGCGCCCGCCGGCGCCGCCAACGCCGTCGTGCCGGCGAACAGCGCCAGCGCCTGCCCTTGCCCCGTGCCCGAGGCCGTGAATACGCCGGGCGCCGAGGGCGCCGCCCAGAAGCGCCGCGGCCAACTGCTCTTGCCGTCGGCCGCCTCCACGACAACGGAGATCAAGGCCAAGCCGCCCGCTTCCAATGCTTCCTGCCCCAACAACCAAGGCGCCTGCGCCTCGATGCGTTGCGGCCCTACCGAAAACAGCGGCGCCGCCGCGCCGTTGAACAGCACGCGCGCGCCGCTCAGGCTCGTCGGCAGCGGGAAGCCCGAAGCCTCCATGCGCTCGCCGGATGCGAAGTTCACCCCCTGCACGACCACCAGCGATCCCGGCGACACGGGCAGCGCCTGCGGCCCGAACAGCCCCGCCTCGCCGTAGGCGCTCATCCGCGCCGCGTTGAACACCCCGCCGCTCTCCGATACATACGGACCCGTCGGCTGGGGAACTTCCAGCACGATATTCACCCTGGCCGTGAGACGCCCGCCGGCGCGGATGTACAGCCGCCCGCGGTGGATTCCCGGCCGCAGCCCCAGCGGATTGACGGTTACGCGCAAGGTGACCGTCTCGCCGTCGGCCAGGCGGCCCCGCCAGGAAGCGCCGCCGCTCGGCAGCGAGACCTCGATCCAGCGCGCGCTGGGCAGCGCCTGGAAGTCCGCCGCGCCTCCCTCGGCGCGCAGCGTGAGCGTCTGCGACATCGGCTCGCCCGGCTCGGCGTCCGGCGCCGGCGCGAACGACAATTCGGAAACCTCCACCGGCCCCACCGTCGGCCCCAAGTCGGACGGGGGCAGCAGGACGCCCGGTCTGAACTTGCGGATGCGGTGGTTGTAGGTATCGGCTATGTACAGGTCGCCCGCGCCGTCCACCGCCACGCCGGCGGGGCTGTGGATCTTCGCCGCGGTCGCCGCGCCGCCGTCCCCGCTGAAGCCGGCGACCCCCGTCCCCGCTACGGTGGTTATCGCCCCCGCGCTCACTCTGCGGATGCGGTGGTTGCCGAACTCGGCGATGTACAGGTCGCCCGCGCCGTCCACCGCCACGTCATAGGGGTTGTCGAGCCGCGCCCGGAGCGGATTGCCGCCGCCCCCGCTGTAGCCGGCCTCCCCGGTTCCCGCTACCGTGGTCATCCTCCCCGAGCTCACCCTGCGGATGCGGCTGTTGCCCCGATCGGCGATGTACAGGGTCGAGCCGTACGCCGCCAACCCGGTCGGACTTCTGAGCCGCACCCGCGTCGCATCGCTGCCGTCAGGACCTTCATTCTCATCCGCGTCTCCCCGGCGGATTTGTCCTCCCGGACCGCTGAAAAGCTCTCCCGCGAAGATCAGCCGCGGCCTGAGCCGCCTGTCGGGAATCCCTCCCGCCTCGACGTCCAACGCCCCCCGCTCCACCTTGAGCACGAGGGAGTTGCCCGTATCGGCGATGTACAGGTTGCCCGACCCGTCCACGGCCACGCCCCGCGGGAAGCTGAGCGCCGCCGCCGTCGCCTCGCCGTCGAAATCCCGGGAGCCTACGACGCCGTTTTCCCCGGTTCCCGCCACGGTGCTTATCGTCCTGTTTCCGCTTACTTTGCGGATGCGGTGGTTGTCCGTATCGGCGATGTAGAGGTTGCCCGCGCTGTCCAAAGCTACATCCGTGGGGTTGTTGAGTTGGGCGTCCGCCGCCGCTCCCCCGTCCCCGCTGAAGCCGGCGGTCCCCGTTCCCGCTACGGTGGTTATCGTTCCCGACGGGCTCACTCTGCGGATGCGGTGGTGGTAACTGTCGGCGATGTACAGGCTGCCGCCGCCGGTCACGGCCACGCCGCCGGGAGCGTTGAGCCATGCCTCCCGCGCCGCTCCGCCGTCGCCTATATCCGACCCGCCGCCCGCCGCCGTGGAGATGATGTTCGAGGTATCCACCTTGCGGATGCGGTCGTTGCCCGCATCGGCGATGTAGATGTTGCCCGAGCCGTCCACCGCCACGCCAAAGACGTTACCGAGCTGCGCCAACGACGCCGATCCCCCGTCGCCCTGCGCCGTCCCGCCGCCCGCGAAGGTGGAGATGTTGCCCGAAGTGTTCACCATGCGGATGCGGTTGTTGTACGAATCGGCGATGTAGATGTTGCCCGAGCCGTCCACGGCCAAGCCTCGGGGGCCGTCCAATGCCGCATCCGTCGCCGGGCCGCTGTCCCCGTAGAAGTCGTTGTTTCCATCTCCGGCAACGGTCTCGATGTTGCCCGTAGAAACGGTCACCTTGCGCACGACTTCGTTCCAGCTTCCGGCGAAATAGATGTTGCCGGCGCTGTCCAGCGCTATGCCCCAGGGCGTATCGATTTCCGCCGCCGTCGCCGCGCCTCCGTCCCCGCTGTAGCCGTCGGTTCCGTCTCCGGCAACGGTCTCGATGTTGCCCGAGGAAGCAGTCACCTTGCGAATGCGGTTGTTTTGCGTGTCGGCAATGTACAGGTTGCCGTCGCTGTCCACCGCCACGTCGTAAGGGTTGTTGAGTTGCGCCGCCGTCGCCGCGCCTCCGTCTCCGATGTTGTCGTCGTCTTCGTCGGGGACGGTTCCGTCTCCCGCCGCGGTCGAGATGTTGCCCGTTGCCGCATCGACTCTGCGGATGCGGTGGTTGTCCGTATCGGCGATGTAGATGTTGCCCGCGCCGTCCACCGCCACGCCGTAGGGATAGTTGAGCTGCGCCGTCGCCGCCGCGCGGCCGTCGCCGTTGTAGCCGGCGACCCCGACTCCGGCCGCGGTGGAGATGTTGCCCGAAGTGTCCACCCTGCGGATGCGGTGATTGAAGGTATCGGCGATGTAGATGTTGCCCGCCGAATCCACCGCCACGCCGCCGGGGGTGTCGAGCCGCGCCTCCGTCGCCGCGCCTCCGTCGCCCAGACCGCTGCTTCCGGCGACCGTTTCGATGGTCTGGGCGGCGGCTGCGCCGCCGCCCAAAGTGAAAGCGAGGAACAAAAGCCCCGCGCCTGCGCGTAGCCCCTTGCCCGCGGGGAGCAGGCCGCGAAAAACAGAGAGAAGGGAAGGAAGAAGCCGCGGGTTAGAGAGCGCGGCGAGCGCGCTTCTCCTTATGACGATGACGGGCTGACGGGCTGACGGGCTGACGGGCTGACGGGCTGACGGGCTGACGGGCTGACGGGCTGACGGGCTGACCTCTTCTCATGATACATCCTCCTTACATCTCCTCGCAACATGGGATTCCTTATTCTGAAACAAAAATAACCTGTCTTGCAACAAAAATGCAAAAAAAATTGCGTCGCCCTCAAAAAGATCATCCGGGCGGCGGCGGGAAACTTGAATTTAACGCCTTCCGGCCAGGCTTGTCAACCGCGCATCGAAAGAACCGCAGCGGCGCAGGCTGTTGCTATTCGTTGCGAGGCCGCAAAGCAGCCTCGCTTGCTTGATGAACCATCACTCGATGGCGACAGTGACGCCCGATTGGCTCAGGCGGCCGCCGACGGCGAGGCGCAACTCCGCCGCTTCCGACGGCGGCAGCCGCGCCGGCAGTTCCACCGTTACCAGGTTGACCCCGGCCAGGTTCGGCGCCAAACCCGAAAAGCGAATGTTCTCCGCGGCAAGCGGCATCCCGCCGAGCCATACCTGCGGCTTGGCCGCCGTGCGCCGCAGCACGGCGGCCAAGCCGTCCGCCCATCGCTTCCTGTTGCAGCATGGAGTCGGCGGCTGACGCGCCGCAAGGCGCGGCAACCTAAACCCTAATCCCCAGCCCCTGACCCCTGCCGCGCTTCGCGCGGCCCCGCCAATGGCTTGGCGTCGGGGTTGCCCGGGCCGAAGTGCTTGAGCATGACCAGATTCTCTTCTTTGCTCGCATTGACGATCTCCACGCCGGCCTGCGCCGCGGCGGCGCTGACGAAAAATTCGTCGGAGGTCAATTCGCCGTAACGGATCATCGCCGGCGCGTGGACGTCCCACGCGCCCACTTTCCCGCGCCCTTGCGTCAGGATCATGCCGTAAGCCGCCGCGTCGGCGATGACCGCGCTGCGCCCCGGCAGCACGGTCAACTCTTTCGCGCTGTAGAAATCGGTGGAGTAGGTGACCCAGTTTTCGCGGTAGCCCGCGGCTTCCATCTCTTCCGTCGGCCTGACCGGCAGCGGCTCGAAAAAGCGGTTCTGCATGAAATAGGGATCGACGTTGGCTTCCCAATCGAGCATGCCGATGATGTAGTCGAGATCGCGGTGGTGCTCCGGCGGCACGTCTTTGACGAGCAAATCCCAGGGCACGGCGCGGCCTTCGACCATCGACTGGAACATGCCGAAAACGTCGGAGTTGACCTGCGGCTCGTAGGTGACGGCCGAGCCCGGCGCGTGCAACACGCCCGCCGGGATGTGCCAGCCGCTGCCGGGCTTGAGCTTGTACGCCTTCGAGTGGTAGAGGATGCCGTTGTCGCCTTCGTCCCAGCGTTCGAGGCAGCGCCGCACGTCGTCTTGGGTCGTGCCCGGCTCGAGTCCCATGAAGGTGTAGGCGAAGTTGTTTTCCTTGTAGTTGAACTGCGGCGGGAAATAGTAGGCTTCCGGCTTGCCGCGCCGGCCGACGCGGGCGGCCGCTTCGTCGCCCTGGTGCATGTGGTGGGGAATCGGCCCCAGGTTGTCGAAAAACTTGCAGAGCACGTTCCAGCCGCCGTATTCGCTCATCGCCTCCTGCCCCAGGAACTCGTCGCCGATTTCGTCGACGGCCTCTTTCAGCAGGATTTTTTCGGCGCCGCCGTTCGCGCCGACCGAAGCGACGACGTAGGCCAACCCCTCGTCCTCGGGCGTGCCGGGGCCGTTGTCGGCCTGCGTCGTTGAGGAAAACCAGCGTTCGTCGATGCCGCCGCGGTGCGCGCCGAGCGCGTAGAGGTCGTTGGAGTGCAGCTTGAGCCGTCCGCCGGGCATGAGGAACGAGCGGGGCACCCAGCAGGGGGCGAGGCGCACGACGCCTCCGCCCGCGGCCAAGGCGCTGCGCAGAGCGGCAATCTTTTCCGACATGACCGCTATGATAGCGAACCGCCGCCGCCCGCCGGCGTAACCCGAGCGCGGCGCTTGCGCCTGAAAAGGCAGCTTCCGCGCGGAGACGGGGCCGTGTGCTACGCTCATAACGCCGCAAGGGAAAGGCCGTTCGATGCCGCCTGCGAAAACGACGAGCAAGAGACGAACGTTCCTGTTTTTCGCGCTGTGTTTCGCCGCGGCGCTGCCCGCCGTGCAGGCGTTCCAGTTCTTCGGCGGCGGCGGGCGGTACGGCATGCGCGGCGACTCGCGCGCCTACGACTACGAAAGCCGGCCCGCCGAGTTTTCGTTCGCGCGCTATGCCTACGGCTCGGGCTATTACGGCGGCTGGGGGCGCGGGCGGGGCAGTTGGAGCACCGATTTCCCCGCCGCCGAGTACCACCTGACGCAGGGCATCAAGCGGCTGACGGCGATCGACGCCGTTCACGGGGGAAAATTTTTCGCCCCGCTGGACGACGAAATCTTCGATTACCCCTGGCTCTACGCGGTCGAGGTCGGCCATTGGCATCTGAGCGGCGAGGAAGCGGCGCGGCTGCGCGAGTATCTGTTGCGCGGCGGGTTCCTCATGACCGACGATTTTCACGGCTCGGAAGAATGGGCGTCTTTTCTCGCCGGCATGCAGCGCGTGTTTCCCGACCGCCCGATCGTCGAGATACCCGAAGACGACCCGATACTGCACACGCTCTACGATCTCGACCAACGGACGCAGATTCCGGGCATACGCGTGCTCTGGAGCGGCCGCACCTACGAGCGGGACGGCTATGCGCCCCACTGGCGCGGCATTTACGACGACGAGGAACGGTTGATGGTGGCGATCAACTTCAACATGGACCTGGGCGATGCCTGGGAGCACGCCGACTGGCCCGAGTACCCCGAGAACATGACGGCGCTCGCCTACCGTTTCGCCATTAATTACGTCATCTATGCGATGACCCACTGAGTAGCGCCGCGGTGTTCGAGTTTTTTTTCAAGTATCCGCTGACGGCCTTCGGCAAGGGGCGGTTCGTCTTTGCCGGCGGCTGGCCGGCGTGGCTGCTGCTCGCGTTGATCGCCGCGGCCGGCGCCGGCCTGTGGCTGCATATGCGCCGCTCGCCGAGCCGCTTGCAGGGGCGCCGGCCGCGGGCGGTCTGGGCGCTGCAGTTCGCCGCGGCCGCGCTGGCGCTGCTGATGCTGTGGCAGCCCGGGCTGGCGGTGCAATCGCTCAAAAACCGGCAGAACGTCGTGGCGCTGCTGCTCGACGCGTCGCGCAGCATGGCGTTGGGCGAGGGCGGCCTGTCGCGGCTGCAGCAGGCCGTCGCCGCCCTGCAAGGGCCGGTGCTCGACGAGTTGGAGAAAAAATTCCGCGTCCGGCTGTATGCTTTCTCCGGCCGCGCGCAGCGCCTCGAATCGCTCGCGGCCGAGCATTTGCCGGCGCCGGGAACGAGCAGCCGCATCGGCGAATCGCTGGCCAACGTCTTGCGCGAGTCCGCGGCGGCGCCGCTGGGAGCGGTGCTGGTCGTCAGCGACGGCGTGGACAACACCGGCCGCTTCGACCGCGCCTTGATGGCCGAGATCCGCCAACATAGAGTGCCGGTGCATACGATCGGCGTCGGCCGCGAGGAGATTCCCAACGACGTCGAGTTGACCGACGTCGCCGCGGCGGCGAAAGCGCTGCCCAATTCGCGGGTCAGCGCCCAGTTGACCATCCGCCACGACGGACGCCGCGGGCGCAGCGTGCGCGTTTCGGTCAAAGACGGCCCGGCCGTGCTGGCGACGCGGGAAGTGGCCTTGCGGCCGGGAGAGCCGATTCAGGGCGAGTGGATCGACTTCAGCGCGGGCGACCCGGGCATCCGCAACCTGAGTTTTTCGGTGGAGCCGGCGCCCGATGAGGAAGTTACGGGCAACAATTCGCTGCGGCGCGTGATCGACGTTCCGCGCCGCCGCCGGCGCATCCTTTACGTCGAGGGCGAGCCCCGCTGGCAATACAAATTCATGCGCCGCGCCGCGGCCAAAGACGCAGGCGTTCAACTGGTCGGCCTGCTGCGCACCTCGACCAACAAGTATTACCGGCAAGGCGTCGATACGGCCGAGGAACTCGAGCAGGGGTTCCCCGAAGACGCCGCAGAGTTGTTTCAATACGACGCGCTGATCATCGGCAGCTTCGAAGCGGCCTTCTTTACGCCCAAACAACAGGAAACGATCAAGCAGTTCGTCAGCCGCCGCGGCGGGAGCCTGATGATGGTCGCCGGGCCGAACGGGCTGGGGCAGGGCGGCTGGAACGCTTCCGCGGTCGCCGACGCGCTGCCGGCCGCGCTGCCGGAGGGCGATGGCGGTTTCGTGCGCGAAAAGGTTCCCGTGGAGTTGACCGCGCAGGGGCGGGAATCGCTGATTTGCCGCCTTGACGCCGACCCGCAGAAGAACGCCGAACTGTGGAGCGAAATGCCGCGGCTGGCCGACTACCAGCGGCTCGGCGCGCTCAAGCCGGCGGCCGTGACGCTGCTGAACGCCCGCGTCGGGCAGGAAACGCTGCCGCTGCTGGTGCGCCAGAACTACGGCCGCGGCCGGACGGTGATTTTCGCCACGGGCGGCAGTTGGCGCTGGAAGATGAGCCTGCCCAGCGATGACGAGCGCCATCATACGTTCTGGCGGCAACTCTTGCGCAGCTTGGTAACCGACACTCAAGGGACGGTGCTGTTGTCGAGCGACCGCACGATTTATGCCGACGAGCCGCGCGTCCGCCTGCGCGCCGAGGTGCGCACGAAAACCTACGAAGCGGCCAACAACGCCGTCGTGACCGCAATCGTTACGCCGGAATCGGGCGAGGCTTCGACGATCGACATGCGCCCTTCGCCCGACGAAGCGGGCGTTTACGAGGCCGAGTTCACCGCCGCCGCGGCCGGCGCTTACCGGGTCGAGGCGACGGCGCGCCTGGGCGAACAGCGCCTCGGCGCCGACACGCTCCACCTGCGCCGCGAAGACGGCGTTGCCGAAGATTTCCACCCCGAACAGAATCGGGAATTGCTGACGCGGCTCGCCGAGCAGACGGGCGGGCGCTACCGGCGCCTCGACGAGCTCGCGGGACTGCCTTCGGAAATCCGTTTTTCCGAGGCCGGCATTACCTCGCGCGAAATCCTCGATCTGTGGGACATGCCGGCGTTCTTCTTCCTGCTGTTCCTGCTCAAGGGCGGGGAATGGCTGCTGCGCCGGAAATGGGGCGTGATCTGATGCCGCGGGCCGCTTGCCGCCGCCGTTTCGCCGCAGCCTTGCCGCGCCTGCTTGCCGCCCTCGCGCTTGCCGCGCCGCCCGTTGCGGCGGAAACGCATTTCGTCATCGTCGAAGGACTCGGCGGCTCGCGGCAATACGCTCGGGAATTCCGCGAACAGGTGGAAGACTTGCGGTTGGCCGCGCGCAAGGCGGTCGATGACGACGCCCGGGTTCACGTGCTGGCCGGCCGGGAAGCGACCGGCGAACGGCTGCGGAAAACACTGGCTGCGCTGGCCGGCGATTTGTCCGGCGGCGACGCGCTGGCGGTATTCCTGATCGGCCACGGCGCGCACGACGGGCGCGAGTACAAGATGAACGTTCCGGGCGCCGACTTCACCGGCGCCCAACTCAAGGGCTGGCTCGACGCCGTACCCGCCGGCCGGCAGCTTGTCGTTGCGGCGACCAGCTCGAGCGGAGGCGCCGCGGAGACGCTCAACGCCGAGCGGCGCATCGTCATTACCGCCACGAAGAACGGCCGCGAGAAAAATGCCGTCGTATTCGGGCGTTACTGGGCCGAAGCGCTGTCCGCCGCCGAGGCCGACACCGACAAGAACGAGACCATCTCGGCGCTGGAAGCCTACCGCTACGCCGAAAACAAGGTCGAGGCGCATTACAAGGACGCACAGCGGCTGGCCACCGAGCATCCGCGGCTGGAAGGCGATCTCGCCGGCAGCTTCGTGCTCGCGCGCCTGGGCTCGGCGGCGCAGGCCGCGGCCGACCCGGCCAAAAGCGCGCTGCTGGCGCAGCGCGAGGCGATCGAACGCAAAATCGACGAGTTGCGGCTGCGCAAGGACGATCTGCCCGAAGAACCGTATCTCGACGCGCTGCAGGATCTGCTCGTGGAGCTTGCCGCGATCCAGGAAAAAATCCTGGGCGGCCAAACCCCTGACGACGGGGGACGGCCGTGATTTCCCGCACGGCGGCCGCCGCGTGCGCCGCGGCCTTTGTTCTGCTGTTTTCCGCGGGCGCCGCCGCGGCGCTCTATCCGGACCGCGGGCGCCGCCCCGAACTGCTCGAGCCGTGCGACGAACACTACGACCGCGGCCGCCGCGGGCAGGCCGCCGGCTGCTACCGCGAATGCATCGCCCGCTCCGCCGACCCGGCGGCGCAGGCCGAAGCGTTCTGGCGGCTGGGCGACCTCAAGAGCGCCAACGAACGCTTCCGCGCCGCGGTCGATGCCTCGCCGCAAGACCCCGACCTGCGCGTGCGCTGGGGCCGGCTCTACGTCCAGTCGCACCAGGAAGGCGAAGCGGCGAAACTGTTCGCCGAAGCGCTGGAGATCGACGAGCATCACGTCGCCGCCAAGCTGGGCGCCGCAAGCGTGATGGCCCGGCGCTTCGAGGGCGCGGCGCTCGAAAAAGTCAACGAAGCGCTCGAAGCCAAGCCGGAACAGATCGAAGGCTACCTGCTGCTGGCGCGCATGGCGCTGGAGGAAGGCGACTTGGAAAAGGCCGAGAAAACGTTGCGGACCGCGCTCGAAAAAGTCGAGAGCTTGCAGGCTTCGCCGCTCGAAACCTATTCGCTGCTCGCCTCGCTCGACCTGCTCAGGCAAAACCCCGACAGCGCCTGGATCGACAAGGCCCTGGCGCATAACCCCGCGTTCGGCAAGATCTACGCCGAGCAGGCGCATTTCTACGTCATCACGCGGCGCTACCGCGAGGCGGTGGAGCGCCTGCGCAAGGCGGTCGCCCTCGACCCCGCGCTCTGGCAGGCGCACGCCGAACTGGGCGTCAACCTCATGCGCGAAGGCCTCGAAGCGGAAGGCCGCCGGCATCTGGAAATCGCCTACGGCGGCGACCCCTACAGCGCCAAGACGGTGAACACCTTGCGGCTGATCGACAGTTTCGGCGATTTCGTCACTCTGTCCAACAAAGACAACGCCGCCCTGTTGACCGAGGAAGAACTTTCGGCCTCGCTGACGAAGCCCGAAATCCTGGTCAAGCTGCACAAGGACGAAGCCGAGTTGCTGCGGCCGTACGTGTTCGAGCTTGCCGAGCGCGCCGTCGCCGAGTTTTCGCGGAAATACGATTTCACGCCGAAAAAGCCCGTGCATATCGAGCTTTACCCCAATCACGACGACTTCGCCGTGCGCACGATGGCCATGCCGGGCATCGGTCTGCTGGGCGTGACCTTCGGCTACGTGGTGGCCATGGACAGCCCTTCGGCGCGCGAACCCGGCGGCTTCCATTGGGGCACGACGCTCTGGCACGAGTTGGCGCATGTCTTCACTCTCGAAGCCACCGAACATCTGGCGCCGCGCTGGTACTCCGAGGGCGTCTCGATGTACGAGGAATGGCAGGGCGACCCGCGTTGGGGCGAGAGCATCGGTCCGGATTTCATCTCCGCCGTCAGCAAGGAAAAACTGCTGCCCATCGCCGAGCTCGACCGCGGTTTCATCCGCCCGCGTTTTCCGGGGCAGGTGCAGATTTCCTACATGCAGGCCGGCTTGGTCTGCCGCTTCATCGCCGGGCAATGGGGCGAAGGAAAACTGACGGATCTGCTGCGCGGGTTCGCCCGCAACGTCTCGACGCCCGACAACGTCGAAGCGGTGCTGGGGCTTCAGGCCGAGGAGTTCGACAGCCGTTTCCAGCGCTATCTGCGCGAGTTCATCGGCCCTGCCCTCGACGGACTGAAAGGCTGGCGCGGGGATATGCGCAAGGCGCTCGAAGCGGCCCGCGGGAAAAAGTGGGAAGCCGTCATCGAACCCGCCCTGGCGGCCAAGGAAACGTATCCGCAGTACGTCGGCAGCGGCAACCCCTACGTGCTGCTCGCCGAGGCCTACGATCAGGCGGCGCGGCGCGGGGAAGCGATCGAAGAGTTGCTGGCCTACGAACGGCGCGGAGGCAGAAGCCCCGAAATGCTCAAGAAGCTCGGCAAATGGCTCGAAGAGGCCGGGCGCGGCGCAGAGGCCGCGCGGGTTTACGACGGCATTCTCTACAATTGGCCGCAGGATGAGGAAGTCCACCGCAGACTGGGCGGCCTGCTCTACGACAAGGGCGATTACCGCCGCGCCGCGCGGGAATTCCACGCCGTCATGGCGCTCGACCCGCTGAACGAGGCCGACGCCAACTACAACTTGGCGCGAACCTACGATAAGATGGGCGATCGCCGCAAGGCGCGGCGGCACGTGCTGCTTGCGCTTGAACAAGCCCCCACGTTCGGCCCCGCGT
Source organism: Bryobacterales bacterium (assembly GCA_965242705.1). GTDB lineage: Bacteria > Acidobacteriota > Terriglobia > Bryobacterales > UBA6623 > CATQHP01. Next base: position 922,369 of record OZ251486.1, read on the forward strand.
TGAAACTGTTGATGGAAATCAGGGAGTAGATCGAATCCATGTCTCTTTTGCTGGAAAGCCCTCCGGAAACGAGCGAATCCCGCGAGCTCGTCGCCGGCTTTCATGCCTCGATGGAGCGCATCCGCGAGCAGGTGCGGCAGATCATCGTCGGCCAGGACGAAGTCGTGGAAAACCTGCTGATGACCCTGCTCGTCGGCGGGCACTGCCTGATTACCGGCATGCCGGGCACGGCGAAAACCCTGCTGGTGCGCACGCTGGCGTCCGCCCTGGGGCTGACCTTCAAGCGGATTCAGTTCACGCCCGACCTGATGCCCACCGACGTGACCGGAACCGACATCATCGAAGAAGACCCGACGACGGGCAGGCGCACCTGGACGTTCGTCAAGGGGCCGATTTTCACCAACGTCATGCTCGCCGACGAGGTGAACCGCACGCCGCCGAAAACGCAGGCCGCGCTGCTCGAGGCCATGCAGGAGTTGAGCGTCACGGTGCGCGGCAACACCTACCGCCTCGACCCGCCGTTCCTGGTGCTGGCCACGCAAAACCCGATCGAGCTGGAAGGCACCTACCCGCTGCCCGAAGCCCAACTCGACCGCTTCCTGTTCAACGTGATCCTCGATTATCTGTCAACCGAGCAGGAAAGCGACGTGGTGGAGCGCAACACGGCCGAAACCCCGCTGCCGGAAGTGCAGGCGGTGACCACCGCGCAAGACATCCTCAAGTACCAATGGCTGGTGCGCCAGACGGCGGTATCGCAGGCGACGATCGGCTATGCCGTCGAGTTGATCCGCGCCACCCGCCCGGCCGACCCGGCCGCGCCGGAGATCGTCAGAAAGTACGTCAACTACGGGGCCAGCGTCCGCGCGACGCAGTTCCTGGTGCTCGCCGCCAAGGCGCGCGCCCTGCTCGAAGGGCGCTACCACGTCACTGCCGAAGATTTGCAGACCCTCGCGCTGCCCATCCTCCGCCACCGCGTGCTGACCAATTTCCACGCCGAATCCGACAAGGTGGATATCGACGACGTCTTGCGCGAGACGGTCGCCTCGAAACCGGCGCCGAACGAGGCGTGAACGTATGACGCCGGCGCGGAGCCGAGGTTAGCCGATGGCCGTTCAGCAACTGCTCGACCCGGAGATTCTCACGCGCCTCTCGAACATCGAAGTGGTTGCCAGAACGGTCGTCAACGGTTTCCTGACCGGCCTGCACCGCTCGCCTTTCTTCGGCTTCAGCCAGGAGTTCGCCGAATACCGCCCGTACGTTCAGGGCGACGACCCGCGGTTCATCGACTGGAACGTGCTCTCCCGCTCGAACCGCACCTACGTCAAGCGGTTTCTCGGCGAGACGAATACGCATCTCGTGCTGCTGGTCGATGCCAGCGCCTCGATGGGCTACCAATCGGGCGCGGTGTCGAAACTCGACTATGCGAAGTTCCTGGCCGCTTCGCTGGCCTATCTCTCGACCCGGCAGCACGATGCGGTCGGCCTGATGCTTTTCGATGAAACAATCCGCGAAATGAGGCCGCCGATGTTCCGTCCCGGCCATTTGCAGAGCATCCTGCACGTCCTGCAAAACGCCGAGCCGGCGACGGGCACGAATCTGGAAATCCCCTTTCGCGAGTTTCAACGGCACGTCAGCCGCAAGGGCCTCGCGGCGATGATCTCCGACTTTTTCATCGATCCCCGGCAGGTCGTTGACGCCGTGCGTCCGCTGGTGTTTCACGGCCAGGACATCGTTTTCTTTCAGGTGCTCGACCCCCGCGAGATGGCGCCGCAACTCGGCTCCTCGACCGTATTGGAAGACATGGAGACCGGCGAATCGATGCAGGTGTCGCCCGATTTCGCCAATCGGGAGTACCCCGCGCGCATCCGGGCGCATATCGAGCGAATGCGGGATACGGTCGAGGCCGAGGGCGCCGACTACGTGCTGATGAATACCGCGCAGCCGCTCGACTTGGCGCTGCGCGAGTTCCTGTTGTTCCGGCAGAGGAGGCGGTAGAACCCGATGGCGCTGCTCACCCCGTGGTTTCTGGCCGGCGCGTTGGCCGTCGGGCTGCCGCTTTGGCTGCACCTGCTGCAGCGCGAAAACCCCGTCAGGCTGCGCATCAGTTCGCTGATGTTTTTCGAGAAGCAGACGCAGAGCACGATCCGCGAGCGGCGGTTTCGGCACCTGCTGCTGCTCGCGCTGCGGCTGGCGCTGCTGCTGCTGCTGGCTCTGGCTTTCGCCAAGCCGATCTGGGAGCGTCCGCCGGCCGCGGTCGCCGGGGATATCCCCTCGCTGCATATCATTGCTCTCGACACCTCGCTGAGCATGCAGCACTCCGACCGCCGGCAGCGCGCCCTGGCGGCCGCGAACGCCGTCATCGATTCGCTGGACGAAGGCGACCGGGCGCAGATCATCGCCAACGGCCCCTCGGTGAGCGTCGTCACCGAGGCCGTCAACGACCGCTCGGAGTTGCGCCGCGCCGCCGCCTCGCTGCAGCCGACGGCGGCGCGCAACAGTTTCGGCGACGTGATCGAAGCGGTGCGCAGCTTGGCCTCCAACGCCGATTATCCGGTCGAATTGCATCTCATCTCCGACTGCCAGAACACCGCCATGCCGGGGCGCTTCAACGATCTGGTGCTGCCCGCCGCGGCGTCGTTGCAAATCCACAACGTTGCCGACGGCGCCGCCCCCAATTGGGCCATCGAGAGCGTGAAGGGCGCGCGGCGGTTGTTCGGCGTTGAAAGTCCCCGGCTCGAAGTGACCGTCGGCGGCTACGCAACGCCGAAAGCCGACAAGCAGGTCGTGCTCATGATCGACGGCAAGCGCGTTGCCGCCGCCGCCGGCGAGATTCCCGAAAACGGGCGCGCCTCATTTACGTTCGACGATTTCGATCCGCCGCGGGGCTTCAGCCGCGCGGAGTTCGTCCTCGAGCCGGCGGACGATCTCCCCGCCGACGACCGCCGCCTGGCCGCGCTCGACAATGCCGAGCCCGACCCGGTGCTCTTCGTCAGCGCCGACAGCCGCAAGCGCGGCCTGCTCCATTACCGCACCGCGCTCGGCGCTTCCACCGGCGTTCGTTTCGCCCTCGAAGCGGCCTCGCCGGGCGAAGCCGAGCGGCTCGACCCCGATCGCTACGCGCTGATCGTGCTGTCGGATATTCCGCAATTGTCGAGCGCTTTCCTGACGCGCCTGCGCAATTATGCCGCCTCCGGGGGATCGTTGTTCCTGTCCCTGGGGCCGCAGACGGCCAATGCGGGCAAGGTCGTTCTCACGGGCCACGAAGTCGATCAGCCGCTTTTTTCCGAGCGCGGCGCGACGCGGTTCCAGTCCGCCGGCCGCTCCGACCCCTCGCATCCGATAACCGAAAAGCTCAAGCGCTTGAGCGGCGTCAAATTCTTCCTCTACGCCCGCGTCAAAACCGAAGAAACCGACGACGTGCCCCTGCGCCTGGGCAACGGCGACCCCCTGTTGATCGAGCATCCGCTCGGCGCGGGCCGCGTGCTGCTCTTCGCTTCGACGATCGATAACGTTTGGAACGACCTGCCGATCAGCCCGCTCTTCGTCCCCTTTGTCGTGGAAACAGCGGGCTATCTCACGGGAATGGAAGGCGCGCGGAACCAGGCTCTGGTCAACTCGGTCCTCGAATTGAGCCGACGGCGCAGTTCCGGCGGCATGGTGCAGGTCTTCGACCCGCAAGGCGCGCGCGCGCTCACCTTGTCCGAGGCGGTGGCGCGCGAAGACCTCATCCTCGATCAAGTCGGCTTTTACGAAGTGCGGCGCGGCGAGCGCTCGGAGTTGCTGGCCGTCAATCCCGATCCGCTCGAGTCGAATCTGCGCCCGCTCGACGAAGACACGCTGGAGTTGTGGAAATCGACCGGGCGGAGCGGCCCCGCGCCGGCCTCGGCGGCGGAAGACGGCGAATCGCCCGTGCAAACCCCGCCGCTGAAGATATGGAAGTTTATCCTGCTCCTGATGGTTGCCGCCGCATTGCTAGAATCAATCGTGGGCAACAGGCATTTGAACGTCGCACGGGAGGTTTGAGCGATGGCTCTGTTCAGCGTGGGGAACTCTTCGGACGCCGGCCTCGATGTCTATCTCGACCGCGTCCGCCGGCGCCTCAGGGCGTCGTTGGCGTCCCGCGGCCTCGGCGCGCTCGCGTTGACCGCCCTTCTGGCTACGGTTTGCGGCGTCTATGCCGCCAACAAGCTCGCTTTCTCGACGGCCGGCATGATCGGCGCGCGGACCTTGCTGCTCGTCTCCGCGGCCGCCGTGATCGTCATGCTCCTGGTGCGGCCTCTGCGCGGACTGGGCGCCCGGCGGGCGGCCGACGAGGCGGAACGGCGCTCGCCGGCGTTCGGCGGCCGGCTCGACGCCTGGGTCGATCAGACGGCGCGGATGCGCCGCGCGGGAGCCCCGGCAAGCCCGCTGCTCGACTTGCTGCAGGAAGATACCCTGCGCGTTGCCGAGAGCGTCCCGGTGGATGACGTTGTCGGCCGCGGGCGCATCCTCTCGTTTGCCGCAGCCGCCGTTGCCGCAGCCGCGGCTCTGGTCTGGCTGGGCTCTTCCGGCCCGGGCTATTGGCAATACGGCGCGTCCCGGCTCTGGACGGGGTGGTTCACCGCCGGAGACGCCCCGCTCTACGAGATCGCGGTCGAGCCGGGCGATACGACCGTGCGCCGGGGCGCCAACCTGACCGTTGCCGCCCGTCCGCTCGGTTTCGACCCGGCCGGCGTCGATATCTACGCCAAATTCGAAAGCAGCGTCGATTGGGAAAAGGCGCCGATGCGGCCCCAACTCGAAGGCAGCGGATACGAGTTTACGTTCTCCGCGGTGCGCGAGCCGCTGCGTTACTACATGGTTTCCGGCAGAGTGCGCACGAGCCCCTTCAACGTCGATGTGGTCGTCATGCCCAATGTCGAGAACATCGTCCTCGAATACGAATTTCCCGCCTGGACCGGCCTCGACCCGCTCACCGAAGACCCGGGCGGAGACATCCGCGCGGTAAAGGGTACGAAGGTCCAGGTTGCGGTCGCAACCGACAAGCCGCTGCAGGAGGGCATCCTGGCCGTCGGCGAAAAGCGCATCGCGCTGCGCGGCGCCCGCGCTGAAATCGAGGTGGCCGAAGACGGCGAGTATCACGTCGCCGCGGTCTATCGCGGCGAGGATATCCGCCTCACCGACGACTTCTTCATCACGGTCGTTCCCGATGAAAAACCCGAGCTCGATATTGTCGAACCGTCCCGCGATTGGCGGGCGACCGGCATCGAAGAAGTCGCGGCGAGCTTCAAGGCCGCGGACGATTTCGGGCTGCGCTCGCTGGAACTGCATTACTCGGTCAACGGCGCCGCGCAGCCCAAGATATCTTTCGACGGCGTCCGCGGCAAAAAGGAGTTCCAGGCAAGCCGGCTCTTCGCGCTCGAGGAAATGGGCGGGGCGCCCCGCGGGGAAACGCCGCCGCCGGCCGCCGGCGGTGCGTTGCCGCCCCCGGCGCCGCCGGCCGGTTTGGTTCCCGGCGATCTGATCAGCTACTACGCGGCGGCCTCCGACGGCCGGAACGAAACCCGCACCGATATCTATTTCATCGAGGTCCAGCCGTTCGACCGCTCGTTTTCGCAATCCCAGCAGGCCGGCGGCGGCGGTCAGGGCGGCGGGCAACAGCGGGACGAAATTTCCCGCCGGCAGAAAGAGATCATCGTCGCCACCTGGAACCTCATCAAGGAACGAGACGCCGGCGGCGGACGCAAGCCCAAAGAGCTGCGCGAAGGCGCCGAAATGCTCGCCGAATTGCAGGCCACGCTGATGAGCCAGGCGGCAACCCTGGCCGAGCGCACCCGCGCCCGCCAACTCACCGAAAGCGACCCCAAATTCAAGCAGTTCGTCGAGTACATGGAAAAAGCGGCGGAGTTCATGAAACCGGCCGCCGATGCCTTGGCCGCCTACGAGCTCGACGACGCCGTAGGCCCCGAACAGCAGGCCTTGCAGTTCCTGCTTCGCGCGGAGTCCATTTTTACCGATATCCAGATCTCGATGAACCGCAACGGCGGCGGGGGCGGCGGCGGCGCGTCGCGCGATCTGGCCGAAATGTTCGAGCTCGAAATGGATCTCGAAAAGAACCAGTACGAAACCGGCGGCGGTTCATCGGGACAACAGATCGAACAGGAGATCGACGACGCCTTCAAGAAGCTCGAAGAGTTGGCGCGGCGGCAAGAGCAACTCGCTGACCGGGCGCGCGGACGGCAGGAGATGGCCTTCGAGGAACGCTGGAAGCAGGAAATGCTGCGCCGCGAGGCCGAGGAACTCAAGCGCCGCCTCGAACAGTTGCAGCGGCGTCAGCAAGGCCAAAGGCAAGGGAGCAGCGCGCAGCAAAGCCAGGCTTCCTCATCGGCTTCCGGTTCGTCGCCGGGGTCGAGCGGCGGCGGGCAGGGCCGGCCGCAACAGCAGCAGCTTGAGCGCACGATCCGGCAACTCGACCGCGCCGCCCGCGACATGGAGCAGAGCAACCGCAACGGCGGCCAAAGCGGGCAATCCGCCTTGCGCGCGCAGCAGCAGCTTCGCCAGGCTCTGCAGGAGATGTCGCAAGAGCGGCGGCGGCAGAGCCGGAACGCGATCGCCCGGATGCGCCAAAACGCCGAGCAATTGGTGCAGGAGCAGCAACAGGCCGAGCAGCGCCTGCAGCAGTCGTTGGAAACGGCTCTCGCCGCCATCAAGGCTCAGGGCGGCCGGCAGCAGGGGCTGCCCCCCACCGGCATGACCCGCGAGGAGGAAATCGCGCTCGCCGAACGCAAGGCCGCGATGGGCGAGCGGCTGGCCGGGATCGAGCGCGAAATGCAAAGCCAATCGCGGCGCCTGCGCGAAGGCAACAGGGCGGCGTCCGACAAACTGCGCTCCGCCCTCGGCGATTTGCAACAGTCCGAGGCCGCCACGTCAATCCTCAATGCGTCCGACATGATCCGCCGCGGCATGGCGCCGTACGTCGCCCAGGGCGAAAGGGGAGTATCGCAGGCGTTGCGCCGCCTCCGCGACGACCTCATGCAGGTCGAACAATTGGCGCAAGGCGAAGGCGGAGACCGCCGGCTCGGTCTCGCCCGCGCGCTGCACGATATGGAGAATCTGCGCCGCCGCATGGAAGAAGCGGCCGGCTTGGGCGAGAGCGGCCTGGGTGAGAGCGGACAACGGCAGCAAGAGCGGCAGGGGCCGCAAGGCAACGGACGGCAGCCGGGTAATCCATCGGAACAGGGGCAATCGGCGCAGGGACAATCGGGACAAGGACAACCGGGACAAGGACAACCGGGGCAAGGGCGGCAGGCCGACCGAGCCGACGGCCCCGGCGCGCCGAGCGAAAATGCATCGCCCCGCTCCAGGCAGGCCGCGGGCGGCCCGGGCGGAAACCGGCGAAATGACCTCGGCGGCAGCGGCGGCCCGCGCGGCGCCGTCAACTACGGCAATTGGTCCCCCCGTTCTAACCGCGGCGCGGCCGACCCGGAAATCCGCCGCCGCATGGAGGAAGGGCTGCGGCAAGGCGTCGCCGATGTCCCCCGGATCGTGAACCAACTGCGCCAATCCGGCCAATTCGACCCGCAAGACTTCACGGAACTGCGCAACTTCGTCCGCGGCTTGGCAAGCGAACGCTTCCAGGGCAACCCCGAGCTCATCGAGCAGGAGTACCGCAAGATGCTCGCTCTGCTCGAGCAACTCGAAGTGCAAGTGCGCCGCCAAGTCGAACTGGACGACAAGGAAGAAGTCCGCGCGATCGTCTCCGAGCCGGCGCCCGAAACCTACCGCGAAGCCGTCGCGGAGTATTACCGCAGGCTGAGCGCCAACTGACGGCGGTTCGGCTACAATGAATCCGACTTCGCAGTCGGTGGAATGCGATGAGTTGCCGCACGGGGGAGTTTCAACCGAGCCTGTTCGCGAAGCTCTCGTGCTTCTGCAATGAGATCAACCGCCGAATCGTACGCTCTGAGGTCGAAGGCGGCGTACATCTCGGCAGCCTCGATGAAGGCGCCGCGCTGGTCGTCGAGACCGAGAACCGCCGTTACCGTCTGGAATTTCGAGGCGGCGGGACGTTTATCTCCGGGCACCCGGTGTTTTGCCCCGATCCGGTGCCGGTCAGCGTGCGCGGCTCCAACTGGGGCGGTTCGATGCTCAAGCTCGATTACATCGGCCGCGGCATGCATATGGAATTCCACCACCCCCGCTTCCAGACGATTACGACGTCGCGCATCGTCGAGATTCGCTCCGCCGCGGATTAGGCATTCGTCAAGGCCGCGGCGTGGCTCGCCGCCGCGCTCGCCAGACCGCTGAGGCTGTACCCCCCTTCCAGCACCGAAACCAGCCGGCCTTCGGCGTGCTTGTCCGCGATTTCCAGCAGCATTTCGGTCAACTCGACGAAATCTTCGTCAGCCAGGCGGAATTCGCCGAGCGGGTCGCCCAGCCGTGAATCGAAACCGGCGGAAACAATCACCAGATCGGGCTTGAAGTCGTTGCCCGCGGCAAGCAGTTTCCGGCGGAATGCGCCCAATATCTCTTCGCGCCCCGCGCCGGACGGGAACGGGCAGTTGATCGTCGTGCCCGCGCCTGCGCCCGCGCCCGTCTCCCAGGTCTTGCCCGTGCCGGGATACCAGGGCGACTGATGCGTGCTGAAGAACAGCACCGCCGGGTCTTCGTAAAAAATATCCTGCGTGCCGTTGCCGTGGTGAACGTCCCAGTCCGCGATCAGCGCGCGTTCGAGGCCGCGCCGGCGCAGCGCGTGGCGGGCGCCGATGGCGGCGTTGTTGAAAATGCAGAAGCCCATGCCTTGGTCGGGGCGCGCATGATGCCCCGGCGGCCGCAGCGCGCAGAAGGCGTTTTTGTGCTTGCCCGCGGCCACGCTGTCCACCGCCGCGGTAACGGCGCCCGCGGCTGCCAGGGCGGCGTCGAACGACCGCGGGCTCAGATGAGTGTCGCCAGTCGAAAGATGCCGGTTGCCGGCGGCGGCCTCGCGCTCGACGAGGCGCGCATATTCCGCGCCGTGGCAGAGCAGAACGGTTTCCACGTCGGCCGGGCGGGAGTCGATGCGCTCCATGCGCTCTTCGAGTCCCGCCGCCGCGAGCGCGTCGATGACCGCGTGGAACCGTTCCGGACTCTCCGGGTGAGCGCGCGGCGTCAGATGCTCGACCGAAGCCGGCGGCGCAACAAGCGCGGTGGAGGCCATGCCGGTTGCCGCGGCCCTAGTTGACGGCGAAGCAGTAGAAATGCCCGTTGCCGCCCGTCGCCCGCAGATTTTCGAGCGTACAGCCGCGGGAACCGTGCGCCGAGTTCCACGACGTCGGGTTGGCGCCGCCGCCCGTGCGGTCGTGATGGCCGACCTGCGCGCTGCCCTCGCCGGTGCTCGTCCAGTTGCTGCAAGTGTGGTCTTCGCCGTCGGCGAAGGCCGTGCCGTCGAGTTGCGAGCCGGTCAGCACGTCGTGGCGGTTCGGCGTATCGCCGCGCCCATTGAGCGTCTCGCCCTTCTCGCTGATCGAGTTTTCCTTGCTGAGCTTGTTGTTGTCGGAGTGCAAATCGGCGACGTTTTCGGCGACTTTGACGCCCTTGGCGTTATGCCAGGGGCCGCTGCCGATGCGGTCGCGGGCGTTGACGGCCGCTTTGCCGTCTGCCGCGCCGAGGCTCAGGTAGGCGCGCCACGTCTTGCCGCCGGCGCCTGCCGATGCGGCAAGCTTCTCGCAGTGCGCGTCGGCGCCGGCCAGCCCGCCGAAGTTCGCGCCCTGCCCCGGCCCTTCGCTGGTCAGAAAAAAAGTCATCTGCTGGGCCGCCGCCGGCGCGGCGGCAAGCCCGAAAAGCGCGGCAACGGCCGCGGCGAACGAAATCCTGGTCATGGAATCCTCCTCTGCCGGCGGTCTCCGCCGCCCGGCAATCAGGGATTGTAGCAGCATGGCGCGGGCGGCGTGGTAGCATTGTCTTCTCCGATGGCGGCCGCTCGTCTGACTCTGCGCCTGACGAAGCTCCGCGGCGCCGCCCGCGTTCCGTCGTCAGCGCACGGACCGGAAGAAGACGCGGGCATGGACCTGTACGCGGTCGAGGGCGCCGAGATCCCGCCCGGAGGCTGGGCGAGCGTAGGAACCGGCATCGCGGTTGAGATACCCCCCGGTTACGAAGGCCAGGTCCGCCCGCGCAGCGGCATGGCGCGGAAGCACGGCGTCACCTTGCTCAACAGTCCGGGGACGATCGATCCCGGCTACCGCGGAGAGCTCCGCGTCACGCTGATCAACCACGGCGCGGCGCCCTATGCCGTGCGTCCCGGCGACCGCGTCGCCCAACTGGTGATCGGCAGTTACGCAGCGGTCGAATGGCGGGTTGAGGACGATCTTGCAGCAACCGCCCGCGGCGCATCCGGATTCGGCTCCACCGGCAGATGAAGGCGTACTTGGCGTCAATCCGGGCGCAGCCGCCCGACTCACAATCCCCGACTCACAACCACTGCGCAGCCGTCAAGCATGACGGGTTTCATGCAGAAAAAAGAAGGGCTTCATGCACGGATTGTTCACCTTGTTCGCCAATGATCGCCTGAGATCACTTATTTTCGAAACCTCGCCGCCCAAAATCGACCGGATGCCTTCAGATCTCTCTTCACTGAAACCGTGCGGTTCCCCCTAATCCCTAACCCCTAACCCCTAATCCCCAACCCCTGCCGCGCAAAGCGCGGCCCTACCGTGTTTTCCCGTCGGCTTGCGCCGGGCCGACCCGCGGCTGCTGCTGCGTTGCGCAGTGGACGCCGCCGAACCCCCAGACCATATCGACGCAATGGACGCCGCATACCTCGCGATCGGGAAAACACTCGGCCAGGATGCGCAGCGCCGCGCGGTCGTTGGGGTCGTTGAAAGTCGGCGCCAGGACGATGCCGTTGGCAACGTAGAAGTTCGCATAGCTTGCCGGCAGGCGGACGCCGTTGAAATAGAGCGGGCGGGGCATGGGCAGCTCGACCACTTCGAGCGGACGGCCGTCCTGATCGGTCATCGACCGCAGGCGTCTCAGATTTTCCTTGAGCGGCGCATGGTTTTCGTCTTTCGGGTTGGTCTCGACCGCGGCGGCGACCGTTGCCGGAGCGACGAACCGGGCAACGTCGTCGATATGGCCGCCGGTGTCGTCGCCCGCGATGCCCTTGCCCAGCCAGAGAACCTTGCGCGCGCTCAGATTGTCGGCGAAGACCCGCTCGATATCGCCGCGGTCAAGGCCGGGGTTGCGCGCTTGGCGTCCGCCGGAGAGCAGGCATTCCTCCGCGGCCAGCAGGGTTCCCCGGCCGTTGACGTCGATGGCGCCGCCTTCCATGACGACGGCCTTGCCCCGCGCCCGCGGCGTCAGCGGCAGCGCCGCGGCTCGCCGGGCGGCGGCGGTGCCCAAAGTTGCGTCGCGCCGCCAGTCGGCGTATCTCGCCCATGCGTTGAAGCGCCAACAGACCGCGCCCGGCCTCTCGCCGTCGGTGACGAAAGTGGGGCCGGAATCGCGCGCCCAAGCGCGGTCGGTGGGCTGCGCCATGAATCGCAAGCGGCCGTCATCGACTCCCGCGCGGCGCAGCAAGCGCCCGGCGGTCTCTCTTGCCTTGGCGTCCTGCACGACCAGACAAACCGTTTCCCGACGGTGCAGCAGGCGGACGATCTCGGCATAAACCCAGCGCACGGCAGGGAGCTTGCCGGGCCAGTCGCGGGCGTTGCGCGGATAAACGATCCAGGTCGCTTCGTGGGGTTCCCACTCGGCGGGCATGCGCCACTGAGGCTGCTTGCGGGCGGTCAATCGAGGACTCGCTTGGCAAGGCCGGCGTAGGCGTCGATGCGCCGGTCGCGCAGGAACGGCCAGCCGCGGCGGGTGTACTCGATATCGGCCAGGTTGCAGCCGGCGATGAGCAGCTCGGGGCCGGAGCCCGCCTCGGCGGCGATCTCGCCCAGCGGCCCGCAAACGAAAGAGCGGCCCCAGAACTCGAGCCCGCGGTAGTCCGCCGGACGGGCCGGCGAGTTTTCCAACGGCTTTTCGAGGCCGACGCGGTTGACCGCGGCAACGAATACGCCGTTGGCGACGGCGTGCGCGCGCTGCATCGTTCGCCAGGCGCTGCGCTGCCGCCCGACGCACTCTTCCTTTTCGCCGGGATGCCCGCCGATGGCCGTCGGGTACACCAGGATTTCGGCGCCGGCCAGCGCGGCCAGCCGGGCCGCCTCGGGATACCACTGGTCCCAGCAGATCAGCGGCGCGATGCGCCCGAAAGGCGTGGCGAAGACCCGAAAGCCGAGGTCGCCCGGCGTGAAATAGAACTTCTCGTAATAAAGCGGGTCGTCGGGGACGTGCATCTTGCGGTAGATGCCCAGCAACTCGCCGTCGGCGCCGAGCACGACCGCGGTGTTGTGATAGACGCCGGCGGCGCGGCGCTCGAAAACGGAGCCGACAATCACGACCCCGCGGCGCTTCGCCGCGCCGGAGAGCGCTTCGACGGTCGGCCCCGGAATCGGCTCCGCCAAGTCGAACAGATCGGCGTTTTCTTCCTGACAGAAGTATTGCGATCTGAAAAGCTCCGGCAGGCAGACAATTTTCGCGCCCCGCCGGGCGGCTTCGTCGATGCGTTCCAACGCCGCCTCGAGATTGCCTTCCGTCGAAGCGCCGCAGGCCATTTGCACCAGCCCGAGGACGGTTTCCTGCCGCGCTTCGCTCATCCTGCAACTTATCTTTCCAGAGAGCCGAAAGGCCGGTCAACGGCGCGGCAAGTTAGAATAGCCGCAGGATGTCGAAGCGCGGGCATCTGTTCTCGCTGATCGCCTCGGGGCTGGTCCTGCTGGCGCTGCTCGGCCTGTCTTTCTGGCAGACCTCGCTCGATTTCGGCGATTTCCGTCCCGACAACGCCACCGACACGTTCGTTCTCTGGGGCGTATCGACCCTTGTCGTCATCGGCTCCATCGCGCTGGCGTTTCTGGTGGGGCGCAACCTGCTCAAGGTTTACGTCGAGCGCCGCCAGAACAAGCTCGGCTCGCACATCAAGGCCAAACTCGTCGTCGCGGCGCTGGCGCTTTCGGTGGTTCCTCTGGCCGTGCATGTCACCTACTCCATCGTCTTGCTCAACCGCAACGTGGACAAGTGGTTCAGTCAGCCGACGGTCGAGATGCTGCGGGCGTCCCAGGCAGTGGCGGCCCACGCCAACGACGTAATCCTGCGCAAGACGCAAAACGACGCCGCGGCGCTGGCCGCGAATCCGGCGGCCGCCGCGGCGCTGACCGCCGGCGAGGCCTCGGAGGAATTGCGCCGTCTGGCGCGGCAAATCGCCGCGGAGTATCTGGCCTTGCTGCCGCCCGGGTCGCGGCGGCCCGCGGTCGAAATTTTTCAGGACGGGACGGCGGACGGCCCGGCAAACCGGCGCATCCCGCGGTCGGCCGCAGATGGGCGGGCGTCAGGCATCGACTCCGACATGGTGTTCGCCGCGGCGCCGATCTACGCGCAAGGCGCCGCGATCGGCAGCGCCCTGGTCGCCTGGAGCATTCCCGACGAGATCTTGCGCCGGCAAAATCTGATGCAGGCGCAGTTCGCCGAATGGCAGCGGCTCGAGGGCGAACGCCCGCTGATCTGGAGGTCGTCCGCGTACAAGCTGGCGCTGATTACGCTGTTCGCGGCCTTTGTCGCGGTATGGCTGGCGCTGTTCGCGTCGAAGCAGATCATCCGTCCGATCGAGGCGCTGGTCACGGCGACCGGCGAATTCGCCCGCGGCCATCTCGATTACCGCGTGAAGACGCCGGCGATGGACGAGTTGGCCGGCTTGGTTGAAGCATTCAACAAGATGGGCCGCACGCTGGAGGTAAAAACCGACGAGCTCAAGCGCAGCAATCGGGAATTGGCACTGGCCAACACGGAACTCGACGCGCGCCGGCGGTTCATCGACGCGATCCTCGAGAGCATTACGCCGGGGGTGATTTCCGTAGCGGACAACGGCGAAATCCTGAAATTCAACGAATCGGCGGCGCAGATTTTCGCGCCGAAGCCGGTTGCGCGGGCGGCCGACATCCGCGATCTGTTTTCGGCGGCGGACCGGCCGGCCTTCGAGCATACGCTCAAGCGGGCGCGGCGCACCGGCATCGCCAACCGCGATTTCGAGATCGAGCGCCTGGGCCGCATCCTGAACCTGAGCGTAACGGTGTCGTCGCTCGATCCCGAAGCGGCCGACCACGGCTTCGTCGTGGTGTTCGAGGATACGACGGAAATCGTCCGCGCGCAGCGGTCGGCGGCCTGGCAGGAAGTGGCTCGGCGCTTGGCGCACGAGATCAAGAACCCGCTTACGCCGATCGCTCTGGCCGCGGAACGCATCGACAGGCTGCTGACCCGCTACAACGAAGCGCTCGACGCGGACGAGCGCAACGCCGTGCGCAAGCGCCTGGATCAATCGATCGGCGCCATCGCCCGCGAAGTGCAGTCGCTGAAAACCCTGGTCAACGAGTTTTCCGACTTGGCGCGGTTCCCTGCGCTGCGGCCCGAAGGCGCCGATCTCAACGCCGTCGTGCGCGGCGCCGCGGGCGTGTTCGAAGGGCGTCTGCCGGGCATCAAGCTGCGCCTGGACGCGGCGGCGGATCTGCCCGATGCGCTGATCGACCCCGAGCCGATCAAGCGGGTCATCGTCAATCTGATCGACAACGCCGCCGAGGCGGTCGAAGGCTGTTGGGTCAAGGAAATCTCGGTTTCGACCGGCGCCGGCCTCAATGCGGACACCGTCGAGATGGTCATAGCCGACTCCGGCCCGGGCATTTCAGCCGAAGACAAGCAAAAACTCTTCCTGCCCTATTTCTCGACCAAAGAGCGCGGGACCGGCCTCGGCCTGCCGATCGTCCAGCGCATCGTTGCCGACCACAGCGGCTCCATCCGCGTGGAAGACAACCGGCCGACCGGCTCGCGCTTCATCGTCGAGTTGCCGACGGTAGGCGGCAGGGTTCCCGAAAGCAAGGGAGCCGCCGCTTGAACCCGCGATCGAAAGGCAGCATTCTCGTTGTCGATGACGAGCCCGGCATCCGCGAAACGCTGACCGGCATCCTCGAAGACGAGGGTTACGAAGTCGAATCCGCCGCCGCCGGCGAAGCCTGCCTCGAACGGCTGGCCGCGCGCGCGTTTCCTGTCGTCCTGCTGGATATCTGGCTGCCCGGCATCGACGGCCTCGAAACGCTCGAACGCATCACGAAACTCGACCCGTCGCGCATGCCCGTCGTCATCATGATTTCCGGGCACGGCAATATCGAAACGGCGGTGCGCGCGACGAAGCTGGGCGCCTTCGATTTTCTCGAAAAGCCGCTCTCCATCGCCAAGGTGACGGTGGCCGTGCGCAACGCCCTCGATCATCGGCGGTTGGCGGTGCGCAACCGCGAGTTCGAGGCCGAGGCGCGCTCGCGGCGGCGCATCCTGGGCGACTCGATCCCCATGAAGGCGCTGCGCCAACAAATCGACCTGATGGCGCCGACCAACGGCCGCGCGCTGATCTTCGGCGAAAGCGGCAGCGGCAAAGAGCTCGTGGCGCGGGCGCTCCACGCCAAGAGCAAGCGATCGCAGGAAAGCTTCGTCGTGGTGAATTGCGCGGCGATTCCCGAAGAGGCGATCGAGAGCGAGTTGTTCGGCCATGCGAAAGGGGCGTTCGCCGGCGCCGGCGAAGACAAGATCGGCAAGTTTCAGCAGGCCGACGGCGGTTCGCTGTTCCTCGACGAAGTCGGCGACATGAGCCTGAAAACCCAGTCCAAGGTGCTGCGCTCGCTCGATGAGCAGCGCTTCGAGCCGGTCGGCTCAGGACGCGCCGTGCAAGTCGATGTCCGGGTCATCGCGGCCACCAACAAAGACCTCGAAGGCGAGATCGAACGCGGCAATTTCCGCGAAGACCTTTTCTACCGCTTGAACGTCGTCCCGTTCTACGTGCCGCCGCTGCGCGAGCGCGTCGAGGACGTCCCCGTGCTCGCGCAGCATTTCTTCGACGAGTTCGCGCGGGCTTACGGCCGCCGCGCCTGCCGCCTGCCGCCGGAAGTCCTTGAGCCGCTCACGGCGCAGCCCTGGCCGGGAAACGTCCGCGAGTTGCGCAACCTGATGGAGCGCATCGTCATCATGAACCCGCAAGGGCCGATCGGCGCGGCGCAAATTTCGCTGTTCGAGCGCCGCGAACGCAGCGCCCGCGCAGAGTCGTCGGGCTTCACCAGCCTCGAAGAGGCGCGCAAGGCCTACGAGCGCGACTACGTTTTGCGTACGCTCGAATCGACGGAATGGAACGTTACCCGCGCCGCCGCGGCGCTCGGCCTCGAACGCAGCCACCTCTACCGCAAGATGAAGGCTCTCGGCATCCGCGCCGAAGACGAAAAGGACTGATTTCCACGCCGCCGGCTCGGCGATCGCTGCCCGCGACTCTTGACCCGTGACTCGCGACCCGTCGAATAACGGCGTACGCCGTTATTCGACGGCAATAGTGACGCCGGGTTGGCTCTCGGCGCCGCCGACGGCGATGCGCACTTCGGACGCATCGGACGGCGCGAGTCCCGGCGGCACTCGCGCCAGAATCACGTTGACCCCGACCAGCCCGGGCGCGGCGCCCGCGAACGGCGCGTCCTCCGGCGCCAAAGGCCAACCGCCGATCCATACCCGCACCGGCGCAACCGCACGCCGCAGCACGTCCCCGTCCGCCGCTTCTCCGTCGGCCAACGGCGGCTCCAACGCTCCCAAACCCGTGGCGTAAATCTCCACGATGTCTCCCGCGCGCGCCGGACGGCTCCCGCCGCTGTAGCCCCGCGGCGCGGCCAGATCCGATGTCCCCGCGAATACGACCGACCCCTGACCCGCGCCCGTTCCCGCAGCCGTAAAAACGCCCGGCGCATACGCCGCAGCGTGGAAGAGGCGCGGATAACTGCTCGCGCCGTCCGCCGCCTCCACGACCACCGAGGCGAACGAAGACGCCGCGCCCTCCGCCGGGACGCCCGACGGCCACTGCGCCGTAATGCGCTCCGGTCTTGCGGAGAACAACGGCGCCGCCCGCCCGTCGATCCGCACCCGCGCCCCGCCCAGCATCGTCGGCAGCGGAAAGCCCTCGGCCATGAACGACTCGCCTTCCGTGAAATTGCGTCCGCGAATCTCCACGATCGAACCCGGCGCCAACGGCAGCAACTGCGGTCCGAACAGTCCCGGCTCGCCGTAGGCGCTCATCCGCGCCGCGTTGACCACGCCGCCGTTTTCCGATACCGCCGGCCCGCTGCCGGGACGCACTTCCAGCGTCACCCGCACCTGCGCCGAGACGCGCCCCCCGGCGCGCACGTACAGCCGCCCGCTATGCGCCCCCAGGCGCAGCCCGGTCGGATCGACCGTCACCGTTATCGTCGTCTCCGCGCCCGCGGCCAACCTGCCCCGCGCCGGCGAAACCGACAGCCAGCGCGCGCTCGGCCGCAACTCGAACTCCGCCGCCTCGTCCTCGGCGTACAACACGACGGTTTGCGGCGATGCCGCGGCGTCTTCCTCCATGACGAACGACAAGGCGGACGTCCGCGCCCGCACCGCCGGCCCAAACTCCGGCTGCGGCCGCCCCGTACCGGCCGGCTCCCGCAGCCGCAGACTGCGCACGCGGTGATTGCCGCGGTCGGTAAAGTACACCCCGCCCGAACGGTCCGCCGCCAGTCCCCACGGGTTGTCCAACCGATCCCCTCCCGCGGAACCGCTGCTTTCCGCCTCCGCGGTTACCTCGCCCAGCCGGCCCACCCTGAGGATGCGGTTGTTGCCGCTGTCGGCGATATAGACGTTGCCCGCGCCGTCCAACGCGACTCCCGAAGGGCGCTCCAGAAGGATCGCCGTAGCCCGTATGCCCCGCCGTCCGCCTTGCGCTGACGCCGCAGCGCCGCCGGCGAAGCCGCCGCGGTACGACAGCGGCGTTCCGCCGGAAGCCCCGCCTCCGGCGAAGGTGGTAATCTGCCCCGCCCGATCCACGCGGCGGATGCGGTCATTTCCGCTGTCGGCGATATAAACGTTGCCCGCCGCGTCCGCGGCCACCCCGTAAGGGCTGTTCAACTGCGCCGCGGCTGCCGCGCCGCCGTCCCCGCTGTAGCCTGCCGTCCCCGTGCCCGCGACGGTGGAAATGTTGCCGTCGGCATCGATCTTGCGGATGCGGTGGTTGCCCGTGTCGGCGATGTAGATGTTGCCCCCGCCGTCCGCGGCAACGCCGTAGGGGTTGTTCAACTGCGCAGCCGCCGCCGCGCCGCCGTCCCCGCCGAACCCGGCCGCGCCCGTGCCCGCGATGGTGGAAATGTTGCCCGCGGCATCGACCTTGCGGATGCGGTGGTTGCGCGTATCGGCGATGTACACGTTGCCCGACCGGTCCACCGCTGCGCCGTTGGGTCCTTTCAGTTGCGCGTCAACGGCGGCGCCGCCGTCCCCGCCGAATCCTGCCGTCCCATCCCCCGCGAATTCATCGATGATTCCGTCGGGGTCGATCCTGCGTACGCGGTTGTTGCGCGTATCGGCAATATAGACGTTGCCCGCGCCGTCTATCGCCACGCCGGAAGGACTGTTCACGCGCGCGTTGGCAGCCGGTCCGCCGTCCCCGTCGCCGCCGGGCGTCCCGTCCCCGCCGACGTCTTCGATGACGCGCCCCGGCGCTTGCGGATTCGACGGCAGCGGCGGCAGCGCCGCCGCGCGGAGGACGCGGTTGTTGCGCGTATCGGCGATGTAAACGTTGCCCGCGCCGTCCACAGCCACTCCGAGGGGGACGAACAACCACGTTGGAGTCACTGTACGCACCGCGATGGTGGAAATCGTCCCCGATTCTGCGTCCACCTTGCGGACGCGGTTGTTCAACCAATCGGCGATGTAGAGGTTGCCTGAAGCGTCCAGCGCTACGCTGCGGGGATAGTGGAGTTGCGCCGAAGTCGCCGGGCCGCCGTCTCCGCTGAAGCCGCCCGTTCCCGTTCCCGCAACCGTGGTAATAATCCCCGTAGCGGCATCCACCTTGCGGATGCGGTTGTTGCCATCGGCGATGTACAGGTTGCCTGAAGCGTCCACGGCTACGCCGCTGGGCCAGTTGAATTGGGCCGAAGTCGCCGGGCCGTTGTCTCCGCTGAACCCTTGCACCCCCGTTCCCGCTACCGTGGAGATATTTCCCGTGGATGCATCCACCTTGCGGATGCGGTGATTGCCATCGGCGATGTACAGGTTGCCTGAAGCGTCCAGCGCTACGCTGCTGGGGTAGCGGATTTGCGCCGAAGTGGCCGCGCCTCCGTCTCCGCTGTAGCCTTGCGTCCCCGTTCCGGCGACCGTGGTAATCACGCCCGCCGTATCCACCTTGCGGATGCGGTGGTTGGCGGCAATGTACAGGTTGCCTGAAGCGTCCAGCGCTACGCTGCCGGGGTAGCGGATTTGCGCCGAAGTCGCCGGGCCGCCGTCTCCGCTGAAGCCGCCCGTTCCCGTTCCCGCAACCGTGGTAATAATCCCCGTAGCGGCATCCACCTTGCGGACGCGGTTGTTGTCACTGTCGGCGATGTACAGGTTGCCTGAAGCGTCCACCGCCACGTCGGAGGGCTGGTCGAGTTGCGCCGCCGTGGCCGCGCCCCCGTCCCCGCTGTAGTCGCCCGGCACAGTTCCGGTTCCCGCTACTGTGGAGATATTGCCCGCGGCGTCCACCTTGCGGATGCGGTGGTTGTTCCAATCGGCGATATACAGGTTGCCTGAAGCGTCCATGGCTACGCCGTGGGGGAAGTCGAGTTGCGCCGAGGTCGCCGGGCCGCCGTCTCCCAACGCCGAGCCGCCTCCCGCAATGGTGGTAATAATCCCCGTAGCGGCATCCACCTTGCGGATGCGGTTGTTCCACGTATCGGCGATGTACAGGTTGCCCGAACCGTCCGCCGCCACCCTGTAGGGGTAGCGGAGTTGTGCCGCCGTCGCCGCGGCGCCGTCGTCGCTCGCGCGGTAACCGCCGGTCTCCGTTCCCGCAACCGTGGAGATATTCCCCGTGGATGCATCCACCTTGCGGATGCGGTCGTTCTCCCTATCGGCAATGTACAAGTTGCCCGCAGCATCCACGGCCACGCCCCAGGGGCTGTACAGCCGTCCCGAAGTCGCAGGGCCGCCGTCGTTGACGTTCCCGCCGGCGACCGTAGCGGTCGTCCAAATGTTCGTTTCCTGTGCAGTGGCCGGCGCGACCAGAGCAGTCACAGCCCACGCCGCCGAGACGGCGGCGCGGGACGGCAGGGCGCGGAGAGATGAGAACACGAAAAGGAAACTCCGCGAAAAGGAAGGCGCTGCGATCGCGCTTCTCCTTATTATGACGGGCTGACGGGCTGACCTCTTCTCATTGTCCGCCGCCTCGTTTCAACCCTGCAACAAAAAACCATTGCGCCTTTTTTCCGCCGCGGCCTGTCAACCACGCCGTTTCCGCGGCCGAAACGATTCGCCGGCGCCCGCGGCGCAACGGCCCCGCTGGACGCGGGCCTTCCGTTTCGGGTACGCTCTAGCCAATGCCGAATTCCGGTTCCATCCCCCCGGCGGCCGGCGGCCGGCGCATGAATCCGGGTTCGGACGTGCGCCTGCCCGCAGGTCTGCGCGTCCGCTGGGTCGTCCTGCTGTGGGGCTGCTGCCTGCTGTACGCGATCGTTCGTTACAACGTGTTCAAGGGCGTCGAGTGGATACACCTGCCGCTTTACATCGTGAACAAGTCGTTCGCCCTGAGCGGAGTCATCTTTGTTGCGCTGTCGTATCTGGTCGGCAAGCTGTTCGACCCCTGCCCGGGCGATGCGCGGCGGCGGCGGGCCATGGCCAAGTTCTTCGGTTTGACGGGCTTCGCGCTGATCGCCATGCACATCTTCATGGGCTTCGTGATGCTCTCCCCGGCCTACTACGAGAAGTTCTTTCACGAATCCGGCAAGATGAATCTGACCGGCGAGATGACCTTTCTTTTCGGCGTATTGGCCATCGGCTGCCTGTTTTTCCCCGCCGTGACGACGCTGCCGCACATGTACGAAGCTCTGGGCGGACCGCGCTGGCTGCGCGCCCAGCGCATGGGCTATTGGGCGCTCGCGCTGGCTTGCGGCCACACGTTCGCCATGGGCTGGAAGGGCTGGTTCGATCTCTCTACGTGGCCGGGTTCGCTGCCGCCGATCACGCTGCTCGGCTTCCTGGCGGCGCTGCTGGCCGTAGCGGTCAAGCTGCGGCTGCTCGCGCGGGGGCGCGGCAGAGCATCCGGCGAAGAATGAACCGCGAAGCGCCGACGCCGCGAGAGAAAGCTACAGCCGGGCGGCCAGCGCGGCGATGAGCGCCGCGCGATCGGCGATGCGCTCGACGAGGATGCTTTCGTTCAGGGCGTGAGCGCCTTCGCCCACGGCGCCCAGTCCGTCGAGGGTCGGAATGCCCAGCGCGGCCGTCGTGTTGCCGTCCGACCCGCCGCCGACCGACGCTTCGCCGAGGTCGATGCCCATCTCGGCGGAGATTTCCCTGGCGACGGTGTAAAGGCGCGCGACGTCTTCCGTGCGTTCGAGCGGCGGGCGCTTCAGCCCCCCGTCAACGCGCAGCGCGCAGCGCTCGTCGAAAGGCGCCAGCGCGGCGAAGCGCCGCTCGATCTCGAGCGCCTGATCTTTGCGCGGGACGCGCGCGTCCACCTGCGCCCACGCTTCTTCGGCGACAACGTTCGAGGCCGTTCCCCCCTGCACTACGCCAGGATTGACGGTGACGCCTTGCGCCAGGTCGGTCCACGACGCGATGCGCTCGATCTGGCGCGACAACTCGACCACGGCGCTTGCTCCGGCGGCGAAATCGAGGCCCGCGTGCGCCGCCCGCCCGCGTACGCTGACGCGGAAAACGCCGCCGCCCTTGCGCGCAGTTTTCAGCCTGCCGTCGAGTCCGGCGCCGGGCTCGGCAACCAGCACGGCGGCGCTGCGCCGGGCTTCGGCCTCGGTGAAGGGCTTCGACGTCGGGCTGCCGATCTCTTCGTCGGAGTTGAGTTGGACGACGAACCGCCGCTCGGCGCGGATGCCGAGATCGCGCAGCGCCTTCGCCGCGAAAAGGAAGTAGGCAACCCCGGCTTTCATATCGAAAACGCCGGGACCCCGCAGACGCCCGTTTTCTTCACGCCAGGGCATGCGCGCGAGCGTGCCGATTTCCCAGACCGTATCCAGATGCCCCAGCCCCAGCACCTGCCCCTCGCCTTTCGTGGGAATATCGAACGCGATGCGCAAATGATCGCCGCGGTCGGCTTGCGCGTAACGGGTAATCGAGGCCATGCCCTCGGCGGCCTCGGCCGCGCGGTCCATCGCGCGGTCCACGGCGGCCTTGTCCGCGGTAGGCGACTCGATCTCGACAAGCCCGCGGATGCAGGCGACGATCTCGCCCCTGCGCGAGCGCATGTAGTCGTAGATGCGTTGCGTGGACATGCCGCGCGCGTTCTTCATCGTAGCCCGCGGCGGCCCCCGTGTGGTATCATGAATCGCCCAACGAACGGCGCAGCGGGCAGCCCCGACCATCGCTTCCATGAGCCTCGCTACCTTTGCCCATCAAGCGCTGACGAACTTCCAATCGACGGCCGCGTTCGTTCCCAGCTCCCGCCGGCTCGTGCGCGCCATGGTCGAGCCGCTGCGCTCGAAAAGCCCCGGAACGGTGGTCGAACTCGGGCCGGGCACGGGCGCCATGACGCGGGAGCTGCTCGATTTTCTGCCGCGGGACTCGCTCCTGCTGGCCTTCGAAATCAACCCCGATTTCATCCGTTACCTGCGCGGTTCGATCGACGACGACCGTTTGCAGATCGTCGAGGCGGGGGCGGAAACCGCCGCCGGTGAATTGCGCAGACGCGGCATCCGCCGCGTGGACGGCGTCGTCTCGTCGTTGGGCATGACATTGATGGATGAGCAGCGGATCGCTTCGATTTTCCGCGGTCTCGCGCCGTTTCTCGCCGCCGGCGGCGCGTTCACGCAATACCAGTATCTTTCGAGCTTCCGCTGGACCGACGGCCGGCCGGTGAACTTCAACGTGCGTTCCGTGCTCGACTGCTGGTTCGAGACCGTCGATTCATGCATCGTCTGGCGCAACGTCCCGCCCGCCTTCGTCCACTGCTGCCGGGGAATCCGCGCGCCGGCCGGCGCCGCCCCCGCCGCCGCCGCCGGGATGGCGGGGGCTTTTCCAACGCATAAGCGCCGGCGGATCGATCCGCCCGGCGCGGACTCCCCCTGACCCCTTCCGCGGAGGCCGCGCAGCCTTGAACCTGGATGTCAATTGGATCGACGCCCTAATCGGCGGGATACTGCTGCTCTCGGTGTTCGGCGCCGTGCTCAACGGCGCGACCCGCGAACTGCTGCGCATCGCCGCGTTGATTATCGGCGTCTTCCTGGCGATGTGGTGGTACGACCGCCTCGCTCTGGAGTTGCAGCCCTACGTCGAAGAACCGCGGTTGGCCGCCTGCGCGGCGTTCCTGCTCATCTTCACGGGCTGCCTGCTTGCCGGCGCCGTCTTCGCCTGGAGCTTGGTCAAGGTCTGGGGTTTCGCCGGGCTGCGCTGGTTCGACAGGCTGCTCGGCGCCGCGTTCGGACTGTTGCGGGGGCTGCTTGCCGCGGCGGCGGTTCTGCTCGCCGTCATCGCCTTTCGCCCGTTCCCGGGCGCCGCGCAGACGGTGGCCGAGTCGAAGCTGGCGCCCTGGGTGCTCCACGCCGCCCGCGCCGCGGCGGCCGCGGCCCCGCAAGACTTCCGCAATGCGTTTCTCAACGGATCCGACCGCGTCCGCGAAGTCTGGACCGGCCGCCGCCCGCAACCGGACGACGATTCGGAATGAAAAAACAAAACCCCATGCGTGTTTCAGAGAAACTTCCGCGCCGATCGCTGCTGCTGCTTGCCGCGCTGCCGGTCTGCGCTCGAGGAAAAAAGAAACGGCAGCCCGAAGCCGTCATCTTCGGAACGGTGTTTCAGCAATCGGGGCTTTCGCTGCCCGGCGCGAAAATCGTGGTTTATAACGAGGCTGCGCCGAAAAAGAAATACAGAGCCGCGACCAACTACCGCGGCGAATACCGCGTCCGCGTCCCCGCCGGCGAGGCAACGTACGTCGTCGCCGCTTCGGCGCGGAAATTCGAAAAAGGCCGGCGCACAGTCAAAATCTACGGCATGGAGCAGGCCACCGCCAATCTCATCCTGAAACCCGGAAAATGACCGCGCCGTCGATTAAGATAAGGAAGTCATGATGCTGTCCCGCCGCTGCCTGCTCGCCCTGCTGCCGGCCGCCGCCCTGACGCCGCCGGGCGCTTCCGCTCAGTTTCCGGGCTTCGGCAAGAAAAAGCCGAAGGAAAAACCCACCCGCTCGGTCAAAGGCCAGGTGATGGACGAGGCCGAAGAAGGCCTGCGCGCCGTCGTCCAGTTGAAAAACACGAAAACGTTGGCGGTCAAATCGTTCCATACCAACGACAACGGCGGCTTCTATTTCCACGGCCTCGACCTGAACGTCGATTACGAATTGAAAGCGATCGCCGCGGGAAAGGAATCGAAGACGCGGACGATCTCGACTTTCGACGAACGCACCGAATTGATCTACAACTTCAAGCTCAAGTCGGCAAGTTAGCGGCCCGTGCTGAAAGCCCGGCGGAAGACGCGGAGCAGATCAATTGATCCGAAGCAGCAGCCCCCTGACCCGCGACCCGCGACTCGCGACCCGCGACCGCCGCGCACAGCGCGGCCCGACCCGCCGACCCGTGACCGCCGCGCGAAGCGCGGCCCGGCTTGGCTGCTCGCCCTGGCCGCGCTCGGTTGCCCTGCTTGCGCGCCGCGCGCGGAATTCGCGCAAGTCCGGGCGGACTGGACGCCCGATGCGCGGGCGGCCTCCGGACGGCCGGCGGCGCTGCTCTTCTGGGCGCCGTGGCGCCGCGGGCGCTTGCCGTTGCTGCAGGCCTTCGACCGCCTCGCCAGGCAGCGCGGCGCCAAAATGGACATGGCCGCGGTTTGCATCGTGGAAGACGCCGAAGACCTTGCCGCGCTCGACCTGAGCGGGACGGAAAGCGTCGAACATTACGCCTGGAAACAGCCGCTGAGCGCAGCCCTGGAAAAGATCGGCGTTTTCGGCTTGCCCGCCCTGTTGGTGTTCGACAACCGGGGAAGGCCGCTCCATCGCCTTGCCGCTTCCGACCTCGACGGCCGCCTCGAAATCGCCGACCTGGCCGACGCGATCGAAGCGGCAACGCCGCCCGGCAAAGCGCCTGCCGTTCGGTAAGCAGGCGCTCTGCAGGTTACTGGTCTGAAGAACAGCCGAGCCGCTTGAGCTCCTTGTTCATCCGCTTTGCCAGCCTGTCGGTTGCCTTTGCCATTCCCTGCTTGTTCCAGTCACCAACGGTCCACCCCATGAGGCGCGAAGTGTCCTTCGCCTCATCGGAGAAAACGATCTTGCCGGCGCTGTCAACAGCGCGGGCGGCAACAAAGGCGTGGGCGCGTCTCCCAACGAAGAGCTCGCTCGCAGTGCTTTGCCGCTTGTTTCTGATCCTCGCCTTGCTCTTGATGACGTAGCAAGCGTCGTCGCGGTTTTCGACAAGCTGGAGTTTCTTCGCAAACTTGCCGATGGAACCCATCAGTGCGCCGGTTGCGTCCGCCGTGCCCCAAACGGACTTTTCGTCGAAAGCGGTTTCCTCCGGCTCGTCAATGAATATCGGAATCGCTTGCGCCCCCCCCAAGCGGCAAAACCGCAAAGCATGGCAATCAGTCTGATCACTGTTCGTTCTCCTCTTTCTTGGCCAATGACGGCCAGACTCAATTCTATCGCGATCGCCGCGCGCGGCCCGACCCCCGTCCGCCGCGCCGTCAGGCGCGGCCCGTTACCATAAGAGGGGAAACTTTCGAGGCCGCTGCGGAGTCTATCTTCGCAGCGTCTTCTTTTCCGCGGAGGACAACGAAAATGCGCAAACCAGGGCCGGCGGCCCGGCGCCGTGGAACAGCAGCGCCGCCCCCCCTAACCCCTAACCCCCAACCCCTGACCCCTGCCGCGCCGCAAGGCGCGGCCCCCCCTAACCCCTGCCGCGCCGCAAGGCGCGGCCCCCGCCGTGGAACGATCCTTTTGGCGGCGGCCTGCATCGCAGCCGCCCTTGTCGAGGCGCAAGTTTCCGGCCCCGTCGGGCCGCGGCCCCGCCGCCCGACCCGCGACTCGCGACCCGCCGACCCGCGACCGCCGCGCACAGCGCGGCCCGATTCGCCGACCGAACTGCCCCGCCTGCCGAGCCGCGCCCCCAATCGGGTCCCCGAAGACCAGCCTATCTTTTCGGCCGATACCAACGTCGTCACCGTCGATATCGCCGTCGTCGATAGCAAGGGCCAATTCATTCCGGGCATACCGGCCGGGAACTTCCAGATTCTCGAAGACGGCGCGCCGCAAAAAATCATCGGCCTCGGCCAGACCGAGGCGCCGGCGACGGTCGCCCTGCTCGTCGAGTTCAGCAACCGCTGGCAGCAATACTGGTCGGAAACGTGGTACCAGACGCTGACGGCCACCTACGGCTTCGTCGAGACGCTGCGGCCCGAGGACTGGGTCGCCGTCATCGCCTACGATCTGCGCCCCGAAATCCTCGCCGATTTCACCCAGAACCGCCGCGAAATCCACCAAGCGCTCCAGCGCATGCGCATCGCCGCCTACCGCGAATCGAACCTTTTCGACGCGCTCGCCGACACGGTGCGGCGCATGCAGGGAATCGAAGGGCGCAAGTCCGTCGTGCTGCTCTCCAGCGGCGAAGATACGTTCAGCAAGCTCAACTACAACCAGGCGCGCAAAATCGTTCAGGAGGCGGGCGTCACCGTCCACTCCATCGGCTTGGGCCAGATGCTCAAGGAATTGATGGATTCCTACGGCTACGTCAGCGGCTTGACCCGCATCGGCTGGCTCCAGGCCGACAACCAATTGCGCACTTTTTCCAACGAAACCGGCGGGTTCGCCTTCTTCCCCCGCTTCTACGGGCAATTCGGGACGATCTTCCAGAGCCTCAACTACCTCATGCGCAACCAGTACACCGCAACCTACCAGCCGTCGAACACCAAACGCGACGGCGCGTTCCGCAAAATCGAAGTCCGGCTCGTCGATCCGAAAACCAACAAGGAACTGCGCATCACCAACCAGAAGAACAAGCGCATCAAGTACAAAATCATCGCGCGCAAGGGCTACACCGCCCCGCGGGAAGTGGAATAACCGCCCCATCCGGGGAGCGAGGCACATGCCGGCGGATTTGTCAAGCGCTCGATTTCTTTTGTTTCAATGCAGTTACAAACTTGTTGACGCTTTCCGGCGCGGCGGGATACTTTGGCGGATACCTTGCCCGCCGCGAAAAAACAAAGGGGTTGCCGGCTTCTGCTGATCGACGACAACCCTCACGGACTGGCCGCGCGCAAGGGCATCCTCGACGAAAGGGGATACGAGGTCGCCACCGCGCACAACGGCGCCGAAGGGCTGCGCTGCTTCGAAGCGGCGCTCGCCGGCGAGCCGTTCGACTTGGTCGTCACCGATTACCGCATGCCCGACGTATCGGGCGTCGATGTGGTTCGCCGCATGAAATCGGCGGCGCCGCATCTGCCGGTCGTCATGTTGTCGGGCTACGCCGAGCGCTTGGCGCTGACCCCCGAATCGACGGGCGCGGACGCCGTCCTGGCCAAAGGGCCCCGCGAGCACCGCGATCTCGTCCGCGCCGTCGAATCGCTGCTGCCCGCAAACCGCCTGCCCCGCTCGAAAGAACCCGCTTCCGAACGCCAATCCGCAACCGGCGCCGCATCCCGCCGCCCGCGCCGCAACCGCTCCGCGTAACCCGCTGCAATCATTGCCGGCAGAGAGTAAGAAATACCATGGCGCCAACGAAAATTACTTGGCTCGGACATTCCACCTTTCACATCGCAATCGCCGACGGCCCCGCGGTGCTGATCGACCCTTGGTTCGAGGGCAACCCCTCGTACCCCGCAGGCTGGGAACTCGACCGCGTCGATCTGATGCTCATCACCCACGGACACGCCGACCATATCGGCAGTGCGCTGGCTGTCGCCGAAAAATTCAAACCCCAAATCGCGGCCAACTACGAGATCGGCCAATGGCTCGAAGCGAAAGGCGCCGCGAACGTGACGGGCATGAACAAGGGCGGCTGTCATCACGCGCTGGGCGTCCGCGTCTCGATGACGCAAGCCCAGCACAGCAGCTCGATCTACGAAGACGGCCGCATCGTCTATGCCGGCGAGCCGGCCGGCTTCGTCGTCAGGCAGCCGGACGGCCGCGCCTTCTATCACGCCGGCGATACCAATGCCTTCAGCGACATGCGGTTGATCAAGCGGCTGTACGACCCCGAGCTGGCTTTCCTGCCGATCGGCGATCTGTTTACGATGGGGCCGAAAGAGGCCGCCCTGGCCTGCGAATTTCTCCAGCCGAAAACGGTGATTCCCATGCACTACGGCACGTTTCCCGTGCTCACCGGAACCCCGGCCAAGCTGCGCGGGGCGCTCGGCGCCGGCTCGGCCGTCTCCGTCGCCGAACTCGAGCCGGGCAAGGTCTTCGCGTGGTAGCCGCCCGCCGCGGGCCGTCTGCGCCGGCGGCCTTTCGCCGCCCCGGCATGGTTCAATGGATACCATGCCGCGAACGCTGCCTGTAAACTTGCTGCTCGCCGCGTCTCTGGCCGCCCAGGACGCGCCAATCCGCGAGTTCACCATCCGGGTTCCCCAGGAAACGCTCGCAGACCTGCAAATCCGCCTGAGCCGGACGCGCTTCCCCAACCAGATTCCCGGCTCCGCATGGGACTACGGCGCGGATACGGCCTACATGCGCGAACTTGTCGCCTACTGGCGGACAAGCTACGACTGGCGCAAGCACGAGGCCGAGCTCAACAAGCTGCCGCATTTCCAAACCGAAATCGACGGCCTGCCCATGCACTTCATTCACGTCCGGTCGAAACAACCGGACGCGCTGCCGCTGATCGTCACCCACGGCTGGCCCGGCTCGGTGTGCGAGTTCATGGACGTCGTCGGGCCGCTGACCGACCCCGCCGCGCACGGCGGCGAGGCGCAAGACGCTTTCCATCTGGTGCTGCCGTCAATGCCCGGATACGGCTTTTCCGGCAAGCCCGCGCAGCGCGGCTACAGCGTCGATCGCGTTGCCCGCGTCATGGCCGAATTGATGGCCCGGCTCGGTTACGCCCGCTACGGCGCGCAGGGCGGCGACTGGGGTTCGGGAGTGGCCGCCTGGTTGGGCGTTCTCGACAAAGACCGCGTCGCCGGCATCCACCTGAACATGGTCGGCGGCGGGCCGCCCGCCGGCATGGAAGACCCCGAAAAAGGCGTCCCGCAATGGGAACTCGACCGCTGGCGCAAGCGCTCCGAGTGGTGGTCGAAAGAAAACGCCTACGGCAACATCCAGGGAACCAAGCCGTTGACGCTGGCCTACGGCCTCAACGATTCGCCTGCCGGACTGGCCGCCTGGATCGTCGAGAAATTCCGCGCCTGGAGCGATTGCGGAGGCAACGTGGAATCGCGGTTCAGCAAAGATCAATTGCTCACCAACGCGATGATCTACTGGGTTACCGAAACGATGCCTTCCGCGGTGCGCCTTTATTACGAGTCGCGGCGCAACCAGCCCAGGCGCCCGCGCGTCGAGACCCCGACCGCCGTCGCCGTCTTCCCCGGCGAAATCTTCTTCTCGCCGCGCAAGTGGGTCGAGACCCGCTACAACGTCCGCCAGTGGACCGAAATGCCCCGCGGCGGACATTTCGCCGCCATGGAAGAACCCGAGCTTTTCGTCGCCGACGTGCGCAAGTTTTTCCGCGCCGTCCGCCGGCCGTGAACGGTCTGCGCCGCGCGCGCCGGGCGGCTTTGCCGCCGCGGCTTGACCCGTGACTCGCGACCCGCCGACTCGTGACCGCCGCGTGAAACGCGGCGCGGCAAAGCCGCCGGCGACTGCCGCGCCGCAAGGCGCGGCCCCCTAACCCCCAACCCCCAACCCCCAACCCCTAACCCCTGCCGCGCCGCAAGGCGCGGCCCCGCTAATCCCACTCGATATCGTAGAGCGCGTCGCGTTCCGCTTGCGCGGCGCGCTGCTCGATCTCGTCGATGACGCGGTCGGCCAGCTTGCGCGGGTCTTCGCCCGGCTGCTGCTGGATGACCAATTCGCCCACGTGGACGCCGCCGTATTGCTGCGCGTGAACGATCGTCCCGCCGCGCTCATCGCCGCGGCCGCGGGTCGGCGCATCGAAAGCCGCAAGGCGCGGGGCTTCGCCGCCGAAACCCGCCGGCGCCGCCGCCAACGTTCCCGCCGCATCCGCCCGCGGCCCGACCCGCGACTCGCGACCCGTGACCGCCGCGCGCAGCGCGGCCCGACCCGCCGACCCGTGACCGCCGCGCGCAGCGCGGCCCGCCTTTCCCTCGCCGCCGCTGAAGCCGAGAAAGCCGGCAACCGCGTCCGCGGCCGACTCCAGCGCGGTTTCGCCAAGGAACGAGCCCACCGCGCCGCCCAGCACTCCGCCCACCGCCGCGCCCAGCGGCCCGCCGAAAGCGCCGGCCAACGCGCCCAGCTTGGCCCCGGCCATGCCCCCGGCGACAAGACCCGCCGCGCCGCCCGCCGCCTGCGCTTTCTCCGCGCCGGAAGCCTCGTCGTCCAGGAGCGTCGGCAAGGCGCCCACGGCGGCAATGCCCGCGCCCAGCAAGTTCGCGCGGCCGAACGTTCCGGCCAATTGCTTGGCGGTCCGTCCGCCGCCGGCAAGCAATCCGCCGCTGCGGCTGACTTGGCCGGCCATGCCGGCGGCGAGACTGACCGGCAGCCCCCGCCCAGCCGCGGCGATCCCGCCGCCTGCGCGGGCGGTAACCCCCCGGCTCTTGCCGCCCGCGATCTGCAGCGGGTTGCCGACGCTGAGCGCCGGCCGGCGGCCGCCCCCGCCCCCGCGGCTGCCGCTGAGGGGCGCCGGCCTGCCGCTGAGGGGCGCCGGCCTGCCGCTCGAGTCGAGAATGACGCGCCCGCCCGAGCCGGCCGAACTCCCGCCCCGGGCGGGCGCCCGCCTCGGAGATCTCCGCCCCCGAAGATTCTGCAGCCATTCGATCAACTGAACAACCGATCTGGCATCGTTCAGGAAAGAAGAGGAACCATAGCCGTCAGCGGACGCGCCGGACGCTCCCGCATCGGCGGCTTCCGGCGTCGAATCTGTCAACCGCTGCGGAGCGGAGCCCGCGTCTTCCCAACGCGGCTCTTCCCGCCGCCGCGCGGCCGACCGCGCCGCCCGTTCGAGGGCCGCGGCCGCCTCGCGCAGCGCCGCGGCCTGCCCGCCGAGCGCCTCGAACGCGCGCACGGCCTCCTCCCGCCCGTAGGCCTCGCGGACAAGCGCCTTCCGGCGCGCCGCGCTCTCCTCGCGAAAAACTTCGCGCATCTCGTCGAGCACGTCGGCCAGCGGACGCAGCTTGCCCGCAGCCGGCTCGACCGCGCAAACGGCGTAACCCTTTTCGACGAAACTCTGCTGCGCCTCGGCCGCCCCCTCGCGCACCGCCTGCAGCGACGCGGCCGACTCGCTGCCGCTCATCCCCGCCGCCTGCAGCATGCCCAACGCGGCCAACTGTTCGGAGACAGCCATCCCGTCCCGAGACAAGCCGCCGCCCGACAACCGCGCGGCCTGCTCCATCTCGGCGGCGTCCACGCCGAACCACGCGGCTGCGCCCGCGGTCATCGCGGCCGACTTCTCGGCGAATTCGAAGCCGCTCAAACCGGCGTACGGGCTCTGCCTGAACGCTTCCCCGCCGCCGCTCCAAAGGCCGCGAGTCCGCCCCGCGTCCCACGCGGGGGGCTGCGCCGGTTCGGCGGCGGTTTCCGTCATCGGCCCGCCGTCCGCATCGGCGGACGCGCCGACGGCCGGGCGCAGGTCATCGGCCGCCTCGGGAAACGCCGCCGTCTCGCCGCCGCGTTCGATGGGCTGCGCCGGCCATTGTCGAATCGCTGCCCCGAAGCGCGCGATCTCCCTGCCCGCGGACGGCGCGGCCCAGGCCGTCTTGTTGAGTTTCGCCGCCGGCCCGCCGTCCGCGGCGAGCGCCTTGTCGAGGCTGCGCAGCTTCCCGTCCGCCGCGGCAAGCGCCCGCGCCGGCCTCTCCATGGCCTCGTCGATCTTCGCCGCTATCATGCGGCAGTATTCCGCCTTCTCGGTATCGAGCGGCTCTTTGCGGTCGGTCATGCTAGAATCCCCTCATGCTCAGCGAGCAACATAGGTACTACCTGAAATCGATTGCGCTTTACGGCCTGCCGCTGCTGCCGGCGCTGTACTACATGTGGCCGGGTTGGGACGCCATAACCGATCTGCAAGACTTCTTCGTGTTCCTGGGTGCGGTTTTTATCGCTTACCTCATATGCTTGTTGACGGTATTTGCTGCGCAGGCGAGGGGCCGCATATACAAGGCAGCCGATGTACTGATCTCCGCTCATGAAGAGGCCCAACAGCGCTCCGAGGACGAGCAGCGGATCATCGTGCCGCACTCCGAGCGGCCGCCGCGGGGCGGCTGGTCGAGGTGGCGCCGCCGGTAGCCGATAGCCGGCGGCCGGCAACACGCCTCGAACCTTTTGCCGAAGCGCCGCCCCGAAGCGCGCGATCTCCCTGCCCGCGGGCGGCGCCGACCAAGCCGTCTTGTTGAGCTTCGCCGCCGGCCCGCCGTCCGCGGCGAGCGCCTTGTCGAGGCTGAGCAGCTTCCCGTCCGCCGCGGCAAGCGCCCGCGCCGGCCTCTCCATGGCCTCGTCGAGCTTCGCCGCTATCATGCGGCAGTATTCCGCCTTCTCGATATCGAGCGGCTCTTTGCGGTCGGTCATGCTAGAATCCCCTCATGCTCAGCGAGCAACATAGGTACTACCTGAAATCGATTGCGCTTTACGGCCTGCCGCTGCTGCCGGCGCTGTACTACGCGTGGCCGGATTGGGACGCCATAGCCGATCTGCAAGACTTCTTCGTGTTCCTGGGTGAGTTTTTTTTTGCTTACCTCATATGCTTGTTGGCGGTATTTGCTACGCAGGCGAGGCTCCGCATATACAAGGCAGCCGATATACTGATCTCCGCTCATGAAGAGGCCCAACAGTGCTCCGAGGATGAGCAGCGGATCATCGTGCCGCACTCCGAGCGGCCGCCGCGGGGCGGCTGGTCGAGGTGGCGCCGCCGGTAGCCGATAGCCGGCGGCCGGCAACACGCCTCGAACCTCTTGCCG
Source organism: Bryobacterales bacterium (assembly GCA_965242705.1). Taxonomy (GTDB): domain Bacteria; phylum Acidobacteriota; class Terriglobia; order Bryobacterales; family UBA6623; genus CATQHP01. The sequence continues at coordinate 955,480 of OZ251486.1, forward strand.
AATCGCCGCCCCGAAGCGCGCGATCTCCCTGCCCGCGGACGGCGCGGCCCAGTCCGTCTTGTTGAGCTTCGCCGCCGGTCCGCCGTCCGCGGCGAGCGCCTTGTCGAGGCTGCGCAGCTTCCTGTCCGCCGCGGCAAGCGCCCGCGCCGGCCTCTCCATGGCCTCGTCGATCTTCGCCGCTATCATGCGGCAGTATTCCGCCTTCTCGATATCGAGCGGCTCTTTGCGGTCGGTCATGTTAGAATCCCCTCATGCTCAGCGAGCAACATAGGCGCTGCCTGAAATCGATTGCGCTTTACGGCCTGCCGTTGCTGCCGACGCTGTACCGGGTGTCGCGGCTGCTCGCCGAAACTAACGATGTGAAGTTGTTCGAGCTTCTGTGGAGAGGTGCGGCCACTTACAGCATATGGCTGGGGGCGGAATTCGCTTTGCTCGGGAGGATTCCCGGATTCAGTCGCGGGATGGCGCGTGGTTGGGCGATTGCGTTTTACGGCTTGCCGATGCTGCCGGCGCTGTACTCCGTGTGGCCGAAGTTGGGCACTACAGCTAACGGGCAAGACTTCTTCGGGTTCCTGGGTTGGTTTTTTTACACTTATTTCGGCTGTCTGGGGTTGGAATACGCTCTGCTCAAGACGATTTCCGTATTTACGGAAACAGGGATGATACTCCCCGATCATGACGAGTCCCAGCAGTACTCCGATGATGAACAGCAGATCATCGTGCCGCACTCCGCGCGGCCGCCGCGGGGCGGCTGGTCGAGGTGGCGCCGTCGATAGCCGGTAGCCGGCGGCCGGCGACACGCCTCGAACCTCTTGCCGAATCGCCGCCCCGAAGCGCGCGATCTCCCTGCCCGCGGACGGCGCGGCCCAGGCCGTCTTGTTGAGCTTCGCCGCCGGTCCGCCGTCCGCGGCGAGCGCCTTGTCGAGGCTGCGCAGCTTCCTGTCCGCCGCGGCAAGCGCCCGCGCCGGCCTCTCCATGGCCTCGTCGAGCTTCGCCGCTATCATGCGGCAGTATTCCGCCTTCTCGGTATCGAGCGGCTCTTTGCGGTCGGTCATGCTAGAATCCCCTCATGCTCAGCGAGCAACATAGGTATTACCTGAAATCGATTGTGCTTTTCGGCTTGCCGCTGCCGGGAGCGCTGTACTACGCACGGCCGGCGTTGGACACCATAACCGGCCGGCAAGACCTCTTGGTGTTCCTGCCTAGCTTTTTCGACTCTTACCTCATGTGTATGGGGGTGGCATTGGTTCTGCTTTTGATGATTCGCGGATATGCGGTAACCCGGAGAGTACGCGACGCTTATGACGGAATCGTGCCGCCCGACGCCCTGTGGCCGCCGCGAGTCGGCTGGTATATTGCGTTTGTCATCTTTCCGCTGCTGCCGGCGCTGTACTTCACGTGGCCGGAATTGGGCGCCATAACCGGATTGCAAGACGTCTTCGTGTTCTTGGTTCGGTTTTTCCTCACTTACCTCAGGTGGGCGGGGCCGTCAATCACTTTGATCTGGGTAATTCGCGGATGGAAGGCAACCGAGCCGGTGCTCGCCGCTGATGCCGATATCCAGCAGTACTCCGATGATGAACAGCAGCTCATCGTGCCGCACTCCGCGCAGCCGCCGCGGGGCGGCTGGTCGGAGTGGCGCCGCCGGTAGCCGGTAGCCGGCGGCGTATCCCTACCTTCTTGCCGGGGCGGCCTTGCGCCGGGAACCGCCGCCGAACAGCGCCTCGCTGCGCTCGCGGGCAAGCGCGTGGTAGGCCAGCAGTTTGCCGAAAGGCATGCGCTCGATTGCATCCAGCCCCCAGTGGTTGACGGCGGCGAGATCGGCGGCGACGGCCCGCCAGTCCGCCGCCCGCATCACAAAAAAGCAGCCACCACCCCGAACAGCCGCGAGAAATCGCGCGTGCCCATCCGCCGCACTTCGTCCGGGGAGAGTTCGACCAGGTTGGCCAGCAGCGCCGCCGCGCGCGCCGTGTCCGTTTTCTCGCGGTTGGCCGCCTCCAGGTCGAGCACCGTCGGCTCGCGCATCTCGACTTCGATGACCCCCCGGACGCCTCCCGCGTCGATCGGCGACAGGAACTGATAGCGCACCGGGAACTCCACCTGTTCGGCGCGGATGGCTCCCGTCCTCTCGTCGCGGGGCAAATCGTCGTACTTCGTCATGTCCGCCTCTCTTCCGGCTGCATCGCCGGTTTCCTTTTTCGGATGTTTCCTTTTCGGATATCGAATCGCGGTCTTGCCGACCGCTTTCCCCTGTTTTGGCAAAAGGCGGGAAGCGCCGCCAAGACGGAAACGCTTCAGTGCGCCGCCCGGTTCGCAGTCCGCCGGTCGAGCGCTCCAAGAGTCGGGCCGGCGGAACGCCCGGCCCGTCAGTCGGCGGGCAGCCGGTAGTTCCGGCGGGCGAACGCGGCATATGGGTCGCGGCGCGCAGCCGCAAGAGCCGGCTGCCGCGCCGCGTTTCACGCGGCGGTCACGAGTCGGCGGGTCGCGAGTCACGGGTCAAGCTGCGGGGGCAAAGCGGCGCCGGCGTTTCACGCGGCGGTCACGAGTCGGCGGGTCGCGAGTCACGGGTCAAGCTGCGGGGGCAAAGCGGCGCCGGCGTTTCACGCGGCGGTCACGAGTCGGCGGGTCGCGAGTCGCGGGTCAAGCTGCGGGGGCAAAGCGGCGCCGGCGTTTCACGCGGCGGTCACGAGTCGGCGGGTCGCGAGTCACGGGTCAAGCTGCGGGGGCAAAGCGGCGCCGGCGTTTCACGCGGCGGTCACGAGTCGGCGGGTCGCGAGTCGCGGGTCAAGCTGCGGGGGCAAAGCGGCGCCGGCGTTTCACGCGGCGGTCACGAGTCGGCGGGTCGCGAGTCACGGGTCAAGCTGCGGGGGCAAAGCGGCGCCGGCGTTTCACGCGGCGGTCACGAGTCGGCGGGTCGCGAGTCACGGGTCAAGCTGCGGGGGCAAAGCGGCGCCGGCGTTTCACGCGGCGGTCACGAGTCGGCGGGTCGCGAGTCGCGGGTCAAGCTGCGGGGGCAAAGCGGCGCCGGCGTTTCACGCGGCGGTCACGAGTCGGCGGGTCGCGAGTCGCGGGTCAAGCTGCGGGGGCAAAGCGGCGCCGGCGTTTCACGCGGCGGTCACGAGTCGGCGGGTCGCGAGTCGCGGGTCAAGCTGCCGGCGACTGCCGCGCCGCAAGGCGCGGCCCCCTAACCCCCAACCCCTAACCCCTAACCCCTGCCGCGCGAAGCGCGGCCCATTCCCTCGTAGGTCTCGTCTTCGGCGGCTTCCGTGGTGACGGGCAGGCCGCGCGGCCGCCAGCCCGGGTAGGCGATGCCGCCCATCGGGTCCGCTTCGCCCATGAATCCGCCGCGCATATCCACGACGTTGGAAAACCCGTTCGCCGTCAGAATTTGCGCCGCCTTCAGCGAACGGCCGCCCCTGAGGCAGGCCGTGACGATCTTGGCCTCCTTGCCCAACGCTTTCTCGCAAACGTTGACGAAATCTCCGTTCGGCTGCATGCCCGCCGGCGTGCGGTGCAGCAAGGGGACGTTCTTGGCGCCCGGAGCATGGCCGGCTTCGAACTCCGGAATCGAGCGCACGTCGAGATAAACGTACCCTTCGTCGGAATCGAGCAGCTCTTTGGCTTCCTCGGGCGAGATGCGCTTGATGTCCATGCTCTCTCCACCCTGACGCCCCGCCGAGGCGTCTGTCAAGCGCGGCGGTTGCCCGCGGGCGGCGGTCTCGCTATTATCGGCGTTTCGCCTCGTATGGCCGCCAAGCCTGAAATCTCGGTCGTCGTGCCCGTCCGCAACGAGCAGGACGACGTCGCCGAACTTGCCCGCCGGCTGATGGAAGTCCTCGCCCCGGACGACGAGATCGTCTTCGTCGATGACGGCAGCGCCGATGCGACTTGGCCGGAACTCGAAAAGCTGCATCGGCCGGGCCGCGTCCGACTGGTCAAGCTGCGCGCCAACTTCGGCAAGGCCGCCGCGCTGATGGCCGGCTTCGCCCGCGCCCGCGGCAATCTGGTTTTCACCATCGACGGCGACCTGCAAGACGACCCCGCCGAGATTCCGCGGTTCGCCGCCAAGCTCAACGAGGGCTTCGACCTGGTTTCCGGCTGGAAAAAACGGCGCCGCGACCCGCTCGGCAAGGTCATCGCCTCGCGCGTCTTCAACGCCTGCGTCCGACTCCTGACGCGGGTCCAACTGCACGACATGAACTGCGGCTTCAAGTGCTACCGCGGAGAATTGGCGCGCCGCCTGCGCATCTACGGCGAACTGCACCGCTTCATTCCCGCGCTCGTTGCCTGGCAGGGCTACCGCGTCGGCGAAATCGAGGTGACCCACCGCGCCCGCCTGCACGGACGCTCGAAATACGGGTTCAGCCGGCTGTTCAAGGGTTTTTTCGATCTGATTACCGTGCTGCTGGCGACGCGCTTCGCCGACCGGCCGGCGCATGCCTTCGGTTTCGCCGCCGCCGGCTGCGCAGCGGCCGCTCTGGCCGCCGCCGCCGGCTGGACTGCCTTCCCGCGGATGCTTCCGCTCGGCGGAGCGGCGCTCTTCTTCGCGCTGAGCGCAGTCATTCTGCTGGCCGCCGGATGGATTGCGGAAATCGCGCTCGCCAATGCCTCCGGGAAACGCGCCGCGCCGCGCTTCGATATCGAGGAAACTCGTGAATAAGCGGCTCAGCGCGGCCGCCAAGCTCGCCGTTCCGCTGATCGTCGCCTTCTTCATCGGCCGCTCGATTTACGGCAACTGGCGGCAAATCAGCGGCGAACCGTGGCAATTCGACGCCGGCCGTTCGATCCTGTCGTTCGTGCTGGCCTCGGGATGGTTCCTGGCCCGCCCCTGGGGCTGGATGGTCATCGTCAACCATTTCGGCAACGCCGTTCCCTTCGGCGAAATCTACCGCGTGTACCGCAAGTCGGAGTTGAGCCGTTACGTGCCGGGAGGCGTATGGCAATTCGTCAGCCGCATCTATCTGACCCGCCGCTACGGAGTGCGGCCTTCGGCCTGCCTGGCCGCCGCGCTGGTGGATATGACGCTGGCCGCGCTGGCCTCGATGGCGCCGGCGGCCTGGGCGCTCGCCGCGGCGCTGCCGCAACTCGGCGCGTACCACCGCGCGGCGCTGGCGATCTTTCCGTTGGCGTCGCTTGCCGTCGTTCATCCGCGCGCATTGAATGCCTGGGCCGGCTTCCTGTCGCGGCTGCTGAAACAGCCCTATGCGCCCGTGCGCATCGGCGCGGCCAAGCTGTTCGGCGTATGGACGGCGTACCTCGCCGCCTGGCTCGGTTTGGCCTCGGCGATGGCCTTTTTCTCCGGCTCCCTGCTGCCGGCCGCCGATGCCTCATTTGCCTTCGTTGCCGGCAGCTACGCGCTGGCTTGGCTGACCGCTCTGCTGACGATGATCGCGCCGGCGGGAATGGGCATTCGCGAGGGAGTGCTGGGCTTGCTGCTCAGCCAATCGCTCGCCGCCGGGACGGGGTTGACCCTTGCCGTCGCCATGCGCCTGTGGCTGGTCGCCATGGAACTAGCCTGGTGCGCCGCCGGCCGCTGGTTCCCCCGCGGCGCCGGCAGGTAACGCGAGCCGCGCTGCGCGCGGCGGTCACGGGTCGCGGGTCAGGCCGCGCTGCGCGCGGCAGTCACGGGTCGCGGGTCAGGCCGCGCTGCGCGCGGCAGTCGCGGGTCGCGCTGCGCGCGGCAGTCACGGGTCGCGGGTCAGGCCGCGCTGTGCGTGGCGGTCGCGGGTCGCGAGTCGGGTCGCGCTGCGCGCGGCAGTCACGGGTCACGGGTCGGGTCGCGCTGCGCGCGGCAGTCACGGGTCACGGGTTAGGCCGCGCTGTGCGCGGCGGTCGCGGGTCGGGCCGCGCTGCGCGCGGCAGTCACGGGTCGCGGGTCAGGCCGCGCTGCGCGCGGCAGTCGCGGGTCGCGAGTCGGGTCGCGCTGCGCGCGGCAGTCACGGGTCGCGGGTCAGGCCGCGCTGCGCGCGGCAGTCGCGGGTCGCGAGTCGGGTCGCGCTGTGCGCGGCGGTCGCGGGTCACGAGTCGGGTCGCGCTGTGCGCGGCAGTCGCGGGTCGCGGGTCGGGCCGCTTCGCGGCCTCACTCGACGGCGCCCTTATTCTACGGCAATGGTGGCGCCGGATTGGCTGCTGCGGCCGGCGGCGGCGAGGCGCAACTCGGCGGCGTTTGACGGAGTGAGGTTGCGCGGGATTTCCACGACCACCAGGTTGACGCCGGCCATATCCGGGGCCAGCCCCGAAAAACGGACGTTCTCCGGCGACACCGCGTATGCGCCGATCCAGACCCGCGGGCGGGCTATGGTATGCCGCAAGACCGCGTTCGAGCCGTCTTCGAGGCAGACGCCGTCCGGGGCGCACGAGTTCATCCCGTCGGCCAACGGCGGCTCCACCGCGCCCAGGCCCGTCGCGTAAATCTCCAGCACGTCCCCGGCGCGCGCCGGGCGGCTGCCCGCGCTGAAGCCGAGCGGCGCGGCCAAGTCGGTCGTCCCCGCGAACATGGCGGCGGCCTGACCCTGACCCTCGCCCGAGACCGTGAACACGCCCGGCGCGTAGGGGCCGACCCAGAAGCGCCGCGGCCAACTGCTCTCGCCGCCGGATTCCACCGCCACGCTCGCCAACGCCAAGCCGCCCGCCGCTACGGCTTCGCCGCCCAACGCCCAAGGCAACTGCGCTTCGATGCGCCGCGGGCCGACCGCCATCAACGGAACCGCCGCGCCGTCGATCAGCACCCGCGCCCCGCCCAGCATCGTCGGCAGCGGAAAGCCCGCCGCCTCCATCCGCTCGCCCGAAGCGAAGTGTACCCCCTGCACGACCACCGCCGCGCCCGGCGCCAACGGCAGCAACTGCGGCCCGAACAGCCCGCGCTCGCCGTAGGCGCTCATCCGCGCCGCGTTGACCACGCCGCCGTTCTCCGTCACCGCCGGCCCCGTCGGCGGGGGAACCTCCAGCACGATGCGGATTGTTGCCGTGATGCGCCCGCCGGAGCGGATATACAGCCGTCCGCGGTGGGTTCCCGGCCGCAGCCCCAGAGGGTTGACGGTTACGCGCAGGGTAATCGTCTCGCCCTCGGCCAGGCGGCCTCTCCACTGGGCAACGCTGCCCGCCGCCCGGGAGACCTCGATCCAGCGGGCGCTGGGCAGCGCCTGGAAGTCCACGGCGCCGCCTTCGGCGCGCAGCGTCAGCGTCTGCGACATCGGCTCGCCCGGGTCGGCGTTCGGCGCCGGCGCGAACGACAACTCGGAAACGCCCACCGGCTGCGCCTCCGGCTCAGGCTCCGGCGCGGACGGCGCGGACGCGGACGGCGGCGGCGGGGCGGCTATCTTGCGGATGCGGTGGTTGCCGCTGTCGGCGATGTACAGGGCGCCCGCGGAGTCGAAGGCCAAGCCGACGGGGCTGTTGAGTTGCGCTTCCGCCGGCGCGCCCCCGTCGCCGTCGGGGCCGCCCATCCCCGTTCCGGCGAAAGTGGTGATTACGCCGGCGGCATCGACCTTGCGAATGCGGTGGTTGTAGCTGTCGGCGATGTACAGGGCGCCCGCGGAGTCCAGCGTCAAGCCCTGGGGGCTGTTGAGTTGGGCCGCCGTTGCCGCGCCCCCGTCCCCGCTGTAGCCGCTGTAGTTGAACGCCCCGATTCCCGCAACCGTGGAAATAATCCCCGTAGAAGCGTCCACCTTGCGGATGCGGTGATTGCCCCAATCGGCGAAGTACAGGTTGCCCGCGCCGTCCACAGCCATGCCGCTGGGGCCTCTGATTTGGGCGGACGTTGCCGGGCCGCCGTCGCCGCTGTAGCCGAACGCCCCGGTTCCCGCAACCGTGGAAATAATCCCCGTAGAGGCGTCCACCTTGCGGATGCGGTTGTTCCCATTGGCGATGTAGAGGTTGCCCGACCCGTCCACCGCCACGTCGTCGGGATAGTTGATTTGGGCGGACGTGGCCGCGCCCCCGTCGCCGCTGTAGCCTTGCGTCGTTCCCGCAACCGTAGAGATATTCCCCGTGGAGGCGTCCACCTTGCGAATGCGGTGGTTGTCCCAATCGGCGATGTACAGGTTGCCCTCGCCGTCCACCGCCACGCCGGCGGGGAATCTGAGTAACGCCGCCGTGGCCGCGCCCCCGTCGCCGCCGCTGTAGCCGAACGTCCCGATTCCCGCAACCGTGGAAATAATCCCCGTAGAGGCGTCCACCTTGCGGATGCGGTCGTTGTGCGCATCGGCGATGTACAGGTTGCCCGCCCCGTCCAGCGCCAAGCCTTGGGGACTGTTGAGTTGGGCCGCCGTGGCCGCGCCCCCGTCGCCGATGGAGCCCCCCGTTCCCGCCACCGTGGAGATGTTGCCCGTGGAAGCATCCACCTTGCGGATGCGGCCGTTGTAGCTGTCGGTGATGTACAGGTTGCCCGCCCCGTCCACCGTTACGTCCCAAGGGTGGAAGAGTTGCGCCGCCGTCGCCGCCGCCCCGTCGCCGCTGTAGCCGAACGCCCCAATTCCCGCAACCGTGGAAATAATCCCCGTAGAGGCGTCCACCTTGCGGATGCGTTGGTTGTTGTAGTCGGCAATGTACAGGTTGCCCGAACCGTCCGCCGCCACGCCGGTGGCCCCGTTGATTTGGGCCGCCGTCGCCGCGCCCCCGTCGCCGCTGTAGCCTTGCGTCCCCGTTCCCGCGACCGTGGTGATATTTCCCGTGGATGCATCCACCTTGCGGATACGGTTGCCCTCGGCGATGTACAGGTTGCCCGAACTGTCCGCCGCCACGCCGTGGGGGTAGTTGATTTGGGCGGACGTTGCCGCGCCCCCGTCGCCGCCGTAGCTTTGCGCTCCCGTTCCTGCGATGGTGGTAATCACCCCCGCCGTGTCCACCTTGCGGATGCGGTGGTTGAGCGCATCGGCGATGTACAGGTTGCCCGAACCGTCCGCCGTTACGTCCCAAGGGTGGCTGAGTTGCGCCTCCGCCGCCGCGGCGCCGTCGCCGCTGTAGCCGGCCGTCCCCGTTCCCGCCACTGTGGAAATAATCCCCGTAGAGGTGTCCACCTTGCGGATGCGGTGATTGACCAGATCGGCGATGTACAGATTGCCCGCAGCGTCCACGGCTACGCCGAGGGGGTGGTTGAGTTGGGCCGCCGTGGCCGCGCCCCCGTCGCCGCTGTCGCCGGCCGTCCCGGTTCCCGCCACTGTGGAGATGTTGCCCGTGGAAGCATCCACCTTGCGGATGCGGGTGAACGAATCGGCGAAGTACACGTTGCCCGCTCCGTCCACCGCCACGCCTATGGGGCCGTACAGTAGCGCCGCCGTGGCCGCGCCCCCGTCGCCGATGTCGCCAAGTATTCCGATTCCCGCAATCGTCTCGATGGTCGGGACATCGACCGGGATGCCCTGCGCCGGGGCGGCTTCGCCGCCGATGAACAGCGCATAGTGGAGAGTACACAGCAACGCCGCCAAACGCGCTTGGCGCGCCGTCGGACAGCGGAAAACACGGACGCCGCGCCCGCGCGAAAGTCCCGCCTTGCCGGCGGCAAGCAGGGCGCAGAGAAAAGACGAAAGGGAAGGATGAAGCCGCGGGTTAGAGAACGCTGAGAGCGCGCTTCTCCTTATACGGGCTGACCTCTTCTCATTGTCCGCCACCTCGTTTCAGCCCTGCAGCAAAAAACCATTGTGCCTTTTTTCCGCCTCGGCCTGTCAACCCTGCCGTTTCCGCGGCCGAAACGATTTGCCGGCGGCGGCAGCAAGTCGCGCCCCGCGACTCGCGACCCGTCGAAGAACGGCGTACGCCATTATTCGACGGCGATCGTGGCGCCGGATTGGCTGCTGCGGCCGGCGGCGGCGAGGCGCAACTCGGCGGCGTTTGACGGAGTGAGGTTGCGCGGGATTTCCACGACCACCAGGTTGACGCCGGCCATATCCGGGGCCAGCCCCGAAAAACGGACGTTCTCCGGCGACACCGCGTAAGCGCCGATCCAGACCCGCGGGCGCGCTGCGGTATGCCGCAGCACGGCGTTCGAGCCGTCTTCGAGGCAGACGCCGTCCGGCAAGCATGAGTTCATCCCGTCGGCGATCGGCGGCTCCACCGCGCCCAGTCCCGTCGCGTAGATCTCCAGCACGTCGCCGGCGCGCGCCGGGCGGCTGCCCGCGCTGAAACCCAGCGGCGCCGCCAAGTCGGTCGTGCCCGCGAACGTCGCCAGCGCCTGGCCCTGGCCCGCGCCCGAAACCGTGAACACGCCCGGCGCATACGGGCCGACCCAGAAGCGCCGCGGCCAACTGCTCTCGCCCCCGGACTCCACCATCACGCTCGCCAACGCCAAGCCGCCCGCCGCTACGGCTTCGCCGCCCAACGCCCAAGGCAACTGCGCCTCGATGCGCTGCGGGCCTACCGCCATCAGCGGAACCGCCGCGCCATCGATCAGCACCCGCACGCCGCCCAGCATCGTCGGCAGCGGAAAGCCCGCGTCCGCGATGCGCTCGCCCGTCAGGAAGTTCACGCCCTGCACGATCACCACGGCTCCCGGCGCCAACGGCAGCAACTGCGGCCCGAACAGCCCGCGCTCGCCGTAGGCGCTCATGCGCGCCGCACTGAATACACCGCCGTTCTCCGTCACCGCCGGCCCCGTCGGCGGGGGAACCTCCAGCACGATGCGGATCGCGGCCGAGATGCGCCCGCCGGAACGGATGTACAGCCGCCCGCGGTGGGTTCCCGGCCGCAGCCCCAGCGGGTTGACGGTTACGCGCAGGGTAATCGTTTCGCCCTCGGCCAGGCGGCCCCTCCACTGGGCAACGCTGCCCGCCGCCCGGGAGACCTCGATCCAGCGGGCGCTGGGCAGCGCCTGGAAGTCCACGGCGCCGCCTTCGGCGCGCAGCGTCAGCGTCTGCGACATCGGCTCGCCCGAGTCGGCGTTCGGCGCCGGCGCGAACGACAATTCGGAAACGCCCACCGGCTGCGCCTCCGGCTCAGATTCCGGCGCGGGCGGCGCGGACGCGGACGGCGGCGGCGGGGCGGCTATCTTGCGGATGCGGTGGTTGCCGCTGTCGGCGATGTACAGGGCGCCCGCGGAGTCGAAGGCCAAGCCGACGGGGCTGTTGAGTTGCGCTTCCGCCGGCGCGCCCCCGTCGCCGTCGGGGCCGCCCATCCCCGTTCCGGCGAAAGTGGTGATTACGCCGGCGGCATCGACCTTGCGAATGCGGTGGTTGTAGCTGTCGGCGATGTACAGGGCGCCCGCGGAGTCCAGCGTCAAGCCCTGGGGACTGTTGAGTTGGGCCGCTGTTGCCGCGCCCCCGTCCCCCAGCGACGAGCCGCCTCCCGCGACCGTGGTAATGACGCCCGCCGTATCCACCTTGCGGATGCGGTTGTTCCCTTCATCGGCGATGTAGAGGTTGCCCGACCCGTCAAGCTCCATGGCGGTGGTGAAGCTGAGTTGCGCCATCGTTGCCTGGCCGCCGTCGCCGCTGTAGCCGGACGTTCCGCATGTTCCCGCGACCGTGGTAATCACGCCCGCCGTGTCCACCTTGCGGATGCAGAAATTGCCCCTGTCGGCGATGTACAGGTTGCCCGTGGAGTCCACCATCACGTTGTAGGGGTTGCGGAGTTCGGCCATCGTTGCCTGGCCGCCGTCCCCGCTGTAGCTGCCTGTCCCCGTTCCGGCGACCGTGGTAATCACGCCGTCGGAGGCCACCTTGCGGATGCGTTGGTTGTTCAGATCGGCGATGTACAGATTGCCCGAACCATCCGCCGCCACGCCGATGGGGGCGGTGAATTGAGCCGCCGTTGCCTGGCCGCCGTCGCCGCCGAAGCCCCACGTCCCATCCCCCGCGACCGTGGTAATCGCGCCGTCGGTGTCCACCTTGCGGATGCGGCCGTTCAACCTGTCGGCGATGTACAAGTTGCCTGAAGCGTCCACTGCCACGTCGGTGGGCCCGTTGATTTGAGCCTCCGTTGCCGCGGCGCCTTCGTCGGCGGCCCTATAGGGGGTGGTTCCCGTTCCCGCAACCGTTTCGATGATGGCGGCGCTCTGCGCCGGGGCGGCTTCGCCGCCGGTGAACAGCGGATAGTGGAGAATGCACAGCAACGCCGCCAAGCGCGCTTTGCGCACTTTGCGCGCCGGCGGGACGGCAAGGGCGCGGAAAGAAGACGAAAGGGAAAGAAGAAGCCGCGGGTTAGAGAGCGCAGCGAGCGCGCTTCTCCTTATGACGGGCTGACGGACTTTCTCATGATACATCCTTCTTGCCTCTCCGTGCAATAAAAATCCGCTGCTCACCCAAGAATACCATCCGCACCGCCCATCGCTTCCTGTTGCAGCATGGAATCGGCGATTGCCGCGCCGCAAGGCCCCGTCCCGCCCTGCTGCTACAACGGCCAGATCAGGCGCACCAACAGCATGGTCAGGGCGATGCCCGCGGCGGGCGGGTCGATGTGCGTATCGCCGCTCATGTGAAAGACGCGCGAAAACCCCTCGGCGGCGAAAGCGCCGACAATCCCGAAGAGCGCCCCGACGCAGAGATTGCCGGAGGCGAGAGCCGCGGCCGCCGCCGGCAGGGCGATGTGATGCGTCACGGGAATCTTTTGCCCGAACTGGGCGAAGATCAGCGTCGAGGCGGCAATGCCGAAACCCAGTACGCCGCCGCCGCGCTCGGGGCCGAGAACGCCGGCCATGTAGGCGGAAAGCAGCCCCGCGCCGAGGCCGATCGCCGCGGCTTGGGACGGCCTTTCCTGGTGGCGCACCCAATGGAACGATTCGTCGGGCGCGAAACTCTTGCCGACAAGTCCCGATTTGCCGAAGGCCAGGCGGGCGATCGCCGCCGAGACGACGACCGTCAGGGCGATCGTGTCGGTGCGCGCCCCCAGGCCGGCCGCCTGCCCCAGCGCGTTGAGCAGGTATCCGCCCGCGCCGAACGCGCCCCCGACGAACAGCGCGTCCGCGCGGTTGAGCCCCATCAGCGGGGTGGAAATGTCGCGGCCGGTCTCCAGCAAGCCCCGCTTGCAGGCGTAGGCCGCCGCTGCAACGCCCCCGGCGAAGGCAATGTGCGGGCCGAATACCGGGCCGAAAGCCGCGTGCGTCAGGATGTCCGCCCCGCCGCCCGAGGCGGCCGCGGCCGTTCCGGCCAGTACCAGAACGCCGGTGAAGACGAAGGCCGGCAAGGCGCCGATCGCGGCTCCGAAAAGTCCGCCGCCGAAGGCCGCCGCCAGCGCCGCCGCGTTGATTTCGATGGGCATTTCTCGAATATAGCCCGGTTGCCCCGCGAGTTCGCCGCGGCGCGCGCCTTGCCTTCAGGAACCCAGCGGCAGGAAGTACTGCGTACCCTTCACCGGCCGGCTCAACTCGGCGAGCAGCTCTTCCAGGTCTTTCGGCTTGCGGACGAAATCGACTTCGCTGGTATCGACGACCAGGATATCCGCCGCTTTGTAGCGGTCGAAAAAGTGCTCGTAGGCGCGCACGGTCTCCTCCAGATAGCGGTCGGCTATCCTGGCTTCCGCGGGGACGTTCTTGCGCGCGATCCGTTCGCGCAGCACTTGCGGCGATGCCTTCAGATAGACGACGAGATCGGGCGCGGGCAGCAGTTTTTTGAAGTACTGGTAGTAGGCGTCGTAGATGGCCACCTCGGCGTCGTCGAGATTGAGATAGGCGAACAGCTTGTCTTTTTCGAACAGGTAGTCGGCGACGACGCGCGTGTTCGATTGCTCGATGCCGGCGGCTGAGAGTTGCTGGAAGCGGCCGGCCAGAAAATGCATCTGCGCGCGGAACGCCGCGCCCGGCCGCCCGTTGTAGAAATCTTCCAGGTGGGGGTTGGTTTCGCTGTCGAACAGCGGGCGGGCGTGGATGCGGTCGGCCAAGGCGCGGGCGAGGCTGCTCTTGCCGACCCGCAGCGGGCCTTCGATGGCGATGTAGTGCGCGGCGCTCATGCAGTCGATTTCCCTTCAGAAGCTCAGTCCGGCTTGGGCTCCGCCCTGCCGATCGATCTTGAAGTACTCGAACGCCGGCGCGGCGCCGATGCGCCCGCGGGGCGTCCGATCGAGAAATCCCAACTGCATCAGATAAGGCTCGTACACTTCTTCAATGGTACTGGCGTCTTCGCCGACCGACGCGGCGATCGTATTCAGGCCTACGGGGCCGCCGCCGTACTTCGACAGGATCGTATCCATGATCTTGCGGTCGATCTCATCGAGGCCCAGCGGATCGACGTCGAGCAGGTCGAGCGCCTTGCAGGCGGTCTGCAAATCGACGCGGCCGTCCGCGCGCACCTGGGCGTAGTCGCGCACGCGGCGCAGCAGGCGGTTGGCGATGCGCGGGGCGCCTCTTGCCCGGCGCGCGATTTCCTCGTCCGCTCCGGCTTCGACTTCGATGTCGAGCAGTCCGGCGGAGCGGCGCGCAATGCGCGTCAGGTCGGCGGTTTCGTAGGGGTTGAGCCGCAGCGTCAGCCCGAAGCGCCCGCGCAGGGGAGCGGCGATCAGCCCCTGACGGGTCGTTGCGCCGACGACCGTGAACGGCGGCAAGGGGATCGAGTGCGTCCTCGCGCCGGGGCCGGAGCCGACCATGAGATCGACGCGGTAATCCTCCAGGGCGGAGTACAGCATCTCTTCGACGTCGGGCAGCAGGCGGTGAATCTCGTCCACGAACAAGACCTGCCGCGTCTGAATCGTCGTCAGCACGCCGGTCAGGTCGAGTTTTTTCTGCAAGACCGGGCCGGAAGTGTAGTCGATGCGGACCTCGAGCTCGTTGGCGACGATCGCGGCGAGCGTGGTCTTCCCCAGCCCCGGCGGCCCGTAGAAGAGCACGTGGTCGAGCGCTTCGCCCCGCTTGCGCGCCGCTTCGACGGCAATGGAGAGATTTTCCTTGAGCTTCGTTTGTCCGATGAACTCGTCGAGCGTCCGCGGGCGCAGAGCGATATCGAATTGGGAATCATCCTCCAGCGGCGCCGGGGAAAGAATGCGCTCATCCGACATCGCTTGTCCGCGGGCGCATCAGCGCTTGATCGACTCCAGCGCGCGCCGGAACAGCGGCTCGAATTCCGCGGGAACCCCCGCATCGACCGCCTTGCGAACGCCTTTCTCGGCCGCGTCGCGCGTACAGCCGAGATTGACCAGCGCGGAAACGACGTCGTTCTCCAGGGTCGTCGCCGGCGTTTGCGGCGGCGCGCCCGCGTCTGCGAAGTCTTCGAGCTTGTCTTTCAATTCCAGGATAATCCTTTCGCTCGTCTTGCGCCCCACGCCGGGGATGCGCGAGAACTCCTTGGCGTTTTCCGAGCGGATGGCCTGGATCAGCGCCTCGGGAGGCAGGCCGGAAAGGATGGTCACGGCAAGCCGCGGCCCCACGCCGGTCACGGAGATGAACTTCTCGAACAGCGTTCTTTCCAGCAGGGTGTGAAAGCCGAACAAGGCCAGCGCGTCCTCGCGAACGTGGGTGTAAACGTACAGCGCGGCTTCACTGCCCGGCGCGCCGATCTCGGTGTAAGTGGAAACCGGGATGGCGACGAGGTAGCCTACGCCGCCGACGTCGATGACCGCCGAGCCGGCCTGTTTTTCGAGCAGAGTTCCGCGCAAACGGGCGATCATGGCGAGACTGGAATTATATCCGGCGGCGGGGAAGACGCCGCCGCCGGGCCGCGGACGTCGATCGTGCGCGAGTCGTCGTCGTTGCAGCGCAGGCGGATTTCGATCCGCTCGCCGGGCAGCTCGCGGTCGAATTTCTCGCCCCACTCGACGATGACCACGGCGTTCTGCCGCCAAAGGTCTTCGAGCCCCAGAGTTTCCAGCTCGGGGACGCGGTCGAGGCGGTAAAGGTCGATGTGATAGACCTTCGGATTTGCGCCGTATTCGTGAATCAGCGAAAACGTCGGGCTGAGCACGTCTTCTTTGGGGGCTGCGCCGAGGGCTTCGACGATGCCTTTGGCCAAGGTCGTTTTTCCCGCGCCCAGGTCGCCGATCAGCAGGATCAGCGCGGGCGGCTCGAGGCGCGCGGCGATCTCGCGGCCGGCGGCTGTCGTTTGCTCGGGCGATTGGCTGCGGATGGTCACGTTTCCAGAGGCTGCCGGCGGCGGTCACGCCCGCGCCGCGCGAACGGCTTCGGGCAGAAATTCCAGGATGTCAGACGCGACCATCGCCTGCTGGCCGCGCGCGCTTGCCGCGAGTTCGCCCGCCGCGCCGTGCAGATAGACCGCGGCCGCGGCGGTGCGCTCGGCCGGCTCGGCGGGAAATTGCGCCAGCAGCCCGGCGATCATGCCGGTCAATACGTCGCCGGATCCCGCCGTAGCCATGCCGGGCGAGCCGGTCGGGTTGACGATCACGCTTCCGTCGGGCGAAGCGGTGAGCGTCCGGTTCCCTTTCAGCACGAGAAAGACCCCGTTGGCGGCGGCGTATTCGCGCGCGGCGGCCGCGCGGTCGGCCTGGATTTCGGCGGTGCTGCGCCCCGTCAGGCGCGCCATTTCGCCCGGATGCGGCGTCAGCACGGTCGGCGCTTCGCGGCGCGGCAACGGCGCCGAGCCGAGCGCCGTCAGGCCGTCGGCGTCGATGACCAGGGGCAAGGGGCACTCGCGGTAAATGCGCATGGCCAGGGCGCGGTTGGTTTCGGAAACGCCCAACCCCGGGCCGATTGCCGCGACCGTCTTGCGCGCCGCCCATTGGGGCCGCCACGATTCCGGCCCCATCGAGCCGTCGGCGGTTTCGGCGGCCGGCTCGACCATGAGTTCCGGCATGGCGGCGACGACGGTTCCGGCGGCTCCGGCCGAGGTGACGACCGTGGTCAGGCCGGCGCCCATGCGCAGCGCCGCTGCGGCCGTCAGGCATATGGCGCCCGGCTTGGAGCGCGAGCCGCCGACCGCCAGCACGTGGCCGAAGTCGCCCTTGTGGGCGGCGCGTTCGCGGGCGGCCGTATAAGGCGCGGCGTCGGCCGCCTCGGCCAACAGCAGCCGCGGACCGGGCAAACCCTCGACAACGGAAGGCGCTGTGCCGATGGAAACCGTCGAAAGACGCCCCATGCGTTCGCACGCGGGCGGCAGCGCCTGGGCAACCTTCGGCGCGGTGAAGGCGACCGTATAATCGGCGGGCATCGCCGGGCCGAAGGGTTCGCCGCCGTCCGAAGGCATTCCCGAAGGCAGATCGACGGCAACAATGCGCGGCCTGACGGGCGCCGCGCGGATGTCCGCGATGACCATTGCCGGCAGGCTGCGCGCGGGGCCGTTCAGTCCCGTGCCGAGCAGAGCGTCCACCACGATGTCCGACGCGAGAATCTCGCCGCGGATCGCGCGCCATGCGTCCGCGTCGGTGACGATATCCGGCTCGAAATCGACGGCTCGCAGCATACGCAGGTTGATCGCCGCGTCGCCTCCCAGGGAGCGCGGATCGGCGAACAGCACGACGCGCAGCGCCGCCGGGGGGCAGCGCGCCGTCATCTGCCGCGCCGCCGCCAAGCCGTCTCCGCCGTTGTTGCCCTTGCCGCAGAGCACCGCGGCGCGCTGCTTTTCGAGCGGCGCGAAACGATGCGCCAACAGGGAAACCACCGCCGCCGCCGCATTTTCCATCAGGAGCAGGCTCGGAATCCCGCGCTCGACGACCGTCAGCCGGTCGGCCTCGCGCATCTGGGCGGCCGTGAGAACGCGCTGCATCAGCTTTCGAGCTCGCGCTCGAGATCTTCGAGCTTGCGCCGGCCGCCCACCGCAACCAGAACGTCCCCGGGCTCGATGCGCGTCGTTCCCTCGGGGTCGAAATGCATCTCGCCGTCCGCTTTTCTGGTCACGGCCAGAACGATGACGCCGAAGCGCTGCCGCAAATCCGCCTCATCGAGCGTCATCGAGGCGCTCGGGCTCGACGGCGAAACCTTGACCTGCGCCATCTCCAGATCCTGTTTCGCGCCTTCGAACGCCGAGGCGACGTCGAGGAAGCTCAAGGCATGCGGGCGCAGCAGCGCCTGCGCCAGACGGTGGCCGATGAAGGTGTAGGGCGTGAACACCGTCTGCGCCCCGGCGCGCTTGAGCTTTTGCTCGGAGTCTTCGTTGGTCGCTCTGGCGGCGATCAACAGGTTGGGATTCAGCACCCGCGCCGACAACGTGACGTAAACGTTTTCCGCGTCGCTGCCGATGGCCGCGACGAGCCCCTTGGCGCGGCCGACGGCGGCCTGCTCCAGCGTCGCGTCCGAAGTGGCGTCGGCGGCCAGCACGGGCACTCCCTGCTCCCGCGCCCAGGCGGCGCGCTCCTCCGATTGGTCGATGGCCATGCTCGGCGCATTGTGGCGTTTCAACTCGCGGACGACGCCGCGGCCGACGCGCCCGAGGCCGCAAACGATGTAATGGTCGGAAAGGTTTTCGATCTTGCGCATCGCTTTTCTCTGGCCGAAATAGTTTCCCAGTTCGAGTTGGAACAACAGGTCGCCCAGTATGCCGAGCGACAGGAAGACGGCGGTAACGCCGCTGATGATCAGCGCCGCGTTGAAAATCCGCCCGGCGCGGCTCAGCGGAAAGATCTCCTCGTAGCCGATTGTCGTTAATGTTATCAACGCCATGTAGAAGCTATCGAACACCGGGCGGTCTTCGATCCAGACGAATCCGGCCGTGCCGGCCAGCAGGAGGGCCGTGAGCAGCGCCGCGATCAGCACGATCGAGCGCGCCGTGCCGCTCCAATGGAGCCGTTTGCTCACAACCGCCTCGCCACCAGCATGGTCATGTCGTCCTGCAGCGTCGGCCCGCCGGTCCAGCCGACGACTTCGTTCATGGCCGCCGCAATGATCTCTTCCGTCGGCAGGTCTTCGTGGCGCAGCAGCAGATCGCGCAGCCGCTCCTCGCCGAACTCTTCGCCGTACTCGTTCTCGGGCTCGGTCAAGCCGTCGGTGAAGGCGACCAGCAGGTCTCCCGGCTCGAGCGCGACGGCGGCGCATTGGTAGTCCGCGGAGGGAAACACGCCGACGACCATGCCGTGAACGTCCAGAGGCTCGATCTTGCCCCGGCGGATCAACAGCGGCGGCAGGTGTCCGGCGTTGGAATACGACAAACGGCCGCTTTGCTCATCGTAAATGCTGAAGAACAGGGTCGAAAATTTGTTGCCGGCGGTATGTTGGCAGAGTTGCCGGTTGGTGCGTTCGACCAGCGCGGCGGCGGCGCGGTCGAGTTGCCGCGAGGCCGTCACGGCGAGCGGCGAAAGCTGCGTGCGCACGGTGGAGTGCAGCGCCGCCATGACCAGCGCGGCGGAAATGCCTTTTCCGGAAACGTCGCCGAAACTGATGGCGGCGCGGTCGCCGGAGAGGAGCGCATAGTCGAAAAAGTCTCCGGAGACGGCGCGCGCCGGGCGGCAGACCCCCAGCATCTCCAGCGATTCGAGTTGCGGCGGCTCCGGCGGGAACAGCTTGGCCTGCACTTCGCGGGCGATATCCATTTCCGCCTCGAGCCTTTCGCGCTCTTTCGAATCTTCGACCAGGCGTTCGATCGAGGCGGTCATCGTATTGAACGCGCGCGAAAGATCGCTGACCTGATCCTGCCCCGAAATCGGTACGCGGTAAGCGAAATGCCCGCGGTTCACGTGCTGCGTACCGACGTACAGATCGTTGACCGCCCGCGTCAACGTGCGCGTCAGCGACACGGCAACCCCGACGGAAATCAGCAATGAAAACAGAAACGCCCCCAGCAGCCAGTAGCCGATGCGCAGAGCCGCCCGGCTCGACCATTCTTCCTGCACGGCAAAGATCATGCGCGTCAGGGCGGACAAGCGCGTATGCAGGAAGAAAACGCCGCCGCGGACTTCGTTGGTCTCCCATTCGAGCACCGACACGCCGACGGGCCAGCCGAAATGCCAATCGAAGGGATGCGCCGGCGGGGGAATTTCGCCTGCCCGCAGCAGGGACTCTCCGGCCCCCAGCGCCCGCTGGACCCGGGACAGGACGCTTTGCCCCTCGTCGTCCGCCTCTTCGTCGAAGCTCGCCGCCAGCACCCCCATGCCGGGCAGCATCCGCTGCATGTATTCGGGTCCGAGGGGAACGATCAGCAAGACCCGGTCGCCGCCGTCCGCCGCCAGCGCCGTCAACAGGTTTTCGCCGCCGCGGCGCACCGGTCCGCCGTGGCTCGCGAGCTTGTCGGGAATCGCCGCCGTCTGCAAGTCGGGCGGAACGGCAAACTCGACGCCGGCTATGCTCGCATGCGCTTCCAACGCAGGGAACTGCCCCGCAGCAGACGCGGCGAACCCCTGCAGAAAGTCGGCGCGCCGCCGCGGCTCCGCGTCGCGCATTTGCCGCAGCAGCGACTCGGCGGTTGCGTAGAGGCGCGTGATGTGGATGCGCACCTGGGAGTCGGCCATGTACGCGGTGAGCGTGCCGAAGAGCACGCTCATGCCGCTGGCCGCGGCAAGGCCGCCGAGCGCCACGGGCAAGACTCCGACAAAGAAAAATACGGCCGCCATGCGCCGGCGCACGCGCCAGAGAAACCGCCGCGCCGCCCATTTCATGCCCTGGATCGCCCAACGCATCAGCGCCAGGCCGCCGACGATGTAGAGCAGCCCCTGCAGGAATCGGCGCAACGGAAAAACCGACGGAACGACGGATTCCAGCAGCCATAATCCCAGGCAAAGGGCCAGCAGGGCCAACACGACGGTGTCGCTTTTGCCCGGCTTGAAGCGGAGTTTTCGCACGGGAATTTCTATTGTAGGAACAGCGGCGCCGCTTTTCTCTTTCTGTATCATGAGCGGAATGGAACGGCATCTGCTCGCTCTCGCGCTGCTCGCCGCCGCCGCGCCCGCCGCGGCGAGCGAAAACTGGCCGCACTGGCGCGGGCCGCACGGCAACGGTTCGAGCGAGGCAAGCAATCTTCCGCTTCGTTGGAGCGCGGAAGAAAACATAATCTGGAAAACCAGACTGCCGAGTTGGGCGGCGGCGACGCCGATCGTCTGGGGCGATACCGTTTTCGTTACCTCGGCGGAAGAGGGCTCCGAGGCGAATCGGCAAAACGCAAGCCTGTTCGGGGGCGGCGGCCGCGGCCGCGACCGGCTCTACCTCATCGCGGTCAACCGCGAAACCGGCGCCGTGCGCTGGCAACAGCCGATGGGCCGCGGCAACCGCATCGGCAACAAGCAGAACATGGCCTCGCCGTCGCCGGTTACCGACGGCAAGCGCGTCTGGGTCGTCAACGGCAACGGCGAGTTGCGCTGTTTCGACTTTTCCGGGCGTCTGCTCTGGATGCGCGATCTGCAAAAAGACTACGGCGAGTTCGGCGTGCAGTTCGGCTACGCCTCGTCTCCCGTCCTTCATGAAGGCGTGCTCTATCTGCAGAACCTGCAAGGGATGCACACCGACGACCCCTCTTACGTTCTGGCCGCAGCGGGCGAAAACGGAAAGACGATCTGGAAAGTCGAGCGGCCTACCGACGCCCGCCGCGAATCGCCCGATTCCTATTCCACGGCAACGCTGGCCGAGGTCGAGGGCGAGACGCTGCTCATCGTTTCGGGCGCCGATTACGTGACCGCCCACGACCTGAAGACGGGGCGGGAGCGCTGGCGGGCCGCCGGCCTGAATCCCAACAAGGCAACCAACTTTCGCACGATCGCCTCGCCGCTCGTCGTGGGCGGCATCGTGCTGGCGCCGTCGCGCAGAAAGCCCTTCATCGCCTTCCGCACCGCCGGAGAGGGCGACGTCACCGACTCGAACAGACTCTGGTCAACCGATTACGGCCCCGACGTGCCCACCCCGACGAGCGACGGCGAACGGCTGTACATCATCGACGACAGGGGCGTTGCGCTCTGCCTGCGGGTTCGCGACGGCAGCGTCGTCTGGGACCGCTCGCGCATCGAGCCGGGCACGTACAGCGCATCGCCGCTGCTGGCCGACGGGAAGATTTACGCCGTCAACGAAGAGGGCGCGACGACCGTGTTGAAAGCCGGGGACGAGTTCGAAATCCTGGCCGTGAACCGCCTCGACGATTACACACTGTCGTCGCCCGCCGCCGCCGGCAACCGGCTCTTCATCCGCACCGCCCAGTACCTGTACTGCATCGGCAAGCCGTAAGCGGGGCGGCTCCGGACCGGCTACAAGCCCTGTTCCAGCAGCGCTTCGAGACGGGCGATCTCTTGCCGCACCGCCGCTTTCGTCAGCAGCGGATGCAAGGGAACGCCGCCGCCGCACCGGCCCGCGCGCACGCCGCCGCCCGCTCCGGGCCGCGGATACTCCAGGTCGAACGACGCGCAGCCGTTGACAATGCCGCGCAGGGCAAGGTACTCGGCTTCATCCACCGCCATCTCGTACTTGTCTTTGATCTCGATCGCCTTGCGCGAAAACCAGCACGGGTTTTCGGGGGGAACCCAGTTTGCGGCGTCGCGGTCGCCCTTCTGCCCGTTGACGCAGCTATAGGCGAACGTCACGCTCTCCACGTCGGTTGCGAACTCGCGCTTGCGCGCGGCGCTCATCGAACACATGCCGCTGAGATGGGCTTCGGCAACGGCCACGATATGTTCGATCTGCAGCGCGCAATCGATTTTTGCCGAAAACTCCTTGCTGTACGGCCGATACAACCCGCCGTATTTTTCCTTGAGCGCTTCGAGCAGGCGGCCCCGGTCGCTCGAAGAGCGGTAGTACACGCCTCTTTCGCTGCCTTGACAGGAAACGGAAGCCTCGCGCGTCCTAGCCTGCTCAAGCATGTTCAACAGCCTGTCCCGTTCGCTCCCCGAAGCTATCGAGGCGGCCAACGTCAAGCCGGCAATCAGTCGAAACATCGTTTCATCTCCTTTCCGAAATCCGGGCGGCCCGCCTGTTTCAAGTTACATTTCCGGCGGGCGGGCCGGCTGAGCAGGCCATACTGAAGGAGCGTCCATGTCTTTGCTCCGCCTCGTCGAACGCCGCGCGCTGAGCGCCCGAGCCGTCCATTTCGTCTTCCAGGCGGAGTTCCGCCACGCCTCAGGACAATACCTGGCGCTCAGCGGCGGGGGGCGCAAGGGCTATTACTCGATCGCTTCCGCGCCGCGGGACGACCGCACGATTGACTTCTGCATCGACGCGCGGGGGGATTTCGGGCAATACCTCGCCGCGCTGCCGTTGGGCGCGGAGGTGGAAGCCGAAGGGCCGGCCGGCAAGATGCGCTTGCAGGACGCGGCGAACGCGGCGGTTTACTTCGCCGCGGGAACGGGCATCGCCCCCGTGCGCGCCATTCTTCAGGCGCATCTCGCGGCGAACCCCGAGGCCGACGCGCGGCTTGTTTTCGGCGTCCGGCACTCGCGCGATCTCTTCTACCGCGGCGAGTTCGAAGCCCTTGCCGCCCAACGGCCCAATTTCGCGTTCCTTCCGACGGTCAGCGGCGGGGAGCCGGAGTGGAGCGGGCGGCGCGGGCGCGTGTCGGCCCATATCGCGGAAGCCCTGAGCGGCGGCGCCGACCGCGACGCCTGTTTCTGCGGGCCGCGCGAGATGGTCGAGCAACTGCGAGCCGGCCTGACGGCGGCAGGCATTCCCGACGAACGCCAGTCGTACGAGCGCTACCAGGGAACCTCATGAACAAGCAGCGGCCTGCCCCCGGATGCGATTGATCCGTTGATTTTCATCTGTAAGGCGTCAGTGAAGCGAGAGCTGAGGGCCGCGCTTCGCGCGGCAGGGGTTAGGGATTAGGGGTTGGGGGTTAGGGGGAACCGCACGGCTTCAGGGAAGAGAGAGCTGAACGCATCCGGTCGATTTTCGGCGGCGCGACAAAAAAATAAGTGAACTCAGGCGATCATTGGCGAACAAGGTGAACAATCCGTGCCTGAAGCTCTTCTTTTCGCTGCATGAACCCCATCATGCTTGACGGCGGCGCAGTACTTGTGAGTCGGGGCTTGTGAGTCGGGGCGCGCTACACGCGCCAGTGGATAGCGGGCGGCGCCCGCCGCTGTTGCCCGCTTGTTCAGAGGTTCCCCAAGAGCGGCAGCGGCTTTGGGGCTGCACGGCGCCGGCGGCCTCAGTCGGCCGGCGCGGGGAGGCGGCGGGCGAGGCGCAGTTCGGTGCGCCGGATCAGCCGTTCCCAAAGCCCTTCGGGGTTGGCGTCGAAGACGGCCGCCGACTCGCCGGGCATGACTTGCCACGCTCCCTGCTCAAGCTCGGCGTCCAACTGGCCCGGCGCCCAGCCGGCATATCCGGCGTACACGCGGAAGCTGCCCGGCCGCGGCGCGTCCGCCCCGGAGATGGGGACGAGATTGTTGGCGAAATAGACGTCCTCGACCACGTGCGCCGCGTCCTGCGGACGGCTGTCGGCGCGGAGCAGCAGGAAAATCTTGTCGGTCTCCACCGGGCCGCCGGCATAGGCCCGGCCGCCGCGTTCGAGGGCGGGGATGCCCGGCAAGAGTTGCGCGGCCCGAATCGGCGTCTGCCGATTGACCGTCAAGCCCATGGCGCCGCCCGCGTCGTAACGGATCAACAGCACCACCGTCTCGGCGAAATTCGACCCGTTCAGGCCGCGGTCGGCGACCAGGAAGCGCCCTTTGGCCGGGCTTTCCGCGCCCGCCGAAGCGCCGGCGAAAACGGCCGCCTGCAGTAGGATGAGCGCGCGCAGCAAACCGTTCGGCATGGCGCCGCCTAAAACGTGGCGATGGGGTTGAAGGGGCTGCCGGTGCCCTTGCCCACGGCCAGCGGGGCGGCGGTGAGCAGGAACTCCCAGCGGTTGAGGCGCGCCGCCTGTTTGCCGACGGATTCCAGGTCGAGGTTGTCGAAGATGGGCATGCCCATGGCGACGAGCGCCAACTGGTGGATCGGCTGGACAACGCCCTCCACGCCCGAGGGCATCACGTCGCTCGCGGCGTCGCTGCCGAGGATGGCGGCGTCGCGGTCTTTCAACCATTTGGCGCAGGAAGCGTGCAGGCCGGCCGATTTCTTCGACGCAGCCCAGGGACCGTTCCTGTCGCGCAAGGCCCAGCGCCCGGTGCGGATGAGCACGGCGTCGCCGGGCTTGACCCTGACGCCCGCTTTCTTTTCCCAGGCGTCGAGGTCTTCGGGGTAGATCGGCGTCCCGGGTTCGAGCGCCTCGACGCCCTTGTGGCGGGCCATGTCCATCAGTACGCCGCGGGTAAAGACGCCCTGCTTGTAGTTGGTGACGGCGAGCTTCGGCGCGCCGTCCGCGGTCACGTCGGCTTGCGCAAAACCGTTGTACGACTTGCCCTTGTAGGCCATGTGGCAGAGCGAATCCATGTGCGAGTGGGCGTAGCCGTGATAGCTGACTTCGTAGGTGTCGGAGACGTACTGCCCCGGGTTGTTGAAGCCGACGTTGTTCATCGCATGCCGGAAGGGGCGCGGATTGTCTTCCGCCTCCTGTTTTTCGACGTCGCGGGCCAGCGAGACGGAAATACCCTCCCAAACGAGCTTGACGGCTTCCAGGCGCTTTTTGGGCGTAATCAGATTGTAGGCGCCGCGCTCATCGCCGCCGCCCCAGCGCCCCCAGTTGGAGAGCTCGGTCATCCAGCGGTCCACGTCGGCCTTGACGGTTTCAGGTTGAGCCGCGAGCGGAAGGGCGCAAAACAAAACGGCGAGGACGGGCTTTTTCATTTCGCTAACAGCTTAGCACCGCGGCGAGAAGGCTGAGCTTGCCCGCGCGTGGTCGGATTTGCCATAATTCGGCCCATGAGCAGTTGCAAATTCGTCGTTCCGACCGCGGCTCTGTTGCTTGCGGGGGCGCTTGCGCCGACTGCCGCGGCGGCTTCCGCGTCTTGCGCGGAAAAGTCGGTTTCCGCCGCCGCCATCCGCTCCAGGACGGACATCCAGGCCTTCGTGCAGTGCGCTTACGAATACGTGCAGGAGATGGGCTTCGAGGAAGCATACCGCGCTTTCCACGAAGATGCGCGCTGGAAAAGCGGGCAGTTCTATGTGTTCGTCGATGAATTGGCCGACAGCGGGGATCAATCGCGAGGATTCGTATTTCCCCCGGACCCAAGCATCGAGGGGCAGTATTGGGGCGATCTTACCGACGGCTTCGACACGGATCTGATCGCGGAGTTCCAACGCGCCCTGAAAATTTCCAGGCGCGGCTGGGTGTATTACAAGTTCCGCAACCCGGCGAACGGCCTGACCGAGCCGAAGGCCAGCTATGGGATTCGCCTCGACTGGGAAGGGTCTCCCGCCGTGCTCGGCGCGGGCATTTACCGCCGCGACTTTCCGGGAACCTGCCACGCCGCGCAGGTCAACGCCTCGCTGGTGGAGGCCGAGCAATCCATGATGCGGTTGGAAGAACTGGTTCGCTGCGCCGCTCTGGAGATCGAGTCGAACGGCTACTTCGCCGCGGTGCGCATGGAAAGCGACCCGCGTTGGAGCGCCGGTTCGATCTATCTGTTCGGCATGGACGCGATGGGCAACCAGTTGTTCTCGGGACGGCCGGACGCGGCGAGCGCGGAGCGCGCCGCGGAATGGAGCCGCGACCCCATGGCGATGTTCGAGGGCCGGGACATGGGGGACGTGGCGGGGACGTTCGGCGAGAGCACGATCTATTACTATGCGTCCCACCCCGAGACCGGACGCTGGCAGCCCAAGGCGGCCTTCGTCAAGCGGGTTTCGGCGCAGGGGCCGCCGCTGCTGATCGGCGCCGGGCTCTACATGGACTGCCCGCCGGACGGGTGCCGCGGTCCGCAGGGCGGGGACGGCGCGGGCGCAGCGGCTTGCCAGGCAGCCCGGCGGATGCTGGCCGACTTTCCGGCCGGAAGCATCGATTACGGTTACTACACCGATTTCAATCCGGTGAGCTACGCCTCCGGACAGCAGCCGATGGGCTATGAGCCGGACCTGGTCGCCGCGGTCGAGACCCTTTCCGGGGGAAAGCTGCGCTTCAACAGGCTGGCCATCGGCAACCCTTTCTCCGGGATATGGCTCAAATCGGCGCAAGCGGCTTACGACATGGTGGGCGGCGGCATCACCGCCTTGCCCGAACGCATGCTCGATGCGGACGGGCGGCAGGCGATCCGTTTCGGCGTGGGCCATATCTCGTTTCAGCAATCGCTGCTGGTGCATGCCCAAAGCTCCATTGAGACCCATGCCGATCTGACGGCGGCGCACCGCGTAGGCGTTTTTCGCGGCACCACCGGCGAGAAGCGGCTGCTGGAGTTGACCGGCATTACCGACGCCGATGGCTTCCTGCTCGCCGGGACCGAGGTCGCGTTGGCCGACGGCGAGGTTGTGACCGCGGGGGCGCCGGGCAGCGCGTCGGGGCTGCGCATCGCCGCGGGCGCGGGGTCCGCCGCCATCGCCGAGCGCGTGCGTCTGACGCCGCCCGGAAACAAACCCGCGTTGGTTTACTTCGACAGCGAAGACGAACAAATCCAGGCGGTGCTCGACGGCGCGGCGGACGCCGCGGCGCGAGGGACGCTGGGCAACCTGATTGCCGCCCGGGACCCGAATCTGCGAGTGACGGCCATCGACGCCGCGGGCAACGAATTGGGCGCTTTCAGCTATCCCAACACGCGCGCCGGCGATGCGCTGCGGGTAACCATGAACACGGCTGTTTCCTGCCTGACGGCAAACGGAACCATCGGCTTCGGGGAATGGCTCGACAGCAGCGGCGCGGTCTTTGCCGAGCGCGCCCGCTCATGGCGCTGACGGCGCCGGGGGCGGGGTAAGGCCGCGCAGTCGTCAAGGGCCTTTCCATCGGGTTTCGGCGTCGGGGCGGCGGATGTAGTTGGCTTCGATGCGCGCCGGGTCTTGCGCCCGGCCGGCGGCCAGGTCCGCGGCGGCGATACGCGCAATCGGGGCGGCAAGGTCGGCATCGACGACGCAGGCGTTTCCGTTGCGTTCGACAAGCTCGGCCGCTCCGCCGGACGCGAAAAGCGCCGCGTCAACCGCCAGATAAACGGCGTTTCGACCGCGCAGCCGCTCCGTCAATTCGCCGCAGGGACACACGGTTTCGGGGAAGACTTCGGTCAGGCCGCCGTCGTAACCGGCGGCGAAAACTTCGCCGCCGCGGCGGGCGTCGAGCAGCGGAACCCGCAGTTCTCCCCGGCCCGCGGCGGCGACGGCCTTGAGATTCGATACGGCGGCCGCGGGCTTGCCGTGGATTTCGGCCAGCGCCTTGACCGCGGCCAGACCGA
The DNA here is from genome assembly GCA_965242705.1 of Bryobacterales bacterium. Lineage (GTDB taxonomy): Bacteria > Acidobacteriota > Terriglobia > Bryobacterales > UBA6623 > CATQHP01. Next base: position 983,440 of record OZ251486.1, read on the forward strand.
CGCGGATGCCGGTGAACGAACCCGGACCCGATGCGGCCGCGAAACCGTCCATCCGGGACAAAGTTGCGTCATGGCGGGCGAGCAGCGCGTCGAGGCTGGGGAAAAGTACGCTGCCGAAGCCCTGCGGCGCTTCGACGGCAACGGTTTCAACGACCTTGCCGGCGAGACAAAGCGCCAAGCTGCCGCGAAGCCGCGTCGTGTCGAATGCGAGTACGTTCACCGGCGATTTTCCCGCGTCCCGCCAACTCCGGCGCTCAGGCTGCGCCGGACGTTTTTGTTGCGCGCGGCTTTCTCCCGGCCGCCGCCTTTTTCGCCGCTGCAGGTTTTTTCTTTGGGGCTGCTTTTTTCTTGGCTGCCGGTTTTCTTTTCGCCGGCCGCCTCCGCGGAGTCTTGGCCGCCGCGTCCGCCGCGAGGCGGTCGGCGCGCGCTTGCAGCAGCCCGACGGCGTCTTCCAACGCGAGTTCCTCGGGCTTCAGGCCGCGCGGCAGGGAAGCATTGATCTCGCCGTCGGTGACGTAGGGGCCGAAAGAACCCGAGCGCACCACGAGGTCTTTGCCCGTTATCGGGTGTTTGCCCACTTCCTTGAGCGTTTCGACCCGGCGGCGCCACGTCCGGGGTTGGCGCAACAGATCGAGCGCCTGCTCGAGCGTGATTTCCGGAAGGTCTCCCTTGTCCGCGGGGATGGAGCGTATTTCCTTGCCCCATTTGACGTAGGGGCCGAACCTGCCGATGGCGGCAAGCACGTCTTTTTTGTCTTCGGGGTGCCGGCCGAGCGCGCGCGGGAACGCCAGCAGCTTGAGCGCGTAGTCGAGATCCACTTCATCGGGCTTCTTGCTCGACGGCAGCGACGTCATTTTCGGCTTTTCTTCGCCGGAGCCTTTGCCGAGTTGCACGTAGGCTCCGAAGCGCCCGTTCTTGAGATAGACCGGCAGGCCGCTTTGCGGGTCTGCGCCGATGGGCTCCGGCCCGCGGCGGGCGGCCTCGAGCAGCGCGGCCGCTTTGGCCGGCGTCAATTCGTCCGGGGCGATCATGTCCGGCAGAGTCGCGCGGGCTTCGCCGTCGCTCAGAAACGGACCATAGCGGCCGATGCGCACCTCGACGGCGGCGCCCTGCTCCGTCTTGCCGATGGGTACGCTGCAGACGATGCGCGGGTCGATGCCCTCTGCGCCGGCGCGTACGAGCGATTGCAGCCCGGCGTGGCCGTTGCCGTAATAAAAACTCTTCAGGTAATCGAGTCCGGTCAGCTTGCCGTTGGCGATGGCGTCGAGCTGGTCTTCGAGCTTTGCCGTAAAGGCGTAGTTCATCAGGTGCGTGAAGTGGTCTTCGAGCAGGCCGACTACGGCCACCGCCGTAAACGTGGGGATCAGCGCGCCGCTTTTCTTGAAGGCGTACGAGCGGGAAAGTACGAGATCGACAGTCGCCGACCAAGTGCTGGGGCGGCCGATGCCCAAGCGCTCCAGTTCGCGGATCAGACTGCCTTCGGTGAAGCGCGCGGGCGGTTGCGTGCGGCGCTCGGCGGCCTCGGTCGAACGGCATTCGAGCGTATCGCCCTCGGTCATCGCCGGCAGGATGCGCTCCTTGCCGCCCGGCTGCGCTTCCCCGCTTTCCGCGCCCGCGGCGTACGCCTTGAGAAAACCGGCGAACTCGATTGTCTTGCCGGTCGCCCGGAAGCGGGCCTCGCCCGCGTCGATGGTCACGACGGAATTCGTGCCGCGGGCGTCGCGCATCTGGCTGGCCGCGGTGCGCCGCCAGATCATTTCGTACAGCTTGGCGGCTTCGAGGCCGAGCATCCGCCGGACTTCCTGGGCCGAACGGAATTCCGCGCCGGCGGGGCGGATGGCCTCGTGCGCTTCCTGTGCGGTTTTCAGTTGCGTGCGGTAGTAGCGGACTTTCTCGGAAAGGTATTCCGCGCCGAATTCCCGCTCGACCAGCGAACGCGCCGCCGCTTTGGCTTCGTCCGACAGCATGGTGGAGTCGGTGCGCATGTAGGTGATGAAACCGTTCTCGTAAAGCTGCTGCGCGACACCCATCGTGTGCCGCGCCGAGAAGCGCAGCTTGCGGTTGGCCTCCTGCTGCAGCGTGCTGGTCGTGAACGGCGCCTGCGGCTGGGTGGCGTAGGGTTTTTCTTCGACGGACGAGACGCGGACTTCCGCGCCGCGCACCTGCTGTTCGAGCGCGCGGGCCGCGTCGGCGTCGAGGAGCGCGGCGTTCTTGACGTTCTTGAGTTTGCCGCTGTCGGGGTCGAAATCCTTGCCGACCACGACGCGTTTCCCGCCGACGTGGGCCAAGTCGGCCTCGAAGGTCTCGCCGTTCTTGGCGAAAACCGCTTTCATGCCCCAGAACGAGGCTCCGGTGAAGCGCATGCGCGCCCGTTCCCGCTCGACGAGCAGGCGCACGGCGACGCTCTGCACCCGGCCCGCGCTCAGCCGCGGCGCCATTTTCCTCCAGAGCAGCGGGCTGACTTCGTAACCGAACAGGCGGTCAACCACGCGCCGGGTTTCCTGCGCGCGGACGAGGTTGTGGTCGATATCGCGGGCGGAATCGAGCGAATGCCGGATGGCCTCTTCCGTAATCTCGTGAAAAACCAGCCGCTTGACCGGAATCCTGGGTTTGAGCGCCTGCAGCAGGTGCCAGCTTATCGATTCGCCTTCGCGATCTTCGTCGGTAGCGAAATAGATCCGGTCGGCGGTCCTGATGGCTTGGCGGAGCTCCTTGACCTGATCTTTCTTGTCGGGAGGGACGATGTAGAGCGGCTCGAAATCGTTTTCGATGTTGACGCCCATGCGCGCCCACGGCTCTTTCTTGAACTTGGGCGGGATTTCCGAGGCGTTGTTGGGCAAGTCGCGGATGTGGCCGTTCGACGCCTTGACGACGTAGGCCGTGCCCAGAAATTTGGTGATCGTGCGCGCTTTCGTGGGCGACTCGACGATCACCAGCGTTCGCTGCCTGCTCTGACTCGATGCTGCGGACATATATCCTTCTCTATATAACAGCTTTGCAAGCGCGCGCCGCTATCGCGGACGTCAACTCGACCAAATCCGCACGAAAGACTTGCCCGGCAACTGCCGAACGGCGCCGAAAAGCTCGAGCTCGCTCAACGCCGCGAGCACGTCGGCGGGTTTGACGCCGTCGAGATTGCGGATCAACTCGTCCACCTGCATCGCCTGGTCCACGCGGAGCAGCGGCAGAATTTTGTCGGCGAGGGGGGAAGCGGCGTGGAAAAGCGGCTGTTGGGCGGCGGATTCGGGCGCGGCGGCGGCCGCCGCAGCCTTGCCCGAGCGCAAGACGCGGCGCACTTCGCCGGGCAGCTCTTCGATGACGTCGCCCGCTTCCTGCACCAGTTTTGCGCCGTCTTTGATCAGCAGATTCGGACCCCAGCTCGGTTTCGAAAAGATGCTGCCCGGAACGGCGAGCACTTCGCGGTTTTGCTCCATGGCCAGCTTCGCGGTGATCAGCGAGCCGCTGTATTGGGCGCCTTCGACGATGAGGATGCCGTGGCTGAGGCCGCTGATAATGCGGTTGCGAATCGGGAAATTTTGCGGAAAGGCGGTCGATCCCATGGGGAATTCCGAGAGCGCCAGCCCGCGCTCGACGATGGATTGCCGCAGCTTTGCGTTCTCGCGGGGATAGACCATATCCACGCCCGTGCCCAGCACGGCGACGGTCTTGCCGCCGGCTTCGAGAGCGCCGGCATGCGCTTTGGAATCGATGCCTCGGGCCATGCCGCTGGTAATGGTCAACCCCTCGAACGCGAGGTCTTTGCTCAGCCGCTCGGCGGCCGCGAGCCCGTACGGCGTCGGCCGCCGCGTGCCCACGATGCCGATTTGATGGCTTTCAATCAAGTCGAGGTCGCCCATCGCGTAGAGCAGGACCGGCGGGTCTGCGATTTCGGCGAGCCGCGCGGGATACGGGTCGTGTCCGTAGCAGACGATGCGCGCGCCGGCCGCCTCGATTTTGCGCAACTCGTCGGCCGCGGCGTCGAAAGAGATGCCGGCGTGTATCGATTCGGCGACCGCGGTGCGGATGCCGACGGAACGAAGTTCGGAAACGGAGGCGTGAAAGACGGACGGCGGGCCGCCGAAAGCCTGCATGAGCTTGAGCGCGTTGCGCGGGCCGAGTTCCGGCAGCAGGTGCAGCGCCAGCCAGTAGAGCGCCGTTTCCCGGTCGGTTGCAGGGTCGGTCATGGCCTTTCCGAAGCGAGCGCCCCGCGGCGCGGTCCTGCCGCCCGTTCGCCGTCAGTCGGGCTGATGCTGTTTTCCCAGGATGTACAGGTAGATTTTCTGCTCCCTGCCGCTTGCCGCAATCGTTTCCGTCTTGGCCGCTTTCCAGCCGGGAATGCTCGAGCGGTACGACACCAGGCGCGTGTCGGGGCGCAACTCGAGCTCGAACTTCGGCTTGAGCTGCACGCACGATGAGCCGAGCAGATAGACCGTGATGACGGTGGCCGCGCTGAGGTCGGCGTCGAAGATGTTTTTCTCATGGACTTCCGCGAGGTTTTCCACCCCGGCGGCCTGAATGGCGGATTCGGTTTCCCGGATCAGATCGCGGTTGATCTCGAACCCTACGGCGCGCGCGCCGAAATTCTTCGCGGCGCGGACGAGAATGCGTCCATCGCCGGAACCGAGATCGTAAACGACGTCGTTTTCGGTAACGGAGGCAATCTCCAACATGCGGTCAACCGCTTCCCACGGGGCCGGCACGAAGGGGGCGATGCTGCGGGGATCGACGAGATTCGACTGCGCCGGCGCGGGCAAGCCCTGCCCGAGCCCCGCCGCAAGCGCGGCGGCCGCGCAAACAAAGCGGCGGGCGCGCAATGGCTTTTTGCACATTTCCGGTTCTCCCTGCCATTAGGACGCGCCGGCGCTCCGTCTGGATGCGCAAGGCTGCCGCTTTACGTCTGTCGATGCGCCGGGAGCGCCAACCGACCCCGCGCCCTGATGTCATCTACTGTATCATGCCGCGGCATGGATGCAAGCCGCCCGCGGCCGCAGCGTCTTGCGGCCTTACATGCCGATGGCGATATCCGCATAGTCGATGAATGCGTTGCCGGTGGAAATGGAGAGCGGAATCGCCGGACCGACGAATACCGTGCTCGGTATCTGTACGTTGATTTGGTAGAGGCCGACGTAACCGGGAGCCGCGCCGGCATAGACTATTCTTCCCGCCTCGCCGCCGAATTCGATGGATATCCGCGGGTCGACCGTCCGCGCCAGGGGTTCCGCTTCGGGGGCCGGCGCGCCCGCCGTGAAGGCGGGGTGTACCGCTCCGAGACCGGTCAGGAAGATAATGATGAACTCATCGGGGGTCGCGGGGTTGCTTTCGTTGACCGCGCTGTAGTCCGCATGCGTGACGATGCCGTGGCCGAGACCGTTCTGCTTGACGGAAAAAATGCCCGGGCTCGTCGCGGAAACAGGGACGAAAACCTCGTTCGACGACACGCCGTTGTTGGTGACCGCAAGGGACGCCCGGCCGTCGCTCAGGAAAAAGGGCATTTGCAGATTGATTTGCGCCGCCGAAACGAAAAACAGCGGCGCCGGGACGCCGTTGACGGCGACGGAAACCCCGGCCAGCGACCTCGGCAGGGGCGTCGCCTCGGCGAAGGCCTCCATCGGCGCCAGTCCGGACCCGAACAGCGACACCATGACGCCCGGCGAGACCGGCCAGGTATGAGGGGCGAAGGCGGCTGCGTTGAGCACGCCCTGCGGGGCGAGAAAGACCTCTCCCTCGGCCGGCGCGGCGGGCATGCGCACGCCGAACAGGATTCCATGAACCCCGGGCAGCGTTCTGCTGTGGATTTGGGCGCCGACGAAACCGTTGACGGCCGCTTCTCCCGATGCCGCCGAGAGCGCTCCGACGCCGAAATTGTTTCCGTCCAGTTCCGGCAGAACTCCGAACTTGCCCAAGCCCTTGTCGGCGACTTCCGAAAGGATCAGAAATCCGTCGTCGAATGAGCCGTAACCGTCCGCCGTTGCCTCGTGCGTTCGCCGCGCGGTGGAGGCGCGCCCTTCGCCGTCGGCCCTCAAGCCGCCGACTCCGGCCAGATACTTGTTGCGGTCGAGCTCCAGGTTGAGTTCCGCAAACCAGAAATTTCCCTTGAAATCGGCGTTGCTCGCGCCGTCTCCCAGGCTGCGAACCGCGGCGAAAATCGAACGGCCTCCCGATCCGTTCGCATGGCCGAGTATGTAGTTGCCGGTTTCCGAGACGAAAATATCGAATCCGCCGCTGATGAGCGTCGATCCCTCGCCGACTGTTGCCGTGCCGCTGCCGTTCGCCGTCAGGGAGTACGTGGAGCCTGCCGCGCTTTCCGACGCGTGCCGGTCGCCGCCGGCGGCGCTGTGTCCGCCGGCCTGCATCGCCGTCAGCGCGCCGGCGGCGTCGCTCGAAAACTCGATCAGAGCCGAGCTCGTCTGCGCAATGGAGCCGCCGGGAATCGACAGATGGGCGGCGGTGTAATCCCCCGCCGCCAGCGCATCGGTCGCGCCGGAGGGCAGTTTTACGGCGGCAAAGAAATCTTCGGTCTTGCTCCGGGTTTCGGTCGTCGAGCCGGTCAGCGCCTCGGCGTCCGCGCCGATGCGCGCGTTGATGAGCGCGCCGCCGCCCAAGGGGTTGGCCAGCGTCAACACCCCCGACGATTCGACCGCGTAGCCGCCGCTGCCCGCGGCAGCCTGCAGATCCCCGGCGCCCGCGCCGGAGCGCGCTTCGAAAGTGAAGCCGCCCTCTCCGTCGAACGACAGGACGCCGCCCATCGTGTGCGCCGCCGCAAGGCCGCCGTTTGCGTCCATCTCTACGGCCATCCGGATGAAGCCGTAGTCGCCCGTCAGCGCTGCATTGTCGAGTTGTTGACCGGAAGCAAGCGCAGCGAAAAAAAGGAGCAGACAGCAGAGAATCGCGTTTTTCATGTTTGCGGGGCTTTCGGGCTGCGGAACGGCGCCTGACCGGCGCGAATTCCGCGCCGGTTTACAAACTCTTATCTTTTGCGCGCAACTCTCACGCCGCGGAAGCAGTCCCAAACACAGGTTCGCATGTTAGGCTGAACACTGTGTCGGATTGCGTAATTCGACACGAGCGGCTCTATCGTACTAAAATCTTTGACGGCTTAGCGAGAGGGCATGGCAATGTTCGAAAGTTGCAAGACACCCCTGCCGATTCCGGTATTCGCGCTGTTTTGCGCGGCGGCCGCGATGCCGCCGCCGGCCGCGTTGGCGGCGGACGACACTTCCGCGGAAACAGTCGAATTCGATGCCGGCGACGGCATCATCCCCGATCACGGCATCGAAGGCTCCTGCTCGTATTTCGGCGTTGACCGCGAGAAATATGCGGCCGCCGGCGCGGCCGGCGATTTGAGCCGGATGACACAGCGCGCCGTGTTGACCAACAACGTGATGCAGGCGATCGGCTACACCGGAAGCGCGGGTGCGCGGACGCGCGGCGGCCTGTTCCGCATCGACGCCGCGGCTCCGCCAAGCGGGCCTTGCGCGGGAATCGACGACTGCATCCAGCGCAAGGCCGAAGCGGCGGGCGCGCCCATGGCGGCGTTGACCACCGACGCCGAGTTCCTGCGCCGCGCGACCCTCGACCTGACCGGCCGCATCCCCACGCCCGAAGAGGTGACGGCCTTCCTGGCCGATGCTTCGGCGGACAAACGAACGCGGGCCGTCGAGCGGCTGCTGGCAACGCCGCAGTGGGCCGACCGCTGGACGATGTTCTTCGGCGATCTTTTCCGAAATACGCGGGTGACGGCCCAGGTCAACCGCTATCCGCACGGACGCGATTCTTTCCACCTCTTCCTTTTGCAGTCGCTGCGGCAGAACATGCCTTACGACCGCATGGCGCAAGAAATGATCGCCGCTGACGGGTTCAGCGACGGCCGCACCTACCCGATCGCAACGGCCGGCAACGGCCGCCGGTACCCGGGCGGCTACCGCGATTACGCCCACTTCAATCAGATTTACAACGACTACGGCGCCAATCCCGTAAAACCTTCGCCGGTGGGCTATATCGTCGGCGGGCGCACCACGGGCGGACCGGTCCAGGATACTTACGATTCGCTGGCGTTCTTCACCGCGCGGGACTTCCTGGGGCTTGGGCAGATGGATTGCGTCCTCTGCCACGACGGCGCAGGCCATCTCGACGATCTCAGCGTTTGGGGCGCCGCGGCCAAGCGTCTCGAAGGCTGGAGCATGGCCGCGTATTTCTCTGTCATCCAGCGTTATCAGGCATGGCGCGTGCCGGGGCGCACGCTGCCCAACAACCCGAACAACGGGCGCCGCGTCAACGCGAACTACTACTACATTGCCGATCTTCCCTCCGGAGCCGTCCAGCAAGTGCGCCGGAACGGCTTGGTGATCGATCTGGCCGGGCAATATCTGGGGCAGACCGCGGGCGGCAATCGGCCCGACCGACTGCACGATGCGCAATTCGTTGCTCCGGACTATCCTTTCGCGCCGGAAGCCAAAGCCCAGGCGGCTGTTTCGCAAAGCCTTCCGCTGCGCCGGCAATTGGGGCTGTACCTTACCGCCGACCCGCAGTTCTCCAGAGCGATCGTCAACTATATCTGGAAGGAGTTTTTCTCGCGCGGCATCGTCGAACCGGCGGATCAATTCGATCCGGCGCGGCTCGACCCGGCGAATCCTCCGCCCGCTCCGTGGGAGATACAGCCCTCTCACCCGCAACTGCTCGAATGGCTGGCCGACGGCTTCCGCGAAAACGACTACAACCTGAAGTGGCTGATGCGCGAGATCGCAGTGTCGCGGACCTATCAGCTTTCCTCGCGGTTCGAAGGCGCGTTCAACCCCACGTACGAAAAGTATTTCGTGCGCCACAACGTCAAGCGGCTGCCCGCCGAGCAAATTCACGACGCGATCGTCGCCGCCGGCGGAATCCCGGTGAGCTACAACGCTTCCCGTTCCTTGCGCGGCTTGAATTTCGCGGTGCAACTCCCCGACGCGGCTGACGTGCCGACGGGGCGCACGGGATTCCAGGCGCGCATGTTCCTCGACGCCTTTTTGCGCGGCGACCGCGAGGCAACGCCGCGGTCGGGGGCGGGAAGCCCGCTGCAGGCGCTGCAACTGATGAACGGCCGGCTCATTACGCAGCGCGTAAGGAGCAACGCCGGCGTCTTGGCGCAGTTGCTCGACCAGGCGGACAACGCGCTGGTAACGTCTCTCTATCTGCGCGTGCTGAGCCGCCCGCCCAGCCCCGAGGAACTGAGCCATGGCGTGCGGACGCTCAGCAGCGGCGGAAATCGGGCGGCGCAGGCGTCGAATCTGATGTGGGCGATGCTCAACAAGACTGATTTCTACTTCAACTACTAAACGGCAAAGGAGGCGCGAGATGAGCCGACAGGAACGTTTCCAAAAGATTATCGAGAAATATCCGCACGAGCACCACTCCTTCTTTGCCCGTCCGCACGCCACGCGCCGGCAATTTTTCCGCAACGTGCTCAACGGCGTCAGCGGGTTTTACCTGGCGAATGCGTTCGCGCCGAGCGAGGCGCGGGCGGCAGGCTCCGCCAACCCCAAGGGAACGGCGAAAAACGTCATCTTCCTCTTCCTGCAGGGCGCGCCGAGCCACGTGGACACCTTCGACTTCAAACTTTTGTCGGGCGTGACCCCGGCCGATTTCGCGCCGGAGACCTTCAACGGCGTGACCGTTCCGATGCGCCTGCTCGGCAATACGTCGCGCGTGCTGAGCAAAGTTGCCATCGTCCGCTCGGCCATGGCTTGGGCGCGCGCCCATCCGCTGGCGCAAACGTGGGTGCAGATAGGCCGCAATCCGACTTCGGCGGTGGGCCGCATCGCGCCCCATATCGGCAGCGTAGTGGCCATCGAGAAGGAGCCGGAACGGCGCCCGGACCAGGTGTTTCCGACGTTCATCGCCCTGAATTCCCCGTCGGCTCCGGGCGAGGGTTACTTCGACGTAGCCTACGGGCCCTTCAAGACCGTGCCGACCGGCACGGGGTTGGCCAATACCAATCACCAGGCCGGGCAGCAGCGTTTCGACGCCCGCTGGCAGTTGCTGCAGCAAATGGACGGCAACCTGCGCGGCCCCGAATCGCCCTTCGGCAGGCAGGCTGCGGGCATGGGCGCGCTCTACGAAAACGCCCGCCGGCTGATGTTCAACCCGGTGGTGACGCAGGCCTTCAGCTACACCGACGCAGAGAGAGCGCGCTACGGGAATACGGGGTTTGGCAACGCGGTGCTTACGGCGCGCAAGGTAATCGAGGCCGACCAGGGCACGCGCTTCATTCAGGTCACCTCATACGGCTGGGATCACCACGGCCTGATCTACGGCAACGACCCGCAGCAGCGCAACATCTACAACCAGACGGCCGAGTTCGACCCCGCGTTCGCCGCGCTGATCGAAGACCTGGACGTAGCGGGCAAACTCGACGAGACGCTGGTCGTCGTTTGCGGCGAGTTCGGACGTACGCCGGGCCAGCTTTCCAGCGGCCGCGAGGGCCGCGACCACTACCTGCAGATGTTCTACGTCCTTGCCGGGGGCGGCGTCCAGGGCGGCAGGGTTATCGGAGCGACCAACGATTCGGGCGGCCGCGGGCCGGGCTCGTTCATCACCGACCCCGGCTGGTCGATGGGGCGCCCGATCCGCCCTGAGGACATCGAAGCGACGATTTACTCGGCCCTGGGCATCGACTGGACGACCGTCCGCTACGACGACCCGCTGAACCGCGGCTTCTACTACGTGCCGGTCAGCGAGGAAGAAGTTTACGCCCCCGTGCATGAGCTCTGGGGTTAGCGCGGCCGTCAACTCTCGCGGTTGACGATCCAGTCGGCGACCGACGCCAAGGCCCGTTTGTACGGGGTGCCGGGCAGCGCATCGAGGCTGTTGACGGCTGCTTGGCAGTAGTCCGCGGCGTGGCGGCGAACCTCGTCGATGGCGCCGTGTTTGGCGACGATTTCGCGTATGCGCCCCGCCGGCACCGCGGCGTAGCCCCCTTCGCGCACCACCGTCTCGATTTCTTGCCGCTCGGCGGCGGTGCAGGAGCGCAGCGCCAGAATCGCCGGCAGCGTGACTTTGCCTTCCTTCAGATCGTTGCCGACCGGCTTGCCCAGCAAGGTTTCGCTCGCTTCGAAATCGAGCACGTCGTCAATCAGTTGGAAGGCCATGCCGAGATTCCAGCCATAATTGCGCAGCCGCTGCTCGACTTCCTCGCCATTGCCGGCGAGAATCGCGCCCATGCGCGTGCAAACCGAAAACAGGCATGCCGTCTTGCGGTGGATCAAATCCTGGTGCTGCTGCTCGGTCACGTCGATGCGCCCGACCATTTCCGCCTGGATCAACTCGCCCTCGACCATCATCTGAGTGAGATCGATCAACAGATCGAGGACGTAGAAATTCCGTTCGCGCACGGCCAGGCTGAAAGCCTGCATATACAGCCAGTCGCCGGCCAGGACGCTGACCTGATTGCCCCATTCCTGATTGGTCGAAGGGCTTCCGCGGCGGACTTCCGCCTCGTCGATCACGTCGTCGTGGACCAGCGTCGCCGTATGGATGATTTCCATCACGGCGCCCATGCGCAACGCGGCTTCCCGGTCGGCGCCGCAAGCGCCGGCCGCAAGCAGCAGAAGCGCCGGCCGCAAGCGTTTGCCCCCGCTGGAATGCAGGTGCCTGCCGATCGCCGTTACCGCATCGACCGAGCAAATGGTGTCCGTGCCGATGATTTGCTCGACGCGCTTGAGATCGTCCGCAATCAGAGCGAGGGCTTCGAGCCGCGTCATCGGCGCGATTTTGGTTGTTTCCATGAGCAGCGGACGAAACCCGTTCCCAGTTTACCAGCCCGCGGCAATGCCGCGCATACGGTTTTGCCGCCGGCTGCCGTTGCGCGGCCGATCGTGGATAATAATAGCCGTCATGCTGCGTTCCTTCGCTCGTCTGTCGCTCTGCGCGTTCGCGCCGCTCGCCGCCGCGGCAGCGGACAACGTCGATTTCGCCCGCGATATCGAGCCTATCTTCCGCGGCAAATGTTACTCCTGCCACGGCCCCGGCCAACAACTCGGCCAATTGCGGCTCGACTCCAGGCGCGTTGCCTTCGCCGAAGGCGTAACCGGCAAGCGGATCGTTCCCCGCAAAGCGCGGGCGAGCATGATCTACAGCCGCGTGGCCGGACTGGGGGAGTTGCCGCGCATGCCCATGGGCGGCAAGCTCGCCGACGCGGAAATCGGGCTGATCGAGCGCTGGATCGACGAGGGCGCCGCCTGGCCCGACGACAGCGGCGAGGCGGCAGGACTGAAGCGCCACTGGGCGTTCGTCCCGCCGCAACGGCCGGCGGTTCCGCGCACCGAGCGTACCGACTGGGACGTAAATCCGATCGACCGCTTCGTGCTCGCGCGCTTGGAAAAAGAGGGGCTTTCGCCGTCGCCGCGGGCGTCGAAAGAAACCCTGCTGCGGCGCCTGAGCCTCGACCTCATCGGCCTGCCGCCGTCGATCGACGAAATCGACGACTGGCTGGGCGATGCCGGCCAAGACGCCTACCGCAGGCAGGTCGAGCGGTTGCTCGCTTCGCCGCACTACGGCGAGCGCTGGGGGCGTTACTGGCTCGACGCGGCCCGCTACGCCGACTCCGACGGCTTCGAGAAAGACAAGCCGCGCAAGGTGTGGTTCTACCGCGATTGGGTGGTCGAGGCATTGAACCGCGATATGCCTTACGACCGCTTCATCGTCGAGCAGATTGCCGGCGACCTGCTGCCCGGTGCGGCGCAAGACCAGTTGGTCGCCACGGGCTTCTTGCGCAATTCGATGATCAACGAAGAAGGCGGCGCAAACCCCGAACAATTCCGCATGGAGGCGATGTTCGACCGCATGGACGCGGTCGGCAAGGCGGTTCTGGGGCTGACCATCCAGTGCGCGCAGTGCCATAACCACAAGTTCGACCCCATTTCGCAAGAGGAGTACTACCGCATCTTCGCCTTCCTCAACAATTCGCATGAAGCCATGCAGGCGGTCTATACGCCCGAAGAGCAGCAGTTGCGGACGCGGATTTTCCGCGAGATCGCGGCGGTCGAAAAAGATCTGCGCCGCCGCGCGCCCGATTGGCGCATGCGCATGGCCGCATGGGAGCGCAAAGTCGCCGGCAATCAACCCGATTGGCATGTGCTCGACGCCTCTGTCGCGCTTGGCAGCGGCGAGAAATACGAGGTGCGGCCCGACAAATCGATCCTGGCGCAAGGCTATGCGCCGACGCGCAGCATCGTCAGCCCCGAAGCGCGGACCGCCCTCGAAGGCATCCGCGCGGTGAGGTTGGAATTGCTCACCGACCCCCGGCTGCGCCTCGGCGGCCCCGGACGCTCGTTCATGGGCTCGGCGGCGCTGACCGAGTTCGAGATCGAAGTTGCGCCGGCAAGCGACCCCAAGAAAAAGAAGAAGCTCAAGATCGCGCGCGCCTCGGCCGACGTCAACCCGCCGCTGAGCGAAGTCGATCTCTTCCTCTTCCCCGACAAAGACAACAAGCGCCGCGTACTCGGCGAAGTCGATTTTGCCATTGACGGATTCGAGATGAGCGCCTGGTCGATCGACGGCGGCCCGGGACGCCGCAATCAACCGCGCAAGGCGGTTTTTCAACTCGCAGAGCCGATCGAATCCGACGAGCCGGTCATCCTGACCTTCAATTTGGTCATGAAGCACGGCGGCTGGAACTCCGACGACAATCAATCGCTGAACCTGGGGCGCTACCGTTTCTCGGTCACGACCGAAGAGAACGCCGTAGCCGATCCGCTGCCGGCGAAAGTGCGGCATATCGTTTCGAATGCGCCCCGCGAACGGCGCACGCCCGCGCAGGAAGCCGCTGTCTTCAGCTTCTGGCGGACGCAGGTTCCCGAATGGGACGACGAGAATCGAAAGATCGAAACGCTCTGGGCGCAGCACCCCGAGGGCGCTACGCAATTGGTGCTGAACGAGCGCGCGGAGCCGCGCGTGACGCACGTCCTGCAGCGGGGCGATTTCCTGCGCCCCGCCGGCCGGGTCAAGCCCGGCGCGCCCGCCTTCCTGCACGAAATGAAGACCGCCGGCGGCGAGCCCACCCGCCTCGACTTCGCCCGCTGGCTCGTGGACCGCGATTCGCCGACCGCGGCGCGGGCCATCGTCAACCGCATCTGGCAGGGGTACTTCGGCATCGGGCTGGTCGAAACATCGGAAGATCTGGGCAGGCAGGCCGCCAAGCCGTCGCACCCCGATCTGCTCGACTGGCTGGCCGTCGAACTCATGGATAACGGCTGGAGCCTCAAGCACGTCCACCGACTGATCGTTTCGTCGGAAACCTACAGGCAATCTTCGAAAGTGACGCCGGAACTCTACGAGCGAGACCCCGGGAACCGCTTGCTGGCGCGCGGCGCGCGCTTCCGCGCGGACGGCGAAGCCGTGCGCGATATTGCCTTGGCCGCGAGCGGCCTGCTCAACCGACGCATCGGCGGCGAGCCGGTTTACCCCCCGGCGCCGGAATTCCTGTTCCGGCCGCCGGTGAGCTACGGCCCCAAACGCTGGTATCCCCAAACCGGCCCGGAGCGCTATCGCCGGTCGCTTTATACCTTCCGCTACCGCTCGGTTCCCTATCCCGTGCTCGATACGTTCGACACGCCCAACGGCAATTTCGCTTGCGTCAAGCGCGACCGCTCGAACACCCCGCTGCAGGCTCTCGCTACGCTGAACGAAAGCGTGTTTTTCGAGGCTGCGCGCGCGCTCGGCCGCCGCGCGCTGGAGGAAGGCGGCGGCGATGCCGAGCGCATCGATTACGCTTTCCGCCGCGCCTTGACGCGGCGCCCCAGCGCAGCGGAGAAAGACGAGCTGTTGGCGCTGCTCGCAGCCCAAAAGGCGCGCATCGCCTCGGGCGGCCTCGACGCTTGGCGCCTCATCGCCCGTGACCGCGGCTCGCTGCCGCAAGCGCAAGCCGGCGAGTGGGCCGCCTGGACCGCCGTTTCGCGCGTCCTGCTCAATCTCGACGAAACCATCACCAGGGAATAATCCATGCAACGCACGCCCCCCTCAGCCAACCCGCTCGCGCGCCGCTGGTTTCTGCGTCAATGCGGCATCGGACTCGGCTCCATAGCCTGCCGGCAACTGCTGAGCGCCGATGACCCGCTCGCGGCCAAAAAGCCCCACCACGAGCCCAGAGCCAAAAACGTCATTTTCCTTTTCATGGGCGGCGGGCCGAGCCATCTCGAGCTCTTCGACAACAAGCCCAAGCTCGGCGAATTCGATGGAACCCTGCCCCCCGAAAATCTGCTCGACGGGTACCGTGCGGCGTTCATCGACCCCAATTCAACCCTTCTCGGCCCGAAGTTCAAGTTCGCCCGCCACGGGCAAAGCGGCGCCGAGTTGTCGGAATTGATCCCGCATACGGCTTCCATCGCCGACGACATCGCCATCGTCAAGTCGGTCGTGACCGACGCCTTCAATCACGCCCCGGCGCAGGTCATGATGAGCACGGGTTCGCAGCAGTTCGGCCGCCCGTCGCTGGGCTCGTGGACGCTCTACGGCTTGGGCAGCGAATCGCGCAACTTGCCTGGGTTCGTCGTTTTCAGTTCCGGCCAGAAAGGGCCGAGCGGAGGCAATGCGAATTGGGGCAGCGGCTTTCTGCCCTCGATGTACCAGGGCGTGCAATTCCGTTCGAGCGGCGACCCGGTGCTCTACCTTTCGAACCCGCAAGGCGTCGACCGCAAGCTGCAGCGCGATTCGCTGGACGCCATCCGCAGCTTGAACCGCATGCATCTCGAAGCGGTCGGCGACCCCGAGATCGAAACCCGCATCCAATCCTTCGAGATGGCCTACCGCATGCAGGAAAGCGCTCCCGAGTTGATGGATGTCTCGCGCGAGCCGCGGCATGTCCTCGACATGTACGGAGCCGAGCCCGGCAAGCCGTCATTCGCCAACAACTGCATTCTGGCGCGGCGGCTGGTCGAACGCGGCGTGCGCTTCGTAGAGCTTTTTCACGAATCGTGGGATCAGCACGGCTCGCTGGTCAAGGGTCTGACCAAAAACTGCAAAGACACCGACCAAGCCTCCGCCGCGCTGGTCAAAGACCTCAAGCAGCGCGGTCTGCTCAACGACACGCTCGTGCTCTGGGGCGGCGAGTTCGGGCGCACGCCCATGGTTCAGGGCGGCTCCGGCGACGGGCGCGATCACCACCCCAACGCTTTCACGATGTGGATGGCCGGCGGCGGGGTCAGTCCCGGCGTGACCTTGGGCAAGACCGACGAATTGGGCTTCAACGTCGTCGAGGACAAGGTCCACGTCCACGATCTGCACGCGACGATCCTGCATCTGCTCGGTTTCGACCACACGAAGCTCACCTACCGCTTCCAGGGCCGCGACTTCCGCCTGACTGACGTTCACGGCAAAGTGGTGGAGAAATTGCCGGCTTGACGGCCGCGGGCGCGTCCGGAATGCCCCCGCCGCGGCGGGACGGAAAAAGTCTGAAGAAGCAGGCAATCCGCGGCAACGGCAGGCTGACGCCGAGCAGGGGTTCACGCCCCCCCCCGCAGTGAAGGGCTTCATGAAAGCATGCATCGCTTGCCCGCCTGGGCGTACTTGTTTTCGAAGTCTCACGGCCGAAAATCGACCGGATTCGTTCAGGGTTTTCCCGATTGAAGCCTTGCCGCCGGCGAGCGGCCGATTCGTTCGGAGTTTTCCTGACCGGGGCCGTTGAGCAGATCCAAAACCGCCGACAGCGGTTCGACGCCCGGCCTCACCCCGACGGCGACGCGGATCGGCCCCGCCCCTTCGCGCGATTCCTCCGAGCGCCCCTGCGAGCGTCCCGCGGTGTGTACCGCGATGCGCAGATCCTCGAAAACGAACAGATCCGGCTCGACGGCGGCAAGGACGGCCGCGCCGTCCCAGAGATAGTATCCCCACGAGTCCATTTCATGCCGGACGACGCCGAGCGCTTCGCCGGCGAGCACGGCATGGCGTCCGGGTCCCGCCAGGAGCCGGCCCACGAAGGCGCTGCGCAGCGGCAGAGCGTTGGTCGCGTCGAGCGGCGCGAGGGTAATGCGCAGACCGCCGGCGGCCAATGCGAATACCGACGCGGCCGCGGGAGGATCGACGAAAAAGTTGTATTCCGCCGAATGATCGGCCGCCTCCTCGGGCTGCTCGATCGTGTTGCCCGCAACCCGCACGGCGCCGCCCATGACGACGATTTCGCGCGTGTTCTCGACCAGCCGCGGCGAACGCGAGTAGAGCGCCGCCAAGTTCGTCAACGGGCCCGTGGCGAATACCGTCACCGGCTCGGCGGCTTGCGCAAGCGCATCGCCGAGAACGGCAAGCGCGTCGCCGGCCGGTTCGATGGGCGCGAACTCGGCGAGGGCCGGGAGCGCCGCGACTTCGAAACTCTGGCGCCGCCATGCTTCGGGGAAAGCGTTGCGGCCTTCCAGTCCGTCGGGGTAGCCGCCGAGCCGCGCCTGCTTGCCGACCGCGCGCAGGATGCGCCCGCTCGCTTCGAGAGCCGGCTCGCGGTAGCCGTCTCCATAGGCCGCGGTCACCGCCAGCAGGTCGTAGTCCGGCGCCGCCGCGAGCATCAGCAGCGCAACGTAATCGTCGATGCCTCCGTCGTGATCGAGAACGGCCGGCCGCGGGGCGGCAGAGCGGGCGCCCGGCGTTTCCTGCTCGGCGCAGCCGCTAACGAACGCGGCGCAGCCGATGACGAAAGCGAAGAAAAACAACAGGCGGCGGCGCGCCGCGCCGGCATGGCTGCCCATAATGCCTTACTTCAATTTCTTGAAGCCGAACCGGCAAGCCCTGCCGGAAAGATGTTCTTCCAAATCTCTCCAGGCATTGGCGAAGTAGGTCGGAGGCGGGGCAACGGCGACGACTTCCTGGAAGGCGGAAACCGTGCTCGAGTTGGCCAGAGGGAATGTGAAGCCGCCCCTCTCCATCGCCTGCTTCACCAAGTCGCATTTGGCGTAGGAAAGCAGCCTGACATCGAACTTCGCCCGGTACGGCCCTTTGGTTTTGTCCCTTTTGTAGTACAGAACGGGCTTTTTGAACTCCTCGGCGGCGGGCTTGCAGGCAAGGTTCGCCTCCACCATGTCGGTAGAGCTTTTGCTGACTTCGCCGACGCTGTTGAATTGCCCTTCGACAACCGCCTCCTTGCCGACCTGCTTGATGACGGCGGAGCCGGAGCATTCGACGTATTGTTCGGCCGATCCCGGAATGCCGACCGCCCCCAGCAGGACGAATGCGCAAATCGACTGTTTCATACACCCTCCTCGGTCTTGCGCCGAGCATGCGCGGCGCCGGCTGCCGCTTCGGGAACTACTTCGCCGCGGGGTCGATGACGCCGAGCACTTCCCACTCGTTGAGTTGCTTCTTCAATTGGGCGGCGCCGTTGCCGTCCGGCTGCTTCGTCAAGTAGGCGCGGTATTCGGTTGCGGCCTTGATGAAATCCCCGCGCTGCGAGTGGATCAGCCCCATGATCCGATGGCTTTGCGGAAAATCGTCCCTGCGGTCGCTGGCGCGGATGGCCATCACGGTCTCTTCGGCCTTCCGCGGGTTGCCGTTGTTGACCGCGGCGACCGCCACGTAAAACTGCAACTGCATTTCGTTGGGGTTGAGCTCGAGGTAGCGGCTGCCGAGATCTTCCACCGCGCCCCAATCCTGTTGCCGCAGCGCCATCTGCAGCAGCGGATTGAACGGCTTGAGGTATTTCGGATCGGCTTCGAGCGCTTTGCCAAACGCTTCCTTCGCTCCCGCCTCGTCCTGCAAGCCCATCCTGGCGTCGCCCAGCGCGCCCCAGGCGGCGGCGAATTGCGGATACTCGGCCACGGCCCTCTCGAACTGCGCCGCGCCTTTCTTGTAGTTGGGCTTCTTCTTGCGCATTTCCCGCAAGCCGTTCTGATACGCCTTGTCGGCTTTCTTGGGCGCGCCCAGCGTTGTTGCGCTAACCACGTTGCCGACGACGCCCGCGATGCGGCGCAGCACGATCACGCCGACGTCGGGGTTGTCCATCGGCCGGCGTATGCCCAGAATGATCGAGTCGGAGAGATAACCGGGCAACGACGCGCGCAACTCGCAGCCCGACAGATCGACCCCGCCCATGCCGGTCGAACGAATGCCGGAACTGCCGCCGAACGGGGTTTGGCCGAAAGCGGGGCCGCCGCCCAACTGCCTGCCTCCCACGCTGGCGTCGCTCATGGCCAACGAGGGGTCGCCGCCGAGTTGAAAGCTGAACCGGCCTTTGTGGTCGGTATAGCCTTCCGGACGCACGTTGCCGCCGCAGACGCGCTCGACAATCACCGATTCGCTCGGCGGCTGCCCGTCGCCGGTCAAAACTTGCCCGGAAAGAAAGATCGGCCGCTGCCGGTTGGCGAACGGATCGCTCCGCTGCCCGAACGGATCGTTGTTGTTATTGCCGCCGGTCGGGTCGCTGCTGCGGCCGCTGCCGGAGTTGCCGCCGCCGCTGTTCCCGCCCGTATTGCCGCCGCTGTTCCCGCCCGTATTGCCGCCGCGGTCTTGCGCCCACAGGGATACGGCTCCGGCCAGCGCAAAGATCAGGAAAACCGAAACCCGTTTCTTCATCTCGTTACCCCTCTCGAAGCTCGGCCCGAAATATGCCCTCCGGCGCAAGACTAGCACAAATAAGCGTCGATTCCAAACCGATTTCGTCTTTTTCAATCCCGACCGCCGGGAAAAGTCATGCCGGCGCCGCTTCGGCTCGAGACGGCTGCGGGCGGCTACAATGGCCGTTTGCCCCCGTTGGAATTTCACGGCGTCTTCGCCGAAATCACAACCCCGTTCGACCACGCGGGGGAAATTTACCGGGCCAAGCTCCGCCATAACCTCGGACGGCTGAACCGCACCCGGCTTTCCGGCTGCGTCGTGGGCGGCTGCTGGGGCGAGGGCGCGTTGCTTTCTTCGGCCGAGCGCGTCCGGTTGTGGCGGGAAGCGGCGGAGCAAGCCGAAGACGAGCGGACGGTGTTGGCGGCCGTCGGCGGCTGCGGCGTTGCCGAAGCCCGCGCTCTTTGCGCGGAAGCCGCCGAGGCGGGCTGCCGCGCCGTCCTGCTGGCGGCGCCCGATCTTTCGCGAACGGCGCCTTCCTCCGGCAATGCGGGGTTGTTTTTCCGCGCGGTAGCCGACAAGGCGGCATTGCCGCTGGTCATCGATGCGGCGCTCGGCGGAAAAAACGCTCCCGCCGTCGATGAAATCGCGCGGCTGGCGGCGCATCCGGGCATCGGCGGCACGCTGGTTTCCGCCGAAGATCCGGCGGCGATCCAGGCGCTCTGCGCCAAAGCCGAATCGGGCTTCGCAGTGCTCGTCCGCGGCATTCGGCTGATGGACGCCTGTCTGGCTGCAGGGGCTTGCGCGGCCGTGTCGGCAATGGCCGCGGCGGTTCCGTTCCATTGTCTTTCCATCGAAGAAGCCGTGCGTACGCGCGAATTCGACGCCGCGCGGGAGCTCATCGACGCCGCCCGAGGACTCGATGCGCTGCTGGCCGCGCACGGCGCGCCCGCGTTGAAACATGCGCTCGACCTGCGCGGACACTACGGCGGAGCCCCCCGGCTGCCGCTGTTGCCGTTGCCCGCCGAATTGCAGCGGTCGATCGCAGCCGCCATGCGGGAGTTGGCCGGCTGATGGCGTTCGCCGCAAAGATTCCGGGACGCCGTTTCTTGCGCGGCCTGAGCCGGGACCGCAGCCTGGTTTACCAACTTGTCCGGCGCGACTTCGAACAGCGTTACGTCGGCTCGATCGGCGGCTGGCTTTGGGGCGTCATCCATCCGCTCGTCCTGCTGGCGGTCTATACGTTCGTCTTCAGCTATGCGTTCGGGCAGAAACTGCCCAAGGGCGAGGCGACGGACAACTATCCGCTGTTCCTGTTTGCCGGGATGCTGCCCTGGCTGCTGTTTTCCGAAACCCTGACGCGCTCGGCCCCCGCGCTGGTCGATTACGCCAACCTCATCAAGAAAAGCGTCTTCCCGTCGGAAGTCGTACCGCTCAGCATCCTGCTCTCTTCAGTGGTCAGCCACCTGATCTCGGCCCTCGTGCTGATCGCCGCCGCGGCCTTCTGGATTCGCGCTTTCCACGCGGCGCTGCTGTTCTTGCCGCTGTTCGTGTTCCTGCTGAGCCTGTTGAGCTTGGGGCTGGCCTGGATCGCGGCCGGGCTTCATGTCTATCTGCGCGATACGAGCCAGGTGCTGACGGTGATTTTGACCGCCTGGTTCTGGTTGACGCCGATTTTCATCCCGGAGAGCTTTTTTCGGGGAAAGATGGATTTCGTGCTGACCTGGAACCCTATCGCCTTCGTCGTGCGGGGTTACCGCGATACGATTCTCGGCGGCCGGTTGCCCGCGGCCGGCGACGTGCTCGCCCTTGCCCTGTTCTCGGCCGGCCTGTTTCTGGCCGGAGCGCTGTTCTTTCGCTTCGCCAAGCGGGGTTTCGCCGACGTGATGTAACCCTCGCCGACGGCAGCCGGCAGCTTTGTGCGCAAAACCGCAAGATAAGATAAAGCAACGCCCCCCACGTGCCCCCCGTCGCCTTCCATTCCGTATCCAAGAGCTACCCGATCTACCGCAGACCCGTAGATCGGCTGAAGGAACTCGCATCCTTCAACCGCGCCCGGTTTCACGGCAAGCACTGGGCGCTGCGCGGCGTTTCCTTCGAGGCGAAGCGCGGCGGCACGCTGTGTCTGATCGGCGAAAACGGCTCGGGGAAAAGCACCTCGCTGCAACTCGCCGCGAAAATCTTCGAGCCGACCGGCGGCTCGGTGGAGGTCAACGGCCGGGTTTCCGCGCTGTTGGAGTTGGGCGCCGGATTCAATCCCGAGTTCAGCGGCCGCGACAACGTCTTTCTCAGCGGCGCGATCCTGGGACTCTCGACGGCGGAAATCAAACGGCGTTTCCACCGGATCGAACAGTTCGCGGAGATCGGCGGCTTCATGAACCGCCCCGTCAAAACCTATTCTTCGGGGATGCTGGTGCGCTTGGCGTTTTCCGTCGCGATCAACGTCGACCCGGATATCCTGCTGGTTGACGAGGCTCTATCGGTCGGCGACTACTATTTCCGCCAACGCTGCCTGCGCAAGGTTCACGAATTGCGCCGCAAGCAGGTCACGATTCTTTTCGTTTCGCACGCCATGGGCGACGTGCAGGCCCTCGGAACGCATGCGGTATGGCTGGAGCAAGGCCGGGTGGTCGAACAGGGGTCTCCGCAAAAGGTGGTGCGCAGCTATCTGCACCGCATGACGGAAAAAGACGCGGCCTATCTGCGCCGCGGCGGCGCCCCCGCCAACGGGGAAACGCCCGCTGAAACGGTGACGGCGCCCGAAGTCGTCGAGACAATCCCCAACGTGGACAACCGCCGCGGCAACCGCAGAGCCGAGGTGATCGGCGTCGCGGCGCTCGACCCCGCCGGCAATGCGCTTCCTTTGCTCGAACCCTGCCGCCCTCTGCTCTTGCGCATCAGCGTCCGCGCCAACGAACGCATCGAAACGCCGAACGTCGGGTTCATGATGCGCAACCACCTCGGTCTGGATTTCGCCGGCAGCAATACCAGACGCGAGGGGCATCCGCTGCCGCCGATGAATCCCGGCGATGTTTATACGATCGATTTCCGCATCGAGTTGCCCGAGCTCTATCCCGGAGAATTTTCGTTCTCTCCTGCAATCGCCGACGGCAGCCTCCGCGAGTACGAAATGTGCGACTGGATCGACAACGCTCTCGTCGTGCATATGGCCGCCGGCGGCGGGGAAATTTACGGCTACATCCATCTGCCCTGTCAGGTGCGCGCCAATGCCCGCATCGCCGACCGCGCGGGCGAAACTTCGGCCGCGACATGAAAAAGCTGCTCGCCTGGCTGCGCATCCCGGCCGAGGCCGCCTTCCTGCTGGCCGCGGTTCCCGTTTTGCTGCCGGCGCTCGCCGCGGCCCTGTTCGCGCTGGACGGATTGGCCGGCTTCCGGCGCAAGAAACGCGCGCCCGCGCCGCGCGGGACGGCTGGAAACGCCGCGACGGTGGTGATCCCGACGTGGAACGGCAAGCAGCATCTGGCGCGGAATCTGCCGTCCGTCGTCAAGGCCGCGGCGGCCAACCCGCATCACGAGATACTCGTGGTCGATAACGCATCCGACGACGGCACAGTGGAGTTCCTGACTCGGGAATTCCCCGCGGTTCGCGTGCTCGAGATGGGCCGCAATCTCGGTTTCGGCGGCGCGGCGAACGCAGGCGTCAGCGCCGCCGGAAACGATATCGTCGTCCTGTTGAACAACGACATGCGGGTCGAGCCGGACTTTCTCCAGCCGCTCATCGACGGCTTCCGCGACGCGCGGGTTTTTTCGGTCACCGCGCAAATCTTCTTCTCCGACCCGAGCAAGCGCCGCGAGGAAACGGGTCTCGCCATGGGGCGCTGGGTCAACGGCGGCATCCATTTGACGCACGTCGCCGACGCCCAAGTCACCGAACTCTTCCCCACGTTTTACGGCGGCGGCGGCTCGACCGCTTACGACAAGCGCAAATTTCTGGAACTCGGCGGCTTCGACGAGCTTCTGACCCCCTTTTATGTCGAGGACGTCGATATCGGCTATATGGCCTGGAAACGCGGCTGGATCAACATGTACGCGCCGAACAGCGTCGTCTATCACGAGCACCGGGGCACGATCGGCAAGCATTTCTCCGAAGCGTATATCTCCGCCGTCGTGCATAAGAACCGGCTGCTGTTCGTCTGGAAGAACGTCCACGAAAAGCGCCGCCTGATCGAACATTTCTTCTGTCTCTACGCCGGGCTGTGGGCCGGCTTCCTGCTCGGCCCTTCGCCGCAGCGCCCGTCCTGCGGCGGGTTCCGTTTGGCCTTGCGCCAATTGCCGCTGTTGCTGCGGCGGCGCGCGGCGGCGCGCGGCATGGCCGAGATCAACGATACCGAAGCGTTTTGCCGGCCGCTCGGCGGCTACTTCCGCGACCGCTATCACCGCTTCGAGGCGAAACCCGCCGCGGAACTCAACGTCCTGCTCATAGCCCCGTATCCGATTCATCCGCCTCTGCACGGCGGCGGGGTGTTCATCAACCAGACGGCGGCGAGATTGTCGCGCGCCTGCCGACTGCACTTGTTTTGCCTGCTCGAGCGCGAGTCGGAGCGCGCCGACAACGCCCGCTTCGCCCAATGCTGCGCGAGCGCGGAATTGATGGTCCGTTGGAACGCCCGCAACGACAGTTTGACCACACTGCTTCCCTTCGCGGCGCAGCATTTCTGGAGCCCGGATATGTTGTGGAATATCCACCGCGCCATCTTCATGAAACGAATCGACGTCGTGCAGCTCGAATACGCCCAACTCGCGGCCTACGCGGGCAACTTCAGGCAGATCGCGACGTTTCTGTTCGAACACGACATCTATTTCCAGGCGGTGCGGCGCGCGGCCGCCTCGGTCGGCTTCGCCGCCGGCATACGCGCGGCTTACGAGTATCTGCGCGCCCTGCGTTTCGAGCTTTCGTCGTTGCCCAGGCTCGACGCCGTTCAGGTTTGCACCGAGGAACAGCGGCGCTTCCTGCGTTCGTACCTGGGCGGCCGGCCGCCGATCCTGACCGGGCTGCGCGCGGGAATCGACGTGCGGAGCTACGACTACCGGACATCCGGCCGGGAACCCGGCACGATGCTTTTCGTCGGCAACTTGCGCCACGCGCCCAACAGACAGGCGCTCGATTACTTCCTGGAGCGGATTCATCCCGCAATCCGCCGGGCGCTGCCGTCGGCGCGTCTGGTCGTCGCGGGCGCCGAAGGCCCGCCGGCGTTCGTGCGCACTCTCCAACGCCCCGGCGTCGAATATCTGGGCAAGGTCGAAGACGTCCGCTCGGTTCTCTCCCGGTACGCGATCTTCGTCGCCCCCATTCTTGCGGGGTCGGGCGTGCGCGTGAAGTTGATGGAGGCGTTTGCCGCGGGCATCCCCGCGGTGGCCACGAGCCTCGGCGCCGAAGGGTTGCAGCACGCCGAAATGGACCTGCTCGAAATCGCCGACCGGCCGGCCGACTTCGCCGAGGCGGCGGTGCGCCTGTTGCAAGACCGCCCCTACGCCGAGCAACTCGCCTACAATGCGCGGCAAGCGATCGCCGAACATTGGGACTACGCGGCGATTACCCCCAGGCTCGCCGAGCGGTACCGCGCCGTGTTCGAGGCCAAGCTGCTCTCGCGCCCCGCCTCGCCGCTGCCGCTCGAATGACCGAGCCTCTATCTCCATCGAAGAATGAGCATCCGTGCAGGGAGTCGAGTGGGGGGATCTGTGAGTAAGGAGAGTGTAGATGAGAGGGCGGAAAGGGAGCTGGAAGCAGGTAGCGCGAAGCGCCCGTTTGCGCCGCGGGGATTGAGAGAGAGCTTGGCAGGGGGTCATTTTGAGGGCGGAGCAAGGTCTTTGCAGGTGCGTTGGATGCGCTCAAGCGGGCTTGCAGCCGTTCGGCGAAGGCCGTGCCGCAGTGGGCGCGAGCCTGCTTTTCGAGCGCGGCCGGGCTAACCGCGGGGCGCAGGCTGCGGCGCTCGACGGGCAGGGCAGCGATCGCTTCCCGGGGCGTGCGCCTCTGTTTGTATTTTTTGCGCGGCTTGCCCCGGCTGCCGGGCGTCAACGAGGCGAAACCGCCGGCCCGGTGGAACTTGACGTAGGGGTTGAGCCGGTCGCGGTAGAAGGCGCGGATGGCCGCCGCGGGCGCCCATCCGCTTGCGCCCGCCCGCGCCGTTCTTCGATTCCGCCAAGGCGTTGTCGTTGCTGCCTCGGCAGCGCGGCTTGGCGAACTCGACGCGCAGCCGAGGCGTCCCTGCCGTCCGTCTATACTTGAGGGGTTATGCCGCCGATCGCACGAGAGCAGCAACGTTCCCTGATCGACCGCTTGGTCGAGGTCTCGGGGGGAAGCTATTCCCCCGAAGAAAGGCGCAAGCATTACATCAGCGGCCCGCAGTGGGCCGGCGCATACGAGGGCCAGGCGCTCTTCCACGCGCCCACGCGCGAGCCGGTCGGCTTCGAGGAAGTCATCCGCAATCTCGGCGAAATCGGCGTCCCCTGCTGGGCGACGCACGACAGCGACGTTATCCCCGCGGACGACTTGCTGACCGACCGCCAATGGGAAATCGTCGAACGCATCCGCAAGGCGCTCGACGACCACGGCGTGCGCTGCTCGATGGTCACTTGCGAGACGTTTTTCCATCCGGTTTTCGCCGCAAGCGCCGCCGCCGAAGCCCCGGAAGTCCGCCGCTACGGCGCCCGCCGGCTGCAAAACACCGTCGATATCGGCCACGCGCTCGGCGCGGGCTACGCGGTCTATTGGCCGGGCACCCTGGGCTACATGATCCAGGGCGCGATCGAAGAAACCGAAACCCTGCGCTGGTTCGCCGACGGCCTGAACGCCGCCTGCGAGCGCGACATCGAAACCGCCCGCGAAAAAGGCCGCCCCACGCTCAAGCACTGCCTCGAAGCCAAGCCCTTCGAGCCGCAGGCCCAGATTATCCTGCCCTCCAGCGACGCCATGCTCGCCTTTATTTCCAGCGGACTGCTCGACCATCCCGAAATGGTCGGCCTCAACCCCGAGTATCTCCACGAGTTGATGTGGGGCGGCGCCGCGCGCGCCGTGCTCGCCCGCGCGCTGCTCTGCAACAAGCTGTTCCATTTCGACATCAACGACGGGTACCCGCTCAAGCACGACGTCGATCTGGGCGTCGGCATCGTCAACCCGCTCGATTGGCTGAACGTTCTCGTGCTGCTGCGCTCGCACGGCTACGAAGGGCCGTTCAACCTCGATTTCAAGCCGCCCCGCACCACGTCCAATTACGGCGTCTGGAAAGTCAGCTTCCCCAGCGCGGTTGACCGCTTCATTACCTTGTGGAACATCGCCGGCGAGGTCATGGAAGACCCCGTGATGCAAGAAGCCTCCGCGGCGCTCAAGGCGGGCGGCGGCGGCTCGAACGAAGTCGAAGACGTCGTGGCCGCCAACAAGGAACTGCTCACGCTCCACGAGCTGATGGGCCACCGCATGTTCCAGTTGCTGATCGGGCAGCACCGCGGCCGCGCGTTCGCATAGCCGCCCTGAGCCGCGCGGCGTTATACAATGCCCGCGGGAGCAATTTTCATGCTGTACCGCGCCATACCCTTCACGGCGCTGCTGCTCGCGGCGCACCTCCAGGCGGAAGACTGGCTGCGTTTCCGCGGCCCGAACGGCGCGGGAATCGCCCGCCGCGCAACCGTCGAAAAACCGTCTCTCGAAGACAATCTGCTGTGGAAAACGCCCCTGCCGCCGGGGCATTCCTCGCCCATCGTCGCCGGCGAACGCATCTATCTGACGGCCGTCGAGCGCGAGCGGCTCTATACCCTCGCCCTCGACCGCGCAACCGGCCGCGTCCTCTGGCGCCGCGAGTCCCCGCGACCGCGCCGCTCCGAGATGCACGAGCAGAACAGCCCCGCCTCCGGCACGCCCGCTTCCGACGGCGAAAACGTCTATGTCTTTTTCGGCGACTACGGCCTGCTCGCCTACGGCCCCGACGGCGGAGAGAAATGGCGCATGCCGCTCGGGCCGTTCGTCAATATCCGCGGCATGGCCGCCTCGCCGATCGTCGTTGACGGCAAGCTGTTCGTCACCCTCGACGACGACGGCGGGCAATCTTCCCTGTTGGTCATCGACCGCGCATCGGGACGCGAAATCCGGCGCATCGACCGCGCCGAGTTCCGCAAATCGTTCTCGATTCCCGCCGTCTACCGCCCCGCGGACGGCCCGGCGCAATTGCTCGTCCCGGGCTCGTTTTCTCTGAGTTCGTACTCCATCGAA
Source organism: Bryobacterales bacterium (assembly GCA_965242705.1). GTDB lineage: Bacteria > Acidobacteriota > Terriglobia > Bryobacterales > UBA6623 > CATQHP01. Next base: position 1,011,167 of record OZ251486.1, read on the forward strand.
ACCGGCGAAGAGATCTGGCGCGCCGGCGGCTTCTGCTGGCAGCCGAAAGCCGTCCCCATGCTCGACGCCGCGCGCGTCTATTTCAATTGCCAGGGCGCCGGCCCGGATGCGAACGCCGGCAATTACCCCCAATACGCCCAGGCGCTCGACCGGTTCGACGGCAACGGCGACGGACTGTTCTCCAAAGACGAGTTCTACGCCCGGCGGCGGTCGAAATTCTTCGAGTACGACTTCAACAAAAACGGCCGGCTCGAAAAAGACGAATGGGACTTCTTCCGCGCGCGCATGGCCACCCGGCCCGGCGTCTTCGCCGTGCGCCTGGACGGCCGCGGCGACGTAAGCGCAACGCATCTCGATTGGGTCGTCGAACGCCCCATGGGCAACGTGCCCTCGCCGCTGCTCTACGACGGCGTGATCTATTCCATCCGCAACGCCGGAATCCTCTCGAGCATCGACGCCGCAACCGGCGAAATCGTCAAACAGGGCAGGCTCCCGCAAGCCATGGGCGCCTACTACGCCTCGCCCGTGGCCGCCGCCGGCAAAATCTACTTGCTCGACCTGGAAGGCGCGCTGACGGTCGTCCGCGCCGCAGCCGAGTGGGAGGTCATCCGCACCTTGCCGCTCAACGAGGCGGGCAACGCAACGCCGGCGATCGCCGACGGCCGCCTCTATGTCCGCACCCGCAAGAACCTCTATTGCTTCGGCGAACCGGACGGATAAGACCGCTCGCGCCCCGCGGCCGATAATGAACGGTGAATAGCGGGCGGTAAAACCGCCGCCCCGCGCGATTCCGCGGAAAAAGCCCCGGTCGTGCTATAGTCTCGACAACGGACAAGCGGGAGTAGTTCAGTGGTAGAACGTCAGCTTCCCAAGCTGAATGTCGCGGGTTCGATCCCCGTCTCCCGCTCCAGGCTTTCCGCCGCGGACGCGCCCCCGTGGATTATTCGTTGCCATAGGCTTCACGGACGATCTCCCGCAGTTGTTCCGGCGTGACCGCGCCGCCGTCCGTCCGTTTTTCGACTTCGGCCGCCAGATTTTCCGCGGCGCGGCGTTCGATTTCCTTTCGCCGCCTGGCTTGCTCGAAGGCGGTGCGCTCCAGGCTTTCGACGGTCGCGCTCAGCTTCTTGAGTTGCTCGATCAGTTGCGGCAGCGACTCCCCGCTCAAATTGCTCTCATGCAGCTTGAGCGATATCTCGAAAGCCAGCGTACGCAATATCTCGTTGAGCAACGGCCCCATCCGTCCTTCCGACGCCGCGCCCAGCTTGCCGATCCATGCATCGGCGATTTGCCGCGACTCGCGCAGCCGCTCGCCGACGCGCCGCATGCGCTGATCGTAGCGGCCGATCGCGGTGCGGCTGACGCGGGAGGCTTCCCCTTGGGCGGCGAGGTGCTCGTTGAGCTTGTCCGCCGCCTGGGCATGCGTGATCGACGTATCGCGCAGCCAGGCGTCGAGCATCCCGCGCAGGTCGTCGGGAAGTCTGCCGATGGAGCTGTCTCGGCGGAACGGAGGCATCGAACTCAACAGCGGACGCTTATTCGCCCCCCGCCGCTCCGCCCGGCCGCGGACGGGCCACGCCGGGAACGCGGGCGCGTCCGGCGGCAACGTCGGCGCCGCGCTCGGTCAGGCGGGCGATGCGCAGCAGCCCGGAGCCGCCGCCGCGCGGCGCGGCAAGGCATTCGACCGCGACCAGCCCTTGCTCTTCGAGCCAAGCCAGATGCGCGCGCAGCGCATCGGCCGAAGGCGTCAGGCCGAGCTCCTCCAGCGCGCCGCGGATCACGTGCTCGTTGTGCCGGTATTCGGCGGCCTCGGCAAGCAACTGCAAGACGGCAAGGCGGGCGGTCTCGGCAAGCAGCGCAGCGTAACTGCCGCGCCGCCGCTCGACAGCAGGAACGGCGTCCATGAAAACGAGTCTATGCCCCGCCGCGCAAAAACCCTGGCCTGAAACGATTCAGACGACTTTGGCGCGCGAGGTTTCTATTCCATCGGATGTTAAGGGACGCGCGGATTGCGATGGGGTGACGGGGTTTTGCGATAAGTGGTTAATTGCGGTTAATCGCGGGTTTTCGCGGCGCGGATGTGGGTGGTGGAGTCTCTGGCGTCGAGGCGGTGCTCGGCTGCGGTGACGATCCATTCGGCGGCCAGTCCGGGGCGGAAGCCGTCCAGGCGCAGATTCATGCCGGCGCGTAATTCAGGGCGCAAGAGGACCGTGCGGCAGGTGAATTCGGCGGCGCGGCGGGCGGCCGCGGACAGGGCGGCGCGGGCGGCGGCTCCGGTCTCCGCGGCGGCGGCGAAAAGGTCAGGCAAGACCAGCACGGGTTCGCCGGCGCCGGCCTCGACGGTTTCTGTAAACCGCCAAATAAAATGAAACGGAATTACACTTGAAATGAAACGCCGCGGCCGCGCGGAATATTCTCGATTTTTCAAGCGGCCTGTTGTGCTACGGCTTGGGTATGCGGCCGTGTCGCCGGGTCGAGGCGGTGCTCGGCGGCGGTGACGATCCATTCGCCGGCCAGTCCGGGGCGGAAACCGTCGAGGCGCAGCTTCACGCCTGCGCGTAATTCAGGCCGACATGGCACCGCGCGGCAAGAGAATCGCACAGCCCGACTCGCGGCGACCGCCAACGCAGCCCGCGCCGCATCCCCGGCAGCGTCCGCTGACCCGAACAACCCGCCCAAGACCAACGCCGGCCCGTCAGCCCCACCCCCGGCCTCGACGGTTTCCGCAGCCGCCGTCCAGTCCCACCATGCCGCCCGCGCCGAGGCGTAGCCGTCGCGGTCGCCTTCGATCAGGCGCCACTCGACGACATCGGCCGGGCGCAGCGTGATTTCGCCGGCGCTTTTGCCGCTTGCCGTTTCTCCAGCGCCCAGCGGAACAAACGCCAGTCTCGCGCCGCGCAGCTTCAGCACCGCGCCGTAGCGCCGCGCCAGCCTCGTGAGGAGGTGCGCATCCGATTCGCCGGTCTGGTCGATATGCGCGAGCGCTTGGGCGGCCAAGTCGGCCGCTACCGCCGCCTCCAGGCCGGCGCCGGCGGCAACATCCCGCACCACGGCGCCCAGCGTCGTTTCATTCCACGACCGCCAGCGGCGCTGTTTCAGGGCGCCGCGAAAGTCCGCCCCGCGGGCGCGCACCGTAAGCGTATGCCCCGGCCCCGCCGCGCCGACCTCATCGACTACGAACTCGCCCACATCAACCAAGCCGCTCGCCGCGCCCAACGCAATCGACATCACGGCGCCCCGGCGCGGCAGCGCCAGCAGCCCGTTGGCGTCTTCCACCCTCAGCACGGCCGTGTCGGCGATCATGCCCGCTCGATCCGCGATTTCGAGCGAGACCAAGCTCTCGCGCACGGCCGCGGTGATGTCGCGGCCGTCAATCGAGACGCGGTACGCGGGCGTCACGGCGTCAATCCCAAAGCGCGATCGGCTTGGCCACGACGACGGGCGGCGTCAAATCGGGCATTTCAATTTCCACGCCCGCGGGCAGCACGGGCCCCAGCGCGGCGAGGCCCTGGTTGGCGGTGAGCACGGCTTCGACGGCGCCGGGGAAAAGCGCGCCGTAGTGACGGCGGCAAATCCAATCGAGCCGGTCGCCGTCCACGCTGAAGGCGGTGTTCATAGCGCCCTCCCGCCCGACCGCCGCGCGTACTCTCCAAGCGACAGACCATAGCGCGCCAATTGCAGGCGGAAAGCGATCCGCCGCGCCTGCCCGCGCGCGTCGAACTCGCTTTGTGTTTCGTCAACAGCCAAGACGACCCACAGCCCGAAAACGCGCCCGTCGCCGCCGACCAGCGGCAGCGGATTGCCCAACCCCGCTTGCACGCGCAGCACATCGACCTGGGCGATCCCGCCGCGATAATCCGGGTAGATCACGCCGCTCAACTCGATCCGCTCGTCGCCGCGCGAAACAAACTCCTGCATGGGCCGTTTGCCGACGCGCGGCGTGCTTTTCCATCCGTACTCGACGCTCCGGCGCAGGCTGCCGTAGGCCGCCGTGTCGACCGAAAACACGTAGGCGCCCAGCGCCATCATCATCGCCGGCCACCCCCGCGGACCAGCAACTCACGCACCGGATTCACCCGGTCTTTGTTCACCGAGTATTTCGTATCGACAGTTTCGACCGCCGCCCAGCCGAACAGCCGCCGCATGGCCGGCCGCCGCGCCAAAAGGCGCTTCCCGCCAAACCAAGGCGCCAGCGGCTCAGGCATCGAAGAGCGCCCCGCGCGCGGCGGCGCCGCGCCGTTCTTCTATCGCGACGATGACGCGATCGACCAGCGCCCGCGCATCTTCGCCGGCCCGCTGATGAATGGTGATGTTGTAGGTCACCCCGCCGCCCGGCTCGTACCCCCGGCCGGCGCGCGGCCCCGGCGCGGCCAGAAACCCCGCTGCGGCGGCGCCGGCCAGGGCCCCCGCCAGCGGCCGCCGCAGCCCTTCCGCTCCGGCGCTGCGCACGCCCGCGCCCATCGTGCCCAGGATCGACGCCCCCGCCGCGGTCAACCGCGACAGCGGGCCTTCCTTCGCGTCAGAACCAGGCAACAGCGCGGTAACCGGCCCCAAAACGGATTTAACGGCGTCGTAAAGCACCTTTAACGACCCTTTGATGCCCGCCGCAAGCGCGGCGATCAGCGCCTTACCGACGGCAGCGAAATCGAGTTCCGCCCAGAATTTCTTCAGCCATTTTCCGAGTCTGAAAAAAACGATCTGGATGGCGGTCCGGCCCCTTTCCATCGCGCTTTTGATGCCGTCCCAATTCTCGTAAATCGCGCGCGCCGCCATCACCAGCGGGTTGTACTCGACCAGCGCCCGGCCGATTTTAACCAGTGTCTTGACCACCGCGATGACGCTCTCGATCCCGCCGCCGACCACGGCGCCGAGTATCCTGCCGACCGTCTTGCCCGCATCCGACCAGCCGGCAAGCTGCTCTTCGGACGCCTCGACCGGCGCGAGCAACTGCGTCGCCCAATCCCACACTTTGCGCAATCCCGACCACAGCGGCTCAAGCGCCTCGATCGCCGGCTGCATCCCCTCGACGAACCCCGCCCACAGCCCGCCGAAGAAGGCCTTGAGCCGGTCCCAGTATTTCCAGATCAGCAAACCGGCCGCGGCCACCGCCGCGCCTACGGCAATCGCCGGCCAGGAAAGACCGGCAAGGAAACCGCCCGCCGTCTTGAGGGCGCCGCCCAGCTTGGTCCAGCGCGAGACCGAAGCGGCCGCTTCGCCGCCCGCCGCCGTGGCCGCGCCCGCCGCGCCGCGCAGCCCCGCGGCGAATTGGGTAATCGGGCCGACGGCGAACACCCCGCCCAGCACGGCGGCCGTCCCGGCGCCGCCCAGCGTCGAAACGATCGCCCAGATCGTCTCGCCGATGCCGCGCAAAATCGGCCAGACAAATTTGGCCGCCTCGGTCAGCCGGTCGAAAACATCGATCAGCCGCTGTCCGAATTTGTCAGCAATCTCTTGCAAGCTGCCGTCCGCGGCCATGCGGTTCAGCGTGTCGAGCACCGCGCCCAAGCGCTCCTTCAGCCAGTCGAAGACCCCCGACGACATCACCATTTGCTGGAATCGCGTCCATTGGTCAGACAGATTGCTCAGCATCCCGCCGAAGGTCTGCGACTGCTTTTCCATCGCGCCGGCGAACTTCGAGTCGAAGATGCCGCGCAGCGTACTCTCTATCGCGGCGCGATCCGACTTGTCAGCCGAGGCCGTCTGCGTTTGCCCGTCCACGGTGTACTCATATACGATCTTCTCTCCCGCCGTCCGCGCCTTGATCCCGAACTCCTTCAGTCTTTCGTTCTCGCCCGTCACCGCGTCGGCGATCGCCTCGACGGCCTGCATGATCGGCTTGCCCATCGCCGAAGCCGTGTCGCCGAGGCTGCGCATCAGCCCGCTCGTCGGATCCATGCCGTAAGCGCGCAGCTTGACGAAAGCATCGTTGACCGAAGCCAACTCGTAGGGCGTCTTCGTGGCGAAGTCCGAAACCCAGCGCATCGACTGCCGCGCCTTTTCGCTCGACCCCTCGATCGTCTCCAGCACCGTCTCGAACTTCTCGAATTGCGTCGCGGTCTCGACGAATGTACGCTGAAACCCATAGGCCGCCGCGCTGGCCAAGCCGCCCAAGGCAAGCGCCCCGCGGCGAGACCAGGCGCCCCAGTCGATCTTGCGCATCGACGCGCCAACCCGCCTGAACGCGCCGCTCAGGCGTCCCGCCTGCTCGCTGAGGCGCCGCGCCGCCCGCGCGGAATCGCCGAACTTGCCGGTGACGCCGGCAACCGAGCGCTGCAATTTTTTCGCCGGCGCGGTCAGCTTATCGACCAAGCTGACGACCATCGCCAGCCTCATATCGGCCATGCTATACTCTCCGTGTGCGTGATCTCATCTGCGGATTCATTTCCGGCGTCATCTTGTTCTATCTGTTTTGTTTTGTGGCTGTCGTGTATGTCGTGGGGTCGGCGATGGAAGAATACGGCTACCTTTAGCTCCCCCGCATCGCCTGCATCCGCTCCAGTCCCAGCCGCCGCCATTCCAACAACTCCGCCGCCTCGATAGCGCGCACTTCGCTGAGCGGCCAGCGGTAGAGCATGGCCACGTCCGCGATCAGCCCGCGGATATCTCCGGGCGGCGGGCACCGGGCAAAAAATCGGCCACAGCTTCCTGCAGCGCCATGAAGTCCGCCGCGTCCAACTCGCGCAGCATGTCCGGCGGCTGCTCGGTCAGATCGGACGCCAGCAGCATCAACTGCGTCCCCGACCCCGCGGCGTTGGCCATCTTCTCGATGTCCCGCGCCAACGGCCGCCGCAGAATCGCAATCTCCTTCACTTCCGCCCCGCGAAACTCAAGCGGATATTGCAGCTTGATCGTCGCCACAGCCCCGCGCTTGCTCTTCATCCCTGCCTCCTGTTTGTGCGGGGAGCAGGCCCGGGCCCGCTACCCCCGCTTCGTCATCAATGATTGATACCTTCCCGGGTCGGATGGCCAGGACTTCCTTGGCCGTCAGCCACACTGCGCGGCCGCACATATCGGCATTGCGGACGCGGATCGCGGCGGCGCGGCTCAGCCCGCGCCGGCGCCAAGCGTCGACGTGGCCGGCCACGGTGCGCACGTCGATCCGGCTGAGCTTGCAGGGGCGCCGATTCTGCCGGCAGCCCCGCAGCCGCTCATCCACTCGGCGCGCGGCCGGGTTCATTGCGCCTCCTCGGCGGGACAAATGGAGGAGGCGACGGGATTCGAACCCGCGTTCCCGATCTTCGCCGCCGGCGCCGGCGTGATGCGATCGTTGCCGGTAGAACTACATCCGCTTGGCGATCGCATTCCCAACACGCCGGCGCCGGCGCCTACCGAGGGAATTCGGGGGTGAACAGTCCCCGATCGATAAGCCGCTCCGACACGCCTCCTCGAAATCATGCGACGGCCTCCTTGACCGCGGGCAATTCGCCGCGGTCGAGGGCGGCGAACTGCCCGCCCCAGGGCATTTTGCCGTCGTCTTCGGCGATCCATTCCGGCGATTGCGAAATCTCCCACAGGCCGCAGAGGATCTTGTTTTTCGCGCAGCGCTGCTCGCCCAGGGCGGCGGCCGCGCGGATCAGCGCGCGCAAGCCGGGCTCGCGGCGCCACTCATGGCGCCAGAAATGCATCTGCCCAGGCGGGATGACGGGGCGCGCGAACGGCGCCGTTTCGATCGCGGCTTCGGCCTCGATGGTCATGCGCGCCTGCGCCTGGATTTCGGCCGTCTCCATGCCGCTCATGCCTCCGCCCTCCTCTCCCGCTTGCGGCGAAGGCAGATCTCGCACAGCTTGCGGCCGGGCGCGGCAGGCCGGCTATGGCAATGGGGGCAGATTCCGCGCGCGCGCAGTTCGGCGCGACGGGCGTTCCGCGTCTCGCTGCGCGCGAGCCGGCATTTTGCGCAGGCGCTGAATCGCGGGTTGCGCAATTTCTCGCCGCACTCGCGGCAGAGACCCTGCGCGCGCCGCGCCCGGCGGAGGGCCGTGCAGTACGCTTCGCCGCGCAGCGCCGTGGGGCGCCGCTGCCGCTCGGCTTGCTTCGCGCGGCAATCGGGGCAGCGCACCAACATTTTTCCGCGCCGCGTCCGCCCGCTGAATTTCCTTGCGCACCCGATACAGCGCCCGTCGGCCTTGCGGCGCTCGCGCATTTCGTGCTGCGCCTGCGCGGCCGCCGGCAAGCACCATTCGCAGCGCGCCCGGCCCGGCTTCGGCGGCCGGCCGCGGCCGCCCGCGCAAGTCTTGGCCGCCGCGCTCATTGCGCCTCCTTGGATTCCGCCGGGCCGACGGCGCGGACCTCGTGGAGGGTGAGCCGGGCGCCGCGGAGTTTTTTCGCCGCGCACTCGATGCGCAGCGCGGCGGCGCCGGAAAGGCCGCGCGCCACCCACTCATCGAGCAGCCGGCTGCCGTCATCGCCGGCGCAGATCACGATGCAATCGGGCGCCGTGAAGCGCAAAGTATAGTCGTATCGGCGGGCGGCTTCGAGCCGCTCGGCGGTGATGTCGCGGCGCTTGGCGGCCGCGGATTGGTCGACCCCGCGCGGCATGCCTATTGCCCGATCGCCGCGCGCACTGCGGCGGTCTGATCGCTGCCGGCGATCACGATCTTGTTATTTTCCACGTCGATCTCGTGGATGACCTCGCCGCCGATCTGCAAGCGGTAATAGACCACGGCGCCGAGCATGAATTTCAACGGCGCCAGTTCGCCGGGCGTGATCGTGCCCGGATCGACCTGCTTCACGTCCGCCGTCAAATTGGCCGTCAGCGCGTCCACCGTCCCGTCGGCGCGGCGCAGCGGAAACGCTTGCGGCGCATCCCGTCCGACTGTTCCGCGGCGGACGGAAAAAATGGCAGCCGGCGCTTGCGGCCCGTTTGTGCTGTCTTGTCCGTCGCGGGTCGGTTGCATCCTCCGCCGCGCTCCGCGGCGATAGACTTTGTGTGACTGGCAAGCCCGCGAATTCCCCGCGCCCGCGGAGTTGCCCTCCGACGCTCGCGTCGGGCTCTGTGGCGGCGCGCGTTCAGCCGCTTTCGGTGTGAAAGCCGTCGCCGGCCGGCCCGCGGCCCGCCGACTCGTGACCGCGGCGCAGCCGCCCGAAACACAGGCTGAAACGCTTCAGCAAAAGCATGAACAAGTAGTCAACGGCGCCGGCGCGGCCGCCCGACTCGCGGCCCGTGACTCGCCGATTCGCCGCCGCGGCGCAGCCGCCCTCGTTGAAGGGCTTCATACAAGATTTGATCGCCTTGCCCGCCTATGCCCGTCAATGATCACTTGTTTTCGACGCCTCTCCGCCGAAAATCGACCGGATGGGTTCAGAGCCTTCTCAACGCCGCAAACGCGCCGCTCAGGCCAGGAGCTTGCCGATGACCTTGCCGCCGACATCCGTCAGTCGGAAATCGCGGCCGCGGAATCGGAACGTCAATTTCTCGTGGTCGATGCCCAGCAGATGCAGGATCGTGGCCTGGATGTCGTGAACGTGAACGGGGTCTTTCACCGGCGAAAAGCCGATCTCGTCGGTTTCGCCGATGCTCTGCCCGGGCTTGACGCCGCCGCCGGCGAACCACATGGTGAAGGCGTCGATGTGGTGGTTGCGCCCCAGCGTGTCGCGCTGTTCGCCCATGGGCGTCCGGCCGAACTCGCCGCCCCAGACGACGAGCGTCTCCTCCAACAGGCCGCGCTGCTTGAGATCGCGGATCAGCGCCGCGCAGCCGCGGTCGGCGGCAAGACAGACTTCATCCAGATTTTCATCGAGGTTTTCGCCCGGTCCGCCGTGATGATCCCAACTCGAATGATAAAGTTGCACGAAGCGCACCCCGCGCTCCACCAGCCGCCGCGCCAACAGGCAGTTGTTGGCGAACGACTTTTCTCCCGGCTTGGCGCCGTACATGTCGAGCGTGGCCCGGCTCTCGGTCGAAAAGTCGATCAACTCGGGGCCGCTGGTCTGCATGCGGTGAGCCATCTCGTAAGCGGCGATGCGCGTCTCGATTTCCGGGTCGCCGTACCTTTCGAGGTTCATGCGGTTGAGGTCGTGTACCGCGTCGATGGCCGCCGCCTGACGCCCGGCGTCGAAACCCTCCGGGCTCGACATGTTCAGTATCGGCGCGCCGCCGCTGAGAAAGGGAATGCCCTGATGCGACGTGGGCAGAAATCCGCTGGCCCAGTTCATCGCCCCGCCGCGCGGACCGCGCGGACCCGACTGCAGCACGACGAAACCCGGCAGGTCTTTCGCTTCGCTGCCGATGCCGTAGCTGACCCAGGCGCCCATGCTCGGACGCCCGAAAATCGGCGTGCCGGTGTTCATCATGATCTTGGCCGGCGCGTGATTGAAGTTTTCCGTATGCGCCGAGCGGACGAACGCCAGGTCGTCCACCACTTGCGCGGTATGCGGCAGGCATTCCGAAACCCACTGCCCCGATTCCCCGTGCCGGCGGAATGCGCGCCGCGTGCCGAGCAGCTTCGGCGGCGACTTGACGAAAGCGTCCATGAAAGCGAATCGCTTGCCTTCGAGCAGCGAGGGCGGCAGCGTTTCGCCGTTGAGCTTCTGCAGCTCCGGCTTGCGCTCCCACAACTCGAACTGGCTCGGCGCGCCGGCCATGAACAGGTAGATGACGTTCTTGGCCCGAGGCGCGTGGTGCAAGCCCTGGGAGGGCGAGGCGAACAGCTTGTCGCCGACGAACAACGAAGTCAGCGCGGCCTTGCCGACGCCGATGCCGCAATTCTCGAAGAGTTGCCGGCGGGTGGTCTGCTGCAGCAGTTTCTTTTCCATGTTCATTGTCGGGTCACGAACTCGTCCAGGTTGAGCATTACGCGGGAAGCGGCCAGCCAAGCCGCCTCTTGCGGCGAACCGGCGGCGCCCCCACCCTCGCTTGCAAACTCGCCCTTGCTTGCAAACTCGTCGGTCATGCGCGCCAGGTATTGGGACATTCTTTGCTGCTCGTCCTCGCGCGGAGGCCGCGCCAGGCAAATCTCGAAGGCGAAACGGATGCGCTCGCCGCGGCTGTCCGCGGAAGCCAGAACGCGCTTGGCCAGACTCGCGGCGAACTCGGTCTGCGCCTCGTCGTTGAGCAGCGTCAGCGCCTGCAGCGGCGTGTTCGAGCGGTTGCGCCGAGTGGTCGAAGCCTGCGCGTTCGGCGCATCGAACAACGCCAACCCCGGATAGGCTGCCGAGCGCCGGAAAAAGGTGTACATTCCCCGGCGGTAGCGGCTGGCGCCCGCGGATGTTTTCCATTCGCGATCAACCTGGGTAAACCCTCCGGCGCCCGCGGGCTGCGGCGGGAACACGCTCGGCCCGCCGATGACCGGCGCCAGCAGTCCCGAAACCGTCAAGCCGGCGTCGCGGATGATCTCGGCCTCGAGCCGCAGGCGGTTTTGCCGCGCCAACAGCCGGTTGGCCGGGTCGGCCGCGGCCGTCTCGGGCCGCGCCGCCGCCGACTGCCGGTACGTCGCCGAGGCCGCGATCAGTCGATGCATGGCCTTCAGGCTCCACCCCCGGCGGACGAACTCGGAGGCCAGCCAGTCGAGCAACTCGGGGTGGCTGGGCGCCGCGCCCTGCGAACCGAAATCGTTTTCGGTCTCGACGATGCCCGCGCCGAAATAGCGCTGCCACAAGCGGTTCATGGTCACGCGGGGCGTCATCGGGTTTTCGGCGGAAACGAGCCAGCGCGCCAGATCGAGCCGGTTGGGACTGTCGCTTTCGGGCAGCGGAGGCAGCACGGCAAGCGTGCCCGGTCCGACCGCGTTCCCCTTGCGCGTGAAGTCGCCCTGCACGTGGATGTACGACTCGCGCGGCTGGGGCAACTCGCGCATGACCAGGGTCGATTCGAGCTTGGGCAGCGCGCCGCGCAGCGCGCGGATGCCGTCGAGTCGGGCTTTCCAGGCCGGGTCTTTCTTCGAAAAGAAACGCGAGAGCAGGTTGCGGTCGATGGTCGCCCGCGCTTCAATCGGCGTTTCGAGTATCGCCGGAATGCGCTCCTCCACGCTGTCGCCGGAAAGCTCGAAGCGCGATTGCCAGTCCTGCTCGATGGTCTTCTGATATTGCAGAAGCTCGGCTTCCAGCGCCTCGATCTGTTGCTCGACCGCCTTGCGCCGGGCGAAATCCTCGGGTTTGCCGAACTCGAGCAGGGGTTGCATCTTGAAGGCCGGGCCTTCGCCGTCCGGGATGTTGCCGCCCAATTCGTCGATGTTGTTGAAGAACGAATACAACCGGTAGAACTCGCGCTGCGAGATGGGGTCGAACTTGTGGTCGTGGCAGCGCGCGCAGCCGACGGTCAGGCCGAGAAAGGCCGCGCCGGTCGTATTGACGCGGTCAACCACGGCCTCGACGCGGTACTGTTCGTAGTCGATGCCGCCCTCGCCGTTGATCATCGTGTTGCGGTGGAAGCCGGTGGCGATCAACTGCGCCTCGGTCGGCTCGGGCAGCAGATCGCCGGCAATCTGCTCGATGACGAAGCGGTCGAAGGGCATATCGCGGTTGAGGGCGTCGATCACCCAGTCGCGGTAGCGCCAGATCGAGCGGTCGCCGTCGATGGAATAGCCGTTCGAATCGGCATAGCGGGCGATGTCGAGCCAGTGCCGCCCCCAGCGCTCGCCGTAGTGCGGCGAGGCCAGCAGACGCTCAACCGCGCGCTCGTAGGCCCCGGGGGCGCGGTCTTCGAGGAACGCCGCCGCTTCTTCGCGCGTGGGCGGCAGCCCGACCAAATCGAGCGACAGCCTGCGAATCAGCGTGCGCCGGTCGGCCTCGGGCGAAGGGGCGATGCCCTTTTCTTCAAGTTTGGCCTGGATGAAATGGTCGATGGCGTTGCGCGCCCGCGAAGCATCGCGCAGAGGCGGCGGTTCGGGACGGCGCACCGGCTGGAACGCCCAGTGATCCGCCGTCGCCCGCGGGCGGCCCGGCGCGCTTGCCCACGCCGCGCCCTGACGAACCCACTCGGCCAGCGCGGCGGCGGCGTCCGCCGGCAGCGGCCCGGCGGGCGGCATTTTCAACTCGCCGGCGCGTTCGATTGCCTGCACGAGCAGACTTTCCTCCGCTTGACCGGGAATCACCGCCGAGCCGCGGCTGCCGCCGAGCATCGCCGCTTCCCTCGAAGCCAGCGAAAGGCCGCTCATTTTCGCCTGGTCGTTGTGGCATTGCAGGCAGTTGGCCGCCAGCACCGGCCGCACCCGCTCCTCGAAGAAGCGGATTTTGGCGGCGTCTTCGTCGGCGGCCGGGGCGGTGACTGCGGCGAAAGCGGCTGCAAGACAGCCGATCCAACGGCGGCCCGGCAGTAGCGTCTTTGCAGTCATTTTCACGGCATCGTCACTCAAGGCGGCATTGCCTGCGCAGGCGCCCGCCGCCGCGTCGAGTCATGTTGTCAGGGCGCGGCGGAGGCGGCAAGCCCGCCGAGAAACACACAGGCAGCGCACGTGCCCAACGGCAGCACGATGAAAAACAGGACCAAGCCCCAGAAAACGCCCGAGGCCGTAGATTTGGCTCTATCGTCCATTCCTTGTCCGTCCCCCGTTCATTATGACCGAGCCCGCCGGCGGCGGTTACCAGCCCATGCGCAGGCCGAAGCGGAAGACGCGCTGGTCGAGGCCTTCGCGCCCGGTGTTCTGCATGCCGCCGACCACGCCGAAGCTGCCCGGGCTGCCGACGTTGGCGGGCGGGTTGGCGAAATGGGGCGTATTCGAGATGTTGAACGCTTCGGCGCGGAACTGAATGCTGAGACGTTCGTTGACCTGGAACCGGCGGAAGATGCCCATATCGACGTTGATCAGGCCGGGACCGCGAAGGACGCCCACGCCGCAGGTGCCGAAGCGGGGCGTGTTGCCGACCGTGTCGGGGTCGGCGAAGGTGGAGATATCCCACCAGCCTTCGGGCGAGCCGAGCTTGCGCGGAGCCGCGGGGCAGTCGGCGAACTGACTCGACCCCTGACTGTCGAGCGAAGAGGTCGGGGCGGTGGCGGTTACCGGCGTGCCCGTGCGCAGCGAAGCCAGGTTGTTGATCTGCCAGCCGCCGAGGATTGCTGCCGCCGGGCCGCTCTGCGCGAACCGCTTGCCCTTGCCGAAGGGCAGCTCCCAGGCGTTGGAGATGACGAGGTTATGGCGGATGTCCTGATTGAGCGGACCGTAGTTTTTGCCGTAATAAAGCGGATGCCGCACGCGCGGCTGGGCGGTCGAGCTTTCGGCGGCATAGCCGCGGCCGTGCGACCAGGTGTAGGCCAGATTGAACTGGTGCCCGCTGTTCGTGCGGCGCACGATCTTGACTTGCAGCGCGTCGTATTTCGGCGTTCCGAGTGTGCCCCAAAAGAGCGTATTGGCGGTTCTGCCGTAACGCTGCCGCAACACGCGGCCGCGGTTGCCCGTGCCGAGATCGCTCCAGTTGGCCTCGAGTCGCGAGCTTTGGCGCACCGAACGCGTGGCGACGTAGCCGGCCGAGGCGATCCACGAGCCGACCTGCTTTTCGAGGGTGAAGTTCCAGGACTGGACGTAGCCGCGGTTGTAGTTGCCGTCGGCCGTGGCCACGTTGGCGTTGATCGGCATGGCGATGCGTTCTTCGACGGGCACGGGCGGGATATTGGGAAAGCCTTGTTCGAGCGTGGTGGACCACGAGCGCGAGTTGGGCAGGGGCAGCCGCTGCGAGAACTGGGTGGGCAGGTTGCCGCGCAGGTCGCGGCCGAGGTTGAACGGGTCGTAGGTCAGTCCGTAGCCGGCGCGCACGACGAAGGTATCGGTGGCGCGCCAAGCGAGTCCCACGCGCGGGGCGAACAGCCGCTTGCTTTGCGGCAGGTCGCAGTTGCGGGGAACGGAGCCGACGCCGCAGACGAACATGATGTTGTTGTCGATGTCGAAACGCTCGAGGCCGCGGTCGGGGCGCACGGGGAAGGGGAAATACTCCCAGCGCGTGCCGTAGGAGAGGGTCAGATCGGGGCGCATCTGCCAACGGTCGCGGATATAGAACGAGTACTGCCGCGAGCGCGTTTGCAGGTTCTTGCCGGTGAGGAAGTTGCGCGCCGAGTCGCGCGAGAGGCCGAGCATGAACGAAGCGATCGAGTTGTAGTCGGTGGTTCCCGTGCCCGGGCGGCTGGTGGTGGAGTTGCGGAAGCGGAAGCCGCCGGCCGGGGCGTCGCCGCCGGGGAAGTTGGCCACTTCCTGGTTGATGTGGATGAGGAAGGTGTCGGTGCCGAAACGCACCTCGTGGTTGCCCTTGGTCCAGTTGCCGTTGACGGCGATCTGATATTGGAAGTCGTGGCCGATGAAGGGCGAGGTGGCGCGGTAGCCGAGATTGCCGAATCCGGCGTCGAAGCGCATGCGCGGCATGCCGCCGTAGAACGTGCCCGCTTCGCCGGGAACGCCGTCGCCGTTGGTTCCCGGGATGCCCAGCACGTCGAGGCCGATGCGCTGATCGAGATTGCCGGCGAAGGCATTGCTGTCGAGCAGCATCGTGCCGACGTAGGCATCGAAGATCAGATTGGGCGCGGCGACGTAGGTGGTCGAAACGGTGCCGCTGTAGGTCGGGCCAAAGCCGTTGTCGGTGCGGAAGTTGGTGGGGTGGACGAAGTCGCCGGAGAGATTGCCGAAGGCGGCCGGGTTGTTCTGGTCGTAATAGAAGAAGCTGAGGCGGGCGAAGGCGGTCCATTTGTCGCTCAGGTTGAAGTTGGCCTTGCTGTCCACCTGATGGCGGTCGAAGGCGTAGGTGATGCCCGCGAGATAGTTGCGGTTGAGGCCGAGCGGGCCGCTGCCGGGTTGGTTGGGCAGATGCCAATCGTCGGTCATGCCGGCGAGCATGCGGCTGGCCGAGGCGAGGCGCGACTCGGGGATGATGTTGTTGTCGAACGCCGTGCGGCTGCCTTCGTCGCCGACGGCGGCGGACATGGGGTCGAAGATCGGCTGCGGGGAAGCGGAAAAATCGCCCCGGCGCATGGCCGCTGTGGGCACTTTGACGGGTTTGGTAGCGTTGGAGTGCTCGGCGGTGCGCTCGTAGCTGAAGAAGTAGAACGCCTTGTTCCTTTTGATCGGCCCGCCGATGGTGGCGCCGGCTTGGTTGTAGATGAACTTCGGCTTGCGCGTGAGCGTTCCCTTGAAGTAGGGGAAGGCCTGGAAGCGCTGGTTGTTGTGGTACCAGAAGGCCGAGCCGTGCAGGTCGTTGGCGCCGCTCTTGATTTGCAGGTTGATGGAGGCTCCGCCGGCGAGGCCTTGCTCGGCGTCGAACGAGTTGGTGACCACGTTGACCACTTCGATCGACTCCAGCGCCGGGTTGATGCCCTGCATGTGGGTCAGGTTGGGGTTGTAGCTCGAAGCGCCGTCGATGCGCACGTTGTTGCTCTGTTCGCTGGTGCCGTTGACCGAGAAGCGCACGGCGCGGGTCGGGTTGGCGGGCACCGAGTGCGCGTTGCGCGGCGGCGAGAAGCCGGGGATGGTCTGCAACAGCATCTGATAGTTGCGGCCCAGCGGGACGGGGACGTTCTGCAGGTCGCGCTTATCGACTTCGGCGCGCACTTCGGCGCGGTCGGTTTGCAGGCGCACGGCTTCGGCGCTGATTTCGACGACCTCTGTGACTTGGCCGATTTGCAGATCGACATCGACGCGGGTGACGTCGTTGGCGCCGACGGCGACGCCGGTCTCGCTGTGCGTGCGGAAGCCTTCCGCGCGGACTTCGACGGTATAGGCGCCGGTGGCCAGCGTGGGGAAGGTGTAAACGCCCGAGGCGTTCGATTCGCCGGAGCGCGCCGCGCCGGTTTCCTCATGGGTGATAGTGACCTGGGCGCCGGGAATGACCGCGCCCGTGCCGTCGGACACGTTGCCGACAATGCTGCCGTAAAGCACCTGAGCCTGCGCCGGCTCGACGTTGAAGCCGGCGGCGAGGATCAGCGCCGCGGCCACTATGGCGGCAAAGGCGCCGCGGTTCGCATTTTTCCTGTCCGTCATGATGTACCTCCCTCGTCGATGACGGCCGCGGAGCGCAAACCGGCGCTCCGCGCCGATGTCGGTTCAATGGTACACCAGCCGGCGGCGCCGGCTGGCGCGAAAAGATGTGAATTGTCGATTTTCGATACGGAAAAAGATTCGGAAAAAGCGGAACGGCGCCCGCGCAAGCGCGTTACGCTGGTCCGATATGCCCCTCTCCCAAAACCCTGTCGCGCTTGAAGACCGGCTGATCTTCGCTCTCGACGCGCCCGGCGTCGATGCCGCCCGCTCGCTGGTCGCAACGCTCGGCGACAGCGTGACCTTCTACAAGCTGGGGCTGGAGCTTTTCATGGCCGGAGGCTATTTCGAGTTCATTGACGAACTGGCCGCGATGGGCAAGAAGATTTTCGTCGATCTCAAGTTTTTCGACGTGCCCGAGACCGTGGGCCGGGCGGTCGGCCGGCTGCGCGGGCGCGGCGCGGCCTTTTGCACCGTTCACGGCAACGACGGCATGCTGCGCGCCGCCTGCGCCAACAAGGGCGATGTGCGCGTGCTGGCCGTAACCGTGCTGACCAGCCTCGACCGCGGCGACCTCGACGACTTGGGGTTCGCCTGCGACCCGGCCGATCTGGTGCTTTCACGCGCAAAGCGGGCGCTGGCCGTCGGCTGCGACGGCGTGGTTTCGTCGGGGCTTGAGGCGCCGGCGCTGCGCAAAAACCTCGACCCTCGGTTGATCGTCGTCACGCCGGGCATCCGGCCGGTCGAAAACCGCCCGGCGGACGACCAGAAACGCACCGTCGATGTGCGCCGGGCGTTTCTGAACGGCGCCGACCACGTCGTCGTGGGACGGCCGATCCGCAATGCGCCCGACCCGCGCGCCGCGGCCCTGGCCATCCGCGAAACCATCGCGGATGTGTGGGCGGCTGCCCCGCCCGGCGGTTAGCCAAGGAAACGCCGCGCCGGGCCTGCCGCGATCTCTCAGCCGCTTCCCGCGGCAACCCTGCTGCTCAAGCGTTTCCGTTGCCGCAGCCTGCCCTTGTATTCGATATCATGACCGGCATGCCGCAAATCTTCCGCATTGCCCGCTTGACGGCGAAGTTGTTGTTGCCGTTCGCGATTGCGCTTGACTTGGCCGCGCAGTCCCCTCGACCTCGAGTCGAGCCCGCCAAGCCGCTGAGCCGGCAGCCGATTACGCTGACGTTCGACGGCCCCGAGGCGTCGGAAAACGGGTCACCGAATCCTTTTTCCGATTTCCGCATGAGCGTGACCTTCACGCACGCCGATTCCGGCGCGCAACGGACGGCCCAGGGGTTTTTCGCCGCCGACGGCAACGCGGCCGAATCGTCCGCTGAATCCGGCAACAAATGGCGCGTCCGGTTCACCCCGCCGGAGACCGGAGCGTGGAAATGGGCCGCCTCGTTTCGGATGGGAAGCGACGTTGCGCTCAGCGATGCGCCGTCGGCCGGCCGAGCCGCGGCGTTCGACGGCGCATCAGGCGCCCTCGAAGTCGGCGAAGCGCCCGCGGACGCTCCCGGCTTTCAATCCAAAGGCTTCCTCCAGGCGGTCGGCAAACACTATCTGCAATTTCAGAATGGCGAGTACTACCTCAAGGGCGGCGCCGATTCGCCGGAAAACTTCCTCGGCTATTTCGAGTTCGACGGCACCTTCGACACCGCCCGCCACCAAGGCGTGGCCACCGACACGGGCGCCTTCATCCACAAATACGAGCCGCATGCGCGGGACTGGGCCGCCGGCGACCCGACTTGGCAAGGCGGCAAGGGCAAGAACATCATAGGCGCAGTGAATTATCTGGCCTCGAAGGGCATGAACAGCATTTATTTCCTGACCTACAACCTCGACGGCGGCGACGGCAAGGACGTCTGGATGTGGAACAATCCGCAAAGCCGCGACCGCTTCGACGTTTCGAAACTGGCTCAATGGGAAATCGTTTTCTCCCATATGGAGAGGCGCGGCGTCATGATGCACGTCATCACGCAGGAAACCGAAAATGACGCGAAGCTCGGCGGCGGGCCGGGGTTGAACCGCGTACGCAAGCTCTATCTGCGCGAGTTGGCCGCCCGTTTCGGCCATCACCTTGCCGTGGTCTGGAATCTCGGCGAGGAAAACGACACGCCCCGCGCGGACCGCGAAGCCATCGCGGCGTACATTCGCCGCCTCGACCCCAACGATCACGCGGTCACCGTCCACACGCACAATACGCGCAGCCTGTATTCCTATACGGCGATCATGGGCTCCGACAATTTTTCCGCCGCCTCTATCCAGGGCCGCATGGAAGACTCCAACCGCGAAGCCCTCGTGCTCCGCGCCCGTTCGGCCGCCGCCGGACGCCCCTGGGCCGTCTTCCACGACGAGCAGACGCCCGCCTCGGTCGGCGTCATGCCCGACGCCGAAGACCCGCTGCACGACAAACCGCGCAAGCAGGCTCTCTGGGGCAACCTGATGGGCGGCGGCGCCGGCGTCGAATGGTATTTCGGCTACGCCTACGCGCACACCGATCTCAACTGCGAAGACTGGCGCTCGCGCGAAATAATGTGGAATCAGACGCGCTACGCCCTCGAGTTTTTCCACGAACATATCCCTTTCTGGGAAATGTGGCCCGCCAACGAAGTGAGCGCCAACGACAAGGCGCTTGTGTTCGCCAAAGAAGGCGAAATCTATGCCGTCTATCTGCCCGAAGGGAACCGAACCGATCTGAGGATCGCCTCGGGGGAATATACGCTGCACTGGTACGACCCGCGCAACGGAGGCGCGCTGCAGCAGGGCAAACCGGCGGCGGTCCGCGTCGGCGAAACGAGCATGCGCGACGTCGGCAGCCTGCGCATCACGCCGCCGCATCACCCGGGCAAGGACTGGGTTGCGCTTCTCCGCCGGACGCAGTGAAGGCCGCGAGATCGCAAGCGCGCAAAACTTTTCCGCGCCGTTCCGCGCGCGGCGGTTGACATTGCGCCCGCTTGCCGCCCACAATAATTTTTAGCTCCTCGTGCCGTAAGAATTGCCGATTCGTTCGTCTTACATATTCAGGCAGGGGTACGGGAGCCGTTGAGGCTTCGGGGTGTACGACCACGACACATCCGGCGATCCCGCTCGCGTTGCCTGGGAAACGGAGGAGCTGTTCGTCGAGCACCGCGAGAGCCTGATGCGCTACTTGCGTTATCGATTGAACGATTTTGCAGCGGCGGAAGACATTGCCCAAGAGTGTTTCATTCGTTTCTTTCAGGCGCGCTGTCAACAGGAAGTCATCGAGCAGCCGAAAGCGTGGCTGTTTCGGGTAGCCCACAACTTGGTTATCGACCACGGGCGCGTCAAGAAGCTCGATTTGGTGGGCGACGACGAATGGAGGATGATCGAAGCCGGAGTGGCTGCTCAGGATACGCAATCCGAGTACCGGCTGCAGGTTTCGAGCTTGCCTTGGCACAAGTTGACCCCGACCGAAATGGAATGCTTGCGCTTGCGGGCCGAGGGTTTGAAGTTCCGCGAAATCGCGGAAGTGTTGGATATTACGATTTCGACAGTTGCGAGCTATCTGGCGCGCGCGGTCAAAAAATTGCGTGAGCCCCAAGCTGCGCAAACGAGTAAAAACGCTGGTGAGACACCTGAATACGGAAGAGTTGCTGCTCTACGCAGCCGCTGAGCTGGACGACCCGGCGCTCTGCCGCCACGTCCGCGATTGCGTCGATTGCAAGGCCTCTCTCGTCGAGGTCCAGGAGACCCTTGTCGGCGCGGTTGCCGCCGTTCGCGCGTCCGTTCCCGCCGAGCCCGCCGCGATGCAGACGGCCTCGTTGATGCGGCTGCGCGCCAATATCGCCGCCGAAACCGAGAAAGTCGGCTGCTGCCTCACCGCCGGAGAACTGCTGCTTTCCAGCGAAGTCCGCTTGCCGGCCGACCGCGCAGCCCACCTCGACAATTGCTCCAAGTGCCAACGCGAAGCCGCAAACATGAGCATTCTGCTCGCGGATATCGAGGCGGAACTGCGTTCGCTGATCGCTGATGAGCCGGTCGAGATCAAGACCGCCGCCTTGGCCGCCCTCGACAGACGCTTGGCCGAACAGGCGCAGCAACCCGCGCCGCCGCCAAGACAGCCGGCCAAGGTTTTGGCCTTCCCTGTTGCCCGCGTACGCGAATACGCCGCGGTCGCCGCAGCCGCCGCCTTTGTCGTCTGGGCCGGATTTCAGGCTGTTCGGCAGCCGGAGCTTGCGCCCGACGCAATGCTCACGGCGTCATCGGCGCCTGCAACGGCCGTTACGGGCCCCGATCAACCCGCGCCGCCGACGCCCGCTGCATTGCCGCGGGCCGATGAAACCGTTGCCGCAACCCGCCCCGCGCCAACCGCCGCCCCGCCGACCGACACTCCGCGGTTCGAGTTGGCGGCAAGCGCGCCGACCGCGCCGCTCCGCGAGACAGTCGTCGCAAACGTTCCCGCGCCGCCGGCCGCCGAAGACGCCCCCCAGACCGCCCTGCTTGCCTGGGCGGCGCCCGATCTTCAGCCGTACCGCGCCGTCGAGACCGCCTCGGCAACGCCGGCTTCCGCTGTCCGTCCCGTCCCGGTCATGGCGGAGATGAGCGAATCGGCCATCGAAGGATACTGGCTGCTGGCCAGAACCGGTTTGTGGAAACAGGATATCCGCCCCGCGGGCAGCGGCGGGAACATTGTGTTCACCGGCAGCGTCGCCGATGCCCCACAACGGGCCGCCGTCGAATCGAAGCTGCGCGCCGCGGCCGGCGAACGCGCTCTGACCTTCGATCTCGCGCTGCGTGACGACGGTCGAAGCGCCGGGCAGACGGTGATTCTTGCGCGGAACGCCGACCGCCCGGCAGGCGGCATGGCGCGCAATGCGCTCCTGGCCCATTACCGCGATGCAGCCCGCCGCTCTTTCCGCTCGCCGCGCATGGAACTGCTCGAAGCCGAGCTCGAGCGTTACGTGAGCGACGTCTTGCGCCACGACTCCGAATTGCTGGCGCATGTCCACGCCGTCCATTCCGTGCTCAGCCGAGCCGACGTGGCGGCGCTCGGCGAAACGGATACGCTGCGGCGCCTGCTCGCTTTCCATCTCGACGGCATCGCCAACCGCGAACAGGCCATCTACGCCAGGCTTTCCGAGGTCTTGCCGCGCCGCTACTGGACCTATCGCGGCCCCAAAACCGTTCCCGCGGAGCCGCTCGAAGCGGCTGCGGAAAGCACCGCGCTTCTCGAAGACGCGCTGGAGCTTGACGAAACGCTGACCGCGATTTTCGTTTCCGGGCAGTCGGCGCTCGACGCCCGCGGCAACGAACGCTCTTGCGGCGAACGCTTGGCCGGCATCCGTTCCCGCGTCGCGCGCCTGCGCCGGGTAATGCGCTAATCTTCCGCGCAAACGCGGGCGGCTTCCGCCGGCGGGCCGTTACCCCCTAAACTGAAAACATCATCTCCGGAGTCGTTCGAGCAGCGGTTCGTAGTCTTCGAGGGCGGTTTCCGTCCGTTGCGCGGGCGTGCGCCCGAATCGAGCGCCGCGTCCGCACGCTCGCCGTTCTTTGGGCGCTGCAGGGGCTTTGCGGTATTCTCTCGGCGCAGAGCGGCGCCGTTGCGGGCATCGTCGAAGACGAGCAGCAAAATCGTCTGGAAGACGTCGAAGTCCAGTTAATCAATCGGCGCAGCGCCCAGGTGCTTCGCGACCGCACGGCGGCGGACGGCGCGTTTTCCTTTTCGGCGGTGCCGGCCGGCGAACACTCCCTGGCGTTCGTCCACGGCAGCTATGCCGTGCTGCGCACGGACTGGTTCGAAGTGCTGCCCGGCATTCCGGTCGAGGTTCCGGCAGTGATGCTGCGCAAGCTGCAGCCGGCGCTCACTCGGCCCCGTTCCGGCCTGGAAACGGTCGCGCTCGAATTCGGACTTGTTCGCGAGCAGATTGCCGACGTGCCGGTTCTGCTCGGAGCGGAAGGCCGCACGGCGGTGGACAAGCTGCTCCACCTCGTCCCCGGCATGAACCCCGTGTCCATGCTCGAAGTCGATCCATTCACCGGCAGAGCGGCAACGGTCTCGGCCAACGGCTCGCGCCGCTCGTTCATCAATTACCGGCTCGACGGAGCATCGAACAACGCGCAGAACCGCATTACCGGCGCGCAGGCGGCCAACTTCGGCCCGCCCCCGGAAGCAGTCGAGACGTTCCGCGTCATCACGCATACCTATTCGGCCCGCGAAGGCCGCAACGCCGGGGCCGTCGTGTTGCCGGTTTTCCGCGGCGCGGAAGAGCAATGGCATGGGCAAATCCGCGCCTATTGGCGTCCGAACTGGAGTCGTTCGCTGGGCTCGTTCGACGGTTCGGCCGACCAGATCGACGGCTGGGCCGGGGGCGGCCAGATTACCGGACCGATTCGGCGCAAGAATGCGCTTTATTTCCTTGCCGACGTCGAAGGCTGGGGTACCGACCGCCGCCACGATTCGACGATCACGGTGTTGACCAACGCCGAACGCGCGGGCGATTTTTCCGGCGGTGGCGAAACGCCCATCGACCCCTTCACGCAAGCCCCCTTTCCCCAAGGACAAATTCCAGCCGACCGCCTCGACCCCCTGATGCAGAAGTATCTGGACACGTTTCTGCCGCGCCCGAACCTGAACGACAGACAAGTCCGCACGCACGAAAACCTGTGCAGCAACGGACAGTCGGCGCTGGCCAAGATCGATAAACGCTCCCGCGCGCTTTCCCTGTACGCCGCTCATTACATCTACCGCAACCTCGTTCGCGAACCGGTTACGGAAGCCCTGCTCACAACGCCCGGAACTATCGACAAGCGCCGCCAAACCGCCAACAACGGCCAATTCTCAGTGACCCACACCGGCTCGCCGAACTTCGTACAAATCGGACGCATCGCCGTGCAACGGCTTTCCATTGCCCGCCGTCAGGGGTACCCCGAATACGAAGTCACGCCCGCCCGTGAATTCGGGTTCGAGTATTTCGGGGCAAACCCGGGAACCATACCCGACGCCACGTTGTGGACGGCGGCCGGGCTGCGGCGCTTCCACATCGCGCCGTTTCTCAACTCCGAACACTCCACGCAAACGAACTTTCAAGTCGGTCATGATGCGGAATACCGCAAGGGCGGAACGGTTTTTCGCGGGGGACTGCTTTTTCAGCGCGGCGTCTGGCCTTTCACCAACACCGAGAATCCCGCCGGCAGCTTCAGCTTCCCGGCGCCGCCCGACCCCCCGGTGCGATCCCGCGGCGGCGGCTTGCGCGATTTGCTGTTGGGGCGACCGGGAGAATTCCGGCTCCAGACTCCGCGCAGCCTCGATCTTCGCTGGCGCGAGTTCGCGGTTTACGGAGAAACGGAAGTGCGCCCCTTGCGCTCTTTGCAGGCAACTTTCGGATTCCGCGCCGAAATGCAGCCGCCGGCGGTCGATTCGCAAGACCGCATCGCCGCTTTCCGTCCCGGAACCCTGAGCGAACGCTTTCCGGAAACCTTGCCCAGCCTGATTTTTCCGGGCGACGTCGACCCCGATTTCGGCCCCTTGCCCCGCTCGACAATCATAACCAAGGGACGCAACTACGCGCCGCGCGTCGGCGTCGCTTGGTCGCCCGCTTGGGAGGGCCGTCTGCCGCGATGGATTCTCGGCGAGTCCGGACGCTCGGTTTTCCGCGGCTCCTACGGGCTGTTTTACGACCACGGCACCTTTGCCGGCGCCAGCGCCGCGGCCCTGTTCCAAGCCACCTATCCGCCGTTCAGCGTGGACAACCGCTTCACCCCAGGACCGGTCCAACGAGCGTTTCAAGCGCCTTTCACCGCACTGACGACAAGCAACCCTGCGCAGTTCTTGCCCTCCATCGTGCGTTACCCGATCCGCGTGTTCGACCGCGATTTTCAGAACGCCCGCGCCCACCACTGGAACTTCAGTTGGCAACGCCTTTTGCCCGGACGAGTATTCTTGAGCGGCAGCTACCTCGGCACTCGCTCGCAACGGCTGCAGCGTCAGCGCGAGCTCAACACCTTTTTCTACAACCCGCTGCACGGCTTCGCCTTTGTCCGCAACATGCGTTTGTTTTCCCGATACCGCAACGTCCGCTCGTTCGAAAGCTCGGGCGGCTCGCGCTATCAGGCCGTGCAAATCAGGGCGAACCGCTACCTGCACCGCGGCCTCGCCTTCGACGTGAGCTACAACTGGAGCCGGTCGTTCGACAACGGCAGCACGGTCTTCGGCGACGAACTCGTCAACGAAGACTGGACGTTCTCCAACTTCGATCGGCGGCACACTATGGTCGCGACGTGGTTTTACCAAGTTCGACTGCCGCGCCGTTGGGCTGCAAATGCCCGCTGGGCAGACCGCTGGAGCGTGAGCGGCGTCTGGAGGCTGCGCTCCGGGCTGCCTCTCGACGTTCGCCAGACGGAAGACCCGACGTTTACTTTCGAGCACGTCGGACGCCCCGATCTGGTTGGCGGCTTCCGGCTGCTCGACCCGTCGCAAACACGGACGTTCACGGCGCCCGACGGCCGTGAAGTCAGCGGCAGATTCGTCTTCGATCCGACCGCTTTCGCGCCCGTTGTTCCGCGCAATTTCGACGAAACCCGGCTCGGCACTTCCCGGCGGAACGCCTACCGCCTGCCCGGCTTTCAGCAGTGGGACCTGCGTATATCGAGATCGATCGAAACGGGCGAACTCCTCTCGATGGAGATCGGCATCGACCTGCTCAACGTGTTCAACAACAAAAACTGGGACGCTCCGTTCCGCAACATCGACCACCCGTTCTTCGGCATTGTCCGCCAGGAAGGCGTAGGGCGCGTTTACCAAGCCGCGCTGAAGCTCCAATTCTGAGCGCCGGCCGCGGTTATCCGGCCGCCGCCGCGGCCGGATACAGCGCCAGTTTCTCCAGGACGCCGGCGACGCGGTCGCAACTTTCCGCCCGCGGCCGCACCATCGGCAGCCGGTAATGCGCCTCGAGCAGCCCCATCTGCTCCATGGCGACTTTCACCGGGCCGGGGCTGGTCTCGCAGAAATTGACCTCCATCAGCGGATACCAGCGGCGGTGTATTTCGCGCGCCCGGCCGAAATCTCCGGCAAGCGCGGCATCGCACAGTCCGGCCATTTCGCCCGGAATCTCGTTCGAAACCACCGAGATGACGCCCGCGCCGCCGAGAGACATCAGCGCCAGCGTCACGGAATCGTCGCCGGAAAGCACGGCGAAATCGGCCGGCGCATCCTGGCAGACCGCGGCCATCTGCCCGATATCTCCCGAGGCTTCCTTGACGGCAACGATGTTGTCGATCTCGGCAAGCCGGCGCAACAGGTCGGGCTTGACGTTGCAACTCGTCCGCCCCGGAACGTTGTAAACGATGATCGGCAGCCGTGTGGAGCCGGCCAGCGCGGCGTAGTGCCGATACAGCCCTTCCGGCGTCGGCTTGTTGTAATAAGGCGTCACGGAAAGCAGTCCGTCAACTCCCATTGCTTGCAGGTCGGAGGCTAGTGCGGCGTTGCCGCTCGTGTTGTAACCGCCGCACCCGGCCGCCACCGGAACGCGCCCGGACGCCTCCTCGAGCGTGATCTCGACGATGCGCAAATGCTCTCGGCGGGTCAGCGTGGGGCTTTCCCCCGTCGTGCCGCAGGGTACGAGGAAGTGGATGCCCGCGTCCACCTGACGGCGGACGAGCCGCCGCAAAACGGTTTCATCTACTGAACCATCCGCCGCGAACGGCGTAATCATCGCTGTTCCGCAACCTTTGAACATGCAAACCTCCACCGGAAAACAGTGTCTATTCTCTCACGCGGCGAAAGGATTGCTACCATTCGTTGCATATGCGGTTGCGTTTCGCGGCGTTGTCGTTTCTGGCGGCGCAAGCGGTTTTCGCCGAAGTTGACGAGGATCGGTCGTTTCGCGCCCGCGGGGCGGTCGTGTTGACCAACGGCGCTCTCGAGTTGACCGTCCTCAAGCACGGCGGCTCGCTGGCCTCGATCGTGCTCGCCGCGGACGCAGAGCGGAACAACCCGATGTGGGATGCGCTGCGCGCCAACCGCAAAAACGGCCGCCCCGAGCGCCAAGCCGGCGGAACCGGGCATTTCGTCTGCGTGGACGGCTTCGGGCCGCCTTCCGCCGACGAAGCCGCGGCGGGCATGCAGGGCCACGGCGAGGCGCACCGGCTCCCCTGGTCGATTGCCTTCGCGGGCATGGAAAACGGCGACAGCGTGCTGCGTCAGACGGTTGCGCTGCCGCGTGTTCACGAAGTGCTGCAGCGCGAGGTGCGCCTCAAGCCCGGCGAAAACGTGGTTTACGTCAAATCGAGCCTGACCAGCCTGCTCGATTTCGACCGGCCCGTCAACTGGGCGGAGCACGCCACGATCGGCTCGCCGTTCCTCGAAAGGGGAGTCACTGTGGTCGATATGTCCGCCAACCGGGCGCTGACCCGTCCGCGTTCCGGGCCGCCGCGCGGCGGGCGCGCCCACAGGCTTGTCGGCAACAAGGATTTCGATTGGCCCTTGGCCCCGGCCCGCGCGGGCGGCCTCGTCGATCTGCGCGCGGCGCCGCTCGATTCGCATTCGCTCGACCATACCGGCCACCTGATGGACCCGGCCCGCGAGTGGGCTTTCGTTACCGCGCTGCATACCGAAAAACGGCTGCTCATTGGCTACCTGTTCCACGCGGGCACCTACCCGTGGCTGCAAACCTGGGAGAATTACCCCCGCGAAAGCATGCTTGCCAGAGGACTCGAGTTCGGCACGCAGGCGTTCGACCGCCCGCGCCGCGAGACGGTTGCCCAAGGGAGGTTGTTCGGGCAGTCGCTCTACCGTTGGCTGCCCGCCCGCGGGAGCATTGACGCCGCCTACCTGCTCTTCTGGACGCGCGTGCCGGAGGGCTTCCGGAAAGTTGATGAAGTGCAGCGGCGCGGCGGCAAGCTGCGCATCGAAGACCGCACCGCGGGCCGCGTTGTCGAGCTTGCCGCGAGCGGGGAGCTTTGAGCCGCGGGGCGCGGCTGCAAACGATGCGCTACCGCTGCCAAGCCTGCGGCGCCGCTCTCGAAGTCCGTGTGCGCTTCAAGGGGCGGCTGGTGTGGACCCTTGACGAAATCGACCCCGATTTCAGCAGCAACTTCCCCGAAACGCGGGGCAGTCACGGAGACCCGCGTCTGGTTTGCTCGGCCGACCCGCTGCACGACACGGGCTTCCGCCTGGCCGCCGGCGCGGTCGAGCCCGACCCGAAATCAAAGCCGGCGGAGGGCTAATCGCCCGCGGCCGGCGCTTGCAGGCCGGCCGTGTCTTTGCGGAAGCGCAGCACGGCCTCGACAACCAGCCAGATGCTCAGCAGAAAAATCGAAGCCGCGACGAACACAAGCAGAAACTGCCCTTCCCGCCAGTACTTGTCGAGGTTGATGACCATGGCGATCAGAGTCACGGTCAGCATGAAGATCATCGGCGCGAAGACGTAGCGGTACTTGCTTCTCCTTTGCCGCAAGTAGATGGCGACCGTCAGCAGCGTCAGCGCTCCCAGCACCTGATTCGTGCTGCCGAACAGGCTCCACAGCGCCAAGCCGGCGGGTTGCCCCTGAATCTCGTAAAAGGCGAAGAATCCGATCAGCGCAACCGCAACGACGGAAGCGGTATAGCGTTGGCCAAGCGCCTTTACCCCGATTGAGCCGGCGATTTCCTCGATGTTGTAGCGCAGCAACCGCGTGCCGGAATCGAGCGAGGTCAGCGCAAACGAAACCGCCACCAGCGCGATGAACGCCTGCGCCAAATCCGTCGGTATGCCCAGCGAGGCGATAAAAACGGCCGTTCCGTCGATGAACGCCCGCATCTTTTCCGATAAACCGTTTGCCGACTCCCAGGTCGCGTAGTGCTGCGCCCACGTTTCGGAGGAACGGAAACCGGCGGTGCAGGCCAGCACGGCCAGCAATCCCAGCATCGACTCCCCGACCATCCCTCCGTAACCGATCGGCACGGCGTCGGTTTCCTTGTCGATCTGCTTCGACGTGGTTCCCGACGACACCAGCCCATGGAACCCCGAGACCGCCCCGCAGGCGATGACGATGAAGACGAACGGAAAGATTGGCGGGGCGCCTGCCGGATGAACGTCCACCGCCGGGGCCGCGAACGCCGGCTGCAGCACGAAAAGCCCGATATACGAAACGCCCAGCCCCAGGTAGAGCAGCAGCGAGTTCAGGTAGTCGCGCGGCTGCAGCAAGGCCCAAACCGGCAGGGTCGAAGCCGCAAAAGCATAGACCAGCAGGATCAGCACCCACGTCTCGGCGCCGAGATCGGGACGGGCGATGTTGAGGCCCACGCCGATCGAGGCAATCATCAGCACGAAACCGATAGCCGTCAGGGGGCCTATCGCCGCCCCCCGCTTGTACGCCGCCCAGCCGATGGCTATCGCTACGGCCATCAGGAAAAACGTCGGGAAAACCGATTCAGGGTAGAAATCGGCGGTAAAGAGCCCGGCGACGGTGCGCACGAAAACGCCCATCACCAGACAGATCAGGAACAGGATGATGAGTAGAAAGATGCCTTTCGCCCGCCTGCCGATCAGATTTTCAGCGACTTTGCCGATGCTCAAGCCCTTGTTGCGCATGGAGACGACCAGCGCGCCGAAGTCGTGAACCGCGCCGATGAACAGCGTCCCCAACACGACCCAGAGCATGCCCGGCAGCCAACCCCAGATTACGGCGATGGCCGGCCCCAGCATCGGCGCGAGGCCGGCGATGGAAGCGTAATGGTGTCCGAAAAGAATCGGCTTGCGGCAGGGCACGTAATCGACGCCGTCGTTGATCTCGTGGGCGGGCGTGGGAGCGTCCGGATCCAGCCGGAAGATGCGCGCGCCAAGATACCGCGCATAGAAACGGTACACGACGAAATAGAGCAGGAAGCAAGCGATGGCGGCTACGGCGGGTTGCATGGGAGTGTTCCCTATCATAACCGCCTTCGAACGTTGTTTCTCGCTGGGATTTTTTCAACGCCGCGGGCGGTCCGCGCGTCAGAAAGTACAGGGCCGGACACCGCTCCGCCCGGCCTTACAATAGAAGCTGACGGCATGAAAGGAATGTGCGCCATGAAGGAACGCAGGAATCGACGAGGCTTTTCGCTGATTGAATTGCTGATCGTCATCGCGATCATCTTGATCCTGGCGGCGATCGCCATCCCCAAGTTGGGCTCGGCGCGCCGCTCCGCTTATGAGCTTGCCGCGATCCGCGCCTGTCAGACGATCAACACCGCGCAGGTGCAGTATTTCTCGACTTACAGCCGCTACGCCGCCACGCTTCTCGAGCTGGGGCCCCCGCCCGGCAGCGCGGCGCCTTCGCCCGCGGGCTCCGATCTGATTCCGGAAAGCCTCGCCGCCGGCTTGCACCAGGGATACGTCTATACGATGGTCGGCACGCCGGCCGGCTACACCGTCAACGCCGACCCGCAGGCGTTCGAGGTCACCGGGTCGAGGTCGTTTTTCACCGACCACTCGACCGTCGTGCGGCAGCATTTCGGCAACCAGCCGGCGACCGAAAACGATCAGCCGATTCAGTAGGCGCAAGGAAACGGCCCATCGCGCGGAATCTTCTCGTGACGCAAAAGCCTTGCGCAGCCGCCGCGCTTGACCGAGCGCCGCCTTGCAAAAACAAGATGCGCAAAAGCGCCATGCTCAGCGACCACGCAGAATGACCGCCGCCGAACATCTGGCCGAAACGATCGACAATCGCGAGGCGCGCGCAGCCGTCATCGGGCTCGGCTACGTCGGGCTGTCGCTTGCCGTCGAACTGGCCCGCGCGGGCTTTCGCGTCACCGGCGTCGATTGCGACGCGGCCAAAGTCGAGGCCGTCTCCTCCGGCGAGTGCTACATCGACGACGTGGACGGGCAATTGCTCGCCCGCCTCGTCCGCGAAGGCCGGCTGTCGGCTGCGACCGACGGCGGCGCGCTTGGCGAGTGCGATGCCGTCAGCATCTGCGTCCCCACTCCGTTGCGCAAAACGCGGGTTCCGAACCTGGTTCACGTCTTCGAAGCGGCCGAATCCCTGGCCGAGCGGCTGCGCCCCGGGATGCTGGTTATTCTCGAATCGACGGTCTATCCCGGCGCCACAGAAGAGGAAGTCCTGCCCATCCTGGTCAAATCCGGGCTCGAAGTCGGCAACGATTTTTTCCTCTGCTTTTCGCCCGAGCGGGTGGACCCGGCCAATCCCCGCTACGGGACTCGTGAAATCCCCAAGATCATCGGCGGCGTCACCGACGCCTGCGCAGCCTTGGGAACCGCGTTTTACGCGCAGGCGATGCAGCGGGTCGTGCCCGTCAGTTCGACGCGCACCGCCGAGACGGCCAAGCTGCTGGAAAACACCTTCCGCATGATCAATATCGGCTTGGCCAACGAGATGGCGCTGCTCTGCGGCCGCATGGGCATTGACGTTTGGGAGGTGATCGAAGCGGCGGCGACCAAGCCCTTCGGGTTCCTGCCGTTCTACCCCGGCCCGGGCTTGGGCGGACACTGCATCCCACTCGACCCGCACTACCTCGCATGGAAAACGAAGCAGGTCGGCATGGAATCCCGCTTCATCCACCTCGCTTCGGAAATCAACGGCTCGATGCCGCGGCACGTGGTGCAAAAGATACAGGATGCGCTCAACGACCGCGGCAAGACCGTGCGCGGGTCGCGGATTCACTTGGTCGGGGTAGCCTACAAAAAAAATGTGCCGGACGTGCGCGAATCGCCGGCGGTCGATATCGCCGCGCTCCTGCGCGCATTGGGCGCGGATGTTTCGTTCAGCGACCCGCGCGTCGAAACGCTCGCCGTCGAAGGCGCGCCGCTCGAACGCCGGCCCCTGCGCGAGGCGGCAGCCAAAGCCGATTGCTGCGTCATCGTCACCGACCATGACGGCGTCGATTACGCGGCGCTGGCCGAGACGGCGCAACTCGTCGTCGATACCCGCAACGCGCTCAAGGGCATCGAAAGCGCGCACATCGTTCGACTATGATGAGCGTTCCCCGAACTCCTGTCCCATGGCCAAATATCTTCTGACGGGCGCCGCCGGCTTCATCGCCTCTCGTACGGCGGAGTTGCTGCTCGACCGCGGCGATGAAGTGGTCGGCGTCGATAATCTCAACGACGCCTACGACCCGCGGCTCAAGCATTGGCGGCTGCGGCGGCTCAACGCGCGGTCCGGATTCCGTTTCGTCGAGGCGGACATCGAAGACCGCGCCGCTGTCGCCGGACTGTTCGCCGCAGATCGCTTCGACGCCGCGGTCAACCTCGCCGCGCGCGCCGGCGTCCGCCAAAGCATCGCCGCCCCCCGGCGCTATCTCGGCGCGAATACGATGGGCGCGCTCAATCTGTTGGAAGCGTGCAGAGACCGCCAGACGCCCAAGTTCCTGCTGGCATCGACTTCGAGCCTGTACGGCGACTGCAATCCGCTGCCGTTTGCCGAAGACGCCGACACCGACCGGCCGCTTTCACCCTACGCCGCATCGAAAAAAGCCGCCGAGGCCATGTGCCACGCCTACCACCGCCTTTACGGCATCGACGTTACGGTTTGCCGCTACTTCACGGTTTACGGTCCGGCCGGCCGGCCCGATATGAGCCTGTTCCGATTCGTTCAATGGGTTGCCGAAGGCCGGCCTGTGACGATCTACGGCGACGGCGCCCAATCGCGGGACTTTACCTACGTCGATGACATCGCCCGCGGAACCGTTGCAGCCCTGAAGCCGCTCGGTTACGAAACCGTCAATCTCGGTTCTGACTCGCCGGTTGCGCTCAACGATGCCCTGCGCATGGTGGAAGAGGCGCTCGGCAAATCGGCCGAAGCGTACCGCGAGCCGATGCACTGCGCCGACGTGCGGGCGACCTGGGCCGATATCTCGAAGGCGCGCAAGCTGCTGGGCTGGCGGCCGCAAACGCCGCTGCGCGAGGGCATCCGCAAAACCGTTGCCTGGTATCTCGAAAACCGCGAGTGGGCGCGCGGCATCGACACCGGGCCGGGGCCGTCCCAAAGCTGAAAGGAACCCCAAGTAAAATAAACGCTGTGCTCGTCGATCGCCTGCAGCGGCCGCTCGAAGACTTGCGCATCTCGGTCACCGACCGCTGCAACTTCCGCTGCATCTACTGCATGCCTCTCGACGAGTACGATTGGATCGCCCGCAACGAAATCCTCAGCTACGAAGAAATCGCCCGCTTGGTGCGAGTTTTCGCCGGGCTGGGAGTACGCAAGCTGCGTCTGACCGGGGGCGAGCCGCTCGTGCGCCAAGACCTCGACCGCCTAGTTGCGATGCTGGCCGCGATCGACGGCATCGACGATATCTGCCTCACCACCAACGGCGCGCTGCTTGCCGGACGCGCCGCGGCGCTGCGGGCGGCGGGCGTCAACCGCGTGACCATCAGCATCGATTCCGTTAACCCCCGGACCTTCGCCCAAATGACCCAGCGCGCCGAGTTGCAGCCGGTGCTCGAAGGCATAGCGGCGGCGCAGGAGGCGGGTTTCGAGCCGATCAAGCTCAACGCCGTGGTCGAGCGCGGCGTCAATGACCGCGAAATTCCCGACCTGGTCGAGTTCGCCCGCGCCCGAGGCTGCGAAATCCGCTTCATCGAATACATGGACGTGGGCAACGCCAACCGCTGGACTTCGGAAAAACTTGTTCCCAAAGCAGAAATCCTGGCCGGGATCGCCGCCGTTCATGCCATCGAACCCGTCAGCCGTCCCCGCGGCAGCGCGCCCTCGGCGGACTACGCCTTCGCCGACGGCGGCGGGACCATCGGCGTCATCGCCTCCGTGACCGAACCTTTCTGCGGAGCCTGCACGCGCGCCCGCATCACCGCCGACGGCCGGCTGGTCACCTGTCTGTTTTCGACCGCCGGACACAGCTTGAAAACGCTGCTGCGCACGGACGCAAGCGACGAGGAAATCGGCAGTTTCGTTACCGCCGTCTGGAACGCCCGCGTTGACCGCTACTCCGAGCAGCGCCTCGCCGCCATCGAATCGCCGCGCGGCTACCGGCCCGGCGCGGTCAAGAAGATCGAGATGATCAGTCTGGGCGGATGACCGCCGGGGATCCCGTGCGGCCGCGAGCGCAAATGACCGTCCAAGCGAGTTCCGGAGAACGCATCGGCGTCGTCCTTTTGCAACTCGGCGGGCCGGATTCGCTCGACGCGGTCGAGCCGTTTCTACGCAACCTCTTCAACGACCCGGACATCTTCGACTTCCCCTTGAGCGGCATGTTGCGGCCGCTCCTGGCGCGGACTGCCGCCAAGCTCCGCGCCCGCAAAGTACGGCAAAGCTACGTCGAGATCGGCGGCAAGTCGCCCATCCGCGGGCATACCGAGCGCCAAGCCGCGACGCTGGAAAAGCAACTGTGCAAAAGCATCGACGCGCGGGTTTTTGCCGCCATGCGCTATTGGAAGCCGTCGAGCGCCGACGCAGTCGAGGAGGTGCGCCGGGCGCAATGCGAACGGCTCGTGTTGTTGCCGCTCTATCCGCAATACTCCGCGGCGACAACCGGAAGCTCGCTGCGGGAATGGCGCCGCCGCGCGGCCGAAGCGGCGCTCGACTTGCCGACCGTTGCCGTCGAGGCCTACTTCGATGCGCCTCTCTACGTCGCCGCCGCGGCGGCGCGCATTCGCCAAGCTCTCGCGCGCTTTCCCGACGGCGCGCGGCCGCATCTGGTGTTCAGCGCGCACGGTCTTCCGGTCAGGCTGATCGAAAACGGCGACCCCTATCAGCGGCAAATCGAGGAAACGGTCCGGCTCGTGCTCGAAACGGGCGGTTTCGGGCTTGCCCATACGCTCTGCTACCAAAGCAAGGTCGGCCGGGAACGCTGGTTGGAGCCGGCGCTGCTGCCCACCCTGGAAAGCTTGGCGCGCGAGGGAGAGCAAGCTGTGCTGGCCATCCCCATCGCCTTCGTTTCCGACCACGTCGAAACGCTCGGCGAGATCGACATCGAAGCCCGCCGCGCCGCCCGCGGCTGGGGAATTCGGCATTTCGAAACGACAACCGGACTCAACGATTCGCCCGAGTTCATCGCCGCGCTGGCCGGCCGGGTGATGCAAGCGCTGGGCCGCGGCGGGTAGAGACAACGCGTCGGTTTTTGTCTGTACGGCTTCGGACCAGAAGGCGCTGACCCCTTCCGGTCGATTTTCGGCGGCGGGAGTTCGAAAATAAGTGCGCATAGGCGCGCATAGGCGGGCAAAGTGAGCAAACTTTGCATGAAGCCCTTCTTTTACCCGCATGAAACCCGTCACGCTTGACGGCGGCGCAGTGCTTTTGAGTCAGGGGATTGTGCGTCGGGCCGCGCTGCGCGCGGCGGCCCTCCTTGCGGCGGTTGGTGAACTGCGCGCCGTTATCGGTCAGCACGATGCGCAGCTTGTAGGTCAGGGCGGCGGCCGGATCGCGCAGGAATTGGGCGGCGGTAGTCCGCTCGCCGCGCAGGGGGACTGGGCGAAGGCGGACTTGGAAGTCCTGTCGATGGCCGCGAACAGATAGAGCTTGCCCCTACCGCTTTGTTGCGGCAGCCGGCCGATGCCGTGCCGCTGCAAACAACGTTACAGCGAAGAACGGGTCAGTTTGGGGATGACCGGCTGCAAGGCGGTTTCAGTGCGTCAACAGGCCGGCGCAAGCGCAATTTTTTGTGGCGCCGACCGCGAGCTTGCGCCGCTCCCCGCCTCAAAGGAAAATTTCCGTTTCCACGGGCCGCGCGTAATCGACGCCCTCGACGTCGAAACCGAACAAGCGGTTGAAATCGCCCATGAATCCGGCGAAATCGGCAAGCTCGGCGAGATTTTCAGTGGTCACCCGCGGCCATAACTCGGCGATTTCCCGCTGCACGTCTTCGCGCATCTCCCAGTCGTCGAGACGGATCATGCCCTCGCCGTCCGCGGCCGGCGCCGCCCCGACCGCAAAGCGCTCGAAAAACAACCGCTTCATCTGTTCGATCGGCCCCTCGTGGACGCCCTTGCGCTTCATCACGCGAAACAGCAGGCTGACGTACAGCGGGATCATCGGAATGGCCGCCGAAGCCTGCGTGACCACGGCCTTGTTCACCGAAACGCAAGCCGCCCCGCCGACCGTCCGCCGCAGCCGCTCATCGAGCGCGGCGGCGGTTTGCTTCAGATGCTCTTTCGCCGCGCCGACCGTGCCGTCGCGGTAGATCGGCCAGGTATGCTCCGGGCCGATGTACGAATAGGCGACCGT
Organism: Bryobacterales bacterium; assembly: GCA_965242705.1. GTDB lineage: Bacteria > Acidobacteriota > Terriglobia > Bryobacterales > UBA6623 > CATQHP01. The sequence goes on from OZ251486.1 coordinate 1,047,166, forward strand.
GCGCGCGCCCTCCGCCAGCAGCCCCTCATCGGCGAGCTTCTCGACCCACCATTGCCAGTCCTCGCCGCCCATGACCCCGACGGTGTGCGCGATCTCCTCTTCGGACGCGGGTTCGACCGTCGCTTCGGTAACCGCCGCGGCCGCCGCATCGACGGTCTTGCCCGTATAGGGTTCGCCGATCGACTTCAGCACGGAGTGGAGCGTTTCGCCGCTGCGCGGGTTCGTGCGTTTCGGCGCCGCCAAGCTGTAAACCAGCAGATCGACCGCGCCCATTTCCGAGCGGACGAGCGCGGCGGCGCGTTCCTTGACGTCGTCGGAAAACGCATCGCCGTTCAGGCTCTCGGCCCACAGGCCGGCGCGCGCGGCGGCGCGGTGGAAGGCCGCGCTGTTGTAATATCCCGCCGTCGCGGTGCGCTTGCCCAGCGGCTCTTTCTCGAAGAAAACGCCGAGGGTCTTCGCCCCGAAGCCCCAGGCCAGAGCAATGCGCGAAGCCAGACCGTATCCCGCGGAGGCGCCGACGACAAGCGCGTTCTTCGGCCCCTTTGCGTCGGCCGGCGAGCGGTTCGCCTCGATGAAGGCGATTTGATCCTCGACGTTCCGGGCGCAGCCGGCCGGGTGCGCGTTGACGCAGAGAAATCCGCGGGAACGCTGCTTGACGATCTGTTCGGGCATGAAATCCCAGAGTATCAACCATGCCCCTCGATTCCAATCGAAAGACGAACCCGCCCGACGCCTGTGCTATCTTTGGAAGGAAAGGCGCCGCGGCCGCCCGCGCCGCGCCTTCGCATTCGACACGAAAGAGCTTCCCGCGGCGCCGCGCGCTTGCCGGGAAGCCCGGGCAAATCCATGCTTCGAAGTTTCGGCGGCCATAGTCCGCTCGTCGCAGCCGACGCCTATATCGACCCGAGCGCCGAGCTTGTCGGCCAGGTGCGCGTCGGCGCGCGCTCCAACGTCTGGTGCAACGTGACCGTCCGCGCCGACACCTCCTCCGTCGTCATCGGCGAGGAGACCAGCGTGCAAGACAACAGTTGCCTGCACGAAGACGAAGACGCGCCGCTCGAAATCGGCGACCGCGTGGTCGTCGGACACTCCTGCACCGTCCACGGCTGCGTCGTCGAAGACGAATGCCTGATCGGCATGGGCGCGACGATCCTCAGCAAGGCGCGCATCGGCGCCGGGTCGATCGTCGCCGCGGGCTCGGTCGTTCTCGAAGGGCAGCGGATTCCGCCGCGCAGCCTGGCCGCCGGCGTTCCCGCCAAGGTGAAGCGCGCCGTCAGCGGCGGCGAGCTCGAGCGCATCCGCCTCAACGCCGAGCGCTACGTCGAGTTGAGCCGGCGGTATCTCGAAGAATCGCAGCCTGCATGACCGAGCAACCGCACCGGACCGTTTCCCTCGACCCGCTGGGAAACCTGACTCGAACCCATTACTGCGGCGACATCCGCGAAAGCGACGTGGGCAGCCGCGCCGTGCTGATGGGCTGGGTCCATCGCCGCCGCGACCTCGGCGGCCTGTACTTCATCCACCTGCGCGATCGCGGCGGCATTTCCCAAGTCGTGTTCAACGCCGAAATCGACGCGGAAACCCACGCCAAAGCGGAAACGCTGCGCAACGAGTTCGTGATCGCCGTCGAAGGCCCGATCGTCAAGCGCAGCGCCGATACCATCAACCCCAACATCGAAACCGGCGCCGTCGAGTTGCAGGCCGACAAGCTCTACGTCCTCAACGAATCGGCGACCCCGCCGTTCCAGGTGGACGAAGAAGACCAGGCTTCCGTCGGCGAGGACAACCGACTCAAGCACCGCTACATCGACCTGCGCCGCCCGCAAATGCAAAGCAACCTGCGCCTGCGCCACAACGTCAATCTGGCCGTCCGCGAGTCGTTCCACGCCCAGGGATTCCTCGAAATCGAAACCCCGTTTCTGACCCGCTCGACGCCCGAGGGCGCGCGCGATTTTCTGGCGCCCAGCCGCCTGCATCCCGGCGCCTTCTACGCCCTGCCGCAGTCGCCGCAGATTTTCAAGCAATTGCTGATGATCGGCGGTTACGACCGCTATTTCCAGATCGCGCGCTGTTTCCGCGACGAGGATTTGCGCGCCGACCGCCAGCCCGAGTTCACTCAAATCGACGTCGAAATGTCGTTCGTGCGCGAAGACGGCGTGTTCGCGGTCGTCGAAAACCTGATGACCGCCGTGTGCGCGGCGGCGGGCGCGGCGGTTCCCCCGCTTCCCCTGCCCCGCTTGACCTACGGCGAGGCCGTCGAAAAGTACGGCAGCGACAAGCCCGACCTGCGCTTGCCCCCCATGGCCCGCGTGGACGACATCATCGGGTCGGGCGACTTGCCGCTCGAAGGCCCGCTGGCCGCCCTCCGCACGCCTTCCGTCGGCCCGCTCACGCGGCGCGAGCGCGAGCAGTTCCGCGAATACGCCGCGGAGCAGGGCCTGCGCGTCTTCGACGACGCCAAGGGACTCGCCGCGAAAATGCCCGCGCAAATGGCCGCGGTCAGGCAGCGGCTCAGCGCCGCCGAAGACGACTTCCTCGTGCTCTGCACGGGCCGCGAAAAAATCGCCGCGCCGCGCCCCGGCCACGCCGTCTTCACCGCCGCCGGAAACCTGCGGATCGAGATCGCCCGCGCCTTCGCCGAACGGCACGGGCTGTTCGACGCCAACGACCTGCGCTTCCTCTGGGTTACCGATTTCCCCATGTTCGAGTGGAGCGAAGACGAACGCCGCTGGAACTCCTCGCATCACCCCTTTACCTCGCCTCACGACGACGACGTCGAAAAACTCGCCTCCGACCCGGCCGCCTGCCGCTCGAAAGCCTACGACCTCGTGCTCAACGGCGTCGAACTCGGCTCGGGGTCGATCCGTATCCACAGCCGCGCGGTGCAGACCGCGGTTTTCGAAGCGCTCGGCTTCAGCGCGGAAGAAGCGCGGCGGCGCTTCGGCTTCCTGCTCGACGCGCTCGAATACGGCGCCCCGCCGCACGGCGGCATCGCGCTCGGACTCGACCGCCTGATCATGCTGCTGGCGGGCGCGGCGACCATCCGCGACGTCATCGCCTTCCCCAAAACGGCCAAGGGCGCAGACCTCATGTGCGAGGCCCCGAACGTCGTGCCGGCGCGCAACCTGACCGAATTGGGCATCGCCCTGAAAACCATGCCCCGCGACTGACCGCCCGCCGGCCGCGTCTGGGACAATACGAAGTCCCCGCCCCCGCTCCCGATGCGACTGACCGCTCTCGACTGGTGGATTCTCGGCGCGTTCTTCGCGCTGTCGCTGGGCATCGGCCTGCGCGCGGCCCGCTCGGCCGGCAGCGATTTCGCCTCGTTTTTCCTCGCCGGGCGGCGGCAGCCCTGGTGGCTGCTCGGCATTTCGATGGTGGCCACGACCTTCTCCACCGATACGCCCAACCTCGTCGCCGACATCGTCCGCGGCGGCGGCGTCTTCGCCAACTGGACGTGGTGGGCGTTTCTGCTGAGCGGCATGCTCACGGTTTTCCTTTACGCCAAGCTCTGGCGGCGGTCGGGCGTTTCAACCGACATCGAGTTCTACGAGTTGCGCTATTCGGGCAAAACCGCGTCTTTCCTGCGCGGTTTCCGCGCGGTCTATCTCGGACTGCTCTACAACGTGCTGGTGATGGCCGCGGTATCGCTGGCCGCGGTCAAGATCGGCTCGGTCATGTTCGGCTGGTCTCCGCTGGAAACGCTGGCCATCGCCGCGGGCGCGGCGCTGATCTACAGCGCGCTGGGCGGGCTGACGGGCGTGCTCTTGACCGACATGATCCAATTCGCCATGGCCATGGTCGGGTCGGTATGGGCCGCCGCGTACATCGTCAACCTGCCCGAGGTCGGCGGGCTGAGCGCGCTGCTCGAACATCCCGGCGTCCGCGGGCGGCTCGCTTTCTGGCCGGATTTCGACGCTCTGACCTGGGAAGACGCCCTGCCCGTGTTCGTCATTCCGCTGCTGGTGCAGTGGTGGGCGGCCTACTACCCGGGCTCCGAGCCGGGCGGCGGCGGTTACGTCGTGCAGCGCATGCTTTCGGCGAAAGACGAAAACAACGCCGTCGGCGCAACGCTGCTGTTCAACCTGCTGCACTACGCGCTGCGGCCCTGGCCCTGGATACTGATTGCCCTGGCCTCGTTGGCCGTCTTTCCGGAAGTTGCCGACATCCAGCGGCGGTTTCCGCACGTCGAAGCGCAGATCGTGCGCAACGACCTGGCCTATCCGGCGATGCTGACGTTCCTGCCCGCGGGGCTGCTGGGGCTGACGGCGACCTCGCTGGCGGCGGCCTACATGTCCACGATGTCCACGATGGTCAACTGGGGGGCTTCGATTCTCGTTCACGACGTATATCGGCGGTTCCTCGACCGCGGGGCTTCCCAGGCGCGGCTCGTCTGGGCCGGGCGCATCTCCACGGCCGCCTTGATGCTCTGCGCCTGCGCTCTGACCCTGACCCTCGAAAACGCGCTGCAAGTCTTCCGCATCCTGCTGCAAATCGGCGCCGGCACGGGGCTGCTCTATTTGCTGCGCTGGTTCTGGTGGCGGATCAACGCCGCGGCCGAACTGGCCGCCATGATCTCGTCGTTCGCCGTCGCGCTGGCCATGCAATTCGTCGTGCGAGACGCCCTTTCCGCGTCGATGCAGTTGCTGGTCGGCGTCGCCGTCACCTCGGCCTGCTGGCTCGGGACCGCCTTTCTGACCGAACCGACCGACCAACGGACGCTGATCGCCTTCTACCGGAAAATCAGGCCCGGCGGGCCGGGCTGGAGGCCGGTCGCCGCCGCCGCGGGCGGCCCGTCCGGAGGCAATGCCGCGCTGACCGCCCCGCTGCTGGCTTCGGCTTTGGGCGCGGCGGCGATCTACGGCTTTCTTTTCGCCGCCGGGTTCGCGCTGTACGGCGATCTCATCCCCGCAACGGCCGCCGCGCTCGCCGCCGCCGGCTCATGCTTCGGCGTGATGCGCCTGTGGCGCCGCGTTGCCGCCTTGTGACCGGGCGGAGTCAGCGGTTCCAAGGGAACGCCAGCGTCGGCGGGTTGGCGTAGCGTTCCATTTTCAGCGTCAGCTTCTTGCCCGCGCCGGGCGCCAGGCGCACCGTCAAGGCGCTGCCGTCCGCCTCGGTGAAACGGTGCTCGGCGTAGCCTCCGGCCTGCACGATGACGTCGCGCGGCTCGACCTGGTTGAGGTTGACCAGGGTGACGGTCACCGCGTCGTCCTTCAACTCGTGAACCAGCGCGGCCGTGTCCGGAGGCAGGCCGGCGCGGCGCCGCTCCGGGTCGAAATAACGCAAGCGGCTGTGCAGCACCCAAATGCGCCCTCTGGGGAAGTAGCCGCCGATGGTAAGCTGCGCCAGCGTGTCGGTCGCCGCCGGGACAACGCGCAGCAGGTAGTCGGCCAGGCGCGTGTCGGCCGAAGTCGGGTCGTTGCGCATGAACTCCATGCGCTCGCGGATGTGCTCGAAATCGGCCTGCATGGCTTCAATCGGGTAGGCCGGGTTCTTTCCTTCCAGAAAGGCCGGCCAGGGCTCGTCTTCGAGCGGAACGCGGGCCAGGTCTTCGCGCCGCATCGACCAGAGATAGATTTCCGTCAGCCTGTCGGAATAGGTGATCGGCTCGTACTGGTAGAACTCGGGGGCGCCGTTGTATTTGTAGCCGCGCGGGTCGCCGTACATGCGCGGCAGCAGCGTCTTGCCGTTCTCGACTTTCCTGGCCGCCAGCACCAGATCCATCTGCTTGCGCAAAACGTCGATGTACGCCTGATCGCCGCTCAGCAGCAGGCCGTTGGCGAAACCCTGAAAACTGGCGCTGGTGAAGTAGTTGCGGTGCGCAATCTGTTGCAGCTCGCCGTCGAAAATCGTGAAATTCCAGCCGTAGGTGCCCTTCCACCATTGCCCGTCGTGCGCGCCGCCGAGCGTACCGTCGAGACCGATGTTCGAGGGGATCATGCCGCCGGCCGCCGCGGCGCGTTCCTTCCAGGCGTCCAGATACTCGAGCGTCCAGTCGCGGTATTTCCGCTCGCCGGTCAGCGCGTAGGCGTTCACGCCCAGCAGCGTCGCCGCCAGATTCAGAAAATTGTCGCCGACCGAATCGAGATATTCCTCGCAATGCGCCAACATGCGCGGATACCACTCTTCCAGGTCGAGCATCTTTTCCATGCGCGCCGGATTGTGCAGCAGGTGGAATTTTCCCGGCACGGGGTCGCCGACCCAGTCGTACACAGTGGCGCGGCGCAGCATCGGCCCCAACGAGCCGTTCCAGATGCTCTTGATGATCTTCTTTTCCGGGTCGTAATTGCGGATGTCGGGGTCTTCGCCGTTGTACATCGCCATGTATTTCTTCATGCGCCCGATCAGCAGCGGATTCTCCGGCTCCGAATGCCCCCACAGGAAAAACGCGCGCATGCCCTCGCCGGTATGGAACCAGTCGGACTGCGTGATGAATTCCTTGTGGTAGGCGCCGTTTTTGGCCAGCGGCGTCAATTCCGTGCGCAATTCGCCGTACTGCCGCAGATGGCCTTCGAGCCCCTTCTTGTAAAGCTTGAGCACGGAGTCGGAGCCGCCCAATGCATGCAGCAGCGTCCAGTTGTAGAAGGTCTCGATGGCGTCGTCGGGGCCGTCGAGCGTGCCCCAACGCGGCGTGTGCAGCAGATAGCCGCGCTCGTCGAGGTATTTCGCGGCAAAGGCTTCGACCGCCTCGGAGTTCGCCCGCAGCAGTGCGCGCTCCATGAGCGCCCACTCCGGGGGCGCCATCGGCGTATCGACGGCGATGACCGCGCTTTGCGCCCCCGCCTGCGGAGCAAGCCAAGCGGCGCAACAGAGGAACAGGGCAAGACGGCAGCGGTTCATCACGGGGACAAGACCTCCGGAAGTCGTCCCTATCATGCCACGCCGCGCTGTGCGCGGCGGTCGCGGGTCGGCGGGTCGCGAGTCGCGGGTTGGGCGGCTGCGCGGCCTCACTCGACGGCGCCCGTCATTCAACGGCGATCGTGGCGCCCGATTGGCTGCTTCTGCCGGCGATGGTGAGATACACTTCCGCCGCGTCGGAGGGCGGCAGCCACGTCGGCAGTTCCACGACCACCAAGTTGACGCCGGCCATGTCCGGGGCCAAGCCTGAAAAGCGGATGCTGTCCGGCGGCAAGGGCCAACCGCCGATCCAGACCCGCGGGCGCGCCGCGGTATGCCGCAGCACCGCGTTCGAGCCGTCCTCGAGGCAGACGCCGTCCGGGGCGCATGAGTTCATGCCGTCGGCCAACGGCGGCTCCACCGCGCCCAGTCCCGTGGCGTAGATCTCCAGCATGTCGCCGCCCCGCGCCGGGCGGCTGCCCGCGCTGAAACCCAGCGGCGCCGCCAAGTCGGTCGTCCCCGCGAACGTCGCCAGCGCCTGCCCCTGCCCTTCGCCCGAGACCGTGAACACGCCCGGCGCATACGGGCCGACCCAGAAGCGCCGCGGCCAACTGCTCTCGCCGCCGGACTCCACCACCACGCTCGCCAACGCCAAGCCGCCCGCCGCTACGGCTTCGCCGCCCAGCGCCCAGGGCAACTGCGCCTCGATGCGCCGCGGGCCGACCGCCGTCAGCGGAACCGCCGCCCCGTCGATCAGCACGCGCACGCCGCCCAGCATCGTCGGCAGCGGAAAGCCCGCGTCCGCGATGCGCTCGCCCGTCAGGAAGTTCACTCCCTGCACGATCACCGCCGCGCCCGGCGCCAACGGCAGCAACTGCGGCCCGAACAGTCCGCGCTCTCCGTAGGCGCTCATCCGCGCCGCGTTGAATACGCCGCCGTTCTCCGTCACCGCCGGCCCCGTCGGCGGGGGAACCTCCAGCACGATGCGGATCGCGGCCGAGATGCGCCCGCCGGAGCGGATGTACAGCCTTCCGCGGTGGGTTCCCGGGCGCAGCCCCAGAGGGTTGACGCTTACGCGCAGGGTAGTCGTCTGGCCCTCGGCCAGGCGGCCCCTGTACTGTGCCGTGTTGCCCGCCGCCGGCGAGACCTGGATCCAGCGCGCGCTGGGCAGCGCCTGGAAGTCCACGGCGCCGCCTTCGGCGCGCAGCGTCAGCATCTGCGGCGCCGGCGCGGAGGAGTCTGCTTCCGGCGCGAACGACAATTCGGAAACGCCCACCGGCTGCGCCTCCGGCTCAGGCTCCGGCCCGGCCGGCGCAGGCGGCGGCGGGGGCGGGGGCAGAAACAAAGTCACCTTGCGGATGCGTTGGTTGTCCCGATCGGCGATGTACAGGTTGCCCAAACTGTCCGCGGCTACGCCGGTGGGACCGTCGAGTTGCGCCGCCGCGAACGCCACCGAAGAAATATTCCCAGTGGATGCATCGACCTTGCGGATGCGGTCGTTGTCTTTATCGGCGATGTACAGGTTGCCCGATCCGTCCAGCGCTACGCTGCGGGGGTTGTCGAGTTGGGCCGATGCGGCCGCGCCGCCGTCGCCGCTGGAGCCGGCCGTCCCCGTTCCCGCTACGGTGGAGATATTTCCCGTCGAGGCGTCCACCTTGCGGACGCGGTGGTTGTTCGTATCGGCGATGTACAAGTTGCCCGACCCGTCCACCGCCGCATCGAAGGGCCCGTTGAGTTGGGCCGCGGCGGCGGCGCCCCCGTCCCCCAGCGACGAGCCGCCTCCCGCAAAGGTGGTAATCACCCCGGCCGGGGTTACCCTGCGGATGCGGTTGTTGTTCGTATCGGCGATGTACAGGTTGCCCGAACCGTCCAGAGTCACGCCGAGGGGGGTGTTGATTTGAGCCGACGTAGCCGCGGCGCCGTCGTCGCTTGCGCGGTAGCCGCTCGTCCCCGTTCCCGCTACTGTGGTAATGATCCCCGTCGAGGCATCCACTCTGCGGATGCGGTGGTTGAACGAATCGGCGATGTACAGGTTGCCCGAACCGTCCAGCGCCGCGCCGGAGGGCCAGTTGAGTTGGGCCGCCGCGGCCGCGCCCCCGTCCCCCAGCGATGAGCCGCCTCCCGCGAAGGTGGTAATAATCCCCGTCAAGGCATCCACTTTGCGGATGCGGTTGTTGTTCCTGTCGGCGATGTACAGGTTTCCCGCAGCGTCCCTGGCCACTGAGAGGGGTTCGTGGAGTTGGGCCGCAACGGCCGCGGCGCCGTCGCCGCTGTAGCCGGTCGACCCCGTTCCCGCAACCGTCTCGGCGACCGGGGGATCGACCGGGATGCCCTGAGCCGGGGCGGCTTCGCCGCCGATGAACAGCGGATAGTGGAGAATGCACAGCAACGCCGCCAAGCGCGCTTGGCGCGCCGGCGGACAGCGGAAGACACGAGAGCCGCGCCCGCGCGAAAGTCCCTTGCCCGCAAGGAGCGGGGCGCGGAAAACAGAGAGAAGGGAGAGAAGAAGCCGCGGGTCAGAGAGCGCGGCGAGCGCGCTTCTCCTTATACGGGCTGACGGGCTGACGGGCTGACGGGCTGACGGGCTGACGGGCTGACGGGCTGACGGGCTGACGGGCTGACGGGCTGACGGGCTGACGGGCTGACGGGCTGACGGGCTGACCTCTTCTCATGATACATCCTCCTTGCATCTCCTCGCAACATGGGATCCCTATTCTGAAACAAAAATAACCTGTCTTGCAACAAGAAATCCGCGGCGCGCTGCCAAAACATCAAAATCCCCGCAACAACGCCGAAAGCCAAACTTATCAATTCCCGCAACGGCCTGTCAAGCGCAAATCGGCGGAAAAGAAAATGAGCAAGCGCGCCTAAAACGGGGCCGCGCCTGACGGCGCGGCAGGGGTTAGGGATTAGGGGTTGGGGGTTAGGGAAGAAGGGGCCGCGCAGCTCTCGAGCATCGTAACCGATTGCCTGCGCAGAGCTTCCTCAAGCGGCGTTCAAGCAGCGCGCGTCAGGCGGCCAGCGCCGCCTCGACGGCGTCGGCTTCGCGCGGCAGGCGGGCGGTCATCAGCCGGCAGCCGTCGTCGGTGACGACGGCCATGTCTTCGATGCGTACGCCGAACCCCTCGGCGGGCAGATAGAGGCCGGGTTCGATGGTGACCACCATGCCGGGCTGCAGCGCGTCTTCCGGCGGACGCGGGTCGTGAACGTCGAGGCCGACGTGGTGGCCGAGGCCGTGCGCCAGCCGCGGGGCGGAGCCCGGCTCGCCGCTCTGCTCGAATCGGCGCTCGACGATGCCGGTCAAGCCGTCGGGGCCGCGGTCGTGGAGCCGCGCCCCGGGCTTGACCGCGGCAATGGCCAGGCGCTGCGCGTCCAGCACCAGATCGTAGATTCTGCGTTGGCGGCTGCTGAACGCGCCGCCGGTCGGAACCGTGCGGGTAACGTCGGCCGCGTAGCGGCTGTACTCGCCGCCCACGTCCATCAGCACGACGCCGCCGGCGGCAAGCGCCGCATCGTTGCGATCGTAGTGCAGAATCGTCGAATTGAGGCCGCTGCCGACAATCGGCGGATAGGCCATGCGCTCGCAGCCGGCGGTCATCGCCGCTCCGACCATGGCGCCGGCCACTTGCAGCTCGGTAACGCCCGGGCGGATAACCCGCCACGCGGCCAAGTGCGCTTCGATCGAGGCGTCGGCGGCCTTTTGGATCGTTGCGATCTCGCCTGCCGATTTGATCGCCCGCAGGCGCGCGAGCGGGGCGCGGACGTCGCGCACGTCCTTGCGCCGGCACAGCGCTTGCAGGCGCGCGAGCAGGCGCTCCGCGGCGTTCCGGCCGCGGCCTCGGCCGGTCGGCAGCAGGCCGTAGAGCTTCTTGCGGTCGCGCAACAGGGCGCGCATCCGGGATTCCATCGCCGACGCGGACAAGACTTCCTCGACGCCCAGTTTCGCCGCGCCGTCGATGCCCAGCCGCGGGCCGAGCCATTTCGAGGCGTACGCGTCGTTTTCCGGAAGAAACAGGATTTCCCTGTACGGCTGCCGTCCGCTCTCCGGGGCGACGGCCAAGGCGGCGCCGGGCTCGTTGTGTCCGGTGAGATAGTAGAAATGGCTTTCCTGGCGGAAGCTCGAATACCCGGAACGGCCTTCGGAATCGTCGTAGCCGAGAACGACGATCAGGCCGCCGCCGACCGCCTCGGCGAGAGACTTGCGCCGCTTGGCGTAGATTGCCGGCGGCTCGCGCTCCCAGGCCGCCGCTTGCGCGAAGGCGCCCAGCCCGAGCAGAAACGTTCTGCGGCGCGAATTCACGCTTCAGTATAGGCCGCGCTCAGGCCGCGGCGGAGGCGCGCGGCCTTGACCGTGTTGACCATCAGCATGGCCACCGTCAACGGCCCCACGCCGCCGGGAACGGGCGTATAGGCCCCGGCCGCCTCTCGCGCGTGTTCCGGGTGAACGTCGCCCACGACGGCCGCGCCCGTCTCGCCGAACCTTGCCAGCCGCCGCGGGCTGTTGGCGAAGACGGCCTGCGCGGCGGCCGGGTCGGTCACGCGGTTGATGCCCACGTCGAGCACTGTAGCTCCGGGGCGGATGAACTCCCGCGTGAGCATCGCCGGCCGGCCGACCGCGGCCACGAGGATATCCGCTTCGCGGCAGACCGCGGCCAGGTCTTTCGTGCGCGAATGGCAGATCGTCACCGTGGCGCTTTCGGCAAGCAGCAGCAGAGCGGCGGGCTTGCCCACGATGTTGCTGCGGCCGACGACGACGGCGCGCTTCCCGGCGATGGGAATCCCGCTGCGTTTCAATATCTCGATCAGCCCGGCCGGCGTACACGGCGCGAGCGCGGGCCGGCCGCCCGCCAGCTTGCCGACGTTCATCGGATGAAAGCCGTCCACGTCTTTTTCCGGGCGAATCGCCGACAGAACCTTCTTTTCATCGACGCCGTCGGGCAGGGGAAGCTGGACGAGGATGCCGTCCACGTCGTCGCGCGCGTTCAACTCGCCCGCGACGGCCAGGATTTCGTCGGTTTCCGCCTCGGCCGGCAGACGGATCGTTTCCGAGAAAAGCCCGAGACGCTTGCATGCCTCGATCTTGTTGCCGACGTAAAGCCGCGAGGCCGGATCGCCGCCGACCAGCACGGCGGCCAGCCCCGGACGGATTCCGCGCTCCGCCAGAGCGGCGATTTCGCCGCCGAGATCGGCAAAGATCCGGTCTCGAATTGCGTTGCCCTTGAGGACGCGCCCGGCCATCGTCGAAGACTCGAATGGTAACAGCAAGCGCGGCGGCATCCCAAGCGGAGGCGCGCGGGCCGCTGCGCTACGATAGGCCCCGGCATGAAGGTTCGGGCGATCGAAACGCTGCGCTGCGACGCCGGTTGGCGCAATTACCATTTCGTCAAGCTGACCGCCGAAGACGGCATTATCGGCTGGAGCGAGTTCGACGAGGGGTTCGGCTCGCCGGGCGTCGGCGCGGCGATCGAACGGCTCGCCGAGCGCGTGGTCGGCTGTCCGTTGGGGGCGCACGAGCGCATCTACGCCGACCTGTTCTGCGCCACGCGGCCGGCTGCCGGAGGCGTCGTCGGCGAAGCCCTGGGCGCCATCGAGAACGCGCTGCTCGACGCCAAGGCGAAGGCTCTGGGCGTCCCCTGCTACGAGCTGCTCGGCGGGAAGGTCCGCGACCGCATCCGCGTGTACTGGTCGCACTGCGCTACGTGGCGCATCAACCACCCCGACTACTACAAACCCGCGATTACCGATCTCGACGGAACGCGGGCGATCGCCGCCGAGGTGCGCGAGCGCGGTTTCACGGCGCTGAAAACCAATGTCTTTCTCTATGAAAACGGCGGCGTCCAGGGCTGGCGGCCCGGCTTCGGCGCGCCTTTCGACCCCGCCCGCAACGTGGATCGCAAGGTTCTGCGGAACCTGCGGATGCATCTCGAAGCGATGCGCGAGGGCGCCGGCCCCGATATCGACATCCTGCTCGATCTGAATTTCAACTGCTCGACCGAGGGGTATCTCAAGATTCTGCGCGAAATTCGCGATCTCGATATTTTCTGGGTCGAGATCGATACGCGCAGCCCGGCGGCGATGGCCCACATCCGCCGGCAGAGTCCGCACCCGATCAGCGGCTGCGAAACCTTGATGGGGGCGCGCAGCTTCCTGCCCTATTTCGAACAGGAAGCGGTCGATACGGCGATTATCGATGCGGTCTGGAACGGCGTTTGGCAAGGCATGAAATGCGCCGCCCTGGCCGAGGCCTGCGAGGTCAACGCCGCGCCGCACAATTTCTACGGCCACCTCTGCTCGATGATGAACGCGCACTTCGCCGCCGCCGTGCCCAACCTGCGCATCATGGAAATCGACATCGACCGCATCCCCTGGGACGACGAGTTGTTCACGCGCCGGCCGCAGATCGAAGACGGGTATTTGATCGTTCCCGACCGGCCGGGCTGGGGAACCGAGCCGAACGAGGAAGCGCTGCGCGCCCATCCGCCGAAGGACTCGAAGGGGCTGCTGCGCTACGGCAAGCCGTAGGCCGCCGCGCGGCGTCAGTCGTAGCGCAGTTGAATGCCGCGGTTCGTCAGCAACTCGCCGGTCGATTGCAGCAGGGTAACCATGGCTTGGCGGTAGCCGATCGCTTCCTGCAGCAGGTCGGCCTCGCTCTGCACCAGGTCGTCTTGCGCGTCGAGGACGATGAAAGCGGTATTGACGCCGAGGTCGTACTTCTTCTGTTCGGCGTCGAGGCGCTTGCGCGAGAAATCGAGGGCGACCGCCGCCTGCTGCATCGCCGCCTTGCTCAGTTCGACGCCGGCGATGGCATTGAGCACCGCCAGGCGTACGTCCTGTTCGAGCGAGCGCAGGTTGTAGAGGTTGCGCTTCTTGGAGATGACGCTGTCGGCCAGATTGGCCGCGGCGCGGCGGTTGCGCAGCGGAAGTTGCAGCGTCAGTCCCGCGGTGTAGGTGGGGAAGCGGAACTGGAACAACTGGTCGAGCGCGTCGCCGGCGCCGCCGGGGATGAAAGTACCCGTGGTCCCGCCGACCAGCGACGTTTGGAACAGGTTGCCGCCCAGTCCCGTGGCTCTGTACGAGGCCGTCAGGGAAAGGTCGGGGCGCAGCGCGTTCGTATCGCGCTTGATCGAATAGTCGTCAATCTTGAGATCGAGCCTTCTCTGGACGATCTCCGGCCGTATGTGCAGGGCCTTGGCGATGGTTTCCTCGGGCTCGAACGAGGGCGCGTAGGCGGGCGGCTCGGCCGACTCGGTAAGGATCAGGGGCAGATTGCGGATATCCGCGTGCAGGTCGGCGCCGATCTGCCTGCGCACGCGGTCTTCGGCCTGCTGCAGCCGGAAGCGCGCGCGGGTTACGCTCACCTGCGCGGTGGCGAAGTTCTGCTCAGGCTGATAGATGTCGAGCGGCGAGATCGCGCCGAGCTCCAACTCGCGCTGCGAGCGCTCGAGGAACTTCCGCCGCAATTCGAGGTTGTTTTCCTGCACATTGAGATTCTCGCGGTTGGAAACCACCTGCCAATAGAGGTTCTCGGCTTGCGCGACGATGTTGATCACGCGCTGCAGCACCTGGGCTTTCGTCATGTCGAGCCGCGATTCGGCGATCAGCACCGGAATGCGCTGGATGCTGCGGCCGCGGCTGCGCAGCAGCGGCTGGGTGAGATTGAATTGCAGCGTGTCCTGGATCGAAGGATTGAACGTCCGAAACGTGCTGCTGCTCGCATTCTTCACGCCGGTGAAATCGACCCGGTAATTCGTGCCGGTGTCGAGCGTCTGGTTGTAGGTGAATCCGCCGGTCTGGCGCAGGCTGCTGATGACGGAGCCGCCCTGCAGCACGTCTTGGGAAGGATTGGTGCTGCGGTTGGTGTTGAAGTTCAACTCGAGGTTCGGGTCGAACGGACTCAACGACCGCTGAATTGCGTTTTCGCCCTCGCGCACCGAAAGTTTCTGGATTTGCACGTCGGTATGGTTGGCCATGACGAGCTCGAGATAGGCGCGCAGCGAAAGCTCCAGCTTGCCGTCAACCACGAAGTCTTCGAGGTTGGCGACCTCTTCGATCTCGACGTCGTAGGGAGCCGCCTGCCACTGTTCGCGGAAGTACGCGCCGTCGGGGAACGTGTTCAGTTGCGCCGCCGCGATCATCGGCGCCAGCGCGGCGGCGAATCCGGCGATGCGGCGGGTGAATTTTTTCGAGCGGTTACTCATAACGAATGGCCTCAATGGGGTCGAGCTTGGCCGCCTGCACCGCCGGGTAAATCCCGAACAGCAGGCCGATAAAAACCGATACCCCGAACGAAACGATGATCGACAGCGCCGTCACCACGGTCGCCCAACCGGCGATTGCGGCAATCATTTTCGAGCCGCCGAAGCCGGCCGCGATGCCGATGACGCCGCCCAGGATGGAAATCAGCACGGCCTCGATCAGAAACTGCCTGACGATATCGCGCTGGCGGGCGCCGATGGCCCGGCGGATGCCGATTTCCCGCGTGCGCTCCAGCACCGTCGCCAGCATGATGTTCATGATGCCGATGCCGCCGACCAGCAGCGAAATGCCGGCGATGCAGATCATGACGACCTGAAAGACGAGTTGCTGCTGCTCGCGCTGCGCGAGCAGGTCGGCGGGCACCAGCACCGAGAAATCGCTGGCGGCGTTGTGCGTCGCGTTCAGGATGGCGCGCACGATCTGCGAGGTCTCGATCGGGTCGGAGTCGGAGTTGACGCGGATGAAGATGCCGTCGATCTCGTCTTTGAGATAGCTGTTGTTGTCCTCGAAGCGGCGCATCACCGAGTTCAGCGGCGCCAGGATCAGGTTGTTGCGGTCGTCGGTTTCCAGCCCTTCGACGTCGGATTCGGCGGTCGCCTGCGGGGCCATGACGCCGACCACGCGCAGCCAGACTTCGTTGACCTTGACGTATTTGCCGACCGCGGCGCCGTAGCCGAGCAGGTTGATCTTGGCGCGTTCTCCCAGCACGCAGACCGGCGAAGAGCGCAAGTTCTCTTCTTCGCCGAAGAAACGGCCTTCGAGCAGCGTCAGATTGTAGATTTCGGTGTAGTTCGGCAGTACGCCGAGGAGCTGCGGCAGGTCGGATTCCGTGCGCGGCAGAATACTCGTCGGCTGGAAGGTTTTCCGCGGCGACAGGTGGGAGATGTTGGGGGCGTTCGCGGAGATCGCCCGCGCGTCGCGGAAGGTCAGCCCCGGGGAGATCTGCCGCACGGCCAGCAAGGTGTCGCGGTCAACGGCCTCGTTGGCTTCCACGACGATGTTGTTGACGCCGAGCAGATCGATATAGCGGATCATCTCCTGTTGCGCGCCCTCGGTGATGGAGAGCATCGCCACCACCGCGCCGACGCCGAAGATCATGCCCAGCATGGTCAGCAGCGAGCGCAGCTTGTGGGCCAGGAGGCTGCCCAGGCCCATGAAGAGCTCGGGCAGGATATTGGGGATGTTCATCGTTCAGCCGCCTCGTCCCCCGCTGAACCCGCCGCCCCCGCTGGGAAGCGACGGTCCGGAAGATTTCTTCTCGGCTTTCGGGGCGGCGCCGGCCGCGCTGCCGGGAGCCTGCAAGGAGATCATCTCGCCTTCTTCCAGCCCGTCGGTTACGGCGATCTGCGATTCCGAGCGCTTGCCCAGTGAGACGCGCCGCGGCTGGAGGCGTCCGTCGTCCATGACGTAGACGATGGGCTGCGCCTGGTCTTCGAACACCGCCTGAAACGGAATGTACAGGGTGTTGGGGATGTTTTCGACGATCACTTCGGCATCGGCCAGCAGGCCGGGGCGCAGCAGGATATCGACGTCCGAACCCTCTTCCGGGGGACGCGGCAATATGGCCGCCTTGCGTTGTTCGGCGCTGAATTCCGATCCGCTGGAAGTCGGGCCGCTCGGCGCGCCGCCGCCTCCTCGGCCGCCGCCGCCACCGCCAAAGCCGCCGCCTCCACCGCCGCCGAAGCCGCCGCCGCCGCCGCCGGGAAATCCGCCGCCTCCGGCGCCGCCGAAGCCGCCACCGCCGCCGGGGCCGCCTCCGCCGCGCTGTCCGCCGAACGCCGCTTGCATGATCTGCCGGAACTGCTGCCGTTCCTCATTGCTCAACTCTTGCGGACTGCGGCCCTTGAGCAGGGCTTCCGCTTTCTTGCGGGCGTCTTGCGGAAGCCGGTTGAGCATGGCCGTCGGGTTGAATCCGCCGCCGCCCTGACCGCCTTGGCCGCGCTGCCGTCCGCCCGCCTGCGCCTGCTGTCCGCCGCCGCCCTGACCGCCTTGGCCGCGCTGCCGTCCGCCCGCCTGCGCCTGCTGTCCGCCGCCGCCCTGGCCGCCTTGACCGCGCTGCCGTCCGCCCGCTTGCGCCTGCTGCCCGCCGCCGCCTTGACCGCCCTGGCCGCGCTGTCGTCCGCCCGCCTGCGCCTGCTGCCCGCCGCCGCCTTGACCGCCTTGGCCGCGCTGTCGTCCGCCCGCCTGCGCCTGCTGCCCGCCGCCTTGGCCGCGCTGTCGTCCGCCCGCCTGTGCCTGCTGCCCGCCGTCTGCGCCGCTCGACGGGCCGTAGCCGGTCGCTGCGTTCGCCCGCGCCGTGGCCATGATGCGTTCGATGCGCTCCTCGTCCGCGCCGACGTGGGCGAGCAATTGCCGCATGTCGATGGAAATCACGCATTCGAATTTCTTGGTCGCCTCGCCGGCGAAAATGTTGGTCGATGCCGTGTTGCCCAGCCGTTGAATCTTGCCTTCCACCGTCTTGCCGGGCAAGGCGTCGAGGCGGATTACCACCGTCTGGCCTTCCTTCAGATTGGCCCGCTCGACTTCTTCGACCTTGGTCACCAGTTCCATTTCGGAAAGGTCGAGCAACTGGGCCACCGACATCCCAGCCGGAATCTGATCGCCTTCGCGGATATCCGGCGTCGATTGCCCGAAGCCGCCGCGGCCGCCGGAGCGGTTTTGCAGCACCGAAACCAGCCCCGTCATGGGCGCCAGCACGCGCGACTGCTCGATGCGCCTCTTGTCGCGATCCACGTCGAGCTGCGCCTTGTTGAGCTGCTCGCGCAATACGGCCAGCTCGGCCTCGCGCTGCTGCAAGCGGTTTTTGATGTCTTCTTCGAGCTTTTGCTTGCGCCGGCGCGCCTCTTCGAGCGTCAGCACGTTCTTGCGGGCGTCGATTTCCGAAATCAATTCGTTGCGGCGCACCTCGAGTTCGGCGCGGCGCACCTGGAAGTTGGAGCGAACGATCTCGACTTCGTCCTGGCTCTTGCGGATATCGAGCTCGGTTTCCGCTTTCTTGAGGTCTTCCTGGATTTTCTCAACGTCCAGCAGGCTGTCTTCGAGCGCCGCCACGCGCTCGGAATCGTCGAGCTCGAAGATCAGATTCCCGCGGCCGGCCAGCGCCCCGGCAGGCGCCAGTTGCGTGATCTGCGACTGCGTGCCGATATTCGGCGCGGTCAACGTCAGCGAGCGCACGGCGCGCAACTCCCCGCGCAAAAAGGTCTTGACGACCAGGTCGCCGCGCTTGACCTCGGCGAGCGCGATGGTCGTTTCGTCTTCGGGAATCTGCTGGACCAGATAGTAACCGCCGGCGACCATGCCGACGACCGCGAGCAGAACGGCCAACCGGATGAGCATCTTGTTCATGGCTTTCCCCTTCGATCGATCAAGTCGTGCGGCCTCGCGCCGCGGTCAGCTCGGGGTTTTCGAGCGCGATGACTTCGTTTTCTTCGAGACCCGAGGAGACGACGATCTCGGCGCCGTTGCTCGCCGCGACCTCGATTCTGGCCCGCCGGTAGCCCGCGCCGTCTTTGACGAACACCGTGGGCTTGCCGTCGATCTGCGTCGAGGCCTTTGCCGGAATGACCAGCACGTCGGGCAGGCGCTGCACCACGATTTCCACCGTGGCGCTCATGCCCGGCCGCAGGCGTTCGTCGATATTGTCGATGGACGTATGCGCCGGAAAGTTTTTCTCCGGGGGCAGCCGGCTGAATACGAGCGTGGCGATCGGGCTGAGCCAGCTTACTTTGCCGGAAAGCACGGCGTCGGGCACGGCGTCCACGCGGATGCGCGTTTCCTGCGCTTCCTCGACGCGGCCGCGGTCGATTTCCTCCACGCGGAACTCGACCCGCAGCGAATTCAGGTCGGGGATTTCGGCGATGGGCGCGCCCGTCCAGACGGTATCGCCTTCCTGAAACGGCGGCCGCGCGGTGCCGAAAGAGCCCTGCGCGCGGTTGTTGGGCAGGATGTGGACGATGCCGCCGGCGGGCGCCCGCAGCACCATGCTGCCGAGATAGCCGCGCGACAGTTCGAGATCGCGCAGCGCCTTGCTGCGCCGTTCTTCGAGTCGATCGAGATCGGCCTCCTGCGAAATGTTGCTGGCTTCTTCGTTGGTCTCCGCCTTGTTCAGCTCGCCGCGGCTGATTTCAACGTCGATCTTGGCCTTTTCCGCTTCGATCTCGGCGAGAATCTCCTGCTTGCTCGCCTCGAGCTCGGCGCGCTCGAGATTGTATTGCGCCTGCATGATTTCCATCGCGTTGCGCTCGTCGGTGATGGAGTGCTGCGCCGCGGCCTGCTTGATTTCGCTGTCAACCTGCCTGACGTTCGTTTCGCGCAGGATCATCGTGTCTTCCTGCGCGGACTCGTCGAACTTGACGACGATATCGCCCGCGCGGATCGGATTGCCGTTTTCGGCAAGCTGCACGATCTTCAGATCGGGCGTTTGCGGCGCCGTAATCTGGACGGACTGAGCGCTCTTGAGCTCGCCGCGGGCGCGCACGGTGCGCAGAAAATCGCGGCGCTCGACCCGCGCCGTGGGGATTTCCGGCGCCGGCGGCTCGTAAAGGTTCAGCGCGGCGAACGAAGCGGCCGCGCCGCAGACGACCATCGCCGCCCAACGCACCCAAGGTTTGCTCAATATATTCGACATCGCTGCTCTTTCCTGCCGGGCTCGACCCTTTCCGCAATTATAATGACGCAATTTCGAGGGCTGAGGTTATCCCGCGCCGCCCTTACTTGCGCCAGAACCAGGGGGTCAGGATGACCAGGATGGTGTAGAACTCCAGGCGTCCGGCGATCATGTCGAAGCTCAACACCCACTTGGCGAGCGCCGGCAGGCCGGCGTAATTCTCAAGCGGGCCGACGCTGCCGAACCCCGGGCCGATGTTGAACATCGAGGCCGCTACGGCGGCGATCGAGGTCAGCACGTCCACGCCGAGCGCGGCCAGCGCCAGGCAGGAGAAAAAATTCACCACGAAGGCCAGATAAACCAGGTTGAGCAAGCCCTGAATCGCCGCTTCCGGCACGACCCCGCCGCCGACCCGGATGGCGAAAACGCCGCGGCGCTCGACGATGCGCTTGAACTCGCGGTCAACCACCCGGCCCAACAGCGCCAGCCGCGCGATCTTCATCCCGCCGGCCGTCGAGCCCGTGCAGCCGCCGACGAACATGAGCGCCAGCAGGATCAGTTGCGGCAGCGGATGCCAAGCCTCGAAATCGTCGGTCACGAAGCCCGTCGTCGTCGTGATCGAGGCAACCTGGAACAGGGCGCCGCGCAAGGCCGGCTCGAGTTCGTACCCCCGGCCGAAATAAAGGATGCCGCCGATCAGCGCGGACGCCCCGCCGATCAGGATGAGATAGAGCCGCACCTCGAAATCGCGCAGCACGCCGCCCGGCTCCCGCTCGACCCACAAGCGGTACTGCTGGATGAGGCTGATGCCGGCCAGCAGCATGAAGACGATGACGACGTACTCGACCAGCGGGCTTTCGAAGCCGGCGATGCTCGCGTTGCGCGTGGAAAATCCGCCCGTGCCCATCGTCGAAAACGCATGGGCAAGGGCTTCGAAGTGCGACAGGCCGGCGTAGAGCAGGACGCCGTATTCGGCCAGGGTCAGCGCAAGGTAGATTTTCCACAACGCCGCCGCGGTCTCGGCGATGCGCGGCTTGAGCTTGGCCGATTTGGCCCCGGAAAACTCGGCGCGGTAGAGATGCATGCCGCCGTGGCCGACCAGCGGCAGGATGGCGACGACCAACAGGACGATGCCCATGCCTCCCAGCCAGTGCGAAAAACAGCGCCAAAGCTGGATGGGGTTCGACAGGGCCTCGACGTCGTCGAGGACGGTCGCGCCGGTCGTCGTGAACCCCGATACGGACTCGAACCATGCGTCCGTAAAGCTGTCGAAATAGGGCGAGAAGGCGTAAGGCAGGCAGCCGAAGAACGATGCGCCGAGCCAGGTGACGACGACGAGCAGCAGCCCCTCGCGCTGGTTCAACTCGCGGTTGCCGCCGCGGCAGCCGAGCCGCAGGGCCGCGCCGCAGAGCGCGGTGCAGACCAGGGCGGGCGTCAGCGCGGCCAAGTCGGCCCGGTCCGTCAGCAGGGAATAGATGACGGGAAAACCCATCGCCCCCGCGAAAGCGAGCAGGAAATGCCCGAAAAGGAGTCCCAGGGCGGGCCAGTGGATCACGGAACGCCTTTCCTGACGGCGGGCTCGACCAGGAATACGGATTCGAGTTCGGGAACGATGCTTTCGAGCGTGAAGAAGAGGACGCGGTCGCCCGCCTCGATGGCCGCGTCCCCGCGGGGAACGCACACGCCGCCGTCCTTGCGCGCGATGGCGCCGACGATCGCTTCCCGCGGAAAACGCACTTCGCGCAGCCTCTTGCCCACGAACTTGGCGCCCGGCGAAGCGATCAATTCGATCGCCTCGGCCTCTTCCTCGCGAAAGGTCGTCACCGACAACACGCGGCCCTTGCGCACGTACTGCAGCACGAGATCGACCACCGTGAGCCGCTGACTGACGGAAGTGTTGATGCCCAGGCGCTGCACCATGGGCAGATAATTGAGGCGGTTGATCAGCGCAATGACCTTTTGCGCGCCGAGGCGGCGGGCGAGCAGCGAGGCGATGATGTTGTCCTCGTCATCGTTGGTGAGCGCCAGAAAAGCATCGATCCCCGCGACGTTTTCTTCCTCGAGCGTACCCTGGTCGGTGCCGTCGCCGCGGACGACGATCGTTTTCTGGAGGATCGTCGAGATCATGCCGCAGCGCCGCGGGTCGCGTTCGATCAGCTTGACCTGCACGCCCTGCTTTTCGAGCTCCTCGGCTACCCAGATGCCGACCTGCTTGCCGCCGACGATGAACACGCGGTCGATCGATTTCTGCTTGCGGATGCCCATGAACGCCATCACCGCGTCGAGGTTTTCGCGCGTAGTGCAGATGTAGATGTGGTCGCCGGGCTCCAGCCGCTGCGCGCCGTGCGGGATGATCACCTGCTGGCCGCGGAAAATCATGGCGATAAGGCAGTCGGGCGGCGGATTGGCTTCGTCGAGCTCGACTACGGTTTTCCCCGCGAACCAACTGTCGATCTCGACGTTCATGCCGAAGAGCTTGATCTCGCCGTCGGCGAAATCGAGGATGTCCGAGACGCCGGGGACGTGAACGACGCGCTTGATGCGCTCCATGATTTCGGTCTCGGGGTGAATGATGCGGTCGATCTGCAAGCCCCGCTCGCGGCCGATGCGCTCCCACTGTTGGAACTCGTGGGTGCGCACGCGGGCGACCTTGACCTTCACGTTGGAATCGGTCTGGGCGATCATGCAGCAGAGCAGATTGATCTCGTCCGAATCGGTGTCGGCGATCAGCATCTCCGCGTCGGCGAGGCCGGCCTGCTGCAGGGTGCGCACGCTCGCGGCGCTGCCGCGGACGACCTTGGCGTCGAGGAATTCCTCGAGTTGGCGGCAGCGTTCGGCGTCTTTCTCGACGATGGTGACTTGGTTGCCTTCGCGAATCAGGCGTCCGGCAATGAGCGCGGCGCCTTGGCCGCCTCCGGCGATAAGGATACGCATGCCGAGAACAGAGGGGGCTCGTTTGAGCGTAACACGACGGCGCCGCTCGGGTCGGCGGCTCAGAGCAGCCGCTCCACGAGGCGGGCCGTGCGCAGCAGCATGGCGTCCGCGCCGGGCGCCGCTGCCAACTGGAGGCCCAGAGGCAGGCCTTCCGCTGACTTGCCCATGGGAATGGAGACGGCCGGCGCGCCGAGCGCGGTGAACGGCGCGTTGGCCGCCGGGTCGCCGGTGAAGTCGAGTCCCCTGGGCGCGGGTCCGAGGGCGGCGGGCGCGGCGATGACAGGCCGTTCGGCCGCCCATTGCGCAAACGCGGCGCGGCAGGCGTGGACGGCCGCAAGAGCGTCCCGGTAGCGTCCGGAATCGATGCGCAGTCCCTCGTCGAGCAGCGTGGCGAGCTTCTCGCCGACCGCGGCGCCGTGCGTCCGGAACATGGCGCCGTGCTGTTGCGCGGCCTCGTAATACATCACCGTGCGCAGCGCCGCCGGCAGGGCGTCGAAAAAGCGCGGACGCGGCAGGCGCTCGATGCGCGTCCCCGCGTTTTCCATCTTGCGCAGCGCCGCCTCGAGGGCGTTGCGCATCGAGTTGTCGAGCGCGCTTGCCGGACTTGACGGCGGCGGCCAATCGACGGCCGCGGCGGCGGCGCATGGAGCGGCGTCCGTCGAAAAGCCCAGCGCCCGCCAGACCGCCTGCGCGTCGGCAACGTCGGCAGTGAAAAGTCCCGCGGTGTCGAGGGTCGGCGCGAACGGCATGACCCCGGCGAGCGGCAGCTTGCCGAACGTCGGCTTGAAACCGACCACGCCGCAGAACGAAGCCGGACGCAGCACCGAGCCCTGAGTCTGGCTGCCGACCGCCAAGGGAACCATGCCGCAGGCGACCGCCGCGGCCGAGCCGCTTGAGGAGCCGCCCGGCGTGTGCGCGGGGTTGTGCGGATTGCGCGTGGGCGCGGCGTCGTAGTAGGCGAAAGCCGTCGTATGCGTCTTGCCGACGAGCACCGCGCCGAGCGCCTTGAACCGGGCGGCAAGGGCGCAATCGCTTGCCGGAACCCGCCCCTTGCGCAGAGGCGACCCCCATTCGGTCGGCAGGCCGGCGGTATCGAAAATGTCCTTCAACGCGAAGGGGACGCCGTGCAGCCCGCTGCGCGCGCCGGATTGCCGCAACTCCGCGGTCATTTCGTCCGCGCTCTCGCGGGCGCCGGCGGCGTCGATACGGCTCCACGCCCGCACGCCGGCTTCGCGCCCGCGGATCGCGCGCAGCGAAGTTTCGACCAGCTTTCGCGGGTCGGTCCTGCCCTCGGCGAGCGCTTGCGCGGTCTCGGCGATGGACGGAGAAAACCGGTTCACTGGCGAAACAATCCGGCGCGGCGCCTGAACGTCATTTGCTCGCCGCCAGCCGCTGCGCTACGTAGTCCTCGTACTTGCGGTGAACCATGACGTGGAAGACGGGCTGATAGAACTCCTCGACGGCATAGAGATAGCCCTTGTTGTGCAGCGACAGCAGGACGTTGCGCGCCCAGCTTTGCTGCGCGCGGGTCATGCCCTTTTTCGAAATGTCGAGACAGGCGCCGGTCAGGTGCGACGAGGCTTTGGGGCCGGTCGAAGGCGCGGCGTTGGCGTTGCGCCGGCGCAGGCTGTTCTGGTAGCTGACGGTGCGCAGCAGGCTGGTGACCCGCATCTGCTTGCCGAACCGCGTGCGGTACTGCTTGCTCAACCGGTCCAGAAAAAGTTTCGCCCAAGGGCGCAGATAGCGCCTTTGCTTGGCGAGGTTATGCACGTAGTAGTTGCTGGTTTTGGACGGCACAGGCACGAGCAGTTTCAGGCGCGCCCAGCGGGCGACCATCGAGTCGTCGGCCATGCGCGAAAGCCGGTCGGCGTCGGCGCGCTGATTCTGCCTGATCTGCGATTGGGAATTGGCCCGCAGGCTGGCGGCGGGTGCCGCGGCCGTGGAAAGACTCAAAACAAACGCAAGCGCCAATGTTCTGAAATAAGCCATGTGTTCCAGCGTACCACGGATGCCCGGCGGATGCGCGGCAAGTTATGCGTTGATGGCTTTCCGGCTGCGTCTGCCTTCGGAGCTGCGCCCGGGCAGGGCGTCCATCACGGCGGGGTAGGCGTAGTCGAGGCCGAGCAGCGCGCGCATGCGGCTGCTGTAGCCTTCCGCCTCGCCGGGGTCGATGCAGCGGCTCCAGTCTTCGATGGGCTTGATGGACTTGCAGGCGTACGAGCCCAGCAGGGCGGCGCGGGGGGCTTGCGAGCGGTTGGCTTGGCCGGCATGCCAGAGCAGGGCGGGAAACAGGAACAACGAACCGGCGGGCGCCGTCAGGCGAATGCTCTCGGCGGCGAAGCGCTCGGGGTCGGGCCACGCGGCGAGTTTCTGGCTGCCCGGGACAATGGCCGTTGCGCCGTTTTCGATGGTGAAGCCGTCGAGCATGATCACCGCTTCGACGGCCAGGAAAAAGCTCGCGTTCAGCGTGCGCGGCCAATGGCCGCGGGCGTGCAGATCCCAATAGGGATAGTCCACGTGGCCTTCCTGCGCCGGGGCGCCCGGGTAGAGCACGTTGGCGGCGAACGAACCGAGCATGAAATCGTCGCCGAGCAGGGGGGCGAGGATTGCCGACAGGCGCTCGTCCGCGCACAGGCGTCGAAACGCCTCGCCTTTGGCGGGAAGATTCCACACGCGCTTTTGCCTGGCTTCCGTTTCGTCGCCGTGAAAGTGCGCCGCGCGGTCGGGCTCGTCCCGCGCCAAGCGGTAGGTCAGCCGGCGCGCCTCGTCGATCGTTTCCTGCGGGAAGAACCGCTCGAACAGCAGATACCCCCGGCCCGTGGAAAGTTCGGCGACGGCGCGCTCGATGTCGATTCGCTCGATGCCGCCGGCCGCAACCGCGCTCATGTCTGCCATAGTACATTGCTGGTCTGGGCGAAATCATGAGTCAACTGCGCATCGCGCTGCTGCCGGGGGACGGCATCGGACGAGAGGTGACGGCCGAAGCGGTCAACGTGCTGCAAGCGCTCGAAGCGGGGTCGGACGATCTGGCGTTCGAGTTCGCCGAATTTTCCGCGGGCGCGGGAGAATACCTGCGTTGCGGCGACCCGCTGCCGCCGGAAACCTTTGCGGCGATCCAAACGTACGACGCCGTCCTGTTGGGGGCGATGGGGCTGCCGGACGTGCGCCGCGCCGACGGCGTCGAGATTGCGCCCCAACTCGATTTGCGCGAAAAGCTCGACCTCTACAGGGGGCTGCGCCCGATTCGGCTTTACCACCGGTCGCTGACGCCGTTGAAGGGGCGCGGCGCGGGCGATATCGATCTGCTGATCGTCCGCGAAAACACCGAGGGGCTTTTTTGCGGCCGCAGCGCCGGCCATGACCCGCGGGCGGAGTGGGTTGAAAACGCCATGCGCATTTCGCGGCGCGGCGCACGGCGGATTGCCTGCGCGGCGTTCGAAGAGGCGCGGCGGCGGCGCGGGAAAGTGACGCTCGTCGATAAAGCCAACGTGCTGCCGGCGATGGCCTATTTTCGAGCCGTTTTCGACGAAGTTGCGGACGAGCACCTCGATATCGAGGCGGAGCGCGTCTATGTCGATGCCGCGGCGCTGTATCTGGTGCAGCGTCCGCAGGCGTTCGACGTGATCGTTACGGAGAACATGTTCGGCGATATCCTCTCCGATCTGGCGGCGGGAATCGTCGGCGGGATGGGCATGGCGCCCTCGGCGGACATCGGCGCGGACCATGCGGTTTTCCAGCCGTCCCACGGCTCGGCCCCGGACATCGCCGGACAGGGCGTTGCCAATCCGATTGCGGCGATCGTTTCCGCGGCGATGATGCTCGACTGGTTGGGCCGCGAAGCGGAAGGCCATGCCGTCCGCGCCGCGGTGAAGAAAACCTTGCAGAACCCCGTCAACCGCACGCGGGACATCGGCGGAGACCTTTCGACCGCGGCGATGAGCGGGAAGATTATCGAAAACCTGTGATCTCGCGCGGGACGCCTTGCGGTTGCCGGACTCTCCCGCTGCTGCGATCGAGAGATTGGGGGCAACAGGCGGCTGAATCGGCTAACCTGTTGGCGAGGACCCGCCATGAAACGACTTGCCGCGGTTGCGTGCCTGTCCGCCTGCTTGCCGTCGGGCCGGCAGCTCGCCCATGGGCCAGCCCGGGCGGCCTATGCGCGTCCGCAGGCGGTCTTCCAGCATTACGACGGGCTGACCGGCGATCTGCTCTATGCCGAAACGACCCAGGCGGCGCGGTAGGCCGGAGAAACGGACTTGCCGGACGTTGTTTTCTGGGTTTTCGCCGCGCCCGCCCTGCTTGCCGCTGTCGTGTCGGTAAAAACCGGCCGAGCCTATCTGGAGTACGTCCAGGAGCGCATGGCGGCATTGGACGATGCCGCCCCCGACCCCTATACCCCGAAAGTTACGCTGATTCTGCCGGTCAGGGGCGTCGATCACGATTTCGCCGCCAATCTGCGCTCGCTGGCCGCGCAGGACTATCCCGATTACGAGTTGCTCGTCGTCTGCCGCGATGAAGCCGACCCGGCCGTTCCCGCGGCGCGCCTGACGCTGGGGAAAAACTTCCGCCTGGTCGTGTCGGGCGAGCCGCCTGCGGACACCGGCGAGAAAGTTCATAACCTCATCTCCGCCGTCAACGCCGCGCGGCGCGAGTCGGAGGTTTTCGTTTTCGCCGATTCCGACGGGCAGGTCCGCGCCGACTGGCTGCGGCGCCTCACCGCGCCGCTGGAAGAGGAAGATTTGGGCGCGGCCACCGCCTTCCGTTGGTATTTTCCAGAAAAAGGCGGTTTCTGGCCGCTGCTGCGCAGCGTCTGGGATTCGGCCGTCGCCGGCAGCATGCGCGCGAAGGACAAAAATTTCGCTTGGGGCGGCGGCACGGCGATTCACCGCGAGGCGTTCGAGTCCGCCCGAGTCATGGATTTCTGGCGGGGGACGGTCAGCGACGACTGCCGGCTTCGCGATGCGTTGAAGGCGGCCGGCCGGGGCATCCGCTTCGTTCCCGAAGCCATGGTCGCTACGACCGGGCAATGCGGCGCCGGGGAGTTTCTGGACTGGGCCGCGCGCCAACTGGTCATCGTCAAGGTTTACCGCTTCGATCTCTGGCTGGGCGCTTTCATCGGCCACGTCGTCTATTGCGCGGCGATGCTGCTCTCGCTTGCGCAACTGGCCGCGGGCAATCTGCTCGGCCTCGCCGTACTGACGATCATCCTGATTTGCGGCATGGCCAAGGGCGGCATGCGCGGCTACGCCGCGGCGCTGATGTTCCCCGAGCGCGAAAACCAGCTTGCGGCATACGGTTGGGCCTATTTCTGGATGACCCCGATCGCCACCTGGGTATGGCTCTACGCGCTCATCCGGTCAAGCCTTACCCGGCGCATCGAATGGCGGGGGTACGTTTATAATCTGGCCGCAAGAGACAAGACCGAGCGCGTGCGCAGCGCGCCTTGAGCGTTCGGCGGCGAAAACTTGGCGCATGCGCCCCGCTTGCGCGAAACTGAAGGTTGCCGTTCGAAGCCAGCAATTTCAACCATGTCCTGGGCATAAGGATCGCCGCGCTTCACAAGGACGGCGCCACGCTGCGGCTCCCGCTCAAACCCGAGCATCAGAACGGCGCAGGCGTCGTTCACGGCGGCGTGACGGCGACTCTTGCCGATGCGGCCGTCGGCGTGGCGATGACCAAGGTGCTCAAGAGGCGCGGGACCACGATCGAGCTCAAGATCAATTACCTCGCGCCGGCGGTCGAGGGCGAGTTGCGCGCCCGCTCGCACATCCTGCGCACCGGGCGCAGAGTGCTGGTTGCCCGCGTCGAAGTGCATTGCGGCGCAACGCACGTCGCCGAGGCGCTGATGACGTTCGCCCTGTTCGAAGACCGGCCGGCGGCGGGCGGCGGCGCGTGAATCAGAGCGGCCGGGCGGGCAGGAAGTTGCTGTAGTACTGGTTTTGCGCGACGCGCCGGCTGCTGTAAACCTCTTCGATGCCCATCTTGGCAAGATCGCCGCGGGGCAAGGGGTCTTTGCCCAAATCGGACAGAGCGAGCAGCGAGCGCAAGGCGTCCGTATCGACCGGCGGCGTCCAGATCGGCCAGACGAAAGAAATTTCGCGCGGCCCGGTATGCTGAAAACCCGTGGTTTGCGCTTGCTTTCCCGAGGAGATGAAGACGGGGAGGCAGCGCAGCGCCTCGACGGCCAGGGCGTTGGCGGCAAACATGGTCCCGGATTTCGACTTGCTCGGGTTGCCCCAGCGCAGGGCGTACCGCTGGTCTTCTACCGGATCCCAGCGCAGGCTGTAGCCTTCGTCGCGGTAATCCCAAGTTTGGAACAAGGCGCGGCGAACATGAGCGGGCGTAGTTGCCGCGCGGATTTCCTTGGCATAGAAAGGTAACCCTTGCCCCTTGTTGTCCCCGCTGCGCACCATGCGGAAACGCGAATCCTGAAATTGGCCGGTTTTCTCGTCGGGGTAGAGTTCGGTTCCGAAGCCGGCAAGAAAGTCGGCGTCCCGGCGGTCGCTCATGGACGAGCGGCGCTGCGCATCGCGAAGTTTGTCGGAAAAGTCGGCGGCATCGAACGGCATCCGCTTGTCGATATCGAAAACGGCCGTCGAAGCATTTTGCAAGGCCGCCGCGAGATTGCTTGCGAGCGCCTCTTCATCGTCTCCGCAGCCGAGCAGAAACGGCCGCCAACCGCCCGCCGTTTGCCGCCAGCGCCAGCCGAGGCGCGCTTGGGAGAATATGTCTCGCAAGATAACGGCTGTTCCGACGGCTGCCAGGAAGCCGAGCGGATTGCCTCCGTCCAGTCCGTTGAGCAATATCTCCGTGTCTGGATCATGCGCCGTCATCGTGCGTTTCCTCCCGTTCGCTGCGCCGCCAGTCGGCGAGGCGCAGCAGCGCTTCCAGCCAAGCCAGCCCCCACCAGCCGTAGCGCCGCGTCAGCCGCCAATAGCGCTCCGTCGCGCCGGAGTCGAGGCGTTCCAGGCCGGTAGGGCCGGACCAGCACATCCGGCCGCCGGGCAGCGCGAACTCGGTTTCGCTTCCGCCGTCGCATATCACCGGGGCGAACGGCCGGCAGCGGCCGTGGTGGGCGGCGATCAGGTGGAGGGTCAGGTCGCACAGGTCGTCACTCTCGGGCAATAGCTGCGGCGCGCTCTCGGCCAGGCGCAGCGAAAGCAACTCGTGCCGGCCGCCTTGCGGATACTCCGCGGCCTTGCGCGCGCGGTCGTAAGCGGAGCGGGTCTTGGGCATTGAGGCCGATTTGGCAAGCGGCTCCCTGCCCAACCAACGGGCTCCGCCCTGCAAAAGCGATTGGAAGCGCGGGTCGGCCTTGCCCGTATCGTGCAGCAGTCCGGCGCAGGCGACGGCTTCCGCCAAGTCATGCGGCAGGCCGCAGCCCAGAGCGTAGCGGCGGGCAAACTCCTCGACGCCGCGAAGATGCCCGTCGAGCCGGACGGGGCGCCCGTTGCGCCGCGCAGTGCCGGACGCGGCGGTATCGTCTTCGTCGCTGAAGCTGTCGGCTTCGCCGGCGAGTTCCACGATGCGCCGCCGCCCGACGAGGATCAGGCTTTCGTTTTCTTCCTTGCCGAGAATGGGGAGATCGGGGTTGGGCCGGTTGCGTTCGGCGAACTCCTTGGCGAGTTCGCCGGCGGCTTGCGACAGCCATGACCAGCGGTCCGGGAAAGGAACAGCCGGTTCGGCAAGCTCTTGCAGCAACCCGCGCACCGCTTCGGCGGCTTCGTCAGGGTCTTCCTCGTATTTGCTCCTCAGACCACGCAGCAGTTCGCCGGCGGCTTCTTTTGGCGCGGAATCCGGCCAAGCGTCTATCAGCTTCGGATGCAGGCGCAGAATGGGCTTGGCGCGGGCAAGCCGGTAGGCCCGGTCGCCTGCGTCCAGGGCTTCGACCGGCTCGGCTGCCTCGGGAGGCAGATCGCCGAGCCGCTCCCATGGGCCGGGATGTCCGGTGGGGATAACGATGACATCACCGGGACGGATGTCGGCGGGCTTTGCCGTGATGTCTTTTTCGGGATCCGTATCGGCGCCGCGCCAACGGACAATACGGCGCTGCTCGGCGGCGGGCGAAGTCTGGCTGTCCGCGGCGTTGTCCGTTGCCGCGCCCTGCACGTCCGCGCTGTCGTCTTCGGCTTCTTCTCCCGCCAACCAACGCCGGAACACGCCGACCGGCACGGGCAGGGTCTCGCTGCTGCTCGGCGGACACAGGCGCAGGATATCCAGCGCGGCGCCCGGTCCGTTCGCCAAATCCAGGTCGGCGCGCCAACAGATCTGCACGTCGGGCGCGCCTTCGCCTTCTCCGTGCAAAAACGGCGCAACGTCGGGCGACGGACTGGGTTCGGGCGAAGTCTGCGCCCAGCAATCGACGTGCGCCGGCAACATGACCGGCGCATTGCGGGCCGGCATGTCGAGCTTTGCCAAGTCTTCGCCTTGCGACAACAGCCGGTCAAGATGGGAGATGCCGAAATCGACTTCGCCGTTGTTGTCCTTGCATTCGTTGAGCCAATTCCAGGTTTTGGCCAATGCCTTGCCGTAAATCGGATCGTCGGATTTCTCGCCGGTCTGATCGCCGCGTATGAAAATCGCCGCCCGCGCCTCGATCGGCCGCCCCATGCGGTTCAGGCGCCCGAAGCGCTGGCGCAGCGCATCGAGGCTCGCGCACTCCGTGACCAATCCGTCGAAATCGAGATCGGCGCCGACTTCCAGGGTCTGCGTGGCGACGACGACAAGCGGCTTCGACAAAGCGCGCTTTTCGGATCGGCCGGCTTGGAGCAGCTTCAATTGCCGATCAACGACATCGTCTTTGTCGATAGGCCTCATGCGGCCGGTAAGCAGCACGGCATCGATGTCTTCCCGCCCGCGCAACAGCCGCCAAGTCTTGCGCGCCGCGGCGACGCGGTTGACGAACACGGCGACCGCGCGGCGCTGCTTGTTGAGCAACTCCACCGCGGCTTCGGCCAAGGACTCGGCCAAGGACTCGGCCAATACGTCCGCCGCCCGATTTCCTTTGGCCTTCGCGATCTCTCGCAGGATTGCCGGCTTGCGCGCCAGTCGGCGGCGGCCGAGCGGGCTGCCGGAGTCGCGGCCTTCGTCGGAGCGGTCTTCGAATACATCCTGCAATCCCGGCGGCGGCGTGGCCGACATCACTACGGGATGAAAACAGCGGGACGGCGGGGACTGCGCCCAGCCGCGGAATCGCCGCACCGTCTGCAGGGTCTGTAGAAACGGCTGCGCGCAGTGCGCTTCGTCGAGCAGGATCAAGCTGTCGTTGGCGGCCAGCCCGGCATATATCGGCCATACGCCGGAACCCCGGCCGTAGGCGCGGAACAACAACCGTGAGCCGATCTGATCGACGGTCGAAGCCGTTATCGTCGGTTGCAGCGGGCTGCGCGCCCAAGCTTCCGAGCGGTACATGCCGCCGCGCAAGACGTGGACGGACAGAGGCCGCTCGTCCGCGAAGCCGGTGCTCTCGCCGCGGGCAATCCGCCGCAGATTGTCCGCGGCGCTTTTCAGAATGCCGGTTGGGGCTTTCTCCAGTTTTTTGGCTAGGCAGCGGGCGCGATCGTAAGCCTCGTCAACGATGACGCGGCGGTCCACCACGAAGAAAATGCGCCGCGGCGCCGTGACGGGCCGCCCGGATTCCAGACGGAACGCTTGGGAAGCCAAGGCAAACACCGCGATATCCATGCAGGCGGTCTTGCCGGACGCCGTCGGCAGCGCAATGGCCTCGGGCCAGGGGCCGCCGTGTTCGGCATCGGGTGAATCGGCGGGCGCCACGCTGCGTTCCAGCACCCTGTGCGCCAGGTCCCGCTGCCAAGCGAACGGCTGCTTGTCCCACAAGGCGGTGAAAAACTTGGCGAAATCCGCCGCATCCCACTCAGTCTTCGTCATTGCCCTGTTCGTCCATGGGGCGGAAGAGTCCGTAGCCGCGGAAACGGCCGGCCCCGAGCAGCACGGGGCCGCGTACCGGCTCATCGAAGACGATCAGCGCGTGGCTGTGGCTTTGCCGCCCGCCGTCGCTCTTGCGGGTCAATTGCGGGTATTCTCTTGCGTGCGGCGCGCCTTCGACCATCGAGACCTGGTTCAGGAACGCCTCGCGCGGGCGCGGCAGGTCGACGTGCTCGCATGCGGCCTTCACGCTTTCCGCCGCCTGCCGCCATTTGTTCCCGCCGTCGAAGTGACGATTCAGGACCACCGGCGTCACGCTCGCCCAGACGCGCGATGCTCGCGTCCAGGTGTCCGGGTCGAGGTTTTTCCGGTGGCGCTCCCCTGTTTCCAACTTGACTTCGCACTCGAACCATCGGCCGTCGAACAGGCTGTGCGTCCGCGGCAGTCCGCTTTCTGCGTCGTACAGAAACGCTTCCAGGCAGCGGTCGGCTTCCCGCTGGTCCAGTTTGCCCGGCAAGGCCAATGTCAGCCCCATTATCCGGCCGTCCGCATGCCGGTCCCCGACGAAGGGGAGGGGAAACAGGGCAAGATGCGGCTCGGCAGTCGGTCCGCCGCCGGGCTTGTGGCCGCTGAACCACTCCGGCGGCGGCTGTTCGGGGCAGGCGCGCATCAGGGCGCCGCGCAGAGCCGCCGTGAGCTTGAGCGTTGCCGGCAGCGAAACGCGCTTGCCCGTAATGCCGAGAACAATCGGTTGCGGATCGAAAACCGAGCCGGGCGCTTCGGCTGCATCCGTTTTCGGCGGACGAGCGTAACCCTGCCAGCGGTTGGGCGCCGGGCGCATGGTCGGCGGCCGGCCGTTGGGGAATCGCTCCTCAAGACACGCTTGCAGTTCCTTTACGAGCCGTTTTTGCTCGCGAAGATTTCGTGCGCGACCTGGGACATTTCCTTCAAGCTCTGCCGCAGCAAGTCGAGCTCGTATGGTGTCAACATCCGGGGAGCGGGCGAGGTACCGAGCCTCCGATTGAGTAAGGCAGTCGAAGGCGTGACCGAAATGCCCGCGCCACCATTTTTCGAAGTCTTTGCCGTGCCGTTGTCGGAGTTCATCGAGTTGCTCCTGCGATAGCTTCAGCTTAGCAGAGTAGGGCTTGCCGGTCAACGCTACGGCGCCGACGACCTTGCCGCCCTGTTTTCGAATCCAGCCGCGCAGATTCGCCAGCGTACCGCCCTGACCGATGAAGTCGTCCACCATCAAATACTTGCGTCCCGATTCAATGCCGCCTTTGAAACGGGCTTGTCGAGCAAGGCGGCCGTAGCCGCCGGCGCCCGTATGCGAGACGACATTGGCCTGAATGACAGATGTCTGGAAGTCGAGGTCAAACCGCTCGCTGAACAGTTCCGCCAAGGCGCTCGGAATCGCGTTCACGCCCCCGCTCTCGTAAGCATGCGCAGCAACCAATACAGGCAGCCGGCTCTTGCAGTTCTCGTCGACCAGCTTGCGAACCGCGGCGAACCCGTCCTCGTCAACCAACGCCTCGACCAGTGCCGCCGCCTCGGCGATGCTGCCCTCTTTCGCCGCTTTGTACCGCGGATGCTTCTTGACCGCGGGTTCGGGCGCCAGCAAAACAACGTCGGGGAATGCGTCCCAAGTGTCTCTTGGCGGGGGCTTGGCGTTTTCTTTGGCCTGCTCGATATCTGCCTCGAGATCGTGGTAGGCGATCCACGCGGCGCGGTTCATGCTTGTTTCCAGAGCGTCCAGGCGTCCGCAGCCTGTTACGCGCAGCCGCTGCGGCGTCGTGCCGGTCGTTGGAACCCAAGCGGGATCCGGCGGGTCGGTTTCCGCCCAAGCTTGCACGAAAGACGCCGAATGCCCCACGTGGGTAACCTTCGCGGCCAGCCGCTCCAAGTCGGCGCGGCGCCCTTCGAGGTCGGCGTCCGGCCAGATGAAATGCACCGTCGGGTCGCGGGGAACGGCGACAGGGAAGCCGCGGGGCTGGCGCGAACGATACTCCGGAAGCAATGCCAACCCGGCATTCTTCAGCTTGTCCAGACTTCCGTCGGCGGGCATCTTACGGCCAGCCTGCGCATCGTTGACCGGCACATAGTTGACGACAGCGGCACGGTGGGAGGCGTCCGAGGCGGCGATAGCAGGCGGCGGCAGGGTTTCCAGCCAACGCAGCGTCTCGCCTTCGCCCGCATCCCGGCCGGTCTCGAACCAAGCCGCCGCCAGGGCCATGAACACCCGATCCGGATGAGGCGGCCATTCGGCGCGTTCCTTGCGCGCGCCGTCCGAGGCGGCCATCGCCCATCCGTTCAGGTAGCGGATGCCGAGAGCGAACATCACTCCTTCTCCACTGCCGGATCGCTTGCCAACTCCTGGCTGCTCCGGACCAGTTCGACCAGCTCGGGCGAGGGCGTCAATTCGATTTCGCCTTCCCAAGGCAGCCCCGCTGACTCGGCTTCCGCGGCCGCCTGTTTCAACAGTTGGAGAGATGCTTCGGGATCGATCGCGAATTTCGCGGGCGCTGCTCCGGGGCGGTCGAGCAATTCCCATGCCGATTCCCGCTCGGCGAAAAGCTGGCAGCGGGAACGCAAATCCGTATCCACGCGCGCCAGGGTTCCGGCGGCGAGGCCCATCGCGGCCAGCGCGGTGCGCGCGGCAAGATCGATATCGGGGTCGGAGTCCGCCGCGCCGTTCAACGGGAAGCGCAGGCGGCGCAGGACGGCCAGCGACAGCGTGGTGGTTTGCCGCGCCCGCGACAGGGTAAAGCCGCCGCCGTCCTTGATACTCGGCGTGACATTGCCGTGAACAGCAGCCGAAGGCTTTCCTCGGGTCTTCGGTTTTTTCCCGAAAGGTTTGGGTTTGGATTTCTCAAACGCGGCGGCTTCGGTACTCAGCGTCCAATCCGGTGCGCTGTCGCTCGTCTCTCTGCGCTCATACAAGGGTCCGGCCCCAAGCTGGATCTGGGCCGGGTCGATGCGGCTCTCCGTTTTGACCCCTGCCGCGGCGTCGTAGCCGATAATTTCCGAGACCAGCGCCCGTTGGAACTTGGCGCCCAGCCCGCCGCGCGGCCCGGTCGAGTCCCACAGGCCGAATACCAGCGCGGTAGGGCAGAGGCCGAACAACCCGGCGGCGTTGCGAACGTCTGCGTTGTCGAGGATGCGCCCCTTGCTCGACTTGCGGAAAATCACGCCGTCGAGCAGGCTGTCGCGGAAAAGCGCGTCCGCGGCGCGGTGGGGCGCTTCCAGACTAGTTACCGTGAACCGCTTGAGCAGTTCCTCTTGGTCGAAGCGCGCCGTCAGCAGCGGCAGAGCGATTTTCTCTGCGCGGTGCGCTTCCAGCAGCGCCAGCTCCATGCGGTTGGCCTGCGACTGCACGGAGTCCAGCAGCACGCATTGCCGTTCTTCCCCGGTTTCCGGATCGAACCGCTGCTCGACGGCGTACTTCCCGCCCTCGTAGGTCGGCGGAAAGACCTTGTCGCCGGGGCCGCCGGCGGGCTGGTAGTCGGTGACGCAGCGGAACGCCGCCGCCGTCCCGCCGACTGCGTCTTGCAGAGTTTTCAGATCAAGCGTCATGGTTTTTGTCTCCTGGTGGTTGCCGACCGCTTTTCGTGTCAGAGATAGATCGCGGCGCAGCAATAAGCCGTTTTTCCTCGTATTCGGTTGGTTGTCGCTGCTCAGTGTTGTTGTCCGGCTCTTCGTCAAATATCTCGACCAAGATGTGCTCAGCCTTTAGCTGAGTCGAACAATACTCGATACGACGACGGCGAAGATTCTTTTGCATTTTGAGACCTCCTTGATTTGTTTCGGTTTTTGAATCTCTTGGGTTGCTTACGTCAACCAAACTCGTTATCTTTAAACTTATTCTTCCAAATAGTGATTCTGATGTCAAACCTGATTCCAAAAATATTTGGACTCCATTGAAGCTTGGGCAGAATAAGTTTCTCACGCGGCGTACCCGCGCATCTCCGGGCCACAAGGCCCGGCCTCATTGTCCGGCAGGGCAGTCGTTTTGGCGAACGCTCGCCCGCCGCCGCGCCTAATGGAAGATCGCGTACAGCAGCGAGATCGTCGCAAACAGGGCGGCGGCGATGCGCCGCGGGTCCGTACCGGCGCCTTGCCAGGGGCGCGCGAGGGCGCTCAACGGGTTTTCCCAGGTAAGCCCGTCTGTCTTTTCCGCTGGCGGCGGCGGGGTCATTTTGCTCACGGCAAAGAAAACCGCGCTGCAGATGACCGTCATGTAGAACGCTTGCAGCATGAAGGGAATCCCCCAGCCGTCGGTGATCGTCTTGAAGCCTTGCGCGTCCTTGAAGTCGAGGATGAACGCCGCCGCGCCCATGGCGAAACCGAAGACGAGCGTCGCCACCGCGGCCTGCGCGGTGCCCCTGCGCCAGAAAACGCCCCAGAGGAATACGGTCGTGATGGCCGGCGCCAGCGCCGCGCCGATCTCCTGCACCGCTTCGAAGATGCTGCTGAACTTGTCGCCCTGCGTTGACCAGAGCATGGCCGCGGCCATGACCGCAACGGCGCTCCAGCGGCCGATGCGCACCTGCGCCGCGTCGTCGATATTCGGCCGCAGCCGTCCGACGATATCCACCGCGAAGAGCGTGCCGCAACTGTTGAGCGCCGCGGCGATGGTGCTCATCAGCGCGGCCAGCAGGCCGGCGGAGATCAGTCCCTTCAATCCGGTAGGCACAAGCCGCTGGATCAGCATCGGCAAGACCTGGTTTGCATCGGCGCCGATCTCATCGCGGAAAAGCGCGTAGCCGATGACGCCGGGCAGCACCAGGATGAAGATCGGCAGAATCTTGATGAACCCCGCGAACAGCGGGCCGATTTGCGCGTCGCGCTCCGATTTCGCAGCCAGCACGCGCTGGACGATCGTCTGGTCGGTACACCAATACCAGATGCCCAGCACGGGATAGCCGAGCAGCACGGAATACCAAGCGAGGCCGACCGAATTGTCCGTCCAGATCATGCTCAATTGCCGCGGACGCAACTCCGCTTTGAGATCCGCCATGGTGGCGATGCCGTGATCGGGCAGAGCCATGATTGCCAGCGCGGTCACAACGATCGATCCGCCGATGAGCAGCACCGTCTGGATGGTTTCGGTGACGACCACGGCGCGCAGGCCGCCCAGTACGGTATAGATGCCCGTAACGGTCGAGATAATCAGGATGGAAATCACCACGTCGAAACCGAAGAACTGCTCGAATACCTTGGCCCCGGCGTAGAGGCTCATGCCGATGTGGATGAACACGGCGCCCAAGATGGCCATGAAGGCCAGGAAAGAACGCGCGGCGGGATTGAAGCGGCGCTCCAGATACTCGGGCAGCGTTTCGATCTTGTTGCGGAAATAGAAGGGCGCAAAGAAAAGCGACAGAGCTATCAGCGTAAACGCGGCGGCCCATTCGAAATTCCCCCAGACGAGGCCCTCGTTGTAGCCCGAGGCGGCCAGTCCGACCAGATGGATGGTCGAGATGTTCGAGGCGAACAGGGCCGCGCCGATCATGACCCAGCCGAGCGAGCGGCCGGCGAGGAAGTATGCCTCGCCGGTCATCTTGCGCCGCCGCGTGGAGAGAATCCCGACCGCCAGGATGCCCAGCATGTAGGCGACGATGATGGCCAGATCGAGAGGGGGGATTCGCAGTTCCGCGCCGAACATGGGGTTCGACCAGTGTAGCGAATCGAAATCCGCGGGCAGGTTATCCGCCGGGCCGCGCCGGATTGGCCCAGTGTCCCTCCGGGTCGCTGCCGCGGACGACAACGCCCTTCAGGTTCCAATCGAGATAGGCGCGCACCGAGGCGCTGCAATAACGCAGCGTGAGCCCGCAGCGGCGGCGGCTCGACCGGTTGGCTTCCGAGCCGTGCAGCAGCAGGTCGGAATGCAGCGAGATTTCACCCGCGCGCAGCGCGTTATCGACCGGAGCGCCGAAACGGTCGGCGCCGGGCACGGTCAGGTTGAGTACGTTCGACTCGTCTTCCGCGCTTTTCTCGAAGGCGATGCGGCCGCGCAGATGCGACGCCGGAATGAATCGCATGCAGGCGTTTTCGGCGTCGGCGTCGTCGATGGCCAGCCAGACCGTGACGGTATGCGCCGGCGTCAGCGGCCAATAGACCGCGTCCTGATGCCAGGAAACGCCTTTGCCGTCGCCGGGCATCTTGCAGAAATAGTGCGCCCCCCAGCCGATCACGTTTTCGCCCAGCAGGTCGCCGACGTACGAGACGATGCGCCGGTCGGTCAGCAGGTCGTAGGCGTCCGCATGCCTGAGGTGAGCCGAGCTGATGGAGTAGCTGTCGCCGCCCGCCGCCGTGACTTCCGCCAGCAGCTTGTCGAACCGCGCTCGGATGCCGCGGATTTCCGCATCGGAAAAGATACGCAAGCCGCTCAGGTAGCCGTTCGCGTTGTAGTCGTCGATTTGCCGCGGCGACAGGACTTGCGGCGCCGTCGTCCTCGAGGGGTGGAAAGCGATCAAGCGGTCGAGCCGTTCGATATCGTCCAGCTCCGGCGTAATCGCGAAATTTCTGGAAGTCCGCATGGTCCCGCTTCGTCCGGCTTGTCGTTGCTGCTGCGGCGCGCGGGGCCGCCGCCGGACGGAAAACGCCGGGGCGGCAACGCGCGGCGTACGCCCCGGCGTTTTCCTAGATGAACTTGTACTCTCCGGGCCGCGGCAGCGGCGGGATTTCGAATTTCTTGTTCAGCGACGGGTTGTCGGGGATCAGGTTCTGTTTGGAATTCATGGCCATGTCCCAAGTGATTTCCTGGCCGGAGTAGGCCGACTCGCGGCCCATGATGGCGGTCATCGTCGAGTAGGCCACGGCCAGGGCGCGGTTCTGATACGGGCCGGTCCCCTGAATCGAAGCCAGCATGTCGATGTGTTCCTGCACGTATGCATACCTGCTGGTTTCCACCGGCGTGCCCAGGTCGCGCACAGTCGAGCGTCCTCGCGTACCGACGACCAACTCGTTGACGCGGCGCACCTTGCGTTCGGGGTACTGGCGGCAGTGGCTGGCCATGCGTACGCCGTTGGCATAGACGAAATCGGCGTAAACGTGGTCGTAGATGTTGCCGTAGAGTTTTTCCTGCGGACGCCAGATCGCGCCGCCGGAGGCGACGACGCTGACCGGATGCGTATCGCCCATCACCCAATTGATGACGTCGATGTTGTGCAGGTGCTGTTCGACGATCTGGTCACCGCAAATCCACACGTGGGAATACCAGGCGCGCTGCTGCCAAGCCAGCGTTTCGGCTTCGAGTTTCTGTTCGAAATCGGCGCCCTTGATGACCGGCCCCGAAATCCAGTTGGCGTAGGCCGCGGTGATGTCGCCGATCTCGCCGTCCTGAATGCGCTTGACCGACTCGACGTACTCTTTCTGCGAGCGGCGCTGCGCCCCGATCATGACGGTCAGCTTTTTCGCTTCCGATTCCTTCGCCAGACGGATCATCTTTTGCGCGCCCATGCAGTCGGTCGCCAACGGTTTCTCGGCGAAGATGTGCTTGCCGGCGTTGACCGCGTACTCGAAATGAAGCGGCCGCCAGCCGGGAGGCGTATGCAGAAAGACGATATCGACGCCGGAGTCGATGACTTTCTTGTAAGCGTCGAAGCCGATGTAACGGTTTTCCGGCGCGACCTGGATTTGCTTGCGGATTGCGGGGTCGAACTCGTCGGAGTCGCGCAGGCGGCGCAGGGACTGCTCGAGTTGGTCCTCGAAAATGTCGCCCATGGCCTTGAGCTCGTAGTTCGGGTTGCCGCGCACGGCCTCGGCGACGCCGCGCGTGCCGCGCCCGCCGCAGCCGACGAGGCCGACCGTCATTTTTTCCTTGACTTGGCCGCGCAGCACTTCGGGGCGGATGATTTGGAATCCGGCAGCCGCCGCGGCGGCGGTCCTGGTCGAGCCGGAAACGAAATTTCTGCGGGTGACTTCCTTGTTTTGCTTGAGGGGTTCCATGAGACGCCTTCCCTTCGGGTGAATTGCGAACGCTTTTATTGTAAACGGAAAGCCAACTCGATGGGAATCGCCCCATCAAGGGAAGGTCGAGCGAACATTTTCAGGCAGAGACGGTTCGTGCTGCATATGCCGCCGTGCCGCTGCGCACCCTCTGTACAGGCGATCCTCGACTTCCTTTCAGTCTCATTCCAGGATTGGAATAGATGTGCGGCGAATTGAGCCGTCTCGTTCGCTTGTTTTGCTGCGCCGACCGCTATTTCTGACGGGCGAGACGACGGCCGCGCGCAATCCGCTACAATGTTCACGCTCCATGTCTTGCAAACCCATCCGCCGCCCGGCCACGCTGCTTTTGCCGCTTTTGTTCTCGTTCGCACCGCGCCCGGCTTCCGCCGCGCAGCCGCCGAACATCATCTTCATCTTCAGCGACGACCACGCCTATCAGGCCATCGGCGCCTACGGGTCGATGATCAACCGCACGCCGAACATCGACCGCATTGCCCGCGAGGGCATGCGTTTCGACCGGGCGCTGGTGACCAACTCGATCTGCGCTCCGAGCCGCGCGGTCATCCTGACCGGCAAGTACAGCCATCTCAACGGCGTGCTCGACAACCGCCTCGTCTTCGACGGCGCGCAGCAGACGTTTCCCAAACTGCTGCAGGCGGCCGGATATCAGACCGCCATTTTCGGCAAATGGCATCTCAAGAGCGCGCCGACGGGATTCGACCATTGGGAGGTGCTGCCCGGCCAAGGCGCCTATTACAACCCCGACATGCGCGTCGGTCCGGACGACAAGCGCCGCCGGCATACCGGCTACGTCACCGATATCATTACCGATCTCTCGCTGGACTGGCTGAAAAACCGCCGCGACCCCGACAAGCCGTTCCTGCTGATGAGCCAGCACAAAGCGCCGCACCGCAACTGGATGCCCGGCCCCGAGCATCTTTCGCTCTACGACGGCGAGCGCATCTGGGAGCCGCCCACGCTCTTCGACGATTTTTCCGGGCGCGCCTCTCCCGCCGCCGCCAACCTCATGGAGATCGGCCGCCACATGACCGACGCAGGCGATCTCAAGGCGCCGCCGCCGAACGCTCCCGAAAACGACCGCGGCATGCGCCAGTGGCTGAGCACCTACGGCCGCCTCAACGCGGCGCAAAAAGCCGTCTGGGACGCCGCCTATGGACCGAAGAACAAGGCTTTCCGCGAAGCCGGATTGCAGGGCAAGGCTCTGCTGCGCTGGAAATACCAGCGCTACATCAAAGA
This sequence comes from Bryobacterales bacterium, assembly GCA_965242705.1. Taxonomy (GTDB): domain Bacteria; phylum Acidobacteriota; class Terriglobia; order Bryobacterales; family UBA6623; genus CATQHP01. The sequence goes on from OZ251486.1 coordinate 1,088,891, forward strand.
CTACCTGCGCTGCATCGCTTCCGTCGATGACAACGTGGGACGTCTGCTGCGCTATCTCGACGAAAGCGGCCTAGCCGAGAATACGGTCGTAATCTACAACTCCGATCAGGGTTTCTACCTCGGCGAGCACGGCTGGTTCGACAAGCGCTGGATGTACAAGGAATCGCTGCGGACGCCGCTGCTGGCGCGCTGGCCCGGCGTCACCGCGCCCGGTTCGACGAACATGGATATGGTGTCGAACCTCGATCTTGCCGAGACTTTTCTTGAAATTGCCGGCGCCGAAACGCCTCCCGACATGCAGGGCCGCAGCCTGGTTCCCATCTTGAAAGGCGAGACGCCGAAGAACTGGCGCAAGACGTTTTACTACCACTACTACGAAAGCATGACGGCCCACGGCGTACCCGCCCATGAAGGCGTGCGCAACGCCCGCTACAAGCTGATCCGCTTCTACGAGAGCAACGAGTGGGAATTGTTCGACACCGAAGCCGATCCGAACGAAATGAAGAGCATCTACGGCGAAAAGGGCAGCGAAACGATCGCCGCCGAGCTCAAGGCCGAGATCGAGCGCCTGCGGACCATGTACCGCGTTACCGAGCCGCCTCTGTAACGATGTGAAGCGTTTGCTCTGCGGGACAGCGCCGGCCTGTGGAATGCATGGCAGCCGCGAACTACGGAAAGAGGATATCTGCAATGGAGAAACCGGCGCCCTTTGCCAAGCAGGACCGCGACCGCGGTCTGATGGTTGGGATCGCGGCGGGTAATCTGTTCGGCATCTCGCTAGAAGGGCGGTTACGCCGGGAAATCGCCGACAAGTACCCGGGCGGCGTGCTCGAGATCGCGGCCGCGGATGGATATCCGGACGATGACGATCTGGCCATGTCGATCGTCATCGCCGAAGCAGCGGAGTCCGGCCCAATCGACCTGGATGATCTGGGGCGCCGTTTCTGGGAGTGGGCGGAGACGAACGGCGCCGGAATGGGTAGGCTGACTGGGGACGTACTGCGCCGTTACGGTGGCAGCTATCCGCAGCGCTTGGCCCGAAATCGGCGGATGGGCTGCGCTCGACCGCCGGCCGGCGCGTCGATTGCGGAGGCGTCCCGGTCTGCATGGCGCGGACGGCGGGCCGGAAACGGGGCAGTGATGCGCTGCGCGCCGCTTGCGATCCGTTGGCGCGACGACTTGGACGCGCTGGTGCGGAACAGCGTCGTCAGCGCCGCGGCGACGCACTGGGACCGGCGCTGCGGCTGGTCTTGCTTGTTGCTGAACATCGCTGCTTCCGCGGCGTTGCGCGGGGAGTCGATCACGGCGGAAGAGTTGCTCGACGCGGGACGGCGCGGCGTACAGGCATCCCTGCCGGAATTGAAGACCTACGGCTTCGAGTCCCGCGTACCCGACTCGGTCGAGCGCGTGGTCACCGAGGCGGCCTGTTCGGAGATTGACCGGCTAAACCTTGACGGATCGGATATGGGTTTCACACTGCTCACGCTGCAGGTGGCTTTGATCTCGTTCTGGCGCGCGTCGAACTTCGAGCTGGGCTTGCGCGGCGTCATCGAAGCTGGCGGCGACACGGACACGAATGGCGCCGCGGCGGGAGCTTTGCTGGGCGCGCGGTTCGGGATCGACGCCGTTCCCTGCCGATGGCGCGAGCGGATTGCGAGGATTCGGAGCGGACGGACGCCGATGCAAGAGTGCGCGGACCGGCTGACGGCGGTACGCGATGCATCAGCCTGGCGATGATAATTCGAATTACACAATCCGCAACTAATAGCACCCGCGGGAATAGGTGAATAGATCAACACAAGCGCAAACAGTGCAATAGGCGTACGTACCGTATTATTCGCATTCTATCGCCTCGTGTCGTTTGGATTGAATGTTCCTTGTGGGCCGTAAACTTGTTTTTTGGCAGCCTCCAACTGGATAGCCCTCCATTCCTCTGCTCCAATCCCCTCCGGCTTTGGATTGTTCCGACGATATTCGGCCATCGCATCCAACATCGCCAATATATCCGGTACGTCGGCGTAAGCTTCCCGAATGGCAGCTTCCAATTGCTGCGATTCCCATTCTTTGGCATCTACGCCTTTGGGCGCTTCCACTTTTGGTCTGCGGGCCACTATGTCCGACATTGCTTGCATGCGCCGCAGATTATCCCTGTGGGCTTTCGGCATGACTGCGCCGTTCTGTTCCAGACGTTCGATCACGCGCTTGTCTCCACCCATATACGCTCCGTAGATCGGCGCGTAATATGCCGGTTCAACTTCAGGGACAATCTCCGCGCCGTATCGGATCAGCAAGTCCACTACGGCAAGATTACCCGCCAGCGCCGCCAGGTACAAAGGTGTTTCAGCCTGCTCGGAGCCGCATCCTCGATTCGGTTCAGCACCTGATTCCAACAGTTCGAAAACGAGATCGTAGGCGCCCGCGGCGCCACTGTGCGCTGCTTCGCAAAGCACGGTAGTTCCACCTGCCCCTGTGAAGTCGAGACTCCTTACATTCCGGGCCAGTTCGATAGCCCGCTCGTAGTCGTGTTCTGCGGCTGCTTCGTGCAGAGCGGTTTGCTGCTTTGTGATCTCTGACGGTGTTTCCTCAGCCGCCATGCTCACCGCCATTATCACCGCGCAAGAAGCCAGGATTGCAATTGCCGCTAGTCCGCGGACGCTATGCTCAGCATTTTGCATGTTTTCCTCTATAGTTTAATTCATGCCGCACATGCCGCTGCGGCGCTCGACGGGCGATAAGCAGGCTTCAGGCGCGCCGTTGGGGGCGTGGGCGGAAAACGCGGAATACGCTTTCTCGGCGGCGCCGCTGCCGCAACTGCAACTCTGCGGCTCGGCGGCGGAGCCCATGACCAGCACCTCGAACGCGGCGCCGCAGTCGGCGCAGCGATATTCGAAGATCGGCATGAGCCTGTTCTGGCACACGATGCCGGCGCGTCAAGCGCGGCGGCAACAGTCGTGATCTACAACTCCGACCCCGAACGAGATGAAGAGCATCTACGGCGAAAAGGGCAGCGAAACGATCGCCGCCGAGCTCAAGGCCGAGATCGAGCGCCTGCGGGTCATGTACCGCGTTACCGAGCCGCCTTTGTAGCCGTTCTCTTTGCGCGCATTGCGGGCGGGGGCGCATCCAGCCCGGCTCTTCGGCTATTCCCCCAAAAGATGCAGGAACACGCGGCGGCTGTGCGCCGCCCGCCGGTGCTCGAAAACGTAAATTCCCTGCCAGACGCCGAGCACCGGCCTGCCGCCGGAGACGGGAATGGTCAACTGCGTCTGCGTCAGCGCCGCCCGCACGTGAGCAGGCATGTCGTCGGGGCCTTCGAGCGTGTGCCGGTAGTGCGGGTCGTTTTCGGGAACGATGCGGCTGAAATACCCTTCCAGGTCACGGCGCACGTCGGGGTCGGCGTTCTCCTGAATGGTCAGCGAGGCGGAAGTATGCCGGATAAAGACCGTCAGCAGACCTTCGCGAAGCCCGCACGACGACACCCAGCCGACAACGTTCGCGGTAATTTCGTAAAGTCCCTTGCCGCGCGTGGAAACTTGCATTTCATGGCTTTGCTGCTGCATGACCCTCGTTGTCTATTTTCCCTCAGCAGCCGGCCGCAGCTCGAGACGTTCCTTCTGCTCCCCGGGGCATTCGCTAACATGGGCGGACGGACGGCGTGAGCGATGGGCAGGCTGGAAGGCAAAACGGCAATCGTTACCGGCGGCGCGAAGGGGCTGGGCGCGGTCTATTGCCGCGCGTTGGCCGCCGAGGGGGCGCGCGTCGTTATCACCGACGTGGCCGACGGCGCCGGGCTTGCCGGCGAAATCCGGCAGTCCGGGGGCGAAGCGCTGTACCGCGCCGCCGACGTCAGCGACGAAGAAGCTGTGCGCTCGCTCGTATCCGCCGCGGTCGAACGCTTCGAGCGCATCGATATCCTGGTCAATAACGCGGCTGTTTTCGCCGCGCTTCCGCTCGTTGAGTTTCAGGACATCGACGTCGATTTGTGGGACAGGATCATGGCCGTCAACGTCCGCGGCAGTTTTCTGACGGCCAAGCACGTCGGCCCGCGCATGATCGCGCAGGGCTCGGGCAAGATTATCAACATCTCTTCCGGCTCGGCGTACAAGGGGCAGCCGCCGCTGATGCTGCACTACATCGTTTCGAAGGGCGCCGTTCTGTCGCTGACCCGCGCGTTGTCCCGCGAGCTTGGCGCGCACGGCATTTGCGTCAATACGCTGGCGCCGGGGCTGATCCTCAGCGACAGCATCCTGCAAAACCGCGAGCACGTCGAGAGGGCCGAGCAAGGCGTTTTGGCGAGCCGCGCGCTGAAGCGCCGCGGCTACCCCGAAGATCTGATTGGAGCGCTGCTCTTTCTTGCCTCGTCAGACAGCGATTTCGTCACCGGACAGACGCTGGCCGTGGACGGCGGCTCGGTGAACACCTGACCGGGGCGGTACTCGATGCGGCCGCCGCCGCCCGCCGGTCACAGCTTGGCGATATCGACGAACCAGACGCCGCGCGCCTCGCCGTCGATTACCAGCCGCGCTTCGAACGCCCCCTCGCCCGGCGTCAGCGCCACGCCTTCGAACCGGGCAGTCTCGGCTCCCGCCGCGACCGGCGCCGCAGCATGGAAATCGCCGAAGGCGATCTCGGCGCTGCCCGCTTTCGCTGCGGGTTCGGCGAAGGTGAGCGCGATGTCGTAAGGCCCCGCGGACTCGCAATCGACTTCCCACGCGCCGATGACCTTTTCCTTGCGGCCCCAGCCGTCGGCGGTTTTCATGCGCCAGTCCTGCCGCGTCAACGTCACCGCCGGCTGCCGCTCGCTGCCGATTGAAAAGCGGACGGCATGGTAGCCGCGCGACGCGGAGACGTCGGCAAACCAGGCTTCGTAACCCGCCTTCATTCGCGCAACGATTTCGGGCTTTTCGTCGGCCAGATTGTTTTCTTCCGCCGGGTCGGCGAGCAAGTCGTAAAGCTCCAGCGGGGCGTCCGCCGGCGGAGGCTTGGCAAAGCTCAGCGGCTGCGTCAGCTTGTACCGCCGGGTTACCGCGGCGAAAGCCCGATAGATCTGCGGCTGGTTGCCGCGGTGCGCTTGCACGTAGTAAGTTCGCTCCGTTTGGGCCGCGCTTTTGCCCTCGAGTTGCGGCATGATGTCGATGCCGTCGAAGCGCAGTCCCTCGGGCGCGGCGGCTCCGGCGGCGGCCAGCAGCGTCGGCGCGACGTCGATGTGCGCCGCGGGGCCGTCAACCTTGCGCGGCGCCAGTCGAGCCGGCCAGCGGAAGAAAAACGGTACGCGAATGCCGTTTTCGTAAACGCTTCCCTTCTGCGCCCGCAGCCCGGCATGGTAGCGCCGCGTCGTCGGGCCGTTGTCGGTCATAAAGATGAAGATCGTGTTTTCGGCCTGCTCCGTTCGGTCCAGATGCGCGAGCAGCTTGCCGACGTTGTCGTCGATGTTCTCGATCATGCCGTAGATGCGCGCGTCCTTGTCGTTCAAGCCCTGCGCGGCGTAGTGCTCGCGGTAGGAATCGGGCACGAGATACGGCGAGTGCGGCGCATTGGTTGGGATGTAGGCGAAGAACGGCTCCCCGCCTCCGCCGCCGATCCAGCGGATCGCTTCATCAAAGTACACGTCGGTGCAATAGCCCGCGTACTGCTTCTGTTCGCCGTTGTGGAACAGGATCGGGTCGAAATAGTCCGAACCGGGCGGGTCCGACGGCTGCCCGATGCCGCCGCCCTTATGCACCGCGGCTTCCTGAAAGCCCTGATCGACCGCGCGCTGCGGATAGTTGTCGCCGAGATGCCACTTGCCGAAAATGCCCGTGCGGTAGCCGTCCGCCCCCAGCATTTCGGCAAGGGTCGTTTCGGCCGGATCCATCATCGCCCGCCCCAGATAAGTATCGACGACGCCGGTGCGGTAGTTGTAGCGCCCCGTCATCAGCGCGGCCCGCGTAGGGGCGCAAACCGGCGACACGTAGAAGCGGGTCACCTCCACGCTTTCGCCGGCCAGCTTGTCGAGATGCGGGGTACGCAGCACTTCGTCCCCGTGGACGCCAAGCTGCGCCCAGCCCTGATCGTCGGTCATGATCAGGACGATGTTGGGGCGTTCGTCTCTGCTTTCGGGAGGAGCGCCGCCGCACGATGCGAACAGGAGGGCAGCGGCGAAAACGGCGTTTGGGTTGCGCGGCTTCACGGTTTCTCAGACTGACGGATTGCCGCCGCCGCAGTCAAGCCCGGAGCCAAAAGGAAAGAGCGGCCACGTCTGTTCCGAAGCTGCCGGCAGCCGGCGGGCTTTGCGCCCGGGTTCGCATGTTTTGCGACGATTTCGGTTTGCCGCCGGTCAACGAAAAATCGGTTCGAGTCTCCGTTGCGCCCCGGTTTTCGTACGTGACCGCCCATTCGCGATCGGTGGTTCTATGGTTAACCTCCTTTCATTTTCAAGTGTTAGCCTCGGAAGGCTGCTTCTTTTATACACCCGGCCGAGAGAGCCGTCAAGCTTTTTCGCCCGATGAAAACGCCGCCTCTGTGTTTTTCAATACATTTCCGACTATGCACTGCAGCCACGCGGCCGTTTCGGCGGCTCCCGCTTGGCAACCGCGCACCGCTTCGGCATGGTTCCGGCCCGCCGCCCGCGCTTCGCCGTAGCTTTCGATGAAGTCCCGCGGCGGCCCCGGCGAATCGGGCTGCGCGGACAGCATCTCGGCCATGACCGGCCAACGTTCCATCAACAAGCGGTGCTCCGGCAGACACGCCCTGAGCTTGGCGTCGCCGCCAGCAGCCAGTTTCGCGGCAGACCGCGGCAACTTCCCGACGAGCTTTTCCAGACGCCGGATGCGTTCCCGGCGATGCGCCGCGGCCTGCGCGCGGGCGGCCTCGTAAAACGGTTTCTCATGCTCCGCGGCGTGCGGCAGGCGGACGGTTTCGTACCAGCGATCGAAAGCCCACAGGTTGCCGATCAATTTGGCCGTCGTCAGGAACTTGCGTTTCAGCCCGGCATAGACTTCGCGGTCGAAGCCCGCTATTTCGGCGTTCCCCGCATTCCTGAAATAGACGACGCCCGCGCCTATGTCCTTGCGCACGATGGAGCCCGCGGCGGTCACCGCGCCGAAGTCGATATGCACCGGGCCGACGATTCCGCACTGCCCGCCGACGAACACCGGAGCCGAGCGCAGCAGCAGCCCCCGCACGCCGCCGACCAGACTGCCCCATTTGTCGCCGCGCGGGTCGAAGTTGAAATGGATGGCCCCGGAACCGATTTCCGAGTGATCCTCGCGCGAGGAGCCGCCGCTCATGAAAATGTCGCAGTAGTTGATTACCGAGCCCGCGACGCAGCCTGCCGTGAGAATCGTGTTCTTGAAGGCCGTCGAATGCGCCGCGTCGGCTTCCTCTTCAAGCAGGGTTCCGGGACGCAATTCGGCGAACCCGCGAACGCGCGCGCCCTCGAGCAGCGTTGCTTCCCGGTAACTCCCCGCGCCCAGCATCGCGCCGCGTCCGATCTGGCAATTTTCGACCAAGGCGTGGCCGGAAGTCCCGATTTTCGCTCCCCGCGCGATGCGCAGGGCGTTGCCGGCGAGCGTCGCGCAGCGGATTTCCGCGCCGGGTTCGATCCAGTCGATGTTGACCTCGGCGCCCACGTAAACCCGTTCCGGCCCCCAAGCGTCCACGCCTTTCGCTTGCAGCTTGGCGATGCGCCCGCGGTTGCCGGCCTCGTCATAGGGCATAGGGTTATAGTGTCGCACCCGGCGGCGCTACGGGCGGCCTTGCAGCCAAGCGGCGATCCGTTCCGGCTCGGCCTCGCCGCCCGTCAGCGCGAGCCCGTCCGCGTTGCCCGCGGCAGCGAACGCCGCTTCGCACCAAGCCGATGGAAAGGCGTCGTGCGCGTTGTGCAGCAACGCCCGCCGCGCGGAAAGCAGCACTGCCGCCGCGCGGAAGTCGCCGGCCCTCCGCAGCCCCGGAATCGACAACTTTTCGACGTATTCCGCATCGTTGGAAACATCGAATCCGTCGAGGTCGGCGGCGATTTGCAGCGACCCTTCATCCAGCGCCGCGGCCAACGCAGCCCACAGACCGGCCCGGCCGGCGCCGACCAGATTCACGGTTTCCGAACCGGTTTTCTTGCGCAGGAAGGCGAGGGCCGTGAGCGCGTCCTGAACGCGGTTGGCGTCGTCGGTGCGGTTGAAAACACGGAAATACTTTTCCGCGGAGCGGCCCGCGCCGGCGATATCGCGCGCGGCAACGGCCGCGCCGGTCTGGAACGCATCGACGGCCAGCAGCGGTCCGCCCGCCGCGAGCAGCATCTTGCCCAGCTCGGAAGCCGCCGCTTCGGCGCTGCCGCCCGGGAAGAGCAGCAGGGTCGGCGTCCCGCCGGCGTCCGCGTTCCAGAGTCTTGCGGGAATGCGGTCTCCGACTCCGCGGCGGCCGATCGCAAGCCGTCCGTCCGCCTCGGCGTTGAAAACGATGTCTTCCCGCGCGGGGCTTTCGACCAACAGCGCCGACCGCAGACGCCGGCGGAATTCCCGCTTGGCGCGTTCGAGCGTCCGCGCATCGTTCGGGGCAAGCCGCAGCGTAGCGGCCTCGGCGGCGGCGATTCTCTGGCGCACGAACTCATCGAGGCTGAGCGCGTTCTCCGGCAGCGTGCGGTTGAACAGGTTGAGCCGCTGCGTTACCCCGTCGGGACGCACGGGGCTTTCCTCGAAACGGGAAGCGTCGGCGTCCCCGAGGACGTGCTTGCCGAGGAAGCGGTACACGGCCTCGCGGCTTTCCCGGTGGTAGTTGTGCGGCGAGTCGAACTGCTGCGACTCGACGTTCGCTTCCGCGTCGAGCAGGCGGTAGATCGACCGCACCGCCGGAAATTCCTCGCGCGGCGTGTTGACCGTCCAGTCTCCCGTAGCCGCCACGAGCATCATCGGCTTCGGCGCGAACAACGCCGCGAATTCCACGTTGTGCGTATCGACCCGCAACAGCGGCGCGTTCTCGCAAACCGAGCCGCCCTGCATGATGAACGACACCATGTTCACCGGAGCGGCGTAGCCGATGCGTTCATCGACCGCCGCCAGCAGAAACGTCTGCGTCGCTCCGCCGGAGGCGCCGGTGGCCGCGATGCGGCTTGCATCGACGTCCGGCAGCGACGTCAGGTAATCGACGACGCGGATGCTGTTCCACAATTGCACCCCCAGCGTTCCGACCAGCCACAACTCCTCGCGCGGCCCGGCGAACCCGTGCGGCGTCTGCATCGTGTCGTTCCAGCCCGCCATGTCGTAGGTGAAAACGACATAGCCCTGCCGGGCCAGATTGGCGGCGCGCGCTGGAATCGAGCCGAGTTCCGTGTTCTCGAAACGTCCGTAACGCCAGTGTCCGTGCGGCGAGACGACCGCCGGAAACGGCCCCGTCTCGCCGGCCGGCCGATAAAGGTTGCCGCCGAGGTAATAGCCCGGGTACGTTTCCAATAAAACGTTCTCGACGGAGTAGCCTTGGTGCGCGGTCTTGCCGCCGGCCCGCGGGTTCAGCGGCGTCTTTTCGGGCAGCGGCAGCAGCCCCGCCGAGAAAAGGATTCGTTCGCGGAGGAGCGCCGCGCGAGCCCGCCACTCGGCGCGGGCGTAATCGCGCATGGCGTAATGTGCGTCCGTGTGTCGGATGTTCGTATTGCGGCTGTCGTTCGCGGGCAATTGCGCCGGCAGCGGAACCGCCAAGCACAGCAGAAGAAAAAGCGTTCGTATCACGCAAACAGTGTAGCTCTATGCCTGGATTCGAGCCGGCTTTGCCGCGGCGTTCGCAGAGCGGGTTGCGAAACCGCCGCCGGGTTCTGCTAAAGTCTTTTTCGCGATGCCGAATCCAGCCATGAATCGCCGTTCCTTTCTGTGCGCCGCCGCTGCATCCGCCGCCGCTGCGCCGTCCGCCCGCGCTCAGCGCGACTGGACCAACGTTAACCCGATCCGTTACCCCGATCCCGACATCGTTTCGCTCGACAAGCGCTTCGACAAATACAAGCTCGGCAATACGCCGATCCAGCGCCTGCACGTCGGCACGCTGTGGGCCGAGGGGCCGGCCTGGAACGCCGTCGGCCGTTACCTGGTTTATTCCGACATCCCCAACAACGTGCAGCTTCGCCGGCTTGAGGAAGACGGCCACGTCAGCACGTTCCGCAGCCCATCGGGCAACTCCAACGGCAACACGTTCGATTGGCAGGGCCGCCAGCTTTCCTGCGAGCACGGCAACCGCCGCCTGGTGCGCTATGAGCACAGCGGCTCGGTCACCGTTCTGGCCGACGCCTGGAAGGGCAAGCGCCTCAACGCCCCCAACGACGTTGTCGTCGATCCCGACGGCAACATCTGGTTCACCGACCCCGGCTACGGGTCGTTGATGCACTACGAAGGCAACAAGGGGCCGCTCGAAATCAAGGAAGCCGTGTACCGCATCGACGGCCAAAGCGGCAAGATGGAGATGGTCACCGACGAAATCTACAAGCCCAACGGCCTCTGCTTCTCGCCCGACTACAAGAAGCTCTACATTGCCGACACCGGCGCTTCCCACTACCCCGAGGCGGAGCGCGAAATCAAGGTCTGGAACGTGGCCGGAGGGCGCAAGCTGACCGGCGGCAAGCGCTTCGTTTCAATGAAGATGGAGGGTTTCGACCAAGCCGGCAACGCCGACGGCATCCGCTGCGATATCGACGGCAACATCTGGTCGTCGGCCGGCTGGGTGGGCGGCGGCTACGACGGCGTCCACGTCTTCGCCCCGGACGGCGCCCGCATCGGCCTGATCAAGCTGCCCGAAATCTGCTCGAACGTCTGCTTCGGCGGCGCCAAGCGCAACCGCCTCTTCATGACGGCAAGCCAAAGCCTCTACGCGGTTTACGTGGAAACCCAGGGCGCGCACATCGCCTAGAGAGGCGCGCAGCGGCATGAACGGCGGCAATCCAGGGGTTACCGGCGCGTGAACAACGGGCGCATCTTTCGCGGCAGTCTGTTCGCCAACGATTTCCTGCGGGAAACCATAGCCGAATCAACGGACTGGCGGAACCTCGACCCCGAAACCCTCGATACTCTCGAAAACGATCTCCGAGAGATATTCGAGCGTTTTCCGTTCAGGCAGTCGCCGAACGAGAGCCAGACCGAAGACGACCTGATCCGCCCCGTTCTTGAACGCCTCGGGTGGACGGCCGCCCTGTGGCAGCAGAACCTCAGCGCCCGCGGCCGGGATGACGTGCCCGACGGTCTATTGTTCCTTGACCATACGCAGAAAGAACGAGCCAACCTCTTCACCGAGGAATGGAAGCGCTACGAGATCGGCGCCGCGATCGTCGAGTCCAAGCGCTGGCTGCGTCCGCTCGACCGCCGTTCCGGACGGCGCGGCGAAGAAACCGCGCCCTCGACGCAGATGCTCCGTTATCTGCGCCGCGCGGACGATCTGACGACCGGCAAATTGCGTTGGGGCATCCTCACCAACGGCGCGCACTGGCGGCTCTATTTCTCCGGCGCCCGTTCGGTTTCGGAACAGTTTTTCGAGAGCGATCTCGCTGCGCTCCTCGATATTCCCGGTCACAACGGCGGACTGTTCGCTTTGGACGAAGACGGCCGCCGCCATTGGCTGACCGTTTTCGCGTTAGTCTTCCGGCGGGAGGCTTTCCTTCCCGGCCCCGCCGACCGGCGCACGTTCCATCAACGCGCCATCGAAGAAAACCGGTTCCATGAACAGCGCGTCGCCGCCGGCATTTCCGATCTGGTTTTCGAAGACGTTTTTCCTCAGCTTGCCCGCGCCATTGCCGACGCCGCGCCGCATGCGCCTTTGCCGGAAGTGCGCGAAGCGGCCTTGATCCTGCTCTACCGCTTGCTGTTCATCCTCTACGCCGAAGACCGCGATCTGCTGCCCATGCGTGATGCGCGCTACGACGATTACGCGCTGCGCGAGAGAGTGCGCGGCGACGTCATGCGGCGCAAGAACCGCAACGACGTATTTTCCGAAACCGCCGCCCGGTATTGGTCTGCCGTAGATGACCTTTGCCGGGCCATCGACGAAGGCGATGCTGCAATCGGGCTGCCGCCCTACAACGGCGGGCTTTTCGACCGCGGGCGTACGCCCTTGCTCGTCGATATCCGGCTCGGCGACCGCGTCATGGCCGACGTCATCGACGCGCTTTCGTTCGAGAAAACGCCCGCCGGTCGGCGCTACATCAATTACCGAGACCTCGGCGTTCAGCAACTCGGGTCGATTTACGAGCGCCTTCTCGAACACGAAATCGTCCGCGGCGGCGGCGGGATCGCGGTGCGTCCGAACGTCTTCGCCCGCAAGGGATCGGGAAGCTACTACACGCCCGACGATCTGGTCGGCCTGATCGTCGCGGAAACGATCGAGCCGCTGGTGCGGACGCGCAAGGAAGCCTTCGACGCGAAGGCCGCTGAGCTTGCCGCAAACGGATTGCCCGCGGAGGACAGGATAAGCCGATTGAAACGACTGGACCCGGCCGAGAAGTTGCTGGAGTTGAAAATCTGCGATCCGGCCATGGGTTCCGGGCACTTTCTGGTCAATCTCGTGGATTATCTCGCCGACCGGGTGCTTGCGGCCATAGCGGAAGCCGAGGCTTCGTCGGACGACTACATTTCCCCATTGACCGAACGGATCGACGTTATCCGCAACACGATCACGGCCAACGCCGAGGAACGCGGCTGGACCGTCGATGCCGAACAACTCGACGACCGCCACATCGTCCGGCGCATGGTGCTCAAGCGCTGTGTTTACGGAGTTGACAAGAACCCCATGGCTGTGGAGTTGGCCAAGGTCTCGCTCTGGCTGCACACCTTCACCGTCGGCGCTCCCTTGAGTTTCCTCGATCACCATCTGCGCTGCGGCGACAGCCTGTTCGGCGCTTGGGTGCGCGGCGCGATAGACAAGGCGGAAAGCGAGGGCGGAGCGCTCTTTCTGCGCGGGCCGCTGAGTCGGGCTACCCGTTCGGCGGAGCCCATGAGGATTATCGAGGGACTGACCGACGCCGAAATCGCCGAGGCGCACCTCTCCGCTGAAATTTTCGCCGAGGTCGAGGAAATGACGGCGCCACTGGACGCTTTCCTCTCCCTGATTCACGCCTTCGACTGGCTGGACGTTCGCGGACGGGAAGACAAAGCGGCGCTTTGTTCCTACTTGATGGGCGTGTTCGGCGATCCCATCGACATCGCCTTGGGGAAAACCGAGGCATCGCAAGAGAACCCGGACGGCAAGAGGTTCGCCGGATTGTTGGCGGCGGCGCGGACTCTCGTTGACGAGGAACGCTTCCTCAACTGGCAGGCAGTGTTTCCCGGCGTGTGGTCGGACTGGGAAAGCGAGCAACTGCAGGGCGGTTTCGACGCCGTGATCGGCAATCCGCCCTGGGACCGAATGAGGCTTGAGCCGGTTGAGTGGTTCGCAGCGCGGGACCGCAAGGTCGCCTTGGCCCGGCGCGCTGCCGACCGCAAGCACATGGTCGCGGCATTGCGGAAACGCGGCGAATCGACGGCTGTCGAGTTCGATAATGCAAGAGGCCGAGCGGAAGCTGCCGCACGGGTTGCGCGGACATGCGGCGATTACCCGCTACTCGCCTTCGGAGAACTGAACTTGTATGCGCTCTTTGTCGAGCGGGCAATGACTCTCGTCAAGCCGGACGGCGTAGTTGGACTGCTCACGCCGTCCGGCATCGCTTCCGACAAGACGGCGGAGCAGTTCTTCAAGGGAGTGGCGACGCAAGGGCGGCTGCGCGCGCTCTACGATTTCGAGAACCGCCGCACGCGCTACGACGAGCAGCCTTTTTTCCCGGACGTGCATAACAGCTTTAAATTTTGCGCCTTCGTTGCAAGCCCGTCCCCAATGTCCGGTCCCGCGCAATGCGCTTTTTTCCTCCAGGATGTATCCGAGCTCGATGACCCCGAGCGCCGCTTCCCGTTGACTATGGCGGACTTTGCCCGAGTCAACCCGAACACGGGCACGGCGCCGGTATTTTTCTCCCGCCGCAACGCCGAGTTGACAACGGCGATCTACGGCCGTTTGCCGGTGCTGGTCGACCGCTCGTCAGATGAAAAAGTGAAGGCGTGGTCGGTGCAATACAGCCGCATGTTCGATATGTCGATTGATTCCGGCCTGTTTCGCACGCGCGAAGAGCTTGAAGAAAAGGAAGGCGCTTGGCCTATTGGCGGCAACCGCTACTGCAGTCCGGATGGCGATTGGGTTCCGCTCTACGAGGGCAAGATGGTGCAGGCGTTCGACCACCGCGCCGCAAGCATCGTCGTCAATCCTGAGAACCTGCACCGGCCCGCGCAGCCCGAGTCGGCTAACTTGGCGCAGCATCAGAATCCGGACTGGACGCCCAATCCGCAATTCTGGGTATTGCAAAACAAAACGTCGTTTCCGGGTGCGCCATATCTGCTTGTGTTCAAGGACGTGACCGCGCCGACCAATATGCGCTCGATGATTGCGGCGTTGATCCCCGGCGTCGGCGCAGGGAATACGCTTCCCGTTCTTTCGATGGATGAAGACGAGCGGCAAACAGCCGCGGGCGCCGCTGTCTTGCTCGCCAATTTCAACTCCGTTCCGTTCGATTATGTCGCCCGCCAGAAAATTCAGGGGCAGCATCTCAACTGGTACATCGTCGAACAACTGCCCGTCGTGCCGCCGGAGAGTTACGAAACCGTCCGTTTCGGTCAGAAAACGGCCGGCGAGATCGTCCGCGAGGCCGTGTTGGAGTTGACCTACACCGCCCACGACATGGCGCCGTTCGCATGCGATATGGGTTACGTGGACGAGTCGGGCGCCGCGGGGCCGCCCTTCCGCTGGAGCGAAGACCGCCGCATGCGTCTGCGCGCCAAGCTCGACGCCGTTTTCTTTCACCTCTACGGCGTTACCGACCGCGCGGACGCGCGCTACGTCTTCTCGACCTTTCCTATCGTCGAACGCCGGGAAACGGCAGCTTACCGCCGCTACCGTTCGCAGGAACTCTGCCTCGCCTGGATGAATGCGCTGGCCGCAGGCGAACCGGACGCGGAGATCGACTTGTGACGTCGGAATCAAAGAGGATGAAGGCGTTTTTTCCATCGAGGCGCCGCCTGATGGAATCGCCGACTCACTTTTCCGGTTTGGCCAAGCGATGACGAAACTCTACGATCTGACTTTCCTCAGCCGCGAGCGCACGGCCTCTTCGTTTTACGAAGACCTGAAAACCTTGCTGTTCTCGATAGTCGGCGAGGAAAAGATCGATGCGGACTACATACCGGCGGGTGTTCCGGATGGCAATAATTACCCCGTTGACTACCGACTCGAAGGCCGGCAAGACACACCCGTGTTTCTCTATGGCGTTCCCAACCGCGACAAGGCGCGGCTGACGACAATCATGCCGGCGCATTTCCTGCTTCACAATCTTTCCTTCGAATCCGTTATCGTGTTCGACAATCAGCAGGAGATTCCCCGGCTCGACCTTGCCCGGCTGACCAACGTGGCCGGGACGGCGGTGGCTTCGCTCGATGCGGAAAACGACCTTCGCCGCAAAATCGAGCGGCTCGCGGCGTGATGCATGCCGGCAGCGGCGCTGCGGCTTCTTCAGTGCTTGCGCCTCACGGTTTCGACGCCGAAAAGGCGGTAATCGGCGGGTTGGTCATGAAGTCGTCCCAGAAGGGATTGTTCCGCTCGTCCGGGCGCAGCGACAGATCGACCCATTGAAAATCGTGGAAGCCCGCCCATTCGAAGGAGCCGCGGTAAGTCTCGGGAGAGAGATAGAAATTGTTGAACTCGAATCGGCTGCCGTCCGGGTTGACGATCGCGTACAGGATCGCGTCGCCCTCTTTCGGGGGAAAGGGGCACGAGCGCTCGAAGCCGTATTTTGCCCAAAGCCCGCTTCCCCGCGGAGGATTGCGCACGTTGTCGTTGACGCCGGCGAAACGTCCGCCCGGCCGCAGCGCGTCGTAGCAGACCCGGCAGAATCGGCGAAGCTGCTCTTCGGTTCGGGCGTAGTTCAACAGATACATGGCCACGACCAGATCGACGGCCTCGGCCGGCTCGAAGGCGGCGGCGTCCCGCTGCAAATAGGCGCAGCCCAAGGGACGCGCCCTTTCTTCTTCTTCAGCCAGCCGAATCATCTCAGCAGAGAGATCGACCCCCGTAACCGCGGCGGCTCCGGCCTGTTTGAGCAGGCGCGTGTAGAAGCCGTCGCCGCAGGCCATGTCGATCGCTGTTTTCCCGCGAACGTCCCCCAGCAGGTCGAACAGCGTGCGCCGCTCGATGGCTTCGCGAAAGGGCAGCCGCTTGGATTCCTTGTACTGTTCGGCGATTGCGTCGTATTCCGCCATGCGATTCCCCCGAACATCCAAGCATACAACGCCGGCTGCTAGAATCGTTTTCGCGGAAGCTAATCTCGGCCGGTGTCGGGTGCGGTCTTCAAAACCGTTGTTTGGCGTTATGCGTCAAAGGTGGGTTCGACTCCCACTAGCTTCCGCCAGCGGCGGCCCCGCCCGCCGGGAGCCCCCCCGGCGTTTTTCATGGAACGCAGATGCCCCGACAGCCGAATGTCCTTTTGATTACGACCGACCATTGGCCAGCCGCCCTGCTGGGCGCGGCCGGGCATCCGTCGATCCTGACGCCGACCATCGACGAGTTCGCCCGCGGTGGCGTGCGCTTCACCAACTGCTACAGCGAATGCCCTGTCTGCATTCCCGCGCGGCGTACGCTGATGACCGGCGTCAGCCCGCGAACGCACGGCGACCGCGATTTCGGCGAGACCAAGCCGATGCCCGACCTGCCGACCTTGGCGCAAACCTTTCGGGACGCGGGCTACCAAGCCTGGGCCGTCGGCAAGCTGCACGTCTATCCGCAGCGCAGCCGCATCGGATTCGACGACGTGATCCTCGACGAGGAAGGGCGCACCCAATACGGCGTCATCGACGATTACGAGATGTTTCTGGGCGACCGCGGCTTTGCCGGCCGGCAATTCGACCACGGGATGAGCAACAACGACTACAACACCCGCCCGTGGCACCTGCCCGAGGATACGCACGCCACCAATTGGGCGGCCGCGCAGATGGTGCGCGCGATCAAGCGCCGCGACCGCGGCAAGCCGGCCTTCTGGTTTCTTTCCTGCCGCCATCCGCATCCGCCTCTGGTTCCGCTGCCGGCCTACCTTGCGATGTACGACGATGCGGATGTCGGCGAGCCGTGCAGCGGCGAATGGGCGTCGGGCGATCTGCCCTACTCGCTGCAGGCGGTCCGCGCCCGCGCCGCGCATATGACGCCGCTTCAGATCCGCGCCGCGCGCAAGGCGTTCTATGCCTTGTGTACGCATATCGATCACCAGATACGTGTCGTTATCGGCACGCTGCGCGAGGAAGGCCTGCTCGACGATACGGTTATTTGCTTCACTTCCGACCACGGCGACATGCTCGGCGATCACGGCATGTGGGCCAAGAAATTGTTCTACGAGCCGTCGGCGAACGTCCCGCTGGTGTTGTCCGGCGCGGCGGGCTGCAAGCGGACGGGCGTCGGGCGCATCGACAAGCGCATCGCCGGCTGGCAGGACGTCATGCCTACTCTGCTCGACTTGGCTGGGATCGATATCCCCGCGTCGGTCGAGGGGCTCTCGCTGGTCGGCGAAACGCGCCGCGATTGGCTCTACGGCGAGGTCGGCGAGGGAGATCACGCCACGCGCATGATCCGCCGCGGCCGCTACAAGCTCATCTACTACGCGGCGGGCAATCGGCGGCAACTGTTCGACGTCGAGGCCGACCCGCGCGAATTGCGCGATCTGGCCGGAGAAGCCGCCCACGCCGCGGCGCTCGAAGAGCTGACCGCGATTTTGATCGGCCGACTCTACGGCGGCGACGAAGCCTGGGCCGCGGACGGCCGCCTGCAAGGCCGCCCCGACCACCGCTTCCGCCCGGGCGCCAACCGCGGCCTGTCGAGCCAGCGCGGCCACCACTGGCCGCCGCCGCCGAAAACCGATATGCAGCAAATCGTCTGGCACGTCGAGGCGGAAGAAGACGCGCAGCCGTAAAATACGGTTCGGGCGGCAGCCTTCCGCTGCCGTAGAATGAACCCATGAAAGCTCTGCGCGCTCTTGCCGCCTGCCTGCTGCTTGCCTCTTGCGGCGGGCCGTCCGCCCAACAGCAGGCCGAGGAGTTCCTGAATATCTACGAGAACCTTCTCGCCCCGCTCTACTCCATTACTTCCGAGGCCTACTGGAAGTCGATGACCGACGTGACCGACGCCCACGTCGGCGAGCGCATCGGCGCGGAGCGCTCAATGGCGGCGTTCGACGGCAACGTGTGGGTTATCGAGTCGGCCAAGGCGCTGCTGGCGCAGAAAGACCGGCTCGACCCGGTGACCGTGCGCCGGCTGGAAAAGGTCCTGCTGGCCGCGGCGCAGTACCCGGGAACCGTCCCCAATATAGTCGATGCCCGCGTCGCCGCCGAGGCGCGCCAAGGGGCGGTGCTCGACTCGTTCGAGTTCTGCGCCGACAGAGCGGGCGAACGCTGCCGCAAGACGGTCACCGCCAACGAAATCGACAACATCCTGGTCAATTCGCGGGACGAAGTCGAGCGCCGGCATATCTGGGAAGTTTCCAAACAGACCGGTCCCGCGCTCAAACAAGGACTCGCCGAGTTGCGCGACCTGCGCAACCGGCTCGCGCAAGAGATGGGCTACGACTCGTTTTTCGCCCTGCAAGTCGCCGATTACGGCATGACCGTCGCAGAAATGATGGCCATGATGGAGCGCTTCAACGAGGATTCAAGCCCGCTTTACCGCCACGTCCATACTTGGGCGAAGCACCGCCTTGCCGAGCGCTACGGCCGGCGGCCGCCGGAAAAAATCCCCGCTCACTGGATTGGCAACCGCTGGGCGCAAGCCTGGCCCGGCCTCGCCGCCGGCGTCGATCTCGACGAGCTGGTCAAAGACAGGGAACCCGAGTGGATCGTCAAGCAGGCCGAAGCGTTCTACACCTCGATGGGCATGCCGCCGCTGCCCGATTCCTTCTACGCGAAATCCGATCTCTACCCCGTCTCCGCCGTCTCCGAACGCAAGAAGAATACGCACGCGTCGGCGTGGCACATGGACCTCGGCATGGATGTCCGCTCGTTGATGAGCGTCGAGAGCAACTGGCGCTGGTTCGAGACCACACACCACGAGTTGGGACACATCTACTACTATCTGGCTTACACCGAGGCCGATGTTCCGCTGATGCTGCGCGGCGGCGCGAACCGCGCCTTCCATGAGGCCGTCGGCGATTTGATCGGCATCGCCGCGCGCCGTCCCGCCTACCTCAAGGAGATCGGCCTGCTCGACGACGATGCTCAAATCGACGAGATCGCCTGGCTGCTCGACGAAGCTCTCGATCAGGCCGTCGTCTTCATCCCCTTCTCCGCCGGCACGATGTCGTTCTTCGAGCATGACCTTTACGAAAAGAACATCCCCATCGACCAATTCAACAAGACTTGGTGGGAATACGCCGGGCGCTACCAGGGGATCGAGCCGCCGTCCGCCCGCGGCGAGGAGTTTTGCGACGCCTGCACGAAAACGCACGTCTCCGACGACCCGGCGCAATACTACGATTACGCGATGGCCTTCGTCATCAAGTACCAGATTCACACCTACATCGCCCGTAACATCCTCAAGCAAGACCCGCGCGATTGCAATTACTACGGCAACAAGGAAGTCGGCGCTTTCCTGTGGGATTTGCTCAGTCTGGGCGCAACCCGCGACTGGCGCGAGGTCATCAAGGAAAAGACCGGCGAAGAAATCTCGACCCGGGCGATGCTCGATTACTTCGAGCCTCTGATCGAATACCTCGAAAAAGAGAACGCCGGACGCGAAATCGGTTGGTAGCAGCGGGCCGCGCGCGGCGGTTCAGCGCCTTCATTCGCGGCCGGCAAGGAAGGGAAACTCCCTGACCTTGCGGTAGATCGCCCCTTCCGGAGTCAGCGTACTCTCGAAAAGCACGAACCGATCCGGCGTAATGGAGCCGAAATCGCGGCTGGGCAATTCTTCGATCGCTTCGTGCATCTCGGTCAAATCCTGCCCCGCTTTCATGCGGCCCAAAGTCAGGTGCGGGGTATAGGGCCGGACTTCCGGCGTGACGCCCAGCGGAGCCAGCACCGCGTCCACCGCGCTGGCCAGTTGCCGCAAGGGCGGCGTATTTTCCGCTCCTACCCAGAAAACGCGCGGGTTGCGACTCGAAGGGAAATAACCCAATCCCGCCAGCGGCACGTTCACCGTAACCTTGAGACGCACTACCCTGAGAGCCTCGATCAGGTCGTCCAGCCGATTCTCGTCCCAATCGCCGATGTATTTCAGCGTGACGTGCATGTTTTCGGGGTGAATCCACGTGACCGGCGAAATCGGCCCGAGACGATGCACCAGATCGGTAAGATTGGCGATCACCTTCGCGTTGAGTTCCAAGGCTGCAAACAAACGCATGGAGGCGCCTCTGTTTCGATTTCCGTCCGCGTCCGCCGCGCCGGCCGCGTACGGCTCGCCGCCGCGCTTCATTTCTTGTGTATCGAGTGCTGCGCTTGCGGAGGTTCGAGCTTGACGGTCAGGGTCTGCTCCAGTTCGGAAAGCTCGAGCCGCTCGCCGTGGGTCTTGAATCCCTTGCTGATGACCTGCACCATGACGTGCCCGCGCGGCAGAGGCGGAACCGGCGCGCTGCCTTCCATGCTCGTCTTGAGCTCGAACGTGGCGCCGAACTTCTTGAGCTGCTTGCCTTTCAATTCGCGAACGATCACCGAGGCGCGGGGCACCGGGCGGCCCTTCTCGTCCCGCACCACGACCCGCAAGGTCGTCCATTCCTTTTTGGCCGCCAGTGCGGCGGGAAAAGCCAAAGCGGCTGCGCCCGCAACGCGCGCGAATTCACGACGATTTTCCATGTCTCTCCCGGCTTGGAATGCGCAAACTCCCGCGGTCAATAGATGAAGCTCAGCGCCGCGCGGTAACTGCGTATGGCCTGCAGCAGGTAGATCATGCGGCCGTCCATCGCCTGCAGCGGGATGTAGCCCGACTTGAGCAGATTGCGGAAGTCCGCGCTGGCTTCGAACTTGCCCGGCAGGCCGCCGAAAGGCAGCGGTTGACGGATGCTTACGTTCAACCCCGGGTCGGAGCGCGCCGCGAAATCGTTGTAGAGATCGCCCGGAATCACCGACTGCCGGCTCGTCCAGCGGTGCGACCCGGTCACTTGGCCGCCCGTGCGCGGCAGCCCGACCGAAACCGAGGCGACCACCATGTGCGCGACCTTGGAATCGAGCATGCTGCGCAATTCATCCGCCGAAGCCGTCTGCATTTGGCCGCCGACGGGCGTCAGCACGCCGGTCAGTCCGTAGCCCAGCGCGGCCTGCAGGCGGTCGCGCAGCTTGCGCGCGTACGAAACGCGCACACCGGGCGCCCGATAGGTTCCGCCGTTCAGCGCCGCAGTGCGGGAAAACAGGTCGGGAACGATGTTGCCGTCGGCGAACATGCCTTCGGGAACCCTCGCCGACAGTGCAACGTCGTTGATGGAATCGTGAAAAACCGCGCCCTCGATCATGTTCTTGCCGAACCGCTCGCGGTAGGCGATCTCGATATGCTGGGCGCGCTGCACCGTCGGCCGTCCGCCGCGCATGGCAATCCGCGGGAACATGCCCAAGCTGTCCACTTGGCCGCGCAGCGCCTCGCTGCGCGCCGGCGACGAGACCGCCGCGGGCGGAACTCCCGACGCATAGCTCACCGATATCTCGCGCTCCGGCGAAATCTCGTGAACCACCTTCCCATACGGGCTGAAGAAATCGAGGCGGTCCACGAAATTGACCGCTTCGTAGAGTACGCCGTACTCGAGCCGCGTCGCTTCGCTTATCGAGACGCTGTCGCCGAACTCGAGAGAAATCGTTTCCAGACGCGGCGCCGACTGCGTATCCCCGCCGAACCCGAAGATGCCGTTCGCCGCCGCCGAAGACGCCTGCATTTGACGGACGGTCAAGGCTACTTCCGGCGTCGCCGCGCCGAGATCGCGGGTATAAGTCGTGCGGAACGCCGTGGTCGGCGGCGCCGTTGCCGCCGCGCCGCCCGCGCCCATGTTGCCGCTGACCGTCAGATCGTGATTGCCGAAAAGCGAAGTGGCCACGGCAAACGCGCTGCCCAGGTCGGAGCGGTTGGCCAGACCCGAGGGGCGCACCCCCAGCCCCGCGCTCAATTGCGCGTAGGCGCGGGTGTCGGCAAAGGTTCCGTTCAGGCGCCGCAGCACGCGGTTGCGCTCGTCGAACGCGGCGTTGTCCGGCGCCATGCGCAGCACGCTGCGGCGCGAGTAGTTCGCCCGCAGTATCCACTTCCAGCGGTCGGTCATGTCGCGGATCTCGCTGCCCGCGGCATAGTTGAGTTGCAGGCTCGCGAACAGCCCGCGCAGGCTCACGTCGAGGTAGGTCCGCCCGCCGGCCTTGACCGTGAGACCGCTGCGCGCCGCCGGCGAGAACTGCGCCAGCGCCACCTGAATCCCATAAACGCCGGGCAGCAGATTCGCAAATTCGAACGTACCCTCGGCATTGCTGTACGCCTTGCGCGCCTCGCTGCCGTCCGGGGTCAGCAGCGTGACCAGCGCCCCCATTTGCGGAACGCCCGCGTGATTGCTGACCAGCCCGCCGAGGCTGCCGCGCAACTGCGCATGCGCCGCCGGGGCCGCCGCCAAGGCGGCGGCCCCGGCGGCGATCAGCGGCAAGACGCCTCTGAGAGCCGCTTTGCCGCTTTGCATGGGGGGCTTCATCGACGAAATCCTCTACAACACCTTGAACGTCGCCGTCGGATGCAGCGACTCGTTCTTGATGCCGTCGTCCACCAACAGGTTCAGGCGGTATTCGCCGGGCTCCAGGCTGCTCAGCGGCAGCAGTTTCTCGATCACCACCTGCCGCACCGAAGCGCCGCGGATGTCGTTCACGTCCTCGCTGAAGTCGAGCAGCAACTCTTCCGGTTTGTCCAGACGCGCGATCTGGTAGGTGATCCGCCCCTCCGGCTTTTGCGTTTCTTCATGCCGGCCGAAGTTGTAAACCTGCATGTAGATGCCCATCTTTTCGTTGCGTTTGAACTCGTCGTTGAGCCGCGGGCGGACTTTCGAGCTGCCAATCACGAACTGCCCCGCGCCCAGCGAGCGCACCGGAACGCGCTCGATCTTGTCGGCCAGGATCAGCGAGCTCGCCGCCAGCGCCTCGTCGTCGTATTCGGGCACGCGCACCGCCGTGCGGTACGTGCCCATCGTCTCGCCGACCAGATCTTTCACCACCAGCTCCAGGCGGTACATGCCCGGCGCCAGCGGTTCCGATTTGTTGTAGATCGAAGCGCGGTCGCCCTCCTGCTGCAAGCGCTCGGCGGTGGTCTGCACGCTGACCGTATCCTCGAACGTCGTATGCACGCGCCGCGTCATCGTCGTCAGCCGCCCGAAGATATTGGCCACCGCCTTGTGCAGGCCGTCTTCTTCCTTGAAAACCAGGTCCTTGTTCTGCAGCATCACCGTGATGCCCGTCAGAACCGAGCTGTTGGTCACGCGCACGTAGTGGATATCCACTTCGAAGGGCAGCGTGTTGTATTCGATCGTCGAATTGATGACCGCCTCCAAGTCTTTGAACTTCACGGCCGGCGGCTTGAAGATGTTGGCGTAAAGCTGCAAGCGCTCGAACTGGTTGTAGCGGATCGACTGCGCGCCGCCGAGCGGCGTGCCCATGCGCGTGCCGTCGGTGCGCCGAAAACGGTCGGCTTTCGTCGTCAGCCCCATTTGCTCCGAGAGCGTCAGGCCGGCGCCCGGCACAAACAGCAGGGCGTCCTTTTCCGAGGGGTCCATCGTCAGGCGGTATTCCCCGGTCATCGTCGGATCGACGAACTCCAGCAGGATGTCGCTGCCGATGCCTTCGAGCCAGCGGTAGCGCCAAATCTCGAAGGGGTAGGTCGAGGTGAAGCCGCCGCCCTCGTCGTAGGGGCGCTGGTACTGCCCGCCCGACGGGTGAGCCTCGATCTCGTCCGGCGGTCCGTAGGCGATGTAGATGCGGCCGCGGTCGGTTCGCCAACCGGGGATTCCCGAGGCGTACCGTTCGTTGGCGTAGGCGATGCGCCGGTAGTGCTCTTCCTTGTACTCGTTTTCCATCGAGTCCGGCGTCGGGTCGCGGCGCAGCCAGAACTGCTCGATGAAGTTCTCGCGCTCGTCGTCGGTGCTCATTTGCAGGAACGCCTTGCGCTCCTCGCCGGTGATGATGTACTTGACGTCTTCGTCGAGCCAGCGCTTGAACGGCCCGCGCAACTCCTTGCGCAGTTGGTTCAGCCGGCGCTTCTCTTCCTTGGCCGAGAGTTTCTTCGGCGCTTGCTGCGCGCCCAGCGGCGCAAGCAGCGCCGCGAGGGCGAGAGCGGCGAGACAGCGCGCCGTTCGATGAAACACGCGATTCCCCTTCATGCGATCCCTCTCGTTCCTGTTACGCAATCCCAAACTTCAGCGTTTCTCTTTCTCGAAGACGAACGGCGGCGGGAAAACGAAACCCCGCCATTATTCGTCCAGTTTCGATTCTAAACGCCAAAACGGCGGGGGTCAAGTCCAAGCGGAATATTTCCACCGCCGCGCATTTGCGTTACAATCGGGAGGCTCCTGCCATGACTGCCGCCTTGCCCCGCCGAGACTTCATCAAGCGATTCGCCGCCGCCGCCGCCGGCTTTGCCGCCTACCGCTGCGCTGCGCCCCCCGAGTCCGCGACCGCCGCGAAACCCAACATTATCTTTCTCATGGCCGACGACATGGGCTACGGCGATCTCGGCTGCTACAACAGCGCTTCGAAGATACCGACGCCGCACATGGACCGCCTCGCCGCCGAGGGCATGCGCTTCACCGATGCGCACTCGGGTTCCGCCGTCTGCACGCCGACGCGCTACGGCGTGGTGACCGGACGCTACGCTTGGCGCTCGCGCCTGAAGCAGGGCGTGCTATCGGGCTACTCGAAAGCGCTGATCGAACCCGAGCGCCTGACTATCGCCGACATGCTGCGCGACAACGGCTACCGCACCGGCGTGGTGGGCAAGTGGCATCTCGGCCTCGACTGGGCCACCCTTTCCGAGCCGGAAAGCTGGGTCGAGAGCGGCTCACCCAAGGCCTTTCAGGGCGCGAGCGATTTTGCCAAACCCGCAGGACTCGAAATCGACTTCACCAAGCCGGCCGCCAACGGGCCGGCGACGCAGGGTTTCGATTACTCCTATATCATCCCGGCGTCGCTCGACATGGCGCCCTACGTCTATCTGGAAAACAACCGCTGCGTGAAACCGGCTACCGAGCACGAGCCCGGACGCAGCGACGGCCCCGTCTTCTGGCGGCCCGGCGAGGCGGCGGAAGGGTTCGACTTCTTTGAAGTCCTGCCCAATCTCACCGAGCACGCCGTGCAGTACATCGACGATTGCGCCGTCAACCATCCCGACCGGCCGTTTTTCCTCTACTATCCGCTGCCCGCCCCGCATTGGCCGTGGGTGCCGACCGAGGAGTTCGTCGGCAAGAGCCGGGCGGGCAAGTACGGCGACTTCGTTGTGCAGGTCGATGCCCAAGTCGGCAAAATCATGGACGCGCTCGAGCGCAAGGGCATCGCTGAAAACACACTGTTCATCGTTTCCAGCGACAACGGCGCCGAATGGGACCCGGAGCATATCGCTGAGTTCGACCACCACGCCAACCACCCCAGTCAGCGCGGCAAGAAGCGCGACGCTTGGGAAGGCGGCCACCGCGAACCCTTCATCGCTCGTTGGCCCGCGCGGGTCGCGGCCGGATCAACCAGCGATCAAACCCTCTGCCTGACCGACCTGACGGCCACCGCCGCCGACATCGTCGGCGCCGTCCTGCCTGCTGACGCCGCCGAAGACAGCGTGAGCATGCTGCCGGCGCTGCTCGGCGAAGACGACGGCCCGATCCGCGAAGCCACCGTGCATCACTCGGTCCACGGCACGTTCGCCATCCGTCAAGGGAAATGGAAATTCATCGACGGCCAGGGTCCCGGCGCATCGGGGGCCGGCGCGACGCAATGGGACGGCCCCCAGCCCGGCGACCCACCGGGACAGCTTTATGATCTCGAAGCCGACCGCCACGAAGACAACAACCTCTACAACGAGCATCCCGACGTCGTCGAGCGGCTGAAAAACCTGCTGGAGAAATACAAGAGCGAAGGCCGCAGCCGTCCCGTCTGAGGCGCCCCGCCTCGGCTTCCCCTTGAACGGCTACGCGGCCAGCCGTTTCAACAGCCCCATGATCCGGTCCAGGGCTTCCGCTTCGCCGTAGTCGAAGCCCGCCCACTCGAACCGACCGTCCGGCGAGAAGCTCGCTCCCTTCTTCGCCGCGACGAAGCGCATCAGGCTGCGCGGGTCGATTTTCGAATCCTCGAGGAAACGGATCTCCAGTCGTGCGCCCTTGCGTTCGATCGAGGCGATGCGCAGCGCCTCCGCGCGGCTCTTCACCAGCGCATAATCGAGCAGGTTGCGCACCGCCCGCGGCAACGGCCCGTAGCGGTCTTTGAGCTCGCTTGCCGCCGCGGCGCGCTCTTCCTCGCCGGCGATCTCGGCCAAGCGCTTGTAAGCCTGCAAGCGCTGCGTTTCGTCGGTGATGTAGTCCGTCGGAATGCGGACGTCGAGTTGCAGCTTGAGATTGGCGCGCGCGGCCGTCTCGACTTTTTCGCCTTTGAGCCGCTTGACCTCTTCGTCGAGAAGCTGCGTGTAGGTTTCGAAGCCTACCGCCGC
This sequence comes from Bryobacterales bacterium, assembly GCA_965242705.1. Taxonomy (GTDB): domain Bacteria; phylum Acidobacteriota; class Terriglobia; order Bryobacterales; family UBA6623; genus CATQHP01. Next base: position 1,115,573 of record OZ251486.1, read on the forward strand.
GATTTGCCCGCTCTGCTCGCCGCCCAGCAGGTTCCCCGCGCCGCGCAGTTCCAGGTCGAGCGCGGCGACCTTGAAACCGGCGCCGAGATCGCTGAACTCCTTGAGCGCGGCGAGCCGCTTGCGCGCGATTTCGGTCAATTCGCGGTCGGTCGGCGTCAGCAGGTAAGCATAGGCCCGCCGGTTCGAGCGCCCCACCCGCCCGCGCAGTTGATACAGATCGGACAGCCCGTACAGATCGCTGCGTTCGATGATGATCGTATTCGCCGCCGGAATGTCGAGGCCGTTTTCCACGATCGTCGTCGCCACCAGAACGTCGAACTCGTGCCGCATGAAGCCGAGCATCGCCCGTTCGAGATCCTTCTCGCTCATCTGTCCGTGGCCGACGCCGATGCGTACTTCCGGCAAGGCTTCTTGCAGCGCCGCGGCCGCCGCGTAAATCGATTCGACGCGGTTGTGAATGAAGTAAACTTGGCCGCCGCGCGCCGTTTCGCGGCGGATCGCCGAGTGGACGATGTTGTCGGAATACGGCGCGACCGTCGTCTGCACGGCCAGACGGTCTTTCGGGGGCGTCTGGATGATCGAAATGTCGCGCAGCCCGGCCAGCGACATGTGCAGCGTGCGCGGAATGGGCGTCGCGGTCAGCGTCAGCACGTCGACGTTCTTGCGGATATGCTTCAACCGCTCCTTGTGGCGCACGCCGAAGCGCTGCTCCTCATCGACGATCAGCAAGCCCAGATCGCTGAACTCGACATCTTTGGAAAGGATGCGGTGCGTACCGATCAGGATGTCCACCGCGCCCGCCTTCACCCGTTCGACGATCGCCTTCTGTTCCTTGGGGCTGCGGAAGCGGTTGAGCATTTCGATCTCGACCGGGAAGGCCGCGAAGCGCTGCTTGAATGTTTCGTAGTGCTGGAAGCTGAGCACCGTCGTCGGGGTCAGCAGCGCGGCCTGCTTGTCGTCGCCCAGCGCCTTGAAGGCCGCGCGCATGGCCACCTCGGTCTTGCCGAACCCGACGTCGCCGCAGATCAGCCGGTCCATCGCCTGTTCCGATTCCATGCCGCGCTTGACGTCGTTGGCTGCGGCGGCCTGATCGGGCGTCGGATTGTAGGGGAAGGCGTCCTCGAACTCGCGCTGCCAATTGCTGTCGGGCGAAAAGGGGAAGCCCTTGGTCAACGCGCGCTGGGCGTAGAGCTTCAACAACTCCTCGGCCATGTCGCGCAGCCGCGCCTTGACCCGACTCTTGGTTTTTTCCCAAGTGCGGCCGCCCAGCCGGTCGAGTTGGGGCTTCGGCCCGCCGGCGCCGTGGTATTTCTGCACCAGATCGAGCCGCGAAAGCGGAACGTAGAGCTTCGATTCCCCGGCGTATTCGAGCAGCATGAAATCGTCGGCCCGCCCGGCGTGCTCGATCTGCCGCAAGCCCAGGAAGCGGCCGATGCCGTGCTGCGCATGCACCACGTAGCCGCCCTCCTTGAGGTCTTCCAGATTCGACAGGAACGCCGCCGCGGCGCCGGCCCGGGCGCGCGGCTTGGCCACCATTTCCGAGCGGCCGAAAATATCTTCGACGCCGTAAACCGCCGCTTGCGATTCCGGCAGCACGCAGCCTTCGGCGACAGCCGCCCGGATCAGCACCACCGAGGCGGACGGCCCGGCCATATACGAGCGCTCTTCGAGATAGGGGCTCATGCCCGGCGGCCGCTCTTGCAGCCCCAATTGGTAAGGGATGCCGAACTCGTGGAAGATATCCGCCAGACGCTCCAGATCGCCAAGAGACCCCGCCGCGACGAGCGCCCGCGAGCCTTCGCTGACGAGCGCCTTCAATTCCCTCATGCAATGGGCGATGTTGCTTTGGAAGCGCGGCGCCGGCCGGCTGCGGATATGCAGCGATTCGCCTTTGCCGCCGATTTCCCAGGGGTCGAGACCCAGCCGGTCGAGCACCGCCTGGCCGCAGCGCCCGGCGGCCTCGCGCAGCCGGTCGAACTCCAGGTAACAAGCGCTTGCATCGCCGCCGGCTCGCGCGGCCGCCTGTTCCAAGCGCTCCCAGAGCTTCTCGGCTTCCTTGCGCAGCGCGTCCGGTTCGTTCCAGACCACGATCGCATCGGGCAGCACGTCGAGCAGGCAATGCCGCCGGTTTGCGCCGGACGCGGCGGAAAACTCCCATCCCGCCGCCAGGTTTTCGTCTGCGTCCACCGCCGGATAATCGCTCAGCGGCAGCAGCAGCGCTTCGTCGAGACTGTGCAGCGACCGCTGCGTTTCCGGCGCGAACTCGCGGATCGATTCCACCTGATCGCCGAACAATTCGATGCGCACCGGGTATGCGGCCTGGGGCGAAAAGACGTCGAGAATCCCGCCGCGCACCGAAAATTGCCCGACCATCTCGACCGGTTCCTGCCGCGCGTAGCCTGCCGAGGCCAAGCCGCTTTCCAGGTCTTCCAGGAAAAATTCGTCGCCGACCTCGATCTGCCAGGCCAGATGCCTGTAGAAATCGCCCGGCGCCGTCTTGAGCAGCGCCGCGCCGATGGGGGCGGTCACGATCGAGGCCGTGCCTTCAGCCATGCGCCAGAGCGCCGCGGCGCGTTTCTCGCTGATCTCGGCATGAGGCGAAAAACCGTCGAAAGGCGTCACGTCGTGCGCCGGCAGGACGCAGGGAGCCCCGCGCCGCGATGAGCTCGGCAACTGCTCGAAGAGCGCCGCGAGGGTTTCGTTCAGCGTCTCCGCCGCGCTGTTCGTATCGACCAGCAACAGCACGGGGCGATCGGTCCGCTTCTGCAGCAGGACGAGGTAGATGGCTTGCGCCGCCGCCGTCAGCCCGGCGAGGTTGACCCGGCGCGGCTCCGTTGCGCGAACGGCGGCCAGCAGGGCGGCGAACGCCGGGTGCCGCTCCAACAGATCGAAGAAATCTCGCAGCGCCGGATGGATCAAACCGAATGGATTTCCAGGATGTTCCGCACCACGTCGGTCGTCGAATATCCGGGCTCGACCGGGATCGGGAAAACCCGTCCTCCCGCCGCCTCGACGATCTCGCGTCCGGCGATCCAGTGCGCCCAGTCGGCGCCTTTCACCAGCACGTCCGGCAGCAGGACTTCAAGCAACTCGCAGGGCGTTTCCTCGTCGAAGACGGTTACGGCATCGACGGCGGCCATGGCCGCCAGCGTCGCCGTGCGCTCCGTCTCGGGCAGGACGGGCCGCAGCGGGCCTTTCAAGCGGCGCACGCCGGCGTCGCTGTTGACTGCAACGATCAGCATGTCGCCGTGTTCGCGGGCGCGTTCGAGCAGGCGCACGTGGCCGGGGTGCAGCAGATCGAAGCAGCCGTTGGTGAAGACGACCGTCAACCCTTCGTCCCTTTGCCGCCGCCGCCAATCGACCAGCGCCGCTCGTGATAGCACAAGCCCCATCAAGAGTATTGTAAGCCGGGCAGCGCTTGCGCGGCAGTCGGGGCGGCGGCGCTTCCGGCCGCGAGTCGGGAGTCTCACGGGTTGGGCGGGCTGCGCTGCTATTCTATGGCGATGGCCGCCCCCTCTCTGAATCCTTGACGAACGGCCGCCGCCTTGTTCCCGCGCCCCGCCGCCTACGGCGCCGTCCCGAAAACGATTTCGGCGATGAACAGGTTGGGCATCGTCTGGTTCCAGCCCTCGGGGATCGCGTCGAAAGCCAGGCGGAACTCGCGCTTTCCGCCGACGATGGCGCCGCCCGACCGGCTCATTCTGCCGCCAACGGCGATGTGTTGCGGCCCGTTCGCCATGAGCGGAACCGCCGCACTGCCGAGCAATACGCCCGCCCGCATCGTCAGCAATGGAAAACCCGCGGCCTTCGGAGAACCCCGCTTGCCCCCGCCTCCGCTCGCCGCCGACTGCCTGCATCCCCATCGACCTGCTTCGCGGATGCTCATTTCTCGTTGGCGGAGACTTTTCCTGCCGCGAGCGGGTAAACTCGATGGAATGCCCGATTTTGCCGAGACCGAGATCGCCGCCAGCCCGGACCTTTTCGATCACGCGCTCGATCGCGTTTCCGAATCCCCGGCAGAGGAAGTTCACGGGAAGGGCGGGGGCGCTCCCATGGTGAACGCCACGGGAACCGGTCGGCGCATTGCCGCCAAGCGTTCGCGCAACCATTCGAAACGCTTGATTGCTTTTGGCTGGTACGGAGGAAAGTTCACTCATCTGGACTTTATTCTTCCTCATATCCCCCGCGACGCCGCGCATTTTTGCGACGTCTATGGGGGATCGGCGGCGGTTCTTATGAATCTGCATCCGTATCCCGCCGAAACCTACAACGATGTTGATTCGGAGTTGGTGAATTTTTTCCGGACCCTTCGCAATCAAAGCAGCGATCTCATGAAAGCGATCAGCTTGACTCCGTTCTCGCGGGAAGAGTTGATGAAGGCTTGCGAGCCGGAGGAAGGGTTATCCCCGCTTGAACGCGCGCGGCGCTTTTATGTTCGCGCCCGCCAAACCCGAACAGGGCTTGCGCAGAAGAGCAGCGGGGGCCGCTGGGCTCATTGCGTGCTTACATCCCGCGCGGGTATGGCCGGCGCGGTTTCCCGCTGGCTCGGCTCCATAGACGGGTTGCCCGAGATAGCTCAACGGTTTCAGCGGGTTCAGATTGAGAATGCCCCCGCTCTCGACGTGCTTCGCCGCTACGATACCGAACAAACCGTCTTTTACCTCGACCCCCCTTATGTGCATTCTGTACGCGGAGACTCATCGGCGTACGGCTATGAAATGACCGATGCGGATCACATGGAACTCGCCGAGACTCTTCAGAGCATTCGCGGGCGGGTCGTTCTTTCCGGTTACAGAACTTCTCTGTACGATCGCCTGTATCAAGACTGGCGGCGCGTCGATGCTCCGATCCGCGACTGCCCTTCGGCAAGAAAGCCGCGGCAGGAGTGCTTGTGGATGAATTTCGCCCATGAAAAACACTGAAATCCGGCAATGGCTGGATATGGAATGGGAAAAAGCCCTGGCAAACCCATCGGGAACCCCGGACCCGGCAATCGATCGATTTATAGATTCGTCGGTCGTCAGCATCCGCTATGCTTTCGTAACGCAACTGCTCGGTAAAGTAGCCGACCCAACTCGCAGTTTGCTCTCATTGCAGGCGGGCAAGAAGGGCGGCGACGTCGCTTATGCCCTCGGCGCCTGGAATGCTCGGAGTTTTTCTACCGAGGTTGTTGTGCCTTGGGTTGCCGATAATCACAACGTCCTGGGAACGAGTGCGGAACCCTATGCAAGCAAGCCGCTGCGCCGTCCCCGGCTCACCCTTGACATGCCCGACGTGAAGAACGCAGCGGAATGGCGAAATCTGGCGACCTTTTTCGAGGCGTTGACAAATGCGGATACGCATGAAATCCAGGATATTTTCAGGCGCTGTTTGCAGAGCTTGGCGCGCAGACTGAAGAGACAGCAGTTTCAATACCCGATCCCACGCCGGATCAGCATGGAGCGTCTATCGAAAATGCTCGGTGCGTTTCTCGGCGAAGCAAGTCAAGGCTTCCGCCCTCTGGCTGTTTCTGCGGCATTGATGAAAGTATTGGGAAAAGCCTTTTCCTTGTTTTCCGACGTACGGGCACAGGGATTGAACGAAGCCGACACAGCATCGGGAATGCCTGGGGACATCATGTGCTACGGCATCCATGAATCGAAGATCGTGCTTGTCGTCGAAGTCAAAGACCACAAATTGCGGCTGCTTGATTTACGCAGCTCGATCACAAAAGCGCATCAGAGCGGAGACAGGCTTTCGAGCTTGTTATTCGCCGTTCCAGGCATTCGAGAACAAGAGCGGGAACAAATCGAATCCAGAATCGAACGCGAATGGGCAGCGGGATTGAATGTTTACCATGTGGATATTCAGACGCTTGCCCGCGCGGCATTTTCCTTGTTGGATGAGCATTGGAGGGTCGAATTCCTGGAGAAAACAGGGGAAGAACTGGATTCGCGGGGAGAGTACAAACACCGCGAAGCGTGGCGCCGCTTGTTGGTTGAGGAGGGTTGAGCCGCCTTGTTCCCGCACCCCGCCGCCTACGGCGCCGCTCCGAAAACGATTTCGGCGATGAACAGGTTGGGCATCGTCTGGTTCCAGCCCTCGGGGATCGCGTCGAAAGCCAGGCGGAACTCGCGCTTCCCGCCGGGAGGCAGCCCGGCGTTCGCGCGCACGATCGCCGCCGGAACGCGGTCGAGCTCGATGCCGTTGATTTCGTAGAACACGCAGTTGAGTTTCACGCTGCGAATCGGCTTCCCGCCCAGGTTTTCGATTGCACCGACGATCTCGACCAGCGTATGCCCCAGCGCGCTCTCGGCGGCGCTCATCGTCACGTCGTGCAGGTCGAGATGCGGCAGGTAGGCGCGCGCTTCCGCCGTCAGCACCGGCCCGGCGGGCGCGGCTTCCGCGTCGGCCTTCCAGCGGTAATAGCCGGCCGCAGCCAGCGCCGCGAACACCACCGCCGCGATGAGCATGGGCATCGGCTTCAACCCGCCGCCCTGTATCCGCTTTTCCGTTTCGAGCATCTTCCCTATTGTCCGGCAATCGTCATTTTGGCGATCTTGAGGGTCGGCGCGACGGTCGCCCCGCGGCGGTCCGGGTCGTTGCCGACCGCCTCGATTCCGCGCAGCATATCCGCCAGATTGCCGCCGATAGTGACTTCCGAGACCGGATGCGTCAGCCGCCCCTTTTCGATGCGGAACCCCGCGGCGCCCCGCGAGTAATCGCCCGTCACCAGATTGACGCCGAAGCCGATCAGATCGGTAACGAAAAGGCCGTCCTCGACCGAGGCGGCGATCTCTTCGGGAGATGCGCCGCCGGGGGCGATTTCGAAATTGCCCCGGCCGACGCCCGCCGCGCCGGCCAAGCCGCGCGCGGCGTTGCCCGTGGTGCGCAGCGCCAGCTTTCGCGCCGCGTAGCTGTTCAGCAGATAGCTTTCCAGCCGTCCTTCGGCGATGACCGTCGTCTTGCGTCCGCGCGCGCCCTCGTCGTCGAACGGCGAACTGCCCAGCCCGCCCGGCGTCAAAGCGTCGTCGAAAACCGTAACCTGCGGCGCAGCGGCCGCCTCGCCGAGCCGCCCCGCCAGAAACGACGATTTGCGGTAAACCGCGCTGCCGCTGACGGCCGCCGCCAGATGCCCCAGCAGCGATTTGGCCGCGCCCGGCTCGAACACCACCGGCGCTTCCATCGTGCGTATCTTGCGCGGATGCAGCCGCCGGGCGGCGCGCTCGGCCGCCCGCCGCCCGATCGCTTCGGCGCTGCCCAGCGCCTCGGGGGTCCGCCCCGCTTCGTACCACGAGCCGCGTTCCTTCAGCCCGTTCGCCTCGGCCACCGGAGCCGCCCCGAGCGAGCAGCTTGCCGCGCGGTAGCCGCCCGAAAAACCGAGCGAATTGGCCAGTCCCCAATAGCCCCAACCCGACGAAAAAAACGCGCCTTCCGATTGGGTGACCGCCGGTTCAGCCTCCAGCGCCGCCTGCTCGCAGCGCCGGGCCAGGTCGATCTTTTCCGCCGAACTCAACTCGAGCGCCGCCGGATCGAAAAGCCTCAGATCGCCTCCGGCGGCGCCCAGTTCCGCTTCGTCGGGCAGGCCGGCGAATGCATCCTCGGCCGTGACGCCGGCCGCCTCCATCGCCGAGCGCAGCATCCGCTCCAGCCCGGCTTCGCTGAAATCGGAGCTGTAAGCCGAGCCGCTCGCCTTGCCGCGCAGCACGCGGACGCCGACCCCCTTCGACCCCGAATCGGTCAGCTTTTCGATTTCGCCCAACCGCACGCGAACCGAAAACCGCGCCCCTTCGCTGACCATGCACTCGGCGGCGTCCGCCCCCAGAGACTTGGCCCGCGCCGCGATATCCTCGGCGACTGCTTGCAGGGCAACGGCGTCCGGCATGTCCATCGCGGGCCGGCGGCCTACACCAATTGGCCCTCGGCGTCGAAGGCGAACGGCTCCGCCGCGGAGACGACCTCGATTTCCGGGTTGGCGCGCAACTTGTCGAGCAGATTCTCGCTCACCCGCATTTCGCTCAGTTCCATCGTGTTGCGAATCCAGACGACGGTGCATTCCGCCGTATTCAGGCGGCCGCAGGTGGCCAGGATTTTCGTCAGGCATTCGCGGTCGGCGGCGAAGTGCGGCGGGCACATCGAGCCGATCGTGTTCGAGGCGGTGAAGGCGTTGATCCATGTTTTCTCGAAATCGACGGCGGCGTACAGGCGGTCGTGGATCACGTCGCACAGGCCGATGCCGATCGCGTTGCCGCCGCCGTGCGGCGTCAGGCCGCGGGCGTAGATGCGTTGGATGTCGGGCAGTCCCGGCCAGCAGTTGCGCCCCATCCCCGAGCGGTTGATGACCTTGGTATCCATCCCCGAACCGGAGATGTTCTTGCCGATTTCATCGACGATCAGCAAATCCAGTTCATCGACCGGAATGCCGGCCTTCCACTCTTTCACCCGCGCCAGCAACTCCTCTTCGCGCGGAACCATGCCTGCGGCGCCCAGCGCGTGGACTTCCGCGGTCTGGTGGTGCGCGTCTTCCAGGATGGCCAAGCCGCCGAGCATCTTGCCCGTATCGAGCATCGCCTTGCCGACCGCGCGCAAGACCGCTTCCAGCCCCAGCCTCACGCCCCAGCAGTGGTAGCGCTTGGCCCCTTCCCACTTGCCCAGGCCGATGGCCATCATCTTGTGAACGCCGCTTTCGAGCTTGCCTTCGAAACCGGTGTGCCACTTGACGCGGCTGCAGATCATCACGCCGTCGGCCTCCCAAGCCGCCTTGTCCATCGAGACGTCGATGCCTTCCGGCGTGCGGCCGATAGGCGCGACGTCGAGCGAACTGACCACGGGCGCGCCCATCGTTTCTTCGCTGATGCCGTAATGGGCGAGCACGGCGCGCTGACCTTCGGCCGTGCCGCCGCCGTGGCTGCCCATGACCGGAATGATGAAGGGCGCCGCCCGGCGCGATTTCCAGAAATCGACGACCGCTTTGGCGATGACGTCGATATTGGCGATGCCGCGGCTGCCGACGCCGACGGCGATGCGGCTGCCGGGCGCAACGGCGCGCGTCCAGGCGGCGGACTCCATCTCGCCGCGCACCGCGCCGTAAACGTCGGCGAGACCGCGGCGGGGCAGATTCTGGCGGATTCGGACCAACTCGGGCAGATTCATCGTGAGATGACGATTATAATCGGTTCCGACCGGCCGCCGCGCCGGCCGCGCGTCTGCGTTACCCTGAACGCTGCAAGCGCATCCGCAGATGCAGCCCCGAATCGACCCGCCGAGCGCCCGCGCCGCCGTTTCCAGACGCGCGCTGCTTGCCGCGGGCGCCTCGGCCCTGGCCGCCTCCGGCGGCGCCCGCGCGCAGAACAACCGCTCGATCACCAATGTCCCCGGCATCGAGGTCGGCCACTGGACGCACGAATCGGGCGCGACCGGCTGCACGGTCGTGCTCAGCAGAAAGGGCGCCGTCGCCGGGGTCGATGTCCGCGGCGGCGCTCCGGGCGCGCGCGAAACCGAGCTTCTGCGGCCCGAAATGTCCGTGGACAAGATCCACGCGGTCGTGCTTTGCGGAGGCAGCGCCTTCGGCTTGGCCGCTGCGGACGGCGTCATGCGCCGGCTCGAAAGCGAAGGCGTCGGCTACGCCTTCGGCGGCCAGGTCGTTCCCATCGTTTCGGCGGCCGTGCTGTTCGATCTGGGGGTCGGCGATGCGCGCATCCGTCCGACGGCGGAATCGGGCGCGGCGGCGGCGCGCGCGGCTTCGGACGCCCCCGCCGCGATGGGCAACGTCGGCGCCGGAGCCGGGGCGACGGTAGGCAAAATCCGCGGGCCGGGCCGGGCGATGAAAGGCGGTCTGGGGTCGGCGATGCTCGAGTTGCCAAACGGCGTCGTCGTCGGCGCTCTGGCCGCCGTCAATGCGCTGGGCGACGTGGTGGACCCCGAAAACGGGCAGATCGTCGCCGGCGCGCGCGATGAAAGCGGCGAAGGCTTTCTCGATACGGCGCGCTGGCTGCGCTCGGGCGGGGCCGTTGCCGAAGGCGGGTCGGGGCGCAACACCACAATCGGAGTCGTCGCCGCCAACGTCAACTGGACGAAGGCCGCGGCGTCCAAAGTCGCTCAGATGGCGCACGACGGCTTGGCGCGCGCCGTGCGTCCGGCGCACATGCCCGCGGACGGCGACACGATTTTCGCCTTGGGAACGGGCGGGACGGCGGCCGACTCCCGCTTGACCGGCATCGTCGGCGCGGTTGCGGCGGACGTCTTCGCCCAAGCCGCGGTTGCAGCGGCGCGCGCTGCGAAAAGCGCCTTCGGGTTTCCGGCCGCCGCGGATTTTGAGCCCTGACGCGGGGCAGGCCGCCGCGTCTCTTTGCTAGAATCTCCAGTGATGAACGCCATGTCTTCCCAACGAAAAATCGACCGGCGGCGGTTTCTCAGCGGCGCCGCGGCCGCGGCCTCCGCGGCGAGCCTTGCCGCGCCGCAGCCCGCGGCATCCCAAACCGCCTCTTCCAGGCGGCGCATCCTCGGCGCCAACGACCGCATCAGCGTCGCCCAGATCGGCGTCGGCGGGCGCGGCGGCAGCCTGCAGCGCCTGATGCTGACCATGATTCGCGGCGGGCGGAACTTCCGCATCGACGCCGTCTGCGACGTTTACGAAAAACGCAAGCGCTTGGCGCAGGAAAACTCGAAGGCCGAGTTCGCCACGCTCGACTACCGCGAGATTCTCGCCCGCCCGAGCATCGACGCCGTGGTCATCGCCACCCCCGACCATTGGCACGGAACAATGGCGATCGCCGCGCTCGAAGCGGGCAAGGACGTCTATCTCGAAAAACCGATGACGCACACCATCGCGGAAGCGAAAGCCGTCGCCGCCAAGGTCAGGGAAACCGGCGGCGTCTTGCAGGTCGGTTCGCAAACCACCTCCGCCGATCAGTGGTGGAAAGCGCGCAAGGCGCTGGCCGACGGCATGATCGGCAAATTGATTTCGAGCCAAGGCTCGTATCACCGCAACTCGCTGCGCGGCGAATGGAACTGGACGCCCGAACGCAACCGAGGCTGGGTGATCGAACCCGACGCCGGCCCGCGCGGCCAAGGCGTCAACTACGTCGATTGGGACATGTGGCAGGGGCCGGCGCCGAAACACGAGTGGGACCCGCACCGCTTCTTCCGCTTCCGCAAGTATTGGGACTATTCCGGCGGCATCGCCACCGACCTTTTCTACCACGTCGTCGCGCCGTTGAACATCTGCTGGGGGCAGCCGCAGTTTCCCTGGCGCGTCACCGCCGGCGGCGGAAAATACGTTTTCAACGCCCCCGGCGACCGCGAGGTGCCCGATACCTTCAATCTGATGGCCGATTTCGCCCGCGGGCACTCGTTGATCCTCAGCGCTTCGATGGCCAACTCGCACCACATCCCGGGGTTGATCCGCGGCCACGAGGGAACGATCATCATGGTCGAGCACGGCCGCTTCGAGGGCCGCACTGAGTACATTACCGTCGAAGCCGAACCGATTTATGAGAAAGAGTTCGTGGGGAAATACGGAACCGAAAAAGTGCGGATCAAAGTCGAGGACAAGGGGCGGGACGCGCACATGAAGAATTTCCTCGAATGCATGCGTACGCGCAAGAAGCCCAATCTCGACGCCGATACGGCCTATCGGGCGCAGGTGACGATCTCGATGGGCGTCATGGCTTTCCGCCAAGGGAAGATTCTCTATTTCGACCCCGATATCGAAGAAGTGGTCGAAACGCCGCCGGCGCTTGCCTGAGCGGCGCGGACCGAGGCGCCCGCCCATGCGCTCCCCATCGCGCGCGCCGGCCCGCCCGCGCGGCGACGCTTGGACGCTGCCCCTCGCGCTGTCGGCGCTTGCGGCCTGCGCCGGCGCCCCTCCGCCGGCCGAGCCGCTGCGCCCCAACGTCCTGCTCATTCTGGCCGACGATCTCGGCTACGGCGACGTGGGCGCCTACAACCCCGAGTCGAAAGTTCCCACGCCCAATCTCGACAAGCTCGCCGCGCAAGGCATGCGCTTCACCGACGCGCACAGCCCTTCGACCGTATGCACGCCGACGCGCTACAGCATCATGACCGGCCGCATGGCCTTCCGCACCGGCATGGCCGGGGTTTTCACCGGCGTGGAAGGGCCGGCGCTGATCGAGCAAGGCCGGCTGACCCTGCCCGAAATGCTGCGCCGCTCGGGCTATGCGACCGCGCTGCATGGCAAATGGCACATCGGCATGACCTTCCTGACGGCTGACGGCCGGCCGGTTTACGATCTCGATCTGCCCGCCGAAACCCGCGAACAGCGCTCGCGCGCCGGCGTCGAGCGCGTGCGCCGCGTCGATTTCTCGAAACCCATCCCCGACGGGCCGCTGCACCGCGGCTTCGACCGCTTCTACGGAACCGTTGCCTGCCCCACGACCGATTGGCTCTACGCCTGGATCGACGGCGACCGCGTGCCGGCGCCGCCTGAAAAAATCCTCGACCGCGGCCCCCTGCCCAAGCACCCCTACGCCAACGACAACCGGCCGGGCATGATCGCCGCGGACTACGACCTCGAAGAAGTCGATCTGGTCTTCCTCGAAAAAAGCGTCGAATTTCTGCGGCAACACGCGGCCGAGTCGCCGGACAAGCCGTTTTTCCTGTTCCATTCGATGCAGGCCGTCCACCTGCCCTCGTTCGCCGCGGACGCCTTCAAGGGCAAGACGGACGCCGGGCCGCACGGCGACTTCATTTTCGAAATGGACCACATCGTCGGGCGGCTGATGGAAACGCTCGACTCGCTCGGCTTGGCCGACGACACGCTGGTGCTCTTCACCAGCGACAACGGCCCCGAGATCGCCTCGACGTATTTCATGCGCAACGACCACGGCCACGACGGGGCGCGCCCGTGGCGCGGCGTCAAGCGCGACCAGTGGGAAGGCGGCCACCGCGTCCCGCTGATCGCCCGCTGGCCGCGGAAGATCGCCGCGGGCGCCGCAACCGACCAGACCTTCTGCCTGACCGACGTCATGGCCACCGCGGCTTCTCTGGCCGGCTTCGATCTGCCCGCGTCGGCGGCCGAAGACAGCTACGGAAGGTCTGAATAATAGCGTAAGAGGGGCAGAGGAAGGATGATGTTGGCGGATGGGGGCGGTTGAGGAGGGGTTTTCATCGAGATTTGCATGGAAATTGTGCTGATTTTGGCCTCCAGGCAACAGTTATACCACCGTTTCAGCGGCTTCGAGCCGCTGTGGACGCACTGCTCCTGCGTTGTGCCGCTCAGGCTGTGGCATAACGCTCGGCAATGAGCAGATTGGCCAAGCCGAATAACAGGCTGAGCCGTTCCCTGTTCTTGGCCAAGCCGCGATAGCGCACCTTCGCGTAGCCGAAGCGCCGCTTCACATACAAAAACGGATGCTCCACCTTGGCCCGCACCGCCGCCTTGCGCCGCTCCGCCTGCGCCGCCGCGCTGCCCGCCGCCAACTGCCGCCGCCGGCCGGGCCTCATCGCCACCTGCCAGTCCAGCGCACGCTCCCGGTGCTCCGGCCGTTTCTCCACTCCTTGATACCCGGCATCTCCGTGTACTTGCTCCTCCCCGCCGTGCAGCAGCCGCCCCACTTGCGTCACGTCCGCCACGTTCGCCCCCGTCGCCGCCACGCTATGCACCAGCCCCGTACCCGCGTCCACCCCGATGTGCGCCTTCATCCCGAAATGCCACTGCCGCCCCTTCCTCGTCTGCTTCATCTCTCCGTCCCGTTCCCGCTTGCGGTTCTTCAACGACGACGGCGCTTCTATGATGCTCGCGTCCACGATCGTCCCTTTCTGCAAGCGCAACCCCTGCGCCTCCAAGTGCCGGTTGATCTCCGCCAACAACTCCCCGCCCAACTCGTGCTTCTCCAGCAAGTGCCGAAAATGCAAAATCGTCGTCTCGTCCGGCAGCGGCTCGGCCAACGACAAACCCACGAAACGCCTCACCGACTCGAGCTCGTACAGCATGTCCTCCATCCCCGGATCACTCATGTTGTAGAACAACTGCACGCAGTGGATGCGCAGCATCGCCGACAACTCGTACGGTCGCCGCCCCCGCCCCGCTTGCGGGTAATACGGGCGGATGCGCTCCTCCAGCCGCTGCCAGGGAATCAACGCCTCCATCCGCCCTAAGAACTTCTCCCGCCTCGTCTGTTTTTTCTTCCCCTCGTACTCCATGTCCGCAAACGTCCGTTGGCTCATCGCTCTCCCCCTTATTCTCCGTGCCTTCCGCACCCCTCTATTATCCCAACCCGCTGTGCTCTTGTTCAGAGGTTCCCTACGACTTCAGCGGCGTGCTGCTGGGCGCCGCCGGCGCGGAGCCGGTGCGCGAATACACCCTGCACCAGACCAATCGGCTGGAATTGGCCATTCGCCGCGGCCCCTGGAAGTATCTCGATCACCGCGGCTCGGGCGGCAACGACTACAGCCGCGAATACTTGGCGCCGTATGCCCTCGAAGACGCCGCGCCCGACGCGCCGGGCCAGCTTTACAACCTCGACGGCGACCCGGGCGAAACGACGAACCTCTATTTCGAGCAGCCGGAAATCGTTCGCGAGCTCAAAGCCCGGCTCGAAGAGTTCGTTGCCTCCGGGCGCAGCGCGCCGCTTGCCCGCGGCCCCTTCTAGCGCAGGAACGCGAACAGCGCGGGGACGGCGTAAAACAGCAGCGCGACGTAGCCGATCGCCGCCGCCTTCGAACGCACGGCAACGTCCCCCAGCTTGCGCGCCGCCTGCAGCGGAATCCGGCGCACGGCCTCGAGCGGATAAATCAGCGCCATTCCGGCCAAGTTGAACAGCAAATGCGTGAGCGCGATGACCACTCCCGCTTCCGCGTTGGGTCCGGCGACGGCCAGCGACGCCGTCAGCGCCGTGATCGTGGTGCCCACGTTCGCCCCCAGCGTGACCGGAAACGCCTGCTCCAGGGTAATCAGCCCGGCGCCCGCGAGCGGCACCAGCAGCGAAGTGGTGATCGAGCTCGATTGCACCATGGCCGTGGCCAGCGCGCCCACGCCGATGGCGGCCAACGCCGAGCGCCCCAGCACCCTTTCGATCGTCGCCTCGGCGCGCGACAGCATGGCTTCCCGCAGCACCTTCGCGATGCGCAGCAGCGCGGCGAAGATCAGCGCGCCGCTGATTGCGATCAGCAGCGCTCCCTGAGCGGCTTCCGAATCCGTAAATGCCTCGAGCAAGCTCCGCAGCGGCGCCAGCGCGGTCTTGAGCGCGGTCTTGAGCGGGTTGCTCCATTGCAGGCCGGAGCCGCCCGCCGCCGTCCCCGCGGCCAGGGCGGCGGCGGTCTTGCGCAGCAGCCCCGCGGCCATCTCCAGGGGCAGCAGGACGATCACCGCCATGTAATTGAAGAAATCGTGGCAGGTGGCGACCGAGAACGCCCGTCGAAACTCGTCCGGGCGGCCGATCTGCGCCAGCGAGACCAGCGTATTGGTGACGGTCGTGCCGATGTTGGCGCCCATCACCATGGGCACCGCGTTGGCCAGCGGCAACGGGTTTTCCGGGGCCGCCGTCAAACCCACGATCATCGACGTGGTGACCGACGAGCTTTGCACCAGCGTCGTCGCCAGCAGCCCGACCATCAGCGCGGCAAAGGGGTTCGACGTCGCGCTGAAAAACGAATCGAGCAAGTCCCGGCCGAGCAGCGTAAAACCGTCGCCCAAGCCGCGCACGCCCACCAGAAAAACAAACAGGAGAGCGGCGACGGCCGCCGCGCGCGCCGGATTCCCCCTTGCGCCGGCCTCGGCGGCCCCCGCACGCTGAGCCGATTCGGAACTCATAGGGGTGTCACGTTGTCAGTGCCGGCAGGCGTTCCGCGCGCGGGGACTCCGCTGCAAGGCCGATAGGCGATTATATAGCAGTCCGCCCCGGCGCCCGGCGCGCCGCGCGGCCGGCTCTACCATTCGACAACGGCATCGTTACAGGAAGATTGCAAAATCGTGAAACCGCTTCGCTCCGCCGCCGCGGCCGCTGTTTCGCCGGGGATTTCTTCCGCCACGTCGAGAAAGCGGCGGTCAAGCAGCCGCCCGGTTTCGATATGCCCCATCGCCGCCAGCATGGTTTCCGTCAGGTGCGGGTTCCTCTGCTTGAGTTGATCGAGAAAGCCGCGCAAGGTCTCGCGCACCGTGCCCGATTTGAACGAGCACACGCACGGCGTCAGGGGGATGCGGTTCTGCCGGGCGTAGCCGCGGGTTACCTCCTCGGACACATAGACCAAGGGGCGGATCAAACGAAAATCCCCGGAACGCGAGCGCGTCGCCGCCGGTAGCGCGCTGAGCCGCCCGGTGAACATGGCGTTGCGCAGCAGCGATTCGCAAAAATCGTCGGCGGTGTGGCCCAGCGCCACCACGTTGCAGCCGAGCTCGGCCGCGGCGGCGTAGGCGGCGCGCCGCCGGTAGCGGCTGCACAGGTCGCAGCCGTGCTCGGGCTGCTCGTCGATCAATTGGAACGATGCCTCGTCGCGGTAATGGCTCCAGGCCACGCCCCGCTCGGCCATGTACTCGCGCAACGGCTCGATGGGGCGGACGAACTTGCCCTGTTCGATGGTGAAGGCGCGCAGATCGAACGAAACCGGCGAGCGCCGTCGCAAAAAACGCAGCGCGTCGAGCAGCGCCAGCGAATCTTTGCCGCCCGAAACGCCGACCGCAATGCGGTCGCCCGCGCGGATCATGTCGAAATCGGCAACCGCCTTGCCGGTCTTGCGCAGCAGCGTTTTTCTGAAATCCGGCGCCAATCCGTAATTATAGCCGCGGCGCCGCGGGCTTCCCCTAATCCAGGTCTTCGCGCAGCCGGCGGATGGAGGCCGCCCGCCCCGTCGCCTCATCGACGGCGACCGCGACGGCGTGCAGCCGCACCGGCCCCGCCGCAGGTTGGAATTTCGTCGGACGGCCGCTCAGAAAACGCTGGATCGAGGCTTCCTGCTCCATGCCGATGACCGAGTGCAGCGGCCCGGTCATGCCCACGTCGGTGATGTAGGCCGTCCCGCCCGGCAAGATGCATTCGTCCGCCGTGGGCACGTGCGTGTGCGTGCCCGCCACGACGCTGACCCGGCCGTCGAGATACCGCCCGAAAGCAACTTTTTCGCTGGTCGCCTCGGCATGAAAATCCACGAAGCGAACCTTCACGGCGCCGTCGATCTCGTCAAGCGCCCGCTCGGCGGTGCGGAACGGGCACTCGATGCTCGTCATATGCACGCGCCCCTGCAGATTGACGACCGCGAAGCGCACCGCCGAGTCGGTGCGCCCGACGTACACCCCGCCGCCGGGAGCGTCGGGATAGTTCGCCGGACGCAGAATGCGCGGCTCGCGGTCGAGATAAGGGGCGATTTCCTTCTTGTCCCAGATGTGGTTTCCCGAAGTCAGCACGTGGACGCCTTCGCCCAACAGGCCTTCGGCGATGGCCGCGGTGACGCCGAAACCCGCCGCCGCGTTCTCGCAATTGGCGATCACCAGGTCGGCGTTTTCCTCGGCAACGATGCGGCGCAGCGTCTCGCGCACGATGCGCCGCCCCGGCCGTCCCACGATGTCGCCGATAAAAAGAACGTTCATGCTTGCCCGCCGCGCGAAGCGGGTTTCTCAGTTTAGCGCGGGCTTCGCGCCGCTATCCGCAAGCGAGAGCGTCGCCCAGCGACAGCAGCTTGCCGTCTTCGCCGGCGGCGATGCGGGTGTTCACCGCCAGCCGGTAGTAATGGTCGAAAGCCGACCGCTCCACGCCGGCGGGCAGGCTGCGCCGGCGCAGCTCGGCGAGCTTTTGCGCGAATTGCGGGTCGCCGACCGCGCCGCTTCGCGAATCCCGGCTCGGCACGGAACAGCGCGCGCAGGGATTGACGCCCTCGAAGGCGACGCCCCCAATGCGGAATCGAACCGGGCGGCCGCGGGCGGCGAACAGAAGGTCCTCTTCGAACGGGGCAAGTCCGTCGATCTCCAGATTGGCGCGGAAACGGCGGCGGATTTCTTCCGCGTCCAGAGCGAACCGGCCCGCCAGGGTTTCGATCGTCGCCGAGCTCACGATGGTCGGCCCGGAAGCCGCTTCGTCGTCGGGAAAACCCTGCCGCGCGTTCTGCCGCAGGACGACCGGCAGGCCGAGTTGCGCGCTAAACCAAGCGGCGGCCTCTTCCGCTTGGCCGGGAAGCGAAAACGCCGCCTCCCCGGCGCCGCTTGCCGCCGTCCGCACGTCGCCCGCCCGCGGCCCATGCGCCGCGCGGATGCGCACGATGCGCTCGCCCAGCCGCTTGGCGTTGGCGAAGTTGCCGCGCTCGTCGAAAAGCGCGTACCGCCGGTCGCCCTCCAGCCCGCCGCCGCCGACCACGCGCGCCGACGAAAGCGCAAGCGGATCGAGCGACTTGATCGGATAGATGCGGATGCCCGCCAGCCGCGGCGTCATCGCGCGTCCGTCCCTGCGAACATCAGCAAAGCGCGCGTTCGGGGCGGTTTGCGCGCAGGTACTCGACAATTTCCTGCAGCGAAGCCCCCGGCCGGAAAACACGGGCGACGCCCATTTCCCGCAGCGCCGGCAGATCTTCGTCGGGGATGATGCCGCCGACGACGACCCGCACGTCGGTCATCTCGTTCTGTTTCAGCAAATCCATCACCCGCGGCAGGATTACCGTATGCGCGCCGGAAAGAATCGAAAGGCCGATGAACTCGACATCCTCTTGCAGCGCCGCGCTGACAATCTGCTCGGGAGTCTGGCGCAGGCCGGTATAGACGACCTCCATGCCCGCGTCGCGCAGCGCTCTGGCGATGACCTTCGCCCCGCGGTCGTGGCCGTCCAGGCCGGGCTTGGCGACCAATACCCGTATCGGCGTCGATGGATTCCCCGCAGACATCCCCGCCGCTTAGCGTAGCAGGCCGCGCTTCGCGCGGCGGTCGCGGGTCGGGCCGCGCTGTGCGCGGCGGTCACGGGTCGGCGGGTCACGGGTCGGGCCGCTGCGCGGCTTCACTCGACGGCGCCCGTCATTCAACGGCGATCGTGGCGCCGGATTGGCTGATGCGGCCGGCTACGGCGAGGCGCAACTCGGCGGCGTTTGACGGGGCGAGGTTGCGCGGGATTTCGACGATGACCAGGTTGACGCCGGCCATGTCCGGGGCCAGGCCCGAAAAACGGATATTCTCCGGCGACACCGCGTAAGCGCCGATCCAGACCCGCGGGCGCGCTGCGGTATGCCGCAGCACGGCGTTCGAGCCGTTCGCCAAGCAGACGCCGTTCGGGGCGCATGAGTTCATGCCGTCGGCGAGCGGCGGCTCCACCGCGCCCAGGCCCGTCGCATAAATCTCCAGCATGTCGCCGGCGCGCGCCGGGCGGCTTCCCGCGCTGAAACCCAGCGGCGCGGCCAAGTCGGTCGTCCCCGCGAACGTCGCCAGAGCCTGTCCCTGGCCCGCGCCCTGTCCCTCGCCCGAGATGGTGAACACGCCCGGCGCATACGGGCCGACCCAGAAATGCCGCGGCCAACTGCTCTCGCCGCCGGATTCCACCACTACGCTCGCCAACGCCAAGCCGCCCGCCGCTACGGCTTCGCCGCCCAACGCCCAAGGCAGTTGCGCCTCGATGCGCTGCGGCCCTACCGCCATCAGCGGAACCGCCGCGTCGTCGATCAGCACGCGCACGCCGCCCAGCATCGTCGGCAGCGGAAAGCCCGCGTCCGCGATGCGCTCGCCCGTCAGGAAGTTCACGCCCTGCACGATCACCGCCGCGCCCGGCGCCAACGGCAGCAACTGCGGCCCGAACAGCCCGCGCTCGCCGTAGGCGCTCATGCGCGCCGCGTTGACCACGCCGCCGTTCTCCGTCACCGCCGGGCCGGTCGGCGGCGGAACCTCCAGCACGATGCGCACCGTAGCCGTTACCCGCCCATCGGAGCGGATGTACAGCCGCCCGTCGTGCCGCCCCTCGCGCAGCCCCGCCGGGTTGACCGTCACCGTCAGCGTGGCTTCCCCGCCCGCGGCCAGCTTGCCGCTGCGCGGCGCGGCTTCGATCCAGCGCGCGCTCGGTATCGCCCGGAAGTCGGCCGCGCCGCCCTCGGCGTACAACGTAATCGTCTGCTCCTCCGGTTCGCCGCCCTGAGCGGCCATGAACGACAAGGAGAATGACTGCGAAAATACCGCAGGATCCGGCCCAGGCGGCGGGGGCGGAGGCCGATAGAAGGTCACCTTGCGGATGCGGTCGTTGTGCGAGTCGGCGATGTACAGATTGCCTATGCTGTCCAGCGCCAAGCCGGCGGGTTCGTCGAGTTGCGCCGCCTCCGGCGGGCCTCCGTCCCCGCTCAAACCGTAATCCGCGTTTCCCGCTACGGTGGTAATCACGCCCGTGGCGGCATCCACCTTGCGCAGGCGATAGTTGTTCCGGTCGCCGATGAAGATGTTGCCGGCGCCGTCAACCGCCACGCCGCTGGGACTCTGCAGACTGGCCGACGTGGCCGGCCCGCCGTCCCCGCCGTAAGTGCCGGCACCGTTTCCCGCAACGGTGGAAATGATTCCCGATGCGTCGATTTTGCGGATGCGCTCGTTCCACTGATCGGCGAAGTACAGGTTGCCCGCGCCGTCGAACGTCAAGCCCCTGGGGGCGTCCAACTGCGCCGCCGCGGCCGGCCCGCCGTCCCCGCCGTAAGCTTCAACCCCGGTTCCCGCAATGGTGGAAATGATTCCCGATCTATCGATCCTGCGGATACGCTCGTTGCCCGTATCGGCGATGTAAACGTTGCCCGAACCGTCCACCGCTACGCCGCGGGGACCGCGCAACTGCGCCGCCGCGGCCGGTCCGCCGTCCCCGCCGTAAGATTCAGCCCCGGTTCCCGCAATGGTGGAAATGATTCCCGATCTATCGATCCTGCGGATACGGTTGTTTTCCGAATCAGCGATATAAACGTTGCCCGAACCATCCACGATCACGCTGAAGGGGGAGTTGAGTCGGGCCGCCGTCGCCGAGCCTCCGTCGCCGCTGTAGCCGGCTGTTCCGGTTCCGGCGATAGTTGAAATGTTGCCCGTCCGGACATCCACCTTGCGGATGCAGTGGTTCTTTGTATCGGCGATGTAAATGTTGCCGCGCCTGTCCACGGCTACGTCCCATGGCTCGTCGAGTTGGGCCTCCGTCGCCGGGCCTCCGTCGCCGCTGTAGCCTTCCGTTGTTCCCGCAACCGTCTCGATGGTCGGCATATCGACCGGGATGCCCTGCGCCGGGGCGGCTTCGTCGCCGATGAACAGCGCATAGTGGAGAACGCACAGCAACGCCGCCAAGCGCGCTTGGCGCGCCGGCGGACAGCGGAAGACACGAGAGCCGCGCCCGCGCGAAAGCCCCGCCTTGCCGGCGAAAAACAGGCTTCGGGCAGAAGACGAAAGGGAAGGAAGAAGCCGCGGGTTAGAGAGCGCAGAGAGCGCGCTTCTCCTTATACGGGCTGACGGGCTGACGGGCTGACGGGCTGACGGGCTGACGGGCTGACGGGCTGACGGGCTGACGGGCTGACGGGCTGACGGGCTGACGGGCTGACCTTTCCTTATTGTACATCTCTCTCACCTCTCCTCGCAACATGGTATCCCTATTCTGAAACAAAACAACCTGTTTTGCAACAATTCTGCAACAAAAAGTCCGCGGCTCACCCAAGAATACCATCCGGGCCGCCCATGAGACCTTATTTTTCCGCTTCCCGCGCAGATGTGTCAAGCCGGGCCGCGCGCAGCGCGGCGGTCGCGGGTCGGCGGGTCGAGCCGCGGCGGCGAAGCCGCCCGCCCATCGCTTCCTGCTGCAGCATGGAATCGGCGGCTGCCGCGCCGCAAGGCGCGGCCATCGGCGGCCGCTTCTTCGCGCAATGACGCCAGGAACTCGAGCAGGTCGATCAATTCCTGCTCGGTCATCGCGTTGACCAGGTCTTCGGGCATGATCGACAGCCTGCTCCGGCGGCGCTCCAGGACTTCGGCGGGCTCCAGGCGAATCTCATCGCCGGTTTCCGTGCGCACGACGACCCGCTCGGGGGAATCTTCCGCCAATACGCCGGTAACGATGCCGTACGTCGTCGTGTCGAGAATCCACGAATAGTATTCGGGAGCGATGCCCGCGCTGGGGTTGAGGATCGAATCGAACAGCCCCTCTTTGGCGTACTTCGAGCCGATGGCGGCGAGGCTCGGCCCGACCGACTCCCCGCCGGGTTCGAGCGAGTGGCATTTCGCGCAGTCGGCGCCGGCGCTGTCGTTGAACACCGCGCGGCCGCGCTCGACGTCGCCCACCGCCTCGACGATGGGGCGCATGCGCGCAAGCGCGCGGTTGTTCTTGCTCGCCGGCGCGGGCAGGATTGCCGCGGCGCGTTCGCGAACGGCCGGGTCGCGGCCGGCATGCGCCACGCCCGCCGCCACCGTCCTCAACTCGGCGGGCAGCTCGCGCGATTCCTCCATATCGAGGATGACATGCAGACCGGAAGACCGGCGCCCCAGAACGCGCAGCGCCGCGCTGCGCACTTCGTTGGACGACTCGGACAGGACGATTTGCCGGAGCGTCGCATCCATGTCGTCGGGGCGCGCCGCGCCCAGGCCGTTGACGGCGGCAATGCGCAGAGTGTCCGGCCCCGCCGCGAGCGCCGTTTCGCGCAGCACGGCGAGATGCGCTCCGCCGCCGGTCGCGCCGAGCGCCTCCAGCGCCGCTTTGCGGGAAGCCTCATCGAGACCGGCGTCGCGGGCGAGCCGCAGCAGGCGCCGGCCGAACGCCGGGTCGGCCAGGACGCCGGCCAACTCGAGAGCTTCCTGCCGCGTGTCCGGGTTTTCGAGGCCGCGGTTCACCGCGGCAAGCGCCGCGTCGGCGCGGCGGTATGCGCTCCATTCGCTGTAAAGCTGCTTGCCCAGGAAGTAGAACGCGCGCTTGCGCAATTGCGGCTCGGCGGCGGGGTCGCCGGCCAGCCCGGCGACCGTCATCGCCGCCTCGGCCGACGGCTGCCAGCCCAGCGCCTCCAATGCGCCGGCCCGCTGCTCCAAAGGAAGCGAGCGGTCGCCCAGGGTCTGCGCCAGATAGGGCGCGGAACTCGGCGCCTGGAGCACCCAGTAGAGATCGCCGGCGGCGGCGTTCCAGTCGGGGTATTTCGCCCGCAGCGCGGCGAATATGCGGTCTTCCGCCCCGGCTGCGGCGATGCGCAGCGTTTCCAGATACCAGCGGTCTTTCCCGTCGTATCCCTCGGCCAATTCCAGCCAGGGGCCGATCCTGTCGGCGGGGTCGAGATCGCGCAGCATGAGCGCGGCCTCGCGGCGCACGTGCGGCGAGGGATCGCGCGTCAGCGCCTTGGCGCGGCCGACGGCGTCCATGCCGTGCAGGCGCGCCGTGCGCAGCCCGAGGACGCGAAAACGGGGGTCCGCGTCGGCCAGCGCTTCCTCCAACACGGTCTCGCCTTCGACGCCCATCGGGGCCGCGAGCCACAACGCCCGCGCCCGCAGCGTTTCATTGTCCCCGCGCCAGAGCGCCGACAGCATCCGTTTGGCGTCCGCGCCGCGCAGTTGCAATTCCCGGTAGGCGCGCGCCCGCGTCGCCTGATTGGGCGAGCCGAACGCCGCCGCCAGCCCCTTGTCCGTTTCGAGATCGTGCGGCGCAACCCGGCTGGCGCGGCCCGCGGGAGCCAAGCGGTAGATGCGCCCCTTCTCGATGTCTTGCATGTTGTGGCCGCCGACCACCGGGTCGTTCCAATCGGCGATGAAAATCGAGCCGTCGGGAGCAACCGCGAGATCGCTGGGACGGAAATCGGAGTTGACGGTAGCCACCGTGTTCTCATGGCGCATCGCGTATCCGGCGCCGTCGGGCTCGACGAAAAAGGTCTGAATCAGCCGCTTGCCCGGCTCGGCGTGCAGCAACTGCCCGCGGTATTTCTCCGGCAGCAGATCGCCTTCGTAAAACACCAGTCCGGTCGGCGAACCCGGCCCCGTCCGCGCTACGAAAGGCATCGTCCCGGGGCGCTCCGCGTGGAAATGCGTTCCCCTGTCCTCGCGCCAGCGCCGGCCGCCGGGCCCCCAATAACCGAAGTCGGCGCCCTCGACGACGTAGAGCAGCCGCGTCCACTTGTTGCCGTCGTCGTCGTTGTCGGTTTGCCAGATCGAACCGAACGAGTCGAAGGCGATCTCATACGGATTGCGGGCATTGTGCGCCAGCACCTCGAAAGCGGAGCCGTCGGGGTTCATGCGCTGCACGGTCGCGGCGTAATACGGGCCTTCGCGGCTGCTGCGATGCCGCTTGCCCGACTTGTCGATCATGTCGAACCCCTGGTCGCCCGAGTTGAAATAGTAACGGCCGTCGTGGCCGAAGAGTACCGCGTGCAAGCCGTGGTCGTGGTCGATGCCGCCCCAGCCGGTCAGCAGCGTTTCCTTGCCGACGATGTTGTCGTTTTCGTCTTTGGCGTAAACGATCAGGTCGGGAGATTGGGAAACCAGCACCTTGTCGCCGAATACCGATATGCCCAGCGGCGCCAGCATTTCGGGCTGCTGATCGAAAATCTTGCGCGAGTCGGCGCGGCCGTCCCCGTCGGTATCTTCGAGGATGACGATGCGGTCGCCCGCCGGGTCGTTCCGAGGCTTGCGCTTGAGATCGCTGCGGTAGTTGACCGATTCGATCAACCAGACGCGCCCGCGCTCGTCGATATCGAAATTCGTCGGATTGACGAGCAGCGGCTCCGCGGCCCAAAGAGTCATCTCCAAGCCTTCGGCGACCTCGAAACCCTCTACGGGAAGCGGAGGCCGCGGAGCGCAGGCCGCCGCGGACAAGGCAAGCGCGGCAAGCGGAGCAAACAACGAACGCTGCGGCATGACTTCTACGATTCTAGCCGCCCGGACTGCTAAGATAGAACGGCGCGGGCCTGCGGCGGCAACCGCCGCAGCCGGAATCGCTGAAGCCGCGAAGCTTTGCAGTGTCCGTTTTTCAAATGAATTTCCGTTTGGCGCCGATTGCCGCTCTCGCGGTGCTGTTGGGCTGCGGCGGCGGGACGGCCGGACCGAGAGAAGGTACGCCGGAGTGGCATTGGGAGAACGCCCTTTTCTTCTACGACCGCGCGGAGTTCTCGAAAATGGTGGACGAGGTGGACTCCGTGATCGCGGTGGAGACGCCGCTGAAGGATCGGGCGCTGGTGTGGCGGGCGATCTTGTTGATGGGGCTTTCGCGCGGCTACATGGAAATCGGCGACGCCTACCGCGCAGGCATCGAAAACAAACCCGACTTGGCGCCGCTTTACGACCCGCTGCTGCAGCAAGTGAACCGCGAGGCGCGCCGGTTCGCCATCGAATTTACGGAATCGCTCGGCGATCTCGACAGA
The DNA here is from genome assembly GCA_965242705.1 of Bryobacterales bacterium. Lineage (GTDB taxonomy): Bacteria > Acidobacteriota > Terriglobia > Bryobacterales > UBA6623 > CATQHP01. The sequence goes on from OZ251486.1 coordinate 1,140,806, forward strand.
GCATGGGGCGACGGCGAGGTGATCTGCCAGTTCCCTTTTCCGCCGGCGGCGGCGAGCGCGCCTCTGGCTCTGGAAGGCATAAGCAGGGGGCAGAACATCCCCATGGAACAGGTGGAGAACACGTCGCGGCGCACCGTGCTGCGCGGCCTCGTGCTGGCCTCTACCGAGTTCTGCGGCTTCAGCGGCCTGGGCAACGAGTCGGAATCGGCCGATGCGGCGAGGGCGGCTTTCGAGCTCGGGCCGGTGGCCATCGCCAACGACGACGCGCGCTTCGCAACGGCGAAAATGCTGCTCGACGTCTCGCTCATCTTCGACCGCAAGCGGGCCAACGACGCGAAGATCCGCCTCGCGCTGATCCAACGGGCCGAGCAATGGACCCGGCCCTATCTCGAATCGGCGGACTCGGGATTGAAGATACGGGCGCAAGACTTCGCCCATGAGGTCGAGGACGAGCGCCGGGACGTCCGCTGGGAAGACCGCCGCTTCAAGAAACGCGGGTAGGGCCGCGCTGTGCGCGGCGGTCGCGGGTCGGGCGGGTCGCGAGTCGCGGGTCGGGCTGCGGATGCGGAAAATCTCGCGCTGCTATAATGGGGGTATCCGCCGGCGCCGAAGCGTTGCCGCGCCGGCGTTCGGTCGGCAAGCGCGGGTCCGCGCAAGGCAATCGCTCGCCGCAGCGGCGGGCATGAGGTTTTCTGAAGTGTCAATTTTCCGAACGATTTTCTATCCGGCTTCGGCCGCCGCCCTCTGGGGGCTGTTGGGCTGCGGCGGCGGCGGGCCGGCCCCGCCGAAAGGCGGCTCGCCCGAGTGGCACTGGGAAAACGCCGGTTTCTATTACGACCGCGGCGAGTTCTCGAAAATGGCGGAAGAGCTCGACAACGTAGCCTCCCGCGAGACTCCGCTGAACGAGCGGGCGCGCGTCTGGCGCGCGGTGCTGCTGATGGGTCTCTCGCGCGGCTACATGGAAGTCGGCGACGCCTACCGCGCGGCCATCGAAGAAAACGACGACCTGCGCCCGGATTACGAGCCGCTGCTGCAGCAGGTCAACCGCGAGGCGCGCCAGTTCGCCATCGAGTTGACGGAATCGCTCGGCGATCTCGATACGGCCTGGGGAACGAACGAAGTCATTTGCCGGTTCCCCTTTCCGCCGGCCGCCGCGACCGTGCCCCCGGTCATCGAAGGCATAAGCGAAGGTCAGGACGTGGCCATGGAACAGGTCGATAGCGCATCCCAGCGCACCGTCCTGCGCGGCCTCGTGCTGGCCGCGACCGAATTCTGCGGTTTCGGCCAAGGATCGGAGTTCGCCGAAAAAGCCAAAGCCGCCTTCGAGACCGGGCCGGTCGCCGTTTCCAACGACGACGCGCGCTTCGCCACGGCGAAAATCCTGCTCGATGTCTCGCTCGTCTTCAGCCGCAAACGGGTGGACGATCCGAAAATCCGCTTGGCGCTGATCGAACGCGCCGAGCAGTGGACCAAGCCTTATCTCGAAGCGGAGAACGCGGAGCTGAAGAAGCGGGCGGAAGAGTTCGCCAAAGAGATCGAAGACGAGCGCCGGGACATGCGGCGCCGGGCGCGCCGCCTGAAGAAACGGGCATAGCCCGCCGGCCGCGGCGAAAAATGCCTCCATGAGGCGCGCAGCCGCCCGGCGCCGGGCGGACCGGCATGTATAATTACCGTGGGATGAATTCGCACGGTTTCCGTCTCGCCGTTCTGGTTGCGCTGCCGGCGGCCGCGCCGGGGCTTGCCGAGCCTCCCGCCGCGCGGGTCGATTTTCAGACCGAAGTGCGGCCGCTGCTTTCGGATACGTGCTTCCAATGCCACGGTCCCGACCCGGCAACGCGCATCGCCGACCTGCGCCTCGACCTGAGGGAAAGCGCCTTCGCCGAGCGTGAAAACGGTACGCCGGTCGTGCCCGGAGACGCCGCGGCGAGTCTCGTCTATCAGCGCGTCACGCACCGCGACGCGGCGCGCCGGATGCCGCCCGAGTACTCGCACAAGAAGCTCGAACCCGAGCAGATCGACAAGCTGCGCGACTGGATCGAACAAGGCGCCGAATGGACGGGGCATTGGTCGTTCGAGCCGCCGGAACGGCCCGACGTTCCCCAGGCCAGCGGCGGGGCGTGGGCGGCCAATCCGATCGACAACTTCATTCTGGCGCGGCTGCAGGCCGCGGGGTTGAACCCGGCGCCCGAGGCCGACCGCCGCGCGCTGGCCCGCCGCGCCGCGCTCGACGTCACCGGGCTGCCGCCCGAGCCGAACCGCCTGCAGGCGTTCCTCGAAGACGACCGGCCCGGCGCCTACGGGCGCTATCTCGACCGCCTGCTCGCCCTGCCGAGCTACGGCGAGCACCGCGCGCGCTATTGGCTGGACGCGGCGCGCTACGCCGATACCCACGGCATTCATATCGACAACTACCGCGAGATGTGGCCTTACCGCGACTGGGTGATCGACGCCTACAACCGCAATCTGCCCTTCGACCGCTTTACGCTCGAACAGATCGCCGGCGACCTGCTGCCCAACCCTTCGCTCGATCAACTCATCGCTTCCGGGTTCCACCGCTGCAACGCCACGACGAATGAAGGCGGGGTGATTCCGGAAGAATTCGAAGTCATCTACGCCAAAGACCGCGCCGACACCACCGGCGCCGTCTTCCTGGGGCTGACGGTCGGCTGCGCCACCTGCCACGATCACAAGTTCGACCCCATCACGCAAAAGGACTTCTACCGCCTGACGGCGTTCTTCCGCAACACCACGCAGTACGTGATGGACGGCAACGTTTCCGACACGCCGCCGATCATCATCGTTCCGCAACCGGAGGAACGCCGGCGTTACGAGAAACTCCTCGACAAACTCCGCGATGCCGAGACCGCGCCGGCCGCCGCCCTCGATGCCCCCAACCGGAAATTCGACGCATGGATCGCCAAGCGCCGCTACCGTGCGATGACGGCGCCGCTCGACGCCAAGACGGAAACGATGGCGGCCGACCCGGCGCAGGTCGCGCGCGGCGGCGCAAGCTCGCCGCTGACGCTGCCGCCCGGCGTCGAATCCGGCGAAGGCCCGGCGGCGAACATGGCGGCGTTCCGTTTCGGAAAAGAAGGCGCGGTCGAATTGCCGTCTTCGGGCATCGCCGCCGACAAGCCGTTTTCGATGACGCTGTGGGTTTACCATCCCGCCGAGCGCGACGGCGATTTCATCGTCGCCGGCCAGACCGACCCCGACGACAAGCTGCGCGGCTGGTGGATCACCCTCAATGACCGCCAGATCAACTTTCGCATGAAGGGGGTCGAAAACGGCAAGGGTTCGACCATTTCGCTGGGACCCAACAATCAGCGGCGCATCGAAGCCGGAGCGTGGACGCACGTCGCGGTGACCTACGACGGCTCGGCCGAGCGCGCGGGATTGAATTTCTACGTCAACGGCGCCGAACTGCCCGTGCAGGGCGGCGAATACTTCACCAAGCTCAAGGGCAAGATCGCCAACGACCGGCCGATCTCCCTGGGCCGCGGCTACATCGGCGGCGGCGAGGAAGGCGCGTACGAATTCCGCTACTTCAGCGGCGGCGCGATCGCCGACTTCCGCATTTTCAACCGCGTGCTTTCCGTGGAAGAAGCGAGGGTTGCCGCCAACTGGGCGCTGCTCGACGCCGCCCGCGGCGCGGCGCCGGCCGAGTTGACCGCCGAACAGAAGCAACTCCTGCGGCTCCGTTGGTTGGCGCTGTACGATGCGAAATACAAACGCCTCGCCTCGCGGCGGGCGGCGATGGAGCGGGAAATCCGCGAAATCCGGCGGCGCGGCGCGGTGACCCACGTCATGCAGGAAATCCCCGGCAAACCCGCCGAAGCGCACTTGCTCTTCCGCGGCATGTACGACCAGCGGCGGGAGCGCGTCACTGCCGACACTCCGGGGTTTTTGCCGCCGATGGCGGCGGGGCTGCCCGGGAACCGGCTCGGCTTGGCCAAATGGATTGTCGATGAAGCGAACCCGCTGACCGCCCGCGTCGCCGTCAACCGCTATTGGCAGGAGGTTTTCGGAACCGGGCTGGTGCGCACCAGCGACGATTTCGGCGCGCAAGGCGAGCCGCCGTCGCACCCCGAACTGCTCGATTGGCTGGCGGTCGATTTCCGCGAATCCGGATGGGACGTCAAGCGCCTGCTCAAGACGATGCTGCTGTCATCGACCTATCGGCAATCGGCGCAGGCCGCGCCCGAAAAATTGGAGAAAGACCCGGAAAACCGCCTGCTTTCGCGCGGACCCCGCTTCCGCATGGACGGCGAAACGATCCGCGATATCGCGCTGGCGTCAAGCGGCCTGCTGGTGCGCAAGATCGGCGGCCCCAGCGTGAAGCCCTATCAGCCCGAGGGCGTCTGGTCTTCGGTGGCCATGCCTTCGAGCAACACCAAGAAATACGAACGCGACAGCGGCGAAAAACTCTACCGGCGCAGCCTCTACACCTTCTGGAAACGGGCCGCCCCGCCGGCGTCGATGCAGATCTTCAACGCGCCGACCCGCGAGCACTCGATCGTGCGCCGCGAACGCACCAATACGCCGCTGCAAGCGCTGGTCACGATGAACGACGTGCAATTCGTCGAAGCCGCGAGGCATCTCGGGCAGTCGGCGATGAAGCAGGGGGGCGCCGATTTCGACTCCCGGCTCGGCTTCATGACGACCCGCCTGCTGTCGCGCAACTTCAACGAAAGCGAAACCGCAGCCGCGAAACGCAGCTTCGAAAAACTGCTCGCCCATTACGAGGCCGACGAAGCCGACGCCCGCGATATCCTGGCAACGGGAGAATCGAAACCCGCCCCCGACCTTCCGCCGGCCGAGTCGGCCGCCTACGCCATGTTGGCCAACCAGATCATGAACCTGGACGAGGTCTTGAACAAATAGCCATGCATCCCTTGGAAGAAGCCATTCGCATCGAAACGCGCCGACAGTTTTTCCGCCGCGGCGCCAACGGCATCGGCGGGCTTGTCCTCGCTTCCATGCTGGGCGGGAAGGCCGCCGGCAAAACGCCTTCCGAGCGCGTTGCCGGGGGGATTCCCGACCTGCCGCATTTCGCGCCGAAAGCGAAACGCTGCATCTACCTGCACATGATGGGCGCGCCGCCGCAAATGGACCTGCTCGACTACAAGCCGGCGATGAAAGACTGGTACGACAAGGATTTGCCCGACTCGATCCGCCAAGGGCAGCGCCTGACCACGATGACCTCGGGGCAGTCGCGCTTCCCCATCGCGCCGTCGGTTTTCAAGTTCAAGCAGCACGGCCAAAGCGGCGCGTGGATTTCGGAATTGCTGCCGAAAACCGCGGAGATGGTCGATGACTTGGCCATCATCCGCTCGATGAACACCGACGCCATCAACCACGAGCCGGCGATCACGTTCATCCAGACCGGCCGCGAGATTCCGGGCCGGCCGTGCATCGGTTCGTGGATCGCCTACGGCCTGGGCACGATGAACCGCGACCTGCCCACGTTCGTCGTGATGAACGCGGTCAAGAGCCATCCGAAATCGGGGCAGCAAGCCATTTCCGCCAAGCTCTGGAGCTCAGGGTTCCTGTCGCCCGAATACGCCGGAGTGGCGCTGCGCGCCGGAGCCGACCCGGTGCTCTACGTCAACAACCCCGACGGCGTCCCGCAAAACGTGCGCCGCGAAATGCTCAACGGCCTCTCGGAACTCAACCGCATGCAGCACGAGCGCATCGGCGACCCGGCGACGCTGGCGCGCATCGAGCAATACGAGATGGCCTTCCGCATGCAAACTTCCGTACCGGAAATGAGCGACCTCTCCAACGAACCCGCAAGCACCTGGAAACGCTGGGGCGAGGAAGCCCGCAAGCACGGCAAATTCCAGAACGCAGCCCTGATGGCGCGGCGGCTGATCGAACGCGGCACGCGCTTCGTGCAGATTTACCATCGCGGCTGGGACGTTCACAACAACGCGCCGCTGGTGCTGCCCCATCAGGCGCGCGACGTCGATAACGCCGCTTGGGCTCTGGTTCAAGACCTCAAGGAACGCGGCCTGTTCGACGATACGCTGGTCATCTGGGGCGGCGAGTTCGGGCGCACCATCTACTCACAGGGCGAGCTCACGCCGACCAACTACGGCCGCGACCACCATCCGCGCTGCTACAGCCTGTGGATGGCCGGCGGCGGAGTGAAGGGCGGAACGGTTTACGGCGAAACCGACGAGTTCTCGTACAACGTCGTCAAAGACCCGGTGCATATCCGCGACTATCAGGCGACCATCCTGCACCTGTTCGGCATCGACCACGAACGCTTCACCTACCGGCATCAGGGGCTCGACGCCAAGTTGACCGGCGTCGAACCGGCCAAGGCGGTCAAGGCGATTCTGGCCTGACGGCGCCGATCGGCGCGTTATCCCCGCTCCGGCAGCACGGGCTGCGGGGCGTCCGCTTTCTTGGCCAACCCGACCAGGAAGGCCGGCGCCGCGCAGGCGCTCAGCAGCATCGCCGTCGAAGTGGTGACCAGCGTCCCGTCATGCACGGCGCCGACCGCCGCCCCCAGCGTTCCGCCCAGCGCGAACTGGATGCTGCCGGCGACGCCGGAAGCGACTCCCCGATTTTCGGGAAAATGCGCCAGAAAACAGGCCATGCAGTTGCCGATGATGATGGTGATGCAGCCGACGCCGAACATGAGCGCCGGCATCACAACGGCAAGCGAGGGTTCCATAAGCAGCGAGGATGCCAGGAATAAAACGCACATCGCAACCTGAACGATGCAGCCGCCGAGAGCGATGCGCTGCGGCTCGCGGGTTTTCAACAGCACTCGGTTCAGGCGGTTGAAGGCGATCATCGCGGCGATGTTCGCGCCGAACACCACCGGGAACACCGAGGCCGAAACGCCCAGCGTGTCCATGTAAACGAATGCCGAGTCCTGCAAATAGACAAACATGCAGCCGGCCGCAAAGCCGCCGCACAGCGTGAAGCCCATTGCCCTGCCCCGCGAAAGCACCGACCCGAACGAACGCAAGGCGGCGCCCGCGGCGGCGGCGAACCCGCCGGGGTTTTCCTCGGCCTTGACCGTCTCCGGAATCGACCGCGCAAAAACAACCGCCGCGCCGGCGCCGTAGAGCGCCAGGAAGGCGAACACCGACCGCCAACCCGACAACTCCAGCAGAACCGCGCCGACTACGGGCGCGGCCAGCGGCGCCGTCATCAGAATCAACGCGATCGTGGTGAACATCCGCGCCACGTCCCGCGGCTCGAAAAGATCGCTGACGACGGCGGACGTGTTGACAATCGTCACGCCGGCGCCGAGCGCCTGCACGAAGCGCAAGACGAGCAATTGCTCAGCCGAGCGGCAAACAAAGATTCCCGCTCCGGCCAGCACGAAAATCGTCATGCCGCGAAACGCGGTCGGACGGCGGCCGATGCGGTCGGACATCGGCGCGCCGATAAGCTGCCCGATCGCCAGTCCCATCAGGAACGTGCTGATCGATGCCTCGATGAGCTGGATATCCGCGGCGAAATCGCGGGCAATGCTGGGGATCGCCGGCAGATAGGTGTCGATCGAGAAAGGCGCCAGCGCGACCACGTAGGCCAGGGCGAACGCCAGCCGATTGCGTTCGACGCCGCTCACGCCGGCAGAAGCTCCAGGAACTTCGCCGTCGCCAGAATGCCCTTGTGAAAATTTTCGAGGCTGAACTTTTCGTTCGGGGAATGCAGCCCGTCATCGGGCAGGCCGAAACCCATCAGGATCGTTGGAACGCCCAGCCGCTTCTGGAACTCGCCGACGATGGGGATCGACCCGCCCGAGCGGATATATACCGTCTCGCGGCCCCATACGCCGCCCAACGCTTGCGCCGCCTTGGCCACCAGCGGATGATCGGGGTCCGCCAGAGTCGCCGGCGCCGCGTGGATCTCGCGAATCTCGATGGAGACGCCTTGCGGCGCGCGGGCGGCAACGAAATCGCGGATTGCTGCGAGGATTTTGGCCGGGTCCTGACGCGGAACGAGCCGTACGCTGACCTTCGCCGCCGCCGTTGCCGGGATTACCGTCTTCGCGCCCGGCCCGGTGAAGCCGCCGGGCATGCCGTGAACCTCGAAAGTCGGCCGCGCGCCGATGCGCTCGAACACCGAGTAGCCGGGCTCGCCGACCAGCGCGGCGGCGCCGACCTCGTCGCGCAGGTACGCGGCCTCGTCGAAAGGCAGCCCTGCCCAGCTTGCCTTTTCCTTTGCCGAAGGCGCTTCAACGTCGTCGTAGAACCCGGGGATGCGCACCCGCCCCTCGGCGTCCTTGCATTGCGCCAGAACTTCGATCAGCCCGAAAAGCGGGTTCGGAGCAACCCCGCCGTAAAGCCCCGAATGCAGGTCGCGCGCCGCCCCGCGGGCTTGCCATTCCATATAGACCATGCCGCGCAGGGCGGTGCAGAGGGTCGGCATTCCCGGCGCGTACATGGCGGTGTCCGACACCGCGGCAACGTCGGCTTGCAGCTTTGCTGCGTTCGCGGCCACGTAGGCCTCGACCGCCTCGCCGCCGACCTCTTCCTCGCCTTCGATCAGAAACTTGACGTTGACGGGCAACTCCCCATGCGCCGCGCGCAGCGCTTCGACGGCCTTGACGTGCGCGTAGAACTGCCCCTTGTCGTCCGCCGCGCCGCGCGCATAGACGCTGCCGTTGCGCACGGTCGGCTCGAACGGAGGCGACTCCCAAAGCTCCAACGGATCGACCGGCTGCACGTCGTAATGCCCGTAAAAGAGCACCGTCGGTTTGCCCGGGGCGCGCAGCCGCTCGCCGTAAATCAGCGGCCGTCCCGCGTCGTTGTCGATGATCTCCACGTTTTCGAGGCCGGCGTCCGCCAACCGCGCGGCGGCGAAACGGGCGGCGCGGGCCATATCCGGCCGATGCTCGGGAAGGGTGCTGATGCTCGGAATGCGCAAGAAATCGAACAGTTCGCTCTCGAACCGCGCCCCGTGCGCCTGTACGTACTCGGCTAATGCGGACATCGAATTTCAGGATAGCCCGGAACGCGCCGCAAACCCCACGCTGCGCCATGATAGGAAAAGAGGCGCGATGACGCAGACGAGCAAGAAGCTGACCGCGGCGGTCGAGATCTATTTCTCCGACCTGCGGAAGGTTCGGGCGTCGGGCGGCGCAACCGGCGAGCGGTCGAGCTATCCGGTGTTGTCCAACCTGTTGAACGCGGTGGGCGCGGCGCTCAAACCGAAGGTCTTCTGCATCGCCGAGCTTGCCGACCGGGGCGCGGGGCATCCCGACTTCGGCCTCTTTGCGGCGAAGCAGGTCCAGCGCGGCAGACCGCGGGAAGGGCAAATCCCGGAGCGCGGCGTGGTCGAGGTGAAGGCCGCCGGGGATGACGCCTGGCTGACCGCGGAGAGCGCGCAAGTAAGCCGCTACTGGAACCGCTACCGCTTGGTGCTGGTGACCAACACGCGCGATTTCGTGCTCGTCGGCGAAGACGCTTCGGGCCGTCCGGCGAAACTGGAGACCTTTCGACTGGCCGCCGACGCCGAGGCGTTCGCAAACATGCTGGAAAAGCCGCGCGCCTTCGCCGGCGCCAAGGGCGCCGGCTTGGGCGAATACCTCTGCCGGGCGCTGGCGCACCGCGCGGCGCTTGCCGAGCCGAAAGATTTGGCTTGGCTGCTTGCTTCCTACGCCCGCGACGGCTTGGCGCGGGTCGGGGCGGCGGGCGGCGCGCCGCAGCTTGCGGCGGTGCGCGCCGCGCTGGAGGAAGCCCTGGGCGTGCGTTTCGAGGGCGAAAAGGGCGCGCGCTTTTTCCGTTCGACGCTGGTGCAGACGCTGTTCTACGGCGTCTTTTCCGCCTGGGTGCTGTGGGCAAGGAAAATGCCGCCGCCCGCGGGCAAATTCGATTGGCGCACGGCGGTCTGGCATCTGCGCGCGCCGGTGCTGCGGGCATTGTTCCAGCAGCTTTCCGATCCCGGACGCTTGCAGCCTCTGGGACTCGTCGAGGTGCTGGACTGGACGGCCGCCGTGCTCGACCGCGTGGATCGCGCAGCCTTTTTCTCGCGCTTCCGCGAAGGCGAGGCGGTGCCCTATTTCTACGAGCCGTTTCTGGAGGCCTTCGACCCCGAACTGCGCAAGCAGCTGGGCGTCTGGTACACGCCGGCGGAAGTCGTGCGCTACATGGTGGCCCGCGTGGACCGGGCGCTCAAAGACGATCTGGGCATCCCCGAAGGGCTGGCGGCGGAAAACGTCTATGTGCTCGACCCGTGCTGCGGCACGGGAGCCTATCTGGCGGAAGTGCTGCGCCGCATCGCCGCCAATCTCGCAGGCAGCGGCCTGGGCGCGTTGGCCGGCGCGCGGGTGAAGCAGGCGGCGGCGCGGCGGGTGTTCGGCTTCGAGATCATGCCCGCGCCTTTCGTCGTTGCGCATTTGCAGGTCGGGCTGACCATGCAGACGCTCGACGCGCCGCTGGCCGACGACGATGCGGAACGGGCGCAAGTCTTCCTGACCAACGCGCTGACCGGCTGGGAGCCGACAATCCAGAAGCCGCTACCCTTTCCCGAACTGGAAGAGGAACGCGACCGCGCCGAGCAGGTGAAGCGGGAAAAGCCGATCCTGGTCATCCTCGGCAATCCGCCCTACAACGGCTTTGCGGGTGTCGCCGTCGAAGAGGAGCGGGAGCTTTCGGAAGCCTATCGCAAGACGCGGCGCGTACGGCGTCCCGAAGGGCAGGGGCTGAACGATCTCTACGTCCGCTTCTTCCGCATGGCCGAGCGGCGCATCGCCGACAAGACGAGGCGGGGCGTGGTCTGCTTCATTTCCAATTATTCGTGGCTGGACGGCCTTTCGTTTACGGGCATGAGGGAACGCTATCTGGAAGCGTTCGACGCAGTGCGCATCGACTGTCTGAACGGCGACAAGTACAAGACCGGCAAAGTTGCGCCCGACGGTACGCCGGACCCCAGTGTGTTTTCAACGGCGGAAGACCCGATTGGCATCCAGGTCGGAACAGTCATTACGACACTTGTGCGCAAGGCTGATCATGCGCCCGCCGAAACGGTTGGCTTCCGCCACCTGTGGGGACAGGCCAAGCGGGATGAACTGCTGAAGACCGCGGAGGCTGAACCGAACGCGATCTATGGCAACATTGACCCCAATCTGCCGCTTGGTCTGCCGTTCGTGCCGGGTGCGACAAGTGAGCGTTGGTTCGACTGGCCTTCGCTGCCCGATCTGTTGCCGGTATCGTTTCCGGGCGTCAAGACCAGCCGCGACGGATTTCTCGTCGATGTCGATCTCGACCGGCTCAAGGCGCGCATCGGCGATTACTTCAACCCGGATTCAAGCCACGAGGAGATCGCGCGGCGCTATCCCATCGCGATGAAGGACGCGGCGCGGTTCGATGCCCGCGCGGTGCGCGAAACATTGCTCGCGCGCGGCGGCCCGAACGAGGCCGGGTTTGTCCGCTTTACCTATCGGCCCTTCGATAACCGCTGGCTCTACTGGGAGGGGGAAACCAAACTACTGGACGAAAAGCGCGCCGATTACAGACCGCATGTGTTCGAGGGGAATCTGTGGCTCTCGGCAGCGCAGCACCTGCGGAAAGACGCAAAAGAACCTCAAGCCTGTTTTACGAAGCATATAGGTTCTCTGCATTTGATTGAACGCGGCGCGTTGATGTTCCCCGCATGGCTGTGCAACGACGGTCTCGGCGCGCCGCGCCAACCCAACCTTTCCTGCGCGGCGCAACGCTATCTCGACCGGCTCGGCTTGGACGTCGAAGATCTGTTCCACCATGTCCTCGCTGTGCTGCACGATCCGGCCTACTGCGAGGCCAACGCCGGAGCGCTGCGCATGGGCTGGCCGCGCATCCCGCTTCCCGGCTGGCCCGACGGCAAGGCCGAAGGCGCGGCGGAAACGCTCGTCCGCTCGGCGGCGCGGGGCCGCGAACTCGCCGCCCTGCTCGATCCCGATACGCCTGCGCCCGGCGTTACCGAGGGCGCGTTGCGCCCGGAGATCGCCGCCGTCGCCGTGCCCGCCGTCAAGGAAGGGCGCCACATGGCCGGCGAAGATTTCGCGCTGACGGCCGGTTGGGGGCACAATGGATCGGGCGAAGCGGTCATGCCCGGCCAGGGCCATGTCGTCGAGCGTGATTTTGCGCCGAACGAGCGCGCCGTCTTGGGCGAAGCCCTGCCCGCGCTGGGCGAAACGGCGTTCGACGTGTACCTGAACGGCAACGCTTACTGGCGCAACGTCCCCGCCGCCGTCTGGCGCTACAAGCTCGACGGCTACCAGGTCCTCAAAAAGTGGCTCTCCTACCGCGAGCGCAACATCCTCAAACGCCCCCTGCGTCCCGAAGAAGTCCAGCACTTCACCGACGCCGCCCGCCGCATCGCGGCGATCTTGCTTTGCAGGCGGGCCCCCGGCTATTTCGAAACCGGACGCTAATCCTTTACTTTCGGTGGCGGGGCGGGCGGCGGAGGGGGCTTGCGGGCATTTGGGGGCGGCAGTGTCGGTTCCTTGGCCATGTTCTACTCCTTGGATTCTTCGTGGGGTTCCAGGAACTCCACCATCTCGACTTCGCAGACAGGTATCAGAACGGCAACGCCTACTGGCGCAGTGCCCCCGACGCCGCCCGGCGTATCGCGGCGATCTTGCTTTGCGGGCGGAGCAACAGCTAATCCTTTTTCTTCGGCGGCGGAGGCGGAGGCGGAGGCGATTTGACCAAACCCGGTGGTTTTGGCGTTTCAATCATCGGTCCAATATGCTTAGGCATCGGATCATCTTTTGGCATGATTTACTCCTTATCTCTTGGGCATTCCCTTCTTGAATTCCACCATCTCAACTTCGTTGACGGGTATCAGAATAGCAGAAGTTTCCGTTTCGATCATTTTGTTGTTCTCATCCAACCACACAGCCTCTGTGATCCTGAAATGATCTTGATCCGGGCGGCTGGGCGGCGCGTCGGGCCACCCATAAAGCCGGCGTTGTCCTTTAAGATGCAGCACCACATTGCAATCTTTGTTTTGAGCGAAAGATGAATACCACACGGATGGATAAGATGTCTCCTTGGTGACGCGGATGTGTCGAAGGAGGCGATGTAACCAGTCCGTATTCGAAAGGATAACAGCTATCAGCACAAGTACGACCGCCGTCGGTACGGAAAAGAGAAGCTCCCACCTGCTGTTCAAGAAGAATCCGGCCGTCAGCGCTTGCACGATTGCCGTGAAGATCAATGCGTGAATGACATGGCCGAAGGCGTCGGGTTTGGGATGCGATGTGAGCGAATAGAAGACGGCCGCCGCTACAAACCCCGGCAGAAGGAAGGTGAGTGCCTGGATCATTTCAGGGGATGGCGTCATGCTCGCTATACCTCAAGGATCGCTACAGGAGGCTCCCCGCATTATAGCAAGGTGGCGGTTTGATGGCGTTTGGGGCGGCTGAGTCGGCTCCTTGGCCATGGCGGCGCCCCTCGCATTCTAGCCGCCGCCCGGCAAGCCCCCGGCGATGCGTTACCCTGTGTGAGCCGTGCCTGTCGCGCTCGACGCCTTCGATTTTGTGATTTTTGTGGCGAGCTTGATCGCCGTGATGGCGGTCGGGCTGTGGACGGGGCGCAAGGAAGAGAGCACGGAAGATTTTTTCCTGGCTGGCAAGAGCGTCCCCTGGTGGGGCGTAGCCGGCTCGATTTTCGGCACCAACGTCAGCGCCGAGCACCTTGTCGGCATGCTCGGCATCGGCTACTCGATCGGCTTTGCGCAATCGCATTTCGAATACGGCGCGATCGCCGGTCTGCTGATCCTCGCCTTCCTGTTTCTGCCGCTCTACCGCAAGATGGGGCTTTACACCCTGTCGGAGTACCTGGCCAAACGCTACAACGAGCGCAGCGGCGTCCTCTATTCGGCCTTCACCATCGTCACCATCGTCATCGTGCGCATGGCTCTGGGTTTCTACATCGGCGCGCGCGCCTTGAGCTATCTGCTGCGCGGCACGGACTTCGAGATCGGCTACGGCGCCGGGATTCTCGTGTTCGCCGCCGTCACCGCCGCTTACACGATCCTGGGCGGATTGAAGGCCGTCATCTGGACCGACGTCATCCAATCGGTCATGCTCTTGACGGCCGGCATCGTGGTGGCCGTTCTCGTTTTCTCGCAGCCCGAGGTCGGCGGCGTCGGCGGCCTGCTCGCCGCCGACGCCGCGCTGCCCGAGGCCGAGCAGAAGTTCCATCTGTATCTGCCGACCGATCACCCGCAGCTTCCCTGGACGGGCGTGTTTTCGGGGCTGCTCATCATCCACATCTTTTATTGGGCGACGAATCAGTTCATCGCCCAGCGCGCGCTGGCCGCGCGCAGCGATTTCGACGCCAAGATGGGCATCGTCGCGGCGGGTTATCTGAAGCTGCTCGTGCCTTTCGTGTCGGTCGCCGCGGGCATCGCCGCCGGACATCTTTTTCAGTCCCGACTGGAGGCCGGAGAGATCGGCGCGCTGCCGCTGCCAGACGACGCTTTTCCCCTGCTGGTGAAGCTGGTCGTGCCCGCGGGGTACGGTTTGGCGGGGATTATTACGGCGGGGTTGATCGGCGCCATCCTGTCGAGCATCGATTCGATGATGAACTCCGGCGCAACGCTGTTTACGTTCGATTTCTACAAGCGCTATTGGAACCCCGCCGCCGGCGAGCGCAGGCTCGTCCTGGTCGGACGCCTGACCATCCTTGTATTCGTCGCCGTCGCCGCGGGCATCGCCGCCTGGATTTACACCGAAGACGCCGCCGACAACTTCTTTCTCAAGGTGCCGTCGCAGATCGGCCACGTTGTCCCCGGCGTTGCCGCGGCGTTTCTGGCCGGCATCCTGTGGCGCGGCGCCGGCGCCGCGGGGGCGTTCTGGGCGATGCTGCTCTCGCCGCTGTTTTCGTTTGCAATCCAGTGGGGCTACGGCGTATGGACCGCCGCGGGGTCTCCGCTTGCGCAGTCGGCGGCGGCGGTGTTGGGCTCCGAATTGAATTTCCTGCACCGCACGGCGTTGACCGCCGTATTCGCCTTGGCCTTGCTGGCTGGGCTGAGCCGTTTCGGCTTGCGGCGCGCGGACGCCGCAGACGCCTACACGCTGGCGGGTCTCCGCCGGACGGTCGCAGCCGAAGCGCAACGGCCGTTTTGGCGCAGCGAACGCCCCTGGGCCTGGGCGCTCGGCGCGCTGACGCTGACCATGCTAATCTATTTCGCCTGAGGGCCGTCTCCGAGTCGATGAAAGATTCCCGCGCATGAGCGAAGTTGTCATCAGCGGCTTCGCCAAGAGTTTCAACGGCGGCGAGAGCTTCCTTCTGAGCGGAATCGACCTGACCATACACGCCGGCGAAGTCCTTGTTTTGCTGGGAAGCTCCGGCTCGGGCAAGACCACGCTGCTGCGCACGATCAACGGGCTGAGCCGTCCCGATGAGGGGCGCGTCACGGTGGACGGCGAAGATATCGCCGCGCTCGATGCAACCGGGTTGAGGCGCTCCATCGGCTACGTCATCCAGGGAGCGGCGTTGTTTCCGCACCTGACGGTTGCGGAAAACATCGGCGTCGTCCCCAACCTGCTCGAATGGCCGCCGAAGCGCACCGCCGCGCGCGTCGATGAGATGCTGCGCCTCGTGCGGCTCGACCCGGCGGACTACCGGCATCGCCTGCCCGCCGAGCTTTCCGGGGGGCAGGCGCAGCGCGTCGGCGTCGCCCGCGCGCTTGCCGCCGAACCGCGTCTGCTGCTCATGGACGAGCCTTTCGGCGCGCTCGACCCGGTGACGCGCATGCAGCTTCAGGACGATTTCGAGAAGCTCCAACGGTCTCTGTCGCTGACCGTCGTCATGGTCACGCACGACATGACCGAGGCGCTGCTGCTCGCGGACCGCATCGCCATCCTTGCCGACGGCGGTTTGGCGCAGGTCGGCACCCCGGAGGAAATCCTCAGCAGCCCGGCCAGCGCGTACATCGAAGAGTTGCTGACGACGCCCCGCCGCCAAGCCGCCGAGTTGAAAGGATTGTTCGCTACGTGAGCGGCCTCGCCGAGAATCTGCGCGACCTGCCGGCGCTGCTTTCCGGGCATCTGCTGCTCTCGCTTTGCGCGCTGGCGACCGCCGCGGCGCTGACGTTGATCCTCGCCGTGGCGGCCGACCGCAGCGAAAGGGTCAAGCGCATCAGTCTGAACCTGGCCGGAACGATGGTGACCATCCCGAGCTTGGCGCTGCTGGCCATGATGGTTCCGCTGCTCGGCGGGACGATCGGTTTCGCTCCGGCCTACGCGGCGCTGACGCTCTACGCGGTTCTGCCCATGCTGCAGAACACGATCGCCGGGCTGGACGCCGTCGCCCCAAGCCTGATCGAAGCCGCGCGCGGGCTGGGCATGAGCGAGCGGCAAATCCTGCGGCGGGTGCGCTTCCCGCTCGCTCTGCCGGTCATCGTTGCCGGTCTACGCACGGCCGCGGTGTGGACCATCGGCACGACCACGCTGGCGACGGCGGTGGGCGCCAGCGGCCTGGGGACGTATATTTTCACCGGCCTGCAAACGCGCAATCACGGCATGATGCTGTTCGGCTGCTTTTTTGCGGCCGCCTTGGCCATCTCGCTCGACCAGACGCTCAGCCTGCTGGAAAGCGCATTGCAGACCCGTCGCCGCGGCGCGGCGCGGTTGGTTACCGCGGCTCTGGGCGCCGCCGCGCTGCTGGCGGTTGCCGCCGCGTCGCCGCCCTTGTTCAACTCGGAGCAGAAACGAGCCGCCGCCGCTGCTGCTCCGCCGCCGGCGGCCGGGTCCGCCGCCCGCGCGGCGCCGCAGAAGCCGCTGGACGGCTTGACGCTGACTACCGGCTCCAAGCCGTTCATCGAGAGCTATATTCATGCCGAGTTGCTCGCGCTGGAGTTGGAAAACGCCGGCGCAACCGTCGATAACCGCCCCAACATGGGTTCGACGATCCTCTTCGACGCGCTGCGCAGCAATACCGTCGATTGCTATGTCGATTACAGCGGCACGATCTGGGCGACGATCATGAAGCGCGAGGAACCGGCTTCGCGCCTTGAAACGCTGATCGAGGCCGCCGGCTACCTGCTTCGCGAGCACGGCGTGACGACGGTCGGGCCGCTGGGTTACCGCAACGACTACTGCTTCGCCATGCGCCGCGGCCGCACTGCGGCGCTGGGCATCCGCTCGATCGCCGATCTGGCCGGACGCAACCTGAAGATCGCCGGCGACCCCGAGGTTTTCGGACGCCCCGAATGGCGGCGCGTCCGCGAAGCTTACGGCCTCGAGTCGCTGACGCCCGTCGGCATGCAAAAAATTTACATGTTCGAAGCGTTGATGAACGACCAGGTCGACGCCATCGTCGCTTACACGACCGACGGCCGCATCGCCTTGCATGATCTCGCGCTGCTCGACGACCCCAAACAGGTGTTTCCGCCCTATGACGCCATGCTGCTGGTCTCGCCCCAGGCCGCGGGCAACGCGGCGCTGATCGATGTCTTGTCGAATCTGGTCAATCGGATTGACGGCGCGCTTATGCGCGGCGCCAACCGCGCGGTGGACGTCGAAGGCCAAACGCCCGAAGCCGCCGCGGCCACGCTTTGGAATCGGCTGCGCTCGCCGGCGCCCGCCGGCGACGAGTGAAAGCCGCGTCCGCCCCGGCTTTTCGTCTTGCGATCCGGCAGGGGCAAGGTGTACAGTCTAATGGGGCGAGAGCGGCGGGCGCTTGCGCTCCTCGGCCAATCGGGAGGAATCACGATGCGCAAAGCGGCTTTGTTTCTTGCATCGGCAGCTTTTCTGCTTCCGGCTGTTTATGGGCAGGGGGTCTCCGGCAGCGCGTCCGTTGCCGGCACGGTCACTGACGCTACCGGCGCCGTCATTCCCGGCGCCGCGGTCACGCTGATCAACGTCGAGAGAGGGTCGGAACAGGAAGTCTCCACCAACGAGGCCGGCAACTACGCCTACCCCGACATCACGCCCGGCATTTACACGATCCGCGTTTCGAGCGACGGTTTCGAGACGCGGGAGATTACCGACCTGCAAGTGGCCGTGGGGCAGCGCGCCGCGGTCAACGTCGAGATGGCGGTCGGGCAGGTGACCAACGTCGTCACCGTCGAGGCCGCCGCTGTTTTGCTCGAAACCGAATCGAACGCAATCGGCACCGTGGTCAACCGCGAGCGGGTCAACGAGCTGCCGCTGAACGGCCGCAACTTCCTGCAGCTTGCCCTGCTGGCCGGCGGCGCCGCGCCATCCGAGGGGCGCGCCTCGTTCCAGGGACAGATCGGCCATGCCGGCCGCTTCGTCGTGATCGGCGGCGTCAAAGCCGCGAACAACAGCTACACGATCAACGGCATCCAGGTGCGCGGCGCGCGCGGCGGCGAGTTGGCTGTCAACCTTTCGGTCGCCAATATCGACCAATTCAAGGTGCAGTCGAGTTTCTTCATGCCCGACCAGGGGCCGAATCCGGCGATGGTCAACGTGACCACCAACGGCGGCACCAACGACTTCCACGGCCAGGCTTTCTGGTTCCTGCGCAATACCGAGCTCGACGCGCGCAACTTCTTCGCGCCGGGGCCGGAAGAGCTCAAGCGCAACCAGTTCGGCTTCGCCCTCGGCGGACCCATCGTGCGCGACAAGATGTGGTTCCGCGGCGGCTACGAGGGCCAGCGCGAGCGCACCGGCTTCGCCCGCGGCGTGTTCACCCCGACGCAGGCCATGTTCGGCGGCGACTTCAGCGAGGTGCCTGACATCATCCACGACCCGATGACGCTCAATGAGGAAGCCGGAACGCGCGACCCGTTCACCAATCAAACCATCCCGCGCAACCGCTTCAACTCGGTGTCGGAAAACCTCTTGCAGTATTACCTGCCCGGGTCGAGCTTCAACGCGCGGCCGAACAACCTTTTCGTGAATCCGCGCAACACCATCGACGACGACCAGTTCAACGGCCGCGTCGATGCGCAGCTTACCCCCAAGCAAAATCTCTTCACGCAATACATCTGGAACGATTCGGCGGCGGTCCGCCCGGGCGCCTTTCCGTTGAGCGGCGCGTTCTATCCCAATCAGTTCGCCATGTGGATGGCGCAGCACACCTACACCATCTCGCCCAGTCTGGTTTCGACCTTCCGCTTGGGGATTTCGCGCAATCAGGCGCTGTTCAGCAACGAGGGCCGCGAGGTGGGCGACATCCTGACGCCGCTGGGCATCACCGGCACGTTCGACACGCGCGGCGTGTTCGCGCAAGGGATACAGGGTTTTACCGGCTTCGGACGCTCGAACGGCGACTTGGGCAACATCGACAACAACTACCAGCTCGACTACGGCATGAGCTACATCAAGGGCAACCACCAGTACCGCTTCGGCACGAGCATCCGCTACCGCCGAACCTGGCAGCAGAACGCCAACGCCGGCGCGCACGGCAACTTGCAGTACCAGCGTTACTACAGTGCGCAGTTGATGCGGAACGCCGCCGGCGCTCTGGTTCCCGCCGCGGGATCGGGCAACGCTTTTGCCGATTATCTGCTCGGCGCCCCGGTCAGAGGCAGTACGCGCGGCCTGCCCATGCTGCAGTACCGCCACACGCAGTACATGCCCTACGTGCAGGACACCTGGAAAATCCGCCGCAATCTGACGATGAACTGGGGCGTTTCCTGGTTCAAGGACACGATCCCCAATCCGCGGGGCCGCGCGGCGGACTACCCGCACGGCTTCGACCCGTCAACCGGCCTGCTGGAGTTCGCCGTGCTCGGCCAAGTCGATCCGCGGGTCATCGAGCCCGACAGCAACAATATCGCGCCGCGGGTGGGGCTGGCTTGGCAACTCGACGACAAGACGGTGGTGCGCGCCGGCGCCGGCGTGTACTTCTCTGACATGCAATTGATCGAATTGCAGTTCTCCGCCGTCGGCCCGCCCTTCACCAACAGCGTCGATGTGATCAACCTCGGCAAGCTCATTCCCGAGTTCGTCCCCGGCGTCAACGTTTTCCCGGTGACCCCGCTGCCGCCGATCGACGAGAATTTCGCCCGCAACCTGCCCAGCGGGATCACGCCCTTCACGCTCAACGAGGAAGGGCGGACGCCTTACGTGCAGCAGTGGAATTTCTCGATCCAGCGGACGCTCGGCGAGAACGACCTGTTCGAGTTGACCTACATGGGCAACAGCGCGCACCGCCAGCAGAACCGCTACGACAACAACCAGTGCATGGTCGGCTCAGACCTTCGCTGCGACCGCGCGACCCGTCCGTATCCGCGCTACCGCGCCATCCTGCAGTCGGATTTCAACGGCAATTCCAACTACAACGCGCTAATCGCCAAATACCATCGGCGCATGACCGACGGCCTTGATTTCCGCTTCGAGTACACCTTCTCAAAGGGGCTCTACGACGGCTGGGAACTGGGCGGCGCGACCAACAACCAGATCGCCAACAACCGCGCCGCCGACAAGGGTCCCACGTCGTTCGACGTGCGAAACCGTGCGGTGGCCAGCCTGATCTGGGAACTGCCCATCGGCCGCGGCCGCGGTTTTACCCCGGACATGGGCAGGGCGTTGGACGCCGTCGTCGGCGGCTGGACGGTCACCACCATCGCCACTTTCTCCAACGGATTGCCGATCTTCATTACCGTTCCCAATCGCACGGGCAGCCCTTTCGTCAATCATCGGCCGAACCGCTTGTGCGCCGGCGACCTGAGCGGCGCCGACATCCGCCGCGACCGCCTGTTTATCGACAGGGACTGCTTCGAAAACACGCAGCAGGGTTTCTTCGGCAATTCCGCCCGCGTGCCCATCCACGGCCCCGGCTTGAACAACTTCGATATCGGCATCCAGAAGCATTTCAATATCGACGAGACGCGGCGGGTGCAGTTCCGCGCGGAGATGTTCAACGCCTTCAACCATGCCCAGTTCGGCCAGCCCAACGGCGCCGTGGCGAACCGCAACTTCGGGCTGGTCGGCTCGGCCCGCGCGCCGCGCTTGATCCAACTCGGTCTGAAGTTCATCTTCTGAACCCGACGGGAGGCGGCTGAAAACGTCGATGCGCGCGCTTCGGGCAGCATGGCTTCCGGCAATGTACGCCTTTTGCGCCTCGGCGTGGGCGCAACTGCCGCCGGCCGCGAACGAACCGGTCGATTTCGGGCGGCAGATACGCCCGCTGTTCGCCGAACGCTGCTACGCCTGCCACGGCGAGAACAACCGGATCAACGGCCTGCGGCTCGACGTCAAGGCCGCGGCCCTGGCGGGCGGGCACTCCGGGCCGGCCATCGCGCCCGGGGATTCCGCCGGCAGCCGCCTGATCCATATGGTCGCCGGGCATTTGACGAAAACCCGGATGCCCCCCGCCGGCGACCCGCTCACGAACCGGCAAATCGGGCTGCTGCGCGCCTGGATCGATCAAGGCGCGGATTGGCCGGAGCAGAGCGCCCGGGAAGGCCGCACGCACGCGCGGCAAGACCACTGGGCGTTTCGGCCTATCGTCCGCCCCGACGTTCCGCCGGGCGTCAACGCCATCGATTACTTCGTAGGCAAGCGGCTCGCCGCCGAGAGGATCGACCCCGCGCCGCCGGCCGGCCGCGCCGCGCTGCTGCGCAGGCTGTCGCTCGACCTGACCGGCCTGCCGCCGACGCCCGACGAACAGCTTGCCTTCCTCGGCGACGACCGCCCTGACGCCTGGGAGCGGCTCATCGAACGGCTGCTGGCGTCGCCGCACTTCGGCGAGAAACAGGCGCTGCACTGGCTCGACCAAGCGCGCTACGCCGATTCGGACGGCTATGCCAAAGACTACTTCCGCCCGCACGCCTGGCGCTACCGCCGCTGGGTCATCGACGCCTTCAACCGCAATATGCCGTTCGATCGCTTCTCGATCGAACAGATCGCCGGCGACCTGCTGCCCAACGCCGGAGTCGAGCAGCGGGTGGCCACCGGTTTCCATCGCAACACGCTCAAAAACCGCGAAGGCGGCGTCAACCGGGAACAGTACCGCTTCGAGGAAACGGTTGACCGCGCCAGTACGCTGGGGACGGTCTGGCTGGGACTGACCGTCGGCTGCGCGCAGTGCCACGACCACAAGTACGACCCCGTTTCGCAAAGGGATTTCTACGCGCTGTTCGCCTTTTTCGACAACATCGAAGAGAAGCGCATCTACGCGCCGATTCCCGGCGAAATCGGCCCGCACTTGGCCAAGGTCAACGAATACCGCGCCAAACATCGGGAAATCCTCGAACGGTACGGCGTTCCCGCGCTGCAGGCCGATTGGGAGCGGAACTGCCTCAAGGCCGGCGCCGACCCCGGCGTTTATCTCGACTACGATCTGGCTTGGCAGGAATTGGGACTGAACACCGACGGCGGCCAGCGGATTATTCGCATCCCGCCCGAGCGCCGCACGCGGCGTCAGGCCAACATGGTCACCTATTACTTTCTCCGCGCCTACAAGTTGGTCGCAGGCAACGCCAGGTCCAAAGAGTTGCAATTCGACGAGGTCCTCGCCGAGCTCGCGGAGTTGAACGAGTCGTATCCGCTGCTGAGCGAGGCGCGCATCGTTGCCGAGCGTTCCGAACCGCAGCCGACGTTCCTGCGGGTGCGCGGAAGCTGGGATCGCCCCGGCGTCGAGGTGCGGCCGGCGCCTCCGTCGGCGCTGCCCGCGCTCGAAAGCGCGCATAGGCCGACCCGGCTCGATTTGGCCGAGTGGCTGTTTTCCGCGGAGAATCCGCTGACTGCCCGCGTGGCCGTCAACCGCATCTGGCAGGAATACTTCGGCCGCGGCCTGGCCGCTGTTTCCGACGATTTCGGCTCGCAGGGCGAACCGCCCAGCCACCCCGAGTTGCTCGATTGGCTCGCCGCCGAGTTCCGCGATTCCGGTTGGGACGTCAAACGCATGCACCGCCTGATCGTGACTTCCGCCGCCTACCGCCGCTCTTCCAACGCGGACGCGGAGCTTGCCCGGCGCGACCCCGGCAACGCGCTGCTGGCGCGGCAATCCCGCCTGCGCCTGCCGGCCGAGCTCGTCTGGGATCAGGCTCTGGCGGTTTCCGGACTGCTCCGCCATGACGTCGGCGGACGCAGCTTCCGGCCGAGAATGCCCGCCGGCGCGGCCGGCTTCGGCTCTTCTCAATGGCCGCTTTCCCAAGGGCAAGAGCGTTTCAAGCGCGGCATGTACATTCAATTCCAGCGCAACAAGCCGTATCCGTTCCTGATGACCTTCGATTCGCCGGAATTCCGCGCCGCCGTGTGCCGCCGCGAGCGCTCGAATACGCCGCTGCAGGCGCTCAATCTGTTGAACGACCCGACATTCGCGGAAGCCGGCCGCGCGCTGGCCGTGCGCATTCTGACCGAGGCGCCGGGCGGGACTTTTGCCGCGCGGCTGCGTTTCGCTTACCGGCTCTCCCTGGGCCGCGAGCCGTACGCCGACGAAGAAGAGCGGCTGCTCGCCTACCTCACGGCGCGCCGCCGCGAGCCGACCGAGTCGGTCTCGGCGCTGCCTTGGGTGGAAGGCGTCGAGCCGGGCGATATTGCCGTCTGGAGCGGCATCGCGCGCATTCTGATCAACCTGGACGAGTTCGTGACCCGGCCATGACCTACCGCGACTTCTTGCATATCCAGACGCGCCGCCGCTTTCTGGACAACATCCTCGGCGGCATCGGCTCGGCTGCGCTTGCGCACTTGCTCGCCGTCGAAGGCCGCTCGGCCGTTTCCGCAGCGGAGCCGATGGCGCCCCGCGCCCCGCACTTCGCGCCGCGGGCGAAGAACGTCATCTTCCTGTTCATGGCCGGAGCGCCGAGCCAGATCGACCTCTTCGACCCCAAACCCGAGCTGCGCAAGTGGAACGGCCTGCCGTTGCCCGATTCCATTGCCAAGAACCTCAATCTGGCCTTCATCAAGCCGACCGCGAAAGTGCTCGCCAGCAGGCGCAAATTCCGTCCCGCCGGAAGCTGCGGCATGCATCTCTCGGAATGGCTGCCGCATACGGCCGGGATCGCCGACGAGATTTGCCTGATCCGCTCGATGCGCGGCGAGTCGGTCAACCATCATCCGGGGCAATCGCTGTTGATGACCGGCAGCCCCCTGCTGGGGCGCCCGACCTTCGGCGCGTGGGCGGCCTACGGCCTGGGCAGCGAATCCCGCGAACTTCCCGGCTTCGTCGTGCTCAAGACAGGCAGCTCGACGCAGGGCAGCACGGGCAACTGGTCGAACGGCTTCCTGCCGTCTTCGTACCAGGGAGTGATGTTCCGCAGCCGGGGCGACGCCATCCTGCACCTGTCCAACCCGCCGGGCGTCAGCGGGGCAATGCAGCGGCGCGATCTCGACGTTATTCGCGATCTCAACCAAGCTCATCTCGAGCGCACCGGCGACCGAGAAATCGCCTCGCGCATCGCCGCCTACGAATTGGCCTATCGGATGCAGGCGGCGGCGCCCGGGCTGATCGACGTCTCCGACGAACCGGGGCACGTCCGCGAAATGTACGGCCTGAACGACAAGGCTTCCGCCGAATACGGCGCTTCGTGTCTGCTGGCGCGCCGTCTGGTCGAGCGGGGCGTGCGTTTCGTGCTCAATCAGCATGCCCAATGGGACCATCATTCGAATCTCGACAAGGGACTCAGCCAGAAGTGCCGCACGACCGACAAGCCCGTCGCCGCTCTGGTCAAAGACCTCAAGCAGCGCGGGCTGCTCGACGAAACGCTGGTCGTCTGGGCGGGAGAGTTCGGGCGCACCTCGCTGTCGGAGTGGCGCAACCCTTCCGACCCGGCCAACATCGGCCGCGACCATCACGCCGACGGTTTCAGCCTGTGGGTTGCGGGCGGCGGCGTCAAGGGCGGCCAAGTCATCGGCAAGACCGACGAGTTGGGCGTGACGGTTGCCGAAGACCCCGTACATATCCACGACCTGCAGGCAACCCTGCTGCACTGCCTCGGCCTGGACCACGAGAAGCTGACCTACCGCCACATGGGCCGCGACTTCCGCCTGACCGACGTAGGCGGGCGGGTCGTCGAAAAGATGCTGGCTTGACGGCGCGCGGCAAGACCGCGCCGTGAGCTTTACGCCGGCGGTGCGCGCGGCGGTTATCCTGTCGGCATTGGAGGCATTCATGGAAAACGGAAATGGAGGCGGGCGCGCCGCCATGGTCACGGGAGCGGGCAGCGGCGTCGGCCGCGCCGCGGCGTTGGCCTTGCTCGAAGACGGTTACACGGTTGCGCTCGTCGGGCGGCGCCCCGATGCTTTGCAGGAAACTGCGGGGCTGGCCGGCGGCACTCGGGCGCGCGCGTTTGTCCTTTCCGCCGACGTTGGCGACCCACGGGCGGTCGCCGACATTTTTGCGCAAATCCGGCAGCGTTTCGGGCGGCTCGACGTGCTGTTCAACAATGCCGGGCGCGGCGCCCCGCCGGTTCCTCTCGAAGATTTGAGTTTCGAGACGTGGCAAGCGGTGGTGCGGGTGAATCTGACCGGCATGTTCCTCTGTACGCAGCAGGCTTTCCGGCTGATGAAAGAGCAGCGCCCGCGCGGCGGCCGCATCATCAACAACGGCTCGATCTCGGCTCATGCGCCGCGCCCGCATTCGATGCCTTACACGGCGACGAAACACGCCGTCACGGGACTGACCAAATCCGCCGCGCTGGACGGCAGGCCCTTCGATATCGCCTGCGGACAGATCGACATCGGCAACGCGGCGACGCCGATGACGGCGCGCATGGCCGACGGCGTACCGCAAGCGAACGGGACCGTCGCTCCGGAGCCGACCATCGACGCCGGCCACGTCGCCCGCGCCGTGGTTTACATGGCCAACCTGCCGCTGGATGCGAACGTGCTGACGATGACGGTGATGGCGGCGCAGATGCCGTTCGTGGGGCGCGGGTAGCCGCGCCGCCTACTGCCCGTGAGACAATCGCGAGGTGAGCGCGCAGCGCATGTTTGCCCGGCGCACGGTTGCAGCCGTCAGCGCCGCGGTCGGCGGGGCAATCGGTTTGACCGCGCTGCTGTCCGCGCAGGTGAAGAAATTCCGCGACCCAGCGCCGCCGCAAGTTCACGCTCCCGACGACCGCGCTCCTTTCGAGCCGCATCCGAATCCGTTGGTCACCTTTCACCGCGCGGCCAAGCCGCTCTCCGCAAAGGCCGAGAGCGGCGATTGGGCCGGCTTTCTGGGGCCGCGGCACACCCCGATCTCAAGCGAAACGCACGTCCTGCAGTCGTTCGACGGCGGCGGGCCGGCGCTCGTCTGGGAAATGGCCAAAGGAACCGGCTACAGCTCGCCCGCGGTGCAAGGCGATTATCTGATTTACTTTCACCGGCAGGGGGAACAGGAAATCGTCGAAGCGCTGCACCCGGAAACGGGCAAGCGTTACTGGCGGCATGCCTATCCGACCGATTTCGAAGACCGCTACGGATACAACAACGGGCCGCGCGCGAGCCCCGTAATCGCCGCCGGGCGCGTTTATACCTACGGCGCCCAAGGCGTACTGCACTGCCTGCGGCTGACCACCGGACAGGTGTTGTGGCGGCGCGGCCTCTCAGCGGAGTTCAAAGTTCCGCAGGATTTCTTCGGCGTGGCCGGAACCCCTCTGGTCGAGGGGGGCAGGCTCATCGTCAACGTCGGCGCGCCCGGCGGACCGACCGTCGCCGCCTTCGACTTGCTGACCGGCGCGATGGTCTGGGGCGCGGGCCGGGAATGGGGGCCGAGCTATGCGTCGCCGACGCCGGCGGCCGTCCGCGGGAAACGCCGCGTGTTCGTCCTGGCCGGCGGCGAAAGCAACCCGCCGACGGGCGGGCTGCTGGCCGTCGACCCCGCCGACGGCTCGCTGGATTTCAGTTTCCCTTGGCGCAGCCGCAGCTACGAATCGGTGAACGCCTCGTCCCCGGTCGTTGCCGCCGGCCGCGTGCTCGTCTCGGCGTCGTACCGCACGGGCGCGGCGCTGCTGCAACTCGAGCCCGACGGCGGCTACCGCGAGCTTTGGCGCAACGGGGATTTCGATCTGCACTGGACGACCGCCATCTACAAAGACGGGCATTTCTACGCGTTTTCCGGACGCAACGAGCCGGACGCCAAGCTGACCTGCGTCAACGCGGCGAGCGGCGAAACGGTTTGGAGCGAAGCGCTGGAATGGCGCGAAACGGTCGAAATCGGCGGGGAGAAGCGCACGATTTTCGGCAGTCCGCTGCGCGGCAACCTGCTGCTCGTCGAAGACAAATTCCTCGCCCTCGGCGAGCACGGCCATCTGTTATGGCTCGATTTGTCGCCGCAAGGCCCGCGCATCCTCGACCGCGCGCGGTTGTTTCTGGCGCGCGAAACCTGGAGCCCGCCGGTGCTCAGCCGCGGGCTGCTTTACGTCAATCAGAACTCGCGTTCCGCGGCGCCACGGACGGGTCCGCGCCTGCTCTGTTACGACTTGCGCCGGCCTTAGCGCGCGCGTTTCTTCCCGGGCGAAAGGTTCCCACGGGTTCGACGAGGCTGAGGTCTTCGTCGGACGCCGCGCGGCAGGCGGCAGCGAGATCGTCCAGCCCCGGCGCGGCCCGCTCGATGCGTTCGGCGGAGACGGGCAATCCCAGCCCGCGGGCCGCCGCCTGCCAATTTTTCTTCCCGCTGTTGTCCCGCACTTCCGACACTCCACGGTAGCATCGTTTACAATTGCGGATACATAGCGATGTCTGAAACTCTGGCGCGCCTCTTTCGGCAAACGATTTCCTACGATTCGCCCAGCGCGATTCTGACCAAGGCGGACGGCAAATACGGCCCCATTTCGGCGCAAGAGCTGCTGCGGCGGGTCTGCCGCCTGCAGTTTGCCCTGCTGGGCATGGGTCTCGAACGCGGCTCTCCTTGCGCGCTGCTGTCGGAAAACCGCTGGGAATGGGCGGTCTCGGATTTCGCCATGATGACCGCCGGCATCGTCAGCGTACCGATTTACCCGACGCTGCCGGCCGAGCAAATCCAGTACCTTCTCGAGCACGCCGAGGCGCGCGTCATTCTGCTTTCCAGCGCCGAACAACTCGAAAAGATCGTGAAAATCCGGCCGAATCTGCCGCTGCTGGAGCGCGTGGTGGTATTCGACGCTGACGCCGTTCCCGATGCCTCTTCCGACGCCGACGAGCGCATCCGTTCGCTCGACGATCTGATCGGCGGCGAGGCGCTGACCGACGAGGAGCGCGAGCGGTTCGAAGCCGCCGTCAGCGCGGTCGAGCCGAGCGACATGGCGAGCATCATCTACACCTCGGGCACGACGGGCGTGCCCAAGGGCGTGATGCTGTCGCACGGCAACTTCGCAACGAACGCCCGCGATGCGCCGATCGACGTCGGCGAACAGGACACGGCCCTCTCGTTCCTGCCGCTTTCCCACGTCGCCGAACGCATCGCCGACTACATTTATTTCGCCTCGGGCTCAACCGTGGCCTACGCCGAATCGCTGGAAACCGTCCCGCAGAACATGCAGGAAGTCCGCCCGACCGTGGCCGTCGGGGTGCCGCGTTTCTTCGAGAAGGTCCATGCGCGGGTGATGGCGGCGATGGAGCAGGCGCCGGCGCTGCGCCGCAAGCTCTTCGAATGGGCGGTCTCCGTGGGCAAGGAAGCCGCTCCGGCCAAGCTGGCCGGCAAGCCCGTCGGCGGTTTGTTGGGCTTGAAGCTGGCGCTCGCCGACAAGCTGGTTCTCCAGAAGCTGCGCGGACGCCTGGGCGGCCGCATGAGATTGTTCGTTTCCGGCGCCGCGCCGCTCGCGCGCCATCTGGCCGAGTTCTTCTACGCCGTCGGCCTGCCCATCTGCGAAGCCTACGGCCTGACCGAGACCTCGCCGGTGGTTTCGGCCAATACGCTCGATCGCCTGAAGTTCGGCACGGTCGGCCCGGTGATTCCCAACGTCGAAGTCAAGATCGCCGAAGACGGCGAAATCCTCGTGCGCGGCCCGAACGTCATGCAGGGCTACTACAAGATGGAGGCGCAGACCGCCGAGGTGATGAGCGAAGACTGGTTCCACACCGGCGACATCGGCAATCTCGACGACGAGGGCTATCTTTCCATCACCGACCGCAAGAAAGACCTGTTGAAAACGTCGGGCGGGAAATATATCGCCCCGGCGCCCATTGAAAACCGGCTCAAGATGAGCCCGTTCATCGCCGCGGCGGTAGTCATCGCCGAGCAGCGCAATTTCCCCGGCGCGCTGATTGTTCCGGACTTCGAAAAGCTGCGCGGTTGGGCGCAGGCCGAGGGACTTGCCTTCGCCGACGATGCGGCTCTTGCCCGCGAAACCAAGGCGCAGGAGCGCATCATGCAGGAAGTGGAAGCGCTTTGCGCCGATTTGGCGCGCTACGAGCAAGTCAAGAAAATCGCCGTGCTCGAACGCGAGTTCACCATCGACGGCGGCGAAATCACGCCGACGATGAAGGTGCGCCGCCGGGCCGTGGAATCCCTCTACAAAGAGCAAATCGAGTCGATGTATGCGTAACCGCGGGGGGCGGCCCCGGCGTCGCAAGGGGTGAGGAGATCGTGCGATGATCCGCCCGCCGCGGCGCCTGTTCGCATTCCTGACGGCGGCTGCCTTGGCCGGGCTGCTTGCCGCCGAGGACGCCTTTCCCCTGCGCGCGGTCGAGTTCGAAGGCAACCGGCATTTCTCGTCGGAAGCCATTGCTCGGCTGACCCGGCTGGAGATCGGCGCGCCGGTGCGCAAGGCCGATTTCAACGCCGCGCTGCGGCATCTCGGCGAAGCGGGCGTGTTCGAGCGCCTGGAGTACAAGTACGAGCCGCTCGACGGCGGTTACCGCGTGACCTTCATCGTCGAGGAGACGCTGGAGCTTTTTCCCGTGCGCTTCGACGGATTCGACGCGCCGGACGATGAGATTCGGCGGATGCTTGCCGAAACGCTTCCATTGTTCGGCGACAGCGTCCCCCCCACCGGCCCCATGGTTGCGATGATCGGCAACGCCCTGCAAAGTTGGTGGAAGCAGCGCGGAAACGATGAAAAGGTCGAAGGGCGGCTGGTTCCCGCCGGCGATGAGCGGTTCGCCATGCTCTTCGGCCCGCGGCGGGAAACGCGCAACATCGCCTTCGTCCGTTTCCGCAACGCAGGCAGTCTTTCGCCTCTCGAATTGCAGCGCAAGTTCAACCAGGTTGCCATGGGCGAAGCATACAGCGAAGCCCGGCTGCGGGAGCTGCTCGAGCACAATGTCCGCCCCCTCTATGCCGAAGCCGGCTATATGAACGCGCGGTTTTGCCCCTGCGAAACCGCGCCCGATCCGGAAACGGCGGGGCTGCTCGTCGAGGTGCATGTCGAGCAGGGAGAAATCTACACGGTCGGCGAAGCGGTCTGGCCGCAGCCGATGCCGGTCGATGCCCGCAACCTGAGCAAAATCAACCGCATCGTCCCCGGCGCAACGGTCAACATGACCGCCGCCTACGAAACGATGGCGGCCATCTCAGAGAGCATGAAGCGCCAGGGTTACATGAAGGCCCAGGCAACGTTCGAGACCGACATCGACCACAAGGCGAAGCTGGTGCATTTCGCAATTGAAATCGCCCCCGGCGCGCGCTATGCGTTTTCGCGGCTGATCGTCAAGGGTCTCGACATCCTCTCGGAGCCGGCGGTGCGCAAGCGTTGGGGGATGCAGGCGGGCGCGCCTTTCGACATCCGCTATCCGGCGTATTTTCTGGAGCGGGTGAAGGCCGACGCCATGTTCGAGAATCTGAAGGGCTCGAACTGGCATATCGATATCGACGAGACGCGGAAAACGGTCGATGTCGCGCTCGTCTTCAGCGGACAGGAGCGGCGCAAGGGGCCGGCGCCGATCGTCGAAAAGCCCGAGACGCCGTTCTAGCCGAAGTTTCGGGGTAAATTGCATGGAATCGGCCGATAAGGTGGATGGACTGCTGCAATTGACGCCGGAGACTGCAAGCAATCGCACATATCCCCGCGGCATAGCGCCGGTTCCCGACGCTGCGAAAGAACCTCGGAACGGGCCGAGACACAGCCCCAAGGAAATTCTGAACGAGCAGGTCAATCAAGGCTTTCACAATCGGCCGCGCAGTCATCTTGGTCCGCTTGGCAATGATCGGCGGCTTCTTCTTCGAGCTACAGTGTGATAGTCGTCGCCGTCAGCCTGCGCGCAATCGAAGTTCCCGCCGCGATTGCCCCCGCCGCGCACGTTGCTGCATACGCCGCCGAGGTAACAGCGATTCTTCCGCCTCGTCTTGCAAGAATGGAAGGTTTATGGACCGCGAGATTCAGCCCGCGCGGCGCGTCGCCGGAACAATCGCCCTGCCCGGCGACAAATCGATTTCGCATCGCTATGCGCTGCTGGCCGCGCTCGCCGAAGGGCGCAGCACGATCGCCAACTACGCCACAGGCGCAGATTGCGCCTCGACCTTGGCCTGCCTGGAAGCTCTGGGCGTCCGCTGCAATCGCGCCGGCGCAACAGTGACCATCGACGGCGCCGGCCTCAGGGGGCTGCGCCCGGCGGCCGCGCCGCTCGACGCCGGCAATTCCGGGACGACCATGCGCCTGCTGGCGGGCATCCTCGCCGGCAGCCCCTTTGAGACGACCATCGGCGGCGACGCCTCCCTGTCGCGGCGGCCGATGCGGCGCGTCATCCGGCCGCTGGAGCGGATGGGCGCAACGGTTCGCTCCCGCGATGGCGGCTTGCCGCCGCTGACCGTCCGCGGCGGCGCGCTGCGGCCGACCCGCTACGAGTTGCCCATGGCCAGCGCGCAGGTCAAGACCGCAGTGCTGTTCGCCGGCCTGTTCGCCGACGGCGTCACGACCGCGGTCGAGCCCTCGCCGACCCGCAACCATTCCGAAATCGCGCTGCGGCGGTTCGGCGCCGATGTAACGGTTCGGGACGGCGCCGTTTCGGTTGCGGGCAACCCGCGGCTGGCGGCGCAGACGCTGCGCGCGCCTGCCGATCTCTCCTCGGCGGCGTTCTTCATCGCCGCCGCCCTGCTGCTGCCCGATTCCGACTTGCGCATCGAAGGCGTCGGCCTCAATCCCACGCGCACGGCCGTGCTCGACGTTCTGCGGAAAATGGGCGCCCGCATCGCCGTGCATCGCGAAGCGAATGAAGGGGAACCGTCGGGCGCCCTCGAGGTTCGCGGCGGCGGGCCGCTGCGCGGCGGCGAAATCGCGGGCGCCGTCACAGCCGCGGCGATCGACGAAATCCCCCTGCTCGCCGTGCTGGGGGCATTTTCCCGCGAAGGCCTGCGCATCCGCAATGCTGCCGAACTGCGCGTCAAGGAAAGCGACCGCATCGCCGCAACCGCCGAAAACCTGCGCCGCATGGGCGCCCAGGTCGAAGACTCCGCCGACGGCATGGACATCGCCGGAAACGGCAGGCTGCGCGGCGCCTCGCTCGACTCGTTCGGCGACCACCGCATCGCCATGGCCTTCGCCGTAGCCGCGCTCGCCGCCGAAGGCCCGTCGCGCATGGCCGGCGCCGAGGCGGCCTCGGTATCGTTCCCCGATTTCTACGACCTGCTCGACCGCCTGACGGCGTGATCGCCCGCCGCGGGCTGCTATGGTCAAGCCCGGCCGCCGCAATGGGCCGTTCCCCAAAGCCGTTATCATGCCCCGTCGATTCCTCGCCCCGTTTCTGCTGCTGCTTGCAGCCTGCCCGCTGTCCGCCGCTTCCGCTGCTTCCGCTGCGCTGCCGCGCGCGGCGCCCGAGTCGGTCGGCATGTCGTCCGAGCGGCTGGAACGCATCGCGCCGCGGCTCGAAGGCATGGTCGAGAACCGGCAGGCAGCCGGGTTCGTCACCCTCGTTGCCCGCAAAGGCAAAGTCGTCCACCACCGCGCAACCGGCAGCCGCGGCCTGAGCATACGGGAAGCGATGCCGCTCAACGCTATTTTCGATATCGCTTCGATGACCAAGCCGCTGACGGCCGTCGCCGCGCTGATGCTCTACGAAGAGGGGCGCATCGCGCTGGACGAACCCATCGCTGAACACCTGCCGGAGTTTCAGAACCTCGCGGCGCCCGCGGACGACGGCGCGCCCGCGCAGCGGGAGGTGAGCGTCCGCCATTTGTTTACGCACGCGTCCGGGATGAAACATCCGCGGAACCGCGCCGAGAAATACGCTTTCCCCACGATGGCGGCCTACATGCAAGACTTCGCCAAACTGCCCCTGCAGGCGCCGCCGGGCGCGAAATGGATTTACGACGATTCCCTCGACGTGCTCGGCTACCTGGTCGAGCGCGTATCCGGGCAACGGCTCGACCGCTTCCTGCAGCAGCGCGTACTCGACCCGTTGGGCATGACCGACACGCATTACTGGCCGCCCGCGGCCAAGCGCCGCCGGATCTCACCGCAATGCTGACGGCAATCGATAACAAATTGGACTTCGCTCTGGCCGCGGACAAATTCAGACGTTCACACGCCCCAGGCTTCGATCTGCCGGAAACCGAACCGGAAGCGGCGGATGAGCCGGAGTCACCGCCGCCGTCCGAGGATATCGACTCGGTTTCAATGGAAACGGAAGCAGCGGAGGGCTCGAGTGCGCCCCAACCGCCGCGCGGCGCCCCCGCGGACTCCCCTGCGGCCCGCGATCTGCCGGGCGGCGTTCGGAACAAAGGTTCCAACGAACAGGACGAGAAACCGCCCGCGGGCGGGAACAAACGCGCGTCAAGCCATAAAACCGATGAGGCGGATACCCCGCGTGAGAAGACCGGCGCTGCAAGCAGCGGGGGCGGTTCCTACGACCGAAAGCGAGCTTCGGGGCAGTCGAAAGCCGCGTTGCTCAAGGGGGAAATCGCCCCGGAAGGCGGGCAAGACGGAGAGCCAAGCGGCGCAAAAGAAGGGCTCGGCGACGAGGTTTACCGCGAAATCGCCGCGCGGTACGAAAAGGGAGAAGGCCGCGAGCCGCAGTTGGGCGACCCGCATCAGGCCGGCTGGGATTTGCGCAGCGTCGATCCGGCAACCGGGGAAGAACGGTTGATCGAAGTGAAGGGCAGGGGACGCCCTTGGACCGAAAACGAGGTCGTGGAGTTGAGCCGAGCGCAAGCGCACAGAGCCTTCGAGGAACAGGCGCAGGGCGCTTGGTATCTCTACGTCGTGGAGCGGATCGAGAACGGCGATTTCCAGGTGCTCCCGATTCCAAACCCGATCCGCAACGCCGGCAAGTGGATGCTCGGCGGCCTCTGGCGCGAAGCCGCCGAGAACCCCAAGCGCATTGCAAACGCTCCGCGTTGATGCCGAATGGCCGGCGCCCCGCCCGCCGGTTCCCATTCAGGCTTTAAGGGGCGTTTCCGAACGACTTGAACGGCGTTTATCCGCGGCTTGAGCCGGCGTTGCATGGACGAATGCCGAAATAACGAACAACGATACGCGGGCGAAACGCCCGGCCTGGGGCAAGACCGATCGAGAAACCGGCGGCGTGTATCGACATGGAACAAACGAAGATGCATGACGACCTTGCCCGTATTCGAACGTTTCGCTCCGGCCTTGAATGTTTCGCCTTACGGTCTTTTCCTGTAATGTGTCAAAATAGACCCGCGGGGACGATGCGCCGGAGATTCCGCTGAGCCGGCCTTGCTCGTCCCGTGAACCAAGAGAGTCAGGATGGATAAGCTGCTGGAGATTCTCCGCGAGTTCGACGCCTTGCGGGACGGCGGCGCGGGGAAGGACGTCGTTCATCGACGTTCGCTGCCCGCGGTTGCCCCAGCGTACGCAGATTCACGGGTTATCGACAGTCTCACGCCCCGGATCGCCCAAGCGTTGCGTCGATGCGGAGTAGATCGGCTGTATCAGCACCAAGCCGAAGCCATTGAACAGGCGCTTAAGGGCTCGAACGTCGTGCTTCACGCACCAACCGCCGGCGGCAAAACGCTCGCGTTCCAGGTTCCAATGATCGAGGCTCTGAGGGAGCCCGGCGTCCACGCCCTGATGATCTATCCGAACAAGGCTTTGGCGCTTGACCAGCGCGATCAACTCACCCGGTTGACTGCGGAGTGGGGTTCGCGAATCGAGTCATGGTGGTACGACGGCGATACCGATAAGGAATACAGGGACGTTCTGCGGAAAGAACCGCCCAGTATCCTGATAACCAATCCCGACATGCTGCACAATAGCTTTCTCGGTCATGCTGATAAGTGGAGTCGGTTCTACCGCGGCCTCAAGTGGGTGATCGTCGATGAAATGCACGAGTACCGCGGCTATTTCGGTTCGAATGTCGCGATGATCCTGCGCCGATTTTCGCATCATCTTGCCTCGCAAAGCATACATCCCCAGCTTTTCCTGAGTTCGGCAACGTGCGCCAATGCGAAGGAGCATGCCGAAAACCTGACGGGTCGGCCGTTTGTTGAAATCAACGCGGCCGGCAGCATGCGTCCGCATCGGGAGTTCGTGTTCGTGCAACCGGACATTCCCGACTATAGGTATTGGGACATTCTCCAATTGCGAGCCGTCAAAGCCGGGTTGGCGTGCCTGGCGGGCGGCAAATCCGTATTGGTGTTCTGCCCAACGCGAAAGTTTGCGGAGGCGTGTTACCGCACGACCATGAGGGAGCTGGAGAAACTGGATGGGAAAAGGAAGGCGCTGGTCGATGCCGAAGCGATCAAGGTATTTCGTGCCGGCCTGAGCGTCGAGGAACGACACTCGGTCCAAAGTGGGCTGAAAAGCGGCGCAGTGCGATTGGTATTCACCACGAATGCGCTTGAAATGGGAATTGACATCGGTGGGTTGGACGGCATCATCATGGCCGGTTTTCCAGACAGTATGATGTCAGCGTGGCAGCGGATTGGCCGCGCCGGCCGCAGTTGGGATGCGCAAGCATTCGTCTTGTACTACGCCAGGAACAACCCGCTCGACCGTTTCTATGCGGAGAACCTGGACGGCTTTTTGCAAAAACCGCTCGATGATCTGGTTGTCAACCCCGAAAACGAAGATCTGGTGGAGAAACATTTGCCGTCGCTCTTATTCGAAACGCCGGATCTGGTCGATAGCGGTGGGCTGTTGGGCGCCGTCATGAGTCAAGCCGCCCGGAAGAAATTGAGCGACGGCGCTCGACCGGTGTCATCCGGCCAATGGCGGCCGCACTCTTCGTTGAACATTCGAGGGGGCGGGTCCGGCGCATTCATACTCAAGGAAGGCAACAACGAAATAGGGACGTTGTCCGGACATCAACAGTTCCGTGAAGCGTACCAACGCGCAATCTATATGCATGCAGGGCGCACGTACCGCGTCAAGGAGATATCCCTGACGGGCAGCGGCGGCGAGATCATGCTGGAGTCTGTCGATACCGGGCGGCGAACCAATGCTGCGACTTTCACGTCCGTAACGGAACAGGATATCTACGACGGGCGGAGCTGGGAGGCGAACGGCTCCAGGGTGAATGCCTTCTACGGGAAGGTGCTGATCATGGAAGCGTTGAATTCTATTCAGGAAATCGACGAACGAACCGGTGAAATCGTAGATCAGTGGGTTCCACAGGCCAATTCGGCGAAATTCGATAACGCGCATGCGTTCTGGGTGCGCGAAGAAGACAATTCGGACTTCGCCGCAGAAGGAATTGGGGCATTTCAGCAGTTACTGCGGGTTGGCGCGCTGTTTTCGATTCCGCTTGATGCGCATGACATTTACTCTCATTCAGTTGCCAGGGAACAAAAGGCGTACATCGTTGAGAGTTATCCGGGCGGTATCGGCATCGCAAAGAAGGTGTTGGAGCGGTGGCAATCCGTGTTGAAAGTCGGAATCCGGATTGCGGAGCAGTGCAAATGCGCAAGGGGATGTCCGAATTGCATCGTGCCGCCGCGATCAAAAAACGATTTGGACAAGGTTGCTGGAATTTCGTTCGCCCAAGCGGTGCTTGGGACGACTGCCCACCGGCCGGACTTCGAGTTTCGCAACGGGCTGTGGGAACCTGCGACTTGAACCCCAAGCGCATGGACCGGCGCCCCGTGCTGATCCCGTCCCCTCCGGCCTTCGTCGTCTCCCGTAAAAGCGCTTTAAGCGCCGTTTCAGTGACGCCTTGAACGGCGTTTATCCGCGGCTTGAGCCGGCGTTGCATGGCGAGACCGTCTGGAACGAATCGACGGTCAACGACAGAGCGGAGACGACCGGCGTGAGAGAATCCCATACGGCGGAAGCGCAGCGATGCACGAAGCGAATGCCGAAATAACGAACAACGATACGCGGGCGAAACGCCCGGCCTGGGGCAAGACCGATCGGGAAACCGGCGAAGTTCATCCTCTGGCGCATCACTCCATGGACGCGGCGGCGGTGTTCATGCGGATGACGCAGTTGCCGGTTATCCGCAACCGGCTGGAAACAACGGCGGGAAGGCCGTTGACCGCCGCGGACTGCGCGCGGCTTTCCGCTCTGGTCTTCCTGCACGACATCGGGAAACTGCATCCGGGTTTTCAAGCGAAGGGTTGGCCGTCCGGCCTTTGGAACGGGCCGAAGGCCGGGCACCTGCAAAAAGGCTGGGAGTTCCTGATGCTGGCCTGGAAGCGGACGGAACATCCGTTCCACGAGACGATGCTGCGCATCACAAAGTGGGGCGAAGCCGTCGGCTATT
Source organism: Bryobacterales bacterium (assembly GCA_965242705.1). Classification (GTDB taxonomy): domain Bacteria; phylum Acidobacteriota; class Terriglobia; order Bryobacterales; family UBA6623; genus CATQHP01. The sequence continues at coordinate 1,178,184 of OZ251486.1, forward strand.
TCCTTGCAGCCATTCTTGCCCATCACGGGCGTCCCGTCGAGCAGCCGGGCGATCCGACGCTCCGGGAATGGGATAAGAAGCCGTCTTTGGGACATTACGACTGGCGGGCTGAGACGCGCGTCATGGACGCCGCCCTGCGCCGCTGGTTCGCCGAAGCCTTCGAGCCGAACGCGCAGCCGCTGCCCGACCGACCCGCGTTTCACCACTTGGTCTGCGGACTGGTTGCGCTGGCCGACTGGATTGGGTCGGACCCGCAATTCTTCGCGTTCGCCGAGCCGTTCGACCCCGGCTACGACGCTGAGGCGCACCGCCGCGCGAAGCGGGCCTTGCAGGAAATCGGCTTCGATATCGGCGCGCTTGCCGGCATCCCCGCGCCCGATTTTGCGAAATTGACCGGGTTTCCAACGCCCAATCCGGCGCAGGCCGCGACGGGGAACGTGGGGACGGAGGCGCGGCTTCTGATCCTCGAAGCCGAAACCGGCTCGGGCAAGACCGAGGCCGCGCTGTGGCGCTTCACGCAGCTTCTGGCCGCGGGAAAGGTTTCGAGCCTCTATTTCGCCGTGCCGACGCGCGCCGCGGCCGGGCAGCTTCACGGCCGCGTGAACGAGGCGCTGCGCCGGGCGTTCGGCGAACAGGCGCCCGAGGCCGTGCTGGCCGTCCCCGGCATGGTGCGCGCGGGAGAGTTCGCAGGCCGACGCCTGCCCGATTGGCGCGTGTTGTGGGAAGACCGGACAAGGCAGGTTCCCGCCCGCTGGGCCGCCGAGCATGCAACGCGGTTTCTGGCCGCGTCCGTCGCCGTCGGCACGGTCGATCAGGCGATGCTCGCCGGCCTGCAAGCGAAGCATGCCCATCTGCGCGGCAGCGCGTTGAGCCGCAGCTTGCTGGTGATCGACGAGGTTCACGCCTCCGACAGCTACATGACTGAAATTCTGCGGCAGCTTATGCGAGGACACTTGGCCGCCGGCGGATACGCGATGCTGATGTCGGCGACGTTGGGTTCGCGGGCGCGGGTTCTTTGGACCGACAAGGCGCCGCCGGATGCGCCGCCGGATATCGAAGCCGCAAACGCCGCGCCCTACCCCGCCGTCTGGGTCAAGGGAGAAGACGCGCCGCGGGCGGCGGCGGCCGATGCCCGACGATCCAAAACCGTGCATCTCGAAACCGCGCCGACAATGGCCCCGGCGGAAGCCGCCCGGCGGGCCCTTGCGGCGGCGCAGCGAGGCGCGCGCGTGCTTGTGATCCGCAATACGGTATGCGTGGCCGCAGCCACGTGGCGCGCGGTGCGCGAGGCGGGCGGCGAGTCTCTTCTGCTGCAGGCGGCGGGCGGGCCGGCGCTGCACCACGGGCGTTTCGCCGTGGAAGACCGCCGGTTGCTCGACCGCGCGGCGGAGGCGGCGCTCGCTCCCAAACAACGCAAGCCGGGCGGCTGCATCGTGATCGGAACGCAGACGCTGGAGCAATCGCTGGACATCGACGCCGACTTGCTGCTTGCCGACCTCTGCCCGATGGACGTGCTGCTGCAGCGAATCGGACGGCTGCACCGGCACAATCTGCAACGGCCCGCGGGCTTCGAGACCGCCCGCGCCATGGTCCTGTTGCCGGAGCACGGCCTGGACCGACTCGCCGCGCCGGATTTCGAAAACGGTCTCGGCGGATGGAAAGAAGATGGCGAATTTCACGGCATCTACCGCGATCTTGCCGGGCTGGAGCTGACCCGGCGCCTGCTTGCCGAGCATCCCGTCTGGCGGATACCGCAGATGAACCGCGAGCTCGTCGAAGGCGCCACCCACCCCAACCGCATCGACAAATTGATCGCGGAAAAAGGGGAGTCATGGAAAAACTACGACAGGCAGTTCGGCAGCTCCAAGGCCGCGGAGGGAATACGCGCCCGACTCAACGTGCTGGACCGCGCTACGCCGTTCGACGACGAATTGCGATTCCCCGGCTCGGATGAGAAGATCATGACCCGCTTGGGAGAAGAAGGCGCGGTCTTGAAGCTCGACCCGCCGCCGCAAGGCCCCTTCGGGCGACAGATAACCCGCATCGCCCTGCCCGCGCGCTGGTCGCGCGGGATCTCGGAAGACCACGAAGTTGCCGTCGAGCCGGACAGAGACGGGCTGATCCTGTCGGTCGCGGAGCGGCGTTTTCGCTACTCGCGCGAGGGTCTGGAAAAAATTTCGTGACGCCTCTTGACAGTCTCCTCGCCAATGTGCTTAAATTCAGATAACGGTTTAACTGGTATGCTTTACTTTGTCAAAATCATTGAATCTTCAGAGGAAAGGAGGGAAAGGTGCCATGTTGGAAACAAAGTTGTCTGTTTTGGGCTCGGAGTTTATTTCTCTCGCGTTTTTGCTTTCAGCGGCGATATACGCCTTAGCAAAAGCGGTATATCTCTTAGCAAAAACCAAAAAGAACAGGCTGTTTGTAATCTGCTTCGGGGTACTGAAGGGTATCGACCCGCCCAGAGACCGCGAAGTGCCGAAAAAAAGGCGAGATGTGCGTTGATTTTGAGTTGCTGAAAGATATCGACGCCCGGCGCGGCGTCTGCCCATCGGCGGGCGCCGCGATGCCGGACAGTCGATTCGCGCGGTTTCCCCGAAACCGATTTCGGGATAGACCCGGTATGACTGGGATGCAGCCCTTCGATCAGGCCGATTCCCCATCGCTCATGGGGGCATTTCATAAAGGGGGCGGCAGGTGAATCTGCTGACCGAGCCGCTCCTGACGCTTGCCGGCGGCGGCAAAGTTTCGCTCCCCGCGCTGTTCGCGGCAATGGCGCGGGGGGAAGTGCGCGGGTTCCCGGCGCTGCGTCCGCATCAACGCCCGGCGTGGCACATGTTCCTCGTGCAACTCGGCGCGCTGGCGCTCTGGACGGCGCAGCGCGGCGAACCGCCCCGCGATGCCGCCGCATGGGCCGCGATGCTGCGCGGGCTGACCCCGAAACACGACGACGATGCGCCTTGGCGGCTGGTCGAGCCGGATTGGCGCAAGCCCGCCTTCCTGCAGGCGCCGGCGCCGGAAGGCTTGAACCGGTCCGCCGCGCTGACGCCCGATGCGCTCGACCTGCTGATTACCTCGCGCAACCACGACCTGAAACAGACCGTAGCCAAGCAGGCCGCGTCCGAGGATTGGGTTTTTGCCTTGGTGTCCCTGCAAACCGGCGAAGGCTACGGCGGCGCCGGAAACTACGGCGTCGCGCGCATGAACGGCGGCTCTTCCAGCCGTCCCATGCTGGGGCTTGCGCCCTCCCGCGAAGGGGATCGCGAAATGGATACCGCGGTCGATCCTTCAGCGTGGTGGACGCGGGACGTGTGGCGGCTGATCGCCGACCGCCGGGAAACCCCCGATCCCGTGCTCGGTAAAGCGGGCGGCCCCGCGCTGCTGTGGCTTCTCGATTGGCCGGAAGGGCGGCAACTCGACTTGCGCCATTTGGACCCTTGGTTCATCGAAATCTGCCGCCGGGTGCGGCTAACGGAAACCGGGGGCGCGGTGTTGGCCCGGCGCGCCAAGTCGAAAGCGGCAAGAATCGACGCCAAGTTTTACAAGGGCGCCGTCGGCGACCCTTGGGCGCCCGTCCACAAGACGGACGGCAAAAGTTTCACTCTGGGCAGCGGGGATTTCGATTACCGGCAAATCGTCAAGCTGATGTTCTCCGATTCCGGCGACTGGGCCAAGCCGCTCTTGGCGCAGCCGGGAAGAGGCGAAACGGGCGGCATGCTCCTGGTGGCCGAAGCCCTGTCGCGCGGCAACAGCAAGACCGAAGGCTTCAAATCCCGCATTGTGCCCGTGCCCGGAAAAGTCATGATGCAGTTTTCTTCGGATAAGCCCGAAATACTTTCCAAAGAGCAAATGGAAGAAATCAAAAGGTTCGACAAGGCTCTGCGGTACGCTCTCGCCCTTGCCTCCGCGCGGGGAGACCGGGACAACATGCAAAAAACGCACTATGCCTTCGCCGCCCCCGCATCGAAACAACTCAACCTCGCCGCCGACCGCTTGTTCTTCCCCCACCTGTGGCGGCGTGTGGCCGCCGATTCCGAAAGCGACGGCGCGAAGTTCCGCTTCCTTGCCGAATTGAAAAAGGCCGCGGAAGACGCGATGGAATCCGCGCTGCCCGCCGTTCCCTGTCCGGCGGTCTGGCGCCCGCGGGCCGAGGCGCGGGCGCGGCGGGCGTTCCGCGGCAAAGTATGGGAAAACTATCCTCAACTTTTTCAGAAGGAGAACGCCGATGCCGCGGCATGAACCCCCAAGCGAGGCCGCCTGCGCCGCGGCGGCCATCGCTGCCGCCAAAGCGATCCGACATCTCGCCCCCGGCGCGCTCGCCGCCCTGCGGCGGATGAAAGCCGAGAGCGCCGCGCCCGCCTTCTGGCGGCTGGCGGCGCAACATCGCGACACGATCGGCCGGCAAGACTTGGCGGAGCAGTGGACGGCGATCCTCCGCATTCTGGCCATTCTTGCGCCGAGAGGAGACCCCGACGAGCGGCCGTTTTTGCACAACCCCAGCCGCCCGCTCGGCGCGGCGCTCTGCGACGGCGGCGACCCGGGCTGGCCCGGCGGCGAGCGGCCTCACCCGGTATTCAGCGAGCGCCGGCTGGCGCAACTCATGGCCGCGCGCGAACGGCAGCGCATCGTACTGCTGGAGCGCGCAGCCCGCGCTCTCGCCCGCTCGATGCAACCCGGCAGCGGCGTGAACGTCCCCGATATTGCCCTTGCGCTGCTGTTTCCCGACGACGGCCGGCGGTTGGCCGAGCCGTATTACCGCCGCCTCGACCGGGCGGAACAAGAGGCCGCCCGAAAATCCAAAGGAGAAACCGATTGATGCCCCAACCCCGTTTTTTGCAAATCCACACGCTCAGCTCCTATGCCGCCGCGCTGCTGAACCGCGACGACAGCGGGCTGGCCAAGCGCCTGCCCTACGGCGGCGCGCTGCGCACGCGCGTCTCCTCGCAATGCCTCAAGCGCCATTGGCGCACCGCCGAAGACCCGCACGCTCTCCACAACATCGACGGCGCCAAGGACGCTTGGCGTTCCCGCGAACTGGTCACGAAAAAAGTCATCGAGCCTTTGCGCGAACGGTTCCCCAAAGAAGTCGCCGCCACGCTGGAGCCGGAGTTTCAGACGGCCGTTTACGGCGACAAGGGCGCGTCCAGGTCAAGCCGCCAGACGCTGCTGTTGGGCGCGCCCGAGATCGCTTGGCTCGCGGCGGAAGCCGAACGCCTGGCCCGCGGGGCCGAAGGCAGCGCGGAAGCGGCGCAACAAGCGGCGCAGGCATGGAAGCAGGAGTTCAAGGCGAACATCAAGGCCATGCGCGAGAACGCGGCGCTGCCCGGCGGACTCGCCGCGGCGCTATTCGGACGCATGGTCACCTCCGACCCCGAAGCCAACATTACGGCGCCGGTGCATGTCGCCCACGCCTTCACCGTCCACAAGGAAGAGCCGGAAGACGATTACTTCACCGCCGTGGACGATCTTTCTGACGACGAGCCGGGAGCGGACACGATCCAGGAAACCGAGCTCTCTTCCGGCCTGTTCTACGGTTACGTCGTCGTCGATTTGCCCGGGCTTTTGTCGAACCTCGGCGGCGATGCGCAGTTGGCCGGTCAAGTCCTGCGCAACCTGATCTATCTGATCGCCGAAGTCTCCCCCGGCGCCAAACTCGGCTCCACCGCCCCCTACGGACGGGCTTCCTTCATGCTGCTCGAGGCCGGCGACAGGCAGCCGCGCAGTCTGGCCGAAGCCTACCGCGAACCCTGCGATCCCCGCCTCGTCCCGGCGGTCGAGGCCCTGTCCGCGCATCTCGCGGCGCTCGACGAAGCCTATGCCACCGAAGAAGCGCGGCGGGTCATGTCGCTCGCGCCCGCTGACGTGCCGCGGGCCGCAAGCGGCTCGCTGGCTGCTCTGGCCGAATGGGCGCAATCCCTGCCGCGGGAGGCGTCATCGTGAGCCGGCGCTGGCTTGTCTTGCAGTTCGACGCGCCGCTGATGGCCTTCGGCGGCGTGGCGATCGATCAAGTCGGCCCGGTGCGCGATTTTCCGGCGGCCTCGATGCTGACCGGGCTGCTCGGCAACGCGCTCGGCCTGCACTGGTCGGACGGCGCCGCGCATCAGGCGATCCAGGACCGGCTGATCTTCGCCGCGCGCCGCGAGCGGGAGGGCGCGCTGCTGACCGACGCGCAGAACGCGCAGCTTGCCAAGATCGATAAGGGCTGGACGACCCGCGGCGTCCCTGAAGGGCGGGCCGGCGCGAGCTACGGCGCTCCCCATCGACGGCGGCGCGACTACCACGCCGACCTGTCGCTGCGCGTCGTGCTGCGTTTCGACCCGGTGGAAGAGCCCCCGACGCTGGAAGCCGCGGCCGCCGCTCTCGACCGGCCCGCGCGGCCGCTTTTCCTGGGGCGCAAGCCGTGCCTGCCCGCCGCTCCCTTGGCGGCGCCGGAACCGCACCGCTGGGTAACGGCAGCCTCCGCCTACGAGGCGCTGCGCGCGGCGCGGGGAGGCGGCGGGAAACTGCGCGCCCTGTGGCCCGCGGGGCAGGGGCCGGAGTCGGGCGAAGACGTGGAGCGCATCGCCGACTTGGCCGACCTGCGCAACTGGCGCACCGGCCTGCACGGCGGGTCGCGCCGCGTGGTGGAGGGCCGGGTCGCCCCGGCGAACGCCCCATGACTGCGCTGCACTTGGTGCGCGCGCCGATAGAGACCGCCGCGCTCGCCCGCTGGGCGGCGGAACGCGGCCGCGGCTGGGTTCGGCACAAGGGCCGCGATGCTTTTGACGAAGGTCGCGCCCTGCATCACCTGCTCGACGAAACCCTGGGGCCGGGCTTGCTGCGGCCCTTCCGCCTGCTCGTTCCGCCGCGGCGGAACCGAGGCAGCATCTACGCGTATTCGACACAAGACGCGCAGGCGCTGCGCGCCGCCGCCGCCGCTCATGCCTTGCCCGAACACCTGAAGGTTCTCTCCGCCGGCCGGATGGAAAGCAAGCCCATGCCCGAGAACTGGCGCATGGGTCAACGGTTGGGCTTCGACCTGCGCATGAGGCCCGTGCGGCGGCTGTCGCGCAGTCTGGAAAGCCCCTTGGGAGAAATCGGCAAAGGGGCGGAAATCGATGCCTTCCTGCTGGAAGCCTTGCGCCGTCGGCCGGCGGAATCCGACGGCATCGCGCAAGAGAAGCGGACGCGCAAAGCCGTCTATCTCGACTGGCTGACCGAGCAGCTTGCGCCCGCCGCCGCGCTCGACCGCCCGGCCGGCCGCCTGGCCCGCTTCCGCCGCGTCCTCGCCGCGCGCGCCGGCCGCGCCTCTGAAGGCCCTGACGCCGTGATCCGCGGAACCTTGACCGTAACCGACCCGAACGCCTTCGCCGCGCTGCTGGCCCGCGGCGTCGGCCGTCACCGCGCCTACGGCTACGGCATGATCTTGTTGCGTCCGCCGAATCGCCCGGCGCCGGAGCGCTGAATGCTCAAGGGACGGCTCGGCATCGACAGCGCCAAGGTTCCCCACGGAGACCGCGCCGGGCTGCTCTATCTCGCGCGCGGAGCGCTGATCGCGCGCGCCGGAGCGCTCGCTTTCCAGCAGAAGGAAACGACGGCGGCCGATGCGCTCGCTCCCGGCGATTACGCGATTCCGCAGCAAGGCGTCTCGATCATCCTGCTCGGCCCCGGCTCCACCGTCAGCCACGACGCGCTGCGGCTGCTCGCCCATGCGCGCACGGCGCTCGCGGCAGTCGGCGAAGACGGCGTGAGGCTCTACACCGCGCCGCCGCTGATTCCCGATCGATCCGGCTTGGCGCGGCGGCAGGCGCGCTGCTGGGCCGACGACGGCCTGCGCGCCGCAACCGCGCGGCGCATGTTCGCTTGGCGCATGGGCGAAACGCCGCCGCCCTGCTCGCTCGATGCGCTGCGCGGACTCGAAGGCGCGCGCGTGAGAGAGAATTATCGACGGCTTGCCCGTCAAATCGGCGTGGACTGGCGCGGACGCCGCTACGACCGCGCCCGGCCTCAAGAGGCCGACCTGCCCAATCAGGCGCTCAACCACGCGGCCGGCGCGGTGCAAGCCGCCGCGGCCGTCGCCGTCGCCTCGGTTGCGGCGATTCCGCAATTGGGCTTCATCCACGAGGATCCGGGGCAATCGTTCGTTCTGGATATCGCCGACCTGTACCGCGATACGGTAACCGTTCCCTGCGCTTTCCACGCCGCCAAGCGCGCCGCCGAGCAGCCGGGAGAAAACGTCGAGCGCCTTACCCGCCGCATGACCGGACGGGCGCTTACCCGCGAACGGATCGTCTCCGCGATGATCGAACGCATCAAGACCCTGTTCGCGGAACCGATCGAGAAAGGATGAACGCCGATGCCGCCGGCCGTAGTCGTCACCCGCAACGTCGAAGACCGTTACCGCGGCTTCCTCGCCTCGGTCATGCTGGAAGTCGCGCCCGGCGTCTATGTGTCGCCGGATTTGTCGGCAAGCGTCCGCGCCCGCGTGTGGGGCGTGCTTTCGGATTGGTGGCGCCTGCTCGGCAAGGGTTCGATCGTCATGATATGGTGCGATGCGAAGGCCGTCGGCAATCTGCGCATCGAAACCCTCGGCGAACCCCCGAAGGAAATCGCGGACGCCGACGGAGTTTTGCTCGCAAAACGAAAAAAGAAGCAGCTCGACCCGCTTCCCGTTCTTTGACATTGTGAAAAAATGAAGGGGTTCCCCCGCACGCGCGGGGATAGACCCGGCAATGCGTGAGGACTCTGCACCCTCAAGCAGGTTCCCCCGCACGCGCGGGGATAGACCCTGAAAAAATACGAAGCCCGCTGGTGCGCAACCGGTTCCCCCGCACGCGCGGGGATAGACCCTGGTTCTCTTGGCCATTGCGCCTATTGCGCATGGTTCCCCCGCACGCGCGGGGATAGACCGTGTCCAGGTCGAACGCCGGACTGAAATACGACGGTTCCCCCGCACGCGCGGGGATAGACCTGTGCGCTTTTGGCCGATTTCGATGAAGCAGGCGGTTCCCCCGCACGCGCGGGGATAGACCCTTCACGGACGCCGAGTTTGCGCAGATCGACTTGGTTCCCCCGCACGCGCGGGGATAGACCCGCCGGCGAATACATGATCGCCTCCGGCCCCCGGGTTCCCCCGCACGCGCGGGGATAGACCTCTTGCGCAGCGGCCAAGCGGTAACGTTATCGGGGTTCCCCCGCACGCGCGGGGATAGACCTGACCACCATGACCACCCCGACCTGGAGCATCCGGTTCCCCCGCACGCGCGGGGATAGACCCGAGGGGCTGACGCCGCCCCTCAGCCAGTCAACGGTTCCCCCGCACGCGCGGGGATAGACCCAGAGGCCGCCCCGCACCCAGCGGGTCACCGCTGGTTCCCCCGCACGCGCGGGGATAGACCCAGAGGCCGCCCCGCACCCAGCGGGTCACCGCTGGTTCCCCCGCACGCGCGGGGATAGACCCTTTGCACTTAATTTTTCTGTAGCTACCTTTTGGGTTCCCCCGCACGCGCGGGGATAGACCCGGTTTGCAAATTATTGCAGGAATCTCCTCCGCGGTTCCCCCGCACGCGCGGGGATAGACCTTTGGTCAACGCCGTGCAGGATGTGAATAATCAGGTTCCCCCGCACGCGCGGGGATAGACCCGGTTTGCAAATTATTGCAGGAATCTCCTCCGCGGTTCCCCCGCACGCGCGGGGATAGACCCCGAGTATAGTCAGTACATGGGGCCGGGCTATCGGTTCCCCCGCACGCGCGGGGATAGACCCTGATGCGCGCCGTTCAGCCCCAGCATGCGCAGGGTTCCCCCGCACGCGCGGGGATAGACCCTCGAGCGGCTGGCCGCCGAAGCCGATTGAAAAGGTTCCCCCGCACGCGCGGGGATAGACCCATCAAGGAAAACACGCCGGAACACGATCTTTAGGTTCCCCCGCACGCGCGGGGATAGACCCGGAAGGGGAAACCATGCGAGAAAACCTGCAACGGTTCCCCCGCACGCGCGGGGATAGACCCTGATGCGCGCCGTTCAGCCCCAGCATGCGCAGGGTTCCCCCGCACGCGCGGGGATAGACCCTCGAGCGGCTGGCCGCCGAAGCCGATTGAAAAGGTTCCCCCGCACGCGCGGGGATAGACCCATCGAGAATTGGAACGGCGCCAACGTGCTCCGGGTTCCCCCGCACGCGCGGGGATAGACCCGACTTGCCGCCGTGGATCGCTTGGCAGCCGGGGGTTCCCCCGCACGCGCGGGGATAGACCCTCGACTTTGGCTGACTTCGGCGTTGCGGATAAGGTTCCCCCGCACGCGCGGGGATAGACCCGCCAAGTACCGATTCTTGTCGGTCGCCCGCACGGTTCCCCCGCACGCGCGGGGATAGACCCGAGGATGCGCCGGATAGCGAAAGCTAACGGCAGGTTCCCCCGCACGCGCGGGGATAGACCCTTCATGGGCATTCCAATTGCCCGAACCGGCGAGGTTCCCCCGCACGCGCGGGGATAGACCCGGTCACGATGGAGCTTCCGACAGATGCGACTGGTTCCCCCGCACGCGCGGGGATAGACCCTGGCCAACGCCTGCCACTTCATGCGGCTGGCAGGTTCCCCCGCACGCGCGGGGATAGACCCTTCCGCAAGGCGGCCAAGCTGAACGATGACGAGGTTCCCCCGCACGCGCGGGGATAGACCCTTGACCAACCCGCTCAATATGCCAACCTATGTGTTCGGTCCCGCGAAGCGATGATACGGATTGAAGTGGAAGCGATGGTTTTCTTCTGAGTCGTAGAGGTTACAGATGTACTGGTGGGGAGTGGAGCCGTTGAGGGCTTTGAGGCGGCGGGCGAAGTTGTAGGCGTTGAGGAAGCAATCAAGGTGGCTGCGGAAGCGCAGCGATGCACGAAGCGAATGCCGAAATAACGAACAACGATACGCGGGCGAAACGCCCGGTTTGGGGCAAGACCGATCGGGAAACCGGCGAAGTTCATCGACATGGAACAAACGAAGGTGTGTGACGACCTTGCCCGTATTCGAACGAGACCCGCGCCGCCGGCGGGCCGGGCGCGGCCGTTCGACTCGCGACCCCCGACCCGCGACCTGTACGCCGGCGCCAAGTGCGCGTTGTCGCAATTTGCGCGTCATCGTATCGCAATTTGAGTGGCGGGGTACACCCGCTACGCTCCCGGTTTGGGTTTCGCTGTCGTCACTGACCGCTCCAGGGCCGCTTTCCCCTACTCCAACGGCTCGTACTATTGGGGCGGCTCGCAGGGCGCCCTGTTCTGGATCGACCCCGCCGAGCAGTTGGTCGGCGTGTTGATGGTGCAGTCGCGTCCGTCCCGCCCGCTGAAGCTGCGTCAGAAATTCGCCGCGCTCGTGTACTCCGCAATCGTCGATTGACCGCAAGGGCGGGGAACCGCCGGGCGGCGGGTTCAGTCTGCGGTAACGACCGCGGTTTTGGCGGCCGTCAGGTTGCCTTGGCTGTCGCGGACTCGCACCGCGGCGATGCTCTGCCCCGCTTCGGCCGGACCGGCGTCGAAGTCGAACTCGAGCTCCGACGCATCGTAAAGGCCGTTTGTCGGGGAAAGCAGCCGCCATTCGCCGCCGTTCAGCGAGTATTCCGCCGCGGCGATTCGCGAAGCCGCGTCTTTCGCCCGGAAGATGATGCGCAGGCGGCCGTCCGCGTCCGACGCGGAGAGTTGCGAGACGACCGGCGCGGAGTTGTCGATCAAAAACGGCTCGCTGATTTTCGAGCCGCTCATGGCCTCGCCGTCCGCATTGGAAAGCTCATCGCTTACCGTGACGCGGGCGCGGTACCAGCCGTCGGCGAACGAAGTGGAGTCCCAACTATGATGCGCGGTTTCGATCTTTTCCTCAACGAGTATCCAGGCCGTCTCCCTCTCGCCCTGGATTTCGAGGCGGGCGCGGAGCTTGTCGTCGTTGGCGTCCTCGGCCTTCCAGCGAACGCCGACGTAACCCCGCGCGGGCGTCATGGACTGCTGCGCCGGGCGCGCCGCCGCGGACGAGCGGCTTCCGCTTGAATCGGCGCCCAGGGGCGGCAGCGTGATGTTCGCCGGTCTGGCGTTCGCCGGACGAGCTGGGAAACGGTAGTGGGGCGGCGCCGCCTCCACCGCAGTGATCCGCGGCGCGCTGTTTTTGGGCTGGTAATAAAGCGTCGTCGAGCGCAACTCGGGCGCGGCGCCGCTCCCGGCGCGCAGGACGGCCTTCCACTGCGCGAACCGCGCACCCGGCGCGCCGGCGGCTCCGCCTTCGGGCGCGGCATGCCAAGGCGACCAGTTGCGCTCGGGGGATTTCAGATTGCCGCTGCGCACGTACAGCGCCACGTCGCCGGCGCCTTTCCATTCCATCCGGCCGAAGCGCGAGAAACCGCCCGCGTCGTGGACGTCGGACTCGAAAACGCCCTCGTCTTCGATCTCCGGGCCGACGGCGAAGACCGCCCCGGAATTGCTCGCGGCGGCGATCGTGCGTCCGTTGGCCGAAGCGAGCGCGGTGATCTGTTTCTCGCCGCGCGTGGTCAGGATCGTCGATCGCGTATCGCTGTCGATGCGCAAGAGCCGTCCGGCGTCGCCGGTTCCCGCCAGCAGGCGGCCTTCGGCGTCCAGTCCCAGCGCGTAAACGATGGTCCGCGGCGACCGCCAGATTTCCCGCGGTTCGCCGTCGGGCGCAACGGCGTAGATGCTGCTGCCTCCGACGACGCGCGAAAGCAGCGCCGCCGGGGCGGCTTGCGCCGACATGACCGCCGCCGTTTGCGGCCCCGCGGCGGCCGGAGCAGCCTGCGCCCGCGCGGACGGCGCCGCGCGCGTCGTTCTCGACCCGGACGGCGGAGTACGGTTGCCTGCGCCGGCGGCATAGACCACGCCGTCAGGGCCGGGGACGATGGCGGTAATCTCGGCGCGCGGCGATTGATAAAGCACGAATCCCTGCGGGGACGCCTCGCCCCGGTCTTCGATGCGCATCAGCAGCCCGCTCGGGTCGGCGCCCGCGATGAGGTTGTCGCTTTCGTCAATCGCCAGCGAGCGGACGTGCGTTTCGCCGGTCTCGAAATACACCCCGCCTTCGCCGTTGACGTCGATGCGGTGGATCTCGCCCTTATCGCCGGTTGCCAGGTAGAGGCGCTGCCGCGAGTCGAAGGCCATCGCCCAGACGTAATCGCAGCCGGGGTCGTAGATCATGGCGGCTTCGCCGTCGGGAGCGATGCGGTAAACCTTGGCCTCGGGCGATACGGCGGCGTAGAGGTTGCCGCTTGCATCGAAGGCCAAGGCGCGGATATCGACGGCGTCGGCCTCGAAGAAAAGCTCGCCGCCCGGCTCGCCGCCCGCCGCCGGAATGCGGAAGACGCGGGCGTCCGGCCCGCCCGAAACGAAGATGTTTCCCTTGGAATCCGCCGCAACGGCGCCCAGATAGGCGCTCGGCGCGGCAAAAAGCTCGACCACCTTGGGAGCGAGGGTCAGCACGCCGCCGCTGCCGACGGCGACGCCTTCGGCGGAGCCTTTTTCGAAATCGGCGCCGGCGGTCTGCCGCCAGGATCGCGTCTTTTCCGCCGCGTTCGCCGCGCAGAGCGCAACGGCGAAACCGAGAGCCGCGGCAATGGCCTTGCGATTTCTCACTGGATTTCCAGCGTCTGCGTCTGTGCGCCCTCGATGATCGCGTCGAAGGGAATGGAGAGCTCGGCGAGCGGCGTCTGCGTCTCGATCGACAGGCGGCGTCCGGCGCCGGAGCGCATGACGTTGAGCAGCGAAACAGGAATGTTGGGCATGGAGCGGCCGTCCACGTGGGCCGTCGGCCCGCGGCGGCTGAGCTTGATATGAACGGCGTCGGCGTCGCGCTCGCGGTTCAGCAGCGCCACGGTCTCGCGCAGCGTCATCGGGCCGTTGCGCGCCGCCGCGATTTCGAGGACGCGGTTGAACGGGGCCGCGCCGGAGGCGGTCACCATGAGTTGCCCCTTCGCCGCGCCCGGCGGGATTGGCAGCGAGAATTCCCTTTCAACGCGGCTGCCGCGGTAGGGGCGTAGAAAAACCTTGCCGGAGACGACGTCGCCGGGCTTGGCGACGAAACGGTCGAGCCGAACGTGTTCGACCGCCGCGGTGCGGCGGCCGGGAAGCAGGTCGATGTCCACGCGGATGCCGGCGGCCTCGGGCACGTCGAACGGGTTGTCGAGCACCCGGCCGATTTTTTGCGCGAGAGACGCGGCGAGTTGCAGAGGCGGCGGCGCGGGGCCGGGGTTCGCGGCCTGCAGCATATGCAGCTCGAGTTCCGGCGCGCCGGCGAACTGCGCCGCCGCGTCGAGTCGGTACGTGGTCTCCCAAGCGGCCTCGTTGACGTTGAAAATGGCGTTATAGACGGCAAGCATCAGCAGTTGCGGCGTCCATTGGCGGTTGCGGAAAATCGAAACGGAGTAGTCTTTCCGACCGGAAATCCTGCCGTCGGCGGAAAAATTGCGCACCGCGATTTCGACCGGAATCGTGTACGCGGTCTCGCCGAGTACGCCCATGATGCCCGAGTGGCGGTCCTGGCGCAGCGCGCCGACGATATGCGCGGCGTTGGAAATTTTCGCCGGCGCGAACTGCGAGGCCATGACGAGCAGCACGTCCGCCGCGGCCATGGGCATCTCGACGGGTCCCGTGTTCAACATGGCGTGGCCGAAACCGAGAACGCGCTTGCCGTCGTTGTAGCTGACCGTTCCCAGGCCGACGGCCGACATGTCGCCGCCCATCAGAACGGCGGCGATCGATTCGCCGGGATTCATCGCCCCGACGGCGGAATCGGTGTCCGTTTCCGCGCCGCTGACCGCGCCGCCCTGCACCGCAACGATTCCAGATCGGCGGAAATACCCGGCGAAAAGGTCGAGCGCGGGCTTGGCCACCCCGGAGAAGGCGAGCGGAGTTTCGATGGCCGCGGCGTAGCCGTCGTCGGGAAGCCGCGCCCCGCGGGCGTCCCAGACCTGCCGCGCCAGGTCCGCCGCGGCGGGCGCGTCCCCGGCCGGGCCGCGGGCGGCGGGAAAATGCCGCGCGGAACGGGACGGCAGCGAACGATCATGCTCGTCGATTTCGAGCATCGACTCGATGGGCGTGATGCCGGCCACCGCGTCGGGCGAGAACGTCGAGAAACGCAGGGCGACGGCGCCCAGCAGCTTGCCGTCGTGATAGACGGGACTGCCGCTCATGCCGGCGGCCACGTTGGTGCGCAGAGCGCGCCCGCCCAGTTTGGCCAGGATGATGTCCTGCTTCGGCCCCCAGGCGTTCTTCAGCTTGCCCAGTATCTCGACGGGAACGGGTTCGGCCGCCGCGCCTTCGAACACCGTCCAGGCAACCGCCTCCATGCCTTTCTCGACTTCGTCCAGCGGCAGGATTTCGACCGGTCCCGCTTGCGGCGGGCCGGAAGACTGTTGCGCGGGGTCGGCAGACTGCGCGCTTGCCGCGGAAACGGACAGGCAAACGGCCGCAAGCGCCGGCAGAAGCCGCTGACGGGCTGGAAGCATCGCGAAATCCAGTGCTCAGGGTAGCATCGACGGCGCGCTGCTCACGGCGCCCCGGCGAAGGGCTTGCTACCCTACATGGCGATGACACTCACGCGGCGCGAAGTCCTGACCGCCCTCGGCGGAGCGGCGGCCGGCCTGCACTGCGGCGAAACGGCGCCGCGGCAGCCCAACATCCTGTTTCTTCTCACCGACGATCAGCGCTGGGATATGCTCGGCGCGGCGGGCAACGCAATTATCAAAACGCCCAACATCGACCGGCTCGCCCGCGAGGGCGTGCGTTTCACCAACAATTTCGTGACGACTTCGATTTGCGCCGTCTCGCGGGCTTCGTTCTTCACCGGATTGTACGCCCGCTGCCACGGCATTCACGGGTTCCGCACGCCGCTGAGCGGCGAGCAGCACGAGTTGAGCTATCCGGTGCGGCTGCGCAACGCCGGCTACCGCACGGGCTTCGCGGGCAAATACGGCGTGGGCGGCGCCGACGACATCGACGACGCGGCGCGGCGCTACGACTGGTTCAAGGGGTTCCCCGGACAGGGGCAGTATCTGGTCGCAGGGCGCGAGCACATGACCGAATACCTGGGCAACCAGTGCCTGGAGTTTCTCGAAAGCTCGCCGCCGGGCCGCCCCTGGAATCTCTCGGTCAGCTTCAAGGCGCCGCACGTGCAAGACAGGGTCGCGCCCTACTTCATCAACGATCCGATTTACGACGATCTGTTCGCCGGGGTGGAAATCCCGCCGTTTGCGCACATGGACGGCAAATACTACGACGGGCTGCCCGAGTTCCTCAAGGCCGATACCGAAAGCCGCATCCGCTGGGAACGCCGCTTCGGCACGCCCGAGAAGTGGCAGGAATCGGTCAAGCGCTACTATGCGCTGATTTACGGCGTCGACGTGCAGATCGGCCGCATGCTCGACAAAATCGAGGAAATGGGCCAACTCGACAATACCGTAGTCGTCTTTACCGGTGACAACGGCTTCTTCCTCGGCGAACGCGGCTGGGCCGGCAAGTGGTACATGCATGAGGAGTCGATCCGCACGCCGATGATCGTCCGCGACCCGCGGTTGACGCAAACCGCCGGCGCAACGCGGGACGAGATGACGCTGAACATCGACGTCGCGCCCACGATCCTGAGCGCCGCCGGGCTGGACGTTCCCGCGTCGGTCAACGGCAGGGACCTGATGCCTCTGGCGCGGGGCGAAACCCCGCCCTGGCGGCAGGAATGGTTTTATGAGCACCTGTTCGAGAACCCGCGGGTGCCCAAGAGCGAAGGCGTGCGCAGCGGAGACTGGAAATATTTCGTGTTTCCCGAGGCCGAGCCCGTTTACGAAGAGATGTACGATCTGGCCGCCGACCCGCGGGAGACGACGAATCTGGCCGGCGCAGCCGATCATGCCGGGACGCTGGAGACCATGCGCGCCAAGCGCGAGATGTGGATCGAACACTTGTCTTCCTGGCGCATCGACCAGCCCTGGACTGAGCCGGAATACACGCCGGTCTGATGCGTCCGCCACAGCGGGCGGTTTCGCGCGGGTTCCTGGGGGTTTGCCCGTCTATTCAGGGGCGCGAACGGCCCGCGGCGCGGATGCGGTTCAATTCGGCGCGCAGTTCATGCGCCTTGGCCGCGCGGGAATCGGCCAGATTGCGGCGTTCTCCGGGGTCTTCGCTCAAAAGATAGATCTGTAGCGGGCCTTCGCCGCTGTCGGGGTCGGTAGGCTTGCCCCGCGGACTCGAAAACCCTCCGCTGCCGTCGCTGAGGATCAGCTTGTACCCGGCTTTGCGGATGGCGAACGTGCCGTTCGAACTGCTGTGGACAACCGCTTCGCGCAAGTAGGGGTCCCGCCTGTCGGACAGCAGCAGGGGCAGCAGGCTGAAGCTGTCTTCGCCGGCGCCGCGGGGTAGCTCGGCGCCGACGATCTCGGCGATCGAGGCGTAAACGTCGGTCAGGCAAACCGCCGCATCGCTCGTCGAGCCGGCTTCGACGCGGTTGTCCCAGCGGACGATGAAAGGTACGCGGTGCCCCGCTTCCCAGGCGTCGGCCTTGAGTCCGCGCCAGGGGGCGTTGGGAACGTGCGCATAAAGTTCGGTCACGGTATGGGTCTGGCCGATTGTGCCGATGCCGCTGCGCGCCGGCGAGCCGTTATCCGAGGTAAAGAGAACGAAAGTGTTGTCGATTTTCCCGCTCCGTTCGAGCACGGCGACGAGGCGGCCGAGGATGGAGTCCATCTGCATGACCCAATCGCCGTACGGGCCGGCCCCGCTGCGTCCGCGGAACTCCGCCGAAGGCACGATCGGCGTATGCGGACCGAGCAGCGGAACGTACAGAAAGAACGGCTGCTCTGAGCGCGTCTGCCCGCGCAGCCATTCGACGGCGCGGTCGGCGATGGTGGGTTGCGCGGCCCATAAATCCCAATTGAGCAGCATCGGGCCGGCGCGCTGGCTTTTGTGCCGCGGCATGCGTTCGCCGGGCGTTCCCAAGGCGCGGTCGTTCTCGATGAACATGTAGGGCGGGAAGTTGGGCACGTCGTCGCCGAAGTAGTAATCGAAACCGCGGGCCGCGGGGCCGCCGCGGATTGGCCGCGAGAAATCGATCCGCCGGCCCAGCGCCTCGCGGGCGTCGGGCGCGGGGTTGACGGTTTGCAGTTCGTCGGAGACGTATCCGCCGTTGCGCAGCGGCCAATCCCAGCCGAGATGCCATTTGCCGACGGCGGCCGTGCGGTAACCCTGCTGCTGCAGCAGCTTGCCCAGGGTCAGGCGGTCTTCGGCGATCACCGGCAGCCCCCAGCTTTGGGTGATGCCGACCGGCAGCCGCGAGCGCCAGGGGTAGCGTCCGGTCAGCAATCCGTAGCGGGAAGGTGTGCATACGGAAGACGCGGTATGCGCGTCGGTGAAGCGCATGCCCTTGGCCGCCAGCGCGTCGATGGCCGGCGTCGGAATCCGCGAGCGCGGGTTGTAAACGCGCGGGTCGCCGTAGCCCATGTCGTCCGCGAAGACCATGACGAAATTGGGCTTTTCCGCCGCCTGGGCCAAAGCCGGCCTGGCAGCGGCGAAAAGCCCGATGGCGGCGAAAAGCCCGACGGCGGCGCGGCGCATCACGGTCTTACGATAGCGCGGGCGCGCCGGGCGGCGCGCAACGGGAAAAAGCGGAACGGGTCAACGGCCGGCGGCGGTCACCGCGGCCGATGGGGCGCTTTCGTTTCCCGCGTTGTCAACGGCCGTGACCGCGTACTCATGCTGCCGGTCCGGCGCAGGCCCCTTGTCGCTGAAAGCGGAGCGCTCGACGACCTCCGAAATTGCCTTGCCGTCGCGCAGCACGCGGTAACCGGCCAAGTCGGGTTCCCGGTTGAGGCTCCAGGAAAGCTCGACCGAAGCCCCTGCGGATACCGCGCGAAGCCCTTGGGGGGCGGCGGGAGGGAAGATGTCGACCGGCGTGACGGCCGCCGTTGCCGACAGCGTCCCTCGGCCTCGCCCGCGGGCGTTGCGGCGAACGGACGGACCTGGTATTCATGCCGCAGCCCCCACGCGGCCGCGCGGTCGAGGAAACGGGGTTGCTCGACGCGGGCAACGGGGCGGAAATCGGTCTCGCCTTCGACCCGCCGCTCAACGACGTAAGAATCGGCGCCGGCGGAGGCTGCCCAAGTCAGCGCGGCGCCCTGCGCGGTCACCTCCGGTTGCGCAAGCGCCGCCGCGTCCGGAGGCTCTACCGGGTGCAGCCTGACCTGGTTGGAGTAACCGGCGGAGCGCCCTGCGCGGTTGGCCGCGGTCACGGCCAGAATAACGGTGCTTCCGAGCTTCCAGTCCGCGAGCGGGAAACGCAACTCGAAGCGGTCGCCGGGAGACTTGTCCGCCAGACTGCCGGCCTCGATTACGGCGATCTCCCTGCCGTGCTCGTCGATTCCCTCCGCGGGCAGCGCGGTTATGCCCGCCCCGACTTCGACGGCGCGCAAAGTGAACCGGCTGAGGCGCCGGGCGGCGGCGCCCTCTGTGGTCAGCAGCGGCCAACTCCAGGCGGCGACGACTTCATCGACGACCTGACGCGCGGCCAGATCGCTGACCGGTTCGGGGATGTGCGCCATCGGCGGAAGCGGGTTGCCGATGGAGCCGCACGCCGCCCACAACAGAGCCGCGGCGGCCGGGCAGGCCGCAACGCGCCGGCGGAGAGCAGGCCGGCGGAGCCATGCCGCGGAAGCGCCGCCCTTCACGGTTTCATCCCGCCCCGGCAAAAACCGTTTTCCTTTGCGCGCGCTCTATCCAAACAGGCTGCTCCGGTTTGCGGGAACCGCTTCGACCTGCGAGTGATTGGCGTAAGTATCCCAGTCCGGATCGTATGCCTCGGCCTGGTTGCCCCAGCCGAACCAACCCTTGCGCGGTCCGCGGGCGAACAACTCGATGAAAGGCCCCGGACTGCATGCCTCGATCAGGCCGTACTGTTCGTCCGGCTTCCTGCTGTGCTCCCGTTTTCGGGAAATAATGATGTTCTCCTGACTTCTGCCCGGCTGCAGCGTCCTGGCGTTTTTGCCGCGGACGCCGAACAGCAGCGACTCGGTCACGTTGCGAAAATAGAACCCGACGCCTCTGCGGTCCGGGCCGCCGTCTTTCCTCACCTTGTACCAGACGATGTTCGTCTTGTAGTTGAAGCCCCAACAATCCATGACCCGCAGCCCGTAAGCCAACAGAGCGTTGGGAGCCCACAAGTACAAATGCGCGGTATCCTGCGCGACCGAGCTTACCGGCAGTTCCTCGATCTCCTCGAACGACATCGTTCGATAGCGGGAAAGGCGGCGGTGCTCGGGCGCCATTTTTCCCGTCCTGTTCTGGAACCGCCATGGGGGATCGGCCAACACGGTTGCGAATTTTCTCCCGCCGGCTTCATGCAGCAGGTCGTCCGATGGGGTCATTTCATTCGTCCGCTGCATACAATTTCTTCGAGATTCCAAAGACCGGTATGGGGCAGGCGCGGCTACCGCCCCCGAATTTCGGAAATTTACTGCAACTCGCCCCGCTAAAGGATGTAGCGGCTGAGGTCCTGATCCTTGATCACGTCGGCGAGCTGCTCGCGAACGTAGTCCACATCGACCTCGACCGACTTCTTCTTGAGGTTGGGCGCCTCGAAGGAAACCTTGTCGAGGATTTTTTCCATGATGGTGTGCAGCCGCCGCGCGCCGATGTTTTCGGTCTGCTCGTTGACCTGCATGGCCGTGCGGGCGATCTCTCCCACGGCCTCGGCGGTGAACTTGAGATTGACGCCCTCGGTCTCGAGCAGCGCAACGTATTGCTTCGTCAGCGCGTTTTTCGGCTCGGTGAGGATGCGCACGAAATCTTCGGCGGTCAGCGATTTCAACTCGACGCGGATGGGGAAGCGGCCCTGCAGCTCGGGGATCATGTCGCTCGGCTTCGATACGTGGAACGCCCCGGCGGCGATGAACAGGATGTGGTCGGTGCGCACCATGCCGTAACGGGTGTTGACGGTCGTCCCTTCGACGATGGGCAGGATGTCGCGCTGTACGCCTTCGCGGCTGACGTCCGGGCCGCGGCTGCCTTCGCGTCCGGCGATCTTGTCCATCTCATCGAGGAACAGGATGCCGGCCTGCTCGACGCGCTCCACGGCTTGGCGGGTTACCTGATCCATGTCGATGAGCTTCTGCTCTTCCTCCTGGACGAGATAGTCCATCGCCTCGATAACGCGCATCTTGCGCCGGCGGTTCTGGCCGCCGAAAAGCCCGGGCAGCATGTCGCGGAGATTGATGTCCATCTCTTCCGTGCCCTGGTTGGTGACAATTTCGATCGGGGCGCCGCGTTCGCGCACCTCGATTTCGACCATGCGCTCGTCGAGTTTGCCGTCGCGAAGCTGCTTGCGCAGTTTCTCGCGGGTTTTCGCCGTGGAGTCCTCGGTTTCTTCTTCCGAGGGAGGCTGCGGCGGCATCAGGATTTCGAGCAGGCGGTCTTCCGCGTTCTGCTCGGCGCGGTCGGCCACCAGGTCGAGCTTCTCTTCGCGCACCATTTCGATGGACATCTCGACCAGGTCGCGAATCATCGAATCGACGTCGCGCCCCACGTAACCCACTTCGGTGAATTTCGTCGCTTCGATCTTGACGAAAGGCGAGTTCGACAGGCGGGCCAGGCGGCGCGCGACCTCCGTCTTGCCGACGCCGGTGGGCCCCATCATCAGGATGTTTTTGGGCATGACCTCTTCGGCCATTTCGGGGTCGAGCTTCTGACGGCGGACGCGGTTGCGCAAGGCGATCGCCACGGCGCGCTTGGCCTCGGCCTGACCGACGACGTGCTTGTCGAGCTCGCGGACGATTTCGCGGGGGGTAAGCTCATCGAGCGCGGGCGTTTCCGAATTGGACTGCCCAGGGAGATAGATGACCATCGGGGTTTAACCCAGTTCCTCGTAAACGATGTTCTCGTTGGTGTAGATACAGATGCCGGCGGCGATTTTCATCGCGGCCTCAGCGACTTCGCGGGCGCTCAGGGCGGTGTGGTCGAGCAGAGCGGTGGCGGCGGCCACGGCGAAAGAGCCGCCCGAGCCGACCGCGGCCACGCGTTCGTCGGGGTCGATGACGTCCCCCGTCCCGCTGAGCAGCAGCGTCGTTTTTTCGTCGGCCACCAGCAGCAGGGCTTCGAGGTGGCGCAGGCTTTTGTCGAGGCGCCATTCCTTGGCCAGCTCGACGGCGGCGCGGCTGAGGTTGCCGTTGTGTTCCTGGAGCTTTTCCTCGAAGCGCGTGAAAAGCGAGAAGGCGTCGGCCGTTGAGCCGGCGAATCCGGCCAGGATTTTCTTGTCGTAGAGGCGGCGAATCTTGCGCGCGGAGCTCTTCAGGATTTCGGATCCCATCGAGACCTGGCCGTCGCCGGCCATGGCGACCTTGCCGTCTCGGCGCACGCACAGCACGGTCGTCGAGCGGATTTCAGGATGCAGTGGCATTCGCGTTCGGCGGGAAACCTTCATTATAGGCGCCGCGGGGAAGCCGGTTCCGCCGCGGCGCGCGCGTCAATCCGCTTCTTCGACCAGTTCGGCGCGAAAAACGGTTGCCGCCTTGCCGATCAGAACGACCCGGTCTCCGGCAAGGCGCACCCCGACGCGGCCTCCGCGCCGCGAGGCCTGATACCCGCGCAGTTCGTTCTTGCCCAGGCGGTTTCCCCAGAACGGCCCCAGCGCGCAGTGCGCCGAACCGGTTACCGGGTCTTCGTCGATGCCGGCGGCGGGCGCGAAGAAACGGGAAACGAAATCGCATTCACCGCCGCCCGGCGCGGTGACGATGACGCCGCGCCAGTCGAGCCAAGCCGGCGCGCGAAAGTCCGGCGCGATGTCCCGCAGCGCTTTTTCCGAGACCGCTTCGACCAACAGATCGGAACCGGCGCGGTATGCGCCAACCAAATCGCAGCCGAGCGCGGCGGCCAAGCCGGCGGGCGCTGCGGCGGCGGAGAGCGGCGTCGCCGGGAAGTCCATCTCGACCGCCCCGCCGCGCCGCCTCGCCTCCAGCAGCCCGCTGCGCGTGTGGAAGCGGGCGGCCGCGTCCGCGGGCAGCCGGCCGGACTCCCACAGGAAATGCGCGCTCGCCAGGGTTGCGTGGCCGCAGAGATCGACCTCCGCCGCCGGCGTAAACCAGCGCAAATCGAACGCTTCTCCGCGTGGAACCAGAAACGCCGTTTCCGAAAGGTTCATTTCCGCGGCGACGGCCTGCATCCAGCGCTCCCCGCGCCGCGCGGGCAGCAGACAGACGGCCGCCGGGTTGCCGCCGAACGGGCGCTCGGCAAACGCATCGATCTGCCAGATTGCAAGACCCATACCTTCTGATTAGAGCAGGCTCCGCGCGGGCGCGGCCGGCCGCCGCCGTGATACCCTCTTAAGGATCGCGCGCCGCCGAATCGGGCCGCGGCGCCGGCCGGCGGCCCTTCCGGGGCAGGCGCCTGCATGCGATGGCGGACGAAGAGAGAACGGCAACGGAGACCCCGGAAATACCCGACCGCCTGTTTTTCAGCATCGGCGACGTGAGCGGGTTGGCCGGCCTCGAGACGCACGTCCTGCGCTTCTGGGAGAGCAAGTTCCCGGCGCTTTCGCCGCAAAAAACGTCGAACGGCCGCCGCCGCTACCGCCGCAAGGACGTGGAGACGGTGCTCGAAATCAAGCGCCTGCTCTACAACGAGAAATATACGATCGCCGGCGCCCGCAAGGCGCTCCGCGAACTCGCCGCGGAAAAACGCAGCGCGGAGCCCCGGCAAAAGCAGCCCCGCCCCGGACGCCCGCCCGCTTCCGAACGCAAAATCGACGCGGCCGCCCTGACGCCGATCAAAAAGGAATTGCGGGCAATCCTCGAGCTGTTGCAGGACGATTCCGCGGACGAAAACCCGGCTACGCCACGACGGTGAGCGCCGCTTCGTCGCGCGAAACGCGGCGGTAGAGCGTGTCGCGCTCCACGGGCTCGCGCCCGGCGCGCTCGATCAGGCGCAGCAGTTGCCCGCGCCGCAGCGATTGCGAGGTCTGCGCCCCGGCGTCGTGATAGATTTTCTCCTCGACCACGGTGCCGTCGATGTCGTCCGCGCCGAAACGCTGGGCGACCTGCGCGATTTTCGGCGTCATCATGATCCAGTACGCCTTGATGTGCGGAAAGTTGTCGAGCATCAGACGGGCGACGGCGATCGCCTTGATGTCCTGAAACCCCGACGTCATCGGCATATGATGCATCGGCGTGTTCTCCGGGTGGAACGCCAACGGAATGAACGTCTGGAAGCCGCCCGTGTCGTCTTGCAGCGCGCGCAGGCGAATCAGATGATCGACGCGGTCTTCTTCGCTCTCGATGTGGCCGTAGAGCATCGTCGCGTTCGACTTCAGCCCGATGCGGTGGGCGGTGCGGGCGGTTTCGATCCACTCGTCGCCGTCGATCTTGTGGTCGCAGATGATGCGCCGCACGCGCTCGGAAAATATCTCGGCCCCGCCGCCGGGCATCGAGTCCACGCCCGCTTGCTTCAGGCGCTCCAGCGTTTCGCCCACCGAGATTTTCTCGCGGCGTGAAAGATAGCCGACTTCGACCATCGTCAGCGCCTTCAAATGCACCGCAGGGAAGCGCTCCTTCAGGCCGCGGAACATGCCGCAGTACCATTCCAGATCGAGCTCGGGGTGCAGGCCGCCGACGATGTGGAACTCCGAAACCGCTTCGCTGTAGCCCAGTCCCGCGGTGCGCCACACCTGCTCGTGCGACATCGTGTAGGCGCTCGGGTTGCGCTTCTGCTTGCCGAACGCGCAGAGCTTGCAGGCGGCTACGCAAACATCGGTCGGGTTGATGTGCCGGTTGACGTTGAAGTACGTTTCGTTGCCGTTCAGCTTTTCGCGGACGCGGTTCGCCAGCCAACCGACGCCGAGCAGGTCGGGCGAGCGGTAAAGCGCAACGCCGTCGTCGAACGAGAGGCGCTCGCCGGCCGTCACCTTGTCGGCGACGGGGCGCAGGCTCTTGTCGGTAATGCGCGGAACCGCGGACATGGCGCCGATTTCCAAGATAGCACGGGGCGCCGCAGCCCGACCCGCGGCCCGACTCGGAAACCCTGTCTCAGGAACACTGCGGCGCCGTCAAGCATGACGGATTTCATGCAGCGAAAAGAAGGGCTTCATGCACGGATTGTTCACCTTGCTCGGCAATGATCGCCAATGATCACTTATTTTCGAAGTCGCGCCGCCGAAAATCGACCGGATGGGTTCAGCTCTCTCTTCACTGACGCCGTACAGCAGAAAAGCGGCGCATGCGATCGACCCGCGGCTCGCGGCCTGCCGCGCCGCGGCCCTCGGCTTCCCTATCCCAGCCGGATATCGCCCGCCCAGAAAGCGAAGAACAAGACGCTGATCCAGCCGTTTACGGTGAAGAACGCAGCATCGATCCGCGAGAGATCGCCGGCGCGCACGAGCGAATGTTCGTACGCCAGCAGCGCAGCCGTCACGCCGACGCCCAGCAGCGCGGCCGCGCCCAGATCCATGCGCGCCCACAGCACGACCAGCAGCGCAACCATCCCCGCGTGGAGCGCCCGCGAAACGCGCAGCGCGCCGCGGACGCCGAGCCGGGCCGGGATCGAACGCAGCCCCTGGGAACGATCGAAAGCAACGTCCTGACAGGAATAAATAATGTCGAAGCCGGCGGTCCACAACATGACCGCCGCGCTCAACAGCAGGATGCCGCCGTCGAGCGAGCCGCGGACGGCAATCCACGCCGCCGCCGGAGCGATGCCCAGCGCCAGCCCCAGGATCAGATGCGCCAGCGCGGTGAAGCGCTTGGCGTAGGAGTACCCCAGAACAACCGCCAGAGCAAGCGGGCTCAATTGCAGGCACAACCGGTTGAGCATGGCCGCGGCAACCATGAAGACCCCACACGAAACCGCGATGAAGCCCCAGGTGAACCGCACCGAAACCAACCCGGCGGGTATCGCCCGGTTGCGCGTGCGCGGGTTGCGCGCATCGACGGCGGCGTCGGCGGCCCGGTTGAAGGCCATCGCCGCGGAACGCGCGGCGACCATGGCAACGGCAATCCAGACGACCTTCCAGACAACGGCCGCGGCGCTCAGCTCCTGCCCGCGAAAAGCCAGCGCGGCGCCGGTCATGGCGAACGGCAGCGCGAAGACCGAGTGCCCGAACTTGATCATTTCGAGCACGACGGCGGTCTTGCGCAGCGCAGCGCGCAGGGTTTCGCTGAGGGGCGCCATCGGCTCAGTCTCCGAGCAGCCGCGCCAGCGCCTCGCCCGGGTCGGGTTGGCGCATCAGGCTTTCGCCGACCAGGAACGCGCCGTAACCGGCCTCCATCAGGCGCTTCACGTCATCGGCGCAGCGGATGCCGCTCTCGCTGACGCGCAACACGCTGTCGGGAATGCGCGGCGCCAACTCCAACGACGTATCGAGCGAAACTTCCATCGTTTTCAGGTTGCGGTTGTTGACGCCGACCATGTCCGCGCCGGCGACCAGCGCGCGCTCGAGTTCCCCTCCGTCGTGAACCTCGACCAGCGCATCGAGTTCCAGTTCGCGCGCGTCCCGCAGCAAGTCCGCCAACTCGTCGTCGGCAAGCGCCGCAACGATCAGCAGAACGCCGTCCGCGCCGGCGGCCGACGCCTGCAAAAGGTGATAGCGATCGAGCGTGAAATCCTTGCGCAAGACCGGCAGCGCGCAGGCCGCGCGGGCTTCGACCAAGTGATCCAGCGAACCCTGAAAGAATTGCCGGTCGGTCAGCACCGACAGCGCCGCCGCTCCCGCCCGCGCATAACGCGCGGCGATGTCCGCCGGCTCGAATTCTTCCGCTATCGTCCCCGCGGACGGCGACGCTTTCTTGATTTCCGCGATGACGGCCGGCCGTTTCGCCGCGAGCGCCTTGCGCAAACCGCGCCGCGGCGGACGCGGCTTGCTCTCGAGCGTTTCCTGCTTGACCAGCGCCCGCTCGGCCACGAGCTCGGCCCGCTTGCGCACGACGATTTGATCGAGCACCGAAAGCTCGCTGACCCGTCCGCCCGCCATTACATGTACATTCCGCCGTTGACGTTGAGCACGTGTCCGGTGATGTAACCGGCCTCCTCGCTCGCCAAGAAACAGACCGCCGCGGCGATCTCCCCGGGGTCGCCCATCCGTCCGAGCGGGATGCGCGCCAGAATTTTGCCGCGCGCGGCTTCGTCCAGTCCGTTCGTCATCGGCGTTGCGATGAAGCCCGGAGCGACGGCGTTGACGGTGACGTTGCGCCCGGCGAACTCCTGCGCCAACGATTTGGTCAGGCCGATCAGCCCCGCCTTGGAAGCGACGTAGTTGGCCTGCCCGATATTGCCGGTCTGTCCGACAACGGAAGAAACGTTGACGATGCGCCCCCAGCGCTTTTTCGCCATCGGACGGATGACCGCCTTGATGCAGCGGAAGCTGCCGGTCAGGTTGGTTTCGAGTACGGCGTCCCAGGCGGCGTCGGCCATGCGCATGGCCAAGCCGTCGTGAGTGATGCCCGCGTTGTTGACCAGAATATCGACCTCGCCGGCATGCCGCTTGAAAACCCGCTCGATCGAGTCCGCGCGGGAAACGTCGAGCGCGACCGCCTCGGCCCGCCCCCCGGCGGCGCGGATTTCCTCGACGAGCGCCGCCAGCTTGTCCTCTTGGCGGGCGCCCGCCAGCACCCTTGCGCCGGCCGCGGCCAGCGCCTTGGCGCACTCGCGGCCGATCCCTTGGCTCGCTCCCGTAACGAAGGCCGTTCGCGTCGTCATGCCGTCAGTTTTCTCAGACTTTCGAGATCGCGGACGCTCTCGCCCTTGAGCTTGCGGTCGATGCTGCGCAGCAGACCGGTCAGCACGCGGCCCGGACCGATCTCGATAAAGCGCTCCACGCCCCGCGCCGCCAGATATCTTACCGATTCTTCCCACAGCACGGGGTTCGCTACTTGCTGTTTCAAGCCTTCGCGCGCCTCGTCGCCGGACGAAACTTCGCGCGCCCGCCAATTGTTGACCAGCGGAATCGAAAGGTCGGCGAACGCAACGGCGTCGAGATCGGCCGCCAGCTTTTCCTGCGCGGGCGCCATCAGCGCGCAATGAAACGGCGCGCTGACCTCCAGCACGACGGCGCGTTTCGCGCCCGCCCGCTTGGCCAGTTCGACCGCCCTTTCGACCGCGTCCGCGTGCCCCGCGATGACCGTTTGGCCCGGTGAATTGCGGTTGGCCGCGGAGACGACCCGCCCCTGCGCCGCGGCGGCGCAAAGCGCGTCGACCCGCTCGCCGCTCAGCCCCAGCAGCGCGGCCATCGCGCCTTCCCCGGCGGGTACGGCCTGCTGCATGTAGCGCCCGCGCTTGCGCACCAGCCGCGCGGCGTCGGCGAACGGCAGCGCGCCGGCGGCCACGAGCGCCGAGTATTCCCCCAGACTGTGTCCGGCAACATAGTCGGCTTCGATGCCCGCGCCCCGAACCGCCGCCAGCATGGCCGCCGAAGTCGTCAGAATCGCCGGCTGCGTGTTTTCGGTCAGCTTGAGCGCCTCCGCCGGACCCTCGAAGCAAAGTTTCGAAATGGGGAAGCCGAGCGCGCGGTCCGCGGCGTCGAACACCGCCCGCACGGCGGGGAACTCGCCGGCCAAGTCGAGCCCCATGCCCGCAACCTGCGCGCCCTGCCCGGGAAACACGAATGCTGTCTTCGGCATGAACTTCTAACCGTAACCATGCGCCGCCGCCGGAAGCAAGCGCCGCGGCGCCGCCCGCCCGATAAACAATAGAGAACGGCGGCGGTGCAGGTCGAAATCGAAAAGCTGGTTTACGGCGGCGAGGGACTGGCGCGCAGCGGAGGGCGCGTCGTGCTCGCGCCCTTCGTGCTGCCCGGCGAGGTCGTCGAGTTGGGGCCGCCCGACGAAGCCAAACAGGTTCTCCGCGCGCGGCCCGACGCTTGGCTCAAGCGCTCGCCCGAGCGGCGGGAGGCCCTTTGTCCGGTCTTTACGCGCTGCGGCGGATGCAGCTACCAGCACATCGACTACGCCGGCCAACTCCGCTATAAACGGGAAATCCTGCGCGAGACCCTGGCGCGCACGGGCGGCGTCCGCTGGGAAGGATCGATCGAGACCGTGTCCGCCGCCCCGTGGAACTACCGCAACCGGACGCAGCTTCGCCTGCGGCGCCGCGGCGGCGAGCCCGCCGAGATTGGCTTCCACGCCGCCGGTTCGCATGAGCTGGTCGCCGTCGATGCCTGCCCGATCAATTCGCCGAAGCTCAACGAGGCCCACCGCGCGCTGGCCGAGACGGCGCGCGAGGATGCGGCGCTCCGCTTCCCCGGCGAGATCGAACTGTGTACCGACGAGGAACGGGTAAGCATCCATGCGCGCAAGACCGGGCGGCCCTTGGGCAAGCGGTTTTTCGAGCGCTGCGCCCAACGCATCGACGGCTTGGCGCGGGACGGCTTCCTCGATTACAAGTCGGGCGGCGACGTGTTTCGCGTCGAGCGCGGGGCGTTCTTCCAGGTCAACCGCTTCCTGACCGGCGAGCTCGCGCGCCGCGCCGCAGCGGACGCCTCCGGCGGCTTGGCGCTCGATCTGTATTGCGGCGCGGGGCTGACGACCTTGCCGCTGGCGCGCCGCTTCAAGCGCGCGGTCGCCGTCGATGCCCATCCGGCGGCAACGCGCAGCCTGCGCTGCAACCTGCGCCGCGCCGGCCTCGCAGCGCAAGTCGTCAACCTCGACGTCGGCAAGTTCCTCGCCGCTTTCGACGAAACGCCCGATCTGGTCGTCGCCGACCCGCCGCGCGCCGGTCTGGGAGCGGAAGTAACCCGCCAACTGCTCCGCCTCCGCCCCAAGCGGATTCACTTGGTCTCCTGCGACCCGGCAACCCTGGGCCGCGACCTGAAAGCGCTGCTCGCCGGCGGCTGCGCCCTCGAATCGCTGACCCTGATCGACCTCTTCCCGCAAACCGCCAAAGTGGAAACGATTGCGGCGCTGCGGCGGGGGTAGAGCAGCCGATCCTGATGTTGGGGAGACCCTGCGGTTACGCAGTACACAGCCTCTATGCCCTCATGACGTAAAGAAGTAAGGATTTACGGCGTGAGCGTCCGGGCAACACGGAAACCGGAGAAGGGGTCGCGGTCCCAAGTTAGCTTTTCGGAGCGAGTCGCCGAGCGGAGGTACTTCGGGGGGAAGTAACAGGAGCCGCCGCGCAAAACCCGACGGGAACAATCCCCTCTCTCCCAAGCGCCCCCGTTATTCGGCGCTCCCGCGTAACTCTTGTTCCAACAGTCCCGCACCCACTCCCGCACGTTCCCATGCATATCGTACAGCCCAAAGCCGTTCGCTCTGTAGCTTCCTACCGGCTGCGTCTTCTCGATATTCCTGCCGTAATTCGCATCGCTCGACGTTATCTCATCCCCGAAACTGTACCACGTTGTCGTCCCCGCCCGCGCCAAGTACTCCCACTCCGCCTCGCTCAGCAACCGGTACTCCTCCCCCGTCTTCCCGCTCAGCCAGTTTATATATGCCTGCGCGTCTTCCCAACTCACGTTGATCACCGGCCTTCTGCCACGGCCCCAGCCTTCATCGTCCGGCCTGTAGCCGCGACAGTTCCCGTCCGCCACACAAGCGTCCCACTCCTCGAACGTCACCTCATACACTCCCGCCGCAAACGGTTCCCGGATCGTCACCCGATGCTGCGGCCACTCGTACACTCGATGGAACTCGTCGTAATACCGCCATTCCTCGTTTTCCAGCGATCCCATCAGGAAACTCCCCGCCGGAATTACGGCCATATCCGGACACCAGCGATCCCACTCCTCGCAATCTCGAAACCACTCCACACCCGCAGCCTCTCTCTCTTCACGCATCTTCACCAGACGCGCCTCCTGCTCTCTTCTTTCACGTCTTTCACGCGCTTCCTGCCACATCTGCAGCACAAACCACCCTACGACCACGGCCAACACGACCCCCGCGGCTGTCAGCATTCTCCGCTGTCTTTTCCCGCTCCGGGCTTGCGGCGTTGTTTTCGGGAGCGCAGCCTCAGGAGCTTTCCGCTGTTCCTGTCTGGACTCTTGCCCAACCGCTTCCGCCGCCGTATGCGCCGCTCCCCGCTCGACCGCCCGCGGCGGCGCAGCCGCCGGCGCTTTTTCTACCGCTCCCGACCCGCGCAGCAGCCCCAGCAACTCCCCGCAATCGCGCACCCGCTCCTTCTCGTTCAGCTTCAGGCAGCGGTCGATGGCATCCAACACCCCCGGCGAAAACCGCCCCGCCCCCAACTCCCGCGCCGAAGGCATCGGATCAGCCGTTGCCCGCACCACGGCGTTCGCCCGCTTCTCCACCTTCACCGGATGCGGCGGCTCCCACGGCGGGTTGCCGCCCGCCGCGATCCGCCACATCACCGCGCCGACCGCGTAAAGGTCCGTCCACGGCCCCAACTTGCCCTCGCCCACCTGCTCCAGCGCCGCGTACCCCTCCGTGAACGGCGCCAGCGACTTGCTCCGCTCCGCCGCCATCTGTTTCGCCGCGCCGAAGTCGATCAGCACCGGCCGCTCGTCCGAGCGCCGCACCAGAATGTTCGACGGCTTGATGTCCCGATGCAGCATCCCCGCCTCGTGAACCCGCGCCAAACCCTCCAGCAGCGGAACCATCACCGCCAACAGATCCGCCTCATCGAACGGACGGCCCGACGCCTCGCGCCGGCGCAGCAACTCCGACAGCGGCAGCCCCTCTTCGTACTCCATCACCAGGTAGGCCGTGCCGTTGGCGCGGAAGAACTCGCGGCAGGAAACGATGCTCGGATGGGCTTGGAACTCGATCAGCGCCCGCGCCTCGTCGCGGAAGCGCCGCAGCCCGTCTTCGTAGCCCGCCCGGCAGGCCGCGCTGCGCGGATGCACCGACGCGCCTTCCCTCAGCGCCAACTCGATGGGCAGGTATTCTTTTATGGCAACGACGTTGCCCAACTCGTTGTGCCGCGCCCGATAGACGATGCCGAAGCCGCCGTGCCCCAGCACGTCTTCAATCGTGTAATCGCGCAGCGCCGCCCCGCGCGGCAGCGCATCCCGCCGTTCCTGCCCGCTGCCCGCCGTTTCCATCGCAGCCTTGCCCGACTCCGTTCTATCGTTTCATATCCGCCGGCCGAGTAAAATGCAGGAACGGGGGCGCAGCCGCGAAGCCCCGGCGGATGCGTCCATGAAAATCTATCCGTTCACCCACGTCGGCCGGCGGGAAGAGAATCAGGACCGCCTGAAAATCCTGCAATCGGCGGACGGCGGCGAGTTCCTGCTGGCGGTCGCCGACGGCCTCGGCGGCCATTCCGGGGGCGAGCTCGCGGCGCAAACCGTCGTCGAAACCATCGAGCGCTGCTGGGAATCGCGCCGCGCGGACGCGGACGGCGAGAGCTTCCTGCGGCGGCTGACAAGCGAATGCCACGCCGCCGTCAACAAGGCGGGCAATGCCGCGGGGCTGGAACCCCGCTCCACGCTGGCGGCGCTGTACGGGCGCGGCGGCGAACTCGTTTCCGTCCATGCCGGCGACAGCCGCGTCATACAGTTCTCCAGGGCGGGGAAAGCGAAGCGCACGTTCGACCACTCCATCGCCCAATTGAACGTCTTGCGCGGAGTCATCGCCGAAGAGGATATGGCAACGCACCCCGATCAGAAAAAACTCTTCTGCAACCTCGGCGGGGAAGAAACGCCCGATGCCGAATACGTGCATTGGGACCCCGCCGAAGGCGTCCGTTTCGCGGTGTGCAGCGACGGCTTCTGGGAAATCTTCCCGCCGGACGAAATCGTTGCGCTCTTCGCCGAGGCCGACCCCGCGGCGGCCATCGAACGGCGCTTTGCCGAGAAGCTCGAGCGCCTGCCGAAGCACGACAACACCACGGCGATCCTGGCGGAGCTCCCCGCGCCGCGCCGGCGCAAGAGGTGGTTCGAGCGCATCTTGCCTCGGGCGGCGTTGGCCTCCGCCATGTGCGCGGCTCCGGCGGCGCTTGCCGCGCAGGAAGTTGCCGCAAGCGAAGGGGGCGGCGGCGAAGGGCGGGAAAGCTCCGAGCAGCGCCCGGCGCCCGTCCCCGTCGCCCTCGAAGACGTGCGGCTCGAAATCGACCGCGCGATCCCGCCGGGCGCCGCCGCGGCGCAGACCGCCGCGGACGAGTTGCGCAAGCGCGGCAAGCTCGGGCCGCACGACACCCTGGCGGCGCACGGCAAGAGCCGCGAGATCGCCGGCAAGACCATCGCCCGGCTGCGCCAGCAGCACAAGGGCGTCCCCGTTTACGCCGGGGAAGTAACGGCGGTCGTGGAAGACGGCCGGCTCGTCCGCATCCAGGGCAGCGCCGCCCCGGTGAGCGGGGTCGATCCCGTTCCCGCCAACGACTACCCCGCCGTGCTCGCTCTCGCCGGCAAGCGGCTGGGCAAACGCATCGAAGCGCGGGGCGAAGGCGCCCCGGTCGTCTTTGCCGCCGCGCCCGGCCGCTTTCGCTTGGCCTGGGAAGGCGTCACCGCCATCGACGGGGTCGAGGAGCGCATGGTCTTCGACGCCCAAACCGGAGAAATCCTGCTGCGCTTCCCCGTTACGCTCGGACTGTCCCCCGGCGATGCGCCGCGTTAGGGCCGCGCGCATCGCCTGCGCGGCTGCGTTCCTTGCGGCCGGCGGCGGTGCCCTGCGGGGACTTCCGCCGGCGTGGGCCGGCCCGCCCCGCGGCGTGTACGACTTCGCCGCCGCCTGCCGAGAGGAAAAGGTTTCGGGCTTGCTGCGCCGCAAGCGCCTCAACGGGGTTTTGCGCCTCGCCGCGAACAAGTACGCCCGCACCGAAACATCCTCCCATTACTCCGACGCGGACGCCGAGCGCCTGTTCGCCATGCTGGGCGAGTATTCCCGCTTCCTGCGCGATACGCTGGCGATGGACAGTTTCGACAACCGCGGCTCGCCCCTGCATGCCTTTGTCAACGTCCGTTTCCACGACGCCGTTCCGGGGCAGCCGCAGTGCGTCGGCAACGTCTTCAACGCATTCTGGAACGACCAAGCGAAAGCGGCCTTCATCCCCGCCGCCGCGCTGCGTTACAGCGAGGTCGTCGGCCATGAGTTCGCGCACGGCGTCATCGGCGCGGGCAGCGGCCTGATTTACCAGGGGCAGCCGGGCGCGCTGCACGAGGCGCTCGCCGATGCGTTCGGAATCGCTTTCCGCGCCTGGCTGGAGAACGGCGGCGCCGGCGTGCCCGAGAGCCTCCCCGCCGGCGGCTGGCGAATGCGCTTCCCCGGCGGCGTCTCGCGCGACCTGCGCGCCCCCGGCAGCCTCGCGGTCCCGGACGCGGGCGGGCGCTTTCCCGACCATTTCGACGACTTCCGGCATATGCCTCTGAAGCAAGACTACGGCGGCGTACATATCAATTCGTCCATCGTCAACCAGGGTTTCTATCTGCTGGCGATGGGCGGCCGGCATCCGCGGCGTCGCTCCGGCCCCTTCGTGCGGGGCGTCGGCTTGCGCAAGGCGATCGGCATATTCGGGCTGGCCGCATCCGATCTGCTCACGAGCAACGCCAGTTTCGAGGCCGCGCGCTACGCCTTCGCGCTGGCCGCCGAGATACGCCATGGGAAATCTTCCCCCGAATGGGTTGCCGTGCATACGGCGATGGACGCCGTGGGCATTCCGGGGTATTGGACGCGGCCCGCGCCGCAACCCGCGCCTCTGCCGCAAACGGAGCCTCCGCCGATACCCGCGGCCCCGCCCGCCCCGCCGCCGACAACGGGGCCGCCCCCTGCGCCCGCGCCGCCGACCTCCGCCGGCGGCAATGCAACGACTTGGTTGATCGTCTGGGCCGCGGCGGCGTTGGCGCTGGC
Source organism: Bryobacterales bacterium (assembly GCA_965242705.1). Classification (GTDB taxonomy): domain Bacteria; phylum Acidobacteriota; class Terriglobia; order Bryobacterales; family UBA6623; genus CATQHP01. Next base: position 1,212,899 of record OZ251486.1, read on the forward strand.
GTTTCTCGGCTATGTACTGATCCGGTTCCGCTCGGACCGGGTTGCGCCGGCGCCCGCCGAGGCCCCGCCTGCCGCGCCCCCGCCGCGCACGGCGGGGATGCTCGCTCCAGCCGACGGCTCGACGCCGATTCCGCTGCGCCGGGATTGGCTGACGTCCGCCGAGGGCCTGGTCATCGGCCGCTCTGCGGAATTGTGCCACGCGCAGATTCGCGATCCCCAGGTGTCGCGGCGGCATCTGCGGCTGCGGCTCGCGGGCGGAGCGCTCCAGGTGGAAGACCTCAATTCCACGAGAGGAACGCAGGTTGACGCCGCCCCGGCGCCGCCGTTTCAACCCGTGCCGCTGCGCTCCGGCCGAACGCTGCGCATCGCCGCGCTGTCTTACCGCTTCGATTCCTCCCCGGCCGGCCCGCGCCGCCCGCGCGAAGACGGCGCCCGAAAATGATGTACGATACCGTTTTCGAGGCCTGACGCATGGTTTCGAGGCTTGACGCATGGCCTTTCGCACACTGACCATCGGCCGCGGCAAACGCGCCGATATCCGGCTCGACGACGCCTCAGTCAGCAGGCTTCATGCCGAGTTGACGCTGACCGCCGCCGGCCGCTGCTATCTGACTGACCGCAATTCCACCGGCGGCACGCGCATCCTGCGCGGCGGCGAATGGACGCCCCACCGGCAGGGCTGGGTGGACCCCGCCGCCAAGGTGCGTTTCGGCGAATGCGAGGCCGCTCTGGCCGACCTGCTGCGCAACAGGGATTTTCCGTCCGCCGACGCGGGGACGCCCCCGCAGCCGTTGTCCGCCGCGCCGCGGCGCAACGCCGAGACCGGCGAAATCGAATGGCCGCGGCCGATGCGCCCATGAATCTGGTGGAAGACAACGAGCGGCAATACCGGCTCGCCGCGGCGTTGGCGGCGCTGCCGGCCGGTTGCGCGGCGGTCGGCTTGCTGACCCTGGCGCTGCCCATGCCGGAAGCGCAAACGGGCGGGTTTTCCGCCGCGGCGCTGCTGCTCGACCGCGGCAACTCCGCCTATCCGCTGACGATTCAGAACGCCATGTGGCTGCTGTTCTTCTTCGGACTCGGCGAGCTCGGGGTGCGCCTGCGCCGCGCCCGCCGCGAGGAGGAGCAATTCGGCAAAGGGCTGCTCCCCGAAGACGAAAGCAGCATGCTGCGGGCGAAAGACCTCGCGCCCATCTACCGCGGCGCGGTTCGCTCGGGCGGCGCGCGCTATTACCGCCTGCAGCGGCTGATCGTGCGCGTCGTGCAGCAATTTCAGGTCAGCCGCTCGATCGACCGCGCCAACGGCCTGTTGAACTCCAGCCTGGAATTGATGCAGCACGAAATCGAACTCAAGTACAATATGCTGCGCTATCTGGTCTGGCTCATCCCGACCATGGGCTTTATCGGCACCGTCGTCGGAATCGCGCTGGCGCTGTCCGCGGCCGCCGCCCTGCCCAACCTGGACACCGCCGAAGCGGAGGAAATCACGGCGTGGTTCACCGGAATGACCACCAAACTGGGCATTGCCTTCAGCACGACGCTGGTGGCGCTGGGCATGTCGGCCGTTCTGGTCTTCCTGCTGCACGTCGTGCAGGGCAAGGAAGAAGCGGCGTTGAACGGCGCCGGCCAGTACTGCCTCGACAATCTGATCAACCGTCTCTACGAGGAATAAACAGGAAAGGGGGCCGAGCGTGGCGAAAAAGCGAGGGCCGGACGGCGTGCCCATAGATATCCCCTCGAGTACGCCCGAGGAAGAGGCGGGGGACGCTCCGACCGCGCCGCCCCAGCGGCGGACGTCTTCGTTCGCCGACCGGCGTTCCCTGTTTTCCGGCGCCGACAAGCCCACTCGGCCGATCACCGCCGGCAAGCGCGCGCGCAGCGGGGCAGCGCCGCCCGCCGACCCGGCCACCAGGGTCGCCGGCGGCCTCGTCTCCGCCCCCGATCCCGCCGAGACCGAAACAGTGGACGGCATGGCCGATCCCGTGGTCGGCTGGCTGGTCGTGATCGACGGCCCCGGCAAGGGCTGCGCGGTGCGCTTGGGCAACGGACAGAACAGCATCGGCCGCGGCGAGGGTTCCCGCGCGCGCCTGGACTTCGGCGACAACCTGATCTCGCGCAACGACCACGCGATGCTCACCTACGACCCCCGCGGCAACCGCTTTTTCATCCAGCAAGGCAGCGGCGTCAACTTGGCGTATCTCGACGGGCAGCCCGTGCTCGCGCCGACGCCGCTGCCCAACGGCAGCCGTATCGTCCTGGGCGCGACTACGCTGCGCTTCGTGGCGCTGTGCGGCGGCGAGTTCACTTGGCGGGCCGAAACCGGTGCGTAACCGCGGCGTCGATATCGCCTGGGGGCAGACCGCCGGGCGGCGCGAATCCCAGCAAGACCGCGCCGCCTGCCTGTCGTGGCCGAACGATTACCACCTCATGCTGCTGGCCGACGGCATCGGCGGACACGCCGCGGGCGGCACGGCGAGCGCGCTGGCGGTGGAGGGCTTCCGCGCCGCTTTCCTCGACTCGAGCGACGCGGCGGCCCGGCGGCGCCTGATCCATGCGCTGCACGCGGCGAACGCCGCCCTGGCCGCGCGCATCCGCGCCGAACCCGCGCTGCAAGGCATGGGAACGACGCTGCTGGCCGCCGCCGTCGAGGATGCTGCGCTGCGCTGGGTCAGCGTGGGCGACAGTCCGCTGTGGCTGCTGCGGGCGGGCGCGCTGCGCCGCCTCAACGAGAATCACTCGATGGCCGCCGTGCTCGACCGGCGCGCAGCGGCCGGCGAAATCGCCGCCGAGGCAGCCGCCCGCTCCCCCGAGCGCTCGCGGCTGCTGGCGGCCCTGCTCGGCGAAGCTCTCGAAATGGTCGATGCGCCGGTCGAAGCCCTGCCGCTGCAGCCGGCGGATGTCGTCATCCTGGCCAGCGACGGGGTCGAAACCTGTTCGCCCGAGGAATTGCTCGCCGTCGCGGCTGACAAGGCGGCGGAGCCGGCCGAAGCGGTCGTCAACGCGCTCTTGCAGGCCGTCGCCAGCCACAACCGGCCGGCGCAAGACAACGCCACCGCGATCGTGCTGAAAATGGAGGCAACGGAGACGCCGTGAACAAAACCGCGCGGTTCCTGTCTTTCGCCTTGGCCGCCGCCGCGCCCGCGGCCGCCGAAAGCGTGTTCCCCATCGTCGTCGAACGCGACGGCGCCGCAGCGGCCCGCGGGCTCGGCGTGCTCGTCGCCGAAGAACGGCTGCTGACCGCCGCCTCCCTGGCGGCGCAGGGGGGCCGCCTGTTGGCGCCGTCCGCCGCCGGCGCGGACCCGGTGGAAGTCGAGATGCTGGCAAGCAGCGCGGAAAGCGACTTGGCGCTGCTCGCCGCCCCCGGCCTCGGCGGCGAACTGGCCGTGCTGGCCAAACAGGCGTCGGGCGCGGGCCGCCGCGTCTATCTGCTCTTCCCCGAGGGCGGGCGGCGCGAAGGGGCCATGCACTCCCTCGGCGCCGCCTACCGCTTCAGCGCCGCCCCCGGAGAGCGCGGCGCCGGCGCGCCGCTGATGAACAACTGCGGCCAGTTGCTGGCCGTCGCCCGCGCGCCGGACGCGGCGGACGACCCCGGCGCGGCCGCGGGCGTCAGCGGCATCCTGCCCGAAGTCAAGGCGTTCCTGGCCGCGCACAAGACCGCGTTCGCCGAGGCCGGCGAAGCCTGCCCTTCCCTGGCCGAGCAAGTTGCCGCCCGCGAGGAAGCGGAGCAAAAGCTGCAAGCGGAGATCGCCGAAAAGGAAAAGCAACTCGAGGAAATACGGCGCAACGAAAACAAGAGCGAGGAAGAAGCGGCGCAACTCGCCGCCGAGCTCGACGGGTTGCGCCAATCCCTCGCGGACGGTCAAGCGGCCACGAAAGAACTCCAGGCGCGCGCCGAGAAGCTCGCCCGGGAAAACCGCGAAAAGGATGAAGCGCTCCGCGAGAAAGACGAAACGATCGGCGAAAAAGACGAAGCGATCGGCAAGCTGGAAGAGCAGCGGCGGCGCTTGTGGGCCGCCGCGGCCGCAGCCGCGGCTCTGGCGCTGCTCATCGGCGCGGCGTTGGGCTTTCGGCTGCGCCGCCGGCGGCAGGCGCTGCGCCGCTCGGATGCGGCCCTGGCCGCCGCCCGCGCCGATCTCGAGCGCAGCGCCGCCGTGTTCGCCGACGCCGTCTTCGTCGGCCAAGGGCCGGACGGCGCGGAACTGCGCCTCAAGATCGACGGCAGCGCGCTGGCGCGCTCCGCGGACGGCCGCACGATCGGCCGCGCCGCCGCCGATGCGGACTACGTGCTCACGCTCGACAGCGTTTCCCGGCGCCATGCGCGCCTGCGCGCAACGGACGGCAAGTTGACCATCGAAGACCTCGACAGCCTGAACGGCGTCGAAGTCGACGGCGTCCCGCTGCAACCGGGCGAGCGGCGCGTCCTCGAAGACGGGGCGCGGCTCACGTTGGGCGAAGCCGAACTGCAAGTCTTCTTTCTGGAGGACGGCGAACAGTGAAATCGCGCAGCCGCGAGATCAACATCTTTTCCATGTCCGCGCTCGACCTGTTCGCCTCCGGCATGGGCGCGTTCATCCTGCTGGCGGTGGTGGGGCTGGTCTTTTTCCCCAACCGCGGCGATTCCGACGAGCGCGTCGCCGAGGTCAAGGAAGCCCTGGCCGAGGCGCGGCGGGAACGCGACCGCGCGCAGCGGGAACGCGGCGCCGCAGCAAGACGCCTCGATGCGGCCGAACAGGCGCAGCGGGAACTCGCCCGCGTGCGGCAGGAACTCGCCGACGCCGGGAGCCGCCTCGAGGCGACGGCGCGGATGGACCCGGACAGCGAACGGCTGCGGCAAGAGCGCGACGCCGCCCGCAGCCGCCTCGCGGAAGCGGAGCGGGCGCGGCGGGAACTCGAGAAACGAGCCGCCGAATCGCGGCGGCAACTCAAGGAAATCGAAATCCCCGATATCGACGTCGTGATCTGCCTCGACGTGACCGGCAGCATGGGCGCTCAGATCGCAGGCTTGCAGCAGCAGATCGTGGACCTGGCCAACGTGCTCGACGCGCTGGCGCCCTCCGCCGGCATGGGCGTCGTGGCCTTCGGCGACAGAGCTTGGCGCCGCCCCCTCTACGTGCAGCGCATCGTCGAGACGGCGCAGGCGGCGGCGCTGCAGCGCTTCGTCAACACGCTGTCGCCGGCGATGGGCCACACACTGGCCACCGATCCGAACTGGGACAACCCCGAGGCCGTAGCCCTGGCGCTGGAAGAGGCCGTAAGTCTCAACTGGCGCCCGGTAAGCCGGCGCCGCTACATCGTCGCCGTAACCGACAATCCGGCCTACCCCGACAGAGCGCAGGCGGCCATGCAGGCGGCCCGCTCGTTCGCCGCGGCAGACGGGCAGCGCGTCTCCACGGTGCGGGCGAACGCGACCGCCCCCGGCAGCGACTTGGCCGGGCCGTTCCTGCGGGCTCTCGCCGAAGCGGGCGGCGGCGAATACGTCGATGCCGCGGGCGGCGGGTCGATGATCGCCAGCGTGTTGATGGCCGTCCTGAGCAAATAAAATGGAGAAAACCATGCCGGCCGACGAACAGGAACGGCGCGATGCGCTGCCGCGCGGGGCGGCGCTGCGCGATTACACGATCGAAGACGTGCTGGGACACGGCGGCTTCGGCATCGTCTATCGCGCGCGGCACAACGAGTTGGGCAACGTCGTTGCCGTAAAAGAATACCTGCCCATCGAGTTGGCGCTGCGCGAAGGGGCGTCGGTGCATCCGCGCAGCGCGGCCTGCCGGGCGGGCTACGAAGACGGCCTGCGGCGGTTCCGCGACGAGGCGCGGGCGCTGATCGAGTTCCAAGCCCATCCGAGCATCGTCTCCTGCCGCGAGTTCTTCCGCGCCAACGGCACGGCCTATCTGGTGATGGAACACGAGGACGGAATGCCGCTGTCGGAGTTGCTGCAGCGGCGCGAGGCGTCGGGCCGCCCGTTCGATGAAGCGGATTTGCTCGCGGTCATGGTTCCGCTGCTGGAGGGGCTGCGGCAAGTCCACGAGGCGGAGATGCTGCACCGCGACATCAAGCCGTCGAACATTCTGGTAAGGAGATCGGATGAGCGGCCGGTGCTGATCGACTTCGGCGCGGCGAAGCAGGTTGCGGCGGAACGCAGCAAGTCGCTGGCGCCGTTCACGGAGGGGTACGCGGCGCTGGAGCAGGTAGGCGAGGGCAAGCTGGGGCCGTGGACGGACCTGTACGCGGTCGGCGCGGTGATGTGGCGCATCGCGGCTGGCGGGAACCCGCCGTGGGAGCCGCCGCATCCGGTGAAGGTGGAGAAGCGGGCCAACGCGGCGCTGCGCGGCGAGGCCGACCCGATGCCGGCGGCGCGCAAACTGGGGGCGGGGCGGTTTTCGCCGGGGGTGCTCAATGCCATCGACCGCTGCCTGAAGCTGAACGAAAAAGAGCGGGTGCGCGGCTGCGGCGAGTTGCTGGGTCTCCTGCGTACGCAGCCGGCGGCGAAGAAACCGCCGACTGCGCCGGTCTCAACGGCGGCGCCGCAAGCCCGCGGAAGAAAAAGGCCGTGGGCGGCGCCGGCGGCCGCGGCGGTTGTGTTGGCCGCAGCCGCGGCGTGGTTCGCGTCGGGCCCGCGGGACGAAGGGAGCCGCGCAAGCCTGGAAGATGCGGCCTTGGCGCGGATGGAAGCGGAGTGGAACAGGGTCAAAGAGAGGAGAGAGACGGAGGAGTTGCGGACGTATATCGAGGAATACGGGGAAGTCGAAGGAGCGGGCGAGTGGGTCGGGCAGGCGGAGTCGTTGTTGGAGGAGATCGACCGGGAGGAGCAGGGGGCGGCTGCGCGCGAGGCGCAGACCCGGGCGGAGCAACGAAATCGAGAGGCCGCGCGGCGGAAGAAGGAAGCGCGGGCGGCTTGGGATAAAGTCAAGCAGACGCAGAGCGATTCCGTATTGGCCGCGTACATTGCGCGCTGGGAGAGCGCGCCCGAGGCCGCCGAGTTCGTGGACCAAGCGCGATCTCGCCTGGACGATCTGGCGCGGGATGGCAGAGAACGGGAAAAGACAGCGCGGGCGGAGGCGCAATGGAGCGCGGTCAGGGAGGCGAGAGACGCGGAGGCGGCGCGGGCGTATATCGAGGAATACGGCGGCGTGGAAGGAGCGGGCGTGTGGGTCAGGCTGGCGGAGGCGCTGCTGGGGGAACTCGACAGAGAGGAGCAGGCGCGGCAGGCATGGGAAAGAGTCCGGGAGACGCAGAGCGAGTCGGCTTTGGCCGCATATATGAGACGCTGGGAACGAATCGCTGAAGCCGCCGATTTCATGGGTGAAGCGCAAGATCGCTTGGGCGATCTGGCAAGAGAGCGCAAAGCGAAAGAAGCGGCGGAGAGGAAGCGGCCGGGCAGGCGTTTTCGGGACTGCGATGCCTGTCCCGAAATGGTGGTGATACCGGCGGGTAGCTTCCTGATGGGTTCGCCGCAGAGCGAGAAGGGGCGGGGTAACGACGAGGGGCCGCAGCATCGTGTGACGATACCGGCGCCGTTTGCGGCGGGAGTGTATGAGGTGACGTTCGAGGAGTGGGACGCTTGTGTGGCGGACGGGGGCTGTGGCGGCTACAGGCCGAGAGATTATGACTGGGGGCACGGAAGGCGGCCGGTGATCGAGGTGAGTTGGGAAGACGCGCAGGCGTATGTGGAATGGCTGAGTGTGAAGACAGGGGAGGAATACCGGCTGTTGAGCGAGGCGGAGTGGGAGTACGCGGCGCGGGCGGGAAGTCGGACGCGGTACAGTTTCGGGGACGGGATAACGCCGAGCGATGCGAATTACGGCAAGAATATCGGCAAGACGCAGCCGGTAGGGAGCTACAGGGCGAACGGGTATGGGCTGTACGACGTGCATGGGAACGCGTGGGAGTGGGTGCAGGACTGTTACAACGATAGTTATTGGGGAGCGCCGGATAACGGAGTAGCTTGGGAGAGAGGGGACTGTTCCGTTCGGGTTTTGCGCGGTGGTTCTTGGTACGACGACTCGGGGTACCTTCGTTCGGCGAGCCGCTTCAGGTACCTCTCCGGGAACCGCTTCGACAACTACGGTTTCCGTGTTGCCCGGACGCTCACGCCGTGAATCCTTACCTCTTTACTTCATGCGGTGCGGACGGGTTTCGAGAAGGATGCGGCCTGATGAGCAGGGGCGGCGCTGTGTGACGACGCGATCGAGAGTGCGCCGGGGCGCGGCGGCTTCGGCGTCGTCTATCGGGCGCGGCCCGAAAATAGCGGCAGAGAAAACAACTCGAACGCGCGTTCAACGATTCCCCGCATCAAGAACCCGCTGAAGCCGTCCAAGCGCCGCCGCATGATTCTCGCCGCTCATCCGGCCAAGGTTGTAGAGCTTCCACTTGACCGCCGGCAGGTCGGCGATGTCCGGCAGATCGAGGAGCGTCCAGTCCGGCTTCCGGTTTTTTACGGACATCAGAAACGCCCGGTCCCTGTCGGTGAGCGCGGCGTGGATGCCGGCGACAAGGCGCTCCCGCGCTTCGACGAGAGAATCGAGCGAAACCGGCGTAAGGGTTATGGTTCTAAGCGCACTTTCGTAGAGAACGCGAATGTCCTTGCGGTTCGGGTCCAAAAGATTGGCCATCGGCCGATTGTGGCTTATCAAATAGACCAGGAATGTCTTGAACAGGCTTCTGTCGATACCCTCGTTGTCCAACAATTGGGCAATGTCGAACAGGTCGCGTGGATGCTGCCGGTCGAGCGCCGCGCACATCTTGCCCGCGTAGAGATCGTCGAAGGAAACTATCGGGTTCTCGGCATAGCCGAAAGTATCTTCGACGCTTGGCGTTACCCGCCGTGTTTCAGCAGGCCGAACCGTTCCCCGCATGACAGGCGACAGTTCGATCTTGATCGGGTCGATCTTGGTCGGGCGGTCATCGAGCGTCAGCCAGAGCCGAAGGCTGTCCTTTTTGGATATATCCGCAGTTTGCACACTGAGGCCGGGAATTGACGTTTCCATCGCCTGCTTCATTTCGCGCAGCTCTTGACGTATCGCCGGCAGCGCTTGCTTTCTGGGCGTACGCGGCAGATAGACGAGATCGATATCCACCGACAGCCGCGGCAGGTCGCGCCAAAAGAAGTTAATCGCCGTGCCGCCCTTCAGCGCGAATTTCGTCCGCTTGGCGACATGCGGCAGCATGCGCGCCGCGAATTTCGCTTGGAGGAAGATTCGGGCGCGCCTATCCATACGTCTCTCGGGGCACGGTGATTCCGTATCGGCTCGCCAGCATGCCGCCTTTCTCCAGAACGCGCTTGCCGCGGCCGAGATTCCATGCGCCCGGATCCAGGTACTTGGCCCAGACGTGATCCTGCTGCTCAGCCAGCCAGAAGAACAGGCGCTTGACCTTGAAGCTGCGCGTTTGCCGCAGAAGGGCGTCAACCCGGCGAGGCGAGGCGTCGGGAATATCTTCCATCAACTGCTCCGCCTGCTCGAACGATATCCTGGCCGGCACGTCGTTCAGCACCTCGAAAAACGCCCGCTCGATGGTCGAGATGCGCACTGTCCCCAAGCCGTCGCCCCAAGGGAGATCGACGGTGAAGAAGGGTTCGCGGTCCGCCGCGCCGCCGCTCTCCGGTTCCGCCGCTTCCAGGAGCCGCGCGGAGCCGCGGCGTTCGAACCTCTCGTCGAGACCCATGCGGTTGATCCACGACGGCAGCGGATCGCGGCCGTGCAGGAGGAGCGTACGCCGCCGTCCCAGAGGCACGTAATGCGCGCGCCCGTGCAACTCGAGCGCCGTCAGGCCGCCGACAACGCAATCGAAGCCCATCCGCTGCAGGGAACTGACGACGCCTTGCCAGACGAGGCGGCTTTCCGGAAGCGCATAGACGCCGCGCCGCCGCGATACGAGGCGGCCGCTCTTGAGCAGATTATCGACGGCGTGCCGTCCGACGCCGCGCGCCATCAGCCACGGCCGGGTGACAACGAACCCGTAGGGAACCAGTGCGGCAAGCTCGCGGCGCGATACGGTTTGGGCGGGCATGGTTCTACTTTATTGTACTTTACGGCGTTTATCGCCGCAAATTTGGAAAAACAAAAACCAATTTTCGGATGAAAGTTCAAGAAAGGTTTACTCCGCCGCTAACTTTGCCTCCGCCGCTACTTTGCCCCTGTGACAACTTTACTCTGCGACGACAACTTTACCCTACCGCTACTTTTGGAAAATCGCAACTTTACCGAACTAGAAAACAACATCCGATTACAGATAAGATTTTTTGTAGTAAAATTTGATTGTTCTTCCGATGAAAATTGAGCAAACAACTACTTTTCAATGTTTTGCAGTTTCCATAAACAGAAGATTTTTTGCAAGAAAATTTGCAAACGGGTACACTGAAGCCATGCCGGGAGCTATCCGCTACGCGCTGCCGACGGACTGGATCCGCTACGACCGCGAGGCGATCATGGGACGGCTCACGGAGGCCAAGGCGGAAATCCGGGCTTTGCAGCTAATCCCGTTTCAGCGGCGCTGGGCCGCCGAACTCCAGGATGTCCGGCTCAAGATGGAAGCCGCGGGAACGTCGCGCATCGAGGGCGCGGATTTCGCCGGCGGCGAGTTGGAAGAGGCGCTGCGAGCCGAAACGCCGGAGCAACTGCGCACCCGGTCGCAGCGTCAGGCCAACGCGGCCGTGCGGACCTACCGCGAGATCGCGGCCATGCCCGGCGACCGGCCGGTTACGGTCGATCTTGTCCGGGATATCCACCGCTCGATCGTCCTCGGCTGCGACGACGATCACTGCGAGCCGGGAGGGCTCAGGAAAGCGGACCACAACGTTACGTTCGGCATGCCCCGGCATCGCGGCGTCGCCGGCGGCGAACAGTGTGCGCAAGCCCTGGAGCGGCTGACCCGCGCGGCGGCGGGCGCGTTCCGCGAACACGACCCGCTCATCCAGGCGTTGGCGCTGCACTACCATTTCGCGGCGATGCATCCGTTCGCAGACGGCAACGGACGCACGGCCCGCGCGCTGGAAGCGCTGCTGCTGCAGCGCGCCGGCCTGAAAGACGAGCTGTTCATTCCGATGTCGAACTATTATTACGACAACAAGGACGCTTACCTGGCCGCGTTGACCGAAACGCGGAAAGGCAACCACGATCTGACCCCGTTCCTCGACTTCGCCCTGCAGGGAGTCGCCGAGCAGGTCTCGCGGGTGACCGAGTTGCTTCGGAAAGAGGTGCAGAAGGAATTGTTCCGCAGCCTCATGAACGAGTTGTTCACGCGGCTGCAGAGTACGCGCAAGCGGGTGATCGTCAAGCGTCAACTTCTACTCCTCAACTATCTTCTGGACAAAGACAGCGAAATCGAATGGCCGCAACTCGTCAGGGATATGCGGGAACATTACGCATCCCGCAAGAATCCCATTGCGGCGCTCGAGCGCGATATCAGTCGACTTCGAGATCTCGGCGCCGTCACCGTCAAATGGAAAGAAACAAGTCCCGAAGTCCGCATCGGGGTCGATCTCGACTGGCCGGGCAAGATTACGGGCAGCGAGTTCTTCGAGCGCTTGGAGCGCCTGCCCAAATCCAGAACCTACGGCTTCTTGCAGCCGTCGCCCCGGCCAAGCCGCAAAAAGAACTGAGAGAGCGTGTGGAGTACGTGTGGAGTAACAGCGCGCTTGTAGCTTTATGGAAGCGCAGCGGCGGGGGAACAGACCGGTCGAAGTCCGCCGGCGGCTAAAATGGGCGGAGTGTGCGCAACTGTTATCGAGGTGCGCGGCCTGCGCTATGCCTACGCCAACGGCGTCGAGGCGCTGCGCGGCGTGGACTTCGCGCTGCGGGAAGGCGAGACGGTCGCGGTTTTCGGCGCGAATGGCTCGGGAAAAACGACTTTCCTGCATCACTTGGTAGGCCTGCTGCGCGGCCGCGGCTCCATTACGGTTTGCGGCATGGAGTTGACGAAAGAAAATCTGCCGGCCGTGCGCCGCCGCGTGAGCATGCTTTTTCAGGACTCGGACGACCAGTTGTTCATGCCGACGGTCGCGGAAGACGCGGCTTTCGCCCCGCTGAGCTTGGGGCTGGAGAGCGGCGAAGTGCGGCGGCGGGTCGATCGCAGCCTTGCCGCCGTCGGCCTGTCGGATTGCCGCGAACGCGCTCCGCACCGTCTCAGCGCCGGCCAGAAACGCCGCGCTGCTCTAGCCGGCATGTTGGCGATGGACCCGCAGGTGCTGCTGCTCGATGAGCCCGCGACGTTCCTCGACCCGCATGCCAAGCGGGCTCTGGTGGCCACGCTGCGGGATCTGCCCCAATCGAAGATCCTGGTCACGCACGACGTCGGCATGGCCGAGAATCTGGCTTCGCGGGCGGTGTTCTTCGAGCAAGGCCGCATCGTGGGCGAGGGCGCCGTGCGAGCCGTAGCGGAGCGCTTTTCGTGGTTCTGACGCCGTTTCGTCTTAATATAGGTTCATATGCGGATGGCGGCTCTTTTGTTCCTGGCCTGCGGCGCGGTTCCCGCAGCGGTTTCCCTGACCGACATCGACGGCAAGACGCACGACTTGCTCGATGCTTCGTCGAAGCGGGCGAACATCCTGTATTTCGTCACCAACGACTGCCCGATTTCGAACCAGTACGCCCCGGAAATCAACCGCATCTGCAAGCAGTACGCCGCGCAGGGCGTCGGTTGCTATCTCGTTTACATCGACCCCACCCTGCCTCTGGAGGCGATCCGCGGGCACATGGCCGAGTACGGCCACGACTGCTGCCCGGCGATTCGTGACGTCGAGCACAGGCTGGTCAAGCGGCTCGGCGCCGAGGTTACGCCCGAAGCAGCGCTGCTTTCCGCCGCCGGCGAGATTCTCTACCAGGGGCGCATCGACAATTTCTACGCCGCTCTGGGCAAGCCGCGGCGCATGGTCACGGTCCGCGACCTGCGCGCCGCGCTCGATGCCGTCCTGGCCGGCAATCCGGTATCCAATCCGAAAACGCAGGCCGTCGGCTGTTTCATCCCCGATCGGGCCGTTTACGATGCGCTCGAAAAACACGATCATCACCGCCGGTAAAGGCGCCGGCTGCCCGTTGACAGCGGCCGCGCTTGTGCGATAATGGTTTTCTTGTCGGGCGGAGGGCGTTTTTCAAGCGCTCGGCGCCCGACTCCACCACTCAAAAATCGAAGCAAGTCCTATGATCCAAGTTGAAGGCGTAACGAAACGTTACGGTCCCGCCACTGCGGTCAAGAACGTCAGCTTTCACGTCGAGAAGGGCGAAATCGTCGGGTTTCTCGGGCCTAACGGCGCGGGCAAGACCACGACGATGCGTATTCTGACGGGTTTTCTGCCGCCTACCGAGGGAACCGCGGTTGTCGGCGGCTACGACGTTCAAAAAGACCCCATCGAAGTCAAGAAGCGCATCGGCTACCTGCCGGAGACGCCGCCGCTCTACCCCGAAATGGAAGTCGGCGGTTACCTGCGCTTCGTCGCCAAACTGAAGGGCATCGCCGCCGCCGACCTGGAGCGCCGCATCGATTCGGCGGTCGAGCGCACCGCCGTCGGGGACGTCAGGAACAAGCTGATCGGCAAGCTCTCGAAAGGCTACAGACAGCGCGTCGGCTTGGCTCAGGCGCTGATTCACGGCCCCGAAGTGCTGGTGCTCGACGAGCCGACTTCCGGCCTAGACCCCAAGCAAATCATCGAGGTGCGCGAGTTGATCCGCGCGCTGGCCGGCGAGCATACGATCATCCTCAGCACGCACATCCTGCCCGAGGTTTCCGGCACGTGCGGCCGCGTCATCATCATCAACGAGGGGCGCATCGAAGCCAACGATACGCCGCGCAATCTGACCGCCCAACTGCAGGGCGCGCAGGCCGTGCGGCTCGAAATCGACGGTCCCGAAGACGAGGCCGCGCGGCGGTTGAGCGGCGTTCCAGGGGTCAAGTCCGTGTCCTGCGAGAACGGCGGCGGCCGGCTGGTCTGCCGCGTGGAGGTCGAGAAAGACGCGGAAATCCCGCGCCGCTTGGCCGAAACCGTCGTCAATCTGGGCTGGGGACTCTACGGGATGCAGAATCTGGGGCTGAGTCTCGAGGACGTCTTCCTCAAATTGACCGAACACGACGAAGAGTCGGCTGCCGCGGAAGCGGAGACAGTCGAGCCTGCCGCGGCGGCTGCGGTTGGCGAGGAACCTGCCGAGGAGGAGAAAAGCGAATGAAAAACGTACTGACTATCGCCATGCGCGAGTTTCGGGTGTACTTCAGCTCGCCGATCGCCTACATCGTGCTGGCCATGTTCGCCGCGATCTTCGGCTATTTCTTTTCGACCGGGCTGGCCTACTTCGCCCAGTTCAGCGCCCAGGCGGCCATGCAGGGCGGCGGCATGGGCATGCCTCCGCTCAACATCAATCAATTCGTCGTTGCGCCGTCGCTGGGCAACATGACCATCGTGCTGCTCTTCCTCACGCCGATGATTACCATGCGCCTCTTCGCCGAAGAAAAGCGCAGCGGCACGATCGAACTGCTGCTGACCTCGCCGGTGAAGGACTACGAAATCATCGTCGGCAAGTGGCTCGGGGCGATGCTGCTGTTCTGCGCGATGCTGCTCATCGCAGCGGTCAACCTGTCGATCCTGTTTCTGTACGCGACGCCCGATTGGCGGCCGATGCTGGCCGCCCTGCTGGGACTCGTGCTCATGGGCGGCGCGATGCTCGCTCTGGGCGCGTTCCTCTCGACGCTGACGAAAAATCAGATCGTCGCCGCGGCGCTCACCTTCGGGCTGCTGCTGTTGTTGTGGGTGCTCAACTGGGCGACTTCGTTCAGCGACTCCGCGTTGGCCGACGTCTTCGAGTTTCTCGCGCTGTCGCCGCACTTCGAGCAGTTTTCGAAGGGCGTCATCGAACTCAAGGATTTCACCTATTACGTCAGCGCGACGGCGCTCGGCCTGTTTCTCAGCAAGCGTTCGCTCGAATCGCTGCGATGGAAAGCGTAAGGAGTTCAGGAAAAATGCTTGAGTCCCTCCGTTCCAGACAGATGAAATCCGGCAGCTACGCTGCAGCCTACGTGCTGGTATTCGCCGCGATTCTGGGCGCGGTGAACTGGCTGGCGAGCCAGTACAACCAGACCTACGACGCGACCGAGCAGAAGCTCTACAGCCTGTCCGACCAGACGCACAAGATACTCGGCGGCCTCGATCGCGACGTCAACATGTTCTATTTCGACCGCAAGACGAACTTCATTGCCGCGAAAGACATGCTGGTGCGCTACGAGAACGCCTCGAACCGGGTCAAGGTCGAGTACGTCGACCCGGACGAGGATCCGCTGAAGACCGAGGCCATGAACGTGCGCAGTTACGGCACTCTGGTGCTCGACATCGGCGGCAACCGCAAGGAAGCGTCTTCGACGACGGAAGAAGAAATCACCAATGCGATCATCACCGCGCTGAAAGGGCAGGACAAGACCGCATGCGTTGTTACCGGCCACGGCGAATCGGCGGGCGATGATACCGGCCGCGACGGTTTTTCCAACGCCCGCGAAGCCGTCGAAGACGCCAATTACCAATACGAGGACGTTTCGCTGGCTTCCGGAAGCGTTCCCGACAATTGTACGTTGTTGATCGCCGCCGGACCTTCGACGGGGTATTTCGAGCCCGAGGTGGAAGCCCTGATCAACTACATCGAGGGCGGCGGCAGAGCGCTCTTGATGTTGAATCCCGCGCTGCCCGACGCCAACGGCAAGCGCAAGCCGTCGAGCCCCGAACTGGTCGAGTTGGCCGCCCGCTGGGGCGTCACGGTCAACGACGACATCGTGATCGACGAGTCGCCGATCGGCCAACTCTTCGGCGGAGGCCCCCTGACGCCGATGGTGGCCGATTACGAATCGCATCCCATCGTCTCGGCGATGGCCAACACGGCTACCTTGTTCCCGGCCTCGCGCAGCGTCGCCAGAGCCGAAGAAACCCCTGACGGATGGGGACTTGAAGACTTGTTCCAGACATCGGACGCCAGCTTCGCCACGACCTCGTTCGCCGCGGATTCCGACGGCGTTTTGATCCGCAACGATTCTGCGGAAACGCCGGGGCCGATCAATCTGGCGGTTGCCGGAACCTACGACGTTCCCCAGCACGCGGCCGAACCGGAGAACGGCGGGGAGCAGCCGGAAACGATCGAACAGGAAGAAGAGCGCGAAGGCCGCATCGTGGTCGTCGGCTCATCGCGTTTCACGAGCAACTACGGCCTCGGCCGCGGCGGCAACTACGACCTGTTCCTCACATGCTGAACTGGCTGAGCTCCGACGAAGACCTGATTTCGATCCGCCCCAAAGACCCGGAAAACACGCCCCTCGATCTGAGTGAAGGCGAGATGCGGCGCATTTTCCTTTTTAGTCTGGCGCTCGTGCCCTTGGTCATTATCGCCGCCGGCGTATGGAACTGGTGGAGCCGGCGCTGACCCGCCGCGGAACGCCGCTCGAAACCTTGCGGAGATGTTGCCATGAAAGCGAATCCGTTATTGCTCGCCGTTGCGTTGCTGGCGCTGCTGGGCGGTGCCGTCTGGTACACGCGCGAGAATCCGCCGCCTGACGAAAACGAAACGCCTTCGCTGGTCAAGCTCGAAGAGGAAACGGTGCGCAAAGTCACCGTGACGCGGGCGGATCATGACCCCGTTACGGTCGTCCGCGGGGAGAACGACGAATGGGAGTTCGGCGAAGGCATCGACGTACCGGCGGACGATTCCTCGATCGGCTTCATGATTACCAGCCTGGCGTCGCTCAACGCCGACCGCGAGGTTTCGGAAAACGTACTCGATTGGTCGCCCTACGAGCTGGAAGACCCCGCGTTGAAAGTTGCCTACGAACTCAAGGAAGGCGCGGGCGGCGAGGTCTGGTTCGGCAAGGACACGCCTACCGGCTCCGGCGTTTTCGCCCGGCTCAAGGACGATCCGCGGCTGTTTACCGTGTACAGCTACAACAAATCGTCTTTCGAGAAAGACATTTTCGACCTGCGTGAAAAGAAACTGCTGCAAGTCGATGACGACAAGATTTCACGGGTCATCGTGCGCGCCGGCGGCCGCGAGATCGAGTTCGGCAAAAGCGGCGGCGATTGGCAGATTCTCAAGCCCGGGCCGCTGCGCGCGGACAACTTTACCGTCGGCGATCTCGTCCGCGCGGCGCGCACCGCGGAGATGACCGCCGTGCTCGCTGAAGAGGGAAGCGGCGGCTACAGCTTCCGGCGGCCCTTGGCGGTTGTCGAGATCACCGACGATTCCGGCGCGCACGAGTTGACCGCGGCCAAAGACGGCGACACTTGGTACGCCAAAAGCTCCGATCAGAAAGGCGTTTACGAAGTTTCCTCGACGCTGGCGGAAAGTTTCGACAAGCCGGTCAACGATTTCCGCAACAAGAAGATATTCGACTTCGGATTTGCCGATCCGGCGCGCATCGAAGTCCGCGCCGGCGAGAACCGCGTTGCGATCGCCAAGGAAGATGAAAAATGGCTGCTGCGTTCCGACGGTGACCGCGAACTGGAAGGCGAAAAGGTGCAGACTCTGCTCGACGGGCTGCGCAACTTGGCCGCCGTGGAATTCCCCTCCGACAACGCCGCCGATCAGTCGCGGTACGGCCTGGACAAGCCCGCCATCGAAGCGGAAGTCACGCCGTCCGGCGACGACGCCGAGACCGAAAGGGCGGTGGTTTCCTCGCCGGAAAAAGAACGGATTTACGCGGCCCGCGCCGGCGAGCCTTCCACCTACGAAGTCGAAAAGGCGCCGGCGGAGGACATCCGCCGCGCGGTGGAAGCCATCCTGAAACCGCCCGCCGAAGAAGAAACGGACGAGGACGCCGAACAGGAAGAAGCGGAACCGGAAGCCTGAGCGGCTCGTCGAACCTGCTTCGCGCGCATGGCTGAGCGTCCGGTGCGGACGGGCGCTGTCATGCCAAGCCGGGAGGACGGCGCAGCGCAATGATCGCGAAGCGGCAGAACTCTTTGCGCGGGAACTTCGGCGGCGTGGACCGCGCGTCCGTCAGAAGACCGCCCCGCTCGACGATTTTCTTCCTGCTGCTGTCTTTTGCCTTCCCCGCCCCGAGCCAGAGGATCGGTCCGTTGGTCCCGGACCGCCGCGTACGGCCGAAGGCGGCGGCGGCCCGGCCGCCCAGCTTGAGCCTGCGCCTGCCCGCGCCCGCCGCCGCGGCGCTGCCGCCGTTGGGTTCCGACGATCTGGAGCGGCTGCGGCGGCAACAGGGGCTGACGCCCGTCGGCGTCCACCGCGCGCTGCCGGCGGGGACGGCCGCGCCGAGTAGCCCCTCCAACGGAGCCGCCGGAGCCGCCGGAACGACCGTTGCGGGAGCGTGGCAGGCAACCGCCGTCGGACGGCTCTGGCGCTTGCGTGTAACCTCTCCCGGCGCCCGCGCGCTGCGCGTTCACTTTCAAGACTTCGACATCGGCGGCGGGAACCTCTGGCTGCACACGGCGGACGGACAGATCGACGGACCTCACGGCGGCAGGGGCATGTACGGCGATGGAGACTTCTGGAGCGGTATCGTCTTCGGCGAGAGCGCGACGATCGAGTATCGGCCCGACCCGGCTTCGCCTCCGCAAGAAGCCGCGCCGTTCCGCATCGCCGCCATCAGCCATATCTGGGGCGGCCCCGCATCCGCCGGAGGCGGAACCCCGCCTGCTCCGCGCGCCAAGGGAAAAGCCCAAACCCCCAAATCCATCGCCAAACTCGCCGCGGCGGAAGCGCGGGGCGCGTTGCGCGGCCGGTCTTCCCTGCAAGCAAAAAACGGCGGCCCGCTTACGCCCGGTCAGCCGGCTGCTTTCCGCCTGGAGCCGGTCGGCCGCCCGACGCTCTTCAACGGCGAAAACTCCTTCCGTCTGGGAGTCCCCGTCGAAGCCGCCGGCGTAACCTTCGATCTGACTTCCGACGACCCCTCCGTGGACGTCGATCTCCATGTTCGTTTTGGACAGGACAACGAGGTTCAAGACGGCAGAGTCCTTTCCGACCACTCATCCACTGGAGCGTCCGGCAACGAGCGGTTGCGGATCACCCGTTATTCCAATCCCCCGCTCCGCGCCGGAACCTACTACGTCTCGCTGGCGCTTCACGACACCGGCGCCGCCGCCGAGGGCGCACTCACCGCAACGCTCTCATTTGCAGAAGAACAGCCTCCCGCGCGCCAAAGCGGCGGTCCGCTCGCGATTGGCCGGCCCGCCCCTTTCCGCCTGGGGCCGGTCGACAGTCCGACGCTCTTCAACGGCGAGCAATCGTTCCACCTGGAGTTTTCAGGCAGCGCTTCCGGCTTGATGTTCATCCTGGACTCCGTCGATCCTTCCGCGGACGTCGATCTCTTCGTTCGTTTCGGGCAAGACAACGCGCTTCAAGACGGCAGAATCGTCTCGGACTACTCCTCCAGAGGGGCATCCGGCAACGAACGGATACTCATTACCGACTCGTCCGACCCGCCGCTGCAAGCCGGAACCTACTACGTCTCGCTACAGCTTTACGATACGGACGCCGTCGCCGAAGGCACGCTCACGGCGCAAGAGGGGACGTTCGAGGACTGCCATCCGGACGTGACCTGCTACCCCGAGTGGGCGGATTCCGCGAAGGGCGTTGCCCAGATTGCCTTCGAGAAGGACGGCGCCTCCTTTATTTGCACCGGTACGCTGCTGAACAATCGGCGCGGGGACGCCGTCCCTTACCTGCTCACTGCCGCCCATTGCGTTGACCGCGAAGAGCAGGCGCGGAGCGTGGCCGCGTTCTGGTTTTATCGAACGGAAACCTGCAATGGAGAACGGCCCGCGCGGAACAGCGCGCCGAGGACGGCGGGCGCGAGCCTGCTGGCGACTCTGGGCGGCTTCACCGACGAAAGGGCGGACCCCGAGGGCGATATGACGCTGCTGCTGCTTACGGGCGAGTTGCCGGCGGACGTTGTGTTCCAGGGATGGGACGCGGAGACCCAACTCCTCGATGCGCAAGCCGCCGGCATTCACCACCCCGGAAACGATTTGTGGGGCGACTTCCAACGGATCGCCTTCGGCCGAATCGTCGGTGACAGAGACGCCTACGCCGTCGTTTCCCATGAGCAAGGCTATACCGAACCCGGCTCTTCCGGCTCCGCTGTTTTCAGCAGTCCCGGAACCGTGGTCGGGGCGCTCAGCTTCGGAGAAGTCCGCGAAGACGAGACCGTCTGCCCGACAGGCTTGGCCGACGGGTACACGCGCTTTGCGGTTTTCTATCCCCATATCCGGCAGTTCATCGACTCGCCGCCGCGCGGTCCTCTGATTTCTTCCGGCGGGGTTGTGACGGCCACCGGCGCTCCCATCGTGAACCGCATCTCTCCGAACGCCATTGTCTCCGTCTTCGGACAAGGGTTTGCGCCGGAAGGAACGCAGGCGCGCAGCCCCATGCTGGACGCCGCGGGCGGAGTCGCCGCTGATCTCGCCGAAACATGCCTGGAGATCGGCGGCAAGCGCGCTCCGCTGTTCGCCGTTTTCCCCTACCAGATCAACGCCCAGGTTCCGCACGACCTGACGACGGGAGGGCAAGCGCGGGTCGTGGCAATCCGCGGCTGCGGCACGCGGGATGAGCAGCGCAGCCCGGCGGAACCCGTTGCGGTTGCCGCCGTCTCGCCGGCGTTCTTCAACTTCGCGAGCCGCTCCGACGGGCGCAATCCGATCGCGGCGCTGCACGGCGGAGGCGCCGGCTTGGCCGGCGCGCCCGGGGCGATTCCCGGAGCCGTCCTCACCCCGGCCCAGCCGGGCGAGTTCGTCAGTCTGTTCGGAACCGGCTTCGGACCGACCGAGCCGGCGTTGGCGGCCGGCCAAATCCCCATGGGGCAAGCCCGTCTGGCCAACGAGGTCTCGTTTACCTTTGGCGGCGTACCCGTCCCGGCGGAGGATGTCGCTTACGCGGGCGCGGCGCCGTGCTGCGCCGGCCTCTATCAATTCACGCTGCGCGTGCCGCCCGGCCTGCCCGACGGCGATGCGCTCGTCAGGGCAACCGTGCAGGGGGTTTCGACCCCTCGAGGGCCGTTCCTCGCCGTCCGCCGGCGGTGAGCGCGCCGCTCAATCCCCCAAGCGGACTTCGGCGATGGCGATGCCGCTCTCGCCGGCTACGGCGTAGAGCAGATAGATACGGCCGTTTTCCTCGAATATCGCCGGGTCGCGCAACTGATTGACTTTGCCGTAGGCCGTGCTGCGCAGCGAAGGCTCAACGGGCCGGTCGGAGCCCTCCCAATCGCGTTCGGGGCGGAGCACGACGCGCGGCCCGGAATCTTTCCATTGCGTCCACGGCGGCGACAGATCGATCGTGCTGAGCAGGATGCTTTCGGGCGCATCGCCGACCTGAGTCCAGAAAACATAAAGCCGATCGCCGCGCTTGAGCAGGGCCGAGTGGCGCATCGAGGGGTTGAACAGCAGCGGCCCCGGCTCGAAAGCCGTCAAGCCGTCCCGTGAGCGGTAGAGTTGGCCGGGCATGGCCAGCGCGTAGGTCATGCCCCGATGACGGAAAACGCGGAAGTAGGTGCGTCCGAGTTTCTGCGGCAATCCCCGAAAGCGGATGCCGTCCTGTGAGAGCGCAACCCGCGTGAGCTGGCCGGCGAAGTCGTCGAGCCCGTGGAAATACATGACGATGCGCCGGTTTTGCTCATCGACGTGGACATCCGGCGAGGCGATATGCGGCGCGGTGAGCTCCTTGGCCAGGGAATGCGGCAGCTTGCCGCCGCCGCCCGCGGCGCCGGCTCTTCCGGCCGCGGCGGCTTCCAGGGCGCCCGGCGAAATCGGCGGCGGCTCCGAGGGGAAATGCGTATCGGCGATCTGCAAACTGCCGGGCGGGTGAACCTTCCAGGGGCCGAGCAGGTCGTCGGCATAGGCCAGGCGGATATAGCTGCCCTTGTGGTCGGCGAAATAGAGGTAGTATTCGCCGAGAGGATTTTCGACCCACGAGGGGACGCGGATCAACGAAGGCCCCTGGATGTTGACGCCGATGCTGGGATGCGTCTCGGGCGTAACGATGGGCGCATCCAGCAGCCGCTCGATGCGTATCCCGCCGCCGTCCGCGGCCGCTGCCCCGCCGTGCATCGCCGCCGCCGCCCACACGATAACGAACCCTGGCCGCAAACGCCGCGATCTTCTCATTGCCGTCTCCGACCGGCGCGCGGAAGCGCCGCCCGCCGAACCGCCGCGCCTATTATACTGACGTTGCCCGCCGCGGCGCCCGCCTCCTGCGGCGGCTCTTCGCTGCCGGGGCCGTGCGACGCGCGACGTCCGAACATGCTGCTGATGCTCTCCGACCAGCACCGCGCGGACTGGCTCGGCCGCAACCCGGCAATCCCGGCTCCGACGCCGAACATCGACCGCTTGGCCGCCCGCGTCGTCGATTTCACCGAGGCGGCCGCCGCCTCGCCGGTCTGCGGCGCCTCGCGCTCGCGCCTTGCCTCCGGTCAGCCTGATGGATCTCGCGGCCACGTTCCTCGACTGCGCCGATTTGGCGGTTCCGCCGGAAATGGAGAGCCGCTCGCTGCGTCCGCTCGGCGCTGCAAACCGGCAACGCCCACGCCGGCCGGTTCCGCATGGCGCAAGACCGCCGTTACAAACTGATCGAAGGGTTTTTCGAGCGGCAGGCGCTTTTCGACCGCGAGGCGTACCCGCTGGAAACGGAAAACATCGCGGAAGCCAAGCTTGGCGAAGTTGCCCGTTTGCGCAAGCTGTTCGCGGATGGGTAGCGGCGCCGGCCTACAACGGTTCGCCGAACACGTCGGCGGTGACCCGCACGACGAACCCTGCCGCGCCTTCGGCCGCCAGCGCGCGCCGCAGCGCCGCGGCTTCGCCCCGCTCTTCGGCGCAGCCGATGACCAGATGGTGGAGCGCGCCCTTGTCGGGATGCTCCCGCCGATAGGCGTACGCGGCGCCGTGCCTCCGCCCCAGCGCGCTTGCCAGGAGGCGGGCTTTTCTCTCCTTGGCGAAGGCTCCGACCTGCACGCCGAAATACGGCGCGCGGCAATCGCCGGCGTCCGCGGGCGGCTGCGCCGTCTCGACCTCAAGCGAAGACTCGGCATCGGGCGCCGCCTTGCCCGCGGGCGGGGACTTGTCCGCGGGAGCCGCCTCAGAACGCCGCTCAATCGGCCAAACCGGTCCAACCAGCGGCTTGGGAACGGCGGATGCTTGCGCATACGGAGTTTCCTCGGCGGAAGCGGTCTCGGCAAGAGCGCCCGACGGTCCGCCGAACTCTTCGGCGCTGACCCGCACGACGAAGCCTTCCGTGTCCTCGGCCGCCAGCGCGCGCCGCAGCGCCGCGGCTTCGCCGCGTTTTTCGCTGCAGCCGATGATCAGATGGTGGAGCACGCCCTTGTCGGGATGCTCCCGCCGATAGGCGTAGGCGGCGCCGTACCTTTGCTCCAGCGCGCTCCCCAAGCGGCGGGATTTGCTCTCTCCGCGGAAAGCTCCGACCTGCACGCCGAAGTACGGCGCGCGGCAATCGCCGGCGGCGGCGGGCGGCTGCGCCGCCTCGGCCGCAAGCGGGGACTCGACCGCGGGCGCCGTTTCACTTGCGGCCGGAGCCGCGGCCGGCCGCTCTTCCCCTTCGCCTTGCGGTTCGACGGCGGCAGGCGTTTCCACAAACGGGGATTTCTCAGCAGAGGCAACTTCCGCAGAGGCAATCTCTGTAGCAGCAACATCTGAGGCGGCAACCTCCGCGGCGGCGCCTGCCGGGGCCGCCAGCGGCGGCTGGAAGGTCTCGGCGCCGGAGACGATCATTTCCCCGGACGGAGGCGCGGCGCCCATGAGCCGCTCGGAGGTCAGCGAAAAAGCGAAATCGTCGATGACCAGCTCGGGGCCCGGGTGGCACTGGGCAACCTCGCAAACCTCTTCGTTACGCCCTCCGGCGGCGCGGATGCGCAGCATGTCGATCTCCCATTCGCCGCGCAGCGCCGCGGTTTTCGCCGGACCGGCCAACAGCCCCATGGAAAACGCCGTCTCGCCGCCGCGCAACCCTTCCACCGTCACCTCCAGACCCGTCTTCCAGGCGGCCGTCACCTGCATGCCGTAGAAGACGAACGCGCCGCTCCCGTATTTCTCGACCGTGCTCTCGCGAAACGCCCGCCCCGCGGCCACGGCGGCGAACGTCCCCGAGGCGGCGCCGCGCGCGTACCCGCTGCGGGGAAACTTGGCCAGAGAATCGTGGTTGCTCTGGATCACGTTGAAACCGCGCCAGATCAGCCCCTTGTAGAGAAACGGCTCGGGCGTATCGACGATGAAAGCGACGGCCGCCGGCGGCGAATCGTCGAACGCGGCCACGATGCCGTCGGCCGGCAGGGTCTGGGAACCGGCGGACCCCGCAGCCAGGAGCAGCAGCGCCGCGGCGGATTGAACGGAACGATGCAAGCCGGTGCTGCCTGAAAGACGTTTCACGGCCGCGGGGCGTTACAAACCGGCGCGAAGGTAGGCGATGACGTCGGCCAGGCCGCGGCGCGAGAGATCGTTTTCGAAACCCTCGGGCATGAGCGAGACGGCCGACGCCCGCATTTCCGCGATCTGCGCGCGGAGGATGGTTACGTTGCCGCGCTCGCCCCGCAGCGTCACGGCGGCTGCGGATTCGCCGGCGAGCAGGCCGTCGTAAATGCGTCCGCCGCGGTCGATGACGATGTAGTTCGTGTAGTTCGGCTGGATTTCGAAGCTGGGGTCGAGGATGTGCGTCAGCAATTCCTCGCGCGTCTTGTTGTTGACGCCGGCCAAGTCGGGGCCGATGCGTCCGCGGCTGCCCCGCGGCGTATGGCATTGCGCACAGTGGAGATCGAAGACCTTGCTGCCGCGGGCGGCGTCGCCGCGCAGACGCAAAACTCCGGCGAAGCGGCCCACCACGGCGGCCCGACCGCCGGCGGACGCCGCAAAAACGGCTCCGGCCCGCCGCCGCGTCTCTTCGTCGGGATATTCGCGCAGCCGAATCCTGTGGATGGGGTCGATCGCGCCCGGCGCAATGGCGCCGCTTTCGACGGCGGCGATCAATTGCGCCGCGCGTTCCCGCCGCGCAAGCAGAGCGCGCAGCGCCGCCTCGCGGGCAAGCGGCCCGTAACTCGGCCAGCCGGCGATGACGATGTTCGCGACGCGCGGCGAATCGAACACGGCCAGCGCGGCGACGGCTTCGCGGTGCAGTTCGGGGGATTCGGGCGAGGTCAGGATACGCGCAAGAACGGGCGCCGCCGCCTTGAAGTCCGCGCCGCGCAGCAGGCGGATCGCCGCGATCCGCCACACCGCGGCCAAGTCCGGGTCGGCCGCCGCGGCAAGCGAAGTTTCGATGCGCCGCGGTAAATGGAAGTATTGCGCAAGGTCGGCCGCCGCCCGGCGCACGTTCTCGTCGCCGTAGCTCAGCCAGCGCCGGAAAGCGCGGTCGGCGTTGTCGAACTCCAGAGCGGCCCGCTTGCCTTCGACGGCCAGCCCGCGGGCCAGTCCGCGCAGCCCGGCGGTCAGCCATCGGGTTTGCCTGAAGTGCGGACTCGCGGCCAGGATTGCCGCCGCGCGGGCGATTTTTTCCGGGTCTTGCCCGCGTCCGACCTGAGCGGCCAATCCCTCGACGAACGGCGCCCCCGCGGCGGAATCGGAGAAAAACGCGCGATGCCGCGCCGTCAGCAATTCCAGCACGTCCGCGCCGTTGCCTCGCAGCGAAGTCAACAAGGCTTGGCGGAAACAGCGATCGCCCGCGTGCGCGGCGGCCATGGCGGCGACGGCCTCCGCCGACCCTTCCACTTCGCCGATGGTGAGCGCAACCTGAAAACGTACCTTGCCATCGGGGTCGGAGCGCAGCGCGGCAACCTCACCCGCAAACTCCGGCAGAAACTCCTCCGCCAAGCGGACCGCGTGGGCGCGGAGTGCGGAATGCGCGTCTCCCAACGCCGCGCGGACATCGTCGATGTCGAGCGCGCCGAGACCGTGCAGCGTCCACAACGCATGCAGCCGCGCCCGCGGCGATGCGCCGCCGCGGAGCAGCGTCCGCAGCGCGTCGGCGGCGCCCCAACCGCCCCGCTCGACGAGCAGCCTCTGCGCCGTGAGGCGATGCCATCCGTTCTCGTGCTCGAGCGCGCCAACCAACGCGGCAGCAGGGGCGCCGCGCAGTCCGGCGTCGAGACCGCGCCGCGCGGACGGCTCATCCCTGACGATGCGGTAGATGCGCCCGCGGTCGTTCCCGCGGTAAAAATCGAGTTGCAGTCGCTCTTTGACGGCTTGCGGAATCGATGCCGGCTCCTCGATATATTCGCGGTAGAAATCAAGCACGTAGAGATTGCCGTCGGGGGCGTTGGCCAGGTTGACCGGGCGAAACCAGATCTCGCGGGCGGCCAGAAATTCGCGGTCTGCGGGGCGCGGCTCGGAGCGAAAGGTGGGGCCGGCGTCGATCAACACTTCGCGGCGGACGATTCCGGCGTTCGCATCGGCGATGAAAACGCTGCCGCGGTAGTCTTCGCCGAAAGCGTCGCCGGTATAGACGGTCGCGCCGGTTGCCGCCGTGAAGTGGCCGCCGACCAGTTCCTTGCGGCCCGGCCGCTCGGCGTCGTAGCGTTTCTGACGGGCGGCGGTGCGCTCGATGCGCCATTGTTGGGGCTGCGTCAACGGGAAGATGCGGCTGTTGCGCGGGTCGTCGCCGGGCGTGTAGTGCAGCATCGAGCCGGGCTCGTACGCCGGGTTGCGCAGGATGTAGCGCGCCGGCAGGACGGCATGGCGCAGATGGACGGTGTTTTGCGAGACGAAACGGTTGCCCCAGTCGTCGAAACTCATGCCGAACTGCGTCGGCCCCGCAGCCGGAGCGAAATCGCCCGTTACGGGGTTGAACCGGAAATCGTAGCCGCGCACCGAGACGCTCGGCTTGCCGGGGAAGCGGGGCGAGCGTATCTCGCCCGGACGGCCGTTGTTCGCCGCGTAGATCCAGTTGTCGATGCCGTAACGCAGGTTGGTAACGCGGCTTTCGGAAGACACTTCGCGCGACTGAAACCCGGTGAAAAAGACCTCCCTGACGTCGGCGATGCGGTCGCCGTCGGTGTCTTTCAGGTAAAGGACGTCGGGGGCCGCCGTTACGAAGACTCCGCCCTTCCAGGGCAGCACGCCGGTCACCTGCAGCAGGCGGTCGGCGAAAACGGTTGCCTTGTCGATCGCGCCGTCGCCGTCGGCGTCTTCGAGGAAGCGGATGCGGCTGCGCGGCGGCTCGCCCTCCGCGGGGTCGAAGGGGTAGTCGAGCATTTCCGCAACGTAGATGCCGCCGGCCTCGTCGAAGCAGATTTCGACCGGATCGACGACGTGCGGTTCGGCGGCGAAAAGCTCGGCGCGGAAGCCGTCGAGCAAAACCAGCTTGGCGGCGGCCTCGGCCGGCTCCGTCGGGTCGGCGTCGTAGGGGCCTTTGCCGCCGCAGGCCGGCATGAGCGGCAATCCCGCCAAGACCATCGCGCAAATCGGGAGCAGCAGGCGCATCGGGCGCGTACCGATTTTAGCCCTTGCGCCGCAGACGCCGGCCGCGGGCGCGGCTCGGCTACAATCGTGGGTCCTCGGGCGGCGGCGCGCGAGTTGCGGAAACAGCGGGTGAACGGGCAAATCCAGGGGATCGCGCGGCAGGTGCGGGCGGGTTCCCCCCGCGCGCTGGCGCGGGCGCTCAGCGAGGTCGAAAACCGCGGGCCGCGGACCGACGCCCTGCTCGCCGAGTTGTTCCCCGGCGCCCCCCGGGCGCGGCGGATCGGCGTCACCGGAGCGCCGGGAGTCGGCAAGAGCACGCTGGTCAACGGCATGGCGCGGCATCTGCGCGAGGCGGGCCTCACCGTAGCCGTGCTGGCGGTCGACCCGACCAGCCCCTTCAGCGGCGGCGCCGTGCTCGGCGACCGCGTGCGCATGCAGGCGCACCATGAAGACGCGGGGGTATTCATCCGTTCCATGGCGACCCGCGGCGCGCTGGGCGGCTTGGCGCCGGCGGTCGGCGATGCGATCGCCGTGCTCGAAGCCTTCGGCAGCGAAGTCATCGTCATCGAGACGGTCGGCGCGGGGCAGGCCGAGGTCGATATCGCGCAGCTTGCCGACGCGGTCTGCGTCGTGCTGACGCCCGATCAGGGCGACGATATCCAGGCGGCCAAGGCGGGCGTCATGGAAATCGCCGACGTGTTTGCCGTCAACAAGGCCGACCGGCCCGGCGCGGAACGGCTGGAGCAGCAGCTCCGCGCCATGCTGTCGCTGCTGCCCGCGGAACGGCCGCAGCCGCCGATCGTGCGCGCGTCCGTCGCAGCGGGAAACGGCGTGGCCGACCTCACCGCGGCGCTGCTGCAAGCGCCTGCGCGGCCCGGCGCGGCGAAAGCGTATTGGCGCCGCCGCCTGCTCGAACGCATCTCCGAGGGTCTGCTGCTCGCCCTCGGCGACGGGCCGCTCGCCGGCGAAGCGCTCGACCGCGCCGCCGAAGACGTTGCCGCCGGCAGGCTGAACCCTTACGATTTCGTCGGGCGGGTCGTCGCCCAAGCCGCACCGGGAGGCGGGAAATGAAAATCGACCACGTCGGCATCGCCGTCCGCTCCATCGACCGCTCGCTGGAGCTTTACCGCGGCGTGCTGGGCGTGGAGCCGAGCCGCCGCGCCGTCGTTGCGCATGAAGGCGTCGAGATCGCCATGCTGCCTGCCGGCGGGCCGCGCATCGAACTGCTGCAGCCCGCCGGCGAGGGATCGCCGATCGCCCGCTTCCTCGACAAGCGCGGCGAGGGCATCCACCATATCGCCGTGCAGGTCGAAGACCTCGACGCCGCGGCCGCCGCGCTGCGCCGATCGGGCCGCCGTCTGGTCAGCGACGAAATCCGCGTCGGCGCGGAAGACTACCGCTACGTCTTCGTCCATCCCAAAGACGCCGGCGGCGTCCTGCTGGAGCTGATCGAACCGCTTGCCCGGCCGGCCGCGGCGAAAAAAAAGCGGTAAACGCGGCGGCGCGGCGCCGAGTGTGCCATAGTGGTTCAGCACACAAGCGTGCGCCGCCGCCGCAGACTGTTCGAACCCATGACGCAACCCGACCCCTTGCCCATTCTCAACTCCGCCGGGCTCAAGGAAGCCGCTGCGGACTGCCCCCTGCTCCAGGGCGGGAGCGATGAAGAGTGGATCGAATGCTGCTCGAACCGCTTTCTAGGCGTGGCGCGGGCCATCGTCGGCGACGACGCTCTCGCCGAAGACATCCTGCAGGAGAGTTGGATCAGGGTTTTGCAAGCAGTCAAAAACCACGCGGTCGGCGTTCCCGCCTGCCCGTTGGTGCATACCATCGTCGCCAACAAGGCCAAGGACTTCCGGCGCAAGCGCGTCCGGTTAAGGGAAACTGCTTTGCCCGACGACGCCGACCCCACGCGAAGCCTCAGAACGCCGCAAGAAGAAGACCGGATGCTGCGCCTGCTCCGCGAAATGATCGCCGTGCTGCCCGAAACCTACCGCCAAGTCGTGGAATTGCGCGCCTGCGAAGGGCTTTCCGTCGAGGAAACGGCCGAGATCATGGATATCTCGAAATCCACCGTTTCCACCCGCCTGCACCGTGCCGCGGACATGCTCAAGAAACGCATCGACGCCCGCCTGAATCGGGGAGACCCGGACCCGCCGGACCCGCCCGAAGCATGACCCGCGGGGCGCCGACAGCCCCCCGCCAAAGAAAAATCGGGAAAATTCGAAAAAAATGTAAGGTCGGGCGCCTCCCGTTCGTTATAGGGGTAGAGGGACAAAAAGATGCCCGGCCCCATCGCAGCGGAAACAGCGTCCAACGGGTTGCCGATCCGCCCCAGTGAAGGCCGGGCTTCTCCATTCCGCTCCCTCGGAAAAGGAGACCCGATCATGAAACGCATCTTTTGGCTGGATCTGCTTCCGTTGCTCCTGCTCGTTGCCGCAGACGTCCTGCCCGCGCAACAGCAGGAATACTGCGTCATTGAATATGCCGGCGAAACCCGCAACCGCACCGTCGCCGGCGCAATCACGGGTGAGTGTCCCGGACAAGGAATCTTTCCTCACAGCGCGCCGTTCGGCAACTGGGGCGTGACCTCGAATTACGGCCGCAAATCGGACGGCGATCAGTTCCCGGGATGGAAGAGAGGGACAAAAGTCGGCACGAACATACCGAACTGGCAGTGGAATAGCTGCACCACGCACCGGGATTACTTGCCAGGAAACTGGAAGTATTACAACGCCAACAACTTCACGACCCAAGTTTCTTCACTTGGGGTTGCCTCGCATGGACAGCGCCAATTCCGAGTGCCGGTCGACTGCAGCGGACAAGAATTCGAGCCGTCCAGCGATGGCTGCGCCGACCATTCTGTTCCGACATCTTGGAGTCAGTCAAACAACTTCATGACGCTTTATGAGCTCGATTTGGCGGATCGGGATTCCCTGATCGAAACGTTGTATTTCCCGCGAACCACAGCGTCTATAACCGGCTGCAACCGACACGGTTGCCCCGAGAAGTCTTCGAACTGGGTCGGGGTGACACGATCCACGTCCTCCAGCGCCTTGGTCGAGGCCGAGATGCGCATGAAGGTATCGGGATTCTTGCAGTCGAACTGCCAATGGCGGTAATCGGCGCCAACAACAGGAAGGAGACGATCATGATCGCCACCACAAAAAATATGCGGGTGATTTTGCTGTTGCTCGCAGGGGTGCTCGCTTCCGGCCCGCCCGCCGAGGCCGCCGGGGTCAAAAACGACTGGTCCCAAGTCCGGAAAGTACAGCCCGGAATGCGAATCTGGGTGCGGCTTTACAAAAACGAAGCGCCCAAGGGGCAGCCCCAGGTCGTTCGCGGCCGTTTTGCCTCGGCAAGCGCCGATGGCGTCACGCTCATGCTGTCCGACGGTAACAGCGCCACCTTCGAGAAACGCGCCGTGCGTAGAGTGTCCGTTCGCCGTCCTGCCAGCCAGCGATGGCCGGCAGGGGTCGCCGCCGGCTCAATGGCGGCGGTCAATCTTGCCCTCATCAGGGGCGCCGATTCGGAAGACGCATCCGCCACGCTGGGTATTTTGACCCTTGTCACCACGGTTCCCGTTTGGGCCGCCGTTCATTTCGGCATGGCCAGAAAGCCAATTTACGATGTGCCCGCAGAGTCCGGAAACAACTAACGATACTCAGAAAGGAGATATCGCCATGCAACGCGCAACTGTCCATTTCACGAAATCGCTCGTGATTTTCATTCTTCTGTCCGCCGCTGCGCCGGCGGCGCCCATTGAGATTGCCGGTACGCTGCGGGACACGAACGGGGCGTTCCTCAGCGGAACAATCACGATCTTCCAACAAGGCCGGCAAATGATCGTCACCGATCACCAAGTCGATGCCACCGGGAATTTCCGCATCGCGAGCGACGCCGCCGGCGGAATCGTGGTCTATGCCGAATCGCCGGGGCGCCCTCCGGCAGAAAAATCGATCCCGGCCGGCGCAACGGGGTTTTTCCCGCTCCATTTCGTGCTGCCCCTGGGCCAGGATGTCCGCGGCCGGGTGATCGACGCCCGCGGCAAAGGCGTGCCGGACGCCTCCGTTCAGGTGCGCTATCACGAACCCGGCAAGCCTGTCCGGCGCGTCTCGTTCAACGGGGGCGAGCACACCGACGCCGGCGGCCGCTTCCTGCTCCGCGACGTCGGCATCCAGGTACCCTTCTACGTCGATGTGTACGCCGCCGACTATGTGGCGGCGTCATCGAAGCGGACGAAACTGGCGGCAGGCGCCGCCGCGATGGACGACATCGTGCTTGGCGAGCCGGGCGCCTCCGTCGTGGTCAATCTGCTCGACAAGAGCGGCGCCCCTGTTTCCGGAGCCGACGTGATGCTGCTCGCGGACCCCGCCGGCCTCTCTTCCGAGGCAAGGGGCTCCTGGCTGCACCACAGGTCGTTCCGCCAACGGGCCGCGGCGTCGGCTCGCGGCAACGTCCGCTTCTCGGGCGTCCCTCCGGGCCGCATCATCGTGCGCGCCAAAACTTCCGCCGAGTCGATCGAGCAGCGCGCCGTCGCCGTCAGCGCCCAAGAGTTGCGCCTGACGCTGCGGGCGCTGCAATGACCGCCGCGGCAAACGGACGAAGGAGGCATGCGATGACGAGGAACGCATTTTTGAGCCGACTCGCGCTGCTGCAAGCTCTGCTGCTGGCGGCTCCCCCGCCGGCGGCGGCCAAGATCCGATCGGACTGGTCGAAGGTGCGGGCGGTGGAAGCCGGAAGGCCGGCCGTGGTGCTGCTTTACGCGGACGCAGCCCCCGCGGGCGCCAGAAAGATCAAGGGCCGTTTCGAGTCCGCCGCGGCCGAGAGCATCACGCTGGTGCTGCAGGACGGACAAACGAGCACACTGGAAAAGCAGGCTGTGCGCAAGATCCTGGTTTACCGACCGATTGCGCAACGCTGGCCGGGATGGGCGTCCATGGCCATTGCCGCCGTGTCGATGGAGACCGCCGCCCAAAATATAGACCCCGGCGCGGACATCTCCTTCAAAGACCGCCTTGGTTATTTGCTGGTTGTTTTTCCGGTCGGCGCAGCATTTCTTGCCGGATCGCGGCTGAAGGGCATCTACAACGTGCCGCCCAAGCATCGGGCGAAGATGCAGGCGGCCGGCGACGACGATTCGCAGCAAGCAGACCAAGGCGGCTCGCAATGACGAGGAACGCATTTTTGAGCCGGCTGGCGCTGCTGCAGGCTCTGCTGCTGGCGGCTCCCCCGCCGGCGGCTGCCAAGGTCCGATCGGACTGGTCGAAGGTGCGGATGGTGGAAGCCGGAAGGCCGGCCGTGGTGCTGTTTTACGCGGACGAAGCTCCCGCGGGCGCCAGAAAGATCAAGGGCCGCTTCGAGTCCGCCGCGGCCGAGAGCATCACGCTGGTGCTGCAGGATGGGCAAACGCTCACCTTTGAGAAACGGGTTGTGCGCAAGATCCTGGTTCGCCGCCCATTTGCGAAACGCTGGCCGGGATGGGCCGCCTTGGGCATTTCCAGCGTGTTGTGGGGAACCTTCGTTGCCTTGATGCAAGATATGCCTGCAAGCGCGGTAGCCCTCTCGGGATCATTCGTTGTTCCGCCTACGGTTGCCTTTTTCGCCGGTTCGCGGATGGGCGGCATCTACAACGTGCCGCCCAAGCATCGGGCGAAGATGCAGGCGGCCGGCGCCGACGATTCGCGGCAAGCAGACCAAGGCGGCCCGCGATGACGAGGAACGCATTTTTGAGCCGGCTCGCGCTGCTGCAAGCTCTGCTGCTGGCGGCTCCCCCGCCGGCGGCTGCCAAGATCAGATCGGACTGGTCGAAAGTGCGGGCGGTGGAAGCCGGACAACGAACCTGGGTGCAACTCTACGAAGGCGAAGCCCCCGAAGAAGGTCTGTTGGTCAAGGGCCGTTTCGAATCGGCAACGGCCGAGAGCATCACGCTGATGTTGTCGGATGGGCAAACGCACACCTTCAAGAAACAGGCCGTGCGCAAGGTCCTGATCGGTCGCCCGTTCGCCAACCGTGTGCCGGGATGGGCTGCCATGGGCGTTACGGCCGGCATCCTGGAAACTCTTTCCGCTGTAGCTTCCGCAAGGGCAAGCGACGGTTACGAGCCGCGGCGAAAGGCACTGCTCCATGCAATGCTCACCATCCCGATCGGTCTCGCATTTTTCTACGGTTCGCGGATGGGCGGCATCTACAACGTGCCGCCCAAGCATCGGGCGAAGATGCAGGCGGCCGGCGACGACGATTCGCAGCAAGCAGACCAAGGCGGCTCGCAATGACGAGGAACGCATTTTTGAGCCGGCTCGCGCTGCTGCAAGCTCTGCTGCTGGCGGCTCCCCCGCCGGCGGCGGCCAAGATCCGATCGGACTGGTCGAAGGTGCGGGCGGTGGAAACCGGAAGGCTGGCCGTGGTGCTGCTCTACGCGGACGCAGCCCCCGCGGGCGCCAAAAAGATCAAGGGACGCTTCGAGTCCGCCGCGGACGAGAGCATCACGCTGGTGCTGCCGGACGGGCAAACGCGCACTTTTGAGAAACAGACCGTGAGCAAGATCCTGGTTCGCCGCCCATTTGCGCAACGCTGGCCGGGATGGGCCGCCATGGGTATCACGGCCACTATCCTGGAAACGCTGTCTGCCATGGACGACCCCTTTAGCGCGAGCATAAGGGCGCAAGTCCACGCAGTGTACACCATCCCGATCGGTCTCGCCTTTTTCTACGGATCGCGGCTGAAGGGCATCTACAACGTGCCGCCCAAGCATCGGGCGAAGATGCAGACGGCCGGCGCCGACGATTCGCAGCAAGCAGACCAAGGCGGCCCGCCATGACGAGGAACGCATTTTTGAGCCGGCTCGCGCTGCTGCAAGCTCTGCTGCTGGCGGCTCCCCCGCCGACGGCGGCCAAGATCCGCTCGGACTGGTCGCGGGTGCGGGCGGTGGAAGCCGGAAGGCCGGCTGTGGTGCTGCTTTACGCGGACGAAGCTCCCGCGGGCGCCAGAAAGATCAAGGGCCGCTTCGAGTCCGCCGCGGCCGAGAGCATCACGCTGGTGCTGCAGGACGGACAAACGAGCACACTGGAAAAGCAGGCTGTGCGCAAGATCCTGGTTTACCGACCGATTGCGCAACGCTGGCCGGGATGGGCGTCCATGGCCATTGCCGCCGTGTCGATGGAGACCGCCGCCCAAAATATAGACCCCGGCGCGGACATCTCCTTCAAAGACCGCCTTGGTTATTTGCTGGTTGTTTTTCCGGTCGGCGCAGCATTTCTTGCCGGATCGCGGCTGAAGGGCATCTACAACGTGCCGCCCAAGCATCGGGCGAAGATGCAGGCGGCCGGCGCCGACGATTCGCAGCAAGCAGACCAAGGCGGCCCGCCATGACGAGGAACGCATTTTTGAGCCGGCTCGCGCTGCTGCAAGCTCTGCTGCTGGCGGCTCCCCCGCCGACGGCGGCCAAGATCCGCTCGGACTGGTCGCGGGTGCGGGCGGTGGAAGCCGGAAGGCCGGCCGTGGTGCTGCTCCACGCCGACGCAGCCCCTGCGGGCGCCAAAAAGATCAAGGGCCGCTTCGAGTCCGCCGCTGCCGAGAGCATCACGCTGGTGCTGCCGGACGGGCAAACAAGCACACTGGAAAAGCAGGCTGTGCGCAAGATCCTGGTTCAACGCCCGTTCTCGAAACGTTGGCCCGGCTGGGTATCTATGGCGATTGCCATTGCGTCGATGGAAGTTTTCGGCAAATACGCAAATCCCGGCGCAGATTTCTCATTCAAAGCGCGCCGCGGTTATTTGTGGGTTGTTCCTCTGATCGGGGGCGCATTTTTCGCCGGTTCACGGATGGGCGGCATCTACAACGTGCCGCCCAAGCATCGGGCGAAGATGCAGACAGGCGGCGCCGACAATTCGCGGCAAGCAGGCCAAGGCGGCCCGCGATGACGGGGAACGCATTTTTGAGCCGGCTGGCGCTGCTGCAAGCTCTGCTGCTGGCGGCTCCCCCGCCGGCGGCTGCCAAGATCAGATCGGACTGGTCGAAAGTGCGGGCGGTGGAAGCCGGACAACGAACCTGGGTGCAACTCTACGAAGGCGAAGCCCGCGAAGAAGATCTGTTGGTCAAGGGCCGTTTCGAATCGGCAACGGCCGAGAGCATCACGCTGATGTTGTCGGATGGGCAAACGCGCACCTTCAAGAAACAGGCCGTGCGCAAGGTCCTGATCGGTCGCCCGTTCGCCAACCGTGTGCCGGGATGGGCTGCCATGGGCGTTACGGCCGGCATCCTGGAAACTCTTTCCGCTGTAGCTTCCGCAAGGGCAAGCGACGGTTACGAGCCGCGGCGAAAGGCACTGCTCCATGCAATGCTCACCATCCCGATCGGTCTCGCCTTTTTCTACGGTTCGCGGATGGGCGGCATCTACAACGTGCCGCCCAAGCATCGGGCGAAAATGCAGGCGCCCGGCGCCGACGATTCGCGGCAAGCAGACCAAGGCGGCCCGCCATGACGAGGAACGCATTTTTGAGCCGGCCGGCATAGTTGCAGGCCTTGCTGCCGGCGGCTCCCCCATCGGCGCCGGCCAAGATTTGCTTGCCATTGCTCCCGTTTGGGGCGCCTTTTATTTCGGCATGACCGGAAAACCGACCTGCGGCGCGCCCGCGGTTCAACGAAACGACTAGCATGGTTGTATCGGGTTCCCGCGGCCTGGGCGAACCCGCGCGCCGCCAATGGACCCCGAATTCCGCATCCAGCGCCTCGAATCGGAAAACGAACGGCTCAGGAGCGCCGTCGCGGAACTCTCGATACTCAACGAAGTCGCCTCGGCGGTATCCTCGACTTCCTCGCTCGATGAGATCGTCGATCTGATCGTCCAGAAGTGCGTCAAGCACCTCAAGGTCGAGCAGGGGGCTGCGCTGCTCTTCAACAAGCAGGCCGAGGGCGCCGCGCTGAAGACGATGGTGCGCAAGGCGCATACCGAGGTCGAGGTCATCCCCTACCGCCTCGGAGACCAGATCACCGGCTGGATGCTCAAGAACCAGGAGCCGCTGACCGTCAACGACTTCGCCGCCGACGGACGTTTTCAGGTACCCGAAGAGGCGCGCAGCATCCGCTCGCTGCTGTGCGTGCCGCTGCGCTTGAAAGGGCGCATGATCGGCGTGCTCAACGTGTTCAACAAAAAGGGCGGCGAAGTCTTCAGCGCAAGCGACCAGCGTCTGCTCAGCATCATCGCGGCGCAGTCGGCGCAGGTCGTCGAGAACGCGCGGCTGGCCGAAGAAGAAAAGGCCCTGGCCGATCTGCAGAAGGAGTTGCATCTGGCGCGCGACATCCAGATGCGGCTGCTGCCCAAAGAGCCGCCGCGAATCGCCGGCTACGCGGTCGCCGGGCGGTCGCAGCCCGCGCTGCGCGTCGGCGGCGACTATTTCGACTTTCTCCGACTCGACGACGGGCGCTGGGGGTTTTGCCTGGCCGACGTTTCCGGCAAGGGCATCACGGCCTCGCTGCTGATGGCCAACGTGCAAGCGACCATCCGCGGCCAGAGCCGCCTCGCGCCCGACGCGGGGAAATGCGTGGAACGCTCGAATCGAATGCTCTACGAGAGCACCGACGCGGACAAGTTCATCACGCTGTTCTACGCCGTGCTCGACCCGGAAACCCACGCGCTCGACTACAGCAACGCCGGGCACAACCCGCCGATACTGGTCTCCGCCGAGCGCGGGCCGATGCTGCTCGAAGTCGGCGGGCCCGTGCTCAGCGTCATGCCGCAGTTCCCCTATCGGCGGGCGCAGGTGAGCATGAACCCCGGCGACACCCTGCTGGTTTACAGCGACGGCTACAGCGAAGCGATGAACCGCCGATTCGAGGAGTTCGGCGAGGAGCGCATCCGCGGGCTTGCCGCCGAGCACCGCGAGCTCCCGCCGGAAAAGCTGATCGAAACCATCGCCGAGCAGGTCAGCGCGTTCTGCCGGGACGCGCCGCAGGCCGACGACATGACGATCATGGCGGTCCACCGCCGCCGCGGCTGATGGCCGGCGGCCGCCGCGGCTACCTGCCCGGTCCGCTTTCCAGCAGGCGGACAACGGCGGCGTGGCCTTTCTGGGAAGCAAAGGTCAGCGCGGTCTCGCCGTCGATATCCTGGATATCCGGCGACGCCCCGCGGTCGAGCAGCAGGCTGACGACTTCGGCCTGCCCCTCGGCGGCGGCGAACATCAGCGCGGTCCAGCCCTCATCGCCGTCGGTAACGTTGACCTCGGCGCCGTGCGCCAGCAGGATTTCCACGGCGGCCGCATTCGGCCCGGATGCGGCGTACATCAACGCCGTGCGCCGATTCATGTCGCGCATATTCGGGTCGGCCTTTTTCTCGCACAACAGCCGCACCGTGCCCGCGTGGCCGTCGTAAGCGGCCATCATCAGCGCCGTCCGCCCGGCCTCGTCCACGCCGTCGATGTCGGCTTCGGCCAGCAGCGCCTCGACGCCGGCGGCGTCCCCGCGAAAGGCGGCTTCGATCAGAGCGGCGTTCGACCGCGCGGACGCCCGCGGCGCCCCGCCGCCCGTCCCCGCGGTCGTGGAATCGCCCGCGCAGGCAACCCACAGCAGCGGCAGAAAAGCAAGGCAGAAACGCAGCATCGCCATGAACCCGGAGTCTAGCAAACCGCGGCGCTACTCGAACTCGAGCTTGTTGCCGGCCGTCAATCCGCCGTCCACCGTATGCACCGCGCCGGTAATCCAGCGCGACTCGTCCGAAGCCAGAAAGAGCGCGCAGTCGGCCACGTCTTCCGCTTCGCCGATGCGCCCCAGCGGGTACATCTTCATCAATTCGGCGAACCCGGCGGGGAATTTCTTCCAGTGGCTCATCGAGGCTTGCGTCTCGATCGTGCCCGGGCAGATGACGTTCGAGCGGATATTCGCCTCGCCGTATTCGCCGGCGACCAGCCGCATCATGGCGATCAGGCCGCCTTTGGCCGCCGTGTAGGCGGTATCGCCGACGGCGCGCAGCGCGTTGACGCTTGAAATCGAGACGATGCTGCCCCCGCCGCGCCGCCGCATCGCCGGAATGGCCTGCTTCGTGCAAAGGAACGGCCCCTTGAGGCAAACGTCGATCGTGCGCTGCCACGAGTCCTCTTCGAGCGCCGTAATCGTCGTGTCGTCGAACTTGGCGAAGGCATTGTTCACCAGGACGTCGAGGCCGCCGAAAGTCTCGACGGCGCAAGCGACCATCGCCGCCGCCCCCGCGGCGGAGGCGGCGTCGGCAACGCAGGCGGAAGCGGCGCCGTCCAGCCCGCGGATCGCGCGCGCCGCCGCTTCCGCCTTCGCCGCCGAAACGTCGTTGACCACGACCGCGGCGCCCTCGGCGGCGAAACGCCGCGCCGTGCATGCGCCGATCGCGCCGCCTGCGCCGGTAATCAGGGCGACCTTGCCCTCGAGTCTTCCGCTCATTGGATCTGAAGGTACACTAAAACAAGCAAAAGAAACGGTTGGCCCGCGGCCCGCGGCAAAGCGCCGGCCGCGGGCAAAGCAGCGGAGGAATGGCTGAGTGGTTGAAGGCGGCGGTCTTGAAAACCGTTGGGCTTGCGAGAGCTCCGAGGGTTCGAATCCCTCTTCCTCCGCCAAAAATGTCCGCTTGCCGCGGCGCGGTCAGGGCGCGTCGAAGAGGGTCAGGGCGAACGCGGCGTCCGGCTCGACCCACTGCTCGCGCAGGGCGAACCCGGCGCCCGCCCCCAGAGCCGCGATTTCCTCCGGCAGGTATTTGTAGGAATTTTCAGTCCGGATCGTCTCGCCTTGCGCGAAGCGGATGCTGCAGCCGGCCGCGCCAAGCCGCACCGTCTGCGCGGCTTGGCTGACCAGATACGACTCGACCCGCGACGCCGCGGCGTTCCAGGCAACGCGGTGAGCAAACCGCTCGACTGCAAAATCCGCGTCGAGTTCGCGGTTCAGGCGGACCAGCAGATTGCGGTTGAACGCCGCCGTGACCCCCAGCGGATCGTCGTAGGCGAGCAGCAGATCGCGTTCCGGCTTGACCAGATCGGCCCCGAGCAGCAGCGAGTCGCCCGGCCTCAGGGCGGCGGCGATCTCGGCCAGCAGACGCCCTGCCTCGTCCGCGTCGAGGTTGCCGATGTTCGAGCCGAGAAACAGCGCCATCGCCGACTGCCCCGGCTCGAGCTCGGCGGCGGCCGCGCGCAGGCCGTCGGCGTAGGTTCCCCGATGCCCGCGCACGGTGACCCCGGGGCAGCTTGCCAGCGTGCGGCGGGCGCTTTCGATCGCCGTCTGCGAAACGTCGATGAGATGCGCCGCGGCCGGGCGGCGCCGCGCAGCCGGCCCTTCGGCCAGAATCGCCAATTTCTCTCCGTTGCCGCCGCCGAGTTCGATCAGCGCCGCCGGCGTGCCGAGCCGCGCCATGATGGTTTCGCGCTCGCGCGCCAACAAGGCGCGTTCGGCGCGCGTGATCGGATACCAGGGAAGCTCGCAGATCGCCTCGAAAAGCCGCGAGCCGAGCGCGTCGTAGAGGCAATGCGCCGGCAGCCGTTTCGGCCGGGCGCAGAGTCCCTCGACCGCGTCCCGCAGCGGGATGCGCGCCGCTTGCGCCGCGCTACCGGGCATCGGCTGCGCAGCGGAAAGCGGCATAGGCATACGGATAGTGCGGGCGGAACCAGTTGCGGAAGCTGCGGCGCAGCAGCGGGCGCGCCGTCGCCGGCGACGCCCCTTTGACGACGTAATGCCGGCCGTCGAAGAAATCCGCGGAATACTCGGGATACGAAGCCATCGCCGCAAACCCGGGAAAGCCGTCGAACGGGGTGGAAGTCCACTCCCAGCCGTTGCCCATCAGGTCATGCGCGCCCCAGGCGCTGACGCCGCCGGGATACGACCCCGCCGGCGCCGGCTCCCAGCGATGGAAATCGAAGTTGCCCCGCGTCTCGTCGGGAGGGGCGCC
This sequence comes from Bryobacterales bacterium, assembly GCA_965242705.1. GTDB lineage: Bacteria > Acidobacteriota > Terriglobia > Bryobacterales > UBA6623 > CATQHP01. The sequence goes on from OZ251486.1 coordinate 1,253,155, forward strand.
GCCCCAAGGGTACGCGCGCTCGGAACCGTCCGGCGCGCCGAAAGCCGCCCGATGATACTCGGCCTCGCTGGGCAGGCGCATCCCCCGCCAACGCGCAAAAGCGGAGGCTTCGTCGTGCGTTGCGTAAACCGGCCAAGCGGGAGGCAGCGGCATGCGCTCGAACATGCCGCGCCAGAACCAGCGATCTCCGAGGCGTTCCCAGAAAATCGGATGCGTGCGGCCGGCCTCGTTCTTGCGGCGCCAGGCGGCGGGCGTCCACAGGCCGGCGTTCTCATAGCCGCCGGCCTCGACGAACTCGAGGAACGCGGCGTTCGTTACGTTGTGGACATCGATCGTGAACGCGGGGACGTCGACGCCGTGGGACGGGAACTCGTTATCCCAGCCGAAGGGGACGGATTCGACCCGCGCGCCGAGCGTAGCCCGACCCGCGGGGACGAAGACCCGCCTCTGCTCCGGCGGCCGGGCCGCCGCGCCGTTCACCGCGTATCCTTGCGGGCGCTTTTTCATCTCGGGATCGAGCCGGCGCAGCATGTAGAGCAGCGTTTCCTGATGCATCGCCTCGTGCTCGAGTATCGTGAAGACCCCTTGGCCGCGGCGCAGCACGGCGTTGCCGCCGCTCTCGATGTCGTCGGAGGCGAGCGCCGCCAGGACGGCCTCATCGGCCCGCTCGACGAAACGGCGGACGACGCCGCGCGGCGGCCACGCCTCTACGTCCGACGCCGCGGCGGCCGTCCGGTCGGCCGGGTCGATCCCGCGCGCGAACAGCGCCTCCAGATCGTTGTCGATCCCCGGATGTCCGAGGCCTTTCTTGAGCAGGGCGTTGACGGCGAACGCGGGGATATGGCCGTCGTAGAACACGACGGGATGCCGGAGCGGGATCGGGCGTTCATAATAGGCTTCCGGCGCGAGCATCTCGAAGAGCGCCCGCGTCCGCCCGCGGTTGGCGCGGTAGGCCTCGACGGCCTGCCCGCGGTCGATGACGCTGCCATTGACCGGCCGCGGCGGGGCCGCCGCGGATTCCCTTCCCGCCACCATGCAATCGCTTGATCGTATCAGACCGCCCGCGCCGCGGCGGGGCGCGCGATCCCGCGCCTACCGCCACAAAGGAAAGCCGATCGCGCGGTAAGAGAGCAGATAAGCCGCCGCGGCGAGACAGGCCGCCGAAACCGCCGCCGCGTGCCGTCGGGCAAAGGCGCCGACGCGCCGCGGGTCGCTGCGCAAGGCGCATAGCAGCGCCCATGCCGAGAGCAGCGCGAACAACCACGAAAACACCAGGAAACCAATGCTCGCCGGCGACGGGTTGCCGAGGCGCTCGATGAGCTTGTCGGGTCCCAAATTCAAAACGAGAAGCGCCGCGGGCAGAGCCGTCATCGCCAGCAGCGGCCAAACGCGCACCATGACCGGGCGCCCCTTGCCCTTGCCCAGCAGCTTCAGGGGAACCCAGACCAGCGCCCACGCCGGGGCGCTCAACAGCAGCAGCGCGGCAAGCGCCGCCGCGCCGCGCTCGAACCGGACGACGGCGGCGGAAACCTTGCGCCGGTTGCCGCTTTCGCCCTGCAGGTACTTTTCCCCGTCAGGCCCTTCCACAAAAGCCAGGGTGGTCATCGGCCGTCCGCGGCGCTTGAACACTCGGTCGGCAACGGGGACGAAATTCGCCGTCCGTCCGAACAGTCGGCTGACGATCAGGCGGTCGTCCGCGCGCCGGACGCGGGCGAAGTCGAAACGCTCCGCCCAGCGCATGGACTCGTTGCGCGGCGTAATCGCGCGGTAATAACCGGTCCAGCGGTCGATATCGCCGGGCATTTCCCCAATGGCCGGTTGCTTCGGCTTCTCGACGCCGCGGACGAGATACCCCCTGACGAGATCGCGGACGCGGTTCAGCAGCCTGCCGCCAGATACGGAAACCATCACGCAATAGCCGAGCCCCCGTTCGGGCAAATACCCGTATTCGGCGCGGTACCCGGGCATGCCGCCGTTGTGCCCGCGAAAGATGAAGCCGTCCGCCGGCTGCGAGTAGTTGCCCAGGCCGTAGCCGAGGTCCAGCGGCAGGCGGGCGGACAGCGTTGTTCGCGGCCTTTCCATGCGTTCGACCGCTTGCGGCGAGAGCAGCCGGCGGCCGTTGAGCTCGCCGCGGTTGAGCAGCATGCGCACGAAATTGGCCATTTGCGCCGGGGTCGCGTTCAAGGCGCCCGAAGGCCGCGCGATGATATGCCAATACGGAACCCGGCCGGCGCCGTCGTTTTCGTAACCGGCCGCCAGCCCCGCCTCGATTTCATCGGTCAACAGCAGGCCGGCGCCGTCCATCCCCAGAGGAGCCAGGATTTCGTCGGCGACGAATTGCTCGTAAGGCCGCCCGTCCGCCTTTTGCACGATGTAGGCCGCAACCGCCGGGCCGGCGTTCGAATACGACGAATGGAGTCCCGGCGGCCAACGGCAATAGAGCGAAGCGCGGACGTGGTCCAGCCCTTGGCGCAGCGAGAGCGGCGTCGGATCGTTGCTCGCATAGTCCTTGAAATGCAGATCGTCGAGGCCGGCCGTGTGCTCGAGCAGATGCGCGAGGCGCACCGGGTTCTCGTCCCGCCAACGGTTGCGTATCTCGATCTCGGGCGCCAATTCGGCAACCGCGTCGGTCAGCCGCAGCTTGCCCCGTTCTTCGAGAATGAGCGCGGCGACGGCGGCGAAGCTCTTGCTGATGGAGCCGACCCGCCACCAGGTATCGGCCCCGGCCCGGCGTCCGGTTTCGGCGTCGGCAAGGCCGATGCCGTCCGCCCAGATCGTTTTCTCTTTTGAGACAAGGGCGACCCCCGCGGAGCCGTAACCGACCTTGTCGATCTCGTCTTCGATGGCCGCCCGCAGCTCTTCGATCGACGCAGGGGGCTTCGCGTCTTGCGCCCGGAGGGGCGCGCCCACGGCGGCAAACGCCGCCAAGAGCAGCGTCGGCCGGATTTTTCTCCGCGGAAATCCCTTCCGGCTGCTCTCCGGCGCTGGGCGCTGCACGGGTTCCCTATCCGTCCGATTCCGTCCGCGCCCCGCTTTCGCGAGAGGCGCGGCTGACGGATTTCTTCCCCGCCTGCTTGGGCGGGGTCTTGATCGGCAGGCGCGTCTTGAGCGGAATCAACGCATTGGAAATGACCTCGTCGGGTTTCTGATCGGCCAAGTTTGCGTTCTCGTTGACAAAGGCGACGAATTCGCGCATCTGGCGCTGCATCTCTTCCATCTTTTCGCGCATGTTGAGGATGATTCCAACCCCGGCGATGTTGACGCCGAGATCGCGGGTCAACGAAAGGATGATCTCCAGTTGCCGCACGTCTTCTTCGGTGTACATGCGCGTATTGCCTTCGGTGCGCGAGGGCTCGAGCAGCCCTTCGCGTTCGTACAGGCGCAGAGTTTGCGGATGCACGTCGAACTGCTCGGCCACGACCGAAATCGTATAGACAGCCTTCGTCTTGCGCCGTTTCGCCATCGACGACAGCCTGCGGCAAAAACCGCGCGGGCGGCGTTGCGCGCCCAAAGGCCAATTCAGTATTACACAAGCGCCGCCGAGCCTCGGCTTGAACCGGTCAGTAGGTTTGGGCCGGCTGGTCGTTGGGATTGGACCGGCGTTGGCGCGGCCGGTAAGTCGAATCCTCTCGATCTGCAGGCGGCTACCGCTGCTCGAACAGGGATTCGCGTGGATTTTCCGTGTGGATCTCGGCATATCGGCGCATGAGATCCTTCACGCTTTCGTCGGCGATTTCGGGGACCACGATGCGCACTTCGACGAACTGATCCCCGCGGCGCCCGGAGCGGGCGTTCAAGACCCCGCGCTCGCGGACGCGGAACACCTTGCCCGAGCTCGTCGCGGGCGGAATCTTGAGAAACGCGCTGCCTTCGATCGTCGGCACCTCGATTTTCGCGCCGAGCACGGCCTCCGCCGGCGTTACCGGAACCTGAATGCGAATATCGTCCCCGATACGCTTGAAGAACGGATGCTCGCCGACGCGGGTCACGATGTAGAGGTCTCCGGCGGGGCCGCCGCGCAATCCGCTGTTGCCCTTGCCCGGCAAACGCAGGCGCGAGCCTTGCTTGGCGCCGGGGGGGATGCGCGCCTCCACCGACTCGGCCCCGGCCGCGCGGCCTTCGCCGCGGCAAGCCGCGCAAACGTCATGCGGCCGGCCGTTGCCCCGGCAACTCGGGCAAGAGGTCTCGAAGCGCATATTGCCCACCGCCCGGCCGACGCGGCCTGAGCCGCCGCACTCGCCGCAGACCTCCGGAGCGCCGGCCGCGGCGCGTCCCGTTCCGCTGCAGTGGCTGCAAGGCGCATTGCGGACAACGTTCAAGAGGACGGCCGCGCCCTGGATTGCCTGCCAGAAATCGATTTCGATCTCGTACTCCAGGTCTTCGCCCGGCTTCGGCCCTTCAGCCGGCCGGCCGGCGCCCGCGCGGTCGAACAGATCGGAGAACCCGCCGCGGAATTGCTGCCCCGCCGCGCCGCCCGCCTGACGGACGAACTCCGAAAAGTCGAAACCGTCGAAACCGAAGCCTCCCGGACGGAATCCTCCCGCGCCGCCGGAAGAGCCTCCCTCGCCGCCGGCGAACGCTTGGTCGGAATAGAACCCGTAACGGTCGAACACCTGCCGCTTCTTCTCGTCTCCCAGCACGTCGTAAGCGGCTTGGATATCCTTGAAGCGGTCTTCCGCCGCCTTGTCGCCCGGGTTGACGTCCGGGTGATATTTGCGGGCGAGACGGCGGTAGGCCTTGCGGATTTCATCGGGCTTGGCGTTGCGCTTGAGTCCCAACGTTCCGTAGTAGTCCTGCTGTCTCGTAGCGGCCATCGGATTGCCTCGAATTTCCCGCTTTCAATCTCCCGTTTCCATGCAGCCGCCGGCCGTTCGGCCGGCTTGGGCTACGGCTTGGGCTTGTCGTCGGCATCGACGAACTCGGCATCCACGACGTCATCGCCGCCCGACGCCCCCGACGCGCCGTTGGCTCCGGCGGCTCCCGGCGCGGCTTCCTCGGCGCCGCCGCCGTCCGACTCGTTCGATTTGTACATCGCCTCGGCCAGCTTGTGGCTCGCTTGCGTCAGGTTGTTGAGCGCCTGCTCGATCGCCGCCGCGTCGCCGCCCTTGACGGCCTCTTTCGCCGCCGCCAACGCTTCCTCGATCTTCTTGACGTCGTCCTCGCCGATTTTATCGCGGTGCTCGCTCAAGGTCTTCTCAGTGGAGTAGATCATGGCGTCGGCGCGGTTGCGCGTCTCGATGTCGCCGCGGCGCTTCTCGTCGTCGGCCGCATGCATCTCGGCATCCTTGGCCATCTTCTCGATCTCTTCCTGCGAAAGGCCCGACGAGCTGGTGATCGTAATCTTCTGCTCCTTGCCGGTCGCTTTGTCTTTCGCGGAAACGTTGAGAATGCCGTTGGCGTCGATGTCGAAGGTGACTTCGACCTGCGGGACGCCGCGCGGCGCCGGCGGAATGCCCACGAGTTGGAATACGCCCAGCAAGCGGTTGTCGGCCGTCATCGAGCGCTCGCCCTGAAACACCTTGATTTCCACCGAGGTCTGGTTGTCCGCGGCGGTCGAAAACGTTTCCGATTTGCGCGTGGGGATCGTCGTATTGCGCTCGATCAGCCTGGTCAGGACGCCCCCCAGCGTCTCGATGCCCAACGAAAGAGGCGTCACGTCGAGCAGCAGAACGTCTTTGACGTCGCCGCCCAAGACGCCGCCCTGCACCGCCGCGCCGAGGGCGACGACCTCGTCGGGATTCACGCTCTTGTTCGGTTCCTTGCCGAACAGGTCTTGCACCATCTGCTGCACCTTGGGAATGCGCGTCGAGCCGCCGACCATGACCACGGCGTCGATCTCGCCGGGGTTCAGCCCCGCGTCGGTCAAAGCCTTCTTGCAGGGTTCGAGCGTGCGCCGCAACAGCGGGTCCATCATCGTTTCCAGACGGGCGCGGGTCAGGTTGAGCTGCAGGTGTTTCGGCCCGGCCGCGTCCGCAGTGATGAAGGGCAGGTTGATCTCCGACTCCATCAGGGTCGAAAGATCCATCTTGGCCTTCTCGGCGGCCTCGCGCAGGCGCTGCAGCGCCATCTTGTCGCCCGAAAGGTCGATGCTCTGCTCTTTCTTGAACTCGTCGATAATCCACTCGATGATGACCCGGTCGATATTGTCGCCGCCGAGATGCGTGTCGCCGTTGGTGGCCTTGACCTCGACCACGCCCTCGCCCACTTCGAGAATCGAAATGTCGAACGTCCCGCCGCCGAAATCGTAAACGGCGATCGTCTCGCTCTTCTTCTTGTCGAGCCCGTAAGCCAGGGCCGCGGCGGTCGGTTCGTTGATGATGCGCAGCACCTCGAGACCGGCGATTTTGCCGGCGTCTTTCGTCGCCTGACGCTGGGAGTCGTTGAAGTACGCGGGCACGGTAATCACGGCCTGGGTCACCTTTTCGCCCAGATACGACTCCGCCGCTTCCTTCAACTTGCCCAGCACCATCGCCGAAATTTCGGGCGCGGAATACGTTTTGCCGTCGATCCGCACGTTGACCACGCCGCCGCTTTGGCCAATGGTGTAAGGCACCAGCTTGCTCTCTTCGCCGACTTCGTCCGCGCGGCGCCCCATGAAGCGCTTGATCGAATAGATCGTGGCCTCGGGGTTGGTCACCGCCTGCCGCTTCGCGGCCTGCCCCACGAGCCGCTCGCCGCCCTTGGTGAAGGCCACCACCGACGGCGTCGTGCGGCTGCCCTCCTGGTTGGCGATGACGTTCGATTGCCCCGCCTGCACCGCGGCGACAACGGAGTTCGTGGTTCCCAAATCGATGCCGATTACCTTGCCCATGCTTCCAACCTCTTCTTTTTTTGGCGTCGAAAGCCTGTCTCCGCTCGCCGACCGCCAATCACTTTAGCTGTTTCCCATTATCAAACTTTAGTGAACGATTGTCAAGATTGAGGACGCTTGCGCATGCAATCCGGTTGCGCGCGGCTATAATCGGCTCAGCGTGAAGCGCTGTTACATTACTGACCGCAAGCGTTGCGCCGGGGACGTTCTGGACGCCGTCGAAGCCGCGGCCGCCGCGGGCGTCGATTGGATTCAAATCCGCGAGAAGGATCTTCCGGCCCGCGCCCTGCTCGAGTTCACGCGGGCGGCCATGGCGCGCGCGAGAAATCATCGGGCGGCAATCCTGGTCAACAGCCGCATGGACGCGGCGCTGGCCGCCGGCGCCGCCGGCGTTCACCTGACCGCCGACGCCCCGCCGCCGCGGCGCTTGCGCACGATCGCCCCCCGGGGGTTCCTGTTCGGCGTCTCGACGCACGCGCCGGAAGAAGTCGAGCGCGCCGCGGCCGAAGGCGCCGATTTCGCCGTCTTCGGTCCGGTCTTTCCCACGGCGTCCAAGCCTGCGGCGGCCGCGGCCGGCCTGGAAAAGCTGGCCGAAGCCTGCGCCGGCGCCGGCCTTCCGGTGTTGGCCCTGGGCGGGATCACTCCCGCGCGCATCCGGCCGTGTCTGGCCGCCGGCGCCGCCGGCATCGCCGGCGTCTCGATGTTTCAGTGAGGCCGGCCCCGCCCGGCCGGTGCGGCTAAACTATCGGTCATGCGCACGACGGCAGCCGCACGCGTTCTTTTCCCGGCGCTCGCCCTCGCCGCCCCGTCGGAGGCTCAGCAGCCCGGCCATATCGACCCTCTGCCCGTTCTGCAGGCCGTCTCGCGGGAAATGGGCGTGGACAAATTGAAATGCGTGTCGTTTTCCGGCGAAGGCTACGCCGCCATGGTCGGCCAGAACGTCACCCAGAACACCGATTGGCCGCGGGGCGAGCCGCTTGCCGCCTACACCCGCGTCATCGACTACGAAGCCGCGTCGTCGGTGGAGACTTTCGAGCGCAAGCCCGGCCTCAATCCGCGCTCGTGGAAATACGGAACCGGCTGGCGCGGCGGAACCCCGCTGCAAAAACACCGCAAGCAGACTTTCGCCGTCGCCGGGAAGCACGCTTGGCATATCGACGGCGAAAACTCCCGCCCCGTCCCCGCGCCCGACAACGCCGAGCTTTGGCAGCTCGACATCTGGCTCAATCCGCACGGCTTCGTGCGCGCCGCCATGATGCCCGGCGCGAACCCCAAGGCGATTTGGCGCTGGGAAATGGCCGAGAGCGGACGCGACGGCGCAACCACGTCGGGCATCGAAAAGTCCATCGTGCTCAGCGCCACCGTGCTCGGACGCTACCGCGTCAACGCCACCGTCAACGACCGCAACCTGATCCAGCGCGTGCAAACCTGGGTTCCGCACCCCGTGCTGGGCGACATGAACTACGAACACGAATACTCCGACTGGCGCGAAATCGACGGCGTCAAGTTTCCGGCCGGCTGGCATCACCATGACGGCTGGGACGACGAACGGCAATTCCCCGTCATCAGCGGCGGACACAACGGCTTCGGCGGGAGTTTCCCCGACATCGCGCCGAACGCTTGCGGCGACCCCGCCGCCGTCCCCGAATCCGTCAGGAACGCCCCCGCCGCGCCGCCCCCCGTCGTCTCGGAAAAACTGGCCGACGGCGTCTGGCTGCTCGGCGGCGGCTCGCACAACAGCGCAGCCGTCGCTTTCGACGATTTCATCGCCGTCGTCGAGGCGCCGCTCGACGAGCGCCGCTCGCTGGCGGTCATCGAAGAGGTCGTCCGGCTTGTCCCCGGCAAGCCGATCCGCTTCATCGTCAACACCCACGATCACTATGACCATCTCGGCGGCCTGCGCACCTATCTGCACGTCGGCGCAACCGTCGTCACGCACCAGCGCAACCGCCTGTTCTACGAGAGCGAATTGCTCGACTACACGCCGCGCACGCTCGCCCCCGACATGGTTTCGCTCTATCCGCCGACCGAAATCTCCGAGGGTTACACGATGGAGGACGTCGATGAGAAATACGTCATTACCGACGGCAAGCGCCTGCTCGAGATCTACTACGTCCAGGGTCTCGGTGCCCACGTCGAGGGCATGCTCATGGCCTATCTGCGCAACGAAAAGATACTCATCGAGGCCGATCTGTTCAACACCGCCGCCGACAGCCCCGCTCCGCCCGAGTTGCGCCGGGCGCTCTTCGACAACGTCGGGCAAGTCGGCCTCGACGTAGCAACCGTGGCGCCCATCCACGGCCCGGCCGTCCCCTGGAGCGATTTCCTGAAAACGCTGCCGCAAGCGGGCCGTTAGGGAACATCCGTACAAGCGGGCAAAACCGACGGGCGCAGCCGCCCGACTCAATCCCCCGACTCAGAAACACGGCGCAGCCGTCAAGCATGACGGGTTTCATGCACCGAAAAGAAGCGCTTCATGCATGGATTGTTCACCTTGCTCGCCAATGCTCGCCAATGATCACTTATTTTCGACGCCGCGCCGCCGAAATCGACCGGATGCGTTCAGCTCTCTCTTCACTGAAGCCGTGCGGTTTCCACTAAGGAACCTCTGAACAAGAGCCCTGCAGACTGGGATAATAGGGAGGTGCGGAAGGCACGGAGAATAAGGGGGAGAGCGATGAGCCAGCGGACGTTTGCGGACATGGAGTACGAAGGGAAGAAAAAACAGACGAGGCGGGAGAAGTTCCTGGGGCGGATGGAGTCGTTGATTCCCTGGCAGCGGTTGGAGGAGCGCATCCGCCCGTATTACCCGCAAGCGGGGCGGGGGCGGCGACCGTACGAGTTGTCGGCGATGCTGCGCATTCACTGCGTGCAGTTGTTCTACAACATGAGCGATCCGGGTATGGAAGACATGCTGTACGAGCTCGAGTCGGTGAGGCGCTTCGTGGGTTTGTCGTTGGCCGAGCCGCTGCCGGATGAGACGACGATTTTGCATTTTCGGCATTTGCTGGAGAAGCACAAGTTGGGCGGGGAGTTGTTGGCGGAGATCAACCGGCGCCTGGAGGCGCAGGGGTTGCGCTTGCAGAAAGGGACGATAGTGGACGCGAGCATCATAGAAGCGCCGTCGTCGTTGAAGAACCGCAAGCGGGAACGGGACGGAGAGATGAAGCAGACAAGGAAGGGGCGGCAGCGGCATTTCGGGATGAAGGCGCACATCGGGGTGGACGCGGGGACGGGGCTGGTGCATAGCGTGGCGGCGACGGGGGCGAACGTGGCGGACGTGACGCAAGTGGGGCTGCTGCTGCACGGCGGGGAGGAACAGGTACACGGAGATGCCGGGTATCAAGGAGTGGAGAAACGGCCGGAGCACCGAGAGCGTGTGCTGGCTTGGCAGGTGGCGATGAGGCCCGGCCGGCGGCGGCAGTTGGCGGCGGACAGCGCGGCGGCGCAGGCGGAGCGGCGCAAGGCGCAGGTGCGCGCCAAGGTGGAGTATCCGTTTCTGTATGTGAAGCGGCGCTTTGGCTACGCGAAGGTTCGTTATCGCGGCTTGGCCAAGAACAGGGAACGGCTCAGCCTGTTATTCGGCTTGGCCAATCTGCTCATTGCCGAGCGTTATGCCGCAGCCTGAGCGGCGCAACGCAGGAGCAGTGCGTCCACAGTGGCTCGAAGCCGCTGAAACGGGGGCATAACCACTGCCAAGAGCTCAAAATCAGCACAATTTCCATGCAAATCTCGTTGCCAACCCCTCCTCAATCGCCTCCACCCGCCAACATCATCCTCCCTCTGCCCCTCTTGCGCTCTTATTCAGACCTTCCCTAACCCCCAACCCCTAATCCCTGCCGCGCAAAGCGCGGCCCCCTAACCCCTGCCGCGCCGCGGAGCGGCGCGGCTATCCCCAGATCGACTGCGCCGCCCCGCCCTCGAGCCGCGCTTCCCCGCTCTGCACAATGGCGAACTTCGCGGAGATCGGCCCGAACATCTCGTAAAGCGCCACCGACGACAAAATAACCGTCGAAATCGCCGGATAGTATTCCGGGAACTGCCTGCCCACGGTAATCGTCAGCCCGACGGCCAAGCCGGCCTGCGCCATCAGACCGAAACCCAGGAAACGCTGCACCTGCGGCTCCATCTTCAGCCGCCGCGCTCCGATGCCCGCGCCGATGAACTTGCCCAGCGCGCGCGCGGCCAGATACCCGAACCCGAGCGCGCCCATCGAAGAGACGAGCTGCAAGTTCAGATCGGCGCCGGCGATGACGAAAAAAATGGCGTAGAAAGGCGGATCGGTGCCCTCGAGGGTCTTGAACAATCTGCGGCTCCGGCGCGAAAGGTTGACCATCGTGGCCCCGACCGCCAAGCTCGCCACCAACGCCGAAAGATCGAAAATCCGCGCCGCGCCGACGCAAAGCAAAATCGAGCCGGCCAGCAGGATGAGCATTTCGCCCGTTTCGGTTACCTGCGTGGACCACCCGGCGAGCATCAATCCGACCAGAAACCCCAACGCGGCCGAACCGACCAACTGCCAGACCAGCGGAAAACCCGCGCGGTACAGCGAAACCCATACCGCCGTCTCCCCCCAATGGCCCACCAGGTTGATGACCGCCGCGCACGAAAGATAGGCAATGATGCAGATGATGTTGTTGACGGCGATGATGCCCAGCAGCGCTTCGCTCAACGGCCCCTGCCCGTTGCACTCGCGCACCACCATCAACGTCGAAGCCGGAGCCGTGGCGATGGCGATGGCGCCCAGCAGCAGCGCCGTCCGCCAACCCTCTCCCAGAACGAGAACGGCGGCAACCACCAGAGCCGCCGCCAGCGCCGATTCGATCAGCGTCAGGCGCACAATCCGGTCGCCGATCCGCCGGAAGCGCTTGAACTCGAAAATCGAGCCGATGGAAAACAGAATCAGGCCGAGCGCAACCTCGCTGAGCACCTCCAGCGCCTGCAAATTGTCGTGGCTCACCCAGCCCAGCACCGACGGCCCCAACGCCACGCCGGCAAGAATGTAGCCCGTCACCTCGGGAATGCGGATGACCTTGACCAGATTCCCCGCCAGCAGCGCCAGCAACAGGATCAGCCCAAGCGAAGAAAGTTCGTTCATCGCTGCTCCGCCGTCGCCCCCCACAAGCGCCCGTGCCGCTCGAAAACCAGATGCGTCGGACGCCCCTTCGCCTGCCGGAACGCCCGCTCGACGTCGGCAAACGATTTCGGCCGCGTCTGATTCACCGCAATCAGCCGATCGCCCGCCCGCGCGCCGGCCCGCGCAGCCGGACTGTCGTTGTCCGTGCGCAAAATCGGCAGGCCGTCCTCCCGGCCGACGAATCCGTGCGGCGAAGCCGCCGCCGCCCGCGCAGGCCTCGCCGGCAGCGAAAATTTCCGGCGCCCGCCGCCCCGCCACACGTCCAGCTCGAACATCTCCGCCGACACCGGCAACGCCAGCCTCTCCAGATCGGCAACCGTCTCCACCTCCTGCCCATCGACCGCCAAAATGAAATCCCCCGGCAGCAGCCCGGCCCGATACGCCCCGTAATCGCTCCACGTCTCGCGCACAATCACCCCGCCCTCGCGCCCAAAATACGCCGCCTCGTCCCGCGCCGCCCTGTCCACGCGCATGCCGTGGCGCTTGACCAGCCTCTCCTCCAACGAGTTGTCCGGACGGACGGCGGCGGCCAGAGCATCCGCATCGACGGCGATCGTTTCGCCCTCGCAAGCCAGCGCCACCGCAACCAGATTCCCGTCGAGATCGAAAAGCCCGCTTCCCGGGTTGAGGATGCGCGCGTTGAAATTCGTCAGCGCTTCGGTAACGTCGAGCCCGCCGCACGAGCGCTCGGCAATGCCCAGCAGATGCCCCTCGGCGTAACGCATGCTGCCTTCCGGCGTGCGCCATACCGCCACCAGCCAGGAACCCGGCGCGTAAAGACGCGCCGGAACGCGCGGACCCGGTATCGCCTCCACCGGCGTGCGCAGCAGCACGTAAGGCAGATGCGGCCCGGCAATCTCCGCCGCAAGCTCGAGCTCGTCTCCGCCCAGAACCGTTCGATCCGCAGCCGGAAACGGCCCCCGCCCCGCCGCCGTAAGCACCGAATCCGATTCCCAGATCAGCCCCGTATGGCCGCTCGACCCCAACAGCAGCACCGAATCTTCCACCAATCCCGCGGCGTAGGCGAAATACTCCGCGAAATCTTCAACCGACCGCCTCTGCGTCAGCCGCTCCAGCCGCACAATCTCGCTCGGCGTGCGCAACGAAACCGCGTCGGCGTTTTCCGGCCGCGGACGCACCAGCACCCCTATCGCCAGGATCAGAGCCGACGAAACCGCCATGATCGCAACGTATTTCGGATCTCTCGAGCCAATTGCCATCGAACGCCTTCAGGCCGGCCCAACCGGCCGGAATCGCTTACGCCAACGCCGACCCCCCGCTCACGCGCTGCTCCGCCGCAAAAATCAGAAGAGCCGCCAACGCCGCCAAAACGCAGCCGAGCGGCGCCCAGACCGCAAGCTCGATGCCCAGCTCCCCGGCAAAGCGCCCCACAAGCCAACACGCCGGCAAAACCGCCGCGAGCGAAGCGAACCAAAACCCGCGCAGCCCGCCCCCGCCGACGCGCGCGCAGCGCTCCATCATGCGCAAGGTCAATACGTGCAGCGAACTCAGCCCCAACCCCAGCAACGCCGCCCCCGCCGCCGCCCCCGAAGGCCGCGCCGTCTGCAGCAGGAACAGGCAGCCAACACAGCACGCCGCCGCCGAGCCGCCCAAAGACAACAGGCCCTCGCCCAGCGAAGGCAGACGAACCGCCGCCGCCCGCCCCGCCGCCGCCGCCGCCCAAAATACAACCAGCGCCCCCAGCCCGCCCCGCGTCGTCAGTCCCAGCGCGCGCGACAAATACGCCGTCAGCCAGCAGGCCGCTATCCCGTATGCCGCGCATTGCAGCAGCAAACTCGAGCCCAACAGAAAAAAATTCAGCGAAAACGCCCCCCGCCGACCCGCCCGCCGACGGCCCCCGCCCGGCTCCGAAAAACGAAACCGCCAGGCCCGCCATGCCGCTGCCGCAACCGCCAGCGGCAACACCGCCAGCGCGCGCAAAATGCCCTCCGGCGAAACCCAACCCGCCGCCGCCCGGATCAGCAAACACCCCGTCAGCCCGCCGAGACAAAACGCAACCCCCGCCAAGTCCCGCAAGCTCCGCGAGCGCCGCGCATCCGCGACGTGCTCCAGCAGCGCCGCCGCGCCCCAAGCGAAACCGCCCAGCGCCCCCCCCAGAAACAACATCGGCAGCGGCAGCAGAGCCGCCTCGTACGCCAACGACGCCGCCCCCAATGCAAGCGCCGCCCCCAGCCCGGAAACAATGAACAGCGCGCGCACCCCCGGCCCCACCGTCTCCGCCCGCCCGCGCCCCGCAAAAAGCGCCGCCGCAAAACCCGCCCCCAACGCCGGAAATACCCCGCCCGCCGCCCGCGCGTCCAGCGAGAAATGCAGCGACCAAAGCTGTATGCCCGCGCCCAGCAAACCCAACGCCATGCCCAAACCGAACAGCCCCAGCACCGCGAAACGCACATACGCCGGCCGCGGCGTATGCCGCCGCCCGCCGCCAACGAACATGACCGCCATTCTAGCAACGCCTCTTCGGCGCGCCGCCGGCCGCCCCGCGCACGGGAATGATCCGGCAAACCGGACCGGACAAAAAATGCAGCGCTCGGGGCAACGGCAGACCGCAAGAAACAGACCGGCGGCTGCCCGCATGGGCGATTCCCCGCTAAAATGGGCCGACCGCGGGGCCGATTTCCCCCACCCGCGCCCGGCAAGCCGATGCCGCAGTGGTCGAGCATGCTGCCGGCATGCATTTCCCCCACCCGCGCCCGGCAAGCCGTCCGCCGCCGACCCCCATGCGCGCCGCCCCCAGGAAAGCCGCCGCCGCCGAAAGCGTCAAGCGCGTCATCGAATCGTCCATCGCGCGCTTCCGCGAGCCGCTGCTGATCGAGCAAGGCGAAGCCCCGATTCCCATCGAGCCGAACCGCTGGTCGCTCGACCCCGGGCCGCGGGGCTGCCTGCTGCACGTCTGGTCGGACGCCGGCAACCTCGTGCGGCGCGTCACCGCAGTCGTTGCCGAAACCAACGGCCGCGTCGAATTGCGCGCTTCCCGCTTCGGCCAAGCGGACGCCCCGCTAAGCCTCATCGACCGGGCGGCGAAAGGGCAAGCCGCCCTGCGCGGAGCCGGACGAACGGTTTTCCGCGAATTCTTTCGCCGCATGATTGCCCGGCGTTACAAAGGCTGGGACATCGAAAAACTGTCATCCGCCGCCGATCTCGAACGCTCCCTGTCGCCCGCGGTTGTCCGCGCGGTGCTGAAACGCGGCGCGGCGCGCTGGGCGATCGTCGGCGTTTCCGACGGCCAATCCGCCGCAGCCGCCGACCGTATCCTCACAACCGGCCTGATCTGGCTCGATATCGTCCGCCGCAGCCGCCAGGGAACCGCCGCCGGACTGAAACTGTTTCTCCCCGCCGGCCGCGCGGCCGCAACGGCCCAGCGCGTCAACTTCCTCGCCCGCGATTTTCGCTTCGAAGTCCACGAGTTCGACCGGCACGGCAACCTCGCCCCAATCGACCCCGCCGACCGCGGCAACCTGCAGCTCCGGCTCGAACCCTGCATGACGCCGGCAACGCCGCCCGGCGCCGTAAACGATCGCCTGCGCGAAATCCTCGCCGACGAGCGCATCGACTGCATCCGCGGCGCGAACGGCGTGCTTTCCCTGCAAGCGCGCGGCATCGAGTTCGCGCGGGTCGCGGGCAAGCGCATGACCTACGGACTCGACCGCAGCAGCCCGGTCACCGAACGCAACTTCGACCGCGTCGCCGCCCTCGCCGGCGAAATTCTGCGCCTCCGCTCGGCGCCGCCCCCCGACGGCCGCAACCCGCTCTATACCCAATACCCCGAACGCTGGCTCGAGTCGCAAGTGCGGCGGTCAATCCCCGCAATCGACCCCCTGCTCGCCGCCGAGCCGGTCTATGCGCGCGTCCTGACCGAAAGCGGACGCGAGCGCGGCGTCATCGACCTGCTCGCCCGCGGCATCGACGGCCGCCTCGCCGTCCTCGAACTCAAAGCCTCAGAAGATATCCACCTGCCCCTGCAAGGCCTCGACTACTGGATGCGCGTCAAATGGAGCCTCGAAAGCGGAGGATTCCGCGAGAAAGGCTATTTCGCCGGCGAGCCTCTCTCCGACCGGCCGCCGCGCCTGCTGCTGGTCGCCCCGGCGCTCGCCTTCCACCCGACAACCGAAACGATCCTCCAGTTCTTCGCCCCCGAAATCCCCGTCGAACGGGTCGGCGTCAGCGAAGACTGGAGGCGGAAACTCGAAGTCGCCTTCCGCCGCGCGGGAGCCGCCCGCGCCTAGCCGAACCCCGCGCCGGCAGACAACAACCCCCAACCCCCGCCGCGCAAAGCGCGGCCCTCATCTCCCTTGTCATAAGCTGCGTTGAGGCGCATCGCCGCCCAAAAACATTTTTTATGGATGTGTTGCCTTGGTTGCCTTGCGGTTTTTTCCGCGGGATGTTATATTGTCGGTTTCAGTTTGGAGACCGTCTGATGAGCAACGTCGGCATGCACCGTTTTACCCCCCCCCCCCCCCCCCCCGCGAATTCAGGTAGGGCAAGCTGCGCGCCGCCGCGCCTGCCTGGAGGCGCGGCCGTGACCGCCAAGCGGCTCTGCCGCTTGGCCGCCGCTGCGTTGGCGGCGTTCGCTCTCCACTGGGGCGCGCAGCGCGCCCCGGCGCAGACGTACACCATCGACACGTTCGCCGGCGGCGGCGGCACGGCGGTTCTGACGACGTTGAACGCCCCCCGCGGCGTGGCCGTGGACTCGAACGGCAACGTCTACGTCGGCGACGTCTCCAACCACCGCGTCATCCGCATCGACGGCGCCACCAAAAACTCTTCGGTCTTCGCCGGCACGGGCAGTTCGGGCTTCAGCGGCGACGGCGCCGCGGCCGCTTCGGCGCAATTGAACGAACCCTACGGCGTGGCCGTGGACTCGAACAACAACGTTTTCATCGCCGACACGGGCAATCGCCGCCTCCGCCTGGTGACCATTTCCACGGGCAATATCACCACCCACGCCGGCACGGGGGCCTCCGGCAGCGGCAACGCCTTCCGCACGTCGGCGACGTTCAGTTGGATTTACGACGTGGCGACGGACTCGTCGAACAACGTCTATATAGCCGATCGAGCCAACAGTCTCGTGCGCCTGCTGACCGCTTCCTCGGGGCAAGTCTCGAACATTATGGGGCCGAACGTAGCGGGGGTTTCAATAGGCGCCGTGGAGGGCGTGAGCGTGGACTCGTCGGGCAACCTCTGGGCCGCCAGTCATTCCGCCCACAGGGTTTTCAGGCGGACCAGCTCAGGGACCGGCTCCGTCTTTGCGGGCTCGGTGACGCTCGGCTTCGGCGGCGACGGCGGCGCGGCGACTTCGGCGCGGTTGAGCAATCCCCGGGACGCGGCGGCGGACTCGTCGGGCAACGTTTACATCGCCGATGCGAGCAACCACCGCATCCGCCGGGTGGATACGTCGGGCAACATCTCGACCTTCGCCGGCACGGGAACCGCGTCGAGCACCGGCGACGGCGGGGCGGCGTCGTCGGCGACGTTGAACTTTCCCGAAAAGCTGGCGCTGGACTCGTCGAACAACATCTACATCGGCGAAAGGGGCGGCAACCGCGTACGCAAGATAGATACGTCGGGGAACATTTCGACCATCGCCGGGCTGGGGCCGACGGCCGTCGGCGACGGCGCCGCGGCGTCTTCGTCGTCGTTGAACGGGCCCCTCGGCGCTGCGGTGGACTCGTCCGGCAACGTCTATATCGCCGATACGGCCGGCCACCGCATCCGCCGGGTGGATGCTTCCACGAGCAACATTTCGACCTTCGCCGGCACGGGAACGGCGGGCAACACGGGGGACGGCGCGGCGGCAACCTCGGCGCTGTTGAGCAGTCCCAGCGGCGTGGCGGTGGACGCATCGGGCAACGTTTACATCGCCGATTCGGGCAACAACCGGGTGCGGCGGGTGGATACGTCGGGGAACATTGCGGCCTTCGCCGGCACGGGGACGGCAGGGAACACGGGGGACGGCGCGGCGGCGACCTCGGCGACGCTGGACACGCCCATCGGGGTGGCTGTGGACGCATCGGGCAACGTCTATATCGCCGACACGGACAACCGCCGGGTGCGGCGGGTGGATACGTCGGGGAATATCGCGGCCTTCGCGGGCACGGGAACGGCGGGGAACACGGGCGACGGCGGAGCGGCAACCTCGGCGACGTTGACCGGCCCCCGCGGGGTGGCTGCGGACGCATCGGGCAACGTCTATATCGCCGACACGAGCCACCACCGGGTGCGGCGGGTGAATACGTCGGGGAACATTGCGGCCTTCGCGGGCACGGGAACTTCGGGGAACACGGGGGACGGCGCGGCGGCAACCTCGGCGACGTTGAGCAATCCCCGCGGGGTGGCGGTGGACTCGGCGGGCAACGTCTATATCGCCGATACGGGCAACCACCGCATCCGCAAAGTGGATACGTCGGGGAACATCGCCAACGTCGCCGGCGCGAGCGCGGGATTCTCCGGGGACGGCGGCGCGGCGTTGTCGGCGGCGCTCGATCGCCCTTACGGCGTAGCGGTGGACTCGTCGGGCAACCTCTTCGTCGCCGATAGAGGCAACCACCGCGTGCGCAAGCTGACGACGGATACGCCGATTACGCCGATGCCTGTTACCCCGCCGCCTACCCCGGATCCGGATCCGCCCCCGCCGCCTACCCCGGATCCGGACCCATCCCCGACACCGGATCCGGATCCGACTCCGGGTACCGGGACGGGGTCAGGATCAGGGACGGGGCGGCCGGAGCCGACGGCGCAGCCGGTGGGCGGCGCAGGGGAGTTGACGTTCGAGCCGGCGGAAGATTCCGAGCCGACGTCGAAGACGCTGACGCTGCGCGCCGAAAACGGCGCGGTGGACTACCGGGTGACGCCCAGCGCGCGCTGGATCGAGGTCACGCGGGCGGCAAGCGGCGCAGCGCAGTGGCGGGGCCGTCTGGAGCAGGGCGAGACAATCGTGCTGCAGGTGACGGTCAACCCGCTGGGGCTGCGCGAAGGGCGGCACGAAGGGCGGCTGTACATCCGCTCCAACGGGCGGCTGACGGCGACGATCGGCGTCGTGCTGGAGGTTCCGCCGCCGACGGGGCCGGCGGTGACGGAGAACGGCGGAGTGCTCAACGCGGCGCGGCAGAGCGCCTACGGGGAGCCGGGGCTGTTCGGGCCGCGCATTCTGCCCGTGGCGCCCGGGTCGGTGGTGGAGATTCGCGGGCGGAACCTGGCCGCCGATGGGGCGGCTTCGGCGGAGGGCTTGCCGCTGCCGCGCAGCCTGGGCGGAACGCGGGTGATGATTGACGGGCAGGCGGCGCCGCTGTTTACGGTGGAGTCGGGGCGCATCGCGGCGCAGTTGCCTTCCGGTCTGCTGCCCGAAGGCGCTCGAACGGCGTTGGCTTCGGTGGAGGTGGAGACGGAGCAGGGCGTGAGCTACGCGCGCTTTTTCCACGCGGCGGCGCAAGCGCCGGGCGTGTTCACGGTTTCGGGCGGAGGCGCGGGTCAGGGCTCGATCGTATTTGCGGGGACGGCTGAATTGGCGGCGCCGCGGGGCTACGGCGAGGGGGCGGCGCGACCGGCGAGAGCGGGGGACGTGCTGGAGATTTACGCGACGGGCCTGGGCGCGCTGGAGCCTGCGCCGTCAGACGGTGAGGCGGGCGGCGCAGCGGTGCTGCGGCATGCGGCGGCGGCGGTGCGGGTGTGGCTTGGGTCGCAGCCTTTGGCGGCGGAGGACGTGCTGTTCGCGGGCGGAGCGCCGTCGCTGGTGGGGGTCAACGTAATCCTGGCGCGGGTTCCGGCGGGCATTGCGCCCAACGACGCGCTGGAAGTACACCTCGAAGTCGGCGGCGCAAGAAGCCAGCCCGGCGTCACGATTGCCGTCGAATAGGGCCGCGCTTCGCGCGGCGGTCACGGGTCGGCGGGTCGGGCCGCGCTTCGCGCGGCGGTCGCGAGTCGCGGGTCGGGCCGCGCTTCGCGCGGCGGTCGCGAGTCGCGGGTCAAGAGTCGCGGGTCGGGCCGCAACTTGCGTTCGACCTTCCGTTACGATGGGCCGCCGCCGGGTGCAGGCCGCCCGCGCCTCGACCTGCAGCCGCCGCGCCGTCAGGCGCGGCCCCCTAACCCCTAATCCCCAAACCCTAACCCCTGCCGCGTGCAACGCGGCCCCAATTGCTTTAATATAGGGCTGGAGCAACGATATGGCTACGCTCGCCGCGCCCCAACTGCAGCAAGAACCCCAGACGAACGGCCTCTACGACCGCGATTTCTACTCCTGGACCGTGCAACAGGCCACAGCGCTGAAGCGCCGCGACTTCAACGCTATCGACTGGGACAATCTCATCGAGGAGATCGAAGACTTGGGTTCAGCACAAAAGAAAGATTGCAAAACGGCTTGCGCCCACGTCATCGAGCATTTGCTCAAAATCGAATACTACCGGGAAGCCGCGGACAAAGTCCTGAACCACTGGATGGATGAAATCATGCGCTTCCGACAAACGATGGCCGAACTCGTCACGGAAAACCCCGGCCTCAAGGGCCATTACCGAACACTGTTCGCCGAGGCTTGGCTGCGCGGGCGCGGCGACGCCGCTATCCGGCTGGCCGAATACGATCGCAGCAATGCCGAGCGAGACGGGAACCCCGTTCCCAAGAGATCGAAAGCCGTGCGCGAACGCAAGCGGATGCTGCCCGTCGAGTGCCCCTACCGGCTCGAAGACGTCACCGCTTTCGACCCCCGCCGCGACCGCGAACCCCGCGATGACATCTGGCCGCCGAGCGTTGCCCGCCTCCTCAACGCCCGCCTCGATGAAGACTTCCCCGTTCGCCCCGACCGCCAACGCTGAACCGCTCTGTGGCATTCGACGGGCGGCATTCGATGGGCGGCGTTCGCCGCCGCGCCGTCAGGCGCGGCCCCCTAACCCCCAACCCCTGATCCCTAACCCCTGCCGCGCCGCTCCGCGGCGCGGCCCATCTTCCCGGCCAGACCGCTCACGGCCTCCCACAAAATGGCCAGTTCGTTGCCGCAGCCGATCAACCGCATGCCGCGGTCAATCCAGAAATCCGCCAAATCGAAACTGCGCGCCTGAATCGCCGGGAAAATGCCCTTGTCGTTGCAGACCGCGATCGTGCGCTCGATCGCCTCGACCAGCTTCGGATGCCGCCACTCGCCCGGAACTCCGAGCGATATCGAAAGATCCGCCGGGCCGACCAACAAGGCATCCAGCCCCGGAACCGCCGCCATCTCGTCCAGCCGCTCCAGCGCCGCCGTCGATTCGATCTGGGCGATCATCAGCGTCTGCTCGTCGGCATGGCGCATGATCTCCGCAAACGTCATCCCGCGGTAGCCGACCTGCGGCGGCCCCAGCCCGTAGCCGCGGCGCCCGAACGGCGGAAACTTCGCCCCGCGTATCGCCCGAGCCAACTGGTCCGGGTCTTCGCTGCGCGGAAAAATGATGCCCTCGGCCCCGGAATCGAGCGTGCGCGAAACCAGATCGTACTGGAAATCGCACACGCGCACGACCACGGTCACCTCGGTCATCAGATACGCGCGAATCAGGTCGTGCAGCGCGCCGCTCGAAAACGGACTGTGCTCCGCGTCCAGAAAAACCCAATCCAGCTTCGCCGCCGCAAACATCCTGGGGATTTCAGCCGTCCCCAACTGGCTGTGGCTGATGCCTACGGCAACCCGCCCCTCCCGCAGCCGCTGCTTCGTTCGATTTACGCGCATAGCCCCACAGTATGGCAGGCCGCGCGTCAACCGACCGCCGGCCGCGCCGCGCTCAGTCCGTCAGCGCCTGATAGGTCAGCGTCTGCAAGTCCTGCCGGATGTTCAGGTGCGTATAGGGGCGCACCTGCGTCATCAGAATCCCGATGATCTCTTCCGCCGGGTCGACCCAGAACACCGTGCAGAAAGCGCCGCCCCAACTGAAAGTCCCCAGCGAAGCGGGCATGGCCGACAACCCCACGTCGGTCACCACGCTGTAGCCCAGGCCGAAACCGTAACCGGGACCCCGCAGCCATACCTGTTTGCCGCCGACGTGGTTCGCCGTCATCAGCTCGACCGTCTTGCGGCCGAGGATGCGCTTCCCCTCGAGCTTGCCGCCGTTGAGCATCGCCTGCTGGAAGCGGAAATAGTCCTCAGCCGTCGAAACCAGCCCGCCGCCCCCGCTGAAATACACGTGCGGCCCGCGCACGTAGCGGCTCTTTTCGTCGGGCGCCTCGACAAGCTCGATCTTGCCGTCCGCGCCGGGCCGGTAGTTGGCCGCGAAACGGGGCAGCTTCTCGCGCGGCAAGTAGAAATGCGTGTCGCTCATCCCCAGCGGCTCGAAAATGCGCTCCCGCAGAAACGCATCGAAAGGCCGCCCGGAGATGACTTCCGTCAACCGCCCCGCGACGTCCGTCGCCGGGCCGTACTCCCAGCGCTCGCCCGGATGGAAGTTCAACGGCAGCTTGGCCAGCGCCTGTACGTACTCGCCGATCGGCCGGTCGCGCGAGGACTTGGCCCTCACCTCGTCGTAAAGCGGCTTGGTAATCCCGCGGTAGGGGTTCGCCAGCCCCGCGGTATGCGTCAGAATGTGCTGAAAGGTAATCGGCCCCGCCGCCTCGACGGTCTTCATCGGCCCCCTCACGCCCTCCCCGCTCTCCGGCGGCAGCGCCACGCGCATATGCTCGAACTCGGGCAGATGCTCGGCGATCGGATCGCGCAACTGGAACGCGCCTTCCTCCCACAGCGTCATCAACGCCGCCGAAGCGATCGGCTTGGTCATCGAGGCGATGCGGAAAATGACGTCGTTGCGCATCGGCGCGCCCGCCTCCGCGTCGCGCATGCCGAAGCTCTTGTGATAAACCACGCTGCCCCGGCGGGCGACCAGCGCCACCGCCCCGGGGATTTCGCGCCGGTCTACGTAACCCTGCAGCGCCGCGTCCAGCCGCGCCAGGCGCTGCCCGGAAAAGCCGGCCGCTCCGTGCGAACTCGCCGGCCCCTTGCCGCGCTCGTCCGCGCCCGCCGTCAGGCCCGCCGCCGCAAGAAAAACGAAAAACAGAGAAATGCGCCGCATGATGAGCCTATTGTAAGCCCAACCCGCGCCGCAGGGCGGAAAAAAGCCCAAAAAGAAAAGCCGCTGCCGCGGACTCGCGCCCGCGGTTTCACTTTCCCTCCCCTCGCGCCCCTTTGCGCAAGTCGAGCGGCCGCCTAAGCCGCGATCGCCGCATGCGGGTCGATCACGAACTTCTTGGCCGCGCCCTTGTCGAAGTCCCGATAGCCCTGCGGCGACTCGTCGAGCGAAATGTACTGCACGTTGCAGGCCTTCGCCGGATTCGCCTTGCCGTACAGGATGGCCTGCATCAACTGCCGGTGATAGGTCATCACCGGACACTGCCCCGTCATGAAGTGATGCGACTTCGCCCAGCCCAAGCCGATGCGGATGCCCAGATTACCGATCTTGGCGTTCTCATCCACGCCGCCCGGGTCGCCCGTAACGTACAGGCCGGGAATGCCGATGCCGCCGCCCGCCCGCGTCACTTCCATCAAGGCGTTGAGCACCGTAGCCGGCCGCTCCACGACGGCCTCCTTGCCGTGGCCGCGCGCCTCGAAACCGACGCAATCGACCGCGCAATCGACTTCGGGAACGCCGACGATCTGCTCGATCTGTTCCCCCAAACCGGCGTCCGCGCGCAAATCGACCGTCTCGCAGCCGAAACTCCGCGCCTGCTCGAGCCGCTCGGGGATCATGTCGCCCACGATCACGCAGGCCGCGCCGAGCAACTGGCAGCCGTGCGCGCAGGCCAGCCCCACCGGGCCCGCGCCCGCCACGTAAACAATCGACCCCGGCCCCACGCCCGCCGTAACCGCGCCGTGGAACCCCGTCGGGAAAATGTCCGACAGCAGCGTCAGATCGCCGATCTTCTCCATCGCCCGCTCCTTGTCGGGAAACTTCAACAGGTTGAAATCGGCGTAGGGAACCATCACGTACTCGGCCTGCCCGCCGATCCAGCCGCCCATATCGACGTAGCCGTAAGCCGCCCCCGGACGCGCCGGGTTGACGTTCAGGCAAATGCCCGTCTTCCTCTCCTTGCAATTGCGGCACCGCCCGCAAGCGATGTTGAACGGAACCGAACACAGGTCGCCGACCCCGATGAACTCGACGCCGCTGCCCGCCTCGATGACCTCGCCGGTAATTTCGTGGCCGAGAATCAGCCCCTCCGGCGCCGTCGTGCGCCCGCGCACCATGTGCTGGTCGCTGCCGCAAATGTTCGTCGAAACGATCTTCAGAATGACGCCGTGCTCGCACTTGCGATCTCCCAGCGCCAGCTTCGGAAAGTCGATCGACTGCACCTCGACCACCCCGGGCCTGATGTACGCCACTCCGCGATTGGATGCCATGTTCTTTCCTCCTCCTCCTCGCCGCCGCCAAGGAACCGTCCCGCCCCGGCCGCGCCTGCCGCAAAACAGAATACACGCTCCGCCCCCGCAACGCAACGCCGCGCCGCCCGGCAGCCTTCTTCCCCAACCCCCAACCCTTATCCCCCAACCCCTGCCGCGCAAAGCGCGGCCCCCCTAATCCCTGCCGCGCCGCTCCGCGGCGCGGCCCCTATGCATCGCCCGGTCGCTCGCCTCCAGCAGCGCCGCGGCGGTCGCGCCGTCGCGGGGATAGAAGGCCGCGCCGATGCTCACCGCCGGCGCGCCCCGCCCGAGCTCGCGGAGGCGCCGCTCGAAACCGCGCGGAGACGCGCCGGGCAGGATCGCCAGAAACTCGTCGCCGCCGAGACGCCCCACGAAATCGTAACGGCGCAAGGCGTTTCGCAGCTTCCGCCCCGTCTCCGCCAGCAGCCTGTCGCCGGCGGCGTGGCCGCAGCGGTCGTTGACCCGCTTCAAGCCGTCGATATCCGCGAAAAGCACGCCCAGCGATGCGCCTTCGCGCGCGGCCCGCGCCACTTCCTGCTCCAGCCTGTCCCGCGCCGCCCTGGCGTTGGGCAGGCCGGTCGCGGCGTCGGTCCGCGCCTCGCGCATCAGCCCCCGAATCCGCCGCGAAGCAACCAGCGTCCGCGCCAGCTTGCCGGCGACCAGTCCCGCCAACAGGCCGTGTTGCCGCGTCATCCGCCCCGCTTGTCCGGCGCTCAGCAGCAGCGCGCCGACGCGGCGGCCGGCGCAGCGCAGCGGAACCGCCAGCCTGCTCCCCGCGCCGCTGACGACTACGCCGCTGACGACCGCGCCGCCGCCCGCCCCGAGCGCCGCGCGCAACGCCGCCTCGTCCCCATCGTCCCCGCCGAACCCGCCGCTCCCCGCCGCCCCGACAACCGCAACCGGCAAATAGCTTCCGCCTTCCCACAGATAGATGCCGCCCCGCTCGGCCTCGCAAACATCGCACAGCCTCTCCAGGCACCGCGCAAAACCGCGCTCGAAATCGAGATCCGCCCCCAACGCCTCAACGACGTCGTACAGCGCCGCCAACATTTCCGGCGCCCGCGCCAACTCGACCAGCCCGCCGCGCAAGGAAATCGAGCGCGGCAGGCCCCCAGCGGACGCCTCCGCCCCCTCCGCATCTGTAAATTCGTAGGTAAGCTCGTCAGGTTGCCGCATGAAAATCCAGAAGATCAGTGTCTATCAAGTCGATCTCCCGCTGCGCGAAGGCAGCTACAAATGGTCGGGAGGGAAATCCGTAACGGTCTTCGACAGCACGATCGTGCGCGTCGATACCGACGCCGGCCTCGCGGGCCACGGCGAAACCTGTCCGCTCGGCCCGGCCTACCTGCCCGCTTACGCCGCCGGCGCGCGCGCCGGAATCGCCGCCGTCGCGCCGCACCTGATCGGAGAGGCGCCCTGCGAGCTCGAAAAGCTCAACCGCCGCATGGACGCCGCGCTCAAAGGCCACCCCTACGCCAAATCGGCCATCGACGCCGCCTGCTGGGACATTTTGGGGCAGGCCGCCGGAATGCCGGTCTGCGCGTTGCTCGGCGGACGCTTCGGCGGCGACTTCACGCTCTACCGCGCCATCTCCCAGGAATCCCCCGCAGCGATGGCCGCCCGCGTCCGCGAATACCGCGCCGAAGGCTACCGGCGCTTCCAATTGAAAGTCGGCGGCGAGCCCGAAACCGATATCGAACGCATCCGCGCCGCGGCCGCCGTCCTGCAACCCGGCGACCGCCTCGTCGCCGACGCCAACACCGGCTGGACGATGCACGACGCCGCGCGCGTCATCCGCGCCGTGCAAGACGTCGACGTCTATATCGAGCAGCCCTGCCTCTCCTACGAGGAATGCCTCTCGGTCCGCCGCCGCGCCGGGCATCCGTTCATCCTCGATGAAACCATCGACGGCATCGAAATCCTGCTGCGCGCCCGCGCCGACTCGGCCATGGACGCCGTCAACATCAAAATCGCCAAGTTCGGCGGCCTCACCCGCGCGCGCCAGGCCCGCGATCTCTGCGTCTCGCTGGGCCTCGCCGTAACCATCGAAGATTCCTGGGGCGGCGACGTCGCCACCGCGGCCATCGCCCACCTCGCGCACAGCACGCCCCCCGAGTTCCTGTTCTCCTCGACCGACTTCAACAGCTACGGAACCGTCAGCACCGCCGCCGGAGCGCCGCAAAGACGCAACGGACGCATGGCCGCCCCCAACCGGCCGGGGCTGGGCGTCGCGCCCCTGGCGCAGGCCCTGGGCGAACCCATCATGGAATTTTCCTGAACGCGGACGCAAACCGGCGCCCCCCGCTTCCCTATCATCCGCAAACTGCCGTATGATGGCTGCGTTATGCGAATCCTGTTTCTGCTCCTCATCCTTTCGTTCAGCCTCCTCGGCGGACCGATTCCGACCGTCGAGCCGGAATCGGTCGGCCTCTCCGCCGAACGCCTGGCCCGCGCCACCGAAGCCATGGAAGAAGACGCCGCCGCCGGACGCATCGCCGGCGCCGTCGGCCTGGTCGCCCGCAAGGGCAAAATCGCCTATTTCGAAGCCCGCGGCATGGCCGACCGCGAAGCCGGCGCGCCCATGAAACGCGACGCCGTCGTGCGCATCTACTCCATGTCCAAACCCATCACCAGCGCCGCGCTGATGATGCTCTTCGAGGAAGGCGAATTCCGCCTCAAAGACCCCGTATCCCGCTACATTCCCGAACTCGGGAACCTCGAAGTGCTCGTTGACCGCCCCGGCTTTCCCGGCGACCCCGAGCGCGCCCGCCGCGAACCCGTCCGCCGCGAAATGACCGTTCAGGACATCATGCGCCACACCGCCGGACTGACCTACGGATATTTCGGCGGAACGTCGGCGGACAGCCTCTACAACAAGAAACATCCGCTCTATTGGCAGGGCGACCTCGAAGACATGACCCGCCGCATCGCCGCCTTGCCGCTGCTCTACCACCCCGGCGAGAAATTCCACTACAGCATCGCCGTCGATCTGCAGGGCCGCCTCGTCGAAGTGCTGTCCGGCCAACGCTTCGACCGGTTCCTGCAAGAGCGCCTCTTCGACCCGCTGGGCATGGCCGACACCGGCTTCCACGTGCCCTCCGGGAGCCTCGACCGCTTCGCCCAACTCTACGCCCCCGACGGCAAGAAAAAAATCAAGGTCTCCGACCGCGAAGACCGCTACAAGAAACCGGGAACCTTCTTCTCCGGCGGCGGCGGACTGGTCTCGACCGCCCGCGACTACCTGCGCTTCTGCCAAATGATGCTCAACGGAGGCGAGTTCCAGGGCAAGCGCTATCTCGGCCGCAAAACCGTCGAGTTGATGACCGCCGACCATCTCGCCGCCGTCGAAACCGAGCGCATCGCCAACACCGGCTACGGATTCGGCCTCGGCTTCGCCGTCCATCTCGACCGCGGCGCCAGCGGCGCCCCCGCCTCCCTCGGCGAATACAATTGGGGCGGCGCCGCCGGCACCAAGTTCTGGATCGACCCCGAAGAAGAAATGATCGGCATCTACATGGTGCAGATCATCCCCCATAGCGGACTGCGCTACGGCAACATGTTCAAGCAGTACGCCTACCAGTCGATCGTCGATTGACCCGCGGGCGGGCGCGCCGCAATTGCAAACGAGAAAAAGGAAAACGGATGCCCCTTCGCATCGGCGCGGCGCCCTGCTCCTGGGGCGTCGAGTTCCCCGACCACCCCGACAACCCGCCCTGGCGCCGAGTGCTCGACGAAGCCGCGCAAGCCGGCTACCGCGGCATCGAGCTCGGCCCGGTCGGCTACCTGCCCGAAGACCCCGCGGCGCTCGGCGGCGCCCTCGCCTCGCGCAGCCTGGAGCTCATCGCCGGAGTCGTCTTCCGCCCCTTCCACGACCCCGAAGCCTGGAGCGGAGTTCTCGACGGCGTGACCCGCACCGCCCGCTCGCTGGCCGCGCACGGCGCCGAGCGCATGGTCTTCATCGACAGCATCGCGCCCGCCCGCGCGCCCTTCGCCGGACGCCCCGACGACGCCCCGCGCCTGCGCGGCGCGGCCCTGCGCGGCTTCCTCGACCGCCTGACCGCAGCAGCCAAAATCGGACGCGAAGAATACGGCCTCGCCGTCTCCATCCACGCCCACGCCGGCGGCTACGTCGAGTTCGAAGACGAACTGGACGCGGTGCTCGACGCCGTCGACGAAAACCTGCTCAAAGTCTGTCTCGACTCCGGCCACTGCGCCTACGCGGGCTTCGACCCCGCGGCCGCTTGCAGGCGGCTCGCCCCGCGCATCGACTACCTGCATTTCAAAGACGTGAACCCGCTCGTCCGCGCGCGCGTCACCGCCGCCGGCGTCGGCTTCCACGACGCCTGCGCGCAGGGCGTTTTCTGCCGGCTCGGCCAAGGCTCCGTCGATTTCGCAGCGCTGAAACAGGCCGTCGAAGAAAGCGGCTTCAGCGGTTGGGCGGCCGTCGAGCAAGACTGCGACCCGGCAGGCGAAACCTCCCCCCTGGCCGACGCCCGCTGCAACCTCGACTTCCTCCGCGCCGCCGGCATCGCCGCCCCGGAGGCCTGACGGCGCGCGGCGTCCGGAGCCGCGACTGACGCGCCGCAAGGCGCGGCGTGGTATGGTTTTCCATAGAGATGAAGACAACGCTCAGCATTGACGATTCGGTGATACTGCGGCTGCGGGAAGAGGCTGAGCTGCGCGGTACTACGATGTCCGCTCTGGCCGAGGCGGGGATACGCAGCATACTCGACGCTCGGAGCCCCAGCGAGAACCCGCCCGAGACCCTGCCTCCGCTGCCGTCCTGGAACGGCGGCAGGGAACTGGTCGATATCGCCAACCGCGATCAGTTGTACGAGGCGATGGAAGAGCGCTGACGTGCTGGTTTTCGATACCAACATACTCATCTATGCCGCCAACGAAGATTCGTCGTTCCATCTCCCATGCCGCCGTTTCCTCGACGCAGCTCGGCGCGGCCCGTCTTCGGCGTTTCTCACTTGGAATATCTGTTACGAGTTCCTGCGGGTAAGCACGCATCCCCGGGCGCTTCAGTCACCATGGCGCACGCACGATGCGGAACGTCTGCTCTCCGACCTGTTGGCCTCATCGGGATTCGAGTTGCTTACGGCAACACCGCGTCATGCGGCGGTGCTTACGCAAACCTTGTCGGAATTGCCCGACCTTCGCGGTAACGTGATGCACGACCTGCACACCGCCGTTCTGATGCGCGAACACGGCGTCAGCCGCATCTGTACCCGCGACAACGATTTCCGCCGTTTCCCATTCCTGACCGTGATCGATCCGTTGCGCTGAGCCGCGGGCGGCGCACAAAGCGCCCCGTACGGAAACGGCAATCGCAAAGGAACTCGAGGCCGCGCCGGCCGCGCGCAGCCCGCCGCCGGCGCGCGGCTACGCCGCCATGGTTGCCGGCGCCTCGGCTTCCTCGGCCTGTTCGGCGCGCAGCAATTCCTGCTCACGGACGTAGGCCGGCGCTTGGGTCAACGGACGGTTCAGCCGCTTGCGCTCCTGGGCGATGTCGTAGCGGGTCTGCATCTCCATCCACGTATCGGCCGTCGCCCAGCCGTAGGCTTCCAGCTTCATCGCCAGATCGAGCGTAACCGGAGCTTGCTCCCTGCATACGCGCGAAAGCCGCGAACGCGAAACGCCGAGCTTCCGCGCCATTTCCGCGACCGGCATTCCGGGATACTCTTCGGGCTCCTCTTCGTCGGCTTCGAGATGGACGGTGATATGGCGGCCCGGATGCCGCGGGTTGCGGCGCAGCCAACTATCGGGGCTCAATCCGACAATCATGTTTCAGTCTCCATAATGTTGCGTCAGATCGACATCGTAGGCGACGCCTTCAGCATAGCGGAAAGTAACCCGCCAACGCGCGGAAACGCGAACGCTCCAGACGCCTTTACAGTCGTTGACAAGAAGATACCGCCGACAAGAGGATGCAGGCGATATTTTTCGTCCTCTCGCAACAGCGGCAAGGGGTTCGGCCTGCCCAGTATGTCGAGGATATCGGCAATCCGCTCAATATGCCGCGCGGGCAGTTTCCGCGCGTCCTGTTTCTCTGCGAACCGCCGCAGCGCCTTGCTCCTGAAGCTCTGAATGGCCATGAACGGCTACTTTCGCGCGCGCCGCGGCCTCACAGCAACTCGCCCTGAACCGGCTGCTCCGCCGGGGCGGAGCGGGCCAGCCGGTCGATCTCCGGCCAACTCTGCACCAGGCCGTTGTAGGCCAGCGCTTCGGCCGCCCGCTTCTTGCGCTCGCACAGCGTATAGAGCCGGTAACACAACTCGCGCGCCGTTTCCGCCATGCCCCCCAGCCGCGCAGCCAGCCCCGCCGCCCCCGTTTCGCCCTCCGCCTCCAAAACCCGGATCAGGTGATGCGCCGCCTCCCACGCCGTCAGCCGCGCGTCCGCCGCCGGATCCCAGTCCGCAGGCAACTCCTCCGGCCTCAGCAGGCGCACCTTGCCGCCCGCAGACTCGATGATCCCCGCCTCCACCATGCCCGCCGCGCTCGTGTTCTTGGCCTTCGATAGCGTCTCCGCTTCGCCGTACGGCCCCGCCTCGAAACCGTGCTGCGCAAACCAGGCCGTCGCCCAGCGGCTGTCGGCGTCGAAGTCCCCTTCCTGCTCGGCCAGCGCCTCGTCGAGTATCTCGTTGATCCGCGCCAGCGCCTCGCGCACCGGCGTCGGCTTGCCCGCCGCGTCGAGCACCTGCGCGTAGCGCGTGTAAACCGCCATCCCCGGCCCTATCGCCGCCTGCGCCAAATCCACCGGCGCCACGTTGCCCGATTGCAACAAGCGCAGCGCCCGCGGCAACTCCCCGCGCAGCGCCGTCAAAAACTCCCGCCGCGTCGCCGTCCGCGCATCCGCCGCGCGCCGCCGGCAGACCAGAACGATGCTCGAAGCCAAGGCGTTGGTACCCATGCCGATCATTCGGTTGCTGAGTTCGGTGCGCATCGGCCACGTGCCGGTGACGGCGAACCCGGAACGGATCACGGCATCGAGAAACGTCTCCCAACCCGTGCTGACCGTTCCCGATTCGCCTTTGATCTCCGACTGCTTGAAAGCGTAGTAGATGGTGACCGGGAACGCCGGATGCGCTTGTTCCGCGAGTCGGCGCATCGCAAGAGTCATGCCATCGAGAAAGAATGCTTCCGCCGCGCTCTTGCTGCCGTGGCGATACGACGTGGCCACCAATTCCTCGGCTTTCGGTACAGCGAGCGTGGCGAATAAATTCGGGAATACCGGCCTCAGAGAGCGGCGGAGCCAGACATAGAAAAAATCTGACAAATCTGCATAGCCGATGTTGTCGTAGTACGGCGGATCGGTAGAGACAATCTTGTCTCTGCTCAAAATTTGCTGTGCTGCATTAGTTTGGCTACCTACACCTGAGCCACTCGTAATAGATTTGTCGAGCACCTCAGACAAAGAATGAGCGGCGCCATAAATATCTCCACTGGTTCCCGAGAATGGATTGGTTTCTACGTAGTCCCATACCATCGGCAGGGCTTGTCGGCTGAATGTCCCTCTCAGCCGATCCATCCTCTGTTCCCAGACACAGAGCGAAGTGTTCCTATCGACCGCCTTACTTTGTGCGAAGGCCAGATACACCCGCACCGCCTCGGCATACGCCGCGGCCCCCGCGCCGCCGTCGCGCAGCGGCCGGCCGTCGTCGGGCAGCCCCGCCGCCGCGGCGTCCCGCCGAACCCGCTCCCCGGCCTCGCCCACCAAGTCGGAAAAGGTCGTCAACGCCGCAAGCTGGCGCGGCGTGAACAGGTCCCGCCACTTGGTCATGCCGTATTCCTGAATGCGAAAACCCAGCGCCCTTTGCGGCAAGTCGGTGTCGGGAGTCCATTGCGGCTCCGCTTGAATCGCCGCGAGTTCCTGGGCGTCAGTCGGCGCAAGATAGACTCGCCCGCGGTCGCCCTCGGCTACGACCGCCATCAGGCGCGAACCCATCCGCCCGGCCTTCGCTTCGGTTCGCAAGTACTCGAACGGCATCGGCGCAGCCGACATCAGGCAGAGAAATGGACTGCCGCTCGCCCCGGACTTCGTTCCGCGATTCGTCTTCGCCGTCTCCAGCGGTTTGCCCACTTTCACCGTGAAGCGGTACTCCCCGCCCTCAATCACCGGCTCGATGTACGCCTCCTTGCCTTTCTTCTTCGACAGGATGAAGGTCGATGCCAGCGGTACATCTACATCGGCGAAGGCCGGGTTCGGACTCTTGACCGTCCGCGCCCAAAGCCAGGCGATCACGGTCAGCTTCCGCCCCGAATACGCCTTCAGGTCGGGGCGCTCCCGCACCGTCTCCGGCGTGATTTCGACTTGCGGGTACAGCCGCCCGATGCGCTTCCGCGCCTCATCGCGCATCCATTCGCCGTAACGCCGCACGTCCTCGGCCAACCCCTGCGCCCCGCTCCAGTTGCCGGCGATCAGCGCCTTGTCCGCCCGCGCCGCGGGGCTCACCGGCGGCCTGCCCGCAAACCGCGGCGGTATCTCGATCATCGCCTTGTTGATCGTCACCGCCACCGGGTTCAGGTCGCTGGCGTGGGCTTCGAGACCCAGCCGCTGCGCTTCGAGCGGCAAAGCGCCGCCCCCCGCGAACGGATCGTGAAACGCGGGCGGCTTGCCGCCGTCGAACAGTTCCGCGGCGCGCGGGTGATCGGCGTTTTGCGCGCAGGCCCGCCGCCAGCTTTGCCGTATCTCCGCCCGCGCCTGCTCCAGCACTTCCTCGTTGGCCGTGTTCTCCCACTTCACCAACTTTTCGAGCAGCGCGAACAGCCGCCCGCGCTCGAGCTCCGCGGCCACGTCCCGCAGCGCCTGCCCGCCCGCCGCCGCCGCGTCCGCCCCGCGCTTCTGCAGCTCCCGCTCGGCTGCGCGTTTCTTCGCCGGGTCCGACAGCAGCGCGTCGACGTACTCCGAGGGGTCATCGACCGTCTGCGCGAAAATCACCGCCCGCGCCGCAGCCAGCGGACGGCGCGCCCACCAAAGATGCAGCGTCGAGGGGTGTCCGTGCCGAATCGACTTCTCCCGCGCCGCCGCGGCATTGACCGCGTCGAGCGGCAGCGCCACCTCGATCAGTTTCCGTGAAAACGCCATTCGAGATTGCCATTGTACTCGACGCCTCAATCGCGCTTCGCCATGCGAAGGCTTGCCCCCGGCGCCTCGGCGATTGCTTGCGGGGCAGCGACGCCTACGACGTCGATTTGACGGACTATCATGGGAAGTAGAGGAACAGGGAAATGATTCTCGGAACGGACGAAAGCGCTTACATGCGGGTGAATCCGCCGCATCCCGGGGGCGCGTTCCGGTGCGGCTGGCTGGACGGGGACGACGAATATCCGGGCATGAGCGTAAGCGAAGCGGCGGCGAAGCTCGGCATGGACAGCGCCGCCTTGTCGCGCGTCGTCGAGGGCCGCGCGCCGTTCACGATCGACTTGGCGTTGAAAATGGAAGCGCTGGGCTGGTCCACGGCCGACAGTTGGCTGAAGCATCAACTCGATTACGACTTGGCGCAAGCCCGCAAAGAGCGCAACCAGCCCTTGGCGCAAGCCCCGGCCGTACTGCGCAGGAAACAGTTGTTGGCCGAAGCGGAGTCGGAAGAGACGGAGCAGAAAGCCGCGGCCTGAGCCGGCGCCTTGCCGGCCCGGCGTATTCCATTCCGCTTGCGGGGCAGCGGCGCCTGCGGCGTCGATTTGACGGACTACCATGGGAAGTGAGGAACAGGGAAATGATTCTCGGAACGGACGAGAGCGCCTACATGCGGGTGAATCCGCTGCATCCCGGACGGCTGTTCTGGCACGGCTGGCTGGACGGGGACGACGAATATCCGGGCATGAGCGCAAGTGAAGCGGCGGCGAAGCTCGGCATGGACAGCGCCGCCTTGTCGCGCGTCGTCGAGGGGCGCGCGCCGTTCACGATCGACCTGGCGTTGAAAATGGAAGCGCTGGGCTGGTCCACGGCCGACAGTTGGCTGAAGCATCAACTCGATTACGACTTGGCGCAAGCCCGCAAAGAGCGCAACCAACCCTTGGCGCAAGCCCCGGCCGTGTTGCGCAGGAAACAGTTGCTGGCTGAGGCCGAGGCGGAAGAGACGGAGCAGAAAGCCGCCGCCTGAGCCGGCGCCTTGCCGCCCCGACGTTCCGCCGGCCCGGCGTTCCGCAACCCCGCCGTCTGCGCTAGAATCGTTTACGCTCCGCGCTTCCAGAGGGGGGACGCCGAATGACGCGACGCTTGACCATGGCCCAGGCCGCGATCGAATTTCTCAAGAATCAGTACGTCGAGCGCGACGGCGAAACGCACCGTTTCTTCGACGGCTGCTTCGGCATCTTCGGACACGGCAACGTCGCCGGCATCGGCCAGGCGCTGCATCAGGACCAGTCGTTCCGCTATTACCTCTGCCGCAACGAACAGGCGATGGCGCATACCGCCGCCGCCTACGCCAAGATGGCCAACCGCAAGCGGACGCTGGTATGCACCACCTCGATCGGCCCCGGCGCAACCAACATGATTACCGGCGCCGCCGCGGCGACCATCAACCGCGTGCCGGTGCTGCTGCTGCCCGGCGATATCTTCGCCCGGCGCAACGTGGCGCCGGTGCTGCAGCAACTCGAGTCGCCGATCAGTCAGGACGTCTCCGTCAACGACTGCTTCAAGCCGGTATCGCGCTATTGGGACCGCATACAGCGCGCCGAGCAGATCGTCACCGCGCTGCCCGAGGCCATGCGCGTCCTGACCAGTCCGGCGGAAACCGGAGCGGTGACGCTGAGCATGCCGCAAGACGTGCAGACCGAGGCGTTCGACTACCCCGCCGCCTTGTTCGAAAAGCGCGTTTGGCGCATCCGGCGGCCGCGCGGCGACGCGGCAAGCCTGGCCGCCGCCGCCGCTCTCGTCCGCGCCGCGCGCAAGCCGTTGATCGTCGCCGGCGGCGGCGTAATCTACAGCGAAGCCGCGGCAACGCTCGCCGACTTCGCCGCCGCAACCGGCATTCCCGTAGCCGAGACCACGGCCGGCAAAGGCTCGCTGCGCTACGACCACCCGCAGGCCGTCGGCGCCATGGGCGTCACCGGCGCGCCCGGCGCGAACGTCCTCGCCCGCGAGGCCGACCTGGTCATCGGCGTCGGCACGCGCTACACCGATTTCACCAGCGCCTCGAAAACCGCGTTCCAGAACCCCAACGTCCGCTTCCTCAACGTCAACGTCGCCGAGTTCGACGCCTTCAAGCACGCCGCTCTGCCCCTCGTGGCCGACGCCAAAGCCGCCTTGACCGAGCTTGCCGAGGCCGTCCGCGGCTACCGCGCGGACGCGGCCTACAGGGAACGCGCCGCGGGCTTCCGCGCCGCCTGGGACGCCGAAGTCGAGCGCATCTACAATCTGCGGCACGGCCCGCCCATCAGCCAGGGCGAAGTCATCGGCGTGGTCAATACGCTCTCCGGCGAACGCGACGTCGTGGTCAACGCCGCCGGCAGCATGCCCGGCGATCTGCACAAGCTCTGGCGCGCCCGCGACCCCAAGGGCTTCCATCTGGAATACGGCTACTCGACCATGGGCTACGAAGTGGCCGGCGGGCTGGGCGTCAAGATGGCCGATCCCGGCCGCGAGGTCTGGGTGCTGGTCGGCGACGGCTCGTATCTGATGATGGCACAGGAGATCGCCACCTCGATTCAGGAAGGCGTCAAGCTCAACATCGTGGTGGTTGACAACCAGGGCTTCGCCAGCATCGGCTCGCTCAGCGAAGCCTGCGGCTCAGAAGGCTTCGGCACCGAGTACCGCCTGCGGCAAAACGGCAGCCTGAGCGGCGCGGCGGTTCCCGTCGATTTCGTGGAAAACGCGCGCAGCCTGGGCGCGCATGCCGTCCGCGCCGCGAACCGCGCCGAACTGGAAGAAGCCGTGCGAGCCATGCCCGGCCAAGATCGCACCAGCGTCGTGGTGGTCGAGACCGACCGCAACCAGCGGGTCGGCGGCTACGAAAGCTGGTGGGACGCGCCCATCGCCGAAGTCTCCGAAGTCGAAGCCGTGCGCGCCGCCCGCAGCGACTGGGAAGCCGCCGTCAAACGGGAGCGCTACTACCTCTGATCGGGGCGCAATCGGCCGCCGGCGAACCCGCGTCGGCGCGGTCCCGGCGAAATAGGCGACAATGGGAGGTTCCCGCGGCTCATGCCCGACGCAGCGCAGACTTCAACCGGCGCCGACAGCGGATTGACGCCCAACGGCGCCGGCGCCGAGCCGTCGGCGTGGCAGCGCGTGCAACTCGCCCGCCACCCCGAAAGGCCCCATTCGCTCGACTACATCGAGCGGCTGTTCGACCGCTTCCACGAAATCCGCGGCGACAGGAATTTCGGCGACGACCCGGCGATCGTCGCCGGTTTCTGTTTCTTCCGCGAGCGCCCGGTCATGGTCGTCGCCCAGCAAAAGGGGCGCCAGACCAAGCAGAAGCTGCACCGCAATTTCGGCATGCCCAAACCCGAGGGCTATCGCAAGGCGCTGCGGGCGATGAAGCTCGCCGAGAAATTCGGGCGGCCCATCTTCACCTTCCTCGATACGCCCGGTGCCTACCCGGGCATGGACGCCGAAGAGCGCGGGCAGGCCGAGGCCATCGCCCGCAATCTCTATGAAATGGCGCAGATCGAAACGCCCATCGTCGCGGCCTGCATCGGCGAGGGCGGCAGCGGCGGCGCCCTGGCGCTCGGCGTCGGCAACCGCGTTCTGATGATGGAAAACGCCGTTTACAGCGTGATCTCGCCCGAAAGCTGCGCGGCCATCGTCTGGCGGGACTCCGGCAAGGCCGAGCTCGCCGCCAATGCGCTCAAGCTGACCGCCGGCGACCTGACCCGGCTCGGCCTGGTCGATGCCGTCGTCGCCGAGCCCGAGGGCGGCGCCCACGTCGATTTCGACGCCGCCGCGCGCAGCCTGGGCGAAGCTCTCGCGCAAAACCTCGATGAGCTGCAGCAGCTTTCCGCGGAGCAACTCGTCGAAGATCGCTACGCGAAATTCCGGGCGATGGGCGGATTTTTCGAAGAAACCGGACTCGAAAAAAGCCACGCCGCCGGCTGACCGCGCGCTGCTCAGCCGACGGGCAATTCCCGCTGTTCGGCCTGTTGCCGTTCTTCGTTCTCCGGCTCGGTATCGAGCAGCTCGAGCATGCGCGCGCTGCGCTCGTCAACCTGGGCGCGGTAGCTCTCCATCTCGCGGCGTTCTTCGATAAGCCGGTCGGCGATTTGCAAGGCCGTCAAAACCGCCGCGCGGTACCCGTCCGCGGTCTGCATGTGCGCGGCGATGCGGGTCATGTTGTCATCGACCATGCGGGCAACCTCGCGGATATGCTCCGGGTCGTCTCCCTTCAGATGATGGACCCTGCCGAAAATCATAACCTCTATGCTGTTGTCCGCCGCCATGCTTTCCTTCCCTCGTCTAGTCCGGTTTTTCGATCGACTCCAGCAACGATTCGACCCGTTGGCGGGCCTGTTTCAACTTGCCGTCCTTGTCCGCAAGAAGGGCGCGCAGGCGCTCTGCTTCCTGCTCCGCCCGCAGCCTCGACTCGCGCTCCCGCCGAAGCTGCGCGGCGGCTTCGACGACGCGGTTTTCCAATCGGTCGAGAGAGTCCAATCGGTCGAGAGAATCTGCTGCCGAGGCCGCCGCCGTCGATTTGCCGTCTTGCGATTCGTCTTGCGCTTCCACGTACTGAAAATCCCCCGGCTTTTTTTATCCTAATCCATGCGCCGCCGCGGGACCCGCAGCGCGGAGCCTCAGCAAATTCGCTTCAGCGCCAGCACCGCGTTGAGTCCGCCGAAAGCGAACGAATTGGAAAGCGCGGCCCGCACGGCAACTTCGCGCGCCTCATTGGGCACGCAGTCCAGCGGGCAGTCGGGGTCGGCTTCGACGAAGTTGACCGTGGGCGGCACGAAGCCGCCGCGAATGCCCAGCGCGACGGCCGCCGCCTCGAGCGCTCCCGAGGCGCCGAGGGCGTGGCCGTGCATCGATTTCGTAGAGGAAACCGCGAGCGCGCCGGCGCGGGCGCCGAACACCGTCCTGACGGCGCTCGCCTCCGCCGCGTCGTTGCTGCGCGTGCCGGTTCCGTGGGCGTTGATGTAGTCCACTTCGCCGGGCTCGATGCCGCCGTCGCGCAGCGCCGCCCGCATGGCCCGCGCCGCGCCGTCCGCCGAGGGCTGGATCAGATGCCCCGCGTCCGACGACATGCCGAACCCGGCAAGCTCGGCGTAAATCCCCGCCCCGCGGCGGCGCGCGCGGTCGAGCGTTTCCAGGGCCAGCACGGCGGCGCCCTCGCCCAGGATCATGCCCCGGCGGCCCCGGCTGAACGGACGGCAGATGTCGCCGGACACCACGCGCATCGAGTCCCACGCCTTCAACAAGCCCAAGGTGATGCAGGCCTCGCTCCCACCGGCCAAGGCGACCTCCGCCGCGCCGCTGCGCAGCATCCAGAGCGCCTGACCCAGGGCGTGAGCCGCCGACGCGCAGGCGCTCGAAACCGCGAACGAAGGCCCTTGAATCCCCAGATCCATCGTCACCTGGCTGACCGCGGCGCTGAGCATCACGCGGGGGATCACCGTGGGGTTCACCCGCGGATTTCCCGCCCCGTACAACTCGCGGAAAGCGTCGTCGTCGGTCGTCTTGCCTCCGGCGCCCGAACCCAACACGACAGCCGCCCCGCGCAGCCCGGCGCCGCGCTCGAAACCCGCGTCGGCGACCGCCTCGCGCGCCGCCACGACGGCGAACTGCGCAAAGCGATCCATCAACGTCAGCCGCTTGGCGTCGATGTGCGCCGCCGCGTCGAAATCCTCGACAACCGCGGCGTTCTTCATCTGCAGCCGGCCGGGATCGATCCGCGTAATCGGCCGGATGCCGCAGCGGCCGGCGCGCAGCGAGTTTTCGAATTGCCCGCGATTGAGCCCGATGGCGCTGACGACGCCGATGCCGGAAACAACTACGCGGCAGTCTGCGTTGACGGCGTTCAAAATGCCACCGTTCCGCTATTCGCCGCCGTCCGCCGCGCGTTTTCCGAGCAGCCGCTCGACCCCTTCGACAATGTCGCGGATTCCCCGCAGCTTCTTGGCGTCTTCGTCCGAAACCTGGATGTCGAACTCGTTTTCGATGGCAAACAGCAGATTCACGCCGTCGAAAGAGTCGATGCCGAGATCCTCGAACGTCGAATCGATCGTAATGGTTTCCGCTGCGATCTGCTGGTTCTCAGCCACCAGACGCCGCACGCGACCGAAGGTTTCCTGCATGTTTCAAGACATCATACAACGCGGCGGCCGTCCGGGCGCCGGGCAGGACGGCTTGGCGGCGCGCGGGAAAAGACGCCGCGGGGACAAAACGGGAAGTCTGGTGCGCAAGAGAGGACTTGAACCTCCACGGGATTTAACTCCCACTAGGACCTGAACCTAGCGCGTCTGCCAATTCCGCCACTTGCGCATCGAACGCGGCCGCGACTCGCGCCGCATCTCTCATCTAACAACGGAAGCGGGGCGCGCGTCAAGCGGCGGCAGCCTGGAGGCAGTCCGCCTCTTCCGTCAGCCCCCGGACAAGATCGATCGTCGCCGCGCCGTCGAGACCGGCCGCCTCTTGCGCCCCGACGCGGGCAAGGAACAGCATGTACTCGACCGTTACCGATTCCCGCGCCGGAATCCAGCGGAAAGTCCGTTCGCCGAACAGCCGCCCCCGCTCGACCGCCTGCCGCCGGGTCTCGGGCATGGGCGAAACGCCGAACTCCATGCCGCGCGTCAAGGCGCGCCCGTTCCACGGAGCATGCGCGCGCGAATGGTTTTCCTCCCAAATCCCCAGCCAGGGGAAATCCGCGCGCTTCCACAAATAGCCGAAGAGCGTCTCGGAAGCGGGATGGTACGCGGTGAAAAAGGCGTCTTCGAGCGAGGGGTCCATCAAATGGGCGGTAAACGCCCCCGAGGCGGCGGCCGTATCCGCGAAACGCATATCGGTTTCGCCGCCGCCCGGCAGCGGCGCCCGCGGCCAGTCGAACTCCGCACCCCGCGCGAAACGGTCGTTCCCCGCAGCGAACTCCTGCTCGAAAACCTTCGACCGCGTTGCCGAAGCCTCGAACCTCGTCCTGCCTTTTTCCAGAAAGGGCGGCCCCAGCGTGACGTGCTGCGTCCAGCCGACCGGACGGTCGAAGCCGGTCAGGTTGGTTGCCGTCTCGACGATAACGGCATGATTGCCGCCGGGCGGCAGATGCAGCCGGCGCTCGAAGCGCATGCCGGCAAGGGGCAGCTCCACCCCGGCGGCGAGCATGCCTTGCGCGGATTCGATTCGCCAATCGCGCGCGGGCGCTTCCCCGTGTACGCCGAGGCCCGCGGCGGCCTCGGCCGCGGAGGGTACGCCGAAGAGGTCGAAACAAAGGTTGTGCCCGGCGATGCCCGCCAGAAGCTGCGCGTCCGCGCCGCCGCCGTATTGCCGATGAACCTCAGGGTCGTAGGCCGACGGATCGATCGTTTCCCACGGCGGATTCCACAGCGGATTCACGCCGTTCTCCTTGAGGACGACGGCGGCAATATGCCCGCCGCCGGGCAGCAGCGTCAACCGCAGTCTGTCGTTTTCCAGATGAACCCGGCGCCGATTCGCGTATCCCATCGCGCCATGAAGAATACCACCGAAGAAGCCCCGCCCGCGGCTTGCGCGCCGAAGCTGCTAAACTGCGGCGGCGGATTGCCGCCCTTGGCAAGCCGAGGCTTTTGCTCAGAGGTCGATGGCTGTTACCCAGCGCACCGTATGTATCCTCGCGAATTCGCGAAAGCTTGCCGGGCGCTGTATCGCCGGCAAGGAGACTTTCGGCGGATTCCGTTGGATCCGCCCGGTAAGCGAGCGGGAACATGAAGAGGTTTCCGAGTACGAGCGCCAGTACGAAGACGGAAGTGACCCGCGCGTGTTGGATATCGTCGATGTACCGCTTCTGAAACAGCGGCCAAGAGACTATCAGCAGGAAAACTGGCTGCTCGATCCCAGCTCTTACTGGCAAAAAATCGGGCGAGCCGCCGAGAAAGATCTAAGGCGGTTCGTTGATCCCATCGAACCGCTCTGGATCAACGGACACCACACCATCAACGGCACAAATGACAAGATACCGCTCTCGACGGCAAAAAATCTGCGCAGTTCCTTGCGCCTCGTACAGGCGGATAGACTGAGGCTGTCAGTCTTCAAGCCGGGAGAAGCGTTCGGCAGCTCAAAACGGCGCGTACAGGGACATTTCCAGCATGCCGGAGCGCGCTACCACTTGTGGATCACCGACCCCATTTTCGAAAGGGTCTATCTGGCGAAGCCGGACGGCGAATACGAGATCGACGAATGCTATCTGACGATCAGTCTCGGCGAACCTTTCGGAGACGCTTGCTACAAGCTGGCCGCAGCCGTAATTCCTTGCGCAGAGATCTCGGGATGACTCCCCGCCCCGCCGTTCTGACGATCGGGCATTCCTCGCATACGCCGGAAGCGTTTACGGCGCTGCTGCGGCAACACGGAGTGCAGGAACTCGCGGACGTGCGCTCGGCGCCCTACAGCCGTTTCGCCCCGCATTTCAATCGCAGCCCCCTGGAAAGCAGCCTGCGCGAGCAGGGCATAGGGTACGTTTTCCTGGGCCGCGAACTCGGCGTGCGCGCCGAAGACCCCTCCTGTTACGAGAACGGACAGGTCCGATACGAGCGCCTGAAGCGCACGGATATATTCCGCAGCGGAATCGAGCGCGTCGTGCGCGAAGCGGCCGGCCGGCGCGTGGCCTTGATGTGCGCGGAGAAAGAACCCCTGGAGTGCCACCGCGCGATTCTCGTCGCGCCCGCGCTGCGCGAAAAAGGCCTCTGCGTACGGCATATTCTGGCGGACGGCGTCCTGGAGACCCACGAAGACTCCATGAAACGGTTGATCGATATCCTGGGGCTGTCGCCCATGAGCCTGTTCCCCGAGTCGGAACGGGAACTCACCGAGCGGGCGCTGAAAAAACAGGAGCGCCGCATCGCCTACCACAGGGAGGAAACCCGTACATGAACATCCTGACCATCGGCTTCACGAAAAAACCGGCAAGCCGTTTCTTCGATTTGCTCCGAAAATCGGGGGCCAAACGCCTCGTCGATGTCCGGTTGAACAACTCCTCGCAGCTTGCCGGCTTCGCCAAGAAAGACGACCTCGCCTACTTCCTGCGCGAGATTTGCGGAATCGAATACTTGCATGCGCCCGATCTCGCGCCGACCAAGGAAATGCTGGCCGACTACCGCAAAGGGCGCATTGCCTGGGAGACCTACGAAACACGGTTCCTCAACCTGATGCGGCAGCGGCGCATCGAAGAGACGCTGCCCAAAGACGCCGCCGCGGACGGCTGCCTGCTATGCAGCGAACATGAACCCCACCACTGTCACAGGCGCCTCGTCGCCGAGTATCTCAAGCAGCGCTGGGGCAACGTTGCGATCGAGCATCTCGAATAGACCCGCGCGCCGCCCGTCCGCTACAATCGAGGCGGGAAACCGTCATGCAAGAGCACAGCCGCCCGAC
Source organism: Bryobacterales bacterium (assembly GCA_965242705.1). GTDB lineage: Bacteria > Acidobacteriota > Terriglobia > Bryobacterales > UBA6623 > CATQHP01. The sequence goes on from OZ251486.1 coordinate 1,295,987, forward strand.
CCGCAACCGTCGCGAGTTCCTGCGCGACTCCTGTTGCGGCTTCGGCTCCCTGGCCGCGCTGACGATGGCCTACGACGAGTTGCTGCGCGCCGCCCCGTCCGGCGACCCTCTGGCGCCCAAGCCGCCCCATCTGAAAAACGCCCCGGCCAAGTCGGTCATCTTTCTTTTCATGGCCGGCGGCCCCAGCCACATCGAAACCTTCGATCCCAAACCGCTGCTCAACGAGCTCGACGGCCAACCCCGCCCCGCAGAGTTCGGCGAGGCCAAGTACCAATTCGTCAAGAAAAACGCCGTGCTGCTGGGCAGCAAGCGCGCCTTCAAGCGGTACGGGCAAAGCGGCGTAGCCGTCTCCGATTTGCTGCCCCATACCGCCGAATGCATCGACGACATCGCCGTCCTGCGCTCCTGCCATGGCGACATGGTCGTCCACTCCGCCGCGCAGTACCAGCTCATGACCGGGCGCATTACGCCGGGCTTCCCCTCGATGGGCTCGTGGGTCGTTTACGGCTTGGGCTCCGAGGCCCGTTCCCTGCCCTCTTACGTGGTCATGCCCGACCCCGACGGCGCGCTCGAAGCCGGGCAGCCGATGTACATGAACGGCTTTCTGCCCGCCGTCTATCAGCCCACCACGTTCCGCCCCGGCGATCGCCCCGTGCTCAACCTCGATTTGCCCGCGGGCGTCTCTCTCGAAAGCCGCAGGAAAACCGCCGCTCTGATCCGCGAGCTCAACGAGGCCGCGATGGAGCCGGGAGACGATGAGTTCGAAGCCCGCATCCGCAGCTACGATCTGGCGTTCAAGATGCAGACCGAGGCGCCGCAGACGCTCGACACCGCCAACGAACCCCAGGAAACGCTCGACCTCTACGGCGTCGGCGTCGAACCCACCCACGACTACGGCCGCCGCTGCCTGCTGGCCCGCCGGCTGGTCGAAAAAGGCGTGCGTTTCGTAACCGTGGTCTCGGGCGGCGGCCCCGGCAACCTCCAGTGGGACGCCCACAGCGACATCGAAGAAAACCATATCCGCATGGCCGCGCAGACCGACAAGCCCGCAGCGGGACTGCTCAAAGACCTCAAGCGCCGCGGCATGCTCGACGAAACCCTGGTCGTCTGGGGCGGCGAGTTCGGCCGCTCGCCGGAAGCCGAAACCCGCGAGGACGGCAAAGTCGGCCGCGACCACCACAACCTGGGCTTCAGCATGTGGATGGCCGGCGGAGGCATCAAGGGCGGCCAAGCCGTCGGCGCGACCGACGCCATCGGCCTGCGCGCCGTGGAAAAGCCCTTCCACTTCCGCGACATCCACACGACGATCCTCCATCAACTCGGCCTCGATCAGGACAAGCTCAACTATCTCCACCTGGGCCGCAACGAGCGCCTGACCCAAATCCACGGCAAGGTCATCGAAGAAATCGCGTAGCCGCGGCCGGGCCGCGCTTTGCGCGGCAGGGGTTAGGGGTTAGTTGTGCCGCAAGGTTTCAGTGGAGAGAGAGCTGAACGCATCCGGTCAATTTCGGCGATACGGCGTCGAAAATAAGTGATCATTGGCGATCATTGCTGAACATTTGCGCATGAAGCGCTTCTTTTCGGTGCATGAACCCCGTCATGCTTGACGGCTGCGCAGGTTTGTGAGTGGGGGGTGAGCCGGGGCGCGCTACGCGCGCCGGCGGATAGCGCATCGCGGCTCGCGGGCTGCGCCCGCCGCGGTCTGCTAAAATCGCCTTTTGAAGGGCCGTCCCTCATGCCTGCATTCGACCTCCGCAAAGCCCGGGCCGATCTTCGCGAACACGGCTACGCCCTGTTGCCCGAGGCCATCGACGCCGACCTGCGGGAACGCCTGCGCGAGCGGCTGGAGCAGCTCTTCGAGCAGGAAGGGGAGGCAGCCGGAAGCGAGTTCCGCACCGAACACGGGGCGCGCCGCCTGGCCAACCTGGTCAACAAGGGAGAGGTCTTCCACGGCGTCATCCGCCATGCGTCCGTGCTGGCCTGCGTCGAAAACGTATTCGAAACGCCGTTCAAGCTCAGCAGCCTCAACGCCCGCCGCGCCAACCCGCGCACCGAGGAAGGCCAGCCGCTGCACGTGGATATGGGCTTTCTGGCCGACGACCGCGGAGCCAAGGGCGTCAACGCGGTCTGGATGCTCGACGAGTTCACCGCCGACAACGGCTCATTGCGCGTCGTTCCGGGCTCCCACCGGCGCAACGCCCGGCCGCAGGAAGTTCTGGACGATCCGCTCGCGCCGCATCCGGACGAGATTGTCGTTACCGGCGGCGCGGGCGGCATCCTCATCTTGCAAGCCCACCTCTGGCACGCCGGACTCGCCAACCGCACCCCGCGCCCGAGGCTCGCTCTCAACGCCTTCTATTGCCGCAACGACCAGGCGCAGCAACTCTGGCAGAAAAAATGGCTCGACCCGGCAGTTCAGGCCGGCCTCGACAGCGGCTTGCGCAAGCTGCTGGCCCTCGACGACCCGCGCAACGACGCGCTCTGCGGCCGGCCGGTCGAAACCAGCGGATTCATGAAAGCCGGCGGAAAGTAAAAATGCGGCGCCGAACGCACGATCCCCCCCCCCCCCCCCCCGGGCCGCCGCTTTTTCGCGATGAATTCTCTCCGCTAGCCGCGGCTTTCCTTTACAGCCTGTTCTTTTCCGCTGCGCTGCTTTGGGCAGTTGGAAGCAGCGTAATTTTCTTCTTCCATGTTGATAATTACAGGTTATAAATGACAATAATATGTAATCGGCTGTTTTGCGACGGCGACTTATCAGGGGGTTTCCGCAGAAACGCCAGGGTTTTGCTCCAAAGCAAGGTTAAGGAGGTGTAAAATAATGATAGCAGTCCGTCGCGCAGAGGAGAAGCGCGGCTCGCGCGCCCTGCACTCGCCACTGGCGGCGGCCGCCTTGGCGGCGATCGCTCTCCACTCGCCATTCTTCACCCTCCGCTTGGCGGCGCAAAGCGCCGCCGTCATCGAGACGGTCGCGGGCAGCGCGAACACAGGCGACGGCGGCCCGGCAACGGCGGCGAATCTCCGCTTCCCCCTGGGCGTGGCGGCGGACGGCGCAGGCAACCTCTACATCGCCGATCAGGAGAACCAACGCATCGCAAAGGTCGATGCGGCAACGGGGAATATCTCCACCGCAGCGGGAAACGGGACGCAAGGCTACGGCGGCGACGGCGGCCCGGCCGCCGCGGCGCAACTCAACCGCCCGCGGGGCGCGGCGGTTGACGGCGCGGGCAACCTCTACATCGCCGATACGAACAACCACCGCGTGCGCAAAGTGAGCGCTGCGGGCGTAATCTCCACCGTAGCGGGAAACGGGACGCCCGGCAGCGGCGGCGACGGCGGCCCGGCGGCCGCGGCGCAACTCGACAGCCCCCATAGCGTGGCGGCGGACGGCGCGGGCAACATCTACATCGCAGATCGGTCAAACCACCGCATCCGCAAGGTGGATGCTTCAGGCTCGATCTCGACCATAGCGGGAACCGGGACGCGCGGCAGCGGCGGCGACGGGGGCTTGGCGGCCTCGGCGCGGCTCAACTACCCCTCCGGCGTGGCGCTGGACACCGCGGGCAACCTCTACATCGCCGATCGGTCAAACCACCGCATCCGCAAGGTGGATGCTTCAGGCTCGATCTCCACCGTAGCGGGAAACGGGACGCGCGGCAGCGGCGGCGACGGCGGGGCCGCAACCGCGGCGCAACTCAACGGCCCCTACGGCGCGGCGCTGGACGGCGCGGGCAACCTCTATATCGCCGATTCGAGCAACAACCGCATTCGCAAAGTGGACACCGCGGGCGTAATTACCACCGTAGCGGGAACCGGAACGCAAGGCTACAGCGGCGACGGCGGCCCGGCGGCCGCGGCGCAGATCTATTTGCCCAGCGGCGCGGCGCTGGACGGCGCGGGCAACCTCTACATCGCCGATACGAGCAACAACCGCATTCGCAAGGTGGATACGGCGGGCATAATCTCCACTGCCGCCGGGGTCGGTTTCGACGACCGCAACGGGGACGGGGGCGCGGCGGCGGCGGCGCAGCTCTTCTCACCCCGCGGCGCGGCGCTGGACCGCGCGGGCAACCTCTACATCGCCGACCGGAACCACCAGCGCATCCGCAAGGCGGACACTTCAGGCTCGATCTCCACCGTAGCGGGAAACGGGACGCAAGGCGACGGCGGCGACGGGGGCCCGGCGGCCTCAGCGCAACTCAAATACCCCGGCGGCGCGGCGGCGGACCGCGCGGGCAACCTCTACATCGCCGATACGAACAACAAGCGCATCCGCAAGGTGGACGCCGCGGGCGTGATAACCACCATCGCGGGAACGGGGACATTCGGCTACAGCGGGGACGGCGGCCTGGCCGCGGCGGCGCAACTCAGCGACCCCGGCGGCGTGGCGGCGGACCGCGCGGGCAACATTTACATCGCCGATACTTTCAATCACCGCATCCGCAAAGTGGACACGGCGGGCGTGATTACCACCGTAGCGGGAACCTGGACGCGCGGCTACAACGGCGACGACCGCGCCGCGACCTCGGCGCAACTGAACTACCCCTACGGCGTAGCAGCGGACGCCGCGGGCAACATCTACATCGCCGATACGGTCAACCGCCGCATCCGCAAAGTGGACGCGGCGGGCATGATTACCACCGTAGCGGGAACCGGAACGCGCGGCTACGGCGGCGACGGCGGCCGGGCCGCCGCGGCGCACCTCGACACCCCCTACGGCGTGGCGACGGACCGCTCGGGCAACATCTACATTGCCGATACGAACAACCACCGCGTCCGCAAGGTGGACGCGGCGGGCGTGATTACCACCGTAGCGGGAACCGGGACGCGCGGTTACAGCGGCGACGGATGCGCGGCGGCCTCGGCGCGGCTCAACAGTCCCTACGGCGTAGCAGTAGGCGCCTCGGGCGACCTGTACGTCGTCGATAGCTTCAACCACCGCATCCGCAGGGTCGGCCCGCGGCGTCCGGGCTCCGCGCCGTGCGGCGGCGGCGGCGCGGATACCGAACAGGCGCCGGCGGTGCGGGCGCGGACCTCGAATCTGCAATTCTCCGCCGTACAGGACGGCGGGCCGGTCTCGTCCGAGCTCGAGATATACGTCGAGGAAGGCGATTTCTCGCCTTCCCAGCCGCTGGAGTGGCGCATCAGCCCCAGCGCGCGCCGGCTCTCGACGTCGCCGCGCAGCGGCAGCCTGCCGGCGCGAGACGGCGCAGCGCTCACGCTCGCCGTGACGGTCGATCCGGCCGGGATGCGCACGGGGCGCCACAATATGCGGCTGTACCTGCGCACCGACGAGCGCCTCACCGGCCGGGTGAACGTCGCCCTGGAGGTGCTGCCGCCGTTGGGTCCGGCGGTAGAGGAAACGGTCAATGCGGCGATTATGAGCGCCTACGCACCGGGGCCGTTCGGGCCTCTGTTGCTGCCGCTGGCGCCGGGCTCGCTGGTCGTCGTGCAGGGCATGAACTTCGCCGAGGGAGAGCCGCTTGCCGCCGAGGGTTTTCCACTGCCGACGAGCCTGGGCGGCGTACGCGTACTGTTCAACGGGTTGGAAGCGCCGCTGTTTTCGATAGGGCCGCAACGCATCGCGGCGCAATTGCCCACGGCGCTGGGGCGGGAGACGCCGGCAGGGGGCGGCTTGGCTCTGGCGAGCGTGATCGTGGAATCGGGCGGCGAGAGCAGCTACCCGCGGCGCTTCTGGGTCGGCCCGTATGCGCCGGGCGTGTTCACGGCTTCGGGCCAAGGGAGCGGCCAAGCGATGGTGGTCTTCGCCGGCACGACATCTCTGGCGGCTCCGCTCGGAGCGTTCGAGGGCAGCCTGCCGGCGCGGGCCGGGGACATGCTGGAGATTTACGCGACCGGGCTGGGCGAGACGGCGCCGCCGTTGGCCGACGGCTGGAACTCGTGCGCTCCGAATGGGTTTTGCCGGGCGGACGGGTCGAACGCTGCGCTGCGGCGCACGACGGCGCGGCCGCGGGTCTGGGTCGGCGATTACGAGATTGCCGCGGAGAACATCCTGTTTTCCGGCTTGGCGCCGAGCTATACGGCCCTGAACATGATCGTCATGGAAATGCCGCGCAACGTCCCGCCGTCCGCGGCGGCGGAAATCGTCATCGCCATCGGCGGCCGCAGGAGCCAGCCCGGCGCCACGATCGCCGTTGAATAGGGGCGCAAGCCGCGGGTCGGGCGCAGGCGCCGCGGCGCGGGCTCTTGCTATCCATTAGAATCAAAGGTTTGCCGGATTTCGACCGACTCGGCGGAGCCTTGCGGGCCATAGCCGCGCTGCGCCTGGAAGCCAATGCGCCGCTGGCCGCGCACACCCGCTTCGGCATAGGCGGCCCCGCCGACCTTTTCGGCTGGACGGCCGACCCGCAAGCCTTGGCAAGCGCCGTCCGCGCATGCCGCGAAGCCGGCGCCGCGTGTTACCCGATGGGCGACGGCAGCAACGTCGTCGCCTCCGATGCGGGCTTCCGCGGACTCGTCCTGCGTTTCACCGCCGAGGGTATCGAGATCGACGGCGAAACGGTCAGGGCCGACTCCGGGGCCAAGCTGCAAGCCCTGGTCGATAGCGCCATCGAACACGGCCTCGAAGGCCTGCATACGCTTACCGGCATCCCCGGCTCGGTGGGCGGCGCGGTTTACGGCAACGCCGGCGCCTACGGCAATTCGATCGACCGCTTCATCGAGCGCGTCGATTACTTCGACGGCGAGGAAGTCCGCTCCCTGGACAACGCCGCCTGCGAGTTCGCCTACCGCGAGTCCGTCTTCAAGCGCCGCAAGGATTGGGTCATCCTGGGCTGCGCCTTGCGCCTGCCCGCCGGAGACCGCCGCGCCTTGCGCGAACGCGCCGACGAGATACGCCGCATCCGCGACGAAAAATTCCCGCCGAGCATGCTTTGCGCCGGGAGCATTTTCAAGAATCTGCACATCCGCCGTCTGCCCGCCGCCGCCGCCGCCGAAGTCCCTCGGCGCGCCGTCCGCGAGGGCAAGGTCGCCTCGGCCTATTTCCTGGAAAAGGTCGGCGCGAAAGGCATGCGCAACGGCGGCATCGCCATCGCCTCGTATCACGCCAATCTGCTCTACAATCGCGGCGGAGGCACGGCGGCCGAGGTGCGCGCCCTGATCGACGAACTCAAAAGCCGCATCCGCGAGCGCTACGGCTTCGAGGTCGAGGAAGAAGTCCAGTACATCGGATGAGCGCCCGCCGGGAGGATCGAATCATGCTGCGCAACATCGCCGCCGCCCTGCTCGCAACCGCGCTGCTCGCGCCCGCGGCCGCCGCCGCGGACTGGCGCGACCTGCTGCGCAACGGACTCGACGATTGGATCGCGCTCGGCGACGGCGTCTGGCGCCTGCGCTCCGACGGCGTCGTCACCGCCTACCGCGCCCCCGACAAGAAGCTGTTCGCCGGACGCGAGAGCGTGACCGCCGAGGAATACAAGCTCTGGGAAGTCCGCCAATCGTGGCTTTACACCAGGCGCGAGTTCGAAGAGTTCGACCTGCGCCTCGAATACTGGGTGCGCAGCCCCGGCAACAGCGGCATTTCCATCCGCGACCCCTCGCAAGCCAGGTGGGGCATCGCCGACCCGCCCGACTTCCGCCGAACCCCCTCGAAGCTGGGTTACGAAATCCAGATCAACAGCGAATGGTCCGACAAGTGGAACACCGGTTCGATCTACGGTCTGGCGCGGGCCAAGGAAGGCTTGCAGCGCGTCGGCGAGTGGAACGGCATCAACATCGAGTCGCGCAAAGAGGCCATCCGCGTTTACGTCAACGGCGTTCTCGCCGCCGAGCACCCGGGCGACCCCAAGCGTCCGACCAGGGGACCCATCGGCTTGCAACTCCACGACCAGCACAGCGTCGTCATGTTCCGCAATATCTGGATATTGGAGCGCTGATCCGTGCGTGAATTCGACATCGCCCTGATACCGGGCGACGGCATAGGCCGCGAGGTCATGCCCGCCGCCGAGGCGGTGCTCGACTTCGCCGCCCGCAAGTACGGCGCGCGCTTTCGCCGCCTGCGGTTCGATTGGGGCACGGATTACTATTTCGCCAACGGACGCATGATGCCCGAAGACGGCCTGGAGCAACTGCGTCCGCGCGACGCCGTCCTGCTGGGCGCGGTCGGCCATCCGAAGGTGCAGGACAACATCACGCTGAACGGCCTGCTGCTGCCCATCCGCCGCGGTTTCGACCAGTACGTTTGCGAACGCCCGGCGAAACTCTACGCCGGCGTCGAATCGCCCTTGAAGGGCTATGAGGCGGGCTCGATCGATCTCGTGGTCGTGCGCGAAAACACCGAGGGCGAATACGCCCAGATCGGCGGTTTTCTCTATCCCGGGCTGCCCGCCGAAACCGCCGTGCAAACTTCAATTTTCACGCGGGGCGGCTGCGAGCGCATTATCCGCCGCGCCTTCGAGTTGGCCCGCAAGCGCGGCGGGAAGAAGCGCGTCGCCTCGATCACCAAGTCGAACGCCCAAGGCTATTCGATGGTCTTGTGGGACCGCGTTTTCGACGAAACCGCCGAGCAATTTCCCGACGTTGCAACCGAATCGCTGCTCGTCGATGCCGCGGCGATGAATTTCGTCCGCCGCCCGGAGAGTTTCGACGTGGTGGCCGCCTCGAACCTGTTCGGCGACATCCTCAGCGATCTGGCGGCGATGGTCACGGGCGGCATGGGCTTGGCGCCAAGCGCGAACATCGACCCGACGCGGCGCGGCCCCTCGATGTTCGAGCCGGTCCACGGCTCCGCCCCCGATATCGCCGGCAAGGGTTTGGCCAATCCGTTGGCGATGATCCTCAGCGCCGGCATGATGCTCGACCATCTCGGCCTGGCCGACGCCGCGAACGCCGTCGAGGCGGCGGTCGCGCAAGTTTTGGCCGATGGCGGCGTTCTGCCGCGCGATCTGGGCGGCAACGCCGCAACCGAAGAAGTCGCCGGCGCGGTGCTGGCGGCATTGGAGCAGACATGAAACGCATGGGCAAGGCGGCCGCGGCCGCCGCCGGCGCGCTGACGGCGCTGGCGGCGGCGGCGAGTTTCCACCCCGAGGCGCGCAACATCTACCGCGCGCTGCATCCGAGCGAGGCCTACGACACGCAGCCCCCCGCGCTGCCCGACGATCTCGGCGACCCGGCCATCCTCGTTTTCACCAAGACCAACGGATACCGCCACCGCGAAGCGATCGACGCCGGCCTGGCCCTGTTCCGCGAAATCGCCGCGCGCCGCGGTTGGTTGCTCTTCCACACCGAAAACGGAGCGGTCCATAACCCCGCAACGCTGGCGCGCTTCCGGGCGGCGGTCTGGCACAACGCCAGCGGCGCGCCGGTCAACGCGGAGCAGCGGGCCGCGCTCAAAAACTGGATCGAGAACGGCGGCGGCTTCGTCGGCGTCCACGCCGCGACCGACGATTCGCATTCCGGCTGGCCGTGGTATCAGCAGCAACTCGTCGGCGCGCGCTTCATCGGCCACACCCTGGGGCCGCAGTTCCAGGAAGCCGTCATCCGCGTCGAGCGCGCCGAACACCGCGCCATGCGGCATCTCGGCCCGGCCTGGACGCACAGGGAGGAATGGTATTCCTACGACCGCAGCGTTCGCGGACAGCCCGGCGCGCGCGTCCTGGCCGCGGTCGATGAAACCACCTACAGCCCGCGCCTGAAGCTGCTCTGGAACGACCGCGATCTGTCGATGGGCGACCATCCCGTTATCTGGACCCGCGCAGTGGGCCGGGGCCGCGCCTTCTTCTCGGCGCTGGGCCATTCCGCCGAAGCCTACCGCCGCGGCGGCCCCTACCCGGGCGTCCTCGAAGGCGCAATCGAATGGGCGGCGCGCCTCGGTGTGGAAACGGGCGGCGAAGTTGAAGCGGACGGCGCGGCGGGCGGCGAAACCGATTCCGGCCAATAACGGCCCGCGGCGAAACTTGCAAGGGCGGCGCGGGCGTCAATCCCCGGCCTTGCCCACCCAGAACGGACTCGACCAGGCCATGGCGCCGTCGATCTGGCGCACCCGCACGTAGTAGTAATCGCCCGGCGCGGCGGGACCGCGGTCGGTGTAGCGGAACTCCCGGTCGAGCGCCCGCCCGCGGGTCACGATTTGCGCGGAAAGCGCGTCGGTATGCTCGAGTACGCGGTACTCCTTGCGCGCGATTTGACCGTTCATATCGCCGAGACGGAAAGCGGCTCGATTCGCCGGCAGGCGCTGGGGCCGCCGTTCGTAGCCGCCCGAGCCCAACGACTCGCGCGTCGTTTCCATATCGACGGACACCGTTGTTTCGGGGCTTGCGCCGCCGAGCTTGAGCAGCAGCGCCTTGCCCCGGCCGCGGGTGTTCATCTCGAAATCGATGCGGTTGCGGTCGCCGCCGCCGCGCGCCGTGCGGTACGCCGCCGGCTGCGTAAACCAGGGGTCCTCGTAGTCGAGCAGTTGCGCGCCTTCGACCGTGATCGCCCCGCGCCAGGGGCGGCCGCCGCGGGGAACCTGCCGCCGGCCGATGACCTCGGTCGATGACTCGAAGAAGATTCGCACCCAGGTTTCCTCGGCAATTTCGCTTTCGAGATAGCGCTTGCTGTAGATCAGTTCCCCGTTTTTGATGACCTCGACCGTATCGATCGGCGCGGTTCCGTGGATGCGGCAGACGATCTCGCGCGCGGAGGCCTGCGGCTGCCGCCGCCCCATGCGGCTGCCGTTGAGCGCGGCGTCGAGGATGATCCGCTCGCCGGTCGTGGCGTACACGGCGCGGTTGCGCAGCGCGTCGAAAATCCCGTCGGCGGTGTTTTCCCGGGCGAGCGCCGCCGCGAGGCCGCCCATCTGGCGGTTGCCGACGCCCGAATAACCCGGGTGGCCGTTGTGGTTGTCGGACGCGCCGACGAAACCGACCTCGAAACCGTTGCGCAGATACTTGTCGCCGAACCAGTCGAACGTCCCGTGCCCCGACTGGATTTCGACGAGCCGCTCCATGTCGGGGTCGTTCCTGCTCCAGTCGCCGGCCTGGTGGGCGTGCGGAATAATCAACACGTCGTCCGTGCCGTTCCGACGGCGCAGACCCGCGTAAAGCTCGTCGAGCAGGGGCGCCGTCTGGTTGGGGACGCGGCGGCGTCCGGGCGCGTTGCGGAAAAAGACGTTGTGGTGCCCGCCGTAGAGCAGCCGGGAAGTCCACTCGAAACCGAGAATCGTCGTGAACCGCCCCGGAACGCGGTGTTTCGCGGCCATCTCCTGCAGTGTCTTCCATTCGCGGTCGTCCATCCAGATGTCATGTTCGGAAAGGCTGAGGAAGTCGAGCCGCGCCACGTCGCGCCCGAATTTGTAGTAGCCGTCGGGAGACCCCTGCCCCTCGGCAAAGGCGGTATGCCCGTGCGTTTCGCCCCAGAAGACGCGGTAGGCCGGGTCGGCTTCGACGCGCAGCGGGTTGCTCGACGCCTGCAGCGAGCCGTCCGCGCTGCTGACGCTGAAGCGGTAAACGCCCGGCTCGGCGAGGCGCAGGTTGTCGATTTCGACCAGAGCGGGGCTTCCCGCGGCGATCTTGCGCAACGGCTTGCCGTTGACCCGCACGTCGAGCGCGGGCATGACGCCCGACGACAGGTTCTTGCTGCGGTCTTCGGCGCGCACCGCCAGCATGAACGGCTCGTCGGGCTCGACCACCGACGGCGCGACCGCGTTGACGTAGCGGACTTCGTCGCGGCCGACGACCTCGAACGAAGGCCATCGCGGGGTGAGCAGATCGCCTTTTCCCTCCAGATCGACCAGCGTATGCAGGATCACCTGGTCGTTCGAGGATTCCTGCAGCTTCAGGCCGGGGCCGCCGCCGGACGCGTCGCCGTAAACGATCGTGATGGTTTCGCCCTCGGCGAGATCGGCTCCGCTCAACCGGAAGGGCAGATTCGACGCGCGAATGAGGAAGCTCAGCCACCGCCCCCACGGCTCGGCCGGCGTGAAGCGGGCTTGCGGGTTGGAACTGCGCACCGTGACGTAGTTGGCCTTCGTCGGGTCGTCGGCCTGGAGCCCCGCGCTTCTGCGGGCGCTTTTGCGCAAGACGATTCCCCCGCCCGCGGCCATCGGCATGGCGCCGACCGTATAGATCTGCGTCAGCGTGACGTATTCGCCGGCGCGGAAGGGGCCGGGCGGCGTCAGCGTCAGCGCGCCGAGCGCGTCGGGCTGCTCGTCTTTGATCTGGAATTCGCGGGCGTAGCGCCGGATGAACTCGGGGATATCGGCGACCGGGAGTTGCGCGCCGCCCTGGGGCAGCCGCCGCAGCGCCCGGTTGGCGTTGGCCGTAAGCTGCGGAAACCCGTCTGGAAAGGGGCCGCCGGTCAGCGAATAGGCGTTGGCCCATCGCCACAACGTATCGAGCCGCGCGGCGAGCGTCTCGATATCCGCCGCGCTCTCGCGGGCTTCGACCTTGAGCCGTTCGACGCGGCGGCGCAAATCGGGGCTGAGGTAATCGCCGCGGGCCGCCTCGCCGGCGTTCTGGGCGGCGGCCCAAATCAGCGAACCGAGCAGGAGCAGGGCAAAAACAGCGTGGCGTTTCATGGCGGGCAACCGGCGTCCGCGCGAAACCGCGGATTGCCCAAAGTATAAACTACGCGCCGGTTCCCCGGCTGCGCCGCGCTTAATCCGAACCGAGCAGCGTATGCTTGACCCGATCCCAGTCCAGCACCGGGTCGGCGGGATCGCGGAGACGCTCCAGAGCTACGGCGAGGTCATCGAAGTCTTCCACGTACCGTTCCAACGCTTGGCGAACAACGTCCGCGCGGCTTCTCTTGAGCGTTGCAGCGGCCGTATCCAACGATTCAACGAGTTCATCGGGTACGCGGGCGGTTATTTGCTGCATGCGTCTCCTCCTCTCTGCTCCATGCGGATTCGCTTCGCGTGAAAGAATCACCGGCCGTATTTCTTGCGAATCACTTGCTCAACCGCGGTCTTGGCATGGGCAGCCGGAGCGATCGCATAGCCGCCGGGCCCCAGGTCGAGGCGGCGGTAAATCTCGTAAGGGCGCTCAGCCGGCGATTCGTTCTCGGCCGCCGCGTAGGCCCGCAGGCCGCGTTTCAACACTTCCGAGATCGACAGGCCGGTCCGTTGGCGCAAGGCGGCCAATGTCGATTCGTCCTCATCATCGAGTCGAACTGTCCGGACGCTCATGAACGCTCCCCGCTTGCACAATACAAATTGTAGTACAACATGGGCGGGCGGTCGATAATGTCGATAATGCAGACGCGATAACGCAGACGGACAACGGCTTGCGGCATGGCAGTACCTCCATCGAACGCGGCCTCAAGCGAACACGGCCTCAAGCGAACACGGCCTCAAGCGAACGCGCGCGCTTGCCGGCTGCCGGGCGCTCACGGAATCCAGCGGCGAGACCTAGCCGCCGCCGGCCGCCAAAACGTCGTCCAGAGAAGCGGCGACCATGTACTGCGCCGGAGACGGCTCCGCCGCGATTGCCTGGAAGTGCTTTTTGCCGCATTCGATCTTGCCCTTCTCGATGCCGCGAAGCCCGTCGAGAAAAGCGCTTCCCTTCGTCTCGACCACGAAATACAGCCGCTCGCCCTCGTCTTTTTCGATCAGCACGGCCCAATCCGGGTTATAGCCGCCCAGCGGCGTCGGCACGGTAAACCAGCCGGGCAGCTTGGCATAGACCTTGACCGCGTCGTTCTTCTCGAGATCGTCTGCGAAGTCGGCTTCCACGCCGGACTCGTAAATCACCTGCTCGTAAACCGACTTCCGCGCATCGAGCATGTTCTTCAGATAGCCGGAAAGCTCCTCGGTCTCGAAGAGTTCCTGCGCGTAATAGCGCTCATCGCCCAGCCGCTGGTACTTGATGCCGTCCACCAGCGCTTGGCGCTTGCAGCGGCCGATCGCCTGCGCGGCAAGCTCGATGAAGCGCTGCGGGTTGCGCAGGAAATCGTCCAGCCGGCCGCTGCCGCAAAGGATGCGGTAGATGCTGCGCCGCGTGAGTTGGGTGCGGTCTTGCAATTCGGTCAGCAAGTCGGGCAGCTCGACGCCGGCTTCGTTCAGAACCACCGTCGCCGCCCCGGTCGTCTCGTCCGCTTCCACGCCCGATTGGCCGATGGCTATGCCGGCCCTGCGCCATTGCAGCCGGGTTCTCGGAATCGGAGGCGCATCGCGCAGCGCTTCGGCGCATTGCTCGATCAACCGCTCACTGTCGAACTCCACGCGGTAGGCGGTCTTGCGCTTGATGCGATCCCAAAGCGCCTTGAACTCCTCGCTTTCCAGCACGGCTTGGCGCGGGCGCACCGCGCGGCGCTCGTCGGCGTTGTGGATTTTCAGGCGCCCCGCCGCCTTGCGCAGCGCCTCGACGATCTGCTCCTGCTGCGCGGCGAATTCCTCGGGCGCGCGAAATGTCTTGTCCTTGAGCGCCTTGCGCAGGGAGTCCCGCACCCGTCCCTGCTCGTCGATATGGCCCTGCTCCTGCAAGCTCCGCCACAGGCGCTCCGACGCCTCGAAACCGAGCGGCTCGGCTTCGCCGTTTTCGCCGGCAACCGGAATCGACGCGAAGCAGTGCTTCTGCACAACGCCGAAGCGTATCCCCGTGTCTTGCTCGATCTCATGCTGCAGGTTGGCGGCGAAATCTTCGTAGCTTTCCAGGGCAACCACCGTAAGCGTGTTGACCTCGAATCCGCGCAGGCGCTCGCCTGTCTGGTTGACGCACAGCCGCAGGCCGCGCCCGATGGTCTGCCGCCGCTGCCGTTCGCCGCGCATGTCGCGCAGCGCGCAAATCTGGAAGACGTTGGGGTTGTCCCAGCCCTCGCGCAGCGCCGAATGGGAAAAGATAAACTTGAGCGGCGTCTCCAGGCTCAGGAGCTTCTCTTTCTCTTTCATGATCAGGTTGTAGGCGCGTTCGGCGCTTTCGCGGCCGGCCTGGTTGTTCTCGGCCGTATCCGTCCAGCCGCCCTTCCTGTCGATGGAAAAGTAGCCGTTGTGGACTTCTTCGACCGACGCGGCAAGATCGCCTTCCTGAAACAGCGCGCGGTAGTCCGGATGACCGGCCAGACGCCGGTACTCTTCCTCGAATATCCGCGCGTACTCTCCCTTGACCGCGTTGCCCTCTTCGTCGTACTTGCGGTAGCGCTCCACGGCGTCGATGAAAAAGAGGCTGAGCACCTTGATCCCCTGCGGGCGCAGGCGTTTTTCCTTTTTGAGATGCTCGCCGATGGTGCGGCGGATCATCTCGCGATGCACGGCGAGGACATCTACGCCGCCCCGCTCATCGCCCGGCCTGAGGTATTCCTCGCCGCCGGGCGCGCGGAGTTCGACGAACTCGTTGCCCTTTTCGACGCGAATCTCGCCGATGCGGCAGCCGCGGTAAACCGCGCGGCGGGTGGTCTCCTCGAGGTCTTCGCCGTCTTGCACGCTGACTTCCCGGCGGCGCACCCGCCCGGCCGTCTCCACGTCGAGCTCGACTTTGGCGCCGATGACGCCGCGCCTGTTCTGCGTCGAAAGCAGGCGCACGTAGGGTCTGTTGTGCGCGTCCTCGACCGTGGCCGCCGACACGTCGATCTGCTTGACCAGCTTGCGCTCGTAGGCGTCGACGGCGTCCAGCCGATAGACCATTTGGCGCTTGTCCGCGTGCGTCGCCGAGTAACGCAGCGAGCAGAGCGGATTCATGGCCGCAAGCGCATCTTTGCCGCGGCCCTGCAAGCCGCCGTCCACGCTCTGCGGCTCATCGACGATCAGCACGGGGCGCACGGCGCGGATCAGATCGATGGGTTTCTCGCCGCCGATCTTCTCGCTGCCCTTGTAGAGGTTGTTCACGTCCCGCTTGTTGATGGCGCCGACGGTTACGACCATGATTTGGATCTGCGGACTTGCGGCGAAGTTGCGCACCTGCCCCAGCTTCGCCGAATCGTAGAGGAAGTACTCGAAGGGCGTCCCCGCATAGAGCGAACGGAAGTGGTCTTCGGTAATCTGCAGCGACTTGTACACGCCTTCCTTGATCGCCACCGAAGGGACGACGATAACGAACTTGGTGAAGCCGCAGCGCTTGCGCAGCTCGAAGATCGTGCGCAGATAGACGTAGGTCTTGCCGGTTCCCGTCTCCATTTCCACGGTAAAGTCGCCGGACTCGAGTCTCTCGGAACGCGGCAGGCCGTTGCGAAGCTGGACGGCCTGAAGGTTTTTGAGGATTTCCTCGTCGAGCAAGGTCAACCCGTTGCCGATGCCGATGTTGTTCCGGGCAAAGCCGAGAGGCTCCTGGCGATCCGCTGGGTTGCCCGCGACGGCGAACTCGGTGCGGCAGGCCTCCTGCCCGCAAAACAGATCGCAAACGGCCTCAACCGCCTGAAGCTGAAAATCGAGATCGGGCTCGAAATGGAGTTTCATCGTTGGGATGCCGGTTCAATACACATGAACGGCCTCTTTCTCGACATACGGCCGCAACTCCAAGCGCAGCGCCTTGTTCGTGATCAGATCGACGGGGCGGCCCGCAGATATTCCAGATAGAACTGAACCCCGGAAAGGCGCCATATCGACAACACCGAACCGATGCGCCGGCACGGGTTTGTGTATCCGCAGCAAAGTCAACGCTTTATATCTGTCCATAGCACGTCCTTACATACATGGCTCAACCTTATCGATTTGAGATCAAATTTGGATTTAAGGCAATCTTCATGGTTTGCACAATACGACCCATTTACATAAAAAATCGGAATTGATAGGGTGTTTGCTTCAAGCTTGGCATACGTTTGACAACCCGTGCAAGCACTTTCGCATATCCCATAGTAACCGGCAGCGGATCGTAGAGAGCATCATTGTTCCAGTTCATTTTTGAAAGCCCCAGGACCGCGCGCGCCGTGTCGTCCCACGGCCCATGCCCGGCATGACGCACCAAACGCACCGGACGAGGGGTGCTGCTAGCGCCTTGAAAATAAGATCCCTTGTTACGGATGCCTTGCACGTCACCGTGTGTCCAAAGAAGTGCATCCCGCGGCCCAAGACCAATCAGAGTTCCTCGCGAAACAGGATAGGCTGCAGGTATCCCTTTCGCAGCACTCCCGCGAGGGGAGGCAATACGAACGCCACGCCAGCCAACATCTTCAATAACCTGCACCAGATCCACCGATTCACAGAGATGAAAAGCCTCCATGGAGCCTTCGATTTCATCTGGTTTAAACTCAGTGTTCTTATGCACCATTACCCGTCGAGGTGACCGTCCAGCATGGCGTTTCCGGTAAAGATTCAGTGATCGTGTCATGATCCGAAACATTTCAGTACGCGACAGGAATGGATTTTCACGTTGCACTTCGATCTCGCGGGCATTATAAGCAACGAACTCCAGACCGGAACCCTCTTCATCGAATACTTGGCTGCAACATGTGACAAAATGCGGCGTATCCGATACCCTTGGACGAATCGCATATGAAATTCCGATATATGCCGTTTCCGGATCGGTCTCCGCAAGTTTCCATGGGATTCCACCAGCTTTAACGTAGAGCGCCAAACCAATATGCCACATGACACTGGCTTGGCAACGGTAATTAAGTGCCCCATTTTCTCTTACAATCTGAATAGGCATTCTAAGTGCCGCCGTTGTAGCCTTTAAGTGGTCATGGAGATCGAAGTCCTCGTCCGGTTTTCCGATATAGCCCGGAGTCCACCGCTGAGGGATATAAATAAAAACAACATCGAACTCGGTCCAATATCCCTGAAGACGTTGAATAGCTCGGACCAGTCGGTCAGCCAGCACAATATGCGGCCTTGATGAGTTACTAAATTCAGTTTCAAGCTTTCGATCAAGCTCGATGTGGCAACTATCGGGTGCTGCTTGCACGTTCAAGCCAAAAACCTGTCGGAAACCCGGCCACTGGGGGAGATAATCGCTGCGCTCCTTCGGCGTCTGCACTGTGCTAAGCCGTTTCATGAACGTATAGAGGCGGTTACTTTCCCCAGCAGGGGCTAGAGTAGCAACTCGGATTGGGTCATGCACCCAACCTGCTGAATATGGGCCAAACCGCAGCAGACCACGTAGGGGATGGATATGACAATCCGATGCTCTGTCAGGATGAAAAGCCAGTCTTGCTTCGGGAAACAATACATGCGGGGAGATACTGCTATTCATGCGCCAATCCTCCGCGAAAAACCAGTAATCGGCGAAAGCTTGTAGATGGCGTCGATTCCGTCGCTTATTCCCAATGCTCGAAGCTCAACGCCGTTTTGAGCCAAATGTTGAGCCCAAAATTCGAACAGTTCGTTAAGATCTCTGTTGTAACGCTTGACAGTGCGCGTACGAGAAAAACTTGCAGCAGTCATTTTGTTATCGTCGGTGACACCATCGAACACAGTGCGCGGTTCAATCAACAGCCAAAGACGATCATCGGCCCAATCCAGTCGGATGCCGATACCTTCTTGCCATCCTAACTCTTGATTGTTATCGATTTTTCCTGTAATCGACCCCACCAGCTTTTTCAACGGCTTCCAAGTGCTTTCTTCTGAGTTGACAGGAGTCAATAAATCCGTATTGCGACGCCGGATCGCTTTCAGGCCGCACCGGCGAACAAGCGCATTAGTCAAGGCCTCACGCAGGAGACCCCGCTCATTGGAGTCATATTTCTGTCGCTTAACCTCAAGCGTATGGACATCGAATTCTCTGATTCCATATGCCTTAAAGGATGTCCGCAAATCGGCGTCGGCGCCGAACGCTAATACGCCTGTTCGAGAACGAGCAGCAATCGCGTTTACACCGGCCTGTTCTATTGCTTCGCGCACCTCGACAGTACCGCCGATATTGCAGTCGATACGCCTGCACACACTCGGTCTGAGAATGACAGGAAGAGCATTAAGACGCACTACGGGCCAGCTGGTTCTACCGGCTGGACGTGGTGCGCTACTCCACCGCGGCCGTTCTTTAGCAAAAGCGTCAAGTTCTGTAGTATCGATGTCGTCGATAAGGCGAATCAGATCGCGCAGCACCTCATCGAAATTCTCTATTGGCACCAGTGCCGTTTCTATCCCTTTCTCGTCTGCCTTGGTCAATAGTTGGCGAACGCGAGGCAACGGAGGATATTCCCCACGGTGCAGCCAGAACAGTCCGGCTGGGAAAACACCCTGAAATTGCAATGCTTCATCAAAAGCATTCATAACAGAATCGTCACGACCGCTATACCCAACTACTACAAGCCCAAATCTTTGGCATGAATCAATGAGTTTTTTTCTCAAGAGAGCGTCTTGCTGCCGTAGTTCATCGGATGTGTTCTTAAGGCTTCGCGAACGGAAATCGCCATGCAGCTTGACCTCCAGAGGCCATCGCTCGTCGTCAATAACCTGCGCCGCTCGGCTTGGCGCATCGAGATCCACAGTGGTTAACGAACCAGTGGTGTCATAGATTTTAGCGCAAGCATCGGCTACCAGAGCATCGAAGTTTGTTGTCCATACCAATCGGGTGCGCTGCGCACGCATTAGTATGGCAAGCGCCAAGTGCCCGTATGACGGCTTCGCACCGGCCATCTTGGCATCCATATAGACACGCCGATCTGCTTCGGATGAATACACCTCTTCAAATAGTGCAGCGTACTCGTTAGGATCTCCATCGCAAGGCAAATGCCCTAGGGAATCAATATGATCTTGCAATTTCATCCGAACAACCGAATTTGATAGATCCGTTACAGTTTGGCGCGACACTTTTCGTTGACTGACAAATAATTTCTGCTTGAATTCCCACACCATATCAATGGCAGTGGGAAGGCCCGCAGAGGCTGATGCACCGGCACCGAGTAGCCACATTAGCCTTTCCGCGCGCAAGGCGAAACGCCGCGCGAAGTCATCTGCGTCGATTTGGGGCAGCGCTGCCTCATCAATCACACGGCGCGTTGCGACCTTCGCTTGAGGCTCCGTTATGGACATGCTTCCCCTTCCCATATCGCCGCTACTTTCCTTGGATTTCACTCCGGCCCATTTCATGTTAGCGCAATTCCGTCCACCTATCTTCAGCAGTATTGGTCACAAGCTCCGCACGTTTCTGATCTTGTGCTGCTCCAGTATAGCAGCCAGGTTGGTTTTGGCCGCGTCGTTGGCGAAGGCGCTGTCGCGGAAGACCGCGGTGCTGACTTCGGCGGGCGCCAACCGCTCGCGCCACGCGGCTATGCCGAACCCCAGCGGCTCGGCTTCTTTCCGCGCGATGCTCTTGTCGAGGCAGACGAACAGCGCGCCCGCTCCGATGGAGTGGACGGTTTTGCCCGCGACGCCGCGCGTCTCGATGGGCGCGCAGAGGTCGAATCCCAGCTTGAGCAGCACCTCATAGAGGATATCCTGCTCGCTGCGGTCGGTCTTGAGGTGTTCGACGCTGTTGAGCAGCGTTTCTTTCAGGCCGTCCGGGGCCGGCTCCCAGGCGCGGATATTCGACGTGTCGAGCTTGAAAACGCGGAAGCCGAGATCGCCGGCGAACATCGGATTTTCCTTCCGCACCTTGTTTCCGGCGCGGCGCAGGCGTTCCTTGGTGAGTTCGGCGATGTTGCGCGGCTTGCCGAGCTTGCCGCAGAAATCGGCTGCGGTCTTCTGGTCTCTATTCTCCGGACTCAAAGGTTCGGGTAGTTGAACAAGAATGTAGCGGCGATTGCCGCTATCGACAGCGTTTTGGGCCATTACCGCATGACCCGCAGCGCCGGAACCTGCAAAAAAATCAAGCATGATATCATCACCATCCGAACCCTGTTCAATCAAGGTCTTGATCAGCTTCACCGGTTTGGGGAAATTGAAAAACCGGACATCGAACATGGCATCGATATCGGCCGTACCGTCTCGCGTGAATACATCGTCGCCGATGAATGTAGAGAATCCGGTAAAACCGGACTCCATCTCTGAAAGGAAAGCCTTGCGCCGCGGCCGCCCGCCGGCATTAGCCGGCCATAGTATTCTTTGTTCTTCAATCAGCCGAGTCATCGTATTACGGTCGTATCTCCATCCCATCCTGGGGCAGCCGTAGTTAATGCCGGTGCCGGGATTAACCAGATCGTAATGCAGGTTCGGACGCCTGTCAGCCGTAGCAATCCCTACCATGTTGGCGCTGATCCAATCGCCGCGGGAGTCTCCATCCGGATTAGAATACCGGCTTCGATCGCGAGCAGCCCCTCTGATTTTGTTGCCGTAACAAACCACATATTCGTGATCGATCGAAGCGCCTGTAAGCGTCCGATTATCTTTGTTCTGCCTGCTCTTCCATATAAAGCAAGCAAGGAAATTTTCTTCACCGAAAATATCATCCGCAGCAAGACGCACTGAAGGCAGTTCGCCGTCGTCGATACTGATGAAAATCACACCGTCGCTTCGAAGTAGATATTTTGCCAATCTCAACCGCGGATATATCATATTCAGCCAGTCGGTATGAAACCGGCCCGAGGCTTCGGGGTTGGACGACAGTTTGCGGTTCTCGCCGTCGATCTGCCCCGTCAACTCCAGGTAATTCCGCATATTGTCGCGGTAGTTGTCGGGGTACACGAAATCCTTGCCCGTGTTATACGGCGGGTCGATATAGATCATTTTCACTTTTCGGGCGTAGCTCTTTTGCAGCAGCTTGAGCACTTCCAGGTTGTCGCCCTCGATCATCAGGTTTTGGGTCGTTTCCCAATCGACGCTTTCCTCGGGGCAGGGGCGCAGCGTACCCATCGAAGGCGTCAGGGCGAGTTGGCGGGCGCGGCGCTTGCCGCGCCAGTTCAGGCCGTACTTCTCCTCGCGCTTTTCGACCTCGCCGCCGAGAAGCTGCTTCAGCGTCTCGAAGTCGATCTTGCCTTCGGCGCAGGCTTCGGGAAACAGCGCCTTCAGGCGCTCGACGTTCTCGGCGAGGATGTCCGCCGAGCGCGTCTGCGGATCGCCTGCAACGAGCTTTTTCATGCGCGGTTTCCCGAAGGCGGCTTTTCGATTGCGGAACAATCCGTTGCATCCGGGCCGAGGAGGTCCCATTTGACGATTTCCCAGTCCAAAACCGGGTCGGTGGAGTCGCGAAGACGCTGCAAAGCTACGGCAACGTCGTCGGCGTCCTCATCGATCTCGCCGGGCGGGATATAATCCGGTTCAATCAGGTTCTTTGGCATGGCATCCTACTTTTGACTTGTCGTTGCGGCAACCTGTTGATTTTAACGCAAGAAGGCGGCGGCTTGCGGTATTACAATGCCTCAAGCGGAGGCGCGCGGCGGCGGGGCGGGCGCGTTTCCTGAGAGGCGGCGATGGCGGCTGAATCGAGCGGCGAGAGCCTGACGGCGGCGGCGATGGGCTATTTTCGCAGCCGCGCGCTTTGCGCCGCGGCGCGGCTGGGCGTCGCCGACGCTCTCGGCCCCGGCGAACGCTGCGCGGAGGAGTTGGCCGCGGCCTGCCGCGCCGACCCGGCCGCTCTGCGCCGCTTGCTGCGCGCGCTGGCGAGCTTCGGCGTGGCCGCCGAGACGCGGCCCGGCTTTTTCCGGCTGACGGAACGCGGCCTGCCGCTGCGCAAGGACGACCCGCGCTCGGAATGGGCGGCGGTTGTTTTCTGGGCCGACCTGCTCGCCGACGACTGGCGCCGGCTGGGCGAATGCGTCCGACAGGGGAAACCGGCGCGGGAGGCGCGGCCCGCGGGCGAGGCCGGGCGCTGGGCGGAAGACCCCGAGGCGCCGCAAATTTTCCGCGCCGTGATGGGCACGGCTCCCGCGGAAGACTACATGCCCATCGTCCGGGCGTGGGATTTCAGCCGATACCGCACGATCGCCGATCTCGGCTGCGGCGGAGGCGCCCTGGCTTCGGCGATTCTCCAGGCCTGCCCCCATACGCGCGCCATGCTCGTCGATCGTCCCGAAGCCGTCGAAAAGGCGGCCGCCCGGCTGGCCGCCGAAGGTCTCGAGGCGCGCTGCGATTTCCGCGCGGCCGATCTGCTCGAGCGCATCCCGAGCGGCGCGGACGCGCATGTTCTGAAGAGCGTGCTGCACGGCTACGCGGACGAGCAGGCCGCGGCCATCTTGCGCCGTTGCCGCGCCGCCCTGCCCGCCGGCGGCCGACTGCTGCTTGTCGAGTCGGTCTTGCCGGAGGTCATCGACCGGCCCGACGCGGAGCTCGAGCAGAGGCTGATGAGCGATCTCAACATGCTGGTCGCAACCGGCGGAAGGGAGCGCACCGAAACGGAATGGAAAGAGCTGCTGCGCGAGGCCGGTTTCGATTACCTTTCATCCATCGACGCCGCCCCGCACCCGGCCGCGATTATCGAAGCGGCGCCCGCGGCCGGCGACGGGAAGCCCCGTCAGGATACGATGCAGCCATGACGATTACGCAGCCATGACGATTCCAGGGGCAATCACGCGGCGGGCGTTCACCGCGGCCTGCCTTTCGGGCGCCGCTCTTGCGCAGCGGCGGGGCATCGACCGGCGCATCGCGTTCGCCGCCGGCGAAGACGGTTACCATACCTACCGCATCCCCGCGCTGCTGCCCACGCCGCAAGGGACGCTGCTGGCGTTTTGCGAAGGCCGCCGGAACGGCCGCGGCGACAGCGGGGCCATCGACCTTGTCGTCAAGCGCTCGGACGACGAGGGCGCCGCGTGGTCGCCGCCGCGGGTCGTTTGGCGCGACGGGGACAACACTTGCGGCAACCCGTGTCCGGTTATCGACGCGCGCACGGGGCGCATTCTGCTGCCGATGACCTGGAACCTCGGCGGCGACAACGGCCGCGACCTGCACCGCGGGACGGCGAAGGGCACGCGCAGGGTCTATCTGACGCATTCCGACGACGACGGCAAAACATGGGCTCCCGCGCGGGACATCACGGCGCAGGCCAAGGGCGGCGATTGGCTGTGGTACGCCACCGGGCCGGGAACGGCGATTCAGATACGCAACGGCAGGCGCGCCGGGCGCATCGTCGTTCCGGCGAACCATACTTCGGAAAAGAACGGGTTCGCCGCCCACGTGATTTTCTCCGACGACGGCGGCGGCTCGTGGCGGCGAAGCTCGGTCATTGCTCCGGCGTGCAACGAGAGCCAGGTCGTCGAGCTGCGCGGCGGGCGCCTGATGATGAACATGCGCAGCCAGTCGTTCACCAACGAAGAGCGCAGCGGATACCGCGCGATCGCCTTCAGCGATGACGGCGGGGAGACGTGGACTTCGCCGCGCTTCGACGCGCATCTGGGGGATCCGCAAGCGCAGGCGAGCCTGATCCGCTATTCATGGCCCGACGAGGCCGGTGGCGGGGCGCTGCTCTTCGCCAACCCCAGCCCGCCGATCTCGCGCGAACGGGGCAAGCGCGTGCGCATGACGGTGCGCCTGAGCCGCGACGACGGGCGGACGTGGCCGGCGAAACTGCCGGTTCACGCCGGCCCGGCGGCCTATTCGAGTCTGGCGCGGCTGCCCGGCGGCGCGGTCGGGCTGCTTTACGAGGGCGGAGAGCAACACGCTTACGAGGGCATCCGCTTGGCGCGTTTTCCGCTGGATTTGCTCAAGGGAGGCAAAACATGAGACGAAACATTGCGGCGGCGCGGCTGCTGACCGCGGCGGCCTGCCTCTGGTTGGCGTCCGGGACGGCGCGCGCGGAACGGCCGAACGTGCTGTTCCTCAGCGTGGACGACATGAACGACTGGGTCGGCGCTCTGGGTCATGAGCCGGCGCGAACGCCGCACATCGACCGCCTCGCCGCGCGGGGAACGCTTTTCGCCAATGCGCACGCGCCTTCGCCGAAATGCAACCCTTCGCGCACGGCCATTCTCTCGGGGCTGCGCCCCTCGACCACGGGAATCTACGGCAACGGCGAATGGTGGAAGCCGAACCTGCCCGAGGCCGTGATGCTGCCGCGCTATTTCAAGGACAACGGCTACTACGCGGCGGGCGGCGGCAAGGTCTTTCACCACACCGCCGGCTTCAACCCGCCCGATTCGTGGGACGAGTACTTCGATTTGGTGAACGATCTGAAGACCTCGGGCTTTCTGGTTCCCTACCGCCGGCCCGACCATATCGCCAGCTTCGACTGGGGGCCGCTCGACCGCGCGGACATGGAGATGGGCGACGGGGCAATGGTCCGTTGGGCCGAGGAGTTCCTGGCGCGCAAGCACGATCGCCCGTTTTTTCTTGCCGCGGGGCTGTTCCAGCCGCATCTTCCGCTGTACGCGCCGCGGGCGCGGTACGACGCGGTCGGGCCGGGCGAAGCGCCGGTTCCGCTGGACAAGCCCGGCGACCTCGACGACGTGCCGCCGGCGGGCCGCAAAATGGCGGCCTACCGCACGGACGACCTGGAACTGATTGTCGAACACGGCGACCTCAACGAGGTGGTGCGCGCCTACACGGCTTGCATCCGCCACGCCGACGCGCTGATCGGCCGCCTGCTCGACGCCCTCGACCGCAGCGCCTACGCGGAGAATACGATCATCGTGTTCTGGTCGGACCACGGCTACCACTTCGGCGAAAAGCACCACTTCGCCAAAAATACGCTCTGGGAACGTTCGACGCGCGTTCCTTTGGCCGTTGTTGCGCCGGGGGTCACCCGGCCGAAAACCGTCTCCACGCGGCCCGTCAGCCTGCTCGATCTGTACCCGACCATGCTCGACCTGAGCGGCCTGCCGCCGCGCGCTGCGCTCGAGGGCGTCAGTCTGCGTCCGCTGCTCGAAGACCCGCAGCGGGAATGGACGCGCCCGGCGGTGATGACCTTCGGCCGCGGCAACCACGCCGTCCGCTCGGAACGCTACCGCTACATCCGTTACGCCGACGGCGGCGAGGAGTTGTACGACCACGCGAGCGACCCCAACGAGTGGACGAACTTGGCCGCCGACCCGGCCCATGCCGCGGTTGTCGAGCGGCACAGGCGGCGGCTGCCCGCGCGCAACGCGCCGGCGGCGCCGCCCAAGCGCGCATTCGACTTCGACCCCCAAAGCTATACGTGGCGGCGCAAGCCCTGACCTGAAAAAGCTCCTGACCTGAAAAATATCTGCGCCCATCCGTCGATTTTCGACCGCGGGGCGCCGGTCAAGCGGGAATTCGCGAAGCGAAACCGGGCGGCTGCGCCGCGGTTGCGGGCCGGCGGCGCGGCGGGGCGAGAGTTGGGCGGCGGTCGCGCCGCTCGACGCCCGGTTCGACCGCTTGGCAGCGCGAAAACGGGCGGGAATGCGCCTCGTTTTCAGCCCGCTTGGCGGCAACAAAATACTACATATTGTAGTTCAGAAAAAAACTTTCACAAGATTTAGTCAATCTTCAGGGGGCTGCGAAAAAATCGCTCCGCGCGCTTGACAACTTTTTCGGCAGACACTCAAAATAGGTGGTCAAAAGTGGATGAAAGTGATCACAAGTGGTTTGGAAGTGGTCAAGCCATTGAGACGCCGACATTCTGACGGATTTCACCTTTCGACTTTTTGACCGACATGTTTCGCGGAGCGCAGTCAGGCAACGTTGACCCCAAGGGCCGGCTGAAGGTGTCGTCCCTGGTGCGGCGGCGCTTGAAAGAGGAATACGCGAGCGGAGAGGTTTTCATCACGAGCCTCGACGGCAAGGCCGTCAGAATTTTCCCGATCCGGGAATGGGCGGCCGTGGAGACCATATTAGCGGACAGATCGGCCGCCGGCAATCAGGCGGCGGACGGCGCGGCGAAGAACAAGATTCTGTTTCAGGCCAACCGTTACGGGGCCGAAAATACCTTGGACAACCAGGGACGCTTCCTCGTGCCTGCCGTGTTGCGGGACTCGGCAGGCATGAGGGGCGAAGTGAAGATCCAGTGGCAATCGAACCACATGTTCGTGCTGAGCGCGGCGAATTACGAGGTCGAGGCGGCGGCGAACGAGCTTTCCACGGACGAGTTGAGCCGCGCGGCGGATTACGGATTCTAGCGGAGCGGGAAATGAGCCACTATCCGGTCATGCTGCGGGAAACGGAGCAATATCTGCGCGTTTTGCCGGACGGAGCGTATTGCGACTGCACGGCCGGCGCCGGCGGCTACGCGGACATGATTTTGCGCCGTCTGGAAAATGGGCGGCTGGTGTTGATCGACCGCGACGCGGAGGCGCTTGCCGTTTGCCGCGGGCGTTTCGAGGGGTTTGAGCGGAAGGTATCGTTCTATCACGGCAGCTACGGCGATATTGCCCGGGCGGTCAAGGACTGCGCGCCGCTGGACGGCATCGTCGCCGATCTCGGTCTTTCGAGCATGCAGCTCGACGACTCCGAGCGGGGTTTCAGCTTTCGCGCCGAGGGGCCGCTGGACATGCGTATGGATCGCTCGCGGAGCCTGCGCGCCGAGCACATCGTCAACACCTGCGATGAAACCGTTCTGGCCGATCTGATTTACCAATTGGGGGGCGAGCGCCGCAGCCGGCAGATCGCCGCGGCCATTGTCCGCGCGCGTCCGGTGAAAAACACGCGGCATTTGGCCGAGATCGCGGCCCGCGCCGCGGCGCGCCAACCGAAACGGCGCGCGCATCCGGCGACGAAGACCTTTCAGGCCTTGCGCATGGCCGTAAACGACGAGTTGGGCGAGTTGCGCAAGCTGTTGGGCGCGGCGCCCGCGCTGCTCGCTCCGAACGGGCGTTTCGTCGCGGTGAGCTTTCACAGCGGCGAAGACAGGCTGGTGAAGCAATCGTTCCGCGGCGGGGCCGCCGCCGGAACCTACGAAGTTTTGCTGAAGGGCGCGATGCGCCCCTCGGCGGAAGAGGTCGATGAAAATCCGCCCAGCCGCAGCGCCAAGCTGCGCGCGGTTCGCCGAACGGACCGCGAAATATAAGGGCCTCATCGATCAACAAGGATTGTGTGACGCAATGGAGAAGCATATGTTGTCAGCGACCAAGTCCGCGCCCGAGGCGCCGTCGAACAAATGGGCAGGTGGTTTCACCTACGACGGCGTCCGGGCCGGGCGCAACATCCGAGCCGGACTTTCCCGGCGGGCCGGGGCCACGCGGCCTCTGCCGCTGGAGGAGGTGGCTTTTTTCGTCAAGCAGATCGACAACGACAAGGTGGCGTACCGCAGCGACCCGGCCGACAAGCGCTCGCTGCGGGGCTTCGTGTCCCTTGGCCTGGCGGCGGCGCTGACCTTGTTGATCGGGTACGGGCCGCGCGCCTGGATTCGACAGTCGGGATACCGGACCGCCGAACTGAATCGGCAGGTCAGGGAACTGACGATGGTGCAGCGCCAGCTTACCGTGCGCCGCGGCCAGTTGGCTCATCCGCAGCGGGTGAAGGAGTTGGCCGCGCAAGAGGGGTTCATCGAACCGCGCTCGGAAGACTATCTGTGGCAGGACCGGACGCTTCCGCCGGCGAGCATGGATAACGCGCTGGCTCAACTTTTGACGGAAGGCGATTGATCGGATATTCCCTTGGCCGGACGCATCCGCAGGGAGTGTTGGAAGCCATGCATTGAAGCAAGTCGATGACAAGGTTCGTGCAGAGAATGAGCGGCGCGCCGGCAAGGGATGACTTGCGGGAGCCTTCCGTTGCCGCGAACCGGCGGCGCTTGTTTCGCATCTATTTTTTCGGCTTGGCCGCGTCGTTGTGGTTCGGCCTCGTGGTCGTCCGCCTTTGGGATTTTCAGGTGCGCCAAGCCGACCGGCTGACGGCCAAGGCGGTCAACCAGCAGGAAGGCGAAGTGGACATCCGCGCCGACCGCGGCGGTATTTACGACCGCACGGGCGCGGAGTTGGCGTTGAGCACGCCGGTGCAGTCGATCGGCGTTTTCCCCAAGAGAATCGCCAATCCGCAAGTCGCCGTGCGCATGCTGGCCGACATCCTGCAACTCGACGAAGCGGAGCTGAGCCGGAAGTTCGCCGGCCGGAAGTTTCAATGGGTCAAGCGGCTGGCCGACCCCGCCGAGGTCGAACGGGTGCGGCAATTGGGACTCAAGGCGCTGCATTACGAAGAGGAAGGCAAGCGCTACTACCCGAAGGGCGCGGTAGCCGCCCAAGTGCTTGGCGCGGTGGGCATCGACCATGACGGCCAATCGGGGCTGGAGTTCTATTTCGACAAGCAATTGCGCGGGGCGGACGGCGTCCGGCTGGTGCAATACGACGCGCGGCGCCAGCATTACAAGAGCCAGGAATTGCGCGCGCCGGTGCGCGGCGACGATCTGTTGCTGACGCTCGATCTGCGCATCCAGAGTCTGGCCGAGCTCGAGCTCAAGCGCGCCGTCGAAAACTCGGTTTCACGGGCGGGAACCATTGTCCTGATGCAGCCGAAGACGGGTGAAATCATGGCCATGGCCAACTGGCCGCCGTTCGACCCCAACCGCACCGCGCGCACGCAGGAAGATATCGAAAAGCGCAGGAATTTCGCCGTCAGCCACATGATCGAGCCCGGCTCGACTTTCAAGATCGTCACCGCGGCCGCGGCGATCGAGGAAGGGGTAGCCGAGCCGAACGACCTTTTCGACTGCGAATTGGGCGGCATCAATATCGGCAGGCGGCGCATTCGCGATCACAAGCCTTTCGGCATGTTGAGCTTGGCCGACGTGCTGGCGAAATCGAGCAACGTGGGGATTATCAAGGTGGGCATGCGCGTCGGCAGCGGCGCGATGTACCGCTACGTGCGGCGGTTCGGATTCGGGCGCTTCACCGACATCACCCTGCCGGGAGAAACCGGCGGGCTTGTGCGTCCTCTCACCCGCTGGCATTCCGATTCGCTGGCCTCGATTTCGATGGGGCAGGAAGTCGGCGTCACGGCGCTGCAGATGGCGCGTCTGTTCTCGATCATCGCCAACGACGGCTACCTGGTGCAGCCGCGCATCTTGCAGGCCGTGCGCGACCATCGCGGGGTAACGACTCCTTTCGAACATGCGTCGAAAGTGCGCGTACTCAGCTCGACCACCGCGACCACCATGCGCGCCATGCTGGAGCGCGTCGTGGCTTCGGGGACGGGGCGGCTGGCGCAAATTCCCGGCTACCGAGTCGGCGGCAAGACCGGTACGGCGCAGATGATCAACCCCGAAACGCGGTCTTACAAAGACGGCACCTACGTCGCGAGCTTCTGCGGATTCGCGCCGGTCAACGACCCTGTTCTGGTCGGCGTCGTGGTGCTCGACGCTCCGCGCGGCAGGGAGTATTACGGCGGCAGAATATCGGCTCCCGTATTCCCCAGGGTTGTACGGCAAGCCTTGCGTTATCTTGACGTTGCGCCGAGTTATTCCCAGGAGCGCAAGCCCGGGCGTCCGCCTGAAATCCCCGACCATCTGCTGGCCGATTTCGTTGCGGAGGACGAAGCCGAAGTTTCGGCCGCGGACGCCGACGGCCACATTCTGGTGGCTGCGCAAGGAGCCCAGACCGGGGCGGCGCAAGAGGACGGCGGCAATTCCCCGACAGAAGAGAAGGCCGCGGTGCGGGTTGCCGACCTGACGACTCCCGATTTCCGCGGGATGTCGATGCGCGAAGCTCTCAAGCTGGCCGTCAGGATAGGCGTTGCCCTCAACGCGGACGGCCACGGACTGGTGCGGCATCAATCGCCGAGACCGAACACGCCCCTGACGCGCGGGGCGGTGGTCAAGGTTTTGCTGGCGCGGGCGGCGGCGCAGAGGAGCGCGCGGGCGGTAGGCGCCGCGGAAACGAGCGGCGGGGGATGAGTCTCGACGAAATGCTGGCAGGCGCATCGATCGGCGAAGTTCCGCCCCTGCGCATCGCCGGGCTGCAATACGATTCGCGCAAGATACGGCCGGGCAACGCTTTTTTTCCTTTCCCCGGCGAGCGCGTTGACGGACACAGCTTCATTCCCCAGGCGGCCGCGGCCGGCGCCGCGGCGATCGTCAGCGAGCGGGCCGCCGAAAAGGGCTTCGAAGACCGTTGGGCAACGGTGCGGCACGGGCGCCGCGCCCTGGCTTCGGCCGCGCTGCGGTTTTACGGGCGGCCCGACCGAAGCTTGCGGCTGACCGGCGTCACCGGCACCAACGGAAAGACCACGACCGTTTATCTGATCGACTCGCTTTTGCGCGCCGCGGGAAGGGTCACGGCGCGGCTCGGCACGATCGAGCACCGCGTCGGCGACCGCGCCGCGCCGGCGGTCAACACCACTCCCGAATCGCTGGATATCGTTCGTTTTCTGGCCGAGTTGCGCGATATCGGCGGCTCGGACGCCACGATGGAAGTTTCCTCGCACGGGCTCGAAATCGGCAGGGTGTTCGGCATGGACTTCCATACGGCGGTCTTCACCAACCTGTCGCAAGACCATCTGGATTTCCACGGCAACATGGCCGACTATGCCGCGGCCAAGCGGCGGTTGTTCGAAGGCGCCGGGGGCGCCGCGCCCAAGTTCGCCGCGGTCAACATCGACGACGAGATGGGGCGCGGACTGTTGCGCGGCAGCAAATCCGAGACCCTGTCGTATGGGCGGACGCCCGCCGCGGACGTAGCGGCAACGGCCGTCGAAACCGGTTTCGAGGGCGTCAGGTTCACCGCCGAAACGCCGGCGGGCAAGATAAGCGTTGCCTCGCGGTTGTACGGCGCGTTCAACGTCGGCAACATCCTGGCGGCAATCGCGGCGGCCTTGACGCTCGGGGTTTCTCGTGAGCAAATCGAGCGCGGGCTGCGCGAAACGCCGGCCGTGCCCGGGCGCTTCGAACCCGTCGATGAGGGGCAGCCGTTCCTGGTGATTGTCGATTACGCGCATACCCCCGACGCGCTGCGGCGGGCGGTCGAGTCGGCGCGCGCGATTTTGTCCCGCCGGGGCGCATCCGGCAGGGTTTTGACGCTTTTCGGCTGCGGCGGCGACCGCGACCGCGCGAAGAGGCCGGCCATGGGCCGCGCCGCGGGAAAGTTGAGCGACTGGGTGTTGCTGACTTCCGACAATCCGCGCACCGAAAGCCCGGCGCAGATCATCAGCGACGCGCAGGCAGGGCTGCTGGAAGTATCGGCGGCCTACGCCATCGAGCAAGAGCGGGCGATGGCGATCCGAACGATTCTGAAGCATGCGCGCCCAAAGGATATCGTGCTCATTGCAGGCAAGGGCCACGAGACCTATCAGGACGCCGGCGGCGTCAAGCTGCCGTTCGACGACCGGGAAACGGCGCGGCGGACGCTGCGCGAATTGGGGTACGGGCGGCGATGAAGCTATCTCTGGCGCAGATCGGAGAGTGGCTGGGGGCCAAGCCGGAAGCCGCCTCGACGACAGGGGTTGCAACGGGCTTCTCGATCGATTCTCGGACGCTGCAGCCGGGCGATCTGTTTTTCGCCGTTCGCGGGCCGAATCACGACGGCCACGACTACATCAAGCAGGCGTTCGCCGCGGGAGCAGCCGCCGCGGTCGTCGAGGCCGGCCGGCCGGCGGTCGGCGGCGCTGCGTTTCGCGCCGCCGACCCGGCCGAGGCGCTGCGCCGTCTGGCAAGCGCGGCGCGGCGGCATTGGGGCGGGTCGGCGGTTGCCGTCACCGGCAGCAACGGCAAAACGACAACCAAAGAAATCACCGCGGCCCTGTTGGGCGAAGCTTTCCCCGTCTCGAAGACGGAGGGCAACCTGAACAACGAATTGGGGTTGCCGCTTTCCATCCTGCGCATCGAAGACCGCGCCCGCGCGGCCGTGCTCGAGATGGGCATGAACCATTCCGGCGAGATTCGCCGCCTGGCCGCGATTGCCCGGCCCGACGCGGGCATCGTGACCAACGTCAGCGCGGCTCACGTGGGCCATTTCGATTCGGTTGACGGCGTGGCCGCGGCGAAACGGGAGCTGATCGAATCGCTCGGCGCCGGCGGCACGGCGGTGCTCAACGCGGACGACGAACGCGTTGCCGGCTTCCGCCGCGTCCACGCGGGCCGGGCGATTTCGTTCGGCATCGAGCAGCCGGCGGACATCCGCGCCGGCGACGTCGTCGATCTGGGCGCCGGCGGCGTTCGCTTCCGCGTCGAGGGCTGCCGCTTCGAAACCGCGCTCGCCGGGAGGCACAACGTTTACAACATCCTCGCGGCGCTGGCCGCGGCGCGGTCGTTCGGCATCGAATTGCCGGCGCTTGCCGAGGCGGTCCGCCGGCTGCATCCCGCGGACATGCGCGGCGAGATTCGGCGCATCGGCGGGGTGACGGTCATCGACGATTGCTACAACGCCAACCCGGCGGCCATGCGGGCGATGCTGGAAGTGCTGCGCAACACGCCGGCGCGCCGGCGCATCGCCGTTCTGGGAGAGATGCGCGAGTTGGGCGCGCAGTCGAAGACGCTGCACCGCGGCCTCGGCGAGGCCGCCGGCGCGTGCGGCCTCGACCGCCTGCTCACGGTGGGCGGCGACGCCTCGCAAATCGCCGCGGCCGCCGATTGTCCGTCAGAATTCCACGAGACGCCGGAGGCGGCCGGCGCGGCTCTGGCGGCAGACCTTGCGCCCGGCGACGCCGTGCTTCTGAAGGGCTCCCGCGGGGTCGCCCTCGAGCGCGCCAGAAACCTGCTCTTCGAAGCCATCGGCGCGGCGCAAGCGCCGCCGGCGGGGGGAAGCGGCTGACATCGTGCTCTACCACCTCTTCTACGAACAGTTGTTCGAATACTTCAGCCCGCTGCGCGTGTTCGGCTACATCACGGTGCGCACCGCGCTGGCGAGCTTCATGGCGCTGGGCCTGGGGCTGACGGCGGGGCCGTGGTTCATCCGGCGGCTGCGCGAGGCGCAGATCGGCCAATACATCCGCAACGACGGCCCCCAATCGCACCGTCAGAAGGCCGGCACGCCCACGATGGGCGGGCTGCTGCTCGTCGCCTCGGTCGTGCTGCCCACCATGCTTTGGGCCGACCTGAGCAACACCTACGTCTGGATCGCCTTGTTCGCGCTGACCGGCTTCGCCGCGATCGGCTTGCTGGACGATTATCTGAAAGTCCACAAGCAGCGCAATCTCGGCCTTTCCTCGCGCGCCAAGATGGGCTTGCAGGCGCTGATGACCCTGGCCATCGGCGGCATCCTCATCCGGCTGCGCCGGAACGGCTTGTACGACATGACGATCACGCTGCCGTTTCTGAAAGACGTTCGGCCGAATCCGGTAATCGAATCGTTGACCGGCGGTTTCCTGCACCCGCTGGCCTTCATGCTGTTTTTCGGCTTCCTGTTTCTCGTTCTGGTCGGCGCCAGCAACGCCGTCAATCTTACCGACGGACTCGACGGGCTGGCCATCGGACTGACGATCATTTGCGTCGGCGCGCTGACGCTGCTGGTGTACGTCGCCGGACACCGCGAGATTGCGCAATATCTCGACGTTCCGGGCGTGCCCTCGGCGGGCGAGCTGACCATCTTCTGCGGCGCCATGGTCGGCGCCAGCCTGGCGTTTCTCTGGTACAACGCCCACCCCGCCGAGGTTTTCATGGGCGACGTGGGGTCGCTGGGGCTGGGCGGAGCTATCGGCACGGTCGCCGTGCTGGTCAAGCAGGAGATCGTCCTGCTCTTCATCGGCGGGGTTTTCGCCGCCGAAACGCTGTCGGTGATCCTGCAGGTCACGAGCTTCAAGACAACCGGGAAACGCATTTTCCGCATGGCTCCCCTGCACCATCATTTCGAGCAACTGGGCTGGCCGGAATCGAAAGTGATCGCGCGTTTCTGGATCGCCGGATTCATTTGGGCGCTGTTGGCGCTGAGTACGTTGAAACTGCGATGACTTGGCAAGGAAAACGCGTGCTGGTCGTCGGATTGGGCAAGTCCGGCTTGGCGGCGGCGCGTTTTCTGCACGGCCGCGGCGCTCGGGTTTCGGTATCGGATACGCGCTCGGCCGCGGAACTCGCGCCGGCCGCCGCCGCGCTCGACGGGCTGCCGATCGCGCTGCACCTCGGCGAACAGACGGAACGGCTCTTTGTGGAACAGGATGCGGTCGTGCCGTCGCCGGGAGTGCCTTGGGATCACCCCGGCCTGACTGCGGCGCGGGCGCGCGGCGCGCGCACCCTGGGCGAACTGGATATCGCGGCGGACTGTCTGCGGGGCCGCGTCATCGGCATCACCGGAACCAACGGAAAAACAACGACGACCGCGTTGATCGGGCATATTCTGGAGCAGGCCGGCCGTTCGGTCAGCGTCGCCGGCAACATCGGGACCCCGCTGTTGTCCGCGGTGGAAGACTCGCGCCCCGATCCGTGGCGCGTCCTGGAGCTGTCGAGTTTTCAACTCGAAGCGTCGAGCGCTTTCCGCTGCCATATCGCGGTCGTGCTCAACATCACGCCCGACCACCTCGACCGTCACCGCACGTTCGCCGCCTACGCCGCCGCCAAGCGCCGCATTCTTGCCAATCAGCAACCCGCGGATTTCGCCGTTCTGAACGCGGACGACGCCTGTTGCCGCGGGTTCGCCGAGGCTGCGGATTCGCAGTTGACCTGGTTCAGCCGGAAACGGCGCAGCGAACGCGGCGCCTGGGCCGATGCGCGGGGCATCGTGTCCGACGGCCGGTTCGTTTGCGATCTCGATCTTCCCATCAAGGGGCCGCACAACCTCGAGAACGCTCTCGCGGCAACAGCGGCGGCGGCGGCGGCCGGCGTTCAGCCGGACGTTATCGGCGGCGCGCTCAAGTCATTTCGACCGGTCGAGCACCGCCTGGAGTTCGTGCGCAGCGTTCAGGGCGTTTCCTACTACAACGATTCCAAGGCGACCAACGTCGATGCGGCGCTGAAAGCCTGCCAATCTTTCGACAAGGGGTTGTGGATCATCCTGGGCGGACGCGACAAGGGGGCGGACTACCGCCCGCTGAGCGCCGCGCTGGCCGACCGCGCGCGGCGCGTGCTGCTGATCGGCGAGGCCGCCCCGATCATCCGCGGCCATCTCGGCGGCGCGGCGCCAATCGAAGACGCGGGCACGATCGGCCGCGCCGTAGCCTTCGCGCGCAGCCACGCGCAGCCGGGGGACTCCGTGGTCCTTGCGCCGGCCTGCGCCAGCTTCGATCAATTCACCGATTACGCCCAACGCGGCCTCGAGTTCAAGCGGCTGGTCAGGGAGTTGGAGAACTGACATGCCGAGCACGGTGCGCTACGACCGGCTGCTGTGCGGGACGATTCTCGCACTGACGTTTTTCGGGCTGGTGATGGTTTTCAGCGCTACGACGGCCGGTTCGGAAACCACCTGGACCTATGTGATCAAACAGTCGATTGCAGCCGCCGGCGGCCTGGCGGCGATGCGCTATCTGATGTTCCTCGACTACCGCAGGCTGCGGCAGGAAAAAATCGTCTTCGCCGTGCTGGGCGTTTCGGTGGTGTTGCTGGTGCTGGCCGCGCTGCTCGGCACCGGAGCGAACACGCGCCGTTTCCTGCGCCTCGGGTATTTCTCGCTGCAGCCGTCGGAACTGGCCAAACCGGCGCTGATCCTCTTCCTGGCGTTCTACCTCGAGCAGCGCCGCGAACGCCTCGGCGACTGGCGCACCGCCGCCGGCCTGGGCTTCATCATCGCCGTGCTCTCGCTGCTGATCTACGTCGGGCGGGATTTCGGCACGATGGCGTCGCTGATCGCGCTGGCGGGAGTGATGCTCTTCGCGGCCGGCCTGCCTCTGCGCTTCATTGCCTCGGCCGGGGTTCTGCTCGCTCCGGTGATGTTTTTCTTCGTCTGGCTCGTGCCTTACCGGCGGCAACGCCTGATCGCCTTTCTCAATCCGGACGCGGACCCGCTGGGCAGCGGCTTCCAGATTCTGCAGGCGGAAATCGCCGTCGGATCGGGGGGCTGGTTCGGCCAAGGCTGGATGGCCGGCAAGCAGAAAATGCACTTCCTGCCGGAAGCGCATACCGATTTCATCTTTGCCCTGATCGGCGAAGAGTTGGGTTTGCTCGGGGCGGCCTTCGTCGTGCTGGCCTTCGGCATCGTGTTGTGGCGCGGCCTGCGCGCCGCCGTCAAGGCTCCGAATACTTTCGGCTGCTACCTGGCGCTGGGCGTGACGGCCATGATTATCTTCCAGGCGATGTTCAACATGGGCGTCGTTCTCGCGCTGCTGCCGACGAAAGGAATGCCGCTGCCGTTCATCAGCTACGGCGGCTCGGCCATGATGACGATGCTCGCATCTTCGGGGGTTCTGCTGAATGTCAGCCGTTATGCCGATCGAAACTGACATGGGGCCGACTGTCGAGGCGGCGCCGGCCGCGGCGGCTTGCGCCGGCTCCGGCGATCGGTTCGTGATCGCCGCCGGCGGCACGGGCGGGCACGTGCTCCCCGCCCTGCAAGTCGCCGAGGCTTTGCGCCGCCGGGGGCATGAATGCATCTTCGCCGGCACGGCCCGCGGCCTGGAAAACCGACTTGTGCCGGAGGCGGGGTTCGAGTTGCGGCATGTACGCGTCGGGCCGCTGAACCGCGTTTCCTGGAGCCGCCGCTTGCGCACCGCGGCAGAGATTCCGCGTGCGCTGCGCTCGGCTTGGCGGCTTCTGGATGAATTCGACCCCGCCGCGGTGTTGAGCATGGGCGGCTACGCTTCAGGCCCTCTGGCGCTGGCTTGCGCGCTGCGCGAAACGCCGCTGGTCGTCATGGAGCCGAACGCCGTGCCGGGCATGGCCAACCGCATCGCCGGCATGTTCGCCGCCCGCGCCCTGCTCGGCTGCCAATCGGCGGCAAAGTATTTCCGCAACGGCATCGGCCGGCGAACGGGCGTACCCGTGCGGGCGGAGTTTTTCGAGCGCGCGCCGAGGTCCGCCGATCGGCCCTTCACCGTGCTGGTCACCGGAGGCAGCCAGGGCTCGCGCAGGCTCAACGAAGCCGCGGTCGATGCGGCCCGCTATTGGCAGGCATCCGGCGCCGCGGCGCCGCGCGTCATCCATCAGACCGGAAATCACGATTTCGACCGGGTCAGCGGCGCGTACCGCGAAATCGGGTTCGCTGCCGAAACGGCTCCGTTCTACGACGACGCGCCGGCTCTCTACAAGCGCGCCGACCTGGTCGTCTGCCGCGCCGGCGCATCGGCCGCCGCCGAGCTTTGCGCGGCGGGCAAGGCGTCGATCCTGATTCCCTTCCCTCACGCCGCCGACGATCATCAAGCCGTCAACGCCCGCGAGTTGGCCCGCGCCGGCGCCGCCCTCATGGTCGAAGACGGCGAATGGACGGGGAAAAAGATGGCGCAGACGATTGACCGTCTGCGGTCGAGACCCGACGACATCGCCCGGATGGAAGCGGCCGCGGCCCGCCGAGCCATGCCCTGGGCCGCCGAGCAGGCCGCCGGCGAACTCGAAACCATCGCCCGCGCGAGAGGAGACGGAAAGTAGCAATGCTGTTCAAGGAAATCGGCATCCGCGAGAGGCGGATTCACTTCATCGGCATCGGCGGCATCGGCATGAGCGGCATCGCCGAAATCCTGCTCAATCTGGGTTATTCCATTTCGGGCTCCGATCTGCAGGAATCGGCCGCAACCCAGCGGCTCAGGGGGCTGGGCGCAGCCGTCGCAGTCGGACACCGCGCCGACAACGTGGGCGAGGCCGAGGCGGTCGTGGTCAGCTCGGCGATCGACGACTACAACGTCGAGTTGATGGCCGCGCGCCACAGAAAAATTCCGGTCATCTTCCGCGGCGAGTTGCTCGCCGAGTTGATGCGCCTGAAGTACGGCATCGCTGTCGGCGGCAGCCACGGAAAAACCACCACCTCGTCGATCACGGCGTCGGTGCTCAGCTCGGGAGGAAAAGACCCGACCGTTGTGGTCGGCGGGCGCGTCGATGCGATCGGCTCCAACGCCCGCCTCGGCAACAGCGACTTTCTGCTGGTCGAAGCCGACGAGTCGGACGGCTCGTTCCTCCATCTCGACCCGATCATCGCCGTGGTGACCAACATCGACCGCGAGCATCTCGACCACTACCACACCGTCGAAGCGCTTACGGGGGCTTTTGTGGAGTTCGTCAACAAGGTTCCCTTCTACGGAACGGCGATCGTCTGCATCGACGACCCGCACGCCAAGCTGATCGTGCCGACGATCGAGCGCCGCCACCGCACCTACGGCGTCAAGGAAATCTCGCCGGAAGCCGACCTGACGGCCGACGAAATCGAATTGGGACGTTTCGAAAGCAGCTTTCGACTCCATTACCGCGGCGAAGATTTGGGCAAATTCGCCATCCGCGGCGTCGGCTTGCACACCGTCCGCAATGCGATGGCGGCGGTATTGGTGGGGCTCGAAGTCGATATCCCCGTGGAGAAAATCCGCGCCGGACTGGCCGCGTTCAGCGGCGTGGACCGCCGCTTCCAGAAACGGGGCGAGGCAGCCGGCGTCACCGTGATCGACGACTACGGCCACCATCCAACGGAGATTCGGGCAACGTTGAAGGCCGCGCGGCATTGCGCCTTCGCCGGAGTGAACGTCATCTTCCAACCGCACCGCTTCAGCCGCACGCACTTGATGCTCGACGAGTTCGCCGCCTGCTTCGCAGACTGCAACCGCCTCTGGGTGGTCGATATCTACGCCGCCGGCGAAAAGCCCTTGCCCGGCGTAAACAGCTTGCGGCTCGTAGAGAAAATCGCCGCAGCGGGGCATCCGGCGGTCGAATACTGCGAGTCCATCGACGACGCGGTTCGCCGCGCGATCGTGCAGGTGCGCGCCGGCGAAGCCGTGATTACCCTCGGCGCGGGCAGCATCTGGCGCTACGGCGAAAAAATCGTGGAAGGCCTCGGAGCCGCGGAAAACACACGCGGGCGCGCGGGCGGGACCGGCGTTCTCGTTGCCTCGAAAGGGTCGAAAAGAGATGGCTAAAAAGAAGCAGACAAAAGAAGTCGACGACTCGGCATCGTACCTGCGCAGCAAAAAACCGCTGCGGGCAAAGCGCGGCCCCGCCTTGCCGAACTGGTCGTATAGCAGCGTCATTCTCGTTTTGTCGGCGGCGGCGGCCGCCGCCGCCGGCGCTCTGGCGCTGCGCGATTCCATCGAATCGAGTTCGCGCTTCCGCGTCGCTGAGCAACCCGGCAACCCGCTGATTACGGGATTGAACGTGCTCGACGGCGAAAAAATTCGCGGCATTTTCGCTGAAGACATCGGCCTGAGCATCGCCTCGGTCGATCTCGAGCAGCGCAGGCGGCAGGTCGAGCAGTTGCCATGGGTGCGGCGCGCTTCGGTCGGCCGCCTCTGGCCGAACAGAATTGCCGTCTATGTCGAAGAGCGTGCGCCGATTGCTTTCCTCCGCCTGCCCAACAAAGGCGGCATCCGCCTGATCGACTCCGATGGCGTGATTCTGACGCCGGCCGCGGGCGAGGAGCTCGACCTGCACGTCGTCAGGGGAATCGACCCGGCGATGGACGCCGCCGCGCGCAAAATCCGCATGGACCTGTTCGTCCGTCTGCAAGAGGCGCTGGATGCGCAGCAGCCCCGCTTCGGCGAATTCATCGCCGAAATCGACCTCGGCGACCCCCTCAACGCAGTCATCAGCGTGCTCTACGAAGATGAAATCATCGACCTGCAAATTGGTCATGAGCATCTGCGCCACCGCTTTGAAATTTTTCTGAAATACATCGACACCTGGAAAGCGCAGTTCGGCTCCATCGCTACGGCCAATCTGCGTTTCAAAGACCAGGTAACCGTCACTCCCGTGAAGCGCGGTTAGGAGAAAGTCATGCCCAACAAGCAACCCTATCTCGCCAGCCTCGATCTGGGCAACGACGAAACGCGTTGCATGGTCGCGTTGGAAGAAGATTCGCGGCTGCGCTTCATCGGCCACGGCGCGGCGCCTTCGCATGGCGTCGAACGCGGCGTCATTATCGACCCCGACGCCGCTCTCGAATCCGTGCAGGAGGCCGTCGCGGAAGCCGAGCGGAACGGCGGCATGCCCGTAGAGGCGGCGGTCGTCGGCGTCGGCGGCCCGCACGTGCGCGGCAATATCGTGCATAGCTGGAGCGTTCTCGATGACGGACAACTCGATATCGAACAGAGCGACATCGACAACGCCGTCAAAAAAGCCGCGCAAATCCCGCTCAGCGACGACCGGGCGGTTTTGCAGGTGGTTCCTCTCGAGTTCGGCATCGGCGCCGACGCGCACATCAAAAATCCGCTGGGACGCCCCGCCGACCGCCTCGACGTCCGCGTGCAGGTGCTTTCCGCGTCGGCGCAAGCCCACGGCAGGCTCCACGCCGTCGTGAACCGGGCCGGGGTGGTCGTGGAAGAAACCGTATTCGAGGGCTTCGCCGCAGCCTATGCCGCGCTGGAAGAGCAAGAGCGCGGCAGAGCGGCCCTGCTCATCGACATCGGCGCCGGCTCGAGCGAATTCGCCGCCTACATCGACGACGAGTTGCGCGCGGCGGGCGGCGTGGGCATCGGCGGCGACCTGTTCGTATCCGACGTGGCGCAAGTGCTTGAAACAAGCAAGGAGGCGGCCCGGCTGCTGATCGAGCAATACGGTTGCGCGATCCCTGATGGAACGCCCGACAACGTCCACGTCGAGGTGCCCGACCGCACGGGCGACACTGCGGTTTGCCGGCCGCGGCGGCTGCTCAACAGGATCATCGAGGCGCGCGCGGAAGAACTGTTCGCCTCGGTCGATGCCGCTCTGCGCCGCGAGGGGGTCGCCGCCGGCTCCCTCGGCAATGCAGTGCTCACGGGAGGCGTCTCGGCGCTGGCCGGCCTGTGCGACCTGGCCGACCGCGTGCTCAACGTCCACGTGCGTATCGGCCTGCCGCCCAGACTCAAAGACCTCCCCGACGCATTGGACCATCCCGCATGGGCCTGCACGGTGGGCTTGGTACTCTATGCTCAGCGATTGCAGTTGCATCGCTCCAGGCGCCGAGACCGTATTTCCGACTGGTTGCGATCCCTCGTAGGTTAAGGAAAAATTGTCATGATCGAAGAAGTGATCGAAGAAGTTTCCCCTCCTTTCGATACAGCAAACGACCCCGAAAGCAAACCTGAAGCCGAGACCGTGAAATCCGCGGCGAGACCCGCCCCCGAAAGCGAGGAAGTCCGTCTGCCCGTCGCCTGCATCAAGGTCATCGGCATCGGAGGCGGCGGCAGCAACGCCGTCAACCACATGATCGAAGCGGGCGTCGAGGGGATGCAGTTCGCCGCGATCAATACCGACGTGCAGGCCCTTCGCGTTTCCCGCGCGCCGACGAAATTGCAATTGGGCAAGCAATTGACCCAAGGGTACGGCGCAGGCTCCAATCACGAGATCGGACGCAACGCGGCGCTCGAAGATACCGACCGGCTCATCGAGTTGCTCAGCGGCTCGGACATGGTGTTCGTAACCGCAGGACTCGGCGGCGGAACGGGTACCGGCGCCGCCCCGGTCGTCGCCTCGCTGGCAAAGGAAATGGGCGCGCTTACCGTCGCCGTCGTCACCAAGCCGTTCTCATTCGAAGGCGCGCGGCGCATGAAAACCGCCGAAGAGGGCTTGGCCGCATTGACCGAAACCGTCGATACGATCATCACCATCCCCAACGAACACCTGCTCGCGCACGTCAACAGCGGAACGAGTTTCTTCGAATCGTTCCGCATCGCCGACGATATCCTTCTGCAGGCGGTTCAGGGCATCAGCGACATCATCACCATTCCGGGCATTATCAACTGCGATTTCGCCGACGTGCGCAACATCATGCTGGGCATGGGCTGCGCGGTGATGGGCACGGCGACGAGCAGCGGCAGCAGCGCTGCGATCGAGGCGGCCCGCGCCGCGATCTCGAGCCCGCTGATCGAAAACGCCAATATCAGCGGCGCGCGCGGCATCCTGATCAACATTACCGGCTCCTCGAAGTTGGGACTGCACGAGGTGCATGAGGCGTCGATAATCGTTCAGAAAGCCGCCAATGAAGACGCGAACATCATCTTCGGCGTCGTATCCAACGAAGCGATGGGCGAAAACGTCAAAGTGACGGTAATCGCCACGGGCTTCCGCGATACGGCGGCGGACGGCGACGAGGAAGAGAACGCCGACAATGCGCAAACGCCGGAACAGGAGAGCCGCGCCGAGCCTGCCTTCTTTGCCGAGACCGAGTCAAGCGAGGCCGCCCCGGACGTCCGGCGGTACGACTACGCGCCGGAACGGCAGCCCGAGTCGAGCGCCCCCGAACCGCCGCCGGATACGGCGCCCCGCGAGCCGGAATACGCGGACATGCCGATTCTCCCCGTCGCCGAGAAACGCGAAACCTTCATCAGCGAACCGGAAGAACCGCCGGCCGAAGAGGAAGACGTCGAACGCCCGGCATTTTTCCGCCGCCATTTCAAGTAAGCCGCGCGCACGGGGAACCCCATCGGCAGCAAGCCGCCGGGCCGCTGCGGCGGTTTTCAGCTCTCTGCTGCCA
Organism: Bryobacterales bacterium; assembly: GCA_965242705.1. Lineage (GTDB taxonomy): Bacteria > Acidobacteriota > Terriglobia > Bryobacterales > UBA6623 > CATQHP01. Next base: position 1,338,989 of record OZ251486.1, read on the forward strand.
TAATGGCTTTCATGTCGTTCCGCCCGCGGCGGCTGCTTCTCGCGCCGCCGATCTTCGCCTTGCTGCTTGCCTGCGGGCAGCGCCCCGAGCCGGCCGACGAGTCGGCCCGCAAACCGAACGTGGTCGTCATCCTGGCCGACGACCTCGGCCACGGCGACACCGGACACACCGGCGTAACCGACATCGCCACGCCCCATCTCGACCGGCTCGCCGCCGAAGGCGTGCAGATCGCCCATGCCTACGCCAACGGCCCGGTCTGTACGCCGACCCGCGCCGCCCTGCTGAGCGGCTGGTATCAGCAGCGCACCGGCGCCGACCGCGTGATCTACGTCTCGGAAAGAGAAGTCGGCATGGATCCGTCCGTCGAGTTGCTCCCGAAATTCCTGAAGCAGGAGGGCTACGCGACGGGAATCTTCGGCAAATGGCACCTCGGTTTTCCCAAGCAAGGCTACCCTTCGCGCAAAGGCTTCGATGAGTTCGTCGGTTTCGTTTCGGGCAATATCGACTACTTCGCCCACACCGACCGGTTAGAAAATCATGACCTCTGGCGCGGAGAGGAAGAGATTTTTTCCGACCGCTATTTCACCGATCTGATCGGCGATGAGGCCGTCGATTTCATCCGCCGCCACGCCGCGGAACCGTTTTTTCTCTACCTGCCCTTCAACGCGCCGCACGACCCGTTCCAGGGACCCGAGCACCGAGACACCGCCGGCGACCAGCGCGTCACCCGCGTCGTCAACCGCAAGCGAACCGTGCTGAAAAGCATGGTCGAGTCGATGGACGCCAACATCGGGCGGATTCTCGACGCTATCGACGAAAAGGGACTGGCGGAAAACACCGCCGTCTTTTTCATGAGTGACAACGGAGGCGTGCCCGTCGTTTCGACCAACACGCCCTTCCGCGGCTACAAGACGACCTTGTGGGAAGGCGGCATCCGCAGCCCGTTTTACGCCCGCTGGACCGGGCGCTTCCCCGCCGGGCGCAAAATCGAAGGCGCCATGGCGGCAAGCATGGATCTGTTCGCGACAACGTTGGCCATCGCCGGAGCGCCGCTGCCCGAAGGCCGCGCCCCCGACGGCGTCAATCTGTTGCCGCTGCTCGACGGCAGCGGCGGCATCGATCGCGACACGCTGTATTTCCGCTACCGCAACCCCGGAGGCCTCCTGCAAAAAGCCATGGTGCAGCGCGGCTGGAAGTATCTCAGCGACGAAAAGGGCGAGGAGCACCTGTTTCATCTGGCCGAAGACGCGGGCGAGGAACACGACCTGAAGGAAGCCGAGCCGGAGCGTTTCGCCCGCATGAAGAAAACCTGGAGCGACTGGGAAGCGCTCGTCACGCAAGGCGCGCCCGCCCTGCCCGAATACCGCCGCCCTCAAGGAAACGCTGCGCAAGCAGGCGGCAGGCGGCGGGCGCAGCCGCCAAATTAGCGCCCGCGGCGAAGACGCCAAATTTGCACCCGCGGCATAGCCGCCAAATTTGCACCCGCGGCGCAGCCGTCAAATTTACAACTGTGGCGCAGCCGCCCGCGTTGAAGGGTTTCAGGCAAGGATGGATCGCTTTACGCGCCTATGCCCGCCTATGCGCGCTTGTTTTTGACGTCTCGCCGCCGAAAATCGACCGGATGGGTTCAGGGCTTTCCCGTGCGGCCCGCCGCCTTCAGTTGCGCCGGCGGCTGCGTGCTACACTTCCGGCCATCCGCGGCGAAGGCGCCGCGGCAGGAGTCCCCGCCTTGCTCTCCATGTTCCGCCCGCCGCGGCCCGCCGTTTTCGCCTGCCTCGCCCCGCTGCTGCTTTCATGCGGCGCCGCTCCCGAGCCGGAAGCCGGCGCCGCCAAACCCAACATCGTCCTGATCGTCGCCGACGACCTCGGTTACGGCGACTTGGGCGCGTACGGCCAAAAGGAAATCCGCACGCCCAACCTCGACCGCATGGCCGCCGAAGGTCTGCGCTTTACCGACCACTACGCGGGCAGCACGGTCTGCGCGCCTTCGCGAAGCTCGCTGATGACCGGGCTGCATACGGGCCACACCCCGATCCGCGGCAACAAAGAGGTGCGGCCCATGGGCCAGCACCCCATCGCGGACGGAGTCGTGACGGTCGCCGAAGTGCTCAAGACCGCCGGCTACGCCACCGGACTGATCGGCAAATGGGGGCTGGGCGGCCCCGCTTCGAGCGGCATCCCCAATCGACAGGGCTTCGATTTCTTCTTCGGCTATCTCTGCCAGCGCCACGCGCACAACTACTACCCGCAGTTCCTCTTTCGCAACGAAGAGAGGGCGCCGCTGCGCAACAAACTGCCCGAGCCCGCCCGCGAAGACGGCGCCGGCATGGCCGTCGAGCGCAACGACTACTCGCACGACCTGCTGGCGGCCGAAGCCCTGGCTTTCGTCGAACGCCGCCGGGACGAGCCGTTCTTCCTCTACCTGGCGCTGACCATCCCCCACGCCAACAACGAAGCGAAGGAGCAGGGGATGGAAGTTCCCGACCTCGGCGCTTACGCTGAAAAGGACTGGCCGGAACCGCAAAAAGGGCACGCCGCGATGATTTCCCGCATGGACGCCGACATCGGCCGGCTGCTGGCCAAAATCCGCGAATTGGGTCTCGACGAACAAACGTTCGTATTTTTCACCAGCGACAACGGCCCGCACCGCGAGGGCGGCAACGACCCCGATTTCAACGACAGCAACGGCCCGCTGCGCGGCATCAAGCGCGACCTGTACGAAGGCGGCATCCGCGTCCCGCTGATCGCGCGCCGGCCCGGAAAAATCGAGGCGGGCCGCACAACCGATCACGTCTCGGCGTTCTGGGACTTTCTGCCCACTCTGGCCGGCATCGCCGGCGCGGAGGCCCCGCAAGGCCTCGACGGCGTCTCGATGGAGCCGACGCTCTTCGGGCAAGACGGGCAGCAGCGCCATGAACGGCTCTACTGGGAGTTCCACGAGGGCCAATCCTCGAAACAGGCCGTCCGCATGGGCAAATGGAAGGGCGTCCGCCTCGACCCCGCGGGGCCGCTCGAGCTTTACGATCTGTCGCGCGATATCGGCGAAACCGCCGACGTCGCCGCGGCCCATCCCGATATTGTCGAAGCCGTCGAATCGTATCTCGACGAGGCGCGCAGCGAATCGGAGTTCTGGCCGCTGCGCTCTGCGCGGCAATGAGAAAATCCGCTGTCTTGCCGCTGCTTTCTGGTTATGCCCGCCGCTTCGGGTTATGATCGTTACCGATGAGACGCCGCAAGCATCGTTTGACCCGCCGCGGATTTCTGGCCTCGGGCGCCGCCGCGTCCGCCGCCCTGCTCGAAGGCCGCTCAAGCGCCGCGGAAACGGACTTCAATCCGCTCTTCAACGGCAGCGATCTGACCGGTTGGGAAGGCGACCCGTTTTTCTGGAAGGTCGAAGACGGCGTGCTGGTCGGCAAAACGCCGGGCATCGCCTACAACGATTTCCTGGCCACCGAGCAGGAATACGCGGACTTCATCCTGCGCTTTCAGGTCCTGCTGGTCGATAACGCGGGCAACAGCGGCGTCCAGTTCCGCAGCCGGCGCGCGAGCGGTTCGACGGCCATGATCGGCTATCAGGCCGACATCAGCGATGTTTTCTGGGGCGCGCTCTACGACGAGCACCGGCGGAACGTCACCCTGGCGCAGCCGTCGAAAGCGCTGCTGAAGCGCGCGGTCAAGGTCAACGACTGGAACGACTACGAAATCCACGCCGAAGGCAAGCGCATCGTGCTCAAGCTCAACGGCATCGTCACCGCCGACTACGCCGAGCAGGACGACGCCATCCCGCAAAAGGGCGTCATCGCCGCGCAAGTGCATTCCGGCCCGCCGATCGATGTGCGTTTCCGCAACATGCGCATCAGGGAGCTTTGACGGCCCCGCCTGCCGGCGGCCTCTCCGGTCCGTCCGCTCAGAAAGAAAAACCGATCATCGCCTGGACCTGGTTCCTGATCCCCCAGCGGCGCGCGTCCGCCGCCCAGCGCGTGTAGTTGACTTGGGGCGTAATCGTCCAGCGGCGCCCGAAGGGGATGTCGATCCCCAAAGCGGCGGCCGCCCCATAGCGCGACATGGGGAGCCAGCCTGCGGGAGGGGTCGCGTTCTGGATACGGAAACTCGGACCGGCGCCAAGAAACGGCCGCACTTTCGAGCCCCCGAACCTGTACTTGAACAGGATCGGAATCTCCCAAAGGTCCGTCGTAGCGTCTTGATGAGGGAAGCTCGCATCGTAATCGGGATAGATGAAGTCGGTCTTGCTGCCCAACGTGCGGAACAAGACGTTTGCCTGCAAGGAAAAATTGCGGGTCAACTTTGTCTCTGCGAACGCCCCGAGCAGCGGCCGTATGGAATCTCGCCGGCGGTACAGCACCCAGGCAGCGCCGCTGTCCGCAAACTCGCCGTTGATGACCATCCCTACCGTTGCTTCGCCCGTCCCCGCATATCCGCTTCCGGTGTCCGGCGTCAGCGTGGCTCCCGCGGTAAAACCGAAGGTCAGCTTCTCGTTGAAAAAAGAGAGCCGCTTCGCCCCTGTCGTTTCCTCGTCCGGCGGCTGAGCGCCGGCTTCCTGGGCGCAGACTGCAACCGCCGCCGCCAACGCGATCAACCAAATCAACTTGGTGAGCATCATTGCCTCCTTTGCCTGTCTTCCCTTTCGTGCATAAACCTCGCTACGCCCAACGCTGCCGGATGGTTCCGCGTTCCGTTCGCCGCGGCAATCTCAATCGCCGTCTTTTTGCCCCTCTATCCAAGAGACCGGGCCAGACGGCAAACCATGACGGATTTTTCGCAACTTTTTCGATTGCGGCGCAGGCGGGCGCCGCGGCCGGCTGTTGCGCAGCCGGTTCCGAGCGTCCTACGAAGGGGTCTTGCCGCCCGACGGCGGCGCGGGATGCCCGTCTTGAGTGTGCTTGGCGAGGCTGCGGCGGAGCCTTTTCACGGCGCGGCTCAGGCGAGTGGCGACGGTAGCGGGGGTGATATGGAGCTTTGCGGCGGCTTCCTTGGTGGAAAGCTCCCGCCCGTAGCGCAGTTCGACGACTTGACGGTACATCTCGGGCAGTTCCTTGACCATGGCGTCGAGCAGTCGGTACAACTCCACCTGCCCGGCAACGTCCTCGGGGCCGGCGCCGGGGTCTTCGGGGTCGGGCGCCGAATCCGGAAGCCCGACCGTGCGCGATTCCGCGTTGCGCGCGTCATGGGCGCAGTTGACGACGATGGCGCGCACCCAGGCACAGGCCGCAGCGCTCTTTTGGCGGGGTTCCTTTTTGTATTCGTCCACGTACTGCAGGATTTTGATCCAGCTTTCCTGCAAAGCGTCCCGAGCCTGCGCATCTCCGCCTGCGATGCGCACGGCCAGACGCAGAAAGCGCCGCGTGCAGCATTCAATCCAGGCCTTATGGTTCAGCTCTTTGGCGAGCAGGGGACACCCTCTGACGGCGCGTTCGATCTCCGGGGAAGAGAGGAAGACGAATTCCGCAACGGGGGCTGACTCTTGCTCGCCGCCGGGCTTGTCGGGGATAGGCGCGGCCTCAACCGCCAAGCAAGGTTACCACAAGCCCGCGGAAAAACGGCTGATAATCCTTTGGCGCGACGGCAGGCCGCGGCGGCCTCAGAAATACAACTTCAGCCCCAACTGCCCGACGCGGGCGGCCTCGGCCGCGGTGATGTTGCCGAAGTTGTTGTTGCCGAAACTCGTATTCGGCCGCCGGAACACCGTGTTGTTGAAGAAGTTGAAGAACTCCGCGCGCAACTGCAGCCGCACCCTCTCGTTGAACGGGAAGTCCTTGAGGATCGACAAGTCCCAATTGACGTAAGCGGGCTCGCGGGCGTCCGGCAGGAAGTTGCCCATGTTGCCGAAGGCGAAGGGATCCGGCTGCTCGAACGCGCTTTCGTTCAGGTAACGCCGATCGGAAAACCGGCCGCCCAGACGGCTGCTGATCGGTCCCGAAGTTTCGGCCTCCTGGCCGACGACCCTGTTCGGCGTCTGCCGTCCGCCAAAAGCATTGAGATTGTTGAACCTCGACGTGACCCCGATGGGCAAGCCGCTCTGGATGGTCGTGACGCCGCTGACGTTCCACCCGCCCATCACCTGGTTCACCCAACCGCCCCGGTTGAGCAGGGACTTGCCCTTGCCGAACGGCAGTTCGTACTGCCAGTTGACCACCAGCCGGTGCGCCACGTCGAGGCCCGACAGGGACTTGTCGAGGCGCTTGTCGTAGTGGTTGGTGTAACCCGGGTTCTGAGCGCCTACGAATCCGGCGACCGAACTCACGTCGTCGATCATCTTCGACCAAGTGTAAGCGCCCAGCAGTTGCAGCCCGCTCGTATAACGCTTGCGCACCTTCATCTGCAGGGCGTGATAGGTCGAATGGAACTCATAGCCGCGCGGCGTGTTCAGTCCCGAGAAATGCGGGTAGGGGCGCAGCAACTGCCCCAGCGAAACTTGCTGCCGCCCAAGCCCCAGATTGCTCGGGATGACGCCGAAGAAGGGGTTGGCCACCTGCTCGTTCAAGCGGTCGCCCAGCGACTGGTAAACGTTCGGCAACTGATTGAATTGCACGCCCGTGCCCAGCAGCTTGACGCCTCCGTTGCCCGCGTAGGCGGCGTCGATCAGCCAGGAGTCGGGCAGCTCGTACTGAATGTTGAAATTCCACTGCATCGAATACGGCGTGCGATCCCGGCGGACGATGGCCGCCGGACTTTGTCCCAGGAACGTCGCCAGGCCCTCGGCCCCGTTGGAGGGCGAATTGAAGCCCAGCGGAAACGGATCCGAAATATCGGTGAAGGGCGTGCGGCCGCCGTCCTGACTGCCGATGACCGGCGAAAGCGCGTTGAAGCTGACTGCGCCGGCCGTCGCCGTGCCCGGTCCGAAGCCGGTCGTCGGGTTGAAGAACACGCCGAAACCGGTGCGGATGACGAGCCGCTCGGTGAGCTTGTAGGCCACGCCGAGCCGCGGCGCATAGTTGTTGTTGTCGTAATCCTTGATGTGCCGCGGGTTGCCGCCGGCGCCGGCGAACTGGAGACCCCCGACAACCGGGCGCTCGAGGCCGGGAGTGTCCAGCATGAGATCGGGCTGCGTTACGTCGAAGTCGAACCAGCCGGCGCGGTTGAACCGCTCGGTGATCGGGCGGTCCTGATCCCAGCGGAAACCGATATTGAGAGTCAGTTTGTCCGTAACGCTCCAGTCGTCCTGAATGTAGAGGCCCCAATACGGAGTCTGCTGCGAAAGCGCCGGCTCGAATCGGATTCTGCCGCCGTTCATGAAGCCCAACAGCATGCTGGCCACGGAGTTGCCCTGCGAACCCCGGTTGAACCGTTCGCGCGTCCAGTTGCGGTTGAACTGGTAGAAACCCGCCGGGTCGGCCGGACGGTGATTCGAGACGCGGTTCAGCCGGAACACGCCGCCGAACTTGATGGTGTGGTCGCCGACCAGTCGCGACATGTCGCCGACCCAGGTATGCGATTCGAACTTGTTGCCGATGTACCAGAAAGCGTTGTTGCCCATCTGCTGGAAGTCCGCCACCTGGACCCGCGGGAAAACGGGGAATTGCGCTTGGCCGTCGATCATCGACGGGAGCCCGAGTGACGCCTGCGAGACGTCCTCCTCAATATACCGCCGCGGGTTGGCGTGATACGACCAGCCGTAGTTGCCGTGCAGCACCCAGCCGCCCGCCAAATGCGTATCGTCGAACGTGGCCGAGCGGTTGATGCTCCCGTTCCAGCCCGAGCCGGGCGAGGCGATGTTGTTCCAGCGGCTCGGCAGCGTATTGATCGTTTTGTTGAGCGATACGCGCGCAAACATCGTGTTTCTGTCATTGACGCGGTAATCGACTTTTGTCGAGGTGTCCCAAGTGTTCGGGCGCGAACCCAACTGCGAAAAGAAGTTGTTGCGAATGCCCGAGGCCGTCGGCTCGGGGTAGAACGACAGCAGATTCTGCGACAGCGGGTTGCGCCGGTCGGCGGGCACGATGCCGTCGGGAAACGGATCCCGCGTGCCGTTGGATTTGAGCGTGAGCGGATCATGGATGCGGCGGTTGTCCTCGCTGAAGTCGCCCTGCTTCATCATGGGCGTCGGCACCGATTGCGTGACCGACGCCGGGTTGACCTGCCGGCGGAACTCCACGCTCTGGAAGAAAAAGAGGTTGTTCCGCGAGGGCGACAGCGGCCCGCCGAGAGTGCCGCCGAACTGGTTGAAGCGAAAGGGCGCGCGGTCGCGGCCGTTCGCGTTCGCGAACCAGTTGTTGGCCTGCAGCTTGTCGTTGCGCAGGAACTCGTACGCAACGCCGTGGAACTCGCTGCCGCCCGAGCGCGTGACCATGTTGACCACCGCCCCGGCGGTTCGCCCGTACTGGGCGGAAAAGGCGTTCGTCTGCACCTTGAACTCCTGCAAGGTGTCGGGCGACGGAATATACGAGGGCTGGTTGTAGCCCATCACCTCTTGCGAGGAGCCGTCGAGCATGATCGAGTTGGCCACGTTGCGCCCGCCGTTGGCCGAAAACGCAACTGCGCCAATCGAGCCGTTGCCGTTGGTCGAGTTGCGAAAGTTGCGCGTGGTGTTGACGCCGGGCGTAAGACCGATCAACTGCAGAACGTTGCGGCCGTTCAGCGGCAGGGACTCGGCAGTGCGCGAGTTGACCACCTCGCCCAGATCGGATGTCGCCGTCTCCAGCAAGGGCGCCTCAGCCGAGATTTCCACGACCTCGGTCAATTCGCCGACCTCCAGCGGAACGTCGATCTCCGCAACCTGCGCGACCTGCAGGATGAACTGCCTGCGCTCATAGCGCTTGAAGCCATCGGCCTCCACCGCGAGACTGTAGTTGCCCGGTGGAATCTGCTGAAAGACGTACGCGCCCGTGTCGTTGGACTCGGCCGCCCAGGGCCGGTTCTGATCCACGTTGGTCAGCGTCAACGCGGCGCCCGGAATCACGGCGCCGGAAGCGTCGGTCACCGTGCCGCGCACGGTCGCCGTTTGCGTCTGGGCAAGCACGGAAGCCGCGAGACCGCAAAGCAATGCGAACACGGCTGAAAAACGAATGGCGGCGGCAATCTGCATGGTCTGAACTCCCCGTTGGAATGTCCGGCCGAATGGCGCGGTCGGCAGCGCCCGGAACGCAAGCCGCCAAGCCACCAAGCCCTGCATTATGTATACCCCCCCCCCCCCCCCCCCCCCACGCCGGCAACTCCGTTCTCCGTGAATCCGCATTAAGCCTTTGTAAAATGTGCGAATTGCGGTGGCTTGCCGCTCTTCGCCTGACGCCCCGCGGGCTCCTACGCCGCGTAGCGGTCGAGCGCCCGAGCGTCGAACGACAGCCCCAGCCCGGGCGCGTCCGACAAAACGATTTCCCCGTCCTCGACGACCGGTTCCTGCTCGAACATCAGAAACGTCCAGGGCATATGCTCCACGGTCAACCCGTTGGGCGCGGCGGCGACCGTATGCGCCTGGATCTCGGTCGCCAAGTGGCTCACGATGGGCACGTTCGCCGCTTCGGCCAGGGCGGCGATTTTCATCCAGCCGGCTATGCCGCCGGCGCGCAGCAAATCCACCATGGCGATATCGATCGAGCCGCGCTTGAGCATGTGGGCGAAAGGCGCCATGCCGTAGTGGTACTCTCCGGAGGCGATCGGCGCGTCGAGGGCGTCGGCGATGCGCGCCATGCCGTCGTAGTCCTCGAAATGGACGGGGTCTTCGAGCCAATAGAGATCCCAGGCTTCCATCATGCGCCCGACGCGGATCGCGCGGTTCGCGTCCCAGCCCTGATTGATATCGACCATGAGATCGATCTCCGCGCCGACGGCTTGGCGCAGCGCCTTCATGCGCTCGACCTCGGCGGCTGCCGATTTCTGCGCGCCGACGCGGAACTTCATCGCCCGAAAGCCCTGCTCGACCAAGCGCGCCGCGGTCGCGGCAAGCTCGTCGAGACCGTGATTGCGCCAGAGCCAACCGCTGGCGTAACAGGGAACGCGGCTGCGCAGCCCGCCGAGCAGCTTCCACACCGGCTGCCCGAAGACCTTGCCCTTGATGTCCCACAGCGCGGTCTCGACGGCCGCCGTTGCGCGGGTCACCAGGCCGGCGGGCGAGCCGAAGCCGCCCTGTTCCAGCAAATCCAGGCGGATGGCCTCATGGTCGAGCGGGTCGCGTCCCATGGCGAGGCCCGCGAGGCCGTCGAGCGCGGCCTTGAGCGCAGGCAGCATCGCCGACGGAATAAAGCCCGCGTAGCCGACGCCCTCGACGCCCGCATCGGTGCGCAGCGTCAGCGCAACGAAGTTGGCGAAGGCTTCTCCCGGGGTGTTTCTCAGCTCCGGGGCCGCGGTCAGGTCGATTGCCCGGGTTTCGAAAGCGGTGAGCTTCATGCCGCCATCTTACATCCCGCCGTCCATGAAGTGGTAGCAAACCATGTGGCAGACGATCATATGGGCGTCTTCGATGCGGCCCATGTGATCCGCGTCCACGTGGATGCTCAGATCGACGGCGGGACGCAGGCGGCCGCCGTCCTTGCCGCTCAGCCCGACCGTGTAGCAGCCGGCCGCGTTGGCGTAGTCGATGGCGCGGACGACGTTTTCCGAGTCGCCGCTGCCGCTGATGGCCATGACCACGTCGCCGGGGTTGGCGAAGTTCTTCAGCGGCTCCTCGAAAACGACTTCGTAGCCCACGTCGTTGGAATAGGCGGTCAAAGTCGGAATCTGCTCGCTCAATGACATGATCTTGAACCGCCTGTTCCGTCCGTAACTAGCGCCCTTGACGATGTCGCAGGCGAAGTGATTGGCGCTGGCCGCGCTGCCGCCGTTGCCGAAGACGAAAATCCGGCGTCCCTCGTCCCGCGCCTTGGCGAACACGCCGATAAGCTCTTCGACGCGCGCCAGATCGAGCGTGTCGAGCGCGCGCAGCAAGTCGGATTTGTACTCTTTGGGAAACGCCACGCCCCTATTTTCCCACGGCGGCGGAATGCGCGGCCTGGAAACCGACGGTCGGGGCGGCCCGGTCCGCGCGCTATCCGCTCCCGGCGCCTTGCGCGATAACCGCTTGGCGCAGCGCCGGAAAGGCGATGCGGTGGTCCGCCCGCACGTAGAAACTTTGCCCGCCGTCGGCAACGGTGCGCAGCAGGATGGTCTTGTACGGGCGGCAGTAATAACCCGGGTCGTCTTTGGAAAACTCGCTCTGCATATCGCCCTGAATCGGCGCCAGATCGAAAACCGCGGTCGTGAAAACGGCGATGCGACGGCCTTCCTGCCGGGCAACGTTGCGCGCCATAGCCAACGCTTTCAGGTAAACCTCGGGGGCCATGACCGCAGAGCCGAAGCTGGCCATCACGCCGCCTTCGAGATTTTCGACGGCCCGCGTGAAAATCAGGAAATCGCGGTAGCTGCCCTGCCCGTAGGCGCCGCCGTCGCAGTTGGGGTGCTCGTGCGTGATGTCGTAGCCCATGCCGACGTGGACGGTTACGGGAACGTCGAGCTCGTAGGCCGCGGCCAGAATGCTGACGTCCCGGTGCGGCAGATTTTCTTCGAGTATCCTGCGCCCGAAATACTCGCCGAGTCCCAGGCCGCTCCGGGCGGCGTCGACAGCCCAATCATTGAGAGTTGCGGTGCGATCCCAGAGGCCGAACTCGCCCGTCCGAATGTAGCGGGCGACGCTTTCGGTAGTGGCGCCGATCGAGGCCAGCTCGAAATCGTGGATAGCCCCCGCGCCGTTCATCGCCACATGGTTGAAAACGCCGCGGCGGAGCAGGTCGATGAGGTGGCGCGAAACGCCGCACTTGATCACGTGCGCGCCCATCATCAGGATGCCCGCGGCGTCCCCGCGGGAGGCCAGCCGCGCGGCGAGCGTTTGCAGACCGCCGCGGTACGCCTCATCGATCTCGCCGGGATTGTCGTCGAGTTCGAGCAGATAGTCCAGGTCCATATCGTGGTCGCGCTCGACGAGCGGGCGGATATGCAGCCTGGAACGGTCGAAGACCGGGTATTTCGATGACATGTGGGTTTCTTGCCGGCCGCCCTCGACGCGAGGCGCAGCGTCTATCGCGGAAACAGCGCGCCTATCAATTCATTGTAGGCGTTGAAATTGGGAACAATCCAGTCGGCGCCGACGCCGGCCAGCCGTTTGCGCTTGACCGGATCGATCTCGATGCAGTCGGGCTCGTCGCTGGCCACGCCGACGGCGACTCCGCCGACGCGCTTGACCGCTTCGATTTCAACGAAGCCGTCGCCGAAAACAACGAACTCTTCGCCCTTGAAGTCGCTTTCGCGAATGACCCTTTCGACCAGCATCTTCTTCGAAAAATTCTTGTAGTCGTCGAGCGCGCCGAACATGCCGCCGTCGAAATAACCGTCCACGCCGAGCAGTTTCGCTTCTTCGCGCATGAAGGGCTGGTCGGTTCCGCTGGCCAGAAACATCGTCAGACCGCGCCCGCGCAGCGCTTCGAGCAGCCGCCGCGCGCCCGGCACCATCATCTCGTCGGGAGCGGCGCGGCCCTCGCGCAGAGCTTCGCGGCGGTGCTTGATTTTATCCAGCAGCAGGCGCAGGTAGACGTGCTTGTAATCGAGAGGGTCTTTCGGGGTTCCGCCCCGCGCGGCGACCTGTTCGGCGAACTCGATCATCTGATAGATCGTCTGCCGGCCGGTCAGACGCCCCACGTACTCCTCGACGACGGCGGTCAGATCCTGCTCGGATTCGCCGGAGCCGAGCGCCGCCAATTCCTCGACCATCATGCGCACCATGACCTCGAACCAGCCGGTTCGAATCAACGAGAGCGTGCCGTCGAAATCGAAGACGGCGACGCGGGCATCGGCGGCGTGCGCCTGGGGATTGAGCGTTTCCAGAGTGGGAGAGGGCAATTACCATTTCTACCAAACCGCGGCGCGCCGCCGCCGGGCCGTCCGTGCGGTCAGCCCGCCGCGGCGACGAAAGCGTCCATCTTGCGCTTGCCCTCGCGCAGCCAGTCCGGCATTTTTTCGGTTTCTCCGCCGATCTCGAACATGAGCACGCCGCCGAACCGCGCCTCGCGCAGTTTGGCGATCAGCCGCGGATAGTCGATGAAGCCATGCACCAGAGGCTTGTGTTCGGCCCAGGTGTCGGGTTCGATGTCGTGGGTATGCACGTGCAGCAGCTTGTCGCCCAAGGCTTCGACGATGCGTATGTTGAGGTCGTTGTAGGCGCGGACGCCTTGCGGCGAGCCGCGTTCCTCGGGCGCGATATGCGCAAGCTCGCGGAAGCGGGCCTGGTGGCCGACGTCCAGGGTGACGCCGACGTTGTCATGCCCGATTTCCTCCTGGAAACGGACCAGGTCGGGCACGGAGTTGGGCATGGCCGTCTCGCAGGCGAATTGGAAGCCCTTGTCCGCCGCCGCCGCGCCCCATTCGCGAATGCGTCCGACGGCGGCATCCCAGTCGGCGTAGAGATCGGCGCCGCTGGGCTGCGGATGCAGAACGGCCAGCTTGGCGCCCAGGAATTCGGCGGCGTCCATCGCGGTTTCGAGCCGCTTGACGGCTTCGTCGGCATCGGGCGCGATGTAGTTCATGTCCCGCGCGTACGGCAGATGGACCGTGATGTGCTCGAACGGCTCCAGGGCGGCGAGAATGCGTTCCTTGTCCTCTTCGGAAACAGCGCCGTAGTCGAAGCCCGGGAACTCGTCCGCGGCGGGGTCGAGCCTGCCGATCAGGTTCTGCACTTCGACCGAACGGAAGCCGATCTCCGCCAGCAGCGCGGCGACTTCGAAGAATCCCCGGCCGGCGATGGCCGTGTTGGCGCCCACGACGTAGGGAACGAAGGCGTGCGGCGCGGCGGCATCTTCGAGCGCGGCCTCGGGCGGCGCGCAGCGCCACAACGAAGCCGCCGCGGAACCGCAGAGCGAGCGCAGGAAGCAGCGGCGGTCGAGCGGCATGGCGCTATCGTCGCACTGTCGGCAGGCTGCGGGCAAGCCGCAGGCGCGGGGTCCGGCTCATTTTTCGATTTCTTCGAATGCAATCGTCGATTCGGCCGCAAAACGCTTGTAGTTGGTGTATTCGATCTCGTGCCGGACGCGGAGGCCTCCCGAAGGAAACGGCAGCACGTCGTCGGCGAGAGTCTTGACCGGAAACCAGAATTTGCCGTCGATCGGCTCGTAGAACGTCGTGAATCCGGGGAACAGGTTGCTCTCTTCGATGCGGTAAAGCTGCGGAACCGGCCGCCCGGAAACGCGGATCACCTGCCCGTGCTCGACGCTGACCCAGATGACGCCTTCGAAGAAGCGCTGCCCCTCGAGTATCTGCCGCGGCGACACGCGGTAAACGTAGCATTCCACGCCGTCGAGCGGCTCGACGCCCTTGTAGCGCACGGCGTAACGCCACAGCGTATCTTCGGTCAGGACGAACGGATTGATTTCGCGCAAATCCTGAAAATCCTCCGGCGTAAGGCGCAGCCGCTTGAGGTTGTTCGCGGGGCCTTCGATGAACTTTTCGGCGCGCTCGCCCGCGGCGGTAAAGATGATGTCGCGCACCTCGCTGTATGACCCCGCCGGCGCTCTCTTGCCGTACTCCCACAGCTTGAACGCTTGCCGGTAGGTGTATTTGGCGCGCTCGGCCTCGAAAAGACTGCCCTGTTCGGCGACTTTGGCGATCAGCCCCGCGGGGGGCCGGTCCGCCGCTGCGCCCGCAACGGCGGCAAGCAAGGCTACCATGAGAAACTTGCCCGCCGGCAACCCAACCGAAGCCGGACTGAAGCCGTTTTGGCTCAGCTTGGCCGCGATGTATCTTGCGCTGGCCATCGCCTGCGTTATTCTCGCACAACGGTACGGCATTCCCGCCGCGGTCGGCGCGCCGGTCGCCGCCGCTTTCGCCTGGCAGATTTCGCTTTATTGGGCGGCGGTCTTCGAGCGCACCCGCATACGCATCGCGGCGCGGCTTCCCGGCGCGCGGCTCGCCGCCGCCCTCGCCGCCGCCTCCGTTGCCCCCTACTGCATCTATTCCCTGCCGACCGGCGTCTTCTCGCTCGGCGCAGCCGCGAAACTTGCCGCGTTGTGCGCGGCCGCGGCCTTCGTCTACGTCGTTTTTCCAACCCGCGAACCCGGGTTCGTCCGGCAGGATGCGGCTGTTGCGGCGCTCCTTGCCTATCCCATGATTAGCGGCCTGAGTCCGCTCCTCCGCCATGTGTGCGCCGCGGTTCCGGGCTGTCTATCTCGCTTCCCCGTGATTAGCGGGCTGAGTCCTTTCTTCCGCGACGTTTACCGGGGGTTCGACAGTCCGCTGCACCGTATGGAATCTCTCGGCAAGCTGATGTTGATCCCGCTGGGACTGTTCGTCTTTCTGTCGCTGCGCAAGCTGCCCGGCGCGGGGTTTCATCTCGTCCCGCGGCGGCGCGACTGGCGGCCGGCGCTGGAAAACTTCCTGTTGGGAACGCCGCTCATCGCCGCCGCGGCTCTGGCGACCGGCCACGTCTGCTGGAATCCGCGCTTCGACGATCCCGGCGGCCTGCTGTTCGAGGCCGCCGGGAAGCTGCTGGGCATCTACATGACGACGGCGCTGGCGGAGGAATTCCTGCTGCGCGGCGTCGTCCAGAATCTGCTGGCGCGGCGCACCGGCCGGCCGGCGCAGGCGCAGGCCGTTGCGGCGCTGCTGTTCGCCGCGGCCCATCTCGGACGCGGCGGCTTCCCCAAC
This sequence comes from Bryobacterales bacterium, assembly GCA_965242705.1. Classification (GTDB taxonomy): domain Bacteria; phylum Acidobacteriota; class Terriglobia; order Bryobacterales; family UBA6623; genus CATQHP01. Next base: position 1,354,607 of record OZ251486.1, read on the forward strand.
TGGCCCTATTTCGCAACGACCGTCGTGCTGGGCTGGTTCTGCGGCCGGGCTTACGCCAAGTCGGGCAGCATCACCCCGGCCATGATGACGCACGCCCTGGTCGTCGCTGTCCAACCCCTGTTCTTTCAGTTTCAGTTTCAGTAAGCGCCGCACCTGGCGGGGCGGCCGAGGGCATGGGTCGGCGCTTGCGAGCTTGCCGCGGAGAACCGTCCGTTTTTCGGGCATGGCGCCCGGCATGGTCGGCGTCAATCCGATGGTCGTGGAAATCCCGCGCGCCTCGTTCGGTCGGAAGCGGCCGAGTTGCGCCTTGCCGTCGGCGGCCGCATGAGCCAATCGGGCGCCGCTATCGCAATCGAATGGCGGGACTCGGGCCGCCGTCGCCGTCCGTTACCCTGCCGATAATCGCCGCTTGCGCATAGCCCCGGCGGCGCAGCGCTTCGAGGCATGCCTGCGCCTCGTCTTGCGGCGCCCCGGCCAGCAGACCGCCCGCCGTTTGCGGGTCGAACAGCAGCGCCTGCCGCGGGCCGTCCGCAAACTGCTCCGCATTGGCGATCTCTTGCCGGAATTTGAGGTTTTCCGGGTGGATCGAGCTGAAAATCCCCGCCTCGACGCAGGCGGCGGCGCCGTCGAGAATCGGCACGTCGGACAAAACGATCTCGGCGGATTTCCCCGACGCGCGCAGCATTTCCAGCAGGTGGCCGAGCAGGCCGAAGCCGGTGACGTCCGTGCATGCGCCCGCGCGGCTGCGCCGGAACTCTTCCGCCGCGGCGTCCGCCGATTGCAGCATGGCCGACAGGGCGGCCTCGATCCAGCGGCCTTTCGCCTGCCGCCGGGCGTCGGCGGCGAACAGAGTCCCCGTGCCGATGGGCTTGGTCAGGATTAACGCATCGCCCGCGCGCAGGCCGCCCTTCGTCAAAATCCGCCCGCGCTCGGCCAAGCCGGTGATCGAAAAGCCGAGCGCGGTCTCGGGCGCTTCGCTGGAATGTCCGCCGGCCAGCGCCGCGCCGGCCTCGCGCAAGGTTCGGTTCGCGCCCAGCAGCAGTTGGCGCAGCAACTCCTCGGTCTTCTCCGGCGGAGCGAACGGCACGCCGGCCAGCGCCAGCGCCGACTGCGGCTCGGCGCCCATGGCGAATATGTCGCCCAGCGCGTGATTGGCGGCGATGCGTCCGAAAACGAAGGGGTCATCGACGATGGCCGGAAAAAAATCGACGGACTGCACCTGCACCTTGCCGGGCGGGACTTCCACAAGCGCGGCATCGTCCCGCGAGCCCATGCCAATCGGAACGTCGGGGCGCAGCAACGGGTCGATGTCCGCGAGGACGCGGTCGAGCACGCTCGCGCCGAGCTTCGACCCGCAGCCCTTGCAGCGCATCGCCGGCGCCGCCGGCCGCGGCTCATCGCCGGCGGCCGCGGCCGCGCCGCCGGCTTCATCCATTGTCGGCAGATCGCTGAATTTCGCCATGAAACGGCGGTCGATCCATTCCTTCCAGTCCCAGACCCAGCGGCCTTCGACGGCCCAACGGCCCCGCGAGCCGACCGCGTACCGGCCGCCGGCGCCGATCAGACTGAGGAATCTCTTTTGCGGACGGAAGGGCAGCGGCGGCTTGCCGGCGAGCGCGCGGCGCAAATTCCGTTCGAGCGGCGGCCCTTGGCGAACCGCGAAAACGCCAGCCTTCTCACGCGCATGGTTGACCGCGGCGGCAACGTCGCCGGCGGCGAAAACGCTCTCGCCGTGGGAAATCGACCGCAGGCAGTCGTCCACCGCGGCGAAGCCGTCCGCGTTTGTCGCCAAGCCTGACGCGGCCAGCCACGGCGGGGCCGCCGCGCCCGTAACCCAGAAAATTTCGTCGAAGTTTTCCCGCAAGCCGGAAGCCGTGCGCAGGCCGCCCGCAAAAACCTCCGCTACGCGGGCGCCGCAATGAACCTTGACGCCGCGCTCGAGCAGCAGCCGGCGCAGCTTGCGGCGGACGCTCGGGTTTTGCGTGGGCATGATTTCGGCGGTCCGGCTGAAAAGATGCATTTCCGGGTGGAACGCGCGTCCGGCGCCGCCAAACAGCCGGCGCAGTCGGCGATCCATGGCCAGCGTCAACTCGACTCCCCCGGCGCCTGCTCCGACCACGGCGATGCGCGGACACTCGCCGGCGCGCGAAACCCGCGCGGCGAACGCCTCCCAACGCGGCAGGAATTTGCCGATGGGCTTCACCGGCGCGGCGAACTCCCGCGCGCCGGGAACGTTGTCGAATCCCGGCGTCGAACCGACGTCGAGCGACAGCAGATCGTAAGCAACCGGGGGGCGGTCGGCGAAATGAACGAGACGTTTCTCGGGGTCGAGCCCGACCGCCTCGGCGTGGAACAGCCGCGCGCCGGCGAAGTTGGCCAGAGGCCGCAGATCGATATGCGCCTCGTCGTAAGCGTAGCGGCCGGCAATCAGTCCGGGCAGCATGCCCGAATAGGGCGTATGCGCTTCGCGGCAGATGAGCGTGACGCGCAGGCCGGGAATCGGCTTCATGCCCAAGCGCTTGAGCACGATGACGTGCGCGTGCCCGCCGCCCAGCAGCGCCAGATCGTTGACGATGGGCGTGGATTGCGGAGTCATGCCGGCGCCGGAGAGCGCAATGCTTTGATTTTGCCACGCCCGCCGCCGGCATGACGGCTGCGCCCGCGGCGGCCGCCTCATTCCCGCGCGCCGTTACCCCGACCCGCGCCGCCGCGTCAAAATAGCAGTGCCGCGCTCGACGGCGGCGGAGAAACGGATGAACTTGCGGCTCATGGCGATTGCGGCGCTTGTCTTCGCCGTCCGCCCGCCGGCGCAGCCGCAGATGGCGGTATCGGCGCGGGCGGGGCTCATCCACCACGCCGAGGGCGAAATCTATATCGACGGCGAAACGTTCCAGCCGAAAGCCGCCGCATTCACCCAGTTGGCCGCGGGCCAGAGCTTGCGCACCGCGGACGGCCGCGCCGAACTGCTGATGACGCCGCAAGGCTTCGCCCGCGGCGGCCGGCGCACCGAGGTGTGCTTGCTGTCCGCGGACATCGCCGACGCCGGGCTGCTTTTGGTCGGCGGCTCCGTCATCGTCGATTTCCTGCGGTCGTCCTCGAAAAAGGAGCGGATGACGCTGGCCTACGGCGGCGCCGCGATGGAGCTCGCGGGCAAGGGGCTCTACCGCTTCGACGCCGTAGCCGGACGCCCGCCCCGCCTGCGCGTGTACAAGGGCCGCGCCGTTGTCCGCGCAGGCGGCGAAAGCCGGACGGTCGCCAAAACGCAGGCGCTCGAAATCGACGGCGGCCCGCTCGCCCGCCCGCGGCGCTTCGACCCCGACTTCAAAGACGAACTCGACAAGTGGAACGCCCAGCGCGCCCGAGCCGCGGCGCGCATGGCGCGGGTCGGAGCCAAACGCAAACGGCCGCCGACCGTGTTCGGCCCCGGCATGCGCGGACGCGGCAGAGGCGCAAGCAGCCGCTCCGGAGGCGGCGGACTCGGCGGCGGAAGACTCGGCGGCGGCTCCGGCCGCCGCACGTCCGGCGCGCCGCCGCGGTAATTTCCCCGACAAACGGGGCGCCGCGCCGCGGTTGACCGCGCTGGACGGCTTTCCGTATAATGCAGGGAGCAGCGCATTCGGCGCGCGCGGCGCTTCGTCCGCGGGCGGCGCACGGAGCGCTTGTTTCCAGGGAGTTCAGCGCCATGTACGCGGTCATAGAAACCGGAGGGAAGCAGTACGCCGTTTCCCCCGGCAAAGAAGTTCGAGTCGAGAAGCTGGCCGGCGAGGTCGGCGACCCGGTTCGTTTCGAGAAAGTGGTCGCCGTGTCCGACGACGAAGGCAGCCTGACGGCGGGCGGCGTTTCCGGCGCCGCGGTCACCGGCACGATCTCCGCTCAGGGGCGCGCGAAAAAGATCGACGTGCTCAAGTTCAAGCGGCGCAAGATGTACCGCCGCCACATCGGCCACCGCCAACCGTTTACGCAGGTGAAAATCGAGTCGATCGACGTTTAGCGGTCCGCTCGGGGAGTTGCAGCCATGGCGCACAAAAAAGGTCAAGGGACATCCAGAAACGGCCGCGAATCCGCGGCGAAACGGCTCGGCGTGAAACGCTTCGCCGGCCAGACCGTCACCGGCGGCAGCATCCTGGTCCGCCAGCGCGGTACGCGCTTCCAGCCGGGACTCAACGTCGGACGCGGCAAGGACGACACGCTGTTCGCCAAAATCGACGGCGTTGTCGAGTTCCGCAACCGCGGCCAAAAGGGCCGCGTCGTCCACGTCAACCCGATTCCGGCCGTATAGCGCGGCGGGACGGGCGGCAGACCGCCGGGGGCAAAATGAAAACGTTTGCGATCCCCGCTTTCCTGGCCGTTCTACTTGCCTGCCCGCAGGCTCTTGCGGCAAGCGAAGCCAACCGGCTCAGCGAGCGGGAGCGGCGCGAAGGGTACGTCCTGCTTTTCAACGGGAACAACCTCGACGGCTGGGACGGCGACCCGCAATTGTGGTCGGCGCGCGGCGGCGCAATCGTCGGTTCGAGCGACGGGAAAACAGTCGAGACGAATACGTTCCTGATCTACGAGCGGCCGTTCGCGGACTTCATTCTCAAGGCCGACGTGCGGCTGCGCAACGGCAACAGCGGGATTCAGTTCCGCAGCCGCCGCATGCCGGGGCCGGGCTGGATCGTTCACGGCTACCAAGCTGACTTTTCCCATGCCGGCGCGCGCTCGGCGTGGGGCAATTTCTACGAGGAAAAAGGCCGCGGCCGGGCGGTCATGCGCACGGAAAACGAGGGCTGGAGCAAGGCCGAGCCGGTCGTCCGCCCCAACGATTGGAACGAATACGAAATTGTTGCGCAAGGCAACCGCATTCGATTGACGCTTAACGGGACGGTGACGATCGACGCCGAGGACGCCCGCAGCAGCCGCGGCGTCCTGGCCGTCCAACTCCATTCCGGCCCGGCGATGCAGGTCGAGTGCCGCAATATCCGCATCAAGGAATTGAGCGGCGAGTAGCCTGCCGCTGAGCCGACAGCTTTTCCACCTCGGCCCGCTCGGGGGCGGACGTTTGCGCGCCCTTGCGCGTGACCGAAACGGCGGCCGCGGCGTTGGCCCAGCGCGCGGCGTCGTCGAGCGCGGCGCCTTCTCCGAGCCTGACCGCCAGAGCGGCGTTGAAGGTGTCGCCGGCGGCCGTGGTATCGACGGCTTCGACCGGGAAAGGCTCGACCGGCCGCGCGCCGCCGCCGTCGGCGATGAGACAGCCGCGTTCGCCGAGCTTGAGGATGACCGCCGCCGGCCCCAGCGCGCGCAGCGCCTTTGCCGCGGCCGCGGCTTGGGCGTCGTCCGCGGGCGGGGCGGTTCCGAGCAGCGCGGCGGCTTCGGTCTCGTTCGGGGTGAGGATCGCGGCGTTGCGCAAAACGTCCGCCGGCAGGGCGCGCGCCGGCGCCGGATCGAGAATCGCCCGCGCGCCGGCGGCCGCGGCGAGCCGCAGCGCCTCGGCTGCGGTTTCAAGCGGCGTTTCCAACTGGCAGAGGACGAAATCGCCGCGGCGCAGGCCGGCCAAGCGTTCGCGCACGCCGCGCGGCGTCAGCAGCGCGTTGGCGGCGGGCGAGACGACAATGGCGTTCCCGCCGTCGGGCAGCACGCAAATCAACGCGGAGCCGCTTGCGCCCGGGCTTTCGCCGACGCCGGACACATCGACCCCCGCCGCCCGCTGGCTGTCGAGCAGGAAGCGCCCGGCGGCATCGGCGCCGACTTGCCCGATCATCATGACCTCGGCGCCCAGGCGCGCGGCGGCAACGGCCTGATTGGCGCCCTTGCCGCCCGGATAGACGGCCGGATCGCCGCCGGGCAGCGTTTCGCCGACCCGCGGGACGCGCTCGACGGAAACCGCGTAGTCCGCGTTGAGGCTGCCGACGACGTATATCCTGCTCATCGCAGTTCCCTGGGGCGGAATCGGAACCAGAGCGCATCGTAGGTTTGCGCGGCCCAGGCGTCGAGACGGGCGAGAAGCTCCCGCTCGATCTCGCGGCGCGCGGGGGCGCCGGCGAGATTTTCGGTTTCGCCCGGGTCGCGGACCAAGTCGTAGAGTTCGCGTCCGCCGCGCAGGTACTCGACGAGCTTCCAGCGGTCGGCGCGCACGGCCCGCGCGGGGTTCGCCCAGCGCTGCTTCGAGTAGTATTCGGCGAAAACGGCATCGCGCCGCCAACCGCCGGTTCCCTCCAGCAGCGGCCGCAGCGAACGGCCGTCGCGGTCGGGCGGAGCGGGAATGCCGGCGAGATCGCAAAGCGTGGGCAGCACGTCGGCATGCGTGGTCAACTCGCGCACCGCGGCGCCCGCTTGGGGCAGGCCGGGACGGGAGACCGTCAACGGGACGTTGAGCAGCTCCTCGTAAAGAAACGGCCCCTTGAAAGCCAAGCCGTGCGCGCCGAGGCCGTCGCCGTGATCGGAGGTATGCGCGACGACGGTATCCGTGCCCTCGACGGCGTCGAGCAGCTTGCCGAGATTGCGGTCGGCGTCTTCGATCAACTCGTAGTAGAAACTGCGGTAGCGCCGCCAGTCATCGGCGGTGTAGTCGGCGGCGACTTGCCCCTGATCGTCCTCGAAGTATTGGCGCTGCGGGCGCGGGCGATCGTTCAGGTCCGTCGCGCCGGACGCGGGGGCGCTCATGCCGGCGCGGATCGGCATTTCGCGGCCTTCCAGCGCCGCCAGACGGGCGCGGCGGGGGTAGTCGTAGATGTCGTGCGGCTGGATCAGCGAAACGACGCACAGCCAGGGGCCGCCGGCGGCGCCGGCGATCCAGCGGGCCGCCGCCTCGGCGACGGCCGCGTCGCCGCCCCGCGCGGGCTGCGCGGCTTCGAACCCGTGCTCTTCCCAACCCGCGCGCGAGCCTTGCGAAAGATGCCACTTGCCGAAATAGCCGGCGCGGTAACCGGCTTTGCGGAAAACGTTGCCCAGCGAGGCTTCGCCGGCGCGCAGCGGAGCGCCCCCGGCCGCGCCGACGTTGCCCAGCACGCCGGTGCGGTGCGGATACCGCCCGCTGAGCAGGGCCGCGCGCGCCGGCGAGCATTGCGGCGCCGTACACCAATTTCGCTCGAAACGCACCCCGCCGCGCTCCAGACGCTCGCGGTTGGGCAGCCTGAGCAGACCGCGCTCGACACGTTGGCTTTCCTGATCGGTAAGGAAAAGCAGGACGTTCGGCCCGCGCGCGCAGCCTTGAGGCCGCCCCGGCGCCTCAGCCGATGGGGATGCGCTCGCTTGCATAGACAAACACCACGTCCTGCGCCCCGCTATAGCTTTTCAGAAGCCATTCGTGATCCAGTTCCAGTATCCGCTCTCGGGGCAATTCGACAAGCAGCAGATCGGCCGAGGCCGATCGCTGCATCGCCTCGACCTCCATCGACACGCTTCGCGGGCACGGCGCCGCTTCAATGTTCTGTTTCGCAATCGGCAAGCGCCCCTGCCTCAGCAGCGGAGGCAGCTTGTCCGCTTCCCGCTCGATCTTGTCGGGGTCGTAGCCGACGAACATGCGGATGTCGGCTTTCTTCCAGTCCGGATGGCCGACGACGATATAGGCCAGCAGCAGCATCAACGAAGCGTTGGCCTGGTTGCCGCCCATGCACCAGACGTGGATATTCGAGCGGTAGCCGAAACGCTGCTTCGACGAGCGCAGCACGACCGCGTTGAACATCGATTCCGCGGCCGTCCGCGCCCCGCTCATGACTTCGCGCGCCTCTTCATCCGAATCCTGATCGAACTCCAGCAGCACGCTGTTGTTCCTCAATCCGGAGATGCCCGGCGCCTGCAGCGTCTGCGACAGCGCCAAACCGAACGACGGGCTGATCAACGTATCGACGTAAATTCCGGCCCGGCTGACCTCCGACCTTTCGATAATCCTGTCCAGAAGCATGCGCGCCTCGAGCTCGGCCACATACGAATACTCGCCCTGAATGAAAATGATGAAGTGCCCGAAGCCTTGGCGGTAGCAGAGCCAGCGCAGCAGATCGAATTGACCGAGGCGCCCCTCGCTGAAACGGGTAAGCGCAATGAACGAAGGCCGCCAAGCCGCTTCCGAAGTTTCGGCGCCCTTCCGCTGCAAGACGATGCGCAGTTTCCGCGTGAGTTGGTACATCGCCCCCTGGAAAATCGCAGCCAGGTCCCCTTCCCCGCGCCTCGTCCGGCGCAGCCCGATATAGAACAGCAGCATGACGACCGCGGCGAGCAACGCATACAGGACGCTGATGCGAATCATCATCATGGCGCACATGAGCGCGCCGATCAGAGACACGTACCAGCGCGTGCTGAACGTCGGCCGATAAGACGGATTGCCGGCGAAGTGCTCCAGGAACGAGACGGCGCAGAGCGCGCCGTACGTCGCCAGGAAGAATTGGCTCAGAAGCTGGGCGATGGAATCCAGACTGCCTCCGTACACGAAGACAAGGACGATCGCGCCCGTCGCCAGCGTGGCGGCGACCGGATCCTGAGACTTCCCCTTGCCCTGCGCAAGCAGCCGATTGAGCCTCGGCAGTCCGAATACGTTGTCTTTGGCCAGCGCCTGGAGCGTGCGCGGAGCCACGAGAATGGAGCCCACGGCGGACGAAAGCGACGCGGCGGCCAGCCCGATGTAAATGGCCGGCCCCCAAAGCGCAATCCGGGTCATGATGAACGCGTCGGCGGCAAGCGCTTCGGGCGTCGCGCTCGCCGCCAGCTTGACGGCCACCAGGACATAAACGACCATGCCCGCCAGCGTCGCGCCGATCGTGCCTTGCGGAATGGACTTCTGCGGCGTCTTCAGGTCTCCCGAAAGCCCCAGGCCGGCGATCATGCCGGTGAACGCCGGGAAACAGGTCGCAAAGACCGTGCCGAAGGAATCGGGATTGGCGATTCTCGCCGTCAGGTTCATGCCGTCCGGCCGTATGGAGTCGTCTCCCCGCCCGAACAGGAAGGCGCAGATCGAAACCGCCAGGATCGCGCAGACCGTCCACAAAGCCCGCACGCCCAGGGCGGTTCCCTTGGCGAGGATAAGCGCGAGCAGCAGCGCCGCCGAGAACACGCCGACCCAGTGCGAAGGAACGGCAATGCCGTGGAACCGCTCGCTCCATTCGATCGCCGGCATGACGGCCTCGGTAAACGCAACCAGATAGAACGACGTGGAAATCGCCTGCGCCAGGTAGAGAACGATGCCCGTCGAACCGCCGATGCCGATGCCGAAGGAACGGCTGATGATGTAGTACGCCCCGCCGCCGGCCACGCGGCGGTTCGTGGCGATCTCGGCAACCGCGAGAACGGTCGGAATCGTCACCAGATGCCCCGCGGCGATGATCGCCAGCGCGCCTCCCAGCCCGGCGTGCCCTACCGCGTAACCGAACCGCAGGAAGAGGATGACGCCCAGAATCGTGCCGATCGAGGTCAGGAAGACGGGCATCGTGCCCAGTCCCCGGCTCGCCGGCGAAGCCCTCGCACTGAGCGGCTTTTGCTGCTTCGGCATTGAAACGCTGACGCCCCTCCAGTCTCAAACATATCAGGCTGCGCCGCGGGCGCGAATCGGCGAGTCACGGGCCGCGTTTCACGCGGCAAGGATTGGGGGTCAGGGATTAGGGATTAGGGGGCCGCGCCTGACGGCGCGGCGGTTGCGGGCCGAGCCGCGGGCGCGGGCGGCCTGCACCCGGCGGCGGCCTATCGTAACGGAAGGTCGAACGCAAGTTGCGGGGGAACATGGGCGCGCCGGGGATTGCCCCGATTCGCGGCCCGCGACTCTTGACCCGTGACCCGCGGCCCGACCCGCGACCCGTGGAATAGCGGCGCAAGCCGCTATTCCACGGCAATCGTGACGCCGGGCTGGCTCCTTGCGCCGCCGACTTCGAGATAGACTTCCAGCGCGTCGTTCGGCGCAAGGCCCGCCGGAACCCGCGCAAGGATTACGTTGACCCCCACCAGCGACGGCGCTCCGCCCGCGAACAGCACGTCCTCCGCCGCCAAGGGCTGCGACCCAAGCCATACCCGCACCGACGCCGCCGCATGCCGCAGCACCGCTGCGCCCCCGGCTTCGCCGTCCGACGGCGCAGGCTCCAGCGCGCCCAAGCCCGTCGCGTATATCTCCAGCACGTCCCCCGCTCTCGCCGGTCGCGCCGCCCCCTCGCCGTAGCCCCGCGGCGCCGCCAACTCGGCCGTCCCCGCAAACACGATCGAGCCCTGCCCCGCGCCCGCGCCCTCTACCGTGAACACCCCCGGCGCTTGCGCCGCTGCGTGGAAAAAGCGCGCGTAGCTCACGCCCTGCTCCGTCTCCACCTCCACCGAAGCCAACGCCGTGCGCGCCCCTTCGGGCAGCAGACCCGACGGCAACTGCGCCGCGATGCGCCCCGACTCCACCGTAAACAGCGGCGCCGCCTGCCCCTCGATCATCACCCGCGTCCCGCCCAGGCTCCGCGGCAGCGGCAAGCCCTCCGCAGTCGCCGACCCATCGGCGGCAAAGTTCCGCCCGCGGATCTCCACCACCGACCCGGGCGCCACCGGCAGGATGCGCGGCCCGAACAGCCCCGGCTCCCCGTAGGCGCTCTGCCGCGCCGCGTTGAGCACTCCGCCGTTTTCGGTCACCGCCGGCCCCGTCGGCGGCGGAACCTCCAGCACGATGCGAATCGTCGCCGTCAGCCGCCCGTTGGAGCGGATGTACAGCCGTCCGTTGTGGGTTCCTTCGCGCAGCCCCAAGGGGTTGACCGTCACCTGCAGCGCCACCGTCTCGCCCTGCGCCAGACGGCCCCGCCACTGGGCCATCGCCTCTTCCGCCCGCGTGACTTCGATCCAGCGCGCGCTGGGTATGGCCTGGTAGTCCACTGCGCCGTTTTCGGCGCGCAGCGTCAGCGTCTTCGACGTCGGCTCGGCGGCTTCCGCCGGCGCGAACGTCAACTCCGTGACGCCGCCCACCGGCTGCGCCTCGGGCTCCGGCTGCCCCGAACCCGTCCCCGGATCCGTTCCCGGCGACGGCGCGGGAGGCGGCGTCAGCTTGCGCACGCGGTGGTTCCACGTATCGGCGACATAGACGTTGCCCGCGGCGTCCGCGGCCACGCCATTGGGAGTACGCACCTGCGCCGAGGCTGCCGCGGCGCCGTCGCCGCTGAAGCCGGCCGACCCCGTGCCCGCGATGGTCTCGATGTTGCCCGTGGAAGCATCGATCTTGCGAATGCGCTGATTGCCCCTGTCGGCGATATAGACGTTGCCCGCGGCGTCCGCGGCCACTTCGGCGGGGGAGTTCACCTGCGCCGAGATTGCCGCGCCGCCGTCGCCGCTGGAACCCGCCGACCCCGTCCCCGCGATGGTCTCGATGTTGCCCGAGGCGGCATCCACCTTGCGGATGCGATGGTTGATCGTATCGCCAATATAGATGTTGCCCGCAGCATCCACGGCTACGCCGCGGGGGAAGTTCAACTCCGCCGAGGCCGCCGCGGCGCCGTCGCCGCTGAAGCCGGAAGATCCCGTGCCCGCAACGGTGGAGATGTTCCCCGTGGAAGCATCGATCTGGCGGATGCGGTTGTTGTTCGAATCGGCGATATAGACGTTGCCCGCGGCGTCCGCGGCTATGCCGATGGGGAAGTTCACCTGCGCCGAAGTTGCCGCGGCGCCGTCCCCGCTGAAGCCCGCCGATCCCGTCCCCGCAATGGTCTCGACGTTGCCCGCGGCGGCATTCACCTTGCGGATGCGCTGGTTGTGCGTATCGGTGATATAGACGTTGCCCGCGGCGTCCAAGGCTATGCCTATGGGGGTGTTCATCCTCGCCGAAGTCGCCGCGCCGCCGTCGCCGCCGAAGCCTCTGGCGTCGCCGCTGAAGCCGGCCGACCCCGTGCCCGTAACGGTGGAGATATTGCCCGAAGTATCCACCTTGCGGACGCGGTAGCCGAGCGTTTCGGCGATGTAGAGATTGCCCGCGGCGTCCAGGGCTATGCCCCAGGGCCGGTTGAGTTGCGCCGCCGTCGCCGCGCCGCCGTCGCCGAGAGACGAGCCGCCCCCGGCGAAGGTGGAAATGTTCCCGGAAGCATCCACCTTGCGGATGCGGTGATTGCCCCTTTCGGCGATATAGACGTTGCCCGCGGCGTCCGCGGCTACGCCGCGCGGCTGGTTGAGTTGCGCCGAGGTCGCCGCGCCGCCGTCGCCGCTGGAGCCGGAAGATCCCGTGCCTGCGAAGGTGGAGATGTTCCCCGTGGAAGCCGTCACCTTGCGGACGCGGTGGCCGTCGTTGGTACCGATGTAGATGTTGCCCGAGGAGTCCACGGCCACGCCGTAGGGGGGTCTTATGTTCGCCGAGGTTGCCGCGCCGCCGTCGCCGCTGTAGCCGCTTGTCCCCGTGCCCGCGACGGTGGAAATGTTTCCCGTGGAAGCCGTCACCTTGCGAATGCGGTTGTTGTCCGTGTCGGCGATATAGAGGTTGCCCGCGGCGTCCGCGGCTACGCCGCCGGGGTTGTTCAATTGCGCCGAGGTCGCCGCGCCGCCGTCGCCGAAAGACGAGCCGCCCCCGGCGGCGGTGGAAATGATCCCCGTGAAGGCATCGATCTTGCGAATGCGGTGGTTGATCGTATCGGCGATATAGACGTTGCCCGCAGCGTCTACGGCTACGCCGCCGGGGTTGTTCAACCGCGCCAAGCTGGCCGCGGCGCCGTCGCCGCCGAAGGTTGACGAGCCCGTGCCCGCGACGGTGAGGATGTTGCCCGAGGCGGCCGTCACTTTGCGGACGCGGTGGTTGAGCCTGTCGGCGATATAGAGGTTGCCCAAAGCGTCCGCGGCTACGCCGCTGGAGCCGTTCACCTGCGCTGTCGCCGCCGTGCCGGAAATCCCGGCAACCGTTTCGATCGTCCAGCCCGTTTGCGCCGTGGCGCGCTGGGCGGCCCAGTGGAAAGTGAGCGCCGCCAACGCGGCGGCCAAGCGGCAAAACCGTTTCATGGCCGCGCCTGCCGGCAGGCGCAGCAGCGCGACGGTTGCCCTACCTGAATTTGCGGGGGGGGGGGGGGGGGGGCAGAGCCCGAAGCTATTCATGAATCGCATCCTCGGGAACCCCTCAACATAACATAATCCGCCCCAAAGTTTGCAAGATCGAGGCGGCTGCTCAGAAGCGAAACGTGTATTGCAGCTTCGTGGCCAACCGCGAATCGTGCCGGCGGAAGTCGTAAAACCCGCCGAGTTCCTGCACCCAGCCCTGGCCGAAGATGAAGAACACATCGTTCCCCGGCTCCAGCGTCCAGCGCACGCGGCTTTGCAACCCGAGATTTCCCGAGCGGTTGTCGAACTGGATCAGATTGGAAAACGACAGGAACGGCGAAAGCGCGTAGTTCGCTTGCATGCTGAAGATTCGGGCGATGAAATTGCCCTGCGGAAGCTGCGCGAACGTCTGGTTGGTATTGACGGAGATCGAAAACCTGGGCGGAAGCTGGTAGCGCAAGCCGGTCTGCACCGTCTTGGCCGTTCCCGACCAGAAGCTGCCGAAAGTGAACCCGATGCTCCCCTGCAGCCTGCGCTTCTGCGCCGAGGTAAAGAAGATGCGCATCGGCATGAAGGGGTACTCGCCCACGGGAAGGACGACGCCCGGAGCGATCTCGAAGGGCTCGAACAGGCGTTCGTAAGTCGGATTGAAATCGAACAGGCTGTGCAGGGAATCGCCCGACATGAAGTGCCAGTCGAAGATCGTGGCGTAGATTTTCCTGGTTTCCACGAGTCCGTTGTCGAGCCGCGTGAAGCGCGTATAGAAGATGTCGTGGAACATCTGCTGGATGCCCGACGACGGATTCGGACGCGGGTTGAAGCTGGCGCCCAGCCGCAGCATGCGCGCATTCGAGCGCTGCACGAAACCGAGCGCCGGATCGAAATTCTCCTGAATCTCGCGCCACATGACCTGCCCTTGAAACCTGTCGTTGGCGTAGTGCGCCCCAAACCCGTAGGACGCATTCTTGTCTTCGACCCCTTCCCTTCCGGTCTTGAGACCCCAGGCGTTCACCAGCATGTTGCGCCCCGTGCCCAGGAAATCGGAGGTGGCCAGACGCATGTCCGCGCCGATGGTGCTGCTGCTCGAAAAAGACCGCATCGGGCCGGAGGCGGGGCCGTTCGACGGCGTCCGCGCGGGGTCGCCGCCCGTAAAAATTGCGCCGACGTACGATTGCTCGAAGAAATTCCGCCTGACGCGCCCGACGACCATGTTGTTGGCGGCGACGCCCTGCCCCTCGCGGGTGCGCACGTTGAGCAGGCCGATCTCGGTGCGGCCGGCCTTGCCGGTCAGCTTGACCCCGTAGTCGATGGGTATCTCCTGCCCGCGCAGCAAGCCGATGCGGCGGCTGAAGAAGGGGAAAATTTCAGCGCCGCTGCTGGGAATGCCGCCCGGCTGATCGATGCCCGTCGTGGCGAAGTTGAAAACGCCGGCATCCTGCAGAAAGAATGACCGCTTTTCCGGGAAAAAGATGGAAAACCGCGTCAGGTTGATCTGGCGGTTATCGACTTCCGTTTCGCCGAAGTCGGTGTTGATCGTCGTGGACAGGCGCAGGCCCGGGGTCAGGTTGTAGAACAGGTCGAGGCCGGGCTTGCCGCGCACGACGTCGTTGCCGTCAGCGCCCGAGTGAAACCAGCGCTGGGCGATGAACGGCCGCACGTCGAGGCCGACCCCCTGTTCGATGCCCTCGAAACCGGTGATTTCGCCCGCTTCGGAAACCTGAAATATCTGCGTTTGGAAGCGCGCCCCGGTCCAGCGCGCCTCTTCCAGCGTGCGTTGGACGATGCGGCTGATGTTGAACCCCCAGACCGTCTGACCGGAAGGAAAATTCAGACTCTTGAAGGGAATGGCGAACTCGGCGCTCCAGCCCGCGTCCGAGCGTTTCGTCTTGACGATCCAGATGGCGTCCCAGTCTTCGTTCGTTTCGCCGTTGGCGAAGACCAGGCCATCGACCAGGGCGCCGTTCGGATTGGTGGAGAAGTAGAAGGCGTTGCTCTGATCGCGGAAGGTGTCGAGGATGATGGTCAGGCGGTCGTCGGGGTTCAATTGGGCGTCGCGCGCCATCTGCGAGGCGAGCACGCGCTGCGGGTCGGAGTCGTAGCACATCACGCCGATATAGAGGTTGTCCTTGTCGTGAAGCAGGGTGACTTCGGTGCGCTCGGTGGGCTTGGCGCCGGCGCGCGGAATCCTTTGCACCAACTCGCCGATCTTCGGCGAGCGGCGCCACGGCTCCTCATCGAGCGAGCCGTCGATGACGATTTGCGCGTTGATCGCCGTCACCGCGGCCGAGCGGGTCGGCTCCGCCGCCCCAACCTGCTGCGGCGCGGCGGCGCTGCGGGGCGCTGACGCGATGAGGTGAAAGGCGCAAACCGCGGCGGACGGGAAGACGGTTCGGCAACTCTTGAGCAAGACGATATTCTACACGCCGCGGTTCGCAGCCGAGGCCGGAACGAGTCCCTCGATCGGGCAAAGGAAAGTCAGTCGGAACGGCACGGCGCGCCGGCTCTTGGCTGTTGCGGCAAAGATGGGCTGCAAATAAGCCTATAATCGGGTTCCGCGGAGTATTCCGGCAGCGGCTTCATACCAAGGCGCGCAGCGCCGCCGCCTGATTTCCTCCGCGGACTGCCGGCCGGAAGCAATGCGTACCGCGGCGAAATTGAAGCGATTTCTCGGGGGCTTGCGGCAGCAGCGCCGCATCCGTCCGGCGGATACTCGAAACCCCGAACTTGCCGAATACATTCTCAATTTTTGCGCGCAATCCGCCGATACCCTCGAATACGCAAGAACACATCTCGCGCGTTTGGCGCATACCCTGGAAATCACGCCGCAAGGCGGCGCCGCGGACAGCGTGCTCGAAATGGGCGCCTACATGCAGATCACGCCGGCGCTGAAAACCATACTGGGCTACAACGAAGTTCGCGGATGCTATCTCGGGACGCTCGGCGAGGTCCATGCCAAGACTGCGCATTCGACGACGGGCGAGGCATTCTCCTGTTCGATTGATCTTTTCAACGCCGAACGCGACCGCTACCCCTATAGCAGCGGCCGGTTTGCCGCGGTCATTTGCTGCGAGATACTGGAGCATCTTATGGAAGACCCCATGCACATGGCGGCGGAAATCAATCGGATTCTGCGGCCGGGCGGCTGTCTGGTCATGAGTACGCCGAATATCTGTTCCTTGCGCTCCGTTGCGGCCGTTCTTCGCGGCAGCCACCCGGGCGTCAATTCCCAATACACAATCCGCAAGGGCGGCAACGAGGCGGAACCCCGCCATATCCGCGAATACACTCCCGGCGAAGTGCGCAAGCTGATTGAGGCGGCGGGTTTCGTTGTCGAGCGGATCGAGACCGGGCCTTACGGTTTCGAGATAGGCGAAAACCACGACGCGGCTCGAAAGTTGTTGACTCAAAGGGGTTTCTCGACGCACCTCCGCGGCGCCTGCATCCATGCCGTCGGCAGGAAGACCGGGCCTGTGCGGCAGCGTTATCCCGGCTGGCTGTACGCCTGAAAAAACAGGGCGCCCAAAAGCAGGTGCGGGAAACCGCCGCGGCGGCGCTATAATAACGCCGGGTTTTCGATCATGGATTTGACGCGCCGGCATTTCTTCGGCAAGAGCGCCCACGGCTTGGGCGTTGCCGCCTTGGCGCATCTGATGCGCGGAGAGGCTCCGGCCTCCGCCGGCCTGCCCGGCTTGCCGCATCACGCTCCGCGGGCCAAGCGCGTCATCTACCTGTTCCAGTCGGGCGCTCCCTCGCAGATCGATCTTTTCGACTACAAGCCGCAACTCGAAAAGCGCCGCGGAACCGACCTGCCCGATTCGGTGCGCGGCGGGCAGCGCTTGACGGCGATGACCGCGACCCAATCGACCTTTCCCGTCGCGCCCGGCGCTTTCGCCTTCGAGCGGCGCGGGGAGTCCGGGGCATGGATCAGCGAATTGCTGCCGCATACGGCCAAAATCGCCGACAAGTTGTGCTTCATCAAATCGATGCATACCGAGGCGATCAACCACGACCCGGCGGTGACCTTCTTTCAGACCGGCGCGCAGCTTGCCGGACGCCCGTCGATCGGCGCTTGGCTTTCCTACGGACTCGGCAGCGAGAACCGCGAGTTGCCCGCGTTTGTGGTGATGGTCTCCTCCGGTTCGGGACGCAACGGCCAGCCGCTTTACGACCGCTTGTGGGGCAGCGGCTTTTTGCCCAGCCGCTACCAGGGTGTGAAGTTCCGTTCGCGCGGCGACCCGGTGCTTTACCTGTCGAATCCGCCGGGCATCGACCGTCCGGCGCGGCGGCGCTACCTCGACGATCTGGCCAAGCTCAACACGATCAAGCACGAAGACTTCGGCGACCCCGAGATACCGGCGCGCATCGCCCAATACGAAATGGCCTACCGCATGCAGGCTTCGGTGCCGGAATTGACGGATATTTCCGCGGAACCGGAGAGCACGTTCAAGCTCTACGGGGCGGAAGCGCGGAGGCGCGGGACGTACGCGGCCAATTGCCTGCTCGCCCGGCGGCTGGTCGAGCGCGGCGTCTGCTTCGTCCAGTTGTTTCACCGCGGCTGGGATCAGCACACCAACCTGCCCGAGCAGTTGCCCAAGCAGTGCGCCGACACTGACCGCGGCTCGGCGGCGCTCATCGCCGACCTCGAGCGGCGCGGCCTGCTCGAAGATACGCTGGTCGTCTGGGGCGGTGAGTTCGGCCGCACCGTCTATAGCCAAGGCAATCTTTCGGGGACGAAATACGGCCGCGACCACCACCCGCGCTGCTTCACCATGTGGATGGCCGGCGCGGGCGTCAAGGCCGGAACGACCGTCGGCGAGACGGACGATTTCAGCTACAACGTGACCGCCGACCCGGTGCATGTGCATGATTTGCACGCCACGATGATGCACCTGCTCGGCGTCGATCACAAGAAGCTGACCTTCAAGTACCAGGGAAGGCATTTCCGATTGACCGACGTCCATGGGCGGGTGGTCGAGAAGGCGCTGGCAAAGCCCGCTGCTTGATCGCTTTGCTTGCCGCGCCGCCGTGCTTGCGCGGCGTGAGTTGCTAACCTGTCACTCTTGGCCAAGATCGCTGTTTATCTCGCAATCGCCGCTCTGGCGGTTCTGCACTACGACCCTTGGTTCTGGGACGACCCGACGCTGGCGTTCGGTTTTCTTCCGGTCGGCATGGCCTACCACATGGCCTACACGATGGCCGCGGCCGGGCTGTGGTATCTCGCCTCGCGCCAAGCCTGGCCGGTCGAAGCGGCGCGCTCCGCCCAATCGGACGGCGGCGCGGAGGACGGCGGCGCGTGACCCAGCTCATCGTTATCGTTCTCTACCTGGGACTGCTGCTCGGGTTGGGGGTGTGGAGCAACCGCAGGTTCCGCGGCACGGCGAACGACTACTTCGCCGCCGGTCATTCGATCGGCCCGGTGATGCTGCTGATGTCGCTCTTCGGCACGACGATGACGGCTTTTGCGCTGGTCGGCAGCACGGGAGAGTCGTACCGCACAGGCATCGGCGTTTACGGACTGATGGCTTCCTGGTCGGCGCTCGTTCACGCGGGAGTGTTCTTTTTCGTGGGCGTCCGCCTGTGGTCGTTCGGCAAGCGCTACGGCTACGTGACGCAGATCCAGTTCCTCAGAGAGCGTTACGAAAGCGATCTGCTGGGGCTGCTGCTGTTTCCTGTCCTGGCCGCCCTGACGGTGCCCTATATGCTGACGGGGCTGCTCGGGGCCGGCAGCGTGGTCGTCTCGCTGACCCGCGGAGCGTTCCCTCAGGCTTTCGCCGCAACCGCCGGCGGCGTGCCGCCGTGGCTGACGGGGTTGGCGGTGTGCGCCGTCGTTCTGCTCTACGTATTTTTTGCCGGGCTTCGCGGGGCCGTCTGGGCCAACACCTTGCAGGCGGCGGTTTTCATGCTGGCCGGCATCGTCTCGTTTTTTCTGATCGCTTCGAAACTGGGCGGCGCTTCCGCGGCTTCGCAGGCGGTGCTCGAGGCGCATCCGCAAAAACTCGTGCGCGGCGAGGCGATTTCGCCGCTGCATTTTTTCAGCTACTGCCTGATTCCGCTGTCCGCGGGCGTTTTCCCTCACGTTTTCCAGCACTGGCTGACCGCCCGTTCGGCGGATGCGTTCCGCCTGACCGTGGTCGGCCATCCGATTTTTATCATGATCGTTTGGGCGCCTTGCGTGCTGATCGGCGTTTGGGCGACGTCGGCGGCAATGCCCGACGGCTCGCCGGTCGTGCCGCCCGGGTCGCCGCCCAACGTGGAGTTGGCCGTCATGGTCGAGCGCCTGACGACGCCCTTGCTCGGCGGCATTCTCGGCGCGGGCATCCTGGCGGCCGTCATGTCGTCGCTGGACTCGCAGTTTCTGGCGCTGGGGTCGATGTTCGCCAACGACATCGTGCTGCGCTATTTCGGCAAGAAACGCATCTCCGACGCGCGGCAGGTGCTCTTCGGACGGCTGTTTCTGCTGGGGACGGTCGCCGTCGCCTATCTGCTCTCGCTGCTCGAACCGCGCAGCGTTTTCACTTTCGGAGTGTGGTGCTTCAGCGGGTTCGCGGCGCTTTTTCCCATCGTCTGGGCGGCGGTCTATTGGCAGCGCGCCACGGCGGCCGGCGCGATCGCGAGCATCGCGGTGACGGCCGCGGTATGGACGGCGCTGTTCCGCGCCTCGGGCTACGGAGCCGATCCCGGCTATCTGTTTGCCGGCATGATGCCGGCGGCAACCGTTTTCGCCGCCTCGACGGCCGCGCTGATCGCGGTCTCGCTGGCCACGAAGCCTCCTTCGCAAGCAGCCGTCGCCAAATTCTTCCCGCAATAGCGCGATGAAAACGGCAAGCCGCAAGATAAAAGCAACATGAGAATCGCCTACATCACGGCCGGCGCGGCGGGGACGATCTGCGGGAATTGCCTCAGGGACAACGCGCTGGCCGCGGCCTTGCTGCAGGCCGGGCACGACGTGCTGCTGCTGCCGGCTTATACCCCGATTCGCACCGACGAGGCCGACGTCAGCGCCGGCCGCGTCGTCTTCGGCGGCCTCAACATGCACCTGCAGGGGAGCCGGCCGTTTTTTCGCAAAAGCCGCTTGTTCGACCGCATCCTCGATCATCCGCGCTTGCTGGCCTGGGTCTCGCAATTCGGCGTCGATACGCAGCCGGAAAAACTGGGAGCGATGACCTTGGCCGTCATGCAGGGCGAAGAAGGGCCTCACGCCCGGGAAATCGACAAGCTGATCGCCGTACTGCGCGATTTTCAACCGGACATCGTCCACCTGACCAACTCGATGTTCGTTTGCATGGCCGGCCCCGTCCGGCGGGCCTTGCGCCTGCCGGTCGTCTGCTCGCTGCAGGGCGAGGGCGATTTCCTGGCGCGTTTGCCGCAACCCTACCGCGAACGCTGTTTCGCGCTTCTGCGCCGCCGCGCCGCGGACGTCAACCTGTTCACCGCCCCGTGCCGCGACCAAGCCGAGGACTTGGCGCCGCGGCTGGGCGCCGCGGCGGAGGCAATCCCCATCGTCATGCCCGGCATTGCCCTCGACGGCTTCCAACCCGCGGGCGGCGGATCGGGCGGGGATGCGTTCGTTGTCGGCTATCTGGCGCGCATCGCCGAAGAGAAAGGCCTGCATCTGCTGGCCGATGCGGTCGCTAGGCTGCGCGCGGCGAACCCCGGCAAAACGATTCGGCTGCGCGCGGCCGGATGGCGCGGGGAAAAGGAAAGCCGCTATCTGGCGCGGGCCGCGGCGCGTACGCCTCTGGAAGATCTGGGCTGCCTCGATCGCCGGGAAAAGATCGCCTTTCTCGCGTCGCTCGACGTTCTCTCCGTGCCGACGGCTTACCGCGCTTCCAAGGGGCTTTACGTGCTGGAAGCGCTTGCCGCCGGCGTTCCCGCGGTGCAGCCGCGCATCGGCGTCTTTCCCGAGCTGACGGCGGCGACCGGCGGCGGACTGTTGTGCGCGCCGGGCGACGCCGGCGATCTGGCGGCGAAGCTGCAACTGCTGCTGGACGACCGCGAACGCGCCCGCGAGCTCGGCATGCGCGGCCGCGCGGCCGTCGAGAAAAATTTTCACGCCGGACGCATGGCGGCGGAAACCCTGGCGCTTTACGAACGCACCCTCGACGCAGCGGAGGCGGCGCCGGCGCCGCCTCCGCAATAAATCTTATGCCTTACGAATTCCACTACCAACGGATGGTCCAGTTCGTCGATACCGACATGGCCGGCATCATCCACTTCACCAACTATTTCCGCTACATGGAAGAGGTGGAGATCGCCTTCTATTACGCGCTCGGCATGCCCGGACAGTTCCGGCGCGGCGGCGGCGATGCGGTGCGCCTGCCGCGCGTCGGCGCCTCGTGCGAGTTCATCAAGCCCGTGACTTGCGGCGACCGGCTCGACTGCCGCCTGCTCGTTCGGCGGCTGGGGAAAAGCTCGATTACCTACGAACACGCGTTCCGCCACGAAGGCGAGATGGTCGCCCGGGGGACGATTACCGTCGTCTGCGCCGAGCCGGACGGCGGCGGCGGCATCCGCTCGACGCCGATCCCCGCCGCCCTGCGCGAGTTGCTCGAAGAGGCTCCGGCGGAAGAGGCCTGAGCGGCTTGCCCTCTATGCGCCGGCGCGTCAGACGTGCGCCAGATAGTCCCGGCGGCCGCCGTCGGCAAGCAGGAATTGACCGGTCATGAAGCTGTTGCGCGGCGAACAGAGGAAGCCGACGACCTCGGCGATGTCCTCGGGCTCGCCTGCGCGGCCCAGCATCGACTTGTCCGCGATGCCGCGAATCGTTGCGCGGATATCCTCGTCGGAGCGGCCCCCCAGCACCATGTCGGTTTTGGTGAACCCGGGCAGCACGGCGTTGACCGCGATGCCCTGCGGACTCAATTCGTAGGCCATGCGCCGGGTCAGCGACAGCACCGCGCCTTTGGTTGCGGCATAGAGCGTCGTTCCGGGGTGGGCCGTGCCCGCGGCGGCGTTCGAGGCGATATTGACGATGCGGCCCCAGCCGCGGCCGATCATCGCCGGCGCGGCCGCGGCGGCGCAATAGACGACCCCTTTCACGTTGACCCGCCACATGGCGTCGAACTCGTCCTCGTCGTAGTCCAGAATCTCGCTGCGATGGAGCAGCCCGGCGTTGTTGACCAGGATATCGGCGGCGGAAAGCTGCGCTTCGACGGTTTCGAACAGCGTCCGCACCGCCTGCTTGTCGGCAACGTCGGCGCGCACGGCGGCGGCCCGGCCGCCCCGCGCGCGGATGCTCTCGACGACCTCGTTGGCGGCGTCCGCCCGGGCGCGGTAATTGACGGCGACCGCGGCCCCGCGCGCCGCCAGATGGAGCGACGCGGCGCGGCCTATGCCGCGCGCGCCTCCGGTGACGACGGCGGTCTTGCCGGCCAGATCGTTCGAGTCGGTTGCCGCCATGATTATTGCCGCTGCAGCAACTCGATGTCCTTGTAGCGGACATCGACGGCTTCCCGTCGGGCGTTGATCTGCAAACCCAACCGCCCGCCGCGCCGGCCCCGGTCGTCTTCGCGGTCAACCGTGCGCGCGCCGTTGACGTGCGCGACGATGCGCCCGCCATGCGCGCTGATCGCCAGTTCGTTCCACTCGCCCGGGCGGTAGTAATGCCGCATCGCTTGCGGGTCGGGCTTGTCGATCCACGGCCTGCGGCCGGGCTCCTGCAGGCCGCCGGCGCTGTCGGGCGCGACCTCGATCTCGTAGGATCGCGGCTCGCCCGCGGGCGGCCGCCCGTCGGCCCTGCGGAAGAGCACGCCGCTGTTCCCCGAAACGATCTTGTACTTGAGCCGCAGCGTGAAATCGTCGTGTGCGTCGTTGCTCAGCAGGACGCCCCCGGCGGCGCCCTTTTCCGCGGTCAGGCGGACCGCGCCGTCTTCGACCGCGGCGTTCCCGCCCCCTTCATGGCTCCAGCCGTCGAGCGATTCGCCGTCGAAGATCGGTTCCCAGGCATGCCTGCCGAGATCGGCGATGCGGATGTTGCGCCAACGCGCCTGCGCCGGCTTGGGATCGCGGAAAGAATGCACCTGAAAGCCGATGAAACCGTACAAGTCGAGCGGATCGACCAGATCGGCGCAGGCAACCCCGTTGACCCATACCCGGATGCGGTCGCCCTCCGCTTCGACGCGGTAACGGTTCCATTGGTTGTCGCGGAACGCCTTGCCCGCGGCCGGGTCATCGGCGATGGAGGCGATCCAGCCGCGGCGCGCCTCGTCGAAAATGCCGCCCGAGGAGGCGCGTTCCTCGTTCGAAATTTCCACTTGATAGCCGCGGATGCGTCCCTTGGGAAAGGTCCGTTCGCGGCGCTGCCCGCCGTTGTAAACCCAGGTCGTCGTTTCCTCGGGGTACTGCCGGCTGCGGATTTGCACGCCGGAGTTCAGCCGCGGGTCCGCAAAGACCTCGAACTCCAGGATGAAATCGCCGTACAGACGTTTCGGACCGAGGAAGCTGTTCGGACTTCCCTCCGCCGTTGCGCCGACAAGCTCGCCGTCGATAATTTCGTATTTGGCCGAGCCGTTGGGCTGCGTCCAGTCTTCGAGCGAGCCGCCTGCGAGCAGGTCGATCCATTCGGCGGCCGGCAGCGCGGCGGGCGGAAACGCATGGAAAAACGCACAGAAAACGGCGAGGCGAAAATATCCCATGAAGGCACGATAGCAGACGCGGCGCGTTCTGCTATTCTCTTATCCGACGTTATGGCCGACGAAAAAACCCTCTGGTACAAGCAACTCCATTGGCAGGTGGCCGGCGCGATGGCGTTGGGCACCATCGCCGGGCTCATCGGCGGCGAAGCGCTTGCCGACAAGATCGGCTGGCTCGGCCAGTTGTTCATCAAGCTGCTGAAGATGATTATCGTGCCTCTGGTGCTGACTTCGATCATTTCCGGCGTTTCGTCGGTCGGCGGCGCCGGCCTCGGGCGTCTGTTCAGCAAGACGCTCGGCTACTACATGCTGACCAGCTTCCTGGCGGTAATCACCGGCCTGACGCTGACCAACCTGCTGCAGCCCGGCGTAGGCTTCGAGCTCGGCGGCGCCGGTTCCGAAGAGCTTCCCGACCTGACGGTCGTCAGTTCGCCGGTCGATCTGATACTCGATATCGTTCCCGAAAACTTCGTCGCCGCGGCGGCGGAAACGAAGATGCTCTCGATCATCTTCTTCGCCATCCTTTTCGGCATCACCATGTCGGGGCTGCCCGACAAGACCCGCCGGCCGCTGCAGGACTTCATCGGCTCGGCCTTCGAAACGATGATGCGCATGACCTCGGGCATCATCCACACGGTTGCGCCGATCGGCGTGTTCTCGCTGATCGTTACGCTGGTCGGCACCACGGGACTGGCTTCGTTCAAGTCGCTGGGCATGTACGCGGCGGTTCTGCTCATCGGGCTGACGATTCACATCGGAGTAACCATGCCGCTGGTGCTGCGGCTGCTGGGCGGCATCAATCCGCTAATCCACTTCAAGAACATGATCGACCCGATGTTCATGGCCTTTTCGACCAGCTCATCGGGCGCCACGCTGCCCGTGACCATCGACGCGGTCGAAAACAAGGTCGGCGTTTCGAACCGCGTCACCTCGTTCGTGCTGCCGATGGGCGCCACGGTCAACATGGACGGAACCGCGCTCTACGAATGCGCCGGCGTGCTCTTCGTCGCTCAGGCGATGGGCGTTTCGATGGGCATCGAACAGCAGATCCTGATCGTGATTACCGCCTTGCTGGCCTCAATCGGCG
This sequence comes from Bryobacterales bacterium, assembly GCA_965242705.1. Taxonomy (GTDB): domain Bacteria; phylum Acidobacteriota; class Terriglobia; order Bryobacterales; family UBA6623; genus CATQHP01. The sequence goes on from OZ251486.1 coordinate 1,379,261, forward strand.
CGGCGGCGGTGCCCTCGGCCGGGCTGGTCGTCATCTTCATCGTGCTCGAGGCCGTCAACCTGACCGGGACGCAAGTGGAGCTGATCGTCGGCGCGATGCTGGCCATCGACCGCCCGCTCGACATGTACCGCACGGTGATCAACATCTTCAGCGACTCGTGCGGCGCGGCGATCATCGCCCGCTCGGAAGGCGAGACCGACGTCGATACGGTTGCGGTCTCCTCTTGAGCCGCGGGCGAACGCAACCGCCCGCGCCGACGCCTGATATCGTTGAATAGGACGCCATGGCAGAAACAACGACGGCAACAGCGCGGGCGCATTGGAATTCCCGCATCGGGTTCGTGTTGGCGGCGGCGGGGTCGGCCGTCGGTCTGGGCAACATCTGGAAATTCCCCTACATCACCGGCGAAAACGGCGGCGGTGCGTTCGTTCTCGTTTATCTCGCCTGCATTACCTTCGTCGGCCTGCCGATCATGATTGCCGAGATCGTCCTGGGCCGGGCGTCGCAGCGCTCGCCGGTGAGCGCGATCCGCTCGCTCAGCCCCGGCAGTGCCTGGGTCGGCGTCGGCTGGCTCGGCGTCATCGCTTCGTTCTGCCTGCTCTCCTACTACGGCACGGTGGCCGGCTGGTCGCTGCACTACTGCTATCTGGCGTTCAGCGGTCAAATCGGCGGACAAGGCCCCGAGCAGTTGCAGGCGGCGTTCGATTCCCTGCTGGCCAGCCCGCTGCTGGCCGTCGGCTGGCAAACGGCCTTCATGGCGCTGTCGATCCTGGTGGTCGCCGCGGGCGTTTCGCGCGGCGTCGAGCGCTGGTCGCGGATTCTGATGCCCACTCTGGGCGTGATGCTGCTGATCCTGTTGGGCAAGGCGTTCACGCTCTCGGGGTTCGGCGAGGGAATGGACTTCCTGTTCGGCTTCCGCACCGACAAGCTGACCGCCGCCGGCGTGCTCGAAGCGCTCGGCCACGCCTTCTTCACGCTCAGTCTGGGCATAGGCACGATGATTACCTACGGCAGCTACCTGCGCAAGCAGGACGACATGGTTGCGGCCTCGGTGATGACTTCGGCGGTGGATACGCTGGTGGCGCTGATGGCTTCGATGATGCTGTTCCCGATTATTTTCACCTTCGGCCTGGAACCCGGCCAAGGGCCGGGGCTGCTGTTCGTCACGGTGCCGGTCGCGCTGGCGCAAATGTCCGGCGGCGGCCTGCTGGCGATCGTGTTTTTCGTGCTGCTGGCCTTCGCCGCGCTGACCAGCGCGATTTCGATGCTCGAAGTGGTGACGGCTTACCTGATTGACGATCGCGCCGTGCCGCGCCGCAAAGCTACGGTTTGCGGCGGCGTCGGCATCGCCGCGCTGGGCGTCCCCGCGGCCGTCAGCACGGGCTGGTTCGGGCAAATCGATTACCTGGTCTCGAACTGGATGCTGCCGCTGGGCGGGCTGGGCGCCGCGCTTTACGTGGCTTGGCGCATGGACGCCGCCTTGCGCCGCGGCGCTTTCGAATCGGGCAGCGCGCTGGTGCGTTTCTACAAGATTTGGCTGGCGATCCTGAAATATCCCGTGCCCGTGGCCGTGGCGCTGGTCTTCCTGCACGCGGTCGGAGTGCTGCTTCCTCTTTTGGACATTCTAAAAAGGGCCTACCTGCACGCGGTCGGAGTGCTGTAGCCCTTGGCCGGGCTGCGCAACCCGCCGGCGGCGGGGAACGGAGGCCTGACCTTCACCGCCGTTGACGTGGAAACCGCCAACGCCGATTACGGGTCGATCTGCCAAGTGGGCATTGTCCGCGTCGCGGACGGCGAGATTGCCGACGAGTGGGAAACGCTGGTCAATCCCGAGACAAGCGACTGGCGGAACGCGGTCATACACGGCATCGAGGCGGACGACGCAGCCGACAGCCCGAAGATTCCCGATATCGAGGGCGAATTGCGGCGGCGCCTGCGGGGAAACGTCGTCAGCCACTCGCCTTTCGACCGCGCGGCTCTGAATCGAGCCTTGGGCCGATACGGCCTGAGCGGTCTGGAAGCGCCGCGTACGATATGGCATGACAGCGTGAAGATAGCCCGGCGCGCCTGGCCCGAGCTGGCCGGCGCGGGCGGCTGCAAATTGAAGAACATAGCCCGTTTTCTGGGCATCGAGTTTACCCATCACGACGCCCTGGAAGACGCCCGCACCGCCGCGCGCATCGTCATCGCCGCGGGCGGATTGACCGCCGTCCGCCGCCCCTGAAATACGCTGTAAAGAGAAATCCCCCATGAAACTCGAAGACTTGCAGCCGAACGCCGCCGTGCGCGGCGTACTTCCCGACCGCCTGGCCGTTGTCGTCAGCGTGCAGTGGTTCGGCTCGGAGGCCGTCGAGTTGACCTACAAAACGCCGGACGGGGCGGTAGCCAACGAATTGCTCTACCGCGGCGACGAAGCCCGCCTGGAGATCGCCGCCCAGGGGCTGCCGTGGAGCTTCGACGGCGACGGCGCGCTGTTCCGGCTGGTGTCCGAGGCGCAGCGGATTCACCTCGCGCACCTGTTCGACCCGCATCTGGCGGTGCATACGTCGGTCGTCGATCCGCTGCCGCATCAGATTACCGCCGTCTATGAGGAGATGCTGCCCCGCCAACCGCTGCGCTTCCTGCTCGCCGACGACCCGGGAGCCGGCAAGACCATCATGGCCGGCCTGCTCATCAAGGAATTGATCGCCCGCGGCGATCTGGAACGCTGCCTGATCGTTTGCCCCGGAAGCCTCGCCGAACAGTGGCAGGACGAACTGCACCGCCGCTTCCAGCTTCCCTTCGAGATTCTGACCAACGACAAGCTCGAAGCCGCCCGCACCCGCAATTGGTTCCTGGAAGCCGACTTGGTCATCGCCCGTCTGGACAAGCTGTCGCGCAGCGAAGACGTGCAGCAGAAACTGCAAGCGCCCGAGGCCGGCTGGGACCTGGTGGTCTGCGACGAGGCGCACAAGCTGTCGGCCACCTTTTTCGGCGGCGAAATCAAGTACACGAAACGCTACCGCCTGGGGCAGCTTTTGTCCGGCCTGACCCGCCATTTTCTGCTGATGACGGCGACGCCGCACAACGGCAAGGAAGAGGATTTTCAACTCTTCATGGCGCTGCTCGACGGCGACCGCTTCGAGGGCCGCTTCCGCAGCGGCGTCCACACGGCCGACGTCTCCGACCTGATGCGGCGCATGGTCAAGGAACGGCTGTTGAAATTCGACGGCAAGCCGCTGTTCCCCGAGCGGATCGCCCAGACCGTGCCCTACAAGCTGTCCGACGCCGAAGCCGCGCTCTACAAGGCCGTCACCGACTATGTGCGCAACGAGTTCGACCGCGCGGACGCGCTGGCCGACGACAAGCGCAAGGGCACGGTCGGCTTCGCGCTGACCATTCTCCAGCGGCGGCTCGCCTCGTCGCCCGAGGCGATCCACCAGTCGCTGCTCCGCCGCCGCGAGCGGCTGGAAAGCCGCCTGCGCGAAATGAAGGTGCTGCACCGCGGCGGCCAGGCTCCCCTGCCCGCGTTCGCCGCGCCGGAGTTCGACGCCGACGACGCGGACGAATACTTCGATGATACGCCGGAACAGGAAATCGAGGCCGACGAGGCGCGCATCCTCGATCGGGCGACCGCCGCCCGCTCCATTACGGAGTTGAAAGCGGAAATCGAGACGCTGAAGACGCTCGAAACGGCCGCGCTCGGCGTCCGCCGCGGCGGCACGGATACGAAATGGCGCGAGCTCGCCGGGCTGCTCGGCACGATCTTCGCAACCTCCGGCAAGAACGGCCGCGCCGCTCCGCCCGCGCAACAGAAGCTGGTCATCTTCACCGAGCACCGCGACACGCTGCGCTATCTGCGCGAGCGCATCGCCACGCTGCTCGGCCGCGAGGAAGCGATCGTCGTCATTCACGGCAGCGCGGCCCGCGAGGAACGCCAGGCGGCGCAAGAGGCGTTCCGCCACGACCCGCGGGCGCAGGTGCTGCTGGCCACCGACGCCGCGGGCGAAGGCATCAACCTGCAGCGCGCCCATCTGATGGTCAACTACGATCTGCCGTGGAACCCCAACCGCCTGGAGCAGCGTTTCGGACGCATCCACCGCATCGGCCAGACCGAGGTCTGCCGCTTGTGGAATATGGTTGCCGAAGAGACCCGCGAGGGCGACGTTTACCGCCGCCTGCTCGACAAGCTGGAACAGGCGCGGGAAGCGCTCGGCGGTCAGGTGTTCGACGTGCTCGGCAAGCTGTCGTTCGAGGGCAAGCCGCTGCGCGAACTGCTGCTCGACGCCATCCGCTACGGCGAAAAACCCGAGGTGCGCGCGCGGCTCGATACCGCCGTCGATCACGCGCTCGACCGCGCGGCGCTGCAAGACCTGCTCGAGGAACGCCAACTCGTCCGCGAGGCCATGAACACCGACCGCGTGCGGCGCGTACGCGCGGATATGGAGCGGGCCGAGGCGCGCCGCTTGCAGCCGCACTACGTCGAATCGTTCTTCCTCGAAGCGTTCCGCCGGCTCGGCGGCGCGGCTCGGCGGCGCGAGCCGCGCCGTTACCAGTTGACGCACGTCCCGGCGCCGATCCGCAACCGCGACCGGGTGCTCGGCGCCGGCGCGCCGGTGGTCGCCCAATACGAACGCATCGCCTTCGAAAAGGAGTTGACCGCGCAGCCGGGCCGCCCGCAGGCGGAGTTCCTTTGTCCGGGGCATCCGCTGCTCGACGCCGTCATCGACCTGACGCTGGAGCGCAGCCGCGACCTGCTCAAGCGCGGCGCCGCGCTCGTCGATGAGCGCAACGGCGGCACGGCGCCCCGCGTGCTCTTTTCCATCGAACACGCCCTGCAAGACGGCAGCGTTACCCGCGCGGGCGAGCGGCGCGTCATCTCCAAGCGCGTGCTCTACGTCGAGATCGACGCCGAGGGCGCCGCGCGCCGGCTGCACTATGCGCCCTATCTCGACTACCGGCCGCTGACGGACGCGGACCCGCCGCCCGCGGCGATTCTCAAGCGTCCCGAGTGCGCCTGGATCGGGCGGGATCTGGAGCAGAAAGCGCAGCGGCACGCCGTCGCGCACGTCGTCCCCGAACATCTCGACGAAGTCCGCCGCGCCCGGCTGGAGCTGATCGGCAAAACCGAAGCTGCCGTGCAAGACCGTCTGACCAAGGAAATTACCTACTGGGATCACCGCGCCGAGCAACTCAAGCGCGGCGAGCAGACGGGCAAGACCGCTGCGCGGCTCCACTCGGGCGAGGCGCGGCGGCGCGCGGACGCCCTGCAGCACCGCCTGCAGAAACGCATGGAGGAGCTGCGGCGGGACGCGCAGATCTCGCCGCGGCCGCCGGTGGCGCTCGGCGGCCTGCTGGTCGTCCCCCGCGGCCTGCTCGAGGCCATGGCCGGCCGCAGCGCGCAAGCAGCGGCCCCGCCCGCCGATACCCAGACCTCCGCCGCGCGGGCGCGCGAAGCCGTGATGGAAACCGAACGCCGCCTCGGCTACGAGCCGACCGACCGCGAGACCGAAAAACTCGGCTACGACATCGAAAGCCGCGTCCCGGAGACGGGCAAGCTGCGCTTCATCGAGGTCAAGGGCCGCGTCGAAGGCGCGGCCACGGTCACAGTCACGCGCAACGAGATACTCTATTCGCTCAACAAGCCGGAAGACTTCATCCTGGCCGTCGTCGAGTTTCCGGCCGAAGGCGCGGCCCGCGTCCGCTACGTCCGGCGGCCCTTCCAGCGCGAACCCGACTTCGACGCCGCAAGCGTCAACTATACGCTGAAGGAACTCCTGGCCAAGTCAGAGGAGCCGCGCTAGGATAGATGTTCGTCCCGCGCTTCCCGCGGATAGACTCTTTACGGCATGGCGGCAACCAATCACGAGCGGGTCGGCAAAGCGCTCGACCTGCTGAAGACGGGGCTGGCCCCGTTCGTCGACCGCGAAGTCAAAAGCGCCATCGAAGCGCGCAAGGTGGATAGGGGCGCGCTGCAGCAGTTCCTCGACGACCCGCTGGTCCGCGATCGGCCGCTGGCCGAGTGGGACGCCGCATTGCTGCTCAAGCTGATGTGGGAGCAGTGGAACGACGTGTTCCGCGAAATCCTGGGGCCGGCCGAGCGCGGCTTCGTCGGCGAGTTGCGCGGCAGCCGCAACCGCTGGGCGCACCAGGAAACGTTTTCCAGCGACGACGCCTACCGCGCGCTCGACACCGCCAACCGGCTGCTGACCGCCGTCTCGGCGCCGCAGGCCGCCGAAGTCGAGAAAATCAAGATGGAGTTGCTGCGCGTCCGCTTCGACGAACAGGCGCGCAGCGAACGGCGCAAGCAGACCGTCATCGCCGCCGCCGGGGGCGCCGCCGCCAACCTGAAGCCGTGGCGCGAAGTGTCGGCGCCGCACCCCGACGTGGCCGCCGGCCGCTATCGGCAGGCGGAGTTCGCCGCCGATCTCTGGCAGGTGCATATCGACGAAGGGGAAGACGAGTACCGCGACCCCGCCGAGTTCTTCCGGCGCACTTACCTGACCGAAAGCCTCAAGGGGATGCTGACCGGCGCGGCGCAGCGGCTCGCCGGCCGCGGCGGCGACCCGGTGGTGCAGTTGCAGACCAACTTCGGCGGCGGCAAGACGCACTCGATGCTCGCCCTCTACCACCTCTGCTCCGGCGTTCCCCCGGCCGAACTGGCCGGCGTCGATGAGCTGCTGCGCGAAGCGAAAGCGCCCGAGCTGCCCGACGTCCGCCGCGTCGTCCTGGTGGGCAACCGCATCTCGCCGGGCAATCCGGTAACCAAGTCGGACGGCGTCACCGTGCGCACGTTGTGGGGCGAGTTGGCTTGGCAGTTGGGCGGCGCGGAGGCCTACGCCCTCATCGCCGACGACGACCGGCGCGCGACGAGCCCGGGCGACGCCCTGCGCCGGCTTCTGGTCGAGCATGGGCCGTGCCTGATCCTGATCGACGAGTGGGTCGCCTACGCGCGCCAACTCCACGAACGCGGCGACCTGCCCGCGGGCAGCTTCGAAACGCAGTTCACCTTCGCCCAGGCGCTGACCGAATCGGCCAAAGCGGCCGGCAACTGCCTGCTGGTGGTCAGCCTGCCCGCCTCGGACGCCGCCGACTCCCCGCACGCGCAAACGGACGACGTGGAAGTGGGCGGCCGGCGCGGCCGCGAGGCGCTCGACCGGCTGCGCAACGTCATCGGACGCATCGAGTCGTCGTGGCGGCCGGCCGGCGCCGAGGAATCGTTCGAGATCGTCCGCCGGCGGCTGTTCGAGCCGTTCGCCGACCCGCAGCAGTTCAAAGACCGCGACGTCACCGCCCGCGCCTTCGCCGACCTCTACCGCGGCCGGCGCGAGGATTTCCCGACGGAATGCCGCGCCGCCGACTACGAGCGGCGCATCGCCGCCGCCTACCCCATCCATCCTGAGATATTCGACCGCCTTTACGCCGACTGGTCCGCGCTGGCCACCTTTCAACGCACCCGCGGCGTGCTGCGGCTCATGGCCTCGGTCATCCATAATCTCTGGGACAAGGGCGACCGCAACCCGCTCATCCTGCCCGCCCACCTGCCGATCGACGATCCGCCGGTGCAGTTCGAGTTGACCCGCTACCTGCCGGAAAACTGGACGCCGGTGATCGAAAAAGACGTGGACGGCGCGCACTCCCTGCCGCGGCGGACCGACGGCGAGGCGGCCGGCCTGGGCCGCTTCGAAGCCTGCCGGCGCGTCGCCCGCACCGTCTTTCTCGGTTCCGCGCCGGCGGCCGGGTCGGCCCAGCGCGGACTCGAAGACCGGCGCATCAAACTCGGCTGCGCGCTGCCCGGCGAATCGCCCGCCGTCTTCGGCGACGCCCTGCGCCGGCTGGCCGCCGCGGCCACCTACCTCTACCACGACGGCGCCCGCTACTGGTACGACACGCGGGCGACCGTCACCAAGCTGGCCGAAGAACGCGCCGAGGAGTTGCGCCGCGATCCCGACCGCGCGGCGCAGGCCGTCCTCAAACGGCTGCGCGAAGCCCTGCGCGAGGACGGCGGTTTCAGCCGCATCCACATTGCGCCCGAGGCCGCCCACGACGTGCCCGACGACCGCGAGACCCGCTTGGTCGCGCTCGGCCCCGACCGCCCCTACGCCAAAGGCGGCGGTTCCGAAGCGGAAAAGGCCGCCGCCGCCATCCTCGATTCGCGCGGCGCCGCCCCGCGGATTTACCGCAACACCCTCGTCTTCCTCGCCGCCGACAAGACGCGGCTGCAAGACCTCGACGAAGCGGTGCGCCGCTTTCTCGCCTGGGAATCGATCCTCAAAGAGCGCGAGGAACTCGATCTCTCGCCCCATCAGGTCAGGCAGGCGGAGGCGCAGCGTAACTCCGCCGATACGACCGTTGCCGCCCGCCTGCCGGAAACCTTCCATTGGCTGCTCACGCCGGCCCAGAAAAAACCGTCCGACCCGATCGGCTGGGAAGCGGCGCGGCTGAGCGGACAGGACGCCTTGGCGGTGCGCGCGGCGCGCAAGCTGAAAAGCGACGAACTGCTGATCGCCCACCTGGCCGGTACGCTGCTGCGCATGGAACTCGACGGCGTGCCGCTGTGGCGCGGCGATCACGCGCCCGTGCGGCAACTCGTCGAAGACTTCGCCGCCTACCTTTACCTGCCCCGCCTGCAGGGGCCCGACGTGCTGCTGCGCGCCGTCGCCGACGGCGTCGGGCTGCTCACCTGGGCCGAAGACAGCTTCGCCTACGCCGACAGCTTCGACGAGAAAGCCGGACGCTACCGCGGCCTGCGCGGCGGGCAGGTCGTCTCCCTCGCCGACGCCGACGCACCGGGCCTGCTGGTCAAGCCGGACGTCGCCCGCAGCCAACTCCACAAAGAGCGCGAACAGCAACCCCCCGCCGCGCCGGCGGGCGGCGGGACGGGGGAACGCCCCGGCGATTCCCCTGAGGCGCCGCAACCCGAGCCGGGACCCGGAGCGGACCCGGCGGGCGGCCCCGCTCCGCGCCCCGACCCCGAACCGACCCGCTTCCACGGCAGCGTTTCCCTCGACCCCACCCGCGCCGGACTCGAGGCGGGCCGCATCGCCGAAGAAGTCACCGCCTATATGGCCGGCCTCACCGACGCGCAGGTGAAGGTGACCCTCGAGATCGACGCCGCCATTCCCAACGGCGCGCCCGACCACGTCGTCCGCGCCGTAACCGAAAACTGCCGCACGCTGAAGTTCGACAGCCACGGCTTCGAACGAGAGTAGCCCCGGCGCGCCGCCCCGAATGGCAAGCGTGAGATAATGAGCAGGATGCCCGCGCAAGAGTCCCTCGAAATCGAGGTCAAGGACTTCGGTCCGATCGTCGAAGCCAAGGTCGATCTGCGCCCGCTGACGGTTTTCGTCGGGCCGAGCAACACCGGCAAATCCTACCTAGCCATCCTGATCTATGCCCTGCACCGGTTTTTCAGAGGGGTTGAACAGTATGGTTTGCCGAAATATTCTTTCGCAAAAGAATTGTCTCGGAATAGAACACTGCGCAAAAAAATAACCGATGATATTGTCGAATGGACGAGAACGACATTAGCAGACCGGAGCAATCTGCCGCGGGAAGGAAGAATTTCCGTTCCCGATTCCCTTGCAATCTTTCTTCGGTCCGCGTTTGCCGCATGGGAAGAATCGGCCCCCAACGTTCGCAGAATCGGCAATGAAATCGGCAGGTGTTTCGGTATCGGCGAAATCTCGGATTTGATTCGCAAAAGCAGTAGAGGCGGTGCGCGCATTATTTTCCGCAATCCTGATGCAAACGGTTCGGATATTCCCGAGCAAGAATTAATGATCGAAAAGTCATCGGGAATTGTTTTCAAGCCGACAATTCCTGAAAAGACTCCTCTGCGAATTGAAGTTGCGGATACCGATGACCAGATTGGATATTTGATCCCTGGAATGCATCGTATGGCCGCTAATCTAACTTCGACGACTGGTCGAAAGAATGAAGGGTTTGACAGTGAGTTTTGGGTATTGGCTGAAGGACTGTTTCGGCTTGCCGTGCCTCAGGTCGCCGGTCTTCTGCATCTCCCCGCGTTTTATCTTCCTGCTGACCGGACCGGTGTGATGCATGCGCATCGTGTGGTTGTCGGCGCTCTGATCAAAAGCGCTGCGCGGGGAGGCTTTCGTAAGGACGATCCCACACCCACGCTTTCAGGGGTTTTGGCGGATTTCCTCGAACAGCTTATCGAGCTTGGTGATAGCTCTCGCCAACGGCGCAAGTCTCGACGCGGGGTTGCTGAGCAGATCGAGAAAACTATTCTCGATGGGGCTGTGAGCGTCCGAGGAGATGAGATAACAGGCTACCCGTCTTTCATATACCGGCCCCGAGGATGGGAGGACGATCTGCCCTTGATAAACGCCTCGTCGATGGTGTCGGAACTTGCGCCAGTGGTGCTGTACCTGCGTCATGTGGCCCGGTCGGGCAACGTGCTTATCGTCGAGGAGCCGGAATCGCATTTGCATCCGGGCATGCAGGTCGAGTTTACCCGCCAACTCGCCGCCATCGTCAAATCGGGTGTCAGGGTCATCGTTACGACGCATAGCGAGTGGCTGCTCGAGGAACTCGCAAATCTGGTGCGGCTGTCGCAGATCCCGCAGGCGCAGCGAAACGGAATTGACGGAAGCGATGCGGCGTTGCGGCCCGACCAAGTTGGGGCATGGCTCTTCCGACCGAAAAATCGACCCAAGGGATCGGTTGTAGAAAGGATCGACCTTGACGACTCCGGTCTCTACCCGTCAGACTTTGACGATGTAGCCGTCACGCTCCATAACAACTGGGCTGAAATTACCAGCCGGATCGGAAGCAGCCGGTGATGGGGTTGGTGCAATCGGTTCGTGCCGGGATTGCCGCGGAATATCCCATAGTTCAGAAGATCGGTGAAAAGGGATGTAAGGTATCTTTGGAGGATGCTCCGCAACCGCGCCTGATTATCGATTTTCGCAACATCAAGCCGCAGGACCGGACACATTGCGATTATCTGTTTGTCGCGGATGCGCCCAAGAGTTCGGGCTGGGTAGTGCTGTTGGAATTGAAGGGACAGGGCGCGGATATAGCTCACGTCGTCAAGCAACTCCAAATGGGCGCCTACACTGCCGAACAACTCGTCTCATCGGCTCTGGATATCCATTTTCGCCCCATACTTGTATCAAAGAGTATGGGTAAAGCAGAAAGAAAAGCCCTCAAGAGAGCAAAGGCAAAACAGACGAAAGAAAGGATAAGGGCTAATCGGGAGATCCGTTTCCATCGACACTCTGAACCTGTTCGTCGGATCCGATGCGGCGAACCCTTGACCAAAGCCCTCCGCTCATGAACCCGGCGCCCGCCTCGCTAGAATAGAGAAACCCCGCTCATGTCGTTGATGGCCGCAGAGTTGCGCAGGGTTTGGGATGCGCTGTACGCAAGCGGCTCGCAGCGCCGCCATGCTCTTTTGGAAGTCCGCATCCGCAACCTGCGCGGCATCGGCGATCTGCAGGTACGCTTCCCTTACCCCGTTTGCGTGTTGGCCGGACCCAACGGCTGCGGCAAATCGACGGTGCTGTTCGCCTGCGCCTGCGCCTACCGCGTTCCCGGACGCGGCCCCCGCGATTTCACCCCCGGCAGACTGTTCCCCAACTTCACCGACCGGCGGACGGGAACGCTCTCGGACAGCGCCGCCGACACAGCGATCGAACTCCACTATCTGCACGACAACGCGCCTCCTCTCATGGTCTGGAAGCGCAAGAACGCCGACAGCCGTTGGAGCCGCAGTTTCAAGGGATTCAAAGGGGCCAAGCAGCCGGAGCGCGAGGTTTACCTGCGCACGCTCGCCAATCTGACCAATCCTTCCGAAATCCGCAGTCTGTTGCAGCTTGGACGCAAGCCGTACAGAGCGGTCAGCCTCACGCCCGACCTGCTCATTTTCGCCAAGCGCATTCTGCGTCCGCGTTACCGCAACCTGTCGGTCATCGCCGCCGGCGGCCGCGACCTGCTGTTCGCCGAGACCGAGGGACAAACGAGCGCCCGTTACTCGGAGTTCCATATGTCTTCCGGAGAGCGGTCGGTGCTGCGTATCTCCAAAGATATTTCCCGGCTCCGCGACGCTCTGATTCTGATCGACGAGGTGGAAACCGGCTTGCATCCCTACACCCAGCAGCAGGCCATGCTGGAGTTGCAGCGCATCGCCTTGCGTCAGAACCTGCAAATCATCGCCGCTTCGCACAGCCCCGTCGTGCTCGACAGCGTGCCTCCCGAGGCGCGCGTCTTCCTCGACCGCGACGATCGCACGGGGGAAGCCCATCGGCTGCCCGCCTACCGCGATATCTTCCAGAAAGCCCTCTACGGACAGTCCCGCGACAAATTGTCGATCCTCTGCGAAGACGACGTCGCCGAAGGGATCATCCTCGGCATGCTCGACGTGCTGAACGTCGACATGGGGCTTCGACCCGAAGACTTCGTCATCGGCCGCAACACCGGACGGGACGAGTTTCCGGCCCATATCCGCACCTTGAGCAAGTTCGACAAGCTGCGCGAGTTCATTTTCGTGTTGGACGGCGACTCCCGCGGCATGCAGGAAAAGATCGAAAAAACCGCTGAGGAATACGGACACAGCGCGCGGCTGCTGTTTCTGCCGGGAAACGGTCCGCCGGAGCGCTGGATATGGGAAACGCTGTCGCAGGCCGCGGATCGCTATGCCCCCCTGCTCGGGCTGCAACCCGCGGATATGACCCGCGCCATGCGGGATATCGAGCGCCTGATGGCCGGCGCGCTGCTGCACGGCGACCCGGCCAAAAGCCTGCTCGAAGCATTCGCCGGCGACCTGGAGCGGACGCCCGCCGAAATCGCCCGCATCGTCGGTCGGCGGGAAGCGCAGAAAAACAGCCCGAAGATCGCCGACTTCCTGATCCCGCTGCGCGAGCGCATCCAGGCCTGGAGGCAGTTGTGAGCGTCCGCAGGCCGTATGTTTTCAAGGCCCGATTCCGCCGGTTGCGCATCCCTGTATAGCTGTGCTACAGTAAATCTGTGCTACAGTAAACCCTGCCGAACCGCCCGACAAGGAGACAAGATGACCAGGGACGAACGTGAACTTCGCCGCTTCCGCGATTTCGATACCCCCGAAGACGTGCGCGACTCAACTTTCCTGGACGCCCTCGCTGACGTGTTCACTCCCCCGGAAGATCTGGAGCTGCGGCGGCCCGACTTCGGCTACATGGCGCGCGTTCGCGATATGGACCGCATCGGCGAGGACTTCCGCAAGGCGATTGCCGGTCTCGGTCTCGACAAGATCGACCTCGACAAGATCGACGTAACGGATCCCCGATAGCGGTGGCCTCAAAATCCCAGCGCGGGAACTCCGAGCCGACCGTCCCGAACGAGCAGGCTGCCGCGCCTCCATCGGAAAAACGAATCGAAATCGAGGGCGCACCCTATTCGTACGGCGCCTCGCAGGCCGGCAAGCTCGGAGAAATCGCGGACAGAGTGAAAAGTCTTCGCGAGAGCGGATCGCTTGGCCCGGAGGTTCTCGGCAGGATACGGAAATACTTCAGGATCAAGAACATCTATCATTCGAGCGCCATCGAAGGCAACCAACTTACCGTTGGCGAGACAAAACTGGTGGTCGAGCGCGGCCTCACCATTACAGGAAAATCGCTCAAGGATCAAGCCGAAGCGAAGAACTTGTCGGAAGCCCTGGACTTCCTGGAGCAGCTTGTCAGCGATACGGAAACGCCTATTTCCGAAAGAGACGTTCGCGAGTTGCACCGTTTCGTGCTGAAAGGCATCGATGACGACAATGCCGGAAAATATCGAACCGTCGCCGTGAAAATAAGCGGCTCCGGTTTCGATCCGCCAAGTCCCGAATCCGTCCCGCCCGAAATGCGCGATTTCGGAGATTGGTTGAAAAAAATGTCCGTCGGGATCGATAGGACGGATCCCATGCGGGGGATACTGACGGCCGCGGCGGCGCATGCCTGGTTTGTCTATATCCATCCATTCATCGACGGCAACGGCCGCGTGGCCAGACTCTTGATGAATCTTGTTCTCATGCGCTATGGATGCCCTGTTGCCATCATCACGAAAGAAGACAGGATTCGATATTACGACGCCCTTGAGGAATCTCAAAGCTCGGATATATCTTCATTTCTTGCTCTGATAATTGAAAACCTTTATGAGAGCCTGGAAGAATATGAAGCCGCAGCGGAACAGCAGCGGGAAAACGAAGAATGGGCAGCTTCGATCGCCGCGAGCTTCTCGGAACGGGAAAGAGTTCAGGCCGGAAACGAATACGAGGTCTGGAAGAACGCCATGGAGTTGCTGAAAAGCTATTTTGCGCAGGCGGCGCAATCAATCGACGAAGCCAACCCCGCAGGCCGTATCTGGGTCAAAGATTTCGGGCAGCTTGAATTCGAGAAATACTTGGGCTTGAGAAACAGGAAGTCCACTACAAGAACCTGGTTCTTCAGGATCGATTTCAAGAGCAGCGGAAAAACCGCCCGGTACTTGTTCTTTTTCGGATCGCCGTCTTGGAAATTTAAAGCCGACGCCGATGTGACTTTGCATATTGCACGGGAAGATCCGGCCGGCTCCTTTCACTACGAGCGTCTCGATGTGATATCGAAATCGCAATCGAATGTGCCGAACATGGTTGAAATCGGATACGAGCCGAAAACTGAGAAATTTATCGAAAAATCGCATTCCGGCTCATCCCGCACAGGCAAGATCGATGATATATGCAAACGGTTTTTCGAAGACGTGATGCAGAAACATTTTCAGACGTGACAAATCGAGCGTGACGCTCCGCTGTCCGCAGCATTCTCCCCAGCGAAAACCGATGATCCACCGCAAGAAACTGATCGAGGTGGCGCTGCCGCTCGACGCAATCAATGCCGCGGCGGCGCGGGAGAAGTCGATTCGGCACGGGCACCCCTCGACGCTGCATCTTTGGTGGGCGCGCCGTCCGCTGGCTGCGGCGCGGGCGGTGATTTTCGCGCAGACGGTCGATGACCCCTCGGAGTACGTCGATGCGCTGCTGTCGGACCCGGCGAAGAAACGCGCAGCCGAGCGGGAGCTGCAGAAGCGCGGGGCGGACGCGGCGGCGGGCGGGCAGGCGTTGCGGGACATGGCCGCGGAGCTCGAGCGCGGGCGGCTGTTCGCGCTGCTCGAAAAGTTGGTGAAGTGGGAAAACACGGCCAACGAAGAGGTGCTGGAGCAGGCGCGGGAGGAGATACGGCGGAGTTGGCGGCGGGCCTGCGCGCAAAACGCCGATCACCCGCGCGCCGCGGAACTGTTCGACGGCGGCAAGCCGCCCGCGTTTCACGATCCGTTCGCGGGGGGCGGCGCCTTGCCGCTCGAAGCGCAGCGGCTGGGTCTCGAAGCCCACGCGAGCGACCTGAACCCGGTGGCGGTGACGATCAACAAGGCGATGATCGAGATACCGCCGCGGTTCGCGGGCCGTCCGCCGGTGAGCCCCGCGGCGCGGGCGGACAAGGCGCTGATCGCCGGCAATTGGCGCGGGGCGCAGGGTCTGGCCGAAGACGTGCGGCGTTACGGCGAATGGATGCGCGATGAAGCGCGGAAGCGCATCGGGCGGCTGTACCCGCAAATCGAAATCACGCCGGAGACGGTGCGGGAGCGTCCCGACCTGAAGGCGTATTCGGGGCGGAAGCTGACCGTCATCGCTTGGCTTTGGGCGCGGACGGTCAAGAGTCCGAACCCGGCCTTCGCCGATGTAGATGTACCGCTGGCATCGACCTTCATCCTGTCGAAGAAGGAAGGCAAGGAGGCGTATATCGAGCCGGTGATTGAGGGCCGGGAGTATCGTTTCACGGTGAAGGCGGGCAAACCGCCGGAGACGGCGAAGACGAATCGCGGAACGAAGTCCGGGGCGAGCGGCAGTCCGTTTCTCTGCCTGATGTCGGCTGCGCCGATGCCGTTCGAGTACTTGCGAACCGAAGCGAAGGCCGGGCGGATGGGTTCGCGCCTGATGGCGGTCGTAGCCGAGGGCGACCGCGGGCGAGTCTATCTTGCGCCGACTGAAGCACAGGAACTCGCGGCGATTCAAGCGGAGCCGCAATGGACTCCCGACACCGACTTGCCGCAAAGGGCGCTGGGTTTTCGCATTCAGGAATACGGCATGACCAAGTGGCGGGACCTGTTCACGCCGCGCCAGCTTGCAGCTCTGACGACCTTTTCCGACTTGGTGGGTGAGGCTGGGGAGCGGGTTCGGCGCGACGCCGCGGCGGCGGGGCTGCCCGACGATGAGCGGCCGCTGCGCGAAGGCGGCGCGGGAGCGGCGGCCTATGCCGAGGCGGTGCGGCTGTATCTGGCCTTCGCGGTCAGTAAAGTGTCCAATGTTAGCTCCTCAATTGCGTCGTGGATGAGTGATCGTGGAGCATTCAGGGAAACGTTTGCGCGGCAAGCCATTCCAATGATGTGGGATTATGCCGAGGCTAACGTGCTTACAGAAACTGGTGGGAGCTTTGCCGCTTCTGTGAAGAAGGGAGCCATGGTGCTCGACCAATTCCCTGCAAGCGTGGCAGGGAAAGCCATACAGGAGGATGCAGCAAGACAAACTACATCCGGCAAACTCGTTTCAACCGATCCGCCGTATTACGACAACATCGGCTATGCGGACCTGTCGGATTTCTTCTATGTCTGGCTACGCCGCTCTCTGAAGCCGTTATTTCCGGATTTATTCGCCACGCTCGCCGTACCGAAAGCCGAGGAATTGGTGGCCACGCCGTATCGCCACGGCAGCAAGAAAGCGGCGGAGGTTTTCTTCCTCAACGGCATGACAGAGGCACTATGCCGACTCTCAGAACAGGCGCATCCGGGGTTTCCGGTTACCATCTACTACGCTTTCAAACAAGCGGAGACGAAAGGGGATTATGGAACCGCAAGCACCGGCTGGGAGACTTTTCTCGACGCCGTGATCCGTTCCGGGTTCGCCGTCACCGGCACATGGCCGATGCGTACTGAGGGATCTGGTCGCATCCTTGCGCGGGGCGCCAACGCCCTGGCCTCGAGCATTGTCCTGGTCTGCCGGCGGCGCGCTGCGGATGCGCGGACGGCGACGCGGCGGGAGTTTCTGACGGCGCTGCGCGGGGAGTTGCCGCGGGCGCTGCGTTTGTTGCAATCGGGCAACGTGGCGCCGGTGGATTTGGCGCAGGCGGCGATAGGGCCGGGGATGGCGGTTTACACGCGCTACGCGAAAGTGCTCGACGCGGCGGGCAGGCCGACGCCGGTGCGCGAGGCGCTGGCGCGGATCAACGAGATACTCGACGAGGCGCTGGCCGAGCAGGAAGGGGACTTCGACGCCGACAGCCGCTGGGCGACGGCCTGGTTTGCGCAGCACGGTTTCGAGGCGGGGCCGTACGGCGAAGCGGAGACGCTTTCCAAAGCCAAGAACACGAGCGCGGCGGGCATGGTCGAGGCGGGGATCATCGAGTCCGCGGGCGGCAAGGTGCGCCTGCTGAGGCCGGAGGAGTTGCCTGCGGACTGGGATCCGGCGGCGGACGCGCGGCTGACGGCGTGGGAGGCGGCGCACCACCTGATCCGCGTATTGGAGGCGGAGGGCGAAACGGGGGCGGCGGGGCTGGCGGCGCGGCTGGGCGGCATGGCGGAAACGGCGCGCGAGTTGTGTTACCGGCTCTATACGCTGTGCGAGCGCAAGAAGCGGGCGGCCGAAGCGCTGGCCTACAACGGCCTGGTGCAGAGTTGGCCGGAGATCGACCGGCTGGCCCGCTCCGCCCCGGCGGAGCAGCCGGTTCAGGGCGAGTTGCTGTGAGGCCGCGGCGCGCGCGAAAGTAGCCGTTCATGGCCATTCAGAGCTTCAGGAGCAAGGCGCTGCGGCGGTTCGCAGAGAAACAGGACGCGCGGAAACTGCCCGCGCGGCATATTGAGCGGATTGCCGATATCCTCGACATACTGGGCAGGCCGAACCCCTTGCCGCTGTTGCGAGAGGACGAAAAATATCGCCTGCATCCTCTTGTCGGCGGTATCTTCTTGTCAACGACTGTAAAGGCGTCTGGAGCGTTCGCGTTTCCGCGCGTTGGCGGGTTACTTTCCGCTATGCTGAAGGCGTCGCCTACGATGTCGATCTGACGCAACATTATGGAGACTGAAACATGATTGTCGGATTGAGCCCCGATAGTTGGCTGCGCCGCAACCCGCGGCATCCGGGCCGCCATATCACCGTCCATCTCGAAGCCGACGAAGAGGAGCCCGAAGAGTATCCCGGAATGCCGGTCGCGGAAATGGCGCGGAAGCTCGGCGTTTCGCGTTCGCGGCTTTCGCGCGTATGCAGGGAGCAAGCTCCGGTTACGCTCGATCTGGCGATGAAGCTGGAAGCCTACGGCTGGGCGACGGCCGATACGTGGATGGAGATGCAGACCCGCTACGACATCGCCCAGGAGCGCAAGCGGCTGAACCGTCCGTTGACCCAAGCGCCGGCCTACGTCCGTGAGCAGGAATTGCTGCGCGCCGAACAGGCCGAGGAAGCCGAGGCGCCGGCAACCATGGCGGCGTAGCCGCGCGCCGGCGGCGGGCTGCGCGCGGCCGGCGCGGCCTCGAGTTCCTTTGCGATTGCCGTTTCCGTACGGGGCGCTTTGTGCGCCGCCCGCGGCTCAGCGCAACGGATCGATCACGGTCAGGAATGGGAAACGGCGGAAATCGTTGTCGCGGGTACAGATGCGGCTGACGCCGTGTTCGCGCATCAGAACGGCGGTGTGCAGGTCGTGCATCACGTTACCGCGAAGGTCGGGCAATTCCGACAAGGTTTGCGTAAGCACCGCCGCATGACGCGGTGTTGCCGTAAGCAACTCGAATCCCGATGAGGCCAACAGGTCGGAGAGCAGACGTTCCGCATCGTGCGTGCGCCATGGTGACTGAAGCGCCCGGGGATGCGTGCTTACCCGCAGGAACTCGTAACAGATATTCCAAGTGAGAAACGCCGAAGACGGGCCGCGCCGAGCTGCGTCGAGGAAACGGCGGCATGGGAGATGGAACGACGAATCTTCGTTGGCGGCATAAATGAGTATGTTGGCGCCGAAAACCGACGTCTCAGCGCTCTTCCATCGCTTGGCGCCACTGATCGCGGTTAGCGATATCGACCAGTTCCCTGCCGCCGTTCCAGGACGGCAGCGGAGGCAGGGTCTCGGGCTGGTTCTCGCTGGGGCTCCGAGCGTCGAGTATGCTGCGTATTCCCGCCTCGGCCAGAGCGGACATCGTGGCGCCGCGTCGCGCAGCCTCTTCCCGCAGCCGCAGCATCACCGAATCGTCGATGTCTATGCTGAGCGTTGTCTTCATCTCTATGGAAAACCATGCCGCGCCGCGGTGGGCTGCGCGCGGCGGCCGCGGGTCAATGAGCCGCGCCGCGGGCGGCTACGCTGCGGCGGTTGCCGGCGTTTCGGCTTCCTCGGCGCGCAGCAATTCCTGCTCGCGGACGTAGGCCGGGGCTTGCGTCAACGGGCGGTTCAGCCGCTTGCGCTCCTGGGCGATGTCGTAGCGGGTCTGAAAACCCATCCAGTCATCGGCGGCGGCCCAGCCGACGGCTTCCAGCTTCATCGCCAAGTCGAGCGTAATGGAGCCTTTCCCCTGCAACACGCGGGAAAGGCGCGAACGTGAAACGCCGAGCTTCCGCGCCGCTTCCGCGACCGACATTCCGGGGTAGTCGTCGGCGGGTTCGAGATAGTCCGCGATATGTTCTCCGGGATGCAGCGGATTGCGGCGCAACCAGGCATCGGGGCTCGCTCCAACAATCATGGTTCAGTCTCCGTAGTGATGGCTGAGGTCAATATCGTAAGTATCTCTGCCGTCATAGCGAAAGGTCAAGCGCAAACGCGCGGAAACGCGGACGCTCCAGACTCCTTTGCGGTCTCCCGTGAGTCGATGCAGCCGCCAAGCTTGCCTTTTGCGCAACACTCTCAAGGCGTCCGGAGCATCGAGAATAGCAAGAATGCGCGTAATCCGCCGGACATGCTGCGCGGGCAGTCTGCGCGCGTCTCGATTGTCGAAGAACCGCTGCAGCGCCTTGCTCCTGAATCCTTGAATCGACATGAAAGCCTGTTTTCGCAGGCCGGCGGCGGGCTGCGGCGCTGCGCCCAGCGCGGCCTCGAGCTCTTTTGCGATTGCCGTTACCGTTGCGTCTTCGTAGTGGCGGCCGACGATCTGGACGCCGATGGGCAGCCCCTCGGGCGAGCGGGCCGCCGGGACGGCGGCGGCCGGGTTGCCCAGCACGTTGAAAACCTGGCTGTACGTGAAAACTTGCGGGTAGGCGGCCGTTTGCCCGTCGATGGTCCATTCCCGCTGTCCGTGGCGGAAAGCCGGAACGGAGGCAACCGGGCAGAGCAGTATGGGGTACCGCTCCATCTGCTCGAGCAGCTTCAGGCGCAGGCGGTCTTGAGCGACCCAGCCCCACAGCAAGTCCTTGTAGGTTGCGCCGGCCTCTTCTTCGGCTGAGGCCATCGCTTCGTAAGCGAGCGGGTGCAGGCGGTAGCCCCGCGGCGTCGAGGCTTCGATCAGCGTGCGCAGGCAAACGCCGAAGAGCAGCCGCCATATTTGCGGCGCCTGCTCCAGCCCTTGCAACTCGACCGGCTCGACGCGGAAGCCGCGCTCGGCCAGCGCCGCGGCGGCCGCGCGCACGGCTTGGCGCACTTCGGGCGCGGCGGGCGTTGCCCAGGCCTGATCGAACCAGCCGATGCGCAGACTGCGCAGTTCCGCCTCGTCCGGCCGGCGCAGCGGGACGGGGGCGGACGCCGGGTCGCCCGCGTCGGGACCGGCGGCGACTTCGAGCAGAAGTTGCAGGTCTTCGGCGGTTTTCGTCAGCGGACCGACCTGGCCGAGGACGTTCGCCGGGCCGGCGCAGGCGGGCCAATGGCCGACGCGGGAAATGACGCCGGGGGTCGGCTTCAGGCCGTAGAGGCCGCAGAAATGGGCGGGGACGCGCACCGAACCCCCGCCGTCGCTGCCGAAACCGGCGGCGGAGCAGCCCGAGGCGACGGCTGCGGACTCGCCGCCGCTCGAGCCGCCGGGAGTGCGGGCGGGGTCGAAAGGGGAGTTCGTCCGGCCATAGAGCGCGTTGTCGGTCTCGTAGGCCATGAGGAATTCCGGCGCGTTGGTCGCGCCGATGACGATGGCGCCCGCGGCCTTGAGCTTGGCGGTCGCGGCGGCGTCGCGGTCGGCGACTTCGCCCCGGCGGAACGCCGAGCCGCATTCAAGGCGGAAGCCCTGCGCGGCGATGGAGCTTTTGATCGTGACCGGGACGCCGTGCAGGGGTCCCAGGGGTTTCCCGTTGCGCAGCGCCGCGTCCGCTTGCGCGGCGGCTTGGCGGGCGCGGTCGGCCTGCAGGTCGATAATCGCGTTGAGCGCCGGGTTGACCGTTTCGATGCGCCGCAGGTGGGCTTCGACGATCTCGCTCGGCAGGGCTTCGCCCGACCGCGCCAGAGCGGCCAGCGCGGCGGCGCCGAGCGAAGTGAGATCGGCCATCGGGTCCCACGATAGCGCACCGCGTTTCGCCCGGCGGCAGGCGGGGCGCGGGTCAGGCCGGCGGTTGCTCTTCAGCGCCGAGCAGCGCGAGCAGGGCGGCTTCGTCGAGCACGGCGACGCCCAGGCTTTGGGCTTTTTCGAGCTTGGAACCCGCTTTTTCGCCGGCGGCGACGTAATCGGTTTTCTTGCTCACCGAGCCGCTGACCTTTCCGCCGGCCGCTTCGATGCGCGCCTTGGCCTCGCCGCGCGTCAGATTGGGCAATGCGCCGGTCAGCACGAAGGTCTTGCCGGTCGCCGCCGCCGCTGATTCCTCGTTGCCGCGGGGCGGCGGCTCCTGCTCGAATTGCAGCCCGGCGCCGCGCAGCCTTTCGATCAGGGTGCGGTTCTGTTCCGCGGCGTAGAAATCGCGGATGGACTCGGCGATGCGCGGGCCGACGCCTTCGACCGCTTCCAATTCCTCGGCGGATGCGGCGAACATGCCGTCGATGCTCAGGAAATGCGCCGCCAGCAGTTGCGCGGTGCGCTCGCCGACGTAGCGGATGCCGAGCGCGTAGATGACCCGCGGCAGGCGCACGGTTTTCGATCGCGCGATGCTTTCCATCGCGTTTTCGGCGGATTTGTCGGCCATGCGCTCGAGCGCGGCCAGCTTCTCCGCGGTCAGGTCGTAAATGTCGGCGAGGCTTTTGACGAGGCCGCCTTCGACGAGTTGCTCCGCGAGGCTTTCGCCCATGCCGTCGATGTCGAGCGCCGTGCGGTGGGCGAAATGCAGCACCGATTCCTTGAGGCGCGCCGGGCAGTTGACGTTGACGCAGCGGCGCACGGCCTCGTCCTGCTCGCGGACCAGGGCGGTTGCGCAAACCGGACAGGCGGCGGGCATATCGAAGGGGCGCCGTCCGGCGGCCTGCTCGACGACGCGGATGACCTTGGGGATGACGTCGCCGCTGCGTTCGACGAGCACGCGGTCGCCGATCTGCAACTCGAGGCGGGCGATTTCGTCTTCGTTGTGCAGCGTGGCGCGGGAGACGGTCACGCCGCCGACGAATACCGGCTGCAAGCGCGCCCGCGGCGTAATCGCGCCGGTGCGGCCGACCTGCACGTCGATATCCTCGACGACGGTCTCCGCCTGTTCGGCGGCGGACTTGCAGGCTATGGCCCAGCGCGGGGCTTTGGCGGTGGCGCCCAGGCGGCGCTGCAGGGCGACGGAATCGACCTTGCACACCAAGCCGTCGATGTCGTAGGGCAGGGAATCGCGGCGGTCGGCCCAGCGGTTGCGGAAGTCGAGCAGCCCGCCGACGCCCTCGAGCCGTGCGCGGTGGGGGTTGACCTTGAAACCGGCGGCCGACAGCGCTTCCAGCGCTTCCCAGTGCGATTCCTTGAAGGGCGCGCCGTCAGCCAGCAGCATATAGGCGAAATAATCGAGGCGGCGCGAGGCGGTGACCGAGGCGTCGAGCATGCGCAGCGAGCCGGCCGCGGCGTTGCGCGGGTTCACGAAAAGCGGCTCTTCGGCTTCCCTGCGCCGGGCATTGAGGCGCTCGAAGGCCTTGCGCGGCATGACCGCCTCGCCGCGCACTTCGAAGGCGTCGGGCAGTCCGGCGGCGGCCGCCGTTTCGGGGGCGATCGACAAGGGCAGCGAACGGATGGCGCGGGCGTTGGGCGTAATGACTTCGCCGGTTGCGCCGTCGCCGCGGGTCAGAGCGAGTGCCAGGCGGCCGCCGCTGTAGCGCACCGACATCGAGACGCCGTCGAGCTTGAGTTCGGCAACGTAATCGAGCGTTTCGACTCCGGCCAGTTCACGCGCGCGGCGGTCGAAATCGCGTAGTTCCTGCTCGTTGAAGGCGTTGTCGAGGCTGAGCATCGCCGACGAATGGGCGGCCCTTTCCACTCCGGCGCGGGGGGCGCCGCCGACCCGCTGCGTGGGCGATTCCGGGACAACCAGCTCGGGATGCTCGTTTTCCAGCGCCTGCAGGCGCCGCATCAGGCCGTCGAACTCGGCGTCGGATATCTCGGGGGCGTCGAGAACGTAATAGCGGTGCTCGTGGCGGCGAATCTCTTCGCGCAGCGCTTCGACTTGCCGGACGGAGTCGCCGCTCCCTGCAGGCGGGGCCGTTTCGGCGGGCATTGCCGTTATTATAAAAATTGGATGCTGTTCGATCGCGGGGTGTTGATCTACAACCCGACCGCGGGCGGCGGCGCAACCGCCGCAGGCGTGGACGCAGCCTGCGAAGCGCTGCGCCGGCGCGTAGGCAAACTCGAAAAGGCGCGCACCGAGAAGCCGCGTCACGCCGCGGACCTGGCCCGCAAGGCGCAGGAATCGGGCGCCGACCTGGTAGTCGCCTGCGGGGGCGACGGCACGGTCAACGAGGTCGTCCAGGGGCTGGCGCCGCAATGCGCGGCCTTGCTGCTGGTGCTGCCCGGCGGCACGGCCAACGTCCTGAGCATGGAAGTCGGCCTGCCCGCCGACCCGCGCGGCGCGGCGGCCTTGCTGCCGGCCCTGCGGGAACAGGCGGCGCCGCTGGGGCGGGTGGATTTTCTCGACGGCGGCGGGCGGCGGTATTTTCTGCTGATGTGCGGCGCGGGGATCGACGCCGAAGTGGCCGCGGGAATCGACCTGCGCGTCAAGGCTCGGGTGGGCGAAGGCGCCTACTGGCTCAGCGGCTTCCGGCGCATGTTCCGCCCGTTTCCCCGGCTGCGCGCGGTCGGCGGCGGCTCGCGGCGGACGCGCAGCTTCGTGGTGGTTTCCAAGAGCCGCAAGTACGGCGGCGGGATGGTGCTGACCCCGCGGGCGAACCTGCTGGCCGAGCGCTTCGCGGTGGCCGAGTTTTCCGGCGCCACCTGCCTGCCCTATTTCAGCCACATGCTGGGCGTCGCGCTGGGGGCTGCGGAGCGCTGGCCCGGCATCGAGCATTATCTCGCCGATGAGGTGCGGCTGGAGTCGGCGAACGGGGCGGCGGTCAAGGTGCAAGTTGACGGCGAAGTCGCGGGCGAGCTGCCGGTTCGCGTAACCATGTCGCCGAAACCGCTCAGGATATTGCTGCCCGCGGGATACGGCGCTTCGCCCATCGAGGCGCCGGTTCGCGCCGCCGCGCCGGCGCATGGATAACCTGACGCATACCCTGGTCGGCGGCCTGCTGGCGCGCGCCGGGCTGCGCGAACGCACGCCGCTGGGCACGGCGGTTTGCCTGGTTGCGGCGAACGTCCCGGACGTGGATATCGTCGCCGGCATCGCCCCGCTCGGCTACCTCAACTATCACCGCCACCTGACGCATTCGCTGTTCGCCATTCCGTTGATGGCGCTGTTGGCCGTCGGGTTGACGGCGGGCGCGGCGCGGCTGCTGCGGCGCCCCGAGCGGATTCGTTGGGGGCCGGCCTGCGGCGCCGCCCTGATCGCCGCCTATTCGCATCCGCTGCTGGACTTCATGAACACCTACGGCGTCCGGCTCTGGCTGCCGTTTTCCGCCGACTGGTTTTCGTGGGATGCGCTGTTCGTGATCGATCCGCTGCTGTGGGCGCTGTTGGCCGCGGCGTTGGCCGTTTGCCGGCTGTTCCCCCGCCGCGCGCGGCTTGCGGCCGTTTCGGCGCTGGCCTTGACGGTCGGTTATTGCGCGCTGAACCGCGGCCTGCATGACCGCGTCATCGATGCGCTGCCGGCGGAATCGGTTCGCGGCGAGGCCGTAGTGCGGCGGGCGGCGTTTCCGGCGCCGCTGCTGCCGACGGACTGGGTCGGGGTCGTGGAAACCGGAACGGCCTATTTCGCTTTCGACGTCGACGCGCTGCGGCCGGACGCTGCGGACCCGGCGCGGGCGCGGCGGACGCCCAAGCTCGCCGAACACCCCGCGGCGCGGGCGGCGCGGGCAAGCGCGGCGGGGCGCGGCTACGGGCGGTTCGCGCAATACGGTTTCGCCCGGGTCGAGCCGCTGGCCGCGGGCGGCTACACGGTCACGCTGGCGGATATGCGCTTCCTGCGCGGCGGGCGGACCGGCTTGGCGTGCAGCTTCGAAGTCGATGCCGCTCTGCAAGCCGTCAGGCCGCTATTCGGGCGGTAGCGGCCGGCGGCGCGGTTGGCGCGAGTTTCGCTCAAAGCGCATCCTGCATCCAGGCGGCGATGAGCTCGGCAAGTTCTTCGCCGCAGTCTTCCTGGATGAAATGCCCGCCGCCGGGCAGATCGGCCGCAACGGCATGGGGAAAAATATCGTGCAGGGCCGCGCGCCCGCGGCTCGTGATGGGGTCGGAGTCGCCCCACGGCAGGAAAACGGGCAGGTCGAGCTTGCGCAGCTTTGCGGCGGCTTGGGCGCTCTGGAACGCTCCGGGGTGGTCGGGGCGGATCGGAACCAGCCGCGGGAACGCCAGCGCGGCGGTCTGGTATTCCGGCCCCGGAAAGGGCGCGCCGTAGGCGGCGAGTTCGTCGGCGCCGATCGACTCCCGCCGCTTGACCAGAGTGCGCGCGATTATCCGCGGCGCGTCCATGAAGCGCGTTCTTTGCGAGAAGGCGCGCCACTTGCGGAAGGCTTCGCCCGGCTTGCGATCGACCCCGCCGATGCCGGTATGCGTAGCCGCCAGGCGGGCGAAGCGGCTGCTGTTTTCGGCGAGAACGCACAACCCGATCAGGCCGCCCCAGTCCTGGCAAACGAGCGTGATGCGCTCGAGGCCGAGTTGCTCGATGAACTTGCGCATCCAGCGGACGTGCGCGCGGAAGCTGTAGGCGTTGGGCGCGGCGGGCTTGTCGGAGCGCCCGAAACCGATCAAATCGGGCACGATGACGCGGCCGATTTTCGACAAGGCGGGGATCATGCGGCGGTAGAGGTAGCCCCACGTCGGCTCGCCGTGCAGCATCAGGATGGGGTCGCCCGAGCCGGCCTCGACGTAGGCCGCGCGCAGGTCTTCGACGACGGCGCACCGCGGCTCGTAATCGAAGCCGGGCAGGTTGGCGAAGCGCTCGTCCGGGGTGCGCAGCACCGCGCCGGCGGGCCACGAGCCCGGCAGTCCGGCGCGCTCGGCGACTTTGCCGACGGCTTCGGGGTCGAGGCCGGCGGCGGCGGCGAACCACAAATGGAAAGCCATCAGGTCGCGGTCGATTTCGTGTTCCGGCGGGCGCGGTTCGTAGCGTTCCCAATGGCCGAATACGGCCGCCGTGCTGGGGCGTCCGCGGCCCAGGTCGCCCAACTCCAGGCAGTAGAGATGATCGTGCCGCGAGCGCCAGTAGAAACGGCCCGAGCGTCCGCCTGCGGCTTGTTCCAGCGCGGCGGCGGCGTGCGGCAGGAAGTCCAGTTCCTCTTCGAAAATCAGCGGGTCGGGGCGCAGCCGCTCGAGCTCGCCGGGCAGGGGTTCGATGAAATTCATTGGCCGCCTCCCAGCCGCCGGTCGAGGAATTCGACCGTTGCCGCGGCGATGTCCGCGCCGCGGTCGTCTTGCATGAAGTGCCGGGCGCGATCGAAGAGCACGGGTTCCTCGGCATGCGGCAGCGCCTGCTGCATGCGCTCCAGCGTTTCCATCGTAAAAACGGGGTCTTCGGGCGCCCAGAAAAGGGCGGTGGGAATATCGGCCAGCTCGTCGAGGCGGGCTTCCAGCGCCTTCATGTCGCGCCAGCCGCGGTCGCCTTCGGTGACGGGGATGGTGCGCGGCCAGGTCAGCACTACGGCGTCGGAATCGGGTTCGTCGTAAACGTGATGGTAGGCGCGCGCTTCTTCGCCGGTCATGCCGCGGACGGTGAGCGCGGTCGGGCCGTGGTGCGAAAGCACTTTGTGGCGTTTCATCATGTAGGGGCCGATGAGCGGAGCATGCCAAGTGGTCCAGGGCTTGGGCGAGCGGTGGAACTTGCTCAACGTGCCGGTAAAAAGCCACGTGCTCATCAGCACGGCGGCTGCGAGCCGCTCGACGCGCTGCAGGGCGGCGAGGATTCCCTGCGGGCCGCCCCAGTCCTGGCCGACGATGACGAAGCCGCGCAGGTCGAGTTGGTCGAGCAGCGAGACGAGGTCGGCGACGTGGTGGGCGAAGGTCAGCGAGGCGTCGCGCGGCGGATGGTCGGAGTAACCCGCGCCGATCCAGTCGGGGGCGATGGCGCGGTAGCCGGCGGCGGTCAGGGGTTCGATGAAATCGCGGTAGAGGAAGCCCCAGGTCGGATTGCCGGAGAGCAGCAGAACCGGACGGCCGCCGCGCGGGCCTTCGTCGATGTAGGCCATGCGGCGTCCGTTGACGACAAGCGCATGCCGCCGCCAGGGGAAAAGCGGCTCAAGCCAATCGGGGCGCGTTTTGAGCATTGCCGGAAAATTGTAGCAAGCGCCCGGCGCGCTTTGCGAAGCGCGTTGAAGCAGGCGGCGGCCCCGGCCAATGAGACTCTGAACAAGCAGCGGGCGGGCCAGGGGTTAGGGGGAACCGCAGGGCTTCAGTGAAGAGAGAGCTGAGAGCCGCGCTGCTTCGCGTCGCGGCAGGGGTTAGGGATTAGGGAAGGTCTGAACAAGAGCGCAAGAGGGGCAGAAGAAGGATGATGTTGGCGGATGGAGGCGTTTGAGGAGGGGTTGGCAACGAGATTTGCATGGAAATTGTGCTGATTTTGAGCTCTTGGCAGTGGTTATGCCCCCGTTTCAGTGGCTTGCCGCCGCTGTGGACGCACTGCTCCTGCGTTGCGCCGCTCAGGCTGCGGCATAACGCTCGGCAATGAGCAGATTGGCCAAGCCGAATAACAGGCTGAGCCGTTCCCTGTTCTTGGCCAAGCCGCGATAGCGAACCTTCGCGTAGCCGAAGCGCCGCTTCACATACAGAAACGGATGCTCCACCTTGGCCCGCACCGCCGCCTTGCGCCGCTCCGCCTGCGCCGCCGCGCTGTCCGCCGCCAACTGCCGCCGCCGGCCGGGCCTCATCGCCACTTGCCAGTCCAGCGCGCGCTCCCGCTGCTCCGGCCGTTTCTCCACTCCTTGATACCCGGCATCTCCGTGTACTTGCTCCTCCCCGCCGTGCAGCAGCAGCCCCACTTGCGTCACGTCCGCCACGTTCGCCCCCGTCGCCGCCACGCTATGCGCCAGCCCCGTCCCCTCGTCCACTCCGATGTGCGCCTTCATCCCGAAATGCCACTGCCGCCCTTTCCTTGTCTGCTTCATCTCTCCGTCCCGTTCCCGCTTGCGGTTCTTCAACGACGACGGCGCTTCTATGATGCTCGCGTCCACTATCGTCCCCTTCTGCAAGCGCAACCCCTGCGCCTCCAGGCGCCGGTTGATCTCCGCCAACAACTCCCCGCCCAACTCGTGCTTCTCCAGCAAGTGCCGAAAATGCAAAATCGTCGTCTCGTCCGGCAGCGGCTCGGCCAACGACAAGCCCGCGAAGCGCCTCACCGACTCGAGCTCGTACAGCATGTCCTCCATCCCCGGATCGCTCATGTTGTAGAACAACTGCACGCAGTGGATGCGCAGCATCGCCGACAACTCGTACGGTCGCCGCCCCCGCCCCGCTTGCGGGTAATACGGACGGATGCGCTCCTCCAGCCGCTGCCAGGGAATCAACGCCTCCATCCGTCCCAGGAACTTCTCCCGCCTCGTCTGTTTCTTCTTCCCCTCGTACTCCATATCCGCAAACGTCCGCTGGCTCATCGCTCTCCCCCTTATTCTCCGTGCCTTCCGCACCCCCCTATTATCCCAACCCGCAGGGCTCTTGTTCAGAGGTTCCTTAGGGAAGGTCTGAATAATAGCGTAAGAGGGGCAGAGGAAGGATGATGTTGGCGGATGGGGGCGGTTGAGGAGGGGTTTTCATCGAGATTTGCATGGAAATTGTGCTGATTTTGGCCTCCAGGCAACAGTTATACCCCCGTTTCAGCGGCTTCGAGCCGCTGTGGACGCACTGCTCCTGCGTTGCGCCGCTCAGGCTGCGGCATAACGCTCGGCAATGAGCAGATTGGCCAAGCCGAATAACAGGCTGAGCCGTTCCCTGTTCTTGGCCAAGCCGCGATAGCGAACCTTCGCGTAGCCGAAGCGCCGCTTCACATACAGAAACGGATGCTCCACCTTGGCCCGCACTGTCGCCTTGCGCCGCTCCGCCTGCGCCGCCGCGCTGTCCGCCGCCAACTGCCGCCGCCGGCCGGGCCTCATCGCCACTTGCCAGTCCAGCGCGCGCTCCCGCTGCTCCGGCCGTTTCTCCACTCCTTGATACCCGGCATCTCCGTGTACTTGCTCCTCCCCGCCGTGCAGCAGCAGCCCCACTTGCGTCACGTCCGCCACGTTCGCCCCCGTCGCCGCCACGCTATGCACCAGCCCCGTACCCTCGTCCACTCCGATGTGCGCCTTCATCCCGAAATGCCACTGCCGCCCTTTCCTTGTCTGCTTCATCTCTCCGTCCCGTTCCCGCTTGCGGTTCTTCAACGACGACGGCGCTTCTATGATGCTCGCGTCCACTATCGTCCCCTTCTGCAAGCGCAACCCCTGCGCCTCCAGGCGCCGGTTGATCTCCGCCAACAACTCCCCGCCCAACTCGTGCTTCTCCAGCAAGTGCCGAAAATGCAAAATCGTCGTCTCGTCCGGCAGCGGCTCGGCCAACGACAAACCCACGAAACGCCTCACCGACTCGAGCTCGTACAGCATGTCCTCCATCCCCGGATCACTCATGTTGTAGAACAACTGCACGCAGTGGATGCGCAGCATCGCCGACAACTCGTAGGGGCGCCGCCCCCGCCCCGCTTGCGGGTGATACGGGCGGATGCGCTCCTCCAGCCGCTGCCAGGGAATCAACGCCTCCATCCGCCCTAAGAACTTCTCCCGCCTCGTCTGTTTTTTCTTCCCCTCGTACTCCATGTCCGCAAACGTCCGTTGGCTCATCGCTCTCCCCCTTATTCTCCGTGCCTTCCGCACCCCTCTATTATCCCAACCCGCTGTGCTCTTGTTCAGAGGTTCCTTAGGGAAAGTCTGAATAAGAGCGCAAGAGGGGCAGAGGAAGGATGATGTTGGCGGATGGGGCGATTGAGGAGGGGTTGGCAACGAGATTTGTATGGAAATTGTGCTGATTTTGACCTCTTGGCAGTGGTTATGCCCCCGTTTCAGCGGCTTCGAGCCGCTGTGGACGCACTGCTCCTGCGTTGTGGCGCTCAGGCTGCGGCATAACGCTCGGCAATGAGCAGATTGGCCAAGCCGAATAACAGGCTGAGCCGTTCCCTGTTCTTGGCCAAGCCGCGATAGCGCACCTTCGCGTAGCCGAAGCGCCGCTTCACATACAAAAACGGATGCTCCACCTTGGCTCGCACCTGCGCCTTGCGCCGCTCCGCCTGCGCCGCCGCGCTGTCCGCCGCCAACTGCCGCCGCCGGCCGGGCCTCATCGCCACCTGCCAGTCCAGCACACGCTCCCGGTGCTCCGGCCGTTTCCCCACTCCTTGATACCCGGCATCTCCGTGTACCTGTTCCTCCCCGCCGTGCAGCAGCAGCCCCACTTGCGTCACGTCCGCCACGTTCGCCCCCGTCGCCGCCACGCTATGCGCCAGCCCCGTACCCGCGTCCACCCCGATGTGCGCTTTCATCCCGAAATGCCGCTGCCGCCCCTTCCTTGTCTGCTTCATCTCCCCGTCCCGTTCCCGCCGGCGGTTCTTCAACGACGACGGCGCTTCCATGATGCTCGCGTCCACAATCGTCCCCTTCTGCAAGCGCAACCCCTGCGCCTCCAGGCGCCGGTTGATCTCCGCCAACAACTCCCCACCCAACTCGTGCTTCTCCAGCAAGTGCCGAAAATGCAAAATCGTCGTCTCGTCCGGCAGCGGCTCGGCCAACGACAAACCCACGAAACGCCTCACCGACTCGAGCTCGTACAGCATGTCCTCCATCCCCGGATCGCTCATGTTGTAGAACAACTGCACGCAGTGGATGCGCAGCATCGCCGACAACTCGTACGGTCGCCGCCCCCGCCCCGCTTGCGGGTAATACGGACGGATGCGCTCCTCCAGCCGCTGCCAGGGAATCAACGCCTCCATCCGTCCCAGGAACTTCTCCCGCCTCGTCTGTTTCTTCTTCCCCTCGTACTCCATGTCCGCAAACGTCCGTTGGCTCATCGCTCTCCCCCTTATTCTCCGTGCCTTCCGCACCTCCCTATTATCCCTGTCTGCTGTACTCTTGTTCAGAGGTTCCTTAGGGAAGAAGAACGCGGACGGCGCGGCCTGACGGCGCGGCCCTATAGCAGGGCGGAGTCCATGGCGCGCTCGGCAGGAGCGGCCGGGCGGTTTTCGCGCCGGGCGTTGACGAGGTGTTCGATCAGCCGTTCGCCGGCGCCGCCGAAGAAGTCGCACACGATGCGGTCGAGGGCAAGCTGCAGGGCGTCGTCCTTGCGCATGACCGGCGCATAGCGGTAGCCGCGGCCTTGTTTGACCCTGGTGACGACCCCCTTGCGCGCGAGGCGGTCGAGCATGGTCATGACCGTGGTGTAGGCCAGCGGCTTGGGGGCGCGCATCTGTTCCCGCACCTGGCCGACCGTGCCGGCCTCGATGCGCCACAAGGCCTTCATGACTTCCATTTCCAGGGCGGGCGGAAGTTTGGGAGGGGGCGGGTCGCCGTTTTGGGGTTTGGGGGTGTCCATGGCGGCAAAGCCTGAATTTGCCGTGAGCGTAGCACATTGCAAACACTTTTGTCCAGTAATGTTTTGGGATTGGGGCGCGGCGGCGGGCGCCGGCGACTGCCGAGTTTCACTCAGCGTGAATTCGTGTAACTTGGTGTGCGGGCTGCGGTTGGCAATCTGCTACGATTTGCTTGAGGAGGAGAGGCGATGAGACCGATTGGGAGAATTCTGTTTGTTGCGTTGGCGGCGCTGTTGGGGCAAACGGCGGCGGGGCAATCGGGGGTTGAATACCGGATCGAGACGGTGGCGGGAACGGATACGCGGGGGGTCAGCGGAGACGGCGGCCCGGCGGTCGAGGCGCAACTCTGGTACCCCGGCGACCTGGCAGTGGACGCCGCCGGAAACATTTACATCGCGGATTTGGGCCACCACCGCATCCGCAAGGTGGACGCATCTACGGGGATTATTTCCATGGTGGCGACTTCGGCGCAGCTCTACTCCCCCGACGGCGTGGCGGTGGACGGGGTCGGCAACCTCTACGTCGCGGGCAACGTCCGCGTCCGCAAGGTGGACGCCTCCACGGGCAACGTCTCCACTATTGCGGGAACCGGAGATTACGGTTTCAGCGGAGACGGCGGCCCGGCGGTCGAGGCGCAACTCTACCACCCCGACGGCGTGGCGGTGGATGCTTCAGGCAACGTCTATTTCGGCGACTGGCACTGCGAATGCATTCGCCGGGTGGACGCCGCTACGGGGATTATTTCCACGGTCGCGGGAACGGGGAGATGGGGGTTCAGCGGAGACGGGGGGCCGGCAACGTCCGCCCAACTCAACTCCCCCGCGGCTTGGCCTTCGACTCCGCGGGCAACCTGTACATCGCCGATGCCGGCAACGACCGCATCCGCAAGGTGGACGCCTCTACGGGAAACATCTCCACGGTCGCGGGAGGCGCCTCGTCGCTGGGGGACGGCGGCCCGGCGGTCGAGGCGCGGCTCAGCAGCCCCCACGGCGTAGCCGTGGACGGAGCGGGCAACCTGTACATCGCCGATGCCGGCAACGACCGCATCCGCAAGGTGGACGCCGCTACGGGGATTATTACCACGTTAGCGGGAACCGGCGTGGAAGAGTTCAGCGGGGACGGCGGGTTGGCAACCCTGGCAGGACTCCGCACCCCCAGCGCTGTAGCGCTGGACGCCGCGGGCAACATTTACATCGCCGATTACAGCAACCACCGCATCCGCCGCTTGACGCCGATGCCGTCGAACGGCCCGCCGAGTACGCCCCCGACAATACCGCCCCCAATCCCGCCGACGATCCCTGCGCCCCGCATTTTTTCGGGCGGCATCGGCCTGGTCACCGGAGCGCCCGCCGTCAACCGCATCTCGCCCAACGCCCACTTTTGGGTTTTCGGAAGCGGGTTCACGGCGGAGGGGGCCGGGGCGGCAAACCCCGCGCTCGACGCCGCGGGCAGGATTCCAACCGAACTCGCCGGCGTTTGCCTGGAGATCGACGGCAAGCGCGCGCCGCTGTTCGCCGTCTTTCCCGGCCAGATCAACGCGCAGGCCCCGCACGACCTGACGCCCAGGCAAGCACACGTCGCCATAGATATCTCGGAGGTCACAGCGATCCGCAACTGCGGCGCGGAAAACGAGCGGCGCAGCTTTGCGGAAACGGTCGAAGTCGCCAGCTTCTCGCCGGCCTTCTTCAACCTCCCCGGCGACGACTTGAGCGGCCGCAACCCGATCGTAGCCGTGCGCAGCGACGGCACGCTGGCCGGCCCCGGAGCCGAGGGGCTTGTCCCCGCCGAGCCGGGCGAAATTCTTACTTTCTGGGGCACGGGCTTCGGCCTGACCGACCCGCTGCTGGAGGCCGGACAAATCCCCGCCGGCGCCGCCCCCATCACCGCCGAGATCGAGTTCACTCTCGGCGGCATCACGCTTTTCCCCGAAGACGTGCTCTACGCGGGCGCGGCCCCGGGTTTGGCGGGCATCTACCAATTCACCGTGCGCGTACCGCGCGGCTTCCCCGACAGCCTCCGCGCCCCGGTCATCGCCGTCGTCAACGGCGTCCCCACCCCCGAGGGCCCGTTCCTGACCGTCCGCCGCCGCGAGTGAGGCCGCGCTTTGCGCGGCGGTCACGGGTCGGCGGGTCGCGAGTCGCGGGTCGGGGCCGCGCCTGACGGCGCGGCGGTTGCAAGACTCATAGGAGAAAACGAAATGAAGCATTACTCAATCATCGCCCTGCTGCTGCCGGCAGTCACCGCCGCTGCATGGGGGCAGGAACCCATCTGCCCGCCTGGGGGAACCATCTACCAAGTGGGACACGTGCTGTATCGCCATCCGCCTGGCGGATGGGCTTCTGGCGGCGTGGAAGAATCCAGATTCTTCGCCTATAACGGGCTGGGGTTCCGCGTCAACCCCCTGCACCTGTCCGGCGTCCGCACTGACGGCTTGCGCTACCGCGCGTTGACTATCAAAGTGGTGTTTCGCTCCGACGAAAGCAGGGACGACTCCTCGGTTTATGAGTTCGTCGTGCCCGACGAATTGAACCGTGGTTCAAGTTTCAACAGAAACTTGCGTTTGATAGTTTCCGGGAGAGTCGCTAACGGCCAGTTCAGAGACTGGTTCAGGTTCTACATCGGTTCTCCAAACAGGAACGCGACGCAGTATCCGAGCCTGATTTACACGGGCGACGTGTGCATGTGGCGGGAGGATACGCCCTGATGCTGTTCTGGGTTGGGGGTCAGGGAAGAAGGCCGCCGCGAGTGAGCGGATCCATTGATCCGAAACGCCATGTTTCACGCAACGCGCAAATGCATGTTTCCTGCAACGGGGAAGCCGGGCCGCGCTTTGCGCGGCGGTCACGGGTCGGCGGGTCACGGGTCGCGGGTCAAGCTGCGGGGGCGGGCGCGGAAGCCCCAGACGAGGCCGCCCAGGGCGGTCAGGGCGGAGAGCAGCTTGGCGATCCGCATTTCGAGGCCGCCGTCCCAGGTCAGCGCGATTTCGCAGGGGCCCTGGCAGCGCGGTTCGACGATCATGAAGCCGAGTCCGTCTTTGCGGATCGGACGCGGCTCGCCGTTTACGAGGGCGCGCCAGCCGGGATGATAGGAGACCTGGACGAAAAGCAGGTGCTGCGGGCGAAGATCGGCTGCAATCCGCGCGCGGTCGGGGCCTTGCCAGGCGAAGGCAGCGAGGGGCAGGGAGGGGTCTTCCAGCGCCTGCGCCAAGGGGAGCACGGGATCCGCGTCGAGATTGCCGATCGGCGTCTCGACTACGTGTTGGGGCAGGACGGCGTGGGCCAACGACGGGGAGCGTTGGGGGACGGCGTAGATGACGTCGCCGCGGTCGCGCCGGAGCTCGGGCAGGACGCCCGCGAACTTGGCGTGGCCGCGCCAGTCGCGCTTGTAGAAGTCGCGGCCGTCGGGGCCGCTGACGACCACGGCTTGCGCGCCGTAGAGCCGCAGCCACGCGGCTGTGTCTTCGCCGTTGCCCCGAGTCCAGGGGACGCCGTATTTGACGATCGGGATTTGTCTGTTGACGACGCCTTGATCGAAGCCGCCGCCGATTTGCGGGTTGTCGCTGAACGCGTTGAGCCAGAATTGCGTCGATCCGCTGATGAAGACGCGGGCGCCGGGCAGATTTTCGCGCAGCCATGAGGCGGTTTGGTATTCGACGGTCTGCGTCACGTCGATGGGCCGGATCAACTCTTGCGCCCGGCCGCGCAGGCCGCCGAACTGGAGCAGCGCGGCCGCGGCGGCGGCGCAGGCCGGGATGACTTTGCCCGGGCGGGGCAGGCGGTCGGCGAGGCGGACGCAGGCGAAGGCGCCGAGCAGGCAGAGCGCCATCTCGAACTCGTGGCGGTAGCGGAAGGCCTGCGGCATGAGGGAAAAGCCCAACCAATCGGCGGTCAGCACGAGCGCCCCGAAAAACAGCAGCAGAAAGGCGCTGAAACTTGCGAACAGGGAGGCCCGCAGCCGCCGGCAAAGCTCTCGCAGGGCAAGGGCGGCGGCCGCGATCAGGGCGGCGCAGCCCGCGTGGGCAAGCGTCAGCGGATACTTGCCGACGACGTGCTGGGCGTTGTGGCGGATGTCGCCGATTGTCGAGGGGGGAATCCAGGGCGCGGCCAGGGCGTAGGCAATGCCCGCGGCCAGGCAGGACCAGGCGACGGCGCGGCCCCAGCCCGGCTCGCGCGAGCGGGCGAGCAGGTAGCTGAGCGCCGCTGCGGCCAGGGCGAACGCCCCCAGCCAGTTGGTCAGCGCGACGGCGGCGAGCGCGGCGGCCGCGAGATAGATCGCGCCGGGCGTCCGCCGCCGCAGCGCGCGGTGCAGGGCGATCAGGGCGAGCGGCAGCAGCGTCAGCGAGGCGATATGCGGGCTGTCGCCATAGACGACCAGGGAATCGAGGCGCACGGGGTTCCAGGCGATCTGCCGCCATGCCGCCGGCGGCTCGACGAACGGGATCGAAGGCGAGACGAGCGACCAGGCCGCGCCGGCGGACAGAGCAATGGACGGCCGACCGGAAAATTCGAGCGCGAGCAGGAAAAGCGCGGCCGGCCCCAGGCAGTAGAGCAGGGCCGTAACGGCGTGGTAGGCGAGGGCGGGAGAAGCTCCCGAAACCCAGGCCGCGGCGGCGGCGAGCGCGTGCATCAGCGGCGGATAGGCGTTCTGCCAAGGGATGCCGCCGTACCAGAGAGGGAACCAGCCGAACTCGAACGGATGGTCGATCATGCGGCGGCTGATAGCGATGAAGGCCGCTTCGATGGAGCCGAGGAATTGGCTGTATTCGGTGAAGAAAAGCTCGCGGCAGAGCAGCGCGTTGAGCGCGAACAGGCCGCCGGCGCCGGCCAGGGCGCGCGGCGAGAGCAAACGGTCGGGGGCGTTCATGCGCGAGTGTTCTTTGCTGCGGACTTGGAGCGCGGCGGCGCGCCGCTTCCGAGCGGTTGAAAAAAATGCGGCTGAAAAAAATAATGCACGATATGTTGGATTTTACCTTGACGGGAACCCAATATCATGTACACTATGGGAACCGCGCCGGGGAAGGGCCGCTTGGCGAAGCGCTTTCCGGCGCCCGCGGCCGCCGCCGTTTCAACAATTAGCCGCATCGTATCGGGAGGGTTTGGACATGGATAGCGTTCGCACGGGTTTGGCCGATCGAGCCGCCGAAGAGAGCCGCGTGGCCGTCGAAGAGAGCCGCGGCGCCGCGGCGGGCGAGGGGCTGACGTTCTCTCGATATTTCACCAAAGACCTGGCCGCGGGCGAGACGCCGTATTCGGTTCTGGAATGGGAGCGGCGAACCGCTTCGATTACCGACGCGCAGGGCAACTCGGTATTCGAGCAGCGCGACGTGGAGATGCCGGCGGCGTGGTCGCAGACGGCCACCAACATCGTCGCCAGCAAGTATTTTCACGGCACGGTCGGCCGGGACGACCGCGAGAGCAGCCTGGCGGACCTGGTGCATCGCGTGGTCGATACGATCGCCGACTGGGGCGCCGAGGGGGGCTATTTCGCCTCGCCGGCGGACGTGGAGAACTTCCGCGGCGACCTGGCTCATCTGATGCTCAATCAGAAGGCCAGTTTCAACTCGCCGGTGTGGTTCAACGTCGGCGTGAAAAAGGAGTCGCGCGGCTACGGCTGGGCATGGGACAAGTCGGCCGGGCGGGTGACGACGCTCAATCCGGACGAGCACCGCCCGCAGTGTTCGGCCTGCTTCATCAATTCGGTTGACGATTCGCTGGAGTCGATTCTCAACCTGACCAAGACCGAGGGCATGCTGTTCAAGTGGGGTTCGGGCACGGGGTCGAATCTGTCGGCGATCCGCGAAGACGACGCGGGCCTGGCCGGCGGCGGCCGCGCTTCGGGGCCGGTGTCGTTCATGAAGGGCTTCGACGCTTTCGCCGGGGTGATCAAATCGGGCGGCAAGACCCGCCGCGCGGCCAAGATGGTCATCCTCAACGCGGACCATCCCGACATCCGCGATTTCATCTGGTGCAAGGCCAAGGAGGAGAAGAAGGCGCACATCCTGATCGGGCACGGCTACGACGCGGCGATCGACGGCAACGCCTATTCGACGATTTCGTTTCAGAACGCCAACAACTCGGTGCGCGCGGCGGACGACTTCATGGAGGCGGCGGCCGGCGATGCGGACTGGTGGACGCGCTCGGTGCTGACCGGGCAGCCCAAGGAGCGCCATCGGGCGAAGCAGTTGCTCAAGGAGATCGCCGAGGCGACCCATCAGTGCGGCGACCCGGGGATGCAGTTCGACACGACGATCAACCGTTGGAATCCGATCAAGAACACGGCGCGGATCAACGCTTCGAACCCGTGCTCGGAGTACATGTTTCTTGACGATTCGGCCTGCAACTTGGCGTCGATCAACGTGAAGAAGTTCCAGGAGCGCGACGGCTCTTTCGCCGTCGAAGCCTTCCGCTGCGCGGTGGATACGCTGATTATCGCGCAGGAGATTCTGGTGGACAACGCGGCGTATCCGACGGAGAAAATTGTCGAGAACTCCCACAACTACCGTCCGTTGGGGTTGGGCTACGCGAATCTCGGCGCGCTGTTGATGTCGATGGGCGCGCCCTACGATTCCGACCGCGGGCGGGCGATTGCGGGGGCGATCACGGCGGCGATGTGCGGGCAGGCCTATTTGACCAGCGCGCGCATTGCGCAGACGACGGGGCCGTTCCCCGGCTACGGCAAGAATCGGGAGCCGTTCCTGGAGGTGATCCGCATGCACCGCGAGGCGGCGCAGGCGCTGGCGCGCGAGGGCGTTCAGGCGGACTTGCGCGAAAACGCCGAGGCGGTCTGGCATGAGGCTTACGAGGCGGGCAGCCTGC
The DNA here is from genome assembly GCA_965242705.1 of Bryobacterales bacterium. GTDB lineage: Bacteria > Acidobacteriota > Terriglobia > Bryobacterales > UBA6623 > CATQHP01. The sequence continues at coordinate 1,418,039 of OZ251486.1, forward strand.
ACGGCTACCGCAACGGCCAGGTTACGGTGATTGCGCCGACGGGCACGATCGGCTTCATGATGGACTGCGACACCACCGGGGTCGAGCCCGAGCTGGCGCTGGTCAAGTACAAGAAGCTCGTTGGCGGCGGCGTCATCAAGATCGTCAACAATACGGTTCCCGACGCCTTGACGAGGCTCGGTTACAAGGACAACCGGATTAACGAGATCGTCAACCACATCGACTCGACGGGCACGGTGGAAGGCGCGCCGCATCTGGCGGAGGGGCATCTGCCGGTTTTCGATTGCAGTTTCAAGGCGCAGAACGGCGAACGGGCGATTCACTACAAGGGGCATTTGCGCATGATGGGGGCGGTGCAGCCGTTTATTTCCGGGGCGATATCGAAGACCATCAACATGCCCGAGGAGTCCACGGCGGAGGACATCGCGAACGCCTATGCCGAGGCGTGGCGTTTGGGGCTGAAGGCGGTGGCCATCTACCGCGACGGCTCGAAGATGGCGCAGCCGCTCAACACCGGCAAGGACGGCGAAAAGAAGTCTTCGGGCGAGAAGACGGTGGAGAAGATCGTTTACCGGCCGCAGCGCCGCAGGCTGCCCGAGGAGCGGCAATCGCTGACGCACAAGTTTTCGGTCGGCGGCCACAAGGGCTACATTACGGTCGGCCTCTACGACGACGGCTCGCCGGGCGAGATGTTCGTGCGCATGGCCAAGGAAGGCTCGACGATCAGCGGATTGATGGACAACTTCGCTACCGCCGTTTCCATCGCTTTGCAGTACGGGGTTCCGTTGAAGATGCTGGTGGAGAAGTTCCAGCACGTGCGTTTCGAGCCGAGCGGCTGGACCGGCAACAAGGATATCGCCTACGCCAAGTCGATTACGGACTACGTGTTCCGCTGGCTGGGCGCGAAGTTCGTTTCGCCGGAGTATCAGTTGAGCGAGGCCGGCGAAACGCCGAATTTGCGGCCCACCGAAGCGGAGCCGCAGCAGGAGTTGCCTTTTCGGGCGGCCGCGCTTGCGGACGCTCCGTTGTGCGCCGAATGCGGGTCGCTCATGACCGTGAACGGCAGTTGTTACAAGTGCGAGAACTGCGGCTCGACTTCGGGGTGCAGCTAGGCCGCGCTTCGCGCGGCAGGGGTTGGGGATCAGGGGTTAGGGCGCCGCGCCTGACGGCGAGGCGGCGGATGCCGCCCAGCGAATACCGTAGAGCGGTTCAGCGTTGGCGGTCGGGGCGAACGGGAAACTCTGAACAAGCGGGCGGAAACGGCGGGCGCAGCCGCCCGGCTCAGAAATCTCAACCCAAAAACACGGCGCAGCCGTCAAGCCTGACGGGTTTCATGCAGGTAAAAGAAGGGCTTCATGCGAAGTTTGATCGCTTTGCGCGCCTATGCGCGCCAATGCGCACTTGTTTTCGCAGTCGCGCCGCCGCAAATCGACCGGATGCGTTCAGCCCTCTCTCCACTGAAGCCGTGCGGTTCCCCCTATCCCCTGCCCCGCCCGCTGCTTGTTCAGAGATTCCCTAACGGAAGGTCAAGCGCAAGTTGCGGAGGAACATGGGCGCGCCGGGGATTGCCCCGATTCGCGTCCCGCGACTCTTGACCCGTGACCCGCCGACTCGCGACCGCCGCGCCGTCAGGCGCGGCCCGACCCGTGACCGCCGCGCGAAGCGCGGCCCTATTCCACGGCAATCGTGACGCCGGGCTGGCTTCTGGCGCCGCCGACTTCGAGGTGTACTTCCAGCGCGTCGTTGGGCGCTATGCCCGCCGGAACCCGCGCCAGGATTACGTTGACCCCCACCAGCGACGGCGCTCCGCCCGCGAACAGCACGTCCTCCGCCGCCAAGGGCTGCGATCCCAGCCATACCCGCACCGTCGCCGCCGCATGCCGCAGCACCGCCGCGCCCCCGGCTTCGCCGTCTGACGGCGCAGGCTCCAGCGCGCCCAAGCCCGTCGCGTAGATCTCCAGCACGTCCCCCGCTCTCGCCGGTCGCGCCATGCCCTCGCCGTAGCTCCGCGGCGCCGCCAACTCTGCCGTACCCGCAAACACGATCGATCCCTGACCCGCTCCCGCGCCCTCTACCGTGAACACGCCCGGCGCTTGCGCCGCTGCGTGGAAAAAGCGCGCGTAGCTCACGCCCTGCTCCGTCTCCACCTCCACCGAGGCCAACGCCGTTCGAGCGCCTTCGGGCAGCAGCCCCGAAGGCAACTGCGCCGCGATGCGCCCCGACTCCACCGTAAACAGCGGCGCCGCCTGCCCCTCGATCATCACCCGCGTTCCGCCCAGGCTGCGCGGCAGCGGCAAGCCCTCCGCCGAAGCCGCCCCGCCGTCAGCGAAGTTCCGCCCGCGGATCTCCACCACCGACCCGGGCGCCACCGGCAGAATGCGCGGCCCGAACAGCCCCGGCTCTCCGTAGGCGCTCTGCCGCGCCGCGTTGAGCACTCCGCCGTTCTCGGTTACGTCCGGCCCCGTCGGCGGCGGAACCTCCAGCACGATGCGAATCGTCGCCGTCAGCCGCCCGTTGGAGCGGATGTACAGCCGCCCTTCGTGCCGCCCTTCGCGCAGCCCCAGCGGGTTGACCGTCACCTGCAGCACGATCGTCTCGCCCTGCTCCAGACGGCCCCGCCACTGCGCTGCGCCGCTTGCCGCCCGCGTGACCTCGATCCAGCGCGCGCTGGGCGTCACCCGGTAGTCCACCGCGCCGTTTTCGGCGCGCAGCGTCAGCGTCTTCGACGTCGGCTCGGAGCCTTCCGCCGGCTCGAACGTCAACTCCGTGACGCCGCCCACCGGCTGCGCCTCGGGCTCCGGCTGCCCCGTCCCCGCCCCAGAACCCGTTCCCGGCTCCGTCGGCTCATCCGGCAGAAGCATCCGCGTCAGCTTGCGCACGCGGTGGTTGCCGTTATCGACGACGTAGAGGTTGTTTGACGAGTCCACCGCTACGCTGCGGGGGAAGTTCAACTGCGCCGAAGCCGCCGCGCCGCCGTCTCCGGAAAACCCCGCGCTCGCGCCGGCGATGGTGGCGATGTTGCCCGACGTATCCACCCGGCGGACGCGGTGGTTGCCGCTATCGGCGATATAGAGATTGCCCGCAGAGTCCAGGGCTACGTTGATGGGAGCGTTGAGTTGCGCCGCCGTTGCCGCGCCGCCGTCCCCGCTGTAGCCGGCCGCACCACTCCCCGCTACCGTGTTAATCACGGTACCCCCGCCCACTGCATACACCTTGCGGACGCGGTTGTTGCCCGTATCGGCGATGTGCAGGTCGCCCGAACTGTCCACTGCTACGCCATAGGGACTATCGAGCCGCGCCAGCAGCGCGGCCCCGTCGCCGTTGAAGCCGCCCGTGCCATCCCCCGTAACCGTGGAGATATTCCCCGTGGAAGCATCCACCTTGCGGACGCGGTGGTTGCTCGTGTCAGCGATGTAAACGTTGCCCGATGCGTCCACCGCCACGCCGCGGGGATTGCTCAACGTCGCCGAGGTTGCTGCGCCGCCGTCGCCGGTGCTTCCTACGGTTCCCGTGCCGGCGAAGGCCGCAATGTTGCCCGACGTATCCACCCGGCGGATGCGGTTGTTGCCCGTATCGGCGATGTAAACGTTGCCCGAAGCGTCCACCGCCGCGGCCCGGGGGCTGTCCAACGTCGCCGAAGTCGCCGCCGCGCCGTCGCCGGTGTTGCCCGCCGTCCCCGTGCCGGCGATGGTCGAAATGTTGCCCGTGGAAGCATCCACCCGCCGCACGCGGTGGTTGCTCGTGTCGGCGATATAGACGTTGCCGGACGAGTCCACCGCCGCGCCGCTGGGCGTTTGCAACGACGACGAAGCCGCCGCGGCGCCGTCGCCCACGGCCGTCGGCCCCAGCCCGGCGATGGTCGAAATGTTCCCCGCCGTATCTATCTTGCGCACGTTGTTGGCGGCCGAATCGCCGATGTAGATGTTGCCCGCCGAGTCCACTATCAGCTTTTCGGGTCTGCTCAACGTCGCCGAAGCCGCCGGGCCGCCGTCGCCGGTGCTCGACTGGACTCCCGTGCCGGCGATGGTCGAAATGTTGCCCGACGTATCCACCTTGCGGATGCGTTCGTTGAACGTATCGGCGATGTAAACGTTGCCCGCCGCGTCCGCCGCCGCGTCGAGGGGGTTTTGCAAGCTCGCCGAAGTCGCCGCCCCGCCGTCGCCCCCGAAACCTTGAGTGACGGAGCCCGCAAAGATGGAGCTGTTTCCTGCGGTGTCCCGCTTGAAAATCCTGTGGGCGGAATTACTGGCGACCCAGACGTTGCCCGCCGAATCCGCGCCCACGCCCTCCACCTGACCGAAATTAACCACACCTACCGCCGGCCCTATAACGGTCGAGATGATCCCCGACGTATTCACCATGCGCACGACACTGTTGTCTCGATCGGCGATATAGACGTTGTCCGACCCGTCCGTCGCCACGTCGTAAATATAGCCGGACGTCGCCGCCGTCGCCGCGCCGCCGTCGCCGGTGTAGCCCGCGTTGCCCGTGCCGGCGAAGGCGGTGATATTGCCCGTGGAAAGGGTCACCTTGCGGATGCGGCGGTTGCCCGTATCGGCGATGTAAACGTTGCCCGCCGAGTCCACGGCCACGCCGTAGGGTTCGTTCAACGTGGCCGAAGTGGCCGCCCCGCCGTCGCCGGCGTTGCCGGAGCTGCCCGTGCCGGCGAAGATCGAATAATTCTTGGTGGCGCCGTCGATGCGGATGACGCGGTGGTTGGAGACGTCGCCGATGTAGATGTTGCCGTTCGAGTCCACGGCCACGCCGCGGGGGCTGCTCAGCGTCGTCAGAACCCCCGTTCCGCCGCCGCCGGCGAACGTGTCGATCGTCCACGCGTACCTTTGCGCCGAGGCGCGCTGCGCGCCCCAGTGGAGAGCGAACGCCGCCAACGCAGCGGCGGCCAGGCGGCAGATCCGCTTGGCGGCCGCGGGCCGCGCGCCGCGAGTCACGGGCCGCTTCACGGCCGCGCCTCCAGGCAGGCGCGGCGGCGCGCAGTTTGCCCTACCTGAATTGCGGGGGGGGGGGGGGGGGGGGGGTAAAACGGTGCATGCCGACGTTGCTCATCAGGCGCTCTCCAAACTGAAACCGACAATATAGCATCCCGCGGAAAAATTCACAAGGCAACACATCCATAAGAAATGTTTTTTGCGATGCGCAATTTCGACTGAATTTGCGGCGGGCATGGTAACCTTGAGGGTTAACGGCGTTGGACCTTCGGCGTCCGCGCGGCCTTTTTGTTCCCTGGAAGCGTTTTGCCGCGGTCGTTCGCCATGAGCGGGCGCGGCGCGGAGAAGTAGAGATGTCTGCAATCGATCGTTTGCGAGCTTTGGAGATTCTGGATTCGCGCGGCAACCCGACCGTTCAGGTGGATGCGCTGCTGGCGTCCGGCGCGCGCGGCTCGGCGCGGACGCCGTCCGGGGCTTCGACGGGCATCAACGAGGCCGTGGAGTTGCGCGACGGCGACAAGGGCCGTTATCTGGGCAAGGGCGTTTTGCGGGCCGCGGCCAACGTGAACGGGGAAATCGACGAGGCGCTGCGGGGTTTCGACGCCGACGATCAGCGCGGGCTCGACGAGAAGCTCATCGCGCTCGACGGCACGCCGAACAAGGGGCGGTTGGGGGCGAACGCGCTGCTGGGGGTTTCCATCGCGGCGGCGCGCGCGCGGGCGGCGGAGTTGGGGATGCCGTTGTACCGCCGCTTGGCCGACCGCGAGAGCTACACGCTGCCGGTGCCGATGTGCAACATCATGAACGGCGGGCAGCACGCGGACAACAACGTGGACATTCAGGAGTTCATGATCCTGCCGATCGGCCTGCCGACGTTTTCGGAGGGGCTGCGCGCGGCGGCGGAAATCTTCCACACGCTCAAGGGCGTGCTCAAGGCGAAAGGCTATGCCACGGCGGTAGGCGACGAAGGCGGTTTCGCGCCCGAGCTGCAGTCGAACGAGGAGCCGATGGAGTTGATTGTCGAGTCGATCGAGCGGGCCGGGTACAAGCCCGGCGGCGACGTTTACATCGGTCTGGACGCCGCGGCGAGCGAGTTTTTCAAGGATGGGCGCTATGTTTTCGACCAGTCGGACAACAGCAGCCGCAGCGCAGCGGAGATTGCCGCGACGTGGCTGGACTGGGCCGGCAAGTATCCGCTGATTTCGCTCGAAGACGGTTTTTCGGAGATCGATCATGCGGGCTGGAAGGCGGCCACGCCGCAACTCGGCGGCAGGATGCAGCTTGTGGGCGACGATCTGTTCGTGACCAATCCGCGGATATTCCGCGAGGGAATCGACAACGGGCTGGCCAACTCGATACTGATCAAGCTCAACCAGATCGGCACGGTGACCGAGACTCTGGACTGCATCGAGACGGCGCGGGACAACGGTTACACGTTCATCGTTTCGCATCGTTCGGGCGAAACCGCGGACACGACGATCGCCGATTTGGCGGCGGCATGCGGCGGAGGGCAGATCAAGACCGGTTCGATTTGCCGCAGCGATCGGGTCGCCAAGTACAACCGGCTGCTGGAGATCGAGGCCGAGTTGGGCGGCGGCGCCCGTTACGCCGGAAGGGATGCATTCAGCCGCTGGCTTTGAGGGGCGCCGCGCCGCGGCCGTTGGGGAAACGGGCCGTTGGCGGCTGACGTGAGAAAATAGAAAGTTTATCGGCTATGGAGAATCCCGTGAATCCGCTGCCCCCGGAGTTGCCGCCTCAACCGGCGGGCGAAGCTGCGCCGGCGGCGGACGCGCAGCCCGAGGCGCAAACCGGCGCGCAGCCCGAGGCCGGACAGTCTGAGATCGAGCGGCCCGCGCCGTCTTCGGCGGAGGCGGATGCGCCGCCTGCCGCCGAACCGGCCGAACCCGCGGCGGCGGATGCGCCGCCCGTCGAGGCTGAGGCTGAGGCTGAGGCTGAGGCTGTCGAGGCTGATGTTGCGGGGGCTGAGACTGTTGGGGTCGAGGCCGGGCCGACGCCCGCCGCGGAGCAAGACGCGGGTTTGAATACGGAGGAGTTCGACCCGGAGGGGTCAAGCGCAGAGAAGGAAAAGGAGAAGGAGAAGGAGAAGGAGAAGGAGAAAAGCGCCGCGATGCCGGGGCCGGCGGCGGACAAGGCTATGCCGGGGCCGGCGATACCGGGCGCCGCTTTGCCCGGGGGAGACGACGAGGACGACGAGGACTTCGAGATTCCCGACGAAGTGGAGTACGGCGATATTGTCCGCGGGGAGGCGGACGATGCGGCCGCGCCGGCGGAAACGTCTGCGCCGGGCGTACTTGCGGGCGTGGTGGCGGGGCTTCGCGCGGACGGGGCTTTCGTGGATATCGGGCGCAAGTCGGAGGCGTTTCTGCCGATTGCGCAAGGGGGCGGGGAGGAGGCTCCGCTGCGAATCGGCGACAAGGTCGAGGTGACGGTGAGCGGGACTTCCGCGGAAGGCTATTTGCTGCTGCAGAGTCTCAAGGCGCAGCGGCCGAAGGGCTGGGCGCAGCTTGAAGCGGCGTTCGCCTCGGGCGGGAACGTTGTGGGCAAGGTCAGCGAGGCGGTGCGCGGAGGTCTTGTGGTCGATGTCGGCGCGCGGGCGTTTCTGCCCGGGTCGCGGTCTGGGGAGCCGACGGAAGAGGGGCTGCAGGCGCTGGTCGGCAGCGAAATCCATGCCCGCATCGTGCATCTCGACGAGGAGGATCGCAACGTGGTGCTCGACCGCCGGGTTGTGCTGGAGGAGGAGCGCGAGAGCCGGCGGCTTGAAACCGTTGCGGGGTTGAAGCGCGGCGACACCGTTTCGGGCGTCGTGCGCAATATGCGCAATTTCGGAGCGTTTGTGGATCTGGGCGGCGTCGATGCCTTGCTGCACGTCAGCGACATGTCTTGGCGCCGCGTCAACGATCCGTCGGATATTCTGCATCGGGGGCAGCAGATTGAGGTCAAGGTGCTGGCGGTCGAGGACGGCGGCCGGCGCATTTCGGTGGGGCTCAAGCAGTTGCAGCCCGACCCGTGGACTCTGCTTGCCGAAAAAATCCGCCCCGGCGATCGTATTCGCGGCGCCGTAACCCGGCTGAAGGACTTCGGCGCGTTCGTTGAGGTGGAGCCGGGCATCGACGGCCTCGTGCATGTTTCGGAGATGTCGTGGAATCGGCGGGTGCGCCATCCGAGCGAGGTGGTGGCGGTCGGGGACATGGTTGAAGTTGCCGTTCTCGACGTGAGGATCGCCGAGAAGCGCATTGCGCTGGGGCTGAAACAGGCTTTGGGAGACCCGTGGGAGCGTCTGGAGAAGGAATATCCGGTGGGCGCGGCAACCACCGGAACGGTAAGGAAAATCACGCAGTTCGGCGCTTTTGTCGAGATATTCGAGGGCATGGACGGTTTGCTGCACATTTCGGACATCGCCGCGGACAGGCGCTTGAAGAGTCCCGGCGAAGTTTTGCGCGAGGGCCGGGAGGTTCGCGTCAAGGTGCTCGAGATCGACCGCGAGAAGCGGCGGCTGAAGCTGGGCATGAAGCAATTGGAGCCGACGGAGCAAGAGAGCTTCATGAGCGAGGCGCGGGTGGGCGACACGGTTACCGGGCGCATTGCCGAGATACGGGGCAACGAAGCGGTGGTCGAGGTCGGCGACGGCGTTCGAGGGATTTGCCTTTTGCAAGCGAAGGCGGGGCCGCGGCAAGGCCGGCGGGCGGGCGCGTCGGCCGATCTTTCGTCGATGACGTCGATGCTCGAGGCCGCCTGGAAAGGCGGGGACGGAGAACGGAAGGACGTTGCGAAGCCGCCGGCGGCCGGCTCGGTCCACACTTTTACGGTGACCGGGTTGGACGCGAAACGGGGACTGATCGAACTGGCTTTCGCGTAGTTTTTTCCGCGTTTTTTCCACGCGCCCGGCGGCGCGCGGCGGTTGGCCCGTTTTGGAGGGCGCCTGTGGCTTGCTTACAGGGCGAGCGTGCCGTTATAGACCATGTCCTTGAGTTTGAACTTGCGTTTGATTTCCTTGCCGAACACGGCGAAGGCGCGGCCGGCTCCGCCGCCGCGGCCTGCGGCTCCGGCGCCTCTCTGACCGCCGCCGCCCTGCCTTTGCCCGCCGCCGGCTCCTTGCCCGCCGCGTCCGCCTGCGCCCTGACCGCCGCGGCCCATGCCCTGCGGCCGCTGCAGCTTCATGAAGAACTCGACTTCCTTGTCAGCGAGGGCGATTTCTTCCGCGCGCGGGAAGAAATAGAAGAAGCGGGTAATCGGGCCTGCGGACTGCACTTCGACTTTTTCGGCCGCCAAGTCGGCTTTGCCCTTGCGGCGCAGCTTGGCCGTGCCGAGCAGGGCGTCGGGATTCTGGCTCATCCGCGACAATTGCTGCGGCAGGCCGTCCACGGCCACGACGTAATGGGTTTCTTCGTTGTCGAGGAACTGTTTCATATCGGGCGTCAGTTCCGTGCTTTCGCCCATGTTGCTTTTGATCAGCCCCTGTTTGATGGGCAGCGCCGAGCGGAAGCGGATGGTCAGGTTCATGGGCGGCGCAGCGGGCATATCCATGCCGCCGCCGCCCCCGCCGCCGCGGCGTCCGCCGCCGCCCCCGCCGCCGAAGCCTCCGGCGCCGCCGCCCCCGCCGCCGGGCATGCCGCCGCCGCGTCGGCCTCCGCCTCCGCCGCTGGGCATCATGGGCGCGCCGACGGATATGGTGAAGCGTTTGGCCCAGGGGGAGTTGGTCAGCATGCGGTTCACTTCCTTACCGCTCCAATGGGTGAAATCCGTCTTTTCCCAGAAGCCGGCGCCCCAGACGGCCGCGCAGGCGGCGCAGGCCGCAAGTAGAACTCTGCATGTGGTTTTCATGGTTCGGATACCTCGAAGCGCTGTTGCGATCCTTTCGGCAAACGGCCGCTGCGAATGCGCTCTCAGACTAGCACAGAGACCGCGGGCAAGCCGCCGCTTGCGTTTTAAGGCGCAGCGGCGCGGATGCGGGTTACGACTTGCCGGCTGAATCGCCCGCGGTTTCGATCGTTTGCGGCGCGGGGCGGCGTGATACCTTGAGAAATCCCCCCGGCCATGAAGATCGAGCCTCGTCTTTCCCGCGGACTTCGGGATTTGCTGCCGCAAGCGGCGCTGGCGCGCCTGCAATTGATCGACAAGGTTCGCGCCGTCTATGAGAATTACGGGTTTTCGCCGCTGGAAACGCCGGCGGTCGAGTATCTGGACATCCTTTCCGGCTCGGCGGGCGAGGAGGCGCAGCAGTCCATTTTCCGCGCGGTCAACCCCGAGCGGGAAGAGTTGGGGCTGCGTTTCGATCTGACGGTGCCGTTGTCGCGCGTGGTCAGCCAGCATGCGCAGATCGAGTTGCCGTTTCGGCGCTATCAGATTGCGCAGGTGTGGCGCGCGGACAAGCCGCAGCCGGGCCGTTTTCGGCAGTTCACGCAGTTCGATATCGACTCCGTGGGCGCGCCGTCGGAGATTGCCGACACCGAGATTCTGGCGGCGATATGCGACGCGCTCGACGCGGCCGGGGCGGCTCCCTACAAGGTGAGGTTTTCCAGCCGGCAGATTCTCAACCTGCTGCTTGCCTACGCGGGCATCGGCGAAGACCTGGCGGCGGACGTCTTTCGCGTCCTCGACAAGCTCGACAAGCTGGGCATGGAGAAGGTCAAGAGGGAATTGATGGAAGGGTACGAGGACGATTCGGGCGCGCCGATTCGCGGGCTCGGCCTGGGCGCCGCGCAAGTGTCGAAGATCGAGGATTTTCTTTCGATTACGGGGGAGACGCGCGGTGGCGTGCTGCGAACGCTGGGCGGCGAGTTCCGCGGGGTTGAGGGCAGCGCCGAGCGGCTTGCGGAGATCGAGAGCATTTCGGCGAATCTCGACGCGCTGGGCTACGGCAGCGACCGGGTGATGCTCGACCTGGGCATCGCGCGCGGCTTGGCCTATTACACCGGCCCCGTTTTCGAGGCAGTCGTTGCGGACGCGCCGCAGTTCGGTTCGGTTTTCGGCGGCGGGCGCTACGACAATCTGACCGCCCGTTTCGGCGGCCCGCCGCTTCCGGCGACGGGGGCTTCGCTGGGCGTGGATCGGCTGCTTGCCGCGCTGGAGCATCTCGACAGGACGCCGCGCCGCAAGACGACGGCGCAGGTTTTCGTCAGCGCGATGGATCGTTCGTTGATGTCCGCATATCTGCAAATTGCCTTTGAGTTGCGTCGGGCGGGCATTCGCACGGAAATCCACGTCGGGCGGCCGAAGAAGCTGGGCAAGCAGTTGCAGCGCGCCGACCGGCTGGGGATACCGTACGTGCTCATCATGGGCGCCGACGAGGCGGCGCGCGGCGCGGTCACCGTCAAGGAAATGGAGGTCGGCCGCGCGCAGTCGAGCGGCGTCGCCGGCCATGAGCAATGGAAGGCCGCGCGCTTCGGCCAACAGGAGGTTCCGCGCGCCGCGCTGGTCGAAACGCTGAAGCGCCTGCTGGCGGAAGGGGGGTAAAGAGTTTCGCTTTTCCTCGCTGGGTTCGACAGATAGCTGCGTAATCGCTGCTTGTGTTTAAGAGTATCTATGCGAAATGCAAATCGAAACCTCGCACGGCGCGAGATCCTATTTCCTTCGCACCAAGCGCCATTTTCCTTCAACAAGCTCGATCAGCCCTTTGCGCCTCAAATCGACTTGGGCGCCTCTAACTCGATGTTTCCATTCACGCCCGAAGTGTATTCCATGAATCACACGATCTGTGCGGTCGTCGCATAAATCAGGATGGATGTTGCGTATGAGTGGATGAATGTCCCGTGTGCGCAGAGGTTCCTTGTTCAAGAGGTATAACAATGTTCGAGTAAATATGGAATTTGTGCTTTCTCCCGGTCTGCCTCTTAATTCTCGCAAGGATTCATCTATTGCTTCCAATTGATCTTCGAATTCTTTCTTGAAGCCGGACCGAGCTGAATTTATCGTATTTGCATATTTGCTTCTGAGAATCCCTGAAAGTTCCGTCAGATGGTCCAAATCTTCAATTGAGAGCGGCGATCCAAGATTACGGTAACTTATTAAATCATCGGCGATTTTTTCAACTGTAACAGGATCATGAATCCGAATTCCGTACTCGAAATTTCGATGCAAAGAATTGGCAGTGAGATTTCCGGAAGTTACTATTGCTGTGTGCTTGTCGGCGATATATACCTTGGCATGCAGTCCTGGAAGGTGATGAACAGTGGTTTCAGGAAAGCTTTTGCAAAAATCGGCAATTGCTTTGGTGTCAAGTGTTTTTTGCAGCAGGCTATCCGCGGATACATTGGTGAGCAAGCTGAATTGGGCATGATTTTCCTTGTGAAGTTGCGAAGCTAATTTCCGCAGCGGCTTCTCGGCAATAAACGGAGCAGCTATTATAGCTCGCTCCCTGATTGACCGTATAAAACGATCAAATGTTTCCGCCCAAGGTGACAAGACGAGTTACATGGTGAATTAGAAATCGAAAATCTCAGTTAATACTGTACGGCAATTCAACCTTTTTGAGATCCATGGCATGACGAGATTCTCGTTCGAACACATCAATGATTGTTGACGGCCGAGATGCAATGCGGGCAATATCTCTGCCATCTATCATTACGATATCGAAATTGGAACTGGTTATTGCCGTGTTAGCATAGCGCCGGGCATCATCTCCGATTTCTCCTGTCGAAATTATGGCGATAGCATTGCTGTTGAAAAATCTCGCAAGACCGACTTCTTTGGCCACGTCGTCGAGTGAGACGCGGTCTGTATTTTTGCACTGAACTTGCCAGCGCGAGAAGACGAGCCGCGCGCTCTCGAAGATGAGATCGACTTCGGCGCCGCCGGTTGCGCTTCCGCGAAGCCGCGTGGAGACATAGGACAAGTCGATGAGGCGCATCAGCTTGAAGGCCAAGGCTTCGAGCGCAAGACCGCGGACGTGCTTGTCCTTCGAATCGATCGCTTTGCGGATTTCCTTGATGGGTCTTCGCAACAAAGGCCGCAAGTCGGTATGAGTCTGTTGCTCCAGCTGCTCGATCAGAGGCGTAATCAGATCTGCCGTCAGTTTGGCGGCGGCAGTGACTAGAAAAGGTTTTGCGCCGCGCCCGGCTTGCTTGGTCCCGCGTTCCAAACCGATGTAGCCCGCGTCGCGCAAGGGGTAGAGGACTTGCTTGGGCAGGTTCTTTTCGTTGAAGGCGATGCCGTAAGATGCGGCGGCGAGCTTCTCGATATCGTTGGAGGAATGCGGGCCGCCGCCGCCCATGTTGGCCAGTGCTTTGAGGTAGGCGCGCTGTTCGGGGGTAAAGGCCGCAAGCGCCTCGAATTCTTCCATCCCCAGACCGAGAATCTGCTCCAGACGAGCACGGTCGATACGGTACCCGGAGACGAAGATGCCGGCCTTTTCGAGCCAAAGGCGCAGCGTGCTCATGTGTTTGCCGCCGCGCGGGACGACGATGCCGCGTTCTTCAAGCCAACGGCGAAGCTTGGTGAGGTCGATTTTTTCGCCGGCGGAGTGCATGTCGAGGATGCACTGGACGAAATTCATGACTTGGCAGTTTTTGAGAATGTGTTTGGCGAAGGCTGCATGGATGGCGTTCCTGTCGCCGCGCAGGTTGTAAAGGGCAAGGCCGGCCGCCGTAAGCGTCGTGTCGTTTTCCCCGATGAGGCCGTAGGCGCGAAGCGAGAGCTTGCTGTTGTTGGCGAGTTTGGCTTTGTTGTAGTCGGATGTTGCGTGCTGCGCGAAATAGAGGCCGCGAACCGCGGTTTCGAAGGCTTTCCAATCCTCTCCGTGCGTGTGCGCCAAATCCAGGAGGACCGAGAGATCGATTTGGGCTGGGGAGAATTCACTCCCGAAGGGGAGGTCGCTACGGGGCATCGCAGGCCGTCTGCTTCGGGATTGCGGCGCATGGCCGATTCATATTCCTAAGGAACCTCTGAACAAGAGCCCTGCAGACTGGGATAATAGGGAGGTGCGGAAGGCACGGAGAATAAGGGGGAGAGCGATGAGCCAACGGACGTTTGCGGACATGGAGTACGAGGGGAAGAAGAAACAGACGAGGCGGGAGAAGTTCCTGGGACGGATGGAGGCGTTGATTCCCTGGCAGCGGCTGGAGGAGCGCATCCGTCCGTATTACCCGCAAGCGGGGCGGGGGCGGCGACCGTACGAGTTGTCGGCGATGCTGCGCATCCACTGCGTGCAGTTGTTCTACAACATGAGCGATCCGGGGATGGAGGACATGCTGTACGAGCTCGAGTCGGTGAGGCGCTTCGTGGGTTTGTCGTTGGCCGAGCCGCTGCCGGACGAGACGACGATTTTGCATTTTCGGCACTTGCTGGAGAAGCACGAGTTGGGTGGGGAGTTGTTGGCGGAGATCAACCGGCGCCTGGAGGCGCAGGGGTTGCGCTTGCAGAAGGGGACGATTGTGGACGCGAGCATCATGGAAGCGCCGTCGTCGTTGAAGAACCGCCGGCGGGAACGGGACGGGGAGATGAAGCAGACAAGGAAGGGGCGGCAGCGGCATTTCGGGATGAAAGCGCACATCGGGGTGGACGCGGGTACGGGGCTGGCGCATAGCGTGGCGGCGACGGGGGCGAACGTGGCGGACGTGACGCAAGTGGGGCTGCTGCTGCACGGCGGGGAGGAGCAAGTACACGGAGATGCCGGGTATCAAGGAGTGGAGAAACGGCCGGAGCAGCGGGAGCGCGCGCTGGACTGGCAAGTGGCGATGAGGCCCGGCCGGCGGCGGCAGTTGGCGGCGGGCAGCGCGGCGGCTCAGGCGGAGCGGCGCAAGGCGGCGGTGCGGGCCAAGGTGGAGCATCCGTTTCTGTATGTGAAGCGGCGCTTCGGCTACGCGAAGGTTCGCTATCGCGGCTTGGCCAAGAACAGGGAACGGCTCAGCCTGTTATTCGGCTTGGCCAATCTGCTCATTGCCGAGCGTTATGCCGCAGCCTGAGCGGCGCAACGCAGGAGCAGTGCGTCCACAGCGGCTCGAAGCCACTGAAACGGGGGCATAACCACTGCCAAGAGCTCAAAATCAGCACAATTTCCATGCAAATCTCGTTGCCAACCCCTCATCAAACGCCTCCTTCCGCCAACATCATCCTTCCTCTGCCCCTCTTGCGCTATTATTCAGACCTTCGCTAAGATGATGGAGCAAACCACAAACAAAATCATCCCAAGAGGGTTTAGCCATGATGCTCCTGAATGCGAAATCGTTTGCTTGGACCGCTGCCGCCGGCGTTTTTTTGCAGGCGGCGGCCCTGCAACTGCCCGCGCAGCAACCCGATTGCCTCTCCGTGCGCGTCGTCGATCCCTCGGCGCAGCCGGTGCAAGCAGCCTCTGTCGCCGTCGCCGGGCGGCGGCAATTGACCGACGACTCGGGCGCGGCTTCGTTCTGCGGCCTCGGCCCCGGTCCCCATGAGATCGTCGTTTCCGCGCCGGACTTCCAGACCGCAACGGCCTCCGCGGCGCAGTCCGCGGGCACGGTCGAGATCGCCCTCGAGCTGGCCGCCCTGGCGCAAGAAATGGTCGTCGTCGGCACCCGCGCGCAGCCGCGCTCGGCCACCGAATCCGCCGTGCCCATCGACGCGGTTTCCTCCGGCGACCTGCTGCGTCAGGGCGGCGCCGACCTGAGCAATCGGCTGCGCGCGATCATCCCCTCGTACAACGTCACCGCGCAGCCGATCGCCGATTCGGCGACGATTGTGCGCCCGGCCAGCCTGCGCAATCTGGCGCCGGAACATACGCTGGTGTTGGTCAACGGCAAGCGACGTCACCGCTCGTCGGTCATCGCCTGGCAGTTCGGCTCGACCATCGGCAATCACGGCCCGGATATCTCCACCATCCCCGCAATCGCCCTGCGCCAAGTCGAGGTGCTGCGCGACGGCGCTTCGGCCCAGTACGGTTCCGACGCTATCGCCGGCGTGATGAACTTCCAACTCAAGGACGCCGCTTCGGGCGGCAGCATGGAGTTCCGAACGGGCTCCTACGGCGCGGCAGGCGGATTCGGCTTCACGGTCGCCAACAACTTCGGCCTGCCGCTCGGCAAGGACGGGTTCGCCAACGTGAGCGTCGAGTACGGCAACGTCAACCGCACTGACGTCAGCGTGCAGCGCACCGATGCGGCGGGGCTGCGCGAAGCAGGCAACTCCGCCGTGCTCGACCCGGCGCAGAAGTGGGGCTCGCCCGATATTGCTGACGATCTCAAGCTGTTCGTCAATTTCGGCAAGCCGATCAACGACAACCTGCAGATTTACGGCCACGCCAACTATGCCCAGCGCAAGGTAACCGGTAATTTCTTCTACCGCAACCCGACCGACAACGCGCTGTTCGGGAACGGCAGCGAATGGCTGGTCGGCGACCGGCTGCAGGCCGAGGGTCGCGGTTCGGCCGATTGCCCTTCGGTCCCTATCGTCAACGGCCTGCCCGACGCCGCGGCTTTCGACCGGCTGGAAGGCAACGGCAACTGTTTCGCACTTGGTCAGCGGTTTCCCGGCGGTTTTACGCCGCAATTCGGCGGGCAGGTGAGGGACGGCTCGATCGTCGCCGGCGTGCGCGGCTTCACATCCGGCGGTTTTGCCTGGGACTTCAGCGCCGGCTACGGCGAGCACGAAACCGACTTCTTCCTGGAGAACACCGTCAACGGCTCGTTGGGGCCGGACAGCCCGACCGAGTTCGACCCGGGACTCTACCGGCAAGAGGAATTCGGCCTGAATTTCGACGTGAGTTACGCCCTGACCGACCGGATCAACGCGGCCGCCGGCGTCGAGTGGCGCAATGAGCGCTTCATCATCGGCGCGGGCGACCGCGAATCGTACGCCATCGGCCCCTACGCGGCGCAGGGCTTTACTTCCGGATCGAACGGCTTTCCCGGCTTCAGCGAGGCTTGGTCGGGCGAATGGAGCCGCAACAGCCGCGCGGCCTACGGCGATATCGAGTTCCGCGACCCGGGCGGGAACTGGACGCTCGGCGCCGCCGGCCGGTTTGAGCATTTCGACCTCTTCGGCGGCACGCTCAACGGCAAGGTGTCGGGGCGCTACCGGTTCGTTCCCGCGGTCAGCCTGCGCGGCAGCGTGAGCAGCGGCTTCCGCGCGCCGACGGTCGGCCAGCAGTACGCGCGCAACGTGCAGACCACGCTCGACCCGGCGGGCAACCTGATCGACCGGGGCACGATCCAATCGACCTCGCCGTTGGCGCTGCTCAAGGGCGGACGCGCTTTGCAGCCCGAGAAATCGGTGAATTACACCTTCGGCGCGGTAATCGAAACCAAGACGTTCATGCTCACCGCCGACTGGTTCCACATCGACATTTCCGACCGGCTGACCCTGACCCGCGACTTTACCTTGACGGCGGAAGAAGTCGCCGAGGCCGAGAGAGCCGGCGTGCAGGGCGCGGGCACGCTGACCTCGTTCAACTTCTTCACCAACGATTTCTCGACCCGAACGCGGGGCGTGGACGTGGTTTCGACCTGGGCGCCGGCTGCTCTCGGCGGCAAGACGAGGTTCAGCGCCGCCTACAACTACACCGATACCGACTTCCAGGGCGGCAGCGACCATCTCGGCGAGGGCGACATCGTGGCTTTGGAGAACTATGTGCCGCGGACGCGCTGGAACGTGGGCGCGGAGCAGGACGTCGGCCGCCGGGTCAGCGTGCTCGGGCGCTTGAACTACTACGGTTCGTGGATCGACTATTGGGACGCGCGCATTCTGGGGCGGGGCAAGGCCGCGCAGCCTTTCGCCGGCAAGCCGATCGTCGATATCGAGGTTTCCCTGCGCATAACACAAAACACCTCTCTGGCGCTGGGCGTGCAGAACGTTTTCGACACGGTTTCGGACGAATACGCGAGCCCCTTCACCGACATCGGCGGCGCGCCGATCACGATGCGCTTTTTCGGCATGCCCTACAGTCCGTTTACGCCTTGGGGCTTCAACGGGGCGTACTACTACGCCGGCCTGCGCACTTCGTGGGGCGGCGCATCGAGGTAGGCCGCGCCGCTTTGCGGCGCAGCGGCGATCAGGGGCGGCCGTGCTAAGCTGAAGGTTCGCCGGTCGGTTTCTTCCGGCGGTTGGCGGGCCACGATAGCTCAGTTGGTAGAGCAGCGGTTTCGTAAACCGCAGGTCGTCGGTTCGAGTCCGACTCGTGGCTCCATTTTTTGCGCGGCGCCGCGGTTTTTGCGATACTGGCGGCGATGCCGAACCAAACCGCGCTTCGCATTCCGCTTCTGCTTGCCGCCGCGGCGCTGGTCGCCGCCGCGCCGGACGGCGCATCCGCGCAGCCCTATTCCAATCCGTACCGCATGGTGGAAGGCTGGGCCAAGCTGCCCGAAGGGCGCAAGATGGGCGCCGTGGGCGGAGTGGCCGTCGACCCCGACGGCAAGCACGTCTGGGCCGTGGTGCGCTGCGACTCGGCGGAGCCGGGCCGCTTCGGCAACGAATGCCTCGATTCCGATCTCGACCCCGTTCTGAAGTTCGACATGGAAGGCAATATGCTGACCGGCTTCGGCGGCGGCATGTTCATCTGGCCGCACGGCCTGCACGTGGACGCCGAGGGCAACGTGTGGGTAACCGATGCGGTCAGCGCCGCGCGCACGCCGCCGGGAACCCGCGGGCATCGGGTCATCAAGTTCAGCCCGGCGGGCAAGGTGCTGATGACCTTGGGCACGCCCGGCGTCGCCGGCAATGACCGAGCGCATTTCAACGCGCCGGCGGACGTGGTGGTCGGCGAGGGTGGGCACGTCTTCGTCGCCGACGGGCACGGAGCAAACGACAACAACCGCGTGGTCAAGTTCACCGCGGACGGCAAGTTCGTCAAGGAATGGGGCAAGACCGGCTACGGCCCGGGCGAGTTTCACACGCTGCATGCCTTGGCCATCGACTCCAGGGGCCGGCTGTTCGTGGCCGACCGCGGCAACAACCGCATCCAGATTTTCGACCAGGAAGGCAAGTACTTGGCTGCGTGGACGCAGTTCGGCCGGCCCAGCGGCATCTATTTTGCGGGGAACGACCGCATTTACGTAGCCGATTCGGAATCGGACGACGTGGAGAACCCGGGCTGGGAAATGGGCATCCGCATCGGCGACGCGCACAAGGGCTGGGTTTCGGAGTTCGTGATCTTTCCTTGGGGCGACCCGCGCTCAACGCGCGGTTCCGGCGCCGAGTTCGTCGCCGCCGACGCCGAGGGCAATCTTTACGCCGGCGAACCCTTCCGCCGCAGGCTGCAGAAGTACATCCGCGTCAGGCCGTAGGGGCGCACCTTCGCCAGTGGCTCCGCCATCTGACAGGTTTCGCCCCCGTCTCGAACGGCAGGTTATAGTTGATGTCGATTCCGCGGGTTTTTCGCGGGACCGGCTGGAAGCCATGGATTCCGATTCGCCAAGCCGCTTTACGGATTTTGAATGCCTGTTCGCGCAAATGGCAAGGCGGCTTGAAGATCTGCCGCCGCCGCGCTCGGTTGCGGAACTGGAATTATCCAAGGCGGATATCGACGGCATTCGGCGGTGTTTCGCCAATTTGAAGACCGATCCCCGAAGGTGGCTTACCGACATTCTGCCTCGGCGTATCGAGGGCGGCCTTTCGGCTTCGCCCAGCGAGGTTGTCGCCGGATTGCTGCTCATTCTTGGCTCCGAAGTTTGCCGCAGCGAAGGAACGGAGGGCGCCGTATGGCCTTACGTGCGAAGATGCCTCCCCGATAAGTTCGAATCCGATGTGTTTCCGGGAGGCCAGCCTTGCGTCGATCTCAAGAATGCGCTCGATCGTGTAACACAGAAGCTGCGCCTGCGAAGCGCGATCGGCTGGGAAGATTCGCAGGAGTATTTCAATACCCTGAAGCTCCAATTCGCATTCACGCGCCGCGGCGCGCGCCGAAGGTTGGCTGAATGGCTTGTGGGGCTGGGAGAACCCGTGGCGGTGCAAGCGCTGCGCGGAGAGGACGCGAGTCATTCCGAAGTTGCGTCCCCATGCTTTCGCCGGCTTTGGAGCGTTCTGAAACGCTATCGAGCCGACCATTTGCGCGAGGACGAAGCCCGTCGGTTTTTGGAAGATTCTCCTTGGGTTCGCGGCGACTGGCTCGATGAGCTGCTCAAACAGGCGCGGGCGCGACGAGAGCAACTGGGCGCCGGGGAGGATGCCGTCGCCGGACCCGAAACCGAGAGAAAGCACGGCGTTTCCATCCCGGCGCGGCTTGCGCTCGACTGGAGCAGTCGTGATCCTGCTTTTTCTCTTGAGCTTGACAAAGATGAAGTGGAGGCGATAACAGCAGGTTGGAATACCCAAAGACTGCGGATCGCCATTGACGGCGCATCGCCAGTAAATTGGCGGCGGCAGTCGGGTTCGTGGTATGGCACACCGCAAATCCTCTTGCCGAACTGGAACGCCGCGGCGGTGACCATTTCGTCGATGAACGGCGGCGATTGCGCCGAATTCGAGATTGGCGAGACCGGGTTGCGCGAGGATGTGCTGGTTTTCGATCTCAACGACGGCGGGCCGCTGCATCCCGCGGCGCATATGAAAACCGCGCGCGCATATGCCCTGCTGTGCGACGAAGTATTGGAATTGGCGGGCGTCGATGCGGATGGCTTGGTGCGAAAGTCGGGCCGCCGGTTGTATCGGCTGCAGGCCGGTTGGCCGCAGACCATGCGCCTGGAACTTGGCGGGCTGGTTTACTGGTATCCGCGCCTTAGCGAGGCTGTAACTGTCGAGCAGCCCAACATCGTCGTTTCCAACCTGAGCGGCGATCCGGTTCCCTTGGGGGCGGAGGAGCCGCTTGTTCTCGGCGGTGCGCCGGAGGACGCGCTGGAGGTTTCGTTGCTATTGGGGAAAAAGACAAGGAATATGCCCTTGAAGCGTTCCGATTCAACTTGGCGCACGGAAGAAACCGTTTGTTTGAATGTGCCCTTGCTGACAGGGGAAACCCGGCTTCGCGTACGAGTGCGGACGGCGCACAACAACCGCTGTTGGCCGGTCAAAACCCGGTGGAACGTTACGGGGCTGGCTGTTCTGGAGCGCGATGAATCGAACGGCAGCTCTTCGCGGCCGCCGAAATGGGAGATTTGGGATCGAAATCAGCCCCTCGGCAGCGCGGGCGGACGAAGGAGTGCGCGCGTATTTGCTCCGTCCGACGGGGAAGAACCGCGAATTTACGAAGGTTTTCGAATCGCGGCGCAGGGGCAAAGGCCGTTTGCCCTTTCGGGTTTCCTGGCGAGGGGCGATGCCCTGAAAACCCAAGACGGCTTGGAATTGGCAAAATCCGTCGAGAACCGCGGGTGCGTCGTGCGGTTCTACCCCCAGATGCTTGGACGGGATTACTGCTCGGTATTGCTCAATGACCAAGTTGAGCCTTCCAGTGACCACAAAATTGTTTTGTGGCGCATTGGTCGCACTGATCGTCCGATTCAAATCGTGAGTGTCGAAAAGGTACGCAACAAGAATGCCCGTTGTTCCGAATGGGCGCTGCCGTCTTACGATGAACCTTTTGCATGGGCTGTTGCTTTCCGCGGCGAATGCATCGGCTCCCACTGGCGGCATGAAAAGTTAGCCCAATGGATCTCTCGCAGGCAAACGGAAGAAACCTTTGCCCTGCTGCGTTGGTTCAAGGCTCCGGTTCTCGCCCCGGAAATTTTCTCCGCGTTTTCTCGCGCCGTTGAGGAAAACCCGGTGGATTTCGTGCGCGGTTGGGTCGGAAACGGCGGGCTGCCGCGCGAACTGAAACACACGGAGGCGCCTGAAGAATTAGATTCAATAGTGCGAAGCGCGTTGTGGCGGGCAAGCCTGCGCTATGACGGGCACGCCAAGCAAATCCTGCGGCTCTTCGTGGAGCGCATCCGCGTTCAGGATGAAGATCGTTGCGAGGAAACGCTTCAAGAGTTGGCGGTCCGCCGAATGGCCGAATTGTGCCCTCCGTTTGCCCGGCAGGTTCTGCGGGGAGTCAGGAGAGGCAACAGGATTGCCCGCCGCGCAGTGCGCAAGCTGACGGGTATTGCCGATGACGGCTCTGACGGCGCATTGAAGGCGGCCCTGGAACCGCTGTGCAGGGACAGCCGGCGCCGATTGGGCTGCGATGCGGAGCGGCTCAATGAACTGACGGAGGCTTTTCGCCAACATATGGAAAGCGGCGCCGCGCTGAGTCAAAAAGACGATTTCGACGCGCGTCAGTTGGCTGAGACGCCCCGCGGGGGCCAATACCTTGCGGCAACCGCCCTGCTGCTTGCCGATGGACAAAATACCTTGGGACTCGTGAACCGATGATGCCGAACCATACGTTATCCACTCCCAAACAGACCGACGCGCTCGATCTCGCGGATAGGGTCCGCGCCCGCTTGGTCGATCTGGCTGTTGCAGAGAATTTCGTGCGCGAAAAAGAGATTGCCGATGCCTGCGAGGCTGTTTGGCGCGGTCCGCCGGAACAGGGAGGCTTGGTCAGCGAGCTATGGGTGGAAGGCGCCTTTTCGAGTGCGAGGTCCGCAGATACGCTGCATTACTTGGTGAGCGAGGGGCTTTTCAATCAGGGTTTGAAAGAACACCTGAATAAATCCGGGGCATTCCCTTCGGATCGAAAGTTGTATCGGCATCAGGCGAAAGCGTTGCGCCTCGCGTTCCGCGGCAGCGCGGATTCGGACAGGCCGTCTCTTGTCGTTTCGGCAGGGACGGGAAGCGGCAAGACGGAAGCTTTTCTCTTGCCGATCCTCAACGAGCTTTGGCGGCGGCCGCGGAAGGCTACCGGGATGCGCTGCTTGATGCTCTATCCGATGAATGCCTTGGTAGCCGACCAAGTGGAGCGCGTGGACAAATGGCTTCGGGAGAACGGGGCCGGCCTGCGGGTATTCCACTTCACCAGCGAAACGCCCAACGACGACAGGGAACGGGCGCGTCGCGGCGATCCTGCTTCGACCGCGTGGCGGACGCGTACGCGACAAGAAGCGCGCGCCGACCCGCCCGATATCGTCATCACGAACTATTCGATGTTGGAATACATGCTCTGCCGTCCGGCGGACAGCGAATTCTTCGGCCCCGCCCTACGCGCTATCGTGCTTGACGAAGCGCACCTTTACACGGGTTCCCTGGCTGCCGAGATCACGCTGCTGCTGAGAAGAGTCCGCGCCCGGTGCGGCGTCCGCGCGGAGCAGTTGCTGCAAATCGCCACTTCGGCCACGCTTGGCGGAGACGACAACGATCTCAAGGATTTTGCGGCCAAGCTGTTTTCCAGTCAACCGAGCAACACTTTCCTGATCCGCGGGGAAAAAGCCCGCCCCGAACTCAAGGCTTGCGCGCCGCCCGAGATCTCTCCATCAGCCGCGGATTTGGCGCTTGGCGCCGGAATCGCGCTGCAGACCCTGACTCCCGAAGGGAAATTCGAAACCTGTACGCAGGAGGAACGCGAAGCATTGCGAGAAGCGGTTCGCCCGTTGGTTGCCGATACGGCTCTTCAGCGCGCCGCCAAAAAATTTCCGGACAAGCTCGGCCCATTTCTTGGAGATGCTTTGCCGCGCGCTCCGCTGATGCATCGGTTGGCCGAGAAGCTTGCCGGCATAGACGGCGCAATTGCACTCGAAGATTTGACGCAAGAACTATTCGGCAATGGCGAAGAGACAGCGCAAAAGGCAGTCATCGGGTTGCTGCGTCTGGCGGCCTCGGCGCGTTCCAAGTCCGATGATTTCCCACTGGTTCCTCACCGGCTGCACCTGTTGGTGCGGGCGCCCAACGGGCTTTGCGTTTGTCTTAACAGGGAGTGTTCAGGCCCTGCCGGTTGTCGCGTCCTCGACTTGGGATGTCTGCAACCGTCGGCTGACCGATGCCGGCATTGCCGGTCATCGACCTTGGCGCTGCATCGCTGCACGGTTTGCGGCTTGCCGGCTCTGGCGGGCATGCAAGATGCTTTCAGTTTGCAGTTGTCCCTTCCCTTGGTGGGTTCTCGGAAGTCAACACGGTACTATCTCACTGCCCGGCAGCAAGAGGAGCAGCCGGGCAGGCCTCTTTCGCGGGTTGTGGTTGATATCGCGAGCGGTAATCAACTCGGCGACGGCGAGGAAGGAGTTGCGCTGTTTCGATCCTCTTGCCCCGTTCATGGAAAAGATTGCCTCGATCCGCAATGCGCACGGCAAACGTGTCCGCGTTGCGGCGTGACTTGGTCCACCTCCGCGGCGGATGGCGGCGATAACGAATCGGACGCCGACCGCGAGTGTGCGCCGATGAATGGCCCCCACCGGCTTGCGCTTTCGGTCGTAGCCGAGACGTTGTTGGAGGGGATGCCTGCCTTTGCAGACAAAACGGGATCCCGAAACTGGAAGCCCGCTGCGGGACGGCGGCTGTTGTGTTTCAGCGATTCGAGGCGTGAAGCGGCGCGGCTCGGTCCGCAGTTGATGCGTGCTCATGAAACCTGGGTGGTTCGCGCGGCGATCGCCGAAGCCGCCAGTGATCTCGACAGTAGTCAAACGGTGCAGGATATCGATCATGAGATCGAAGATATACGCCGGCGCCTGAATAAGCTTCAACCGGATGAGGAGCAAAGACGCTCTCGATTCAGGCGAAATTTGGAGGAAAGGGAAAGAGAGAGGCAACAGGCACTGAGCGGCGCCCCATTTTCCGACTTCGCGCGGCGCGTTGCTGAGAATGACCGCATCGCCCAAATCCTTGACCGTGACACGTCCGAGGGGCATAAGGCAAAGGAGTGGAAACAACTCATATGGGAGAAGAATTGCCGCAAGGTAAAGGATCGGGCCGAGGCCTTGATTGTGACCGAATTGAACCGTCCTCTTCCTACCCGGGTGTCTCTGGAGTCGATCGGACTTGTGGAAGTGGCGTATCCCGGACTCGATCAAGTGCTCGCCCCGGCTGCAATACTCGGAAGATTTCCAGCCGGCCTCAGGCGATGTCTCGAAGAGATTTGGCAGTCCTATCTGGCTGCTTTGCTTGATACCCTGCGTTTCGCCGGCGCCGCTGGCTGGTCGGAAGGCGACCCAAATGACGGGCACAAATGGGAAGGCGGTTCGCCGTTGTTCGACCGTTGGGCGGCCCGGGACGGCAGCGGCTGGAGCGCGGTCCGGTTCGCCGGCAGCACGGAGCGCCAACTGCGCAGATGGTTTACGGCGAGGGTTCTCGAAAAGGCCGGCTGCCCTGAAGAGAAACGCCGCGAATTCGGAGCCGATTTCCTGCAAGGCGCTTTCGATGCCCTGTACCGCGCTTCCGAGCAAGGAACTATCCCATGGCTTGCCCGGGAAAACCACCAACTGGATGTGGACACGGCGCAGCCCGCCGTCAAAATACTCATCGACAAGCTCGCCGTACGCCAGCCGGAACGGCATTTTCACTGCCCCGACAGTTTGACCGTTTGGCCGCGAACGGTTCTCGGGTGGACGCCATTGAGGGGGTGCCGCGGGAATTTGCAGCCGATTGGAGGCTGGGAAGTGAACGACCTGCCGCGCTGGCGGCGAGCAAGACGCGAATTGAAGGACGGCATTTTCCGCATGGGGCTGTGGGGAGAGGAACACTCCGCCCAACTCGACGCGCGCGAGAACCGGCGTTTGCAAGACTTGTTTCGCAACGGTGTCCGCAACATCCTTTCCTCCACCACGACCATGGAGTTGGGCATCGACATCGGCGGGCTGAACGGCGTGTTGCTCGGCAACGTGCCTCCCGGCCGCGCCAATCATCAGCAAAGAGCAGGCCGGGCCGGCCGCCGGGCCGATGGTTCGGCGGTTGTCGCTACATTCGCCCGCTCGCGTGCTTTCGACCAGGAAGTATTTTCCCGCTTCAGCGATTTTCTCGGTGCGGAGTTGCGCCGGCCCGTTGTGTTTCTCGACAGGGAAAGATTTGTCCGACGGCATTTGCACGCGGTGCTGCTCGGAGAATTTTTCCACCGAAAAGGACTTCAGCCGCCGCGCGCCGGCGCCATGAACGCTTATTCGTCAATGGGACCCTTCCTGGGCTGCCGCCCGCCTGGACGGTGGGACGACAGGCAAAAGCCTGCTTGGACGCCGCAAGAGGAGGCGCCTCTCGACCGGGAATTCGTCGATTGGTGCATACGGGCCAAAGCCGAGCATCCAGAAGACGAGCTACGCTCCATCGTTGGCGGCATCGCCGCCGGTACGCCTTTGACCGGCGTAGTCGAGGAAGCGGAATGGACAAAATTTCTCGAGCAGACTTGCCAAACGTTTGAGGAGGCCGTCAACGAATGGCGGGAGGATTTCGAGAAATTGCGAGACGCATGGGAGGATGTAGGCACAAATCAAGAGTTTTCTTCGCGCAACAAGGCTCAGGCAGCGGCCATCCGCTATCAGATCAAGCTGCTGTGCGACACGACGGTAATCGAATGGCTCGCCGACCGCCGCTTCCTCCCGCGTTACGGGTTCCCCATCAATTTGCAGACGCTGCAAGTCCGCCGGCCGAAGGAAAACGGCGAAGGCTCGCGGCGCGATGAGCGGTACAAGCTTGAGCGGTCGTCTCTATTGGCATTGGCGGAATACGTACCGGGCGCCGAGGTGCTCGCGGGCGGCAAGATTGCGGTCTCGCGCGGCCTGTTGAAGTACTGGACGGATGAGAAGGTACGACAGGATCGCGCCCTCGGCAGGCAGCAGTATGCGCTCAAGTGTCAGGAGAGGGGGCACATTTATTTGACACATGACAGCGCTGCCCCGTGCCCGGAGTGCGGAAGCGGCGCCGAGCGCAGCGAACTTTTGCTTTTCCCTCGTTACGGCTACATGACAGCCGCTTGGGAACCGCTTGTTCGTCAGGGAAAACTGGAACGGGTGGGGGAAATGGAGGCGTATCCCACGGGAACCACGGGAACGTCGTTCCTGATGCAGGAACCCGAGGCCGCGGAAAATTTTGCCGGCCAGCCGAGACTGTCGGCAAAGTACTGCGAGGAGTCGGAGCTTCTGTTGCGCAATGCCGGCGCCGTGCAGAAGGGCTTTGCGATTTGTACGCGGTGCGGCTTTGCCATGAGCGAAACCAAGGGAGGGCAGGGGCGCGAGAATCTGCCGACTGGGTTCGAAAGCCACGCGAGGATATACGATGCGCGAGCAAACCGGACATGCTGGAGGAAAAATGAACCGGCCCCTGTCTGGCGCAACCGCGTTCTGGCCGCAAGAGAGCGGACGGATCTGATCCTGTTCACCTTTTCCAGCGTCGTTTCGTCCGACCAAGAAGCCGTTTACTCCTTGGGACGGGCCTTGGTGCGGGCCGGCGCGAAGTTGTTGGAAGTGGACAGCCGGGAATTGGAAGCCTACCCGAAACCATCTTCTCAGGAAGGGTTCGATTTGGCGATCTACGACTCGACAGCCGCCGGCGCCGGGCATTGTCTGGAGCTTTTTCAACAGGGCAGTGCCTGGTTCGAAGAAGCCGAAAGAGTACTTGCCGGTTCGGAAAAGCATCAGGGCTTGTGCGAGCGGGCTTGCCTGGAGTGCATCCTGGATTTCGGTGGCCAGTTCCATGCCGATAAACTCAATCGAAAAGCGGCGCTGGATTTGCTTGAGTCGTTCCGTTGTTGATGCGGCTCGCGGGCTTTGGGCGGGTTTTGCGACAATAGCGGGGCTATGCCCAAGGAAATTTTGCTTGCCGCCAACGGCGATTTGCGCCTTTCGGCGAACCGCAAATGCTGGCCGGCGCAAGAGGCGGTCGAGGCGAAGCTCATTGCCGCCGTCGAACGCGAAGGCTATGGAGTGCGCCGGGTACACGAGTACGACGCGGCCAAGCAGCACGGTTTCATCGACAGCCAGAAGCGCGGCCTCGAGGTTTTTCGCGCGGTTGACCGCAAGTTGCCGCTGATCGTCGTCGAGGCGGTCTGGCAGTATTCGCAGCATATCCTGGCCGGCCTGATGAGCCACGAAGGGCCGATCCTGACCGTCGCCAACTGGAGCGGCGAATGGCCCGGTCTGGTGGGCATGCTCAACCTCAACGGCAGCCTGACCAAGGCCGGCGTACACTATTCGACGCTGTGGAGCGAGGATTTCGCCGACGAGTTTTTCCTTAACGGCCTGCGTCGATGGCTCGATGGCAAGCAGGTGCGCCACTCACAAAGCCACGTGCGTCCGGCAGGCGATATGATGCTGCCGCACAAGGCGCAGCTCGTCGGCCGCGATGTCGCCCGCGAGCTGCAAGAGCGCAAGGCCGTCATGGGCGTTTTCGACGAGGGCTGCATGGGCATGTTCAACGCGATCATTCCCGACCGCTTGCTGGCGCCGACCGGGGTGTTCAAGGAACGGCTCAGTCAGTCGGCGTTGTGGGCCGCCATGCGGGAAGTGACCGGGGAGGAAGCAGCGGAAGTGCGCGCTTGGCTCGACGGCAAGGGAATGCGCTTCAACACCGGCGCGGACGAGGCGCGCGAGTTGACCGACGCGCAAATCGCCATGCAGTGCCGCATGTACGTCGCCGCGCTGCGCATCGCCGACGAGTTCGGCTGCGACGCGGTCGGCATCCAGTACCAGCAGGGCTTGAAGGACATTTGTCCGGCGTCGGACCTGGTGGAAGGGCTGCTGAACAATGTCGAGCGGCCGCCGGCGCGGGCGCGGGACGGCCGCGTGCTTTACGAGGGGCGGGCGCTGCCGCACTTCAACGAGGTCGATGAATGCGCCGGGCTGGACGCGCTGTTGACCAACCGTATCTGGAACGCGCTGGGCTACGACCCGGAAACGACGCTGCACGACGTGCGTTACGGGGCGCCGTTCGCGGTGAACGGCAAAGAGGAGTTCGTCTGGGTTTTCGAGATTTCGGGCGCCGTGCCGCCGAAGCATCTGATCGGGGGCTACGCGGGCGCGGTCAGCGAGCGTCAGCCTCCGATGTACTTTCCGTTGGGCGGCGGGACGATCAAGGGGGTCAGCAAGCCCGGCGAGATTGTCTGGAGCCGCATTTTCGTGGAAGACGACAGGTTGAAGGCGGACCTGGGGCTGGCCAAGGTCGTCGAATTGCCGCAAGAGGAGACCGAGCGGCGCTGGGCGGCGACCACGCCGCAGTGGCCGATCATGCATGCGGTGACCTACGGCATCGACCGCGACCGGCTGATGGGACGCCACAAGTCGAACCACATCCAGGTGGCCTACGTTGCGGGCAAGGCGGAAGCGACGCAGGCGCTGAGCGCCAAGATTTCGGCTTTCCGCAACTTGGGCATCGAGACGTTCCTGTGCGGCGACGGGCACGATTTGGCCTGAGCGCCGCCGGGGCGCGGGGTTGCATCCTTTTCGGTCGTAAAGCTACTCTATGGAATCGTCAAGGGGGGGCATTGCGCGAGAGGCGCACAGAGAGGGTATGAAAGGGTTGATCCCGATTGCGGCCGCAACGGCGCTTTTATGCATGCCCGCGGAGGCGGCGCGGACGCACGAAACCAATCCGTTCGGCTCGGCCGAAGATCTGGCCGAGGGGAAACGGATGTACCGCGTCAACTGCGGCGTTTGCCACGGCATGGAAGGCAAGTCGGGGCGCGGGGCGCGGCTGGCGCGCAAGGTTCATCGGCGGGCGAACACCGACGCTGAGATGTTCGACATCATCGAAAAGGGCGTACCCGGCACCGACATGCCGGGGGTCTGGTTGGAAGAGGACGACATCTGGAAAATCCTGCTTTTCGTGCGCACGTTCGAAAAGGCGGCTGATGAACCCTGCCTGGCCGCGCCGGGCGACGCCGCGCTGGGCAAGGACGTCTTTTTCAACCGCGCTTCCTGCGCCGCCTGCCATACGGTCGGCATGGGCGGGGGGCGCCTCGGCCCCGACATGAGTTTCGCCGGCGCCGTGTTTTCGCGGGAGCAGCTTCGCGCGGCGCTGGTCGACCCGCACCGCGACGTGGCCGGCCGCTACCGCACCGGGCGCGTGGAGACGCGGGACGGCGAAAAGCACAAAGGCGTGGTGATGGCCGAGAACGGGTATTCCATTTTCCTGATGAACCAAGCCGAGGAAATCCTCGCCTTTCAGAAGTCGGAGTTGAAGTCGTTCACCGTTTCGCGCGAGTCGCTGATGCCCTCTTATGCAGACGTTCTGAGCGCGGCGGACATGGACCATCTGCTGGCCTATCTGTGTTCGCTGCGCGGTTCGGGAAAGGGGGCGCCGGAATGATCCGTTGGTTTTGCGCCGCCGTTCTGGCCTGTGCGCCGGCCGCGGCGCAGGTGGCTTACGACGAGATCGTTCATGCCGAGAGGCAGCCGCGCAACTGGCTCAATTATCACGGCGGGTATTCGGGACAGCGGCACAGTCGGCTGGACGAGATCACGACCGAGAACGTAAAAAGTCTGCGGCTGAAGTGGGCTTTTCAGGAAAGGATCAGCGAAAAATTCGAAACGACGCCGCTGGTGGTGGACGGCATGATGTACATCACCGTTCCGCCTGCGGACGTTTATGCGCTCGACGCGGAAACCGGGGCGCGGCTGTGGCGCTATTCGCGCAATCTGCCGCCGAAGCTCATTGCCTGCTGCGGACTGGTCAACCGCGGCTTGGCCGTGCTGGGCGACCGCCTGTTTATGGCCACGCTCGACGCCTATACCATCGCACTCGACCGCAAGACCGGACGGCTGCTGTGGGAGTCGGAGATGATCGACTATACCCAGGGCTATTCGGGCACGCTCGCGCCGTTGGTGGTGAGGGACAAGGTGATGACGGGCACAGCCGGGGGCGAGTACGGCATCCGCGGCTTCATCGACGCCTACGACGTGGAGACGGGCGAGCGGTCGTGGCGTTTCTACACCATCCCCGGGCCGGGCGAGTTCGGCCACGACACCTGGGCCGGCGATTCGTGGAAACGCGGCGGCGCATCGATCTGGATCACCCCCTCGTACGACCCCGATCTCAACTTGGTTTATTGGGGTGTGGGCAACCCCGGCCCGGACTGGAACGGGGACGTTCGCCTGGGCGACAACCTGTTTGCCGATTCGGTGGTGGCGCTCGACGCCGATACGGGCAAGCGCAAATGGCATTTCCAGTTCACACCCCACGACGTCCACGACTGGGACGCCACGCAAGTGATGGTGCTTTTCGACCGCGAGTACAATGGACAGGAGCGCAAGCTGCTGGTTACCTTCAACCGCAACGGTTTCAGCTATCTGCTCGACCGCGAGACCGGGGAGTTCCTGCGCGCCGACGAGTACGTCAAGCAGGATTGGGCGATCGGCATCGACGAGAACGGCCGTCCGATCCGCCGGCCGGGCAAGTTGCCCACCGCCGAAGGCAACGAGGTTTATCCCCGCGTCGCCGGCGGGACGAACTGGATGTCGCCGACGTTCAGCCCGCAAACCGGTTTGATTTACGTGACTTGCGGTGAGGGCAGCAGCATTTACGTGAAGGGGCCGAGCGAATACAGGCCGGGAACCCGCTACTGGGGCAGTATGTTCCTGAACGAAGAGACCAGCCATGAATGGACCGGCGCCGTGCGGGCTTTCGACCCGTTGACCGGCAAGAAGGTATGGGAGCATCCGCTGTTTCGACCGACGCTTGCCGGCTTGGTTTCCACGGCGGGCGGGTTGGTTTTCGCCGGCACGTCGGACGGATTTTTCAAGGCCCTCGACGCCGAGAGCGGCGAGGAATTGTGGCGGATCAACCTGGGCGCGCAGATCATCGCCAGTCCGATGACCTTCGGAAGCAAGGGACGGCAGCATGTCGCCGTTGCTTCGGGGGGCGGCATCTTCGTGTTTGCGCTGCCCGGCGAGTAGGGGCATATACCATGCCGGAAAATCTTTTGTTCGAGATGCGCGGCGGCGTTGCCTTGCTGACGTTCAATCGTCCGGAGCGGAACAACGCACTCACCACGGCGATGCGCGAGCATTATTTCGATCTTTTGGAGCAGTGCGCCGACGACCCGAACGTGAGGGCGGTCGTGCTGACCGGGGTGGGCAAGTCGTTCAGCGTGGGCGCCGATACCCAAGGATTGCAGCGGCTCGATCCCGATGACCGCGCGCGGACGGCGCCCGAGAGGCCGGTCCATTTTCCGCTGTCGATTCCGAAGCCGATCATCGGCGCGATCAACGGCGGCTGCGCGGGCATTTCGTTTGTTCTGGCGCTGTGCTGCGACATTCGTTTCGCTGTGGCGGGGGCGAAGCTGACGACGGCGTTCGTGCGCCGCGGGCTGATTGCCGAATATGGGAGTTCGTGGCTGTTGCCGCGGCTGATCGGCCAGTCCCGCGCACTCGACCTGTTGCTCTCGGGCCGCGTAATCCGGGCCGAGGAAGCGAAAGAGCTTGGTTTGGTCAACGCGGTCTGGCCGAAAGAGGAATTGATCGACAGGACGGTCGCTTACGCGCAGGAACTGGCCGACCATTGTTCGCCGGCTTCCATGGCGGCAATCAAGCGTCAAGTTTATGCGGATTTCGACGCCACACTCGACGAATCGGCGGCGCGGGCGTACAAGGAAATGACGGCGTCTTTCCGCCGTCCCGATTTCAAGGAAGGCGTGTCGAGCTTCGTCGAGAAGCGTCAACCCGCATTTCCGCCGTTGCCGCCCGGATTCGCCGCGGCTCCCGACGACGGCTCTACTGAATAAGATCGAGCACGAGGTAGCGCGGCTCGGGGGCGTTGGCCGACAGGCGGAACGCATCCTCAACGAGTTGCACGGCTTCGTCCAGATTCGTCTCGTCGGTGTAATAGAGTGCGCAAAGTCCCGATCCGGCGACCACGTTGTCGCCCACTTTGGCCTGCAGGACGATGCCCACCGCGGGGTCGATCTTGTCGTCCGCGTCGATGCGCCCCGCGCCGAGCAGGACCGCGGCGCGGCCGATGTCGTCGGCGTTGATGCGGCTGATGTAGCCGTCGCGCGGAGAGGGGATGACGTGCTCGCCTGAGGCGTTCGGCAGCAGCTCGAATCGATGCAGGGCGTCTGCGTTGCCGCCTTGTGCGGTGATGACGTTGCGCAAGACCTCGAGCGCCGAGCCGTCTGTGATCGCCGTGTTCGCCTGCTCGCGGGCGCTGTCGATCGAGATCGACGGATTGCCCATGAAAATCATGCGCGCCGCGGCCTCGACGCCCAAGCCTGTCAGGTCGGTCGGGCCGTCTCCCTGGAGCGTCTGGGAGGCTTCCATGATCTCCAATGCATTGCCGATCGTGAAACCCAAGGGTTGCTCCATATCCGTAAGCAGGGACTGGATCTTCACGTCCATGCGCCGGCCGATGCCGATCATCAACTGTGCGAGGCGACGGGCTTCGGTGCGGCCCGAAAGCAGCGACCCCTTGCCGACCTTGATGTCGAGCACAAGACTGTCGAGGCCCTCGGCGAGCTTTTTCGACATTGCCGAGGCGGCGATCAATGCATGGGACGAGACGGTTGCCGTGGCTTCGCGCAGCTCGTACAGGCGCTTGTCCGCTGGCGCCAGCTCGTTGCTCTGTCCGGTAAAAGCCAAGCCGAATTCCGTAACGAGGTCTTCGAAGTCGGCAAGCGCGAGTTGGGTGCGGAATCCGGGGATCGACTGGAGCTTGTCGAGGGTTCCGCCCGTATGCCCGATGCCGCGCTCGGCGATGACGGGAACGGCCAGTCCGCAGGCCGCGGCGATCGGCGCGGCGATCAACGAGATCTTGTCGCCGACGCCGCCGGTCGAGTGGTAATCGACCTTGGCTTTGGAGACTTTGGAAAGATCGACGCGTTGCCCGCAGCGCAGCATTGCCGCCGTCAGCGCCGCGGCTTCGGAGTCGTTGAATCCGTTGCATGTCCCGGCCATCAGGAAAGCCGCCATTTGCGCGTCGGAAATTTCTGCGCGGATGTATCCGTTGATCAGCCGCTCAAGCTCTTCAAGAGTGAGTTCCTCGCTGTTGCGCTTGCGGCGAATCAGATCTACGATTCGGTCCATAAGTTACACATTCCTCTTAAGATAACCCCCGATACGGGCAGCTTTTCTGCGGAACGCAAAGCCCTAGTTTAGCACAGATTGGAATCTGAAATACAGGAAATCGAAAGGTTTCTCTTCTTTGTAACCGGACGGTTGGTTTGGGTTGAGGGCGCTTGCGGGGCGGCTGCAGCCGCTGGTTTTGAGTCACCGAGCCGAACGAAGTCTGGATCACCGCCTACGCCCAAGGCGAAGAAATCGAATTCCGCAAAAGCTACATCAAGGTATTCAAAGAGGAGGCAACTAGCACCGGCGGGACCATCGCAATCGTCCTCGAAAAGCTGGGGGAACCGCTGCTCTTGACCTTCTTCCCAGCTAGTGACGGCAGCCTTAATGCCAGACGCCGCGGCGCGCTGCTGTATCCCGAACCCGAAAAGAAGAAGAAAACAACGGGAGGGCAAGCCTCAGGGAACCCCCTCCGCCGCACTGCCAAGCCATAGGACCCTGATCCGGCTCCCGCAGCGCTCCTAATCAATGTAACGCCGCCCGCCGCCCCCGTCAAGCCCGCCGGCTAAAATATCTGCATGCCGATCCACTTGAACCTCGTCAAACATCAAATCCAGAGCAAAAAACTCTCCATCGACGCCGTAGCCGACCATGCCAATATCGACCGCAGCACCGCCCGCGCAACCCTCAACGGCGAAATAAAACCCACCCCGGAAATCTTGACCGCCTGGAAAAAGCGGTTACGCAACTGCCGGACAGGTCAGAACGCCCATAGCTATTCGCAAACCACGCCGTCCCCGTCCCGCATGTGCTTGTAAGCCGGATGTTCGCGCCCAACCGGCGCGATGCCGTGCGCCCGCGCCTCCCCGCAGGTGATCCGCCCGTTCCCGTCGTCGTCGTACCGAGCGAACGGATCGCGCCCCGCGCCCTGGTCAGCCGCGGGCCGCGAAGCAGGCCCAACGGGCGCAACCGCGCACTCCTCGATAACCAGCGCCGTCGATGCGCAACCGGCAAACACCCGCTCCAAGGCCGGCGGTTGGCGATTGGCGCGGCTTGAGTCTGTGCGATCGTCAAGTTGCGCGGGGTCTGGGGGTTGATCTGTCCCGGCAAGAGGCCGCCGGCGTGCAAGGCCGTGATCGGGTTGGGGCGTTCGCGTCGATGGGGAGGTCGAGGAAAGGCGGCGCGAGGGCGCGGCTGTGGCCAGCGCCGCCGTTGCGACGAAGCTGCGGTACGTGTCTTTGTCACGCCTCAGCGCGAGGGTTTGCGTGTGCTTGCGCAGGGGAGGCGGGAACAAAACCAGGCGGAGAAAACGGGACCAGCTCATGCCATCGGAAATGCGACGGCAGCGCGGGGTCTGGGGGTTGATCTGTCCCGGCAAGAGGCCGCCGGAGCGCAAGGCCGTGATCGGGTTGGGGCGTTCGCGTCGATGGGGAGGTTGAGGAAGGGCGGCGCGAGCATACGGCTGCGGCCGTTGCCGCCGTTGCGGCGAAACTGCGGTATTTGTTTTTGCCTCGCCTCAGCGCGAAGGTTTGCGTGTGTTTGCGCAGAGGAGGCGGGAACGAAACCAGGCGGGGAAAACGGGACCGGCTCATGCCGTCGGAAATGCGACGGTAGCAGAGAAGGACAGCACTCGCCAGAAAATGTTTCGTCGGCCAAGCGGGGCGCAGGCGGAGGCAACCGCAGCCGGAAGCAACGCCATCGCCGAAGGCATATGCCAAGCGGGACGCCGACGTTGCGCCGTGCGGTATCCACGCCGCTAAGCGGCCGCGGGCGGAGTGCCTTGCGATGGCGCGGATCGCCGGATCCGCCGCCAAGCGCCGGGCGGGCGCGGGCGGCGCGGCAGGGGTTGGGGGGAACCGCACGGCTTCAGTGGAGAGAGGGCTGAACGCATCCGGTCGATTTGCGGCGGGGCGGCGTCGAAAACAAGTGAACATTGCTGATCATTGCTGAACATTGGTGAACATTTGCGCATGAAGCGCTTCTTTTCGTTCCATGAAACCCGTCATGCTTGACGGCTGCGCAGTGTTTCTGGGTTGGGGGGCGTCCGCTTGATCAGAGTTTCGCTTGCTTGTTTTCCTGTCCGCGTTCGGTTTGGCGGCGTAGTCCGTGAATGGGGGCCGCGAATGGGGCGCCGCCGCTGCCGTTCTCGAATGACCCGAGACCCGCTTGGGGCGGCGGGGTTGGCGGGTTACATTTGCGGGGTGGGGGGCGGGTCGGCGAGGGCGTGTTTGTGGCGGTTGTATTTGGCGCGCATGGCGCGCATGCTTGCGGCGCTGTCGGCGACGTCTCCGCCCGCGGAGATGCCGCCGCCGGCGGATACGTCGCCGTCGGCGGAGATGCCGCCGTCGGTTTCGATGGAGCCCGTTGCGGTGATTTCGCCTTCGATTTCGAGGTTGCCGTTGACGGTGACGCCGCCGCGGATGGAGACGCCTTCGGGGGCTTCGATTTCGGCTGCGGCTCCGGCGGGCAGCAGGGCGCGCAGGCGGTGGGCGCCGGCGTCGTATTCGATGCGCGCGCCGTCGGCGTAGAGGGCGATTTCCACTGCGGGGTCGGAT
This sequence comes from Bryobacterales bacterium, assembly GCA_965242705.1. Taxonomy (GTDB): domain Bacteria; phylum Acidobacteriota; class Terriglobia; order Bryobacterales; family UBA6623; genus CATQHP01. The sequence continues at coordinate 1,454,228 of OZ251486.1, forward strand.
GAAGGGGGCGGGAAGGCGCCGGTGTAGAGGCCGGTCAGGATGACGCCTTGTTCGAGGTTGCCGCCGGGGGCGAGGATGAGCGCCTGTTCGCCGACGGAGGGGGCGCGCCAGGAGCGCCGCGCGCCGGCCGCGGGGGCGAGCCAGGGCAGCCAGCCGGTGGTTGGGCGGTCGTTTCCCTGGGTTCCTTCGGCGTAGGCGACGCGCGCGCGGGCCGTTTGGGCGTCGATGGCGGCGATGACGCCCGGGCGCAGGACGTTGGCCAGGCGGCGGCGGAGTTCGGCCGCGCCTGGCGGGTCGGCGGCGGTCAAGGGTTGGCGGCCGGCGGACAGGGAAGGCGGGGGCGCGGCGGTTGGGCGGCTAGTCATGGGCTGGGGGGCGGCGGCGGAAGAGGCGGGGGGCGCAGCGCAGGCGGGCGGAGCCGCGGGCGTTGGGGCGGGCGGCGGGTCCGAGGGAGACTTCGCCGGCGGCGATGCGGCGCAGCAGGTCGAGGGCGTCATCGCAGCGGCGGCGGCGTTCGTCGGTGAGGGCGTCGGCGGTATGGGCCAGGCGGTACACGGCGATATCGACGGCGAGGCGGGCGAGCAGCGGCGGGGGCGGGCTGAGCGGCAGGGCGTATTTGCGGGCGAGGCAGGCGTCGATTTCTTCGGCGGCGTCGGCGAGGGCGCGGGTCACGGCGGTTTCGTCCACTGCGGGCGGGTCGGCGGCGGGCAGCGGGGCGAGGGTGAGCAGGAGTTCGCGGCCGTAGCGTTCTTCGATTTGTTGCCGGGTTGCGTAGGAGGCCGCGCTTGGCGGCGCGGCGGTTGGGGCGTCGGCGGCGCCGGTCTGGGGGTTGCGGGTCACGGGTTGCGCGGGGGTTGGGGGTTATTTGCCGGCGGAGCCGTAGGCCATTTGCCAGAAGCCGTAGCCGGCGGCGCCGCGGCATTCGACGCCGTAGCGGTATTTTTTGCGCAGGAAGACGGTATCGGAGTCCATTTCGGTTTGCTGGACGAATTGGGGGGCTTTGCGTTCCTGGTAGATGAGCGGTTTGATCGGTTGGGAGGCGTCGAGCAGGAACCAGGCGGTATCGGAGGCGAGGCGGGCGTCGGCGACGATTTCGGCGGCGCCTTTGTAGATGTTGGGTTTGCCGTCTTCGAGGCGTTCGACGGCCATGAGGCCGCGGGCGGTGTCTTCGAGCGCCGGGGGGACGACGAGGACGGAGGGGGCGATGCCCAGGGGGCGGCCTTCGTCGTCGGTGAGTTTGCGCAGGGCGGTGCGGGCGGCGCCGAACGAGGCTTTGGCTTTGGCGAAGGAGGCGATGGAGAGGGCTTCCGTTCCCTTGTTGGAGACGGTTTTGGCGCCGACGGGGTGATCGGCGGCGAAGAAGGGCTTGCCGTCGTAGCATTTGGCGGTGAAGCCGTCGTTGAGCAGGCTGAAGACGAGTTCATCGGCGAATTGCCGGGCGGCGTAGCCGGCCATTTGCGCTTGCGGGCCGTAGATGCCCAGGTTGTCGTCTTCGAGGTCGTTGCGATCGATTTCGATGGTCGATTCCCAATCGTCGTTGACGAGGGTATAGCTGTGTCCGGCGAGGGCGCGGATGGTTTTGTCGCCGATCCATTGGCGCATGCGGGGGAATTCGGAGAGCCATTTGTACTCGTTGCGTCCGGCGGTGGATTCGACGCGCATGGCGATTTTCGGCCAGTGGACGGGGGCTTGCTCCCAGGATTTGTGGAAGGCCGTGGAGAGGGCCAGGAAGACGGTATCGAGGTTTTGTTTGTCGATCAGCATGGAAGGGGGGCCGCGCTTTGCGCGGCAGGGGTTGGGGAAGAGGGGGTGCGCGGGGCGTCCATGCGCTCAGGTTGGCAGGGGCGGCGGAGGTTGCCAAGCGTGAAGGGGTTCGGGGCCGCGCTTGGCGGCGCGGCAGGGATTAGGGGTCGGGGGGAAGCTCGGTTTGCCACAGCGCGCTTTGTTCGGGCGCGTACTGTCCCGTGCGGATGCGGGCAATTTCATAGTCGGGCAAGGGGCGGACGGCTGCGCAGGCGCCGTCGAGCGCGACGCCGTATTCGCGGAAGTGGAAGTCCAGATTGTCCATGCCGTGCGGCTTGCGGGCGGCGGGCAGGGCGGCCTCGTCTTGCGGCCAAACGTGCAGGAAGAAGCGCGCCCGCGCGTCCTGCTCCGAGCACCCTTGCTTGGTGTAAACCAACTCCTTGCCCCGCCAAGAAACATCGAAACCGCCCCCGCCCCGCGACCGGCGGCGGGGCCGCCCCGACCGCCGCGCGAAGCGCGGCCCCCGTCTTCCCTAACCCCCAACCCCTAATCCCTAATCCCTGCCGCGCCGTCAGGCGCGGCCCTGAGCTCGGTTTGCCACAGCGCGCTTTGTTCGGGCGCGTACTGTCCCGTGCGGATGCGGGCAATTTCATAGTCGGGCAAGGGGCGGACGGCTACGCAGGCGCCGTCGAGCGCGACGCCGTATTCGCGGAAGTGGAAGTCCAGATTGTCCATGCCGTAAGGCTTGCGATCGGCGGGGAGGGCGGCCTCGTCTTGCGGGCGGACGTGCAGGAAGAAGCGCGTCCGCGCGTCCTGCTCCGAGCACCCTTGCTTGGTGTAAACCAACTCATTGCCCCGCCAGGAAACATCGAAACCGCCCGCGACCCGCGACCCGTGACCCGTGACCGCCGCGCGCAGCGCGGCTCGATACGGGTTGGCCGCGTTCGCCGCTCTGCGGTTAACCCGCGCGATGCATCCGTCGGGAAATTGCGCCACCGGCTGCAAGGTCGGCGAGGCGCGCAGCCAAGCGTCGCCGCAGCCGATGAGATCGCTTTTACCGGCCTTGAACAAGACCACCCAGGCGCCCTCCGGGGCGTCCTGAAGCCGCGATTCGAACTCCTGCCGGGCGGCGGCGGGATTGGAGCTTTGCGCGATGAGTCCAGTAGCCGCGTTGCGTTCCGTGGTCGTGCGCAGGACGCGGTATGCGGCGGCGCCTTTATTGCGCAGCGAGACCAGAGCGGCATGGCTGAAGCTGCCGCTGCACACGACGCCGTCGAGGGGGTTTTCCCGGACGTAGCGCAGCGTTGCGGAATTGAACCAGTCGGGCATGCCGAAGGTCGATGCCGAGCGGGCGTTTCGTTGCTCGATACGCCGGGCGTTCGGCGCGGCTTGCCCCGCCGTCCACAGGCAGAGCGCCGCCATGACGACGGCCGCCGTCAGCCCCCCCCCCCCCCCCCCCCGGACTTCCGCACCCGCCCGCAGCGCAGCAAGCGGTCGATCGCAACCGCCGCCGCGGCGATCGCCGGAAGATAGAGGGGAAACAGGTAGCGCTGCTCCATCGTGTGATGAAACCGGCTGCCGAAGTATGCGGCCGCCAGCAGAATCGTGTAGGTCAGCGCAAAGCCGAGCCAAACGCGATGCGCGGGCGCTTTCTCTCGGAGCGCGCGGCTCCCCGGTTCGCGTCCGGCGGCGAACCCGCTGCGGCGGGCGAATACCGCCGCCGCGCCAAGCGCCGCGGCGGCAAGCGGAACCGCGGCGGCGGCCGGCAGCTCGAAATGGACCCACTCCCACAGAATGCCGGCGGCTTGATGCAGGAGCCGCGGCAAGGAGACGGGGGACTCGAAATCGCGGTTGCTGAATCTGCCGGCGAGCAGGGTGCAGCGCAGCAGCCACGCGGCCATGAGCAGTATGGCGGGCAGTCCGACGGCTGCGGCGTCTCTTGCCCGTCTGCGCAGCGGCGCCCCTTGTCGGAAGAGCAGCGCCAATCCCGTGAAAACGGGCGCGGCAACGCCGATCCAGCGGCACTGCCAAGCCAGCGCGCAGCAGGCCGCCGCGCCGACGAGGGAGCGCGTCTTGCCCGCAGTCAGGAACTTGTCGGTCTGGATCAGCGCCAAGGTCGTTACCAGGATGAACAAGGGAGCGGACTGTATCCACGACGCTGCTTCAACCAGCGGGATGGAGAGGGCAAGCGCGGCGCAGGCCCAGCCCGCCGCAAAGCGGGATTCCAGCCGCCGCTGCAAATGCCGTCCCGCAGCGAACGCGGTCAGTCCGAAGACGGCGGCGTTGAGCGGGCCGGCAACGTCAAGCGCGCCGAGGCCGAGCGCCCCGCCCGCCGCGGCCAGCAGCAGCGGATAGAGGGGAGGCCAATCTATAAACGGGAATCCTCTGACGGTGAGGAGTCCTTCGCCGGCTGCAAAGTTTTGCGCCGCGGACAGGTAACTCAGGGAATCGGGGAACAGCGCCGGCCCGTAGCGGATTTCGCGCGCCAGTACGAGAACCGCGCCCAGGACGGCCAACGCGGCGGGGGACAGGAGCGCGCCGGCGGCGCGCTTGGGGGGAGTGGAAACCATCCGTGTTGTTTATTATCCGCCGCGGGAGGGGGGCCGCGCCTGACGGCGCGGCAGGGATTAGGGGTTAGGGATTGGGGGTTAGGGAAGACCGGGGCTGCGCTTGGCGGCGCGGCATGACCCGCGACCCGTGACCGGCGCGCGAAGCGCGGCCCGACCCGCCGACCCGCGGCTGTCGCGAGAAACGCGGCGCGGCGCGTGATAGGCTCGTGTTTGCGGAGGAAGAGCGGCAGTGCCCGTATCGGATGACAAAATTCTGTTCGACGCCTTGCGCAAGGCGGGGGCGCCGGAGGACATGGCCTATACTGCTGTACAGGAGGTACGCAATATGGCTGGGCAGAACGTTACCGCCGAACTCGGCGCGCGGATTGCCGAACTCGGCACGAAAACCGACTCCAAGTTTGCTGGCGCCGACGCCAAGATCGACTCGCTGCGCGCTGAGATCATGGCGCGGCTGGATGCCGAGCGGCGCATCGTCTGGGCGTTGTTCCTGCTGATAGCGGGGGCGGTTTTGGCCGATCTCTTTCGCGGATGAAGGGGGGCCGCGTCTGGCGGCGCGGCAGGGGTTAGGGATTAGGGGTTAGGGAAAACCGGCTGCGCCTGACGGCGTGCCCCGATCCGTGACCCGCGACCGGCGCGCGCAGCGCGCCCCGACCCGCGGTCGTCGGTGAAACGCGGCGCGGCGCGTGATAGGCTCGTGTTTGCGGAGGAAGAGCGGCAGTGCCCGTATCGGATGACAAAATTCTGTTCGACGCCTTGCGCAAGGCGGGGGCGCCGGAGGGCATGGCCTATACTGCTGTACAGGAGGTACGCAATATGGCCGGTCAGAACGTTACCGCCGAACTCGGCGCGCGGATTGCCGAACTCGGCACGAACACGGACGCCAAATTTGCCGGCATGAACGCCAAGTTTGCCGGCGCCGACGCCAAGATCGACTCCAAGTTTGCCGGCGCCGACGCCAAGATCGACTCGCTGCGCGCTGAGATCATGGCGCGGCTGGACGCCGAGCGGCGCATCGTCTGGACGCTGCTCCTGCTGATAGCGGGGGCGGTTTTGGCTGATCTCTTTCGCGGATGAATGCCGCGCTTTGCGCGGCAGGGGTTAGGGATTAGGGGTTGGGGGTTAGGGAAGACCGGGGCTGCGCTTGGCGGCGCGGCATGACCCGCGCGCCCCGTGACCGGCGCGCGCAGCGCGCCCCGACCCGCGGCTGTCGCGAGAAACGCGGCGCGGCGCGTGACAGGCTCGTGTTTGCGGAGGAAGAGCGGCAGTGCCCGTATCGGATGACAAAATTCTGTTCGACGCCTTGCGCAAGGCGGGGGCGCCGGAGGGCATGGCCTATACTGCTGTACAGGAGGTACGCAATATGGCCGGTCAGAACGTTACCGCCGAACTCGGCGCCCGAATTGCCGGACTCGGCACGAAAACCGACTCCAAGTTTGCCGAACTCGGCGCGAAAACCGACGCCAAGTTTGCCGAACTCGGCACGAACACGGATGCCAAATTCGCCGGCACGGACGCCAAGATTGCCGGCGCCGACGCCAAGATCGACTCGATGCGCGCTGAGATCATGGCGCGGCTGGATGCCGAGCGGCGTATCGTCTGGACGCTGCTCCTGCTGATAGCGGCGGCGGTTTTGGCTGATCTCTTTCGCGGATGAGGGGGCCGCGCCTGACGGCGCGGCAGGGGTTAGGGATTAGGGGTTGGGGGTTAGGGAAGACCGGGGCTGCGCTTGGCGGCGCGGCATGACCCGCGACCCGCGACCGCCGCGTGAAACGCGGCCCGACCCGCCGACCCGCGGCTGTCGCGAGAAACGCGGCGCGGCGCGTGATAGGCTCGTGTTTGCGGAGGAAGAGCGGCAGTGCCCGTATCGGATGACAAAATTCTGTTCGACGCCTTGCGCAAGGCGGGGGCGCCGGAGGGCATGGCCTATACTGCTGTACAGGAGGTACGCAATATGGCTGGGCAGAACGTTACCGCCGAACTCGGCGCCCGAATTGCTGAACTCGGCACGAAAACCGATGCCAAGTTTGCTGAACTCGGCGCGAAAACCGACGCCAAATTTGCCGAACTCGGCACGAACACGGACGCCAAATTTGCCGGTACGGACGCCAAATTTGCCGGCACGGACGCCAAGATTGCCGGCGCCGACGCCAAGATCGACTCGATGCGCGCTGAGATCATGGCGCGGCTGGATGCCGAGCGGCGTATCGTCTGGACGCTGCTCCTGCTGATAGCGGCGGCGGTTTTGGCCGATCTCTTTCGCGGATGAGGGGGCCGCGCCTGACGGCGCGGCAGGGGTTAGGGATTAGGGGTTGGGGGTTAGGGAAAACCGGCTGCGCCTGACGGCGCGGCATGACCCGCGACCCGTGACCGGCGCGCGCAGCGCGCCCCGACCCGCCGACCCGCGGTCGTCGGTGAAACGCGGCGCGGCGCGTGATAGGCTCGTGTTTGCGGAGGAAGAGCGGCAGTGCCCGTATCGGATGACAAAATTCTGTTCGACGCCTTGCGCAAGGCGGGGGCGCCGGAGGACATGGCTTATACTGCTGTACAGGAGGTACGCAATATGGCCGGTCAGAACGTTACCGCCGAACTCGGCGCGCGGATTGCCGAACTCGGCACGAAAACCGACTCCAAGTTTGCTGAACTCGGCGCGAAAACTGACGCCAAGTTTGCCGAACTCGGCACGAACACGGATGCCAAATTTGCCGAACTCGGCACGAACACGGATGCCAAATTTGCCGGTACGGACGCCAAATTTGCCGGCACGGACGCCAAGATTGCCGGCGCCGACGCCAAGATCGACTCGATGCGCGCTGAGATCATGGCGCGGCTGGACGCCGAGCGGCGTATCGTCTGGACGTTGCTTCTGCTGATAGCGGCGGCGGTTTTGGCCGATCTCTTTCGCGGATGAGCGGGGCCGCGCCTGGCGGCGCGGCAGGGGTTAGGGAAAACCGGCTGCGCTTGGTGGGGCGGTTTGACCCGTGACCCGCCGACCCGCGACCGGCGCGCACAGCGCGCCCCGACCCGCTGACCCGGGACCGCCGCGTGAAATGCGGCGTGGCGCGTGATAGGCTCGTGTTTGCGGAGGAAGAGCGGCAGTGCCCGTATCGGATGACAAAATTCTGTTCGACGCCTTGCGCAAGGCGGGGGCGCCGGAGGACATGGCTTATACTGCTGTACAGGAGGTACGCAACATGGCCGGTCAGAACATTACCGCCGAACTCGGCGCCCGAATTGCCGAACTCGGCACGAAAACCGACTCCAGGTTTGCCGAACTCGGCACGAAAACCGACTCCAGGTTTGCTGAACTCGGCACGAAAACCGACTCCAAGTTTGCCGGCGCCGACGCCAAGATCGACTCGATGCGCGCTGAGATCATGGCGCGGCTGGATGCCGAGCGGCGCATCGTCTGGACGCTGCTCCTGCTGATAGCGGCGGCGGTTTTGGCCGATCTCTTTCGCGGATGAAGGGGGGCCGCGCCTGGCGGCGCGGCAGGGGTTAGGGATTAGGGGTTGGGGGTTAGGGAAAACCGGCCGCGCCTGACGGCGCGCCCCGATCCGTGACCCGTGACCGGCGCGCGCAGCGCGCCCCGACCCGCCGACCCGTGACCGGCGCGCGTAGCGCGCCCTGACCCGTGACCCGTGACCGGCGCGCGAAGCGCGCCCCGACCCGCCGACTCGCGACCTGCCGCGCCGTCAGGCGCGGCCCGACTCGTGACCGCCGCGCTTTGCGCGGCCCGGCAGGGGGGATGCGCGGGGGCGTTTCACATGGGGAAGATGGTGACGGCGTAGGTTCCGCTTGGGGGGTTGACGGGCGCGGCTGTGTAGTTGTGGGCGCGGATTTTGATTTTGCCGGCGGCGGAGACGAAGGCTTGGAAGACGAGGCCGGCTTGGGGGGCGGCGGGCAGGCCGAGGGCGGCTGCGGCTCCGACGGCGGCGCCGGGGGCGGTGATTTCCCTGTCGGCGTGGGAGCGGGCGGCGACCGGGGGGAAATCGACGGCGGCGGAGAGGGTGAAGGGGCGCGGCTGTTCGGCGGCTGCGGCGGTCCAGACGCCGGCGCCGCCTTCGTCGGAGGCGGTTTGGACGCCGAGCACGACGCCGGCGGCTGAGCGCGCGCCGCCGCCGCTGTTGCGGGCGACGGTTTCGTCGTCTTCGATGTAGCAGAGGCGGCCGAGGTCGGCTTGGGTGACGGGGTTGGCGGCGGAGTTGTTCCAGAAGAAGGAGGGGCCGCGGCGGACGAGCGCTTGTTTGTCTCCGGCGGCTCCGTTGGAGTTGTCGGCGCGGGTTTCGGCGCGTCCGAGGAAGGCGAGGCCGGGGGCGGATTTGCCGGGCAGGGCGTAGCCGGAGGCGTCGGCGGCGACGATGGCTCCGGCGGCGGCGGGGACGGCGAAGAGTTCGCCGTTGCGCATGGCGGTGTTGGGGCGGTCGGCGGAAAGGGCCATGGGGTTTCTCCTTGCGTGTTATACGGGGGGCGTGTTGCGGGGGGCGCGTTATGCGGCTGCGGCGGCGCGGGCGGCGTATTTGCGGGCTTCGTCGGGGGAGACGCCGAGGGCGTTGAAGATTTTGCGCGCGTCGGGGTCGGGGTCGGCGTCTGCGCCGGCGGCGGGCGGGTTGGCGGAGGCGGCTGCGGCGGTTGCGGGGGCGATTTCGGGGGCGGCGGCGCAGAAGGCGCGGAAGCGTTCGAGGCCGCCGTCGAGGCGGCATTGGGCGCGGTGGTAGTCGGCGGTGGCGGGGACGATTTTGCCGTTTTCGAGGGCGGCGGCGACAGCTTTTTCGACGGCGGCTTCGCGGGCGTCGGCGCGCTGTTGGGCGAGGGCGGTTTGGGTTTTTTCGAGGCGGGCGCAGGCGGCGTCGTAGTCGGCGCGGGGGACGTAGGCGGCGAGGTCGGGCTGCCGCGCGGCGTTGGCGGCGGCGGTTCGGGCTTGGTCGCGTTCGTTGCGCAGGGCTTCGACGGCGGCCAGGGCTTCGTTTTCGCCGGCGTTTTCGGCGAGGCCGAGGGCGGCGCGGACGGCTGGGGTCATGGGTTGTTTCTCCTTGTTATTAACGCGCGCGTGCGCGGGGGGCCGGCGGCGGGAGGCGACGGCGGCGAGGTCGAGGTTGGGTCCGTTGGTCAGGCCGGCGCCGAGCAGGGCGGCGATGCGCCGCGGCGGGTCGGGGTCGTGGACGAACTCGGGGGAGACGAAGCGGTAGGCTTTGCCCTGGACGGCGCTGCGGCCGTTTTCGGTCCATTCGACGCGGCCCCAGACGGCGCCGTTGCGGACTTCGAGTTGTTCGATCCAGCCGGCGGCGGGGGCTTCGCGTCCGAAGAAGCCGGCGTGGTCGTAGGTGACGGCGAGGGGCAGGCTGGTGGCGCGGATGACGGCGAGGGGGTCGTCGAGGCTCCAGGCGCGGCCGTCGCGGCCGACGACGGCGGGGCCGGCGGGCAGGAGCTGGATCCACTGGGGCGGGTCGGGAGGGGCCGCGGCGTTCGGCGGCGCGGCGGGGGGCGGCGGGTGCAGGGCGGCGGACGGGCCGCGGGCCGGCGTTGCGGGGGTCGGGCCGTCCATGCGTTCAGGTTGGCGGCGGCGGGGGGCGTTATTCCAGATGAAGACGATCAGCCGCGCCGCAAAGCGGCGCGGCAGGGATTAGGGGGGCCGCGCCTGACGGCGCGGCAGGGGTTAGGGGTTAGGGGTTGGGGGTTAGGGAAGAGGGGGGCCGCGCTTCGCGCGGCAGGGGACTCGATGCTGACCGCTTCTCAAGCGCCTTCATTCGCCGGCGTCATCCTTTCGCTGCTCTTCTTGTATTCTTGTTCGGCCTTTCCATAATGAATCATGCGGACGGATTCGACGTTCTCCGCTGAGCGCGCCGGCGCGCTGCTGTTTCCGGCTGCGCTGGCCGTTTTGGGCATGGTTCTCGTGCTGGCGCGCGAAATCCGCTACGGGCCGGCGCTGTTCCCCGATTCCCTGGAGTACCTGTCCGCGGCGCAGAACTTTGCGGACGGCAAGGGGCTCATCAACGTCAAGGGAGCCCCAATGACGACGTGGCCTCCGCTCTATTCGCTGCTGCTGGCCGCGGCGGGCGGAGCAGCCGGCCTCGACTTGCTCGACGTTGTCGCTCCGCTCCACGCCGCTCTGTTCGGTTTGGCCGTGTTCGCCGCGGGCCGGCATCTGCGGCAGCGGCTGGAATCGCGTTTCCTGGCGGTGTGGGGCTGCGCGGCAATGGTCCTGTCGCCGCCGTTGACCGATGCGGCCTCGCGGGCGGTTTCCGGATCGTTGTTCGTTCCGCTGGCGATATTTGCGTTGATCGAGGCTGAAGAGTTCCTGCGCACGGGCAAGCGGCGGCGCCTGCTTGGGGCGGCGGCGTGGAGTTCGGCGGCCTGGCTGATGCGCTACATCGGCGTTGTCGTACCGTTTTGGGTCGGGCTGCTCGTGTTGTTGCGCAAGGGGGTTCCACTGCGGCGGAAGGCGCGGGAAGGGGCGGCGTTCGCGCTGGCGGCGGGGTTGCTTCCGGCGCTGTGGATGCTGCGCAACTACCTGCTGGAGGGCGAATTCAGCGGAGACCGCGCCATATACGACGTTTCGTTGCCGTCGGTGCTGCGGGGGGTGGGCGGCGTGCTGCGGAGCTGGACGGATTGCGAGTTGCCTGGGGGCGTTGGCGCCGGCGCGGGCGCGGTATTGGCGGCGGCGTGCTGGGGGGCGCTGCGCCCGCGCGCGGGGGCCGGCCGCGCAGTTCGAATCGCTGCGCGGCCCGGCTGCGCGGGGGGGGGGGGGGTATGGGGCGGGTTCGCCCTGGCCTACGGGGTTTTGTTCGTTGCCGCGGCGTGGGCGGGCTATTCCAATCCCGACGTGCGGCCGCGCTACGTCATGCCGTTGTACGCGCCGCTGCTGTTCGCCGGGGCGTTTGCGCTGGACGGGCTGCTGCGGCGGGTTCGTCCGGCGGCGGCGGCGGGCCGGTTGGCTGGGGCGCCGGCGGCGGCGTTGGCGGCGGTTGGGGCGCTGTGGCTGGCGGGGCAGGCGGTTTCGAACGTCCGACATATCGAGCAACGAAACACCGGCCGCTCGGCATCGGACGTGCTCGACTGGTTCAATTCCGCAACGCTGCGCTACATCCGGGAAAACCCGCTCGACGGCGTCGTGTACAGCGGCCGCTTCAGCCCTGCCGCTCTGGTCTTGCTGCGCAATCAAGGCGCCGCCGCATACCGCATGCATACGACCTCGGAACACAACGCGGCTCTTGGGTTCGTCGCGCAAAGCTCCAATCCCGCCGCGGCCCAGCAGGAGTTCGAATCGCGGCTTCAGGACGCCCCGGAGGGCGCTTGGGTGGTCTTGTTCGAGGCCGGCAAAAGCGATCTCATCGGCTGCGGCGACGCCTGGCTGCGCGCCTCGCCGACCTTGCAGTCGGTGGCGCAATTTTCCGACGGATGCATCGCGCGGGTCGGGCCGCGCTTCGCGCGGCGGTCGGGGCGGCTCCGCCGCCGGTCACGGGTCGGCGGGTCACGGGTCACGGGTCGGGGCGGCTCCGCCGCCGGTCGCGGGTCGGCGGGTCACGGGTCGCGGGTCGGTTTCGATGTTTCTTGGCGGGGCAATGAGTTGGTTTACGTGAAGGAGGGGTGTACGGCGGCGGATGCGCGGACGCGCTTCTTTCTGCACGTTTGGCCGCAAGACGAGGCCGATCTGCCCGCCGGGCGCAGGCCGCACGGGATGGACAACCTGGACTTCCAGTTCCGCGAATACGGCGTCGTGCTCGACGGCGCCTGCGCGGCCGTCCGCCCCCTGCCCGACTATGCCGTCGCCCGCATCCGCACGGGGCAGTACGCGCCGGAACAAGGCGCGCTGTGGCAAACAGAACTTGCCGCGCCTAACGGCGCGGCAGGGGATAGGGATTAGGGGTTGGGGGTTGGGGAAGACGGGGGAGGGGCTGCGCGCTTGGCGGATAATGAATGAATGCGGACGGGTTCGACGTTCGCCGCCGAGCGCGCCGCCGGCGCGTTCCTGTTTCCCGCCGCGCCGGCCCTGCTGGGCGCGGTTCTCGTGCTGGCGCGCGAAGTCAGCTACGGGCCTTGTTTGACCTGGGACGGCCCGAACTATATAGCCGTAGCAAGGAATCTGGCGGCCGGCGAAGGCTTCGTGGGCGTCCTGGGCCCCTTTACGCTCTGGCCTCCGCTCTATCCGCTGCTGCTGCTGGCGGCGGGCGCTCTGCTCCGGCTCGACCCGCTCGACGTTGTCGGCCCGCTCAACGCCGCCGTTTTCGGGCTGACCGTATTCGTCTTCGGGCGATATCTGCGCCGCAGACTCGATTCCCGCTTTGCGGCGGCCTGGGCCTGTACCGTGCTTGCCCTCTCCGTTCCCTTGGCGGATGCGGCTTCGTGGAGCATGTCCGAATCCCCGTTCATCCTGGTAACCACCTTGGCGCTGATCGAAACCGACAAGTTCCTGATCGCGGGCAAGAGGCGCTCGTTGGCCGCGGCGGCGGCGTGGAGCGCCTTGGCCGCGCTGACCCGCTACATCGGCGCGGTCGTAGTGGTTTTTACGGGGTTGGCGCTGCTCTTGCGGCAAGGGGCGCCGCCGCAGCGGAGGGCAAGAGAAGCCGCCGTCTTCCTGTCGGCCGCGTGCCTGCCTGCGGCTCTGTGGATATGGCGCAATTATCTGTTCTTCGATACATTCACGGGCCACGGCGACGGAACATTACGGTTCAACACCGATCAGCCCCGCCCGTTGCTGCGGGTCTTGCGGCAAGCCTTCTTCGTTGCGCAGGAATGGACGCATCTCGACTTGGCTTGGGGCGCGGCGGCGGCGGGCGCAATCGCCGCCGTCGCGTTCGCAAGCCGACGCCGCGGCCGCGGCGCCGATGCCGCGCGAAGCGCATCGTGGATATGGGGCGGTTTTGCGCTGCTCTATTTCGTCCTGCTCGTTGCCGCGGTCTCGGCGGGCTATGCTCCCGGTCTGGGTCAAAAATACCATGAGCGGTATCTGTTTCCGCTTTGGATTCCCCTGCTTGCGGCGGCGGCGTTCGCGCTCGACCGGTTTCTGGGCCGCGGGCGGGGACGGAAGTTCGGGGGGGGGCTGCCGGCTGCCGCCGTCATGGCGTCGCTTTGCCTGTGGACGGCGGGGCAGGCCGCGGCCAATGCCCGCCGCATAGGCCTAATCAATGCGGATGCATTTCCCCTTCAAAAATGCTACAACACGCCGCCCTATACCGATTCCGAGATGCTGCGTTACATCGAGTCTCCCCCCTCCGCAGGCCCTCTCGGCGGCCCCTTGAGCGGTACCGTGTACAACAACGGGCCCTTTGCGCTGTCGTTGTACAATCGGGCCAAAGCCGCTTATCGATTCTTGTCGAGAGAACCTCAAGACCCGACGGCCGACGCCCGCCCCGACGCCCGCCCCGACGCCGGGCAGAAGCGGGCGGCGGCGCGGCTTGCCGACGCTCCGCACGGCGCTTGGGTGGTCTTTCTCGAAAGCCTGTACCGCGATCAACGCGCCTATGGCGCAGCCTGGTTGAACACGCTCCCCAATCTGGAGCCGGTAGCGCAAACGGCCGACGGCGCCGTGTACAAAGTAAACTCGTTCAAGGTCAACGCGGGCGCCGCGCTCCGCGTGAATCGGTATCGGGCCGCGCTTCGCGCGGCGGTCGCGGGTCGGGGGTCGGGGGTCGGGGGCGGTTTCGATGTTTTTTGGCGGGGCAAGGAGTTGGTTTACATCAAGCAAGGGTGCTCGGGGCAGGACGCGCGGACGCGCTTCTTCCTGCACGTTTGGCCGCAAGACGAGGCCGTGCTTGCCGCCGATCGCAAGCCGCACGGGATGGATAATCTGGACTTCTGGTTCCGCAAATACGGCGTGGCGATCGACGGCGCCTGCGTGGCGCTCCGTCCCCTGCCCGACTATGCCGTCGCCCGCATCCGCACGGGGCAACACGCGCCGGAACAGGGCGTGCTGTGGCAAACCGAGCCGCGCCTGACGGCGCGGCAGGGGTTAGAGGTTAGGGATTAGGGGTTAGGGAAGACGGGGGGCCGCGCTTGGCGGCGCGGCGGGGCAAGATGCGCTTGCAAGCGGGGCGGCACGATTTCACGCTGTTTTTGGCGGCGGCGGCGGTTTTGGCCGCGGTGTTGGCGTTGGGGCGGGAGATTGTCTATGGGCCGGGGTTGTTTTCGGATTCGATGAACCACCTGACCACGGCGCGGAACGCGCTCGCCGGGGAGGGGTTCGTCAACGGCGTGGGCATGCCGCATTCGTGGGCGCTGGGCTATGCGTTCGTTTTGGCGGCGGTCGGCCGGGTGAGCGGGTTCGATCCGACGGCGATCGCCGGGCCGCTGAACGCGCTGATTTTCGGCTTGACGGTGTTCGTTGCGGGGCGCTATTTGCGCCGGCGGGCGACGCGTTTCGCCGCGGCGTGGGGCTGCGCGGCGTTGGCTTTGGCTCCGCCGTTGGCGGATGAGGCGTCGTGGGCGCTGTCGGAGACCTTGTACATTCTGTTGAGCGCGTTGGCGCTGATTGCGGCGGACAGGTTTTTGACGGCGGGCGGGGCGCGCTCGTTGGCTGCCGCGGCGGCGTGGACGGCGTTGGCTTGGCAGACGCGCTACATGGGCATTGCGCTGCCGGCAGCCGCGGGGTTGGCGATGCTTTTTCCGCTGGGGGCGCAGCGGCGGAAAACGCCGGCGCGGCGGTTGCGGGACGCCGCCGTAGTCGGGGCGGTTGCGGGCGCGCCGATGGCCTTGCTGCTGCTGCGCAATATCCTGTCGATGGGCTGGATTACCGGCGTTCGGAACGGTCCGAATTGTCCGTTGCCGAAGGCGTTGGCGGATATCGGCGGCATTATGGGGGAATGGGCGGGGCAGAGCGCGGGGGCGTGGGGGGCGGCGGCTGCGCTTGCGGTTGCGTTGGGGGCGGCGGGGCTGCGTTTCGCGCGGCGGCGGCGGGCGGCGGTCGGGGGCGGGGGCGGAACTTGCGGCGCGGCGGGCGGCGGGCAGCTTTCTTGCGGTTCGGCCGCCTTGCGGCTGTGGGGGGGGTACGCGGCGGCGTACGTCGTGCTGTTGGCGGGCGCCATGCGCTGGGGCAACGTGCATCACACGGTGGAGCCGCGCTACATGGTTCCGGTTTATCTTCCGCTGATTGTCGTCGGGGCGTTTGCGTTCGATTGGCTGCGGCGGCGCGGGCGTTTGGCGGCGGTTGCGGCGGCGGCGGGGTTTTGTTTGTGGACGGCGGGGCAGGCGGCTCCGCAGGCGCGGGCGATCGCGCGGGCGTGCGCCGGCAAGTTTCGGCAGATCAACTATGCGGGTCCGCGCTGGGCCGATTCGGACGCGGCCGCGCACATCAGGGAGAATCCGCTGGAGGGCGTGGTGATTTCGACGGGGCACCGCATGTTTTTGTCGTTGATCAATCGGGCGGAGGCCGAGTATGAGGATTTGAACAGCGGGGCTCCCGCCGCGGCGCGGCGCGAGTACGAGAAGGCGAAGCCGGTATCGGCGGCGGCCGGGCAGGATTTGCTGGAAGCGCGGCTGGCGGCCGCGCCGGAGGGCGCTTGGGTGGTCTGGTTCAACGACGAGGCGGCGGGGGATGAGGCGCGCAACCGCGATCTGGGTTACGGCGCGCCGTGGCTGCGCGCGTCGCCGAGTCTGGAGACGGTGTTGGAGGGGAACGACGGGGGCATCTGGCGCGTTTCGCGCCGAAGGCCTCGGCCGGCGGAGAGCGGGCGCGCGCCGGACGCGGCGGCGGCGGCAGCGGCGGCGAGCGGGGGAGGTTTCGATATTTATTGGCGGGGTCGGGAGCTGGTTTACGTGAAGGAGGGGTGTACGGCGGAGGACGTGAGGACGCGGTTTTTCCTGCATGTTTATCCGCGGGACAGGGCCGACCTGCCCATCGGCCGCCGGGAGGAATACAAGTTCGACAATCTGGACTTCTTTTTCGTGGAGCACGGGGTTGTGTCGGCCGGGGACAGATGCACGGCGGCCGCGCCGCTGCCGGAATATGCGATCGAGCGCATCGAGACGGGGGCCGCGCCGCAAAGCGGCGCGGCAGGGGTTAGGGGTTGGGGGGCCGCGCTTGGCGCGGCAGGGATTAGGGGTTGGGGGTTAGGGAAGAGGGTTGGCGCGCTTGGCGCGGCAGGGGCTGGGGGTTAGGGGTTGGGGGTTAAGGAACCTCTGAACAAGAGCACAGCGGGTTGGGATAATAGAGGGGTGCGGAAGGCACGGAGAATAAGGGGGAGAGCGATGAGCCAACGGACGTTTGCGGACATGGAGTACGAGGGGAAGAAAAAACAGACGAGGCGGGAGAAGTTCTTAGGGCGGATGGAGGCGTTGATTCCCTGGCAGCGGCTGGATGAGCGCATCCGCCCGTATTACCCGCAAGCGGGGCGGGGGCGGCGACCGTACGAGTTGTCGGCGATGCTGCGCATCCACTGCGTGCAGTTGTTCTACAACATGAGTGATCCGGGGATGGAGGACATGCTGTACGAGCTCGAGTCGGTGAGGCGTTTCGTGGGTTTGTCGTTGGCCGAGCCGCTGCCGGACGAGACGACGATTTTGCATTTTCGGCACTTGCTGGAGAAGCACGAGTTGGGCGGGGAGTTGTTGGCGGAGATCAACCGGCGCCTGGAGGCGCAGGGTTTGCGCTTGCAGAAAGGGACGATCGTGGACGCGAGCATCATAGAAGCGCCGTCGTCGTTGAAGAACCGCAAGCGGGAACGGGACGGAGAGATGAAGCAGACGAGGAAGGGGCGGCAGTGGCATTTCGGGATGAAGGCGCACATCGGGGTGGACGCGGGTACGGGGCTGGTGCATAGCGTGGCGGCGACGGGGGCGAACGTGGCGGACGTGACGCAAGTGGGGCGGCTGCTGCACGGCGGGGAGGAGCAAGTACACGGAGATGCCGGGTATCAAGGAGTGGAGAAACGGCCGGAGCACCGGGAGCGTGCGCTGGACTGGCAGGTGGCGATGAGGCCCGGCCGGCGGCGGCAGTTGGCGGCGGGCAGCGCGGCGGCGCAGGCGGAGCGGCGCAAGGCGGCGGTGCGGGCCAAGGTGGAGCATCCGTTTTTGTATGTGAAGCGGCGCTTCGGCTACGCGAAGGTGCGCTATCGCGGCTTGGCCAAGAACAGGGAACGGCTCAGCCTGTTATTCGGCTTGGCCAATCTGCTCATTGCCGAGCGTTATGCCACAGCCTGAGCGGCACAACGCAGGAGCAGTGCGTCCACAGCGGCTCGAAGCCGCTGAAACGGTGGTATAACTGTTGCCTGGAGGCCAAAATCAGCACAATTTCCATGCAAATCTCGATGAAAACCCCTCCTCAACCGCCCCCATCCGCCAACATCATCCTTCCTCTGCCCCTCTTACGCTATTATTCAGACCTTCCTTAGGGAAGACGGTTGGCGCGCTTGGCGGGGCAGGGGCTGGGGATTAGGGGGCCGCGACTTGCGGCGCGGCAGGGGTTAGGGGTTGGGGGGAACCGCACGGCTTCAGTGAAGAGAGATCTGAAGGCATCCGGTCGATTTCGGCGGCGCGGCGTCGAAAATAAGTGATCTCAGGCGATCATTGGCGAACAAGGTGAACAATCCGTGCATGAAGCGCTTCTTTTTCGTGGATGAAACTCTTCGTACTGGACGGCTGCGCAGTGTTTCTGAGTCGGGGGGGGGGGGCTGAGTCGGCCGGCGGCATCCGCCGTTTCCGCCCGCTTGTTCAGAGGTTCCCTAACCCCTGATCCCCGGCGCGCCGCTTTGCGGCGCGCCCTACTCTTGGGGGTCGCCGGCGAGCGTATGGATGTCGGCCAGATGGCGGTAGCGTTGGGCGTGGTCCATGCCGTAGCCGACCACGAATTTGTTGGGAATTTCGAAGCCGAGATAGTCGATGCGGATGGAGACCATGCGCCGGGCCGGTTTGCTGAGCAGGGCGGCGTAGCGGATTTCCCTGGGTTCGTACAAGGCCAGGCGCGCGAGCAGCGCTTCGGCGGTGCGGCCGGTATCGACGATGTCGTCCACCACGATGATGCGTTTGCCTTTCAAATCGAACTGGATGCCGCCCTTGATGCGCACCCTGCCCGAGCTGGTCGTGCGGTCGCCGTAGCTCGAGGCCTTGATGAAGTGCAGCATGACGTCGCCGCGAATCGCCCGCACGAGGTCGGAAGCGAACACGCAGCCGCCGTCGAGCACGATCAGGATGTGGATGGTCTCGCCGGCGAAATCCCTGTCGATTTGCGCGCCCAGCTCACCGACCTTTTGCCGGATTTTCTCGGCGGAGATCAGGATATTTTCGATCTCGGCGCCGGTCGGAGCCGAGGCGTTGTTCGCCGTCGGGACGGCGGACGCGGAATTGCCGCTCGTTGCCGCCGAAATCGAAGCCTCTGCAATGCGTTCCCTGTGATTCATCGAACTACCGCAAGCGTTCCTGCCATCATAGCGCGCGGGGCCGCGCCGTGCGCGGCAGGGGTTAGGGGTTGGGGGTCAGGGGGCCGCGGGTCAGGCCGCTTCAGCCTGGGCTTCGGCCGCTTCGACGCGCAGCCGTTCCTGTTCGCGAATATAGGCGGGCGCCTGAGTGAGCGGGCGGTTGAGGCGCTTGCGCTCCCGGGCGATGTCGTAGCGGGTTTGCAGGCGCATCCAGTGGTCGGCGGTTGCCCAGCCTATGGCTTCGAGCTTCATGGCCAAGTCGAGCGTGACCGGGCCCTTGCCCTTGATCACGCGGGAAAGCCGCGAACGGGAAACGCCGAGCTTGCGCGCCGCTTCGGCGACGGACATGCCGGGGTCGTCGTCGATGGGCTCGAAATGGTCTGCGACGTGCTCGCCGGGATGCGACGGGTTGCGGCGCAGCCAGGAATCGGGGCTCAGTCCGATAATCATGTTTCAGTCTCCGAAATGCTGCGTCAGATCGACCTCGTAGGCGTTTTGTCCATCATAGCGAAAAGTAATCCGCCAACGCGCGGAAACGCGTACGCTCCAGACGCCTTTGCGGTTGCCGGAGAGTTGATGCAGACGCCAGTTTTTCGTTTCGCGCAAAACCTTCAAGGCGTTCGGGTCATCGAGAATTTCGAGAATGCGTCCAATGCGCCGTAAGTGCTGGGCCGGCAATCGCCGCGCGTCTCGTTTCTCGGCAAAGCGTTCGAGCGTTTTGCTTTTGAAGCCTTGAATGGCCAAAGCCTATTGTAGGGCCGCGCTGCGCGGCGGCGGCCGCGGGTTGGGCTGACGCGGGGCGCTGAGCGGTTTTCGCTTGCGGAGCGGCTGAACCGCCTGCGCAAAACTTAAATGCGAATTAAGCGCTCTTAAACGCCTTTATGACGGCATTGAGCGCGCCTTGCCCCGGCGCCGTCTTCCCTAATCGCCAACCCCTGGCCCCTGATCCCTGCCGCGCCGCAAGGCGCGGCCCTAATTGCCTGTGAGGAAGCCGTAAAGCATGCTGAAGATGGTCGTCGCCAGCAGCGCGAGGAGCGGCCATACCACGCGCTGCTGCGTGTCGATGCGGCTATGCACGGCGCGAACCTCGGCCTTGACACCGGAAACCTCGGCCTTGACCTCGGCAATTTCGGCCTTGATTTCGCGAAAACGGGCGTCGTTGTCGGCCTTGATTTCGCGGAAGCGGGCGTCGTTGTCGGCCTTCATCTCGCGAAAGCGGGCATCATTTTCGGCTCTCATTTCGCGAAAGCGGGCGTCGTTCACGGCGTTCATTTCGCGAAAGCGGGCGTTCATCTCGGCAAAAAGAGCCTTGTTCTCGGCTCTGGTTTCAGCCGCGGAGGCGTGGATGGCGGCGATGACGTTCTGCCCGGCTTGCGAACGGACTTCCTTGTCGACGCGGTGGGCTGTTTCGGCGTCCATGCCGGAGTCGCGCAGGGCGTGAAAGAGTTCTTCGGATTGCTCTTCGGCGGGCGGCGGTTCCATCAATGTCGGCATCGGTGTGTTTCCCGGCTTGGCCGGCGCCCGTCATTGTAGCAGACCGCGCCTTGCGGCGCGGCGGGGCGGTCTAACCCCCGACGTCTGCCGGGCCGTTTCGCGGCGAGGCGCTGAAACGCAGCCGTTTGCCGGGGCGGAGGGCGGGCAGGCCGAAGGGTTTCAATTCGTAATCGGGCGGGTCGAGGGCCAACTGCGCGTCGTGCAGAATCGCCGCTACCGTTAACGGAATTTGCGCCTCGGCGAAACCCGCCCCGATGCAGCGGCGGCCGCCGGGGCCGAACGGCGCATAGGCGTGGGGCTGCTTGTGCTCTTCGCGCGGCGGCAGATAGCGGTCGATGTCGAAACGGTAGGGGTCGGGAAACAATTCGGGCAGAAAGTGCGGCGCCGCGTTGGCGGCCAGCACCGCGCTGTTGGCCGGAATGCGGCAGCCGGCGAAATCGAACGAGTTGGCCGACGTGCGCATCGCCGCCGGCGCCGGCGGATACAGCCGCAGCGTTTCCAGCGCGGCGCGGCGCAGCACGTCGAGCTTGTCCGGGTCGCTCATGCTGCCGTCGGCGGCGAAAAAGGCGTCGGCTTCAGCCGTTGCGCGTTGCATGATTTGCGGGTGCTTGAGCAGCTCGTAGAGCATGAAGGCGCAGGTCGCCGCCGCCGTATCGAGGCCGGCCAGGAAGGGCGCCATGCAGGCGCCGCGCAAGTCGGTTTCGGGCATGAATTGCGGGTCGGTTTCGTGCAGGTCGAGCACGTCGTTGATCCAATCGCCCGCCTCGCGCAGCGGCCCGCCGGGCTGGTGCGCGGCGATCATCTTGCCGCACAGTTCGCCGACGCGCCGACGCGCCCGGCGGAATTTGCGCGCGTGAAGAAGCATCGGCAGCCGGCGCGGCGCCTGCGCCGTCAGCAGGGTGTCGAGATACTCGATCACGTCTTCCAGGTATTCCCCCGGCGGCGTTCCCGTCAGGATGACGCTCAACTGGGCGGCCGCGATGCGCCGCAGCGCCTGCACGGCGGGCATCGACTGTCCGGGGCGCCACTCGCCGACCGTTCGCCGGGTGATGTCCGCCGCCGTTTGCGCGTGCGCTTCGAAGCGCGTTCGCGAGCAGGCCGCAGCCATCGCCTGGCGGCAGCGCGCGTGGTCTTTGCCGTCGCCGGCGGCGAGTATTTTGGGAATGCGCAATTCGCGGGAGAAATCCTGTCGGACATCGAAGTCGCGCAGATAGACGCGGCCTTTTTTTTCCAGCAGTCGGTTGGCTTCGACGCCGGCCAGCACGACGGTCTTGATTCCGGCCAGGCGGATTTCGAAAACGGGGCCGTGCTCGAGGTGTTTGGAGACCAGGAAGCGGGCGCCGTCTTTTCGCGCCGCGAGCGCGCTGCCGATGAAGGGCAGCCCCTTGACTGCGGGGATGTCCGCCGGCGGGGGCGCCGCCGAAGCGGCCGCGGCGCGTTCCGAGCGCCGCACCGATTCGACCACCTTGCGCCCGATGAGGTCCATTTTTTCGACCAGGGCGATGCGCGGGCTTGCCTGTTCGAGCTCGTCCTTGTCGAGCATGCGCCGGAACAGTCCGCAGGCTGAGGCCAGCGCAATCAGCACCACGTCGCGCGGTTCGGGGATGTCGTTGCCGAAAAGCACGCGCATGATGCGCAGGCGGACTTCCTGTTCCGTTCCTTTGCCGTTGTGGGCGGGGTAGCGGCGCGTGCGGAAAACGCGGCGTTCGATGATGATCGAGCCGTCTTCGGCGAAGGCCAGGATGCTTTTGCCGATCATGCGCGCGGAAGCGCGGTCGCGGATGCTTTCGGCTTGTTCGGCGATTTTGCCGACCCAGTAGGCGGCGTCGCGCGGTTCGGCGTTTGCGGCGATTTGCGCCAGGACGGGGTCGAGCAGGGTATCGCCGAGCGGGGCGGGGTCGGTGACGGTGAGGCTGTCGAAGTCGGTGTCGATGCGCCCTTCGACGGCCAGTTCCATGAGCGCGGCGCCGGCCAGCGTGGGCCGCCACACGGTTTCGGGCAGGGCTTCGGCGCCGCCCGATTCCTCGTGGAGGATCAGCAGCAGTATCTCTTCGGCAAAACTGAGCACGGCTATTTATTGTAAGAGAAAGAGGGGCCGCGCCTGGCGGCGCGGCAGTCGCGGCGGCTGCGCCGCCGGTCAACCTGCTGCAGCAGGGAATGGGCGGCTGCCGCGCCGCCGCGCGGCCCTAGCCGCCGCGCGGCCCTAATTGTCGGTGAGGAAGCGGTAGAGCATGCTGAAGATGGTTGTCGCCAGCATCGCGAGGAGCGGCCATACCACGCGCTGCTGCGTGTCGATGCGGCTATGCACGGCGCGAACCTCGGCCTTGACCTCGGTCTTGACTGCGGCAACCTCGGCCTTGACTGCGGCAACCTCGGCCTTGACCTCGGCAACCTCGGCCTTGATTTCGCGAAAGCGGGCGTCGTTCACAGCGTTCATTTCGCGAAAGCGGGCGTCGTTTTCGGCCTTCATCTCGCGAAGGCGGGCGTTCATCTGGGCAAAACGAGTCTCGTTTTCAGCGCTCATTTCGCGAAAGCGGGCGTCGTTTTCGGCTCTCATTTCACGAAAACGGGCGTCGTTTTCGGCTCTCATCTCGCGAAAGCGGGCTTCGTTTACAGCGTTCATTTCGCGAAAACGGGCGTCGTTTTCGGCTCTCATTTCGACGAAATGGGCATTGACCTCGGCAAAACGAGCCTTGTTGTCGGCTCTGATTTCAGCCGTGGAGGCATGGATGGCGGCGATGACGTTCTGCCCGGCTTGCGAACGGACTTCCTTGTCGACGCGATGGGCTGTTTCAGCGTCCATGCCGGAGTCGCGCAGGGCGTGAAAGAGTTCTTCGGATTGCTCTTCGGCGGGCGGCGGTTCCATCAATGTCGGCATCGGTTGTTTCCTTGCTTGGCCGGCGCGGTTATTGTACCACGGGCCGCGCCGCAAGGCGCGGCCCCCTAACCCCTGCCGCGCCGGTTGGCGTCGCGGCCCTCTTCGTCGTCCTCGTCCGGCAGGCCCAGCATTTCGCGCAGCGCTTGCCGCTGCGCTTGCTTTCCGCGCACCAGAATCATGGCCGAAATCAGGAAGACAAGCAGCAGAAACGAGGCCACGAGTCCCATCAAGAGCATTCCCTTTTCCATCGGCGGCGCCTCTGTACAGTATAGGGCCGCGCCGCTTGGCGGCGCGGCAGGGATTAGGGGTTGGGGGTTAGGAAAGCCCTGAACAAGCAGTTGGCGGCGATAGTCGAGGGCTGAGGAAAACGCGGCGTTCGGCAGGGGAGACGAGCCGGCGCCGCCGCTTCCCGGTATGCGTTCCCCCGGTTATGTATTCGACTGGCCGGCGGCGTCCTCTCGCACAACGTTTCCGCAGCAGCGGGAGCCGCCCTGCCTGCCGCCCGCATCCATATGCAACAGTACGTTTCGGCAAGAGGGCACGGCGCGGCAATCCGCCCCCGCCCGCGGCGGATAATGGATCATGCGCACGGGTTCGACGTTTGCCGCCGAGCGCGCCGCCGGCTCTCTCCTGTTTCCCGCTGCGCCGGCCGTCCTGGGCGCGGTTCTCGTGCTGGCGCGCGAGGTCGGCTACGGGGCATGTCAGACCACCGACGGCGCACAATATATAGCTGCGGCGAGGAATCTGGCGGCCGGCGAGGGCTTCGTGGGACTCGAGTCCCCCTTTACTTTCTGGTCTCCGCTCTATCCGCTGCTGCTGCTGGCGGCGGGCGCTTTGCTCCGGCTCGACCCGCTCGACGTTGTCGGGCCGCTCAACGCCGCCGTTTTCGGGCTGACCGTATTCGTCTTCGGGCGCTATCTGCTCCGCAGGCTCGATTCCCGCTTTGCGGCGGCCTGGGCCTGCGCCGCGCTGGCCCTCTCCGTTCCCTTGGCGGATATAGCTTCGCGAAACATGTCCGAATCCCCGTTCATCCTGGTAACCACCCTGGCGCTGATCGAAACCGACAAGTTCCTGACCGCGGGCAAGAGGCGCTCGTTGGCCGCGGCGGCGGCGTGGAGCGCCTTGGCCGCGCTGACCCGCTACATCGGCGCAGTCGTACCCGTTTTTACAGGGCTGGCGCTGCTCTTGCGGCAAGGGGCGCCGCCGCAACGGAGGGCAATGGAAGCCGCCGCCTTCACGTCGGCCGCGTGCCTGCCGGCGGCTCTGTGGATATTGCGCAATTATCTGCTCTTCGACACATTCACGGGCTCCGTCGGACAAGTACGGTTTGAGCTTGAGCGGCCCCGCCCGTTGCTGGTGGTCTTGCGGCAAGCGTTCGTCTTTCTGCTGGAATGGACGCATCTCGACTTGGCCTGGGCCGCGGCGGCGGCCGCAATCGCCGCCGCCGTGCTTGCAAGCCGACATCGTTACCAACGCGCCGATGCCGCGCGAAGCGCATCGTGGATATGGGCCGGTTTTGCGCTGCTCTATTTCGTCCTGCTCATTGCCGCGGTCTCGGCGGGCTATGCTCCCCATCTGAATAACAAAGGCCAAGCGCGGTTCCTGCTTCCGCTTTGGATTCCCTTGCTGACCTTCGCGGCGTTCGCGCTCGACCGGTTTCTGAGCCGCGGGCGGGAACGGAATTGCGGGGGGGGGGGGGGGGGCTGCCGGCTGCCGCCGTCATGGCGGCGCTTTGCCTGTGGACGGTGGGGCAGGCCGCGGCCAATGCCCGCCGCATACGCCAAATCAATGCGGCCGAACTCCTCGCTCGCCACTGCTACAATATGCCGCCCCTTGTCGATTCCGAGACGCTGCGTTACATCGAGGCGCTCCCCTCCGCAGACCCCCTCAGCGGCCCCCTGAGCGGTACCGTTTACAGCACCGAACCCAATGCGCTGTCCACGTACAATCGGACAAGAGCCTCATACCGACTCTTGCCGGGAGTTTCCCTTTCCCCTCAAGAACTTCAAGACCCGCCGGCCTATGCCCGTCCCGACGCCGGGCAGAAGCGGGCGGCGGCAAGGCTTGCCGACGCTCCGCGCGGCGCTTGGGTGGTCTGGCTCGAAAGCGAGTACCGCGATAATCTTGCCGGCTATGGCGCAGCCTGGCTGAGCACGCTCCCCAACCTGGAGCCGGCGGCGCAAACGGCCGACGGCGCCGTGTTCAGGGTAAACACGGGCGCCCCGCCCCGCCCGAATCCGTATCGGGCCGCGCTGCGCGCGGCGGCCGGGGCGGCTCCGCCGCCGGTCACGGGTCACGGGTCGCGGGTCGAGGGCGGTTTCGATGTTTCTTGGCGGGGCAATGAGTTGATTTACATCAAGCAAGGGTGCTCGGAGCAGGACGCGCGGACGCGCTTCTTCCTGCACGTTTGGCCGCAAGACGAGACAGATCTGCCCGCCGAGCGCGAGCCGCATGGCATGGACAACCTGGACTTCTGGTTCCGCAAATACGGCGTCATGATCGACGGCGCCTGCGTAGCCCTCCGCCCCCTGCCCGACTATGAAATTGCCCGCATCCGCACGGGGCAGTACGCGCCCGAACATGGCGCGCTGTGGCAAACCGAACTCAGTGCCGCGCCTTCGGCGCGGCAGGGGTTAGGTGTTGGGGATTAGGGGTTAGGGAAGAGGGGGGCGCTGCGCACTTGGCGGATAATGAATGAATGCGGACGGGTTCGACGTTCGCCGCCGAGCGCGCCGCCGGCGGCGCGGATTCCGCTTACCTCTTGCGCAGACCCTTCTCAGGGAGACTCTGAACAAGCAGCGGGCGGGTTGAGGGAAGAGGGAACCGCACGGCTTCAGGGAAAAGAGAGCTGAGGGCCGCGCTTTGCGCGGCAGGGGTTAGGGAAGAGGGGGCCGCGCCTTGCGGCGCGGCAGCCGCGGCGGCCTTGCCGCCGGGGGCGGGCGTTCCGCTCATGGCAGAGGCCGATCGTAATGGAAGGTCGAACGCAAGTTGCAGGGGGGAACAAGGGCGGCGGGGGGACGTGATAACCCCCAACCCCAACCC
Organism: Bryobacterales bacterium; assembly: GCA_965242705.1. Classification (GTDB taxonomy): domain Bacteria; phylum Acidobacteriota; class Terriglobia; order Bryobacterales; family UBA6623; genus CATQHP01. The sequence goes on from OZ251486.1 coordinate 1,480,300, forward strand.
CAACCCCAACCCCCACCCCCAACACCCCGCGCCCCGCGCCCCGCGCCCCACGCCCAGCGCCCCACGCCCCAACGCCCAACGCCCCGCGCCCAGCGCCCCGCGCCCCGCGCCCAGCGCCCAGCGCCCAGCGCCCAGCGCTCCACGCCCAATGCCCCGCGCCCAGCGCCCACGAACGCCCACCCCCAGCGCCTAATGCCAGCGCCCTATTCCCCAACCCCTAACCCCTGGCGCGGGCCGGCAGGCGCGCGCCTGAACTGTTTCCCCTTGTTCGCTGCGGCGCGCGGGGCGGATGATGGCGCCGATGGCTCACGCGCTGCGCCTTACGGCCGCCGGCCGCGCGCTGATCGCCGACGGCGCCAATACCGGCTCCGCGGCCGTGCGCCTGACGCATCTTGCCCTCGGTTCCGGACACGGCGCCGAGGGCGCGGCCAACGACGGCCGCGCGGCTCTGCGCAACGAACGCAGCCGCGCCGCCGTTTCGGGCGCCGCCGCAGCCGCCGGACAGATCGCCTACCGCGCCGACTTCACTCCCGCGGCAACCTATTCGGTTACCGAAGCGGGGCTGTTCGGGCGCGCGGGCGCATCGGGCGCGCTGACTCTGCTGGCCTACTGGACGGACAACGGCGCGGCGCTGGCCGCCGCCGTGCCCGGCGCCGCGCTGACGGTCGCCGGCGTGCTGGAAATCCAGGCCGCCGAGGCCGATGTCACCGTTTCCGTTTCGACCACGGTCAACCTGGGCGACCCCGCGCAGGCCGCGCGCATCGCCTCCGCCGAAGCCGCGCTCATCCGTCTCGGCGGGCAGCAAACCACTCACGACAACGCCCTCGCCGCGCTGCGCTTGCGGACTTCGACGGCGGAAACGAAAATCGCCCGCAACACCGCCAAAGACGCCGCGCAGGACGGTTTGCTTGCCGGGCTGCGCAGCGATCTGAACGCGCTGCGCACTGACTTGACCGCGCTCGAAACGGCGGCGCTCACCGCCAACACCATCGGGAGGTATCTGGCCGTGGAAGTGATGGCCGTGCCCTTTTCGTACAGCGACCCCGAGGACGGCGAGGTGAACTACAATCTCTCCGCCCCGATCGGCGAGATCCGCGGCGTCACCGTCAACCACGCCGCCGCTACCGTCGCCTTCGCCGCTGGAACCTACTGGATCGAAGGCGAAGTCGATTCGCCCGAATCGGCGGGAACCGGGGCGCGTTTCGACGTGCGGCCGACCAACTACGACGCCGCGCCCGCGCTGACCTCGAAATTCATCGGGCACATTTCTTCGGCCACCGCGCAGGCCTGGCATTCCGGCGGCACGCGGCGCAGCAGCAGCCGCGACAACTACGTTTTCCGCGGCGTGGTCAAGGTTACCGGCGAAGGCTCGCGCATTTGCCGTTTTATCCCCGCCGGCGAGAGCGTGCGAGGAGTGGCGTTTGTTCGCCGCGCCTGACGGCGCGGCAGGGATTAGGGGTTAGGGGTTGGGGGTTAGGGGGCCGCGCCTGACGGCGCGGCAGTCGCCGGCGGCTTTGCCGCCGCGGCTTGACCCGCGACTCGCGACCTGCCGCGCCGCAAGGCGCGGCCCGACCCGCGACCGCCGGGCCGCGCTTCGCGCGGCCCGGCTTGACATATCTGCGTGGGAAGGTGAAGAACAGGGCTTCATGGGCGGCGCGGATGATTTTTTGGGTGAGCCGCGGATTTTTTGTTGCAAAACAGGTTATTTTTGTTTCAGAATAGGGATCCCATGTTGCGAGGAGCAGTAAGGAGGATGTATCATGAGAACAGGTCAGTCCGTCAGCCCGTCAGCCCGTCAGCCCGTCAGCCCGTCAGCCCGTCAGCCCGTCAGCCCGTCAGCCCGTCAGCCCGTCAGCCCGTCAGCCCGTCAGCCCGTCAGCCCGTCAGCCCGTCAGCCCGTCAGCCCGTCAGCCCGTCAGCCCGTATAAGGAGAAGCGCGCTCGCCGCGCTCTCTAATCCGCGGCTTCTTCTTTCCCTTTCGTCTGCTCTCCGATCCCGGCTTGCCGCCGGCAAGGCGGGGCTTTCGCGCGGGCGCGCGTCTCGCGTTTTCCGCTGTCCGCCGGGGCGCCAAGCGCGCTTGGCGGCGTTGCTGTGCATTCTCCACTATGCGCTGTTCATCGGCGGCGAAGCCGCCTCGGCGCAGGGCATCCCGGTCGATGTTCCGACCATCGAGACCCTTGCCGGAACGGGAACCGAAAGCTACGGCGGCGACGGCGGCCCGGCGACGGCGGCCCACCTCAATCAGCCGTGGGACATGGAATTGGACCGGTTCGGCAATCTGTACATCGCCGATACGTTCAACAACCGCGTCCGCAAGGTGGATACGGCAGGCGTGATAACCACCGTCGCGGGAACCGGGGTTGCCGCTTTCAGCGGGGACGGCGGCCCTGCCGTAGAGGCGCAATTCAACAACATCTACGGCCTGACCCTGGACGCCGCCGGCAACGTGTACATCATGGACACGTACAACTACCGCGTCCGCAAGGTGGACGTCTCCACGGGTATTGTCTCCACGGTTGTCGGAACGGGGTCAGCCGGCTTCAGCGGCGACGGCGGCCCGGCTACGGCGGCGCAGATACAAATAGCTACCGAGCTGGTGGTGGATGGAGCGGGCAATCTGCTCATCATGGATACGTACAACAACCGCATCCGCAGGGTGGACGCCGTCACGGGGAATATCTCCACCGTTGCGGTAACAGGGAGCAGCGGCGCGCCCGACCCTTTGGCGATGGATGCTTCGGGAAACCTGTACTTCGCCAGGACGTTCGACCACCTCGTCCACAAGGTGGATGCCGCCTCGGGGACTGTTTCCACTATTGCGGGAACGACACAAGGCTTCAGCGGGGACGGCGGGCCGGCGGCGGAAGCCCAACTCGATACGCCCACCGGCATAGAAGTGGACAGGTTCGGCAATGTGTACATCGGCGATTACGGGAATCACCGCATCCGCAAGGTGGATGCCGTCACGGGGACTATTTCCACCGTCGCGGGAACGACGCAAGGCTTCAGCGGAGACGGCGGCCCGGCGGCGGAAGCCCAACTCAACGAGCCCGCGCACATATTCCTGGATCGATTGGGCAATCTGCTCATCGCCGATCACAACAACCACCGCATCCGCAAGGTGACCTTTTACCTGCCGCCGCCTTCGCCGCCCGAGCCGGATCCTGCGGTATTTTCGCAGTCGTTCGCCTTGTCGTTCATGCCCGCGCAGGGCGGCGAGACGACGGAGCAGACGATTACGCTGCGCGCCGAAGGCGGCGCGGCCGACTTCCGGGCGATACCGAGCGCGCGCTGGATCGAGGCCTTGCCGCGCGGCGGCAGGCTGGCCGCGGGCGGGGAAACCACGCTGACGGTGACGGTCAACCCGGCGGGGCTGCGGCCGGGAACGCACCGCGGGCGGCTGTACATCCGCTCCGGCGGGCGGGTGACGGCCGCGGTGCGCATCGTGCTGGAGGTTCCGCCGCCGACGGGGCCGGCGGTGACGGAGAACGGCGGCGTATTCAACGCGGCGCGCATGAGAGCCTACGGCGAGCGCGGGCTGTTCGGGCCGCAGTTGCTGCCGCTGGCGCCGGGCTCGGCGGTGATCGTGCAGGGGGTGAATTTCCTGACGGGCGAGCGCATCGCGGACGCGGGCTTTCCGCTGCCGACGATGCTGGGCGGCGCGCGGGTGCTGATTGACGGCGCGGCGGTTCCGCTCATGGCGGTCGGCCCGCAACGCATCGAGGCGCAGTTGCCCTGGGCGCTGGGCGGCGAAGCCGTAGCGGCGGGCGGCTTGGCGTTGGCGAGCGTGGTGGTGGAATCCGGCGGCGAGAGCAGTTGGCCGCGGCGCTTCTGGGTCGGCCCCTACGCGCCGGGCGTGTTCACGGTATCGGGCGCGGGCCAGGGACAGGCGCTGGCGACGTTCGCGGGGACGACCGACTTGGCGGCGCCGCTGGGTTTCAGCGCGGGCAGCCGTCCGGCGCGCGCCGGGGACATGCTGGAGATCTACGCGACGGGCCTGGGCGCGGTGGAGCCGCCGTTGGCCGACGGCATGAACTCGTGCGCCCCGGACGGCGTCTGCCTCGAAGACGGCTCGAACGCAGTCTTGCGGCATACGGCGGCGCGCCCGCGGGTCTGGATCGGCGCATACGCGGTGTCGCCGGAGAACGTCCGTTTTTCGGGCCTGGCCCCGGATATGGCCGGGGTCAACCTGGTGGTCGTGGAAATCCCGCGCAACCTGACCCCGTCAAACGCCGCCGAGTTGCGCCTCGCCGCCGCCGGCCGCATCAGCCAATCGGGCGCCACCATTGCCGTAGAATAAGGGCGCCGTCGAGTGAGGCCGCGAAGCGGCCCGACCCGCGACCGCCGCGCGAAGCGCGGCCCGACCCGCGACCCGCGACCGCCGCGCGAAGCGCGGCCTGACCCGCGACCCGCGACCGCCGCGCGAAGCGCGGCCTGACCCGCGACCCGCGACTGCCGCGCGAAGCGCGGCCCGACCCGCGACCCGCAACCGCCGCGCAAAGCGCGGCCCGACCCGCGACCCGCGACTGCCGCGCGAAGCGCGGCCCGACCCGCGACCCGCGACCGCCGCGCAAAGCGCGGCCCGACCCGCGACTCGCGACTGCCGCGCGAAGCGCGGCCCGACCCGCGACCGCCGCGCGAAGCGCGGCCCGACCCGCCGACCCGCGACCGCCGCGCGAAGCGCGGCCCGGCTGAATTGTTTCTGCTTTGCTTGCGTCTTTGCGCTCTTGCCAAGCTGAACGCAGGCAGCCGCGCCGCCTCTCCGCCGACCCCCAACCCCAGCCGCGCCATGCGGCGGCGGCGCGGCGCCCAAGGAGCACCACATGGCCACTCAGTTTCTTCACGGCGTGGAAGTCGTCGAAGACCCCTCGGGCATTCGCCCGCTGCGTCCCGGCGGGGCCGCCGTCATCGGCCTGCTGGGCACGGCGGAAACCGGCCCCAGCGAACAGTGGACGCTCGTCCGCGCCGCGGCCGACGCCGAGCAATGGAGCGGCGGAACGATTCCCGCCGCCATCGCCGCCGTCCGCGCCCAGGCCGAAGCGCCCATCGCCGTCTATGCGCTGCCGCCGACGGCCGTAAACGAAACGACGGTCGAAGCCGAAACCGTCACCCTCGCCTCGGGCAGCGCCTCGCTGGCGCACAGTCCGCTCAAACCCGGCAGCGCCGGCGTCGAAGAAGTAATCGACGGCGAAGCCGTCACCCTGGCCGCCGGCCGCGCCGCGCTCAAGCGCAAGCCGATCGAGGCGGGCAGCGTCACCGTCAAAACCAGCGGCGGCGTTACCGTTCCCGCGGCCAAGTACACGCTCGATCTCGAAACGGGCGCGCTGGAGCGGGTTTCGTCGGCGCCGAGCCCGCTGGGGGCAACCGACTCGCTGAAAGTCGATTACACCGGCGCCGTACCCGAAAGCCACTACACGCTCGACGAGGCGAGCGGAGAAATCGAGCGCGTCAGCGGCGCTTCGCCCACTCCGTTGACGGCGGCCGCCGATCTCAAGGTCGGCTACGTTTACCTGACCGAAGCGCCGCGCAGCGCCGCTCAGGTGGCTCCCGCCGCGGCGCGCATGCCGCAGGCCGAATCGGCGCTGGGCATGCGCCCCGCGGTGCTCATCGCTCCGGGCTGGACGGGCGGCGCCGCCGGCGCGCTGCGCACCGCGGGCGTGGTCACCTCGGCTCCCGTCGCCGCCGCGCTGGCCTCCGCCGCCGACAAAATGCGCGCGGTCGCCGTGCTCGACGGTCCGGACACCAACCAGGCCGACGCTCTGGCATACGCCGCGCTGTTCGACAGCCGCCGCGTTTACATCGTCGACCCGGGCGTCAAGGCCGTTTTGTCCGCGGGCGGAAGCGCCCGCCGTCCGGCCTCCGGCTACGCCGCCGGGGTCATCGCCCGTTCCGACCGCGAGCGCGGCTTCTGGTGGAGCCCCAGCAACCGCGTCATCGCCGGCGTGGCCGGCACGACGCGCCCCATTCCCTTCGACATCAACGACGCCGGCGGCGAGGCCAACGCGCTCAACGCGGGCAAGGTCGCCACTATCGTTCACGCCCAGGGCTACCGCCTGTGGGGCAACCGCACGGCCTCGGCCGACGCCAAATGGGCATTCCTTTCCGTCGCGCGCACCGCGGACGCCATCGACGAAGCGCTGCTGCGCTCGCATCTTTGGGCGGTTGACCGCAATATCGTCAAGACCTATCTCGACGACGTGGCCGAGGGCGTGCGCGCTTATTTGCGCGGCCTGGTTGCCGACGGGGCGATTCTGGGCGGTTCGTGCGTACCCGACCCGGAACGCAATTCCGCGGACGACATCCAGGCGGGCCGCGTCTATTTCCGCATCGAGTTCACGCCGGCCTATCCCGCCGAGCGCGTGTCGTTCGCCTCGGCGCTCAGCGACAAATACATCGCCGCCGCCCTGGGGCCGCGCTCCAGCGCCCAGTAAGGCCGCGCAAGGAGGAAAAAACTCATGATTGGCGACGTTCTGCGCAATTGCGATCTGTTCATCGACGGCCGCGGCTACGCGGGCAAGGTCGAGGAGATGACCCCGCCCAAGCTGACCATCCGGACCGAGGAACACCGCGCCGGCGGCATGGACGCTCCGGTGGAGCTCGACATGGGGCTGGAGAAACTGGAGTGCGGTTTCGTTCTCGGCGCGATCGACGTCGAGGTGCTCAAGCTGTGGGGGCTGCGTCTGGGCGCGCGCACGCCGCTGACCTTCCGCGGCGCGCTCGAGGACGAAAACGGCGCGGTCAAGGCGGTTGCCGTCAAGGTGCGCGGCCTGATCAAGGAGATCGATTACGGTTCGTGGAAACCCGGCGAAAAGGCCGCGCTCAATGCCGCCGTCGCCGTGCGCTATTACCGCCTGGAAATCGACGGGCAAACCATCCACGAGATCGACCCCGAGAACATGGTTCGGGTGGTCAACGGCATCGACCAGTTGGCTTTGCAGCGGGCCGCCTTGGCAAGGTAGTGCCGGGCCGCGCTACGCGCGGCGGTCACGGGTCGCGGGTCGGGCCGCGCTGCGCGCGGCGGTCGCGGGTCGCGGGTCGGGCCGCGCTGTGCGCGGCGGTCGCGGGTCGGGGGTCGGGCCGCGCTGCGCACGGCGGTCGCGGGTCGGGGGTCGGGCCGTGCTGCGCACGGCGGTCGCGGGTCGGGGGTCGGGCCGTGCTGCGCACGGCGGTCGCGGGTCGGGGGTCGGGCCGTGCTGCGCACGGCGGTCGCGGGTCGGGGGTCGGGCCGTGCTGCGCACGGCGGTCGCGGGTCGGGGGTCGGGCCGTGCTGCGCACGGCGGTCGCGGGTCGGGGGTCGGGCCGTGCTGCGCACGGCGGTCGCGGGTCGGGGGTCGGGCCGTGCTGCGCACGGCGGTCACGGGTCGGGGGTCGGGCCGCGCTGCGCGCGGCGGTCGGGGGTCGGGGGTCGGGCCGCGCTGTGCGCGGCGGTCGCGGGTCGGGGGAGACGCCGACTCACCCCGGTTTCCTCACAACTTGCGTTTGACCTTCCGTTGCGATGGGCCGTTACTATGGGCAGGACGCCTGACGGCGCGGCGGGGGCTACTCTCGACCTACGCAGGCCGGCGAACGAGGGGCAAGCACGAGGGAAACACAGCAGGCGGAAGCATGGGAAGCGGCGGCGGAGGCTTGAGAAACGGCGACCGGCGCGGCGGCAACAGGATGGAAGCGGCACGAAGAAAACAGCGGCGGCGAAGCGGGCGGGTGAAGCGGCAAGCACGGCGCGAAATAGCGCCTATTACGCAGGCCGAACCGCTGGTTTCGAGTGGACAAAACCAGGCTTCAACGAGGGGCTGGTTTTCGGCGTTGAAGAGGGGCCGGAATGACGGATCGAACGTTGCCGGTTTGCATGGTATGCGGGGCAAGATTTGCCCCATACGGGCCGGCGGACGTTGCGCAACCGGTAGAGGGGCAAGCATGACGGCGGACGACGGACGGCGCGCGGCGGAAGCGGCAACGGCGGCGGAAGCATCGGCGGCGCAAGCGGAAACGGCGAAAGAATTGGCAACGAGGACGGAAGCGGCGGCGGCATGGGCGAAGGTGGCGGCGGCAGTGCGCACGGCGGCGGAAGCGACGACGGCGGCGGAAACGGCGGCGGCAGTGCGCGCGGCGGCGGAAGCGACGACGGCGGCGGAAGCGGCGGAAACTGGTAAACAATGGGTAAGCCTGAGAGAAGTACACAAGAACATGGCGGCGGGATTTGCGCAACAAACGAGGGCGCAAGCAGACGAGATCGCGGCGGCAGTAGAGGGGCAAGCATGACGGCGGACGGCGCGCGGCAACCGGCAACCGTGGACGGCGCAGCGTTGTAGCGGTTGCGGGGATGAGTTCGACAGGTCCGGGCCGTTCTGTAACGATTGCCTGGACCAGACCGCGATCGCGGCGGACGATTTCGACGGGGCCGCGGGGCTTACTTTCGAACGTTGCCGGGCTTGCAGGGCATGGACGAAGGGCCGGTTTTGCGCAGATTGCACGGCGCGGGGCATGGCATGGCAAGCAGGCCGGGCCGCGCGAAGCGCGGCAGGGATTAGGGGGGCCGCGCTTCGCGCGGCAGTCGCCGGCGGCTTTGCCGCCGCGGCCCGACCCGCGACCCGTGACCCGCCGACTCGCGACTGCCGCGCGAAACGCGGCCCGACCCGTGACCCGCCGACTCGCGACCGCCGCGCGAAGCGCGGCCCGACTCGCGACCCGCGACTTGCCGACCCGCGACTGCCGCGTGAAACGCGGCCCGACCCGCGACTCGTGACCCGCCGACTCGCGACTGCCGCGTGAAACGCGGCCCGACCCGCGACCCGTGACCCGCCGACTCGCGACTGCCGCGTGAAACGCGGCCCGACCCGCGACCCGTGACCCGCCGACTCGCGACTGCCGCGTGAAACGCGGCCCGACCCGCGACCCGTGACCCGCCGACTCGCGACCCGCCGCGCTTCGCGCGGCGCTGAATCGTTTCTGCTTTGTCGGCGCTTCTGCGCCTTTGCCATGCTGGACGGCATGCAGCCCGAGGCCGGGGGCGCAGCCGCCCCGCTTTCCGCCGCCCCGCTATCCGACGGCCGTTCTTCGCTGACCGTGCTGCGCGGGCACGCGCCCGACGTGATCGAGCCTCTCGATTACGAGAGCATTCTGGCCGCCATGCTTGCCGATTTGCGCGGGCGTTGGCCGGAGTTCAGCGCCGACGTGGAGTCCGAGCCGGCGTACAAGGCGCTGCAAGCGGCGGCCTACCGCGAATTGCTGCTGCGCCAACGGGTCAACGACGCGGCGCGGCGGGTGCTGCCGGCTTTCGCCGCGGGCGCCGATCTCGACCACGTCGCCGCGCTTTACGGCGTTTCGCGGCGCGCCGGCGAAAACGACGACGCCCTGCGCGCGCGCGCCGTCGGCGCGCTGGCCTCCGCTTCCACCGCCGGACCGGCCGCGGCCTACCGCGCCCTGGCCGTCAACGCCTCGCCCGACGCCGCCGACGCCCGCGCGGTTTCGCCTTCGCCGGGCAACGTCACGGTCACCGTGCTGCCGCGCGCCGAACTGGCCGCTTCCAGCGCTCCGCTTGCGCTCGATACCCTGCCTGCGGCCAAGGGCGAGATCGAGCGTGTGCTGGTTGAAGCCGCCGCTCCGCGCGACGTGTATATCGGCGCCGCCGCGGCGGCCGCCAACCCCTCTCTGTCGGCGTCGGGCAAGCTGCTCGCTTCGCGCATGACCCCCGGCTGTCCGGTGCTCTCGATGTTCCGCTGGGAGTCGGCCGGCCGCCGCGCTCATATCCGCCTTGAAAATACGCCCGGCGGCCGCGCGGAAGACTATTTCGGCTCAGGCGGGGCGGGGCGGGGCAAGACCTTCGTTGCGCGCGCCGCCGCCGGCGGCGTGGAGCTGCTCACCGCCGCCGACACGCTGGAGTCCGCCGGCAGGAGCTATCTGTACATCGTCCTGCCCGCCGGCGACCCGCGCCTGGCCTGGCTCGACGCGATCGCAGCCGGCGATCGCCTGTTGCTGCTTTTCGCCGACGCGGGCGCGGTCAGGCTGACCTGTGAGGCCAAGTACGCGGCCATGCTCGATGCCGTGGAAGCGGCCTGTTCGGCCGACTCGGCGCGGCCGATTGGCGACCGCCTGGCCGTCGAGCCGGCAACCGTTTCCACCTACGCCGTCCGGGCGACGGTCAAGGCTGCGGGACCGGGGGCCGAAGCCGTCCGCGCCGCCGCTGAAGCCGCCGTCCGCGAATATGTCGGCCAAGCCTACGCCCTGGGCCGGCGCGTCGGCCTCGACGCCATCCATGCCGCGCTGCACGTTCCCGGCGTGAGCCGGTCGATCATCGCCTCGCCGGCGGCCGATATCGCGCCCGCGGCAACCGCCGCCGCGCGCTGCAGCGAGATCAGGGTGAGCCGCGCCGCTTAGCGGCGCGGCAGGGGTTAGGGCGCCGCGCTTCGCGCTGCGGTCGCGAGTCGCGGACCGCCGGGTCACGGGTCAATGCGCCGCGGCGAAGCCGCCCGCCCAGCGCTTCCCGTTACTGCATGGAATCGGCGGCTGCCGCGCCGTCAGGCGCGGCCCCCTCTTCCCTAACCCCTAACCCCCAGCCCCTAATCCCTGCCGCGCCGCCAGGCGCGGCCCCCTCTTCTTCGGTGCGCAGCAATGCCTGCCCTTCGATCCAAGCCGGAGCCTGAGTCAGCGGGCGGTTCAGACGCTTGCGCTCCTGAGCAAGGTCGTAGTGGGACTGGAGTCCCACCCAGTGGTCGGCGGTCGCCCAGCCCACGGCTTCGAGCTTCATGGCCAAGTCGAGCGTGATCGGGCCCTTGCCCTTGAGTACGCGAGAAAGCCGCGAACGGGAAACGCCGAGCTTGCGCGCCGCTTCCGCGACGGACATCCCCGGGTAATCGTCGGCGGGTTCGATATGGGGCGCGATAAGCTCGCCGGGATGCAACGGATCGCAGTGCAGCCACGAATCGGGGCTCAATCCGGCAATCATTCTCCTAGTCTCCGTAGTGCTGCGTCAAGTCGATATCGTAAGCGTCTCTGCCATCATAGCGGGCCGCGCTGCGCGCGGCGGTCGCGGGTCACGGGTCGGAAGGTCACGGGTCAGGCCCCGCCGCGCTTTGAGCGGCGGCCGCCGCTCAAGTAACGCATCAGCCCGCCGATCAAGTTCCCTGTTTCCGTCGAGAGGCGATACAATTGGTCGAAACGAGGCTTGCTGATAAAACCCGCATCCAGAGCAATGTACAACTGCGCCTTCACTTCCCCCGCCGACCCCTTGGCTATCGCCAAAAATCGCTGAAACTCCGCACCCCCGCCGCGCTCGTACCCTTCCGCAATGTTCGACATCACCGAAACCGCGGCCCGCCGAATCTGCCCGCGCAACTCGAAATCTCGAGAAAATGCGCCCTCGTTCGACAGCGCATAGACTTTGCGCGCCGGCTCTCGAGCCTTTTGCCAAGCCTTCATGTCTTCGAATCGTTCAATCCCGGCCATTCGCCCTCCCTTCTTCCCTAATCTCTAACCCCCAACCCCTATCCTCTGCCGCGCCGTCAGGCGCGGCTCCTTCTTGCCCCGTTTCGATGCGCTCGATCGCATACTCCGGCAGCGGGCGAACCACCCGGCACGCCCCGCCCAACACCGCGCCGACCCGCGACCGCCGAGCGAAGCGCGGCCCGACCCGCGACTCGTGACCCGCCGAGCGAAGCGCGGCCTGACCCGCGACTCGCGACCGCCGCGCTTCGCGCGGCCCGGCTTGACACCTCTGCGCGGGGTGGTGTAGAACAGAGTTTCCGGTTGCGGCCCGGATGGTATTTTTGAGGCCGCGGCGGATTTCTTGTTGCGCGGAGAGGTGAGAAGGATGTATCATGAGAACAGGTCAGTCCGTCAGTCCGTCAGTCCGTCAGTCCGTCAGTCCGTCAGTCCGTCAGTCCGTCAGTCCGTCAGTCCGTCAGTCCGTCAGTCCGTATAAGGAGAAGCGCGCTCTCTGCGCTCTCTGACCTACGGCTTCTTCTTTCCCTTTCGTCTGCTTTCCGCGCTCGGCTTGCCGCGGGCAAGGCGGGGTTTTCGCGCGGGCGCGGGACTCGCGTTCTTCACTCGCCGCCGGCGGCCGCCTTGGCGGCGATCGCTCTCCACTTGGCGGCGGCAACCGCCCCGGCGCAGACCGCCGGAAACATCGACACGATCGCCGGCACGGGAACCAGCGGCTACAGCGCAAGCGAAGACGGAGGGGCGGCGACGTCGGCGCGGCTCAACAACCCCAGCGCCGCGGCGGCGGACGCCGCGGGCAATATTTATATCGCCGATTACACCAACAGCCGCGTCCGCAGGGTGGATGCCGCGACAGGGAATATCTCCACCCGCGCGGCGGGGAGCCTCAGCGGCCCCAACGGCTTGGCGGTGGACGCCGCGGGCAACCTGTACGTCTCCGATACGAGCTTCAGCCGCGTCAGCAGGGTAACCCCGGCCGGCGCGGTCACCATCTTTGCGGGAGGCGGGTCGTCCATTACGGGCAACAACATCCCGGCCACGTCGGTGCTTCTCAACTCCCCCTACGGTTTGGCGGCGGACGGGTCGGGCAACATTTACATCGCCGATACGAGCAGCAACCGCATCCGCAGGGTAGCCCCGGACGGCATGATGACCATCATCGCGGGCACGGGAGCCGCCGGCTCCAGCGGCGACGGCGGCGCGGCAACTTCGGCGGCGGTCAACACCCCCACCGGCGTGGCGGCGGACGGCGCGGGCAACATTTACATCGCCGAATCAGCCGGCAACCGCGTCCGCAGGGTGGATGCCGCGACGGGGAATATCTCCACCTATGCGGGCACGGGAAGCGCCGGCTTCAGCGGCGACGGCGGCGCGGCAACTTCGGCTCAACTCAACTCGCCTTACGACGTGGCGGCGGACGGGGCGGGCAACCTGTACATCTCCGAGTCGAACAACCACCGCATCCGCAGAGTCGATGCCGCGACGGGGAATATCTCCACCGTCGCGGGCACGGGAAGCGCCGGCTTCGGCGGCGACGGGGGCGCGGCAACTTCGGCTCGATTCAATGCCCCCACCGGCATAACGTTCGATTGCGCGGGCAGCCTCTACATCGCCGACTTCAACAACCACCGCCTCCGCAAGGTGTTCGAGTTGGGCGCGCCCTGCCCTCCGCCTCCTCCGCCGCCGGAACCGGAGCCGGAGACGGTCGTAACGGAGGCGCCGGAACCGGAGCCGGCGGCGCAGCCGGTGGGCGTTTCCGAGTTGGCGTTCGCGCCGGGCGCCGATTCCTCCGCGCCGGCGCCGCAGACGCTGACGCTGCGCGCCGAAGGCGGCGCCGTGGACTTCCAGGCGCTGCCCAGCGCGCGCTGGATCGAGGTCTCGCCGGCGGACGGCAACATGGCCCAGTACAGGGGCCGCCTGGCCGAGGGGCAGACGATTACCCTGCGCGTAACCGTCAACCCGCTGGGGCTGCGCCCGGGAACCCACCGCGGACGGCTGTACATCCGCTCCGGCGGGCGCATCACGTCCGCGATCCGCATCGTGCTGGAGGTTCCCCCGCCGACGGGGCCGGCGGTGACGGAGAGCGGCGGCGTATTCAGCGCGGCGCGGATGAGCGCTTACGGCGACCCCGGACTGTTCGGCCCGCGGCTGCTGCCGCCGGCGCCCGGCTCGCTGGTTGTCGTGCAGGGGGTGAATTTCGCATCCGGCGGGCGCATGGAAGCGGCGGGCTTCCCGCTGCCGACGACGCTGGGCGGGGCGCGGGTGCTGATCGACGGGGCGGCCGTTCCGCTGATAGCGGTCGAGCCGCGGCGCATCGAGGCGCAATTGCCTTGGGCGCCGGCCGGCGAAGCGGCGGCGGCGGGCGGCTTGGCGTTGGCGGAGGTCGTCGTGGAATCCGGCGGCGAGAGCAGCTACCCGCGGCGCTTCTGGACCGCGCCGCACGCGCCGGGCGTGTTCACCGTCTCGGGCGAGGGGCAGGGGCAGGCGCTGGCCGTGTTTGCGGGGACGACGGATCTGGCGGCCCCGCTGGGTTTCAGCGCGGGCAGCCGCCCGGCGCGGGGCGGGGACGTGCTGGAGATTTACGCGACGGGCCTGGGCGCGGTGGAGCCGCCGATCGCCGACGGCATGAACTCGTGCTTGCCGGACGGGGGCTGTTTGGCGGACGGCTCGAACGTGGTGCTGCGGCATACGGCGGCGCGGCCGCGGGTCTGGGTCGGCGGTTGGCCCTTGCCTGCGGAGAGCGTCCGCTTTTCGGGCTTGGCCCCGGACCTGGCCGGGGTCAACGTGGTGGCGGTGGAACTGCCGACGTGGCTGCCGCCGTCGGAAGCGGCGGAGTTGCGCCTCGCCGTCGGCGGCGCAAGCAGCCAATCGGGCGTCACGGTTGCCGTGGAGTGAGGGCCGCGCCTAGCGGCGCGGCAGGGGTTAGGGGTTAGGGGGCCGCGCCTAGCGGCGCGGCAGTCGCCGGCGGCTTCGCCGCCGCGGGACAGCGGCGCGCGCCCTGAAGTTTTTCGTTCTTTTCCCCTGCGCGCGGGCCTTGGCAAGCTGAGCGCATGGAGGCCGCGCCGCGACTGCCGCGCGCGGCGCTGCTTGACTCGTGACCCGTGACCCGCCGACCCGCGACCGCCGCGCGCAGCGCGGCCCGTCCCTGCTTCCGCCCAATTCGACCGCTTTCGAGCGCGCTCTCGATTTGGCGCTGGGGCGGCTGGGCGGGGTTCCCCTGCCGATCGCCGATATGTGGTCGCCGGAGCGCTGTCCCGAGGCGGCGCTGCCCTTGTTGGCCGAGGCGTTGGCGGTGGAGGAATGGGGCGCCGATTGGCCGGTCGAAGTTCGGCGCGCGGTGCTTGCCCGGGCGGTAGAGGTTCATCGTTTGAAGGGCACGCCGGCGGCGGTCAAGCGGCTGCTCGACGGCATCGGCGCGATTTACGACTACGCCGAGCCGCGGCCGCTGCATTTTGCCGTGACGATTTACAATTCGGCGGCGCTGGTGCTTGACGACAGGGCTTCGTTGAGCGCGGCCATCGACCGCGTGAAGCGCGCTTCGTCGCGCTGTTCGCTGACCGTCCACGCCGGCTTGCGCGGCGAAGCGCGGATCGCCGGCGGGGCCGCCGCGCGCGTCGTGGTCGAATTGGGGGCCGCGCCGTCAGGCGCGGCCCCCTAGTCCCTGCCGCGCCGCTTTGCGGCGCGGCCCCGAACCCTTTCGCTCTTTTCGCCGCCGCCGGCCTTTGCCAAGCTGAGCGCATGGAGGCCGCGCCGCGGCGCGCGCAGCGCGCGCCCCTGTTCCCCAAACCCTATCCACGGGCCCCCGCCGCGCCGATCGGCGCGGCTCTGACTCCCGCCCGCCTGCGCGCCATCTTGCGCGAAGCCGACGCCGGGCGCAACCGCGATTATCTGACTCTCGCCGAAGAACTGGAGGAACGCGACGCCCACTACGCCGCCGTGCTCGGCGTGCGCAAGCGCGCCGTTTCCGCCCTCGAGCCTGTTGTCGAACCGGCTTCGTCCGACGCGCGCGGCGCCGAAGCCGCCGCCGCCGTCCGCGAAATCGTCGCCGGCCACCAGTTTCCCGCCCTTGTCGAAGACTGCCTCGACGCTCTGGGCAAGGGCTTCGCCGCCGTCGAAATCACCTGGCGGCGCGGCGCCCGGTGGCTCCCCGAACGCTGCGAATGGCGCGACCCGCGCTGGTTCGCCTGGGATCTCCATGACGGGCGCACGCTGCGCCTGCTCGACGACCAGGGCGCCGCCGGCCGGCCGCTCGCCGCCGACAAGTGGATCGTTCACGCGCCGCGGCTGCGTTCGGGCCTGCCCGTCCGCGCCGGTCTGGCGCGCACCGTCGCCGCCGCCTGTCTGATCAAATCGTACGCGCTCACCGACTGGACCGCTTTCGCCGAAGTTTACGGCATGCCCCTGCGCCTGGGCCGCTACGGTCCCGACGCCGCCGAAAGCGATATCGAAACGCTTATCGGCGCCGTGGCCAACCTGGGTTCCGACGCGGCTGCGGTCATGCCCGATTCGATGCGCGTCGAGTTTCACCAACCCTCTTCGCGCGCCGGCGCCGACGTTTTTCGCGACCTCGCCCGCTACATGGACAGCCAGATATCCAAAGCCGTGCTCGGCCAGACCATGACCACCGACGACGGTTCTTCGCGGGCGCAGGCCGAGGTGCATAACGCCGTGCGCGGCGACATCCTGGCCTCGGACGCGCGCCAGTTGGCGGCCACCTTGCAGCGCGACCTGATCGCCCCTTTCGCGCGCCTCAATTTCGGCGCCGGCGCCGCCCCGCCGAGGCTGCGTTTGGCGGGAGGGGGGGCCGCGCCTGACGGCGCGGCAGGGGTTAGGGAATAGGGGTTGGGGGTTAGGGGGCGCGGCGGTCGAGCTTGTCGAGGATGACGTTCAAGGTGTCGTTGGTTTTTTGCTGACCTTCGATCAGGGTGTCGATCTGCTTGCCTCTGACGTTCAGGGTGTCGTTGGTTTTTTGCTGACCTTCGATCAGGGTGTCGATCTGCTTGCCTCTGACGTTCAGGGTGTCGTTGGTTTTTCGCTGACCTTCGATCAGGGTGTCGATCTGCTTGCCTCTGACGTTCAGGGTGTCGTTGGTTTTTCGCTGACCTTCGATCAGAGTGTCGATCTGCTTGCCTCTGACGTTCAGTGTGTCGTTGGTTTTTTGCTGACCTTCGATCAGGGTGTCGATTTGCTTGCCATGAGCTTCGATCTGCTTGCCTTGGGCGGTCAAGGTCTCGTTGGTTTTTCGCTGACCTTCGATCAGAGTGTCGATTTGCTTGCCATGAGCGTTCAGTTGCTCGGCCATGGCGTCCTGCCGCTCGGCCATGGCGTCCTGCCGCTCGGCCATGGCGTCCTGCCGCTCGGCCATGGCGTCCTGCCGCGCGAGCATGATGTCCTGCTTGCTCGCCATGGCGTCCTGCCGCGCGGTCATGGCCTTCAGCGCCTCGGCCAGTGCGTCCACACGCTCGGCGGCGGCGCGGTCGTGTTCTTCTTGCCGCGCCATGTGCTGCGTGAGCAGGTCAAGGGTGCGCTTGGAGACGTCCTCGACGACGATCAAGCGGCGGTCGGTTTCGCTAATTCTGGCCATTGATTCCTTTCATGCCCGCTGGCGGTAGTGGGCGCCGCGGCGCTAATTGTCGGCGATGAAGCGGTAGAGCATGCTGAAGATGGTCGTCGCCAACAGCGCGAGGAGCGGCCATACCACCCGCTGCTGCGTGTCGACGCGGCTGTGCAAGGCCTTGATTTCAGCCATCATTTCGCGAAAGCGGGCGTTGTTTTCGGCCTTCATCTCGGTAAAACGGGCATTGACCTCGGCTCTGGTTTCAGCCGCGGAGGCATGGATTGCCGCGATGACGTTCTGCCCGGCTTGCAAGCGCACTTCCCTATCGACGCGGTAAGCCGTTTCGGCATCCGCTCCGGCGTCGCACAAGGCACGGAAAAGCTCGCCCGATTGCTCTTCGGCGGGCGGCGGCTCCATCAACGTCGGCATATATCTTCTCCCTCGGCCATTACTATAGCGCAAGCGCGGGCCGCGCTGTGCGCGGCGGTCGCGTGCCGCGTTTCACGCGGCGGTCACGGGTCGGCGGGTCGCGGGTCAAGCTGCGGCCCCGTTTTCCCCAACCCCTAACCCCTGCCGCGCCGCAAAGCGGCGCGGCCCTCCATTTTCGATTGCCAGCGGCGGTACAGGCTCAGCAACGCCTCGACCACTTCCGGCTCTTCCTCGGCGGCGTTGCGCGATTCGGAGACGTCCGCATCGAGATCGTAGAGTTCCAGGCCGCCCTTGTCGGCCAGCAGCTTCCAGCGGCCCCGGCGCACGGCCCAGCCGTGTTCGGAGCCGCGGTCGATCCAGTTCCAGTAAAGCGCTTCGTGCAGCGGCGGCCCGTCCGCGCCGCGCAGCGCCGGCAGGATGCCGCGGCTGTCGATGATGCGATCCTCGGGCGGCGCCAGCCCGGCCGCGGCCAGCGCGGCGGCGAAAACGTCGATGGAAATCACCGGCTCGTCGGAGACGGTTCCGGGCGCGATGCGCCGCGGCCAACGCAGCAGGAAGGGCACGCGAATCCCGCCCTCATAAACGCTGTGCTTGTAGCCGCGCAAGACGCCGTTCCGCGCCGTCGTGCCCCGCGCCCCGCCGTTGTCGGAAAGGAAAATCACCAGCGTATTTTCCGCCAGATTCAAGCGCTGCAGCGCGTCGAGTATCTCGCCTACGCCCTCGTCCATAATCGCCAGCATGGCCAGATAGGTGTTGCGTTTGGGGTCGGCGTTGCGGAAGCGCCGCACGTAATCTTCGGGAGCCTGCAAGGGGTTGTGGACGGCGTTGTAGGGCACGTAGGCGAAGAACGGCCGATCGCGGTTGGCCTCGATGAAGGCCACTGCCTCGCGTGTGATGTTGCGCGTCAGATAGCCCGTGTCGCTGACGGCCTTTCGGCCGCGGTAAATCGAGCGAATCTCGTCGGCGATGGAAAGGTCGAAATAATCGTGGCCGCCGTGGCCGAGAAAGCCGTAGAACGCGTCGAAACCCCGCTCCAGAGGTCGAAACGGCGGCGCGTAGCCCAAATGCCACTTGCCGAATACGCCCGTCGCGTAACCCGCCTCGCCGAGCAGGTCGGCCAGCGTCGTTTCGCTTTGCGGCAGGCCGGCGCGGGAGTCGGCGGCGGTGTAGAAGCCGAAACGCTGCTGGTAGCGTCCGGTCAGAATGCCGGCGCGGGTCGGCGCGCACACCGGACAACTCGCGTAGCCGTTGGTCAGGCGGGCGCCGCCGGCGGCGATGCGGTCGAGATTGGGCGTCGAAACTTCGTCCGGATGCGCGTAGCAACTGATGTCGGCGTAACCCTGATCGTCGGAAACGATCAGCACGATGTTCGCTGCGTCCTGCGCCCAGGCCGCGGGCGCCCAAACCGCCGTCCAGGCAAGCATCCCGCCCGTCAGCAGTATCCGCGTCGTCGTTTGCAGCATATGCGGAATTATACGGTTGCCGGGCCGCGCTGCGCGCGGCGGGCGCGGGTCGGGCCGCGCTGTGCGCGGCGGTCACGGGTCGGGCCGCGGCGGGGAAGCCGCCCGCCCGCCGTTTCCTGTTGCAGCATGGAATCGGCGGCTGCCGCGCCGCTTCGCGGCGCGTCCCCGTCTTCCCCAACCCCCAACCCCCAACCCCCAACCCCCAACCCCCAACCCCCAACCCCCAACCCCCAACCCCCAACCCCCAACCCCCAACCCCCAACCCCCAACCCCCAACCCCCAACCCCCAACCCCTAAGGAACCTCTGAACAAGAGCACAGCGGGTTGGGATAATAGAGGGGTGCGGAAGGCACGGAGAATAAGGGGGAGAGCGATGAGCCAACGGACGTTTGCGGACATGGAGTACGAGGGGAAGAAAAAACAGACGAGGCGGGAGAAGTTCTTAGGGCGGATGGAGGCGTTGATTCCCTGGCAGCGGCTGGAGGAGCGCATCCGCCCGTATTACCCGCAAGCGGGGCGGGGGCGGCGACCGTACGAGTTGTCGGCGATGCTGCGCATCCACTGCGTGCAGTTGTTCTACAACATGAGTGATCCGGGGATGGAGGACATGCTGTACGAGCTCGAGTCGGTGAGGCGTTTCGTGGGTTTGTCGTTGGCCGAGCCGCTGCCGGACGAGACGACGATTTTGCATTTTCGGCACTTGCTGGAGAAGCACGAGTTGGGCGGGGAGTTGTTGGCGGAGATCAACCGGCACTTGGAGGCGCAGGGGTTGCGCTTGCAGAAAGGGACGATCGTGGACGCGAGCATCATAGAAGCGCCGTCGTCGTTGAAGAACCGCAAGCGGGAACGGGACGGAGAGATGAAGCAGACGAGGAAGGGGCGGCAGTGGCATTTCGGGATGAAGGCGCACATCGGGGTGGACGCGGGTACGGGGCTGGTGCATAGCGTGGCGGCGACGGGGGCGAACGTGGCGGACGTGACGCAAGTGGGGCGGCTGCTGCACGGCGGGGAGGAGCAAGTACACGGAGATGCCGGGTATCAAGGAGTGGAGAAACGGCCGGAGCACCGGGAGCGTGCGCTGGACTGGCAGGTGGCGATGAGGCCCGGCCGGCGGCGGCAGTTGGCGGCGGGCAGCGCGGCGGCGCAGGCGGAGCGGCGCAAGGCGGCGGTGCGGGCCAAGGTGGAGCATCCGTTTTTGTATGTGAAGCGGCGCTTCGGCTACGCGAAGGTGCGCTATCGCGGCTTGGCCAAGAACAGGGAACGGCTCAGCCTGTTATTCGGCTTGGCCAATCTGCTCATTGCCGAGCGTTATGCCGCAGCCTGAGCGGCGCAACGCAGGAGCAGTGCGTCCACAGCGGCTCGAAGCCGCTGAAACGGTGGTATAACTGTTGCCTGGAGGCCAAAATCAGCACAATTTCCATGCAAATCTCGATGAAAACCCCTCCTCAACCGCCCCCATCCGCCAACATCATCCTTCCTCTGCCCCTCTTACGCTATTATTCAGACCTTCCCTAACCCCTAACCCCTGCCGCGCCGCTTTGCGGCGCGGCCCTGAAATCCTTCCCCTTCCCTCAGCCGCCGTCTCCGCGCCAACCTGAGCGCATGCCCCCCGCCCCCGGCGGCGAAGCCGCAGCGGCCCTGATCCCCGATCCCCAACCCCTGACCCCTGAGCGTGAGCGAGCCGCAGGCGCGCTCCACGCTCCCCACTGGCGCGGCGTCCGCCGCGCGGCCTGGCCGCCGGCGTACTTTTCGCCCCGTGAAATGGCCTCGCGCGGAGACGGCTCCATCCGC
Organism: Bryobacterales bacterium; assembly: GCA_965242705.1. Taxonomy (GTDB): domain Bacteria; phylum Acidobacteriota; class Terriglobia; order Bryobacterales; family UBA6623; genus CATQHP01. The sequence continues at coordinate 1,500,976 of OZ251486.1, forward strand.
CTGGTCATCGCCGCCGGCCAACGCCTCGACGCGCTGCGCCGGCTGCTCGGGCGGCCGCTCGTCGTGCATTCGGCCTACCGCGACCCGCTGCACAACGCGCGGGTGGGCGGCGCGCCGCTGTCGCGGCACAAGGTCGGGGACGCCTTCGATCTGCGCGCGGACGGATCGATTCCGCGCCGCGAACTGCTCGGCGCGGCGCGCGAAGCGGGCTTCCGCGGCATCGGCCTGTAGCGCTCGTTCATTCATCTCGACTGCCGCCCTCGTCCGGCCTGCTGGGCAAACGGCGGGCCGCATATCCTCGCCCTATGGACGTGAACGCCCTCGCCCTCGCCGCCGACGCCGCTTCCGGCGGACTGCTCGGCCTCGTCGGCTCCGTCGTCGGGGTCGGCGCCCGCCACTTGCAGGCCAAAGCCGAGCACAAGCGCCGCCTTGCCGAACAGGCGCATGAACTCGCCCTGCTCGACCGCCAACGCGCCGCCGCCGCCGAAGAGACCGAACAGGAAATCGCGCTGGCCGCGGCCGCCGGTTCATGGGACGGCCTGCGCGCCTCGATCGCCCACGATACGGCGGCGGGAGCGGCGTCCGCGCTGCCCGCCTGGGTGCAGTCCGTCCGCGCGCTGATGCGCCCCGCGCTCACTGTCGGCCTGCTCGCCGCCGTGCTCTCCCTGTGGCGCAGCCTGCCCGAAGCGCTGCCCCCCGCCGAAGCCGCCGAAACCGGCCAATACCTCGCCCGCGCCCTCACCGCCGCCGCCACCACGGCCGTGGTCTGGTGGTTCGGCGATCGGTCGCTCTCGGCGCCGGCGGACAAGAGGAGATAGCCGTGATCGACCCCCGCATGATCGACTGGACGCACGTCGTCGAGCGGGCGATCATCCATTTCTTCTCGTCCGGCGGCGTCTATCTGATCGCCGTGTGGGGCTTCTGGCTGCTCGAACGGCGCGCGAAATGGTGGCCGCAACTGCGCGGCTGGTGGGAGTTCATCCTGCCGGCGGCGTTTTCGTTCGCCTTCATTTCACTGCGCGAAGTCTTCGACGTCGCGGCGGGCGGCGCGGCGCTGAAGTCGGTCTGCGACTGGCTGAGTTGGGCCGCCGGGTTGGGGGCGTCCGCCTGGGCGCTCTACCGGTTGTCGCCGCGTCTGGCGGCGGTGCGCAGGGAGATCGAGGAAGCGCGGCGGCCAACGAAAAACGGGTAGCGAAGCTGCGCAATCCGCGCCGATACGCGCGCCGATACCGCATCGATACGATGGACGATTTCAACCTCAACCGCTTGATCCCCGCGCTGACCGTGCTCGTGCCCATCGCCTGCGGACTCGCCGCGCTCTGGCAGCGCGCCACCGCCGACATGCGCCGTTCCGCCGACTGGCGCGCCCGCGTCGATGAACGCCTCAGCGACATGGACGGCCGCCTCGCCGCCCTCGAACGCCTGCGCGGCCCCACGCACGAAGACATGCAGCGCATCGCCGGCGGCGTCAACGACGTCGACGGCCGCCTGGCCTGCGTCGAAGGCGAACTCAAAGGCCTGCGCGGCGGCCTGGAAATCATCCACCGCCACCTGCTCGACCGCTAGGCCGCGGCGCCCTCGCGAGCCGTGACCCGCAAGCCGCCGACCGCCGCGCCCGGCGCGGGAATCGCCCTGCCGTATCAACGGCAGTGGCTGGCCGATTCCTCCCGCTTGAAAATCGGCATGATGGCCCGTCAAACGGGCAAAACCTGGACCGGCACCCTCGAAATCGCCATCGACTGCCTGGCCGCCGAAGCCGCCGGCCGGCGCGTCCGCTGGGTCATCCTCTCGCGCGGCGAGCGCCAAGCCCGCGAAGCCGTGGAAGAAGGCCTCAAACGCCATTTCGACGCCCTGCAAGCGGCCTTCAAGGCGCGCCGCATCGACTTCCGCCTCGACGAAGCCCGCGCCCTCGAAATCCGCCTGCGCGGCGGTTCGCGCGTCAGCGCCCTGCCGGCCAACCCCGAAACCGCCCGCGGCTATTCGGCCAACGTCCTGCTCGACGAGTTCGCCCACCACGCCGACTCGCGCAAAATCTGGGCCGCTCTTTTTCCCGTCATCTCCGCCGGACACAAGCTGCGCGTCATCTCCACGCCCAACGGCAAAGACAACATGTTCTACGAACTGATGACCGCCGCCGGCGAAACCGGCTCGGTCTGGTCGCGCCACGTCGTCGATATCCGCCGCGCCGTGCGCGAAGGCCTGCCCCGCGACGTCGAACTGCTGCGCCGCGGCATCGCCGACCCCGACGCCTGGGCTCAGGAATACGAACTCGAATGGCTCGATGAAGCAAGCGCCTGGCTGCCCCTCGAACTGATCCTTTCCTGCGAACACCCCGACGCCGGAAACCCCGCCCGCTACGCCGGCGGACCCGTCTGGGTCGGCATGGACGTCGGCCGCCGCCGCCACCTCGCCGTCATCTGGGTCTGGGAACAGGTCGGCGACGTGCTCTGGACCCGCGAAACGCGCCTGCTGCGCCGCGCTTCGTTCGCCGCCCAGGCCGCCGCGCTCGACGAAATTTTCGCCCGTTATCGGCCGCTGCGCGCGGCCATCGACCGCACCGGCATGGGCGAAGCCCCCGTCGAAGCCGCCCAACGCCGCCACGGCGCCGCCCGCGTCGAAGGCGTCGCCTTTACCGCCCCCGTCAAACTGCATCTGGCCGTGCTCGCCCGCCAAGCGCTCGAAACCCGCCGCCTGCGCATCCCCGCCAACGACCCCGCCCTGCGCGCCGACTGGCGCAGTCTGCGCCGCCTCGCCACTCCCGCCGGCAACGTGCGCTTCGATGCCGCCGCCGGTGCCAACGGCCACTCCGACCGCGCCTGGGCCGCCTTCCTCGGCATCCACGCCGCCCAGACCCCGCGCGAAACCTTCGACTACCGCCCCGCCCGCCTGCCCGCCGCCGCCGAAACCGCCGCTGAAACCGGCGGGCCGGCCGGCGGCGCCCGCCCCGCAGCGCCGCCGCAGCGCCGCGTCCGCGCCTCCGGCGGCTTCCAGCGCGGCGCGCTGTGAGCGCTGACTCCAGCCCCCTGCCGCGCCGCGCCGTAAAGCGCGGCCTCCCAACCCCTGCCGCGCCGCAAAGCGGCGCGGCCTGCTATACTGTCGAGCGGGTAAACTTCATGACTCCGGAATTCATCGCCATCGTGAGTATCGGCGTATCCATCCTGGTCTCCGTCTTCGCTTTCGGCTTCGCTGGCCTGCGCGAACTGCGGCAGACCACCCGCGAAATCGGCGAAACGAAAGCCGAACTCACGGGCAGCATGGGCGAAACGAAAGCCGAACTCACAGGCAGCATGGGCGCCCTGGAAAGCCGCGTGGCGGACGAAATGGGCAAAACGAAAGTCGAACTCACGGGCAGCATGGGCGAAACGAAAGCCGAGCTCACGGGCAGCATGGGCGCCCTGGAAAGCCGCATGGCGGACGAAATGGGCAAAACGAAAGTCGAACTCACGGGCAGCATGGGCGAAACGAAAGCCGAGCTCACGGGCAGCATGGGCGCCCTGGAAAGCCGCATGGCGGACGAAATGGGCAAAACGAGAATCGAACTCACGGGCAGCATGGGCGAAACGAAAGCCGAGCTCACGGGCAGCATGGGCGCCCTGGAAAGCCGCATGGCGGACGAAATGGGCAAAACGAGAATCGAACTCACGGGCAGCATGGGCGAAACGAAAGCCGAACTCACGGGCAGCATGGGCGCCCTGGAAAGCCGCATGGCGGACGAAATGGGCAAAACGAGAGTCGAACTCACGGGCAGCATGGGCGCTCTGGAAAGCCGCATGGCGGGCGAAATGGGCAAAACGAAAGTCGAAATCGCCGAAACGAAAACCGAACTCAAAGTCGAAATCGCCGACACCAAAACCGAGCTCAAAGTCGAAGCGGCCGACGCGAAAAACGAAGTCGGCGCCCTGCGCGACCGCGTGGAAGAAATCGCCCAATCATCCGAACTCGTAGAGCGCTAGACCCGCGGCCGCCGCGCCGGGCGCCTCCGGTTTTCACCCGCCGCCCGCCGCTCGCAACTGCCCCGCCGCGCCTGTAGCCCCCGCCGCGCCTATGGCTGCCGCCGCGCCGCGGCTATAATCGAGCGATCCCCTCATGGCCGAGTTGAAAGAGTCCCTGATCATGCTCATCGTCGGCATGACCATCCTGCTGGCCCTCGAAATCGGCCTTTGGGCCGTCTTTCGCGCCGAACTGTCGCGGCTCCGCGCCCTGCGCGTCGAACTGTCGCGGCTGCGCGCCCTGCGCGACAAACTGGAACGGCTGCAGCAGTGACCGCCGCCCGGCCGGCCTTGCTGACCTCCAACCCCGCCGCCCTGCATCCGCGCCTCCGCCGGCTTCCGCCGCGGCGCGTTGTAAGCGCCGGGCGGGGGCGCTGCTCGTTCGAAGCGCGCCCCTTGTTGATTGTGCTATTTTAAGGGTACGAACTCTTTCGCAAATCGGACTGGAATGAGCCCGGATATCGAGAAATTGGAAAATGCCGAAAGATTGACGCGCGCGGCGCGGGAGGTTTCCGAGCATTTCAACGCCGATGTAGTTTTCTACAGTGGGCCGATTTTGGAGCCGGAGGATCGACTCATGATTCAGCGGTGTTCTGAAAGCAAATGCCGGCCGAATGCCTACGTTGTTCTGGTGACCTACGGCGGCAGCCCCCACGCCGCCTACCGCATGGGCCGCTGCCTGCAGAGAAACTACGACAAGGTAATCGCCTGTGTGCCGGGGCCTTGCGTCAGCGCCGGTACGCTGATGGCTCTTGCCGCGCATGAATTGGTCATGTTCGAATCCGGATTCCTCGGGCCGTTGGATATTCAACTTCGCAAGACCGATGAACTGTTCGAAATGCAATCCGGCCTCGCCGCGAGCGAAGCCTTGACGACCCTGCGGTCGGAAACCTGGTACATGTTCGAGCAGATTCTTCTCGACCTCAAAGCGGGGTCGGGCGGTCAGATTACCTTGAAAACCGCGCTGGAGACCGCGGCAACTCTGACCGCCGGGGTGTTCAGTCCGTTGTTCGCGCAGATCGATCCCATGAGGCTCGGCGAAGACGAACGCTCCACGAGGATTATCGAGGAATACGGCAACCGACTGCGAGAAAAGAGTGGGAACTTTACGCCGAAGGCTTTGAAAAAACTCGTTGCGGGCTACCCGTCCCATACGTTCGAGATCGACATCGACGAAGCGCGGGGAGGCGACGAGGCGCGCGGAGGATTGTTCAAGAAAGTCAGGGAGCCCGGCAGCATCGAGAACGACTTGATCTCTGCGATGGGCGGCGGGGCGCATACCCCGGACGCAAGTCCGCTGGTAAGCTATTACTGCGATTTCGAAATAGGAGAATCCAATGGCGGAACGTACGATACAGCAAATACGAAACGAAAACGTAAGAAAGATGGTGAGCCTGCTCAGAGCCCGTCAGCAGGGGCGGACTCTCGAAATGGATCTGCGCAAAGCGCAGACAAGGCAGGCGGGCGCGCGCCGCTCGACTCCATCGTCTGACGCCGCCGGGAACGAAGGCGGACGGACGGGCGCGCAATAGAAATCGCGGTTGCCCGCGGCGCGATTCGGCGCGAATCATGGGCCGCGGGCCGGGGTGTGTTGCTATCTGTCATCCGCCGGCGCCGCTACGGCCCGACCGCCAGAAACGGCCCTTCCGGCGAAGAAACGCCGTCGATGGTCACCACCAGCGGCAACTCGCCCGCGGGCGCGCTCTCCGGCACTTGCACGATGAGTTGGTTCAGCCCGGCGCAGCAGGGCGCGCCGCCGACCCAATAGACGTTCGCGGCGATGCCGCCGATGGTCGCCTGCACGTTCCCCGGGTTCTCCTTGTGGGAGGCCAGTTGCCGCAGCACCTCCTCCGTGGATTCCGGAATCTCGCCGGCGGCCGTCGGCGGATCGGTCGCCCCGAAGCCGGTGCCGTAAACCGTCAGCCATTCGCCCGGACGCGCGGGCGTGGTCACGCCGGGAATCAGGTCGGCCGGCCCCACGCGGTTGACCGCATCGTCATGGATGGCCGCAACGGCTTGGCGCGCGGCGTTGAACAGGAAAAACGCCGGCTGCGCGGCGTTGACGGTGAAGCTCTCGTCCGTGCTGCGCCGTTCGTTGGCCGCGCCGCAGCCGCGGATGACGTTGACCGCTTGCGGCCCCAGCCCGGCCTGGTCGGGAATCTGAAAATTGATCTGCCCGGGGAAAACGGCGAACAGCGGCGCGCGCCGCCCGCCCACTTCGACGCAGGTCTCGGCCAACGTCGTTGCGACTCTGCCGTTGCCGTCCAGTTGCGGATCGCTGACGGCTGTCCCCGCGGGCGCGAACTCCGTACCGAAAACGCTGGCGATGGCGTTCGGCGCGCCGGAGTTGACGTCGGGCGCCAGCGTAGCCAGCACCACCCCGCCGGTGTTGATCGCGGGCGCCGGCCCGCCGACGCCGCCCTCGACCGGCTGGATGACGGCCTGCGTCTCATAGATGTTGTCCCCTTGGCGGTTGGCGTGGCCGTTGGCGCCGTTGCCCGCGGCGGCCAGCGTAACCGGCCCGATATCGCGCATCGGCGCGGTCCACTGGACGTCGAACGCGGCGTCGTTGCCCTCTTTGGCCAAGATGTGCGTGGCCCACTGCACGCTCTCGCCGTTGCAGTCTCCGGAGCCGACGCGGACTTGCGTTTCGCCGGGCATGAGCATTCCGCCGGGCGTACAGCCGCTGCCGGCGCGGGCGGTGAGCTGAAATCCGGTCCGCGCCGCCTGAGGATCGAAGATGCTCACTCTGACGGTAACGGTCTCGCCGGGCGTATAGCGGTGTTCCGCGGCGGGCGCGCCGTTGATGAGCAGGTCGAACCTGCCGCCGCCTGCGTTGACTTCGCCGCCGACGTGGCAACTCGAGGAGGCGCAACTGCCTTCGCCGGGAAAGTCGCCGCCGGAGCTTCCGTTGGGCGCTCCGGCGGAGCGCGACAGCAGATAGAGCGGGAAGGCGAAAAAGGCGGTCACGAGCGCGGCGCCGGCCAGTGCCTTGCGCGGCAGTCTCTTGCGCTGCAGGGTCTTGTGCGGCATGGGGGGTTCTCTCCTTGCGAAACCCGATTATAGGCCATTGCGCCGCCGTGCGGACGCCTTCTGCGGTACGGACGCGGAGGCTGCCAACGCACGCAAGCAACGCGGCGGCCGCCTGCGCACGCCGCGGGAGCGCAAAAACCCCTGTGGAGAGAACGATTTAAGCGTTACGCGGGCAAGACGGAGCGGAGCGCAAACCAAATGTCCGCAGGCACTGCATTCTTTGCTGCGGCCGCCAACGTTATCTCAAACCCAACCCCTGCAACCCCCCGCCCCCCAACAGCCAACCCAACCCAAACCAACCGCCCACTTACATCCGCGCTTCGCGCGGCAGGGATCAGGGGTTGGGGGTTAGGGGTTAGGGAAGACGGGGCCGCGCCTGGCGGCGCGGCGGCGGCGGCGCAGCGGCGGCGGCGCAGCCGCCCGAGTCAAGAAAAAACCGCTGGCAGAGTTGTCGGTTGCCGTATTTTGTCTCGCGCAATTTTTTGATTTGCGCCAACGGCCCTTGCTCGTTTACAATAGTTGGCGGTGGGTAACCGCAGCTTGGACAGGCAGCGTTGGGGGGCCGGCGGTTTTACCGCTGTTTTCTCGGCGTTGAGTCCATCCGCGGTTCCTGCCGTTCAACGATTCGTTTCAGGAGGTTGAGGGTTTCAATCATGCGACATTGTTTCTCCGGATTGCGTGGGGGGGGGCTCGCGGTTGCGTCCGCGGCTCTGGCAGTCCTGCTCGGCAGCGCGCTGCCGGCTTCCGCGCAGTTGATCCAAGGCGCCATCGACGGCTTGGTTACGGACACGACGGACGCCGCTATTGTCGGCGCCGAAGTGCAGTTGTCGAATGAGGCGACCGGCGAGGTGCGCAGCACCACGACCGGGGCCAGCGGCAACTACAGTTTTCCGACGATCAACACGGGCACTTACACGGTGACCGTTCGTTCGGAAGGTTTTCAGGCGTTCACCACCACGGGCATTACCGTGACGCAGAACAACCTGACGCGCGTGGACGCGAAACTGGAGATTGGGCAGATCACCGAGACGGTGACCGTCGAGGCGGCGGCGGCTACGCTGCAGACCGACCGCGCCGAGGTTCGCCAGGAGGTCAACGAGACCGCCCTGAAGAACGTGCCGATTCCGTTGGGGCGCAACTACCAGATGCTGTTCCTGACGCTGCCCGGCTTCTCGCCTCCGCAGAACGCGCATTCGGTGCCGACCAACCCTTCGCGCGCGGTGCGTTTTTCGGTGAACGGCACGAGCCGCTCGAACAACAACACGCGCATCGACGGCGCTTCCTCGACCAACATCTGGGTGCCGCACATGACCGGCTACAACCCGGCGCTGGAGTCGATCGAGACGGTGAACGTGGTAACCAATTCGTTCGACGCCGAACAGGGACTCGCGGGCGGCGCGGCGATCAACCTGCAGATCAAGTCGGGCACCAACGACATCCACGGCTCGGCCTTCGAGTACCACATGAACCAGCACCTCAAGGCGTATCCGTACTTCAGCGACCGCACGCAGCCGAAACCGAAGCTGATCAACAACCAGTTCGGCGGCACGATCGGCGGCCCGATCAAGCGCAACAAGTGGTTCTACTTCCTGAGTTACGAGGGTACGCGGGAGTCGCAGTTTGCGCAGCGGCTGATCGACATGCCCACCGAATCCATGCGCTTCGGCGATATGAGCGCGGCGCCGCAGCCGGTTTACGACCCGCTTACCGGCACTCAGGATCAATTTGCAAGCACTTATGCGCGAGACCGCGAGCCGTTCATGAACAACATGATTCCCGCGGACCGCATCGACAGAGGCGTCAAGGCGATGGTTCAGGACTCGGCGTTTCCCAACCCGAACCTGACCGGCCGCGGCAACCTGGGGCTGACTCAGAACTACTACGCCAACGGTTCGACGACCTTTTTCCGGGATACGCTGGACGCGAAGACCAACTTCAACCTGACGGACAAGACCACGGGCTTCATCCGCTTCAGCATGCTCGACTACCGCATGTTGAACGCGCAGACGCTCGGCCAGTTCGGCGGGAACCGGCTGCATCCGACCAACTCGAACCCCGGCACGGGCTTCGGCAACACCTATTCCGGCACGATCTCGTTCACGCACGTTTTCTCGCCGACCTTCATCGTGGACGGCTACTACGGCTACACGCTGGTCGATACGAACGTGGAGCAGGAGCGGCTGGATGAGAACCTCGGCTGGACCGTAATGCAGATTCCCGGCCTGCAATCCGACCGCAAGATCGACGGCGGCTGGCCCCGGCTGAGGATCGACGGCTTCGAGGGTCTGGGCATGTCGAACAGCTTCCAGCCTTATTACCGCTCCGACCCGCAGAATCAGATCGTGCTGAACGGCAACTGGACGAAGGGAACGCACAACATCCGCTTCGGAACGGACCTGTACTTCCAGGACCTCGACCACAACCAGCCCGAATTCTCGGGCGGTTACGGCGCGGCGTCGGGCGAGTTTCGCTTCCGCCAGAACACGACTCGACTGCGCGGCGGGTCGTCGACGGACTACAACGCCTGGGCTTCGTTCCTGCTCGGCTTGCCGCGTGACGCGGGCAAGATCTGGCAGTTCGACGACAACGGTTACTTCACGCGCACGAGGCTGCTCAGCTTCTACGCGCGCGACCGCTGGAACGTTAGCCCCAAGCTGACCCTGAGCTACGGCGTACGCTACGAGGTCTATCCGTTCCCCACCAGGCAATCGCGCGGTCTGGAGCGGTACGACTTCGACAACAACAAGATGTGGGCCTGCGGCGTCGGCGATATCCCGACCGACTGCGGCATCGGCATCGGCAAGCACAACATCGTGCCGCGGATCGGCATCGCCTACCGCGCGGACGACAAAACGGTGATTCGCGCCGGTTACGGCATTACCGTTGACCCGTTCAACTGGGCGCGCCCCTTGCGCACGAATTATCCGATCATGGCCAAGGACGGCCCGGTCGCCGGCAACAGTTGGGGCTTCGCCACGACGCTGCGGGACGGCCTCGAAGTCATCCGCGAGCCCGATCTGGGCAACGGCATCCTGGACATCCCGGGCAACACGAACCTGAACACGATGGACACGAACAACCTGACCCGCGGCTATATCCAGTCGTGGAACTTCACGGTCGAGCGCCGTTTCGGCGACTGGATTCTCAGCAGCGGCTACGTGGCGACGCGTTCGGTCAACCAGCTTGCCCGCCTGGAGCAGAACTGGGGCTTCATCGGCGAAGGCGCCGCCGGACAGCAGCTTCGGAGGAAGTTCGGCCGGGCCGGCCAGACGCGCCTGCACGGCAGCCTCGGCACGGCGAAATACGACTCGCTGCAAACGAAGCTGACGCGCAACTTCAGCAAGGGCCTGCAGATGACCGTCGCGCATACCTGGGCGCACGGCCGGGGCTTCACCAACGAAGACTCGGGCGCCGGGCAGCGCACGTTCGCCATCCCGTGGATGTACGACCGCATGTACAGCGATCTGGGGCAGGACATCCGCCACAACTTCCAGACGACGATGGTCTATGACCTGCCGTTCGGCAAAGGGAAGGCGATGCTGACGGACGGGCCGGGCGCCGCGATTCTGGGCGGCTGGCAGATCAACGGGCTGTTCAGCGCCTATACGGGCACTCCCTTCAACGCAACGGCGCCCAACAACCTGAACGCCAGCCAGTCCGGACAGGTGGCCGACTGCATTTCGGAGCCGAACTACGTCAAGCGCGGCAGCAATGGCATCTGGATCGATCCGGGCGCGTTCGCCGAGCCGACGGGACCGCGTTTCGGCACCTGCGGCCTGAACAATCTGCGCGGACCGGGGCTGCTGAATCTGGACTTGGGCATCTTCCGCAAGTTCCAGATTACGGAGAAACTCCAGTTGCAGTTCCGCGCCGAGGCGTTCAACATCAGCAACACGCCGCACTTCGAGCGGCCGAACAGCAGGAGCGTCACGTCGGGGAGCTTCATGTTGCTCAACCGCATCCGCAACACGGGGCGGGAAGGCATCGACGAGCGCTTCTTCCGCATCGGTTTTCGGCTGGGCTGGTAAGCCGAGTCGAATCCGCCAACCAATCGAGGGCCGCGCCGCAAGGCGCGGCCCTTTTTCTTTTTCCTGCGCGCCCGGTTACGGCGCTGCGCGGGCGTTCAGCCGGCTGATTTCGCTGTCGATGCTTTCGATGAGCGGGGCTTGGCCGTAGCGCTCGGCCAAGCGGCGCGCCCGGGCGAGCGCGCCGGCGGCCTCGGCGGTTCTGTCCAGGGCCGCATAGGCCGCCGCCAGGGCAACGAGATAGGCGGGCGTCCGCGCCGTTTCCTCGCGAACGGCCAAGCGGAACTCGCGGACGGCCTCGGCGGGCCGTTTGCGCCGCATCATGGCGCGGCCGAGGTGGTAGTGGGCCAGGCCGTAGCCGGGGCGGTTGGCGACGGCGCGGCGATAGAAGCCGACGGCTTCGTCCAGGCGGCCTTGCTGCTCGAGCATTTGCCCCATGTTGTTGTTGGCGGCGGCGTAGTCGGGATTGACGGCGAGCGCGCGGCGGAAGGCCTGCGCCGCTTCGTCGAAGCGGCCTCGGTCGTAGGAGAGGACGCCGTAGTTGTAATGCAGTTCGGCTCTGTCGGGGTTCAACGCCAGCGCTTGCCGGTAATGGGCTTCGGCAAGGTCGGGCTTGCCCGCGCCGGCGTAGAGGACGATCAGATTGAGATGAGCCTGCAGCAGCGCGGGGTCCGTTTCGACGGCCTTGCGGTGCAGTTCGATCGCTTCGGCAACCCGCCCGGCGTTGCGCGCTTCGACGCCGCGCTTGAGGTATTCCGCTGCGCCCGCGTTCAGGCCGTTGACCGCGGCCATCAGCGGGTCGGCGCCGCTCGGCCCGCCGAGCCGGTTGTTTTCGTAGAGCTGCATGTGTTGCCGGGATTTCGCCTCGCCGCCCAGTTCCCGGTAGGCCAGGGCCAGCGCGTAATGCGCTTCGCCGTAATCGGGCGCCAGCGCGGCGGCGCGGGAAAGCTCGGCCGCGGCCGCCTCGAAATTGCCCAGCGCGGCGTAGGTTTTGCCCAGGCCGTTGCGGATTTCCGGATCGTCCGGCGCTTCCCGCGCCAGTTCGCCGTAGAGCCGCAGGCAGGCGTCCAGGCGCCGCTGCTCCAGCAGCGCGCGGGCTTTGCGTTTCCGCGCCGGCAGCAGGGCGGGGTCGATCCGAAGAACGGCGTCGAACGCGGCGAGCGCTTCGTCACGGCGTCCCCGGCGGGCGTGGATAACCCCCAGATAATACGGCCAGCGAAGACCGCCCGGCTCCAGCGCCCGGGCGCGCTCGTAGAACGCTTGCGCGAGGTCGAGACGTTGGTAGGCGTGCAGCAGCATCCCCGCCTCGCCGTTGAACGAGGCGTCGTCGGGCTTGGACCGCAGTCTCGCCATCGCGGATTCCAACCGCTCGGCCAGGGCGGGTTCGAGCGCGGCAAGATCGACTGCCGGCAGCGGACCGATTGCGGCGCCTGCGCCGGTTTCGCTGCGGGAACACCCCGTTACGGCTGCCCAGCAAAGGCAGAGCGCGGCGGCCGCGGGCGGAAACTTCCGAGGCACTTCAGGTCCATTGTAGAGTTGCCGGCTGTTTTTCTCGTTTTCCGCGAACGGAAGGCGTGAGAGAATCGAGTTGTGGCAACGCTCACCCGCCGCAAGTTCGCCGCCGCCGCGGGCGTGGGGGCGGCCGCTGCGTCTTTTTCGTGCGGTTCATCCGCGGACGGCGACCGGCGGCGGGGGCCGGCCGCCGGCAAACGCGCGGTCGTGCTCGGCCTCGACGGCCTCGACCCCAAGATCATTCAGGCTTTGATGGATACGGGCCGCGCGCCGAATTTCAAGAAGCTGGCCGAAATGGGGGCGTTCCGCGTTTTGGGAACGACCATGCCGGCGCTGAGCCCGGTCGCCTGGAGCACCTTCATCACCGGGGTCGACCCGGGCAGCCACGGCATCGTCGATTTCCTCATGCGCGACGCGGCGACCTATGCGCCGTATTTCTCGATCTGGGAGTCCCGCCCGGCGGCCCGCTCGCTGCGGCTGGGCGGTTACGAGATCGCTCTCGGCGGCGGCGAAATCGAGAACAAACGCATCGGCGCGCCTTTCTGGACGTATCTGACCGACGCGGGCATCCCGGCGACGGTCATCAAGATTCCGACGAATTTTCCGGCGGACGACACGGCGACCCGCGCCGTGAGCGGGATGGGCGCCCCCGATCTGGTCGATTCCTTCGGCGCTTTCGCCTACTACACCACCGACCGCGGCGAAGAGTACCCGGATATTTCAGGGGGAAAGGCGCATTACGCCGTCCGCCGGGGCGGACGGGTCGAGGCGCGGCTCTTCGGCCCGCGGAACCCGATCAATACGTCCGCGGGCGAGGCGTCGATTCCCTTTACGGTCGATGTCGATCCCGAGAACGACGCGGCGCGCATCGAAATTCAGGGGCGCCGCCTGGTTATCCGGCAGGGGGAATACAGCGATTGGGTCAAGGTCCGCTTCGATTTCGTGAAATGGCTGGCGGGAGCGTCGGGCATCTGCCGCTTCTATCTCAAGGAAGCGCATCCGCACTTGAAGCTGTACGTCACCCCGATCAATATCGACCCGGCCGACCCTGCAATGCCGGTGACGCATCCGCCGGAAGTCGGCGGCGAAATCGCCGACCGCATCGGGCCGTTCTGGACCAAGGGGCTGCCCTGCGACACGAAAGCGCTCGATTACCGCATACTCGACGACGAGGCTTACGTCAAGCAGGCGGAGCTGATTCTGGAAGATCGCCTGCGGCTGTTCGATTACGAGTGGTCGCGTTTCCGCGAGGGCTTTTTCTTCTTCTATGTTTCGAGCACCGACCAGGACGCGCATATGCTCTGGCGGAACATGGACGCGAGCCACCCGATGCACGCGGCAAGCGACGTGCGCTTTTCCGGCTACATCCACCACCTCTACGAGCAGATGGACAAGCTGGTGGGCAAGGCGCTGCCCGCGGTCGATGACGGCGCCTTGCTGATCGTCTGCTCCGATCACGGCTTCGCGCCTTTCGGCAAGCAGTTTCACCTCAATACGTGGCTCCGCGAGCAGGGTTATCTGCAAGTCAAGGACGAAGCCGCGCGGAAGGAAAAGACGACCCTGGCCGATATCGATTGGCCGCGGACGGCCGCCTACGGTCTGGGCTTCAACGGCCTGTACATCAACCGCCTGGGCCGCGAGGGGCAGGGTTTCGTGGACGACGGCGAGGCCGACAGGCTCGCGGCGCGCATCGCCGGCGAGTTGCAGGCGCTCGCCGACGGCGAGACGGGGCGGCGCCCGATCCACCGCGTGTATGCGCGCGGCGAGGTTTACAGCGGGGAGTTCACCGGCGACACGCCGGAGTTGCTCGTCGGCTATACGCCGGGTTACCGCGCGTCTTCCGATTCGGTGCAGGGGAACACCGGAAAGGAAGTCCTGAACGTCAATCCGTGGGCGTGGTCGGGAGACCACTCGATGGCGCGCGAGTTGGCGCCGGGAAGCCTGTTCACGAGCCGGCCGGTTGCGGTTGAAGCGCCCGACATCATCGACCTGCCGACGACCATCCTTGATTTTTTTGGAATTGAAAAGCCTTACCGGATGCGCGGGCGGGTTTTGCTGTGAGCGCCGCTTTGCCGGACGCTCCGCGGGACTGCTCGATTCTTTGAGAGGCCGCATGAAGAACAATCCTCTTCCGAGGCTGGACGCATCGCCGGATGTCAGGGAAAAACTGCTCCCTTACTGCCGTCTTCGTCCGGGCGAGGTCTGGAAAGACGACGTTCGCGGCCACCGCGTGGGCTGTCTCGACGCCGCCGACCGCGCAGCGGTCGAGGATTTCATGGCCGGCGAGCGAGCCCAATTGGCGATTCACGATCCGCCCTATAATCTTGCGGCTTTCGATCGCCGTTCGGCAAGCGGGTTTATCGACTGGAGCCGTAAATGGATTGCCTGTACGGATGACGCTCTGGCTTCCGATGCGTCTCTCTACGTCTGGCTTGGCGCGGATCAGAACAACGGATTCCAGCCGTTGCCGGATTTCATGATTATGATGCGGGAGCGGCCGTTTCGATCACGAAGTTTCGTTACGATGCGCAATCAACGCGGCTATGGGACGCAAAAGAACTGGATGGCGGTTCGGCAGGAATTGCTTTATTACGTCAAGGGGAATCCGGCTTTCAACGTCGATGCCGAATATACTGACATCCCCAAAGTCCTTCGCGGGTATTACAAGAGCGTCAACGGGAAGGTAACGGAGAATCTCGAGCGCAGCCGGTCGGAGACGATTCGGGCGGGGAACGTCTGGGTCGATATCCAGCAAGTGTTTTATCGGATGGCGGAAAACGTCTCCGGCTGCTACGCGCAGAAGCCTCTGAAGTGTATCGAGCGGATTATCCGGGCAAGCTCGACCCCCGGCGATCTTGCGGTCGATTTCTTTGCGCATTCCGGAACGACCCTGCTGGCCTCGGAAATGCTCGACCGCAGATGTTTCACCGCGGATATCGATCCGATTTACGCGGAGATCGCGATTCGCCGCCTGGAACGGTTTCGAGCGACGGGGAAACCCGGATGGCAGAACGGCCGGCCCTTTCAGGACGAAGTCCCCGGTACCGAGCTTGGCGCGGCTTCCCCCGCCTGTCGTCCCGAAATCGGGACGGCCACGGTCCCGCAAACGGAAACTGCATCGCCCAATCCGTCCGCTGCGCCTGCTCTATCCCGTTCAGAATAAAAGAGTTTCTGTTTTTGCGGCATTATGGCCGGATAATTGCCACATAATACGGCGTTATGGGCATGCTGCCGCGGGATATCCGCTTCTGCTTGCGCGTTCCGGGCAAGTCTCCGGGTTTTGCCGCCGTTGCGGCGGCGCCTGGATTCGTCCCTGCATGAGGCGGCGGTGGCTCTCGTTCTGATCGCCGACGACCGCGCCGACGTCTTGGCGGCTCTGCGGCTTTTGCTGCATAGCGAGGGGCACGAGTGCTTGCCGGCCGACTCGCCGGACGCGGCCATGCAAGCCGCAGCCGCTCGCGACCCCAATCTGGCGGTTATCGACCTCAACTACGCCCGCGACACCACTTCCGGCGCCGAGGGACTGGAGCTTATCGAGAAACTGCGGACTGCAATCCCTGGCTTGCCGGTGATCGTCATGACCGCCTGGGGCAGCATCGACCTGGTCGTGGAGGCCATGCGCCGCGGCGCAGCCGATTTCATTCAGAAACCCTGGGAGAATGCGCGGCTGTTGTCGATTGTGCGCATGCAATGCGCGCTGGCCGACTCGCGCGCGGCGATGAAAAAACTGCAAGCCGAAAATCTCATGCTGCGCGGCGAAGGCCGGCTCTTCTTCATCGCCGAGTCTGCGGCGATGCGTCCGGTAAAGGCCATGATCGAACGCGTTGCGCCGACCGACGTCTGCGTCCTGATTAGCGGAGAGCACGGCACGGGCAAGGAAGTGGCCGCGCAAATGCTGCATCGGGCGTCCGCGCGGGCCGACGGGCCGATCGTGCCGGTCAATCTGGGCGGACTGGCCGAAAGCCTTTTCGAGAGCGAGATGTTCGGGCATGTCAAGGGCGCCTTTACCGGCGCCGACGCCGAGCGCATGGGCCGCTTCGAATTGGCCGACGGCGGGACGCTGTTTCTGGATGAGATCGCCAACATCTCGCTCGCGCAGCAGGCGCGGCTGCTGCGGGTCATCGAAACCGGAATCGTCGAGCGCGTGGGGTCGCCGCGGCAGCGCAAGGTCGATGCGCGGATTGTCTCCGCAACCAACGCCGATCTGGCGGCGCGGGCCGCGTCAGGAGAATTTCGCGAAGACTTGCTGTTCCGGCTGAATGCGATCGAGATTCATTTGCCGCCGCTGCGCGACCGCGGGGACGACATCGACCGGCTGGCGGACGCCTTTCTGGCGAAAGCCGTGCTGCGCTACGGGAAAGATGTCGCCGGGTTCTCGGAAAAGGCGCGGAAAAGCCTGCGCGCGCATTCCTGGCCGGGCAACGTGCGGGAGCTCGACCACGCCGTCCAGCGCGCGGCGCTGCTGGCCTCGGGCATCGAAATTCAGCCCAGCGATCTGGGCCTCGACGTCCGCGGCGGCGATGCGGGCCAGCCGCTCGAAGAGATGCGCCTCGACGAAGCCGAAGCCTGGCTGATCCGCCGCGCTCTGGAGCGCCGGGGCGGCAACGCGGCGCAGGCCGCCGAAGATCTCGGCGTCAGCCGCAGCGCGATGTATCGGCGCATCGAGAAGTACGGCCTCTGATGGATTCTTCTGGAAACAGAGAGCGCCGGCCCGCGCGAAAGTCGGTTCATTACGAGCGCAGCGTCCTGGCTCTTGCGCTGCTGAGCGGCGCGCCGGCGGTGTTGACGGTCGTTGCTTTGCTGGCGTTCGGCGATTACGCGGAGCGCACGCGCTGGGCGCTGGGGTCGATCGTTGCGCTTTGCTGGCTGGCTTTCGCCTTCGGCGCCCGCGCGCGGGCCGTTTTGCATCTGCGCGTCCTGGCCAATCTGCTCTCCGCGCTGCGCGCCGGGGACTATTCGCTGCGCGTCCGCGCCGCCGCCGGCGATGCGTTCGGCGAGGCGGTGAACGAGGCCAACCGCATAAGCGAGATGCTGCGCGAGCAGCGCCTGAGCACTCTCGAAGCGGCCCAGCTCCTGCGCGCCGTGATGCAGGAGATCGACGCCGCGGTATTCGCCTTCGACGAAAACGAGCGCCTGCGCCTGGTGAACCGCGCTGGAGAGTTGTTGCTCGACCGCAAAACGAAACAGATCGAGGGGTTGAGCGCGGCGCGGCTCGGTCTTGAAGAATGCCTGCGCGGCGGGGCCGCGGCCCTCGACCGCCGCTTTCCGGGCGGGGCGGGCCGCTGGCGGATCAGCCGCCGCAAGTTCCGCGAAAACGGCAAGCCTTACAGCCTGCTGGTGATTTCCGATCTGACGCGCGAATTGCGCGAAGAGGAGCTGCTCGCCTGGCAGCGTCTGGTGCGCGTGCTCGGCCACGAATTGAACAATACGCTGACGCCGATCCGCTCCATCGCCGATACCCTTCGCGTTTCCGCCAAGCGCGAACCCCGGCAGCCCGGTTTTCCCCGCGACCTGGACGACGGCTTGCAGTTGATCGCTTCGCGGGCGGAATCGCTGAGCCGGTTTACAGCGGCTTACGCGCGGTTGGCCGGGCTGCCCGCGGCGAACCCCCGTCCGGCGCGCGTCGCCGACCTCGTCGAGGCCGCGCGGCGGATGGAAACGCGCATGCCGGTGGCGGTGGAGGGCGGCCCGGATCTGCTGGTCGAGGTCGATGTCCCGCAAATCGAGCAGGCACTGATCAATCTGGTGCGTAACGCGGTCGATGCGGCAACGGAAACCGGAGGGGGCGTGGGCGTCCGCTGGGAGCTGCGCGGCGGCAGGGCGGTGGTTTCGGTGCTGGACGAAGGGCGGGGACTGGCCAATGACGCCAATCTCTTCGTGCCGTTCTATACGACCAAGGCGAACGGCGCCGGCATCGGCTTGGTGCTGTCCCGCCGCATCGCCGAGAACCACGGCGGAACGCTGAGCTTGCGCAACCGCCGGGGCCGCGGCGGCTGCGAGGCGCGGCTGGAGCTTCCGCCGGCAACCGACCCGTCCCGAAAATGAAACCGGCCGCGCGCCGGAAACGGACCGCATGCGGCTGTGAGTCTGCGCGGCTTTCGATACAAGTTGCTGAAAAATTGAGATTTGGAGCGTTCGATTCCAAATTGGCAAGGAACGTGCTACAGGAACGTGCGGTGCTTGGTGATTTTCGAGGCGGCGCGGATGGATATCGAGCGTAAGGATCTGCTCCGCAAACGGAAGATTCGCCGCGCGCTGGGGACGGTCTGCGCGACGGCCGCGCTCGGCGGGGCGGCCTGGGGCGTTTCGCGGCTCGAACCGGCCGCGCCGTCGATCGAGCGCGCTGCGGTTTTCATCGACAAGGTTTCGCGCGGGCGCATGGTGCTCGACGTGCGCGGCCTGGGGTCGCTGGTTCCCGAAGAGATCGTGCTGATTCCGGCGCGCGACGAGGGCCGCGTCGAGCGCCGCTTGGCGCAGCCGGGCGCGGCGGTCGAGCCGCATACCGTTTTGCTCGAGTTGAGCAATCCGCAACTCGAGCAGCAGGTCTTCGACGCGGAATCGGAAATCGCCGCGGCGGAGGCCGAGTACCGCAATCTCGAAGTTCAGTTGCAGACGCAGACGCTCGACCAGGAGGCGGTGCGGGCGCAGGTCGTCGGCGACTACGAGCAGGCCAGGGTGCAGTACGAAGCCGACAAGGAATTGTTCGACGAAGGGTTGAAGGTGTCGATCGAGCTTTCCAAATCGCGCGTTGCTTACGAGCAACTGGGAGCCCGCAAGCGCATTGAAGAGAAGCGCTTGGCGATTCGCGAGAAAGCGGTCGAGGCGCAGCTTGCGGCGCAGCGCGCGCGCATCGACCAGAGCCGGCGGCTGCTCGATCTGCGCCGCGGGCAGCTTGCGCGCTTGAAAGTGCGCGCGGGCATAGCCGGCGTCCTGCAGCAGCTTGAAGTCGAAGTCGGCGAGCTGGTTGCGCCGGGCGCCGTGCTGGCGCGGGTTTCGGACCCCAACCGTCTGAAGGCCGCGCTCAAGATTCCCGAAACGCAGGCGAAGGATATCGTGGTCGGCCAGCCCGCCGAGATCGATATGCGCACGGCGTCGATTGCGGGCTCCGTCGCCCGCATCGATCCGGCGGTGCGCGGCGGCGCCGTCACGGTGGACGTTCGCCTGGAAGGGGATCTGCCCAAGGGCGCACGGCCGGACCTGAGCGTGGACGGCCGCATCATCCTCGACCGCATCGACGACGCCCTGCAAGTCGGGCGGCCGGTTTACGCGCAGCCGAACGGCGCGGTTTCGCTGTTTCGCCTTGCGCCGGACGGCGTCCACGCGGCGCGCTCGCAGGTGCGCATCGGGCGGGCTTCCGTCAACAGGATCGAGATACGCGGCGGACTGGCCGAGAACGACGAGGTCATTCTCTCGGACATGTCCGCATGGCAGGATTACGAACGTATTCGCTTGAACTGAAAGGGAGCAAACGATGAACACAACGAACGGTTCCGCGGAAACCCCGCTGATCCGCCTGCGCGGGGTCAAAAAGGTCTTCTACGCCGAGGACATCGAGACGCATGCGCTGTCGAAGATTCACCTGGAGATCGAGCGCGGCGAGTACGTGGCGGTCTCCGGCCCCTCGGGCTGCGGCAAATCGACGCTGCTGTCGATTTTGGGGCTGCTCGATACGGTCACCGAAGGCGAGCACTTTCTCAAGGGGAAACCCGTCGAAAGTCTGTCGGCAAGCGAGCGCGCCAAGGTGCGCAACCGCGAGATCGGGTTCATCTTCCAGGCGTTCAATCTGATCGGCGATCTCAACGTGTACGAGAACGTCGAGTTGCCCTTGACCTACCGAGGCATGGGCGCGCCAGAGCGCCGGAAGCGTGTTCGAGAAGCCCTGGAGCGCGTTGCGATGGATCACCGCACGAAGCACTATCCGCTGCAGCTTTCCGGCGGCCAGCAGCAGCGCGTGGCGGTGGCGCGCGCGCTGGCCGGCTCGCCGTCGATTCTGCTGGCCGACGAACCCACGGGCAACCTCGATTCGAGCAACGGCGAGCACGTGATGGATTTGCTGCGCGAGCTGCACCGCGGCGGCTCGACGATTTGCATGGTCACCCACGACCCGCGCTTCGAGTCGTACGCCGAGCGCACGATTCGCTTGTTCGACGGGAGGATCGTCGAGGAGGCCGCGGCCGGCTTCGCCTTCGGCGGCGGATTGAGCCGCGCGGCCGCGGAACGCAAGGAGGATGCGTCATGACCGGTTTCATGCAGGATATGCGCTGCGCCGCGCGCAATCTCTTGCGCGCCCCGGCGTTTGCCGCCGCCGCGGTTGTGACCCTGGCGGTCGGCATCGGCGGCGCGACGGCCATGTTCAGCTTGCTGGACCGGGCCGTGCTGCGCCCCTTGCCCGTGTCCGCGCCCGACCGCCTGGTTTTTCTCTATTGGAACGGCCCCTGGATGAACGGCGCGAACACCGGTTGGGCGAAATGGTCGTATCCGTGGTACGAAGACCTGCGCGACCGGAGCGAAATCTTCGAGGAACTGTTTTGCCGTTACTCCACGGAGGCGAATTTCGGCTACGGCGGCGAAGCCCGCCGCGTCAAGCTCGAGATGGTTTCCGGCAATTATTTCGACGCCCTCGGCCTGGAAGCCTCGCTGGGCCGCGCGATCGCCCGCGAAGACGACCGGATTCCGAACGGCCGGCCCGTCGCCGTCCTCGGACATGGCTTCTGGCGGGAGCATTTCGATTCCGATCCCGGGGCCGTGGGCAGGGAAATTCGTCTGAACGGACGGGTTTTCGAGGTGATCGGCGTCGCGCCGCGCGATTTTCGCGGCGTCGAGTTCGGCAATCCGGCGCAGGTTTTCGCGCCGATAGCCATGAAAGCGGCCCTTTCGCCCGGTTGGATGGCGATGTACGATCTCGGGAATCGCCGCAACCGTTGGGTAAACGTCATGGGGCGGCTGAAGGCCGGCGTTTCCCTCGACGAGGCGCGCGCGGCGATCGAGCCGCTGTTTCGGTCGCTTGTCGAGTACGATCTCGCGCAGCCTGAACTTGCCCGACTGGGGGAGGCGGGCCGCGGCCGATACCGCCGGGTGCGGATCGAAGTGCGCCCCGCCGCGCAGGGCTTGTGGCAGGGCCGCGAAAACGCGGCGGCGGCGTTGACGACGCTGCTGGCCATGGTGGCCTTGCTGCTGCTTGTCGGCTGCGCCAACGTGGCCAATATCCTCATGGCCAGAGGAGCCGCGCGGAGCAAGGAGACCGCGGTGCGCATGGCGCTGGGCGCCGGACGTTTTCGCCTCGCGGCCCAACTGATGGCGGAAAGCCTGTTGCCGGCCTTGCTCGCGGGGGTGTCGGCCCTGGCGGTATCGACCTGGCTGCTCGCTTTCCTGGGCTGGTTCCTCGATGAATCGGTATTTCAGCATCTCGTTTCGACTTCGCCCGATTTGCGCATCGTGTTCTTTACTTTGGCGGTGTCGCTGCTGACGGCCGTTCTGTGCGGACTGACGCCCGCTTTGCAGTCGGCGCGGACCGGCGTTTTCGCCGCGCTGAAAGAGCAGTCCGGATCGGTCGGCGGCGGCTTGAGGCTGCGCAAGGCGTTCGTAGCGTTCCAGGTATTCCTTTCCGTCGTGCTGATCGTCGGCGCGGGGTTGTTTCTGCGCACTTTGGAAAATCTGCGCGGCGTCGACGCCGGCTTCGACCCCGAGGAAATGCTCGTATTCGGGCTCGAACCCGTCAAGAGCGGCTACGCTCCCGCATCCGCGAATGCGTTTCTGCAGACGTTGTCGCAGCGTCTGGAGGCGCTGCCCGAAGTCGAAGGCAGCGGTTACAGCATGGTGCGCCTGCTTCGCGGCGTCTATTGGAACAGCAGCGTTGCGGCCGAGGGGTATGCAAGCGACCCGGGAAATTCCTTGAATGCATACATCAATGCGGTTTCGTCCGGCTGGTTTGCGGCGCTGGGCGTTCCCCTGCTCGAGGGGCGCGCGTTTCGCGGTTCCGACGGCGCCGATGCGCCGAAAGTCGCCGTTGTCAACCGAAAATTCGCGGAGTTCGTTTTCGGCGAAGAGTCCGCGGTCGGCCGCAAGATCGGTTACGGCGGCAAACCCGACATCGAGATCGTCGGCGTCGTTCCGGATTTTCCCTACCGCAACGTGCGCGACGAAATCCCCCTGCAGACGTTCGTGCCTTACGCGCAAATGGACGGCGCGCTGGATGCGCACGTGCTTGTCCGCGGCGCGGGTTCGCCGCAGCGGTTGATGACCGCCGCGCGGCGGATCGTACGCGAGCTCGACCCCGAAATCCCTGTTTTCGACCTGAATACGCTGGCCGACGAGTTGGACAGGTCGATCCTTGCCGAGCGCATGATCGCCGCGATGGGCGGGGCGTTCGGCGGGATGGCCGTTCTGCTCTCCGGCGTCGGACTTTACGGGGTGCTGGCTTTCAGCATGGCCCGGCGCAGGCGCGAGATCGGACTCAGGATAGCGCTCGGCTGCCGGCCGAGGGGCATCGTCCTTTTGGCCTTGAAGGAGTTGGCCGCGCTGTTTGCGCTGGGCGCCCTTGCCGCCGTGCCCGTGTCGGTTGCGCTGGCCCGCTCGATCGAGAGCCGGCTTTACGGGGTGTCGGCGTTCGACCTGCGCAGCACTCTGGGCGCTCTGGCTCTGTTGACGGCGACGGCCGCCGCCGCGTCGTTCCTGCCGGCCTTGCGCGCCGCGCGCATGCAGCCGATGGACGCCTTGCGTTCCGAGTGAGGCCGCGCGCTCGGTCTCACTCATTCAGGCGGCGGGCGACTTCGACCAAGCGCGCGCCCAATTTCCGCGCTTCTTCGAGCTCATGAGCTCCGACGCCTTTCTCGTGTTCGGGAATCCCGGTCGCGGCCGATGCGCCGAGACCGCCGTAGGGCGTCACCAGCACCATGCCGAATTGCAGCATGCCCAATGCCATGCTGAGCATCGTGAATTCCTTGCCGTTCGACGGCGCGGCGCCCGTGGCGAATACGGCGCAAGCCTTGTTTTCGAGCCCGCGGCTGCGCCAGAAACCGAACTCGTAGGCCCAATCGACCAGAGTCCGGCGCACCTCTACGGCTACGTCGCCCATATGCACCGGCGAGCCGAGCGCCACCGCGTCCGCCGACTCGAGATCGGCCTGCTTGAGCGCGGCGACCTTTTTCAGAACGACGGTTACGCCTTCGCCGCGCGCTCCCGCGGCAAGAGCTTCGGCCATCTTTTCGGTGTTTCCGGTCTGCGAATGGTAGGCGACGAGGACGCGGACATCCTGCGCCCGGGCCGCGCCGCCGCAGGGCAAAAGGGACAGAAGCAGGGCGGTCCCCGTAAGTTGCAAGCGCATCGAGCCTATCTTAGCGGGTAAGCGGAGCGGGTCCCGCCGCCGAAAGTGCTATGAAAGATAAGGGCATGGATCTGCGGGGAAAGGCCGCGCTGGTTACCGGAGCGGGAAAGGGAATCGGGCGGGGCATCGCCACGCGGCTCGCGGAGTTGGGCTGCGGCGTCGCCGTCAACTACAACTCCGACGAAGCCGGCGCCGAGCGCACTGCGGACGCCGTCCGCGCCGCCGGGGCGCAGGCGGAGGTCATGCGCGCGTCGGTCGCCGATTCCGCCGCGGTCGAACGCATGTTCCAGAAGACGCTGGCGGCATTCGGCCGGCTCGATATCCTCGTCAACAACGCCGGCATTCAGGTCTGGTCTCCGCTGCTGGAGCTTTCCGAGGAAGATTGGGACCGCGTGATCGATACCAATCTCAAGGGCTGTTTCCTGTGTACGCAGCGGGCCGCCCGGCACATGAAGGAGCGCGGCGGCGGGCGCATCGTCAACATCGGCTCGGGCTGCAACCGCGTAGCTTTTCCGAACCTGTCCGGCTATACCGCAAGCAAGGGCGGCATCGAGCAGTTCACCAAGGTAGCCGCCGCCGAGCTCGGCCGCTTCGGCATTACGGTCAATTGCGTGGCGCCGGGAGCAATCCTGATCGAGCGCACGAAGCGCGAAGCCGAAGACTACGAGGGGCAATGGTCGCGCCTGACGCCCCGAGGCCGCATCGGGCATCCCGCCGACGTTGCCGAAACCGCGGCGTTTCTCTGCGGGGACGCCGCCGATTTCGTAACGGGCCAGACCATCTTCGTGGACGGCGGCTTGTTTACGCAGGGACCTTGGGCGTATTGAGGCGCGCCGCGCGTACTTGACCCGCGCGGCTTGCGCGGCTACAATCCGAGACATGCGCAAAGCGGCCTCGTTCCTTGCGGCTTTCCTTGTCTCCGCCTGTCTGGCGTCGGCCGAGTCCGAAACCAGGCGCTACCTCTACCTCAGCACTCCCGACGGCGCGCAGAAACAGGGCGCCTCCGCACCCGGGATTCTGATCTTCGATATCGACAACGGCCACGAATTCGTCCGCCGCATCGACGTTCCGATCTTCAAGGAAGGGCTGCGCGGTTTCGCCGGCAGCCTGAAAAACCACAGCGTTTACTACTCCTCGACCAACCGGCGCCTGGGCGCGTTCGACCTCGAAACGGAAAAGGTCGTCTGGGAAAAGACCTACGAACAGGGCTGCGACCGCTCGTCGATCACGATGGACGGCAAGAAGATCTACGTTCCGACCGGCTGGTGGTATTCCGGCGAAGACAGCGGCTTTCTGGTGGTCAACGCCGAGAACGGCGAGTTGCTCAAGAAAATCTCCATCGGTCCGCAGGCGCACAACAGCATCGTCGGCCTCAGCGGCAAGCGCGTTTATCTCGGCACGCGCACCATGCTCTCGATTTTCGACACCGCCGACGACAGTCTGATCCGTCAAATCGAGAACGTGGGCGAGCGGGGCGTTTTCCCCTACACGATGGACAGCAAGGAAAAGTACGGCTACATCTGCCTGGGCAATCACGTCGGTTTCGATGCGGTCAACTTGCAGACGGGGGATATCCTGCACCGCGTGTTCGCTTTCGCGGACGGCGAAAAGATACCCAACCGCACGCACGGCGCGGCGCTGACTCCCGATGAAACGGAACTGTGGATCAGCGATCAGAAAGGCAAGCGGCTGTTCATTTTCGATGCAACGAAAATGCCGCCGGAACCCAAGGGCCGCGTCGAGTTGTCCGACGGCGGCCACGGCTGGGTGGCGTTCAGCCTCGACGGCCGCTACGCCTGGTCGCATACGCCCGACGTCTTCGACGTGAAAACGAAGAAACTCGCGGCCACGCTGCGGGACGGGGAAGGGCGGCCGGTCAGCGGCTCGAAGTACATCGAGGTCCACTTCCGCGGCGGCAAGGTTGTCGCCGTGGGCAACGAGTTCGGCCTGGGCCGGAAGCCGTAATTCCCCGGCAACCAGCGCAGCGTTTTAACCGGAATCGCCGGCGGGCGTCCGTTGCCCCTGAAACGCCGTGGCCGGCCCTCCTGTCGGCGGACTCTCGAGCTTCTCGAAAACGAGTTGGCATATTTTGGTGTTTGCCGGACGAAGTTTCAGGTGAAACGGGCCGAAGTTGACCATTTCGAGGGCGATATGGCCCCAAAAGCCGCAGTGGATGATCGGAGCCGTCAGGTGGACCATCAAGCCGATTCTGGCCAAGGAACTCCTGCCTTCGACCCGAGCGGCGATGCGGTGCTTGGTTTTCAGGTGGATTTTCTCGCGGGTCTGCGCCAGGAAGTGCCATGGATGTTCTCGATACGGCGGCATGACCAGACAGCCGTCGGCATCGGTCGGCGCCTTTTTGAGATATCCCTTGGCGAGATCGGCAAAGCTCCATTCAGCCAGGTCAATCTCGACTTTGGCCCCTTTTGCCGTCAAGCTTTTTGACTCCCAGATGCGGAAGTCGCCGGCCAATGTCAGGTCAACTGCTGACGTTGTGTACTGATGACCCGCAGGCGCCGGATCGATTTCTACGGCCCCGTCTTTCAGGGCTTTCCTTATGTCCTCGTTGCTGAGGATCATCTTGTTTTCAGGAATGCACGGCGTCGGCGGGCACCCACGATCTGAGGCCGCCGACCACGGGCTCGCCGGGGACTTCGATCAGAATGCGGTCGGCCTCTTTTTCGATGATGTATGCCCGCACTGCTCCGACGGTCGGGTTGCCGGATGTGGGCGGCGTGTCCACTTTGACATTGCATCGGTCAATGAAAGCTGAGGATTTGTCAGGGGCTTCTCCAAAGCCCACCAAGTATTCCGAGTCGAAGAATCCGGGGAGAACGTCGCAACGAACGTAGCAGGATATCACCGGCATGGGCATGACCGAATCGTAGCACGGTTTGAGCGTTTGTTCGGGGAGAAGGCGGCAAGCTCTTCCGGTTCATGGTTTTGGCGGCGGGCGTCCGCTGCGCCTTGCCGCGCTGATCCCGTCGTCTGAAGAGCAGCAGGCAAACGCAGGCAGCGGCAAGGCTTGCCGCCAGTCCGGCAAGCGCATCGACGGCGTAGTGATAGCGCCCGTAAACGGTTGCGACCGCGATGCCGCAGGCTGCGGCAAGCATGACCGCGCCGAGCGCCCGGCGGCGCGGCAGCGCGTAAAGCAGGCCGAAGGCCGCGCCGAACGCCGAGGAGACGCGGCCGCTGGGGAAGACGCTCGCATGGATGCGGCCGCCGGCCGGCAGCCGCCGGTTCAAGCGCCGAAACACCGTGTCGAAACGCGGAAAATCTTCTCCGGGAAAGACGGTCCGCTGCGGCTCTGAAGGGAAATTTCTACGGCCCCATCCTGCAGGGCTTTCCTTATGTCCTCGTTACTGAGGATCATCTTGTTTCAGGAATGCACGGCGTCGGCGGGGACCCACGATCTGAGGCCGCCGACCACGGGCTCGCCGGTGAGTTCGATCAGAATGCGGTCGGCCTCTTCCTCGATAACGTATGCCCGCACTTCTCCGGCGACCGGGTTGCCGGATTGAGGCGGGGTGTTCACTCTGACCTCATCGCGGTCAACGAAGGCCGAGGATTTGTCAGGGGCTTCCCCAACGCCCACCAAGTATTCCGAGTCGAAGAATCCGGGGAGAACGTCGCAACGAACGTAGCAGGATATCACCGGCATGGGCATGGCCGAATCGTAACACGGTTTGAACGCTTGTTCGGGAAGAAGGCGGAAAGCTCTTCCGGTTCATGGTTTTGGCTGCTTTTTGGCGGCGGGCGTCCGCTGCGCCTTGCCTCGCTGACCCCGCCGTCTGAAGAGCAGCAGGCAAACGCAGGCCGCGGCAAGGCTTGCCGCCAGTCCGGCAAGCGCATCGACGGCGTAGTGATAGCGCCCGTAAACGGTTGCGACCGCGATGCCGCAGGCTGCGGCAAGCATGACCGCGCCGAGCGCCCGGCGGCGCGGCAGCGCGTAAAGCAGGCCGAAGGCCGCGCCGAACGCCGAGGAGACGTGGCCGCTGGGGAAGACGCTCGTATGGATGCCGCCGCCGGCCAGCAGCCGCCAGTTCAAGCGCCGAAACACCGTGTCGAAACGCGGAAAATCTTCTCCGGGAAAGACGGTACGCGGCGGCTCCGAAGGGAAATACGGAAACAGGGCGTAGGCGAAGACCGCCGACAGCGCGTACATCGACAGAAACCGGTCCATGCGCTCGGCGTTGCCCGTCAAGGCAACCGCGGCAATGCCGAAGGGCCCGAGAATATAGGTCGAAAGGTACAGGAGTTCCAGCAGGCCGGGCAGCAGCGGCCCGGCGGCCTCGAGCGCATCGCGCAGCCCTGCGTCGTTGAGCAGCAGCTTGTCCCAGCGCACCCATGAGCGCTCCAACTCGAAGCTCTCGTGCGGCAAGGCGAACCAGCCCATTTGTTGGTAGGCCAGCAGCACTGCCGCTATGGGAAACAGGTTGCGCAGCAGGAGCAGCCGCGGGGTTGCGGGCCGCGCCGCCAACCATGCCGCCAGGGCAATAGCCAGGGAGCTGGCGGCAAGCGCCCGCAGCCTTGCTGCTGAGGCGACCGGCAGCAGCAGCGCCAGAACCGACGTATAGGCGAAATAAATCGCCAATGCCGATTCGCAAATGCGCGGTTGGAAACGCTTGCCGGAGATCACGCGGGCCTCGCCGGGAACTTTTCAGGATAAACGGCCGTCGATGCAGCGGGTTCGTCCGCCGGCGGCCTGCGGAAAATCACTTGTGCGGCGGCCTCGGCCTGGGGATCGGCAGGTCGAGTTTCGGGATGCCGCCATCGGCGGTCCATAACGATGCGGGCCGGCCTTTTCATGCAAGCGGGGAACGGCTCGGGCGGCGCGCGCTCCCCTCGGCGCCGGCGCCGAGGAGCCCGGACTTCTAATCGGTAAGCTGCATGTACCGCTCGATCACGCGGTTCACGTAGGTACGGGTTTCGTAGAAGGGCGGGACGCCGTTGTACTGTTCCACGCGGCCCGGCCCGGCGTTGTAGGCGGCGACCGCCCGGACGATTTGATCGTCCCGCCCCGCGTACCGTTCGAAGAGTTGCTTCAGATAGTCGATGCCGCCGCGGATGTTTTCCATCGGATTGTGGCGGTCGATTCCCAGCCATGCCGCCGTCTGCGGCATCAACTGCATCGGCCCGACCGCGCCTTTGACGGAAACAGCGTCCGTGCGGTAGGCGGACTCCTCTGCGACGATCGCATGAATCAGTTCCGCCGGCAGCCCGGCTTCCGCCGCGAAACGCTCGACGGCGGCATCGACCGACAGCGGCTCGGCGGCGTGTTTTTCCGCCGCGGCCGGCTTCGGCCGGGCAAGCGGCTGCGCCGCCGCGGCCGGTTCCGCGGCGCCGTCCGGTTCGAAGCGGGCGACCGCCGAAGCGGGAAGATCGATTTGCCCTCCGCCGCGCGTGAACAGCCGCACGCGCGCGCCGTTCGACTCGTGGCGCGAGGCGCGCAGGCGGTATCCTGTTTTGAGAACGGCGAATTCGCCGCCCGGAGCCGCGGCCAAGGCAAGCGCCATGACCGCGGGCAGACGCAGTTTCCCCGCGTATCGCATACTGGTCCCCAAAATATGACGTACGTCTCCCATCTCTCATGCAGCAAGACGGGACAACGCTACTCAGCCCGTGAAGTTCTCAATCTATCACATGCCGGCGCGCCGCTGCTGGTCCACTACGACCTGGAGCGCGCCCGAGCGGAATTGACCAAGGAACGGATCGCCGCGGGCCCGCGCTCGATGTGGCGTTACGCTCCGCTGCTTCCCCTGCGCGACCTGCGCAACGCGGTCAGCCTGGGCGAAGGCTGGACGCCGCTGCTGGCCGCGCCCCGCCTCGGCGCGGCGGTCGGCTGCCCGAACCTTTCGATCAAGGACGAAGGCGCCAACCCGACCGGAACGTTCAAGGCGCGCGGCATGGCCGCGGCGGTCTCGCTGGGCAAGGAATTGGGAATCTCAAAATTCGCCGCGCCGTCGGCGGGGAACGCCGCCAGCGCTCTGGCCGCCTACGCCGCGCGGGCCGGACTCGAAGCGCACATCTTCATGCCCCGCGACGCGCCCCGCGCCAACTACGTCGAATGCAAGATGTTCGGCGCCGAAGTGACCCTCGTGGACGGCCTGATCAGCGACTGCGGGCGCATCGTCGCCGAGCGCAAGGACGCCGAGGGCTGGTTCGACGTTTCCACGCTCAAGGAACCCTACCGCATCGAAGGCAAAAAGACGATGGGGCTCGAACTTGCCGAGCAACTCGGTTGGCGGCTGCCCGACGCCGTTTTCTATCCGACGGGCGGCGGCGTGGGCATTATCGGCATGTGGAAGGCCTTCGACGAACTGGAGCGCCTCGGCTGGATTTCGTCGAAACGTCCGAAGATGATCGCCGTGCAGGCCGCGGGCTGCGCGCCGATCGTCAGGGCTTTCGAGGCGGGCGCGGAAGCGTCGGAGTTCTGGCGGGACGCCGCAACCGTCGCCGCCGGCCTGCGGGTGCCCAAGGCGCTGGGCGATTTTCTGGTGCTCCGCGCCGTGCGGGAAAGCGGCGGAACGGCCGTCACGGTCGAGGATCGGGAGTTGCTCGAAGCCGGGCGGCTGCTTGCCGAGGCCGAGGGGCTTTTCGTTGCTCCGGAAGCCGCCGCCTGCGCCGCCGCCGCCAAGCAACTGGTTGCCCGCGGGTTCCTGGGCAAAGACGATGAGATAGTGATCTACAGCACGGGAACCGGCTTGAAGTATCTCGAAGCGTGGTCAACGCTGTTCCCGCCCGAAACCCGGCCGGAAGAGCGCCTCGGCGGACTGAGCCTTCCGCGTTAGGCCGGCTTGGAATCGTGAAACTCTTGTAATGCAACAACAGGAAGGGGCTTATGAAGCTGAAAGTTGTCATTCATGAAGCGGAAGAAGTCGGATATTGGGCGGAAGCGCCGTCCATCCCGGGATGCGCGGCGCAAGGGGAATCCTTTGAAGAGTTGTTGCTCAACCTTTATGAGGCTGTTGAAGGTTGCTTGTCCGTAGATGTTTCCGGGGCCGTCGATTCCGAGAAAGCCAAAGTGATCGAAGTTGCAGTATGAAAGCTGCCGGCGGAAAAGATTTCGTGCAGGCTGCTTCGATAGCTGCGGCGTGACGGCCGCGGCGCATTGCCGTCCGCTATCCGCCGGCGCGGCGGCGGCCGCGCCTCAGAACCAGCGGCGTTTGTCCACGACGTTCAGCAGCGGCTCGCCGCGGACGAAGCGGCCCGCGTTTTCGACGATTACTTGCAAATGCCGCTCGGCGATGCGCGGCGAATGTCCGGCCACGTGGGGCGTCAGGATCGCGTTCTCGAAACCCCAGAGCGGATGTTCCGCCGGCAGCGGCTCGATCTCGAAAACGTCCAGCGCCGCTCCGGCGATCTCGCCCTCGCGGAGCGCCGCCGTCAGGTCGTCCAGATCGACAATGGCGCCGCGGCCGATGTTGATCAGCACGGCGCTCGACTTCATGCGCGCGAAAAGCGGCTTGCGGAAGAGTCCCTCGGTTTGCGGCGTGTGCGGCGCGGCGATCACGACGTAGTCGCTCCACTCCAGCAGATCGTGCAAACGGTCGGGCGGCCATACCGCTTCGACTCCCGGCGGGGTTTCGCGGGGCAGGGCATCGACCGCGCGCGCTTTCATGCCGAAGCAGACTCCGCGGCGGGCGATCTCCGCGCCGATCGAGCCGAGTCCGACGACGCCCAGCGCCGCGCCGGCGAGCGTCGTATGCGCCAGATCGACGGGAGTGGTCACGGCCGGCCCCGAACGGAACTGCTGCCCCTTCTTTTGTCCGCCGTACGGCCGCCATTCACGGCGTTCCTGCTGCCGGATGTAGCGGTGCAGGTTGCGGGCGAAACAGAGCATGCAGCCGAACGCGTGATCGGCGATATTGTCGGGGAACAGCCCGCGCATGTTGGTCAGCTCGAGCGGATGCGCGATCAACTCCGGGAACAGGTAATGCTCCAGGCTGGCCGTGGGCGCCTGCACCCAACGCAGCTTGCGCGCCCGCGCCAGAATCCGCGGCGTCATCTTGCCGAAAAACGCGTCGGCGTCCGCGGTTTCTTCGGCGGCCTGCTCCTCGTCGGCGCAGTTGACCGCCCGCATGGGCGCAGCGGCGCGCTCGATTTTCTCCAGCCTTTCGGGCTCGACCGGAGGAAACAGCGCCAGTTTCATCGGGCTGCTCACGGCCTTGATTGTAGCCGACGGTTTCGCCGCGGGCGCTTCCCCGCGGCGCGGCGGCGGCCTGCGCCCGTTACGCTAAAAGACTGACGTGAAAAAACTGCTTGTGCGCGCAACGAACTGGCTGGGCGACGCCGTGATGTCGCTGCCGGCGCTGCGTGAGATACGCCGCGCTCACGAGGGCTGGAGCATTGCCCTCCTGGCGCGCCCCTGGATCGCCGATCTCTATGCCCGCGAGAGCGTTTGCGACCGCGTGATCGTCTATGAAAACCGGTCGCGGCATCGAGGCCTGCGCGGCAAGCTGCGTTTGGCGGCGGAGCTTCGGGCGGAGCGGTTCAACCGCGCCATTCTGCTGCAGAACGCCTTCGACGCGGCTTTGCTGGCCTGGGCCGCGCGCGTTCCCGAACGCATCGGCTACGTCCGCGACGGCCGCGGTTTTCTGCTCACGAAAGCCGTCCCCGTTCCCGGGAAAGGCGGCGTTCCGGCTCACCAGCGCTTCTACTATCTCGAGCTTCTCCGCCGCGCGGGACTGACGGCCGCGTTTCCCGCGGACGGCGACATCCGCCTCGACGGCGCCGCGGCGGCCGCCGCGGCCGGACGCGAGCGCCGCCGCAGCCGCGGCCTCCCCGATGCGCCCTGGATCGGCGTCTCGCCCGGCGCGGCCTACGGAGGCGCGAAACGTTGGCTGCCCGAGCGCTTTGCCGCCGCCGCCCGCGAACTCGCCGAAGCGCTCGACGCGCAGGTGGCGGTCTTCGGCTCTCCCGCCGAAATCGAGGCGGCCCGCGCGGTCGCCGACGCGGTAGGCAAGCGGGGACACTGCCTCGCCGGAGAAACTTCGCTTGCCGAGTTCATCGATCTCGCCGCCGCTTGCAGCCTCTATCTCTCCAACGACTCCGGCCCCATGCATGTTGCGGCGGCGCTCGGCGTGCCTACGGTGGCGGTGTTCGGCGCTACCGATCCCGCTGCTACGGGGCCGGCGGCTTCCTGGACGAAAATCGTCCGCGAACCCGTCCCCTGCGCGCCCTGCCTGCTGCGCGAATGCCCGATTGTCGAGCCGATTCCCCACCCCTGCATGAGAGGCGTCGAAGCCGGCCGGGCCGCCGCCGCGGCGCGCGCGCTGCTCGCCGACCGGGGGCTTGCGCCGCCTCGATAAAATAGCTTTATGGACGGCGTGATCGTTCTGGACAAGCCGCGCGGCATATCCTCGCACGATGCCGTGCGCAAGGTCCGTTGGCTGGCGAACACCCGGAAAGTCGGCCATCTCGGCACGCTCGACCCGCTGGGCACGGGCGTCCTGCCGCTGGTCGTCAACAAGGCCTCCCGCCTGGCG
The DNA here is from genome assembly GCA_965242705.1 of Bryobacterales bacterium. GTDB lineage: Bacteria > Acidobacteriota > Terriglobia > Bryobacterales > UBA6623 > CATQHP01. Next base: position 1,534,346 of record OZ251486.1, read on the forward strand.
CGGTTTTTTCTCGATCACGAGCGCGAGTATGAGGCGGCGCTGCGCTTCGGTTGGGAGACCGACAGTTACGACGGCGACGGCGCCGTCGTCGGCGAGAAAAGGGAAGCGGCCATCGACCCCGCGCGGCTCGAAGAGCTTCTCGCAGAGTTCCGCGGCGTACAGCAACAAATGCCCCCCCCTATTTCGGCCAAGAAAATCGGCGGAGTGCCGGCCTACAAGCTCGCCCGCCGCAACCGGCCCGTCGCTCTCGAACCCGTCGAGGTTGAAATCTACAATCTCGAGCTTCTGGAAGCCGCGGGCGCAACGGCGTCGATCCGCTGCCGCTGTTCCGCCGGAACTTATATCCGTTCGCTGGCGCACGACCTGGGGCGGCGCCTCGGCTGCGGCGCGCACGTCGATTCCCTGCGCCGCACGCTGGTGGGCGACTTCGCCGTCGAAGATGCATATTCCTTGGAAGAGTTGGAAGATATGCGCGGGCAAGAGCGTATTGACGAAGCTTTCCTGCCGCTGGAAAAACTGCTGCCCGAGTTCCCGATCCATCGCGTGGACGCCGCCGCCGCAAACCGCATCGGCCACGGCCGCGACTTCCGCGTCAGCCCTTTCGGCAACGCGAAAGAAGCGCGCCGCATCAAGGCCGTGGACCCCGGCGGCCGCCTGGTCTGCATCGGCGAAGCGGTCATGCCCCGGCTCTACCACCCCATCATCGTTTTCTGACGCGCGCCGCGTTCGCCCCCGAATCGCGCCGCCGTGCGGGCGTGTTGTATGATTTTGCCGATATGAGCAAATTCGCCCCCGCGCTTCTCGCCGCCGCGTTCGCGCCGCTCGTTGCCGGCGCGGCTTTCGGTCAGGAGCGAAAGCCCAACGTGGTCATCATCCTGACCGACGATCAGGGCACGCTCGACGCCAATTGCTACGGCTCCGGCGATCTCTATACGCCGGCCATCGACTCGCTGGCCGCCGACGGCGTGCGCTTCACGCAGGCCTATTCCCACACCGTCTGCTGCCCGACCCGGGCCATGCTGCTGACCGGACGCCACCCGCAGCGCGGCAACGTCAACGACTGGATGCAGGGGCCGCTCAACGGACCCAAGGGCCGCAATATGTCCGTCGGCGAGGTCACGCTGGCCGAGGCGCTCAAGCAGGCCGGCTACCGCACCGGTCTCTTCGGCAAATGGCATCTCGGCGGCCACCGCGGCCACGGGCCGACCAAACAGGGTTTCGACGAGTTCTTCGGCATCCGCGACGGCTTCATCGAAAACTACACGCACTACTTCCTGCACCGCGAGGGCTACCACGATCTTTATGAGGGCGTGCGCGAGGTCTTTCACCGCGGCGAATACTTTCCCGACCTGATGACCGACCGCGCCCTTTCGTTCATCGAGCGCAATCAGGACCGCCCGTTCTTCGTCTATATTCCCTTCAACATCCCGCACTATCCCGAGCAGTCGCTGAAGCGTTTCCGCGGGCGCTACAGGGCGATGGCCGAGCCGCGGCGCACCTACGCCGCGACCGTCACGACGACCGACGACTACATTCGCCGCGTCCTGCTGCAGATCGACAGGCTGGGTTTGCGCGAAAACACGATCGTCGTCTTCCAGAGCGACAACGGCCACTCCCGCGAGGACTACCAAATCACCGTCGAAGGCCACCTCAGCGGGCTTCCGAAAGGCTGGAACTACGGCCCCAACAAGGGCGGCGGCAACACCGGCAAGTGGCTGGGCGCGAAGGGCAGCTTTTTCGAAGGAGGCATCCGCGTGCCGTCCATCGTCCGCTATCCGCCGGTCGTGCCCGCGGGCGAGGTTCGCGGGCAGATCGTCACGGCGATGGACTGGTTCCCCACCATCCTCGAGCTGGTCGGCGTTCCGCCTCCCGACGGCGTCAAGATCGACGGCCACAGCGTCCTGCCGATTATCCGCGGCGCCGAAGCCGAGACCGCCTACGGCGTCATGCATTGGCAATGGCAGAAGCGCTGGATGGTGCGCGAAGGCGATTGGAAGCTCATGTTTCAAGGCGCGCGGCATCTGGGCGGCGGCGACCCGTCGGAAATCTATCTGTCGAATCTGAGCGATCAACTCCCCGAGCGCAAGAACTACGCCGCGGAACGCCCCGACCTGGTCAAGCGCCTGACCGCGGCTCATGAAGCGTGGGCGCGCGAAGTCATGCCCTGAACGCCCGCTGGAAAGGCCGCTCCGTTCGAAAGTTCAGGCCTGCGGCTGAACCCAGAGCGCGGCGAGCAGGGCGGACGCGATCAGGAACAGATAGCCGGCGAAACGCCGGCTCATTTGCCGCTGCGTCCGGCGGAAAGTCAGGTGCGGGCCGATCTGGGCGCCGATGGCTACGAACACGCTCAGGGCGAACATCTCCAGCCAATCGATCGACCAGGCGGCGGCATGGCCCATCAGTCCGCCGGCCGCGGTCAGGCTGACCATCAACGCCGACGCGCCGAACGCGGCGTCGATGGGCATGCCGAACAGGCGCACCATCAACGGGATTTTCAGGAAGCCGCCGGCTGCGCCCGTCAGGCCGCCAATCATGCCGATGAGCGCCCACAACGGCAAGCCGAGGGCGAGGTTCACGCGGTACTCGACCGTCCCCGATCGCCGCATCCAATGCCAGGGCCTGCGCTTCGTCAGGTCGAGCGGCGGGCGGAACTCGCCCAGCATGGCGAACCCCGCGCAAACGACCAGCGACGCCAGAAAGATCGTGAGCGCGGCCGCGGAGAAATGCCGGGCGAAATACCCGCTGACGAATGCCCCGGCGAAGCCCGCGGCCTCGAGCGCGAGCGCCTGCTGCCAATCGACCTTGCGCGCCTTGCGGAAAACCAGCACCGCCGACAGCGAAGTCACGATTGTGAACCACTGACTGCGCACGACGGCTTCGTGGAATTCCACGCCGAACAACACCTGCAGCGGCGTATAGAGCACGCCGCCGCCCTGGCCGTGCATCGAAAATCCGACGGCGCCGAGACCGAGAATCGCGGCCAGGATAAAGAACGTCGCATTCACGGGAAAAAACTTTCACGACAGCGCCGCGGCGCTGAAGAAAAAACGGGCGGCGCCGGCTGCAAGACCGGCGCCGCCAAAGCTGCAAGCCAATGCCGGGCCGGCGGGCGCTAGTCGCCGGGATCGCCGACGTTTTCCGGGTACTCGCCCGACAAGGCCTCCATGAAGGCGATCAGATCGGTCCGTTCCTGCCCCGTCAGGTGATCCAGCTCGTGAATCTCTTCGTCGCGGAAGTCGTTGGAGTTGCCCGCGCCGATGTAGAAATCGAGCACTTCCTTGAGCGTCTTCAGGTGGCCGTCGTGCATGTAGGGCGCGCTGTCGGCGACGTTGCGCAGATGCGGCGTCTTGAAGGCGCCCCTGTCGGCGTCCTGCTCGGTGACCTTGGCGCGGCCGTCGTCGGCCAGGCTGCCGTCGATATCGGCGCCGACGCCCAGGTTGTGATACTTGTTGTCGGTAAACAGCGCGTAGCCTTCTTCTTCGCGGATCGTGTGGCAGACTTCGCAGTTGCCTTTCTCGGGGTCGCGGAAAATCTCGAGCCCGCGAATCGCTTCCTCGCTCATGGCGTCTTTCTCGCCGCCGAAAAGGTAACGGTCGAAGGGCGAGTTGCCGACCAGCACGGTGCGCTCGAAGCTGGCGATCGACTTGGCCACTTTCTCGTAGGTGATCGGTCCGGGCCCCCAGGCCGCTTCGAACTCGGCAACGTATTGCGGGTCTTGCGAGAGCCGTTCTTCGACGCCCTCGTGCGTGAAGCCCATCTCGATCGGGTTCTCGACCGGACCGCCGGCCTGCTCTTCGAGGTCCGCCGCCCGCCCGTCCCAGAACTGCTCGTTGAAATAGGCCGCGTTCATCACCGGCGGCGCCTGGCGGTCGCCGACGCCTCCGTTCACGCCTTCCGAGAACTGCCGGGGGTCGGCGAATCCGGCGTCCGGCCTGTGGCAGCTTGCGCAAGCTACCGTGTTATCGACCGACAACGCCTCGTCGTAATACAGCTTTCTGCCGAGCGCGATGGTTTCGGCGGTCGGCGGGTTGTCGACGGGAATGGGCACGGAGGGCAGCCCCAGCGGCGGTTCGATGGGAACCGTTGCGCCGATCGGCATCGCCGGAGCAGCCGGCGCTTCCGGCTCGGACGGCCCGCAGCCGAACAGAAACATCGTGAATGAAATTGCGGCCGCGGCCCAAAGCAGAGAGTTCTTCATGTTTTTGCGTTCTCCGCGCCCCGCGCGCATGGCGGAGCGCCTCCCGGTTTGCGGAAAGTTCCAATCGAAAGAGCAACCGGCCGATGCGGCCGGCGCTGCTCTTGATGACAGAATAGCAAAATCCGACGCCGCGTTGGCGGGCGGTTCGCCGCTTCGCGCCGCCCGCGGCGGCCGCCCGCGTCTGTTTTCTTACCTGGTAAAGTATTTGTAAATGCGAACGGCATTGCCTCTTGCATTGACAAGTAGGTGGCGTTTCGGTTACCATCGGTAGCGTCCGGGGTGGGGTAGCCGGGCCGATCCGACTGCTTTCGTCCTCGGGTCACAAGAATTTCGAGGAGGGGTCATGGCATTTCTGAGGAATTTTCTTACCGTTGCGCTCGCTGCTTTCGTCTTTGCGGCGGGGGCGGCCGGCCAGTCCAACTTGGCGACCGTCACCGGAGTCGTTACAGATTCCGCCGATGCGGTGATACCGGGCGCGATGGTCATGATTCGCAACACCGGCACCAATGTCGAACGCGAAATTTCGACCAACGAGGTCGGCAATTACACCATCACCAACCTGAACCCGGGCGACTACGAGCTCACCGTGCAGTCCGACGGGTTCACCACGCACATCGAAAAGGGCGTCGCCCTCGCCACCGGCGACAACCGGCGCATCGACGTAGCCCTGCAGATCGGGCAGCTTACCGAGTCCGTCACCGTCGACGCCCAACTGATCACGCTCAACACCGAGAACGGCACGATCAAGGGCGACGTGATCGTCATGGAAGAAATCCAGGAGTTGCCGCTCAACGGGCGCGACTTCACCGACCTCGCGTTCTTCACGCCGGGAGTCGTGCCGCGGGGCAGCGCCCAGGGTTCGTTCGCCTCGGTCAACGGGGCGCGGCCGACCAACACGAACTTCTACGTGGACGGCTTCGACAACCGCAATCCGCGCGGCGGGGCGGCGCAGGTGCGCCCCAATATCGACGCGCTGCAAGAGTTCAAGATGGAGACCTCGGGCTATTCCGCCGAGTACGGACGCATGGCCGGCGGCATCCTCAACATGACGCTGCGCTCGGGCACCAACGACGTCCACGGCAACCTGAGCTACTTCCTGCGCGACGACGTGCTCGACGCGCGCGGATTCTTCGAAGCGGACAAGACGCAGCTTCGCCAGAATCAGTTTTCGGCGACCGTCACCGGCCCGATCAAGCAGAACAAGACCTTCTTCATGTTCAGCTACGAGCTGCAGCGCCGCGATCAGGAAGTGCTGCGCTTCGACCGCGTGCCCACGGAAATGGAGTTGGCGGGCGACTTCAGCAAGTCGTTCAACGTGCGCAACATCAACAACTCGCTCGATTGGACCGACCCGGCCGTGATCCAGCGCGAGCAGGACCGCTTCGTCATCCGCGACCGGCTGGCCAGAGGCGGCTGCAACATCGGTCTTGTCAGACGCAACCGGAACAACTCCTGCTTTCCCAACGACGTGCTGCCCATGTCGCGCCTCGACCCCATCGCCCAGAGGTTGCTGGCGCAGTATCCGGACGTCAATCTCGGCCTGCGCCGCGATCTTTTCAATTACCGCGTCGTCGATACCGACAACGACAACTTCGACAGCTATCTCGGCAAGATCGACCACAAGCTGGGCGAGAACACGCTGGCCATGCGCGCGCAGATGCGCTGGGCGAATACCGAGAATCCCTTCGGCGGCAGCAACCTGCCGCAGTTCGGCAACACGGTCGATAACGACCGCTATCTGCTCGGCGCCGACTATACGCACATGTTTTCCCCGAGCGACCTGATGGAGTTGCGCTTCGGCTTCACCGGCAACAAAACCCGGCAGCGCAGCGCGTTCGCCGGTCAGGACATCGTGTCGGAGCTCGGCTTGCCCAACCTGATTCCCCCGAAAGACCTGGAGATGACCCCGGAGTTGAACGACTGGCCGCGGTTCCTGGCCGATAACTACGCCACGGTCGGCGCGGCCAACAACCAGCCCGTGCAGTTCGATACGACCGATTTCCAGACCAGCTTCAAGATGACCAACATCCGCGGCAACCACAACGTCAAGTACGGGTTCAACTTCAACTACGTGCTTTTCCAGCAGCCCGGCCTCAACAACGGCCGCGGCACCTACCGTTTCCGCGGCATCCGCACCAACCACCAAATCGCCGATATGCATCTGGGTTGGCTGCATAACATTGCCCGCCGCGCCGGCATCAACCGCCCCGAATGGCGCCAGCAGGCGATGGGCGCCTTTTTCAACGACGACTGGAAAGCCACGCGCCGGCTCACGCTGAATCTCGGCGTCCGCTGGGAAGTGAACCGCATGCCTTATGACATCCACGACCGCTTGGCCAGCTACGTGCCGGCGTTGAATCAACTGGTTTTGGCCAGCGACCGCAACCTGCCCGACAACTACGACGAGTTGACCAACGAGTTCGACCTGACGGGCCGCATTTCGACCGCCGATCAGCAAGGTTGGAGCCGCTCGGTAATCCGCACCGACTGGAACAACATCGCCCCCCGCGTCGGCTTGGCCTACCGCCTGACCAACAAAACGGTCGTGCGCACCGGTTACGGCATTTTCATGGCCGGGACGATCCTCAATCCGTTCCGCAACAATTTGTCGAACCAGTTTCCGTTCTCGATCGACCAGACCTTCGTAGGGCAGAACAACAACCCGGACCTCGTCTCGCTGAAAAATCCGACGCCGGGCAACCGGCTGCGCATCAACACCGCGGCGCAGGCGCGCGGCATCACCCGCGAGCCGACTCAAGCGTACCTGCAATCGTGGAACTTCACCATCGAACGCGAGCTCTTCATGGGCACCGCGGTCGAGGTCGATTACCGCGGCTCGAAAGGCACGCACCTGATCCGCCGCTTCGACCTCAATCAGCAGTACCGCAGCGTGGAGCCCTTCCTGAATGCGCCCGAAGGCACCTTCGGCAGGGCCGCCTTCGCCAATACGCGGCCCATCCCCGGATTCAACCAAATCAATTTCTACAACACGGGGTCGAACTCGAACTACAACGCATTCAACATTTCCTGGCGCAAGCGCAGCCGCTCGGGGCTTTTCTGGCGCGTGAACTACTCCTGGTCGAAGTCGATCGACGACGCTTCGCGCACCAACGGGGCGGGCGCGACCGACTTCGCCAACGCTCTCGATTCGAGAAATCTGCGCTTGGAGCGCGGGCGCTCGGCTTGGGACCGCCGGCACGTCTTCACCTACGTCGGCTCCTGGCAGCTTCCCTTCGGCCGCGGCAAGCGCTACGGCAGAGCCTGGCGCGGCGCGACACAGGGCGTGTTGGGCGGCTGGCAGCTTTCCGGCACGGGCACGGCCTATTCGGGCGGCCCGATTACGGTCACCACGGCCAACGTCGATCTCAACCTCGGCGAGTCGCAGCGGCCGAACCGCCTGCGCGACGGCACGATCGCCGACAAGCATTCCCGCGACGGCGTCGCCGGCAGCGATTTCGCCTTCTTCGATACTTCCGCGTTTGAATTGGTGCCGGAGTGCGTGGACAGCCAAACGCCGGCGGAGCGCATGTGCCCGCCGGGCGCCTTCGCCCTCGGCAGTTCCGGGCGCAACATCATCGACGGGCCGGGCCTGTTCTCGATCAACATGGCTCTGTCGAAGAACTTCCAGTTGCGCGAGGGCATGCGCCTGCAGGTGCGCCTGGAAACCTTCAACATGCTCAACCGCACGAACTTCCAGGAGACCAACGCCTTCCGCCAGTTCAACGGTCTCGGAGGCGGTTTCTTCACCCAGGTCGGCAACATCGGCCGCGGCGGCGGGCCGCGCATCTTCCAGTACGCGCTGAAGCTGCGCTTCTAGCCGTGCGCTGCCGGCAACATTCCAAGGGGGGCGCGCGCTCCGGCGTTGCGCCCCCTTGAGGAAACCGCCCCTCTTGAGGAAACCGGCGCCATGACAAACGAGGAAAGGATAGTATTGGCTATTGCTGTCTTGGGTTTGTTCGTTCTTGAACCGTTTGTCGGTTTCAGGCAAGCATCCATTTTTGCTGTTCCACTGGTCGTAGGCGTTCTTTTGCGCGGCGTTATTTCTCGACCGGAAAAACCGATCTATACTCTGCTTGGATTGAATCAAGCTGCCCGCAAGCACGCCCGCAAGCAAGATCGAAACCCCGAGTAGCGGGGCGCCGGCCGCTCAATTCGAGGTCAGCGTGACGGCATGGGCCGCGAGCCCCGCGGGCCGCGTGTTCTTGCCCTGCCGCTTGCCGTCGCCCAGGTCCGCGCGCGCCCATTCGACCAACGCCCGCAGGCGCTCGACCACCTGCGGATACCGCTCGGCCACGTTTTCGCTCTCGCCGATATCTGCATGCAGATCGTAAAGCTCGGTGACCGGGTTCGGCGTATAGTCGGGGTAGCGCCCGCCCATGCGCGCAACGTGCAGTTTCCAGCGGCCGCTGCGCACGGCGTTGAGGTGACTCATGAAGTAGTAGTAATAGGCCGTGTGCGGCGTCGGCTCGGTCTCGGCGCCGAAGAGCAGCGGCCGAATGTCCATGCCGTCGATTACGCGGTCCGCGGGCACCGCGGCGCCCGCCAGCGCGGCGAACGTCGGCAGGATGTCCGTCGAGACCGCCAACGCGCTGCTGACCGTGCCCGCCGGCACGCGGCCGGGTTGGCGGGCGACGAAACAAACGCGGTGGCCGCCTTCCCAGGTCGTGCCCTTGCCCCCGCGCAGCGGCGCATTGTCGGCGCCGTGGCGGGCCGCCCCGCCGTTGTCGGAAGTGAAAATCACGAGAGTCCGCTCGTCGATGCCCAGTTCCTTGAGCTTGCCCAGTATCTCGCCGGTTGACCAGTCGATTTCTTCCACGGCGTCGCCCCACTTGCCGTTTTTCGACTTGCCGGCGAACCGCGCCGACGAATACTGCGGCCAGTGCGGCATCGTGTGCGCCAAGTACAGAAAAAACGGCCCTTCCTTGTTGGCTTCGATGAAGCGCAGCGCCTCTTCGGTATAGCGCCGCGTAATCAGCCGCTGGTCGGGTTCCTGCTCGATGACTTCTTCCATGCGCAGCAGCGGGAGCGGCGGATAGACGTACGGTTTCTTCCTGGAATCGTGCCCCATGTCGTTCGAGTAGGGAATGCCGAAATACGAGTCGAACCCCTGCCGCGTCGGCAGGAACTCCCGCTGGTCGCCGAGATGCCACTTGCCGACGGCGCCCGCCGCGTAGCCCGCTTCCCTGAGGACTTCGGCAACGGTAATTTCGTCGGGATGCAAGCCCTCGCGGTTTCCCGGAAAGAGCACCCAGCGGCCCCGCTCGTTTTCGTCCAGGCCGACCCGGCGGGGGTAGCTGCCGGTCATCAGCGAACTGCGCGAAGGCGTGCATACGTTGGCGGTCACGTAGAAGTCGGTCAGCTTGCGCCCCTCGGCCGCCATGCGGTCGAGATGCGGCGTGCGGTGCATTTTCGAGCCGAAAGGGCCGATGTCCGCGTAACCCAGGTCGTCCACGAAGATCAGCACGAAATTCGGACGCTCGGCCGCCGCGGCCGCCGACAACAGCAGAAAAGACAGCGTGAAAATGGCGTTTCGCATGGGTTCGGCCTCGGGCTCCGTTCGCTGAGGCGCGGCGCGCGGGCAGGGAAGAAAGCTTCATCCCGCCAATCGCCGCATCCGTATCAGGATAGTCGAAAGCGCCTTCCGCTGCTATGATCTTTGGGGACTCCCATGGCCGCCCCGATGCGATTGCGCCCCTCGCGACTTGGCGGGCGAATGCTTTTCGCAGCCGCCTTGTGTGCGTTGTTCGCCCCGCGTCCCGTTTCGGCTCAGGACGGCGGCATACCCCGCGCGTGGGACGGCCGCCCCGACCTCAACGGCGTCTGGCAGGCCATCGGAACGGCCCATTGGGATCTCGAGGATCACCCCTCCGCGCCGGGGCATCCCGACCTGGGAGCGATCGGCGCCGTCCCTCCGGGGCAAGGCGTCGTCGTCGGCGGAGAGATTCCCTACAACGACGCCGGGCGGGCGCAAAAACAGCGCAACTTCGAGATGCGCCCGGCCGGCGACCCCGAAGCCAGGTGCTTCCTGCCCGGAGTGCCCCGCGCCGCGTACCTGCCGTATCCGTTCCAGATCATCCAGGGCGACAGGAAAATCATGTTCGTCTATGGTTTCGCCGAAGCCAACCGCACGGTTCACATGGACAAGCGAAAACCCGAGCCGCCGCCCCTCGATTCCTGGATGGGGCGCTCGCACGGCCGTTGGGAAGGCGAAACGCTGGTCGTCGAAGTCGAGGGCTTCAACGGCCAGGCGTGGCTCGACAGGGCGGGCAACTTCGCCGGCCCGGGGCTGAAAGTGCAGGAACGCTACACGCCGATGGGCAGAAACGCGCTGCTCTACGAAGCGGCTCTCGAAGACCCGGAGGTTTTCACCCGCCCGTGGAAAATCCGCATGCCGCTTTACCGGCGGCTCGAAGAAAATGCGCGCGTGCTGGAGTTCAAATGCGTCGAATACGCCGAAGATCTCATTTACGGCGGACTGCGCAGGGAGCCGACCCGATGAAAGCCGAACAAGCCGTCCTGTTGCTGCTCGTTTCCGCCGCCGCGGCCGCGGCGCAAGGCGCGGAACCCGCGGCGAAAGCGGCCTACCACCATGTCCACGTCACGGCGGCGAGTCCGTCCGAGGCGGTCGGATGGTACGCGAAATACCTCGACTGCGCGCCGATCGCCGGCCGCAGCGATGCCGCGGACTGCGGCGGCGTCGAGCTGGCCTTCGTCGCGCAGACGACGATGGGCGGCACGCCGGGCGCCGGCGTCAACCACATCGCCTTCTCCTACGCCGACCTCGACGCCAAAATGGCCGCCCTCGAGGCCGTCGGCGTGCGCGGCTCGGGCGTGCGGCTGCAGCGCTTCGACGACGGAGCCGCGCTGCGCGGCGACCCCGGCTTCTTTCGGCACGGCTTCATCTTCGACCCGTGGGGCACGCGCATCGAACTGGTCGAAGACGCCGAGCGGCCGGGCTTCCATCACGTCCACCTGAGCGCCGCCGACCCCGCGGCAACGCTGGCCTGGTACCGCCGGACGTTCGGCGGCAAGGCCGCCAGGCTGCGCGGCAAGCACGAAGGGTTGTTGCTGGGAGACGTCTGGCTGCTTGCTGCGCAGCATCCCGAGGGCGTTCCGGCGCCGACGCGCGGCCGCGCGATCGATCACATCGGTTTCGCGCTGCCCGATCTGCCCAAGGCCGCCCGCGCTCTGCGCAAGCGCGGCGTCGTATTCCAGGAAGACCCCGCCGTGCCGGAAAACGCCCGCTCCTCGGCCATGCGCGCCTACCTGGTCGGGCCGGATAACGTGCGCATCGCCCTCGTCGAGCCGGGCTTCGCCGGCGTCGAGACCGCAGCGGCGGCGGAGGAGGAGCCGCGCGGCGAGCGCGAACCCTATGCCGTTCCGCGAACGCCCTGGGGCGAGCCCGACCTGCAAGGCGTCTGGACCGGCAACGCCGCCCACGGCATCCCGCTCGAAAGGCCCGAGAGCTTGGCCGATGTTCAGGCGCTGACCGCCGAGCAGGCGGCGGCCCGCCGCGAACGCGGCACGCTCGGCAGCATCTGGGGATACGAGCGCGAATGGCGCGACACCACCCTGGGCTACGACAAGATGACGCCTTCCCGGCAAGTCGCCATGATCATCGACCCGCCCGACGGACGCCTGCCGAAGATGACTCCCGACGGCGAGCGCATGGCCGAAGAAGCGCGCCGGGCGCGGGAAAGCTATACGAAAACGCCCCCGGCCGGGCCGGAAGACATGACCCCCTATGTCCGCTGCATCACCCGCGGACTGCCCGGCATGATGATGCCCTCGATCTACAACAACGGACTGCAAATCGTCCAGAGCCCCGGCCATGTCGCCGTCCAGAAGGAGATGATCCACGAAACCCGCGTCATCCCCACGCAGCCGCGGCAGCCGCTCGGCCCCAAACTGACGACGTGGCTGGGCGACCCGCAGGGACGCTGGGAAGGCGGTACGCTGGTCGTCGAAACAAACCGCTTCAACGGTAAAATTTCGTTCCGCGGTTCGAGCGCGGCCATGAAGCTGACCGAGCGCTTTACTCGGGTCGGCCCAACGAAACTCGAATACCGCTTCACGGTGGAAGATCCGACCGTTTGGACCCGTCCCTGGACCGCCGCGTTCGTTTTCGACCTCGACGACGAACAGTACGAGTTGGTCGAGTACGCCTGCCACGAAGGCAACTACGGCATGTTCAACATCCTCAGCGGCGCCAGGGCAAGGGACAAGGAAGCCGCCGCGGCCGCGGGACGATAATAAAAGAGGAACCCCATGCGCAAGAAACCGACTTTCGCCCGCGCCGCGCTTTGCCTGACGGCGCTCGCCGCCGCCGCCGCGCCCATCGCCGCGCACCACGCGTTCTCGTCCGAGTTCGACGCCGCGAAACCGGTGCGCCTGCGCGGGAAAATCACCAAAATGGAGTGGCTCAACCCGCACTCCTGGATGCATGTCGAGGTCGAGCGGGACGGCGCCCCGGTCATCTGGATGATCGAAGCCGGCCCGCCCGGAGCGCTTGTGCGGCGCGGCTGGCGGAAAGATTCCGTCAAGCCCGGCGTCGAGGTTCTGGTCGAGGGCTATCAGGCGATCGACGGCAGCAACAGAGCCAACGGCCGCGACGTGACCCTGCCCGACGGAACCCGCCTGTTCGCCGGCTCCTCCGGTACCGGCGCGCCCTACGACGACCCGCGTTCCCCCGCCGGCCGCCGTTAGCCCGGCGCAAGTTGCGTTAGCATGGCCTGATGGCGAAAAAAGTTGTCAAACCCGACAACGAAGAGCAGCGCAAGCGCCGCCTGAGCAAAATCCTGCGCCGGCTCAATATCGACTACCCCCAGGCCGAATGCGCCCTGCGCCACAACAGCGCTTGGGAGCTGCTCGCCGCCACCATCCTCTCCGCGCAATGCACCGACGTGCAGGTCAACAAGATCACGCCCGCCTTGTTCGAACGCTATCCGACGGCCGAG
>OZ251486.1:1552500-4969973 GCA_965242705.1 Bryobacterales bacterium
GTATAGGGGCTGACGCCTGCCCGGTGCCGGAAGGTTAAGAGGAGAGGTTAGCTTCGGCGAAGCTTTGAATCGAAGCCCCGGTGAACGGCGGCCGTAACTATAACGGTCCTAAGGTAGCGAAATTCCTTGTCGGGTAAGTTCCGACCTGCACGAATGGCGTAACGATCTGAGCACTGTCTTAACAACCCGCCCGGCGAAGTTGTGGTACCGGTGAAGACGCCGGTTACCCGCCAAAGGACGGAAAGACCCCGTGCACCTTTACTACAGCTTAACAGTGATTCATGGCATAGCTTGCGCAGGATAGGTGGGAGGCTTTGAAACCGGGCTCTTGGGCTCGGTGGAGCCGCCCTTGAGATACCACCCTGGTTATGCTGTGAATCTAACCTCGAACCGTGAATCCGGTTCAGGGACACTGTTTGGCGGGTAGTTTGACTGGGGCGGTCGCCTCCCAAAATGTAACGGAGGCGCGCGAAGCTCGGCTCAGGCTGTTTGGAAATCAGCCGCAGAGCGCAATGGTATAAGCCGGGTTGACTGCGAGACCTACAAGTCGAGCAGGTGCGAAAGCAGGTCATAGTGATCCGGCGGTCCCGCATGGAAGGGCCGTCGCTCAACGGATAAAAGGTACGCCGGGGATAACAGGCTGATCCGGGCCAAGAGTTCATATCGACGCCCGGGTTTGGCACCTCGATGTCGGCTCATCGCATCCTGGGGGTGAAGAAGCTCCCAAGGGTTAGGCTGTTCGCCTATTAAAGCGGTACGCGAGCTGGGTTCAGAACGTCGCGAGACAGTTCGGTCCCTATCCTTGGTGGGCGCAGGAAATCTGAGGGAGACTGCTTTTAGTACGAGAGGACCGAAGCGGATGAACCTCTTGTGAGCCTGTTGTCGCGCCAGCGGCATAGCAGGGTAGCGAAGTTCAGCAGGGATAAGCGCTGAAAGCATATAAGCGCGAAACCCGTCCCAAGATGAGATTTCCCCGAAGGGCACTTGCAGACGACAAGTTCGATAGGACGGATGTGAAAGCGTGGCGACACGTGAAGCTAACCGTTACTAATCGCCCGTTCGGCTTGACCACGAAATTTACCCCGAGCCAATTCCGCTCGGAGGCTCTTGCCCCCAACGATTGCTCAATCCTTCGATAGCCGCCCGCCCCGCCGCGGCAAAATAGCGGGGCGGCGCGGCCCCCCGGTTTCGGGTGGCTCTAGCGAGGAGGCCACACCCGTTCCCATCCCGAACACGGTAGTTAAGCTCCTCAGCCCCGATGGTACTGCGCGGGCAACTGCGTGGGAGAGTAGGACGCCGCCCGATTTAACCTCCGCAAAGCCCGGCTTTCACCCCGAAAGCCGGGCTTTTCCCTTTCATCCCGCCCAGCGCCCGCGCCGCCGCCCGGACAAAACCGGCATAATGTTCGCTATGCGCTCCGCTCTTGCCGCGGCCGGCCTGCTGCTCGCCTCCTCGATTCCGCTCGCCGCCCAGCCCGAAGGCTGGGCGCGCCCCTTCCCCGCGCACCGCGTCATCGGCAGCCTCTACGCCGTCGGTACCTACGACCTCGGCGTCTTTTTCATCGCCTCGGCGCAAGGCCACGTCCTGATCAATACCGGCCTCGAAGACTCGACGCCGCTCATCCGCAACAATATCGAGTCGCTGGGCTTCCGCCTGGAAGACGTCGAAATCCTGCTGACCATGCAGGCGCATTGGGATCACACGGCCGCCCTTGCCGAAATCAAATCCCTCGCCGGCGCGGAAATGTGGGCGACAGCGGACGACGCCCGCGTGCTCGAAGACGGCGGCTTCAGCGACCCGCACTTCGGCGGCAAACAGTCGTTCAAGCCGGTCAAGGTTGACCGCGTCATCGCGGACGGCGACGTCATCGAGTTGGGCGCAACGCGGTTGACCGTGGTGGAAATGCCGGGCCATACCCAGGGCAGCGCCGGTTACACGATGAAGGTGCGCGAAGGCGGCCGCGAATACGACGCGGTCATCGCCAACATGGCGACGATCAACCGCGGCAAGCGGCTGGCCGTCGAGCCGACCTACCCGGGCGTGGCCGACGATTTCGCCGAAACGTTCCGCAAGCAAAAAGCCTTGCCGGTCGATGTCTGGGTCGCGGCGCACGGCAGCCAGTACGGACTGCACGAAAAATACAAGCCGGGGCAGCCCTACGATCCCCGGACGTTCGTTGACCCCGAAGGCTTCCGGGCGGCGGTGGCGCGTTACGAAAAACTCTACCTCGAGCAGTTGGCCGCGGAACGGCGCTGACCCCCGCCGAATCTCGGCTGCGAATCCCGGCGCGCCCGTCCGCGTGATAGGCTGGAATGCGGAGTTGCCGCTGCCATGTACCGCCCCAGCCTCGTCTTTTCCGTTTTCCTCATTGCCTTTTCAGCCGCCCCCGCGGGACGCGCGGACTGGAAGCCCGCCGAAGGGCGGATGCTGAGCCGGTTCGCCAAAGATGTAACGGTCGATACGGCTTGGCGCGAATACCCGCGGCCGCAGATGGTGCGCTCGCGCTGGCAAAACCTCAACGGTCTCTGGGACTACGCCCTGACGCCCAAAGACGCGCCCCGCCCCGGCGCGTTCGACGGCGAAATCCTGGTTCCCTTTCCGATCGAATCGGCGCTGTCGGGCGTAAACAAGGTTCCCGGCGCAGAGCGGCGGCTCTGGTATCGGCGCCGGTTCACGGTCCCGCCCGAATGGTCCGGCGACCGCGTGATCCTGCATTTCGGCGCCGTCGATTGGCATGCCGCCGTGTCCGTCAACGGCAAGCCCGTCGGCGAACACAAGGGCGGCTACACGCCCTTCCGCTTCGATATTACCGACGCGCTTGCCGCCCAAGGCCGGCAGGAACTCGTCGTTTCCGTTTGGGACCCGACCGATACCTGGACGCAGGCCCGCGGCAAGCAGGTCAGCGAGCCCGGAGGCATCTGGTACACCTCCGTCACCGGCATATGGCAGACGGTATGGCTCGAACCCGTGCCCGCCGCCTCCATCGCCTCGCTGTCCGCCGTTTCCGATATCGACAACGGAACCGTTCGGCTGCGCGTTGCCGTGCGCGGGCGAAACTCGGGGCTGCAAGTCCATGCCGCGGTTTATGACAAAGAGCGGAAAATCGCCGAAGGCAGCGGGCCGTCGGACGGGCCGCTGACGCTCGAGATTCCCGCCCCCCGGCTCTGGACGCCCGATTCGCCGCATCTCTACGACCTCGACGTCCGATTGACCCGCGGCCGGGACGCCGTCGATCGGGTCGCCGGCTATTTCGCCATGTGCAAGGTCTCGCTGGGCAAGGACGACCGCGGATTTACGCGGCTGATGCTCAACAACCGCCCCGTTTTCATGTTGGGGCCGCTCGATCAGGGCTGGTGGCCCGACGGCCTCTATACCGCTCCGACCGACGAAGCCCTGCGCTACGACGTCGAAGTCACCAAAAAACTCGGCTTCAACATGGCCAGGAAACACGTCAAGGTCGAACCGGCGCGCTGGTATTACCATTGCGACCGCCTGGGGCTGATGGTCTGGCAAGATATGCCCAACGGCAATCTGCGCCGCGGCAGCCCGAACAATCTGCGGGTGGCGCCCGACGACGCCGAAGACGCCGCGCGTCCGGCCGACTCCGCGCGGCAGTTCGAGGCCGAATTGGCCGAATTGATCGACGCCTTCTCGGTTTTCCCTTCGATTGTCAGTTGGGTTCCGTTCAACGAAGGCTGGGGGCAATACGACAGCGGACGCATCGCGGCATGGATCGAAAATCGCGATCCTTCGCGCTTGGTCAACGCCAACAGCGGCTGGACCGACCGCGGCGTCGGCCACGTTTACGACACCCATATGTACCCCGGGCCGGGCATGGAGCATATCCCCCCCGAACGCGCCACGCTGCTCGGCGAGTTCGGCGGCCTCGGCTGGCCGGTCGAGGGGCATCTGTGGTGGAACAAGCGCAATTGGGGTTACCGCACCTACTACAGCCGCGAAGATGTCAACGCCAAATATCTGGAAGTCGTCGGCAACGTCATCGGCCCCATCGGCCGCGGCCTGGCCGCGGCGGTTTATACCCAGACCACCGACGTCGAAGGCGAAGTCAACGGCCTGATGACCTACGACCGCGAAATCGTCAAATTCGACGAAGAAAAGCTGCGCGCTCTGCACAACCGGCTTTATGCGGCGTCAGGCCGCGCCAAGGTCCTGCTGAAAACCTCCGAGCATGAGCCGCAAACGTGGCGCTACCGTTTCAGGGAACCCAAGCCCGGCTGGCATGTGGTCGGCGCCGGGAAAGGCGGCTGGAGGCAGGGGCCGGCGCCCTTTCAGTCCGGCGGCGATTCCCTCTTCCCTACGGGGACGGTTTGGAAGAATGGGCCGATCTGGATGCGCAAGTCGTTCGCCCTGGCCGAAGCCCCCGGCAATCTGTGGCTCGAAGCCTACCATGCGGTGGACAAGGGCCGGATCTACCTGAACGGCAAAAAGATTTTCGACTTCGAAGGGACCCGCCCGACGCGCAGGCATTACCACCATCTCGACCTGAGCGAACATGCCGGCTTGCTGCGCAAGGGGGAAAACGCGATCGCCGTGACCGGCGAGTTTTCCGAAGAAAACCGCGGCCTCGACTTCGGGCTTTATACGTTGGAATAAGGCCGCGGATTTTCTTTGGGGCCGCGCAACGCCGCCGTTCGCGGACACTGCATGCCCAAACTGCCGCAACTGGAAAGCCGGGCCGCCGAGCGCCTTCGCGCGGGCGCCGTGATTCCGGCGCATCCGCTGGCGCTGAACCGCCGGCGCAAGCTCGACGAACGCCGCCAGCGGGCGCTGACGCGCTATTACCTGGCCGCCGGCGCGGGCGGGCTGGCGGTCGGCGTTCACACCACGCAATTCGCCGTCCGCGACCCGCGCATCGGGCTTTTTCAACCGGTTCTCGAGCTCGCCGCCGAAACCATCGACGCATTCGAGCGCGGCGCGCGGCAACCGCCTATCATTCGTATCGCCGGCATTTGCGGGCCGACGCATCAAGCCGTCCGCGAGGCGCAAACCGCCGCCGAGCTCGGCTACCACCTCGGGCTGCTCAGTCTCGCCGCGTTTCCCGACGCCGATACGCCCTCCCTGCTGGCCCACGCGCGCGCCGTGGCCGAAGCGATTCCGTTGATGGGCTTCTACTTGCAGTCGGCGGTCGGCGGGCGGATACTGCCCTGTGACTTCTGGCGCGGGTTCGCGGCGATCGAAAACGCCGCCGCGGTCAAGATCGCCCCCTTCGACCGCTACCGCACGCTCAATGCCGTGTACTCGATCATGGATTCCGAGCGGGGCGGGGAAATCGCTCTATATACCGGGAACGACGACCATATCATAGGCGACCTGCTGACCGTTTACGAAACTCCCGGCAAGCCCCGACCGCGTTCGGCCCGTTTCGTCGGCGGCTTGCTGGGGCACTGGGCGGTTTGGACCCGCCCGGCTTGCGATTATTGGCGCCGGTGCCGGCGGTTGGCCGCCGACCGGCAACAGCCGATCCCGGCGGATTTGCTTGCCTTGGCCAATCGGGTTACCGACGCCAACGCGGCGTTTTTCGACGCGCGCAACAACTTCGCCGGCTGCATTCCCGGCATTCACGAAGTGCTGCGGCGTCAAGGCCTGCTTGAAGGCGTCTGGTGCCTGGACGAAAACGAAGTTCTCTCCCCGGGGCAAATCGACGAAATCGACCGCGTCCGCGCGGCGTATCCGCGCCTCGACGATTCGCTTTTCGTCGCCGAGCATCTCGACGAATGGCTGCGCTGAGCCCGGCGCCGCCGACTACGGCAGGAACGGCCGCGGATCGGGCGACTTCAGTTCCCGCAATGGAAAGCGGGGGCGCATGACGCCGCGGGCGGCGTGCGTTGTTCGCTGGGCGGTGTAGTGGCGGACTTCGTGCGCGGCGATGCGCGCCAGCGCCCTGCCCACGACCCGCCAATCGTTGGCGCCCGTGAACTCCATCACGGGATCGACGAAAACCGCCAGCGGAGGCAAAATCTCGCCGCCCCGCCGCCGCGCCGCGCCAAGCACGTCCGCGGGCAGGCCCTCCCGGCGGCTTTCGAGAGTCACGCGCAACAGGTCGGCCGCGCAATCGCGCCAGCGCAGGCGGATATCCTCGCGAGCCAGCAGAAACTCGAATTCTCGATGGAAAGCAGCCCGCGCCGGGTACCGCAAATCGACCCGGTCGTCCATGCAGACTTCAATCGCAGAAGCCGCCGGCGCCGCGAAAACGAGAACCGCAGGCGCCAATCTCTGAAGTGCCCGCCAAGTCAACTTAATCGTAATTTAATGATTGCTTCATCAATATGTCAAGAAATCCGGCGGATATTTTTGCCGGCGCTCGAAATTTTGCTTCCAGACCGCCGGCGCCTTGCCCTTTATGCGTCCTGTATGCGCCCGAACAGGCCGATAGCAGCGGATGCGCCGCGCCGTGCGTTATTTTCCGAGCCAGGCGGTTGACCGCGGCTTGAGCGGGCGGGTAAACTCGAAAGGAAGGGGCATTTCCCCGCCGTCAAGGTCTTTGGCGCATGGCGTCG
The DNA here is from genome assembly GCA_965242705.1 of Bryobacterales bacterium. Taxonomy (GTDB): domain Bacteria; phylum Acidobacteriota; class Terriglobia; order Bryobacterales; family UBA6623; genus CATQHP01. The sequence goes on from OZ251486.1 coordinate 1,559,019, forward strand.
CGGCAGAAAATCAGTTGGAATGCCGGCAGGGCGCGCCCGTGCTCGCCCCGCGGCTTGCGCGGGCTTGCGGCGTCCGCTCCCGCGTGTCCGCAGGCGCTTTCTCCCGCTGCGCCGCCCTCGCTTGCCGAAAAGGAAAACAGCCCGTCTTCCGCCGCGCCTGCCGCCGGAGAAGGGGCGATCCCCGCCGCGTTCGTGCGCATCGACGACTCCATTATTATTGTCGCTGTACCCGGCCCCGGCTGAGCCTCGAGCGGTCAACGCAATCGAGAGGCAGCCGGCCGGGGCGGAACGAAAAACCGCTCGGCGGCGGCGTCTTTTGCCCCGACCCCGCGCATGGAGCGAACGGAACAACTGAACGGAACAACTTGATTGGCGAAAGACGATTGGCAAGAGGAAAAACCGAAGGAGTCCGCAGAGGCAAAGCCATGGCATTCATGACAGGCGCACAAATTTTGGTCGAAAGCCTCGCGCGCGAGGGCGCCGAGGTGGTCTTTGGTTACCCGGGGGGCGTGACGCTTCCCGTTTACGACGTTTTCTACGATCACCCGCTGCGGCACGTTCTGGTCAGGCACGAGGAAAACGCGGCTTTCGCGGCGCAGGGGTTTGCGCGCGCTACCGGAAAAGTCGGCGTTTGCATGGCCACTTCGGGGCCGGGCGCCACCAACCTCACCACGGGGCTGGTCGATGCGCTGATGGATTCGATCCCCATCGTGGCGATTACCGGTCAGGTGCCCCAATCGCTGATCGGGCGGGACGCATTCCAGGAAGCGGACACGTTCGGCATAACCCGGGCGGCCACCAAGCACAACTACCTCGTCAAAGACATCGACAAGTTGGCGCAAGCCGTCCACGAGGCGTTTTACATCGCCGGCAGCGGGCGGCCCGGCCCGGTGCTGGTCGATGTGACGAAAGACGTTCTCCTGGCCAAAACGCACTACGAGCCGGCGGGCGAGATGCGCCCCCTGCGCGGCTACGGATTGAAGCTGACGCCCGACGAAGAGGCCGTCGAGGCCGCCGTCGACTTCCTTTGGCAGGCGGAGCGGCCCTACATCTACGCCGGCGGCGGCGTCGTCTCATCGGGCGCGCACGAGGAGCTGGTCAGACTCTCCGAGATTCTGGGCGCCCCGACGGCGCATACCGTCATGGGACTGGGCGCGATGCCCACCGAGCATCCGAACTTCATTTCGATGCTGGGCATGCACGGCAGCTACGCGGCCAACATGGGCGTGACCGAATGCGATTCGCTGGTCGGCGTCGGCGTGCGCTTCGACGACCGCGTGACCGGCCGGCTCGACGCTTTCGCGCCGAATGCGCGCGTCCTGCACGTGGACGTGGACGAAGCCGAGATCAACAAGAACCGCCGCGCCGACGTCGGCGTGGTCGGCGACGCCAAGATCGTGCTGCGCCTGATCAACCAGCGGCTCGAGCGGACGAAAGCCGAGCGCGGCGGCGCAAACCTCGCCGCGCGGCAAGCCTGGATGAACCGCATCCGCGCCATGAAGGCCGAGCATCCCTTCGTTTATACGCCCTCCGACGACGAAATCAAGCCGCAGTTTCTGATGCAGAAACTCGACGCCGTCGCCCGCGGCGAGGCCGTCGTGACGGTCGATGTCGGCCAGCATCAGATGTGGGCCGCCCAATACCTGCGCTTCAACCGCCCGCGGCTCTGGCAATCGTCCAGCGGGCTGGGGGCGATGGGCTTCGGCCTGCCGGCGGCCATGGGCGCGGCGACGGCCTGCCCCGAAAAAACGATAATCAGCATCGTCGGCGACGGAGGGTTCATGATGGCGCTGCCCGAGTTGGGCACCATCGCCTCGAACGGGCTGCCGATAAAAATCGTCGTCATGAACAACGGTACGCTGGGCATGGTGCGCCAGTGGCAGCAGTTGTTCTTCAACAGGCGCTACAGCCAGATCGAAATATCCTCCTTCCCCCAAGCCGAGTTGCTGGGGGCGTCGTTCGGCATACCGGCGCGCACGGTCGATACGCCTTCGCAACTCGACGGCGCCCTCGAGGAAGCGTTTTTCGAAGCGGGGCCGTACCTGCTCAACGTCAATGTGGCGCCCGAAGAGTGCGTTTACCCGATGGTTCCCGCGGGCGGCGCCGTGAACGAAATGATTCTGGCGCCGCAGCCCGCGCCCGATCCGCAAATGGAGCCGGCGCCGGCGGCCGGCGATTAGACGCAGGCGGAGGCAAGAATAACGATGCAACAGTTGATTTCGCTGCTCGTCGAAAACCAGCCCGGAGCGCTGATGCGCGTGGCCGGAGTGCTGACCTCCCGCGGCTACAACATCGAGAGCCTGACCGTCGCCAAGACGCTCGACCCCACGCTTTCGAGCATGACCATCGTGGCCAACGTCAACGAAGAAGGCCGCGGCCTGCTGATCAAGCAGATTACCCGCTTGGTCAACGTCATCAAGGCCGTCGATCTCACCGTTTCCCACGCCGTGCGCCGGGAACTGGCCTTGATCAAGGTTTACGTTTCGCAAGAGAACCGCGCCGGGCTGCTCAAGGAAGCCGAGATTTTCCGCGCCAGGGTCGTCGATGCGGCGCCCAACTCCTACACGCTCGAGGTCACCGGCTCGCCCGACAAGCTCGACGCCTTGATCTCGCTGCTGCACAACTACGGGCAAGTGGAAATGATCCGCTCGGGCGCGATGGCCATGGCCCGCGAAAAACAGAACAAGCTGCCCATTCCGAAGTTCGGCGCCGCCGAGGTTGCGCCCGCCGTCGAGGAGTTGGCCGAAACGTGACGCAACCGGCCGGAGCTTCGCCTCCGCTCTCGGGTGCGCGCTGAAATTTCGAAAGGATGAAAACAAAAACAATGTCGGCGACTATCTATTACGAGCAAGACGGAAATCTCGATCTGCTGAAAGGCAGGAAAATTGCCGTTATCGGCTACGGCAGCCAGGGACACGCCCACGCCCTCAATCTGCAGGAAAGCGGCCTCGACGTGGTTGTCGGCCTTTACCGGGGGTCGAAATCCTGGCCGAAGGCCGAGGCCGCGGGCCTCGAGGTCAAAACGGTCGCCGAGGCGGTGAAGAGCGCCCGAGTGGCCATGATCCTGCTGCCCGACCACGGCCAGCCCGATCTCTACAAGAGCGAGATCGAACCCCATCTCGACGCCGGCGATACGCTGATGTTCGCCCACGGGTTCTGCATCCACTGGAAGGAAATCGCCCCGCCCGGCAACGTCGATGTTTCGATGATCGCGCCCAAGGCTCCCGGCCACCGGGTTCGCGAACTGTTCGTCGAAGGCGTCGGCGTGCCGGGGCTGATTGCCGTCGCCCAGGACTTTTCCGGCCAAGCCAAACAGCAGGCGCTGGCTTACGCGCTGGGGCTCGGCTGCCTCAAGGCGGGCGTGATCGAAACGACGTTCAAGGAAGAAACCGAAAGCGACCTGTTCGGCGAGCAGTCCGTGCTCTGCGGCGGGGCCGCCGAGTTGGTGCGCGCCGGTTTCCAAACTCTGGTCGATGCCGGCTACCAGCCGGAAATCGCCTATTTCGAGTGCCTGCACGAGTTGAAGCTGATCGTCGATCTGATGTACGAAGGCGGACTGAGCTATATGCGCTATTCGGTTTCGGATACGGCCGAATATGGCGACTACACGCGCGGCCCGCGGGTGATCGACGACAAGGTCCGCGAAAGCATGAAGCAGGTGCTGGCCGAAATCCAGTCCGGCCGCTTCGCCAAGGAATGGATGGATGAGAACCGCGCGGGCCGGCGCAAGTTTCTCGATACCCGCAAGCGCCAGGAAGCGCAGCTTATCGAGGAAGTCGGCGGCAGGCTGCGCGCCATGATGCCGTTCCTCAAAAAGGAGAAGCCCGAATCGACGCCGATGGCTTCGTAGCCGGCCGCGGCTTCGCCGGCGCGGCTGCGGCCGATGCGGCCGACCGAAGGATCAATCCATGCGAGTTTTCGTTTACGACACGACGCTCCGCGACGGCACGCAGGGCGAGAACGTTTCGTTCTCGGTCGATGACAAGCTGGCCCTCGCCCGCAAGCTCGACGGCATGGGCATCGATTACATCGAGGGCGGCTGGCCGGGGTCGAATCCCCGCGACGAAGGCTTTTTCGAGCGGGCGAAAAGCGAACTCCACCTGAAACACGCGCGGCTGACCGCCTTCGGCTCCACGCGGCACGCCGCCAACAAACCGCAAGACGACGACAACGTGCGCAAGCTCGTCGGCGCGGAAACCCCGACCGTTACGATTTTCGGCAAAAGTTGGGATTTGCACACCGAGCGCGCGCTGCGCGTCAGCGAAGAGCAGAACCGCGAAATGATCGCCTCCACGATCGCCTATCTCAAGGCGCTGGGGCGCGAGGTGATCTACGACGCGGAGCACTTCTTCGACGGCTACGAGTCGAACCGCGATTTCGCCCTGCGCACGCTCGAGGCGGCGCAGCGGGCGGGAGCCGATGCGCTGGTGCTTTGCGACACCAACGGCGGGACGCTGACCGCCCGCCTGATGGAGATCGTCGCCGACGTGCGCAAGCGCTTCGACGGCGTCCTCGGCATCCATACCCACAACGATTCCGAGTTGGCCGTGGCCAACGCCGTCGCCGCGGTCGAGCTCGGCGCCGCGCACGTGCAGGGCACCATGAACGGCTACGGCGAGCGCTGCGGCAATTGCAACCTGATCCCGCTCATCTGCAATCTGGAGTTGAAGCTCGGCCATGCGACCATCGGCCGCGAAAACGTCGGCAAACTCACCGGCTTCGCCAACTACATCGCCGACGTGGCCAATCTGGTGCTGGCCAACGGCGCCGCCTTCGTCGGCAAGAGCGCTTTCGCCCACAAGGGCGGAATCCACGTCAGCGCCGTGCTGCGCGAGGCCTCGACCTACGAGCACGTCGAGCCGGAAACCGTCGGCAACGAGCGCCGCGTGCTGGTCAGCGATCTCTCGGGCCGCAGCAACATCGCCTTCAAGCTGCAAGAGAAGGGCTGGGCGGAAAAGCTCGACGACGCGGCGCGCAAGCGCGTCCTCGCCCGCATCAAGCAGATGGAGTTCGAAGGCTACGAACTGGAGTCCGCCGACGGCTCTTTCGAGTTGCTGATCCGCCAGGCGCTGGCGCCCGAGACCTATTTCTTCAAGCTCGACCGGATGCGCATGGTCACGCGCAAGGCGGGGCGCGAGCGCTCGCAATGCGCGGTCGAAATGACCGTCGATACTCCCGCCGGCCCGCAAAAGGCGGAAGTTGCCGCCTCGGGGCCGTTCGACGCCATCGCCGGCGCCCTGCGGCGCTGCCTGGGACAGGTCTATCCGGCGATCGCCGACATCCGGCTGGTGGACTACAAGGTTCGCGTGCTCGACCCGGGCAAGGGAACCGCGGCCAAAGTGCGCGTCCTCATCAACTGGACCGACCACAAGGACGTCTGGACGACCGTGGGCGTGTCCGACGACGTGCTCGAAGCAAGCTGGAACGCGCTCTGCGACTCGGTTCGCCTGGAGTTGCTGCGCCTGCAAGACGCCGCGCCCGCCGCGCCCCGCGCCGCGCGGCAGGCCGAAACGGCGTAACCGCCGCTTGATCGCTGTTGCGCAATCACTATAGAATCGACGGGGATGCCTGCTTTCAACGGCTTTCAATGCGGCGGGGATGACTTCGACCATCGCCAAGCCAAGCGCATCCTGGGTCTTGCGCTGGACAAGTTGCGCAATCGCAGCGACCTGCGCCGCAAAATAGGCATCGCCCCGCAGATTCAGAGCAAACAAGTTATTCGTGGCAACGGCGGATCCGTTTGGGATGTTCTTGCCTTCGAGGCTGCTACCGAGCCAGAGGAATTTACCAAGGACCCGCATCTCACGCTTGGCGTCGGCAGAGAATATGTGTCGGCAATGGTGACGCTGCCCAACAGTGCGCCGGCAAGATATCGGCGAGCGCTGATCGGGCGCGGCGAGCCCGGCTTCCGCTGCGTGATGGGCAAGGTGCTCGGGGACATGCCGGACTGTCCCGGCATGGAGCCGCGTCTGCGCATTTGGCAGCGACGCTATCTATCGCGGCCGTCCCCGCCTCTGATAGACGCGGCTATCGACGTCGATCTGCGTACGCTTGACGGCGACCGGGCGAGTCGCGTCAAACCTCAGCCCGAGTGGGTCGGCGCGGCCTTCGATGTTCTGGAAAACAAGAACTCCAACCTCGAATTGCAGATCGGAGCGAAGTTCCCCTACCGCACTTGCCCTGTAATCGCCGAACCCCATGTGCTCAACTTCGTGGCCAAGGCCTGGATTGCCTGCAATCCGTATATCGACGTTCTTTTTGGAGCGGAAGACGCTCCCGCCCCGTAAACCCTGCGCCCCTCGACGACGCGCGGCAATGCGCCGCCGCCCATGCCGAGCTTCTCGTCCGCTCCGACAAGCGCCTCGCGCCGTCCTATAATGGCCTGAGCGCGCCGCAGGCGGAACCGCTCCGCCGGGCGGCTCACGGGAGGTTCGGTGCATGACCAAGGGAAAGAGCGAGCGGCAGATCGCGCGAAAGTACGTCTTCGAGGGTATGGAACTCCTGCCGGACGACGCGCTGACCCCCTTCGTCGAGAAGCGGTTGGAAATCGGATTTGGCGAGGACTGGTGGACACGGGTTAAGCAGAGGTATAACGCTGATCTTGAGGAGGCAGACAGAATCGGGGACAAGCAGGCTGCCTCGCAGTTGCCCCATCGACAGTTGTTCGGCAGGAAGAAATTCTATTGGGATCAGTTGGCGTTGCTCAAAGTCATGGACTGGCTTTGGGATGACGCTTTCAAGACTGTTTTGGGGGATGCCGAGCGGGATATCGTCAAGGAGTTGATCGAAGTGCGCAACAAGTTGGCGCACTACAAAAGGTTTAACTATTTTGATGCTTGGCGAGCGCTGGACTTGATGCGTCGCTTGACGGAAGCAGTCGGCGCGGGCGAGGTTGTTGCGAAGCTCGGCGCGATGCATAACGCGATCTCATGCATTGGGGGCAATGCTTTTTACGGTTTTCCATTCGGCACTGTGAACTTCGGCTATTCCGAAGGCAAGAACGTGCTGCGTCTTGCGATGGAAGCTTTGCGCGAACGCACCGACTTGCGTCGTAAGATACGCATCGATCCACGGCGTCAGGGTAGGGGCGCTATTCGTAACGATGGCGGCTCCGTTTGGAATGTTCTTGTCTTCAAGGCCGCTCCCGAGTGGAGGGCATCCCCGCATCTCACGCTCGGCATCGGCAAGGAATCCGTGTCGGCAATGGCGACGCTGCCCAACAAGGCGTCAACGGCGCTGCGGTGTTTCAAAAAACTCGACAGGGAACGCTTTCGCCGCATGGTAGAAAGGGTGTTGGAGAAGATGCGTCCCGTGTTGGATGACTTCCCAGGCATGGAACCGCGTCTGCGGGTTCGGCAACGGCGAAGGCCATCACGTTCGACGCTGCCGATGATGGACGCGTACATCGACGTCGATCTGCGGACATATATCAATGACCAAGAGGCCGCCAAGTTTCACCCGCGGTGGGTTGACGCAGGTTTCGATGCTTTGAGAAACAAGAAGTCCCACATCAGCCTCGAATTGCAGATCGGCGCGAGATTCCCCTATCGAACCTGCCCGTACATCGCCGGCCCCGATGCGCTCGACTGCGTGGCCAGGGCCTGGATTGCCTGCAAGCCGTACATCGATGTTCTCTTCGAACGGAGGAACGCCCCCGCCGCCTGAACTTCCCTGCGTTCCTCCTGCCGTACTGGAACGCGCCGCCGGGTGGCGGCGGATTGCCTCGCGAAAAGCGCCTTCGTCCGCTCGACAAGCGCCTCGCGCCGTCTTATAATGGCCTGAGCGCGCCGCAAGCGGAACCGCTCCGTCAGACGGCTCACGGGAGGGCAACGCATTATGCCAAGCAAAAGGCCCGAAGAAGCAGCCATGATTCACGGCCTGCCTGTGTCGGAAGATCCCGATCTAGCGGAGCTGGCGCCGTCCACGGACATTAAGGATGAATCGGTTGCACCGCCGTCCTCGGCTCGGCGCATGGACAAGAACGCGCGGCAATATGTTTTTGAGGGGATGGAGATACTGCTTGGCGCACTGCTTTCTTTTGTCACAAGGCAGATGGAGAGCCGGTACGGCATGCGCTGGGAGGTGCGTGTTGACGAGCATATCGTTGACGAGCAGTTGACCGACCTGTATCGCAACAAGAACGGGGAGAGGAAGATCGTTTGGGATCAGTTGGCGTTGCTCAAGGTCATAAGATGGTTCTGGGCGGACGCCTTCGAGACCGATCTGGAACGCCACGGTATCAGGCGGGCAGAAGTCTACAATCTGATTCAGGTGCGTAACGCTCTCTGCCACGGCCAACCGTTCGAGTACAGCGACGCCGAGCAAGCACTGGACTCCATGCGCCGCCTGACGGAAGCTGTCGGTGCGGCTGCGGCCACCGCACAACTCGCCGTGATCCGCAGCGAGATACCGCGTAGATCGGGCATGGATTTCATTGCCTTTTGGTTCGGTGTCGATACCCCCAACTATCCTGATGGCAGGACAGTCCTGCGTCTTGCTAGGGCCAACTTGTGCAGAACCTACGGCAACAAACTTCGCAGCATAGGCATCGATCCCAATCGTTCGGGCAAGCCGCCCAATATTCTCGACGATGGCGGATCCGTTTGGGATATTCTTGGTTTCTCGGCCGCCGGCGAGGGAGAATTCTATGAGAATCCGCATCTCACGCTCGGCGTTGGCAGTGAATATGTGTCGGCAATGGCAACGCTGTCCAACAAGGCGCGGTCAGAGTATCAGTCAGCGCTGAGAGGGATCGGTGAAAATGAATTCCGCCGTATGGTGAGTTCAGTTCTCAATGAGATGCGTTCTGTAATGTTGGATTGCCCCGGCATGGAGCCACGCTTGCGGATTCGACAGCGGCGATGGCCGAAGGATTCGGCCCGGTCGCTGATGGACGCGTACATCGACGTCGATCTGCGTACGCTTGAAGGCGACAGTAGCGGCGTTAAGCATCAGCCCGAGTGGGTAGGCGCCGCCTTCGATGTTTTGGAAAACGAGAACTCCAACCTCGAAGTGCAGATCGGCGCAAGGTTCCCCTATAAAACTTGCGAGAAAATCTCCGAGATCGGATCGCTCGAATTCGTGGTCAGGACCTGGATTGCCTGCAAGCCTTATATTGCCGCCCTCTTTGGCTTGGAATACATCCAGGGGCAGCCCCTAAACCTCCCGTCGCCCTTCGATTGACTCCAGCATCGTGGCTTCGTCGATGAACTCGAGTTCGCTGCCCACGGGGATGCCCAGGCCGATGCGGCTGACCTTGACGCCGAGCGGTTTCAGCAGGCGGCTGAGGTAGGCCGAGGTGGCCTGCCCTTCGGTGGTCGGACTCGTCGCCAGGATGACTTCCCGCACTTCGATTTCCCGCATACGCTCCAGCAGGTTCTTGATCTTCAGGTCTTCGGGGCCGACGTTGCGCAGCGGCGAAAGCGCGCCGTGCAAGACGTGGTACGCCCCGTTGTAGGAGCGGGTGCGCTCGACGACCATGATGTTGGTCGGTTGCTCGAGGACGCAGACCAGGCCGTGGTCGCGGTTGGGGTCGGAGCAGATCGGACAAAGATCGCCCTCGGCGATGTTGTTGCAGCGGCCGCACAGCCGGATGAGCGCGCGCATCTCCGAGATCGCGTTCGCCAGCCGCTCGGCGTCTTCCCGGTTCGCGCCCAGCAGATGGAAAGCGATGCGCTGAGCCGATTTCGCGCCGACCCCCGGCAGCCGCTTGAACTCGTCCACGAGGCGCGACATCGGGGCGGCGAGATCGTCAAGGGCCATGTTGCGTTCTCAACCGGAAAAAGCCCGTTCCCGCGCGGCCGTCAGCCGAGCAGCCCCGGCGGCAGCCCCATGCCGCCCATGATGCCGCCGACCTTCGATTGGGTTTCCTCATCGACGCGCTTGGCCGCTTCGTTGACCGCGCCGCGCACCATGTCTTGCAGCATCTCGACGTCTTCGACGGCCTCGGGGTCGATGACGATCTCCAGAACTTTCTTGTGGCCGTCCATCTTGACGGAAACCATGCCGCCGCCGGTCGATGCCTCGACGCGGATCTGGGCGATTTCCTTTTGCATTCGTTCCTGCATGGCTTTGGCCTGCTGGAGCATTTTTTGTGGGTTCACGGCGTGTATTCCCTCAGATCGCGGACTTGTCGAACGCGGCCCTCGAAGAGCCGCTGAAATTGCCGCACCGCGGGATCGGCCAGCGCCCGCCGGCTGACCGCGTCATCCTGCGGCGCTTCCGTTTCGGCGGCGGCGGTCGAGCTGTTCGGCGGCGGCGCCTCCTCCGCAAGGTCGTCTTCCAGCTTAACACTGGGCTTGCCGCCCAACAGTTTTTCCAGAGCCGCCTCGATATTGCGCAGACTCAACTTGAGCGTGGCGCTGTAATCGGCCGTAGGGCGGATGGCGACGACGCCGTTTCGCTGCTCGACTTGCGCGGCCAGCACGGCGTCGGCCAGGACGCCCCCAAGCTCATTCGCCAGCCGCGATTTCAGATCGCCCGCGCCGGGCGCGGCCTGCGCCGCGGCGGCCGCGGGAGCGGCGTTTCCGGCGGCCTGCGCCCGCGCCGGCGCGGCGCTTGGCTTAGCGCTTGGCGCAGCTTTTGGCGCGGCGCCGGGGGAGATCGCCGGCGTCCCCGAGCCGTTTCCGCCGCCGCCCTGCAGGTTGCCCAGAACCTTCTCGATCGCTTGCAGGCGGCCCGCATAGACCAGCTTCAACAGGCCGACTTCCAGCAGAAAGCGCGACTGCGAGGCGTGCTGCAAATCCTGATAGAGCGTCAGCAGAAGCTGGACGTAACGGGTCAGGTCTTCGCCGGAAAACCGGTCGAGCCACGCGCCGGCGCGTTGGCGTTCCTGCTCGCCGGCGGTGACCAGGCGGCTGTCCGCCCCTGCCGCCTTCATCACCATCAGATTGCGGAAATAGCGGGTCAATTCCCCGCAGAAATGCTGCGGATGGCGTCCCTGGCGGAAAAGGTCGTCCACCACGGCGAGCATGCCCGCCGCGTCGCCGCCGTGGACCGCTTCGAGGATGCGCTCGACGATCTCGCCGGGAATCGCGCCCAGCAGGTCGCGCACCGCCTGGGCTTCGAGTCGGTTGCCGAAAGCCGCGATGGCTTGGTCGAGAGTCGAAAGCGAATCGCGTATCGAGCCGTCCCCGGCCAGCGCCGCCGCGGTCAGCGCGTCGTCGTCGGCTTCGACGCCTTCGCGCCCGCAAATGCCGCGCAGGTGGCCGATCACCTGTTCCAGGTCAACCGTGCGGAAGGCGAACGACTGGCAGCGCGAGCCGATCGTCGCCGGTATCGACTGCGGTTCCGTGGTGCAGAGCACGAAAACCGCCCACTCCGGCGGCTCCTCCAGCGTTTTCAACAGCGCGTTGAAAGCGTCGTTGGTGATCTGGTGGGCTTCGTCGATGATGAAAACCTTGTAGCGGTCGCGCGCCGGGCGGTACTTGACGCTTTCGCGCAACTCGCGGATGTCGTCGATGCGGCGGTTCGAGGCGGCGTCGATTTCCACCACGTCCATCGCCGAGCCGGCGGCGATTTCGCGGCACACGGGCGACTGCGGATCGGGTTTCGACGTGGGCCCGTCCTCGCAATTGAGCGCCATCGCCAGGATGCGCGCCATGGTCGTCTTGCCCGTCCCGCGCGGCCCCGAAAAAATGTAGCCGTGCGCCACGCGCCCCTGATCGAGCGCGTTGCGCAGCGTCCGCTTCACGTGCTCCTGGTTGACCACCTCGTCGAAGGTCTGCGGGCGGTACTTGCGGGCGATGACCTGATACATGGGGCGCCGAGTCGGCTGCGCCGCGGGCGGCAACGGGCTCCGACGATTCCGCGGCACGCGCCGGAGGCCGCTGCCGTTGCTTCCTTCCGGACCTGGCGGAGTTCACGGCGCGGCGCTGCACGGAGCCGGAGCCCGAAGTTCAGTTTACCACCGGAACCCCGCTCTTGGGGAAGGCCGGTCTTGGGGAAAGCCGGTCTTTGAAAAAGTCTGCACGAGCAGGCGGCGGCGGCGCCCGCGGCGCCCCCCGGCCCCGGCCCGCCCCGACTCGCAACCCCCGAAGCGCAAGCGCCGCGCCGCCGTCAAGCATGACGGGGTTCACGTCACGAAAAGAAGCGCTTCATGCGCGAATTGTTCGCCTTGCGCGCCTTGCGCGCCAATGATCGCCTAGGATCACTTATTTTTGCGTCGCTTCGCCGAAAATCGACCGGATGCGTTCAGAGCTTCCTGGGCCGAAGCCGTACAGACGAAAATCGACGCATGGGGCGCGCCCCGGGGCCGATCGCCGCGGCTCTTCCGGCCCAATCCCTTTCCCTTCTTGCAGTCCCTGCCCCCGCCAAGCCTGCCGTCCGCCGCCGTCGCAGTGTTTCCCTGGTGAGACGGCTTCCCCGGCGAAACGGCTTTCCTAAGGAACCTCTGAACAAGAGCACAGCGGGTTGGGATAATAGAGGGGTGCGGAAGGCACGGAGAATAAGGGGGAGAGCGATGAGCCAACGGACGTTTGCGGACATGGAGTACGAGGGGAAGAAAAAACAGACGAGGCGGGAGAAGTTCTTAGGGCGGATGGAGGCGTTGATTCCCTGGCAGCGGCTGGAGGAGCGCATCCGCCCGTATTACCCGCAAGCGGGGCGGGGGCGGCGACCGTACGAGTTGTCGGCGATGCTGCGCATCCACTGCGTGCAGTTGTTCTACAACATGAGTGATCCGGGGATGGAGGACATGCTGTACGAGCTCGAGTCGGTGAGGCGTTTCGTGGGTTTGTCGTTGGCCGAGCCGCTGCCGGACGAGACGACGATTTTGCATTTTCGGCACTTGCTGGAGAAGCACGAGTTGGGCGGGGAGTTGTTGGCGGAGATCAACCGGCACTTGGAGGCGCAGGGGTTGCGCTTGCAGAAAGGGACGATCGTGGACGCGAGCATCATAGAAGCGCCGTCGTCGTTGAAGAACCGCAAGCGGGAACGGGACGGAGAGATGAAGCAGACGAGGAAGGGGCGGCAGTGGCATTTCGGGATGAAGGCGCACATCGGGGTGGACGCGGGTACGGGGCTGGTGCATAGCGTGGCGGCGACGGGGGCGAACGTGGCGGACGTGACGCAAGTGGGGCGGCTGCTGCACGGCGGGGAGGAGCAAGTACACGGAGATGCCGGGTATCAAGGAGTGGAGAAACGGCCGGAGCACCGGGAGCGTGCGCTGGACTGGCAGGTGGCGATGAGGCCCGGCCGGCGGCGGCAGTTGGCGGCGGGCAGCGCGGCGGCGCAGGCGGAGCGGCGCAAGGCGGCGGTGCGGGCCAAGGTGGAGCATCCGTTTTTGTATGTGAAGCGGCGCTTCGGCTACGCGAAGGTGCGCTATCGCGGCTTGGCCAAGAACAGGGAACGGCTCAGCCTGTTATTCGGCTTGGCCAATCTGCTCATTGCCGAGCGTTATGCCACAGCCTGAGCGGCACAACGCAGGAGCAGTGCGTCCACAGCGGCTCGAAGCCGCTGAAACGGTGGTATAACTGTTGCCTGGAGGCCAAAATCAGCACAATTTCCATGCAAATCTCGATGAAAACCCCTCCTCAACCGCCCCCATCCGCCAACATCATCCTTCCTCTGCCCCTCTTACGCTATTATTCAGACCTTCCCTAACGAAACGTCGCTACGCGCGCGGGATGGGTTCCGCCGACCGTAACCCCGTCGATGCGCACGGTCGGAATGCCTACGCCGACCGGCACGCTCTGGCCTTCCTTGCCGCAAACGCCGACGCCGTTGTCGAGCTTGAGATCGGCGCCGACCCGGCTGACTTTGGTCAGGATGTCCGGCCCGTTGCCGATCAGCGTTGCCCCGCGCACGGGCCGCGTCGCCTTGCCGTCTTCGATGAGATAGCTTTCCGACGCCGAGAAAACGAACTTGCCGCTGACGATATCGACCTGCCCGCCGCCGAAGTTGACGCAGTAGAGGCCGCGCTTGACCGAGCGCACGATGTCCGCCGGGTCTTCGCCGCCGGCAAGCATGAACGTATTGGTCATGCGCGGCATGGGGATGTGCTTGTAACTCTGGCGCCGGCCGTTGCCGGTGGCGGGCGCTCCCGTCAGGCGGCTCGACAGCCTGTCGTTCATGTAGCCCTTGAGGATGCCCTTTTCAATAAGCACGGTCCGGGACGTGGCGTTGCCTTCGTCGTCCACGTTGAGCGAGCCGCGGCGTTCCGCTATCGCGCCGTCGTCGATCACCGTGCAGAGTTCCGAAGCGACTTTCCTGCCGACCGCGCCGCTGAACGCCGAGACGCCCTTGCGGTTGAAGTCGGCTTCCAGGCCGTGGCCGACGGCTTCGTGCAGCAGGATGCCCGGCCAGCCCGGCCCCAGCACGACCGTCATTTCCCCCGCCGGCGCTTCGGCGGCGTCGAGTTGCGCGATCGCTTGGCGCGCCGCTTCGCGGGCGAAATCCTCGGGCGTCCTCACGCTGCGGAAAAACTCCGCGCCGACGCGCCCGCCCCCGCCGTCGGAGCCGCGCCGCCGGTTCGCGCCCTCCCCGGCCAGCACCGAGACGTCGAGGCGCGCCATCGGGCGGCTGTCGTGGCTGAGCAGGCCTTCCGAGGTGGCGATCAGCACGTGCCGCTCGGTCTCTCCGTACCCGGCGATAACCTCGTTCACGCGCGGGTCGCAGGCCCGCGCCGCGGCGTCGGCGCGCCGCAGAAACCCCGTTTTTTCGGCGAGGCTCATGTCGTTCGCGGCCGGCGCATAGAGCTCGCGCCGCGGCCCCGGCGCGAAACTGCGCAGACCCGCGCTTGCCGGGCCGTCGGCGATGTGCGCCGCCGTCCGCGCCGCCGCAACGATCTTTTCGGGCGCCAGGTCGTCGCTGTAGGCGTAGCCGGTCTTCTCGCCGTGGATGACCCGAACGCCGCAGCCGACCGCGATGCCCTGCGTTGCGCTCTTGACGATCGCTTCCTCCAGGCCGACCGACGTGGAAACGACGTATTCGAAATAAAGATCCGCGAAATCGCCCCCGCGCGACAACGCCTCGTTGAGATAACGATTCAGGTCGGCGTCGATAATGTTGAACTTGGCGCGGATAAACGACATCCAAGCTCAGCGTAGCGCACTCCCGGCGCGCCGCCCGCGGGATGTGCTGCAATAGGCGTTGCCGTCCGCGCCGCCGCGGCGCGGGCATGCGGCATGAGAGAGGGGAAACGAATGGCAAAATTGCGTGCCGCCGTCATCGGCGCCGGGTTCGTCGGCAAGGTCCACGTCGAAAACATCCGTCGGCAAACCGACGCCGAGTTGGTCGCCCTGGCCGATCAATCGCCTGAAATCGCTGCCGCCTTCGGCGAGCAGTTGGGCATCGCCCGCGCCGTCGGCGACTACAACGAATTGCTCGCCGACCCGTCGATCGACGCGGTGCATGTCTGCACGCCGAACGCAACCCATTTCCCCATCGCCAAGGCGGCCATCGAAGCGGGCAAGAACGTGATTTGCGAAAAGCCGTTGGCCATGTCGGCTGACGAAGCGCAGGAACTCGTGCGACTCGCCCATGAGAAAGGCGTTGTCCACGCTACGAGCTACAACTTGCGTTTTTACCCCAACGTCGCCCAGATGCGCCGCATGGTTGCCGCGGGCGATGTCGGCGGCGTGCTGGCCGTTCAGGGAACCTATTCCCAGGACTGGCTTTTCTACGAGACCGATTACAACTGGCGGCTCGAACCCGAAGTCGGCGGAAACTCGCGCGCGATGGCCGACATCGGCTCGCACTGGTGCGACATGGCCGAGCACGTCACCGGCAAGCGCATCGAGGCGGTTTGCGCCGAGTTGATGACCTTCCACCCCGTGCGCAAGAAGCCGAAGAAGGCCATCGAGACCTACGCCGGCAAACTCCTGCAGCCGGAAGATTACGAAGACCGGCCCATCTCCACCGAAGATTTCGGAGCGATCCTGCTGCGCTTCGCCGGCCGCGCCCGCGGCGCCTTCACCATCAATCAGGTTGCCGCCGGGCGCAAGAACCGCCTGCTGCTCGAGGTTTACGGGACGAAATGCGGCATGGCCTGGGACGGCGAGAAACCGAACGAATTGTGGATTGGCCGCCGAGACGGGAACAACCAGTTGCTGGTCAAAGATCCGTCTCTGCTCGAAGCCGAAGCGCGCACGTTTGCCGACCTGCCGGGCGGCCACGCGGAAGGCTACGCCGATACGTTCAAGCAATTCTTCCGCCGTTTCTACGCCGCCTGCCGCGGCGAATCGCCGGCCGGCGCGCTGCCGACGTTCGACGCGGGGCTGCGCCAGTTGCGGCTGGTCGAAGCCGTGCTGCGAAGCGCGAAGCAGGGCGGCTGGGTCGCGCTCGATTAGCAGGGCCGCCGGAGGCCGTACAATAGCTGCATGGCGTCTTTGGAAGAGCTGCAAGTCGGCGTGATGTTCTGGACGGGCGGCGAGCTTGGCATTGAGGCTCCCGCGGGCGAAATTGCCGCTTCGGTGCGCGCGCTCGGGGTCTCGTGCGGGCAGATCGGCCTGCACGTTCCCGATCTGGATGACGCCGCCGCCGAGGCGTGGCGCCGCGCGCTCGACGAGCACGGCATTACCGTCGTGACCGCGTGGCCCGGCTTCGCCGGCGAGAGTTACGCCAGCATTCCCGTCTGCGCCGCGACGGTCGGCTACGTGCCGCCGGCCACTCGCGGCGAACGCGAGCGGCGCACCTACAGGGTTTCGGACTTCGCGCGCAAATTGGGCGTTCCCGGCTTGGCCGCGCACGTCGGCTGCCTTCCCGAAGACCGTTCCGACGGGCAATATATCGCCGTCCGCGACCTGATGCGCCGCGTCTGCGATTACTGCGCGGGGAACGGCCAGACTTTCGCCCTGGAAACCGGCCAGGAGTCCGCCGAAGCGCTGAAGCTGTTTCTTGCCGACGTGGACCGCCCGAATCTCGGCGTCAACTTCGACCCGGCGAACATGATCCTGTACGGATCGGGAGACCCGCTCGAAGCCCTGGAAACGGTCAAGGATCACGTGATTACGGTTCACTGCAAAGACGGCGTCCGCCCCCAGGCCGCGGGCGAGTGGGGCAGGGAAACGCCGCTCGGCGGCGGCGATGTCGGCATGGATCGCTTCATCGCCAAGCTGAAGGAAATCGGCTACCGCGGGCCGCTGACGATCGAGCGCGAAATCGTCGGCGAGCAGCAGCGCGCGGACATCCTCGAGGCCATCGCCTTGCTCAACCGCCTGCGGGCATGAAACCAGCAGCCGCGCCGCGCCGCCGCTCGGCGGCCTATAATCGGGTAGCTATGGCCAATCCGTCGCGGCGCGATGCGCTGGTTACGATTGCGGCCGCCGGCCTTTCGGGCGCGCCGCTTGCCGCTCAGCGGGCCGATGCGCCGCGGGCATTGGCGGCGGAAGATTACGAATTGCTGGGCGCATTGGTCGATCTGGTGATTCCGCCGTCGGAGACGCCCGGCGCGCGGCAGGCCGGAGCGCCGGCGATTATCGACGAGACCCTGGCCGGCAGGCCGGACGAGCGCGCCGCCTTCGAAGCGGGTTTGCGGCGGCTGCGCGCCGCCGGTTTCGCCGAGATGACGCCGGCCGAGCAGAACGCCGCGCTGCGCGAATACGAGCAATCGAGCGGGGAAACGAAGGCCTTTTTCGAGAGCCTCAAGGCGTTGACCGTCGATGCCTATTACTCGACCGAAATCGGCTTGGTCGAGGAGCTCGGCTACAAGGGCAACACCTATCTGGCCGAGTTTCCGGGCTGCACGCACGAGCATTCCATTGAAGACCGCGGCGGCGGGGAGGCGGCGTGAAGACGGGCGAAGATTACGACGTTGTCATTATCGGCAGCGGCGCGGCGGGCGGCATGGCCGCCTGGAACCTGACGCGCAAGGGCGCGAAGGCGCTGGTGCTGGAAGCCGGCGAGAAGTTCGACCGCGGCGCTTTCTGGTCGCACGTCAAGCCCTGGGAAGCCCGCGAGCGCCTGCGCCGCGGCGAGCGTCCGCCCGATTTCGAGGGACTGCCGCTGCGGGAAAGCCCTTTCGAGACGCCTGCGGGGCAGCCGTTCCTGCTGCGCCGGGTCTGGGGCGTCGGCGGCAAGACGAACATCTGGGGGCGCGTTTCGCTGCGCTACGGCGACCTGAACTTTCGTGAGCCGGCCATCGACGGCTGGGAAATCCCCTGGCCGATGACCTACGACGAGATTGCGCCCTATTACGACAACGTCGAGAAGCTGATCGGCGTCTGCGGCGGCGATGACGATTCGCAGTTTCTGCCCGGGTCGAAACACCATCTGCCGCCGCCGAATCTGCGCTGCGGCGAGACGCTGCTCAAGCAGGGCGCGGAGAAAGTCGGTTATACCGTGGTCCGCGGGCGGCGCGCCGTGCTGACCCGCGAGCACAACGGCCGCGCCAAATGCCATTTCTGCGGAGCATGCGGCCGCGGCTGCGACATCGGCGCGTTTTTCAACGCCTACGACTATCTGCTGGCCGCCGCGTTGGAAACGGGCAGGCTGACCCTGCGCGAGAACGCCGTCGTCTCGCATATCCTGACCGGGGGCGACGGCTTGGCCAACGGCGTGCGCTACTTCGACCGGCTGAGCGGAGAGGAGCGCATCGTTTCCGCCAAGCGAGTCGTTCTGGCGGCGTCGGCGGTCGATTCGACGCGCATCCTGCTGAACTCGAAATCCCCGCGGCACCCCAACGGCATCGGCAACGGCTCGGACGTGATCGGCCGTTACCTTTGCGAGCAATTCCGCTTTCACGTTTACGCTTTCGCGCCGCAGCTTTACGGCCGCGAGGCGGTCAACGACGACGGCATTTCCGGCGGACACATCTACATCCCGCGTTTTGAAAGCCCCGAAATGAAGCGCGATTATCTGCGCGGATTCGGCATCCAGCTTTGGGGCATCGGCTGCGGCGGCAACGCCGCGTTCGCCAAGCGGCTGCCCGGTTTCGGCCTCGATTTCAAGCGCGGCGTCAAGCGGCGCTACCCCGCGCTGGTGCAGATGCATCCCTACGGCGAGGTTTTGCCGTACAGGCGCAACCGCATCGTTGTCGAGGGTACGAAGAACGACCGTTTCGGCGTGCCCACGATGCGCATCGAATACAGGCTGGGCGAGAACGAACGCCGGATGATTCCGCGCATGTACGACGTGGTGGAAGAAATCCTGCAGGCCATGAAAGCCGAGCCGCTGCCCTACAAGCGCGGCGATCTCGACGAGATGGGCGCCGCGATCCATGAGCACGGAACCTGCCGCATGGGCGCGGACCCCAAGCGCTCGGCGCTCAACGCGCACATGCAGATGCACGAGGTCAAGAACGTTTTCGTGATGGACGGCAGCGCTTTTCCGACGCCGACGGAGAAGAACCCGACGCTGAGCATCCTGGCGTTCGCCTGGAGAGCGACCGACTACATGGCCGACCGGATGAAGAAGGGCGACGTTTAGGGCGGCGGGGGCGGCTTTGGCGGACGCGGAGGAGGCGGGGGAGGAGGCTTGCGGGGCGGCGGTACAGGTCCGCCTTTGATGATGTCAGGATCCACCGGCGGCGCCTTCCCACGCGGGCGAGCGAAAGCGGTACGTCTCATCTTCGGCCCTTTCCTGCAATAATGGATAGCCCAACAGATTCCCCGGCACGTGGCGCGTTGCCTCTGTCGCGCGCCGGTCGATTTCCCGCCATTCGCGTTCGATGTCCGCGTTGTCCATATCGTCCAGCTTCAGCCACAGCGCATGCATTTCGGTTGAAAGGTTCCCGAGGTTCACGGCAAGCCCCAAACTTTGCGCAGATCTTTTGGAATAATCCGCCAGCCGCAGCCAGACGGCAAGCACGGCAACCGCCACCGCAAGAATCTGACCGACAAGCGTGGGCACCTCTGCGAGCAGCACTATGGCTGCGCCGGACGACGCCGAGATAACCGCCGTGGAAAGCAGTCTTTCCCGTTTCGCCAGCAATTCGCCTACGAAAGTGTAGTAGCGCTGCAAGCTCTCGTAGTGGAGGAGGCTGTTCCAAACGGCTTCCGCGTACATCTCAAGCAACCTCGCCGTACCTGTCAAGTATAACCCATAAACATGTTGCCTGTTTTCCTCTCCGGTTCCTGTAAGGTATGGGAGGAGGCTGTCCAGTGAAATCCCTGCGAATGTTGGTCCCGTTGTCATGCGCCGCGCTGTTGCTTGCCGCGCCTCTTGCCGCGGAGAGCGTCAAGGTTCTGGTATGGGACGAGCGCCAGCCGCGGCAGGCCGAGGCCTACGACAACTTTCTCGGCAACGAGATCGCCGCGGGGCTGCGCGGCAAGCCCGGCATCGAGGTCGATTCCGTCGGTCTCGACGACCCCGGCCGGGGGCTGGGCAATCTCGATGACTACGATGTTCTGGTCTGGTGGGGGCACGTGCGCCAGGACGAAGTGCCGCGAAAGACGGGGCGCGAGATCGTGGCGCGGGTCAAGGCCGGCAAGCTGGCGCTGATGCCGCTCCATTCGGCGCATTGGTCGGTTCCCTTCATGGAGGCGATGTTCGACCGCACGCGCAAGGAAGCCCGCGCGCGCTATCCGGGACCCAAAGTCGAAATCGAGTTCGTCGAGCCGCCCGGACGCTACCCGCCTACCTACGATTCGATCGTCACCCCCGCCTACTACGCTTACAAGCGGGGCGGCCGTGTGGCTCATGTGCGCGTCGATCTGCCGAATTGCGTTTTCCCCGGATACCGTCCGGACGGCTCCGCCGGCGCGGTTACCGTGCTGCGCCCCGGCCATCCGATCATGAAAGGGCTGCCGCGCCGGTTCGAGATTGCGCAGACGGAGATGTACGACGAGCCTTTCCACGTGCCCGAGCCCGACGCGGTGCTTTTCCGCGAGGACTGGCGGCACGGGGGCCGCTTTCGCGGCGGCATGTTATGGAACCTGGGCAAGGGCAAGGTCTTCTATTTCCGCCCCGGCCACGAGACGTTCCCCGTTTTCAAGGACGAAAACGTGATGCGGATCGTCGAGAACGCCGTGCGCTGGCTGGGCGCGCAGGTCGAGCGCTGAGGCGATGCGGCGTTTTCTCCCCGCGGCGGCGGCGCTGTCGGTGTTGTCTGCGCCCGCCGCGCCGCCGCTTGCCGCGCAGGCCGCCGCGTCCGGCGGCAGGCCGAACATCCTGTTCGTGATGAGCGACGACCACGCCGCGCCGGCCATCGGCGCCTACGGCGGCGGACTCATCCGCACGCCGAACATCGACCGCCTCGCCGCCGAGGGCGTCCGCTTCGACAATGCGTTCTGCACCAACTCGATCTGCACGCCCAGCCGGGCCGTCGTGCTTACGGGGAAGCACAGCCACCGCAACGGGGTTTTCACGCTGGGCGACACGTTCGACGGCTCGCAGCAGCACGTTGCGCGTTTGCTGCAGGCCGCCGGATACCACACCGGCGTGGTCGGCAAGTGGCACCTCAAGAGCGAGCCGACGGGCTTCGACGAGTACGCCGTGCTGCCGGGGCAGGGACTCTACTACGACCCGCAGATTCGGCGCAAGGGCGCGTGGCCCGAAACGGAAACGATGCCCGGTTACGTCACCGACGTCATCACCGACCTGGCGCTCGAGTTTCTGCGGGAACGCCCCGCGGACAAGCCGTTTTTCCTGATGTATCAGCACAAGGCGCCGCACGACGTTTTCGTGCCCAAGCGCGAGCACCGCGGCCTGTTCGCCGGGCCGATACCCGAGCCGCCGAATCTGCTCGAAGACCGCCGCAGCCGGCGGGCTTTGCGCGACACCACCGAAGAAGTCGGCGGCAAGCACTTGGCCTACGGCAACCCGGCTTGGCGCTGGTTTCTCGAACGCGTGCGCTATGAGCCGGAGGAAATCGACCGCTGGGAGCGCGAATTGGCCGGACTGGAAGGCGACCGCCTCAAGCGCGCGCAGTACCGCATCTACATGCGGCGTTATCTGCAATGCGTCTATTCGATCGACGAAAATCTCGGCCGCGTGCTCGATTACCTCGACGGCGAGGGACTGGCTGCGAATACGGTCGTGATCTATACATCCGACCAAGGGTTTTTCCTCGGCGAGCACGGGCTTTACGACAAGCGGTTCATGTACGAGGAAACGCTGCGGATTCCGCTGCTGGCGCGCGCGCCGGGGCGCATCCCGGCCGGCGGCGTCAGCGCGGCGTTGGTGCAGAATCTCGATTTCGCTCCCAGCATGCTGGACTGGGCCGGAGCGCCGATTCCGCGGGAAATGCAGGGCCGCAGCTTCCGCCCCACCGCCGAAGGCCGTCCGCCGGACGATTGGCGGAGTGCAATCTATTACCGCTATTGGATGAACCGCGCCCACTTCAACGTGCCGGCGCATCTCGGCGTGCGCACGGAGCGCTACAAGCTGATTCATTTCTACGACGACCCGCGCGGCCCCGACGGCAGAACTCCGGTCGCCGGCGCGCGGCCGAACGTCGGCGGGCGTTTCTGGGAGCTGTACGACCTCAAGGAAGACCCCGGCGAGATGCGCGATCTCTACGGGCAGGCGGCCTACGCCCCCGTCGCCGCGCAACTCAAGGAACGGTTGCAGGCTCTGCGCGAGCGTTACGGCGACGCGGCGTTCCCCTGATCGATCTGCGGACGCTTTCAGCGCAGCCGCTTGATCATGTACTGGACTTGCGCGTAGCCGTTATCCTGGATGCCGACCGCTTCGAAGCCGCAGGAGACGTGGAAGTTGAGCGATGTCCGATTGCGCGGTCTGAGATTGACTTCGCAGGCCAGCAGTTCGTAGCCGAGGGCGCGGGCGTCGTCTTCCGCGCCGCGGTACAGCGCCCGGCCGATGCCGAGCCGGCGAAATTTTCTGCGGACGGCGAGGCGGTCGATGTAGAAGATATCGCCGCAGCGTTTTTTCAACCAGAGGAAGTTCGGGCTGTCGTAATCGGCCTTGTGGTCGAGGCAGATCAAAAATCCGGCCACGTTGCCGTCAACCGCCGCGATCTTGAAATGGGGCGATTTCTGCCGGAACCATGCGAAACGTTCCAGCGGCAGGCTGTTCATGGCCGGCGCGACCTGCTCGTTGATGGCGCACACGGCCGGCAAATCTTCTTGTTCCGCGTCTCGAAGCTCGAACGACATCGCTATAGAGCAGTTTACAAGCCCGCGCGCTCGGTCCGCAGCGGAAAAGCCGCATTGTCAATGGCGCGTTAAACCACGGTAAAAAGGCGTTTTTCGAGGGCTTGGGCGGCATTGAAATCCGCCCCGCGCCGAAATTTTAGGGAAAATGAGGGCTGAACGCGGTGCTCGACCCGAAGGAACAGGAGAAACTGCTCGCCGAACGCTTCGGCTCCGCGGCGGCGCTTCGCGGCATTCAGCCTGAGGAGGCTCAACCGGAGCAGGAGGAGCGTTCCGGCCCGGAACTCGTCCCCGAGCCGCCGCCTGCTCCGCCGATCTCGCGTTGGTGGATGGCGATACCGCTGTGTTTTGGCATTTGGGCGGGTTTCATGCTGACGCAGAACTCCGGGCGCATCGCACGGATTGCGCAAACGCGGCCTCTGCGGACGGTTGCGGTTGACCGCGGCGACGTGCGCAAAACCATTCGCGTTGCGGGCGACACCGCCGCCTTCAAATCCGCCGCCATGCGCGCGCCGCGCCTGCGCGGCCGAGGAGGCGCCGGCCAGATGACGCTGGTCAAGCTGGCCGACGCCGGCGCCTGGGTCGAGAAGGGGGCCGTGGTCGCCGAGTTCGACACGCAGAACCAGCTTCTGAAGCTGGACGATCAGAAGGCGAAGGTCGTGCAGCAAGAAGCCAACATTCTCAAGACGAAAGCCAACCAGTCCATCGCCGAGGAGCGGGATCGGACCGCTTTCACCAAAGCGCAATCGAACCTGGGCAAGGCCGCGCTCGATCTGAAGACCACGGAAGTCAAATCGGCCATCGTTGCCGCGCGCCTGCGGATGGCCGTGGAAGAGGCGGAAGTCAATCTCAAAGCGGCGCAAAAGGAATTGCGCCTGTCTCGCCAGGTCCGCCGGGCCGAGTTGCGCGCCGCCGAAATCCGCCGCGATGAGGAGCTCGTCGATCAAAAGCGCGCCGAGCTCAACATCGAACACATGCGCATCAAGACGCCCATCGACGGCATGGTCGTGCGCATGTCGAACGCCTCGCCCGGCAGCATCTCCGAAATCGCGCAGGGCGACCAAGTGAGGCCGGGAATGCATCTGCTGAACGTCGTCGATAGCGCTTCGATAGTGCTCGAAGCGACGGTTAACCAGGCTGACAGTCAAGCCGTGCGAACCGGAATGCCCGCCGAGGTCCGTCTCGACGCCTACCCCGACGCCGTGTATCCGGCGCGCGTCGCCGCGGTCGGCTCGCTCGCCGGCACGAGCACGGGCGGCGGCGGAGGCCGCGGCGGATTCAGCCGCAGCGGCGGCGGCAGTTTTTTGCGCAACATCGCCGTGGAGATCGTCATTCTGGAGAAAGACGAGCGGGTCAGCCCAGATCTGTCGGCATCGGCCGACATCATCTTCGAAGCCGCTGAGGACGTGGTGCGCGTTCCCCGCGAAGCGGTTTCGTTCGAGGACGACGGCGCCTGGGTGGAAGTCGCCGGCCCCGGCGCGGAAGCGTTCGAGCGCCGGCGCATCGAGGTCGGCCTGATCGACGATATCCACGTCGAAGCCGTCAGCGGCATCGAACCCGGCGCGGTCGTGGCCGCCGCGCATCGGGCGTTCCGCCCCTGACGGCGCGGCGCGAAATTTTTACGCTCCGGCGGCCAATCACTTGGACTCGATATCGTAACGTTCGTCGGGGATTATCGTGACGCCGCGCGTCATAAGGTCGATGCGTGTTTTCTCCGGGAGATCTTCCGTGGCGACAAAGCGACGGCGCTCCGATCTCAGATGGATTGGCGCAACTTGGGTAATCTCGCGAACAATCCGACCGAAGTCCTCACGCTCGGGAATGATCACTTTTATACGCATGGCGCTTCTCTATCATGTTAACGCAGCCCTTGGCCGGACGAGATTCAGGGATGCCATGCAGTCGATCATTCCGTGCCCTTGGCAGTCGTGAGCGTAGCCGATGGATCGGGAACCCCCGCGGATGGCATCGAAAAGGGATGCCTGACTTAACGATGGGTTTTTGTCGAGGAGGAGAGCCGCCAACCCGGCGGCTTGGGGGCATGCGCCGCTCGTTCCCCAGCCGTGTTTCAGGACACGAATGCCGTTGCCGTACACGACACGACCGTTTTGCGGAGTCGGCGCCGCGATGTCCGGTTTCCGGTTGGTGTTGGGGCCGCCGAAATACTGTCCCGGCCCGCGGCTCGAGTAGAACCACATTTCGGCGTTCAGGCCGCATGTTGCGACAGTCAGGAGATCGTCCCGTGATTTGTGGCGTGACCAAATGGAATTGGGGCGGCAATCATTGGGGGCGCCCCCTGCCAATTTGTGGTTATTGCCTGCTGAGAACAAAACGTGGACACCGTTGGCGATCGCATCGGTGACCGCATCGGAAAATTTACTGTCGCTCGACGGCGGCGGCGCAGTTCCCATTTTCGGTCCGTAGCTGTTTGTCGCGACGATTGTCAAGCCTGTCTCTTGCTTCAGATCGGACAGATAGTCGAATGCGCTTGTAAGTTCGGAATCGTAAAGGTTGGTGCGGCATGCGATGATGCTTGCTTCGGGCGCGATTCCGTTGAATGCGCCGCCGTAACGCTTGGTTCCGGCGGCAATGCAGGCGCACATCGTGCCGTGGCCTTCCGGGTCGGCCCACGAGCGCAATCGACGGGGCGCCCATCCCCCTATGCGTTTATACGACGGAAATTCCGGACGTCTGCCGTCGATTCCGGTGTCAATCACGGCGATGGCTACTCCTCTGCCCGTGTAGCCTGCTTGCCATGCTTCGGCAGCCCGCACTTTTGCGGCAACATCGTCCAAAGAAGCGTCTGCTGTTGTTGCTTCGGCATCGAACAGAGAATCCGAGTCCGGTTCGTACCGAAAGTCCTCGGCGACCTTGGCGTGAAACTCCCGCTGAAAGATGTACGTTGCTTGGCCGATCGCGTCAGCGGCAAAGGTGCGATCTCCACCAGGGCGGGTTTCCAGAGCCAAGAACCGCCGGCGCTCATTCGAAACCCGAATGACCGTGTTGTTGGATTTGAAGACTTTGCCGGCGTGGAATGCCTCCGCACTGGGGAAAATGACCTTGATGCGCGCCTTGCCGGTCACCCCGATGATTTTATCGCGCTATCGGATTCGATTCCAGACGGGCAGGATAACGGCGAGGCGCGCCCGTGGAACGGCGCAACCCGCCGCGCGGCATGGCCGGGGGCGTTCGCTGTAGGATAGTATCGGAACGGGAACCCATGTCGAGATTTTTGCTGCGTATTCTGCTTGCGCCGGCGCTTGCCGTCTGCTTGGGATGCTCGGGCGGGCAGCCGCCGCCCGATGAGGCGCCGCAAGCGGAGGCCGCTTCCGGCGAACGGGCCGACCGCTGGGAAGAGGCGATTCGGACTTTCGAGAAGGCCGCCGGCGCCAACCCGCCGGCCAAGGGCGGCGTGGTTTTTTACGGCAGCTCGAGTTTCCGCCGCTGGGATCTGGAGAAGTCGTTTCCGGGAATGGGGCTGATCAACCGCGGTTTCGGCGGTTCGCAGATGGCTGACGCCGTGCGCTATCTCGACCGCGCCGTGCTGCCGCTCGAGCCGCGCGCGATCTTCGTTTATGAAGGCGACAACGACATCGGGAGCGGCAAAAGCCCCGAAACCGTGGTTGCCGATTACCGCGCGTTCGCCGCCAAGGCGCGCGCCGCCTTGCCCAGCGTCAGGATTGTTTTCGTTTCGATCAAGCCCAGCCTCCGCCGTTGGGAACTGATCGACAAGATGCGCGAGGCCAACGCGCAGATCCGCGCCATCGCCGAGGGCGACGACCTGATGGAATACATCGACGCCGCTGCGCCGCTGCTGGGAGAGGACGGGAAGCCCCGCGCCGATCTGTTCGTCGAAGACGGCCTGCACCTCAACGATGCCGGATACGCCGTCTGGGCCGATCTGATGCGCCCGCATCTCGATTGATGGCCCGCCGACCGGGCGGGGATGAGCCGCCGCTGTATTGCGAGGCGGCCATGCCGGCGCCGCTCGACAAGACGTTTACCTACAGCCTGCCGGAGGAGATGAGGGGGCGCGTTCGGCCCGGCTGCCGCATCGTCGCGCCGTTCGCCGGACGCAGGCCGGTGGGCGTCGTTACGGCCACGCACAGCGCCGCGCCCGATTACGCCGTGCGCCCCGTGCTGCGCCTGCTCGACGAGGAGCCGGCGCTGCCCGCGGAGCTGCTCGCTCTCGGCCGCTGGATCGCTGACTATTACTGCGCGCCGATCGGCGAAGCGTTGCGGGCGATGCTGCCGCCGGCCGGGGCGGGGAGCGCGGCGAAGACGGTTGCGCTGACGCCCGCGGGCGCCGCGGCCGCCGCCCGATTTCTGGGCGCGGACGGCGCCGACGACCCGCACGTGCTCATCTTGCGGGCGCTCGAGCGGCGTCCGCTGACGCTGCCTTATCTGAAAACGAAATATCCTCAGGCCGCGGCGGCGCTGCGCAGCCTGGAAAAACGCGGCCTCGCGCGCATCGAAAGCCGCGTGGTCGAACGCGGCCTGGAGCGCCGGCGCGGCGCGCGGAGACCGGGCGGGGATGGCGCGGGCGGGGACGGCGCCGCGGACGCGCAGCCGCAGTCCGCTAGTCAGTTACGGTCCGCCAATCAGTTACGGTCCGCCGCGCAGGCGCGCCTGCGTCTCAACGGCGCGCAGCAAGCGGCTTTCGAGGCCGTTGCGGCGGCGCTTCGCGCCGGGAAATTCCGGGCTTTCCTGTTGCACGGCGTTACCGGTTCGGGCAAGACCGAGGTTTATTTGCGGGCGATCGAGGAGTGCCTGGCGCTGGGGCGTTCGGCGCTGCTGCTGGTTCCCGAAATCGCCTTGACGCCCGCCGTGGCGGCGCAGTTCGCCGCCCGTTTCGGCGACAGCGCGGCGGTCTTGCACAGCGCCCTTACCGACGCGCAGCGCGCCGCGCAGTGGCGCAGCATCCGCGCCGGCCGGGTGCGCGCCGCCATCGGCACGCGCAGCGGCGTTTTCGCGCCGCTTGCCGATTTGGGGCTGGTCATCGTCGATGAAGAGCACGAGGCCGGTTACAAGCAGGAGGAAACGCCGCGCTACCACGGCCGCGACGTGGCGGTCGTGCGCGCGCGGGCGGCCGGCGCGGCGGTCGTTCTCGGCTCGGCCACGCCGAGCCTGGAGTCGCGGCGCAACGTCGATGCGGGGAAATACGCGGCGCTGCGCCTGCCGGAGCGCATCCACCGCCGGCCGCTGCCGGAGGTGGCGATTGTCGATATGCGCCGGGAGTTCGTGGAAACCAAGCGGAGCAAGCTGTTTTCGCGCGCGCTGGCGGAGGCCGTCAATGCGCGACTCGAGGCCGGGGAGCAAGCGATGATCCTGCTCAACCGGCGCGGCTTTTCGGCCTATGCGGCGTGCCGCGCCTGCGGTTACCGCGTGGAATGCGCGAACTGTTCGGTTACGCTGACCTTCCACAAGCGCGAGCGGCGGCTGCTCTGCCATTACTGCGGTTTCGCGGCTCTGCCGCCTGATGCGTGTCCGCATTGCGCGAGCGAATACATCGATTTTCAGGGCAGCGGCGCGGAGAAGGTGGAGGAGCAGCTTCGCAGCGATTTCCCGCGGGCGCGGGTGGCCCGTCTCGACCGCGACGCCGCGCGCGGCCGCGGGCGGTACGAGGCTATCCTCGACGGTTTTCGCGAGGGCGGCTACGATCTGCTGGTCGGCACGCAGATGATCGCCAAGGGGCACGACATCCCCAACGTGACGCTGGTCGGCGTGGTCAACACCGACGTGGGGCTGGGCGTGCCCGATTTCCGCGCCGCCGAGCGCACCTTCCAATTGCTGACGCAGGCGGCGGGCCGCGCCGGGCGCGGCGGCAAGCCCGGGCAGGTCATCCTGCAGACGATGAACCCGGAGCATTACGCGGTGGCGTTGGCCGCGCGCCAGGACTACGACGCTTTTTACAAGCGCGAATCGAGTTTTCGCAGCAGCATGCGCTATCCGCCGTTCGCCGTGCTGGCGGCGATGATCGTGCGCAGCCGCAAGCCGGAGCAGGCGGCGGCGTTGAGCGGCAGGCTGGCGCGGCATCTTGGGCCGGCGCTTGCCGGGGTGCGCATGATGGGGCCGGCGGAGGCTCCGGTGGGCAAGCTGCGCGCGGAGTACCGCTATCAGTTTCTGTTGAAGTCGCGCAGCCGCAAGGCCATCGCGGCGGCGCTGCGGCGCGCCCGAGAGTTCGCCCTGGCGCAGGACTGGCCGCAAACGGCGCTGGTGATCGACGTCGACCCGATGAGCCTGATGTAGGGCCGCGCTTTGCGCGGCGGTCACGGGTCGGCGGGTCACGGGTCGGCGGGTCACGAGTCGCGGGTCACGGGTCGGCGGGTCACGGGTCGGCGGGTCACGAGTCGCGGGTCACGGGTCGGCGGGTCACGGGTCGGCGGGTCACGAGTCGCGGGTCACGGGTCGGCGGGTCACGAGTCGCGGGTCACGGGTCGGCGGGTCACGGGTCGCGGGTCACGGGTCGGCGGGTCACGAGTCGGCGGGTCACGGGTCGGCGGGTCACGAGTCGGCGGGTCACGGGTCGGCGGGTCACGAGTCGCGGGTCACGGGTCGGCGGGTCACGGGTCGGCGGGTCACGGGTCGGCGGGTCGCGGGTCGGCGGGTCACGGGTCGGCGGGTCACGGGTCGGCGGGTCACGGGTCGGCGGGTCACGGGTCGGCGGGTCACGGGTCGGCGGGTCACGGGTCGGCGGGTCGAGCGCATCCGTCGATTTTCGTCTGTACGGCTTCGGCCCAAGCAGAGCTGAAGGCATCCGGTCGATTTTCGGTGGGGCGGCGTCGAAAATAAGCGATCATTGGCGGGCATAGGCGCGCAAGGTGAACAATCCGCGCATGAAGCGCTTCTTTTCGGCGCATGAGGCGCTTCATGCTTGACGGCGGCGCAGCCGTTGTGCGTCGGGGGTTGTGAGTTGGGGCGCAAGGCTTCGGTCAAGCGGAAATTCGCGGGGCGCGGGCCGGCGGGGCGGCAGGGGGTAAACTGGAAGGCGCGCCGATGCCCGACCACGGTTATTTCTCGAATCTGATCTGGCAGATTGCCGACCTGCTGCGCGGCCCCTACCGCCCGCCGCAGTACGAGCGCGTCATGCTGCCGATGACCGTGCTGCGCCGTTTCGATTGCGTGCTGGCGCCGACCAAAGCCGGGGTTCTCGAAAAGTACGCAAGCCTGAAAGGCCGCAAGATCGAGGGGAACGCTCTCGACAGCCTGCTCGATCGGGCCGCGGGGCAGCGCTTCCACAACCGCTCGCGGTTCGATTTCGAAACGCTGATGGGCGACCCCGACAACATCGCTCCGAACCTGGCCCACTATATCCACGGGTTTTCGCGGAACGTGCGCGATATCTTCGAGTATTTCGATTTCGAGACGGAGATCGAGAAGATGCGCGAAGCGAACATCCTGTATCTGGTCGTCTCGCGGTTCCGCAACGTGAATCTGCATCCCGCGGAAGTGCCCAACGAGCAGATGGGGCTGGTTTTCGAGAATCTGATTCGCCGCTTCAACGAGTCGGCCAACGAGACGGCCGGCGACCACTTCACGCCGCGCGAAGTGATCCGGCTGATGGTGCATTTGCTGTTCATCGACGACGACGCGCTGCTGGCCCGGCCGGGCGTCGTGCGCACGCTGCTCGACCCGGCCTGCGGCACCGGGGGCATGCTGGCCGAGGCGCAGAGCTATTTGCGCGAGCACCACGCCGAGGCGCGGCTCTACGTTTCCGGGCAGGAATACAACACCCGCGCTTACGCCACCGCCGCTTCGGACATGCTGATGAAGGAGGTCGACCCCAACGGGCGCCGGGACAACGTGCGTTTCGGCGACAGCCTGACCGAAGACAGGTTCGCGGGCGAGACTTTCGACTATTTCCTGACGAATCCGCCTTTCGGCGTCGATTGGAAGAAGCAGAGCGGCTTCGTCAAGGACGAGCACAAGCGGGGTTTTGCGGGGCGCTTCGGCGCGGGGTTGCCGCGGGTGAACGACGGCGCGCTGCTTTTCCTGCTGCACATGATCGACAAGTTCGAGCCGGTGAGGCCGGCGGAGAGTCTGCACGGCTCGCGGCTGGCCATCGTCTTCAACGGCTCGCCGCTCTTTTCGGGCGGGGCCGGCTCGGGGGAGAGCGACATTCGCAAGTGGATTATCGAGAACGATTGGCTGGAAGCGGTCGTGGCCCTGCCCGAGCAGATGTTCTACAACACCGGCATCGGCACCTACGTCTGGATCGTGACCAACCGCAAGGAGCGGCGGCGCAAGGGCAAGATTCAGCTTCTCGACGCGCGCGATGCGTGGACCGCCGGCGGCAGCGCGGAGAGCAGGCGCAGCCTGGGCGACAAGCGGCGGCATATCACCGACGGCCAGATCGAGGAGATCGTGCGCCTTTACGGGCGCTTCGAGCACGGCGAGCGCTCGAAGATCTTCGACAACATCGACTTCGGCCATACCCGCGTGACCGTCGAGCGCCCGCTGCGTCTTACGTATCGGATGACCGTCGATGACAAGGCGCGCTTCTTCGACGCCTGCGCCTATCTGCTCGACGACGTGCAGGCCATCGACAAGGCGCTGGGCCGCGAACCCCTGCGCGACTGGAACGCCGTCTGGGCGGATATCGCAGGCCTGTTGCGCGAACGCGGGTCGCGCTGGACGCTGTTCGAAAAGAAGCTCTTTCGCGAAGTCTTTACCGAGAGGGACGCGCAAGCCGAGCCGGTTGAAACGGGCGGGAAGGGAGGCGGTTTCGAGGCCGACCCCAAGCTGCGCGATTTCGAGAATATCCCGCTGGCCGAGGATATCGACGCCTATTTCCAGCGCGAAGTGCTGCCCCAGGTTCCCGACGCCTGGCCGGACCGCGGCAAGGACAAGGTCGGCTACGAGGTCAACTTCAACCGCTGTTTCTATGAACACGCGCAGCCGCGCCCGATCGAGAAGATCGATGCGGACCTGGAAAAGGCGGGAAATGAGATTATGCGGCTGCTGCGCGAGGTGACGGCGTGAGTGCGCAGCATCCGGCATTACAGCAAGCTATTGAAAGCGTCCGATTCAAATGGGTGCTTGAGTCTATAGAAAGTGGACGGCGTGAAATCAGTGATGCTGATCCTAGCGAAGATGATGTATTCAGTATTGGTGGAGAACACGTCGGCTGGCGTGGAGAATGGATTCTCGATAATCCACGTTATATTTCCCGCAGTTTCTTTAACAAAATGTCATCGGGAGTAATTCGGGCCGATGATATCTTATTTGTGAAGGATGGAGCAACAATAGGAAAAGCAGCCATAGCTGATAATATGCCGCTTGGTGAGGCGGCAGTAAATGAGCATGTATTTTTGTTGCGCGTGTCTGATGAAAATCACCCACGATATTATTTCTATGTGATTCAGTCTCCCTCGTTTCAAAAACAAACATGGCTTGAAGTAAGAGGTTCCGCACAGCCAGGACTGACTTCGGAATTCCGTAATAAAGTCATCGTTCCGAGGCCAAGTAAAACAAAGCAGCGCGCCATTGCCGACTATCTCGACCGGGAGACGGGGCGGATGGATGCTTTGGTAGCAGCGAAGGAGCGGCTTCTGGAACTGTTGGCTGAGAAGCGACAAGCGTTGATAGCCCGCGCCGTTACCCGCGGCCTCGATCCTGATGTTCGGCTCAAACCCTCCGGCGTCGAATGGATTGGCGACATTCCAACGCATTGGCAGGTAGAGCGTACTCGGTGGCTATTCTGTGAACGTGACCGTCGTTCTGAGACCGGTGACGAAGAACTTCTCACCGTTTCCCATATCACTGGAGTTACGCCTCGTTCAGAAAAAGAAGTCTCCATGTTCGAGGCAAAAACCAATGAAGGTTACAAGATATGTATGCGAGGAGATCTGGTGATTAACACTCTTTGGGCGTGGATGGGCGCTATGGGTATATCGCCTATGAAAGGTATTGTCAGCCCTGCGTACAACGTATATGAGCCAACTGAGCGAATCGCTCCGGCATATGTGGACGCTTTAGTCCGTTTGCCCGTATTTGCGCAAGAGGTTACTCGTTATTCCAAAGGAGTTTGGTCCTCTCGTTTGCGTCTCTACCCGGAGGGTTTTTTCGAGGTTCTTCTCCCTGTGCCGCCGCTCTCCGAACAACGCGCCATTGCTGACTTCCTCGATCGCGAAACGGAGAAACTGGATGCGCTGGCGGCGAAAGCGCGGGAGATCATCGACTTGCTCAAGGAACGCCGCGCCGCCCTGATTTCCGCCGCCGTGACCGGCAAGATCGACATTGAGGGCTGAGCATGCAAATAACCCGGCTCAAGCTGAAGAATGTTCGCGCGATCCACGAGATGGAATTTCGCTTCCGGCCCGACTTCAACCTTGTTGTCGGCGTCAATGGAGTCGGTAAAACTACGGTTCTCGATGCTTTGGCCGCTTGCCTCTCAGGGATTGTCAATTACGCCAACAGACTTCCGGGGCGGCGTGCGGCGCGTTTTGCGAATAACGATATCCGCGTTGGCGCCGAAGCTATGGATATCGAATGCGATTTCACAAATGGCGAGGCAATGAAACCGTATCGCTACACGATTCGCAAACTGCATACGGGATCGGGAAATAAAGCGAGGTTCGTTGGATGCTCTCCGTCCTATGTATCCGGAAACGAGCCGGGGTACCGACCTTTGGCTGTTCTGTTTGGGACGAATCGCGCTGCTTCCACCGATAGCAAGCCATCCAGGAGAGCGGCGGCGGGCGGCGTGGCTGCCGCGTATGCGCGCGCCTTGGCGGGCCGCAGGCTTCGTCTGCGCGAGTTCGAGGCATGGATGCGCGCGCAACAGGTACTGGTTGCGGAGCGCCGGGCGGCGGGGCGTATGTTGGCTGCCTTCGAGGAAGCCGTGACGCGCTTTCTCCCCGGCTATCGAAATCTGCGTCCGGGCGACAAGGGTACGGACGGCGGCTTTCTTCTGATCGATCACGGCGACGCTACGCTGCCGGTCAACCAACTTTCGGACGGCGAGCGGGGCGTTCTTGCGATGGTGCTGGACCTCACGCGACGGCTTGCGCAGGCCAACCCCGAGCTTGAAGCTCCCGCTGCCGAAGCAGGAGCGGTCGTGTTGATCGACGAAATCGATCTCCATCTGCATCCGCAATGGCAGCGGCGGATTGTCGAAAACCTGACAAACACCTTTCCCTGCTGCCAATTCATCGCCACGACGCATTCGCCCCAAGTCATCGGCGAAGTCGAATCCGATCGCATCCATATCCTTGACGACGGAGAAGTTTACCCGCCGCCCCACTCATTCGGCGTCGATTCCAGCCGCGTATTGGAGGAGATTATGGATACTCCCCCGCGAACACGAGAGGTGCAGGAGCTTCTGAAGCAGATCAATGACGAGATTGCCGAGGACAAATTCGAGCAGGTCCGAGACTTGCTGAGAAAATTGATCGAATTGCTCGGGGAAGACGATCCGGAGGTGACGCACATTCGCACGTTCCTCGCTTTCATAGAGGACGGCGAATGAGGGCTATTGATAAGGGGAAGGAACCGCCGAGCTTGACGGCGCACCGGAAGACACCGCACAGCAGCTACGACAATTACCAGGACAAAGACGCGCTGCGCGCCGCCCTTGTGAAAGAGCAGCGCGGACTTTGCTGTTACTGTATGGGACGAATCCACGATGACCGGAACCAAATGAAGATCGAACATTGGCGATGTCAGGCGAATTACCCAAAAGAGCAACTCAACTATCAAAACCTGCTTGGCGCCTGCCTTGGCGGGCAAAGCCAACCGAGAAACTTACAACACTGCGATACGAAAAAGGGAAACTTGGAACTCCGTTGGAATCCGGCAGAACGGAGTCACCAGATCGAGAAAAAGCTTGCTTACGAGATTGACGGTGCAATTCGGTCCAGCTACCCCGACTTCTGCAAGCAACTGAACGAGGTGTTGAATCTGAACCTTCCGCGGCTCAAACACAACCGAAAAAGGGTCTTGAAAGGTGTTCTCGATTGGTGGAAAAGGGAGCGGCAGCCGGTTTCGAAGCGGCGTTTGGAGCAAGAAATTGCCAACCGAGAAAGGCCTGGGCCGCTGGATCCCTATATTCCAGTCGCCGTTTGGTGGCTGCAGAAAAAACTTGCGAGGATGAAGTCTTGAAGGCGCCGCGGCCGCCGAGTTGGAGGAACGCGGGGAACGGGGCGTGACGGCAGAGATTCGCGCTGTGCTGGAAAAGGCTGTTTCCCTTGCGCGGGGCGCATGATGGCGGTCGATCTCGGCAGTCTGAACGAGAACCAGCGGCGGGCTGTTGCGTGGAGCGGCGGGCCGCTTCTCGTGCAGGCGGGGCCGGGTTCCGGCAAGACGCGGGTGTTGGCGTTTCGCGTGGTCCGCTTGCTCGAAGAAAGCGAGGATGCGGCGGTTCTGGCGCTGACGTTCACCAACAAGGCCGCCGCCGAGATGCGGGAGCGGGTGGAAGGGTTGCTGGGGGAGCGGACGGAGCGAGTACGCCTGTGTACTTTCCACTCGTTCGCCGCCGATGTCTTGCGCCAGCACGGCAGCCATCTGGGGCTGCGTCCCGATTTCATGCTGCTCACGCAGGACGAGGATCGGATCGCCATACTCGAAGCCATCCTTGAAGAGGCCGCAGACGAATTGCCTGACGACGGGGATCCGCCGCCGGCGGATCGCAAGAACCTTCTGCACTTTGTCGACCGCCTGTTCGCCGAATCGTACGACGGGGGCGAGAGGGCATGTACGCCCGCATGGGCTCCGCTGCTGTATGAAAAGTACTG
This sequence comes from Bryobacterales bacterium, assembly GCA_965242705.1. GTDB lineage: Bacteria > Acidobacteriota > Terriglobia > Bryobacterales > UBA6623 > CATQHP01. Next base: position 1,594,744 of record OZ251486.1, read on the forward strand.
CGCGGCTCTCGTTGCCTGCAACCGCCTCGATTTCGGCAGCCTGCTGCATTTCGCGCGGCGCTTGCTGCGGGAGAAGTCGGGGGTTGCGCGCGTGCTGCGCTTGGGGTGGACTCATGTTTGCGTCGATGAGTTTCAGGACACCAACAAGGCGCAGTACGATCTGCTGCGGCTGATTGCGCCCGCCAAGCGGGACAATTTGTTCGTGGTCGGGGACGACGATCAGATCATCTACCAGTGGAACGGGGCCAGTCCGCAACGGCTGCGGGATCTGCGGAACGACTACGAGATAGAAACGGCGCAGCTTCCCGAGTGCTACCGCTGTCCGGCGCCCGTCGTTGCGCTTGCCAACCGCCTGATCTCCTACAACGCCGGGCACGACCCGGACAAGCAGCCCATCGCCGCCCGGCGCGAGGCGAAGCTCGATAACTGCGTCGTTCGGCGCCAGGTTTTTGCGTCGCCGGAAGAAGAAGCGGCTTTTGTTGCGGGGGACATCGCAGAACGGAATCTCAAGCCCGCCGATTGCGTCGTGCTCGGACGCGCCGCCAAGCTGCTTGAGCGCGTTGCCGAAGCTCTGGAGAATGCGGGATATGAAGCACACTTGGCGCGGCGCAAGAGCGATTTCGAGACGCCGGCCGCAAGGGTGCTCATGGGCGCTTTGCGCTTGGCCAACGCGCGGCACGACCGCGACATTTTGCGCAGGCTTTGTCTGGCGTGGGAAGGGTTGGCGGGGCAGTCTCTCGAGGCGGCGGCCGTAGCGGCGGCGGCGGCGCTGAACGGCGGCGATTTCTTGCGGGCGTGGGCGGCTGCGGCGTCGGGCGATGCTTCCGGGCCGGCGGCGGCTGTATTGCGACGGATTCGTTCGGATTTGGTGGACTCGCTTGCATTTCCGGGGATTGTCGAGTGGTTTCTCGGCGACGGTTGGAAGTCATGGGGCGAAGACGGAGACCCGGAGCTTGCCGAGGAAGTGGAGATTTGGCGGTCGCTGCACGATGAACTGGCCGGCGAGTACGGCCGCGGCGGTTTGACCTTGAACATGTATCTGCAGCGAATGGATCTTGCCGCGAAGACGCCGCGCCCGGGGGCGGACGCGGTGCGCTGCATAACCGTGCATGGCTCGAAGGGCCTCGAGTTCAAGCACGTTTATCTGATCGGCATGGCGCAGGAAGTGTTTCCGTCGTTCCAGGCTGTTCGCAAGGGAGAGCGGAGCAAGGAGATGGAGGAAGAGCGCCGCAACTGTTTCGTGGCGATTACGCGCGTCGAAGAGACGCTGACCGTCACAAGATCGCGGCAATACTACAGCTATTATAAAGAGCCGTCCCGGTTTCTTGCGGAGATGGGCATCGCCGTTGACCGGTAAACGGGGGAAGGAAGGTACGCCATGAGTGAAGATCGGGCAGCGGTTGAGCGCGGCGTAGTCAGGGGCCGGCTCAGTGAGATTCAGCACGGCGAGATTCAGCACGGCGCAAGCCGCTTCCGGCTGGTTGCCGAGGACGGTTCGCAGATTTGGGGAACGCTGATTCCGCCGCTGAGCACGGAGGTTCTGCGGAATCTCTGGGGCGGGGACGTGGTTGTCGAGGGCGTGTTGCGCCGCGGGGCCGGCGGCCGTGAATGGTAAGATCAACGTGAATGGTAGGATCAATGGGACAATCGAGAGAGCGAAGCGGCGCGCGCCGTTGACCGGTAATCCCGGAAAGGAAGGTCCGTTATGAGTGAAATGCAGTCCGCTGTTGAGCGCAGCGTAATCAGGGGCAGGCTCGACGAGATCCAGCACAGCGGAAGTCGTTTTCGCCTTTTGGTCGAAGACGGTTCGCGGCTTTGGGGATCGCTGATCCCATCATTGAGCGCGGAGGTTCTGCGGAATCTCTGGGGAGGAGAGATCATTGTCGAAGGCGTACTGCGCCGCGAGGCCGGTGGCGAGCCGCAAAGTATCGAAGCGCATCGGATCGAGTCGGCTTCGGGCAGGCTCCCTTGGGAAGAGTCGCCGGAGCGGGCTCGGGAGAAAATCAGCGCTTTCCTGTCGAGTGGCTTCGTGGGCTGCGCCGAGGGTCCCGCGGATTTGTCGGAACGGTACAAGGAGTACCTGACGGAGGGGCTTGAGCGCAAACATGGTGCTGGCTGATACCGGATACTGGCTGGCAGCGGCCAACCCCAAAGATAGCTGGCATGCGCAAGCAGTTGCCGTCACCCGAATTCTCGATGAGACGTTCGTCGTCACTTGGCCGGTGGTGACAGAAACCTGCTATCTCATCTCCCAGCGGTTGGATGTGCATGCCGAGTTGCGTTTTGTCGAACAGGTGTCGAAGAGAGTCCATATCCATGAGATCGGGCGAAAACATCTTGGTGAAATCCACGCATTGATGGAAAAATACAAGAATCTGCCGATGGATTTGGCGGATGCTTCGCTCGTTCTGGCGGCGGCCGATCTCGGGAATGGTCGTATTCTTTCCACGGATCGCCGCGGTTTCAGAACCTACCGCTGGAAGAACACGATGCCGTTCCACAATCTGTTGGATGTACGTGGAAACGACGTCATGTGAAGCCTGCCGTACCCATGAAGCGAACGAGCGAGGCGGCTTTCGAGGGGGCTATCGAGGCGCATTTGCTGGCGAACGGGTACGTTTCCGTTGCAGCGGACGGCTTCGACCGCGAGCGGGCGGTTTTTGCCGATACGGCGGTCGAGTTCATTCGGGAGACGCAGCCGAAGGAGTGGGGCAAGCTGGAAGCGCTGTTGGGCGCGCAGACCCGCGGGCAGGCGGTGAGCGACCTGTGCAAGTGGATGGACATGCGCGGCTCGCTGGCCGTGCTGCGGCACGGCTTCAAGTGTTACGGGCGGACGCTGCGCGTTGCGTTCTTCAAGGCGGCGCACGAGTTGAACCCCGAGATCGAGGCGCGGTACGCGGCCAACCGCGTCGGGATTACCCGCCAGCTTCGTTTCTCGCCGAAGTCGGAGCAGTCGCTGGACGTTGTGTTGAGCGTGAACGGCGTGCCCGTGGTCACGTTGGAGTTGAAGAATCCGCTGACGGGGCAGACCGCGGAGGACGCGCGCAGGCAGTACAGCAGAGAGCGCAACCCGCGCGAGCCGATTTTCGAGTTCAAGCGGCGGGCGCTGGTGCATTTCGCGGTCGATACCGAATCGGCGTCGATGACCACGCGGCTTGCGGGAGAGGCCACGCGCTTTCTGCCTTTCGACAAGGGCAGCGGCGGCGGCGCGGGCAACCCGCCCGACCCGGCGGGCCGGGGCTACCGCACGGCGTATCTGTGGGAGGAAACGCTGGAGCGGGACAGCCTGCTCGATTTGCTGGCGCGCTTCATCCATTTGCAGACCGATGAGAAGCGCGGCGAGGGCGGGCGCAAGGCGAAGGTGGAGACGATGATTTTTCCGCGCTACCACCAGCTCGAGGCGGTGCGCTTGCTGACGGCGGACGCGCGGCTGCGGGGCGCGGGGAGCAACGCGCTGGTCGAGCACTCGGCGGGCAGCGGCAAGACGAATACGATCGCCTGGCTGACGCACCGTTTGGCCTCGCTGCACGACGAGAAGAACGGCCGCGTTTTCGACGGGGCGATTGTGGTGACCGACCGCGTGGTGCTCGACCGGCAGCTTCAGGAGGCCATTTATCAGTTCGAGCACAAGCTGGGCGTGGTGGAGAAGATCGAGGGGAGTTCGCGGCAGCTTGCGGAAGCGCTGGAGCGCGGGGTTGCGATTATCGTGACCACGCTGCAGAAGTTCCCGTTCGTTTCCGGGCATTTGCTGCGCATGGCCGAGGAGCGCGGAGCGAAGGGGGCGGGCGCGCTGCCGACGCGGCGCTACGCGGTGGTGATCGACGAGGCGCACAGTTCGCAGGGCGGGGAAGCGGCGACCGAGCTCAAGGGGGTGCTGGCCGGGGAGGACTTGCGGGAGAAGGCGAAGAAGCAGGCGGCGGAGGAAGGGCGGCAGGACATGGAGGCGCTTTTCCGCAGCATGGCCAAGCGCGGACGGCAGGCGAATCTGAGTTTCTTTGCGTTCACGGCGACGCCGAAGCACAAGACGCTCAAGGTTTTCGGGCGCGGCGGCGAGCCGGCGCACCGCTACACCATGCGCCAAGCGATTGAGGAAGGCTTCATCATCGACGTGCTGCGCAACTACACGCGCTATGAGACGTATTGCAAGCTGCTGAAGGCGTCCCAGGACGATCCCAAGGTCGAGCGCAAACCGGCGGCCAGGGCGCTGGCGCGCTTTTTGCGCCTGCATCCGCACAACGTCGCGCAGAAGACCGAGGTGATGGTCGAGCACTTCCAGGCTTGCACGCGGCACAAGATCGGCGGACGGGCGAAGGCGATGGTGGTGACCGGCTCGCGGCTGGAGGCGGTGCGTTACAAGCAGAGCTTCGACTGCTACATCAGGGAAAAGGGTTACGCCATCAAGTCGCTGGTGGCCTTTTCGGGCACGGTGGAAGACGATTTGAATCCGAAGGTGACTTATACCGAGGAGCAGATGAACGGGGGCGTGCGCGAGAAGGAGTTGCCGGAGCGTTTCGCCGCGAAGGACTACCGCGTATTGCTGGCGGCGGAGAAGTACCAGACGGGTTTCGACCAGCCGCTGCTGCACACGATGTACGTGGACAAGCGGCTGGCGGGCATCCAGGCGGTGCAGACGCTTTCGCGGCTGAACCGCACGCATGCGCATAAGGAAGACACTTTCGTACTCGATTTCGTGAACGACGAGGGCGAGATACGGGAGGCGTTCGAGACGTATTACGAGGGCGCGGCGCTGGGCGGGGAAGTGGAGCCGGCGCGCATGTACGCGGTGATGGGCGAGCTCGACGCCTCGGGGATTTATCTTGCCGAGGAGGTCGAGCGCTTCTGCGCGGTTTATTTCAAGCCGAAGCGGAAGCAGAGCCGGCACGACCATCGGGACATGAACGCGGCGCTCGACCCGGCGGCGGCGCGTTTCGCGGAGCTGCAGGAAAGCAGCGAGGAAGAGGCCGAGAATTGGCGCGTCAAGGCGCAGGCGTTCCGCAGGCTGTACGGCTTTCTGAGTCAGGTCATCCCCTATCAGGACTCGGCGCTGGAGCGGCTTTACGTTTATCTGCGGCATTTGGCGGCGAAACTGCCGCGGCGGCGTTCGGGGCCGGATTACCGCTTCGACGACGAGGTGCGGCTGGAGTATTACCGCCTGCAGAAAATCAGCGAGGGATCGATCTCTCTCGGGGGCGGGGAGGGGCGCGCGCTCGATGGGCCGACGGAGATGGGCAGCGGGGTTGCCCGCGAGGAGCATTTGCCGTTTTCGGAACTGGTGCGGATTGTGAATGAGCGTTTCGGCGCCGATTTCAACGAGGCTGACCGGCTTTTCTTCAATCAGGTGCTGGAAGCGGCGCTGATCGACGACGGCCTGCGCCGGGCGGCGGGCGTGAATTCGCAGAACGCGTTCGAACTGGAATTCGCCAATCTGCTCGAACGATTTTTCATGGAGCGGATGGATCAGAACCAGGAAATTTTCATCCGTTACATGAACGACGTTGCTTTTCGGCAAGTGATCAGCGAAGCGATGGCGGGCGAGGCTTACCGCCGGATGAGGGGGCCGGCGGAGTGAAGCGGCGCGCGGGGCGCTGAGGGGGCGGATGCAGGGAGTCAATCCACTTCCAGATATTTGGCGTTCAGGCGATACCAGGAGACTTTGCCGCGATCGATGCTCTCTTGAATGCGGTCGTCCGTATGCTGCGCGACGATTGCAGCATGGGCGGGACTGCCCGTGAATCTCGTCAGGAACCCCGCGTTGCGAATCGCGCGGGTCGTGTCCCTGCCGTTGGCTGTGTACGAGATTTCCGCGGCGATGTAGCACCGTTCGCCTTTTTGATCTTCGGCTTCAATGATCAGATCGGCCAAGCGGAAGCTGATCAATTCGTTTTTGGCAATGCCCGTCGTGTCACAGGAGCGAATCAAATCCCTGATTTCGCTATCGGGCAGGATGCGCGTCAAGGAAAACCCCATGCTCTCGGCAATCATGTCGGCTTCCCGCAGCGCTCCGTTGCGAGCATGAGCGCCTTTCAGGGGCGCCATGTCATTACGAATCTTTCGGATGTCGTTTTCGACCTTGTCGAAACGCTTGTCCACGCCGTCGAAGCGCTTGTCCACGCCGTCGAAGCGTTCATTCGTGGTTTTGGCGAAGTCGGCCAAGTCATTGCGAGTCTCTTGGATGTCAGCTTCGGCCTTGTCGAAGCGCTTGTCCACGCCGTCGAAGCGTTCATTCGTGGTTTTGGCGAAGTCGGCCAAGTCATCGCGAGTCCCTTGGATGTCGGCTTCGGTCTTGTCGAAGCGCTCATTCGTGGTTTTGGCGATATTGGCCACGGTCTGAGGCAACTCGAGCAACTCGCGCGTCAGCAGGCGGGCGCGCATCGCTTCGAGCCATTGGGGATGCGCGTCGAGCACCTGCATCAAGTCTTCGATGGTGCGGATGGCGGGGGCGGGCATCGCTGGCGATCCAATTCCGGGCGTCGGCGGCAAACTCACATGCTCAGTATAGCTTGAGCGCCCCCCCAAGTTTCTTTCAACGAGAAATGAGGCGCATTGCTCGGGGGATGGGGCTCGGCATGACGGCGGGCGGGCGCGGGGTGATACGCTAGGGGCAGCGAGTCGTTGCGCCGCCGGCGGGCGTTTTGCGCGTTCCGCTTTTTGCCGCGCTGCCGCCGCGGCGCGTGTTCTCATCTTTTGCAACGAGCCGGCACAGCATTGGGGAAGGGTTTGTTCGCGCCTTTGGGCGCGGCGGTTTTGCTGTTGCTCTTGTGCGCGGGCGGCGCGGCGGCGGGGGGGTCCGAGCCTTCCGAACCCGATGCGGCCGCGCCGGAGTCCGCATCCGCGGCGGAGGCCGGGGCCGCGGCGGAGAGCGAAGCGGACGCGGCGGGGGGCGGGGGCGACCGCACCGCGCTGAATCTGCTCGGCGAGGTGGATTCGGGCAAGGGGGAGAGCCGGCGGAACGAGAACGTCCAGCTTACGCTTATCGACAACAACGTATTGAAAGAGTTGAACATCCGCATGGGGGTGACGGCGACGGCCGTCGATGCGTTCGACGCTGACAAGGGATATTTCGGCGCGGAGTTCGGCGGCCCGCCGCAGCGTCAGGTCCATCTTGCGCCGAGCGTTTTTTCGGGCGTTCACGGCAGTGTTTACGAGTCGCACCAGAACAGCGTATTCTCGGCGCGGTCGTTCTTTCAGGCGGGCGGCGTGCAGCCGGCGCGCACGAACGATTACGGTTTTCAGCTTACGGCTCCGCTGCGGCGGACGGGAACGGCGTTCACGGTCGATGCCAACCGGCAGCGCATCCGCGGCAACGTCAACGGCAACGTGCTGGTGCCCAAGCCGGATGAGCGGACGCCGTTGACGACGGACCCCGAGCGGCGGGCGTTCGTGGAAAAGATACTCGGCTCGTTTCCGGACGCTGCGCCGAATCGAACGGACATCAACCCGCGCGCGCTGAACACCAACGCGCCGCAGCGGATCGACAACGACACGTTCGGCGGGCGCATCGACCAGATGGCGGGCGGGGCGGACCGCCTGGCGGCCAACTACCGCTTCAAGAAACAGAAAGTCGATGCCTTCCAGCTTGTCGCCGGGCAGAACCCGAACACGACGACCGGTTCGCACGAGGGGCGCCTGACCTGGAGCCGCTCGTGGTCGCCGCGGACGACGACGGATTTCACCGCCGGCTTCCAGCGCGTCACGTCGTTGATCGTGCAGGATGAAACGGCGTTCGGCCCGCTGATTTTCAGCGGCCGCCAATTGCAGACGCTGGGCGGATCGTCGAGTCTGCCTTACGACCGCGCGCAGAACCAGTACCGCTACGCGGGGATGGCGCGGAGCGTGCGCGGCAAGCACGAATGGACGGCCGGTTTCGCGGTTTACCGCGAGCAACTGAACGGCGCCGAGGGGTCGGGGCATCTGGGACTGTTCATGTTCAACTCGAATTTCGGGCGCGACGCCATCACCAATTTGCGCATGGGCACGCCGAGCCGCTATTCGGGGGCGTTCGGCGAGACGCACCGCGGGTTTCGCCGTTGGAAATTGCAGGGCTTCGCCGGCGACTCGTGGAAGGTTTCGGGCAAGCTGACGCTGAGCCTCGGGCTGCGTTTCGAGCCGGTGACGCGGCCGGTGGAGGTGAACGGCCTTTCGGAGTTGCCCTATGCATGCGACTGCAACAACTTCGCGCCGCGTTTCGGCTTCGCCTACCGGCTGAGCGATTGGGGGGCGCTGCGCGGCGCGTACGGGCTGCACTACGGCGAGATTTTTCCGGCCACCTACACGCAGGAGCGCTTCAATCCGCCGGGGAACATCCGCGTGAGCGTCGTCGCGCCGGACGCGTCGAACCCGACGAAGGACGTTTCGCTCGACCCGGACGCGCGCAGCACGGTCGTCGTATTTTCTCCCGACCTGGTTGCGCCGTATTCGCACCAGTACAATTTCGGCTGGGAAATCGCGCCGAGGAAGCTGTGGACGCTGCGCCTGAGCTATCTGGGCAGCCGTTCGCACCGTCTGCTGACCGGCTGGGTGTTCAACCGCGCGCGGCAGGTCGAGGGGCTGGCGTTAACGGTGCCGACGGTCAACTTGCGCCGGCCGGACAAGCGGTATTTCGACGTGCGGCGCATCCTCAACGGCTCGCGCGCCTATTACGACGCGGCGAAGGCGGAGTTCACGCTGCGCCGATGGAACGGGTTTTCGCTGGATACCGCCTACTGGTTCAGCAAGGCGCTGGACCTGGGCGCGCATTACGCGAGCAACGCGGGCGTGCGGGACGCCTTCGCCGGGCGCAGCCAGACCGAATTCGAGGTTTTCGGCGACGTCAAGGCTGTGAGCGATTTCGATCAGCCTCACGCGGCGATGTGGCGCGCCGCCTACAAGACGCCGCGGCTCGGCGGGGTCAAGAGCGTTTGGAACAAGGCGTTCGGCGAATGGGAAACGCATGCGGTCGTGCTGCTGAAGCGCGGCACGCCGTTCGTCATCCGCTCGGGTTCCGACGGGCCGGGTTTCGGCAACGTGGACGGCGCGGCGGGCGACCGGCCGCACATCGTGGACCCGTCGATTTTGGGGCGCAGCATCGACCACCCGGACAGCGCGCCGTCGCGTCTGCCGCGCGAGGCGTTCGCCTTTGCGCAGCCGGGCGAGCCGCGCGGGAATCTGGCGCGCAACGCTTTCCGCAAGGACGGCATCCGCAACGTGAACTTCGCCCTTTCGCGGACGTGGAAGCCGGCCGGCGAGACGGCCTTGAGCTTGCGCGCGGAGTCGATCAACTTTCTGAATACCGCGCAATTCGCCTCTCCCGGCGAAGAGCTCAGCGGGGCCAACTTCGGCCAGATCACCAACACGTTGAACGACGGCCGCACGTTTCGTTTCCTGCTGCGCTTGCGCTTTTGATTGCGCGTTCTGCTATGCTGGGCGGAGAGCGCTCAGGCGCTCGACCAAACTTGTTTGCAGGCGCCCGTTGGGCGTAATAGGGAAGTCCGGTGAGATTCCGGCGCGGTCCCGCCACTGTAAGCAGCGAGGTCTCGGGATGATACGCCACTCCGGCGCGCGGCGCCGGGGGAAGGTTTTCCGAGGGCGTTGACGGCTCAAGCCGTCTGAAGCTGCGAGCCAGGAGACCTGCCTGCGGATTGGAATGGCAGTTCTTCCGCGGAGATACGGAGTTCTGACAGGCGCGGGCCGTCTTGCCCGCGTTCGTTTCCCTCTTATCGCTGCGTTCTTTTCACGGCCGATTGGGCCGGAAGGAGCGTTCACATGTTTCGATTCGGTTTGCCCGCCGCGGCGCTTGCGCTGCTGCTTGCCTGCGGCGGCGGGTCTCTTGAAGCCGCCTCGGTCGGCGGCACGGTGCGCGACGCGCAGGGGAAAGTCGTCGCCCATGCGCGGGTCCGCGCCCACGATCTCGACAGCGGGGCGCTGGTTGCCGCGCGCGGGGACGCGGCGGGGAATTACCTGGTGTCCGGCCTGGGCAACGGGACCTATCTGTTCGAGTTCGAGGACGAGGCCTCGGCGCTGACGGCCTCGGAGCGCCTGCAAGTCCGCGGCGATTTGCGCGGCCGCGACGTGACGCTTGCGGTCAAGAGCGTGGAGACGGTCGTCGTCGTCACCGCGTCCGGCCTGCCCGCGGCGGGCGATGAGGCGGCCAAGGCCGTAAGCGTCGTATCGTCGGACGAGATCGACCGCAGGCGGGAATTTTCCGTTGCCGAGGCCGTGCGCAACGCGCCGGGCGTGCGCGTGCGGCGGCTGCGCGGTCCCGGCGGCTTCACTTCCATTCAGACCCGCGGCTTGCGCAGCGCGGACACCGCCGTGCTGATCGACGGACTGCGTTTTCGCGACGCCGCGGACGTGCAAGGCGGCGCAACGTCGATTTTGCAGGATTTCCTGCTGGTCGATGCGGATCGCCTGGAGTTCCTGCGCGGGTCGGGTTCGTCGCTTTACGGCTCGCACGCGGTCGGCGGCGTACTCAATATCCAATCGGCAACGGGCGGCGGCCGTCCGCACGGCGAAATTGCGATCGACGGCGGCGGGTTGGGCGCCGCCCGCGGTCTGGCGCGCATCGGCGGCGGGCTTTTGCCGCGGAACCGGCTGATTTACAGCGGCGGTTTGGCGCACCGCAACGTGAGCCAAGGCATCGACGGCTTCGACCCCTACCGCAACACGAGCGGGCAAGGCTATCTGCGCTACAGCTTCACGCCCGCCGTTACGCTCAGCGGGCGCGTTTACGGCGGCGGTTCGTTCGCCGCCCTTAATGAAAGCCCGGCCTTCGTCGAGGCGGTTACGGCCAATCATCCCGCCGCGGGGCCGATTCCGGCGGTCGGCCTGCCGCCCGAGCAAGTGCGGCGGTTTTCCCTGGGGCAGCCGATTGCCGCCGGCGGGGCCACCTTCGTGCCCGATTTCAACGATCCGGACGGCAGCCGCGCCGGCTCGTTCCTTTCGTTGGCGACCGTTTTGCAGCATCAGGTTGCGCCTGACCGCTCGTACCGCTTGAGCTATCAATTGACCGATACGAAGCGCTCGCTGCGGGACGGGCCGGCGGGAGTCGGCTCGTTCGAGCCGGTTTTCAACACGCTCGGCCGCTATGAGGGGCGCATCGACACGTTCCAGGCGCGAACGGATTTCGCCGCCGGGCGCAGGCAATTCGTCACAATCGGCTACGAGTACGAGCGCGAGACGTATTTCGCGGCCAACACCGACGGCAATCCCGACGCCGCGGCGCGGTTCGATTCGACTTCCGCGGGCGAACAGGACAGCCATTCGGCATTCGCTCAGGATCGGCTGCGCCTCGGCGATTTTCAGGTTGCGTTGTCGGCGCGGGCGCAGACGTTCGACCTGCGGCCTCCGGCGTTTACGGGGGGGATGAACCCCTATGCCGGCGCCGCGGCCGCTTCGCCGAGCAGCGCTTACACGGGCGACGTTGCGCTGGCCTGGAGGCCGCGCGGCGGCGCGGCGAAGCTGCGCGCGCACGGGGGAATCGGCTACCGAGCGCCGTCGGCTTACGAGCGCTTCGGCGCTTCGTTTTTTCGCGGTTTCCCGAGTTTCTGGGGCGATCCGGATCTTGCTCCGGAGCGTTCCGCGTCGTTCGACGCGGGCATCGACCATTGGCTTGCCGGCGGCAAGGCGCGGCTTTCGGGGACGCTGTTCTACACGGAACTGCAGGAAATCATTCTGTTCGATTTCGGCGTCATCGACGCGGCTTCCGACCCGTGGGGGCGTTTCGGCGGCTACCGCAACGGCGGCGGCGGATTGGCGCGGGGCGTGGAGATCGGCGTTTCGGCGTCTCCTGCGGCGGCGACGATGCTCAAGGCGGCCTATACCTACACGAACTCCGACTCGCGCGCGCCGACCGTGCCGGGAACGGATTTCTACAAGGTGCTTGGGGTTTCCGACCACATGTTTTCGCTGACGGCGATGCAGAGTTTCGGACGCCGTTTCGACGCGGTGTTCGATCTCTGGGTGCTGAGCGAGTACCCGCTGCGTCTGTTCGGGGCGAATGAACGCCTGATGTTCGCCGGTCCGCTCAAGGCGGACGCCGTTTTCGGCTACACCGCGCCGCTTGGCGAAACGCGCAGCGTGAAGTTCTACGTCAAGGTGGAAAACCTGTTCAACCGCCGCTATTACGAAAGCGGTTTCGCCGCGCCCGGCATCTGGGCCGAAGGAGGCTTGCGATTCCGGTTCTAACAAGGAGTCGAATGGGGGCGGCCGCCGCCGCGGCCGCCGTTGCGGCCGTTGTTTTCTGGATAGGGGACGGCGGCGGCATTTTCCGTTTCGCCGGCGCGCCGGGCGAGTCCGGCGGCGGCGCATCGGCCGGCGCGGGGTTTCCGCGCACTTTCAGCGATTTTCACGGCCTGCCCGTGACGTTGGCGAAAGCCCCGCGGCGCATCGCCTCGCAATCGCTGCCGACCGATCACCTGCTGTTCGCCGTTGTCCCCGCGGAACGCATCGCCGCGGTGAGCGCCTACGCCGACCGCCCGCAGTACAGCAACGTGGCCGCGCTGGTGAGGCGGCGCGGCATTCCGTCGATGCGCGATGCCGAGCAAGCGATCCGCCTGCGCCCCGATCTGTTGCTCGCCTCGAACATTTCGCGGGCCGACTTTGCCGATCTGGTGCGCGGCGCGGGCATCCCGACGTATGTCATGCGCACGATTTTCCGTTCGCTCGATGAAATCGAAGGCGGGCTGCGCCGCATCGGCGATCTGAGCGGCGAGCGGCAAACTGCGGACGCCGCTGTTGCCGAGTTCCGCGCCGCGGCCGCGGCCGCCGCGGCCATGCGCCCCGCCGGCGGACGGCATGACCCGCCGCGCGTACTGGCGCTGACGGGCTTTTCGTATAGTTCCGGCGCGGGCAGCTACGGAGCGGGTTCGTTGTTCGCAGACATTATGGAGAAGCTGGGCGCGGTGAACGTCGGCAGCGAGCAGGGGCTGGGCGAGTGGGGCAAGGTCGGCAGAGAGCAGATCGCGGCCTGGAACCCCGACTGGATCGTTGCCGGGGCGGGGGGAGACGACCCGGCCGAGGCGGCGGCAAGGCTGGCGGCGGACCCGGCTGTAGCGGTAACCGCCGCCGGACGGAAAGGGCGAATCCTGGTGGTGGAAGACCGTTATTATCTGGCTACTTCGCAACACGTCGTTCACTTGATGCGGGCCGTTGCCGAGGCGCTTTATGGGTCGGAATAGGCCGTTTGGGAAGCGGGGAGAGGCGGGATGAGAGGGCGCATCCGGCCGGCGGTTTATTTTGCAGCGGCCGCGGGCTTGCTTTGCGCTGCCGCCGCGGCTGGCGTCATTGTCGGTTCGACGGCGCTTTCGTGGGAGACGATAGCGCGTGTGCTGGGGATGCATCTGTTGGGGTTTTCCGGCGAAGGCGTCAGCGAAGCCGACGACGTGATCGTGTGGACGATTCGGCTGCCGCGCGTACTGGTTGCGGCGTTGTCGGGCGCATCGCTTGCCGCGGCGGGCGCCGCGATGCAGGGGCTGTTCCGCAACCCGCTGGCCGAGCCGAGCGTGGTGGGCGTCAGCGCCGGCGCGGGACTGGGCGCGGTGCTTGCCTTTGTTACGGGGCTGGTTTCGCAGTCGGCGCTCTGGCTGCCGCTGTGCGCGTTCGCCGCCGCGATGCTGACGCTTGCCGGCGTGTATGGGTTGGCTGCGCGGGGCGGGCAGACGCCGATCGCAACGCTGCTGTTGGCGGGCATCGCCGTCGGCTCGTTCCTTACGGCGATGAGCTCGCTGCTGATTTCGATGAATTTCGTCGATTGGCAAGTGGCCGCGGAGATTCTCTACTGGATGATGGGGGGGCTGGACAGCCGTTCGTGGGTTCACGTCCGGATCGCGCTGCCCTTCACGCTCGCCGGGGGCGCGCTGACGCTGTGGTTCGCCCGCGATCTCGACCTCATGCTGACGGGCGAGGAGGCCTCGGCCTCGCTGGGCGTTGACGTGCAGGCGTTGAAGCGCAGCGTGTTGGCCTCGGCGGCGCTGCTGACCGCCTCATCGGTGGCGGTGAGCGGCATTCTGGCCTTTGTCGGGCTGGTGGTTCCGCACATCGTGCGCTTGCTGCTGGGGCCTTCGCACCGCATTCTGTTTCCGGCCTCGATGCTGACCGGCGCGGCGTTTCTGATCGGCTGCGACATTTTGGCGCGCACGATCTACGGACCGATGGAGATTCGACTGGGAGTGGTTACCGCGGCGATTGGCGCGCCGTTTTTCCTGTGGCTGTTGCATGCGCGTCGGAGGGAGTTGGGGGCGGCGTGAGCGTTCTGGAGTTGCGCGGGGCGGCTTATGCGGTCGGCGGCAAGACGATTGTCGAGGGGCTCGACGTGCGCATCGAGACGGGGCGCGTGACGGCGGTCGTCGGCCCGAACGGCGCGGGCAAATCGACCGCGCTCAGGCTGCTTGCCGGTTTGGCGGCGCCGACCGCCGGCCAAGCCATGCTTGGGGGCAAGGATCTTGCCGCTTTCACGCGGCGGGAGGCGGCGCGGCGCGTGACCTGTATTCCGCAGGACTCGGCGCCGGAGGCCGCTTTCACGGTGCGCGAATGCGTGGGCATGGGGCGCTACTGCCGGCGGGGGCGTTTCGAGGCGGAGAGCGGGCGGGACAGGGAAGCGGTCGAGGCGGCGATGGACATCACGGATACGCGGCGTCTCGGCGGGCGTTGGCTGACCGAGTTGTCGGGCGGAGAAAAGCAGCGCGTCATGCTGGCGCGGGGGCTGGCGGCGGAGTCGGAGTATCTGCTGCTGGACGAGCCGACGGCGAATCTGGATATCGACCATGCCTTGGCGATGCTCGATTTGTGCGGCGAGCTTGCCGCCGCGGGCCGCGGCGTGGCGTTGGCGCTGCACGATTTGAACGCCGTGCTGCGCGTTGCCGACGAGGTTTACGCGCTCAGCGGAGGGCGGATCAGCGCCGCGGGCAAGCCGCGCGAGGCGTTGACCGCCGATCTGCTGGCGCGGGTTTTCGGCGTGAAGGCGGATTTCGCGGACGCGGGCGGCGGCAGCGTACTGCGTTTCGAACGGCTGGGTTGACGGTTGGCGCGCTAGGAGCGCGCCTTGTAGTGCCGGCTTTCGCCTGCCGCGAGATTTTCCGGCAGGCTTTCGGCGTCGGGCTTGGCGGGCGCATCGGAGCGCTTCCAGAAGTTGCGGAAGTAATCGACCATCGACCAGATGGTCACCAGCACGACCAGCCAGAGGGCGATGTAGGCCAAGCCGTCCACGGTCGGCGAGTAGGGCGCCATCAAGAGCAGCGAGACGGCCAGGACCTGGGCGACCATCTTGGTTTTGCCGAGGTCGCCGGCGGCGATGACGACGCCTTCGGTCAGGGCGACGTAACGCAGCGCTGAAACGGCGAATTCGCGGCTGACGATGAGCACGACCATCCAGGCCGGCACGCGGTCGAGTTCGACGAGCGAAATGAACGCTGCGGAAATGAGCAGTTTGTCGGCGATGGGGTCGAGCAGTTTGCCCAGGGTCGTGACCTGCCGCCGCCGCCGGGCAAGGTAGCCGTCGAGCAGGTCGGTGAGGGCGGCGGTGAGGAAGATGAGCAGGGCGATCCATTCGCGGGTGAAGGTGACCCAACCGGCATCGACCTGGACGCTGCCTTTGCGCAGCAGGACGGCCAGCAGCACGGGCACGAAGAATATGCGCGACAGCGTTAGCGCGTTGGGCAGATTCATCGCGGCAAACCTCGGTCGAAGGGCATCGCGGTTCGGAAGAAAGGCTGTCTCGCCTTAGCCTACTATATTTTGGGTATGGAGTCGGAATCTTCGTTTGCGGCGGCGGCGCAGCGGCGGATGCGCGGCGATTGGGAGCGCCGCGCCCGCGAAGACGCCGCGTACTACGTTGCCTTCGGGCGCCGGAAGCAGGATTCCGAGGAATTCTTCGCTTCCGCGGGCGGCGCGTTGACGGCGATTCGCTCGGAATGGCGTCGGCTTGCGCCGGCGGGCGGCGCGGCGCGCACGGCGGCTCTGGAGATCGGCTGCGGGCCGGGGCGGCTGATGCGTCCGTTGAGCGAAGATTTCGACTCGATTGCGGGGGTGGACGTTTCGCCGACGATGGTTGACTTGGCGCGCGGGAACCTTGCGGCGGCGCCCGGCGCCCGCGTGGAGTTGTCGAACGGGTGGGACTTGGCTTCGTTCGCTTCCGCGTCGATCGATTTCTGTTATTCGTATGCCGTTTTCCAGCACATACCCGAACGCGCGGTCGTGCTGTCATATATGCGCGAGGCCTGCCGCGTGCTGAAGCCCGGCGGGGCGTTCCGCTTTCAGGTCAACGGCTTGCCGCGGGCCGGCTGCGCGCGTCCGGCGCCGGTTGCCGGCTGGTCGGCGCGGTCGGGCGTTGCCGCGGGAGCGGCGGTTCTCGACGGGCTGCCCGATACGTGGAGCGGCGTCAGTTTCTCGGGCGAGGAAATCGCCGCTTTCGCGGCGGACGAGGGCATGCAATTGCTTGCCATGGACGGCTTCGACACGCAGTATTTGTGGGTGACGATGCGCAAGCCCGACGGCGGCGAGCAGGGGCCGGCGAGCGGCGTACGCATCGCGCGGGTGACGAACTGCTACACTGACGACCGCGTGGTTCCCCGCGCCGGGCGGTTCGCCGCCGCCTCGCTGTGGATTCCGGGGCTGAACGACTCCGCCGATCTGAACAATCTGCGGGTGGAGATCGACGGCGCGCCCACCGCGCCGAGCTTTATCGGGCGGCGGCTGCCGAGCGAGCCGCGGCAGGTGAACGTCTATCTGCCTCCGGGCGTGCGCACCGGCATGCTGCCCGTGCGTTTGCGCGGCGGCGGCTTGCCCGGCGGGATCGAGGCGGCGCTGCGGGTCATTCCGGAAGGGCCGCCGGCTCCGCGCGTGGTCAGCCTTTCGGACGGGGTCAATCTGCTGTCGAGGCTCGACATCGCCAGCCGCGTGGTCAAGGCGCAGATCGAGGAAGCGCCTTGCGAGACGGCCGCGGCGCTGCTTGGGTGTTTTGAGGCGTCGGTGGGCGGACATCGGATTACGGACGCGGAAGCGTTTTGCATCGACCCGCTGCCGCGGCTTTTCGAGTTGAACCTGGGGTTGCCCGATGCGGTTCCGCCCGGGCTGCACGATCTTTCGATGACGCTGGGCAGGCGCAGGCTCGGGCCGTTTGCGATTCGGGTAGCGGAGCGGTGATTGCGCTTGGTCATCCGGCGCGTTTGGCGCTGCAGGCGGCGGAGTTTTCGGCGCTTTACGGGGCGTTCGGGCCGTTTGCGGCCGCCTCGCCTTTGCTGCAGTTGTTGTTGTGGGCGGGAAGCGGTCTCGGGTTGGATTTCGATTCCGCCGAGGCGGCGGCGCGCATCGGCGCTTACGCCGGCGGCTGCGCGGCGGCCTTCGCGTTGGCGCGAAAGTTGCGCGCGGAGGGCTCGGCCGCGGTTTGGGCCGCAGCGGCTTACTGCGCGGCTCCGTCGCGGCTGCATGCCTTGCTGCAAGGCGGCGCATTGAACGAGTTGCTGTTCTGGTCGTTGGCGCCCGTTTGCGGCCTTGCCTGCGCCGGGGCTTGGCGGAAGCCTGCGCCGATGCGTGTCTTGGCGGCGGCGGCCGCGGCGCTTGCCTGGGGCGGCGCGCGGGCCTGGACGGCGTCTCTCTGGGATCTCGCGGCGCTCGTCGAGTTGCTGCTTCTCGCCGGCGCGGCGCTGTATCGGCCGCAGCGGGCGCGGCGCTTGGCGGTTGCGCTTTTTGCGGGTTCCATGCTTTTGCTCGCCGCAGCGCCGGGGGCGCCGCGGCCGCCGGAGGCGGGGAACGGGGCTCGCGTGGCCGGCGTGGACGACCTGCGGGTCGAGTTGAACCCGGTGTTGGCCGCCGCGCATGAAAAGGCGCTTGCCGTATCTTCGGACGGGCGGGCGGAGGAAGCGATTCTGTGGGCGCGGGCGATGGGGGCGCGGGCGTTGTGGGCGCCGCGGCGGCAGCGCTTCGCCGGGTTGCTGGAGACGGCGGCCGTCTCAGGGGACGCGGCGTTGTTCGACTTGGGCGGGCCGGTTGCGGGCGATGCCGTGATCGTTTCGCGGCGGCTGTGGGAGAGGCTGCCGGCGATTCGCGGGGTTTATGACCGCGAGGCGCTGGAGCGTTATCTGGCGTGGGCCGACCGTCCGGAATCGCTGCGCGTGCGCCGCGGGGGCGGGAGGCTTTCGATCCGCGCCGATCTTGCGGAATCGGACGCGGTTCTGGTGCGGGTTCCGTTTGCCGTCGGCTGGGAGCTTGTCGCCGGGGAGGGGCGGCTGGCTGCCGACCCCGTCGGTTATACGGTGTTCGCGCCGGGAGCGGATGCGCCGCCGGGGGAAATGCGGATCGAGATCGCGCCCAGGCGCTTTTGGACGGGGCTGCCGGAACCCGTCCCGCTGCACGCGGGGGATTTTCCGGTTATCGCTCCCGGCGGCCTCGTTCACGGCGTTGCGATGACGCCGCCGCCGTTCGCGGCGGGAGACGCGGTTTCGATTTTCGGCGGCGGTTTCCTGCCGGGAGATACGTCGGTGCGGGTCGATGGGCGGCGGGTGGAAACGCTGTACGTCGGCGCGGGGCAGATCAACGCCGCGCTGCCGGTTTCGCTTGCCGGCGGCAGGCATGAGTTGACGGTCGAGAGCGGCGGGCTGCGCAGCCTGCCGCGGGCGTTCGAGGCGCGCGGGCGGTGAAGCGGCGGATTTCGGCTGCTGTTGCGGCTTTCGCCTTGGGGCAGGCGGCCGCGGTTGACGCGCAGCCGGCACAGGGCGGCAGGGTCGGTTTCTACCAGTGGCTGGGGGTTTCGGATTTGCCCGGCGACCTGCTGACGCAGGCGCGCCGGCGCACGACCGCGTTGGGTTCGCGGGTCTTTCGATTTTATCTGGGCTGCCGTTACGATTACGAGTATCCGGTGATGGATATGCGCCGTTTCGGCGGCGCGGCGGCGCTGACGCCGGCAGGGATTTTGGCGGCGTTCGAGCGTTACCGCGCCGTTGCGGACGACCCCATGATGGAGACGGTTGTCGTTACCGTCTATTCGTGCGCGGACTACGGCGGGGGGCCGGACGACATCAACTTGCAGCGTCCGTGGGGGGAGAGGGAAGAGAAGCTGGTCGGGGAGCAGATCGGCGCGCTGGCCGAATGGCTTTACGCGCGCTACGGCGACAAGCGCAAGACGGTCATCCTGGCGAACAACGAGACGGACGAAAAGTTGCTCGACATCGCCAATTACACGGGGTCGATGGAGCTTGCCGCGGCGAATTTGCGGGCGTGGCTGCGGGCGCGCCAAGCGGCGGTCGAGGCCGCGCGGCGGCGCCATCCGGACGCGGCGATGCAACTGTTTCACGCCGTGGAGATTTCTCTGGTCAACCTGCAGCTTGTCGCCGAGGACGGCGGTTTCCGCAAGGCGGCCCGGCCGGGGGCGAACGCGCTTTCGCTGGTCGTGCCGGAGATCGAGTTCGATCTGGTTTCCTATTCGGCTTACGAGTCGGCGAACTCGCCGTATGAGACGCAAGACCCGGACAACCCGCCGGAGGAGACCGGCGGGCGGCTGCTGCGCGATCTCGAGCGCATCCGCGCGGCGGCGGGCGGTTCGGTGAGCGCGGCGGGGCGGGCGAGGTTCGGCGATCGATTCGTGATGATCGGGGAACTGGGCTACTCGCGGGATCGCTTCGAGCATCTGGCGACGGGCGGCGTGAAGCCGCGATTGCGGGCCGCTCTGGGCGCGGCTCTCGACTGGGGCTGCCCCTACGTTGTGCTCTGGCAGGCGTTCGACGCTCCGCGGTCGGGAGGCGCGGCTTGGGGGTTCGGCCTTTACGACCGGCGGGGCGGGGCGCCCGCGCTGCGCGCCGCGCCCGGAAGCTGCAGCACGCTGCGCGATTGCATGGAGGCGCTGTTCGAGTCGGGCTTCGAGCGTTGGCGGCCATAGCCGCCGCGCAGCCCGAAATAAGCGATCATTGGCGAACATTGCGAACAAAAATGCGCCAAGCGGCCCAAAACAAATGACCGGCCGACCCAAACCAACCGTCCGAATGTCCGTTTCCCGCCGGCGTTGTTGGGACAATGGTAGGCATGAGGATCGATGGCCGTCCCGCCGACCGCCTGCGCCCGCTGACGATTACGCCGGACCATATGCCTACGGCGGAGGGTTCGGCGTTGGTCGAGGCGGGCAACACCAAGGTGATTTGCACGGCTTCGGTCGAGGACGGGGTTCCGGCGTTTCTGCGGGGCAGCGGGCAGGGCTGGGTGACGGCGGAGTACGCGATGCTGCCGCGGGCTACGGTTACGCGGACGCCGCGCGAGGTGAGCCGGGGCCGGCCTTCGGGGCGCACGGCGGAGATTCAGCGGCTGATCGGACGCTCGCTGCGCGCGGCGATCGACCGCGGCGCGCTGGGGGAGCGCACGATTCACGTGGATTGCGACGTGATCCAGGCGGACGGCGGCACGCGGGCCGCGGCGATTACCGGCGGCTGGGTTGCGCTGGCGGCTGCGGTCAAGCAATTGCACGAGTACAAGGCGATCGAGAAAATGCCGCTGCGCGGGTATCTGGGCGCGGTCAGCGCGGGCATCGTCGAAGGGCGGCCCATGCTCGATCTCTGCTATGAGGAGGACTCGCGGGCGGACGTGGACATGAACGCGGCGATGACCTCGCACGGGGAGTTCGTCGAGATTCAGGCCTCGGCCGAGGGCCGCGCTTTTTCGCGCGGGCAGTTGCTGGAAATGCTTTCGCTTGCGCAGTCCGGCATCGAGGAAATCATTTCCAAACAGAAACTTGCCGTCGAAATTTGAATCATGATCGAGCTTTGCTGCGCTACCGGCAATGGGGGAAAGCTGCGCGAGTTCGAGCAGGCTTCGGGCGGGGAGATCGCGATTCGCGGCTGCGCGCCGCTGGACTGTCCTGAAACGGGGGACACTTTCGAGGCCAATGCGAGACAGAAGGCGCTCTGCTACAGCCGCCGCGAGGCGGCCGAATGGCTGTTTGCGGACGATTCCGGGCTTGTGGCGGATGCGTTGGGCGGCGAACCCGGCATTTATTCCGCGCGGTACGCCGGGGCGCCGGGCAACGACCGGGCCAACAACGACTTGTTGCTGCGCAAGCTGAGCGGCGTACCGGCGGCGGAGCGCACGGCGCGTTTCGTTTGCGTCATCGCCTTGGCGCGGGCGGGGCGCATCGCGGCCTGTTTTCGCGGCAGCGTCGAGGGGCTGGTGCTCGAGGCGCCGGACGGCGCGGGGGGATTCGGCTACGACCCGCTGTTTTACTTTCCGCCGCTGGGGGCGTCGTTCGGGCGTCTGAGCGCGGAAGACAAATGGCGCTGCAGCCACCGCGGGAAGGCCTTTCGCGCGATGCTGGCCTGGCTGCGCTCGAACGCATGAGGGGCGGAGCGGATTCGGATTACCTGAAACCGCCGCTCCGCGGCGCCCGCTTGGCGCTGCGGCTACAATAGGCGCCATGACGACCGCCGGCACACGAAGGGATTTTCTGCGAACCTGCGCGCTGGGACTGGGCGCGGCGGCCGCGGGCTGCGGGCGGCAACGGCCGCCGAACGTGCTGTTCGTCCTGGCGGACGATCTGGGCTGGGCGGACGTGAACATCAACCGGCGATCGCGCTTGTACGAGACGCCCAACATCGACCGCCTGGCGGCGAGCGGCATGCGCTTCAGCAGCGCCTACGCGGCCTGTCCGGTGTGTTCGCCTACGCGCGCCAGCATCCAGACGGGCAAGTATCCGGCGCGCTTGCGGCTTACGAACTACATACCGGGCGCGCATCGGCTGCCGTATTCGGCGGTGATTCCGCCTCCGTTCCGGCAGCAGCTTCCGTTGGAGGAAACGACCATCGCCGAGGTGTTGACGGAGGCCGGGTACGCCGCGGGCAGCATCGGCAAATGGCATCTCGGCGGCGAGGGGTTCCTGCCGACCGAGCAGGGGTACGATTCCAACTACGCGGGAACCGCGTCGGGCATGCCGCGCAGCTTTTTCTATCCGAAATGGAGGGAGAACGTTCCCGTTGACGGCGAGGAGGGCGAGTTTCTGCCCGACCATCTGACCGACCGCGCGCTGGAGTTTTTCGAGGCGCACCGGCACGAGCCGTTTTTCCTGTACATGGCCTATTACACGGTGCATATCCCGATTGAGGCCAAGCGGGAAGACGCCGCCCGATTCGAGGCGAAGGCTGCCGAGGGGCTGGTTGCGGGCAAGGATCATCACAACCCCGTTTATGCGGCGATGGTCTGGAATCTGGATCAAAACGTCGGCAGGATGCTCGACAAGCTGGAAGAGTTGGGCATCGCCGAGGAAACGGTCGTCATCTTCACGTCGGACAACGGCGGATTGCAGTCGCCGGAGTGGAAGGACGAGCCGGTGACGTCGAATCTGCCGCTGCGCAACGGCAAGGGGCATTTGTACGAAGGGGGCATCCGCGAGCCGACGATTATCCGCGCGCCGGGCGTCGCCGAGCCGGGCGGCGTTTACGACGGCGCGGTCATCAGCAACGACTATTTCCCGACCATCGTGGAATTGGCGGGGCTGCGCCGCGAGAACGCGACCGACGGCGTGAGCCTCGCGCCGGCGCTGCGCGGCGAAGCGCTGCCCGAGCGCGATCTTTTCTGGCACTATCCGCACTATTCGAATCAGCTTGGGCGGCCGGGGGGCGCGGTGCGGCGCGGCGATTGGAAGCTCATCGAGTTTTACGACGACGGCAGCCGCGAGCTTTACGATCTTTCGCGGGACATCGGCGAGAGCGGCAACGTGGTCGAGCAGCATGCCGAGCTTGCAGACGAACTGGGAGGCGCGCTCGAGCGCTGGCGGGAATCGGTGGGCGCGGTCAGTCCCAAGCCCAACCCCGATTTCGATGCGGAGAAGAAGGATATCCGCGACCGCGCGTATCGGCCGCCGGACTGGGAGGGGATGTAGGGCCGCGCTTCGCGCGGCGGTCACGGGTCGGCGGGTCGCGAGTCGGCGGGTCAAGCGAAAAGTTGCCGCAGCCAGCCGGCGAAACGCGCGGCGAGCGGCCCGTCAATATCCAAATCGCCCGTTCCGATGGCTGCGCCCATGAGTCTGGGGTTCTCTCTCGTTGCCAGCCATGCGTGGAGCTTGGCTTTCAACGCCTTGCCGTTCTTGAACCGGCGGTCGGGGTCGGGGATGCCGTCGATATAGTTCTCGGCCCGCGGCCATACCGGGTCTTTTGCGGGGATCAGCGTTCGCACGAAATCTTCGATTTCGCCGGGTTTTGCATTGTCGGGCCACAACCAGATACCGACGCGCGGACTGCCGGACAGGATTGTTCCGCTTGGGGCGGGGCTTGCGGGAGGTCGGAAACCGAGTGCCTCGAGACGATTTTTTACGGCCTCCCAGCGGGCGTTCGGGTCGTCGTTCGCATCGGCGAGTATGCCGACCGCCAACCTGCCGGACACCTTGATTTCCGGCGGGATGGAAGCGAGAAGTTTTTTTATGCCGCCTTTGTCTCGAATGCAGAATGAGGGCATCGACACGGCGCGTTCACTGAGGCGGCAGACGAAATGCCTGACGACATGCTTGTCGTCTGGTCCTTCCACAAGCAGCACGCGCTGCGGTTCGCCGTCGGCCACGTTGCGTTATCTCACTTCTATGCCTTGCTCGGCGGCGGCGGCAAGTTCGGCTTGGGAATACTCGACCGCCCGCAGCCCGGCGCCGTTCCGTTCGAGCCGCACGTGAACGCCTTCGGCCTCTGCGCATTCCGCCGCGGCCTGCGCGAAGCCCTTGATGCAATCCCAACTGTGGGTCGTCGCCAGAACCTGCACGTTGCCCTCGCGCGCGCCGTGCAGGAGCATGCGCCAGAAATCGCGCTGTATGGAATAGTGGATGCCGTTTTCCGCTTCGTCGATGAGCAGAAAGCCGTTGCGGCTGTTGGCCAAGGCCAGAGCGATGCCGAACAGACGCACCGCGCCGTCGCCGAGGCTCTTCAGGGGAACCGGCTGCGCGCCGCCTTGCAGCCGCACAATCGCGCGCCGGCCCGAGCGCGGCCTGTCGTCTCCGATCACCGAGACCCGCTCCAAGTCGCCGCCGAGGATCAAGCGCAGAGCTTCAATCGGCAGATTTTCGCCGTCGGTCAGGGCGATCTGGTCCCAGAATCGCGTCACGTCCCTATTGCCGGGCAGTCCCGGCCCCAGCGACGCGCATTCGATTGCGGGTTCCCATTGGTCTTCGGCGAACCGTTGTTGCCATCTGCCGATTCCACGACCGCGGTTGAACTGCATTTCGTCCGGGAAAATGCCCGCGGACCGCGCCCCTTTTTTGTCTCGAAGCACAATTTGCAGCACTTTCGTCGTTCCGTTCGGGGAAAGATCGGGAAACATTTTTTGCTGCGAGTCGGGCAATGCGTTCGTAACGGATATGTCGATACGGAAGCGATCGGCTGCATTCCGGGGGCCGATTGAGATGGAAGCCTGCTCGGACATCTCTCTTCCGCAGAAAAGAGCCGTATAGTCAGGGAGCAGGATTTTGTCGCCGTCTTCATCGGATGAGGCGGTGAATTCCTCGCGGTTGTCGAGCAATTCCGCCAAAACCGCGGGACGGCCCCGCGCGGCATAGACGCGAACGGCGTCAAGCACCGTGGTCTTGCCGACGCCGTTTCCGCCGGAGAGGAGCGTCACGCGCCCCAATCGGGAGATCGACAGACTCTCGATGCCCCGGAAGCCCGTTATCGACAGGTCGGAAAGATGCATGCGGGTTCGTTGCGGAGCAAGACCGATACTTTTCTTATTTTACAGGGGGCCGCGCCTGTCGGCGCGGCAGGGAATAGGGGTTAGGGGTTGGGGGTTAGGGGGGCTGCGCCTGTCGGCGCGGCGGCCGCCGATTCCATGCTGCAATGGGGCGCGCTGTGCGCGGCGGTCACGGGTCGGCGGGTCGCGAGTCGCGGGAACGGGGATTAGCGGTAGAAGGGTTGGTTTTGCAGTCGGCGGGGGCCATAGCGGGGTTGGGGGCGGCCTGCTTCGAGCGCGCCGAGATCGGGGGCTTTGCCGGCGAAGTCGTCGTTGACCGTGGGGATACGGACGCCGGCATCGACGGCGGCGCCGTCAGGCGCGAGGCGGAAGTCGAGATCTTGCGCGTGATACACGGCGTGGCGCTTTGCGGGGTCGGGCGGCGCCATGTTTGCGAAGACGTTGAAATCGATTTCCAGGCCGTGTTGTTCCTGTCCGGTGGCTGCGCGGAAAGCAGCGAGCGTCTCGAACGTCCGCCAGTCGCCGGCAGCGGGTTCGTAGCGCGTTTCTCCGGCGGGCGGCGCCAGCCAGCGGTACTGTTGGGCGGAGCCCTTGTTGGGGCGGAAGCCGTTGTAGTCGGAGCTGTAGTCCGTGCCGGCGTTCGACCAAGTCATGACGCCGCGGCCGGGCGTACCGCGTCCGAGGAACAGGTTGTTGCGGTAGTGCATGTTCGAGGCGGGGTCGCGGGCGGTCTGCTCGCCGATGATCGTGTTGTGGAAGGCGAACAGGCCGGCGGCCTTGGCCGAAAACTTGAAGGCTACGCCGCTGGGCACGTGGTAGAGCAGGTTGCGGATGAAGTAGGCCGGGCCGCCGAAGACGGGCTGGGCGCTGTACCCGCCGTGCGCCGCGTTGACGCCGCGGTTGTTGTAAACGCGGATATTGTGGACGCCGCCATCGGTTTCGATGAAGTCGTCGCCGGACATATGGACGTCGTTGTTGTAGATGTCGATGGAAGAGGCGCGTCGATGCGGATCGGCCTCGGGCGCGCCGTAGGTCGAGACGCCGATACCGTCGTGGAACCAAGCGACGGCGTTGTGGGCGATGACGTGGCCGGGGCCGTAAACCTTGACGGCGTAATAGCTGCGCACTTCGTGCGAGCCGTAGGGTCCGGCGCTGCGCCACAGGGGGCCGGTCCAGCCCACCAGCAGGTTGCGCTGCTCGCCGCGTCCGAGGAAGACGTTGTCGGCGATATAGAAATCGCTTGAGCCGGCGTATTCCGTCCAGACGCCGAAGCCGATGTTTTCGAAGCGGCAGTTCATGACGGACAGGCCGACCGCTCCGGTCACTCCCTTGAATCCGGCGAAGAGGGCGACGTCGGTATTGCGGAAGGTGAGGCCGTCGAAGATGTGATGGGCGGAGGCGCTGACATCGAACAGGCGGTGGTTGCCGGCGCCGTCGAAAACCGCCTCGCCGTCCCCGGCGGCGCGGATGGTTATAGGTTTCTCGGCGGAGGCCTTGAGCGTCAGCCAGTGCGTGCCGTCGAAGGGCGTCATCATCGGATCGACATAGTTCAGGCGGTCGTTGCGGTAGAGTCCCGCGTGGACCACGATGGCGTCTCCGGGCTGTACGGGGCGCTCCCAGACGACGTTCCAGTCGCCGAGGCCGGCGCCGTAATAGGCTTGCAGCAGGCTGGTGAAGTGGGGTTTCAGTTTTTCGCCTTCGTGATCGGGCGGATAGACGTGCCGGACGCCGCCGCCCCGGTAGGGCCGCGGCTGGGCGCGTGTGCGCACGGTGACGGTTCGTTCGGTTTCTCCGCTTGTTCCGTCGGGGTCGCTCATGACGAAGCGGCATTCGTACGCGGTGTCCGCCTCGACATTGAGGATGCTGCCGGCGAAACCGTGCGGAACCTTGTATTCGAGATGCTCGCGCTTGCGGAAGACGCGCTCGCCGCCGATGCGCGCTAGGGGGAGCGCCTCGCGCCAGACGGAGCTTCCGGCCTTGCGGAACGAGACGCTGACGGAGGCGTTGCGATTGGCGTCGCCGGAAATCGACCATTCGAAGCCCAAGTTGTGGAGCGTGGGATGCTCCACGGTGAAGCGGCCGGCGCGTACGGCATCCTGGGCGGAAGCGGCCGGGGCAGAGAGCAGCGCGATCAACAGAATGCGGGAACGCATACCGTCGATGCTTATTCTACCGCGATGGTGGCGCCGGATTGGCTGCTGCGGCCGCCGACGGCGAGGCGCAACTGCGCGGCGTCGGAGGGGACGAGGTTGCGGGGGACTTCTACGATGACCAGGTTGACGCCTACCATGTCGGGGGCCAGGCCGGAGAAGCGGACGTTTTCCGGGGACACCGCGTAAGCGTCAATCCACACTTGCGGGCGGGCCGCCGTATGCCGCAGCACGACGTTCGAGCCGTCCGCCAAGCAAACGCCGTCCGGCAAGCACGAGTTCATGCCGTCGGCGATCGGCGGCTCGACCGCGCCCAGCCCCGTCGCGTAAATCTCCAGCAAATCGCCGGGCCGGGCGGGGCGGCTGCCCGCACTGAAACCCAGCGGGGCCGCCAGATCCGTCGTCCCCGCAAACACGGCCAGCGCCTGCCCCTCGCCCGGGACCGTAAACACGCCCGGCGCGTGCGGCGCGGCCCAGAAACGCCGCGGGTAGCTGCTCTCGCCGCCGGTTTCGACGACGACCTCCGCCAGGGCCAGGCCGCCGGCGGCTACGGCTTCGCCGCCCAGCGCCCAGGGCAGTTGCGCCTCGATGCGCCGCGGCTCGACCGCTATCAGCGGCACCGCCACGCCGTCGATCAGCACGCGCGCCCCGCCCAGCATCGTCGGCAGCGGGTAGCTTGCGGCTTCCATGCGCCCGCCGGAAGCGAAGTTCATGCCCTGCACGATGACCGCCGAGCCGGGCGCCAGCGGCAGCAGTTGCGGGCCGAACAGCCCCGGGTCGCCGTAGGCGCTCATGCGCGCCGCGTTGATCACGCCGCCGCTCTCCGACACCGCCCGACCGTTCGGCGGCAGCACTTCCAGGGCAGCGCGCACCCAGGACGTGACGCGCCCGCCGGAGCGGACGTACAGCCGGCCGTCGTGCCGCCCCTCGCGCAGCCCCGTCGGGTTGACCGTCACCGTCACCGTGGTTTCCCCGCCCGCGGCCAGCTTGCCGCTGCGCGGCGCGGCCTCGATCCAGCGCGCGCTCGGTATCGCCCGGAAGTCGGCCGCGCCGCCCTCGGCGTACAACGTAATCGTCTGCTCCTGCGGCTCGCCGTCTTGCGCGGCCATGAACGACAAGGCGAGGGGGCCGGCGAACACGGCCGGTTCGGTCTCTTCCGTTACGGGGCAGGAGGGCGAGCTCAACGCGTACACCTTGCGGACGCGGTGGTCGTTGAGGTCGGCGACGTAGAGGTTGCCCGCGCAGTCGAGCGTTATGCCGGCGGCCGAGTTGAGTTGGGCCGACAAGGCCGGGACGTTGTCGCCCAGAGCGGACCCGCCTCCCGCGACGGTGGAGATATTCCCTGTAGCGGCGTCCACTCTGCGGATGCGTTCGTTGCCTGGATCGGAGACGTAGAGGTTGTCCGCGTTGTCCAGCGCCAAGCCGGTGGGGGAATCGAGTTGGGCCGAAGCCGCCGGGCCGCCGTCGCCGCTGAAGCCGGCGATTCCCGTGCCCGCGTAGATGGTAATCACGCCGGCCGTATCCACCTTGCGGATGCGGTGGTTCCACAGATCTCCGATGTAGAGGTTGCCCGCGCCGTCGAACGCCACGTTGCCGGTGGCGCCGATTCGGGCCGAAGTTGCCGGGACGTTGTCGCCCAGAGCCGACCCGCCTCCCGCGACGGTGGAGATATTCCCTGTGCCGTCCCTCTTATTTGATACTGTCACCTTGCGGATGCGGAGGTTGTTCGTATCGGAGATGTACAGGTTGCCCGCGCCGTCGAACGTCAAGTCGCTGGGTCGGTTGAATTGGGCTGAAGTTGCCGGGCCGCCGTCGCCGCTGAAGCCTTGCGTCGTTCCCGCGACGGTGGTAATCATGCCGGCCGTATCCACCTTGCGGATGCGGTGGTTGGATGTATCGGCGATATAGAGGTTGCCCGCGGCGTCCGTTGCCACGGCGAAGGGATTGTTGATTTGGGCTGAAGTTGCCGGGCCGCCGTCGCCGCTGAAGCCTTCGATTCCCGTTCCCGCAACGGTGGAGATCACGCCGGCCGGGGTTACCTTGCGGATGCGGTTGTTGTTGGAATCGGCGATGTAGATGTTGCCCGCGGCGTCCACGGCTACGTCTCGGGGGTTGTTGAGTTGCGCCGATGCCGCGGCCGCTCCGTCGTGGAGCAGGTTGTAGCCGGCGGTTCCCGTGCCGGCGATCGTGTCGATGTTTCCGGCGGTCTGCGCCGAGGCGGCTGTCGCCGCCAAGTGGAGAGCGAGCGCAGCCAAGTGCGGACGCCGGCGGCTAGTGAAGAGCACGGCCCTGCGCCCGCGCGAAAGTCCCGCTTTGACGACGGCAAGCAGGGCGCGAAGAGAAGAGAAGAGAAGAGAAGAGAAGAGAAGAGAAGAGAAGAGAAGAGAAGAGAAGTCTCCGCGGCGGAGCGTATGGCGATCGTACGTATGGCGGTCATGCGACTTTTCCGACTACTGATAAATCAAGACAAATCAAGTTGTTTTTATTTTACTTTTTCTTATTTTTATGTCAATTTAATATGTAATTTACATTACATAAGAATGATCGACTGTTGCGTTTTTGCCGGCCGGAGGGGGGCAGGAAACGAGGATCCCTCTGCGGAACGGCGCTTCGCCGCCCGCGTTTCCAGCTACATTGCCGACGGGTCGGGCCGCGCTTTGCGCGGCGGTCGGGGGTCGGGCCGCACTTCGTGCGGCGGTCGCGGGTCGGGCCGCACTTCGTGCGGCGGGTCACGGGTCGCGGGTCGGGCCGCGCTTTGCGCGGCGGTCACGAGTCGGGGGTCGGGCCGCGCTTTGCGCGGCGGTCACGAGTCGGGGGTCGGGCCGCGCTTTGCGCGGCGGTCACGAGTCGGGGGTCGGGCCGCGCTTCGCGCGGCGGTCGCGGGTCGGGGGTCGGGCCGCGCTTTGCGCGGCGGTCGCGGGTCGGGGGTCGGGCCGCACTTCGTGCGGCGGTCGCGGGGCGCGGGTTGGGCGGGGCTACCAGGCTTGCATGGCGTTTTGGAACAGCGCGGCCAGGTCGTCGGGCGAAGCCGGTTTCGGCGAGAGTTTGGTGACGCGGTGCTGCGGCAGCGCGCCTTCGACCAGCGCCGGGACGTCGGCTGGGGCGTAGCCCAAGGCGGCGAGTCCGTTGGGCGCGCCCAAGCTGCGCATGAATTTCACGATTTGCGCGGCGAGCGCTTCGCCCGCGTCCTCGAGCGGCGCCCCGGCGGTATCCGCACCCAGCGCTTGCGCGGCGGCAAGGTGGCGTTCGGGGCAGGCCGAGGCGGTGAAGCGGAACACGGCCGGCGCATTGAGGATGACCGAAGTTCCGTGCGGGACCAACGGGTGGTCGGTGGGGTAGCCTGCGGGGCGGAAATCGCGCACCATTCCCGAAACGGGGTACGACATGCCGTGCGGCAGATGGACGCCGGCGTTGCCGAAGCCGATGCCGGCGTAGGCGGCGGCCAGCAGCATCATGCCGCGGGCTTCGTCGTCGGCGGGGTCGGCAACCGCCCGCGGCAGGTATTCGCGGACCATGCGCAGCGCTTGCAGCGCCCAAAGGTCGCTGATCGGATTCGACCCCTGGTAGGCGGGGCGCAGAATCGGCCGCTGCGGCGCGGGGCGTTCGCCGTAGGGAATCGCGGTGTAGGACTCGATCGCGTGGGAGAGCACGTCGAGCCCGGTCGAAGCGGCGACGGCCGGCGGCAGCGTGCGCGTGTTGTCGGGGTCGAGCAGCCCCAGCGCGGGTTTCAGATTGCGGTGCGCGATGCCCGTTTTGGCATGCATGGCGGCGAAATCGAAGATGGCCACCCCGGTCGTTTCGCTGCCGGTTCCCGCCGTGGTCGGAACGGCGAACAACGGTTTCAGGGGGCCGGGAACGGGGCGGCCCTTGCCGATCGGCGGGTTGACGTATTCCAGGAAATCGGCGGGATACGTCGAGTAGAGGTTGGCGGCCTTGGCGGTGTCGATGGTCGATCCGCCGCCGACGGCGACGAAGGCCTGCGGCTCGACGGCGAGCGCTTTCTCGATGGCTTGGCGAAACGAAGCATCGGTCGGCTCGACGGCGACCCCGCTGTAAAAGGCGGCCTCGATGTCCGCGTCGTCGAGCGCCGCCCGCGCCGTTGCAACGGCGGGCGATTCGGCCAGGAAGCGGTCGGTCAGCAGCATGACCTTGCGAATGCCGCGGTCGGCAAGGTCCATGCCCAGTTCGCGCGTTACGCCCGCGCCGAAACGGATGTTGGACGCAGCCAACTCCACCGCGTATTCGTTCTTCATGATTCCGTCCGCGTCAAGGCCGCCCGGCAGCTTGCCGGGTCGAAGCGGCCGCGAAACAATTCCCGTCCGTCGAGCGCGGCGACCGGGATATGCATGCCGTAGCGTTCGCTGAGGCGCCGGTCGGAGTCCACGTCGACTTCTTCTATGGTTACATGAGGAAACGCGGCGGCGAATTGCCGCTTGGCTTGATCGCACAGGCAGCAGGCGGGGCGGGTATAGAAAACGATGCGCTGCATTTCGTGAAATCGGGTTCGTGAATCGGGGCCGGGCCGGGGCGCCGCTCAGTTCAGGAAGATGAATTCGTTCGCGCCCAGCAGCACTTGCGCAAGCTCCGCCCAAGCGTCGCGATCGGAATCGGCGCGATTGGAGTCGGCGCCGCCGGAGTCGCCGCGGCTGCGGCGGACGAAGCGCGCGGCCAGATCGATCTCTTGGGCGGACGGGCTGCGGTTGAGCGTTCGGCGGTAGAGCGCGCGGATTTTCTCCGCGGTTCCCGGAACGCCGGCGACTTTCGCCGCCAGGCTTGACGCCTGTTTGCGCATCCAGCGGCTGTTGAGCAGGAACAATTGCTGCAGCGGCGTTGTCGTTGGCCGGCGCTGCGGGGCGTGCTGATTGGCGTCGGGAAAATCGTAGAGCGTGAGGATGGGGTGCGTTTTGGAGCGGCTGATTCGGGTATAGACCGTTCTTCGCGCCGCGGTTTCCCGTTCGATGTCGGTCGAGGGGCCGCCCATGGTCAAGACGAGTTCGCCGGAGGCTTGCAGGATGGCGTCGCGCCACGACTCGATATCGAGCCGGCGGGGCGTGAAGCGCCACAGCAGGCGGTTTGCCGGGTCGGATTTGAAAGCGGCTTCGCGGCGCCGGCCGGATTGGCGGTAGGCGGCCGACAGCATGATTTCGCGGTGCAGCCATTTGAGCGACCAGCCGTTTTCGACGAAGCGCGCGGCGAGGTCGTCGAGCAGCCGCGGATGGGTGGGCGCCTGCCCCTGCGCGCCGAAGTCCGACGGCGTGCGCACGAGGTGTCCGCCGAAATGCCAGCCCCAGACGCGGTTGACCCAGACCCGCGCGGCCAGAGGCGCGGCCTCGCCCACGATTTTGTCGGCCAGCTCGAGCCGTCCCGACCCGTTGCGGAACGGCTGGGGCTCGCCTTTCGAGAGGACGGAGAGGAAGCGCCGGGGCACGATTTCGCCCGGGTTGGCGGCGTTGCCGCGGATGAAGAGCGGCAAATCGCGGGCCCGGCCGGGGCGCAGGTCGAACCAGGTGACGGTGGGCGTACCGCCGTCGATCCAGACGCCGCAATCGATGACGGCGTGGGTGAGCGGGGTTTGGTCGGCGGCGAGTTTCAGGTCGAGCGCGTTGGTTTTTTTGCGCAGTTCGGCGATGAGGGGGTGGAGTTCCGGGGCGATGGTATCGAGTTCCTTGAGGTTGCCGAGTTGGCCTTTTCGGCGCACGAGGCGTTCGTGGTTCCAGACCAGTTTGCGGGCGGCTGCGGGGTTCATGGCGACGATCGGCCGTTTGACCGGCCAGATGCTGGCGAAGACGCCGGCCAGCGCGTAGTAGTCCTTGTTGGTGATGGGGTCGAATTTATGGTCGTGGCAGCGGGCGCAGGCGACGGTAAGCCCGAGCAGGCCGCGGCTGACGGCGTCGACGCGCTCGTCCCAATCGTCGCTTGCGATGGTTTCGATCACGTCGCGGGAAAGGCGCGGATCCTTGTGGTACAGCGGCGCGTTGCCGATGTAGCCGAGCGCGCGCATGTCGGCCGGTTGGAAGTCGGGCAGCAGGTCGGCGGCGAATTGCATGCGGATGAAGCGGTCGTAGGGGATATCGGCGTTGACGGCTTCGATGACCCAATCGCGGTAGCGCCAAGCGTAGGGGTGGGGTTGGTTGGTCGATTCGCTGGTGGGGTGATCTTCGCCCCAGCGGGCGGTATCGAGCCAATGGCGCGCCCAGCGTTCGCCGTAGCGCGGGGAGGCGAGCAGGCGTTCGATGAGCATGGGGTAGGCGTTGGGCGATTGGTCGGCGGCGAAGGCTTCGACTTGCTGGTAGGTGGGTTTCAGGCCGGTGAGGTCGAAAGAGGCGCGGCGGATGAGGGTTCGCGGGTCGGCCTGGGGCGAGGGTTGGAGGCGGTTTTTTTCCAGCTTGGCGAGGATGAAGGCGTCGATTTTGCGCCGCGACCAGCCGAGGCGCTCGGTCGGCGGGGCGGGGCGCTGCCGGAGCGGTTGGAAGGCCCACCAGCGCCGGCCTTCTTCGATGGGCGTACCCGGTCCGTCGGGTTTCGGCGTTCGCTGCTGGGTTTGGGCGGCGCGCGGGTCGCTTGCGCCTTGCGCGATCCAGCGGCGGAAATCGTCGATGGCGCGGTCGGGCAATTTGCCGGCGGGGGGCATTTTGAGGGTAGGGTCGTTGTAGTTCAGCGCCTTGAGGATGAGGCTTTTTTGCGGATTGCCGGGGACCAGCGCCGGGCCGTTGGCTCCGCCGCGCAGGACGGCTTGGCGGGAGTCGAGCCGCAGGCCGCCCATGGGCTGTTCGAGTTTTGCGGAGTGGCAGGCGAGGCAATGCTTTTCGAGCGCCGGGCGGATTTTCTTTTCGAAGAAAGCGATGCGCTCGTCCTGGGCCGGAGACGGGGCGGCGGCGAGCAGCAGCGCGGCGGCGGCCGCGGCCAAGAGGCGTTTTATCGGGCCGGGCATCAGGCCAGCAACTCCTCGAGGACGCGCCCATGGACGTCGGTCAGCCGGAAATCGCGTCCGGCGTAGCGGTAGGTGAGGCGCTCGTGGTCGAGGCCGAGCAGGTGCAGGATGGTGGCGTGCAGGTCGTGGACATCGACGCGGTTTTCGACGGCCTGGAAGCCGAACTCGTCAGTTGCGCCGTAGCAGAGGCCGGCTTTCATGCCGCCTCCGGCCAGCCACATGGTGAAGCCGTAGGGGTTGTGGTCGCGGCCGTCGCCCGCTTCGGATACGGGCGTGCGGCCGAACTCGCCGCCCCAGACGACCAGCGTTTCGTCGAGCAGTCCGCTGCGTTTCAGGTCGCGGACGAGCGCCGCGGCGCCCTGGTCCATGGCCGGGCAGCGCTCGGTCAGGTTTTTGTTGATGTCCTTGTGGTCGTCCCACGGCTGGCCCGGGCCGGAGAAGAGGTGGACGTAGCGCACGCCGCGCTCGACGAGGCGGCGGGCCAGCAGGCAGCCGTTGCCGAAGGGGGTATCGCCGTATTCTTCGCGGATTTTTTGCGGCTCCTTGCGCACGTCGAAGGCGTCCATGGCCTCGAATTGCATGCGGTAGGCGGTTTCCATGGCCGCGATGCGCGACTCGAGAAAGGCGTCGGGGCCGCTTGCGGCCAGATGCTGCGAGTTGAGCGTTTTCAGCAAGTCGAGCTGCTCGCGCTGCGCCCGCGGGTCGGAGGCTTCGTTGGCGAGGTAACGGATCATTTTCTTGGGATCCGTCTCGGTATGGTTGAAATGCGCGCCCTGGTGCTCGGCGGGGAGGAAGCCGGAGCGCCACAGGGATTTGCGGTTGGGCGAATCGCACAGGGCGACGAACCCGGGCAAGTTGCGGT
This sequence comes from Bryobacterales bacterium, assembly GCA_965242705.1. Lineage (GTDB taxonomy): Bacteria > Acidobacteriota > Terriglobia > Bryobacterales > UBA6623 > CATQHP01. Next base: position 1,629,299 of record OZ251486.1, read on the forward strand.
TTTCCGAGCCCAGTCCGTAGGAAACCCAGGAGCCGAGGGTGGGGCGGGTGGCGGCGATATTGCCGGAGTGGATCAGATTCCGCGCGGGGGTATGCGTGGGGTTGAAGGTAAACATCGAGCGGATGACGCAGAGGTCGTCCGCGATTTCCGCGGTACGAGGCAAAAGCTCGCTGATCTCGATGCCGCTCTCGCCGCGGGGCCGGAAGGCGAAAGGGGAGGGGAGCAGGCCGCCGGTCATGCGTTCGGTGCGCAGGTCGGCGGAGTCGGGGCGCTGTCCCTGGTATTTGAGCAGGGCGGGCTTGGGGTCGAAGAGATCGACCTGGGAGGGTCCGCCGGTCATGAACAGGAAGATGACGCGCCTGGCTTTGGGGGCGAAGTGCGGCCCTTGCGGGGCGGCGGCCGCGGCGGCGGGCGGCTGCAGGAGGTCGGCGAGGCCGAGGGCGCCGAGGCCGCCGCAGAGGGAGTTTATGAAGTCGCGGCGGAGGGGGCCGCGCCTGTCGGCGCGGCGGCCGCCGATTCCATGCTGCAATGGGGCGCGCTTCGCGCGGCGGTCACGGGTCGGGCCGCGCTGTGCGCGGCGGTCACGAGTCGGCGGGTCGCGGGTCACGGGTCGGGCTGCCTCGGCGCTATTCTACAACGAAAGCAATCGTATCATAGCGCAAAACAGGGCCGCGCCTGTCGGCGCGGCAGGAGTCAGGGAATAGGGGGCGCGCTGGGCGCGCCCCTGTTCTGCGGCGCGCTTATTCTACCGCGATGGTGGCGCCGGATTGGCTCATGCGGCCGCCGACGGCGAGGCGCAACTGCGCGGCGTCGGAGGGGACGAGGTTGCGGGGGACTTCGACGATGACCAAGTTGACGCCTACCATGTCGGGGGCCAGGCCGGAGAAGCGGACGTTTTCCGGGGACACCGCGTAAGCGTCGATCCACACCCGCGGCCGCGCCGCCGTATGCCGCAGCACGACGTTCGAGCCGTCGGCCAAGCAAACGCCGTCCGGCAAGCACGAGTTCATGCCGTCGGCGATCGGCGGCTCGACCGCGCCCAGTCCCGCCGCGTAGATCTCCAGCACGTCCCCGCCCCGCGCCGGGCGGCTGCCCGCGCTGAAACCCAGCGGGGCCGCCAGATCCGTCGTCCCCACAAACACGGCCAGCGCCTGTCCCTCGCCCGGGACCGTAAACACGCCCGGCGCGTGCGGCGCGGCCCAGAAGCGCCGCGGGTAGCTGCTCTCGCCGCCGGTTTCGACGACGACCTCCGCCAGGGCCAGGCCGCCGGCGGCTACGGCTTCGCCGCCCAGCGCCCAGGGCAGTTGCGCCTCGATGCGCCGCGGCTCGACCGCTATCAGCGGCACCGCCACGCCGTCGATGAGCACCCGCGCCCCGCCCAGCATCGTCGGCAGCGGGAAGCCCGACGCTTCCATGCGCTCGCCGGAAGCGAAGTTCACCCCCTGCACGACCGCCAGCGAGCCGGGCGCCAGCGGCAGCAGGCGCGGGCCGAACAGCCCCGGGTCGCCGTAGGCGCTCATGCGCGCCGCGTTGATCACGCCGACGTTCTCGGACACCGCCGGACCGTTCGGCGGCAGCACTTCCAGAGCGACGCGCACCCAGGACGTGACGCGCCCGCCGGAGCGGACGTACAGCCGGCTGTTGCGGGTTCCTTCGGACAGCCCCGTCGGATCGACCGTCACGGTAACCGTCGTCCGCTCGCCGTCGGCCAGTTTGCCGCGGCGCGGCTCGGCGGATATCCAGCGGCCGCCGGGGACCAGCAGAAAGTCCGCTTCGCCGTCCTGAGCGTAGAGCATAATCTCTTGCTCCTGCGGCTCGCCGTCCTGGGCGGCCATGAACGACAAGGCCAGGGGGCTGGCGAACACGGCCGGTCCGCTCTCTTCCGTTACGGACGACGGCGCCGGAGGCTGGGGGGCGGGCTCGCCCAACGCGTACACCATGCGGACGCGGTGGTTGCTGAAATCGGCGAAGTAGAGGTTGCCCGCGCGGTCGAACTCCATGTGGGCGGGCGAGTTGAGTTGGGCCGACAAGGCCGGGCCGCCGTCGCCCAGAGCGGACCCGCCTCCCGCGACGGTGGAGATATTCCCTGTAGCGGCGTCCACTCTGCGGATGCGTTCGTTGTTTTGATCGGAGACGTAGATGTTGTCCGCGCCGTCCAGCGCCAAGCCGATGGGGAAATCGAGTTGGGCCAAAGTCGCCGGGCCGTCGTCGCCGCTGAAGCCTTGCGTCGTTCCCGCGACGGTGGTAATCATGCCGGCCGTATCCACCTTGCGGATGCGGTGGTTGGATGTATCGGCGATATAGAGGTTGCCGGCGCTGTCGAACGCCACGGCGGCGGGCGAGCTGATTTGGGCCGAAGTTGCCGGGACGCCTTCGTCGCTCGCGCGGTAGGCGGCGGTTCCCGTGCCGGCGACGGTGGTAATCACGCCGGCCGTATTCACCCTACGGACGCGGTTGTTGCCTGTATCGGCGATGTAGAGGTTGCCCGCGCCGTCGAGCGTCAGGGTGTTGGGTCTGTTGAGTTGGGCTGAAGCTGCCGCGGCGCCTTCGTCACTCACGCGGTAGCCCCTCGTTGCCGTTCCGGCGACGGTGGAGATCAAGCCGGCCGGGGTTATCCTGCGGATGCGGTCGTGTTCCTTGTCGGCGACATAGAGGTTGCCGGCGGCGTCCAACGCCACGCCGCTGGGTTCATGGAGATTCGTCGCCCTGGCGGTAGCCTCTTCGGGCGCATTGAAAGCCGTATCTCCCGTGCCCGCATAGGTGGAGATATTCCCCGTCGCGGCATCCACCCTGCGGATGCGGTTGTTGGTGTAATCGGCGATGTAGAGGTTGCCCGCGGCGTCCCTGGTTACGTCGTGGGGCTCGTTGAGCCGCGCCGACGTCGCCGCCGCTCCGTCTTCGGTTACGCTGTAGCCGGCGGTTCCCGTGCCGGCGATCGTGTCGATGGTTCCGGCGGTTTGCGCCAAGGCGGCTTGGCCGCCGATGAAAAGCAGAGTACACAGCAGCGCCGCGGGGCGCGCCTGGCGCGCCGGCGGGAGCGCGGAAAGCAGACGAGAAGGAAAGAAAAGCTGGGCGGCGGAGCGCACGGCGGTCATGGCGTTTCTCCTGATTGGCGACAAATCGCCTTTCTTCTGTTTTACCTTTTTGTTCTCTGCCGGGCAACGGAAAATGCGCGGCTGTTGCGGTTTTTCGCCGGCGGGGAGCAGAAAAGAGGGAAAACCCCCGCGGAACGGCGCTTCGCCGCCTGCGTTTCCATTATGAGGGGCTGAGGGCTGAGGGCTGAGGGCTGAGGGCTGAGGGCTGAGGGCTGAGGGCTGAGGGCTGAGGGCTGAGGGCTGAGGGCTGAGGGCTGAGGGCTGAGGGCTGAGGGCTGAGGGCTGAGGGCTGAGGGCTGAGGGCTGAGGGCTGAGGGCTGAGGGCTGAGGGCTGAGGGCTGAGGGCTGAGGGCTGAGGGCTGAGGGCTGAGGGCTGAGGGCTGAGGGCTGAGGGCTGAGGGCTGAGGGCTGAGGGCTGAGGGCTGAGGGCTGAGGGCTGACTTTCATTGTACATCATTCGCCCCTGCAGTTGTTCCATGATAAACCGCGCGAGCGCGCTTGGCAACAAAAAATTTCGGTTTGCGCCAAAAAATATCGGGCGCGCCGCGCGCGGCGGGAACGGGAACGGGAACGGGAAGGGGGCGGCGGCTTGCGGCGGGGGGCGGGGCGGCGTCACACTGGTTTCATGGCTGCCGCTGCGGGGAAGAGTCGGCTTGCGGGTTTCGAGTTCGGCGATCCCGCGCCGAATGCGGTGGGGCGCAAGGCGCTCGCGCCGGACGATGATTGCGTCGTCCATCTGGAGGCGGGGTCGGCGGAGCGGCTGCTGTGGTACGGCGAGGATTTGATCCGCGTCAAGCTGCCCGCCGGGACGCGCGTCGTATATCCCAAGCCGTCGATTCCCGGGCTGGCCGACCGGAGGGCGGCGATCCGTTACGCGCTCGACCATCCCGAGCAGGCCGCGCCGCTCGATGCGCAGCTTCGCGCCGGGATGAAGGTCACCATCGCCATCGACGACATCTCGCTGCCGCTGCCCAAGATGTTCAAGCCGGACGTCCGCCAGTCGGTGCTGGAGGTCGTGCTTGAAAAGCTGTACGCGGCGGGCGCGACCGACGTGGAGATCGTCATCGCCACGTCGTTCCATCGGCGCATGGAGCCGTTCGAGATTCGCCGGGCCGTAGGCAGCGCCGTATTCGAGGCGTTTTTCCCCGAGCGGCTTTATTGCCACGACGGCGAAAAGCCCGGCGGCATCGTCGAATTGGGCGAGACCGAGCGCGGCGAGAAGGTGCGCGTCAACCGCCGCGCCGCGGAATCGGATCTGCTGATCTACGTGAACATCAATCTGGTGCCGATGGACGGAGGCCACAAATCGGTGGGCGTGGGCCTGTGCGATTACGCTTCGCTGCAGGCGCATCACAACCCGGCGACCATTCGCGCGTCGGATTCGTATTTCGACCACACGCGCTCGCCGTTGACCGACTCGTGCAACCGCATGGGGCGCATCGTCAACGAGAAACTGAACGTTTTTCACATCGAGACGGTGGTCAACAACCGCATGTTCGACCCGCGCATGGCTTTCTTCACCAAGCCGGAAGACCGTTGGAACGCTCTGGACAGGGTATCGGCGAAGATCGCGCAGGCCGGGCTGCGGGCGCTGCCGAGGAAGGCGAAGCGGGAGCTGCTGTTCGCCATTCCCGCTCCGTACGAGGTGATCGCCGTCCACGCGGGGGCGACCGACGCGGTTCACGAGAAGACGCTGGCGTACACGTATCAGCAATACTGCGTGCCGGTTCGGGGGCAATCGGACGCGGCGGTGTTCGGCGTACCGTTCATCAGCCCATACAACGTTCACGCGCCGCTGAATCCGCTGCTGGTGAGTTGCCTGGCGCAGGGCTATTTCTTCAACATGTACCGGGGCATGCCGATTCTGAAGAAGGGCGGCGTGTTCATCCTGACGCATCCGCTATACAACGAGTTCAGCGACAAGCATCACGCGGCCTATCGGGAGTTTTTTCACCGCTGTCTGGCCGAGACCCGCGACGCTTTGGAGTTGGAGCGCAAGTACGAGGCGGAGTTCGCCGGCGACGCCGGGTACCGCGAGATGTACCGCAAGGGGTACGCTTATCACGGGGTGCATCCGTTTTACATGTGGTATTGGGGCGAGAACGGCCGGCAGCACGCGGGCAAGACGATCGTGGTCGGCGCGGAAGACAGGACGGCGGCGGGGATCATGGGCTGGGATTGCGCCGCGGACATGAACGAAGCGCTGGAGATGGCCAAGACGTTTCTGGGGCGCGAGCCTTCGTTGACGCACATGCATATTCCGCCGATCAACATGGCGGACGTTTCGGCGTGAGGCGGGGGGCGGACTGACCGACTGCCATCGGAAAGAAGAGAGCGATGATTGTCGGAGCGACCGAGAACGACCATATGCGGCGGAATCCGCCGCATCCGGGAAGGCTTTTGCGTTCGATAATCGAGAGAGACCCCGACTTTCCGGAAGATCAGCCGGGGATGACCATCGGCGAAGCGGCGGCGAAGATCGGCGCAAGCCGGGTCAATCTTTCGCGCGTTCTGAACGAGCGCGGCCGGGTAACGATCGATTTGGCGTTGAAGCTTGAGGCCGTCGGTTGGGGCGCCGCGAACAGTTGGGTGCGTTTTCAGGCGAATTTCGATCTTGCGCAAGCTCGGAAACGGCGCCGACAGCCTTATTCCGCCGCGCCCGTTCATCGACAAGTAGAGCAACTGCGGGCGAAACCCAAAGCGGCATAGACGGCGGCGATCGAGTTTCCGGCCGCGGTCGAGAGGAGTGGGGCGGGCGGTCAGGGCGGAGGCTCGGAGGCGGCGATGACGGCGGCGCGGGTATTTGCGGGGGCGTTTTCGGGCGGGGCGGCGGCGGAACGGCCGTCGGCTTCGAGCGAGGCGAGGAAGCGCATGCAGGCGTAGATGCGCGCCGAGCGCGGGGCGACGGAAGTTTCGAACTCGCCGCAGCGGAAGAGCAGCGCGGCGCCGCGCCGCCAGAGCGCGTAGAGCAGGGTTGCGCAGCGGTTGACGGCCGTTTCGAATTCTTCCTGGCGGGCGTAGCCGCCGCGGTCGAAGACAATTTCGGCGCGGGGGCGTTCGAGGCGGTGGAATTCCTTTACCTGGAGGTCTCCGCTGCGGGCGGTTGCTTTCCAATCGACGAAGCGCGCGCTTTCGTTTTCGGCCGCCGGGCGGATGCGGTAGAGGTCGTGGCTCGTTCCGGAGGCGGGTTCGGCGCGGCGGTCGAGCTCGCGCATGCGGCGGTCGACGTCGATGGGGGCGTCGATGCGCGGATAGACGACGACTTCGCGGCGCAGTTCGACGCGCAGGCGCCGTTCGATTGCGGTGAAGGGGAATCGGGTGGAGAGCAGGAAGGCCGGGTTGCGATAGACGCCTCTGGCGTCGAAACGGCCTTCGATGCGGGTGAGGACTTCTTCGCCGGCGGGGATGAGCGGGCACCAGCCGCGCGAGAAACGGACGCCGGGCGCGCCGGGGCGGGGGGCGGGGCGCAGTTCGATGGAAAACGACGGCATGCGGCGCTTGCCGTTGCGGATGCGCACTTCGACGTCGAACGGCTTTCCGGCGAAGATATGTTCCTGGGCGAAGACGCGAACGGAAAGCTCGGCGAGAGAGAGGCGGGAAACGAAACCGGAGAGAGCGGCGGCGGCCAGCGCAACGCCGAGCAGCAGGTAGAGGAGATTATTGCCCGAGACGGCCGCGGCCGCGGCGAGGAACAGCATGACGAGAAAAAGCGCGAGGCCTTCGCCGGTCAAGCGGGAAAGGCGGGGCATTCGGGAGCGTTTGTTTTCGAGCCGGCGAAAGACCCGCGGGATGGAGAGGGAGAGGACGATGCAGCAGGCGAGCAGAGCGGCGGCGGCCGCGGCCATACCGGCGGAGGCCGCGCCCGCGCGGTAGAGCCACAGCGCGGCGGCGGTCAGCAGGAGGGCGAGGCCCAGCGCCGCGCCCGACTTGACCGCGTTTGTCCGTATGCGCCGCGGCATGGGGAGCCGAGTTCAGGGTACAGCGGGCGGAGGGCGCAGGCGCACGTCCGTTTGGGGGAAGGTTTTCAGGGGGAATCGTCGAGGGCGGCGACGCCGGGCAGCGTCCGTCCGGAGAGGAATTCGAGGGAAGCTCCGCCGCCGGTTGAGACGTGCGTGATTTTTTCGCCTACGCCGGCGTCGCGGACGGCTTTTTCCGAGTCGCCGCCGCCGACGATGGAGACGGCGCGGGCGGAGGCCGCTTCGACGGCGCGCGCCACGCGCAGCGTGCCCGCGGCGAAGGGTTGGAGCTCGAAGACGCCCATCGGCCCGTTCCAGACGATCATTTCGGCTTGGCGGACGGTTTGCTCGTAGGCGGCGGCTGTGGCCGGGCCGATGTCGAGTCCCATCCAGCCGTCGGGCAGGGCGCCTGAGACGGTTCGCGTGGGCGCGTCGGCGCGGCATTCCCGGGCGATGACGTGGTCGCCGGGCAGCATGAGCTTGCCGCCGGCGCGGGCGAGCAGGCCGGCGGCAAGGTCGAGTTTTTCTTCTTCGACCAGGGACGAGCCGACGTTGACCCCTTGGGCTTTGAGGAACGTGTAGGTCATCGCTCCGCCGATCAGGACGCGGTCGGCGATGGAGAGGAAACTTTCGAGCACGTCGATTTTGCCCGAAATTTTCGCTCCGCCGACGATGGCGGCGTAGGGGCGGCGGGGTTGGCGCAGCGCCATCGAGAGGTATTTCAGCTCTTTGCGCATGAGCAGGCCGGCGGCTTTGGCGGCGAAGAGCGGGGCCATGACGGCGGTCGAGGCGTGGGCGCGGTGAGCCGTTCCGAAAGCGTCGTTGACGTAAACATCGGCCAGGGCGGCCAATTGCGCGGCGAAGCGCGGGTCGCCGGCCTCTTCCTGGGGATGGAAGCGCAGGTTTTCGAGCAGCAGCACATCGCCGGGGCGCAGGGCTTCGGCGAGGGCGCGGGTTTCCGGCCCGATGCAGTCGGGGGCTTGCCTGACCGGCCTGCCGAGCAACTCGCTGAGGCGGGCCGAGACGGGGGCGAGGCTCAGCCTGGCCGACGGCTTGCCCTTGGGGCGTCCCAGGTGCGAGGCCAGGATGAGCGAGGCGCCTTTGGCCAGCGCCAAGCGGATGGTCGGCAGCGCGGCGCGGATGCGCGTATCGCCGGTGATGCGCCGGCCGGTTTCCTTGTCGAGCGGGACATTGAAATCGACGCGGATAAAGACCCGCTTGCCGGCGAGGTCGAGGTCGTCGATGGATTTCAGGGGCATAGGGGAGGGTTGCTCTGCCGTGTCGGCCTCAGGGCAGCCCGCTGAGGATGCGCCGGAATTCCGATCTTATCCAGCTTTGAACTGTTTTATATGCCACCGGTTTGCCGCGCTCCGCCTCAAGTTTTTTGAGAATTTGCTTGTCGGAAAGTCCATCGCGAAGCGCCTGCCATCCAACGAACCGCAGATATCTGCCGTCTGTCTGATTCCCGTAAGCCCTCATGGCGGCGGCGTCTTTGGCGGACGGGGACGGGTAATAGAGCTTGAAATCTTTGCTCAACGAGTCCGGGGGAGGGTCGGAGGCAAAACCACCCGGGATGTATTGCGTGTAATCGGTCATGGCTCGATGAGTCTGGGGCAGCAGCGTCTCGAGTGCGTATTTGGGCGCGGGGTCAGGCGGCCAGGCGGCCGACGAGATCGACGACGCGGTTGGAGTAGCCCCATTCGTTGTCGTACCAGGCGAGCACCTTGACCATGTTGCCGCCCATGACCTTGGTCATGGAGGCGTCCACGATGGACGAGCGCGAATCGCGCATGAAGTCGCTGGAGACGAGGGGTTCTTCGGTATAGCCGAGGATGCCCTGGAGCGGCCCTTCGGCGGCGGATTGCAGGGCGCGGTTGACTTCTTGGGCGGTCACCGGGCGGTTGACTTCGGCGACGACGTCGACGACGGAGACGTTGGGCGTAGGCACGCGGATGGCGAAGCCGTCGCATTTGCCCTTGAGGTCGGGCATGACCAGGCCGATGGCGGCGGCGGCGCCGGTGCTGGTGGGGATCATGTTGAGCGCGGCGGCGCGGGCGCGGCGCAAGTCTTTGTGGGGCAGGTCGAGCGTGCGCTGGTCATTGGTGTAGGAGTGGATGGTGGTCATGGTGGCCTTGCTGACGCCGAACGCGTCGTGCAGGACCTTGGCCACCGGCGCAAGGCAATTGGTGGTGCAGGAGGCGTTGGAGATGACCTCGTGCGCGCCGCTGAGGCGGTCGTCGTTGACGCCCAGCACGACGGTGATGTCCTCGCCTTTGGCGGGGGCGGAAATGACGACTCTTCGGACGCTGCCGCCGAGGTGCTTGGCGGCGTCTTCGCGCTTGGTGAAGAGGCCGGTCGATTCGATGACGATTTGGGCGCCGACCGAATCCCAGGGGATTTGCGCCGGGTCGCGTTCGGAAAAGATGCGGAAGAAAGCGCCGTTGACGTTGAGGCCGTTTTCGGAAGCGGAAACATCGGCGTCGAGGTTGCCGAGTACGGAATCGTGTTTCAGCAGGTGGGCCAGCGTCTTGTTGTCGGTGATGTCGTTGATGGCGACGATTTCGATATCGGGTTTGTCGAGTTGGGCGCGGAAGACGTTCCGGCCGATGCGGCCAAAGCCGTTGATCGCAACTTTCACAGCCATGTTGGGGGTTTTCTCCTGTGGGGCGGGGAAGGGTAAACTTCCAGACTACTAATTCTTTTTCGGGGAATGCAAAGGGCGCGGCGCGCGGGCGGGCGGCGGCGTGCGATAAAGGGGGGATGAGCGGTTATTCCCGGGAGCTTGTCGAGCGGGCGGCGAAGATCGGCCTGCTGCTGATGGACTGTGACGGCGTATTGACGGACGGGACGATTTATTTCGTTCCGGGGGCGGACGGGGCGGTTGCGGAGACCAAGGCGTTCGACTGCCGGGACGGGATTGCTTTCAAGTGGCTGCGGGAGGCGGGCATCGACACGGGCATCATCACCGGGCGCGGCGGCCTTGCGGTGCGGGAGCGCGTCCGCTCGGCGGGCATGCGCTATCTGGTGGAGGGGCGCACCGACAAACTGGAGTCGTTCGAGGGCATCATGCGGGAGGCGGGGCTGCCGCCCGAGCGGATCGCCTACATCGGCGACGACTTGACCGACCTGCCGCTGCTGAAGCGGGTCGGCCTGGCCGCGGGGCCGGCGGACGCCCGGCCGGAAGTCTGCGCGGCGGTTCACTGGCGGACGCCTTCGCGGGGCGGCCGGGGGGTCGTGCGCGACGCGGCGGAGTTGCTGCTCAAGGCGCAGGGCAAATGGGAGCGGACGCTGGCGCAGTACGGAGCGTGAGGGCGGCGGGGCGGGCGGACTATCATCAGGAGGCGAGTATGATTATCGGGGTTAGCGAAAACGCATGGATGCGGCTGAACCCGTCCCATCCGGGCTTTTTGTTGAAGGACGGATTTCTCGACGAGTTCGAGGAGTACCCCGGCATGACCGTTGCTGCTGCGGCGAAGAAGCTGGGCATGAGCAGGGGGCATCTTTCGCGGATCGTGAACGAGCGGGCGCCGATCACGCTGCCCGTAGCCATGAAGTTGGAGGCCGCCGGCTGGAGCACGGCGGATTCGTGGCTGCAGTTTCAGTTGAAGTACGATCTCGCGCAAGAGCGCAAGCGGTTGAACCGGCCGTTGGCGAAGGCTCCGGCTACGCTTACGGCCAAGGCTTTGCTTGCGGAGAGCAAGAGCAAGCGCCGGAAACGGCGGCCGCCGCGGAAGCAGGCCAAGTCAAGGGCCGCCGCAAGCGGATAGGGGCCGCGAACGGCGGCCGGGCGTCGTCCGCGGCGTCATGGGGTTGCTGCTCAAGGCGCAGGGCAAGTGGGAGCGGACGCCGGAGCGGCGCCGGATATGATGCCGCTCGGAGTATGCGGGCAGCCGGCGTATCGACTCTCGATACGGCTTGGAGGCCGCATCGGTTACGATTGTTTCTGTGGCGATCAATGGGTTCAAGCATAGCGGGCTTGAGCGGTACTATCTGCATCAGGATTCCCGGAGGCTCCCGGGGGCAATGCTCAAGAAACTGCGCATTATCTTGACGCTGCCGGACTCCGGCAACCCAATCGGCGCATGCAGATCGAGGAAAGGCTTGCATGTCCACGAGTTGACCTGCAGGATTATCATCAGGAGGCAGTATGATTATTGGGCAGCCCGAAGACTCCTGGATGCGGCTGAACCCGTCCCATCCGGGTTTTCTTCTCAGAGGTGGATTTCTCGACGCTTGGGATGACTACCCGGGCATGACCGTAGCAGAGGCTGCCGGGAAGCTGGGCATGAGCAGGGGCCATTTTTCGCGGATCGTGAACGAGCGGGCTCCTGTCACGATGGAAGTCGCCATGAAGTTGGAAGCCATTGGTTGGGATACGGCGGATTCGTGGCTGCAGTTTCAGTTGAAGTACGATCTCGCGCAAGAGCGCAAGCGGTTGAACCGGCCGTTGGCGAAGGCTCCGGCTACGCTTACGGCCAAGGCTTTGCTTGAGGAGAGTAAGCGCAGGAAGCGGCGGCCGCCGCGGAAACAGGCCAAGCCCGGGGCCGTTGCGAGCGGACAGGCTGCGAGGAGCGGCTCAGCCTGAGCCGGTCGGTTTGGCGCTGCGGCGCTCGAAATAGCGGTAGGCGGCGGCGATTTCGCTGCAGGGATCTTCGTCGGCGATCAGGTAAAGGCGGTCGAGGGTCATGGCCAATCGTTGCCCCCCGCGCCCTAAGCGCCTCTGCCGCTGCTTGCTGCGCAGCCTCCCATTGCGCCTTTTTCTGTTCTTCCACAGAAGGCATCGGCCTGCCGTAAGGATCCAATATCCGCGCTTCAGGCTTTTCTTCGTTTTTCATTTACGACATCTCCGTAACGTCGGGATATAAGGTAATCACTCGGTCAGATAAACGGTGGTTATTGCAAAGACCCAAACAGGAGTTCTGTTTTCGGATAGCTTCTTTCCATTCAGAACTTTGGCGCGGGCCATTTTGTTCTTTGTCATTCAAGAAGTAAATCATCATCAGATAGGCGTCGATGTCGTTCAGTTCGGCCAGAAGATACAGATGCGCCAAACGGTTGGCGTATTGGTAATAGGGGGAGGATATCCAATCAGCCGCTCCACGATCCGCGTTCAAGAATTGTCGTGTCCTATGCAAACTGCGGCCTATGATTTGTTTTGAATTTTGATTTTGGGATGTTGATCCTCTTCCTTCCATTTCCTTGGTGCGCGATTTGGCTTCGACAAGGATCATCTTATCATCACAAGTTTTGGCGAGTCCATCCCATTGAGGTCCTCTTTTCGGCCAAAATTGCTCAAGCGGGCATTGTTTCAGCGTTATTCCAAGCCGGTCGATGGCGCACTGATCTCGATACTCGGCGTATTCATCCGACTGAAGCGGCGAAAGCCACTGAATATCCGACGGTTTGGACTGTAGTTTTCCGGGTGGGAGAGGCAGCATCTCCCGGCACTCATTGACCAGAGTTTGTAGCCACTTCTGACTGCCCTTTGTGGCCGGTTCTTTACACTTGACGCGCACTGAAGCAGCCTTGACCTTATCAGAAGGCTTCCGGCCGGGTCAACGGCTGGGGGTTGGGGAGCGGTTTGCGTGGGAGCCGTTCTTCGCGGTTGGCGGCGTGATAGACGAAGGCGGCGACGATGGCGGAAGCCTCGATCAGGTCGGCCGGCTGGATGCGATCGAGGTTATCCATGTTCGAGTGGTGGGTGCGCGTTTCGTATTCGACGCGGTCCTGGATGAACTGGAAGCCGGGCAGCCCCACGGCGTCGAAGGAAAGATGGTCGGTGCCGCCGGTGTTGCGGATGGACAGCGTTCTTGCGCCGAGGTCGCGGAAGGGGTCGAGCCATTGCCGGAAGATGGGGCGCACGCGGTCGTTGCCTTGCAGATAGACGCCGCGGATTTTGCCGGTTCCGTTGTCGATGTTGAAGTAGGCGGAGAATTTCTCGTGCTGCGCCGTAAGCCGCATCGTTTCCGGGTCGCCGAAGTGTTTTTTGACGTAGGCTTTCGAGCCGAGCAGGCCTTGTTCCTCGCCGCCCCAGAGGGCGATGCGCACGGTGCGGGCGAGGGGCAGGTCGAGTTTTTTCAGCAGGTGCGCGGCCTCCATCATGACGGCGCAGCCGGCGGCGTTGTCGGTGGCTCCCAGCGCGGCGGCGGTGGAGTCGAGATGCGCGCCGAGCATGACCAGCTCATCGGCGCGGGCGCCGCCCGGGATTTCGCCCACGACGTTGATCGAATCGAGGTCGCCGCGGTAGAACGTCGCGCGCACTTCGACTTCGATTTCGGCTTCAACGCCGTTATCGAGCAGGCGGTAGATGCGGTTGTAGTGTTCGGGGGTGAGGGCGATTGAGGGCGGGGGCGGGGCGTCTTCGACGAAGCGGTTTCCCGCGCGGGGCGGGAACACTGTGCCGCCGTCGCCTTTGGCGGCGGGGTAAACCGCCAGTTTCACGCCTTCGCCGGTCAGGAAGGCGTTCAATTTGCTCTGGATGCGGCGGCTTTCTTCCCTGCGCCATTGGGAATACCAGGCTGGGGCGCGCATGAAGAAATTGCGGCGGGCTTGGGGCTCGTCCGGGATTTCGAGATCGGGATCGAGGTAGTCGATCGGCGGCATGGGCGGGGGCATGGGCGGCCGCGCCTGTTCGAGGTCGGCCAATTCCTTGTCGGAGAAGCGGTGCAGGGCGGGCGAGGCCTGCGGCGTCAGTCTTTTCGGCTGGGCAATCATCAGCAGCGCGCCGTTGAGTTTGCCCTTCCATTTGGCGATATATGCATCGACCGCCTGTTCGTCGCGGCGCAGCGTGCGCCCGCGCTCGAGGACTGCGATGACGGGCGAGCCGCGCAGTTTGCCGTTGGTGGAAGGGCTCCAGCCGAGCGGCGCGCCGATTAACTGTTCGTAGGCGGGGGCGACGAGGTGCGCCGAGAAGTACTCCCGCGACCAGCCTTGACCGAACGGCCCCCATTTTTCCTGCTTGACGTTGACCAGTCCCCATTCGCCGAGTTGCTCGGCGGCCCAGTCTGCCGCCGCCTGGAAGCCCGGGGAGTTGGTGATGCGCGGTCCGTTCACGTCAACGAGGTGGAAAAGGTGCTCCATGACCCGGCTGTTTTCGAAGGCTTCGGTACGGATGCGGTTGACGACTTCGAGGTTGGGGGGGCCGTCTGCGGCAAGCAGCGGCAGCGCGGCGGCGATGGGCGGCAGGGCGAGCAGGGCGCCGAGCCGTTTGGCAAGACGGCGGCGAGCCTCTTGACAGCAGCGAGGAGGATGCCTTACAACTTTCCGCAGGCGTCTTGCCGCGGACGGTTTTCGTTCGCCGGCGTTCGTTGCCGGCGGCCGGGGCTGCAACGTTTCCATCATTCCGATCGGTTCCCTCGATTTCCCATGCCGGATGCGCAGTGCATTGCCTCGCTTGTGACGCCGAGAGACGAGCGGGGCGGCATCGACTTTCGGGCATTTTACCGCAACGCGGCTTTTGCCCTGGAGAACGGAGCGCAAGGGCTGTGCGTGGGCGCGGCCGAGGGCGAATATCTGGGGATGAGTTCTGAAGAGCGGCTTGAGATGTTCATGCGCGCGCGCAAGGCGGCGGGGGGCGGGCGGCTCGTCTGCGGCATCGGCGCGCCGTCCGCGGCGCAGGCGGCGCGGTTGGGCGCGGAGGCCTTCGATATGGGCGCGGACGCCGTGCTTTTGCCGCCGCCGTCTTACTATCGGTACGACCAATCGGACGTGCGCGCCTTTTACGATGCGGTTGCCTGCAAGGTCGAGGGGCCGCTGATCCTGTCGAACGTGCCCCGCCATGCGACGCCGGTGGAGCCCGGCACGGCGGCGGGATTGTGCCGCGAGATCGCCAATCTGGACGGCGTGCGCGACAGCAGCGGATCGCCGGAAATGCTCAGCCGCGTCGGCGCTTCGGGCAGCGGCGCGGCGCTGTTCGTCGGGCGGGGCGATATGCTGGCCGAGGCGCTGCGGGCCGGGTGCTGCGACGGCATTATTTCGGGGATCGCCGCCGTTTTGCCGGAATTGATCGCCGGCTTGCCGGCGGCCTACGCCGCCGGAGACGCCGCGCGGTTCGGCGATTTGGCCTCGGCTATCGAAGAGGTGATGGAGCAGGTCGGGAAACTGCCGATTCCGTGGGGTTTCAAATTGATTGCCGAATGCCGCGGGCTGGGCAAGGCTTCGTTCGCCGTTCCGCTGTCGCTCTCCCGGCGCGAGCAGACCGCCGCTTTCAAGTCATGGTTCCGCGGTTGGTGGAACGGTTCGCGGGGAGGCGGTCTTTTCGCCCGCGAGGCGGCTGCATTGCGCTGACCGCCGTCCGGACGGGCCGCGCTGCGAGGCTGCAAGGCTTCCGCCGCGGCCGGCGGGCGCGGCTCATGGTAATATCAACCGTTTCGGCGAACCGTCCGGCGCCGCTTTCGCCGGCGTTTCTTTCGTCCGTTCGCATGCCTGCCGCCGCTTTTCTTCTCGCGCTTTTCGCAGCCGCGCCGGCGGCGGCGTTGGAGATTGCGACCGGCTCGATGTTGGGGCCGCGCTACAAGCAGGATCGTTTTTACGTCCGCAATTCCAGAGGCGCGAAGTGGGCGCAAACCAACGAAGGGGCTTCGTACCGCAAGAAACTGCGCGGCAGTCTGGCCATGCTGCGCGTTGCGCAGGGGTTGTTCGATGACGAGTGGTTGACTGAGAGGAAGTTCGACGCCGAGGCGAACACCGGTCGGCTTATCGCCCAGCTCGACGTTTACAAGCGGCATGGCATCGGCGGCGTCGTTGTCGGCTTGCAGGGCGCAGACCCGGGTTACGCGCCGGAAGTCAACGGCGTCGCCCGCGGCCGCAGCGCGGATTTGGGGCGCGGTTCCGGCGCGTTGATCAGCGCGTACGAAGCCGACGGCTCGCTCAAGCCCGCCTGGGCGGCGCGGCTCGAACGCCTGATTGCGGAAACGAACAGGCGCGGGATGGTGTTGGGGATCATCCTGTTTCAGCAGTATCAGGACGAGGCGCTGCGCTCGCCCGAAGCGGTTGTTGCCGCGGCGCGCAACGCGGCGCGGTTTCTGGTTGCGCGCGACGCCCGAAACGTGATCGTCGATCTTGCCGACGCCTGGGACGCGCAGGGGGACAGTTGGGATCACCGCCGGTTCATTCCGCGCAACATCGACAACTTGATCCGCGTTGTGCGGCAGGAGTTTCAGGACGCGGAGTTCAGCCTGCCGATCGGCGCTTCGACGAGCGCGGCGATGTCGTATCCGATATCGCTTGCGCGCGTTTGCGACGTGGTGCTGCTGCAGGGCGACGGGCGGAGTCCGGCGGACAAGCTGGCGCGCTCGCGGCAACTCAAGGAATACGATCGCGCCGTGTTGATGATCGGCGACGACAACGGCGGCGGGGCCGATGCGGCGGCCTTGTCGCGCGACAGCGCCGCAGCCGCCGCCTTCCTGACCCACGCCGCGGGCTGGAGTTTTTCTCCGAAGCGGCTGACCGACCGGTTTCCTTTCGTCTATGCGCCCGCCGCGGCCGCCGCGCCGGCCGAGGGAGGGGGCGCGGCGTCGCGGCGTCGGGCTTACTTTCGCGCGGTGCTGGAGCGGATCGCCGCGCTCGTCTTGCGCAAGCCTCCTTCGACTTCGCCGCGGAAGGGAGAGTAGCATGAGCACGCCGGTGTTGCTGATTGGCGCGGGCATGATCGCCCACGACCAGATACTGCCCGCGCTGCTGCAGATGCAGCGCGAGGGGCGGCTCGGCGAGATTACGGTTTGTTCGCGCAGCCGCCGGTCGGTTGCGGCGTTGGCCGCGGCGCCGGCTTTGCTGCGGGCGTTTCCGGGGCAGTCGTTCGCCGCCGTGCCGGACGATTCGGCCGACCCCGATGCGTCGTATCCCGAACTGTACAGGGATGCTCTGGCGGCTATGCCCCGGCGCAGCGTGGTCGTTGCGGCCGTGCCCGACCCGCTGCACTACCCGGTGGTGATGGAGGCGCTGCACAACGAGCAGCACGTTTGCTGCGTCAAGCCGCTGACGCTCGAGGTTGCGCAGTCGGTTGCCATCGAGGAGGAAGCGCGCCAGCGCGGGCTGCTGGTGGGCGTCGAGTACCACAAGCGTTTCGACCCGCGCAGTCTGATGGCGCGCGACCGCTATCGGCGCGGCCTTTTCGGCGAGTTGAAGCTGGGCGCGGCGCGGTTGATGGAGAAATGGCATTACCGGCATTCGAACTTTCAGAACTGGTTCACGACCGAGAACACGGATGCGTTCGTTTACATCGGCTGCCATTACGTCGATCTGACGCATTTCATTACCGGGCTTCTGCCCGCCGCGGTGTCGGTTTACGGCATCGAGGACGAGTTGCCGAACGGCAAGCGGGGCTATCTGTGGAGCGACGCGCGGATTATTTGGGAAAACGGCGCCTGCCTGAACGTGCAGAACTCGCTCAGCTTTCCCGATGCCGCTCCGGGGCCGAACACCCAGGGCGTGACGCTCTATTTTTCGGGCAAGGGCAACGGCGCGCTGCTTGACCATTCCGACCAGTATCGGGGCGTTGCCTACAGCCATACCGAGACGCTGGAAGGCCCCGGCGGGACGCGCTACAGCGAGCCGAGTCCGGATTATTTTCTCTATCAGGACCTGGGCGGAGCGGGGCTGACGCCTGGCGGTTACGGGGTTCGCTCGGTCGAATACATCGTCGGCGAGGCGCTGCGCATCGAGCGCGAGGCGGCGAACCTTGAAGAGCGGCGGCGGCTGCTGGCCGAGATCGACGCCCGCGGCATCATGGCGACTCCGGCGAACAGCCGCTATAACGAGGCGGTCTGCGAAGCGGCGCGGCAGTCGATCCGCAGCGGCGGCGAGACGGTTGCGCTCAGCCGCCGGGATGGATGCTGGTAACCTGAAAACTTATGTTCGGCGAAGCGAAATACCGTATCGAAAAAGATTCCATGGGCGAGGTGCGGGTCCCCGCGGGCGCCCTGTACAAGGCGCAGACGCAGCGCGCCGTGGACAATTTCCCGATCAGCGGCATTCGCTTTTCGCGGACGTTCCTGCAGGCGCTGGGACTGGTCAAGGCGGCCGCGGCCGGGGCCAACCGCGATCTCGGCCTGATGGACGGCGGCATGGCCGAAACCGTCCGGGCGGCGGCCATGGAAGTTGCCGAAGGGAAGCACGACGCGCATTTCCCCATCGACGTTTTCCAGACCGGCTCGGGCACTTCGACCAACATGAACGCCAACGAGGTGATTGCGGCGGTTGCCTCGGAGAAGCTGGGCGCGGCCGTTCATCCGAACGACCACGTGAACATGAGCCAGTCGAGCAACGACGTGATTCCGACGGCGATTCACGTGAGCGCTTATCTGGAAACGGCGCAGACGCTGCTGCCCGGCCTCGAGCATTTGCAGCGGACGCTCGAAGCCAAGGCGGAGTCGCTCGATCACGTGGTCAAGACCGGCAGGACGCACTTGATGGACGCGCTGCCGATACGCATGAGCCAGGAATTGGGGGGCTGGGCGAACCAGATCGAGCAATGCATCCAGCGCGTGCGTTCGGCGCTTTCGCGGGTTTCGCCGCTGGCGCTGGGCGGCACGGCGGTGGGCACGGGCGTCAATGCGCATGCGGAATTCGGGGCGCGCGCCGCCAAGCGGCTTTCGCAGCAAACCGGCCTGCCGTTCATCGCCAGCCGCAACTATTTCGTCAGCCTGTCGAGCCAGGATGCGATGGTCGAGTTGAGCGGGCAGTTCAAGACCGCGGCGGCGGCGATGATGAAGATCGCCAACGATTTGCGCTGGATGAACTCGGGGCCGAAAGCCGGCTTGGCGGATATCGCCCTGCCGGCGCTCCAGCCCGGATCGAGCATCATGCCGGGCAAGGTGAACCCGGTGATTCCCGAGGCGGCGGCGATGGTTTGCGCGCAGGTCATCGGCAACGACGCGGCGATCACGATAGCCGGCCAATCGGGGAATTTCCAACTGAACGTGATGTTGCCGGTGATTGCGCACAACATCCTGGAAAGCGCCCGGCTGCTGGGCAACGCGGCGCGGGCGCTTGCCGACAAGGCCGTTGCCGGATTCACGGCGAACGAGGGGCATGCCGCCGATCTGGTTGAGAAGAATCCGATTCTGGTGACGGCGCTCAATCCAGTAATCGGCTACGAGAAGGGGGCGGCGGTAGCCAAGCGCGCGTACAGGGAAGGCCGCAGGCTCAAGGACGTGGCCGCCGAAGATACCGACCTCGGCATCGAGGAGCTCGACCGTCTGCTCGACCCGAAAAAGATGACCGAGGGCGGCATCGCCGAATAACCGCGGCGGGCGGCCCTACAGGGAAGGGTTGGTGGACCCGAAGGGATTCGAACCCTCGACCTCCTCCATGCCATGGAGGCGCGCTCCCAACTGCGCCACGGGCCCACGGGGATGGGACTTCTCGATTATAGCATGGGGAATACAACCGCCGCCATGCTTTCGGTTGCGGCGCCGCCGCAACCGTGCGGATATTCCAACGCAGGCTTTGCGCTATTGCCAAGCGCGGAGCATTTCTTCGATTTCAGCTTTCTTGTATTTGCCCCACGGCAGGTAGTCCTGGCCGGCTTGCAGGTCTTCCAGTGAGTAGGGTCCCGAGGGGATGCCGTCCGCGGGGACTTCCGCGCCGGCGAGCCAGGCGGCGGCGTTGAGCGCCAGTTTGCGGAAGTCCGGGTGCCCCCAGTTCCAATGGTTATGGCCGCCGGTGAAGCCGAAGCCCCGGTTGCCGTCAGGGGATTCCGACGCCCAGGCCAGGGTTTGCCGCTCGCCGCGCCGCGTCATGGCGCGCACGTAGGGGTTTCCCGAATGCCGCCCGTCGGGGCGCGACATGGCGGACATCGGCGGCACGGCGGTCAGGATCGGCGTCACGCCGCGCATCGCCGGACGGAAGCGGATGTTGAAATACCACTCGTCGTTGACGGCGAAAGGTTCGACGCCGTTCGTAATCGGATGCTCCGCGGCAAGCTCGGTTTGTTCGAGGGTCCAATGCGGGTTCACCGACCACCACTGCTCGTAGTAGCCGCCGATCCAGTCGAGGAATTTCTGCCCGAGTTCGCCGGCGGGGACTTCCACGCCGAAATGAATCGCGCCGATGCCCGCGCCGCGCCGGGCGGCGCGGTCGATTTCGCGCATGTAGGCGAGCCAAGGGTGCCGCATGCCGCCGTCGGCATAGACGATCACGGCGTCGGCGTTGTCCAGCGCGGTCGGGTCGGCGGGGTTGCCGTCGCGGTAGGCAACGGCGTGGATGCCCGTATGGCCGGCATTGAGCGCCTTGACCAGCAAAGCGGCGCCGGCGTTGTGTTCGTGGGCGCCGTAGCCGTGGCTCTTGCGGCCGGCGATCAGCACCACTTTCTTCTTGTCGGGCATGGAGAGCCGCTTGAGCTGCAGATTGCGGAACTCGACTTTCATGGCCGGGCCGCGGTGAACTTGCAGGCCGACCCGGCCCGAGCGGGGCGCCGACGGGTCGTTGTCGGTCACGTCAACCATCGCGTGGCCGTTGATTTTGTGGATGTAGCGGTTGCCGCGGGCGATGACGTGGAAGCTGTTCCAGTCTTCCATCCTGATGCGCGCCTGCAATGCGGCGGGGTCGCCCAATTTGCCGGTGACGGTCGGCTTGCCGTCGGCGCCGATCGCGGTTTTCTGTCCGCGCCGCGCGAGGATTTTTCGCGAGCGCTCGCCGTAAAGTCCGCCGGTGTGCCGTTCGCCGGCTTCGAAGTCGGCCTGCAAGCCGCCCATGACGAACGGCCCCCACTCTTTCGGTTTTTCGAAGGCGCGGTACTGCACGCCCGAGTTGCCGCCGGTAATGCGGTATTCGAAGCGGAGCTCGAAATCGTCCACGACGCCTTGCCGCCAGATCAGGAAGGAATTTCTGTCGATTGGGTCGGCGTCGCTGGTGCGGCCGACGATGGCGCCGTTTTCGACGCTCCAGAGGCGGGGGTCGCCTTCCCATCCTTTCAGCGAGACGCCGTCGAAGATATCGCGGAACTCGTTGGCGGCGGAGGCGCCGAAAAGGAGCGGCGCCGCGAAGCAGGCGAAGACGAGCAGGCGGGAGAATGAAATTCGCATCACGAAAGACAGGGTAACTCAGAAAAGCGCGGCTTGGCGCGAGTCGATGTTTTCCGCCGTTGCAAACCGCGGCTCGGAAGGCAGGGAGAACCAGAACGTCGATCCCTTGCCGGGCTCGCTCTCGACCCAGACCGAGCCTTGGTGCGCCTGCACGAGGTGTTTGACGATAGCCAGCCCCAGCCCCGTGCCGCCGAGCGCGCGGGAGCGGGCCTTGTCCACGCGGTAGAAGCGCTCGAACAGCCGAGGGACGTGCTCCGCGGAGATGCCGATGCCGGTGTCGCGGACGTAGAATTCGATTTTCGTCTCCCGCTCGCGGAGGCCGACCGTGATTTTTCCGCCGGCCGGCGTATGCTTGACGGCGTTATCGAGCAGGTTGGCGAATATCTGGTGGATTGCGCCGGCGTCGCATTCGAGGCTGACGTTTTCGTTCGCGGGCGCGATTTCAAGCTGGATTGATTTCTGCTCGGTCAGGGGGCGGAAGCCTTCCGCCGCCTGATTGAGAAGCTCCGCGGCCGCGTAGTCGGCGAACTCGAACTCGCGGGTTTTGCCTTCGATCTGCGAAAGCGCCATCAGGTCGGCGGTAAGCCGGCTCAGGCGCTGCGAGTTCTGCAGCAGGATTTTGACGAACCGGCGGTTGTTGTCGGAGTCGTCGATTGCGCCGTCGAGCAGGGTTTCGGCGTAGCCGTTGATGACCGACAGCGGCGTGCGCAGCTCGTGCGACACGTTGATTACGAAATCCCGGCGCATGCGGTCGATGCGCTCGAGTTCGGTCACGTCGTGAAATACGGCGGCGACCGCCTGCACCTTGCCCTTGCGGTTGGTGATCGGCGCGCACGAGACGCGCCAGGAGCGCTCGGTCGGCTCCTTGACGGTGAGATCGGCCGCCGTCGCCCGGCCGCTTTCGATGGAGCGTTCGAAGAGGCGGGAAATCTCTCGATTCGACCACTCGTCGAGCGCGGCGTTCGGGGTCAGGTTCTCGTCGGGGAACATTTGCTCGATGGAGGGGTTGAAGAGAACGATGCGGCGCTTGCGGTCGACGACGAGAATGCCCTCGCCGATGCCGTTGACGGCCGTGGCGAAGCGGGAGCGTTCGTCCTGCAGTTGATTGAACATCGAGCGCAGCTTGCCGGCGGTCGTTTGCAGGCTCATGCCCAGCTTGTTCAACTCGGCGAGATTGCCGCGGGCAGGTTGGAACATGGGCGCATCGAAGTTGCCCTTGGCCAGTTCGTTGGAGAAAGCGATGGTATTGGAAAGCTGCCCGGATATGCGCCGGGCGAAGAGCGCCGTCAGCAGGATCAGCGGCAGCATGACGCAAAAGGTGACCAGAGCGATGCGCGAGCGGTTTTCGGTGACGATCGCCGCGACCTCCGACAAGGGCAGCGCCATGCGCACCGCCCGCCCACCTTCCATGGGCGCGGCCACGTACAGAAAATCGATGCCGACGGTGGTGCTGAACCGGCGGCTGACCGCCGTTTCTCCCTGCAATGCCCGGGCGAATTCCGGTCTGCCGGCATGGTTTTCCATGGCGGCGGGGTCGGCTTCGGAATCGGCCAGGACGATTCCCGCCGGGGCGATGACCGTAACGCGGGCCTGCGATCGCGCGGCGATGTCTTCGATCGCCGATTGATACTCGGTCGGCTCGAGTCCGGCCAGCGCGGCCTCGGCGAGCCGGGCTTTTTCCCTCAGGCTTTGTTCCAGATTCGCTTCGAGGTTGGCGGTGGTGACGCGCGCGACCAGAAACTGAACCGCGAACGCGGCGACGGCGATGGGCAGGATGACCAGCAGCGTCAGCTTGAAGAATATCCTTGCGGTCATGAGGGGATTTCGAAGCGGTAGCCGTATCCGCGCAAGGTCTGAATCCATTTCGGGCTGCTTGGTTCGACTCCCAGATGTTTGCGCAGGCGGCGGATGTGAACGTCGATGTTGCGCGGCGTGACCTGGTAGTTGTCGCCCCAGATTTGCTGCAGCAGTTGTTCGCGGGTGTAGGCGCGGTCGGGATTGGAGCAGAAGAAGAGAAGAATGGAAAATTCCGTTTCGGTGAGGTCGAGCGGCTTGCCGTCGAGGGTGGCGCGGCGGGAGTTCGGGTCGATGCTCAGGCCGCCGGCCCGGAGAGGTTTTTCAGGGGGCGCATCAAGGCCCGGCTTGCGTCCGTGTTCGCGGATGAACCGCTCAGCAGCGCGAAGAGGTTTTTCAGGGGGCGCATCGAGGCGGCGCAGCCGCGCTTTCACGCGGGCGATAAGCTCGCGCGGACTGAACGGCTTGGTGATGTAGTCGTCGCCGCCGATTTCCAGTCCCAGAACGCGGTCGATTTCCTGGGTTCGCGCGGTGAGGAAGAAGATCGGTATGGCGGCGAGCAGCGGGTCGCGCTGGAGTTTCCGGCAAAAATCGAAGCCGTCGCCGTCGGGCAGCATCACGTCGAGAATGATCAGACTCGGCGCGGAGCTCCGAATCGTTTCGATGGAGCCTTCGAGGCGGCGCCGGGTTTGCACGTCGTAGCCCGCTCGGCTCAAGTTGTAGGCGAGCAGCGTACACAGGTCGGGATCGTCTTCGATGACGACGATGGTCTGCTTCATGGAAGCCCCCCCATCGAGGTTATTATAGGCGGCCTGCCCCGACTGTCTTTTGTCCCGCTTTTGTCCCGGCGGCGGGTTGGGCGGGGTGTTTGCGCCGTTTGCGGCGGAGCGGCGCAAGGCTGCGCTAAGATGCCTTTTTCCGAGCGGGGCGGCGTTCCCCCGTTCGCATGCGCGGGAGGCGGGAGAATGAAACTGCAAGGGAAAGGCGCGATTGTCACCGGCGCGGGAAGCGGCATCGGCGAGGCCGTGGCGCGCTGTTTCGCCGAGGAGGGCGCGGCGGTCGTCACCGTCGGCCGAACGTTGGCCAAGCTGGAGCGGGCGAAGGCCGCGGCAGGCGCCGCCGGCGCTCGGCTTTATCCCTATGCGCTCGACGTTGCCGACCGCGAGGGGGTCGAGGCGATGGTTGCCTGGGCGCGCGAAACTTTGCCGCAGATCGACATTCTGGTCAACAACGCGGGCACGAATGTTCGCGAGCGCGCTCTCGACAAGCTGTCGCCCGAGGATTTCGAGCGCATGACGGCGGTGAACCTGAATGCTCCGTTCTATCTGATGCATGCGGTTTTGCCGTCGATGCGGGAGCGCCGGGACGGCCTGTTGATTACGATTTCGTCGATTGCCGGCGTGCGCACCTCGAAACTTGCCGGCGCCGGCTACAGCGCCGCCAAGCACGGCGTGCGTTCGTTGGGGCTGGCGGCGCATCTCGAGGAAGGCGCGCGCGGCATCCGCTCGTGCGTGATTTCGCCGGGCGAGGTGAACACGCCGATTCTGGATAACCGCCCGGTCGTTCCCGACGCCGCGCGGCGGGCGGCGATGCTGCAGCCCGAAGACCTGGCTCAGGCCGCGCTGCTTGCGGCGACGCTGCATCCGCGGGCATGCATCCCCGAAATGGCGATCGTTCCCACCGTCCAGCAGTATGCGTAACGCCGCGGGCGCGGCTTGCGCTTGGGGGGCCGGCCGCTGCAGCGCCTGGCCGCTACAGAGACTGCAAGTCTTTTCCGGGTTTGAAACGAACGACTTTGCCCGACGGGATGACGGCTTCTTCGCCGGTGCGCGGGTTGCGGCCTATGCCCGTCTTGCGCGGGCGGACGTCGAAGACCCCGAAACCGCGCAGTTCGATGCGTTCGCCGTTGCCCAGCGCGTCTTTCATGGCGTCGAGCACGGCCTGAATGGCCATCCCCGCTCGGGTCTTGCTCAACCCCGTTCGGTTTACAACGTGGTTGACGATGTCGTACTTGATCATTTCGAGGCAGGGCGGCTGCAAGGGCGGCCGAAGCACTATGCTAGGCGGTTGCGATTTTCATTGTCAAGGGCGGGTTGCGCCGCCGCGGGCAACTTTCGGCCCGCGGAGCTTGACGAGCGGGTTTTCGTGCTAACATGGCAACGCCGGCGGGAATTCGAGCGCCGGCCGGGTATGGTTTTGCAGACGCCGTCGGCGGTACGATGAAGCGATGAACCACCGAGGGGCTGCGCTTGCCGCAAGACGCGCGGGCCGCCGCGCAGCGCGCCGAACGGCTTCCCAACGACAAATCGAGGAGGTGACTCATTTTCCGTAGACGCTACCGTTCTTTTCGCAGGGTTCGACGACAGAACGTAAACGAGACGATCCGCGCCCGCGAGGTCCGCGTCGTTTTCCCGGACGGGGAGACGGCGGTCATGCCCACCCAGGAAGGCATCCGGCGGGCGAAAGACCTCGGTCTCGATCTCGTCGTCATTTCCCCCAATACCGTGCCGCCCATCGCCAAGGTGATCGATTACGGCGAGTACACCTACCAGGAGAAAAAGAAGAAAAGCGAGGCCAAGAAGAAACAGCAGCGCGTCGAAGTCAAAGAGGTCAAGTTCCGCCCGGACACCGACCAGCACGACTACGAGTTCAAGAAGAATCACGCCCTGCGGTTTCTCAAGGACGGCAAGAAGGTCAAGGCGACGATTTTCTTCCGCGGCAGGCAGATTACGCACGCCGATATCGGCGAACGCATCCTCCACGGCTTGGCCAAAGACGTGGAGGAGTTCGGCAACCCCGAGACGACGCCGCGCATCGAAGGCCGCTCGATGAGCATGATGATCGGCCCGAAGAAGCACCAGAAGAAGGCGTCGAAGCCCAAAAAAGACGCGGACGAGGCGCCGCCGCCCGCGGAAGCGAAAACGGAAGCCGCCGGCCAAACCGCCGCCTCTTGACGGGATGCCTTGCCGCGCGGCCTCAACGGCTTCCCCTCCCGCGCGCAGCGCGGCGCGGAGATCGCACTGACGTGGAGCCTCGTTTCCCAGGGTTTTCGCCCGACGCCCGAAAGTTTCTGCGCGAGCTTGCCGCCAACAACAACCGCGGCTGGTTTGCGCAAAACAAGGCGCGGTACGAGAAAAGCGTTCGCGAGCCGCTGATCGAGTTGGCGCATGAATTGGGCGCCGGGCTGGAGCGTTACTCGCCCGGGTACCTGACCGATCCGAAGAAGGCGGTGTACCGGATTTACCGCGACGTGCGTTTTGCGCGGGACAAAAGCCCGTACAAGACGCATGCCGCCGCCGTGTTTGCCTTCCGCGGCGTCGAGAAACACGCGGGCGCCGGCTACTACTTCCATTTTTCCGCCGATGAGCTGCTGGTCGGTGGGGGAGTCTATGCGCCCGGCTCCGCGGAGTTGCTGAAGATCCGGCGGCGCATCGCCGCGGCCCCCGAAGCGCTGCGGGCGATTGTCGCCGCTCCGGCGTTCGCCAAGCGCTTCGCGGGCATCGAAGGCGAGAAGCTCAAGCGCATCCCCAAGGGGTTTCCCGCCGATCATCCGGCCGCCGATCTGCTCGTTTGCAAGCAGTTCCTGGCGGGCGCCGTGTTGCCTGCAAGCAGGATCGAATCGCCCGAGATTTCCAGGACGATCACCCGCCATTTCCAGGCGATCGCGCCGTTCATCCAATACCTGAACGGAGCCGTCGCCGAGGTTTGACGGCAGGCGGCTGCCGCAGGGGTTCGCGGCAAGCTGCAAACGGCTTCGAGGAAAAAATGAGCCGCTGCCGCGAAGCGCCGCAACCCATTCCCTATCAGGGAAGCAAACGTCGGATCGCTCCGACAATTCTGCAGCATTTTCCGGATAAGCTGCTCCGTCTGGTAGAGCCGTTCGCAGGGTCCGCCGCGTTGTCGCTTACGGTTGCCGCCCGCGGCGGCGCCGATTGCTTCTGGATCAACGATGCGCATTCCGAGCTGATCGCATTGTGGCAAGAGATCGTTCATCGCCCCGACAGCCTCGCCGACCGCTACGCGCATCTGTGGAACGAACAACTCGGCAGGGAACGCGAGTACTTCGACGAAGTGCGCAGCCGCTTCAACGACCGGCGCGAACCCGCGGACTTCCTGTACCTGCTTGCGCGCTGCGTGAAGGCTTCGATCCGCTACAACGCGAACGGCGAGTTCAACAACACGCCGGACAATCGACGCAAAGGCGTCCGCCCGACGGAGATGCGCCGAAGGGTAAGCTGCGCTTCCAATTTGTTGCGCAGCCGAACGCGGCTCACGTCGTGGGATTACAAGGATGTCCTCAACGCCTGCTCCGAAAACGATCTCGTGTACATGGATCCTCCGTATCGCGGGGTCTGCCTCAATCGCGATCGACGTTATCTGCCGAAGATCGACCACGATGAATTCTACGGCGAGCTTTCCCGTTTGAACGATCGAAACCTTGCGTTTGCCGTGTCTTACGACGGTCGAACCGGCGCCAAAACCTATGGCGAGCCGCTTCCGGATTCCCTGAAACTGACTCGAGTGGAAGTGTGCGCCGGCAGATCGACGCAGGCGACGCTTTTGGGCCGGTCGGATGTCACCTACGAATCGCTCTATTTGTCGCCGGCTCTTGCTTCCTCGATCAAGCGGGCGGGAGGCATTTTCCGAAACGTCGGCCGGCGGCTGCCGCAGATCGAACGTCCGGCTTCCGTTTGCTAGATTGGTGAGTCGAACCCGACATGGCTTACTCCGATCTGCGGGATTTCATCGCAACGCTGGAAAAACACGGCGAGCTCAAGCGCGTTTCCGCCGAGGTCGATCCCGTGCTGGAGATCGCCGAATTGGCCGACCGCGCGGTGAAGAGCGGCGGTCCGGCGCTGCTCTTCGAGAACCCCCGCGGCCATGCGGCGCCGGTGCTGATCAACGCCTTCGCCTCGATGCGCAAGATGGAGTTGGCGCTCGAGGTCGAAAACGTGGAGTTCCTGGCGCAGCGCATCGCCGAGTACCTTGAGATGAAGACTCCGCAAGGCCTTGTCGGCAAGCTCAAGATGCTGCCGAAACTGGCCGAAATGGGCAGCTTTTTCCCGCGGGAAGCGCGCTCGGGCGCCTGCCAGGAGGTCGTCAAAACCGAGGACTTTTCGCTCTACGATTACCCCGTGCTGACTTGCTGGCCGCAGGACGCGGGGCCGTTCATCACGCTGCCCATGGTCTTTTCGCGCAACCCCGTCAACGGCAAGCGCAATTGCGGCATGTACCGCATGCAGGTTTTCGACGCGCGCACGACCGGCATGCACTGGCAGACGCACAAACAGGGCGCCGAGCACTACCGGCGGCTGGCGGCCGAGGGCCGCGAGACGCGCATGGAGGTCGCCGTCGCCGTCGGCGCGGACCCGGCAACCATGTATTCCGCGATCCTGCCGCTGCCGCCCGATCTCGACGAGATGCTGTTCGCCGGCTTCATGCGCGGCAAGCCGGTCGAGATGGTCAAGTGCAAGACCGTCGATCTCGAAGTGCCGGCGAACGCCGAGATCGTGCTCGAAGGCCACGTGAATCTCGGCGAACTGCGCACCGAGGGGCCGTTCGGCGATCACACCGGCTATTACTCGCTGGCCGACGAGTATCCCGTTTTTCACGTGGATTGCGTCACCCAGCGGAAGAATCCGATCTATGCGACGACCATCGTCGGCAAGCCGCCGATGGAAGACTACTACATGGGCAAGACGATCGAGAGGGTCTTCCTGCCCCTGCTGCGCTTGCAGCTTCCCGAGGTGGTCGATATGGCCATGCCCGCGGAGGGCGTCTTCCACAATTTGCTGCTGGTGTCGATCCGCAAGTCGTACCCCGGCCACGCGCGCAAGGTGATGAGCGCGATATGGGGGTTGGGGCAGGCGATGTTCAGCAAGTGCATCGTCGTGGTCGATCACGACGTGGACGTTCAGAATTGCAGCGAAACGGCCTTCCGCGCGCTTAACAACATCGACCCCGAGCGCGACATGCAGTTCACGTTCGGCCCGATCGATTCGCTCGACCACGCCGCCCGCCTTCCCGATTACGGCTCGAAGGTGGGCATCGACGCCACGAAGAAGTGGCCGGAAGAGGGGTTTCAGCGCCCCTGGCCCGACCTGATCGAGATGGACGAGGCCGTCAAGGCGCGGGTCGAGCCGATTTGGAAGCAACTGGGAATCGGCGGGCCGGACTGAGCAAGGCGCCGCGGCGGGGCGCAGCCCGCGCGGTAACTACGCGGCGCAGGCGTGCGCCTTAAGAAAGAACAGGGCTTTATGGCGAAGGCACTCGTATCGGAACAGGAAGAACTCGGCAGGCAACTCAAAGCAGACGGCGTTGTTATCCAGACTTACGGATTGCGCAAGACCTACGTCATGGGCGATCAGGAGATCCACGCCGTGGACGGCATCGACATGCGCATCCGGTACGGCGAATACGTCGCCCTGATGGGGCCGTCGGGATCGGGCAAATCGACGTTCATGAACCTGATCGGCGCTCTCGATACGCCCACTGCCGGGGATTATTTCATCGCCGGTCAACTCATCAGCACCATGAGCGACGACGAGTTGGCGCACATCCGCAACAAGGAGATCGGGTTCGTTTTCCAGACGTTCAATCTGCTGCCGCGGCTGACCGCCTTGCAGAACGTCGAGCTTCCGCTGATCTACGCCGGACTGCCGCCCGACCAGCGTCTCGAAAAGGCGCGGCACGCCCTGCAGCAGGTCGATCTGACCATGCGCATGTACCACAAGCCCAGCGAGCTTTCGGGCGGACAGCGCCAGCGGGTGGCCATCGCCCGGGCGCTGGCCGGCGACCCGTCGATCATCCTCGCCGATGAGCCGACGGGCAACCTCGACTCGGCGACGTCGAACGAAATCATGGGCGTTATCGACGTCTTGCACCGGCAGGGCAACACGATTATTCTCGTGACGCACGAGCCGGATATCGCGGTGTACGCCCACCGCGTCGTTCACCTTCGCGACGGTCAGGTCGAGAAGGACGAGAGCATCAAGTAAGCAGCCTTGACCCCGGCGTTCCTCGCCGCCGGCATCGTGCTGGGCGGCTGCATCGTTTGCCTGCTGACGGTTGCCGCCGCCGTTCGCTTCCGCTTGCGCAAAGCGCCGCGGGCCGCCGCCGCCGGCGCGGCGCGGCCGGGCATCAGCGTGCTCAAGGCCGTCGCCGGAGACGAACCCGATCTCGAGCGGAATCTGCGCTCGTTTTTCGAGCTCGACTACCCGCGTTACGAACTGTTGTTCGCGGCGCGCGAGACGGACGACCCCGCCTTGGAGGCCGCGCGCAGGTTGAGCCGGCGCTATCCGCGCGTTCCCGTGAAAATCCTGGCGGTCGGCGAGCCGCCGTATCCGAACGCGAAGGTTTTTTCGCTGCAAGCGATGGCCGCCGCGGCGCGCTACGACCTGCTGGTCGTCAGCGACAGCGACATCAGGGTCGAAACGGACTGCCTCGACGGCATCGCGGCTGAATTTTCCGCGGCGAAAAAGGGGGCCAAAACGGGAGTGGCGACCTGCCCCTACCGCGCCGTTCCGGGACCGAGCTTCTGGTCGCTGCTCGAAGCCCTCAACGCGAACGGCGAGTTCTGGGGCGGCGTCCTGCTGGCGGAGATGCCGGCGCCGATGGATTTCGCCGTCGGCCCCACGATGGCCGTCTCGCGCGATTGTCTCGAGGCCGTCGGCGGCTTTGAAGCGTTCCGGGAATACCTGGCCGAGGATTTCGTCCTCGGGAAAAAGGCCCGCGCGGCGGGCTTCGACGTGCGGCTTGCGCGGAACGTGGTCGAGCACCGCATCGGCGCCGACCGCTTCGCGGCGAATTTCCGCCACCGTCTGCGCTGGAACCGTTCGACGCGCCGTTCCCGGCCGTGGGGCTACATCGGGCAAATCTTCATGAATCCGCTGCCCTGGGCGCTGCTTGCCGTCCCGCTTTCCGGCGCCGCCGCGTGGAGCTTGCGGCTGTTGGGCGTCTGCGCGGTTCTGCGGGCGGCCGCGCTTTTCGCCGTGGGACTCCTGGCGCTCGGCGACCGTCTGGCGCTGCGCCGGTTCTGGCTGATCCCGCTGCAGGATACCGCCGCGCTGCTGGTCTGGTTCGGGGCGTTCTTCGGCAACACGGTCGAGTGGCGCGGCCGGCGCTTCCGCCTGACCGCCGACGGGAAGCTGCGGCCCCTTGCGCAGCGGTCCGCGGGCGCGTAACGCCGCCACGTGACTTCCGACGCGGACGGCCGGCGGACGGCCGGCGATTCGACTATCCTGTTATAGCGATGAAAATTCCCGTGACCGCGGCCGCGCTTCTGCTGCTTTCCGCTTGCGCTCCGTCCGAGCCGGAACGCGAACAACTCTTCAACGGCGTCGATTCGGCCGGCTGGAGGCATACCGGCCCCGGCGAGTTTGTCGTCGAAGACGGCGCGCTCAAAACGGTGGGCGGCATGGGGCTGCTGGCGTACGACGGCAAGAAGATCGGCAACGCGGTCGTACGCGTCGTATATAAGCCCGAAAGTCCGAACGCCAACGCCGGGGTCTTCATCCGCATCCCCGAAAAGCCGCACGACCCCTGGTTCGCCGTTCACCGCGGCTACGAGGTGCAGATTCAGGACTCCGGCGACGAGTTCCACCGCACGGGGTCGCTCTACTCGCTTTCTCCGGCGGAGGAATTTCCCGCCGCCGCCGACGGCTGGAATACGATGGAAATCGTCCTCGACGGGCAGATCACGCGCGTCGTCGTCAACGGCAAGCAGGTGAACGAGTTTCACGGAGACAGCGAAGCGCCGCCGCGGAACCAGTGGTACGAGCCGCGGCGCGGGCCGCGGCCCGACGCAGGCTACATCGGCCTGCAGAATCACGACAAGAAATCCACCGTCTGGTTCAGGGAAGTCAGCGTGCGCCCCCTCGACGGCGCGCGGTAAGGCCGCGCTCAGGCCGCCGTCCAGGGCGTTTTGCGGCGGCGGGTCACCGAAGCGCGCAGCCGCCCCACGCCTTCGATGCGCGCTTCCACGGTATCGCCGGGTTGAATCCGCGCGCCTTTCGGGCAGCCGGTGGAGAGGATGTCGCCCGGTTCGAAGGTCATGACTTCGGAATGAAAGGAAACCAGCTTGGCGGGGCCGTGCCTCATGTTGCGCACGAAATCGCGCGAGAACTCCTTGCCGTTGCGGATGGTGGTGACTTCCAGCGAGGCCGCGTCGTCGATTTCATCCGCGGTGACGATCACCGGGCCGAACGTGAAAAACGTGTCGAAACTCTTGGCGCGCTGCAGGTAGCGCGTGTTCCGCGCCAGGACGTCGAGCGCGGTCATGTCGAGCGCCGTCGTATAGCCGAACAGCGCGTCGGCGGCGCGTTCGAGCGGGACATCGCGGCAGCGCTTGCCGAACACCAGAGCCAACTCGCCTTCGGCATCGACTTCGCGGGCGAGCTCCTCGGGCGGCAACTCGATAGCGCCGCCCGGCTCGAAAAAGCAGGAGCGAGGTTTCATGAAGCTGCCCGGTTCCTCCGGCTGCCTTTCGTTCAGGTCTTCGGCGTGGGAGAGGTAGTTGAGCCCGATGCACCATACCTTGCCGGGGTTGCCGTAGGGGATGCGCAGGCGCGTTTCGGCGATGGGAATCTCGGCCTCGAGGCCGGCGGCGAGTTGCTTCACCGCTTCGATCTGCCCCGATTCGATCAGGGCGAGCATCTCGTCGGGAAAATCGGCGCCGCGTTTGCGGTTGACGGAATCGAGCGGCAGAATGCGGTCGTCGATGACTATGCCGACGCCGCGCGCGCCGGCGTGTTCGAAAGAGCAGAGTTTCATGGGGCGTTCGCGCTATTTTACCCCGTCCGCCCGCCGGCGCCCGCCGCGCCTATAATCGGTCAAAAGGCCGCGCGTGCAGGTTTTGTTGATCCATTTCGGCGAAATTTGGCTGAAGGGCTGCAACCGCAACTTCTTTATTCGCAACTTGCGCGGCGCCGTCGAACGCGCGCTGCAAGGCATCGCGAGGGAATCGATTGTCCGCGAAGACCAGCGCTTTCTGATTGTTTTCGAGAGTTCCGCCGCGGCCGAAGAAGCGCTGCGACGGCTCGCGTTGGTGCCCGGAATCGCCAATATCGGCTTGGGGCGCGCCGTCGAGTTGTCGCCCGAAGCCGTCGAGCGGGCGGCTCTCGAACTGATGGCCGACGGCGGGTTCCGTTCGTTTGCAGTGCGCGCCAAACGGGCGAACAAGCATTTTCCGCTGCGTTCTATGGAGATCGAGCGCAGCATCGGCGCGGCCATCGCTCGTCAGGCGCAGCGGCTCGGACAGGAATGCCGCGTCGATCTGGAAGACCCCGAGCGCACCTGTTTCATCGAGATCACGAGTTGCCGGGCGGTGCTTTACGCCCGCAAGACGCGCGGCGTCGGCGGCCTGCCGCCGAACTCGAGCGGCCGCCTGCTGTGCCTGCTCTCCGGGGGCATCGACTCGCCCGTAGCCGCGTACAGGGTCATCTGCCGCGGCGTCCGCCTGGGGTTCGTTCACTTTCACGGCGGCCCGGCGGCGTCCGGCGAGGCCAGCGAGCCGATCGCTCGCGCGCTGGTGCGCCGGCTCACCGTTTATCAGGGCGCTTCGAAGCTCTACCTGGTCCCCTTCGACCGCATTCAGCGCGAGATCGTGGCCAAGGCTCCGCAGAGCTTCCGCATCCTGATCTACCGGCGCATGATGATCCGCATCGCCGAGAGACTGGCTTGGCGGCATCGGGCGCGCGGGCTGGTTACCGGCGACAGCATCGGCCAGGTCGCCTCGCAGACCCTGGCCAACATGAACGCCGTCGGCGCGGCCGCCTCTCTGCCGCTCTATCGGCCGCTCTGCGGAACCGACAAGGAGGAGATCATGGCTCTGGCGCGGCGAATCGGCACCTACGACATTTCCACCGAGCCTTTCAGCGATTGCTGCCCGATGTATCTGCCGCGAAGCCCGGAGGTCTTCGCCTCGGTAAGGAAACTCGATGCCGCCGAAGCGCATCTCGATATCGAGGCCCTTGTTAAGCTGGGGACGGATTCGACCGTCCGCGAGATTTACGAGTATGAGAACGGCGAGGCGGCGCTCAAGCAGGCCGGGGAACGCAGGCGGGCGGCGTAGCCTTCTGTTGCTGCAAACGCTCGCGGCCGCGGCGTTGACGGCGGCGCCGGCCTTGCCGCCCCGCGCCCATGCCGACGAAACCGCGGACGCTGCCGCTTCCGGCCTCGCGCTGGTCAATCTCGACTTGCTCGACAGCCGCGACGGGTACGCGATACCCGCCGACAGCCGTTACTTTCCGGGCGAGACGGTCCATCTTTATTTTCAGATCGACGGCTACCGCGTCAGCAGCGATTACCGCATCGATCTGGAATATCGGCTGCAGGCGCTCGACCCCGGCGGCAAGCCTTTCTACGGCGCGGAAGGCGGCCGGTTCAACGCCGAACTGGCGCCGCA
Source organism: Bryobacterales bacterium (assembly GCA_965242705.1). Classification (GTDB taxonomy): domain Bacteria; phylum Acidobacteriota; class Terriglobia; order Bryobacterales; family UBA6623; genus CATQHP01. The sequence goes on from OZ251486.1 coordinate 1,663,572, forward strand.
GGATGAGCAGTGGATGCCGGTCGTGCGCTATTCGCCGGAAATTCCCGAGCACGCAGGCGGGGGGGCGTACCGGATCGAGATCGAAGTCCGGGACCGGCTCGCGGATGCGACGGTTCGCGCCGCGGTGCCCATTTTCGTCGAGGGCAGCCGCGTGGAGGCGTCCGACCGGCTTGTCGTGCGCAACTTCGGCTTTTCCAAGGCGCCCGGCGGCCCCAGGCTCGACAAGCCGCTTTACCGCGCGGGCGAGGAAATCTGGGCGGAGTTCCACATCACCGGCTACAAGACCCGCGAAGACAACACTTTCGAAGTAGAGTCCGACCTGCGCGTGCTCGACGACGAGGGCGAGACGCTGTTTGTATTCGATTCCCGCGGCGAAACGGGCAGCCCGTTTTACCCGCGCCTGTGGCTGCCCGCCAAGTTCCGCCTCGACCTGGAAAAGACGATCCCGCGCGGGCGCTACACGGTCGTCGTGAATATCCGCGACAAGATCGGGCAAGCCGTTTTTACCGAGCGGCGTGTTTTCGAGGTGTACTGAGCGAGGCCGCGGACGCGGCCTCGCTCGGTCGCGGGTCGGGCCGCGTTTCACGCGGCGGCCGCGGGTCGGAGCGCTTGTGTTGCCGCCGTTGCGGCAAAGGACAACGGAGCGTGAGAGCCGCAGCGCGGGGTAAGGCTGCGCCGCCCTATACAATAGGCGCCATGCATCGACGCGATTTTCTGCGCGCCTCGGGCGCCGCCGCCGGCTTGGCCGCGGCGGGCTGCGGCGGCGCGGCGGCCAGGCCCAACATCCTGTGGATTTTCGCCGAGGACTTTTCGCCCGATCTCGGCTGCTACGGCAATCGGCTGGTCAAGACGCCCAACCTCGACCGCCTGGCGCAAGAGGGCGTCCGCTATACGAACTGCATCTGCACCGCGCCCGTCTGCTCGGCGGCGCGCTCGGCGCTGATGGTAGGCATGTTCCAGACCTCCATCGGCGGACACAACCACCGCAGCCACCGCGGCGATGGCTACAAGCTGCCCGAGGGCGTGCATACCCATACCTTTTACTTCCGCCAAGCCGGCTACCATACCTCGAACTCCAGGACTCCCGCGCCCGGGCTGACCGCCGGCGGCAAGACCGATTTCAACTACAGCTTCGACTATCCGGCGTTCGACGGCGAGGATTGGAGCGAGCGCGCCGCGGGGCAGCCTTTCTACGCGCAGGTCAATTTTTCCGAAACGCACCGCGCCTTCAAGCGCTTCGAGCCGTCGCCGGTCAACCCCGACGACATCGAGCTTGCCCCGTACTACCCCGACCATCCGGTCGTGCGCGACGATATCGCGCTTTATCTCGATACCGCCCAGCACCTCGACGCGAAGGTCGGCAAGGTGATTCAGCGGTTGAAGGACGAGGGCGTTTACGACGACACGATTATTTTCTTTTTCGGCGATCACGGCCAGGCGCTGCACCGCGGCAAGCAATGGCTCTACGAGCAGGGCATTCTGATTCCGTTGATCGTACGCATTCCCGAAAAATTCCGGCCCGCCGATTTCGCGCCGGGCTCGGTCGATGAGCGGCTGATGCAGCATATCGACATCGCGGCCGCGTCGTTGAAGCTGGCCGGCATCGACCCGCCGGCGAACATGCAGGGCAGGGTATTTCTCGGCCCCGGCGCCGAGCCGGAACCGCGCTGCGCCTTTTCCGCGCGCGACCGCTGCGACGAAACGGTTGACCGCATCCGCGCGGTGCGCACGAAGCGCTGGAAGCTGATCCGCAACTTCATGCCCGAGCGCCCGTACAGCCAGAGAAATCACTACAAGGACACCAGCTACCCCGCGCTGCAAGTGATGCGCCAGTTGCATGCGCAGGGCAAGCTCTCGGGGCCTCCGGCGCAATGGATGGCCGAGCGGCGCCCGGAGTTCGAGTTGTACGATCTCGAAAACGACCCGCATGAAATCGACAACCTTGCCGAGAGCCCGCAACACGCGGAGAAACTGGCCGAGTTGACCGCCGCGCTCAACGAATGGATCGAAACGAGCAACGACCAGGGCCGAACGCCGGAAGACCCGCTGCCGGCCGAGTACGCCTACCGCACGATGATTGACGGCTGGTACGCCAACAACGGCCTGCTGTCGAAGGCGGACGGCATGCTCAGGATGGAGTGGAGCGGCCAGGGCCGCCGGCCTCAGGAAGCGGTCGCGCCCTACGTGGCCGAAGGCGGGGAGATGGCGCTGGAGCTGGAGTTGCGCTCGACGGACGGTTCGCCGGTAGAAGTTCGCTGGGGAACGGCGGAAAAAATGCGCGGCGCCGGCAAAAAGGAAATCTCCCTTGCCGCCGACGGCGCCTGGCATCGCCTCGAAGTTGCGTTTTCGGTGGAACAGTGGCTGACCTGGTTCGCCGTGGGCTTCGGCAGGCTTGCCGGAAGGGTCGATTGCCGCCGCGCCGCGCTGCGCCGCGCCGATGCGGCCAAGCCGCTGGTCGAGTGGACTTTCGCCTGACGGGCGCCCGCGCCGCGAAGAGGCGCGGGGAATGCAATGCGTTGATTGACAAGCCGGGGCGGCAAGCGGAAGAATAAAATTTCATCGGCGGCCGGGATGGTATTCTTGAGGCGCCGCGGATTTTTTGTTGCAGAATTGTTGCAAAACAGGTTGTTTTGTTTCAGAATAGGATTTCCATGTTGCACGGAGAGGTGAGAGAGATGTATACTGAGAACAGGTCAGTCCGTCAGTCCGTCAGTCCGTCAGTCCGTCAGTCCGTCAGTCCGTCAGTCCGTCAGTCCGTCAGTCCGTCAGTCCGTCAGTCCGTCAGTCCGTCAGTCCGTCAGTCCGTCAGTCCGTCAGTCCGTCAGTCCGTCAGTCCGTCAGTCCGTCAGTCCGTCAGTCCGTCAGTCCGTCAGTCCGTCAGTCCGTCAGTCCGTCAGTCCGTCAGTCCGTCAGTCCGTCAGTCCGTCAGTCCGTCAGTCCGTCAGTATAAGGAGAAGCGCGCTCGCTGCGCTCTCTGACCTACGGCTTCTTCTTCCTTTTTCGTCTTCTCTTCGCGCCCGGCTTGCCGCGGGCAAGGCGGGGCTTTCGCGCGGGCGCGGGTCTCGCGTTCTTCACTCGCCGCCGCCGGCCGCCTTGGCGGCGATCGCTCTCCACTTGGCGGCGGCAGCCGCCCCGGCGCAGACCGCCGGAAACATCGACACGATCGCGGGCACGGGAACCAGCGGCTACAGCGTAAGCGAAGACGGAGCGGCGGCGACGGCGGCGCGGCTCAGCAGCCCCAGCGACATAGCCGTGGACGACGCGGGCAACGTCTATATCGCCGATCGCATCAACCACCGCATCCGCAGGGTGGATGCCGCTACGGGGAATATCTCCACCTATGCGGGCACGGGAACCACCGGCTCCGCTGGCGACGGCGGCCCGGCAACTTCGGCGCAATTCGACCAACCCAGCAGCGTGGCGTTCGACGGCGCCGGCAACCTCTATATCGCCGACAGGAACAACCACCGCATCCGCAAGATAACCCCGGCCGGCGTGATCTCCACCGTTGCGGGCACGGGAACGAACGGCTACCGCGCAAGCGACGACGGCGCCGCGGCAACTTCGGCCCAACTCAACGGCCCCTACGGCGTGGCGGCGGACGGCGCGGGCAACCTGTACATCGCCGATACATCCAACGACCGCATCCGCAAGGTGGATACGGCGGGGATGATTACCACCGTCGCGGGCACGGGAACCGCCGGCTTCAGCGGCGACGGCGGCCCGGCCCTGTCGGCGCAAATCAACGCCCCCGGCGAAGTGACGCTGGACGCCGCGGGCAACATCTACATCGACTCGGGCAACCGCATCCGCAAAGTAACCCCGGCCGGCGTGATCTCCACCGTTGCGGGCACGGGAATCGGCGGATTCAGCGGCGACGGCGGCCCGGCAACTTCGGCCCAAATCGACGGGCCCTACGGCACGGCGCTGGACGGCGCGGGCAACCTGTACATCTCCGATACTCAAAACAACCGCATCCGCAAGGTGGACGCCGCTACGGGGAATATCTCCACCGTCGCGGGAGGCGGGTCGGCGCTAGGCGACGGCGGCCCGGCCTTGTCGGCCCAATTCAATATCCCCGCCGGTATGACGTTCGACTGCGCGGGCAACCTCTACGTCGCCGACTTCAGCAACCACCGCATCCGCAAGGTGTACGCGTTGGGCGAGCCCTGCCCGGCGCCGCCGGCGCCGCCGGCCGTAACGGAAGAGAGCGGACCGGCCGTGTTCGCCGGCCCCCTCGCCTTGTCGTTCATGGCCGCCCAGGACGGCGAGCCGCAAACGCAAGAGATTATGCTCTACGCCCAGGACGGCGAAGCGGACTTTCTGCTGGTCCCCGGCGCCCGCTGGATATCCGCCGAGCCGCGCCGCGGCAAACTGGCCGACGGCGAGCGGACGACGGTTGCCGTGACGGTCGATCCGACGGGGCTGTCCGAAGGAACCCGCAACGGCCGGCTGTACGTCCGCTCCGGCGGGCGCGTCACGTCCTGGGTGCGCGTCGCCTTGGAAGTGCTGCCGCCGAACGGTCCGGCGGTGTCCGAGAACGTCGGCGTGATCAACGCGGCGCGCATGAGCGCCTACGGCGATCCGGGACTGTTCGGCCCGCGCCTGCTGCCGCTGGCGCCCGGCTCGCTGGCGGTCGTGCAGGGGGTGAACTTCGCTTCCGGCGAGCGCATGGAGGCCGCGGGCTTCCCGCTGCCGACGATGCTGGGCGGCGCGCGGGTGCTGATCGACGGGACGGCCGTTCCGCTGATAGCGGTCGAGCCGCGGCGCATCGAGGCGCAGTTGCCCTGGGCGCTGGGCGGCGAAGCCGTAGCCGCCGGCGGCCTGGCCCTGGCAACGGTCGTCGTCGAAACCGGCGGCGAGAGCAGCTACCCGCGGCGCTTCTGGGCCGCGCCGCACGCGCCGGGCGTGTTCACGGTCCCGGGCGAGGGACAGGCGCTGGCCGTGTTTGCGGGGACGACGGATCTGGCGGCCCCGCTGGGTTTCAGTGCGGGCAGCCGCCCGGCGCGGGGCGGGGACGTGCTGGAGATCTACGCGGCGGGCCTGGGCGCGGTCGAGCCGCCGATCGCCGACGGCATGAACTCGTGCTTGCCGGACGGCGTTTGCTTGGCCGACGGCTCGAACGTCGTGCTGCGGCATACGGCGGCGCGGCCGCGGGTTTGGATCGACGCCTACGCGGTATCCCCGGAAAACGTCCGCTTCTCCGGCTTGGCTCCCGACATGGTAGGCGTCAACCTGGTCATCGTCGAAGTCCCCCGCAACCTCGTCCCCTCCGACGCCGCGCAGTTGCGCCTCGCCGTCGGCGGCCGCATGAGCCAATCCGGCGCCACCATCGCGGTAGAGTAAGGGCGCCGCAGAACAGGGGCGCGCCCAGCGCGCCCCGTTGCAGCATGGAATCGGCGGCCGCCGCGCCGACAGGCGCGGCCCCCCTAACCCCAATCCCTAACCCCTATTCCCTGCCGCGCCGACAGGCGCGGCCCGGCTCTCGCCGGAAGATATTTTCGACTGACAAGCGCTTGCGCGGGGGTGCTAGAATTGCGATGGACGCCCGAAGCGGCGCCAGGGGAGGTTCCAGCCATGAGTTCCGTTACAAGCCGACGTTCGTTTCTGGGCGGAGCGGCCGCGGCAGCCGCCGCGCCCGCCGCGGTTTCGGCAGCCGCCGCGCCGACGATGGAGGCGCATCACTGGGGAGACGTCAAGCTGGCGGTGGCGACGTATTCGCTGCGCAAGTTCAGCCGCTCGCAGGCCATCGATATCGTCAAGAGCCTGGGCGTCGAGTACCTCAATATCAAGTCGTTTCACATGCCCTATTACCTTTCGGATGAGGAATTGAAAGCGGCTCGGGCGGAGTTCGAGAAGGCCGGGCTGCAAATCGCCGCCGGCGGCAACATCAGCCTGAAAGGCGATACCAACGACGAATTGGAGCCTTATTTCAAGTACGCCAAGGCCGCCGGCATACCCGTCATGGTCTGCGCGCCGAAGCACTCGAACCTGCCGCTGATCGAGAAGCTGGCCGTGCGCTACGACGTCAAGATGGCGATCCACAACCACGGCCCGGAAGACCGCTTTTATCCGGCGGCGAGCGACGTGATGAAGCGGGTCAAGGACATGGACCCGCGCATGGGACTGTGCGTCGACGTCGGCCACACGGTGCGCACCGGCGCGGACATCCTCGAAGAGATCGACGTCGCCTGGGATCGCATCTACGATTTCCACGTCAAAGACCTCGCCGATTTCTCCGACAAGAGAAGCCAGGTTCCCGTGGGCGAAGGCAAGATGCCGGTTTCGGCGATCTTCCGCATGCTGAAGGAACGCAAGTACGGCGGCGTGGTCGGCCTGGAGTTCGAGATCGACGCCGATGCGCCGCAATTGGGCATGGCCAAATCGTTCGCCTATATGCGCGGCGTGCTCGACGGCCAGCGCGGGGCGTAAGCGGTCCGCGGCGGCCCCGTGACGCTCGCATGACGATGTTGGCTCGCCGCTCGTTTCTCGGCTTGGCGGCCGGTGCGGCGGCCTGCTCGGAACCGCCGCGGCAGCGCGCGGCGCCCGTCATCGACTTCCATCAGCACACCCATTACAAGGGGCGTTCCGACGACGCGCTGGTTGCGCACCAGCGGGCCATGGGCGTTTCGCGCACGGTGCTGCTGCCGGCGGGGTCGCGCTACGGCTTGGCGGCGGAGGCCCGCGGCAACGATTCCGTCGCCGCGCTGGCCGCGCGCCATCCGCGGGAGTTCGTCTATTTCGCCAACGAATTGCCCGACATTCCGCAAACGCGGGCGGTTCTCGAAAAATGGCTGAAAGCCGGAGCGCGCGGCATCGGCGAGCAGAAGTTCCCGGTGGAGTGCGATTCCGAGGCCATGCAGTCGGTCTATGCGATCGCGCGGGAGTTCGGCGCGCCCGTGCTGCTGCATTTCCAGCACGAGGCCTACAACATGGGCATCGAGCGGTTCCACAAAATGCTCGAAAAATTTCCCGAAGTCGCGTTCATCGGACACGCGCAGACCTGGTGGGGCAATATCGACGCCGGCCACGACCAGACCGTCATGTATCCGAAGACCCCCGTTGCGCCCGGCGGCATTACCGAACGCTTGTTGTCGGACTACCCCAACATGTACGGCGATCTTTCTGCAGGGTCTGGACTTAACGCCATGCTGCGCGACGAAGAGCACGCGCGGGGGTTTCTCGAAAGACACCAGGATCGGCTGCTCTGGGCGAGCGACTGCAGCGATTCCGAGGCGAACGGCCCGGATTGCATCGGCGGAAAGAGCCAAGCCGCGGTGCGGCGCTTGGCTCCCGACGCCGCCGCCGCGCGGAAAATCCTGTACGGGAACGCCGCGCGGCTGCTGAAGCTGCCCGATTCTTGAAACGGACTCCTGAAACTATCGGCGCGGCGTCCCCGCCGCCGGGGTTTGGCGCGGCTCGCTGTCCGCGCTTTCCGGCACCGGGGCTTCCCCGCCGAAATCGATGGTGGATTCGGTCTGGTAGATCGACGACTCGGCGCTGAAGCGGCGGCAGTCGGCAAACAGGATGTCGTTCCGGTTGCAGCGGGCGGAGTGGCGGATGCAGCTTTGCGCAACGGCGCTTACGGGCAGCCTGTACTCCTTGCCTTCTACCGCGACTGCGCCGAAATCGACGGTGCTGACGACGGTTCGCAGCGGATAATCGGCGGGCAGGCCGCGCGCCGTCATCTCGGTTCGCGCGACGTAACCGGAGTGCGGATCGATCCAGAAGCGCCCGTCGTATGCCGCGGTATGGATTTCGTTGGCGAAATGAAGCGTCCAGTCGGATTCCGTATGTTCGACGCGGTACTCGTAGGGGATGCCGATCGTGTTTTCCGCGCCGCGCGACCTTTCGGCCCGCTCGGCGTAGCCGTACGCGAACAGGTTGTGAAGCGTCGAGCCGTATTCGCCGATTGACCAGGTTCCGCCCTGATCCTTCATGGTTCCGGCGGTCGGCGCGCCGTTTTTTCTGAGGTTCTGATAGTGCGCTTCGTTGCGGATCATGAGCACTTCCGCTTCGATCAGGTCGAGTTCCTTCCATTTTCCGCCGAGGTTGCGGCTCTCGAAACGCCTGGTTGCCTGGCGGCAGATGAAGTTGATTTGTTGCTTTGAAGCCCGCGCATTGACTTCGAAGGCTCTGGCCAGCAAGGGGTCGTCGGAATACTCGGCCTGGTCGGTAAAGTCGAAATCGGGCGGCGCGGCGTCCGCTTTGCGCCGCCGGGGAGCGGAGCGGTCTCCGGGAGCTCTGCGGCGCAGGATGGGCGGGCCGGGATCGTCGATATCGCCGAGGGCGTCCGCGGCGGTCGCGGGTTTCTCGCCGGGTCGCGCCTCGGCGGGGCGGGGCCGCCGTCCGCCGCGCGGCCCGCGGCCGGCGCTTGCGGTTTCGGCGGGAGGCGTATCGGGAATCCGAATCGTCAAGGCCGTCAGCACGCCGCCGGGGCCGCGGATCGCTTCAACGCGGATGTAGAGGCCCGGCTCGAGTTCCTCGGCTCCGGGGGCGTACTCGGTCGAGGCGGTGACGTACAGCGTGGTCAGCGTTCCTCCGGGCGCGCGGATGCGGACCACTGCGGCGCCGACGGAAACGACCTCTCCGGCGGCGAAGATCTGCGCCGAGCGCGCCTGCGCGGGGCGCTTCAGCGGGCCGGCGGTCTGCGCCTGCGCCGCCGCGGGCAGCAGCGCCGTCAGGAGCGCCGCCGCGGCTGCGGGACAAGCCGTTCGCACTGCGGGGAAACGCATGGGACTGCTGCTACTTTAACGGGTTCCGCCTCCGTTTCGTTGCGCTCCGCCGGGCGGTTCGCGATAAGATTCAATCATGGACCGCGCGCAATTTCTACGTCTCATGCTGGCCGGCGTCGGCGGGAGCGCGGCGCCGGCGGCTGCGGCCGGCCGGCCGCGCAAGGTCGTCCTGATCGCCGGGGCGCCGAGCCATCCGCCGGGGATGCACGAGTTCCGCGCCGGCTCGATCATCCTGGAAAAACGGCTGCGGGCGGTTCCCGGTCTTGCCGTCGAGCGCTGTGACATGGGCTGGGCGCGCGATGAAGCAACGTTCGACGACGCCGACGCGGTGGTTATCTACGCCGACGGCGGGCGGAAGCATCCCGCCGTGCGGGGCAACCATTTGCAGACGCTGGGCAAGCTGGTTGCGCGCGGCGTCGGGCTGGGTTGCATGCACTACGGGGTCGAAGTGCTGAAAGACGACGCCGGCGCCGAGTTCACCGCGTGGCTCGGCGGCTACTACGAGCACGAGTGGTCGTGCAATCCGATCTGGACGGCGGAGTACAAGAGCTTCCCCGAACATCCCGTTGCGCGCGGAGTGCGTCCGTTTTCCGCCAAAGACGAGTGGTATTTCAACATCCGCTTCCGCGAGGGTTTCGACGCCGAGGGGCCGAAGGAAATCGACGGCGTGAAGTTCACGCCGATCCTGACGGCGAAGCCCGGCGACGAGACGCGCGACGGCCCCTACGTCTATCCGAAGGGTCCCTATGCGCATATTCAGGCGGCCAAGGGGCGCAAGGAAGCGATGCTGTGGACGGTCGAGCGCGCCGGCGCGGGTTCGGGGCGGGCCGGCGGGCGCGGTTTCGGCTTCACCGGCGGGCATTTCCATGACAATTGGCGCAACGACGAGTACCGCAAGACGGTGCTGAACGCGGTCTGCTGGCTGGCCGGATTGGAAATCCCGTCCGGCGGCATCGCTTCGGCGGCGGTCGATGAGGCCGAAATCGGCAGCAATCTCGACCCCAAGGGATAGGCCGGCGGAGGATCAGCCGCCGCGCCGGCTCAATAGGCTCAATAGGCTCAATAGCCCTTGCGCTTGTCCACGACGTTGCGCAGCCGCTCGCCGGCGGCGAAGCGGGCGATGTTGTCTTTGTAAAGCTCGATGCGCAGCGGCGTACCCAGGTTGCCTTGCGTGGCGACGTGCGGCGTGATGACGACGTTGTCGAACTTCCACAGGGGGTTTCCCTTGGGCAGCGGCTCCGGGTCGGTCACATCGACTCCGGCGCCGGCGAGGCGCTTGCTGTCGAGCGCCTTGATCAAGCCCGCCTGGCTGTAGATTCTGCCCCGCGACAGGGCGATGAAATAGCTGCCGCGCTTCAGTTTCTCGAATTGGCCGGCGCCGAACATCCCTTCGCTTTCCCTGGTGTGCGGGACGCACAGGAAAACCACGTCGGCCTCGGAAACGACTTCGTCGAGGCGGTCGGGGTAAACCATGCGGTCGAAACTCTGCCGCGGCGGAAATTCTTTCGGGTCGACGCCGATGGCGCGCATGCCGAAAGCCTTGGCGCGGCGGGCGACGTGCGAGCCTATGCCGCCGGTTCCGATAATCAGCGCCGTCTTGCCTTCAAGCTCTTCGAGGCTGAAGTTGCCCCGCCGCCATTCTTCCTTGGGGCGGGCGGCGATGAAGTGGTTGAGCTTGCGCGTGAGCGCCAGCAACATGCCGAAACCGTGATCGGCGATAGCCGCCGAAGACAGCGTTTTCGCGTTGGTCATGACGATATCGCTTTCGACGATTTCGGGGTGGAGATAGGGGAAGACCCCGGCGCTGGTGATTTGCAGCCACTTGAGATTTTTGGCCGCGGCCAGCACTTCGCGCGGCGGCGCGCCGATGATGGCGTCGGCGTCGGCCGCTTCCTTCATCAGTCTGGAAACCCGCGGGGCGCCGTTCGGCGCATCGGCGACGACGGCGACGACGTCCGCGCTGGTTGAGGGGTTGGCGATATGCACGATCCTGACGTTCGCCGGCTTGTCCTTGCGCAGTTCCGCGGCCTGGGCTTCGCTCATGCCCATCACGACGACCTTCTTCGTCTGCGCCGTCAGGGACGCGGCGGCGATCAGGGTCAGCAGCAAAAGTTTTCTCATGAGGGGCCTCCGTTTGTGCTCCGGTCGAGTCATAGACAGGATACGCCATGCGGCCGATCTTTCCGGCGCTCCGGCCCAAACGGACAATCGGTTTGGGCCGTTCGGTCATCGAGATTGGGTCGGGAAGGCGTCTGCGCGGCCATGCGGGCGCCGCGCGCGTTACAATCGACGGTTTGCCCGATGCAGCGCGCGCTTGCCATCTGCACCGCCGCCCTTTGTGCGTTCCTGCTGTTCTGGCGGCTCGACGGCGCGCCGATCTGGCGCGACGAAGCGACCACCGCGGTATGGGGCCGCCTGATGGCCGAGAGCGGCAGTTGGCTGCCCTACGTTTACGACCGCGGGGAAGGGCAGCTTCTCGTGCAGGACGATGACGGCCACGACGTCAATTCCGACCTGCTGCCGGCGATGCAGAGCTATTTGCAGTTCTATGTCTCGGCGCTGGGTTTCAAGCTGCTGGGCGCCGGCGCGCTGACCGCGCGCCTGCCGTTCGCGCTCATCGGCGCGCTCGCGCTTTTTCTGCTGTATCGGCTGGGAGTGGAGCTTTTCGGCGCGGGACTATGGCCGCTGAGCCTGCCGTTGTCGGGCGCCGCGTCGATCTATTTCCTGCACGCGGCGCGGCAGGGACGGTATTACATTCTGGTCGTGCTGGCCGCTGTTTTGCTGTTTCTGTTGGCGGCGCGCTATCTCAAAAACCCCGGCTTGGGGCGAAGTCCGGCGTTTTATGCGCAGCTTGGGGCGGCCGGCTGTCTGCTCTATCTGTCGAATTACGTCAGTTTCGCCGTGACTTGGCTGGCGCTCGGCCTGTTTTTTCTGGCGGTCGATCGACGGGCGTTTTTGCGGCTTTGCGCCCTTTCGACGCTGTTGGCGGCCGTTTTCGGCATCGAGTTCCAGCTGCTCCATTCCGAGATGCTGAGCGGCTGGAGCCCCGGCAAGAGCGGCTCGTTCTGGGGGGACTACCGCTACGCCGCGGTTTCGCGCGGACGCGAGCTGTGGCGCTGGGTTCCGTTCCTGTTTCTGGCGCCGGCGGCGGTGTTTCTGAGCCGCCGTCACGTCCGCTTGCCGGCGAAGACCGGCGCCGCGCTCGGCCTGCTCGTCTGCGCCGTCCCCTTGCTCGGGTTCCTGGTCGATTACCGCGCCTTGCGGGCCGCTTCGGACCCCGCGTTCGTTCTCTTCGGGCTGCTTTGCCTGTCCGCTCCGGCGGCGCTGCTCTATTTTTGGACGCGGCTGGAAAAACCCGGCATCCCGGCGAACATGGCCTTGTTGGCCGGTTTGGTGGTCGTCGTTTCGCCGCTATGCACCATCGCGCTCATGCAGCGGACGACCTCGACGCGCCATTATTATCAGGTCTGCCCGGCGGCGATCGTGCTGGTTTGCCTGGCGTCGGCCGGGTTGGCGCGCGCCGGGAAGCGCGGCTGGGCCGCCGCCTGTTTTGCCGGCGCCGCCTTGTGGCCGAATCTCGATTGGGCCGGGGGCGGCACGGAAGAGGTCGTGCCGCGGCAATTCCTCAAGCAAGCCGATAACGTCGCGCCCATGCTCGACTTCCTGGCCGAACATACCGAGCCGGGCGAGCGGATCGCCTATTACCGCAACGTCAAGGGCATGACGGCCAATTTCTATTTTCCCGATCGCCGCTGGGTCAATCTGCTGGACGTGAACGCCGCCCACAACGCCAAGTTTCGCGGGCGGATTCCCGACGATCAGTTCGACGACTGGCGCAGTCCGGACGTGTTCATCGTGTGGGACCCGCACGACGCCCCGGCGAAGGCGCTGGACGCCGGATACGAGAAGGTCTGGGAGTACGTCTATACCCGCCGGCGGAGCTTCTGGGATCGCGGCGCCAAGCCGCGCGAACGGCGCTACGAAGCTTTCCGCAGAGTGCGCGGCGGCGATTAACCCGCCGGCGTTTTGCCGCCTTTGCCGACAGCCAGATCGCGGCGGACGATGCCCAGCTTTTTCTCGAGCGAGACGCGCAGTTGTTCGGCGAAGGCGTTCACCTGCTCGTCGGTGAAGTTTTCTTCGAGTTTTTGCCACGAGGCGCGCAGCAGCAGGCTGTACTTGCCGGCGGGGACGTTTTCGCCGCGGAAGATTTCGACCGGCTGAAGCTGCGTGAGGTGCGGCATAGGCCCGACGGCCCGGCTGATTTCGCTGAAGAGCACGCCCTCGGGCGCCATCAGCGAAAAATCGCGGGAGACGGCGGAGACCTTGGGCAGAGCGCGGTGCCGCGGCGCGCGCAGCCCGGCCGCGTAGAGCGGGTCGAGGAAGATTTCCGCGACGAAGACGCGGTGCTTGATCTTGCGCGCGGCGGCGGCTGCCGGGTCGAGTTCGCCCAGAAAGGCCAGTGTGACGCCGTCGCCGAGCGCCGCGGCGGCATGGCCTTCCCGGTAATAGGCGGGCAGCCCGCGGGTTTCGAAATCGAGGCGGACGGTATCGAAAAGTTGCAGCACGGCTTCCGCGTCGGCTTTGAAATCGAGGAAGCGGTAGCCGCGGCCCTGTTCGCCGAGCGAGTCGGGTACGGCCTGCCCGGCGGCTCCCAGCACGAGGACGCGCGGCTCGCGGTACTCGCCGCCGGTTTTTTCGTACAGCCGTCCGATTTCAGCGAGTTTCACCGAGGCTTCGCCGCGGTTGAGATTCCACTCCAGAGCGCGCAGCATGGTGGGGACGGCGCTGTTGCGCATCACGTCCCACGATTCGGAGAGGGGGTTGCGCAGGGGGACGGCCCGCCCGCCGCCGAATTGGGCGGCTTCGGCGGAAGAGATGAACGAGTAGCAGATCGTTTCGTCGTAGCCGAGCGATTGAATCGTTGCGCGCGCGCGCGCCTCTTCTTTTTCGAACGGCGTCGGCCGCGGGGCGGCGCCGACCGGCGGCAGGGTCGAAGGGAAGCGCTCGAAACCGTGGATGCGCGCGATCTCTTCGATCAGGTCGATTTCGCGCTCGACGTCCAGGCGGCTGCTGGGGGCTTCGATTGTCCAGCCGTCTTCGGCGGGCTGCGGCGCGAACCCCAGCGCATCGAGGCCGGCGGCGATTTCGGCGTCGGCGACGTCGATGCCGAGATGCCTGGCGATGCTTGCGCGGCGCAGGCGGATCGTCGGCCGGCGGGGCGGGGCGGGGAAGCAGTCGATGCGGCCGCGCAGCGCTTCTCCGCCGCCCGCTTGCGCGAGCAGGCCGGCGATGCGGTCTGCCGCCCGCGGCGCGGCGTTCCAATCCGCGCCGCGCTCGAAGCGGTGCGACGCCTCGGTATGCATCTTGAATCGGCGCGCGGTGTTGCGGATCGATGCGGGCTGGAACCAGGCCGCCTCGATCAGAACGTTGCGGGTGTCGGAACCGATTTCCGAGTCCGCGCCGCCCATGATCCCGGCCAGGGCGACGGGAACGGAGGCATCGCAGACAGCCAGGCAGTCGGGCGAGAGATCGCGTTTTTCGCCGTCGAGCGTGACCAGCGTTTCGCCGGCTCGGGCGCGGCGCACGACGATGCGGTTTTCCGCCAGCTTGTCGAGGTCGAAGGCGTGGGTCGGCTGCCCGATTTCCAGCAGGACGTAGTTCGTCAGGTCGGCGATGTTGTTGATCGAGCGGATACCGCAGAGTTCCAGGCGGCGGCGCATCCAGTCGGGCGCGGGCGCGACCCTGACGTTTCTGAGAACGCGCCCGACGTAGCGCGGACAAAGATCGCTGTCCGCGATTTCCACCGCCGCCGCCGCGTCGGCTGGCGCGGCGCTTTCCGTCAGGTCGATCTGCGGAGCGCGCAGTTCGCGGCCGTAGATCGCGGCGATCTCGCGGGCGATGCCGAAATGATTCATCGCGTCGGGGCGGTTGCTGGTGATGTCGAGTTCGAACACCGTTTCGCCGCCGTCTTGCGCGACGGCGTCCACGGCGATGCCGGCCATCGTCAGCGCGTGCGCCAGATCTTTCGCGGACTCGCGGATATCCACGTATTCCCGCAGCCAACTCAAAACGGCGCGCATTATCGAAATTGCCTCAGAAATCGCACGTCGCCCTGGAACATGAGCGGGATGTCGTCGATGTCGTATTTCAGCATGGCGAAGCGGTCGAGGCCGAAGCCCGCGGCGAAGCCCTGGTATTTCTCGGGGTCGAGTTTCGCGGCCCGGAACACGTTGGGGTCGATCATGCCGCAGCCCAGCACTTCGATGAAGCCGGTCTGCTTGCAGACGCGGCAGCCCGGGCCGCTGCAGAACGTGCAGGTGATATCGACTTCGGCGCTGGGCTCGGTGAAGGGGAAATAGCTTGGCCGGAAGCGCGTTTTGGTCTGCTCGCCGAAGAACCGCTTGACGAAATAATCGAGCGTGCCCTTGAGGTCGCCGAAGGCAATGTTCGTATCGACGGCGAACAGTTCGAGTTGATGGAACATCGGGCTGTGGGTCGCGTCCGGCGTATCGTTGCGATAGACCTTGCCATGCACGACGTAGCGCAGCGGCGGCGGCTGCGATTCCATGATGCGGATTTGATTCGGCGAGGTATGCGTGCGCAGCAGCATGCGGTCTTCGAGGAACAGAGTGTCCATCTCATCGACCGCGGGGTGGTCGGGGGGGAAGTTCAGCGCCTCGAAGTTGTAGAAGAACGTCTCGATCTCCGGCCCCTCGGCGCATGAGTAGCCGAGTCCCTTGAAGATGTCGAGGGTTTCTTCCAGCGCCAGCCGCACGGGATGGCGCGCGCCGATGGAGCGCGGCGGCCCCGGCAGCGTCACGTCGAGCGGGTCTTTTTTGGCCGCGCCCGCCCGCGCGCCGGCCGCCGCGGCTTTTATGGCCGCCTCGACGGCCTTCTTCGTCTGGTTTTGCAGCTTGCCGACGGCCGGCTTGTACTCGCGCGGAACGGTCTTGAGCCAGTTTTCGTTGAGCGCGGCGATCAGGCCGTTCTTGCGCCCCAGCCAGCGATCGCGCAGCGCCCGCGCCTGCTCGGGCGAGACGGCCGCGGCGCGCTCGGCCTCGAATGCCGCCTGCGCCTCGGCATAGAGCCGTTCGACGGATTCGCCGGCTTCGAGAAGCTCGCCCAAGGGACGGGCGGCCTTTTCGTCAATCGCCATGACGGCCGTTGCGGGGCGGGAGTCAGGCCGCCGCGGCCGGTTCCTGCTCGAGGGCGGCCTTGGCTTTTTCGACAAGCTGTTGGAAGCCTTGCGGGTCGCGAACCGCCATTTCCGCCAGCATCTTGCGGTTCAGCTCGATTCCGGCGCGCTCCAGGCCGTGGATGAAACGGCTGTAGTTGAGGCCGTTGAGGCGGGCGCCCGCGCCGATGCGGGCGATCCACAGGGAGCGGAAGTCGCGTTTCTTGAGCTTGCGGCCGATATAGGCGAATTTTTCGGCGCGGTCCACCGCTTCCTTGGCGTAGCGGTAGAGCTTGCTCTTGCCCTGATAGAACCCTTTGGCCTTTTGCAGGATGCGTTTGCGTTTCTTGCGGCGGTGATTGCCGCGTTTGACTCTGGGCACGATTTCCTCCTTTGGCGGTATGGGGCGGCGGGTTGCGGCGGCGGTTCCGGCACGCGCCTCGGGCTCGGGCCGCTCGCCGTTCGGTCAGCGCGGGGTCAGGGGGCGATCATCCGCCGGATGTCCGCTTTCATGGAATCGCTGACCAACGTGCTCTTGCGCAGGCGGCGCTTGCGCTTGGCCGTTTTCTTGGTCAGGATGTGGTTCTTCAGCGAGTGGTTCCGCTTGACCTTGTTCGACCCGGTAAGTTTGAAGCGCTTGGCGGCGCCGCGATGCGATTTCAATTTCGGCACGATACTGACCTCGACCGCCCCGCCTTCGACCGAACGGCGCGGCCCTTTGAAGAAAATGTCGGCAGGCGGCGTCCGCGCGCGGCGGGAACGCCTCTCCGCTTATTGTACACCAACTTTGCCGCGCTTGCCGCGCTTGCCGCGCAGGGAAGCTACTCTTCCGACAGCCGGCCTTGGGCTTCGGTGATGGCGTACGAAAACTCGACCGGGGGCATCGACCCCGTGCGCAGCCCCTTGCCGTGGAATGACGACGGGCTGAAGTCCTGGGTCGTTTCCTGGTAGTGCTGGCGGATGCGCTGCCAGCTTTGCCAGCCGACGAACACGATCGACGCGGAAGTCGGATTGATTTGAATCGAACGGACGAGCGCGCGGGCGGCGCTGGCCTCCATGTAGGCCTGCCGCACCAGATAGCGCACGGCGTCTTCGGGAGACAGATCGCCGGTATGCATCTTGATATCGGCGATCGCGGCGGCGACGGTCTGCACGCGGTACTTCCTCCAGATGAAATCGATGTCGCCGCTGTAGGCGGTGCCGACCATCGATTCGGTGATGTAGATCGGCCAGCCGTGGATGTAGGCCGGCAGCGGATCGACGTAGTACACGAGTTTCTTCTGGTCGGATTCCATCTCCGACGCCAGCGCGCCGAGCAGCGCGTAGCCGGGAATGCCGTAGCGCAGCGCCAGAATCTTCAGTTGGAGGTTGTTGTTCGTCGTCAGGCGGTCGCGCAACTCGCTGCGCGAGGCGTCGGCCGGCGCGGGAGTGAGCCAGACGGTTGCGTTGTTGTCGTTCGGCGCCGCCGAGGGGCCGAAGCCGCCCGCCAGCGGAACCGAAGGACGCATGAACTCGGGGGTTTCGACCACGTTGAGCTTCAGGCTGTCGGGCACGGGGGCGAGTTCCTGCTCGTTGCAGATCTTGCGCGCTTCCTCGGCGTCTTTCTGCATCTCGCTCATCATGCCCTGGTTGTTGCGCGCCCTGTTTTCGTCTTCGAGCACTCCCAGCACGTCGTTTATCAGGCGGAAATCGTCGCGGGGCCGGCTGCCGCCGTAAATCCGCGCGTTGATCGGCTCGGCGGCGCGGACCAGGTCGGCATGCGCGGCGTCGTAGGTGTCTTGCGCCTTCTCGAGCAGGCTCGCGGCCGTGACCGTAGAGCGCCCGGAATCGAGTTGCAATTTGCTGTCGTAGATGGACGCGCCCATGCGCCAATCGTCGCTTGCGGCCATGCCGTCCACGAACGAGATGTAGCCTTCGAGCGCCGCAACCGCCGCGTCCGCCGCCGCTTGGTAGCCGCTCTTCATGTCGTCGGGCATGCCGCCGCGGATATCTTTGCTGATGAGGTTGATGACGCCCTGGGCCGATTCCTTGGCTGCTTCCGCGCGCACCTCGGAAGAGGATTTCAGGTTCGACTGCGCCGCGGCGATGAAGTCCGGCGCGGCCTCGAGGCGCTCGACGATGGCCGCGAAGCGTTCGCCCGCGGATGCATAATCGAGCACCAGCGGCGCGTAAAGCGCGTTGCCCAACTCCTCCATGTACATCAGCGGGTTGGTCTGGTGGGCTTTTTCCGTTTCAAAGCGAAAAATGGTGCGTTCGGCGCGGTTGAGCACCGTGCCGAACTCGGTCCACAGCGCGGGCGGGAGCTTGTCGTGCTCGAATCCCTCGTCCGATTCCGGCGGCGCCGTGAACTTGTCCATCACGGCTTGCGCGCGCTGCGTCTTGCTTGCGACCCCGTCGGACGAAAAATCAGGGAGCGCGCCGGCGAGAGCGACCTCCGTGCCGCCTTGCAGCGCCTCGTCTTCCCATTGCTGGCCGACCTTGACCCGGGAAGACCCGGCCATGACGGCGCCCGCCGGAGTCTCGGCGGCGGCCTCCTGGATGTAAGGTTTGGCGACCTGATTGTGTATCAGGGGGGGATAGTTCCCGACGGGTCCGCAAGCGTTGCTCAGGACCGCCGCGGCGGCGCCCGCCGCCAACGCCGTGACAGGCAAAGTCTTTCGTAGAGGTTTCATGTCTGGTTCCCGGAAGAATCGTTGTGAGCTTTTCCCGGCCGCTTTGCCCGCGGCGGCAAGTCCGCTCGGTTCGCTAACTCTCCATCATCTTAACCCGCGGCCGTATCGGTTTTCAGCGGCAAGCCGCGCAGCCGCCCGCTCACTCCACATGGTCGATCAATGCCCAGATGTCGGTGTGGGTCAGAGTTCGCGTCTCGTTGGTCTTGAGAGATATCTCCGTGTCGTAATCGACGCCGTGAACCTCTTTGAACAACTCGGCGTATTGGTTGTCTTCCATCGACTGGAACGTCGGGAATTGCGTGACGGTCACGTACTGATAGTCGCTGGCGCCGCCGGGGAAGTGGTGGCCGTACAGCCGCCAGGAGGAAATATGTCCCCGCTCGACGCGCAACTGGTGAACGGGTTTCCACAGCACGCTCTCCAGATCGCGGTATTTGAGCGTTTGCCCCGGCGGGATTTGCATGTAGTCGATGCGAAGATAATGGTTTTTCCTGGTTTGGGTCGATCCCGTCGGTACGAGGGTGCCGGCCAGAAAGGCGAGCGCCAGAGCCAATGAGAATCCGAATGCGCGAATCATGTCGTGAAATTACCTCCGTGCTTCCTAGCATATCCCAACAAGGGCATTCTAAAACATTTCGGCGGAGGGAGGCCGTACCGCGGCGATTCGGCGCCGCTTTCCAACCCGCCTGATGTCATGATAGAAGGTATGGCCATGCATCGGCGCGCGTTTCTTGCTCTGACCTCCCTGCCGTCCATCGCGCTGCGGGCTTATCCGCAGGTCCGCCGCAAGCCGCGGCTGGGCGGCGATCCGTTCCGCCTCGGCGTAGCCTCGGGCGAGCCTTCGCCCGACGGCTTCGTGCTGTGGACGCGCTTGGCGCTCGACCCTCTCAACGGCGGCGGAATGCCCGACGAGGCGATCGATGTTCGCTGGCAGGTCGCCGAAGACGAGACCATGCGCCGGCCGGTGCGCCAAGGCGTTGCCGCCGCCGACCCGCGACTGGGGCATTCCGTTCACGTCGAAGTCGAAGGCCTCGACTCCGACCGCTGGTACTGGTACCGCTTCGCGGCGGGAGACGAGGAAAGCGCGGTCGGACGCACCCGCACCGCTCCGGCGCCGAGCGCGATGCCCGACCGCCTGCGTTTCGCTTTCGCTTCTTGCCAGCACTACGAATCGGGTTACTACACCGCCTACGAACACATGGCGGACGAAAACCCGGATTTGATCGTCCATCTCGGCGACTACATTTACGAGGGCGCGGCCAACCCCCGCGTGCGGGCGCACCGCGGCGGCGAGTTGCAGTCGCTCGACGATTACCGCAACCGCCATGCGCTCTACCGCACCGACGCCGATTTGCAGCGCGCCCATGCCGTCTGCCCTTGGTTGGTGACCTGGGACGATCACGAAGTCGATAACAACTACGCGGCGCGGGTTTCGGAAGAGCCCGTCGCCGCCGCGGACGATTTCCTGACGCGGCGCGCCCATGCCTATCGCGCCTATTACGAGCACATGCCGCTGCGGGCGGCGCAGATTCCGCAAGGCGCGGACATGCTGCTCTACCGACGCTGCGCCTATGGGCGGCTGGCGAATTTCGCCGTCCTCGACACCCGCCAATACCGCACCGATCAGCCTTGCGGCGACCGCACCAAGCCTGTCTGCAACGGCGTTTTCGACCCCGCGGCGACTCTGCTCGGCGGCAGGCAGCAGAAATGGCTGTTCGACGCGCTCGAGCGCTCTCCCGCGGCGTGGAACGTGCTCGCGCAGCAGGTGATGATGGCCCGCGTTGACCGCGAGCCGGGCGATGAGGTCAAGGTCAGCATGGATCAATGGTCAGGCTACGAAGCGAACCGCAAGCGCGTTTTGCGCTTCTTCGAGGAAAGCAAGGTCTCCAACCCGGTCGTTCTCACCGGCGACATCCATGCGCACTGGGTCAACGATCTGAAAGTGGATTTCGACGACGAGCGCTCGCCGGTCGTCGCCGATGAGTTCGTGGGCACTTCCATCAGTTCTAGCGGCGACGGCGGTCCCCGCGAAGACTATGCCGCGGACGTCCGCCGCGAAAACTCTTTCGTCAAGCTCTACAACGCGCAGCGCGGCTACGTGGCGTGCGAGGTCACGCCGCGGCAATGGACGGCCGGTTACCGCGTGCTCGACTACGTGGCGCGGCCGGGCGCGCCACGCCGCGATTTGGCGGAGTTCGTCATCGAGAGCGGCCGTCCGGGCGCGGTCAGAGCGTGACGGCGCCCGGACGGGTTCAGCCGGCGCGGCGGAGTCTGAGCGGGGCCGCGCCAATTCCCGGCCAGACGCGCAGGAGGCCGAGCGCCGCGCGCGCGGCGCTCCAGGCCGCAGCGGCCAGCCAGACGCGGTTCAGCGCCTGCGGCGAGGCGGTATCGACGAACATGAGCGCCCCCGCCCCCGCCGCTCCGGCAACGAAGACCGCGTTGCGCAGATAGCGGAAATCGCCGGCGCCCCAGTGGATGCCGTCCGTGCCGAACGAAAGGCCGTTGAGCGGCTGACTCAGCGCGCAGATCCACCAG
The DNA here is from genome assembly GCA_965242705.1 of Bryobacterales bacterium. Lineage (GTDB taxonomy): Bacteria > Acidobacteriota > Terriglobia > Bryobacterales > UBA6623 > CATQHP01. The sequence continues at coordinate 1,684,688 of OZ251486.1, forward strand.
GGAACGGCGAACAGGGCGAGCGCTTCGCCGGGGACGTAAGCCCAAGCCATCAGCGGCTGCGCCGAGAGCATGGCCGCGCCGATTGCGGCGCCTGCGCCGAATGACCACAGGCAAACGACTTTCGCCGTGCGCCGCGCCTGGGAGATGTCTCCGGAACCCATGAAATAAGCGACCAGGCTCTGGCCCGCGAGGGCGAATGCGTCGAGAAAGAGGGCGGTGAACGTCCAGACGCTGCGGATGACCTGATGGACGGCCCCCGCCTCGGCGCCGATGCGCGTGGCCGCGCGCGTCATGAGCAGAAGAAACGCATTCAACAGCGCGGCGCGCAGGAAAAGATCCCAGCCGTCGGCGAACAGCCGCGGCATCCGCGACCAATCCAGAGCAGCCGGCTTGCCGAGCTCGCGCAAAACGGCGGCCGCCGCCCAGAGAGCGCCGATCCATTGACTGATCGAGCTTGCCAGCGCCGCGCCGCCGACGCCCATCGCCTGCACGGGGCCGCAGCCGAAAATCAACAAGTAGTCGAGGACGACGTTGAGCGCGTTCACCGACCCGGCGATCCATAGCGGCGCGCGCATCTGCTGGATGCCGCGCAGGGAGCCGAACGCGGCGAAGGTCATCAGCACCGCCGGGGCGCCGAAAAGCCGCAGCCGGGTATATTCCACGGCCAGTTCGGCAACTCTGCCCTCCGCGCCCATGACGCGGACGCCGGCGGGAATCGCAAGCCGGCCGATCACGATCAGCCCAACCCCAATGCCGGCCGCCAGGACGATGACCGCCGCGCTCCGGCGGGCGGCCTCTTCCACCGCGTTCGCGTCCCGTCCGCGGCGGCCCCAGAGCGTGCCCGTCTCGGTTTGCACGGCGATGCCCAGAAATCCGAATATCCAGAACAGAGTGGACATCGTCAGCGCGCCGACGCCCAGGGCGGCCAACGGTTCCGACCCCAGCCGGGCGACGAATCCGGTATCGACCATGCCGGTAAGCGGCTCCGCGATCAGCGAGCCCAGTACGGGAACGGCAAGCGCAAGCAGCGTCCCGTGAGGATTGTTGCGAAAAGAATCGGACACGCGAAGCTTTCCATTTTCGCAGCAGCCGCCCGGCGGCCTTGCCTGCCGCGCCGCGGCCGAATTCCGCCGTGGAACAATGGGCTTCATGCCGAACGTCGTTTATCTGCACGGTTTCGCTTCCAGTCCGCTTTCCGCGAAAGCGGTTTTCTTCCAGCAGCGGTTCGCGGAGATCGGCGTCGTCGTCCATCGGCCGCGGCTCGACGGAGGCGATTTCGGCGCGCTGACCATCGGCGGTCAGCTTGGCGCGGTTGCGGCCTCGGTCGGCGCGCTGCAGCCGGCGCTGCTGATGGGCTCCAGCATGGGCGGTTACCTGGCCGCGCTGTACGCCGCGCGGGAGCCCGAGACCTGTCCGCCGCTGGTGTTGATGGCTCCGGCGTTCGATTTCGCCCGCCGCTGGTCCGCGCGCCTCACGCCGGAGCAGATGGAAGACTGGAAGCAATCGGGCGGTCTGGAGGTGTGCCACTACGGCGCGGGGCGGCGCGAGAAGGTCGGCTACCGGCTCTACGCCGAAGCGCTGAACTACGAGGCGTTTCCCGCGGTTTCGCAAAAAACGCTCGTTTTCCACGGCCGCCGCGACCGCGAAGTCGATCCGCAATTGTCGATCGAATTCGCCCGCGGCAAGCCCAACGTCGAGTTGGAGCAGCTCGATTCCGACCACCAGTTGCTCGACGCAACGGATACGATGTGGGCGCGCGTCAAGGTCTTTTATCAGGGGCTTTATGATGGATTGTGAACCCTTTTGCGCCGCCCGTTCGTAACAGGAATCGAGAAGCAGAGGCGGCGGAAACGGCAATTGGCGGGAATGGAAGCGGTGTCGAGGGAATTGGTTGACGCGGCGCTTGCCGACAAGGAGGCATTCGCCGCCATCGTCGAAAGACACGAGTCGATGGTGTACGGCGTGGCCTGCAATTTCTTCCAGGATCGGACGCTGGCGCAGGATATCGCCCAGGAAGCGTATCTCGAGCTCTACCGCAATCTGGCCAAGCTCGAGAACGACGCGCACCTGAGCAACTGGCTGCGGCAAACGGTGACGCGCAAATGCATCGACTACAAGCGCCGCCGCAAGAACCGTTTCCATCGGCCGCTGGAAGAAATCCGGGAACCGGGCCGCAGCGACGCGCTGCGCGACCCGCTTCTGGCCGACGCGCTGGGACGGAAGATCGCGGCCTTGCCGGAAAAAATGCGCATCGTGCTGATCTTGCGTTTTCAAGAGGATTTGAAGCTGAACGAAATCGCCGAGGTCGCGGGAATCCCCGTGAATACGGTGAAGACCTTGCTGCGCCGGTCGCTGAAAAAGCTGCGGGCGAAGGCCGCCCGCTTCGAAACGGAGGTTTGCTATGAGCCGCTGGGAAGATAACGGCCGCCTGGAGGCGGAATTGACCCGGCGGCTGGCGCGTAGGCCGGCGCCGGCGCATTTCGCCGGAAACGTCATGGCCGCGGTGCGGCGCGGGGCGTCCGTCCGCCCGGAGGCGGCGAGACCGTTCCTGCCGCGTCCGAAGCGCGTCACTTGGGCCGCGGCGGCGTTGGCCGCGGCGTTGCTGGTCGTCGGCTTCGGCTTCCATCGCCGCTACGCGGCCGGTGAGGCGGCCCGCTTGGCCGAGGCCAGGGAAGCCGAGGCGCATCTGGTCGAATCGCTGTATCTGGCGGGAACGACTTTCAATCTGGCGCGCGACGCCGCGTTCGGCGCCGGGGGCAACGAAAGGAAATAATCGAAGGGGAACAGGGGTCATGAAGTGGGGATACGACAAGGGTTTGCGGGCGGCGGTTGCGCTGGGGCTGCTTTTCGCCGCGGCGCCGCTTTCCGCGCAATACGAAACCGCCGCTGGCGAGCGCATCGAAATGCAACTCGACGGCTTGGAGCAAAAGGCCGATGAGGTGGTCAAGGTCAATCTCTGGGGGAAGTCGCTGGAGCAGGGCAAGAAGCTGCTGCGCCTGCGCAAGAACGTCACCGGACCGGTCGGCCGCTTTCTGGCCGAGCTGCAAGGCGTGTACCGCCGCACCTACCGTTTCGGCGGCGCGAAGCCGGAGCCGGAAGACGTCGAGCCGATCTATCGGCAACTCGCCGATGACGGATGGACCCCGCTCATCGAGACCGAAAACCGCAAGGAGGAAAGCGCCGTTTCGGTCTATTCGTACTACGAAAACCAGGAGGTTGCCGGGGTTGCCGTGGTTTCGACCGACCCCGAGGAAGTGACCGTGGTCAAGATCATGGGCGCCGTCGATCTCGAAGCCCTTTCCGATATCGGCAACGGCCTGGGGTTGCCGATGATGCACGTCGCTTCGACCGAGTTGACGCGCAAGAAGATCGACCTGCCCAAGCCGAAATAGCGCCCGCCGCCGACGGCGTTCAGACCGCGGACACCTGCGCCCCGGCGCGCACTCCGGCAAGAGCGGCCGCCGACCCGCGGTTGACCGATACCTCCACGTATCCGCAACTGCCGACGATGAGAAACGGCGCCGCGTCCGCAGCCGCCGCGTAGCAGTCGGCCCAGGCGCTGACGGTCAGGCCGCCCAGCCGCAGGCCGGCGCCGTCCGCCAGGTCGCCGCGGCGGAAGCTGGTGACGACGTTGCCGAAACCGTCGATGTGCAGCACCCGGCCCAGGCCGTTGCGCGGAGCCGACGCGGGCAGCGTCCGCGCGGCGTCGAGCGGCGCCCCGACCTCGGCGAACTCCATGCCCGCGGCAAGCCGCGCGCCGACCGGGGCGAACAGGTCGCGCCCGTGAAACGTGCGGCTGACCGCCGCCAAGCCGTGCCGCGGGTCGATGGCGCGCAGCTCGCGGCGCGGCTCCTGCTCGAAAACTTGCGAAAGGACTCCGTTGTCCGGCGCGGCGAAGAGATGCTCCCCGACCGCGGCCGCGAGCGCCCGGCGCGAAGAGCCGACGCCGGGATCGACCACGACGACGTGGACGCTGCCCGGCGGGAAATACCGCCAAGCCTGAGCGACGGCGAAAGCCCCTTCGGCAACGTCGTGCGCCGGAACGCCGTGCGTGACGTCGATGACGCGGACGCCGGGGGCGATTCCGGCAATCACGCCCTTCATCGCGCCGACATAGTGGTCGTGCAAGCCGAAATCGGTTGTCAGCGTGACGATGCCGCAAGGCGCAAAGGCTTTGCCCACGATTCTATATGTAGCAGCATTCGCGTCCTGAGCGTTCTATACTGAAAGTCTTTCCCGTTTCCGGCGCCGGCCTTCGCGCGGCGTCCGGGTCGCTTGGCTCGATCATGATTCACGTACCGCTTCTTCGCTGGGGAAACCCGTATTTCAGTCTGGACAAGGATGAAGTCGTCCATTTCGACAGCGGCGAGCCGATCGCCGAAGTGAGCCGGGCGCTTCCCGGCATCGTGCGGCGCGACATGCGCCAAGCCCGCCGCGCCCGCGAAGCGCTGCGCGAGATTCCCTGCGCCGAGCTCGTCAAGATGGTGCGAAACGCCGCCCGGCTGTTCATGGAAGAAACGCTGCCGGTCGGCGAAAGCGCGCAGACGCCGGACGATTTCGTGCGTCAGCAGTCGGCCACGACCGGGCTGCCCGAGCACATGTGCCGCAAGAACATGCAGAAGATCAGCTTCGTGCTGACGCAGATGGACCGCATCCTCGACTCGCTTACCCGCGGCCTCGATCTCGACATCCTTACCGCCGGCTACGGCGCGGACGGCGCCGGACGGCTGCTCAGCTACCAGGCGCAGACCGACGTGTTGGGCATGGTGCTGCCCAGTAATTCGCCCGGCGTGCATACGCTGTGGATGCCGGTGATTCCGATGCAAATCGGGCTCGTGCTCAAGCCCGGCCCGCAAGAGCCCTGGACGCCGTACCGCATGGCCCAGGCGATGTTTCAAGCGGGCGTGCCCGGCGAAGCCGTTTCGCTCTACCCGGGCGGCGCCGACGTGGGCGCCGTGGTGCTCGAAAGCTGCGGTCTGACCATGCTGTTCGGCAGTCAGGCGACGGCGGACGCCCACGCCGGCAACCCCAGGGTGCAGGTCCACGGCCCCGGCTACAGCAAAATCCTCATCGGAGACGACAAGGCGGACGATTGGCGCGGCTACCTCGATCTGATGGAAACCAGCGTGCTGCTCAACAGCGGACGAAGCTGCATCAATTGCTCGGCGATCTGGACGCCCCGGCATGGGCGCGAGATCGCCGAAGCTCTGGCCGAGCGCCTGGCGCGGGTGAAGCCCCTGGCGCCGGAAGACCCCGAGGCGCCGCTGGCCGCCTTCACCGTGCCCGGCGTGGCCGAGGCCGTTTCCGCGGCCATCGACCGCGACCTCGAATCCCCGGGCGCCGAAGACTGCACCGCCGCCAAGCGTTCCGAAAGCCGCGTCATCTCGCGCAAGCATTGCTCGTACCTGCTGCCGACGGCCGTTTACTGCAAGTCGCACGAACATCCCATCGCCAAAAAGGAGTTCATGTTCCCCTTCGTCAACGTGGTCGAATGCCCGCAAGACGAGATGTTGGCCAACATCGGGCCGACGCTGGTGGGCACGGGAATCACCGACGACCCGGCCTTCCGCCGCGATTTGCTCGACTGCGCGTCGATCGACCGCTTGAACCTGGGCGCCGTGCCGACGACTCAACTCGACTGGATGCAGCCGCACGAGGGCAACATCGTCGAATATCTCTACCACGCCCGCGCCTTCCAGAGCGCGGCGGCCTAGCCGGTTTGCCCGCCCGCCGTCCGCAAGCCGTTGGATCCAACCGTAATCGAAACTGCGATGCCCAATTCACTGGATGAAAAACTCTCCGCCGCCAAAGCCGCGCTCGACGCGCACGTTCGGGAAATCGTCGCTTGGCACTTCTCGCCGGAAACCGGCTGCCCGTTCTGGCTCGACTACGCCCGGGAAAATCTTGACTGGGACCCCCGCGACGCGGTCGGCGGCTTCGAAGACCTGAAGAAATTCCCGCGGTTCGAGGACGAATGGCTGCGCGGCGGCCCCGTGCGCCGCTGGGTTCCCAAGGGGCTGGCCGGCAAGCCCGTTTACGTCTTCGAGACCGGCGGCACCACCGGAACGCCGAAATCGCGCATCAGCATCGACGATTTCCGCTTCGATTATTCCGAGTTCAGCAAAACGCTCGACGAAGAGCATTTCCCACTCGGAGCGGATTGGCTGCAATTGGGGCCGAGCGGCCCGCGGCGCCTGCGGCTCGCCGTAGAGCACTTGGCGCAAGTCCGCGGCGGCATCTGCTTTTCCATCGACCTCGACCCGCGCTGGGTGGTCAAGCTGCTGAAACGCGGCAACGTGCAGGAAGCCGAGCGCTACCGGCAGCACTGCATCGATCAGGCGGTCACCATCCTCGAAGCCCACCCCGGTATCCGCTGCCTTTTCGCCACGCCCAAGCTGCTGGAAGGTCTCTGCGACCGAGTTTCCCTCAGGAAATACGGCATTACCGGCGTTTTTTGCGGCGGTACCGAAATGACCCCCGAGTTCCACCGCATGGCGCGCGAAGAGCTGCTCGAAGGAGCGTATTTCGCCGCCACCTACGGCAATACGCTGATGGGGCTGGCCTGCCACAAGCCGTTCGACCCGGCGGACAACTACGCGATCATCTACTATCCGCCCCAGCCGCGCGCCGCGCTCGAAGTCTGCGGCCCCGACGACCTGAACCGCGCGGTAGGGTACGGCGAGACCGGCCGCACGGTGCTCACCACGCTGACCCGGGAATTCTTCATGCCGCGCTTCCCCGAACGCGACATGTGCGAGCGCGAGGCGCCGATCGACCTCTATCCCTGGGACGGCGTGAGAAACGTCCGCCCGTTCCAGGACAAGAAAACGGGGACGGTAACCGTAGGCGTCTATTAGCCGCTTACGGCAGGTAGTAGCCGGAGCCGACCAGCAGCGTTTCGCCGCCCACCATGACGCGCTTGACGAAGGCGACCTTGCGCTGCATCCGCCCGCTCGCCGGATTCAGGGCGTCGTAGTACAGGGTCGATTCGCCGAAAGCCGCCGCGGGAGAAGCCACGTCGCGCTCCATGAACAGGCTGCCGTTCCACTCTTCGACGGGCATGCCGTCGATCGTCACCGGATTGCTGCTGAAGTACTGCATGCCCATCGAGTTGAGCACGAAAACATAAACCGAACTGCTGCGCCAACGCGGGTTGTTCTGCAGCTCGAACGCGGCGAAATATCCGGCCTGCTCGAAGCGGTAGGACGCGCAGCGCACCAGTTCCTGCAAATGCTCGGCGTTCGGCTCGGCCTCGACCGCCGCCGCGTTGACCTCCATCGGGTCGCACGTTCCCGGCCAATCGCGCAGATAGAGCCCCCCGCCGATGACCGCGGGCGTGCCGTCCCAATCGATGCCCATGATGTACGAAGCCTTGATCGCCTCTTTTCCTGTCACGGGGTGCGGCACGGAGTAGTAAATCCAGCCTTCGCCGTATTGGCGTACGATGCGGTCCGATTCCCGATAGTAGTTGTTGCCGTACACGTCGATGAGCGGACCCCAGAAATTGTCTTCCCGCGACTGGTCGGGCGGATAGACGAACACGCGGGAATCTTCGCCGCGGGGCTTCAGAGCATCGACGAACACGTAGATCGGCAGGCTTTTCCAGCGCGCGTCTTCATTGAAAGCGCGGTGCGCTTCCGTCGTGCCGTGCTCCATCGCGTACTCGCGGGCGCAGCGGATGAACGCGCGAATGTCGTCGAGCGTGCGCACGGCGCCCGCGGCGACCGATTTCTCCTCGCAGGCGTGGCCGTCGGCGAGGGCGGCGGGCGGCGTCAGCAGAACGCCAATCCCGCAGACAAGGATGGAATGGAAGATCAAGCGTTTCATGCCCCTCACTATAGGGGAAGCCGCGCTCGATGACAATTCGACGGCAAGCGAATTTTGCAGTTTTTTGTTTTTTCGCAGCCAAAACTGCGTTTTCCTGTTGCAGCGCCGCCGCGCGCGCCGCGCCGTTTACGGCAAGTAGTAGCCGGAACCGATCAGCAGCGCTTCGCCGCCGACCATGACGCGCTTGACGAAGGCAACCTTGCGCTGCGCCCGCCCGCTTGCCGGATTCAGCGCGTCGTAGTACAGCGTCGATTCGCCGAAAGCCGCCGCCGGCGAAGCGAAGTCGCGCTCCATGAACGGGCTGCCGCTCCATTCCTCGACGGCCGCGCCGCCGATCGTCACCGGGTTGCTGCTGAAATACTGCATGCCCCGCGAGTTGAGCACGAAGACGTAAACCGAGCCGCTGCGCCAGCGCGGGTTGTTCTGCAGCTCGAAGGCGGCGAAATAGCCCGCTTCCTCGAAGCGGTAGGCCGCGCAGCGCACCAGTTCCTGCAAGCGCTCCTCGGTCGGCTCGGCTTCGAGCGCCGCCGCGTTGACCTCCTGCGGGTAGCACGCCCCGGGGAAGTCGCGCAGATAGATGCCCGCGCCGATGAACGCGGGCGCGCCGTCCCAGTCGATGGCCTTGATGTACGAGGCCTTGAGCTCCTCCCCGCCGACCTCCGGGTTGACGAACGAATAGTAAATCCAGCCTTCGCCGTAGTCGTTCAGGATGCGGTAGCTCTCTTTGAAGAAGTCGTTGCCGAAGCTGTCCACGATGGGGCCGGCAACGCCGCCTTCGATCGACGGGTCGCGCCCGCTGACGAAATTGACGGCGTCTTCGCCGCGGGGCGAGAGGCCGATGACGAAGAGATAGAACTGACCGCGGCGCCAAGGCTCTTCGTGAAACGCTTGGCGCGCGGCTTCCGTGCCGTTTTCCATCGCGTATTCATGGGCGCATTGGACGAATGCGCGGATGTCGTCCCGCGTGCGGACGGCGCTTGCCGCGACCGACTTGTCCGCGCAGCGGATGCCGCCGTTGGCCGGAGAAACGGCTGGAAGCAGGAAGACGCCGAGCGCCGGCAGGAAACGAAGGGCGGTGCGAACCATGCCCTCATTATAGTCCGCCGCGGACCGCCTACGGCAGGTAGTAGCCGGAGCCGACCAGCAGCGCCTCGCCGCCGACCATGACGCGCTTGACGAAGGCGACCTTGCGCTGCGCCCGCCCGCTCGCCGGATTCAGAGCGTCATAGTAAAGGGTCGATTCGCCGAAAGCCGCCGCAGGCGAAGCGAAGTCGCGCTCCATGAACGGGCTGCCGCTCCATTCCTCGACGGCCGCGCCGTCGATCGTCACCGGATTGCTGCTGAAATACTGCATGCCCCGCGAGTTGAGCGCGAAGACGTAAACCGAGCCGCTGCGCCAGCGCGGATTGTTCTGCAGCTCGAAGGCGGCGAAATAGCCTGCCTCCTCGAAGCGGTAGGCCGCGCAGCGCACCAGTTCCTGCAAGCGCTCCTCGCCCGGCTCGGCTGCGAGTGCCGCCGCGTTGACCTCATCGGGGGCGCACGTTCCCGGCAGGTCGTTTCGATAAATGTCCGCGCCGATGACCGCGGGCGTCCCGTCCCAGTCGATGGGCAGGACGTAGGCTTCGAGCAACTGGTCCACGTCCGCCGGGGGAGTCGATGCGGAGAAATAAACGTAGCCGCCGCCGAAGTCGGTGGTGACGCGCTCGACTTCCTTGAAGTAACTGTTGCCGAACCTGTCGATGAGCGGCCCCCAGGCGCCTCCTTCCCTCGATGGCTCCGGGGGCCACACGAAGGTTCGCGAATCTTCGCCCCGCGGCGTATTGCCGTCCACATAGACGAAGAACTGCCCGTTGTTCCAGCGCGCATCTTCATGGAACGCGCGGCGCGCTTCCGCCGCGCCGTGCTCTTGTACGTATTCGCGGGCGCACTGCACGAACGCGCGAACGTCCTCGCGGGTGCGGATGGCGCTTGCCGCAACCGACTTTTCCGCGCAGGGGGTCTGGGCAAGGGAAAGCGCCGGCAGTAAAAGAACGCCGAGCGCCGACAGGAAACAGGGGGCGGGGCGGAGCATGCGCCCAGTATAGTCCGCCGCGGGCGGCGCCGCCGCCCAACCCGCGGACCGTGACCTGCCGACCCGTGACTGCCGCGCAAAGCGCGGCCCGCCTACGGCAAATAGTAGCCGGAGCCGACCAGCAGCGCCTCGCCGCCGACCATCACGCGCTTGACGAAGGCAACCTTGCGCTGCGCCCGGCCGCTCGCCGGATTCAGCGCGTCGTAGTACAGCGTCGATTCGCCGAAGGCCGCCGCCGGCGAAGCGAAGTCGCGCTCCATGAACGGGCTGCCGCTCCATTCCTCGACGGCCGCGCCGTCGATCGTCACCGGGTTGCTGCTGAAATACTGCATGCCCCGCGAGTTGAGCGCGAAGACGTAAACCGAGCCGCTGCGCCAGCGCGGATTGTTCTGCAGCTCGAAGGCGGCGAAATAGCCCGCTTCCTCGAAGCGATGGGCCGCGCAGCGCACCAGTTCCTGCAAGCGCTCCTCGCCGGGCTCGGCTGCGAGCGCCGCCGCGTTGACCTCCGCCGGGTAGCACGTTCCCGGCAGGTCGTTCCGGTAAATGCCCGCGCCCATGACCGCGGGCGTCCCGTCCCAGTCGATGGGTTGCAGGTACGCGGCCTTGGGTTCGTCCCTTCCGGTCACGGGGTTGATGAACGAGTAGTAAATCCAGCCCTCCCCGAATTGGCTTGCGATCCTGTAGCGCTCCTTGTAGTAGTCGTTGCCGTAGGCGTCGAAAAGCGTGCCCCAGCCGCCTCCTTCCCGCTGCCGGTCGGGCGGATAGACGAGCACCGTAGAATCTGCGCCGCGTGGCGCCAGGGCGCTGACGAAGAGATAGATCGGCCCGCTCTTCCAGCGCGCGTCTTCGTGGAACGCGCGGTGCGCTTCCGCCGCGCCGTGCTCCATTGCGTACTCGCGGGCGCATTGGACGAAGGCGCGAATGTCATCCGGCGTACGGATCGCGCCTGCCGCAACCGATTTGTCCGCGCAGCGCATCTGGGCCGTGGAAAACGCCGGCAGCGAAAGAGCGCCGAGCGCCAAAAGGAAACAGGAAGCAGCGCGAATCATGCCGCCATCATAACCGAACCCGCATAACCAAAACTGCCGCGCCGCCTACGGCAGATAGTAGCCGGAGCCGACCAGCAGGGCCTCGCCGCCCACCATGACGCGCTTGACGAAAGCAACCTTGCGCTGCGCCCGGCCGCTCGCCGGATTCAGCGCGTCGTAGTACAGCGTCGATTCGCCGAAGGCCGCCGCCGGCGAAGCGAAGTCGCGCTCCATGAACAGGCTGCCGCTCCATTCCTCGACGGCCGCGCCGTCGATCGTCACCGGGTTGCTGCTGAAATACTGCATGCCCCGCGAGTTGAGCGCGAAGACATAGATCGAGCCGCTGCGCCAGCGCGGGTTGTTCTGCAGCTCGAAGGCGGCGAAATAGCCCGCTTCCTCGAAGCGATGGGCCGCGCAGCGCACCAGTTCCTGCAAGCGCTCCTCGCCGGGCTCGGCTTCGAGCGCCGCCGCGTTGACCTCCGCCGGGCCGCACGTTCCGGGCAGGTCGCGCGAGTAGATGCCCGCGCCGATGATCGCAGGCGCCCCGTCCCAGTCGATCTCCATGATGTACGACGCTTTGATCGCCTCTCTGCCGGTCGCCGGGTTGACGAACGAGTAGTAAATCCAGCCTTCGCCGAATCGGGTTGCGATGCGGTAGCTTTCCTTGAAGTAGTCGTTGCCGTAAATATCCACGATGGGGCCGGAGAATTGGTCTTCGAGCGCGGGATCGCGTCCGATGACGAAATTGAAGGAATCCTCGGCGCGGGGCGCGAGACCGCCGACGAAGAGATAGAACCGGCCGCTCCTCCAGGGTTCCTCATGGAACGCGCGGCGCGCTTCCGCCGTGCCGTGCTCCAGCGCGTATTCGCGGGCGCATTGGACAAACGCGCGGACGTCCTCCCGCGTGCGGATCGCGCTTGCCGCAACCGACTTTTCCGCGCAGGGGGACTGGGCAGGGGAAAGCGCCGGCAGTAAAAAAACGCCGAGCGCCGACAGAAAACAGGGGGCGGTGCGGAGCATACGCCCAGTATAGTCCGCCGCGGACGCCGCCGCCCAACCCGCGAACCGTGACCTGCCGCGCAAAGAGCGGACCGCCTACGGCAAGTAGTAGCCGGAGCCGACCAGCAGCGCCTCGCCGCCGACCATCACGCGCTTGACGAAAGCAACCTTGCGCTGCGCCCGCCCGCTCGCCGGATTCAACGCGTCGTAGTACAGCGTCGATTCGCCGAAGGCCGCCGCCGGCGAAGCGAAGTCGCGCTCCATGAACAGGCTGCCGCTCCATTCCTCGACGGCCGCGCCGTCGATCGTCACCGGGTTGCTGCTGAAATACTGCATGCCCCGCGAGTTGAGCACGAAGACATAGATCGAGCCGCTGCGCCAGCGCGGGTTGTTCTGCAGCTCGAAGGCGGCGAAATAGCCCGCTTCCTCGAAACGGTAGGCCGCGCAGCGCACCAGTTCCTGCAATCGTTCCTCGCCCGGCTCGGCTTCGAGCGCCGCCGCGTTGACCTCCGCCGGGCCGCACGCCCCGGGAAAGTCGCGCGAGTAGATGCCCGCGCCGATCGCCGCGCGGGTTCCCTCCCAATCGATCGCCTCGACGTACGACGCTTTGGGTTCGTTCCTTCCCGTTGCCGGATTGGTGCGCGTGTAATGAATCCAGCCGCCGCCGTAGCCGTTGACCAAGCGCTCCTGTTCCGTAAAGAACTCGTTGCCGAAATTGTCGATCAGCGGCGGGCGGATGACCCCTTCGAGCGAAGGGTTCGCCGCATGGACGAGCGTCATGTTGCCCCGCTCGGCGGTGGGCAGCGCCGTCACGAAAATGTAGAACTGCCCGCTTCGCCAGCGCTCGTCCTCATGGAAGGCGCGGTAGGCTTCCGCCGTTCCGTTTTCCAACGTGTACTCATGGGCGCACCGGACGAACGCGCGGATATCCCCGCGGGCGCCGATCGCGCTTGCCGCAACCGACTTGTCCGCACAGCGGATCTCGGCGAAGGAAAGCGCCGGCAGCAGAAGCGCGCCGAGCGCCGGCAGCAGGCGGAATGTCGTTCGAGTCATACCCCCTATTATGCCGCATCGCCGCGGCCGCCGGGCGGGCTGCGGCTGTGCGTCATTGGATTAGATCGAGCGCCGCGGGGACGACCTGCGCTTCCAGCGGCAGCCTGCCCAGCGCCTCGCCGTCCACCTCCGCGCATACCGTTTCGTCCGACTCGGCAACGATGCGCCGGGCGCGGAACCGATGCGCCTTGGGATGGCTGTAAATGTCGTCGGAATAGAGTACCGGGATGCTGCGCAGGAACTCGTACATCGTCAGGCGGTCGATGACGGTCACCTCGAGCTCGCCCGAGTCGAGGCGCGCCCGCGGGCAGGGGCGCATCCCGCCGCCGTGGTACTCGCCGTTGCCGATCGCTGCGTTGGTCACCGCAAACTCTTCAGCCGGGCGGTCGTCGAGGGTCAGCCGCACGGTCTTGCCGGAGTAGCGCAGGAATACGCAAAACGTCGCCCAGAGGAACGCGGCCGTGCCCGAGACGCGGGTCAGAAAATTGCGCTTGGCGTGGATCGAGACCTCGCCGCCCATGCCGAAGCTGGCCAAGTTGACGAACCAGCGCTCGACCGGCCGGCCGTCGTGCCCGACGAGGCGCAGCCGCGCCGCGTCGATCGGCCGCCGCTTGCCGCGGGCGATGCGCGAGACGGCTTCGCCGATATCCGTCGGCAGCCGCGCCGTGCGCTGGAAGTCCCCGCCTGTGCCGATGGGCACGACGGCCAAGGCGGCCGCCGGGTTGACCGCCCGCCCGCCGTCGAAAAACCCGTTGACCACCTCGTTGAGAGTGCCGTCTCCGCCAACGGCGATCACCAAGTCGGCGCCCGCCGCCAGCGCCTGCCGCGTCAATGCCGAGGCGTGGCCGGGGCGCTCGGTGAGCAGCATTTCCGGCTGTCCGATCTCTTCCCGCAGCAGCCGCTCCAGCTCCGCCCGCTTGCGCCGCGCCCGCCCGCCGCCCGCTTGCGGATTGAGCACGGCTGCCGCTTTGCCAAAGGCCGCCGCCGGCAAGAGGCTTCAGTCCTCCGCGGGCGTCCAACCCGGGCGCCCGCCGCAGCGCAAACAGCGGGTCTTGCCGAAAATGTCGTCCCAGTCGCCGTCGGCCGCCGCGTAGTCGAGCAGGGCGCGCAGCGCCTTGCCGCGGCCGGCCAATCCGTATTTCTCCGCCGCCGCGTCGAGCATGTCGAGAACGTCTTGCTGCACGTCGAAAGAAACCGCTTGCTTCATGCCCGCCATCGTTCCTGAAAACCGCCTTTCTCTTGCCGCAGCGGCAAGCGAGCCTGCCGCTCGAAACCGCCGCGGCTATCGACACCATCATAAAACACGGCCGGGATAAAACACGGACTGCCGCCGCGCCGTGCGGAACTTTTACTTTTTGCTCGAAATCCGCCGCGCCCCGCCGCAAGACAAACCGGCAACGCTGAACCGCTCTACGCATTCGATGAACGCCGGCGGATGTCGTCGATCGTGTCGCGCATCGTTTCCTCCGTCGGGCGCGCGGCGAAACCCAGTTCCCGGCGCGCCTTGCTTGTGTCGCAGTACCAGAAAAGCGACGACATCCTGATCGATTCATCGTCCGGCTCGAACTTGCCGCCCCATAGCGGATACAACTTCCGCAGCAGCGCCGCGCCCGCGCGCGCCGCCGCCTCGGGCAGCATGAATTTCGGGGCGGCAACGCCCGACAGTCTCGCCGTCAGGCGAATCCATTCGTGGAACGTCAGGTTTTCGCCGCCCAGCAGATAGCGTTCCCCCAAGCGGCCTTTTTCCATCGCGGCGGCGATTCCCGCCGCCGCGTCGCGAGCGTCCACCAGATTCAGCCCGCCCGTAGGCAGCGCCTGGATTTGCCCTGCCAGGAACAGCCGCACGTCGTCGGTCGAAGACCCGCGATCGTCCCCGGGCCCGAGCAGCAGGCTGGGATTGACGATCACGATCGGCGTCTTGTGCCGCCGATAGTGCCAGAGCGCCTGTTTTTCCTGGTAAATCTTGCTCAGGTAATACGGCCAGCGCTTGACGATCTCATGCGTATAGGGCGAGTTCTCGTTCGCCGGCTCGGGCGTTTTGCCCACGGCGATCGTGCCCGACGACGAGACCGCGACGCAGCGCTCCGCGCCGTGCCGCCGCATCGCTTCGCAGACGTTGCGCGTGCCCTCGACGTGCGTGCGGTAGGCCATCCAGGGGTCGGCGGGCGATCTCTCCACCACGCCGGCCAGATGGTAGATGCGCGGGCAGCCCGCAACGGCGGCGTTTACCGCGTCCGCGTCGGCGATGTCGCCCCTGACCGCTTCCACGCGCCCCTTGTCCGCCTCTGCCTGGGGAAACGGACCGCGGCTGAAAACCCGTATCCGCGCTTCGCGGTCGGAGTCGAGCAACAGGCGCACCAGATGTTTTCCCAGGAACCCCGAGGCCCCCGTGACCAGAACGGTTTTCATGGCATGAGCCGGGCGGCGCCGCGCCCTGCCCACAGGATACACTTCCGGCGGCGGGCGCAACCGCCCGACGCACAACCCCTAACCCCTGCCGCGCAAAGCGCGGCCCTCAGCCCTCTCTTCCCTGAAGCCGTGCGGTTCCCCCTAACCCCCAACCCCTGATCCCTAAGGAAGGTCTGAATAATAGCGCAAGAGGGGCAGAGGAAAGATGATGTTGGCGGACGGAGGCGTTTGATGAGGGGTTGGCAACGAGATTTGCATGGAAATTGTGCTGATTTTGAGCTCTTGGCAGTGGTTATACTCCCGTTTCAGCGGCTTCGAGCCGCTGTGGACGCACTGCTCCTGCGTTGTGCCGCTCAGGCTGCGGCATAACGCTCGGCAATGAGCAGATTGGCCAAGCCGAATAACAGGCTGAGCCGTTCCCTGTTCTTGGCCAAGCCGCGATAGCGCACCTTCGCGTAGCCGAAGCGCCGCTTCACATACAGAAACGGATGCTCCACCTTGGCCCGCACCGCCGCCTTGCGCCGCTCCGCCTGCGCCGTCGCGCTGTCCGCCGCCAACTGCCGCCGCCGACCGGGCCTCATCGCCACTTGCCAGTCCAGCGCACGCTCCCGGTGCTCCGGCCGTTTCTCCACTCCTTGATACCCGGCATCTCCGTGTACCTGTTCCTCCCCGCCGTGCAGCAGCCGCCCCACTTGCGTCACGTCCGCCACGTTCGCCCCCGTCGCCGCCACGCTATGCACCAGCCCCGTCCCCGCGTCCACCCCGATGTGCGCTTTCATCCCGAAATGCCACTGCCGCCCCTTCCTTGTCTGCTTCATCTCCCCGTCCCGCTCCCGCCGGCGGTTCTTCAACGACGACGGCGCTTCTATGATGCTCGCGTCCACTATCGTCCCCTTCTGCAAGCGCAAACCCTGCTCCGCCAAGTGCCGGTTGATCTCCGCCAACAACTCCCCGCCCAACTTGTGCTTCTCCAGCAAGTGCCGAAAATGCAAAATCGTCGTCTCGTCCGGCAGCGGCTCGGCCAACGACAAGCCCGCGAAGCGCCTCACCGACTCGAGCTCGTACAGCATGTCCTCCATCCCCGGATCGCTCATGTTGTAGAACAACTGCGCGCAGTGGATGCGCAGCATCGCCGACAACTCGTACGGTCGCCGCCCCCGCCCCGCTTGCGGGTAATACGGGCGGATGCGCTCCTCCAGCCGCTGCCAGGGAATCAACGCCTCCATCCGCCCCAGGAACTTCTCCCGCCTCGTCTGTTTCTTCTTCCCCTCGTACTCCATGTCCGCAAACGTCCGTTGGCTCATCGCTCTCCCCCTTATTCTCCGTGCCTTCCGCACCCCCCTATTATCCCAACCCGCTGTGCTCTTGTTCAGAGGTTCCCTAACCCCTGCCGC
Organism: Bryobacterales bacterium; assembly: GCA_965242705.1. Lineage (GTDB taxonomy): Bacteria > Acidobacteriota > Terriglobia > Bryobacterales > UBA6623 > CATQHP01. The sequence continues at coordinate 1,701,469 of OZ251486.1, forward strand.
GCGAAGCGCGGCCCAACGTCTGAGGGCGGGGGAGCGGGATTTGCGGCCGCCGCCGCATTGAAAAAGGCCGCGGCGCCGCAAAAAAACATTTTTTATAACGATGTTGCCTTGCGGTTTTTTCTGCGGGATGTTATATTGTCGGTTTCAGTTTGGAGACCGTCTGATGAGCAACGTCGGCATGTACCGTTTTACCCCCCCCCCCCCCCCCCCCCCGCGAATTCAGGTAGGGCAATCTGCGCGCCGCCGCGCCTGCCTGGAGGCGCGGCCGTGAAACGGCCCGTGACTCGCGGCGCGCGGCTCGTGACCGCCAAGCGGATCTGCCGCCTGGCCGCCGCTGCGTTGGCGGCGTTCGCTCTCCACTGGGGGGCGGAACGCGCCCCGGCGCAAAGGTACGCGTGGACCATCGACGCGTTCGCCGGGGGCGGCGGCACGGCGGTTCTGACGACGCTGAACGCCCCCCGCGGCGTGGCCGTGGACTCCAACGGCAACGTTTACGTCGGCGACGTCTCCAACCACCGCGTCATCCGCATCGACGGCGCCACCAAAAACTATTCGGTCTTCGCCGGCACGACGGGAACCTCGGGCAACAGCGGCGACGGCGGCGCGGCTGCTTCGGCCACGTTGGAAGAACCCTACGGCGTGGCCGTGGACTCCGCAGACAACGTTCTCATCGCCGATACGGGCAACCGCCGCATCCGCAAGGTGACCCTTTCCACGGGCAATATCGCCGCCTTCGCCGGCACGGGCAGCTCGGGCTACACCGGCGACGGCGGGGCGGCGACGGCGGCCACGTTCGGCTGGGTTTACGACGTGGCGACGGACGGGTCGGACAACGTCTATATCGTCGATCAAGGCAACACCGTCATCCGCATGGTGGCCGCTTCCACGGGCATCGTCTCGACCGTTATGGGGCCGACGGTAGTTACGGAATCGTTGGGCAACGTGCAGGGCGTGGGCGCGGACGCGGCGGGCAACATCTGGGCCGCCAGTCAGTCAATCAGCAAGGTTTACAAGCGGGACACCGCAGGGACCAGCTCCATCTTTGCCGGCTCGCCGGCGAGCGGCTTCGCCGGCGACGGCGGCGCGGCCACTTCGGCGCGGTTGAGCAACCCCCAGGACGCGGCGGCGGACTCGGCGGGCAACGTTTACATCGCCGATACGTTCAACGAACGCATCCGCAAGGTGGATACGTCGGGCAACATTTCGACCATCGCCGGCACGGGAGTCCAGTCGAGCACCGGCGACGGCGGCCCGGCGGCTTCGGCCACGTTGAGCAGACCCGACAAGCTGACGGTGGACTCGGCGGGCAACATCTACATCGGCGATTCGGGCGCCAACAACGTGCGCAAGATAGATACGGCGGGGAACATTTCGACCATCGCCGGGCTGGGGCCGACGGCCGTCGGCGACGGCGCCGCGGCGGCTTCGGCGTCGCTGAACGGACCCAGCGGCGCGGCTGCGGACGCTGCGGGCAACATTTATATCGCCGATGCGGCGAACAACCGCATCCGCAAGATCGATGCTTCCACGGGCAATATCTCGACCATCGCGGGGACGGGAACGGCAGGGAATACGGGCGACGGAGCGGCGGCGACCTCGGCGACGTTGAGCTCCCCCTACGGCGTGGCTCTGGACTCCGACGGCAACGTCTATATCGCCGATACGGGCAACAACCGCGTCCGCAAGGTGACGGTTTCTTCGGGCAATATCGCCGCCCTTGCGGGCACGGGAACGGCAGGGTTCACCGGCGACGGCGGGGCGGCGGCCTCGGCGACGTTGAGAAGTCCCCGCGGCGTGGCGGTGGACTCGTCAGGCGACGTTTATATCGCGGACTCGCAGAACGAGCGCATCCGCAAGGTGACGATCTCCACGGGCAACATCGAGACCATCGCGGGTACGGGGACTGCCGGTTCGAGCGGGGACGGGGGCTTGGCGACGGCGGCGCAGATCAACTTCCCCCACGACCTGACTCTGGACGCGTCGGGCAACGTCTATATCTGCGATACGTTCAACAGCCTCATCCGCAAGATCGATGTTTCCACGGGGAATATCTCGACCATCGCGGGCACGGAGAATACCGGTTTTAGCGGGGACGGGGGCCTGGCGACGGCGGCGCGGCTCAATTTCCCCCGCGGCCTGACTCTGGACGCTGCGGGCAACCTGTATATCGCCGATTATTCCAACCACCGCATCCGCCGGGTGGATACGTCGGGGAGCATCGAGACCATCGCCGGGGCGGGGACGGCGGGCTTGAGCGGGGACGGGGGCTTGGCGGCTTCGGCGCAGTTCAACCGCCCCTACGGCGTGGCGGCGGACTCCGCAGGCAACATCTACGTCGCCGACTTTAACAACCACCGCGTGCGCAAGCTGACGCGGATGCTTCTGCCGGATGAGCCGACGGAGCCGGGAACGGGTTCTGGGTCAGGGGCAGGGCAGCCGGAGCCCGAGGCGCAGCCGGTGGGCGGCGTCACGGAGTTGACGTTCGAGCCGGCGGAAGATTCCGAGCCGACGTCGAAGACGCTGACGCTGCGCGCCGAAAACGGCGCGGTGGACTACCAGGCCATACCCAGCGCGCGCTGGATCGAAGTCACGCGGGCGGCGGACGGCGCGGCGCAGTGGCGGGGGCGTCTGGCGCAGGGCGAGACGGTAGCGCTGCAGGTGACGGTCAACCCGCTGGGGCTGCGCGAGGGAACGCACAACGGGCGGCTGTACATCCGCTCCAACGGGCGGCTGACGGCGACGATTCGCATCGTGCTGGAGGTTCCGCCGCCAACGGGGCCGGACGTAACGGAGAACGGCGGAGTGCTCAACGCGGCGCGGCAGAGCGCCTACGGGGAGCCGGGGCTGTTCGGGCCGCGCATTCTGCCGGTGGCGCCCGGGTCGGTAGTGGAGATCCGCGGGCGGAACTTGGCCGCCGATGGGGCGGCTTCGGCGGAAGGCTTGCCGCTGCCGCGCAGCCTGGGCGGGACGCGGGTGATGATCGAGGGGCAGGCGGCGCCGCTGTTTACGGTGGAGTCGGAACGCATCGCGGCGCAGTTGCCTTCGGGGCTGCTGCCCGAAGGCGCGCGCACGGCGTTGGCTTCGGTGGAGGTGGAGACGGAGCAGGGCGTGAGCTACGCGCGCTTTTTCCACGCAGCGGCGCAAGCGCCGGGGGTGTTCACGGCAGCGGGCGCGGGCGCGGGGCAGGGCTCGATCGTGTTTGCGGGGACGGCCGAGTTGGCGGCGCCGCGGGGCTACGGCGAGGGGGCTGCGCGACCGGCGAGAGCGGGGGACGTGCTGGAGATTTACGCGACGGGCTTGGGGGCGCTGGAGCCTGCGCCGTCAGACGGCGAAGCCGGGGGCGCAGCAGTGCTGCGGCATGCGGCGGCGTCGGTGCGGGTGTGGCTGGGATCGCAGCCCTTGGCGGCGGCGGAGGTGCTGTTCGCGGGCGGAGCGCCGTCGCTGGTGGGAGTCAACGTAATCCTGGCGCGGGTTCCGGCGGGCCTTGCGCCGAACGACGCGCTGGAAGTGTATCTCGAAGTCGGCGGCGCCAGAAGCCAGCCCGGCGTCACGATTGCCGTCGAATAAGGCCACCGTGGAATAGCGGCTTGCGCCGCTATTCCACGGGTCGGGCCGCGCCTGACGGCGCGGCGGTCGCGGGTCGGCGGGTCAAGAGTCGCGGGCCGCGAATCGGGGCAACCCCCTGCGCGCCCATGTTCCCCCGCAACTTGCGTTCGACTTTCCGTTACGATGGGCCGCCGCCGGGGGCAGGCCGCCCGCGCCCGCAACTGCCGCGCCGTCAGGCGCGGCCCCCTAACCCTGCTGCGTGAAACGCGGCCATTTTCTTCCGAGGAGAAAGAGGTTACGGAGGAACCGGCGGGGAGTGGAGCCGTTGAGGGCTTTGAGGCGGCGGTTTCGCCGCAGGCGGCTATTCCGCCAGAAGCCGGGCGTTGCCGACGATCGAGCGCGCGATGCGGCGCGCCTGTTCCGCTTCGGGCATGGTAACGAAATCGACTCCGTCGAACATCGAATCGAGTTCGCGGCGCGCCTCGACGCGCACGCCGCCGACGATGCTTTGCCGTTGCGGCGCCGCGCCGGAAGCATCGAGCAAATCCTTGAGTTGTCCGTAGGCCGCCGCGCCGCGCACGGCGAACGGCGTCGGCCCGCGGCCGCCGCGCGTCCATTCGCCCGAGATTTCGAGACTTGGCGCGGCGGGCGGCGCGCCCGTCGGCCGCGCGATCAGCAAATGCCCTTGGCAATAGTCGGGGTCGCGCACCCGGCGCGCCTCGACCTCGCGCTCTTGCGGGTCGGCCAGGTCTTCCTCGAATGACCGGGAGATGCGCGAGGCGTTCGGCAGCAGGCTGCCGTGGCCGGCATGGGCGGCCGGCGGCGCCAATCCGCCGAAAAGCCGGGCGAGCGGCGGCTCCGCGGGCGGCGCGTGGCAGGGCACGAGCTCGAGGCTGCGCGTCACCAGCCTTCCCGCGCGGACGCGGATCGCGTAGCCGCGGTCGTTCGTTGTGCTCCAGCCGCCTCCGGCGAGCGGCTGCGCGCCGCCCCAGTCCCAACTCGCGCGGTAGGCCACGTCGCCGTACACGATCGGGCTGCCTTGCGTCGTCTGCGCGTAAACGAGCACCTCGTCGCCGATGGGTTCTCCGCCCAGCCCCCAGGTCGTATGATCGTTGGCGTTCAACACGACTTCCAGCCGGTTGACGCCCGGCCGGAACAGACTGCCGGGAAGGTGCCGCCACGCGGAATAGAGCCGCGCCGTCTTTTTGCCGTTGAGATACAGATGCGCATGCCCTTCGTTGGCGGCGGGTTCGCGGTTTACCGACTCCGGAGTGAAGGTGAAATTGGCCGTATCGACGAACAGATTGAACCCGTCCATGGGGTCGGCTTCGAGCACGATCGACGCCGAGGGTACCGGCGCGCCTTCGGGGACATCGACGATCTCGTGGTCGGGGTGAGCCTGACGCGCGCCGGGAGCCTGCGGCCAAGCGGCGGCCGCCGCCAGCGCGGCGAGCAAAATCCACGCCGGGCGAAAAGACATCGCGAAACGGGCCTTTCAGTCTAACCGCCGTCCGCCCGCAGCGCGGAATCGAATACCCGCACCCGCGCCCAGTTGGGCCGGAACGCGGCGATGAACCGCTGGTGCGGCGCGGAGGCCTGATAGGCGTCGTGCGCCGCCTTGTCGGCGAAAACGATATGCAGGCCGACGTCGAAGGCCAAGTCGTTGACCTCGCGCCGATGCCCGGCAACGCGGCGGCCGCAGGCAAAGAACACGACGCCGTCATGCGGCTTGAGCCAACGCTCGCAGCCGGCGAGCAAAGCGTCGGCGGCCTCGTCCGAGGCGTCCTTCAGATCGAAAAAAACGTTGTGCGCCAGCATGCCGCTTCCCTCATTTTCCGCAGTCGTTTTCCGCTCGGTCTTTTCCATGCAGGGGCCTGCCGCCCTGTAAGCCGGTTTCTGTTCCCGTCCGGCGGACGGGCGGCAATCATTCATCTAGGACGTCCGTTGCCGGACGCCTCATGCGACCTACCCGGGACTGCAAGCGCGGCGGGCCGCCGCATCGCCCTCTATTTGGTCTTGCTCCGCGCGGGGTTTGCCCTGCCGCCGCGGTTGCCCGCGGCGCGGTGCGCTCTTACCGCACCATTTCACCCTTACCGCGGTCCGCAGACCGCGGCGGTATCGTTTCTGCGGCACTTTCCGTAAACGCTCCTTCTCAAGAGCGCCCCCCGGCCGTTAACCGGCGCGCTGCCCTGCGGAGACCGGACTTTCCTCCCCGCCCGAAAGCGCGGCGATTGCCCGGACGACAGGCCCTTCCCTGATTGTACCGCACGGGCGGCGCGCGCGGCGCGGCAGTCTCTCGGGCGGGTCGCCGTCTTCCCCCGATTTCGACCGAATCGGCAACGCGCTCAACCATGAACGCGATCAGCCGCGGCGGAGCGTTGCGCTTCACGCCGCCGCCGGCTTTCTGATTTCCGGCGCGGACGCGCGGCTCTTGCGCCGCTTGCTATACTTGCAATTCCATTGCATATTCTGAGCGCCCCGCGCTTCCCACGGGAGACGATTCCATGTTTCGCAAGCTGAACCGCCCGCGTACGGCGAGGCGAATTTCTGAAAAAGCGTTGCTTTGCGCATTTCTGTTCGCGATGCTCGCGGGCGGCGCCGCGCCGCGCCTCGCGGCGGGCATGGACGCCGCCGGCGAAGCGGCGCGGATCGCCGGCGCGCTGCACGCGGAGTTCGTCAAGGGATTCCGCGTGTTGGACGACGACGGAGACGGCGCCGTCGATTTCACGGCGCTGGTTCGCGCGCTCAGGAGCGTGGGCTACGGCAAGGCCGCCGCCGCGCAGCGGGGCAGGGGCGGCGGCAACCCCGACCTGATTTTCGAGGAGTTCGACGTCAACGAAGACGGCGTGTTGAGAGGAGACGAACCCGGGCCTTTCCTGCGCGAAAGCGAATACTTTGCCGACGGCGAAGTCACACTTGAGGAATATCGGATTGCAGCCCGCGAGCTTGCCCGGCGCCGCGGCAATCGAGGCGGAGGCCGCGGAGGCCGCGGCGGAGGCCGGCGCGGAGGCGGCGGCGAAGCCGTGCGGACGAGCGACCTGGAATTCATGGCCGCCATCGACGGGAACGATGACGGCGCGCTGACGACGGCGGAAGCGCGGGAAGCGATCGAACGCGAGATTCGCGAGAACATGGACTCCCGCGCGAGCCTCGACGGCGACGGCGACGGGGCGGTGAGTCCGCGGGAGTACGGCCTTTCCCAACCGATTCGCGGCGAAACGGACGCCGACGGCCTCGACGGCCACGCCCGCGGGCACTTCAGGCGGGAAGACTTCGACGGCGACGGCAGCCTCTCGATTGCGGAAATCGGCGAGCGGGCGCGCGCTTCGCTGAGCGGCAGGTACCGCGCCATGCAGCTTGCCCTGCGGCTGCAAGCCCTGGATGCGAACGAAGACGGCAGTCTGCAAGACTCGGAGTTGGGCGGCTTGGCCGAGAGCGGAGCGCTGCGGATGGACGCAGGCTCCGGCGGCGGCGTTCTGGAGGTCGGCAGGCTGTACGGAATGCTCTACCCCTTGCCGCCGGAGCGGACGGCGGAGCTCGAGCGCCTGCTCGGGGAGTGAGTTTCTCGCGGGCGCCCCGTCCGCTTTCAGCGCCGCCGCGGCCGCTCGCGCTTGCGCAGGTCGATGTATTCCCTGAGGCAGTCGGCCAAGGCGGGCATGGGCGCGATGCCCGCCGCCTCGATCTTGGCGTTGGCCAGCGCCGCGTAGCGGGGCCGCTTCGCCGCCGTCGGATACTCGCGGCGCGTCACGGCTGAAATATCGGCCCGCTTGCCCGCCGCCTCGGCGATTTTCACCGCGTAATCGTACCAGGAAATCGCTTCGCCGCCGGCCAGGTGGTAGAGGCCGTAAGGAATCTTCTTCTCCAGCAGATCGAGTGAACGGGCGGCCAGCGCCGGGCCGTAGGTCGGCGCGGCGACGAAGTCCTTGACCACGCGCAGCGGCGCGCCTTCCGCCGCCTTGCGCAGGATCAATTCCGGGAAATTGCCGTGGTTGGTGTAGCGGCCCGCCGGCCCGAAAACCCCGGCCACGCGCACGACGTACTGCTTTTCGCAGTACCCCTGCACGAAAAATTCGCCGGCGAGCTTGGAAATGCCGTAGGCCGACGTGGGATGCGGCAGGTCGCGCTCGGTGTAGGGCGTTCGCTTGTCCCCGCGGAAAACGTGGTCGGTGGAGTAGTGCAGCAGGACGGCGCCGGTCTCCAGGCAAGCCGCGGCGATGTCCTGCACGGCGACCGCGTTGATGCGCATCGCGGCCGCGGGCTCGGTTTCGGCGAGATCGACCTTGTTGTAGGCCGCGGCGTTGATCACCCAGTGCGGCTGATAGCGCTCGATGGTATCGAGCACCGCCGCCGCGTCGGCGATATCGAGTTTCTCCCGCCGCAGCGCCAGGATGCTGTGGCCCCTCTTGCGGCATTCGCGGATCAGATCCGTGCCGAGTTGCCCGCCCGCGCCGAAAACGATGACCCGCAAGTTGAAATCCTATCAGTCCCGTTGTACGAGCGCGCGCATCGCCCGCGCCAGTTCCAGGCGGGCTTCGCGGGCTTCCGCCGGCGGGCGGCCGACCGCGGCGGGTTCCTCTTCCCCGCGCCCCTGCGCCATGTCGAACAGGCGTCCGTCGTCGTACAGTTTCCAGCGCTGCGTGCGCACGGTGCGCCTGCCGCGGCGTTCGGCGAAGGCGTAGCGCCGCGCGCCCGGCCCCTCGCCGCGCAGCCGCGCCGCCAGGCTCTTGCCGTCGAGTCCGGCGGGCGGGGTTCCGCCGGCCAGTTCGATGAACGTCGGCAGCCAGTCGCTGAAATCCACGAGGTCATCGACCGTCAGGCCGGCCTCGATCACGCCCGGCCAGTTGGCGATCAGCGGGACGCGCGTCCCCGCGTCGGTCAATTCGCCCTTCCCGCCGCGGGTTTTCCGCCCGTCCCAGAGGAACTCGATCGGCTGCTTCATCATTTCCTGCCCCTGCGCCGTGAAGTAGTAGCTTTTCGGCGTCCCGTTGTCGGCGGTGAAGATGACGATGGTGCGCCCGCGGACGCCCGCCCGGTCGAGGGCGTCCGTGAGCCGGCCTACTCGCTCGTCCATGTTCTCGACCATGACCTTGTAGCTGTCGTAGTGTCCCTGCGGCCCCGGCGGCGGCGGCGAGCCGATGTCGTCGGTCACGTCGTGGGCCAGCGCCATCGGATAATAGGCGAAGAACGGCCCGCCCTTGTTGCTTTCGATGAAGTCGATGAGGAATTCCGTGTAAACGTCGGGTCCGTAGCGCTCGCCCACGTCGGAGCGCACGCGGCCGTTCTGGTAGATCATCGGCCGGTAGTAGCGCGGCCCCTCGTGCCAACCGAAGAGGGCGTAGGCGTCGAACCCCAGCCGGTGCGGATGGTCGGGCTCGTCGCGCAGCATCGTCAGTTGCCATTTGCCGGCGACCGCCGTCGCGTAGCCCAGTTTCTTGAGCGCGTTGCCGATTGCGCCGGCCTCCTCGGACTTGGGGAACGCGCCCCATTGCGGATTGCCGACGCGGAACGGGTATTTTCCGGTCATCAGGGCGATCCGCGTCGGGTGGCATACCGGCATGGAATAGCAATGCCGGAAGCGCGCGCCGCCGGCGGCCAGCGCGTCCGTGCGCGGCGTGGAGTACGATTGCCCGCCGTAACAGCCGATGGCCTGGTCGCCGACGTCGTCGGCCACGATGAACACGATGTTGGGCTTCTCCGGCGCGGCGGCGAACGCCGGAAGGAAGGCCGCGAGCAAGAGCGGCAGCTTGCGCATGGCCTCGATTATACGCGGCCGCCCGCGCGGACTTTGCCGCGGCCCGCTCAGGTGAACAGTTCTTCGACGACCCGGTTGGCCAGCAACTGAGTGGGCGAGAAAATTTCGATGTAGTAGTAAGCCCGTCCCGAGGGGGTGTCTTCGATCTTCTTGGTCCAGTCGATGCCCATCGCGGAATAGATCGTCGTCGCCAGATCTTCGGGATAGACCCCGCGCCCCGCGCTCCAGCCGGAATCGACAATCTTCGCGCCTTGTTCGTCGGTAGCGCCGATTACCTGCCCGGGCCGCACGCCGCCGCCGGCGAACAGCGCGGTAAAGGCGTACTGGTAATGGTCGCGTCCGGCGATATTGGTCAGCGCTCCCGGCGTGCGTCCGAACTCGCCCACGCAGACGACCAGCGTCTCGTCGAGCGCCGAGCGGCCGTCTTCGCGCTTGGCCGCGTCCAGATCGTCGAGCAGTCGGCTCAGCGCCGTATCGAGCTCCCAGGAACGCTTGTAGAAATTCTGCCGGTCGTAAATCCTGCCGTGGTGGTCCCAGTCCTCATGAGTGAGGAAGATGAAATGCGTTCCGGCGTCGGCCTTCACCAGATTGCGCGCCAGGATGAACGCGTCGCCGGTCGTGTTGCCGCCGTAACGCTTGCGCTCGTCTTCGCCAATCGAAAAGATGCCGGCGCTGCGCGGGTCGGACATCATCGAGACGGCGCCTTCGTAGTGATTGTGGAAATCGCGGTAGGCTTTTTTCTCCAGCGCCGGGTCGGTGCGGATGCGGCTGTCGAACCGCTTGAGCAATTCCCAGCGGCGTCGGAACTCCGGCAACTCGTCTTTTGCCGGGGCCAGCGCCGAGATGTCCGAGGCCGTGTTCACGTGGAACGGCGTGTAGCGCGCGGGCAGGAAACCCGAGCCGACCAAGCCGACTTGCGGGAAGGTGTTGAAGCCGACGAAGGGCGGCAGCGAATCGGTCTCCCGCCGGCGAGAGGCGTATTCGTAGGCGATGACCGAGCCGACCGCCGGCAACTCGGGCGCCAGCGCCGGGTTGTGCTGATGTCCCGTCTGCATGTAGTACTGCCCGCGGCCGTGCTGGCTCTCCCAGGCTTCCATCGAACGCAGCAGCGTATATTTATCGCGCCGCTCGGCCAACTCGGGGTAGAGCCCCATCGGCCACTTGCCCGCGCCCGGCAAGGTCTGGACGTCGAAGTCTTGCGGTGTCCACGGGCCTTCCTTCAAGTCCCACGAATCGACGTGCGACTGGCCGCCTTCGAGCATGATGAAAATGCAGAACCGCGCGCTGCCCCGCGGCGCCGCCCGTCCGCCGGCCCTGGCCCTGGGTTGGACGAGCGGCAGGAAGTGGTAGCCGGTCATGCCGACCCCGCCGATGCGCAGCATCTGCCGGCGGGTCAGGAAGTGGTCTTCGAAGCGTCTCATCGCGGCTGCCCGGTCTTTGCGCTCAGCGGTGGAAAAAGAACTCCATCTTGTTCATCAAAAGCCATTGCAGATCTTCGCCGCCGCCCTCGCGGCCGCGGTCGGCGAGCAGCGTCAGCGCGGCGTCTTTCTCGCCGGCGTCGGGGCCGCGGGTGAGGAAACGCCAAAACAGCGCATCGACGACCTCTTCGTCCGCGGCGTCTTTGGCCAGCAACTTCGCCAGATAGCTGCCCGGCAGCGGCTTGGCTTTTTCCTTGACCAGACGGCTGTTCATCATCAGCGCGGCCTGGATGATCGAGCCGCCGCGTTTCGGCTCGTTGAACTCGCGGTTCGCCTGGCCGAACGATTCGGCGAAGAACTGCAACTCCAATTGCGTTTTCGGGTCGAGGTTCGGCGCGCGCTTGAGATCGGCGGGGCCGTGCATCTGCACCATGTAATTGACGGTTTTATCCGTCAGGCGGATGCCGATCGGAGTATGCAGATCGGTCGCCTTGACCACGGCGTCGTAAATCTGCTCCGACGACATGCGCCGCGCGAACTTGCGCGCGAAATACTTGGCGTAGGCGGGTTTCCACTCGGCCGGGAAGCTCGAGGAAAGCCGATAGGCCGACGATTTGGCGATGGTCTTGTGCAGGCGCTGCAAATCGTAGCCGCTGTCGATGAAGTCCTGCGCCAGCCGCTCGAGCAGGTCCGGGTGCGTCGGCTGCAAATCCCGGTTTTCGGGCAGGTTGTCCGGGTCCATGCGCGCCAGGTCGAAGCCGTCCGCGGGATCGACGATGCCCACGCCCATGAACTCCGCCCAGAAGCGGTTGACCACGCCGCGGGCGAATTGCGGGTGCGCGGTGAACATGCGCGCCAATTCCTGCCGCAGCGGCTTGCCGGGTTCGGGCGCCTCGCCGCTGAGGATGAAGCGCGGCGGAACCAGCCCCGCGCCCAGGCGGGCGGTGCGCACCGTGCTCGGCGCGGCCCGCGAGTAGCCGGCCCGCGTCTCGTCCTTGTCGTCGATGCGGTACTCGTCTTGCGTGTTGCGCAACTCGACCCGCCGCAGCACCCGCGTATTGCCGAAGAACGCCGCCTGCGCCCACAACTCCTCGCGCTTGCGCTCGGTCAGCCAGACGTTGACCTGCTCGAGATGATTCGCCCCGTCGTGGCACGAGACGCATTGCAGGTCGATGCCCATGAAGTGCTTGAACATCATCACGGTCATCTCGTCGGCGGTGTCCTCGTGCATGATCTCCGTGCAGTTGTCGGCGAACTGCGCCCAGCGCACGAGATAACTCGCCGGCCCGACGTACCAGTTGCTGCGCGCCTCGGCCGTGAGCAACTCGCGCGCCAACTCGTCGTAGGGCTGGTTGAGCAGCAGCGCGTCGGCGATGTAGTCGTGGAACAGATTGCGCCCCGCCCAGCCGACGCGGTTCTGGCTCGTGCGCCACAGGTCGAGATGCCAATGCGTCCAGCGGTCGCGCCAATCGACCCCGCCCACCAGTTTGTCGATCAGCTTGTCGTGTTTTTGCGGATCGTCGTCCGCCGCGAACGCGCGGGCCTCCTCGCCGCTCGGAATGCGTCCGGTCAGGTCGATGAAAACCCGCCGCATGAACGTTGCATCGTCCGCCGGCGGCGCGTGCGGGATTCCGCCGCGCTCGATTTTGTCGAAAATGTAGTCGTCGATGAAGTTCCTGCGAACGGCCGGCGCGGCGGCCGCCGTTCCGCCGGCGCTCAGGCTTTCGGTCAACGCCGCCAGTTCCGCGCGGCGCCCGCTTGAGCGGATTTCCGGGTGGTCCGCGGGAAGCCGCGGCTGCTGCGCCTGCTGCCCGAAAATCGCAGCCGTCAGGCCGGCGGCCGCGAGGATGCCCGATAGCTTCATGGTTTTTCCGCCCGCAACGGTTTGGACGGCCAGTAATAATTTAGACGCCAGTAACAGTTTAGACGACTGCGCGCCGCCGCGCTCGGCGAATCGAAAAAAACAGCGGGCGCGGCTTTCCCGCGGCTCCGCTCAGATATCGAACGGAACGTCGTCATCGCCGCCGCTGTCGTCAGCGCCTGCCGGCGGCTCGCCGCCGTTCTGCCCGAGATCTTCGGCCAGGTTTTCGAACTTGGCGAACTTGTTGAGGAAGGCCAGCTTGATCTTTCCGGTGGGGCCGTTGCGCTGTTTCGAGACGATCAACTCGGCGATGCCGTGCAGGTCTTCGCGGTCGGGCTTGTAAACCTCTTCGCGGAAGATGAAGCAGACCATGTCCGCGTCCTGCTCGATCGATCCCGAGTCGCGCAGGTCGCTCAGCAGCGGGCGGTGGTCGCCCTGCCGCGTTTCCGGAGCGCGGCTCAACTGCGAAAGCGCCACGACCGGCACGTCCAGATCCTTGGCCAGCAATTTCAAGCCGCGGGAAAACGCCGAGATTTCCTGTACGCGGCTTTCGACCTTGCCCTTCGACCCCAGCAGTTGCAGATAGTCCACCACCACCAGCGCCAGCCCGTGCTCCGAGCGCAGCCGCCGGCACTTGGCGCTGATCTCCATGATGCTGGTGTCCGCCGAGTCGTCGAAATACAGTTTGCTCTGCACCAGCCGGTTGAGCGCGCGGGACAGCCTTTGCCGCTCGTCGCGGTTCAGGTAGCCGCCGCGGAAGCGGTGCTGATCGACCTGCGCCTCGGAGCAGAGCACGCGGGTCAGCAGCGATTCCTTCGACATTTCCAGCGAAAACACGGCAACCGGCTTGCCCGCGTAGTCCGGCCGCTCCATGGCCACGTGCGAGGCGATGTTCAACGCGAGCGCGGTCTTGCCCATCGCCGGGCGCGCGGCGATCACGATCAATTGCCCGCCGTGCATGCCGGTGGTCATTTCCTCGAACTTGTGGAACGGCCCGGCCAGTCCCTTCGGACGCTTGCTCGGGTCGAGGAACGTCTGCGGCCCGCCGGGATAGCCCTCGATGGTGCGCTGCGGGTCTTCCAGCCCCTTGCGCAATTGCCGGTCGCCGACCTTCATCACCGCCGACTCGGCCTCGGCCAGAATCTCGTCCACTTCGCGGCTTTCGTCGATGCACGAGGCCGTGATCGATTGCGATGTGTAGATCAATTGGCGCAGCAGCGACTTGTCTTTGACGATCTTGATGTAGCTGTCGATGCTGGTCAGCCGGGGCAGGCCTTCGTTCAGCGAGGCGATGTAGGCGATGCCGTCCACGGACTCCAATTGCCCGTGCTTCTCGAGCTCGTTGATCAGCGTCAGATATTCGATGCGTTCGCCGCGTTCGCTCAGGCCGGCCATGCGCGCGAACATTCTGCGGTGCTTCTCGAGCGCGAAATCCTCCGCGTCCAACATGCCCGCCACCTGGGCGAACAGCGTATCGTCGAGCAGAACGGAGCCGAGGACGAATTTTTCGGCCTCTATGTTGGTCGGCAGCCCTTTTTCCAGGGCGAGAGCGTCGGCGGCGGCTATCGGCATCGCGTATCCGTGGTCATGAAAGAGGTTCGCCCATTGCCAGCCGCGCTGCAAAGCAATTCAGAGCAACTTTTTCGATCTCGTGTTTTCAACGACTTGGCCTTTGCGCGGGATTGTGGAAAATGCTGTGGAAAACGAACGGGGGCATGCGCCGCCGCGCGGTCCGTTCGCCAAGTGAAACAACCTCATCGGGGAATGCTCCAACTCGATTTTTGCGCGGCAGGCCGTCCGTGGTCAAGGAAATTTCGGCTTCGCCTTGCCGCTGCTGAAGGGCTTCAGTCGTTGCTAGGCTGAAGGCAGTGCCGTCGTCCGGCAGCGCCCGCTTTGCCCGGTTCGCCTGGGCCTTCGTCGCTTACCTGCTCGCCGTGATTCTTTTTGGGGCGTGGGTGCGCATCAGCGGTTCCGGCGCGGGCTGCGGCAGCCACTGGCCGACTTGCAACGGCGAGATCGTTCCGCTCGCGCCGTCGGCCGCCGCGCGCATCGAATACGCGCACCGACTCAGCAGCGGTTTGTGCGGCGTTTGGGGCATCGTCCTGCTCGTCTGGGCGTGGAGGGCGTTCGGCAGAGGGCGCGTGACCGCCGCGGCCGGGCTGACGCTGCTTTTTATCGTTTTTGAGGGCGCAATCGGGGCGGGTCTCGTACTCGGCGGACTGACCGGGAACGACGACTCGGCCGCGCGGGCGGCGGCGATTGCGCTGCATCTGGTGAATACGCTTTTCCTGACGGCGTCCGCGGCGTTGACGGCGCGCTGGCCGCAAGCGGATGCGGACGGCCGCCGCGTTTTCGCCGACCGCGCGCCGGCGTTCGCGTTGGGCATGGCCGCTTTCGCGCTGACCGCGGCGAGCGGCGCGGTGACGGCGCTGGGCGATACGCTTTTCGCATCCGCGGCGGGCATCGACGCCGGGCATTTCCTGGTACGCCTCAGAATCGTTCACCCTTTCCTGGCTGTCGCCGCCGCCGCTTGTCTGCTGTGGCTGCTGGCGCCGCAAGCCCCTGCCGACCGCTGGGCCAAGGCGGCGATGCATACGGCCGCCGCGCAAGTCGCGCTGGGGTTCCTCAATATCGCTTTGGCGGCGCCGGCTTGGCTGCAACTCGTCCATCTGCTGGCCGCGCAAGCCTTGTGGATCTGTCTGGTTATCGCCGCCGGCGTGAGGGCCGGCAACCGGCAGACGGCGCGGGCGTGAACGCCGGGAAGCCTCTTTCCGCGCATGGGCCGCATGTTACGATTGACGTTCGATCATGCGATCGACATACACCGCATATTTCCAAGATACTGGCGCGAGGCGCAGGGGAACAAGGAAAGAAGGAAAGATGGCAGCTTACGAAGGTGATTTCACCTGGAAAATCAAGGACAATCACAAGATATTCGCCCTTCTCAAGGAGAACCCCAGGAGAGAGAACGCCAAGGGCGGGGAGGTGTACGACATCATCTTGCGCTATCCCGAAGGGATCGGCTACGGAACGCTGAAGGAGATTTACGCCGCCGAGGGCACGGACAAAAATGATCCCGTTGGGCATCACGTCCAGTGGGACCTCAACCGCGGGCGCTTGCGCGTGGAGGATGAGAAAGGAAACGAGGTACGGGGCTATCCCAAGTCGAGAAGAAAGACCCGGCGATCGAGTGGGCGCTGGTAAAGTCGAATTTGTGTGTTCATGAACGGGGCGGGGGGAACGTTGCTGGTCGGCGTGGACGATAACGGAAAGGCAGTCGGCATCGAGCAGGACTACCCGTTCGTCAAGCATGGGAACCGCGACGGATGGGGACTCTGGCTGACGGATATTGTGTCCAGGAGCGTGAATCAGGTCGCAGTCACGGATATGGACGTGAGCTACCACGTCATCAACGGGAAGACGGTCGCTTGCATCGGCGTCGAGCCCGGAGCGAAGCCCGTTTTTGCGACGCCCTTGAGGGGGGAGAGACAAGAAGTGTTCTTCGCCAGGCTCAACAACTCGACACAGAAGTTGACCGGGCAGGCATTGCTCGACTATCACAAGAAGCAGTGGCCGGCGTAGGTGGTGACGCTCACGCCCCACTGGCGGCCCGCCCGCGGCTTTTGGCCCCTACGCCGGCAACTCGCACACCACGCGGGCGTGAACGTCGGGAAGCCTCTTTCCGCACATGGACCGCATGTTACGATCAACGTTTCGACTTGCGGCTGCCCCCTCGCCAAACTGACGCAATGAAATGGGCGGCATAAGGAAAACATGGAAAAGAAATTCGACGCCAAGGAATTGCCGCTCGCAGAATTGTTGCGGCAAGCGAAGAACGGAGTACTGCAGTTGCCGGACTTCCAGCGCGGCTGGGTCTGGGACGACGACCACATCCGAAGCCTGCTGGCCTCTATTTCGTCGTCGTACCCCATCGGCGCCATCATGACCCTTGAGACCGGAAACGCGGAAGTTCGTTTTGCTCCTCGTCTGATCCAGGGTGTCAACTGCAATCCGAAGCAGCCGGGTTCGCTGCTCCTCGACGGCCAACAGCGCGTGACGTCTTTGTTCTTGGCGCTGATGTCCCAGGATCCGGTGCCCACGCGGGACGCCCGAGGCAAACGGATTGATCGCCACTATTACGCGAGTATCGGGAAATCGATAGACCAGAACGCCGACAGGGAGGAAGAAGCCATTGTCAGCGTGCCTGAGGATCGTATTTTGCGCACTGATTTCGGCCGCGGGGTCGTGTTTGATATCAGTTCCCGCGACAAGGAAATCGCGGCGGAAATGTTCCCGCTGGACATCGTGTTCGACCCTGGTGAGACGATGGATTGGCAGATGGCCTTTCTGGAGTCGGGTCCGGGCGAGCAGCCGGACCGATTCGAAAAATGG
Organism: Bryobacterales bacterium; assembly: GCA_965242705.1. Classification (GTDB taxonomy): domain Bacteria; phylum Acidobacteriota; class Terriglobia; order Bryobacterales; family UBA6623; genus CATQHP01. The sequence goes on from OZ251486.1 coordinate 1,718,438, forward strand.
AAGCAGTTTCAGGCAGAGATCGTAGCCCCGTTTCAGTTCTACCAGGTTCCGACGATCCAACTCGCCAAATCCACCCAAAAGGAGGCTGTCTGTCGAGTTTTCGAGAAGGTCAACACGGGCGGAGTCACGCTTACCGTTTTCGAGTTGCTGACCGCAACCTACGCCGTAGACGACTTCGATCTTCGCAAGGATTGGGAGAAACGGGAGAAGGAATTCGAGCAACACAAGATACTCAGCGGGTTCCGGGAGAGCAATTTTCTGCAGGCCGTGACGCTGTTGTCCACACACGATCAGCGGCGCAAGCACCTCGCCGAGAACCGCGCGGACGAAACTGCGCCGGCCGTGTCCTGCAAGCGGCGCGATATCTTGCGCCTCCCGTTGTCCGAGTACCGGAGATGGGCGGACACAGCTTCGGAAGGTCTGCAGCGCATGATTCCGTTCCTTCACGGACAATCGATCTTCAGTAGTCGGGACGTTCCATACGCAACGCAGTTGATCCCGCTGGGTGCGCTCTTTGGTCTTTTGGGCGAGAAAGCTTCCGCGTTTGTGAATTGGCAGCGTCTCCGGCAATGGTTCTGGTGCGGCGTGTTCGGTGAGATGTACGGCCATTCGACCGAGACGCGGTTCGCCAACGATCTTCAGGACTGCGTGGCGTGGACCGAAGGCGGCGATACGCCGCGAACCGTGCGAGACGCACAATTTCAAGCGGAACGCCTGCTCACGCTGAGTACGCGCAGAAGCGCTGCGTACAAGGGGTTGCACGCACTACAGATGCAGCAGGGCGGCCGGGATTTTCTGACCGGCGCGCCGCTCGGCGTAGAAGCGTATTTCGATCACGCAATCGATATTCACCACATATTTCCAACGCACTGGTGCGAGCAACAGGGCAATCAGGAAATCAATGATGTCTCGAACTGTGTGGTGAACAAGACCGCGATCGGTGCGCGTACGAATCGCTTTATCGGCGGAAATGCTCCCAGCGTCTATCTGAAAAGCCTGGGAGCCAACAATGGAATGGACAGCCAAACCCTCGACGGCATTTTTCGATCTCACGACGTCGATCCGTCGTCGCTGCGGCGGGACGATTTCGCATCGTTCTTCAACCAGCGATTCGAGCGGCTGCTGCGCCGGATCGAAGAGGCGATGGGCAAGCCGGTGAACCGCAGCGAGCACAAGGACGAAAGTCCGTTCCCCGAACAGGACAATGCGCCGAACGTCAATGAGCTTATCGAAGGGGGCGAAAAACGAACAGTCGAGTTCAAATCGACCGGAAGGAAGAATCTTCATAGCGGACAAAAAGACCCGGCGATCGAGTGGGCGCTGGTCAAGACGATTTGTGCGTTCATGAACGGGGCGGGGGGAACGTTGCTGGTCGGCGTGGACGATAACGGAAAAGCAGTCGGCATCGAGCAGGACTACCCGTTTGTCAGGCATGGGAATCGCGATGGATGGGAACTCTGGCTGACGGATATTGTGTCCAGGAGCGTGAATCAGGTCGCAGTCACGGATATGGACGTGCGCTACGCCGTCATCGACGGGAAGACGGTCGCCTGCATCGGTGTCAAGCCCGGAGCGAAGCCCGTCTTCGCAACGACCTTGAAGGGAGAGCAACAGGAAGTGTTCTTCGCCAGGCTCAATAACGCGACAGAGAAGTTGACCGGGCAGACATTGCTCGACTATCAGAAGAAGCAGTGGTCGGCGTAGGTGTTGGCGCAGCCGACCGACTGGCGGCCCGCCCGCGGCTTTTGGCCCCTACGCCAGCAGCTCGCGCACCACGCGGCCGTGAACGTCGGTCAGCCGGAAGTCGCGGCCCGCGTAGCGGTAGGTGAACCGCTCGTGGTCGAAGCCCAACAGATGGAGCAGCGTGGCGTGCAGGTCGTGGACGTGAACCTTGTCCTGCTCCGCGCGAAAGCCGAACTCGTCCGTCGCGCCGTGGACGTACCCCCGCCGCGCGCCGCCGCCGGCCAGCCACATCGAAAACCCGTATGAGTTGTGGTCGCGTCCGTTTTTACCGGTGTTTGCGCCGAAAGTCGTCAATTCGACGACGGGCGTGCGCCCGAATTCGCCGCCCCAGATGACCAGCGTGTCTTCGAGCATGCCGCGCTGCTTGAGGTCGGTCAGCAGGGCGGCGATGGGCTGGTCGCACTGGCCGGCCAGGCGGCGGTGGTTGGCTTCGATTTCGTTGTGACTGTCCCAGGGTTGGCCCGCCCCGTGCCAGACCTGCACGAAACGCACGCCTTTTTCCAGCAGCCGGCGGGCGATCAGCATCTGCCGTCCGTGCAGCGTTTCGCCGTACATTTCGCGGATTTTCAGCGGCTCGGCGCCGACGTCGAACGCATCCGCGGCCTCCGCCTGCATGCGGTAAGCCAGCTCGAACGACTGGACGCGGGCTTCCAGCAGCGCATCTTCTCCCCGCTGTCCGCTGTGTTCCCGGTTCAACTCGGCCAGCAAATCCAGTTGCCGCCGCTGCGCTCCCCGCTCGCTGAAGCGGCTGCGCACGTTGGCGATCAACTTTTCGGGCTCGCGGTATTTCGTATCCACGTGCGCGGCCTGGTACGCGCCGGGCAGGAACGCCGAGCGCCAATTCTTGGCGCCCCAGATCGGATAACCGCCCGGGCACAGAACGATGAATCCCGGCAAATTGCGGTTTTCCGTGCCCAGGCCGTAGGTCAGCCATGAGCCGAAACTCGGCCGCGACAACTGCGTCGTGCCGGTGTTCATCATCATCAGCGAGGGGCCGTGATTGGGCACGTCGGTATGCATCGATCGGATGACGCACAGGTCGTCCGCGTGCTCGCCGACCTTGGAAAAGATCTCGCTGACCTCGATGCCGCTGCGTCCGTGTCTGCGGAAGGCGAACGGCGAGGGAAAGGCCGCGCCGGTCGGCCGCTCGGTGCGCAAATGAATGGGGATTGATTTGCCCGCGTACTTCTGCAGGGCGGGCTTGGGGTCCCAGGTATCGACCTGCGACGGCCCGCCGTTCATGAAGATGTGGATGACCCGTTTGGCTTTCGCCGGCAGCGGCGGCTGCTTCGGCGCCAGCGGGTCGGAGGGGTCGAACGCGGGCGCCGCGTCGGCCTGCATCGCAGCCAGCGCCGCCGCGCCCATGCCCATCGTCGATTCGCGCAGGAAACGGCGGCGGCTCACGCCGTCATTGGGAGGAACAAGGAATTGCATGGCGTTTCTTCCGTCTTCAGTCCACGAACGCAAACTCGTTGGTCATCAGCAAGACTTGCGCGTACTGTTCCCAGGCGCCGAGCGGCTCTTCGGCGGGCAGGCGGAAGTCGTCTTCGGCGCTCCAGCGCTGCGCCTTCCGTCCGCTCTTTTTCTGTTCGGCGGTGAGCGTTTCTTCGATTACCGGCGCCCAGGTGAAATTGTCCGATTCGTAATCGCCGCGCGAGTCCGCAACGAAGTCGATGGTTTCGCCGCGGCGGACTTCGAGCCGCTCGATATCGGTCGCCGACTGCATGCCCGCGAGCGTCCAACCGGCGATCGCGCCGCGCCGGCCGGATACGATCCAGCCGCGAATGCCGTTCGAGTAGGCGAAGCGCTGCGCCTGGTCGCTCATGGGGTGGTTCAGGGTTCCCGTAATCGAAATGCGCCCGTCGATGGGCGATATCCAGCGCCGCGTCACCGCCGCGGCAAGGTCGTCTCCCGGAGCGCCGCCCCGCGCGGTCAGGGAAGCCCGCCCTCCGTTTCGGGCAGGCAGGATAGCCCCGTGCTGCAGGCGTTCGCCCTGCCGGTAGCCGAACTCGCGGAAGCCGCTTGCGCTTCCCGCCGCCGGGTCGAATCGAACCGTGCCGTAGCGCCAGGGGTCCGCGGGCGGCGGCTCGCTTGCCGCCGGGCCGGGGTGATCGCCGATAAAGCGCTCGGCAGCCGCCGACTCGGCGGGGCGCGGCTCTCTGCCCAGCAGCCGCTCGTAAAGCTCGCCGATCTTTCCGGCGTCGTCGGCCGCGGTCAGGCCGGCGGCGATGGCCCGCGCCTGTTCGCCGACGAACGGACTGTTGAGCAGGAAGAGCGCCTGTTGCGGCACGGTCGTCAGCGAGCGCTGCGCCGTGTGCTGCTCGGGGTTGGAAAAATCGAACGAGCGCATCAGCCCCGACGGTTCTTCCCGCGAAATATAGGCGTAGATCGAGCGCCGCGGCGATGAGGGGCGCGCCTCCAGGGCGAAGGGAGGTCCGCCGACGGCGGGGTCGAGACGTCCGGCGGCGGCCAGCATGGAGTCGCGCAGCGCTTCGAAATCGAGGCGGCGGCGGTTTTGCCGCCACAGCAGGCGGTTCGTCGAGTCGATCTCCGCGCAGTCCGGCGAATCGCCGCTGCGTTGGCGGTAAACGCGCGAGAGCATCACCCGCCGAATCAACTTTTTCACCGACCAGCCTTCCTCGATGAAGGTCGTCGCCAGGTAGTCGAGCAATTCGGGATGCGAAGGCGTCTCGCCGCGCGCGCCGAAATCGCTCGGCGTGCGCACCAGGCCTTCGCCGAAAAGATGCTGCCAGACGCGGTTGACCATCACCCGCGCCGTCAGCGGGTTGTCGGCGCTCGCGATTGCCTGCGCCAGTTCCAGCCGTCCGCTGCCCTTGCGGAACGGCTCATTGGAGATCGCCGAGATGAAATGCGGCTCGACCCGCGCGCCCTTGTCGTGCTGATTCCCGCGCACGAAGACATAGGCCGGCTGGCGTTTGGCGGCCTCGGTAACGGCCATCGCGTGCCGCGGGCCGCCGCGGAAACTCCAATCGGTCATGACGCCGTGGTACTGCCATTTGAGCGCCTTCATCACGTTGGAGTCGCCTTCGTTCTGAATCCACCAGAAATCTTCGAGCGGGACGTTCGTCGGCGCGTCGGCGCCGCGCAGCGCCTGCCGCAGGCGTTCGCGCGCGGCGTCGGGCCACGGCTCGGCGCGGTCGGCCGCCGCCAGCCGCGCGGCGAGGGCTTGCGCCCCGGCGGCCTCGTCCAGTCCGGCTGCAAGGGCCGATCCCTCGTCTTCTCGATCGAGCAGGTATTTGCGCCAGCGCTCGAGCAGGTACTGGTTCAGGCTGTTTTCCTTGCCGAGAGCCTCCAGTTGGCGGTTCGACAGATTGCGTCCGGTCCACGCGGAGCCGATGTAGCGTTCCAGCGTCTCGGGCTTGCGGAACTCGGCGGTGTGCCAATCCAGACGCTCGCGGCGGTATGTATCGAGCCACTCGCGGCGCATTTTCAGTTTTTTCTGGAAGAACTGCGTTTCGCCTCCGCCGGCCGCGTCCTCGATCGGCACCGGTTCGAGCACATCCGGCGAGTTGAGAAAAATGCTGTAGATCGAGTAGTAATCCTTTTGCGGGATGGGGTCGAACTTGTGGTCGTGGCAGCGCGCGCAAGTGACAGACAGCCCCAGGAACCCGCGCGTCACCACGTCGATCCTGTCGTCCAGATTTTCGGGTACGTCCGTGGGGCGGGGAAGGTTGATGCCCACGGTCAGGAAACCCAACGCGGCGAGATGCCGCCGGTCGCCGCCGGTCAGGTCCGCCGCGATTTGCCGCGTGACGAAGCGGTCGTAAGGCATGTCGTCGTTGAAGGCGTCGATCACCCAGTCGCGGTAAGTCCACGAGATGGGGAACGGCCGCGCTTGGAAGCCTTCGTCCGAGTAGCGCGCCGCGTCCAGCCAATGCCGCGCCCAGCGCTCGCCGAAATGCCGGGAGGCCAGCAAGCGGTCAACCAGCGCGGCGTAGGCTTCGGGCGACGGGTCGGCGGCAAAGGCGCGCGCGTCTGCGGGGCTCGGCGGCAGGCCGAGCAGATCGAAGTACGCGCGGCGAACGAGCGTCCGGCGGCCGGCCTCCGGCGACGGCGTCAGTCCTTCCGCCGAGAGTTTCGCTTCGATAAAGCGGTCGATCGGGGTCAGCGCCCAATCGCTGCTTGAGGCGGGCGGGTCGGGGCGCTGCGGGGGCGAGAACGCCCAGTGCCCGTTGGCGCTCCCGGCGGCTGAAGCGGCCGGGGCCGCCGTCGCCTCGGGCATCGGCGCGCCCATGCGAATCCAGCGCTCGACCGCGGCAAGGCCGCCCGCCGCGAGCTTGCCCGTCGGCGGCATCTTGAGTTCGCCCTCATGGCTCAGGACGCGCGTCAGCAGGCTGCGCTCGGGCTTGCCGGGAACCACCAGAGGCCCGGCGTTGCCGCCGGCGAGGATTGCGTCCGGCGAATCGACGCGCAGGCCGCCCTGCGCCTGGGGGCTTTGCTCGCCGTGGCAGGCGTAGCAATTGGCCGCCAGCAGCGGCCGAATGTTTTCCTCGAAAAACCGTTCTCCGGCGCGGTTTTGGGCCTGCGCCGGCGCAACCGCCGGCAGCGCCGCCGCGAGAACCGCAGCCGCCCGTCTGTAAGTCATGGCAATTTCCCTCACAATCTTACCAGCAAACGAGCGCTATGGCTTGGCAACGGCCGCTTCCCAAGCCGCTATTTCCGCCGCCATGCGGCTTGCGCGCGCCGGTTCGCCCGCGGCGAGGTCGTTGCGTTCGCCGATGTCCGCGCCCAGATCGTAGAGCTCGGGCGCGCCGCCGCCGTGCCGCACGAGCTTCCATTCGCCCCGGCGCATCGCCCGTTTCTCGCGCATCTTCCAGAAGAGGCTGCGTTCGGCCAACGGCGCGCCCTCGAGCAGCAGCGCGGCAAGGCTTGCGCCGTCGAAAGCGAGGCCGTCCCGCGGCGCCCCGGCCAACTCCATCAGCGTGGGAAACAGGTCGAACGCCGCCGCCGTCTCGCCGCTGACGCCGGGGGCGATGCGCCCCGGCCACCAGGCGATCGCCGGCACGCGGTGGCCGCCTTCGTAAACGTCGCCCTTCTGGCCGCGCAGCGGGCCGTTGCTCGAAATGTTGCGGTAGCCGCCCTGATAGGTCAGATATCCGCCGTTGTCGGAGGTGAAGAACACCAGCGTATTTTCCGCGAGTCCCAGGCGGCGCAGCGTCTCGACGATAACGCCTACGCTGCCGTCCATGGCCTCGACCATCTCCCGCACCTTTGCTGAAACGTCTTTGCTTTCGTGGATGCCGAGCTTGCTGAGATCCCAATAATCGCCGCCTTCCACGCGGTAGCCGCTCTCGCCCGGCCCCTGCCAGGGGAAATGAATGGCCAGGTGCGGCGCGTACAGAAAAAAAGGCCGGTCGGCGTGTTGCTCGATGAAGGCGGCGCTGTGGCGGGTGATGAGATCGACGCTGTAGCCCTCTTCCATGTCGATCTCGCTGTTATGCCACCAGTCTTTCCTGCCGGAGCGGTCGATGTGGGAATGATGGTCGCCGCCGCCCGAGGTCAGGCCGCGGAAGTCGTCGAACCCTTGGCTGTCGGGCATGAACGGCGGATGGTAGCCCAAGTGCCATTTGCCGTACATCCCGCAAGCGTAGCCGGCTTTGCCCAGCGCTTCGGCGATGGTCAACGCATCGAGCGGCAGCCCCGTATCGTAGTGCGTCCGGCCCGAAAGGGCGGCCTCGAACTCCGCCCCGAAACGCTGCGGGTAGAGGCCGGTCAGCAGCGCCGCGCGCGTCGGCGTACACATCGGCCCGTTGGAGTGGAAATCGGTGAAGCGCAGCCCTTCCGCGGCCAGTCGGTCGATGTGCGGCGTCCGGTTGCGCGCGCTGCCGTAGCAGCCCAGGTCGCCGTACCCCAGATCGTCCGCGAGGATGATTACGAAATTCGGGGGGCGCTGCGCGGTTTCGCCGGCCGGCGGCGCGCAGCCTGCCGCCGCCGCCAGACAAACCGCCAGACCCGCCGGAGTCGTTCGGGATACCATGATTCCCGGCGATAGTATAACTTTTGCGCTTCGGCGCTCGAATAAACTCGGGCTCGATCACTCCCCGAGCAGGGAAGCGGGCCGCGCATTATGACCGATCGATCGGATTCCCCGCCAACCGTCCGCTCCGCCGGCGGCGACCGCTTTACCGCCGCCGCAACGCGCATCGGCGGACTGATCCCCGACGCGATGACCGCGGCCATCGTCTTGACGGCCGCCGTGGCCGGCACGGCGCTGCTTATCGGCAATACTCCCGCGGAAACCGCCGACGCCTATTACCGCGGGCTGTGGATGCTGTTGCCTTTTACGATGCAGATGACGCTCATCCTCGTGTTGAGTTCGACGCTGGCGGCCACGCCGTTTTTCCGCCGCTTGATCGTGACCCTGTCGCGGTTGCCCCGCGATCCCGGCCAAACGCTGGCTCTGGCCATGCTCACCAACGGAGCGCTCTCCTATTGCTATTGGGGGCTGGGACTGGCTATGGGGCCGCTGGTCGCGGTCCACTTTGCCCGGCAGGCCGAGCGCAGGGGCCGCCCCGTCGATTTCCCCTTTCTGCTGGCCGCAGGAGGAGCGGCCGGGGCAATCTGGCAATTCGGCTTCTCGGCGAGCGCGCCGCTGCTGATGAACACGCCCGGCCATTTCCTTGAGGACGTGACCGGCCTGATGCCGCCAACGACCACGATTTTCGCTCCCGCGACACTGGTTTTCCTGCCGCTGTTTCTTGTTGCGAGCTATACCGCCGCGCGCCTGTTGCTGCCGCGGAATCCCCGCCCGATTTCGCAATTTCCTCAGGCCTGCGCTCTGGCCGACGCCGGGCCGGACGGCGGCGCCGCCGAAGGGGAACGCGGCGCGGACGAGCCCGCGGCGACTCCGGCCGCGCGCCTCGAATCGCACCGCCTGCCGACCGTCGTGCTGGCGCTCGGCCTCGCCGGTTGGCTGGCCTACCACGCCGCGGTCAAGGGCGGCGGCCTCGAGCTCAACTCGCTGAACACCACGCTGCTGCTGCTTTGCCTGGTGTTTCACGGCAGCGTGCGCAGTTTTTCCAGGGCGCTGCCCGCCGCCGTGGTGACCGCGTGGCCGGTGATCGTGCTCTACCATCTGTACGCCGGCGGCGCCGGCCTGATTCAGCACACCTCGGTCGGCTCCGATTTTGCTTCGTACGCCGCTTCCATCGCCGACGCGCATACCTTTCCGCTGCTCACGGCGCTGGCGGCCGCCGTCGTTTCAATCTTCGTGCCTTCCAGCGGAGGCCAGTGGGTGATTCAGGGCTTCATTACGACCAAGGCCGCCGCGGCGGTGGGCGTCAGCGCGCAGCGCGGCCTGCTGGCGTTGAGCGTCGGCGACCACGTCGGCAATCTCGTTTCGCCGTTCTGGGCGGTCATCGCCGCCGGCATCGCCCGCATCGACTTCCGCATCTACATCGGCTACAACTTGGTCTATGTCGTGTTGTGGTTCGTTCTCGGCGTGCTCTGCTTTACGTTTTTGCCCTGCTGACCCGCCCTGCCGGCGCGAATGCCGTCGGCTATACTGCGGGGCGATGCTCCGCCTGCTTTTCGCTCTGCCCGCGCTCGCCTTGGTTTCCGCTTTCGCCCAGCAAAGGCCGATCAACGTCGTGCTCATCATGGCCGACGACGTGGGCTACGAGTGCTTCGGCGCCTACGGCAGCAAGCAGTACCGCACGCCCCGACTCGACAAGATGGCCGATAGCGGCGTCAAGTTCACCCGCTGCTACTCGACCCCGCTGTGTACGCCCAGCCGCGTCGCCCTGATGACCGGCAAAAGCAACGTCCGCAACTATACGGACTTCGGCGCGCTCAGCCCGGGCGAATACACCTTCGCCGACCTTTTCCGCGAAGCCGGCTACGCGACGGCCATCGCCGGAAAATGGCAGCTTCAGGGCAGCGGCCGCGCCCCGGGCATGCCCGCCGGCAGCGGTTTCGACACGTACTGCCTGTGGAATACCCCGCTCACCGGACGCAACCGCTTCTGGAACCCCTCGCTCGAGCGCAACGGCAAGCTGATGCAGGTTGCGGAAGACGACTACGGCCCCGACATTTTTACCGAGTTCCTGCTCGACTTCATCGAAGAAAATCGCCGCCGGCCGTTTTTCGCCTACTACCCGATGGCGCTCGTCCACTCGCCTTTCGTGCCCACGCCCGACTCCGCCGACCGCAACTCGGAAGACGTCCAGCGCAACTTCGAAGACATGGTCGCCTACACCGACAAAATCGTCGGCCGCTTCGAGGACAAGCTCGAAGCCCTCGGCCTGCTCGAGAAAACCCTGATGATCTTCACCGCCGACAACGGTACGCACCACAGGCTCTATTCCACGCTCGACGGGCGCGCCATCCGCGGCGACAAGGGCGCGCCCACCGACGCCGGGACGCACGTCCCCCTTTTCGTGCGCATGCCGGGCGCGGTTCCGGGCGGACGGGAAATCGACGACCTCATCGATTTCGCCGATTTCCTGCCGACGCTGGCGGACGCCGCCGGACTGCCATTGCCGAACCGCCCGCAACTTGACGGGCGCAGTTTCCAGCCGCAACTGCTGGGCGCGCCGGGCAAACCGCGCGAATGGCACTATACCTACTATTTCCCCCGGCCGTTCGCCGATGCGTTCGATACGCCCTATGCCAACCCGGAAGTGCGCTACGCCCGCGGCAAGCGCTACAAGCTCTACGCCGGCGGCGAGTTGTTCGACTTGCAGGCCGACCCGCGCGAAGAGCGTCCGCTGGCGGCGGGCCGCGCGGATACGCGGGATATCCGCGTCAAGCTGGAGGCCGCCCTGGAGTCCATGCCCGAGCACGGCGCGCGCATTCCCCCGGAACGGGCGCGCAAGTCGCAAGCGGCGCCGCGCCCCCGCTGGGAATAGCCCCCGCCGGGAATAGGCGGCCCGCGCGGCCGTTCTTACCAATCCACCCCGTCTCTTACCAGTCCACCACGGAGCCGTCGTCCGGGTCGAATTGCGGGCGGTACTCGCGCGGCTCGCCGACTTGCGCCATCAGCTTGTCCTCGTCGATGGTTATGCCCAGGCCGGGGTCGGTCAGCAGCGGACGGTGTCCGTTGCGCACCGGCGGCAGCGGCTTGGCCAACAGGTCGGCATATTCGTTGTCGCCGCGTTCCTGAATGAGGAAATTGGGAATCGCCGCCGCGATTTGCAGGCTCGCCGCGAGCGAGCAGGGGCCTTGCGGATTGTGCGGAGCCAACGGCGTGTAATAGGCTTCGGCCATGCCCGCGATGATCTTCAATTCGGTGATGCCGCCGGCGTAGCAGACGTCCGGCTGCAAGATGGCAGCGGCGCGCTTCTCCAGGATTTCCCTGAATCCCCATTTGGTGAAGATGCGTTCTCCTGTGGCGATGGGAACATGGGTCTTGCGCGCCAATTCGGCCATGACGTCGACGTTGAGCGCCTGCACGATCTCTTCGTAGAACCACGGGTTGTAAGGTTCCAGAGCCTTCATCAGCAGCAGCGCCGTCGGCGGCTGCACGGCGCCGTGGAAGTCGAGGCCGATATCGACCTCGGAGCCGTATTTCTCGCGCAGGGCGCGGAACCGCTCCACGACTTCATCGACGTATTTCCGCCCCTCGACGTACTTGATCGCCTTGCGCTCTTCGCCCCGCGGGCCGGTCTTCATGGCGTTGACGCCGGTTTTCTCGTCGATCGTGCCGTAAACGCGGACGCGGTCGCGGGTCGGCCCGCCGAGCAGCTTGTACACGGGCACGCCGTAAACCTTGCCCTTGATGTCCCACAGCGCTTGATCGATGCCGCTGGAAATCGCCGTCTTGATCGGCCCGCCGCGGTAGAAGGCGCCGCGGTGGATGGCCTGCCAGTGATGGACGACGCGGCAGGGGTCTTGCCCGACGAGATAATCGCCGACTTCCAGGGCTCCGGCGGCGCAGGCCTTGGCGTCGTCTTTCAGCATCTCCCCCCAACCGGAAATGCCCGCGTCGGTGGAAACCTTGACGAACGCCCACGAGTTCCTGAGCACGAAGGCTTCGACCCGGGTTACCTGAATCGCGTCGTTCGGCCCGACCGCGGCGGCGTCGCTGCGCTCGGCGGTGAACAGGGCGTCCAGGCCGAAAAGCGCTCCGGCGCCGGCCAGGCCGCGCAGCCAGCCGCGGCGGTTCATTCGGGAATGCGTCATGGGCGGCAACCTCCGGGTGCGCAGCCATTCTAGCGCTTGTCTTGAGGCCGCCGCCAAGCGGGGAATGCGGTTGCTGCGGGAGAGTGGCGCGCCCGGCAGGATTCGAACCTGCGGCCTCTTGCTCCGGAGGCAAGCGCTCTATCCGGCTGAGCTACGGGCGCATGCGGCGCCGGCAACGAATCCGGCGGCGCTTCCTTCAGCATAGCGCGTCGCCGCCGGTGGTTGAAACGGCATGTGGTTGAAATGGCATGGACAAGCAGCGGACAATAGATGAACCGCGATGAACAACGCGAACAGGCGCAAGGCGATCGCAGCCGCGCTGACCGCCGTCCCCGCCGGGGACTTTGCCGAGAAGGCAGGCGATCTGTTGGCCGCTCTGGGCTACCGCAGCGAGCGCTCGCCGGCGGGGCGGACGGGCGGCGTGGACGATTTCCTCGCGGATTTTCCGGCCCCGAATGCGCATACCCGGTCGGAGCGCGGCTTCCGCGCCGGCGCGCAATCCGTGCGCATCCTCTTTCAGATTACCGATGACGAAATCGCGGAAACGGATCCGGACGCCGCAGCCGCTTTCGACTCGGGCATAGCCAAGAGTTTTCTCTTTGCCGCCGTCGAGTTGCACGGCGCATCCTGTCCGCGCAGCGGGTACGCCGCGTTCACCCGCGAGATCAACAAGCGGCTGCCCATGCCCACCGCGGTCTTGTTCCGCACCGCCGCCGGCAAGCTCACTCTGGCTTTCGCGCATCGCCGGGCGAACCGGCTGAACCCCGAGCGGGACGTGCTGGGCAGCGTCTCGCTGCTGCGCGAAATCGACCCCGCCAACCCCCACCGCGTCCATCTCGACGCGCTGGCCGCGTTGGCTCTGCCCGAGCGGCTGCAGTGGATGGAAAGCCGCGGCAAGCCGCGCAACTTCGACGGCCTGCTGGCCGCTTGGCTGGATGCGCTCGACGCCAGGGAACTGAACCGCAAGTTTTATCGCGATCTGTTCGATTGGTTCAAGCGCGCCGCAAGCGAGGCCGTCTTTCCCGCCGGCGTTCCCGCCGAGGAACATGTCATCCGCCTGATTACCCGCCTGCTGTTCATCTGGTTCATCAAGGAAAAGGGATTGATCGCCGAAGAACTGTTCGTCGAAAACGAGATGCGCGGCCTGCTCAACGATTACGACCGCAACGCCGGCGATTCGTATTACCGCGCCGTGCTGCAAAACCTGTTTTTCGCCACGCTGAACACGCCGATCGAACAGCGCCGCTTCAGCAGGGCGAACCCGGCCGACCACCGCAACCCCTCGCTTTACCGCTGCAAGGATGAAATCGCCGACCCCGAGCGTTTGCTGGCGTTGTTCAAGAAAACGCCCTTCATCAACGGCGGCCTGTTCGACTGCCTGGACAGTTACGAAGCTGCCGGCGCGGACGGCGTGCGCATCGACTGCTTTACCGACAACCGGCACGACCGCAAACGGCTCTCCATCCCCAACCGCCTGTTCTTCGACGACGCCGTCGAAGGTCCGGGGGGGGGGGGGGGGGCTGATTCCTCTGTTCAACCGCTACAAGTTCACGGTAGAGGAAAACACGCCCGCCGAGCAGGAAGTCGCTCTGGACCCGGAGTTGCTGGGCAGGGCTTTCGAGAACCTGCTGGCTTGGTACAACCCGGAAACCCGCGAAACGGCGCGCAAGCAGACCGGCTCCTACTACACGCCGCGCCCGGTAGTGGATTACATGGTGGACGAGGTGCTGACGGAAGCGCTGGCGCAACGCTGCGAATCGGCGGCCGGCGGCGGAAAATCGTGGCGCGGGCGCCTGCATTATCTCCTGGATTACAACGACGCCGGCGAATCGTTCGACGCGAATGAAGCCGAGGCCGCGGCGCGGGCGATAGCCGGGCTGCGCGTGCTCGACCCGGCCGTCGGCTCCGGCGCTTTTCCGATGGGCGTGCTGCACAAGCTGACCCTGGCGCTGCGCCGCCTCGACCCCGACAATGCGCTCTGGGAGAAAATCCAGAGGGAACAGGCCGGACGCAAGGCGGACGCAGCGTTCCGGGACGGGGGCGACGCCGCGCGCAAAGAGGCGCTGCGCAATATCGAGCGCACCTTCGAGGCCTATCGGGATTCCGATTTCGGACGCAAGCTCTATCTGATTCAGAACGCTATCTACGGCGCGGACGTGCAGCCCATCGCCTGCCAGATCGCCAAACTGCGCTTCTTCATCTCGCTGGCCATCGAGCAGGAACCCAATCCGAAAGCGCCCAATTACGGCATCGAGCCGCTGCCCAACCTGGAGACCCGCTTCGTCGCGGCGAATACGCTGTTCGGGTTGGAGAAATCCGCGCAATCGAGCCTCGGGCGAACCGCTGCCGTCAAGCAACTGGAGCGGCGGCTGCAAGAAAACCGCGAGCGGTATTTCCATGCCGGCAACCGGCGGAAAAAGCTGGAATGCCGCAAGAGAGACAGGCAACTGCGCGCGGAACTCGCCGCGGAGTTGCAACAGGGAGGCCTGCCCGCCGGCGACGCCGAAAAAGTCGCCCGCTGGGACCCTTACGACCAGAACGCCAAAGCCGACTGGTTCGACGCCGAGTATATGTTCGGCGTAGCCGACGGCTTCGATGCGGTCATCGGCAACCCGCCGTATGTGCGCGGCGAGCGTATTGACGGCAAGGCGAGGATGCGCGCCGCGTTCGGAAAGTTTTACCGAGGCTCTTCCGATATCTATACCTATTTCTTCAACAAGGGCGTGGAGTTCCTGCGCAAGGACGGGCTGCTCTGCTTCATCACCTCCAACAAGTTCATGCGCGCGGGTTATGGAGAGCCGTTGCGGGCTTTCCTGAAGCGCGGCGCCCCGCCGCTCATGATCGTCGATTTCGGCGAGCTTCCGGTTTTCGAGGCCGGAACCGACCCGGCGATCCTTCTGGCGGAGAAGGGAGGCGCGCACAAGGAGTTGCAGGCCGCGCCGATCAAGACGAAGGAAGAAATAACGGACCTGCAAAAAGCCTTCGGGCAACGCGCCTTTTCCATGCGGGTCGCGGATCTGCGTTCTGACGGCTGGATTTTATCTCCATTGCTGCATTTGCGCGGCAAGATCGAGGTTGCCGGGGAGCCGCTCGGCGATTATGTGGAAGAGAGAATCTGTTACGGCATCAAGACAGGCTTGAACGATGCTTTCGTTATCGACGAAGAGACGCGAGGGCGGCTGATCGCCGAAGACCCGAAAAGCGCGGAACTCATAAAGCCGTGGCTTAGTGGCCGGGATGTTCGCCGCTGGCGCATGGATTGGGCGGATATGTATGTGATTTTCACGCGCAGGGGCACGGACATTGAGCGATACCCCGCCATCAAGCGACATCTGCAGCAATTTCGCGCCGATCTGGAGCCGAAAGCCGACCGCAGCGCCAAGCGGGGACGGGCTCCGGGCAGTTACAAGTGGTTCGAGCTGCAGGCAAGCATCGCCTACCACGAAGCATTCAAGCGACCGAAGATCGTCTATCCCGAGATCGGAAAACTGATGCGGGCGTCACTGGACCGAGATGGGTACTGGGCAAACAAAACATGCTTTATCGTTCCCGGCGATGACGGCTACTTGCTTGCTCTCCTGAATTCGAAGCTCCTGGATATCTACTTCCGCCTGTCGATGCCGTGCTTGGGCGACCCGTTCAGCGGCGGGCGTATGTTGTTCAGTGGTATTTTCATGGAGCGTACGCCCATCGCTCAGGCGAAACCGGAAACGAAAAAGCGCTTGGCGAACCTTGCCAACCGCATCCAGCGGGCGAAGCAGGCCGACCCCGCGGCCGACGCAGCCGCCGACGAGCGCGAACTCAACCGCATCGTGTACGACCTCTACGGCCTCGACGCAAGCGACGTCGCCCTGATAGAAAAGATCGCGCCGGCCTGAGAGACGGCGCTGCGGCCGGCGCGCAGGCCGGTTCTGCCGCTGTAGCCGGACAATGGGTTTGGGGCAAGTTGTCGTTTGATTTGGCGTGGTATAATGTCCCGAAGGCAGTAAGCCATGTATTCACTCGACACGCTGAGCGCGGCCCGCGATCTCGAGGCGGTCGGCTTCAATCCGCAACAGGCCGAGGCGATTGTCGCGGCCATCAGCCGCGCAGATGAGCAACTCGCGACGAAGAACGACCTCGCGCAACTCGCGACCAAGGATGACATCGCGCAACTTGCGACGAAAGCCGAAGTCGAGAGATTTGCCACGAAGGCTGATCTCGAGAGATTTGCCACGAAGGCCGATCTCGAGAGATTTGCCACGAAGGACGATCTCGAGAAATTTGCCACGAAGGACGATCTCCAGAACTTTGCTACGAAGGACGATCTCCAGAACTTTGCTACGAAGGACGCAATCGCGCAACTTGCGACGAAGGCCGAAGTCCGGGATGTCAGGGCCGATGTTGCGGTGCTCAGCACGCAAGTTGCGTCGCTGAAGTCCGAATTCCGCTGGACCCTCAGCTTTCTGACTCTTTTCATCCTTGCCATGGCGGCGCGGATGTTCGACATCATTTGAGCTTGCCGCCGCCCGCCCCCGCATTCCGCCGCGTTGTTAAACGCTTGTAAATGCGCTTTTACCGCGCTTTTACCGTTTCCCGATAACCGACTCCCTCTCGGCATCCGTCTTTGACGGCATGGCCGGCGAACGGAGGCCGGTCGGGAAGGCAGGGAACGGAATGTCAGTCGATCCTCAGATTATCCGCCGGGCGCAGAGCGGAGACGACGCCGCGTTCGGCGATGTTTTCCGCGCCTACAAGCAGCGCGTGTTCGGTACCGTCTATCGCATGACCGGACGCCGCGACGTTGTCGAGGATATCGGCCAGGAGGTTTTCATCCGCCTGCACCGCTCGCTCGGGCAATTGCGCGCCGCCGAGGTCTTCGAGACGTGGCTGTACCGCCTGACCGTCAATACCGTTTACGACTATCTGCGCAAGGAGCGGAGGCGCTGCGACTCGCCCTTGGCCGACTTGAGCGAAGAACAAATCCGGCTGGCCGACAACGCCGCCGCGGGCAAGGACATGGCCGTTGCGCGGCGCCGCGCCGATGCCCGCGACCTGCTGCAGTCGTTGTTCGCCCGCGCCTCGGAGGAAGACAAGCGGCTGCTGACGCTCAAGGAAGTGCAGGGGCTCACGCTGAAAGAGATGACGGGCATTTACCGCTCGAACGAAAATGCCCTGAAAGTGCGGCTGTTCCGGGCGCGCAAGCGGATGGGCAGGATTCTCGACGAAATGCCAGCCTCGCAAGCCGCTTCCTAACGCTCCCGCCGCCGCATCGTTTCCGCCGCGAGCGCCGAAAAAGCCTCCGCTTCGTCGATTTCGAACTCGACTTCGAGCGCGTAGAGCGGCTGCGCGAAGCCGAGCGGAGGGGCGAGGTTCATCAGGTCTTTGACGGTGGCGAGCAGCGCGTCGGCGCGGGCCGCTTGCGCGTCGTCGTCGAGGCCGCTGCAGTCGGCCGGGGTGTAGCGGCGGTGGTCGGGGAAGGCGCGCCAAGCGGCGATTTCATACCCCAAGCCGGCCGCCGTGCGGCGAAAAGCCTCAGGGTTGCCGATTCCGCAGAAGGCCAGGACGCGCTTGCCGCGCAGACGGTCGAGCGGAAGCTCGGCGCCGTCTTCCGCGCGGATGAGGCGGGCCGGCTTTGCCCGCGCGTGGAATATCGGAGCGGAAGGGTTCCAGCGGCGAGCGGCCGCGGCGAGCGCGGCGTAATCGCCGCCGGGTTCGGTGCGGGTGAGCACGATCGCGCCGGCGCGGCGCAGGCCGCGGACGGGTTCGCGCAGCCTGCCCAGCGGCAGCAGGCAATCGCCGAACAGCGGCTGCGAGGCGTCGATCAGTACGATATCGAGATCGCGCGACAGGCGCAGGTGTTGGAATCCGTCGTCGAGAATGAAGACGTCGGGGGCGGCCTCGGCTTCGAGGCGGCGGCCGACGGCGAAGCGGTCCGCGCCCACGCCGATGAGGGCGCCGGGGGCCGCGCGCCGGAAGCGGGCGGCCAGCAGCGCCGGTTCGTCGCCGACGGCGCGGGGGTCGATCTTTTCGCCCGGGCGGACGATATGGACGGCGCGGGGGCGGTCGCGTCCGTAGCCGCGGGTGAGCACGGCGGCGCGGACGCCGTTGGCGGCGAGGCGCTCCGCAAGCCAGGCGGCGGCAGGGGTTTTGCCCGATCCGCCGGCGGTCAGGTTGCCGATGGAGATCACCGGCGCGGCCAAGCGGCGCGGCTTGCGCAGACCTTTTGCGTAGGCTTGGAGGCGCAGCCGGGCGGCAAGGCTCCAGAGCATGGCCGGCGCCTGCAGGGCGAGGCGGCGGGCGAGCGTCGGCGGGCGGCGGGGCAAGGCTCGGGCGAACAACTTTTGCGCTTCCTCCGCGCCGCGGGCCGCCGCGCCGCGCTTTGAGCGGGCCAGGCGCAGGGCGTTTTCGCCGATGGTCTTTCGCTCCGCGGGGTTGTCGAGCAGGCGCAGCAGCGCCGCGGGCAACTCCGCCGCCGAATCGACTTGCGCGAGTCCGCCGCCGGCCAGCAGATCGTCGACGATTTGCCGAAAGTTCTGCATGGCCGGCCCGACAACGACGGGCCGCCCGGCGAGCGCTGGTTCGAGGACGTTGTGGCCGCCCCAGCCGTTGAGCGATCCGCCCATGAAAACGACGTCGGCGAGGGCGTAGAGACCGGCCAGTTCGCCTAGGGTATCGAGCAGCAGGACGGCGGGAAGCTCGGGCGGCGCGGCGGCGTCAATCCGCGAGCGGCGAACGAGCGGCAGGCCGTCGAAAGCGCGCGCGGCTTCGTCGCAGCGTTGGGGATGGCGCGGGGCGACAACGAAGAGCGTGCGCGGGCGGGCGGCCGCCGCTCGGCGGAAAGCCCCGGACAGCAAGGCTTCTTCGCCCTCGCGGGTGCTGCCCGCGACGACGACGAAGTCGGGCGCGGCGTTGCGCAGGAATGCCGCCAGATCGTCGGCGACGGCGGCTTGAGGGGCGTCGAAATCGTATTTGAGGTTGCCGCCGACGCGCGTTTTCGCGGGCGGCGCGCCGGCGGCCAGAAAGCGTTGCCGGTCGGTTTCGCTTTGCGTCAGGATGGCGCTGGCGCGCCGCAGGACGGGACCGAAGAGCGGACGCAGGCGGGCGTAGCGCGGCGCCGAGCGGTCGGACATGCGTCCGTTGAGCAGCAGCGTTTGCGCGCCGAAGCGTTCGGCCTGCAGAAAATAGTTGGGCCAGATTTCCGTTTCCAGGACGATGAGCAGCCGCGGGCGCAGCGCGCGGAAGACGCGGGCAACGCACCAGGGGAACTCCAGCGGCGCGGCGAACACGGCGTCCGCGGCTGCGCCCAGCTTTTGTTCGGCCAATTGACGCCCGGCGGCGGTGGCCGCGCTGACGTAGAGCAGCGTTGCCGGGAAGCGCTCGCGAAGCCGGCGCAAGAGTGGCGCCGCGGACAGCACTTCGCCGACCGAAACGGCATGTAACCAGATCGAGCCGCCGGGAGTCCGATTCCTTGGGGCGTCGAGCCTGCCGAGCCTTTCGGGCAGACTGCTCCAGGGCTGTTCCTTGGCGCGGCTGCGCAGCAGCCACCAGGGAAGCGCGGCCGGCGCAAGCAGCGTGATCGCAAGGTTGTAAAGAAAGCAGAACAAACGGGGCCGGCCAAGCGTCTTGAGTATTATGGCAACAACGATTCGTCGATTCCTTCCCGGACTACTGCTGCCGCTCGCGGCTTTTGCGGCGGAGGCCGGTTTCAAGGCGAAGACGGCCGACCGCTATCCGGGCAAGCAGTCGCAGGGCAATCTGACCGTCGCGGTCAAGCCTTTTTATTCGGAAAAGGATCAAAAGAACGCGTTCGGCAAGACGCGCCCCTACAAGCACGGCGTGATGCCGTTGCTGCTGGTGCTGACCAATGCCGGACTGCATCCCTACGACCTGAAGAATCTCAAGGTGAGGTTCATCACCGGCGGCCGCGAGGGGCTGGAGCCGGTCAGCGGCGAGGAACTGGCCTATTTCAACCCCAACGGACATCGGCCGCGGCGGCGCAACATCCCCGGCCTGCCCGGCCTCGGCCGGACGCGGGTCAAGAAAGGGCCGCTGGCGCGGTTCGAGATTACCGACCGGGAGTTTCGCGCGCCGGTGCTGACTCCCGAAAGCACGGCAAGCGGGTTTTTCTACTACTGGACCGGCGCGGACGACCCGTTGGCCGGGGCGGCGGCCTATATTTCCGGCATCGTCGATCTGGCGACGGGGCGCGAACTGTTCTACTTCGAGATTCCGCTCGAGCGCTACCGCTGAGGCCGCGGCGGGCGCGCCTTTATCGGCGGGCAGCGCGCGACTGGGCGAAAAGCCAGCGCAGCATGTCGGATTCGGCGCCGCAGCGGCCGCTGCTGCACCGCGTGCCGCCGTTTTCCCCGCCGACGATCATCTTGGCGGCGACGCCGTGCCCGTCGCCGGCCCAGGTGGTCAGCTTCATGTTCCCGCCCAGCCGCTGCATTTCGGCAAAGAGTTTTTGCGCGCGCTCGTAGGGGCAGGTCTTGTCCTTGTCTCCGTGAAAGGCCCAGATGGGCGCGTCCTTGATGATCGAGGCGTCGATGAACTCGGCGTCCATCGTGCGGCCCGTGCCGGCCGAGGGCGCCGCGGCGGCGAAGTAGCCGGGGTCGATTTGCAGCAGGATATACGTCCCGTGCCCGCCCATGGAGTGCCCGAGGATGTAGATTCGGTTGGGGTCGGCCGAGGGCAGCGCGGCGATGACGGCCTTGATTTTTTCGAGGTGCGCGGCGTCCCACAGGCGGGTGGTCTGCGGAGCGAGCACGTAGCTCGGCCAAGCGGCGCGGCGTTCCTCGTCGGCCAGCAGCCGGTTCCAGACGCGCAGTTGCTTGCGGTTGTCCGCGCCCCTGCCGCCGCCGCCGTGCAGGGAAACGATGACGGGGTAGAGCTTGTCCGGGTCGAAGCCGGCGGGGCGCATCAGGCGGTAGGGCATTTCGTCGTCGGCGTGCGGCTCGTAGAGGCGGACCCAGTCCGCCGAATCCTGGTCATCGGCAACCTGGGCGCCGGCGCAGACGGGGAAGGCTGCCGGCAGCAGGATTGCCCAGGCGAGCCGGTGGAAGGCGCGTTTTGCCGAAAAGTTCATGTTTCCTCCCGAATCGAGGCCGTCGGCGGCTCGTTTAGCGGAATACGATCAGTTTCTGCAGCGTCACGTCGTTTCCGCCTCCGTGTTGCGGGGCCTCGCCGCGCACCGCGAGTCGGATTGCGTGCTTGCCCGCGGACAGGCCGAAGGCGTGCCACACGGCTTCGCTGCTGCGGTAGATGTCTCCGTCGGAGTAAACGTCAACCGCGCGGTGAAGTTCGCCGTCGAGATACACGTCGGCCATACCGCCCTCGGCGGTGTACGGCCCCACGAGGATGACGCCGGTTCCCTCGAAGGAAACCTGCGCTTCGGCGCCTGCGGCTGCGGCCTTGCGCACGGCGTAGGTTCGGTTGCGCCGTTTCGCCTCGGCGCTTTCCCAGGCTCCGGTGAACTTCCATCGCGCATCGTCGACGGGGATTTCTTCTGCCGGCGAACCGTAGTCGTCCCACAGCTCGAGTTTCGCCGGCAGCGGTTCCTGCCGCTTGATGAGCAGGCGGTCTGCTTCCAGGCGTCCGCCGTGGCGCTCGACCAACGCGACGGCGCGCTTGCGGGTGCTCTCGACGATTGTGTTGAAGCTGAAGTCGGTGTAGCTGAACTTCTTGTCGGCCAGGGCGGGGATGCCCGATTTCCATTTGTCGGGGATGGCCTCGTAGCCGAGCATGACGCCGAGGATGCCGGCGGCGGAGGCCGGGTTGCAGTCGGAATCCTGGCCGGCGCGCATGGCGACGACCATCGTTTCGGCGAAATCGCGCTTGCCGTAGAGCAGGCCGAGGGCGATGTAGGCGCCGTTCAGCTTGGCGTCGATATTGAACGGGGCGGTTGCGCCGGCGGGGCAGGGCTCGCGCTTGTTCCATTTCTCTTCGAGCAGATGCCAGACGGCGGTCCAGTCGCCGGGGTGCTGCTTGCTCCAGTCGATGGTGTCGGCGATGACCTGAGCGTAGGGGCTTTCGGCGGGGATGGCGGCGAGGCCGGCGCGCACGACCGCTTCAGGGTCGGACTCGAAGAACGCGGCGGCGTACATGGCCGAGACGAACATGCCGCCGTAGATGCCGTCGCCGTAGTTCATCACGCGGCCGACGCGCCAGCAGATTTCGTTCGAGGCCTGAGGCAGCCCGGGCGCCATCAGCCCGATGAAGTCGGCCTCGATCTGGAAGTCGATGTCGTTGGCGTGGGCGTTGTATTCGGGCGTGCCGGAAAGCGTTGCGGGCACGCCGCGGCGCAGGGCGCGGCGCGCGGCCAGGTTGGCGTGCCACAGGCGGTAGCCGGATTCCTTGAACATCGCGCCGAAATCGTCGGTGGTGGCGTCGAGGCCCTTTTCGTCGAGCACGGCGGCGAAGGTCATATCGACGTAGAGGTCGTCGTTGGTGAGGGCTTTGGCCGCGTCTTCGGGCTGCCACGCGGGCATCTTGTCTTCGGGGATGATCTGGTTGTTGAAGCGGAACTCGGTGGGCAGGCCGTAGCTGACGCCGATCATCTGGCCGGCCCAGCCGCCCTCGATGCGGTCGTCGAACTCGGCGAGGGGGATGGCCTCGAAACCGGCGGGGACGGAGGAACAGCCGAGCAGCGCGGCGGCGAGCAGAGCGGCGAAGGCGGTGCGCGGGGCGGGGGTGTCGGGCATGGGATGGCTCCTTGCGGGCTGCGGGCTTACGGGTATATGATAAACAGCGGCGCGCCGGCGCCGCAAAAATCACAAAAAAGGAGACTTGCAAATGGAAAAACGAAGATCCCCCTATCCGACGGAATCGATTGTACAAAGCCGTCCAAATGGTTTCGTAGAAACACATCCAAGGGAATCACGGAGGGAAAAACCGTGAAACCTCATTATGTTCCTTCGGAGCATGCCAAGAAACGGCGGCAGCAGCGCGGGACTCCCCGAGAGGCGGTGGACATCGTTCTTGCTTACGGAGCCGTGGTTCACCACTTCGGGGGACGCAAGCACTACATGAACAGGGAAGCGCACCGGCGGGCGAAAAACGCAATGGGCGCCGACGCCTACCGCAGGATCGTCGATCGATTGAACATCTATGTGGTGCTCTCGTCCGCCGGCGTGATCGTGACGGTAGCGAAGCTGTCGAAGCGGCTAATCGTTTCCAAGCCCAACAGGGCGCGCAAACGCAGCGGAAAGCGGCGGCGGATGCGTCCGTCCCGCTGACGGCGGCTCATAACCCGCGGCATAGCGGCGCATGGCGCTATGCCGCGGCCGTCCCGGTTTCGGGTTCGCTGCTTGCGCAACGGCTGCGGGCGCGGCGCGAATCGCAAGGAGGGAAAACACGATGATCGCCGGCATGAAAGATACGCATTGGCCGCGCCTGAATCCCCTGCATCCGGGCCGCATGATCAAGTCCGGCATTATGGACGCAGCGGATGACTACCCCGGCATGACGCTCGGCGCCGCGGCCGGCAAGCCGGGCGTCAGCCGCGTTACGCTGTCGCGGATTGTGAACGGCCATGCGCCCGTTACGGTGAGCATGGCGCTGAAGCTCGAAGCGCAAGGGTGGGCAGCCGCCGATGTTTGGCTGCACTATCAAACCCGCTGGAACCTTGCGCAAGCCCGCAAGCGGTTGCATCAACCGCTTGCCGAAGCTCCGGCCCGCGTTTGCGCCGAGCAGTTGATGGCCGAAGACGACGAGGCTGTGAAAGCCGCCTGGGGCGCGGCGGCCTGCGTCCGGCAGGCAACGAAAGGAGACCGGACGATGAGATGGGTATATGTACTGTTGCGCCTGTTTGGAGACTTCCAAGCCGTCCGCCGCGGTCCTGGAGCGATGGGCAGGCGCTACGCTCGACGCGCCGCGCGCCGCGGCCTGTCGAGATGGCTGCGATGACCTGCGGCAACTGCGGCCTGCTGTTCCTGAAACCGCGTGAGAGGCGCGGGCGCTGCGATTCCTCGTGATGGCGGTGTACTCGGCGTTACGGGCAAGCGCGGCACGAAAAGAGGCTTGAAAATGGGGTTCCGTATAACTCCCCGATCCGATGAAATTGATCCTTCCCGCAGGCGCGGCGGCAGGTTTGCAGGTTGTACGCTCGTGGGCGTATCGAGAAGTAATCCGTACCGGCCGGGTTCAGATCGGAGCGGGTCGTATCAATTGTTCCTGGAAGCACCGGGCCGTCGCATGACGTACGATCAGTATCGCAACAGGGGCGGAAGGAACAGCCACCTTCGCCACGCCGTCGATCATGGTTATGTTGGTGTCATCGGTCCGGGTCGGGCGCGGTCTTCGAATTCGACGGGCGGGTCGGATCCGCGTCCCGCGGGCGCTGTCGAATGGGGAGAGAAAACGGGCGATGGAGGATGCTTGCCGCTGATTGCGATTCTTCTCGCGGCCTTATGGCTGTTCTCGCTGGTGGAAGGCGCTTGTTAGCAGTGGAAGGCGAACCGGCGACCGGCGCGGCGCGAATCGCAAGAAAGGAAAACACGATGATCGCCGGCATGAAAGATACGCATTGGCTGCGCCTGAATCCCCTGCATCCGGGCCGTATGATCAAGTCCGGCATTATGGACGCCGTGCATGACTACCCGGCATGACGCTCGGCGCCGCGGCCGGCAAGCCGGGCGTCAGCCGCGTTACGCTGTCGCGCGCGTTACGCTGTCGCGGATTGTGAACGGCCATGCGCCCGTTACGGTGAGCATGGCGCTGAAGCTCGAAGCGCAAGGGTGGGCTGCCGCCGATGTTTGGCTGCACTATCAGACCCGCTACGACTTGGCGCAAGCCCGTGAGCGGTTGCATCAACCGCCGGCCGCATTCAGCTAGGGAACCTCTGAACAAGAGCCCTGCTGGTTGGGATAATAGGGGGGTGCGGAAGGCACGGAGAATAAGGGGGAGAGCGATGAGCCAACGGACGTTTGCGGACATGGAGTACGAAGGGAAGAAGAAACAGACGAGGCGGGAGAAGTTTCTGGGGCGGATGGAGGCGTTGATTCCCTGGCAGCGGCTGGAGGAGCGCATCCGTCCGTATTACCCGCAAGCGGGGCGGGGGCGGCGACCGTACGAGTTGTCGGCGATGCTGCGCATCCACTGCGTGCAGTTGTTCTACAACATGAGTGATCCGGGTATGGAAGACATGCTGTACGAGCTCGAGTCGGTGAGGCGTTTCGTGGGTTTGTCGTTGGCCGAGCCGCTGCCGGATGAGACGACGATTTTGCATTTTCGGCACTTGCTGGAGAAGCACGAGTTGGGCGGAGAGTTGTTGGCGGAGATCAACCGGCGCCTGGAGGCGCAGGGTTTGCGCTTGCAGAAGGGGACGATAGTGGACGCGAGCATCATAGAAGCGCCGTCGTCGTTGAAGAACCGCCGGCGGGAGCGGGACGGGGAGATGAAGCAGACAAGGAATGGGCGGCAGTGGCATTTCGGGATGAAAGCGCACATCGGGGTGGACGCGGCGACGGGGCTGGTGCATAGCGTGGCGGCGACGGGGGCGAACGTGGCGGACGTGACGCAAGTGGGGCGGCTGCTGCACGGCGGGGAGGAACAGGTACACGGAGATGCCGGGTATCAAGGAGTGGAGAAACGGCCGGAGCACCGAGAGCGTGTGCTGGCTTGGCAGGTGGCGATGAGGCCCGGCCGGCGGCGGCAGTTGGCGGCGGACAGCGCGGCGGCGCAGGCGGAGCGGCGCAAGGCGCAGGTGCGGGCCAAGGTGGAACATCCGTTTCTGTATGTGAAGCGGCGCTTCGGCTACGCGAAGGTTCGCTATCGCGGCTTGGCCAAGAACAGGGAACGGCTCAGCCTGTTATTCGGCTTGGCCAATCTGCTCATTGCCGAGCGTTATGCCGCAGCCTGAGCGGCGCAACGCAGGAGCAGTGCGTCCACAGCGGCGGCAAGCCGCTGAAACGGGAGCATAATCACTGCCAAGAGCTCAAAATCAGCACAATTTCCATGCAAATCTCGTTGCCAACCCCTCCTCAACCGTCCTCTTCCGCCAACATCATCCTTCCTCTGCCCCGCTTGCGTATTATTCAGACCTTCCCTAACCGGGGGAGCCGACGACGGTTTCCCCGGCGTTTGCGCAGCTGCCCGCGGCGGGTCATAATCGAGAAAGCGCGATGACGCCCGAATCGAGTCGTTTCAGTCCCGGCCGGCCGGTTCCCGTTGAGTTTTTTATCGGACGGATCGCTGAGATCGAACGTCTGCGCAGCATGGTTCGCGGCAGCGCGCGCGGCCGTTTCGGGATCGGTTTTGTCAGCGGCGAACGCGGCATCGGCAAAAGCTCGCTGGCCGCCTTCGTTCGCCGGCTCGTCGAAGCGGACGATGACGCGGTTGGCTGCCATGTTTTCCTGGGCGGCGTGCAAGACCTCGGAGAGATGTTGCGCAGCACCTTTGATCTCCTGGTGAAAGAGAGCACCGACAGGCCGTGGAGCCGGAAAGTGCTGGAGTTCTTCGGCAACCGAGTCAGCAAAGCCGGTCTTTTCGGCGTCACGCTCGAACTGAATCTTCGAGACAATGATTTGTCAACGCTCAAGCGTACTTTCGTTTCCTCGATCCGGCGTTTGTTGGAGGACATCAGGGAACACAAGAAATCGCTTTTTCTGATCCTCGACGACATCAACGGGCTGGCGGGCTCCGCCGAGTTCGCCAATTGGCTCAAGAGCGCCGTGGATGAAATCGCGATTTCCGACCGAGAGACCCGGCTTTGCGTCCTTGTGGTCGGCCTCGAAGAAAGGCGGCGCGAATTGATCGGCATCCAGCCGTCTCTGGCGCGCATTTTCGAATTGGTCGAGATTGCGCCGTGGTCCGGCGGCGAGGTTGCCGAGTTCTACCGCAAGTCGTTCCGCGGCGGCAAGGCGGAAATTTCCGATACGGGGCTGGCTTTGCTGGTTGAGTACACTGGCGGGCTGCCGCTTTTGGCGCACGAGATCGGCGACGCCGTGTGGCGCGCGGCCGACGGTCCCGCGATCAAGAACAGTGAGGCGTGGGCCGGCATATTCATGGCGGCCGATACGATTGGCAAGAAGTTTCTGGAGCCCCAGGTATTCGACGCCGTTCGCAGCGAAAGCTACCGCTCGATTCTGCGCCGGATCGCCGACGAGCCGCGTATGCGCTTCACGCGGGCGGAAATCCTCGAGCGTCTGCCGCAGGCGGACAAGAAGGCGTTCGACAACTTCCTGATTCGCATGAGAAAGTTGGGGGTGTTGGAAATGGACCCCGAGCTTCGCGGCGGGTACTGTTTTTCCAGCCAACTACACAGCCTGTATTTCTACATGGAGTCCCGACTGCACGCGAACCGGGGGCGCGTAAACCGACGGTGAGCCGGCGCGCCGCGCTGCGGGTCACGGGCCGCGGACCATAATCGAGAGAGATATCTCGCCGGTGGCGCCGGCGGCCGACAGATTTCGAGTGGAGACCTTGCACGAAAGCGCGCTGTTCACGGCGCGGCGCAGTGGCCGCTTTCTGGTGGTGGAGTTGCATGCCGCGCACGGCGTGCTGAGCACTTCCGCGCACTGCGGCGGTTGGCGGCGGGACTTGCGCTTTCTGGTCAATCATCAGAGCTGCGAGGCGCGCGGCGACGATGCCCGGCAGCAGGAAATCGTCGGCTTGGGGCCGGCGGCCTACCACCGCCGGATATGCGCCGAGGCGGGCGTCGATGCCGAGCGCGCGGCGGTGATGGGCACGGCGGCCGATATGTCCTACGCCGCGCACCGTTGGCGGGCGTTCGAGGATATGCGCGCCGACGCGCTGGTGACCGCCGGCGTGGCGGGCAACGCGGCGCGGGCGGGAGACCCGGCCCAATGGACGGAAACCGACGACGGCTACCGCGAGGTTTCAGCCCGCGGCGGGACAATCTGCACCATGCTGCTGCTCAATTGTCCGCTCACGGCGGCGGCGCAGGCGCGCGCGATAGTGACGATGACCGAGGCGAAATCGGCCGCGCTGGCCGAGTTGGCCGTGCCCAGCCTGTATTCGCCGACGCTCGCCACGGGCACCGGCACGGATCAGTTCTGCATCGCCGCGCCGCTCGACCGGGCGCGCAAGGCGAAGGAATCGACAAGCCCGCACGTCAAGCTCGGCGAGCTTGTCGGCGTCGCCGTCAAGGAGGCTGTGCGCGAGGCGCTGCGCTGGCAGAACGGCCTGGAAGCCTCTTCGACCAGAAGCCTTTTCCATGCTTTGGGGCGCTTCGGCCTGACCGAACAGCGGGCGCTCGAGCGGCTCGCCGACCTGCTGCCCGAGGCGCAGTACGCGCTGCTGGAAAAAAACCGCAAGGCGGTTTTTTTCGAACCCGGCGCGGCCGCGGCCGCCTATGCTTTGGCCGCCGTCCTGGACCGCATCGCCTGTGGCACGCTGCCCGCCGGAGCGGCGCAGGGCGCGCTGCGGCAGCAGGCGGCTTGCCTGGCCTGCTCGCTGGCCGCGCGTCCGCAAGGGTGGGCGGAGTTTCTGGACGCATTGCCCGCGGCCGCCGGCGACCCGGTCGAGCTCGTGCTGCAAGCCGTTGCTTTGGGCTGGAAGTCCAAGTGGAGCTGAATTGCCTCTTGCCGCGGGCCGATCTGTTGGCGGCCGCGGTTGCGTTGGACGCGGCTTTCGGCGATCCGGTTTACCGCTTGCATCCGGTGCGCCTGATGGGCGCTTCATTGACTTGGGTCGAGGCGCGCCTGCGCATGGCCGGGGCGGACGGGCGGTTCGGCGGCTGCCTGCTGTTCGCGGTTTTGAGCGCGGTTTGGGCCGGCGGGGCGTCGGCGCTGCTGGTCGGCTTGGCCCGGCTGCATCCGGCGGCCGCCGCCGTATTCCATGTTTTCATGCTCTACAGCCTGCTTGCTCTGGGCGACCTGCTGCGGCACGGCGCGGCGGTGGAGCGCGCCGCGGCGGCTGGCGATTTGCGCGCTGCGCGGCAGGCGGCGGGCAAGCTCGTCGGCCGCGATACCGATTACATGGACGCCGCCGCCTGCCGCCGGGCGGCGATGGAAAGCCTGGCCGAAAATCTGGCGGACGGCTTCGTTGCGCCGCTGCTGTGGTACGCGCTTGCGGGCTTGCCGGGCGCGGCGCTTTTCAAGTGCGTCAGCACAATGGATTCGATGGTCGGCTACAAGACGCCGGAATATCTGCGTTTCGGCTGGTGCGGAGCGCGCCTGGACGACCTGATGAACCTGATTCCGGCGCGCTTGACTTGGCTGCTGACGGCGGCGGCGGCGTTGGTGCTGCCGGGCTGCTCGGCGCGCAAGGCGCTGCGCGTCGGTTGGCGGCGGCACGCTCTGGTTCCGGGGCCGAACGCCGGCTGGGCGGAGGCGGCGCTGGCGGGGGCGGCGCAGCGGCGCCTGATTGGGCCGATCCGGCAACAGGGGCGGTTGGTGACGGAAATCTGGCTGGGCGATGCGCAGGACCCGCCGGCGGGTTCGGCGGAGGATTACCGCCGCGCGGCGCGGCTGGTTGCCGCGGCGGGCGGCCTGGGCGCGGCGGGCGCGCTTGCGGGGCTGCTTTTGCTTTAAGCGATGCGGCGGTTGCGCGCAGACGGCGCGGGCGGCTATGATCGCGGTTTACCCCCGCCATGTCATCGGTCGTTTTTGAAACCAACATCCCCGAACTCGAGCTTGTCGCCCGCGGCAAGGTGCGCGACGTTTACGCCGTCGGCGAAGACAAGCTGCTGATGGTCGCCACCGACCGCCTGTCGGCGTTCGACGTCGTGCTGCCCACGCCGATTCCGCGCAAGGGCGAGGTGCTGACCAGGCTTTCGGTCTTCTGGTTCGACTTTCTTAAAGACACCATCGGCACGCACTACATCGCCTCGGACGTGGACGACTACCCCGAGGAACTGCGCAAGCACCGCGCGCAGCTCGAAGGCCGCTCGATGCTCGTCCACCGCCTCGACATGTTCCCCATCGAGTGCGTCGCGCGCGGCTACATCGTCGGTTCCGGCTGGAAGGACTACCAGAGAACCGGCAAGGTTTGCGGCATCGAGCTTCCGGTCGGGATGCGCGAATGCGGCAAGCTGCCGGGAGCAATCTATACCCCGGCGACCAAAGCGGTCAGCGGGCACGACGAAAACATCGATTTCGAGCGATCTTGCAGTATTGTGGGGCGCGGGGCGGGCGAGAAACTGCGCGATCTGACGCTCGACATCTACGACCGCGCCGCGCAGCACGGGCTGGCCTGCGGCTTGGTGATCGCTGACACCAAGTTCGAGTTCGGCAGGCTGAACGGCGAGATTGTGCTTGCCGACGAAGTGCTCACGCCGGATTCGTCGCGCTATTGGCCGCTGGAGTTGTACCAGCCCGGCCGCCCGCAGGAATCGTTCGACAAGCAGTACATCCGCGAGTATCTCGAATCGGTCAATTTCAACAAGCAGCCGCCCGGTCCGGAACTGCCCGCCGAAGTGGTCGAGAAAACCACCGAAAAATACATCGAAGCGTACTTCACCGTCACGGGCGAAGAGTTGTAGGGCGGGGCGCGCTTGTCGGCGCGGCAGTGGCAAGTGGAGAGTGAAAACACGGCGGCGGTTCAGGCGGTGAACTCTCTCGTCCAGGTCGGCCGGTTGCCGGCATCGTATTGGATATGTGCGATGCTGTGGTTTCTGACTTGGCGTTCGATGACCCACGGAGAGACTCCGAAATCAACGGCCAAATTCTCGACGTCTTCTTCGTCCAGCAGGTCCCGCCGCATCCCGGCGCGCAAGCCGTCGGCCGGCGCAAGGAATTCCGCGGCGAAGGCGCGCCCCCGCTGCTGGCGGGTCGAATGGGTCCGGGTAAGCAGGGCGTCCGTTCCCGGCGACAGCAGGAACTCGGCCAAAGCGCGGCAGAAGCTGAAGCGGAGAGTCGTGCTCCTGACGCCGTGCCGGAAAGCGAGAGCCGGTTGCCCGGCGCCGTCGGTGGTCACGACGCCGTCCAGGCGCATGGCGCCGCTGAAGGGACGGGTCGCCGCGCCGCGGCCGATGCGGGGTTCGTCGAGGACGCGGCTCAACGCCGTCCATGACTTGAGCGGGGCGCCGTCGAGTCCCAATTGCTTGCGAACGGCGCGCGCCAGGGAGTAGCCGATCCGCCAAGGGCGATCAGGAAACTCGTTCTCGATTTCCCGGCAAGCTGCATTGCGGATCGAGGCGAGACGCTCCAAGGGAAGGCCGGCGGTCTTGCCTCCTTCCAATATGCGAACGATTGCAGCCAGATCCGCCTCCAGAGTTTCGGCGTTCAAGATGGGCACGGCTTCTTCGAACACGGCGCCGTGCAGCACTTCTCCGATGCGCAGTACGCTTGCCCGCTGCGCATCGGCGATCGCATAGGGATCCCAACCCAAGCAGGAGGCTGTTTCGCAAAATATCCGTTCGTCGTCGTCGGTATTCTGAATCGCCGCCCAGTCCTCTTGCAGCAGCGTACCTTCGATGCCTCTGGACGACAACCGCCTGATGACCTTGTCGATGAAGTCGGCGCAGACACGGCGGAATTCGTCCTTGTCGATCCACTCCGCTCCTGCTCTTTCGAGAAACTCGATGTTGTGCCATTGCGGCGGTTCGTGGTTCCAGGAAATGCGCATGCGGGCATCGAACGAAACCACTTCCACGTTTGGAAAACCGTAGCCTTCCCGCGAGGGGCCGAGTTCGTGCCGATGGCGAAACGAAGGGTCGGCTCTTCTGTCATCGGATTCATGCAGCAAAAGCCACCAGTTTTCCGCCAGCCACTCGGCGAGGGGGTACAACGGCGCATGAATCCGGTTACGGACGCGCAGGCCGTCGTCATGGTCCGCGACTCGCGTGAGGACCGAATCCTTGACGCGAATCGACAGGGACGCCAAGGTCGAAGCGAGTTCCGGCCCTCGGATGCCGTCGATCTCTTTCCAGTCAAAATCGAATTCAAGATCCGGCATGGATAGCCTCGAAATCGTCGGGCCACTCGGAACGTTCCAGCGGATGTCCCTCGCTGCACCTGCGCAATGCGGAAGCTGGTACGTCCACGGGCCTGTGCCGCCATTCGCAATCCGGGTATTGCTTCTCCAGTCGCCGTATGGCAGCTTTTGCCGCCCACAGCGTCTCGCGGTTCGTGTATTCGATCCACTTCCCGTCAACGCAGTACTCAATTCGTTGCATACCGCCCCCTCATTTCACTATTCGAATAGCCAAATGCCAAACATCGCCAGATAGAAAACGCCAGTGGCCGGATAGAGGAAAAACTTGAGGCCGAACCAGAAGTCGCCCCAAATCAGTTGACTGAGCTTGGCGGCAATCCCCATGCCGCAGCCAATAATAGCACCAGTAAGCCCCAAATAGAAAGCTCCCTCGTTATCCTCGCCATAGAGAGCTTTCACCTGCTCAATCAGGGGATCGGGAAATAGGGGAATCACAATCGATAAAGCAATAATGGTCACGCTGTTAATCGCAAAGAACCCTCCGGTTTTGCTCATTTCACTTCTCCTTTCGTTTCTCCTCAGGCAAGCCTGTTTTGAGCCTGCTTGCCGATCGGTAGACGTCTGCCGGTTTCGATGGGCTAGTCCGAAGAGTCAATAATGTTTTTAGGATAATTCCTTCCGGGGATTATCTTATTTTCCGCTTCAGGGAAATAGGGTTTTGTCGCCTGGCACAGCGTAATATCATTTTTACCGTCCAATGGCAATATCTCGATTGGTATTCCATTCCAATCTGCCGAACCTGATGTAATATCTGGATGAACAGCTGCCCTGAATCTGCTGGTGATTCTTTTGGTTACAGGGCATTGAATACCTATAATCCTAATGTCAAAAGTCAATTCAGGGAAATGGGGCCGCAAGATATTGCATCCCCATATAAGCGTGGCTCCTTCAATCTTAAATGTGCAGCTAGGACAACATGAATGCTGAATAAGTATTGAGCTATCTTTTTTGGCATTGCATTTCTTGCACATCGGCTGAGTTATCATGTGCTCATTAACACCTTGTTTTCTAAGGTGAGATTTCCAGTTACTACGGAAAAAAGATTTCCAGTAACTCGCAGGAACGATGTGATCCACAGTGGAATCGCCGAATGTCAAATCACACCCACAACCTCCCATGTGAATACCACACCGAAAGTCATCTCGAATTAGGATTACACTCAACAGACTCTTTGCCGAAAGAATAGTTTTTCTCACTTTCGTTCCCTCCTTTGGTTCCGCCGTCTGTTCCCACTTCCGCCCATAGAGAGCAGCCTCATGACAAAGCCATGTTATTGTATTTCCCGAGATCCTGGTTCAGTAATCGGCCCTCGAACACCGTGTCCCCTTGTCGATACCAAACATATCGAGGAAAACGAGTCGGATGTCCTTTCCAGACTCCTCCCGTGGAGCCGTTGGGATCGCATCGCGCAACCAACCGGTAACTTCCTTCCATTTTCGCACAATCTCGGGCGGGCAACACGAGGCATCCGAGCGAAGTCTGGGCGGCCCCGCGGGGCTGGGCGCGTTTTTGTGCTCGGAACTCCCAATGTATTTTGCCTGCTTGGCCGCGGCCTCGGGATCGACGTCCGCAGGCACGCAAATACGGTGCTTCTTCCGTGGCCGGCGGCGTCTCGAAGCGCGCATGTCTCAATCCAGCCCAACCATATACGCAACCCCTACGGCCCATCCGCCCCGACCACCGAGACGAAGCTGACGCAGCGGCCGGGGGCGCCGCCCAAGTTATGGGTCAGGGCGAGCCTGGGGTTGGCGATTTGCCGCGGGCCGGCTTCGCCGCGCAGTTGCAGCCACATCTCGTACATCATGCGCAGGCCGCTGGCGCCGATCGGGTGGCCGAAGCTCTTCAATCCGCCGTCGGGGTTCACCGGCTGCGCTCCAGCGAGATCGAAACGCCCTTCCAGAGCGTCCTTCCAGCCGGTTCCGCGCGGGGAAAAGCCGAGGTCTTCCATCAGCACCAGCTCTGTCGGCGTGAAGCAATCGTGGACTTCCGCCGTCGAAATTTCTTCGCGCGGGTCGGTCACGCCCGCCTGGGCGTAGGCGTCTGCGGCGCTCGCTGCGGCTTCGGGGAATGTCGTGTAGTCGTAGTCCTGCCGCTTGGCCCCCTCGGCGGGGCCGGCGATGAACGACAGTCCCTTGATGAAAATCGGCCGGTCGGTGTATTTGTGCGCGTCCTCGGCGCGGCAGAGAATCGCCGCCGCGGCGCCGTCGCTTACGCCCGAACAGTCGAATACGCCCAGCATTCCGGCCACCTTTGGCGCCTTCTCGATCGTTTCCCCGGAGACTTCCTTGCGAAACTGCGCCTTGGGATTTTTCGCCCCGTTGCGGTGGTTCTTGCAGGCGATGTGGGTCAGCACTTGGCGCAGCGTCTTTTCGTCCACGCCGTATTTGCGGGCATAGGCCGGCGCGAGCAGCGAAAACGTTGCGGGCGCGGTCATCGTCGATTCCGTGCCGTCCGAGGGCGGCGCGCCGGAACCGGTCAACCCCGAATAGCCGGAGTCTTTCAGCTTCTCGGCGCCGATGGCCATGACCAGATCGTAGGCGCCGCAGGCGACCGCGTAGGCGGCGTTGCGCAGCGCCTCGCTGCCCGTCGCGCAAAAATTTTCAACGCGCGTGATGGGCTTGTAGCGGATTTTCAGCGGCTCAGCCAGCATCAGTCCGGAAACGCCGCTGGAAAGCGTGCCCAGCCAGTAGGCATCGACTTGTTCGCGCTCGACGCCGGCGGAGGCGTAAGCCCCCAGAGCGGCTTCGACCAGCAGATCGCCCGCGCCTCGGTTCCAGTGTTCGCCGAAGCGCGTGCAGGCCATGCCGACGATGGCAACCTTGTCCTTGATTCCTTTGGCGGCCATGTTTTTCTCCGCTGCGAAAGGCCTTCGCGGGTTCCTCGTACTTTACCTTAACCCCGGCTTGCCAGGGAAGCTCTGAACAAGCGGGCAGCAGCGGCGGGCGCAGCCGCCCGGCTCACAACCCCGGCTCACAATCCCCCCGACTCAGAAACACGGTGCAGCCGTCAAGCATGACGGGGTTCATGCGCCGAAAAGAAGCGCTTCATGCATGGATTGTTCACCTTGCGCGCCAATGATCGCCTGGGATCACTTATTTTTTTGCCCCGCCGCCGAAAATCGACCGGATGCCTTCAGCTCGCTCTTCACTGAAGCCGTGCGGTTCCCCCCAACCCCTGCCGCGGCGCGGAGAGGCGCGGCCCTGATCGACGCATGGCCCTGCCCGGGCAGGCCGGCTGCCCGCTGCTTGTTCAGAGCTTTAACGGCGCGGGCGGGCTTTCCAGAAATAATTATGTACGCCGTCGGCGGTGTAAAGTCGGCGGAAGGTCATTTCCACTGCATCGCCGATGGCGGTCTTGTCCGCATCGACGTCGGTAAGTTGGCATTGGAACCGGCCGCCCTGCTCGAAATCGATCACCGCAGCGACGACGGGCGGCTGCAGCGAATAGGCCAATCGATCGATCGTGTAGGTGACGACCTTGGCGCGCGCGTCGGCGTAGGGTTCCGGCTCCATTTCGTCCACCGCGCCGCACAGGACGCAGACCTTCTGTGGGGGCAGGTTGCCTCCGCCGCAGCGGCGGCAGCGCGAGCCGACGAAGGCGAATTTCCAGCGCTCGGCGCGCTGCATCGGCGGCGCCGCCGGACGCGGCGGGTCGGGGCGGCGGGGCGGCTCGAAAGGCAGCAGCCCGCGCCAGCGCAGATACGAAAGATAGGGCAGGCCGCTGCGCCCGGAGCGAATCCAGTCGGCGACCGAGCGCCGCGGGCGCGCCTCGGCGATACGCTCGGTGACTTCAAGCACGAGCGCCTCGGCGCCGTCCGCGGCGCAGACGACCGCCGGCCGGTCGCCGGGGGCAGCCTCGTCGAGCATATTGGCCAGCATGATGCCGGCGTGGGCGCAGCCCGCCCGCCCGATTGTTGCCGCCAGGTTGTCGGCAATCTGTTCGGCGCCGAGTCCCGCCCGGCGCGCGAACGCGCGGGCAATGCGCGGGTTCGCGGCATCGATGGCGACTTTCGTCAAATCGGCGGCGCGCAGGCCGGTCTGGGCCAACGCTTCGGTGAAAGCCGCAACGAGCGCCGGCGTGAGCGTTTCTTCGCCGAAGCGCTCTTCCCATTGCTGTGCAAACGGCTGCTCGGGGCTGCGCCAAACGTCGAGCAATTCTTCGGTGCGCGCTGCTTGCCCGACGATTTTAGCCGCCGCTCGGTCGTCCGCGCCGACCAGGAAGCTGCACGCGCCGTCGCCGCCGGCGGCTTCCGCGCTGCCCGCGGCGGGGCCGCGCGCGACGTCGGAGGCGGCGACGAGCGCCGGTCCGTCGGCGGCGAGTCCGGCGGCCAGCCCGAGGGCGCTGAGTCCGGCGCGCCCGCAGCCGCCGGTATCGACGCTGCGCGCGCCCGCAGGCAGGTCGAGCGCCGTGTGCAGCACGGCGGCGTTCAGCTTTTCCGCATAGGCGTGAGACAGCGAGGCGAAGAGCAGGCTCGACGGCGCCTCATCCAGACCTCGCACGGCCTCGCGGCAGGCTTCGACCGCCAGCGAAGTGGCGTCCTCGTCGAAGGAAGCGACGGCGCGTTCCCCGCGCCCGCCTGCCGGAGTTGCCGAGCGCTTCAGACGATGGTGCGGGATGTACGCCCCGTAACGCAAAATGCCCGCCATCGAACGGATTGTCTCACGCCGGCGGGGCTGTTCGCCGCCGATCGCCGGTGACGGTTTTGCGTCCGCTCAGAATCTCGGGGATGCGCTTTGCCGGCGCCTTGAACTTGCGCGCCAAGACAGCCGCGCTCATGTCGAGAGACTTCAATTCTCGGCAAGATGTCCTCCAGGGTGGATTGCAGGTACGGCCATAGCGGTTCCCTCTGTGGTTTTATCCGCGCCGCCCGACCCGTGACCCGCCGCCCGCGACTGCCGCGCACGGCGCGGCCCTATAATCGGGTCTTATGGCTTCGGCCGCTGCGCCGCTTCTTACGCAGAGGATGCAACTCGTCGATTTGCGAGAGTTGCGCGGAAACGATCTGGACGCGGTGCTTGAAGAGCAGTCCCGCGTCTGGCGCGAACGGTTTTTCCTTGATTTTGCGCCGGCGGCCAAGACCGTCCGCCGCTTCCTCGACGCGCGCAGCCTGTCGGGACAGGCGCTGGTTTGGGCGGGGCGTCCGGTCGGCTACAGCTATTGCGTCCGCGAAGACTCGAAGACCCTGCTCAGCGAGTTTTACGTTATGAAGGACTTTCGCGGCGCCGAGGCCGAAAGTCGGCTTTTCGAAAGTACGCTGCTCTCCGCGGCGATGTTTCCGGGCGTGCGGCGGGTCGAAGGCCAATTCCTCATGCTGGAGTCTTTGCCTCATGCTCGCGCCGTGCTGGGCAGACCGCTCGCCGTTTACCCGCGCCGCTTCATGGAGCGTGAAGAGCGCGGTCAGCCGTTGCCGCCCGCGGCGGCGTCCTGCTCCGTCCGATTTTCGCGCTGGTCGGACTACTACATCGACTTCGCCGCCGAGTTGGTGACGGCGGCTTACGCGGGCCACGTCGATTCCCTCATCAACAATCAGTACCGCACCTTCGCGGGTTCGCGGCGGTTCCTTTGGGATTTGATCCGGCATCCCGGTTGCGGGCGGTTTCTGCAGAGCGCGGCGGTCGTCGCGGGCAATGTCCGCTCGCTGAAATTGAGCGGTGTTTGTTTGGGCAGCCTGATCGCCGGCGGCGTCGGCCACGTCGTCCAACTTTGCGTGGCGCCGGAGATGCGCGGGCAGGGCTTGGGCGGCGAGTTGCTGCGGCGCTCGCTTGCCGCCTTCCGCGACGCCGGCAGCCGGCGGGTGACGCTGACGGCCACCGCCGCCAACCGCTCGGCGGTGCGGCTCTACGAGCGGGCGGGCTTCCGCACTGTTTGGGAATTCCCCGCGTTTGTTTGGGAAAGGCAATAGGCGTCCGCGCGCAGCGTCCCGTCCTTCCGGTCTTTCAAGCCAGGATGTCGTGGACGATTTCCCCGTGTACGTCGGTCAGGCGCATATCCCTGCCGCTGTAACGGAACGTCAATTGCTTGTGGTCGATGCCCAGCAGGTGGAGCATGGTCGCGTGCAGGTCGTGGACGTGAACCTTGTTCTCCACCGCGAAATAGCCGTATTCGTCCGTTGCGCCGTAGCGCATGCCGCCCTTGACGCCGCCGCCGGCCAGCCACATGGTGAAGCCGAACGGGTTGTGATCGCGGCCGGTCTGCTCGTCGAATCTGCCGGTAGTCGTTTGCGCGGTGGGCGTACGACCGAACTCGCCGCCCCACAGCAGCAGCGTTTCATCGAGCAGGCCGCGCCCCTTGAGGTCGCGGATCAGGGCGGCGATCGGCTTGTCCGTGGCGCGGGCGTTCTTGGTATGGCCTTCGATCAGGCGCTGGTGCTGATCCCAGCGGTCTTGACCCTTGCGCGCCGGGGTCAGCAGCTCGATGAAGCGCACGCCGCGTTCGATCATGCGCCGCGCCAGCAGGCATTGACGGCCGAACTCGGCCGTATCGTCTTCGTCGAGGCCGTAGAGCTTTCGCGTGGTTTCCGTTTCGCTCGTCAGATCGAGCAGATCGGGCACGGCGCTCTGCATGCGGAAAGCCAGCTCGTAGTTGGCGATCGAGGCTTCGACCTCGCTGACCGCGCCCAGCCGCTTGACCGCGCCGCGGTTCAGATCGCGGATCAGGTCGAGCTTGCGTTCTTGCAGGCCGGGCCGCCCTTCGCGCGGTTGGATGTCGGCGATGGGGTGCTTGCCCCGCCGGAACAGGGTTCCCTGATAGGACGCCGGCAGAAAGCCGCTGCCGAAACAGTCCATGCCGCCGGGCGGAATCAGCCCCGAGTCGAGCACGACGAAGCCGGGCAGGTTGTCGCACTCGCTGCCCAGGCCGTAGGTCACCCAGGCGCCCATTGAGGGACGCCCCTGGAAGCCCGATCCGGTGTGGATGAAGTAATTGCCGGCGGTATGCTCGGAGTGGTCGGCGACCATCGAATTGACGACGCACAGGTCGTCGGCGCACTGCGCCAAATGGGGAAAAAGATCGCTGACCCACAGTCCCGACTCGCCGTATTGTTTGAACTTGAAAGGGCTGGCGAAGACCTTGTTGGTGATGTTGAAGACGGTTGTGGGAAGCTCTTCCAAGCCGATCGGCCGGCCGTGCTCGGCGGCGAGGCGCGGCTTGGGGTCGAACGTGTCCATCTGGCCCGGGCCGCCGTCCATGTAAAGGTAGATGACGTGTTTGGCCTTGGCCGGAAAGTGCGGCGGGCGCACGGCCAACGGCTCGACGGCGCGGGCGGACGGCGCCGCGGCGCGGGCGGCGTCGGCGGTCATCGCGGCCAGGGCCAGGCCGCCGAAGCCGTTGGCGTGGCGGGCGAGCCATTCGCGGCGGGTCATCGTTTGCTTACTGTAGCAAGCCCGCGGCTGTTTGCGGCGTGTTGCCGCGCACGTTCAGGCGGCGTTGCAGCCTGGGTCGCTCCGGCGGATAATGGGGTTCTCTCCCTTGCCTGCTTTCGCCGCCGGGTTCGCGAGACTGCATGAAGTTCGATTCCTACGAAATCGGCGGGTTTTTCGACGAGATGTTCTTCGCCGACGGCGCGGTGCGCCCCGAGGCGAAAACGCTGTTCGATCGCATCCAGGGCCTCGGCGAAGGCGAGCTCGAGCAGCGCCAGAAAGCGGCCGAGCGGGCGTTGATCCGCATGGGCATCACCTTCAACGTTTACGGCGGCGGCGAGGGCGACGAGCGCATTTTCCCCTTCGACTTGGTGCCGCGCATCGTTGCGGCGGGGGAATGGGAGAAGATCGATCGCGGCTTGCGGCAGCGCATTCGCGCGCTGAATCTGTTTCTCGACGACGTGTATCACCGGCGGAAAATCGTGCGCGACGGCGTCGTGCCCCGCGATCTTGTCGAATCCGCGGCGGGCTACCGCCCCGAATGCATGGGGCTCGATCCGCCCGGGGCGGTCTGGTGCCACGTCACCGGAACCGATCTCGTGCGCGCCGGCGACGGCTCGATCCACGTGCTCGAAGACAATTTGCGCTGCCCGTCGGGCGTTTCCTACGTCATCGAAAACCGCGCCGTCATGAAGGAAACCTTCCCGCAGGTTTTCTCCGGGCTGCCCATCCGCGCGGTGGACGACTATGCCGGGCGGCTGCTGGCCATGCTCGAGGAAGCCGCCCCGCGGGCGGCGGCGAAACCGGCCGTCGTGGTGCTCACGCCCGGCCGCTACAACTCGGCCTACTTCGAGCATTCGTTCCTGGCCCGCGAAATGGGCGTCGAACTGGTCGAAGGGCGCGACCTGACCGTCGCCGGCGGAGCCGTCCACATGCGCACGACCAAGGGCTTGCAGCGCGTGGACGTCATCTACCGCCGCATCGACGACGATTTTCTCGACCCCAACGCGTTCCGCGCCGATTCCATGCTCGGCGTGCCGGGCCTGATGGAAGCGTACCGCTCCGGCCGGGTGACGTTGGTCAACGCCCCCGGCGTCGGCGTCGCCGACGATAAGGCGGTCTATGCCTACGTGCCCGAGATGATCCGCTATTACCTCGCCGAAGAG
Organism: Bryobacterales bacterium; assembly: GCA_965242705.1. Classification (GTDB taxonomy): domain Bacteria; phylum Acidobacteriota; class Terriglobia; order Bryobacterales; family UBA6623; genus CATQHP01. The sequence goes on from OZ251486.1 coordinate 1,758,726, forward strand.
CCGGTTGTGCCCAACGTGCCCACCTACCTCTGCCGCCGCGATGACGACCGGCGCTACGTTCTCGAGCATATTGCCGAACTGGTCGTCAAGCCGGCGAACGAGTCCGGCGGCTACGGCCTGCTGATCGGCCCGCATGCGTCCGCCGCGGATATCGAGGAGTTCAAACGGCGCATCGAGGCCGACCCGCGCAACTACATCGCCCAGCCCGCCTTGGCGCTTTCGCGCATGCCCGCGCTGATCGACGGCCGCTTCGAAGGCCGCCACGTGGACTTGCGTCCCTATATCCTCTACGGCAAGGATATCTATGTGCTGCCGGGCGGGCTGACGCGGGTCGCGCTGCGCAAGGGTTCTCTGGTCGTCAACTCCTCGCAGGGCGGCGGGAGCAAGGATACATGGGTGCTGGCCCGATAAACGGCCCGATGAGCGGCGCGCGCGGCGGCGGACGGGCTTCCAGGCGGGCGGCCGGAAACCGAACGGAGGGCGGGGAATGCTGAGCCGCGCAGCCGAATCGCTCTACTGGATGAGCCGCTACATCGAGCGCGCCGCCGGCGTCGGCCGCTGCGTCGATGTCAACCTGCGCCTGCTGCTCGACCTGCCCGGCCTGTTCGACTTGTCCGAAGGCCAATGGGACGCGGTGGTCAGGATCACCGGCGATTACGACGCCTTCAACCGGCGCTACGGTGCCGCCCCGGACGATCCCGACACTAACCGCTTCCGCGTTTTCGACCAAGCGGCCGACACCCTGCTCGGTCAGTTGGGCGTCAACGCGCAGGACGCGATTCAGTTTCTGGCCTTCGACCGCGAAAACCCGAACTCGATCGCCTCATGCGTGGCGGCGGCGCGCGAAAACGCCCGCTCGATCCGCGAAATCCTTTCCGCCGAGGCATGGGAAGAACTCAATGTCTTCTATCTCGACGTCACCGCGTCGGACGCCCGGCGGCGGGCGCTGGTCAACCCTGCCGAGTTCTTCCGCGGCGTTCGCCGCGCCGGGCATGCCATAGCGGGCGTCATGATCGAAACGATGTCGCGGGGCGAAGCTTGGCACTTTTCGCGCTTGGGACGCCTGCTCGAGCGCGCCGATCAGACGACGCGCATTCTCGACCTCAAGTACTTCCTGCTGCTGCCCGGCGCCGAAGCCGTCGGCACGGCGATCGATGACATTCACTGGATGGCGATCCTGCGCACGGCGGGCGCGTTCGCCATGTACCGCAAGGTTTACGGGCGGGTCTCGGCCGACCGCATCGTGAGTTTTCTGGTGCTCGACGCGCAGTTTCCGCGCTCGGTGCGCTACTGCGTCAACAATGCCGAAATCTCGCTGCGGGCGATTACCGGAACGCCTCACAAGAGTTTCCGCAACCCGGCCGAGCGGCGGCTGGGGCGGCTGGCTTCGGAACTCGACTACACAGACGCGCAGGAAGCGATCGCCTCCGGCCTGCACCAATTCCTCGACGGCGTGCAAGCCAAGCTCAACGAAACCGGCGGCAGCATCTTCGAAACCTTTTTCGCCGTGTGAGGCGGCGGGCGCGGAGAAATAGAGCAAGGCTGCGATGGAAACGGCGGGCAACGGGCAGGAACGGCGGGACGCGCTGCGGCGCGGGGCGGCGCTGCGCGATTACATGATCGAGGACGTGCTGGGGCACGGCGGTTTCGGCATCGTCTATCGGGCGCGGCACAACGAACTGGGCAATTTTGTCGCCATAAAAGAATATCTGCCCGTCGAACTGGCGGTCAGGGAAGGGGCGGCGGTGCGGCTGCGCGATACGGCGAGCCGGGAGGCCTACGAGGACGGGCTGCGGCGGTTCCGCGACGAAGCGCGGGCGCTGATCGACTTTCAGGCCCATCCGAGCATCGTTTCTTGCCGCGATTTCTTCCGTGAGAACGGCACGGCGTATCTGGTGATGGAGCACGAGGAGGGGCTGCCGCTGTCGGAGTTGCTGCGGCGGCGCGAGGCGGGGGGCCGTCCGTTCGATGAGGCGGATCTGTTGGCGGTGATGGTTCCGTTGCTGGAGGGCTTGCAGCGGGTGCATGAGGCGGGGATGCTGCACCGGGACATCAAGCCGTCGAACATCCTGGTGCGGCGGTCGGACGAGCGGCCGGTATTGATCGATTTCGGAGCGGCGAAGCAGGGAGTAGCGGAGCGCAGCAAGTCGCTGGCGCCCTATACGGAGGGTTACGCGGCTTGGGAGCAGGTAGGGGAAGGGGAGTTGGGGCCGTGGACGGACATCCACGCGGCGGGGGCGGTGATGTGGCGGGTCGTGGCGGGAGGCAACCCGCCGTGGGATCCGCCGCATCCGGTGAAGGTGGAGAAGCGGGCGAACGCGGCGATGCGCGGCGCGGCGGACCCTATGCCGTCGGCGCGGGAGTTGGGGGCGGGGCGGTTTTCGGCGGGCGTGCTGGAGGCGATCGACCGCTGCCTGAAGCTGAATGAAACGGAGCGGGCGCGGGACTGCGGGGAGTTGCTGGGGTTGCTGCGGGGAACGGGGGCGGTAAAGAAATCTCCGGCGGCCCCAGCGGCAGCGCCGCAAGCCTGGAGCGGTGCAAGACGGCAGTCGGTTCCGTCTGCCGCCGGAGCGCGGTTCCGGGATTACGAGCACGGTCCGGAGATGGCGGCGATACCGGCGGGGAGCTTCATGATGGGTTCGCCGGAGAGCGAGAAGGGGCGGTACGGCGACGAGGGGCCGATACGCAAGGTAACAATTCCGCGGGCGTTTGCGGTGGGCGTCTATGCGGTGACGTTCGAGGAGTGGGACGCCTGCGTAGCGGACGGAGGCTGCGGCCATAGTCCCGACGATAAGGGCTGGGGGCGCGGAAGGCGGCCGGTGATCTACGTGAGCTGGGAAGACGCGCAGGCATATATAAACTGGCTGAGGTGGAAAACGGGGGAGGAGTATCGGTTGTTGAGCGAGGCGGAGTGGGAGTACGCTGCGCGGGCGGGGGCGCGGACGCGGTACAGCTTCGGGGACGAGATAACGGAGAACGATGCGAATTACGGCGGGAATATCGGCAAAACGCAGCCGGTAGGGAGCTACAGGGCGAACGGGTATGGGTTGTACGACGTGCATGGGAACGCGTGGGAGTGGGTGCAGGACTGTTGGAAAAGCAGTTATGCGGGAGCGCCAACGGATGGGCGCGCGCGGAAAACATGGTTCTGCGGCGACCGCGTTTTGCGCGGCGGTTCCTGGGATTACGAATCGAGGTTCCTCCGCTCGGCGAGTCGCGGCAGGCTCCAGACCGGATACCGCGGCATCCATCTCGGTTTCCGTGTTGCCCGGACGCTCGCGCCGTGAACCCCTGCCTTTTCCATCATGCGGTGGGCTTCGGCGGCGCCGCGCAAGGTTTACAGCAGCGATTTGCCCGGCAACCCGAACCTGACCGGTTTTTTGGATGCCTGGAAAATCTGCCCGTCCTGCTTGGCTTGCTGCAGCCATTTGGCGGCTTGACTCGGAACGATGCCCAGCGCATCTCCGATCTCCGCGGGTTTCATGCAACCCGCGGATTCCAAGAGACGCTGCAATTGCCGGCAGAATTCCGAATAAAGCGCATTGCTCGAATCTTCAGAGGAATCCGCCAACGGCCCGCCACCGTTGGCGGGCAGGTGCAGTACCTCTTTTTGCCGCTCGACCGGCCTCGGTAAAAACGATGCATTCATGGCTGACGCAGACTTGTATTTTCCTTCAAACGAACTTCGTCGGTTGCCCCCGCCGCGCCGGGAAACTTTCGCCGCGGGCGGTCAGCGTACGCGCCGCGGGTGGTAAAAGGCTTTTTCGCGAATGCCGAAGTGGGGAATCAGTCCTTCGCCTCTTTGGCCGAACGCCAGGTCGACGCGCACCATCTGGATGAAAGGCACAATCAGGCGCAGCCCGACGCCGCCGCCGCCGATGAAATTCCGGCTGAATTGGCCGCGCGTGTTCCAGGCTGTGCCGATGTCCCCGAATACCGCCAGTTTCAGCCCGGCGTAGAGATTCGCCCCGAATATGCGGAACGGTCTCGGTTTCACCAGGTCGTAGCGGTACTCGACCGTGTTGATGAGCTGATTCTTGCCTACGCGCGAGCTCAGGTCAGACCAGCCGCGGATGCTGTTCGTGCCGCCGAGGTGAAAGTCGCGGTAAATCGGAATATCCACGCCGACTTCGCCGCTCTGGAAGGTGGAAAACGAAAACAGGGCCAGCGTATGCTTTTTCGTCAACGGCTGGTAGCGCCGGATGTCCACCACCGTTTTGCTGAAGTCGCTTGGGCCGCCGAGCAAGCCGCCGTAGCGCGTGAACGTGAGAACGTTTTGCCAGCCGGTGTGCGTATCCGACCACAGATCGCGCGTGTCGTAGGCCGCGATGAAGCCCAGCCCCGGCGTGGACTCGGTGCGGCTGTCGGAGAGCGTCGCCTCGGCGCTGCCCGCCCGCACCGTGAGAAACTCGAACCGCCCGCCCAAGCGCAGGCTCGGGCCGAATTGCAGACCGCCCCGCACCTCGCCTTCCATGGCTTTTTCCGGGAAATGATCCAACTCGTTCGTTCTGCTGCGGGCGTGGATCTCGCCGCCGAACCAGGTCTTGTCGCGCAAGCCCCAAGGGGAATCCAGCAGAAACTCGATCTCCTGCTGGCCGCCGAAACGCGCGTCGAAAGAAGCCGAAATCGCGCGGCCGCGTATGCCGCTCGTTTTTATGCCGGCGCCGACCGAGACGCCGTTTTCCTCGACGACCGAGAACGCGGGGAAGGGAACCCAACGGGTGGTTTCTGCAAGGCGGACGTGGAGGACGATTTCGCCGCCGTCCGTTTCGGGCTCGATGCGGATGTCGCTGAACACCGCCAGCCGGTCGAGCCGCTCGCGGTCGCGCTCGACGGTTTCCGCGCGGTACGGCTCGCCGACCCGTGAAGTGAGCTGGTCGCGCACGAGAGCTTCGCGCGTATAGCGCAGGCCGTGGATGCGGATTTCTCTGACGCGGAGCCCCTCGGCCGGGTCGGCTGCGGGCGCGGGGCTTGGCCGCAAGAGCGCGAGCAAGGCCGCCGCGGCGATGGATTTCCGATGCATCGTTCAGTGTATCGCCTGCGTTTCGCCTGCCCGCGCCGGCGGCCCGTTTTGCGTTGCCCCCGAGCCGCGGGGAGCTATTGCCGCATCCACCACTGCCGGCGGCGCGGGCCGTCTTCGAAGAAGCGCGCCCCGCTGCCGATGCGGTCGTAATCGCCGAGTTCCGCGCGCGCCTCGTCCGCCGGCGCGGTCAGGCGCGGCGTCTTGAAATCGGCCGCGCCGAAAACGCAGAGATCGCCGCAGCCCTGATCGTCGGCGAAGAGGATGATGAAATTCGGACGCCGGGGCGCTTCTTCGACCGCTTGCGGCGCGCCGGCGGTGACGACAGCGCCGGAAGCGGCAGGAACAGGGCCGCGCGCGGGCGCATCGGCGGTTTGCGTTTCCCGTCGGTTTCAGGCATGGGAACAAGTTGCGCCGGCGCCCGCTGACCGGGCAGCCCGCTCAGAACAGACGCTTCTCCGGCGCGGGCGGATGCGGCAGAGCGGCGAGGATATCCGGGTCGTCGTTGCGCACGTTGTTCACGCGGGCGCTGACGGCGCGCTTCAGGTAGGGGCCGGCGCGGGGCTTGCGCGCCAGGTCGAGCAGCAGCGGAAGCGGCGATGCCGGGTCGAGCCATGCGGCAAAATCGGCGGGGTCGAGAATCGCCGGCTGGCGGTGGTGGACGTTGGCCGGCTCCGCAGACGCCGCCGTGGTAATGACGGCGAACGAGCCGCCGGCATCGCCGTTTCCGCCGCGGCGTTCCCACACGGCGGCGAAAGAAATCGGCGATCCGTCGGCGAGCGCCAGAAAATACGGTTGCTTGCCGCGCGCGCTCCGCTGCCATTCGAACCAGCCGTTGGCCGGAATGAGGCAGCGGCGCGAGCGAAAGGCATCGCGGTACGCCGGCTTGGCGTGGACGGTCTCCGCCCGGGCGTTGATCGGGCGCGGCGCCGCGCCGGCGTCTTTCGCCCACGAAGGAACCAAGCCCCAACGCAGCTTGCAGACGGTGCGCCTGCCTGCCTCGTCGAGCCGGCAGGCCGCGAAATCGTGCATCGGCGCGCCGTTGTAGCGGGGCCTCAATTCGATCGCCGGCGCCGTGTCCGCCGCGTCGTACAGGCCGCGGATTTCGCTCCAACTCAATTCCTGCGTGAACCGCCCGCACATCGTCCGCTGCTCTCTGCGCGTACTGTAGCGCATGCGGCGCGCGCGGGCATTCCCCCGCGCTGAAGTAAAATCGCAGGTGCGGCTTGCAGGTTTCTCGCTCGGCACTTGAGCATCGGCGCGCATCGGCGGGCGGCGCGCCGAAAGCGTACGATTATCTGCTGGTCGCGGGGCCGGGCCGCTCGGGCAGCGAGTTCCTTTACGAGAACCTGAAAAACAACCCGGGCTTTGTCTTCCCGGAACTCAAGGAAGGGTACTACTACCGTTCGGCAAGCCGTTTCCGCAAAGCGCTGGGACGGGCGGAGGCGGACGGCGCCGTTCTGGCGGACGTCGCCAACCTGGCCTATGCCGACCCCGCCCTGATTTCGGGCGTTGAGGCGCTGCGGGACGCCGGCCGCAGCATCCTGTTGGTCGTGCTGCTGCGCGACCACCGCGACCGGGCCGTTTCCATGATGCGCTTCCGCAAGAGCAGGGGAGAGGCCTCCGCGCTTCGGGGCGCGAGGCGGCTGGAAGAGGCCGTTGTGCGCGACCGCTTGACGCCGCGCCGCCTGGCGGAGATTTACGCGCTCGACGTCGATGTGCTGGCGGTGCGTTTCCCGGCGCTGGTCGATTCGCCCGAGGCGGTGCTGGACGCGCTGTGCTCGCTTTGCGGCGTTCCCAAGCGCGGCCGCGTCGAGCGCGGGGTCGTCAACCGCTCGCAGCGCGCGCGGTTCGTCTGGCTCTCGATGCTGGGCAAGCTGCTTGCCGCCGCCTTGCGCCGCCTGGGGCTGAGGCGTCTGCTGCAGCGGCTCAAGGGCAGCGGCTTGGCCGGGAAGCTGTTTTTCGTTCCCTTGGCGGCGGGCGAAGACGAGCCGCGGTTGTCCGCGGAGTCCGCCGCCCTGCTGGAGGATGCGTTTCGCGAGTGCCGCGCGTCGATCGAGAGCGAATCGGAGCGCGTCCGCGAGGGCGTTTATCTGCGCATGCGGCGCGGTCCGGCCGGCGTCAGCGAGCGGCGCGCCGCTTGGCGAACGCGCGGCTGAGCGCCTGCCGCCCCGAGTCCCGGAGATAGGCGAAATCGCCGCGCCGCGGCAGCCAGACTTCGGCCGGCGTCATGCCCGTTGCCCGGTGGAACATCGCGCCGAGGAAGACGCAGCGGGCGAACATGCCGGCGGTCATGGCCCAGGCCGCCCCGTTGACCCCCATCCGCGGGTAGAGCCAGAAGAGCGAGGCCGCGTTGGCCGTCAGGCCGATGTACGAAGCCCGCGAATATACTTCCGGGCGGTTCGAGCCGGAGAAATACGTGGACGACACGTTGCCCGCGGCGCCGGCCAGGATTCCCGGCGCCATGATCCACAGCAGCGGAACCATCGGCAGGAACGCTTCCGAGAACAGCAGGCGCACCAGCGGCGCGCTGCCGGCCAGCAGCGCCGCGAGAGCGGCCGCCGTAACCCAGAACACGAGGCGGAAGCAGAGCGCGTACAGCTCGTGCTGCTTTCCCCCCGCGCCGGCCACGCGGGGATACAGCACGACCCCGACGGCGTTGGCGATCTCGGTGAAACGCAGCATGAGCGCGCTCGCTACGGCGAACAGCCCGATCTCCGCCTTGCCCGCCAGCATCCACAGGGCGAAGACCCCGATGCGCGGCTCGATTTCGCCGCCGACCCGCCCGCCGTGAAAGCGCAGGCCGTAATCGAGAACGAGGCGGAATCCCGCGCGTGACGGCGTTTCGAACGCCAATCCGCAATGCCGCTGTAAATCCCTCAGGCAAACGGCGATCATCGTTGCATGGCCGGCGGCCATTGCCGCGACGGCGCCGTTGACGCCAAGACCCATGCCCCAGCTCAGGACGGCGATGGCCGCCGCGGTTGCCGCCGATTGCAGCAACAGAAAAAGCGTCAGTCGGGCGAAACGCCTCAGTCCGGCAAGCTGCATGCTCAAAACGGACGAGACGGCCGTCAAGGGCGTCAGCAGCAGCGCGAGATGCGCGGAGCGGGTATCCGTTTCGCGGAAGAAATCCGATCCGAACCCGCCGTGGATGAACGGCAGCGCAAGCCCTGCGGCCAGGGCGCTTCCGACAAGAGAGACGGTCAACGCCGCGGACGCGCCTTGCGGCAGGCCGAGCCGTTTGGCCATGACGGCGTATTGCGCTCCGCGGTCGGCGCTGACCGCGAACAACATGCCGGCCAGAACCGCGAACGTGACGTAAATCGCGTAGTCGCCGCGCCCCTCGGGCAACAGCGTGTAGGCCAGCAGGCTCTGGCTGAGTTGGGCGAAAACGAGCACTCCGGCGCGGGCCGTCAGCACGAGAGCGACTTCCTGCCCGCCGGTTGCGGTCGGCTCCGGCGCGGGCTGCACTGCGGCCGCCGGCATTTACGAGCCTGCTTCCGCGGCGCGGCGCCGCTCGCGGTCGGGCCGCGCCGGAAGAAAGAAACCGACGCCCCAACTCAAATGCATGGCGGCCAGCACCAGCGGCAGGATGACCGCGGCGGGTTCGCGGCGGCGTATGCCCACCGCCGCCGACCAGGCCGTCAGCGCAAACAGGTAAGCGAGCGGCGCCGCGGCCGCCAAATGCGGCTGCCCGAGCAGAGCCGGCGCGGCCGAGGCGGCCAGACCCAGCACGAGCAGCGGCGCGGCCAGGTGCTGCGCGGCGCGCAGCGAGGCCGGATGGCTGCGCAGCACCGCGGCCTTCCAGCGGCCGTAGTCGAAGTATTGCCGCGCCAGCGCCCGAAAGCTGCCGCGGGGCCGGTAGGCGGCCGCGAGAGCGGGATCGAACCACACGATTTCGCCGCGCTGCCGCAGCCGCCAGTTGAGTTCGTAGTCCTGATTCCGCTTGAGCGCGGTGTTGAAGCCGCCCGCGGCTTCCAGCGCCTCGCGCCGGAATGCGCCCAAGTAAACGGTATCGGTCGGCCCCTCGGCTCCGCCCAGGCGGTAGCGGGCGTTGCCCGCCCCCAGGAACGTGGTCATCGCCGCCGCCGCCGCCCGCTCGAAGAAGGAAACGCCGACCGGCTGCTGGCGGCCGCCGACGTTGGCCGCGCCCGTTCTGGCGAGGGTTGCGGCCGCGCGCCGCAGATATCCAGGCGGAAGCACGGCATGCGCGTCGCAGCGAACGACGATGCGGCCGCTTGCCGCTTCGAGCGCGCGGTTGAGTCCGTGCGGCGCGGTGCGTTCCGGGTTGGCGATCACGCGCACCGACGGATACGACCGCCGCACGGCCTCGGCCGTTGCCGGCGTATCCGACCCATCGGCCACGATCGTTTCCACCGGACCGGGGTAGTTCTGAGACAAGATCGAGTCGAGCGCCGCGGGCAGCGTGGTTTCTGCGTTGCGAGCGGGGATGATTACCGAAAGGCTTGGAAACCCCGGGGCCGAGCCGCCGTCTCCGGCGCCGCCTGCTTTGCCGCCGCGGACGTCCTCGGACATGAGCGCTCAATTCGAGAAGGGCGTTTCGGGCGTCTCGGTCGGCTGGATATGCTCCCGGCTCTTCTCCATTTCCGGCGGATACCGTTTTTGCCCCATGACGGCACCGATCGTCCGCGCCATGATGCGCAGGTTGTACCAAAGCGAGGGCGGTTCCTCGATGTAGGCGATATCGAGCGCCAGCTTGATCGGCAGGATATCTTTCACGTACATCTTGTTGGGGTCGTCCGGGTCGAGCAGGGCCTCGCAGTGGGTCAGGTAGAAGATGCTGCCCGGGCTGGTCAGGCCGGGCAGAACCCGCAGCGTCCTGCGGTGCAGCGGCGTATATGACTCGTTGACGATCCGCGGGTCTCTGGGCCGAGGGCCGACGATGGCCATGTCTCCCTTGAGGATGTTGTACAACTGCGGCAGTTCGTCGATTTTCAGGCGCCGCAGCCAGTGTCCGAGGGGAAAGACGCGGGAATCTTCGCCGGCGGTAATGATCGAGGCGTTTTTCGGCTGCTGCTCGTGCATGGTGCGCAGCTTGAACATGGTGAACACATGCCCGTTCAACCCCACGCGCGACGCCCGGTAGAAAACGGGGCCGCGGCTCGACAACACGACGGCCAGAGCGGCGAGAGGAAGCAGCGGGCAAAGCAGCAGCAGGAAGAACAGCGAGAACGCCGCGTCGAACAGGCGAATGCCGCTCGGAAAGTTTTTCTTCATCCTGGCGAGCGTCTTGCGGAACATCCGCATGGACAGAAACCCATGATAGCGCAAACCGACCGCGGCGGCGCCGCGTCCGCGGATTCAGGATAACCCAAAACATATTGCCGGCGCAATGTTTGCAAACGCCGCGCGCCTTGCGCATCGCTTTCTTCGGCGGCTTATCATGGACAAGACATGCATCGACGAGACTTTCTGCGCGCGGCCGGCGGGGCCGCCCCCGCGCTTGCCGCGGCGCAAGCGGCCGCGGCCAAGCCGAACGTCGTGCTGTGCATGGCCGACGATCAGGGCTGGGGCGATACCGGCTACAACGGCCATCCGTTTCTCAAGACGCCCCATCTCGACGCGATGGCCGCGTCGGGCTTGCGTTTCGACCGTTTCTACGCGGGCGCCCCGGTGTGTTCGCCGACGCGCGGCAGCGCGCTGACCGGCAGGCACCCCTACCGCTACGGCATCCGCACCGCGAACGCCGGCCATATGCGCGCCGGCGAAATGACTCTGGCCGAAGCGCTGAAGACGCAGGGCTATGCGACCGGCCATTTCGGCAAATGGCACCTCGGAACGCTGACCCGCAAGACCCGCGACGGGCGCCGCGGCGGGCTCGAACGGAACCGGGAGCATTACTCGCCGCCGTGGGAGTGCGGTTTCGACGAGGCGTTCTCGGCCGAAGTGCAAATGCCGACCTGGAACCCGATGGTCGATCAGGCGTTCCCCTCGAAATACTGGACGGGGGAAGAGCGCTACGCTGCGGAAAATCTCGACGGCGACGATTCGCGGGTCATCATGGACCGCGCCATTCCCTTTATCGAACGCGCGGCGCGGGCGGGCAAGCCGTTTTTCGCGGTTATCTGGTTCCATGCGCCGCATGAGCCGGTCGTCGCCGGCCCGCGGCACCGCGCGATGTACCGGCAACACAGCGAGGGCGAGCAGCATTTCTACGGCTGCATCACCGCGCTCGATGAGCAGGTGGGCCGTCTGCGCCGCGCGCTGCGCGATCTGGACGCCGCCGACAACACGATGCTGTGGTATTGCAGCGACAACGGACCCGAAGGCCGCGACGCGGCGACCGGACGGCGGCGCGGTTCGGCGGGGCCGCTGCGCGGCCGCAAGCGCAGCCTGTTCGAAGGCGGCATCCGCGTTCCGGGAATCCTGGAATGGCCGGCGAAGATTCGCCAAGCCGCGAGCACGCGCGTTCCGTGCTCGACGCTCGACTACTTCCCGACGGCGCTCGGCGCTCTGGGCTTCGAGGCGCAGGGCGCGCCCGAACCGCGCGACGGCGTGAACCTGATGCCGCTGATCGAGGGCGGGGCAACCGCAAGGCCGCGCCCGATCGGCTTGCAAACGACGGGCGGCGCCGCAAGCGAAGCGGCGCGGCTGGGCTCGCCCGACCATGCCCTGATCGACAACCGCTACAAGCTGCTCTCGTATCTCGACGGGCAGCGCCGGGACATGCTCTACGATGTTGCCCTCGACCCGGGCGAGCGCTGCAACCTGGTCGAGAAACTGCCCGAAACGGCCAAGGCCATGCGCGCCGAGCTCGCCGCCTGGGATGCCTCGTGCGCGCGCAGCAACGCCGGCGCGGACTACGCCCGCTAACCCCGCGCGCTCCGCCCCGCCTGCTCGCAAAGGCTTCAGGCGGCGGCAGGAGCGGATTCAAAAAATTTGCCGAAGGCGTTGACGCACCGCCATCGACCGGCTACAGTAAGAGTATCCGCCCCAAGGGAGTACGCCCGCTCTCCAATTCTGAGCGTGTGCCGAAAACTTGGGGCTTCCCTTTTGCGAGCGCGGCAATGAGGATCCGGCGCATCGCCGTGCTCATCGACGGCGCATTTTTCCTGAAACGGCTGCCCAAGGTCGTTGATGAGCGGTATCGTGATACTCCCGATGCTGTTGCGAATACAGCTCGCCTTCTATGTAAACTCCATGTGCAAAAGCTGATCGGCGAAGAGTGGGGCGCGAAACCGAGTGTCTGGCTCGATCATGCATACCGTCTTTTCTACTACGATGCGACTCCTTTCGATGGTGTGCCCCATCATCCGATTCAGAATCGTCGTGTTGCCTTCGACAAAACTCCGCAAGCGACTTTTCGACTGGGATTGTTCAATGCTCTCCGTCACAAGAGGAAATTCGCCCTTCGTCTGGGAAAGGTGGTCAGGGAAAGCGATTGGCGCATTTCACCGCGTTTGACCAAACCGTTACTGAAGGCAGGGGAGCGGGTTGCCGCTCTGGAAGAATATCTGCAACGGCAGCCGGGCCGCTTCCTGTCCGACGATGCCATGGCTGCATTCGGGGCGGCGGTTTCCGCTTGGCCGAATCTCCAGGAACACGATGTTTCTCTCGGCCTGCGTCAGAAAGGGGTCGATATGCGCATCGGCCTCGATATCGCTTCCATCACGCTGAAGAAACAGGCCGACACGATCGTTCTCGTCTCCGGGGACAGCGATTTTGTGCCGGCGGCCAAACTGGCCCGCCGTGAAGGGGTCGAATTCATCCTCGATCCGATGTGGCAAAAGATTTCCGACGACCTGTTCGAGCATATCGACGGCCTTTTTTCTCCGCTCCGTTCCACCGATGCCTCTGGAGCGGAGGCGAACGACGCCGGCTAAGACCATGCGCGCCGAGCTCGCCGCCTGGGATGCCTCATGCGCGCGCAGCAACGCTGGCGCGGACTACGCCCGCTAACCCCGCGCGCTCGGCCCCGTCTGCTCGCAAAGGCTCCGAGCGGCGGCGGAAACGGCTTCAGCGAAAAATTTGTCCGGCCCGCTTGATGCATTGAAAACGCCTTGCTAGAGTAAAAGTATTCGCCCCCAGGCAGTAAGTCTGCTCCCAGCTTGGCTGGTGATCGCGAGCAGGCCGGCCCCTGGGGGCTTTTGCTTGCCCGGAAGGCCATCTATTTCGGTGACGAAGACGCCGGCCCCGGCAGGCTTGACGAGCGAAGAAATAGTGGCGTACCATTGAAGCTGCTGCTGCCCGGAGAGAGGCTGCCTTTGGGCCGGCCGCAGCGATTTCGTATTGCCGAAAATTGCGGATGCAACAGGATTTGCAATGAACGCAAGCGATCCCGGTTTCGAAATTGCAGGCGCTCGCGGCGCCGGTTCCTGTCAGGCAGCCGATGCGCGCAGCCGCTCTGATGCCGAGCGTGACGATGAGGCAAGAAATGCGCGGCGGGTTCAGAACGCCTACCGGCAACGGAACGGCGGGGCGAGATACTTTTGACGGTATCGAAAAGCGGTTGAAGGCCTTTGAGATTGAGGCGCTGTTTTACGCATAGAATCCGATGCCCCGCAAGCCCGCGAGCCGCAAGGAAGTCGAGACCCTCACCCACGGCGAGGCCAAGCGGAAGAACATCCCCCCGGTCGAATATCAGCCGATAGTCGATGCGGACGACGAGCGCAGCCCGGTTCGCGCGGCCTACGCGCGGCGCAACCGCGACCTCGACCCGCAGCTTGTCTGGCGCGGCAAAGACGAGCAGGACCGCGCCGCGCTCGACGTGCCCGCGCCGCCGCTCTACATCCAGGAGAAGGTTCATCCCAAGGCGCTGATCGACGACCTGATGCGCAGCTTCGGCAAGGGCGCCGCGCCCGCCGAGCAACTCGACCTGTTCGCCGACTTCAACGGCCTGCCGGAGGACGCCGAGCGAACGGAGTTCTACCGGCACGAGGCCAACTGGTCGAACCGCATGATCCTGGGCGACAGCCTGCGCGTCATGGCTTCGCTGGCCGAGCGCGAAGGGCTGCGCGGCAAGGTGCAGTGCATCTATCTCGATCCGCCCTACGGCATCAGGTTCAACTCCAATTTCCAGTGGTCCACCACCAGCCGCGACGTGAAGGACGGCAAGCTCGAACACATTACCCGCGAGCCGGAACAGGTCAAGGCCTTCCGCGACACTTGGCGCGACGGGATTCACTCGTATCTGGCCTATCTGCGGGATCGGCTGACCGCGGCGCGGGACCTGCTGGCGGAATCGGGTTCGATCTTCGTGCAGATTGGCGATGAGAACGTGCATCGGGTGCGGGCGCTGATGGATGAAGTATTCGGAAATGAAAATTTTATTTCGACATTGCCATTCAGGACTCATAGTGCTTTGGGTGTAAAATTCATTTCTAGCCCCTTTGACTATATTTTGTGGTTTGCCAAAGATATTTCCTCTATTAAATACCGAGATCTATACATAGACAAAGAGAAAAATTTAGGAACGCAGTATAGGTATGTGGAAGAATTTGGCGGATTGCGCAGATCGATGAGCGATCTTGAAAGGTCAGGTGTTAAATCTGTTGCATCCAATAGCAGAATCTTTCGGTTAATCAATTTGCCTTCATCAGGTTATACTGCAAGTTGCACATTCGATTTTGACTTTCAGGGTAAGGTTTACCCGCCATCAAATGGTAGAAGCTGGAAAACTACACTCGAAGGGATGAATAGATGCGTAAAGGCAAATCGTGTTCATTCGAGCGGAACATATCTCAACTTCGTTCTTTATTATGATGATTTTGCAGCAATGCGCTTAACAGGATCATGGAATGACACTTTTGCAGAACTTTCTCGGAACTATATTGTTCAAACCGGCGTTTTGCCGATTCAACGCTGCATCCTAATGACCACCGATCCCGGCGATCTGGTGCTTGACCCCACTTGCGGATCCGGTACGACGGCCTATGTTGCCGAGCAGTGGGGCCGCCGCTGGATCACCATCGACACATCCCGCGTCGCCTTGGCGCTGGCCCGCGCGCGCATCATGGGCGCGCGTTACTCCTACTACCTGCTCGCCGACAGTCCGGAAGGACAGCGGAAAGAAGCGGAAATCGCCGGCGCCGCTCCGCCCGAAGCGCCGACGTCCGGCGATATCCGCCAAGGCTTCGTGTACGAGCGCGTCCCGCACATCACGCTCAAGTCGATCGCCAACAACACCGAAATCGACGTCATCTGGGAACGCTGGCAGAAGAAGCTGGAGCCGCTGCGGGAAAAGCTCAACGAGACTCTGCGAGAGAATTGGCAAGAGTGGGAAGTTCCGCGCGAAGCCGGCGACGGCTGGCCGGACGAGGCGAAGCAACTGCACAGCCGCTGGCGGCAGGCGCGCATCGCCCGGCAGCAGGAGATCGACGCCTCCATCGCCGCCAAGGCCGACTACGAATATCTCTACGACAAGCCCCATGAGGACAAGCGCAAAACGCGCGTGGCCGGCCCGTTCACCGTCGAAAGCCTGTCGCCGCACCGCATGCCGGCCGTTGGCGCGGACGACGAGTTGATCGATCGCGCCGCGGGCGCCGAGGGGCCGGGCTTCGTCGAAACGATTCTGGAGCAGCTCAAGGTCTCCGGCGTGCAGCAGGCGCACAAGGAAGACAAGATCGAGTTCTCTGCGCTGACGCCCCGGCCGGGCCGCTTCGTCTGCGCGGAGGGCCGCTACGAGGCGGCGGGGAAATCCCAACGCCTCAAGGAGCGGCGCGCTGGGATATTCATCGGCCCGGAGTTCGGCACGGTCCCGCGGTCGGATCTGGTGTTGGCGGCGCAAGAGGCGGCGGATGCGGGATTCGACGCGCTGATCGCCTGCGCGTTCAACTACGAGGCGCCGGCTGCGGAGTTCGACAAGCTGGGTCCCGTGCCGGTGCTGAAGGCGCGGATGAACGCCGATCTGCACATGGCCGGCGACCTGAAGAACACGGGGCGGGGCAATCTGTTCGTGGTTTTCGGCGAGCCGGACATCGAGATACGGGAAGCGGAGGGCGGGCGGATAGAGGTGGAGATACGCGGGGTGGACGTGTTCCATCCGAACAGCGGGGAGGTGCGCAGCGACGGTCCGGAGGGGATAGCCTGCTGGTTCATAGACACGGACTACAACGAGGAGAGTTTTTTCGTGAGGCAGGCGTATTTTCTGGGGGCGAACGACCCGTACAAGGCGCTGAAGACGACGTTGAAGGCGGAGGTTGACCGGGAGGCGTGGGAGACGCTGCGCAGCGCCGTGTCGAGGCCGTTCGCCAAGCCGCAGTCGGGGCGCATCGCGGTCAAGGTCATCAACCACCTCGGCGACGAAGTGATGAAGGTCTTTCGGGTATAACAATATATATCGTGCCCGCGCTCGACTGGATCAGCGTCGAAGGCTTCAAGAGCATCGGCGGCATCGAACGCCTGCGGCTAGGCCCGATCAATGTCCTGATCGGTCCGAACGGCTCCGGCAAGTCGAACTTCGTCGGCGTGTTTTCGTTTCTCAACGCAATACGCAGCGGAAGATTGCGCCACTATGCGCATCGGGCGGGCGGCGCCGAGCGCGTCCTGCATTTCGGTTCGAAGACGACGCGCAGCGCAACGATCCATATATCGTTCGAAAACGAAAAAAATCAGTACGCAATCCGGTTGGCGGCGGACGACGCCGACGGTATTTTCCCCGAGCAAGAAACCGTTTTTTTCTGGAAAAAATCAGACTACCCCGATCCTTATCAGGAACAACTTCAGGGGCGCAACGGCGAAGCCGCGATCAGCAATCCTGAAGAAAGCGATGTTGCCAAGCACGTCCGCAGACATCTCAACCGCTGGCGCCTGTATCAATTCCACGACACGAGCGCGGCGTCGCCGATGCGCAAGACGGCTGACCTGAACGACAACCGCTACTTGCGCCCCGACGGCTCGAATCTGGCGGCGTTCCTGTTTTTCCTGCGCGAGAAGCACAGGGATTCTTACGAGCTGATCCGGCGCACGGTGCGGCTGGCGGCGCCGTTCTTCGACGATTTTCAGCTTGCGCCGTCGGCGTTGAACGAGGACAAGATCCGCCTGGAATGGCGGCACCGGGGAACGGACGCCTATTTCGACGCTTCTTCGCTTTCCGACGGCTCGCTGCGCTTCATCGCGCTGGCGGCGCTGCTGCTCCAACCGGCAGAGTTGCGGCCTTCGGTCATCCTTATGGACGAGCCGGAACTCGGCTTGCATCCCTATGCGATTACATTGCTGGCCGCGCTCGTCAAGCAGGCTTCGGTCGATGGGCAGATCGTGCTGGCGACCCAGTCGTCTTTGCTGCTGGATCATTTCGAGCCGAAAGACGTGTTGGCAGCGAACCGCGTACGCGGCGCAACCGAGTTGACGCGGCTGGATGGCGAGAAGCTGGAAAATTGGCTGGAAAGCTACAGCCTGGGCCAACTCTGGGAGAAGAACGAAATCGGCGGACGCCATGAATTTTGCGAAACCGCGCCGTCGATGCTCCGCGGCTGACGGCGGCCGCCGCCGCGAACGGTTTTGGACAAGATCGCGATTGCGCCCTACGCTGCGATTCAGGGGGCTGCGGGGGCGGGGGCATGGCGCTCAAGCCGAACGATTGGAGCGCCGAAGTTGAGAAAGGCTCGCTGCAACCGGCGCTGAAGGTGCGCGGCAGGGACTATCTGCGCAACGCGATTCCGCTGCGGCTACGGCGTGCGCACCGGGTCGGCGGGGCGCTCGGGGTATTTCCTGGGGTTTTCGCGGATGCGTTTCAAGACCTCGGCGATGCCGCGTTCGAGTTGCGGGTCGCGTCCGGCCAGGACGGCCGCCGCGTCGTTTTCGACTTCGATATCGGGGTCGACGCCGTGCCCCTCGATGATCCATGAGCCGTCCACCGCGTTCGTGGCGAACTCGGGCACGCGCACGTCGCCGCCGTCGAGCAGCGGGCCGTGCGAAGTGATGCCGATCACGCCTCCCCACGAGCGCTTGCCGATCAGCGGGCCGAGGCCGGCTTCCTTGAAGCGGGCGGGGAAGATGTCGCCGTCGGAGGCCGAGTTCTCGCTGAGCAGGCAAACCAGATGCCCGTGGAAGACCTCCGCCGGGTAGGTTCCGACGAACTCGCTGGTGCGGGAAAAGCGCGTGCCGAGCAGTTTGCGGCTCAAGCGCTCGACGATCATCTGCGAGACGTTGCCGCCGCCGTTGCCGCGGACATCGACGATCATCCCCTGCTTGCGGATTTGCGGGTAGTACCACTTGATGAATTCGCGGATGCCCGCCGCGCCCATGTCGGGAATGTGGATATAGCCGACCTTGCCGCCGGTTGCCGCCTCGACCTTTTTACGGTTGTCCGCGACCCAGTTGAAATAGCGCAAGTTCGATTCCGAGGCGATCGGCTTGTAGCGCACCGCGCGCGCGCCGTCGAACGAAGGCTTGTCGTTGAGCGTCAACTCGACCGGACGATCGGCCTTGTGGAGCAGCAAGCGGAAGGGGTTGTCGGCGGCGCGCAGCTCTTCGCCGTCGATGGCCAGGACATAGTCGCCCTCGCGGGCATCGACGCCGATCTCGGTCAGCGGCGAGCGGTAGATTGCCTCTTCGTTCTGTCCGGCGAGGATTTTCCGGATGCGGTAGCGGCCGGCGTCGGCGTCCAGGGCGAGATCGGCGCCCATCAGCGCGGCTTTGGGACGTTCGGGGGAAGCGAAATCGCCGCCGGAAATATAGGCGTGGCCGACGTTCAATTCGGCGATCATCTCGCCGATCAGGTAGTTCAGGTCCGCGCGGTGGGCGACGTGGGCGAGCCAGGGGCGGTACTGTTCGCGGAGCGCGGCCCAGTTGTATCCGTGCATGTTTTCGACGTAGAAATAGTCGCGGTAGCGGCGCCAGACTTCGTTGAAGATCGTCGCCCATTCGCGCTCGGGGTCGGAGAGCAGCTTCAGGCCGGCGGTCGAGACCGTCTTGCCGCTTTTCGCCTCGGGTTTGACGTCGAAAACCTTGTGCGCGCCGTCTTGGCGGATCATGATTTTCTTGCCGTCCCGCGAAAGCGCGTAGCCGCCGCCGGCGGCGAGCGTTTTCAACTCGCGTTTCTCGAGGTCGAAGATCTTGATTTCCGGCTTCACGTCGGCTTGGCGTCCGTAGTAGAACGGCGCGCCGCGAATGAGGATCAGCGAGCC
This sequence comes from Bryobacterales bacterium, assembly GCA_965242705.1. Taxonomy (GTDB): domain Bacteria; phylum Acidobacteriota; class Terriglobia; order Bryobacterales; family UBA6623; genus CATQHP01. The sequence continues at coordinate 1,777,836 of OZ251486.1, forward strand.
TTCGACAGCGGAGAGGCCGTAGTAGTTGTCCGCCGCGACGGGAACCGCCGCCGCGCGCTCGGCAAGCCCGTCGAAGTCGATGCGGATCGGTTCGTTTTCCTCTTGCGCGTCTTGCTTCGATGCGGAGTCTTCCTTTTCCTCCGAGTCGGTTTCGACCGCCGCTTCGTCGCTTTCCGGCGGGAAGGGGTGGGCAACGTCGTTGCGCAGCGCCAGGGCGAACACGCCGGCTTGGCGGTCGGTGGCGAAATTCCATTCGGTGTTCGAGATTTGCGGCGCGAACTCGCGGTCGCTCGAATAGTAGAGGTAGTCTCCCTTGGCGCCCCAGACGGGCATCCGCTCGTGGAACATTTCGCCGGTGACTTGGCGCAGGGTTTCCGAAGCCGCTTCCCAGATGAAGATCGAATCGGTCATCGGCGTGACGCTCATTTGCAGCGCGAGGAAGCCGCCGCGCGGAGACCACCTGTAGATGTTCGTGCCGCGGTTGACCTCGTGCGCGATTTTCTTGAGTTCCTTCGATTCGACGTCGAGCACGTAAACCTCGCCGTCCTTGTCGCCGAAGGCGATCCGTTTCGAATCGGGAGACCATTGCGGATGGAACAAGCGGGCTTGCAGGCCGTCGGTCAATTGAACCGGGTCGGCGCCGCCGGCCTGGTCCACGGCGTAAATCTGCTCCTCTCCGCTCTTGTCGGAAACGAAAGCGATTTTCTTGCCGTCGGGCGCCCAGCGCGGCAGGCGGTCGTGCGCGTCCGGCGAACGCGTCAGGTTGCGGGTCGGCCCCTTTTCCACCGGAACGGTAAAGATATCGCCCCGCGCGGCGAAGAGCGCCCGCTTGCCGGAGGGGCTGAGCTCGAAATCTTCGACGTGCTTCGCCGCCGAGATTCGGGACGGCCGCTTGTATACGGCGTCGGTGGGGACGTGAATCTTTACCGCTTTCGATTTCTTCGACTCGATATCGAATACTTCAAGCTCGCCGTTGAGTTCATAGACGATCTGCGAGCGGTTGTCGGAGGAAGGCCAGCGGACGTCCCATTTCTGCTGTTTCGTGATTTGCGCGGTTTTTTTCGAGGCGGCGTCGTAGCGGTAGAGGTTCAGGACGCCGCCGCGGTCGGAGGCGAAATAGACCGCGTTGCCGATCCACATCGGGTCGCGGTCGGTGCGGACGTGATCGGTGATTTGCAGGGTTTCGCCGGTCTTGCGCTGGAAAATGTAGAGATCTTGCGCCCATCCGCCCTGATAGCGTTTCCAGGTGCGGAAGTCGCGGAACAGCGGGGAATAGGCGACGGCGTCCCCGTCGGGAGAAAAATCGCCCGCGCCGGCGACCGGCATTTCGAGCGCCGCGGGCAGTCCGCCGGAGAGGGGAACCGTGTAGAGCTTGCCATCTTTCGCCCCCCAGTAATCGCGGGTCGAGCGGAAGAGCACCGCCCCGCCGTCGGGCGTCCAGCCGTAAACGTGGTGATCGTAGCCCCAGCGCGGCGCCAACGGGCCGCGAGCCGGATACCAGGTCAATTGCCGAGGCGCTCCGCCCTCGGCGGGGATGACGTAAACTTGCTCGTCGCCGTCGTATTGCCCGGTGAAGGCGATATGTTTGCCGTCCGGCGAGAATTTGGGAAAGATCTCGAGCCCGGGGTGGGCGGTCAGACGCGCCGCGGTTCCTCCGGCTGTCGAGGCCGTCCACAGGTCGCCGGCGTAAACGAACACGAGCCGGCCGCCGTGGACGTCGGGGAATCGCAGGAGCTTGGTTTGCGCGGCGAGCGCCGCGGCGGCGAATGCCGCACAGAAGAGGATGCGCAGGAACACAAGGGAATTCTAGCAGCCGGCGCGGGGCGGTTACTCGACGGGGGTTTCGATGGGGCGGTAGTCTTTGGCGAGGTCGTAGATCGGCCATGCCCGCTCCAGCGCCGCGCGGCGCAAGCGCGCGTCCGGGTTCGACGCCGCCGGGTTGCCGACCGCCTCGAGCATGGGCAGGTCGGAATGGCTGTCGGAGTATGCTTTGGCCTCGGACATGGCGAAACCGCGGCGCTCGCAGTAGGCGCGCATCGCGGAGACTTTTTCGCTGCCGGCCAGCAGCGGTTCGACGACTCTGCCCGCGGCGACCCCATTGGCGAATTCCAGCCGATTGGCGATGAGGTCGTCGAAGACAAGGTATTCGGCGGCCGCCCGCAGGGCGAAATCGAGGCCGCCGCTGACCATCACCGTCCGGTAGCCCGCGCGCCGGTCCGCCGCGACGCGGGCCTTCGCCTGGGGGAATATCCCGGGCAGTATCTCCTGCTCGAACATCGCCGGCGACCGCGCGCGCAGCCATTCCTCTTCGAGCCCCTTGTACTGCCGATAGAAAACCAGATTGAAGACGCGCCGCGAACAGGCGTTGAGCAGAAGCCAGAGGGGGACGCCGGCCAGCGCCTTGCCGTAACGCCGCGCCGCTTGCAGCCGCGACGGATGATTGCGGGCAAACCAGGCGTAGCGGGTGACGACGTTGCCGGAAGCAAGCGTCCCGTCGAAGTCGTAGAACGCGGCCCGCTCGGCCATCGGCGAATTTTGCGGCAAGCGCGTCTTATCCGTGGCCGAAGCGCATGAGCCAGCCCAGCCCGAATATGGCGGCAAGGAAGTAGCCGAAGCAATAAACGCCGTAACGCCAGCGCTCGCGGTCGGTCGAGCGCCCTACCACGCCCATCACGATCGAGGCGAAAAAGGCGAACAGAAACGCTGCTTGCAGGTGGGACAGGGAGATGAACATCTATTTCTTGGCTCCGGTAGCGATTTCGTAAACGTCAACAACGGCCAGCAGATTGAGCAAGCCGGCGCAAACCAGGAATTTCGTGCCGTAGTCGGGCGCCGCGCCGGGCAGCACTTCCTGGCTGTAGCCCAGCCAGCCGGCCAGAAAATACAAGGCGCCGTTGCAAAGATCGCCGAAGTATCCGCCGTAATTGACCACAGTGTTGAAAAGATCGGCGCTCTCGGGCTCGAACATGCGTCCGCGCATCATCAGGCCGAGGACGAACATTCCGGTAATGGCGAACAGCAGCAGCGCGGCGTGCTTGCGGCGGTTCAGGTAGAAATGGCCGATTCCCGGAAAAAGCCAGGCAAGGATGACCGGCGGCGCCCATTTCTCAATGGAGTTCAGTGAGGCGGTAAAGGGAATGCCGCGCTTGCCCTTGTCCGGGAGTACAGTTTTCGCAGCCATCGTTTCTTTTGCGATTATCTCACGGGGCGCTCTTGCCGGCGCAAGTTCGCGCGGACGCTCAAAGGCTATAGACGCGCCGGCCGGTTTTCGGTAACGCCGCCCCGCGGCAGGCGCCGGCGAGGCGGGGGCGTCAGCACAGTTCGCGGTAAACCGCCAGCGTTTCGCGGGCCGCCCGCCGCCAAGTGAATTGCCGGGCGCGCGCCCTTCCCTTGCTGCGCAGAGAATCTCTCAATTGAGAATCGGACACGACCCGCCGCATGGCCTCGGCGATGGCTTCCACGTCCAACGGATCGACGAGGATCGCCGCGTCTCCGGCTGTTTCGGGCAGGGCCGAGCGGTTGGACGTGATCACGGGCAGGCCGGCGGCGAAGGCTTCGAGCACGGGCATGCCGAACCCTTCGTCAAGCGAGGGGAAGACCAGCGCCTCGGCCGCTGCGTAGAGGGCCGCCCGCGCTTGCGGGCCGACGAACCCGGTGCGGCGGATGCGCGCCCGCGCCGGGCTTGCGGCGATGCAGTCCGCGATTTCGTCCGCGCCGTACCCCGCCGGCCCGGCGAACGCCATGTCGAGGTCGGCGTCGAGCGTTTCGAAGGCTTTGACGATGCGGACGATATTCTTCCGTTTCTGAACGGCGCCGACGTTCAACAAGAACGGCCGGACGATGCCGAGTTGCGCCGTGAGCGCGCGCTTGCGTTCTTCCGATACCGCCGGCGCCGGTTCGACGCCGTGGCTGACGACCGTCACCCGCTCGCTGGGAACGCCCAGCAGGTCGGTCACTTGCGCGGCGGTGAACGCCGAAACGGCGATGACGCCGTTGGCGCGCGCCGCCGTTTCGCGGGCCAGGGCGGTAAAGCGCTCGCGGAATTCCGGCGTCGAGTATTCCGCGGTCATGACGAACAGGTCGTGAAACGTGGCTGCCGCCGGGCAGGGCAGCGCGGCCGGCAGGCGCTGGTTCAAGCCGTGGAAGAGGCGCAAACCGCGGCCGGCGCGGCGCAGCGTGAAATCGGCGAGCAAGGCGCGCGAGCAGTTCGCCGGCAGCGGCTCGCCGAACGAGCGCAGGTAGCGGTTGCCGCGGTAGAACAGGCGGAAGCGTTCGTCCGGCGCGCCCGCCGTCAGCGCGCGGATCAGGTTGCGGCAATAGGCGGCAACGCCGGTCGGCGGCCGGTCGAAGCCGTGGCCGGCGTCGATGCCGATCATTGCGCGATTGCCTTGCCGACGGCGGCAAGGATGCTTTCTTCGGGCGCGTCCGCCTCAGCCGGAATCACCGTAACGGGCGCCGGGCCCGTCGGCGTCCAGCGCCGGCGCATGCGCTCGGACGGCGCTCCGGCGAACACTTCGACAACGGGCGCGCCCAGCGCGGCGGCGAGATGCGCGGACGCCGAATCGTAGCCGACATAAGCATCGCACGCCGCGATTCCTCCGCCGAACGCCGACAGGCTGCCCCGCCAAGTCACCAGATCGGCGGAGGCATGGCCGAAAGCAGCCGTGGACCCGCGAAAGCGGCGCACTCGTTCCTCGGCGCGGGCCGCTTCCGCCCCTCCCGCTCCGAAATCGAGCAGAATGCCGTAACCGGCCTGCCGCAGCATTTCCAACAGCCGGTCTTCGAACGCGGCGGACAGGCTTTTCGATTCGCGCTCGCCCACGCCCAGACTGACCGCGGCCAGAGGTTTCGACGAGGCTTCTCTGAGCTTTCGCCCGCGTTCCATATCGCCGCGCGGCAAGGCCGGCCGCGGCTGAAGGCCGCGCGCATCCACGCCCGGCAGGATTTCGGCGCACCACCGCGCCGTGAGCCGGCCCAGCGGCTCGCCGCCCTGCCCGCCGTAGCTGCGGCTCTCGAAAAACCGGTAGTTCGCGTCGTTGTCGAGCGCGGGCAGCAAGCCGAGTTGCGTCAAGCGGCTGTCGGGGTCGAGGACGACGTAGGCATCGCGCGGCAGCCCGGCGACCGCCTGGGCAACCGCGCGCCGCATTTCGAGCCAGACCCGCAGGCGGTCGGCAAGCGGCGCCCCGCGCGCATAGGGGACGCGCCGCAGGCTCACCCGCGGGTTTTCCGCGAAAACGCCGCGCTCTTCTCGCCTCCGACAAACTCGACCGCGGCCCGCGGATACGCCCTTTGGGCGGCCTCGACCACGATTCCGGAAACGGCGATATCCGCGCCCAACGTGACCCGCGAAAGCACCAGCGCCTTGCGCATGCGCTCAGGCGGGAAGCCCGCCGGCTTGGGCGAACGCAGGCCGCTTGTCCGCGCCCGCAGCTTTTCGGCGCTTGCAAGCCCCATTGCGCGCAAGGCGGCGGCCGCGGGATTGACGGCCGGCCGGCCGTCGATGAGCAGGCACTCCGCCATGAAAGCGAGGTAGTCGTTGCACGCTTGCGGCTCGAAAGAGTCTGACCACGGCTCCACGAGCTCGCTGAAAATGCAGCGCGTCGCCTCTGCCGCGGCGGCGGGGTCGGGCGAAAGCGCCGCTTGCGACAGCGCATGCGCCGCCTTGCGCCAAGGCTCCGAGCCGGGAGCCTGCGACAGGACGAGGGCTGCAAGGGCGGACGGGGGCACTCGTCTTCAGGATTGCGGATGCCGCCGTCCGGCGGCAACCTGCCCGCCCGACCGCTTCGCTACACTGGGGAAATCATGAGCAAAATCGGTCTCAAACGCCTGCATCACGTCTCTTTTGCGGTCTCGAACCTGGCGGCATCCAAGCGTTTCTTCGGGGAGGTGCTCGGCCTGCCCGAAGACGACCGCCCGGATTTCGATTTCCCCGGCGCCTGGTACGCCGTGGGCGACCGCCAGCTTCACCTCATTGAGCAAGCCGCCGGGCGGCGCGAAGCGCGCGGGCGGATCAGCCGTTCCGATCACATGGCGATGGAAGTCGCCGACCTCGACGTCGTCAAGGCGCGGCTGCGCGAGTGCGGCGTCGCATTTGAAGAAGGCGGCAACGAGCGCCTCGGCATGAGCCAAGCGTTTTGCAGCGACCCCGACGGCCACACGATCGAATTCGTGCGTTACCACGATTAACGCGGTGCGCAAACCCCGCGGCGCCCGATTCGGCAGCGGGCGCCACGCGCGAAACGGCCGAGCGTCCGGCGGCTTCGCAATTTCGGAAAAGCGGCTTAGAAACTGGCGATGGCCTTCGCTTCGTCGGTGTGCGACTCGAAGACCGTGTACAGCTTGGTGATCTGCAGCAGGTCCTGAACCTTCGCCTGGACGTTCAGCAGCTTGATGGCGCAGCCCTTGTTGCTCGCGGTGGTGTGGGCGGAGACGAGCTCGCCGAGCCCGGAACTGTCGATGTAGCTGACTCCGGCCAAGTTCAGCACCATCTTGGTTACGCCGCCTTCCAGCAGGTTGCGCACGGTCTCGCGCAGTTGCCCGGATGCCTCGCCGAGGGTGATGCGTCCCGACAGATCGACTATGGTCACTCCGGCAACGTCGCGGATTGCTGTTGACAAACTCATTGAAAATCTTCCTCCTGTGTGTCTCTCGAACTTTTCTGGTTGGCTTTCCCGGTCCTTGCGATACTTTACCAGAAAAACTTTTGTCCCTGTCTCGTCTCCGGGCTTTACTTCGACTTCATCGAAGAAGGCGTTCATCATCAGCAGCCCCCGCCCCGACGCCTTGAGAAGGTTTTCGGCGGCGAGCGGGTCGGCCACTTGGCCGGGGTCGAACCCTTTTCCCTGATCGGCCACGGCGACGCGAAACGCCTCGGCGTCGATCGAAGCCTCGAAAAACACCGATTTGCCGCTGCTGTATCCATTGCCGTGCGTCACTGCGTTCACGAAGGTTTCGCGGACGGCCATGCCCATGCGATCGATCTGCTCCTCATCGAAGCCGTAGAGCTGCGCCATGCGCTGCACGATCAGCTCGGCCGCCTCGACACTATCAAGCGTGCTTTCCATTCTGAGCGAAAGCTTGCGGGCATCCGTCGTCAAGGCGAACTGGAACCTCCCGGCCGAACCGCCGGAAACCGGCAACGAATCCGCAACAATCGCATACCCGCGCGGCCAAAGTCAAGATGCCATGCGCCGCTGCAAAATTTCCGGGCGCAAACGACGTCTTTTCCAAAGAGAAGTTGCGCGGGCCGCGCTTCGCGCGGCGGTCACGGGTCGCGGGTCGGGCCGCTTCGCGGCTTCACTCGACGGCGCCCGTCATTCAACGGCGATCGTGGCGCCGGATTGGCTGATGCGGCCGGCGACGGCGAGGCGCAACTCCGCCGCTTCCGACGGAACGAGGTTGCGCGGGACTTCGACGACCACCAGGTTGACGCCGGCCATGTCCGGGGCCAGCCCCGAAAAACGGACGTTTTCCGGCGATACCGCGTATGCGCCGATCCAGACCCGCGGGCGCGCTGCGGTATGCCGCAAGACCGCGTTCGAGCCGTCTTCGAGGCAGACGCCGTCCGGGGCGCATGAGTTCATCCCGTCGGCGATCGGCGGCTCCACCGCGCCCAGTCCCGTGGCGTAAATCTCCAGCACGTCGCCGGCGCGCGCCGGGCGGCTGCCCGCGCTGAAACCCAGCGGCGCGGCCAAGTCGGTCGTGCCCGCGAACGTCGCCAGCGCCTGCCCCTGACCCGCGCCCGAAACCGTGAACACGCCCGGCGCATAGGGGCCGACCCAGAAATGCCGCGGCCAACTGCTCTCGCCGCCGGACTCCACCACCACGCTCGCCAACGCCAAGTCGCCTGCCGCTACGGCTTCGCCGCCCAACGCCCAAGGCAACTGCGCCTCGATGCGCCGCGGGCCTACCGCCGTCAGCGGAACCGCCGCCCCGTCGATCAGCACCCGCGCCCCGCCCAGCATCGTCGGCAGCGGATAGCCCGCGTCCGCGATGCGCTCGCCCGTCAGGAAGTTCACGCCCTGCACGATCACCGCCGCGCCCGGCGCCAACGGCAGCAACTGCGGCCCGAACAGCCCGCGCTCGCCGTAGGCGCTCATGCGCGCCGCGTTGACCACGCCGCCGTTCTCCGTCACCGCCGGGCCGGTCGGCGGCGGAACCTCCAGCACGATGCGCACCGTAGCCGTTACCCGCCCATCGGAGCGGATGTACAGCCGCCCGTCGTGCCGCCCCTCGCGCAGCCCCGCCGGGTTGACCGTCACCGTCAGCGTGGCTTCCCCGCCCGCGGCCAGCTTGCCGCTGCGCGGCGCGGCTTCGATCCAGCGCGCGCTCGGTATCGCCCGGAAGTCGGCCGCGCCGCCCTCGGCGTACAACGTAATCGTCTGCTCCTCCGGTTCGCCGCCCTGAGCGGCCATGAACGACAAGGAGAATGACTGCGAAAATACCGCAGGATCCGGCCCAGGCGGCGGGGGCGGAGGCCGATAGAAGGTCACCTTGCGGATGCGGTCGTTGTGCGAGTCGGCGATGTACAGATTGCCTATGCTGTCCAGCGCCAAGCCGGCGGGTTCGTCGAGTTGCGCCGCCTCCGGCGGGCCTCCGTCCCCGCTCAAACCGTAATCCGCGTTTCCCGCTACGGTGGTAATCACGCCCGTGGCGGCATCCACCTTGCGCAGGCGATAGTTGTTCCGGTCGCCGATGAAGATGTTGCCGGCGCCGTCAACCGCCACGCCGCTGGGACTCTGCAGACTGGCCGACGTGGCCGGCCCGCCGTCCCCGCCGTAAGTGCCGGCACCGTTTCCCGCAACGGTGGAAATGATTCCCGATGCGTCGATTTTGCGGATGCGCTCGTTCCACTGATCGGCGAAGTACAGGTTGCCCGCGCCGTCGAACGTCAAGCCCCTGGGGGCGTCCAACTGCGCCGCCGCGGCCGGCCCGCCGTCCCCGCCGTAAGCTTCAACCCCGGTTCCCGCAATGGTGGAAATGATTCCCGATCTATCGATCCTGCGGATACGCTCGTTGCCCGTATCGGCGATGTAAACGTTGCCCGAACCGTCCACCGCTACGCCGCGGGGACCGCGCAACTGCGCCGCCGCGGCCGGTCCGCCGTCCCCGCCGTAAGATTCAGCCCCGGTTCCCGCAATGGTGGAAATGATTCCCGATCTATCGATCCTGCGGATACGGTTGTTTTCCGAATCAGCGATATAAACGTTGCCCGAACCATCCACGATCACGCTGAAGGGGGAGTTGAGTCGGGCCGCCGTCGCCGAGCCTCCGTCGCCGCTGTAGCCGGCTGTTCCGGTTCCGGCGATAGTTGAAATGTTGCCCGTCCGGACATCCACCTTGCGGATGCAGTGGTTCTTCGTATCGGCGATGTAAATGTTGCCGCGCCTGTCCACGGCTACGTCCCATGGCTCGTCGAGTTGGGCCTCCGTCGCCGGGCCTCCGTCGCCGCTGTAGCCTTCCGTTGTTCCCGCAACCGTCTCGATGGTCGGCATATCGACCGGGATGCCCTGCGCCGGGGCGGCTTCGTCGCCGATGAACAGCGCATAGTGGAGAACGCACAGCAACGCCGCCAAGCGCGCTTGGCGCGCCGGCGGACAGCGGAAGACACGAGAGCCGCGCCCGCGCGAAAGCCCCGCCTTGCCGGCGAAAAACAGGCTTCGGGCAGAAGACGAAAGGGAAGGAAGAAGCCGCGGGTTAGAGAGCGCAGAGAGCGCGCTTCTCCTTATACGGGCTGACGGGCTGACGGGCTGACGGGCTGACGGGCTGACGGGCTGACGGGCTGACGGGCTGACGGGCTGACGGGCTGACGGGCTGACGGGCTGACGGGCTGACGGGCTGACGGGCTGACCTTTCCTTATTGTACATCTCTCTCACCTCTCCTCGCAACAAAAAATCCGCGGCGGCCTCAAGGATACCGTCCGCGCCACTCATGAAACCCCATTTTCCGCTTTCCGCGCCGTCTTGTCAACCGCGCAGCGCATTGGCGGAGTCTTTTGGAAGGCCTGAACAAGCCGGCGGACAGCCTGCCCGGGCAGAGCCAATGCGTCGATGCCGATGCGCCAATGCGTCGATGCCGATGCGTCGATTTTCATCTGTACGGCTTCGGCCCAAGAAGCGCTGAACGCATCCGGTCGATTTTCGGCGGCGGGACACAAAAATAAGCGATCCCAGGCGAACATAGGCGAACAAAGTGAACAATCCATGCATGAAGCCCTTCTTTTACCTGCATGAACCCCGTCATGCTTGACGGCTGCGCAGTGCGTGTGATGCGGGGGGCTTGTGTTTCGGGGTTGCGAGTCGGGCGCCTGCTTCCGCCGGCAGCGCCTGCTTGATCAGAGTTTCCGCAACCCCCAAACCCTGCCGCGCTTCGCGCGGCCCCAAGCGCTATGATAGGGGGAACATCGAAAAGGAGGATACTGTTTTCATGTTTCGATACGCAACCCCGATTCTCATTGTTTTGCTGGCGGCCTGCGCCGCTCCCCCGGCGCCCGAGCCGGAAGTCGATCACGGCGCGGGCGACGTCTTCATGGCCGATGGCGCGCTCGACGCGATCGTTCCCGCCGATTACAAAATCGAAAAGCTCGCGGGCGGCATGGTTTTCACCGAAGGGCCGCTGTGGGTCAAGGAGGGCGGGCCGTATCTGCTCTTCAGCGACGTCCGCGGCAATTGCATCTACCGCTGGAACCCCGGCGATACCGAGGCCTCCGTATTCCGGGCGAACGTCTTCGAGGGCGAGCGCGAGGGCGGCGTCGGCCCCAACGGCCTCAATATGGACGCGCAGGGGCGCATCCTTGCCTGCGAACACGCCAACCGCCGCATCGCGCGCCTGGAAAACGGCGAATGGACCACGGTCATCGACAACTATCAGGGGAAAAGGCTCAACAGCCCCAACGATCTGGCTTGGCACGCGAACGGCGGACTTTATTTCACCGATCCCCCCTACGGCTTGGCCAAGCTGGAAGAAGACCCCGAGCGGGAGCTGGACTTCAACGGCATCTACAGGCTCGATTACGAAAGCGGAGAGCTCGAGTTGCTGGTGCGCGATCAGAGCCGGCCCAACGGCATCGGCTTCTCGCCGGACGGGAAAACCGCCTACGCGGCCAACTCCGACGCGGCGAACAAGGCGTGGATGGCCTACGACGTGACCGACGACGGGAAGTTCGCCAATGGGCGCGTCTTTTACGACGTGAACGCCGAAACCGCCGATGGCATGCCCGACGGGCTCAAGCTCGACAAGCAGGGCAATCTCTATTGCACGGGGCCGGGCGGCGTCTGGATTTTCACGCCGGACGGAACGCATCTGGGCACGATTCGGCCCGAGGAAATCCCCGCCAACGTTGCTTGGGGAGACGACGGCAAGACGCTGTACATGACCGCCCGCACCGGCCTCTACCGCATCGGGCTCAACGCCGAGGGGCGTATGCCGGCGGATATGCAGGCGCAGTAGCCGGTAACCGCGTAACCAGTAACCGCGGCGGCGGCCGGCAGTTGCGAAAAGGCGCGAAAGGGCGCCAAAGGGAAAAATCAGCGTAGGCCGATCGCCGACAGCGCGCGGCCTGCGCCGGACCCTTCGCCGCGGTGCGAGAAAAACCGATCGACGTTGCATTGCGTGCATTCCGCAATGCGGATAACGCGCGTCAAGCCGCGCCGTTCCAGCCGCGCGCGGACGAACGCGGGGAGATCCACGTGGGGGCGGGGCGCTCTGGGCAGGACGAATTCCAGATCGAAGCGCGCAGCCACCTCGGGGCCGACTTCGAAGCAGCAGGAACCGATTGTCGGGCCGATGGCGGCCTCGACGTCTTCCGGCCGCGAGCCGAACTCGCTGCGCATCCGGTCGAGCGCGTTCTCCAGAACGCCGGCGACGGCGCCGCGCCAGCCGACATGAACGGCGCCCACCGCCTTGCGCGCGGGGTCGACGAGCAAAACCGGCGCACAATCGGCGGTGCATACGCCGACGAGAACGCCGGCCCGATCCGTAACCGCCGCATCGGCTTCGGGGGGCGCGTTCCCCCAGCCGCAATCGGCCCGCGCGGCGCGGTCCGAGTGGACCTGGCGGGGCGCCGCCGTTGCCCGCCCGCCGCCGAAAATGCGGGTCACGGCCTCATCGTCGAGCGGCCCGCTGAAATCGCCGGCCGCGCGCGTCGAAAACCCGTGGACCAGCCACGGATACGCGCGCCATGCGGCCGCGCGGATGATTCCGTCTTGCTCATGGGTCTGCATCATGGGTTGCCGAGTCCGAGCAGCCTTGCCGGGTTGCTCTTGGTCATCTTGTCGATAGCGTCTTGCGTGAAGCCCGCCGCGAGCAGCTTGCCGATGAATCCGGCCAAGCCGTCGGTATGGATCGGATTCATCGGCTGCCCGAGGTCGCTCGACAAGACGATGTTTTCCGCTCCGAGCGCGCGCATGGCTTCGACGTAAGCATCGAATTTTTTCTCCGCGGAGACCGGCCACGAGGGATAGGCGGCCAGCGCGGTTCCCACCGGATATTCCAGCAGAGCGCCGAGGCGGGCCGCTTCCCGCTGCATTTCGACCGGCATGGCAACCGGAGGCGGCAGCGGGTGCGTCACGAGTATCTTGCGGACGCCGCGCTTGCGGCCTTCGCGGATGAGCAGCAGCGACTCGTCGGGCGAGGAGTGTCCGGTAGCCAGCGCCAGATCGTACTCGGCGATGCGGTCGAGCACTTCGAGAACCTCGGGCAGGAGCTTCCCGTCTCGGGAAACGGGGACGAAGTCGGGATTGGGGCGATCCACGCGGTGGTAGTGTTCGGAGTCGAAGGTCGGCATCCAGACCACCTTGCCGTGTCCGCCGGTCGTCGCCGCCATGTGCTCGACCGCGGCGGCGTTGACGCCCATCGAGCCGTTCAAGGCTACGCCGCCGAAGACGCGAATGCCCGGAACCGCGCGCTCCACGACGAAGGCCAGGCCGGCCGTGGGCGCGTAGTGGTTTTTGAGCAGGAGCGCCCGCATGCCCGCGCCGCGCGCGATGCGGGCGATTTGCAGCGCGTCGATCGATCGCGGGCCGCTGTCGGGCGCGCTGTGGACGTGCAGATCGATAACGCCGTCGAGACGGGCCGGCGCGCCGGCGCCGCCGGGTCCGCACCACGGGCAGGCGGGCTGCGCTTGCAAGACGGCGGCCGCGGCAAGCGGCGCGAGGGCGAGGCGGCCCGGCGCGTTGAACGCAATCCCGCGGTTGCCGAAAAACACGCTGCGCCCCTAATCAATGATCTTGATGATCAGGTAGGTGATCTTTTTTCCGTCTTCGAGCAAGATTTGGTGGGGCGTTTTCGAGGGGATGTTAATCATGTCGCCGGGCTTGAGCACGTACTTTTCGCCGCCGTCGATCTTGGGTCCGCGCCATTCCCCCGGACGGTTGCTCATTTCCCTCTTTCCGGGAATCTCGCCGCCGACGCGCACCGTGCCCGACCCCTCGAGCACCACGTACAAATCGGTTTTGACTTCATGAAGCTCGGCGAGGCCGCTCCGTTCGCGGTGAACGACGTCCATGTAATGGCCGGCGCCTTCGCGTTCGTCGAGCAAATGCCGGGGCGAAACCCCCTGGCTGTAGGGAACCCGATCTTTCGGCGCCTTGTCGAGCACCGCCTGCAAGTCGGCGGGCAGGGCTTGCAGGTCTTCGTAAGACCAATACTTGACTTCGCCGTGATTGTCCGCGCCCAAAGGGGCCGCCGCGAACAGCGCGATGCATACGAGGAAACGGAAGGGCATGATGAACTCCTCTGCTCTTGAGTGAAGATTGGCTACACTGGCTTTCTACAGCGCGGGCGGGCAAGGGCATTGCGGGCCGCCGCGTCCGCTTAAACTATAGCAATCGGAGCGGGGAACGATGAAACTGAAAGGCCAAGCGGCGATTGTGACGGGCGGAGGCACGGGCATGGGCCGCGCGATTTCGAAATGTCTCGGCGCGGAAGGCGCGGCGGTTGCAGTCAATTACCGCGCCTCGCGCGAAGAAGCGGAGGAAGCCGCCGCGGAAATCGAGGCCGCCGGCGGGACGGCGCTGGCGCTCCAGGCCGACGTTGCCGACGAACGGCAGGTGCGGGCGATGGTCGCGGAAGTGGAAGAGCGCTGGGGCCGCCTCGACGTGCTGGTGAACAATGCCGGATGGAGCAAGCTCACTCCGCATTGGGAACTCGATGCGTTGACGGACGAAATCTGGGACCGTACGCTCAACACCAACTTGCGCGGGGCGTTTTATTGCGTGCGCGCGGCCGTGCCGTTGATGCGCAAAAGCGGCGGCGGCTCGATTATCAACAACACGTCCGCTTCCGCGTTTACCGCCGCCGGCAGCACGATTGTCTATTCGGCGTCGAAGGCGGCGATGATGAACATGACCAAATCGCTGGCGCGGGCGCTTGCGCCGGACATTCGGGTCAACGCCGTCGCGCCCGGGCTGATTGAGACGCGCTTCGCCGGCTGGCCGGGCGAGGCTTTCGAACTGGCGCGGAAAGTTTCGCCGCTGAAGCGGATTCCGAACGCCGAGGAGGTCGCGGCAACCGTGCTGTTTCTCGCGGCCGACGCTACGGCGATCACCGCCGAGACGATCTTGGTCGATTGCGGCATGACGCAGTTGGGCCGCGGCCGCCGGCGCGACCAGAAGTAGGTCGGGCGCCGCGGCGCCGCGCGGGGCTGCGCAGGGAATGAACGAAGGCCGAACGGGGAACATGGACGCCGCGCGGCAAAAGCGGATTCGCTCCGTGCGCCGGGTTTCGCTGCTGACGATTGCCGCCGCGGCGGTTTTGCTGCTGCGGGCTTTGCCGGCGGAGCGGTTGTTCGCTGCGCTGCAGGCGTGGGTCGGCGAACTCGGTTTCTGGGGCCCGGCGATTTTTGCTGTCGTGTATGCGCTGGCCGCGACGCTGTTCCTGCCCGCGTCCGCGTTGACCCTGATCGCGGGCGCGGCGTTCGGACTTGGCGCGGGCGTTCTGACGGCATGGGCCGGGGCCGTGTCGGCGGCGGCGTTGTCGTTTCTGATCGGGCGCTATTTCGCCCGCGCGCGCGTCGAGCGGCTGGCTCGTCGGAACCCGAAATTCGGCGCGGTCGATAAGGCGCTCGGCGAAGAAGGCTGGAAGATCGTGGCGCTGCTGCGTCTGTCCCCGGTCTTTCCGTTCAACGTGCAGAACTACCTCTACGGCGTGAGCTCGATTCGCTTCCGGTCTTGCCTGCCGGCCAGCGCGATCTTCATGCTTCCGGGAACGTTCCTCTATGTATATATCGGGTTTCTTGGCGGACAGGCGGCCGCGGCCGGCGAAGGCGTCGATGCGGCCAGGCTTGCGCTGCAAGCCGCGGGGCTGGCCGCGACCGCGCTGGTCACGCTGCACGTCGGCAAGGTTGCTTCGCGCGCCGTCGGAAAGTACGCCGCCGCGGTCGAAAAGCCGGAGGCCGGCGGCGAGCGAACGGAGCCCGCGTCTGCGCGGGGCGCCGCTGCTGCGGCCGCGTTTGCGCTGCTGCTTTCGGCGCTGGCTCTTTACGTCTGGTGGAACCGTGAAGCCCTGCATGACTGGTTTCCCGCTCCCGCGGCGGAGTTGCGGGAGAAACAATAAGCCATATGCCGACTCCGATTGAAGGTATCGTCGAGGCGCAGCCTGCTGACGAGCACAACCGCCTGTTGGTCAGCCGCGTCCATCCGCCCGATTGGGTGAACCCCGCGCCGCGCGGGCGCTACAACCTGGCGGTCGTCGGCGCCGGTACGGCCGGACTGGTCACGGCGGCCGGCGCCGCCGGCTTGGGGGCAAGGGTCGCGCTCATCGAACGCAACCTGATGGGCGGCGACTGCCTCAACGTTGGCTGCGTTCCTTCGAAAGCCCTGCTGCGCGCCGCGCAGGCCATGGCCGATCTTCGCCGCGCGCCGGAGTTCGGCATCGACGTTCCCGACGGCGCCGCGCTCGACTTCGGCAAAACGATGGAGCGGATGCGCAGGCTGCGCGCGGGCATCGGCCGGCATGATTCGGCCGCCAGATTCAAGGAACTCGGCGTCGATGTCTATATCGGCGAGGCGAAGTTTACCGGGAGAAATACGATCGCCGTCGAGGGCGCTTCCGTGCAGTTTGCGAAAGCCTGCATTGCAACGGGCGCCCGCCCCGCCCGCGCGCCGGTTCCGGGGCTTTGGCAGGCCGGGGCGCTCACCAATGAGACAGTGTTTTCCTTGACGGAGCTGCCGCCGCGGCTGGCCGTTATCGGCGCCGGACCGATCGGCGTCGAGATGGCGCAATGCTTTGCGCGTTTCGGCGCAAGGGTGACCTTGCTGGAAAACCGGGCGGGCATTTTGGGCCGCGAAGACCGCGCCGCCGCGGCCGTCGTTGAGAAGGCGCTGATCCGCGACGGGGTGCGGGTGTGCTGCCGCCGGAACGTCGTCGGCGTTCGCCGGGAGGACGGGGAAAAGGTTCTCGAGATCGAAAACGCCGAGAGCGGAGAACGCGAAGCTGTCCGCGTAGACGAAATCCTGGTTGGCGCCGGGCGCGCGCCGAACGTCGAGAATTTGGGTCTCGAGGCCGCGGGCGTCCGTTACGACGCGCGCGGCGGCGTGGCGGTCGATGATTTCCTGCGCACGTCGAACCGCGGCATCTACGCCGCGGGCGACGTTTGCTCCCCCTACAAGTTCACCCACGCCGCCGACGCGATGGCGCGCATCGTGATCGGCAATGCGCTTTTTTTCGGGCGCGGGCGGACAAGCGCGCTGACAATCCCTTGGTGTACCTACACCGACCCCGAGATCGCCCGCGTCGGCCTCTATGAGCATGAGGCGGAGGAGAAAGGAATCGCGCTGGATACGTTCAGGGTCGAGATGTCCGCGGTCGATCGCGCGGTGCTGGAAAGCGCGGACGAGGGATTCGTAAAAATCCATTGCAGAAAGGGAACGGACCGCATCCTGGGCGCGTCCGTCG
Organism: Bryobacterales bacterium; assembly: GCA_965242705.1. Classification (GTDB taxonomy): domain Bacteria; phylum Acidobacteriota; class Terriglobia; order Bryobacterales; family UBA6623; genus CATQHP01. Next base: position 1,794,730 of record OZ251486.1, read on the forward strand.
TCGCCCGCCATGCCGGCGAAATGATCTCCGAAATCACGACGGCGATGGCGGGGGGCGTCGGTCTCGGTTCGATCGCCAAGACGATCCACCCCTATCCGACGCAGGCCGAGGCCGTCAAGAAAGCGGCCGACGCCTACAACCGTACGCGGCTGACGCCGCGCGTCAAGAGACTGTTGGGCAAGATTCTCGAATGGCGGCGGTAGCGGCGTCCGCGTCCGGCGAGGTCTTTCGCCGCGCGCGGCTGTGACAATACTGAAAGACCGCCGTTACGATGGCCGCCTCGATTTCGGTAATTATTCCGACGCTGAACGAAGCGGATCTCATCGCCGCGGCGATTCGCCGGGCAAGGGCGGGCGGGGCCGCCGAGGTGATTGTGGCGGACGGTGGCAGCGCCGACGGCACGGCTGCGATTGCGCGCTCGCTTGGCGCGGCCGTCGTCGAGAGCGCCGCCAACCGCGGCGCGCAACAGAATCTCGGCGCGCTGCGGGCCGCCGGGCCGATTCTGCTGTTCCTGCATGCCGATACGGAACCGCCGGTCGATTTCGCCGCGAGGATTCGCCGTACGCTTGCCGCGCCGGGCGTTGCCGGGGGAGCCTTCCGCTTTCGCCTTGACGGCTCGGGGTGGCAATTGCGCCTTGTCGAACGCGTCACGGCGCTGCGCTGCAAGTTCCTTCAACTGCCTTACGGAGACCAGGCAATCTTCGTCGCGAAAGAGACGTTCGAACGGGCGGGGCGCTTTCCCGATAGTCCGGTCATGGAAGATTTCGATTTCATCGTGCGCCTCAAGAAACTCGGCCGGGTGGCGATCGCAAGCGCCGACGCGGTGACTTCCGCCCGGCGTTGGCGCCGCATGGGCGTCTGGCGCATGACGTGGATCAATCAGCTTTGCATCTTCGGGTATTATTTGCGGATTCCGAGTCGGCGGATGGCGCGTTGGCGCGAGCCGGTCGGGCCGAATTGAGGCGGGATGTTACCCTGTCGTTAGTCCCTCTCGCCGCCGTCCCTGCGGTATCCGATTGTCTGCGCCGGTTTCCAGTTCGAGGTCTTCGCGTATCGAATTCGTCGATCGCGCCGCGCGGCTTGCGGAAGTCGCCGAGAGCCTCTCGCGGCGGGACGTCATCGCTTTCGACACGGAGTTCCTGCGCGAGAGGACGTTTTACCCGCGGCTGGCGTTGATTCAGGTTGCGGACCGCGAACGCGCATGGGTTATCGACCCGTTGGCCGTCTCGCGCGAAGCGATGCAGCCGCTGCTCGACGTTTTCACGTCGCCGAATACGCTCAAGGCGGCCCACGCGGTGGAGCAGGACCAGGAATGCCTTCACCGCGCTTACGGGCTGACGGCTGAGCCGGTGCTCGATACGGCGGTCGCCGCGGCGCTGACGGGGAACGGCGACCAGATCGGCCTCGCTGCGTTGCTGCAAAAGCTCTTGGGCGTGCGCTTGGCGAAGGGGCATACCCGCACGAACTGGATGAAGCGCCCGCTGTCCGAGGCGATGGTCGAGTACGCCGCTGACGACGTGGCCTATCTGGTGGATGCGGCGGAGCGCTTGTCGCGCGAGTTGCGGCGTTTGAACCGCCGGGATTGGGCGCTTTCGCTGTCGGCCGGCTTCGGCGAGGCCGCCCGCGCGGAATTCGACGCGGACGCCATGACGCGGAAGCTCGCCGTGCGCAGCCGCCTGAACGCCGCGGGCTGCGCCGTGCTCAAGGAACTGGTCGTCTGGCGCGAGCGCCGCGCCCGCCAAAAGGACATTCCCCGAAGCTGGTTGGCCGACGACGGCGTACTGGCCAAACTTGCCGCCGCCCGGCCGCGGTCCGCGGAGGAGTTGCGCAATTTCAGAGGACTTGGCGCCAAGTTGATCGAGCGGGGCGCGGAGCCCATTCTGGAGGCGATCCGCCGCGGAGAAGCAACGCCGCCGGAAAAGCGCGGGGCAGCCCCGCGGGAAGAGAAGCCGACGGCGGACGAAGCCGCGGCGCTGACCGTGCTGAAGTGCTTTCTGACGACGATCGCCGCGGAAAACAAGATCCCGCTGCGCTATCTCGTCGATGAAAACGCGATGCGCAAGCTCTTGCGCGGACGTTTCGCCTCGCCGGACGACTTGCGCTCGTCGGGACTGCTCAAGCCCGAGGCGGCGGACATCATGGGCGGGGAATTGGCGGCGGTGCTCAACGGCGGCCGCGCCCTGCGCCTCGTCAACGGCCGCGCGGAGCGCCGGCGGCCGGGGGAAGAAGGGTAGCCGCTGTATGTGAAGCCCTGAGTCATCGAGATTGACGCGGAATCAGGTATAGTGACTGCGTAATGCCTCGTGTCGATGTTCGCGAGCCGTTTCGAACCTTGGGCATTCGGATGGAACGAAAGAATTGTGAAGGATAGGGATGTTCAGTATCTTGAGATCATTGTGGATTGCGTGCGCGTGTGCTCAAGCTACAAGCCGAAATTCGGGCGGGGCCGGGGCGCCGGATTGACGCTCGATGAATTTCAAAATCGCTATCGGGGAGACCCGTTTTACGGATGGTTCGGACTCGACAACCCGATGATGTACGTAGCGCACAAAGCGGCCGGCGGCATGACGAGCGTCTATCGACAGATCGGCATCGGCTGCGAGCGGCTTTTTCGGAGAATCCTCCAGGACACGCTTGATCTGTCGGAAACCGATGTTATCTGGTCTTATGAAGTCCTTGCGTCCGCCGGAAAAATGCGGCGGCTCTCCCTCGACGCACGGGTGCCTTTGGAAAGTATCCGGGATAGCGCCGCAAAGGCGCGTTTCCACGACTGGATGAAGCAATCCGCCGACGCCATCGGAATCGAGCCGCGAGTGTTCGATTCTCTAACGGGAACCGTATTCGAAATTCGGCAAGGGTACAAGAGTAAGGACAGCAAGCGTCAGAATGCCGATATTGCGAACGCTTCTTCAGCCTATATGAAATCCTATCTACCTTGCATCATAGTTCTTTCCAATCAGATAGACGAAGATATTCTACGGCGGTATCGCTCAGAGGGATGGGCGGTTACAACCGGCGTAATCGGGCAAGACGCCCCGCTTATCTCTACTTATGACTTCATGAGAGAAGTGGTAGGATACGATCTTGCGGCATTCCTCGAACGCAATCGGGATATGCTGCGCGTCGAAGTGCGGAGGGTATTGGAGAAATTGCTTGCTCCAGGGAACTCATGATCCATAGAACAAAAACGCAAATTCGGCAAAGAGCCGATTACACGCACAGGTTCAACAACAAGACCGGGCGTCACGGTTGGCTGCGTCTCACGCCCGCTTATTCCGTAAAATTGGTCAACGAAACCATCGGAATATATAGATCTTCGCTCAGTGTGCTCGATCCTTTCTGCGGGAGCGGAACAACTGCTCTGAGCGCCGCGAATCGCGGGCATGGAGCAACGACTACCGACATTAACCCGTTTTTGATTTGGCTCGCGCGAGTCAAAACGGCTCATTATTCGGAAGCGTCACTGGAGAAGGCCGAGAAGGCCGGCAAAGCCGCTCTCGATTTAGTCCGGCGAGAAGCGGTCGATCCGGTAGATGAGCCGAACATCCACAAGATCGAGCGATGGTGGGATGCTCGGGCGCGTTGCTTCCTGAGTTACTTGAAAGCGGCAATTCCTCAAGTCGCTGCCGACGAAGGGCCGATCTCGGATTTGCTGTACGTCGCTTTTTGCAGAACCCTTATCAGGCTTTCCAACGCAGCGTTCAATCATCAATCCATGTCGTTCAGGAACGACTCGCAATTGGAGTTCGATTTGGGAATTCAGGCGGAACCGGTGTTTCTCGACGATCTGCGGTCTGTTCTTGGCGGCGCGCGCGAAAATCCGTCAGGGGTTGTCTCGGTTGTTCGCGGCGACGCACGCGACTTGCCTTCGTGCCTCGATGCCCGCTTCGACGTAGTGGTGACGTCGCCGCCTTACGTGAATCGGATGTCTTATATTCGCGAGTTGCGGCCGTACATGTATTGGCTCGGGTATTTGACGGATGGCCGCGGCGCGGGCGAATTGGATTGGCTTGCGATCGGTGGGACATGGGGCGTTGCGACCAGCCGCTTGGGAAGTTGGACAACGAGCGGCGATTACCGGCTTCCGGATAATCTGACTTCCATTCTTGCGGATATCGCACCTGATGACAACGGAAACAGATATATTCTTGCAAATTATGTAGCCAAGTATTGCGAGGATATGTCGAAGCATTTCGAAGGGTTGCGAAAAGTCTTGAATCGAGGCGCCTGCGTCCATTACATAGTTGGAAATTCCACGTTTTACGGTGTGCTTGTTCCAACTGAGCAAGTCTATGCGGCAATGCTTCGTCAGTACGGTTTTGAGGATGTGAGCGTGCGGGCGATACGGAAAAGAAATTCCAAAAAAGAGCTGATCGAGTTCGAGGTGTCGGCCATTTGGCCGGATGGTTAACAGCTTGTGATCGAGTCGAGGCGACCGGATCAGACGCGAACCTTTCAGGCGAAGTCCGCCCGCCACGCCTGCGCCGCTCGTTTCGCGAGTTGCCTCTGGCGGGCATCGACCAGTTCGGGCGTCCATTGCTCCGGCGCCATTTTCGGAATTTGCCGGGTGATTTCGTAGATGCTTCGCGCGTAAGCATCGAGCTTGTCGGGGTACGATTCGTTTGCTATTGCCCGATTGGCGGCGGCTTCCAGGAGCGTGAGGTTGCCGAGGCGGCAAACCCCATTCTCCCACTGTTGGCGCGGGTAAGTCTCATCCCAAACGTCCGCGGGATTTTCCGGCAGGACGCGTTCGATGGAACCGGGGTCGGTATCTGGGTCGCAGCGGCGGCCGGAAGCGTCCTCTTCCAGTCGAGCGAGGATGTATTTTGCAAGTTTTCGGCGCCTTTTGGCGTCAATTTCGAGCAGAGCGAAATCTTGCTGCATTTTCTTGTCGTCCACATAGATCGGATCGAGACGCTCGAATACGGCCGCCGGGGTTGCCGCTTCGCCGTCGGCCACCGCTTTGGCGGCTCGATGGTAAACGATCTCCAGGGCATTGGGATTGAGTCCGCTCACTACGCTGTAACGGAACGATACCGCGCTGATCAGTTTCAATACGCGGACAAAATCTTGCTTTGAGAATGTTTCCCAAGCTGTGAACAGCAGCGGCATCGGCTGTCGTATGCCGAAAAGATGGAGTTCGCCGACATACGGCTTGGCTTCGGGCAAATCCAGCCAATAGCCGTGATTGGGGTCGAGAACGGCGGCGAACAGTTCGCCCCTGTTTTCGAGTTCATCCAGGAGAGAAAAGACTTCCTGCGCGGTCTGCGTTCGTTCGCGCACCAGCTTGAAAAGCAGTTGACTTCGGATTTTCGAGTGCTCGCAGAGCATGTGGTAGCGAAGAAATTTCGGAAAGTGGGTTTGGCCTACCGTGCCGACGAGCGATTGCCAGCGTCGCTGAAGGCTTTGCAGGTCGGAAGCGACCCGCACCCGCGAGAACAGGTGATTCTTGAGCAGATCCGTGGTCGTCAACTCCAGGCCGCGCGCGTTGAGCGTCTCGAAAACGGTATAAGCGTTCAACTCATCTTCCACCGCGATCAAGATGAAGAGGAGTTGCCGCGCCGCGGTTTCGGACAAGAGACTGGCCGCAGCTCTCCCGTCGTTCTGCAATTCGTGCAACTCTTGAAGGCGCTTGACGAAGTATTGGAAGCACTTCAGAAGAAGCTGGTTCGATTTCGGCAGTTTCCGCGGGTTGAGCGGATTCCTGAGCTGGATCAGATACTCCTGATAAAAGTCGTTGTCCGTTTTATTCAAATGGAGACGGCTGCTTTCGACGAGCGAGGCGGGGTCTTTTTCGCCGATGAAGCGGTTGCGCAGCTCGCGGCTGCGTTCCGCGTTGTCCGCGGCATCGATACCGCCGCGGGCCATGGCGTCCAGTCTGTGGATGACGGCAAGCGCGAGCAGGCTCAGGGTGGCAAGGCGCTGTTGGCCGTCGATAATCAGGAACTCGCGGTCGCTTTTGCCCTCGACGACCAGAGCCCCCAGGTAGTGGCGTTTCTCTCGGTCCGTGCGCAATTCGACGATATCGTTCCAGAGATCGTCCCATTCCTCTTCCGACCAGGAATAATCGCGCTGGTACGGCGGTACGCGGTACGATTTTCCATTGCCGATCAACTCCAGGTAGTTGATCGTGCGGGTACTCAAGAGATTCGAGGCCGCCATTGCAAATTTTCGCTGTGACAATCTTCGTCCGCCAATTATGTTAGTCCTGCGCCGGGCGCACGAACCCGTCGAATCCTTCGCGTTTCAGGCGGCGGAGCGCGGCTTCGGCGCTGCCGCCGTCTTGCGGCGCGGCCAGGACGCGAAAGACCGGGGCGCCGTTCGCCTGCGCCGTTTCCAACTCGACCTTGTAGCCGAGGCGGCGCGCCTTGGCGGCAACCGACTCGGCGCGGCTGCGCTGCCGGAAAGAGCCGATCTGGACGACGGAGCGCCGGGCGGCGGCTCTCCGGGCGGAGGAACCCCCGGCAGAGGTTCTCCGGGGCGAGGCGCGGGGCGGGCGTTTCGGCGGCTTGATGATCTTCAACCGTACGCGGGCGGTGCCCGGCCCGATCATGGAGATCGCCTCCGCCGCGGCCCGCGAGAGGTCGATAATCCTGCCCCTGACGAAGGGGCCGCGGTCGTTGATGCGCACTTGCGTCGAGCTGCCGTTGTCCAGATTCATCACTTGAACCCAGGTATCGAAGGGCAGCCTCAGATGCGCCGCGGTCATTTTGTTCATGTCGTAAACTTCGCCGTTGCTCGTAAGGCGGCCGTGATAGGGATGGCCGTACCAGCTTGCGACGCCTTGCTGCGTTTTGCCGATAACGGCCGGCATGGGCGGAGGGAGCCGTTTCGGGCTCGGTTTTCTGCCGCCGCAAGCCGTCAGCAGAGCGAGTATCGACAGGAGCAGGGAAACGCTGCGCATAGTCAAAATAGTTTACCCGCGCCGGCGCGCCCGGCCCGGCGGCATTCGCTACCTTGATGGAAATGGATTCCGCAACCAACCCGGCAGGCCGCCCGCCAAACCCCCATCCGCCAAACCCCCATCCGCCAAGCCCCCGGCCGCCAAGCCGCGGCCGCATGAACCTCGACTTGCAGGTTTTCCTCAACCTTTTCGTTTCCATTGCCGAGGAGATGGGCATCGTGCTGCGGCGCACCGCGTTTTCGGCGAATATCAAGGAACGCCGCGACTATTCCTGCGCGGTTTACGACGCGGACGGGCGGACCGTAGCAATGGGCGACCACATGCCCGCGCACCTGGGCGCCATGCCGGTTTCGGTCCGCGCCGTGCTGGAGGAAGCCGAACCCGAGCCGGGCGACATTTATTTTCTGAACGACCCGTTCCGCGGCGGGACGCACTTGCCCGACATCACCTCGGTTTCCGCCGTGTTTCCGCCGGATGCATCCAGGCCGGCGCTCTACCTGGCCACGCGCGCCCACCATGCCGACGTGGGCGGCATGAAACCGGGCTCCATGCCGCTGGCCTCGGAGATTTTTCAGGAAGGGCTGCGCATTCCGCCGATTCGACTGATTCGGGACGGCGCGTATGACGAGGGGCTGCTTGCTCTGATCCTGGCCAACGTGCGCACGCCCGAGGAACGCCGCGGCGATCTGGGCGCGCAGGTTGCCGCGCACAGGGTAGGCGAACGGCGCCTGCTGCAGGCGCTGGCCAAGCACGGGTCGGAGAAAATCGCCGACCGCATGGCGCAATTGCAAGACTACGCCGAGCGCCGCATGAGGCGCCGCCTGGCGGCCTTGCCGGACGGCAGCTACGAGTTTGCTGATTATCTCGACAGCGACGGGTTTTCCCCGCGTCCGGTGCGCATTGCCTGCCGCCTGACCGTCAGCGGCGAGTCGGCAACGGTCGATTTCAGCGAGTCGGACCCGCAGACGCGCGGCGGCGTGAACGCCAACCGCGCGGTGACCGATTCGGCGGTCATGTTCTGTTTCCGCTGCCTGATTGCGGACGACGCGCCGTACAACGCCGGTCTGATGCGGCCGGTCGCGGTAACGACGCGCGCGCGCACGGTGTGCGACGCCCGTTTGCCCGCGAGTGTGGCGGCGGGCAACGTCGAGACCTCGCAGCGTATCGCCGACGTCGTCATGGGAGCGCTGCAGCAAGCCGACCCGGCGAGCATTCCCGCGGCCTCTTCGGGAACCATGAACAACGTCAGCCTGGGCGGCATCGATCCCGTTTCGGGAGAGCCGTTCGCCTATTACGAGACCATCGCCGGCGGGATGGGCGCGCGGCCGACCGCCGACGGACTCGATGCCGTTCACACCAACATGACCAACAGCCTGAATACCCCGATCGAGGCCCTTGAACACCAGTATCCGCTGCGCATCACGCGCTATTCGAAACGGCCCGGCAGCGGAGGAGCAGGGAAGCGCCGCGGCGGGAGCGGCGTCGTTCGCGAGTTCGAATTTCTGGCGGATACCGACGTGATGCTGCTTTCCGAAAGGCGCGAGCGTTCGCCTTACGGACTTGCCGGCGGCGGGCCGGGAAAGCCTGGCCGCAATGCCTTGAACGGCGCCGTCATTCCGGCCAAAGGGAACTTTCAGGCCAAGTCCGGAGACCGCATGACCATCGAAACGCCGGGAGGGGGCGGTTATTTTTCGAGCAGGAAGTGACCGACGAACATCGCGTCGATGCCCGAGGCGTAAAAGCTGCGCACGGCCGCGCGGGGATCGTTGACCAGCGGTTCGCCGAAAAGGTTGAACGACGTGTTGTAGAGCACCGGCAAGCCGCTGACCCGCCCGGCCTGCCGCAGCAGCTCCCAATAGAGCCGGTTGTCCTCTTTGCGCACGAAGTGGACGCGGATGCGCTCGCCGTCGAGCAAGGCCGCCTCGAACGTCTTCCTGTGCTTCGCTTTCACGCGGCTCACGGTGGCCAGATAGCGCGCGGCGGGGCTCGCGTCGAAATACTCGTTCGCCGATTCTTCCGGCACGGAAGCTGCGAATTTGCGGAAATGCTCGCGCCGCTTGATGTAAACGTTCAGGTTTTCGGTCGAGTAGGGATTGAGCGGCGAAGCCAGGATGCTGCGGTTGCCGAGCGCCCGCGGCCCGAACTCGGTGCGCCCCTGAAACCAGGCCAGAATCTGATTGTCGGCCAGACGGCCGACCGCTTCGTCGATGAGTTCCGTATCGGTCATCAGGTAGCGCAGCCGGAGCTTGCAGTTTTCCAGTATCTGCTTGATCGCTTCGCTGTCGAAACTCGGCCCCAGGAAAAGGTTTTCCATGGGTACGCGCTCGGTGCGCTTGAGCATCTTGTGCCAAGCGTGATAGGCGCTGCCTACGGCCGTGCCCGCGTTGCCCGCGGCAGGCTGCACGAACACGCCGCCGAAGCGTCCGCTGGTTTCCAGCGCTTCCACCAGCAGGGCGTTCATGGCCAGGCCGCCGCCGAGGCAAAGGCGCTCGGCCCTTCCGGCCAGGCGCAGCACGGAGTCCGTAACCGCGGCCTGAACGCTTGCGGCTAGGTCGCGCCTCAGATCGGCGCCGATGTTCTTTCCGGGTTCGATGCCGACCGCGCGGTAGAACTTCTCGCTGAAGCCGCCCTGCGTCGGCCGCGCGGTGTCGAAATAGCTCTGGTCGAGCTTGGGCAGCGCCGCTTTCGCGCCGCCGAGGATTTCGCCGAACAGGCCGGCGAACCGCGGCTCGCCCGACAGCGACAGCCACTGCAGCTTGTGTTCCTCGCCGTCCGCCGAAAATCCGGCCAACTCGGTCACTCGGCTGTAAAGAGCGGCGGGGGAGTCCGGCGCGTAAAGCTCTTCCACGGCGTCGAGTTGCGCGCCGGCGCCTTCCCATACCGCGCCGCAGCGCATATCGCCGCGGCGGTCGAGGGTCAGTACGCGGGCGTTTTCGTAAGGCGAGGCGAAGAATGCGCCGGCGGCGTGGGCGTCGTGATGATCGATGACCACCATGCGCGCTTTCGGAAAGAGCGATTTCAGATGGAAATGGAACGAGTTGTCCGCGCCGGGCGCCAAAGGCCGCGCGAGGGCCGCCACGTCGACGTCGCCGGCGGTCGCCGAAGCCGCCGCCAGGCAGGCGTCGATCGCCCGTTTGGGCAGTCCGCCGCGGTGCGGTCGGCGCGCGAGCTTCTCTTCTTCGACCGCCGCCTCCAGTCGTCCGTTGCGCATGAGCGCGGCGGCGCCGTCGTGCAGCCAGCCGCCGATTCCAAGTATCAGCATGGTTCCGTCCGAATCCGAGAATCTACAGTCCCGCGAGACGCTCCAAAACGCGGTCCCGGCCAATCAGCGTAAAAACCTTGAAGGCGCTCGGCCCGACCGATTGGCCGGTCAGCGCGGCTCGTGCGCCGTTGATCAACAGTCCCGGCTTGACGCCGCGCTCCTCGGCGAGCGAGCGCAGCGCGGCCTCGATCTCTTCCTCAGAAAAACCATCGACCCTTTCCAGACGCCTTGCCAACTCGCGCAAGCCTTCGCGGGCGCCTGCCTTGTCGAGATTGGCGGCGGCTTTCGCTTCCAGGTCGAAATCGTCGTCGAAATAGGCTTTGCCGCGCAGCGAAAAATCCGTCGTCAGAGTGAAGCGCGAGCGCAGCGCATCGACGACGGCGGTCAGCCAACCGCGCCGCGCGCCGTCGTAATCGGGCTGCCACCAGCCGGAGCGCTTGATCTCGGCCTCGACGCGGGGCAGCAGCCGTTCGACGGGCGCCGAGCGCAGATGCTGCCCATTCAACCAAAGCGCTTTGGGGTCGGCCCAATTCCGTTCCGACGTCTGTTCCGATGCTTCGTCGAACTGCACGACGGCGTTGGCGCGCAAAACGCCGTCCATTTGGAAAAGCGAGACCAGTTCCTCTACCGACAGCACTTCGCGGTTGTCTTTGGGAGACCAGCCCAGCAGGCTGAGGTAGTTGACGAACGCGCAGGGCAGAAAACCTTTGTCCCGATAGGCGGTGACGCTGACGATGGGGCCGTGCCTGCGTTTGGAGAGTTTCGACCCGTCGGGGCCGAGCAGCAGGGGAAGATGGCCGAACTGCGGCAGTTCACGGCCCAGCGCCTCGAAAATCAGGATGTGCTTGTAGGTGTTCGACAGATGATCCTGACCGCGGATCACGTGGGTGACGCCCAGGTCGCAGTCATCGACCGTGGAAGCCAAATGATAGGTCGGGTCGCCGTTGGCGCGAAGCAGAGCGAAATCTTCGATATCGGCGAACTTGCGAAACTGCTTGCCGAAAACCGCATCCTTGAAGAAAACGCCGTCCGCGCGCTCGCGGGGTACGCGAAAACGCAGCACGAAAGGCTTTCCGGCGGCGGCGCGGCGGTCGCTCTCCTGTTGCGAAAGCTCGCGCATGCCGGGGTTGCAGAGCCAAGCGGTTCGCGCGCCGGCGGAGCTTGCCTTCGGCGCGGCGTCTTCCGGGGTAAAGTCGCGGTAAGCCGCGCCCTTGGCCGGCAGGGCTTCGGCCGCTTCGCGGTGGATGCCCTTCCGTCTGGATTGATAGTGCTGCTCGTCCCAGGGCAATTCCAGCCATTCGAGCCCCTCGACAATCGAACGCAGCGAGGCTTCGCTGCTGCGTTCGGCGTCGGTGTCGTCGATGCGCAGCGCCACGCGGCCGCCGGTTGAGCGCGCGAACAACCAGTTGAAGATATAGGTGCGCGCGCCGCCTATGTGCAGAAACCCCGTTGGGGAAGGTGCGAATCGGACGCGGTTCATGACCTGTCGGGGAGCCGGCCCGAGACATCGGGCCCAACGGCCAGTATAACCGCACCGCCCGTCCGGAGGCGGAGCCGCAAGGCGGGCCTTCGCCGGCTACTCCGGGACAACCGTGATCTTGCCGAACTGCTTTCCGGCTTCCAGGTATTCGTGCGCGCCGCGCAAGTCGCTCAGCGGAAAGCTGCGGTCGATGACGGGCCGCAGCAGGCCGCGGTCGAAAAACCGCAGCACCTCGTAGAGCTCGCCCATCGTTCCCATGAACGAGCCGTTCAGGCTCAGATGCTTGGCGAAAAGATGTCCCAGATTGAGCGGCGTTTCGAAACCGGTTGTCGCTCCGCAGGTGACCAGGCGGCCGTGATGGGCGAGCGAGGCGGTGGAATGCCCGAACGTCGCCGCGCCGACGTGCTCGAAGACGATATCGACCCCGCGGCGTCCGGTGATCCGGCGCACCTCGTCTTTGATCGACTGCTTGTAATGGTCGATCACGTGGTCGGCGCCGAGTTCCTCGGCCTTGGCCAGCTTCGACTCGCCGCCGGCGGTGGCGATGACGCGGCAATGGAAGAGCTTGGCGATCTGGATGGCCGCGATGCCCACGCCGCTGGAGCCGCCGATGATCAGAACGTCCTCGAGCATCTTGATGCCGGCGATGCCGACGAGCATATGCCACGCCGTCAGGAATACCAGCGGCGCGGAAGCGGCTTGCTCATAGCTGAGGCCGGCGGGCATGGGCAGCGCGTTCGCTTCCGGCACGGCGGCGTAGGCGGCGTTCAGCCCCGGATACCGGTAGCCGAAAAGCCCGTAATCGGACGCCCAATTGTCGCGGCCCCGCGCCGTTTCGTAACTCGCGCTCAGCGTACGCCCCGGAGCGACGACAACCTTGTCGCCTACCTTGGCGCGCGTACACAGGCCGCCGACTTCGACGATCTCGCCGGCCGCGTCGCTGCCGAGCACCCAAGGGAAATCGAGTTTCAAGCCCCGCAGCCCGCCGCGAACCCACAAATCGAGGTGGTTGAGCGAGCAGGCATGCACGCGCAGCACGACCTCGTTGGCCTTCGGTTTCGGCTCGGGTGCATCCTCGTAACGCAGCACCTCGGGGCCGCCGGTCTCGTAAATGCGAGCGACTTTCATGAACTCGGTTTCTCCTTTCCCGCGATCCCCGATTATAAGCGGGCCGCGCCTTGCGGCGCGGCAGGGGTTAGGGATTAGGGTTGGGGGTTAGGGGGCCGCGCCTTGCGGCGCGGCAGCCGCCGCCGCGGACGGCTTCGCCGCCGCGGCTTGCCCCGCGACCCGTGACCGCCGGGCCGCGCTTCGCGCGGCCCGGCTTGACAAGCCGGCGCGGGAAGGGGAAGAATAGGGCTTCATCGGCGGCGCGGATGGTATTCTTGGGGCTGCCGCGGATTTTTTGCTGCGCGATTTCTTGTTGCAGGGAGAGGTGAGAGAGATGTATACTGAGAACAGGTCAGCCCGTCAGCCCGTCAGCCCGTCAGCCCGTCAGCCCGTCAGCCCGTCAGCCCGTCAGCCCGTCAGCCCGTCAGCCCGTCAGCCCGTCAGCCCGTCAGCCCGTCAGCCCGTCAGCCCGTCAGCCCGTCAGCCCGTCAGCCCGTCAGCCCGTCAGCCCGTCAGCCCGTCAGCCCGTCAGCCCGTCAGCCCGTCAGCCCGTCAGCCCGTCAGCCCGTCAGCCCGTCAGCCCGTATAAGGAGAAGCGCGCTCTCCGCGCTCTCTAACCCGCGGCTTCTTCTTTCCCTTCTCTCTGTTTTCCGCGGCCTGCTTCCTGCGGGCAAGGGGCTTTCGCGCGGGCGCGGGTCTCGTGTTCTTCACTCGACGCCGGCGGCGGCCTTGGCGGCGATCGCTCTCCACTCGCCGCTCTTCACTCCCCGCTTGGCGGCGCAAAGCTCCGCCGCCATCTCGACGGTTGCGGGAACGGGGACCGGCGGCTATCGCGCGAGCGACGACGGAGCCGCGGCGACGGCGGCCCAACTCAACGCGCCCGCAGGCGTAGCCGCGGACGGGTCGGGCAACCTGTACATCGCTGACAAAGACAACAACCGCATCCGCAAGGTGGACGCTTCCACGGGGAATATCTCCACTTTCGCGGGAGGCGGCTCGGCGTTGGGCGATGGGGGCGCGGCGACGGCGGCGCAACTCGACCAGCCCGAAGCCGCGGCGTTGGATGGATCGGGCAACCTGTACATCGCCGACACGCAAGAGGACCGCATCCGCAAGGTGGACGCTTCCACGGGCAATATCTCCACCGTCGCGGGGGGCGGAAGCTCGTTTTTCGGAATAGGCGACGGGGGGCCGGCCACGTCGGCGTACGTCAACGAGCCGGTTGGCGTGATAGCGGACGGGTCGGGCAACCTGTATATCGCCGTTTCCAGGGGCCACCGCATCCGCAAGGTGGACACAGCGGGCGTGATAACCACCATCGCGGGAACGGGAACGGGCGGCTTCAGCGGAGACGGCGCCGCGGCGGCCTCGGCGCAACTCAACACCCCCTACGGCGCGGCGTTGGACGGGTCGGGCAATCTGTACATCGTTGACGGCAACAACAACCGCATCCGCAAAGTGGACACAGCGGGCGTGATTACTACCATTGCAGGAGGCGGCTCGGCGTTGGGTGACGGCGGCCCGGCAACCTCGGCGCAACTCAACAACCCTGCCGACGCGGCGCTGGACGCCGCGGGCAACCTGTACATCGCAGATTTCGGCAATCACCGTATCCGCAAGATCGATACGGCGGGCGTGATAACCACCATCGCGGGAACGGGAGCGGGCGGTTTCAGCGGAGACGGCGGCGCGCCGGCGGAGGCGCAACTCAACGGGCCCTTCGGCGTGGCGCTGGACGGGGCAGGCAACCTGTACATCGCCGACAGGAACAACAATCGCATCCGCAAGGTGACCTTCCCCACGCCGCCTGCGCCGCTCGAACCGGCAGCGCCGCCCGAATTTTCTGCGCCGGCCGCGCCGGAACCGGAGCCGGAGGCGCAGCCGGTGGGCGTTTCCGAATTGTCGTTCGCGCCGGGCGCCGACTCCTCCGCGCCGGCGCCGCAGACGCTCACGCTGCGCGCCGAAGGCGGCGCCGTGGACTTCCAGGCGCTGCCCAGCGCCCGCTGGATCGAGGTCTCGCCGGCGGATGGCGCCGTTGCCCAATGGAGAGGCCGCTTGGCCGAGGGCGAGACGATTACCCTGCGCGTAACCGTCAACCCGCAGGGGCTGCGCCCGGGAACCCACCGCGGGCGGCTGTACATCCGCGCCGGCGGGCGTGTCACGGCCGCGATCCGCATCGTGCTGGAGGTTCCCCCGCCGACGGGGCCGGCGGTGACGGAGAACGGCGGCGTATTCAACGCGGCGCGGATGAGCGCCTACGGCGAGCCGGGACTGTTCGGGCCGCGGCTGCTGCCGCTGGCGCCGGGCGCGGCGGTAATCGTGCAGGGGGTACACTTCGCATCCGGCGAGCGGATGGAGGCTTCGGGCTATCCGCTGCCGACGATGCTGGGCGGGGCGCGGGTGCTGATCGACGGCGCGGCGGTTCCGCTGATGGCCGTAGGCCCGCAGCGCATCGAAGCGCAGTTGCCCTGGGCGCTGGGCGGCGAAGCCGTAGCGGCGGGCGGCTTGGTGTTGGCGAGCGTGGTGGTGGAGTCCGGGGGCGAGAGCAGTTGGCCGCGGCGTTTCTGGGTCGGCCCCTACGCGCCGGGCGTGTTCACGGTTTCGGGCGCGGGCCAGGGGCAGGCGCTGGCGACGTTCGCGGGGACGACCGACTTGGCGGCGCCGCTGGGTTTCAGCGCGGGCAGCCGCCCGGCGCGCGCCGGCGACGTGCTGGAGATTTACGCGACGGGCTTGGGCGCGGTGGAGCCGCCGTTGGCCGACGGGATGAACTCCTG
The DNA here is from genome assembly GCA_965242705.1 of Bryobacterales bacterium. Taxonomy (GTDB): domain Bacteria; phylum Acidobacteriota; class Terriglobia; order Bryobacterales; family UBA6623; genus CATQHP01. The sequence goes on from OZ251486.1 coordinate 1,810,257, forward strand.
CGCTCCGGACGGCGTTTGTCTCGAAGACGGCTCGAACGCGGTCTTGCGGCATACGGCGGCGCGGCCGCGGGTCTGGATCGGCGCATACGCGGTATCGCCGGAGAACGTCCGTTTTTCGGGTCTGGCCCCGGACATGGCCGGCGTCAACTTGGTCATCGTCGAAATCCCGCGCAACCTCGTTCCGTCAAACGCCGCCGAGTTGCGCCTCGCCGCCGCCGGCCGCATCAGCCAATCGGGCGCCACGATAGCCGTTGAATAAGGGCGCCGTCGAGTGACGCCGCGAAGCGGCCCGACCCGCGACTCGCGACCCGCCGACCCGTGACCGCCGCGCGAAGCGCGGCCCGACCCGCGGCCCCGCGCAAAGCGCGGCCCCTATCCGCGGTTGACCCTCATTCAAAAGCGCGGTTATGATCGAATAAGCAGTTGCGCGGCCGAGCGGGACTGCTGGAAGCAGGTGTCAACGCATGGGCCCTCTGGGAATGGGCGAAATCATCGTCATCTTTATCCTGGCCTTGCTGATCTTCGGGCCGAAGAAACTGCCCGAGCTCGGGCGGACGTTCGGCAAGGGCATGGCTGAGTTCAAGCGCGCGTCGAACGAGCTGAAATCGACGTTTCAGCGGGAGATGGACACCATCGAGCAGGAAACGCGGGAAGTCAAGAATTTGACCAACGAGGCAGGCAAGGAAATCGATACGTCCTACTACAACGACGAAGAAGAAGACTACTACGACGCCTACGATTACGACGACGGAACCAAAACGTCGGGGAACGCGGCTTCGTCGAACGGAGCTTCGACGAACAAAGATGCGCCGGCAACAGATTCGGCCGGCGAAGAAAACATCGATCCGGATTCCTCCGGCAAGGAAGCTGCCGACGGCGCGGCGGCAGCGGCTGAAACCCCGAGCGAAGACGGCTCGAGCGCCGACGACGCCGAGATCCCCGTTGCGGCGGCCGGCGCCGACGTCGGGAAATCGGAGCCGAAAACGGCGTAGTCCCGCCGCCGCGGCGCGGCGAGACGCCTTCCCGCGCTGCGTCCGCAAGAGTTGCATCGTTCGATGAATCCGCAAGACAAAGACCAGCGGGAAAACGCTCCCAACGGCGGCGGGCCGGAGCCGCGCGCGGACGGGGCGGAACCCTCCGCCGAAGCGCCGCGGCCGCCCGAGCAGGAATCCGCCTCGACCTACTACGACGATCCCTACCACGACGAGGCCGATCCGGGGGCCGAAGACCCCTACGCCGCCGGCGGACAGTCGGCGGAAGAGAGCGGGAAGCCCGCCGCCGGCGCGCCGCCCGAAGCCGAATCCCCGCCTCCGCCGAAGCCCCCTGCAGACTCCGGCGACTCCGGCGGCCCCGATGATCCCGACGAAGAAGAAGGCATGCTGCGCATGTCGTTCATGGACCACCTGGGCGAGTTGCGTACGCGCATCCTGCGCTCGCTCGGCGGGCTGCTGGTGGTTTACATCCTCTGCCTGGCTTTCGCCAAAGACCTGCTGCAGTTCGTGCTCATCCCCTTCTACGCGGCTACGGAGTCGATGACCGGGCCGACCGGCGAAGCCCTGCGCATCGTCAACATACGGCCTCTGGAGCAATTCCAGGTCATTTACATCAAGGTGCCGTTGGTTGCGGCGGTTTTTCTGGCCGCGCCCTGGTTGACGTATCAGGCGTGGCGCTTCATCGCTCCGGGTCTCTACAAGCGCGAGCGGCGCTGGGCCGTGCCGTTTATTTTCTCGACCGCCGCGCTGTTCATCCTCGGCGGAGCCTTCTGTTATTTCGTGGCGCTGCGCGTGACGCTGCAGTTCCTGCTGACCATCGGCATCGACCAGATCGAACCCTACATTTCGGTCAGCGAATATCTCGATACGTTCATCATCCTGGAGCTCGGTCTGGCGCTGGTTTTCCAGCTTCCGGTGCTGATCTTTTTCTTCACCCTGATGCGTTTGACGACGCCGCGGTTCCTGCTGCGCAACGTGCGCTACGCCATTTTGATCATGTTCGTCATCGCGGCGATCATCACGCCCACGGGCGACCCGTTCACGATGACGCTCTTCGCCGGGCCGATGATCCTGCTGTACTTCGTCGGCATCGGCGCGAGTTGGCTGCTGACGCTGCGGCGCGAGGGGCAGGCGATTCCCTGGTTGCGCATCGTTCTGGCCGCGCTCGTCTTCTTCGGCGCCGTTGCCGGAATCGTTTACTACGTGTACGCCCGCATGGGCTATCGGTTCGTTTCCGAATTCCCATGGTTCGTTGGGCCGTAGCGCCGCCGCAACGCGAATGGCGGAACTGAAAACCAGGCCGAACCGAGCCGACGTCAGGAAATTTCTCGATTCGATCGAAGACGCGCGCAAGCGCCGGGACAGCCTGACCCTGCTAGGCGTCATGGAAGAAATCAGCGGCGCCCGGCCCACCATGTGGGGAGACGGCATCGTCGGCTTCGGGACGTACCGCTACCGCTATGCGAGCGGACGCGAAGGGGAGTGGTTCGTTACCGGATTCTCGCCGCGCAAGCAGGCGCTGACCGTCTATCTGATGTGCGATCTTGCCGCGGAACAGCAGCTGCTCGACAAGCTGGGGAAATACAAGCTCGGCAAGTCGTGCCTCTACGTCAAGAAACTGGAAGACATCGACGAGGCCGTCCTGCGCAAGCTGATCGAGCGCCGTTGGGCCGAGAAAGCGCCGCGCGACTGAACGGAATCTTTACGGAACGCGCGGATTTTTCAGCCAATAGAAAAAACCGTCCTCGGCGCCGATGAGCAGATCGCGCGCGCCGTCGCCGTCCCAATCGACCGTGGTCGGGCTCGTCGTATGCCCCGCCAGCTTGCGGGATGTCAGCGCGCCCTTCGGTTGAAAAACAACCCGTCCGTTTTCCCTGCCGGCGTTGCGCAGCCAATCCACGCTTGCGCTGTTGACCAGCAGGTCGATCGCGCCGTCGCCGTCCCAGTCGGCCAAGTCGATTTTGCGCCGGCCGCTTTTCCCGGCGCGGTCCGCGTTGAGCCGCAAGGGGCCGGGAGTCCGCTCCACGATCTCGTGCCGCCGGTCGAAAACCGATGCCCCGGCGCTGAAGAATATCGGCCGCGGAGGCAGCACGACCGTCCGCCCGTTCCTTCGCGCGCGGCGGAACCAAGCCAGCCGGCCCTCGCTGTCGAGCATCACGATGTCCTGCAGGCCGTCGCCGTCCCAGTCCGCGACCGCGGGGCGCGTGCGCCACTGGCTGACCAGTTCGTCGGCTGCGGGAACCCACCAGTTCCACGCGGGCGCGCGGGGCTTGCCGCCCCAGTCCGCGGTTACGGGACTGGCCGGCGCCAGCGAAGGCTTGGCGCGCGCGCCCGTGTTGCGGTACCAGACGATGCGCCCCCAGATCGAGTTCGCCACGATGTCGGCAAGCCCGTCTCCGTCCCAGTCGGCAACGCTGACCGTCGTGTAACCCCACTTTGCCTCGCAGGGGCCTTGAATCGAGCCGTTGTCTCCGGCCTGAATGCGGATCGTCTTTCCGCCGGCCGCGAGGAAAACCGGCGCGGCGAATTTCGGGGGGCTGCCGCCGTCGAGGTTTTCGATGAACCCGATGTAACCGGCGCTGTTGCCGGCAACGATGTCCTCGTCGCCGTCGCCGTCCCAGTCGAAGCCCGCCGGCGTCGCCAGCGCCCCGAACTTGACGAATTCCGCCTGCTGCCGAAAGTATTGCGGCTGCGCGAACGCGGGCAGTCCCGCCTCGACCCGCCCCAGATTCTCGACCAGCGCAACCCGGCCGTCCTCGTCGCCGACAACCAGGTCCATGTCTCCGTCCCGATCCCAATCGACCGCCGTCGGGGTAATCATCTGCAAGTCCATCCGGATCGATTGGCCGCCGGAGCGCAGCCGCCGCCCCGCGGCGTAGCGCGGTTCCCGCCTTGTCCCGATATTCTCGAAATAGGTGAATCCGTCGAGAAATTCGCCGCATATCAAATCCAGATCTCCGTCGCCGTCGAAGTCGGCGAAGCTCGGGCTGGGCATACCGTACGCATCGACGGGCCGCCCGCCGGCCATGACCTTCTGCGCTTTGGAATAATCGCCGCCGCCGTCGTTCAGGGCAAGGTAAACGTAGCCGTGCAACGGGCCGTTGGTCCAATTCCCGGCGGAGTCGTAGGCGTCGTCCCAGCCGTAATCGCTCCAGTCGCCGATGCCGATTACGAGGTCGAGGTCGCCGTCGGCTTCCCAATCGACCTGTTTCCACTGCTTCGCGCGAACGCGGCCGCGCGCCGCGTGAACGTCCTCGGCGCGCAGCGGAAGCTCGTCCGGGCGGCTGAAGGCGTGTTCGCGGAACCGGGGATGCGCTTGCCCCGGCGTCATCACCAGCGGCTCGAGTCCGTCGATATGCGAAATTTGCGCGTTCGCACGGTACTCGCCGATGCGTACGCCGGGGCGAAAGAGCGGCATCGATCGAGGGGAATCCGGCGGCGAGTCGTTTTCGAAAAAGTAGGTTCCCTCGTAGGAAACGCCGCCGCTCGAGACCACGAGATCCATGTCGCCGTCGCCGTCGTAGTCCATCGGCAAGGGCCACGCCCAGAGGCCGACTCCGAGATCGACTTCCAATCCGGGATTGTTGTAGCGGACGCGCTGAAGGTCGTCCGCGCCGAGCGCCGCGGCCGCTGCGAACCCGAGATGAAGCAGCACTCTCATGCCCCAAGCCGCACGGTTCCCCGAATCATACGGTTCCCCAAACCATACGCTTACTGTGCCCCGCGGGCGGCTCTTCGGTCAAGCGCCGAGCGCGGCTACTGCGCCGGAGCCGCTTCCGCGCCCGTTCGCCGCGTATCGTAACCGCCGAGCGCGGCAAGCTCGCGCCGGAAAGACGCCCGATTCAGGACGTCCAGCAGCGCCTGCACCGCCGGCAGATCGAAGAAATCGCCGGAAACCGCCAAGTCGTAGCGCTTGGTTGCGAGAGGCGCGAAGCCCAGGCCGAAGACGTCCGCCGCAATCCGCGGGGCGATGCAGCAGTCCGCCCGGCCCTGCCTGACCCTCCACGCGGCGGCCAGATGCCCCGGCGCGGTATCGTCGTATCCGGCGACGGCGGAAGGTTCTACGCCCGCCTGCTCCAGACCGTCGTCCAGCAGCGCCCGGCTTCCCGACCCGCGCTCGCGGTTGACGATGCGCGCCCCGCCGTTGGCAAGATCGGCCGGCGCGCGCAGGCGCTTGGGATTCCCGTTTGCCGTCACCAGCCCCTCTTCCCACTCGGCGAAGACGAAGCTCCGGCAGCCGCGGGGCGTCCGTGCGCGGCGCTTGCCGAGGTGCGTGCCCGCCATGTGAACGAGTCCGTCCCGCAGCATCCGCAAGGCCCTTGCGCTGGCGCTCGGAACGGCCAGTAACTCGACCCCGCAGGCGTTTTCGACCTGCGCCGCCAACAGCGAGACCGCCGGGTCGCATCCGGCGAGCGCCAGGCGGTTATCGGCAAGGCGGGCGCCGGCGCGCCAACGAATATCGACCCGCCCCGGCCGCGCCTGCGCAACCGCCGTCGCCTCGAAGGCGGGAAGCGCAAAGGCTTCCGGCGACCAGGGCGCGGCGACTACGCGGCGTCCGACCCGAGCCAGGCGCAGCGGCGCCCCGGGGTACGTCCGCTCCGCGGCCAACGCGGCCCGGCCGGCGTTGGCCGCGGGAGCGTCGTCGGCCAACCGGAAAAGATCTTCGACGCCGACTTCGAGCAAGCGCGCAAGTTGCAGCGCCAAGGCCGTATTGGGCGCGTAAGCGCCGCTTTCGATGGCATGGATCGTCTGGCGGCTGACGCCGGCGCGCTCGGCCAACGCGGCCGCCGACAGCCGCGAGCGGGTCCTGATTTCACGCAGGCGGTTCGTCACTTTCATACGACATTGACAAAGATAGCATACACACGGTACTCTGAAACGCTCGATTCGGATTGGCCGTTCGGGCATCCATGCCGTTGAGAAAATTTCTGTTTGCCGCGCTGCCGGCCGTCTTGGTTTGGCCGATTCCGGCGGGGGCGGAGCGCGCTTTGGCGGCGGTTGCGGCGAACTTTTCGGAAGCGGCGGAGCGTCTGGCGGCGGATTTCGGGCGGGCGGCGGGGCACGAGATTACGCTCGCGGTGGGCTCGACGGGCAAGTTGTACGCGCAGATTCGCAACGGGGCGCCGTTCGATGTTTTTCTGGCGGCGGATCGGCTCAGGCCGGAATTGCTGGAGCGCGGCGGTCTGGCCGAGCCGGGTACGCGCGTCACCTACGCCGTCGGGCGCTTGACCTTGTGGAGCGCGGACCCGAATGGGGTGGAGGCGGACGGGCGGGTGACGTTGCGCGAGGCGAAATTCCGACGGCTGGCGATGGCCAACCCGGAATTGGCGCCTTACGGGGCCGCCGCCCGCCGGACGTTGCTCGCGCTGGGACTGCATGACGGCCTGCGCAGCCGCATCGTCACGGGGGAGAACGTCGGTCAGGCGCATGCGCTTGCGGCGACGGGAAACGCGGACCTGGGTTTTGTCGCGCTGTCGTACGTGCTGAGCGCGCGCAATCGATTGGGGGGGAGCCGCTGGGACGTTCCGGCGCGGCTGCACGATCCGATCCGTCAGGACGCGGTTTTGCTGCGCCATGGCAGGAACAACGCGGCGGCGCGGGCGTTCCTGGCCTATCTGCGGACTGCCGGAGTCCGCGAAATCATCGAGAGCTTCGGGTACGCGATCGAATGATTTTCGATGAACCGGGCCCGTGGGGGCTGACGCTGCTGCTTGCCGCTTCGACGACGGCGATCCTGCTCGTGCTGGGGACCCCGTTGGCTTGGTGGCTGGCCTCGACGCGCTCGCGGCTCAAGCCGGCGGTGGAAGCGGTGGCCGCGCTGCCGCTCGTGCTGCCGCCGACCGTGCTCGGTTTTTACCTGCTGGTCTTCATGAGCCCCGAGTCGCCTTTGGGCAGGCTCTGGGTGGAGGCGACGGGAGAGTCGCTTACCTTTTCGTTCAGCGGCCTGTTGGCGGCGTCGGTCGTTTATTCCTTGCCTTTTACGGTTCAACCGCTTGCAAGCGCTTTTCAGACCGTCGGACGAGTGCCGATGGAAACGGCGGCAAGCCTGGGGGCGCGGCCGCTGGATGCGTTTTTCACGGTTGCCGTCCCGCTTGCGGCGCCGGGTTTTGTCACGGCGTCGGTGTTGACCTTTGCGCATACGGTGGGCGAGTTCGGCGTGGTGCTGATGGTGGGCGGCAACATCCCCGGCCGCACGAAAGTCCTTTCGATAACGGTTTACGAGCACGTGGAGACCCTGCGCTATGGCGAGGCGCACGTGCTTTCGGCGGCTCTGGTGGCCTTTGCCTTTTGCGTGTTGCTGATCGTGTATGCGTACAACCGGGCGGGGGGGGCGCATGTCCGCTGAGGCGCTGTCGCTGCGCGCGCAACTCTCGTATCCGCGCTTGGAAATCGATGTGCGCGAAGAAATCGCTCTTTCGGCAATCACCGCGCTGTTCGGCCCCAGCGGCAGCGGAAAGACTACGCTTTTGCGCATGATCGCCGGGCTCGAAACGCCCCGCGCGGGGCGCATCGCTTTCGGCGGCGAGGTCTGGTTCGACAGCCGTTCCGGGGCGCGCGTTCCGGCGCACCGCCGCTCGGTCGGCTTCATGTTTCAGGATGCCCGCCTGTTCGACCATCTGACCGTCCGCGGCAATCTGGAGTTCGCCGACAAGCGCAGCCGGCGAGACGCCGCGGGCATCGCTTGGCGGGACGTTGTCGCCGCGCTCGACCTCGAAGATCTGCTGGAGCGGCGGCCCCGCTCTCTGTCGGGGGGCGAGCGGCAGCGCGCCGCCCTGGCCCGCAGCCTGCTGACCCGCCCGCGGCTGCTGCTGCTCGACGAGCCGCTCTCGGCGCTCGACGACGAACGAAAAGCCGAAATCCTGCCCTATCTCGAGCGGGTTCCGCGCCGGTTTGGCATACCGGCCGTTGTCGTCAGCCATGCGCTGGATGAGATCGTTCAACTCGCCGGGTCGATGCTCGTGCTGGCGGAGGGGCGCGTTCAGGCCTACGGCCCGACCGCGGCAATCGTCGAGCGGCTCGATCTGCAGCCGGCCGCGGGACGGCGGGACGGCGGGGCGCTGGTCGAGGCCCGCGTCAGCGGTCACGACCTCCGCTTGGCGCTGACCCACGTCGATCTCGACGGACAGCTTCTCAAGATACCCATCGTCAAACGCCTTGCCGCCGGCGAAAAGGTGCGTCTGCGCATCCCGGCCCGCGACGTGGCCGTTGCGCTGAACAAGCCCCGGGGCATCAGCATCCGCAACGTGCTGGCGGCCTCGGTCGAGCGCGTCGCCGTTGACGGCGGCTCGCCCTTCGCCGAGATTTTCCTGACGCTGCGCAGCGCGCGCATCCGCGCCCGCTTGACGCGCGACGCCGTGGAGGAACTGAATCTTGCCGCGGGGATGCAGGTTTTCGCCCTGATCAAAAGCGTCAGCTTTGATCGCCGCATCGTCTGAGCCGGCGCGGGCTCAACCCAACTCGCCGCGCTTGAACTGTTCGATCAGGTAATCGGTTGCCCGCACCGTCAAGGCCATCATCGTCAGCGTAGGGTTCTGGTGGGCGACCGTGACGAACGCCGAGCCGTCGGTCACGAACAGATTCTTGATGTCGTGCGACTGGTTCCAGCGGTTGAGCACCGACGATTTCGGGTCGTCGCCCATGCGCGCGGAGCCGACCTCGTGGGTCTTCCCGCCGGGCCACTGGTCGGGCAGGAACGATTGGATGTCTTTGGCTCCGGCGGCGCGCAGCATCTCTTCGGCGGCTTGCGCGGCGTGGCGTCGGAGCGCCAGGTCGTTCTCGCTCCAGGTGACGTGCATGCGCAGCGCCGGGATGCCCCAGGCGTCTTTCAAATCCTTGTCGATCTCGACGTAGTTTTCATAGCGCGGCAGGCATTCGCACGAGCTGCCGAGAGAGAAAACCCAATTGCCCTGCCGCAGCCGTTCCTTGAATTCCTTGCCGAATCCCGGCATGCGCCACAGCGCCGAAGAGGAAACCGCCCGCGACCCGGCCTGATACCCGTAGCCGCGGATCAGCCCGTCGGTGCGGGCGCGGTCCACGTTGAAGAAGCGCGGGATGTACAGCCCGTTCGGACGCCGCGGCGGCCCCGCCCAGACCCGGCTCTTGCCCAGCGGCAATTCGCCGACCGTGGAGCCGCTCAGGTGATCCATGACGTAATGGCCGAGGACGCCGCTCGAATTGGCGAACCCCTCGCCGGAATTGAGCATCAGCCGCGTCGATTCCAGGGTCGAAGCCGCCAGAATAACGACCTTGCCGCGAATCTCCCGCGGCGTCCGCGTCAGGCGGTCGATATAGGCCGCGCCCGAAACGAGGCCGGAGTTGCGGTCGGTCACGATGCGGCTCGCTACCGCGTTGGGGATTATCGTCGCGCGCCCCGTCGCCTCGGCGTCTTTCAACGTCGTCCAGGGGCTGGCGAAATAGCTTTGCGTGATGCAGCCCTGTTCGCACGGGCCGCAGTAGTGGCACGGCTGCCGGCCGTTGTGCTCGCGCGTCACGATCGCCGTGCGCCCGATGGTCACCGCCCGCCCCAACGCGGACTCGACTTTCTGCTCGAAATGCTTTTCGCCGCAGGTCATGTCCATCGGCGGCAGGAAATCGCCGTCCGGCAGTTGCATCAGCCCCTCGGCTTGGCCGCTGATGCCGACGTAGCGCTCGACGCGGGCATAGTAGGGCGCCATTTCCTCGTAAGAGACTGGCCAATCTTTGCCGTAACCGTCCCGCGAGGCCGCCTTGAACTCGAGATCGCTGAAGCGGTAGCTCTGCCGCGCCCAGGTCATCGACCGTCCGCCGACGATGCGGCAGCGCGTCCACTGGAACGGCTTGTCCGCGTCGTGCGTGTAGGGATTTTCGATGTCGTCCACGAACCAGTGGTAGTTCGACTCCCGGCAGGCGTACTTCATCGACTGAATCGGCCGGTTGCGGGCAATCTCCGGCGATTTGCCGCGGTACTTGAGTTGCCAGGGCTGGACGTGTTCGCTGAAATCCGAGGGCGGAATGCGCGGGCCGGCCTCGATGACCGCGACCCGCATGCCCGCCTCGCTCAGTTGCTTGGCGGCCCAGCCGCCGGTGGCGCCTGAGCCGACAATGACGGCGTCGTAGGGTTCGGGTCGCTCGATGACCTGCATGGGGTCAGTTTAACCGCGGGGCGGTTCAACAAGCCGCCGGGCTGCCGGCGCCTCGCCGCCGCCTTCCGGCGTTTCTTCGCCTTGCGCCGCTTGCCGCCACGCGGCCGGGTCGAAACCCCAGAAGTTGCAGAGAAGCAACTCGCCGCCGTCCGCGCATACGGCGTCGCCAACGCCCATCGCTCGCGGCGGATCCTCCGTCTCCGGTTGCCCCTGCAGTTTGTTCCAAAGCTCGTAGGGCGTTTGCGCTTCGACTTCGACGCCTGCCTCGTAGTGGCTTTCCCGCAGCAGGTACGGCGGGTCGCGGGGAGGCTTCTCGCGGAATTTCGGGGCGTGTTCGGGCAGCAGGCGCAGCACGCGGTAGCGGGGCATTCCCTTCATTATGCGCGGATCGGGCCGCGCTTTGCGCGGCGGTCACGGGTCGGCGGGTCACGAGTCGCGGGTCGGGCGGCGGGGGCGCGCCTGACGGCGCGGCAGGGGTTAGGGGCCAGGGGTTGGGGGTTAGGGGGCCGCCCAAGTTACACGAATTCACGCTGAGTGAAACGCGCCGCTTCGGATCAATTGATCCGCCCTTCCCTGACTACCTTTTGACCGCCCTTTGATTCCGTCACCGCCCGCAAGCATTCACGAAATCGGCATGGGCGGAACGGGAAGAAGAGTCAAACCGGAATACCGCCGTGCTCATTCCGTGATACTTCAGCGTTGAGCGAACGGCCAACTGCTCGGCCTTGAGAAAATATCCGCTCAATCTCTCGACTGCTTCCCGGTTAACAACAATTTGCTGCTGATCGCCACCGCCGAAATCCTGCACGCGAGTTTCGGTTTCTCCGGTAATCCTTCCGCGATCAATGGAATACTCCATCTTGATGCGCTCTCCCTCTGCTTCCATATATCTTTTGACAAGGTTAACCGCCATCAGATACCCGGTTTCGTCGCACATCATCACGAAAGTCGCCGCTCGGTCTTCCGTGATGCAAGCAAACCCATTCTTGGGTTTGCCGTTGAATTCATCGATGCTCTCATCGCGTATACACTTCGAGTGCCCGTCGTCCGGCGTGAACCCCGCCAACAGCATGACGGCGATCAAGGTTGCAATTCTCATTGTGTTTTCTCCTTCGTGCTCAGCGCCGCCCGTGCTTGCCGAGCGCGGCCGCCCCCCAAGTTACACTCTTGCGGGTTCCGTGAAACGCCCCGCTTTTCGGATCAATTGATCCGCCTCAACGCTGCGGCTGCTTAACTTGGTAGAAGCAGACATCACCCGTGTAGATAATGCGCGGCGCGGCGAGCACGACCCCCCTCCCTTGTGCAGGGGACAGGCGAAAATAGCCGTCTCCAAGATTCCGAAGCACGTAACGCGCCGTTTCGATGCCGACGTATGCAACGCCATTTGTTTCATGAGGGATCGCGTATTCGTGAACCCACGAAGCGTTTCCCGGGCTCTCAAATACTACCTTGATCGTTACCGTGCGATAGCGGCCGGTCTCTCCATGCGGCCCCGCCAAGAATGCGGGATCGACGCGGAACCGCAAGCCGCGGGCGCGAAAGCCTTGAGCTTGCTGCTCGGAGATGTCACCGTCTCGGTCGCGCAAGATAATGTTGCCGTGCTGGTAGATGATCCCGCCAAGCGGGCAGGCGTTATCTTGCGCCGCCACCGTTTGCGCCGTCAGCGCGGCCAACAGAACAAGCAGAATTTTCACAGTCGGTTTCATCGTCTCTCCTCCTCGGTCTCCGGCTCCACGTCCTTCGCCGCCCACTCGCCGCACCAATCAGAGGCGGCGACAACCGGCCAAGCGGTTTCGAGGTGCGCGCCCATCACGGGCACGGGCGGCTTGCGCCGACACTGGCCGCGGGGCGGCCTTGTATAGCCCCATCGCGGCGCCGCATATGAGTATCGGCAGAATTCGCACGTCGTCTTCACTTCGCACCCCCAAGTTACACTCTTGCGCGTTGCCTGAAACGCGGCGGCTTCGGATCAATTGATCCGCTCGCCTGCGGCGCCGAGTCCGCCCGCCGGCGCCTCGCCGCCGCCTTCCGGCGTTTCTTCGCCTTGCGCCGCTTGCCGCCACGCGGCCGGGTCGAAACCCCAGAAATTGCAGAGAAGCAACTCGCCGCCGTCCGCGCATACGGCGTCGCCAACGTCCATCGCCCGCGGCGGATCCTCCGTCTCCGGTTGCCCCTGCAGTTTGTTCCAAAGCTCGTAGGGCGTTTGCGCTTCGACTTCGACGCCTGCCTCGTAGTGGCTTTCCCGCAGCAGGTACGGCGGGTCGCGGGGAGGCTTCTCGCGGAATTTCGGGGCGTGTTCGGGCAGCAGGCGCAGCACGCGGTAGCGGGGCATTCCCTTCATTATGCGCGGATCGGGCCGCGCTTTGCGCGGCGGTCACGGGTCGGCGGGTCGGGCCGCGCTTCGCGCGGCGGTCGCGAGTCGGCGGGTCGCGGGTCGCGGGTCGGGCGACCGCGCCGCCATCGAGCCGGCGGCAAAGGCATAGCCCGCGAAAAACAGAGCGAAGAAGGGCAGCGACAGCCAGTTGCCGAGCGCCGCCGCCCAGTACAGGCAAAAGGCGAACCAGGCCGCCGCGAGCAGGTTGGCCGCCGCGAGCCGGCCGCCGCGCGCGCCGTATTTGCGGCGGGCGAGAGGAACGATTTTGCGGTCGGCGCTGTATTTCGCCGTGCGCTCGAAGGGCGTGGCGCGTCCCAGAAGCGCTTCCATGACGGCTTTCGAGTTGCCCAGCGCGAGGCCGATTCCGGTTGCGGCCGGCAACAGCGCCGGCAGCGCGCGGCGCCCGAGGCCGCCCCGGCCGATCTCGCGCTGAGCCAGTATGTAGAACCCGGCAAGCGAATGGAACGTGGCCAGAAAGATCGGCAGGTCGAGCCACAACAGCCGCCCCTGCCAGTGATGGAAGCGGACGAGCATCGACGGCAGCGCCAGCGCCGAGAGCAGCACCGTCAGCGGGTAGGCGAAGTTCGCCGTGAGGTGCGCGAACGCTTCCGCCTTCACCCGCAACGGCTGGTCCGAGCGCAGAATCCGCGGCAACAGCTTGATCGCGGTCTGGGTCAGCCCCTTGGCCCAGCGCGCCTGCTGTCTCTGGAATGAGGCCATGTCCTCGGGCAGTTCGGACTCGACTTCCACCTGCGGCAGATAGACGAATCGCCGGCCCCGAAGCTGCGCCCGGTAACTCAAATCGGTGTCTTCGGTGAGCGTGTCGTGCTGCCAGCCGCCGGCGTCTTCGATGGTTTCCTTGCGCAGGATTCCAGCCGTCCCGTTGAAATTGAAGAACAGCCCCGAACGCGCCCGCGCGCCGTGCTCGAAGACGAAATGCCCGTCGAGCAGCACGGCCTGGAGCCGAGTCAGCAGCGAAGCGTTGCGGTTGCGGTATGTCCAGCGCGTCTGCACGGCGCCGACCGCTTCATCCGTAAAATAATGCACGGTCTTTTGTAGAAAATCCTTCGGGGGCGTGAAGTCCGCGTCGAAAACGGCGATCAACTCGCCGGACGCATCGGCCAATCCCGCCTCGAGAGCGCCGGCCTTGTACCCCGTCCGATGCTCGCGGCGGCGGTATTCGATCGGTTGCCCCGCGTCTCGCAATTGCTCCGTTTTTCGCCGGGCGATGCGCCGCGTCTCGTCGGTCGAGTCGTCGAGCACCTGGATTTGCAGGAATTCGCGCGGATAGTCGAGCCGGCAGACTGATTCCAGAAGTTGCTCGACAACGAAACGCTCGTTGTAAATCGGCAGTTGCACCGTGACGCGGGGCAGCCGGCGGAAACGCCCCGCGGGCCGCGGCGCCGCGGCGCGGCGATGCCGGTAATAGAGAAAAATCAGGTAATAGCGGTGCAGGCCGTAGAGGCTCAACACCGTCATCAGCGCAAAATACAAGCCAATCAACGCCGTGTCCGCGGAGATCATGTGAGATACGCTTGTAACGGCTTTGCCCCGCCGCCCGCCGGAAGAGCCGGCCGGCGCACGACCCGATGAGCGCCCGTCAGCGTCTCGGCCTGCTTCTCGCCATCGCGCTTCTCGAGGGCGGATACCTCTCGCTGTTCCGCCTGGGGCGCCTCGCCGACGACGCGCCGGCATACATTGCGCGCGCCTTCTATCTCTCGATAGTGTATCTGGTTTGCTGTTGGGCCGCCGCGCGCCCCGCCGCCGCCCGGCTGGACCAGCGCGCGGTTTTGCGTTGGGTCTGGGCGGGCGCGCTGCTGTTTCGGCTGACCGTCCTGCCGCTGCATCCGAGCCTGTCGGAAGACACGGCGCGCTACCGCTGGCAGGGCATGATGCAGGCCGGCGGCGGAGACCCCTACCGCCACGCGCCGCAGGAAGAGCGCTGGCGGGGGCTCCGCGACGAAACCTGGCCGCGCGTCGCGGGCAAGGCTCTCACCTCGCCTTACGGCCCCCTGTACGAGCAAATCCACCTGAACTATTACCGGCTCATCCGCGTCTTCGACGCCGGCGCCGCAACGGAAGTCTGGTTGTTCAAGCTGCCGTTCGCCCTGGCCGACGTCGGCGTGGGGTTGGCGCTCATGGGGCTGCTCGCCGCCGCCGGACTCCCGCGTTCGCGGGCGCTGATCTACCTCTGGTCTCCGCTGCCCGTCGTCGAATTCTGGGCCGAGGGGCACAACGATTCCGTGACCCTGTTGCTTGTCGTTGCCGCGGCGGCGCTGCTTTTACGCGGGCGCCGCGCTTGGGCGTTCGCCGTGCTGACCGCCGCGGCGCTGGGCAAGATATGGCCCATCGTTCTTTTTCCCTTTTGGGCGGTTTCCCGCGGCGCCGGCGGTTGGCGCTTTCATTGGCGCGCGGCGGCGGCATGCCTGCCGGTCGCCGCGGTCGTTTGCGCGCCGTATTGGCGCAGCCTGGCGAACGTCGAGGAAGTGCTGAGCCAACTTTTCGGCGGCCGGCGCAACAACGACAGCCTCTTCGCCTGGGTTTACGCCTACGCCGGTTACGATTTCGCCGCCGCGTCGTCCGCGGTCAAAAAACTGCTCGCCGCCGCGCTGGGCGGCCTCTGGCTGCTGCATCTGCGCTTTCGGCTCCGTCCGACGAGCGCCGCGCTTGCGGCGGCGGCGATCCTGCTGCTGCTCTCGGGGAATTGCTTCCCGTGGTATCTCACCTGGCTGCTGCCGTTCCTCGCGGTGCGCCCTTATGCGCCCTTGCTGCTGTGGACCGCCGTCGTTCCCTTGGCTCACCACGTCGTAACGGGGTACGAAGTCTTGTCCGTATGGCGGTACGACCGCGCGCTTATCGACCTCGAATATCTGCCGGTGCTCGCTTGGTTGGCCGTCGATGCGGCGCGCCGGCTGTGGAAAACGCGGGCGGCGCGGCCCCTTCTTCCCTAATCCCCAACCCCTGCCGCGCCTCCAAGCGCAGCCCCGCCGCCCGACCCGCGACTCGCGACCCGCCGACCCGTGACCGCCGCGCAAAGCGCGGCCCCCTAGCCCCCAACCCCTGCCGCGCCGCTAGGCGCGGCCCTGTTGCGGGACTTTTTGATGTCTTGGCAGCGCGCCGCGGATTTTGTTGCCAAATTGGAACGGAAAGGCGCAAGATGAGAACAGGTCAGCCCGTCAGCCCGTCATAACCGCTGGCAGCGCCTTCCTTTTCGCGGAGTTTCCTTTTCGTGTTCTCATCTCTCCGCGCTCTGCTGTCCCGCGCCGCCGTCTCGACGGCATTGGCTGTGACCGTTCCGGCCGCGCCGGCCACTGCACAGGAAACGAACGTTTGGACGACCGCTACGGTCGCCGGCGGGGACGTCAACGACGGCGGCCCTGCGGCTTCGGGACAGCTGTACAGCCCCAGGGGCGTGGCGTTGGACGCTTCAGGCAACCTGTACATCGCCGATACGCACAACCACCGTATCCGCAAGGTGGACGCATCCACGGGAAACATCTCCACGGTCGCGGGGGATGGGACGCGGGGCTACAGCGGCGACGGCGGCCCGGCAACGGCGGCCCAACTCAACTACCCCTATAGCGTGGCGCTGGACGGCGCGGGCAACCTGTACATCGCTTTGGGTGACAACCACCGCATCCGCAAGGTGGATGCATCCACGGGCAATATCTCCACCATCGCAGGGACGGGGACGCGGGGCTACAGCGGCGTCGCCGGCCATGAGCAATGGAAGGCCGCGCGCTTCGGCCAACAGGAGGTTCCGCGCGCCGCGCTGGTCGAAACGCTGAAGCGCCTGCTGGCGGAAGGGGGGTAAAGAGTTTCGCTTTTCCTCGCTGGGTTCGACAGATAGCTGCGTAATCGCTGCTTGTGTTTAAGAGTATCTATGCGAAATGCAAATCGAAACCTCGCACGGCGCGAGATCCTATTTCCTTCGCACCAAGCGCCATTTTCCTTCAACAAGCTCGATCAGCCCTTTGCGCCTCAAATCGACTTGGGCGCCTCTAACTCGATGTTTCCATTCACGCCCGAAGTGTATTCCATGAATCACACGATCTGTGCGGTCGTCGCATAAATCAGGATGGATGTTGCGTATGAGTGGATGAATGTCCCGTGTGCGCAGAGGTTCCTTGTTCAAGAGGTATAACAATGTTCGAGTAAATATGGAATTTGTGCTTTCTCCCGGTCTGCCTCTTAATTCTCGCAAGGATTCATCTATTGCTTCCAATTGATCTTCGAATTCTTTCTTGAAGCCGGACCGAGCTGAATTTATCGTATTTGCATATTTGCTTCTGAGAATCCCTGAAAGTTCCGTCAGATGGTCCAAATCTTCAATTGAGAGCGGCGATCCAAGATTACGGTAACTTATTAAATCATCGGCGATTTTTTCAACTGTAACAGGATCATGAATCCGAATTCCGTACTCGAAATTTCGATGCAAAGAATTGGCAGTGAGATTTCCGGAAGTTACTATTGCTGTGTGCTTGTCGGCGATATATACCTTGGCATGCAGTCCTGGAAGGTGATGAACAGTGGTTTCAGGAAAGCTTTTGCAAAAATCGGCAATTGCTTTGGTGTCAAGTGTTTTTTGCAGCAGGCTATCCGCGGATACATTGGTGAGCAAGCTGAATTGGGCATGATTTTCCTTGTGAAGTTGCGAAGCTAATTTCCGCAGCGGCTTCTCGGCAATAAACGGAGCAGCTATTATAGCTCGCTCCCTGATTGACCGTATAAAACGATCAAATGTTTCCGCCCAAGGTGACAAGACGAGTTACATGGTGAATTAGAAATCGAAAATCTCAGTTAATACTGTACGGCAATTCAACCTTTTTGAGATCCATGGCATGACGAGATTCTCGTTCGAACACATCAATGATTGTTGACGGCCGAGATGCAATGCGGGCAATATCTCTGCCATCTATCATTACGATATCGAAATTGGAACTGGTTATTGCCGTGTTAGCATAGCGCCGGGCATCATCTCCGATTTCTCCTGTCGAAATTATGGCGATAGCATTGCTGTTGAAAAATCTCGCAAGACCGACTTCTTTGGCCACGTCGTCGAGTGAGACGCGGTCTGTATTTTTGCACTGAACTTGCCAGCGCGAGAAGACGAGCCGCGCGCTCTCGAAGATGAGATCGACTTCGGCGCCGCCGGTTGCGCTTCCGCGAAGCCGCGTGGAGACATAGGACAAGTCGATGAGGCGCATCAGCTTGAAGGCCAAGGCTTCGAGCGCAAGACCGCGGACGTGCTTGTCCTTCGAATCGATCGCTTTGCGGATTTCCTTGATGGGTCTTCGCAACAAAGGCCGCAAGTCGGTATGAGTCTGTTGCTCCAGCTGCTCGATCAGAGGCGTAATCAGATCTGCCGTCAGTTTGGCGGCGGCAGTGACCAGAAAAGGTTTTGCGCCGCGCCCGGCTTGCTTGGCGCCACGTTCCAAACCGATGTAGCCCGCGTCGCGCAAGGGGTAGAGGACTTGCTTGGGCAGGTTCTTTTCGTTGAAGGCGATGCCGTAGGATGCGGCGGCGAGCTTCTCGATATCGTTGGAGGAATGCGGGCCGCCGCCGCCCATGTTGGCCAGTGCTTTGAGGTAGGCGCGCTGTTCGGGGGTAAAGGCCGCAAGCGCCTCGAATTCTTCCATCCCCAGACCGAGAATCTGCTCCAGACGAGCACGGTCGATACGGTACCCGGAGACGAAGATGCCGGCCTTTTCGAGCCAAAGGCGCAGCGTGCTCATGTGTTTGCCGCCGCGCGGGACGACGATGCCGCGTTCTTCAAGCCAACGGCGAAGCTTGGTGAGGTCGATTTTTTCGCCGGCGGAGTGCATGTCGAGGATGCACTGGACGAAATTCATGACTTGGCAGTTTTTGAGAATGTGTTCGGCGAAGGCTGCATGGAGGGCGTTCCTGTCGCCGCGCAGGTTGTAAAGGGCAAGGCCGGCCGCCGTAAGCGTCGTGTCGTTTTCCCCGATGAGGCCGTAGGCGCGAAGCGAAAGCTTGCTGTTGTTGGCGAGTTTGGCTTTGTTGTAGTCGGATGTTGCGTGCTGCGCGAAATAGAGGCCGCGAACCGCGGTTTCGAAGGCCTTCCAATCCTCTCCGTGCGTGTGCGCCAAATCCAGGAGGACCGAGAGATCGATTTGGGCTGGGGAGAATTCACTCCTGAAAGGGAGGTCGCTACGGAGCATCGCAGGCCGTCTGCTTCGGGATTGCGGCGCATGGCCGATTCATATTCCTAACATGGCGTAAACGGCAAGCGCCGTCAAGGGTATTTGGGCGGCAATCCGTAATTATCTGGGAATGTTTCGCACACGGACCGGGTTTCTGTGCGAAGCCTCGGCGGCGGCTACGGGCAGCCGCGCCCGGTTTCATCCGAGACCCGCCCCTTGCGTACGTCTCCGGTACGCCGCCAAGTCGTCCGCCGTGAGTTCGTTCGCTTCCACCAATTTATAGTGCCGCTCTTCCAGGACCTTTACCTCGCCTTCGATCTTTTCGAACGCGAAAAGCGCGATCACGTCGTCTTGCATGAATTGCGCCGCCACCGGACGGCAGATCAGTTGCGGAAACCTGGATTCGCACAAGGCCATATCTTGCTCGATCTGAACGATGTTCAACTCGTCTCGTCCGCCCTTGGCCTGCACCGGGACGGCGTATTGGCAGCCCTTCGCATCGACCCCCACGTACAGTTCGTCCGTCTCGACCTGTCCGATGCCGCGCACCGTCGTTCGCAGGTGGTTCTGCAGCGAGTAGCAGGCGATGCCCGTGAAAATGTCGATCAAGCGGTTGTAGCGCACCTTGGCCAGGAGGGACTGCTCGTCTCCGAGCGCGTACATTGCGACTACGCCGAGCGTGGCGTCCGGAACCTTGGTGGCGCCCATCTGCTCGTTGGGCGTCAGGCGAACCGGCCGCGTCAGGACGAAGCTGTATCGGCCTTGCCCCGTACCGCGGATGATCCACTCATGGCCCTCGGCGGCGGCTGCCTGCACGGATTCCGGCAACGTTCCTCGATACCGCGCGCTATAGACGACATCGCCGATGTTGCTCGGGCGCCGAACGCCCCGCCGCTTGGCGGCTGCCGCGATGTCGGCTCTTTCGAAGTCAACTCGAGTCATTCCCGTCTTGAACTTCGAGGCGAAGATTTCTTCGATGATCGCGGCGTATGCGTTCGATTCGGACATGGCGGGCGCTCGTATCAACCCGGCCAGCGGAGCCGGACGACCTCTTCGCGCAAGTACTGTCGGCCGGCCGTTGCGATCCGCGTCCTGAACAAGTCGATAGCCGTCAACTCGTAGCCGAGGGACTGCGCCAGCTCGCCCAGGATTTGCCCGGTGCGGATCATGACCCGCAGGTATGAAGCCTGGTCTCCGACGACGTAAGCAAGCCGCGCGCCGGGACGCAGCCTGCTTCTGAGGCCGGCCAAGTGGCGGACCATGCCGCCGAAGTACAGCTTCGCGACTCGCGCATATTGGCGTTCGAAACCGGACGTCTTGCCCTGTTCGATGCGGCGCTCTTCGATGAGGCCGGCGATGCGCTGAATGCCTTCGTGGTCGGCGACCAGGGCGTCTTCGGCATCCGCCTTGTACACGCTTCGCGTATTCGAGCGGACGAGCTCCTGTTTCAGGGCGCGCAGATCGTGCTTGTCGCGGATGAAGCCGAGCAGCACGCTTTCGAGCCGGGTCGTCCGCGTGTAGTCTTTCTCGTTGGGATAGGGCGGGGAGGTGATAACCGCGTCGATGGACGCCGGCTCGAGAAACTCATCTAGGCGGCGCGCGTCGGCGAGGTGGACAACGGCTTCGGTTCCGGCCTGCTTGCGCAGCGTTGCGAGGTCGCCGCCCATCGTTCTGACGCGATTCAGCCACGGGGCGACGACCGGCGCGTCGCGCCGGATTCGCCCGACGCCGACTTCGGGACCGAAACGCAGGTTGCCGATTTCCGAAACGAGCGCCGCCGCGAGCGCGAGCCGCTCGTGCGGGTAGGCGGCGTCATCACGGCGCTGCTCGAGGACTTCGAGCAACAGCAGCGTTTTGTGCAGCGGCAGCGGGCTGATCGAGTTCTTGAGCAGAAGGCTCAGGCGGTCGGCAGGCAATGTCAGGAGGCCGGCGGCCGGCTCGCCGTTCGCTTGGAACAGGGGTGCTGTGCCGAGGTCGTCGATTCCTTGCTTTTGGAGCCGGTCGAGCGTCCGTGCGGCAATTTCGTTGGCGCGACCGACGAGCAGGCCGGGATCGACGCTCCAATCGAGCTTGACGCGGCCGGCGAATCCGGCCATCGGATTGCGCTCGACCCCGACGCTGGGGATGCCGAGTTTCTTGCACTCGACCAGCGTCGTTCCAGTGCCGCAGAACGGGTCGAGCACCCTTTGCGTCGAATCAACCCCGAAGGCGTCGAGGCAGCCGCGCACGAGGTGCGGCGGGAACGAGAGGACGAAGCGGTACCAGTCGTGAACGGCGCGGTCTTCGGGCCGGAGCTTGTTTTGTTCCCGAGTCCTGCCGGCGCCGGCTTGCCTGGCGTTTGCGGCTGCTGCAGCCGTGCTCATGTCAGTTCGGTTGCGCTCCTCGCCCGCGCATCAGCGGGGCGCGCGGTTGGCGCCGTTTGGAAACACACGGCAAAGGCGGCGCCGGTCGGCCCGGCGGGCGGCTGCCCGTGTGTCGAACAACCGATAATCGTATCACCTGCGCGCGATTGGTTGGGGATGTTTCGAGCTTACGCCGGGCTTCTTCATTGAATCTCCTGACGCGAACCGCTGCGCGCCCTGCCGCGCAACAATCCTGACTCGCCGGATTGGCAGGAGGCGCGCTTGCGGCTTATGTCTCCCAAGCGGACAACTCGGTTTCCGGGAGCGGGTCGAAGAACCTGTCGTCGATGGTAATCCGCCCTTTGAGAGCGCCAAATCTCCGTTTGCCGCGGGGTTCGTACCCGACGAGCCGCGCGACCGGCCGGCCGTTGCGGGCGATCACGATCTCTTCGCCGGCTTCGGCTTGGGCCAGCAGGCGCGACAAATGGGTTTTGGCGTGATGGACGTTCACTACAGGCATGGCAGATACGGGCATGGCAGGTTCTCGACTCTCCAGCCAATTCTACAGCCAACGCCGCGGTTGCGCCGAACCTTCAATCCATCCGGGGCGGAGTATGGAAAACTGGAAACTGCGATGCTGGAAAAGTTCGAACGCTATCCGTTGACGTTCGGCCCGACGCCGATCGAGAAGCTGGGACGCTTGTCGGAGCGCCTCGGCGGCGGCGTTGCCATCTACGCCAAGCGCGACGACTGCAATTCCGGGCTTGCCGGCGGCGGCAACAAGCTGCGCAAGCTCGAATACATCGTCCCCGATATCCTCGCCTCGAAGGCGGATACGCTGGTCACCATCGGCGGCGTGCAGTCGAATCACACGCGGCAGGTTGCGGCGGTCGCCGCCAAGCTGGGCATGAAGTGCCGTCTCGTGCAGGAAAGCTGGGCGCCATGCCACGACGCCGTTTACGACCGGGTGGGCAACATCCTGATGAGCCGCGTCATGGGCGCCGAGATCGAGTTCGCCGACGCGGGTTTCGACATCGGCATTCGCGAGAGTTGGCGGCGGGCGCTTGAAGACGTGAAGGCGAAAGGCGGGAAGCCCTACGCCATTCCCGCGGGTGCGTCGATGCACAAGTACGGCGGCCTGGGTTACGTCGGTTTCGCGGAAGAAGCGCGCCGGCAGGAAGCCGAGTTGGGGTTCCGTTTCGATTTCATCGTCGTTTGCGCCGTGACCGGCTCGACCCACGCGGGCATGCTGGTGGGCTTCGCCAAAGACGGCCGCGCCCGCAAGGTCATCGGCATCGACGCTTCGGCCAAGCCCGAGCGGACCCGGGCGCAGGTGCTGGAGATCGCCCGCAACACCGCCGCACTGGTCGGACTCGGTCGGGACATCGCCGCGGACGACGTGGCGCTCATGGAGGATTACGCTTATCCGGCTTACGGCGTTCCCTCGAAGGAGACGAACGAGGCCATCCGTTTGTGCGCCCGCGCCGAGGGCATGATGACTGACCCGGTATATGAAGGCAAGTCCATGCAGGGGCTGATCGACCTTGTGCGCAAGGGTTTTTTCCCCGCCGGTTCGAAGGTCTTGTACGCGCATCTCGGCGGCGTTCCGGCGATCCACGCGTACAGCTATTTCTATCGCAACGGCTGATCGCCGCGGGCCGGCGGCGGGGCTTCCCGCTTGCATCGGGCCGTTCGCTGCGCGCATGATGGATAGAGAGGGAGTTCGTTCGTCAAACATGCTTGACGACCCCGGAAGTTGCCGCAACATTGCGGCGCTGCGCCTTGACGCCGCTGCGGCGGCCGCGGCGCGGCTTGCCGGCCATGACGGCCGCGGGAGCGGTACAGGTGCGCTTGGTCTATCTGACGGAATTGACGGGGATGCGCTTGCTGGGTCCGCAAGGCACGCGCATCGGCCGGGTGCGCGAAGCGGCCGTTGCTCCGCGCGAGCATCCGCGGCGCATCTCCCGCTTCCTTTTCGGACACGGCAACACGAACTTCGCCGTCCGCTGGGATCAGGTCCGCGCGATTTCCGATAAGGGCATCGAGCTTTCCGACGACAATTTCACGCCGTATTACGGCGACGATTACCACCTGCTGCTGACCAAAGATCTGCTTGACCAGCAGATTGTCGACGTCAACGGGCGCAAGGTCGTGCGCGTCAACGACGTCGGCCTGCGCGCCGCGGTCAACGGCGGCGAGCAATTGTGGGTTCACGAGGTCGGCATCGGCTTGCAGAGCGCTTTCCGGCGGCTGACCGAGGGTATTCTGCCGAATCGGGCGATACGCCGCATTCAGGAGAAACTGGCGCCGCATTCGATTCCCTGGGAGGCCTGCAACATCGTCGAGCCCGACCCGCGGCGGCGCTTGCGGCTGCTCATCTCGCACGACCGCCTCGAACGGATGCATCCCGCCGACCTTGCCGACATCGTCGAAGAACTCGGCGCCGAGGAGCGCGAGGCGCTTTTCGAAACGCTCGATGAGGAAGTCGCCGCCGACACGCTGGAAGAAGTCAGGCCGGCGGTGAAAACGTCGATTCTGCGCTCGCTCGATGCCGAGCGCGCGGCCGACATCCTCGAAGAGATGGACCCGGCCGAGGCCGCCGACGCTCTGGCCGACCTCGAGGAGGAATCGCGCCGGGAAATCGTGCGCGACATGGAGCGCGAGCCGGCGGCGGAAGTCTCGGAGTTGCTGGCCTACCCCGACGACAGCGCCGGGGGCATGATGAGCGCGCGGTTCTTTTCCGTGCAGGAAGACGCCGCCGCGGGCGATGCGGTTCGCGGCTTGCGCGCCGACGACGCGCTGCTGAAGCGCATTACGCACGTGTTTCTGGTCGATGGCGCAGGCCGCTTGTCGGGGGCGGTTCCGCTGGGGCGCATCCTGGTCGCCGATGCCGGCTGCCCGCTGCGCGTGCTGGCCTTCCGCGAGACGGTGAAGATCGCTCTGGACGCCGCGCGCGGCGAAGTCGTCGAGTTGTTCGACAAATACAATCTCTACGCCCTGCCCGTGGTCGATGAAGACGGCCGGCTCGAAGGCGTGATTACGGCCGACGACGTGATCGCCGATCTCAGCCCGGAAGTCGAGCGGGGCATCTGAGTGGTTTTGCTCCGCAACCTGCGCGGCCGGGCGGCGGCTTTCCTTGCCGTGTTGGGGCCGGGGTTCATCACGGCCATGGTCGATAACGACGCGGGCGGCATTTTCACCTATTCCGAGGCCGGCGCGCGGTGGGGCTATATGCCGCTGTGGACGCTCGTTCCGATCACGCTGATGCTGATTGTCAGTCAGGAGATGTGCGCCAGGATGGGCGCGGTGACCGGCAAGGGGCTTTCGGATTTGATTCGCGAGGAGTTCGGGCTGCGCACGACGTTTCTGGTGATGGCGCTGTTGCTGCTGGTGAATTTCGCCAATATCGCCGCCAATTTCGCGGGCATCGCCGGGGCGATGGAATTGCTGCCGGTCAGCCGGTACGTTTCGGTTCCGCTCGGGGCGCTTCTGGTCTGGGCACTGGTCGTCAAGGGCACGTACCAGAGCGTCGAGAAGATTTTTCTGGTGGCCGGCGGCTTCTACGCGGCGTACGTCGTTTCGGCGATTCTGGTCAAGCCGGATTGGGATGCGGCTCTGCAGGCCGCGGTCAGTCCGGTCGTGCTGCCCGACGGCGCTTACGCGGCGATGCTGATCGGTCTGGTGGGAACGTCCGTCGCCCCGTGGATGCAGTTCTATCTGCAGGCGGCCGTTGTCGAGAAGGGGGTGGACGGCAAGCAGTACGACGATTTGCGCGTGGAAGTCATCCTGGGCTGCGTCGTCATGGCCGTGATTGCGTTTTTCATCATCGTCGCCGTCGCCGGCGCGATTTGGGAGAACGGCCCGCGGACGATCGGCTCCGCCGCCGAGGCCGCGTTGGCGCTGAAGCCGCTCGGCGACCGCGCCTACGCCCTGTTCGCCGGCGGGCTGCTGTTCGCTTCGTTGTTCGCCGCGAGCATCCTGCCGCTTTCGACGGCCTATTCGGTCTGCGAGGGATTGGGTTTCGAGTCGGGGATCGACCGCGGGTTCGACGAAGCGCCCGTGTTCTATTGGCTTTATACGCTGCTGATCGTGTGCGGGGCCGGGATCGTGCTGATCCCCGGATTTCCCATCGTGCGCATGATCCTGCTTTCGCAGGTGCTCAACGGCATCCTGCTGCCGGTCGTGCTGGTGTTCGTCGTCAAGCTGGCCAACCGCCGCGATCTGATGCACGAGCGGACGAACGGGCCGCTGTTCAACGCGGCGGCCTACGCCTCGATCGCGGCGATGACCGCGTTGGCTCTGGCGTTGGCCGCGTTTTCGGTCTGACGGCGCGGGGATTGAATTTCGCGGCGGGGTTCGGCTACCGTGAGAAGCTCTGGATGCAGTTCGAGGCGAGTCGGTTTTGCGAGGCGGTGCGGAAGGTTCTGGCCGCGGCCGGCCGCGGCGAACGCGCCATGCCGCTCGCGCCCGGCGGCCCGCTCGAAGGGGAAGCGCTGACCAAGCTGCGGGCGATGACGACCGACGATCTTTTCCGCGGCGAAACGGTCGTCTCGCGCCACGACGCCCGCTGCGTTCACGCGGGACTCTATCTGTATCTTTCGGCTCTGGACGAATCGCACGCGATTTCGCAAACGGCGCCGACGGCTTCGGGCAGTTTCTGGCACGGCATCATGCACCGCCAGGAACAGGACTATGCGAACGCCAAGTACTGGTTCCGCCGCGCCGGCGGCCATCCGGCCGCGGACGAGCTCGAGCGGCGAGCGGGCTCCGTCTGGGACCCTTTCGCCTTCGTTGACCGCTGCGAGGCGGCGGAGCGCGGCGGCGCCGGAGGAGAGCGGGAAACGCTCATCGCGCTGCAGCGGCTCGAATGGCAAACGCTGTTCGAGCACTGTTACCGCTGCGCGATCGGCGCATAGGGCATGTACTTTCTGGGCGTGGACGGCGGGCAGTCATCAACCCGCGCGGCGGTTGGAGACGACGGCGGAAGGCTGCTCGGCCGCGGCGCTGCCGGGCCGTGCAACCACGTCGGCGCCGGGGAGGGCGCGGCCAAGCTGCGCCGCGCCGCGGTCGAGGCCGCGCGCGAGGCCTGCGCGGACGCGGGGCTGGCGGCGGACACGCGATTCAGAGCCGTCTGCCTGGGGATGAGCGGCGGCCCCGACGACAAGCGCACGATTTTGCGCGAGGCGCTGAACGCCGAGTCGGTTGCGGTCGTGACCGATGCCGAGATCGCCCTTGCCGGGGCGGCGGAAGGCGGGCCGGGCGTCGTGGTCGCCGCCGGCACGGGATCGATTGCCTACGGCAGAAACAAAGCCGGGCGGGCGGCCAGGGCCGGCGGCTGGGGTTACGTCTTCGGCGACGAAGGCGGCGCTTTCGATATCGTCCGGCGGGCGCTGCGGGCGGGCCTCGCCGCGGAGGAAGGCTGGGGGCCGCCGACGCAGTTGGCGGAAGCGCTGCGAACCGCCGCCTCGGCCAAAACCGTGAACGAAGCGCTGCACCGCTTCTATACGGACGCATGGCCGCGCGACCGCGTCGCCACGCTGGCGCCGCTCGTGCAGGAAGCCGCCGCCGGCGGCGACCGGATCGCCGCGGACGTATTGCGCGAAACGGGGCGGCTGCTGGCCGGCTGGGCCAACGCGGTCTGCCGCCATCTGTCGCCGGACGCGGCGGAAAGCCTGCCGGTTTATCCGGTCGGCGGCGTATTCGCCGGCGAGGCGGTGCGCGCTTCCTTCCGAGATGCATTGACGGGCTGCGCGCGGTACGCCGGCAGTCCCCGGCGGGAGCCGGTCGTCGGCGCACTGATCCTGGCCTACCGCGCGGCGGGCCTGCGACCCGCGGTTCGGGAAACGCGATGAAGCCCGACGCCGCCATGCTGGCCCGAGCGGACCGCCATCTGCGCCGCGCGTGTCCGCACATGCGGCGGGTCATCGCCCGCGCGGGGCCGTGCGGCCTGAGGCTCGAGCGCGACCGCTTCATGATGTTGACGCGGTCGATTGTTTCGCAGCAAATTTCCGGCCACGCTTCGCGGGCGATCCAGCGCCGGCTGATCGAGGCCGCGGCGCCGGGCAAGCTCGACGCCCCGGCCGTTGCGCGCTTGGGCGAAGAGCGGCTGCGCGCGGCGGGCTGCTCCGGCCAGAAGGCGCGTTACCTGCTCAGCTTGGCGGAGCACGTGCGAACCGGCGCGGTCAATCTGCGTTCCATAAGCCGCAAGAGCGACGCCGAAATCGTCGCGGCGTTGACGCAGGTCAAGGGCATCGGCGTCTGGACGGCGCAAATGTTCCTGATGTTTTCGCTGGGGCGGCCGGATGTTTTTCCCTACGACGATCTGGGCGTGCGGCAGGCTCTGCGCAATTTTCACCGGCTCGACGCATTGCCGAAGAAGCAGCAGGCCGTGCAACTCGCCGAGCCGTGGCGGCCTTATGCGACGGTTGCGAGCTGGTACTGTTGGCG
Source organism: Bryobacterales bacterium (assembly GCA_965242705.1). Classification (GTDB taxonomy): domain Bacteria; phylum Acidobacteriota; class Terriglobia; order Bryobacterales; family UBA6623; genus CATQHP01. The sequence goes on from OZ251486.1 coordinate 1,837,698, forward strand.
CAGCCTCGACTTGCCGGTAGGGGCGGAAGCGCCGTGACGACCGTGGCCGCCGCTCTGATCGAGCGTGGAGGGAAAACGTTGATCTGCCGCCGGCGTCCGGAGCAGTCTCACGGGGGCAAGTGGGAGTTTCCGGGCGGCAAGGTCGAGGGCGGGGAATCGCCGGCGGAGGCGGCGCGCCGCGAACTGCGCGAGGAATTGGACATCGAAGCCGAGATTGGTCCGCTTGCCGCCCGTTACGAATACGCCTATCCGGGCCAGCAACCGATTCTGTTGGTGTTTTTCCACGTGACGAAATTCGCCGGCGAGCCGGACGGCGCGCATTTTGCCGAAATTCGCTGGGTGCGCCCCTGCGATTTCCCCGGGTTCGACTTTCTCGAAGGCGACGTTGCTTTCGTGCGCGAACTTGCCGCGGCGGACGGCGCGGCTACCGCGAAGCGGCGCGGCGCATGAAAAAGACGGTTCCGGCGATGAAGTAGAGCAGGGTCGGAACGGTCAGCGAGGTCTTGAAGCTCGCCAGCGCGGCGTCGTATTCGCCCGCGTCGGACAAGGAGACCTTGACGGCGAGCCAGAGGCAGGCCGCGAGCGCGGCGGCCGCGGCGGCGCCGCAAAGCCACGTTGCCGCTCCGGCGGCGGCTGCGGGTTGGGGCGGGTTTGCCGCGGCGGGCGCGGGTTGCGGGCCGCCGGCTGCGGGCGGGGCGGCCGCTTGCGGCTTTTCGGCCTGCGCCGGCTGCGCGGCGCCCATCGCGCGGGCCAGCACGATGTAGCTGCCGGCGGCGAAGGCATAGACGGGCAGGAAGAGGTAGAAGAGGTGCAGCACGCCCGTTCTTTCGAGCGCCAGCGCCAAGGCGATCGACAGCGCCCACGAGAGCAGCGCCGCGCGGTTCAGGCGCAGGCCTTTCGCCGAGGCCCAGTAGCGTCTGAGGCCCAGGCGCGGGAAAAGCCAATGCTCGGTCAGCACGACGGCGCCGACGGGGGTGAGCAGCAGGCCGTAGATGCCCACGAAATCGAGCAGCCCGGCGAAAACGAAGGGGAAGCAGGCGATGATCGTCGTGGCGATGCCCGCGGCCAGGGTCACCTTGACCCGCGACCAGTTGGGCGTGGCCGATTGCAGCGCCAAGCCGACGCGGTAGAGCGTCGGGTTCGACGTGGTCCAACCGGCGATGACTACGGCCAGCGCGCCCGCCCAGCCGAGCGCCTGATAGCCGACTTCGCCCGAGTCGAGCTCGACCAGCGGGCGGTTCATCAGCAGCCCGGCGCCGGCGCCCATGAGGCCGGCGCAAATCCAGGCCAGATAGTGCCCCAGAAACATCCCGAAGATCGAGAAAAGTCCGTAGGAAGCCTTGCGCGCGTAGCGGAACAGCGCCATATCGGACAGCGCGCCGTGCATCGCCAGGTTGCATATCCAGGCGAACGCCGCGACCTTCCAGAAGCCCATCGGCTCGCTGCCGTCGGGAGTTTCGCCCGTCCAGACGACTTGCCGCGCCATTTCGAAAAAGCCTTCGGCGCCGGCTTCGGCGTAGAGTTTGGGCAGGCAAACGAGCGCGCCGGCGAGGAACATCAGAAACATCCAGGGCGCGCAAACTGAGGCGAAGCTCGCCAGCTTCTTGAAGCCCAGCACGGCCAAGGTGACGACCACGGCGCCGACGCCCAGCACTACCAGCACGAAGCGGAAATCGGTCGGATACCAATCGACTTGCGCGGGGATGCCGAAGGGAATGCGCACCGCGGAGGCCGACACGGTAATCATGCAGCCGCTCAGGACGGTGAACGCCGCGGCGTTGAGGACGTTGTAGCCGGCGGCCAGATGCGGCCCGCCGATTTTCGTCAGGTACCAGTAGAGCGTCAGGCGCGTATTGACCGCGATCGGCGCGCAGACCAGCGTCCAGGTCAGCACGGCGAGCAGATTGCCCACGACCAGGCCGAGGAAGACGTCCGCGACGGCGGCGCCCCAGTTGACGAAGGTGACGCCGATAACGAACTCGGTGGCGGCGACGTGCTCGCCCGCGAAAGCGCCGGCGAAGTACCCCGGCCCCAGCGTTTTCGATTCGGGAACGGGTTCGCGGTCGTATTCGTAAAGTCCGCCGGGCGCGGCGGTTGTCTGGGCGGGCAGTTGCGCGTTCATGATGCTTCGAGGGCGCGGCTAACGCCGGCTCAGGACCTCGGTTTCGTAGCGGCGGATCTCGTCGAGCCAAGCCATGCCCCCGGGAACGCCGCCACGTTCGCAGCAAGCGTCCCAGACGGCCCCGAAGGGCAGCGATTTGAGCTCTTCGTGCAGCGCCAGGCGGCCGGTGAAATCGCCTGACAATTCCATTTCACGCAGCTTTTCGGAGGGTTCCAGCAGCGCCCGCAGCAGGGCCTTGAGCATGGCCCGCGCGCCGATGACCCAAGCCGCCACGCGGTTGATCGAGGCGTCGAAGAAATCGAGTCCGATATGCGCCCGCGAAAAGTAATCGCCGCGCGCAAGCTCGGTTGCGACGGCCTGCAACTCGTCGGAGAGGATGACCACGTGGTCGCTGTCCCAGCGTACGCCGCGGCTGACGTGCAGCAGCAGGCGCTCGACCCAAGGCAGCACGGCGGAAATTTTATCGGAGATCGTTTCGGTGGGGTGAAAGTGTCCGGCGTCGAGGCAGAGGACTTTCTTGCGCGAGATCGCGTAGCCCAGATAGAACTCGTGCGAGCCGGCGACGTAGCTTTCCGAGCCCAGGCCGAACAGCTTGCATTCGACGGCGTCGAGGTTATGGGCGGGGTCGAGCGGTTCGGCGAAAAGTTCGTCGAGCGCGGCGGTCAGGCGCTCGCGCGGGGTCTTGCGGTCGGCGGGCAGGTCTTTGTAGCCGTCGGGTATCCACACGTTGGTGACGCAGGGCGACCCCGTTTCGCGCCCGAACGCCGCGCCGATGCGGCGGCAGGCTTGGCCGTGCTCGATCCAGAAGCGGCGGACGCCGGCGTCGGGGTGCGCCAGCGTGAAGCCGCCGTCGGCCAGCGGATGCGCGAAATACGTCGGGTTGAAATCGAGTCCCAGGCCGCCGCGCTTGGCCCAGTCGAGCCAGCCGGCGAAATGCTCCGGCGCGAGCTCGTTGCGCTCGACCTTGCGCCCGCCGGTTTCGGCGTAGCAGGCGTGCAGGTTGAGCCTGTGGCGGCCCGGAATGAGCGACAGCGCCTTGTCGATATCGGCGCGGAGCTCGTCGGGCGTTCGGGCGCGCCCCGGGTAATTGCCGGTGACGGCGAGGCCGCCGCCGACGTCTCCGCCGCGGCCTTCGAATCCGGCAACGTCGTCGCCCTGCCAGCAGTGCAGGGAAAGGGGGATGCACGCCAGCTTTTCCAGCGCCGCGCCGACATCGACGCCGAGCCGGGCGTAGCATTCGCCGGCGAAATCGAAATGGGATGCGGCAGCCAAAGCGCAGAACAGGATAGCGAAAACGGCGCGGCGGCGGCGTCAGCGCCGCATCTGCCGCGCCAAATACAGCCCCAAACCGGCGTCTTCGATGACCTGAAGCTGCGCCTCGAGCCAGTCGATGTATTCCTCTTCCGAGGTCAGGATGCTTTCGAGCAACTCGCGCGAAGTGTCGTCGGATTGCGCCGCGGCCGTTTCGACGCCCTTGTTCGCGCGCGCGGCGATGTCGCGGCCGACGACCAGCCCGTTTTTGTGAATCTGACCGACGTCCTTGCCGATGCGCAGCGGGAACATGTCGCGCAGGTTGGGCATGGATTCCAGAAACAGGATGCGGTCGATGAGCTTCTCGGCGTGCTCCATCTTGACGATGGATTCCTTGCGTATCTTGCGCCCCAGGCCTTCGTAGCCCCAATCCACGCACATGCGGGCGTGGAGGAACGATTGATTGATGGCGGTGAGCTCGGCTTTGAGAACGTCTTTGAGCGCTTCGAGGACTTGCGGGTCGCCCTTCATGCTTCCAGTTTACGCAAGCGCGGGCGGTTTGCTGCAACTCGGCTGCAACGGCGCCGCGGGTCAGGGTTTCCGCTCGGCGGGTTCGACGATGAGCACCATCGCTTCCGAGGCGGCGATTCCGGCAACGCTGACGGGTTCGCCCGCGCGGATGGGCGACGCGCTGCGCGCTCGCCAGAGTTCGGCGCCGATCTTGACGTAGCCTTGCGGGTCGAGGGTTTGCGCCGCCGTTCCGGCCGCGCCGATCAGGCGTTCGGTTCCGCTTGGGCCCGCGGGTTCGTAGCCGCGCTTGAGGAAGGGATAGAGCAGCGCGTCTTTGGCGACCCACGCGGCGAGGCCGGCGGCGCCGGCCCAGAGCGGCAGGTCGAAGCGAACGGCCGCGGCGGCGAACAGCACGGCGGCGAGCGCGATGCCCGGAAGCTGAAACAACCAGTAGCGCCGGAAGGTCGTCATCGGAGCAGGAAAACGGCGCGGCCCCGGGCCTTCAGAGGCGCCGCCGGGGCCGCCCTTACCAGTCTAAACGCGCGGGCGGCTCCAAACGCATGGGCGGCGGCAACCTTAGCGGACAACGAAATTGACCAGCTTGTCGGGCACGGCGATGGTTTTGATCAGGGTCTTGCCTTCCAGCAGGGCGTGGATTCGGTCGCTTTGCCGGGCGCGTTCGGCGAGCGCGTCCTTGTCCAGCGACTTGGGCGCTTCGATGCGGCCGCGGAGTTTGCCGTTGACCTGGACGACCACCTGCACGCTGTCGGCGCTGGCCAGCGTCTCGTCGGCTTGCGGCCAGGCGGCATCGAGCACGGAGCCCGTCCCGCCGGCCGCGCGCCACATCTCTTCGGCGGCGTGCGGGGCGAACGGGCTGAGCAGCAGCGTCAGGCTGCGCACGGCCTGCCGGCGCACGGGCGCCGACAGGCTGCTCTCGGCGGCGTAAAGCTCGTTGGTCAACTCCATGATCGCCGCGATCGAGGTGTTGAAATGCCAGCGCGATTCGAAATCGGCCGTCACCTTGGCGATTGTGCGGTGCAGCTTGCGCAGCACGGCTCTGTCGGCGCCGCCGTCCGTCTGCGCGTTTGGCGCGGTTTCCGCGTCGGCGTTGCGCATGACGAAACGGAACACCCGCGAGAGGAAGCGCCACATGCCTTCGACGCCCTCGTCCCGCCAGTCGAGATCGCGGTCGGGCGGGGCGGCGAACAGGGCGAACATGCGCGCCGTGTCCGAGCCGTATTTCTCGACCAGTTCTTCGGGGCTGACGACGTTGCCCAGGTTCTTGGACATCTTGCGTCCGTTGCGGATGACCATGCCCTGCGTGAAGAGCCGCCGCACGGGTTCGTCCCAGTCGATCAAGCCCAGATCGCGCATGACTTTGGTGAAGAAGCGGCAGTAGATCAGGTGCAGCACGGCGTGCTCGACGCCGCCGATGTACTGGTCGATGGGGAACCATGCCGCGGCTTTCCGCGGGGCGTAAGGCGCGCGGTCGTTGCCCGCGTCGGTGTAGCGGTAGAAATACCAGTTCGAATCCATGAAGGTGTCCATCGTGTCGGATTCGCGCCGCGCCGCGCCGCCGCAGCGCGGACACGCCGTTTCGATGAACTCGGGAACGGTTTTCAGCGGCGATTCGCCCGCGCCGGTCAACTCGACGTTCGGCGGCAGCAATACGGGCAGGTCTTCGTCGGGAACGGGCGCGACGCCGCAGCGCGGGCAGTGGATCATGGGGATCGGCGTGCCCCAGTAGCGCTGCCGGGAAATGCCCCAGTCGCGCAGCCGGTAGGTGACGGCGCCCTTGCCGAACCCCTTTTGCTCGGCCAGCGCGGTCATGCGGGCGATGCCCTGCTCGCTGCTCAGGCCGCTGAACTCGCCGGAAGCGGCCATCACGCCGTACGCCGTATAAGCCTCGGTCATCGCCTCCGCAGCGGGCAGCGCGCCGTCCGCGGGGCGGATTACGGGCGCGACGGGCAGGCCGTATTGGCGGCAGAACTCGAAGTCGCGCTGATCGTGCGCGGGAACCGCCATGACGGCGCCGAAGCCGTACTCCATCAAGACGAAATCGCCGACCCAGACGGGGATTTTTTGGCCGCTGTAGGGGTTGACCGCGAAGCGTCCGGTGAAGAAGCCTTCCTTGCGCAGGTCATCGCGCTTGCGCGCGGCGGCGGCCTCGGCCATCTTGCCGCCGCGCTCGGCGAAGCCGAACTTCGCGACCAGCGGATGCAGCGGCGCGAGGATCAGGCAGGTTGCGCCGAAGATCGTATCCACGCGGGTGGTGAAGACGCGGATTTTCCCGCCGCCGCCTTCCAGCGTGAAATCGACTTCCGTTCCGCTCGATTTGCCGATCCAGTTGCGCTGCATGGCCACGACGCGCTCCGGCCAGCCGTCGGCGAGGGCGTCGAGGCCTTGCAGCAATTCTTCGGCGTAGGCCGTCGTGCGGAAGAACCACTGCGCGATCTCGCGCTGCGCGACGGGCGTTTCCTCGTGGCGCCAGCAGCAGCCCTCGACCACCTGTTCGTTGGCCAGGACGGTCGCGCAGTCGGGGCACCAGTTGACCTGCGCCTTCTTGCGGTAGGCCAGCCCCTGCTCGTACATGCGCAGGAAGAACCACTGGTTCCAGCGGTAGTATTCCGGCTCGCAACTCGACATCTCGCAGCCCCAGTCGTAGCTGAAACCGAACATATGCAACTGCCGCTTCATGGCGGCGATGTTCGCGCGCGTCCATTCGCCCGGGTCGCGCTTGTTTTTGATCGCGGCGTTCTCGGCGGGCAGGCCGAAGGAGTCCCAGCCCATCGGATGCAGCACGCGGAAGCCGCGCATGCGCTTGTAGCGGGCCAGCGCGTCGCCGATGGAATAGTTGCGCACGTGCCCCATGTGCAGCACGCCCGACGGATAGGGCAGCATCTCGAGCACGTAATACTTGGGCTTCGCCGGGTCGGCGGAGGCGGCGTAGGTGCCGTTTTCCCGCCAGTAGCGCTGCCACTTCGGCTCGATGCCGCGCGGATGGTAGGCCGGCGCCGTCATGTACTCTCAGGGTACTAATTTCGACCGGCGCCGCCGGTTGACCTTGCCGAGACTAAACTACCGGCCCGATGAACTGGATATTGTCGAAGGGCAGGGGAGCGTCCTTCGCGACCGACAACGAAACTTGCCTGACCGGATGGGGCTTTGCGCCCGCCTTCAACACCAGGTCCCACGCTTCTTGCGGCGCAACGCACAGCATGCCCCGAATCGTTCCGTAAACCTTCAGGTGCTCGCAGATCGTTGCGTTCAAGCCGCTTTGGAAATTCTCTTGCGCGTCTTCCACGGAGTCTCCCTGGGCCGCATAGTCGATCTCCAGACCCTGGGCAAACCAGAAATCCTCATCCGGAACGAGCACGACCCGCAGATTGCCTATGCCCGCGGCATAGTTCCCGCTTTCGTTTGAATGATGCAATACCGTTGTGTTCGACATGGACGCCGCCTTTCATATTTCAGTTTACAGATTTGGCCCAAGCGGGGTTTTATTGCCGGCGGCGGACGGGGCGGCTTCGCCGCCGGTCACGGGTCGGGCCGCGCTTCGCGCGGCAGTCACGGGTCGGCGGGTCGCGGGTCACGGGTTGGGGCGGCTTCGCCGCTCTCACTCGCGGCGGCGGACGGTGAGGAACGGGCCGTTGGGGGTGGAGACGCCGTTGATGGCGGCGACGACCGGGGCGCGGAGGCTGTCGGGGAAGCCGCGGGGTACGCGCACGGTGAATTGGTAGAGGCCCGCGCAGCAGGGGGCCGCGCCCGCGTAGAGCACGTCTTCGGGGAAAAGCGTGATGCCGCCGAAAGCGAACTCGATCTCGCCGGTGATGGGGGCGGGGGCGCCGGGGATTTGCCCGGCCTCCAGCGGCGGGTCGGTCGGGCCGAAGCCCGTGCCGAAGAAGGTGACGATCTCGCCCGGCTCGGCGGGGACAAGCTCGACTCCGGGAACCGCTCCGGGCAGGCCGGCCAGCGCTTGGCCGTCGCCGCGCAGGGCCATGATCGGATTGCGGCCGTCCGCGTCGATATGGAAGTTGAAGAAGGCCGGCGCGAGGGCGGCGACTTCGACCGTTGCCGCGAAGCCGCGCCGCTCGTCCTCCGCGCCGCAGTTGCGGGCCGCTATGACCTGCGTTTGCCCAGGCGTCAGGTCGTGCGGGGCCTGGGCGTTGATCTGGCCGGGGAAGACGGCGAACAGCGGCGCGCGCTTGCCGTCGATTTCCAGGCAGAGGCCGGCGAATTCGGTTGCAACCCTGCCCGCGGCATTGAGCGCGGGGCTTTCTGATCGGGTCTCTTCCTGCGCGAACTCATGTCCGAAAATGGAAACGATGGCGTTGGGAGAAATGCGGTTGACGAGGGGCGCTCCGGTGGCCAGGACGATGCCGCCCGCGGAGATGCGGGGCGTGTCCGCGGGGCTCAGGCGGCGGATGCGGTGGTTGTACGCATCAGCGATGTAGATGTTGCCCGCGGCGTCTAACGCCACGCCTCCGGGCTCGGCGAGGTGCGCTTGAGCCGCCGGGCCGCCGTCGCCGCTGTAGCCTATCTTTCCGGTTCCCGCCACCGTGGAGATGACGCCGGCAGCGTCCACCTTGCGGATGCGGTGGTTTCTCGTGTCGGCGATGTAGAGATTGCTTGCCCCGTCCACTGCCACGCCTTGGGGCCAGGCGAGTTGTGCTTGAACCGCTGGGCCGCCGTCCCCGCTGTTGCCTCCCACCCCGGTTCCCGCCACAGTGGAGATGATGCCCGCGGCGTCCACTTTGCGGATGCGGTCGTTGCCCGAATCGGCGATGTAGATGTTGCCCGCCTTGTCCACCGCTACGCCGAAGGGGCCGGTGAGTTGCGCTTGAACCGCCGGGCCGCCATCTCCGCTGTAGCCCCCCTCCCCGGTTCCCGCCACGGTGGAGATGAGTCCCGCGGCGTCCACCTTGCGGATGCGGTTATTAGCGCCAATGTAGAGGTTGTTCGCCCCGTCCACTGCCACGCCGGAGGGGTGGGCGAGTTGCGCTTGAACCGCCGGGCCGCCGTCCCCGCTGTAGCCCCACTCCCCGGTTCCTGACACAGTGGAGATGATGCCCGCGGCGTCCACTTTGCGGATGCGGTCGTTCTCTGTATCGGCGATGTAGATGTTGCCTGCCCCGTCCACTGCCACGCCGGAGGGGTAGGCGAGTTGCGCTTGAACCGCCGGGCCGCCATCTCCGCTGTAGCCCCACTCCCCGGTTCCCGCCATGGTGGAGATGACGCCAGCGACGTCCACTTTGCGGATGCGGTGGTTTCTCGTGTCGGCGATGTAGATGTTGCCTGCAGCGTCCAGCACTACGCTGGTAGGCTCGGTGAGTTGCGCTGAAGTAGCCTCGCCACCGTCTCCGCCGTATCCGCTGTAGTCGTAGTGCGCCACATCATTCCCGTTTCCCGCCACGGTGGAGATGATGCCGGCGGCGTCCACCTTGCGGATGCGGTTAAAATCGCTAATGAAGAGATCGCCTGCCCCGTCCACTGCCACGCCTTGGGCCCCGGCGAGTTGCGCTTGAACCGCCGGGCCGCCATCTCCGCTGTAGCCCCACTCCCCGTTTCCCGCCACGGTAGAGATGAGTCCCGCGGCGTCCACCTTGCGGATGCGGTAGTTTCTCCTGTCGGAGATGTAGATGTTGCCTGAACCGTCCACTGCCACGTCTGCGGGGAAGTAGAGGTACGCTTGAACCGCCGGGATGACGGCGCCTTCATAGCGGCCGATCCCGTTTCCCGCCACAGTGGAGATGAGCCCTGCGGCGTTCACCTTGCGGATGCGGTGATTGCCGGTATCGGCGATGTAGAGGTTGCCTGCTCCGTCCACCGCCACGCCGCGGGGGTCGTTGAGTTGCGCTTGAACCGCCGGGCCGCCATCTCCGCTGTAGCCTTTCACTCCAGTTCCCGCCACAGTGGAGATGACGCCCGCGGCGTCCACCTTGCGGATGCGGTTAGAATCACCAATGTGGTTAGTGTAGAGGTTAGAATCGCCAATGTAGATGTTGCCCGAACCGTCCACCGCCACGCTGGAGGGAGCGTTGAGTTGCGCTTGAATTGCGGGTCCGCCGTCGCCGCTGAAGCCCCGAACCCCGGTTCCCGCCACAGTGGAGATGATGCCGGCGGCGTCCACCTTGCGGATGCGGTGATTGCCGGTATCTGCGATGTAGAGGTTGCCTGCCCCGTCCACCGCCACGCCGCGGGGGGCGTTGAGTTGCGCTTGAACCGCTGGGCCGCCGTCCCCGCCGTAGTCGTAGTCGTCGTCGACGAGATTACCCGCGTTGGTTCCCGCCACCGTGGAGATGACGCCCGCGGCGTCCACCTTGCGGATGCGGGCGTTTAGCTCATCGGCGATGTAGATGTTGCCTGAACTGTCCACTGCCACGTCTGCGGCAACGTAGAGGTGCGCTTGAACTGCCGGGCCGCCGTCGCCGATATCCCCCGTTCCGGCGACCGTCTCGATCCGCCATTCACCCGCCGGCTGAGCCGGGGCGAATGCCGCCGACAGCACGGCGCAGAGAGCGAAAGCGTACGGCCGGAACGGCTTGCATGGGAGGGAGATGAGGCGGCAGCGCATCGTTGTTTTTGCGATCATACTAAAGGCGCTCGAAAACATCTTCGACCAAGCGCGTCCCGGCGCCGGGCCGACGGCGAGGCCTGCCGGGTCGAAAGGCGCTGCAACGGGAGCAGGGATCGCGTCGGCGTGCGTTGCCCGGCGGGGCGGGGATGTGGCAGACTGCGGACATGGCGAAGGGCATCGGCGGTCCCGCTACAGCGCCGGGTTTCCGCGCGGGGGAAGGCCGCGTGTGGTGACGGCGTCGTTTCGAGTCGGGGTTGTTGCCGCGGCGGCCTGCGCCGCGCCGGCGGCCGCGGGGGCGGTTTGGGCGCAGACCGCCTACAAACCGGTGACTCAGGAACTGAGCCGCGAGCCGGTCGAGCAGCTTTTGCCCTTCAGCCACAAGGCGCATGGTTCAGCCGCAACCTTGGAGGGGCCATGGCAAGGAACCGTTGCGCCAAATACGAATAGAGGCCATGAAGGAGGATCAATATGACGAAAATGGAAAGCGGTTACGGCAGTGAATTCCATCTGCTTCGATTTCTGGGGCGGCATCGGGATTATTTCGACAAGCGGATAGTGAGCGCAATAACCGGTGCGCAAGAGGTCTGCTGGAAGGATTACCCTTTCGGCAGAGACGGCAGATGGAAGGGCATGGATTTTCTTGACAGAAACCCCAGAGCTCGAGATGAGTGGGGCGAAACCTGGCCGAAACGAGGAGCACAGCCAAGCTGGGATGCTGTCGGTTGGGTGTTGGTTGATGGTAAATGGGAGTGGCTGCTGGTCGAGGCAAAGGCTCATGTCGAAGAATTGAAAGGGAAAGGCAGCAAAGCCAAGCCATACGGAGGGCGTCCGCAAATCGAGACGTTTTTCAAGTCCGCCATAAAAAATCTCGGCATATCGGCAAATGCCGACGCCAACAAATGGATAGAAGGCTATTACCGGGCTGCGAATCTAATTGCCATGCTGGATTTTATGATGCAGCGCGGCGAAACCGCAAGATTGGTTTTCGTCTATTTCTGCGGCGACGCGGCGCCGAGAGAACAGTGCCCCCAGAACGAAACGGAATGGGGCGCTCCGCTTGCAGCGCAAAGCCAACATCTAGGCCTGGACGGTCATAAATGGGAAAATCGGGTACACCGGATATTTATTCCAGTAGCAGGCGGTTAGGCGGAGACAGCGGTTAGGCGGAGGCAAGGGATAACCGCCAAACCGTCAATCAGGCACATAAGGCATTTTCGGCTCTTGGCGGCCCTGCGGCCTTACTCGCGGCGGCGGACGGTGAGGAACGGGCCTTCGGGGGTGGGGACGCCGTTGACGGTGGCGATGACCGGGGCGCGGAGGCTGTCGGGGAAGCCGCGGGGCACGCGCACGGTGAATTGGTAGAGGCCCGCGCAGCAGGGGGCCGCGCCCGCGTAGAGGACGTCTTCGGGGAAAAGCGTGATGCCGCCGAGAGAGAACTCGATCTCGCCGGTGATGGGGGCGGCGGCGCCGGGGATTTGTCCGGCCTCCAGCGGCGGGTCGGTCGGGCCGAAGCCCGTGCCGAAGAAGGTGACGACTTCGCCCGGTTCGGCCGGGGTAAGATCGACGTCGGGAACCGCTCCGGGCAGGCCGGCCAGCGCCTGGCCGACGCCGCGCATGGCTACGATCGGGTTGAGGCCGCCCGCGTCGATGTGGAAGTTGAAGAAGGCCGGCGTGAGGGCGGCGACTTCGACCGCTGCCGCGAAGCTGCGCTGTTCGTCTTCCGCGCCGCAGTTGCGGACCGTTATGACCGGCGTTTGCCCGGGTGCCAGGGCTTGCGGGGCCTGGGCGTTGATCTGGCCGGGGAAGACGGCGAACAGCGGCGCGCGCTTGCCGTCGATTTCGAGGCAGAGGCCGGCGAGTCCGGTTGCAACCCTGCCCGCGTCGTCGAGCGCGGGGTTTGTTGCCTGGGTTCCCTCCGGCGCGAACTCGCGTCCGAAAACGGAAACGATGGCGTTGGGCGAGATGCGGTTGACGACGGGCGCTCCGGTGGCCAGGACGATGCCGCCCGTGGAGATGCGGGGCGTATCCGCGGGGCTCAGGCGGCGGATGCGGTGGTTGTCCGTATCAGCGATGTAGATGTTGCCCGATCCGTCCACCGCCACCCCGGAGGGAAAGTAGAGATGCGCCTCGACCGCCGGGCCGCCGTCCCCGCCGTAGCCCTGCGTTCCCGTACCCGCGATGGTGGAGATGTTGCCCGTCGCCGCATCCACCTTGCGGATGCGGCTGTTGCCCCTATCGGCGACGTAGATGTTGCCCGACCCGTCCACCGCCACCCCGGAGGGAAGGTAGAGTTGCGCGCGAACCGCCGGGACGCCGTCTCCGATGTAGCCGCCCCACCCGCTTCCCGCCACCGTGGAGATATTGCCCGTTGCCGCATCCACCTTGCGGATGCGGTGGTTGTCCGTATCGGCGATGTAGATGTTGCCCGACCCGTCCACCGCCACCCCGGAGGGAAGGTAGAGTTGCGCCTCGACCGCCGGGCCGCCGTCCCCGCTGCCGCCGCCCCGCCCCGTTCCCGCGACGGTGGAGATATTGCCCGTAGAGGCATCGACCTTGCGGATGAGGTTGTTCCAGGCATCGGCGATGTACAGATTGCCCTCGGCGTCCAGCGCCACGCTCCGAGGATTGGCTAGTTGCGCTAGAACCGCCGGGCCGCCGTCGCCGCTGAAGCCTCTGTTTCCATTGCCCGCGATGGTAGTAATGATGCCCGAGGCTGCATCGACCCTGCGGATGCGGTCGACGGCCTCTTCGGCGATGTATAGGTTGCCCTCGGCGTCCAGCGCCACGCTCCGAGGATTGGCTAGAGGCGCTTCGACTGCCGGGCCGCCTTCGTCGCCGAAGCCGCCCTGCCCCGTTCCCGCGACGGTGGAGATATTGCCCGTAGAGACATCGACCTTGCGGATGCGGTGGTTGTTCCAATCGGCGATGAACAGGTTGCCTGCGGCGTCCAGCGCCACGCTCCGAGGATTGGCTAGTTGCGCTGCTACGGATGGGCCGCCGTCACCGCTGGAGCGACCCCGCCCCGTTCCCGCGACCGTGTCGATTACCTGCTCGTTCGCGGGCTGGGCCGCAGCGACAGCCGCCATCAGAGCGGCGCAGAGGGCAAGAGCGCAAAGCCGGAACGGCTTGCATGGGAGGGAGATGAGTCGGCGTTGCATGTTGATTTTGCGATCATACTAAAGGCGCTCAAAAACATCTTCGACCAGGCGCGTCCCGGCGCCGGGCCGGCGGCGAGACCTGCCGGGTCGAAAGGCGCTGCAACGGAAGCAGGGAGCGCGCCGGCGCGCGTTGCCCGGCGGGGCGGGGATGTGGCAGACTGCGGACATGGCGATGGGCATCGGCGATCCCGCTACAGCGCCGGGTTTCCGCGCGGGTGAAGGCCGCGGGTTGTGACGGCGTCGTTTCGAGTCGGGGTTCTTTCGGCGGCCTGCGCCGCACTGGCGGCCGCGGGGGCGGTTTGGGCGCAGACCGCCTACAAGCCGGTGACTCAGGAATTGAGCCGCGAGCCGGTTGAGCAGCCCTTGCCCTTCAGCCACAAGGCGCATGTTGCGCTGGGCGTGAAGTGCCGCGACTGCCACGCCATCCCGGACCCCGGCTTCGCCGCCGGCTATCCGGCGGAGGCGACCTGCATGGCCTGCCACGCGGCGATCAAGACCGAGAGCGTACACATCCGCAAGCTGGCCGAGTTCGACAAGGCGGGCGAGCCGGTGCCGTGGGTGAAGATCTACCGCGTGCCCGATTTCGTCTGGTTTTCGCATGCCTCGCACGTCGAGGACGCGGCCATCGCCTGCGCAAGCTGCCACGGTCCGGTGGAGCAGCGCGAAGCGCTCTTCCAGGAAAAGAAGACCACGATGCTGGCCTGCATGGACTGCCACGCCAAGCACGGCGCGCCCAACGACTGCGACCTCTGCCACGACCCGGGCTGAGCGGGCGGTGCGCGGGGCGGTGGTCGGTGTCGGGATCGAAAAGGTCAGCGGGCGAATTCTTGGTCGGTGATTGGCTTGTGGGAAAATTTGCTATACTGCACGCATGAGCAACATTCCTGAAAAGTACCATCCCCGAGATCCCGAGCTGTTTCAAACGCAATTCGGACAAGATCTTTGGGAGTTCATGAAGCGCCCCGAAAACGTCAAGCTGATGGAGGACGGGACGGCCCAGGGACGCCCGGCCGTCGAGTTGCTGACCACAGGACTGCTGCGCGAGTTCGATCCGCAAATCAAACAAGGCCGCCGTAAGAAAATGGTCGGACACATGGCGAGTCGGATTATGCTCGCCCTTGGTTATGAATTCGACAGCGAGAAGCCGGTTCCGGTTGAGGATAGCCGTGTGTTTACCCTAGCTTCTCGATACCGCAAGCCCTAGCGGCGCGCCCAACGACTGCGGCCTTTGCCGCGACCCGGGCTGAGCCGCCGCTCCGGCGCCGCTCCCCTACACTGGGTGGGGCTATGGAACGCATCAGCGGAGGCGAGGCGATCGTCCGCTCGCTTATCGACCGCGGCGTCGATACGGTGTTCGGGCTGCCTGGGGTGCAGACTTACGCCGTGTTCGACGCGCTGCACCGCCTCGGGGGCAACCGCGGCGGCAAGGTTCGCGGCGTTTTCAGCCGCCATGAGCAGGGCGCGGGCTACATGGCTTTCGGTTATGCGCGATCCACGGGGCGGCCCGGCGTGTATTGCGTCGTGCCCGGTCCGGGCGTGCTCAATTCCGCGGCGGCGCTATGCACGGCCTGGGGCTGCAACGAACCCGTGCTGTGCATTACCGGCGAGGTTCCGTCGCAGTTCATCGGCAGGCGGCGCGGCTATCTGCACGAGTTGCCCGACCAGCTTGGGACGATGCGCTCGCTGGTGAAGTGGGCGGCGCGCATCGACACGGCGGCGCAGGCGCCGGAGATTATCGAGGAGGCCTTTCGGCAGATGACGAGCGGGCGTCCCGGGCCGGTCGTCGTGGAGGCGGCCTGGGACGTGATGGCGCGCCGCGCGCCGGTGGTCTTCCCTGAGCGGCGGCCCGCGCCGGCCGGGCCGCCGCTCGATGAGCGCCAGGTTGCCCGCGCCGCGCAGCTTGCCGCCGCGGCGGAGCGTCCGCTGATTATGACCGGCAGCGGCGTGGTCAGCGAGGAGCACGAACTGGGGCTGAACTGCGTCGAGGCTCATGAGTTGTGGGCGGAGACGGATTTGCTGATCGCCGTGGGCACGCGGCTTGAAGCGCCGTACATCCGTTGGGCGCCGCCGGGCGGTTATATCGAGCGTCCGGCGCAGCCGAAGCTGTTGCGCATCGATATCGACCCGTTGGAGATGACGCGGCTGCGCGCCGACATTGGGATCGTCGGGGACGCCGCCGAGGCTGCCGCGGCGCTTGCGGGCGAGTTGCGGAAGCTGCGCGGCGGGGCAAGGGCGCGGCCTGACGCCGCGCGGCGGGCGCGCATCGCCGCGGCGCGGCGGACCGCCCGTCCGAAGATCGAAAGCCTCCAGCCGCAGGCCGCTTGGCTTGCGGCCATGCGCAGGGCCATGCCTCGGGACGGCATCCTCGTTGAAGAGATCTCGCAGGTGGGCTACGCCGCCTTGTGCGGCTTTCCGATTTATGCGCCGCGCACGTTCATTTCTTCGGGCTTTCAGGGCACGCTGGGTTTCGGTTTCCCGACGGCTCTGGGGGTGAAGATCGCCAACCCGGACAAGGCGGTGGTTTCGATCAACGGGGACGGCGGGTTTCTATACTGCCTGTCGGAGCTTTCCGCCGCCGCGCAGCAGAACATCGGCGTTGTTGCGGTGGTGTTCAACAACCATGCGTATCAGAACGTGAGGCGCGATCAGATGGCGCTGTTCGAGGGGCGCGTTACGGGCGCCGATCTGGAAACGCCGGACTTCGCGGCGCTGGCCGAGACTTTCGGCGTCCGCGGCGTTCGCGCCGAAAGCCCCGAGCGGCTCGAAGAGGAGCTTGCGCAGGCGATTCGCCGCGGTGCGCCGACGGTGATCGAGGTCGAGATCGAGAAGGACAGCGAGGCGACCCCCTGGCCGGTGATCAACCCGGGGCTAGGATGAGGTTATGAAAAATCCTACCCGCAAAAACATTCGGGAGTTCCTGGAACGTCCGTGCAACGTCTATCTGATGGGATACGCGACCATCTCTAAAACGCCCGGCCGTCGAGCCGTTGCAATGTGCGTTGCTTGCCGAGTTTGACCCGCAACAGATCAGGGAGAAACCCACCAGACGGATGATTGGACGCTTAGCGCGGCAAGTGATGGAGTCCCACGGCTATGAGCACGATAGAAAAGGCGTCAAGGTTAAATATCCTTTGTTTACCGTAGCCTCCATGTATCGCAAGCTGTAGCGGCGCACCGGCTTCGCGGCGCTGCGTTACCCGATGGCGAAGACATGGTAGAGCAGGGTAAAGACGGCTGATGCCCTGTGGCTTCGATGTTGCGATGGGCCGGTTTTACCGGACCGGCGGGCGGTCAATCGCCGTTCGAGTGTTGGTGTTCGGCGGGCGGCAAATGCGCTTCGATCAACAGGCGCACATCGCCGTGGAGCGCGTCGATTCGCCCTTCTAGTCCGTCGAGGCGTCCGCTGAGGGAAGCGTACAGCAACAGCGTTAGCCCGGCCATCGCCGCTGGCTTGATGAGCAGGCGCCGATGCTTGCCCATGTCTCCATTGTGGGTTTTCATGCCGCAGGCGTCAAGGGATAGCACCGATTTTCCACGGAAACTTGTATCCGCGCAAGAAACGCTCTCAGCAGATTTCGAGGGTGGAGGAGACGAGGTGGGGCCCCAGCGTGCGGCCGGCTTCGGCTTCGGCGGCGCGCAGGATTTTTTCGGTTTGGGCTTGGGCGCTTGAAACGGCGGCTATGCCGATGACGGCGTCCTGCCACGTGCGGGCATGGTCGAGTTCGGCGACCGCGACGTTGCAGCGGCGGCGGAGGCGGTCTTTGAGCGAGCGCAGGATTTGCCGCTTGTCCTTGAGCGAATGGGCATGCTCGACGTGGATTTCGAGCGTGAGCAGGCCGACGACAGCCACGGGCGCGTTCCGGCGGTTCAGCGCGCGGGGATGAGATCGTCGATGTTCTGTTTGATTTCGACCTTGTCGAACAACTCGATCTCGTCGCCTTGTTTGAGGTCGTTGTAGCGTTCGAAGCCCATGCCGCATTCCTGGCCGGCGCGCACTTCTTTGGCGTCGTCTTTGAAGCGCTTGAGCGATTTCAGCTTGCCGGTATGGACGACGACGTTATCGCGCAGCAGGCGGGCGTGGGCGTTGCTTTGGGCGACGCCTTCGGTGACGAGGCAGCCGGCGATGACGCCGACTTTCGAGATGTTGAAGATTTCGAGCACGTCGGCGCGTCCGAGGAACTCTTCCTTGACGATGGGTTCGAGCAGGCCGGCCATGCCTTTTTTGAGTTCGTCCACCAATTCGTAGATGACGGTGTGCAGGCGAATGTCGATGTTTTCTTTTTCGGCCAGTTTGGAGGCCGAGCGTTCGGGGCGGACGTTGAAGCCGACGACGATGGCGTTGGCGGTGATGGCCAGCAGGATATCGGATTCCTTGATGGCGCCGACGCCGGAATGGATGGTGCGCACCTTGACCTTGTCGCTGGTCAGTTTGGCGAGGGTGTCTTCGAGGACGGTTGCCGAGCCTTGCACGTCGGCTTTGAGCACGACGGGGAGCTCTTTGACCTCGCCGGCGGCAAGCTGTTCCTGGAACTGTTCGAGCGACAGCCGCGAGGTTTTGGCCATGGCTTGGTCGCGGGCGCGCTGTTCGCGGTATTCGGCGATTTTCCGGGCGCGTTCGGTATCGGTGACGACGGAGAGCTGGTCGCCCGGGTCGGGGAGGTCGTCGAGCCCGAGCACGACGACGGCGGACGACGGCCCGGCTTCTTTGACCTGTTTGCCGCGGTCGTCCATCATGGCGCGGACGCGGCCCATGCAGGAGCCGACGATGAAGGTGTCGCCGATGCGCAGGGCGCCGTTTTGGGTGAGCACGGTGGCTACGGGGCCTTTGCCGCGGTCGAGTTTGGCTTCGAGGACGACGCCGATGGCCGAGCGGCTTGCGTTGGCTTTCAACTCGCGCACTTCGGCGACGAGGTTGATCATTTCGAGGAGTTGGTCGATGCCTTCGCCGGTTTTGGCCGAGACGTTGACGAGGATGGTGTCGCCGCCCCAGTCTTCGGCGAGCAGGCCGCGGTCGGCCAATTGCTGCTTGGCGCGCTCGGGCTGGGCGTTGGGCAGGTCGATTTTGTTGACGGCGGCGATGATGGGCACATTGGCGGCGCGGGCGTGGTCGATGGCTTCGAGGGTTTGTGGCATGAGGCCGTCGTCGGCGGCGACGACGAGCACCACGATATCGGTGACGGAGGCGCCTTGGGCGCGCATTTTGGTGAACGCTTCGTGGCCGGGGGTGTCGATGAAGACGATGCGTTTGCCGTCTTTTTCGACGTGGTAGGCGCCGATGGCCTGGGTGATGCCGCCGGCTTCGCGGTCGGCGACGTTGGTTGAGCGGATGGCGTCGAGCAGCGAGGTTTTACCGTGGTCGACGTGGCCCATGACGGTGACGATGGGGGCGCGGATTTCGACGTTTTCGGCGGTTTCGGTCTGGTCGAGATCGAGCAGCGTTTCTTCTTCGAAGGTCAACTCGGTGGCGGTGGCTCCGAAGAGTTCGGCGATTTCCTTGATGGTTTCGAGGTCGAGCGGCTGATTCATGGTGGCGAAGCGGCCTTTTTCGACGAGGATTTTGATGATCTGGTTGGCTTTGATGCCCAGTTTTTCGGCGAGTTCTTTGACCGTGGCGCCGTCGGCGGCGAAGATTTCGGTATTGACGGCCTTGACGACTTCGGCCTTGCGTTTGCGCTGGAGGATTTTTCTTTCGGCTTCGGCTTCGGGGTCGCGTTGGCGGGTTTGCGCCGGGCGGGGCCGGCGGAGGCCGCCGGCGGGGCGGCGGCCGGCTCCGGGGCGGCCGGGGGCGCCGCCGGGAGCGGGGGCGGGCATTGCGGGGCCGCCGGCCTGGAATCCGCCGGGGGAGAGGGGGCGCCGGGGGACGTATCCGGGCGGGGCGCCGGGAGGGGGCGAGGGCATGCCGGGCACGGGACCTTGCGGGGCGCGGCGCTGGTAGATCGGCTTGCCGGGAACGAGGACGGGGCGGCGGGGGCCGGGGCCGCCGGCGCGGCCGGGCGCGGCGGCGCCTGCTGCGGCTCCGGGGGCGTTGGGTCTTGTTTTGGGGCGGCTCGGCGCGACGCCGGGCGGGCGCACCGGCCGGCCGCGCGGGATTCGCGGGGCAACGGGGGCGCCGGGGGTTTTGCGCGGCTGGGGGGCGCCGGGCGCCGCCGGAGCGGAGGCCGCCGGCGGGGCGGGCGGAGTTGGCGCGCCGTTCGCGGCGGCCGCAGCGGCAGGGGCCGCCGCGGCTGCCGAGGGCGGGGGAGCCGCGGGCAGCGGAGGGGGCGGCGGGCTTGCCGCGGGCTGAACCGTGCGCGTCGGCGGCGACGGAATTTTGGGAACCGCCTTGCCGAGTTGCGGCGCGGGCGTCATGGGTCTGCCGGGCGCGGGAGTGAAGGCGGGCCGCTCGGCGATTTCGGCGATTTCCGGGAGTTCGGGGAACTCCGGTTTTTCCATGGACTCGATTTCTTCTTCGGACGGGGTTGCCGTCGGCGGCTTCATTTTCGGCGGCGGCACGAGCGGGCTGCCGGCCGCGGGCGTTGTTTGCGCCGGCGGCGATTCCGCCGCGGACGACGATACGGCGGGCGGCGATGCTGCGGGGGCGGAGTCTTCCTTTTTAGGCAGCAGGGGAGGTTTGAGGCCGCCGACCGGCGGGCGAAACGGCTTCGTTCCGCCGCCTCCGATGCGGATTGACGGGCGGGCGGCGGCGGTGCGCCGCGTTGCCGCCGACGGGCGCGCGGCGCTCGGCCGCGGGCGTTCCGGCAGGGGCAGCTCGAGCTCCGCGCGCGGGGCGTCGAAGCCCGCCTGCTTTTTTTGGCGCAGCTTGTCGCGGATCTTCTCCGCCTCGGTTTCGTCAATCGAACTGGAGTGACTTTTCTTCCCGGTGACGCCTACAGCCGGAAGCAAGGCCAGCACTTCCGCCGCCTTGACCTCCAACTCCCGAGCCAGTTCGTTGATCCGAATCTTGGTATCCCCAGCCAATCGTTTCGTTGCGCTTGCCGTCTTGAAAGACTAATCGCCGCTTTCGGTTTTGCCGCTGTCTGCGCCTTGGGCGGTTTCCTGTTCGGCGTTTGCCGCGGTTTCGCCTTCTTCGAGCATAGCCGCGGCTGCAGCAGCTTCGCCGGGTTCGTCGGAGGAGTCCGGCTCGCCAACCTTTGGGACAGACATATTCATCTTATCAAAGCGGCGCAGTTCGTCTTCGTCGAATTCGATTTCCTCATCGTCGTCGTCTTCGACCGCCGCTCCCGCTTCCGGGACGCCGGGAAGGGCGACGGGCGCGGCCGGGGCGGGTTCCGCGGCGGGCGCGGCGGCTGCGGCTCCGCGCGGGGCAGCGGTGTTTTCCTCGGTTTCCGCCGCGCGGGCGCCGACGGCCTTTTCGAGAGTCGAAAAGTAGCCGTTGACGGTCAACTGGATTTTTTCCACCAGTTCGGCGCCGAGGCCCGGGATGGCTTCGAGTTGTTCCGGCGTCATGTCGGCCAGAGCCTCGACCGTAGCCGCCCCCGACTCGATGAGGAGATCGACCAGTCCGCCGCTGAGGCCGTATTCGATGAGCATGCTGACCGGCGTGCCGCCGCCGCTCATCGCGGCCATGGCTTCTTCCACTTCGATGCGCTTTTCGTCTTCGCTCTTGATGTCGATGCGCCAGCCCATCAGTTTCGCCGCCAAGCGGACGTTCTGGCCTTTTTTGCCGATCGCCAGAGAAAGCTGCATTTCATCGACGATGACTTCGAGATGTTTTTCGTGGGGGTCGAGCACGACCACGCGGCTGATTTTCGCCGGACTGAGCGCTTTGTGGATCATTTCGGTCGGCGCTTCGACGTATTCGACGATATCGATTTTTTCGCCGCGCAACTCGCGGATGATGGCCTGCACGCGCATGCCCTTCATGCCCACGCAGGCTCCCACCGCGTCCACGTCGCGGTCGTGCGATTGCACGGCGATCTTGGTGCGTTCGCCGGCTTCGCGGGCGCAGGCTTTGATTTCGACGGTGTTGTCGTAGATTTCGGGGACTTCCTGTTCGAACAGGCGGCGCACGAGGTCTTCGCTTGCCCGCGAGACGATCACGGCGGGGCCGCGTCCGGCTTTTTCGATCGTCTTGATGGTTGCGCGCAACCGGTCGCCGATGGAAAAACTTTCGAGGCGCGACTGCTCGCGGCGCGGAATGCGCGCTTCGGTGCGGCCGAGCTCGACGATCAGGTCGGGACCCTCGATGCGCTTGACCGTGCAATGTTCCATCGTGCCGATGCGTCCTTCGAACTCGGCGCAGATTCTTTCGCGCTCCGCTTCACGGATCTTTTGCAGGATGACCTGGCGGGCCATTTGCGCCGAGATGCGTCCCAGCGGCGCGGTGGGTTTGGCGAGACGGACCTCGCCGCGGATCGCCGCGTTGGGGTCGATTTTGCGCGCTTGCGCCAAGCTGACTTCGCGCGCCGGGTCGGCGACGAGGTCGGTGACGGTCTTGACGGCATAGACGTCGATGCCGCCCGTCTTGGCGTTGATTTCCGCGACGAGGTCTTCGGTGGTTTTGTAGTATCGGCGCGCGGCGGCAAGCATGGCGTCTTTGACCGCTTCGACGACGATGTTGGCGTCGATGCCTTTCAACTCGCTGAGTTGTTGAATCTCGGAAACTATTCCGGCGGACATTGATTCCCCCTCTGCGTACCGGCGCGCGTTTGCATTCCCATGGTCGGGTCTTGAGCCGGAACGCTTATATCTCCACTGTCAAACGGGCTTGTTCGATGTCTTCGAGCGCAACCGCCGCCTTTGCGCCGTCTTTCGTTTCCAGGGCGACCTTGCCGTTTTCGTGTCCGGCGATGCGGGCGGTCAACTGCCGGGCGCCTGCGAGCGGATGGCGCAGTCGGAAGGTTGCCTTGCGTCCGGCGAAGCGCTCGAAGTCGGCGGGCTTGCGCAATTTGCGGTCGAGTCCCGGCGAAGAAACTTCGAGGTTGTAGGAACAGGGAAACAGATCTTCGACGTCGAGGATGGCCGACAGTTGCCGCGAGACGGTCTCGCAGTCGCCGTGGGTAACGCCTTCGGGCTTGTCGATGCAGATTTGCAGGACTCCCCGTTTCGCGCCGCCTTTCCACTCGGCATCGACGAGTTCGAGGCCGGCGTCGGCGGCGACGCGCGCGGCGATTTTGCGCACCTGCGATTCCGTTTCTGCGGAGCGAAAAGCCATAAGTCCGCGGGCAACAAAAAAGTGGGCTTCAGCCCACTCGTTCGAACAGCCGAAATGTGCGGCTACAGATCAGTTTAGCGCCGGAACGTTTTTTCGGCAACCGCGGGCGGGTCGGGCGCCGCGGGCTGTCTGCGATTTTCCGTCCGTCGGAGGCGATAATGGGGAACGGGCGCCCGCTGCGGCGCCTGCCCATGATCTCCGCGCTCAACACGCAAGCTGCGGCGCTGCCGCCTTCTTTTCGAGACGCCGTTGCGGAATGCGTTGCGGAATGGACGCGCGGCGCGAAGATGCGGCGGCTCTGGGACGGGGACGAGACGCTCTGGACGGCGTCCGGCGAATCGGCTTGGCTCGGCTGGCTGAACGTTGTGGAAGAGCAACTCGCCGACCCGTCGCATCTGACGTCGTTTGCGGCCGACGCGCGCGGGCGGTTCCGCCGCGCGCTGCTGCTGGGCATGGGCGGGTCGAGCCTTTGCGCGGAAGTGCTGCGCGCGGCTTTCGGCGCGGTCGAGGGCTTTCCCGACCTGCGCGTGCTCGACTCGACCGACCCGGCGCAGATTCAAGCGGCGGCGGACGCCGACGAGCTCGAGAAGACATTGTTCATCGCCGCCGGCAAGTCGGGATCGACTCTCGAAACGTCGATCCTGATGAGCTATTTTTTCGAGCGGACGGCGGCGCGGGTCGGCAAGGCCGAGGCGGCGCGGCGGTTCGCCGCCATTACCGACCCCGGGTCGAAACTCGAAGCCGAGGCGCGGTTGTTGGGGTTCCGCAGGATTTTCCACGGCGTCCCGTCGATCGGCGGGCGTTACTCGGCATTGTCGAACTTCGGCATGGCGGCGGCCGCGGCGATGGGCATCGACGCCGTTGCTTTTTTGCGGCGCGCTCGGCAGATGGCTCTGGCCTGCTCGCCCTACGCGCGCGGCATGCGCAACCCCGGCTTGCAGTTGGGGGCGATTTTGGGCGTCGGCGCCGCGAGCGGCCGCGACAAGGTTACGTTCATCGCTTCCCCCGGCGTCTCAGGCCTCGGCGCGTGGCTGGAGCAATTGCTCGCCGAATCGACCGGCAAGCAGGGCAAGGGCATCGTTCCGGTGGATCGCGAGCCGTTGGGCGAACCCGATGCTTACGGCGCGGATCGGATTTTCATCTACCTGCGGTTGGAGGACGAGCCCGACGCCGGCCGGGACGCGGCGGTTGCCAAGCTGGAAGCCGCCGGCCTGCCGGTCGTGTGCATCGGCGTCCGCGGGCGCATGGCGCTCGGCCAGGAGTTCTTTCGCTGGGAAACGGCTACGGCCGCGGCGGGCGCGGTCATCGGCATCAACCCTTTCGATCAGCCCGACGTGGAAGCGAGCAAAATTGCCGCGCGGGCGCTGACCGACGCTTGCGAGGCGTCCGGCGCTCTGCCCGAGGAATCGCCGTTTGCGGCGGGGGCGGGGATCAAGCTGTTCGCCGCGGCGGACTATGCGGCGCTGCTCAGGGAGGCGGCCGGCGGCGATGAGCCGGAAGCGTTGATCCGGGCGCATCTCGATATGGCCGATGAAGGCGATTACGTTGCCTTCCTGGCTTACCTGCCCATGACCTCGGCGCATGAGCGGGTGCTGAACGCGATGCGCCGCGACGTTCGCGACGCCCGACGGGTCGCGACTTGCCTGGGGTTCGGGCCGCGCTTCCTGCACTCCACGGGGCAGGCTTACAAGGGCGGCCCGGACAGCGGCGTTTTCCTGCAGATCACCTGTGACGACGCCGCGGACATTGCCGTTCCCGGCCGCAATCTGACTTTCGGCGCGGTCAAGGCGGCGCATGCGCGCGGCGATTTCCAGGTGCTTGTCGAGCGGCGGCGTCGGGCGCTGCGCGTTCACCTCGGCGCGGACGCCGCCGCGGGATTGGCCGCGCTGGAAAAGATCGTTGCCGGCGGCGAGGATTGAGGATTGTTTATTCCGTTCCGACCCAGATCGGCGACGACCAAGCGATCTCACCGTCTTTTTCCAGCTCGGCCTCGCTGTACGACTGGATGACCCGGACGTAGTAGTAATTGGCAGCGCCGGCGGGCCGCGGGCGAATGCCCGTTTCCGGGCGCCGCCAGTCGGTAATCGCCGCCGTCGGCGCCACCGTGCGGTCGTCGGCTTGCATGTCGCGGTAGGCGAAGGAAAGCGCGGCGGCGCCGCCGCCTTCGCGAGTGAAGACGACGCGGTTGTTCTTGACGATCTCGACGATGCGGATCGGCTCCGCGCCTTCGATATGGATGCGGAACTCGGGGTTCGCCTGCGCCGCGGCTTCGCCGCCCTGATTGGCCGTTCCGGCGCTGAAATCGAGCACGATGTTGTCGGTCGAGGCGTAGGTGCGGCGGCGGCGGAAAGCGTCCAGCAGATGTTCGCGGGTGGTCGTCTCGGCGGGAACGATCAGATTGGCGTAAGAGATGTGCGTGGAATAGTGGTCGCTGGAGGCGATGAAGCCCATGCGGTAGCCGACGCCGAGCGCGTTTCGCACCAGTCCCTGTTGGTAGGGCATGAGGCCGGCCGAGCCGAGGCCGGGGTTGTCGGGCAGGGCGGCGCGCGGCCCGCCTTGCGTCTCGTAGGAGTTGCGGTCGCCCTGGTAGATTTCGGTGACGGGGACGACTTCGCCGTCGCGACGTTTCCAGTCGGTGCCCATCGTGGTCGCCGGCGTGTGCGGGATGCCGATGCCTTCGGTCGCCCGCAGGTAGGCCCACAGATTTTGCGGGTCGCGGTCGAGCAGCTCGGGGCGCTCCCAAACGTGCAGCTTGGGCACGCGCAGGCTGAAGACGCCGCGCTTGGCGTGGAAGATATTGCGGTGGCCCAGGGGGAAGTTGGGCGTTCGCTCGTAGCCGTAGAGCGGCGTGAACCTGCCCGGAACGTGGAAGATGTCGGCCGATTTCTGGGTGCGCCACCATTGGAATTCGCTGTCGGTTTGCGGGTCTTCCGGTTCGTCGGTGTCGAGCGATTGCCCGTAGTTGTGATCGCTGACGCCGAGAAAGTCGAGGCCGGCGGCGTTAAGCGCGTAGCGGTAGGCGTCGAAGAGCGTGCCGTCGGTCGCGCCGTCCATCGAGATTTCGGTGTGGCGGTGCAGGTCGCCGCGGACAATCTTCCACTCGCGGCCGCCGAGGCGCATGCGGTAGCCGCGGATGCGCTCGAGGTCTTCCCGCTCGCGCGGGTGCGTCGGGGCGTAGTCTTGCGGCGCGTTCGATCGGAAAGGAACCCAGTCGGGCTCGCGGTTGCCGCCCGCGGCGCCGGGCAGATGCCGCGGGTCGATGGCGAGCACCGAGACGTCATGGTGTTTGGGCAGCCCGGCGGGCATTCTCCTGCCGTCGCCCACGACGGCGGCGAGGATGCCGCCGGAAGGATGCGGGGCGAAGGAAGCGAGGGTGTCCTGGCGGCCTGTTGAGCCGGTCAGCAGGATCGGCTGCGTCCAGGCGTTATCGATCCAGGCCGAGGCGTAAAGGTCGAAGAAGTGCCCGCCGTGGCGGCCCGAGGCGCGCCACTGGTGGCGCAGCACGACCCAGGCGTTCCCGCCGCCGTCGATGGCGATTTGGGGCGATTGGAACAGCCCGGCGTCGAGGAAGTCGGGCGCGGCCTGCTCGACCGGTTGGGAGGGTTCGAGCAGCTTGCCGTTTTGCAGGGTTGCGATTCGCGGGCGGCGGGGCGCGGCGCCGCCGCGCCGATCGTAGAGGCGGCTGCCGTTGCGCTTGAGGCGGATGCGGTGGCGGGGGTTTTCGTAGCCGGTATCCTTGCCCCAGTTGGCGGGGCCTTCTTCCCAGGCGAACCACGGCTTGCCGCCGCCGTCGACGGCGATTCGGGCGCGCATTTCGGCCAGAGGCGACGCGGCGATCGTTATGGGTTGGGATTGGTCGTCCCGCCGGGCGAATACGTCGTAGCCGTCGGCGCCGTAGGCGTCCCAGGCGACCCATGCTCTTCCCGCGGCGTCCACGGCGGCGGACGGCTCCCAGTCGTCTTCGGGCGATTCGGTGAGGTTGACCGCGGCGCCCCATTCGCCGTTATCGAGCTTGCGCAGGAAGACGTCGCTTTGCGGCGGTCCTCCGGCGGGGTTTTCGCGCCAACCCATCCAGACCAGCGCCAGGGCGCCCGAGGCGTTTCCGGCCAGACGGTGGAAAACGTCGGGGCGCGGGTCATCGGTGAGCCGGCGGGCTTGCGACCATGCGCCGTTTGCGAAAGTCCTGGCGTAGAGGTCGAAATTGCCGGAGCCGAGGTTTTTTTGCAGCGAGTAAACGCAATGTATGCGGCCTTGCGCGTCCTCGCCCAGCACGGCGCGGAAGTGGTCGCCGGGCGGAGTGATGGATTGCGGTTTCGACCAGAGGCGGCCGTCGGGGCTGCGAGCGACGCGCACTTCGTCGGCGCCTTCGTAGAAGTGTCCCTCGCGTCGGCGGGTTTTGTAGGCGATCCAGGCCAGCCAGTACTCGCCGGAGCGGGCGCGGATGAGGGCGGGCTGGGAATCTTCGAACTCGGCGGTGGTGACGGTGAGGGGCAGGGGAACCCGCTCGATGCCGACGTCGCCGCCGAAGGTTTGCGGGGCAACGAGCTTGCCGTAGGGCACGTCCGCGGGTCGAAAGACGAGGTCGCCGCGCCGGGTGCGCACGTTGACCGCGGCCGTTTCGGGGCCGGCGAGATCGAGGACGACGCCGGGCGCGGCAACGTCGCCGCCGACGCTGCGCATGGTAATTTCCCAGCGCGAAGGGGGCAGCAGGCGGTCGTCGTCGTGCAGGCGCCGGCCGAGGATGCGGCGTACGCGCGAGGCGTCTTCGAGGCCTCCGTTCCAGACCGCGCCGTGGCGGCGGTTTTCGATTCCGTAGGTGATCATGAAGCCGCTGGTCGAGTGCTGGGCGCAGAGGGACGCGGCGGCTCCGCAAAGAGCAATGAGACAAAGGGCAATGAGACCGAGGCGGCGCATGGCGGTTTGGGCTTACTGTAGCGCAGTCGGCGGCGTTGCATCGACCGGCTACGGGCACGGCCAATGGTCGAATTTCGTCTGTACGGCGTCAGTGAGGGCCGCGCCGCGGAGCGGCGCGGCAGGGGTTGGGGGTTAGGGGTTAGGGGTTAGGGGGGAACCGCACGGCTTCAGTGAAGAGAGAGCTGAACGCATCCGGTCGATTTTCGGCGGAGCGACATAAAAAATAAGTGATCCCAGGCGATCATTGGCGAACAAGGTGAACAATCCATGCATGAAGCGCTTCTTTTCGGCGCATGAACCCCGTCATGCTTGACGGCCGCGCAGTGCTTGTGCGCCGGGGGTTGCGAGTCGGGCGGCCGCGCCTGCCGCCGCCTGTCTGCTTGCGCAGATATTCCCGATGTAACCGCGCGGCTCCGGGAAGCGTATCAAGGGGCGGCGGGCGGATGTTCCCTGGCGGGAGGCGCGATAATGGAGATGACCAGACGGCGGTTTGCGGCGACTTTCGGCGCGCGGGCGGCGGCCGGCGGGGCTGTTTCTTTCGCGCTTGCGCGAGCGGAGTCGACGGGGAAATTCGAAGTGACGAAGACAGAAGAGGAATGGCGCCGGATTCTCACTCCGGAACAGTACTACATCTTGCGCGAACACGGCACCGAGCGCGCGGGGACAAGCCCGCTCAACCGCGAGAAGCGGTCGGGCGAGTTCGTTTGCGCGGGCTGCGGCCTGCCGCTTTTTTCTTCGGAGACCAAGTACGAGAGCGGCACCGGCTGGCCGAGTTTCTGGAAGCCGCTGGACAACGCCGTCGGCACGTCGGTTGACCGTTCGTTTTTCATGACCCGCACGGAGGTTCATTGCCGGCGCTGCGGCGGGCATCTCGGCCATGTTTTCGAAGACGGCCCCAAGCCGACCGGGCTGCGCTATTGCATGAACGGAGCGGCCATGAAGTTCGCACACGCGGGCGGCCGGGAGTAACGTCCGGCAGCCCGTCCCGGCGTCGAGAGGAGTGGAGAGCGAGTGATGCGCGGATTGCCGATAGCGTGGGCTTTTTTTCTGATGTTCGCGGTCAACGCCGCCGAGGCGGGGGAAGAGAGGGCGCTGTTCGCCGGCGGGTGTTTCTGGTGCATGGAGCCGCCGTTCGACAAGCTCGACGGCGTACTGGCCACCACGTCGGGCTACGCGGGCGGCTCGAAGGAAGACGCGACGTACAAGAAAACGTCCACGGGGCGCACGGGGCACCGCGAAGTCATCGAAATCAGGTACGACCCGGCGCGGGTCGGCTACGCGAAGCTGCTGGAGGTGTTTTGGCTCAACATCGACCCTTACGATCGGCGCGGCCAGTTCTGCGACAAGGGGCCGCAATATACTTCGGCGATTTTCGCGCTGAACGACGAGCAGCGCCGCCTGGCCGAGGCGTCGAAGGCGGAGCTTGTTGCGCAACTCGAGGCCGGCGGCGGGCAGAGCGGCATGATCGCAACCGAGATACTGCCCGCGGCGGAGTTCTATCCCGCGGAGGAGTATCACCAGAACTACTATGAGAAAAACCCGCTGCGCTATAGGGCCTATCGCTGGAACTGCGGGCGCGACGCCCGTCTCAAGCGGATCTGGGGCGAGGCGGCCGAGCATTAGCCGCTTGTTTCACGCCGGAACAGGCGGCAGGGGACCCGCTTGTTAGAATTTCCAACGGGCGGGGAACGCCCGCCCGAAAACGCCCGGGTGGCGGAATCGGAAGACGCGACGGACTTAAAATCCGTTGTCCGCAAGGACATGTGGGTTCAAGCCCCACCCCGGGCACCAAAGCAGAGATTTTCGGGGCCGGGAAATTTTCGCGGCGGAAGATTGCGGGCGCGCCCTGCTATTCTCAAGCGAAGCGATGCGACGGCTTGCGGCAGGGCTTCTTCTGCTTTCCTGTTCCGGTTCCGAGCCGGAGTTGCGCATCGAACAGATCACCTTCGGGCCGGATCATCACCATTTTTACGGCTACATCGGCCACGTCGGCAATACGCCGTGGAACGGCGGCGGCCGCTACATGGCGGCGCTGCGGAGCAGCTTCGACGACCGCATGCCGGGACCCGGGGATGCTGCCGATATCGTTCTGATCGATACCGCGAACGGCTATTCGCAGGAAGTTATCGACAAGACCGAGGGCTGGAATCCGCAGCAGGGCGCGATGCTGTACTGGAACCCCGAGCGCCCCGACACGCAGTTTTTCTTCAACGACCGCGACCCGGAAAGCGGCAAGGCGTTCACGGCGCTCTACGACATCGAGCAGCGCAAGCGCGTCAGGGAGTACCGCTATGAGGATACGCCCTTCGGCAACAGCGGCGTTGCGCAGAACGGCGGCTGGTTTCTGGGCATCAACTACGCCCGCATGGCCCGCCTCAGGCCGGTGACCGGCTACAAGGGCGCCTGGGATTGGACCGTCCATGCCGCGCACCCCGAGGGCGACGGCATTTTCCGGGTCAACGTTGCTTCGGGCGAGAAGGAACTCATCGTGTCGTTTGCGCAACTCGCCGACGCCTTGCGCGAAACGCATCCCCAAGTAGAAGGCGCGGCGTTGTTCATCAATCATACGCTCTGGAATCGGGACGACGACCGCATCTATTTTTTTGCCCGCGGCAATTTCAACAATCGACAGGAGCGGATCAACGCCCCGTTTACCGTCGATCCCGACGGGGGCAACCTGACGCATCACCCGCTGCACGTCGGCGGCCATCCGGAATGGGGCGAAGGGCGTCTGCTCATCGGCTCCATCGACCGCAGCCGCCAGGTCATCTACGACACGGAGCGGCGGGAAGTCGTCGATACGATCGGCTCGCCCGCGATCATTCCCAACCCCGAGGGAGACATTGCGCTTTCGCCGAACGGCAAGCTATTGGTTAACGGCTGGGGCGATGAGCGGCACAACCGCTATGTGATCTACCGCCTCGCGGACGGCTTCCACCTGACTTCGCCGCCGTTTTCCAGGGGCGGGCAGGCGCACGGCGACCTGCGCCAGGACCCCGGCCCCTGCTGGTCGCCGGATGGGATGAAAGTCTATGCGCCGGCGTTCGCTGACGACGGGACGCGGCAGATGTTCGTGATGCATCTGCCGGAGGAGATGTTCGGCGACGGGTTACAATAGTTTTTCGAGTCGGGTTTTTCGAGTTGGGCTGCCGAGTCTGCAATGCGTGAAAGCGTTCCCAAGCCGCTGGCCGCGGTTACCGGCGTCGCCGTTTTGGCGGCGGTTTATCTGATCTTCGTCTGGGTTCCCACGGAAGCCACGATGGGCATCGTGCAGCGGATATTCTATTTTCACGTCGCTTCGGCGGCGGTGTCGTTCGCAGGGGTTTTCATCGGCGGCATCGCGGCCATCCGTTATCTGGCCAACCGGCGCAACAGTCTGGATGATCTGTCGGTTGCGGCGAACGAGGTTGCGCTGGTCTTCGCCGCGGTCAATCTGATTACCGGCTGTTTGTGGGCCAAGCCGATCTGGGGGGTCTATTGGGCGTGGGATTGGCGGCTGACGTCGATGCTGATTCTTTTCCTGATTTATGTCGCCTATCTGATTCTCAGGGAGTCGATTGCCGAGCCGACGCAGCGCGCCGCGGTTTGCGCGGTCGTTTCGATATTCGGCATGGTTGACGTGCCCATCATCTACATGGCCAACCGCTGGTGGAGGACGCAGCATCCGGGGCCGGTGCTGGGCGGCGAAGGGTCGCTCGACCCGCGCATGACGTTCGTGCTGTTTTTCACGATGTTCGCCTTGGGGCTGCTTTTCTGGTGTCTGGTGCGGGCTCGGCGGAGCCTGGAGGCGCTGCGCCGCGAAACCGACGCGCTGCGGCGCGAAGCTCACGCGCTGACCTGATGGGAGAGACGATGGAAGTCGAGGTTCTCAAGAATTTGAAATGGCTTTGGGCGGCGTTCAGCGTCGCTTGGGCGCTGCACATCGGCTATGTGCTGTCGCTTTCGAGCCGCGAAAAGAAACTGCGCGGTCAACTCGAAGACATCCGCAGCATGCTGCGGGAGCACGGCGAGTCGAGGGAGCGCGGGGCGGACGCCCCGGCGCGGCGCGAAGGGCGGGGAAGCTAGACCTCTTCCGGGACGACCCAGGGGGCGCGGTAGTCGCGCTTCAGCAGCGCATCGGCCTCGTCGTCGTTGACGAAGCGCTCTTTCGCGGCGTCGAACTCCAGGCTGCGCCCGCCGACGCGGTAGGAGATGTTCGCCAAGTGGCAAAGGGCGGCCGAGAGATGGCCTTCGAGCACGTCGCAGTTGAGATCGGAGACGCGCCGGCTTCGCACCGCCTTGAGGAAATTGGCGAAGTGCAGGCCGGTTTCATCTGTTGCCTCTTTTTTTTCCATGTACGGCCCCGGGTTGCGTTTTTCGCCGAGGTACGTCCAGTAGCCGTTATTGCCCATGGTCAGGTAGCCGTTGCTGCCGAAGAAAAGCGCGCCGATCGTGTTCCGGCCGCCGCCCTGCTTTTCGAGCAGGCCGCATTCGCCGCCGGTGCGCAGGCCGCGCACCTCGAAGGCCAATTGGCTGTCCCCGTAGTGGAAAAGCGCCTGTTGGGTATTGGGCGTTTCCTGCTGGTCGTCGTAAACATAATGGCCGCCCGAGGAAAAGACCTTGGCGGGGAGATGGTCTTTGCCCAATCCCCAGCGGATGACGTCCATTTGATGGACCCCTTGATTGCCGATGTCGCCGTTGCCGAACGCCCAATGCCAATGCCAGTTGTAATGAAACCGGTTTTGGCGGAACTCGCGCGGCTGGGCCGGACCGAGCCAGATGTCGTAGTCCACTCCGGGGGGCACGGCGCTTGCAGTTTTCGTGCCGATCGACATGCGGCGCTTGTAGCAAAGGCCTTTGGCCATGTAGATTTCGCCGATCACGCCCTCGCGGAGTCGGCGGACGGCTTCGATCTTGTGCGGGGTCGAGCGCGATTGCTGTCCGACCTGCACGATGCGCTTGTATTTGCGCGCCGCCTCGACCATTTTGCGCCCTTCCCAGATGTTATGGCTGGCGGGTTTCTCGCAGTAAACGTCTTTGCCGGCCTGCACCGCCCAGACGGTTGCCAGCGCGTGCCAGTGGTTCGTCGCGGCTACGGTCACGACGTCGATTGACTTGTCCGCCAGCATGTCGCGCAGGTCTCGGTACTCTTTGGGCTTGCGGTCTTGCGCCTGGGCTGTGAGCGCCGCCGCTTTCTCGGCGACTGCCTGGTCGATATCGACGACCGCGGCGACTTCCGTTTTGGGGTTTTCGGCCGCGGCGCGGATATGCGATTTCCCGCGTCCATTGACGCCGATGACGGCCACGTTCAGACGTTCGTTCGCGCCGAGTACGCGGGAGTACTGCGCGGCGGTCAGCGCGGCGGCGGTAGAGCCGGTTGCGGAGAGAAAGCGGCGGCGGTTCATGGGATTTCCTTGGCTCCAGTTTCCGAATTGTAGCGCATTTGCGTCCGCCGCGCCGCGCGGCTTCGGTATGTCAGGGTAGAATTCGGCATCGAGGGATTGTTGTTGGGCGGCGTTTCTCAGTCGGAGCGGACACAGGCGGGCGCTCCGTCTGCCGGCGGAGGCGCCGTCAAGCTGGTCATCGACCAACTGGAATCGGGGGGATCGCAGCGCCAGTTATGCATGCTGGCCGCCGGCCTCAAGCGCCGCGGATATCCCGTTGAAGTCGTGGTCTATTGGCAAAACGACTTTTTCGCCGGCGCGTTGGCGGAGGCGGGCGTTCCCGTTGTCCACGCGCTTTCGCGCAACAGGGCGCACCTCGTTTACGCCATGCGCGAGGCGATTCGGCAGGGCGACCCCGAGACGGTCATCGCCTTTTTGCCGGGCGCCGGCATGCTGGCCGAGTTGGCGGCCTTGCCCCGGCGGGATTTTTCGCTCATCGTTTCGGAGCGCAGTCTCGACGTCGGCGGCAAGAGCCTGCGGCGCAGCTTGCGTTACCGGCTGCACCGTCTCGCCGATGCCGTGGTCTGCAATTCTCACGCGCAGCGGGAGCGCATGGTGAAGGCGGCGCCCGACCTTGCGGAACGAACCTGCGTCATCCATAACGGCGTCGATCTGGAGCGCTTCAACCCAAGCGATTCGTTCGGCCGCGATCTTCTCTCCAAGCGGATACGCCTGCTGGCGCTGGGGCGGTTGCATCCGGAGAAAAACCCTTCCGGGCTGCTGGAAGCGGTGTATATCATCTGCAGGGAGTACCCCGGGCTGGATTTGACGCTCGATTGGTACGGGGACTCCGTCGCGGCGGACGGCGGGCGCGATAACCGTTGGTCACGGCGTTCCCGTCGAAAAAGGGAGGATTACCGTCGAAATCTCGAAGACACCGTTGCCGCGCGGGGACTGCAAGAGCGGTTTCGCCTGCACCCCGCCCGCCATGACGTTGTCCCGCTCTACCATGCGGCGGATGCGGTCTGCCTGCCGTCGCATTACGAGGGAATGCCCAATGTTGTCTGCGAAGCCATAGCCTGCGGGGTTCCCGTTCTGGCCGCTTCCGTGGGAGACACGCCGCTTCTGGTGCAGCATGAGCGCAACGGCTTCCTTTTCAACTCTTCTTCGCCCACGGAGATGGCCAATGCGATAGAGAATTTCGCCGCCCTGTTTCCATACATCAGGCGGAACATGGGGCTGGAAGGGCGCAAAATTGCCGAGGCCATGCTGTCGCCGGAGACGATGATCGACCGCTACGTCGAGCTGATCGACCGGCTTCGCGCCGGCTGATCCCTGCGTCCGCCTCGGCCTCAAGCGAAATCCTTGTCGGTGACGAAGCGGTTTTCGTCGATGCTCATCCAGGCCGCGTAGGCGAGCTTGGAGGCTTCGACGGCGAAGTCCGGGTTCAACGCGGACTGCGAGCGGCTGCGCACGTCGCGGAAGAAATCGCGGTACATTCGCGCTTCGTTGCTCAAGCCGCCGCCGGAAAGATCCAACTCGCGGGGCGGGGCGCCCGCCGCGCGCACGACGGCCTTGCGCCGGTCGTATTGCAGCGAACCCTTGTCGCCGGCGACGGTCAATTGCCAGGAGGCGCCGGGCGCGAAGCCGCAGTAGGTGTGCTGTACGCGAACGCCGCCGAACTCGGCGATGACTGAGATAACGTCTTCGGTAGTGCGCTGCGGCCAATGCACCGCGCCTCCGGAGGCCGAGCACTTGGTCAGCGGGGCGGCGATCATCTCGTAGAGGAAGCCGTAGGAGTGAACGGAAAATTCCAGCAGGCTGGAGCCGGCCAAGCTGCGCGAATGGCGCCAAGGGACGAGCTTCCCCGATTGCGGGTCTTTTGCCGTCGAGGTTTTCGGGTTCCAGTCGCCGCGGTATTCGTTGAGGGCGAACAGGCGTGTTGCTCCAAGCTCTCCGCCGCGGACGGCTTCGATGATTTTGCGGTAGTCGCTCGCGTAGCGCCGCTGCATGCCCACGGCGACTATGCGCTTGTATTTGCGGGCGGCTTCGGCCACGCGCTTCGCTTGCAGGTAATCGATTCCGATGGGTTTTTCCAGCAGCACGTCTTTGCCGGCCCGCATCGCGGCAATGGCCATTTCGGCGTGCAAGTAGTTGGGCGCGGCGACGACCACCGCCTGGACGTTCTTGTCGGCGAGCAGCTCGCGGTAATCGACGTACAGCGCGGCTTCGGCCGCCGGGCCGTTGCGCGCGGCGCGCATGCGCGCCGCGCGGATATCGCACAGCGCCGCGACTTCCACGCCGCCCAACTCGCGGTATGCCGCCAGATGCCGCTGGGCGCGATTGCCCAAGCCGATCAAGCCCAGCTTGGGGGCGTCCTGCTGCGCGGGCAGCCGCCCGGCCAACGCGGCGGCCAGACCGCCGCCGACCAGCGCGCGCCGCGTCGAAGGCGCCGTGTTTTCGCGGTTGCTTTCGGGGCGCCGCATCGCACCCGTATTCTACAGCCTCGGCGGTGGGAGGGGGAGCGATTCCGCGCAGGGGGGGGCGGGCGCGAAAAACAGAACGGCGGCGCCGACCGCAGGGGCGCGGCCGCCGGACCGGGCGTGCGAAGATATGGGGCATGACCCGGCTGATGTTTCTTGCGCTTGCCGCTCCTCTGGCCGCCGGCGAGTTGAACTTCCGCGCCCACACCATCGAAGCCGATCTGCGCTCGGGTTACCAGACGCTCGCGGTCGATCTCAACCGCGACGGCCGGCCGGACGCGGTCGGGCTTTCGCAGCGATCCGAAACGCTTTACTGGTACGAAAACCCTTCGTGGAAGCGGCGCGCGCTGGTCGGCGGCATGCAGGGCATGATTACGCTGGCCGCCGCCGACCTCAACGCCGACGGCGTCCCGGAAATCGCGCTGGGAACCCATTTCGGGCAAACCGACGAGAGCAGCGAAGGCCGGGTGTATCTCGTCGAGCATCAGGGCGACCCGCTGCGCTTGTGGAAGGCCGAGGAAATCGACCGCCTGCCGACCACGCACCGCCTGCGCTTCGTCGATCTGGACGGCGACGGCGCGGTTGAACTGGTCAACTCACCGCTGACCGGGCCGGGCTGCCGCAAGCCGCTTTTCGACTGCAAGACGCCGCTGGTCTTCTACAAGCCGGGCAGATGGGAAAGACAATACATCGCGGACGATCTCGACGGGGTCGTTCACGGCATGAGGGAAGCGGATTGGGACGGCAGCGTGGTGCTGACTGCTTCGATGGGCGGGGTGGTCAGCTTCCGCCGCAGCGGCGATGGTTGGGAGCGCCGCCGTCCGGCCGCCGGAGATCCGCGCGAGAGGCCGCTCAACGGCGCAAGCGAAATCCGGATTGGGCGGCTCGGCGGAGAACGCTTTCTGGCGACGATCGAACCCTGGCACGGCAACCAGGTGGTCGTTTACCGCCGGCGGGGAGGCGGGGATTGGGCGCGGCAACCGATTACCGACAGCCTGCGCGACGGGCACGTGCTCAACGTTGCCGATTTCGACGGCGACGGGAGCGGCGAGATTGTCGCGGGCGCGCGGGGCGAGCCGTTTTCCCTGGCGATTTACCGCCTGGAGAATGACCGTTGGCAGCGTTATCCCCTTGACGAAGGCGGCCTTTCCGCGGCCGGCTGCGACATTGCCGACCTCGACGCCGACAACGATCTCGACCTGGTCTGCATCGGGGCGCGGACCAACAACATCAAGTGGTACGAGAACCTGAGCGAGTGAACGGCGCCGCGCTCACGGCTTGCGGAAGGTCAACCAGAAATACTGTGTTCCGGCGCCGCTGTGCGCTTCCATGACGAAGCCCGAGTTTGCGGCGAGTCTCCCCGATTCTTCCAGCGAGACGGAGACGCCGCGCCATGTATCGCAGCCCCCCCTCCCCCCTGGAGCGCCCTGCACCTGAAACTTGAACAGGCCGCCCGGCTTCAACACTCGGAACGTCTCGCGGCAATACGATTCGATGACTTCCAGCGAGGGGATGTGTTGAAAGACGATGAATGAGAAGGCGAAATCGAATCGGCTCGACTCCATGCCGGCGAGGGAACAGCCGTCGCCGAGCAGAAGGCGGACGTTTTGCGGACCGCGCAGGTTTTCTTTTGCCTTGGCGAGCATTTCTTCGCTGATGTCCAGCGCCGTCACCTGCCCGAAGATCCGCGCCAACATGCGCGTCATGCGCCCGACGCCGCAGCCTATCTCAAGCATGTTCAGATCGAGCGGCGACCTGCTGCCGCCGCAGATACGCAGCATGTCGGGCATGATTTCGTTGGCGACGGATATCTCGCCGGAACGGAAAAATTCGCGTTCTTCCCAGTGTTCGCGCGCGTTCTGGACGTAATGCTGAGGGTTTTCGCGGGCGCGGGCGTTCCAATCCTCGCGCATCTTTGCGGTCAATCGTCGATCCATGCGGCCGTATCCGTCTCTGAAGGTAGCAGAAAGCCGCCGGGGCCGCGCTGTTCGCCCGGTCTCAATCCGTTTACCGGGCGGAAATCCCCCAGCCGGCGCTTTCGTTGAAGCCGAAGCGCCGCGTGTCGAGCACGCCGCCGAAGCCGAACATGACCGGGCGGGAACAGATGTCCCGCTGCAGCAGCCGCGCGCCGAAAGCGCCTTCCTGCGCGTACAGCGCATCGCCGGCGGCCTGGGCGGCGGGAAGAGCCGCGCGGGTCAGCACGCTGGTCTCGCCGACCTGCGCCCCGACGACGACGGGTATCGCCGCGCGGCGGATATGCCGCACGGCATGGAGAGAGCGCAGCAGCCCGCCCATTTTCGAGACGCGGACATTGACCATCCAATGCTCGGGGTCCGCGGCGGCCTGCGCCAACTGTTCGGGCCGCGCCATGCTTTCGTCGAGGACGATGCGCGCTCCGGTGCGTTCGGCGACGAGCCTCATGCCGTCGTAATCGCCGGGGGCAAGCGGTTCCTCGACCGCCGCAACGGGGCCGAGCGCCGTCAAGTAGTCGGCGGCTTCGCGCGCGTCGTTCCAGGAATTGTTGGCCCAGAAATTGTTGGCATCGACGCGGATT
The DNA here is from genome assembly GCA_965242705.1 of Bryobacterales bacterium. Classification (GTDB taxonomy): domain Bacteria; phylum Acidobacteriota; class Terriglobia; order Bryobacterales; family UBA6623; genus CATQHP01. The sequence goes on from OZ251486.1 coordinate 1,875,784, forward strand.
CTGCGTTTGCCGACGCCCAATCGGCGCAGCGTTTTCAGCTTGCGTCTGTCCGCCGCCAATTTTCCCGAGAGCTTGACTTTGAAATCCCCGAGGCCGAACGCGCGGTACAGCGCCGCCGTTTTCAGGAACGACGGGAACGCGTCGTCTCCGAGTACGGCTGAATAGAAGAACCGCCGCCGCAGGCGCGGAAGCCCCAGCAGGTCTTCGACGGGGACGCGCTTCCACCGCGCGAAAAGGTCGAGCAGGGCCAGTTCGACGGCGCACCATGCCGCCGGATTCGCGTCAATTTCGCCGCTGTGGGCCGCCTGCCACCGGCGCAGGTCGTCGAGCGAACGGATTTCGCGCATGACCGCGCCGCGCACGCCGCGGCAAAACGCCTCGGCGGATGCGGGCGTTTCGCCGGTTACGTATTGCCGGGGGCAGCCTTCGCCGACGCCCTGCAAGCCGTTGCCCCGCGCCTCGACCCAGATGCTCTGCATGCGCGCGCGCTGCGCGGAGGCGTGGCGGAATTTCACCTTGAAGGGAATATCGAGGTGCGAAACGCGCAGGTCGTCGATGGGCATGGCGCTCAGGCGGCCGCGGGTTCGAGCGTGAACTCGCCGAACGGGAACGGGCAGGCGTCGGCGTACTGCAGGGCGACGATCTTGAATTGGATCTCGCGCTGCCCGCGCGCGACGCAGTGCTGCTTGTAGGCTTGGCCGGCTCCGCGACGCAGCGGCGCGATTTCGAGAGGACGCAGCCTGCCGCTTTTGCGTTTCTGCGCGTACTCGACGTTGCGCGCGCCAAGCTCGCGCTCTACGGCGGCGCGCAAGAGATCGACCTGCCGCGCTTGCGCCTCGGGCCATTCGATGCAAAGGCGGTAAACCGCGCTCTGCGCATCGGCGAGCATGATGAAGAAGGCCGACGCCAGCCCGAGCGGCGTCTCGGCGGCGCGCACGGCCTCGATGATCTGGCTTTCGTACAGTTTTTCACCCGTGATGCTGGTTACGCCGACGCCCTTTTGCAGGAAGCGGATGCAAGGCGTGTCTTCGAAGCGTCCGCACGCCTCGACGACGTCGTTCATGAAGTAGCGGTAGAGGCCTCCGCTCGTGGTGACGAAAATGTAGTACTGCCCGCCCTCGCGGAGGCTTTCGACCGTCTGGAACCGGGGGCGTCCGTTGTCCCAGTCGCCGCGCTCGACGAACTCGAAGAAATTTTGCTGGATTGTGGGCGCTCCGGTTCGCTTGTCGATATCGACGGTGATGGTTCCGCGGAATTCGCTGGCCATATAGCCGAGTTCGGCGATGCGCACCGACGGCGGCAGCATCTTGCGCACGGCGCCGAGGGCGATGCCGCAGCTTCCGCCGGTCCAGGTCGTGACCATGCGCAGGCGCGGCCAGATATCGCTGACGGAAGGGTTCGCCGCGCGCAGCAGGGATTGGAGTTCGGCTCTGCGCTCGGCGGAGCAGCGCAGGCGCGGCAGCACCGCCGCGCGCTGCGCCGGGGTGAGGCGGTCGGCGCAAGAAAGCGTTCCGGCGGCGATGTCCCGCAACAGGGTTTCCCTGTGTTCGCGGAAAACCGAAACCAGCTTGAGCAGCGTAGAGGGGTTGGCCGTAGCGATGCACGAGAGGTCGGGACAGGTCAGGGCCAGGGCGGCGATGACTCGGTATTTCGTCTCGTAATCGTCGCCGGCAAGGGCTTCTTCGGGCAGGACGTAGCGCCGGCGGGCGCGGCGGGGCATGGTTTGGTAAACGTGCCCGGAAGCGGACCCGTAGGGCGCCCCGTTCGGCAGGCGCCCCTCGACCGCCGGACTGACGATGCCCAGTATCCTTCCGTAGAAGATTTCGGGCTCGACGCAGAACAGTCCGTAAGACTGCGTTGCCTGCATGCGCTTGTAGTCGGCGAGGGTCTCGTCGAGCAGCGGAACGAATTTCGGTTTTCCCGTGGTGCCGCTGGTTTGGGCGTAGAGCACCGGGGGCGCCGCGGTCAGCGCCGGCTCGCCCGTTTCCTGCTGCCGCTCGATATAGGGGCGCAGCGATTCGTAGGTCTGGACGGGAACGGCCGCGGCGAATGCGTCGTAATCGTCAACGGCCTCGAAGCGGTGTTCGCGCCCGAAAGCGGTTTCGCGGTTGCGCCGGAGCAGGCCGCGCAGCAGCCGGCGCTGCGTTTCCCGCGGGTTCCGGCAGGCGCGCGCGAAAGGGCGCCAGTGCGTCCAGCCGAGCGCGCCCATGTAGGCGCGCAAGGCGGCGTTTTCGAGCGGTTCAAGTCTCATCGGCGCGTGCTTTCCTTTTGAGTCCGGGGCTTTTGAGTGCGGGGGTTCAGCGGCGCCAGCATCTGCGAGAGGAAGTCCTGCGGATAGGCGCGGTTGAGCAGGCCGAGTTCGCCGACCCTTCGGTTTCGCGGCAGGAACCAGGTTCCGAACGCCAAATCCCACACGATCAGGTTGTTTCCGTAGTTGTGGTTCGATTCCTCAGGCAAGCGGGAATGGTGCCAGCGGTGCAGTTCGGCGCCGCTGACGACGTAGTTGAGAAGGCCGTAGCGGGCATCGACGTTCGAGTGCTGGAAAAAGCCGTTCACCGCATAGAAAACGAAGTAGAAGGCCAGCGCCTCTTCGCCGGCGCCGAGCAGGATGAAGGGCAAGGCGTCGAGCAGGTACTGCAAGGCTTTTTCGAGCGGGTGAAAGCGCCCGACGTTGAGCCAGTAGAGCCGCTTCGGCGAGTGGTGGACGGCGTGCAGCCGCCACAGGAAATTCGTATTGTGGGCGGCCGCGTGGAGCCAATAGCGCAGAAACTCGGCGGCGAGCAGCATCAGCGCAACCTGCGCCGCAAGCGGCCAATGCGCGGGCCAGACGCCCTCGGCGGCGAGTTGAAACTCCTTCGCGAAGCGCAGCAGCAGGGCGGCTGTCCCCAGCGAAAGCGCTTGGGGAAGCAGTATCTGCACGGCGATCATGAAGGCGAGATCGTTTTTGACCTCGGCCCAGCGCGGCTGCCAGTTGCGGTCGTAGGGAATGGCGAACTCGAGCAGCGTAACCGCGCCCGCGGCGAGGATTGCGGCCGCGTAGGCGCCGGCGAAGATGGAAATTCCCGCCGCGCGGCGCAGCGCCTCCGCCGCAAGGAAGGCCGCCAACATCACCGCCGGATAAGCGGCTCTGCGCAAGAGCGCCGCCGGCAGCCGCGGATGGATGGCCTGAAGCAACTATAGTCAGCATACACCCGCGGGCGGAAAGACGCATCTCGTTGATATTCCGATGCTTGCGTCGCATGGCGGGGCCGGTGAGAGAATGAAGGCGGTTCCCATGCGCGTCATTTGGCTGTTCGTCGGTTTGCAGGCGGCTTTGGCCGCGGGCGCGGCTCAGGACGCCGACGCCATCGTCGGCGTCTGGGAGACGGGCAACAAGAAGGACGTCGTACACATCGAGATCGCACGGAAAGGCGAGACGTACGGCGGCTCGATCGTATGGATCGAAGAAGAATTTTTCCCGCCGAACGATCCCCGCGGCATGGGCGGAAAGGCGAAGGTTGACCGCAACAATCCCGACCCGGCGCTGCGCGAGCGGCCGGTCGTGGGACTTGCCGTAGTCGGAGACTTGCGCTACGCGGGCAAGCACGAATGGAAAGCGGGCTGGATCTACGCTCCCGACCGGGGGCGCAAAGCGCGTTGCCGGGCAAGGCTGACGGCGCGCGGGACGCTGCGGGTGCGGGGTTTCATCGGGCATCCGTTTTTCGGCATCGGCCAGGAATGGCGCAGGGTCGAAAAACGGTAGGGAGGGGCAGGGTGCGGCCTTGCGGAAAATTGCGGGTCATCGGACGGGAATCGCTCGGGGGGCTTCATACACCACTCTCCCCTCTTTCAGAGCGGGTTTGATGACAAGCGCGTGGCTCTCCTTGTAACGCTCCACGTCCCGCGGGGAAACCACGACCGCATCGACCGCGGCATCGACTCCATAGAGATTCCTGTAGATTTGGAGCGTAGTATCGAGGGCGTTCGCGCCTTCCTTGACGATGAGCAGGTCAACGTCGCTGTGAGGGCCCATGTCTCCGCGGGCGGCGGAACCGAAAAGGATGATCTTCTCCGGCTGCGCCGTTGCCACGATGCGCCGGATAATCTCGTTCAATGTCTCCCGGTCGAGATATGCCGGACGCTTGCGCCCTTCAAGGCTCGCAGGCCGTTGCTCTGTTGCGGTCGGGATCATGACGGGTTTCAGAAACGGCGGCCAAAATGGCGGTCAATATACTTGACTGCCTCGACTAACGGCAACTCCTTGGTTGCAGGGCCGGTGCGGAGATAGAAAACGGATTGATTGTTTCGGAAGATGTAGATTGGGTGGTCGCTCCGGTCCGCCGAGACGTGGCAGATGTCCCGGGCGTCGATTTCGTGGAAGGTGACGGTCAAGAACGACGAGGCTGACGCGCCGATACTGCTTTCGATGAGTTGCCGCAAATGCCGCTCGAACCCGTCACGGTCCTTTTTCTTGAGCGATTCGTAGTCGGGGGCCAATCCTACCGCCTTGCCCTCATCGTTTACGCCGATAAGCAGCGTGCCGCCGCCCTCACTGTTGAGAAATCCGGCCAAGGTCTTGACGATAACTTTTTCCAGTTCCTTGTTGACCCGGTTTTCCCTGAGGTCCCAACGCAGGCTCGACTTGAACTCCACTTCGCCGCTCTCGCCCGCCGCCATGAGACGGCGAGCCGTTGACTCGGTAAACGGCATTTCGTCCTGCGGTTCCCAGCTTGCGATGTAATCGTTCATCGCCTTTGCCAACAGTCTTCGACGTTCGGCCAGGAAATCGAGATAAAGTTTCGGCTCCCACAAATCGCGGTTCATCGGTATCGATTGCGCAAGGAGCGCGCCCGGTTGATTTTCTTCCACCGCCGGCAGATATTCGTTCGGAGGCGACGAGGCGATTTTTTTATCCGCTTTCTGTGTGAGCACTACGCGGTTGGCCAACTCATTGATCAGTCTCCTGTCGGTGTCTTTACCGGATTCGACTTGCAAGAGCACATCCCGAGAAAAGATGTAGTGGCGTTCGAGTCCGTTGCTCTTGCCGTGCTCGTAAAGGAGGCCGCCTGTGAACCAGTCGCGCGCATCCCTTGCGCGGGCGAGCACGCAACTGAAGCGGCCGACTGCCGAATTTATCATTGCTTTTTTGAGATCTTCCGCCTCCAGGATCACGCGGCCGCGCTCACGCAGAATCGCCTCCTCCAATTCGTGAGTCGGGTCTGTGTCGCATTGAGTCGTCAGGGCTACGTCCTGCTGCAATTTGGTCTCGCTTGCTCCTGAGTAACGCGCCCAGATGCCGGCGAGATAGAGCCAGCGGATGAACCGCTTTTTGATGGCTTCGGTCGGGAATCTCCCGCCTTGTCGGATGAGGTAAACCGTCACCGGCACGAGTACGTTGTGCGTCGGCAGGTTGTCCAGAGCGTCGATGAAAGCGTCATGACGCAAAACGCCGACGAGATGGCGGAACGCGGGCCGCATCTTTTCCCACGCGGTTTGCAGGTCCGATGCGGATATCTTGAAAAAGGACCCTTCGAGACGCACGGAGCCGGTTGCCGCGCCTGCCAAGCACCGGATGAGAAAGTCGAATTCGACATCGAAACCTTCCCCGGCCATCGTTTCTTTGAAGTCGCGCATCTCGGCGCGCGCTTCCGGCCAGATGCTGCAGATATGAGCCAACGCGAGATCGGCCTTCGTAAGCGGCGTGCCTGCGCTGTTGACACGATTGAAGATATTCACGACCTCATCGAGTTCGAACTCGTCGCCGGACACCTGGTCTACCGTGTAACTGTAATTGCGTATCTCGTCGAGACGGCTCAACCGGGCAAGATTGGCCTGGATGACCTGCTGACGGTCATCATCGAGTTGGGACAAGCGTTCAAGCAATCCGTTAAAAGTCTCATTCAAGAACTCGTGAACGCTGATCCAGTATGGGTTCTTGGCCATCAACAACTTCTGATAGAAGCGAAATTCTTCAGTTTGCATATTGAACCAGAGATCGAAAAAGAGCGACTCCCCTTCGTAAAACCGGGGGTGCTTTCCCTTGAACAGCACATAGAGCGTTGTCAGACGCTGCTGGCCGTCGAGGAGCAGCAACGAGCGGCCGTTTCTTGCCGCCGCCGCGCCGCGCGCAAGCGACGGTTTGTACGTGTTCCAGATCAGAAGATGCCCGGTCGGGTGCTTCCGATAGAGCGACTGCATGAGTCCGCGCACTTGGTCAGGTTTCCAGACGTAGCCGCGTTGAAACTCGGGCAGCAGGATCTCGTTGTGGTCAATCTGGTTCAGCAGTTCCTGGATCTTCTTCACTTCATGCATCGGATGTTCCTTCGGTCCGTTGCCGCTTTGCCCGTGCGGCTTTCACTGATGGACTGCTGTGAAGCTCCCTATTGTACAACCCTCACCTCTGTATATCGCGGACTCTTGGCAAAAACCGGAAAACGGGCGCTGGTTTTCGGCGTCTGGAGGCCGTCAAGTTAGAATTGAGCGGATGGGGCCGATGCTGCGCCGGGGGGTTCGACGGCGCCGACTTGGGGCGGCGCTTGCGGTTTTCGCGGCGCTGCTGCTTGCGCCGGCGCTGCCGGCGCAGGTGATGGACGGGCGGCTGCGCGTCAGCGTGCGCGATGCTTCGGGGCGGGCGGTCGCCGTGCGGGTCGATCTGCGCGGGCGCAGCCCGGCGTTCACGGCCTCGGCGCAAGCGAACGAACGGGGCGAAGCGACGCTGCGCCGCATCCCTCCGGGGGTTTACCGGCTGCGCGTCAGCCGTCAGGGGTTCCGGGATTACGCCGCGCAAGTCGAAATCCGCTCGGCCGTGCCGCGGGCCGTCGATGTCGTCTTGCAGGTCGCGCCCGTACGCGCCGAGGTGACGGTCGAGGCCTCCGCGCCGCTGCTCGATGCTTTGCAGCCTTCGCAGACGATGCGCGCCGGGAGCGACTTTCTCGAACGGGCGCTGGGCACGACGCTAGGGCGCAGCACGGTCGACGTGGTGACGACCATGCCCGGCTGGCTGCTCGAAGCCAACGCCGTCTTGCATCCGCGGGGTTCGGAATACGATACGCAGTACGTTATCGACGGCATGCCGCTCTACGACAACCGTTCGATCGCCTTTGCGCCGGCCTTCGAGAACAGCGAGTTCGAGGCGGTCAACGTGCTTACCGCGGGCATTCCCGCCGAATACGGGCGGCGGCTGGGGGGGGTGATCGCCCTCGATACGCGCAGGCACGGGATACGCGGGAACCGTTCCGCGCTCGACCTGCAACGCGGATCGTACAGCACGGCCATCGGCGCGTTTTCCCATCAATACGCGGGCGAGAGCACGGTTTTTTCGGTCGGGGTTCAGGGCGGCCGCACTGACCGTTATCTCGACCCACCTTCGCTTGAGAATTTCACCAACAAGGGCGGTTCGACGGGTTTCAACGCGAGACTCGCCCGGGACGCGGGCGAGCGCGGCCGGGTCACCTTTTATTTGCGCTCCAACCGCACCGGGTTTCTCGTGCCGAACGATTTGGAACAGCAGGAAGCGGGGCAGCGCCAGGACCGCCGCGCGGCTGAAACCGCGGGGCAGGCGCATTATCAGCACACGTTTTCGGCGCGTTCGCTGGGCTCGGTGCGCGGGATGGTGCGCGATCTGAGCGGCCGGCTGTGGAGCAACGAGTTTTCCACTCCGGCTTACGTGCTGCAAGATCGCGGTTTCCGCGAAGGCGCGGCGCTCGCCGATCTCACCGTGGAAAACGAGCGGCACACGCTCAAGCTCGGCGGCGATTTGCGCGTCAACGATATCCGCGAGCGGTTTCAGTTGGCCGAGCCGGGCGGGCTTGCGGAGTTCGACATCGACTTTTTCGAGGCTCGGCGCAGCACGGAGGCGAGTTTCTTCGCGCAGGAGCAAATCCGCTTGGGCAACTTCGCCGCCAATCTGGGGGTGCGTTTCGACCGATACAGCCTGTTGGTCGAAGATACGGCTTTCAGTCCGCGCATCGCCTTGAGCTATTACCTGCCCGCGGCGGATTTGCAGTTGCGGGCGTCTTACGACCGGGTGTTTCAGCCGCCGCCCATCGAGAACCTGCTGCTCAGCAGCGCCGCGCCGACTCTGGGGCTGGACGCCGTCGAAGACGCGCTGCCGGCGCCCGCGTCGCGGGCGAATTTCTTCGAGGTCGGGCTGCGCAAGCCGATCGCCGACGTGCTGCGGCTGGACGTCAGCCGCTATTGGCGCACGTTCGAAAACGCCATCGACGACGACGTTTTCCTGAATACGGGGTTGTCGTTCCCGATCACGTTCGCTTCGGCGCGCATTACGGGAACCGAAGCGCGGCTGGAGATGCCCTTTCGACGCGGCTGGTCGGCTGTGGCAAGCTGGTCGAACATGACGGGCCATGCCGCCGCGCCCGTTACCGGCGGGTTGTTCATCGAGGGCGGGGAAGCCGACGAGTTGCGCGATGCGTCCGTACAGTTCCCGATCAGCCAGGATCAGCGGAACACGGTCGCCGCGCAAGTGCGTTTTGAGCCGCACCGCCGCGTCTGGCTCATGGCGGGCGTTCGTTACGGCAGCGGCCTGCCCGTCGAGCTCGAGGATGACGACGACGATGATGATGACGATGACGACGGCGGCGCGGCGGACGCGGGGCGCGGCGGCGATGGTGAGGGCGGCGAAGAGGAAGAGCAGCCGATTCCGCAAGCCATCATGGACAAGGTCAATTTCGAGCGGGGGCGCGTGCGGCCGAATCTCAGCCTCGATTTCTCGCTCGGTTTGCGCGTCTGGGAGCGCGCCGAGCGGTCGCTGACCCTGCAATTCGACTTGCGCAACGCCGCGGACCGGCTCAACGTGATCAACTTCAGCGGGCTGTTTTCCGGCACTGCGCTGGCTCCGGGTCGGCAGGTTGCGGCGCAGATGAAGCTGCGTTTCTGAGGCCGCGGGCATCCGATGACGCATCAGCGGGCAAGACCGGGCAACGGAGGGAGCGGCGGCGGTTACGCGGTTTACGCCGTCAAGTACGCCGAATATAACGAGCGCGTCCGCGGGGAGTCGTTCATTTTCGACGATGCGCACGACGCGCCGCATCCGATGGATTATTTCGTCTGGGTTGTGAGCAACGACGAACGGACAATCCTGGTCGATACCGGTTTCGACGGCGCGGAAGGCGCGCGGCGCGGGCGGCGGGTGATCTGCGAGCCTTCGGCGGCGCTGGCGGCCGTCGGCATCGCGCCCGAGAGCGTGGAAACGGCGGTTGTGACGCATTTGCATTACGACCACGCGGGCGGGATCGATCAGTTTCCGAACGCGCGCCTGCACTTGCAGGAGGCCGAGATGGTTTACGCGACCGGCCCTTGCATGGGCCGCGCCGTCTTGCGCGAGCCGTTCACCGCCGAGCACGTCTGCCGGATGGTGCGCCGCGTGTATGCGGGCAAGGTGGTTTTTCACGACGGCGACGCGGAGATTGCGCCCGGGGTCAGCGTCCACAAGATCGGCGGACACAGCCGCGGCTTGCAGGCGGTGCGCGTGGAGACGGAGCAGGGGCCGCTGGTGCTGGCCTCGGACGCGGCGCACTATTACGAGAACTACGAGGCGCGGAACCCGTTCCCTCTGGTGGTCGACGTCGAGGACATGCTCAAGGGGTACGACGCGCTGACGCGCCTGGCGGGCGGGCGGGGGCTGGTGATTCCCGGGCACGACCCGCTGGTGCGCCGCAGATTCCCGGCGGCTTTCGAGGGCGCGAGCGTCGATGTGCGGCGGCTGGACACGGGGCCCGTCCGCTGAGCGGAATCGTGATACGCTCCAAGCGCGGGCGCCGCGGGCGGCCCGGATTGCGAGGCGAAACCGATGCGACTTCTTTCGATAACGGCCTTCGTGCTGTTTCTCGGCGTTTCCGGCGGCGCGGCGGCTGAACGGAAGCAGGTTCTGCTCTGGCCCGACGGCGCGCCCGGCGCGCAAGGGGACGAAGCCGCCGACAAGCCGGCCTTGACCGTGCATCTCGCCGCGCCGGAAAACAACACGGGCGCGGCGGTCATCGTCAATCCGGGGGGCGGGTACCGCATTCTGGCCTCCGACCATGAGGGCTTGCAGGTGGCCCGGCGGCTGAATGCGATGGGCGTCAACGCCTTTGTGCTGCGCTATCGGCTGCGTCCGAAATACGAGCCGGCGCTTGCGCTGCTGGACGCGCGGCGCGCCGTGCGTTACGTCCGTTCGCGGGCGGGCGAGGCGGGCATCGACCCGCAGCGCATCGGCATGCTCGGCTTTTCGGCCGGGGGGCATCTGACGACCGCGGCGGGGACCGCCTTCGACGACGGCGACCCCGAAGCCGGCGATCCGATCGAGCGCGTCAGTTCCCGCCCCGACTTTCTGGCGCCGATCTATGCGGTGGTGTCGGGGGGATTGCTGCGCGGCAACGCGGGAGCTTACGGCGATACGGCGGCCGCGGTGACGGCGGAGACGCCGCCGACGTTTCTCGTTCACACGCACACCGACCCGACGGTGACGCCCAAGCACAGCCTCGCTTTTTACCGGGCGCTGCTCGATGCGGGCGTTTCCGCCGAGATGCATGTTTTCTCTTTCGGTCCGCACGGCACGGGGCTTGCGCCGGGAGACCCCGATTTGGGGCAATGGCCGGCCTTGCTGCGCGGCTGGCTGCGCCGGCAGGGGTTTCTGACCGGCGACGAGCGCGCGGCGGTTCGCGGCGCCGTGCTGCTCGACGGCGAGCCGCTTTACTGGGGTTGGCTGACGCTGCTGCCGGAAAACGACAATCATCCTCCGGCGACGGCCTACATGGGCCGCCGCGCCGGAGGGAAGTTCGAGATTGCCGCCGCCGTCGGGCCGGCCGTCGGGCGTTACCGCGTGGAGGCGCATCGCGTGGCTACGGATTTTTCGGCTCCGACGAGCGGCGCGTATTCGCTGGAGGACGCCGAGAGATTCACCAAGTCATCGCCCGCGGGGGATGCGATCGTCGTGCGAATCGCGCCCGGCGTCAACGAGTTGAAGATCGAAATCGCCACGCGATAACAGGCTGCGGGCCGCGTTTGGCCGGGGCGGTGCGATGATGAGGGGGTGCTGCTGCTCGTTGCCGCGGATCGCCTGGAATTTTCGGGGTTCGAGGGACTTGTTTTTCGGCATCGGGACGGTGTGCGCGGCGTCGCCGCCGGGGAGTTGAACGGGGTTCCGGCGCTGTTCGCCGCGAACGGCGCCGGCCGGCGCGCGGCTGCGGCCGCGGCGCGGACCCTGGCCGATATCAACCCGCCGACGGCTCTGGTTTCCACGGGTTTCGTCGGCGCGGCGGCCGCGGAGTACAAGGTCGGCGACATTTTCGCCGCCGAGCGGATATGGTCGGACCTTGGGGAGGGGCGCGTGGAGTATTCTGGGAAGTTGCCGGGCTGCCCCAAAGGTTCGTGCCGGCGGGGGGCGTTGCTGACGGTGGACCGGGTCGTCCAGAGCGCGGAAGAGAAGCGGCTGCCGGCCGCTTCGGGCGCGCAGGCGGTGGACATGGAAGCGGCGGCGGTTGCGGAAGTTGCGGCGGAACGGTCGCTGCCTTTCTATTGTCTGCGCGCGGTGAGCGACGCCGCGGAGACCTCGTTTCCCGTCGATTTCAACCGCGCTCTGCGCGCGGACGGCTCTTTTTCCGCGGCGAGCATCGTTTGGCAGGCCGGCTTGAGCCCCGCGCGTTGGCGGCGGTTGGCGCGGGTCAAGCGCGATGCCGGGCGGGCGGCGCATTCCCTGGCCGCTTTCCTTTCGACCTGTGAGTTCGCCTGCTGACATGCCCCTGCGCGGCGAGACCATGGAAGCCGCGGTGTACCGCGGCGCCGGCGCCGTAGCCGTCGAGCGGCTGCCGGTTCCCGAGATCGGCCCCGGCGAGATACTGGTCAGGGTCGAAAGCTGCGGCATCTGCCATACTGATCTCAAGAAGATCGAGCATGATCTGCTGCCCGCTCCCCGCGTTTACGGCCACGAAACGGCGGGCGTGGTGGTTGCCGCGGGAGAGGGCGCGCGGAACGCGGCGCCGGGCGACCGGGTTTGCCTGTTCCATCACATTCCGTGCAAGAGATGTTTCTATTGCAGGCGCCGTGATTACGCCCAATGCGCAACCTACAAGAAAGTGGGGGTTACCGCCGGATTCGAGCCGGCGGGCGGCGGTTTCGCGCAGTACGCGCGCGTCATGGACTGGGTTGCCGCGCGCGGCGTGGAGAAGATTCCCGACGGCGTGACTTTCGAGCGGGCGACCTTCGTCGAGCCGGTCAACACCTGTTTGAAGGGGCTGGAGAGGTGCGCGGTCGGCGCGGAGGACACCGTGCTGGTGATGGGGCAGGGGCCTATCGGCCTGCTGTTTACGGCGCTGCTGCTGCGGCGGGGAGCGGCTCGCGTGATCGTTACCGACCGGCTGCCTTCGCGGTTGGAAAAAAGCCTGCGGTTGGGGGCGGCGGAAGCATTGGAGGCCGCGGCGGACGTACCGCGGCGGGTCAAGGCCGCAACGGGCGGGCGCGGCGCGGACGTCGTGATCGTTGCCGCCTCGGCGCCGGGCATCGTGGAGCAGGCGGCAGGATTGGCGCGTAGAGGCGGGAAAGTGATGCTTTTCGCGCAGACCTCGGAACAGGAGCGGTTCACGCTCGACGGCAAGGCGGTTTGCGCGGAAGAGCGCAGCGTGTTCGGCTCGTACAGCGCTTGCGTCGATTTGCAGGCCGAGTCGGCGCGGATCGTCTGGGACAGCGCGTTTCCCGTAGAGGAGTTGATTTCCCACCGCCTGACGCTCGACGAGTTTAGCGAGGGCATGGAGTTGGCGCGGAATCCGCGGAACGGTTCGCTGAAATTGATCGTGCAGCCTCAGGGAAGGGCGTCGTCGTGAAGGAAACGATGCCGGCCGCGGTGCTTTACGGCAAGGAGGAGATGCGCATCGAGCAGGTGGCCGTGCCTGCGGTTGGCCCGTCGGATATCCTCGTGCGGGTCAAGGCGGCGCTGACCTGCGGCACCGATCTGAAGGTGTACCGCCGGGGGCATCACGCCCGGATGATTACGCCGCCGGCGGTGCTGGGCCACGAGTTGGCCGGGGATATTGTCGAGGTCGGCTCGGCGGTCAAGCATTTCGAGGTCGGCGACCGCGTGGTGGCGGCCAATTCGGCGCCGTGCTTCAAGTGCTTTTTCTGCAGGCGCGAGCAGAAGAATCTTTGCGAGAATCTGCTTTTCAACAACGGCGCTTACGCGCGCTACGTGAAGATTCCGGGGCCGATCGCCGACTGCAACACGCACCGCATCCCCGACCACGCGGACTACCGCGAGGCGGCGCTGACCGAACCGCTGGCCTGCGTGTTGAACGGGCTGGATGAAACGGGGGTGCGGCCCGGCGACACGGTTACGGTCATCGGCCTGGGGGCGATCGGGCTGATGTTCGTGCGGCTGGCCAAGCTCGCCGGCGCGCGGGTGGTCGCCGTGGGGCGGCGCCAGATGCAACTCGACCGCGCCGAGCATCTGGGCGCGGAAGTTCTGGTCGAGTCGCGCCGCGGCTCCGACCCGAGCGATGAAGTGCGCCGCCGCACCGAAGGCGGGCGGGGTTCCGACATCGTTATCGAAGCGGTCGGCTCGCCGCATGCCTGGCGGCAGGCGGTAGGCATGGTGCGCACCGGCGGCCTGGTCAATTTCTTCGGCGGCTGTCCGCGGGAAACGGCGATTTGTCTGGATACCGGACGCATCCACTACGGCTCGCTGACGCTGCGGGCGACGTTTCATCACACGCCCGGGCACATCCGCGAAGCGCTCGACATCATTTGCCGCGGCGACGTTCACGCCTCGGATTTCATTCTCGATGAGGCTCCGCTGAGCGGCCTGATTCGGGTGTTCCAGTCGATGATGAGCCGCAACGGCCGGCTGAAAACGGCGATTCTGCCGGAAGAGTAGGGCGGTTCAGCGGGGCCGCGCGCTTGCCGAATCGGAGCGGGGGCCGCCGCCGGGCCGCGCCTCGGCATGCCATAGCCCCTTCCCGCCCGATATGTACTGTCCGGTTGCGATGCGGGTGGATGCATAGCCGGGGATGCGGCGCACCGCTACGCAGTTTCCATCGACGATCATGCCGTATTCGGGAAAATAAAAATCCAGGTTTTCGAAGCCGTACTGCGCGCGTTCGGCAGGCAGATCGGCTGCGTTCCGCGCATGGACGTGCAGGAAGAACTTGTCTTGCAGGTCGTCCGCCACGCACGATTTCCTGAAATAGATCAGGTCATCTCCATGGCGGTAAACGTCGAAGACCGCGCGGATCGCCGGCGCGCCGAAGGCTCCCGAGACGATCGAATCGAGCGCTTTGCGGTACGGGTTTGCGCGCGGCGCGGCGTGGTTGCGCTTGCGCACCCTGTAGATGCCGCCGTCCGCGAACTCCGCCGCCGGCTCCAGAAAGGGCAATGTGCGCAGATAGGCGAGGCCGGCAAGTCGGTCGCTGCTCATATCCTGGAGCCAAACCAGCCAGGCGCCTTCAGGGATGTCCGCAAGCAGCGGCTCCAATGTTTTCTGTCCGGCGGCGGCAGACCCGGGCGCCGCCGCATCGGCGATGCTCTTGCGGCGGCGGATTGCCCGGCCGTATGCGGCGATTCCCTTGTTGTACATGGCCACGAGAAAGGGGTCGCCGGAGTACGCCGCGCCGTCGATGGGGTTTCGGCGAATGTGCCGCAGCGTCTCCGAATTGCCCCAGGGCGACGGCCCCGCGTACATGAGTGCGCCGTCGTTGGCCAGACGGATCAGGAGGGTTAGCGGAACGGCTTGCCCCGCCAGCCACAGGAAGAGAGCCGCCGCCGCGGCAGCAGCCCCAACTCGCGGCCCGGCGCCGGCGGAGCGCAGGCCGAGAACGGCGAACAGCCGATCGATCGCAACCGCCGCGGCGATCGAGAGCGGGATATAGAGCGGAGTCAGGTATCGCCGCGGAACATCTGACTGGCTTGCCGACAGGATCGCCAGCAGCATGAGCAAATACGTCAGCGCAAAGCCGCCGAATACCGCGCAGGGGCGCCAGTCGGAAAGCGCCGGCCTCTTCCATTGTCCGCGCAGGCAACGCCAAAACCCAGGCAGCAGCGCCGCGGCGGCGGAGGCGAACAGGACAAAGACGGCGCCGCGCAGAAACGGAAGAAAGGGCGCCGCGTGGTTCCACGACAGGCCGAACTCCGTCCATTGCCACAACCTGACGGCGGCGCCCCGCAGCACGTCCGGGAAAAACGGCAAGGAGGCGTCGAACAGGTTCAGCGGCACGGCGGGCGTATCGCTGACCCGATAGTTGCGCGCTATCCACAGCGCCATGGGCAGCCCGGCGCCGACCCAAACGGCGGCGGCGCGTTTCGCCTTTTGCCCCCCCCCCCGCACGATCGAAGAGCAGCAGCAGACCCGCTGCAGCCGGAACCGCCGCGCCGATGTAGCGGGTTTGCCAAGCCAGCGAGGCGAACACGGTCGCCCAGAACAGCGACGCGGGTTTGCCTTCGGTCAGGAACCGTTCGGTTCGGATCAGCGCCAGGACTGCCAACAGGATGAACGCGGGGCCGCTCATGACCTGCCGCGACAGATGTATCAACGGGAAGGACAGGGCAACCGCGGCGGCGGCCGCCGCGGTCAGGAAGCGGGATTTCAGGCGCGAGCTCAGGTATCGCCCCGTAACGAATACGGTCAATCCGAAGATGGCTGCGTTGAGCGGGCCGGCGGCGTCGAGCAAGCCGATCGCGCCCCAGCCGGAGGCAGCGGCCAGCAGCAGCGGGTAGAGCGGAGGCCAATGCGTGTAAGGGAAACCTCTGGCGGGTGCAAAGCCTTGGCCGTCCACCAGGCTCTGCGCCGTGTACAGGAAACTCATGGAATCCGGGGACAGACCCGGTCCGCGGACGACCGTACCCGCCAGAACGAGGCAGCCGGCCGAGACAGCCAACACGGCCAAGTAGATCGAGTCCGGTCGGCGGCGCCCGTCCTCGGCGTTTCCCATCGGATTACGGCCCATTGTGATTGTCCGCGGGCGGCGAATCGGCCGCGGTCTCATTGGCAAACGGCCTCACTTGCAAGCCAGGTGCAGGGCGCTGATTCCGCCCGTGAGCAGGCGGTGTTCGACGCGATTGAATCCGCTTGCGCGCATGAGATCGCTCAGTTGCCCGGGCGTCAGGAAGCGCTCGACCGAATGCTGCAGGTAGGAATAAGCGCCGTCGGCCGCCGAGACGGCGTTGCCGATTTTCGGCAACACGCGCCGGAAGTACAGATCGAACAGCGGCCCCCAGAGCCGGTTGACCGGCTGGGAGAACTCGAGCACGGCGAGGCAGCCGCCGGCGTCGAGCAGCCGGGCGAACTCCTCGATGCCGCGGCGGTAGTTGGCCAGATTTCTGAGGCCGTAGGCGACGGTGATCAGATCGAGCGCGCCGTCGGGCAGGGGAAAAGCCGCGGCGTCGGCCTCGACCAGCGCGGAGGGCAGGTTGCGCCGCTCGATTTTGGCTGCGGCCGCGGTCAGCATCGGCCGGCAAAAGTCGCTGCCGATAATGCGCGGCGGCGCGTTGGGCAGGATGCGCCGCCTTTCCTGCTCGAGCGCGAGCAGGACATCGGCCGTTCCGCAGCAGAGGTCGGCGGCGCGCAGGCCGGGCCGCTCCAGCCAAGGGCGGACGGCATCGACCAGACAGCGGCGCCAGTAGCGGTCGATGCGCGCGGAGAGCAGCCTGTTCAACAGGTCGTAGCGCGGCGCCACGCGGCCGAACATTTCACGGACGGCGCGGGCGGCGGCGGCTTCGTCGCCCGGGGCGGTTCCCGCGGGCGAGGCTCCCGGGCGGGCGGCGGGGCGCGGCATGTCAGGCCGCCGCTTCCATGCGCCGGGCAACCTGCAGGGCGTGCTCGGCGGCGGCTTCGACGAGTTCGGCGGGCGGGTCCACGTCGTCGCCGACCTTGCCGATGGCGTCGGCCAGCACGAAGCGCACCTTGCCGTCCACGGCTTTCTTGTCGCCGCCGACGCGGGCGGCGATGCCGCGCGCCGACAGTCCCTCGAGGCTGGGCAGGGCGATGCTGCCGCCGACCGCCGCTTCGATCCGTTGGCGCGAGGCCGCGTCGAGCCGTCCTCTGAGTTCCGAAAGGCGCCCGGCGGCGATCATTCCGTAGGCGACGGCTTCGCCGTGCAGCAGCCGGCGGTAGGCGGTTTCGGCTTCCAGCGCGTGGCCGAGCGTGTGGCCGAAGTTGAGGATGCGCCGCAGCCCCGCTTCGCGCTCGTCTTCGGCGACTACCGCCGCCTTGATGCGCACCGATTCGGCGATGATATGCACGACGGCGGCGGGGTCGCGGGCGAGCACGGCTTCGCGCCGGTCGTCGATGAAGTCGAACAGCGCTTCCGAGCGGATAATGCCGTGCTTGATGACCTCTTGCAGGCCGGCGCGGTATTCGCGGTCGGGCAGCGTTTCCAGCGCCAGCGGGTCGATCAGCACCAGTTTCGGTTGGTGGAATGCGCCGACGAGATTCTTGCCGCTTTCCAGATTGACGCCCGTCTTGCCGCCGACGGAGGCATCGACTTGCGCCAGCAGCGTCGTGGGTATCTGCACGACATCGACGCCGCGCATATAGCAGGCGGCGGCGAATCCGGCGACGTCGCCGGCCACGCCGCCGCCGAAGGCAACCGCGGCGCAGCGGCGGTCGGCTCCCGCCTCGTGCATCGCGGAACAGAGTTCCTCGACCGCATAGAGACGCTTGCGCCGCTCGCTCAGATCGCTTTCGAGCAGCGTCCAGTCATGCCCTGCGAGCGCTGCGGACAGGCGGCCGCCAAGCAGGCTCCAGACCGCCGCATCGGCGATGACGAACAGGCGGCGGCGGCCGAGCGCGGAAGCGATTCGCTCGCCCGCGCGGGCAAGCAGGCCGGGTTCGATGACGACGTCGTAGCCGCCCCCCGCGGCGCTCACGCGGATGCGCGCCATGCCTCCATTTGTAACACGCGCCTTGCGCTCCGCGGCGGCGGCGCGGGTTTGGGGCGCGGGTCAGCCCAGCGCGCGGTCGAGCGCCTCGACGAAGAAGTATTCGCCCCACATGACCGACTCGCCGACCCCCAGCCCCTTGTCGAGGTGGTAAATGCCCTCTTTCAGGATGCCTTCCCATCCGGCGGTTTCGCTCGCCAGATAGGGAGGTTGGGCGAGCGTGAGCAGGATGCGCCGGGCCGTCCGGTCGTAAAAGACGCCCTTGGCGGCGTCGGCGCAGAGACCGGCCAGACGCAGCAGCGCGGCGGCGACGATGGCGGCGGCCGACGATTCCTTGCGCTGATTGACCTCGGGCGGAAAATCGAAGTCCATCAGGGGCACGCCGTCGGCGGGCGCGTTGACGATGTAGTAATCGGCGCAGAGTTCCGCGGTTTGCAGGAAACGGGCGTCGCGGGTGCGCTTGTAGGCCGAGGCGAAGCCGTAGATCGCCCAGGCCAGGCCGCGCGACCAGCAGGAATCGGAGCGGTAGCCCTGTTGCGTCGATTGCCGCAGGAATTGGCCGGTTTCGAGGTCGTAAATCCCCTCGTGCGACGAGCTGCCGTCTCCGCGGATGAGCACTCGGCGGGTGGTCAGGCAGTGCTGCATGGCTACGTCCATGAGTTGTGCGTCGCCCGTTTCCATGGCGGCGTAGAAGACGATGCCGACGTTGGCCATGATGTCGATGAAAATCGACTCCGGACCCATGAAAGACGCCATGTAGCGCCCTTTTTCGCGGAAGCGCAGCGCCAGGGTGCGGCCGGCCTGGATGACCGTTTCGTTCAACTCCGGCCTGCCGGTCAGTTCGTACCAGCGGTGGTAGGTGGAGAGGAAGATGAAGCCCAGATCGTGGACATCGCGGTCCATTTTGCGGGGTTCGAGCGGCGTGGTATAGCGTTCGGCCTGCGCGGCCCATTCGCCGCCGTCCGCGCGTTTGGCGAAAATCCACATCATGCCGGGCAGGAAGCCGTCGCACCAGTTGGTCCAGGCCTCTTTGCCGTGCCGCCAGCGGCCGCCCTCGGTGTACATCGGGTAGAAGCCGGGGTCGCGCGCGGCGGTTGCCCTGACCTGGGACTGGGCGAAGTCGAAGGCGTTCTGGAATATCTCGCGGGAGCCGGCGAGGGAAGGAAACTCGATCATGGGCAGACAAGTTTATCAGGTCGAGCGGCGCCGGGCCGGCTCGCGCGGCGCGGCGTATGTTGGCGGAGGGCGCGGTTGTAAGCTGGTAGAGGCCGCACCGGGCGCCGGCGCGGGCAAAGACGGATAGAGAAAGGAAAAGCCGTTCCATGGACGTTGTTTTGCGATTTCGCCGGCTTGCCGTTGCTGCGTTTGCCGGGGCGGCCGCTTTCTCCTCGGGCTTTGCGCAAGAGCGAAGCGTACGCATCGGCAGCGTGCTCGACGGCGGCAGCGCGGCGGCCATGGCGTTCCACGCGGCGGTGCGGGAGGAAACGGGCCGGCTGCTGCAGGCGCAATTCGCCGTCTCGTTTCCGGAAGAAAAGCAACTGGTGGGCGACTGGTCGGGCGCGCAGGCGCGCCGCAACGTGGATGCTCTGCTCGAAGACCCGCAAATCGACGCCGTTGTCGTGTTGGGCATTGCCGCCTCAGCGTATGTGAGCCGGCAGCCCGTTATCGCCAAGCCGGTTGTGGCCGCGGTGGTGATCGACCCCGAGACGCAGGGCATTCCGGTTACTGTCCGCGAGCGCCCGGCTTCGGGGCGGGTCGGCGTGGAGCGGGTCCGCGTCAGCGGCGTGCGCAATCTCAGCTACGTTGCCTACAGTCAGGATCTGGTTCGCGAGGCGGAGGTCTTCCGCGAGGTCGCGCCGTTTTCCAAACTGGCGCTGCTGCTGCTGGATGCGATTGAGAGCGAGTTTCCGTCTATCCGCGAGACCGTTGCCCGCGAATTCGAAGCGATCGGGGTAGAGGCCGCGGTCGTTCCGGTCGGCCTTTCCGTCGAGCAGGCGTTGGCGCGTTTGCCCGCGAACGTCGAGGCGGTCATGCTGAGCGGCCTGCCGCAGTTGGACGACGGGGCGTTCCGCGCTCTGCTCGACGCGCTTCACAGGCGGAAGCTGCCGACATATTCGCTCGAAGGGCAGCGCGGCGTTCGACGCGGGGCGGTGGCGGGATTGCAGGTCGAGCGCAACGAACTTTTTCTCGTGCGGCGCATCGCGCTGAACTTGTTCCGCATTCTGGGCGGTGAGGAAGCCGCCGAGATTCCCGTTGATTTTCTGTTGGACGAGCAGCTTACGATCAACATGGATTCAGCCCGGGCCGCCGGCATCGATCCGACTTTCAGACTGCTGACCGAGGCGGAACTCGTCGGCGAGACCGGCCCGCCGCCGGTCCGCCGCATATCGCTTGCCGACGTGGTTCGCGAGGCCGAGAGCGTCAATCTCGACCTAGCCTCGGCCGAGCGCCGCGTGGCGGCCGGCATGCAGCAGGTGAAAGAGGCGCGCGCGGGACTGCTTCCGCAGGCGAGCGTTTCCGGCCAAGGGACATTCATCGACGCAGACCGCGAGAACGTTTTCCAGGGCAGGCGGCAGGCGCTCGGCTCCGTGGGCGTCCGGCAGGCGATCTATTCCGAACAGGCGCGCTCCGGCTACGATATTGAGCGGCATTTGCAGGTTTCGCGTGAAGAAGAACGTTTCCAGACCCGCTTGGACGTCGTTGCTGAAGCCGCCCGGAAGTATCTCGAAGCGCTGCGCGCCAAGACGGTCGAAGACATCCAGAAAAGCAATCTGTCGCTGACGCGGTCGAACTTGGCTCTTTCGCGGACGCGCGTCGATATTGGGGCGGCGGGGCGCGGCGAAGCGCTGCGCTGGCGCAGTCAGATTGCGCAGAATCAGCGCAGCGTGATCGACGCTTCCGCCCGGCGCAGTCAGGCCGAAATTGCAGTGAACCGCGTTCTCAACCGTCCTCTCGAAGAGCCTTTCGGCACGTTCGAAGCCGGTTTGGACGACCCCGAGTTGACGGTGAATTTCAAGGTGCTCGAGCCGTTTATCGAGCGTCCGTCGGCGTTCAGGCTTTTTCGCGAGTTCATGACCGCGGAGGCGTTGGAGGCTTCGCCCGAAATCCGCCGGCTTGACGCATCGATCCGCGCGCAGGAGCGTTTTCTGCTTGCTTCCAAGCGGGCTTTCTACGTGCCGACGATCAGCCTCGACGCGCAGTTGCAGACGTTCAAAAACAGCGCTGCGGCGATTGCGCCGGGGATGACGGGGCCGAACAACGTGAACTGGACGGTGGCGGCCCAGGCGTCTCTGCCCGTCTTTCAGGGCGGCGCCTTGCGCGCGAGGAGGACGCGGGCCGCGGTCGAGTTGGAGCAGATCATGATTGACCGCGAAGCGGCCCGCCTGCTGATCGATCAACGCATCCGCTCGGCTCTCTATCAGGCGGGGGCATCGTTCGCGGGCATCGAATTGGCCCGCGAGGCGGCCGATGCGGCGCGGGAAAACCTCGAACTGGTGCGCGATTCCTACGCGGCGGGAGTGGTGGATATCGTCCGCCTGCTGGACGCGCAGGCGCAGACCCTGTCGGCCGATCTGGAAGCCGCCAACGCCGTATTCGGCCACTTGATCGATTTGATGGAAGCGCAGCGCGCGGTCGGACGGTTCGACTACTTTCGCTCTGCCGACGAGCGCGGCGAGTGGGTCCGCCGCCTGGAGGCTTTCATGGAGGAGAACGGTTATGCCCGCCGCGGCAAATAGGGCGAAACGATTTCCGCCGCCGCGCGCGCTGACGGCGGCTGCGATTGTGCTGGCGGCATGTACGGAAAGCGCGCCGCCGACCGCCGAAGAAGCGGAGCCGCGGCCCGTCAAGTACATCGAGGTTGCCGCGCAGGAAACTACGCGAACGCGGACGTTTGCCGGTTTCGCCAAGGCGCGCATCCGTTCCGTACTCGGTTTTCGGGTTGCGGGAACCGTGCAGCGCGTGTACGTCGAGGAGGGGGATGTCATCGAAGAGGGAGATCTGATTGCGGAAATCGATCCGGTCGATTTCGAGATTCAGGTCCGTGAGATCGAGGCGTCCCTGGCCGAGGCCAAAGCCCGGGAAGCCTTGGCGGATTCGGATTTTCAACGGATTCAGCGTTTGTATGAGAAGGACAACGTTTCGCAAGGGGACTTCGATTCCGCCTTGGCCAAGCAGAAATCGGCCCGCGCCGGCGTCGATGTAGTCGAGCGCAGGCTCGAGCGCGCGCGGCGGCAGAGCGAGCACACCCGGCTGCGGGCGCCTTTCGCCGTCGCCGTCGCCGCGGTCAAGGTCAGGGAGGGCGGCAGCGTACGCGCGGGCACGGCGGTCGTCGATGTCTTGACCGGCGACAACCCTCAGGTCGAGATTGCCGTGTCGGAAATTGCGATCGCCGACATTCGCAAGGGGGCGTCCGCGAGAGTGCGCTTTTCCGCTCTCCCGGGGAAAACGTTCACGGGGCGCGTCATGACGCTGGGCGTGACGCCCGGCGAAGGCGTTACGACATATCCGGTGACCATCGAGCTCGACCGGTCGTGGGAGCAGTTTGCCGGAAGTTCGGGTGATCTCGCGCTGCGTCCGGGCATGGCGGTCGAGGCCGAGATGCAGTTCGGCGGCGGCGGCGCGGCGTACGTGGTTCCGGCCAACGCCGCCGCGGCGGACCGCGAAGGCAAGTTCGTTTATGTCGTCGAATCCTCCGGCGGCGGGAGCATTGCCGTGAGGCGTTCCGTCGAGACCGGCCGGCTCGTCCCCGCGGGGCTGGAAGTGGTCTCCGGCCTCAGCGCAGGAGAGAAAGTCGTCACGGCGGGCGTGAACCGCATCGCAGACGGGCAGCGGGTGCGTCTGCTGCCTCGGGACTAGCGGGGACGCCGTGGATTTGACGCGCTCGGCCATCGCCAACAACCGGGTTACGGCCGTTTTTCTGCTTGCCGTACTCTTCGCCGGTTATAACGCTTACACCGCGATGGAGCAGGCGATGGACCCGGGTTTTACGATCCGCGCCGCCCAGATCGTCACTCGCTTTCCCGGCGCAAGCCCCGACCGCGTTGAGGCGTTGGTCACCGACAGGATCGAAACGGCGGTTCAGGAGCTGCCCGAGCTCGATTTCGTAAGCAGCACTTCGACGACCGGACTTTCGATCGTTTCCGCGAACATTCGCAAAGAGTTCACCGCGATGCGCCCGATCTGGGACAACCTTCGCCGCAAGGTGGCCGAGGCCGCGCGCGATCTGCCCGAAGGGGCGGAAGAGCCCGAGGTCAACGACGAGTTCGGCGACGTTTACGGAACGATTGCCGCCCTCAGCGGCGACGGGTACGACTACCGCGAATTGAAGGATTTCGCCCGCCAGTTTCGCGACAGCCTGTTGCGGCTCGACAACGCCGGCAAGGTGGAGATACGCGGCATTCAGGAAGAGCGCATCTTTATCGAGTACAACGACGCCCGTCTGTCCGAATTGGGGCTTTCCGCGGATCAGATCAGTCAGACGCTCCAATCGCGCAACATCCTGATTTCGGGCGGCAGCCTGCTGGCGGGCGAAGAGCGGCTGGAGTTGGAGCCGTCGGGCAATTTCAACAGCGTGGAGGAGCTGCGCCGCACGGTCATCAGCGCGCCCAACCGCCCCGGCCTGCTCTATCTCGAAGACGTTGCCGAGGTCTCGCGGGGCTATATCGAGCCGCCGTCCGGCAAGGTGCGGGCGAACGGCCGGCCCGCGCTCGTGCTGGCCGTGTCGCTGCGGCGCGGCGGCAATGTCGTGACGCTGGGCGAAGAAGTCCAAGCTCTTGTGGAGCGCGCGCGCCGTCAATATCCGCTGGGCATCGACCTCGAGATCGTCGCCTTCGAACCCGAGAGGGTCGAGAAAAAGGTCAACGAGTTTGCGGATAACGTCCTGCAGGCGGTGGCTATCGTGCTCGTGTCGATGCTGGCCATGCTCGGCTTGCGCACGGGTCTCGTAGTCGCTTCTCTCGTGCCCTCCGCGATGCTGATGAGTCTGATGATTATGTACTGGATGGGGCTGGGCCTCAACCAGATGAGTCTGGCCGCGTTGATTATCGCTCTGGGCATGCTGGTCGATAACGCGATCGTGATGAGCGAATCGATCGTGACGGCGATGTCAGAGGGCGCCGCTCCGGTGGAGGCCGCCGTTGACTCGGCGAAAGAACTGCGTATTCCGCTGTTGACCTCGTCGCTGACGACTTCGGCCGCATTTCTGCCCATCTACCTGGCCGAGGGGGAGATGGGCGAATACACGGGCGTGCTTTTCGTGGTCGTAACGATCGCCCTGCTTTGCTCGTGGCTGCTTGCGCTGACGGTTGTTCCGCTGCTCTGCGCGCGGTTTCTGAAGGTGAAACGGCCCGCGGGCGGGGACGCTTTCGATACGCGCTTCTACCGCATCTACCGCGGCGGGTTGTTGACGCTGCTGCGTTTTCCCCCGCTCTCGTTCGCGTTGGCGATTGCCGTCTTCCTGCTCGCGATGCAGGGGTTCGGCTTGATCCCCAGCATCTTTTTTCCGTCCGACGATACGCCGATGATGACCGCCAAGTTCGAAGCGCCGCCGGGTACGTCGATCGAGAAGACCGAGCGGTTCGCCGCCGATCTGGATGCGTTCGTCGAAGCCGAGCTGCTGCGCACGGAAACCCGCCCCGAGGGGGTAATCAACTGGTCGTCGTATATCGGCCAGGGCGCGCCGCGGTTTACGCTGTCGTACTCGCCGCCGCCGTCGAGACCGGAATACGCTTACATGCTTTTCAACTTGACGTCGGCGGAACTCATCCCCGGTTTTTCCCGCCGCATCGAGCGGTTTTGCGCGGAACGCTACCCCGCGGTCATTCCAACGATTGGCCCGTTGGCCTTGGGTTCGGTCGTCTCCAACCCGGTCGAAGCGCGCATTTCCGGCCCGGACCGCGGCCGTGTGTTTGATCTGGCCGATTCCGTCAAGGCTCGACTGGAGTCCATCGAGGGAGCGAAAAACATCAAGGACGACTGGGGGCGTCAGACCAAGAAATTGACCGTCGTCATCGACGAACCCCGCGCCCGCCGCAGCGGCGTCACGCACCGCGACGTGGCGCGGTCGCTGCAATCGGTGCTGAACGGACATCGGGCGACCGAATACCGCGAAGGAACCGAGTCGATTCCCGTTACGATTCGCTCGATCGCGGCCGACCGCCGGGACGTGTCGAAACTGGAAAGTCTGAACGTGTATTCCCAGAGTCGGGGCGTCGCCGTGCCGCTCATGCAGGTGGCCGACCTGGCGGTCGAATGGCAGCCTGCAAAGCTGCTTCGGCGCAATCGCCTGACCACCGTCACCGTCTCGAGCGAACTCGCCGACGGCGCGGCGGCGGCGGCTGTCGCCGCGCCGCTTGCCGCGTGGCTCGAAAACGAGAGCGCTTCGTGGCCGCCCGGGTACTTCTATGAGATCGGCGGCGAATTGGAGGAGTCCGCGAAAAGTCAGGGCGCGCTTGCCGCCAAGCTGCCTTACGCCGGGTTGTTTATCGTGATCCTGCTGGTGGCGCAGTTCAACTCGATCCGCAAGCCGCTGATCGTGGTCATGACCATTCCGTTGGCGCTTGTGGGCGTTGTGATCGGTCTTCTGATTACCCGGTCGTACTTCGGTTTCATGACGCTGCTCGGCTTGATTTCCTTGG
This sequence comes from Bryobacterales bacterium, assembly GCA_965242705.1. GTDB lineage: Bacteria > Acidobacteriota > Terriglobia > Bryobacterales > UBA6623 > CATQHP01. The sequence goes on from OZ251486.1 coordinate 1,901,259, forward strand.
CCGGCATCGTAATCAACAACGCCATCGTGCTGCTCGACCGGATTGCCATCGAGATCGACGACAATGGGCGCGAGCCGCCGCGGGCGATCGTCGAGGCCGCGCAGCGCCGGCTGCGCCCGATCCTGCTGACCGCGGTAACGACCGTCGGCGGTCTGCTGCCGCTCTGGCTGGGCGGCGGGCCGATGTGGGAGAGCATGGCCATCGCGGTCATCTTCGGGTTGATCTTCGCCACGCTGCTGACGCTCGGCGTAGTTCCCGTGCTCTATGCGCTGTTTTTCCGCGTGAGATTCAAGGGTTTCGCATACAAGGCCGAGAGGAGTTGAGTTTTCGGCGGCGCCGCGCGTTGGCGGCTCGCGCGGTTGTAAACTGGTAGGGGACTTCGGCGGGAACGGCATGTTCAGACATATCGCGCTGCAATCGCTGCTTGTCGCCTTGCCCGCAGCGGGGGCGCCGTCTCTCGACGAGCCGGTCGATTTCCAGAAGGACGTGCGGCCGATCCTCTCGGATCAGTGCTTCGCCTGCCACGGCCCCGACGAAAAGGCGCGTCAGGCCGGGCTGCGGCTGGACACGCGCGAAGGCGCGTTCGCCGATCGCGGCGGCTACCGTCCGATCGTTCCCGGGGACGCCGCCGCGAGCAGGCTGTACCAGCGCGTCAGCCATGAGCGCGAGGCGGCGCGCATGCCGCCGCCGACGGCCGACCGCCGGCCCACGCCGGAGCAGGTCGAGACCATTCGCCGCTGGATCGAGCAGGGCGCCGAATGGAAGACCCATTGGGCCTACGAGCCGCTCGACACCGCCGGCGGGACCGGCGCCGAGGGTTCCATCGACGAGTTCATCCGCCGCAGGCTGGCTGCTGAAGGCCTCGAGCCGGCGCGTGAGGCGGACAAACGCACCCTGCTGCGCCGCCTGAGTTTCGATCTCACCGGCCTGCCGCCCGATCCCGAAGACGTACATGCTTTTCTGCAAGACCGTTCGCCGGGAGCCTACGAGCGGCAGGCGGACCGCCTGCTGCGCTCGCGACGCTACGGCGAGCGCATGGCGCTGGAATGGCTCGACTTGGCGCGCTACGCCGACACGCACGGCTACCATATCGACAGCCGCCGCGAGATGTGGCCGTGGCGCGACTGGGTAATCCGCGCTTTCAACGAGAACAAGCCGTTCGACGAGTTCACCGTCGAGCAGATCGCGGGCGACCTGCTGCCCAACCCGACCCGCGAACAACGCATCGCCACCGGCTTCAACCGCAACCACATGATCAATTTCGAGGGCGGCGCGATACCCGAGGAGTATCACGTCGAGTACGTGATCGACCGCGTTGAGACGGTATCCACCGTATGGATGGCCATGACGATGGGCTGCGCGCGCTGCCACGACCATAAATACGACCCGATCAAGCAACAGGAATTCTATGAGTTCTATGCATTTTTCAACTCGATAGATGAAAAGGGTCTGGACGGTTCCACCGGCAACGCCGCGCCCGTGCTGCCGCTGCCGGAGAAAGCGCAGGCGGAGCGCCTCGAAGAGCTTCGAGCGGCGATCCGCGGCGTCGAAGCCGACCTGCCCGCGGCGCGGATCGACCGGGCGATCGGCGATTGGGAGCGCCGCGCCGCGGAAACGATCCCGCGCGCGCCGCGTGACGGGCTGGAAGGCCACTACGAAATGGAAGGCGGGTTTGCCGACTCCTCGGGCCGCTACCGTCACGGCCGGATCATGCGCGGCGAGCCGCTTTTTCGCAAGGGCAACGCCGGACGCGCCGCGAGCTTCGACGTCGATACGCACGTCTCCCTCGATGGAACGGAAGACGTCGATCTGTCGCAGCCGTTTACCGTCGCCTTCTGGATGCGCCCCTCGGGTCAGGTCGCCAAGCCCGTCCTGCACAAGATGGACGACCCGCAATCGGGTCGCGGGTTGGCCGTCACGCTGACCCGTCCGCGGCCCATCCCCGACGCTCTGCGTAACGACTTCCATATGATCGTCCGCTTGGCGTCTTCGCGCGAAGAGGCGATTGCCGCGCGGACGAAAGAGCCGCTGCACTCCGGCAAGGTTTACAGCGGCCTCTATCACGTCGCGATTTCTTACGACGGTTCGGGAAAAGCCGCCGGATTGACGCTGCGCTTGAACGGCAAGCCGGCGAAGACGGAGATCGCCGCCGATTCGCTGCGCGGCTCGCCGCATGCCGCGCGTCCTTTGGAAATCGGCGCCGGGCGCTTCGGCGGACGCTACACGGGCACGCTCGACGATCTGCGCATCTATTCGCGCGCGCTCAGCGGCGCCGAGGTCGAGGCGATCCGCGTTCACGAGCCGATTCGCGCGCTGCTGGCCGAACCTTACGTCCCTTGCGCGGACATTCTGGCCGAGGCTCCGCCGCCGCCGGAGGACGACGTTTACGGGGCCAAGCCGGACAGGGCCGTCAGCGGCTGCAAGGCGCGCAAAGCCCGCCTGCGCGAATACTATCTGACCCATGCCGCGCCCGAGTCCGAGCGGGCGCTCTACGCCCGCCTGCAAGCCTTGAAGCGCGAGAAGCAGGCGTTGGAGAAGGAAATCCCCGACCTGATGGTGATGCGCGAACTCAAGCAGCCGCGCGAGACGTTCATGCTGGGGCGCGGCGACTACCGCAACCGCGGCCGCAAGGTTTCCGCGCAAACCCCCTCGTGGCTGCCGCCGTTTCCGGCCGGCGCGCCGCGCAACCGACTGGGGCTTGCCCGCTGGCTGGTCAGCCCCGAGCATCCGTTGACCGCCCGCGTCGCCGTCAACCGCTACTGGCAGATGCTGTTCGGTCAGGGACTGGTGAAAACGTCGGAGGATTTCGGCTCGCAGGGAGAGTTGCCCAGCCATCCCGAATTGCTCGATTGGCTGGCGGCTGATTTCGTCAGGCACGGTTGGGACGTCAAGCGGCTCATCAAGCAGATCGTCACGTCGCGGACTTACCGGCAGGACTCGCGGCTGACGCCCGCGCTGCGCGGGCGCGACCCGGAAAACCGCCTGCTGGCGCGCGGCGCCCGCTACCGGCTTCCCGCCGAGTTCGTCCGCGACAACGCGCTGGCGGTTTCCGGCCTGTTGAACGACGCCGTCGGCGGGCCGAGCGTGTTCCCCTATCAACCGGAGGGCATCTGGAAGGAACTGGCCTACGGCGGCATGTTCACGGCGCAGGTTTACCGCCCGGGCAGCGGGGCCGATCTTTACCGCCGCAGTCTCTACACCTTCTGGAAGCGCACGGCTCCGCCGCCGTCGCTGGGCGTTTTCGACGCTCCCGACCGGGAGAAATGCATCGTCCGCCGCGCCCGCACCAATACGCCGCTTCAGGCGCTGGCGCTGATGAACGACCCGACCTACGTCGAGGCGGCGCGGGCGCTGGCGCAGAAGACGATCCGGGAGGCCGGCAAAAGCGCCTCCGAACGCATTCGCTACGCCTATTTGCGCGTCCTCTCCCGCGAGCCGAGCGCCGAAGAAACGCGCCTGCTGAGCGAGCTCGCCCGTGTCGAGCGCGCCAAATTCCGCAAAGCTCCCGATCGCGCCGAGCAGTTGCTGGCGGTCGGCGATTCGCCCCGCGACGAACGGATCGCTCCCGACGAGTCGGCCGCCTGGACGGCCGTCGCCGGCAGCATCCTCAACTTCGACGAAACCATCAGCAAGGAGTAGCCGCGCCGTGACCCCCTGTTTCGAGCATGAGCTTGTCGATACGCGCCGCCGGTTTTTCGGCAAGGCGGCAACGGGCATCGGCGCCGCGGCGCTGGCTTCGCTGCTACAAGGGGAAGGTTGGGCCGCGCCCGCCGCGCCTCGCCCTCGAACCGGCGGCTTGCCCGGCCTGCCGCATTTTGCGCCGCGCGCCAAGCGGGTCGTGTTTCTGTTTCAGTCGGGCGCGCCTTCGCAGATCGATCTGTTCGATTACAAGCCGCAACTGCGCAAATTCCACAAGCAGGAGCTTCCCGACTCGATCCGCAGAGGGCAGCGCATCACCGGCATGACCGCGGGGCAGGACAGCTTTCCGGTAGCCGCTTCCATCTTCAAATTCCAACGGCGCGGCCAAAGCGGCGCCTGGCTCAGCGAGTTGCTGCCGCACACCGCCGGGGTCGTCGATGACATCGCCCTGATCAAGACGATGCAGACCGACGCCATCAACCACGACCCGGCGATCACCTTCATCAACAGCGGTTTCCAGCAGCCCGGGCGTCCGTCGATGGGCGCCTGGGTGAGCTACGGCCTGGGAACCGCGAATCAGGACCTGCCGGCTTTCGTCGTGCTCGTCTCGCAGGGCAGCAACAAAAACGCCGCGCAGGGAATCTTTTCGCGGCTGTGGGGGCCGGGTTTCCTGCCGTCGCGTTACCAGGGCGTCAAGTTCCGTTCGAGCGGCGATCCGGTGCTTTACCTGTCGAATCCGCCCGGCATGGAAGCATCGACGCGGCGCAACATCATCGACGTGACGGCCAGGATCAACCGCATGCGCGCCGAAGAGTTCGGCGACCCGGAGATCGAAACGCGCATCGCGCAGTACGAAATGGCCTACCGCATGCAAACGTCGGTGCCCGAGTTGATGGATCTCGGCGGCGAGCCCGAAAGCACGTTCCGGCTTTATGGAGAGGACGCCCGCAAGCCCGGCAGCTACGCGGCCAACTGTCTGCTGGCGCGCCGTCTGGTGGAGCGCGGCGTGCGCTTCGTCCAGCTTTATCATCGCGGCTGGGATCAGCACACCGACCTGCCGCGCGAAATCCGCCTGCTGGCCGGCGATACCGACCGCGGCTCGGCGGCGCTGATACATGACCTCAAGAACCGCGGCCTGCTCGAGGACACGCTCGTCGTCTGGGGCGGGGAGTTCGGCCGCACGGTTTACTGCCAAGGCAAGCTCAGCGAAACCAACTACGGCCGCGACCACCATCCGCGCTGCTTCACCATGTGGATGGCCGGCGGGGGCATCAAGCCCGGCATTACCTACGGCGAGACGGACGACTATTCCTACAACGCGGTTGCCGACCCGATGCACGTTTACGACTTGCAGGCCACCATCCTGCATTGCCTGGGCGTCGATCACAAGAAGCTGACGTTCAAGCATCAGGGGCGGCACTTCCGCCTGACCGACGTTCACGGCGAGGTTGCCGAGCCGCTTCTGACGTAGCCGTCCGCGGCGCATGCGCCTTGCCGGGCGCGGAGTCTTTTTTATTCGGAACGAGGAGCCCATGAGCGGCGCTGCAAACATCGAAGATCGCGGGATGACGTTCGGCGTAGAGGAAGAGTTCTTCCTGATCGATCCGGATACGCGCGACCTGCTGGCGGACCCCGACCCGCGCATTTTCGAGACATGCGCCGCGAATTGCGGGCCGCACAAGGTCGTGCATGAGTTCCTGCGCACGCAGGTCGAAACGAACACCCGCGTTTGCAACTCCGTGGCCGACGTGCGCGCGGCGCTGATCGAAACGCGGCGCATCGTCGCCGACGCGGCGGCGGAGTTCGGCGCGCGCCCGCTGGCTTCTTCCACGCACCCGTTCGCGGCTTGGCGCAGCCAGGTCGTCACGCCGCGCAAGCGCTACCAAAGCATCGAGATGACCCTGCAAGACGCGGTGCGGCGGCTGATTATCGGCGGCATGCACGTCCATCTCGGGTTCGGCGGCGCCGACTCCCGCATCCGCGTCATGACCGCGCTCCGCCGTCATCTTCCCCTGCTGCATGCGCTTTCTACGTCGTCGCCGTTCAGCGGCGGCCGCGCCACGGGCTTCAAGTCGTACAGGTTGAACATCTTCGGCGGCCTGCCGCGCACGGGCATGCCCGCTCCGCTGGGTTCGCAGGCCGATTTCGATCGCGTGGTGGACAGCTACCGGCGCATGAACTTCATCAAGGACGGCAGCGAACTGTGGTGGGATATCCGTCCGGCCAACTCGTATCCGACTATCGAGCTGCGCATTTGCGACATCTGCCCCGATCTCGAAGACGCGGTGGCCGTTACGGCTTTGTACGCCTGTCTCGCGCGGCGGCTGCTGCGCCTCGACCGGCAGGGCGCGCTGCCGCCGGAGCCGCCCACGGAGATTATCGTCGAAAACCGCTGGCTCGCCTCGCGCTACGGGGTGCTGGCTTTTCTGGGCGACGCCGAAAGCGGGGGCAGGGTGGATATCGACGACTACGCCGGAAACCTGGTCGAGGAACTTGCCGAAGACGCCCGAGCGCTCGACTGCGGGGCCGAGTTGCGCCGCGTACTCGACATCGTGCGCCTCGGTTCCGGCGCTGACCGTCAGATCGACCACTACCGCCTGCGCCTGCTGGAAGGGGACAGCGAGCAGGAGGCGCTGCGCGCGGTAGTCGATCTCACGGCCGCGGAAACGGTAAAGGCTCTCGATGCGCCGAAGCCGTAACGCCGCGCGGCCCGGCGCGCAAGCCGCGAGCCGCTGCCCGCGGCGGCTGTCCGAACCGCCGGGCGCCGCATGAACATTCGAAGCCGATGATCGATTTCAGAAAAACGAAGATTCTGTGTACGCTGGGGCCGTCCGTCGCGGACAAGGGGACGTTGCGCAAGTTGGTCGATGCCGGCCTGAACGCGGTGCGCCTGAACTTTTCCCACGGCTCGCGCGAGCGGCATCTGGCGGACATCGAGATGGTGCGCGCCGTTGCCGCGGAATGCGGCCGGATTATCCCCATCGTCGCCGATCTGCAGGGGCCGAAGATCCGCACCGGCAAGCTGCAAGGGGGCGGGCCGGTCGAGTTGAGGGCGGGCGGCGCGCTGCGCTTGTGCAAGGCGCCGCGCAGCGGAGACGCCGGCGCGGTCTCGATCGACTATCCGCACCTGGCCGCGGACGTGAAGCCGGGCGCGAGGGTTTTGCTGGCCGACGGCGCGGTGGAGTTGCGGGTTGCGCGCATCGAGGGCGAAGACGTGCTTTGCGAAGTCGTCAACGACGGCGCGCTGGGCGAACGCAAGGGGGTCAACGTCCCCGGCGTGAAGCTGCGCGTACAGGCGGTCACCCGGAAAGACCGCGCGGACCTCGAGTTTGCCGTCGCCCGCGGCGCGGACTACATCGCGCTGTCGTTCGTGCGCGAGGCCAAGGATGTCGAGCTTGCCAAGAATTTGATCGAGTGGGCGGGAGGACACGCGCACGTCATCGCCAAGATCGAAAAGCCGCAGGCGCTCGACAATCTGGACGCCATCCTGGGCGCAGCCGACGGCGCGATGGTGGCGCGCGGCGATCTGGGGGTCGAGCTCAGTCCGTGGCAGGCGCCCATCGCGCAGAAACGCATCATCGAGGAGTGCGCCCGTCTGCGCAAGCCGGTCATTACCGCGACGCAGATGCTGGAGTCGATGATCGTCAACCCGAGGCCGACGCGCGCGGAGTCGAGCGACGTGGCCAACGCGGTTTTCGACGGCTCGGACGTGCTGATGCTCTCGGGCGAGACGGCCGTCGGCGCCCGGCCCGTGGAAACCGCGGCGATGATGGCGCGCATCGTTGCCGCCGCGGAACGCCACGCCGGCGGCCCGCGGCTCGACCTGCCGGCCCTGGCCCGCGATGAGGCCGACTATTCGGCGCAGGTCGCGCAAAGCGCGGCGCGGCTGGCGCACGATTTGCAGGCGAAGTTCATCGTCGTCTATACGGAGAGCGGCTATTCCGCGCGCCTCATCTCAAAGCATCGGCCGACGTGTCCGCTGCTGGTGCTTTCGGCGCACGAGGAAACCTGCCGCCGGGCAACGCTGCTGTGGGGCGTCCATGCCCGGCAAATCGAACGGCAGCGCGACCTTGCCGACCTGCGCAAGGCGATCGACGCGCTGGTTACCGGCAACGGCTGGGCGCAGCCGGGAGATTTGCTGTGCATTGTCGCCGGAGCGCCGTTCGAGATTGCCGGGCGCACCAACATGATTCAGCTTCACGCCATCGGCATGTAGGCGGTCCGGCGGCTTACGGCCAAGCGTCGGCCAGCAGGTAGGCCAAGCGGACGGCCGCCTTGGCAAGCTGCACCTCGATCACGCCCTCGGCGCGCTCGATGTACGCCTCGTCCAGCCGCCGCGGCCCGCTTTCCGGCAGCGAGTCGTAGGCGTTGCGCACGGCGGTCCGGTGGGTTTCCCAGGTCCAATCGCGGAGCGTCCCGCGCACCCACTCGCTTTTGCTTTCGGCGTCGATATGCCGCCGCGCTCGCTCGATGATTTCTTCTTCCGAACCCATCCCTGCGAGCAGTTCCGACTCCCATACTTCGAAGAGTTCCAGGCTGCGGCCGGCGAGCATGACCGGTTCGTTGTCGTTGCCGTGCCCCGGCGGGTATCCCGCGCGCAGCGGCTGATGCAGATCGCCGGCCAAGCCGAGCAGCATCTTGAACGCGTCGATTTGCTCTTCCTTCGGCTTGATCGCCAAGCGCACGATGCCGACGCAGGCGCGCAGTTTGACGGGCGTACAGTCGCCGAGCGGGCAGTCGCGCGCGTAGTCCACGCTCTGCGCGTCAGGCGGCAGCGTAATCTCGCGCCACGCTTCGGTTTCCGGACGTTCCTTGACTACGGAGTTCGCCCAGCCGGCGAAATCGACCAGCTTGGCGTCTTTGCCGAGCAGGAAGCCCATCCGGCGGATCACGTTGGCGTTGAGGTTTTCCTGGGCGAGGCGGGTAATGACCCGGTACCCCAGATCGCTCCATGCGCGCGCGCTCGGGGGACCCAAGAGGAACAAGGCGGCAAGCAGCAGGCCGCGGGCGGCGGTCGTTGTTGCAGGGAATCGAAAAACCATCTCTTTGTACGATAGTAGCTTGTCGGGGCCGTGAAACGGGCGTGAAGGTTCGGGAGATAGCGGAACTGGTCGGCGGCGAGGCGGAAGGCGACGCCGATCGCGAGATTGTCTCCGCCGACGCGCTCGACCGCGCCGGGCCGCGCGATCTGGCGTTTTGGGAAAGCCGTTCCGGCGCGGCGGAGTTGCCGCAGACCGCCGCGGGATGCGTGATTGCCGCTCCCGGCGCCGTTGCTCCCGGACGAACCCTGATCCGCGCGCGGCGGCCGCGCAATGCGTTCGCGCGCGCGCTGCGGACGCTGCGCCCCGATCCGCCGCCGCGCCCCGGCATCCACCCCGCCGCCGCGGTCAGCCCCGCGGCGAAAATCGCCGAGGGCGCCGCCGTCGGCGCGCATGCCGTGATCGAAAGCGGCGCGGCGGTGGGGCGCGGCACGGTCATCGGCCCCGGGGTTTTTCTTGGCGAGGGCGCGCAAGTGGGGGAAGATTGCCGCTTGCACGCCGGAGCGCGCGTTTACGCCGGCTGCCGCTTGGGCGATCGCGTCGTCCTGCACGCGGGGGCGTGCATCGGCGCCGACGGCTTCGGCCTCGTTTTCGAAACCGACCATTACGAAAAATTCCCCCAGATCGGCGGCGTCGAAATCGGCGACGACGTGGAGATCGGCGCCAACTCGTGCATCGACCGGGGCGCTCTCGGCGACACGCGCATCGGCTCCGGGACGAAGCTCGACAACCTGGTGCATATCGGGCACAACTGCCAAATCGGCAAGCACGTCGTAATGGCCGCGCAGGCGGGGCTTTCCGGGGGCGTGACCGTCGAGGATTACGCGGTGCTCGGCGGGCAGGCGGGCATCGGCGAGGGCGCGCATATCGGGGCGCGGGCGCAACTCGGCGGGCAAGGCGGCCTGCTGCCCGACAAGTCGCTGGCGAAGGGCGGCGTGTATTGGGGAACGCCGGCGCGCCCCCTGCGCGAACACCTGGCCGCGCAGGCCCGCGTCAACCGCCTGCCCAAGCTGCAAGAGCAGGTGAAACGGCTGCAAGCCCGGCTCGACGCCCTGGAAGAAAAATGAAAACCCTCGTCGTCGGCGGCAACAGCCGCAACATCGGCAAGACTTCGCTGGCTTGCTCGTTGATCGCCGCCGACAGTGAGCTTGCCTGGACCGCGGTCAAGATTACGCAGTTCGGCCACGGCATTTGCGCCGGCACGGGCGAGCCGTGCGGCTGCGCGCTCGAAGACCCGGAATGTCCCTACGACATCACGCTCGAAAACGGCGAAAAACCCGATTCCGACACGGCGAGGATGCTCCGCGCCGGCGCGCGCGAGGCGCTTTGGGTGCGCGTTCCGATGGGCGGCCTGGGCCGCGCCATGCCGGCCGTCCGCGAGCGCATCGCGGGCAGGGAACGCGTCCTGCTGGAATCGAACAGCGTGCTCGATTTCATCGTCCCCGACGTTTATCTGGCGGTTCTGCATTTCGATGAGCGGGATTTCAAGGCCAGCGCGGCGCGGCTGCACGAGCGCGCCGACGCCTTCGTCTTGCCCGCCGCGCGCAACGCCGCGCCGCCCTGGCCGGGGTTCGACCGCTCGCTGCTGCGGCGCAAGCCCGCTTTCCGCGTCGAGCCTCCGGCATACTGCAGCGGGGAAATCGCGGCTTTCGTCCGCGAGCGCCTTGCCTCGACGCCGCGGCCGGGCTGAACGCTACCTTTTCGTCCGGTGCGCCGAAAGGCTTTCCTCGGCAAGCCGCCAACCAAGCGCGGCCGTCGTTTCCACGCCCTTGCCGAGTTGCAGCGCCGTTTGCGAACTGGCGTTGCCGTCCAGGCCGCGCTTGTAAACCCCCTGGCCGATGCCCGCCGAGCGGAACAGCGAAAAGGCCATGTAGAAGTTCCAGTCGTCGATGCCGTCCCTGCCGGTATGCTTGCAGTACGCGCCGCGATACGCTTCGAGCGCCGGGATGCCCGACGCCGCGGGGTCGTTATCGACCAGCGACGGGTTGCGGTAGGCGGGCATGTAATAGGGCATGCAGTTGTAGGCGAGATCGGCCAGCGGATGCCCCAGCGTGGAAAGCTCCCAGTCGAGCAGCGCCAGGATGCGCGGCTCGGAGGGGTGCAGGATCATGTTGCCCAGGCGGTAGTCGCCGTGAACCAGGCCGCTGCCGTCGTCGGGCGGAATGTTCGCGGGCAGCCAGTCGATCAGGCGGTCCATCGCCGGGACGGCGCGCGTTTCGGCGGCGCGGTATTGCCTCGTCCAGCGGCTGATCTGGCGGGCGTAATAGTTTCCCGGCCTGCCGAAGTCGGCCAGCCCGGCCTCTTCCGGGACGACCTGGTGCAGGTGCGCCAGCACTTCGACCATGTGCGCGTAAACCGCCGTCCTTTCGCTTGGGGAAAGCCCCGGCAGGGTCAGGTCGTGGAAGACGCGGCCGGCGGCGTACTCCATCACCAGGAACGGCGTGCCGATTACCGCGGGGTCCTCGCAAAGCAGCAACATGCGGCAGACGGGCACGCTGCTGTGCTCCAGCGCCTTCATTACGCGGTATTCGCGCTCGACCGCGTGCGCCGACGGCAGCAGCTTGCCCGGCGGTTTCTTGCGCAGGACGTAAGCGTTGCCGGCGGTTTCGAGCAGGAAGGTCGGGTTCGACTGTCCGCCTTCGAATTGGCGGATCGCGCAGGGGCCGGCGAAGCCGTCGAGGCGCCGCTCCAGATAGCGCGCCAGCGCCGCCTCGTCGAAGCGGTGCGCCTCGCGCACGGGCGTCGTTACGGGCGCGGCGGTCATCGCTCGGGTTCCGCGCGGCCCGCGCCGCTTTCGCTGCCGGCCGCCAAGGCATTATAATCGGGGACCGCGAGAAATTGGAGACTGCGCGAAAGGACGGGCATACGAGATGAGCTTCAGTTTGCAAGGCAAGACCGCCATCGTCACCGGCGGAGGCCGCGGCATCGGCAAGGAAATCTCCAGGCGTTTCGTCGAGGCCGGGGCCAAGGTGGTCATCGCCAGCCGCAAGATGGAAAACCTGGAGCGGACGGCGGCCGAGTTCGCCGACCTGCCCGGCGAAGTGCTGCCGTTCCCCTGCCACGTGGGCAAGCGGGAGCAAATCGAGGCGACCGTCGCCGCCGCGGAGGAACGCTTCGGCGCGGTCGATATCATGGTCAACAACGGCGCGACCAACCTGGAGCAAGGCCCTTCGCTCGACGTGAGCGATGAAGCGGTCATGAAGATGGTCGAGATCAACGTGCTGTCGGCGGTGCGCTTCCTGCGCCTGGTCGCGCCCAAGATGATCGACAGGGGCGGGGGATCGATCATCAACATCGCCTCGATCGCCGGCCTGCGGCCGCAGTTGGAGGGGCTGCTCTACAGCTTCACCAAGTCGGGGCTGATCATGATGACCCGTTCGTGGGCTTACGAATGGGGCAAGCACAACGTCCGCGTCAACGCCATCTGTCCGGGGTTGGTGCGCACCGACTTCAGTTCGTTCTTCTGGAAAGACGGCGAGGGCGGGGAGCGCGTCCCGCCGAACCAGCCCATCCGCCGCCTGGGTGAAACCCGCGACATCGGCGGCATCGCGCTCTACTTGGCCTCCGACGAATCGACTTGGGTCACAGGGCAAACCTGGGTGATCGACGGCGGCGCCACGGCGCGCTGAAGAAAATCGGAAGTTCGCCTGATAACGCTACCGGCCGACCGTGACCCAGATGGGCGATGACCAGGCGATTTGGCCGTCCACTTGCTGGACGCGGACGTAGTAGTAGCTTTCGCCCGGCGGCGCTTCGGCGTCGGCGAACTCGAACGAGACGTCGCGGCCGAGGTTCTGGCGGGTGTGAACGAACTCCTGGTTGCGGATGATGTCGATCTGGCGGATCGGCTCCGGGCCGATGACGCGCAGCGACAGGCGGAAATCGCGTGGCGCGGCCGCGATGTCGCCCTGCAGGTATTCCTTGCCGCCCGCGCGCAGGCGGTAGTCGAGTACGATGTTGTCGGTCGCGCCGTAGGAGCGCCGCTTGCGCATGGCGTCGAGCAGCCCCTCGCGGCTGCCGTCCTCGGAGATCGTGCAGGCGTAGGAAATATGCGTCGCCACGTGGTCGGACGCGGCCTGCACGCCGAGCTTGTAGCCCTTGGCCCAGGCGTTCCAGACGTAGCCGGCGGGTTCGTAGCCGCCCGGCGCCGAGCGCGGGTTGCCGCCGTAGGCCGCGCGCGGCGCGCCCTCGTATTCCGCCGAAACGCGGTCGCCCTGGTAGATTTCCACCAGCGGCTCGACTTCCGGGTCGTTGTCGCGCCAGTCGGTGCCCATGCGCGTCGCCGAGGTGTGCGAAATGGCGATGCCGTCGTTCCGCTTGAGGTAGGCGTACAGGTCTTTCGTGCCTACCGGCTCGGGGTTGGCCGAGCGCTTGGTCACTTCTTCGGTGGCGAAGGCGAACAGTCCGCCGGTTTCCTCGATGGAGATGGGGAACGGGCGAATGCCGCGCTTGGCGAAGATGATGTTGCGGTGGCCGTTGGGGTAGCGCACGCTGCGCTCGTAGGCAAAGAGCGGCGTGAAGCGGCCCGGCAGGTGGAAGCAGTCCACGAACTGCTGCAGCAGCCAGTCGTGGTATTCCACGTCGGGGCCGCCCATGAAATTGTGCTCCGAGTTGGCGTAGTAGTCGAGGCTTGCCGCGTCGATGGCGTAGCGGTAGGCCTGCAAGAGCGAGCCGTCGTTGTAGCCGTCCATCGAAAACTCGGTGTGGCGGTGCGTGTCGCCGCGGTAGATCTTGTAGGTCTTGCCGCCGGAGCGGATTTCGTAGTTGCGGATGGTTTCGAGGTCGCGGGCTTCGTTCGGGTGGATGGGATAGACCGCGATCTCCGGCTGCTTGCGCGGCCGCATCGCAAGCGCGCCGGCGGCGGGGGGCGAGTGGATTTTGCCGGCGTAGATGTCGGCCTGCTCGAAGATCATCGCGGAGAAGTCGCGGTTGTCGGTGGGCCAGGCGGCGGCGATGCCGCCGTCGTCGGCGCGGACGAAAGCGCTGCGCGCGTCCATGCGGCCGGTGCTGTGCGGAAAGAAAACCGGTTCGCCCCATGAGCCGCCGGCGTAGCGGACGCCCCACAACTCCCACGCCGCGCGGTGCGCCTCGAAGTCGGTAATGATGTCTTTGATGCGCGGGTTGCGGTGGCGGAAGAAAACCCATACGCCGCCGCTGCCGTCGGGCCGGACGGTGGGCAGGTCGTTTTTGTCCTGAAGTTCGGCGGGCAGCGTATCGTCGAGCGCAACGGCCGGTTCGAGCCAACGGCCGCCGTCGAGGGCGGCGACGGCGATTTTCCGCCATTCGTAGAGCCGCGTTGCTTCCTGTTCGATGCCGAAACCGTTGTCTTTGCCCCACTGGACGCCGCTTTCGCTCCAGGCCGCCCACAGCCGATCTTCGTCGTCGCAGGCCAGCGTGACGTGCGCCTCGAACTTCGGCGTGTCGGCCAACGGTACGATGCTTTGCCAATTCTCGCCGTCGTAGCGCCGCGTCAGCACGTCGTAGTTGCCCTTGTCGTAGGTGTCCCAAGCGGCGTAAACGTTGCCGCTTGCATCGGCGGCGATCGCCGGCTCCCAGTCGTTGGCCGCGGACGTGGAAATTTTCTGTGCGGGCGACCACTTTTCGCCGTCGTGGAAGCGGGCGAAGATATCGGCCTGGCCGCCGCGGAAGCCCTGCCAGACGACCCAGACGCGCCCCTTGGAGTCCGCCGCCGCGTTGTGGTAGATATCCGGCTGGGGGGCTTCGCTGAGGCGTTGGACGGGCGAGCGGCCCGTGTTGCCGAGAGGGCCGTCGAAGGCGCGGGCGTAGAGGTCGCGGTTGCCGTCGATCTGGTCTGACCAGACGACCCAGACGCGGCCGCCGCCGTCATCACTAACGCGGGCGACTTTGGCCAAGAAGACGTCGCCGGGCTTGTCGGTGACGGTCTGGATTTCGCCCCACGCGTTGCCGTCGTAATGCCGCAGCAGCACTTCGTTCGCCCCGCCGCGGTAGGCGACCCAAGCGGCCCACAATTGCCCGTCCGGTCCGCTCGCCAGCGAGGCGAAATCGTTTTGGCGTCCGTCGTCCGCTGAAATCTTGCGGGCGGCGACGGCGCGGTCGATGACGACGCCGCCGCCGAGGAAGCGCTGCGCCCGGCCGTAGGACAGATCGGCGAGATCGACCTGGAAGCCGCCCTGCTCGGTCTCGAAGGCGACGCGCCCGCGGCCGCGCACGTCGACGATCAGGCCGGGGTTGAAGATGTTGACCGGCACGCCGGTCACCGGCTGCGGCTTGGGGGCGGGGTACCAGTGGTTGGGGCCTTGCCACGAAGCGAGCTTCCAGGAATTGCCGTCGATGCGGTCGTCGAGATTGGCGCGGCGGCTCGAGACGCCGACCGCTTCGCCGCCGGATACGGAGAGCTTGCCGTCCCATGCCCGCGGCTGCGCGTCGCCGGCGCCGAGCTCGACGCGGATGGAAACCAGCGCCGGGTCGTCGAAGCGGTCTTGCGCGGCGATGCCGCCGGCGCCCCAGGCAAGCAGCGCCGCGGCCAATAGAGCGGGGGCAAGCGGCGGCAAGGCGAAACGGCGCGGGGAGCGCGGCGACAGGCTCCGGAGCATGGCCTGGAGTATATCAGCCTATAATTGCAGGGATTGGGGCAGGCGGCCGATGCCGCGCATTTTCGACAACATCAAGCAGCGGCTTCTGCCCGCGCTGACCCAGACCCTGGAGGTCGCCGAGCGCGCGGATTTCTGCGTGGGCTACTTCAACCTGCGCGGCTGGCGGGCGCTCGACCGCCATATCGAGCGCTGGGCGGGCGGCGAAGGGCATTGCTGCCGCCTGCTGGTGGGCATGCAGCGGCTGCCCCACGAAGATTTGCGCTTCGCCAAGGGCTTTTCCGGCGGCGAAGGGCAGTTGGACAACGCCGCGGCGCTGCGCCTGAAAAAACGGCTGGCCGCGGAGTTCCGCGAGCAATTGACCATCGGCGCGCCGACCAACGAAGACGAGGCCGGGCTGCGCCGCCTGGCGCGGCAAATCAAGAGCGGAAAAGTCGTCGTCAAGCTCTTTCTCAGGCATACGCTGCACGCCAAGCTCTATCTGTTGTTTCGCCCCGACCCGATCAACCCTTGCGCCGCTTACCTGGGCAGCAGCAATCTCACGCTGTCCGGCCTTTCGCAGCAGGGGGAATTGAACGTGGACGTACTCGACCACGACGCCTGCGGCAAGCTCGCGGCGTGGTTCGAGGAGCGCTGGCGCGACCGCCTCTGCATCGACATTTCCGACGAGTTGGCGCGCATCGTCGAGGAAAGCTGGGCGCGGGAGGAGCCGATTCCGCCCTACCGCATCTATATCAAGATGGCTTACCACCTGTCGCAGGAAGCGCGGGCCGGCCTGAACGAGTTCCGCATTCCGAAGGATTTGGCGGACAAGCTGCTCGATTTTCAGGGGGCCGCCGTCAAGATCGCGGCGCATCACCTGAACAAGCGCGGCGGGGTCATCGTCGGCGACGTGGTCGGGCTGGGCAAGACGCTCATGGCGACGGCGCTGGCGCGCGTGTTCGAAGACGACCACGGCTTGCAAACGCTGATTGTCTGCCCGAAAAACCTCGTGCCCATGTGGCGGGATTATCGAGAGCGTTACGGCCTGCGCGGGCGCGTGCTGTCGATCAGCCGCGTCACCCGCGAGTTGCCCGCCATGCGGCGTTATCGGCTGGTGGTCATCGACGAGAGCCACAATCTGCGCAACCGCGAAGGGCAGCGCTACCGCGCTCTGCGGGAATATATCCGGGAAAACGACAGCAAATGCATCCTGCTGTCGGCGACGCCCTACAACAAGACCTACGACGACCTTGCCGGCCAACTGGGGCTGTTTTTGCGCGAAGACGAAGACTTGGGCATTCGGCCCGAGCGGCTGCTGCGCGAGATGGGCGAGACCGAGTTCGTCCGCCGTCATCAGGCGCCGGTGAATTCCTTGGCCGCGTTCGAGCAGTCCGCTCATGCCGACGACTGGCGCGAGCTCATGCGCCTTTATCTGGTGCGCCGCACGCGCAGCTTCATTCAGAGCAACTACGCGGCAGCGGACGCGGAAAACGGGCGCAAGTATCTGACGTTCGCCGACGGCAGCCGATCGTATTTTCCCGACCGCGTTCCGAAGACGGTCCGCCTCGAGGCGGATGCGCAGTACGCGCGGCTTTTTTCCGATGAGGTCGTGCGCGCCGTCAACGGCCTGCGGCTGCCGCGCTACGGGTTGGGCAACTATGCCGCGGAGGCTCCGCGCAAGCCGCCGGCGCCTGCCGAAGCGAAAATCCTGGAAGACCTGTCGCGCGCGGGCAAGCGGCTGATGGGTTTCTGCCGCACCAATCTTTTCAAGCGCCTGGAGAGCAGCGGCAGCGCCTTTCTGTTGTCGGTCGAGCGGCACGCGCTCAGGAATTTCGTCTTTCTCCACGCGATTGAAAACGGCCTGCCGCTGCCGATCGGTTCGCTCGACGCGGGCTTGCTGGACGCGGCTTCTTCCGACGCGGACGCGGACAGCGGCGCCGGGGAAACGTTCGACGGGGAAGACGGGCGGGACGGCGAACAACGGGCCGCGGCTGCGTCGGGCGGCGGACCTGCGCCGCTGCGCGCGGAGCAGGATTTCCGCGAACGGGCCGCCGCCGTTTATGCGTCGTACGCCGGGCCGCACAAGCGGCGGTTCCGTTGGCTGCGCGCGGATCTTTTCACTGCGGACTTGCGCGGCGATCTGGCGGCGGACGCCGCCGCTCTGCGCCGTCTGTTGGCGGGCTTCGGCGATTGGCGCCCCGGCGCCGACGCCAAGCTCAACGCGCTGCATCGGCTGCTTGCCCAAGAGCACGCCGAGCGCAAGGCGCTGGTTTTTACGCAGTTCGCCGATACGGTTCGCTATCTCGAAGAGCAATTGACCGCCCGCGGCGTGACCCGCATGGCCGCCGTTACGGGGGATACCGCCGACCCCGCGGCGGCGGCCCGGCGGTTCAGTCCGCAAAGCAACGCCGCGGCCGTCCCCGCGGACCAGGAAACGCGCGTGCTGATCGCCACCGACGTGCTCAGCGAAGGGCAGAACCTGCAAGACTGCGCCATCGTCATCAATTACGATTTGCCCTGGGCGATTATCCGCCTGATCCAGCGCGCCGGCCGCGTGGACCGCATCGGGCAGCAATCGCCGCAGATCGTTTGCTATTCTTTCCTTCCCGCCGACGGGGTCGAGCGGCTGATCCGGCTGCGTTCCCGCGTCCGCGAGCGGCTCGATGAAAATGCCGAGGTCATGGGTACCGACGAAGCCTTTTTCGAGGATGAAGACCAACGGGCCGTGCTCGATCTCTACAACGAACGGGCGGGCGTCCTTGACGGAGACGACGACGCGGAGATCGATCTTTCGTCGTATGCTTACCAAATCTGGAAAAACGCCGTAGCGCAAGACCCGTCTTTGAAAAAGGAAATCGAGGACATGCCCGCCGTGGTTTATTCGGCGAAAGCCTTTCAGCCGCAAGCGAACCGACCGGCGGGGGCGCTGGTATATCTGCGCACGGCGCAGGGCAGCGACGCGCTGGCCTGGATGTCCGCGGCGGGCGTCGGCGCAACGGAAAGCTGGTTCGAGATACTGCGCGCGGCGGCGTGTCCGCCCGGCGAGCCGGCCCTGCCGCGCGGAGAAACGCATCACGATCTGGTGCGCCGGGCGGCGCGGCGCATCGCCCGCGAGGAAAAGCAGGTCGGCGGCCAACTCGGACGGCCTTCGGGGGCGCGCTTCCGCGCTTACGAACGGCTCAAGGAATACGCGCGGGAAGTCGAGGGCACGTTGTTCGACACCGAGCCGCTGCGCCGGGCGATCGACGAAATTTACCGCTATCCGCTGCGCCGGGCGGCGGCGGACGCGCTGAACCGCCAGTTGCGCAGCGGCATCTCAGACCAGGACCTTGCCCAGTTGGCGGTTGTGCTGCGGGAGGAAGGCCGCCTCTGCGCGATTCACGAGGAAGACGAGCGCCGGGAGCCGCAGATCGTCTGCTCGCTGGGACTGATCGACCCGGAAATCGACCCGGAAAAGAACCCGCAAGGGGAGCGGGAAGGGAACTGAGGCATGGCCGAGTTCGACCGGGAAAGGGTGCGCGGCTGCCTGAAGCGCTTCGACCTGCGGGCGCTGTTCATCGAGGAACTCGGTTGGGACCGCGGCGGCGAGGACGTAGAAATCGAGGTTGGGGGCAGGGCGTTCGCTCTCGAAGCCCTTGCCCACAAGCGCGGCATGGTCGCCTGGCAATGCATGGCCGGGCCGGGCGAGGCTTTTCCCGACCATCCGGCGCGGATGAAGATCGACCGGCAGTTGACCGGCGCCGCCCGCGAGCACCTGGTCGTTTACGCTGCGCCCGACCGCGGCGAACAGTGCTGGTTGTGGGTCAAGCGCGAGCCCGGCCGGCCCGCGCAAGCGCGTTCGCACAGCTTCGGCAAGGGGCAGTCGGGCGAGGCGCTGATCCAGAAGCTGGAGCATATCGCCTTCACGCTGGAGCAGGAAGCCGGCCTGACCATCGGCGATGTAACCGGAGGGGCGCGCAAGGCCTTCGACGTGGAGAAGGTCACCAAGCGGTTCTACGAGCGCTTTCGCGGCGAGCACCGCGCCTTTCTGGGCTTCATCGAGGGTTTCCGCAACGCGGCGGAGCGCGAATGGTACGCCTCGCTGATGTTGAACCGGATGATGTTCATCTATTTCATCCAGAAGCGCGGCTTCCTCGACGGCGACAACGACTATTTGCGCAACCGCCTGCGGCGCGTGCGAGAGGAGCGCGGCAAAGACCGCTTCCAGACGTTTTACCGGTTGTTCCTGCGGAAGCTGTTTCACGAGGGGCTGGCGCTGCCCGAGAACGAGCGCGACCCGGCTCTGGAGAAGCTGCTGGGCAAGGTTCCCTATCTCAACGGCGGCCTGTTCGAGGAGCACGATCTGGAGCGGGGCAACGCGGCGATCGAGATACCCGACGAGGCGTTCGCCAAGGTGTTCGCTTTCTTCGACGCCTACCAGTGGCATCTCGACGACCGGCCGCTGCGCGAAGACAACGAGATCAACCCCGACGTGCTGGGGCACATCTTCGAGAAATACATCAACCAGAAGCAGATGGGCGCCTACTACACCAAAGAGGACATCACCGGCTACATCGGGCGCAACACGATTGTTCCGTTTCTGTTCGACCGGGCGCGCAAGGCCTGCCCCGTCGCCTTCGCCCCCGAGGGCGGCGTGTGGCGGCTGCTGCGGGACGACCCGGATCGCTACATTTACGCGGCCGCGCGCCGCGGCATGGAGCGCGAGTTGCCGCCGGAGATCGCCGCCGGGCTCGATGACGTATCCCGGCGCGGCGGCTGGAACGAGCCGGCGGCGCCCGAGTACGCGCTGCCGACCGAAACCTGGCGCGAGCACGTGGCCCGACGCCGGCGTTATGAAGAGGCGCGCGCCAAGCTCGCGGCGGGAGAAGCCGCCTCGATCGACGACCTGATTACCCTCAATCTCGACGTCGAGCAATTCGCCCGCGACGCGATAGCCGAGAGCGAAGGGCCGGAACTGGTGCGCGCCTTCCAGCAGGCGTTGGGCAAGGTTTCGATTCTCGACCCGACGTGCGGTTCGGGGGCGTTCCTGTTCGCCGCGATACAGATCCTGGAGCCGCTTTATCTGGCCTGCCTGGAGGCCATGCGCGGGTTTCTCGGTGACGTCGAACGCTCGCCGCGCCGCCGCCGTCCGGAGTACCTGAGCGACTTCCGCAAGGCGCTGGAGAACGTCGCGGCGCACCCCAGCGAGCGCTACTTCATCCTCAAATCCATTGTTGTCGAAAACCTCTACGGCGTGGACATCATGCAAGAGGCCGTGGAAATCTGCAAGCTGCGGCTGTTCCTGAAGCTCGTCGCCCAATTGGAAAGCCGGGAGCAGATCGAGCCGCTGCCCGATATCGACTTCAACATCCGCGCGGGCAATACGCTCGTCGGCTTTACTTCGTTGGCGGAGATACGCGAAGCCTTCGCAACGGACGGCGGCGGCCAGCGCAGGATGCTCTACCGGGAGGAGGAAGAAGCGCTGAAGCGGGTTGAAGAAAAAGCGAAGGATGCCGACGACATTTTCCGCATATTCCGCGAAATGCAGACCGAGCAGGGCATGGATGCGGGCGAACTCGCCGAATCGAAGCGGAAGCTGCGGGAACGGATGGCCGGCTTGCGGGAGGAGTTGGACCGGCACTTGGCCGGGGAGTACGGCATCGAAGCCGACAATGAAACGGCTTATGCGAAGTGGCGCGAAGGCCATCAGCCGTTTCACTGGTTCGTCGAGTTCTACGGCATTGTGCGCGGCGGCGGCTTTGACGTGGTGATCGGCAACCCGCCGTACAAAGAACTCCGCACTGTGACGGAATATAGAATACGGGATCTATCTTCCGTTGCGACAAGGAATCTCTATCCTCCAATCATGGAGCGTAGCCTGAAACTGTCGCGACGTATGGGCAGACTTGGTTTCATAGTCCCTGTATCGTCTGTTTCGACGAACGGATACAAAGTGCTTCAGGACATTGTTTTTCAGTACTCGGGGCATTTCTCGTCATACGATGATAGACCTTCCCGTCTTTTCGATGGATTGCATCACATACAACTATCGATACATTTAATACAGAACCAAAACACGGAAAACCCAATTCACAACGTGACAGAATGCCATCGATGGAAAGCTGTCGAAAGGGGGCACCTGTTCGATTGTCTAATGTACGAACAAGTTGAATGCAATTATTTTAGTGATAGCCTCCCTAAAATCAGCCGACAATTGGAGCATTCGATTATTCGGAAAATTTGGAAGCACAATAAAACACTCGGAGAACATAAATGTGACGGAGACCATAAAACATACTATTCTCGCAAAGTGCATAATTTCCTGCAGTGTTTGAATTTTGTTCCCGAAGTTTATGACAGTAAAAACAGGCTGCGGCCTCCTACGGAATTAAAAGAACTTCGGTTTTCATCCGCTGCTCATGCCGCTCTCGCATTGTGCTTGCTGAATTCGTCATTGTTTCGATATTTCGTTAACGTATTTACAGACTGTCGTCATCTAAATCGGCGTGAGGTGGATGGGTTTCACATTGATTTTGCACTTGTCGTGAATGGCAAAGAGAAAACATGGATCGAACTGGCTTCAGAACTTTCGAGATGCCTACAAGAAACATCAGAATTTCGCACTATGAAATTTAAGCACGATGTTCTTCGCGTTCAATGTATCATCCCCAAAATGGCAAAACCTATTATCGACAAAATTGATTGCGTTTTGGCGCAGAGTTACGACTTTACAGATGAAGAGCTGGATTTCATCGTCAACTACGACATCAAGTACCGCATGGGGCTGTAGGGTTCGCAAGGCGCTTGACAACGCCGACGGCCTACTGTAGGGTGAGCGCAGGGAGGTTCGGACATGAAAACCTACAACTTGTTCATCAGTCATTCCTGGTCGTATTCGGATGATTATCTGGGGCTGATACGTTTGCTCCAGAATAAAGCGTACTTTAATTTCAAGGACTACTCGGTACCAAAAGATGATCCCATACACACGAAAGGAACTGATAGAGAATTGCAAGAAGCCATTTCGAACAAAATAAGGCTTTGTCATGTGGTTTTGGTAAACGCAGGGGTTTATGCAAGTTACAGTAAATGGATCGACAAAGAAATACGAATAGCAAAAGCAGAATTCAATAATCCGAAACCTGTTATCGCGGTAAGACCGCGGGGAAGTGAAAGAATATCAGCTCTTGTCAGGCAATATGCAGTTCGAACTGTCTATTGGAATACCGGAAGTATTGTTTCGGCGATCAGGGAGTTAGCGTAGGATCATCACTATGGGCGAAGACAAAGGGGAATTGTTGGAAATCTACAAGCTGCACGCCGAGCTTGCGGACAGGGTGAGCCAGAGGCGGGAGGGGGCGAACAGGCTTTACGTCAGCTTGTTGACGGTGATTCCGGTTCTGCTTGCCGCTTTTCTGCGCTATGGGGCGGGAGCGATTCCCGTCAAGGCGATTTTGACGGCGGGCGGCGTTTTGGGCGCGTTGCTTTCGGCGTCCTGGTACATCGTCATCCGTTCGTACCGCCAACTGAACACAGGGAAATTCAAGGCGCTGCACGAGTTGGAGAAAGAACTCGCCTATCCGTTTTTCAAGCGCGAGTGGGAGTTGCTCGAAGAGGGCAGGAACCGAAGCCGTTACTGGAAGCTGACTATCGTCGAAACCGGCCTGCCCATCGGGTTTTTCCTTCTTTCCGCGGCCGCGGTCGTCATCGCCTGGGCGGTATATTGAAGCCCGTGAAGTGGTTGCGCGCGGCCCTGTTGGTTTTCCTCGGGGTTGCGGCATTTGCCCAAGAGCAACGAGGCTCCGGTTGCGCCCACGACACGGCGGTCCCGTTTTTGCAGCACCTTGCCCAGCGCCGCTCGCCGGAAGCGGCGTATTTCAGGGATTCGCTCTCCGCGCCGATTCACGAGTGCTGCACTCTGCTCGTTGCCTGGGGGAACGGGTCGTGTTGGCGGGACGGGAAGGCGTGGGCCGTACGCGAGGCGCTGCGGCGGGCGCCGCCGGACGGCGCGCCGTCGTGGGGGCCGGATTCCCTGCTGGGGCTGTTCCTGCAGGAGCGCGAAAATCCCGGCCGCGTCCATGAATTGACGGTCGTGCGCAACCCGGCGCTTGCCGACGCGCACTTTGTAGTCGAGCGGCTGACGGAGAGCGAAATCGTCCTGAAGCATCTTGCGGGCAAAGGAGATTCCCGTTTCCCGAGTATCGGGTTTTTCTTCGATGCCGCCGCGAAGCGCTTTCGCGGGCAGGCGGTTTGGCGGCATTTCAGGGCGGCGGCGGTTGCCCGGGGGCGGCAGCCGCCGCAATTCGTGCTGCGCAACGATCGCCGGGCCGGGCCTTTCGAAGACCCGTCCGTGCGGATTCTGGTTTTCCGTCCGGCGGCGGAGGGCGGTTTCGAGCCGGTTCCCGAGTCGGAATGGGCGCCGGAGATCGACGACGAGTTCGGCGGCGGGAGCGAGGCCTCGGGGCCGCTGCGTTTCGGCCCCGAGGGGCGTTTTTCCGTGGAGACGGTCGAAGACGGCTACCGCAGCCGCAAGGCCGTCGGCGTTCGCGAAGGCGCCGACCTGTATCCGTTGCCCGTGTCGGACGCGGAGCGCCTGCGCGGGGCAAGGCCGGAAAAACATGCATCGGGATACGGACAATGGAAAATCGATGAAGCCATCGGCCATCGGCAGGTATTCGCAGATCGGTTGTGGTTCGGCAAGACCTTCTACGATTCGGAAGGGTACGCCGGCGCGGGCGGTTTCGGCTACTTCGACATGACCGCGCGGCGTTACGTGATTTTCTCGCCGCCGGCGGTGCGCGATTATTCCGTTTCGGCGCTGCTGGTCGAGGAAGATACGCTCTGGCTCGGGTTGAAGCAGCGCGGCGAGTACGGCGATCGTTCCGGCGGGCTGCTGCGCTGGGATCTCGCGGGCGGCCGCCTGCCGCGCTTGTTCGACGCGCCCCTCGTCAGCTTTATCGCGCGTTGGCGGGGCGGCCTGTATCTGGGAACGGCAGAGGGGTTGGCCGTTGTCGAGGGAAACCGCGTCGAGAACTACAGCGTCAGGCAAGGGACGGACGGCGGTTTCGAACTCGCGCGCCCGCTTGTCCTGAACAGCAGCGGGCAAGCGCAGCCGGCCTACTGATTGCCGCGCGCCGGCGGGCTACTGCGCGGTTTGGCCGCGGCGGGCGGTTTCGTTGACCTTGACCGTGTATTTCCCGCGCTTGCGCACTTTCGGCGTGAACCTGTTGCCCTGGATGCGCACGGTATAGACGATCTCGCCGCTGCTTTCGTCGATGACCTGCACGACCGGGTCGGGCGAATCGGAGGAGACTTCGGGCAGGGCGTAGGCGCTTGGCAGGCCGTTGTCGAGTTGGTCGATTTCGATCGGCCAGCCCGGGTAGGGTTTCGCGCCGGGCGCGGCGGCATCGACCCAGCGCGGCCAGTTGGCGAAGCGGATTTTGCGCGTCTCGCGGTTGAAGGCGATAATGCCGTAGCCGGGCGCGCGCTCGTGCAGCGCGGCGGGCTCGATGCCGTTCCGTTCCGGGTTGGAGACGGCGTGGACCGTAATCTTGTTGCCGAAGCCGTCGAGGTATTCGCCAGTGTAGCGCGGCGCGCCTTGCTTGCGGTTCCGGCCCGGATTGGGCGGGAACCAGCGCCGCGGCCAGATGTTGGCTACGGAGGGAACGCAGATGGCCCAGCTTGCATCGTTCCAGTCCTCCACGCCGTATTGGAGCGAGCTGCCGAGGTGCTGGTCGCCGGCGACGTGGAAGGCGAAGGCCTTGCGCAGCAGGCGCGCGGCGCGGTTGCGCCCGGACTGCGGCCAGCCGTTGGAATCGTGGTCTTGCACCGGCCATTCGCCGGCCGGGTATTCGCCCGGGGCGTTGACCCGCAGCCGGGGCGTGACCGCGTCGGTCGTCGCGCCTTTGGGCAGGGTGCAGACGTCGGCCAGGATGGTTTGCGAGATCGCCGCCTTCATCCATGCGCCTTCCCAGTCTTGCGCCCATTCCTCCAGAAAGCGCTCCTGGCGCTCGCCGAGCAGGGGGAAGTCGGGGTCGTCGGAATTTTTGGCGGCGTCGTAGCGCGGGTCTTGCGCCCAGCCGTTGACGATATCGGCCTGCGGCAGCAGCACGCTTGCCGAATCTTTCCATTTGCGGTCTTCGACGATGGCGAAGCTGACCCCGCCCAGCAGCAGGTCGGTGTAGTAAACGGCGATGTCCTGTTCGACCGGCGTCGGGTCGAAGGGGTCGGGCATATTGGCCGTTTGCGTGGTCTGCACGACGCGGACGAAGCGCGGGTCCATGGTGTAGCCGCCCTGGTCTTGCCCCGGCTTGCCGTAGCCGACGGCCTTGCGTCCGCCGGCGCCCCAGATGTTGCCCTGGTACACGTCGTGGTCGTCGGGCAGGGCGACGGCGGGGGTATCGCGCAGCAACTCGCCGTATTCCCAGCCGAAGACGTGCCACTTGCGCAGGTAGTCGAGGATGGCCGCGTCGGTCGGCTCGCGGACGATGCCGTATTCGCCGACGCGCTCGTAAACGTTGTCGCCGGTGAAGGCCAGCAGGTCGGGGGCGTGATGCCTGACGTTGCGCGCGACGTCGTTGTGGGGAAAGCCGAGGTCGTTGTTGCCGGTGAAGGCGGCGACGACGATTTCGGGCTTGTCGGCGGGGTCTTTGCGCACGGTTCCCGCCCAGTAATGGCCGTCGTAAACGACGCGGTAGGGGGTATCGACCGTGTCGTCCCAGTCGGCGACGCGGAAGGTTGCGGTGCGCGCGTCGGGGTCGATGGTTTCCTCGGCGATGCGCCGCCACGAGCCGTTGCGTTCGATTTCCAGCGCCGCCTCGCGCGGCCCGTTGCCGACGGGCGCGATCATGGCGTTGAGCTTGAGCACGCCGCGGCTGAGGGTGTGCATGGCGAAAAGCACGGGGCCGAAGGCGCGGCCGGCGTCGGCGTCAACCTTGCCGCCGGAAACGCTCCAGTCCCGGAACCAGAAGCGCAGATTGCCGCCGCGCGCGGTTCCCGGCTTGAGCGCCCAGCCGTTTTCGCTGATCTGGCGGTTTTCCGGGGGCGAGTCGGGCACGGGGCCGGAGCTCGAGACCAGCGCCAGGCCGCCGGTCAGCGCTTCCGGGGCGATGTCGGTTTCCTGGTGTTCGACGGAGCGGCCGCCGTCATCGACGCGCAGGGTCAGGCGGTAGGCTGCGCCGTTGGGCTCGGCGTCGAGGGTCATTTCGAGGCGGGAGAAATCGATGCCTTCCAGGCGCGGTTCGACGCCTTCGAGCGAGCCGATGAAAACCCTGCCGTCGGAGGTGACGCCGCAATTCAGGCCGACGCCGCGCACGGCGCTGTCGCGGTAGTCGTCGAACGACCCGCGGATGCCGACGCGGAAGCCGACCCAGCCGTCTTCGAGCGGCGCGTCGTCTTCTTCCAGGCGGCCCAGGGTGACGCGCATCGACAGATCGCCGGGGCGGTCGGCGAGTTCGCGCGTCAGCAGGAAAACGTTGCGGTCGCCGCCGGCAACGATGTTTTCGATGCGGCCGTTGCGCAGGCGCCATTCGTGCAGGGGGTTGGCCCAGTATTCGGGGCCGATCCAGGGACGCTCGACGGCGGGGTCCCAGTCGCTGCGGAAGCTGCTTGAAGCAGAGCAGCCGAAGGAGAGAAGAGAGAGAACGGCGGCGAGGCCGAGTGACGCGCGGCGCATGGCGCATTCCAAGTTAGCAATGCCGCATGGCCGCGGTCAACGGAGTATGCTGAAGGCATGGAAAGCGTAGGCATCGGGGAATTGCGCCGCAACCTGAGCGGCTACATCGCCAAGGTCAAGGCCGGCGAGAGGTTTTCGGTTACCGACAGGGGCAAGACCGTCGCCGTGCTCAGGCCGTCTCGCAATGATGAGAACGATGAGGAGGCTTGGCAAAAGTTGATCGACGAAGGCCTCGTGAAACCGGCCAAGGCTCCCTTGAGCGAGTTTTTCAGCGAGTACGAGTTGCCGGATGAAGAGGTTGACCACGACTGCACCGCTTCCCGCTATCTGCAGGAGATGCGGGAAGACCGCATATGAAGACGGCGTTTTGCGATTCATCGGCTTTGGTGAAGCTGGTGCTGGACGAGCCTGAATCGACTGCATTGAAACGCAGCTTGGACGGCTATTCCAGGCGGGCCACAAGCGCCCTTTCGATTGTTGAAGCTTCGCGCGTAGTTCGCCGTCACAGTCCGGGGCTTGAGATTTGGGCGCATCTACTGTTTTGAATACGTCGAAACAATCGAGATAGACGAGGGAATTTTGAATCTCGCGGCCTCATTGGAGCCTCCGCAGGTGCGCAGTATGGACGCCGTTCAGCTTGCATCCGCGCTGCGCGTTTCCGTGTTCGATCTCGATTTCATTGCTTACGACAAGCGCATCTTGCAGGCCGCTGCGCGCGCCGGTTTGCGAACGGTGTCGCCCGTCTGACCTGACCGCCGCCGGGCGGCCGCCTCCGCCGAGGCGCTCGGCTTTGCTCTTGGCGCTGCCGGCCGGGTACAAGATGTTTTGCCGGGCCATCGCCGAGCTTTTCGAGCAATGGAGTATGCTGAAGGCATGGAAAGCGTAGGCATCGGGGAATTGCGCCGCAACCTGAGCGGCTACATCGCCAAGGTCAAGGCCGGCGAGAGGTTTTCGGTTACCGACAGGGGCAAGACCGTCGCCGTGCTCAGGCCGTCTCGCAATGATGAGAACGATGAGGAGGCTTGGCAAAAGTTGATCGACGAAGGCATCGTGAAACCGGCCAAGGCTCCCTTGAGCGAGTTTTTCAGCGAGTACAAACCGCCAAAGGGAGAGGTTGACCACGAGCGCACCGCTTCCCGGTATCTGCAGGAGATGCGGGAAGACCGCGTATGAAGACGGGGTTTTACGATTCATCGGCTTTGGTGAAGCTGGTGCTGGACGAGCCTGAATCGACTGCTTTGAGACGCAGTTTGCAAGCCTATTCAAGGCTGACTTCAAGCGTTCTTTCGATTGTTGAAGTTTCGCGCGCGGTTCGCCGCCGCAGTCCGGGGCTTGAGATTTGGGCGCATCTACTGTTTCAATACGTCGAAACAATCGATATAGACGACGGAATTTTGAATCTCGCGGCCTCGTTGGAGCCTCCGCAGGTGCGCAGTATGGACGCCGTTCAGCTTGCATCCGCGCTGCGCGTTTCCGCGCTCGATCTCGATTTCATTGCTTACGACAAGCGCATCTTGCAGGCCGCTGCGCGCGCCGGTTTGCGAACGGTGTCGCCCGTCTGACCTGACCGCCGCCGGGCGGCCGCCTCCGCCGAGGCGCTCGGCTTTGCTATCTTTATCTTCCGGTGCATGTAGTCTCTGAAGATCACGCGATTAACCGCGACCGCCGCGAGCGGGTGAAGTACGTCGGCTTCACGCTGTTTGTCGGCGTGCTGCTGCTGCTCAATTTCCTGGGCATTTTCGACAGCATTTTCGGCTGGGACACGGCCTTGTTTCTGGCGCTGCTGGCCGGTTACAAGACGTTTTACCGGGCCATCGCCGAGCTTTTCGAGCGCAGGATTTCCGCCGACTTGGCCATCGTCATCGCCGCCGCGGCGGCGATCGCCATCGGCGAATATCTGGCCGCGGCCGAGGCCATGTTCATCATGCTGCTCGGCGAGGGTCTCGAAGCCTGGGCCGCCGGGCGCACCGAGCGGGCGATCCACCGCTTCGTCGATCAGCTTCCGCACCATGCCCGCGTGCTGCGCGGCGGCGAGGAGCAGGAGGTTCACGTCGAAGACCTCGCGCCGGGCGACATCGTCGTGGTGCGCGCGGGCGAGCGCATCTCCGCCGACGGCGTTGTCGCGAGCGGCGAATCGTCGGTCGATGAAAGCCCGATTACCGGCGAGTCGGTGCCGCGCGACAAGGCCGCGGGCGACGAAGTGTTTTCCGGCACGGTCAACGGCCACGGCCTGATCCACGTCCGCGTGACGCGCGCGGCGGATGAATCGACGTTGGCGCGGCTGATTCATCTGGTGGAGGAAGCGCGCGACCACCGCACCGCTCCGGTAGTTCGCACCGCCGACAAGTACGCGCGGTTTTTCCTGCCGGCGATATTGGCCGCGGCAGGCGCGGTTTACTTTCTCTCTTCCGATTTCGACACCGCCGAGCGCGTCCGCCGCGCCGTCGCGGTGCTCATCGTCGGCTGCCCTTGCGCGCTGATCCTGGCCACTCCGGCGGCGATGGTGGCGGCCATCGGCGGCCTGGCCCGCCGCGGTCTGCTGGTGCGCGGCGGGCAGGTCGTGCAGGCGGCGTCGGAAATCGACACGGTGGTTTTCGACAAGACCGGCACGCTGACCACGGGCGAGTTCAACATCGTCGAGATCGTTCCGGCGGAAGGCAGAGAAGAAAGCGAGGCGCTCGCTCTGGGCGCCGCCGCCGAGGCCGGCTCCGACCATCCGCTGGCCAAGGTGATCGTCGAAGCCGCCGCGGAGCGCGGCCTCGCCGCCGGGGCGCCGACAGAGGCGAAAATCGTCCCCGGCCGCGGGGCGCAGTGCGTGCGGGAAGGGCGGACGATCCGCGCGGGCAACGAGGCTTTTCTGGCGGAGCAGGGCATCGAGGGGCTGCAACCCTATCTCGACGCCGCCGACCGCGCCGGCGCGACGGCCGTTCTGGTTGCTTCCGACGCGGAGTTCGTCGGCGCGATTCTGTTGCGCGATACGCCCCGCCAAGGCGCGCATGACGCGATCCACGCCATCGAAGACCTGGGCGTGGCCAACGTCGTCCTGCTGACCGGCGACCGGCGCAAGGCCGCCGACGCCATCGCCCGCGAGGTGGGCATCGCCCACGTCGAGGCCGAGTTGCTGCCCGAGCAGAAGCTCGACCGCATCCGGCAACTGCAAATCCAGGGGCGCAAGGTGGCCATGATCGGCGACGGCGTCAACGACGCCCCGGCGCTGGCCGCGGCGGACGTGGGCGTGGCCGTCGCCGGTTCCGGCGCCGATATCGCCGCCGAGGCCGCCGACGCCGTCGATCTGAACCGCGAGATCGCCAAGCTGCCCAAACTGTTCGCCGTTTCCCAGAACGCCGTGGCGACGGTCTGGCAGAACATCATCCTGTTCGCCGGCGTGATCAACGTCGCGGCCGTTTACGTGGCGGGGAAAGGCTGGATGGGGCCGGTGCTGGCGGCGGGCGTCCACCAGATTTCTTCCATCTTCGTCATGCTCAATTCGGTGCGCCTGCTGCGGGTCGAGCGTCCCGCCGGGCGCGTTTCCCGCTGGAAGCGGTACGGGCGGCGGGTCGGCGTCGAGCGCGTCTGGCAGGCCGTCTTGCACGGCTTGCGGATGCTCGATCCGGCCGCGGGGTTCGCCTGGCTGGTGGCTCACCGCCGCCGTCTGGTCAAGCCGCTCGCCGGGCTTTGCGCGCTGTGGTGGGTTTCGTCCGCAACGTTTGTTTTGCAAACCGACGAGCAAGGCGTGATCGAGCGCTTCGGCAGCCGCGTGCTGCCCTACCGCGAGCCGGGCGTCAATTTCAAATGGCCCTGGCCGATCGACCGGCTGACGCGGATCGAGGCTCGCCGGGTGCGCATCGTCGAAATCGGTTTCCGCACGACCGAGGCAGCGTCGTTCAACGAGCTCCCGGCCTACGAATGGGACGTGCAGCACCGCGACGGACGCATCCAGCTCAAGGAAGAGGAAACGCTGATGCTGACCGGCGATCAGAACATGATCGAGATGAACGCCGTGGCGCATTACGACCTGGAAAAGCCCGACGATTTCCTGTTCCGGCAGCTTGACGCCGAGGCGACCA
Source organism: Bryobacterales bacterium (assembly GCA_965242705.1). GTDB lineage: Bacteria > Acidobacteriota > Terriglobia > Bryobacterales > UBA6623 > CATQHP01. The sequence continues at coordinate 1,932,211 of OZ251486.1, forward strand.
TCCGCGCGGCGGCGGAGTCGTCGCTGCGCTCGGTGGTGAACGCCATGCCGCTCGATGCGCTGCTGACGACCGGGCGGCGCGGCGCCGAAAAGGCCGCCGCCGAGGAGTTGCAGCGGCGTTTCGACCGCTACGGCGTCGGGGCGAGGGTGCGGCGGGTGGCCATCCAGGACGTTCATCCGTCGGTCGAAGTGGTCGATGCCTTTCGCGACGTGGCCGGGGCGCTCGAGGAGAAAAGCCGCATGGTCAACGAGGCCGAAGGCTACGCCAACGAGCAGGTCGCTCTGGCGCGCGGACAGGCCGAGGCCGGCCTGCGCGAAGCCGCGGGATACAAGATCGCCCGCTCCGACCGGGCCGAGGGGGATGCGGCGCGTTTCGTCAGTCTGGAAGACGAATACCGGCGCGCGCCGGAACCGACGTCCGCGCGCCTGTATCTTGAAACGATGGACGAAGTGCTGCCCAAGCGTCCCAAGTTGATTGTCGATTCGCGGGGCGGCAGGCGCAATCTGTGGACCGTCGAGGCCGGCGTGATGCTCGCTCCGTCCGGCGCCGGGATGCAGCAACCGCCGCCGCCTTTCGAGATGCCCGAGGAAGAGGCAGGGGCAGGAAGAGAGTAGTTCATGCACGACCACAGCAGCCGCCGCGGCCGCGGCCATGAGCATCATGAACGCCATCATGAGCACGGCCGGCGCCACGAACACGCGCACGAGCACGAGCACGACCATGGGCACGGGCCGCCCCGCGAACCCTTCGATATCGCCGGGTTCGCGCGCGGCAACCGCAACGTCCTGGCGGCGTTGGCGGCGCTGCTCGTGTTGTGGTTGACGTTCTTCACGGTCCGCGAGACCGAGTTCGCGCTGGTGACGCAGTTCGGGCGTCCGGTGCGCACGGTTTCCGAGGCGGGGTTGGCCTACAAGCTGCCGTTCCTGCACCAGGTGCAGTTTTTCGACCGCAGGCTGCGCGTGTACAATCCGCCGCGGTCGGAGTTTCTGACCCGCGACAAGAAGAATTTGAGCATCGACAGTTACGCCTTGTGGCGGATTGCCGATCCGCAGACGTTCCTGCAGACGGTGGGCAACGAGGCTTCGGCGGAAATGCGCTTGCACGATCTGGTGTGGGCGGGGCTGGCCGCGTCGATCGCGGGCCACGACCTGGAGGAGATCATTTCGCCCGTGCCCGAAGACGTGCAGGCGCGCGAGATGCTCGACGAGTTGACCGCAAGCAGCGGCGCGGCGGCGTTGGAGCAGTACGGCATCCGCATTATCGACGTGCGGCTCAAGCGGCTCAACCTGCCCGAGCAGAACAAGCAGAGCGTCTATGCCCGCATGCGCGCCGAGCGCGAGCGCATCGCCCGGCAGTATCGGGCGGAGGGCGAAGAGCAGGCGCTGCGCATCCGCGCCGAGGCCGACAGGCGGAAAGAGGAAATCCTGGCCAAGGCCTACAAGCAGGCCGAGACAACCCGCGGCGAAGGCGACGCCGAAGCGGCGCGCATCTACGGGCAGGCTTATTCGCGGAATCCGTCGTTCTACAAGCTGACGCGGACGCTCGAAACCTACAGGCGGACTCTCGACGACAACACCACCGTCATTCTGAGTTCCGATTCGGAGTTCCTGCGGCTGCTGACGGGGGGGCGGTAAGCGGCGGCGATGCGCGACTTTTCGCAGTTGCCCGAGGAAAGGGCGGAGGAATCCGCCGGCGCGGCGGCGCTTTCCGGTTCTTTCGGCCTGACCGGCAGGCGGCTCGCCTTGGCGCTGGCGGCGCTGTGGCTGCTGTCGGGCGTCTATGTCGTGCCGACGGAAGAGCAGGGGGTGCTGACGCTGTTCGGGGCGGTTTCCGGAGATCGCGCGACGCCGGGCGTGGGCTGGCATTGGCCCTGGCCGGCCGGGCGCGTCCACAAGCTCAAGGTGCGCGAACTGAAGCGCGCGTTCATCGGCGGCGAGGTCGCCGACGAGGCCAACGCGATTCCCGCCGAGCCGGTCTTGTCGCAGTTTCTGACCGGCGATCGGAACATCATCAACGTGCGCGCGGTCGTGCAGTACAGCATCGCCGGCCCGGCGGATTATCTGTTTCGCGCCGCCGACGTTGACGGCGCCGTTGCCGCCGCGGTCGAAGCGGAACTCGGCCGCCAGATCGCCTCGCGCACCGTCGATGAGGTGCTGACCACCGAAAAGATCGCCATTCAGGAGATCGTGCGCCGCCGCGCCCAGCAACTCATCGACGGCTACGGTCTCGGCGTGGTCGTCTCGACGGTCAACATCCGCTTGGCGGCGCCCCCGCCCGAGGCCGCGGACGCTTTCCGCGACGTCGCCTCGGCGCGCGCGGACTCGGCGCGCATCGTCAACGAAGCCGAGGGCTACGCCAACGACGTCGTGCCCCGCGCCCGCGGCGAGGCGCAGCAGATGCTGATTTCGTCGCGCGGCTACAAGGAGCGCGTGATCCACGAAGCGCAGGGCGACGCGGCGCGCTTCATCGGCCTGGCCGCCGAATACGCCAGGAATCCGCAGGTCACCCGCGACCGCCTGTTCCTCGAAACGATGGAGGAAATCCTGCCCCGCTTCCGCAAGACCATCGTCGATGAGGACGGCAACCTCGATCTGACCGTCGTGCGCCGCAGCGGCGCCCCGTAATGCCGCCGCGATGAGCAAGGACGCCAAGGCGCAGGCCGTGACGACGGCGCTGATCGTTGCCGCGCTGGCCGCGGTCGGCTGGAAGCAGGGGCTTTTCGAATGGCCGGCCGGCGTTCCGGGCGCGGCGGTGTTTTCGGGCGGAGGCCGGGCGAAGTCCGACCAGCCGCGGGACGTCATATACGCCATGCTCGACGCCGCGCGCGACGGCGAAATCGACGCATACCTCGACTGCTACAGCGGACAAATGGAAAAGACGCTGCGGCAGAGCTTCGCCGAGATGGGCGAGGGCAAGTTCGAGGCGTTCCTGCAGGAGCGCAACCGCGAAATCAAGGGCATCGCCATGAACGAGCCCGAGTTCGCGTCCGACGACGAGGCGCGGGTGCGCGTGGAGTACGTTTACGCGGAGCGCAACGAGGTCCAGCAGTTCTATTTGAACAAGCAAAGCGGGGATTGGAAGATCGCCCGCGTCAGCGCGCCGCAACGAATCCGCACGCCGGTTCCTTATGGAACGCCGGTGTATTGATTGCCCCCGGCGGCGCGGGAAGATTCACCGAACGCACCCGTTCCGCTCGCCCCATTTCAGCCAACAGCGCGCCATCTTCGAGAAATTTCCAAAGTCCTCTTCGGGGACAGGCCGGCATCCCGTAATCGCGCGAAGCGCCCAGAACCACTGATCCGGATCGTCGCCCTCAGACTCAAGTTGCCGCAGGAGCAACGGCATGGCCGCCGGCCCCATTCCGATAATTCTCTGATAGGCGGGGCAAAGCGCGCCTTCGGTAATCGAGGAAGACACGCCTCGCTGCATCTTCCATTCCTCAACGAGCCGCTGGAATTCGTCCCGTGCCTCTTGACTCGATTTCGACAAGGGAAGTTGACCTTCGACCGGCGTTTTTGCCTTGACCATCGCCATTACCCTACGCAGTTCAAGAAAACAGCGCTGTCCGCTTCTTTGGATTTCATCCGCTTGGCAAACCGGCCCAGACAGACGGCTCAAAAGAGCGCGTTCCCGCCTTCCCTTGAAGACATATGTCCCGTCCGCCCCTGCGGACATATGGTAAGACAAGGCAATGCCGCACTGCAACCGCCGCCGGCTTGTTTGGGCCGGCTTGGCCGCATTGCTGAGCGCGCCGCCGGCCGCGGCGCAAGCCGCGAATGCGCCGAAATGGAAATTCGATGCCGGCGTCAGCGTCTCGCCGTTGTTCAAGGCCTACCTGGATGCGCCCTCCTGCTGCAATCCCATCGGCGGATGGGCGACCGTGGGGCAGGGAAGGTTCCGCCTGCAGATGGACTACGCGCGCAACGAGCGGCGGAGCCTCAGTTACCCCGCCTACTACGAAGAGCGCGAGGGGCGGGAAATCGCCGTGGAGCGGGCCTATCTGGATGAGCGCGTGGAGCAGGCCGCCGGTGCCGCGCTGTACTGGCGCTTGCTCCGGCATCGGCGCCTGACCCCGCATCTGCTGCTGGGCATGAGCTTGTGGCGCCTGGCCGACCGCCCTTGCGTCGCCGAGGGGCTTCCCGGCGGCGGCCTGCCGGAGTCGGGGCAGCGGCTGCGCGTCGAGTTCTCGCAGCCGAACCCGTGCGCGGGCGAGCCTTTCCTGACCAAATTCCGCATCTGGCCGCAAGTCGGCGCGGGAGTCGATTACGCGCCGGCCCCGCGTTTCTTCGTCCGCGCGCAGATTCGCTTGCTCGAGGCGCGCGTCGGCTTGGGCGTCCGTTTCTGAGCGCGGGCCGCGGCGCGGTTATGATGCAGAAAGGGAGACCGCCTTGAGCAACCTCTTCTTCGAGCAACCCGTGCTCAACTCGCCTTACGAGCCTCCGGGCAGGCATTGGGAGTTGGACGCCGCGGGGCAGCCCACGCAGAGGATTGTCGAAAAGCGCAGGCCGGTCTCGTTCATCACGCCGATTCCCAAGCCGAAGAAAACGAGCGGGGCGGCCGAGGCGGAACAGGCCGCGCTGACCTTCGACGAGGGCAAGGGGCTTTCGACCGAGCAACAGCAGTACGAGCACGCGGGCATCATCAACGGCGTCCGCGCGCGGGTCGAGCGCTGGCGGCGCATCGAAGACCCGGCTCGATGGCAGGTGACGCCGGAAACCGAGCGCCTGCTGCGGCACTGGCGCAGCCATCCCTTCAGCAACCTGCGGCCCTTCTTCTGTCAGGTCGAGGCGGTGGAGACCGCGATCTGGCTTGCCGAGGTTGCCCCGCGCGACCGCGCCGGCAGGGGCTTCCTCGATCATCTGGAAAACGCCAACAACGAAGCCAACCCCGTCTTGCGGCGGCTGGCGCTCAAGCTGGCCACCGGCGCCGGCAAGACGACCGTCATGGCCATGCTGATCGCCTGGCAGACGGTCAACGCCGCGCGCCGGCCGCAAAGCAACAGATTCACCCGCGGGTTCCTGGTGGTCGCCCCCGGCATCACCATCAAAGACCGCCTGCGCGTCTTGCAGCCCAACGACCCGGACAGCTACTACCGCGACCGCGAGCTGGTTCCGCGCGACATGCTGCCCGATCTGGAAAAGGCGAAAATCGTCATCGTCAACTACCACGCCTTCAAGCTGCGCGAGCGTCTGGACGTATCGAAGGGCGGGCGCTCGCTGCTGCAAGGGGCGCGCGGCGAGCCGCTCGCAACCCTGGAAACCCCGGGGCAAATGCTGCGGCGCGTCTGCCCCGAGTTGATGGGCGTCAAAAACGTCATGGCGCTCAACGACGAGGCGCACCACTGCTACCGCGAGAAGCCGGGCGAAACCGAGGAAGACGCGCTCAAGGGCGACGACCGCAAGGAAGCCCAGAAGAACAAGGAAGCCGCCCGGCTGTGGATCACGGGGCTCGAAACGGCCGCCGAAAAGCTCGGCCTCAAGCGGGCGATCGATCTCTCGGCGACGCCTTTCTTTCTGCGCGGGTCGGGCTACGCCGAGGGTACGCTGTTCCCCTGGACGATGAGCGACTTCTCGCTGATGGACGCCATCGAATGCGGCATCGTCAAGCTGCCGCGCGTGCCGGTGGACGACAACATCGCCGGCGGCGACATGCCCAAATTCCGCAATCTGTGGGAGCACATCCGCAAGAAAATGCCGAAGAAAGGGCGGGGCAAGGCCGCCGCGCTCGACCCGCTCAGCATCCCCGTCGAGATGCAAACCGCGCTCACGGCGCTTTACGGCCACTACGAAAAGACTTTCGAAGAGTGGCGCAAGGCGGAGATCGACGTTCCGCCGTGCTTCATCGTCGTTTGCAACAACACTTCGACCTCGAAACTGGCGTACGACTACATTTCCGGCTTCATCCGCGAAAAGCAAGACGGCTCCGAGACCCTGGAGAACGGCCGCCTGCCGTTGTTCCGCAACTTCGACGAGCACGGCAACCGCCTAGCGCGGCCGCGTACGCTGTTGATCGACAGCGAGCAGCTCGAGTCCGGCGACGCGCTGGACAAGAATTTCCGCGCCATGGCCGCCGACGAAATCGAGCGTTTTCGGCGCGAAATCGTCGAGCGCAGCGGCGACCGCCGGGCGGCCGACAAGATCAGCGACCACGACCTGCTGCGCGAAGTGATGAACACCGTGGGCAAGCCCGGCCGGCTGGGCGAGTCGATCCGCTGCGTGGTTTCCGTGTCGATGCTCACCGAGGGTTGGGACGCCAACACCGTTACCCACGTGCTGGGCGTGCGCGCTTTCGGCACGCAACTGCTTTGCGAGCAGGTCGTCGGCCGCGCGCTGCGCCGGCAGTCCTACGAGAGGAACGCGGAGGGGCTGTTCGAAGTCGAGTACGCCGACGTGCTGGGCATTCCCTTCGACTTTACCGCCGAACCGGTCGTCATCGGGCCGACGAAGCCGCGGCGGGTCGTCCGCGTCCACGCCGTGCGCCCCGCAAGGGACGCGCTCGAAATCAGGTTTCCGCGGGTGACCGGCTACCGCGTGGAGTTGCCGCAAGACAGGCTCGAAGCCGCGTTCAACGAGGACTCGGAGCTGGAGCTTACGCCGGAAATGATCGGTCCGTCGATTACTCTGAATCAGGGCATCATCGGCGAGGGCGTCAATCTCGATCTGGTGCATACCAACGACCTGCGGCGCTCGACGCTGCTGTTTCACCTGACCCAACGGCTGCTCCTCACCAAATGGCGCGATACGGACGGCGACCCGGAACTGCACCTTTTCGGGAAACTCAAGCGCATTGTCCGGCAGTGGCTCGACGATTGCCTCGTCTGCAAGGGCGGAACCTACCCCGCTCAACTCATGTACCAGGAGCTGGCCGACGTGGCCTGCGAGCGCATCACGGCGGCCATTACGCGGACGCAGATCGACAGCCGCCCGGTCAAGGCCGTGCTCGACCCCTACAACCCCGTCGGCTCCACGGCTCACGTCAACTTCAACACGTCCCGGCCCGACCGCTACCGCACGGACGCCCGCCGCTGCCACGTCAACTGGGTCATCCTCGACAGCGGTTGGGAAGCGGAGTTCTGCCGCGTGGCCGAAGCGCATCCCCGCGTCCGGGCGTACGTCAAGAACCATAACCTCGGCCTCGATGTTCCCTACCGCTACGGCTCCGCGGCGCGGACGTACATCCCCGATTTCGTCGTCGCAGTCGATGACGGCAGGGGCGAAGACGATCCGCTGCATCTCGTCGTCGAGATCAAGGGCTACCGCCGCGAAGACGCCAAAGAGAAGAAATCGACGATGGAGACCTACTGGGTTCCCGGCGTGAACAATCACCAACGCTACGGCCGCTGGGCTTTCGCCGAGTTCCGCGGCGTTTACGCCATGCAGGAAGATTTCGAGGCGGCGGTGCGAGCCGGGTTCGACGAGATAATCGAGCGCTGCGCCGCAAACTGAGCGGATGCGCGGCCGATACGGGATAGAATGGAGGCAAGGGGGGCGGCGATGGACATTTTTTCAGCCGGATTGACGTTCGACGTTGAAAATCTGGGCAGCGTCCGCCGCGGCAATTTCGCGCTCAAGCCGCTCACGATTTTTTGCGGCCCGAACAACAGCGGCAAAACCTGGGCGATGTATTCGCTGTACCGTTTCTTCGAATTGCTGAGGGCATGGAAAGAGCTTCCCGCAAAACCGAAGCCGGATTTCAATGAATTCAATCGAGTCCTGTCGGACGGGCTTGCGGATCTGTTCAATGCGCCGCCGGAAGAACTGAGCGGCGCAAGATTTGCGGCGAAGCTGCCGGATAAGCCCGATTGGCAGGCAATTGTCGAGCAGCCTGCGCCGAATGTTTTTCTGATGCCCGCCGAGCGCAGCGGCCTGCATCTTTTCTTCCACGAACTGACTACGCGCCGCACGGCCTTGCTGCACCATGCTTCCAGAGAGAGCATCGATATCAACGCATTGCTGCGCGGCGTCATCCGTTCGCGCTACGCCGCGCCCATCGCCCGTTACATCGACTGGCTGAACGAGTTGGTTGACAAGCAGAAATTCCGATCGGAAAGCTTCCACGCCCATGCCGAGCGCTTGAAGAAAGACCTGGCCGGCGGCGCCTACAAGGTTGACGCCCGCACCGGCGGCATCGACTTCAGACCCTATCCGGCCAATCGAAACGGCAAGAAAACCGCGCCGCTGCGCCTGCACATGACATCGGGCACGGTCAAGAGCCTGTTCGGCCTGTGGTTCTACCTGGAGCACGAAGCGCGGCCGGGCGGCGTGCTGATGATCGACGAGCCGGAACTGAACGTTCACCCTGAAAATCAACTGAAAATTGCCCGGCTACTGGCCAGGCTGGTCAACGCCGGCCTGCATATCGTCATCAGCACGCACAGCGACTATATCGTGCGCGAGATCAATTCCATGATCATGCTCGATCGGGATGAAAAGGGGAAGCTGCGCAGAAAATACAGATACAAGACCGACGAAATCCTGCAACCCGAGCAGGTAGGAGCGCACCTGTTCGAGCAGCAGACCATAGAACCGTTCAAGATCACTTCGGACGACGGTATCCATGCCGTTACTTTCGACAAGGTAATCCGCAGCTTGAATACCGTAAACGATGATATATACTACACCCTTCAGGAACGATACGGACAACAAATCGGGAAATGATTGAAACTATCAAAAAAACGATTCACGAGAACTATTGGCTGGATAGGGAGGATCGCGATTGGTTTCTCGATGATAATGTGAAATTGCATGCTCCCCATCGGCATTCCGTGGCATTTTCTCTGGATAATCGAAAAAAACCTCCTTTCGGATTTCTGGGAGCCAACCCGCCTGCCGGCGTGGCGAAAATGTGCGATGCGATCGTTGCGCTCTTCGATGGCGGGAAATTGTATGTGTTTATCGTTGAACAGAAGACCCAAAATCTCGATGAACATGAAAAGCAACTGGCTAACGGCAAATTTTTCTGCGACTGGCTGTTTTCTCTTTACAGGGAATACGGGCATTGCAACGAGGAACCTGTTTATATCGGATTGCTCGTATGGCGGCCGCGGGAAAGGCCCGGCATAGGGCAAATGACGCACCGAATCGGCGAAACTCGAAAGCACAAGCTGTTTGCCGATTTTTTTGAAATACGCAACAAGCCCGATATTTCTCTTTGGGATATCGTCAAGGCTTGCGGCGGGAAAGTCTGACCGGGAATCATAAGAAATGCCGCCGCGCAAAAGCAAGAAGCCGCTTGAAGTCGATGCCTCAGGCACGGCGAGGCCAAGCGGAAGAACATCCCTCCGGTCGAGTATCAGCCGATGGTCGATGCGGACGACGAGCGCAGCCCGGTTCGCGCGGCCTACTCGCGGCGCAACCGCGACCTCGACCCGCAGCTTGTCTGGCGCGGCAAAGACGAGCAGGACCGCGCCGCGCTCGACGTGCCCGCGCCGCCGCTCTACATCCAGGAGAAGGTTCATCCCAAGGCGCTGATCGACGACCTGATGCGCAGCTTCGGCAAGGGCGCCGCGCCCGCCGAGCAACTCGACCTGTTCGCCGACTTCAACGGCCTGCCGGAGGACGCCGAGCGAACGGAGTTCTACCGGCACGAGGCCAACTGGTCGAACCGCATGATCCTGGGCGACAGCCTGCGCGTCATGGCTTCGCTGGCCGAGCGCGAAGGGCTGCGCGGCAAGGTGCAGTGCATCTATCTCGATCCGCCCTACGGCATCAGGTTCAACTCCAATTTCCAGTGGTCCACCACCAGCCGCGACGTGAAGGACGGCAAGCTCGAACACATTACCCGCGAGCCGGAACAGGTCAAGGCCTTCCGCGACACTTGGCGCGACGGGATTCACTCGTATCTGGCCTATCTGCGGGATCGGCTGACCGCGGCGCGGGACCTGCTGGCGGAATCGGGTTCGATCTTCGTGCAGATTGGCGATGAGAACGTGCATCGGGTGCGGGCGCTGATGGATGAAGTATTCGGAAATGAAAATTTTATTTCGACATTGCCATTCAGGACTCATAGTGCTTTGGGTGTAAAATTCATTTCTAGCCCCTTTGACTATATTTTGTGGTTTGCCAAAGATATTTCCTCTATTAAATACCGAGATCTATACATAGACAAAGAGAAAAATTTAGGAACGCAGTATAGGTATGTGGAAGAATTTGGCGGATTGCGCAGATCGATGAGCGATCTTGAAAGGTCAGGTGTTAAATCTGTTGCATCCAATAGCAGAATCTTTCGGTTAATCAATTTGCCTTCATCAGGTTATACTGCAAGTTGCACATTCGATTTTGACTTTCAGGGTAAGGTTTACCCGCCATCAAATGGTAGAAGCTGGAAAACTACACTCGAAGGGATGAATAGATGCGTAAAGGCAAATCGTGTTCATTCGAGCGGAACATATCTCAACTTCGTTCTTTATTATGATGATTTTGCAGCAATGCGCTTAACAGGATCATGGAATGACACTTTTGCAGAACTTTCTCGGAACTATATTGTTCAAACCGGCGTTTTGCCGATTCAACGCTGCATCCTAATGACCACCGATCCCGGCGATCTGGTGCTTGACCCCACTTGCGGATCCGGTACGACGGCCTATGTTGCCGAGCAGTGGGGCCGCCGCTGGATCACCATCGACACATCCCGCGTCGCCTTGGCGCTGGCCCGCGCGCGCATCATGGGCGCGCGTTACTCCTACTACCTGCTCGCCGACAGTCCGGAAGGACAGCGGAAAGAAGCGGAAATCGCCGGCGCCGCTCCGCCCGAAGCGCCGACGTCCGGCGATATCCGCCAAGGCTTCGTGTACGAGCGCGTCCCGCACATCACGCTCAAGTCGATCGCCAACAACACCGAAATCGACGTCATCTGGGAACGCTGGCAGAAGAAGCTGGAGCCGCTGCGGGAAAAGCTCAACGAGACTCTGCGAGAGAATTGGCAAGAGTGGGAAGTTCCGCGCGAAGCCGGCGACGGCTGGCCGGACGAGGCGAAGCAACTGCACAGCCGCTGGCGGCAGGCGCGCATCGCCCGGCAGCAGGAGATCGACGCCTCCATCGCCGCCAAGGCCGACTACGAATATCTCTACGACAAGCCCCATGAGGACAAGCGCAAAACGCGCGTGGCCGGCCCGTTCACCGTCGAAAGCCTGTCGCCGCACCGCATGCCGGCCGTTGGCGCGGACGACGAGTTGATCGATCGCGCCGCGGGCGCCGAGGGGCCGGGCTTCGTCGAAACGATTCTGGAGCAGCTCAAGGTCTCCGGCGTGCAGCAGGCGCACAAGGAAGACAAGATCGAGTTCTCTGCGCTGACGCCCCGGCCGGGCCGCTTCGTCTGCGCGGAGGGCCGCTACGAGGCGGCGGGGAAATCCCAACGCCTCAAGGAGCGGCGCGCTGGGATATTCATCGGCCCGGAGTTCGGCACGGTCCCGCGGTCGGATCTGGTGTTGGCGGCGCAAGAGGCGGCGGATGCGGGATTCGACGCGCTGATCGCCTGCGCGTTCAACTACGAGGCGCCGGCTGCGGAGTTCGACAAGCTGGGTCCCGTGCCGGTGCTGAAGGCGCGGATGAACGCCGATCTGCACATGGCCGGCGACCTGAAGAACACGGGGCGGGGCAATCTGTTCGTGGTTTTCGGCGAGCCGGACATCGAGATACGGGAAGCGGAGGGCGGGCGGATAGAGGTGGAGATACGCGGGGTGGACGTGTTCCATCCGAACAGCGGGGAGGTGCGCAGCGACGGTCCGGAGGGGATAGCCTGCTGGTTCATAGACACGGACTACAACGAGGAGAGTTTTTTCGTGAGGCAGGCGTATTTTCTGGGGGCGAACGACCCGTACAAGGCGCTGAAGACGACGTTGAAGGCGGAGGTTGACCGGGAGGCGTGGGAGACGCTGCGCAGCGCCGTGTCGAGGCCGTTCGCCAAGCCGCAGTCGGGGCGCATCGCGGTCAAGGTCATCAACCACCTCGGCGACGAAGTGATGAAGGTCTTTCGGGTATGATGCCAATCGTACGCCGAGGAAAACTTCGTGGCTAACGCGGAACAAGTCAAGGCGCTGCTCAAGTCGCATATGGATGGCGATGAAGACCGCTTTTTCTCGGTCGCCATGCAAGTTGCCGCCCACGAGGCAAGACTGGGGCACGGCAAGACCGCCGAGGAGTTGCGCGCCATCATCGATCGGGCCAAGAGTCGGCGCGGCGCGGCGGCTCCGGCGCCAATCGGCCGTCCGCGCGGCGAATTGACCAACCTGCTGGAAGTCCGTTCCCCGAAGACCCGTCTGCGGGAAATGATCGTTGGGAAAACTCTTGAGGAGCAAATTCGCCGCGTCGTCTGCGAATACCGCCACGCGGGGCGGATACTCGATCACGGGCTCTCGCCGAGACGCAAGCTGCTGTTGGTAGGGCCGCCCGGCACGGGCAAAACTTTGACGGCTTCGGCTCTGGCCGGCGAGCTCGGTCTTCCTCTTTTTCAAGTCCGGCTCGATGGGCTGATTACCAAGTATATGGGCGAAACGGCGGCGAAACTGCGGCAGATATTCGACGCCACGGGCCGAACCTTGGGGATTTACTTTTTCGATGAGTTCGACGCTATCGGATCGCGGCGCGGAATCGACAACGACGCGGGCGAAATCCGCCGGGTGTTGAACAGCTTTCTACTGATGATCGAGCAGGACTGCTCGCACAGCCTCGTGATTGCGGCGACCAACCATCCCGACATCCTCGACAGCGCGCTTTTCCGCCGCTTCGATGACGTTCTGCATTACGATTTGCCTGACGAATCGCAGGTTGCGGCGTTGCTGAAGATGCGTCTTGCCGAAACCGCGGCCGGCGTCGTCGATTGGCGGGCGCTCGCCGGTTCGGCGTCCGGGCTGAACTATGCGGAAGTAGCGCGCGCTGCGAACGAGGTCTTGAAAGATGCTCTGATTCGGGAACGCAGCCAGGTACGGGAAAAGGATATTCGGGAAATGCTCGCGGAGCGCAAGAGCATGGCCCGGAGACTGGGCGGACGAAAGGCGTAGCCGGCAGGACGCGATCTCGGCATGGCGAACGGAACCGAAGGGAAAAATCGCCACTTCATCCTCGAAGGGGTCACAGAGACGGAGGCGTATCGTTCGCCGCTGCGAGGCGGAAGGCGTTCGAGCGTCCCGGAACAGGATCGATCTCGACACGGGGGAGGGCTGCTGCGCCGGATTGACGAACTTCGGGCGGAGGCAAACGCCGCTCGGGATATCCAGCGGGAAGCGGGGCTTGAAGAAGGCTTGGGACTTCAGGTCGCGTTCGAGAGCTTTTCCGGTATCGAGCTTGCCTTCGAGAGTTTGGCGCGGGAGAGGCAAGGGATCGAACTGCTGAATGTCCGCCGTGAAGACGGTGGAGACGGTCGAACCCGCGCCGCGGTCTTCGTACCGGACGGAAAGCTCGATCATTTCGAGAAACTTGTCCGCGGCTATCTGGAGAGGAAACGGGACAGCGCCGGCCGCGCCCGAGATAACAGGCGGCTGATCGACGCCATACAAGATATCCGGGCAGTGAGACTCAGGGATCTCTGGACGGACGATCCCGAAGAGTTTCCCGTTGAAGACAAGGAACCTTTCTGGTGGGAGGTGTGGCTGCCCCGCGGCAAGTCAGGGTGCGCCGCGGCTTTTCGCAAGCGGGCCGAGGCGCAAGGCATGCAGGCGGCGCAGGGGGAACTGATTTTCCCGGAGCGTATTGTGTTGCTGGTCCGCGCGTCCGCCGAGCAGATGCGGCGTTCCATGGTTACGCTCAACAGCATTGCCGAATTGCGGCGGGCGAAGGAGACAGCGGAGTTTTTTGATTCTCTACCGTTCGATGAACAAAGCCAATGGCTTCAAGATTTGCTGGGTCGGATGCGGTATTCGTCCGCCGGCGACGATGCGCCGCACGTCTGCCTGCTCGATACGGGCGTCAACCGCGGCCATCCGTTGCTTGCCCCGGCGCTCTCTGCTGACGATTTGCATACGGTCGAGCCTGCTTGGGGAACCGACGACGCCGACGGTCATGGAACGCAAATGGCGGGCTTGGCTCTTGCCGGAGATTTGACGGAACCTCTTGCCGGCAGCGCCCCTGTGGAAATCGATCACCGCCTTGAATCGGTAAAGCTGCTGCAACGGGACGGCGCCGGAGGAACGGACTCCCGGCATCATGGACATCTGACGGTGGAAGCGGCAGCGCGGCCCGAGATTACCGCTCCGGCGCGGCCAAGGGTCTTCGGAATGGCCGTGACGGCCCGCGACAACCGGGATCGCGGGCGCCCGTCGGCATGGTCGGCGGCGCTCGATTCGTTGGCGTCCGACGCCGCCGGACAGGGAGGCAATCCGCGCCTACTGGTCGTATCCGCCGGAAATATCGACGACAACCATGCTTGGCTCCGCTACCCGGACAGTAACGACACGGACGGGGTGCATGATCCGGCCCAGGCGTGGAACGCGCTCACCGTCGGCGCCTGCACCGATCTTGTAGAAGTTGCCGAAACGGACGCGGGCGGCCATGCGCCGATTGCGCCGAAGGGCGGCTTGAGTCCGTTCAGCACGACCTCATTGACATGGCGTAAAGAGCAGCCGTTCAAACCGGATGTTGTGTTCGAAGGCGGCAATGCCGCGAAGGATTCGCTAAGCGCCGTAACGATGCCCAGTCTCAGCCTGTTGACGACCCATCACCGCCCGGCCGACCGGCTTTTCACCACGGCCAATGCCACCAGCGCCGCGACAGCGCTGGCCTCGCGGCTTGCGGCGCAGACGATGGCGGCCTATCCCGCTTTGCGGCCTGAGACAATCCGCGCTCTGATCGCGCATTCGGCGAAGTGGACCGAGGCGATGAAACAGGCATTTCTGCCTGAGCCTCGAAATCCGTCGAAGCAGGATTATGCAAATCTGCTGCGGCGATGCGGCTTCGGCGCCCCCGATATCGACCGCGCTCTCTGGAGCGTTGCGAACTCCCTGAACATGGTCGTTCAAGAAAGCTTGCGCCCTTTCAAGAAAGAGACGGGCAAACCGCCCGCGCTTCGGGAGATGCAAATCCACAATCTGCCGTGGCCGCGCGATGCTCTGGAGAATCTCGGAGAGACGGATGTCGAGATGCGCGTAACGCTCTCTTACTTTATTGAGCCCAACCCGTCGCGGCGGGGCGTACTTTCGCGTTACCGGTATCCTTCGCACGGTCTCCGTTTCGAAGTCAAACGTCCAAGCGAATCGATTGCCGCATTTCGCAGCCGGATCAATGCGTTGGCGAGAGATGAAGAGGCGGGAACCGGTCGGGGCGGCGGCGATTCATCATGGCTTATCGGCTCCCGGCAGCGCAGCAAAGGTTCCCTGCATGGGGACATCTGGCGGGGAAGCGCGGCGGAACTCGCAAGCCGGGAATGCATCGCTGTCTATCCCGTGCCGGGTTGGTGGAAAACGCGGCATGCGCTCAAGCAGTACGACCGAGTTGCCCGATACGCCCTCGTCATCGGCATCGAAGCGCCGGAAGTCGATGTCGATCTCTATACCGCGGTGGCGAATCGGATCGGCGTACCGATTGCAACGGAGATTTGAACATGCAGTTTCGCATCGCCGACACGTTTACCGGCAGCTTGGCCAGGCTGACCGGCGATGAGCAGAAGGCGGTCAAGAACGCGGCCTTCGATTTGCAGGTGAACCCCGAGCGGCCGGGGCTGAGCATGCACAAGCTGGAGGGCGCCCGCGACCCGAATTTCTGGTCGGCCAGGGCCGGCCGGGATATCCGCATCATCGTGCATCGCACCGGCGGCAGCCTGCTGTTGTGCTACGCGGACCACCACGACAAGGCTTACAAATGGGCCGAGCGGCGCAAGCTGGAGACGCACCCCAGGACGGGCGCGGCGCAGCTTGTCGAGGTGCGCGAGACGGTGCGCGAAATCGTCGTGCCCGCGTACGTCGAGGGCGCGCCGGCCAAGCGGCTGCCCTTCGCCGGCGCCGCGGAGAGCGATCTGCTGGACTGCGGCGTGCCGCCCGAGTGGCTGGACGACGTGCGCGCCGCCGACGAGGACGGCATTTTGACGCTGGCCGAGCATTTGCCGGAAGAGGCGGGGGAAGCGCTGCTGCGCCTGGCCGTGGGCGAGCCGCCGCGGCCCGCGCCGGCGGGCGCCGTTGCCGACCCTTTCGAGCATCCCGACGCGCAGCGGCGCTTCCGCACGATGCGCGGCGCCGCGGAGTTGGAGCGCGCTCTGGAATATCCCTGGGAGAAGTGGGCGGTGTTCCTGCATCCGGCGCAGCGGCGGGTCGTCGAGCGGGACTACAACGGCCCGGCGCGCGTTTCCGGCGGGGCGGGCACGGGCAAGACGGTTGCCGCCGTTCACCGCGCCGTCCATCTGGCGCGCGCCGACGCGGACGCCCGGGTGCTGCTGGCGACGTTTTCCGAGACGCTGGCCGAGGCGCTGCGCGAGAAGCTCGCCCTGCTGCTGCGCAGCGAGCCGCCGCGTCTTGCCGAGCGCGTGGAGGCGGCATCGCTCGACGAGATCGGCAAGCGGCTTTACCAAGCGGGGGGCGGCTCCCTTCGCATCGCAGACGACGCAGACGAGGAACGGATTCGCGGGCTGCTGGAGCAGGCCGCGGAACGGGAAGGGGCAACGGCTTTCAGTCCGCAGTTTCTGCTGAACGAGTGGGAGAACATCGTTGACGCCTGGCAGTTGGAGAGCCGGCGGGCTTACCTCGACGTCAAGCGGCTGGGGCGCAAGACGCGCCTGCCCGCCGCGCAGCGCGAGAGGCTGTGGGCCGTCTTCGAGCGGGTCAGGGGCGGGCTGCGGGAGACGGGGCTGACGACCCGCGCCGGGATGTTCGGCCTGTTGACCGCGGAGCTTGCGGTCGGGCGGAATCCGCCGTTCACTTGCGCCGTCGTAGATGAGGCTCAGGACATCGGCGTCGCTCAACTGCGCTTTCTGGCGGCGTTGGGCGGCGGGCGTCCGAACAGCCTGTTTTTCGCGGGGGATCTGGGGCAGCGCATTTTCCGCACGCCGTTTTCATGGAAAGCGCTGGGCGTCGATGTGCGCGGCAGGGCGCAGACGCTCAAGCTCAACTACCGCACGTCGCATCAAATCCGCATGCAGGCGGATCGCTTGCTGGCTCCCGAGTCGGCCGACGTGGACGGCAACGTTGAAGACCGCCGCGGCACGGTCTCGGCGTTCAACGGCGCGCCGCCGATAGTGCGCCTTTTCGCGGACGCACGGGAAGAAAGCGAGGCGGCGGCGGCATGGCTGCGGGAACGCCGCGCGGAAGGGGCCGGCGCGGAGGCTATCGGGGTGTTCGTGCGCTCGGAAAGGGAATTGGACCGCGCCCGCGCGGCGGTGCGCGGCGCCGGGCTGCCTTTCCGCGTTCTGGGGGAAGGCGGCAAGGCTGCGGGCGGCGTGTCGGTCGGCACGATGCGTCTGGCCAAGGGGCTGGAGTTCCGCGCCGTCGCGGTGATGGCCTGCGACGACGAAACGATTCCGCTGCAGGAGCGGATCGAAGACGTTGCCGACGAGGCCGATTTGCAGGAGGTTTACGACACGGAGCGGCATTTGCTCTACGTCGCCTGCACGCGCGCCCGCGATTATTTGTGGGTCTCGGGAGTGAATCCGGCCTCGGAATTCCTGGACGATCTGCGGATCTGAGGGCGGGCTACGCTCCCGGCCGCCGCACTTGTCACCGACGCTGCTTTTTCAGTCTCTGCCGATGTGCGACTCGATCGCTTCCCGGATGCTTTCGTGAATCATAAGGATTAACAGGCTTCTGGCTCTCGACATCGCCACGTACAGGAAGGCTCGGTGTTCGTCTTTGTCTATCCGATCGATGTCCACGATAATCACTACCTGACTTTCGAGTCCCTTGAACGATTTGATGTTCGAGAATTTGAGTTCTCCGGCGCCGGCAACGTTTTTGGCGTTGGAGATATTAGTTAGAGGAAAGCGGGATATTTTCTCGACTCCGGACAGTCTTGAATCCCGCATCTTATATGGAGAGAGCAATACAATATCCTGAATCGACACTTCTTCTTTTGCGGTTAAAAGATCGATTCTGTTTTCCAGAAAACGCCGAAGATCGGAAGGCGTTCTCCAATATCTACGTTCGACGGGAAGCCCTGCTTCTCGATTAAGGGTGAACGGTGGCCTCTCTAATCCCGTCAAATTAGCGGTTTTTTCTGCAATCGACCGAGTATTTCGACAGTTCTTCGTAAGCTTTGCTTTTACAAAAGATTCACTATAGGAAGATAGTGCCTCTTTAAGATACTCGGTGGGCTCGGACAAATGCAGCGGATCGCTGAATACGTCGTGCGGGCCGTCGAACGGCGCGACGAACCGCACCTTGTCCAAGATGGATTGCAGCGGATCGCCGAATACGGCCCAACGCCCGCCGGCCAATCCGCCGCGTACGATCAGATTGAAGGAGTCGAGAATGCGTGGTTTGACCAGGTCCTGGGCCTCGTCCACTACGAGCACGTCGTAAGGCGGCTCCTTCTCATCCAAAGTGCTTTCCAGATAAAGAGGATACAGTTCATTGTAGAGTTTGTTCTGACCTGTGTAACCCTGGCCCGATAACTCGCACTCTTGCTTCTGGAATTCGCTTTTGAGGCTGTCGTCATTGCCGCCCATGATGAGATCTTTTGCGATTTCGTACCATGCTCCCGCCGTAACGCCATCCATGTTTTCGGCCTTTTTGCAGAGCCAATGTCCCAGCAGAAGATTTTTGCAGGCGAACAGCACTTTCGAACCGTCACGGCCCGCCCGCCGCGCATACTCCAGAGCCAGCAGAGTTTTGCCGGTTCCGGCGGCGCCCTCGAACAAACAGCGCGGCTCTTCTTCGAGCATGTCCAGTGCGGCGTATTGTTCTTCGGTGAGACGCATTAGCGTTGAGTCCGCTTGGTCGAGCGCGGGACCTTTTGCGACGATCCTGTCGAAATCCGGCCGCAAGTAGTTTCGGATGGCCTTGACTTCTGATGCTGAGGGCAGCCGCTCGCCCGTCCGCGGTTGGAACTCTCTCAATCGCCGACGGGCTGCGCGCATGATGGATTTGGAAATCGGTTGCCTCAAGTCTTCGCAGTCGATTGCGTCACAGGGTTCGAACTCCGGTGTTGGCGGGGGGCAGGTCACGTCCGGGAAAACCACTGCGCATCCGAATGGGCACAGCGAACCCAAGGCTTTTTCTCTAAAATGTTGGCTTACCGATTTCCGAAGTGCTTGCATGGATACCCGAGCTTGATCCCACGGGCTTTTCGTCAGTCTATGGACTATTCCGTTGCGGTCGATGGTCTGCCAGTCACCCTCTTGGCAGGACACGCCGCCGCCTTTGACTTCCAGGCAGATAATGCCTTCATGGGGAACGATCACGACGAAATCGATTTCGCCGTAAGGCCATTTTGCCGTTCGGGACAGACCCAGCGAGTGCAGAACAGTCCAATCTTCCGTTGCGGGATCGCTCGCAAGCAGATCGAAAACACGGTTTTCAGCCGTGCTTTGGCTGTCTATCCAAGCGGGAATCATTTTCGCCACGGATCGATTCTCCCGGAATGCTCTGCCTGCATTCTACAGGAATTTTCGATCCGAAAGGGGCCGCTGCGGGAAAGCGCCGGCGCTTGGCGAACCGCGCGGGCCGTTGGGGCGGGGGGAAAATTGGCTCCTCAGGTAGGACTCGAACCTACAACCCTCCGGTTAACAGCCGGATGCTCTACCATTGAGCTACTGAGGAGCAGGGCAACTGATTCGATCTTCGCACGCGGCGGCGCCGGTGTCAAGCCGCCGGGTTATTCGCCGCGCAGGACTTCCAGCGGCTTTTGGCCCATGATGCGGAAGCCGGCGGCCCGGCCGGCGGCGTTGGCCACGGCCGCGGCGGCGACCACGGTGAAGACGTTGGGCAGCCAATCGACGGCTGCTTCGGCTTCCAGCACCTGCTCCAGCAGCAGGAACGAGAAGCCCGTCGCCAGCAGACTGCCCATCAGTCCGGCGGCCGCGCCGAGGATCAGGAACTCGACCGAGAAGATGCGTCCGATTTTCGACCGCGTTGCGCCCAGCGTTTTGAGCACGGCGACTTCGCGGATGCGCCGGAAGCGCGTCGAGGCGACGCTCGACATCAGGATGACGACGCCCGCCAGGATGGCGAACGCGGAGACGAAGCGGATGACCACGGCGATCTGGTCCACCACGTCGCGCACGATGGTCAGCACGTCGGCGGCGTTGATCACGCTGACTGAGGGGAAAAGCTCGAACGCCTTGCGCTGCAGCTCCACAGCCTGTTCGGGGGCGATGCGCACGCCGCCGAAATAGATTGTGGGCAGGCCTTCGAGCGCGCGGCGGTTGAGCACGAAGTCGTTGCTCGACCCCGGCCTGATGCCTTCCACGCGGTGCGTGGCGGCGACCCGCGCCGAGACCCGTTTGCCGCCGACCTGCCATTGCAAGCGCGAGCCGAGGCGGACGCCCAGCACTTCGGCGGCGCCTTCGCGGACGGAAACGGCGTTTTCGGCGGGTTCGCCGCTCCACCACGCGCCCGACGCGACTTCGATTTCGTCGGGCCGCCGCTCGGCCCAGGTGATCGCGCGGGCGGCGCGGAAGCGCCGGTTCCAGCCCTGCAGGGGAAGTTTTTCCAGGCTTGCGCCGTCTATGGTCAGCAGCCGCGCGGCGACGGAGGGCAGCAACTCCGCCGGGCCGTCGATGCCCGGATGGCCGCGCAGCAGGTCTTCCAGCGGGCCGCGTTCCTGTTCGGTGATATTGATCAGGAAGACGTTGGGCATATCGGGCGGGGCGCTGCGGATGAGTTGCGAGAGGACGCTGGTTTGCAGCAGGTAAACCGAAAGCGTGAAGGTGACGCCGATGCCCAGAGCGACGAGGACGGCTTCCGCGTGGACGCCCGGCCGGTACAGGTTGGCGATGCCGTGGCGCAGCGGGACGGGCAGGCGCATCAGCGAGAGTTTCGGCAGCGCCTTCAGCGCCCGCAGCAGTCCCCAGGCCGTCAGGCTCATGACCGCGAGGCTGCCGAGAAGCCCCGCGGCGAACCAGCCGCCGATTTCCCATGAGTCGCCGAGCCAGGCGGCGACCGCGGCCAGCGCGGCGGCGATTACGGCGCCGACCGCCAGGGGTTCGCGCCATTGCCGCCGCAGGGTTTTCCAGGAGCGGGCCGGTTGCTGCATGTCCCGGCGGAAGATCAGCGCCGGCCGGACGTTGCGCACGCTCAACAGCATCGGCAGCGAGAACAGCAGCGTGACCAGGATGCCGATGGAGGCGGCCTGCAGCGCCGGCCAGGGCTGCCATTCCAGCGCGGGCGTCCCCGGAAAATAGCGCGCGACGAACGTCGGGGCGACGCCCTGTACGAGCAGGCCGAAGGCGACGCCGGCCAGGCTGCCGAGCGCGCCCAGGGCCAGGGCTTGCAGGGCGAAGATGCGCACGATCTGCCGGGACTGCGCGCCGACGCACTTCATGACGGCGATGGCGTCGAGCCGTTGCCGGATGTGCGCATGCATGGCCGCGGCGACGCCGAGGCCGCCGACGATCATGGCGATCAGACTGACCAGGCTGAGGAAGTTGACGGCGCGGTCGAGGCCGCGGCGGATGGTGGGATGCGTCTCGCGGAAGTCGGCGACGCGCGCCCCGGGCAGGCCGCCGCGCAGCGCCTCCCGCGCCTGCTCGATGGAGAGGCCTTCGGCGGGCAGCTTGAGCAGGAAGCGCTGCGAAGCGCGGCTGCCCGGCTGGATCAGGCCGGTGCGTTCGAGCGCTTCCGTCGAGAGCATGACCCGCGGCCCTACGTTCATGCTGCCGGTCATGCGGTCGGGTTCGACGACGAGCGCTCCGGCGATGCGGAAGCGCTCGTTGCCCAGGCGCACGTCGCCGCCGACTTCGACGTCCAGGCGCAGCAGCAGGTCGTCGGAGACGACAACGCTTTCGGCGGTCAGGGCGGCGCGCAATGCTTGCGGCGGAGCGAGCTCGATTTCGCCGTAGAAGGGGTAGCGGGAGGGATCGACGGCTTTCACGGAGACGAGCAGCGGGCGCGGCACGGCCGGGCTGCTCATCATCGACGGCGTTTCGATGACGCGGGTCAGCGCCGCG
The DNA here is from genome assembly GCA_965242705.1 of Bryobacterales bacterium. GTDB lineage: Bacteria > Acidobacteriota > Terriglobia > Bryobacterales > UBA6623 > CATQHP01. Next base: position 1,954,231 of record OZ251486.1, read on the forward strand.
CCGCGGGCGGCCAAGGCGTCGAGCGCCTGCCGTTCGTCGGGGCCGGGCTGGTGGAAGATGCGCGCGCTGATGTCCGCGGCCATCAGGATGCGGGCGTCGCGCAGCAGCATTTGCCGGAACGCCGCGCAAAAGCCGCGCACTCCGCTGAGAACGCCTACGCCGAGCGCGACCGCGAGCACGACGAAAACGAACTTGCCCGGCGAGGCGCGCGCCTCGCGCCGCGCGATTTTCGCGGCGAGAAGCCATGAGTTGCGGTGCGCCAACCTTTCAGATTAGCGAATCGAAATTTGGGGGCTTCGTGCGCGGCCGCGTTACGGCTCCGCTTGCGCTTCCGACGAGGGGGCGGGGACGCGCAGGCGGCCCTCGGAGAAGATGCGGTTGAACGTCTGCCGCGTCGCTGCGCGCACCTCGTCGAGCAGGGCGCCCGGCGCTTGTTCTTGCGGACGCAGGGGGCTCCAGCGGGCGACGAGGCCGCCGAGCATTTCGAGCAGCCGCGGGTCTGCGGGCAGCACACTCGACGACGACCCCGTCAGCACGCGAATGGCGTGATCCAGAGCGCGGAAAAAGGTCGCCGCGTCGAGCAGGGAATTGCGCTCGTTGTCGTCGAGAAGCCCCGTGGCGTGGATGATCTCGATGCGCTGGAGCGTGTTGAGCGATTCGAAAAACATCTCCGCCCGCCTGAGGCGCAAGGCCATCAGAATGAAGTCGATGTCGTAGTACCCGCCGGCGCCGGACTTGATGGGCCGCTTGTTTCCTTGGTCTTTTTCGATTCGCCGGCGCATTTCGATCAGCAGGGAAGGGAGGTCGTCGCTGAGGCCGAAGCGGCGCCAGGCGACGTCCTGCAATTGCGAAAGGAAGCGCTTGACCGCGGCGGCGTCGCCGGCGATCGTGCGCGCTTTCATATAGGTCAGGGCTTCCCATGCTTCGGCTTTTTGGGCGAAGTAGGCGAGGAACTGCTCTTCGGTCTGCACCAGTTCGCCGTCGCGGCCCATGGGGCGCAGCCGCGCGTCCATGCTGAACATGCGTCCGGCGCCGCTGGGGCTGCTCACGATGTCGATGACGCGGTTGGCGACTTTTGTCCACAGCGGCAGGCGCGGCGCTTCGTCGTCGGGAACGACGAAGACGATATCGGCGTCGGAGTCGAGGTCGAATTCGCGCATGCCCAGCCTGCCGAGGGCGACGATCCTCATGCCGTTGCCGCCGGCCCCGCCGCCGGCGATTTCGCGCGCGGCGAGCGTGTAGGCCGCCTGGACGATCCACTCCGCCAAGTCGCTCGAGCGCAGCAGCGTCGTGAAGATGGGTTCGCTCCAGAACACGCTGCGCGCCTGGATGCGGAACATCTGGCGGCGGTAGAAACGGCGCATGCCGGCCGCGGCTTCGTCCGCGCTGGTCACGGAGTTGAGCAGCCACTCGATGTAGGGGTGCGAGGCGCGCGGCGCGTACTCGCCGGACGCGCTTTCGGATTCGCCGTAGGGCTGTTCGGCGATGGCCGCGATTTCTTCCAGGTCTTCGGGAAAGCGGGTCATGTACTCGGCGAGGTAGGGGCTGTGCTCGACAAGGTCGGTGATGCAATCGAAGAGGATCGGGCGCTGCCGCAGGCAGGCGAGCGCGGCGGGCTGCTCGGCTACTCTGTCGAGCAGGCGCTCGAACTCCCGGGCGCCGCGGCGGATGTCGATTGCGGCGAAGGTGCGCCCCAAATCCGCCGACAGTTTCTCGAAGAGCGGCAGATGCTTGCGCCAGCGCTCTTCCTTGACGCCGCTCTGTCCGTCCGCCGCGGGCGCGCTCTCGCCGCCGCCCGCCGGCCGCGGCCTCGCCGCCGCCGGAACGGCGCTCGTCCGTTGGCTCTGAATCACGCGGTCGTAGATCGCGGCGACGGTTTGCAGGTGTTCGCCGACGGCGTCGGCAAGCCGCTGCTCTTCGTCCGCGCCCTCGCCGCCGTGGATCTGAAAGGCGAGGCGGCGCAGCGCCTCGGGCTGCGTCGGCAGCGCATGCGTCTGCTTGTTGGCCTCGAGTTGCAGGCGGTGTTCGATTTTCCGCAAATAGTCGTAGGCCGAAAAGAGGCGATCGTAGTCCGCGGCGGCGATGTATTCCTTTTCCTTGAGCCGCTGCAGCGCGAAGAGCGTGCCGCCGCTGCGCAGCGACGGGTCGCGGCCGCCGTAGAGCCGCTGCATGCACTGCACCAGGAATTCGATGTCGCGGATGCCGCCGGGGTCGAGCTTGACGTTGACCGCGGCGCCGCCGTTCCGCGCGCGGTGCTTGCGGATGCGGTCGCGCGACTCGGCCAGTTTTTCGATTTGCGAAAAATCGGTGGTGGTTTGGTAAATCCGCGGCCTGACCATGCTCAGGAAGCGCTGCCCGAGGCGGCGGTCTCCGGCGACCGGCCGCGCCTTGATCAGCATTTGCAGCTCCCAATCGCGCGCCCGATTGAAGTAGTAGTCCGCGGCGTAGGCCAGCGGCACGACGAGATCGCCCGCGCCGCCTTCCGGCCGCAGGCGCAGATCGACGCGGAAATTGAAGCCTTCCGGCGTCATCATCGACAGCAGCTTGGTCATCTTTACGGCGGTCTGTTTGTTGAAATCGTGATTCGTCGTGACCACCGGCCCCCAGGTATGGCCGTCGCCCGTATGCAGATACATCAGGTCGATGTCGGAGCTGTAGTTCAATTCCGCGCCGCCCAGCTTGCCTAGGGCGAGCACGACGAAGTAGCAGTTGATCGGGCCGGTGTCGGCCGGGCACAGGGGGCGTCCGAAGCGGTAGATGAGTTGGTAGCGCACGTGGTCGTGCGCGGCTTGCAGCACGGCTTCGGCAAGATTGGAAAGCTCGAGGGTCACTTCGGCCAGGGGCGCCGTTCCCAGGAAATCGCGCAGGCCGATGCGCAGCATGTGTTGGTTCTTGAAGCGGGCGAGCAGTTGCGCGGCTTCCGCTTCGTCGGCATCGACGCGGATGGAGCCGATTTCGGCGCGCAGTTCTCCGCTGGGGACGGCGCGCCGGAGATTGCGCGGCTCGATTGCCCAGTGCAGCAGATCGGGACAGCGCAGCAGGATATCCGACAGGAATTTGCTGTTGCCGAAGACGGCGAGCGCGGCGCGCAGGAAATCGCGGGCGTAGTCGTCTTCGCGCAGCGTCCAGGGAATGGCGGAAAAGAAACGGTCGAGCCGCTGCAGCGCCGCTTCGCGGTCTGCAACGCCGGTCAGCAGGGCGGGGAGTTGGGCCGCCGCGCCGGGCGGAAGGCGCTTGTCGAGCGCCGCGAGCAGCGGCGCCAAGCGCGGGTCTTCCGCCGCCGCCCGCCCGGCGGATGGGCGTTTTTCCGAAGCCACTGTTTGCAGAATAGCGCAGCTTGCGGTGGAAATTCCGTACTTGCCGGCGGCGCGCTTCCGCCGCGGGCGCAAGCGTGAAACAATAACATGACAGGGATGCTTGAAAAGTCAGCGACGCCGACGCGCCGCGGATTCGCCGGGCGGCTTGCGGCGCTTGCCGCGGCGGCGCCGCGCCTGTTTGCGGAAACGCGCCAGGAAAAAGGGAAGCGGCTGATCGAGCAGGCGCTCGAGGCGATCGGCGGCGGCGCTTTCCTGGGCATACGCAATTCGGTTCGCGCGGGGCGCGCCTATTCCTTCTATAACCGCCAAGTGCGCGGTTTGGCGCGGATTACGATCTACGACCGCTTCGAGGAGCCCAATCCGGACGCCGGCCCCGATTGGCTGCCCCTCAGCCGCCGCGAAGTCTATACGGAAAAGGGCGACTACTACGCGCTTTTTCTGAACGGCAAAGGCTACGAGGTGACCTACCGCGGAGCGGCGCCGCAGCCCGAGGACTACATGCAGCGCTACCGCCTCGCCGGCCGCCGCGACATCTTCTACTTCATGCGCTACCGCATGGACGAACCCGGCCTCTATTACTACTACACGGGAACCGAAATCATCGACAACACGCCCTGCGACGCCGTGGATATCACCGACGCCGAGGGCGAGGCGATTACGGTTTATCTGCGCCAGTCGGACGGCCTGCCGCTGGGGCAGGTTTATCTGCGGCGCGATCCGAAAACGCGCATTCCCTACGAGGAGCGTTCCGTTTTCGGACGCTACCGCGAAGTCGGCTCCGCGCTGCTGCCGTGGATCATCCGCCGCGAGCGCGACGGCGACAAGGTTTTCGAGCTTTTCGCCAATTCCTACAGCATCAACGCCAAAATCGACCCCGCGGTATTTTCCATTCAGAAAGGCGTGAAGCTGCTGCCCGCCAACCCGTAGGGGGGCCGCGGCGGCCGCGCTGCGGTTTCGCTATCCACCGGCCGCGCCGGCGGTTGCGGGAACTTTTGCGTCTGCTTCAAGATGGTCGATGCTTTCGGCGGCAGCGCCCTCGGCGGGCCATTGTCCTTTGCGGTTCCGCGCCTGGGCAAGGTTGTAGGACAGTTGCCATTCCAGCCAGATATCCGCGGCGCCCCAGCCTGCCGCTTCCAGCTTCAACGCCAGATCGACCGAGATCGCCGCCTTCCCATGAATCACCCGCGACAGCGATTCCCGCGAAACGCCCAGCTTGCGGGCCGCTTCGCCTACGGTCATGCCCGGATAATCGTCAGCGGCATCCAGGCAGCCGGTCTGAATCATATGGCCGGGATGCGGCGGATTGCGCCGAAACCAAGCGTCCTCTCTTACTCCGACAATCATTGTCAAGCTCCTCTCTTGCCTATGCGCGCAAGCGATCGAATGCTAGTCCATAAGGCCGATGCTAGTGATAGTCGATCAGATCGATGTCGTAAACTTCGTTGTCTTCAATACGAAACACGATGCGCCGGTTACCTGTAAGGCGCACCGCCCATTGGCCCTTGCGGTTCCCCTTCAGCGGATGCGGCCGGAAGCCCGGCAGCATTTCCAACGCTTTCAATGGCGTGTTGCCGTCCAGCGCCCGCAAGATGCCCAGTATCCGCTTCCTGTGCTGATGCGGAATGCCGCCGGCGACCTCCTTCTCATAAAACCGCGCGAGCCCTTTATGTTTGAACCCGCGAACAGCCGCTCCCCTTATTGCGAACCACGGAGAGGCCATTGTCAAGGAACGCCGGCTTTTTTCCGGCAACGCATGTTCGTTCGGGATAGGCGGACCTGTGGCGGCGCACTGAGAATCGGCAGTCCGCGCCGCCGCACTGCCGCGGCCCCGTATGCCGTTCCCGCTGATAACATGGAGCGAGGCCTGAGCCGAAAATGAAAACGATTGCGTTGGGAAAGACCGGCCTTGCGGTGTCGAAAACGTGTCTGGGCACGATGACTTTCGGTTCCCAGGCGGACGAGAGCGAAGCGCGGCGCATGGTCGATTACGCCCTGGACCGGGGCGTGAATTTCTTCGATACGGCGAACGTCTATAACCAAGGGGTTTCCGAGGAAATTACGGGCCGGGCGCTGCGCGCGAAGCGTTCCGCCGTCGTGCTGGCGACCAAGGTTCGCGGGCGCATGAAAACGCCGCGGGAATACGGCGGGCTGTCGGCGCAAGCGATCCGCTGCGCGGCGGAGGAAAGCCTGCGCCGACTGGGTACGGATTACATCGACATCTACTATCTGCATCAGCCCGATTACGACGTCGAGATCGAGGAAACCCTGGGCGCGATGGACGATTTGCGCCGCGAGGGCAAGATACGCTTCGCGGCCGCGTCGAATTACGCCGCTTGGCAAATGGCCGAGATCGCCGCAATTTGCGAGCGCAGGGGGTTTCAGGCGCCGACCGTCGCGCAGCCGATGTACAACTGCCTGGCGCGCGGCATCGAGCAGGAATATCTGCCGTTCACCAAGCGCTACGGGATATCGAACGTCTGCTATAACCCGCTGGCGGGCGGGTTGTTGAGCGGCAAGCATTCGTTCGCCGCCGGGCCTCTCGCGGGCACCCGTTTCGAGGCCAACGCGATGTACCGCAAGCGCTATTGGCACGGCGCCTGTTTCGATGCGGTGGAAGCGCTGCGCTGCGCGGCGGCGCGGTGCGGGATTTCGTTGGCCGCGCTGGCGCTGCGCTGGGCGGCGCAGCACGCCGACTGCGTGATTGTCGGCGCTTCCCGCTTCGAGCATCTGACGGAGAACCTGGAGGCCTGCGAAGGCGGCGCGCTGCCCGATGAGGCGCTGGCCGCGTGCGATGCGGCCTGGGAGAAACTGCGCGGCCCAACGCCCAACTACAATCGTTGATCGATTCAGGGGCGCCGGCCGATGCCGCGGCGCGGCGGAAAAAGCGCGCCCAGCCTTGACGCGGACGCGGTTTCGGCGCTATCGTGCAGCCATGACACGCAAGCAGTTTCTTGCCTCCCCCCTGATGGCGGCGGCAGCCGCCGGCGCCGCGCCGGTCGGCACGGACTACAAGCCGAAGCGCATCAACCGCGCGATCGAGTTGCTTGCCGACGATCAGCCGGTCTATTACACCGGCGGCCGCGGCGGCTACGAGGAAGGCGTCAAGGTGGCGGACACCTACGCCGACTACATCAATTACGAGATGGAGCACGGCCCGCTGGATTTCAGCGCGCTGCGCGGCTTCATGCGCGGACTGGCGGACAGCGGCCCGACGCGCAGCGGCCATCGCACGCCGGCGGTCATCGCGACGCTGCCCGTGCTGGGCATCGACGAGATGCACATGCGGGCGAATTTCTGGGTCGTGCAGCAGGCGCTCTTGTGCGGCATCCACGGCATCCTGCTTTGCCACGCGCGGGAGCCCGAGGCGATCCGGTGGATGGTGCGGGCGGCCCGCTATCCGCACGCCAAGCCGGCCGCGCCGGAGTTGGGCGAAGGCCTGCTGGGCAACGGCAGCCAGGGCTACGCCGCGGAAATCTGGGGCGTTTCCCGCGCCGAATACCAGCGCAAGGCCGACCCGTGGCCGTTGAACCCCGAGGGCGAGTTCCTGCTCGGGCTCAAGATCGAAGACCGCCACGCGCTGAAAAACGCCGAGCGTTCGACCGCGGTTCCCGGCATAGGCTTCGCCGAGTGGGGGCCGGGCGACATGGGGCTTTCGCTCGACCTGCCTGACGGCCACGTGGCCAACGCGCGGCTGCATCCGCAGATGCGCGAGGCGCGGGCTACGGTGTTCAACGCCTGCAAGAAAAACGGCATCGCCTTTCTCAATACCGTGCGCGAAGACGACGTTACCGACATGATCGACGAAGGCGTGCGCATCTGCTCCGGCGCATCGCAGGCGACCGCGGAAAAGGGCCGGCGCTACACCAAGCGCGAAATGCCTTGGTAGCGCGGCGGGGTTCCCTTCTTCTTCTCGCGCCCGCGGTGCTTCTGGCGCCGCTGCTCGGCTGCCGCGGGCGAAGCGGCCTGCTGGAATTGCGCTTGGCGCACGTCGCTTCGCCGGGTTCGCTGGTGGCGCTGTCCGCCGAGGAGTTCGCCCGGCGGGCCAACGAGCGGCTGGCCGGGCGCGCGCGAGTCAACGTCTTCGGCTCGAGCCAACTCGGCGATGACGAGACCCTGCTGATCAAGTTGAAACTGGGCACGGTGGATTTCTCGATCCCCTCGACGATCATGTCGTCCGCCGTGGAATCGTTCGGGCTTTTCGAAATGCCCTATCTGGTCAAGGACCGCGCCCACATGGACGCTATCGAGCGGCTCATCGTGCGCCCGCGCCTGGCTGCGGACGCCGCCGCCCGCGGCTTCAAACTGCTCGCCGTCTGGGAAAACGGTTTCCGCCACATCACCAACAACCGGCGGCCGATCGAAGGCCCCGAAGACTTGGCTGGCATCAAGCTGCGCACGCCCCGCGGCCGCTGGCGCGTGCGCCTGTTCCAAAGCATGGGCGCCAGCCCCACGCCCATGTCGCTCGCGGAAACCTTCATAGCGCTGCAAACCGGAGTCATCGACGGGCAGGAGAATCCGCTGAGCCAGATTCACAGCCAGAAATTCCACGAAGTGCAGAAGTATCTCAGCCTGACCGGACACGTTTACACACCCGCCTATCTGCTGGCTGGCGCGGAGCGCTGGAGCGCTTTGCCGCGCGGTATGCGCGAAATACTGGAGTCCGCGGCTCAAGACCTGCGGCCTTACGTTTACGAGCAGGCCGAAAAGCTCGAAAAGCGCCTGCTTGCCGACCTGGAAGCCTCGGGCATCGCGATCAACCGCGCCGACCGCGAGCGTTTCGTCTCGGCGGGCGCCTCGATATTCGAGCAGTTCAGCGCCGAGGCGCCCGGCGGGAAAGCGATGATCGAAACCGCGTTGGCCGCCGCCGGCCCGTGAAACGAACGGCTGCGATGGAATCCCTGCCCGCGGCGCCCTTGCCGCGGGCGTACAATTGACCGGAGCGGACGCGGACGCTTCCGGCAACGAACCCTTGGCCTTTCTCCATAAACTGCGCGCCGCCATGCGGCGCTTCCTGGAAGGGGTCGTCCTGCTCCTGGTTGCGGCGCTGGCGGTGTTGGTCGTCGTTGCCGCCGTCTTGCGCAAGATCGGCTACTCGCTGGTCTGGTACGACGAGACGGCCGCGGTGCTGCTGGCTTGGCTCACCTTTTACGGCGCGGCTCTGGCGGCGCTCCACCAGGCGCACGTCGGCTTTCCCAAGCTTGTCGAGCGCTGCGGCGGCCGCCCGCGCCGCGCCCTCTTTCTGCTGCGCAAGTCTCTCGTCATCGGCTTTTTTGCGCTGACCGCGTGGATGGGCATGAAGACGCTGGCGGCGCTCGGCGGAACCTTTCTCGTAAGCCTGCCCTGGCTGCCCGCGCGGGTCGTCTATTCGGCCATCCCGGCGGGGGCTGTTCTGTTCATCGCGGCGGAGCTTCTGGCGCCGCTTCGCCCGGAGCGCGGGGAACGCCGATGACGCTGGCGGCGATCGTTCTCGGCCTTGTCGCCCTGATCCTGATCGACGTTCCCATCGCCGTCGCCCTGGGACTGGCCGCCGCGGGCGCCATGGCCGCGGAGACGGGGCTGCGCGACCTGCCCAACATCCCGCTCGCGCTGCACGAAGGCGCGACGAAATTCTCGCTGATCGCGATTCCCTTGTTCATCCTGGCGGGCGCGGTGATGAACGCCACGGGCATCTCGCGCAGGCTGATCGCCTTTACCGCGGCGCTGGTCGGCTTCGTTCGCGGCGGCTTGTCGATGGCCACGATCGGCGCCTCGCTTTTCTTCGCGGAAATATCGGGCTCGGCCGTAGCCGACGTCGCCGCGCTGGGGTCGATCCTCATCCCGGCCATGAAACGCTCAGGGTATTCCGCGGACTTCGCCGCCGCGGTGACCTCGTCGGCCTCGACTCTGGCGGTGATTATCCCCCCGTCGATTCCCATGATCCTCTACGCGGTGATGGCCGGGGCTTCGGTCGTCGAGTTGTTCGTTGCCGGCATCGTTCCCGGCGTGCTGGGCGGCGCGCTGCTGATGTTTGCCGCGCACCGCATCGCCGTCAAGCGGGGCTACCCCGCCGAACAGGCGTTCCGTTGGCGGCGCGTGGCCGAGACGTTCCGCGAGGCCGCCTGGGCGTTCCTGCTGCCGGTCATCGTGCTCGGCGGCATCTTTTCAGGATGGGTCACGGCCACCGAAGGCGCCGGACTGGCCGTGGCCGCGGCGGCGGCGATCGGCGGCCTGGTTTACCGCGAATTGAATCTCGCTTCCTTGCGCCGCGCCGCTCTGGAGGGTGGCATGCAAACGGCGGTCGTCATGCTGCTCGTCGCCGCTTCCGCGCTGCTGGGCGAGCATCTGACGGCCATGCAGACGCCGCAGGCGGTCGCCGCCGCGCTGCTCGAAATCACCGAGAACCGCTGGGCCATCCTGGCGTTGCTCAACGTTTTCTTTCTGGCGGTCGGGCTTTTCCTGCACTCGTCCGCGGCGATTATCCTGGTCGTGCCCATCGTCATGCCCTTGGTCGAGGCGGCCGGAATCGATCCGGTGCATTTCGGCCTGGTGGTGACGCTCAATCTGGGCATCGGCCAGCAGACGCCCCCCGTCGCCAGCGTGTTGGTCACGGCCTGCTCGATAGCCAAAGCCGATATCTGGGACGTCAGCCGCGCCAACGCGGCGTTCGTCGGCGTGTTGGCGCTCGTGCTGCTGCTGACGACCTATTTCCCGGCGGTTCCGCTCAGTCTGGTGGAGTTGTTCTACCGCTGAGGCCGCATCGGTCTGCCGCGCGCGCCGCTCAGTTGTGGCACTGCTTGCAAGCCTGCTCCTTGGGCAGCAGCAGGTGCTTCGCCGCGGTCGAGCCGTGGGCGTTGTGGCAGAGTCCGCAGCTTTCGAGCACGTGCGGCTCATGGCTGTGGACTTTGGCGAAACCTTTCCGCGCGTGGCAGCCGAAGCAGCCGCCGGTGAAACGGAAGCGGCCGCGGCGGCTCAGCCCGTGGCAGCTTGCGCAGGCCGCCGCGGCCGGCGGATGCGCAACGAACGCCCGGAAGCCCGCGGGCGGGGAATTGCCGACGTAGATGCGCGCTTCGCGCCTGCCGCCTGCCCATTCGAGGGCGATGACGTGTTCCCCCGGCGCGGCCTCCGCCTGCGCCCGAAAGACGTTGGGGAACGGCTCCTCGGCGTCGAGCGCAACGCCGTCGAGCGACAGCTTGCCGCCGGGCGCCGCCGCGGCGATTTCGATCGCGCCGGCCCGCAACCACGAGCCGGCGGCCGGACGCACGATCTTGCCCTCCGGTTCGGCGCAAAGCCCCGACAGCGCAAGGGCCGGCAGCGCAAACGCCGCTTTACGCATGAATGCGGCAGACCGCCCCGGCGTAGCGGCTCTTGCTGTCTTTGTGGCCCGGCGCTATGCCCGCGTCGCAGTAGTACAGGTTTCCTTTCCACCAGGTCATGCCGTGCGGATCGGGGTCGCTGCTGTCGAGTTGAATGCCCTCGACGATGCGCCCGCTGCGGATATCGAAACGCAGAATGCGGAAGTCGTTGGAGAACATGCACCAGATGAACTCGCCGTCCCAGCCCAGGCCGTGGGCGCGGGGCAGGGGCGCGTCGAAATCGTGAAAGACGTTGATATCCGCGTCGGCCTTGAGTATCTTGTTCGGGTTGAACTGCGTGATCCACAGGAAATCCTTGGCCCACAACAGGCCGTGCAGCCCGCCGCCGCTCGGCGTCTGGAAATTCTTGATGTGCTTGCCCGTGCGGGCGTCCATCTTGACGATGCGGCCGCCCCGCGCGACGTCGTGCGGCCGCCGCGGCCGCAGCTTCGCCGGGCCGTTGGCCGCGGCGAACAACAGACCGTTGCCCGCCGCCAGGCCGCTCGTGTTCGACGACTGCGTTTCGTAGGAAACCAGCGGCTTGCCGCTCTCCCAATCGAGCAGATGAACGCGGTCGGTCACCTGCTCGCCGACCCACAGCCCGTCTTCGCCCGCTTCCAGGCCGTTGGGATGCCCCTCCGGCGATTGGAACAGCACTTCGACCTTGCGCCGGCGCCGCAGCGGGTAATTGCCCCCCGCTGCCGTCTGCGCCGCGCCCCTTGCCGCGGCGAGTCCGGCGGCGGCCGGCATCATGGAAAATTCTCTGCGCGTCATTGCTTTCCTCCCGTATATCCCCAATTGCGGATTCTGACCAATTTGCGGTCGATGTCGGCGATCTTGGCCGCGCCCGCCATGCCCATGTCCAGCGCCAGTTCGGTTTTCAGAAGCTGCAAGACCCTGGCTACGCCGTTGCGTCCGAAACAGGTCAGCCCCCACAGGCAGGGCCGCGCCACGCCGACGGCGGCGGCGCCCAGCGCCAGCGCCTTCAGGATATCCGTGCCGCGCCGAAATCCGCCGTCGATCAGCACCGGCATTTTCCCCGCCGCCGCTTCGACGCATTCCGGCAGCGCTTCGATGGTCGAGCCGGTATGGTCGAGTTGCCGCGCGCCGTGGTTGGAAACCACCACCGCGTCCATGCCCGCCGCCGCGGCTTTTTCCACGTCTTCGCCGATCATGAGGCCCTTGAGCATGATCTTCAGGCCGGTCGCCTCGCGCAGCCGTTTCACTGTATCCCATGTGGGCGTGGGGAACGGCCGGCTGGGGTATTCGCCGGTCTTCCAGGTGCGGTCGCCTTCGCGGTAGATCGGCTTGCCGCCGCCGCCGCGGGGGATGCTGTCGAGGTTGCACCAGCTTCGCACGAGGCCGTTGTGAATCGAGCGCTCGCGGTGCGAAACGAGCATGTTGTCGACCGTGAAACAGATGCCCGCGCAGTCGCTGTCCTCGAGCTTTTCGACGAAATCGAGCATCGTGTTCGTCGTGCGGAACTGCCCGCCGGTGGTGTATTGCCACCAATGACCGGGGTCGTTGCCCGAGGCGAGGTAGTCGTCGATGCCGCCGTTGGTGATGAACATGGCGTTGGCCGCGGCCGCTCCGCGCGCGGTCTCCTCTTCGCCGTTGCGGAAAAAACAGTTCTTGCCACCCGCCGGACAAACGAAAATCGGGAAATCGAGCTTGCGCCCCAGCAATTCCGTCGTCAGGTCGATCTTGTGAACGTCGGTCAGGAAGCGCGGACGCAAGATGATGCGGTTGAAAGCAAGCCGGTTTTCCCTGAGCGAAATTTCGTCCTTGCCGCCCTCCGCCATGTAATCGAAGGCGATCGGGTCGAGCAGCGATTGGGCCAGATCGCGGAAGTCGAAAACGTTGGCCAGCTTCGTCGAATCGGTCAGCGCGGGCTTTTCGGCCGCGGCCGACAGCGGGGAGGCGAGCAGGAAACCGGCCAGCCGCTCGAACGCTTCGCGCCGGTTGACGCTGCGGGTCATACCGCTTGCGAAACTACCACCCGCGGCGGGCCGTTGTCAATCACGCGGCGGCGGCACGCTGTTTTCGCCGGGCGCTGGCGCTCACTGCGCGTAGCGCTTGCGGAACTCCGCCGCGGCAGCGGCGCGGGCGGCCAGCTCCGCGCTGCTCGTCTTGCCCAGGAACCAGCGGTGCATCTCGGAGTTGAGCGTCTCGTCGAGGGCTGCGTCGAGCCGGCGGGCGGCGGCCGCCTTGGCGCCGCCGCGGTGGTGCGCGATCAGCTCCCGCAACTGGGGGACGAACTCCATGTAGAAGCGGTGGGCCACCTCGTACATGCCGTGCCATTGGGTATAGTCGGAACCCATCATCGCCGCGCCGTGCCTGGCCCGCCGCCCCTCGTGGTGCCACAGGAAGAAGTAGGTGAACTCCAGCTCTTCGTCGAACTCGACTGGGGTCAGCAGCCCGTCGGCGCGGGCCTGTTGGAACAGCTTGCTCGCGGGGCGGCCGAACTTGTCGTTGTACAGATTGACCAGGTTGTCGAACTGCTCGTACCAGTTTCCGACCCATTCGGGCGCGTGGCAGCTTGCGCAGACTTCGCGCATGTCGGCGCGGCGGTCTTGCCAGCTTTTCACGCTCTCGCCCTGCTTGCGCGCCGCGGCGTCGATCTTTTCGGATACGGCCGGCCGCAAGGTCCACGAAATGCGCTCGCCCACGTCGTGCGTCAGGGGCAGATTGCGGGTCGCGCTCATGTGGCAGGTCGTGCAGGTGGGGCCTTGCTCGAAGTCGCGCCCCGGAATCCATTCCCTTTCTTGCATCAGCGGTTCGAATCGCGCGCGGTTGGCTTCGAAGGCGATGCCGTGTTTGGACGACTGGTAAACCTCGAGTTGGGGATGATCGGGGCCGAGATGGCAGCGGCCGCAGTTTTCCGGCGCGCGGGCCTGCGCTCGTGAGAAGCCGTGCCGCAGGTGGCAGGCGGTGCAGGAGCCGCGCGAGCCGTCGGGGTTGATGCGGCCGATGCCGGTATTGGGCCACGTCGCCGGGTCGAGCTTGCCGTCCTCGAGCACGCGCACTTCGGAGCCGTGGCATTGCAGGCAGCCGCTCACCGCCGCGGCGGACGCCTCGATCTTGTTGCCCTGCGCGTCGAAACGGGTAAAGCCTTCGACGACCTCGGCAAGCACGTTGTCGAGGCTGCCCAGGATTTGGCCGCCCTTGGAATGGTGGCTGGCCTCGAACTCGCGGGTTTCCCGCTCGTGGCAATTGCCGCAGTCGCGCGGCGTGACGATGGTGGCGATGAGCGTTCCTTCGTGCATGTAACCGTCCGCGTCGGCGGGTTCGGCGGCGTGGCATTGCAGGCAGCCGATGCCGGTTCGGGCGTGTTCGCTGATCTCCCACTGGCCGACGATGCCCGGCGACTTCACGCGGTGGCAGTCCACGCAATCGGCGTTCTCCGCGGTCACCACCGCGTCGGGAGCGCGCAGCACGCGCCGGCGGCCTCCCTCGACCCAGGCGACGAGCAGCAGCGAAACCAGGAACAGGCCGGCGAGAACGGTAATCACGGCCTGCTTTCTTTCAAGAGTCATGAACGCCTCCTCATCAGGGAATCGAATCGAGCGCTTCCCACACGGTCAGCGCCAGCAGCAGCGCCGCCCCCGCGGCTCCGAACGCGATGCTTGCCTCGCTTTGCGGATTGCGGCGGCGCAGCCATTTGTCCGCAAAAGGCCAGAAAACGATCAGGGCAAGGAATACGCCCTGCGTGACGACGGCCGCGCGGTCGGTCATCAGCTTGAGCCAGCGGAAGGCCCAGAGGAAATACCACTCGGGCTTGATGTGCTCGGGCGTCTCCAGCGGATCGGCCTTTTCCGACAGTTCCGCCGGAAAGATCAGCGCCAGACAGGTGAGCAGGAACATCAGGAAGAGAGCCAGCGCCAACTCCGTCAGGAAGTGGTCGGGAAAGAAGGGGAACGTCTTGCGTTCTTTCGGCGGGTCCAGCTCGGTCACGCCGTGCGCCCGAACCAGATAGATATGGACGGCGATGCAGCCCATCGTCAGCGTCGGAATCATGCCGACGTGCATGCTGAAGAGCCGCGTCAGCATGCTTTGCCCCACGGTCGGGCCGCCGCGCAGGAACTCGGCCAGCCGTTCGCCGACGAGCGGCACGGCGCCCAGCAGGTTGGCGGCCACGGTCGCGCCCCAGTAGGAAAGCTGTTCCCAGACGAGCGAATAGCCGGTGAAGCCCGCGCCCAGGGTCAACAGCAGCAGGGCGCAGCCGACCATCCAGTTCAGCTCCCGCGGCGCGCGGTAGGCGCCGGTAAAGAAAACGCGCATCATGTGCAGCAGCAGCGCGGCGATCATCAAGTGCGACGCCCACCTGTGGACGCTGCGCAGATACCAGCCGAAGCGCACTTCCGAGCCGATGGCCGCGACGCTTTCGTAGGCCAGATCGGGGCTGGGCACATAGTAGAAAGTCAACAGGATGCCGCTGACTATCTGCACCAGGAACAGGTAGGCGGGCGTCCCGCCGATGCACCACCACCAGCGGTTGAGGTGTCCCGGGACCGGTTCGCTGCCGACGGCCTTGAGCGTTTGCTCGTCCACCGGCAGCCGCGAACGGAACCATGCGCCGGCGCCGCGGTTTTCGCGGCTCATGCCGACTCGACCACGGCGTACAGGGAGTTCCCGTCCGCTTCGATGCGGTAGGCGGCGAGTTGCTGCCCGGCCAGCGCCGGAGGGCCGGAAACTCCCTTGCCGTTCCTGTCGAAAACGCCCTCATGGCAGGGGCACAGGTAGCGGCCGCCGGCGGCTTCGTAGTGGACCTGGCAGCCGAGATGCGGGCAGCGGCTCGAAAAGCCCTGGAAAATTTCGCCGCCCCCGCCGCTGCTTCCGGTGTTCGCCAGGACCATGCGGTCGCCGGACGGCAGCGTGACCAGGCGGCTTTCCCCGGCGTCGAGCGCCGAGGCGAAACCGAGGAAAACGCGCTGTCCGCGCGGACGCTCGCGCCGGGGCAGCAGGAAGGCGAAGGCGAAGCCGGTCAGCGTGCCGAAAGCGGCGCTTACGACGGAAACCATGCCTCCGAGCAACCACTTTCTGCGGCTGCCGCCGCTTGTTTTTCCCTGCTGCATGGCGTCCCGCCGTCGAATGGATTCTTTATGTTATTTTACTCGTTTCAGCTTTCCGCCGCCCGGCCGAGAGCGCTCCTTGCGCCCGCGCCGGACCTCGGCAAACCGCCCGAAACGCAAGTAAACTGGATGGTTGACCCCGCCATGAGTACGGCCCCGTCCCAATCGAAACAAGAACCCGGCGCATCGACGCGCTCGCACATCCGCCTGCAAGCCCGCCCGCCGCAACTCGCCGGACTCGATATGACCCGGCGCGTCGGCCGCAACGCCTACGAAAAAGAGTTGGCCCGGCTTCAGCTTCGGCTCAAGGAAACCGCTACGGCCTACTGGATACAGAAGCGCCGCGCCGTCGTCGTCTTCGAAGGCTGGGACTCCGCGGGCAAGGGCGGCGTCATCCGGCGCATGAACTGGACGCTCGACCCGCGCATGTTCAAGGTCTGCTCCATTGCCGCGCCCACGCCGCAGGAACTCGAGCAGCATTACCTGCAGCGTTTCTGGAAAAGCCTTCCCGGAGCGGGCGAGCTGGTCGCCTTCGATCGCTCGTGGTACGGGCGGGTGCTCGTCGAGCGCGTCGAAAATTTCGCCTCCGAGGCCGAATGGCGCCGCGCCTACGAAGAGATCAACGAGTTCGAACACATGCTCGTCGACAGCGGCGCGCGCATCGTCAAGATATTCCTGCACATTACGAAAGACGAGCAGTTGGCGCGCTTCCGCGGCCGTTTCAAGCATCCGCTGAAGCGCTGGAAGCTCAGCGAAGAAGACCTGCGCAACCGCTCGCGCTGGGCGGAATACGAAACGGCGACGGAAGACATGCTGCGGCTGACCTCCACCGAGGCGATCCCCTGGACCGTGATCCCGGCCAACGACAAGCGCTGCGCCCGGCTGACCGCGATCGGCAAAATCGTCGATTGCCTTTCGCGCGGCGTCGAGTTGCAGCCTCCGCCGCTGGCCCCCGACTTCGAGCGGCTCGTGCGCATGCTCCTGCAGATCGACGACGAAAAGGGTTGAGGCAGGGCAAGCCTCCGGCTACTCGGGCAGGGCCTTCCACAGCGCATCCGGCGTGTCCGCGTAAAACTGTACGGCGATGCGCGTGGCCGTGTCGTCCGAGAGCGCGAACAGCCCCTTGCGCGCGGATATCGGCATGAGAATCGCCGCCGCCCCCCGCTCCACGGCGGCTTCCACGATGCCCGCGGCGTCGGGCAAGGGGTCCACCGAGCCGCCGAGGTTCAAGGCGCCCACCGCGATCAGGCCGCCGCGGACGCTTTTCCCCAGCAGCCCGCTGCACAGCGCGATCAGCGCCGGCAAGCCCAGCCCCGCCCCCGAGCGGTCGCTGTCCAGCGCGCGAAGCTGCACCGAAAACTCATGCGCGCGCGGGTCGCGATCGCCGACAAGCTCCTTGGCCCGCGCGTAAAGGTTCTGCTCCGCGTAGCGAATGCTCTCGCGGAACGCCGGCGGCACGGGGGAATTGAGTATCCTCACGCCGCCGCCCTTGCCCGCCGCGGCCTCGATGCGGTAGAGATTCGGCCCCGTCTCCGGACCGCCCGGCGCAATCGCCCACACCTGCCCCGGCGGCAGCGGGTCCGGGTCGATCGCCTCGTCGCTGCGCAACTCCGGCACGGCCACGAATTTCTCCTCGCCGTCGCGTTCATCGCGTAACTGAAATGCGTATTCCGGAACTCGCTCTTGAAAACCCGTTTCTGCTGCTCTTTCACCCGCCGCCGGCCTTCCAGCGCGGCGCGCGCCAACTCTTCCAACTCGTCGTCGGGCGCCGCCGCGTCCGGGTCCGGGTAGAGCAGCTTGAGCAGGCCGCTCATCGTCTTGTTCACCGCCGTAATGTCCCGCCCGCTGAGCGCGCTCCCGTAGCGAATCCTATCCTGCAAGAGCGCAACCCGGCTGCCGGCGCGAAGCTGGCTCCAGCATTCCGACAGGAAATCGCTGACCAGGCCGAAATGGTCGGTCAGATGCTCGTTCGGGTTGAGCTTCGGAAAGTCCCAGCCCGGCGCGTAGGCGTGGATGCGGTCCATGAACGCCGTATCGTTGCGCATGTCCTCGGGCAGCGGACTGAGCAAATGCCCGCCGCGCTGCTGCTGCTCGACCTCCATGTCGAGATTGCCCACCATGACGATGCCGCCCTCGGCGCGGATGCTCTCTTTGCCGCGCGAAAACTCGCCCGACTCCATATAACCCTTGAGGATGTTCAAGCCGTCCTTCTGATCCAGCGATACCCCCGAAATTTCGTCGAAACAGACCACGTCGTAGCGGCAGACCAGCCCGCGCTGCCCGCTGGCGTTGTTGACGAACATCTTGGCCACCGTCGCCTTGCCCCCGGAAATCAGATGCGCATAGGGCGAAATCTGTTGGAACAGATGGCTTTTCCCCGTGCCGCGCGGGCCGAGCTCGACCAGGTTGTAGTTGCGCTCGACGAACGGCGCCATGCGCATCAGCGCCACCAGTTGCGCCCGCTCCGAAAGCGCCGCCGGCTCCAGGCCGATGCTGCGCAACAGCAGCCGCCGCCACTCCGCCGCGCTGAACTCGCGCCGCCCGCGGTAAAGCGTGTCCAGCAAGTCCGCTTTCGAAAGCTGAATGGCGCGCAAGGCTTCGATGGCGAAAGGCCGGTCGTTCCTGTCTTGCGCCGCCGCCCCGTCGTAGCTCAGCGTAACCTCGGCGTAAAAGCCGTCGGTCAGCATGCGTTCATGCTGCTTCACCAGGCGGTCTTCGATGCGCGCGTCGTAGATGCCCAGGCTGGGCAACTCCGCAATCAGCGAATCGGTTGCGGCGTCCAGCCTCGCCTTGACGATATCGATCAGCCGGATCGCCCCCCGCTCGCGCGCCCGCGCCTTGAAAAGCTCTTCCTCGCCGGTGCGCACGGTGCGGTCGGCAAGCTGACGCTCCACGACGGCCAGCCCCTCGGCGATCTCCCGCTCGTCGGTCGTCGCGCAGAAGCGCCCCAGAAGGAACTCCACCACGTAGGTCGGCACCGGGTACTGGCGGCTGTATCGGCGCACCAAATCCTTGCGCACCACGTAGCCTTCGAACGCCTTGGCCGCCCGCCGGTCGAGTTCGTCGAGTTCCAACTTCTAATTTACCCCCCGATAGTCGTCGCTTGCCGAGCGGCGGCGTTGCCTTCCGCGTCGAGGATGACGACGAACGCGCCGCTGCCCTCGAGCTCGTCGTCGGCCACCAGCAGGCTCGCCCGGCCTTCCTCGTTGACCGGCTGCGCCGCGCCGATGCCGGAATCCGCGTCGGCGGCCCGCCGGCGCAGCGCGGCGGACAGGCCGGGGCGCGGGGCGTCGAGCTTCACCCGGCAGCGCAGCCCGACCCAGGAAACCTCCGCAATGTCCACCGCCGCCGCGGCGCTTGCGCCCGCGCCGACCTCGATGACCGGAATCAGGCACTCCTGCAGGCTGACGCCCCCGTGCGCGTAAGCATAGCCTTTCTCGAAACACGAGATGTCCGGGGCGAGCGCCACCGTTTCGCCGGCGTTCCAATGCCAGGCCGCCGTCGGCGCGCCGACCGTCGAAGCGCCTTTGACCG
Organism: Bryobacterales bacterium; assembly: GCA_965242705.1. Classification (GTDB taxonomy): domain Bacteria; phylum Acidobacteriota; class Terriglobia; order Bryobacterales; family UBA6623; genus CATQHP01. Next base: position 1,973,485 of record OZ251486.1, read on the forward strand.
ACGCGCAGCGCGCCCAGCGCGTCTCGGTCAGATACTGCGGCAGATCGACCTTGGGCAGCCCGCCCGGCAGCCACAGCCAGCCGTGATCCGTAACCACGCGGATCGCCCGCCGGCCCGCGTCCAGCAGCGCTTCGATGCGTTCCAGCAGCAAGCCGATCTGCTCGTCGATGTGCGAAGCCAGCTTTTCCTGCCGCTGGTGGCCGAGCTTGTCCAGTTCGCCGTGCTCCGTCCAGGCGCTGCCGTTCGGGCCGCCTGTTTCGTCCTTGCGCACGTAGGCGCAGCCGGCCGCGGCCAGCAGCTTGCGAAAGCGGTCGGGCGTCAAGGGCTGCCGCTCGTCCGCCGTCAGCGGACGGAAATCCTCGCCCACGGCGCCGCCCTCGATGCGCTCCGCCGCCGGCGAAACGGCCGGCTTGGCGGTCGCCGTCACCGTAGGCAGCGCCGACCAGCGATGCGCGACGGAAGCCGTCCTGCCGCGTTCGCGCAGACGTTCGGCGAGGCGCTGCGCGACGTCGAAGCGCAAGCCGTCCGCAAACAGGAACATCACGCCGGGCGGAGCCGACCCCGCCGCCGCCCGCCCTTCGCCGCCGCGGCCCGGCAGCGGCGTTTCCTGAACAAAACCCTGCAAGCGCAGCGCCGCCGTCTCCAGCCAGGGGCGGTAGGCCGCATCCAGCGCCGCGCTGACCGCCTTGGCGTCCGCGGCGGACCTGACCGCGGCCATGCCGGCAAGCGCCGCCGCATCGACGCGCCAGGCCCGCTCGGCGTACAGTTTGGCCATGTCGTCGGCGGAAGCGCCGCCCAACTCGTTGGCCGCAAGCGCCGCGATTTCCGCCAAATGCTCCAGAGCGCCCGCCAGCGGCGCTTCCTCGAGCTTCGCCCAAACCCAGCCGCGCCGCTCGCCGTGCTCCTTTTCCAACGCGGCGAGCCGCTTGCGTGCGGCTTGCGGCGTCTTGCCGGCAAGCTCCAGAAATGCCTGCCGCAGCGCCGCCTCGTCCTTTTCGTTGTTTTGCGGCCAGGAAGAGCGCTCGACGAAAAGATCGCGCGGCATGGCCCGGCGCAGTTTCTCGGGCAGCCCCGGATACGACCGCGGCGCCTCGGCGAAACGCTCCCATGCCGCCGCCCACGCCCCTTCCCGCCCGCCCAGCAGTTCCGCCGCGATGCCGGCGCCGTCTTTTTCAGGATGGAAAGCGTAATCCGCTTCGCAGCGCGACACGAAGGCGCTCCAACGCGCGCCGCTCCACTGCGCCTCGGCGGCCCGCGGATCGTTCAACCAGATCAGCGCGTCGCGCACCGGATCGCCGGAAAGCAGCCGGTTGAAGTCTTCCGCGTCGAGCCGCCGCCCGCGCAGCCGCGCCGCGGGCGTTTGCGCCAACTCCGCCAAGGCGCGCAGCATCGACCGCCGCGTGGCCGCATCGCGGGCGACGTCCAGGCCGAGGCCGCCGTCCCGCGACGTCAGGAACGCCTCCACAGTCCAATCGCGGCCGTTCTTCTGCGTCCAGCAGACGCCGCGGTACTGCAATTCAACCAAGGGCTTCAAGGCCTGCGGACACTCTCCCGCCGCGCTCAGATCGCGGCGGTCCACGCCCGGCAGGTACAGCACCGGAGTCGTTTCCGCGGGAATCGCCGGACCGTCCAGAACGCCCGCCGCCGCGCAGCGCAGCCAGACGGCCGGCCCGGCGCGCTCTTCGGGAGCGTACCTTTCGCCGTCGTAAACCAGCAGTTGCGGCATCAGCGGCAGAAGCCGCGGCAGGATGGGCCGCCACTGCGCGCCGCTGTCGGCCCAGAGCACGGCGGCGGGCGCCGCCGCGTCGCCCGGGTTGTAGTCGGCGGCGGCTTCCAGCGACGCCTTCAGCCGCTCGGCCACGCTCGCCGCCGCCTCAGCCGCGCCCATCGCCGCCCCCGCCGCCCGCCCCCGATCCAAGTTGACCAGCCCCAAGCCGAAACGTCACGCGCACCAGTCGGTTGCGCTCGTCGTTTTCCAGCGCCGGCTCCGTGCCGTTGAAGCGCATCATCGCGCGGCGCATCGCCAACCAGCCGCGGCCGCGCCGCTCCATCAGTCCGCGCACGACCATGGCGTTGGCCATCATTTCGTTGCGCGAGCGCGGGGCGCCGCCCTTCCGCGCCTGATCCGCCGTCATATGGTTGGGCAGCGCGCCCGGACTGGTTACCGCGATGCGGTCGTCGAACGCCTCCAGCAGGATTTGCGACCCCGTAACGGCGTAATCGCGGTGAATCACCGCGTTGACCAGCGCCTCGCGCAGGGCTTCCTCGGGAACCGGCGGAATGTCCTCGCGGTAAAGCCCGCGGTAAACCTCTCTTCTGCCCAGACTGCGGAACCAGCCCATCGAACGCTTGACCTGATCCTCCAGGCGGCCTTGCGACTCTTCCGCGCTCAGCACGTCGGCCGCCTGATCGAGGCCGGCGTACAAAGAGCACTGCACGAAAAAACTCAGCGTGTGCGCGCAAGCCTGCGGGTCCCGCCCGAACACCATCAGGCCGTACAGCGTGGGGCGCAGCGCGCCGTCGAGTTCGTCGGCGATGCCGGCGTTGCGCAAGTCGTCCTCATGCGCCGGCTGCAGCTCCTGCTCCATATCGAACCCCTGCCGCTTCATGAAAGAGCGCACGGCGCTGAAGTCGATGTCCTCGATCCTGGCCGTCGGCGCGACCTGTCTCTCGGTGGCCGGCATGTCAGTTTTCCGCGCGGGCGCCCCTGCGCAGCGTCAGCCGCAAATAGTCTTCCGTCGCCTCGAACTCCGGATCGACGCCGTTGCCCGTCCGCATCAACGGGATAATTTTTTTGCGTACGCCCATGCCGCGCGCATCGACGTAACCGTAATCGCGCAAGACATCGACGATGAGCGAATTCCGCGTCGAACGCCGCCCGGCAACCATTTTCTCAACGGTCATGGAGTTTTGCAGCGCGCCCGGGCTCAAGACTTCCAGGCGGTCGGCATAGCTCACGATTTCCACCTCTTCATAACGGGTCCAATCCCGATGCGCAAGCGCGTTGACAACGGCCTCGCGAAGCGCTTCCGGCGGGTAACGCCAACTCCGTTCGCGGCGCATGGCGCCCTCCACCAGGTTTTCCCCGTCCTCGGAAACGAACGGCTTCATGGCATCGACGAGAAGCTCGATCAGTCCCTTTTCCGCGATCTCCCGACAGCCGCCGGAGAAATCTCGCCACAGACCGATCAACGGCCCGTCAATCACCCGGTCATCCAGCGCGCGGTAAGTCTTCTCGCTGCCTTCGAATGCCATCCAGCGCACGCCGGCCTGACGCAGCAGGCGCCGCGGCCTGTATCCGAAGAGCGCCAGCCCGGCGATCGTGCATGCCGGCGGGCCGCCGCGGCGCTCGACCATGAAACCCAGCCCGCACAGCCGTTCGATCCACGCCCGCTCGGACGCCGGCGCTTCGCGTTCGCCGACGATAACCGTGAGGTAGTCTTCCAGCCGCTCCCGGCTCAGATCGCGCAGCCCGCTGCCCGGCGCCGGCAGCGACTCCGCGCGGGGCAGGCCGCCAAGCGCGAACAGCCGCACTTGCTGTTCCCGGGTAGCCAACTGCGAAGTGCTGCCGACGCGCACGTAAATATCTTCGCGGCCGCCGCGGCGCACCGCGTAGGGTTTGTTCGCGCCTTCCCCAATGTCGATCACGGCCACACTCCGCCGCTCATCGACCGGAATTTCCGCGTAGAAGGGCAGGATCGGCGGATACACCTTGCGCCCGAACACCGCGTCCATTACCCAATGTTCGAGGTTGTCCCGCCGGATGCCGCTGACGGTTCCATCGTTTTCGACTCCCAGCAGGATATGCCCGCCCCGGAAATTGGCCAGGGCCGTGATTTTCTTGGCCAGGCTTTCCGCGCGCAGGTCGTCGCGCATGAACTCCACGCCGGAGTTCTCGCCGTTGGCGATCAATTCGAGCAGTTCCGTTCGGGTCATGGCGAATCCTTGCGCCGCAGCGCCGCCGCGGCTTCGCGGGCGTCGGCGGCGTAGATCGTCAGCATCAACTCCGCATCGCCAATCATGCGGTACTCCGGCTCCCTACCGGACAGCCGCTTGCTGCTTTCCAGGACGATGCGCACCCCTTCGCCGCGCCGGTCCATCAGCGTCAGCCGGTCGGTCTTCAACCCGGGTATGTTCTCCGGCACGGGACACTTGGCCAGCAAGCTGGCAAGCGTCTCGTTGCGCGCCGCCTGCAGGTGGGGAAGCTCTTCGACGGTCAGCGTATTGGCCAGCGCGCCGGGAGAATGAAGCTCCAGGCGGTCGGCGAACAGCCGCAGCCTGATCTTCGAGCCGTAAACCGAATAATCGCGGTGTGCCGCGGCGTTGACTAAGGCCTCGAAAACCGCCGTCATGTCGAATTGAGGAATGTCTATGCGCCCTTGATCCTTGATTGCCGCCGTTTTCATGTTCTTGGCCACGAAGCGGCAGGCCTCCGCGATTTGCGCGTCCAGCGGCCCGGTGATATCGGAGGCGTCGAGTTGATAGGGATCGTCCGTATCGGTTCGAATCGCCGTCCCGCGGTAGGCGACCGCCTGAATGAAGGCGTTGGGCAGCCACTGTCGGGGGTCTTTCGAGGCCATGAGCACGCCGGCCACCGTGGGCCGCGTCGTCCCGTCCTCGTCGGCGCGGACCATGTGCAGTTTGCGCAGCATGGCCTCCATATCGTCTCCGCTGCGCGAGGTGCGGAAACGTTCATACAGATCGGGCGGCAGGTCTTCGCAACCGGCGTCGGCAACGATCTGCTCGTCGAAACGAATGAGGCGGGCCTGGCTGCGCTGCTGGAACAGCCGCGCGAGATACTCGGGAGACATGACCCGTTTCTCATCGCCGATGCGGTGCAGATAACCGCCCGGGCTCCGGTGGACGAACAGGCTGCGCGGCACGTCGATCTTGACCACGGGCAGACTTTCCCCCGTACTCGAAGACAGCCAGATGGAATCGATGATCGGATGGAGCTCCGGTTCTATCAGATCGGTGCAGATATGGCGGACGAAAACCACCGCGAATTCGATGCTATCCAAAGGAATGCCGACGATCTCCCGCGGCTTGTCGGTAACTCCAAGCAGGCAAACGCCCCCTTTTGCGTTGGCGAAAGCCGCCAGTTCGTCGGCCAGATCTTTAGGCGCCGGCCCCTTGACTTTGTCGCCGGCGAAACGCACTTCCTTCAATTCGAGGAATGCGGCTTCCCCGATCCGAATCTTGTCCAGCAACTCCTTTTCGCTATCGAACATCGGTCGGTTCCTGTCCCAATCGCCGGTATCGCCGCGCGAACGCTTCGCGCCCCCCCTCCATCACGCGGCAAACTTCATCCCGTATCCCCTTTTCCTGAAGCGATCCCGAATTCTCGACCCGACATTGGCCTTCTTTGAAGTCGAGCGCATGCAGCATTTCCGCGTCTCCGTTCACGACGATATTGGGGTTGTGGGTTACGACGACAATCTGCCGCCGGAACTTGTTCTCCCGTATCTGGCGCACGATCAGGTCATAGATCAAGTGGTTGTCCAGATCGTCCTCCGGCTGGTCCATCACCAGCGGCTCCTCGCCGTGAGCGAGCAGGAAGGCCAGCATCGCCGCCGACCGCTGCCCGGCCGATGCCTGGCCGATGGGCCGGAAATCCCTGCCGTCTCCCGATCGGCTGTATTCTACTTCCAATCCGTCATCCGGAAACCAAGTCAATACGTCGTCCAACAGGGCGCGATTGCGTTCGGATTCACGCTTCAGGTGCTTATTGAAACGAACGCTGAAATCCCCGTTTCCGGCGCATCCATTCTCGATTCGCTGCTTGAGCTTTTCGACGCGTTCTTCAATCGTCTCTCTCCTCGATTCCGGATCGTCGGGAAGTTTTTTGAGCAGATCGGCTATCAGTCCTCTTTTCGGATGGTCGCCTTCCATCTCCAGGATGTCGCTTTCGAACCGGTCGTCAGGAATACTCAGAGTTTCGCGCAGCGACCGTTCGATGACTCTGGGGTCGTGCCCGTAGGGCAGGCATTGGATGCGTACGAAGTCGTTTAGAGTCAATGATTTTTCCAGGAATTCGTACCGCTTGGCGCTTATCTTGCGGCGCGCGTTCAACACTTTCTTCAACTGCAATTCCGCTTGCCGGCGCAGCCTGTCGGACTCTTTGCTTGTCGAATCGAGACGCTTCAACTCTTCGTCCAGGCGCTGCCGTTCCTGGACCAGGCGGCCGTATTCGCTCGGATCGGAACCCCCCGATTCCTTCAATGCTTCGTAGTCCTTGATTGACTGCTCCGCCGCCGCCGGCCATGAGCTTTTCTTCAGTTTTTCTCGCTGCGTCCCGGCGGTCTCCCGCAGGCGTTGCGCACCGGCTCGCAAGCCTTCTGCCGCGTCGTCCATGGCCTTGACGGCCGCCGCCGCAATCTCGGCCGCTTCCCGGTCTTCAGCCAAGCTCTTGTCGAACAGTCCGTCAGGAATGTTTTCGGGTTGCGCTTCATCCGCTGCTTCTTCAATGCGCCGCGCGGCTTTTTCCGCCGCCTCGAACTGCCGGCCGATCTCTCTCCGCTGCCGGCTGCGGCGCTGATAGTTTTTCAGGACGTCCTCATACCCCGCTTCTTCGAGACGCTTCAATTTGCGCTCTATGTCCTGACGATCGACGACAAGGGTTTTCCGGCGGTCCAATTCGCCGCTCAGTTTTCGAAGCCGCGCCTGCAAAACATGAAACTCATTCTTGGCGTCTTGCTGATTTTTCTGCAGTGCATCTGTCCCCGCCGCTTCATCGATTATCTGCAGCAGCGCCTGCTGCTTCTCGCCCGCAAGCTCGGCAATCTGCCCTTGGCTGAAGATGCGGATCGGAAAGTGCGCCGGTTCGACGTTCCGAATCGATGACGGTTTCCAACTGCCGTCCCCGGCTTCTTCTTCCACAACCGCGCTGTTGCCGTTTTGCGGCCAATGCACACGATGCAAAACGCGGTCGCGCCTCACGGTCCACTGAATCCGTGTTTCTTCGGTCAAACCGCCCGCGTCCTTCCGATCTTTGGGCTTCTGTTTGAACCGCTCGAATGTCTGCTGCGGCTCGCTGTGATCTTCCAGAACCGTCAATTCACGCTCTCGCCTTGCCGCGAGCCTCATCGCATGGATGACCGTGGATTTGCCCGTGCCGCGGCCGCCTACCAAGGCGTTGAGCCACGGGCTGAACGCAAGCCTTGCCGGTGCGCCGTTGCCCATATACCGCGCGTCGGAGATTTCGATCGCTTCGATAGAGTGTTCGGGCAGCGCGAATGGGTTGAAAGGTTCGGGTTCGTCGCTGCGCCGGACGGAAAAGCCTGCTCCGTCAAGCAGAGCCAAGCGCAATCCCTCCAGCGTCGGTTTTGCCATTTTTACCCAGGTGTAATGCGATCCAGGGAAACGAAGCCCTGTTTCGGCGGACGGGTGATGCGAATCCGATCCCAGAACCTTTGACCACGCGAGCTTGCGCTTGCGGTACAGTTCAGGTTCCTTGCTGTTGGGATCGACGACTTCCATTGCGAACAGACCGTCTGAATCGAGCAACGGAGCCAAGGTATTGCCGGGCAGATCCCAAGCCCCCGACGGCTTATCCACATGCGCGAGGATTGGAATTCCCCCGGCTTGGACAATAGCTCTCACGACGCCAATGGCCGCCGCATCCGCCGCAACATGGCTCTCTCCCCGGACGCCACGATAACGAACGGCTCCAAGTAACTCCGCGACATCGGCGGAATCCTTATCGACATCGAGTATTCCAAGAACGTGAATGCTGTTGTTGGCTGTGATTTCTATGCCTGGAAACAGGTGCAGCGGCCTGAAGTCCGGGTGCTGCCCGCGCTCGAGTTCATCGAGCGATTGCTTCAGTCGATCGATCCAATCACTCGAATTGTGGTCCGTGACCGCTACGCAGTCTACACCGGCGCGCATGAAACCGAGCAGCCAGTCTTGGGGCGTGATCTGTTGCAAGGAATCCTGGTCGGGTCCTTTGCCGTAGTCCCTCGACGCCGGCGTGTGGGTGTGGAAGTCGAACTTCCACCAGCGGGCGCCGGGGTACGGCCATTGCTGATTTTGCCGGTCAGTCATCGTTCTTCCGCGGCCTGTTGGCGGGCGGCGCGCTTGTCTGCAACTTTCAAGTGTACGTCGTTGACGCGCTCGCCGCGGAAGCGGCCGTCGGCGTCGTAGAACCAGGGGAAGTTGGCGGCGTCTCTTTGCGGTTCCTTGCCGCGGTCTTTGCGCCAGCGGAGGTTGGGCTTGGCGCGCAGGATGCCCGCGCCCTTCTTGCCGCCCGGGACGTCTTCCGCCAGGAACGGGCGGATGTTGACCCTTACGCCGTCGTCGATGTCCGGCTCCCAGCCGATGGGCTGCTCGGCCAGCGGCTTCCAGCGCACGAAGATATCATGGGGCGGCTCGCCTTCGAGGACGGCTTCGAGGCGCGCTTGCAGCTCCAGCGCCGCGGCCAGGCGGTCTTCCGCGCCGCCTTCGCCGCGCCGGACGCCGTCGCGTTGACGCTCGATCCAGTCGCCGAGGTAGCTCCAGGTCAGCGCTTCCAGCAGCCGCCGCCCCGCGCCGCCGCCCGCGCCGAGCTTGTGCCAGGAAATCAGCGCGTGGAAGCCGTCGCGCCGCCGGCCGTCCCAGACGTGCCAGACGAAGGGGCGCTGATGGAACAGCTTGCAGTGCTGCTCGAAGAAGCGGTTGCGCAGCCAGTCGTCGAGGTCGGCGGCGCCCGCGGCGGCGAGCAGCCGGGACGGGACGCCCTCGTTCCAGTCGTCCCCGTAGGCGGCGGCCAGCAATTGCAGCAGGCGCTCCGCGGCGGCCGCCTCGCCGCGCACCGAGGGGATGCAGACGATGCCGTCCGCGTCGGCGAAGGGCAGCAGCGCTTCGCAGCGCCGCGCCCATTCGCGCTGCTCGCCGGCCAACTCCATCGCCTCGTCCCGCTCCGCCGGCCAGCGGTAGCCCAGCAGACGGGCGGCGGCGATCTGCAAAACCGCCGCATCGGCGCGCAGCGGGCCGCAAGCCGTGCGTTTCGCCGCCTCGTCCCAAATTGCCGAGCCGCACGGGTGGCCGTGGAAAATCCATTGCGTCGGGTCGTCCGAGTAAGGGCGGGGAAGCCCGTTCGGGTACTTTTCCGCGGCGACCTTTTGCCAGTGGTCGAGGTCGAAGGGGACTTTGACCAGGGTGTCGTTGGTCACCTTGAGCGTTTGGTCGATGCGCCGTACCGCCTCGTTGTATTCGGAGGAAGAACAATAGCACCGGATAGCGGGGAGGTGCTCTTCCTTCGCAGGGACGATAACCGCTACGTTTTGGTGGAAACGTTCTTTGCTGTATTGATACGCGAATAGTCTTTGCATTCTATGGATTGCAATGCCTGCACTGCCAACGGCTTTCAATCCTTGAGTTGGGCGTGCATATGATAACGAAAACAGCACACTTTTACCTTGCTCCCATCTGACCAGCCATGACAGTCCATCCGCTTCTGAAAATGTATCCGGCGTCGATTGCAGGTATTCCCAGACAGCTTTTTCAACAGATCCAAGTTCCCAAAAGGTGATAACGAATCTCGGGTCATCGCTCGTTTGCAATCCAACCAGGGCTTCGGCAAATTCGCTCAAAAAAGATGAGGATGCTTGATCGGTAAGTGTGACGGCTGCATCTGGATTCTTCAATTGTCGCGTTTGCTCGACTCCCTTAACATCGGCTTCGATCAATCGCGAGGCCTTTTCCTCAGCGGTGCGGGATGCTGAGACATCCAGACCGTGCATCACGCCGCCTGCCGCCGCTTCGCCGCGGCTCAGGGCGAGCAATTGAACGTTGAAATCCCACATTGGCGTTTGGAATCCTTTGGGACCCAGCCGCGCCAGCAAATGCCATGTCTCTCGCTTCAACAGTTTTTCCCGCAGCTTCCGGTAGCTGGTCAGAGACAGCCAGTTTTGGGGCAGGACGAGGGCGGCGGTTCCGCCCTTCATGCACAGTTCGAGGCAGCGCTCCAGAAACGCGGTGGCCAAGTCGTTTTTGGCCGCCGGCCAGCGATTTCCCACGAATTCCCGCAATTTTTCGTTTTGCTTGCCGCGCCCGAGGTAGGGCACGTTGGTAGCGACGAGGTGGTAGCGCCCGCCGAGCAAGGCGGCGGCCTCGTCGATCCCTTGCGCGGCGACCACGGCCTCGCGCCGCTCGGCAGATACTCTTTCCTGCAACAGCGCCCGGTCCAGCGCGAAGGCGAGATCGCGCCGGTCAACCAGCATGGCCGCTTTCTCGGCGTAGGGGTCGAGCAGGCTGCCCAGCGTCGGCGCCTCGCGGAAGGCATGGTGCAGCAAGCCCAGCGCGATGCGCAGGTTGCGGTTGCCCGCCGCCAACTCCGCCCATTGCTGTCGGGCGGCGCCCACGGCGAGGCCGGAGCAGGCCACGCGCAACTCCGGCAGGTCGCGATGCCCTTCGGCGCCGGGCCAGGTCCAGGCGGTCAGCGCCAGGGCGAAAGCGGCCAGTTCGACGCAGCGCGGGTCGATCTCCAGGCCGCGCAGGTTGTCTCGCAGCACGGCGTCGACGGCGTCCGCGGCGGCGAGGCCCTCGCGCTCCATGCGCATGGGCGCCAGCATGGCCAGGGCGGCGGTCAGGAAGTGTCCGGAGCCGCAGCAGGGGTCGAGCACCTTCAGGGCGGCCGGTTCGTCCGGCCAGTCGTCGAACGTACCCGCGGCGGGCCGCCAACGGCCGTTTTCGCCGCGCGCGAAGCGCAGGTAGCGCAGCGGTACGCCGGGCAGGGCGGCCTTGCGCCGCAACTCGTCTTCTGACGCGGCTTCGGCCAGGTCTTTCGTGGTCAGGCGGAACGCCGCCCACCACGCGCCCAGCGTGTTGTCGAGCAGGAAGCTGACCATGTAGGGCTCGGTGAAAAGCTGCGTCACCGCGGGCAACTCGTCCGCGCCGATCTTGACTTCCGAGCGGTTGACTTCGTCTTTGCGCCGCGACTGCCAGAACTGATAGACCCAGCCGAGCGAGTCGGCGGCCTTGAAGACGGCGGGCGGCAGGTCTTCGACCAGTCTTTCGAGCTTCTGCCGGTGCTCGCGGGCCGGCGGCGCGGAGAAAGCCGGATGGCCGGGGCGGAACACCTGGGGCAGCATGCATTGGGCGAGGTCGGCGGCGAACGACCATTTGTCCCGGCCCTCTTCCCGGGCCAGTTCCTCGCATTCGGCAAGGGTGACGGGGACTTCCGAAAGGGGGTCGATGAGCAGGTTGTTTTCGGCCAGGAAGCGGGCGAACAACATGCCGTGCCAATGCTCGCAGGCGCATTCGCGGACGAGGCGTTCGATGCCCTGCGCGCCCGATTGCGCGTCGCGCTTGTCGCCGAGTTGCCGTCCGAGGGCGCGCAGCCGGTTGCGCAGCGCGCGCTGGTCTGCGGTCATGTGCGCCCACGGCTCGCGCTCATGGACGGCCAGCGCCTCCAGCGCCGCGCGCGCCCCCTGCTCGGCAGCCTCGCGGGCGCCGGCGGCGGCGCGCTCGAGCGAGCGTCTCAGGGCGGGCGGCAGCGTGTTCATGGCGTCTTGCTTATTCGAATAGCGAACGGGGCAGCCTCGATTGCTGAATAATGGCCGCCAACGTTCCGACGCGCAATTGCCTGTGATTTGGGACGAGAACAGTGGTAGTGGTTCCAGCTTCCCACTTTTGCATTACCACATGGCTGCCCCGTTGCCTGACCTTGATGAAGCCGTGAGCGTTGAGTATCCGGTAAACCTCGCGGCTCGAGAAAACTCTCAGCTTAGGCAACTGCGACCTCAAGGTCAGTCACATAAACCTCATTGTGCAGCCGCTGCTGAATCGGCGCTTTTGACGTTTTCGCCGCCGTGTGCTTCCTTGTCGCATAAGCCCCATTTTGCAGCCGCTGCTGAATCTCCGCATCGGACGCCGTTTCGAAGAACAACTCCAACGCTTCCTTCAGATTGCTGCGAGCTTCATCAACAGTATCGCCCTGGCTGGCGATATTCAGATCCGGGCAGAGCGAGACATAGCCGTCGCCCTCGCGTTCGATAACTGCCTTCAACTGTCGGGTCATCCCGTCCTCCTTTGCTTCAATGATACCTTATCTTTCAAGATGACGACGCTTTCGGGCGCGTCGGCGGGCGCATCCGAATGGGCGGCGGACGCGCCTTCGCGGTTTCGGCATAGTTCGGCAAGCGGCATGCCTGCGCGGTAATCGGCGGCTATGGCGGCATCGCGGGCGGCGAGGGCGGCTTGGCGGCGTCTCGCTTGGCGGCTTCTTTGGCGCGGGCGGTGCGGCGCAGGGTGCAGTCGGCGTCTTTTACGGCGCGGTAGAGAATGGTCGTGCTGATTTCGTGCCGGCGCAGTATATCGAGGACCGGCATGCCTGCGCGATAGTCGGCGATTACGGCGGCATCGAGGGCGGCGCGGGCGGCGCGGCGCAGGGTGCGGTCGGCGTCTTTTACGGCGCGGTAGAGATATGGTCGTGCTGATTTCGTGCCGGCGCAGTATATCGAGGACCGGCATGCCTGCGCGGTAGTCGGCGATTACGGCGGCATCGAGGGCGGCGCGGGCGGCGCGGCGCAGGGTGCGGTCGGCGTCTTTTACGGCGCGGTAGAGAATGGTCGTGCTGATTTCGTGTTGGCTCAGTATCTCGAGGACCGGCATGCCTGCGCGGTAGTCGGCGGCTATGGCGGCATCGAAGGCGGCGTTCATCGGGGGAGTATCTTTTCGAGGAACGTTATTTGCCGTCAACCGCCGGGTCATTGCGCTCTCCTTTTGTGGCGGTCATGCGGTCATGCCGGGGCGGGGCGGTATTCCACCAGCGCCGAGCGGCCGGCGATATCGACGATGCGCGCTTGCAGTTCGCGTCCTTCGGCGTCGGTGAGGCGCAGGGGTTCGCCGAGCAGGAAGAAAACCGGCTGCGCCCGGCCCTGATTGACGGCGATGTTGGAAGCGTAGAGGTAGGTTCGGTCGCGCGCGTCGCGGATGGGGTTCAGCCGTCCGGCGAGGCCGGGCAGGCTGCCGACCGCCTCGGGGAAGATGACCGAGCCGCCGCCGGGCAGCGCCTCGAGTTCGAGGGCCAGGGCGCCGTCGGCGGGGACCCAGCCGCGCTCCGCGCGCGCGGCGAGGCCGGGCGCGGCGGCGAATACGGTCAGCGGCAGGCGCCCGGCGTAGATGTCCGCGCAGGCTTCGCCGTTGGAGTCGGTGACGGCTTGTTTCCAGGTGTTGTTGGGAAAGAGGATCAGCAGTTCAGCGCGCGGGACGGGCCGGCCGGCGCAGCGGACCGTAACCGCGGCTTGCGCGGGGCTCGATTCCGGCGAAGCTGCGGGAATCGAGACGAGCAATTCGGAGCCGGAGATCAGTTGGAACTCGGGGGGCAGGCCGCTGAGTTCCCGCGTTTCCCGCCGGATGACGGGAACGCCGTAGCCGCGGCGCTCCATGAGGAACAGGCGGCCGCCCGCGCCGCCGATTCCCGACGCGGGGACGCGGCCGAGCAGCGAGGCGAGCAGTTCGTTGCGCGCAGCCTGCCGGTGGGGCATGTCTTCCACGGTCAGGTTGTTGGGCAGCGAGCCGGGCGACTGGATTTCGAGCCGGTCGGCGAACATCGAGAGGCGGATTCTGCTGCCCTGCATCGAATAGTCGCGGTGCGCAACGGCGTTGACGACCGCTTCGAATACGGCTTTTTCGCTGTATTGGGGCAGTTCGGCGCGCGCCGGCGACTTGTGCGCCGCGATGCTCATGTTGCGCCTGACGAAGGCGACCGCCTCGGCGATTTGCCGTTGCAGCGGTCCGCCGATCGTTTGCGCGTCGAGTTGCCCCGAAGCGCGGTCGTCGCCGCGGTAGCGGCAGGCGTTGATGCAGGCGTTGGGCAGCCATTCCTGCGGGGCGCGGCCGCACAGCAGAACGCCGGCCGCGGTAGCCTGCCGCACGCCGTTGGGGCCGCGGCCGAGCAAGCCCATTTTCTCCAGCGCGGATTCCGGGTCGGCGGCGCCCTCGGCGCTCAGCAGGGGTTTCCAGAGGTCTTCGTCGAGCGAGCGGAAGCCGGTTTCCGGGACGGTCTGCTTGTCGAACCAGAGGAAGCGCGATTGGCCGCGGCGTTGGGCCAGGCGCAGCCGTTCGTCGCTGTTCATGGGGCGTTTCGCGCTGCCCGCGCGTTGGAAGCTGCCGCCCGGGCTGTCGTGCAGGGCGTGGCCTTGCGGGATTGCGGCCAGCATGACCGCTTTGCCGTCGGCCAGTTGCAGGCGGCGGATGACGGGGAGCACGGCGGGCTTGATGGCATCGGCGCATATCTCGACCAGCAGCCGGTCGAGCGCGTCCATTTGTGCGCGGGTCATGCCTTGCGCGGCGCCGCCGTCGGTCACGCCGCAGAGCAGCACGCCGCCGTCCGCGTTGGCGAAGGCGGCGATCTCGTCGGCCAGGTCATCGCGGCGCGGGCTTTTGGGGCGGTTGCCGGCGAAATCGATCTGCTTGAACTCCCAGCGGCTGTCCTCGCCCAGGCGCAGTTGGCGGGAGACGTCTTCGGGGCTGTAGTCCATCGTTCGCCTGCCGCGGCCGAAACGCCTCTCGGCTTCCCCTTTATGGTAGCGATGCTTTTGCTTTCAGGGTGCAGATCAACAGCTTGGCGTGCGGCGAGGCGGCGGCGACTTTCGCCGGGTCCAATCGGGCGAGGATTTGGAACGAGTGGCGGCCCTTGTCGTACTTGCCTTTTGGGCGGCAATGGCGAGTCGCCGCTTTCAGGCCGCTCTCGACGTCGGCTTTCGGGATGTTTTCGATTTTCTCGCGGGCGGAGAGCGCGTTGCGCTTGAACCCGGCGCCGAAGTATGCGGCCAAGGCGTCTTTGTCGGCGAAGAACCAGGACTCCATGCACTGCGTCATGAGATGCGCGTTCTTGTCCGTAGCCGCAGCGGGCTTTTGCCATTTGTCGCGGGTTTGCAAGTGAGTCCAGGGGCCGGCGCCCTCGGCGACGGGGTCTTCGCTGTCGACGAGCAGGACGATGAACTCGTTGTCCGCCGCTTGGGCCAAAGCGGCGCAAAAGCTGCCATAAGTCTTTTGCCTGCCGCCGCCGGCGAAAATTGCCGGCATGCTCCCGGCCAAGCCCGCTTTAAGGAGGAAGTCCCTGAAACCATAGCGGCATTCCGTCTTCAATTTTCTTCTGTCTCCGCCCCCTTCGACATACACCGTTACTTTCACCAGCGATTTCCTCCGATTCCGCCGGATGCCCAGAGTTCCCCGAGTTGGTATTTTTCGAGCCAATCCGTGAGCTTGTCTTTTTCCAGGCGCTTGAGTTGCGTTTGCCCGTCGTGCTTTTCGCAGACGACGACGCTTTCGGGCGTATCGGTGAGCGCATCGACGAGGGTGTCGGAATGGGTGGTGACGATCAACTGGCAGCGCTCGGAGGCTTCGCGCAGCAGATCGGCGAGACCCGGCAGGATGTCGGGATGCAGTCCCAGTTCCGGTTCTTCGATGCAGATCAGCGGCGGGGGCTTGGGGTGGCAGAGGACGGCCAGCAGGCAGAGATAGCGCAGCGTACCGTCGGAAAGCCGAGTGGCGGGCATTATGATGTTGTTCTCCTGCAGGAAAACCTGAACCGTGCCGCCCTCGATGCTTACCTCGAAATCCTTTATGCCTTCGTAGAGATTGCGCAGCGCTTCCAGGAATTGTTCCTTGGCTTTCGGCTCCCGCCTCAGCTTGTTCAATATCAAGCCGAGGTTGCTGCCGTCTTCCATGAGGAAATCGTTGCGCAGATCGGTTTTCTGCGGCCGGCGCAGCGCCGCGGAGCGACCGAAAGACCACTCTCGGTAGAGACGCATGCCGCGGAATTTTTCTCCGATGTTGGTGATTTCCGGATACTGGTAGAAATCCTTGAATTGCGCCAAGATCGATTGGTCGGGTTCGATGTCCTCGCGCTGTAGTTTGCGTACGCCTGTGTCCTTGCTCGTATCCCGGGAGTTCAGAGTGGCGCGCCCTTCCTGAAACTCGAAGTAAAAATAAGGTTTCTCGTATCCGGGATAAGCTTCTTTGTTTTCCAGCTTCTCTTCGATTAACTCGAACCGTTGGCCTCTTTCCGCAAAGGCGAGGGCGTAACGCAAAGGTTGATTACCGCGCGGATTGTCCACGACGACTTCCAGGCGGGCCGACGACGCTTTCGGCTCTCCCCTCCAAATCCAATCGCCGACGCCGCCGCCTTCGCGGACCGGCGCGGGCAGCTCGCGCGGCGCGGCTTGCAGCAGGCTTACGGCTTCGATGAGATTCGACTTGCCGCAGCCGTTGGGGCCGATCAGCACGTTGAGCGGCCCGAGTTCCAGTTCTTGCGCGTTCGGGCCGAACGAGAGCAGGTTTGTCGGCTTGATGCTTTTAAGGAACATCGCGTTTGTTTCTTCCAGTCTGGCCGATGACGCCTTCCATCCTAGCCGATGACGAGGGGGCCTTTCTCGACTTGCCGCAGCAGTTCGCGCTCGGTCTCGGCGGTCCATGCCTTGACCTCTTCCGCCGTGCGCAGCGGGCCGCCGCGGAGCTTCACGCTCCGGGTCTTCGGCTCGATCGTCTTTTCCGCCGCGGCGCGGGCTTCGGCGAAGAGTTGGGGCAGCGCCGCTTCGCGTATGGGCCAGTCCTCGAGCGGGATGCGTTCGAGCGACTCCAGCACTTCCTCTTCCGTGCCGACCGCGCCTTTGGACGCCTTTTCGATGCGCAGGCGGGCCAGGACGGTCTCGCGGTCTTGGGGCGCCAGCCGCCGCCAACTTGGCGTGTTTTCGAGGCGCTGCCGCTCCGCGTCGTAAACGGCGGCGCAGCGTTTTTCGGCTTCGGCCAGGGCCGCGCGCAGGGCGTCCGCGAGCTTGCGCGAGAGGCCGGGCAGCGGGTCCGCTGCGGCCAGCAGGCCGCGCTCGGCAACGACGGCGTCGATTTGCGGCTGCGTATCCCGCGCGGCTTCCAGCCCTTCGGCGCGGCGGGCGAGCGCTTGCAGGCGCTGGAAGGCGGGCAGGCGTTCGGCGGCCAGCTTGCCCGCGCGGGTCCAGGCGGCGAAATCGGCGGCCAGTTGCTCCTTGTGTTCGAGGATGCCCAGAAGCTGCTCGTTGCCGGCCAGCGCTTGCAGCTTCGCGAGCAGGCCGGCCGCGGGCCGTTCCGGCAGCGGCGCTTCGCCGCCCGCGCCTTGGGCAAGCCGGGCGAGCGCCTCGAGCAGCGGGCCGGCGGCGGCGGCTTCCTCGTTGGACTTGCAGGGTACGCCGGCCTGCTGAAACAGGCCGCGCAAGGCGATGCGCTGGCGGGCGTCGAGCGTTGCGCTTTCGACGCGGAAATCGGCCTTGGCGATTTTGGTTTGGTCGAGTTGATCGGGCGCGGCGGGCGTTCCGTTGAGCGCGGCGCGCAAATGCCCCGAGGCGAGCAGGCAGAGCAGGGCGGCGTCGACGGCGTCCCGCGGCCAGCCGCAGGGCGGGGCGAGGAACCGTTCGCGCGCTTCCTTGCCCTTTTTGCCGGAGCCGATGAAGGCGAGCAGCGCCGCGCATACGGGGTGCTCTTCGGTCTTGCCCTTGTAGTCGAGCGCTTGCAGCGGCTGTTCGGCGCCCTTGCGCGCGCGCTCGATGACCCGCGGCCAGCGGCTGTCGTCGGCGCGGTCGAATTGCGGGAAAAGCCGCGCCAGCGAGGCTTCGGCGGCCTTGCGCACCTTTTCCGCCAAGGCGTCCGCCGCGATTTCGCCGCCGCCGCTTTGGAAGACCTTGGCGCCGGCGGCGACGTCGGCCGCCAGCGCGCGCAGGTTGTTTTCCGCTTCGGCGCGGCGCGTTTCCATGCCTTGCCGGGCTTCGATGCCCTCGGGCGAGGCGGGCACGCCCTTGTAGTCGAGCGTTTCTTTGGCGGCGCTGCTGTCGGCGAGGAATTGGGCCAGCGCGTCGGCGCGGACTTTGGGCGCGAACACGTGGATGACGGGGTCGTTGGGGTCGGCGGCGCGGGCGTCGTCGGCTGCGTTTTTCTCGCTTGCGCCCCAGCCGTCGCGTATCCACGCGGGGACGCCGCGGCCGTCGGCGGGCGGCTGCTCGGGGCCGAAATGCAGCGCGATCCGCCGCGGCTCCTTGCATTTGCCGTGCAGTATCCTGTCCGGCCCGGCGGCTTGCGCGACCGCCTCGTTGAGCAATTGGGCGCGCTTGGCGCTGAGGACGGCGGAGTCGTTGGCCAGCCGGTTGCGGCGGGTGCGGAACTCCGCTTCCCAGTTGCTGCTTTCGCGCGTTTGCAGGCCGTATTCGCCTTCGAGCTTCATCAGCACGCCGTCCGCGGCCAGCGCGTCGAGCAGGGCGGGCAGCTTGCGGCGCAGGTCCGCGCCGCCGCGGGCCAAATCCCGCACCATCAGGTCGGCCAGGGTTTCGGCCGTAGCGCGCACGCCGATGTCCGCGCCGGCCTCGCGGGGCAGCTTGCGGATCAGAAAGACCAGCGCGGCGAGCCGCGATTTGAGTTTGCCGTCGGGGGAGCCGTCGTCGAGTTTCTCGATGGTTTCGTGGATTTCGCGCAGCAGCATGCCGGATCGCAGCATGCCGGGCGCGAGCTCTTCGAACAGGAAATCGGCCGGCGTGACCGTGCCCAGCGGGTCGCCGGCGCCGCGGCGCACGGCGTCATAGACGATGCGAAGCTGCGTGCGCAACTGGCCGGCGGTTCCCTGGCTGTCCACCGCGCGCAGCGCGTGTTCCCAGAAACGGCGGCGGACGGGCAGCAGCGGGTAGTCATCGGCCAGTATGGCGCGGTCTTCGCTGCGCGGGGCGATGGCGCAGCCGGTCAGGTGGCGGTCGATTTCGCCGGCGTTGGCCTCGAGCGCGGCTTCGACCGCTTGGCGGCGGTCGGGGCGCTTGGCCAGGACGACCCGCCGGGTTACCGTTTCGACGTCCTGGTCGGAAAGCTCGACGTTGACCGTGAACCGCCCTTGCAGGCGCTGCAGCGCGGGCGTGCCGGAAAGGGCGGTCTGTCCCGTGCCGACGAAGAGCAGTTTGCCGCCGAAGCGCTTGCTGCACGTCTCGACGACTTCCTGCACGGCGAAGGAGCGGGCGGTGTTTTCGCCGATGTACTGCTGCACTTCGTCGAGCACGATGACCGCGCAGGGCATGGCGCCGTTGCGCGCCAGGGCGGCCTCCAGCGCGTTGACGAAGGCGTCGCCGGCGATGTCCGCGGCGGGCGGGAACTGCGCGCGCAGCGTCTTGCGGGTTTCCTTTTCATTGGGCGCGAAAGAGGGGTCGGCGTCGAGCAGCGCGCGGGCGATGACCGGGCTGACGTAGAGGTCGTTCAACTCGGAGAAGAAATCGCGGTCTTTTGCTTCGACGGCGCCGCGGACCTGCTCGTAGATGCCGTTTTTCCTGAGCCAGAGGCAGAAGCCCGCCTGCGGGTGGCTCTCGGGCAGCCCGGCGGATTTGTAGGCGATGCCGAGCAGGGCCAGGCGCACGCTGTTTCCGGCTCCGGCGCCGAGCGTGCCCGCGGCCGCATGCAGTCCGCTGGCCTGCTTGCCCAGCGTGGAGATTTCCTTGAGCGGGTCGGTCACCTCGTCGGGCAGCCGCGCCAGGCCGCGCGCGCCGGCGCCGTCCTCGGGGAACTTGTAGTCGGTCCAGAGGAAGCGCAGCATCTTGGCCAGGTGCGATTTGCCGCTGCCGAAGAAACCGCTGATCCAGGCGGCCGGCTGCTCGGGGCCGCCCTGGTTGGCGATGTACGAGTCGAGGATGCGCGCCAGGCCGGCCCGGTATTGCCCTTCGCAGACGAAATGCTCGAGCTCGAAGCGCAGCGTGCGGCGCTCGTCCGCGGTCAGCGCGTCGCTCATGGCCGCCACGCCGTTGTTCAGCAGCGCGGCGCGATCGGGGTCTTGTTGGTAAATCTCGCGGTTGGTCATGTTTCGTAATCCGTTGGCTCTTCGCGCAGGGTGATGGGCGTCGCCAGATAATTCCAGCCGTCGCGCGCGTCGAGCAGCCGGTAGTTGTTGCGTTCGCATTCGCCGGGAAAGAACACGGCGAGGCGGCCGCGGATGTCGCGCTCGACCTGGCGCATCAATTCCGAGACGCGGATGAAGCCGAACAGCGAGGCGATGCCCGAGACGCCGACCACGGCGTTTTCGTCGGCCTGCGGGTCGGTCAGCTTTTCGCGCACGCGCTCGGCGGCGTAGAGCAGGAAATCGCGGTCGAGTTTCAATTCCAGGTCTTGCGGCGATTCGAAATAGCTTTCGCGGTAGTCGATGCCCGCCATCCACCGGGCGAAGGCGTCGGTCAGGTCGCAGTCGATCCAGCCGTGCCCGGCGTCCTGCGTGGCCAAGGCGAAGAGTTCCTTGCGCGCGCGCAGCCGCCGCTCGCTGCTCTTGTCGTAAACGAGGAAGAGGACGCGCTCCGCTCCGGCAAGGTCGTTTTGCCAAGGGAGGGAGATGAAGCGCTTGTAGCGTTCAGCCAGTTTTTCGATGCGCCCCATGCAGGAGGCTCCTTTCCGCTTCCCGGCAGTCGGCGGACAGCGCCGGGAACGAGACTTCGATCATCGCGCCGGACTGCTTGAGGCGGAGCAGGCCGAGGCGCCGGGCGGCGGCGGCAAGCTCGACGAGCTCGCCGGGTTCGGCGTCGAGCACGGCGCACCAGGGCGTCTCGAAGAGCAGTTTGCCGCGCCGTCCGGCGGCGAACCCCAGCAGCAGCGCGTAGGCGGCGGCGGCCGGCGTCGGTTCGACGCGCCGCCGGATTTTGCGGTATTTTCCGCGCAGGTGGCCGGACTGGGTCCACGAGGAAGCGGCGTTGCGCGCCGCCGCGGCGAGCGTCGCTTCGTTGAGGCGTCCCGCGGCGGATTCGGCGAGGGCTTCGTGCAGGGCTTGGCGAGCGACTTCGCTGTGCGGCGGAGCGGCGGCGACGGCCCGCGCGGAAGCGCGCAGCAGGGGGTCTCGGGCCAGCGCCAGCAGCAGCGCGAGCAGGGGCCGGCCGGCCTCGGGCGGCCGCCACAGGCCGCGCAGAACGCGGAAAAGCGGCAGTTGCGCGTCCAGGCCGTAAAGCTCGCTCAGCCGCTGGAACGAGAGCTTGCGGTTGGACGCCGTGCGCTTGCCGAGGCAGTTTTCGTCGATCACGGCCCGCGCGTACTCGCGGCGGGAGGCTGCGCCGGGGACCGCCGCGAGCAGCAGCGACAACTCCGCGAGCATCATCGTCCGGCAGCTATGCGTGCCCCGCGCGCCCGAGCGGAAGCCCCAGAAGGCGGCTTGGCGCGGGGGCAGGGCGGCGAGCGCGGGTTCGAAGTTCAGGTCGGAGCGGGCGTTCACGGCGGGCCGGCGCAAGGGCGCGGGGCGGAATCGCTTCCGATTATCGCAAGACGCGGCGCCGCGGCGCTAATCCCCTGCGCTAACCCGCGGCGCCGCGCCGGGAGCGTTGCCGCCAGGCGCGGAAGCGGCGCCAAGTGAGCATCCAGCCGGTATAAACCAACATGCAGGCGGCGGCGGAAGCGATTCCGGCGAGGGTCTGGCCGGCGAGGCCGCCGGCTTCGCCGGTATGCAGCCAGCGAATCCAGGAACGGGCGTTGCGCGCCGCGCCGAGGTCGGCGGGCGTTTCCAGACGCACCACCGCGCCGGTCTTGCGGTCGAGCGTCAAGGCGGAGCGCAAATCGGGGCGCGTTCCGTTGCCGCGGTCGATCGAAAAGACCGCCGGCGCATTCGGCCTTTCGGACAGGCGCATGGTAATGCTCCGCCAGCCGGGCGCGCTTGCCGCGGCTTTTGCCCATAGATCGTTCAGTCCGTCGAAGCTCGGCGGCGCGGCGGATTTCTTCGCGCCGCCGCCCGCGCCGCCGCCGCCGGATTGCGGTCTTTCTTCGCCGGTCAGGGCGTACAACATGCCGGTCGGCCAGGAGTAGGAGAAAAACATGGCCGTCGAGACGACCACGAAAAGCGGCAAGGCGCACCACAGGCCGAAGACGTTGTGCCAGTTGAAATCGCGGGCTTTGCCCTTGAGTCCGCCGCGGAAGAAGACAATCGAGCGCAACTGCCGCCGGGTCCACTGCTTCGGCCACCACAGGTAGCAGCCGGAAACGACGATGAAGAGGAAGGCGAGATTGCACGCGCCGGTAATGGCTTTGCCTGCCGCGCGGCCTTCGCCTTCCTGGCCGAGCCAGCGATGCCAGACGATCATCGTGCGGAAGAACCGCCGCAGGCCGACGGCGCCCTCGCCCAAGCGCTCGCCGGTGTGGGGATCGATGGCGAACGACTCGCGCCCGAAATAGAGCCGGGCCGGCTCGTTGGGGTCGGAGCGGAGAAGCAGGGCCGTCGGGGTTTTTCCCGTCTCGGCGCGCGCCTGCCCGAGCAGCGCTTCCGGGTCGGGCCGGCCGGCTGCGCCCGCGGGCGGGACGACGCGGAAGCCGTCGGCCCAGCGGATCATCTGCTTTTCGTAGGTCAGGACAACGCCGGTGACGGACATGACGAGGACGACCAGCCCGGCGGCAACGCCGCAAATGAGATGCATCCAGAAGATGATTTTTCTGAAGAGCTGCATGGGCGCTTGCCCTTTCTCCGTCGGTTTCGAGTTTCGCCGCGGCCCGCGGCGGCGGGAACCTCCAGAATGCTTGATATTGCATTTGGATGTCAAATGGATTTCGGAGCATCGAGCGTCGTCGAGTGGAAAATTGCTGCAAATACAAAACTATTACATTCCCAGGCAGTTTTCCATGCCGTTTTAATTGATATTCAATTGCAGGTAATCTACGATTGAGGGATTGACGCCCCGCCGCCGCGCGGCGGGCGTTTTCAAGGAAAGGCGGAAAAATCAGGAAAATGAGCAAGTTAATCAGGGTATCGCGGGGGTTGGCGGCCGCCGCGCAGCGAACGAAGCGATTGAATGCAGGATGCAGGAAGGTCATGCGTTCGCCGGCGCGGGCCGCGCTTGCCGCGTGTTTCGCGGCGTTGATTTCGGCGGTTCTCGGCCCGGTCTGCGCTGAGGACTCCGGTTCGGCGGCGGGTTTGGCGGGGGCGTCCGGCGCCGCGGAGCTTCTGCAATCCACTCGCGGGAACCGCGAGACGCTGGCGGAAGATTTCCCCGGCTTCCGCGCCAAGCTGACGGTCAGCGCGGACGGACGCCGGCTGCGCGGCTCGATGCTGTTCCGTCCGCCGATCGTGCTGGAGGTCGAGTTGGACGACGCTGAGTTGGGGGACAAGGACGCGCGCAAGCGCGTCAAGAGCACGATTCGCTCGCTGTTGTCGCACCGCATGAGGTCGGGCGAGCCTGCGGATGCTGCGGATGAGGCTCCGCGGTTGGCCGAGGCCGACCGGCATCCGCTGGGGCGGCGGGTCATGCTTGGAGACAAGTACGATTCCGCTTACCGCATCCGCGATGGGCGGATTCTCGAGGTCGATCGGCGGATGGACGATTCGCGCTTGGTGATCAGCGTCCTGGAGACCGAGACCGCGGCATCGGGCAAGTATCTGCCGACCGCGTTTTTCGTGACCGTGTTCGACCGGGAAACGGGCGCGGTGAAGAGCGCTTCCGCTTATAACGACGCTTACCGCCGCATCGGCGGCGAGTACCTGCCGGTCTCGCGGCGCATTGTCTCGACCGCGGACGGACGCACCGAGACTTTGCTCGTGGAGTGGGAGGAGATCGAACTGCTGCCGGCGCCGCCGAAGGGCGGTTAGCCGGCGATACGGGCGCGGCTCCGCCGGTACGAATTGCCGCTCGCATGGCGAAGCCGCGCCGCTTGGGACAACAACTTGACGGTCGGATGACCCGTTGCGCCGCGCCGATTATAGCGCGGCGGGGCCTCCGGCCGGGAACAATCACTGGAGGTTTCTGTGAGAATCGTGAAAATTTCGGGTTTTCAAGGCTTGGCCGCGCTGCTGTTGGCCGCCGCCGGCGCCGTGCTGCTGTCGGTTCCGCTGCTGTCGGCTCAATCCCGCGCGCTGCTGGGCGGGCGCGTGGTCGATTCGTCCGGCGGGGCGCTGCCGGGCGCCGACGTTTTCGCGCGCGATCTGGCGACCGGACTGGAAACGTTCGCCCGCGCCGACGCGGAGGGCGCTTTTTCGTTCGCGCTGCGCCCGGGCCGTTACCGCGTTTCAGCGGCGCGGACGGAGTTCGAGACGGCTTTCGTTACGGTCGAGTTGTCCGCGGCGGGGGACGGCGAAACGGTCTTGCGCCTTGCCCCGTCCGTCTTGACGCAGGCGGTTGTGGTTTCGGGGTCGCGGGAGCAGGAGCTGATCGAGAACTCGGTGGCCAAGGTCGATTCGATTTCCCGCGCGCAGCTTCGCGATACGGGGTACGAGCGGGTCAGCGATATTCTCGCCGAGGAGCCCGGCGTGACCGTGCGCAGCGGCGCTTCGGGCAACCGTTCGGAAACGCAGATTCAGGGCATCGACTCGCGCCAGTCGTTGATCCTGATCGATGGGTATCCGCTGGTCGGCGCGCGGGGCGTCAAGCGCGGCATTCTGAACATGGACCGGCAATCGACGAACCGGCTGGACCGCGTTGAAATCGTCAAGGGAGCTTCGTCGGCGCTGTACGGCTCGGACGCCATCGGCGGGGTGATCAACATGATTACGCGCGAGCCGCGGCAGCGCTTCGACGGCAATCTGACCGCCGCCGCGGGCAACCTGGGAACCGTCGATATGCGCGGGGACGCCGGTTTTCTGGCCGGACGCTGGGCCGGCTTCTTCAACGTCGAGCGCCACAAGCGCAACCCTTACGACCTGACGCCGGCCACGGTGGACTCGACCGCGGCCGGCTTCCGCCGTTACGACTATCTGGCCAAGATCAGCCGCGATTTTTCAGAAAGGCTCAAGCTCAGCATGCTGAGCAACGCCTTCGACAACCGCGAGCGGGGCAATTTTATCGGCGAGCTCGGTCCGACGACGACCACGACCAACGACAGCGCGCAGAACCACGGGGTCACGCTCAACGCCGGGTTGACGCCGCTGACGCAGCTCCAGGCCCGCGCCTACTACGGCAAATACGACGAAAGCTCGGCGATTGACCTGCTGCGCGGCGGAGGCTCCGAAACGGCGAATCTGAACGAGCGGCTTTACCGCTTTGACGCCGCGCTTTCGCGCGCGGTCGGGTCGCGCCAGTTGCTGCAGGGCGGCTTCGAATGGACGAGGAACGAGTACCGCGGCTTCAACCGCGTCGTCGGCGACAACGCCGGCCAACGGATTCGCATGGGCGACGCCTGGTTCCACGACCGCATTCAGGCGCACCCGCGGCTCAGTCTGACGCTGGGCGGCCGGCTCAACAACCATTCGCTTTACGGGACGAACCTCGCGCCGCGCGCGGGACTGCTTTTCCGGGCGGCGGAAAATCTGCGGATTCGGGCAAGTTGGGGGCAGGGTTTTCGCGCGCCCGACCTGGGGCAGCTTTACTTCCGCTTCATGAACCCCAGCAATTTCTATCAGGTGATCGGCAACCCGCATCTGGCGCCGGAGACTTCGACGACGGTTCAGGCCGGTTTCGACTACCGCCTGAAGCGCTTTCGTTTCAGCGGCGCGTATTTCCGCAACGACATCAAGAACCTGATCCAGGCCGAACTGATCGGCAGGCCGAGCACGCCTGAAGCCCTGCGCGGGCTGATGCGGGCGTTCGACATCGACTCGGGCTTCAACCCCGGCTTGCACCGGCTGTTTTTCCTCTACCGCAACATCGACAACGTCTATACCACGGGCGTGGAGGCCAAGGTCGAGCTCAACTTGACGCGCAACCTGATCGTTTCTTCCGGATACACGTGGCTGGACGCCCGCGACAAGGAGACGTCCGCGTTTCTGAGTCAGCGCCACCGTCACAACGGCAATTTCCGCGTCTGGTGGAGCACCAACCGCTGGGGAGGGCTGCGCGCCAACTTCCGCGGAACGTACTTCAGCAAATGGCCCATCGCCGGGCGCACGGGGGCGTTCATCGGCGACGGGTACCGGATATGGGACTGCTACGCGGCCAAGCCGATCGCGCGGGGAACGGAGATCTACGCCGCCGTCGATAATCTGTTCGATTCGAAGGACGCGAATCTTGCCGCCGCGGAACCCGCGTTTTTCCGCGCCGACCCCGGACGCACGTTCCGCGTCGGGCTGCGCTGGAACTTCGGAAAGGAATGAAGGCTCATGCAAAATGAAATGGCCGTTTTGGCCCGTTCGCAAGGCGCCGGCGCGGTTTTCCGCTGTATGCACGGTTGCATCCACGTCCGGTTTGGAGCGGTAACCGTCACGCTCAGCGAGGGGCAGTATCTCGCTTTCGTAGCGATGCTCAACGAGAGCGCGGCCAACTTCGAGTTGTTTCGTCAGACCGGGGAGGAAGTCGATTTCGGCCCGGCAAGCCCGCCCGTTCAGGGCGGCGCGTAGGGCAAAGGAGGTTGCCGTGATGGATGTTTCCGGTTTCGTCCCGGCGCTCAGCCGCCGCGGGTTTCTCGGGTCGCTTGCCGCGCCCGCCGCGCTTTCCGCCGCGTCGTGGAGCGAGTTTCGCGGCGGCGATTCCGGCGCGGCCTCTTCGGCGGAAAGTCTGCCGCTCGAATGGTCGGATGAGAAAAACCTGTTGTGGAGCGTTGCGCCGTCCGGTTACGGGCAATCGAGCCCGGTTGTTTACGGCGGGCGCGTGTTCGTTACCGGCGTCGCCGGCGAGCGCAAGGAGGAGTTGCTGCTGTCGGCGTTCGATCTGCGCAGCGGGGCGGGCCTGTGGACGCACCGCGGTTCGCCCGCGCAGCCGATGGATGTCTCGGACATGGTCAGCAAGGCGGCGCCCAGCCCGGCGGCCGATGCCGACGGCGTGTATGCGTTTTTCGAAACGGGGAACGTCGCCGCGCTTGACCGCGGCGGCCGGTTGCGCTGGGAACGCCGGTTGACCGAGGAATTCGGTGAGTTCGGCGGACGCCACGGCATAGGCAGTTCGCTGCGGCTCTGCCGGGCGGGCGTCATGGCGCTGGTTGCCCACGACGGCCCTTCGTACCTGATTTGCCTCGACCGGGCTACCGGCGAGACGGTGTGGAAAGCCGACCGGCCGCCGGGCGTTTCGTGGAGCACGCCCGCGATCGCCCGCGTCGGCGGCCGCGAGGCGGCGCTGGTCAGCGGCGGAGAGCGCGTCGATGCCTACGACGCCGCGGACGGCTCGCTGCTGTGGAGCCTGGACGGTTTCAAGGGCGCTTTCGTCGCCTCGCCGACGCCGATTGACGGAGGCGCGATCATCGGTTCAAGCGAAAAGGGGCGGACGGCGGCGATCCGTTTCGGGGCGGAGGCGCGCGAGGCGCCGCGAGTGGTCTGGCGGACAGCGGAGGCCGCATCGTATTTCAGTTCGCCGTTGGCGCACCGTTCGCGCGCGTACATGGTCAACAAGAGCGGCGTCGCTTTCTGCCTGCGTCTCGACACCGGCGAGCGGCTCTGGCTGCAGCGGCTGCGGGGCGGTTGCTGGGCGTCTTCGATCGCCTGCGGCGATTGCGTGTATTTCTTTGGCGTGGACGGCGCGGTCGAAGTTTATCGCGCCGCGGACAAGGCGGAGAAAATCGCCGAAAACCGCTTGTCGGAGGAATCGCGCCTCTACGCGGCCGCCGTTGCCCCCGGCCGGCTGCTGCTGCGCTTCGGCCGGCGGCTGGCCTGCATCGCCAAGGGATAGCCGGCGCTCCGGCAAATTGCGGGGAAAGGAAAATCAATCCTCCGTCGGGCGGCGCAGGAACAGCGTTTTGTCGCGGTAAACCATGACGGCGTTGCCGTGCTGATTATGCACCGTGGTTTCGAAAGTGACCACGCCGCGCTTGGCGCCTTTTTCTTCTTTCTCGGCGACGCGCTTGATCGTGCGGATCGTGTCGCCGATGAAAACGGGCCGCGTGAAACGCAGCTTATCGACGCCGTAGAAGGCCGCCACGGCCGGGTTCGGCGGGGCCATGCGCACGGCCAGCCCGGTCGAAATGCTGAAGATCAGCGCGCCGTGGGCAATGCGCTTGCCGTAGCCCGACTCGCGGGCGAACAACTCGTCGGTGTGGTGCGGGTTGTGGTCGCCGGAGAGCCCGGCGAAGAGGACGAGATCGGCTTCGGTGATCGTCCGCCGCGGCGATTCGGCGGTTGCGCCGATGGCGAAGTCCTCGAAATACCGCGTCATTCGCGGGGCCTTTTGCCGTGCAGGAACGAAGCCGTTTCGCGGTAGCGGCGGTAGATCGGCTCGTAGGCGCGCGTGTTGCGCCGGTTGGGGGCGATCAGGCGGCCTTCTCTTTCGGGATCGCCCTTTTTGACGCCGCCCATCGTGCGCACCGCGGAGCGCACGGAACTGAAGCCGCCGGCGCGCTTGCCGGCCGAGATCGCGCCGAGGATGGCCGCGCCCAGCGCCGGCCCCTGTTTCGACGGATGCACCAGGATGCTTTCGCCGAGCGCGTCGGCGTAAACCTCGACCAACAGCGGGTTATGGTGGGGCAGGCCGCCGGTGGCGATGAATTTCTTGACCGGCACGCCGTGCCCGCGCAGCATTTCGACGATCCAGCGCAGCCCGAAGGCCGAGGCTTCGAGCAGCGCGCGGTAGAGGTGCTCGGGGCCGTGGCTCAGCGTCAGGCCGGAGAACGCGCCGCGCAGGTTGCCGTTCATGAGCGGCGTGCGGCAGCCGTTGAACCAATCGACGCAGAGCGCGCCGTCGGCGCCGGGCTCCAGGCGGGCGGCGTCTTCGGCGAGTTTGGCGAAACCTTTTTTGCCGGTCAGCCGGCGCAGCCAGTCGAAGGCGTCGCCGACGGCCGCTTGTCCGGTTTCGTAGCCGTACATGCCGGGCAGGATGCCGTCGCTGACGACCCCGGCGACGCCCGGAACGTAGCGGTATTCGGCGGCGTTGAGCATATGGCACGAGCTGGTGCCGCAGACCATGACCAGGATGCCCGGGTCGGCCGCGCCGACTCCGGGAACGCCCGCGTGGGCGTCGATGATCGCCGTGCTGACGGGAATGCCTTCGGGCAGCCCGAAACGCTTGGCCGACTCGGCCGACAGGCCGCCCGCAGGCTGGCCGGGGGACATCATGCGTCCGGGCATTTTCGACTTGACCACGTCGACGACGTCGGGATGGACGGCGCGCAGGAAAGGCTTCGAGGGGAAACCGTCCCGCGCCGACCACATGCCCTTGTAGCCTGCCTGACAGGTTGAGCGCGCCATCTCGTCGGCGGCGCAGCCGACAAGCTGCCAGACGAGCCAATCGCCCGCTTCGACCCAGACTTCGGCGGCGTGGTGGATTTGCGGCGCCTGTTCCAGGGTTTCGAGCATTTTGGGGAAGAACCACTCCAGGCCGACCGTGCCGCCGTATTGCTTGAGAAAGTCTTCGTTGCGCTCGCGGGCGATGCGGTTGATGCGCTCGGTCTGGCTTTTGGCGCCGTGATGTTTCCACAGTTTCGGCCAAGCCAGGGGCGTTTCGCGGAACTGCGGCAGCAGGCAGAGCGGGGTTCCGTCGCGCATGGCCGGAAGCATGGTGCAGCTCGTGAAATCGACGCCGATGCCGATGAGCCGCTTGTCCGCCCGGTCGGACTGCTTCAGCGCTCTGCGCACGGCCTTTCCGGCGGCGTCGAGCCAGTCGGAGGGATGCTGCAGCGCGTAGTCGGCGGGCAGCGGCTCGTCTTGGCCCGGCAGCGTTGCGGTAATCTGGCCGTGCTTGTATTTGGCGGTTGCGGCGCCGCGCTCGGCGCCGTCGAGATCGACCAGCAGCGCCCGCACCGATTCCGTGCCAAAGTCCAATCCAAGGGCCAAAGCGTTCTTATCGGGCAACTTTTCCGCCTCCGCAAAAGATGCGCAAAAAATATCGTAACCTAAAACGGGACTTCGATGGTAGGGCCGCTTTTGCCGATGCAGGATGAGAGAGGAAGAAGGAGGATACCGCCGGCAAGGTCAAGCGCGGCGGCCCAGGCGCAGGCGGCGCGCGCGCCTCTATGGGCCGAAGGCGTAAAGCGCGCGCATCGTGCGCAGATAGAAACGTCCGTCCGCAAGGGCGGGGGTGGCGAAGCAGGTATCGTCGAGGCTGCCTGCAACAGCGGCTTTCCACTCGGCTCCCGGGGCGATGACGCTGACGACGCAGCCGGCGCTTACCGTATAGATCGCGCCGCCGCCGGCGATGGGCGAGGCCCAGTACTGGTCGGCTGCGCCGTCGAGCCGCGAGACGAGCTGCGGGCTTCCGTCCGCGGGGTCGATGCTGCTGAACACGCCGCCGTTCCTGATGAGGTAGAGCATTCCCCGGTAGAGCAGAGGGGAGGGTACGTCGGGCAGCGATTTGGCGTAGCGCCAGAGCACGCCGCTTTCAGAGATATCGCCCCTGAGGCCGCCGGGGCGGACGGCCACGAGATTGTTGACCGGCGTCCAGTGCGCGGCATAGGAATTCCAGTCCCGCTCATCGAGCAGCCCATCGCCGTCGAGGTCGTGCTCCGACCACCAGGAGCCGCCGTCGGCCAAGCGTTCGTCCGGCGACTCGTCCGGCGACAGCTTGCCGTCGCCGTCGGCGTCGCTTCCGGCCAGCGCTTCCGCGAATGGAACGGGGTCGGTTTGCTGTTCCTGGTCTCTGCCGGACTCCCAGCCGTTGATGTAGATCGTGTCCTCGTCGAAGACGGGAACGCTTTTCACTTGCCAGGAGAAGCCGTCGACCCACCAGAGTTTTTCGCCGGTTTCGAGATCGTAGGCCAGTGCGCGGTAGGCTCCGGGCACGACGACCTGCGGCTTGCCGTTGCGGGGGCGGAAGACGCCGGCGGTGCCGTAGCCGCGGGTTACTTCCGGCCGGTCGGTTTTCCAGACGATGGAGCCGTCGCCGGCGTCGAGCGCCAACAGATACGAGCCTCGGGCTTGATCGCAGACCAGAATGAGCTTGCCTTCGGCCAGAATCGGAGACGAGCCGTGCCCGGCGCCGTTGCGGAAGGGTCCCAGCGGGCGCCGCCAGCGTTCGTTGCCCCGCGCGTCGTAGGAAAGAGCGCCGAAATCGCCGAAGAAGACATAGACGTTTTCGCCGTCGGTCACCGGAGAAGGCGAAGCGGGCCCGTTGGTTTTCTGGAACGGCTCGCGGCGGGGGCGCGGGGCTTCGCGCCGCCACAGGATTTTGCCCGATTCGCGGTCGAGAGCCAGGGTCAGCAGGCGTTCGTCCTCGTAGGCGGTGAGGAAGATCATGGTTTCGCTGAGCACGGGGGAGGAATGGCCGGGGGGCGCGTCGGTTTTCCAGAGGAGATTTTCCTCCAGGCTGAGGCGCGCCGGCGGCGGGTTTCCTTCGGCTATGCCCATGCCTTGCGGCCCGCGGAATTGCGGCCATTCGGCGGCCGGCGCCGGCAGTACGGCTGTCGATGTCAGCAGAAACAGCAGCAAGCGCATACGAGGCGATCATAGCGCAGGCGGCGCGGCGGAGACGCCGAGCACGAGGCGTTGCGCCGGTTTTCGGGCGGCCCGCGGGAGGCGTGATACAGTGCGAAAGAGCACCGCTTTTCCTCGATGGAGCAGATCGGCCGGTACGAGATTGACGCGGAGTTGGGGCGGGGGGCGATGGGCGTCGTTTACCGCGCCCGCGACCCGCGAATCGGCCGCGAGGTGGCGATCAAGACGATCAAGCCGGCCGACCAGGCCGATGCGGACGAGACCGAAGGGCTGCGCGAGCGGTTGTTCCGCGAAGCGCAGTCCGCCGGCCGCCTGTCGCACCCCGGCATCGTCACGATTTTCGATGTTGACGAGCAGGACGGGCTGGTTTACATCGCGATGGAACTGGTCGAGGGGCAGACGCTCGACCGCCATGCCGCGGCCGCCGGAGGCGGGGCGCAAAGCCTGGATTTCGCCATCGATCTGTTGCTGCAAGTCGGCGCCGCGCTCGACTATGCGCACCGCCGCGGAATCGTTCACCGCGACGTCAAGCCGTCGAACATCATGATTTCCCCCGACGGGGTGAAGATCATGGATTTCGGCGTTGCGCGCATCGCCTCGTCGCAATTGACCCGCACCGGCGCCGTCGTGGGTACGCCGAACTACATGTCGCCCGAGCAGGTGAAGGGAGAGGAGATCGACGGCCGCTCCGACCAGTTTTCTCTCGGCGCGGTCGCTTACGAACTGCTGACCGGCAAGAAACCGTTTCAGTCTTCGAGTCTGACCTCGACGATTTTCAGGATCGTCTCGGCGGACCCCGCGCTTCCGCGGCAGTTGAATCCGAAAATTCCGCTCCCGCTGCAAAAGGCCGTGCTGCGCGCTCTGGCCAAAGACCCGGGCGGGCGCTTCGCCACGTGCAGTGAGTTTGCCGAAACCGCTGCCGAGCAGTCGCGCGCCGGCGGGGGAAACGTCGTCTTGTCCGCGGCATTCGCCGACTCCGGCGGCGGGGAAACAATGGCCGCCGACCCGGCGCGGCAAGAGGCGACGCGCGCCGACGTTCGATTGGCCGGCGCGCCTGCGGAGGGAACAAGCGCGGCTGCCGGCGCCGGGAAGGATGCTCCCGCGGGCAAGGCCGGCGAACGCGGCCACCCCAAACCGGCGGAGGCTTCGCCGATTCTGCCCGAATCCGCTCGGAAAGCGCCCGGCTCGGAACCGCCGCCGAAGCAGGCCGCCGTCTTGCCGCCGCGCCGTTTCGAGCCGGAAAGAAGAAGCCGTTGGCCGTTGGCCGTTTTTTTGCTGCTGCTCGCGGCCACCGGCGGCTTGTCTCTTTTCCTTTACAACAATCCGAACCTGCTCGACGACCCCGGCCGCTTGCTGCGGGTTGTTCTGGGGATCGAACCGCAGGAGGAAAGCGGCGCCCCGCGGGCCGCGGCGGGCGGTCGAGAGGCTCCGGCTGCTCCGGCGGTCGAGCCGCAAGCGGCGCCGGGCGGAAGCGGCGCAGAGGCCGGCCCCCTGGTTCCGGCGCCCTCCCCGAAACCCTTGCCGGGCAAGGAGTTGAAATCGGCCGGGCGGGGCGGGGCGGCGGCGGTCGAAGCCGGTTCCGAGCCCGCGCAAGCGGCCTCCGCGCCCGCGGCGCCTCCGGTTTCCGCGCCCGATTCCGACGAGGCCGGCTCGCCCGCGGCCGAAGAACCCGCGGTTGAAAAACCCGCGGAAGCCGCGGAAAAGGCCGCCGCGGCGCCCGTTCCCGTTCCCGCGCCGGTCACCTTCCGCAGCAATGCGCCCGGAGCGAGAATCGCCATCGACCGCCGCGCCGAATGGACGTGTACGGCGCCGTGCGCGCCGATGAACCTGCCCGCGGGCCGGCATACGGCGCGCGTGACGCTCAACGGATACAGGCCGCAGCAGAGGGCTTTCGACGTTGGGCCGAAGCCGCTGGAAATTGCTTTCGCGCTGCAGCCGCTGCGGGCGATTCTGGTCATTACCAGCCGGCCGCCGGACGCCGGCATCCATATCGACGGCCGCGACACGGGGCGCCGCACTCCCGCGCGGATTGCCGT
Organism: Bryobacterales bacterium; assembly: GCA_965242705.1. Lineage (GTDB taxonomy): Bacteria > Acidobacteriota > Terriglobia > Bryobacterales > UBA6623 > CATQHP01. Next base: position 2,006,677 of record OZ251486.1, read on the forward strand.
CGCGCCCGGCCGGCGCGCCGTGCGCGTGGTCAAGGGCGGCTTGTCGGCCGAACGGACGATCGAAGCGGCGGACGAAGGCCTGCAATCGCTGAGCTTTACGCTGGGCAGCCGCTGAGCCGGGACGCAAGGAATGCTCGATCGAATCAGCGTGCGCGGCGCTCGGCAGCATAACCTGCGCGATCTCCATCTGGAAATTCCCCGCAACAGCTTTACCGTCGTGACCGGCCTCAGCGGGTCGGGCAAGTCGTCGCTGGCGTTCGATACCATCTACGCCGAGGGGCAGCGGCGGTACGTGGAGACGCTTTCTCCCTATGCGCGGCAGTTTCTCGACCAGATGGAGCGCCCCGACGTCGACTCGATCGACGGCCTCAGCCCGGCGCTTTCCATCGAGCAGAAAACGACCGCGCGCAGCCCGCGCTCTACGGTCGGCACCGTCACCGAGATTTACGATTACTTGCGGCTGTTGTATTCCTCGGTCGGCGCGCCGTATTGCCACAAGTGCGATCTGCCCATTCAGCGGCAGTCGGCCGAGCTGGCGGCGTCGCGCATCCTCGAAGATCAACTCGGCAAGAAGGTCATGGTGATGACCCCGTTCGTGCAGGGGCGCAAGGGGCATTACCGCAAGGAGCTTCAGGGTTTCGCCGCCAAGGGATTCGTGCGCGCGCGCATCGACGGCGAAATGATGCATCTGGAAGACGATATCCTCCTCGACCGCCGCAAAGCCCATACGATTGAAATCGTCGTCGATCGCGTCCACGTGCGCAAAGGCGTCGAGCAGCGCCTGCAGAACTCGATTCGGACGGCTTCGCAGCTTGGCGGCGGCCTCGTGCTGATCGCCGAGATCGACGGCCCGGAAACGTTGTATTCCGAGAAGCTGGCCTGTACGGGCTGCGGCGCCGGCCTGCCCGATTTCGAGCCGCGGTCGTTTTCGTTCAACAGCCGCTACGGCGCCTGCCCCGCTTGCCACGGGCTGGGCAGCATCTGGGATTTCGACCTGGACAAGTTGATTCTCGACCCCGCGAAGCCGGCTTTCGACGGCGCGCTGCCGCCGACGTGGCTTTGGTGGCACATCGTCCGCGACGTCGAGGTCGTGGCCAAAGCCGGGAAAATCGATTTGAGGAAGCCGTGGCGCGACTTGCCGCGGAAAGACCGCGATTTGCTGCTGTTCGGCGCCGGCGAAGACGAAACGCTGCGCTCGGTGCGCGGATTTACGGGCATTCTCCATCAGATTCGCTCGCATTACGGACGCAACGCCGCCGAAGAGCAGAAGGAGCACGTGCTGAAATACATGTCGCCGCAGACGTGCTCGGCGTGCGGCGGGCGGCGGCTGAAGCCGGAGAGCCTGGCGGTGCGCGTCGCCGGGTTGTCGATTGCCGAGATGGCCGCCTTACCGCTGAACCGGCTCGCCGCCTTGCTCGGCGGCCTCGACCTGAGCGAGCGGCAGCGGACGGTGGCCGACCGGTTGACCGGCGAAATCCGCAAGCGCCTGCGCTTCCTGGAAAACGTCGGTTTGGCCTATCTGAGCCTCGACCGCTCTTCGGCGACCCTTTCGGGCGGCGAAGCCCAGCGCGTGCGGCTGGCGACGCAACTCGGCACGGAGTTGCGCGGCGTGCTTTACGTTCTCGACGAGCCTTCCATCGGGCTGCATCCGCGGGACAACGGCCGCCTGCTCGACAACTTGGCGCGGCTGCGCGACCTGGGCAACACCATCGTGGTCGTCGAGCACGACCGGGAAACGATCGAGCGCGCCGACCACGTGGTCGATCTCGGGCCGCGCGCCGGCCGCCTCGGCGGCGGGCTGGTCGCCCAGGGAACGCCGGCGCAGGTCTCGCGGGCGAAGGGCTCGCTGACCGGCGAGTATCTCTCCGGACGCAAGGCGATCGAGACCCCCGCCCGGCGCAGGCCCGCGGCCGAGCGCCGGCTTACGGTCAGGGGCGCGCGCCGGCACAATCTGAAGAACATTACCGTAGAGTTTCCGCTGGGGGCGCTGATCGTCGTAACGGGCGTTTCCGGCAGCGGCAAATCGACTCTGGTCAACGACGTGCTCTATCCCGTGCTGGCGAAACAGGCGCGGCGCGGCGCCGGCGGCGCAGAGAGCGCCGGCGGGGTTGAGGGGCTGCAGTGGGTCGACAAGGTGATCCGCATCGACCAGTCGCCGATCGGCCGCACGCCCCGCTCGAACCCGGCGACATATACCCAGGCGTTGACGCCGATTCGCAATTTCTTCGCCGATCTGCCGGAATCGCGCGCGCGCGGCTACAAGCCGGGCCGGTTCAGCTTCAACGTCAAGGGCGGCAGGTGCGAGGCCTGCCGGGGCGACGGCAACAAGCGCATCGAGATGAACTTCCTGCCCGACGTTTTCGTGCGCTGCGACGTTTGCCGCGGCCGGCGGTACAACCAGGAAACGCTGCAAGTCAAATACAAGGGGCGCTCCATCGCCGACTTGCTGGAAGCGACGGTCGAAGAGGCGCTTCCGGTGCTGGAAAATTTCCCGGCGGTACACCCGAAATTGAAGACGCTGGGCGACGTGGGGCTGGGCTATATCCATCTCGGTCAATCTTCGACGACGCTTTCCGGGGGCGAAGCGCAGCGCATCAAGCTGGCCCGCGAGTTGAGCAAGCGTCAGACCGGCAAGACCGTTTACATCCTCGACGAGCCGACCACCGGCCTGCATTTCGACGACGTGCGCAATCTGCTCGAAGTGCTGCGCAAACTGGCCGGCCTGGGCAACACGGTCATCGTGATCGAGCACAATCTCGACGTCGTGAAGTCCGCGGACTGGATTGTCGATCTGGGTCCCGAAGGCGGCGAAGAGGGCGGGGAAGTCGTCGCCGCCGGTACGCCGGAGGACATCGCCCGCGCGCCCGCGAGCCACACCGGGCGGGAACTCGGGCGGATAGGGATCGGATGAGCGGGGAATACCCGCGGGCAACGCTGCAAACCGCGGCCGCCGCCCGCCCGCACTGGGCGTACCGCGAAATCGCCGTACTGTTCGCGGTGGCCGTGCTGTCGCTGTTCGCCGCCGGCCAAGCGGCGCTGTATTGGCATATGCGCGCGTCGGGCATTGCCGACCCGGCGGCGGCGGCCGAAGACATGCAAGGCAGCGCCTGGTGGGCGCTGGCCGTGCAGGCGGCGGCGTGGCTGCCGGTGTTGCTTTACATCCATTGGGTCGTCGTGCGGCAGTGCCGGCGGCGGTTCGCCGAGGGGGTCGGCTGGCTGCCGCCGGCGCATCCGGCGCTGCGCTATTTGTGGGGCGGCGCGCTGCTGGCCGCGAGCGTCATCGTGTTGGCGGCGGTCGTCGGCGTTCCCGATGAATCCTATCCGATGCTGGAATTGCTGGGCGACCGCGAAGCGTTGTGGGCGCTGGCGGCGTTCGGCGTGCTGGTTGCGCCGGTTGTCGAGGAGATTGTTTTTCGCGGGTTCCTGTTCGCCGCTCTCGAGCGCGTTCACGGCTCCGGCTTCGCCTTGGCCGCTACGAGCGCGGCGTTTGCGCTGGTTCACGGCGGGCAGTACGGCTGGCAGTGGCAGCGCTTGGCGATCCTCTTCTGGGTCGGGCTGGCGCTCGGCGCGGTGCGCGCGCGGACGCGCTCGACGAAAGCGGCGGCTCTCGTCCATGCCGCCTATAACGGGCTGCTCTTTGCGCTGGTGGCGGGCGGCTTTGCCGCCAGTGAATAGCGAATGGCGGAGAGCGGATAGCAAGAGGCGGGGCGCGGAAAACAGAGGAAAGGCGGTTTAATGAGAAACATTATGGCGGCGTCTGCCCTCAGCCCCGACAGGAGGCAAGCCCCCCGGACCGGCGGCCTCTACGCCCGCGATTTCTACTCCTGGTCGATGCAACAGGCCGAGGCGCTGAAGCGCCGCGACTTCGACGCCGTCGATTTGCAGAATCTGATTGAGGAAATCGAAGACTTGGGATCGGAAAGGAAAAACGCTTGGGAGTCCTGTTGCGTCCGCAGCATCGAACGCCTGTTGAAGATCGAGTACTGCCGCGGGGCGGCCGACGAAGACTTGAAACACTGGGCGCGGGAAGTGCTGAACTTCCGCAAGCAGATGGCCAGGCTCATCGACAAGAACCCGGGGTTGAAGGGGCAATACGCGGAGATGTTCGCCGAAGCCTGGAGGTACGGCAGAGAGGACGCGGTCGATCGCCTGGCGGAATACGACGAAGACAGGAAGCGCGGCGTTGCGGGAAAACAGGCCGCCCGCAGGTGGGACCGCGATTTGCCTGGGGGGCGCCCCTACCGCTTCGAGCACGTGACGGCCTGCGATCCTGAATCCGACCAATCGCCGCGGCAAGACATTTGGCCGCCGTCCGCAGCAACGATCCTCAATGCCCGACTCGGACGGGAGTATCCGCTCCTTGCCGACTACGCCCCTCTGCGCGGCTGACGGCGCGGCGGCCGCGGGAAGCCCGGAAAACAGGATTTCATGGGCTGCGCGGATGATTTTTTGGGGTGAGCCGCGGATTTTTTGTTGTAGAATTGTTGCAAAGCAGGTTGTTTTGTTTCAGAATAGGGGTCCCATGTTGCGAGGAGAGGTGAGAGAGATGTACGCTGAGAACAGGTCAGCCCGTCAGCCCGTCAGCCCGTCAGCCCGTCAGCCCGTCAGCCCGTCAGCCCGTCAGCCCGTCAGCCCGTCAGCCCGTCAGCCCGTCAGCCCGTCAGCCCGTCAGCCCGTCAGCCCGTCAGCCCGTCAGCCCGTATAAGGAGAAGCGCGCTCGCTGCGCTTTCTAACCTACGGCCTCTTCTCTCCCTTCTCTCTGTTTTCCGCGCCCGGCTTGCCGCCGCCAAGGTAGGACTTTCGCGCGGGCGCGGGGCCCGTGCTTTCCGCTGTCCTCCGGCGCGCCAAGCGCGCTTGGCGGCGTTGCTGTGCGTTCTCCACTATGCGCTGTTCATCGGCGGCGAAGCCGCCCCGGCGCAGGGCATCCCGGTCGATATGCCGACCATCGAGACGGTTGCGGGAACAACGGAAGGCTACAGCGGCGACGGCGGCCCGGCGACGGAGGCCCAACTCGACGAGCCATGGGACGTAGCCGTGGACAGGCGCGGCAACATTTACATCGCCGATACGAAGAACCACTGCATCCGCAAGGTGGATGTCCGGACGGGCAACATTTCAACTATCGCCGGAACCGGAACAGCCGGCTACAGCGGCGACGGAGGCTCGGCGACGGCGGCCGAACTTAACTCCCCCTTCAGCGTGATCGTGGACGGTTCGGGCAACGTTTACATCGCTGATTCGGAAAACAACCGTATCCGCAGAATCGATAGAGCGGGAATCATTTCCACCATTGCGGGAACCGGGGCTGAATCTTACGGCGGGGACGGCGGCCCGGCCGCGACGGCGCAGTTGCGCGGTCCCCGCGGCGTAGCGGTGGACGGTTCGGGCAACGTTTACATCGCCGATACGGGCAACGAGCGTATCCGCAGGATCGATAGAGCGGGAATCATTTCCACCATTGCGGGAACCGGAGTTGAAGCTTACGGCGGGGACGGCGGGCCGGCCGCGGCGGCGCAGTTGGACGCCCCCAGGGGCTTGACGTTCGACGGCGCGGGCAACCTGTACTTCGCCGATCAGTGGAACGAGCGCATCCGCAAAATCGACGCATCGGGCATCATTTCCACCGTTGCGGGAAACGGCTCCGGCACTTACGGCGGGGACGGCGGCCCGGCCGCGTCGGCCAGTCTGCAGAGTCCCGCCAGCGTGGCGGTTGACGGCGCCGGCAACATCTTCATCGGCGACCGGAACAACTATCGCGTGCGCAAGGTGGATGCCGCCACGGGCGTGATTACCACCGTAGCGGGAAACGCGGATTACGGTTTGAGCGGGGACGGCGGCCCGCCGGAGGCGGCGCAACTCGACGAACCCGCCGGCTTGGCGCTGGACAGCATAGGCAATCTGTACATCGCCGACTCGCACAACGACCGCATCCGCAAGGTGACCTTCTATCGGCCTCCGCCCCCGCCGCCTGGGCCGGATCCTGCGGTATTTTCGCAGTCATTCTCCTTGTCGTTCATGGCCGCTCAGGGCGGCGAACCGGAGGAGCAGACGATTACGTTGTACGCCGAGGGCGGCGCGGCCGACTTCCGGGCGATACCGAGCGCGCGCTGGATCGAAGCCGCGCCGCGCAGCGGCAAGCTGGCCGCGGGCGGGGAAGCCACGCTGACGGTGACGGTCAACCCGGCGGGGCTGCGCGAGGGGCGGCACGACGGGCGGCTGTACATCCGCTCCGATGGGCGGGTGACGGCTACGATCCGCATCGTGCTGGAGGTTCCACCGCCGACCGGGCCGGCGGTGACGGAGAACGGCGGCGTATTCAACGCGGCGCGGATGAGCGCCTACGGGGAGCGCGGTCTGTTCGGGCCGCAGTTGCTGCCGTTGTCGCCGGGCGCCGCGGTGATCGTGCAGGGGGTGAACTTCCTGACGGGCGAGCGCATCGCGGACGCGGGCTTTCCGCTGCCGACGATGCTGGGCGGCGTGCGCGTGCTGATCGACGGCGCGGCGGTTCCGCTGATGGCGGTAGGGCCGCAGCGCATCGAGGCGCAACTGCCTTGGGCGTTGGGCGGCGAAGCCGTAGCAGCGGGCGGCTTGGCGTTGGCGAGCGTGGTGGTGGAGTCCGGCGGCGAGAGCAGTTGGCCGCGGCATTTCTGGGCCGGCCCCTACGCGCCGGGCGTGTTCACGGTCTCGGGCGAAGGGCAGAGCGAGGGTCAGGGTCAGGCGCTGGCGACGTTCGCGGGGACGACCGACTTGGCCGCGCCGCTGGGTTTCAGCGCGGGCAGCCGCCCGGCGCGCGCCGGCGACGTGCTGGAGATCTACGCCACGGGACTGGGCGCGGTGGAGCCGCCGATTTCCGACGGGATGAACTCATGCGCCCCGGACGGCGTCTGCCTTGAAGACGGCTCGAACGCGGTCTTGCGGCATACCGTGGCCCGCCCTCAGGTCTGGGTCGGCGCATACGCGGTATCGCCGGAAAACGTCCGTTTTTCGGGGTTGGCCCCGGACATGGCCGGCGTCAACCTGGTGGTCGTCGAAGTCCCGCGCAACCTCGTTCCGTCGGAAGCGGCTGAGTTGCGCCTCGCCGTCGCCGGCCGCATCAGCCAATCCGGCGCCACGATCGCCGTTGAATGACGGGCGCCGTCGAGTGAAGCCGCGAAGCGGCCCGGCCCGCGACTCGCGACCCGTCGACCCGTGACCGCCGCGCGAAGCGCGGCCCGGCTTTCTCGATGCAAGAGGGGCGCCTGGGCTAGACTGGGGGTTTGTCCCTTTTGCGCTCATGGTGAAGACAATCGAATGGACGGATGCGGGCGTGGTCATGATCGACCAGACGAAGCTGCCCGGCGAAGAGGCCTACGTCACTTGCAAGACCTATCACGAGGTCGCGGACGCCATCCGCACGATGGTCATCCGCGGCGCGCCGGCCATCGGCTGCGCGGCGGCGATGGGCGCGGCGCTCGGCGTCCGCGATGCGGCGGACGAAAACCTCGACGCGCAGTTCGACGATATTTGCGCCACGCTGGCGGCGACGCGCCCGACGGCGGTCAATCTGTTCTGGGCGCTCGAGCGCATGCGCGCGCTTTACGCAAGACTGCGCGGCGTGAGCGCCGACGCGCAGACGATCCGCCGGCGGCTGATCGACGAGGCGCAAGAAATCGTGCGCGGCGATATCGCCGTCAACAAGGCGATGGGCGGCCACGGCGCGCCGCTGCTGCCGGAAGGCGGCACGGTGATGACCCATTGCAACGCCGGCGCCTTGGCCACCGGAGGCTACGGCACGGCGCTGGGCGTGATCCGCGCGGCCGTCGAAAACGGCAACCGGGTGGCGGTCATGGCCAACGAAACCCGCCCTTTCATGCAGGGCGCCCGGCTGACCGTCTGGGAATTGCAACAGGACGACATCCCCGTGACGCTGCTGACCGACAGCATGGCCGGCTACGTGATGAGCCGCGGCGAAGTCGATGCCGTCGTGGTCGGCGCCGACCGCATCGCCGCCAACGGCGACGTGGCCAACAAGATCGGCACGTATTCGCTGGCCGTGCTGGCCAAGGAAAACGGCATACCCTTTTACGTCGCCGCGCCGCTCTCGACTCTCGACATGAATCTGGAATCGGGCGAGAGCATCCCCATCGAAGAGCGCTCGCCCGACGAGGTGACGGAAATCCGCGGGCGGCGCATCGCCCCCCTGGAGACGCAGGCGCGCAACCCGGCGTTCGACGTCACGCCGAGCCGCTACGTGTCGGCGATCGTGACCGAGCGGGGCGTCGCCCGCGCGCCCTACGAGGAGACGCTGCGCGCCTTGACCGCGGCATAGCCGCCGCCGGCGGGCGTTGCCCGAAAGAAGGAAGCGATGAAGTTTTCGAGTCTGCTGCGCGAAGCGATCGGCAACGCCGAGATTCCCCTGCGTTTCGAACCCGGCGCCGAAGAGGCCGTCGCCAAGCCGGTGCTCGAGCTGTTGAAGGCCTGGGTGGCCATCCACGACCCCGCGCGTCCGGCGGGCGATTTCGAGTACGGGCAAAAGGCGCTGGTGGTCAAGCTGCTCGAAGAACTGGACGACCGCATCGATCTGCCCGTGGCGGCTGCGCCGTCAGTGGATAGTGAATAGCAAGGCAAGACCGGGGCGGCAGGAGTGTGCCCGCGGCCGGCGGCCCGCGCCTGACGGCGCGGCAGTACTCGCCGGCGGGCAGGTGCTATAATGCTTCTCGGAAGCTATGGATGCCTGAACTCACCAATCCATCCGGCAAACCGATTTACAAGGCTTGGCGCGCCGCCAACGTCGAGGAAGATTTGGCCTATACGGCAACAGAAACGGTGCAAGAAATGGCAGGCAACAACGTACGTTCGGACATTGCGGCTCTCGAAGCCAGGATGAATGACAAAATCTCTGGTTTGAAATGGATTCTCGGCCTCATCGCCGCCGGCGTTGTCGGTCAATTCATCCGAGACTTTTTCGCAGGCTGAGAGTTGGGGCCGCGCCTGACGGCGCGGCAGTGGATAGCAAGACAAGGCCGGCGCGGCTTCGCCGCTTCGCGGCACTGAAACCGCAGCGCAGAGACGCGGGCAGCGCTTGGCGGACTCAAGAGCGGCGTCTTAGTTGGGCGGGTCTGCGGGTTCTTCTCCAAGACGGGCGTTGAGAATCTTCGCCGCGGCGGGCGGCCATGCGCCGCAGTCGAGTTCAAGGTCGGATTGCAGGCCGCTGCCGATGACGTGCTCGATCCGGTAGGGGCATGCGTCGGGCAGCGGCGCGTCCGACTTGCCCGCCGCGCCGCCTTCCTGCCGGTATGCCGCCAGCTTGTCGGCGGCGCAGTTTCTGCCGTCCTGCCAAGCCTCGGCGAACATCGCGGGGCGCTGCTGCTTCAGGCTGGGGTTGTCGTCGATGAGTTGCTCCATTTCATGGCGGCAGTCCAGCACCGCATGCATCCAGCACAGCAATGTTTTCGCGGCGGCGTGACGGCAGTGCTTGATGACCAGCAGGTGCTCGACGGCGCGGGCGCAATGATCTTTCCATCGACCTTTTTCCGCTCTGCCCAGCGAGGCGATCTCCTCGCTGACGTTTTCCCAGTCGATGGCGTCGGCGTCGCGGCGTTGCAGCGCCTCGGTCTGCTGCGCGGCCCAGGCGCAGCAATCCCGGTCGTAGAGTTTGCCCGTCAGAGAATCCTGCCGCGGGTTGGAGCTTGCCGGCGCCGGCTGCGTTCGGGGCGTCTGGGGCTGCCGCCTTGCTTGTCGTTTCGCGCGGGCTCGGCGCACGGGGTAAGCGACCCTGAAATCGCAGTTCAGGGCGCGGGCCACGCTCGGCGGCCATATATCTTCGCGGGGTTCGCCGTTGCGCCGGCAGGCGAAACCCGTCACATCCGCGAAGCGGTAGGGGCACTTGCGGGGCAGGACGCCGTCCCATCTGTTCTCGGCCGATGCGTACGCGGCGTGCGGGGTGCTGATGACGTCGTGTCCGGCCAGTTTGCGGACGGCGTTTTTGCGGCCGCCTTCCCAGGCTTCGGCGAACATCGCGGCATAGCGGCTTTCCAGCCCCGGATTCTCATCGACAAGCGCCTCCATCTCGAGGCGGCAGCCCTGCGCCGCGGCTGCCCAATGCTGCGGATCCCTGGCGGAGGAAGAATCGTCCCAGTGCTCGATTTTCAGAAAAAGCTCGATCACTCGGGCGCAATAGTCTTTCCAAGCGTGTTGCAGGCCTCTGCCCAGCGATGCGATCTCGTCGATGACGTTTTCCCAGTCGATGGCCTTGAGGTCGCGGCGTTGCAGCGCTTGGGACTGCTGCCGGGTCCAGGAATAGATATCCCGGTCGTAGAGGCTTTTCGGCCGGGGGGCTTGCTCCGGGCCGGGCTCGGCAAGCGTGATCATGGCGCTTCTTCAACTGTCATTAAAGCACCCCGCGGCGTCCGCGGGCCGGCGCATGATATCCTGGCTGTCCGGAGTTCCCATGAAACGCAGAGCTTTCGTTGCCGCCGCCTCGGCCGCGGCCGCTTCTTCCGCCTTGCCGGCGCAAACCGCGGCCGGCGGCAAAATCCGCTTGGGCGTGATCGGCTGCGGCCGGCGCGGGCGCAGCAACCTGCGCTCGGTGCTCAAGCTGGCCGACGACTTCGAGGTCGTTGCCCTGAGCGAGGTTTACAAGCCCAATCTCGAATTGACCCTGGAGATGGTTCCCGGGGCCAAGATCTATCCCGATTTCCGCGACCTGATCGCCGCCAACGACATCGACGCGGTGCTCATCGCCACGCCCGACCACTGGCATGCCTACATGGCGGTCGAGGCCTGCAAGGCGGGCAAGGACGTCTATGTGGAAAAGCCGATTTCGGTCACGATCCACGAGGGGCGGATGATGGTCGAGGCGGCGCGCAAATACGACCGCGTCGTGCAGGTGGGCACGCAGCAGCGCTCGGGCAAGCACTTTCAGGAGGCCGCCGAGATCGTGCAGAGCGGCAAGCTGGGCGTGATCAGCTTCGTGCGCACGTGGAATTACAGCAACATGTATCCGCAAGGCATCGGCAACCCTCCCGACACCGACCCGCCCGCGGATCTCGATTGGGATATGTGGCTGGGGCCGGCCGCCGAGCGCCCGTTCAACAAGAACCGTTTCGGCGTGAACCCCTATCAGTTCGCGCATTTCCGCTGGTTCTGGGACTACGCCGGCGGCATGATGACCGATTGGGGCATCCATCTGCTCGATATCGTGCTGATGGCCATGGCCGAGACCGGCCCGCGGGCGGTCTCCGCCTTCGGCGGCAAGTACGCGCTGATCGACAACCGCGAGACGCCGGACACGATCCTGGCCTCGTATGAGTTTCCGGGCTTCCTCTGCGCCTACGAAAACCGCGTGGCCAACGCCTACGCGGGCGGGTTGCCCAATTACGGCATCCAGTTCCACGGCACCGAGGGCACGCTTTACGTCAACCGGCAGTACTGGGAGATTTCGACCGAGGTGCGCCGCTACCGCGAGCCGCGGCCGCGGGTCGAGCCGCGCATGAGAGCGGCGCGGGGCGACGCGCGCAACTCTACCACCGACGACCATTGGCGCGATTTCGCGGCTGCGATCCGCGGCCGCTCGAAACCGATCTGCGATATCGAGATCGGCCACAAATCGACGGCGATGGCCCTGCTGGGCAACGTTTCTCTGCGCAGCCGCCAACGGATCGATTGGGACCCCGAGGCGGAGACGACTGAAAACAAAGAGGCGCAGACCTACCTGCGCAAGGAATACCGCGAGCCGTGGAAGCTGGAGTTGTAGCGGCGGGCGCGGCGCTGCAAGCGGGGGCTTGGCGCGCCCGCCGAAGCGGTTGCGCGCCGCCGGTTTATTTCAGCGAGAAGGCGGCCGAAGCGGTGGTTTTTTCCCACATCAGCGAGAGCTTGCCGCCTTTGTCGGTCACGTCGGTGAAGGCGATGGTGAACTGTTCGTAGGAAACCGGAAGGTTGCCGACGTCCATTTTCACGCGCAGCGCGTCCTTGTCGGGGGTATAGTCGTAGGCGCCCCACAGGCCTTCTCCCGGAGCCCGGAAGCTGTCTTTGGCGGCGTGCGTCGAGAAGATCAGCGTCCAATCGTCTTCCTTCAGATCGACGAACATGCTGTATTCGCCCGCGGGCAGGGTCTTGCCCTCGAAGACGAGGTCGGCTTCGGTGTTGAAGCGGGTCGATTGGTTGGCTCCGGCGCGCCAGACCGGCGCTCCGGCGTTGGCCGATTTGCCGTAATCGGCGCCCGCGCCGAAAATGTTGCCGCGGCCGCGCAGGATGGGCCGGCCGTAATCGACGACGACCCATTTGCCGCCGGTGTATCTGCGCCCTTCGTAAGCGCCGCCCAGTTCGACGGCGGCTTCGCCCCGGGGCGAAGCGGGGCGTTGCGCCTCAGCCGTTCCGGAGGCGGCAAGCAAGGCAAGGGAAATTGCGGCGAAGTTCAACAAACGCATGGGAGTCCTCCTTGAGCGATGCGCTCCATTTCAGCGTATCAGACCGCCGCGGCGCGATCTATTCCGCGGCCGCTCCGGCGCGGCTGCCCTTGCGCCGGGCGTCTCCGAAATAGCGTTGCAGCAGCTCGGCGGGTTCCGGTTCGCCCAGGCGCGAGCCAATCAGGCAGGCCGGCGCGCAGACGCCCAGCGACCAGACGAACGGGTCGAAACCGAAGAAGCTGCGCGTGCCGAACAGCGCGTACTGCAGCAGGAACGAGCAGAAGCCGGCGGCGATGCCCGCCAGGCAGCCGGTGCGGTTCATGCGCGGCGAGTAAACCCCGAAAACGGTGGGCAGCAGGAACGTCGCCGCCAGTCCCGTCCCCGAGAAGACGACGATGTATTGCAAGTAGTCGGGCGGGCGCAGGGCGAACAGCGCGGCGGCCGCGGCCGTGGCGAAGGTGGCCAGATGGGTCAGGCGGCGCACGGCATTCTCCGGCAAGGGGCGGCGCGTGTTGCGCTGGTAGAGGTCGCGGACGACGGCGCTTGCCGAGACCAGCAGGAACGAGCTTACGGTGGACATGATCGCCGCCAGCGGCGCGGCCAGCACGAACCCGGCGGGCAGCGGCGGAACCGCCGCCAGGATGGTTGCCGGCAGAGCGTGGTCGGGCGCGGCCAGATCGGGAACCAGCACGCGGCCGGCGATGCCGACGAAGATGATCGCCGGATAGAGCAGCAGGATGTAGCAGCCGATGAGGAACGAAGCCCGCCGCAGCGCGGCGGCGTCGCGGCAGGCCAGGAAGCGCGTCATCAGCGAAGGCGAGCCGGCGACGGCCAGCGGCCAGACGAAAAAGAACGAGATTGCCGCGGGCAGCGGCAGGAAGTCCGCCGGACCGGTTGGGGAAAGCAGGTCGGGCGACTGCGCGGCCAAGCCGTCGAACACGGCCTGGAATCCGCCGAGCTTGCGCAGGGCGAATCCGGCCGTGAGCAGCACGCCGAGCAGCATGACGACGGCCTGGAAACTGTCGGTCCAGGCGACGGCGCGGAAGCCGCCGTAGGCCGTGTACAAGCAGACGATCAGGGCCAGGCCGGTCACGCCCCAGACATAGGGGACGCCGAGCACGACCTCGAGCACGCGCGCGCCGGCGATGTGCTGGGCGACGATGAAACTGGTGTGCAACACGACCAGGGCGATGCCCGAGAGGATGCCGACGGCTCGGCTGTCGAAGCGGTCGCGCAGCAGATCGGAGAAGGTCAGAGCGTCGGAAAATCGTCCGATTTCGGCGATTCTACGTCCGAGCAGGCCGAAACCCGCGGTGGCCACGACGATATAGCCGGAAATCCAGAGCATGACCGACCAGCCGTTGGCGTGTCCCAACGAGGGCGCGCCGATGAAGGTGCCGCCGCTGGCCGAGGTGGCGATCCAGGTAAGGCCAAGCACCCAGGGGCCGAGCGTGCGTCCGCCGACGAAGAATTCTTTCAGGAAATTGCCGCCGGCGGCTTGGCGGCGGGCGAGCCAGGCCAGCGCGAAGGTAACGGCCAGGTAGAGACAGAAGGCCGTCCAGACGGCTGCGCTTGCCGGGTACACGTTCCGCCCGCCGTTTTTATCCGCGCCGGCGGCCGAAGAAAAGCGAGAACCAGACGTGGATGAAAAAGAAGACCGCCCAAGGGGCGAAGACGCCGAGAGCAACCCAGCGGGGGATGCCCCAGAGGCTTTGCGCGGCGGCTTCGCCGCGGCCGAGCGCGTGCGACAGGCCGACGGTTACGGCAAGCGCCGCCGCCCAGATCAGAACCGCGCCGACGGCCTCGCGGCGGGCGTGTCGATAATCGTCGGGGCGGGCCAAAGCGGGCTCCGGTGGGGGCGCGGGTTCACTCCTCGAAAGCCGCGTCGAAGGCGCGTCCCGAGGGGGCGAAGTCCACGGTTTTGGTGAACGCGCAGGCTTCCTCGGCGCCCGCTTCGCGCTCCATGCCGCTGTCTTCCCATTCGATTGAGAGCGGGCCGTTGTAGCCGACGTGGTTGAGGGCGCGGATGATTTCCTCGAAATCGACGCCGCCGTGCCCGAGCGAGCGGAAATCCCAGCCGCGGTTCTGCTCGCCGAAGTTGAGATGCGAGGCCAGAATGCCGCTTTTGCCGTCGAGTTGCAGCGCGGCGTCTTTCATATGAACGTGATAGATGCGGTCTTTGAACTCGCGGATGAACGTCACCGGATCGACTTGCTGCCAGTGCAGATGGCTGGGGTCGAAGTTGAAGCCGAAGGCTTTGCGTCCGCCGACGGCGTCGATTGCGCGCTGCGCCGTGTAGATGTCGAAAGCGATTTCCGTCGGGTGGACTTCCAGGGCGAAGCGCACGCCGCATTCGTCGTACGTGTCGAGAATCGGGTGGAACATTTCGGCGAAGTAGGCGAAGCCGTCGTCGATCATGCTGTCCGGGACGGGCGGGAAGCTGTAGAGCAGATGCCAGATCGACGAACCGGTGAAGCCGGGCGTCACCTTGAGTCCCAGGTTTTTCGCGGCGCGGGCGGTGTTCTTGAGCGCTTCGACGGCCCAGGCGCGTTTCTTCTCGGCGTCGCCGGCGCACTCGGGCGGCGCGAAACCGTCGGAGCGGGCATCGTTGTTGGGGTCGCAGACGAGTTGCCCGGCGAGATGGTTGGATATGGCGAAAAGCTGCAAGCCGTGTTTGTCGAGGATGGCTTTCTGCCGGGCGCAGTAGTCGAGGTCTTGCGCTGCCTGGAAGACGTCCATGTGGTCGCCCCAGCAGGCGAGTTCGAGGCCGTCGTAGCCCCAGGAGGCGGCTTTTTCGGCCAGGACTTCAAGCGGTAAATCGGCCCATTGGCCAGTGAACAGGGTGACCGGTCTTGCCATGCGTATGCGGTTCCTTTGCTGCTGAAAGATATATGTTAGCAGAGAGCGGGCGGAGCCGCTGGTCAGCCGCGGAAAAACATGGGGTCAGCGTCGTTGCGCAGTCCGACGCCCGAAGCAGTAAAGCCATTCGTCGGTGCGCGCGAAGATCTTGCCGCCGGAGAGAGCCGGCGTGGCGAAGACGCCGCCTTCGAGCGCGTTGACCGCCAGCGTTTCCCATTCGCCGCCGGCTTTGAGCACGGAGACGTTGCCCGCTTCGCTCGCCGTGAAAATTTTCCCTTCGGCGGCCACCGGCGACGAGGAATAGGGGTCGATGGCTCCGCGCAGGCGGCCCTGCTTGAGCATCCGTCCCGTTCGGGCGTCCATGGCGGTGAGGATGCCGCCGTTTTTGACGAAGTAGAGGACGCCGCGGTAGAGCAGGGGAGAGGGGATGACGCCCTGAAAGCTGCGTTCGTAGCTCCACAGCTCTTCGCAGCGGATGCTGCCGTCCGCGGCGCTCTCGAGGCGTACGGCGGAGAGGCGCGACGGGCCTGCATAGGCGTTCTTGACGACGTCCCATTCGGCGCGTTCGATGACGCCGTCGCGGTTGCCGCGGAAGCGGGCGATGCCGGTGAAGAACGAATCCTTGTATTCGCCGGCGGAGAGCCGGCCGTCGCCGTTTGCGTCGCGGGTGGAGAGCAGTTTGTCGAAGCTCGTGGGGGCAGCGATGTTGTAGCCGTAGGCGATGAGCACGTTGTTTTCCAGGACGGGGCTGGCGGGGATGTAACCGCCCAGTTTGAACTCGTTGAGCGTCCGCTTGCCCGAGCGGACGTCGTGCGCGCCGAAAAGGCCGTCGCCGACCGTCAGCAGGTGCGCCGCGCGGCCTTCCGGGCGGTACGCGATGGGCGTCGCCCAGCCTTCGTGCTCGCCGCGGGCCGTCCGCCAGACGGTTTCGCCGTCGGCTGCGTCGAAGGCGGCGATGTACGAGTCCGCGGCCTGATCGATTTGCAGCACGATCAGTCCGTCGAGGAAGATCGGCGAGGAGCCGATGCCCTGGTTGTTGCTGAAGGGGCCGAGCGGAGTTTTCCAGCGCAGATTGCCCGCGGCGTCGTAGGAAACCAGCCCCCAGTCCTCGAAAAAGGCGTAAACGTTTTCGCCGTCGGTGACCGGCGACGGAGCCGCGGGCTCGTTGAGAGGGTGAACGAAGGCGCGCCGCCGGCGGACGACGGCTTTTTCCCAGACGAGCTTGCCGGTTTCGCGGTCGTAGCAGTGGGTGAAGAGCTTGTCGTCCGAGGCGGAGGTGAGGAACACGCGGCGCGCGTTGAGCGCCGGCGAGGATTTGCCTTGGGGAACCCGGGTTTTCCACAGCAGGTTCTTCGACGGCCCGAACTCGACGGGAAAACCTTTGTCGGCGGAAACGCCCGAGCCGTTGGGGCCGCGGAACCGATTCCACGGCTCGGCCGCGGCCGGCAAGGCCAAGGCGATTGCGAACAGAAAGCGGAAGGCGCGCTTCATGACGCAACGATTCTACTCCGTTCGGCGCGGCGGCTGCTTTACGCCATGCGCCGGTAATGGTTGAAGTTGAGCGCGGCGGCGGCGTCTTTGGCCAAGGCGGCATCGAAAAGATCGAGATCGACGGTGAGCAGCGGCCTTTTCGACGAGACGGCCTCCAACAGCGCGGCGTCGGTCAGCCCAAGCCTTGCGAAGGAACTGTTGCGCGATGCCTTCAAGCTGGGGACAACGACCTCATTGCTTTGTTCGATGAGGTCCTGAAGGTAGTCGTGAAAGCGGGCGTCGCGGGGCTTCTTGAGCAGATTGGATGTTTCGGTAAGCGTGTTCGGCGTGACGAATACGCAATTGCCCATTTGCTCGATCATATCGACCAGAAGATCGTAATCTTCCTCTGTGAACTTTTGCGTCCGGCGGTGTCCGGTGACCGCCTGCCGATCTACCGAGCCGACGACGAATAGCACGAGCAAATTCGTGTCGATGAAAGCTCCGACCGGACGCATCGGTTCAACGCGCCGAAGGCAGAGTGCGGTGGGTCAGGGATACGACGCGGCCGGAAATGTCGTGAATGCGAACGATCTTGAAAGATCGTCCGCCTCTGCCGTCCGCTTTCATGGCGACGGTGAAGCCTTGTTTCCATGTCCGCGAAAAGCCAATCGTCACTTCCCATACCCTTTTCTCGTCATCGAAGTCTACTTCTTCAAGGCCGACGTACTCGATGCCTTCAGCCGCAAAGAGATCGTTAACGTACTGCTTTGCCGTTTTCACGGCTTCTTTTACGTCCATTCGCTCCTCCCTTCCGGAATGCTCCATGTCCTTCGCCAAGCACCCCGCGGGAGCGGACAACGGTTTCGCTCCCGGCCGTTTCGCGGGCGCCCCGCATATCTGAAATTCTACACCCGGCGAGCATTTTCCGCTCGCCGCCGGGCGTAGCCTGTTTTGCCGCCCGCGGTCTCAGCCGCCGAGCGATTTGAGGTCGATGAAGGGAACGGCGCCGCTGCTCACCTGGGGCAGGACGCCGTTCCATTTTTCGATGGCGCGGAGCTGCAGGAGTTCGGGGGTGATCGTTTCGCGCTGCAGCCGCTGCGATTCGGCTTCGGCCTGGGCGGCGGTGACGGTCTGTTCGGCCTCGATCTTGATGCGCTCGAGGTCGCGCTGGGCTTTCAGCGCCGCCTGCTCGGCGGTCTGCTTCGATTCGATGGCTTCGTTGAACACTTCGGAAAAGGCGAAATCGACGATGTTGAACTCGTCCACCAGGATGTTGCGCGCCAGCAGGCGCTCGGCCAGCGAACTCTTGATTTGCGTCGAAACTTCGGCGCGGCGGGTGATCAGCTCCTCGGCGGTGAATTGCGCCGTGGCCGCCTTGACGGCTTCCTGCACCGCCGGGTCGATGAGCCGCTCCTTGTAGCTCACGCCGACTTCCTGGTAGATCGCCGAGGCGCGGTCGGGGTCGATGTGGTAGTTGATCGCGATGCGCGAGTGAACCGTTTGCAGGTCTTTCGACGAGGCCGAGGCGTCGGTCTCGGATTTCTGTATCTTCACGTCCATGTGGACGATGTCCTGCACCAGGGGAATCTTGAATTGCAGCCCTTCGCCGCGCACGCCTTCCTGCACGCCGCCCAGTTTCGAGAAAACGACGCCGCGCTCGCCGGCGCCGACAACCTCGAAACTGTTGAACGCAACGATGATGCAGGCCAGCAGACCGAGCAGCTTGCCGATTGTCCCCAGCCGGAGCCCTCCCAGAGCATCGGTCAGGTCAACGAATTGCGAATTTCTTGCCATGACGGCATCCTCCTTGTCGAATGTACGTTCGGGGGCGTGATTTCTTTCCGCAATCGCGTCCGGACGCCCCATGCCGTCCGCGGTCCACTATTCACTATCCCCCATCCGCCGGGCGGCGAAGCGTTTCGCTACTCGAGGAACGTCGTAAACGCATCGACCGGCTCGCGCTCGGTCGCGAGCGTGTTCTCGATTTTGCTGTTGTCCGCGTAGCCCAGCGACATGCCGCAGACGAAGGTTTCGTTCTCCGGCATGCGCAGGAATTCGCGGATGATGCGGTGGAAGGGGGTGAAGGCGGCCTGCGGGCAGGTGTCGAGGCCGCGGCCTCTGGCCGAAACCATGACGTTTTGCAGAAACATCCCGTAGTCGAGCCAGCTTCCCTTTTCGAGAATGCGGTCGATGGCGAACATCAGCCCTGCGGGGGCGTCGAAAAACTTGTAGTTGCGCGCGTGCTGGGCATGCATTCCGGCCTTGTCGCCCCTTTGGATGCCCAGCAGGCCGTAGAGGTCCCAGCCCACCTTGCGCCGGCGCTCGATGTAGGGGGAGGTCCATTGGGTTGGATAGTAGGCGTATTCCTGCTTGTGCTTGGCCATTTCCGCGGGATCGTCGTAAGCGGCGAGGATGCGCCGCGAAAGCTCGTCTTTGGCCGCCCCGCGCAATACGTAAACCCGCCACGGCTGCGTGTTCGTGCCCGAAGGGGCGCGCGCCGCCGATTCGAGGATGGCGCGGATCGTTTCCTCGGGAACCGGAGTGGGCAGGAAAGCGCGCACGGAACGGCGCGAGCGGATGGCCCGATCTACGGGGTTGAGCCGGTCTGTGCTCATCCGAACCACTTTAGCGCGGACCGCCCCGCGCGCCGGAATCTGCGGTCTCACCAATAGCCGGTCCAGAGGGCGGCGGCTGCGCCGGCCAGGGCGCTCGCGGCGGGAAAGGCGAGGAAGACGAGCAGCGCCCGCGCGGGCGTGAGCGGCCCGCGGCGAAAGGCCGTCCCCGCCTGGGCGATGACCCCGGCGGCGAACGCCGCGCCGCCGTAGCGCCCCTGCTCGACGCACCAGGGGCAATGCGGCGGGCTTGCCTCGTGGACGTTGCAATGCGCGGCCGCGGCCGCCCAGAGCGATTCGCAGCCGCAGCGGAAAATGAAATCGCACCAGTCGATGAAGAAAACGTATGCCGTTGCCGCCGCGCAGGCGAAGAGGGCCGCTTTGCCCCGCGAGACGCGGCTTTGCAGCAATCGGATCGCTTTCCGCGCGCTTGTTTCCCCCGCGGCCATGTCGATATTATGAAACGGTTGCGGCGGTTGCGCTTTGACGGCTCGCCTACCCTTTCTCGTTTTCGCTGTTTGCGCCGCCTCGCCTCTCTTGCCGGGACAGCAGCCCGCCGCCGGCTATATCGGCAGCGCGGCCTGCCGACTGTGCCACCCGGACGTTGCTCAGGGCTTCAACCGCAATCCGCATTTCCGGCTGCCGCCGCTGACGGCGGAGGTTGCCGGCGGCACAGCCTGCGAGGATTGCCACGGGCCGGGCCGCGCCCATCTTGAGGGGCAAGGAGACAAGACCCGAATCGTCCGCTTCCCGGCGGCCGCGGCGGCCGAGGCGATGGATCGCTGCCTGCGCTGCCACGCCAAAGACTTGGGCAAGTCGGCATTCCGCCGTTCGGCCCACGCAACCGCCGAGATCGGCTGCGCAAGCTGCCACAAAATCCACCAGGCGCCCGAGATCGGCCCGCTGTTGCGCGCCGCCGAGCGGGATACCTGTTACGCCTGCCACGCCGAAGTGCGCGCGCGTTTCGAGCTTCCTTTCAAACACCGCGTCAACGAAGGGGCGATGCGCTGCTCGGACTGCCACAATCCGCACGGCGCGCCGCCGCCGGCCTGGGGCGGGGCGCCCTCGACGGCGATGGTGCGCCGGGCTTTCGGCAACGACGCCGCCTGCGCGGGCTGCCACGCCGACAAGCGGGGCCCTTTCGTTTTCGAGCACGAGCCGGTGCGTACGGAGGGCTGCGCGAGTTGCCACAATCCGCACGGCTCGACGAACGCGCGGCTGCTGAACCGGCCGGCGGTTTTCACCATGTGCCTCGAGTGCCACAACGACGTCATCGGTTTCGGCCCGCGCGAGGCGGGCATTCCCGCGCCGGGCGCCGACCTGCACAACCTGCGCGAACCGCGGTTCCAGAACTGCGTAACCTGCCATGCGCGCATTCACGGCTCGAACGCCGACGCGCTGTTCCGGCGGTGAGGGCGGCGGTGAAGACGCTTCGGCGGAGTGCGGCGTTCCTGGCGGCGGCGGGCGCTCTGGCCGCTCAACCGGTGGTTGCGCCGACGCCCGACAAGCCCGGCGGACTGCTTGAAGGCGGCAACTACACCGTCAGCAATTCGTTCGAGGTCGGCTACCGTTTCCACGGCGTCGGCGGCAACCGCGACGTTTACCGCTCGGCGGTGAACTACGGCAACGGCGTCCGCCTGCTCGAAGGCGAGTTGCGCATCGACTCGAAAGAGGGGCGCGGCGCGCTTTTCGACGCGCTGACGCTGCGCGCGGCGGGAACCGGCGGAGACCCCTACCGATCGTCCGTGCTGAGGGTCGAGAAAGACGGCCTGTGGCGCTACGGCATGCAGTTGCGCGCCGTCAACTACTTCAACCGCCTGCCCAGCCTGTGGAACGGCGAGCGCGCGCGGAACACCCAGCGCGCGCTGCAAGACCACGACCTGACGCTGCTGCCGGGCCGGCGGGTCGAAATCTTCCTGGGCTACAGCCGCAACAACCGCAGCGGCCCGGCGTTCGCCTCGGCGGCTGCGGGCGCCTCGCCGGGCTTGCCCCGCGAGCTTTTCCTGCGCTATGAAGCGAACCTGCGGCAGATCAACAACCGCTATCGGGCGGGCGCGAACGTGCGCCTCGGCGGCTTGGCGGTTACCTTGACGCAGGCTTTCGACAACTACAAGGAAGATACGGAGTACGGCGCGGCTTCGTTGGGGCCGGGGGCGGAAAACCGCCTGCTTGACGGGCTTGCCCGACACGAGCCGTTTCACGGCAATACGCCGGTGACCGCCGTTCACGCGCGCAACGCCAAAGAGGGCAAGCTCGGCTTTCAGGGCCGTTGGGTTTACGCTTCGGGCGAACGCAACGCCGCGCTCAGCCGCACTTTGGCCGCTTCGCCGGCGCTGCAATCGAACCTGCTGCAAACGTTCGTTCTGGGCGGCGCCTCGCGCAAACAGGGAACGGGCGGCTTCACGGTATTGTGGATGCCCTCGCCCAAGCTCACCGTGTCGAACGCTTCCGCCGTGGACAATACGCGCATCGACGGCCGTTCGTCGTTTCTGGAAGTCGGCCTCTTCAGGAACGAACTGGCGACCTTCGAACATCTGGGTATCCGCCGCGTCTCCAACGAAAGCGAAGTGAACTACCGTCCGGGGCGGCGCATCGGCTTTCACGGCGCGTACCGCCTGATGCGGCGGCGCATCCGCTCCGAGCGGGCGTTCGAGTTCCCCGGCGGGTCGTTCGGCGTTCCGCTGCGGGGTCAGAACAACGCGGTCGTCTCGGCCGCGGGCGGAGTGCGCCTGACGCCGCTCGCGGGGCTGCGCCTTTCCTTCGACGCCGAGGCGGGCCGCGCGGACAGGCCGCTGACGCCGGTCAGCGAGCGCAAATTCCACAACCAATCGGCGCGCGTGCAGTGGCGGCGCAAAAGCCTGCTGTTGAGCGGGCATTTCAAGAGCCGCATCAACGCCAATCCGGCGACCTTGATCGATTACTCCTCGACCAGCCGAAACTGGGGGCTTGCCGTTTCCTGGTCGGACGCCGACGCTCGGCTGACGCTGGACGCCGGTTATCTGGAGACCGTGCTGCGCACGGCCGCGGGCATCTTCAACTTTTTCGATTTTGAGAGCGGCGCCGCGCCGGGGCGCTCGCTGTACGCGAGCGACCTGCGCACGGCGCACGCTGCGGCGCGGCTCGCCCTGCACGAGCGATTGACCCTGTATCTGGGCTGGTCGCTGACCGCGGACACGGCCGACGGCGCCGCCGCGGCGGGCTTCCCCGCGGGGTTCGACCCGGCTTATGCGAACTTCCGCTTCGAGCCCGGTGCGGCGCCGACGTTCTACAACGCCTTTCCGCTGACTTGGCGCTCTCCGTTGGCGCGGATTTCGCTGAAGGTGCGCAACGGGCTGGAATGGAACGCGGGCTGGCAATACTACAGCTACGCCGAGCGCTTCAGCGTCCTGCAAAACTACCGCGCGCACGTCGGCTATGCGAGCCTGCGCTTGAGCTTTCGGTAATGCTTTACGAGATCCTTTCAAACGCCCGCTGAGGCCGCACGCCTTCGGCGCCGCGGGTTAGAATAGTTGCGTCATGCGCTTTCTGCTTGTTGTTTTCGCCATTGTTTCCCTGTTCGGCTGCGGCGCCGCGCCGGTCGAGGAGGCCGCCGCGCCCGCGCCGCCCAACATCGTCGTTATCCTGGCCGACGATCTCGGCTACGGCGACATCGGCGTTTACGGTTCGGAAATCATCGAAACCCCGCATATCGACCGCCTCGCCGCCGACGGCGTGCGCCTGACCGACGGCTACGTCGCCGCGGCCGTGTGCAGCCCGTCGCGGGCGGGACTCTACACGGGAACCTATCAGCCGCGCTTCGGCTACGAATACAACCCCACCGGGCACGACGAGGAGCTCGGCCTGCCGACCGACCGGGCGACGTTGGGCAACATGCTCAAGCAGGCCGGCTACGCCGCCGGGCTGATCGGCAAGTGGCACTTGGGCAAGCCCGAGAAATACCACCCGCTCAACCGCGGTTTCGACGAGTTCTTCGGCCTGCTCGCCGGCGGCACGAGCTATATCGATTCGCGCAAAGAGGGCGTCGAGTCGTGGCCCGCGCGCAACGCGCCCACCCGGCGCGGCGACGGCAACGCCATTTTCGACGGCTTCGAAAAAGTCGAAGTCGAGGAATACCTGACCGACGTTTTCGCCGAAAAGGCCGTCGATTTCATCGCCCGCCGCAAGGACGAGCGGTTTTTCCTGATGCTGACGCCGAACACGCCGCACACGCCGCTGCAGGCCACGGCGGAATACATCGAGCGCTACGCCCATGTCGAAGAGGCGGGCAAGCGGGTTTTCGCGGCGATGGTCGCCTCGCTGGACGACTACGTCGGCGACGTGGTCGGCGCGCTGCGCGGGCACGGGCTGGAAGAGAACACGCTGGTCGTCTTCTTTTCCGACAACGGCTGCGTCGGCTACCTCAGCGAAGAGGTCTGCTCCAACGGACCGTTGAGCGGCTCGAAGCGGTTCCATCTGGAGGGCGGCATTCGCGTGCCCTTCATCTTCAAATGGCCGGCCGCGCTGCCCGCGGGCAAGGTTTATGAGCAGCCGGTTACGGCGGTCGATCTTTTCGCCACGTTCGCCGCGGCCGCCGGCGCGGACGCCTCAGCCGAAGACAGCGTGAATCTGCTGCCCTATCTGCGCGGCGACAACGCCGAGCCGCCGCACGAGTTCCTTTTCTGGCGCTCGAAGCCCAACTTGGCCGTGCGCTGGGGCAAGTGGAAGATGTGGAAGGTGAACAACACCGACCTCGGCTTCGAGGCCATGACGGTCGGCGGCAGGCGGCTGCCCGAAATCGATTATGCCGGCGATTCGCCGATGGGACAAACCACGGTGCTCTACGACCTCTCCGCGGACGTCGGCGAGCAGACGAATCTGGCGGCGGAGAACCCGCAAATCGTCGAGCGGCTGGAAGCGGAGCTGGCGGCGTGGAACGCGCAGCTTGCCGAGCCGATCTGGCAGAGCCGGCGCTCGACGCTGCACGATCTGCACGGCCGAACGGTGCAGCTTTTTTTCTGAGGAAACTCCGAACAAGCAGCAACAGGAGCGGGCGTAAACCCCCGACTTGCAAACCCTCGATTCACAAGCACTGCGCAGCCGTCAAGCATGACGGGGTTCACGCAGGTAAAAGAAGGGCTTCATGCAAACTTTGATCGCTTTGCCCGCCTATGTGCGCCAATGCGCACTTATTTTCGAACTTCCGCCGCCGAAAATCGACCGGAGGCGTTCAACGCCTTCTGGTCCGAAGCCTTGCAGAAGAAAATCAACGGATGCGCTTGACCCGCGGCCGCCGCGCAAAGCGCGGCCCGGCTTCGCAGGTTGTTCCTTTTCCTCTTGCAGTCCGGGCCCTCTCCCTTGCTTCCGCCCGCTGCTTGTTCAGGGCTTTTCTGAAGGGGCTACGGGCCGCGATTCGCGCGGCAGAGGTTGGCGGCTAGTGGGATTCGCCGGGAATTCATGACTGTTGTTGTTGAGATCGTGTTCGTTTGGGCGCCGATCGTTTTGTGCGTCGGTTTCACGGGTTGGTATCTGAGGCGCCGTATTCGGGAAGGCCTCACGTTTTCCGCCGCGCTGTTCGACCGCAACTTCATGCTGGTCTTTTTCTACAGCGGCGCGCTGCTGGCGATCTACCTGTCGATTTTCCATTTCTTTTATTTCGGGTTCCGCCGTTAGGGAACCTCTGAACAAGAGCACAGCGGGTTGGGATAATAGGGGGGTGCGGAAGGCACAGAGAATAAGGGGGAGAGCGATGAGCCAGCGGACGTTTGCGGATATGGAGTACGAAGGGAAGAAGAAACAGACGAGGCGGGAGAAGTTTC
Organism: Bryobacterales bacterium; assembly: GCA_965242705.1. Lineage (GTDB taxonomy): Bacteria > Acidobacteriota > Terriglobia > Bryobacterales > UBA6623 > CATQHP01. The sequence continues at coordinate 2,031,802 of OZ251486.1, forward strand.
TGGGGCGGATGGAGGCGTTGATTCCCTGGCAGCGGCTGGAGGAGCGCATCCGCCCGTATTACCCGCAAGCGGGGCGGGGGCGGCGACCGTACGAGTTGTCGGCGATGCTGCGCATCCACTGCGTGCAGTTGTTCTACAACATGAGCGATCCGGGTATGGAGGACATGCTGTACGAGCTCGAGTCGGTGAGGCGTTTCGTGGGTTTGTCGTTGGCCGAGCCGCTGCCGGACGAGACAACGATCTTGCATTTTCGGCACTTGCTGGAGAAGCACGAGTTGGGCGGGGAGTTGTTGGCGGAGATCAACCGGCGCCTGGAGGCGCAGGGGTTGCGCTTGCAGAAGGGGACGATAGTGGACGCGAGCATCATGGAAGCGCCGTCGTCGTTGAAGAACCGCCGGCGGGAACGGGACGGGGAGATGAAGCAGACAAGGAAGGGGCGGCAGTGGCATTTCGGGATGAAAGCGCACATCGGGGTGGACGCGGGTACGGGGCTGGCGCATAGCGTGGCGGCGACGGGGGCGAACGTGGCGGACGTGACGCAAGTGGGGCTGCTGCTGCACGGCGGGGAGGAACAGGTACACGGAGATGCCGGGTATCAAGGAGTGGGGAAACGGCCGGAGCACCGGGAGCGTGTGCTGGACTGGCAGGTGGCGATGAGGCCCGGCCGGCGGCGGCAGTTGGCGGCGGACAGCGCGGCGGCGCAGGCGGAGCGACGCAAGGCGCAGGTGCGAGCCAAGGTGGAACATCCGTTTCTGTATGTGAAGCAGCGCTTCGGCTAGGCGAAGGTTCGCTATCGCGGCTTGGCCAAGAACAGGGAACGGCTCAGCCTGTTGTTCGGCTTGGTCAATCTGCTCATTGCCGAGCGTTATGCCGCAGCCTGAGCGGCGCAACGCAGGAGCAGTGCGTCCACAGCGGCGGCAAGCCGCTGAAACGGGAGCATAACCACTGCCAAGAGGCCAAAATCAGCACAATTTCCATACAAATCTCGTTGCCAACCCCTCCTCAAACGCCTCCATCCGCCAACATCATCCTTCCTCTGCCCCGCTTGCGCTATTATTCAGACCTTCCTTAGCGGAAACGGCGGTGAACCGCCAGCACTCTGCCCTCGATGCGCACCCGCTCGGCTGGGACGACGATCGGTTCCATGGCGCTGTTGGCCGGTTGCAGCCGCACCCGGCCGCCTTCCCGATAAACGCGCATGAGCACGGTTTCGCCGCCGTCGATCGAGGCGGCCGCGATTTCGCCGTTGCGCGCTTGACCGGCGGTTTCGACAAGCGCGGAATCGCCGTCGAAGATGTGCTCGTCGATCATCGAGTCGCCGCGCACTTCGAGCGCATAAACGCTTTCCACGCCGCGGAATCGGCGGAAGGGGGAGTCGCCGCCGCCTGCGCCCATCTTTGCTTTTTCGCTATCCGCCGCCGGCCGGTTGCAGAGGAGGTTTTTCACTCCGTGCTCGCCGCGAACGGGGGAACCGGGTCGGCGGCGCATGAGATTCCGCCGCCGGCCGGCAAAGGGGCGGCGAGCGCGGCCTCACCGTTGCCTTCGGACGGTCAGGAACGGCCCTTGGGGCGTGGAGACGTCTTGCACAGTTGCCGTGACGGCGGCGTCGCCGTCGGGCAGGCCGTCGGGCAGGCGCAATACGAACTGGTAAAGCCCCGCGCAGCAGCCCGCCATGCCGGCGTATAACACGTCCGCCGCAGGAACGGCCATGCCGCCGACGAGAAGCGAAATGGGGTACACGAGGTTGGACGCGGCGCCCGGAATGCGTCCCGCGTCGAAGGCCGGTTCGGTGGGGCCGAAACCCGTGCCGTAGAGCGTAACGATTTCACCGGGCGCGGCCGGCGTGAACTCCGCGCCCAAGTCGGGCGATCCGATCAGTGCGGTGCCGCCCCCGTGCTGCGCCGCCAGCGGATAGCGGCCGTCCCGGGGTAGGTTGAAGAATGCCGGCGAAACGGCGGCGACGGTAACGCTTGCTGCTTCGCTGCGGCGTTCGAGCGCTGTTCCGCAACCGCGAATCGCCGTTACCGTTGCTTGCCCGGCGGGCAAATCGTGCGGCGCTTGGGCGTTGATCTGTATCGGCGAAACGTAGAACAACGGAGCGCGCTTGCCGCCGATCTCGAGGCAGAACGAGCCGCGGTTGACGGCAACCCTGCCCGCGGCGTCGAGCGCGGCGCCGGCCGTCCGGCCTTGTGGCATGAAATGCTGCCCGAAGACGGAGACGATGGCGTTGGGCGAGATGCTGCGCACGATGGGGTGTCCGCTGGCCAACACTATCCCGCCAGCGGAGACCGCGGGCGGAGGGATAGCCTGCTGCGGCGTGAGACGGCGGATGCGGTGGTTGCCGTAATCGGCGATGAACAGGTTGCCGGCGCCGTCCGCCGCTATGTTGAGGGGATAGTTCAATCGAGCTTCGGCGGCCGGCCCATCGTCCCCGCCATAGCCGAAACTGCCGTTTCCGGCGACAGTGGAAACGATGCCCGAAACGGTATCGATCTTGCGAATGCGGTTGTTTCCGGCGTCGGCGATGAAGATATTGCCGGCGCCGTCCGCTGCTATTCCGTTGGGCCGGAACAATTGAGCGTCGGTCGCCGGTCCGCCGTCCCCGCCGTCACCCCTCACGCCGTTTCCGGCGACCGTGGAGATGACGCCCGAGTCGGTATCGACCTTGCGGATGCGGTTGTTGAACGTATCGGCGATGAGCAGGTTGCCGGCGCCGTCGAACGCTACGGCGAAGGGATAGTACAGGGCGGCTTCCGCGGCCGGCCCGCCGTCCCCGCCGTAGCCGTACTTTCCGTTTCCGGCGACGGTGGAGATGACGCCCGAGTCGGCATCGACCTTGCGAATGCTGTGATTGCCGCTATCGGCGATGAAGATATTGCCGGCGCCGTCCGCCGCTATGCTGACGGGATTGCCCAGTCGAGCGGCAACGGCCGGCCCGCCGTCTCCGCTGGAGTTCCCTTCGGCGGAGTCTTCCTCGCGGGGGGCGGGCTCGCCGTTTCCGGCGACGGTGGAGATGACGCCCGAGGCCGTATCGACCTTGCGGATGCGGTTGTTGCCGCTGTCGGCGATGAAGATGTTGCCTGCGCCGTCCACTGCTACGCCGCTGGGATTGTTCAATCGAGCGGAGGCGGCCGGTCCGCCGTCCCCGCCGTAGCCGAAATCGCCGTTTCCGGCGACGGTGGAAACGATGCCTGAACCGGTATCGATCTTGCGAATGCGGTTGTTTCCGGCGTCGGTGATGAAGATGTTGCCTGCGCCGTCCGCTGCTATTCCGTTGGGCCGGGACAATCGAGCGGAGACGGCCGGTCCGCCGTCCCCGCCGTAACTGCCCAAACCGCCGACCGGGCCGGATCCGGCGACGGTGTCGATCGTATAGGCAGGCGGGGTTTGCGCCAAGGCAAACGCCGCCGCGGCGCAGGCGGCAAGTTTGAGCCGCAGGGAGCTGCGAACAAGAGAGTCGAATCGAGGGCGCATGCGATTTTACCTTTCCGGGGGGAGGGGGCTGAGTGGGAGCATGGCTGCGCTCGGCCCGCGGCAGCTCTTTTCCGCGCGAAAAACGCCTCGCCGCATGCACTCCCTGAGATTACGGCCGCCCCATCCCCGCATCCGTTTACTATAGCCTCGATTCAGGCTCATTGACGGATTGGAAAGGGCTGCGTATGCGGAATGCGCCCGCGTCCCGCGGCGAGATCGTTGCGCTGCGTCCGATCATTGCCGATGCTCCGACCTCAAAACAACAATATAGCACGAATATGTTTTATGAAAGCCGTCAGCGCCTGAATTTCATCGATTTATCGGACAAAACGATTAAAATTATCGGACAAAGCGGTTACAAAGGCGCGGCCGGCGGCCGCCGCTGCGGCCTCGGCGGCGGCGTAGCCGCTGCGCACCGCGCCCTCCATGGTGGCGGGCAGGCCGGCGGCGGTCCAGTCGCCGGCGAGGAAGACATTGGGATAGCGGGTGCGCGGGCCGGGCCGCGCGGATTCGAGGCCGGGGCGCGGGGAGTAGGTGGCGTGCGCTTCTTTGACCGCGTGGGCGCGCTCCAGCGCCGCGCCGGCGGCGCGGGGAAAGAACTCGACGATATCCCGCTGCGCCGCGGCAACGATTTCCGCCTTGCTCATGCGCAGCATTTCCCGCGAAGCGCTGACTACGGCAAGATAACGGGTTTCGCCCTTGCGGAAGAGCCATTGCAACTTGCGGTCGAGCAGAATCGCATGGTCCAGATCGGTAATCGGCCGGTCGAACCACAGATGGATGCCGGTGATCGGCGAGTGTTCGAAGCGCTCGAGCCCAAGCTGCAGGCCGGGCAGCAGAGCGCCGGCGCGTTCGAAGGGAACAGCGGCGATGTAGCAGTCGGCTTCGCCTCTCGCGGGGTCGATGCATTCGACTTTCGAGCGCAAATGGACGCGCACGCGCGGACCGAGGCGCGGCTCGAGCGCGGCGGAATACAGGTCGGAGAGCGGGACGGCGGGGATGCCGATTTCCCAGCCCGAGCGGCTCGCCAGCAGCCCCTCGTCGATGACTTGCAGGGCGGGCAGGGCGGAGCAGCGTTCCGGTTCCTCGTTGAGCGCGCTGACGATGAGCGGACGCCAGAAGCGGGCGCAGGAGCGCGGCGTGGCCTTGTGTTCCCGCAGCCAGGCGGCCATGGTCACGCGGTCAAGGGCGCCGCCGCGCCGCCGCCGTTCGCGCCGCACGGCGGCCAGGCAGCGGATCAGCGACAGTTTGTCGGCGCTTTCGAGCATGGTCATGGCCGTCAGCGAGCCGGTGAAATGGAACGGCGCGGGCAGCAGGCCGCTGCGCAGCGTATCGACGGCGCCGCCGGGGCGGACGAAATGGAGGCGGTCGTAGAAGCGGATCTTGTCCGCGGCGCCGCAGCGGCGGTAGAAGTCGAGCAGGGCGTGGAAGCAGCGCAGCAGCACGTGCTGGCAGTTGTCGATGCGCGGGGAGGCGGGGTCGGCGGGATTGAGCGGGAACGACGCGGCGCGTCCGCCGAGGAAGGGCTTGGCCTCGTGCAGGTCGACGTCGAATCCGGCCTCGCCCAGCTTGACGGCGGCGGCCATGCCGGCCAAGCCGCCGCCGACGATTTTCACGCGGGGAATGGCGGTTCCCCTCCGAGCAGCCGCGGCTTGAGCGCGCGCAGGACGATCCACGATTTTTCCCAGCCGCTGAGGCTCGCCCGCCGGTCGAGCACGTTGTATTGCAGGCCGCGGATGCGCAGCAGGATGCCGTGGTAGAGCGCGGCCATGGCCCACAGCGCGGGCCGGCTGCGCCGCTCGACCATGGTCAGCAGCGGCGCAGCCTCGCGGTAATAGCGTTCGGCGCGCGTCCATTGGAACTCCATCAGCCGGCGGAAGCGCTCGTCCGCGGGCTGGATTGTTCGTTCCAGGATTTCGTTGCGGGAAAGGCCGAAGCGGTCGAGGTCTTCCTGGGGCAGATAGACGCGGCCCAGCCCGGCGTCTTCGGCGACGTCGCGCAGGATGTTGGTCAGTTGGAAAGCGACGCCGCATTTTTCGGCAAGCTGCAGCGCGGCCGGCCTGTCGAAACCGAAGACGTGGACGGCAGCCAAGCCGACCGTTGACGCGGCGCGGTAGCAATAGCGGTACAGTTCGTCGAAGGTGCGGTAAACCGCCGGCCGCAAGTCGCTTTGCATGCCGTCGATCAATTCGCTGAAGTAGCGGACGGGAATACGGTAGCGTTCGACCGCGGCGGCGAAGGCGGGCAGCAGCGGGTCGCCGCCGCAGTGTCCGGCGAGCGCCTCGGCGAGCTTGCCGCGCCAAGCGTCGAGGCGTTCGCGGCGGCTTTCCGGCGGCAGCGGCCCGTCGTCGTCGCTGATGTCGTCGGCGCGGCGCATGAAGGCGTAGAGGGCGCACATGGCGTCGCGCTGTTCGCGGTGCAACAGCAGGAAGGCGTAGCGAAAGTTCCCCGCGCGGGAGCGGGCGATGCGCCGGCAGTGGGCGAAAGACTGCTCAACGCTGGGCATGGAAGCGCGCGGGGCGCGGCAGGCGGCGCGCCGCTACCCGCAACAATATCATGAGGCGATCGGGTTTGGAGATCGTCGGCCGGGCGCGGATGGTGTCGCAGTCCTGCCGGCGGATTTTGTCGAGCACGGCCATGCCGCCGCGGGCAAACAATTCGACGGCAACGGCGAACCGGCGGTCGAGCCGGTCGGCCAGAGGCAGGCCTTTTCCAAAGAGGCGCTCGGCGCGCCCGACCAGATCGGCAACCGCGGCGCGATAGCCCGTCGAGGCGGCGCCGCGGCGGATGTCGTCCTCCAGATCTTCGTAGGAATAACCGCGGATTTCCAGCGCGTCGCGGGGCAGATAGACGCGGCCTTTTTCCCAGTCGCGGCGCACGTCCTGCCAATGGTTGGCGAGTTGCAGGGCGGTGCAGACGGCGTCGGAAAGGCGGAAAAGCGATTCCTCTCTGTAGCCGCCGAGCATCAGCGCCAATCGGCCGACCGGGTTGGCCGAATAGCGGCAGTAGTCGAGCACCTGATCGTAGGAGTCGTAGCGCGAGACGCGCTGATCCTGCGCGAAGGCGCGGATGAGGCTGCGGAAAGGCTCGATGGGCAGGTTGCGGCGGAGCGCCGTGCCGGCCAGCGCGGTGAGGACCGGGTGGCGCGGCCGCCCGGCGTACATGGCTTCGAGCTCGTCTTGCCACCAAGCCAGCAGCTCGAGGCTGTGTTGGCGGTCGCCGATCTCGTCGCCGAGGTCGTCGGCCCATCGGCACCAGGCATAAACGTTGAAGAAATCGCGGCGCAGCCGGCGGGGCAGCAGGAAGCCGGCGACGTGAAAATTTTCGTAATGGCCGCGCGCCAGCGCCGCGGTGTAGCGCTCGGCCTCGTCGAGCGGCATGGACGGCGGAGCCGTGCCGTATTTTTCGAGGAACTCGACGGGCCGGATCGCTTCGTTCACTTTGCCGCCGCTTGCGTCTTCACTGACCGCCGACCACCGGCCGCTCACCGCCGGCGCGGCCCTAATAGCCCGCTGCGATTCCCTCCGAGCGGGAATCGGCGGCGCCGGCCAGGTAGTCTCCTTCGACTTCGACGGCCATCACCTGCCCCATCGACCGGCCGAAGGCGATACTGTGCCCCTTGCGCCGCAGCGCTTCGATCGTATCGGGAGAAAAGCCGTGGGGTTCCATGTAGAGCAGGTCGGGCATCCACTGGTGATGAAAGCGCGGGAAGTCCACGGCCTGTTGGACGTTCATGCCGAAGTCGAGCACGTCGAGGATGGTTTGCAAGACCGAGGAAATGATCGTCGGTCCGCCCGGCGCGCCGAGCACCAGGCGCAGTTTGCCGTTTTTACTGACGATGGTCGGGCTCATCGCCGACAGCGGACGCTTGCCCGGCTCGATGGCGTTGTTTTCGCTTTGCAGCAGGCCGTAGGCGTTGGGACTGCCCGGCTTGGCGGTGAAGTCGTCCATTTCGTTGTTGAGCAGGACGCCGGTTCCCTTGGCCGTGACCCCCGAGCCGTAGCTGTAGTTGAGTGTGTAGGTGACCGCCGCGGCGTTGCCTTGGGCATCGACGATGGAGTAGTGCGTGGTGTCCTCGCTTTCGTAGCCGGCGGGGGCGCCGCCGCCGATTTCGGCGCTGGGCGTGGCGCGATCGGGGTCGATGTTCGCGGCGCGGCGCTTGGCGTAGGGTTTCGAGAGCATCGCTTCGAGCGGGATTTCGACGAAATCGGTGTCGCCGAAGTAGCGCGCCCGGTCGGCGAAGAAGCGGCGCATGGTTTCGGCGACGCGGTGGATGGCCGCCGCCGAGCCGGCGCCGGCGGAGGAAAGGTTCGCGCCTTCGAGCATATTCAGCATCTGAATGACGCCCGCCCCGCCGGAGCTTGGCGGGGGGGCGCTGACGATTTCGAATCCGGCGTACTCGCCGCGCAGCGGCTTGCGCTCGACGGGCCGGTAGGCGGCGAGGTCGTCGAGCGAGATCAGGCCGCCGTTGGCCTCCATGTCGGCGGCGATGAGTTTGGCCGTACGCCCGCGGTAGAACTCGTCCGCGCCGTTGGCGGCCACGCGCCGCAGGGTGTCGGCGAGGTCGGTCTGGCGCAGGGGGGCGCCGAACTCGAGTGGCCGCCCGTTGTTGCGGAAGATACGCCGCGATTCGGGGAAACGCGCCAAGCGTTCGCTTGCCCGCAGGGACGCGGCCAGATCCCAGGTGACGGGGAAGCCTTCGCGCGCCAGTCGTTCAGCCGGGGCGATGAGGCTGCCCCAGGTTTTCGTGCCGTATTTGCGCAGGGCAAGCTCGAAGCCGCGCACGGTGCCGGGTACGCCGACCGCGCGGTAGCCGACGCGGCTTTCGTCCGTCGCCTTGCCGTCTTGGTCGAGGTACATGCTGCGGCTTGCCGCCGCGGGCGCGCGTTCGCGGAAATCGAGGAACGTCGAGCGGCCGTCGGCGAAACGCAGCAGCATGAAGCCGCCGCCGCCCAGGTTGCCCGCATTGGGTTCGGTGACGGCCAAGGCGAAGCCGACCGCAACGGCGGCATCGACTGCGTTGCCGCCGTTGCGCAAGACCTCCACGCCAACGGCGGCGGCCTGCGGCTCCGCGGCTACGACCATCGCATGGCGCGCATAGGCCGGCGTGAACTCGCCGGCACGCGCGCCCAAGCCGCCCCAAACGCCAAGCGCAAGGCCGGCCGCCGCCGCGAAAAGAAGCCGCGCCCGCGCGCCCGCGGGTTCCGCTTTTCGCCGCATCGGCCTCCGCCGCGCCTCGGCATCCATAGAAAACATTTTGCAGCAATCTTGCATGATGTTCAAGCGCGTCTTGCTATGGAAGGTCTGAATAATAGCGCAAGAAGGGCAGATGAAGGATGATGTTGGCGGATGGAGACGTTTGAGGAGGGGTTTTCATCGAGATTTGCATGGAAATTGTGCTGATTTTGAGCTCTTGGCAGTGGTTATGCCCCCGTTTCAGCGGCTTCGAGCCGCTGTGGACGCACTGCTCCTGCGTTGCGCCGCTCAGGCTGCGGCATAACGCTCGGCAATGAGCAGATTGACCAAGCCGAACAACAGGCTGAGCCGTTCCCTGTTCTTGGCCAAGCCGCGATAGCGAACCTTCGCGTAGCCAAAGCGCCGCTTCACATACAGAAACGGATACTCCACCTTGGCGCGCACCTGCGCCTTGCGTCGCTCCGCCTGCGCCGCCGCGCTGTCCGCCGCCAACTGCCGCCGCCGGCCGGGCCTCATCGCCACCTGCCAGTCCAGCACACGCTCCCGGTGCTCCGGCCGTTTCCCCACTCCTTGATACCCGGCATCTCCGTGTACCTGTTCCTCCCCGCCGTGCAGCAGCAGCCCCACTTGCGTCACGTCCGCCACGTTCGCCCCCGTCGCCGCCACGCTATGCACCAGCCCCGTCCCCGCGTCCACCCCGATGTGCGCTTTCATCCCGAAATGCCACTGCCGCCCCTTCCTTGTCTGCTTCATCTCCCCGTCCCGTTCCCGCCGGCGGTTCTTCAACGACGACGGCGCTTCCATGATGCTCGCGTCCACAATCGTCCCCTTCTGCAAGCGCAACCCCTGCGCCTCCAGGCGCCGGTTGATCTCCGCCAACAACTCCCCGCCCAACTCGTGCTTCTCCAGCAAGTGCCGAAAATGCAAAATCGTCGTCTCGTCCGGCAGCGGCTCGGCCAACGACAAACCCACGAAACGCCTCACCGACTCGAGCTCGTACAGCATGTCCTCCATCCCCGGATCACTCATGTTGTAGAACAACTGCACGCAGTGGATGCGCAGCATCGCCGACAACTCGTACGGTCGCCGCCCCCGCCCCGCTTGCGGGTAATACGGGCGGATGCGCTCCTCCAGCCGCTGCCAGGGAATCAACGCCTCCATCCGCCCCAGAAACTTCTCCCGCCTCGTCTGTTTCTTCTTCCCTTCGTACTCCACGTCCGCAAACGTCCGTTGGCTCATCGCTCTCCCCCTTATTCTCCGTGCCTTCCGCACCCCCCTATTATCCCAGTCTGCAGGGCTCTTGTTCAGAGGTTCCCTAACCCCTGCCGCGACGCGGAGCGGCGCGGCCCTAATCGACGCATGGGCCCTGCTCGGGCAGACCGGCTGCTCGCTGCTTGTTCAGACCTCCCCTGATATCTGTAACTTGAACGCCTTGCGCGGAGACGGCGGGCTGCGCCGCCCAAAGCAAGGCGGAAACAGGGCCGGGCGGAAACAGCGACGAGTGACGGGCGCCGAGGAAAAACCGAACGGAGCAGAGACTCCCGCCCCCTCGCGGCCGATATCGCCCATGCCGAAAAGATCGCGCCGTCGCTCTGCCGCTCCGCGGATGCGTGAAAACGCGCCGCAGGCGCGGCGGTGCTGCTGAACGGCGCATCCGATGCCGATGTCTGCGCGCAATGCGGCGTACGGTCGGGCGCCTTGCAGCGCTGGGTCAAGCGGACCGTCGAGACCCGCCGCGGACTCGTATAGCCGTTGCCGGGCGGTCCGTCAGCGCGCGCATGACGGCTTCGAGTGGCCCGCGCCGGAATCGACTGCGCCACAGGCTTGCGAAGGCGGCGCCAGCCGCGCAGAACGCCAAGGCCGCAGACAAGGCAAAGGGCAGAGATTGGTTTTCCAGTCGGCCAAGCGCATCGAGTATGCCCAAGCCGACCAGCACGTGGGCAACGTACAGCGTAAGAGCGAGTTGACCCGCGGCCGCGAGGGGGGGCGCCCAGGCCGCGCTTGCGTACCGCTCGCCCAATGCAACCGAGGCCGCGATGACCGCGCAGGCGGCGCCTCCCGCGGCCAACACGTACAACGGCATCGGCGGCATCGCTTCGGTCCCGAAAATGGCGGCCAGGGACTCCGCATCGTCAGCAAGGGCGCCGCGCGAGAGCATCTTGACGAGCAAGCGGCTCATGCCTTCGGCGGCGAGAGAAATGCCCGCGCCCCACAGGAAAACACGCCGGCGGACGGCGGGTTCGCCCATGTCCTGACGGCCGACCGCCATGCCCGCCAACAGAAACGCAAGCCACGGCGCGACCGGGTGAAATCCGTTGAAAAACAAATGCCGAAACGTGCCGCGCAGAGTCCACAAGCCCTCGTATTCCAACGTTTTCCAGTCCCAACCTTGCTCGTAGTCGAGCATGAGGCACAACCCGGCGAAAGCGGCCGTGAGCAGACCGCCGTAAAACCATAGCCGCCGCGTCGAAGCGGTCAGCAAGAAGGCCGCGATAAGGATATAGACCCCGTAAAAGTGGAGTATATCCGCGGAATAGATCGAGGTGTACAGCGCTCCGGCGATGAACAGAAAGCATGCGCGCCGCAGCAGCGTTCGGCGGTCCCGCGCAAGTCGGACGCGATCGTTCAGCGTGCGGCCCTGGCGCGAAAGCAGTGAAATTCCAACCCCGGCAAGCGTCACGAACAGCGCGGCGGCGCGGCCTTCGAGCATGCCCGACAACGAGGCCGGCCATGCCGGGCCGTTTTCGCTTGCTCCCATCGCGATTTTGTAATTCACCGCAACCATGCCGAAGACGGCCAGCCCCCGCGCGATGTCGTAACCGACGATGCGTTCGTTCATTGCGCATTCGCTCCCGTTCGACGATGAGAAACAGGGCGGAATCAACCGCTCAGAATCGAGCGCAGCGCCTCGGGGGCGACGTTCCCGCCGCTGAGGACGCAGACTACCGGCGCCCCGTCCGCCGGCGCGGCGCCGGCGAGCAGAGCGGCCGCCCCGACCGCGCCGCCGGGTTCGACGACCAGCTTCTGCTCCATGGCCAGCAGCCGCACGGCGCGCGCGATCTCCGCCTCGCTCACCAGAATGACGCGATCGACCAGCTCCCGCGCCGCCTCGAAAGTCGATTCGCCCGGAACGGCCACCGACAGCGCATCGGCGAGCGACGCCGCCGGCGTAACCGCCGTGCGCTCCCCGCGTTCGAGCGAGAGCTTCATCGACGGATTCGCCTGCGCCTGAACGCCGACGATGCGGCATTGCGGCCGCGCGGCCTTGACCGCCAAGGCGATGCCGGCGATCAGGCCGCCTCCGCTGATGGGTACGAAGGCTGTAAAAGCGTCCGGCAACTGCGCCAGGAGTTCCAGCCCCAACGTCCCGTCCGCGGCGATCGTTTCGACCGAATCGTAGGGATGCAGCGGCAAACGCCCGCTCTCGCGCTGGATGCGCAGCGTCGTCTCCCGGCGCGCTTCGAACGTGTCGGCGCAAGGAACGACGCTGCCGCCGAAATGCTCCGTGCGCTCGCGCTTGAAAGCCGATGCGCCCTCCATCATCACGATTTGGGCATCGACCCCAAGCGCCGAGGCGGCGTAGGCGACGGCCTGCGCAAAGTTCCCCGACGACGAGGTCACCACGCCTCTTTCGCGGGACTGCTCGAGGTGAGCCAACATGCCGTTCAGCGCGGGGCGCGCCTTGAACGAGCCGGTCGGCTGCTGCGTTTCGAGCTTGAGCCGGACTTCCCGCCCGGCGCAATCGCTCAGGAATCGCGAGCGGATCAGCGGCGTCGTCGGCAGATAGTCCGCGAGGCGCGCGCGGGCTTCGTCGATCGGCGCTCTGTAGCTGTCGGTCAGGGACGTCATTTCAGATTGCAGCTTCCAGAGTAAACGACGCGGCAAGCCGCCGCCGGGCGGTTTGCTAGGTTAGGGCGATGGCCGATGCATGGCAGCCGCAGCCCGGCCTGACGCCGCCGGACGAGGAGGAACGCGGCCGCCGCCGGCGCTTCATGCAGGGACTGGTTGCCGATCTCGACGCGCTGAGCGAGCGCGTCAAGGGCGGCGGCGGCGCGGAACGCATCGCCAGGCAGCACAAGGCGGGCAAGCTGACCGCCCGCGAGCGCGTCGCCGCGCTGCTCGACGAACCCGAAGAGTTTCTCGAAATCGGCCGGCTCACCGCCTGCGACAGTTACGACGGCGCGGCCCCCGCCGCGGGAGTGATCACCGGCATCGGCCGCATCGGCGGCAGGCCGGCGGCCGTCATGGCCAACGATGCTACGGTCAAGGCCGGGACGTGGTTTCCCGAAACGGTCGGCAAAATCCTGCGCATCCAGGAAGCGGCGATGCGCTGCCGCATGCCCATCGTCTATCTGGTCGATTCCGGCGGCATTTATCTGCCGCTGCAAGAGACGACGTTCCCCGGCAAGTACGGCGGCGCGCGCATTTTCTACAACAATTCGCTGATGCGCCGCCGCCTCAAAATCCCGCAGATCGCCGCGGTCATGGGGCCATGCATCGCCGGAGGCGCGTACCTGCCGGCGCTGAGCGACGCGATTTTCATGGTCGAGGGCAGCGGCTTCATGGGACTCGGCGGGGCCAATCTGGTCAAAGGGGCCATCGGCAAGACCGTCGCCGCCGAAGATCTCGGCGGCGCGCGCATGCATACCGAAGTCAGCGGCGTCGCCCACTACTTGGCCGCCGACGACCGCGACTGCATCGCCAAAATCCGCGCCGCGGTCGCCGATCTGCCGCGGCGGCCGGCCGCAGCGCCGCCGCCTGCCGCCCCGGCGATCGACGACGACGGCATCGAGGCCGTTCTTCCCGAAGACCGCCGCTTGCCCTACGACGTGGGCGAAATCGTCGGGCGCATCGTCGATGGCGGGGGTTGGCTGGAGTTCATGGCCGGCTACGCCCGCGAACTGCTGTGCGCCAACGCCCGGATCGAAGGCCGCCCGGTCGGGCTGATCGCCAACCGCCGCGGTCTTTTCCGGCAAGGCGCCGCCGCGCGCATCGGCGCAGTTCTTTACACGGAAACCGCGCGCAAGGCTGCGCAATTCGTCGAGAAGTGCGGCCGCCAGGGGCATCCGCTGGTCTATCTGCAGGACGTGACCGGATTCATGGTGGGGCCCGAGGCCGAGCAGGGCGGCATTATTCGCGCCGGGGCGGAAATGGTCGAGAGCATGGCCTGCGCGCGCGTGCCCAAGCTCGTAGTTACGCTTGCGCATGCCGGCGGCGCCGGATACTACGCCATGGCCGGCCAGGGTTTCTCCCCCGATTTCATTTTCAGTTGGCCGACCGCCCGCGTGGGCGTCATGGAGGGCGAATCGGCGGTGCAGGCGCTGTTCGCCGCCGAGTTTGCGCGCCTGCGGGAGGCGGGCGAAGAGCCTTCCGCCGAACTGCGCGAGGCCGTCGAGCGCACCCGCGCCGATTACGAGCGCTGCCTCGACGCCAAATGGTGCGCCGCCCGCGGCCACGTCGATGCGGTCATCCGTCCGCGCGATACGCGCCGCGTCCTCGGCTTTTGCCTTGAAGCCCTCGCCGGCGCCGGTCCGCGTTGACACTTTCGCCGACAATTGCCTACGATCAACGGAAGAGGCCGCGCGCAGCTTGTGACCGAACCCGACGCGGCCATTGTCTCCGGCGAAGGCCGGACGGTTCTCGAAAACATCGGCAACACGCCGCTGATCCGGCTGCAGCGCATCGCCGCCGCAACGCCGGGCGTGGAAATCTTCGGCAAGGCGGAATACTTCAATCCCGGCGGTTCGGTCAAGGATCGCCCCGCCTGGAACATGATCCGCGAGGGCGAGAAAAGCGGCAAGCTGCCGCCCGGCGGCACGATTATCGACGCCACGAGCGGCAACACCGGCATCGCCTACGCCATGATCGGCGCCGCCCGCGGCTACCGGGTCAAGCTGTTTCTGCCGGAAAACGCCTCGCCCGAAAGAAAGAAGATACTGCGCGCCTACGGCGCCGAGTTGGTTTTGACCGACGCCGGCGAGCAGACCGACGGCGCGATCCGCGCCTGCCGGGAGGAATACCGGGCCCGCCCCGGCCGCTATTTCTATCCCGACCAGTACGGCAACCCGGCCAACTGGCAGGCGCACTACACGACCACCGGCCCGGAAATCCTGCGCCAAACCGGAGGCCGCCTGACGCACTTCGTCAGCGGACTCGGCACCAGCGGCACGATGATGGGCGCAGGGCGCTTTCTGCGCGAACGCGCCCCCCATGCGCGCCTCGCTGCAATGCAGCCGGCGACGCCGCTGCACGGGCTCGAAGGCCTCAAGCACATGGCGACGGCCATCGTGCCGGAAATCTACGACGAGGCCGTGCCCCACGAGACCGTTTTCGTCGAAACCGAGGATGCTTACGAGACGGTCAAGCGGCTGGCCCGCGAAGAGGGGTTGATGGTCGGCATTTCCTCCGGGGCCAACGTCGCCGCAGCCATGCGCCTGGCTCAGACGGTTGCAAGCGGCGTGATCGTAACCGTGCTCTGCGACGGCGCCGACAAGTACCTGAGCGAGCGTTTCTGGGATGATTGATGCCTCGCGTCCCGCTCCGCGGCGCCGGAGCGCGCGAAAGTAGCCGTTCATGGCGATTCAGAGCTTCAGGAGCAAGGCGCTGCGGCGGTTCTCGGAAAAGCAGGACGCGCGGAAACTGCCCGCGCGGCATATTGAGCGGATTGCCGATATCCTCGACATACTGGGCAGGCCGAACCCCTTGCCGCTGTTGCGAGAAGACGAAAAATATCGCCTGCATCCTCTTGTCGGCGGTATCCTCTTGTCAACGACCGCAAAGGCGTCTGGAGCGTTCGCGTTTCCGCGCGTTGGCGCGTGACTTTCCGCTATGATGAAGGCGGCGCCTACGATGTCGATCTGACGCAACATTATGGAGACTGAAGCATGATTGTCGGATTGAGCCCCGATAGTTGGCTGCGCCGCAACCCGCTGCATCCGGGCAGCCATATCGCCTTCCATCTCGAAGCCGACGAAGAGGAGCCCGAAGAGTATCCCGGAATGTCGGTTGCGGAAATGGCGCGGAAGCTCGGCGTTTCGCGTTCGCGGCTTTCGCGCGTATGCAGGGAGCAAAGTCCGATTACGCTCGATCTGGCGATGAAGCTGGAAGCCTACGGCTGGGCGACGGCCGATGCGTGGATGGAGATGCAGACCAACTACGACATCGCCCGGGAGCGCAAGCGGCTGAACCGCCCGTTGACGCAAGCCCCGGCCTACGTCCGCGAGCAGGAATTGCTGCGCGCCGAACAGGCCGAGGAAGCCGAGGCGCCGGCAACCATGGCGGCGTAGCCGCGCGCGGCCCGACTCATGACCCGCCGACTCGCGCCCGCTTTTCCGTATAATTCCCATGGATCGGCGCGGACTGCCCTATGCTGCGGATTGCCCAAGAACCCTTCGAGCGGATGAAGGCCCATGCCGAGGCGGCCTATCCGAACGAGTGCGTCGGCGCGATGCTGGGCAAGAGCGCAAGCGGCGGGGAAAAATTCGTTGACGCCGCCATGCCGCTGGAAAACTCCGCGGAAGGCTCGCAGCGCGCTTTCTACCGCCTTTCCAACGAAGATTTGCTGGCGGCCGACAAGGCGGCGCGGGCGCAGGGCAGGGAACTGATCGGCATCTACCACTCGCACCCCGACGCCGACGCCTATTTCTCCGCAACCGACCTGAAGAACTCCTGCCCGTGGTACTCGTTCGTCGTCCTCTCGGTGATGGGCGGCAAATACGCCCGCGCCAACAGTTGGCTGCCCGACTTCGAGCAAACCAAAGCCGAAAAGGAAGAGTTGCTAGTCGGCGGGTAAGTTTTCCCGGACGGCTTCCGGATACGCGTTGCGTGTGCCCCCGCGGCGGGCCGCGTCGAGTACAATGCCTGAAGATGGGCGCGTGAGAGCGCGGCGGCGGTGAGACAGAGATATGAGTGGAAAGCGGTTGTGGATTGCCGCCGCGGTATTGGCCGCTGCGGATTGCCTTGGCGCGCAGTCAATAGGCGAGTGGTTTCGGGATTGCGATGCCTGCCCCGAAATGGTGGTGTTGCCGGCGGGGAGTTTCCTGATGGGTTCGCCGGAGAGCGAAGAGGGGCGGGATGACGACGAAGGGCCGCAGCATCGGGTGACGATACGGGAAGCGTTTGCGGTGGGGGTGGATGAGGTGAAGTTCGAGGAGTGGAAGGCCTGCGTAACGGAGTCTGCCTGCCCTGACTCCGGGAACAAGCGGGAGGAGGCGGGAAATTCGGTAAGCGGCGTGAGTTGGGAAGACGCGCAGGCGTACGTGAGATGGCTGAGCGGGGAGACGGGGCGGGAGTACCGGTTGCTGAGCGAGGCGGAGTGGGAGTATGCTTCGCGGGACGCGCAGGCGTACGAGAAATGGCTGAACGGGGAGACGGGGCGGGAGCACCAGTTGCTGAGCGAGACGGAGTGGGAGTATGCTTCGCGCGGGGGGTACGGGCTGATAAATATGATTGGGAACGTGTGGGAGTGGGTGCAGGACTGTTGGAACGGGAGTTACGAGGGAGCTCCGAACAACGGGAGCGCTTGGGAGAGAGGGGATTGTTCCCGTCGGGTTTTGCGCGGCGGTTCCTGGTTCAACTACTCGAGGGACCTCCGTTCGGCGAACCACCTCAGTTACCGGTCCGGGTACCGCAACTTCCTCGACTGCGGTTTCCGTGTAGCCCGGACGCTCACGCCATGAATCGGACGTTTGGACGATGAGCTTTCGAGGGAGAGAAAGAAAAGAGGCGGGGGCTGGGGGGTAAAACCCCCAGCGGAATTTTTTCGGGGCGGCGAAGAGGGATAACGGATGACGGCCGGTCTCACTCAAACCGTTTCATCGCGGCGCAGGCGCTCGATTTCTTCCGCCGCGTAGCCGAGTTCGGCGAGTATTTCTTCGCTGTGCTCGCCGGGCTGCGGGGCGCGGGCGCGGATGTTCGCCGGAGTTGCCGAGAGGCGCACCGGCGGCGCGGCCAGGGGGACGTCCCGGGGCGCGCCCGGGTAGGGCAGGTACTCCAGCAGCCGGCGCGCGCGCACCTGCGGGTCTTGCAGCGTCTCGTCCAGCGTGTGCAGCGGGGCGGCGGGCACGCGGGCCTTTTCGAGCGATTCGACGACCTGTTGCGTCGTGCGCCGCCGGCACCAGGGGATCATCGCCTCGTCGATCAGTTCGCGGTGGTCCGCCCGTTCGAGGTCGGTCCGCATATGCTCGCGGCCGATCAGGTCTTCGCGGCCTACGGCTTTGGCCCAGCGGGCGAACATCGGCCCGCCGTTGCAGGCGACGACGACCCAGCCGTCCTTCGTTTTGTAAACGTCGCTCGGCGCCGCCCAGTATGCGGCGTTGCCCTGACGGCCGCGGCGTACGCCCGTGACGCGGCGCTCGGCCAGAAAGGCCGCCATGAAGGTCACGCCCGTGGCCAGCAGCGAGGCGTCCACCAATTGCCCCTGCCCCGTTTTTTCGCGGTGGTAGAGCGCGGCCATCGTGCCGAAAGCCGCGTGCAGCGCCGTACCGTAGTCCTCGAAGGGCGCGAGCGCCCGCACCGGATTTTTCTCGAACCCCGTCAGCCGCATGGCGCCGCTCATCGCCTGCGCCACGGCGTCGAAGCCGACGCGATCGGCGTAAGGGCCGTCGGGGCCGAAGGTCGAGATCATGGTCAGCACGACGTCGGGCTTGATCGCCTTGAGGCTGTCGTAGTCGATGCCCATCTTCTTCATGACCGCGAGCGGCAGATTGGCGATGACCGCGTCGGCGGAAGCAACCAGCCGGCGGATTACTTCCCGTCCGCCGGGTTTCGCGGGGTTGAGCGTCAGGCTGCGCTTGTTGCGGTTGATCGACAGGAACATCCCGCCTTCGCCGCCCGCGGCGACCGGCCCCAAGTAGCGGTCTTCGCTGCCGCCGCGGCGGTCGATGCGGATCACGTCCGCGCCGAAATCGGCCAGCATCATGCCGCAATAGGGGCCGGCGATATAGCGCCCGAAGTCGATGACGCGGATATTGGCAAGCAGCATAAACTATAGGTTCCCAGACTTGGCGCTTCGATTTCTCGATAGTACCGGCCATGCGCATCAACGAATTGACCGTCCGCGATATCCGTTTCCCCACGTCGCAAGACCTTTCGGGTTCCGACGCGATGAACCCCGCCCCCGACTATTCGGCCGCCTACGTCGTGCTCGAGACCGACTCGGAGCATTGCGGCCACGGCCTCGCCTTCACCCTCGGCCGCGGAACGGAAATCGTCGCCGCGGCGGTCAAGGCGCTGCGCCCGCTGCTCGTTGGCTGTTCGCTGGAGGAATGCGCCGCCGACATGGGCAAGTTCTGGCGGCGCGTGACCGGCGACTCGCAGTTGCGCTGGATCGGTCCCGAAAAGGGCGCCGTCCACCTGGCTGCGGCCGCGGTGGTCAACGCCGTGTGGGACCTGTGGGCGAAAGCCGAGGGCAAGCCCGTCTGGCGCCTCGTCGCCGATCTTTCGCCGGAGGAGTTCACGCGCGCGATCGATTTCCGCTACATGACCGACGCGCTGACGCCCGGCGAGGCGCGCGAAATGCTCGAAGCGCGCGCCGACTCGAAACGCGAACGCATCGCCCGCATGGAAGCCTGGGGCTACCCGGCCTACACCACTTCCGCCGGCTGGCTGGGCTATTCCGACGGGAAAATCCGCGCGCTTTGCCGCAAGGGGCTCGAAAAGGGCTGGGACCGCTTCAAGATCAAGGTCGGGCGCGATCTCGATGAGGATATCCGCCGCTGCCGGATCATCCGCGAAGAGATCGGAGCCGAACGTGCGTTGATGACCGACGCCAATCAGGTCTGGGACGTAGCGCAGGCCGTCGAATGGATGGAGCGCCTGGCCCCGTTTCATCCGTTGTGGATAGAGGAGCCGACCAGCCCCGACGACGTGCTCGGCCACAAGGCGATCCGCGAGGCGCTCAAGCCCCTGGGCATCGCCGTGGCCACGGGCGAGATGTGCCAGAACCGCATCCTCTTCAAGCAGTTCCTGCAGGCCGACGCCATCGACTTCGTGCAGGTTGACAGCACGCGCCTGGGCGGCGTGAACGAAGTGCTGGCCGTGCTGCTGCTGGCGGCGAAGTTCGGCAAGCCCGTCTGTCCGCACGCCGGAGGCGTGGGCTTGTGCGAATACGTGCAGCATCTCTCGCTGATCGACTATATCTGCGTGTCGGGCGCGCTCGAAAACCGCGTTCTCGAATACGTCGATCATCTGCACGAACATTTCATCTCGCCCGCGCGCATCGAAAACGGCTGTTATCTGCCGCCGTCCGCTCCCGGCTACAGCATCGAGATGAAGCCCGAATCGCTGGCGCGGCACGAATTCCGAGGCGCATGATTCTCGCCGGGCCGCGGCGCGTCGAGGCGCGGATTCCCCGGCGGCGGAGGGCGAGGCGGCGGCGGCCGGCGCCCCGGCTGCGCTCAAATGCGGTGGAAGGCCTTGAGGATGTCCCGCGTGCCGTATTTAAGGGCGATCGGCCGGCCGTGGGGGCACGACATCGGGCAGTCGGTCTGGGCCAGCGTATCGAGCAGCCAGCGCATTTTCTCCGGCTCGAGCGGCGTGTTGATCTTGATCGCGGCGTGGCAGGCGACCGTTGCGGCCATCCAGCGGCGGAGATCGCCGAGGGAAAGCGCGCGCATCTCGCGCTGCGGGGTCTCCAGGATTTCATGCACCAGCCGCTCGATTTCGCGCGTCGACAGCACTGCCGGCGCCGCCTTGACGGCGATTGTGCGCCGCCCGAACGGCTCCAACTCGAAACCGTTCGCCTGCAACTCCGCTTCGATTTCGGCGAACGCAACCTGCTGGTCGGGCGTGAGCGTCAACACGATCGGCATCAACAGCCGCTGCGTTTCCACTTGACCCGACAACCGCCCGGCCAGCACCTTTTCGAAGAGAATCCGCTCGTGGGCGACGTGCTGGTCGATGAGCCAGAGGCCGTCCGCCCCCGCGGCGACGATGAAGCTTTCCTGAATCTGGCCGAGCAGCCGCAAGTTCGACAGGTCCACCAGGCTTTCGGGACTGCGCTCCGCCAGCGGGGAGCGGCTGTGCGTTGCATACTCGGCTCCGCTGTCGGGTTCCGCGGCGGCCGGGGCATCGGCGGCGTCCGCCTGCGCGGATTGCTCCGCCCGCCCGCCGCCCGCTGCAATCTCGATAACCGCGTTCGCATCGAAGCCGAGCCGCGCCGGCGGCGCCGGTTCCGATTTGGCGGCAGAAAGTTCGGGGGCAGGTTCGGAGGCTTGGGAACCGTCCTGCGCCGCGCCGCCGCCGTTCGCCGCAGTTGGCGGGGGCTGCCCGTCCGCCGCCGTTTCCGCCGGGTTTTCGAGCGGGTTTTCGAGCGGCGGGAGCTTCGATGCCGGCTTTGTCTTTTCCAGGCGGTCGCGCACCGCGTCGCGCACGAAGTCATGCACGAACGATTGATGCCGGAAGCGCACCTCGGTTTTCGACGGGTGGACGTTGACATCGACCTCTTCCGGCGCCAGATCGAGAAACAGGAGCGCAAAGGGGAAGCAGCCGGGCGGCATGAAATTCTGGTAGGCCGAGGCAATCGCCTTGAGGATTACCTTGTCGCGGATCAACCGCTTGTTGACGAAGATATAGACCGAGTTCCAGTTGAGCTTCTGCACCTGCGGTTCGGAAACGAACCCGTGCAGGCGGAACAGCCTTGCCTCGGCGGCGTTCCGGCCCTCGCGGAAAGCCTGTGCGGCGCGGGTTGCCGGCGGCGGCGAGGCGGCGATTTCCAGGGTCCGCTCGACCGGGTCGAGGGCAACGAGGCGGTCGAGCGTGTCGCCGCCGAAAATCTGATAAATCCGCTCCTGCAGCGTTTTGACGGGGGTGGCGTTGAGCAGCGTCGCATGCTCGTTGCTCAGCAGGAACGCCTTGCCGCGGTGCGCCAGGCTGTAATGCGTTACGAGCTGCACGATGTGGCCGAGCTCGGTTTTTTCGGCGCGCAGAAACTTGCGCCGCGCCGGAACGTTGTAGAAGAGATCGCGCACCGCGATGGTTGTGCCGGGAGCCAGAGCCTCTTCGCGGACGTCGCGCATGCGGCCGCCGTGGACTTCGACCGCGGAGCCGAGATCGCGGTCCGCGAGTCGGGTTTCGAGCAAGACCCGCGACACGCTGCCGATCGAGGGCAGCGCTTCGCCGCGGAAGCCCAGCGTGGGAATGGCCAGCAGATCGCCCACTTCGCGCAGCTTGCTCGTGGCGTGGCGCTCGAAGGCCAGCATGGCGTCGTCGGTGCTCATGCCGCAGCCGTCGTCCGTGACGCGGATCAGGCGCCGCCCCCCCGACTGCACCTCGATGCGCAGCTTCGCCGCTCCCGCGTCGATCGAGTTTTCCAACAGTTCCTTGCAGACGGAGGCGGGCCGCTCGACCACTTCGCCCGCGGCGATCTGGTTGGCCACCCGCGTCGGCAGGACTTTGATTCGACCCATCGAAACCAGCGGCGCGGCGGCCGTTTCGCGCTAGGCGAGCGCCTCTTCGACCACGCGCCCGTGAACGTCCGTCAAGCGGAAGTTCCTGCCCTGGAAGCGGTAGGTCAGCTTTTTGTGGTCGATGCCGAACAAATGCATCATCGTGGCGTGCAGGTCGTGGACGTGAACGACATTTTCCACCGCATTGTAGCCGAGTTCGTCGGTCGCGCCCAGGCTGTGGCCGCCCTTGACGCCGCCTCCGGCCATCCACATCGAAAATCCCTTGATGTGATGGTCGCGGCCGGCCGTCTCCCGCTTGCCCTGCGACATCGGCGTGCGTCCGAACTCGCCGCACCAGATCACCAGCGTTTCTTCGAGCATCCCGCGCTGCTTGAGATCGGTGACGAGCGCCGCCGAGCCGCGATCGACGTAGCCGGCCGTTTCGACGATGCCCTTCCTGATGCTGCCGTGGTGGTCCCAACCGCGGTGATAGAGATGGATGAAGCGTACGCCGCGTTCCGCCAAGCGCCTTGCCAACAAACAGTTCGCGGAAAAACTTCCGTCTCCGCCCTCGGTTCCGTACAGGTCGCGGACGTGTTGCGGCTCGTTGGAAAAATCGACCAGTTCCGGGACGCTCATTTGCATGCGGAAGGCCAGCTCGTACTGGGCGATGCGCGTTTCGATCTCCGGATCGTTGATCGCGCGGCCTTGCAGGCGGTTCAGCGCGGCCACGCTTTCGATCAGGTCGCCCTGCATCTTGTCGTCCACGCCCGGCGGGTTGCGCACGTAGGCCACGGGGTCGCCGACGGAGTTGAACTTTACGCCCTGATAGCGGCTCGGCAGGAAGCCCGAGTGCCATTGCCGCGCGGCGATCGGCTGCGCCTGGCCGCCGCCTTCAGAGGTGAGCACGACGAAACCCGGCAGGTCATCGGATTCGCTGCCCAAGCCGTAGTTGAGCCAGGCGCCCATGCTCGGCCGGCCGGCGATGCCGGTTCCCGTGTTCATGAAGGTGTGCGCCGTGTCGTGGTTGATGTGCTCGGTCTTCATCGAGCGGACAATGCAGATGTCATCGGCGACGCCGCCGATATGCGGCAGCAGCACGGACATGCGCTGACCCGATTTTCCATAGCGCGTAAACGGATGCTGCGGCCCCAGCACGCGCAGCTCCTTGCCCTGCAACTGCGCGATCTGCTGCCCCTTGGTGAACGATTCGGGCATTGCTTCGCCGTCGTGTTCGGCCAGCTTCGGCTTGTAGTCGAACAGTTCGAGATGCGAAGGGCCGCCGGCCATGCAGAGCCAGATCACGCGCTTGATCTTCGGCGCGTAGTTGGGAAAGCCCGCAACCGCCGATTTTGCGGCGAACAGTTCGGGGCGCAGCAGCGAAGCCAGTCCGAAAACGCCCATGCCCATCGACGCCCGTCCCAGGAAAGCGCGCCGGTTCATCGTCCGCATCGTTTCTTTCATGCTTGTTCCGTTTCAGTAGCGCATGACGAACTCATGCTTGTTCATCAGGGCGCGGGCCGCGGCCGTCCAGGCGGCCGTTTCGATGCGGTTCGCGCCCGGCGGCGGGTCGGAATCGCCGACCGCGAGCAGCGCCGACGCGCGGCCGGGGTTTGCTCGAAAATCCCGGCGGGCTTGTTGCAGCAGCTTCGCGACCACCGCGGTTTCTTGCGGCGAAGGCTCCCGCGAGAACGCCGCGGTGAAGGCCGCGGCGATCTTTTGCTCATCGCTTCCGGCAAGCCGCAGCAGCCGCCCGGCGAATGCCCGCGCGGCCTCCACGAACGACGGATCGTTCAGCAGGACCAGCGATTGCAGCGGCGTATTCGAAATTTCCCGTTCGGCGGTGCATTCCTCGCGCGGCGGAGCGTCGAAGGCGGCCATCGAGGGGTGCAGGAACGTCCGCTGCCAGTGGGTGTAGAGTCCCCGCCGGTACTGGCTTTCGCCGCGGCTCGGCTCGTAGATGCGCTTGGGAAAATTCAATTCGCGGTAGTAGCCCGCCGGTTGGTAGGGCTTGGCGCTGGGGCCGCCGATGCGCCGGTTGAGCAGGCCGCTCACGCGCAGCGCCGCGTCCCTGACGAACTCCGCGTCGATGCGGGCCGGCGTCTGCCGCCCGTGGAGCCGGTTGTAGGGGTCGGCCGCCGCCAACGCCGCGCTTGGCTCGCCGGAGCGCCGGTAAGCCTTCGACAGCAGCATCGTGCGCACCAGGCGTTTCACGTCCCATCCGCTTTCCATGAACTCGACGGCCAGCCAATCGAGCAATTCCCGGTTGGCCGGCGCTTCCCCCTGAGAACCCAGATCGTCGAGCGATTTGGACAAGCCAGTTCCGAAAAACATGCGCCACGCGCGGTTGACGAACACCCGGGCGGTCAGCGGATTTTCGCGGTCGGTAAGCCAGTTCGCCAAGTCGAGCCGGGTCGCCCGCCTGCCCTTGGCGTCGATCTGCTTGAGGAAGTGCGGGACGCCGGGCGAGGCGACTTCTCCCGAATCGTCCATCCAGTTGCCGCGCGGCAGCACACGCATCGTGCGCGGCTCGTCCAGCGCCTGGGTCACCAGGCAGGCCGCGGCCGAGTCGCGGATACGCCGGACGCGCCGCTCGAGCCGCCGGATCCGCCGCCAATTCGCGTTCCCGCCGGTCAGCGCGGCGTACGATGTTTCCGAAGCGGCAAGCGGGAAGTCGGGAAACTGCGCGGAAGTTGCGGAAACCCGCACCCTGCCGGGGATCAACTGCCCGCCGTTAGCGTTGAACAGCAGGACGATTTCGAAGCGTCCGCCGCGCTCGATGCGCAGCGGAGATTGCGGCTCGAAGATCGCCGCGTAGCGCCAGCCCTCGGCGAAACCGCCCCCCCAAGTCGTATGATTGTTGCCGTCGGCGACAGCGGGCAGGCCGCCGCGCGGCGAACCGGGCGCGGCGTGGAAGCCGGCGAGCTTCACCTTGCGGCCGTTCGCGCGGACCTCGAACTCACTGAGCGCGAACTCGTCGAAGCCTTCCGCCGGCAGCACTTCGAGCAGCCAGCCGGTCAGGCTTGCGGGCTCGGAAAACGGACGCGAGCGCAAGCGCATCATGGCTTCGCGCGGCTTTTTGGCTTTTTCCGTCAGAACGGTGTCGACGAATCCGCCTTCGCCCCGCCGTATCTCAAGGTCGTAAGCCTCGCAGCCGTCGATGTCGGGATGCGCGCAATCGTCAACGGCCTCTTCCAGCCAGTCGGCGCTCCACGACGCCTCGGTCTCGGCGGCGTACGCGGCAAGCGGGCCGCGGCCTCTCTCGGTGAGATCGAGCTGTCCGGCGCCTTCCGCCGTCAGCCGCTCGATCTCGCTTTCGAGCCGGCGAACCTCGGCTTTCGCTTCGTCGGACAGCACGGCGATGCTGCTGCCCCAACCGGCCTGCCCCTTGTACACGCCTTCTTCTTCGATGTCCGCGAAAAACGCGCCGAAGCGGTAGAAATCGCGATGGCTGAAGGGGTCGAACTTGTGGTCGTGGCATTCCGCGCAGCCGAGCGTCGAGCCCAGCCATACCGTTGAGGTGGTGCGAATGCGGTCGGAGGCGTATTTCGCCAGGTACTCCTTGGGCTGCGAGCCGCCCTCGGCGGTCATGCGGTTGAGCCGGTTGTAGGCGCTTGCCGTGAGTTGCGCCTCGCTGCGCCCGGGCAGCAGGTCGCCGGCAAGCTGCTCGCGCGTGAACTCATCGAACGGCTTGTTGTCGTTGAAGGCGCGGATGACGTAATCGCGGTAGGGAGACATCGAAACCTCGACGTCGCTGTGGTAGCCGACCGAGTCGGCGTAGCGCACCAGGTCAAGCCAGTAAACCGCCATGCGCTCGCCGAATGGCTCGGACGCCAGATAGGCGTCGACCAGCCGCTCGTAGGCGTCGGGGCGCGGGTCGTCGATGAAGCCGCGCACGGTTTCCCACTCCGCGGGCAGCCCGGTAAGGTCGAAGCTCAGCCGCCGCGCCAAGGTGCGGCGGTCGGCCTCGGGCGCGGGTTCCAGCCCCCGCTCGCGCAGACGTTTGTCGAGCAGCGCGTCGATCGCGGCGGGGCCGGGCGGCGCATCGGGCCGCCGCGGCGGGATGTAAGCCCAGTGCGGTTCGTATTCGGCTCCTTGAGCGATCCATTCCGTCAACAGCCGCCTTTGCTCTTCGCTCAGGCTCTTGTTGGCGTATGCCGGGGGCATGCGCAGCGCTTCGTCGGCATGATTGACCCGCGCCGCCAGCTTGGCCGGATCGCCCCCTTGCGGCGCAAGCACGCCCCGCGCGGCGGCGTCATCCCGCCGGTCAAGCCTCAAGTCCGCTTGGCGGGCGTTGCTGTCGGGACCGTGGCAGGCAAAGCAGTTCTCGGAAAGAATGGGCCGGATGTCGCGGTTGAAGCGAATCTCGGCATGTGTCGGCAGCGCCGCCGCGAGCAGCATGAACGACAGACGCATTCCAATCGTAATGTAGCGATTCGGCGGGCGCGGGGTCAATGTCCGGGCGCGCATCGTTTACAATGGAACCCGCTCGGCAAGCGCCCTCGGAATGCGCCGCCGGCCCGTATGTCTTCCACCAGCGCAAGGTTTACGCGCCGGGTTTTCCTCGCGGCGCTGCCGGGAGCCGCCGCCATGTCCCAAACCGCCGTCAGCGAAGTCAAGGCGCTCACGTTCGACGTTTTCGGAACCGTCACGGACTGGCGCTCGACCATCGTTCGCGAGGGCGGGGAATTGGGGCGGGCCAAGGGCATCGAAGTCGATTGGGCCGCTTTCGCCGATGCTTGGCGCGACGGCTACGGGCCGGCGATGAACCGCGTCCGCAGCGGCGAATTGGGTTGGAAAACGATCGACGAGCTGCACCGCATGATCCTCGACGATCTGTTAGCGCGCTTTGCGGTCGAGGGGCTTTCCGAACCCGAGATCGACCGACTCAACCGCGTCTGGCGCCGACTCGACCCGTGGCCCGACGCCGTCGAAGGCTTGACCCGGCTGAAACGCAAATTCATCATCGCTTCGCTTTCCAACGGCAACGTGGCTTTGCTCGTCAACATGGCCAAACACGCCGGGCTGCCGTGGGACGCGGTTTTGTCCGCCGAGTTGGCCGGCCGCTACAAGCCGGACAAGGAGGTTTATCTGAAGGCCGCCGCTCTGCTGGGGCTCGAGCCGCGCCGGGTGATGATGGTCGCCGCGCACAAGGGCGACCTGCGCGCGGCCGCCTCGGTCGGTTTCCGCACGGCCTTCGTTCCACGACCGCAGGAACGCCCCAACCGCAAGATCGACCTTGCGTTCGATGACGCTTTCGATCTCAACGCGGTCAATTTTCTCGACTTGGCCGAGAAATTGGGCGCCTGACCGCCGGCGGCATTGCTGTATCCTGTATTGAGGAAAGGCTGCAACCGCCTCATGACGCCCACTGTTGCCTACAACCGCAGAGATTTGTTGAAAGCGCTCGGCGGAGGAATCGCCAATCTGGGACTGGCTTCCGTGCTCGCCGGCGACCGCGCGCTCGGCGCTTCGAGCGGCTCCCCAGCATCTCCGCATTTTGCGCCGAAAGCCAAGAGCATCATTTCGATCTTCTGTTACGGCGGGCCGAGCCAGGTCGATACGTTCGACCCCAAGCCCGATCTGGAAAAACACGCGGGCAAAGCCATGACCGGCGTCGGCGAGTTTACCGTCTCGCAAGGCAACCCCGGCGGTCTGATGCCTTCGCCCTGGAAGTTCAAGCGCTACGGGCAGAGCGGCATACCGGTCTCCGATCTGTTTCCCAACGTTGCTCGGCACGTGGACGATCTGGCGGTCATCCGCTCGATGTACGCCGTATCGAACGACCACGGCCCCGCGCTCTACCAGATGAACACGGGCACGGTTCTGGCCGGTCACCCGAGCATGGGAAGCTGGTTGACTTACGGCCTCGGTTCCGAGAACGAAAACCTGCCCGGCTATATCGTTTTCACCGACCACCGCGGCGGCCCCATCAACGGCCAGCCCAACTGGGGCGCGGGATTCATGCCGGCGGCGTATCAGGGAACGCAATTCCGTTCGACCGGCGAGCCCATCGTCGATCTGAATCCGCCGAAGGAAATGAGCCGCGAGCGGCAGCGCCGTTGGCTCGACCTGCTGCAGAAGTTCAACCGCGAGAACTTGCAGCGGAACCCCGAGGACAACGAGCTTTCGGCGCGCATCCAGTCGTACGAGTTGGCCTACCGCATGCAGATTCACGCAACCGAGGCCATCGACATCGCCAACGAGAGCGAGGCGACCCGCAAGCTTTACGGCCTCGACGACGAGCGGACGCGGTACTTCGGGCGTCAGGCGCTGATGGCGCGCCGCCTGGTCGAGCGCGGCGTGCGCATGGTGCAGCTTTATTCCGGCGGCGGAAACCACGAACCCACCTGGGATCAGCACTGGTCGCTCAAGTATTTCCATACGATGCATGCGGGCGAAACCGATGGCCCCATCGCCGGGCTGATTACCGACCTCAAGCAACGCGGTCTTTTCGAGGAAACGCTGCTCGTCTGGCACGGCGAGTTCGGGCGCATGCCGATCAGCCAGCGCCTGGACGGCCGCGACCACAACCCGGACGGCTTCACCGTCTGGATGGCAGGCGGCGGCGTCAAAGGCGGAACCGTCGTCGGCGCGACCGACCGGTTCGGCTATCGGGCGGTCGAAAACCGCAAGTCGGTTTACGATTTGCATGCGACGATCCTGCACTTGATGGGCATCGACCACGAGCGGCTGACCTATCATCACAGCGGGCGCGACATGCGCCTCACCGACGTTCATGGAAACCTGATTCGCGAAGTCCTGGCCTAGGGATCGGCAAAGGAGACCGTCATGCGATTGCTTTCGACTCTGCTGCTTTCTGTTTTGTGCGTTCCGGCATTCGCCGCAAACAAGGCCGTCGAGCGCGTTTGGCGCGCCGCCGAGGTGCTGGACGAGATCATGGGCATCAAGGAGCAGTCCATCCCGTTGGACATCCTGGGCAAAGCTCACTGCGTGGCGATCATCCCCGGCGTCAAGAAGCTGGGTTTCGGTTTCGGCGCCAAGTACGGGAAGGGCGTGATTTCATGCCGCGGCGCCGAGGGCAAGGGCTGGACCGGGCCTTCGACCGTGCGCATCGAGGGCGGGGGATTCGGTCTGCAAATCGGCGGAAGCTCGACCGATTACGTGCTGCTCGTGCTCAACGAGAAAGGCAAGCGCAAGCTCATTGCCAGCAGGTTTACCCTGGGTGCCGATGCCGCCGCCGCCGCCGGCCCGATAGGCCGCTCGGCGCAAGCCCAGACCGATGCGCAACTGCGCGCCGAGATTCTGGCGTACTCCCGCTCGCGCGGCGCTTTCGCCGGCGTGTCTCTCGAAGGCGCGACGCTGCGGCAGGACAAAGGCGACAATCGAGACATCTACGAAAAGCCCGTAACGGCGGCGGATATCCTCTACGGCAACGTGGACGCTCCCGAGTCCGCGAAGGTCTTGCTCGACAAGCTGACCGCGTATTCCGCGTTTGAGCATTAGCCAAGCGCTGTTTCTCCTGAAGCGATGCCGCGCGTTCCGATCCTTCTGGCGGTTGCCGCGGCGGCTGCCGCCGGCGCCCACAACGTTCTCGCCCCCGACGAGCGGCGCCAAGGCGTGGAACTGCTTTTCAACGGACGCGATCTCGCGGGCTGGGAAGGCGATCCCGCGCTGTGGTCGGTGGAAGACGGCAAGATCGTCGGCTCGACCGACGGCGCTCCGCTGGCGACGAACTCGTTTTTGGTTTTCGGCAGGGAATACGCCGATTTCGAGCTCGAGTTCGAGGTCAAGCTGCGCAACGGCAACAGCGGCGTGCAGTTCCGCAGCGAACGCCTGCCCGACGGAGCCGTCCGCGGCTACCAGGCCGACATCGCCGAGGGCAAGGGCTGGGGCAGTCTGCACGGCGAGCGGCTGCCGGGCGGCCTGATCATGGACGGCTGGCAGGGCAAGGCGGAGCATGGGGTCCGCCCGGGCTGGAACCATGTCGCCATCTACTGCCGCGGCCACCATATCCGCATCGCAGTCAACGGACGGGTGATGACCGACGTGCGCGACCCGGGGGCGCTGCACGGCGTTTTCGCCCTGCAACTCCACCGCGGGCCGCCCATGCGCGTCGAGTACCGCAATCTGAAGCTGCGCCGGCTGCGTTGACGCCTCTCGATTTCCAGCAGCCGTTACCGCAGCTCACCGCACCGCGGTGCTACCCTGTTTGTCTTGCAGTACTTGGCTGACAATGGGCCGATTCTGTTCCTTACGGCCGTCTATCTGGCGGTCTGCCTGGGCGTCGGCCGCTATTTCAGCAGCCGCGCTTCGAAGGGCGTCAGCGAGTTCTATGTCGCCAAGCGCGAGATTCCCGGCTGGGTCGTCTCGCTCGCGTTCTTTTCGACGTTCGCCAGCACCAACACCTATATCGGGCAGGCCGGACAGGCGTTCAGCGCGGGGTTGAGCTGGGCCTGGGTAGGGGTTTTCTGGACTGTTTTCTGCATGATTTCGTGGCTGCTGCTCGGTCCGCGCCTGCGCGATCAGACCGCCGGCCTCAAGTCGGTCACCATTCCCGACTATTTCGACTTCCGTTACAAGAGTTCGCTCTCGCGGGCCATTCGCGTGCTCGCCGCGGCGACCATCCTGTTCGCCACGCTGTGGTACATGGCCGGCATTGCCAAGGGCTGCGCCCATCTGCTTGAAACCGTTCTCGATATTCCCTACGCCTGGGGCGCCGCCGCGATCATTTTCTGCACCTGCGCCTACACCGTCATGGGCGGAATGTACAGCGTTCTCTGGACCGATGCCGTGCAGGGCGTGATGATGCTGGTCATCGCCGCGATCATGTTCGCCGTTCCGTTCGTTTACGCCGGCGGCGTCGGAGAAACGATGCGCCGCATCGCCGACGTCAGCCATGTTACCGCCGCGGGCGAGCCGATGGGCGACGGCCTGGTGACGTTCGGCGCCCTCGTTTCGTTCACCTACATCCTGGGCATCGGCCTGGCGGTCGGCGCAAAGCAAATCGCGGAGCCGCGCTGCCTGGTGCGTTTCTACTCCGTGGACAGCGCCAAGGGCATGCGCTTCGCCATGATCTGGACTCCCGTTTTTCTGGGCGTGTCGCTGGTCTGCGTCATGGGTCTGGGCGCCCTGGTTCACGGCATGGCCGATGAGCAGGAGGCCGCCTATCTGATCCATCACACGGACGAAGTGGT
Organism: Bryobacterales bacterium; assembly: GCA_965242705.1. GTDB lineage: Bacteria > Acidobacteriota > Terriglobia > Bryobacterales > UBA6623 > CATQHP01. Next base: position 2,063,015 of record OZ251486.1, read on the forward strand.
CGGCTTCATGCTGGCCAAATTCGATAACTCCTGGGTCAGCGGCCTATGCATCATGGGTCTTTTCGCCGCGGGCATGTCGTCGCTGGCCTCGGTCATGCTCATCGTCGGCACGGCGGCCGTCGGCGACATCTGGAACGTTTATCGGCCGATGCGCCCCGCCTCCGTGGTGCGCGGGACGAAATGGGCGATCGCCGCCTACTCGCTCGTCGTCTTCCTTTGCACGGTGTTCCCGCCCGCCGGCATCGTCGAGCTCACCAGCTTTTCCGGCGCGGTGTTCGCCGCCGGTTTCTTTCCGGCCGTTTTCGGCGGGCTGTACCTCAGATGGGGAACCGGGCACGGCGCTTTCTGGTCGATGCTGATCGGTATGCTGACTTGCGTGGCGTGGCGCTTTCTGTTTCGATTCGAGTACGCGGCGCTGCGCGACGTTCACGAAATTATTCCATCGTTCCTCGCGTCGCTGGCGGCGTTTCTGGCGATCAGCAAGATGACCGCCTCGAAAGCGCCCGACGAACGGCATCTGAAGCTCGTATTCGGTTCTTAGGAGGGCTGCGGCAATGCAAACGACTCGGAGGCGGTTTTGGGGCGCCGCGGCGGGTTTCGCGGCGGCCGCTTGGCGCAAGGCGCTATCATCTGTAACGCAATCCCAAATTTGCAAAGGAGTCAAACACCGATGAATATGACCAGACGAGGATTTCTGGCGGCCGGCGGAGCGGCGCTCGCGCTGCCCGGCCTGCGCGCCCAGTCCGGCGCAACCCAATACGTTCGCTACACCGAGGGCAAGGTCACGTATTACGGCGAACTCGAAGGCGATGTCATCTACCCGCTCGACGGCAGCGTTCTGGGCAGCCGCAAGCGCCGCGGCGGCAAGGTCAACCTCGCCGACGTCAAGCTGCGCTACCCGGTCAAAAGCCCCAAGGTTTTCGCTGTCGGCCTCAATTACGGGAGCCACATCGGCAACCGCCCGGCGCCGACCCGCCCCGAAATCTTCTACAAGCCCACCACGGCGCTGCAAGACCCCTTTGGGCCGATCATCATCCCGCCCGGGTCGAAGGATCTGCACTACGAGGCCGAGTTCGTCATCGTCATGGGCAAGCGCGCCAGCCGCGTCTCCGAGGCCGACGCCCCGAACTATATTCTGGGCTACACCTGCGGCAACGATGTTTCCGAGCGCAATTGGCAAAACGGCTCGATCGACAACGACAAGGATTTGCAATGGTGGCGGGGCAAGGGCTGCGACACCTTCGCGCCGATGGGGCCGTCCATCGCCGTCGGCCTGGACTACAACGCCCAGCAAATCGAGCTGCGCCTGAACGGCGAAATCAAGCAGCAACAGAAAATCAGCGACCTGGTGTTCGGTCCGCCGGCCATCGTCAGTTTCATCAGCCGACACGTGACGCTCGAACCCGGCGACGCCATCTTCACCGGCACTCCCGGCACGACGAGCGCCATGAAAGCCGGCGACAAGGTCGAAGTCGAAGTCAGCGGCATCGGCATTTTGGAAAACACGGTTCAGGCCTGACCGGCGGCGGGCGCGCGGCGTCAGGGGCGAGTATTATCAGGAGCAGGTTCGAGACATGGCGGTTTCGATTCGACTTTCTCCCGAAACCGAACAAAGGCTCGACGCCTTGGCGCCGCGGACCGGACGCAGCAAGGCGTTTTATCTGCGCGATGCGGTCGAACGCGGCCTGGAAGGCGCCGAGGATTACTATCTCGCCGCCGATGTCCTGGAGCGTGTGCGTAACGGCACGGAGAAGACCTGTTCCGACGTTGAGGTGAGGATATCCCTTGGTTTGGATGATTGAGCGTTTCTTGCCGCGCATTGCGGTTGCCGCCGTCCTCCTGCCGGCCTCGGCCCCGCTCCCGGCCGCCCAAGCCGACTCCGCCGCCGGCGACTGCGGCCAAGCAGACCGGCTGCTCGACGTGTCGAAGTTCGCGGGCGCCGGCGAAGAGTACGCCAAGCCCCGCATCGAGGGCGCTTGTGAAGGCGATGAGTTCGTCATCCGCTCCAACGGCATCCCGCATTACGAGTTCGTGCAGATCACGCCGAATCCCCTGGTCGAGCGGCAAAACGAGTTCCGCGTGCCCCGCCGACCGCAACTCGCCGAAGAGCCCGCGGCGATTCCTTTCCTCGGCACGATCGGCGCCGCGGTCAACGGCATCGCCCTATACGGCCCCAACGAAGGCCCCGTGCCCGCTGTCGAGCGCTTCGGCGACCCGATCTTCAACGCCATCATGGACGAGTGCATGGGGCACACCGCCGATCAGTACCACTACCACGCGCTCAACCAACCCTGCCTCACCGACGGCGTGAAAGAAGGCGCGCCGTCGCCGGTGCTGGGCTACGCGCTCGACGGCTTTCCCATCCGCGGGCCGCTCGGCTGCGCCGACAATGAGTGCGGCGAGGTCATCCGCTACGAAAGCTCATGGGAAATGACCGGCGACCCGAGCGTCAACGCTTGGCAGGCCTATGCGTTCAAGGAAAAGCAGGAGCGGCAATTCCTCGACCGCTGCAACGGCCACCGCGGACCCGAAGGCGATTATCACTACCACGCCACGGCGACGTTTCCCTATATCCTCGGCTGCTATTCCGGGAAACCCAACCTGCCCGATCGCGGCCCCCGCTCGAGCCGCGCCCGCCCGCCGGGGCCGGGACGGGGGCCGGGTCAAGGGACAAGAACGGGGCCGCCGGGCGGACCGGGCGCCGGCCGCCGCCGCGGCCCGGGCGGGCCGCCGGACGGGCGCCGCGGGCCGCGCTTCCGACCGGGCGATCTTGCCTCCGCCGCCGCGCGGCTGGCCGTCGCCGAGGAAGACCTGGCCGCCGTCATCGACAGCGAAGCGCTGCGCGCCTATCTGCGCGACCCCGAAAACGTCTCGTTCGATTTCGCCTCCGCCGCGGCGAAACTCCACCTGAACGCGAAAACGCTGCGCCATGCGCTGGAGCACCAAGTGCCGACGCTGCCCGACTACAAGGGCCACCGACCGGGCTGCACCACGACCCCGGAAGGCTACCTGCTTTGCCACCCCGACGCCGTGCATCGCTTGGTGCAGCAGGTACAGGGGCGCCCGCAACCCTGACCAGCCGCAACCCCGACCAGGAGGACGCCATGTTATTCCGCATCTTTCCGGCGCTGCTGCTTCCGGCGCTGCTCTGCGCCAACACCCATATCGTTTTCATGATGGCCGACGATCTCGGCTGGAACGACGTCGGCTATCACGGCAGCGAGATCGCCACGCCCAACATCGACGCCTTCGCGCGCAAAGGCGTCGAACTCGACCGCTACTACGCCTACCCTCTTTGCAGCCCGACGCGCGCCGCCCTCATGACGGGCCGCACGCCCATCCGCATGGGCATCGACTCGCCTATAGGCCCCAACGGCGGCATGCCGCTCGACGAGCATCTGCTGCCCGAGACGCTGCGCGCCGCCGGCTACCAGCCCTTCATGACCGGCAAGTGGCATCTCGGGCTGGAGCGCGCCGCCTCGCACCCCTACAACCGCGGCTTCGACCATTCCCACGGGCACCTCGGTCCGGCCATCGACTACTTCACCCACATCTGGAACGGCGGGCTCGACTGGCACCGCAACGGCGAGGCGATCCGCGAGGAAGGCTACTCCACCGAACTGATCGTCCGCGAAGCCGTCTCGCTGATCGAAAACCACGACAAGTCGAAGCCGATGTTCCTTTACGTCGCTTTCAACGCGCCGCACACGCCCTTGCAGGCAACCGAGAAATACCTCGACCGCTACGCCGGCCTCGCCGACGGCAACCGCAAGCAATTCGCCGCCATGGTCAGCGCCGTCGATGACGGCGTTGGCGCGATCCTCTCCGCGCTGCGCGCCGAGGGACTCGAAAACGACGCCGTCATCGTCTGGGTCAGCGACAACGGCGGCAACGAGAGAGCCGGAGCCGACAACGGCCCCTTGCGCGGCGGCAAGAGCACTGCCTTCGAAGGCGGCATCCGCGTACCCGGAGCGATCTATCGGCGCGGCGTTCTCGAAGGGCGCAAGTTCACGCGGCAAATTACCGCCCACGATTGGTTCCAGACGCTGACCGCCGCCGTCGGCGTCAAGCCGAAGAACGAGAAGCCGTTCGACGGCGTCGATATGTGGGCCGCGCTGACCACCGGCGCGGAACCCGACCGCGGCGATACGATTATCGGCGTGGACGGCAATTACGCCGTGTTCCGCGGCGGCTGGAAATTCGTCGAATACACGCCGCGCAACGGCACGGAGACGACGACCCACCTGTTTCGCATCGAAGACGACCCCAACGAGGAACACGACTTCATCGACGAGAAGCCCGACGTGGCCAAGCGGCTGCTCGCCGCGCTGCGCGCCGTCCCGCGACCGCCCTCGGTGAGTCAGGACGTTGCCCCTCCGCCCGGTCCCGGCGGCGCCGCCGGCAAGAAGGGCGCGCGCCAGAAAGCCCGCCGCCCCGGCGGACGCGACCCCCGCGAAGGCTGGCCGGAAGAAACCCGCGCCCCTTGGGTCGAGGCGGCGATCCGCGATTGACGCGCAGGAGCCGCAACGCATGGCATTTCCCATGAAAACGAAACCGCCGCTTGCGCTTTTCCTGTCGTTGGCCGCTGCGCTTTCGCTGTCGGCGCCGCGTGCGGCGGCCGCAACCAGCGTCGTTTTCTTCATGGCCGACGATCTCGGCTGGAACGACGTCGGCTACCACGGCAGCGAAATCCGCACGCCCAACATCGACCGCTTGGCAAGCGAAGGCGTCGAACTCGACCGCTACTACGCCTTTCCGGTTTGCAGTCCGACGCGCGCGGCGTTGATGACCGGACGCTCGCCGATTCGCTTGGGCGTGGACCGCCCGATCGAAACCCGCAGCGGCGTTCCCCTGGATGAGCGTTTCCTGGCGCAGATTTTCCATGCCGCGGGCTACGAAACGATGCTCGTCGGCAAGTGGCACCTCGGCCTCGAACACGTTGATTACTTCCCTTCGGCAAGGGGCTTCGACCGCTGGTACGGCCATTTGGGTCCGGCCGTCGATTACAACACCCATGTCTGGAGCGGCGGCCTCGACTGGAACCGCAACGGCAAGGCGATCGAGGAGCAGGGCTACGCTACCGAGTTGATCGCCGCCGAGGCCGTGCGCAATCTGCGCGGGCGCGACAAATCGAGGCCGACTTTCCTCTACGTTGCCTTCAACGCGCCCCACGCCCCGCTGCAGGCGCCCCGTGAGTATATCGACCGCTACCGCGGCATCGCCGACCGCAACCGCCGCGTTTATGCAGCCATGGTCGAGGCGATGGATACCGCCGTTGGCGCCGTGCTCGCGGCGCTCGAAACCGAGGACATGGCCGGCGACACGCTCGTCATCTGGGCCAGCGACAACGGCGGCGCGGCCCGTTTCGGCGCCGACAACGCCCCGCTGCGCGGCGGCAAGGGAGGCGCGTTCGAGGGCGGCATCCGCGTTCCGGCGCTGATCCATTGGCCCGCGCAACTCGAGCCGGGCAAGTTGGAGCAGCAGATGACCGCCGTCGATTGGCTGCCGACCCTGACCGAGTCGCTGGGCATCGACGCGGCCCCGCCCAAGAAACTCGACGGCTGGAACATGTGGCCCGCGCTCAAGCGCGGCGCGGCGGTCGAGCGCGGGCCGACGCTGCTCGGCATGGAGGGCAGCCTCAGCGTTTTCCGCGGCGGCTGGAAATACCTCGAACATCGAGGGCGCGGCGAAAGCGAAGCGCAGCCCTATCTTTTTCGCATCCTCGACGACCCGACGGAGCAAAACAATCTCGTTGAGGAGCATCCCGACGCGGCGCGGGAAATGGCCGCGCTGCTGCGCGCGTTTCCCCGGGCGCCGACCGTCGCCCCCGACGTGCGCATCCCGCCCGCAAGAGGCGGCCCCGGACGCGGCGCCGGCGCGCAAGGCTGGAGCGAAATCGACGGCCCCCCGTGGGTCGAGCGCGCCAAGCGCGATTGAGGCAGGCCGAACGGGAGCGTCCCCGGCTGTTTGTGGGGCCGTACGCCCAAAGACGCTGTGAACAGGCAGCGGCCCGCGCCGGGTTCGTCCCCTGCGTCGATTTCGTCTGTACGACTTCGGCCCAAGAAGCCCTGAACCCATGCGATCGATTTTCGGCGGCGGGACTTCGAAAATAAGTGCGCATTGGCGGGCATAAGCGGGCAAAGTGCGCAAAATTGGCATGAAGTCCTTCTTTTTTCTACATGAACCCCGTCATGCTTGACGGCTGCGCAGTGCTTTTGAATCGGGGAATTGTGGGCCGGACGGCTGCGCCCGCCGCCGTCGCCTGCTTGCGTAGAGATTTCCTGACTACCGCCGCGCGAAGCGCGTCCCCGCACGCCCTTTTAGAAATCCACTTGCAGGGTGAACTTGAAAGCGCGGCCGTCGTTCAACGTGTTGGTGATCTGGCCGAAGTTGGGCGAGGTCAGGTTGAAGCCCGGTTCGGCGAATTGCGGGTGGTTCAGCAGGTTCAGCGATTCGACGCGGAAGATCAGCGAGGCGTCGCCGCCCAACGGCCAGCGGCGCGAAAGCGCCGCGTTCACGTTGAAGATGCCGTCCTTGCGGAAGGCGTTGCGCCCCAGGCTTCCCGCCTTCTCGGTCGGCCGGATGAAAGCGAAAGCCGACTCCGGCAGGCGGCGCGGCGCCGTGTCCGGATCGTCGATCGAACGTCCCAGCAGGCCGGGGTCGAGGATGTTCGGGCGGTCGCCCGGCGAGCCGTCCACGTTGCCGAAGCCCTCGCCGTCCGAGCCGGAGGACACGTCGAAGGGCGTACCCGCCTTGGCCAGGAGCACCGTGCTCAATTGCCAGCCGCCCAGCAGCGCTCGCGCCGCGCTGCGCCGCGCGCCCGGCAGCCGCCCATTCACGCGCAGCAGGAAGGCGTGCGGCTGGTCGAACGAACTCACCGCGCGCATCTCCGCGTGGGAATTGAACTCCGACTGACTGCGCCCCAAGCGGGAGTCCCGCCCCGAGGCCGTGTTGGCGAAAGTGTTGCCCAAGTCGATGGCTTTGCTCCACCAGTACGAGGCGTCGATGCTCAGGCCCTTCCATGAGGGCGCGGTCAGCACGGCCTTCGCCGCGTCGAAATAGCCGCGCGAGCCGTTGAGCACCAGGCGGTTGTCGAAATAGCGCGGGTCGGGCCGGCGCTGGTTGACCGTGCGCGTGGTCTGGGCGATGCCCGCTCTCGGCTGCGCGCGGTTGGTGTACCACATGGTCAGCAGTTTGTGCGTGCGGCTGCCCACGTAGCCCAGGCTGAGCTTCCACGCGCCGCCCAGCGGCAGTTGCCAATCGAAAGCGTACTGGTGCGAGTAGGGCACGGCCAGCGCCGGGTCGATGGCGAAAAGGGTCGAGCGCGCGTTGGGGTCGAAGTCCTCCGGCCGCAGCCGGTTGAGCGGCTCGATCAGATCGGGCTTCTGCACGACGATGTTCAGGTTTTGCGGCGGGTTGAAGCGCGCTTGGCCGAAGGTCACGTTGAAGATCCGGCCGTAGTGCAGGCCGTAGGCGGCGCGCACGACGCCCAGTCGGCCGCCGCCCGGCCGCCAAGCCAAGCCGAAGCGCGGCGCGAGGTTGTTGCAATCGCAATCGTAGGGCAGGTCGGTCAGGCCGTTGACTTCGAGCGGCCGCGTGACCGGTTCGTAGCGCAGCCCCAGGTCGAGCGTCAGGCGCTTGGAAACCCGTCGGCGGTGGCCCAGGTAGAACTGCGCGTCCCAGTTGCGGAAGCCGCGCTGGATGTTGCCGATGGCGACGCGGTACACGCTCGGGGTTCCCAGTCGGATGTTGGTAATGGCGTCCCGGCCGAAGTCGTTGCGGAAGAAGAACAGCCCGCGGTGGCTTTCTTCTTCGTAGCTGTTGACCTGCCGCCGCAGGATTTCGAACCCCGCCGTCCATTCGCCGGCGCCGGCGGCGCGGCGCATCCGCCCGGCGTAGAAGAAACGGTTGCGGGCGCGGTCGATGGGGATGTTCGAACTCGGACCGAGGAACTCCACGACGAACCCGGTCAGCACCAGCGGGCCGACCGCCGTTTCCTCGGGCACGATCAGCGAGCCGACGCGCTCGAAGCCGACGGTGAAATCGGTCGTCGTCTGCGCCGACCAGTTGCGCGTCCAGGTTGCCTTGACGTCGTGGTTGCGCGTGGTCGTGTCCGGATTCTGTCCGCCGACGAGCTGGAACGCCTCGACTTTCTGCCCGGTGAAGGCGTAGCGCAGCGTCAGAGCGTCCCGCTCGTTCGGCTTCAGATCGAGTTGCAGCGAGGCGCGGTCGTTGTCGATGCTCTGGATGTCGTTGGTGTTCAGCGCCCGCGGGTTGATGTCGGTGCGGTTGGGCAGTTCGTTGGGGTAGGCGTCGAGCAGCCGCTGGACGAAGGCGCGCTGCGCCGGGTCGGTTGTCAGCGGGGTGCGTTCGTCGGGCGCGGGCACGAGCACGTTGCCGTTGACGTTGCCGCGCGAGCGCACCTGTTCGCCGTTGACCGTCAGCGCCGCGCCCGCCGCGAGCGGAACCGCCGCGGTGAAGCCGTAGGCGTTATCGCGCGCGGGCTTGACGCCGCCGACCTGGAAGAACGAGCGGGCGCTGGTCACGCTGTTCTGGTGTGTCCAACGCAGGTTGCCGTGCGCTCCCGAAAAGGGCGACGGCGCGGCGTGAACGGGGCGCTGGGGCGGCTGACCGAACTCCGCGGCGAAGAACCGGCGATCGACCTGGAACTCGGTGGTGACGGTGGCCGTGGTGCCCATGCGCGCGGTGAGCTCGCGCAGCACGTTGTTGTCGATCAGCGTGATGCGCACGTTTTCGTTGCGCCGGCCTTCGCCCTGCTCGGAATCGACTTCGCCCAGCAGGTTGAGCGACGTGCGATCTGCCTCGTTCGGTTCGTTCGGTTCGCCGGCTGCGCTTTCCTCTTGCGCAGGCGTTTCTGAGCTTGCAGCCTGCCCGCGGGCTTGCTCCTGGCCGGACAGGATCAGGGGCGCGAGCAGCAGCATCGCAGCCGCCCCGGTTAGTGCTGGAAGCGATTTTCGCATGGCGTCCCGCCCGTTGGCGAAGGGTCCCGGCGGAGCAGGGGCGCGCGGGACGGTCAGCGGGTCGGGTTTTCGTACCAGATTACACCCAACAGAGCGGTCTCTTCGCAGGTGAGCGCGTCGAGGTCGCCGTCGCCGTCGAGATCGATCAGCTTCACCAAGTCGAATTTCACGCCTTCCGGGCCGGCGATGTCGAAGGCGCTCCACTGACGCGCGAAGGGGTCTCCGGCATGGCGCAGCAGGCCGACGCCGGACAATTCCCCGCGGGCGTTCTCGCAGGTAAAAACCAAGTCGAGCGCGCCGTCGAGGTCGATGTCGCCCGCGGCAACGGCCTTGCCCGTGCCGAATCCGGCGGGCAGGTCGATTTCATGGGTCTCCCAGCGTACGCCGCCGCCCGGCAGTCGGCGGAAAAACAGAATCGGCCCTTCGCGCACGGCGGCGAGCGCGTCTTCCAGCCCGTCGCCGTCGAGGTCGGCGGTATCGAGAAACATGATTTCATGCGCATCGACCGGCCCGATGCGATGCGTTTTCCAACGGACGCCGCGTTTCGCCGGGTTTTCGAGCCACAAAGCGCCCCGCGCGGAGCCCTTGCGGTCGGAGGCGAGCGCGTCGAGATCGCCGTCGCCGTCGATGTCGCGGGCAATCAGCGACATGATCCAGCCGGCGTTATACCAATGCCGCCAGACCGGCTTACCGCCCCCGGCGGGGAACTCCCACAGGCCGATCGCGCCGCCGGCGTTCTTCGAGCCGGCGAGCAGATCGACCGTCCCCGCGCCGGCGCGGGGCAGCGGCAGCGCGTACATCCATTGCGCCATGCCGGCCGAGCCGGGCAGCGGCTCGGTGCGCCACGACTCGGGGTCCGTATGGTTTTCATCGGGCGCCCAATGGACGAAAATCGTTTTGCTTTTGCCCTCGGTCGAACTGACGACGTCCATCGCGCCGTCGCCGTCAAGATCGACGAACACTGCGTCTTCGACCGAAGGCGCGCGGCCGACGGTGACCGCGGGCCAGGGCTTGCGCGCCTTGCGGGGGCCGGGGTTGAGATAGACGCGCGTCAGGCCGCCTTGTTCCCAGCCGACGGCGATATCGAGCAGGCCGTCACGGTCGGCATCGGCGAGACGCACGCCGTCCGCCCCTTGCGAGGAAGCGTCGATCGTATGGCGCTTCCACGGTCCGGCGAAAAGCAGGCCGGGCGCCGACAGGCCGGCAACCAGGACGCCGGCGAGGGCGCGGCGCATCATGGGGAGGATTGTAGCGGTCCGCGCCGCGCGCGGCGGCCGCGAGTCGGAGAGTCGCGAGTCGCGGGTCAATCCGCGCCTTGCGGTGCGGTCAGGGTTTGCGCCGCGGTTGGCTGAGTGATAGATTAGGGGCATGAGGACATGCGTTTCGTTTCTTCTGTTCTTTGCGCTGGCCGCATTGCCGGCTTCCGCCGCCGACATCTCGGGCAAGTGGAGCTTGGTCTGGGATACCGAAGGCGGCGTACGCCGCACGGTCTGGGATATCCTCCAAGACGACGAAAAAATCACGGTCGAAACCGACGGCCACAAGCTGGAAGGCTCGTTCCGCAACAATACCCTGACGCTCGAAGGCCGCTTCTACTCCGCCGAGGCGGGCTACGGCGCTGTGCTCAAGGTGACCGGAACGCTCGAAGACGGCAAGCTCAAGGGCAGCGGGTCGTGGGACCAGTACGCGATGACCTTCACCGCCGAACGGGCCGAATAGCCGCCGCTGCCGCGCGCAGCGCCGCCCTTCATCCTTGCAGGCGAATGAGGAACCAGCCCAGCCCGACGACGAGCAGCAGCAGAGCGGCGAGTTGCTCCGCGCGGCGGCTGCGCGCTTTCAGACGGATGCCGCAGAGGGCGGCCAGCAGGACGGCCTCGCACAGCGCCGCGCCGGGCAGAAAATAAAGCGGACGCAACTCGCCCTGAAGCAGAAAGCCGCCGAAGAAAAGACCGTGGAACAGCCCCAGGCCGCCGGCGATGAGCCAGCGTTTTCCCGCTTCGGGCAGCAGCAGTATCTCGACGGCGAGATAGGCTGCGGTCAGCGCCGCGGCGGCCTCGATGAAACGCGCGGGCAGAGGCCGAGCGGCGGCTTGGTAGAGCACGGCGGCAGTGATTTCGACGGCCAGAAACGCGGCGGCTATCGCGAGCGCTTCCCGCGGCGTTCGAGCCGCCAGGGCGAGCGCCAGGAGGAAAAGCGCGAGCGCCGGGTTGACGGCGGCCCGACGCAGGCCGGCGCCGAATTGCGCGCGGAAGACTTCCGCCGGAGTGGGCGCGGCGAAACGGATTTCAGCTTCCGGCGACACGACGTCGAACATTGTCCGGCGCGCCATTTCAGCTTCGCCGGAACGCAGCACGTGGACGTGGTTCGGGGCGACCGCGGCGTGGTACTCGCAGCGGACGCGGACGGCGCGGGGAGGCTGCGTAAAGGTGAATGAAGAGCGGCAAACGTACATCGCTTCCGCCGGTTCTTCCGCGCAGCTCCCGCTCGCCGCGGCCGGTTCGCCGCCGTCTTCGGAACGCACGCGGAATGCTTCGAGCAAGGCGTCTTCGGGCGATTCGAGCGCGGCGGTTTCGTAAAGCGGCATGCGCAGTTCGTAACGGACCTCGCTGCCGGCGAGGCGCAGCGCCCCCTGGCTCGCGCTCATTACGTGCGCGCTTGCCGGCGAAGCCGCGAGCAGGCAGAGCAGCAGCGCCAACGGAAACGCAGCGCGCAGCATCGTAGAGGCGTTCATGACGGCCCGCGGCGCTCAGCGCGCGCCGAAGGCGTAGAGCGCGCTCAGCGTGCGCAGATAGAAACGGCCGTCGGCAAGCGCGGGGGTGGCGAAGCAGGTGTCTTCGACGCCGCCTGCGGAGGCTGCTTTCCAAGCGGCCCCTGGGAAAATCACGCTTACGCCGCAACCTGCGCTCACCGTGTAGATCTTGTCGTCTCCGGCAACCGGCGAGGCCCAGTATTTGTCGATTGCGCCTTTGAGCCTGGCGACGAGTTTCGGGCTTCCGTCCGCGGGATCGACGCTGCTGAAGATGCCGCCGTCCTTGATGAGGTAGAGCATCCCCCGATAGAGCAGCGGCGAAGGCGTGTTGGGCAGCGATTTGGCGTAGCGCCAAAGTACGCCGCTCTCGGAGATGTCGCCCCTGAGATTGCCGGGGCGGATGGCCGCGAGGTTGTTGACCGGCGCGCGGCGCGCGGCGTAGAAATACCAGTCCCGCTCGCCGAGCAGCCCGTCGCCGTCGAGGTCGGCCTCCGACCACGGCCCGTCGCGTGCCAGGCGCTCGTCCGGCGATTCGGCCTTCGACAACTTGCCGTCGCCGTCGGCGTCGTGTTTGGCCAGCACCTCGGCGAATGGGGCGGTGTTGCTTTGTTGGCCGGGGTCGCCGCCGGTCTCCCAGCCGTTGATGTAAACCGTCTCTTCGTCGAAGACGGGGACGCACTTGAGTTGCCAGGCGAAGCCGTCAACCCACCAGATTTTTTCGCCGGTTTCGAGATCGTAGGCCAGTACGCGGTAGGCTCCGGGCACGACGACTTGCGGCTTGCCGCTGCGGGGGCGGAATATCCCCGCGGTGCCGTAGCCGCGGGTTACTTCCGAGCGGTCGGTTTTCCAGACGATTGAGCCGTCGCCGGCGTCGAGCGCCAACAGGTACGAATTGACCTGCTGATCGCAGACGAGAATGAGCTTGCCGTCGGCCAGGATTGGGGACGAGCCGTGCCCGTTGACGTTGCGGAACGGCCCCAGCGGGCGCCGCCAGCGCTCATTGCCCTGCGCGTCGTAGGAAAGGGCGCCGAAATCGCCGAAGAAGACATAGACGTTTTCGCCGTCGGTGACCGGCGAAGGAGAAGCCGGGCCGTGAACGCCCTGGAACGGCTCGCGGCGCGGGCGCGGAGCTTCGCGCTTCCACAGGATTTTGCCCGATTCGCGGTCGAGAGCCAGGGTCAACAGGCTTTCGTTCTCGTAGGCGGTGAGGAAGATCATGGCCGCGCCGACCACGGGGGAGGAATGGCCGGCAGGAGCGTCGGTTTTCCAAAGCAGGTTTTCCTCCGGGTCGAGGCGCGCCGGCAGCGGGCTTCCTTCGGCGACGCCCATGCCTTGCGGTCCGCGAAATTGCGGCCACTCGGCGGCCGCGGCCGGCAGCATGGCCGCCGACATCAGGAAAAACAGCAGCAAGCGCATACAAGGCGATCATAACGCAGCCCTTCGCAACGATATGCGGCGGCGCGTTTCCTTGCAATACAGAACAGGGCAATACAGAACAGGGCAGCACGGGACAGGTTTGTTTGCGGATTGAAAAAGACTTCGCTGCCCGCGCCCTGCAACCGGTTTGTTACTCTACGGGTTTCAACCGGCGATGGCGAAAAAATACAGACTGACGATCGCGCACAGCCCCGACTCCGACGATGCGTTCATGTTCTACGGGTTGGCGGCGGGCAGGGTCGAGTCCGACCTGCTCGAGTTCGAACACGTGCTCAAGGACATCCAATCGCTGAACGTCGATGCCCGCGAAGGGCGCTACGACATGACGGCGATTTCCTACCACGCTTACCCCTACGTCGCCGACAAATACATCCTCACCGCCGCCGGGTCGAGCGTCGGCGACGGTTACGGCCCGATTCTCGTAGCGGCCTCGGCACCCGCTCCCGCCGGGCTGCAAGGCCGGCGCATCGCCGTGCCCGGCAAGCTGACCACGGCCTACTTGGCGATGAAACTCTACGAGCCGGACTTCGAGCCCGTTGTCGTCGATTTCGACAAGATTATCGACGCCGTCGAGACGGGCGCCGTCGATGCCGGAGTCATCATCCACGAGGGGCAGTTGAGCTATATGGAGTCCCGCCTGCGCAAGGTCGTCGATCTCGGCGCTTGGTGGAAAGAAAAATACGGCCTGCCGCTGCCGCTCGGCTGCAACTGCATCCTGCGCAGCCTGCCGGAGGACATCAAAACCGAGGCGCGCCGTAAATTGTCGGAAAGCATCGCCTACTCGCTGGCCAACCGCAAAGCGGCGCTCGAATACGCGCTGCAATTCGCCCGCGGCCTGGACGCGGACCTCGCCGACCGGTTCGTCGGCATGTACGTCAACCACCACACCACCGCCATGGCGGAAGAAGTGATCGAGGCGGGGCAGAAGCTGCTCGATCTGGGCGCGCAAGCGGGGTTGATCCCCAATCGCGTCAAGCTGGAATACGTTTAGCCGCGGATGCCCGCGCCCCGCCGTCCGCGCCGGGATCGCCCGCGGCTTTGGTGCTACTGTGAAAGACGGCGGGCGGCGATGCGGGGAACCATGCGGATCGGGCAAGCGGTATCGGGGGTTTTCCTGTGCGCCGGCTTGGCGCTCGGCGCGGATGCGCCGCTTGCGGACTTGCGCAGCCCGGACGCCGCCGCGCGCGCCAGGGCCGCGCGCAAGCTGGGCAATACGGCCGACGGCTTCAAGCACATCGCCGCGCTGGCGCCTCTGGTCGAAGACCCGGTTGCCGAGGTGCGCAACGCCGCCGTCGTCTCGCTGATCCAATTTCGCTCGCCTCAAGCCGTCGAGCCGCTGATTGCGGCCACCCGCGACGAAGCGCCGGGAATCCAGGCGCTGGCCGTGGACGGGCTGGTCGATTTCTACTACCCCGAATACGTGAAGTTCGGCCGGCTCGGTTCGCTCAAGACGTTCGCCGGCCGCCTCAAGGGCCGGTTTTCCGCGCCCAGTCCGGTTGTGATCGAACCCTACGTCACGGTCAACCCCGACGCCGTCCGCGCCATCGCCGACACGATCGTCAACGGCGGCAATGCCGACGTGCGCGCCAACGGCGCCAGGGCGCTGGGCATTCTTCGGGGCGGAGCGGGGCTGGCGGCTTTGCAGGAAGGAGTCCGTTCGCGCGACTCGAAGATCATCCTGGAGTCGGTCTATGCGATCAAGAAAATCGCCGAGCCGAGCGCCGGGCCGGACATCGTGTTCCTGCTGCGCGATCTCGACGAGGCCGTGCAGTTCGCGGTCATTCAAACTCTTGGACAGTTGCGCACGGAAGAAGCCCGCCCCGGCTTGATCGAGATTATCGAGGAAAACGCCAACCCGGCGAAGATCCGGCGGGAAGCGCTCGTGGCGCTGGCCAAGATTCCCGACCCCGCGCAGCGCACGCTGTTTCTGACCTTCATGCGCCACAAAGACAAGTTCATGCGCGCCGCGGCAGCCGAGGGTATCGGCCGCATCGGCAACCCGCTCGATGCCGGGGTGGTCGCCAAGGCGTTCAAGTCGGAAGGCGCCGAGTCCGCCCGCTTGTCGCTGGCCTTCGCCGCCGTGCATCTCGGCGATTTATCGCTGCTGGGCTACCTCGCGGACGGCCTCAACTCCACGGTTCACCGCATGGAGGCCCGTCCGTTCCTCGTGGAGTTGGCGCGCAAGCCCGAGGTTCTGGCGAAACTGTATCCCCGGGTCGAATCGGGCTCGACGCCGCAGCGGCGGCATCTGGCGCACGTGATCGCGCTCAGCGGCGACGAGGGCAGCGTGCCCTATCTGCAAAAGCTGGCGGAAGACCCCAACGACAAGCTCGCCGTCGCCGGCATCGAAGCGCTGAAGGTCTTGCAGGCGCGCCTGCGGCTGTAGCCGCCCGCCGGCGACCGCCCTGTTGCGATCGGCCCGTTGCGCTCCGACCGACTCCGACAGGCCCAACCCGCGCCGTCAGAGCGCCTCCTCCCGACCGGCTGCCCGCTTGACTTCTTTGCGGATGCTCATTCGCGGATTGGAATACTATTGGAGTAAAGGCGACGCGGCATCCGGCGCCAAGCGCAAAGAGCGCGGCGAGGGCGCTCCGGCGGGGCTAACCTGCGCGGCGGTTTCAGCGTCTTTTCGCATGGAGGCCGCGTCGGCGGCGAAATAAATACAGCGAAACAGATACCGTGAAAGAGATTACGACGAACAGGAGATACCCTTCGATGTCTTACCGCGCAGCGCTTTTTCTTCCCGTGTTTTGCCTTGCTGCGGCGCCCTTCGCCGCCGCCGAGCCGACGGCTCTGGATTCGTGGCATCAGTGGCGCGGCCCGTACAACACCGGCGTGGCCGTCGGCGGCGCCCCCACGGAATTTTCAGGGGAGCGGAACGTAAAGTGGCGGGTTCCCATTCCGGGGAAAGGCCACTCGACGCCCGTGGTCTGGGGCGATGTCATCTACCTGACCACGGCCGCCGCCAAAGACTCGCCGCGGCCGGCGGCCCGGGAGGGCGCCGGCGGACCGGGCGCGGCGGGCAAGCGCGGCAAGCGGGGCGGCGCTGCGCGCGGCGGCGGAGGCGGCGCAGGCGGCGCGCTGGTCGAAACCGACTTCCTGGTCATGGCGCTGGACAAGAGCACGGGCAAGGTCGTCTGGCGGAAAACCGCGGTCACGGCGACTCCGCACGAGGGCTATCACCGCCGGTACGGCAGCTTCGCCTCGAACTCGCCGGTCACCGACGGCGAAACCCTGATCGCCAATTTCGGCTCCCGCGGGGTTTACGCCTACGACTTGGCGGGCAACCTGCAATGGAGCAAAGACCTGGGCAAGCTGCAAATGCGCCTGCAATTCGGCGAAGGCGTCGCGCCCGTGCTGCACGACGACTATCTGATCATCCAGAACGACCACGAAGGCCAGTCGTACATCGTCGTGCTCGACAAGAACGACGGCAAGGAAATCTGGCGCGCCGAGCGCGAGGAGCGCAGCAGTTGGACGCAGCCGGTCGTGGTGGACTACGGCGGCCGCAAGCAGCTCGTCACCAGCTCGACGCGCATCCGCAGCTACGACCTGGCGACCGGCGAAATCATCTGGGAGGCCGGCGGCTTGGGCGGCAACGCCATCCCCGCCGTGGTCAACGTGGACAACGAGATGGTCATCGCCATGACCGGCTGGCGCGACGCCAACCTGCTGGCGGTCAGGCTCGGCGGCAAGGGCGACCTGACCGACAACTCCGAGTTCATCGCCTGGAGCAACCAGCGCGGCAACTCGTATTCCGCCTCGCCCGTGCTGCATGAGGGCATCCTCTATTTCGTGACCGACCGCGGCATGGTCAGCGCGTTCGACGCCAAGACCGGCGAGATGTTCTACAACCAGCAGCGGCTGCCGCAGAGCTATACCTTCAAGGCGTCGCCGGTGGCGGCTGACGGCAAGCTCTATCTGGCCAGTGAAGAGGGCGACGTAATCGTGCTCGAGCTGGGCAAGACCTACGAAGCGCCGGCGGTGAACGCGATGGGCGGCGAGACGTTCATTTCCTCGCCGTTCATCGTCGGCGGCGAGCTCTTTCTGCGCAGCGAAGACGAACTTTTCTGCATCGCTTCCGACTGACGCGCGCCCCTGCGCCGCGGCCGGCTGCGCCTGGAAATATGCAAGTAACCGTCGTCGAGTCCGACGCTCCGGGCTTTCCCGCGGCGCTGCGCGGCGGGCAATGGAAACGGCTGCGGACGCTCGGCGGCGGACGCATTCCCGACGCGCCGCTGCTCGGCCTGTTCTGCTCGCAGCGCTGTCCGGGCGAGATCGTCCTGCAGGCTTGCGATCTTGCCGCCGCTCTGCGCGGCGCCGGCGTTGCGGTCGTCGGCGGATTCCATTCGAGCGTAGAGAAGAAGTGCCTGGAACTGCTGCTGCGCGGCGGCGCGCCGGTGGTCGTCTGTCCGGCCCGCGGCCTCGAAGGCATGCGCGTTCCCGCGGCGTGGCGCAAGCCGCTCGACGAGGGCAGGCTGACGGTGGTTTCGCCGTTCGAGCCGCGCCGCAGGCGCGCCGACGCGCGGGCGGCCGAGCAGCGGAACCGCTTCGCGGCGGCCCTGGCGGCGCGCCTGCTGGCGCTGCACGCGGCGCCGCAAAGCGGTCTGGAGCGCCTCTGCGTCGAGACGCTCGCCGCCGGCAAGGAAGTCTGCACGCCCGATTGCCCGGAAAACGCCGCGCTCGCCGCCCGAGGCGCGCTGCCGGTTACGGCGGAATCGCTGCTCGACCGGTTGCGCCCCGGCTGAGAGTTACGCTCTGGGGAAACTCTGAACAAGCAGCGGACGCCGGCCTGCTCGGGCAGGACCAATCCGCCAATTTTCTGCTGTACGGCTTCAGTGAAGAGAGAGCTGAGGGCCGCGCTTTGCGCGGCAGGGTTTAGGGGTTGGGGATTAGGGGTTAGGGGGAACCGCACGGTTTCAGGGAAGAGAGAGCTGAAGCCATCCGGTCGATTTCGGCGGCGCCGCGTCGAAAATAAGTGATCTCAGGCGATCATTGGCGAACAAGGTGAACAATCCGTGCATGAAGCGCTTCTTTTTCGCGGATGAAACCCTTCGTGCTTGACGGCTGCGCAGTGTTTCTGAGCCAAGGGGGTTTCTGAGTCAGGGGGGCTGAGCCGGGCGGCTATGCCCTCCGCTGTTGCCTGCTTGCGCAGATCTTTCCTAGCTGAAAATGCCGCGGTGGACGTTGCCGGCCACGTCGGTCAGGCGGAAATCGCGGCCCGAATAGCGGTAGGTCAGCTTTTCGTGGTCGAGGCCCAACAGGGCCAGCAGCGTGGCGTGGAAGTCGTGGATATGCATGCGGTTTTCCGCCGCGTGATAGCCGATCTCGTCGGTCGAGCCGTAGGCGAAGCCGCCCTTGACGCCCGCGCCGGCCATCCAGATGGAGTAACCGTAGGGGTTGTGGTCGCGGCCGTTGCCGCCCTGCGAAACGGGCGTCCGCCCGAACTCGCCCATCCACACCACCAGGGTGTCTTCGAGCAGGCCGCGCGCCTTCATGTCTTTGAGCAGCGCGCCGATGGGGCGATCGACTTCCGCCGCGTTGGCCGTATGTTTCTTCACCAGATCGGCGTGCTGATCCCACTTGTACGAGTGCGTACACTGCACGAAGCGCACGTTGCGTTCCGTGAGCCGGCGCGCCAACAGGCACTGCCAGCCGAAATCGGCCGTGGTCGGGTTGTCGAGCCCGTAGAGTTTTTTCACCGTTTCCGATTCATTGGAAACGTCGAAAGCCTGCGCGGCCTCGGCCTGCATGCGGAAGGCCATCTCGAACGAGCGGATGCGCGTTTCGAGCTCGTCGTCGCCTTTCCAGAGTTCCTGATTGCGGCGGTTGACGGCCTGCAGCATGTCGAGTTCGTAGCGCTGCTGCTCGCGGCTGAGCCGCCGGTTGACCAGATATTCGATGGGCTGTTCGCGGATGTCTTTGACCTGCATCCCGGCGTGGCCGATGGCGACGCCCTGATAGGAGCCGGGCAGGAAGGCCGAACTCCAGTTTTTGGCGCCGCCGTGCGAGAGCGCCGGCTTGATGGTGACGTAGCCCGGCAGATCGCGGTTTTCCGAGCCGAGGCCGTACAGCGTCCAGGCGCCCAGGCTGGGGCGGGTGAAGGTGAACGTGCCGGTGAAGCTCTGCAAGAGCGCCGCGCCGTGATCGACGCCTTCGCCGACCATCGAGCGGATCACGCAAAGCTCGTCGGCGCTTTCGCGGACATGGGGGAACAGGTCGCTGACCGGCAGGCCGCTCTCGCCGCCCGGACGGAACCGCCAGGGCGACTTCATCAACGGCCCCGGCTCTTTCTGCGAGAACGCCAACGGGCGTTCGATGGGCAGCGGCTTGCCGTCGTTGCGCTCGAGGTAGGATTTCGGGTCGAAGGTGTCGATCGACGACGGCCCGCCGTGCATGAACAGCAGGATGACCTTGCGCGCCTGCGGAGCGAAATGCGGCGCTTGGGGCGCCAGCGGGTTTTCGCCGCGCGGAGGCGCCGCGCCGCGGGCGCGCTCGTCGGCCAGCAGCGCGGCCAGCCCGAGAAAGCCGAATCCGTTGGCCGCCTCGCGCAGCATCGCGCGGCGGGAAGGCGGACGCCGCGGCGCCGGCGCGCCGAAGCGGTCGAAGAACGCGCTCACAACGCCACTATCATAGCAGCCGCGCGCCTTGCGCCGGAAAAGTCTTGCCGCCGGCGGGTTACAGAGTCTTGCCTCCGGCGGGTTACAATGGCGGGAATCCGGCCGCCGCCGGCGGCGCCGCGCGGGCCGCGGCGGCTGAAACAGACAACATGAAACCCCCGACCGTATTCGAGACCTGCCGCCCGCGCGGGGACATCCTGGAAGGCAGCGTCTCCGAGGCCGATTTCGCCGCCGATCTGGCGCAGGCCGCCAAGGGCGGGGGCAGCGGCGCGTATCTCGACCCGGCGGAGTTTTTCGCCAACACCTACCCCACGCGCGGACTCAAAGACCTGCTGGCCAACGTCTGCCGCCGGCTGAGCGGCGCGGGCGGCGAAGCGGCGGCGATTTTCCGCCTCGATACGTCGTACGGCGGCGGCAAGACCCACGGGCTGATCGCCCTGGTCCACGCCGCGCGGGGCGCGCGGGGCGCGGCGAATATCGCCGAGTTCGTCGATCCCGCGCTGCTGCCGCCGCAAGGCACGGTCCGCACCGCCGTTTTCGACGGCGAGAACGCCGACCCGGCCAACGGCCGCGACATGGGCGGCGGCGTCCGCGCCTGTACGCCCTGGGGCGAAATCGCCCATGCGCTGGCCGGCGAAGAGGGCTGGAAGAGCGTGCGCAAGAGCGACGAGAGCCGCGTTGCGCCGGGCGCCGAGACGCTGCGCGGCCTGTTCGGCGGCGAGCCGACGCTGATCCTGCTCGACGAGCTTTCGATTTATCTGCGCAAGACGCAGCGCTTCGCGGACGCCCGCGGCCAGTTGACGGCCTTCCTGACCACGCTGTTCAAGGCGGTGGAAAGCGCGCCGAACGCCGCGTTGGTCTTTACCTTGGCCATCGGCAAAGACGGCCGGGCGGCCGACGCCTACAGCGAGGAAAACCGCTTTCTGGCCGATGCCATGGCCGAACTGGAAAGCGTTTCCGCGCGCAAGGCGACGCTGCTGAACCCCACCGAAGACGACGAGACCGCGCAGGTGCTGCGCCGCCGCCTGTTCGCTTCCATCGACGAAAAACAGGCCGAGCGGGCGGCCGCGGCTTACGCCGAACTCTGGACGGCGCACCAGGACGCCCTTTCCGCCGAGGCCGCCCGCGCCGAGACCGCCGAAGCCTTCCGCGCGGGCTATCCGCTGCACCCCGAGGTTCTGGAAACGCTGACCGGCAAGACGGCGACGCTGGCCAATTTCCAGCGCGTGCGCGGCATGCTGCGCCTGCTGGCGCGCGCCGTCGGCAAGCTGTGGCGCGAGCGGCCGGCGGATGCAACCGCGATTCACCTGCACCATATCGACCTCGGCTGCGAACCGATCCGCCAGGAAGTCCTGACCCGCCTCGACCAGCGCGCCTACGCGCCGGCGATTGAAAACGACGTCGCCGCGGCGGCGGGGAAAGGGGCGCAAGTGCGGAAAAAGGCGCTGTCGCAGGAGATCGACGCCGAGCATCACGGCGGCCTGCCGCCCTACGCCGCCTATGCCGCGCGCGTGATTTTCCTGCACACGCTGGCCTTCAACGAGCAACTCAGGGGGCTGTCGGCCGAGCAGTTGCGCTATTCGCTGCTTTGCCCCGCGCTGGACCTCAGTTTTATCGAAGAAGCGCGCAGGCGGTTCGTTGCCGATTCGGCCTATCTCGACGACCGGCCGGGCGCGCCGATGCGCTTCCTGGCCGAAGCCAACCTGCTGCAGATCGTCCGCCGCGAAGAGCGCCGCGTCGATGCCGGCGAAGCCCGCGCCGAGTTGAACGACCGCATCCGCGAAATCTTCGGCGGCAAGACCTTCGACGCGGCGTATTTCCCCGGCGGGCCGTTCGACGCGCCCGACGAGGTCGGCGGCGGGCTGCCGAAACTGGCCGTCATGGCTTACGACGGCGTGAGCATGGGCAGCGTCGTCGAGCGCGTTCCCGAATTGATCGCGCGCATCTACAAGCTCAAGGGATCGGAGGGTTCCGCCTATCGGGCGCTGCGCAACAACCTGGTTTTCGTTGCCGCCGACGAGGCGCGCAAGGAAGAGATGCAGGGCAAGACGTACAGCCGCCTGGCCCTGCGCGAACTGAAGAAACCCGAGCGGCTGAGCGATCTGGCCGAGCATCAGCAGGCCAAGGTGCTCGAAATGGAAGCCCGTTCCGAGCAGGAACTGGCCATCGCCGTCCAGCAGTGCTACCGCCACGTCTTCTATCCCTCGCGCAACAAGGTCGAGGCGGAAGGCGTCGATCTGGCGCATTCGGCCATCGAAATCCATGCCGCGGCGGATCGGCCCGGCGCGGGACAGCAGCAGATCGAACGGGCGCTGCGCGATTTGCAAAAGCTCAAAATGCCCGAGGACGAGCCGGATTCGCCGGCCTACGTGCGCGACCGCACGCCGCTCAGGAAAGGGCATATCTCGGTGCGGACGCTGCGCGACGAGTTCCGCCGCGACCCCGCCCTGCCCATGCTGATCGGCGACGACGTGTTCATCCGCGGGCTGCGCATGGGCATCGAACAGGGCGAATACGTCTATCGGCGCGGCGAATTGCTGCTCGGGCCGGGAGACCCGCCGGCGGAACTCGTCATCGACGAACAGGCGGTGATCCTGACCATGGCCTACGCCAAGAACACCGGCGTCTGGCCGCGCCCGAAACCGCAGCCGCAGCCGCAGCCGCCCGTTTCGCCGCCCGCGCAGCCGCCCAAGCCGGCCGGCGGCGGCTCCGCGCCGGCGCCCCAGCCGCCGAAACCTCCGGCGCCCCCCGTCGAGGCCGGCGATCGAACCGTCGAAGCCGAAGGCGTGCTCAAAGAGGCGCTGACCAGCCTGTGGGAAAAGGCGCGGGCGAAGAAGATCGCGGCGCTCGGCTCGCTGACCATCACGATGTTCGAGCCCGAGGACGCTTTCCGCCTGCTCGGGGCCGTCGGCGCGGCGCAGGGGGCGGAAAAGACGGTTGCCGTCACTGGCGGCTACGAGACCGGCGGCGGCGGCTCGCTGCAGATCGAGTTCCGCGGGCCGGCGCGCGACGCCCAGCCGTTGAAGGAGTTTCTGGAGCCGCAGATGCGCGGCGCGGCTTCGGTGAACATCCACGCCGCATTCGAGTTGACTTTCCCCGACGGTCTCGACACGGGCGCCGCGGCGGAGAAGCTGGCCGAACGCCTGGCCCGTTTCGCCGTCGGCACGGCTCACGTCACGGCAAGGGAGAAGGCCGAGAAATGACGGCGCGGTTGGAGAACGGCGCGCGCGGCGCCGCGCCGCGCTACGAGTTGCGCGTGTACCGCCGCGGGCCGGCCGACGCCGAATACGAGATTTGGCGCGTCGGCGCGTCTGCCGCGGCGCGGGCCGAGCCGGCGCTGCGCGTGGCCGGGCTGCGCGGGCGCAATCTGGAATTGGTCGAGCACCGCGTCTTGCAGCGGCTTGCGCGCTCGGGCGTCAAGCCGGGCCGCGGCGGCGCGCCCGCCCGCGCCCGCGGCTACGCGCTCGACGAAGACCTGGCGCTGCGGCTGGGGCTGCTCTTCCGCGCGCTGGCGCCGATGCGCAGCCGCGAGAACATGCGCGCCGTGGCCGAGGGCATCGAGGCCATGGAGCGCGAAGAAGCCGCCTACTGGCTGGGCATGGCCATGCACCGCAAGCGCCCGCGCCGCGTACTGACCGCGCTACGATCGTTGCTGACCGAGCCGCGCCCCAGGAAAGCGCCCCAATGAAGCTCAAGCGCGTCAAAATCGAGAATTACCGCGCCATCGAAAAGCTCGAACTGACGCTCGACGAGCAATTGACGGTCTTCTTCGGCGCGAACGGGCACGGCAAAACCAGCGTTCTGAGCGCTATTGCGGGCGGTTTGGGCAGGATTCCCAGTTTGCTGCCGGAGCTTCCCAGCATCGTTTTTCCCCCAGAGGATCGACGCTGCCCGTCAAAGCCCATACGAGTCGAGTTGAAAACCTTCGACGGCATGGAATGGCATTACGGCCGGGGGGCGAAGCTTGGCGACTTGCGAAAGATGGTCGACGGCATCGTCAGAGCGGATCGGGAGGGCGCCGCACAGCGCGATCTGCCTATCCTTGCTTTTTACGGCGCAAACCGCGCGGTGGTCGAGAATCCGCAAATTAGCGAGGAGGAAGCCGAGTTCCCGCGCTACGCGGTGCTGCAGGATATATGCGGGGCGCGCATAGACTTCCTGGAGTTCTTCAAGTGGTTCTATCACACGGAAAACAAAGAACTGCGGCTGCAAAAAGAACGGCGCAGCTTCGACTTCCGCTTGAAGGAACTGGACGCGGTGCGCAGGGCTGTCCAATACATGCTCCCGGAAGTCTCGAATCCCCGTTTCTTCGAGAAACCGCGGCGTTTCGTCGTATCCGTGGAATCGGGAGAGGGCAAGCCGGAAACGCTCTCTATCGACCAATTGAGCGGCGGCTACGGCATCATGCTGGCGCTCGCGGCCGACCTCGCTCGGCGGATGGCCCAGGGAAATCCTGAGCGCGACGATCCGCTCCAATCCGAGGCGGTCGTGCTGATCGACGAAATCGACCTGCATCTGCATCCCGCCTGGCAGCAGCGCGTCCTGCCCGATCTCAAACGCGCCTTCCCGAAAGCTCAGTTCCTCGTTTCGACGCACAGCCCGCAAGTGCTGACCACGACGAAAAAGCCGGAACGGATTATCCAACTGCACCGCGAGGAGGGCGGCGGCGTCGCCGCCTTCGGCGCGGCGGGGCATATCTACGGCGCGGAGGCCGGCGACGTGTTGGCGGTGGCTATGGGCGTACCCGAGCGGCCCGCGAACAACGAATTTGTGAAAACCCTGAAGGATTATATGCGCCTCGTCAGTGACGAACGGGGCGAATCCGAAGACGCCCTGAAGCTCAGAAAAAGACTCGAAGAA
The DNA here is from genome assembly GCA_965242705.1 of Bryobacterales bacterium. GTDB lineage: Bacteria > Acidobacteriota > Terriglobia > Bryobacterales > UBA6623 > CATQHP01. The sequence continues at coordinate 2,087,662 of OZ251486.1, forward strand.
CTCTCGCCGCGAGATCCCGGTCTCGACAGGGCCGATGGGGAGATCCGGCGGCAAAAGGTGTTGCGCCGCATGGTGGAGTCCAGGTGAAGCGCATCGGGACCTTCCACGGCCCTATTCCCGGCCTTGCCGAATACCGCGCCCGCGCGTGGAACAGGGCATCCTGGCAAGGGTATGGCAAGCACAGCGCAGGCAAAATCCGCTACAGGAAGCTCATCGAAGCGCTGATATACCTGCAGCATGGGCTTTGCTGCTATTGCGAAATCGACCTCAGGGACGATGATCGTCAAGTCGAACACTTCGTTCCTCGGAGCCATCCGCGGCATGGCGCGGCTCTCGCCCTGAGTGCCGACAACATGCTTGCCTGTTGCCGCGGCGGGTCATCGAACGGGCAAAGCGCGCAAGGCAAGCCGAATGAGCTTCGCGAACTGAGTTGCGGGCAGTCGAAGGGCAACCGCATGAGCGTGAAATTCATCGATCCCAGGGAATTGCCCGCGCTGCCGTCGCTGACCCGAGTGTTTTCCGACGGCCGCATCGAAGCGGACGAGAAGGCTTGCAAGGAAACCGGTTTTTCGGTCGATAGCGTAAACGAAACCATCTCCATACTGGGCTTGAACGTCGAGCGGCTGCGGTCGGAGCGGGAAAGGCGTTGGCGCGGTCTTGACGATCGCTGGGAAGCCTATCGCGACAACGCCGAGGTCATGGAGGCGGCGGCGCGCAGCGAACTGCTGCCGTCTGGCGGCGGCAAATTGCCGCGGTTCTTCACCACCGCCCGCTCCTATTTCGCGCCGTTGAGCGAAAGCATCCTGGCCGAGCCGCCTCAAGCGTGGATTTGAGCGGGGCAGGGCGCCGGTTGCGGCGGCGGCTCGCGATTTGTTAGAATTTGGAGCAGTCTTCCCGTACCGGTTTGAGGAGCGGCAGCGTCATGGAAACCGAAAATACGAATACGCAAGCGGAAGAAATCGAAGGCTTGGACGATACCGGCCTATCGTGGGGCGACTACCCCCTCGACGAAGTCCGCATCCGGCACGAAACCCGGACGGTTGTCGATGTCATGCGGCGTATTGAACGAGGCTTCTACGTGATGGATCCGGAATTTCAACGCGCTTTCATCTGGCCGGAAGACAAACAAAGCAAGCTGATCGAATCCGTACTCATGCGCATCCCTCTGCCCGTGTTCTACATGGCGGAGGACGAAGAAGGACATATGATCGTAGTGGACGGTCTGCAGCGCCTTTCCACTTTCCGGAGGTTTCTGAAAGGCGAATTGCGGCTTCAACTTCCGGAGCGGCAAGATATCCACGGCAAACGCTTCGACAAATTGGCGCCCAAGTTCCAGAACCGTATTGAGGATTGCAATCTCATCTTCTATATCATCGACGCGAAGACGCCCGAACGCGCCTGCCTGGATATTTTCGATAGGGTGAACAGCGGGATGGAGCTCACCCGACAGCAGATGCGCAACAGCCTGTACATGGGCAAGGCGACGCGGTTTCTCAAGGAAGAAGCGCAAACCAGGATTTTCTCCGAGGCAACGGGAGGAAGTCTGAAAATGAAAACAGGGACCATGCGGGACAGGGAGTTCGTCAACCGATTTTGCGCTTTTCGAATACTCGGTCCCGAAGCGTACCGGCGAGACGACATGGATGGGTTTCTGGCTGAATGCCTGAAGGAAATGAACCGGTTTTCCGATGATGAACTCGCCCGATTGAGCGAGGCGTTTCGCCGCGGATTGGCCAATAACTTGGAGTTGTTCGGCAAGCATGCGTTTAGAAAACGCAATTTGCGGCAAAAGCAGCGCAGCGCCCTCAATGCGTCCTTTTGGGATGTGATGTCCACCGGTTTGTCATATTACCCCAAAGAGCGGGTTGAATCGTGCGCTAAGTCTCTTTGCAACGAGACTGGAGTTTTGCTTTACAAACGGGCATTCAAAACTGCGATTACCGACGGCCCGAACGATCCCAGAAAAGTAAGAACTCGATTCGACATGAGCCGGGAAATGTTCAGGAAGATTCTGGGCGATCCACCCAAAGAAATTTTAAGGGAGGTTTTGAGTGCTCAGGCGAATTGACTTGCGGCATTTCAAGTGCTTCGCCGAACTGAAGCTGCCGTTGTGTCCGTTGACCCTGCTTTCCGGCGCCAATGCGTCGGGAAAATCCTCTGTGCTGCAGGCGCTTGTGCTTTTGCATCAGACGATGCGCGAGCAGGAATGGTCAACGCGCCTGATGCTCAACGGCGAGGCTGTGCGGCTCGGCTCCGCCGCGGACGTGATCGACCAGGTCCACGGGCGCGGCGGCTGTGAGATCGGGCTGTCGGACGGTGAAACGGGGTACTCCTGGAAATTCGAAGGCGAACGCGAAGATCTCTCCTTGTCGGTGCAGCGCGTCAGCGTGGATGGCGCTACAGAGAATAAACCGAAGTCGCTTCGTCACCTGCTGCCGTCGAGTCGACGGAAAGACTCCTTGCCCGAACGCCTGAGCCGTCTCGCTTATCTGACCGCCGAGAGGTTGGGGCCGCGCGAATCGTACATGCTGGAGGATCCCCAGCTTACGCCCGTTGTCGGTCCGATGGGCGAACATACCGCCAGCGTTCTTTACTCCGTCCGAGACGCCCCCGTACTCAAGGGACTGGCGATCGACAAGGTGCGGCCGAGCCGGCTGCGACAGGCGGAGGCGCGGATGGCGCGGTTCTTTCCGGGCTGCGAATTGGAGTTTAAGCAAATTTCTCGAGTCAACGCCGTCACGCTGGGGTTGCGTACTTCCAGCGATACGGAGTTTCAGCGTCCGATTCATGCGGGTTTCGGACTGACCCAGGTCCTGCCCATCGTGACGGCGGCGATCTCTGCGGATATCAACGACCTGCTGCTGCTTGAGAATCCCGAAGTCCACCTGCACCCCGCCGGGCAGGCGGCGATGGGCGAGTTCCTTGCTGAAGTCGCAGCCGCCGGCGTTCAGGTCCTGATTGAGACGCACAGTGACCATGTTCTGAACGGCATCCGGCGGGCGGTCAAGAAGGGGATGCTGCCCGCTGAAGACGCCGCTTTGCACTTTTTCAGGCCGCGGCGCGGGGACGGGCAGGGCGGCGAGGCGCAGGTGCGGAGTCCGACTCTGTATCCCGACGGCGGCATCGACGATTGGCCGGACGGGTTCTTCGACCAGTTCGACAAGGACATGAATTACTTCGCGGGCTGGAGCTGACTTGGAAATTTTCGTCAACGACCTGTCGATCCACGGACAGTTTCAGAGCACGGCGGACTTTCACGCCGCGTTTGAGCGGCTGATGGCCATGCGCAAGACCGCCAAGGGCTACAACCAGGAACTGTACTGCAGTCAATCTCTCTTGGCTGCCAAGCCATTGCAGGATATGGCGATGCAGCAGGCGCTGCAAGGTCTTGGCAAGGACAGGGTGAGAGCTGCGATGTCTTGGTTGACGAAAGGCAGCTTATTGTGGGGCGAGCTACGCCGCCACGACCCCGACAACGACGATCTGGAATGCCGCGGCGAACTCGTCACCGATTCCGCGGTCGGCGAAGCTGCGTTTCGGGTGCTGGACGACACCGCTTGCGGGCTGGTCAGCATCACGCCGTCGGATTGGGACTTCTCGCCCGTGGAAGTGGTATGGAAACGGGAAGACAAAGGGTTGGACAACCGAAGCGCGGCACTCAAAAACTGGCGAGACGCCAACTCTTTGGAGAACGGTTTGCGCGACGCGGAACCGCCTTTCGAATCATGGGACGATTTGCGGAAAGCCTTGACAGGGGGGCGGTTTGAGAACTTGGTTTTCTCCGATGATTGTTTCGAGACTCTCTCCGGGCATCGGCATCCGTTCAATAAATCCTCGGCGGAGCGCGTTCAGTCCCAGCTCTGGATTCTTGACCAACTCGCGGGCGCTTTCGACAAAAGCGGAACGCGCACACGCGAAGGCCACGAGGTTCATCGGAATCACTTCGAGGGCGACAATGCATGGTTTTCCGATTCGTCGGATACGGAAAAGAGCAATTTTGAGAAAGAATTGACATTCCCCCATCCGGGACGCCCGGGAGAAACTTTGTTTTGTCCATGGCACGGCAAGGAGAGACATTTGAACCTCCGCCTGCATCACTCATGGCCCGTGAAAGCCGGCGAGCCGGTTTACGTCGTCTATGTCGGGCCGAAACTCACGAGCCGTTGACGCCGGGGCGAGCGGGACGGCGCAGGGCTCGGTTGCGGCGGGCGGACTGCGCGGGCTAAACTGAGGGTGGACGGTGAGAGCATGAGTGCGATTCACTTGGCGGAGCGGCAGGAGGCCGAAGCCGATATCGTTTTGGCTGATGAAGAAGTTCGCGACAAGGACGGTGTTGATGAAGACGAGGACGGTGTTGTTGACGAAGCGGCGGAAGACGATCTTGACCCGGCCGGCACGTACCGCATTTCCAGCTACGGCGCCGCTTATGCGGTCGATACGTTGGTCTCGCGGCTGAAGAAAGGAACGTTTTTCGTTCCGCCGTTTCAGCGTGCGTACGTCTGGTCGCAAAGGCAGGCCTCGCGGTTCATCGAGTCGCTGCTGCTCGGCCTGCCGGTCCCGGGAGTCTTCGTCGCCAAAGAGCCCGGCACGGCGAAACATCTTATTGTCGATGGACAGCAGCGCTTGAAGACGCTGCAGTACTTTTTCGAGGGATACTTTCAAGAGCCTCAAGGTCGCCGTTTCAAGCTGCAAGGTCGCCGTTTCAGGCTGCAAGGCGTCGATGAGCGCTGGTGCGGCAAAACTATCGACGAGTTGGGATGGTACGACAAGCAAAGGCTCGGAGACTCCATTATTCACATCACGATTTTTCAACAGGAAAAACCCGATGACGATTCGAGCGTTTATCTTGTTTTCGAGCGCCTCAATACCGGAGGGTCGAAGCTGTATCCGCAGGAAATCAGGAGCTGTGTCAGTCGCGGAAAGTTCATTGATCTGCTGCAAGACATCAATCGGGATGCGACATGGCGCAAGCTGTTCGGGCGGGAGAGCGACCGGCAAAAAGACCAGGAACTGATTCTCCGATTCCTGGCGTTTTTTTACGAGCGTGGGAAATACGAGCGCCCGATGCGCGGGTTCCTGAATGGGTTTACACGGCGCTACCGCAATCTGGACGACCAATCGGGTTCGCAATTCCGAAAGGTGTTTCTCGATACGGTCGGGGTTGCTTACGATGCTTTGGGCGGCCGGGCGTTCCGTCCGAAGAACAATCTGAACACAGCCGTCTTCGATGCGGTCATGGTCGGTTTGGCCAAGCGGCTGGATCGCGGACCGTTGACCGACTCGGCCGGATTGCAATCGGCATACGACAGTCTGTTGGACAACAGATCGTTTCATGATGCATATTCCAAAGGTACGGCGGGCGTCGAAAGCGTCCGTGCGCGGTTCGATTTGGCGGAGGGGGCATTTCAAAAACTGAAGTAATGATCGAACCCGTACACCAACAAATCGAAAATGTAGAGGCCGCACTTTCGAGCGCCGACGATCTCCCCGACGACATCGATATCCGATCCCATTGGGCAAAATACGTATGCATTCTGGTTTCCGCAAGCCTCGAGGCGTGCTTGGAGGCCATATTTCTCGATTTCGCCCATAAGCACAGCAAATCGGAATATCTCTATAGTTATGCCGAATGGCACCTGTTGAGACATAGAAATCCGAATCGCGAGAACATCATCGGTTTGCACAATCGCTTCAGTGAGCAGTGGGGAGATGAGATCAAGAAATTCATACAAGGGCAAAAAAGCGATGCCGTCAAGAGCATTAGCGACAACAGAAACAGTATCGCCCACGGCGGCGAGCAAATCGACCCCATAACCATTTATGATCTTCGGAAATGGTTCGAGCAAATCAAGGAAGTCATCGTTTTTAGCCATAAACTTGTGCTGGAAACCGGCGAAGAAGCTCGTGGGCCGCGCGGAGGCGAGGGGAGCGGGGACATATGGGCGACGCCCGATTGATTGAGCGCTGGCTGCCGATAGCGGCGTTGGGGGAAGAGAGCGCGCGGGAGCGGCGTTCGATGACCGCGCTGCCGCCGACGTATTACCTGCATGTGTGGTGGGCGAGGCGGCCGTTGGTGGCGTCGAGGGCGGCGGTGTTGGCGTCGCTGCTGCCGGCGGAGGCCGATCGCGATCGGTTTCTGCATGTGCTGGGGATTCATGGGGATCCGGTGGCTTCGCGGCGGCGGATCGACGCGGCGCGCAGGGCGGGGGAGCGCTTCGAGGGGCAGGCTTACAGCTATCCCCGCGCTTTCAGCCATGTTCCCGATTCATCCGATAGGGATTGGCTGCAGGAGGTCTTCGGGCATTCTTGCGAAGCATTTTCAATCCTGGATCCGACGGCGGGCGGAGGGAGCATTCCCTTTGAATCCCTGAGGCTGGGCGCGGAAGTTTTCGCCAACGATCTCAATCCGGTGGCCGCTCTGGTGATGCGGGCGACCGTGGAATGGCCGGCCCAATACGGGAGCGGGCTCAAGCAGGAGTTCGAGCGGTTGGCGGAACGCTTCGTTGAAAAGAGAGAAGAAAAACTCAAGCCGTATTTTCCGCCCGAACCGCAAGAGAACGCCGTATCGACCAATTACCTTTGGGCGCGGACGGTGGTGTGTCCGTATTGCGACGGGGTGGTTCCGTTGTCGCCGAACTGGCGGCTGGCGTCGGACGGCACGGGGGTGCGCTTGCGGCCCCGCGGCGGCGGGGCCGGGGCCCATGCCGGCGCTCATGATGCCGGCGGCGATACCGATGCTCCTGATGATGCCGGGGCGCGGGTGTGTGCGTTCGAGGTGGTGCATTCGTTGGCTGAGCAGTCGGAGGGGACGACGGCGCGGGGAGCGGCGAGTTGTCCGTGGGCGGATTGCGGGCGGGTGATCGACGGGGGCGAGATCAAGCGGCAGGCGCAGGCGGGGCGGATGGGCGAGCAGCTTTACGCGGTGGTGTACAAGCGGCGCGTGCGGCGCAGGCTGAAGTCTGGGGCTTACGGCAAGGACAAGTGGGTGCGCGGCTACCGCGCGCCGCGAGCGGAGGACGACAACGGGGCGGCGATCCGGGGGCGGCTGGCGGAGAAGCTGCCCGAGTGGGAAGCGTTTGATATCGTGCCGGGCGAGGCCGTGCCCGAGGGTCACAAGACGAGCGAGCCGCTGCGTTACGGCATGCCCTTGTGGCGGGATTTGTTTTCGCCGCGGCAGTTGCTCTGCCACGGAACGGGCGTGGAGGTGTTCCGCGAGATGCTCGAAGCCGACCGGCAGGCCGGGAAGCTCGACGAGATGCGCCAGGCGGCGTATGGGTATCTGGCGCTCACTCTGGACACGGTTCTGAATTACAACAACAGATCGGGCCGCTGGGACGGCACTACAAGGCGCGTTCGATCCGTCTTCGACCGCCACGACTTCGCCTTTGTGTGGTCGTATGCGGAGATGGCGCCGTTGGTTACGGGAATCGGTTACGACTGGGCTATCGAGAAAACGGCCAAGTGCATCGGCGAACTGGTTGCGCTGGTTCGCGCGGACGAGGGCAAGGGCAACAACAAGCAGGGGCTGTTCGACGGCGGGGAGCGGGAAGGGGCGGCGGCGGTTCCGCCGCCGGTGGCGGTGACCTGCAAATCGGGCGACGGGCTGGATCACATCGCCGACGGGTCGATCGACGCGGTGGTGATGGATCCGCCGTATTACGACAACGTGATGTACGCCGAGTTGTCCGATTTTTTCTACGTGTGGCTGAAGCGCACGGCGGGGCGGGTGTTTCCCGAGTTGTTTTTGCGGCGGTTGACGGACAAGGAGAGCGAGGCGGTGGCCAATCCGGCGCGGTTCGCGGGGCGCAAGGGGGCGCAGGCGTTGGCGGGCAAGGAGTACCGCACGCGCATGGCGGCGATCTTCGGCGAGTGCCGGCGGGTGCTGAAGCCGGAGGGAGTGCTGACGCTGATGTTCACGCACAAGGCGGCGGGGGCGTGGGACGCGCTGGCGACGGGCTTGATCGAGGCGGGGTTCGTGATCACGGCGTCGTGGCCGGTGAACACCGAGGCGGAGGGCAGTCTGCACATCAAAGACAAGGCGGCGGCGCGGAGCACGGTGTTTCTGGTCTGCCGTCCGCGGCTGGCGGAGACGGGGGGCGGGGAGTACTGGGAAGACGTGGAGCCGAAGGTGGGTCGGGCGGTGCGGGCGCGGGTGGAGGAGTTCGAGCGGGCGGGGATCGGCGGGGTGGACTTGTACCTGGCGTCGTTCGGGCCGGCGCTGGAGGAGTTTTCGCGGCACTGGCCGTTGAAGCGGGGAACGCCGCGGCCGCAGCCGCGGAACCGGCGTCAGGCGGCGCTGGAAGAGGCTTGGGGGCGCTACGCGGTGGTTCCTGAGGACGCGCTGGACGCGGCGCGGCGGGAGGTGAAGAGGCGGCGGTTGGAGCAGTTGACGCATCTCGAGGCGGGGGCGGATCTGGACGCGCCGACGGCGTTTTTCGTGCTGGCCTGGGACGCCTTTCGGGCGCCGGCGTTTTCGTACGACGAGGCGCTGCGGCTGGCGCGGGCGGTGGGCGTGGATCTGGATCGGGATGTGGTGGGGCGGCTGGGGGAGAAGAAGGGCAACGACGTCGTGCTGTGGGACAGCGGGCGCCGTGCGGCGAAGGGGGCGCTGGGTTCGGCGGACGGTTCGCGGGGGATGATCGACGCGGCGCATCACGCGGCGCACCTGGGGCGGACGCGGACGCTGGAGGCGGCGCGGGATTTGCTGGCGGAGAGCGGGGCGTCGGGAGACCGGCGGTTTTTCGCGGCGCTGGAGGCGGTGCTGGAGGTGCTGCCGGTAGCGGGGGCGTTGGGCGGCGGCGGCGCTGCGCCGCAGGGCGGAGCGGCGGGCGCGGCCGGCGACTTCGAGGCGCTGTGGGGTCTGGCGCGGCTGTACTACGGCGAGCAAATCGACGAACCCGAACAGTTGAAACTCTGGCGCGAAGAAACCGAAACCGCCGCCTGAAGCCATGCTGAGCTCCCGCCGTTGGAAACGCAAATATACGCTCGACGACGGCGATCTGGTCGGGTCGTTCTACGTTCCGGCGCTGCGCGCGGCCAAGGGCTACGACCGGCTGACGGGGTATTTCAACGCCCGCGCGCTGAAGCTGGCGGCGCGGGGCGTCGAGGGGCTGGCGCGCAACAACGGGCTGATGCGGCTGATCACGGGCTTCACCTTGCAGCCGGCCGAGATCGAGGCGATCGAGCGGGGCGAGCGGCGGCGCGCCGCGCTGGAGCGCGGCATGGAGAAGAAGCCGTTGGCTCCGCCGGACGCGGACGCGATGGATGCGCTGGAACTGCTGGCCTGGATGGTGGCGCGCGGCTTTTTGCAGATCAAGGTTGCCGTGCCCTGCGATGAGGACGGGCGGCCCATCCCGTCGGACGGCATTTTCCACGAGAAATCGGGCGTCGTGACGGACGCGGCCGGCGATCGCATCGCCTGGAACGGCAGCCTGAACGAAACCGAGGCCGGCTGGCTGCACAACTGGGAGAGCATCCACGTTTACACGAGTTGGGCGGAGCGCGATCGCACGGATGACGAGGCGGACAATTTCGCGCGCTTGTGGGAGGGGCGCTCGCGGCGGGCGCTGGCGTTCGATTTGCCCGAGGCGGCGCGGCGCGATTTGCTGCGCTTCATGCCGGAGGATGGCGAGCCGGCGCGCTTGCGGCGGGAAGAGGCGGCTCCGGCGGGGTCGGACGGAGCGGGCGGCGGGGTCTGGGCGGGGATCGGCGTCGGTCCGGGCGCGGAGCGGCGCAGCCGGGTGTGGGCGTTCATCGCGGCGGCGGCGGGCATGGAGCCGGGCGGGGCGCGCGTGGGCGAAGCGACGGCGGCGCTGACGCCGTGGCCGCATCAGGTTCGCGCCTTCGAGCGCCTTTACGAGCGGTGGCCGCCGAAGCTGCTGATCGCCGACGAGGTGGGCTTGGGCAAGACGATACAGGCGGGGCTGCTGCTGCGTCAGGCGCGGCTGGCCGGGCGGGCGAAGCGGGTGCTGATATTGGCGCCGAAGGCGGTGCTGGGGCAGTGGCAGCTCGAGTTGCGCGAGAAGTTCAATCTCAACTGGCCGATTTACGACGGGCGGCGGCTGACGCGCTGCGCTTCTCCGGCGCTGTCCGCGGAAGACGAGCGCGAAGTCGGCAGGAAAGCGTGGCATGAGGAGCCGGCGGTGATCGTTTCGAGCCAATTGCTGCGCCGGAAGGATCGGGCGGCGGAGTTGTTGGGGGAAGCGGGGCCGGCCGGGGATTTGCCGCCGCGGGATTTGCCCTCGTGGGACTTGATCGTGCTCGACGAGGCGCACCACGCGCGCAGCCATTCGGCGGGCGCGGCGCGCCAAGGGGGGCCGAACATGCTGCTGCGTGTGATGCGCGGACTCAAGGAGCGGACGCAGGGGCTGCTGTTGCTGACGGCGACGCCGATGCAGATTCATCCGGCGGAGGTGTGGGACCTGCTCGACCTGTTGGGGCTGCCGCCGCAGTGGACGCGGGAAGCGTTCTTGCAGTTTTTCGACGATTTGAAGCGGGAGCCGCTTGCGCCGGAGGCGCTGGAGCGCTCGGCGGAGTTGTTCCGCGCGGCGGAGCGCGGGTACGGGGCGATGGCCAAGGAAGCGGCGCGGCGCGCGTCGGGGCTGGAGGGTTTCAGGGGCGACAGGATATTGAGCGCGCTGCGTTCGCCGGCGAGCATTCCGCGCCGCCAGTTGACGGCGGAGGAGCGCCGCGCGGCGGCGGCGGTGATGCGCGCGCATACGCCGATCCGCGGCCTGGTTTCGCGGCATACCCGCGAGTTGCTGCGGCGCTACCACAAGGCGGGGATGCTGCGCGCGCGCATCGCCGATCGCGAGGTGGAAGATCGTTTCGTGGCGCTGACGCCGCCGGAGCGGGCGTTGTACGAGGCGGTGGAGGAATACATCGCCCGCGCGTACAAGCGGGCCGGCGGGGCGGAGCGCACGGCCGTAGGTTTCGTGATGACCATCTACCGGCGGCGGCTGGCGAGCAGCTTCCGCGCCTTGAGCCGCACGCTGCAAAGGCGGCTGGAGGCGATGGAGAGCGCGCGGCGCGGGGCGCCGGCCGGGGCGGGCGCCGCGGTTCTGGAAGAGGACGCGCCCGACGACGAGACGCGGGACGACGCGCTCGACGCCGAGGAGATCGCCGATTGGGAGCGCCGGGCGCTGGCCGCGGAAGAGCGCGCCGACGTCGAGGCGCTGCTCGAGCGCATCCGCGCCTTGCCGCCCGACAGCAAGCTGGAGCGCCTGCGCGATGAGCTTGCGGCCTTGAGGCGCGCGGGTTACCGGCAGGCGATGGTGTTCACGCAGTACGCCGACACGATGGATTTTTTGCGCGGGGCGCTGAGCGGCGGGGCGGGCGGCCCGCGGCTGCTGTGTTTTTCGGGGCGGGGCGGGGAAGCGCCCGACGGCGGGGGCGGCTGGCATGCGATTGGCCGCGACGACGCCAAGCGGCGGTTCAGCAAGGGCGAGGCCGACGTGCTGCTTTGCACGGACGCCGCCGCGGAAGGCCTGAACTTTCAGTTCTGCGGGGCGCTGATCGACTACGACATGCCCTGGAATCCGATGCGCGTCGAGCAGCGCATCGGGCGCATCGACCGGCTGGGGCAGGAGCATCGGGTTATCCGCATCGTCAATCTGCATTACGAGGACACGGTGGAGACCGACGTGTATCGGGCGCTGCGCGGGCGCATCAAGCTGTTCGAGACGGTGGTGGGGCGGCTGCGGCCGATTCTGGCGCAGTTGCCGCGGACGATCGCCGAGGCGGTGCTCGAGGGCGGCGGCGGCGCGGGGCGGAAGGCGGCGGAGGACGTGGCGCGGCAGGCGGACGAAGCCGAGGCCGAGGGTTTCGACATCGACGCCGCGCTCGATGAGGGGTTCGTTGTGCCCGAGAGGCCGCGGGCGCCGGTTGAAATGGCCGATCTGGAGCGCGTGCTCGCTTCGCCGAAGCTGCTGCCGCCGGGCGTGGAAGCGAGGCCGCTGGGCAGGCGCGAGTACGAACTGCGCAGGCCCGGAATGCGGAAGAAATTGCGCGTGACGACCGACCCGGAGTATTACGAACAACACGCGGAAAGCGTGGAGTTGTGGTCGCCGGGCAGCCCGTCGTTTCCCGATTTGGCGGGGCTGCCGAAGGCGGAGGACGGGCCGCCGCCGAAAGAGAAGACGCTGGGCGAGTTGTTGGATGCTTTGGCGGCGAAGCCGCCAAAGCATCCGGTCGCGGGTCGATGAGTCGCGGGTCGCGGGTCGGGGAGCGAGCGCAAGGGACGGGCTGCTTGGGGCGGCTTTGCGGCCAAAGCATCCGGTCGCGGGTCGATGAGTCGCGGAGTTGACGGATGAGCCACTCGATGCCCCCCCCCCCGCCGTCCGCGTTCGCGCCGCGAAAACCCGCGATGAACCGCGATGACCCGCTTGTCCGATGAACCGCTTGCCGCGGCTACCGCAGGTAGCGCTCGAAGAACTCCAGCGTGCGGCTCCAGGCGAGTTCGGCGGCGGCGCGGTCGTAGCGCGGGGTGGTGTCGTTGTGGAAGCCGTGGTTGACGCCTTCGTACATATGCGCCGCGTAGGTTTTGCCGTTGGCCTTCAGCGCCTCTTCGTAGGCCGGCCAACCGGCGTTGATGCGCCGGTCGAGTCCGGCGTAGTGGAGCAGCAGCGGGGCCTTGATTTTGGATGCGTCGGCGGCGGGCGGCTGGCGTCCGTAGAAGGGAACCGAGGCGGCCAGGCCGGGGATGCGCACGGCCAGCGCGTTGCAGACGCCGCCGCCGAAGCAGAAGCCGACCGCGCCGACCTTGCCGGCGCAGTCGGAATGGGACTGCAAATGCTCGACTGCGGCGACGAAGTCTTCGAGCAGCTTGCCGCGGTCGAGTTCGGCCTGCAGGCGGCGGCCGTCGTCGTCGTTGCCCGGGTAGCCGCCTTTCGGCGTCAGGCCGTCGGGGGCCAGCGTCAGGTAGCCGGCGGCGGCGAGGCGCCGGGCGACGTCTTCGATATAGGGGTTCAGGCCGCGGTTTTCGTGGACCACGACGACGCCGGGCAGCTTGCCGCTTGCGTCGGCGGGGCGGACGAGATAGCCCTTGATGGAGCCGTGCCCCTGGGGCGAGGGGTAGTCGATGCGCTCGGCGCGGATGCGCGCGTCGTCCGCGGGGACTTGCTGCGCCAGGGAGTAGTCGGGGCTCAGCGCGGCCAGCAGGGCGGCGGAGCCGGCGCCGGCGGAGAACGGCGCGGCGCGGTCGAGGAATTGCCGCCGGCTGAGGCCGCCGTGAACGTAGGCGTCGAACAGCTCGAGCGCTTCGGGGTGGAAATCGGATGCGGTCTTGCGTTTCATGGTTGGTGTTTCTCGGACGTTTGCGGGGGGTTCAGGCCGGCGGGTCGCCGCCGTCGAAGTCTTCCTGAGCGTGGAAGGAGCCCAGGGTCAGGTCTTTGCCCGACTCCAGATAGGCTTGCATCCCGGCCGTCAGGTCGGCGACCACGTCGGGATAGTTGTCGGCGACGTTGGTCAACTCGTCGGGGTCGTCGGCGCGGCTGTAGAGCTGCGGGGCGAAGTCGTAGCCGAGCTTGGCGCGGTCGATGACGGTCGAGAACTGCCAATCTTTGGTGCGCACGCCGCCGACCCAGCCGTAGGCCTGGACGAGGTATTCGTGCGGGCTGGGTTCGCCGTTGACCAGCCCCCACAGGTTTTTGCCGGTGGCGCGCGGCGGCGGGTCGAGCTCGAGCAGGCTGAACAGGGTCGGCATCACGTCCGGATGATGGATGAATCCGGCGGCCGGCGCGCCCGCCTTTTCCTTGCCGGGCAGGCGGACGAGGAAGGGGTTGTGGATGACCTGGCGGCGGAGTTTCGTCGGTCCCTTCATGAATTGGCCCTGCTCGCCGAGCAGCGCGCCGTGGTCGGAGAAGAAGACCACCACGGAGTTGTCGAAAAGCCCGAGTTCGGCGACGGTATCGAGGATTTGGCCGATCCAGTAGTCCACGCAAGAGGATTCGCCGGCGTAGTTGGCGCGCATGCGCTCCATGGCATCGGGGGGCACGTCGAGGTCGGAATAGGGCGGTTCCCAGTAGGTGGGCCCGGTTGCGTCGGGCAGGTACTGGTCGAGGAAGCGCTTGGGCGGGTCCCACGGCTCATGCGGGTCGAAGGCTTCGAGATGCAGGAAGAAGGGCGTTTTGTCGTGGTTGCGGCGCAGCCAGCCGATGACGTTTTTGGCGGTCAGTTCGATGATCGCTTCGCACTCTTTTTCGTAGCGGGCGCGGTTGGCCAGGTACTGCTTCATGAAGGCGGGCCGTTGGGGGTCTTTTTCCAGCCACATGTCCCAGTATTCCTGCGAGTAGTGGGCGGGGACGATTTCCGGATCGTCGTGGGAGGCTTGTTCGTAGTAATCGACCTCATGGCCGCGCGACCATTCGTAGTATTTGTAGCCGCGGTGGAAGTTTTTGCCCGGCCGCTGCATGTGCGGGATGTCGGCGATCAGCGCCGTGTGGTAGCCGGCTTCGTTGAGCGTTTCGGAGATGGTCTGGTCTTCGTAGAAGAGTTCGTGCCAGCCCGGGGTTTGCACCGGCTCGTGCTGGTGGAAGTAGTGGTAGGGCAGGATGCGGCGTCCGGTCATCAGCACGCGGCGGATGGGGATGGTGGGCATGCCTTCGGGGTAGCAGTCTTCGAAGACGACGCAATCTTCGGCGAAGCGGTTGAGCCGCGGGGTTTTGACCAAGCCGTTGCCGCCGTAGGCTTCGAGGTTGTCGGCGCGGAAGGTATCGACGTTGAGGAAGATGAGGTTTTGGCGGTTGCCCTTGCCGCGCTGGTCGGGCGGCTTTTCCCAGCGTCCGCCGGGCTTTGCGGCGGGCTGTCCGGCGGGCGCGCAGCCTGAGAGGCCGCCGGTTGCCGCCGCGGCGCCCGCGGCGGCCGGGGCGCCGCGCGCGAGGAATCCGCGGCGCGAAAGTTTTTCGTTGTCGTTGCGGTTTGCCATGCAGGAAAGATACTAGCACAGGCGCGCGTTTCTGCTACGCTGAAGTTTTACCCCCCGATTGGAGAGATTTCATGGCTGGAAACCACACGCTCACTTTCACCGACGCCGCTTTCGATGCGGACGTTCTGCAATCCGAGCAGCCCGTGCTGGTCGATTTCTGGGCCACATGGTGCGGACCTTGCCGGCAGATGGGGCCGGTGATCGACGCCGTAGCGGAGAAGTACGCCGGGAAGGTCAAGGTCGGCAAGCTGGACGTCGATCACAATCCGGCGGCGGCGCAGCGTTTCAACGTGCGCGGCATTCCCACCATGCTGTTGTTCAAGGGCGGCGAGCCGGTGGAGCAGATCGTCGGCGCGGTACCGGAAGAAAAGTTGAGCGCCGCGCTCGACAGCCACGCGGCCTGAGCGGGCGCGCGCCGCGGAGACGCGCAGCCCCCTATGGAAAACCCGCCCCTATGCAAAACCCGCGCTTATGGAAAAATCCGGCAGGGGGCGGCGTTCCGCGGTTGTGACCGGCATTCGCAAATCGACGGGAAGGGTTCCCGAATCGACGCGGAGAGGGTTTTTGCGCGCCGGCGCGGGCGCCTTGACGGCGGGACTGGGCGCGCGGGAGGCCTCGGCCAAGAAGCAGGATGAGCCGAAAAAGAACGTTCTGCTGATCGTGGCGGACGATCTGCGCCCCGACCTGGGCTGCTACGGCGACGCGCGGATGCATACGCCGCATATCGACCGCTTGGCCGCCTCGGGGCTGACTTTTCTGCGCAGCTACTGCCAGCAGGCGGTCTGCAACCCCTCGCGGACCTCGATGCTGACCGGCCTGCGGCCGGATACGACGCGCGTTTACGATTTGCAGACGCATTTTCGGCGCTATCTGCCGGACGCCGCGACCTTGCCGCAGCAGTTCCGCCGCGCGGGGTACGAGACGACGGCGTTCGGCAAGATTTTCCACAAGCCGCAACTCAACGATTACCCGTCCTGGTCGATTGCGCCGTGGATTCCGCGCCGGCACGGTTGGCGCGCGGCGGAAAACGAGGCGTTCGCGCGGGAGAATTGGCGGCTTCTGCGGGAGAACGGGTGGGTTTCGGACGAGCGGTTCTATTTCGACCCGAACAAGCGCGGCCCGCGGCGGGCGGGCGAGACGGGCTGGGGGCTGAAGAGTTGGCGCGCGCCGGACGCCGCCGACGGCGATTTGCCGGACGGCGAGACCGCGCGGGAAGCCGCGGCGGCGCTCGAGCGGCTTGGCGGGGAGGGGACGCCGTTTTTCATGGCGGTTGGTTTTCTCAGGCCGCATCTGCCGTTTACGGCGCCGAGCCGCTATTTCGATTTGTATCCGCGGGAGGCGGTGGAGGAGTCCGCTGCGCCGCTGCCGCCGGCGGGAGCGCCGGTCTATGCGCTGCACGATTCGGCCGAATTGCGCGGCTACGACGACATTCCGCGGCAAGGGGCGATTCCGGTGGCCAAGGCCAGGGAGTTGATTCGCGCCTACCGGGCTTCGGTGAGCTACATCGACGCCCAGGTGGGCGTGCTGCTCGACGCGCTCGAGCGCAGCGGGCTGGCCGAGAACACCGTCGCGGCGCTGTGGGGCGACCACGGCTATCATCTGGGCGGCCTGGGACTGTGGAACAAGCACTCGAACTTCGAGGCGGCGACGCATACGCCGCTGATTGTCCGCGCGCCGGGGCTGCGCAACGTCGGGCGCAAGACCAAGGCGCTTAATGAGGCGGTCGATATCTATCCGTCTTTGTGTGACATATGCGGGGTTTCTCATCCGGCGGATCTGGAGGGCTCGAGCTGGATGCCGTTGTTCGCCAATCCGAACCAGATATGGAAGCGCGCGGCGTTCAGCCAGTATCCGCGGGAAATCCCCGGAGTCGGCCCGGGGATGGGCTATTCGATGCGCACGAGCCGCTATCGTTACACGGAATGGTCGGGAATCGACAGCCCGTTCAAGGCCGCCGAGCTTTACGATTACCGCGGCAACGCCTACGAGCGGCGCAACCTGGCCAATCTGCCGCGGCACGCGAGCCTGGTGAACGGGCTTTCGCGGATGCTGCGCGAGGGTTGGCGGGCTTCGCTGCCGCCGACCGAGTTGCCCTATTCGACGCGGGAGCGGACGCGCGCTTGAGCGCGGCGTCATTGGCGGGCGGGTTATTGGCCGGCGGGCGTCATTTGCGCGAGAGGGCGGCGTAGTCTTCCGGGCGGTCGACGTCGGTGACGACGCCGCGGTCTTCGACGTCGAGGAAGATTGCTTTGGGGTAGTGTTTGCGCACGGCGTCTTGCGGGCTTGCCGCGGGGTCGAGCGCGCAAAGCTCGTCGGCGAGCGCGCGGGACAGGGCGGCCGGGTGGCCGCGTTCGCCGTTGAAGCGGGGGACGGCCAGCGGCGCGGCGGGGGCGCGGCGGCAGGCCTGCAGGATGCGGTCGAGCGTGCGGCCGCGCACGACCGGGTGATCGACGAGGGCGAAGAGCGCCCAGTCGGCTTCGGGGCCGAGCGCGGCCAGGCCGGTTTGCAGCGACGAGAGCATGCCCCGGTCGTAGTTTTCGTTGACGGTTACGCGCAGGCCGGGCAGGGCGGGGATCGTCGGGCGGATGGTTTCGGCGCGGCAGCCGAGCACGACGGCCAGTTCGTTGACGCGCGGCAGCATGAGGAAAATCTGCCGGTTGAGGAATGTGTCGCCGTTGTATTCGAGCAGCGCTTTGGGGCGGCCCATGCGCGAGGAACGGCCGGCGGCGAGGATCAGGCCGTCGATTTTCACTGTGTCGAGTTTTGCGGGCCGATTTTGCGCGGGCGAGCTTTATTGGGGCGCGGATGCTGCTTGCGCGGGCTCTTCGGCGGCCGCGGGGGCGGGCCGTTCGGCGGCTTGCAGCGCTTTGGGCATGCCTTCGGCGAAGATCGATTTGGAGAGGGGGCTCCAGCCGGCCGTCGGGTTGCGGCGGCGGCGGATCATTTCGGCAACGACCGCGACGGCGATTTCTTCGGGGGTCACGGCGCCGATATCGAAGCCCATCGGCGCATGGACGGCGGCGAGTTTTTCGAGATCGATGCCTTCGTTGCGCAGGTGCTTGACGACTTCGAGCGTTTTGCGTTTCGAGCCGATCATGCCGATGTAGCGCAGGGGCTGTTCGGCGGCCCAGCGCAGAACCCGCATGTCGTCGCGGTGGCCGCGGGTGACGATGACGGCGTAGGTTGCGTTGTTGGCGGGCAGTTTGGCGAAAACGTCTTCGTACTCGTCGGCGAAGATTTGCGCCGCTTCGGGAAAGCGCTCGCGGTTGGCGTAGGTTTCGCGGTTGTCGATGATCGTCGTGCGGAAACCGGCCAGAGAGGCGATTTTGGAGAGGCTTTTGGAGATGTGTCCGCCGCCGAAGATCAGCGCGTTGGGCATGGGCAGCACCGGCTCGATATAGACGTTGAGGCGGCCTCCGCAAATGAGGCCGTTGTCGTAGGCGGCTTCCTGGCCGAGGTTGAAGCGCAGCATGCGCGGCTGTTCGTCGGCGATGACGCCGCGGGCCGCCTGCCAGACCTCGGCTTCGGTGCAGCCTCCGCCGATGGTTCCCACCATGGTTCCGTCTTCGCGGATGAGCATTTTGGCGCTTTGGAAGCTGGGGATCGAGCCGTCGGTTTCGACGATGGTGGCCACGGCGCACTTCTGCCCGGCGCGGCGCAGCGCCGCGATTTCTTCGTAAACGTCCATGGGCCGGGGCATGGCTTTTCCATGATAGCGCGCGGCGGGGGTTATTCGCCGTTTGCTTCCTGAGCCGCCCGCAGCCAGGCGTCGATTTGCCGGTCGAGCAACTCGCCCCGGCCGCTCGCCTGGCCGGGCGCGAGCGAGCCGTGCGCCAGCGGCAGGTGCGACTTTTCGACGACCCAGAGCAGTTCGCCGCCGCGCGTCAGGGAGAAGCGCACCGCGTCCGCGGAGTCCTCGGGGAGCCTGTCGCATGCTCCGCGCGCGTAGCCGAGGTTGCAGCAGCGGATCGCGTGGCCGCGTTCGGGCTGGTGCGGCCGGCCGGCAATCGCGCGGCAGAGTCCGTCGTAGGGGCGTCCGAGCGGGGGCCGGTATTTGCCCGGCCAAGCGGACCAATCCAACGGCTCTCGGGGTTCGAAAAACGGGCAGGCCACGGGTGCTTATAGTCTAAGATATAGGGCCGATGGAGGCTCGAGGAAAGGCTTGCCGCGAGAGTCCGACGCTGTTTCAGGACGCGGATATGTCTTTTGACGAGAGAGAGCGAGCGCATACTTCCAACGGACGAAGACCGCCGGGGAAAGCCGCCGTAGAGGTTCTGCCTGCGGCCGACGTGCTGACGACTTTGGCGGTTGCTCCGAGGGTGGAGGCCGTCATTCTCGACCCGTGGTACAACAAGGGGGTCGGCGGAGAACGCGGCGATTACAACGACTGGCTGGCCGGCGTCATCCGGGCGTCATGCCGCATCGCCAATCATGTTTTCGTCTGGGGTTTCCCGGAGATATTGGCTCATCAGATTGCCCGCATCCCGCAGGGTTTCTCCCTTGCGGCCTGGCTTACCTGGTACTACAAGAACTGTCCGTCGGTGATTCGGGGCTGGCGCTCCGCGCAGAATGCCTGTCTTCATCTGGCCGCCGCAAACTCTGCCGTCTATTCCGAGAACTTCCTGACCGATGAGCAGCAAGCCCGTTGGAAAGCCGGCAAGATGCGTTTCGTTCCCGGCCCGCCGTCCGTGCTGGAAGCGCCGCTCAATATCGGTTTCGTGGGCCGTTCCGAGCAGACCGGACACCCGGCGCAGAAACCGCTTGCCGTCATCGAGCCTTTGATTCTGATGGCTACCCGAGAGCAGGATACCGTGCTCGACCCCATGTGCGGTTCCGGGACGACCGGCGAGGCCTGTCTGCGGCTCAACCGCCGCGCCGTCCTCTGCGACAGCTCGGGCGAATACCTCTCGGTGACGCGCTCGCGCATCGACAAGTACGGGCGCTCGAATGGGCGATAGGGACGCTGCGATCCGAGGCCCCTATGCGCAGCGCTCGATTCGCGCCCGTATCGAGGCATTCTTTCTCGATAACCTCGGCAAGGTCGTTACGCGCGAGCAATTGATCCGGGTGGCTACGGACCCGAAGACGGGCCGCGCGCCTGAAAATTGGCATCAGCGTTTGTCCGAGCTGCGCACCGACAAGGGCTACACCATCCTTTCATGGCGCAACCGCGGCGGACTTGGGGTGAGCGAGTACATGATGCCGAACGCGGAACGCCGCTCCACCGCCGCGCGCCGCACGCGGCCCAATGCCGCAACCTGGGAGCAAGTGTTGTCCCTCAATGACCATCGCTGCGCCTGGAGGGAAGCGGGCGTTACTTGCGGCCTGCGCGACGGAGAGGGCGCGCGTCGGGCGTTCCAGCGTCGGCTCGTGGGTGACCTACGGCCTGAGCAGTGAGAACGAAAATCTGCCCGCCTACATGGTGATGATCGACGGGCCGATCAAGGCCGGTCCGCCCGCGTACGGCGCAGGATTCCTGCTCGCTGTCTATCAGTGGACGGTGCTGCGCGGCCAGGGGCCGCCGATTCTGAACATCGAGCGCGCCGGGGGGCGTCACGGAAGGGCAGCAGCGACCTGCTGCGGCAGAGCAACGAAAAACACAACGAATTGCTGATTTATTTGCCGAAAAAGCTTGACTTGGGTGCGGATATTGCGGTACCCTGACAGTAACAACATATTCCACTCCAAACAGGGTGGAACAAAAGGAGACAAAAATGTTTGCAATCGATCTGATTTTCCACGAAAGCCTCGGCTCCAAAAATCCTGGGACTAGCATCCGTCACAGAAGCAATGGAGAACGAGTGAATCTGGAACCGCAAGAGTACAAAAGCAGAAGTGCATTGATGGAGGCAATCTCGGAAGTTTTCCCAGAATCCAGAATTGAACGCGAAGACAGCAGGCATTGCATCATCGAGGTGGATGAAAATTACGAAGGAAAGTGGCAGCTTGAAAGGGTGAAGGAATTGAATGGAGAATCCGATATTAAGGAAATTCAAGTCTGGAAACACAGCATACAGAGGCTCCCTTTCTACCAGGTTACATACCCCAATGAGGAAAAGAGCAAAGAGAGGGAATATATCAGCGACAGAGAGATCCTGAAATTCTTGGAGGGGGAATATGAAACCATTTACGCCAGGTGGGCAGGTAAAGACTTGTTCTTGGTGGACGCAAGAAAAAGAGTGAAATGAAGAAGAAGCGGAATCTGAAAACTTGTGAGACCTGCTTCTATTTCCATGAACAGGAAACCAAAGACGGGGATGGATTTTGCAGATTCAATGCTCCAGAGCAAAGGCAGACCGACACCATAGGAGGAGGAACCAAACTGATTTATGACATAGTGTATCGTGCCCATAGCTGTAGAGAATACTTCTGGTGCCCTTGGAATCAAACTTGGTTCAGAGGCTTTGTTGCGCTGCTGAGGCAGTTCAAAGTTTACAGAGGCTTGGTAGTATTCGCGGCTTATTGGATCAAGAAATTGATGGACGATTGGGCATTATGAATTCCACACTTGACATCGCTTTCGAGGTTGCCCGCGTTGTTTCGCTGGGTTGCTTGGGTATGATCACGGGCATCATGATTTTTGTGTTCTACAAGTTCATCGAGTTCATCGTCAATGGCATGCTCAGATGACGCACAAGTACGCCGCGCGGTCGGACGATAGCGACCTGGCGGCTCGCATCGCCTCTTACGAGCTTGCCTTCAAGATGCAGACGTCGGTTCCCGAACTGGCCGACCTTTCGGCGGAGACGGAAGCGACCTGGCGGCTCTACGGTCTCGACAACGGCGCGACGCGGGATTTCGGCGAGCAGTGCCTGCGGGCGCGCCGGATGGTCGAGCGCGGCGTTCGTTTCGTGCAGATCTATTCCGGCGGACGCAAGGGCGGCGCCGGCGTCGGTTGGGACGGCCACAACGAGATCGACCGCAACCACGAACAAATGGCGCGCTCGGTCGATCTGCCCATCGCCGGGTTGCTGACGGATTTGAAGCAGCGCGGCCTGCTCGACCGCACGCTGGTTGTCTGGGGCGGCGATTTCGGCCGCACGCCTTTCACCGACGGCGCCGAGGGCGGCGGGGCGAACCGCAACGGGCGCGACCACAACCCCTACGGCTTTTCGGTCTGGATGGCCGGCGGGGGCGTCCGCGGCGGGCAAATCATCGGTTCGACCGACGCCATCGGCCTGCGCGCGCAAGATGACAAGGTGCATATGCACGATCTGCACGCGACGATCCTTTCGCTGCTGGGTCTCGACCACGAAAAGCTCACCTATTTCTTCCAGGGGCGCGATTTTCGCCTGACCGACGTAGGCGGCGGGAACAACTTGGCGGAGAGGATCGCCTGAGCAGCCATGGATCGCATTGCCGCTCTGCGCTCGATGCTCGCAGCCGACCCGTCGAATGCGTTCGCGCGGTACGGCTTGGCGCAGGAATACGTCAAGGCCGGCGACGATGAGCGGGCGCTTGTCGAGTTTCGGACTATTCTGGAAGCCGACCCCGACTATCAGGCGGCCTACTATCACGCGGGCAAGGCGCTCGAGCGGCTGGGGCGCAAGGAAGACGCGCGGGAGGCGTACGCGCGCGGCGTGGAGGCTTCGCGGCGCACCGGAGACGCCCACGCCCGCAGCGAACTCGAGGCCGCGATGGAAGAGTTGTAGATTTGTTCGATGAGGTTCAACGCAATGGAAAATTGCCGGGAAATGTTGGCCTTGATGGGCGCCGCGCCGGCGGGCGCGATTCAGTGCTGCAAGGGCAACGCCCCGCACGGCATCGAGAACACCGGCGGCGAGCCGCTGCTCTTCTACTGCGCGAAATGGGCCGCGAAGTAGGTCTGCCGTTGGTTTACCATGCGAAATGGCCGGAAAGCGAAGTCTGCTCAGGGGCGCGGCCTGCGTGTTCGCGGGCTGTCTGCTTTGCGCGGGCGGGCGCGGTTCCGAGCTGGAAACGCTGGCGGGTTTCGACGCGGCGCCCGGGGATGAGCAGCGGATTATCCGTTACATCGCCGACCGTCTCGGCGGCGGAGAAATCGACAATACGGGGTCGCTGACCGTTTCGTTCGGAGACGGCGCGCCGCATTTGCTGTTGGCCGCGGGCGTCGATGAGCCGGGTTTCGTCGTCTCGGGAATCGACGAAGAAGGCTATTTGCGGGTTCAAGCTCTGGCCGAGCCGCGCCCGCGCTACGACTTCGAGAAATTGTTTCTCGGCCGGCGCGTGCATGTGACGACCGGGGCGGGGAAGACCTTGCACGGCGCGGTTGCCGCTCCGTCGGTTCACTTCGCCTCGGGCGGCGGTTTCTCGTCCGTGTCCGCCAAGGGGCTGTTCGTCGATATCGGCGCATCGAATGCGCAAGAGGCGGCGGAAGCCGGGGTTGCCGTTCTCGACAGGGTAACGACGGCCAAGCAGCCCGCATGGTTGAGCGAGGACGTTCTGGGCGCCGCGTGGCTTTCGAGCCGCTGCGGAAGCGCCGTCCTGTTGGCTCTTGCGGAGCGCTTGCGCGGCGAAGCGCCCGCCGGCAGGGTCACGCTGGCCTTTGCGGCGCGGCAGCACTACGGCAACGCCGGACTGCGCCGCGTTCTCGAGCGGACGCGGCCCGACCGCGCGATTCTGTTGGCGCCCCATGGCGGGAACTCCGCGCGGGTTGCCGGCGTCGCCGGGGTTTCCGGCGCGTTGGCCGATGACTTGCGCAAACTCGCCGCGGACGCCGGTTACAGTCTGGAGAGGCGGCCGCCGGAGAATCCGTCGTTCGGGCCGTTCGGGGGCGGCCAAGCCTGGAGCGGCGTCGAGCAGGCCGCCGTTCTGTTTCCGGCGGTGCGCAACGGCGGCTCGCCGGTCGAGTCGGTATCGGCGATGGAGTTGGCGCGGTTGACCGGCTTGCTGGAAGCCGCGGCCGGTTTGCAGCCGCAGCCGCCCGAGAGCGTTGTGCAGCGCTTTCGAGAGCGAAATGCAAAACCCGAATCAAACGTGCAAGATGCGCGATCGGACTTCGAGCGAATTGTAAAGAATTTCGTAGCGGCTGCCGGGGTCAGCGGCTCCGAAGACGCCGTGCGCTCGCTGCTGCGCAAGGCGGCGGTCGAAGCCGGCGCCGAGGCCGTTGAAAGCGACGGCAAGGGCAATCTGATCGTCCGCTTGGGCAGCGATGGGCCGCCCGGCGCCGTGTTCGTCGCCCATATGGACGAGATCGGTTCCAAGGTTCGGCGGATAGCGTCTTCCGGCGAGATATTCGCCGATGCGGTAGGCGGGGGCGGCGCCGGCGTTTTCGATTGGCGTCCGGTTGTTGCGCACACCGCGGCGGGGCCGCGCCCGGCGCAGATGACGCGCAGCGGCAGCATCGAGCTTGGCGCCGATTCGGCGCAAGAAGTTGCCGCGCGGGGCATCGTCGAAGGAGACGCGGTTACGGTTCCCAAGACGTACCGCCGACTGCTCGGTTCGCGGGTCAGCGCCCGTTCGCTCGATGACCGTCTGGGCTGCGCGGTGCTGATCGCGGCGCTGCGCCGCTTGGCTCCGCGCTCGCGCGGGGCCGCCGGTTCGGTCTGGTTCGCCTTCAGCGTCGAAGAGGAGATCGGCATGGCCGGCGCGGCGCGCTTGGCCGCGGCGGCGCGCCCGGCGCGGGTTTATCCGATCGATACTTTCGTCACCTCGGATACGCCGTTGGAAGATCGCCGCATCGCCTACGCCCGGCTGGGCGCCGGCCCCGTGCTGCGCGCTCTCGACAACAGCGGCCTGACGCCCCGCGCCGAAGTGCTCCGCGTTGCCGAGATCGCGCGCCGCAGCGGCGCGCCGCTTCAGGTCGGCGTGACCGCAGGCGGCAACGACGGCTCGCAATTCACGGCGTTCGGCGCCGTGAACGTCCCCATCGGGTTTCCGCTGCGCTACGCGCACACGCCCGTCGAGACCGCCGATCTGCGCGACGCCGAGGCCGCCGTCGATCTCGTCGTTGCCTTGGCCGGGGAAGAACTCGATGGCGGGGAATAGGGGCGGCCGCCGCGCGAGAGATCGTTGCGCTCCGCGCGGCGGTCGATTCGGCTCTTGAGCCTTTTTCTTTGTTGGACTTGACTTTTTCGATTGTGTCTTTACACTGAAGATGCGGCTGAAGTTGGCTAAGAGAAAGAAGGGGCGAAAATGAAAAAAATTCTGTTCATTTCTGTTTTGATGCCGATATTTGCCACGCTCTGTCTCGCGGATTCGACAACAAATTTCGCGGTGGATGCCGAATGCGCTGCCGGGAACGTGTCCCAATCCGAGTGCGCCGAATTGCGACCCGGTGCCATGAACGAACGGGGCAATCAGCAAGAACCGATATCCGCAGGACAAAAAGATTCGATTTTCGCCGGACTTGAACCGAGTGTCGGAGGTCTTGTCGTTGTGCGACGGGTCCTACGGAAATCTGAACCGGCGCAGCCAAAACAGGGCTGTGTGTCTCTGTCTCCGAACCTTTACGGTTTCGAGGAAAAGGCAACTGATTCAGCATCTGTGCCGTTGTCTCTCCTCGGTGCCAAGGATGAATCGACAACCAAAGCCGCACAGTATTGTACTGGCTGCGACGGACATATGTTCCGTATTTGGCAGCATGTGTGTGGAGGCGACACATGTCGGCACAGGCAATGCGTATCTGGCTACGGCGCATGGGATGATGGCTGCATTTATTGCCGAGCTGATGACGATTGTGCGGGTTGCCACGAAGATAGAATCTGCCAAAGCCCATAGTTCCATGACGGTTGCAACCGGAATCGAGGATACGATGAGCAACAGGCTGACTCGGCGAAAGTGGATTGTGGCGGCGGGCGCGGCGGCGGTTTCCGTTGGGCGGAACGCTGCGCGGGCGCAGTTCGGCCCTCTGGGGCGGGCGGTTCACTCCTGCAGAATCCGCACGGAGACCGACACAGGCGGCATTCGCAGACTGCTTCGCGTGGAAGACGGCGGCTGGGCTACGGCGTTCTTTGGGGGCGAGTCGTACGATCCGGGCGCGGCGAACGTGTGGTTGTGGGACCGGGACGGCAATTTGCGCTGGGGCGCCGCTGTCTATCCGCAAGGCGCCCTGAGGGTGATGCTATTCGACGCCGCCGCGGGGCGAAACGGCGATGCCGCCGTTGTCGGCAGCGCAGTCGATGCCGAGGGCAGAATGGCGCACTTCCTGCGCGTCGTCGGCGCGGACGGGGCGCCGGGCGATTTCCAGCGGACGAACCCCTACTCGCCGCGGTTCGTAACCTTTGGTCCGGATGACTCCATCTGGACTTTTGGAACCGATATCGAGGCCGAAAACGAAAAAGCGGAACACGACCTGCTCGCCAAATACGACGACAATGGAAGCTTGGAGAAGACATTTTTTCCGCGTTCCGCCTTTTCGATGCCCCATCGTCCCACGGTACACGCCCCGCGGGGGGCGACCTGCTTGCGCTCCGCCGCGGACCGCATCGGCCTGTACGTCAGCCGGTCCGAGGAGTGGCTGGAGTTCGACGCCGCCGGCCAATTGCTGGGCCGCTGGCCGGCGGGAGCGGAAAAAGGCGGAAGTTTTTACGAGCCGGCGTTTACGGCTTCCGCGCACTTGCATTCCCGGCAATTCGACAGCGATACGGTCAGCCTCTACCGTTTCGACCGCGTAAGCGCCCGCTGGAGAAGCTTGCCGGAAACGGTGAGCGAGCGCTTGCGGCCGGCGGTTGGCCCGCTGCTGGGGGCGGACGGCGACCGCATCGTTCACTATGCCGGTTGGCCCGAACGAGACTTGATCGAATGGCACGACGCCCCATCGGAAACGGGCGCTTGAGCATTTGGGAAAGCGCGGCGAAAGGGCGCGCCAAGCTCCGCCCGACGAGACCGCCGATTTGCGCGGCGCCGAGGCCGCCGTCGATCTCGTCGTTGCCTTGGCCGGGGAAGAACTCGAGGGCGGGGAATAGGGGCAGCCGCCGGCGTCAGAAACCGGAGCCCTCCCCCGGAGCGAGCACGAAGTTCCGGAACGCCACTATGAGCAGGGGGACGGCGGCCATGAAGAAAAACATGTTCAGCCGTCCTTGCTGTTCCATGCGCCGTTCCAGTTGGGCGGTCAACCTTTCGTCCGTTTTCTGGAAGAACTCCAGCAGGGGGGACATGATCGCCGCCTTGGCTTGGTGGTAGGCGTCGGAGTGCAGCAACTCGCGGGCTTTTTCGCGGTCGCCGGCGCGGACGGCCTCGAACGCTTCGTTTTCCAGCGCGGTCAGGGCGTTGGATTCGTTTTCGGAACGTTCCAGCAAGGCAAGCTCGGCGCCGGTGAAGCCGGCCGTTTCCATCAGGTCGCGCAGCGCTTTGGGCTCGCCTGCTTCACGCGGCTTCGCGCCTTCGCCGGTCACGATATCCCAGTACGCCGAGTGATAGTCGGCAGGCCGGGGCGCGCCGCCGTTGCGAATGTCGAGGATTTCCTGGAACCACTGCCGGTAGCGTTCATCGCCGGTCACGGCGTAGGTTCGCGCCATGCGCGTCAGGTCGTCGGAGGACCGGCGCAACTCGTCGGCGAGCTCGTAGGCCCGTTCCCGCTCGGCCCAGGTTTCGGCGAGGTCATTTTCAGTCTGCATGCCGAGCCATGCCAGCATTACGGCGGCTGCGGTCAGCGCGAATGCGAGTCCCTGGAAGAAAACCGTATCGTTGCTCATTGGCAATGCCTTCTCTTGAACATAATGCACAGCATAGCGGATGCCGCGCGCGGTTTGCCGCGGCGCCAAGCGCTAGAAAATCGACTTGTCGATGCGCGGAATCAGGCGCAGCGCGTTCTGGTGGTAGATCGCCCGCAGCGCCTCGTCGGGCAGGCCGAGGCCGTACATCCGCCAGTGCGCATGATAGCGCCGGTAGTAGGGGAAATACTCGTCGCGCGATTCGAGCACCCGCCAGTAATAGGGGAACTCGTCGGGGGCGTAGGAATCCTTGCCGAACAGGACGCGGTCTTTGTAGCGAATCAGAAACTCGCGTCCGCTGATCGGTACGCGCCCCAACTCGTAAAGCACCGCGGCGATATCGACGTGGACGTTGGGATGCCGGTCGAGCAGCGCGCCGAGTTTGCCCAGGTCGTTGCCGTGCCAGCCCATATGCGCCAGGATGAACTGCACGTCGGGATGCCGCGCGATCATGCGGTTGCGCTCGGCGATGAGTTGCTCGAAGCCGGGGCCGCCCGAGCGTTTGCGCCGCGGCCGCAGTTTCAATTCGAGCCATTTCTCGTTGAAGCGGTCGTGCGGCTGCCAGAATTGCGCGGGGTCGGCGACGTGGATCAATACCGGAATGCCGAGCCGCGCGCAGGTTGCGAATACCGGCTGCATGGCCGGGGCGTCCACCGGTACGCGGCGTCCGTCGGCGTTGAGCACGCTCATGCCGAAATTCTTGAAGATTTTCAAGCCCTGCGCGCCGGCCGCTGCGTCTTCGGCGAGTTGCTTCGCGGCGCGTTCGCCCCAGCCTGGGGAGCCGATGCCGCTGAAGTCCACGTTGGCGAAAACGGCGAACCGCTTGGGGTAGCGCCCGGAGAAATTGCGCACCGTTTCGCGCAGCCGCTCGCCGTAGCCTCCGCTGAGATTGACGAGGACGCCGAGGTTCAATGCATCCATCTCGCCGACGATTTGCTCCAGGCGTTCCGCGCTTGTCGAGCTGCGCTGGTGGCTGTGGACGTCGATTACCGGAAACTTCGCCCGGGGAGTCGGATTCTGCGCGCTCACCAGCGTCGAACGCGGCTCCCATTCCTCCACGCTGAGCGATTGCGCCCAGGCCCAGCCCGCGAGCAGCCAAGCTGCGAAGAACCAACGCTTCACTGCAAGCCCTCCTTGGTCCATCGGCGGCGCCGCGAAAAGCGGTACCGCCCCTTTGCGTTTCTATTCCGGGGGCAGGAAGTGCATCGCCGGAGGCTGCTCCGGCGGTTCTTCGAGAGACAGCGGGGCGGGGGGCGGCCACGGCTCGCCTTCGGGAACGATTTCGACTGCAACCGCCTCGGAGCGCACTTCTTCCATGGCAATTTTCGTGGACTTGCGCGAGATGGTTGAAATCCGCGGCATGGCGCCGCCCTGCAACTGGCGGGCGCGGCGGGCTGCGGCCAAAATGAAGCGGTAAACCCCCTGTTCCTCATCGGAGGGAATAAACCATGCCTGATCGGGCGGCTTGACGTAATCCGCCGGGGTGTTCGTGTCCTGTTCGCTCATTCCTTTTCCTTGTTTGCCGTTTTTTCGTTTGCCGTTTTTTCGTTTGCCACTGCGCGCGGCGCGAAACTTTCCAATATCGGGCCGATCTTTTCCTGCACGTATCTTGTTCGCGCGCGCTCCGCGAGCAAGATGCCGTGAAGCTGCTCGAACGACTCTTCGAGCCGCTTGTTGACCAGCACGTAGTCGTACGATTCGTAATCGCCGACTTCGCCGGCAGCCTCGCCCAGCCTTTGCTCGATTGTCTCGTTGCTGTCGGACGAGCGCTTGCGCAGGCGCTGCTCGAGGACCTGACGGGACGGAGGCAGGATGAAAATCGTGATCGCTGCGGAAAGTGTCTCTCTCAATTGTGCCGCACCTTGCACGTCGATGTCCAGAATCAAGTCTTTGCCGTCTTGCCGGGCTATGTCGAGCGCCGCGCGCGGCGTGCCGTAGAAGTTGCCGAATACCTCGGCCCACTCCAGAAGTTCGCCCGCGCCGCGCATGGCGAGGAATTGTTCGCGGCTCACGAAACGGTAGGCTTCGCCGTCGATTTCGCCGTTGCGCGGCGTCCGCGTCGTGACCGAAGTGGCGAAGGCCACCCTCGGGTCATGCTCCATCAGGCGATTGACCAAGGTTGACTTGCCGGAACCCGAAGGCGCCGAAATGATGAAAACAAGCGGCATGCAATAGCGATTATTCCAAATCGGCGCGGACGGTTTGCGCTCACTCCACGTTCTGCGCCTGCTCTCTGATTTTTTCGATTTCGGCTTTGAGCCGCAGGCCGGCTTCGGTAATCGGCAGCGCATCGGCGCCCAGCGGATTGGTTTTCGACAGCAGAGTGTTGGCCTCGCGGTTCATCTCTTGCGCCAGGAAGTCGATGTTTTTGCCGCCCGCGGCGTTTTCATGCAGCATTCGCTGCAATTTTGCGGCGTGGGCGTCGAGCCGCTGGAGTTCCTCGCTGATGTCCGTGCGTTCGGCCATCACGGCCGCCTCGCGCAGCAGGCGTTGGTCGTCGATTTTCGAATCGGCCAGCAGTTCGCCGAGGCGGACTTGCAGGCGCTCGAAATAAAGCCCGTTTACGGCGTCGGTCTTGCCGCGCAGGGCTTCGATTTCGCCGGCGGCGGCCTCTGCGCGGGCGCGGATATCCGCGGCAATCGCGCGGCCTTCCTCGATGCGCGCTTCGTTCAAGCGGTCGAGCGCTTCGTCGAGCGCGTCGAACAGCAGGGTTTTGAGCGCGTCTTCGCCGCACGAAGGGCGTTCGACGGCAACGGCTCCGGGCAGTTTCAAGACCGCGTTCAGATCGGGTTCGGCGGCGATGCCGTTCGCCTCGGCCAAAGCGCGGTGCGCGTCCAGATAGGCCGCAACAAGCGCTTGGTCCACGCGAACCGCGGCCGGCGCGGCGGACTCCATATCCACGTTGACGCGCACGCTGCCGCGTTCGATCTTGCGTTTGATGCGCCGGCGGATTTCCGGTTCGAACGGGTCGGCTTCCGGAGGCAGGCGCAGCTTCAGATCGAGAAAGCGATGGTTGACGCTGCGGGCGATCACGGCGACGCGCAGGTCGCCGCCTGATCTTTCGGCTTGAGCGTAGCCTGTCATCGAATGGGTCATGGCGGCCGGAGGAAGGTCAGTTTTCAAACGATTGTAGCTTGACCAGCCGGCGGTACAGATCGCAGGTTTCCAGCAGCCCTTCGTGCGAGCCGCTGTCGAGGATGCGCCCCTTGTCGAGCGCCACGATCTTGTCCGCCGAGCGGATAGTCGAGAGCCGATGCGCACTGACGATGACCGTGCGGCCTTCGATGAGGTTCGACAAGGCGCGCTGCACCAGCAGTTCCGCTTCGCTGTCGAGGTGCGAGGTCGCTTCGTCGAGCAGCAGGAGCGGCGCGTCTTTCAACAGCGCTCTGGCGATCGAGATGCGCTGCCGCTGGCCGCCGCTCAGCCGCTGCCCGCGTTCGCCGATATGCGTTTGGTAGCCCTCGGGCAGGGCGGCGATGAACTCCGCGGCGATCGCCGCCTCGGCGGCTGCGCGCACCTTCGCCAGGGGGATGTCCGGCCGCCCGTAGGCGATGTTGTTCCGCACCGTATCATCGAATAGAAACGTCTCTTGGGTGACGATGGCGATCTGCCGCCGCAGGGCGTCGAGGCGCAACTCGCGCAGGTCGCGGCCGTCGATGCGCACCGCCCCCTGTTGCGGGTCGAAAAAGCGCGGCAGCAGGCTCATCAGCGTCGTCTTGCCCGCGCCGCTGGGGCCGACCAGCGCCACGACTTCCCCGGCGTTTACCGTCAGATCGATATCGCGCAGCGCCGTCTCGCTTCCCGCGTCGGGGTAACGGAAGGTGACGCCGGAGAACTCGATGGAGCGCGCGAACGGCTCCGGCTCGACCGGAGACGCGGCTTCCCGTATGTCGTGGGGATGGTCGATATATTCGAAAACCCGCTGCGCCGAACCCAGCGCCTGCTGGAAGACGTTGTAGATGCCGTTCAGCCTTTTCAGAGGCTGAAACAGCATCAGCAGGGCGGCGAGAAAGCTGACGAACTCGCCGGCCGTCATCGCGCCCGCGGTGATCCGCCGCCGCGCGTAGGCCAGCAGGCAGACAATCAACAGCGCGCCGAACATTTCGATCAGCGGCGAAGCCAGGGCCTGCCGGCTCACGTGCCGCATATGCGCGCGAAACAGTCTCGCGGACTGTTTTTCGAAGCGGTCGATCTCGAACCGTTCCATGGCGAAGGCCTTGACGACGCGGTTGCCCGAAATGGTCTCGTGCATGATCTTGACCAGTTCGGCCAAGCGGTCTTGCGCCCGACGCGCCGCGGCGCGCAGCCGCTTGCCGATGCGCGAAGTCGGCAGCAGCACCAGCGGAAGCACGATCAGACTGGCCGCCGACAAGCGCCAATCCCGCTGCACGAGCACGAGCAGCAGCGCCGCGGCGGTGAAGAATTGCCGCATCAGGTCGGCCAGGAAATGCGAGAAGGCCGATTGCACCCTCTCGATATCGCTGACCAGCGACGAAATCAGGGTTCCCGTGTTCTTGGACTGGAAAAACGCCGGCGACTGGTGCAGCACGACGTTGTACACGTCGTTGCGCATGTCGCGGACGCCGGAAAAGCCCGCATGGTTGACCAGATAGTTCGCCGCGAAATCGCAGACCCCTTTGACCGCGAAAACCGCCGCCAGCGCCGCGGCGACCAGCATCCAGACGTCGCCGAGCGAAGCCGGCAGCAGGTCGTCGAGATAGATTGCCTTTTCGCTGAGCGGAAGCGTGAACAACTCGACCGGCGCGGAGGCCGCCTCGGGGCTCAGAATGCGGTCGATTACGGGGCCGATCAGCACCACGACCGCAGCTTGACAGAGGCCCACGACGGCCATCAGCAAGACGGAAACGGCCAGGATTGCGGCGTAGGAGCGGACGTAACGGAGCAACCGCGCAAGTTCGCCCACGGCTCCATCATGCCATAGCCCGCCGCCGCTCCGGCCTCGGCGTTCGAGCGCGGTATGATCCGGGTTTCGGTTTTCTCGAATCAGTGCCGGACCCCAACGCGGCTGATCCTGCAGGCCTCGTGATCGCTCTTGCAGAATTTCTGGTGGCGCGGCGCCAATAATTCTTCGCCCTCGCAGGGGATTGCTGCGCACGGTCGGCGCGGCAAGGGAATCTTGCGCGGCAGACGGGCGGGCCGCTGCAAGTACGCAACGGCACGCAACGCAGCTTTGGATGTTATCCGCAGTCTCCGCCTTGAGTTGCCGGAAATAGTGCCCCTATAGTGCCCCTATAGTGCCCCTATAGTGCCCCTATAGTGCCCCTATGGCGCCCCTGAGGCCCGCAAAGGGTTCAATCCCTCTCTATTCGCCCCGAATACGCCTCCACAGTGCATTTGGACCGTGTCCGATGGTCTCTACCAGCCCATTGTTCCTTAACATGGTCAAGGCCCTTCTGACTTGACGCTCGCTGGTGCGAGAAGTCAACCCGGCGCGAATCTCGCGGAATGCCAGACCGTCGTCCGCACGATCCAACAGGGCAAGGATTGCTTCTTGCCGGCCGACTAGGCCGCTCTCGCTGCTGCTCCGCGCCGCCGCAAATTGACCGTGTCGGAATCGCACCTTGACACACTCGCCGGCATCTTCGATCTCGGGAAGCGGCAGGCCGGAGGATCTTGTCAGTTCCGCCATTTTCAACGTTCCACGGCCCCACTCTTCGATGATGCCGCGGCGATAGAACGTGCGGGCAATGAGTGGATTCCAGGGTCGAGACTCGTGGGGTTCGAACAGTTTCTCCGGGGTCAATCCAAAATGCAGCGCACCGGACGAGGTTACTTCCAGGCGGTCGTCGTAGATAGCCAGCCCCACGGATCCCCCTCCAATTGAGTAATCGCGGTGGCACAGGGCGTTCGCCAGCGATTCGCGCGTCGCCAGAGGAGGGTAGAGCGGTTCGTCGATCCGTTCGATGCGGCCTGTTTCGAATCGCCCGGCAATGGGAAGGGTCTCGCGTAAAAAGCGTTCCGCGTTGGCGAGCAGTGCGAAGGCGTTGCCGTGGAACTGCCGATTGTCCAGAAATTCCGTGCGGTCAACACCCCGAAAGCGAGCAACACGGAGCAGGCACTGCGGCATCTCGAACTCGATACGTTCGGCGTTGCCGAATAGCGCTACTGCCGCGCGCCACAAGACTCCGTTGCGGAAAAGTCCTAGACCGCGTAGTAATTCGGCAGGCTCCTGCGTACCGGGATCCTCCAGTCGGCCTCGTCGGACTGCTTCCGAAACAGTACGTCGGATCTCGGCCGCGTCGAGGTCTGCGACCGACCATCCGGTAGCGGGCTGGTTTTCCCATCGCTGCTCGCTATGCATGCGCTCAAAGAGCGCTTGGCTGTACTGCTCGGCTGACATGACCGCGGTCGTGTTGCCAATCCGGCAATAGGCGGCGCCTCTGTATTGGTAGGGGCGTACGGAGCCTTGGTTCACGCGGATCGCAATCAACTCCAGACCTTCTGCTGCGGGAACCCTTTCAATCCCAGGGAAGGCCGGCGGATCGATCCTTCGAATCTCTGCGCTGATCTCTTCAATAGTTCGCTCGCTAACCTGTTGTCCGACCACTTCGCCTCTCGGCGTGACGCCGAACAGGACGTGACCGCCGCGCTGGTTGAGCATGGCGCACACCGTTTGGACCGCTTCGCGGCGTGTGCCGGTAGTACGCTTGAACTCTACTGTTTCGGATTCGCCGGCCGCAGTCATCGCCGCGACTTGATCGAGTGTCATCGGTATGGGATCGACCGGTATGAACCTTTTCGCCGGGTATCTTGCTGCGGCGAGGCGTTCCTGGATTCGTT
Organism: Bryobacterales bacterium; assembly: GCA_965242705.1. GTDB lineage: Bacteria > Acidobacteriota > Terriglobia > Bryobacterales > UBA6623 > CATQHP01. The sequence goes on from OZ251486.1 coordinate 2,122,018, forward strand.
GTTGTGTTTGAGAAACAGAGGAATGGTGGAGGCGGCGGGAGTTGAACCCGCGTCCGAAAAAGATCTTCGCAAAGAGCCTACATGCTTAGTTCATTCGGCAATCTCGACCGCCGCCTGGGAATGAACAAGCCTGCGGCGGCCCAGCCCGATTCATCTCGACTCCGGAGCTGCGGGCGGAAGCCCCGAAATCCATCTCGCAAGATGCCGCCGCTTGCCGGCGTGCGAGCCCGACGGCAACGGCGCGCGGCCTCGATCAGGCCGCGTAAGCGAACTGCTGATTGGTGTTGGCAGTTATGGTTTTTCCGATCGTTTTACGGGTGCTCGGAACCCGGCATGCCTCTCGGCGTCGATGACAATCCCGTCGAATCCGTTACGCCCCCTCCTTTCTTCAGACTCTCAGTATATGCCCGCCGGGGCAAAGCGTCAAGGCAGGGCTTGCGGCGCTAAAAATTGAAACGCAGCGAAAACTGGAACTGCCGCGGGTCGAAGGCCGAAGTGAACGAAAGGACGTAACGGAGCAACCGCGCAAGTTCGCCAGCGGCTCCATCATGCCATAGCGCGCCGCCGCTCCGGCCTCGGCGTTCGGGCGCGGTATAATCCGGGTTCGACCGCGGAGAACACCGATATGCCAAGACTCAACGCCTTGATTTTTCCCGCCGCCGCTCTGGCCGTTTGCCTTGCCGCAAGCGGAACCCTTCAGGCGCAGCTTCCCGTTCTGGGGGACGGCGGCGTCGGCATGGGTAATCTTCACGTTCTGGTTGAGGAGGCCGACTACGAAGCGCACCGCAGGGCGTGGATCGAAGGACTGGGCGCGCGGCCCGAACAGGTCGGTACGCTCGAAGCTCTGCTGCTGCCCGGCGTCGTGGTGGTTATCGGGAAGGGCGAGTCCGCGGGCGGCTCGGAGGGAAGCGTCGTCAATCATCTCGGCTTCAAGGTGCGCGATCTCGAATCCGTCGTCTCGCGTTGGGAAAAACTGGGTTACGAAGTCTTCGAGCAGCGCCCCAGCCCGACTCAGGCGTTTTTGCGCTTCCCCGGCAATATCAAGGTGGAGCTCAGCGAATTCCCGATGCTGGTCAACCCTGTCGAGCACCACCATATCCATCTCTACACGCCCGACGTCGCCGCCATGCAGAAGTGGTATCTCGATACGTTCGGCGGCAAGGCGGGCAAACGGGGGCGGTTTGAGGAAGTCTGGTTTCCCGGAGTGCGCCTCTCGTTAGGGCAGGTCGATGAGCAACCCGCCGGCACGAAAGGCCGCGGCGTGGATCGTATCGGTTTCGAAATCGACGGCCTCGAGGCCTTCTGCAAGCGGGCCGAGGCGCGCGGCGTCAAGTTCGACGCGCCCTACCGCCACGTTGCCGCCATCGAGACGTCGGTCGCCTTCCTGACCGACCCGTGGGGCACGTACATCGAGTTGACCGAAGGGCTGGACGAGATTCGATAGCCGTCACAAATCGGCTTCGTGCAACCTGTCCCAAGGGATCAGCGTTCCGTCCGCGCGCTGCTGCGTTTGGCCGCCGCCATAGACGACGGCCGCGCTGCAATCGCCGCCGGCTTCGCGCAAATGGCGGCGAACGCGTCGGGCGCCGAGGAAAAGGCTTGCCGAGGCCGTTGCCGCGGACTTGGCTTCGACCAGCGTATAAGGGGGCGGCCTTTCCACGATCAAGTCAACCTCCGCGCCGTTCCGGTCGCGGTAATACGACAGCCCGCCGCTCTCGCCGCGGTTCGTTCGCTGCTTGACGATTTCCGAAACGACCCAGGTTTCGAAGACGGCGCCGCGCAGCGGGTGCGAGCGGAGTTGTTCCGCCGTGCGAATGCCCAGCAGCCAACAGACGAGGCCGCTGTCGTAAAAGTGGAGCTTCGGCGCCTTCACCAAGCGCTTGCTCAGATTGGCGTGGAACGCCGGCAGGCGGAAGACGAGGAAAGCGGCCTCCATTGTGCTCAGCCAGGCTTTCGCAGTCGGCTGCGACACGCCGCAGTCGGCTGCGAGCGACGAATAATTGAGTAATTGCGCCGTCCGCCCCGCGCACAGCTCCAAAAACCGCTGAAACGCCGTCAGATCTCCCACGTTGCCGAGTACGCGCACGTCGCGTTCAAGGTAGGTGGCGGCATACGAGCGAAGCCAATCGGCCGGGGCGAAGCCGCGGCTGAAAATGCCCGGGTATCCGCCCGCGAGAAGGGTCTCATCGAGGCTTTGCGGGCAGCGGTCGAAGCGCTTGACTTCGTTTCGCGCCAACGGGAGCAGATGGTGGACAGCCGTCCTTCCCGCCAGGGACTGACTGACCGACTCGAGCAGAGCGAGATTCTGCGAGCCCGTGACGATCCAGCGTCCGGGTTGCGGGTCCGCGTCGATAACGCCCTGCAGATAAGAGAGAATGCCGGGCGCGCGCTGCGCCTCGTCGAGAATGCAGCCGTCCGCAGCCTGTGACAGGAAGCCCCTGGGATCTTCGCTTGCGAAGACGCGCGTGTCCGGGTCTTCGAGCGACAGGTATGCGTGTTGCGGAAACAAGGCGCGGCACAGCGTGGTCTTGCCGCTTTGGCGCGGACCTGTGAGCGTGATAGCTGGAAACTTGGCCGCCGCCTTCCTCAATTGAGGGGCCAGGTCGCGATCTATCGTCATCCAGCGAAATTTTAGCAAAATCAAGCTAATTGAAAATCTTGCTTTGAATCAGCTTGTTTTATACGAAAATTTACTGAGCGCCGCGCACTCCGCTGTCTCCAGTGCTTTACCGCCGCGGCTCGCGCAGGGGCGGCAGTCCATTCGCCTCGACCCTTACCTGGAATCGGCGTACCGCATGTTGGCCCGCGTGTATGCGGATTCGGGCGGAGCGGGGAAGGCCCGGCGGACGCGGCTGCGCTATCTCGCGCACCGGCCGCAAATCATCGAAGCGCGTCTGCAAGCGGCGCGCGCGCCGGAGGCGGCGAACGCCGAGCCGTGATGCCGCGGAGCTTTACCGCCAATCTGCATGTCCGTCGCGGGCCCGTGCTCCAGGCCGATCCTGTTCGCGGCCCTCTTCCTGCTTTTCCGCGGCTTCGTCTTCTTTGTGCGCGAAGATGTTTTCGGCAATCGCGGCGATAGCGCCGTTGCTCAACTCTGCGTGATATCCGTATTTTTCCCGAACTTTGATGAGATTTTTGTAAAGTTCTTTGATTCTGTATTTTGCGCTCTCTTCTTGCATCAAGCGCTTGACCCGCCTTTCAACGGCAGCGATATGCGCTCGTTCAGATACGCGCTGGAAAGAGCGCAGCCGCGCCGCCTGTTTCCGCCCGTTCGCCGCCGCTTGCCACTTGCGTCTTTCCGCGCTATGCTGACTATATCCGCCGGGCTTCCGCCCGTTTCCCCCACGGCGCTCGACCGTGAACCCGTCCGCCGAGTGCGGCCGGCTTCCCTTCCATGACCATTACAGAACTGCATCAAAAAGACATTACCGCCCTCAGCGAGCTCGCCTACGAACTGGGGCTCGAGGGTATCGGCAGCCTGCGCAAGCAGGAGTTGATTTTTCGCATCCTCCGTGCGCAGACCGAAGACGAAGGCTTGCTGTTTGTCGAAGGAAGCCTTGAAATTTTGCCCGAAGGCTTCGGCTTCCTGCGCTCGCCCGAGTACAACTATCTGCCCGGCCCGGACGATATCTACGTTTCGCAGCAGATTGTCCGGCGCAACGGCATCCGCAACGGCGATACGGTATCGGGGCAGGCAAGGTCTCCTCGCGACCGCGAAAACTATTTCTCGCTGCTGCGCGTGGACGCGATCAATTTCGAGTCCCCGGAAGTCGCCAGGAACAAGATTCACTTCGACAACCTGACCCCGCTGTACCCCCAGGAGCATCTCCGGCTGGAGACGGCGAAGGAAAATCTGAGCGGCCGCGTCATGGATCTGGCGACGCCCATCGGCAAGGGGCAGCGCGGCCTGATCGTAGCCCCTCCGCGCACGGGCAAGACGATGTTGTTGCAGTCGATCGCCAACTCGGTCACCGCCAACCATCCCGAGGTTGCGCTCATCGTCCTGTTGATCGACGAGCGCCCCGAGGAAGTGACCGACATGCAGCGCTCGGTCAAGGGCGAAGTGGTCAGTTCGACCTTCGATGAGCCGCAGGTGCGGCACGTGCAGGTCGCCGAGATGGTCATCGAAAAGGCGAAGCGCCTGGTCGAGCACAAGCGGGACGTGGTTATCCTGCTCGATTCGATTACGCGCCTGGCCCGCGCCTACAACACGATCGTGCCCTCGTCCGGCAAGGTGCTGTCGGGCGGCGTGGACTCGAATGCGCTGCAGCGCCCCAAACGTTTCTTCGGCGCGGCGCGAAACATCGAAGAGGGCGGCTCGCTGACGATTGTCGCCACGGCGCTGGTCGATACCGGCAGCCGCATGGACGAGGTCATCTTCGAGGAGTTCAAGGGCACGGGCAACATGGAGTTGCATCTCGATCGCAAACTGGTTGACAAGCGTACGTTCCCCGCCATCGACATCCATCAGAGCGGCACGCGCAAGGAAGAATTGCTGCTCGATCGGGAAACGCTGCAGCGCGTCTGGGTGCTGCGCAAGGTGTTGAGCAGTCTGGGCACGGTCGAGGCCATGGAGTTGCTGCTCGACCGCATGTCGAAAACGCGCGGAAACGTCGAATTTCTGGCTTCGATGAAGAGTTGACGGCGCGCCATGCGGGAAGTCGAATGCGCCGTGCAGGTGCGCTACGCCGAAACCGACCAGATGGGCGTCGTCTATTACGCGAACTATCTGGTCTGGATGGAGGTCGCGCGCGTCGCCTACTGCCGGCAAGCGGGGTTCGAGTACCGCGACATGGAGCGTGAATCGGGCGCTTACCTGGCGGTGACCGAGGCAAGCTGCCGTTACCGCTCTCCGGCGCGTTTCAACGATATGGTGCGCATCGTCTGCCGGGTAACGGAGTCCCGTTCGCGCACCGTGCGCTTCGCTTACGAGATGTACCGCGGCGCCGAGTTGCTGGCCTCGGGCGAAACCCTGCACACCGTAACCAACGCGGAGGGCAGGATGATCCGCATGCCGGAGCGCTACCGGCGGTTCTTCCCGCTTTCTCGCTAGACTGTTTCGGAACTCGGCGCGCCGCCGCCGGAGCGCAAAGCCGATGGCAGGAAGGAAGAAAGCGTACGCAGCGGCGCCGGCTTGGGCGGCCGTTCTGTTGTGCTCCGCAACGGGGCCGCTTGCGGCGGAGCTCGACCGGCGCTTCGACCTGACGCTCGACCGCGTCCTCCGCGGCGGGCCGCCGGTTTACGATCCGCCGTTTCTGCTGGCCGATTTGATCCCCCGAAATGTGCGGCGGTTTACCGATTTCAGCGGCGACCTTTCCGGCCGCTACATCGGGGCGCTGGCGGCCGCGTCGCGGCTCCGGCCGATCCCTTCCGAGGCGCTGCGCCGACTCGTTCGCGAGGCGCTCGCGCATCAACGGGCCGACGGACATTTCGGCGCGCCGCTTTCGCGCTTCGGCGTCAGCGGCGATGACATGGCCCTCATGTGGGGCAATGGGCGGCTTCTGGTCGGGCTGCTCGAATACCACGCGGCCATGCGCGACGAGGCGGCCTTGCGCGCCGCCCGCGGCATCGGCGATTTCCTGCTGGCGCAAGCGGAGACGTTCAACAGCGCGGCGGCGTACCGCCGCTACAGCACCGGCCATATGGCCCGCGGCTATATCTGCTGGACGCAAAACATCGAGGGCCTCGTTGCATTGGGCCGGGCGTCCGGCGATTCACGTTACATCGAGGCCGCCGCGGCAATCGCCGAGCGAGTTGCGCAGCAACCGGGGCAACACAGCCACGGCCTGCTTTCGTCGCTGCGCGGCATGCTGGAGCTTTACCGCCAAACCGGCGATAAGCGCCTGCTGCGCAGGGTCGAGGAGTCATGGGCGAAGCTGTCCGCGTCCGGCAACGTGTCCGTCACGGGTGCGGTCGCCGAGTACCTCGAGCCGGAGAGCCGCCGGGACGAAGGCTGCTCCGTTGCCGATTGGCTGCGGTTGTCGCTGGCGCTCTGGCGCGAAACGCAAAACCCGCGCTACATCGACGCCGCCGAGCGGAGCTGGTTCAACGGGTTTGCCATGAATCAACTTCCCAGCGGCGATTTCGGGCACGTGTATTTCAGCGAGAACGGATTCGACCGCGGCGCCGACCGAGCTTGGTGGTGCTGTACGCTGCACGGCCTGCGGAGCTTTCCGGCAGTGGCCGAGGCGGCGTTCCGCGAAAGCGGCGGCGCGCTGCTTTATGAGTTGGCCGTCGATGCCTCGGTTGCCTCCAACGGCCTTCGCCTGCGCGCCTCGACCAGGCTCGACGCTGACGCGGCCGCGGAACTCACCATCGAGGAGGCGCCCGCCGCCGTCCGAACAATCGGCGTCAGGCAGCCGGCCTGGGCCGGCGAATTGCAGTTCTCCATCAACGGAAATTCCGCCGCGGCAAACCAGCGGGAGGGCTATGCGCTGTTCGAACGCGCCTGGAAACCCGCGGATCGGTTGCGCGTGTCGTATGGGCTGCGTGAAGAATGGCTGCGCCGCCGCGGCCGTTCCGGCCGCCGCACGCTGCTGTTGGGACCTTGGGTTCTGGCCGTTTCCGAAGCGGATTCCCCGACTTTTTTCGATGAAGTCCACGCGCAAAACGAGGTCGATTCCGGAAGTCTGGCCGCCGTTGCGGGACGCCCGACCAACCGCCGCGTCCGCTATGCGCCCTCGGGCTACCGCGAGCAAACGCAAACCGCCCGACTGCGGCCCGTTGGCCGGCGCACTTGGTCGGGCAGTCAGGGCCGCCTGGAAGTCTGGCTGCAGCATGGCGGCGAGACCGGCGCGGTCGAAAAAGCTCCGAACGGTCAGCCGGAACGGGCGCCGCTGCTGCCGTCCGCCGGCCTTGCGGCGGCCGGCGCAGCGGTCATCGCCGCGGCCGCCGGCTGTTTTCTATGGATGCGCCGCCGCAAATCGAGCGGGAGGGCATAGGGAAGCCCTGAACAAGCGGGCGGAAACGGCAGGCGCGGCCGCCCGACTTGGAAACCCCGACTCAAAAGCACCCGACTCACAAACGCGGCGCAGCCGTCAAGCATGACGGGGTTCACGCCGCGAAAAGAAGCGCTTCAGGCACGGATTGTTCACCTTGTTCGCCAATGATCGGCAATGATCACTTGTTTTCGACGTCTCGCCGTCGAAATCGACCGGATGGCTTCAGCTCTCTCTTCCCTGAAGCCGTGCGGTTCCCTCTATCCCTCAACCCGCCCGCTGCTTGTTCGGAGTCTCCCTGAGAAAGGTCTGCGCAAGAGGTAAGCGGAATCCGCGCCGCCGGCGGCGCGCTCGGCGGCGAACGTCGAACCCGTCCGCATTCATTCATTATCCGCCAAGTGCGCAGCGCCCCCCTCTTCCCTAACCCCTAATCCCTAAACTCTAATCCCTGCCGCGCCGTAGGCGCGGCACTGAGCTCGGTTTGCCACAGCGCGCCCCGTTCGGGCGTATGCTGCCCCGTGCGGATGCGGGCCGCGGCATAGTCGGGCAGGGGGCGGAGGGCTACGCAGGCGCCGTCGAGCACGATGCCGTATTTGCGGAAGTGGAAGTCCAGGTTGTCCATGCCGTACGGCTTGCGATCGGCGGCAAGCACGGCCTCGTCTTGCGGCCAAACGTGCAGGAAGAAGCGCGTCCGCGCGTCCTGCTCCGAGCACCCTTGCTTGATGTAAACCAACTCCTTGCCCCGCCAGGAAACATCGAAACCGCCCGCGACCCGCGACCCGTGACCCGCGGCCGCCGCGCGAAGCGCGGCTCGATACGGATTCGGGCGGGGCGCGGCGTCCGTGTTGACCTTGAACATGATGCCGTCGGCCGTTTGCATTACCGGCTCCAGGTTGGGGAGCGTGCTCAGCCAGGCTGCGCCGTAGCCGGCGCGGTTATCGCGGTACTCGCTTTCGAGCCAGACGACCCAAGCGCCGTGCGGGGCGTCGGCAAGCCTCGCCGCCGCCCGCTTCTGCCCGGCGTCGGGTCTTGTCGGGGCGGGCGGCGGATCTCCAGGGTCTTTAACGGAAACCTTCGACAAGTGTCGGTATGAGGCTCTTGCGCGGTTGTACAAGGACAGCACAGTGGGGTTGTTGCTGTACACAACACCGCTCAGGGGGCCGCTGAGGGGGCCTGCGGAGGGGAGCGCCTCGATGTAACGCAGCATCTCGGAATCGGCATAGGGCGGCTCGTTATGGCAGTATTGATCGAGGGATTCGGCCGCATTGATTCGGCATATGCGGCGGGCATTGGCCGCGGCCTGCCCCGCCGGCCACAGGCAAAGCGCCGCCATGACGGCGGCCGCCGGCAGCCCCCCCCCCCCCGAACTTCCGTTCCCGCCCGCGGCTCAGAAACCGGTCGAGCGCGAACGCCGCGAAGGTCAACAAGGGAATCCAGAGCGGAAGCAGATACCGCGCTTGGCCTTTTGTATTCAGATGGGGAGCATAGCCCGCCGAGACCGCGGCAATGAGCAGGACGAAATAGGTCAGCGCAAAGCCGGCCCATACCCACGATGCGCTGCGCGCGGCATCGGCGCGTTGGCCGCGGCGTCGGCTGGCGACCGCGACGGCGGCGGCGGCGATTGCGGCCGGCGCCGCGGCCCAGGCCAAGTCGAGATGCGTCCAGTCCAGCAGAAAGAAGAAGGCTTCCCTCAAGACCCCCAGCAACGGACGGGGCCTTTCCATCTCAAACCGTACTTGTCCGCTGTTGCCCGCGAATGTATCGAAGAACAGATAATTGCGCAATATCCACAGAGCCGCCGGCAGGCACGCGGCCGCCAGGAAGACGGCGGCGTCCCTCGCCCTCCGCTGCGGCGGCGCCCCTTGCCGCAAGAGCAGCGCCAACCCTGCAAAAACCACTACGAGCGCGCCGATGTAGCGGGTCAGCGCGGCCAAAGCGCTCCACGCCGCCGCCGCGGCCAACGAACGCCTCTTGCCCGCGATCAGGAACTTGTCGGTTTCGATCAGCGCCAGGGTGGTTGCCAGGATGAACGGGGATTCGGTCAGGCTCCACGAAGCCGCATCCGCCAAGGGAACGGAGAGGGCAAGCACGGTACAGGCCCACACCGCCGCAAAGCGGGAATCGAGCCTGCGGCGCAGATATCGCCCGAAGACGAATACGGTCAGCCCGAAAACGGCGGCGTTGAGCGGGCCGACAACGTCGAGCGGGTCGAGCCGGAGCAGAGCGCCCGCCGCCAGCAGCAGCGGATAGAGCGGAGGCCAGAGCGTAAAGGGGGCATGGCTGCCCACGAAGCCCTCGCCGGCCGCCAGATTCCTCGCCGCGGCTATATATTCTGCGCCGTCCCCGGTCAAACACGGCCCGTAGCCGATTTCGCGCGCCAGCACGAGGAGCGCGCCCAAGAGGGCCGGCGCAGCGGGAAACAGGAGCAAGCCGGCGGCGCGCTCGGCGGCAAACGTCGAACCCGTCCGCATTCATTCATTATCCGCCGCGGGCGGGGGCGGATTGCCGCGCCGTGCCCTCTTGCCGAAACGTACTGTTGCATATGGACGCGGGCGGCAGTCAGGGCGGCTCCCGCTGCTGCGGAAACGTTGTGCGAGAAGACGCCGCCGGCCAGTGGAATACATAACCGGGGGAACGCATACCGGGAAGCGGCGGCGCCGGCTCGTCTCCCCTGCCGAACGCCGCGTTTTCCTCAGCCCTCGACTATCGCCGCCAACTGCTTGTTCAGGGCTTTCCTAGCTCAGTTGCCGGCGAAAGCGGACCGCGCTGAGCGTGTAAACGACGACGGCGATGCCCAGTAACGCCGTCAGCCGCGGCCACAGGGTTTCGATGCCGACTCCTTTCATTGCAACCCCGCGCACGATCTCGACAAAGTAGCGCAGCGGCAGCAGATACGACAGAAATTGAAAGGCCTCGGGCAGGTTTTCGACTCTGGCGAAGGCTCCCGAGAGCAGCACCATCGGCGGGTTCACGAAAAACGTCAGGAATTGCGCCTGTTGCTGGCTCGAGGCAAACGTGCCGATGAGCGTGCCGACGCCCAGAGACGCCAAGCCCGCCGCGGCGCCCGTTGCAGCGAACAGCCACAACGAGCCGTGCAGGGGCAGGCCGAACCACAACCGCGCGGTCGTCGTGCTCACGGCAAACCCCGTGAGCAGCAGCGCCAGAACGGGCGTACCCTTGGCCAGGATGATTTCCAGCGATTGGGCGGGGCTCATGAGCAGTTGCTCCACGGTGCCGATTTCCTTCTCGCGCACCGTTACCGCCGAGGCCAGCAACGACCCGTCCACAAACATGATTACGGCCATGATGCCCGTAAGGTAGTACCAGGAAAACAGTAGTCCGGGGTTGTACAGCGCCGTTGCGCGAAGGTCGATTCGCGGCGGCGCGGCGGATGCTTGCGCGGATGCCCGGAAGCGCGGGCGGCGAGTCTGCAACTCGCCTGCGTAGCGTCCGACGATCCGTTGCAGGTAGCCTCCGGCGATGGCTGCCGAATTGGCGCTTACGGCGTCCACCAGGACTTGCAACTCGGCCGCGCGCCCCGAAGCGGTCTCAGCGCTCAGGTTCGGCGGCAGCACGACGGTCAAATCCACTTCGCGGCGTTCCATCGCCTGCTGCGCGTCATCGAGCGAGACGAAGCGCCGCACGACTTCGAATGCTTCGGTTCCGTCGATGCGCCGGACGATTTCGCGGGCGTCCGCGCCGCCGTCGAAATCGACGACGGCCGTCGGCAAGCGCTTGACATCGGGATTCATGGCGTATCCGATCACCAGCAGAACCAGCGTCGGCGGGATCGTCAGTTGGACAATCATCCGCCAATTCCGGCGAATCTGCCGGCATTCCTTGACGAGCAAGGCGCGGTAGCGGACAAAGCTGAACGCTCGCGGCATGGGCGGTCAATCCTCGAAGCGCATTTTGCGCACCCGGTAGAGATTCGCCGCGTAAGCCGCGGCGGCCAGCGCCGTCAGATAGAGCACGGGCAGCCAACCCGCGGCCCAGCCGCTGTCCCGCAGCAGGCCGCCGCGCACGAGATCGATGTAATAGGTCGCCGGCACGAGGTATGAAATCCAGCGCAACTGCAAGGGCGCGTTCTCGATCGGCGTGAGGAACCCGGAGAGCAGCATGGAGACGATGAAAAGCCCCAGTTGGATGACCTGGGTGCTGACGCTTTGCGATTTCGTTTCGTGCCCCAGCCACATGCCGAAGAACACTCCGGCGGCGATGTACAGCAGCGTGCCGGCCAGCAGCGGCGTCGGATCGGAGGGGATGCGGTAGGAAAAGAAAACGCTGCCCAGCAGGAAGCAGAGCGCGAACTGCGCCAAGCCGATGCCGATGTAAGGCAGCGCCTTGCCGAGAGTCCATTCGCGCGCCGAAAGATTCGAGGAATAGACCTGGATCGCGGTGCCCAGCTCGTGCTCTCTGGCGGCGGCTGCGGCGCCGAGCAGAGCGGGAAAGAAGATCAGGACGATACCGAGGGCGCCCGTGCCGAAGAATACGCGGTCGGCGAGGCCGGGGTTGTGCCAGTAACGGACGACGGCGCGCAGAGGCGGGGCAGGGAAATCGCCGCGCGCGGCCAGGAAGGCTTGCGTCAGGGCATGCGCTTCCTGGCGCAGCACGAGCGCCGTATTGCCGTCGGTTCCGTCCAGCAGGAGTTGCGCGGGAGCCGGACTGCCGCGCAGCAGACTGCGTTCGAACCCCGGAGGGAGCAGCAAGGCGGCGGAAGCCGCCCCCTCGTCGATCATGGCCTCCGCCCGGCCGGCGCGGGAGACCGTTGTCAGGATGAACTCGTTGCTCGCGGCGAACGCGTCGATATAGGCGCGGCTTGCCGGCGTACGGTCGAGGTCTTCGACGGCCATAACGACGTTGTCCGGGTCGAAGGTCAGCGCTGCGCCGAACAGCCACAGCGTCGCCAGGGGCATCAGCACCGACAGCGTTACCGTCAGGCGGTCGCGCTGAAAATGCTTCAGTTCCTTGAGGGACTGCGCGGCGATACGTTTCATGCCGCCTCTCGATTCCGCCCGCGGCGTTGACGGGTCAGTTGGATGAACAGGTCTTCGAGGCCGATCGGAATGGGGCGGGCGCGCTCGCAGGCAATGCCGGCGTCCGCGAGGATTCGTACGGCGCCGCGGACGCCTTCTTCGACATTCGGCGTGGAAATATGCAACCGGTCGCCGAACAGGGATACGGCTTCGCCGCCCAGCTTGCGCTGCAGCGCTTTCATGGCTCGAACAGGGTCGCGCGTCGAAATCTCCACGAGGCCTCCTCCGCTCTCGGCCTTGATGGCGGTCGGCGTCCCCTCGACCGCCATTTCGCCTTCGACCATGAAGCCCAGGCGGCGGCACTGTTCCGCTTCCTCCAGATAGTGCGTTACCACGAGCACCGCCGCTCCGCGCTCGGCAAGGTCGTTGATCATTTGCCACAGCGCGCGGCGGGCCAACGGATCGACGCCCGAAGTGGGCTCGTCGAGCAGCACAACGTCGGGTTCGTGCATGACTGCGGCGCCGAAGGCTATCCTCTGCTTCCAGCCGTCGGGCAGCTTGCCGGTGAGCAAGCTCTCCTGCCCGGCCAAGCCGGCGGACTCCAACGCCCAAGCCATGCGCTCGCGCCGCGCCGCCTCGGGTATGCCGTAGAGCGCTGCATAGAACTCGAGATTCTGCGCCAGCGTCAGGTCGTCGTACAGGGTGAATTTCTGCGATTTGTAGCCTACGCGCGAGCGCACGCGCCCGGAGCGCAAGTCTTTCGTATGCCCCAGCAGGGCGATCGAACCGCGGTCGGGCGCGAGCAGCCCGCAGAGCATCTTGACGGTTGTCGTCTTGCCCGCGCCGTTGGCGCCCAGCAGCCCGTAGATTTCGCCGCGTTCGATGCGCAGGTTGACGTTGCGGACGGCCTGGAAGGTCTGGAATCTCTTGTGCAGTCCGTAGGCCAGGATGCCGACGTACTCCGCGGGATTCGGTGGGGCTGGTGGTTTCGGCCGTGGAAAATCGGGGACGGCGATCGCGCCGCGCCGTTCGCGCAAGAGCGAGACGAAGGCGTTTTCGAGGGTCGGCTCCGATCGCTCGCAGCGCGTCACGGGATGCCCCTGTTGTTCGAGGAATGCGCGCAGCGCCGGTTCGCCGCGGTCGGGGTCATGCATCATGACGTCGAGAAAGTCGCCAAACCGCTGCACGTCATGCACGTGGGATTGCCTGCGGCCGGGCGCGTCGAGCAGCCGCCGCGCCGCCGCCAGGTCGTCGGTCTGGACGGCCAGCCGGGTCAGGCCGAGTTTTGCGCGCAGCCCGCGCGGGGAATCGACGTCGAGAATCTCGCCGCGGTCGATGCAGGCCACCCGCGAGCAGCGCTCGGCCTCGTCGAGATAGGGCGTCGCCACAACCAGGGTCATGCCCCGCTCGGACAAGGCGCTGAGCGCGTCCCAGAACTCGCGGCGCGAAACGGGATCGACTCCGGTCGTCGGTTCGTCGAGCAGCAGAATTTCGGGGTCCGACACGAGCGCGCAGGTGAGCGCCAGTTTCTGTTTCATGCCGCCGGACAAGCGGCCGGCCGGCCGGCCGGTGAAAGCGGCCATGCCGAACAGCGTGAGATAGCGCGTCATCCGTTCCTTGATGAGCGCCTCCGGCGTTTCGCGCAGTCTGCCGATGTAGCGGATGTTTTCGCTCACGCTGAGGCTTTCGTACAAGCTGAAGGGCTGTGTGAGATAGCCGACGCGGCTGCGGCTGCGCCTCGGCGGCTCATCGAGGATATGCGCGGAGCCTGACGTGACGTCCATCACGCCGGCGAGTATCTTGAACGTCGTGGTTTTGCCCGCGCCGTCGGCGCCGATGAGTCCGAAGGTCTCGCCCCGGCCGACTTCGAAACTTGCCGAACGCAGCGCATCGACCGCTTCGCCCGCCTCGCCGCGGTAGGTTTTCGTCAGATTGGAGCAGCGAATCGCCGCGGTCACGGTTGCGCCGTCTCCCCGGACGAGGCGGATTCCTGAATGAAAATGCGCCCGTCGGCCGGCATGCCCGGCTTGGCCCGCCCGAAGCCTTCGCGCAGCAGCAGCTTGACGCCGACGACCTGTTTGACGCGGTCTTCGCGGAAATAAGTGTTTTCCGGCGTAAACATGGCTTCGGGGTCGATGCGCGAAACCTCGGCCCGCAGAGGGGATTCCGGGTCGGAATCGAGGATCACCTCGCCCCGCCGGCCCACGGCGACGAGTCCGATCTGCCCTTCGGGGACGTATGCCCGCAGATACAGCGATTGCGGATCGAGCAGCGTGAGCAGGGGCTGTCCCGGCGCGGTTACCTGGCCGGGTTCGGCGGCTCGCGTCAACACGATGCCGTCGAACGGCGCGCGGATGGTAAGCTCCGCAACGTCTGCGCCGGTCTGCGCCGCCACCGCCTCCGCGACTTTGATTTGCGCCCGGGCTGCGCGGACTGCGCCGCGGGCTTCGGTCATCTGGTGTTTGAGCGCGGCTTTTTCCGCAGACACGATTTGCGGATTGCTTTCAGCCGCCTTGGCGATGGACAAGGCTCCTTCCGCCGCGGCGACCTGCCGGGAAGCGGCATCGACAAGGGCTTCGAGAGCGGTCTGCTGCGCTGCGAAGCGGTCTGCCGTTTGTACGGGGACGGCCTCTTTTTCAGCCAGCGTCTTGTACCGCGCGGCATCGGTTTCGACTTGGCCGAGCTCACTGCGCGCCCGCGCAAGCTCGGCCTTTGCCGCGGCGAGCCGCCCCTCGGCGTGGGCGACGCGGCCCGCCGCTTCGAGCGCGCTCTGTTTTTCACGCAATTCGAGTTGGCGCAGCCGCTCATCGAGCAGCGGCAGTTGCGCTTGCGTCCGTTCGAGTTGCCGTTGGGCGGCTTCGACCATCGCCCGGCTTTGCTCGTTTCGAGCCAACGCCTGATCGGAACTGCAGCGCACCAGCACCTGACCGGCCTTGACGGCGTCCCCCTCGCGCACTTCGACCGCGGCGATACGCCCCGGAATCTGCGCCGCCAAACGGGACTCGTCCCCCTCGATGCGGCCGCTGACTTCAAGCACGGCCGTCGGCTCCGCCGGACCGGGCGCGCAGCCGCCCGACAGGGACGCGAGCACGGCAAGCGCCGGCAGTCCGGCGCCGATGGTGGAAGGGTTCACTGCGACCTGCCGTAGATAGTTTCCGCGTCTCCCGCCGCGCGGTGCAAGGCCGCGCGGGCCGAATTCAGATTGTACAAGGCGCGTATCCGGTCGCGTTTCGCGCGCGTCAGCCGTTCCTGCGCCAGAACGACCTCGGAGTTGTCGGAAACGCCCGCCTGGAAACGGATGAGGCTGAGAGCGACCTCTTCCTCGGCCAGCGCAACCGTCTCTTCGGCGGTTTCGACTTGCAGTCGAGAAGAATCGACCCCCGAAAGCGCGACGCGCACGTCCAATTCGATTTCCGAGTACACGGCGTCGAGCGCGGCTTCCGCTTCCTGCAGCGCGGCAGCCGCGCGGACTTTTTCCGCAGACCCGCGGCCGCCGAAATAGAGGGGAAGCGTCAGATTGCCCCGCAGGGTATAGGTAGTCAGGCTTGCCGCAGCGGTGCGGCCGACTTGGCCGACGTCGGCGTAGAACGCCAGCTTCGGCAGGCGCGTCGATTGCGCGGCGCGCACGGCCATCCGCGCCGACTCGACGCGCGATTTGGCGGCGAGGTAGTCCGGGCGGCGCTCCATCGCGGCGCGCAGGACATCGGCGGCGCCCGTGCGTTCCGCCCGAAAGAAACGATGTATGTCGGCAAGCTCGTAGCTTGCATCGATTTCCGCGTAAAGCAGGGCGGCCAACCGCAGTTTGGCTGCTTCCAAGGCGGCTTCGGCTTCGTAAACCGCCTGCTGCGCCGCGGTAACCTGACGGCGCGCGCGCCGCCGGTCGAGTCCGCCGGCCACCCCTTGTTCGAAGCGGTCGGCGGTGATCGCCGCCAGCGCGCGGGCCGCGGCCAACTGTTCCCGCGCAGTCGAGGCCAGGGCTTGAAAGCGCAGGGCTTCGACGTAATGGCTGACGACCTCGAGCACAATGAGCTCGCGGGCGTTGCCGCGCTCCGCCTCGCCGGCCTCGGCTTGCCGTTTCGCCGCTCGTTGTCGGAACCGAGAGGGGAGATTGAGCACGTCCGCGGTCATCATGAATTGCGCGTCGAACGTGCCGAACGCCCCGAACCTCTCCGGGATGAGCGTATTGCCGAACCCCTGGAACGTGGCGGCGTCGATGCCGTTTGCCCGCAAATTGATCGTGCGCACGGATTGACCGGCCATGAGCGCAACGTTCGGCCGGTTTGCCGCGCGCGCCAGCATATGCTCGGCGCGGACGTTGCGGTAGGCTGCCTCGGCGCGGCGCAGCGCCGGGCTCGCGGTCAGCGCCATGTTCACCGCTTGGGGCAGCGTCAGCGAGGCCGGCATGGGACGCCGCTCCGCCGCCGGCGCGCCGAGCGCCGCAAGCAGGGCGGGGAAGAGTGCGCAGAAGCGTTTCCCTGAGCGGGCTTTTCGAAAACGAGGCATCGGTTTCTCCTTCGGGTATCCTTGATTGAAGCACGCCGGCGGGCGCGGGGAGCAAACGGACGCGCCGCCGGAACCGCGATGCGTTTGCCATTCGACCGGCCGTATCCGAAGATCGGGGTTATCGCCGCGCTGCTGTTTTTTGCCGGCGCCGCGGTCGTCGCCACTCGGCCGATTGTCGATTGCCCCTGCGACCACGCGGCTGCCGCGTCGCTTCAAGCGCGTGTTTGCAGCCTCTGCCAGACGGCCGAAGAGCGTTCCGAGCCGGTCTATTTCCTCAAGGACATCAATCCGCACAAACCGAACCGCTATCTGGCGCTGCCCAGGATGCACGGCGACGGATTGCAATCGACCTCGAGCCTCGCCCCGGCATTGCGCGCGCAACTCTGGCAAAGCGCGATAGAACGCGCGGAAGAACTTTTTCCCGGGCGCTGGGGCATTGCGGAGAACAGTTATTTTTTCCGCACCCAGTGCCACGCGCACCTGCATATCGGGCCGCTCAGCCCTGAAGTTGAAGACACGGGCGGCGCGCTCTACCGTTCGACCGCCGAATTTCCGACCCCGGCCCCGCGCAACGGGATGTGGCTGCATCCCAAGTCGGGCGCCTACTGCGTCCATCTCGATCGCGATTTGGCCGAGGTCGTTCTGGTGCGTTGACGCGGCGCCCGCTTGGCGTTCAGCGCTGCGGAAACACCCTGCGCGTTCCCGGCGCAGTCTTCAACCTGAAACTGCCGCGCGAAAATTTCGGATTGATTTCCACCGCGCTGTAGCTGTAAACGCGGTAATCGCCGGGGCTCGTTTCGTAAACCTTTTGCTGCACGGGCTGCCAGATTCTTTTGGCCACCCACATCTCGATTTTCTCGAAGCTTCGCGCCATTTCGTCGTTTTTGGGGCGCAACTCGATCTTGACGCTCTCTTCGCCCGCGGCGGTTTCTTCGCCCGTCACCGCGAGGTTGTAATGCTCGCTCAGGAATTTGCCGGAGGCGCCAAAGCCGAGCAACAGCGCCTGCCTGAGTTTTTCACGCGACTTGCTCAGGTCGTAAACCTCGACAGTAGCGGTTTTGGGTTTGTAAATCTCGACTTTCGTATCTTTTACAGAAAGAAAATAACGGTTTGGCTCGGTGAACTCGAGTAGCATATCGATCCGGGAGGCGCCGACGCGCTGCACGACGATCATGCCCGACTCCACGGATTTGTCATCGACCAGGGAAACGTACTTCGTCCATACCGCGTTCGCCCGCATGCCCTTCCATTGCGCCGCGGCGGCGTCCATGCCGGCCAGTACGGCGTCGAGACCCGGCTCGGCTTGCAGCAGCGGGGCCGCCAACAGGAAAGCGGCGATTGCCAATCTCATTACGGTTGGGCGTACACCAGATAGGCGCGCACGGCGCCCTCGGCGTCGGTCGCGGGTTTCTTGTCGATGACCTGCAAGTCCTTGCCGCTGCGCTGCTTCAGCAACTCGCGCAGGCGGCCGTCGGCCTCTTCGGGGGCGGCGGATTCGATGACATCGGAATCGACCCAGAATACAAGCATCCTGCTGTCTTCGCTCAGCGGCTCGATTTGCTGAACCGTGGGCGGACGGGGCCGGTCGTGGAAAACGCTCCTGGGGGTCAGGAAGATAAATGCGAGGATCAAGGCGACGATCAGGTCGTATTGCCACGACCCGCGCCGGTAGCTCCAGAAAACGGCCGGCCGGATGGTCTGCCAGAGCTTGCGAAACATGAGTTTTCAGTTTATCGTAAACTGAGAAATCGAACGCCTGCCCGGCGTTTATTCCCATGCAACGACTCCGACAACTGATGCGGCTCGCGGCCCATGCGCAACTGCTGCCCGTGCTTGAGAGCGGCGACGACCCTCTGATCGGCGGGCAGGCCGTCATGGAAGGCGTCATGATGCGCGCGCCGCACCATTACTGCGTCGCCGTGCGCAAGCCGGACGGCTCGATGGCCGTCGAGAAGGGGCCGGCCAAGCGGCTGTCCGAAACGAGCAGGTTCTGGGCTTTGCCGATCGTTCGCGGGTGCGGCGCTCTGGGGCAATCGACGGTGCTGGGCATGAAAGCATTGAATTTCTCGGCGAGACAGGCCGCCGATGCCGGTGAAGAGCAGGACGGCGGCAAGGCCGAAGCGAAGGAATTGCCCGGCTGGGTCATGGCGCTCAATATCGCCGTTTCTCTGGGTTTTTTCATTTTCATGTACAAGTTCCTGCCGTTGGCCGCTGCTGGGAAAATGCAGGCCTACGCGCCGTTTCTCGAAAATCAGGTCGGCTTCAGCATCGTCGAAGGGTTGATCCGCTTGGCGATTTTTCTGACGTTTCTGTACGCCGTCTCGCGGATGAAGGATATCCGGCGCGTCTTCGAATATCACGGCGCGGAACACAAGGTGGTTTTCAATTATGAGTCCGGCAAGAAGGTCACCATCGAAAATGCGCAGAGCTTCGTCACTTGGCATCCGCGCTGCGGCACGAGTTTTTTGATGGTCGTCATGATTGTCGCTATCGCGGTTTACGCGCTCGTACCGTTCGACGGGTTCTTGGCGCAGTTCCTTTCGCGCTTGGCGCTGCTGCCGGTCATTGCCGGCTTGA
Source organism: Bryobacterales bacterium (assembly GCA_965242705.1). GTDB lineage: Bacteria > Acidobacteriota > Terriglobia > Bryobacterales > UBA6623 > CATQHP01. The sequence goes on from OZ251486.1 coordinate 2,141,012, forward strand.
GTTACGAGACAATTCGTTTCGCCGCCAAGCGTCAGAGCGGGTTTTTCAACGTCATGGTGCGTCCGGGGCTGTGGCTGCAGAGGGTCACCACGCAGCCTCCCGAAGACGGCCAGGTAGCTGTTTCGATTCGCGCCCTCCATGAAGCCATGGCGCTCGAAGCGGAATCCGACGGCAAACTTGTCGTAGCCTGAGAGAAGGCGGCCAAGCCCGTATAGGCGGCCTTTGCCGATTCCGTTGACGTCGGACTTGCCGCGCCGCCGGCCGGCGCCGCGCGAGGGCAACCATGCAGTGGATCGCAAAACTTGAAGAAATCGAACGACGGTACGGGGATCTCTCCGCCGAATTGGCCGATCCGACCGCGGCCGCAGACCCGAAACACTACCGCAAAACCGCCAGGCAACTCGCTGAAATTACGCCTGTTGTCGAGAAATTTCAAGAGTGGAAGTCGCTTGCCGAGCAGCGCGAAGAGGCGCAAACGATGCTCGCGGACCCCGACCCGGAGATGGCCGCCATGGCCCGCGAAGAGATTGAATCGATCGAGGCGAGGCAGCGCAGCCTCAGCGAGAGCATGCGCGTACTCATGCTGCCCAAAGACCCCAACGACGAAAAGGGAGTCGTGCTGGAGGTGCGCGCCGGCACGGGCGGCGGCGAGGCGACGCTGTTCGCCGCCGAAATCTTCCGCATGTATTGCCGCTACGCCGAAGCGAAGGGCTGGAAGGTGGAGATCACATCGCAAAGCGATTCCGAAATCGGCGGCGTCAAGGAATCGATCGCGCTGGTCACCGGCAAGCGCGTTTACTCGAAGCTCAAGCACGAGAGCGGCGTTCACCGCGTCCAGCGCGTTCCCCAGACCGAAACGCAGGGGCGCATCCACACTTCAGCGGTGACGGTAGCGGTCATGCCGCAAGCCGACGAAGTGGATATCGAGGTCAACGAAAGCGATCTGCGCGTCGATACCTACTGCTCATCGGGCCCCGGCGGGCAGTCGGTCAACACGACCTATTCCGCGGTGCGCGTGACGCATGTTCCGACCGGTCTGGTGGTTACCTGCCAGGACGAGAAATCGCAGATCAAAAATCACAAGAAGGCGATGCAGGTCTTGCGCTCGCGGCTTTACGAGATCGAGTTGGAGAAGCAGCGTTCGGAGCAGGCCGACCAACGCCGCTCGATGGTGCGTTCCGGCGACCGCTCGGAGAAAATCCGCACCTACAACTTCCCCGAGATGCGCATCACCGACCACCGCGTCGGCCTCAAGATCCACCAGTTGCAGAGCGTGCTCGAGGGCGGTCTGGACGTGCTGATCGACCCCATCGCCGCGTATTTCCAGGCCGAGCAATTGGGGGCGCAAGCAGCATAAAGGGCTGCGCGGCCTGCGGCGCCGGCGCGCCGCTACCGTTCGATCCAAGGCTGCGCGTTGCGGTGGACGGCGATTTTGCGGACGTCGTTTTGCAGTTGCGGCCCCGGCGTGCTGCGTCCGCGGGCGATCTGCTCGTCGAGCAAGGAAGAGATGCGGGCAACGATTTCGGGCTGCGCGGCAGCCAGATTTTTCGTTTCGCCGATGTCGGCTTCCAGATCGAAAAGCTGAACGAAAGGGGCGCGGCGCAAATCGGCGTCGGTCGGCTTGCCGCCGAACGCGCGCAGAGCCTTCCCCCAAGCCTCTTCGGGAACCGGCTTCGCGCCCCACAGTCCCCGCGAGCCGCTGCTCGGCGTCAGCGCGAGCTTCCACTTTCCATCCCGCACCGCGAACGCCAGCGGCGATTGCATGACCAGATTGCCGCGGGTCGGGCCGGCCTCGGGGTTTTCGAGCAGGGGCAGAAAGCTGATCGAATCGGGAGCGTTGTTTCCCAAATCGACATCCAGGATATCGGCCAGGGTCGCGGCCAGGTCGTTCAGGCCTACCAGTCGGCCGCAGCGCGAGCCCGCTTTCACCTTGCCCGGCCAGCGCACGAGCAGGGGTACGCGCAAGCCGCCCTCGTAAACCGTGAACTTGTAGCCGCGGTAGATGCCGCTGGAATAGTGCCCCAGCTTCTCGAGATCGCGTATCTGTCCGGCGGTCGCCTTGCGGATATTCCCCGCGTACGAGGCCGCGCCGTGATCGGACGTAGCGAAAACGAGCGTGTTGCCGGTCAGTCCGTGCTTTTCCAACGCCTGGAGCACGCGGCCCATCGTGTCGTCGGTTTCCTCGACGAAATCGCCGTACAGGCCGATTTTGCTCCTGCCCTGGAATCGCGGGCTGGGACTGGTCGGCGTATGCGGCGCAGTCAGCGCTACGTAGAGGAAGAACGGCTTGCCGTCTTTCGCCCTTGCGGCGTTGCGGGCGATAAAGGCGTCGGCCTCGCCGGCGAACGCGTCGAGTACGGCGTAGTCTTCGAAGTTTTCTTCAGCCGGGCCGACGCGGTTGAAGGCGCTCCAGCCCTTGCGCGCCGTGACGTTGCCGACGAACCGCCCGTTGCGCGCGAAGGCATAAGGGTACATGTCGAGCGATCCAGGCAGGATGAAGCTGTAATCGAACCCGTAATCGTTCGGACCGATTTTCAACGGACGGTCGTAATCGACGTTATCGAGCCCCTGATTCCTGCCGTCTTTCGTCTGCATCAGCGTACCGAGATGCCATTTGCCGACGTAGCCGGTGCGGTAGCCCGCCTCTTGCAGCATCGCGCCGATGGTGAAGTCGCCGGTTGCGAGGCGGGGATTGAGAAAGCCCCAGGGGCCGTTCTCATCGGGGGGCTTGAAGCGCCAAGCGTAGCGCCCGGTCATGATGGCGATGCGCGAAGGCACGCAGACCGAGGCGGTTGCGTGGGCGTCGCTGAAGAGCATCCCCTCGCGGGCCAACGAATCGAGCGCCGGGGTCGCGGTGCGGCAGCGGTCTGCGCCGTAGCATTTGACGTCGCCGATGCCGAGATCGTCGGCCATCATATAAACGATGTTCGGGCGGGCCGCGGACAGGGAGGCGGATGCCGACAAAACGACGATCAACAGCGGCAAGATTTTTTTCATGGGCGCGCCTCCCCGCGGCGAAAACTACAGCTTGTACGCCTCGACAGCCGTGCCGCCGAGAATCCGCGACTGCTCCGCCGCAGTCAAGGATGCAACGTATTCCGTTATAATCCGGCTCCAGCGGTCGTACTCCACGGCGAGCAGGCAAACCGGCCAATCCGAACCGAACATCAGCCGTTTCGGGCCGAACGCTTCGACGACCGTATCGAGATAGGGCTTCAATTCGGCCTCGGTCCAGTTTTGCCAATCGGCTTCCGTGGCCAGCCCCGATATCTTGCAGTAAACGTTCTCGCGGCGCGCCAGCTCGTTGATACGGCTTTGCCAAGGCGAAAGGTAGCCGTCGCGGATGCGCGGCTTGGCGATGTGATCGACGACGAAAACCTGACGCGGATGGCGGTCAACGAACTCGATTGTCTGCGGCAGATGCTTTTCGAAAATCAGAATGTCGTAGATCAGTCCCGCTTCCGTGACGGCCTTGACTCCGGAATTGAAGTCATCGCGCATCATGTAGCGGTCATCCCGTTCATCGTGCAGGACATGACGGTAACCCTTGAGCTTTTCTTGGGCGCTGAACTCCGCCATCGCCTCGCGGACGTTCGGGTCGATCAACGGGACCCAGCCGACGACTCCCTTGATGAACTCGCGCCGCTCAGCAAGGGCGAGCAGGAAGCGCGTTTCCTCCACGGTTTGCCGCGCCTGGACCGAAACGACGCCGTCGATTCCGGCGCGATCGATTTCCCGCTTGAGGTCCGCCGGCAAGAAATCGCGGCGGATGCGCGCCATGCGCTCGTCCATCCAGCCGTATTCCTTCTCGTTGTATTTCCAGAAGTGATGATGGGAGTCGATCTTCATAAGGCTGCGTCATGCCCCGCCGGGCCGGCAATCCGCCGTCAATCCTGGTTTTCGGGAAGGCCGGTCGGCCATATCCGATTTTTTACCGGCTCGACCAGAGTTTCGATTCGCCGCAGCAGATCCGGCGGCGTTTCGAAGTCGAACACGGCGAGGTTCTTGCGCACGTGCCGCGTCTTCGACATGCCTACCAGCGTACTCGCGCAATGGGGGTAGTCGAAGCAGAATTTCAGGGCAACGTCGGCGACATCGACGCCCGCGGAGCGGCACAATGCGGCGACCTTTGCGCCGGCTTCTTGCACTTCCGGCGCCGCGGCGTGCCATTCCGGCGCCCCGCGCTCGGTCAGGATACGCAGATGCAGCGGCGAGGCGTTGATTACGCCGATGCCGTTTTCTTCGCAGAAAGGGCGCAGCACGTCATCGAGATCCCTGACCATCAGGTTGTAGCGGGCGTAAGAAAGGATGCTTTCCACGGGGGCGCGCGAGGCAACGTCTTTGAGAATGCCCAGCGGCAGCCCGGTAATACCGACGCAGCGGCACTTCCCTTGCCGCTGCATCTCGCGGGCGGCGGGCAGCGCCTCGCCGACGATCTGTTCGCGATCAACGAATTCGATGTCGTGCATCTGGAAGATATCGATGTAGTCCGTGCGCAGCCTGCGCAGCGATTCCTCGATGCTGCGCCGCACGCGCTCCGCGGAAAAATCGAACTTGTCGATGTCGTAGCGGCCGCATTTGGTGGCCAGAACGATGTCTTTGCGTTTGGCTCCCAGCGCCTTGCCCAAGCGCTCTTCCGAGAGCGTCCGCCCGTAGTAGGGCGAGGTGTCGAAGAAATTTACGCCGTGGTCGATGGCCATATGCACGGCGCGCTCTCCTTCGAGCTCGTCGATTTCCTCGAACTCGTTGCCGAGCGGGGAAGCGCCGTAGCCGAGGACGGAAATTTCGAGGTCGGTGCTGCCTAATCTGCGGTATTCCATGTTTGTGCGGGTATTTGGACGATTTGCCGGGGGCGTCGGCTACGCATGGCAAGCGGCCATGCCGCGTTTGGCCAGATATTGCTGGTGGTAGTCTTCCGCAACGTAAAACACGGCCGCGGGCTCGATTGCGGTGGCTGCCGGCGCCGACAGCCGTCCCGAGGCGTCCAGGCGCCGTTTCGACTCCTCCGCAGCGGTCTTCTGTTCGGGCGTGTGGTAGAAGATCACGCTGCGGTACTGCTCGCCGAAGTCCGGCCCTTGGCGGTTGACCTGCGTGGGGTCGTGCGCATTCCAGAAGGCCTCCAGCAGCGTTTCGTACGAAACCCTTTCGGGGTCGTACTCGACCTCGACGACCTCGGCATGCCCCGTATCGCCGCGGCAAACGTCTTTGTAGGACGGATTTTCGCAGTGGCCGCCTTCGTAGCCGACCAAGGCGTCGGCCACCCCCGGAACATTGCGGAAGGCCGCCTCGACGCCCCAGAAACAACCGGCTCCAAAAGTCGCTTTCGCCATACCGTCTATTTTACAATCACTCGTTCCGGCAACGGCTGCCCTGCAAGCGGAGCGCCGCCGGCCTAGTCGATCATGTCTTTCAGGGGAACGTAATTCGTCGGGTCGGACATCGGGCGGCGCCCCGGGGCGGTCGGCTGCAGCCGGCGTTCGTTTGCCGGCAGGTCGGCGAAGCGGATGATTTTCCTGCGCGACGGGTTTTTCGGCAGCAGCGCGGCCAATGCCGTCTTCGTTTCTGCGTACTCGGCGTTCGACGCCAGGTTGCGCCACTCGCGCGGGTCGTTGCCGTGGTCGTAGAGTTCCTCGCCGTCGGGATGCCGGGTATAGCGCCAACGTTCCGTGCGCACGGTTGCCTTGTCGGCGCTGATGCTGGTGATCGCGGGCTTGTCCCAAGGCGCTTCGGGGTCGGCCAGCAGCGGGCGCAGGCTTTTGCCTTCGATCTCGCGGCGTTTCGGCAGGCCGCACAGATCGACGAGGGTCGGGTAGAGGTCGAGCAGCTCGACCGTGCGGCCGCACTTCGCGCCGCGGGCGCCGACTCCGGGGCCGGCAAGCATCATCACCACCCGCGCGGAGCGTTCCCAGAGCGTGAACTTGCGCCATTGCTTCTTTTCGCCGAGTTGCCAGCCGTGATCGCTCCAGACGACGATGATCGTATTGTCCGCGTGCGGCCCCTCTTCGAGCGCCTGCAGCACGCGGCCGACGTTGGAATCCGCATAGTTGATGCAGGAAAGATAGCCTGCGACCGCTTTGTTCCATTGCCCCGCGCCGGTGACGTTTTCGTGGTCGTGGAAGCTGCGCAGCGCCGATTCGGGCACGTCGTCAACGTCGCCGTCCAACGTGGCCGGCAACTCCGTCTTTTGCGGCGGGAAGCGGTCGAAGTGTTTCGCGGGCGCGTACCAGGGCAGATGCGGGCGGTAGAAGCCCACGGCCAGGAAAAACGGCCGGTCGTGATCTTTTTTCAGATAATCCGCCGCCCAGTCGGCCAGTTGCGCGTCGGTTGTTTCCTCGTTCTTGACGTTCAGGGCGCTCCAGTCGAAATGCCCCGCTCCGGGAATCTTGTTGACCGGAGTGTCGGGCGGATGCAGGAATCCGTTGAATTGGCGGTACGCCTCCCAGGATGCGGCGTCGTTTTGCGAGCCGTGAAACGTTTTGCCGCCGCCCAGTACGCGGTAGCCGTGCAGCATGAAATGCTGCGGCAGGGTTACGGCGTCGGGCAGGGCTTTGCGCCAAACGTCGGTGTTGTTGTACACGCCGGAAGTCGAAGGCCGAATGCCCGTCATCAGGCTTGTCCGCGAAGGGTTGCACGACGGCGCCTGACAGTAGGCGCGGGTGAACGTCACGCCGCGCTTGGCCAGCGCGTCGAGATGGGGAGTCTGCGTTTGCGGATGTCCGCCGAGCGGGCCGATCCAGTCGTTCAAGTCGTCCACGCCGATAAAAAGAACGTTCGGCCCGTTTGCCCGCGCCGCTTGCGCTTTCATTGGGGAGGGGAGCGCGGCGCCCGCGGCCGCCGCGCCGGCCGTCAGCCGCATCCATTCCCGCCTCGACATGCTTCCTTTCGTTTGCGGACAGCCGTTACCGTTCATGACGCCTCCTTCAGCCGGTTTGCCGATACCGGTTTTCAATAGGTTACTGTATGAATTGGGGCGTTTTCACGGGATATCCGCGGCCGGGGCGCGAATCGCCGCCCGGCGGCAAGAGGAAACGGAGTGCGGCTGACACGGCAAGTTCGGATCTGGGCATCGCTTGGCGCGTTGGCCGCGGCGCTGTGCTTTCCGGCTTTCGGACAGGATATCCGCTGGAAACCCGCGGGGCGTGGCGGAATCGAACTGGGGCTGGCCGGCCCGGCGGGGGCGGCCGTTGCCGATACTTGGTTTTCCCCCGACGGCGCCGTGCTGTACGCCGCGCTTCGCTCCGGCGGCGTCTGGGCGACCGCCGATCTGGGAGAGACCTGGTTCAGCGCGGATGCGGATGCGCCGGCCGGGCGAGCGGGCGGCGGGACGCGGGAGCGGGTCGTGCGCGACCCCTTCGCCCCCGCCGCGCAGTACTCTTTGGGCCGCGATCTGTTGCGCTCGCTCGACGGCGGCCGGAGTTGGTTGAATTTGACGAACAGCGGTTCGGGGTCGGTCATCGGCGAAGGGCAAGCCGCGATTGCCTTTTCCCCGTTGCATCCCGATTTCGTGGTCGTCGGCAACGCGATGGGCCTGTGGAAGTCGGTGGATCGCGGGATTACCTGGAGCAGTCTCAATCGGACGCTGCCGAACTTTCCGCGGGCGCGGTTTCTGCCCATGACGGCAGCGGACGGCGTACGCCTCGCGGTCGATTCCATGGGCGAACTGGAGTTGACCGGCTTGGGCGCCGCCGCGTTCTGGCAGTTGCGGCGGACGCCGGCGCGGTTTGCGGCGCAATGGGGCGGAGAAGACGCCGCGCGCCGCGCGCCGCGGCCGTTGCTGCTGCCCGCGGGATTCGAGGCCTCATATCGGGTATGGAAAGACGGGGCGCCCATTTCGCCGGATTTGACGGCCTGCGCCGCGTCCCCGTGCGAAGACCCGCGGCGGCGCTATCTGACCGCGCTGGCGGCGAACGGGCGGCTCTGGGCGGGAACGTCCGACGGCCGCATCGTCGTTTCCTCCGACGGCGGGGAAGATTGGCGGTTGTCTTTCCGCGACGCGCAGGAGCGGCGGGTCGCAAGGATATGGGTCGATCCGCGAAATCCCGCGGCCGCGCTGGCGGTTGTCGGCCCGCGGGTGCTGCGCTCGACGAACGGCGGCGTCTTTTGGGACGATATCGGCGGCAATCTGCCCGCGGGCGAATGGACGGCGGTTGTCGGACACCCGGAAGCGCGCGCCGTCTATGCCGCGGGCGCGGAGGGCGTATTCTACAGCCGGGTCGATCTCGACAAACCGGGGCCGGCAGGGGACTGGCGCCGCTTGAACGGCAACCTGCCGGCGAAAGCCGTGGACGACTTGGCCGTGGATTTTTCGACCGGGCGCCTGTACGCCGCGCAAACGGGATACGGCGTCTATCGGGCAAGGGTTCCCGTGGTGGAAGAGGCGATTCGGGCGTTGAACGCCGCCGACCTGTCGCGCCGCCCGGCGGCGCCGGGCAGCCTGATTACGATTCGCGGGATGGCCGCGGACCGCGCCGTTGCCGGAAATGAGACCGCTCCGATCCTGTCGCGGGGAGGGCTGGAGACGCAATTGCAGGCGCCTTTCGGCCAAAGCGGCAATTCCCTCGATCTCACGCTGTGGTCGGGCGCGCGGAAGTTCGCGCTGTCGGTTCCCTTTGCCCGGGTGTCGCCGGCGATCTTCATCGAGGACGGCGTTCCGTTGGCGCTCGACGCGGGCAGCGGCGCGGTTATCGGTATCCATCGTCCGGCGCGGCCCGGCTCGCGGCTGCTGATTATGGCGACGGGTTTGGGGCGGGTCGTTCCCGAGTGGCCCGCCGGCTTTGCGGCTCCGCTCGTCGATCCTCCCAAGCCGGCCGCCCGGATCAACGCGTCGTTGAACGGCGCTCCGCTGCGCGTCGTTTCAGCGCGGCTCGCGGGCGGCTACATCGGGACGTACGTCGTCGAGGTCGAGTTGCCTGCGGCTGCGCCCGCCGGCGTCGGCGTACTGCGCATCTATGCCGACGGCGTGGGCAGCAACGAAGCCGAACTCATGATCGCGCCGTAGGCAAGGGAACAGCCGGCGCGCCTCCCGCGCCGCTTACGGCCGGCGGACCGCAAGGAACGGGCCTCGAGGCGTCGAGACGCCTTGCACCGTCGCCGCGACGGCTGCATCGCCGTCCGGCAGGCCGCGCGGCAGGCGCACCGTGAACTGGTAAAGCCCCGCGCAGCACGGCGCCGCGCCCGCGTAAACGACGTCTTCCGGCGGAACCGCCATGCCGCCGAAACTGAAGATCGGCGCTTGAATCAGTTGCGCTGCAACTCCCGGGATGCGCCCCGCCTCCAACGGCGGCTCGGTCGCGCCGAAACCCGTTCCGTACAGCGTGACCGTTTCGCCCGGCTCGGCCGGGGAGTACGCCGCGCCCAATTCGGGAGAACCAACCAAGCCGCCGTTGCCGCCGCCGCGCAGCGCTATGGCCGGGTTGCGCCCGTCGGGGTTGTTGACTGCGTTGAAAAACGCCGGCGAGACCGCCGCGGCGGCAACGGTTGCCGCCGCGCTGCGCCGCTCGTTCGCCGTCCCGCAGCCGCGGACGACCGTCACCACCGCCTGCTCCGCCGTCAGGCCGTGCGGGACCTGGGCGTTGATCTGGGTCGGCGAAACCAGGAACAGCGGGGCGCCCGCGCCGCCGATCTCCAGGCAGGTCGAAGCCAGATTGGAGGCAATCAGGCCGGAGGCGGCGTCCACGACCAAAGTCCGCCTGCCCGGCAGCGCGAAATCCTGCCCGAAGATCGAGACAAGGGCGTTGGGGGCGATGCGCCGCACGATGGGGGTTCCGGCGGCCAGCACGACCCCGCCCGAGGCAATCCGCGGCGCGGCTCCGGCCGGCGTCAGCAGGCGGATGCGGTGGTTGCCGCTGTCGGCGGCGTAGAGGTTGCCCGCGGCGTCCGCGGCCAGACCGCGGGGTTGGGCGAGTTGCGCGCGAAGCGCCGCGCCGCCGTCTCCGCCGTAGCCCGATTCTCCGTTTCCCGCAACCGTGGAGATGACGCCAGCGGCATCGACCTTGCGGATGCGTTGATTGTTGCCGTCGGCGATGTAGAGGTTGCCTGCGGAGTCCAGCGCTGCGCCGACGGGGCCGGCGAGTTGCGCTTGAATCGCCGGTCCGCCGTCTCCGCCGTAGCCCGGCTCTCCGCTCCCCGCAACCGTGGAGATGACGCCCGCGGCATCGACTTTGCGGATGCGGTTGTTGAACGAATCGGCGATGTAGAGGTTGCCCGCGGCGTCCGCGGTCAGGCCGTAGGGTTGGGCGAGTTGCGCTTGAGCCGCCGGTCCGCCGTCTCCGCTGTAGCCGCTTTCTCCCGTCCCGGCGACGGTGGAGATATTGCCCGCGGCATCGACTTTGCGGATGCGGTTGTTGCCCCAATCGGCGATATAGAGGTTGCCCGCGGCGTCCGCCGCTGCGCCGTAGGGCCGGCTGAGTTGCGCCTGAATCGCTGGTCCGCCGTCTCCGCCGTAGCCGCTCTCTCCCGTCCCGGCGACGGTGGAGATATTGCCCGCTGCATCGACCTTGCGGACGCGGTTGTTGCCCCAATCGGCGATATAGAGGTTGCCCGCGGCGTCCAGCGCTACGCCGACGGGTTGGGCGAATTGCGCCTGAATCGCTGGTCCGCCGTCGCCGCCGTAGCCCGATTCCCCGCTTCCCGCCACAGTGACGATACCGCCCGCGGCATCGACCTTGCGGATGCGGTTGTTGAACGAATCGGCGACGTACAGGTTGCCCGCGGCGTCCGCCGCCGCGTCATGGGGGTTGAGCAGTTGGGCGGAGATCGCCAATCCCCCGTCCCCGCTGAAACCGCCCGTTCCCGTTCCCGCAACAGTGCGGATAGTCCAGCCGGCCGCGGCGGCCGTCACCTGCAGCGAGACCGCCGCATGGACCGCGGCGCCGCCTTCGACGGCGATGCGCAGTTGTCCGCTGTGCGTCCCCGCATCCAGCCCCGCCGGGTCGGCCGCGACGGTGAGCGTTCTCGACCCGCCCGCGGTCAGGCTGCCGCTGCTCGGCTGCGCCGTCAGCCAACTTCGATTGGAAGTCACCGTGAAGCTCGCGCCTCCGGCCCCGGCGGTCAGGATGAGCGTTCCGCTTTGCGCCGCGGCGCCTTGGCGCAGAGTGAACGACAACCCTGCCGGGGACGCCGTGATCGAGGGGCGCGCCGGCTGCACCGTCAACGAGACCGCTACGCTCACAGTGTCGCCGCCGGAGACGGAAATGAACAGTTGTCCATTGTGCGTCCCCGCATCCAGTCCCGCCGGGTTGGCCGTGACGGTGAGCGTTCTCGACCCGCCCGCGCTCAGGCTGCCGCGGGTCGGCTGCGCCGTGAGCCAGCTTCGATCTGATGTCACCGTGAAGTTCGCTCCTCCGAGCCCGGCGGTCAGGCGCAGCGTCCGGCTCTGCGCCGGGGCGTCTTGGCGCAGTGAGAACGACAATGAGGGCGAGGACGCCGTGATCGAGGGGAGCGCCGGCTGCACTGCCAACGAGACTTCCACAGGGGCCGCGCAGCCGCCAACGGCGGCGATGCGCAGTTGTGCGTTGTGCGTTCTCGCATCCAGTCCCGCCGGGTCGGCCGTGACCGTGAGCATTCTCGTTCGGCCTGCGCTCAGGCTGCCGCTGCTCGGCTGCGCCCTGAGCCAGTTGCGGTCGGAAGTCACCGTGAAGTTCGCGCCTCCGGGTCCGGCGGTCAGGATGAGCGTTTGGCTCTGCGACGCCGCGCCCTGCCGCAGAGAAAATGACAACGTTGCGGCGGACGCCCTTATCGAGGAGGCGACCGGCGGGCTTGAAGCTTGAGTCGTCGGCATCGTCACCTTGCGGATGCGGTGGTTGCTGTGGTCGGCGATATAGATGTTGCCTGAAGCGTCCACAGCCACGCCGTAGGGTTGGGCGAGTTGCGCTTGAGTCGCCGGTCCGCCGTCTCCGCTGTAGTCCCACTCCCCGTTTCCCGCCACGGTGGAGATATTGCCCGCCGCATCCACCTGCGGATGCGTTGGTTCTGCGTGTCGGCAATGTAGAGGTTGCCTGACGAGTCCAGCGCTACGCTGCGGGGGACGCCCAAATGCGCTGACGTTGCCGGTCCGCCGTCCCCGCCGTAGCCTTCCGTCCCCGTGCCGGCGATCGTGGAGATATTCCCTGTGCAAGCATCCACTTTGCGGATGCGGTGGTTGACGGCATCGGCGATGTAAAGATTGCCTGCGCCATCCACAGCCACGTCGTTGGGGAGCAACTGTGCCGACGTGGCTGCTCCTCCGTCTCCTCCGTAGCCCGATTCTCCCGTCCCGGCGACAGTAGAGACAATGCCGGCGGCATTGACCTTGTAGACGCGGTCGTAGCCCGATTCGGTGATGTACACGTTGCCCAACCGGTCCACCGCCAAGCCTCTGGGCTGGATTTGTACAGCCCTTGCCGCGGCTCCTTCCGCGCGGGAGCCAAAAAGTCTCCCGCCTCCCGCGAAGATAGAAATGTTTCCCGTGGAAACATCCACCTTGTGGACCAGGCGGTTGTTATTATCGGCGATATACACGTTGCCCGACGCGTCCACCGCTACGCCGACGGCGCCGAGTCGGTACGGATCTCCGCCTCCCGCGAAGGTAGAAATGTTCCCCGTGGAAGCATCCACCTTGCGGATGCGGTTGTTGTTCGTATCGGCGATGTAGATGTTGCCCAAGCCGTCCACCGCCACGTCTTCGGGGTAGTTCAACTGCGCCTCCGTCGCCGGTCCACCGTCTCCGCTGTAGCCGGGAGTTCCCGTTCCCGCGACCGTCTCGATTGTCCCGCCGGCTGAAGACTGCGCCCAAGCGGCCGCCGCGGTCAACGCGGCGCAGGCAACAAGGCGCAGAGCGCCGCGCAAGCAACGGCTTGTTTGCGTCATACGCCCGCGCCCGCCGTTGCAGAGTACCCCTCGTTTCCGGAACAATGCGCCGCGAATCCGCATGAATCCCCCAATATACCCCTATCCTTCCAAGAAGCGGTTCCGGTTCCGGGCGTCGATCCCGGATCGCCGCGTCGTTGGACGGCGATCCGTTGTACGCTGTCTCGCCGGCGACGGCATCGGAAAGGTCCGACATGGCGTTTTGCTGATGCGTTGCTCGCGCAAAAGTTTACGATACTTGCCGATGTCCTCACGATGCTACACTGAATCGTTTTGCCTGCGAATTACCTTCTATAAGTGTTCCGATCTGCGCCTCGCGGAGGGCCAAGACGAGTGCATCGCCGAAGCGGATTTCTCGGGTGACATCACATGCCCAGGACGAAAACGACTGTTCAGCGACTTGCCGCCGAGGCCGGGATGTCGGCAGAGGATGCGATCTTTTTCTTGAAATCGGCCGGCATCGCGGTGGCGCGCCCGTATGACTCCGTTCCTCAGAGCCGTTTGGCTGTTGCGCGCGCAGCATTGGAGCTCCGCAGGCAAACTCCCGACGCTCGTCGTGTTTCGGACTTGGCGTTGCGCGCCGGAATGCCGGAAGAGGAAGTTCGAAGCCGCCTTCTCAACGAGGACGTCTTGAAGAAACGACGCCTCAAGAGAGTGGCCGCTGGGCAAATGCGGCATGCCGAAGAGGTTTTGGGTCTCAGAGCGCCGGAGACGGCGCCGGAAAAACAGCCCGACACGCCGACATCGAACACCATCCGCGAAGACCGGACCGTTAAGCCCGCACAAAAGCGTCATGAACCGCGTCCAGAGATCATTGGCAAGGAACAACCGATCAGCCACTTGACGCCGAATGATATCGTCGAGATACATGATTTACTGGTGGAAAAGTGCAGACAATCGGAGGACCCGATAGATCCGCCGGGTGTGCGCGACCAGGGCCTGCTTGAGTCAGCGGCGCATCGTCCAAAGACCGCTTTGGGGCGAACAAACAAGTACCCGACCGCGGCCATGGCCGGCGCAGCGTTGCTTCACTCTATCGTTCTAAACCACGCGTTTCACAATGGAAACAAACGGACGGCTCTGGTGGCGACACTAGGCTTTGCAGGCAGGAATGGTTATCGGATAGATGCGACAGAGGAAGAACTGTATGACCTATTACTCAAGGTAGCGTCTAGTGGCACTCAGAATGATGCCGGAGAGACCGTACGGGATAGCGATGCAGAGGTGCTTTGCATTGCGAAGTGGCTTCACGGGCACTTGCGCGTCGTAGAGAAGCATGAACACCCGTTAAAGTGGAAAAAATTTCTTAAAATACTCAATGGATATGATTGCAATTCCAATGTGTTGCCTGGAAACAAAATAAACATAGAACGGGAAGTCGATGATAGGCCGCTGTGGACACAAGTGGCCTACAGGAGCGAGGGCGCTGAGGTCGAAGTCAATACGGTGAAGAAGGTCAGGAAAGCTCTCGAGTTGGATGAAGAACACGGATACCCTTCGGATATATTCTATGAACAGGGCAAGAAGATACCGGAGTTCATCAACGAGTACAGAACGCTCTTGCGGCGATTGGCGAAGGTCTAGGGAAACTCTGAACAGCGGCCCGTGCCGCGGCCTCCGCCGCGCCGCTCACGCCGTTTTAGCCGCGGCCTGCCGGCGGGATTGGCCGGTAGCGCCGCTCGACTCGTTCCGAGATGCCGCACAGGACTTCGTAGGGGATGGTTCCGAGGCGCTCGGCGGCGGCTTTGGCGTCGTCGGCTGCGGGGCCGAGCAACACGGCCTCGTCGCCGATTTGCGCCGCGGGCTCCGCCGAAAGGTCGATCAGCGTCAGGTCCATGCTGACCGCGCCGATGACGCGCCGCCGTACGCCGCGCACGGCGACCGCGCCGCGGTTCGACAGGCCGCGGCGGAAGCCGTCCGCGTAGCCGACGGCAAGCAGGCCGATGCGCATATCGCGTTCGGCGCGGTAGGCCGCTCCGTAGCCCGCGGCGGCGCCGGCCGCTACCGAGCGGATTTCGAGAACGCGGGTTTTCCATTCGAGGATCGGGCTGACGGCGAACGCAGGTTCGCGTCCGCGCGGCGCGCTGTCGCTGACGTAGCCGTACAGGGCCAGGCCGGGCCGCGCCATGGTGCAGCGCAGGCCGGACGCCGCCGGCGCATTGCGTCCGTAGGCCAGCGCGGCGCTGTTCGCGGCGTGGACATGGCGCGGACGCAGGCCGCCCGCCTCGAGCGCCGCAGACTGCGCGGCAAACAGAGCGAGTTGTCGTTCCGCATCCGGGGAGGCGAAATTCTCAGCCGAGGCCAGGTGGGTGGCGATACCGACCGTTTCGACGCCCGCGGCCGCATGAAGCATCTCCAGAAAAGCCGTTTTCTGCGTCGGGCAATGCGGGTCGAAGTCGAAGCCCGACCGGTTCATGCCCGTGTTGAGCTTGACGTGGCAGGGCAGGCGCCGCCCCAGCTTGCGGCCTTGCGCGCTCCATTGCTCGAGCTGCCGCGCGTTGTTGACGAACGGCTGCGCGTTCAAGGCCGCGGCTTCGGCTGTTTCCTCTTGCTCGAGGCCGTTGAGGACGACCAGCGCCGCCTTGCCGCCGCCGGCGCGCAGAGCGGCGGCCTCATCGAGGCTCGATACGGCGAAGTGCGACGCGCCGGCGGCTTCGAGCGCGCGGCAGACGGCGGCGGCGCCGTGGCCGTATGCGTTGGCTTTGACGACGTTGAGCAGCGTAACCGCGGGGCCGGCCGCGCGCGCAATCGCCCGATAGTTGGCAACGAGCCGGTCAAGGTCGATAACCGCCCATGAGCGCATCGGTTTTCAGTATCCATCACGGCCCGCGGCGGGGCGGCGGAAGCGCTCTACATCGCGTCCGGGGCGGGGATGCCCATGACCGAAAACAGCAGGGTCAACTCGTCGAGCACGCAGCGGACGACCGCCAGCAGCACGGTTTGTTTCTCGCGGTCCTGTTCCTTGAGGATGTGGCTGCGGTGGTAGAAATTGTTGAATGAACGGGCCAGTTCGAAGGCATGGCGGGCGAGTTGCGCCGGTTCGCCGGCGGCAACGGCGCGGGAAACGGCCCAGCGCGAGCGGGAAGCCGCGAGCAGCAACTGCCAGAGGTCTTCGTCCAGATGCCGCGACCATGCTTGCGGCGAATGCAGGCTTGTGAAATCGGGCGGCGCGCCCGCGGCCTGCTCGAATTTGCGCAGGATGTTTTTTGCGCGGACGGCCGCGTACTGCAGATAGGGGCCGGTTTCGCCTTCGAAAGCGAGCGCCTCGGCGAAGTCGAAGGCGATTACGGTGGTGCGCGTAAAGCGCAGCATGAAATAGCGCAGGGCGCCGACCGCGATTTGTTCCGCGATTTCGCGGCAGGCGGCTGCGCCGAGATCGCGGTGGCGGTCTCTGACCTCGACTAACGCCGTGTCGATCAGCCGGTCGATCAGGTCGTCGGCCTTGACGCCCAGCCCCTTGCGTCCCGAAACCTCGACGTATGGGCGTTTGCGGTCTTCCGCCGACAACTCGATGCCGAGCTCGGCGCAGCAGCGCGGAGACAGCGCCACCATTTCGTAGGAAAAATGGATGGAGCGCTCGGCCTGCCGCTCGTACCCCAGCAGGCGCAGCGCGGCGCGGACGACGTCTTGCAGGTACGCCTGCCGTGCGTCGATGACGTTATAGACTTCGGCGGCGGCGCCGAACGCGGGAGCCGCGGCTTCGCCTGAAGAAGCCCGCGCATCGGCGGACGAAACCCATGCCCGGCGGCCGTCCGCGTAGCGCCGCAGAGGCGCGTAATGGAAGTCTTTTCCGGGCAGCAGCCCGAATTTCCAAAGTTGATAGGCGATGTCTTTGCCGACGTAGGTAACCGTGCCGTTGGAGCGGACGATGACCTTGGAAGCGCTTGCTTCGGCGTCTTCGTCCGCCGGCCGGCCGCGGTCGGGCCTCGACCCGGCGGGCGCATCGCGGAAGTTTTCGGCGGGCATGACCCAGCAGCCGGCGTTTTTCCCCGTGTTTTCGCGGTGAATCGCCCCGCGCTGCTTGAGCAGAGCGAAGGCCGATGACCAGAATTCAAGATGGAGGATTTCGCTCTCGCGGGGCAGCACGTCGTACTCCACGCCGATGCGCAGCATCGTGTCGAGATGGCAATCGACGACGGCGTCGGATACGATGCGGGCGATGGCGGCGATTTCGCCGGCGCCGGATTCGATCGCCGCAAGAGCCTGTGTCCGCCAGTCGAGCGATTGGGGATGCTCTTGGTAGTGGCGCGAAATGGCCGCGTAGAGGTCCCAGCAGTAGCGGTCGAACGCGGTTTCGGGGTCGGCCGCCAGCGCCTCGACATCGCCGGGGGAGCGGCGCTCCAGGAAGTGAAACGCGGCGGCGACGTCGGCGACCTGAACGCCCGTGTTGTCGATGTAGTTTTGCGCTTCGACCTCGCGGCCCAGGGCGCGCAGCATGCGCGTCAGCGTGTCGCCCAGCACGGCGTTGCGCAAGTGGCCGATATGCGCCGCCTTGTTGGGGTTGATGTTGGTGTGCTCGACGATGATTTTCGATCCGCCGGCGGCGGCGCTTGGCGGCGCCTGCGTCAGGACGGCAACCGCGTAGGCCCCGCGGTCGAAGCGGACGTTGAGATAACCGCCGCCCGCGATTTCCACCGAGCGGACGCCCTTGACGGCGGGCAGATTCGCCGCCAGTTCCTCGGCAATTTGCCGCGGCGGGCGCTTGAGGCGCTTGGCCAGGGCAAAGCACAGCGGCAGAGCCAGTTCGCCGAATTCCGGACGGCGCGGAAGCTCGACCACGACGGGAATATCGTCGATGCCGTACTTGGCCGAGACGCAGCGCGATACGGATTCGCGGAGACGTTCTTCGAGTGCGAGAAACACGGGCGCGGATGCCTCTTGCAGGGGAGAGCGGAACGGCCTGAGGAAACGGCGGCGCCGTTTTCCGACTGTCCCTCAAGGGAGTTTATCATGCCGCCGCTCCGCCGGCCTGCGCGGGTTTCGTATCATTACGAAAGCATGGCGGGGAACGGGCGGCGGCGGGCGAGCATTCTTTCGGTTGCCGCCGCCGCTCTGAGCTTCGCCGCGGCTGAAGTTTGGGCCGAGTCTTCCGGCGAGCCGGACGTGTTCGATCCCGTTACGTTCCGGCTGCTCAACCGGCAGCAGGAGATGCGCCCCGTCTTGCTGAAGCCGCCCGGCGCTCGTCAGGCGGTTCCGAGGCCGGCGGCGGCGCGGCGCGGAGAAATCGCCGTTCTCGATACGAGCGCCGGCGTCTTTCAACAGGAATTTCCCTTCGATTTGAACGGGCTGACCGTCAAATTGCTGCCGGTCGAGGGAGAGAACGGCTATACGGCCGCCGTCGAGCCGATTGCATTCCGCCCGGAACGCGGCGACGGGGTCGAATTGGGCGACGACGATTCGGAGCGGATTCCATTGGAGTTCGATTTTCCGTTCTTTGGCCGGACGTTCCGCGAAGTCTGGATCAATTCCGACGGGAATTTGACGTTCGACGCCCCGGATACCGAAATTACCGCGCGCAACGCCGCCAGGGTGCTGGCCGGCGGCCCGCGGATTTGCCCGCTGTTCGCTGACCTGGACCCCAGCATTCCCGGCGCCTCCGTGCATGCGCGCCGCGCCGCCGATCGGCTGGTCGTCACCTGGTCGTCCGTTCCTCCTTACAGCCAGACCGGGGACGGCGCCCCGCAGACCTTTCAGGCCGCGCTTTTCGCAAACGGGGCGGTCGAGTTCTCGTATGCGCAGGCGAACCTGACCTCGGCAGTCGTCGGCCTGGGAGCGGGAGACGGATCCGGCGAAGCGCAGGCGGCGGATTTCAGCGCTCCGTCAGAGGAAGTCTTCCGCGGCTCCGTGTTGGAGATATTCCAGGACGCCGTGCTCAACCTGGGCGCGCTGTCGCAAAGTTTCTACCGCGGATTCGAGGACGCTTACGATTTCCTGGTTGTCTTTCACGACTTCGATCTCGGCTTCGAGACCGATGCGTTCGCTTTTTATCTGCCGGTGCGCAATACGGTGCTGGGCATCGGATTCTGGCCGCCTCCGCTGGAAACGAGGAATCTGGTCGATATCGGCGCCCTTCTGGGATCGCCGCGCCGCCTGCAGGGCTTGATGTACATGGGGCTGCTCGACAACTACCCGGACGACCCGCACGAGCGGATATCTTCCCGCTTCGGCTTGGGCTTGAACACGCCGCTGACGATACTGGCTCATGAGGCCGGCCACCGCTTTCTGGCGCGCGCGCTGTTTATCGATCACGCCCGCAACCTCTTTTCGGCGGAGTTGCTGGGCAGGCAACAGAGCCACTGGAGTTATTTCATGAACTCCGAAGCCTCGTTGCTGGAAGGCAACCGCATCGTCGACCACGGCGGCGGGGAGTTCAGGTTCGAAACCGTCGGCACGGTCGAGGGGTTCAGTTCGCTTGACCTTTATTTGATGGGGCTGCTGCCGCCCGGGGAAGTTGCGGATACGTTTTTCGTGCGCAATGCCGACATCGAAGACGACCTGTTTTCGCCTGCCCACGAACCGTTGGCCGGCGTTTTCTTCAATGGAGAGCGGGTCGATATTTCGATCGAGGATATTGTCGAGGCGCACGGGCGCCGGATTCCCGATGCTTCCATCGCGCAGCGGAATTTTCGATACGCTTTCCTGTTGCTGCATGAAGAGGGCCGCCCGCCGGCGGCGGAATCTCTGGCCAAGGTAGAGCGTTTCCGCGCCGCGTTCGATGACTTTTTCGACGAGATGACAGGGCGGCGCGGGAACGCCGAAACCGAACTGAGAAACGAGTTGGCGTTTTCTTCCTGGCCGGCGATCGGCCTGCTGCAGGGAGGCTCTGCGGAGATCGCCGTGTTCCGCGCGGAGGCGCCGGCGCATCCGGTCACGGTCGAGTTGCAATCGGATACGGCCGCGGTTGCGCTTCCGGAGCAGGTTGTCATTCCGGCGAAAAGCGACTTTGCGCGCATTGCCGTCGAGGCCGCCGAGGGAGGAACGGCCAGGATTACGGGGGCCGCCGGTCCCGATTTCGAGACCGCCCGCGGCGTGGTCAGCGTTCACGCATCGACCGCTCCGCTGAGGGCTGCGCGCATCCTGCCGTTGGAGATTCTGTTCGGGGACTCGCGCGAGCGCTTGCGCACCGGCGATGCGGGGCAGCCGCTGCCGTATGCGATTTTCATCCAGGTTACGGATGAAAATTTGCTGGCGATCCGCGGGGTCGAGGTTCGTTTCGACCCATCGGGAGACGGCGGCGTTTCGGAAAACAGCGTTCTTTCCGACGAATTCGGGTTGGCCGTCGTCGAATGGACTCTCGCTGCGGCGCCCGGACCCAACCGGCTGACGATATCGATTCCGGGCAGCTTGCAGCCCGAGGTCGTTATCGAAGCATTCGGCAGCCGCGCGCCCGCGCGGCAGAGAAACCTGCGCCGTCAACTTTTCGGAAGATAGAGGCGGCGGGCGCGGCCGGCCTCAGTGGGTCATCGCGTAGAGGATGTAGTTGATGCCCATGCGGTAGGCCATTGCGGTGAAGCGCTCCGGGTACTCCGGCCAATTGGCGTGCTCCCAGGCGTCGCCCAGGTCCATGTTGTGGTTGATCACCGCCATCAGCCGGCCTTCGTCGTCGCGGATGCCGCGCCAGTGCGGGATTTTCCCGTCGCGCTCGTAGGCGCGGCCGCTGAAGATCGCCTGCAAACCGGGAATCTGCTCGCGGCGCTCCAAGTCGTACAGCACGTGGAAAATCTCGTCTTCGGGCGAGATTTCGCTTACCTCGCGGTCGGGAAAGATGCGGCGGATGCCGCGCATGAAGGCGCCCCATTCCTCCGAGCCGTGGAAATCGTCGAATACGATGAAACCGCCGCGCAGCAGGTATTCCCGGATGTTTTCGACTTCGCGTTCAGTCAATTGCCAGTGCCCCGTTTCGACGACGTAAAGAAACGGATAGTCGAAAAAATCTTCGCTTCCCGGATGAACGTAAACTTCCTGCGAGCGCGCGTTTACCGCCGAAAGCCGACGCAGCCCTTGCAAGAAGTGCCTTTCCGAGGCCGGGGCGTCGATCTCCCACGGGCGGCGGCGAAGCGAGCGCTCATGGGCGGCCATGGGGTCGGTCGGCCAGGGGCGCAAATCGAGTTGAAATCCCGGATAGGGGTCGGAATAGGCCATGCGCGCCAATGAGAACTCGGCGGGGCGGCCGCCGTCTTCCGGCGCGGCGATCGGCGGAAGCTCGGGCGGAAAGGTCATGCCGCGGTAGAGTTGCTGCGCGGCAAGCCATCCCGCGAACAACGAAAGGGCCGCCAGCGCGGCCCCCGCGCCTCGCAAGCCGGGGGATCGGTTCATCGTTTCGTCAGCGGCCGCCGCGGCGGCTCTCGGCTCTGCGCGCCCGTCCGTTCAATAGCGGTAGTGGTCGGACTTGTACGGCCCTTCGACCGCAATGCCCAGATAGTCGGCCTGTTCGCGGCGCAAGGTCGTCAGCTTGACGCCCAGCGCGTCGAGGTGCAGCCGCGCCACTTTTTCGTCGAGCAGCTTGGGCAGCGTCGTCACCGAAAGGCCGTAGGCCTCGGCGTTGCGGTGCAGCTCGATCTGCGCCAGCACCTGATTGGCGAAGCTGCACGACATGACGAAGCTGGGGTGCCCCGTGGCGTTGCCCAGGTTGAGCAGGCGCCCCTCGGAAAGCACGATCACCGTATGCCCGTCCGCGAAGCGGTACTCGTCCACTTGCGGCTTGATGTTGTTGCGCGTAACGTCCGCGCGCGCCGTCAGGCCGGCCACGTCGATCTCGTTGTCGAAGTGGCCGATGTTGCCGACGACGGCCTGATGCTTCATGCCGGCCATGTGCTCGACGGAAATAATATCTTTGTTGCCGGTCGCGGTGATGAAGATGTCGCCGACGTCGAGCACGTCTTCGAGGCGGTTGACCTCGAAGCCCTCCATCGCCGCCTGCAGGGCGCAAATCGGGTCGATCTCGGTGACGATAACCCGCGCGCCCTGGCCGCGCATCGACTGCGCGCAGCCCTTGCCCACGTCGCCGTAGCCGCAGACCACGACGACCTTGCCGCCGATCATCACGTCGGTGGCGCGGTTGATGCCGTCCGCCAGCGAGTGGCGGCAGCCGTAAAGGTTGTCGAACTTCGACTTGGTGACCGAGTTGTTGACGTTGATTGCGGGGAAGAGCAGCGTTCCCGCTTCCTGCATCTGGTAGAGCCGATGAACGCCCGTGGTCGTCTCTTCCGAAACGCCGCGGACGCCGGGCGCGATGCGCCGCCACAGGCCGGAGTCGGCGGCGAACAGTCCGCCCAGGGTCTTCAGCACGGCGGCGAATTCTTCCGAATCGGCCGTTGCCGGATCGGGAACCGCGCCGGCCTGCTCGTATTCCATGCCGCGGTGGACGAGCAGCGTGGCGTCGCCGCCGTCGTCGAGGATCAGATTCGGCCCCTTGCCGTCGGGCCAGATCAGCACCTGCGAGGCTGCCCACCAGTACTCTTCGAGGGTTTCGCCCTTCCAGGCGAAAACCGGAACGCCCCGGGGGTTGTGCGGCGTCCCGCCAGGGCCGGCGGCGACCGCCGCCGCGGCGTGGTCTTGCGTCGAAAAGATGTTGCACGACGCCCAGCGGACTTCGGCGCCGAGAGCGGTCAGCGTTTCGATGAGCACCGCGGTCTGGATGGTCATATGCAGCGAGCCGGCGATCCGCGCGCCCTCGAGCGGGCGCGAGCCGGCATACTCGCGGCGCAGCGCCATGAGGCCCGGCATTTCGTGCTCGGCCAGCCGGATTTCGTCGCGTCCGAAGGGCGCCAGGGAAAGGTCTTTGACCTTGAAATCGGAGAAGCGTCCGCTCGCTGCGGGAGCGCTTTCGACAAGGGGTTCGGCAACGGGCATAAGCAAATAATCCTTTCGTCTCGGTTCGCTCGATCAAACGGCGGCGGCCGCCGAAGCGGCCTGTTTCAAGGTCTCGACCCGGTCGGTTTTTTCCCAGGTGAAGGAATCTTCCCTGCGTCCGAAATGTCCGTAGGCGGCGGTCGCCTTGAAGATCGGGCGGCGCAAGTCGAGATAGTCGATGATGCCTTTCGGCGTCAGCGGGAAAACCTCGCGCACGAGCGCGGCCAGTTCCGGCCCGCCAATCAGCCCCGTGCCGAAGGTATCGACCATGACCGATACGGGGTCGGCCACGCCGATGGCGTAGGCCAATTGCACTTCGCAGCGCGAGGCCAGCCGGGCGGCGACGATGTTCTTGGCGATGTGGCGGGCCATGTAGCAGGCCGAGCGGTCAACTTTGGTCGGGTCTTTGCCCGAGAAGGCGCCGCCGCCGTGGCGGCCCATGCCGCCGTAGGTATCGACGATGATCTTGCGGCCCGTGAGGCCGGTGTCGCCGTGCGGCCCGCCGACCACGAAATTTCCGGTGGGGTTGATGTGATATTTCGTGTCTTCATCGACCATATCGACGGGAATCACCGCATCGATGATCGCTTCCTTGACCCGCTCGCGAAGCTCGCCTTGCTCGATTGGGTCGTGCTGCGTGGAGACGACGACGGCGTCGATGCGCGCGGGCCTGCCGTCTCTGTACTCGACCGTAACCTGCGATTTGCCGTCGGGGCGCAGGAAGTCGAGTTCGCCGGCGCGGCGCGCGTCGGTCAGCCGCCGCACCAAGTGATGCGCCGCCATGATCGGCAGCGGCATCAACTCCGGCGTCTCGTCGCAGGCGTAGCCGAACATCAGTCCCTGATCTCCGGCGCCGCCCGGGTCCACGCCGATGGCGATGTCGGGCGACTGCTCATCGACGGCGGTGATGACGGCGCAGCTTTGCGAGTCGAAGCGGTAGGCGGCGTCGTTGTAGCCGATTTCGCGGATCGTTTCGCGGGCGATGCGCGTGAAGTCGATGTTCGCCGCGGTGGTGATCTCGCCGGCGACGATGCAAAGCCCGGTGGTGACAAGCGTTTCGCAGGCCACGCGGCCGTTGGGGTCGGCGGCCATGACGGCGTCGAGGACGCCGTCGGAAACCTTGTCCGCAACCTTGTCCGGGTGGCCTTCCGAGACCGATTCGGATGTAAAGAGATGTTTATCCTTGCGCGCCAAGGGGGTTCCTCCGATTCAAGAAAATTTCGTGCTCCATGCCGTCCGGCGCAAGCAAGCGACGTGGGAAGCCGGGGCGCCGCCGGCAAAGGCAGCCGACCGGGCCGAAGCGGTTCTGCGAATCGACAATTCCCAGTATAGCCGGAATCGAGGGCCGCGCCGCGGAACGGCGCGGCAGGGGTTAGGGGATAGGGGATAGGGGTTAGTGAGAACCGCACGGCTTCAGTGGAGAGAGAGTTGAACCCATCCGGTCGATTTTCGGCGGGGCGGCGTCGAAAATAAGTGATCCCAGGCGATCATTGGCGAGCAAGGTGAACAATCCATGCCTGAAGCGCTTCTTTTCGTTCCATGAACCCCGTCATGCTTGACGGCTGCGCAGTGTTTGTGAGTCGGGGGGAGTCGGGACGCGCTCCGCGCGCCGGCGGATGGCGGGCTGCGGGCTGCGCTTGGCGATTCTTGCCCGTTTGTTCAGAGTTTTCCTAATCGAGCGCCGCGGCCGCTTCGCGGATTTTCGCCGTCACGGCCGCCAGCACCCGGGCGAAGACCTCCGCGCCACGCCGGGCCGCCGCCGCGTCGCCGCGTTCCAGCGCTTCGCGCACGGCGGGGACGGTTTTCACGCCGTAGCCGGTGTAGAACCCCGGCGCATAGACCTGGTGCTTGAACCATTCCCGCTCGGGCAGGCCTTCATCGCGGGCCATCGCCTGCTCCACTTGGCGCAAGGCTGCGTTGACTCGTTCATAGCCGCCTTGCAGCTTGCTCGCCGACAGCTTCTTTTCGTAGTTTTCGGCGGCTTTCGACAGGCCTTGCAGCGCCTTGCGCACGGCTTCGAGATCGACTTTTTCGTCTTTGGCAAGCTCAGTCAACTCGTCGAGATAGACGCCGACAGTATCGGCGTAATTGGTGAACTCGAAAGGCAGCACGTCGGCGTCGGCCATGCGGGAGATGGCTACCGCGTGGAACTGCGCCAGCGCCCGGCCGTAGGCGAAATCGGGGTCGCCGAATTTCCGATACCAGTCGAAGGAGTCGTAAGTCGAGTGATAAACGCCCGTGCCGTCTCCGCGGAACCGGCAATCCGCCGAAGCTACGGCCAAATGGTCGAGAAAGGCCGTATAGTCCGACCCGGAGCCCAGCGCGCCGATGCGCAAGTCGGCGCGGGAATCGATTTCCTTCTTTTTCGCCTCGGCGGCGCCGGCGAGGCGTTTTTCGCGCGCAACCCGCCAGAGGCTTTTTCCCGTGCGCGGGTCGTCTATGCCGCGGGCTGCGTCGTTGAGGAACCGCTCGAGCGTGTGCGAGCCGTTCATGGCCAGCGTTCCGGCGACGTTGCTGTCGCTATTGAAATAGACGACGGTTTTGGCGCGAAGCTCGTCGAAGTGTTTTTCGACCCATTCGGTCGAGCCGATCAGCCCCCATTCTTCCGCGTCCCAACTTGCGAAAACGATTGTCCGCTTGGGCTTCCAGCCTTCCTCGATTGCTTTGGCTACGGCGCGCGCCGTTTCCATCAGCGCCGCGTTGCCGCTCACCGGGTCGGTGGCCCCATTGACCCAGGCGTCATGATGGTTGCCGTAGATCACCCATTCGTCGGGGTAGCGGCTGCCTTCGATGCGCGCGATGACGTTTTCTCCCGTGGTCACCGCCCAATCGAACCGGGTTTTCATGCGCACTTTGGCCGGCCCCGCGCCGAGGTGATAGGTCAGCGGCACGGAACCGCGCCACGACTCGGGCGCGACCGGCCCGCCGAGATTGCGCAGTATCGGCTCGGCGTCGCCCCACGAAAGCGGCAGCACCGGAATACGGGGCAGCGTCTTCGCTTCTTCGAGCGGCAGCAGCTTCCCGCCGGGTTCCGCGCCCCAGCCCGGGGAGAGGGGGTCGCCCGGAAAGGTCGGCATATCCATCGTGCTGCCCCGCTGCACGCCCCATTTGGGGCGGAAGGGGCCTTGGGGATAGGCGTCGCCCTTGTAGAATCCGTCGTCGGCCGGGTCGGAATAGATCAGGCAGCCGACCGCCCCATGCTCGGCGGCGACTTTGGGCTTTATGCCTCTCCAGCCGCCCATGTAGCGCGCCAGGACGATTTTTCCGCTGACGTCGATGCCCATCTCGTCCAGCTTTTCGTAGTCGGCGGGCATGCCGTAGTTGACATAGACGACCTGGGCGGTAACGTCGCCGTCGGGAGAATAGGCGTTGTAGGGCGGCAGTTGGCCGGCGTCGGAGGAGTCTTTGTCTTCGCGGAGCGGCGGCTCGGCGAGTCTGGCCGCGTAGCGCTCGGGCTCGAGCAACTCGACGCGGCGCTCGAGCGGGGTGGGCATCAGTCCGACGAACTCTTCGATTTCCGCGTTCAGTCCCCATGAGCGGAATTGCCGCAGCACGTAGCGCGCGACCTTGCGCCCCGCCTCGGAGCCGGTATGGTGCGGCTCTTCGCTCATGACGCGGATGTATTCGCGCACGCGGTCGGGTTGGGGTACGGCCTTGAGCCGCTCTTCGAGGGCCGTCTGCCGGCGCGCGTTTTCGGCGGAAAATCCGCGGACGGCGGTCTGCGCCGCGAGCGGCGGCGCGGCGGACGGCAACAGCAGCAGGAGCAGGAGCGGAAGCATGCCCCCGATTCTAGCCGTTCGACGGCCTTGCGCGCGCGGCCCGCGCCGGCCCGCCCGATTCAAGCTATCCTGTAGGGAGCGCCGGGAGCGGCGCCGCCGGTTTCGTTCGGCCGCCGGCCCCGGCGGCGCTGCGGGGGGCTTTCCCCGTTCGGGCGGCGTTTCCGCCGCGAGGCCTCCGCCGCCGTTCCCGGAGAGGGTTGTTTATGGGCAAAGTTACAGGATTCATGGAATACGACCGGCAGGCCACGCCGTATCGGCCGGTCGAAGAGCGCGTCGGCGACTGGCGCGAGGTGATGGACAGCCTCGGCGAGCCCGAGCTGCGCACGCAGGGCGCGCGCTGCATGGATTGCGGCATCCCTTTCTGCCATACCGGCTGCCCGGTTCACAACATCATTCCCGACTGGAACGATCTCGTTTACCGCAACCGCTGGCGGGAAGCGCTGCGCGAGTTGCATTCGACGAACAACTTCCCCGAGTTCACCGGCCGCATTTGCCCCGCGCCGTGCGAAGCGGCCTGCGTGCTGGGCATCAACAACGATCCGGTGAGCATCAAGTCGATCGAGAAAGCGATCGTCGATCGCGGCTGGGAAGAGGGCTGGATCCAGCCCGAGCCGCCCGCCTCGCGGACGGGCAAGACGGTGGCGGTCATCGGTTCCGGCCCGGCGGGGTTGGCCGCCGCCCAGCAACTCAACCGCGCGGGAGCGGACGTCACGGTTTTCGAGAAGAACGAGATTCCGGGCGGGCTGATGGTGCTGGGCATCCCCGATTTCAAGATGGACAAGGAGCTCGTGGCGCGGCGCGTCCGGCAGATGGAAGCCGAGGGCGTCGTATTCCGTTGCAACGTTCACGCCGGGGTCGATGTTTCGGCGCGGCAACTCACTGACGAGTTCGACGCCGTGCTGATTTGCACGGGGTCGGAAAAGCCCCGCGACCTGAACATCGCCGGACGCGGGTTGAACGGCATTCATTTCGCCATGCAGTTCCTGCCGCAGCAGAACCGCCGCGTGGGCGGGCGTCCGGTGGACCCGCGCTTCGACATCAGCGCCAAGGGCAAAAACGTCGTCATCATCGGCGGGGGCGATACCGGCGCCGACTGTTTGGGCACCTCGCGCAGGCAGGGCGCGGCGGGCATCCATCAGTTCGAGTTGCTGCCCAAGCCGCCGCTGAGCCGGGACGAGTTGGGCGCCATGCCCTGGCCGCTGTGGCCCTTCACCTTCAAGGTGGAAAGCTCGCACGAAGAGGGCGACGTCCGCGATTACGCCGTCAACACCAAGGAATTCATCGGCGACGGCAAGGGCAACGTCAAGGCGCTGAAGGCCGTCCGCCTGCGCTGGCCCGACCCCGACCCGGTCAGCGGCAAGCGTCCGTTCACGTTCGAGGAGGTTCCCGGGTCGGAGTTCGAGGTTCCCGCCGACCTGGTGCTGCTGGCGATGGGTTTCGTTCATCCGACGCATGAGGGGCTGCTGGAACAGCTCGGGGTCGAGAAAGACCCGCGCGGCAACGTCAAGGCCGGATTCGGCGAGTTCCAGACCTCGGTGGAAAAGGTGTTCGCCGCCGGGGACGCGCGCCGCGGCCAATCGCTGGTCGTTTGGGCGATCGCCGAGGGGCGCAGGGCCGCGCGCGCCGTCGATACGTACCTGACGGGAAGCAGCGATCTGCCCGCCTGCTGAGCGGTCCGCGGGATCGCCGGGGCGGGGAAGGGGCGCGCCGGCTGCTATGATTTCGTTGATGAGACGCCGCGATGTCTTGCGGGTTCTCGGCGGCTTGGGTTGGGCGTCGGCCTGCAAGCGTTCCGAGCGCACCGTGATCGGGGTTGCGCCCAAGGGAACCTCGTCGATTTTCTGGCAGTCGGTCCACGCCGGAGTGATCGCCGCCGGCGAGAAGTACGACGTCGATATCCTCTGGAACGGACCGCCGCAGGAAACCGAGTACGCCCGCCAGATTCAGATTGTCGAGTCGATGATCAACCGGCGCGTGGACGGCATCGTGCTGTCGCCGTCGGAAAGCACGGCTCTGGTCGGCGTCGTCGAACGCGCCGCGGGGCTGGGCATTCCAGTAACGGTTTTCGATTCGGGCATCGACACCGACAACTACGTTTGTTTCGTGGCCACCGACAACGTTGGCGCGGGCCGCTTGGCCGCCGAAACGCTCAACGCCATGCTCGGCGGCAAGGGCAGGTTGGGCATGGTCAAGCACGTGCCGGGGAGCGCCTCGACGGGCAACCGCGAAATCGGCTTTCACGCCGCGCTGGAGGAGGAATACACGGGGCTGGAGATCGTCAACGAGCAGTACTGCATGTCCGACCGCACCCGCGCCCTTTCGATTACTGAAGACATGCTGACGGCGCATCCCGATCTCGACGCGCTGTTCTGTTCGAGCGAAGCGGCGACGGTCGGCGCGTCGCAGGCCGTCCGCGCCCGCGAAATGGCGGGCAAGGTGAAGCTGGTGGGTTTCGACGCCAGCCCGACGCTGCAAAAGAATCTCAGGGAAGGGATCATCGACGCCCTGGTCGTGCAGGAACCCTACAACATGGGCTACCGCGGGGTTGAAACCGTGGTTCAGAAGCTGCGCGGCGAAACGCCGCCCAAGCGGATCGATTCCCCCGCGCGGGTCATCCGCGCCGAAGACCTCGACACGCCCGAGGTGCGGCAACTGTTGAATCCCGATCTCGACCGCGTATAGCCCGGCGGGCGGACTTCAGCGGGCTGCGCCTCGCGCGGGCCCAGGAACCGCTCTCCGTCGAAGTGAATCAAGTGGCCGGGGGCGTCGGCGCACCAGACTTCCGTTTTCCAGGATATTTCGCCGAGCCGGCGCGCCATAACGCCTCTGTCCGGGAACGCCGTGACGTATACGATGCCGGGTTCGGCGCCGGAAAAGAGCCGCTCAAGCTCGCTGCGCCGCTTGGCGTCTACCGGGCCGTGACTGGTTACGCACTCCACGAGCAACAACCAGTTTTTCTCGATGTAATACAGGACAACGTCCGGCATTTTGCCGCGCCGATCGACGGTTACGCCGAGCTCGGCAAGCCGCCGCGTCTGGAAGTAACCGGCCTTGTCTCCGGTATCGCCGACGTAGAGCGCCTCGGCGCCGGGGGCGAACCGGGGCGCGAATTCCGCAACGACCCGCTCGATCAGCTTGCTGTGGGCGCCCGGCGTCAAGCGAATCTCCCGCCCTTCCGCGAGTTGAACCGGGATCATCCGCATTTCGCGGCGTTTCGCCCACTTCGCCGCGAGCGTCTGCCGTCCTTTCGAGTATTCATCGAGCGCCGCTTGCCAGGCATCCGTGTCGAATGTTCGAATTGCTCGAAACGCTTCGGCGCTGACCTGATAGCAGGCTTTCGGGCTGTTCACCGGCCGGTCCGGCTGGTCGGGATTATAAAGCGCAATGCCGGCCTCGACGAACTGATGCATCGTTCGCCTGCGGAACGTTTCGCGGGTGTTCGGCGCGTACTCGCGTCCGTAGCGCCGCCGGCAATACTCCATGATGGGCGTAATGCCCATGAGCGGCCTGCCCGCATCATTCCACGAGTCGGACGGCTCGACGTCGAGCAACGCCAATAGCGTAAGGGCGGATCGCTCGTTCAATTGACCGCGCGGCAGGCCGAGCGCCTTGATGATTTCCAGGGCTTCGTCGATTTTTTTCTGGGCCGGCAAGGGGTTTCGGTCTTTCGTCATATGAGCAAGCTCGCTCTCGACAAGGTTATCGATCTGCTGTTGGGAAAGTTTTTCTCCGCGCGCCTGTTTGCCGATACGCTCCAGCGCCCCGCGCCGCGGGTAGCCGAGAGAGCGCAAATCCGTTGCATTGACTTGGGTATGGCCGTTGAACTGCCGGAAATAGCGATCGACAAGGCTGCTGTTCAGATAAACGCTCAGCCCCGCCGCCAAGTCTTGGGAAAATCCCGTCTGCGCGGCGTGATAGACGTTCAAATGATTTTCGAAACCGACCCATTCGCCGGGCAATGCGGCGTCGTAAACGGCGGCAACGATACGACGGCGTTCTTCCTTTGCCGTGAAGCGCCGCGTGACGACGAAGCAGCCCTTGTTCGCCCACAGCCGTTTTCGACTTCGCTCCGTTACCGCGACGGCGTTCGGCTTTTTCATGTCTTTCGGCCATTCGAGAAACCCGCTTCGAAAATGCGCGGGGTACAAGAGCGGCGCCGTATGCCTGCCGGGTTGAGGCCGCAGATCGTTCTTCAATCGAAAATCGACCACGGGCCCGGTGGAAACATCCAAACCCAGGTCGGCAAGCGCGGCTGTGAAATGGGATATCCGCTCGCCGACGCCCTGCTCGAGATCGTTCGCGGCGATATGGACGAAGCGGCCGGGGTCTTGCGGACCGATTACCGAAGCGTAATCGACAATCCGCCGCGTCATGTCGGCCGCGGCGCACTCGCGGGAAATCGGATCGATCTCGAAATGCCCCCCGCTGCTGGTCGTGATGCTGACCGTGGAACGCTTTGCGCCCTTTACGGCGTGAACGATGATGTTTTCCTGCAGCACCTCATCGCTTTCGAAGGCCGCGTTGCGTTTCTCGAAAACATGTATCCGCCGCAGCGTCATCATCGAGAAGAACCGATCGCGGAAGGGCTTGAAGTAAGGTCCGTTGCAGAAAGAGCGCGGGATGATGGCCGCCATTTCGCCGCCCTCGCAGAGTTGCGCGGCGGCCAGGAACATGAATCCGGCGTAGAGATTCGAAGTTTCCAGGCCTGCCCGTCGAAGCGCCGTCCTGTGGCCGGAATCGGAGCGAATCTTCTTGTAGGGCGGATTCATGATGACGTGCGTGAAGCGCTGCGGCGCATGCCGTTGCCGCGCAAACAGATCCGCTTGCGGGGCGAGTTCATGGGAAAGAATGAAGTCGTCCGGGCAAATCCGGCTTGCAAAGGCAACATGGGCGGCCGCGCTCCATCGTTCCGCTGCTTGCAGAATGGCGCTCAGATAGTCGATCAGCAACGGTTCGATCTCGTAGCAAGTCAGAGAAAGGGAGCGCGGTTTCGCGGCGCCGCCCGCGCAGCGCTCGACCAGGGCGGCGGTCAGGGAGCCGACGCCGGCGCCGGGGTCGAGAATCCGCATATTTCCCGAAATATCCGCAAAGAGGCTTGCCATGAAGCGGCTTATCGGCGCCGGAGTCATGTACTGTCCCAGGCCGGAGCGCCGTTTCGGATCGAGTTTGAGCGCGGCGGCGATCCGGTAAAATTCAGCGGTTTCGGGCAAGGCGGGGCGTATCGTCTTGTCCGCCGGAGCCTCGGGCGGAGGCGGGAACACGCGGGGAAAAGAGATGTTTTGAGGTTCGATCAAGGCTTTCGGACGCCGATACCCTCGGCGCGCCGGCTACTGCATGTTGGTGGGCAGGATTTTCGGCGCGCGGCCGGCGGCGGCGGTGAGTTCGTAGAGCAGTTTCGAGGCTTTTTCGATGGGCCAGACATCGGCGATGGAGATGGCGGTGCGGCCGCCGGCGTCTTGGGGGTCGGGGTCGGCGCCGCGCTCGGCGAGGAAGCGGATGATCTCGCAAATTTCGTCTTGCGGGGCGCGGAACGAGGTGAGCAGCACCGAGGCGTGCATGACGGTGCGCCCAATGGAGGTTTGCGCGGCGACGTCGTCGTCGAGCGAATAGGCGTATTCGATGACCGGCATTCGGGCGCTGCGCACGGCCTGCATCAGCAGCGTCGCGCCGTCTTGCGTGCGCGCTTTGGGGTCGGCGCCGGCGGCGGCCAGGCGGCGCATGGTTTCGAGATGTCCGCCGAGCGCGGCGGCGAGCAGCGGCGAATCCGCGCCGTCGGGCCGGCGCAGATTCCTGTTCGAGCCCAGGTTTTCTACGGGCGCCGTGCGCCGGTTGGGGTCGGCTCCCGCGTCGAGCAGCATGACGACCGACTCGAGAGCGCCCCGCCGGGCCGCGGCGTAGAGGGGCGTTCGGCCGTCCTTGTCGGCCGTTGAGAAGTTTCCGCCCGCGTCGAGCAGCAGCTCGAGCGTTTCGGCGTGGCCGTAAGAGGCGGCGATATTGATCGGCAGGCTGCCGTCCGCGGCGGCCGCGTCGATATCCGCTCCGGCCTCGATCAAATCGCCGACGGCGCGGACCGCGTTGCGCGCGGCGGCGAACGACAGGGCGGTGAAGCCCGTTCTGGAAGCGGCGTTGACGTCGGCGCCCGCTTCGATGAGGACTTTTACGACGTCGGATCGCCCTTCCGCCGCCGCCCACATCAGCGCGTTTTGGCCCCGCCGGGATTCGGTTTCGTTCAGGCGGGCGCCTTGGGCGATGAGCAGCCGCGCCGCGTCGGCGAGTCCGGCGCGCGCGGCGAGCATGAGCGGGGTTTCGCCGTTCCAGCGTTTCGCGTTGGGGTCGGCGCCGGCGGCGAGCAGTTGCCTGACCAGGGGGTCGCCGCCGTTGGCGCAGGCCAGGGTCAGCGGCGTATCGCCGTAGTCGTTGGCGGCGTTGACGTCGGCTCCGGCGGCCAGCAGCCGCTGCGCGGTTTCGCGGTCTTGCAGGTGGGCGGCCCAGGCCAGCGCGGTGGCTCCATCGGGCAGCGCCGCATCGACGTCGATAGGCGCGGCCAGCGCCTTGTCGATGGCGCCGCGGTCGCGGTTGCGCACCGCTTCGATCAGGCGCAGGTCGGCGGCGCCGACGGCGTCAACGTCGGCGGCGGCGATCAGGCAGACGGGCAGGCAGGCGGACAGAAGGAAAAGCGGGACGCCGCGCAAGAGGCGGAGCGCTGGCGGGGCGAAGGCGTTTCCGCCGCTGCCGCCGCCGCCGTTGCAGTTTTCACTGTTGCAGCGCTCTCCGCGCATGGGCCGCCTCCGCGCGGTTACGAAAGCCCTTCGAGCTTGCCGGTGCTGTCGCCGAGTCGGTCGATGGGAACGCCGGCCGCGTCGAGCATGCTCAGCAGCAGGTTGTTCATCGGCGTTTCTCGCGGGAAGCGCAGATGCCGTCCGCCGCGCAGCCGTCCGGCGCCGCCGCCGGCCAGCACCAGCGGCAAGTCGTGGTGCGTATGCTTGTTCCCGTCGGAAAGCGAACTGCCGTAGAGCAGCATCGAATGATCGAGCAGCGAGCCTTCGCCGTCGCGGATGGAGCGCATTTTTTCGATCATGTAGGCGAACATCGACACGTGATGCTTGTTGATGCGGATGACCTTGGCGATTTTCTGCGGGTCCATCTGGTGGTGCGTCATGGCGTGGTGGGCGTCGGGCACGCCGATATCGGGATAGCTGCGCCAAGTGCCTTCGCGCGCCAGCATGAACGTCGTAACGCGCGTCAAGTCAGCCTGATAGGCCAGGATTTGCAAGTCGATCATCAATTTCGCGTGTTCGCTGAAATTGTCCGGGGCGCCGCCCGGGCGCTCGACCACGGGCAGCTTCCGTCCGCTTTGCTCTTCGGCTTTTTCGATGCGCCGCTCCACGTCGCGGACGGCCTCGACGTATTCTTCGAGCTTGCGCCGGTCGCCGGCGCCGAGGTCGGCCTTGAGGCGGGAAATATCTTCGCGGACGAAATCGAGGATGGTGCGCTGCTCGCGCAGCCGGGCGAGGCGCTCGGCGGGGTCGGTGCTTTCGCCGTCGCCGAACAGCCGCTCGAAGAGCCGCCGCGGATTGTCTTCGACCGGGTTGGGCGTCGTCGGCGTTCGCCAGGAGAGCGTATTGGTATAGGCGCAACTGTAGCCGGAATCGCAGCCGCCGGCGACGGCGGCTTCTTCGAGACCGACTTCGAGAGAGGCCAGTTGCGTATGCTTGCCCAACTCGCGCGCGGCGATTTGATCGGCGGAAACGCCGGCGCGAATGCCCTCGCCTTCGGTTTTGACCGCGCGCACGCCGGTGAGAAAGGTCGCTCCCGCGCGGGCGTGGTCGCCGGGGCCGTCGCCGCCGGGCCGGCCGTTGAGCTGCGCCAGGCCGCTGACCACGGTGATCCGTTCGCGGAAGGGCTCGAGACCCCGGTTGATCTCGCTGAAGCGGAAGTCCCGGCCTTCGCCCTTGGGCGTCCATTCGCCCTGCAGGTCGATGATGCCGTTGGGGACGTACATGAAGCCCATGCGCACCGGCGGTTTGGCGGCGGGGTTCAACGGCGAGGCCATGGCCGGAACCATGGCGTCGAGGAAGGGCAGGCCGACGGCGGCGCCCATGCCGCGCAGCACGGCCCGCCGCGAGAGGGATTTTCTGGTTACGATCATGTTTTTGGGCTCCTGCTCATCTGAAACGGCATGCTGCGGGCAACCGCCTCGATCAGGTCGGCCAAGCGGTACTGGTTGGGCTCGGCTTCGCGCACGATCGAGCGGACTACAGGTTTATCGTAATACTCCAGACCCCGCCCGAGGGCGTAAGTCAACATTTTTTCTACGACGGTCGTTACGAAAGTTTCCCGGAAATCGTTGACAAAGGCGCGTTTCAACTCGGCCGGGCCGTCGAAAGAGGCACCGCCGGGCAACTCGCCCGAGGCATCGATCGGGGTTCCCCGGTCTTCGTCGCGCCAGCGCCCGACGGCGTCGTAGTTTTCGAGGGCGAAGCCGATCGGGTCCATGCGCACGTGGCAACTCGCGCAGGTCGGGTTTTTGCTGTGCAGCGCCATCATTTCGCGCAGCGGGAGCTTTTTGCCGTCGGGGGCGGTTTCCTCCAGCTCGGGAACGTCGGGCGGCGGGGGCGGCGGGGGCATGCCGAACAGGTTTTCGAGTATCCATTTGCCGCGGATGACCACCGAGGTGCGGTTGGGGTACGAGGTAACGGTCAGCACGCTGCCGTGGCCCAGCAGTCCGCCGCGCCGCGCATCGCGCAGCCGCACTCGGCGGAACTGCGGCCCGTAAACTCCTTCGAGGTCGTAGTGTTCGGCGAGGCTTTCGTTGAGGAACGTGTAGCGCGCGTCGAGCAACTCGAGCGCGCTGCGGTTTTTTCTGAGGACGTTTTCGAAGAAGAGTTCGGTTTCGCGGCGCATGGCGAAGCGCAGTTCGCCGTTGAAATCGGGGAACAACGCGCCGTCGGGCTTGACGCGCTCGACGTTGCGCAGCTCGAGCCATTGTCCGGCGAAGTTTTCGACCAGCGCTTGCGAGCGGCGGTCGGCGAGCATGCGGCGCACCTGCGCGGCGAAGGTTTGAGGCTCGCGCAGGCTGCCGTTTTCGGCCAGACGCAGCAATTCTTCGTCGGGCAGGCTGCTCCAGAGAAAGAATGAGAGGCGCGAGGCCAGCTCGACGGCGCCGACGGGGTAGGGCGTTGCCGGGGCGGCGCCGGGCGGGTCGTTTTCCATGCGAAAGAGGAAGCCGGGGGCGACGAGCAGCGCGCGCAGCGCCTGTTCGATGCCGTGTTCGAAGCCGCCCCGGGCGCTGCCCGAGGCGTAAACGGCCATCAGCGCGCTCACGTCGGCGGCCTCGACGGGCCGGCGGTAGGCCTGCCGGGCGAGGCGGGAGAGGATTTGCCGGGCGCAGGGGGCTTGCTGCGCCGCGTTGGCCGGCCGGCAGGAAAAGATTTTGCGGCGGCTGGGCGTATTTCCCGGTCCGGTCGGGTTGTACGGCCCTTCGATGACGATGCGGTTGACCCGGAACGGCTTGGCCGTATCGGGCAAGGGGACGAGATGCAGCCGCTTGCCGTCGAGGCGCACGTCGAGCGGCGGATGGGGGAGCTTGGTTTCGGGGGCTTCGCCGGCGGTTTCGTTGGGTCGCGAGAGCTCGGGGCGCGAGGACTCGCCGGGGAAGGTCAGCGTCAACTCATGCATGCCGGCGCGGACGGGCAGGCGTTTTTCTTCCCAGGCCCGGTAGGGGAACCTGCGGTTATCGGGGTCGACGTCGGCGGCGACGCGGTATTCGCCGTCGAGGGGGAAATAGTAGCTCAGGCGGGCGCCGCGCGCCGCGCCGATGGACAGGCCGCGGCGCGGCGCGCGGCCGTGCCCCGCGTGGAGGAAGCCCGTTTCGCGGTTGCGCACGAAAATATCTTTTTGGGGTTTTGCCGGCGCGGCGCCGAGGGCCAGGCGGACGATGCGCCGCGCCGCGATCATGTAGCGGTCGAGCAGCGCGGGGGACAGCGAGAGCACGCCGCCGATATTGTCGAAGCCGTAGCCGGAATTGTCGGCGGGCAGCATGTCGGCAACGTCGAGATCGACGGCCAGCAGGTCGCGGACGGCGTTGGCGTATTCCGCGCGGTTGAGGCGGCGGGGCGGGGCGCGCCCCGGGTTGGGCGAGGCGGCCGCGGCGGCGTCGAGCGCGGCTTCGAGGCGGGCGGCGAAGCGCGCCGCGCGCGGGGCGTCGGGCGCGGGGGCGCCGGCGGGCGGCATTTCGCCGGAAGCGACCTTGCGCAGCACTTTTTCCCACAGCGCGGGACGTTGGGCGGCGTCCGCCGGGTCATGCCCCTGCAGGGAAACGTCCGCCGTGCGCAGAGCGTCGTTGTGGCAGGCGATGCAGTAGCGCCCGATCAGCTCCCGGTCCGCGCCGCTTTCCGCCGCGGGCAAGGCGCGCGGGCAGGCCGCGGCGGCAAGCAGAGCCGCGAAAGCCGCGAAGGAACGCATCGGAATCAGCGTCCTTGTCATAAGCTCCCTTATCATAAGCTACGGCGAGGCGCATCGCCAAAAAAACATTTTTTATGGACGTGTTGCCTTGCAGGTTTTTCCGCGGGATGCTATATTGTCGGTTTCAGTTTGGAGATCGCTTGGTGAGCAATATCGGCATGGACCGTTTTACCCCCCCCCCCCCGCAAATTCAGGTAGGGCAACCGGCGCGCCGCCGCGCCTGCCGGGAGGCGCGGCCGTGAACCGTGAAACGACTCGCGGCGCGCGCCCCGTGACCGCCAAGCGGGTCTGCCGCCTAGCCGCCGCTGCGTTGGCGGCGTTCGCTCTCCACTGGGGGGCGCAGCGCGCCCCGGCGCAAACGTACGCGTGGACGATCGACACGTTCGCCGGCGGCGGCGGAACGGGAGTTCTGACGACGTTGGGCTCGCCCCGCGGCGTGGCCGTGGACGCGAACGGCAACATCTACATCGGCGACGTGGACAACCACCGCGTCATCCGCATCGACGGCGCCACCAAGAATTATTCGATCTTCGCCGGCACGGGCAGCAGCGGCAACGCCGGCGACGGCGGGGCGGCGACTTCGGCCACGTTGAACGAACCCTACGGCGTGGCCGTGGACTCGGCGGGCAACGTTTACATCGCCGATACGGGCAACCGCCGCGTACGCAAGGTGACCCTTTCCACGGGCAACATCGCCGCCTTCGCCGGCACGGGCAGCAGCGGCTTCAGCGGCGATGGCGGCGCGGCGACGGCGGCGACGATGGGCTTTGTTTACGACGTGGCGACGGACGGGTCGGACAACGTCTATATCGCCGATTTGACCAACAGCCGCGTGCGCATGGTGACCGCTTCCACGGGCAACATCTCGAGCATTATGGGGTCGTCGGTAAGTGGGATATCGTTGGGTCAGATCCAGGGCGTGGGCGCGGACGCGACGGGCAACGTCTGGGTCGCCAGTAATTCCACCAGCAGGATTTTCAAGCGGACCAGCGCAGGAACCAGCTCCGTCTTTGCCGGCTCGGCGACGACCGGCTTCGCCGGCGATGGCGGCGCGGCCACTTCGGCGGCCGTGGATAACCCCCTCGACGTGGCGCCGGACGCTGCGGGCAACGTTTACATCGCCGATACGTTCAACGAACGCATCCGCAAGGTGGATACGTCGGGCAACATCTCGACCATCGCCGGCACGGGAGCCCAGTCGAGCACGGGCGACGGCGGCCCGGCGGCTTCGGCCACGGTGAACAGACCCGACAAGCTGACAGTGGACTCGGCGGGCAACATCTACATCGGCGATTCGGCTTCCAACAACGTGCGCAAGATAGATGCGTCGGGGATCATTTCGACCATCGCCGGGCGGGGGCCGACGGCCGTCGGGGACGGCGGGGCGGCGGCTTCGTCGTCGTTGCAAACGCCCAGCGGCGCGGCGGTGGACGCATCGGGCAACGTCTATATCGCCGATACGAGCAACCACCGCATCCGCCGGGTGGATGCCGTCACGGGCAACATTTCGACCTTCGCCGGCACGGGGACGGTGGGCAACACCGGCGACGGCGCGGCGGCTTCGTCGGCGCTGCTGCGCAGTCCCCGCGGCGTGGCGGCGGATGCGTCGGGCAACGTTTATATCGCCGACACGGGCAACCACCGCATCCGCCGGGTGGATGCTTCCACGGGCAACATAGCGGCCTTCGCCGGCACGGGAAGCGGAGGGAACACGGGCGACGGCGCGGCGGCGACTTCGGCGACGTTGAACAGTCCCAGCGGGGTGGCGGTGGACGCATCGGGCAACGTTTACATCGCCGACACGACCAACAACCGCATCCGCCGGGTGGATACGGCGGGCGACATTGCGGCCTTCGCCGGCACGGGGACGGCGGGCAGCACGGGCGACGGGGGCGCGGCAACCGCGGCGACGTTGACTTTGCCCAGCGGGGTGGCGGCGGACGCGTCGGGCAACGTCTATATCGCCGACACGAGCAACCACCGCATCCGCCGGGTGGATACGTCGGGGACCATTGCAACCTTCGCCGGCACGGGAAGCGCGGGGAGCACGGGCGACGGGAGCGCGGCGACCGCGGCGGCGTTGAACTTCCCCCGCAGCGCAGCGGTGGACGCATCGGGCAACGTCTATATCGCCGACGCGACCAACAACCGCATCCGCCGGGTGGATACGTCGGGGACCATCTCCACGATCGCCGGCGCGAGCGCGGGGTTTTCCGGGGACGGCGGGGCGGCGGCATCGGCGGCGCTCAATCTGCCCTTCGGCGTAGCTGTGGACTCGTCGGGCAACCTCTACGTGGCCGATAGAAACAACCACCGCGTACGCAAGCTGACGCGGATGCTGCTGCCGGATGAGCCGACGGAGCCGGGAACGGGTTCTGGGACGGGAACGGGGCAGCCGGAGCCCGAGGCGCAGCCTGTGGGCGGCGTCACGGAGTTGACGTTCGAGCCGGCGGAAGCAGCCGAGCCGACGTCGAAGACGCTGACGCTGCGCGCCGAAAACGGCGCAGTGGACTACCAGGCCATACCCAGCGCGCGCTGGATCGAAGTCACGCGGGCGGAAGGCGGCGCGGCGCAGTGGCGGGGGCGGTTGGAGCAGGGCGAGACGGTGGCGCTGCAGGTGACGGTCAACCCCTTGGGGCTGCGCGAGGGAACCCACAACGGGCGGCTGTACATCCGCTCCAACGGGCGGCTGACGGCGGCGATCCGCATCGTGCTGGAGGTTCCGCCGCCGACGGGGCCGGCGGTGACGGAGAACGGCGGAGTGCTCAACGCGGCGCGGCAGAGCGCCTACGGGGAGCCGGGGCTGTTCGGGCCGCGCATTCTGCCGGTGGCGCCCGGGTCGGTGGTGGAGATCCGCGGGCGGAACCTGGCCGCCGATGGGTCGGCTTCGGCCGCGGGCTTGCCGCTGCCGCGGAGCCTGGGCGGGACGCGGGTGATGATCGAGGGGCAGGCGGCGCCGCTGTTTACGGTGGAGTCGGGGCGCATCGCGGCGCAGTTGCCGTCGGGTCTGCTGCCCGAGGGCGCTCGCACGGCGTTGGCCTCGGTGGAGGTGGAGACGGAGCAGGGCGTGAGCTACGCGCGCTTTTTCCACGCGGCGGCGCAAGCGCCGGGGGTGTTCACGGTATCGGGCGCGGGAGCGGGTCAGGGCTCGATCGTATTTGCGGGGACGGCCGAGTTGGCGGCGCCGCGGGGCTACGGCGAGGGGGCGGCGCGACCGGCGAGAGCGGGGGACGTGCTGGAGATTTACGCGACGGGCTTGGGCGCGCTGGAGCCTGCGCCGGCAGACGGCGAGGCGGGCGGCGCGGCGGTGCTGCGGCATGCGGCTGCGTCTGTGCGGGTATGGCTGGGATCGCAGCCCTTGGCGGCGGCGGACGTGCTGTTCGCGGGCGGAGCGCCGTCGCTGGTAGGCGTCAACGTGGTGCTGGCGCGGGTTCCGGCGGGCATTGCGCCGAACGACGCGCTGGAAGTGTATCTCGAAGTCGGCGGCGCCAGAAGCCAGCCCGGCGTCACGATTGCCGTGGAATAGGGCCGCGCTTCGCGCGGCGGTCGCGAGTCGGCGGGTCACGGGTCAGGCCGCGCTTCGCGCGGCGGGTCGCGGGTCAAGAGCCGCGCGGCGGCGAAACGTGATGTATCATACATACAGGCGCTGAATTTCTTCGAATTCGGGCGGCCGGACGGCGAAACGGGTGGAAAAACGGGTTGTTGACACCATTTGCAGCCGTGTAGTACACTCGAATTTCAGTCGCAAGTTGATAACGGCTCCATCAAATTTCGTGAGCAGCGCGGAAGTTTCGTGAGCGGCGCGGCGTTCCAATCGGTTTTTTCAGTTGGTTTTTCATCCGTCATCTATCCATCCCAAACGAACAGGAGGACACCATTGCAATGAGTTTGCGACCACTACACGATCGCCTTCTCGTCGAGCGTCTCGACGAGGATGAGGCGAAATCGAGCGGGGGCATCATCATCCCCGACTCGGCGAAGGAAAAGCCCCAGCAGGGCAAGGTTATCGCCGTTGGAAACGGCAAGAAGAAGGACGACGGCACGATCGCCGCCCTCGACGTCAAGGCCGGAGACAAGATTTTGTTCGGCAAGTACTCGGGCAACGACGTCAAGGTGGACGACAACGAGTACCTCATCATGCGCGAGGACGAGGTTCTCGCGGTCATCGAATAAAAAGGAGCACACGAACCATGGCAGGAAAGAACATCGTTTACGGAGAGGACAGCCGCCAGGCGATTTTGGCGGGCGTCAACAAGCTGGCGAACACCGTTCGCGTCACGCTCGGCCCCAAGGGCCGCAACGTGGTTCTGGAGAAGAAGTTCGGCGGCCCGACCGTGACCAAAGACGGCGTCACGGTGGCCAAGGAGATCGAGCTCGAGGACAAGCTCGAGAACCTCGGCGCGCAGATGGTGCGCGAAGTCGCCTCGAAGACCTCGGACGTGGCCGGCGACGGCACCACCACGGCCACCATTCTGGCTCAGGCGATCTACCGCGACGGGCTGAAGAGCGTGGCCGCGGGCGCGAACCCGATGGACATCAAGCGCGGCATCGAGAAAGCCACCGATGCGCTTTCGGGCAAGTTGCAGTCGATGGCCAAGCCGGTCGAGGGCGACGCCGTGGCGCAGGTTGCGGCGATTTCGGCGAACAACGACGCGGCCATCGGCGACACGATCGCCGAAGCGATGGCCAAAGTGGGCAAGGACGGCGTGATTACCGTCGAGGAAGGCAAGACCATCGAGACCGAGCTGGACGTCGTCGAAGGCATGCAGTTCGACCGCGGCTACGCCTCGCCCTACTTCGTCACCGATCAGGACTCGATGGAGTGCGTGCTCGAAAACGCGATGCTGCTGATCCACGAAAAGAAGATCAGCAACATGAAAGACCTGCTGCCCGTGCTGGAGAACGTCTCGCGCTCGGGGCGGCCCTTGCTGATCATCTCGGAGGAGACCGAGGGCGAGGCGCTGGCCACGCTGGTGGTGAACAAGCTGCGCGGCGTGTTGAACGTGGCCGCGGTGAAGGCGCCGGGCTTCGGCGACCGGCGCAAGGCGATGTTGGAGGATATCGCCATTTTGACCGGGGGCAAGGCGATCATGGAAGAGACGGGCATCAAGCTGGAGGGGGTTCAGGCGGAGGACCTGGGCAGCGCGAAGCGCGTGGTGATCGACAAGGACAACACGACGATCGTGGAAGGCGGCGGAAGCACGG
Source organism: Bryobacterales bacterium (assembly GCA_965242705.1). Lineage (GTDB taxonomy): Bacteria > Acidobacteriota > Terriglobia > Bryobacterales > UBA6623 > CATQHP01. The sequence continues at coordinate 2,183,158 of OZ251486.1, forward strand.
AAGCGATTCAGGGTCGGGTGAAGCAGTTGCGGGCGCAGATTGAGGAGACGACTTCGGACTACGACCGGGAGAAGCTGCAAGAGCGGCTGGCGAAGCTGGTCGGGGGCGTGGCGGTGATCAAGGTCGGCGCGGCGACGGAGACGGAGATGAAGGAGAAGAAGGCGCGCGTGGAGGACGCGATGCACGCGACCCGCGCGGCGGTCGAGGAGGGCATCGTCCCCGGCGGCGGCATCGCTCTTCTGCGAGCGGCTTCGGCTCTGGGCGACGTGGACGGCAAGACCGAGGACGAGCGCATCGGCCTGAACATCGTCCGCCGGGCGATTGAAGCGCCGGTCCGCTGGATCGCCTCCAACGCCGGACAGGAAGGGGCCATCGTCGTCGAGAAGGTTCGCGGCGGCGACAGCGACACTTTCGGTTACAACGCGGCGACGGACGCCTACGGCGACCTGGTCGCCGACGGCGTGATCGACCCGGCCAAGGTGACGCGCACGGCTCTGCAGAACGCCGCTTCGATTTCGAGCCTGATGCTGACGACCGAGGCGACCATCGTGGAGATTCCCGAAGAGAAGCCGCCGGCTCCGCCGGACCCGCACGGCGGCGAGTTCTAGGCGAACTTCCGCGCGAAAGCGCAGCAACGACGGCCCGCCCGCTTCTACGGAAGCGGGCGGGCTTTTTTCTGTTGTGCGCGGGGCAAGCGGAAAGCAACCAGCCGGGCGGGTTCGGCGGCTCCGCCGACGCCGATGACGATCCATTGCGCGCCGCCGGCGAGGTAGGTCATCGGCGGCGCGTTGTGGTGGCGTCCGGGAAGCGGCGTTTCCCAGAGCGTTGCGCCGCTTGCCTTGTCGTAGGCTCGGAGCCATGAGGCGCCGCCGCTTTCCGCTTCGCCGCGGTCGCCGGCGAAGAGCAGCGTTCGGGTCACCAGCACGCCGGCGGCGTTGGGGTTGCCCAGCGGCGGCAAGTCCAGGTCTTTGAGCAGTTTGTGTCCGCGCGGCCCGTTGCCGTGGGGCGTTCGCCAGGCGATTTCGCCGCGGTTCATGTCGTAGGCGGTGATGGCGCCGTAGGGCGGCTTGACCACTTGCAGGCCGCCGACGTTGGGCCGATAGAACTTGTGTTCGTAGGGGTAGCCGCGCTTTGCGGGGTTGCTTACGGGCTGCATGCCGACGGTAATATGCTGCCGCCGCGAGGAAATGTAGAGGTAGCCGGTTTCGGGGTCGTAGCCCGCGCCGCCCCAATTGGCTCCGCCGCCCCAGCCGGGGACCAGGATCGTGCCTTGCCGCGAGGGCGGGGTGAACAGCGGCCCGAGCCGGTAGGGCTCGACCGCCGCGAGGGCCATGGCCTTGAGCCGGGGGGTGAAGTCGATCAGGCCGTCTTCGTCGATGCCCTGCATTTCGAACGGCGGCGGCTTGGTGGGGAAGGGCTGCGTTTCGGCGGCGGTTTCCACTTCGCTGGGCGGCGTCGGCCGCTCGACGATCGGCCAGACGGGCTCGCCGGTCAGCCGGTCGAAGACATAGACGAATCCCGTTTTGGCCGCCTGCGCCGCGGCGGCGATCTTCCTGCCGTCGACTTCGATGTCGATCAGGGTGGGCGCGGCGGGCAGGTCCCAGTCCCACAGGTCATGATGGATGGTCTGGAAGTGCCAGACGCGCTCGCCGGTTTTGGCCCGCAGGCAGACGACGCTGTTGGAGAAAAGGTTGTCGCCGGGGCGGAAGTCTCCGGCGAAGTTGAAGGTGGGGCCGGTGACGGGCAGATAGACGTAGCCCGCCTTTTCGTCGGTGCTCATCATCGACCAGACGTTGGTGTTGCCGGCCCACTTCCAGGAGTCGGCGCCCCAGGTTTCGACGCCGAATTCGCCTTCTTGGGGGATGGTGTGGAAGGTCCACAGGCGCTTGCCGCTGCGCACGTCGTAGCCGCGCACGTCGCCCACGGGCCAATTTTCTTTCCAGTTGGGGCCGCCGCTGCGCGCCGATTTGCCCGGCGGTCCGTCGGCGATCTGATTGCCGACGACGGCGACGTCGCCGACGATGGCCGGGGGCGCGCTGCAGTTGATGAGTTTGCGGATCAGCGGCCGCCGCGAGCCTTGCGTCAGGTCGGCGCGGCCGTTGTCGCCGAAATCGAGGATGGGCTTGCCGCTGTCGGGGTCGAGGGCGACGAGGTAGCTGTCGCCGGTGCAGACGAGCAGCCGCTCGTCTTTGCCGTCGGACCAGTACGACAGGCCGCGCGTGGCGAAGCCGAAGATGCCCGGACGGCCCCAGTCGGCGGTGCCCGGGTCGTAAGTCCACAGCGTTTCGCCCGTTGTCGGCTCGATTGCCGCGACGCCGCTGAAGTTGGTGCGGATGAAGAGTTTGCCGCCGACCATCAGCGGGGTGGCCTTGAAGCCGTCGGGGACCATGCGCCGGTCGGACTTGGCTCCGCCGGGCTCGATGTAGCGCTCGTTGTCGAAGGCGTCCCAGACCCAGGCCGGCTCGAGATTGCCGACGTTTTGCTTGTCGATGCGGTCGAGCGGGGAGTACTTGGCCGCGCCGGCGTCGCCGGCGTACTGGGGCCATTCGCCGCCGGCGGTGGAGTAGCGTCCGCGCGAGTCGAGCCAGCGTTGGAGCGCCGCGGGGTCGGGCCGCGGCTGGAAAAACGGCCCGCGGCGCAGCGTTGCGGGGACGTTGAGCGGCCCGCCCGGGTCGGCGGCCTCGGCGTCCGCGTCAGGCTGCGCCGGGGCGGGGGAGTAGGCGCGCAGCCAGGCGACGGCGACTTTGGGGGCTTCGCGCTGCTGTTTTTGCGCGAGCAGCCAGTGGCCGCGGGCGTTCCAGTTCTTGCCGCCGGAGGGGTCGGCGTGGCAGAAGAGGCAGTCTTTCGCGCCGAATTCCATGGCCGCGGGGAGCAACTCCGGGTCGGCCCGCGCGAATGAAACGAAGGCAAGCAAGGCGGCGGCGGCGAGACAGGCTCTCATGGCGGCTCAGGGGCAAGTATAACCCGTTTCCGCGCCGCCGGCCTTCAGCCTTTGCCGGGAACCGCCGCCGCGGCGTTGGAGTCCGCTGCGGATGGGCGGCCCTCTAGCGGATGGGGGAGAAGGGCAGCGGGGCGAGGTGGGTGTTGGAGACCGTGGAGACGACTTCGGCGTTGGCCCATTCGGGAACCTTTTTGATGCGGTTCCAGTCGTCGCTGGAGGCGAACGCGCGCCAGGCTTTGCCGCGGGCGTCCATGTCGGGGTAATGGGTCATGTAGGTGATGCTGGGCATGCCCGGGCCGACGATGGTTTCGGCGAAGAGCAGCGGGTTGATGCCGCAGTCGCGGAAAATCTGGATTTCTTCCTCGTTGAACATGCGCGTTTTCTCGCGGGTGTCGCGGAACGTTTCCTGTTCGTAAACGCGCAGGTCGAAGGCGCGCGGCTTGTCGGCCTTGCCGGGAACCTCGATTGTTTTCATGCCGTCGAAGGCGCGCAGCAGCCGGCTTTCGACGCGGTCGTACTGCGGGTAGTCCTGGGCGCCGAAGTCGTCGGCCGCCTGCATCCATTGCTTGTCGGCGGCGCGGGCTTTGCGTTTTTCGTCCATGTCGGTCAGCGAATCGAAGGCCGAGAGGGTGAAGACGCGGGGCGTGTATTCGCCGAGCGTGACGCGGAAATAGCCTTGCGCCGCGATGCCCGTGCGCTTGGTCATGGGCAGGTGTTCGGTTTCGAAAAAGGCGGTCAGCCGGCCGAACTGGTCGGTTTTCGAGTTGCGCAGCCGGTAGCAGCGCAGCTCGAAAATCTGGTTGCCGCCGGTTTCGCGCTCGGCGGCGGAGGCGGAAGCGGCGGCCAGCCCGGCCGCGGAAGAACTGGCGAGGAAATTGCGTCGGTCCATGCCCACCGTTATACCATTTCCGGCGGGCGGGGGCGGGGGTTACGCTTGCAGCGCTTCGACGATGGCGTCCACGTCGTACACGCAGCCGCTCCAGGTTCCGCCGCTGCGGGCTTGCATGGCCGCCCAGAGCCGGGTATCGTCGGGCAGGCCGGGGTGCGGCGAGAGGTCTTCGCGGGGGGCGCGGGCGGCGAGCCGCCGCGCGCCTTCCGCGGCGTCGAAGCTCTCCCCGCCGCAGCCGGTCAGGTCGAGCGAGCCTTGCAGCCGGTTGCGGTCGATTTCGAGGGAGACGACGTCGCCTTCGCGCAGCTTGCCGATCGGTCCGCCGGCGAGCGCTTCCGGGCCGACGTGGCCGATGCAGGCTCCGGTGGAAACGCCCGAAAAGCGCGCGTCGGTGATGACGGCGATTCGCCTGCCGTAGGAGAGATGTTTCAGCGCGGAGGTGATTTGGTAAATCTCTTCCATGCCCGAGCCCAGCGGGCCGCAGCAGATCAGCGCCATGATGTCGCCCGGACGGACCGCGCCCGAGCGGATGGCTTCGATGGCCTGGGCTTCGCGGGTGAAGACGCGGGCCGGACCGCGCTTGCGGTACACGCCGTCGTCATCGACCACCGCGGGGTCGATGGCCGTGCTTTTGACCACGGCGCCTTCGGGGGCGAGGTTGCCGCGGCAGAAAGCGGCGGCGCCGGTCAGGCCGCGGCGCGCCGCTTCCGCCGGGGGCATGATGACGTCGTCGGGGTCGACGCCGTCGCGTTCGACGAGCAGTTGGCGGAAGCGCCGCCGTCGTTCGGACTTTTGCCAAGAATCGAGCGCTTCGTCGAGAGAAACGCCCGCCGCGGTGAGCGCCGCGGTATCGAGCAGGCCGAGAGCGCGCAGGTGGAGCATGGTTTCCGGCGCGCCGCCGGCCAGGAACACGCGCACCGTGGGATGGCCGACGGGGCCGTTGGGCAGGGCGTCGACCAGGCGCGGTGTGCGGCGGTTGACGTCGAGCCAAGCCTCGACGTTGGGCCGCTCGACCCCGGCGCAGAAGGCTACGGCGGGCAGGTGCAGCAGCAGGTTGGTCGATCCGCCGAAGGCCGCGTGGACGACCATGGCGTTGCGCACGGCCGCTTCGGTCACGATGTCTTCGACGCCTATGCCCGCCGCTTTCTGCGCGGCGACGGCGGCGGCGGAGCGCCGGGCGGCGTCTTTCCAGACCGCTTGCCCCGACGGCGTCAAGGCCGTATGCGGCAGCGCCAGGCCGAGCGCCTCGGCGACGACCTGAGAGGTTGCCGCGGTGCCCAGGAACTGGCAGCCTCCGCCGGGGCTTGCGCAGGCCCGGCAACCCAGCGTTTGGGCGTCTTCGAGAGACAACTCGCCGCGGGAAAAGCGGGTTCCGATGGTCTGCGCCTTGCCGGCGTCCTCGCCGTCAGTCGGGGGCAGGGTCACGCCGCCAGGCACAAGGACGCAGGGCAGGCCGCGCATGGAGGCCAGCGCCATCATCATGGCCGGCAGCCCCTTGTCGCAAGTGGCCGCGCCGATGACGCCGCTGCGCGTCGGCAGGGAACGGATCAGCCGCCGCAGCACCTGCGCGGCGTCGTTGCGGTAGGGCAGGGAATCCATCATTCCCGGGGTGCCTTGCGTGCGCCCGTCGCAGGGGTCGGAGCAGAAGCCGGCGAAAGGTATGCCGCCCAGCCGGCGGACTTCGCGGGCGGCTTCGACCATCAGCACGCCGATTTCGAAATGCCCGGTGTGGTAGCCGAGGGCGATAGGCGTTCCGTCCTGGCCGCGCAGGCCGCCTTGCGTGCCGAGGATCAGGTATTCGTCGCGCCCGAGCTCGGCCGGATTCCAGCCCATGCCCGCGTCTTGCGTCCAGCCGAAGACATCGCCGCTCGGCCGCGCGCGGAGCATGTCGGGGGTCAGCGGCAGGAAGCCTTTGGGTCCCGGGGCTTTCGTTTCGATTTCGTAGATCGAAGGGTCGTCCACTGGAAACAGTCGAGTCGTCATCATCAATCAGTTTGGCGCACGACGCGCCCCCCGCGCTATCGTATTGGCAAGGAGCGAACGTGATGAATCACCTTTCGACAGGCGGGCGGCCGACGCGCAGGACGCTTTTGCAATCGTCGGCGGCCGCGGCGGCGTCTCTTGGAGCATGCGCGCCGGGCACGGCGCCGGCCGAGGGCGAACGATGGACGAAGGCCGTCAACGGGCGCATCAAGCATTCCGTGTGTTTCTGGTGCTTCAGCGTCCCGGAGTGGAACTGGAGCCTCGACAAGCTTTGCCGCGAGGCGGCCGCGCTGGGGCTGAAGAGCGTCGAATTGCTCGGCCCCGAGCAGTGGGCTGCGGCGAAGGGGCACGGGTTGACCTGCGCCATCGCCAACAACGGCATGCCCGACCCGCCTTTCATGAAGGGCTTGAACAACCCGCGTTACCAGCAGACGGTTATCGACGCGACCAAAAAGACGATTGACGCCTGCTCCGCCGAGGGCATTCCCAGCACGATCGCCTTTACCGGCTACAAATGGAACGACGCCGAAGACCCGTCGAGCGGCGAAATCTCACGCGAAGAGGGCGCGCGGAACACCGTCGCCGGCTTGCGCGAGCTTGCTCCCTACGCCGAGGAGAAGGGCGTTACGATCAATCTGGAGATGCTCAACACGCGCGACGGCACGCACCCGATGAAGGGGCACCCGGGCTTCCAGGGCGACGATATCGACTACTGCGCCGACATGATCCGCGAGGTGGGGTCGCCGCGGGTGAAGCTGCTTTTCGACGTTTATCACGTGCAGATCATGAACGGCGACGTCATCCGCCGCATCCGCGAGATGAAAGACCTGATCGGGCACATTCACACGGCCGGCAACCCGGGCCGGGGCGAGCTTCACGCGCGTTCGGAAATCAACTATCCGGCGGTGATGGAAGCGCTGGTCGAGGTCGGCTACGATGGTTACGTCGGGCACGAGTTCATCCCCACCCGCGCCCCGGAGGAAGGTCTGGCCGCGGCGGTCAAGCTCTGCGACGTTTAGCGGCGGAGTGCAGCGCTTTACCGGCAGGTTGGAGAGATGGAGCAACCCTCAACGGATCTGTGCTATCCCATCGGGCGGTTTTCGCACTCCAGCCCGGTCGCGCAAGCCCGGATCGACACATGGATTGACGACATCGCGGCGCTTCCCGGCGATCTCCGGCGGACAGTATTGGCATTGACCGACCGCCGGCTCGATACGCCGTACCGGCCGGGCGGCTGGACGGTCAGGCAGGTTGTACACCACTTGCCCGACAGCCACATGAACAGCCTGATTCGGTTCAAATGGGCGCTGACCGAGGAGCGCCCGGCGATCAAGGCCTACGACGAGAAGGGCTGGGCCGCGCTGCCGGACTCCCGGCAGCCGATCGCGCACTCGCTCGACCTGCTGGACGCTCTGCATCGCCGCTGGGCGGCTCTGCTGCGCGCCCTCGACCGGCGGCAACTGCAGCGTGAGTTCGTGCATCCCGATTCAGGCTCCGTCACGCTGGCGGTCACAATCGGCGCGTACGCTTGGCACGGGCGGCATCATCTCGCGCATATCGAACGTTTGATCGAACGCGAGGGTTGGCGCTGAGGGCCGCGCCGGCGCCCGGCGGCTCTAGGCCGCTTCGGAGAAGGGCTCGGCGAAGACGTAGAACTTGAACTTCGGCGTTTTGGAGCCGACTCCCCAGCGCGCCGTCCGGTAATCGACGCGGAGGTAGCGCACTTCGGGCGTTGCGCTCAGGTCGAGGAGCACTTGGGAAACGCCGCGGTAAAACTTTTGCGGGAAGCTGCGCAGCGGCTTTTCGAGCCATTCCCCGCCGTCGGCGGAACCCATGACGCTCACGTCAAGGCTTTCCTGTTCGACGACTTCGCCGATGCCCAGCGTGAGCAGCAACAGGCCGGCGCCCCCGCCGATATCGAAGGCTTCGCCGGAGCCGCTTTGCTCGACGGTGGTTTCTGGAAGCAAGAAGTTCGGAAGCATGGTCTGACGGCAAAAGAGAAGCCCATTGTAGCACTGCGCCGCCGGGGCCGCCGCGAATTGCTACAGCCGTATTTCGACAATCGTCGCTCCGGCGCCGCCTTCGGGCGGCTCGGCGTCGTAGTGTTTGGCCACGTGGACGTGGCCGGACAGCATCTGCGACAGCTCCCGCCGGAGGACGTTGCGCCCGAACCCGTGGATGACGCGGACGCGCGGCATTTGCGCCAGGAAGGCGTCGTCCAGGTATTTGTCCACCGATTCGCGGGCTTCGTCGGCGGTCTTGCCGATGACGTTGATTTCGGAGGGGACGAGGGCGTTCCGCGGCGCGGCATCGAAACTTATTCCGGCGGGGAGAGCGGCCTGCGTTTCCGGCTCGGATGCGGCGGGGCCGATATCGTCCGCTGCGGCATGCACCTTCAAGCGGCCGACCTGCACTTCCCAGCGTCCGGGGGCCGGCGTCCGCAGGATCGTTCCGCAAGCGCCCATCGAATGGATACGCACGCGATCGCCGGGTTTCGGTTCGGCCTCCGGCCCGGCGGGAAGGGAAGCGGCGGGGCCGAGCTCGGCGCGGACGGCGCGCTCCATCTCGCGGCGCAGCTCTCGTTGAGAGCGGGCGGCCGGGCGCGCGGCGGCGGCTTTCGGCGAGCGGCCGCCGGCGTCCGCCGCTTGCAGGTTTTCGACGGCCTCTTGCAGCGCCTTGCGGTAACGGCGCTCGAGCTTTTGGGTCAAGTCGGCGATGCGCCGCTCGGTTTGTTCGCGAGCCTGTTCGGCTTTCGTTTGGGCGTCCCGCTCGAGTTCGGCCTCGCGTTCGGCGAGCGCTTGTTCCCGCGCGCGCAGCTTGCGTTCGGCCTCGGCGGATTCCGCGCTTCGGCGGCGCAGATCGCTCAGGAACCGCGAGGACTCTTCCGCCGTTTTGCCCAGCGTCTTGCGCGCTCGATCGACGATCTCGGGCGGCATGCCGAAGCGCCGCGCCGTTTCCAGTCCGGCGGAGCGTCCGGGTACGCCGAGCAGCAAGGCATAGGTCGGCGCGAGCGAATCTTCGTCGAAACCCATCGCCGCGCTGACGACGGCCGGAGAGCGAAAGCCGAACATCTTGAGCGCGGGCAGGTGCGTCGAAACCGCGAGGAACGCGCCGCGTTCGAGCAGGCGTTCGACGATGGCCGCGCCCAGCGCGCCGCCTTCTTCGGGGTCGGTTGCCGAGCCCAGTTCGTCGAGCAGCACGAGGCTGCGCGGCGAAGCGCGTTCGAGCATCGCCGTCAGCCGGGATACGTGCGCCGAGAACGTGCTGAGGCTGTCGGCGATCGATTGCGCGTCGCCGATGTCGGCCATGACTTCCTCGAACCAGGGGAGGCGGGCTTCGTCGGCGGGCACGGGCAGCCCGGCTTGGGCCATGAGCGAAAGCAGGCCGACGGTCTTGAGCACAACGGTCTTGCCGCCTGCGTTCGGTCCGCTGAGCAGCAGCGCGCGACGGCCGCTTTCGAGTCGAACGGACATCGGCTCCGGCTTCTTGCCCTGCCGCGCGAGCAGGTCTTGCAAAAGGGGGTGCCGCGCGCGCTCGAGCACCAGCCGCGGCTCGCCGGCGTCGCACGAGGCGCTGAACGAGGGCAGGCAACAGCGGAACTCGCGGCCGAAACGGGCGCGCGCGAAAACGTAGTCCAACTCGCCGAGAACCGCTTCGGCCTCGCCGACCGCCGGAGCGTCCCGGCGTAGGCGCTCGGTCATTTCGCGCAAGATGCGCAGTATTTCGCGCTGCTCGTCTTCGAGCAAGCGCACCAGGCGGTTGTTCTGGGCGATTGTGTCGAGCGGCTCGACGAAAACGGTTTGGCCGCCGGCGCTGCCGCCGTGGACGACGCCCGCGACGCGCCCTTTCCAACTCGCCTTTACGGGAACGACCGAGCGCCCGTTGCGGATGGTCACGTAGTCGTCTTGCAGCGCGCCGGAAGCGGCGTTTTTGCGGATGAATCTTTCCAGCGAGAGTTTGACGCTGCGGCGCTGCGATTCGATTCTGCGGCGGATGCGGGCCAACTCCGCGCTCGCCAACGCGGAGATTTCGCCGTCGGGCAGGATTTTTCCTGAAAGCTCGCGCAGCAGGGGCTTGAACTCGGCGAGCCGGGCGCCGAGGGCCGCCAGCAGGGGGCGGCGCCGATGTTCGGCGCGGAGCGCGCGGCGGACGGTTTCGGCGCGCTCGAGGACGCCCAGAACGCCGCGGATTTCGCCGGCGTCGAGCACCGCGCCTTCGGCCGAAAGCCGCTCGAGGGCGCCGCGGACGTCGGCGACTCCGCCGAATTGCGGCGGTTGGGAAACCTTGCCGCGGTCGGGCTGTTCCGCGCTGCGGAGCCATTCCATCGCTTCGCCGACTTCGGCGAGCGAGGCGGCCGCGGCTTCGGCTGACGCCAAGCGCGGCGCGGCGCGCAGAGCTTCCAGCCGGGCTTCGCCCTGCGGGCCGGCGATGCGGCGCCGCAGCAGGTCGGCTACGCCGTCGAATTCGAGGGCTTGCCGCGCTTGTTCAAGCATCGCCGGTCGAGGAAGGGGCGGGGCCGCCGCCGGCTCGGAACATGGCGAAGCCCTTGCGGATTACTTCGGCCGTGCCTTCGGTCATGAGCAGGTCGTCGAGCCGGTCAACGCGGAACCAATCTACGGCGGCGGCGTCATCGCCGCTGCGCAAGCGGCCGCCGACGATTTCGCACAAGTAATCCATCAGCACATAGTGCCAATCAACGGCGTCCGCGCCGCCGCGGCGGATGCGTTCGAAAATTTCGACCAGCGCGCCGGCTCTCACCTGCAGGCCGGTTTCTTCCAGCGTCTCGCGTTCGACGGCGGCGCGCAGTCTTTCGCCAAGCTCCACCTTACCGCCGGGAATCGACCAGCGATCTTTCAGCGGCTCCGCGCCGCGCTTGACCAGCAGCACGCTTTCGCCGCGAAAAATTAGCGCGCCGACGCCGACAATGGGCCGCAGCGCCGCCATGCAACAACTCCAGAGGCTCCTAGCGGAGGTAGATGAATTCCTTCAAGTTGAACAGCGCATGCGCAAGATTCGCCCAGGCTTGCGCGTCCGCGCCGCCGGCCATGTAAGTCTGCGCAAGGTCGATTTCGCTCGGGGCGGGGAGGCGCCCCAACGCCTGCAGGAACATCTCGTTGATTTTCTCGCCGTCGTCCGCCGGATTGGCGGCAATGCGCTTGCCCCAGAGTTCGGCCTGCGCAATCACCAGCGGGCTGTTGAGCATGGTCAGCGATTGAGCGGGAACATTGGTCGAATCGCGCAGGCCGCGCGTCGAAGCCGGCTTCGGTTGGTCGAAGACTTCGAGGAACGGGTTGTGCGCGTTGCGCCGGATTTCCTGGTAAACGCTGCGCCGGCCTTCGCCGTCGAGCGGACCTTTCACCCGGTCGCCTTTGGTTTTGCCTTTGGCGAACGCGTAATAAATATCGATCGATTCACCGCCCAGTTTTCGATCCAGCCTGCCGGAAACGGCCAGCAGGCTGTCGCGGATCGCTTCGCCTTCCAGCCGCCTGACGGGCATATGCTGCAGGAGCGCGTTATCGGGATCGACCGTTGCGGCGCGCTCGGAGCCGTTGCTGCCGCGCCGGTAGGCGGCGGTCAAGGCCAAGCGCCGGATCATGTCCTTGATCGACCAGCCGCTTTCGATGAACTCCGCCGCCAGATAGTCGAGCAGGTCGGGGTGCGAGGGCTTGGCGCCGAGCCGTCCGAAATTATCGACCGAGGCGACGATGCCGCGTCCGAACATATGCCGCCAGATGCGGTTGACCATCACTCTGGCCGTCAGCGGGTTGTCGGCCGAGGCTGCTTCCTCGGCCAGCCGCAAGCGCATTTCGGCGGGATTGTCGTAAGGCTTGCCGCCGAGAGCCGTCAAGTAACGCCGCGGCACGGGGTCTCCCGGGTTCTTGTGCCCGCCGCGGATCAGCAGCCGTTGTTCTTCGCCCGCTTCCTCGACTACGCCGGGGGCGCGGCGGTAGATGGGCGCTTCGTCTTCGAGGCGGCGGTAGGCGGCGGTCAACTCGCCGAGCGCGGGGTTGCCTTCGGCGGTTACGGGCAACACCCGATTGCGCACGAAGAAATCGAGGAAAGCCGCCTGTTCTTCGTTCATCTTGCCGAGACGCCAAGCCGAGACGGCCGTTTTCAGGCGTTCGGCGTACAGTTGCGCCAGCCCTTCGGCGTCTTGCGGAGCGGCGCCCTGGAAGAGATAGGCCGCCGCGGGCGAGAGGTTTTCCGGCGGCAGGCGTCCGTCGTGGAAGGCGACCGCCGCCGCGCCGAAGAACGAGCGGCCGTCGAGCACGGGTTCCGGGCGCCGGTCCACTTTCTTTTTGGCGTCAACCGGGTCAAGAAGAAAATTCGTCGAATCGTCGAGCGTGGCGAACTCGACGTAGGCCGTGAACCCCTTCCAATAGGTCGTGTTCCAAGTGCGCCAGACGGGCTCGTCTTTCTTGGGCGAGTAACGCAGATGATAGATGCCGCCGCGGGGCACCGCGTAGTTTTCGACAATCAGTCGAACGACGCTGAAGTTTCCGCCCTGAACGCGGAAGCTGATGTTGTTCGTCTCGATCTTGAACCGCGGCGACTGCAAAACGCCGTTGTGACGCCGCGAAAGCAGCGCGGTATGCGCGCCCGCGCCGTAGATGCCTTCCACGATGCGCTCTCCCGAGGGCGTGAGCGAAAATTCTCCGGGCGCGGAGGCGGTTTCGCCCAGTCCCGCGCCGTGCCGAATCCATTTCGGGTATTCTTCGGCTACGTTCCAGAGCAGCGGGAAGTTCTCTTTGTTGAACCGCTCGCGCCGGGACTGCTCGCGCGCCTGGCCGGCGGCGAGCCGCCGCCATCCTGCGGACACTTCCCGCGCGCTTTTGCCGCCCAATTCGAACCACGGGTGCAGCGGGCTGTCGTAGTCGCAGGCGGCCTGTTCGAGCAGCCGGTTGAGCGGCGAACCGGGAGCGAGCAGCCGCGCGGCGATACCGTCCGCCGCGGCCGACCACTGCTCGGCCAGCGCGCCCTTGATTTTCTGTTTGACCGCCGCGAGGCGCCGGCGGTTCTTGGCCAGCACCGCGGGGGAGTCGATGGTCCGCTGCGTTGGGCGGGCGTTCTTGAAAATCCCGAACAGCGCGTAGTAGTCCTGCTGGCTGATCGCGTCGAATTTGTGATCGTGGCAGCGGGCGCAGGAAACGGTCAGCCCCTGGAAGGCCTTGGAAAAGACGTCGATCTGATTGTCGGTCCATTTCACGCGGTCTTCCCAGGGATCGACCGGCTGGAAACCGTGCTCGATCATGCGGTAGTGCGCGGTGGCGATGATCGATTCGTTAATGCCGTCTTCGGCGTTGATGCGCGGATTCGGCAGCAGATCGCCGGCCAGGTGTTCGCGGATGAGTTGGTCGTAAGGAACATCCGCGTTGAGCGCGCGGATCAGGTAGTCGCGGTATTGCCAGGCTTCGAGCGTGTCCGGGTCGCCCTCGCTGCCGTGCGATTCCGTGTAGCGCACCAGGTCCATCCAGTGCCGCGCCCAGCGCTCGCCGTAATGGGGCGAAGCGAGCAGGCGGTCCACCTGTTTCTCGTAGGCGTCCGGGGAGGGGTCGTTGACGAAGCGGCGTATTTCTTCCGGCGCCGGGGGCAGTCCGGTGAGGGCGAACGACAAGCGGCGCAGCAGCGTATGGCGGTCGGCGGGGGGCGCCGGCTGCAAGTCTTTTTCGCGGAGCTTGGCGAGGATGAAGCCGTCCACGCCGTCCGGCGCGGCAACCGACTTGACCGGCTGCCAGGCCCAATGCGCGGCGCGGCGCGCTTCCAGATCGAACGCCTCGGAGGGGTCGGGCAGGCCGGGGGCGTCTTCTTCCGGCCAGGGAGCGCCTGCGTCCACCCAAGCGGCGATGGCCGCGATGCGCTCATCGGTCAATCTGCCGGTGGGCGGCATCGGCGTTTTCGCTTCGCCGCGCAGCGCCTTGAGCAGCAGGCTCGATGCTGCGTTGCGGGGGACGATCGCCGGCCCCGAGTCTCCGCCGCGGAGCAGCCCGGCCTTGCTGTCCACGCGCAGCCCGGCGAACAGGTTTGCGGCCTGCGCGCTGTGGCATGCGTAGCATTTCTCGGCCAGCACCGGGCGCACGCGCTTCTCGAAATACTCGAAGTCGATTTCGGCGCCGCTCGGTTGGCCGGAGGCAGGCGCGCAGCCGAGCAGAATCCATGTTGCAATGCGTCGTGTCAAAACGCTATCTATTCTAATACTGTGCGGGCGCCGGCGCGTGCGGGTTGCGCACAAGATTCCTTGCGCAGCGGCAGCGGTCGATTCCATTCGTCCATAGGCCCCGACGAGATACGGACTTCGCGGTTCAGCACACAGGCCACGTCCGCAAGAGTCCGCAGGGTCATGTTTCGAGACCCGTTCAGCAACTGCGAGACGTAGGCCGGGCTGCGGCCAAGCTTCTCCGCGAGATCGGCTCGCGACAAACCTTCCGCAGCGAGCCATTCGCAGACGGTCTCGGTCGCATCCAGAATCAAAGTCTCTTGCGCGAGCAGTCTCTTTTTTCGGGCGTCGGCAGTAAAATTCTCATGCAAGTCCGCCGGTTCGGGTTTGCCGTATGTTGGGGTAGGCAGATTCGAATTCATTTTTGATGTCCAAAGCTTTTGCAATCTCGTTTTTGTTTGTTCTTTGTGATTTTTTTCGGAATCCGTGGGTGACGACGATTTCTCCATCCGAGCGATGAAAACAAATCATTCTGATCTGGAAAGACTTGAACTCGAATAATCCGTCCGCGATGTGCTTGAACTTCTCGCGGTTGTGAATTTTGCCCGTGTCTCCGATTTTCTTGAAGAGCGCCATCACCTTCGCTTGTTCTCCATCGGTGAGCGATTCGAAAAACTCTTTGCCGGGAGATCTGCCGTTCCGGCGTACCGCAAAAGTTACAATACGGGCGCTTCCGCGGTACGCTGCCTCTCGATCAACCAAGTTCCGGCCACCAACTTAACATATATGTTATCAGCAAGCAACGCAACCCGCAAGGCGAGGCTGGGCAGTCCCGCGCGTTTGACGCTACAATAACAGGGAGAGGCTCCGCCGGCGGCGGAAGCCCTTGCCGAAGCGTGCTGGAGTGGCGGAATTGGCAGACGCACTGGACTCAAAATCCAGCGGGATTTACTTCCCATGTGGGTTCGACCCCCACCTCCAGCACCACCGCGCTGCTTGCGGCAGCCGGCAAAAGCGGCTTCCGGTTGCGCGTCCGACGGTTTCTAGTTGAAATTATGCATTCGAAATGCATATTATCGACTTTCGATGCGCGAGACGTTCCATTACATCGAGCGCTCGCTGGGGCCGGTTCTTGAAAGAGCCGCCTCTGCATTTCCCGCCGTTGTTCTGACCGGGCCGCGTCAATCCGGCAAGACAACGCTCTTGCAGCATCTTTTCGGCAAGCCCTGCCGCTATGTTTCGTTGGAGCCGCCGGACGTTCGCGCGGCGGCGATCGAAGATCCGCGCGCCTTCCTGGAGGCGCATCCGCCCCCGGTGATTTTCGACGAGGCGCCCTATGCTCCCGGCCTGCTGCCTTACATCAAGGAAAAAATCGACGCGAACCGCCGAAAAACCGGTCAGTATCTGTTGACCGGCTCGCAGAATTTATGGCTCGCGGAAAAAACGGCCGAATCCTTGGCCGGCCGCGCGGCAATTTTGCGCCTGTTGCCGCTCTCCAGGCGGGAAACGGAGGGGAGGCCGCACGCTCCTTTGGCCTGGGAGCGTACTTCGGCAAAAAACCCGCAAATGCAGAGCGGAAAGCCGCATGCTTTCGGCGAACTCTGGAAAGGATTCCTCAGAGGCGGTTACCCGGAACTCGCCGCGCGGACCAACCCGGAACCGTCTCTTTGGCATGGCAGCTATATCCAGACTTACATCGAACGAGACGTACGCATGCTGCGGCAAGTCGGGGATCTGAACCGTTATCAGAGTTTTCTCCGATTGCTGGCGGCCCGCAGCGCTCAGATACTGAACCTGACCGACGCCGCCCGGGATCTCGGCGTTGCGGTCAACACCGTCAAGGCGTGGCTTTCCGTGCTCGAGGCCTGCTATCAGGTGACCGTGCTGCGTCCGTACTTCGCCAACGTCGGCAAACGGCTTGTCAAGGCTCCGAAAGTCTATTTTACCGACGTCGGCACGCTTTGTTTCCTCGCGGGTCTCAAAGACCCCGAACATGCGGCTTCGGGGCCGCTGGCGGGCGCCCTCATGGAAACGGCCGTGCTTTCCGAAATCGTCAAGACTTTGACACACCGAGGAAGCGATCCGCGGGTCTATTTTTGGAGGACGACGGCGGGAACGGAAGTGGATTTCATAGTCGATATCGGCGGAAAGCTCGCGCCGCTCGAAGTCAAGCTGTCGGCTACGCCGCATCCGGCCATGGCCGCCTCGGTCAAGTCGTTCCAAAGGGACATGGGCGATGCGGCGCTGCCGGGGTACGTCGTGCATCCGGGCGACATCCGTCTTCCTTTGGGTTGCGGAGTTGCGGCGCTGCCCTTCGCCGACCTGTAACGCTCCGGCAGCCGGCGGGGCGCGCAAGCGCCGCGGTGTGGAAAAATCTGTGGTTTTGCTGTGGAAAATCTGTGCGCTCAGCGCTCGATCCAGACGGGCGAGCTCCAGGCGTACTTGCCGGTATCGCCGCGGCCCGGCTGCAGGATCGGCTTGCGCCCCTTGAGCCATACGCGCGCGTAGTAGTAGGTTCCCGAGTCGGGTTCGACGGTATCGCGGTAGTCGAACGCGGTCTGCGTTGTTTCGCCTTCCGGGACGTGGGTAAAGATGTAGGCGCCGTTGCGCACGATCTCGATCTTTTCCACAGCGGAGCGCGCCGATACCTTGACCGACAAACGCGGCGGACCGGCGGCGGCGGTCTCTCCGCCCTGGAACACGCCGTTGACGCGGAAATCGAGCAGCAGCGGCTCGCCGCCGCGGACGGCGAAGCTGCGCCGGCTGCGCAGCGCCTCGACCACCGACTCGCGGCTGAGTTCTTTGGCGAAAACCCCGAACATGCCGGTGTCGTAGCCGCTGATGCCGTCGTGCCTGTCGCTCGATCCGACGAAACCGAACCGCTTGCCGCGGCCCAAGCCGTCCTGGATGGAGCTTTTGCCCACCGGCGGACGGCGCAGCCAGTCGGGGACGGCGCGCGGCTTGTCGTAGGTTTCGTAAATGCCGTGGCCGGAGACGATCTCCATGACCGGCTCGGCGACGGGGTCGTGTTTCGACCAGTCCATCACGCCCCACGGGGCGCCGACGTGGTGCGCCCAGTCGATGGCGTTTTCGCCGGCCAGCAGGCGGTGCAGCTCTTCGACCTCGTTGCTGGCCGGGTCGGTAATGCGGAAGATCGGCGAATACGGCCGCGAGAAAACGATGGTGCGGTCGCCGTAGCGGCGGCGTCCGGCGGCGTTGCCGCTCCATTCGTAGCTGCTGAAGCCCGCGAAGCGGCCGGGTTCGGAAAGCGCGTTGGCGTATGCCTGCTCGATGCGGTATTTCGAGTTGGTCATCGAAGGCCAATCATGATCGGAAGTCGCGCCGAAATCGAGCACGCCCGATTGCATGGCGTTGAGATAGTAGCGGTCGGTCCAGAGTTCGATTTCGCGGTCGCCGGGGTATTCGCTCAAGTGGGTGTGCAGTTCACCGTAGTAGAGCGTGTAGGTTTCGCCGTCGATAGCAATCGTTTCGCGGGCGGCGCGGGCGGGCTTGGCCGCGGTTGCTTGCCGCTGTTCGCCCAACGGACCCGCTTGCGCCTCGCCCTGCACGCCGCCTGCTGCTGTGGAGGCGGCCGTCATGCGGTAAACCATCATGTCGGTGGCGTGCCAGAGCGAACCATCCGCGGTAAAGCGCGGAGCGCGGTAGCCGATCGCCGTGTCGAGCGTGAAGGGTTGCAGCGTGCGGCCGTCGTACCAGGCGCCGGCGGACGAGGGCGAGCGGCCGGCGCGGTAGCCGGGGTTGCCCGGCGCGTACGAGGCGGTCCGCTCGAAGAACCAGAAACGCCCGGCGGGGTCGATCTGGAACTCGTCGAGGCGGTTCATTTGCGCCACGAAATCCGCAGCGGCGGGGGGCAGGGCAAAACGCTGCTCCCCGGCGAAACCGGCAACGCGCTTCGAAGCGTGAATCCACGCCACGCCGTCGGGCGCCAAGCGGATTGTCGGACGCTGCTCGTCCGCTGGCGAGGCGAAAAAGGCGGTTTCTTCCGACCATTGTCCGTTTTTCTCAGAGCGGATATAGACGTCATAGTCGCCGTCCATCCAGCGGTCGAAGGCCAGCCGGACGGTTCCGTCGGCGTCCGCCGCCAGATTAGGGCGGAAATTGAAGCCTTCGTCGGGAGTGAGCAGGTCGAAGCTCCACTTGCCGCCCGACAGCGACGCGGCGGCGATGCGCACGGCGCCCTTGCGGGCGGATTCCCAAGCGACAAGCGGAGCTCCGTCGGGGCGCACGGCGACGGTCGGGCGCAGGTCGGGACCGCGGCCGGGGCTGAGTCGGGAAACGGGGCCGAAGGCCGCGCCGTCCCAGTAGCGGGCGTAAACGTCCCAATCCTGTTCGATGCCGTTGAACTCGGCCCAGGCAATCCACAGCCCGCCGTTGCCGTCGGCGGCCGCGGCGGGGCTGTACGCGTAGCCGTCGCGCTCGTTGACCTTGGCAATGGGCGTCCAGTGATCGCCCCGCCAACAGCCGAGAGAGATGAACTGGCGGGTTGCATTGCGCGTATCGACGTCGTTCGATTGGACGCCGACGGTATAGACGGCTCCCTTGCCGTCGAAGACGATGCTGCGGCATTCCTCGCGCACGGTGGGATGGAAGCGGTTGCCGTCCTGCTGCGAATAGACGTCGAGGTAGGCGTACTCGACCGCCGGCGCCGGCTGCGCGGGCGTTGGCCGCGCGCCTAGCGCCGCGGCGGCAACGGCGACGGCGAGCCGGAAAACGGCCGACCGCGGGGGATGCGAACGGGGCAGCTTCATGACGCTTGATTCTACACTGCGCAACGGCGCGGCGCACGAAATCGAGCGCCTTTATCTGGCGGTGAAAACGATGCGGCCGGGCATGACGCGCACCGCGTCGAGGCCGCCTTCGAGAGGAACGGGCTCGCCCGAAAGATAGGGACGCAGCCGCTGCGGGGCGAATGCCTGCAGGAACCAGTCGAGCACGGCGCCGCTCAGCGTGAAATCGTTGACCGTGACCTCGGTTACTTTTGCGGCGCCGCTGCCGCCGCGGGCTTCGTAATCGATATCCGCGCTCACGCGGCCTTCGCCGCGCAGCAACAGGCGAACGAGGGCGGGCGTATCTTCTTCCGCCGCTTGTCCGACTGCTTCCAGATCGACAACCGCATCGATCGAGCCGCCGCCGGCGCGCAGACGAACGCGGGCGTCCGTCACTCCCGGCGGAATGCCGACTTTACCATGATGCTGCAGAAAAGAGTTCAACTCGTCCTCGCTCAAAACGATAGTCTCTCCTGTGGCGAGCTCGGCGAGAGCGATGCGGTCGAGCTTGCGCTTCGCCGCTTTCGACATTTCCAGCGCGGTCCCGGCGAAAAGGGGGAACAGCGGCAAACAGAACAGCAGCAAACGGGCAATCATGGCGGGCGGTCTTTTGCGCGGCTCACTTTCCATTTTGCACGATTTTCAGCGCCGCGGCGGCGGCTTTGCTCTCCGCCGTCTTTTTCGATGGACCTTCCGCGGCCGCGCGGCACGATTCGCCGACCCGCACTTCAACGGTGAATATCCGTCGATGCGGGGGGCCGCTTTCCGTCAGGACGCGGTATTCGGGGGCGTCCAGCTTGCGCGCCTGCGCCCACTCTTGCAGCGCAGGCTTGGGATCGCCCCGTTCGAGGCGTTCGACGGCTTCCTCGAGCGCCGCTTCCGTGAGTATCAGCGTTTCGACCGCGCCGCGGGCGGCGTCGATGCCTCCGTCGAGATAGACGGCCGCGAGCAGCGCTTCGACGGCGTTGACGATCATGTTTTTGCGGAAACGCCCCTCTTGCGCCTCTCCGCCCTTGCCCAACAGCAGGCAAGAGCCGATGTCCAGCCGCCGGCCGACCGAGGCGAGGTTGTCTCCGTTGACGAAAAACGCTCTGAGCTTGGTGAGCGCGCCTTCGGAGCAGTGCGGAAAGCGCCGGTAAAGAGCTTCGCCAACCAGAAAACCGAGCACGGCGTCGCCCAGGAACTCCATCCGCTCGTTGTGCTCCGCGGAGGCGTCCTGAGCCGAAGGCCGGCTTGGGCAAGCGGAGCGGTGAGTCAGCGCGCGGCGCAGCAGGGAAGCGTCGGCGAACTCGTACCCCAGCGCCCGGGTCAGAGTTTTAGTCTGCTGCATCGACTTCGGGCGCCATGCGCAAGGTGTAGTGGAAAATTTCGTTCATGAATTCCGTCCATTTGCTTTTATCGCGGAGCAGGGCATCGATGTCGAAATGCTTTTCCATGCGTATCTGTTGCAACCGCTCTTGCATTGTTTCGGTTACTACGCCGACAATCAGAAAGTTCTTGCAGCCCGGCGGCGCCTCGTTGAATGTTTTCTGGATAGCGCCCAGCCTCTCCAGGGCTCCGGCCGGGTCTTTTCCGCCCTTGATTTCAATAAGTACGGACAAAACATTATTTTTTGAGAATCCGATGTCCGGTTCGGAACCGAACCGCATGCAGACATCTCCCTTCAACCGCCATTCGCCGGTCTCTTCCTTCGGTTCGTCCTCTTCGATCAAATCGTGTTTGCGCACCCACTCCACCATGGCTGCCCGGATGTTGTTCTCGGCTTCCTGGCCGATGATGTTTCGCATGCCGCCGTCTTCGGTGATGCCGATCGTAGCCAGGATGTTTCGGTATCCGTTTTCAACCGTCCATTCGGTGGTTCCTGTGACGATCGAGCAAATGACGGCGTTGTACAAACGCGCAACGTCAAGCGCTTTCCGCTTGGCGACCCTGGCTTTGCCTCCGCCTGCTTCCCATTTGTCGACCGATCCGACCATGTTGCTCACTCGTTTCCGGGAAAGAAGGGCGATGCCTCGGTAGTGCAGGGACGCTTGGGGAATTGCCTTCAGAATATCCGGGTGTGCGAAGATCATTCGCGGCTGAACGCCGGTCTTGCATACGCATTCCCATGCATGTTCTTCGATACCCAAAGACTCTCTATCCGCGTAGTCTGCGGAGTCTCCGAAATTCTCCAATTGTTCCCGAATCCGCAAATCGTCTTTTGCGGCAATGCGTTTTGCAATCAAAACGGCGCGTTCGATAGCTGCGTTTTTCTGTTGCTTGCTTTTCATGGCGGAGCGTTAACGCGGCATACGCCAGTAGTAGATGCACTTTCGCAATTCGCGGCGTCCGAAGCGGCCCATTTGCTGGCTTGCGTTGCCCTTGCCTCGGGGCAGGACGCTGATTTCTTCGCAATCGAACCCGCAAGTTTCGGCAATGTCCGACAGGATGAGGTCCACCGGAACCTCTTCTCCGTGGTATTGGACGTTGTCGTTGACCATCACTACGAGCCCGCCGGGAGCCGTAATCCTTGCAAGCTCTGCAACAACGAGAGCCATTTCAAAGAAATAATTTTCGACCAGGCGGATGACGTGCGGATTGCTCAGTTCCGATTGCTGCTGTTTCAAGGAATCCAGGATTTCATGTAGGGCTTCCTGAGAACGGAATGCAATTTTTGCCTGATTCAACGTGTCCCTACGCGGGTATTTCCAATCCAGAGCGTTTGCCTTCGAGCGGTTCTCTACGGTTGCGCTGATGAGAGCTTGCCGCATCTCGCTGAAGTCGGCCTTGCTGAAGTTCAGCCAAGCGAGTTCCAATGCGTATGTTCGGGTGTAGTCGTAACGGTTTGCGTAAGGCGGCGACGTGACCGTCAGGCCGATGGAGCGATCCGGCACGGCGGCGAGCTTCTCCAGCGCCGAGCCTTGCAGCAGCCGGGGATGCTTGCCGCCGTAAATTTTTTGCAGATCGGGAGCATCCTCCAGCATCTCGTCGAGCCGCTTTCTCAGTGCTTCTGCGAAAGCGGGGATCGGCCCCTTGTTCATGCCGCCGCGGAGATCGCGCCCACAACGGGTATCCCAGCGAAGATACTGTCCGTCTTTTCGCGTGTAACTCGCCTCTTCCAGGACGCTCATGCAAGCGAAATCGAGGATTGCGCGAATGTTCTCATCGTTCAATTCGGCCAGAAAGCGCCGCGCCTTTGCAATTTCGTCTTCTGTTTTCGACGGGAAGGCGCGGCTGGTAATCGGCACGTGGGGGAATCGAAAACTATCGGCAGCGGCGCCGTTTCGCACGGATTCGATCAAGGCGCCGCCGACGGTTTCGAGGTCCTCGGTCTTTACGTCGTTGGCCGTCAAGGCGATTGCCCGCGCGGCATGTACGCCCACCGGCATGATCTCGATACCCGCGGCCTCGCGGCCGCAGCCGCTTGCGATCAGCGGCGCAGTCCCGATTCCGGCAAACGGATCGAGCACCGCGCCGGCCGCCCTGCCGAGCATATCGCGGACAAGGGCGGAGGAAAAGCCCTCCTTGTAGCGAAGCCAACGCAGCCCGGGTTGCGCCTTGTTTCCCTGGTACGACACGAACTTGCGGGAAAGTTCTCGGCGTATGACCAAGCGGTCCGCGAAGCGCCGGCGCAACTCGCCGCGTTTCACCCGTTGCGGCTGCTTTCGGGCCGCCTCGACTTCCCAGCCGGCCGGATACGGGGCGCTTATATTGTTAATCGTTGCCAACGATTCCCGCCTTGCGGCTGCTCCTGGATCGACTTCAGCGGTGAGTTTGCAATTTTTCACGGGCTGCCCGTACCTGCTACCGGCCGGCTTCGGCTTTGAGCTTGGCGCACAGGTCCGTGCCGTCCGGCAACGGGTAGCCGCCCGCGGAGATGCAGCGGTCGGCGATGTTGCCCGCTTCGTCCTTCTTGTCCTGGCGCTGCAGCGCGAGACCGAGGTTGTACAGGGTCGAGGGGGGCGGCTCGGCCGAAAGGTCGAGCGATTTGCGCAGCGACTGCTCGGCAGCCGGAAAGTCCTCGCGCTTCACGCCGACCAGCCCGAGAGTCTCGTGGCATTGCGCCATGAAGTTCTTTTTCGTCAGCAGCCAGTCGTCATCGCTCAGGCCGGGATCGACCTTCTGGAGCATCGGAATCATGGTCATGGCGCGTTTGGCGTAGTCCTCGGCCTTCGACAGTTTCTCTTCCTTGTCCAGGTCGAACTCGCGCGTACGCAGCGGGATGGCGCTGGAAAGCGCGATCAGCACGCCGACCGTCACGCCCGGGTCGCTGGTGGCGGCGAGCGTTTCGTCCCCGTAGATCATCATGTTTTCGAAGTCGTTCTTGCCCTGATAGCTGAGCATCAGCATGTAGGCGGCCAGCCCCTTGGCGTCGCTTTCAGGGTAGGCCGCCAGGAACGCCTTGCCGGCCTCGATGCGTTCGTCGAGGGACGCCGCGCCCTGGATGGCGGCGAAGCCGTCGAACTCTTCCTGGGTCTTGAACTGCGGCTGCGCCGTCAGAATCGGCGCAACGACGGCGAGCAGCGCCGCAAGCGAGAAAAGGCGTTTCATCGTTCGTATCTCCAATACCGCGCCCCGTCGGGAAGGGAAGGGGCTACTCCAGTGTAGCGCCTGCCGACGGCGAGCCCGGCAATCACGACCGCGAAAAAACGCTCTGAATCCGCGGATTGCGCCGAGACCGGCTTTCAAGGCTGCGTCCCCCGCGCACGGCGGATTTACCGGGCGGGGCCGGGCGCGCGCACCGGCCGGCGGCATCGCTCGGGCGTGATTTCCGCTGGGTTTTTGTGAAAAACTATTGGGAAATGCGAAGGAACGATCTGTTTGCCGCATTTCCGACGGCTGCGGCTCTACTGGCCGCGCTGCTTACTCTGTTGCGCGGGTCGGCGTACGGCACGGGGCTGAGACTGGATTCCACAAGTTATCTCTCGGTCGCCAAGAACCTGCTGACGGGAAACGGTTTCACGATATGGAATGGAGACGTTTACCACGGCTGCCCTCTTTTCCCTGCTGTGCTGGCTTTCACGGGACTTTTCGATCTGGATGCAGTCGAAGCGGCCGGGTACGTCAATGCCGCCGCGTTCGGCCTGACCGTTTTTGCAACCGTCATGTGGCTGCACAGCCGCGTCCGCTCGCGTTTTTTGGCGGTCTGGGCGGGCTGCGCCTGCGTTTTATCCCTCGATTGGGCCGAGAATGCGGCCTTTGCCATAACGGAATCCTTGTTCATCCTGTTCGTTGCGCTCTCGCTTTTTGCTTTGGACCGTTTCCTGGAAAGCGGCAAGCGGTCGTTCCTGTTGGCGGCGGCGTCGTGGGCGGCTCTGGCTTGCTCGACCCGTCAGATCGGCTTGTCGTTGATTGCCGCCGCTCTGCCTTTGCTGCTGTCGCAGAGAGGGACGGCATTCGCCGCGCGAGCCAAAAACGCCGCGGCCTACGCCGCCGCGGCTGCCGCGCCGTTCGCCGTATGGACGGCGCGAAGCTTCCTGCAAGAAGGCCTGTTGACGGACAAAGTGACCCCTACCCAATTTACGCTGCTGGGAAGCCTGCATGTGACGAGCGACGTGTTCGTCAAGTGGATACTGCGAAAGGAAGGCTTTGGCCGGCTGTCCGAATGGTCTGAAAAGCTGTTCGGCGGCGCCGTTCTCGAAACTCCTACGCTTGCCGGCGTATTGCTGAAGACCGCGATCCTGCTCGTTTTGGCCGCCGGCGCGGGATATGCGCTCAAACGCCTTCGCCGCTGGGGGTATTTGCAGGATTGGCGCATTTTGGCCGTGCCCGTTTCCTTCGCCGCGGCTTATTCCTTTCTCCTGGCAATCGTATTGCCGCTTTACGACGTCGAGATGCCGCCGCGTTATTTGACGCCGCTGTACGCGCCCTTGCTCGTTGCGGCGGGTCTGATTCTGAACGAATTCTTACTTTGCGCCGCGGACGGAAGGAAACGCCGTTGGCGCTTGCGGGGAATGGTTCGGTCAAGCCTGCCCGCGCTCGCGTTGAAGCTCTGCCTCGCCCTCTGGCTCGCGCCTCAAATCCGCGCCAATTACGACAACATGGGCGATTGGCTGGACTCCGCGCGCTACGGCGGCAGGCAATGGAACAACTCCGAAACCATCCGTTACATGGAATCCCGCGCTTCCCCCGACATCCGTCTCTGGAACAACGCTCCGTCGCGGCTCCCGACGCTGCTGCATGCTCGAGTAGAGCTGTACCGCTGGTTGTGGCCGATCGGGCTGCCGGACGAGGTGAAAAACTGGGCCGCCATAACTGACGCAGACGGCAAGGAAGCCTGGTTCGTCTGGTTCCACGAAATCCGCGGCCACCCCTACGGCATCGAAGATCTGCTTGCGATACCGGGCGTGGAAGTCGAAGCGGCGCTGGAAGACGGCATCGTGCTCAAAGGCAATATGGAGACCGCCGGCGGTGCGCCGCCCTCGGCCGCGGACGCGCTTTTGCCGGCCGTTTTGCAGGGCGCCCGGCCCATCGTCCGCGCCGAGTTCGACGTGTATCTCGACGAAGACGGGAACAGGTTGATCTACCTGAAGGAACAATGCCGCAGCGGCGATACGGATTCGCCTTTCTTCCTGCACGTCGTTCCGGTTGACTTGGCCGACCTTTCGTATTTCCGCAGAGGGTACGCTTTCGACAGCCGCGGCTTCCATTTCGACGATTACGGGTTTACGTTTGACGGACAATGCGCCGCCGTGCAAAACCTTCCCGATTACGCCGCCGCCGAAATCAAAACCGGCCAATGGATTCCGGGCGAAGGCTCGGTCTGGGAGGCCGCCTACCGCTTCGGCGAGCCGGCTGAATGAACGGGCGGGGCCGAGCGGCGGCGCGGCGAAGCCGGAACCGACCCCAATTCGGCGCCGCGGGCGTTCTACGCGCCGCGCGGGGATTATACTCAAGAGAGTTTGCCCGTTCGGCGCGCGGCGCATCCTCGAGCCCGCGCCGCGTTTCCCGGAATCGTTTCTCTTGTCGCAGGACTATCTCGAAATTCGCGGCGCGCGGGTCCACAACCTCAAGAACATCGACGCGCGCCTGCCCCACAACCGCCTGATCGTGGTCACCGGCGTTTCCGGCTCGGGCAAATCGTCGCTGGTCTTCGACACGGTTTACGCCGAAGGCCGCCGGCGTTACGTCGAATCGCTTTCAGCCTACGCGCGGCAGTTTCTCGAGCGCATGGAAAAGCCCGACGTCGAGGCTATCGAGGGCATCGCGCCGCCCGTCGCCATCCGCCGCAAGAACGCGGCGCGGAATCCGCGCTCGACCGTGGCGACCACCGCGGAAATTTACGATTTTCTGCGCCTGCTGTTCGCCCGCGCCGGCGAAACGCATTGCCCCGGCTGCAGCAAGCTGGTTTCGCGCGGCAGCCCCGGCGGCGTCGCCGCCCAAATCCTCGCTCTCGACGAGGGCTCGCGCTGGTATGCGCTGTTTCCGATTGACGGAACCGAGCCGCCGCCGGGCGCGGCGAAACCCGACGACGCCCTCAAGCAGCGCTTGGCCGACTTGCGCGCGCGGGGCTACAACCGCCTTTTTCAGGACGGCGCGGTTTTCGAATTTTCGACGCCCGAATCGCTGCTCGATATCGACTTCGCCAAACCGCTTTTCGCCCTGGTCGATCGCTTGAGCATCTCGCCGGAGATGCGCGAGCGGGCCGTCGATGCGGTCGAAATCGCTTTCCGCGAAAGCGGCGAGGTTCTTTTCGAGAGCGCCCCCGCCTCCCGCGGCAAAGCCGCTCCGCCGCGCCGCCTGCGCTTCAGCGAGAAGTTCGAGTGCCGCGGCTGCGGCATCGTCTTCCCCGAGCCCGAGCCGCGCCTGTTCAGCTTCAATTCGCCGTTCGGCGCGTGTCCGCGCTGCCAGGGCTTCGGCAATACCGTCGATTACGACATGGATCTCGTCATTCCCGACCGGCGCAAGACGCCGGCCGCCGGCGCGGTCGAACCCTGGACCAAGCCCAAATACAGCCGTTTTCAGGACAAGATGCTGGGCGCCGCGTTGGCCGCGGGCGTCAGAGTGAACATCCCCTATGCCGACCTCACGCCCGAGGAACGCGCCTTCGTGGAATCGGGAACCCCTTCCCCATCCGGAAAAGCCGCCGGCTTCGGCGGGGTCAAGGGTTTTTTCGCTTGGCTCGAAACCAAAAAACACAAGATGAGCGTCCGCCTGACGCTGGCCAAATACCGAGGCTATACGCGCTGCCCCGACTGCGGCGGCAGCAGGCTGCGTCCGGAGGCGCGCAACGTCCGCGTCGGCGGCAAGACGATCGGCGGTATCGCCGCCCTGCCGCTGGGGCGCGCTCTGGATTTTTTCAACGCGATCGAGCTGCAGGGCGAAGCTGAAAAGATCGGCGGCCGGCTCGTGCTCGATATCCGCCGCCGCCTGCAATTCCTCAACGACGTCGGCCTGGAATACCTGACGCTCGATCGGCTCACCTCGACCCTTTCCGGCGGCGAAGCCCAGCGCATCCAACTGGCTTCGTCCCTGGGCTCGCGGCTGGTCGGGGCGTGCTACGTCCTCGATGAGCCGTCGATCGGCCTGCACCCGCGCGACACCCGGCGCCTGATCGGAACCCTGCAAGAGCTCAGGGACATCGGCAACACCATCCTCGTTGTCGAGCACGACGCCGACATCATGCGCGCCGCCGACCACATCCTCGACATCGGGCCGGCTGCGGGCGAAAACGGAGGCAAGGTCGTTTTCAATGGAACGGCGGCGCAAATCCTGGCCGACAAGCAATCGTTGACGGGGCAATACCTCAGCGGCCGCAAGCGAATTCCGGTTTCCGCCAAGCGCCGCAAGCCGCGCGGCGCGCTGCGTTTCGAGGGCGCCGACAAGCACAACCTGCGCAACCTCGACGTTTCGCTGCCGCTCGGCGTGCTGACCGTCGTCACCGGAGTTTCCGGCTCGGGAAAATCGACGCTGGTCAACGAGGTCATGCGCAAGAGCCTCGACGGCGCGCTCAACCCGGACGGCGCGGAACAGCGCCTGCCGTGCCGCGGCGTCTCGGGGCTCGAACGCATCGACAGCGTCGTTTGCGTCGATCAATCGCCCATCGGCCGCTCGCCCCGCTCGAATCCCGCAACCTACGTTAAGGCGTTCGACGCCGTGCGCGAGCTTTTCGCCTCGACCGCCGAAGCCCGCAAGCGCGGCTGCCCGCCGGGTTATTTCTCGTTCAACGTGCCCGGAGGCCGCTGCGAGACCTGCCAAGGCGACGGCGCGGTTACGGTCGAAATGCAATTCCTGTCGGATATCGAGTTGATCTGCGAAGACTGCAAGGGCAAGCGTTATCGTCCCGAAATTCTGGAAATCCGCTACAGAGGGAAAAACATCCACGACGTGCTGCGCCTCACCGTGGACGAGGCGCTGCGCTTCTTCGCCGATCACAGGGGCATCGTCGGCAAGCTGTCGGCGCTCGCCCAGGTCGGGCTGGGTTATCTGCGGCTCGGGCAGTCGGCGACGACGCTCTCCGGCGGCGAGGCGCAGCGCGTGAAGCTGGCCGCGCATATCGGGCAGTCCGTTGCCGCGGCGCGCGCCGGCGCGGGGCGCGGCAAGACCGCTCTATACTTGTTCGATGAGCCGACGACGGGGCTGCATTTCGACGACATCGCCAAGCTGCTGGCCGCCTTCGACCGCTTGCTCGACAAAGGCGGCACGGTGCTGGTGATCGAGCACAATCTCGACGTCATCAAATCGGCCGACTGGGTCATCGACCTCGGCCCCGGCGGCGGCGCGGCGGGCGGCGCCATCGTGGCCGAAGGTACGCCGGAAACCGTCGCCGGGGCGGGGAAGTCTCACACCGGCAGATTCCTCAAGGCGGCGTTGGCGTGAAGCGCGGCGCTGCCTCCCGCGCGGTCTTGCTTGCCGCCGGACTGCTGTTTTCGGCACTCTGCGCGGCGGCGCAGGAGCGCGGCGCGCAGGAATGGCGCTTCCCCCACGGCGCGCACCTCGAGCAGGGGCTTTCATGTACGGACTGCCACGGCGCCGCCCCCGCCAGCCGGCGCTCGGAAGACCGCTTGCTGCCCGAGGCGGCAACGTGCGAGTTCTGCCACAGCGGGCAAATCGCCGCGGAAATCGACCTTGCGCCGCTGGAAGCCCGGCGGCCGCCCGCGCGCAGCTACCGTTTCGACCACCGCCTGCACCTCGCGCTGGGCAATGCCGCCGGGCGCATCGCCGCCGCCATCGACTCCGGAGCGTACATGGGTCCGCCGGGCGGTATCCGCCGATTCCTCGATGCGGCGGACAGTTGCGCCGCCTGCCACCGCGGCCTGAAGACGAGCACGGCCGTAACCGGCGCGGCGCATATGCCGCGCATGGCCGATTGCCTCGTCTGCCATACCGAAATCGACAACCCCTTCAGTTGCCCCGACTGCCACCGCGAAGACGCCGATCTGCTGCCCGCCGACCATACCCGCGAGTTCATCGACCTGCACTCGACCGGCAAGCTGGGCTTCGACAAGCAGACCTGCCTGCCTTGCCACGGACGCAATTTCGCCTGCATGGGCTGCCACTGAAGCGCCGCCCGCCGGCGTTGCATGGGGCCGCGCTATGTTGTGGTAGAATCCGTTTCTTGCTCCATGCCGTTACGCGGCAAGGAATTGGAATGCCTCCATCCGCAACGCTCGTCCCCGGAATGCCCGAGCCGGAAAAATCCGCGCCGGAAAAGCCCGCGGCCGCGGAGCAGCGCGTAACCGCGGTTCCCTGCGGCCCGTTCGCCAACCCGAGCGAAAGAAGGGCTTTGGATCGATTGAAAACCTGCCTGCTGTCCGCTGCGGACGGCGGCAGGTGGGTGCTGCTGACGAACCTGTCATTCTCCGCCGGGGACAGGTTCCAGTCTGACGAAATCGATATCGCAGCCATTGGCCCGCCGGGTGCGCGGGTCATCGAGGTCAAGCATTGGACCGCGAAATGGATGGCGGAAAACAAGGATTCCGTCGAGCATGAAGCCGACAAGATCACGCGCAAGGCGAAGAAGATCGCCGGGAAACTGCGCGGCGTCGTCCCCAGCCTGCCTCGCGTGGACGGCGTATTGCTGCTCACCGAGGATCCGGCCAAGGTCAGGGAGGCTTCCGGCAAGGAATGCCGCGGCGTCGGCGTTCATGGTTTGGCCGAGTGGAAGGCCGCGGTCAATCTCGAGGCATCGGCCAAGCTCTCCGAAGAGCAAATCAAAAGACTCGCCCGCGCCTTGGAACCTAGAAGCGGCGTTGCGCTCGACGGCTCGCTGCGGCGGCTCGGCGGTTGCATCAACCTCAAGCTGCAAACTCCGGGAGAAAACCTGTTTCACCGCATCTACAAGGGAACCCATGCCGACGGACAAGATCGGGTATGGCTGCATCTTTACGACCTGTCCGCGGGCGGCAAGGACGCGGATGCAAGCCGCGAATACGAAGTTTGGGATCGGCTGCAAGAACACCGCTGGGCGCCGCGGATACGCGACTCTCTGCAGCCCGCGCCGGGCTACGAAGGCGAGATGCGGTTCTTTACCGTCGCCGAGCCCGCCGCGCCCTCGATTCGAGCGCGCGCGTCCGATGAGGCATGGGATACGGCGGCCAGGCTGCGCTTCGCCCGCGAAGCCGTCCGCGCGCTCGCCGAGATGCATGACGCGGCGGCGGGCGGCAAACCCCTGCAGCACCGCAATCTCACGCCCGAAACCATCCGCGTGCGGCACGATAATACGCCCATCCTGGACTCCCCGCTGCTGACATCCGGCAGCGAGGCGTTGGCCGCCAAAAAGCGGAATGAGACGCTCGCGCCCGAAGCGCGCGGACAGGATTCGGGCGCCGCCGATGCCCGCTCGGACGTCTATTCGCTTTGTTTGTCGCTGCGAGTGCTGTTTCACGAGCGGCAGGACGAAAACAGCGCCGAAGCCCTGACAACGCTTGACCTCGGCGCGGCGCAGGAACCCCAAGCCCGCGCCGGTCTCAAGGATTTGGAAGCGGCCTTCTCCAAGCTGCTCGGCGAGGAGCCGCCCGCGCCGCCCGCGCCCGCCGCCCGTTTCTGGAGCGAAGGGCAAGCCGTACCCTTTCGAGACTCCGGCTACCGCATCGTGGATCGCCTCCGAGCGGACGACTCCGGGGCGCTGTTCAAGGTCGTCGAAGTCAGCCGCTCCGGGGACGATCTCGGCACGTACGCCGCCAGAGTCGAATACGAGCGGGAAGCCGGCGAGCGGGTCATCGCGGCCTGCGAGCTGGCGCGATCGCACCCCGCGCGGCACGAGGCGCTTGCGCCGGCGGTCGAGGCCGCTGCGGAATGGCGGGACAACGCATTCACCGCGCTCATGGAGTGGGTTGACGGCTCTCCACTCCATGACTACATCGGCGTTCTTTCCCAGCGGGAAGACGAGGGCTTGGCGCTGCGTTGGCTGCGCGCGCTGTGCGCGGCGCTGCAAGCGCTCCACCGCAACGGTCTGTCGCACGGCGGCGTCAGCCCGCTCAGCGTGATTGTTTCCAATAACGACGCTCCCGTTCTGACGGGCTGCCATTCCGTGCGCAAGATCGGCGAAACCGTAACCGAAAACAGCCCCTACTACCCGCCGCGCGGTTCGCAAGAAAGCAAGGCAGAGCCCGCGGACGACATCTACGCGCTGGCGGCCTCTTTCTTCCACGCGGTTTTCGACCGGCAGCCGTTCCTCTACGACGGCGCGCAAGACCGGGAACGCGGGTTGAATTGGCAGGGGCTGGAAGACGCCGACCCCGTACTGCGCAATTTCCTCGAAAAAGCAGCGCACCCCGACCCGCGGCGCCGCTTCTCCTCGACCGACGAGGCGCTCGCCGCGCTGGGCGAGGACACGCAGGATGAAAGCGCCGCCAGAACCGCAAACGAAGTCGAGCGGCTGCGCCTGCTGCTGCAATCCTACCCGGGCTCGCGTTGGGGCAACCGCGAGACGCGCGGCCTCGACAGCAAGTTCGCCGAAGAAACCTATGTCGAAACCGATATCGAGCGGGCGCTGCACGACGGCATTCGCGCGCGGCGCATCCGGCTGGCCGTGCTGTGCGGCAACGCGGGCGACGGCAAGACGGCGCTCCTGCAGCATCTCGCCGAACAGCTCGGCCTTGAAAAGCAGGCATCCTCGCAGCGCATCCTCGAAGGGACGCTGAACGACGGCCTGACCGTGCGCATGAACCTCGACGGCTCGGCGGCGTGGCAGGGCCGTTCCGCCGATGAGCTTCTCAACGAGTTTCTGCAGCCGTTTCAGAACGGTCCGCCCGACGAAGACGTCGCGCGCCTGCTGGCGATCAACGACGGCCGCCTGCTGGAATGGATCGAAGGCGCCGGAGAAACGCCGCTGGCGGAAACGCTCGAATCCCTGCTGGATGACGAAGTATCCGCGGCGAATCCCGATTCGCATATCCGCTTCATCAGCCTCAACGAACGCTCGCTCGTGGGCAACGTCCCGCCGAACGGCAAAACCATCGAGACCGACTTTCTCGAACAACTGCTCGAACGGCTGTACGGCGGGGAAGAACACTGGCGGCCCTGCGGCCAATGCTCGGCGCAGGAGCGCTGCGAAGTTTTCCGGGCGGCGCGGGTTTTCGGTCCGGCCGGTCTCCCGGGCGCGGCGCCGCCGGCAATCCGCTCCCGCGCCCGCGGGCGTCTGTTCGAAGCGCTGCAAGCCGTCCATCTGCGCGGCGAGACGCACATCACGGTGCGCGAACTGCGCGCCGCCCTGGTCTATATCCTGTTCGGCATGCATTCCTGCCGCGATTACCACGACGGCGCCGAGGACGTCCGCCCCTACTGGGACCGCGCCTTCGACCCCCAATCGCCGGGCCGTCAGGGCGAGGCGCTGCGCGAATTGGTCCGCTTCGACCCGGCGCTCGAAGCCCATCCGCACATCGACCGCGCCTTGCGGAACGCGCCGCTTGCGGACGGCCCCGCGAACAACGCGGAAACGCCGCCCGGCCGCGAGGGGGAATCGCTGGGGTCGGCGCGGCGGCGCGCCTGGTTCGAATGGACGGAGCAACGGACGACCGAGACCGCCGGCGGCGAAGAGAACGCGCTCGACCTCGCCGGCGGGCGGCATTTGCGCCTTTTCCGCGGCCTGCCCTTCGCTTCCGCTGAGGATCGCGAGAAAACCTGCAAGCGTCTGTGCCGGGGCATCTCGCGGCTGGAAGATCTGCCGTCCCAAGCTCTCGACCGCGCGGGCGCGGCGCTGCGCATCGCGCCGCGGACGCCCACCGAAACGGCGTTCTGGGTCGAAAAGCCGTTCGATCGCTTCCGGCTCAAAGTCGATCTGCCGCCGAAGGCGGAAGGCATCGACCGCCTGCACCGCCGCGCCTCGCTGATCTACAGCTACCGCAACGGCCGGGAAGAACGGCTGACGCTCGGCGCCGACCTGTTCCATCTGCTGCTGGAGTCGGCCGACGGCTACCGCCTGGGCGACGTCTCGACCAACGACGCCTTCGCCCGCCTGTCCATCTTCGTGCAGCGCTTGGCGCGCGAAGACGACCGCGAGATATTCGCCTGGAACCCCATGCAGGACGAGGCGGTTTACCGCTTGGAGATCGAAAGCGGCGGGCAGGGCGGGGAAGACCCCAAACAGCGGGTTGCTATTCGGCCTGCCGAGAAAGGAGGCGGCAGATGAGCACCCCGCGCGCCCTTGCCGGGGAAGTGCTTACGCCCGGCATGGCCAATGAAATCTGGTCGGGCAACTATGAAAAGGCGCTGCCGCTCACGCTTCAGGATTTCGATCTCACCGCCGTATTGCCGGCGGTGTTCTATATGTTCCGTTTCGGACATCGCCGGGGAGTGGGTAAATTTCTCAAAACTTTCGGTCCCGTCGAGGGAACCCCGCGGCAGCGCAAGCGGGAGACGACCGTCGAGCGCGTCGCGGACAAACTCGCCGCGAACGAGAATTTCGCCGGATTCAGCGGCGACGTGGAAAAAGCCGTCCTCGGCGACCTGCTGTTGTGCTTCTGTCTGGACAACGTCAGGCATTCGCCGGGCAGGACAGAGCAGATACAGCGTGTAGCGCCGGCGCATTACATGGCAAGCTGGCTGGATCTGCCTGACAGCGTGGGGCATCTGCGCCAAGTCCCCGAGATGATCGTCTCCATGCTGGCCAATCAGGATGGAGAATCCATCAAACCAGAGTCCGAGGAGCGCACTTGGTTTCCCGTGGGCAAAGGTCATGAGGACAATGTTTTGCTTCGCGCCTTTCGTCAAGGTGTTGAACATCGTGGAGAACTGGGCAGTTTGACCGCGGACCGTTTCGAAGAAAACAACCGAACCGTTGGTCTGGATCAACTTCTAACGATCCGTTTGGCGCAGCAACTGGGTTCGTCGCCGCAGAAGCTGCGGGGAGGCGGCGGAAGCCGCATCTCGAATCAACGCCCCATCGCAGCGCTTGCGGCAAGGCATTTCTCCGAGGACATCCGCCGCTTCGTCCGCGACTATGCAGACGTTATCCCCCGGCGCGCTTTCGTGGAGATGCTCGAACCGTGTATCGCGATCGGCATGACGGCGATTTTCACCAGTACGGTCGATATTCTGTTCGCTTGGTTGGAGAGCGGAAAAGTTCCCCCGAAAAGCGAACAGTCTCCTTCTTACCTGTTCGTGGATTGCTCCAACGGCGTGGACCGCCGCCTGCGGTCGTGCGCCGAGCGGTCGCTGGACGACTTCATGCGGCGCGCCGCGCGTTTTCCCGTCGTTCTGATGACGCTGCGGCTATTGGACCGCGCTGCTCGGTACGACCCCAAGATCAAGAGAATCGATATTTCGGCGCGGCCTTACGCTGCGAAATGGATCGACCTGCTGGGAGAATTGCTTCATGAACGGCGTCCTGAAGCGAATTTCATGCATTACGGCATGGGGAACAAAGCGGAGGAACTGGCCGAGAAACTGGAAGAAGACTACCCCGAAGCAGCCGATGTTCTACGCAATGACAAGGGCGAGCCCAATCCGTTCTTGCGCCTTGCCGAAGCGCTGACGTCCTTGATTGGTCAATCCTGGGCAAGAAAAAACATGGTTGGCATGATCGATTCGACTCTGCTCATCGACCGCCCGAACGGTCTCGCCGCAAAAAGAAAAACTATCCGCAAAGAAGACCCCGTGACGGAGACAAGAAGGCAAAGGGATGTCCGCTCGCTCGTTTTCACCGATTCCGTTCTGGACTACCTCGTTCACCTGCATATGCTGAAATCCGGCAACAAATCCGGCGTCCGGGCGCTTTCGCTGCGCGAGTTCCTCGGCGATATCCGCAAACGCTATGGATTCTGCGTCGATGCGGCTCCGCCCGGGATGGCCGTCGCCGGCGACTTGCTGCAGGCGAACCGCGCGGTACTGGAGCGCCGCCTGCGCGATCTGGGGCTGCTCGCTGGCGTCAACGACGCCGAGGCGATGAAGCGCCTGCGGCCGCGATTCCCACCTTCCGCGGAAACCGCGGAGGAAGATTGATATGTACTGGAGTGAGGTTCACGCTTCCGTTCTCGCGCGGGCGTTCGAAAAAGTCCTTGGGTCGCCCGAAAGCGGTTCGACGGCTTTCGCGCGCTGTCTCTCCGGCGAGGCCGCCCGCGCGCTCGCCGAGGACGACGCATTCGCTCCCGCCGGCTGGACGGTTTCCCGCATCGCGGATCGGAAGAGCGGCGAGAAGCGGACCATAGCAGCCGACCGCGCCGTGGAAATGCGCGAGGAAAAGGGCGACGCCGTGCTTTTCCTGGTCGATACCGAACAGGCCGGCGCGGGCATGGACGGCATTTACAGCGCGGCCCGCGAAGTGCATGAGGCCGAGCTTTTTCGGGAGGCCTCGCGGTTGGCCGCGGGTGAAGTGAGGCGCCGCTTGTCCCGCGAGTCCCGCCTGTGGGCGGAGCGCGCTATCCGGGAGTCGCGCAGACGCGGCGCGGCCGTCAGCGTCTCCCCGTGGGCGGAATTCGATTTCCTCTGCCGCATCGCCGCGGACGCCCGACCGCCCGGCGCCTGCCTGCACCTGGTCGGGCTGTGGCCCGTCCGCGAGCGGAGTCTCGACGGCTCGAACGCCGCGGACGATCTGGCCGTCTCGCGCCTGTTCGTGAACCGTCTGCTCGGCCCCGCGGTCTCCGGCTTCTCTCCGGCCAAGCGCATCGAGTCCCTGCGCCTGCTCGACCCTTCCGCGGAGCAGCTTGCCGATCTGGAGCGCTTTCTGCTCAAGGCGTCGGCGCAGCCGCTGCTTCCCGCCTTGGCCGACCTTGCCGAAAAAGAGCGTCTCTGGGTCAACGCCTTGCGAATCGAAGCCTCTGCGTCCGAGATTCAAGAGATCGAATTGATTTCCTGGCGGGCCGCGAACGGCAAAATCTCCAGGTGGTCGGGGCTGACCGCCGGGGGAGAGGAACCCGAAGACCCGCCCGTTTTCATCCTCGATCCGGAAGCCGAGAGCAAGGGGCTGCACCCTGCTCTCGAAGTCCGTTGGAAAGCGCGCCCGGCGAACTTGGAAAAGGGCGCCGCGCAGTACCTTATTGCGGTTGTCAGCGACCAGCAGGAAGAACTCGCCTTTGGACAGGTCTCCCACTCGGCGCGAAGAGAAGAGAAGTTTCGTTTCGGCAATGACGATTTCGCCGAGTTGAGCGACGATGCCGTAATCGCCGCCAAGGTCGTCGTTTCCGTCATCGGCGTGGAAACGGTCGAGCGGCAAGAGAGCGAAGAGTTCCTCATCCGCATCGGCGAAGCTCCCCAAGACGAATCGCCCGGGGTCGGCAAGCCGGTTCGCGCCTTCAGCGAAGGGCTGATCGAACTCGACAACCGGGGAACCGTTTCCGATCTTGTTTCTACTCGAAGCAGCCTGCTTGAGGCGGACGGCGCCGTCCGCGCCGACGCCAAGGGCTTCCTCTCGTGGCGCACGGCCAAACCGCGCAAGAGCTTCCGCGTGTTCCAACCGCCCCTGATCCGCGAAATCGAAAAGCGATGGGCCGCGAAGGCGGGGAAGATCGGCCGCTGGCGGGTCAAGGCGCGCGCTTCCGGCGAGTGCGCCGGAAGCCCCGAATTCATCCCTTTCGACAGGCCGCCGGACGCGCCGGCCGCGGAGTCGTGGGATCGCGCGGCGGAAGCAAGCCGGCGCATGGCCGAGCGGTTCGCCGCTTCAGGCGGGGGCGTCGGGCAGGTTTACGACGACAAGGAAGCCAAGACCTTCGAGACGGTCAGCAAATATCTACTGGCCTGGAGCAAACTTCTGGAAGACGGCGGCCCGCGCTTGGCTCTGGCCAACACGATCGAAGTGCAGTCGCTTTCGGGCCGGACGATCGGGCTGATCGCGCCGCCCAGCCATCCCCTGCGCATGGCCTGGCTGGCCGCTTACGACAACCTGCTGCTGCATACGGCCTTCAGCGGGGACAAGACGGCGGTTCCGAAACCCAGGGATATCTTGCAGGAATTCAAGGACTTGGACGGCGCGATGTTTCCGGCCATGCTGCCCGGCCTGAAGGAGGGGGATTCCTTTGTTTTCGTCGAGACGCTCGGTTTCCACGCCGCGGGCATGGTCCTCGACAGCGAAGAGGCGCCGAAGGCCGCCGCGGCGCTGCTCTCCCGCGCCCTGAACGGAACCGTTGACGAGAGCGCCGCGCCGACGGCGGGCGAAAGCGTTTCCGAGGCGTTGGCCAATGAGATCGCGGCCTACATGGACGGGCGGGGATCGCCGCGGCTGCTGTGCGTCCACGCCATCAAGGCCGGCGACGGCCTGACTGCGGCGCGCGCGCTCGGCGCCGCCCGCAAGCGGTTCACGGGCGCAGCGGACGACGAAGACACGGAAGACGCGACGGCGGACGAGGGACGCGCGCAGCCGCCGGCCTTCGTGCTCGAGTTCTACCCGCCGCGCCGACAGCGCGCCGTCGCCGGGCGGTTCATCGCTGAAGCCCAGGAAAAGCGCCGCCGCGGCGCGGGCGTTTTGTCCGAAAAAGACCGCTGGATGCTGGAATCGCGCAGCCTGCCCGGCGGCGTCAATCTGCCGGCGCTGCGCTGGGCGCGCAAAGATGAGCCGTATCCCGAAAAAGCCGCGCACTTGGCGCTGGCCTTCGATCTGCTCGCGCCACGCGTCGCGGCGCAGCCGGCGGCGAACGGGGCGGGGGAGCGTCCCGCCGACCCGCCGTTCCATGCCTTCGGCCTGCTTCCCTCCCCGCGCAAGGAATACGTCCGCGAGCCGCTGCCGGCGTGGCGCGCCTCGGTCTCTTTGTCGCCCAAAGGCGAGAAGCACCCTTCCGCTCGAATGCATACCGAGCGCTTGATGAGCTTGCAGCGCGCCGTGCAGCGAGCGGCCGCCCGCAATCTCGACCCCGAGGCGGAGCAGGCGCTGCTGCAAACTGAAATCCCGCCGGAAAAAGCAGAGGAACTGCGCAAGCTGCACCGCCTGTGCGACCGGGTCGTTGCCCTCGACCGCGGCGCGGGCGTCGAATACTTCGATTCGCCGCGGGAAGATCGAGAGATTTACGACGACCATGCGGTCGATTGCGCGCCGGAAACGGGCGGCATGCAATGGGTCGTCTCGACCGGCAACACCGCTGAAATCCGCGATGCGGCGGCCGCCGCGCTCCAGCGGGTCGGCCTCGACCGCGGGCGCGCCGCGTTTCTCGTCGATCAACTCAAGGCGTTGAGCGGGCGGCTGTGCCTGCGCTTGGCCGCGCCGGAGCAGCCTGTTTCCGATATCGCGGCGCTCGCCTTCGGCAGCGCGCATTGCCGCGCGGACCCCGACGGCGCGGACGGCGGGCGTCTGCCGTCCCTCGAAAACGGCTTCTTTGTGCCTACGGCCGATATCCGCGAACTGCTGCCTCCGTTGGAGAAGCAAGCGGACGCCGCCGGCCTGATCCACGTATCGGCGGCAACGCGCCGGGCGGGGCTGCGCTTCCGTTTTATCCGGGCGAAACACCGCCGGCATCTCCGCGAGGCGCGCGACCCGCAAATGCTCGCCGACGTGCGCAAGCAGCTCGAAGCTCTGCGCAAGGAGTGGGACAAATGGAGCGGCTCCGCGGGCGTCTGCGCCGGATTCCGCGCCGTCCGCCGGGCGAAACTCGCCCGCGTGCTGCGTTTCTACGCCGACAAGGCGCGCCGCCGTGATTTGCCGCAAGAGCAGCATGCGTTCCTTGCCGCCGAGATCGACCGCATGATCGAGAAGGGCGGCGAGTACGCCTTCGACGGCAGGCAGGGAGGGGATCAGGGCTGGATTTTCTGTCCCGAGTACGCCGGGGAAAGCCCGCAACGCATCTCTCCCGAAAAATGGAGCGCGGGCATCTTTCTGTTCGGCCCGGGGCGGATAAACTGAAGCGTGCCCGCGATTTCGGCCCGCCCTTCGATTTGCGTTGCGGCTCAGGGGCGGGGAAGCGGCGCCGATCTTTCCGGCCCTGATCTTTCCGGGCAAACGCTGCGCGACTATCAACTCCTGACCGGCGTTTCCGAGCGCGAAGCGCTGGAGCGTTCGGCTGCGCCCTGTTTCCTCTGGCTGACCGGCGGCGCGGCGCTCAGGCCGCAGACCCTTGAGGAGTGCGTATGGGGCTTGCAGTCCGCCGACTGGGTGACTTGGCGCGACACCGGAACGGCGCCGCCGCCTTCGCTGCGGCGCTGCGCGGGGCCGCTGGGCGTCTCGCGGCGCGTGCTCGAGCAGCCCGAGCCGCGGCGCAGCGGGCGCGTGCGGCGCCTGCCCTGGAAGTGCCGCGCGGCGGACGGCGCTCGGCGGACGGACTTCGGCCCGCCCTCCGCCCCGTTGCCTTCGCCGCCCGCCGCCGCGCCGCTTGCGCTGCGCATCAAGGAACGGCTGAATGAGATTGCAGGCAAAGAACTTTTCAACCTCGGCGCGTATCTCCAATCGCGGCCGCGCGCGGCGCTGATTGAAGGCCGCCTAGTCGAGCCTCTGGAGTATGCTTGCCCGCCGAAGGGGCGGCGCAAGCGCCTCGGCGTCTTCATGGCCGCCCCAAACGGCGGCGGCGGCAAGGGCGGGGAAAAGGCGCTGCGCGAAATCGCCGCCTTGGCCGACCGCTCGCGCGTTGAAATCGTTTGGGCCGGGCCGCGCCGCGGCGCCGCCGAAGCGGATTGGGTTTATGCCGCGGCCGATCTCGCTCCGCCCCGCTTGACCGCGAAGCTGCTCTATTCCCTGGCCTTGAACTGGCAATTCGACGCCTTGCTGCTGCAAGGCCTGCCGGAAGCCTATGCGCTGCTTCCCGCGTTGAAGGAAAAACTGCCCCGGCTGCGGACGGCGGACGTGCTGCGCGGCGGCGAAGATTGGGATTTGTTTTCGGCCTCGCTCGACGCCGACGGCTGCCTCGATCGCCGGGCGGCTCTGTCCGCGGAGGTGAAGCGGCGTCTTTGGGAAATGAACGTTGCCGAAGAGCGCATCGTGCTCGTTTCCGACGAGGGGCGCCGCGCTTTGCTCGAAGACTTGCTGGAGCCCGG
Source organism: Bryobacterales bacterium (assembly GCA_965242705.1). GTDB lineage: Bacteria > Acidobacteriota > Terriglobia > Bryobacterales > UBA6623 > CATQHP01. The sequence continues at coordinate 2,223,222 of OZ251486.1, forward strand.
CTGACGCTCTGCAAAAACTCCCGCCGGGCTACAGCCCCTCTTCCTTGATCAGAATCTCTTTCATGATTTCCGACGTGCCCGCGCCGATGGTATAGAGCCGCGCGTCGCGCCAGATGCGACCGATCGGGTATTCCGTGGTGTAGCCGAAGCCGCCGAAAATTTGCTGGCAATCGTAGGTCAGGCGCTGGGCGAGTTCGGTGGCGAAGAGCTTGGCCATGGTGATTTCGCGCTGCGCCCGCTTGCCGCGGTTGACCCGTTCGACGGCGTGGTAGGCCAGGCGGCGGGAAGCCTCGACGTTGGTGAGATGTTCGGCGAACTTGTGCCGCCAGACCTGGAAGCTGCCGACCGGCTGCCCGAAGGCACGGCGCTCCTTGCCGTAGCGGACGGCCAGTTCGAGCGCGCGGTCCATAAGGGCGTTCGTCAGCAGCGCGGTGGCCAGCCGCTCCCCCTGGAAGTTTTCCATGATGTAGTAGAAACCGCGGTTCTTTTCGCCGAGGATGTAGCGCTTGGGGATGCGGCACTCGTCGAAGAAAAGCTCGCAAGTGTCGGAAGCCGCGTTGCCTACCTTGTTGAGCTTCCTGCCGACCCGGTAGCCTTTGACCCCGGTCGGGAAGACCACCATCGAAATGCCCTTGTGGCGGTGTTCGGCGGTGCGCACGGCGAGCAGGATGTAGTCCGCCGTTGCGCCGTTGGTGATCCACAGCTTTTGTCCGTCGATAACCAGATCATCGCCGTCCTCGCGGGCGGATGTGCGCATGGCGGCCACGTCGGAGCCGCAGCCGGGCTCGCTGATGCCCAGCGCGCCGACGAACTCGCCGGCCATGGCGGGCTGCATGAACTCGCGCTTGACTTCCGCCGAACCCAGTTTTTCGAGCAGGGGAACGGCCAGGTCCATCTGGTCGAGCAGGCCGAGATTGAAGCTGGGGAAGTCGGTGAGGCGCAGCGCGTCGTAGGCGGCCGCCGTGGCCCACCAGTCCATGCCGGCGCCGCCGTAAGCGGGGTCGATGCGGATGCCGAACAAGCCCAAATCCGCGGCCTTGCGGAAGAGTTCCCGCGGATACTCGCCGGCGTCTTCCCATTCGCCGGCGCGGGGGGCGATCTCTTCGCGGCAGAAGCGTTCGATTGAGGCGCGGAAAAGCGCGTGTTCCTCGGTAAAGGGGGGATAGGGCGCCGGTTCGGCGGCGCGGCTGTCGGTCGTGGTCATGGCGCTGACTCGATTATAAGGGCGGGTGCGCGGCAGGCGGCGCCAAGCCGAGCGCGCGGCTGCGGGCGGCTAAAATGGAAAGACCTTGCACGGGCACGACCATCACCGGCTGACCGGGCGCAGGTTGGCGGTTGCGCTGTGGATTACGGCGGCGTTCATCGTCATCGAGTTCGCCGCCGGCGTCCGCGCCGACAGTCTGGCGCTGCTCTCGGACGCCGGCCACAACTTCACCGACGCGCTGGCTTTGGGGCTGGCCTGGTTCGCCGTCCGGCTGCAAGCCCGTCCGCCCGACAAGTCGAAGACCTTCGGCTATCACCGAGCCGGCGTACTGGCGGCTTTCGTCAACGCGCTCATGCTGGTCGCGCTGGCGCTGTTCATCTTTTATGAGAGCTACGAGCGCTTCGCGGCGCCGCGGACGGTTCAGGAAGACATCATGATCGTCGTCGCCGCAGCGGGCCTGGCGGTGAACGTCGCGGTGATGCTCGCGCTGCACGCCGACAGCAAGCGCGACATCAACATTCGCAGCGCTTTCGTTCACATGCTGGGCGACGCGCTCTCGTCGGTGGGCGTCATCGCCGGGGGCTTCGCCATCGCCGCCACGGGGCTGCAATGGATCGACCCGCTGCTCTCGGTGCTGATCGGCCTGCTGATCCTGTGGAGCGGTTGGGACATCGTGCGCGAGTCCATGAACATCCTGCTGGAAGGCCTGCCCCGCGGCATGTCCCGCGACGAAGTGCATCAATCGCTGTGCGCCGTGGAAGGGGTCATCGACGTTCACGATCTGCACATCTGGAGCCTGTCGTCGCATTCGCACGCGCTGAGTTGCCACGCCGTCATCGCCGACCGGCCGCTGTCCGCATCCGCGGCGATCCGCGAGCGCATCTGCGGCGTGCTCGAAACGCGCTTCGGCATCCGCCACGCGACCGTGCAGTTCGAGCACCAGCGCTGCGAGCATTCGGACGAGATCTGCTCGGAACGGTAGCAAGGCTATGGTATAATCGGATGGCTGTGTTTGCCGTTTTGGGTATCAAAGAATCCGCCGGTGCAGTAGATACTGCCGTCAGTCAACAATTTCCTGAGAGATCGTACAAGATCGAATCAGGAAAATGGATCGTTCACGCCGACCTTGCAACCGCCAAGCAGATCTCAATCAAGCTTGGATTAAGGGAAACATCGCCTCACTTGGTCTTCTCGATCAGGGGCTACTCGGGACGAGCCCAAGCCGATCTCTGGGAGTGGCTGTCCACACAGCAGGAGAAGTCCGATGTCTGAGAAACGCCAAGAAGAGGAGTCCCGACGATCCACTACAGCGGAAGACGTTACGATTCCCGATCCTCCCCGCCTGCCGTCCGGCGACTACAGCTACACGGTTGAACTCGTCGGCTCCATGCAGCACCAACTAGGAAAGTTGACGCAAGCTGTTGAATCCCTCACAGCACAGTCAAGGGAACACGGGGATGAATTGAAAAAACTCTCTCAAGCCCTTCATACTGCAAAAACGCTGGTGAAGGTACTGGGCGGTTTGCTTCTTCTGATCTGCGGCTTCATCGCCTGGACGGTGAACACCTATATCGCTGCGCGCCTGCTTCCTTGATCTGCATCTGTTTTTAGCAAGCCTGCATTGCTTGGACGAGCGCGAAATCAGTCGCCGCCCGCTTCCGCCGCCAGTACCTTGTTCAGACGCCGCCGGTGCCGTTCCTCGTTGCTGGGGCGCGCCGCGAGGAAGGCGGCGACTACCTCCCAGGCCAGCGCCGTTCCGATGATCCGCCCGCCGAGGCAGAGCACGTTCATGTCGTCGTGCTCGACGCCCTGCCGGGCCGAATAGGTGTCGTGGCAAAGGCAGGCGCGGACGCCCTTGCGCTTGTTGGCCGCCACGCAGGCGCCGACGCCGCTGCCGCAAACGACGATGCCGCGCTGCGCCTCGCCGCGGCGCACTTTCTCAGCGACCGCGCCGGCGAAATCGGGATAATCGTCGTCGGCGTCGAAAGCGTAAGCGCCGACGTCCGCCGGCTCGTATCCGGCGTCCGCAAGCTTTGCGGCAATCGCCTGTTTGAGGTCGAATCCTCCGTGGTCGGCGCCGATTGCGATTCTCACAAGCGTTCCATTGTATCCTTTGCCGCGGAGCGCCGCCCGCGTGTTTTTGCTCGGTTTGCGATTCGCTGCGGCTCCGACGGGGTTCGTACTGTCATACTGAAAGCGTTTGCGGAGCGCGACGGCAGCCCTGACCCATGCCGGCCGATATCCGCCGGCAGCCAAGCTGATCGGGCTCGCCCTGGCGTTCGCGGCGTGCATTGCGCTTGCGCCGCGGCTGCGGGCGCAGAGCGCCGCGGGGCGTCTTTCCGGCACGGTCATCGACGCCATGGGCGCGGCCATTCCCGGCGCGTCCGTTCTGGTGCGCAACGAGTCCACCGGAGTCGAGCTGCGGTTCGAAACCAACGCCGCGGGCGGCTACTCGGCCGGCGCTCTGCCGGCGGTTTTCCACACGCTGGAAATTTCAGCGGACGGCTTCAGCAGTCAAATCTTGCGCGGCGTCAAGGTCGATGTCGCCGCCGAGACATCGGTCCCGCCGGTCGAGTTGCAGGTGGGCGCGTCCGATTTCACCATCGAAGTTACAGCCGAGGCCGGCGGCGTCCAGGCCTCGAACGCCGAACTGACGCGGACGGTGACGCAATCGCAGATCGACAATCTGCCGATCATCGGGCGCAACCCGCTCGACCTGGTCGGCCTGCAGGCCGGCGTCAATTACTCCGGCGCCGTGCCGACGACCATCAACGGACAGCGCACTTCATCGAGCAACGTCACTTTCGACGGCATCAATATCCAGGACAATTTCATCCGCACCAACAGCCTCGACTTTCTGCCCAACCGCGCCGTCATCGATCAGATCGCCGAGTTCACCTTGACGACCCAAAACGGCAACGCGGCGGGCAGCGGCGGCTCGTCGCAGGTCAACTTTCTTTCCCGCTCGGGCGGAACCGAGTTTCACGGCAATTTCTACGGGCATAACCGCAACTCCGCGCTCTCGGCCAACGAGTGGTTCAGCAACCGCGACGGCCTCGACAAACCCTTTCTCAACCGCTGGCAGGCGGGCGCGTCGCTGGGCGGGCCGCTGATCGAAAATCGACTGTTTTTCTATGCCAACTACGAAGCGTTCCGCGAGCGCGCCGACACCCTGGTCAACTCGACCGTGCTCACCGAGTCGGCGCGCCGCGGCATCTTCACCTACGTCGGCAACGACGAGCGCAAACACGTCGTCAACGTGCTCAACATGCAAGACCTGACCGCCAGCCCGGAGGCGCAAGAGGTGATCGCCGCCGCCCCCGGAGCGGAAAGCATCAACAACTTCGACGTCGGCGACAGCGACGCCGCGCTCACCCGCAACACCGCCGGCTACCGGTTCCTGTCGAACAACGACGGCAACCGCGACTCCGCGCTGGGGCGCTTCGATCTGGCCGCCAACGACCGCAGCCAAATCAGCGGCACGTATCAGTTCACCCGCGAGGACGTGGACCGCCCCGACATTCAGACCGGCTTCCACACCGACCCCGTCGTCAGGAACTACGGGCATACCCAACTGGTTTCCGTCGGCTGGCGCTGGAGCCCCGGGCCGCGCTGGGCGAACGAATTGCGCGGCGGCTTCAACTTGGCGCCGGGCGATTTCCGCAATTTCGAGAACCGCCGCGCGCCCGACATCGGCGGATTCCTGTTCACCAACCCCGTGGTCAATTTCGACAACCAGGGGCGCAATACCGACACGTTCAACCTGATGAACAACGCCTCGGTCATCCGCGGCAAGCACTCCCTGCGCTTCGGCTTCTGGTCGCAGCGGGTGCGCATCGAGAGCTTCAATTTCGCCGGCGTGCGGCCGTCGTTCAGTATCGGCGTCAGCCTGGAAAGTCCGTTTACGCTCACCAGCCGCAATTTTCCCGGCGGAGCGAGCGCCGCGCAAATCGCCGATGCCGAAAACCTGCTGGCGACTCTGGCGGGGCTGCTCGGCTCCGCGTCGCAGACGTTCCACGTCCGCGACCGGGCTTCCGGTTTCGTGCCCGGGCTGGAGTTGCGCCGCCGCTACAGCTTCAACAGCTTCGCGGGCTACGTCAGCGACAACTGGAAGATTTCCCCGCGTCTGACCGTCGAGCTCGGGCTTCGCTGGGACTATCAGGGCCGCTTCAACGAGCGCGGCGGCCTGATGCTCAGCCCCGTCGAAGAACCCGGTGGACTGATCGACACGCTGTTGAGCGACGCCGTGCTCGATTTCGCGGGACCCGGCTCGGGGCGCGTACTCTACAACCGCGACCTCAACAATTTCGCGCCGAATTTCGGCATAGCCTACGACCCGTTCGGCGCGGGCAAGACGGTTATCCGCGCCGGTTACGGCATTCATTTCGTGAACGATGAAATCGTCGGCGCCGCGCGCAACGCGGTCGATGCCAACGACGGCCTGGCGGGCAGCTTCAACGACCCCTCGATCACGCTGTCTCTGAGCGACCCCGCGCTGGATTTCGTCGTGCCCGAGTTCAAGGTTCCCCGTCGGGCAAGCGAAAACTTCGCCGCCGACCCCTACGCGGCCATTTTCGGCATCGACCCCAACCTGCGCACGCCCTACGTACAGGAATGGCAGTTCAGCATCCAGCACGAGGTTTCGCCGGGAACCATCGTCGAAGCGCGTTACCTGGGCAACAAGGGGACGAAGCTGCTGCGCGGCTTCGATTACAACCAGATCGATATTTTTGCCAACGGATATTTCGACGATTTTCAACGGGCGCGCTCCAACGGTTTCCTGGCCCTGGCGGCAAGCGGCGAGTTCGATCCGCAATTCGACCCGCGCGTAGCGGGCAGCCAACGGCTGGCGTTTTTTCCGCTGCTCGAAGACGGGGGCGCACTGAGCAACTCGACGGTTCAGGGGTTGATCCGCAGCGGCCAACCCGGCAGCCTGGCCGGCTTGTACATCGTCAACCGGCTGACCAACGCCGCCGCCGATTTCCGCCGAAACCGCGCCGCGCTGCCGGCCGACCTGGTGACCAATTTCTCCAACAGCAGCTATCACGCGCTGCAACTCGAGATCGCCAGACGCGCGCGCAAGGGTCTCGGCTATCAACTCAACTACTCGTTCTCGAAAGTGCTTACCGACTCCAGCGGCGCGAGTCAGGTGCGCTTCGACCCCTTCCTCGATATCCATTCGCCGAGCATCGAGCGCGGCCGCGCCGATTTCGACGTCACCCACGTGATCAACGGCAACACGGTCTGGGAGCTTCCTTTCGGCCGCGGCAAGCGTTGGAGCCGCCCCGGTCTCGACAAGTGGATCGGCGGCTGGAGCCTGGGCGGCGTCGTGAGTTGGCAAACGGGCGCGCCGCTGTCGATCTACTCCGGCAGGGGAACCCTCAACCGCAGCGGCCGGTCGGGCAAGAACACCGCCGACACGATGCTCGATCTGAGCGGTCTGAAAGAAGTTGTCCGCCTGCGCGTGACCCCCGACGGCCCGTACATCGTGGACCGCGGCGCAATCAATCCGCGCGACAACTCCGGCGTTTCGCCCGACGGCGAACCGCCCTTCGAGGGGCAGCTTTTCTTTCATCCCGCCGCGGGCAAGCTGGGAGCGTTGCAACGCAATCTGCTCAGCGGTCCGTCGGCTTTCACCCTCGACCTTGCGCTGGGCAAGGAAACCGAGATCGGCGAAGGCCGCAGCCTGAAGTTCGGGGCCAAAGTGGCCAACGTCCTCAACCACCCGGTTTTCTACGCGGGCGACCAGGACATCGACGACAGGCAATTCGGCCGCCTCCGCAGCACTCTGGTCGATGCCAGAGTCGTCGAGCTCTACCTGCGCTACAGCTTCTGAGCGCGGCGGCGCGCCCCCCTCAACGTTTCCGCGGCCGGTTTCGCCTAGAATGGTGGATTCGCTATGGAACTCAAAATCCTGGTCTTGCCGGGGGACGGCATCGGCCCCGAGGTGACGCGCGAGGCGGTGCGCGTGCTGCGGCGCGTTGCGGACAGGTGGGGGCATACGCTGACCCTGCGAGAGGGGCTGCTGGGCGGCGCGGCGATTCGGGACGCGGGGACGCCGTTCCCGGACGAGACGCGGGCGCTCGCGCTCGAAGCCGACGCTACGCTGCTGGGCGCCGTGGGATTGCCCGAGTTCGACGAGCTTCCGCCGTCGCAGCGCCCCGAGAAGGGCTTGCTCGATATCCGCAAGGCGCTCGACGTTTACGCCAATCTGCGCCCGGTGCAGGCTTACGAGAGCCTGCTCGAATCGTCTCCGCTCAAGAACGGCATCGTCCGCGGAACCGACATTCTGATCGTGCGCGAGCTTACCGGCGGCCTCTATTTCGGACAGCCCAGGGGCATCAGCGGCGGCGGCGCGGAGGAAACGGCGGTCAACTCGATGGTTTACCGCCGCTCCGAGATCGAGCGCGTCGGGCGCATGGCCTTCGAGTTGGCGCGCAAGCGCGGCAAGCGGCTCACTTCGGTGGACAAGGCGAACGTGCTCGAAAACTCACAGCTTTGGCGGCGGACGATGACCCGGCTGGCCGCGGATTATCCCGACGTGGCGCTCGATCATTTGCTGGTCGATAACTGCGCCATGCAGTTGATCTTGAGGCCGAGTTCGTTCGACGTGCTGGTGACGGAAAATCTGTTCGGCGACATTTTGAGCGACGAGGCTTCGGTGCTGGCCGGCTCGATCGGCATGCTGCCCTCGGCCTCGATCGGCAACAGGCTGCCGAACGGCGTCTGGCGCGGGCTTTACGAGCCGGTCCACGGTTCCGCGCCCGACATCGCGGGGCAGGGCAAAGCCAACCCTCTGGCGGCTATCGGCTCGGCGGCGGCGATGCTGCAATACAGCTTCGGATTGCTCGACGAGGCCGCGGCCGTCGAAGAAGCGGTGCGCAAGACGCTCGCCGCGGGCCGCGTCACGGCAGACCTGAAACCCGCCGGCGAGCCGGCGTCAACCGAACAGGTCGGGCAAGCAGTGCGCGGCGCAATCGCCGGGACATAGGCGCGAAATGGAAACCGGTTGCCGATTTTTTCGATTTCTGTTACTATGGAAATCGATACGGCATCCCCAAGCGCGTATCGAACCGTCAAGACGCCGGTTGAACCGTCTGTTCCGCTGAAGCGGGAGCAGGGGCGCGTAATCGGGTTTCACCCGCAGCGATTGGATGAATTCCATACGGTAACTCATTGAACTGCAACGGCATGCCCGACTTGGGGAAACAGCCTCGTTGCCATGGCCACTAAGAAAGCAGCCAAGACCGCAGACAAGACGCCGGAGGAAAACCCTCAGCCGGCTGCCGCCCCCGCGGTGGAGGAAACCTCTCCTTCGACGGAGAAAGCGGAAAGCCCCGCACCGGCTCCCAAGCGCGCCGGGAAGAAAGCAGCCGAGACCGCGGACAAGGCGCCGGAAGAAAAGCCCCAGCCGGCGGCCGCCCCCGCGGCGGAGGACGCCTCCCCTTCGACGGAGAAAGCGGAAAGTCCCGCGCCCGCGCCGGCTCCCAAGCGCGCCAAGAAGAAAGCAGCCGAGACTGCGGACAAGGCGCCGGCGGAAAAGCCTCAGCCGGACGCCGCCCCCGCGGTGGAGGACGCCTCCCCTTCGACGGACAAAACGGAAAGCCCCGCGCCCGCGCTGGCTCCCAAGCGCGCCAGGAAGAAAGCAGCCGAGACCGCGGACAAGGCGCCGGAGGAAAAGCCTCAGCCGGACGCCGCCCCTGCGGCGGAGGAAGCCTCTCCTTCGACGGAGAAAGCGGAAACTCCCGCGCCCGCGCCAACTCCCAAGCGCGCCGCGAGGAAAGCAGCCAAGACCGCGGACAAGGCGCCGGCGGAAAAGCCCCAGCCGGACGCCGCCCCTGCGGCGGAGGAAGCCTCCCCTTCGACGGAGAAAGCGGAAACTCCCGCGCCCGCGCCGGCTCCCAAGCGCGCCAGGAAGAAAGCAGCCGAGACCGCGGACAAGACGCCGGAGGAAAAGCCGCAGCCGGCTGCCGCCCCTGCGGCGGAGGACGCCCCCCCTTCGACGGAGAAAGCGGAAAGCCCCGCGCCCGCGCCGGCTCCCAAGCGCGCCGCGAAGAAAGCAGCCGAGACCGCGGACAAGACGCCGGAGGAAAAGCCGCAGCCGGCTGCCGCCCCTGCGGCGGAGGACGCCCCCCCTTCGACGGAGAAAGCAGAAAGCCCCGCGCCGGCTCCCAAGCGGGCCAGGAAGAAAGCAGCCAAGACCGCGGACAAGGCGCCGGAGGAAAAGCCCCAGCCGGCTGCCGCCCCTGCGGCGGAGGAAGCCTCTCCTTCGACGGACAAAGCAGAAAGCCCTGCGCCCGCGCCGGCCCCCAAGCGCGCCGGGAAGAAAGCAACCAAGACCGCGGACAAGGCGCCGGAGGAAAAGCCGCAGCCGGACGCCGCCCCTGCGGCGGAGGACGCCTCTCCTTCGACGGAGAAAGCGGAAAGCCCTGCGTCCGCGCCGGCTCCCAAGCGCGCCAGGAAGAAAACAGCCAAGACCGCAGACAAGACGCCGGCGGAAAAGCCGCAGCCGGACGCCGCCCCTGCGGCGGAGGACGCTTCTCCTTCGACGGAGAAAGCGGAAAGCCCCGCGCCCGCGCCGGCCCCCAAGCGGGCCGCGAAAAAAGCAGCCAAGACCGCGGACAAGGCGCCGGAAGAAAAGCCTCAGCCGGACGCCGCCCCCGCGGCGGAGGAAGCCTCCCCTTCGAAGGAGAAAGCGGAAAGCCCCGCGCCCGCGCCGGCTTCCAAGCGCACTGCGAAGAAAGCAACCGAGACCGCAGACAAGGCCCCGAAGGAAAAGCCCCAGCCGGCTGCCTCACCTCCGACGGAGAAAACAAGGGGCCGTCTGCCGGGTCCGGTCATCAAGCGCGCCACGAAAAAAGCAGTAAAGAAGGCGGCTGCCGAGCCCAAGGCCTCGAAGCCCGCCCAAGAGACGCGGAAGGTTGGCGCCAGGCCGCTGGACGGCATCCGGGTGCTCGATTTGAGCCGTTTGCTGCCCGGCCCCTACGCCAGTGCGATTCTGGTCAACTTCGGAGCGGAAGTCATCAAGATCGAGAAACCCGGAGAGGGCGATTACGCGCGGGAAGGGCAACCGCAGATTAACGGCAAGGGCGCAGTATTCGAAACGATCAACCGCGGCAAAAAAAGCGTGTCCCTCGATCTGAAAGACGACGCGGGGAAAGAGGCCTTTCGGGCTTTGGCGAAGAAAGCGGATATCGTGATCGACGGCTTCCGCCCCGGAGTGATGGAACAACTCGGCTTGGGCTACAAGACGCTCCGCCGCCTCAACCCCAAGCTCATCTACGCCGCGCTGACCGGCTACGGCCAGGAAGGCGTCTACACGCAGCTTGCAGGCCACGACCTCAATTACATTGCGCTGGGAGGGGTGCTCGAGCTCGTCGGAGAGGCCGGCAGTTCGCCTTCGATGCCCGGCTTGCAGATCGCCGATGTCGCAGCCGGCTCTCTGCCCACCGTCATCGGGATTCTGCTCGCGCTGCAGGCAAGGAACGCAAGCGGCAAGGGGCAAATGGTCGATGTCGCCATGCTGGACGGCGTGTTGGGGCTGCTTCCCGTTCAAATAGCGGACTATACCGCCACCAAACGCAAGCCCAAACGCGGCAACGAGCGTTTGTTCGGCCGCTATGCCTGCTACAACGTCTATCCCGTCCGCAATGGACGCTATCTCGCACTCGGCGCTCTCGAACCCAAGTTCTGGAAAAATCTGTGCAAGGTGCTGGAGCGCGAGGACATGATCGAAGATCAATACGCCGAAGGCGACCGCCAGCAGGTGCTCATGGCTGAGTTGACGCGCATCTTCCAGAAGAAGGAAGTCAGCGACTGGATGGAGATCTTCGAGAACGAGGACGTCTGCATCAGCGAAGTCCGCGATATCGCCAACGCGGTTCAGGACGAGCATTTGCGGCAGCGCGAGATGATCGTTCCAACGCGAACCAAAGGCGGCGGCGCATACGAGCAACTCGGCGTATTCCCCAAGCTGAGCGATACGCCGGGAACAATCCGCGGGGATTCGCCGGAACGCGGCGAGCACACCCGCGAAGTCCTGCTCTCGATTGGCTATTCAGAGGAACGCATCGCCGAGCTGCTTGCGAGCAACGCCGCCGAAGAGCCGTCAGAGCCGCCCGCCGAAGAACCGGACGCATAGCGAGGGCGGGGAAGGGCGCTTTCCCTGCTTGCGCGCCGGTTCAGCCCGCCGCAGCCGCCGCGTCGGTCAGCGCGCTGTCGATCAGGGTCAAAAATTCGTCCACGCCGCTTTTCGAAACGTTCATCGGCGGGCTGATGCGGATCACGTTGCCGTACAATCCGCCCTTGCCGATCAAAAGCCCATGCCGGCGGGCATGCTCCATCAAGGCGGATGTTTCCTGCGCCGCCGGCTCTTTCGACTCCCGATCGCGAACAAGTTCCAGGGCTTGCATCAGCCCCATGCCGCGCACGTCTCCGATAATCGGATGGCGCTGCTGCAATTCGAGCAGCCCTTCGCGCAGGTGTCCGCCGACGGTTTCGCAATTGTTCAGCAGATTCTCTTCTTCGACGAAATCGATCACGGCTTTTGCCGCCGCCGCCGTCACCGGATTCCCGCCGAAAGTCGAAAGCGTCAGGTAATCGAGCGAATCGGCGATTTCGGGCCGGGCGGTAGTCGCGCCGACGGGCATGCCGTTGCCCAGTCCCTTGGCCATGGTCATCACGTCGGGAACGACGCCGTAATGCTCGATGCCGAACCACTTGCCGCCGGTCCGCCCCCAAGCGGTTTGCACCTCGTCGCTGATGAAGACGCCGCCGTGATCGCGCACGGTCTCCGCTACGATGCCGAAATATTCCTTGGGCGGGGTAATGAACCCGCCTATGCCCTGGATCGGCTCGGCAATGAACCCCGCGACGGCTCCAGACGTTGAGGTTTCGATCAATTCCTTGACGTCGCGGGCGCACTGCAGGTCACATTCCGGGTAGGTTTTGGCGAACGGGCAGCGGTAGCAGTAGGCGTTATGCGCGTGAACGACCCCGCTTTGCGCCGCCGGGCCGCGCCATACGCTCTGCCCGGTCAACGCGCGGCCGGCGGCGGTCCGCCCGTGGTAGCCGTGGCGCAGCGCCACGATTTCCGTGTTGCCCGTATGGCAGCGCGCAAGCTGAACCGCTGTTTCGTTGGCTTCGGTTCCGCTGTTGGTAAAGAACGATTTGGTGAGTTTGCCTTCCGGCGAAACCTCGGCGATCCGCTTGGCAAGCGCGATCTGGGGTTCCGTGGCGAACAGGGTCGAAACGTGCTGCAGGCGGTCGGTCTGGCGGTGAATCGCCCGGTTGACCCGCTCGTTCAGATGCCCGACGCTGATCGTGACGATGCCGCCGAAAAAATCGAGATAGCGGCGGCCGTCGGCATCCCAAACGAACCGCCCCTTGGCCCGCTCGATGACCAGAGGTTCGTCGAAATAATGGAAAACCGCCGGAAAGAGAAACTCGCGGCCCGCCAGGATGAGCTCGTCGCGATCCATATCCATCCACCTTCCAGGCGGGCGCGCGGCCGCAACCGCCGAGCCTGAGGAACGGTTTCGCGAACTACCGCCCCAGAACGGACGCGAGCCGCGCCGGTTCGTCGGTAATCATGCCGTCCGCTCCCAATGCGATCAGGCGCTTCATCTCGGATTCCTCGTTCACCGTCCAGGCGAAAACTTCCAGCTCTTCCTCGTGAACTTCGCGGATCAACTCGCGCGACGCCAAGCGGAATTGCGGAATCACCACGTCGATCGGGCTGTTGTGCCGCGATTCCTCGTCCTGCGTGCGGTTGTAGATGAACCCCAGCCGCGCTTCGGGGCAGAGATCGTGGACCTTGTTGAGCATGTCCGTGTTGAACCCGCTGACCATCACCCGCGAAAGATCGGCCCACTGTCTGATTAGCGCGACCGCCTGTTCCTCGAAGCCCGCCGTCTTGAACTCGATGTCCAGGAAAGTCTGCTTCCCGAATTGCTTGAGAACGTCCTCGAACAAAGGCACTTCGAAACCGTCTCCCAAATCGCGGAATTTCTCGTAGGGCGTCGATTGCACCGAACGGGCGCCGACAACCGAGCCATGCACGACCACGAGCTGCCCGTCTCCGGATTGGCGAACGTCGAGCTCGAACCCGTCCGCGCCTTGTTCCAGCGCGCGCTCGAAACTGGGGATCGTGTTCTCGGGTAAGCCGGCGGCGCCCCGGTGTCCGATGATGGCGATCTTGTGCATATGCCCCGTCTCTGTGTCGATTTGCGTGAAAGCCGTCCGGCGGAAGTCCCTGCAAGCGGGAGGGAATGGAAAACAGGGATCTGCTTCTCTATCTGCCTGAACCTGTTTTCCAGCATACCATAACCGCGCGGTTCCGCGTCCGGCGCCGCGCAGTTGCTTACAATAGGGACGCCATGCCCCCTGATTTGTCCCGCCGCGCATTCTTCGGAACCGTATCGACCGCAGCGCTGGCTGCCGCGCCGCGCGCCCGGGCGCAGACGGAGAAGCCCAACATCGTGCTGATCATGACCGATCAGCAATCGATGGCCGCGCTCGGCGCCAACGGCAATGCGTATCTGAAAACCCCGGCCATGGACAGCCTCGCCGCCGAGGGCGTGAGCTTTACCGAATCCTACTGCGCCTATCCGGTTTGCTCGCCGGCCCGCAGCAGCATCATGACCGGGCTCATGCCGCATCAAACCGGGGTGATGAAAAACGGCCAAGCCATCGCGGAAGGCATCCCCAATCTCGGCCAACATTTCCAGAAACACGGTTACCGGACGCATTACGCCGGCAAATGGCATCTCCCCGGCGGATTCGGGGAACCCGAAGGGTTCGAAACGCTAATCGGCGGCCACACGCTCGGCGCGCACATGGACGAGCCGCTGGCAACGAAATGCGTCGAGTTCCTGCACGAGGGGCCGCAAGAACCCTTCCTGCTCGTTGCCTCGTTCATGAACCCCCACGATATCTGCCACTGGATCCGCGGCCACGAAGGAAGCCGCGATTACGAGACGGTCGCGCGCTATCCGCCGGCGCCGGGAAATTTCTGGCGCGACCCCCAAGAACCCGAGTACATGATCCATCACCGCGAAGCCGACTACAACCGCATGTCCAATTCGCTGCATATCTCAAAAAAGTGGAAAGTCAACGATTTCCGGCACTATCTGCACGACTACTACCGCATGGTCGAAGACGTCGATCGGCAGATCGGCCGCGTGCTTTCGGCGCTGCGCTTCCGCGGCCTCATGGAAAATACGGTCGTCGTGCTGACGTCCGATCACGGCGAAGGCATGGGGGCGCACCGCTGGACGCAAAAGGCCGCGTTTTGGGAAGAAACCGCCAAGGTGCCGCTCATCGTTGCCGGGAAGGGAATCGAACGCCGCGGCGCGGTCGATAGCCGCGCGCTGGTATCCGGAGCCGATATCGCGCCCACGCTCTGCGACTACAGCGGAACGCCTCCGCCGGCCCGCGTTGCCGGCGCAAGCCTGCGCCCGGCGATCCGGGGGAAGCCGTTGGATCGTGAATTCGTTGTCTGCGAGCTTGCCGACCTGGGCTTTCCCGACCGCCAGGGACGCATGCTGCGCACCGAGCGCTACAAGTACGCGGCGTTCAACGGAGGAGCCCGCCCGGAACAGTTGTTCGACTTGCAACTTGACCCCGGGGAAGTGCGCAATCTGGCCCTCGCCGGCAGGGAACCCGCGCAGTTGCAACGCCATCGCGCTCTCATGAGGCAATGGCTGCGCGATACGGCGGACGACTTCCGCCTGCCGCCCCAAGCTGCTTGAAAAGCAGCGCTTAAAAACCGCTGAGCGTAACGGAGAAAACTTCTTCCCAGGATTCTCCGGGAGCAATCTGCTGCAAATCGGCGTACAGGCCGCGGGCGGCCAGATTGAAAGCGTTGGTGATGCCCGACATCGGCTCGAAGCAGATGAAGTCCTGTCCCTCGCCGTCGGGGGCGTAGATTACGGCCGCCGCATATTTCGGTCCGTACGAGACGGTCAGTTTTTCATGTTCCCCGCGAACCGAAAAATGCGCAAAACCGGCGCCGTCCCGCCGCAGGCCGCCGAAAACGTGGTCCAGAAACAACCCTTCGAGCTCAAGAGCGTCCGCTTGCGGGAAGCAGTCGGCCGCCGGGATTTTTTTCCCGGTCGGAATCAGCTTGTCGTTGAGTTCCCAAAGACTTTCAGCGGCAATGCGGACGCGCCACTTGTCCCGCGGCGCGTCGTGCAATTGGAAATAGGGGTGGTAGCCGATCGACAACGGCATCGCCTCGGCGCCGCGGTTGACGATGCGGGTGTGCGTTTCCAGCGTGCGGCCGCGCAGGCGGTAGGTCATCGCAATCGTGTGCGCAAACGGAAATTGCGCTATCAGGGCGGGGAACTCGTCGAAGCGCAACTCGCTCGTCACCGAGGCCGAGTCAGCGTCCGCCTGCAAATCGACGACTTCCCAAGCCGACGAATACGCCAGCAAGCCGTGAATCGGCAGTCCCGCAGGGTCTCGATCGAAATTGCCGAGATCCGGATTCAGAAAATGTTTTACGCCGTTCGCATGGTACGCGTCTTCGTCCAGCCGATTGGCCCAGGGCGCAAGAAACGGGTTTCCGCAAAACTGCGGCGCGGCGGCGAACTCCGCAACCGATGCGTAAGGAAACCAGTACGCGTTCTTGCCGTTGACCGAAAACTCGCAAGCGGCGTTGCCGACGCCGGTTGCGATGGAAACGTCCGCGCCGGCCGCGTTGTCGGTCAGACGGACGACGGCAACGCCTTCGACGTCGGTTTGCGTTGCGGAATAGCGCTGCGCGGCGGCGGACATGCGGTCGTCGCTCACTTCTCGGGAATCTCGCGCAACTCGGTGTTTTCCTGGCAGCACATGCAGCGGCCGGGTTCGTACGTCGTGATATGGCAGATCTCGCAGTAGTACGTGACGCGGTAGCGCCGGCCGTCCTTGATGGTGAACGCCCGATCGACCTCGAACCGTCCGTCCGCGGCCTCGCGCCCCAGCGATTCCCAAGTGCGGCCGGCAAGCCGCGGGTCGCGCATGGTGCGATCCAAAAGCTCATCGACCGCCAACTCGAAGGAGCGCCCGTCAGCCGCAATCAGTTGCAATGGACGGTCTTCAGCCGCCGGAGCGAGTTGCCCCTGGATGCTTGCCGCGGCAGGGGCGGCGCCGGCCGCGCCCGCAAACAGGCTCAAGGCAAGCAATACGCCTCGAAATGTAATTGCCGATAACATATATTATGTCAACTTCTGGAAGCTCCGTTTTCCTCTGCCATCATACCGCTTCCGGCGCTCAGGCCAATTTCCGCAAGACGACCGCCGAGTTTTTACTGCCGAAGCCGATGCAGTTGCACAGCGCAAATTCCAGATCCTGCTTGCGGCCGACATCCGGTACGTAGTCCAGGTCGCATTGCGGGTCCGGCTCGTCGAGATTGATCGTCGGCGGCAAGACGCCGTCGCGCATGGCCAGCAGCGTAGCAGCTATCCCCGCCGCGCCCGAGGCTCCCTGCGGGTGCCCGATCATCGATTTCAGCGCTGAGCCGCAAAGACGGTCGGCATGTCCGCCGAAGCAATTGCGAACCGCTTTGCTTTCAATGCGGTCGTTCAGTTCGGTTGAAGTTCCGTGCAGGTTGACGTATTGAATCTGCCGCTTTTCGATGCCGGCGTTGCGCACGGCCATTTCCATGGCCAGCGCCGGGTCTTCCCCGCCTTCGTCCAGGCGTACGCGGTGGTAGGCTTCGCAGTTCGAGCCGTACCCGGCCACCTCGCCGTAAATCCTTGCCCCGCGGGCTTTGGCGCGCTGCAGGGTCTCCAGGATGAAAAACCACGAACCCTCGCCGATAACGAACCCGCTGCGATTGATCGAAAACGGCCGCGAGCCGCGCTCCGGCGCGTGATTCCATCTGGTGGTCATGATGCGCATGAGCTGGAACCCGCGGATGATCAGGTACGACAGCGGCGCATCGACTCCGCCGACGAGCGCGGTATGCAGCATGCCCGTTCGCACATGCTGCGACGCATAGTAAAAAGCGTCGGTGGACGAAGTGCATCCGGTGGAAACGATGTGGCTCAGCCCGCGGACCCCGAAGCCCATCGAAACCTCGCTGGCCAAGCCGCCGATCGTCGAGGTCGGAATCGTGTAAACGCTGACCTCTTTTTCGCGGGACTCGTAGTACAAGCGGTACTGGTCTTCGGTGAAGACCTGACTTCCCCCGCCGGAGCCGACGAGCACGCCGATGCCGCGCAACTCTTCGAGCGGCATGGCCGCCGTATCGAGTCCGGCGTCGGCCAGCGCTTCGCCGGCGGCGGCGCGCGCCAGCGTTACGGCCCGCGAAACGTGCTTGCGGTATTTCGCATCGATGTAGGCGTCCTCGTCGAAATCGCGTATTTCGCCGGCGATCGTGCAATTCAGGTCGGCGACGTCGAACGATTCGATGCTCTTGACTCCGCTGATGCCGTTGCGGGTGGCTTCCCAAAAATTTTCTCGGCCGATACCGTTGGGCGAGACGCAGCCGATACCGGTGACGACGACACGAGTAGATTCGCTCATGGAATGAAAATTGCCGGGCGGCTGGGGCGCCGTCGAGCGGGCCGCGGTATTGCGGTTCGACGAATCGCGGCCGATCTTGTCCGCCGGAGTTTGTTCGCTAACCTTCCATCATAGCGCCTGAAGGCCGCGCGCCGCCGCTTCAAGCGCAAGGCTCGCGCCGGCAGCGGAGATTCTCTTCCCTTCAAGCGTATATGATGGTCAGTTGGCCGCTTGGCCGCGCTCGGCCCCGCGCATCCCGCGGGCGGCGCCGGCCCGCGCAAGTATCGACCCATGGGCAGGCAAAAAAAAAGCTTGTCGATCATTCGCTTTCTGTTACGCTTGGGGCGGCATGCCTTCCCTGCCGCGGCCGTTTCGCTTGCGGCCGCCGCCGTCGAGCAGCCGATCGAATTCCCGCACAACAAGCACGCCGCGCTCAACCTGGAATGCGTGGATTGTCACACGCAGGCGGATATCGGCGACGCGGCGACCATCCCGAGCATCCGGCAATGCATGCTGTGCCATGAAAAGATCGCCGCCGACCGGCCGGAAATTCAAAAACTGGCGTCATTCGCCGAGGCCGGGCGCGAGCCGCCTTGGGTGCGCATCTACCGCTTCAACCGCGCGGGGCACGTGATATTCCGCCATGCGCCTCATTTCCGCGCAGGGATTCGCTGCGCCGACTGCCACGGCGACATGGCCGCGGCGGTGACGGCGCAGCCGCTGGTGAAACATACGATGGGAACCTGTCTCGACTGCCACCGCGAGCAAAAGGCGAGCGAGGACTGCGCGGCATGCCACAACTAGAGCGGCGCGGCGGCGGCGCGCAAAATTGCTGAAAGAGCCAATGGACAGGAGAAACTTCTTCAAACTGGTCGGAACGGCCTCGGGAGGCGCGGCGGCCGGCGCTTGCGGCAAGCAAGCCAACGAGATCATCCCCCTGCTCGTGCCCGAGGAACAGATTGTTCCCGGCGTCGAGGAATGGCGCCCGAGCGTTTGCCCGCAATGCCCCGCCGGCTGCGGAACCATCGTCCGCGTCATGCGCGCGGAACGGATCGTCGAAATCGATGGCGCGAAAGCCCGCAAGCCGATTGCGGCGATCAAGAAAATCGAGGGCAATCCGCTCGACCCGGTGAGCGGCGGAAGGATTTGCGCTCTCGGTCAGGCGGCGGTGCAGCGGCTCTATCATCCCGACCGCCCCCGCGGACCGAAAATCCGCAACGGCTCCGGCGTTCTCGAAGATGCCCCGTGGGACGCGGCGCTCGACCGCGCGGCGGAAGTCTTGCAAGCGGCCTCCGCCGAAGAGGTCCTGTATGTTTCCTCGGTGGCGTCCGGGTCGCGCAGCGCCGCCGCCGCGGATTTTCTCGAAGGCTGCGGCTACCCCGCGGCGCAAACGCCGGGAACGTTCGATTTCGAGGTGGAGCGCGCCGCGGCGCAATATGCTTTCGGCTGGAACGGCATTCCGCTGTACGAAATCCAGGATGCCGACTTCGTGCTGAGTATCGGCGCGGATTTTCTGGGCGGCTGGGTCTCCCCGGTGCTCTATTCGAGACGCTTCGGGCATATGCGCCGGGGCCGCGAAGGCAGACGGGGAACGTTGTTCCACGCCGAATCGCGGTGCTCGCAGACGGCTTGGGCGGCGGACCGCTGGCTGCCGGTCGTTCCGCGAGGCGAGCACGCGCTGGCTCTGGCGGTCGGGGCCTTGCTTCTGCAGCGTCACGGCAAGGACGCCGCTTCCCTGCCCCCGGCTTTGGCGGCTACTCTGCAACGGGCCGACGCCGCCGCGCTGTGCGCGCAAAGCGGCGCGCGGCGGGCATGGGTTGAAACGGCAGCCGAACGCCTTGCCTCCGCGGCGGCTCCGGTCGTTATCGGCGGAGCAAGCATTGTCCACGGGAATTCCGTTGCCGCGGCAGCGGCCGCCAATGCGCTGAACCTGATCCTCGACAACGTCGGCCGCGCCGGCGGCGTAAGGCCGCCGTCCCGCTCGTTCGAGACGACCGCGGTCGATGCCGAGGCGGTCCGCCCCAAGGTCGTATTTCTCGACGGCGTCGCCGAGGCCGCGCTGCCGACCCGCGTGCGCGCCCTGCTCGACGGGGCCGCCGTGATTGCCTTTCAATCGAGCGAACGCGCCGACGTGCTGCTGCCCGACCACGACGCGCTCGAAGCCGACCGCGTCGTTTCGCCGGCGGCGTCCCCCGGATTCGCCTTGACCGGCGGCCCCTCGTTCGTTCGCCCGCTCTACGATACGCGGGCTACCGAAGACGTGCTGCGCGCTATCGCCCGACGGCTCGGCAAGTCCATCGCGGTTCCGCCGCCGCCTTACGAACGGATATTCGCGGCGCAGGAAGGTTTCGCCGACGCGGCCGAGTTCGCCGCTTGGGCCGAGCGCCGAGGCGGCTGGTGGGAAGACCGCTCCGGGGAAACTCCCGCGCGCCCCGACCCCGATGGACCGTGGCGCCCAGCTTCGCCCGGCGGCGCGGCGGATTCCGAGTATCCGCTGACCTTCCAGACTTTTGCGACGGCGCAGTACGGCGACGGCCGCGGGGCCGATTTGCCTTGGTTGCAACAGCTTCCCGACCCCGCTTCATCGTCGATGTTCGATCTTCCGCTGGAGATCGATCCCGCCGCCGCCGCCGGCCTCGGCATTCGCAACGGCGACCGCGTCGCCGTGTACTCCGCATCCGGCGCCGTCGAGGCGCAAGCCTATGTCAATCCCGCGGCGGTTCCCGGAGTCGTCAGCCTGGGCGTAGGAGGAAAAGCGGACGCCCTGGCGCTGCCGCCGCCGCAATCGGCCGACGGCTCCGGCGCGCAAATCTTCTCCTGCGCGGTGCGCGTCGAACGGCTCGGCGCCGCCGAGCGCTTCTTGCAGTTCACGCGGATTGACCGCGAGCAAGAGCCTGTTCGTTCGTAGCCGCCGCGGAAAGTAATGAAAAGAGCAAGTTGCCGATGACCGAAGAGAAACATCCGCAGTGGGCCATGGCCATCGACCTCGACCGCTGCACCGGTTGCGAAGGCTGCGTCGTCGCCTGCCACGCCGAGAACAACGTGCCGCTGACCAGCCCGGACGAAGCGGAAAAGGGGCGCATGAAACACTGGATCCGCATCGACCGCTACTACGAAGGCGACTTCCCCGACATCAAGGTCAAATACCGCCCCGTCATGTGCCAGCAGTGCGACGATGCGCCGTGCGAACCGGTCTGTCCGGTTTACGCGACCTATCAGAACGAAGAAGGGCTGAACGTCCAGGTCTATAACCGCTGCGTAGGCACGCGGTACTGCGCCAACAACTGCCCCTACACGGTCCGTTATTTCAACTACGAAGACCCGTTCTGGCCCGAGCCGCTCGAATTGCAGCACAACCCGGACGTCTCGATTCGCCCGGGCGGCGTGATGGAGAAATGCACTTTCTGCCTGCAGCGCATCCAGCGCGCCAAACTGGAAAGCGAGGAAAACGGCCGCGAGCTTGCCGACGGCGGCGTGCAGCCCGCCTGCGTGCAGGGCTGCCAGGCCGAGGCCATGGCCTTCGGCGACATCAGCGACCCCGAGAGCAAGGTCTCCCGCTGGGCCGGCAGCGGGCGTTCGACCCAGCTTCTCGACGAACTGGGAACGAAGCCGCGTGTGTTCTATCTGGAGAAAGGCGCATAGCGCATGACGTCCGAGGCCGCCGCCGAAGAGCGCATCCGTCAAGATCTGCTGCGCCCGCTGCGCGGCGCGGGCGCGGGCTACCTTGCCGCGGCGGCGTTCTGCCTGGTTGTAACCGCCGCGGGCGCCGTTGCCTGGGGCATACAAATCGACCGCGGCATGGTGGTCACCGGCTTGGCCCGGCCCGTCTATTGGGGCTTTTACATCGTCAACTTCGTTTTCTGGATCGGCATATCCCACGCGGGCACGCTCATTTCCGCGATCCTGCGCTTGACCGATGCCGGCTGGCGCAAGCCGGTCACCCGCGCAGCCGAGGCGATTACGCTGTTCGCGCTGATGATCGGCGGCATGTTTCCCCTGATCCATCTCGGCCGCGTCGAGCTTTTCTACTGGCTGCTTCCCTACCCCAACGAGCGCCTGCTGTGGCCCAATTTCCGCTCGCCGCTCGTGTGGGACATGACGGCCATCCTGACCTATGTCACCGGCAGCTTTTTCTATCTGTATCTGCCCCTGATCCCCGATTTCGCGCTGCTGGCGCGGCGCACAACGGGGCTGCGCTCAAAAATCTGCGGGCTGCTCTCTCTGGGCTGGAGCGGCGCGGACTACCAATGGCATGCGCTCGAACGGGCCAACAAGCTGATGGCCGTCATCATCCTCGCCGTCGCGGTTTCGGTTCATTCGGTGGTCGCCTTCGACTTTTCCATGTCATTGGCGCCGATGTGGCATTCGACGATCTTCGCGCCCTATTTCGTCGCGGGCGCGATTTTCAGCGGCATCGCCGCGCTGGTGATCGTCATGGCCGCCATCCGCAAATTCCTGCGGCTGGAAGCGTACTTGCGCCCCCTGCATTTCGACAACCTGGGCAAGCTGCTGCTGCTCATGAGCGTCGTCTGGCTTTACTTCACGGCGTCCGAGCATCTGACCGTCTGGTACGGCAACAATCCCCTCGAAATCAACGTCTTTCAGGCGCGGGAGCACGGAGGCTTCGGCTTGGCCTCGGCGGTTATGGTAGTTTGCAACTTCCTGATTCCGTTCATTCTGCTGGGCGTTCGCAGACTGCGCGCGATTCCGACAATCGTTTGCAGCGGTTTCTCGGTGCTCGTCGGCATGTGGCTGGAGCGTTTTCTGATTGTCTTGCCGACGCTCGCCAACCCGCCGTTGCAGGCCGCCGCCGGCGCCTATTGGCCGTCCGCGGTGGAGTGGGCGATTACAGCCGCAACCTTCGCCTCGATGGCCTTGCTCTATCTGCTGTTCGTCAAGGCCGTTCCGATCATCGCCGTCTGGGAGTACGAGCATGAAGCTGACGGCTAAGTTCGCTGACCGGCAGGCGCTCGCAGCGGCGCTGCGCGACGCCGCTTGCAACGGCGCGGTTGTCTATTCGGCAAAACCGCTCGATCTCGAAACGAGCGCGCCCGACCGTCTCGGCCGGATGTCGCTGTTGGCGGTAGGCTGCGCGGCGGCCGCCGGAGTCTGCATGACCTGGTTCATGCTCTGGACCCAGGGCGATTACCCGCTCATCACCGGCGGCATGCCGCTTCAGTCGCTTTGGCCGATCGGCGTCATTACCTACGAAACCACCATGCTCGGCGCCGTCGTCGGCACGCTGCTGGGCTTTCTCGTCGAGGGACGTTTCTTCCGCAAGCGATCGGCGCCAAGCGAAGCGGTGGATTCCTCATGCCTGTTCCTGCAGTTTTCCTGCCCCGACGGCGAAGCGGAGCGCCTGAGCGAACGGCTCCGCGGCGCGGGCGCCGTTTCCATCGAGAGAGAGCAGACGTGATGCGCCGCTTTGCTCTATGCGCAGTCTTGCTGCCGCTCTGCGCCGCGGCCGCTGCGGAGCGCAAGCCTCCGCCGTGGGAAAAACCGCTCGCGGCCGGACGGCAATTGTATCGGGAAAACTGCATCGTCTGCCACGCCGTTGAACCCGACAAACCGGCCAGGCTCGGCCCCAATCTCTTTCGTTTCTTCCAGAACGAGCTGACCCCGTTGAGCCGAGCCGAACCGACCGAGGCCTACATGCGCATCAAAATACTGTTCGGCGGCGATCTGATGCCCGCCTACACGGGACGGCTCAGCGAGCGCAACATCGACCGGCTGGTCGAATACATCCGCGCCCAGAAGTAAGGCCCCGCCGCCCGCCGGTTGCTACCCTGTTACGAACCGCATGGCTCAAAATACGTTCGACATCGTTTCCAAAGTCGATTTGCCTGAAGTGCGCAACGCGGTTCAACAAACGCTCAAGGAAATCCGGCAGCGCTACGATCTCAAGGACGCGAACAGCGAAGTCGAACTCGAGCTCGACCCGCCCAAAATCGTTTTGCGCTGCCCCGACGAGTTCGTTTTGCGGCAGGTCAGCGGCGTTCTGCAGCAAAAGCTCATCCGCCGCAAGGTTCCGGCGAAAGCGCTGACGTTCGGACTCGTGCGCTCCGCCGCCGGTTCGAGCGTCGTGCAGGACATCGCGCTGCAACAAGGCATTCCCAACGAAAAAGCCCGTGAGATCGTCAAGATCGTAAAAGGAACCAAGCGAAAAGTTCAAGCCGCGATTCAAGGCGATCAGGTGCGTATCAGCGGAAAGCAGCGCGACGACCTGCAGGCCGTCATGCGGCTGTTGAAGGACAAGGATTTCGGAATCGACGTGCAGTTCGCCAACTACCGTTGACGCCGAAGCGCAACCCGCATCATGTCGGCCATGCTGAAATCATTGTTTCTGAACGGCCCCGCCGGACGATTGGAAGCGCTGCTCGAGGAGCCCGGCGGCGGCGGGGAAATTGTCCGCGCGGCGGTTCTCTGCCATCCGCATCCCCTGTACGGCGGAACCATGCGCAACAAGGTGGTCTTCCGCCTGGCCAGAGCCGCGCGGCAGACCGGCGCAGCCGTCCTGCGCTTCAACTTCCGCGGCGTCGGCGCAAGTGAAGGCGCCTACGACGAGGGCCGCGGCGAACAGGAAGACTGCCGCGCCGCTATCGCCTATATGCGCAGCCGCTGCAAGGGGCTTCCGCTTGTCGTCGGCGGCTTTTCCTTCGGCTCGCGCATCGCTCTGCGCGTTTGTTGCGGCGATGCGGACATAGAACGAGTCGTCGCCGTCGGGACGCCCGTCAACCGCGGCGACTGGAGCTTTTTGGCGCAGCGCGGCTGCGCCAGGCGTTTCATCCAGAGCACGAACGACGAGCACAGCTCCCGCGAAACCTTCCAACGGCTTTACGAGCGGATGCCCGAACCCAAAAAGTTGACCTGGGTCGAAACGTCGGACCATTTTTTCTCCGACGCCCTCGACGATCTCGAGGCCGCGGCCCGCGCCGCACTGGCCTGAGCGGATTTTCCATGCATCGCCGGGATTTTGCGCCGCGCTCGGATTCAGCGGAACGCCTGGGTTGGCATCACCCCGAAATCGTCGATCTCGTCGAACGAGCGCTGGCCGAAGACGTCGGCCCAGGCGATGCGACCACCGAAGCCTGCGTGCCGCAAGATCGGCGCGCTTTGGGGTTCTTCCTCACTCGCGAACCCCTGACGCTGGCGGGCGCGCCGCTGCTGGCCTTGCTTTACCCCCAAGAGGAAGTGCGTCTGCTCTACCACGACGGCGACGCGCTGCCTGCCGAAACCGTTTTTGCGCGCGTCAACGGATCGACCCGCAGGTTGCTGACAATCGAACGGACGGCGCTGAATCTGCTCCAGCGGGCAAGCGGCATAGCCGCGGCCGCGCGAAAGTTCGTCGAGGCCGTTGCCGGAACGCCCTGCAAGGTGCTCGACACCCGCAAGACCGCGCCCGGCATGAGACGATTCGAGAAGCTGGCGGTCCGCGCCGGGGGCGGCGTAAACCACCGCATCGGCCTGTTCGATGCCGTCCTCATCAAAAACAATCACATCGCCGCCGCCGGCGGCGTCGCGCAAGCGCTCGACAACTGCCGCCGCCGCGGCGGATTGCCCATCGAAATAGAGGTGCGCACGTTCGACGAGCTCCGCGAAGCTCTGGCTTGCGGCGCAGACCGCCTGCTGCTCGACAACTTTACGCCCGAGCAGGTGCGCGAAGCCGTGGCGCTCATCGACGGCCGCGCCCTGGTCGAAGTATCCGGCAACATCGCCCTCGACACCATCCGCGCCTACGCCGAGAGCGGCGCCGATTTCGCCTCCATTGGCGCGCTCACCCATTCCGCGCCGGCGGCCGATATCAGTTTCCGCTTGGAACAACCGTGAAACTGCGCCCCCGACGCGGCTTCAATCGCCCTCCGAACGCCGTCTAATTGCCGCTTCCGAGCCGGATTTTCTTGTCGTAGCCGGTCATTTCGAGATAGCCGGCGCCCGTCACCGCTTCCCCGCCCTTCGTCCCCTCGTAGCGCACGGCGCCTTCCCAATACGTCGGAGCCGCCGACCCGCGCGTCACCATTTCCTGACGGTCCATCGCCGGCGCGCAGCGCAACTCCACCGCGAACTTGGGGACGCGGATCGTCCACTCCAACGGATACCGCGCGCCGGAATCCGGGCTTTGCCAAGTGCGCCCCGGCTCCAGCGAGAAGTCGGCGGCCTCGAGATGGGCGGCATTCCCCTGCGCATCGACGAACGTTCCCGAAGAGAAAGCATTATGCGAGCCGTCTTCGCCGCGCATGCCGTAGAGCATCAATTCCGTGCCGTCGTCCAACTGGATGCTCATCCAGTCCCAGCCCTGCGCTTCCGGCCCCATGCTGTCGGAAGAAAACTCGTGATCCATCCAGGAAAGGCCGGCGACGGCATACTCCTTGCCGCCGACGCGGATGCGGCCCGCCGTCTCCAGCCTCGTAAAGCTGATGTAGTGCGACGCGCGGCCCGGCCCCTGCGATTTTTGACTCACTCCGTCCATGCCGTTTACGACCGGAGGCTTCAGGGGACGCAGCTCGAGGTCGATGCCGGCGTCTCCGGCGGCGGCAAACAGCGACTGCCCGCCTTCGGCGCTCCAGCGGGAACTCCAGTTGCCGTTCCAGATAGCCGCTTGCTCATGCGACGCCCCGGCCAGCCCCGGTCCCGCGCGGTTCAGCCGCTCGTTGCGGTAGAAGCGTCCGGCTTCGATGTCGCTCACGGCAAAATGCGCGAGATAGGCCTGATCGACGTCCCACGGAGTCTCCGGCGGTTCGCCGCGATCGACGGCGAGCCGGAAGAAAGTCAACTCGTAACCGAACCGCCGCCCCTCGGCGGTCCGCACGTTTCCCGTGTAGTACCACCACTCGATCTCGAACCCCGGATGCTCGAAGTGGTCGCGCGGAAACTCGAAAGCATAGCCCGGCAGCGCGCGCTCGAACGCGGCGATAGGGGTTGCAAGCAAACCCATTCCAAACAATGCGATAAAAATCATTCCTCGTGTACCGCTTCGCTTGGATCGACGGCCGCGGCAAGCCGCGCCGGATACAGCCCGGCGAGCACGGCGGAAAGATGGATGCCGCTCAAGCCCGCAAGCAGCAGGCCGACCGGCCAATGGAATTGAATCGTCCAGCCGAACGACTGCTCATTGATGACGTAAATCAGGACGAGCGACAAGCCGATGCCCAGCACAAGCCCCATCAGGTTGGAGAGCAGTCCCAGCAACCCCGCCTGCATCAGCACGATCCTGCGAATCTGCCCGGCGGAAGCGCCGATGAAGCGCAAGACGCCGATCTCGCGGCGGCGGTCGATGACGAGCGCGAGCAGGCCGCCGGCCATGCCCAGCACGGCTACGACGACGGCCACGGCTTCGAGCGCGTAGGTAATCGCGAACGTCCGGTCGAAAACGGCGATTCCCTGCTCGCGCAGCATCCGGTTGGTCGCCGTGAAGATGCTGTATTCGCGCGTCGCCTCCGCCACGGCTTCGCGCGCGCGCCGCGCATCGACTCCCGGTTTGAGATAGACGGCCAGATTGCTCGGCCGCGGATCGGGCAGGTATTGCAGCAAAACCGAGCGGTGGCCGACGATGAAGCCTTGCTCCCCCGAATAGTCGTAATAAACGCCGGCGGCGCGGAACTCGACTTCCCGGCCGGCCAGAGGCAAGACGATGCTATCCCCTGCGTGGACGCCGTGCTTGCGGCTGAACGGTTCGCTGACGATGACGCTGTTGCCGGAAACGAGGCTTGCCCAAATCTCTTCTTCCGCCGGGCCTTCAAGAAACCGCGTCGCCGCCCGGCCGGCGTGAATATCGACCTGCCCGAAGGCCAGGGTCGCCGGCAATCCGTTATAGGTAATCGCATAACTGCGAAAGCGGTCCACCGCTGCAATTTCGGGCAGCGCCTCGATGCGGTCGGCGATTTCCGCATCCATCGTCGGCGAAAAACCGCCTCCCCCGCGCCCGATGGGCCGGACGTACAGGTCGGCGCCGAGTTGCCGGTTCATCCACAGGATCACCGTATCGCGGAAGCTGCCGACCATGATGCCGATGCTGACCATCATGGCCGCCGCGGTCGCCAGCGCGGCAACCAGGGCGGAAGTCCGCGCCAACGAAGCCGCGAGCCCGCGGGCGGCCAGGAAACCATCCGCGCCGCGCATCGTCCTGGCCGCCGCGCGCGCCGCGGCGCGCAACAGGCGTTCCGCCGCGGCCGGCGCGGCGAACGCGGCCGCGGCGATCGCCAGAATCGCAGCGGCGTATCCGGCAACGGGAATCCCATCCCAGGCAGGCAGCAAACAAAGCGCTCCGGCGGCGGCGGCGCAAAGCAGGGCGTAAACGGAATTCGCGCCGCTGCGCTGTCTTGTCTCGTACTCGATGCGCGCTCTTGCCATGGCCGCCGAGGGAGCCGCCGACGAGGCCTCCGCGGCGGGCAGCCAAGCCGAGAGCAGCGCCGTTCCCAGGCCGCAAAAAACGGCCGCCGCAGCCGACCCGGCGGAAAGCCGCACCGCGCCCGGGGTGCTGGTGACGTAGAGCGAACTGACCGTCGCGCCCATCGCCTCGACCGCGCCCGCCGCAAGCAGCCGCCCCAAAACGATGCCCGCCGCGCTGCCGGCAAGTCCGAAAAGCGCGCCTTCGAGCAGAAATGCGCAGCGGATCGCCGAACGCGAGGCGCCCAGAGCGCGCAAAATCCCGATTTCCGTCCGCCTGCGCACGACCGAGACCGCAATCGTGTTGTAGATCAAAAAAGCCCCGACAATCATGGCGATGTAGCTCAAAACGCGCAGGTTCAGACGAAATGCCCGCAGCATCCGCCGATTCCCTTCCGTGCGCGCTCCGGCCGGCTCCAGGGCAACGCCGTCGGGCAAGACGCCGCGCGCCGCTTGCAGCCATTCGCCATCATCGGGAGCATCGTAAACGTAAATCCGGTCGAGCTTTCCCAAACGATTGAGCAGGCGCTGGGCATGCGCGATATCCATCGCCAGAAAGCGGTTTTGCGCGCCGCTCTTCGCTTCGCCCGAGTCCAGAACGCCCGCGACCCGCAATCTGTGCGTCCGGTCGTTGACCGTCAATTCGATCGGCTCGTCTTTGGCATAGCCCAAATCGGAGCCGACAAGCACCCGCGGTTCGGCGAAGACCTCGCCGAGACTTTCGCCGGACGCGGCGGCTTCAGCCCCGGCAAGCGGATCTCCGATGAGATCGACGCCGAAAAACGGCAGCCGCTCGCCGCCGGGGCCGACAAGCGCATAGCCTTCCATGCGCGCGGCGAAGCGAACCGGATAGGGCAGCCGCGCGAGTTCGCCCAGCAAATCTTCCGGCGTCCCTCCCGCGGCGCTGATTTCGTAAACCGCCGATCCGCCAAGAGTTTCCAGCGAAGACTGAAATGATCCGGTTGATGCTTCGCCGGCCAGATCGATGGCCGTAACCACGGCGACGCCCAGCGCCGCGGCAAGCGTGGTCAGCAGCGCGCGCAGCGGCTCACGCAGCAGCGGACGAACAATCAGACGAAAAAACAACCGGGCGGCGTTCATCGTTCCAAGGCCGGCGGCGTCCGTTTCGATACGGCGGTTTCGATGCGGCCGTCGCGCAGCGCTACGACCCGGTCCGCGGCCGCCGCCGATTCCAGGCTGTGCGTCGCCATCACGACGGTCGTGCGCAACTCGTCGGCGATGCGCCGCAGCAGCCGCATGACGTCTTCGGCGCTCTCGCTGTCGAGATTGCCGATGGGTTCGTCGGCCAGCACCACCGAAGGGGAATGCGCCAAGGCGCGCGCAATCGCCGCCCGCTGCATCTGCCCGCCGGAAAGCTGATGCGGCATGCGGTCGGCCAGCGCCGCCGCTTCCACCAGTTCCAGCGCCTCGAGCGCTCGGGCGCGCGCGCGGCGTTCGCCGGCCAGTTGCAGCGGAAGCTCGACGTTTTCCACCGCGCTCAAGGTCGGCAGCAATTGGAAAAACTGAAAAACGAACCCGACCCGGCCGCGGCGCAGCGCGGTCAGCTCCGCCTCCGACATTTCTTCCGTGCGCCGGCCGTCGATGGCCACGCTGCCCGAAGTGGGGAAGTCCATCGCCCCCGCCAAGTTGAGAAAAGTGCTTTTACCGCAGCCGCTGCGGCCCGTCAGCGCGGTGAATTCCCCAGCGGCAATTTCAATCGAAACGCTGCGCAGCGCATCCACCGCTTGCCCGGCAAGGAAGTAGCGCTTGGAAACGCCGCTGAAACGCAAGACGGCCAAAATCCAGAATAACAACCGCATTCATGGCCGAGCCGCGGCCCCGAGCAGCGACAAGGAAGGCCTGAACAAAGAGGCAGCCGGAGCAAGCGCAACGGAATGGCGTCGGTTGAGGGCGGCAGCGAATAGGATTGATCTTCTTTTCGACTGGAAGATTCGCGCGCCCTCACTCGACGGCGCCCGTCATTCAACGGCAATGGTGGCGCCGGATTGGCTGCTGCGGCCGGCGACGCTGAGGCGCAACTCCGCCGCGGCCGACGGCGGGATGTTGCGCGGCGCCTCCGCGACGACCACGTACAGGCCGACCATGCTCGGCGCCAGCCCCGAGAAAAGGACGTTCTCCGGCGCAAGCGCGTACGCGCCGATCCAGACCTGAGGCTGCGCTGCGGTATGCCGCAAGACCGCGTTCGAGCCGTCGGCCAAGCAGAGGCCGTCAGGCGGGCACGAGTTCATGCCGTCGGCGGGCGGCGCGGGCTCCACCGCGCCCAGCCCCGTGGCGTAAATCTCCAGCACGTCGCCCGCCCGCGCCGGGCGGCTGCCCGCGCTGAAACCCAGCGGCGCCGCCAAGTCGGTCGTGCCCGCGAACAGCGCCAGCGCCTGGCCTTGCCCCGTGCCCGACGCCGTGAACACGCCCGGCGCATAGGGGCCGACCCAGAAGCGCCGCGGCCAACTGCTCTCGCCGCCGGACTCCACCACCACGCTCGCCAACGCCAAGCCGCCCGCCACTGTCTCTTCGCCGCCCAACTCCCAGGGCAACTGCGCCTCGATGCGCCGCGGACCGACCGAAAACAGCGGAACCGCCGCGCCGTCGAACAACACGCGCGCGCCGCCCAGGCTCGTCGGCAGCGGGAAGCCTTCGGCCATGACCGGCTCGCCGGAAGCGAAGTTCACCCCCTGCACGACCACCACCGAACCCGGCGACACGGGCTGCAACTGCGGCCCGAACAGCCCCGCCTCGCCGTAGGCGCTCGCCCGCGCGGCGTCGAACACGCCGCCGCTCTCCGATACGTCCGGCCCCGTCGGCGGGGGGACTTCCAGCACGATATTCACTCTGGCCGTGAGGCGGCCGCCGGCGCGGATGTACAGCCGTCCGCGGTGGGTTCCCGGCCGCAGCCCCAGCGGATTGACGGTCACGCGCAGGGTGATCGTCTCGCCGTCGGCCAGGCGGCCCCGCCATTGGGCAACGCTGCCCTCCGCCCGCGAGACCTGGATCCAGCGCGCGCTGGGCAGCGCCTGGAAGTCCGTCGCGCCGCCCTCGGCGCGCAGCGTGAGCGTCTGCGACATCGGCGCGGACGGGGCGGCGTCCGGCGCCGGCGCGAACGACAATTCGGAAACCCCCACCGGCTCCACCGTCGGACCCGGTTCCGGCGGTGGCGGTGCTAAGGATGCCTGGCTGAGCTTGCGGATGATGTGATTGAGCCGGTCGGCGACGTAGATGTTGCCCGAACCGTCCGCGGTCATGCCGCTGGGGCCGTTGAGTTGCGCTGACGTTGCGCCGCCGTCCCCGTTGTAGCCGGCCGTCCCGGTTCCCGCGATGGTGGAGATGTTGCCCGTGGATGCATCCACCTTGCGGATGCGGGAGTTGCTGTAATCGGCAATATAGATGTTGCCCGAACCGTCCACCGCCACGCCGGCGGGGCTGCGGAGTTGCGCCGCCGTCGCCGCCCCCCCGTCGCCGCTGTAGCCGGGCGTCCCGTTTCCCGCCGCGGTGGAGATATTCCCCGTGGATGCATCCACCTTGCGGATGCGGTGGTTGAGCGTATCGGCGATGTACAGATTGCCCGATCCGTCCACCGCCACGTCTATGGGGCTGCGGAGCCGCGCCGTCGTCGCCGCCACCTCGTCGCCGTTGTAGCCTTGCGTCCCGGTTCCCGCCACCGTGGAGAAGAGTCCCGAGGATGCGTCCAACTTGCGGATGCTGTGGTAGGAGCTCTCGGCGATGTACAGGTTGCCCGATCCATCCACCGCCATGCCTCTGGGGCGGCTGATTACCGATCCCTGCCCCGGCAATGTGGAGATATTTCCCGTGGATGCGTCC
Source organism: Bryobacterales bacterium (assembly GCA_965242705.1). Lineage (GTDB taxonomy): Bacteria > Acidobacteriota > Terriglobia > Bryobacterales > UBA6623 > CATQHP01. The sequence goes on from OZ251486.1 coordinate 2,255,134, forward strand.
ACCTTGCGGATGCGGGAGTTGAGCGTATCGGCGATGTACAGGTTGCCGGATCCGTCCACCGCCGCGCCTCTGGGACTGCTGAGTTGCGCCGCCGCCGCCGCCGCCCCGTTGCCGCTGGAGCCTTGCGTCCCGTTTCCCGCCGCGGTGGAGATGTTGCCCGTGGATGCGTCCACCTTGCGGATGCGGTGGCTGCCGGCATCGGCGATGTACAGGTTGCCCGACCCGTCCACAGACGCGCCATAGGGGAAGTTGAGTTGGGCCGCCGTCGCCGCCGCCCCGTCGGAGGTTGATCTTCCCGCCACTGTGGAGATGTTGCTCGTGGATGCGTCCACCTTGCGGATGCTGTGGTTGCTGAGATCGGCGATGTACAGGTTGCCCGATCCATCCACCGCCACGCCTCTGGGAGTGCTGAGCCGCGCCGACGTCGCCGCCGCCCCGTCTCCGCTGGAGCCTTGCGTCCCGGTTCCCGCCACCGTGGAGATGTTGCCCGTGGAAGCCGTCACCTTGCGGATGCGGTAGTTGTTGCGATCGGCGATGTAGAGGTTGCCCGAACCGTCCACGGCTACGCCATAGGGAAAGTTGAGCCGCGCCGACGTCGCCGCCGCCCCATCGCCGCTGTAGGCTCCCCCGGAGTTGCCTGTTGCCCCGCTTCCCGCCACCGTGGAGATATTGCCCGTAGCGGCGTCCACCCTGCGGATGCGGTGGTTGTTCGCATCGGCGATGTAGATGTTGCCCGAACCGTCCACGGCTACGCCATAGGGGAAGCTGAGCCGCGCCGACGTCGCCGCCGCCCCGTCGCCGCTGTAGCCGAAGATCCCCGTTCCCGCCACTGTGGAGATGTTGCCCGTGGATGCCGTCACCTTGCGGATGCGGCGGTCGGACCTATCGGCGATGTACAGGTTGCCCGATCCGTCCACCGCCACGTCTCTGGGGTCGCGAAGCCGCGCCGCCGTTGCCGCCGCGCCGTCGCCGCTGTAGCCGGCCGTCCCCGTTCCCGCCACTGTGGAAATGTTGCCCGTGGATGCGTCCACCTTGCGGATGCGGTAGTTGAACGTATCGGCGATGTACAGGTTGCCCGACCCGTCCACAGCCACGCCGCTGGGGCGGTTGAGTTGCGCCGACGTCGCCGCCGCCCCGTCGCCGCTGTAGCCGAACGCCCCCGTTCCCGCCACTGTGGAGATGTTGCCCGTGGATGCGTCCGCCTTGCGGATGCGGGAGTTGAGCGTATCGGCGATGTACAGGTTGCCCGATCCGTCCACCGCCGCGCCTCTGGGGTCGCGGAGTTGCGCCGCCGTTGCCGCGGCTCCGTCGCCTATATCCGCGTTTCCCGCGACTGTTTCGATGATCCAGCCGGTTTGCGCCAAGGCGGGGGCGCCGCCGGTGAAGAGCGGCGAGAGGAGAGCGGCGAGTGAAACAACAATGCCCCCGCGCCCGCGCGAAAACCCCGCCTTGCCGGCGGCAAGCCGAGCGCGGAGAGAAGACGAAAGGGAAAGAAGAAGCCGGGGGTTAGAGAGCGCAGCGAGCGCGCTTCTCCTTATACGGACTGACGGACTGACGGACTGACGGACTGACGGACTGACGGACTGACGGACTGACGGACTGACGGACTGACGGACTGACGGACTGACGGACTGACGGACTGACGGACTGACGGACTGACCTGTTCTCATGATACATCCTTTTCACCTCTCTGCGCAACAAGAAATCCGCGGCGCGCAGCCAAAACATCAAAAATACCCCCGCAGCAACGCCGAAAACCAACCTTAACGCTTCCCGCAACGGACTGTCAAGCGCAAATCGGCGGAAAATGAGCAAGCGCGCCGAAAACGGGGCCGCGCCTGACGGCGCGGCAGGGGCTGGAGGTTAGGGATTGGGGGTTAGGGAAGAAGGGGCCGCGCCGCCTCGCGCCCTCCGATGCCGACCGCCGCGTTCTGCGCAGACCTTCCCTAAATCGTTCGAGTCACCTTGGAAAGCATCCGCGGATGATCCGGGTCGAGGCCCTTGTGCTCCGACAGACAGGCGGCGAAAAGCTGGCCGGGAACGATCGCCGGAATGGGCGTCAGCAAATCTTCCGGGAAGCCGTCCGCAACGGGAATTTCTCCGTTCAGGAAAATTCGCTTCGTGGCCGCAGCGCCGCGCGCGGCCGTCGGCGGCCCGATGACGATCGTCTCGGCGCCCGCCTCCGCCAGCCGCGCCAACAGTTTTTCGGTTCCCTTGCGCGCGGGGCCTCCGAGTGCGAAAACGAACACCGGAAATCCCTTTTCCACGAGCGCCAGCGGACCGTGCATGAAGTCGGCGCCCGAAAATCTCTCCGCCACGACGTAGCTGGTTTCCATCAACTTCAGCGCAAGCTCGAGGACGTTGGCGTAGTTCAACCCGCGCCCCGCCACCACGGCATGCTCCATGTAGCGGTAGCGCTCGGCCAGCGCGTCGACCCGCTCTTTCGACTCGAGCTGCCGCGCCGCGGTTTCCGGCAGTTTGTTCAACGCCGCTTGCGGAATCCGCGCGCCCAACGCCTGCGCCAGCAGATAAACCGCCAGAAGCTGACCCGTGTAGGTCTTCGTGGCCGCTACGCTCTTCTCGGGGCCGACGCGGACGTTCAGCACCTCGTCGGCCAATTTTGCCAAGCTGCTTTCCGATTCGTTCGTAATGCCTAGAGTAACCGCGCCTTCCGCGCCGGCCTTTTCGAGATAGAGGTTGGTGTCGGTCGATTCGCCGGACTGCGAAATGCCCACGACGAGCGTTCGCTTGCGGCGCGGCGTTCTGTCGTAAACCGTGGCGATCGAGGGCGCGGCCAACGACGTCGGAATCCCCAGCAGGATTTCCAGCAGATAGCGCGCGAACGTCGCCGCGTTGTCGGAAGTGCCGCGGGCGGCCAGAACGATCGACTCCGGCCTTTCAACGGCGAAGCGGCGTTCGAGCTCCCGCACCTGCCGCCCGCAGCCGTCGAGCATTCGCGCCAGCGCCTGCGGCTGCTGCTCGATTTCCTGCAGCATGAGCGACATCTTGCGGTATGCGGCGCGCCGGCCCCTGTTGTCGATTGTAAACCCTCGCCGATGCGCGGGCGTTTCCCTTCCCCGCCGCTACGGCGAAAAGGGCCAACGGGCAGTCGTCGTGTAACCGCCGTCGGAGGCGATGACCTGCCCCGTGATGTAGTCCGCCGCCGGGCTCGACAGGAAAACCGCCAACCCGGCGATGTCGTCCGGGGAACCGAGCCGCGGGTTCGGCTGCGCCCCCTTGAGCCACGCGGCCATTTCCGGCGGCTGCCACATCGCCCGGTTCAAATCGGTAAGGATGAATCCCGGTGCGATGCAGTTGACCTGAATGCCGTGCTCCGCCCACTCCGCGGCCAGCGCGCGCGTCAGCCCGGCGAGCGCGCTCTTGGTCATCGCATAGATCGAAATATGGGGCAGACCCAGCAGCGACATCAGGCTGCCGATGTTGACGATCTTGCCGCCCGCGCCGCGGGCGATCATGCTCTTGCCCACGGAGCGCGTGAGGCGGACGATGCCGTGCAGATTCGTTTGCATGATGCGCTCGTATTCCTCGGCGGTATAGTCTTCGAACCGCTTGCGGATGTTCGTTCCGGCGACGTTGACCAGAATGTCGATGTCGGCGCAGGCCTGCGCGGCCCGGTCGATCGACTCGGCGGCGGTAATGTCGAGCGCCAGCGCTTCGGCGGAGCAGCCCTGCTCCTGAAGCGCGTGCGCTTCGCGCTCCAGCGCTTCGGTCGAGCGCGCGGCAAGCACCGTGTGCGCGCCGTGAGCCGCCGCAGCCTTGGCGATGGCCAGGCCGATGCCGCGGCTGGCGCCGGCAATCAGCGCTTTCTTCCCTTGCAGTGAAAACATCGCGCGGTAGTTTTCCATCGGGCCGCACAGTTTAGCATTGCGGGCTATGATGAAGATGGAGCGCACCTGGAGCCGTGGCGGGCGCAAAGTGGATTCGCGAAAATGCCGCGCTGGCCGCCGGCATACTCTTGCCGGTTGCGGTTATCGTTTTCTTCCTGCTTGCGGCCTGGATACCGCGGCTGCTGGCCGTTCCCCCGCAGCACGATTTTCTGTTCGCGGCGGAAAACTACGTCTATGCCGGCAGGCAGTCCCGTTGGCGCCTCGAAATCGACGTTGATGCGCAACGAAAACTTCGCGTGCGCGCGTTTTCGGCAACAATGGACGAATACGCCCCGCGGCATCGCCTTTTCCGCTACGAACACGGCAGCGGAACCGTGCGCGAGATCGATTTGCCGCTGCCCCAGTCCGAAGAAGCGCCGGCAGCGGGTCTCCTCGTGGAGGTTGCGGAACTTCGCAACGCGGTTCTCGACCCGCGCCGCGCCGCGCCGGACGGATACGAAATCGTTTCGCCGCGCCGCCGCGGCGGCTTCCCCATGTTTCTGTACCGGACGAGCCGCTTGGCGGTCGCCAAAAACGGAGCGGTTTTCACCGTTCCACAGATCGAAGAGATCAACTGGGATTCGGCGTGGTTTCTGGGCTGGATCGCCGCCGCGGAAAACCGATAGGCGCAATATATGACCGCAAAACAGGAAGCGCTGCGGCGAATCGCTGCGCTTGCCCGCGAGCACGATCTCAAACCCGCCGAAGTCCTGGCGGAGCTTGACGCCGCGGAAAAGCCCGCCGCCCGGGAACTGTCGGCGCTGACGCGCCTGCTCGGCTTTCTGGGCGCGGTTTTCGTGCTCGCCGGATTGAGCGTTTTCATCGAAATGCAGTGGGAGTCGATGCCTTCGCTCGCCCGCGTCGCCGTCACGCTCGTTCCGGGAATCGCCGCTTTCGCCGCGGCCTTTCTAGCCGCCGCGGACGACCGCCGGGAAAAAATGGCCGATCCTCTGTTCCTGCTCGGGGCGCTGCTGCAGCCGGCGGGAATTCTTGTGGCCGTCAGCGAATATGCCGGCGGAGGCGACGAACGTTACGCGCTCCTGTTGGCCTCCGGCGTGATGTTCGCCCAGCAAATGGCGGCCTTCTTCAAGCTGAAGCGCGGGCTCCTGCTCTTCCTGACCCTGCTTTTCGCAGTCTGTTTTTGCGCCGTGAGCATGGATTTGGCCGGCTACGGCGAAGACACCGCCGCTCTGGTGCTGGGGCTGTCGATCTTGTCCGTCGTTCGCTCGCTCGACCGCATGGAGCTCGAAATTGCCGTGCATCTCTGGTATTTCGCCGGTTCGGCCGCGATGTTGGCCGGGCTGTTTTCCCTGCTCGAGGGCAGCCCCGTGGAAATCGTTTTCATCGGCGCCGCCTGCGCAACCGTGTTTTTCAGTATCCGCGTGCGCAGCCGCGCCCCGCTCGCGGTCGGCGCCGTCGCCATCTTGAGTTACGTCGGCTATTACACCGCCGAGCATTTTTCCGACGCCGTGGGCTGGCCGATCGCCCTGATTGCCTTCGGCGGACTCTTGCTCGGTCTCGGCGCGGCGGCCCTGCGCATCGACCGCAAATATATTTCGTCCCCCTGAAACAGTTGCTAAAATAACCGCCGCATGAGAGTTCAACCTACGCGCCGCGGCGTCTTGCGGGGACTCGCCGGCGCCGCCGCCGTTTCCGCCGCGCGGGCGCAGCAAGCGCGCCGCCCCAATCTGCTCTACGTTTTCAGCGACCAGCATCGAGCGTGCTCGCTGCCCGGCGAGGCCTACAACGACGCGCAAGCCCCCGCCCTCGCCTCGCTCGCCGCGCAAGGAACCGTGTTCCGGCAGTGCATTTCCAACTACCCGGTCTGCTCGCCCTACCGCGCCATTCTGCTCACCGGGCGCTGGCCCTGCCAAACCGGCGTGGTCGATAACAGTCTGCCGTTGCGGCAGTCGGAGTTTTCTCTGGGCGAGGCCTTCCGGCAGGCCGGATACCGCACCGGATACGTCGGCAAGTGGCACCTCGACGCGCGGGGTTCCGAAGGGCACGCGCTGAAGCCGGAAGGCGAAGCCCGCCACGGATTCCAGGAATGGCGCGCCTGGTACCGCACGAACAGCCATCAGGGCGGCTCCATCACGTTCGATCCGATCTCCGGCAAGCAACTGCAGCCCGCCGGGTACAACGCGACCAACATGACCGACGATGCGATCGACTTCATCGAGCGCAACCGCGCTCAGCCCTGGATGCTGGCGCTCTCCTGGAATCCCCCGCACCCGCCCTTTCACGACGCGCCGCCCGAGCTGATGAAGAAATACCCCGCCGGCGATTTGCAGTTGCGCCCGAATACGCTCGAAACAGTGAACCGCGGCGTCAACGGACGCGGCCGCTCCGTGCGCGCCGATCTGAAGGGATACAACGCGCATATCGAGGGCATCGACATCGAAATGGCGCGGCTGCTGCGCGCGCTCGACGAAACGGGACAGGCCGGCAACACGATTGTCGTCTATACTTCCGACCACGGCGAAATGCTGGGTTCGCACAACCGCACGGGCAAGCGGCTGCCGCATGAGGAATCCTGCCATGTGCCCTTCATCGTTCGCGCGCCGGGAACGCCGACGAACCGCAAGACCGACGTGCTGCTGGGCGCCATCGACATCTACCCGACGCTCTGCGGACTTGCCGGCGTTCCCGTCCCCGAAAGCTGCATGGGGCGCGACCTTTCCGGCGCCGTCCGCGGCGAAGATATCCGCGGACCGGAACATCAATTCCTGATGCATGTCTCCAAGAGTCAGGCCGGAGGCGGCGGCAGAAACCATCCCGCGCCGATCTTTCGCGGGATTCGCACCGAGCGCTACACCTACGCCTGCGGAGAGATCGGCCGCTGGCTCCTCTACGACAACCGCGAAGACCCGTATCAGCAGCACAATCTCGCCGACGACCCCGCCCGCGCGAAGCTGATGGCCGAGCTCGACGGCGAAGTGCTCGATTATCTGCGCCAGGCGCAGGACGGCTACCCCTACCGGACGGCCCGCGACTGACCCGGCGAGGGCGGCGCCGGAACGTCGTCGAAGCCGATCTCGCCGCGGGCGCGCAATTCGCCGGGCAGCAGCGCGGCATGGAGCGCGTCGAGCGTCGGCGTGCCCACTGCGTTCGCCCTGCCGTAACGGATTACCGCGCCAACCTGCTCGTCGAGTTCCGAGGGAACCCCGCGCGCCAGGTCGCGGTGCATCGAGGCCGTGGTTTCGGGTATCAGCTTGTCGAAGGCGAAAAGACAGCGCTCGGCAAAATCGGCCGGGACGTCGGCGCCGACCGCGCGCCCGACCGCGGCGATCTCGCCGGCGGCCTCTTGCAGCAGCGCCCGCGTCTCCGCAACCGAGCGGACGATGCCGACCGGCGCCCGCGCCGCCGCGCCCACCGCGCCCAGCGAGGCCACCAGCATCAGCTTTTTCCACATGTCGGTTACGATGTCCGCCGATGCCTGCGCGTCCATCGCCGCCACCGGCTCGAGATGCTCGGCGATCCGCGCGGCGCGCTCGGAAATGCCGCCGGCAATCTCGCCAAAGGCGATCGATGGGCGGATGTCGGAATGCCGTATCCTGCCGGGAGCGGTTTTTTCGCTGAAAATGCGGGAAAGCCCGCCGAGTACGCGCTCCCGCCCCAGCACGGCGGCGGCGGCGCGCGGAGCGTCCACCCCGTTTTGCAAGGGGATCGCCGTCGTGCGCCTTCCCGTTGCCGGCGCGGAAAACTCGGCGGCGGCGGTTACCTGAGAAGCCTTGACGGCCAAAAACAGGACGTCAACCGGCCCGGCAGCCGCCGGGTCGGCGCAGACGTTCGGGCGCTCAATCGAAAAATCTCCCAGGATGCTCTCGACGCGCAGGCCGCCCTCCCGCAGCGCGCGGGCCGTTTGCGGACGCGCCAGAAATACCGCGTCGAGCCCGTGCTCGGCCATGCGGCCGCCGAAATACCCGCCCACGGCGCCGACGCCGACGAAAGCGATTTTCATGGGAATGCGATTCGCGCAGCCGCTCGCCGCCCGGACAGGCGAGCTTCGCGCCGCCTGCTATTTTACCCTTCCCGGCGCGTAACCCGCGCGCATGCCGTGCGCCTATACTGCCAAGCTGAAGCGCGGAGGCGAACATGGCGGGTTGCAAGCACGGTCACGGACAAATTGCAAAGCCGCGGCGGGCCCGCCGTCTCGGCTTGGCGGCGCTCGCCGCATTGGCCGCGGCGATGCCCCCCTCGGCGCCCGGACACCACAGCTTTCGCGGAGAATACGATCCCAGCCGCCCGATTGCCGTGCGCGGCGCCGTCGCCGAATTCCACTACGTCAATCCCCACGTCCTGATCGTGATCGACGAGATCGACGCCGACGGCAGCCCCCGGCTCGATGCGCAGGGCAAGCCGATCCGCTGGACGGCCGAGACGAATGCGGTCGGGCCGATGCGGCGCAGAAATTTTACGCGCGATTCCCTGCGGCCCGGCCGGATTATCACCATCCGCGGTTGGGCTTCCAGGCGATCCGGCGTACGCAAGATGGGCATTGGCCGCATCGTTCAGGAATCCGGGCACGTGTTCATCATCCGCAACGGACTTCGCTACGCCGACCGCGTGCGGGACGCGGCTCCGTATCCCGGGCGGATTCCCGATCCCGCCCCGAACGGGCGGTAGCGCCGCGCGCCTCCCGAAAGCCGCGTTCAACAGCCGCGGCAAGGCGTGTTATACTGGAGATCGATCGGTTGTCCCAAGTGCGCCGGCCGCGCTGCTGGGAGGTAGTGTAACGGTAACACGACAGACTCTGGATCTGTTTATCGGGGTTCGAATCCCTGCCTCCCAGCCATTCCCGTTACACGGCGCGCCTGCTTTCCCTTGCAAGCCGCAAGATATTCCGTTTCAAGACTCTACGGCACGATTCTGACGCGGTTGACAACCTTTTTCACGCCCTTGATTTTGGCCGTCTTGGCGATTTTCTGGTATTGCTTCCTCGTGCGCACGACCCCGTGTACCGTGACCGTGCCGCCGCTCACCTCGACTTTGAGCCCCTGAATTTTCAGGTCGCGGTCATTGTTCAAACGGCGGTGGACCTTGTCGTAGAGAACGTCGTCCTCTTCCGCGCCCCGCAGCGACAAGACCGCGCCGGTCAGCGCCGCTGCAAAACTGCGTCTGGCCACGGACATGGCGGCTTACTCATTATGCAACGACCGCGGGGCGCCCGGCGGACGGCGAAAGTCGAGCCCTTCGACGAACTCGCGGTTGTTGCGCCAGTTGGCCCTTACCTTGACGAACAACTTCAGGAATACGGCGCAGCCGAAACGCGCTTCGAGCGATTCCCTGGCCTTGCGCCCCAAGTCTTTCAGCTTGGCCCCCTGTTTGCCGATGAGGATGGCTTTCTGCCCCTCGCGCTCGACGACCACCGCGGCGGCGAGATTCAAGCGGCCTGCGCTTTCCGTCCAGTCTTCGACAAGCACCGCAACGGAATGAGGCACTTCGTGATGGGTCTCGCGCAAGATGCGCTCGCGAATCAGCTCCGCGGCCAGAAAGCGCTGCGGCTGGTCGGTGATGTAGTCGTCCGGGAAGTAGCAGGGCGATTCCGGCAAGTGCTCGAAAATCAGGTCGAGCAGCGTGTCGAGCTGCGTGCGTTTCCGCGCGGAAATGGGCACGAACTCGGCGAAAGCGTGGACTTCCCGCAGGCGCTCGATGAGCGGCAGCAGTCTGGTCTTGTCGGCAACCTTGTCGATCTTGTTGAGCAGGGCGAATGCGGGCAGCCGCAGCGCGCCCGCCGTCCGCGCCGCCTGCAGGTCGGCGCCGGTCAGCGGCGCGGAGGCGTCGAGCAGCAGCAGCGCCAGATGGCTGCCGGAGGCCGCGCGTTCGATTTCCCGCATCATGCGCTTGCCCAGAGCCTTCGTCGGCCGGTGCATGCCCGGACTGTCCATGAACACGATCTGGCCGCGGGCTTCGGTCAGCACGCCCTGTATCGCCTCGCGCGTCGTTTGCGCGCGTTGGCTGACGATCGCAACCTTCGCGCCGACCAAGGCGTTGAGCAGGGTCGATTTGCCGACGTTCGGGCGCCCCAGAATGGAGACGAAACCGGCCTTCACGCTTCCCCGCCCTGTTTTTCGGCTTCGCGGCGGCGCACCCGAACCCGGCTGACGCGGCGTTCGTCCGCGGCAAGCACTTCGATCTCCAGGCCGTCGAGACGCAGCTTCGCGCCCGCGGCGGGCACTTGGCCGAGATGCTCGCAGACCAGCCCGCCGAGCGTGGTCGATTCGAGGTCGTCGCTCGGCCGGAAACCGGCCAACTCTTCCAGACGGTCGAGATCGAGATTGCCGGAAGCCGTGAAGGAATCGTCGTCTTCGCGGGAAACGTCGCGCTCGGGCTCGCTCTCGTCGCGGATCTCGCCGACGATTTCCTCCATCATGTCCTCCATCGTGACCAGACCGGCGGTTTGCCCGTATTCGTCGATGACCATGGCCATCTGCGCGTTGCTTTCCTGCAATTCCTTCATCAATTCCGAGATGGGCTTGGTTTCGGGAACGAGCGCGATGTCTCTGAGCGCCTTGACCAGCGGCGTGCGCCGGCGCTCCTCGCGGTCGATTTCGAGCGTGTCGCGGCTGTGCAGGAAACCGATGACGTTGTCGATGTCGCCCCGATAGACGGGAATGCGCGAGTATTCTTCGGCAAGCATCAGGCGGCGCACGTCTTCAAGGGTATGCCCCGCCTCGATGGCCGCCACGCGGGGGCGCGGCGTCATCACCTCGCGCACGGTCTTGTCGCCGAACTCCACAACCGACTGGATCAACTTGCGATCGCCGCCGTCGATCAGCCCCTCTTCCTCGCCGGCGTCGAGCAGCGCCTCGATCTCGCCGCCGCCGTGAGACGGTTTCTCCTCCTCCTCTTCGGCGCCCAGCTCGGCCACCGACGAAACGAAGCTGCTCAAAAGCACAATCGGCTGAATCGACCAGGCAAGCGCCTTGGCCGTGCCCGCGAAGCGCAGCGCCCAGCGTCCCTCGGTGCGCGTGACGAGAATCGAAGGGACGATCTGCGAAAAAACGACCATCACCGTCACGGTCAGAATCAAGGCTTCCGCCAGAGCGTATTCGATCGGCTGCGTCAGCGAGCCGAGATACAGCAGATCCATGCTCAACACGATCAGGCCGAGTTGGCGCAGCAGACCGAAGCGCTTGAGCGCGTTCTCGATCTCGAAACCGAGGCGCGGCCGCAATTCGGCCTCGAAAAACTCGAACGAGCGGTTGGCCTTGTGCGGACGAAAACGCAGCGACTCGACGCAGAGGATGCCGAAATACGACGAAAGAGCGATGATCGCGCTCAGCGCCAACGCCGCGATTGTGCAGGCGGCGCTCATGCGGCGGCTCTCTCGATCGGACCGGCCGGCAAGGCGTACTTGCGCCGCAGCCGCTTTTCGACGCGGCCCATCTCGCCCTCGTCCGCTTCGTGGTCGTAACCCATCAGGTGCAGCAGCCCGTGAAGCGCCAGGAGCTTCAATTCATCCTCGACGCCGTGGCCGCGCTCCGCGGCTTGCCGCTCGGCGCGGAAGGCCGAAATCAACAGGTCGCCGAGTCGTCCGTCCTCGCCGTCGGGAAACGAAAGCACGTCCGTGGCGCGGGAAACGCCGCGAAAACGGCGGTTCGCCCCGCGCAGCGCCGCGTCGGAGCCGATCACGACGGCGAACTCGCGCCCGTCCGCCAACTCTTTCGCCAAGCGCCCGATAAAGGCGCGCACGGCGCGCTCGTCGAACGCAACCTTGCGCTGGCGATTCTCGAAATACCAGGGTTCTTCGCCCGAGTCGGAATGCATCGGCGCTGACTATGCGTTCGAGCCGCCGTCCGCCTGCTCGCCCGAAGGCCCGCGGCTCTCGCGCTGCTCCCGATTATAGCGTTCGTAGGCGCGGACGATGCGCTGCACCAAGTCGTGGCGCACCACGTCCTTCTCGTCGAAATAAACGAACTGGATGCCGCGCACCTCGGAAAGCACGTCGATCGCCTCGACCATCCCGCTGCGTTTTCCCTCGGGCAGGTCGATTTGCGTGATGTCGCCGGTGATGACCGCCTTCGAGCCGTACCCCAGCCGCGTGATGAACATCTTCATTTGCTCGGCCGTCGCGTTCTGCGCTTCGTCGAGGATGACCGCGCTTTCATTCAACGAACGGCCGCGCATGAAGGCCAGCGGCGCGATCTCGATGACGCCGTTGTCCATGAAACGCTCGATGCGCTCGGGCTCGATCATGTCGCGCAGCGCGTCGTAGAGCGGACGCAGATAGGGATCGACCTTTTCCTGCAGCGTACCGGGCAAAAAGCCCAGACGCTCGCCCGCCTCGACCGCCGGACGGGCCAGCACGATGCGCCGCACGCGCTTGGCCAGCAATTGCGATACCGCGTGGGCAACCGCAAGATACGTCTTGCCCGTCCCCGCCGGCCCCACGCCGAACACCATGTCGGCGCGATCCATCGCCTCGAAATACTTCATCTGATTGAGGCTGCGCGGCGTGAGCGACTTGCGTCCGCAAAGACGGCGCCGGCTGCTATGCACCAGATTTTTCAGACTGATCGCGGAATCGGCCGTGACCACGTTGAGAAAATCGCGCACGTCGCCGTTGGAAAAGCGGTGCCCTTCCCGCACCAGAGCTTCGTAATCGCTGATGATCTCGCCCGCCCGCCGGACGCGCGCTTCTTCGCCTTCGATTTCGAGGCACTCCGCGGAAAGATGCGTGCGCACGCCCAGAGCGTCCTCCAGCAGCCGGATGTTTTCGTCGCGCGTCCCGAAGAACGACTGCATTCCCTGGGTGACGGCGATTTGCGTTCTGGTCAATGGCGTAGATTCAGTCTCTGAAATGGCCTCGGCGCGGGAACGCTCATACGTCTTCGCGAACGACGAACGGCTCCCGGTATTCCCGTCTCAGCAGCGCATCGGCCTCGGCATCGTCAACGATGCGCTCGGTTGCCGAGTCGAAGCGGACCTGCCGCTTGACCCGATAGGCGATGTTGCCCAAATGGGCCATGAGCGAAGACTTGTGGCCTTCCTCGACGTCGGCGTTGAGGTCGCCGACCTTGCGGCTGCGCGCCGCGGCGATGAAATTGTCGAAGTGCGGCTGATTCTTGATTTTATCGCGCGGGTCTTCGGCGAAGGGGCCGGGCTTCCGGTTCTTGCCCAGCCAAGTGTAGTACGCGCCGTAGTGCGGCAGCGCCATGTAGCCCTCCGAGCCGTAGAAAAGCAGGCCTGTGCAAATGCCGTGCGTCGGCCATTTTTCGCCGATGCCCGCCTCGACGTTGGTGATCCACGGGCGTATCTCGAAATTCAGATAAAGATCGCGCCCCGCGTACTCATAGGTTACGGTCTGCGCGTTCGGCGTTTCCTGGGCGTCATCGTGAACGAACGTCCCGCCCATCGACTGCACGCGGCTGGGGTGTTCATGCAGGTCGAGCGCCCAGCGCATCATGTCGAGTTGATGAACGCCCTGATTGCCGAGCTCGCCGTTGCCGTAGTCCCATTGCCAATGCCACTTGTTGTGCAGACGCAAATTGCTGAACGGGCGGTCGGGCGCGGGCCCCTTCCACAGGTCGTAATGAATGCCCGCGGGAACCGCGCCTTCCCGGTGCCGGCCGATGCTGTTGCGCCATTTGTAGGCCAGCCCGCGGGCCAGGTAAACCTTGCCGATCAACCCTTCCTTGAGTTTGCGAATGCCCTCGATGACTTCCGGGCTCGAGCGGTTTTGCGTGCCGTGCTGGACGATGCGCCCGTAACGGCGCGCGGCGCGGACGGCCTGCTTGCCTTCGAAAGCGTTGTGCGAAAGCGGCTTTTCAACGTAAACGTCCTTGCCCGCCTGACAGGCCCAGATCGTGCCCAGCGAGTGCCAGTGATTGGGCGTGGCCAGGAATACCGCGTCGATCGACTTGTCCTCGAGCAGCTTGCGCGCGTCGTAGTAAACGGCGGGCTTGTTGCCGGTGCGCGCGGTATGGTCATGGAGCCTCTGCGCCATGACCGCTTCATCGATGTCGCACAGCGCGGCCAACTCGACGTTTTGAGAGGCGAGGTTCTCGACGGCGGCGATATGCGAGCGCCCCCGCCCGCGCAGACCGACCACCGCCGCGCGGATGCGATCGTTCGCGCTCAGCCGGCCGGCGGCAATCGCCGGCGCGCCAAGCATCGGGGAGCCCGCGGCCGCGGTCGCCGCCGCTCGAACGAATTCTCTTCTGGTCGCGTCGCTCATGGCGGCGTGTTTCTTTCTTTTAGAGATATTAGCGAAATCCTGACCAGCGGATGGAAAAACCGTCGTTTTTTTTGACCGGGCGGAATTCTGAACAGGCGGTTGGCGGCGATGCTCGAAGGCTGAGGAGAACGCGGCGTTCGGCAAGAGAGATGCGTCGGCGCTGCGGTTTCCCGCGCGCGTTCCGCTTCCCGGCGATGCCCTCTTGCGCAACGTTTCCGCAGCAGCGGCAAGCCGCCCGCCCCGCCCGCGGTAAATAATGAATGAATGCCGACGGGTTCGACGTTAGCCGCCGGACGCGCAGCCGGCGCGCTCCTGTTTCCCGCCGCGCCGGCCCTTCTGGGCGCGGTCCTCGCGCTGGCGCGCGAAGTCAGCTACGGGCCGTGTTTGAGCTGGGACAGCGCAGAATACATAGCCGCGGCGAGGCATCTGGCGGCGGGCGAGGGCTTCGTGGGCGTCCTGGCCCCCTTTACGGGCTGGCCTCCGCTCTATCCGCTGCTGCTGACGGCGGCGGGCGCCCTGTTCCGGATCGACCCGCTCGACGTTGTCGGGCCGCTCAACGCCGCCGTTTTCGGGCTGACCGTATTCGTCTTCGGGCGATACCTGCGCCGCAGTCTCGATTCCCGCTTTGCGGCGGTGTGGGCCTGTACCGTACTGTCCCTCTCCGTTCCCTTGGCGGATGCGGCTTCGTGGATACTGTCCGAATCCCCGTTCATCCTGGTAACCACCCTGGCGCTGATCGAAACCGACAAGTTCCTGACCGCGGGCAAGAGGCGCTCGTTGGCCGCAGCGGCGGCGTGGAGCGCCTTGGCCGCGCTGACCCGCTACATCGGCGTTGTCGTACCGGTTTTTGCAGGGCTGGCGCTGCTCTTGCGGCAAGGGGCTCCGCCGCAACGGAGGGCAAGAGAAGCCGCCGTCTTCCTGTCGGCCGCGTGCCTGCCTGCGGCTCTGTGGATATTGCGCAATTATCTGCTCTTCGATACATTCACGGTCACCATCGGCGGGCCTGGACGGTTTGAGCGGCCCCGCCCGTTGCTGCAGGTCTTGCGGGAAGCCTGCTTTATTCTGCTGGAATGGACGCATTTCGACTTGGCCTGGGCCGCGGCGGCGGCGCCGGCCGCAATCGCCGCCGCCGCGGCCTTCGCAAGTCAACGCCACTGCCGGCGCGCCCATGCCGCGCGAAGCGCATCGTGGATATGGGGCGGTTTTGCGCTGACCTATTTCGTCCTGCTCGTTGCCGCGATTTCAGTGGGCTATGCTCCCCCGCTGCATGACGAGCGGTATCTATTTCCGCTTTGGCTTCCCCTGCTGGCCGCCGCGGCGTTTGCGCTCGACCGGCTTCTGAGCAGCGGGCGGGAACGGAAGCGGGGGCTTCCGGCTGCCGCCGTCATGGCGGCGCTTTGCCTGTGGCCGGCGGGGCAGGCCGCAGCCAATGCCCGCCGCATAAGCCAAATCAATGCGGCCGAACTCCCCGATCAGTACTGCTACAACGAGCCGCCCTATGCCGATTCCGAGATGCTGCGTTACATCGAGGCGCTCCCCTCCGCAGACCCCCTCAGCGGCCCTCTCAGCGGTACTGTGTACAGCAACGGACCCATTGCGCTGTCCCTGTACAACCGCGCAAAAGCCTCGTACCGACTCTTGTCGAGAGAACTTCGATACCCGCCGCCCGACCCGACAAGACCCGCCGCCCGACCCGACGCCGGGCAGAAGTGGGCGGCGGCGCGGCTTGCCGACGCTCCGCACGGCGCTTGGGTGGTCTTTCTCGAAAGCCTGTACCGCGAGAAACGCGCCTATGGCGCAGCTTGGTTGAACACGCTCCCCAACCTGGAGCCGGCGGCGCAAACGACCGACGGCGCCGTGTACAAGGTAAACGCGCTCAAGGTAAACACGGGCGCCCCGCCCCGCCCGAACCCATATCGGGCCGCGCTTCGCGCGGCGGTCGCGGGTCGGCGGGTCGGCGGGTCGCGGGTCGCTGGCGGTTTCGATGTTTCTTGGCGGGGCAAGGAGTTGGTTTACATCAAGGAAGGGTGTTCGGAGCAGGCCGCGCGGACGCGCTTCTTCCTGCACGTTTGGCCGCAAGACGAGACCGTGCTTGCCGCCGATCGCAGGCCGCACGGCATGGACAACCTGGACTTCCGGTTCCGCAAATACGGCGTCGTGATCGACGGCGCCTGCGTGGCCGTCCGCCCCCTGCCCGACTATGAAACTGCCCGCATCCGCACGGGGCAGTACGCGCCCGAACGGGGCGCGCTGTGGCAAATCGAGCTTACTCCGCCCGCGGCGGATAATGAATGAATGCGGGCGGGTTCGACGTTCGCCGCCGGGCGCGCCGCCGGCGCGCTCCTGTTCCCCGCCGCGCCGGCCATCCTGGGCGCGGTACTCGCGCTGGCGCGCGAGGTCAGCTACGGGCCGTGCTTGACCTGGGACGGTGCGAATTATATAGCCGCGGCGAGGAATCTGGCGGTCGGCGAAGGCTTCGTGGGCGCCATATACCCCTTTACGATCTGGCCTCCGCTCTATCCGCTGCTGCTGCTGACGGCGGGCGCGCTGCTCCGGCTCGACCCGCTCGACGTTGTCGGCCCGCTCAACGCCGCCGTTTTCGGGCTGACCGTATTCGTCTTCGGGCGATATCTGCGCCGCAGGCTCGATTCCCGCTTTGCGGCGGCCTGGGCCTGCGCCGCGCTGTCCCTCTCCGTTCCCTTGGCGGATGTAGCTTCGCGGAGCCTGACCGAATCCCCGTTCATCCTGGTAACGACCTTGGCGCTGATCGAAATCGACAAGTTCCTGACCGCGGGCAAGAGGCGCTCGTTGGCCGCGGCGGCGGCGTGGAGCGCCTTGGCCCCGCTGACCCGCTACATCGGCGCGCTGGTGCCCGTTTTTGCAGGGCTGGCGCTGCTCTTCCGGCAAGGGGCGCCGCCGCAGCGGAAGACAAGGGAAGCCGCCGTCTTCCTGTCGGCCGCCTTCCTGCCCGCGGCTCTGTGGATATGGCGCAATTATCTGCTCTTCGACACATTCACGGGCCCCGTCGGACGATTGCGGTCTGAGATTGAGCGGCCCCGTCCGTTGCTGCGGGTCTTGCGGGAAGTCTTCGACTTTCTGCTGGAATGGACGCATCTCGATTTGGCCTGGGCCGCCGCGGCGGTGCTGGGCGCAATCGCCGTCGCGTTCGCAAGCCGCCGCCGCGGCCAACGCGCCCATGCCGCGCGAAACGCATCGTGGATATGGATATGGGGCGGTTTTGCGCTGCTTTATTTCGTCCTGCTCGTTGCCGCGGTCTCGGCGGGCTATGCTCCCAGTATGAATGCGCAAAGCCAAGCGCGGTTTCTGTTTCCGCTGTGGATTCCCCTGCTGGCCGCCGCGGCGTTTGCGCTCGACCGGTTTCTGAGCCGCGGGCGGGAACGGAATTTTTTTGGGGGGGGTGGGAGGCTGCCGGCGGCCGCCGTCATGGCGGCGCTTTGCCTGTGGACGGCGGGGCAGGCCGTTGCCAATGCCCGCCGCATACGCCGAATCAATGCGGCCGAATTCCCCATCACCTGCTGCAATGAGCCGCCCTATGCCGATTCCAGGATGCTGCGCTACATCGAGGCGCCCCCTTCCGCAGGCACCCTCAACGGCCCCTTGAGCGGTGTTGTGTACAGCAACGAACCCGATATGCTGTCGTTGTACAATCGCGCAAGAGCCTCATACCGACACTTGTCGAAGGTTTCCGTTAAAGACCCTCGAGATCCGCCGCCCACCCCGACAAGACCCGACGCCAGCCCCGACGCCGGGCAGAAGCAGGCAGCGGCGTGGCTTGCCGACGCTCCGCACGGCGCTTGGGTGGTCTGGCTCGAAAGCGAGTTCCGCGATAACCGCGCCGGCTACGGCGCAGCTTGGCTGAGCACGCTTCCCAACCTGGAGCCGGCGGCGCAAACGGTCGACGGCGCCGTGTTCAAAGTAAACGCGCCCACGGTAAACACGGGCGCCGCGCCGCGCCCGAATCCGTATCGGGCCGCGCTTCGCGCGGCGGTCGGGGCGGCTCCGCCGCCGGTCGCGGGTCGGCGGGTCACGGGTCGCGGGTCGGACCGCGCTTCGCGCGGCGGTCACGGGTCGCGGGCCGCGGGCGGTTTCGATGTTTCTTGGCGGGGCAAGGAGTTGGTTTACATCAAGCAAGAGTGCTCGGAGCAGGACGCGCGGACGCGCTTCTTCCTGCACGTTTGGCCGCAAGACGAGGCCGTCCTTGCCGTCGATCGCAAGCCGTACGGCATGGACAACCTGGACTTCCACTTCCGCAAATACGGCATCGTGCTCGACGGCGCCTGCGTAGCCCTCCGCCCCCTGCCCGACTATGCCGCCGCCCGCATCCGCACGGGGCAGTACGCGCCCGAACGGGGCGCGCTGTGGCAAACCGAACTTACTCCGCCCGCGGCGGATAATGAATGAATGCGGACGGGTTCGACGCTCTCCGCCGAGCGCTCCGCCGGCTCTCTCCTGTTTCCCGTTGCCCCGGCCGTCCTGGGCGCGGTTTTCGTACTGGCGCGCGAAGTCAGCTACGGGCCGTGTTCGAGCTGGGACAGCGCAGAATACATAGCTGCGGCGAGGAATCTGGCGGCCGGCGAAGGCTTCGTGCGCGTCACAGGCCCCTTTACAGCCTGGTCTCCGCTCTATCCACTGCTGCTGCTGGCGGCGGGAGCTCTGCTCCGGCTCGACCCGCTCGACGTTGCCGGCCCGCTCAACGCCGCCGTTTTCGGGCTGACCGTATTCGTCTTCGGGCGCTATCTGCGCCGCAGGCTCGATTCCCGCTTTGCGGCGGCCTGGGCCTGCGCCGCGCTGTCTCTCTCCGTTCCCTTGGCGGATGCGGCTTCGTGGAATCTGTCCGAACCCCCGTTCATCCTTCTAACGACCCTGGCGCTGATCGAAACCGACAAGTTCCTGACCGCGGGCAAGAGGCGCTCGCCGGCCGCGGCGGCGGCGTGGAGCGCCTTGGCCGCGCTGACCCGCTACATCGGCGCGCTCGTACCGGTTTTTGCAGGGTTGGCGCTGCTCTTGCGGCAAGGGGCGCCGCCGCAACGGAGGGCAAGAGAAGCCGCCGCCTTCCTGTCGGCCGCCTGCCTGCCTGCGGCTCTGTGGATATTGCGCAATTATCTGTTCTTCGGCACATTCACAGGCTACGGCGACGGAACATTACGGTTCAACACTGAGCAGC
Organism: Bryobacterales bacterium; assembly: GCA_965242705.1. Classification (GTDB taxonomy): domain Bacteria; phylum Acidobacteriota; class Terriglobia; order Bryobacterales; family UBA6623; genus CATQHP01. The sequence continues at coordinate 2,274,386 of OZ251486.1, forward strand.
CCCGCCCGTTGCTGCGGGTCTTGCGGCAAGCCTTCTCCTATCTGCTGGAATGGACGCATCTCGACTTGGCCTGGGGCGCGGCGGCGGCGGGCGCAATCGCCGCCGTCGCGTTCGCAAGCCGACGCCGCGGCCCACGCGCCGATGCCGCGCGAAGCGCATCGTGGATATGGGGCGGTTTTGCGCTGACCTATTTCGTCCTGCTCATTGCCTTGATTTCAGTGGGCTTTGCTCCCTCGCTGCATACGGAAAGCCATGTGCGGTATCTGTTTCCGATTTGGATTCCCCTGCTGGCCGCCGCGGCGTTCGCGCTCGACCGGTTTCTGAGCCGCGGGCGGGAACGGAAGTTCGGGGGGGGGCTGCCGGCTGCCGCCGTCATGGCGGCGCTTTGCCTGTGGACGGCGGGGCAGGCCGCGGCCAATGCCCGCCGCATATGCCAAATCAATGTGTCCGAATTACCCGTTTCCGGATGTTACAACGAGCCGCCCCTTGCCGATTCCGAGATGCTGCGTTACATCGAGGCGCTCCCCTCCGCAGGCCCCCTCAACGGCCCCTTGAGCGGTGTTGTGTACAGCAACGAACCCATTGCGCTGTCGTTGTACAACCGCGCAAGAGCCTTATACCGACACTTGCCGAAAGAACCTCCATACCCGCCGCCCGTCCCGACAAGACCCGACGCCGGGCAGAAGCGGGCGGCGGCAAGGCTTGCCGACGCTCCGCACGGCGCTTGGGTCGTCTGGCTCGAGAGCGAGTACCGCGATAACCGCGCCGGCTACGGCGCAGCCTGGCTGAGCACGCTCCCCAACCTGGAGCCGGCGGCGCAAACGGCCGACGGCGCCGTGTTCAAAGTAAACGCGTTCAAGGTCAACGCGCCCAAGGTAAACACGGACGCCCCGCTCCGCCCGAATCCGTATCGAGCCGCGCTTCGCGCGGCGGTCGGGGCGGCTCCGCCGCCGGTCGCGGGTCGGCGGGTCACGGGTCGCGGGTCGGACCGCGCTTCGCGCGGCGGTCACGGATCGCGGGTCGCGGGCGGTTTCGATATTTCTTGGCGGGGCAAGGAGTTGGTTTACATCAAGCAAGAGTGCTCGGAGCAGGATGCGCGGACGCGCTTCTTCCTGCACGTTTGGCCGCAAGACGAGGCCGTGCTTGCCGCCGCCCGCAAGCCGCAGGGCATGGACAACCTGGACTTCCACTTCCGTAAATACGGCGTCGTGCTCGACGGCGCCTGCGTGGCTGTCCGCCCCCTGCCCGACTACGCCGCCGCCCGCATCCGCACGGGGCAGTTTACGCCCGAACGGGGCGCGCTGTGGCAAACCGAACTTACTCCGCCCGCGGCGGATAATGAATGAATGCGGGCGGGTTCGACGTTCGCCGCCGAGTGCGCCGCCGGCGCGCTCCTGTTTCCCGCCGCGCCGGCCCTCCTGGGCGCGGTACTCGTGCTGGCGCGCGAGGTCAGATATGGGCCGTGTTGGACTTGGGACAGCTCACAATACATAGCCGCGGCGAGGAGTCTGGCGGCGGGCGAGGGCTTCGTGGGCGTCGTGGACCCCTTTACGGGCTATCCTCCGCTCTATCCGCTGCTGACGGCGGCGGCGGGCGCTCTGCTCCGGATCGACCCGCTCGACGTTGCCGGGCCGCTCAACGCCGCCGTTTTCGGGCTGACCGTATTCGTCTTCGGGCGATATCTGCGCCGCAGACTCGATTCCCGTTTTGCGGCGGTGTGGGCCTGTACCGTGCTGTCCCTCTCCTTTTTCTTGTCGGAGGCGGCTTCGCAGATCATGTCCGACTCCCCGTTCATCCTGGTAACCACTCTGGCGCTGATCGAAACCGACAATTTCCTGACCGCGGGCAAGAGGCGCTCGTTGGCCGCGGCCGCGGCGTGGGGCGCCTTGGCTGCGCTGACCCGCTACATCGGCGCGGTCGTACCGATTTTTACAGGGTTGGCGCTGCTCTTGCGGCAAGGGGCGCCGCCGCAGCGGAGGGCAAGAGAAGCCGCCGTCTTCCTGTCGGCCGCGTGCCTGCCCGCAGCTCTGTGGATATTGCGCAATTATCTGTTCTTCGACACATTCACGGGACCCGGCGGACAATTACGGTTTGAGATGGAGCGGCCCCGCCCGTTGCTGCAGGTTTTGCGGACGGCCCTCGTCTTTCTGCTGGAATGGACGCATCTCGAGCCGGCCTGGGCCGCGGCGGCGGTGCTGGGCGCAATCACCGCCGCCGTCGCGTTCGCAAGCCGACGCCGCGGCCAACGCGCCCATGCCGCGCAAAGCGCATCGTGGGTATGGGCCGGCTTTGCGCTGACCTATTTCGTCTCGCTCGTTGCCGTGATCTCGGTAGGCTATGCTCCCTCGCTGCAGTTTAATAAGCATCGGTATCTGCTTCCGCTTTGGATTCCCTTGCTGGCCGCTGCGGCGTTCGCGCTCGACCGGTTTCTGAGCAGCAGGCGGGAACGGAAGTGCGGGGGGAGGGGCTGCCGGCCGGCGGCTGCCGCCTTCATGGCGGCGCTTTGCCTGTGGACAGCGGGGCAGGCAGCGGCCAATGCCCGCCGTATAAGCCAACTCAATGCGGACGAATACCCCTTCCGATACCTCTACAACGCGCCGTCCCATGCCGGTTTCGAGATGCTGCGTTACATCGAGGCGCTCCCCTCCGCAGACCCCCTCGGCGGCCCCCTGAGCGGTATTGTGTACAGCAACTTACCCTATGCGCTGTCCATGTACAACCGCGCAAGAGCCACATACCGATTCTTGTCGAGAGAACCTCGATACCCGCCGCCCGCCCCGACAAGACCCGACGTCCGCCCCGACGCCGGGCAGAAGCGGGCGTTGGCAAGCCTTGCCGACGCTCCGCACGGCGCTTGGGTCGTCTGGCTCGAAAGCGAGTACTACAATAATCTTGCCGGCTATGGCGCAGCTTGGCTGAGCACGCTCCCCAACCTGGAGCCGGTAATGCAAACGGCCGACGGCGCCGTGTTCAAGGTAAACACGGGCGCCCCGCCCCGCCCGAATCCGTATCGGGCCGCGCTGCGCGCGGCGGACGCAAATCCAGGGGCCGCAAATCAACGGGCCGCAAACCCGGGCGCGCAAGCCGCAAGCCAAGCCGGATTCAACGTGTATTGGCGGGGCAAGGAATTGGTTTACATCAAGCAAGATTGCTCGGAGCAGGACGCGCGGACGCACTTCTTCCTGCACGTTTGGCCGCAAGACGAGGCCGTGCTTGCCGCCGATCGCAAGCCGCACGGCATGGACAACCTGGACTTCCTGTTCCGCAAATACGGCGTCGTGCTCGACGGCGCCTGCGTAGCCGTCCGCCCCTTGCCCGACTATGCCGCGGCTCGCATCCGCACGGGGCAGTACGCGCCCGAACGGGGCGCGTTGTGGCAAACCGAGCTCAGGGCCGCGCCTGACGGCGCGGCAGGGGTTAGGGATTAGGGGTTGGGGGTTAGGGAAGACGGGGGGGGGCTGCGCGCTTGGCGGATAATGAATGAATGCGGGCAGGTTCGACGTTCTCCGCCGAGCGCGCCGCCGGCTTGCTCCTGTTTCCCGCTGCGCCGGCTGTCCTGGGCGCGCTCCTCGTGCTGGCGCGCGAAATCGGCTACGGGCCGTGTTTGACCGGGGACGGCGCAGAATATATAGCCGCGGCGAGGAATCTGGCGGCCGGCGAAGGCTTCGTGGGCAGCCTGAAACCCTTTACGCTCTGGCCTCCGCTCTATCCGCTGCTGCTGGCGGCGGGCGCTCTGCTCCGGCTCGACCCGCTCGACGTTGTCGGCCCGCTCAACGCCGCCGTTTTCGGGCTGACCGTATTCGTCTTCGGGCGATATCTGCGCCGCAGGCTCGATTCCCGCTTTGCGGCGGTGTGGGCCTGTACCGTGCTTGCCCTCTCCGTTCCCTTGGCGGATGCGGCTTCGTGGAGCCTGACCGAATCCCCGTTCATCCTGGCAACCACCCTGGCGCTGATCGAAACCGACAAGTTCCTGACCGCGGGCAAGAGGCGCTCGTTGGCCGCAGCGGCGGCGTGGAGCGCCTTGGCCGCGCTGACCCGCTACATCGGCGCGGTCGTAGTGGTTTTTGCAGGGTTGGCGCTGCTCTTGCGGCAAGGGGCGCCGCCGCAGCGGAGGGCGAGGGACGCCGCCGCCTTCCTGGCGGCCGCGTGCCTGCCGGCGGCTCTGTGGATATGGCGCAATTATCTGTTCTTCGACACATTCACGGGCAACAGCGGACAAGTACGGTTTGAGATGGAAAGTCCCCGTCCGTTGCTGTGGGTCTTGCGGGAAGCCTTCGTCTTTCTGCTGGACTGGACGCATCTCGACTTGGCCTGGGCCGCGGCGCCGGCCGCAATCGCCGCCGCCGCCGTCGCGGTCGCGGTCGCCAGCCGACGCCGCGGCCAACGCGCCGATGCCGCGCGCAGCGCATCGTGGGTATGGGCCGGCTTTGCGCTGACCTATTTCGTTCTGCTCATTGCCGCGGTCTCGGCGGGCTATGCTCCCCATCTGAATACAAAAGGCCAAGCGCGGTATCTGCTTCCGCTCTGGATTCCCCTGCTGGCCGCCGCGGCGTTCGCGCTCGACCGGTTTCTGAGCCGCGGGCGGGAACGGAAGTTCGGGGGGGGGGGGGCTGCCGGCGGCAGCCGTCATGGCGGCGCTTTGCCTGTGGCCGGCGGGGCAGGCCGCGGCCAATGCCCGCCGCATATGCCGAATCAATGCGGCCGAATCCCTCGATCAATACTGCCACAACGAGCCGCCCTATGCCGATTCCGAGATGCTGCGTTACATCGAGGCGCTCCCCTCCGCAGGCCCCCTCAACGGCCCCTTGAGCGGTGTTGTGTACAGCAACAGCCCCACTGTGCTGTCCTTGTACAACCGCGCAAGAGCCTCATACCGAGGCTTGCTGAAAGAACCTCCATACCCGCCGCCCGCCCCGACAAGCCCCGACGCCGGGCAGAAGCGGGCGGCGGCGAGGCTTGCCGACGCTCCGCACGGCGCTTGGGTCGTCTGGCTCGAAAGCCAGTACCGCGATAATCTTGCCGGCTATGGCGCAGCTTGGCTGAGCACGCTCCCCAACCTGGAGCCGGCGGCGCAAACGGCCGACGGCGCCGTGTTCAAAGTAAACGCGGGCGCCCCGCCCCGCCCGAATCCATATCGAGCCGCACTGCGCGCGGCGGCCGCGGGTCGGCGGGTCGGGGGTCGCGGGTCGGATCGCGCTTCGCGCGGCGGTCACGGGTCGCGGGTCGGGGGCGGTTTCGATGTTTCCTGGCGGGGCAAGGAGTTGGTTTACATCAAGCAAGGGTGCTCGGAGCAGGACGCGCGGACGCGCTTCTTCCTGCACGTTTGGCCGCAAGACGAGACCGTCCTTGCCGCCGATCGCAAGCCTTACGGCATGGACAACCTGGACTTCCACTTCCGCAAATACGGCATCGTGCTCGACGGCACCTGCGTGGCCGTCCGCCCCCTGCCCGGCTACGCCGCCGCCCGCATCCGCACGGGGCAGTTCACGCCCGAACGGGGCGCGCTGTGGCAAACCGAGCTCAGTGCCGCGCCTACGGCGCGGCAGGGGTTAGAGTTTAGGGATTAGGGGTTAGGGAAGAGGGGGGCGCTGCGCACTTGGCGGATAATGAATGAATGCGGACGGGTTCGACGTTCGCCGCCGGCTCGCTCCTGTTTCCCGCCGCGACGGCCCTCCTGGGCGCGGTCCTCGCGCTGGCGCGCGAGGTCAGTTACGGGCCGTGTTTGACCTCGGACAGCGCACAATATATAGCTGCGGCGAGGAACTTGGCGGCCGGCGAGGGCTTCGTGGACTCCATGGGGGACCCTTTTACGATCTGGCCTCCGCTCTATTCGCTGCTGCTGACGGCGGCGGGCGCTCTGCTCCGGCTCGACCCGCTTGATGCTGTCGGCCCGCTCAACGCCGCCGTTTTCGGACTGACCGTATTCGTCTTCGGGCGATATCTGCGCCGTCGGCTCGATTCCTGCTTTGCGGCGGCCTGGGCCTGCGCCGCGCTTGCCCTCTCCGTTCCCTTGGCGGATGCGGCTTCGTGGAGCATGTCCGAACCCCCGTTCATCCTGGTAACCACCCTGGCGCTGATCGAAATCGACAAGTTCCTGACCGCGGGCAAGAGGCGCTCGCCGGCCGCGGCGGCGGCTTGGAGCGCCTTGGCCGCGCTGACCCGCTACATCGGCGCGGTCGTACCGATTTTTGCAGGGTTGGCGCTGCTCTTCCGCCAAGGGGCGCCGCCGCAGCGGAGGGCAAGGGAAGCCGCCGCCTTCCTATCGGCCGCGTGCCTGCCTGCGGCTCTGTGGATATTGCGCAATTATTTGTTCTTCGACACATTCACAGGCTCCAGCGGACAAGTACGGTTTGAGTTTGAGCGGCCCCGCCCGTTGCTGCAGGTTTTGCGGCAAGCCTCCGCCTTTCTGCTGGAATGGGCGCATCTCGACTTGGCCTGGGCCGCGGCGGCGGCGCCGGCCGCAATCGCCGCCGCCGTGTTCGCAAGCCGACTCCGCCGCCGGCGCGCCCCTGCCGCGCGAAGCGCATCGTGGATATGGGGCGGTTTTGCGCTGCTCTATTTCGTCCTGCTCGTTGCCGCGATCTCGGTAGGCTATGCTCCCCCGCTGCATGCAAAAAATGCGCGGTTTCTGTTTCCGCTTTGGATTCCTCTGCTGGCCGCCGCGGCGTTCGCGCTCGACCGGTTTCTGAGCAGCGGGCGGGGACGAAAGTGCGGGGGGGGGGGGGGGGGGGGGGCTGCCGGCTGCCGCCGTCATGGCGGCGCTTTGCCTGTGGACGGCGGGGCAGGCCGCGGCCAACGCCCGCCGCATAGGCCGAATCAATGCGGCCGAATTACCCGTTCCCGGATGCTACAACGAGCCGCCCCTTGCCGATTCCGAGATGTTGCGTTACATCCAGGCGCTCCCCTCCGCAGGCCCCCTCAGCGGTCCCCTGAGCGGTGTTGTGTACAGCACCGAGCCCAATGCGCTGTCCTTGTACAATCGGGCAAAAGCCTCATACCGGGATTTGCCGTACCGAGGCTTGCCGGCCGACGCCCGCCCCGACGCCGGGCAGAAGCGGGCGGCGGCAAGGCTTGCCGACGCTCCGCGCGGCGCTTGGGTGGTCTGGCTCGAAAGCGAGTACCGCGATAATCTTGCCGGCTATGGCGCAGCCTGGCTGAGCACGCTCCCCAACCTGGAGCCGGCGGCGCAAACGACCGACGGCGCCGTGTTCAAGGTCAACACGGACGCCGCGCCCCGCCCGAATCCATATCGGGCCGCGCTTCGCGCGGCGGTCACGGGTCACGGGTCGCGGGGCGGGGGCGGTTTCGATGTTTCTTGGCGGGGCAATGAGTTGATTTACATCAAGCAAGAGTGCTCGGAGCAGGACGCGCGGACGCGCTTCTTCCTGCACGTTTGGCCGCAAGACGAGGCCGTGCTTGCCGCCGATCGCAAGCCTTACGGCATGGACAATCTGGACTTCCACTTCCGCAAGTACGGCGTCGTGCTCGACGGCGCCTGCGTGGCCCTCCGCCCCCTGCCCGACTATGCCGCGGCCCGCATCCGCACGGGGCAGTTCACGTCGGAACAGGGCCTGCTGTGGCAAACCGAGCTCGCCCCCGACCCCTGATCCTCCGACTTCGTGTTCGCTTTCGGCAACGGCGAGGATACGCACCAGGCGATGTTCGACGTCGGCCTCACCAACACGGCGGAGGAACGCATCGCCGGGTCTTCGCATGCGGTGCTTTACGCGCTGGACGCGCGCACGGGCAAGGAACTCTGGTCGAGCGGCGAGGAAATTACCTCATGGAACCACTGGAGCGGCCTTTCCATCGCCAACGGGCGGGTCTATATCGCCGCTTTCGACAGTGTTCTCTACTGCTGCGGAATCGAACGCCGGGGCGAGCCGGCGGAGGCAGCCGCGATGCGCCGGCCCGCGCGGGCGATCCTCCGCAGAATCTCGCGCTCTTCGACGCCGGCGCCCTTGTCGAAATTGCGCTCTTCGCCGTCGGCGGCGTTGGTCACGTGGACGACGACGCCGACGGCGAGCCGGCGGGCCTGGGCGAGGGCGAAAAGCGAAGCCGCCTGCATCTCCACCGCCAGGACGCCCTCGGCGGCGTGAGCGCGGATTTGCTCCGCCGTTTCGCGGTAGGGCGCATCGGTCGTCCAGACCGCCCCGCGAGTCGTCGGCAAGCCCGTTCCAGCAAGCTCCTCCGTCAAAATGGACGCCGCCGGTTCGGGCGCATCGACGTAGCGCGATGGAGGCAGGTAATGCAGCGACGTTCCCTCGTCGCGCAGCGCCTTCGTCGGCACGACGAGGCTCGGCATGGGCAGCCGCGGGTCGATCCTTCCGGCAGAGGCGAGTCCGATAACCGCGCGGACGCCGCAAGCGGCCATTTGCTCGGCGACGAGCACGGCGTACGGGCCGCCGATGGTCCGATCGACAATGCCCACTTCAACGCCGTCGATGCGCAGCGTTTCCATCGCGGTGTGGAAACAGGCCCAATGCTCCGAGCGGGAAGTCGCGCCGTCGGCCTTCAGGCCGTCGAGCAGGTCGCCGTCGAAGTCGAGTACGCAAACCGACGGCAGGCGGGACGCTTCCATGCCGTTGCGCGCCCTCACCGCGGCCAGCAGCGCCTCGGGCTTGAATTCCGTTTCGGCTTGCAACGGGTGATCGAGCAACGGGAGCCGATTCATGGGGTTTCGCCGGTACCTTTCAGTAAAGTTTGCGCTTGCGCCGCTCCCCCATCATGCCGCAAGAGCGCCGCGCAATTCACCAAGCGATATTCTCACCGAGTCCGCGGCGGCGCGCGGCATCCGCGGCGGCCTGCGCCGCCGCCGCGTCCTGGGCGGCGAGACCCACCGATTTGAACAAGGTGATCTGCTCCTTCGAACGGCGGCCCGCGGCCGCGCCGAGCAGCAAATCGCCCAACTCGCAGGCAATGCGGTCGGGCGTTATGAAACCCTGCTCGATGGCCTGGATGAGGTCTCCGGCCTCTTCGAGCGCGGCCTCTCGTTGATCCGCGACAATCGAGGCGCGGCGAACGGTTTCGCCGGGGATCTCGCGGACGCGCGGCCGATACGAGCCGACGGCGTTGATATGCGTCCCCGGCTGCAAGTCGGCGTCGTCGAAGACCGGCGTTTCGGACGTGGTGGCGGTGCAGACGACGCCGGCCGCGGCAAGCGCTTCGCGGGACGACGAAGTCGGCCGCACGTCGGCGGGAAAAGGCGCGCGTCCGGCGATCTCGTCCGCCATCCGCTCGGCCTTGCCCGCGGACGGGTTGCAGACCCACAGGGTTTCGATGGGGCGGACGCAGCAGACCGCCTCGGCCTGGGTCCGCGCCTGAACGCCGCTGCCGAAAACAGCCAATGCGCGGCTGTCTTCGCGGGCGAGCAAATCGGTCGCCAGTCCGCTGACTGCGCCCGTGCGAACGGCCGTCAGCGAAGCGCCTTCCAGCAGCGCGGCCGGGCGCCCCGTCTCGGGGTCGAGCGCGATCACCGCGCCGTGAATCGTCGGCAATCCGCGGCGCTTGTTTTCCGGAAACACGGCCACGACCTTGACCGCCGCCGTCGGCGAGCCGGCGCCGGCCGACGCGGCGGGCATGGTCAGGATGGTTCCCCGCCCCCCCGGCGCCGTCAGCATCGAGCGCGGCGGAACCTGCATGCGCCCCTCGGCCAGAGCCGTGAAGGCGCGGCGCATGGCCTCGATGGCCGCGGGCATGGGCAGGGCTTCCCGAACTTCTTCAGCGTTGAGCAGCAGCACGGGCTTTCAGCTCCGCGAGACCGAGGCGGCGATGCGCCGGTTGAAGACGAGCAGCGCCGCCAGTACGATGCCCAGCTGGAAAAGCACCGTGCCGACGTTGAAAACGTTTTCCGGGTTGAAGGGGAGCCACCAACCCGCGGGGTCATCCCGCCAAGCCTGATACAGCAGCCAGATGAAAAGCCCGACCGCTTCGACCGGCACGAGGCAGGAAATGACGAAATCCCACCACGAACCGATGCGCACGTCGGAGTGCTCGTGGTTGAGCCAGGCGCCGCGGAACGGCTTGACGCCCTCGGCGACGACCGCGAAAGCGAAGAAAAGCCCCGAAAGCAGCAGAGCCACCCCCCAGACCCAATCCTGATTTTCGAGAAATTTCACCGACAAAGCGGAGGGGACTCCCAATAGAAAGCCGCCTGCCGCCGCCGTGCGGACGGCGTTGCGGCGCTGCATCCCGGAGTCGGTCAGGGCGCGGGTCACGACCTCGACCATAGCCATCAGACTGGTGAAGGCGGCGAGCGTCAGAGCCAGGAAAAACAGCGTCAGGAAAAACCGTCCGAAAACGAGGCTGCGGAAGAGTTGGGGCATCCAGATGAACGTAATGCCGGAGTTTCCTTCGGAAAAGATGGTCCGCCGCATAAGTTCGGCGGAAAACGGCTCCCCCGCTCGGACGGCGTCTTCCAGGCCGCCCAATCCATGCAGCGATTGGGGAGCGTCCGCCGCCTGCGCGATCAACGGCGGGACGACCGAAAAGACGGTGCATAAGATGGTCACTCCGGCCAGCAGCGAAATGAGATTGTTGGCGCCGGGCAGCAGGAACGCGTTCAGCGCGGTGTCCTCGCGCTCGCGCTGATAGGCGGCGTAGCAGAGCACCAGGCACCAGCCGGCGCCGGTGTCCCAGGCGTTTTGCGTGAGCGCCTCGAGCCAGATGCGCGCGCGGGAAAGCTGCGTCCAATCGACGCTGAAGAGATAGGAAAGACCGTCGGATGAGCCCGGCAGGGTGACGGCCCGCGCGGCGAGTATGCCCAGCAGAACGATCAGCGCGGGCATAAGGATCAACGCCGCCCGCTCGATCGCGCGCGCGCCGCGGGACACCACAAAGGCCGCCAGGCCGATCATGCAGGCGTGGGGCGCAATGGGCCAGGCCGACTCGGTAAAGCGCGTCCAGAAGGCGCCGGGCGCAGCCTCGGGGATTTCGCCGAGCAGCGCCGCCAAACTGTAGCGGGCGGTCCAGCCGGCGACGACGGAATAGTAGCACATGATGCCCGCGGTGACGAAAACGCAGAACGCGCCCATCCAGGCGCGGCGCGGCCCCATGCAGTCCACGAACGCGCGCACCGGCCCGGATCGCGTTTTGCGCCCCAACCCGAACTCGAGCAGGATCAGCGGAATCGACCACAGCAGCAAAAAGGCAATCCAGGCGACCAGAAACTCGCCGCCGCCGTTTTTCGCGGCGATGCGCGGAAAGCGCCAGATGTTGCCGGTACCGACGGCCATCCCCAACATGGCCAGCATCATGCCGATGCGCGAACCGAAGCGTTGCCGTTCCATGCCGGATGTCTTTCGCGGGACGAGCAACCAGAGTAGCGCAAAGGGCCGGCCCAGAGGCTTACGGCCGGCCTTCCAGATCGTAGAAAGCGCCGTCGTCGAGCGAATAGAGCACGTTGAAATCGCGCGGCTCGCGCTTGCGGCGCTCGAAACCGCCGGTGCGCCCGACGATCTGCACCGCGGCCGAATCGGCGGTCCAGCGCAGCCGGAACGAACGTCCGGAGCTTTCGTCCGCCTCGCGCAGGCTCAGCAGGGGCGGCGGCTCGGCATCGTCTTCCGACCAGAGATGAATGCTGTAATACCCGGCGGCCATGGCGCCCGAGCGCAGCAATACCGCGCGGCCGCCGTCGGGCGAAGGGACGAGCGTATGGCCGGGCATGACGAAGCTCCACTCCCGCGCCGCCGGGTCGTAGGCGTAGAGCGCGGCTTCCGGGCGCTTGCCGGGGTCCGTCCAGGAAGCGGCGTAGCGGATTATCTTCCGCATCGCCGGCAGCGCCCAGGGGTTCCATCTCTCGATGACGATGCGCCCGCGCACAAAACGCGGCCCGGCCGCCGCGCCGCCCGGCGGCAACGGGATTTCCACAACCCGGGAATTTTCAAGCAGATAAAGATGCCGCCGTTCGGACCGGCTGCCGCCTTCCCCCGTCAGCAAGAGCGTTTTGCCCCCCGCGCGGTACGACTCGAGGATTTTTCCTGCAAGCGAGACTGCCGGCGCAGAGCCGCCGACGCTTGTTTCCGTCCGATCGCCTTGCGGAGCGGCGGCCAACTCGTCCGCGTAGCGCAGGATGCGCGCGGTCGGCGGCAGGCGGACGGGATAGGCTTCCTGCATTCCCGACCCCCACGTGCCCGGCCCCATCACCGCGATGCAGCTTGCATGGAAGGCCGCGGCGGGAAAAATCACGGCGGCGGCGACGGCCAGCAGCCAGCGTCTGTCTTTTCTCTGATTGCGCATCGCGTTGCCGGCGGCTTCAGGCCGCCGTGAAATCATCGGGGCAAGTCGGCGCGTGGTGGTTGACGGGACCGTTGCCGCGGCCCAGGCCGGGAGCGGTGCGGATGGCTTCGCCGATGAAGCTCTTGGCCTGCTCAACCGCTTGCGGCAAGGGCCGCCCGCGGGCCAGCAGCGCCGTCACGGCCGCTGAATAGACGCAGCCCGTGCCGTGCGTGTGCGGCGTGTCGCAGCGCCTCGAACCATACCAGCGCGCGCTGCCGCCGCTCCACAGCAGATCGACGGGTTCGCCGCTCAGGTGGCCTCCCTTGACGAGGACGTTGCGCGCGCCGCCGCCGGCGATCCTCTTGGCCGCCTCTTCCATTGCCGCGGGCGTATCGACTTCGATTCCGGCAAGCGCCGCCGCTTCGTCGAGATTGGGCGTTGCCAGATAGGCGAGCGGCAGCAGGCGTTCGCGCAGCGCGCGGACGGCGCCGGTCTCGATGAGCGGCGCGCCGTGCTTGCTGACCATCGCCGGATCGACGACCAGCGGAACGCGCAGCCGCTGCGCCCATGCCGCGGCAGCCTCGGCCACGGCTTCGTTGCCCAGCGCGCCGACCTTGGCGGCGTCCGGCGGGATGTCTTCCATGACGGCCTCCAACTGGCGCTCCACGAGCCGCGCGTCGAGCGGAACGACGTCCAGCACTTTACGGGTGTTCTGCACGGTAACCACCGTCAACACGGCGGTTCCGTAAACTTCAAACTGGTGGAAGGTCTTGAGATCGGCCTGGATGCCGGCGCCCCCCGAAGGATCGGACCCGGCGACGCTCAGGGCAACGGGGCGCATCTTGCCGCACATTTATTTTAGCAGCCGCTTTGGGGGTTGAAACCGCCGCGTGGGATCATGGAGGGCAGCATGGCATCGTTTCAGCGCCGACGGGCGGAAGGCGCGCTCAAACGCGAGATCGCCCGGATATTGGCCGAGGAAGTCCGCGACCCGGCCGCCGACGACATCTATATCTCACAGGTGGAGCTTTCGCCGGACAAAAAGTCCGCGCGGGTGCTGATCGCCGGCCTGAACGCCGCTGCGCCGAGCGCCCCGGCGGACGATCCGGCGCGGGCGCTGCAGCGCGCCGCGGGCTTCATCCGGAAGAGCCTGGCGTCCCGCGTTCCGATGCGCGGCGTACCACGCCTGCGCTTCGAGTACGACCGCGCCGCGCAAGCCGAAGAGCGCATCGATACCCTGCTGCAGCGCATGCGCAAGCGCGCGGGAAAGGCCGGCTCCGCCGCCGCGCTGTTCTGTGTACTGTCGGCGGCTTCGGGATTCACGGAACAGCCGCTGCATCGTTACGAAGCCGCGGCGGACATCATGGGCAGCGAGTTCCGCATCGCCTGCTATGCGCCGCGCAAGGCGCTCGCCGCCAACGCGGCCGGCGCGGCCTTCGACGAAGCGCGGCGCATCGACGCCTTGCTCAGCAATTACAAGCCTGAAAGCGAGCTCAGCCGCCTGAACCGCGAAGCCGGCAAGCGCGCGGTGACGGTCTCGCCCGAGATGGCCGATCTGCTCGCGGCCTGCCTGCACTACACCCGAATCAGCGAAGGCGCGTTCGACGTTACGGTCGGCGCGCTCGTCGAAACCTGGGGGTTCTTTCGCGGCAACGGCAAGCTGCCGGGGCGGTGGCGGCTGTGGCTTGCTCGGCGAAACGTCGGCGCCCAACATCTGCAGATCGACCCTGCGAAGCGCGCCGTGAAGTTTCTGCGGCGCGGGCTGCGTCTCGACCCGGGCGGCATCGGCAAAGGCTACGCGGTGGACCGCGCCGCCGCCGTGCTGCGCGAATACGGCATCGAGCGGGCGCTGGTCAGCGCCGGCGAGAGCAGCATTTACGCCTTGGGCGCTCCGCCGGGGAACGCCCGCGGCTGGAGCGTCAGCATCCGCGATCCAAGCGGCCGTTCCGGCCCGGCCGGCGGCGTTTCGCTCAAGGACGGGTCGCTCTCCAGCTCGGGTTCCGACGAGAAATTCTTCGAGATCGAGGGCAAGCGCTACGCGCATGTTCTCGACCCCAGAACCGGCAGGCCGGCGGAAGGCATGCGTTCAGTGTCGGTAACGGCGCCGCGGACGATCGACAGCGAGGCCTGGGCGACGGCGGTTTTCGTCAACGGAGCCGCTTGGGCCGGGGAAAACCGTCCGCCGGACTTCCGGGTTTTCGTTTGCCCCGTTGACGCCGCCTGCTCCTGGCTCGAATAGCGCCGCGCGGCTGCCGCTCAAACCCGTTGCGGCTGCTGCTGATCCGCGGTTATCGGCGTCTGCGGGTCGCGCCAGAAATCGATCGCCGAAGCCTTGTGGACGCAAGAAACCGTACAGGCCGGCGCGCACGATTTCGACGAACGGTACGCCTTGCGGATATCCGCCACCGAATACCGCTCCAGCGGAACGCCCGGGTAACCGCGCTGTTGGGAGCAGAAGTGAACCAGGCCGTCTTCGCAGATATACAGATAGCGGGCGCCGGCGCGGCATTTCCAGTTGTTGGTGCGCCCCTCGGCCAAGTTGTCTTGGAAAAAGGTCAGGCGGCTGTAGCCCCGTTTCGACGAGAGGGCTTTGATGCGGCGGTAAACGCTGCTTTCGGCTTCCGACAGGGGTTGCAGTTGCCCGCCACCGTCATGGATGATGCCGACGGTGCTGGTGAAGCCGAGAGCAAGCGCTCGGCAGGCGATCTTGTAGGCGTCTTCGGGATTGGGAATGCCGCCTCCGACCACGGAATTGATGTTCACGTCGAAATAGGCGTGTTCGGCCAGCATCTCGAGCTTGCGATCGAGTACGCGCAGGCTCTTCATCGACGTTTTGTCCGGGTTGATGTTGTCGATGCTGATTTGCAGGTATTCCAGGCCGGCGCGGTTGAGTTCGCGGATGCGCTTGGGGCCGAGCAGGTAGCCGTTGGTAATCAGGCCGGCGATGATGCCGTGGGAGCGGATGTGCGCAATCAGTTCGTCGAGTTGCGGATGCAGCAGCGGCTCGCCGCCGCTGAGGGTGACGATGCTTACGCCGAGCGCGGCCAGTTTGTCGGTCCGTTTCTTGAGATCGTCGATGGGGACGGGGCTCGAGAAGTCGTCGTACTCGTTGCAGTAGGCGCAGGCGATGTTGCAGCGCCGGGTCGGGATGACGTGCGCCAGCAGCGGATGATCGGTATCGGCAAGCCCCTTGAGGATCATGTAGAGCTCGCGCATCTTGCGGTGCCAGTGCAGCGTGGCGCGCTTGAAGCGGGTCGTATAAGCAACGGCCATGCGGAATTCCGACGAAGACGACTGCGGCCCGGCCGGCGGGTTGCGCCGCGGCCAAATCCCAGTATAACGATAGAGAGTCTTGCGAGTCTCGCCGGCAAACCGGGCGCCGTTGCCCGCGCAGTCCGGGCGCGCTATGCTGAAAGGGTTGTTCGGCGTTCGCCCGTTGCCGGCGTAGCTCAGTTGGTAGAGCATCCGATTTGTAATCGGACGGTCGGGGGTTCGAGTCCTCTCGCCGGCTCCAAGCTTTGCCGGAGGAGCGGGCGTCAACGGCGGGCGCGGATTTTTGCGGGAGTAACTCAATGGTAGAGTCACAGCCTTCCAAGCTGTTGGTTGCGGGTTCGATTCCCGTCTCCCGCTCCAGAAACCGCCGCAACGGCGGCGGCAATGGGCCGACGTAGCTCAGTTGGTAGAGCGCGTCCTTGGTAAGGACGAGGTCACGGGTTCGAGTCCCGTCGTCGGCTCCAGCATTCCGGGCGCCATGCGCGGCGGAACCGCGGCGCAAACGCGCGGCTATACTCAAATATCGGCCGCGCGGCGCCGCGCAGGCGATCTTCGATGAAACTCCAGACCTTGGCGGTGCATGCGGGCGACCGCAAGAAACCCGGCGATTTCATTCCCGTCACCACGCCGATTTACGCCGCTTCGAGTTTCTTTTACGAGCAAATCGAAGACCTCGACGGCGTTTTCAGCGGCGAAAAGCCGGGGCAGAGCTATGCGCGGTTCGGCAATCCGACGGTCGCCGCGGTCGAAGAGCAGATCGCGGCCCTGGAAGGCGCCGAGGTTTGCCTGGCGGCGTCGTCGGGCATGGCCGCGGTCCATCTGGCGCTGCTGACCGCCTTGACCGACCGCCGCAAGGCCGTTGTCGCCGCCGACGTGCTTTACGGCGCGACGCTCCGCGTTCTGACCGGCGTGCTTGCGCCTGCCGGCGTCGAAACGACGTTCTGCGACGTTTGCGATCTGGAGAGGCTCGACGCCGTAACGGCCGAGGCGCGCCCCGCGGCAATCTACGTCGAGGCCGTTTCCAATCCTCTGATGCGCGTGCCCGCGATCGACAAGATTGCGGAAATCGCCCGCCGCCGCGGCGCTTTGCTGATCGTGGATTCCACGTTTACGACTCCGCTGCTCTTGCGGCCGCTGGAGCTGGGCGCGGACATGGTCGTCCACAGCGCAACGAAATATCTGGCCGGGCACGGCGACGCGCTCGGCGGGTTTTTCCTGACCGGAGGCGAGCATCGCGAGACAGCGGAAGCGCTGCACCGTACGCTCGGCTGCAATCTCGGCGCGTTCGCCGCGTATTTCATCATGCGCGGCGTGAAAACGCTGCCGTTGCGCATGCGCAAGCAATGCCGCAACGCGCTGGAAACGGCCGCATGGCTGGAGCGGCGCCCCGCGATCGAAAAGCTGCGCTTCCCCGCGGCGGACGGCCACCCCGACCGCGAGACCGCGGCCGCTCTGCTGCCGGAAGGATTGTTCGGGGCGATGATGAGCTTCGACGTGAAAGGCGGGAAAGCGGCGGCGTTCGCCGTCATCGACCGCTTGCGGATGATCGTTCCGGCTCCCAGTCTCGGCGACGTTCACTCCATGATGCTGCATCCGGCTACGACTTCCCACGGGCAAATGCCCGCGGAGGAAAGAGAAAGGCTGGGCATCGGCGAAGCGATGCTGCGGCTTTCCGTCGGCATCGAGGCCGCGGACGACATCATCGGCGATCTGGAGCAGGCGCTGCCATGAAGCTCGAATCGCTCGCGGTGCATGCCGGCGGCCGCAAGCCTTCGGCAGGGGTCGCGGAGGCGGCGGCGCCGGTCCATGTCTCCTCGAGCTATTTCTACAAAACCGCGGCCGAACTCGAAAAAGTCGAGGCGGGCAATGCCGAGGGCCACAGCTATGCACGGCGCGGCAACCCGACCGCCGACGCCCTGCACGAGCAAATTGCGGCGCTGGAGGGCGGCGGCGAAGCCTTGTCCGCTGCCTCGGGCATGGCTGCGCTGCACCTTGCCTTGTCGGCGGCGTTGGCCGGCAGACCGAAACGCATCGTCGCCGCAAACGTTCTTTTCGGGCAGACCTATTTGCTGCTGTCCGGCGTCCTGGAGCCGCAAGGAGTCGAGACGCGGTTCGCCGACCCCTGCTGCCTGGAAACCTTCGAGCGGGCGGTCGCCGAGCACAAGCCGGGCTGCGTACTGGTGGAAGCGGTCTCGAATCCGTTGCTGCGCGTAGCGGAACTGGACCGGATCGCCGCGATCGCCCATGAGCACGGCGCCGCCGTCGTTGCGGACTGCACGTTCACCACGCCGGCGCTTTTGCAGGCGCGCGGCCTCGGCGTCGATTTCATCGTTTACAGCGGCACCAAGCACTTGGCGGGGCATGCCGACGTATTGGGCGGCATCCTGGTCTATGAAAGCGAACACGCTCCTTTGGTGGAGGATTTGAGCCGGACGCTGGGGCCGAATCTCGGCCCCTTCGAATGCTATCTGACCATGCGCGGCGTCAAAACCCTTCCGCTGCGCATGGAAGCGCATTGCCGTAACGCGGCCGCCGCGGCGCAAGCGCTGCGCGGCTGCGGCCGCATCTCGCGCGTCCGCTACCCCGGCTTGGCCGACCACCCGGACCACGGCATCGCCTCGCGGTTGTTTTCCCCGGCGGCGGACGGCATGAAGCAATACGGCGGCATGGTCGGCTTCGAGATCGACGGCGCCGGCCGGCAAGAGGTCTTCCGCTTCCTCGATGCGTTGAAGCTGGTGGTGCGGACGCTCAGCCTGGGCGACGTTCACTCGCTCGTTTCCTATCCGGCGATGAGTTCGCACCGCAATCTCTCGCCCAAACACCGGCAGAGGCTCGGCATCGGCGACAATCTGCTGCGGCTTTCCGTCGGCATCGAAGACCCCGAGGACATCGTTGAAGACCTGCTGCAAGCCCTGCGCGCATAGCCGACGCGCGGGCTGCGCCGAGCGCGGCGGGAAGATGCGCGTGATTACGCTGCACAAGGCCGGGCAAGCGGGAAGTGCGGCGCTGCTCGGCGCGGCGCCTCGACTCGCGGCCTCTGACCCGCCGGGCCCGCGGCCGATACGCCGGCGCCAACTGCGCGTTGCCGCAATTTGCACGTCAGCGTACAGGCGCGGTAAGCGGCGGCGCGGCCGCCGGTTGGTTGATCAGTCGGGGGAAGCCGGGGCTTGTCCGGAAGGAGCCTGATAAGTCGGGGTTTGTCCGGATCGCGCGATTTGGATCGAATATCTGGAGAGGCCTTGACCAAACAGCTTGTCAAAGAACTCTTCGGCTTTGGAGCTTCCTTGAATCCACCACTCGACTCGTTTCTTGCAAGTGCTGCAATCAGCCGGTTGAATGGCGCGATCGGAGACCTTGAGCTCAATAAAACTGGGGTTGCCGGAAGTTGTGGTGATGTAAAGAGACTTGGATACGGGAACCGTATCGACGGCCCCGGTCACGCCGCAGCTTCCTGAGAGATGCGCGTCTACTCCGTCGCAGTCAGTCTTGGGACTTTGTTCCCCTTGAAGACTGATTTCTGCAGACCTCGTGGTGTCTGTTGTTTTGTACTTGGTATAACGGAGTTGTTGAATGACGATATCATTTCCCAGGATATAGTCCGAGTCAACAGTCCAGTGCGAATACAAATGGGAACTCGCAGGAGCGCCATACGCCGCACCCCCGCCATAGAGCGTAAAGACATAGTATCTCGTACGGGTCTCGCTCTCCACTGTGGGAAGGTCGGTGACTGCAACATCAATGCAGATCTCTGCGTCAGACAAGCACTGAAGTTCAAACTGTCCCATCGAGGAACCCGCGGCCAAAACCAAAAGCGCAATCAACTTCGTCATTTCGTTTCCCTTTCTTCTTTCTGTTCGATTTCCATCTTGCGGCCGCGCATCTCGGCTGGATGGGGTTGACTCGCGTTCCAGCCCGTCCGGCCCTTCGACCGAACCGAACCGCGCGGAATGCGTTCCTTGCCCTTCGCGAGCGTCATTGCTTGGTTGAACCCTTCATCTTGACAGAAATCAGGGTCGCTTTCTTGAAAAATTTTCCGCTGCCAACTTTTTCTCAACCTCGCTACTTCAGCTTGGCGCAGTCCGTTTGCGCGGCGCAACCCGTTTTCGGAAAAAGATCGCCCCCTTCGCCGACCGCTTGCGCGGGCCGGAAAAACACCGCGGGCGCCCGTCGCGCCGCTCACGCCGCTTCCGCCGCGGACTGCTTGGGGAACCCCTGAACAAGCGGGCGGAAACGGCAGGCGCGGTCGCCGGGATCAGACCCCCGACTCACAAACACGACGCAGCCGTCAAGCATGACGGGGTTCACGCCGCGAAAAGAAGCGCTTCAGGCGCAAATGTTCACCAATGATCGGCAATGATCACCAATGATCACTTATTTTCGAAGTCTCGCCGCCGCAATCGACCGGATGGCTTCAGCTCTCTCTTCCCTGAAGCCGTGCGGTTCCCCCTAACCCCTAATCCCTAAACTCTAACCCCTGCCGCGCCGTAGGCGCGGCACTGAGCTCGGTTTGCCACAGCGCGCCCCGTTCGGGCGTGTACTGCCCCGTGCGGATGCGGGCCGCGGCATAGTCGGGCAAGGGGCGGAGGGCCACGCAGGCGCCGTCGAGCACGACGCCGTATTTGCGGAACCGGAAGTCCAGATTGTCCATGCCGTGCGGTCTGCGATCGGCGGGCAGGGTGGTCTCGTCTTGCGGCCAGACGTGCAGGAAGAAGCGCGTCCGCGCGTCCTGCTCCGAACACCCTTCCTTGATGTAAACCAACTCATTGCCCCGCCAAGAAACATCGAAACCGCCCGCGACCCGCGACCCGCCGACCCGCCGACCCGCGACCGGCGGCGGAGCCGCCCCGGCCGCCGCGCGCAGCGCGGCGCGGTATGGGTTCGGGCGGGGCGCGGCGTCCGTGTTGACCTTGGACATGATGCCGTCGGCCGTTTGCATTACCGGCTCCAGGTTGGGGAGCGTGCTCAACCAAGCTGCGCCATAGCCGGCAAGATTATCGCGGAACTCGCTTTCGAGAAAGACCACCCAAGCGCCGTGCGGAGCGTCGGCAAGCCGCGCCGCCGCCCACTTCTGCCCGGCGTCGGGTCGGGCGGCGGGTCTTGTCGGGGCGAACGGCGGGTATCGAAGTTCTCTCGACAAGAGTCGGTATGAGGCTTTTGCCCGGTTGTACAAGGACAGCGCAAGGGGTTCGGTGCTGTACACAACACCGCTCAAGGGGCCGCTGAGGGGGTCTGCGGAGGGGAGCGCCTCGATGTAACGCAGCATCTCGGAATCGGCATAGGGCGGCTCGTTGAAGCATTTTTGATCGGGGAGTTCGGCCGCATTGATTCGGCTTATGCGGCGGGCATTGGCCGCTGCCTGCCCCGCCGTCCACAGGCAAAGCGCCGCCATGACGGCCGCCGCCGGCAGCCCCCCCCCGAACTTCCGTTCCCGCCCGCTGCTCAGAAACCGGTCGAGCGCAAACGCCGCGGCGGCCAGCAGGGGAATCCACAGCGGAAACAGAAACCGCGCCTCATGCAGCGAGGGAGCATAGCCCACCGAAACAGCGGGGGGGTACAGGATGAAATAGGTCAACGCAAAACCGCCCCATATCCACGATGCGTTTCGCGCGGCATGGGCGCGACGGCCGCGGCGTCGGCTTGCGAACGCGACGGCGGCGGCGATTGCGGCCAGCGCCGCCGCCGCGGCCCAGGCCAAGTCGAGATGCGTCCATTCCAGCAGAAAGTCGAAGGCTTGCCGCAAGACCCGCAGCAACGGACGGGGCCGCTCAACCTCAGACCGTAATTGTCCGATGTAGCCTGTGAAAGTGTCGAAGAACAGATAATTGCGCCATATCCACAGAGCCGCAGGCAGGCACGCGGCCGACAGGAAGACGGCGGCTTCCCTTGTCCTTCGCTGCGGCGGCGCCCCTTGCCGCAAGAGCAGCGCCAACCCTGCAAAAACCACTACGACCGCGCCGATGTAGCGGGTCAGCGCGGCCAAGGCGCCCCACGCCGCTGCCGCGGCCAATGAGCGCCTCTTGCCCGCGGTCAGGAACTTGTCGGTTTCGATCAGCGCCAGGGTGGTTACAAGGATGAACAGGGAGTCGGACATGCTCCGCGAAGCCGAATCCGCCAAGGGAACGGAGAGGGCCAGCGCGGCGCAGGCCCAGGCCGCCGCAAAGCGGGAATCGAGCCGGCGGCGCAGATATCGCCCGAAGACGAATACGGTCAGCCCGAAAACGGCGGCGTTGAGCGGGCCGACAACGTCGAGCGGGTCGAGCCGGAGCAGAGCGCCTGCCGCCGTAAGCAGCAGCGGATAGAGCGGAGGCCAGCTCGTAAAGGGGTCCAGGATGCCCACGAAACCCTCGCCCGCCGCCAGATTCCTCGCCGCGGCTATGTATTCCGTGCCGTCCCTGGTCAAGCACGGCCCGTAGCTGACCTCGCGCGCCAGCGCGAGTACTGCGCCCAGGACAGCCGGCGCGGCGGGAAACAGGAGCGCGCCGGCGGCGCACTTGGGGGAGTGGAAACCCTCCACGCTATTCATTATCCGCCAAGTGCGCAGCGCCCCCCTCTTCCCTAACCCCTAATCCCTAAACTCCAACCCCTGCCGCGCCGGAGGCGCGGCACTGAGCTCGGTTTGCCACAGCGCGCCCCGTTCGGGCGCGTGTTGCCCCGTGCGGATGCGGGCCACGGCATAGTCGGGCAGGGGGTGGAGCGCCACGCAGGCGCCGTCGATCACGACGCCGTATTTGCGGAACCAGAAGTCCATGTTGTCCATGCCGTGCGGCTTGCGATCAGCGGCAAGCACGGCCTCGTCTTGCGGCCAAACGTGCAGGAAGAAGCGCGTCCGCGCGTCCTGCTCCGAGCACTCTTGCTTGATGTAAATCAACTCCCCGCCCCGCCAGGAAACATCGAAACCGCCCCCGCCCCGCGACCCGTGACCGGCGGCGGAGCCGCCCCGGCCGCCGCGCGAAGCGCGGCCCGATACGGATTCGGGCGGGGCGCGGCGCCCGTGTTGACCTTGTACATGACGCCGTCGGCTGTTTGCGCCGCCGGCTCCAGATTGGGGAGCGTGCTCAGCCAAGCTGCGCCATAGGCGAATTGATCGTGGAACAGGTTTTCGAGAAAGACCACCCAAGCGCCGTGCGGAGCGTCGGCAAGCCTCGCCGCCGCCTGCTTCTGCCCGGCGTCGGGTCTTGTCGGGGCGGGCGTCGGGTCTCGAGGTTCTCTCGGCAAGTGTCGGTATGAGGCTTTGGCCCGATTGTACAGGGACAGCTGAAAGGGTAAGTTGCTGTACACAACACCGCTCAGGGAGCCGCTGAGGGAGCCGGCGGCGGGGAGCGCCTCGATGTAACGCAGCATCTCGGAATCGGCATAGGGCGGCGCCTTGTAACAGTATCGAACGTGAGGGGCGGCCGCATTGATTCGGCTTATGTAGCGGGCATTGGCCGCGGCCTGCCCCGCCAGCCACAGGCAAAGCGCCGCCATGACGGCGGCAGTCGGCAGCCCCCCCCCCCCCCCCCCCGCACTTCCGCTCCCGTCCGCGGCCCAAAAACCAGTCGAGCGCAAACGCCGCGAAGACCAACAGGGGAATCCAGAGCGGAAGCAGAAACCGCCGCCCTGAGTCGTTCAGACTGGGAGCAAAGCCCGCCGAGACCGCGGTAACGAGCAGGACAAAATAGGTCAGCGCAAAACCGCCCCATATCCACAATGCGCTTCGCGCGGCAGGGGCGCGGCGGCGGCTTGCGAACGCGGCGGCGGCGATTGCGCCCAGCGCCGCCGCCGCGGCCCAGGCCAAGTCGAGATGCGTCCATTCCAGCAGATAGACGAACGCTTGCCTCAAGATCCGCAGCAAGGGCTGTGGCTGCTGAGAGTTGAACAGCAGTCCGTCGCTGTAGCTTGTGAATCCTGTGAATGTATCGAAGAACAGATAATTGCGCAATATCCACAGAGCCGCAGGCAGGCACGCGGCCGACAGGAAGACGGCGGCTTCCCTTGTCCTCCGCTGCGGCGGCGCCCCTTGCCGCAAGAGCAGCGCCAACCCTGCAAAAACCACTACGACCGCGCCGATGTAGCGGGTCAGCGCGGCCAAGGCGCTCCACGCCGCCGCTGCGGCCAACGAGCGCCTCTTGCCCGCGGTCAGGAACTTGTCGATTTCGATCAGCGCCAGGGTGGTTACCAGGATGAACGGGGGTTCGGACATGCTCCACGAAGCCGCATCCGCCAAGGGAACGGAGAGGGCCAGCGCGGCGCTGGCCCAGGCCGCCGCAAAGCAGGAATCGAGCCGGCGGCGCAGATATCGCCCGAAGACGAATACGGTCAGCCCGAAAACGGCGGCGTTGAGCGGGCCGACAGCATCAAGCGGGTCGAGCCGGAGCAGAGCTCCCGCCGCCGCCAGCAGCAGCGGATAGAGCGGAGGCCAGTGCGTAATGGGGCCTATGACGCCCACGAAGAAGCCTTCGCCGGCCGCCAGATTCCTCGCCGCGGCTATGTATTCTGCGCCGTCCGTGGTCAAACACGGCCCGTAGCCGACCTCGCGCGCCAGCACGAGAACCGCGCCCAGGAGGGCCGGCGCGGCGGGAAACAGGAGCGCGCCGGCGGCGCGCTCGGCGACGAACGTCGAACCCGTCCGCATTCATTCATTATCCTCCGCGGGCGGGGGCGGATTGCCGCGCCGCGCCCTCTTGCCGAAACGTGTTGTTGCATATGGACGCGGGCGGCAGTCAGGGCGGCTCCCGCTGCTGCGGAAGCATTGTGCGAGAGGACGCCGCCGGCCAGTGGAATACATAACCGTGGGAACGCATACCGGGAAGCGGCGGCGCCGGCTCGTCTCCCTTGCCGAACGCCGCGTTTTCCTCAGCCCTCGAGTATCGCCGCCAACTGCTTGTTCAGGGCTTTCCTAACGCCGGCGCCGGGAGCGCGGCGTGCCGAACTTGCGGTCTTCGGCTGCGCGCACTTCGGCTTCGTTCATGCCCAGGTGGTGCGCCAACTCGTGCCACAGCGTGCGGTAAATCTCCTGACGGACGTCGCCGCGCGCATGGCGCTCGATGGGGCCTTGAAACAAGGTGACGCGGTCGGGCAGCGCCATTTGATAATGCCAACCGCGGCGGTCGAGAGGAACGCCCTGATAGAGGCCGAGCAGGGTTCCGCCCGGCGGAACGCGCCCGGCGCAGCGATGCTCCGCCGAAGGCTCGTCCTCGACGACGATGCTCAGGTTGGAAAAGCGGGCGCGGATGTCCTCGGGGATGCTGTCCCAGGCGTCTTCCACCCAGTCTTCGAACTCCTCCCGCCGATAACGCACGAAACCCGGCGACCGCGCGGTACAATAGCCCTGCCTCTCCGAGCGGTTACGAATCCAGCCTAGCATTCGAGGAGAAAAGCGATGAATCGACGGCAGTTCTGCACTTTGCTCGGCGCTGCGCCGGCCGGCGCAGCCCTTGCCCAGGCGCCGCGCCGCCCCAACGTCGTCTTGATCATGGCCGACGATCTCGGCTACGGCGACCTGGGCTGTTACGGCCAGAAAACAATCGCTACGCCGAACATCGACAGGCTTTGCGCCGAGGGGATGAAGTTCACCGACTTTTACGCGGGCGCGACCGTGTGCGCCCCCTCGCGCTGCAGCCTGATGACCGGAAAGCACGGAGGCCACGCCACCGTGCGCGGCAACCGCAACCCGGAGGTTCCCTTGCGCCCCGGCGACGTTACGATTGCCGAAACGCTCAAGACCGCGGGCTACGCCGCGGCTCAGTTCGGCAAGTGGGGCGTGGGCGGGCCGGTCACGCTGGGCCGCCCGAACGCGCAGGGATTCGACGAGTTTTTCGGCTATCTCAGCCAATGGCACGCGCACGACCATTTTCCCGGCCATCTCTGGGATAACGAAGTCGAGCATTTCATCGGCGGGAACCGCAGCGGCGGGCGCAGAACGTTTTCGCACGACCTTTTCACCGACAAGGCGCTCGATTTCCTCGACCGGTCGGCCTCGGCCGGGAAACCGTTTTTCCTCTATCTGCCCTATGCCGTTCCGCATACCAACAACGAGTTGGGCCGGCGCGACGGCGACGGCATGGAAGTACCGCATTACGGCTCTTACGCCGATCGCGACTGGCCGAGCCCGGAAAAGGGGTTCGCGGCGATGATCGAGTTTCTCGACCGCGATGTCGGGCGCATCACGGACAGGCTCGATGCTCTGGGACTGGCCGAGAACACCATCGTTTTCTTCACCAGCGACAACGGGCCGCACCGCGAAGGCGGGCACGACGCGGAGTTTTTCGATTCGCGCGGCGGCCTGCGCGGCATCAAACGCGATTTGTACGAAGGCGGCATCCGCGTGCCGATGATCGCCCGCTGGAAGGGCGCCGTCGAGGCGGGCAGCGTAAGCAATCTGCCCTGGGCCGCCTGGGACGTGTTGGCGACCTGCGCCGATCTGGCGGGAGTTCCCGCTCCGCCCGGCACGGACGGCATTTCGGTGAAGCCGACGCTGCTGGGGCAGGCGCAGCAGGGGCACGAATACCTCTATTGGGAATTCCACGAGCGCAGCTACAAACGCGCGGTGCGCATGGGCCGCTGGAAAGGCGTCAAGCTCGCCCCCGGCGCTCCGCTGGAACTCTACGATCTCTCGCGGGACCCGGGCGAGACGCAGGATGCCGCCGCGGCCAACCCGGCGGTGGTGGAGCGGATCGAGGCGATCCTCAAGACCGCGCGCACGGAGTCGAAGGAGTTCCCCGCCCCGGGAAGTTGACCGCGGCGGGGTCAGGCGCGGTAAAGCCCGGTGCGTTCCTTGGCCAGGCGCACGGTTTCTTCGGCGATGGGGGCGATGCGCTCGGCGCTGTCGCGCAGGATTCCGCGCAGGCGGCCGCGGTCGGCCATCAGTTCCGCGTACTTCCGCCGGATCGGCTCAAGGCCGGCGACGAGCATCTCGACGACGTTTTTCTTCAGGCCGCCGTAGCGCATCCCGGCGAAATGCGCTTCCATTTGCGCGTCGCTCCAGCCGGAAAGCGATTGGAAGATCGTCAGCAGGTTTTTCACTCCGGCGCCGGGCTGCGCCCAGTTCACCGCGGGCTGGGAGTCGGTTACGGCGCGGCCAATCAATTTCTTGATGCGCTCGGGGGAATCGAGCAGCCCGACGGCGTGGTTGGGGCCGCCGGCGGACTTGCTCATCTTTTGCGTAGGGTCGTCGAGTCCCATGATGCGCGCGCCGACCGCCGGCAGTCTGGTTTCGGGAACCACGAACGTTTCCCCGTAAAGCGAGTTGAAACGCTGGGCGATGTTGCGGGTCAACTCCATGTGCTGCGACTGGTCATCGCCCACGGGAACGATTTTGGCTTGGTAGAGCAGGATGTCGGCGGCCATCAGCACGGGGTACATGAAAAGCCCCGCGCCGACCGACTCTTGCGGGCCGTCGGCCTGCTGCATTTTCGCCTTGAACTGGGTCATGCGGCCAAGCCAGCCGTAGGGCGTTACGCAGGTGAATATCCAGGCCAATTCGACGTGGGCGGGAATCTGCGATTGCACGAATACGGCGCAGTGATCGGGGTCGATGCCGGCGGCGACGTAGAGCGCGGCGAGTTGCTCGCAGCGCGGCTGCAACTCTTTGGGGTCTTGATAGACCGTTGCGGCGTGTTGATCGACGATGCAGAAAATCGGCTCGTAGTCGTACTGGATTTGCGTCCAGTTGCGCAGCGCGCCCAGATAGTTGCCGATATGGAGGCCGCCCGAGGGCTGCATGCCGGAAAAAATACGGGGTTTCATGAGTGCGGCGGGGGAACCCACCATTCTATCCCCGCCGCCGCCTCGAGTGGCGGGGATGAAGCGGGCGGCGCGGTGCTATAGTAGAGCGGCGGGGCGGCTCCGTCCCGCACTCGACCGGCAAGCGCGGCGACGGCATTCCGCAACGTGGACTTCGATCAGCTACACACGTTCCTGGAGATCGTCCGCTTGAAAAGTTTTTCCAAGGCGGCGCAAACGTGTTTCCGCACGCAGCCGGCGATCAGCGCGCAAATCCGCCAGATGGAGCAGGAACTCGGCACGCAGCTTTTCGAGCGGTTCGGCAGCCGCATCTCGCTGACCGTCGCGGGCAAGACGTTCGCCGAGTACTCGCGCAAGATTCTCGACTTGAAGAAACAGGGCTTCGACGCGGTTCACGAACTCGAACGCACGCCCCGCGGCGAGGTGGTCATCGCGGCGAACGAAGCGACCTGCGTCAACGTCCTGCCCAGCGTGTTCGCCGACTTCAAGAGCCGTTTCCCCAACGTGCAGATTCAGGTTGTGCGTTCGTACGCATCGCGCACAATCGAATCCGTCATGGACAACTCGGTGGATTTCGGCTTTACGCAGTTGCCGCTTTCCGAAAAAAGACTGGTCACGATGCAGATTCACTCGGACGAAATCTGTTTGCTGGTCTCGCCGAAGCACCGTTTCGCGCAGCGCAAAGCCGTTGGCGCGGAAGAAATTTCGCAAGAGGAGTTGATCCTGCCCAAGAGCGGACGCACGCGCGCGCGCATCGACGAGTATCTCGACGCTTACGAGGACGATCTCACTATCTCGATGGAATTGGATTCCACAGAGATGCTCAAGCATTTCGCCATGGCCGGGCTCGGCGTTACTTTTCTGGCCGCGGCGCATGCCAGGGAAGAAATCGCGGCGGGACGACTGAGCGCGGTGCGCTTGCAGCCGCTGCCGATGATCCGCACCATCGGACTGATCTACCGCAAGGACAAGGCGCTTTCCCGCGCGGCGCTCGGCTTTATCGAAGTCGTCGGCGAGTTCGCCCGGAAGACGAACGCTACGCCTCTTGCGGTGAAGAAGGCGTCCTGAGACCGAGCAGCCGATCTTTGCGCGGCGGTTCTAGCCGAATTTGCAGGTCGTCAGGCCGGCGAGCAGTTTGGGGTAGAAGTCCGTTGATTTCTGCGGCATGACCCGCCCGGAAAAGCAGATTTCGGCGACTTTCGGCGCGTCCACCGGCCGCAGCAGGAAGGCGGCCTGCGCGGCTCCGCAAGCGGCGCGCTCCACGGCGGCGCCGAAGCCGCGCACGTAGTCGATGTTCCTGAGCTCGAGAACGTCCTGCTCTGAGACGCCCAGCGCCGGCGCCAGCAGCGCCTTGTGCAGGACGACCGCGTCGAGGCCGATTTCCGCCTCGGTGAGGGTTGCGCGCAGACGTTCGGCCGCTTCGGGCCTGATGGAGAAAAGATAGGCCGCCGGGTCTCCCGCGAACACGGCGCCGACGGCTGACCGCTCGGCCGGCGCCGCCGCGAGCGCGCGTTCGAGCGCGGCGGGCGAGGCAAGTCTCTCGATCGTGAAGTCCCGCGCCGCGCGGGCGCGGACGGCCTCGGCGTTGAAATCGGCAAGTCCCGCCAGGACGCGGTGCGTAGCCAGCACGACCAGCCCCTCGGAACTCATGTTGACGAAGGTCATCATGGCGCGGTCGGCGCCGGGCAATCCGGGATTCTCGCGGCGGTAGGCGAGCGCCGTCTCGTAGCGGTGGTGACCGTCGGCGATCATCAGCTTCCTGTCGGCCATCAGGCGCCGGATGCGCTCGGTTGCGCCGGGGTCGGCGATGCGCCACATGCGATGCATGACCCCGCCCTCGCGGACTTCGACCAGCGGCGCGCCCCGAGCCGCTTGGTCGAGCAGGGCGTCGATGCGTTTTTGCGGGTCGTCGTAGAGCATGAAAAGCTGGCCGAAATGCGCGCGCGTATGGCGCATCAACTCGAGCCTGTCCTGCTTGGGTCCCTTGTGCGTCAACTCGTGGCCATGTACGACGCCCTCGGCGTATTCGGCAAGCTCGGTGAGGCCGATGAAGCCCTTGCGCGTGAAAGTCTTGCCGCTTTCGGGGTGCGGGAATTCCTGGAAATAGGGGTAGAACGCGGGCTCGTCGTCGCGGGCCAGGACGCCCTCTGCGATCCATTGCCGAAGCGAAGCCGCGGCGCGCGTGTAAACGTTGTCGGCGGCGGAGTCGGAGGGCTGCGGCCTGGGCTTGATCAGGCGGACGAAGTTGTACGGGCTTGCGTCGTAGTAGCGCTCGCGCAGCGCGTCGGGAATCTTGTCGTAGGGCTGCGTCAGCAGGTCGGCGGGGGCGCCCGCCTTGGCTGTATAGCGCAGAGCGCGGAACGGAAAGATATTCGCCATCGGGCGGAACCTCGGCAGGAAAAGCGGAAGCGGCGGAGCGCAAGCCGCGGGCAATCGGCCTGCAAGCCCAAGGATAGCGCATTGCGGCGGCGGCCGCGGCGCGGAATCTCGTACCATGAAGGTTCATGAGACTCGTCACCTACTCGCACAGCGAGCGCGCGGCCTCTCTGGGCATGGTCGTGGACCAACGCGTGATCGACCTCGCGGATATCGGCTACAGCGGCATGCTCCGCTTCCTGCAAGACGGCGGCAAGGCGGTCAAGCGCGCCGAGCGCTTCGCCAAGATCGCCGAGGAAGGGCCGAGCTTCGAAGAGGTCAAGCTGCACGCGCCGGTTCCCCGCCCCGGCAAGTTCATCTGCATCGGCCTGAATTACAAAGACCACGCCGTCGAATCGGGCATGGACGTCCCGGAACTGCCGACCGTTTTCACCAAGTACGGCAACGCGGTTTGCGGGCACGGCGACCCGATTGTCCTGCCCGCGGTGTCGAAGCAGGTCGATTACGAGGCGGAGTTGGCGTTCGTCATCGGCCGCCGGGCGAAAAACGTCAAGGCCGCCGATTGGCAGGATTACGTTTTCGGCTATACCTGCGTCCACGACGTGAGCGCGCGGGACTACCAGTTGGCGACCTCGCAATGGACCATCGGCAAGACGTTCGACACGTTCGGGCCGATGGGGCCGGCGCTCGTCGGACGCGACGAAGTAACCGACCCGCACAACCTGCGCATCGGCTTCGACCTGAACGGCGAAACCCTGCAAGACTCGAACACCAGGCAGTTCGTCTTCGATATCCCCTATCTGGTCGAGTATCTTTCGACGGTGATGACCCTGGCGCCGGGCGACGTGATTTCGACCGGCACGCCTCCGGGCGTCGGTTTCGCCCGCAAGCCGCCGGTGTTCCTCAAGCCGGGCGACGAGTGCGTAGTCTGGATCGAGGGCATCGGCGCCTTGCGCAACCCATGCATCGGCGATGGCTGACAGCCGCATCCAGTACGTCAAATCGGGCATCGGCTTCGGCACGGCCCTGGCCATCGCCATCTCGTGGTCGCAGCACGGCTCGATCGGCTGGGCCGTCATCCACGGCCTGCTCAGTTGGGCTTACGTCATCTACTACGCGCTGTTCTACTGATACGAAAGAGCGATTCGCATGGCCTGGAATCAAAAAGCGTTCGAGAGCGCCTGCCGCAAATTTCGAGATTATTTCTCAGACTTTGAAGATTTCGAGCACCCGGGAGAGGAGTACATCCAGGTAGAACGCGCCTACAAGGACGAGTTGATCGAGCTTTACAACAACGAAGTTCGGCCTGCGCTTGATGGCCCGCCGGCGGAATTTCTGGAAAAATACGAGGCTATTCTCAAGCATCAGAATCAGATCGACTGGCGTACCGTGAACGATCTGAAAAAGGCCGCGGAAAAAGACCGAGAGGCGTTTGGACAACTTCTGCAAACGGTTTTATTGGCTGAGAATACGCCGAAAGCGATGACCGACTACGGGCCAAAGGCTGCCAAACTCATGGCTCCCCATATAAATCGCGCTGGGATTCGGGGTCTCGTCAGCATGTTGCTCATGCTCCACAAACCGGGACAATTCATGTATGGGATTCTGACGCTATGGCAAGATGTCGGAGAACGTTTCATTGGTGATCAACTCCTAAAAAAGGGTTCTCTGATCGATGGAGAAGAGTTCGGGCGTTGCCAAACTTTTGCTGTCCAGGTACGGGAAGCCCTCGATCAAGCGGGTTTCCGCCCGCGCGACATGATCGATGTCCAGAGCTTTATGTACGTCCTGACCAGGGAACCCTCTTCACCAGAACCAGAACCGGAACCCGAACCGGAACCTGCTCCCGATCCCCCGGCCAAGCCGTCGCTTGCCTCTATCTCGAAATACATCAAGTCCCAAGGCATGCGCATCGACGAGCGCACGCTGCGCCGTTACCACTACGCCATGCGCACCCGCGGCTTCGTCATCCTGGCCGGCCCCAGCGGGACGGGCAAGACTTGGCTCACGAAGCTGTACGCCGAAGCCGTCGGCGCCGAGTACACGGCCGCGCCCGTAGCCCCGAACTGGGCCGCGAACGAGGATCTGCTGGGCTATTTCAACCCAATCGATCAAAAATTTCACGCCTCTGCGTTCCTCGAGTTCATCGACCGGGCGGCCGCATCCTGGGACAAACACCGAGGCGGCGCGCCGGAATTCCACCTGACCCTCGACGAGATGAACCTTGCGCGCATCGAGCACTATTTCAGCCTTTTCCTGTCGCTCATGGAGCAGCGCCACGAGGATGCGAGCCCCGAAACCGAGTTGACCGGCGGCAGAACGGTACGCATCCCGCCGAATCTCAAATTCGCCGGAACGGTAAACATGGACGAGACGACGCACGGCTTCGCCGACAAGGTCTTCGACCGGGCGCAGTTGATCGAACTCTCGATTGACAAAGCGGCGGTCAAGGCGCATTTGGAGGGCAAACCGTACGCAAGCGACCTGCTCGATATCTGGGAAAAGACGGAGCCGTCCGGTCCGTTCGGCTTCCGCGTCCTCGACGACATCGCGGCCTATATCGCAGAGGCCGAGAAAGACGGCGTCGATTGGCGGGAAGCGCTCGACGACCAGATCGTCAGCAAGATTTTGCCCAAGCTGCGCGGCATCGAGCCCGAAGCCGCCGAGGCCTTGCAGGGCGTCGCCGCTCTGACCGCGGAACGCTTCCCTCTCGCCTCGGCCAAATGCGCCGTCATGCGGCGCCGCCAACAGGCTACCGATGTCGTCAGCTTCTTCTGAACGCCCGCTTTTTTACGCGGACGCGGCGCTGCGGGAAAGCCCGCGTGAGTGGCAAGAGAGTTCGCTCGTGCTGCCGGAAAGCCTGGGCGATTGGCGCGGCATCCGCGCCTGGGCGCAGGGCGGCCCCCTTACGGTCTCGTGCAGGCTTGTTGATGGCAAGGAACGCGCCGTCGTCCCTTGGCGCCGCGCGGGACCGGGCCGGCATCGGATCGAGGCGCAAAACGGCGAGACCCGTTGGCAAAAGCACATTGAAATTGAACCGGAAACCATCGACCGCGCCGCGTTCGCCGCCATGCTCGAGGACCTCGCGCACCGGCTGCCGGCTTCGATCGCCCTGTCGCTGCAACAAGCCGGCGCGAATCTGCCTATCGAACGAACCGCTCTCGACCGACCGACGCTGGCGGAAGAACTGGAGCGGCTTCGCCGGTTGGTGCGCGGCCGGCCCGACAACGACCAGCCCGGACTCGCCGCGGTGCTGCGCTCCATCGGGCAGTCTCCCCTGACGCGGCTCGCGCGCGAAGCGGAGATACGGCCCGTCGAACGCTCCCTGCGCCCCGACCTGACGAGGCTCGGCCCTTTGCTGGCTTCCCTGCCGTTGGACAGCCGCTGCCGTCCGCGTCGGCTCGTAGATATGCGTCCGATCGAGAGCTTCGACACGCCGGAAAACCGTTTCGCCGCCCATTTCGCGCGCCTTGCGGCGCGCAGACTGCGCCGGCTCATGGCGCTTGCAAAAGAAGTCAAAGAGTTGAACGGGCAGGATGTCGCAGAACTCTCCGGCGAGTTGAACCGCGCAGTCGGCAGCTTCCCGCAACTGGCCGGCTTGCGCCCCCTTGCGGCTCCGCCGGCAAGCCAAGCGATGCTGCGCTTGGCGCCGTACCGGCGGACGCTCGGCCTGTGGCGGCGGTTCAGGCAGTCGCTCGCGGCAACGCTGGAAGATCGCCGGCTCGACGCGCCCGGCGAAAACCTGCCCGCGCTGTACGAGTTGTGGTGTGCGCTTTCGGTAATCGACGGCGCGCTCGATGCGTTGGCCAGCGCGGGCTGGTCCGTCGAAAGCCAACAGCTTGTCGGCAAAACCACGCACGGGTTCGGCGTGCGCGCCTTGCCCCCCAACCAACCGGCGGCCGCGGCGGTCTCCGCCGACGGCCGGCTTCGATTGGAGATACGCCCGCAAGCATCTGCAAGCCTGCGCGGCAAACCCCTTTCGAGCGTGAGCCACGAGATGGTTCCCGATACGGCGGTCCTGCTGTGGGCAGGCGGCGAGTTGGCGTCCGTGCTCGTGTTCGATGCGAAATACAAGCGCGACGGGCAGCGGCCTTTCATGGCCGACATCGACAAGATGCATACCTACCGCGACGCCATTCGCGATGCGACGGGACGGCGGATCGTGCGCTACGCCACGATCGTCTATCCGGGCGAAGAAAACTTCGATTATGCCGGCAAGGTCGGAGCGGTCTCCGCCGTCCCCGGCCGGACATCGCCCGCGGATGTCGTCCGCGAAAAGATTTCGGCTGCAATTTCGCAGATTGAGGCGGCATTCCCGCCCGAAGCCGCCGCTACCGCACGTAGATAAATTCGTTCGAGGCCAGCAGCACGCGGGCGAGGCTCTGCCAAGCTTCCGACTCGTCGAAATCGTCGAATTTTTGCCTGAGGTCGTGCAGATAGGTCATCGCCCGGTCGCGCTCAACGCCGTCGGGGAAGCGTGACAGCGCGGCCAAGTAAAGGCTTTCGATGCGCTCGCCCTCCCGCGGGCGGTCTTCGAGCAGGCGCCGCGCCGCGGAGCGCGCCTGTTCCATGACGAACGGGCTGTTCATCATGAAAAGCGCTTGCGTGGCCACGGTGGTCGAACCGCGCTTGCCGCTGGGGTTGGTGGCGTCGCCGAAGTCGAACAGCGTAAACAGGTTGGGCAGGTTGGCCCGGCGCAGCGGCAGATAAACCGAGCGGCGGGTGAAATCGTCTGGGTTCTTGCTGATGCGGTCGGGGCTGGTTTCGCCGTCGGTGCCGATGCCCGGGTCGAGCGTCCCGCCCATCGCCGGGTCGAGATTGCCGCCGACGGCCAGCAGTGCGTCGCGGATCTCTTCGATGGTCAGGCGGCGGCGCGGGAAGCGCGTCAGCAGGCGGTTTTCGGGGTCGGCCCGGACGCGCTCGGCGTCGAGCGTCCCAGCCATGCGATAGGCGCTCGAAAGCACGATCAAGCGGTGCAGGTTCTTGAGCGACCAGTCGTTTTCGCGCAGGCTGTGCGCCAAATAGTCGAGCAACTCGGGGTGCGTCGGTTTTTCGCCGAGCTTGCCGAAATTGTCGGGGGTGCGCACCAGCGCCTCGCCGAAATGCCAGCCCCAAACGCGGTTGGCGATGACCCGCGCGGCAAGCGGATTCCTGTCGCTGACGATCCAGCGAGCCAGGTCGAGGCGGCCGCTCGTCGATGAGAGACCGGCGGGCGCTTCCCCGCTCGTCAAAACCGCCGGCCAGGCTTTGGGCACGGCGGCGCCGAGGTTATGGTGGTCGCCGCGAACGAAGATGCGCTGCTCGACCGGGCCGCCTTCGACCACGGCGCAGGCCATCGGAATTTCGGCGGAAGGAGCGGCGGATTCCAACTCTTTCTGTTTCGCCAGAAGCTCGGTCAGCTTGGCGCGCTTTTCGACGTCGAGCGCAGCCATCTGCTCGTCGGCGGAGCGGTGCAGCGGCCCGCCGTCGAGCCAGACCTTGTAGAAAAACGGGTTGTCTTGCGGGCGGACTTCGGGCCTCGGCCCGACCAGTTTGCCGGAACGCGGGTAACGCCGGCGCGCATTGCGCCACCAGCGTTGATTGCGGTCGTAGAAGTCCGCTGCCTGCTTGAATTCGATCGCGTAGTGCTCGGCGGCGGTTGCGCGGTCTTCGCCGGCTTCGCGCCATTTGGCCAGTTCGGGGGCCGCCGGGTCGTCGAGATAGTCGATCCATTTGGCCAGCATGGCCGGCTCGAGGCCGCGCCGTTCCGCCGTTGCCGCGGCGTCCGCCCCCTGCGCATGGACTTCGTAGGCGCCGATCATGTATTCGGCCATGTCGGCATGGTATTTGTCGCGGTATTTCTGCGCGTCCTTGTCGAAATCGAGGATTTTCGCAATTTGCGCATCAACGGCGAGGATCGCGTCCCAGGCCGCGGTAAACGCCTTGTAGTCCGCGGCGGGCGTCAGCGGGGTTTCGACGGGGCGCCCTTTCGCTCCGTTTTCGTAGCTGTAGGTCGAGGCGAAAATCGAGGCCAAAGAATAGTAGTCGCGCTGCAAGATCGGGTCGAACTTGTGGTCGTGGCAGCGGGCGCAAGACACCGTAAGGCCGAGAAAAGCCTTGGAAGTAACGTCGATCTGATCGTCGATAACGTCGTAGCGCTTCAGCACCAGATCGCGCTGCGCCAAGGCTTTTTTGCCCAGCGCGAGAAAGCCCGTGGCGACGATGCCGCGGGGTCCGGCTGCGGCGGCGGGGTCGGCGGCCAGGATGTCGCCGGCCAACTGCTCTTGCACGAAGCGGTCGTAAGGCACATCGTCGTTGAACGCGCGAATCACGTAATCCCGGTAGCGCCAAGCGTGCGGGTAGCGGTGATCCTCGTCGCTGCCCGTGGAATCGGCGTAGCGCGCGACGTCGAGCCAGTGGCGGCCCCAGCGCTCGCCGTAGCGCGGCGACGCCAACAGGCGCTCGACGACCTTGGCGAAAGCGTCTTCCGATTCGTCGGCCAGGAAAGCGCGGACTTCCTTTTCGGTCGGCGGCAGCCCGGTCAGGTCGAACGTTACGCGGCGCAGCAAGGTCTGCTTGCCGGCCGGCGGCGCGGGCGCGAGGCCGTTCGCTTCGAGCCGGGCGAGGATAAAGCGGTCAACGGGAGTAAGCACCCACTGCTCGGCCGCGACTGCGGGCGGCGCTTGCCGGGAAAGCGGGCGAAACGCCCAGAAATTGCGGTCCGCGTCCGTGATCTTTCCAGCGGAGTCGTCGGGGCGAACGGCCTCGGCCTGCTCCACGCCGGGCCAGGGGGCGCCTTGCGCAAGCCAGCGGCGGATGACGTCGATCTTCTCCGCGTCCAAGCGGCCTTGCGGCGGCATCTTGACGCGCTGCTCGTAGCCCAGCGCCTTCAGCAGCAGGCTACGTTCGGGGTTGTCGGCGGCGCCGAAAAACCCCGCGCCGCGGGCGGCGAGATAACCGTTGGCGGTCTTCAGGTCGAGTCCGGCGCTCTGCGCCTTCTCGTTGTGGCACATCGCGCATTCGCCGGCCAGAATCGGGCGCACCTGTTTCTCGAAGAACTCGAGCGGGTCGGAAGAGGCGGCGCCCGCCGGCGCCGAAGCCGCAAACGCGGTCAGAAGGAAAACGCCGGCGCGAAGCATTTGCTGAAGTATAGCACGCCAAAATATAACCCGGAGATTTCACGGGGAGCCGGCGAGAAGCCGTTGATTTTGGAATAAACACAAGCAGATCAACAAGTTGCCGCTGCGAATCGACGCGGGGCGGCGGTTCGTTTCTCCCCCGCATCGACCCCGCCGGCCTTCCCTTTACCCGCGCAGTTGCGCTTGGTGAGATATCCGGGCCAAAATTTCCTTGCCCCCGCCGAACATCCGGGCCGCCCGCTTCTCCTCGACCAAGTGGACCAGCTTCGTCAACGGCCTCCGATACGGATGCCGCGAGGTGAAGTGCCGCAACAGAGAATGCGTTTCGATCACCCGCATGATCCGTTCGTAGTTGCCGGGGATTCCGCTTGTTGCATCGATCGTGTTCGTATCTTTCCTGAACACCGCGGTGATATTTCCTCCATCGGAGGACAGAGAGAGGCGATACAGCGCGAAGCCTGTTTTCCTGCCGAGCTCCCGCAGGCAGGCGCTGTTGAAGTTGTACAGATGAGCTTGGTGGAAGCGCCGGCCGGGAAACTGGCAAACAGCCTCCACGTTGGGAACTTCGACCAGCAGCCAACCGCCGGGGCGAAGCCACCGCCTGACGTGCGCCAGTACTCTTGAAGGAGCCCCTGTGTGTTCCAGTGAATGGTACAGAGTGACGACGTGGCAGCACTCGGAAGCAAGCTCGATATCGAGCGCGGAACCCAAATGAACCGATACCCCCAACTCGTCCCGGGAATAGCGCGCATAGCCGTCGTCGGGCTGGACGCCCCGCGCGTCGAAGCCCGAGAGCCGCAGGAGATAGACAAACTCCCCGCCTCCCGAACCGACGTCAATGATTACCGAGTCCGGTTCCAGCAATCCCTTCAGGCCTTCGATGCGTTGAACAGCCAACCGTCCCGCTCGATAGACGTGCTTGAGGCTTGGGGCCGAGCTCCCCTTGTAGCGCATTCGGTAGTCTTGCGAATAAAACTTCTTCAGTGTCTCTTCCGACGGGATGGGGTCAGTGTAAACGAGCCCGCATTTGCGGCAAATAACCGTCCGCAGAGGTTGCCCGCTGCGATCCGACGCGGCGAGTTCAGCCGCGTCGCGGCCGCCGCACAGATCGCAGGGCGCGGCGGCCGGCGGCGAGGCCTGCGGGGATGCGCCCTGACCGACATCCGCCGCAGTCGGGTTCATCGCCGCAAGCATCCGCCGAAGCATAGCACGCAAAGCCCATTCAGGAATTCACGTCGAAGTAGATGCAGTCCGGGTGCTGGAAGACCAGAGCGCTCACGCCGGCCTCGGGCGTCATCATCAAGCCGTCGGTAAGGTGAACGCCTATATCTTCCGGTTTCAACAATTTGAAAAGCCCGATTTGATTTTCCAGATCGGGGCATGCGGCATAGCCGAAGCTGTAGCGGCGGCCGCGGTAGCGGGACTTGAAGCGGTCGAGCATCGACATTTCGGGGGGGTCGGGGAAGCCCCAATCTTCGCGGATGCGGCGGTGGAGCCACTCGGCGCAGGCTTCGGCGGTTTCGACGGCCAACGCCTGGATGCCGTGCGATTTGAGGTATTCGCCGCGCCGCTTGTAGGCTTCGGCGCGTTCGCGGACGCCCTGCCCCGCGCCGACGCAGAACATGGCCAGCGTATCGCGGCGGCGGCCGTTCGGCGGGGCGACGAAGTCGGCGAGGCTGAGGCCGTCGGCGCGGCGCTGGCGGGGAAAAGTGAACGCATGCGCGGCGTCGTTGGAACCCGGTTCGAACACGCGGATCGTATTGCCCTCGCTTTCGGCCTCGAAGAAGCGCCAGACGGCGCGGGCTTTCATGAAGCCGGACGCTTCGGCCTTGAGTTCTTCGACTGCGGCGTACAGTTCCAGCGCCTTGGGGTCGCGCTCGGCAAGCGCCTTGTCGAAATTGCCCTTGAAGCCGAGATGCCGGTTGAACAGCATGACCGGATTGAGATACGCCCAGATTTCGCGAAGCTGCGGCACGTCGCGCACGATGCGCTCGGCGTAGGGCGGCGGCAAGGGGGGCGCGTCCGGGCGGACGCGCGAGCTTCTGCGGACGGAAGCCGGCGCGGTCTCGCGGGCGGACGCGCCGCTTTTCGCGGCTTCCGGCGCATTTTCGATCTCCACTGCCGCGCGCCGGTCTTCGTCCATGATGCGGTCGAGCAGGCCGAGGCCGCTCATGGCGTCTTGCGCGTAGCAGGTGAGCGCGCCGTAGGCCGGCGCGATTTGCTTGCGCGTGAAATTGCGGCTCAAGGCGGCGCCGCCGACCAGCAGGGGAGCGTCGATGCCGGCGGCTCGCAGATCCTGCGCGGTGACGACCATTTGCCGGGCGCTCTTGACCAGCAGCCCGGAAAGCCCGACCGCGTCCGGCCGGTGCTTGCGGCAGGCCGCGATCAGGTCTTCGGGCGGAACCTTGATGCCCAGGTTGACGACGGTATAGCCGTTGTTGGACAGGATGATTTCAACCAGGTTCTTGCCGATGTCGTGGACGTCGCCCTTGACCGTCGCCAGCACGATCTTGCCCTTGTCGGCATCGACTCCCTTTTCCATGAACCCTTCGAGGTAATCGACCGCGGCTTTCATGGATTCCGCGGATTGCAGCACTTCAGCAACAATCAACTCGTTGTTGTTGAAAAGTCTGCCTACTTCGGCCATGCCTGCCATCAGCGGGCCGTTGACGATATCGAGGGGCGCGGCGCCCTCGGCCAGCTTCGCATCGAGGTCGGCGGCGAGGCCGGATTTGGTTCCCTCGACGATGTAGTTCGCCAAGCGCTCGTCGAGCGGGAGGGCGGCGGCGTCTTTCTTGACGGCGCGGACGGCGCCGCGGAAATGCTCGGTGATTTCGGCGATGCGCTGCTGATTGATCGCCGCCCGCTGTTCGGGCGTCTGCTTGCGGTAGTCGCGCGGCGCGGCGCTGCCCTCGGGCGGGTAGTTGGCCAGCAGGGCTTCGGCGAGATTCCTTTCCGGCGCGGGGATCGCCGCGTAGCGCTCGAGTCTTTGCGTGTTGACGATGGCCAAGTCGAGGCCGGCCTTGACGGCTTGGTAGAGAAACACCGAATTGACGACTTCGCGCGCCGCGGGCGGCAGGCCGAAACTGACGTTGCTGATGCCCAGCACGGTCTTCGCGCGGGGTATTTTCCGCTTGATGAGCCGCAGCCCTTCGAGGGTCTCGACGGCGCTGCCGATATAGTTGGCGTCGCCGGTCGCGCAGGGGAACACCAGCGGGTCGAAAACGATGTTCTCTTCCCCGACTTGCCATTTGCCGGCAATCAGGCTGCGGGCGCGCTCGGCGACGGCCAACTTGCGTTCGCGCGTCACGGCTTGCGCCTGCTCTTTGTCCTCGTCGATTGAGCCGACGACGACGGCGGCGCCGTAGCGCTTGACCAGCGGCATGACGCGGTCGAAACGTTCCTCGCCGTCTTCGAAATTGACGGAGTTGACGATCGCCTTTCCCTGGCACCAGGTCAGCGCCCGCTCGACCGCGGCGGAGGAAGTCGAGTCGATCATCAACGGCGCCTTGACCTTGCGAATCAACTGCGAATAGAAGGCGTCGATATCGGTCAACTCGTCGCGGTCGGGGTTTTCGAGATTGACATCGACGATATGCGCGCCCTTGCGCACCTGGAGGCGGGCGATTTCCGCCGCTTCTTCGTACTTCTCTTCGGCGATCAGGCGCTTGAACTTGCGCGAGCCGACGACGTTCGTCCGCTCGCCCACGAGCAGCGGGCGCGTTTCGTCGGTTGCTTCGACCAGATCGATGCCGCTGTACCAGGCGCGCGGCTCGGCGCGCAGGCGGCGTGGCTCGCGGCCCGCGGCCATTTGCGCAATCGCCTCGATATGCTTCGGGGTGGTGCCGCAGCAGCCGCCGATGACGTTGAGCCAACCGTTGCGCACGAAGCGTTCGAGCGAACCGGCCAGCGACTCGGGCGTTTCCAGATAGAGGCCGTCTTCATCGGGCAGTCCGGCGTTGGGGTAGCAGGAAACCAGTGAGCGGGACATCTCGTGGATGGTGCGAACGTGGTCGGTCATGAACTCCGGACCGGTGGCGCAGTTCAAGCCGACCGCGAGCAGATCGATGTGCTGCAGCGAGGCGGTGAAAGCGTCGGCGGGCTGCCCGGCGAGCATGGTTCCCATCGGTTCGATGGTTCCCGACACTATGACGGGGAGCGCGGCGCCGAGCCGCTCGAACGCCTGTTCGATGCCGATCAGCGCCGCCTTGACGTTGCGCGTGTCCTGGCAAGTCTCGAGCAGCAGCAGGTCGCAGCCGCCCGCGGCCAGCGCCAGCGCCTGATCGCGGAAATCGACGGTAAGCTCAGCGAACGAGACGCCTCCGGTAACGGTGATCGCCTTCGTTGTAGGCCCCATCGAACCGGCCACAAAGCGAGGCCGTCCGTCTTGCGCGGACTCTTCCGCCGCCCGGCGGGCGATCTCGGCGGCTGTTCGGTTGATTTCGCCGGCCTTGTCTTGAAGCCCGTATTCGGCAAGGACGATGGCGGTTGCGCCGAAAGTGTTGGTTTCGACGATATCGGCGCCGGCGGCGTAGTAAGAGGCATGGATGCGGCGAACGATATCGGGCCGCGTCAGAACCAGGTTTTCGTTGCAGCCCTCGAGTTCCTCGCCGCCGAAGTCGGCGGCGCCGAGATTGCATTCCTGAAGCTGCGTGCCCATTGCGCCGTCGAGCACCAGAATGCGCTCGTCGAGGGCATCTTTCAGGAGGCGGATGCGTTGCTCGCGGGAGGGCATGGGCGGCGGGCCGCAACGGAAACGGCGCGGGTTGCGCGGCAGTCCTCGAGAGGTTTCGGCAGCCCGCATCGCGGCCGCCGCGCCGTTTTCAGTTTATCAGTCCGCGGCGGGGACGCCTCCGGCGGCGGGCGGCGGCTTCCGCGAAGGCGGTCTCGGCGCGGCGGCATTGCGCTAATCTGAAATTTCGCTTGGGATCGATGAAACCGATCGGCTCTGCGCCGCGTCTCTCCCTGAAGTTATGGGGACGATTTCAGCCACCGTAGCGGAGCAGAGCGCCGTCGGCAGCCGGACGGGAGCCAGAGGCCGCGTGCCATTCAAGGAAACTGCGGAAGCCGATCTCGTCCGCCGCGCGCAAGCGGGCGACGAAACGGCGTTTCGTGAAATCGTCGAGCGGCATCAGAACAAGGTCTTCGCCGTGATCTTCCGCATTCTGCGGAGGCGCAACGACGCCGAAGACATTGCCCAGCAGGTTTTCAC
Source organism: Bryobacterales bacterium (assembly GCA_965242705.1). Taxonomy (GTDB): domain Bacteria; phylum Acidobacteriota; class Terriglobia; order Bryobacterales; family UBA6623; genus CATQHP01. Next base: position 2,316,305 of record OZ251486.1, read on the forward strand.
CAAGATCTATTTTTCCCTCGGCAAGTTCGATTTTCGATCTTCGCTTTCGACCTGGATTTACAAGATCGCGGTCAACGAGTGCTACGATTACCTGCGGAAAAAGAAAGTCCGCCGGCTGGTTTACGAGAGCGACATGGCCGAAGAAGACAACCGGTCGCTGGAAAATTCCAAACTCGCCGTCAACCGCAGCATCGAATTCGGCGAGCGGGCCGAGAAACGCGATTATCTGATCAAGCTGCTGGAACGGGTCAGCGAAGAGGAACGGATGCTGTTGTTCGAAAAGGAAGTCGAAGGCTGCTCCGTGCAGGAGTTGTCGGAGCGCACCGGTTTGAACGAGAATACAATCAAGGTCAAGCTGTTCCGCGCCAGGCAAAAATTGATGAAGGCCGCGGCCAAAATGGAGGCGGTAGGCTGACGCGGGCGTCGCCATGCTGTAACATGGAGCTTTGTCGGGTTTGGAGACAGAGACAATCGAACGGGCAGGCAAGCGATGAACGGATTTCTGCAAGAGAATCTTGAAGACTATCTTTCCGGCCGGCTCAGCGGCGAGCGGCGCAAGCAGTTCGAACGCTGCCTGGAAGACGATCCCCGCTCCGCCGCGAAGATTGCCGCCATGACCGACAACGCTTTGCTGTTCGAATCGCTGCGCTTACCCGAAGGAGAGTTGCCCCCCGTTCCCTCCCCCGGATTTTACGCCCGCGTCCGGCAGCAGATCGATGAAGAGCGGGAAACTCCATTCTGGGAAGTGTTTCTGGAGCCGTTCATTCTGCGCCGGGTCGCAGTCGCGGCCTGCGTCTGGTTGTTCGCGGTCGGAACGGTTTCGTTCTACAACGGCTCCGCCGGACTTCGGCATGAGCGCATGGCCGAGTCGATACTGGCCAAGCCTCCGGCTGTTGCCGATTACTACGTGCGCTTGGGTTCCGACCTGGATATGAACCGCGACACGATGCTCTCCGCCGTCCTGATCTCAAGCCGATAAACGCCATGTCCGCCCGACTCGATTCCTGCCGCGCCAAGGCCGGAGCCATACTTTCTCTGGTCTTCGTCGTGGGATTGACGACGGGTTTTCTCGCTGCCCATTTGATGACCGGCGTCCGCGCCGAAACCGTCCCCCACGCGGCGCGGGTGAACTCCACGTTGGGAGAATTGATCGACCGACTGAACCTGCGGGCGGATCAAATCGAGCAGGTGCGCTGCGTTCTCGACGACACGATCATGGTCGAAGCCGAAATGCTGAGCGAGATCAAATCGAACCAGATGGAAGGCCGGCGGCGGATCATGGAGTTTCTGGACCCCGCCCAGAAAGAGCGTTTCGAGGCGCTCATCGAGGGCGCGCAGTTCGCGCCGCTGGAATGATTGTTCGCGCCGCCGCCTCGCGCGCCCAATTCCGCGCGGACAAGATGGGCAAGGCCGATTTGCTGGCGGGCGGCAACATCTTCGCCGGCCTGAATTGCTTCGAGCCGGGCCAGCAGCACAGCCTGCATACGCATCCGGGACAGGACAAGCTCTACTACGTCATGGAAGGCGAGGGCGAGGTCACGGTCGGCGAGGCTGTCGAACGCATTGCCCCCGGCGACCTCGTGCTGGCAAGGTCGGGCGAACCGCATGCGCTGTTCAACCCCGGCCCCGGCCGTCTGGTCGTGATGGCGGTCATGGCGCCCCCGCCGGCGAAAGCGCATTGAGCGCGGCGCCGTCCGCCGGCGTTTATCGGGTTTCGTTTGCTTTCGATGCAGGCTGCGCCCCGCCGGCGGCGGCAAAGGAAACGCCTTCCCAGCGCGCCACGACGGCCGGCGCGGCGCAGTGGCTTGCGACGTTGACGCTCGTGCGGATCGGATCGATCAGGGCATCGACGCCGAGGAGCACGGCGAGGCCTTCCATGGGCAAGCCGTGACCTTCGAATACGGCAGCCAGAATGATGAAATTCGCGCGGGGCACGCCCGCAACGCCTTTGCTCGTCAGTTTCAGCGTGAGCAGGATCGCGGCCTGCTGCTCGAAGGAGAGTTGGATTCCGGCGGCCTGAGCGACAAAAAGCGCAGCCATGGCCAAGTGGATCGTGCTGCCGTTCAGGTTGAGGCTCAAGCTCAACGGGGCGGCCACTCCGAGAATGCGCCGGGGAACTCCGAAACGTTGCAGGTTCTCAAGCGTCTGGGGCAGGGCCGCGGCGCTCGAAGTCGTGGCGAAGCCGATCAGGAACGGCTCGCGCATACGACGGGAGAACTTGCGCAAGGGCACGCCGCACGCAAGCAGTCCGCCGGCGACGACCAGCGCCAGAAAGACGCCTTGCGCGGCCCACGCGCAGGCGGCGAACGCAGCCAGGCCCTGCAAGGCTCCGGAGCCGCCGCCCGCCGCCGCGTTGGCCGCGGCGGCGAATACGGCCAAAGGCGCCAGCAGCATAACGTAGTCGGTATAGCGAAAAGCGATTTCCGCAAGAGAATCGGCGAACTCCACGACCGGCCGCGCCCGCTCGCCGACGGAAAGGCAGGCGATGCCGAACAGAAAGCAGAACACCACGATTTGCAGCACGTCGCCGCGCGCAAGCGCATCGACGATGCTCGTCGGGACCGCGGACTCGAGCGCGCCGGCCAATCCGTTCGACTCGAAACCGACGCCCGTTTCGGAGACATCGAGCGTCAGACTTTCGCCGGGGCGGAAGGCGAGCACCGTAAACCAGCCCAGCAGCAGCGCGATCGTGGTCGCCGTTTCGAAGCAGACCGCCGATTTCCAGCCGATGCGTCCGAGAGCGCTCATGCCGCCCGCGCCGGCAACCGCGCGGATCAGCACGCCGACCAGCACGGGGGCGATGATCGAGCGGATCAGCCGCAGGAACAGCACGCTCAGAAACTCGACCCGTTCGGCCCAATCGGGAGCAATGAGGCCGAACAGGACGCCCGCCGCCATCGAGACAACGATCCAGAAAGCGAGCGTCGGCTTGGGAACGCGGGGCACGGAACCGAGGCAGAACCCAGGGTATCAGGAAGCGATTGGCGCCACTGCCCTTCCCTCAGGCTGAAATTTTGTTGGGACTCCGACCCGCTTGCCGTTTGTTTTGATGCTAAACTTGCATGATTATGTTTTTGCGGCGTTTTCGCAATCGGCAAATCGTTTTCTCACTGCTACTCGCGCTTCCCTTTGCCGCCGTCGGGCTGCAAGCGCAGACCAATACCGGCAATCTCCACGGCTACGTGTACGACGAGACGGGCGCGGTCGTCCCGGGGGCAACCGTTACGGCGACCAACAAGAGCCGCGGCACGCAGCGCCGGACGCAGACGACGGAGTTCGGCGATTACGTCTTCAACCATCTCGAACCGGGAATGTACGATTTGCGCTTCGAGGCGGAAAATTTTGCCGCGCTGGTGATGGAAGATTTCGAGGTGCGGGTTGGAGAAACGGAGTCGCTTTCGCCGCAACTGGCCGTCGGCGCGGCTGCGGAAAGCATCGCCGTCTCGGCGCAGCAGGTCGGCATCGACCCCGAGCGGACGCAGCAATCCGACCACATCGACTCGGTCAGCATCGGCAATCTGCCCATCAACCGCCGCGATTACCTCGATCTGGCTCTGCTCACCCCCGGCGTGGTCAATACGAACTACGTGGTGGACGACCGGGACTTCCGCATCGCGCCTACGCCGCAATCGGGGCTGGGCATCGGCGGCGCCGGCGGCCGCGGCAATACGTTCATGATCGACGGCGTGACCAACATCTACAACTCGGGCAGCGTACGGCCCGCGGTCAGTCAGGAAGCGGTGTACGAGTTTCAGATCAACCGCAACACGTTTTCGGCGGAACTGGGCGGCGCTCCGGGCGGCGCGATCAATATCGTCACCAAGAGCGGCGCGAACGAACTGCACGGCACGCTCTTCGGCGTGCTGCGCAACCGGCGGTTCCAGGCCCGCAACCACTTCGACCCGGCCAAGTCGGCATATACGCGAACGCAGAGCGGCGTTGCCGTCGGCGGCCCTATCGCGCGCAACGAAACTTTCTGGTACAGCGCCTTCGAGCGGCTCGACCGCCACGAATCGGTGTTCGTGCCCCTGTTGCAGGACGAGTCGTTTCTGTACCGCCTGACGCCTTCGCAGCAAGAGTTGGAGCAGGTGCTTCGCGCCTCGGCTCCGGCCAACCTCATCCCCTTGATCGATCAGCTTTCCACGTCGCTGATTCCAGGCAACAACCCCAACGTGGTGTCGCTGTTCCGGGAAAACAGCGGCGTCTTTCCCTTTACCGAAAAGCGGCAGCAGTTCATGACGCGCTTCGACCACACGCTGCGCGACGGCCACAATCTGTTTTTCCGCGGCAACTGGACCGGGCAAGACAGCCAGAACACCGATTTCGGCTCGCTGACCGCCTACAGCCGCGGGCGGAACTCGAACGTCAAGGATTTTACGCTGGCGGTCGGCGACACGCTGGTGATTAGTCCGCAGTGGGTCAGCGAGACCCGGCTGGGCATCGGCTACTACGATTTCGGCGTTTATCCGACCGACGAGTTGGGGCCGGGGATCGGCATCGAAGGTTTCGGCTCTTTCGGGCGCGATTTCATCCTGCCTGCGCGCATCGTGGAGCGCACTTGGCAAGTCCGGCAGAATTTCATTCGCCTCTCCGGGCGCCACACCTTCAAGTTCGGCGCCGACATCAACCCCTTGCGCGACTGGGCGCGCGCGGAAACCTTTTTGGGCGGGCGCTTCATCTTCGGCGAGGCCGTCCCCTTGTCGAGTTTGATCGACGGCGCAGGGGGCGCCGGCCTGTCGCAATTGATCAAGCTCTCGCTGCAGGGCGCCGGCCAATCCGATTTGGCGGCCGCCGTCGATGCGCCCATCTCTTCCCTGCAAGCCTATGCCTTGGGCTTGCCGATCATTTACCAGCAAGGTTTCGGCAATCCTTACTGGGCCGGCTGGGCCAACCGCTACAACTTCTTTGCCGAAGACTCCTGGCGCCTGACGCGGAACTTCCTGCTCACCCTCGCCGTGCGCCACGAATTCGAAAACAAAACGGGATTCCCGCGCGACAACAACAACATCGGACCGCGGGCGGGCTTTGCCTGGAACCCGGGCAACAAAACGGTCATTCGCGGCGGATACGGCATCTTTTACGCCCGCATCGACGGACAAATCACGTATATCGACGACCTGCTCGGCGAAAAACAGCAGATAGAGCAGGCATTCGTGCCGCTGACCGGCTTGGCGGGAACGACCAGCGCGCTGACGGGCCAACCGGCCACGTCGGCCGAGATCTATCAGACGCTGCAAGCCCGAGGCGTACTGGGCAACCGCACCATCACCACGGACGATCTCAGGCCTCACGGCGTCCTCGTCGGCCCGGATTCGCCGCTGCGCGTACAGTTCCGCGTGGCCGAAGACATCGTTAATCCCTACTCCCAACAGGGCAGTTTCGAGATTCAGCGGGACGTTTCGGGCTACTCGCTTTCCGCGGCGTACAACTTCAACCGCGGCCTGCATATCATCCGCCCGATCGACACCAACGTCTATCGCGCGGGCACGAACGAAAACGGCTTGCCCATCGCGGGCTTCCACAATCCGCAGATCCTGCAAGACAACGTCTATGTCAGTTGGGCCAATTCGTCGTATCATGCCCTGATTCTGCAGTTGAAGAAACGCTTTTCCGACGGCTTTACGATCTCCGCGCACCACACGTGGAGCAAAGCCATGGACGAAAATACCGACTACAATTCGTCGTTCGAGCCGCATTATCAATGGGACGCCCGCAACGAGCGCTCGCTGTCGTCGTTCCACCGCGGCCACCGTTTTGTGGCGCACACCGTGGCCAAGTCTCCCTGGGAAGCGGGCAGAGGCAAGGGCTTCGCGCGCAACCTGTTCGGCGATTTCACGTTTTCCGGGATCATGGTGGCGCGTTCGTCGGGGCCGTTCAACCTCAACGCCGGCTTCGACAACGTCGGCGACCGGCATACCGACACCCACCGTCCGCACGGCGCTGGGCGCAACATCGGCATCGGCCCCAACTTCTTCAGTCTCGACACCCGTTTGACGCGGCAATTTTCGCTGGGCGGCGAGGGGCGCAGGAACATTCAGGTCATAGCCGAGGCTTTCAACCTGTTCAACCGCACGAATTTCAAGAACGTGAACGGCGTGGTGGGGCAAGCCGGCCTCGACGATCTGCCGGATTCCCTGCGCGGGCGCCGCGGCCCGGTGACGGAGCCCTTTTCGTTCACTTCGGCCTTCGACCCGCGGCAGTTCCAGTTTTCGCTGCGTTTCAATTTTTAGCGCCGCAAGCCCTGCCTTGACGCTTTGCCCCGGCGGGCATATACTGAGGGTCGGAAGAAAGGAGGGGGCGTAACGGATTCGACGGGATTGTCATCGACGCCGAGAGGCATGCCGGGTTCCGAGCACCCGTAAAACGATCGGAAAAACCATAACTGCCAACACCAATCAGCAGTTCGCTTACGCGGCCTAATTGAGGCCGCGCGCCGTTGCCGGCGGGCTCGCACGCCGGCAAGCGGCGGCATCTTGCGAGATGGATTTCGGGGCTTCCGCCCGCAGCTCCGGGGTTGAGACGAATCGGGCTGGGCCGCCGCAGGCTTGTTCATTCCCAGGCGGCGGTCGAGATTGCCGAATGAACTAAGCATGTAGGCTCTTTGCGAAGATCTTTTTCGGACGCGGGTTCAACTCCCGCCGCCTCCACCATTCCTCGAAGTAGTTCCCACCCTTTATCGAGAGAGCACCCTGCCGGCGTTCCACAGACTTTTGCGCATCGCTGCCGTGATTGCGGCGGTCGGCCTCGCCGCTGCGCAGGAGTCTCCTGCCCCTCTGCCCGTGCGCAACGATGTCCCGCGGGAAGGCGAAGAATTGCTGGTGCTGCGCCATCAGAAGCTGCGCAAGGGCGGCCACGAGGGTTATTACAGGCTCAGCGTCGAAGGCGTCTGGCCCTGGTTCGAGAAAATCGGAACGCGTATCGTCGGCCAGTGGCAGGTCATCCGCCCCGACGGCTCGCCGGCAAGTCTCGACTACGACGAAGGCTACCGCTTGGCGCGCTACGCCGGTTATGCGCACTGGAAGGCGACGCGCCAAGGGCAGCGCTTAGGCGGCAACGGCCCGGACTACCGCAAGAATACGGCTGCGCTGAAGGCGCGCAACCGCTACGTTCTGGGCTCGGACGGCGCCTATTTCCTGCAAGGCCGGACAGCCGCGGCGGCCCCCTACCATATGCCCGCTCTGGCCGAAACATACGAACCCGCCGAGACGGCGCCGGCAGGCGGGGCGCGGCCCGTGCGCAACGATGCGGCCTGGCCCGCTCGTGAAATCGTTGCGCTCGGCCGCCGGCGGATCGCCAAGGGCGCGGCCGACGGATTTATCGAAGCCGGAATGCGGGGAATGCGGCCGTATCTCGAAAAGGTCGGCATCCGCGTCGTCGGCTGCTGGAAAGCCGTCTATCCACCGGAAAGCAGAAGTCCCGAAAGCGCCGACTACGACGAGGTTTTCACGCTGGCGCGTTACGCCGGCTACGAGCACTGGAAAGCGGCTCAACCGGAAACGATTGCGCATCTGGGCGGCAACGGCAACGATTACGCCGCCTACGGCAAAGCCCGCGAAGCGCAGCAAGAGGTGACGCTGGAGCTCGAAGTCGTCTTTCTGCGAGGCTACTTTCACGGCAGTCCGCCGGTTTTCCTGCCGGGAATGGGCGAAAGCTACCGCAAGGTCGAATAGAAAGCGTAACGAACGGACTCACTCCGAATAGCCGCCAAGTTCGAAGTCCCGCGCATAGCGCGCCCGCAGCAGCGCCTTGTTGCGCTCGGTCAGGTGAGCGCCCACGGCCGCTCTGCCGGCCTGCAGCGCCTCCGGCGTCGGCTGCCATCCCGCCACGGTATTCAACAGGGGCAGCTTGGGAGCCGGAATGCCGATATGCTCGGCGGCGCGCTGAAAATCGGCTTCGAGATGCTCGAACCGGCCGATGAAATCGGGCAAACGTCCATTGCCCAGGCTTATCTGCAAGTGCTGCGAGAGAAAATGGCGGTCGGCAAAGGCGTCGGAGCCGTAGGGCGTATTGAGCCACAGGCAGAAGTCATCGAAAGCGGACGTTTCCGCAATACCGTGGTAACGGGCGATCGTCCGCAGCTTTTCCCCGCGTTTCCAGTCCTTTGCGTGGCGCTGGAATCTCTCGGGGCAGCGGCGGTGGAAGTGCATTTCCCAATAGCTCGACAGCGCTCTGTCGAAAGGATGCCTGAGGAAGGCGAAGCTGTAGTATTCCCTCGCCTGCGGATGCATGGCGTAAACATCGGCGATGCTCTTGTTGCGGATTACCTCGGCATCCGGGTCAGCGCTGCGCAGCGCCGTCATGATGCTCCTCGAGGCCGCCTTCGGGTTGCAGAGCCATAGATACCGATATCGGGAGGAAACCATTTTTTCCGCGCCGAGATCGGGCGAACGCATGGCCGTGCGCGCCATGTTCAACGCCTCGCGGAACGCTCCGCGCGACACGGCGCGCACGGCGTCCAGGGCGATTTTGCGGTAGGGGGCGGGGCCGGGGAGTGCGGCCGGCTGCCGTCTCATTCCACCCTTCCGCTTTCGACCCAGCGGATGAAGCGGCCCGTGACGAGCGCCCGGTCGAGACCATGCCACGCGAGCCGATATTCCGGATGGTCTTCGGAACATATCGGCGTACGTTTCGGCCACGTGTCCACGAGGCGCAGCAGGCGGTCAAGGTCTATCCTTCCGGCCACTGCCGAATCTCCGCGCCAGCGGAGCAGCGTTTCGCGGATGCGCGGCAAGGCGCGGGTCGTGCGCAAGTGCCAATCCGCCGCCTGCAAGCCCCGCGGCGCGGAAAGCACCTCGTCGGGCAGTCGGCCCGCCATGATGCGCCGAGCCAACAGTTTGGTGCGGCCGCGGTCGAGGAACTGTTCGTCGGGTACGCCCAAAGCCCACTCGGCGAGCCGCCGGTCGCCGAACGGGTCGCGGTCGGCGACGCCGTGAAGCGTCCGCAGAGCGAGGCGCGTCGAGCGTCCGAATCCGGTCAGATGCATACTGTCCGCGGGAGACAGCAAAGGGTAGAGTCGATCATCGCGGCAGGACGCATGGCCCTTGACTCCCCTGTAGAGGAAGCCCTGCCGCCGGGCGCGATCCTCAACGCGCATGGCGCGGGCGTAATCGGGGCGGATCGCGCTGTGCGCGGACCAGAGAAAGGAGTCGCCCGTTTTCCACTTGCGGACGGCGCCGTAAAGCCCGTCGGGCAGCAAGGGCGCGATAACGTGGATGAAAAAGGACGAGCGCCAACTGTAACGCCCGCTCGGCAGCGCCGCGAGTTCGCGTCGCAGAGTCAACAGGCGTCCCGCGCGGAGCAATGCCGGCAGGCGCGCAAGGCCGTGATAGTTGAGCACGGGATGGCCGCTGTAACCGGTAAGGATTGCGCGGCGTCCGGCTGCGCGGGTCAGGCGGCGGCATTCGTGAGGCCAATGCAAGTTGAAGGCATTGCGCATGGGGTGCTCCGCCAACTCGATCATGCGCTGTTGCAAGTGATCGCAGTCGAGCCCCTCGGCCCTGACGAAACGGGCGTCGAGCGCCGGGTACTTCCTCGCCAACGCCCGCGCGGCCATGCTCTCGTCCGCCATGAAACCATCGATCGCCCGCCCGTCCCAGCCGGTCTCGGGGCATCCGGTAAACGAAATCAGCGGCAAGGCGTCCGGAGTTTCGCCGACGATTTCCAACGCCGTGACGGCTATCGACATGGAATCGAATCCGCCGCTGAGCGATACTGCCGGCGTTTCGGGCGCGCGCATTGCGCCTTTCACCGCGCGGCGCAGGAGTTCTGCGCCGGTTTCGGCGTAATCCTCCGGCCGCGGCAGGCGCACCGGTTTGACGCGCGCGCGCAAGTCGTAGTAACGGCGAATGCCCTCCGTTCCTTCCTCATGGCCGCCGCAAGCCGCCGTCAGCACCTCGCCGGGAGAGAGGGCGTGAACGTCCCGATAGAACGTGCTGCGCGGGTCGGCGTCGAGGAAGACGACCAGGTTGTCGGCCAAGCGCTGGTCGTTGAGGCGGCGGGGCAGGCCGCCGAAGGCGAAGATGGCGCGCGGCGCCGAGGAAACGATGACGCGGCGCCGGTCCATCGAGAAGTAAAGCGGCGGCGAAATCAGAGGGGAGCAAAGCGCAGTCAACTCGCGGCGCCGCGCATCCCAGACCAGAACGGCGAATTCGCCGTCGAGGCGCAGCGCCGCGTCCTCGCCCCAGCGCTCCCAGGCTCGGGCGAACAAGGCGCTGTCCGCCTGACCCGCGGCCTCATGCGGAGCAATGCCCAGCGCCGCGGCGGCATCCTCGCGGTGATGGAGAAAGCCGTCGAAAAGCAGGACGCGGCCGCCCTCGATTTCGATGGGTTGGCGGTCGAAGGCGTCTTCGGGCGTGAAAATACCGTCGGATTTCCTGACCAGGCAGACCGGCCCGCTGCGCCATTCGCAGGATTCGCTGCCGAACGGAGCGAGCGAGTCCGCGACTGCGGCGAACCGTTCCGCCGCCGGCGGACGGCCGCCGCGCAGCAAGACCGCCGCTAATGCGGCCATGCGGCGCTCCTCGGCCGCGGCCGGCGAAATATCCATTCTTCCGATCCCGCGCCGAATTGATAGTCGAGCCATCTGGTGCGCAAAGCGGGCACGAGCGCAACAGCCAGAACGGCGCAAGCGTCCAACAGCATATAGAGCGGAAGGATCGGCGCGGCAGCGGCGGCCTTCTTTCGACTCCAGCCGAAATACGGGCCGAAGCTGAGCAGTTTCCTCCAACGCTCCGGCGCACTGCGCAAGGCGGAGCGCAACGCAAGCAACAGAAGTCGATGCCCGGCAAGCGGCGCGCGGCTGGCCACAAACCCGAAGTGTTCGCGCAGATGACGTTCGAGCAAGGCCGTCAGCGAAAAGCTCGGGTCTTCGTGCCATATTTTCAAATGGGCGTCGAGACGCAGAGGGGCGCCGCTGCGGGCCGCATGCTCGGTAAGCGCCTGGTCGCCGCCGTATCTGGCGCCGTAATCCCCAAAGGGGCGCGGCGGGAACGCAGACCTGCGGATGACGACGTTATGGGCAAGGGCCGCATTGCGGCCCGGCAGCCTTTCTCCGCCGTGGAACAGATAGCCGAAGCTCAGGATTGTATTCAGAGTTGCGAGCCTGCTCGACCCGTCGTAATACGTCACGCCCGTGACTCCCGACAAATCGGGGGACGCTTCGAGGAGTTCCGCGGCATGGGAGAGATAGTCGGCAGAGGGACGGCAATCGCTGTCCCAAAAGGCGACGTACTTCCCGCGCGCCCGCAGCGCCCCGGCGTTCTTGTAGGCGTAATACCCTCCCTGCGCGACCGGGATCGACACGACGTTTCGTCCCCACTGTTGCGTATCGATTTCATGCGGACCGACGATCAAATACTCGATCCCGCGATCTTCGAAATCGCGCTGCTGGGCGAGTTGCGCCTGAATGCTCGCCGTCAGTGGAATACGGCCGGTCACGGAGCGGGTATCGAGCTCGACGACAACCGAGACGAGAGGCATTTTCTCTGCGCGGCCGGCTGCGCCCTCCGTTCCCTTGGCCGCCGCCTGCGCCGCGGACATCATCGGGAAGCTTCCTCGCCGGCAGCTTCGCCCGCTTGCCATTTCCCGGCTTCCGCCAAATCAGGGGTTTCCGACTCCGCGCCCCCGCCGGTAGGCCGTGCATCCTCTGACAGCCGCCGCCGCACCAGGCCGCGCAGGAACCACCACGCCTCGCGGAGGCCGTGGATATCGCGCATCCGGTCGAGCAGGTAGTCGCGTCTCGCGGGAATCCCCATCGCGTCCAGCGCCGCTGCGTAGTCCCACCGGCCCGGCGCAGCGGACTTGAGTTTCAGCTTCGCGGGCGCTATCTTGCGCACTTCGCCGAAGTCCGCGGGCGCGCCGCCCGTGCGCCGCGCCCGGTGCAGCGCCCACGACCGCGCGATCGACACGCTCGACCCGTCTGGGAGAGACGAAACAGCAAGGACCGCGCCGCCCAGCCCGGCGCGCAGGCGATACACCAGATCGCCGGCAGACACCGCGGCGGGGAGCGTCACATGGAAGGCAGCCGCCGGGAACTCGTCGAGAGCCGATCGCGCGGCAGCGATGCGCACCCGCGGGTCGGAGCCGAACACTTCGCGAAGCCACTCCGCTTGCTCCCCGCCGGCGCCCTCGTCGATTTCGATGCGCACCGCCAGATCGCGCTCGCGGTCGGCCAGGACGTTCGCGGCGGCCTCGATTGTCTGCTCGGCCGGGCAGCGCGCCGCTTCGATGGTCACCGCATAGCGCGGCACGGTGTAAATGCGTCCCGGCTTGGCGCTGCGGAACGCGGGATGGGCGATCCGGTGGGCCGCTTTCGCCCGCTGAATCCGAAAACTGCGTTTCCTTGCTTCCTTTTCTCCGGCCCGGCGGCCCTGGTGCCAAGCAAAAGCGTCCCGCACCGGCACGAACAGACCGCCTTGGGCATAAACCCGCCAAGCGAACTCGTCGTCTTCGACTCCCCAACGCACAAACGACTCGTCGTTTCCGCCCACCGACCGATAGAATTCCCGGGAGACGCCGAAATTTCCCCCTACCAAGGCGCGGAACAGATCGTCGGCGCGCGCCGTCAAGTCGTTGGTGCGCAACATGTAAAGCTCTTTTTCGAGCCGTTGGGGTTCCGCCGCGCGATCAGAAAACAGATTCCGCAGCGTCCCCGGCCGGCGCCGAATCGTTTCTGCGTCGATGCCGTCCATCGAGACACGGGCGCGGAAGCCCACGGTCAGCGCATCGGATACGACATGGTGCCAACGGGCATGCGCCGCCATCCAGCCCGCTTCGGCCAGCGAATCGCCGTCGAGAAAGAGAACGATGCCGTGCGCGGCCTCGCGGACTCCTGTATTGCGCGCGCGGGCGATGCCCACCCCGCGGCGTTCCTGGCGCACCACCCGGACGTTCAGCGGCGACCGGGGCGGCGCCAACGGCGGCTCCGACCCGTCATCGACAATCACCACCTCGAAGAGACGGCGCGGGTAGGTCTGGCTTTCCAGCGCCGCCAAGGTACGCGCCAGCACGGCCGCGGGCGTCCGGTAGCAGGGCATGACCACGCTGACCGGCAGGGACGGCGTGAACTCCTCCGGCGGAGGAAGTCTCACCCGGCGCCAGTCGTTGTAGCGGACGTTCGCAGGCTTGGGCGCCGGCGCGTACGATGTCTCATCGGAAGCCTGCACCGTGTCTGCGCTCTGTGCTGCAGGAATCGGCTGAAAAACAGCCCCGTTCGTTAATTATACCGTGAATCGCGGCAGCGGAATTGGCTGCAAAACATCTTTCGGGGACAAACGTCACATTCGGGCATGGGCTTTCCGCCCGCGTACTGGTAACTTGAGAGTATGGCCGAAAGCGGTCAGCGCCGATCGCGCCTCGCGCTCGCCGCGGCGCTTTGCGCCGCTTGGTTCTACGGGCCGGCCGAGAGCGCATTCGCCCGCCCGGCAACCGCGGTCGTCGGCCAGATCACGATCGCTGGCGCAGGCGGAGAGCGCTACGGGGCCTCCGGCGCAAACGTTTCCCTGCAATCGGTCACGGGAGACGAAAGCGCTAATGCCGAAGCGCCCCGCGCGCAGACCGACAGCCTTGGCATCTTCCGCTTCGCGGATGTAGCGGACGGCTGCTATATCGCCGTCGGCGAATCTCCCGGAATGCAGGGCCAGAGCGAGATTTTCTGTCTGCCCGGCGGGGAATCGCCTCTTCGCATCGAGTTCGATATGCAGGTCGAGACGGTGTTCGAAACCGTCGAAGTCACCGCCGCAGTCATTGAAATCGACCCCACCCAGACTTCTTCCTCGGGTTCGGTCGGCTTGTCCACCGTGGACAACGCGCCGAAAGCCAACCGCAGCGTCGAAGACGTGATGCCGCTGATACCGGGCGTGCTTCGCGGCCGAGCCGGCGAAATCAACATGAACGGCTTGCGCGCCTCGCAAAGCGGCTCGCAAATGAACAACGTCGATGTGACCGACCCCGTCGTGCGCACCTCGCAGATCGCCCTGCCCCTCAGCGTCGTCTCCAACGTCGAAGTCCTGTCCACGCCCTACGACGCGCAGTACGGCGGATTCGCCGGCGCGGTCTCGACCGTGCAGACCCGCCCCGCGGACCTCGACAACTTCAAGCTCGACCTGCAAAATTTCAGCCCCCGCATCCGCCGCCGCGAAGGGGCAATCATGGGCATCGAATCGAGTACGCCCCGCTTGACGATCAACGCGCCCATCAAGGACGGCCGCGTCGGTTTTCTGCACGCCACCGAATATCAGTTCGTGCGCGCCGATCAGGAAGACGCCGGCCTGCCCTTGCTCGAGCGCGACGTGGAACGTGAATCGCTCACCGTTTTCAATCAGGTGGACGCGCAAATAAGCGACCGCAACCGGGCCACGTTCAACGCCTTGATCTTTCCCGAAAAATTGAACTATTTCGGCCTGAATGCGTTCAACACGCAGGCCTCGACCCCTGACCTGCGCCGGCGCGGGACGCTGCTTTCCGTACGCAACAGCCACGAAACGGGAAACGGCGGACTGCTGCTGACGACGCTTTCATACCAGGACCTCGACAACGACGTGCTGCCCCGCAGCTACGACCCGTCGGTGATCGGCCTCGAACGCGCGTCCGGCGCATTTTTCAACCGCCAGGCGCGCAACACGATTCGCCGCCGATTGACCGAGCGCTACCATTTCCGTCCGTTCGACGCCGCCGGCAGACATCAGTTCAAGACCGGATTTTCCTTCGGCAAGGAGTCCTACAGCGGCGCGCAGACGTTCAACCCGGTGGAATGGCTCGGCGCCGGCGGCAGAAAGGTCGCCGATCTGCGCTACACGGCGCCGGCAGCCGTCCGCGGCGAACGGAGCGACGCCGCCGCTTTCCTGCAAGACAAATGGGCTTTTTCCGAGACGCTGACATTCGATCTCGGCGTCCGCGCCGAGCGCGATTCGATCGCGGGCAACTGGAACCCCTCCTACAGGGCGGGCTTCGCCTATTCCTTCGGCGGCGGGACGCGCACCGTAATCCGCGGCGGCGCGGGAGTCTTCATCGACCGCATCAGCCTGCTTGTGCCGACCTTTCTCCAACTCCCGCAACGAATCGAGACCTTTTACGGTCCCGGCGGCGGCGTCCGAGCGACTCGCCGATTCACGCCGAAAGTCGTCGGCAACATCCGCAACGCCAGAAGTTTGGGTTGGAATTTTCAACTCGATCATGAATTGGTGAGCAACCTCTTTTTGCGTGTCGGCTATCAGCAGCGCCGCACCCGGCGCAACTTCCTGATCGATCCGGCGGCCGGTCCCGGGGAGGCAAACTTCCTGATTCTGAGCAATACGGGCCGCGACCAATACCGCGAATATCAAGTTACGCTGCGCTACCGCCTGGCGGGGTCGGGACACTTCACCACGTCTTACGTGCGATCGTCGTCGGTTGGCGACCTGAACGATCTCGGCTCGATCTATGGGCCGACTCCGGCGGCGCTGATCCGCGCCAACGAACGCGCGCCGCTGCGCTTCGACGTGCCGCACCGGCTTATGACGTGGACCGAGTTCGGCCTCCCCGGAGGGCTCCGGGCGATTCCCGTCTGGGAGATTCGCAGCGGCTTCCCCTATTCCGACACGGACGAAAACCGCGACTTCGCCGGCCCGCGCAACCGCGCCGGCCGGTTCCCCATCTACAATGCGATCGACCTGCAAATCACCAAGAACATCGCGATCCGCTTCAAAGGCAAGGAGCGCCGTTTCCGCACCGGCTTGCGGTTGTTCAACATCCTCAACACCTTCAACCCGCAGGATGTGCAGGCCAACCTTGCCAGCGCGTATTACGGAACGTTTTACCGCGGCGTTCGGCGCAAGATACGCGCCATTTTCGAAATCGGCTATTGATCCGGGGCGGGCAGGCTTGCGGCGAACGCGCCGAGCTTCCGCCAGTACGACCCGCCCGCCGCGTCGATCAAGTCGTTGTGCCCCGCCCCTTCGACCCGCCAGTAGCTTTTCGGCTCGTTGGCCGCGGCAAACAGCCTCGGGCCGTGCCAATAGCCCACCACCTCGTCGTTCTCGGCCTGCATGACGAAGACCGGGCAACGAACCCGCGGCAGCTTGCGCGCATTCGCAAATTTGTCCCAAGGCAGAAGCGGCAGCCGCGTAACCACTCGGAAGGCTGAAACATACCCTCCCTCCAGGATCAATCCGGCGGCCGGTTCGCGCGCGGCCAGGTCCACGGACGGGCCGCTGCCCATCGAACGCCCGTAAATCACAATCTCCGCGGGAGCCGCGCGTCCCTCGGCGGTCAAATATGCATAAGCGGCGTCGATCGAGGCTGTGACGGTGTTTTCGTTGCTCTTCCCCGGACTGCGCCCGTACCCGGGGTACTCGTAGGCCATCACCGAGAAGCCGCGGCTGACGTACTGCTCGAGCCGCGGCAGGATCGTTTCCAGGTCTTCGCCGTTGCCGTGGCTGTAAAGCAGCGTATGCCGAGCCGCGGGGTTCGCCAAGTGCAGCGCCTCGACGTACCCGCCGGTTTTCAGCGGCAACCGGACCAAGCCCGGAATCGCGTAGTTGTTCGGCGGCAGCGGGAACATCATCGAATCGGAAAGGAACAGGCCGACGAACCAGAGCGCGGCGTAGAGCAGGCTCAACGCGAGCAGAAGCGTTTTGGCGATTTCGACCACTGCGCCCATAATTGCATTCAGGGATGACGGCGCAGCGGCTTGCGCCGTGGCGGGCCCGGAGGGATTCGAACCCCCGGCCTGCCGCTTAGGAGGCGGCCGCTCTATCCAGCTGAGCTACGGGCCCGTCGGTGGTTCCGTGCTTCAGGATAGCAGGCGGAACAGCGCCCTAATAAATCTCGAAACTCTTGACGGGAAGCCTGTTCGCGTTCGGGTCCACGCCGCGCGCCAGCATAACCTTGCGCAGCGCCTCTATCGTTACGGGAGAAGGCTTGAAATTGCCGAAGCGGTACCCTTCGGCGATCTCCAGAGGCGTCCAGCCCCAGTTGTTGCGTTTGTTCCAGATCTCGATGTCGGCGCCCTTTTCGGCAAGCAGAGCGACCAACTTGGGCAAATTCTTGTAGGCCGCGCCGTGCATCGCCGTCTCGCCGTTGTCGTCCGCGGCGTCGATATCGGCGCCGAGCTCCAGAGCGAGCCGTACGGCTTCGAGCGCCTCGGGTTCCGTGCCGGCGTCTTCGCCGGGGGAGCGCGTGCCGAGTCCGGCGGCAGCCATCAGCGGCGTGCTGTTGTCGGCATTGGGCAGCATCGGGTCGGCGCCCAATTCGACCAGCGCGCGCATCAACTCGGCGTCGGCGGCGTGGGCCGCGAGGAAAAACGGCGTTGCGCCCAGTTTGTTGAGCCGCGTGTTGCCCAAGTTGATTTTTTGCGTCATCCGCGCGTTCACATCCGCGCCGCGGGCAACGAGCGCGCGCACATATTCGACGGCGCTCATTCGCCCCGAGCCTTCCGGCGGCGGATCGTTGTCGCCAACGCCCGGCTTGCGCACTTTCGCCATGAGGTGCAGCGCAGTATATCCGGGCTCCGCTGCGTTCGGGTCCGCGCCCGCCTCCAGCAGCGCAGCGCCGACTTCGTAATGAGCGTTCACGGTTGCCAGCATCAACGCCGTGGTTCCGTTGCGGGGGCGGCCTCCGCGCGGAGGTTTCCGCGTGCGAATCGCCTCGTTGGCATCGGCTCCGGCTTGCAAGAGCAAGCGCACAACAGGCAGGCGGCCTTCGCGCACGGCGAACAGAAACGCGGTAAACCCCGAATCGAGGCGGACGCCGCGCTCGGCGCCGGCTTCGAGCAGGGCGCGCGCAACCTCGGCATGGCCTTCCGCCGCAGCCCACATCAGCGCCGTTTGCTCCGTCTCGCCGACAGCGGCGTTCACGTCAGCGCCGCGCTCCAGCAGAGCGCTGACGGCGGCCGGTTTTCCGGTGCGCGCGGCAAGCATCAACACGGTTTCGCCGCCGCTCGAAGCGGTATCGGCGTCCGCCCCTGCGTCGAGAAGCAACTCGACCATCTCGCCGCTGCCGTTGATGCAGGCTGGCGTCAACGGAGTCACGCCGTAGCGGTTTTTGGCGGCTGCGTCGGCGCCGGCGCGCACCAGCTTGCGCGCAGCCTCGGCGTCGTCAAGGTATGCGGCCCAGTGCAGCGCGGTCATGCCGTCCGGCTGCGCCGCGTTGACGTCCGCGCCCGCGGCAAGCAGCGCATCGAGCCGCGCGTGATCGCCGCGCTCGGCTGCGTCCGCGAGCAACGCCTCGGAACCGACGGCGGCAAAGGCCGCCGCTGCCGCAGGCAAGGCCGCCGCAAGCAACCTGAGAATCCGCACCGGCGCCTCCTTCTCCCGCCCGCCTTCCGTCAAACCGCAAGCGGCTCGAGCAATGCGTCGATCTTTCCCCGGCTGTCCTGGAACGAGTCGAGCCGCACGCCGACCTTGTCGAGCATGGTCAAGTGCAGATTGGCCAGCGGAACAGGTTCGTTGTAGCGGATGTGCCGTCCGCCCTTCATCCTGCCGGCAGCCCCGCCCGCGACCAGGATCGGCAAGTTCGTATGGTCGTGGACGTTGGGGTTGCCCATCCCGCTGCCGTACAGATAAAGCGAATGGTCGAGCAGCGTGCCGTCTCCTTCGCGCGCCGCCTTGAGCCTTTCGAGGAAGTAGGCGAAGAGAGACACGTGGAATTGGTTGATCTTGGCAATCTTGGCCAGCTTTTCCGGACGGTTGCCATGGTGAGAAGTGGGGTGGTGCGGGTCGGGTACGCCGGCCTCGGGGTACGTCCGATTGCTGGTTTCGCGGGCGAGTTGGAAGCTGATGACGCGCGTCACGTCGCCCTGCAGCGCCAGCACCTGCAAATCGAACATCAATTTGGCGTGGTCGGCGTATTCGATCGGCACGCCCACGGGGCGGTCGAGATCGGGCAGCCGGCTGTCGGCCGTGTCGGCTTCGGCTCTCTGGATGCGGCGCTCGACCTCGCGGACGGTATCGAGATATTCACCGACCTTCACGCGATCGGCGCCGCCGAGCTTGCCTTGCAACCGGGAAATATCGTCGTTGACGAAATCGAGCAGGCTGGCTTTGCGGCGCAGCGCGGCGCGGCGCTCCGCCAACGTGCCGCCTTCGCCGAACAACCGCTCGAATACAATCCGCGGATGCGCCTCGGCAGGCAGCGGGGTGGTCGGCGACGACCACGACAAATTGTTCTGATAGACGCAGGCGAAACCGTTGTCGCACTGACCCACGGTTTTGAGCAGGTCCATGGCCATTTCGAGCGAAGGCAGTTGGGTCTCTTGCCCAATCTGCTTGGCGGCGACCTGATCGACCGTGACGCCCAAATGGTAGTCGGTGCTTTCGGTCCATTTGGCCTTGGCGGCGCTCAGAAACGCCGCGTTGGATGTCGCGTGCGTTCCCGGATAGGCGTTCTTCAACTCGAGGTTGGTGATGACCGTCAATTGATCTTTCACCGATTCGAGCGGACTCAGCGACGGCGACAACTCCGAGAGATCGTTCTCGCTCCGCGGCGTCCACATCGAGATGTTCGATCCCATCGGGATATAGACGAACCCCAAGCGGCGCACGCCCGCGGCGGCGGTTTTGGCCTGCGCGGTCATCGACGGAACCATCGCGTCCAGCAGCGGCAGCGCGACGGAAGCGCCGGCTCCCCGCAGAAACGTCCTCCGGGGCAAAGCTTTCCTGGTGAGAATCATCGCGACCTCCTCATTTGAAACGGCGTGCTTGACGTTATCCCCATGATAAGGGACGAAAACCGGTAATTGTCGGCGCTTGCCTCGTGGACGATCTTGCGCACGGCCGGACCGTCGTACCATTCGACGCCGCGGCCAAGTGCGAAAGTGAGCAGCTTTTCGGTTACCGTTCCGACAAAGACTTCGGGGCGCCGCAGCAATGCTTGCTCCAGACCCTCGACCCCGGAAAATTCGCTGCCGTCCGGCAAGCCGCCGGCGGCGTCGATCGGCGCGCCCGATTCCATAACCCTCCAGCGTCCCACGGCGTCGAAATTCTCCAGCGAAAAGCCGACGGGATCGATCAGGTTATGGCAGCCGGCGCAAGCCGGGTTCGCGCGGTGCTCGGCCAGCCGCCCGCGGACGGAAAGGCCGCCGCCCGCCGTGTTGTCTTTCAGCGCCGGCACGCTCGCGGGCGGCGGAGGCGGCGGAATGCCGAGGATATTCTCGAGCACCCATTTGCCGCGGATAACCGGCGAAGTCCTTGTGGCGTAAGACGTTGCGGTCAGAATGCTGCCGTGGCGCAAGAGCCCGCCCCGGCGGCTCTCCGCGTCGAGCGCAACGCGGCGGAAGCGGCTGCCGTACACGTTGGATATGCCGTAATGCTTGGCCAGCCTCTCGTTGAGAAAGGTGTAGTCGGCTCGCAGCAAATCGAGGACGCTGCGGTCTTCGCGCAGCACGCTTTCGAAAAACAGTTCCGTTTCCCGGCGAAAGGCTTGCCGCAGGTTGTCATCGAAATCGGTAAAGAGGCGCATATCGGGCGTGACCGCCTCCAGATTGCGCAGGTACAGCCATTGGGATGCGAAGTTGCCGACCAGGTTGCCGGCGCGCTTGTCCGCAAGCATTCGGCGCGCGTGGCGCTCGTAAACATCGGGGTCGGACAACTTCCCTCGCGCGGCCGCGTCGAGCAGCGCGTCGTCGGGAATGCTGCTCCACAGGAAAAACGACAGGCGGGAAGCCAGTTCCAGATCGCTGAGGCGGTAGGCCGAACCGGGCGCGGAGCCGTCGGGGCTGCGTTCGATGCGGAAGAAAAACTCGGGGCTGACCAGCACGGCGGCCAGCGCCCGCTCGATGCCCGCCTCGAAGCCGTCAGCCGCTGCCGCTTCGCGGAAAAACGCAAGCGGTTTTTCCAGGTCGCGCGCCGTTACCGGCCGGCGGTAGGCGCGCCGCATCAGAGCGCTCAGAATGCGCTTGGCGCATGCCTCTTCCCCGCCCTCCGATTCCGGCGTGCAAATCAGGATGCGCCGGCGGCTCGGCGTATCGCCGGCGCGCGCGTCCCCGTAAGGTCCGTTGACGGTAATCGAGAACACGGCAGGCTGCGTACGCGGATGCCTGTAGTAATTGAATGCCGCCTGATAGGGTTGCCGCTCGGTAACCAGCAGCGCCGACGGCTTTTTCAGGAAAGCGGCGGACAACTCATGCGGCCCGGCCTCGACCGCCAAGCGAATTTTGAGATGCTTGTCCGCGCTGTGATGATCGAGTCGGTCGGAAGGCGGCTTGATGGTAAACAGGGCGATCCGCCGGCGGTCGAGCGCCAATTCGATCTCATGAGCTTCCTTCAACCCTTCGATGTGTTCGTCTCTGTCGCGCGTGAGCCGTATCTGGATTTCGTATTCCGCATCGAGGGGAAAATTGTGGCTGACTTTGGCCCCGCCGCGGGTGCCGATGGGCAGGCCGTCGAGGCGCCTTTCCTGCGTCAGGTCGGGGCGCAGCCGGACCGTACGGCCTTCAACGGATTTGCGCGGACCGCCGACGGCCAAGCGGCTGATCTTTTCGGCTGCGTTGACGTAGCTTTCGAGCAGCGTCGGCGAGAGTCCGGCGACGGTGATGTTGTCGAAGCCGCGGCTCGACTCGTCGCCGGGCAGCAGGGCGTCGGCATCGACGTCGAGAGCGAGCAGGTCGCGCACCGCGTTGCGGTATTCCGTGCGGTTGAACCGGCGGAAAGAATCGGTCCGCCCGGGGTTGGGGTGGGCCGCGGCGCGGGCGTCAAGCGCCGATTCCAACGAGGCGATCGCTTGCCTGTAGGTTGCTTCGTCAGGGCGCGGCATCCCCGCCGGCGGCATCTGGCGCGCGCGCAGCCGGCGGACGACTTTCTCCCACAGTTCGGGCTGCGCGGCAGGGGCGTCCGCCGCGGCCTCGTCCAGCGCCAACCCGGCCGTTTGTGCGCTTTTGTTGTGGCAGGCGGCGCAGTATTGCTCGACCAAGGCGCTGTGCGGCGCCCCGAAGCCGCAGAGTGCGCCGGCGAGAAGCAGCGCCGGCAGGCGGAGCCGCGTCCCTACCGGGTGTTGCATCGTGTATTCACGCCTTTGCGGCGTTTCCGATCAAAGCTTCACGCCCCTGCAATCGGGCGCGCGAACAGCCTATCGTTTCCCCGCTGCGATCACTATACAGCACAATCCCTTCGACGCAAGAGCCTCTGAGCAGTATTTGCGCTTGTCGGCTTGCGGATTCGGGGCTGTCTTATGCGGCAGCCCCGAGGATTGGCGTTTTCGGCCCGGCGTCAAAACTCCAACCGAAGCGCAAGCTGCGACACTCGGCCGCCGGTGCCCCGCAGCGTGCTGGCAATCCGGCCGAAGCCGCCTCGCCCCCGCCGTTCTTCCGGATTGGCGAACTGTGGGTGATTGGGGAAGTTGAAGAAGTCGGCTCGAAACTGCAGGCGCAGATTCTCGTTGAAGTTGAACCACTTGTGAACTGAGAAATCGACGTTGGCCAAACCCGGTCCGCAGCAAAACGAACCCGGGCTGCTGCCGAACACCCCGGGGCCCGGCGCCTCGAACAAAGATGTGTCGAAGAACGTCTCGCCCTTGACGTTGTCCCGCCACCCGGACAACCGGACCGGGTCTCCCAGAACGTTGGGTCGCTGGCTCGCGGCATACGCGTTGCTGCGGTTGGTGTTCTCGATGACCACGAAGGGAGAGCCGGTGCGGAACTCGGTGATCAGTCCGACGCCCCAACCGCCGGCGACGGCGTTGAGAACGCCGTTGGAGATGGCGAACTTGCGGCCCTCGCCGAAAGGCAACTCGTAAACCGTGCTGAGAGCCAGTCGATGGCGGATGTCGCTGCCGGAATACCCTCGGTCGAGGTGGCGCAGCTCAGGATGCTGCGTGCGGTTGCCCTGAAACTCCGAAAGCTCCGAGCCGGCTTCCACGTCGTCCAGGTACTTCGCCCACGTGTAATTCATGAGCATGTTGAAGCCGCCCGAGTAACGCTTTTCGATCTTCAGGTTGCCTGCGTGATAGGCCGAGTTGCCCCAGTCCGCCGATCTCTGGCTGATGTTGTTGAAGGTCGGAAACAACCGCGCTTGCTGCGACTGCCTGGCCGGCCCCATGCCGTTCACGAGCGGGATATAGTTCCAGTTGGTGTTGGCTCCTCCCAGCCGATGGCCTATGTTGGCGATGTAGGTTCCTTCGATCATGAATTCGTTCGGAAGCTGCCGCTGGATGCCGAAGTTCCACTGCTGCACCATCGCGCTGCGATGCTCCTTGCGGAAAAACTGCGGGGAGATGCGAGGGCGCTGGCCGAACTCCA
Source organism: Bryobacterales bacterium (assembly GCA_965242705.1). Taxonomy (GTDB): domain Bacteria; phylum Acidobacteriota; class Terriglobia; order Bryobacterales; family UBA6623; genus CATQHP01. Next base: position 2,339,511 of record OZ251486.1, read on the forward strand.
CCGAACCGAAGCCGGGGCCGAGTTCGGCGGACGCCGTCGGCGGCATGCCGTCCGCCAGCGAGAGCGCCCGCGTGAACCCGCCGTCCGGGGATATGAAGTTCCCTTGCGTACTGAAGCCGAGTGAGAAAGCGTTGGGCACCGCCCCGCGGTAGGCTCCGTAGTAGTTGATGCCGTATCCGCCGCGAATCACCGTATCGTCGTCGAACCGATAGGCGAACCCGAACCGCGGCCCGAGGGCGCCCTTGTAGGTGTCGTGCGAATACTTGCCGAGACCGTCCCTGCCGAAAAACGTGACCGCGCCCGGCAGCCCAGAAACCGGATTGGTGGCGCTCCAGTCGAAGCCGTTCAAGCGGTTGTTGCGATCCCAGAGCGGCGTATCGACCTCGTAGCGCAGGCCGAGATTCAAGGTGAGCTTCGTTGTGATCCTCCAGTCGTCTTGCGCGAAGACGCCGAAATAGTCGGTCCTGCGGTCGAGAATGTCGGCGTCGTTGATATCCGCCGAGGCCACGTGGCCGAGCAGCAATTCCGCCGTGCCGACGCCCGTCGCGCGGTTGCCGAAGACGAATTGCCCGCCGGTGCGGTTGTTCTGGTCGTCGATATTGCGCGAGTAGCGCCAGTTGAAGCCGTACTTGATCTGATGCGACCCGCGGATCCAGGTCTGATTCTGGTTGATCTCGATCGTCCGGATAGGCGTCTGGATTCGCTCTTGATTGCCGGGCACCAGAGGCGTCAGCCCGTTGACGTTGATGCGCGCGAACGATTCGCCGTTGACGCCGGCGATGCCGAACTCTTCGTTCTTGCCCGAATTCCGCGCCGCCGAGCGGTTGATGTGCAGGCGGTCGCCCCAGTTGAAGCGAAACTCGTTGATGACCGTCGGCGAAAAATTGTGGATCCAGTTGACGGTCGTGTTGTGGTGCCTGTTTTGCCGAATGCCCGCCCGCGGATCGGCGAAATCGTTGGGGTAAACGCCGGGAATGTTCTGCGGATCTTTCACATGCATGAAGCGCACCGAAACGCGGTCGCTGTCGGACATGTTGTGGTCCCATTTGGCCGTGTAGTAGTTCTGATCCAGGCCGTTCGAAGCGTTGTTGCGGTAGTTGTTGGCCGGCGCTCTGGTGATGTCTCCCGCTACGTTCGGGTCGGGGTACAGCCCGATGATGCGCGCGGCAATGGGATCGAATCGGGTTTGCGGAATGGTGTTGTTGGCGAACGTTCCGCCCATCGGGTCTCTCAGCGTCAGCCCCGCGCGATTCGAGAAATCTCCGGTTTTTTCAATCGCATGCGGAACGTCGTCGCCCGAGTAGGTCACGCCGTCGCGGCGCCGCGCCCCTTCATAATTGAAAAAGAAGAACGACTTGTTCTTGGCGATCGGGCCGCCGATAGACGCGCCGAAAATGTTGTAACGCAGCGACGCTTTCTCGCGGGCGAAGAAAGAGCGCGCGTCCATCGCGTCGTTGCGGAAGAACTCGTATGCGGCGCCGTGGTAGTCGTTCGTTCCGCTGCGGGTCGTCATCACGATGAAGCCGCCGCCCGCGCGGCCGAACTCGGCCGAATAGTTGCTCGCCTCGGCCTTGAACTCTTGCAGGGACTCGGCAGGCGGGTTCAAGCCCAACTGCTGCGTGCCGATGGCCATGTTCTGGACGACCGATCCGTCCAGAGTCCACATCTGATTCTGCGAGCGCCCGCCCGCCATCGAAAATTTCGGAATCTGTTCGCCGCCGTCCTCTGAGCGGAACGAGATGTTCCCCAACAGCCGTACGAGCGAAGCGCTGCGCCGGCTGATCATCGGCATGTTGAAAACGGTTTCGCGCTCGATGAACTGGCCGACCGAAGAAGTCGATGACTCAAGCTGCGGCGTCGTCGCCTCTACCGTGATGACTTCGGTCAATTCGCCGATTTCCATCTGCACGTTGACCGAGCGGGTCAGTCCCGTTTCCAGAACGACTCCCGTCTGATTCGACGTCTTGAACCCGGCGACCTCGGTCTGCAGCGAGTAAACGCCCGGAGCGACGTAGGGAAAGATATACACCCCGGTTTCGTTGCTTTCGGAAGTCGCGGTCACTCCGGTGGCCACGTTGGTCAGGGTCAACTTGGCTCCCGGTATCGCCGCGCCCGACGTGTCGGTGACGGCGCCGGACAGGCGGCTCTGATCCTGAGCCCAAGCGCTTCCCGCGGCCAGTGCAAACACAAGAGCGGCGGCGGCCAAGCGGCCAGCCCAGGAAGAATTCGTATTTTTCATCGTGAAGACCCCCATCCTCGGCTGTAAAGGCGCTCGCCGCGCCGCAGAGTTACTTGTCCGGAATATTTTCCGAAGCCGAAGGCAAACCCCTTACCGCGATCGGATTTTCCCGCGCCGCCGTTCGCGCTCCGCTCACGGCGAAACGGCTTCCTTTTGCTATCATGGGTGCTCAGAGCCGCCCGTTGACGGGCGGGTCGGCGAGTACGCTTCCTCGGCCGGCAGGCGGGCGCCAAGCAGCGCCCGAGGCTGGAAATGCGTTTCAGCGGCCGCGGCCGATCGCCGTCAATGCGGGAAATCTCATGAGCAAAACGTTCGCACTGCCTCGGGCACAGGGCCTTTACAATCCGCGCAACGAGCACGACGCCTGCGGCATCGGCTTCGTCGCCAACATCAAGGGCAACGCGACGCACAAGATCGTCGAGCAGGGCGTCGAAGTGCTGGTGAACCTCACCCACCGCGGCGCCTGCGGCTGCGACCCGGAAACCGGCGACGGCGCGGGGCTGCTGCTGCAACTGCCGCATGAGTTTTTCCGCAAAGAGGCCGAAGCCGCCGGATTTTCCCTGCCCGCCCCCGGCGAGTACGGCGTCGGCATGATCTTTCTCTCAGCAAAGGGAGACGACCGCCGCGCCGCGCAGCGCATGGTCGGCGAAATCGTCGAACGCGAAGGGCAAACCGTGCTGGGTTGGCGCGAAGTGCCCACCGATTCGCGGGCGATAGGCTGGCTGGCGCGGGAAAGCGAGCCGTGCATCATGCAGGCGTTCATCGGCAAAGGCGCCGGAGCCGCGCTGACCGGCGACGCATGGGAACGCAAGCTCTACATCATCCGCAAATCGACCGAGAACGAAGCGAAACGCCGCGGACTGGCGCGCTACTACCCCGCGTCGATGTCGTCGCGGACGATCTGTTACAAAGGCCTGCTGCTGGCTCCGCAGATCTTCCGCTACTACCCGGACATGGGCGACTCGGACTTCAAGTCCGCCGTAGCGCTCGTCCACCAGCGTTTTTCCACCAACACGTTCCCCACCTGGGAGCGCGCGCAGCCGTTCCGCTATCTGGCGCACAACGGCGAGATCAACACCCTGCGCGGCAACGCCAACTGGATGCGCGCCCGCGAAGCCACGCTCGAAAGCGAATACTTCGGCGCGGACACCGAAAAGATCAAGCCGATCATCGACGAAACCGGCTCCGATTCCACGCAGATCGACAACGCGCTCGAGCTGCTGATCCAGTCCGGCCGCTCGACGGCGCATTCCTTCATGATGCTGATCCCCGAAGCGTGGTCTTCGCACGAGCACATGGAAGACTACAAGAAGGCGTTTTACGAGTACCACGCCACCATGATGGAGCCGTGGGACGGCCCGGCATCGATCGTCTTCACCGACGGCCGCTACGTGGGCGGCTCGCTCGACCGCAACGGTCTGCGCCCCTCGCGCTACTGGGTCACCCACGACGATTTGGTCGTGATGGGTTCGGAAACCGGCGTTATTGCCGAAATCAAGCCCGAAAACGTGCGGCTCAAGGGCCGCCTGCAGCCGGGGCGCATGTTCCTGGTCGATATGCAGGAAGGGCGCATCATCGGCGACGCGGAGATCAAGAAGGAAATTTCCAACCGAAAACCTTACGGCGAATGGCTCGATGAGCATCTGATCCATCTCGACGATCTGCCTCATCCCCGCGCCGTCAACGGAACCGATTTCGAAACGCTCTTGCAGCGCCAGCGCGCGTTCGGCTACACGCTGGAGCACCAGCGGATGCTGCTCGGCCCCATGGCCCAATCCGGCGCCGAGCCGGTCGGCTCGATGGGCATCGACATCCCCCTGGCCTGCCTTTCCGAGCGCCCGCAGTTGCTCTTTAGTTACTTCAAGCAGCTCTTCGCCCAAGTGACCAATCCGGCCATCGACCCCATCCGCGAAGAGTTGGTGATGTCCACGGTGACCTACATCGGTCCGCAAGGCAACCTGCTCGACGAGCGGCCCGAGCACGCGCGCGTCATCAAGGTTCCGCTGCCGATTCTGACCAACGCCGACCTCGAAAAGCTGCGCGGACCGCAAATGCCCTTGGGCGCGCGCACCCTGGCCGCGGCGTTCCCCGCCGCCGAGGGCGAGGCCGGCCTGGAAAAAGCGCTCGACCGCCTGTGCGCGGAAGCCGAGGAAGCCGCCGACGCCGGAGCCGCCGTGCTGGTGCTCTCCGACCGCGGCGTGGACGGCGATCATGCGCCGGTTCCATCGCTGCTGGCCTGCGCCGCCGTCCACCATCACCTGATCCGCGCCGCCAAGCGAGGCAAGGTCGGCATCGTCGTCGAATCGGGCGAGCCGCGCGAGGTCATGCACTTCTGCCTGCTCGTCGGCTTCGGAGCCAACGCGGTCAACGCCTATCTCGCCTACGAAACCATCGAAGAAATGCACCGCCGCAACATGCTTGCCGCGGGCTTGAGCCTCGAACAGGCGCAAGCGAACTTCGCCAAGGCGATTCGCAAGGGACTGCTCAAGGTCATGTCGAAAATGGGCATTTCAACCGTGCAGTCGTACCACGGCGCCCAGATTTTCGAAGCCATCGGCCTGGCCGGCGAAGTGATCGACAAGTACTTCACCGGCGCCGCTTCGCAGATCGAGGGCGTCAACCTCGCCGCCCTGGCCCGCGAAGCGCTGGAAAAGCACCGCCGGGCGTTCCTGCCGGTCACCGACGACGTCACCGATCTCGAAGTCGGCGGCGAATACCAGTTCCGCATGAGGGGCGAGCAGCACCTGCTGAACCCGGACACGGTTTCCAGACTGCAGCACGCCGTGCGCAGCAACCGCTGGGCGAGCTACGAAGACTATTCGCGCACCGTCAACGACCTGAACAAGCAACTCTGCACCTTGCGCGGCCTGTTCGATTTCAATTACGCGGCGGAGGAAGTTCCTCTTGACGAAGTGGAGCCCGCGGCGGAAATCGTCAAGCGTTTCTGCACCGGCGCCATGAGCTTCGGCTCGATATCTGCCGAGGCGCATACGACGCTGGCCAAGGCGATGAACCGTATCGGCGGACGCTCGAACACGGGCGAGGGCGGCGAAGACCCGGCGCGCTATCTCGACGACCGCCGCTCGAAGATCAAACAGGTCGCTTCGGGGCGCTTCGGCGTGACGGCCCACTATCTGGCCAACGCCGACGAATTGCAGATCAAGATCGCCCAAGGCGCGAAACCCGGCGAAGGCGGACAGCTTCCCGGCCACAAGGTCGATGAAACCATCGCCTGGCTGCGCCACTCGACCCCGGGCGTCGGCCTGATTTCGCCTCCGCCGCACCACGACATCTATTCGATCGAAGACTTGGCGCAACTCATCTTCGACCTCAAGAACTCCAACCGCGAGGCCAACGTCTCGGTAAAGCTGGTTTCCGAAGTCGGCGTCGGCACGGTCGCCGCGGGCGTCTCGAAGGGGCGCGCCGACTTGGTGTTGATCTCCGGCCACGACGGCGGCACGGGCGCGTCGCCGGTCAGTTCGATCCGGCATGCCGGAACGCCTTGGGAGCTCGGCCTTTCCGAAACCCAGCAGGTGCTCGTCATGAACGACCTGCGCGGCCGCATTCGCGTCCAGGTGGACGGCAAGCTGCAAACCGGGCGCGACGTCGTGATCGGCGCGCTGCTGGGCGCCGACGAGTTCGGTTTCTCGACAATGCCGCTCATCGCCATGGGCTGCATCATGATGCGCAAATGCCACCTGAACACCTGCCCCGTGGGCATCGCCACGCAAGACAAGGAGTTGCGCAAGAAGTTCGAAGGCTCGCCCGAGGACGTCATCAATTTCTTCTTCTTCATCGCCGAAGACGTGCGCCGCATCATGGCCAAGCTGGGCTACCGCAAGTTCGACGAGATGATCGGCCAAGTCGGCCGCCTCGACGTGCGCGAAGCGGTCAACCACTGGAAAAGCAAAGGACTCGACTTTTCCAGGGTGTTCTTCGACCCGCCGGTGGACAAGGCCGTCGCGCGCCGTCATAGCAGCGCGCAAGACCACGCCATCCCCGCGCAGATCGACAACCGCTTGATCGAGCTCTGCCGCCCCGCCCTGGAAGACGGCGCGCCGGTCGAGTTCGCCTACGACGTGCGCAATATCAACCGCACCGCGGGCACGATGCTTTCGCACGAAATCGCCAAGCGCTACGGCGCCGAAGGACTGCCGGACGACACGATCAAGATTCACTTCATGGGCGCCGCGGGCCAGAGCTTCGGCGCCTGGGCGTCCAAAGGCATGACGCTGCAGGTGCGCGGCGACGCCAACGACTATTTCGGCAAGGGACTTTCCGGCGGACGGCTGATTATCAGCCCGCCGGCCGGCTCGAATTTCGTTTTCGAGGAAAACATCATCATCGGCAACGTCTGCTTCTACGGCGCGACCGGCGGCGAGGCGTTCGTCAACGGCATGGCCGGCGAGCGCTTCTGCATCCGCAACTCGGGAGCGACCGTGGTGGTCGAAGGCGTCGGCGACCACGGCTGCGAATACATGACCAACGGCCGCGTCATTATCTTGGGCGCGTGCGGACGCAACTTCGCCGCGGGCATGTCGGGCGGCATCGCCTACGTGCTCGACGAGCACGGCGACTTCGCCGAAAAGGCGCTCTACAACGCCGAGATCGATCTCGACCCGTTCGACGACCCGGCGGATACCGTTTTCGTGCGCAGCCTGATCGAGCGCCACGTGAGCTGCACCAAAAGCCCGAAAGGGCAATGGGTGCTGGAGCATTGGCAGTCGATGGCGCCCCGTTTCATCAAGGTTTTCCCGCGCGAGCTCAAGCGGGCGCTGCGCGAACGCGAGGAGCGGGAAGCCCTGCGCGCTTGACGCCCCTGCGCGGCAACCGCCGCAAGGCGCGCCGCGCGGGCCGTTGCCGGCATCGAGCTTGGCGGTCCGCGGCGAAAGTCATGCGGCGGCGTTACCCGCCTTGGATATGGAAACGGTATGATGCAACAGTTTGAAGCGCTCGACGCCGTGTTTTTTTGCGCGGGTTGTAACGCGAACGGTAAAGACGGGCGCGTAACCCTTTGGGTGGCGGACACTTGCGGCCTTCAGCTTCGCCGACCGCTTGCGCGGGCCGGCAAGACGCAGCGGGAGTCCGCCGCGCCGCTCACGCCGTTTCCGCCGCGGACTGCTGACCGTGTTCGTCGATGAAGCAGTTATCAAGGTCAGGGCCGGCGACGGCGGCGCCGGCTGTGTGGCCTTCCGGCGCGAAAAATTCATCCCCCGCGGCGGGCCGTGGGGCGGCGACGGCGGCGGCGGCGGCAACGTCGTTCTGCGTTCGAGCGGCAGCCGCAACACGCTGCTGCATTTCCGATACGAACCCGAGCGCAAGGCCGAAAAAGGCCGCAGCGGCGAAGGCTGCAACCGCACCGGGCGCAGCGGCGCCGACCTCGTGCTCGAAGTGCCCGCGGGTACGCTGGTTTTCGATGCGGAAAGCGGCGAGAAGCTGTTCGACTTCACCGCCGCCGGACAAAATTTCACCGCCGCCCGCGGCGGCCGCGGCGGCCGCGGCAACGCGCGCTTCAAATCCTCGACCAATCAGGCGCCGCGTTTCGCCGAATCCGGCAAGCAAGGCGAGGCGCGGACGCTGCGGCTCGAGTTGAAATTGCTCGCCGACGTCGGGCTGATCGGTTTCCCCAACGCCGGCAAATCGACGCTCATCTCGCGCATCTCCGCCGCCAAGCCGAAAATCGCCGACTATCCCTTCACCACGCTCGAACCGAACCTGGGCATCGTGGACTTGGGCGAGTTCGACAGCTTCTCGGTTGCCGACGTCCCCGGCCTGATCGAAGGCGCGCACGCCGGGCACGGCTTGGGAGACCGCTTCTTGCGGCATATCGAGCGCACCGCCGTGCTGGTCTATCTTATCGACGTCAGCGAAGCATCGGACTGCGGCCCGGTGCGGGCATATCGGACCGTCGAGGCCGAGCTCGCCCATTTTTCCGCGCAGCTTGCCGCCAAGCCGACGATCGTCGCGGCGACGAAGCTGGACGCAATGCAAGACCGCGGCCGCCTGCGCGAACTGGAAAAATTCTGTAAGCTCGAACGACTGAAGTTGCGCGCGGTCTCGTCGGTGACCGGAGAAGGCGTGAAGCAACTGGTTCAGGAAATCGGCTTGATGGTGCGGGCGCTGCGTGGCGCCGCGGCGGACGATCGCGCGGATGCGACAGAGGCGGCTCAGCGGTGAAACTGGCGATCTTCGGCGGCACGTTCGACCCCATGCATGCGGGGCACGCCGCCGCGGCGGTCGGCGCCGCCGACGCCTTTCATCTCGACCGCGTGCTGGTCATCCCCAGCGGCAACCCGCCGCACAAGACCCGCGCCGGCCAAACCGCCTACGAACACCGCTACCGCATGGTCGAGTTGGCCTGCGCCGCGGACGCCCGCTTGACGCCCAGCCGCCTCGAAGCTCCGGGAGACTCCGGCGAGCGGCATTATTCTTGGGATACGATCCGCAAGGTGCGCCGGCAGTTCGCCTTCGAAGAGCCGCTGCGCTTCATCCTGGGCAGCGACGCCTTCGCCGAAGTCCGCTCGTGGCGCAACTGGCGGGATGTCGCCCGCGAAGTCGAGTTCCTCGTCGTCAACCGCCCCGGCGCGGGCGGCGCGGCGCGCCCCCCGGAAGGCGTTCGCGCGCGTTGGCGCGAAGGGCCGCTGCACCCGGCCTCGTCGAGCATCGTCCGCCACCGCATCAAGATCGGCGGCTCGCTGCTCGACGTGGTTGCCGCCGAGGTTTGCGATTACATCCGCGAGCATCGGCTGTACGAACTGTTCTGAATGGCGGCCGCCCATGCTGGGAAACGCAGAAATCCAGGCCGCCTCCGACTTGCTGTTCGGCCTCTGGCGGCATGGTCGGCAAATCGACGCGCTTCCCCCGAAGCTCCGGCCCGCCGGCCGCGCGGACGGCTACCGCATTCAAGCCCTGCTCGAAAAACGCAGCGGCGCGCCGCTTTACGGCTGGAAGATCGCGGCCACGAGCCGCGCCGGGCAGGTGCATATCGCCGTGGACGGCCCGTTGGCGGGCAGGCTGCTCGCCGAGCGCGCGTTCCCGAGCGGCGCGGAGCGGCCCTTCGGCGCCAACCGCATGGCCGTCGCCGAAGCCGAGTTCGCCTTCCGCATGGGGCGCGATCTGGCGCCGCGGGCCGAGCCGTACGGCGAGAGCGAAGCGCTCGCAGCGGTGGAAAGCCTGCATCCGGCGATCGAAATACCCGATTCCCGCTTCATCGACTTCACCCGCGCCGGCGAAGCGCAGTTGATCGCCGATAACGCCTGCGCCCGCGAGTTCACGCTCGGCGAGGCCGCGCCGGAGTCGTGGCGGACAATCGACTTGGCCGCGCGCGAGGCGCGGCTGACCGTGCGATCTTCAGCGGGCGGCGAGACCGTGCGCCGAGGCCGCGGAAGCAACGTGCTCGGCTCGCCGTTGACGGCCCTTGCCTAGCTGGTCAACGAGTTGTCGAGCATCGGCGCAACGCTGCGCGCGGGAGAAGTCGTGACGACCGGCACATGCGTTGCGCCCCCGCCCATTGCCCCCGGCGACCGCATCGAAGCCGACTTCGGATCGCTCGGCGCGGCAACGCTGCGGCTGGGTGAGGCCGTTTCGCGGCCTCACAGTGGCGAGTGGCAAGTGGCGAGTGAAGGCAAGAGGAATGCGTTGCGCCGTTGAAAAGCATGAGCGGAAAGAGAAAGGATAGGGCTTCATGGGCGGCGCGGATGGTATTCTTGGTTGAGCAGCGGATTTCTTGTTGCAAAACAGGTTGTTTTGCTTCAGAATGGGGTTTCCATGTTGCGAGGAGAGGTGAGAGAGATGTACAATAAGGAAAGGTCAGCCCGTCAGCCCGTCAGCCCGTCAGCCCGTCAGCCCGTCAGCCCGTCAGCCCGTCAGCCCGTCAGCCCGTCAGCCCGTCAGCCCGTCAGCCCGTCAGCCCGTCAGCCCGTCAGCCCGTCAGCCCGTCAGCCCGTCAGCCCGTCAGCCCGTCAGCCCGTCAGCCCGTCAGCCCGTCAGCCCGTCAGCCCGTCAGCCCGTCAGCCCGTCAGCCCGTATAAGGAGAAGCGCGCTCTCCGCGCTCTCTAACCTACGGCATCTTCTCTCCCTTCTCTCTGTTTTCCGCGGCTTGTTCCCTGCCGGCAAGGCGGGACTTTCGCGCGGGCGCGGGTCTCGCGTTCTTTACTCGGCGGCGGCCGTAGCCTTGGCTGCGCTTGTTCTCCACTCGCCGCTCTTCACTCCCCGCTTGGCGGCGCAAAACGCCGCTACCATCGAGACGGTTGCGGGAAACGGGGTGCAAGGCTCCAGCGGGGACGGCGGTCCGGCTACTGCTGCCCAACTCAACAGGCCCTACGGCGTAGCCGCGGACAGTTCGGGCAACCTGTACATCGCCGGGTACTTGAGCCACCGCATCCGCAAGGTGGATGCCCTCACGGGGAATATCTCTACGTTTGCGGGGACAGCAGGGGCCGGCTACAGCGGGGACGGCGGCGCGGCCGCTTCGGCTCAACTCAACGAGCCCTACCATCTGGCGCTGGACGGCGCGGGCAACCTGTATATCGCCGATTCGAACAACCACCGCATCCGCAAGGTGGACGCGGCGGGCGTGATAACCACGGTCGCGGGAGGCGGCTCATCGCTGGGGGACGGCGGCGCGGCGACTTCGGCCCGACTCAACTTGCCCTATGGCGTGGCGCTGGACGGGCTGGGCAACCTGTACATCGCCGATACGGGCAACCACCGCATCCGCAGGGTGGACGCCTCTACGGGGATTATTTCCACGGTCGCGGGAACGGGGGCGAGCGGCTACAGCGGAGACGGCGGCGCGGCCGCTTCGGCCCAACTCAACCTGCCCTATGACGTAGCAGTGGACGGCGCGGGCAACATCTACATCGCTGACAGGAGCAACCACCGTATCCGCAAGGTGGACGCCGCTACAGGGATTATTTCCACTGTGGCGGGAACCGGGGACGGCGCTTACGGCGGGGACGGGGGACCGGCCGCGGAGGCCCAAATCTACGACCCTTGGGGCGTGGCTGTGGATGGTTCGGGCAATCTGTACATTGCTGATGCGAGCAACCACCGCATCCGCAAGGTGGACGCGGCGGGCGTGATAACCACGGTCGCGGGAGGCGGCTCGTCGCTGGGGGACGGCGGTGCGGCGGCGGAGGCGCAACTTAACAGCCCCTTTGACATAGCCGCGGACGGCGCGGGCAACCTGTACATCGCCGATACGGTCAACCAACGCGTCCGCAAGGTGACCTTCCCACCGCCTCCTCCCGCGCCGGCCGGGCCGGAACCTGAGCCGGCGGTATTGTCGCAGTCGTTCGCCTTGTCGTTCATGCCCGCGCGGGGCGGCGAGCCGGAGGAGCAGACGATTACGCTCTACGCCGAAGGCGGCGCGGCCGACTTCCGAGCGATACCGAGCGCGCGCTGGATCGAGGCCTCGCCGCGCAGCGGCAAGCTGGCCGCGGGCGCGCAAACCACGCTGACGGTAGCGGTCAACCCGGCCGGGCTGCGTCCGGGAACCCACCGCGGGCGGCTGTACATCCGCTCCGGCGGGCGCGTCTCGGCCGCGATCCGCATCGTGCTGGAGGTTCCCCCGCCGACCGGTCCGGCGGTGTCGGAGAACGGCGGCGTATTCAACGCGGCGCGGATGAGCGCCTACGGCGAGGCGGGGCTGTTCGGGCCGCAGTTGCTGCCGTTGGCGCCGGGCTCGGCGGTGATCGTGCAGGGGGTGAACTTCCTGACGGGCGAGCGCATCGCGGACGCGGGCTATCCGCTGCCGACGAGCCTGGGCGGCGTGCGGGTGCTGATCGACGGCGCGGCGGTTCCGTTGATGGCGGTAGGGCCGCGGCGCATCGAGGCGCAGTTGCCCTGGGCGCTGGGCGGCGAAGCCGTAGCGGCGGGCGGCTTGGCGTTGGCGAGCGTGGTGGTGGAGTCCGGCGGCGAGAGCAGTTGGCCGCGGCGCTTCTGGGTCGGTCCCCATGCGCCGGGCGTGTTCACGGTCTCGGGCGGGGGGCCGGGCGCGGGCCAGGGCCAGGCGCTGGCGACGTTCGCGGGGACGACCGACTTGGCCGCGCCGCTGGGTTTCAGCGCGGGCAGCCGTCCGGCGCGCGCCGGGGACGTGCTGGAGATTTACGCCACGGGGCTGGGCGCGGTGGAGCCGCCGTTGGCCGACGGCATGAACTCGTGCGCCCCGGACGGCGTCTGCCTCGAAGACGGCTCGAACGTCGTGCTGCGGCATACGGCGGCGCGCCCTCGGGTCTGGGTCGGCGCATACGCGGTATCGCCGGAGAACGTCCGTTTTTCGGGACTGGCCCCGGACATGGCCGGCGTCAACTTGGTGGTCGTGGAAATCCCACGCAACCTCACCCCGTCAAACGCCGCCGAGTTGCGCCTCGCCGTCGCCGGCCGCATCAGCCAATCCGGCGCTACGATTGCCGTTGAATAAGGGCGCCGTCGAGTGACGCCGCGAAGCGGCCCGCCCCGCGACTCGTGACTCGCCGACCCGCGACCGCCGCGCACAGAGCGGCCCAACCCGTGACTGCCGTGCGCAGCACGGCCCGGCGTCACGATTGCCGTTGAGTAAGAGCGTCGTCAGTAAGGATGCCGCCGAATAAGAGACGAGCGCAGTTTCGCAACGGATAACCGAAGAGGCGCTATCCGCACGCATCCAACTGCTCGACCAGTTCGGCCCACTCGGTTTCGCGCTCATCGATCGACCGCCGGCGAGCCTCGAGATCGCTGAGCACCCGGCCGCGGCGGCGGTGGTCGCGGCCGCTCGCGGCAAGCTCGGATTGAAGCCCGGCGCTTTCGTCTTCGAGCGCCGCGATTTCACTTTCCAGCGCGGCCGCCCGTTGGCGCATCTTCTCGGCTTTCAACGGATTGAGGCGCTTCCTCTGTTTCGCGGAACTCTTGCCGGAAGAGCCGTTTTGAGAATCTCCGGCGGCAGCGGGACCGGCGGCGGCCAACGCGGCCTGCAGCTCCGTGCTGACCGCGGGAGCGGGCCCTTCATCCACAACGCCCCGGCGCTCGAGCGCCCATAGATAGTCCTCGTAGTTGCCCGGGTAAATCTCCGCCTTGCCGCCGCCGACAGCAAAGACCTTCGTCGCCAGGCGGTCGATGAAATAGCGGTCGTGCGAGACGAAAACGAGCGTGCCGTTGAAGTCGAGCAGCGCTTGCAGCAACACGTCTTTGGCGCGCAGGTCGAGGTGGTTGGTCGGCTCGTCCATCAGCAGGAAGTTGCTGGGACTGGCCAGCATCCGCGCCAGCGCGTAGCGGTTGCGCTCGCCGCCGGAGAGCACCTTCACTTTCTTGAAAACGTCGTCCCCGGAAAAGAGGAAGCAGCCCAGCAAGCCCCGAATTTGCGCGTCGTCCGATCTCGGTACGCGCGAGGCCAGATCGTCGAAGAGCACGGCCTCGGGGTCGAGTTCCTTGTACTGGTCCTGCGCGAAATAATCGACATCGACGTTGTGCCCGACTTTGCGCGCGCCGGCGGTCGGCGGGTCGATTCCGGCGAGCAGACGGATCAACGTCGATTTCCCCGCCCCGTTCGCTCCTACGAGCGCGATGCGGTCGCCCTTTTCGACGTGAAGCGAAACGTTGGAAAAAACGCGGGTCTCGCCGTAGCTCTTGTCGGCGCCGTCGAGCGCGGCGACCACCCGCCCCGAGGCGCGGGGCTGCGGAAAGCGGAAACGGATCGTTTTCTCCTCGGGCGGCATCTTGATGCGCTCGATCTTTTCAAGCTCCTTGATGCGGCTCTGAACCTGCTTCGCCTTGGTCGCCTGATAGCGGAAGCGCTGAATGAACGCTTCAAGCTGCTCGATACGGTTCTGCTGGTTTTTGTGGGCGGCCCGCAGGCGTTCGAGGCGTTCCTCCTTCAACTTCTCGAATTGCGAATAGTTCGCTGCATAGAAATGCGCCTGCCCGTTCCACAGATGGACGATTTTCTTGACCGTCGTATCCATAAAAAAACGGTCGTGCGAGATGACCAGGAAGGCGTAGGGATAGTCGTTGAGATAATCTTCGAGCCAGTTTCGGGCTTCCAGGTCGAGATGGTTCGTCGGCTCGTCGAGCAGCAGCAGGTTAGGCTTTTCGAGCAGCAACCTGGCCAGCGCGACGCGCATTTGCCATCCGCCGGAAAATTCCTCGCAGGGGCGCCCCCAGTCTTCTTTCGGGAAGGCCAAACCGGCGAGCACCGTTCCGACCTGGGCTTCCTTGGTGTAGCCGTCGAGCGCCGCATAACGATTGGAGCACCACTCGTAACGGTCGATGACGGTTTGGTACTCAGCGCCCGCCGGGTCGAAAACCGACATCTTTTCCGCCAATTCCTCCAACTCCCGCTCGAGGGCGACGGCCTCATCGAACACGCTCAGGCATTCCTCGAAAACGGTGCGGCCCGCAAGCGTCAGGCCGTCTTGCGGCAAGTAGCCGATACGGATGCCCTTCTGCATGGCGATGGAGCCGGAATCGAGGCGCTCCGCGCCGTTGAGTATCTTGAGCAGGGTCGATTTGCCCGCGCCGTTGGCGCCGACGACGCCCACGCGGTCGCCGGGCGAGATCAGCCAGTCGAGGCCGCTGAACAGCACCCGGGCGCCGTAGCGCATCGCGGCCGCGGTGATCTGAATCATCCAACTTCAGTTTATCGGGCGGTCAGCAGCGAGGCGGAAACGGTCAACCGGCGCGGGCGGGCTCGACACAGCGCGCGGCAAACGCGGGGGAGGCGAACAGGCGGCGGACCTCGCCGGCGGGCGGTATCTCGCCGTTGACGATGAAATCGGCATGGCGGCGCGTCGGCAGCGTGTGCCGGCGGAACATCGGCAGCACGTGGCGATCCCACTGCAAGCGGACGGATTCCGGCGTGCGGCCGCGCTCGGCGGTATCGCGCGCGAGGCGGCGCTGCAGGCAAACGCCGTCGGGCGCATCGACGAAAACGGCGAAATCGAGTATCCCGCGCAGTCGAGGATGCCAAAGCGCAAAGAGGCCTTCCAGGATGGTCGATGCGGACGGGAGAACGGCTTGCGGCTCGGTCCGGCGCGTATGCGTTGCGAAATCGTAACGCGGGACCGACACGGACCGCCCGGCGCTGCGCGCGGCCATATGCTCGAGCAGCGTTTCCCAATCGACGGCGTCGGGGTGGTCGAAGTTCACGGCGGCCCGTTCGGCGGGCGGCAAATGGGCAAGGTCGCGGTAATAGGAATCCATCGACAGCAGCAACGCATCCGGCAGCCCGGCCGCGAGCGCTTTGGCGAACGTCGTCTTCCCCGCCCCGGACGCCCCGGCGATGCCGATCGTCATGGCCGCGGGACGATCCGTTCAAGAGGCGCAGGGCGGTCGCGGAACGCCTGCCGCGCGGCGAGATCGTAACGGTCTCCCGGCGCCAGAAAGTAGAAATCGCCGCCGGTATCGATTTGCCGCTCGGCGTCGTAAATAGCGACGTAGCCCTGCCCGATCACTTCAAAGCGATCGCCGGTTACGACGATGGCGGTGTTTTCATCGATGCCGATGCCGAGCAATCGAGGATGTGCGCGGATTACCTCGAGCAGATCGAATTGCCGGTTGCGCCGCAGCAAGTGCTGGTCGATCGCCGCGCCCTGCAGAAAGCCGAAGCCTTCTTCGTGGTCGCCCATCATGATCGTATTGGTTGCGGTATCTCCGCGCGCCAGATACGAGCCCTGGATCGTCGCGCCCGCCGAGCTTCCGCCAATCACCCCGCCGCGCGCCAGCAGGTTGCGCAATTCCTCGTGGACCCTGGTGTGGAGATAGGCGTCGGCAAGACGCCATTGCCGCCCGCCCGGAAACCAGACGCCGCGGGCGCGGCGGATCGGTTCGGCGAACGCCGCGCGGTCGGCCTCCGCGCGGTCGTAGGTGTGCAGCACCGTTGCGTTGCGCACGCCCAGCTTGCGGTAGCGCGAGAGCCCGGACCATTGCGGGGCGTAGGACTCCGCGCCGCCGGCCGTGGGAATCACCACAATGGGCGCTTCCGGCCCGCCGGCCAGATCGAGAAACCGCTTGAAAATCGCCGGGTCGCGCATGCCTCCGCCGACGATCATCAGCGAACCGTTTTCCGGGCCGACGGTTTGCGCCGAGGCGGAGGCCGCGCCGGCGCAGGCGATGAACACAACCGGCAGCAAACGCCGCCCCATGCAGCTTCGCCGTTCTGCATTGCGCACGATTCGCCCCTCTTTCCCCTGGAACTCAGGCCGCGCGGTGCGGCGCGTTGCCGGCGATGGCCTCGAAGACGTTGTCCACCGCAAGCTGCAGCCCGGCTTCGAGCGCCTCGGGCGTCACGCCTCCCGAATGCGGCGTCATCACGACGTTCGGCAGCGCCGCCAGCGGATGGTTCTCGGGCAGCGGTTCGGTATCGTAAACATCCAGTCCCGCGCCGCGGATCGACTTCGAGCGCAAGGCGTCGAGCAGCGCCGCTTCATCGACGATCGGCCCGCGGGCGGTGTTGATGAAAATCGCCGACGGCTTCATGAGTTCGAACTCGCGCCTGCCGATGAAGCCGATCGTGTCCGACGACTGGCGCAAGTGCAGACTGACCACGTCGCTTTCGCGGTACAGCGTATCCAGATCGACCAAGCGGACGCCGATCTCGTCGAGCGGTTTGCCGGCCGGGTTCATCGTCCAGGCGATGATCTCCATGCCGATGCCGCGGGCGATGCGCGCGGTTTGCATGCCGATGGCGCCCAGTCCGATCACGCCCAGCGTCTTGCCGTGAAGCTGCGTCACGAAGCCGCGGGGCCAAGCGCCCTTTTTCGTCTTGGCGTCGATGCGGGGAATTTCCCGCGCTGCAGCGAGCATCAACGTCAAAGCGTGCTCGGCCATGGCGGTTGCCGACACCGCGGGCGTGTTGGTTACGGTCACGCCCAGACGAGCCGCGGCCGCGAGATCGACATGGTCGGTGCCTGTGCCCCACAGCGAAAGCACCTTGAGTTTCGGACAGGCCGCCAGAATCTCTGCCGTAAAGGAAACCGACGAGCGGATATTGATTACGTACTCGGCATCGCGGACGCGGTCGAGCAAGACATCGGCCGAAACCGGCAGATTGTCGTGGTAGCGGACATCCGCGCGGCTCGTCAGCGACCGGTAGGCCGCGCTCGGCCCCAATACCGCCGGGTAGTCATCGGGGATCACGATCGTCGGTCGGGACATGAAAAGACCAGCGTAGCACCGGCGGGAGCGCGAATCGTTTGCGCCGCGCCCCGGTTTTTGCCGCCCAGGTGAAACCGGCCTGAGCATCCGCCTCGTCCAAGCTGATAGAGTGAAGCTATAGCTTCGTCGCTTTTGAAAGAGGAGTGCATCCATCGTGTCGAATCGAATCGTTCAACCGGTGCGGAGGCGGGCCGCGAACGCCGGCGAAGGCTCCGTGCCTCCGATCGCCATCGTTTTGCTGATAGCCATTGCCCTGCTTGTCGGCGCCAACGTGTATTCCTTTTTGGAGATCCGCGCCCTGCAGGAAGAAGTCGGTCAGCAATTTACAGTCGTGAACGAGCGGCTGGCGTTGCTGGACGGCAGCGTCGAGCGCACGGCCACGCGGATCGATTCGCAGGTCGGCGAGGTCAAAAATCTGGTCGCATCGACGGAACAAGAGTTGAGCCGGCGCGCGAACCAGGTCGAAAGCCGCGCGTTGGGCCGGGCCGGCGCCATCGAAAAGAAACTCGAAGCAACTTCCGCGGAACAGCAAGCGAAGCTCAGCGCGGTGGGCGGCAGGCTGGAACGGTTTGAGGAAGACACGACCAGCAAGGTCGGTTCGCTCGACGGCCGCGTGACGACGGTCAAGGAAGAGATCGACAAAACCCGAGCGGAATTGGACAAGACCATTGCCGATCTGTCGAGCGTGCGGGGCGATCTCGGCGTCCAGAGCGGACTGATCGCCACCAACGGCCAAGAGCTCGCGGCGCTGAAAAGACTGGGCGAGCGCAACTACTACGAGTTCGACATGCGCAAGAGCAACCAGCCGCAGAAGGTCGGCCCGGTGCGCATCAAGATCACCGGAACCGACCGCAAGCGCAACCGTTACTCGATCGATCTCTGGGCGGACGACAAAAAGATCGTGAAACGCCGCAAGACCCTGCTCGAGCCCGTGCAGTTCTATGTCCACGGGTCTCGCGTCCCCTACGAATTGGTTGTCAACAAGATCGACAAAGACAATATCGCGGGCTACTTGGCGACGCCCAAGGACGATCGGCGCAGCGGCGGCGGCTCGACGGAATAACTCCTACTCGACAACCAGAACGGAAGCGGCGAGCTTTCGTTTCGACTTCCGCGTAACCTTGACCTCGACGCGGCTGCCGATCAGGCGGGCGCCGTTCACGGTCAGTTCGTATTGGCTGCGGGCGGCGGCGAAAACAAGACGGCTGAGTATCTCCGGGGCGCCCTGAAACTGCCTGGCGTGAAAGTAGGCTCCCCCGGAACGCATCGCCAGGGCGCGGAACAGGCCTCGGTCCGCCGCCTCGACAAACACCGCATAGATGGAAACGCCTTTCTCCCGCGCCAGCGACAGAACCTCGACTTGCGAGCTGCGGCTGCGCCCCTCGACGCCGGCGGACAAAAGCATGACGGCTCGGCGTCCGGCGCTGTTTTCGAAACCGCCGTCCAGCGAGGCGAAAAGCGCATCGGCAATGCGCGGCGCGTTGCCGTAACGAATGGCGGCGGCCGCGCGGCGCAGCAACGGCTTGTCGGCGGTGAAGTCTTGCTCCAAATCGGCGGAATCGCGGTAGGAAACGAGCGCCATCTGCTCGCCGTCTCCGAGGCCGTCGATGAACGCGGGCGCGAGCGGCCGCGTCATTTCCCCCAAAAAACTGGCATCGACCAGCAACAGGACGTCGAGCGGCCCCTGCGCCGGCTTCGCCGACTCCACGCGCAGCGGCCTCTTGTCGTCGATAACGGCGAAATGCTCGGCGGCGAGACCCTCGACGGCCTCTCCCGTCGCCCGGTCGAATACCGTGACGCGCAGCGCGGCCTGCTGGGCGCACAACCCCGCCGCAGAGAAGACAACGGCGAAGGCAAGCCGGCCGTCGGCCTTGAGTGTTCCGCGCATCGTCGCCGGATTCAGTCTCCGATTCCAAGTATTTTTTCGACGAGTTGCTTGCGCGCGTAGAAAGCGCGCGACCGGCTTCCGCGCCCGGGTCCCTTCATGCATGGTTGAACAAGGCCGCCCGATCTGTTCATTTCGTTGCATGGCTATGCAGCTTCGAAAAGTTGTTCCGGCGGCTCCTCGCGCGGCGCACTGAGGCCGGCAACATCCGAACGATCTGCATGGCTCAGTCGGCGCGCGGCGAGCAGAGCATAATCTTCGTTTTGTTCGAAACCAACAAAGCGGCGTCCCAGCGTCAAAGCGGCGATCCCCGTGGATCCCGAGCCGGAGAACGGATCCACGACCCAGTCGCCCTTGTGGGTCGTTGCGCGCAGGCAGCGCGCGATCAGGGCCAGCGGCTTTTGCGTGGGGTGTTTGCCGAGGCGCTTCTCGTCTTTGGCGGGCGGCGCGATGCGCCAGACGTTCTTCATCTGCTTGCCGCCGTTTTCCGCCTTCATGGCTTCGTAATTGAACGTATGTCGATGCCGGCTGCCTTTCGCGGCCTTGGTCGCCCAAAGCAGCATCTCGGTGGCGTGCGTGAAACAACGGCAGCCGAGATTCGGCGGAGGCGCCGGTTTTTCCCACACGATATCGTTCAGTATCCGGTAACCGATTTGCTGCATCGCAAGGCCGACGCTCAGGTATACGTGCAGCGTACCGCTTACCCAAATGGAGCCGTTCGGTTTGAGGACGCGGTAGCAGGCGGCCAACCACGCGCGGTTGAACTCATGGTCCAGGTCGACGCCGCGGCTGCGGTCCCAGTCGCCCTTGTTTACCTTGACCATGCGGCCGGCGACGCAGGTGATCCCGTCGTTCGACAGCAGATAGGGCGGATCCGTCCAGATACAATCGACGCTCCCTTCAGGTATCGCCTCCATGAGCTCGAGGCAGTCGCCCCGGTACAACGCCGACGAGTCCTGTCCCGACCAACACGGCGATGGAACATTGCTTTCCGCGGCGGGTATCGACAGGAGCATGGCCTTTACTATTCTCTATCAACTTGCCGCTCATCTTCAGACGGCTCTACGAGAAATCATTGCGTTTCAACCGCGAGGATCGCTTTCATCCGCAGCAAGACGCGGAGTTTTCTCTCCCGCGCCCGGTCGGATGCCGCGGCGCGCAGTCCCGCCGCGGGCTGTTACCATAGCGGAGCAACCGGATACCGCCATGACGCCGATGCGAAAACCGCTGCTGTTTTGCTTCGTTTCGTTCGCGGCCTTCGCCGCTCCGCGCGAAGAGTTCGTTTTCACCGACGCCCCGTTCGCGCAATGCCACGCCTCGACCGTCATGGAAACCAAAGACGGCGATCTGCTCGCGGCATGGTTCGGCGGCACGCGAGAAAAGCATCCCGACGTGGCCGTATGGATGTCGCGGCGAAGCGCCGGCGGCTGGTCGGCGCCCGAAGAGATGGCGCGCCATGAAAACACGCCGACGTGGAACCCGGTGCTGTTCCGAACGCTGGACGGCGCGACTTGGCTGTTCTACAAGTTCGGCGCGGATCCCCGCCAGTGGACAGGCGCTTACCGGCGGTCGGACGACGACGGCCGCACTTGGTCTGCCGCCCAGCCTCTTCCCGCCGGCTTGCTGGGGCCGATCCGCGCCAAGCCGCTAATCCTGCCCAACGGCGACGTGCTGGCCGGCTCGTCGGTCGAAAGCTACCGCTCGTGGTCGGCTTGGGTCGAGCGCTCCACCGACCACGGGCGATCGTGGACGAAGCACGGCCCGGTAAGCCACCCGCGCGAGCCTTACGGCATCATTCAACCTACCCTGATTCCGCGCTCCGGCGGAGGCGTTCGCATGTTCACGCGGGCGCGGAATATCGGCGCGATCTGCTACGCCGACTCTTTCGACGGCGGCCGCAGTTGGACTCCGGCCCGCGAAACCACGCTGCCGAACCCCAATGCGGGCGTCGATGCGGTCAAGCTCGCCGACGGCCGCGTCGTGATGATCTACAACCACGCACAGCGAGGCCGCACGCCCTTGAACCTCGCCGTCTCCCAAGACGACGGCGATTCGTGGCAACCGTTTCTCGAACTCGAAACGGAGCCGGGCGAGTATTCCTATCCGGCGCTTATCCAGGGCAGCGGCGGCGATTTGCACGTGACCTATACCTGGAAGCGGGAACGGATCAAGTACGTCCGCGTCCCGCTCGCCGACGTGCCGTAACGTTCGAACGCTTCAGCCGCCGGCCGGCTTCGCAGCCTCTGCATTCGTCCGTCGATTTGCTAAAGTAGCAGCGCTATGGCGAAAAGTACGCGGCGGCAGTTTTTCTATCGGGGCCTCGCTGCGCCGGCGGCCGCGGGCGCCGCCGCGGCGGCAGGCAGGAAGTTCACCATCGCCTTCATTCCCGGCAGCATCGGCATCCGGGCCGACCAGAGCCGTTCGATCGAGTTGGCCGCAAAGCACGGGTTCGAGTCCGTCCAGCCCTTTGGCCAACAATTGCTGAAAGACGGCGTTTCCCGCTACGTCGAAGCGCTGCAGATGCGCAGCCTGCAATGGGCCGCGGCAAGCCTGCCCGTAAGATTGCGCAGCGATGACGCCGATTTCTCCGCCGGCCTGAAAAAATTGCCGCGCGAGGCTCAAGCATTGCAACGCGCCGGAGTCAAGCGCGTGGGAACCGCCGTACCCTCGAGCAGCGGCGCGCTCAATTATCTGGAAAACTTCAAGCAAACTTCCCGCCGGCTGCGCGAAGTCGGTTCCGTGCTGGAAGATCACGGCTTGCGCCTGGGACTGGAGTATCTCGGCACCAAGCATCTGTGGACCGCGCGCCGCCATGCCTTTGTGCATTCAATGGCCGAATGCCAAGCGCTCATCGCCGAAACCGGCAAGTCGAACATCGGCTTGATCATCGACAGTTGGCACTGGTGGACGGCCTACGAAACCGCCGACGACATCATGGCGCTCTCGAACGGCGATATCGTCTCCGCCGATCTCAATGACGCCCCCCGCGGGATCGAGCGCAACCTGCAGCGGGACAACCAGCGCGAATTGCCTCTGGCGACCGGCGTGATCGACGCCAAGGCGTTCCTCGGCGCTCTTGCCGCGGTCGGATACGACGGCCCAATCCGCGCCGAGCCGTTCAATCGGACGTTGAACGACATGGACGACGACCAAGCCGCCGCAGCCGTCGCCCGCGCCATGAAAAAAGCCTTCGCTCTGGTGGGATAGCATAAGCAAAAGACCCGCTGGTTCCGGAGGTAGAGTGCATTGTCCGTCGATGTCAAAGCGATCCAAGACCGCGTGGAGTCCGAAGCTCCGCTGCTGTCGCAAATTCGGGAAGAAATCGGCAAGGTCATCGTCGGACAGGAGGATTTGATCGACGGCCTGCTGCTGGCCTTGCTCTGCAACAACCACGTTCTGATCGAAGGCGTTCCCGGGCTGGCCAAGACGCTCTCGATCACGACTTTGGCGCAGGCCGTTCAAGCGTCGTTCCAGCGCATCCAGTTCACCCCCGACCTTTTGCCGGCCGATCTGATCGGCACCCTGATTTACAGTCCGAAAAACGGCGAGTTCACCGTCAAGAAGGGGCCGGTATTCGCCAACATCGTCCTCGCGGACGAGATCAACCGCGCGCCGGCGAAGGTGCAAAGCGCCTTGCTGGAGGCGATGCAAGAGCGCCAAGTCACGATCGGCGACGAGACCTTCGTTCTGCCCCGGCCTTTTCTCGTGCTGGCGACCCAGAACCCGATCGAGCAGGAAGGAACCTACCCTCTGCCCGAAGCCCAAGTGGACCGCTTCATGCTCAAGCTGCGCATCGGCTATCCGTCGAAAGAGCAGGAATTGAAGATTCTCAGGCGCATGGCGCGATCCGAAACCGCCTGCGAGACCGCTTCAATCATTGCGCCGGAGGATATCGTCCGGCTGCGCGGCTTGGCCGACGAAGTTTACATGGACGCCAAAATCGAGGAATACATCGTTTCCCTCGTCGAAGCCACCCGCAACCCCGGCGATTACGGTCTCGACGTCGCCGAGTTGATACGCCACGGAGCTTCGCCGCGGGCGACGATTTTCCTGGCCATGGCCTCGCGGGCGCGGGCGCTGCTGCACGGCCGCGGATACACGACGCCGCAGGACGTCAAATCCGTTGCCTACGACGTGCTGCGGCACAGGATCATCGTCACCTACGAGGCCGAAGCGGAAGAATTGACTTCGGAAGACCTCATCAAGCGCGTACTCGACACCGTCGATGTTCCGTAGCAGCCCGCACCGACCCGCCGCCCATGATTTCGAAAGAGCTTGCGAAGAAAATCCGCCTGATCGAAATTCAGACCGGAAAAGCCGTCAACGACGTGCTGGCCGGCGAGTACCACTCGGTTTTCAAAGGCCGCGGGATGGAGTTCGACGAAGTCCGCGAATACGCTCCCGGGGACGAGATTCGCACGATCGATTGGAACGTCACCGCGCGCATGGGGCGCCCATTCGTGAAGCGCTACGTGGAGGAGCGCGAGTTGACGGTCTGGCTGATGGTCGATCTCTCGGCCTCGGGGGCGTTCGGCAGCCGTGCGCAACTCAAAAACGAAGTTGCCGCTGAATTGTGCGCTCTGCTGGCCTTCTCGGCGATCAAGAATAACGACAAGGTCGGCTTGGTCGTTTTCACCGACCGCGTCGAGTTGTTCGCCGCCCCCAACAAGGGACGTTCGCACGTCTTGCGGCTGATCCGCGATCTGCTGAACTTTCGCCCTCGAGGCCGAGGCACGGATATCGCCGAGGCGCTGGACTATCTCGGCCGCATTACGCACAAGAAGGGCGTCGTTTTCCTGGTCTCGGACTTCCTTGCGCCGGACTACCGCAAGCCGCTGAGCATCGTTGCCCGGCGCCACGACCTGATCGCGGTTTCGGTCGCCGACCCGCGCGAGGCGGCGCTGCCCGACGTGGGATTGATTGAATTGGAAGACGCAGAAACGGGCAGGCGCGTGCTGGTGGATACTTCCAGTCGGAAAGTCCGCGGCCAATATGCGCAAGCCGCCGCGCGGCGGCAAAACGAGATGCGCGAGCTTTTTCGATCGATGAACATCGACCAGGTTGCCGTCGAAACCGGGCAAGACTACGTGCGCGGCCTGATGCTGCTGTTCCGCAAGCGGGAGCGGCGGCGGTGAGTATCCCGACGGGCCGGCGGAGGGCGCGCCGGCTGCTTCCGGCAGCGGCGCTCGCGCTTTGCGCGGCGGGTTGTGCGCCCGCGGACCGCGAACCCGCCGCAACCGTCGAACAGGTTCGCGAAGCGGACGGCGCAACGCTCAGGCTGACGCTCGACCGCCGCGAGTTGACGACCGTCGAAACCCTGCTCTTGACGCTGGAAGTCGAAGCGGCGGAATCCGACCGGGTCGCTTTTCCCAATCCGGCGGCGGACTTCGGCGAATTCGAGGCGGCGGGCGACCGGCCCGCGGCGGCGCGCCTCGGCGAGGACGGCCGCGTGACCCGCGGCCACAGCTACACGCTCGAACCGTTCCTGCCCGGGGAATTCGACGTCCCTTCCCTGACCGTCACGTTGAACGGCTCGACGGAAATCGCGACCGACCCGGTGACGGTCACGGTGACGAGCGTGCTCGACGATCCCGAAAACGCCGACCTGCGCGATATCGGCGGCCCCGTGGACGTTCCGGCGCCTTGGTGGTGGTGGGCATTGGGCGGGTTGACAGCAGCGGCGGCCGCCGCCATGGGATATTTCCTTTGGCGGAAACGGAAGCGCAAAGCCGCCGCGCCGCCGCCCCTGCCTCATGAAACCGCGCTCGCGGCCATGCGCGCGCTGCTTGCCGAAAACCTGCCCGCGCAAGGCGTTGTCAAGCCGTTCTACAGGCGGCTTTCAAGCATTTTGCGGCGCTATATCGAAGACCGCTTCGGCTTGCGCGCGCCCGAGCAGACAACCGAAGAGTTTCTCGAAGCGATGCGCGGCTCGCATGCCGTCGAACGAGCGCACAAGGATTTGCTGCAGGAATTCCTCCATCACGCCGACATGGTCAAGTTCGCCGAGTTGACGCCGGAACCGGCGGACGCCGAGCGCATGGCCGACTCGGCGCGCCGCTTTATCGAGCAGACGATCCCGCAAACCGAGCCGGAACGGGAAAAATCCGCCGGGCCGCACCCCAGCGCCGCTCCCACTCACCGTTCCTGACGGAATCGCTACAATGCAACCGGCCCGGACGATATCGTGAACGCCGCATCCAAAGATCTCTGGAACAGGTTCCTGAATCTCAAGGTATGGAGCAGCGGCAGCGAAAGGGCGCCGAACAAGCCGCTGTTGGCGCTGTGGGCGCTCGGCCGCTGCCTCAACGGAGAAGAGCGAATGCCGCTCTATGCGCTCGTCGACCGGGAACTGACCGAGCTGCTGGAAAAATTCGGTCCGGTTCGCAAGGCAATCCATACCGAGCAGCCGTTCTGGCGGATGCGGAACGACGGCGTGTGGGAGATTGACCGCCCAGAGCTTGTAATGCGGACGTTGAGCGGCGATGCATACAAATCCAGTCTCATGCAGCACGACATCCGAGGCGGTTTTTTCGAAAAGGATTACGATCTCTTGCGCCGCGGCGGCAATCTCGCCTGGAGCATCGCCGAGTCGCTCCTGCATGCGCATTTTCCAGCCACGCGGCACGATGAAATCCTGCGGGCGGTCGGCATGAATCCCTCGGCGAGGACACTAGCGGCAACCCCTGAGGCGGATGATTTCGCGCTGCCCATGCAGCAGCGCCGCGACGCCGAATTCCGCCGTATCGTGCTGGACGCCTACGGCGGTCAATGCGCGGTTTGCGCCTACGGCGTCCGCGTGGAAGGCAACTTGGTCGGCGTCGAAGCCGCGCATATCCGTTGGCGGCCGGCGCGCGGCCCGAACGAAGTGCGCAACGGCCTCGCGCTTTGCATGCTACACCACAAATTGTTCGATGAAGGAGCCTTCACCCTGACGCCGCGCGATCTCGTCGTCGCCGTTGCCGCGGTTGCAAGCGGTCCGGGGTTCGACGACTGGCTCGGCCGTTTCCGCGGCCGCCGCCTGCGCATTGTTCCCCGCGCCGGCGAGCATCCGCATCCCAACTTTCTGCGCTGGCACGGCCGGCAGGTGTTTCGCTCGCCGGAGGAAATCTATTGATTCAGACAAGGACGGCGCAATGTCCGCCCCGCCGCAATGTCGGCGTCGGCTTACAATTGGAGAGTCGTTCCAACGGCTTCTCACGAAAGGATCGCTACTCATGAAAATCTTCAGGCTCGCGCCTCTTCTGCTGCTCGCTGCAACGCCGCCGTGCCCGGCGGGCGACTGGCCGACCTTCGGCTACGACGCCCGGCGCAGCGGCTGGGCCCGCTCCGAGGTCATTCTCAACCGGGAAAACGTCGGCCGCATGGTCCTCAAATGGAAGACGAAGGTCGAGAACGAGCCGAAGTCTCTGGCCGCGCTGACCGCGCCCATCGTGGTAACCGACGTGCGCACCGGGACGGAACGCCGCGCGCGCAAGGATCTGGTCTATATCGCCGGCACGGGGGACGTCCTCTACGCCATCGACGCGGCGAACGGCGAAATTTTCTGGGAAAAGCAGTTCAAGACCGACGTGGTCAACAAGGTCCCCGGCATGTGGCTGTGCCCCAAAGGGCTCAACGCCACGCCGACCGTCGATGTCGCCAAGAACACGCTGTACGCCGTCTCGACCGACGGACGCCTCTACGCTCTCGACTTGGCCACGGGAGAGGAAAAGTTCCGCTCCCAGCAGTGGGTTCCGGCCTTCGCCAAGGCCTGGAGCCTGAACCGCATCGGCGACGTGCTCTACACAACCTTGTCGCAAAACTGCGGCGACACGGTTTCGGGCGTGTCTTCGATCGACGTTTCCAATCCGGAAAACATCGTCATCCGCGTCTGGCGCTCGACGCCCGAATACGGCGCCGGCGTCTGGGGCCGCGGCGGCGCGGCCATCGGCAAAGACGGCGGCATCTATGCCGGAACGGGCGACGCCCTCTACAATCCGGGCCGGCGCATCTTCGGCAACACGATGTTCCGACTCAATCCCGACACCCTCGAATTGGAAGACTACTTCACGCCCGCCAACTGGGAATACGTCTGGAAGCGCGATTTCGATATCACCGCCTCCGCCGTGGTGCTGGAATACAAGGATCGCGAGCTTGTCGTCATCGGCGGCAAGGAAGGCGTGCTCTACCTGATGGCCGCGGACAATATGGGCGGCCTGACCCACCATGACAATCTGTACACCACGCCGCTGCTGTCGAACGATGACGAGTGGTTCGAAGCCAAGGGCCTATGGGGCGGATTTTCGAGCTACGCGGACGACAACGGCAAGGTTTGGCTCTATGCGCCGACCTGGGGGCCGATGTCCGTAAAGGCGCCGGAATTTCCGATTACGAACGGCCCGAACCCCAACGGCTCGGTCATGGCCTTCACCGTGGCGGACCACCCCCAATCGGGCAAGCCTTACCTCAAGCCCGAGTGGGTCAGCGGCGACTTCGCCGTGCCGGAACCGGTCGTCATCGCCAACGACACGGCGTTCGTCCTGTCGAACGGCGAGAACGCCCGGCAGTCGGTCAGCGCGGGAATCATGCCCTTCGGAGAGTTCAACTCATCCGAGGAACTGCTGAAAGACACGCAGCGCATCGAGCACGAAGACAACGCCCGGCTGCGCGCCCTCGACGCCCAAACCGGAAAGGTGCTCTACGACTCCGGGCCGGACGCCTTCGAGACCTGGAGCCATTTCACCGGCATCGCCGTCGCCGACGGACAGGTCTATGCAGTCGATTTCTCATCGACGCTGTACTGCTTCGGGTTGCCCGAAGATTGAGGCAGGCGATCCGGCAAGACCGCCTGCCCGCCTACGGCAGATAGTAGCCGGAGCCGACCAGCAGCGCTTCGCCGCCGACCATGACGCGCTTGACGAAGGCAACCTTGCGCTGCATCTGCCCGCTCATCGGATTCAGGGCGTCGTAGTACAGCGTCGATTCGCCGAAAGCCGCCGCCGGCGAGGCCACGTCGCGCTCCATGAACAGGCTGCCGTTCCACTCCTCGACGGCCGCGCCGCCGACTGTGACCGGATTGCTGCTGAAATACTGCATGCCCCGCGAGTTCAGCACGAAGATGTAAATTGAGCCGCTGCGCCAGCGCATGTTGTTCTGCAGCTCGAAGGCGGCGAAATAGCCCGCTTCCTCGAAGCGGTAGGCCGCGCAGCGCACCAGTTCCTGCAAGCGCTCGGCGCCGGGCTCGGCTGCGAGCGCCGCCGCGTTGACCTCCGCCGGGGCGCACGTTCCCGGCAGATCGCGCAGATAGATGCCCGCGCCGATGGTCGCGGACATGCCGTCCCAGTCGATCTTTTTCAAGTACGTGGTTTTGGGTTCGTCCCTTCCGGTCGCAGGGTTGATGTAGGAGTAATACATCCAGCCCTCGCCGAAGTTTTTCAGGATGCGGTCCGCTTCCGGGAAATAGTCGTTGCCGTATATGTCGGGAAGCGGCCCCCAAGGCGACCCTTCCTGCTGCGGGTCGGGCGGAAAGACCAGCGACACGGCATCTTCGCCGCGAGGCGAGGCGACGTCGATAAAAACATAAATCGACCCGCTCTTCCAGCGCTCATCTTCATGGAACGCGCGATACGCTTCCATGTCGCCGTTCTGCTGCGCATACTCGTAGGCGCACTCGACGAACGCGCGAACGTCCTCGCGAGTGCGGACGGCGCTTGCCGCCACCGATTTTTCGGCGCAATGATTGCCGCCGTTGGCCAAGGAAGCAGGCGGCATCGACAGAGCGCCGAGCACGCATGCAACGATAGAAGAGGAGAGCAAGTGTTTCATACCTGTATCCTATAGGCCGCCTTGACGCCTGTCAAAGCAATTCTGCAATTTTTTGTAGGATTTTTTCTCCGCGATTTCGCGCCGCCGCCTCTGGTAGAATTCCCTCCGCAAAAAGCTCCCATGGCGTCACACCCGGCAACTACGCACGACAAGACAAGACGCTGGATAACCCTCGCTGCATGGTTGCTCTTCCCCGCCGCCGCGCTCGGTCAAGCGCAAGAGCAAGCGGCCTTTCGATTCCAAAGCGGGTTCTGGATCAATCTGCACCACTTTCTCTATTGGCAAGCGTTCGATTCGGCGGCGGACAAATCGGCAGCCTCGATGTCGTCCGCCCGCGCGCAGACCGAGGCCTGGAACCGGGCGCTCGACTACTACCAGACGGCGTTCGCGGGCAAAGACCTGCTCCAACGAGACATGGCGGTCATCAAGAACGCCCTCAGCGATGCCGGCGGCGCTGCTTCTCTAAAAGGCGCGGGACTCGATGCCGATCTTGCCGCGGTGCTCGAAGCGGCGGCGCCGGTTTACCGCTCCCGCTGGCGGGAACACGACCTGCGCAACCGTGCGTGGATCCGCCGGCTGCGCCCGCTCCTGGCCGAACATGAGCGCGCTCTGAAAGAGCGGCTTGCCTCAGCCTACGCAACCGCCTGGCCCGAACGCGCGATACGCGCCGACGTCGTCTTTCATGCCAATTGGGCCGGCGCTTATGCAACGCTGTATCCGACGCGGATCACGATTGCAAGCAACAACCCCGACGAGTCGGCGGAGGAAAGCCTGGAAATCCTTTTCCATGAGGCTTCCCATGCCCTCATCGGCAAAATCCGGGAAGCGATCAGCGGGCAAGCCCGCTCGATTGGCCGCCTGCTTCCCCGGAAAACCTTGTGGCACGCCGTCCTGTTCTACACAACGGGCGAGATCGTGCGGCGGCGCATCCCCGGCTACGCGCCGTACGCCCTCCGGCATGGCCTGTGGGAGCGCGCCTGGCCCGATCATCTCGATGTCCTCGAAGCGGCATGGCGGCCCTATTTGGACGGCGGCAGGGAATTGGACGCCGCAATCCGCGAGCTTGTCGTAGGATTGGCGGTTGCTCCGTAGGACCGCCTACTCTTCCGCGCGGTCGAAGTTGGCGAACATGTATTCCGCGTAGGGGCCGTTCAGGAACCCCAGAAAAACCTCGCCGATCAGCTTGACCGCCGCGCGGCAGGCGTAGGCGACGTCGCCGTCCGCCGGAACCACCTTGAGCGTGACCCATCCCTTGCGGTTGGAGCAAATCAGCGCTGCGCGCGCCGGATGAATGCGGCGGTGATCGGGAACTTCCGGCAGCGTCCGCGAGCGGACAAACGCTTTCAGATCGCGGTAAATCGGCGAATCGGCCGGGGCGTTGGGCAGCAGGCGCGGCAGGGTCAGCGAACCCGTCCGCGGATCGAACACCAGTTCGATGCGCCGCGGCGACAGGTAATCGAAGGAAAATTTGCGTTTGCCGCCGCGCGCGCCGCCCGTGCTGAACGAACGGAACACGCCGCGGTCGGCGTAGCGGCGCAGCGACCGCTCGACGTCGTCGGCCGTGCGCTCCGCGCCGCGCATCAGTGGTAGTAGGCCATGCAGCCCGGCTCGACTTTCTGCAAGAGGCCCGGCGGGTAGTCCTGCGAGCTCCAGAATTCCTTGACCGCCTGGCAATTGATGACGCTGGAAACGCCCTGCGAGGCCGCGGCCGCGTAGCTTCTCTCCAGCGCCGGGCGGAACTCCGCCGCGGCGGTGACGTACTCGCCGCGTCCGCCCAGCGCCTCGCCGATCTTTTCGTAGCGCAGATTTTCCTGGAAAAGATACATATGCTGCGCGCGCGCCGTGTTGCCTCTGCCGCCGCTGCGGCCGTTGCGCCAGACGCCCCAAGCGTTGTTGTTGTACACGATCACGACCGCGGGAATGCGGTATTTCGAGAGCGTTTCGATCTCCATGCCCGAGTAGGCGAACCCCGCGTCGCCGGTCACGGCCACGACCGGCGCCCCCTTGTACGGCTTGTGCGAACCGATTCCCTGCTGCACCGCGGCGCCGGCGCCGACCGTATAGCCCACGTCGGGGCCGATTGCGCCGTACTGATAGGCGCCGTTGCAAATCTGTCCGGGACGGTGCGCCCGCAGGAAGCGCCGCGTGTAGCGCGCGATGCCGTAGCCGCCCGAGACGACCGTCGTTTGCCGCGGGTCGAGATCGGCCTTGTACAGGAAATCTCCGAGTTCGCGGGCGATCACCGCCGGATGAACCGCTTGCGCCGCCTCGCTGTGCTGCAGGCCGAGCCGGTAATATTCGTCGTTCTGCTCCTCGAACGCCTTGCGGGCGGCGGCCAATTCGTCCCGCCAAGCGGGTCTTTTCGCCTTCTTGAGCGTATCGGCCAGCGCCTCGAGCGCGGCCTTTTCACAACTGACGATGCCCAGATCGATCGGCAAGTTACGCCCGATATCCGCCGGGTCGGGGTCGATGCGAATGTAACGGGCGTCGGGGTCGAACGCGAATTCCCCGATGGTCGGCATGACGTACTGCCCTATGAGGACGATCAGATCGGCGCTCAACAGGGCGTCGGGCGCGGTATTCGCCGACAGCGGATGCTCATCGCCGAAATGGCCGCGGCTGGGGCCGGATTCGACAACGGCGATATCGGCCTTTTCCGCCGCCGCGCGCAGCGCATCCCAAGCCTTGCTGTAGAAAACGCCCGCGCCGGCAACGATAATGGGACGCTCCGCCGCGGCGATCATGCCGGCGGCCCGCTCGATGTCTTTCTTCGCCGGATGCGGCTTCGACTCGGTGCGGTACTTCGCGCGATCATGGAAGTAGGCAAGGTCTTCGGGAGACTCGAAAACCGCCCGCGCCACCTCGCCGGGAAAGTCGAGATGCACCGGCCGCGGCACGCCCGTTTTCAACTGGCGGAAAGCATAGGCCGCGTACTCATGGACGCGGGGCGGGTCGATGAGCCGCTTGCCGTACTTTCTCAGCCCGACGGTCGTGGGCTGCTGGTAGCCGCGCTGGATGGCCTGTTCCGTATCGTCGAGCCCCACGGTCATGTTGCTCGCCAGCAGCAGCAGCGGCGTACGCGCCGCGTTGGCCGCGGCCACGCCCATGATCATGTTGGTGAAGCCGGGGCCTTCCGTGCCCGACGCCGCGGCGACCTCGGCGGTCACGCGCGAAAAGGCGTCGGCGGCGGAGCACATCATGCCCTCGGTCCTGCCGCCGTAACTGGGAACGCCCTCGGAAGCGATGGCGTTGATGACGGTATAGTTGCCGGGCGCGCAGAACAGCGCCGCGAGCCCCTCCGCCTTGCACGCCTTGGCGAAGACCTGCGCCCCAGTCATCGGAAAGTCGGCCGGCCGCGGCGCCTCGCGCAGCGATGCGGGCGTCTCTTGCGGGACCAGGATTTCACGCTTGCTTTCCGTTGCCGCCGCGGACGCGGCAGGCGCGGCGGCAGCGGACGCCGCGCCGACCAGAATCTTGCGCCGCGATACTCGATTGGTTTTCGCCATGATGGTTTCTCCCCGGCTATTCGCCGGCTTGGCCGCGGTATTCCTCCGGGCCGATGCTGCGCAGAAAATGGACGACCCGCCAAATCTGCTCGTCGTTGAGTTGCTTTCGAAACGGAGGCATTTCGTGGCCGACCCCGTCGCGTATCGACAGGAAGAGGCTCTCGTCGCCGGCGCCCATCCGCCAGTCCCGCGGCCGGCGCAGACTGGGCGCGTCGAAATCGGGATTGGCCTGCGCGCGGCCGTCCTGGCCGTGGCAGTACTGGCAAAGCCGGAGATACGCCTTGCGCCCCTCGCGGACGGACTCCGCAGAGTATGCGGCGGGGCTTTCGAGCGCTTCCGCGCCCGATGCGGGAGCGGCTGCCCAACCGCCGGCGCCGGCCGCCGCCAAGACTGCCGGAATCATGAAACGAGCCCTGGCCTCAACTCGGCGCGGCATTGCGAATTGCACTGTATCACAGCCGCCGCGGAACGCGGCGGAAAGGCAGGGGTTCAGCGAATCCCCTTGAACGCCGGTTTTCGTTTCTCGCCGAAAGCCGTCACGGCCTCGCGGAAGTCGGGCGTTTCGCTGAGGGCGGCGATCGATTGCGCCTCGTATTCCATCTGGCTTTCGAGAGTATTGCTGAAGCTCTGGTGAAACAGCCGCTTCGTTGCGCCGTAGGCGAGGGTCGGCCCGTCCGCGAGGCGGGCGGCGATGCCGGCGGCTTCCGACGCCAGCTTGTCATCGGGCGCGGCGCGGTTGATCAAGCCCCAGTCCGCGGCTTCCTGCGCGGAGAGCGCGCGGTTGAGCAGCGCCAACTCCATCGCCCGCCTCATGCCGACCAGGCGGGGAAGGAAAAACGACGTGCTGTTGTCCGGGCTGACGCCCAACCCCGAGTAGGCCAGATGGAACTTGGCGCTCTCGGCCGCAATGGCCAGATCCGCTCCCAGGGCAAGCCCGATGCCGCCGCCCGCGGCGACCCCGTTGACGATCGCCAGCGACGGCTTCCGCGAGCGCGCCAAGCGCGAAATTGCGCCGTGCGCGAAAAGCGTCATGCGCTTCAACAGCTTGCTCGGGCGGTCGATCTCCGCGGCGAACTCGGCAATATCGCCGCCGGCGCAGAACGCCTTGCCGGCGCCCGTAATCGTGATCGCCCGCACGCCCTCGTCGGCGTCGGCCTCCGAGACCGCGGCAAAAAGCTCCCGGAACGTCCGCTCGTCGAGCGCGTTGTACGCTTGGGGGCGATTCAGTTGAATCGCGGCGACGCGCTCTTCGACCGTGTAAACAATCGACCGAAACTCCATTTCACCTCCCCGAACGCGAAGTTTTCGGCTCTCGACGCCCCTCGCGTTCATACATGCCTGGGCGTTCCCCAGTGCCTGCGGTACCGTCTTCCGACGTGGAGATTCGCCTCCGGGTCGTCGATGACGGTTTCGCTTTCGGCGTCGAAGCGCAGCGTGCGCCCCGTGCGCGAGACGATGTTGGCCAAGTGGCAGTGCATCGCCGACAGGTGGGCTTCGCCGATGTCGGCGTTGGGCTGCTTGCGGGATTTGACCGCGTCGATGAAGTCCCGCGCATGCGCGCTCACGGCCGCCTCGTCTCCGGCTTCGCTTTCCTCGCCGCGCATGACTTCCCCGCCCTGCGCATCGAAGACCTTGAATCCCCAACGGCGGTCCCAGCGGCCGACGTGGACCATGCCTTCCGTGCCGTACACGGCGACTCCGTTGTCCACGCCCGCCATTTTGTACGGCGTCCAGATGCGCATTTCCCAGATCATGGCCTTGTCCCCGTAGTCGAAGGTGACGTTCATGGTGTCGGGAGTTTGCTGGTCGTCATCGAAAAACACCTTGCGGCCCATGCCCGAAACCGTTTGCGGATAGCCGGCGCCCAGCGCCCAGCGGGCGATGTCCAACTGATGCGCGCCGTCGTTCCCCGCGTCCCCGGTGCCGAAATGCCAATGCCAATGCCATTTGTAATGAAAGCGGTTTTCGTTGAACGGAATCCACGGCGCGGGGCCGAGCCAGGTATCGTAATCGACGCCTTCGGGAACCGGACCGTCCGGCTTGCGCCCGATGTCCTCGCGCAACTGGATGTTCCAGGCCTTGGCCATCAGCACCTTGCCGATCTTGCCCGATTGCGCGTAGTCGATCGCGCGCAGAGTCGAAGGGCGGTTGCGCGCCTGCGTGCCGTGCTGCACGATGCGCTTGTGATAACGGGCGGCATTGAGCAGCAGCCGCCCTTCGCGGATGTTGTGCGAACAAGGCTTCTCGACGTAAACATCTTTGCCGGCTTCGCAGGCCAGCAGCGCGGCCGGCGCATGCCAATGGTCGGGCGTAGCGATGACCGCGGCGTCGATGTCTTTGCGCTCGAAAGCGCGGCGCATGTCGCCGTCGGCCGCCGGACGCTCGACTCCGATCTGGTCGAGGCGGGCAAAAGCGCGTTCGAGCGAAGCCTGATCGGCGTCAACGAGATGCGCGATATGGACGTCGGGCAGTTTCGCAAAACTTCTGAGCAAGCCGCGCCCTCGCCCGCCTGTCCCGACGAAAGCCAGGTTGACCTTGCCGCCCGCGGCCGGAGCCGCGCGGCGGGCGGCGGCCGCCGCGGCGGCCGCTCCTGCAAAAAAATAGCGTCGATTCACCGCGGTTACCCCCTCTCTGCAGCTCATGCGAGGCCGGCCTCGACCCGGCGCAGGAATCGCGCGGCCTCGCGGGCAACGACCCCGCCTCCGGGCTCGAAACGGAAGACTTCCCGCGAAAGCCGGCACTGATAGTGTATATCCTTCAGCGCTTGCATCGGCGCCGCAAAATCGCAGCCGCCCGCGCCGCGGCGCAGAACATGGCTGCTTCCCGAGGCCTTTCGGCGATTCTTGCAGATTTTCAGGCTACAGACGGCAGGCGGCGTTCGGCGGACCAGCGTTCGAACCATTCCTGCAAGGCGGCCAGTTCCCGCCGCCGGCCGCTTGAAACGGGCAAAGCAAAATGCGCTTCGCCAAGTCCGCGGCGCTGCGCCAACAGCTTCAGCCCCCAAGGCGCCGGCAGCTTTTCGATGCGCCGGACGATCTCCAGCAGATCCGCATCGGCGGCCGCGGAGCCGTTGCCGGCTCGATGGGCGTTGACCAATTCGCCGACAACCTCGGGAAACACGCCGGCAATGCCGGAAATCAGGCCGTTCGCCGCTCCCGACGACAAGGCTGCCGAAATTTTCTCGTCACTCCCGACCCAGCGGACTTCCGCCCGCTGTTCCTTGAGCGCGGCCAAGGCTGCAAGGCTGCCGCTGCTGTCCTTCGCGCCGACGATGTTGGCTTCCGCGGCGGTCAGCCGCGCAATCCACTCGGGCTCTACGGGACTCGTAAACGCAGGGATGTTGTAGATCAGAATGGAGCCGTCCAGCCGCGCCGACGCTTGGCGGTAGAACGAAGCGATATCCTGCGGCTCATAGCGAAAGAAGTGAGGCGGAGGAAGCAGCAGAGCGTCCGCCCCGCTGTCGAGAGCGTGCCGTCCCAGAGCGACCGATTCATCGAGCGCCGCGGCGCCGATGCCGGCGATCAAGCGGCCGCGTCCCCGTAGAAACGCCTGCGCGCTTTCGACAATCCGCCGCCTTTCCGCAGAGGAAAAGCGCGGATACTCGCCGGTGGCGCCGTTCACGCAGACGCCGTCCGTTCCGGCGGCGAGCACGAACTCGATATTCCGGCCCAAGGCGTCCAGGTCGAGTTTTTTTCCGCCGACGGTCGGATTCAGAAGCGCCGCAAGGAATGTTATGGGGCCGTCACGCACCTGGAAACCCAGAAGTTCCAATTTAGCACAAAAGTTTCATTTTTGGAAAAATTTACCGATTTCCACTTTGCTCGAGAGCTTGTCTATGCCGCGCTGAACTCGCGAACGACAACTTCAACGCTTTCCCTGAGCGCTTCGACGATGCGCCGCTGCATGCTCTCGGTCTTGTGGCGGCTGGTCGGCATGGAGACGCTCAGCGCGGCGAAAGCCGTGCCCGACCCGTCGAGCAGCGGCGCGCCGAGGCAGCGGCCGCCCAAGGTGTTCTCCTCCGCGTCAACGGCGTGGCCTCGGCGCCGGATATCCTCGAATTCCTGCTGCAGGCGGCTCTCATCGACGATGGTGTTCGCGGTGTAGCGGTAGATGCCGTAGCTGCGCACCAGCGTCTCGCGCCGCTGCTCGCTCTGGAATGCGGTAACGGCCTTGCCCAGCGAACTGGCATGCGGCGGAAGGATGCGCCCGACGGTGTTGCTCATGCGCATGAACTCAGGGCTTTCAAAGACTTCCACGACCTCTATATGGTTGTCGAACAGCGCCGCCAAGCTGACCGTTTCGCGAAACCGCCGCCGCAGGCGAAGCATTTCGGCGCTCGCCGACTCGGGCAGCCGGCGGCGGTAGCGGGCCGATTGCAGCGACCCGCGGCCGACGGCGACGTACCCGCCGGAGGCGTCCCTGCCCGCATATCCGGCTTCTTCAAGGGTATGCATCAGCCGAAACGCCGAGGCCTTGGCCAAACCGAGCCGCTCGCAAAGCGCTTGCAGCGGCTGGGCTTCAGGCGATTGGCCGAGGATATCGAGCATCTTGAGCGCGCGCAGTACGGCCTGAGACGTATAAGGCTCTTTCAGCGGTGTTTTCTTCTTCATTGGCGGCGGCTTCGCGTCCCTTCCCTTGTTTCATCAAAACACAGCAAGGAGCGGGCGGGCCAAACCCGCTTGAATAAAAATATGAAATTGGTTTCATATTTTGTTGACACCGGTTCGATACGAGCGTTATTCTTTGAGCGGACGGGTTTCGTTGCCGGAGAATCCGCAAAATTGCGAAACCATTTTCATAAGGAGAGAGTCATGCGAAACACCATGCCGCGCGGCGCTTTGTTTGCCGCTTTCTGCGCACTGACGGCGGTAGCTTTGGCTGCGCCGAGCTTCGCTCAAGTCACGACCGCCACGCTTTACGGCCGCGTGCAAGACCCGACCGGCGCGGTGATCCCGGGCGCCCAGGTCACTCTGGTGAACGCCGATACCGGCTTCACCAAAGAAGCCGTCAGCAACGAACGCGGCGAGGTGACCATACCGTTCGTTACGGTCGGCAGCTATACGGCGCTGGTCTCTTCGGACGGCTTCAAGAGCTACGAACAAACGGGAATGCAACTGTCTTCGGGTCAAAAAGTCGATGTGACCTTCACGCTCGAGCTCGGCGTGACGACCGAGACGGTGAACGTTTCCGCGGAAGCGCCGCTGCTCAACACGGTCAGCGCCGAACAGGACGTCAATCTCAACAGCGATCAGGTTCACGAGCTCCCCCTGCTGCGCCGCGACATCACCGGAATCCTGCAGAACGGAACCGGCTTGTCCGCCGGAAACGGCACGACGGTCTCGATCAACGGCCTTCCGCCGCGCGGCTTCTCGTTTTCAGTCGATGGCGTTGACGCCGCCCCCGATTCCGAATTCCCGTCGATCTCGCTCTATCAGAACTTCAATTTCATCAAGGGCGTCAGTCTGGAAGCCGTGCAGGAAGTCGAAATCTCGAAAAACATTTTCTCCGCCGAAATCGGGCAGACCGTCGCCGGCAACTTCAACATCATCACCAAAGGCGGCACGAACGATCTGCACGGCAGCCTGTTCGAGCAGTATCAATCCGGCGGCCTGAACGCCAACAACCATCTGCTGGCGCGCAAAACGTCGCGGGTGTACCACCAGTACGGCGGCTCGCTCGGCGGCCCAATCGTCAAGAACAAGGTTTTTCTGTTCGCAGCGTTCGAAGGTTACCGGCTCAACGAACAAAGAGCCTTGACCGGATTCGTGCCGTCGGTGAAATTCCGCGAGGAGATCACGCGCGCCATTCCCGAATCGAAAGCCTATTGGGACGCTTGGTATCTGCCCACCGAAGCTCCGGCGAACCCCGACGACGCGCGCGCTTTCTTCAGCGGTTCCGGAGCCAAGCAGAACGAAGACAACCATCTGGTGATGCGCGGCGATTATCAGATCGACGCCAATTCCCTGCTGACGGCGCGCTACACCCGGGGGCGCCCCTTCCAACTCACGCCCAGGCTGGCCAGAGGGAATCCGCGCACGCACGACGGCCTGAACGAAAACGTGGCGGCCACCTTCAACCGCGTGCTCAGCCCCACCATGACCACCGAGTCGCGTTTCGGTTACAACCGTTCGGACATGCACCGCGTCGATCAACTGCTGACTCTGAACGTGGCCAAGGTACTCGGCGCGGGACTGCCCGACGCCGGCCAGGCGAGGCAATTCAGCAAAACCGGCTCCACAACCACCTTCGAGCAGAACTTCGCCAAGAGCAAAGGCCGTCATTCGCTCAAATTCGGCGGCCTCTTCCGTGTTCACTTCGCCCGCCGCATTCTCGCCGACACGCCTCGGTTCTCGTACAACACTCTGGCCGATGCGGTGGCCAACGACCCGGAATCGGCGTTCTTCAACTTCGGCTTGAGCGAGTTCCAGATTCGCCGCAATTTCTTCGGCATGTTCGTGCAGGACGACATCCGCGTGTCCAAGAGCTTGACGCTCAATCTCGGCCTGCGCTGGGACTACGCAACCGTTCCGGTCGAGCGCGACGGGCGGTTCTTCAACCGCGACGGCCCGTTCGGCCCCTTCCTGCCCGCTGAAAACGTGTGGAAAGAGCATTACAACATGTGGTCGCCGCGCTTCGGTTTCGCTTGGTCGCTCGACGACAAGACCGTAATGCGCGGCGGATTCGGCGTGTTCTATATCCCCTTCAACCTGTTCTCGGGGCCGGTCGAGCTGGTGCGCAACGACCTGACGACGCCGACGCAGGCAAGCCTCGACCGTTCGCAATTGCGGCAGTTCAACGTCAATTACGGAGCGACGCGCGAACAGGTGCTGCCGTTGGTCGCCGCCAGCGATATCGTCACCGGCTCGGCCGTCGATCCGAATTGGGAAAACTCCTACAGCCTGCAATGGTCTTACGGCATCCAGCGGCAGTTGACCGACACGCTGGTTTTCGATATCGCCTACGTGGGCAACCGCGGCGTGAAGCTCATCTACAGCCCGGGCTTCAACCGCAACGACCGCGAAACGGGCCGGCTGCCGGTAACCAACTTCGCCCGCCAGTTCCGCTATTACCAGAGCGCCGACAACAGCGATTACCACAGTCTGCAAACGTCGTTGAAAAAACGGCTTTCGGCCAATCTGCAGGCCAATTTCAACTACACCTGGGGCAGCAACACCTCGTATTTCCGCGGCGACTATACATGCTGCGGCGGAGGGGAAGAACCCCAGGATCTGACCAACCTGACGCTCAACCACGCGCCGACGCCGTTCCATATCCGGCATCGTTTCGTAACGGACTGGATATACGAATTGCCGTTCCGGGGAAGCGGCGGCGCTTCGCGGCGCCTGCTGCTCGAAGGCTGGCAGATCGGCGGCCTGCTGACCGCCGAAACGGGCAATCCGCTGCGCATCTATCAGGGCGCCAGCGGGCCGGGCGCGCGGCCCGATTTCATCGGCGGCAGCCATGCGGATGCGATTCGCGGCGACAACCGCAGCGCAACAAACGGCCGCTACCAATACCTCGACCCGGATGCGTTTCAGAACGTCCCGCGCAATGCGCGCGGCAACCGCACCACTCGCCCGGGTACGCTGGGGCGTCGTTCGATCTACGGGCCGGGAGCCTGGACGGTCAACATGTCTCTTTCCAAGAGCCTCAAACTCAACGAAGAGGGCATGCGCGTGCAAATCCGGGTCGATTTGTTCAACGCCCTGAACCATACCAACTTCGGCGGCGTCGATACGAATACGCGCGGCGGCGGCTCTGACGCCGTACGCGGGGGCTTCGGGCGCATCACCTCAACCCGGCCGGGCCGCGAAACGCAGTTCAGCCTGCGCTTCGAGTTCTGACTCTTGCCCCGAGAAGCGGGACGCGGCCGGCCCGATTACGGGCCGGCCGGCGGTCCCGCCCCGGAATCGGGCGCGCGGGCTAAAATCATGCCTGTGCAGGGTCTTTGCGCCGGTTTCCTGCTTGTCTGCCTGTTCCCGGCGCTCGCGGCCCAGTCGGCCGCCGTCGAGCCGACGTTCAACCGCGATATTGCGCCCATCGTCTGGAATCGCTGCGCAAGCTGCCACAGACCCGGCCAAGCCGGTCCGTTTTCCCTGCTGAGCTATTCGGATGCGGCCAAGCGGGCGAAGTCCATCCGAACCGTCGTCAGCAGCGGCTACATGCCGCCCTGGCCTCCTGCCGCGGGGCACGGCGAATTTGCCGGCGACCGCAGCTTGACGCCAGAAGAGCGGCGGACTCTCCTCGCTTGGCTCGACGGCGATTTGCCGCAAGGCAGCCCGGCCGACCTGCCGCCGCAACCGGCCTGGCCCGCGGGCCGGCAACTCGGCGAACCCGACCTCATCGTCGCCATGCCCGATGCGTTTCCCGTACCAGCCGACGGCCCCGACGTTTTCCGCAATTTCGTCATCCCCATCCCCATTGAAAAGCGCCGCTTCGTGCGCGGGTTCGAATTCCTTCCCGGAAACGCCCGCCTGGTGCATCACGCGCGCATGCTGCTCGACCGCTCCGGGCGCTCGCGCGCGCAGGATGCGGCCGCGGACGGACCGGGATTCGACGGCGGCATGGCGCTCGACGCCGTGTTCGACCCCGAAGGGCACTGGGTCGGCTGGACGCCGGGAAAGCAGCCGGCTCTGCGTCCGCCGGATATGGCCTGGACGCTGGACCCCGGGACGGATCTGGTGCTCGAACTGCACATGGTTCCGACCGGCAAACCGGAAACGATCCGATCGTCGCTGGGCCTGTACTTCACCGACCGCGCGCCGTCGCGCATACCTCTTATCCTGCGCCTGGGGAAAAATACGATCGATATCCCGGCCGGCGAGTCGGACTACCGCACGGAAGACTCATTCACCCTTCCCGTCGATGTCGAGGCGCTGAACGTGTACGCCCATGCCCATTACCTCGGCAAATCGATCGAAGCATGGGCCGACCTGCCCGACGGAACGCGGCGCTCCTTGCTGCGAATCGACGATTGGAGCTTCGATTGGCAGGACGAATACCGCTACAATCAACCCGTGTTCCTGCCCAAGGGCAGCACGCTGCGCACGCGCTTCCATTACGACAACTCCGCCGGCAACCCGCGCAACCCGAACCATCCGCCGCTGCGCGTGACCTACGGCTGGAAGACCTCGCAGGAGATGGGCGACTTATGGCTTCAGGTGCTGCCGGCAACGGCCGCCGAGCGGAAAATCCTGGCCGAAAAATTTCAGACAAAAGAAGCCGCGGCGCAAATCGCCGGGCTGCGCAAGCAGCTTGAAGTCGAGCCGGACGATCTGCCCCGGCGCATCGACCTCGGCTACCGCTACTTGCAATCCGGGCAGACCGATTCGGCCGTCGAACACTTCGAAACCGCGGCCGCCGGCCAATCGCCGCCGTCCGTTTTCGTGCTGCACAACCTCGGCGTGGCCTGGAATCTCAAGGGCGACGCCGAAACCGCGGCCGCCTACTACCGCAAGGCCGTCCGCGCCGACCCCGGCCACGGCCCTTCCTACAACAATCTCGCCGTCGTGCTGGCCAACAAGGGCGAAACGGAAGAAGCCGTCCGGCAACTCCGCGCCGCCATCGCAGCCGAACCCCGCTACGCCGACGCCTACGGCAACCTCGGCGCGGTTCTCGTGTCCCTCCGCCGCTTCGATGAAGCGGCGGCAATCTACGAAAAAGCGCTCGAAATCGACCCCGGCCTGGGAACCGTACACTACAACCTTGCCGGACTCTACAAGGCGGCCGGAGATCGAGAAGCCGCGCGGCGGCATTACCAGGCTGCCGCCGCTGGCGGCTATCCGCGGGCGGCCGCCCTGGCCCAAAAGGCGCTTGCGGAGTTTTGACGCAGATCGGGACGCACTAAAAAATGGAACCTTATTTCATTATTTACCCGTTCGGTTTCAGATTGAAGCCCTTGTTGTACAATAGGGAGCGTTGCCCGTGAAGCGCTGTCTATGTCTTGCGCTGCTGAGCGCCGCGGCGGCTGGGGCGTCCCCGTCGCGGCCGAACGTCGTCTTTCTGTACGCCGACGATCAGGCCGCATGGACCATCGGCGCCCTGGGCAACAACCAGGCGCGCACGCCCAACATCGACCGCCTCTACCGGGAAGGCGCTGCGCTGCGCAACGCTTTCACCACAACCCCGGTTTGCAGCCCGTCGCGGGCGGGACTGATGACCAGCCGTTACGGCTCCGAACTCGGCGTCACCGACTACCTCAACCCGAGCGCGGAACCCGATAACGGCCTCGACCCCGCGATTCCGACGTGGCCGAAAATCTTGCAGGCCGCCGGTTACCGAACGCTGTTCATCGGCAAGTGGCATCTCGGGGTTCTCGACAAGTACCTGCCCACCCGAAACGGCTACGACAGGTTTTACGGCTTTCGCAACGGGGCGGGAATATCGAAAGACCCCGAGGTCGAATCGGACGGCGCGATCAAGGTTGTTCGCGGATACACGCCCGACATTCTGACCGACGAGGCCGTGCGCTTCATTCGCGGGCAAGACGGCGAACGCCCCTTCCTGCTCAACCTCCATTACTGGGCGCCGCACGCCAACACCGCGAATCGGACGCCCGACGGCGACCGCACCTGGCTGCCGTTAAGCGACGCGGACTGGAAGCCGTTCCGCGGCCTCGACCCGATACTGCCCCAAGCCGACTATCCCCGACTCGACGTTGCGCGGGCCAAGCGCATGATGCGCGAATATCTGGCATCGGCCGCAAGCGTTGACCGCAACGTCGGGCGCGTCCTGAATGCTCTCGACCAAACGGGCATGGCCGAGGATACGATTGTCGTCTTCACCAGCGATCACGGCTACAATCTGAGTCATCACGGCCTCTGGCACAAGGGCAACGGGCGTTGGCTGCTGATCGACAACCGGGGGCCGCGCGCCAACATGTACGACCATTCCTTGCGGGTTCCGGCGGTTGTGCGTTGGCCGCGGCGGCTGGACGCGGGGCTGCTCATCGACGAAATCGTGTTGAACATCGACTGGTTTCCAACGCTGCTGGCCATGGCGGGCGCGGCGTTGCCGGAAGAAATCACGATCCGCGGCAAGAGCTTCCTGCCGCTGCTCGAACGGAAAGACGTCCGCCTGCGAACGGCGTTCTACGCGGAGTACAAGCAGAAACACGCGGAACAGGCGGATCAGCGCATGTGGCGCACTCTGAATTGGAAGCTCGTGCGCGACAGCAGAGAGGGCATGGACGAACTTTACGATCTGCGCAGCGACCCGCAAGAGCGGCGCAATCTGATTGATGACGTTCGGCCGAGAGTGCGCAAGGCCGCCGCAAGGCTCGACCGCGCGCTGCGCCGGCGCATGGACGAGATCGAAGGAGCGAAGCCGCTGTGAAGCTCCGCGCGCTATGGCTGTGTCTGCCCGCCGCGGCTGCGCCGGCGGCCGCCCAAGGCGAAGTCTCGTTTGCGCAAGACATCGCGCCTCTGCTCGCGCGGCATTGCGCGGCCTGCCACGGGCCGGCCCTGCAGCAAAACGGCCTGCGGCTCGACCGCCGCGAAAACGCGCTGCGCGGCGGCAAATCGGGTCCGGCGATCGAACCCGGCAGCAGCGCCCGCAGCCTGCTGATGAAACGGCTTGCCGGCCTCGACGACTTGCAGCGCATGCCGCCCGGCCGGCCCCTGCTGCAAGAGCAGGTCGAATTGTTCCGGCAATGGATCGACCAGGGCGCGCCCTGGGAGCCCGCGGCGCAAGCCGCCGGACGCCCCCGCGGCGGCCATTGGGCTTTCCGCCCCAACCGCCGGCCGGCCGTACCCCGGGCGCGCCGCGAAGATTGGCCGCGCAATCCGATCGACGCCTTCGTGCTGGCGCGGCTGGAGCGCGAAGGCATCGAACCGTCGCCCGAAGCCCCCATGCATACCTTGCGCCGCCGCGCTTCCCTGGATTTGACGGGACTCCCTCCCCACGCGC
The DNA here is from genome assembly GCA_965242705.1 of Bryobacterales bacterium. Taxonomy (GTDB): domain Bacteria; phylum Acidobacteriota; class Terriglobia; order Bryobacterales; family UBA6623; genus CATQHP01. The sequence goes on from OZ251486.1 coordinate 2,383,981, forward strand.
ACGGCGCCGCCGCCGCGGCGGGCGGCTACGAGGCGTTCATCGACCGGCTGCTGCAATCGGAACACTACGGCGAGCGCTGGGCCGCCCCCTGGCTCGATCAGGTGCGCTACGCGGACTCGGACGGCTACGAGAAAGACTTGGCGCGCCCCCATGCCTGGCGCTACCGGCATTGGGTTATCCAGGCGCTCAACGCCGACATGCCTTTCGACCGCTTCACCATCGAACAGATCGCCGGAGACCTGCTTCCCGGCGCTTCCGTCGAGCAGCGGACAGCCACCGGTTTCTATCGCAACACCTTGAAAAACCGCGAGGGCGGCGTCGATATCGAGCAATTCCGCTTCGAAGAAGTTGTGGACCGCACGAACACGGCGGCCGCGGTCTGGCTGGGACTGTCGGTCGAATGCGCGCGCTGCCACGACCACAAGTTCGACCCCATCCCGCAGAGCGACTACTACCGGCTTTTCGCTTTTTTCAACGAACTGGACGAGATCGACATCGACGCGCCGCTGCCGGGCGAGATCGGCCCCTACCTGCAAGCCAAGCCCGGGCGCGACGCCGCGATTGCCGCCATCTACGAGAAATACAAGGTGCGCGAGTTGCAGCGCCCCTGGGAAGCGAAAATGCTGTGGGCCGCCGACAACCCCGGCGTAGAGCATCAGTGGGATACGAGTTGGGACATCATCGGCCTCTATCTCGACAACGGACAGCGCATCCTGCGCACGCCGCCCGAACAGCGCAGCGAGCGAGACGATTACGTCCTCACGGAGTGGTTCCTGGGCAACTACAGCCGCGTTACCGAAAAGGAAGAGTACGCCGCGACGGGTTTTCGCGAGGCGCTGAAAGAGCTGCGCGCCGTCACGGACGCCTTTCCCGACGTGAGCCGGGCGCGCGTGATCGAAGTATCGCGGAAACCCCGCCGGACGCACGTCCGCGAGCGCGGCGAATGGGACGCTCCCGGCGAGCCGGTTGCCCCCGGAACCCTGTCGGCGCTGCCGCCCCTCGAGTACAAGGGAAGCAAGCCGACGCGGCTCGATCTCGCGCGCTGGATCGCCTCGCCCGAAAATCCTCTGACGGCGAGGGTTGAGGTCAATCGCATCTGGCAGGAATACTTCGGCGCCGGCCTGGTATCGACGGCCAACGATTTCGGCTTTCAGGGCGAGCCGCCCAGCCATCCCGACCTGCTCGACTGGCTGGCCGTGGAACTCATCGATTCCGGTTGGAGCCTGAAGCATATCCACCGGTTGATCGCAACCTCGGCAACGTACCGCCAATCGTCGAACGCGCGTCCGGATTTGACCGGCAGGGATGCGGATAACCGTCTGCTTGCCCGACAGGTTCGCTTGCGCCTGCCTGCCGAAAGCCTGCGCGATACGGCGCTGGCCGCCTCGGGACTGTTGGACCCGCGCGTCGGCGGCAGGAGCGTCCGGCCCGCGCAACCGCCCGGCGTGGCCGAATTGGCCTATGCCGGCTCGGTCAAGTGGAACGAAAGCGCGGGCGGCGACCGCTACCGCCGCGGCCTCTACATCCACTACCAGCGCACCGCGCCGTACCCCTTCCTGGCCAACTTCGATCTCGGCGAGCGCAATACGGCTTCCTGTACGCGCGGGCGGTCGAATACCCCGCTGCAAGCGCTGAATCTGCTGAACGACCCGGTGTTCTGGGAAATGGCCCGCGGCCTGGCTCTGCGCGTCTTGATGGAAAGCCCCGGCGGCGCATTCGATGAACGGCTGACTTATGCTTATGAGCTTTGCTTGGCGCGCGCCCCCCGCGCCGGCGAGCAGGAAGAGATGTTGGGCTATTTCATCAATCAGAAGGCGTTGATCGATGCCGATCCGGAGACCGCGAAAGCATGGTTCCCGGCGGCGCTCGACGGCATCGACGCGAGCGAAGCCGCCGCCTGGGTCGGCGTCAGCCGCATCCTTCTGAATCTCGACGAATTCCTGACCCGCGAGTGACGCAAGATGACTTTCGAGCAATACCGCACCATTCAAACGAGACGGCATTTCCTGGACTCCTGCGCCGGCGGGGCATGCGCGGCGGCGCTGGCGCACCTGATGGCCGGCGAAGGGCGATCGGCGGCGGCCAACAACCCGCTCGCGCCTCGTCCGCCGCACTTCGCGCCCAAAGCCAAGAATCTGATTTTCCTTTTCATGGCCGGAGCGCCCAGCCAAATCGACCTGTTCGACCCGAAGCCCGGCCTCGAAAAATGGCACGGGCGCCCGCTGCCGCCATCGATGACCCGGGAAATGCAGCTTGCCTTCATCAAGCCGACGGCGAAGGTGCTGGCCAGTCCCCGCCGCTTCACCCGATGCGGCCAAAGCGGCATGCCCATCAGCGACTACCTGCCGCGGCTGCAAACCATCGCCGACGATATCTGCCTGGTGCGCTCGATGCGGAGCGATCAGGTGAACCACCACCCGGGGCAATCGCTGCTGATGAGCGGCAGCCCGCTGGTCGGCCGTCCGACGATCGGCTCGTGGCTGACCTACGGCCTGGGCAGCGAATCGCAGAACCTGCCCGGTTTCGTCGTATTGAGTTCGGGGCGCGGGGCCAGCGGCGGTGCCTCCAATTTCTCCAGCGGATTTCTCTCGTCGAGCCACAACGGCGTCCCTTTCCGCAAGTCGGGCGACCCCATCCTCTACCTGTCGAATCCCAAGGGCGTCACGCGGCAAGCGCAGCGCTTGAGCCTCGACACGCTGCGCAAACTCAACGAAGAAAACCTGGAAATCACCGGCGACCGGCAAATCGCCGACCGCATCGCCGGCTACGAACTGGCTTTCCGCATGCAGGCGGCCGCGCCCGGCCTGCTCGACTTTTCCGACGAGTCGGAAGCGTCGCTGGAAGCCTACGGCGCCCGCCGCGAGCCGACCGCCGCCTACGGCGCGAATTGCCTGTTGGCCCGCCGGCTCGTCGAACGGGGCGTACGGGTCGTGCTGCTGGCGCATGCTTCCTGGGACGACCATACGAATCTGGACGAAGGACTCAAGAAAAACTGCGATATCACCGACGGCCCGGTCACGGCGTTGATCGAAGACCTGAAGGAACGCGGCTTGCTCGATGAAACGCTGGTCGTCTGGGGCGGCGAGTTCGGGCGCACCTCGCTGGGGCAACTCAAGCACGTCGGCGACAAGGTCGGCCGCGACCATCATCCGAACGGCTTTTCGATGTGGCTGGCCGGCGGCGGCATCAAGGGCGGACAGGTCATCGGCAAGACCGATGACCTTGCGCTGCGGGCGGTCGAAGACCCCGTGCATATTCACGATCTGCAGGCAACCATGCTGCACGTCATGGGCCTCGACCACGAACGGCTCACCTATCGGCACATGGGCCGCGACTTCCGCTTGACCGATGTCGCCGGCAAGGTCGTCGCCAAAATGCTGGCCTGAGGCGGAACGACTCGGAGAAAACGAAAGGAACAGCCATGAACCGACGGCAATTTTTCGGACTTTGCGCCGCGGCCGGCGCGGGCGCGTGCGGCCGCGCCGGGCCGGAACCCGAGACTTCCGCCCCGCCGTCCCCGCGCATGAAGCTTTCCATGTCGGTGCGCGTCGCCGAGAGCTTCAGCAACAAAAAGGAATCGTCGATGACGATCGACGAATTGATCGACACGGCCAAGCGCAACGGCTATCAAGCGCTGTGCATGCGCGCCTCGACCGCGGGAACGCACTCGCCCAGGGAAACCATCGACGAGTACGCCGCCAAAATCCGCGCCGCCGGGCTCGCCGTCTCGATGGTCACCGGCGATTTCGCCGTCCCCATGAACAACGACCAAGGGCCGCAATGCCTGCGCAATATCACGCCCTATCTCGATCTGGCCGCGGCGTTCGAGTCCGACCTCATCCGCGTCTGCATGAAAAAGGAAGAGGATATCGAGTGGGCTCAACGCGCTTGCGACGAGGCGAAGGAACGCGGCATCCGCCTTGCCCATCAGGCGCACGACGCAAGCATTTTCGAAACCGTCGAAGGCTCCGCCGATGTCCTCGGCAAAATCGACCGCGAGAATTTCGGCATCATCTACGAACCCGCCAACTGGATGATCGCCGACGAACCTTACGGCCGCGAAGCGATCGACAAGGTGCGCCCCTGGCTCTTCAACGTCTATGTCCAGAACCACCGCCTGAACCCCGACGGCGAAGCCGCTGTCGATACCTGGAAGCGCGGCCCCGTGCGGCTCGACCACATCGGATTGTGGGAAGAGGGCGGCGTCGATTTCGAAAGCGTTTTCGCAGCGCTGCGCGGCATCGGCTACGCGGGTTTCGTCACCGTCCATCAGGCTTTCGAAGGCGTGATGAGCGTCGATGACGCGGTGCGCCGAAGCGCCGCCTATCTGTCGCAGCGCATCGCCGGTTGACGGGAGGAAGAACAGATGACCCGCCGCACGTTTCTGGCCGCGTCCGCGGCCCTGCCGGCAGCCGGAGCCGAAGGCAAGGTTCGCACGGGCATCCTCGGCGTACAGCACGGCCACCTCAAGGGCAAGCTGCAAGCGATGTTCGACAACCCCAAGTACGAGGTCGTTTCGTTCTGCGAACCCGACCCGGCCGCGCGCGAAGCCTTCATGGCAAGTTGGCGGCGGGAGCGCGCTCCGCGCTGGGTCTCGATGGACGACCTGCTCGGCGACCCCTCGCTCGACCTCATCGTTTTCGAGGGCGAAGTCCGCGACGCGATTCCTTGGGGGACGAAGGTCATCGAAGCAGGCAAGCACCTGCATCTGGAAAAACCGCCCACGAACAAGCTCGAACCCTTCCGCGCTCTGGTCGAGCTTGCCCGCCGGCGCGGCAAGAAGATCCAGCTCGGCTATATGTGGCGCTTCCACCAGGGCGTGCAGGCCGCGCTCGACGCCTACCGCAACGGCTGGCTCGGCGAGGTCTTCATGATCCGCGCCACAATCAACTCCGACCGCGGCCCGGAACAGCGGGCGGTCGAGGCGCGCTATCCCGGCGGCTCGATGTTCGAGCTCGGCGGCCACGTCATCGACCGCGTCGCCGCCTTCCTCGGCAAGCCCGGCAAGGTCAGCCGCTGGCTGCGCCACGACACCAGTGAGCCGGACGCCCTGAAAGACAACACCCTCGCCGTGCTCGAATACGAAAATGCGCTGGCGATTCTGGTCAGCTCCGCCAAAATGGGCGGCAGCGGCGGCCACCGCTCTTTCGAGGTCATCGGCACGGACGGCACGTTTTTCATCCAGCCGATGGAGCCCGCGCCGATCATGAAAATCTTCATGCGGGAAGCGCGCGGCCCCTACCGCGCCGGCTGGCAGCAAATCGAGCTTCCCCCGCAGCCGCGCTATATCGGCGACATGAACGAATTGGCCTCGGCCATCCTCGAAGACCGCCCGCTCAAAGACTCCTACGACCACGAATTAATCCTGCACGAGACCCTTTTGCTGGCCTCCGGCGAAATCGACTGAACGAAAGGAACCGCTCGATGAATATGCCGAACAAGCTGACCCGGCGGACGCTGCTCGCCGCAACGGCGTCTGTTGCGTCCGCGCAGTCCACCCGGGCGAATTCCGCGGTTTCCATAGCCCTGATCGGCTGCGGCGGCCGCGGACGCACGCTGATGCGCGATCTTGTCAGCCACACGCCGGCCCGGCTCAGCGCCGTGTGCGACCTGCGCCCCGAGCGCATGCGGCAAGCCCGCGCCGAAGCCGAGGAGCGGGGAGCCAAGCCCGCCGTGAACGGCAGCATGGAAAGCGTGCTGGCCTCGCCGGACATCGACGCCGTGATCGTCGCCACGCCCGTCTTCCTCCACGCGGACCACCTCGAAGCCGCCGTCCGCGCGGGCAAGCACGTTTACATCGAAAAACCGGCGATGCCCGACGTCGCCGGCTGCAAGCGCATGATGCGCATCGCCGATTCCGCCGACCGCAAGCTGAACCTCACCATCGGCTTCCAACGGCGCTACGGACAGGTCTATTCCAAAGCCAAGGCGCTGCTCGACTCCGGCGCGGCGGGCGCCCTCCGCCTGGTCCACCTGCACTTCATCAAAAGCTCGAGTTGGAACCAACGGCCAACGGTTTCGCGTCCGCAAACTCCGGACGAAAAGATCCGCGGTTGGCACGTCTGGAGCGATCTGTCGGGCGACCTGATCGTCGAGAACAACATCCACCTGATCGACGTCATGAACTGGTTCGTCGGCGGCCGTCCGGCGTCCGCGGTCGGAGCCGGCGGCCGAACCGCCAGAAAGATCGGCGACATGCGCGACCACGGCAACGTTTCGTTCCTGTTCGAAAACGGCATTCAGGGCGCGCTCATCGGAACCACCCTGGCGCCTTCGTTCTACCGCAACGTCCACGAACAGTATTTCTGCGAGACGGGCGTTATCGAAACCGCCGCCGAGTATTGGAAGCACTACCGCGGCCGCAACGACTCGTTCGAAGAGGCGTCTCCGCGCAACGTCACCACGGACGCGCTGGAAGCCTTCGTCAAGCGCATCGCCGAGGGAAAACCCGAAAACACCATCGTACGCGGCGCCGAAAGCACGCTGACCGCCATCCTCGGGCGCATGGCCATGGAAGCCCGGCGCGAAGTGACCTGGGACGAAATGATGCAATCGGCATAAGCAGCCCGCGCATGCGCGCAAAGGACGCAACATGAAATTTCGACAAACCGCCGCTCTGCTGTTCCCGCTCATGCTGCTTGCGCCGCTGCCGGCGGCGGCTCTCGATTTGACGAAGGCTGTCGTCGTCGCGCCGGCGCCGCTCGACGGCCCCGAGAAAAAAGCCGTCCAATCGCTCGTCGAAGAGATCGAAAAACGCACCGCCGTCCGTTTGCCCGTAGAACGCGCGTGGCCCTCCGGCGGCGCGCCGGTCATCGCCGCGGGGACGCTCGCCAAGGCGCGGGAGTTCGCCGGCGAGTTCGCGAACGCTCTCGACTCCGCCGAAAAGCCCGGCGCCGAAGGCTACGTCATCCGCACCGGCGAGAACGCCGTGGTCATCGGCGGCGCCGACCCGCGCGGCGTTCTGTTCGGCGTCGGCCATCTGCTGCGCAAGCTCGAAATGCGCATGGGCGGCATCCATCTGCCGCATCCCCTCAACCTGAGCGCAACGCCCGAAACCGGACTGCGCGGCCACCAGCTCGGGTACCGCCCGAAGACCAACAGCTACGACGCCTGGACGGTTGCCATGTGGGAGCAGTACATCCGCGAACTGGCCCTCTTCGGCTCGAATGCCGTCGAAATCATCCCGCCGCGCTCCGACGACGACGCCGACAGCCCCCATTTTCCGCTGCCGCAAATCGACATGATGGCCGAGCAATCGCGCATCGGCTGGGAATACGGGCAGGACATCTGGATCTGGTACCCCGCCCTGGATGAAAACTACGGCGACCCCAAAGATATCGAGTTCGCGCTCGAGGAATGGGAAACGGTTTACAAGCGCCTGCCGCGCATCGATTACATGTTCGTCCCCGGCGGCGACCCCGGCCACACCCGGCCCGTTCACCTGTTCGCCCTGCTGGAGCGGCAGACGGCGCTGCTCAAACAATATCACCCGAACGCCGAAATGTGGATGTCGCCGCAAAGCTTCAACGCGGAATGGATGGAAGAGTTCTTCGGCCTGATGGACAAAGAGCCGGACTGGCTGGGCGGCATTGTTTTCGGCCCGCAGCAGCGCATCGGCCTGCCGGAGTTGCGGCGGCGCATTCCGTCGAAATACCCGATTCGGCGCTACCCCGACGTCACCCACAGCCGGCATTGCCAGTATCCGGTTCCCGACTGGGACCTCGCCTACGCCGTGACCGAAGCCCGCGAAGTCATCAACCCCCGCCCGGTCGATCAAGCCCGCATCTACCGCCTGCTCGACAAATACGCGGTCGGCTTCCTGACCTACTCCGAAGGCAATCACGACGACGTCAACAAGTTCATCTGGAGCGGCCTCGGCTGGGAGCGGGAGCGGCAAGTCATCGACGTCCTGCGCGACTATTCGCGGTTTTTCATCGGGCCGGACTACGCCGATTCGTGGGCGCAGGGAATGTTCGATCTCGAGCGGAACTGGCGCGGCCCTCTGGCGCAGAACGGGGGCGTCTATACGACGCTGCACCGCTTTCAAGCGATGGAAAAGACGGCCTCGCCGCAGCTCAAGCTGAACTGGCGGTTCCAGCAAGGCCTCTACCGCGCCTATTACGACGCCTTTAACCGCAGCCGCCTGCTGTACGAAACCGCGCTCGAAGACGAGGCCAAAAGCCATTTGCGCCGCGCGCCCGTCATCGGCTCGCGTCCGGCGCTCGACCTGGCGCAAGCCGCCCTCGACCGCGCCCTCACGCAGCCCGTCTCGCAAGACTGGCGGGCGCGCGTTTTCGAGCTTGCCGAAGCGCTCTACCAGAGTACGCGCGCCCAACTCAGCGTCCCCCGCTATCAGGCGATCCGCGTCGGACGCGGCGCCAACCTCGACACCATCGACATGCCCCTCAACAACCGCGTTTGGCTGAACGGACAGTTCGAGAAAATCCGCAAGCTCGCCTCCGAGCAAGACCGCTTGCAGGTTATCGACGCTATCCTCAATCGAACGAACCCCGGCCCGGGCGGTTTCTACGACGACCTCGGCAATTTGACCGGCCAACCGCATCTCGTCCGCGGCAAGGGCTACGCAAACGACCCGGCACACCTGGAATCGTCTCTCGTCGGCTTCGCCGTCCGCGACGAATGGCTGGATATGCCGCTGGCTTGGCAGCGCCACGCGGAAGCGTTGAACGACGCGCCGCTCGAACTGCGCTACAGCGGTCTCGACCCCGAGGCGCAGTACCGGGTCCGCGTCGTTTACGCCGGCGACAGCCCGCAAGTGCGCATTGCGCTCGAGGCCGACGGCGCCGAAGTCCACGGCCTGCTCCAACGCCCCATCCCTTTCGAGTCGATGGAGTTCGACGTTCCCCAAAGCGCGACCGCGGACGGCGGCTTGACCCTGACGTGGCGCGGCGAGCCCGGACGCGGCGGCAACGGACGCGGTACGCAGGTTGCCGAGGTCTGGCTGATGAAGAAATAGCGGCGGGCTATAATCCTTTCACGCTTCTCTGCCAGAGAAAAGGCGATGGGCCTCAATATCGAAAACGACGAAACCTGCCGGCTTGCCGGCGAACTCGCCCGCTTGACCGGCGAGACCATGACCGGCGCAATCACCGTTGCGCTGCGCGAGCGCCTGGAGCGCGAAAAGCGCGGACGCGGTGCGCATGCGCGCGCTGAAGAGTTGTTGGCCATAGGGCGGCGCTGCGCCAAACTGTTGGCGCCGGGACCCTCTGCCGCAGAGCACGGCGATCTGCTCTACGACGAGCGGGGACTGCCCAACTCGGCGGGCTCGGCGTAGGGTTCAATCGTGCCTGACGAAATAGCGTCAAGCAGCCGGCGCGGGTTTCTGCGGCTGGGGCTCGGCCTCGCCGCTGCCGGGTCGAAACCGGCGGCGGCGCAAACCGCGAAAAACGGGCGGCCGCCGAACATCGTTCTGTTCCTGGTCGATGACCTCGGCTGGATGGATCTGGGCTGCCAGGGCAGCGCGTTCTACGAAACGCCGCGCATCGACCGCTTGGCCCAAGAGGGCATGCGCTTCACCAACGCCTACTCCGCCTGCCCGGTCTGCTCGCCGAGCCGCGCCGCGCTGATGACCGGCAAATACCCGGGTTCCGTGGGTTTTACCGGACACGTCACGGCCATCCGCCGCCATCGCTACAAAAAGCACGGGCGCATCCTGCCGCCCGACGACTTCATGTTTCTGCGCCGGAGCGAAACGACCCTGGCCGAAGCGCTGCAACCCGCCGGCTACGTTTCCGCGAGCATCGGCAAATGGCATCTCGGCTCGGAGCCGTACTGGCCCGAAAAGCAAGGTTTCGACCTCAACGTCGCCGGTTACGACCACGGCAGCCCGCCGACGCACTTCTTCCCCTACCGCAATCCCGGCAAGGAGTGGAACGCCGCCATCCCGACGCTCCAGGGAGGCAAGCCGGGAGAATACCTGACCGACCGCCTCACCGACGAAGCGGTCCGCTTCATCGAACGCAACTCGCAAAAGCCGTTCTTCCTCTACCTGACCCACTACGCCGTGCATACCCCGCTGGAGGCTCCGAACAACCTGATCCCCAAGTACGAGCGGAAATTGCGCAACGACGATTCCCAATTCAGCGCCGTTTACGCCGCGATGATCGAAAGAGTCGATGCAAGCCTCGGCCGCGTGATCGACGCGCTGGAGCGCCTCGGGCTGCGCGGCGATACGCTTGTCGTTTTCACGTCCGACAACGGCGGGGAACAGGCCGCGACCCGCAACGCGCCCCTGCGCGAAGGCAAGGGGCATCTTTACGAAGGCGGCGTGCGCGTCCCGCTGATCGTTTCTCTGCCCGGCAGGGTCCGCGCCGGCGCCGTGTCCGATGCTCCGGTCAGCGGCGTGGACCTCTACCCCACCATCGTCGAAGCGGCCGGCGCGCAAGCCCGCCCGGGCGAAACGCAAGGCCGCAGCCTGATGCCGCTGCTCGAATCCGGCGGCGGCTTCCCCGCCCGCGATCTCTGCTGGTATTACCCGCACTACAGCCCGCAGGCCAAGCGGCCGGGGGCTGCGCTGCGCTCCGGCCGCTTCAAGTTGATTGAACACTACGACCCGCCCGAGGTCGAACTCTACGATCTCGAAAACGATATCGGCGAATCGCGGAATATGGCCGTGGAGAACCCGGAAAAAACAACGGAGTTGCAAGGCAGGCTGCGGCAGTGGATCGCAGCCAACGTTCCCATCCGCCATCGCCTGAACCCGGATTACGACCCGCAGGCGGCCGCAGCCGAGCAACCGCAGTGAGGCCGCGCCTGACGGCGCGGCAGGGGATAGTGAATCGTGAAAAAAGCGCGGGGAATGTGCTGCGCTGTTTGACAAGCCGGGACGGGAAGCGCAAGAATAGGGTTTCATCGGCGGCCCGGATGGTATTCTTGGGGTTGCCGCGAATTTCTTGTTGCAGGGAGAGGTGAGAGAGATGTATACTGAGAATAGGTCAGCCCGTCAGCCCGTCAGCCCGTCAGCCCGTCAGCCCGTCAGCCCGTCAGCCCGTCAGCCCGTCAGCCCGTCAGCCCGTCAGCCCGTCAGCCCGTCAGCCCGTCAGCCCGTCAGCCCGTCAGCCCGTCAGCCCGTATAAGGAGAAGCGCGCTCTCTGCGCTCTCTAATCCGCGGCTTCTTCTTTCCTTTTCGTCCGCTCTCCCCGCCCTGCTTGCCGTCGCCAAGACGGGGCTTTCGCGCGGGCGCGGGTCTCGCGTTCTTCACTCGCCGCCGGCGGCCGTCTTGGCTGCGCTCGCTCTCCACTTGGCGGCGGCAGCCGCCCTGGCTCAGACCGCCGGAACCATCGACACGATCGCCGGCACGGGAACCGCCGGCTACAACCTGCTCCACGACGGAGCGGCCGCGACGTCGGCGCAACTCAACTTCCCCCAGAACGTAGCCGTGGACGCCGCGGGCAACGTCTACATTGCCGATTTCCAAAACCACCGCATCCGCAGGGTGGATGCCGCGACGGGGAATATCTCCACCTATGCGGGCACGGGGAATACGGTTTACAGCTCGTCCGAAGAGGGTACCGCTACGGTGAACCTCAACCAACCCCGAGGCGTGGCGTTGGACGGCGCGGGCAACCTCTACATCGCCGATTCAAACAACCACCGTATCCGCAGGGTGGATGCCGCTACGGGGAATATCTCCACCTACGCGGGCACGGGAAGCGCCGGCTTCACCGGCGACGGCGCCGCGGCAACTTCGGCCCAAATCAATTTCCCCATCGGCTTGACGTTCGACGGCGCGGGCAACCTCTACATCGCCGATGTGAACAACAACCGCATCCGCAGAGTGGACGCCGGCACAGGGAATATCTCCACCGTCGCGGGAGGCGGGTCCGCTCTGGGCGACAACGGCCCGGCAACTTCGGCCCAAATCGGCAACCCCGGCAACGTGGCGTTCGACAGCGCGGGCAACCTCTACGTCGCCGATACAGGCAATCACCGCATCCGCAAGGTGGATACGGCCGGCGTGATTACCACTTTCGCGGGAACGACGCAAGGCTTCAGCGGCGACGGCGGCCCGGCGACTTCGGCCCAACTCGATTCCCCCAACAGCTTGGCGCTGGACGGCGCGGACAACCTCTACGTCTCCGATCAAAGCAACAACCGCATCCGCAAGGTGGACGCCGCTACGGGGAATATCTCCACCGCCGCGGGAGGCGGGTCGGCGCTGGGCGACGGCGGCGCGGCCTTGTCGGCGCAACTCTACTCTCCCGCCGGCATAACGATCGACTGCGCGGGCAACCTCTACGTCGCCGACTTCAGCAGCCACCGCGTCCGCAAGGTGTACGCGTTGGGCGAGCCCTGCCCGCCGCCGCCGGAGCCGCCGGAGCCGGAGCCGGAGCCGTCCGTAACGGAAGAGACCGGACCGGCCGTGTTCGCCCAGCCCCTCGCCTTGTCGTTCATGGCCGCGCAAGACGGCGAGCCGCAAACGCAAGAGATTATGCTCTACGCCCAAGACGGCGAAGCGGACTTTCTGCTGGTCCCCGGCGGCCGCTGGATATCCGCCGAGCCGCGCCGCGGCAAACTGGCCGACGGCGAGCGGACAACGGTTGCCGTGACGGTCGATCCGACGGGGCTGTCCGAAGGAACCCGCAACGGCCGGCTGTACGTCCGCTCCGGCGGGCGCGCTGCGTCCTGGGTGCGCGTCGCTCTGGAAGTGCTGCCGCCGAATGGTCCAGCGGTGTCCGAGAACGTCGGCGTGATCAACGCGGCGCGCATGAGCGCCTACGGCGACCCGGGGCTGTTCGGCCCGCGCCTGCTGCCGCTGGCGCCCGGCTCGCTGGCGGTCGTGCAGGGGGTGAACTTCGCTTCCGGCGAACGCATGGAAGCGGCGGGCTTCCCGCTGCCGACGATGCTGGGCGGGGCGCGGGTGCTGATCGACGGAACGGCCGTTCCGCTGATAGCGGTCGAGCCGCGGCGCATCGAGGCGCAGTTGCCTTGGGCGCTGGGCGGCGAAGCCGCGGCCGCCGGCGGCCTGGCCCTGGCAACGGTCGTCGTGGAAACCGGCGGCGAGAGCAGCTACCCGCGGCGCTTCTGGGCCGCGCCGCACGCGCCGGGCGTGTTCACGGTTTCGGGCGAGGGGCAGGGCCAGGCGATGGTCATGTTCGCCGAAACGACCGACTTGGCCGCCCCGCTCGGTTTCCGCGCGGGCAGCCGCCCCGCCCGGCCCGGCGACTTGCTGGAGATTTACGCGACGGGGCTGGGCGCGGTGGAGCCGCCGTTGGCCGACGGCATGACCTCATGCGCCCCCGACGGCGTCTGCCTCGAAGACGGCTCGAACGTCGTGACGCGGCTCACCGCGGCGCGCCCGCGGATATGGATCGACGCCTACGCGGTATCCCCGGAAAACGTCCGCTTCTCCGGCCTGGCCCCCGACATGGTAGGCGTCAACCTGGTCATCGTCGAAGTCCCCCGCAACCTCGTTCCCTCCGGCGCCGCGCAGTTGCGCCTCGCCGTCGGCGGCCGCATGAGCCAATCCGGCGCCACCATCGCGGTAGAGTGACGGGCGCCGCAGAATAGGGGGCGCGTCCAGCGCCCCTTATTCCCTGCCGCGCCGACAGGCGCGGCCCTGCTTTGCGCGGCAGGGGTTGGGGGTTAGGGGTTGGGGGATAGTTGCGCCGCAAGGTTTCAGTGGAGCGAGAGCTGAACGCATCCGGTCGATTTTCGGCGGCGCGGCACAAAAATAAGTGATCTCAGGCGATCATTGGCGAACAAGGTGAACAATCCGCGCCTGAAGCCCTTCTTTTCGCTGCATGAACCCTATCACGCTTGGCGGCGGTACAGTACTTGTGAGTCGGAGCGCGCTACACGCACCAGTGGATAGTGGGCTGCGTCCGCCGCTGTTGCCCGCTTATTCAGACCTTCCCTAACCCCCAACCCCTATTCCCTGCCGCGCCGTCAGGCGCGGCCCGCAATTTCCCATTTCTCGAAAACCCGTTGATCAATTCACGCGCCCGCGCGGAACGTACGCGCCGTTTTCGAATCGCTCGAACACATAATCGAGAAACGGATGCGCGACCGGCTCGCCGCTGTCGTCGTATTCCAGATGCCGCTCGGCGACGTAGGTCTGGTGAGTCCCCCCATCGACCAGCACCTTGTACCAGGGCTTGTCCTTCGGAGGGCGCGACCGGGCGACCTGCTCGTACCATTCCTCGCTGCCCAGAAACACGGGGTCCACGTCGTAGATCGCGCCGCGGTAGCCGAAGCGCAAATGGCGAACGACGCGGCCGATGGCGAACTTGGCTTCCATGCCGATGCGCGGGGCTGCAATTCTAACCGGGAAACTCGCCGGCAACGCAGCGCCCGCCCCGCTTGAATTCTACCGCGCCGATTTCAGCCGTCCGCAAGAGCGTGCAGATCTTCGGCCATGCGGCGGTACCAAGGCCCGCTGCGAAAGAACTCGCCCCGTTCGCGCGCGCCCGCGCACAGCCGCCGGTAAAGATCGGGGTCGCTTCGCAGCCTTTCCACCGCGGCCGCGACCGCGGCCGCGGAACGGGGTTCGACGAGCAGGCCGTTTTCTTCATGCCCGACGATTTCGGGTATGCCGCCCCAGCGCGTCGCAACGACGGGCAGCCCGCACTGAAAAGCCTCGAGGACAATACCCGGATAACCCTCATTTCTCCAATAGCTTGGAAACAACAACAGATCGTGTTCCTGCAAAATCCGCGGCACTTCCTCGGGGTCCAGAACGCCGCCGTAGGACGCTCGCGGATGTCCGTCGAAAAGAGAAAAATCCGTGTCGGGCATCTGCGGCCCGAAAACCTGAAGACGGCAACCCTCGGGCAGGCGGCGGCAGGCCTCGAGCGCTTCGGCCAGTCCCTTTTCCATGCGCAACTGGCTGACGAAAAGCAGCTTTTCGACTTTGCCGCGCTCACGCGCCGCGGCAATCTTCAAGTCCCTCGTATTGGGAAACCAGCGGATATTGGCCGCGTCGCCGAAAGTGCGGTGCAGTTGTCGTGTCTGGACGTACACCAACGAACATCTCAGGAAAGTTTGCGCCGCCCACCAGCGGGACGCCCGACCGTAGCGGCGAAATCCGTAGCCGTTCCCGAAAAACTGCACAGCCAAGGGCAAGCCCAAAACCTTGCACAGAAGCCAGATGCCGGAAGCCGCGATCCGCGCCGAATCGACCGAAATGTTGAGAAAAGCGAGCCGTACATGCCGAAAGTTCTGCACGATGCCCCACACCACCCGCAACAACGCAGCCGCATCGTTGGCCCGCTGCCGCCAACGGGGCAAATTGGCGCGCGGCCTCGTGGTGCTGATCGCCGCGATGTCGAAACCCGCCCCCTCCAGATGGCGCAGCGTATCGGCGAAATGCACCTTGGTGCCGCCGATGACCTCGGCCGAACTGGGAAGAGGCCCAATAAGCAATATCCTGGGTTGGGAAGCCGACCGGGAATTCATCGTCGCGGCGCCATGCCTCACCGGGCCGCCGGCTCGAAACAGCTTCGCTGCCGATGCGGGCGGTTGCAGTCCGGTCAGAGAGACTTCGCCATCAACCCGGCGAGAGCCCGATTGAATTTTACAACGTCCGACAACTCCCCGCCCTCCGACAGCAGCGCATAACCGAAAAGCAACTCCGCGTATTCGTCGATAACGGGGTCCGCCTTGTCATTGTCGAAACGCTCGTGCAGCTTGCGCACGATCTCGTGCGCCCCGTTGATCTCCAGAATGCGCTTCTGCTTCGGGCCGTCCGGATTGGCGATGCGCATCATGCGCTCGAGCTGCGGACTGAAATCGTCCTCATCGCCGGCCAGACACGCCGGCGAATCCGTCAAGCGCGTCGAAAGCCTCACCTTCTTCACGCTTTTTTCGAGTTTCCTGCCCAGCAAATCCAGCAGGCTTGCGTATTTCTCCCGCTGTTGCTTGCGCTCTTGCTCCAACTGTTCCTTTTCCGTTTCGCCGCCGAGGTCGAGCTCGCCCTTCGCGGCGGACTGCAATTTTTTGCCGTCGAACTCGGTCAGATATCCCACGAGCAACTCGTCAACCGGGTCGGTCAGATAAAGCACTTCACGGTTTTTCTTGCGGAAAGCCTCCAGCAGCGGCGAGTTCTCGACCATCGACCGGGACTCTCCCGTGAGATAGAAAATCTCCGACTGCCCTTCCTGCATCCGCTCGACGTACTCCTTCAGAGTGGTGAGCTTTTCGGGATGGTGGGACGATGCGAAGAGCATGAGCGCGGTAAGCCGCTCCTTGTGCTCGAACGCCGCGGCGGCGCCTTCCTTGAGCACGCTGCCGAAGTGCTTCCAGAACTTGAGGTATTTCTCTTCGTCGTTTTTCTTGAGATCGGCAAGCGCATCGAGCGCCTTGCGGGTCAGGAACTTGTTGATTCTGGCGATGTGGCGGTTCTCCTGCAGCGTCTGACGGGATATGTTCAGCGGCAGATCCGACGAGTCCACGACGCCTCGAACGAAACGCAGATAGCGCGGCGCCGCCTCTTCGCAGCGCTCCATGATCAGGACGCGGCGGGCATAGATGCGCAGCCCGTACGGCACGCCCCAGACGTGCAGATCGGGCGGCGGCTCCGAGGGGATGTACAGCAGCGACTCGTATTCCGAAATGCCTTCCGCCTTTACCCGCAAGTGCAGCAGCGGCTCATGCCAATCGCCGGAAAGATGCCGGTAGAACTCCGTGTGCTCCTCCTCGGTCACGTCCGACTCGGGCCGCGCCCAGATCGGCTTCATCGAGTTCAACGTCTTGTCTTCGGTGACGATGGTCGCCGCGCCGTCGGGCTTGAGAATGCCCTTCTCGTCCGTTTCCTTTTCCTCGCGCTGCGCCTTTTGCCGGATCGGATAGGCAATGAAATCGGAATACCGCTTGACGATGCGTTCCAGCGTCCATTCGTCGGTAAAGTCGTCGAGGCCGGCGTCGGCGTCCGCGGCTTTCAAGCGCAGCGTGATGCGCGTTCCCCGTTTCCGGCGGCCGCCCTCCACAAGCGTGTACGCGCCGTCGGCCTCCGACGCCCACAGCGTGGAAGTTTCTTCTCCCGCGCGGCGGGTCTCCAGCGTAATCTTGTCCGCGGCCATGAAGGCCGAGTAGAAACCGACCCCGAAGCGCCCGATCAATTCGGGAAGCGCTTCCCCGCCCTTGGCCGCCTCGAGCTTTTCAATCGCCTCGCGCGTGCCCGATTTGGCGATCGAGCCGATGTTTTCGATCACTTCCTCGCGCGACATGCCGATGCCGTTGTCCTCGATCGTCAAAATCCGCGCCTGCTTGTCGACCTCGAGGCGGATTTCCAGTTCTTCGCCTTCCTTCAGCAAGCCCGGCTCGGTCAAGGCCGCGAAGCGCAGCCTGTCGAGAGCGTCCGAGGCGTTCGAGATCAACTCGCGCAAGAAGATTTCCTTGTTGGTGTACAAGGAATGGATCATCAAATCGAGAAGTTGCCTGGTTTCGGCTTGAAATTCGAAGGTTTCGGGTGAATTGGCCATAGATGATTCCGTGCTCCGTCGGGTCGTTTCCAGAGAAAGATGAACGCGCATGCCGCGAAAAGGAAGACGCGGCTGCGCGGGGTTCGCGGCGGGAACCCCGTACTCTTGAATTTATTTTGTGCGCGCTCCTTCCGTCAAGACGCCCCGGCCTGCGATTGACCTTCCCCCGCCTCGGCTGGTAGCCTTGAAGATTGTTCGCAAGCATCCTGCACGAAAGGCCTCACAATCATGGCTAGAGAAACCGCCCTCCAAGGCAACCCCCTGGAACTCCTCGGCAACGCACTGAAGCCGGGAGACGCCGCGCCGGCATTCACGCTGACGGGCAACGACATGAAGCCGGTCACGCTCGACGATACCAGCGGCGTGCGCGTCGTGAACGTCGTCCCGTCGCTCGATACGCCCGTCTGCGACGCGCAGATCAAACGCTTCAACGAGGAAGCCGCCAAGCTCGAAGGCGTCTCGATCTATTGCGTAAGCTGCGATCTGCCCTTCGCCCAGTCGCGCTGGTGCGGAGCCGCCGAAGTCGATAAGGTGACCACGCTGTCCGATTACAAGGACGGCAACTTCGGCGCAGCTTGGGGAACGATGATCCGTGACCTGCGCATCGAGTCGCGGGCCGTGTTCGTCATCAATGCGCACAACACGATCGTGCATGCCGAGTACGTCCCGGAAGTGACCGAGCACCCCGATTACGCCGCCGCCTTGACCGCCGCCCGCGGCGCCGCGTAGCGGTCCGTTACAGCGGGCGGCTAAAGCGCCTGCCGGAAAAAGCGCAGCCAGTTGCCGTGAAAGACCGCGTCGATCGCGGCGTCGGGGTAGCCGCGGGCGGCGAGAATATCCGCGAGAAGCTGGAGATCGGCGATGGTCTCCAGTCCCTCCGGCGTCTGTTCCGCGCCGAACCCGCCGTCGAGATCGCTGCCGATCGCCGCGTGTTCGTAGCTGCCGGTGACCGCGCAAACATGGTCGATGTGGTCGGCAACCGTTTCCAGCGCGGCCCGCGGACGGCCTTCGGCGTCCCGGCGGTAGTTGGGAATCAGCATCCATTCATCCATGACGGCGCCGATTACGCCCCCGCGAGCGGCAACGGCGCGTATCTGGTCGTCGCTGATCTGGCGGTCGTTCGGTACGAGCGCCCGGCAATTGCCGTGGCTGACGAACACCGGGCCGGAATAGACGCCGAGCGCCTGTTCGAAAGCCGTATCCGCGGTATGCACCAGATCGAGCATTATTCCGAGCCGCTCGAACTCCCGCAGCAAGGCGCGGCCCGCGGCGGTCAGCGGACCGTCTCCGCCCGTGCCCATCGCGTAAGCGCTCGGCCCGTAGTGCGCCAGGCAGGCCGTGCGCAGCCCCTGTTCGCGCCACCGCGCGGCCTGCGCCGGCTCGATGATCGGGTCGCAGCCCTCCATGCTGAGGATGATTCCCAGCGGAGCGCTCTCATCCCGCCAGTGGGCTTCGATGTCGGCGGCCGAGCGAATCATGCGCATGTGCCCTTGCTCTTCGAGCAGGCGGTAATAGGCAAGCTGCGCCTGCGCCGCGGCGCAAGCGATGGTCTGGTTCGCATAGTCGAGGTCTTCGCGCAAGATGACCTCGCCGTGCCCCCGCGACTCGACCGCGCCCGAGTCCGCAACCGGCGAAGAAACGTGGCCGGGCAGCGCGCGGCAAAGCAGCGTAGCCAGGCAAAGGCGTATGCCTGCGCGCTGCATTTCCGGCAGGCTCACGGTGCAATTGCCCCGCGATTTGCCGGTCATGCCGGCTTCCCGGCGGCGCAGCTCGGCAACCGGCAAAAGCTGGTCGCGGTCGAAGGAAACCGCGTTCCAGGCGATATCGAGATGCGCGTCGATCAGAGGCCGCATGACGCTCTCCGCTCCTACTCGAGTTCCGGCAGCGATTGCCGCCACGATTGCAGCATCGCCGACAAACGCCGGGTTACCTTCTGATGTTTCGCGGCAACGCTGCGCGATTCGTCGAAACCGTCCCGGAAATCGTACAGCTCGACGTTCGAGCCGTCCGCGTTCATCAGCAGCTTCCATCTGCCGTCGCGCACGGCCATGTTGGGGCTGACGTCCGCCGGATTCCCCGGCCGCAAATAACTCGGCGTTCGGCCGTACTCCCAAAACAACGGACGGCGGCGCGCGGGCTGCTCTCCGCGGAAGGCGGCGCTCATATCGACGCCGTCGAAAGCGGCGTCCGGCGCCGCAACGCCGGCCAGCGCGCAAAAAGTCGGAAAAAGATCGACCGCCCCGACGACGGTCTTGCCGTTGACCCGGCCCGCCGGAACGGAGCCTTTCCAGCGCAAGATCAGCGGCTCGCGGATGCCGCCTTCGTAAAGGCTCCATTTGCGCCCGCGCAGCCCGCCCGTTTTTCCGGGCGGGTCGTACCCCTCGTCGTAGTAGCGCTTCCAGGCTGTCGGCCCGTTGTCCCCGGCTATGGCGATCAACGTGTTTTCCGCGAGACCCAGCTTGTCCATCTCGGCGAACAACCGCCCCAACTGGCGATCCATTTCGTCGATCACCGCGTAGTACTGCTGCACGTAGGGATTGGCCTCGAACTGCCTGAACTTCGCCGCCGCTCCCGGCTTGGGGTCGAAGCGATCGTGAACGTCGTTGAGCCAGAGATGCAGATAGAAACGCTTGCCGCGGTTGCGGCGAATGAAGTCGATCGAGCGATCGACGTAGATTTCCGTCATCTCGTGCTTGGCGGCGTCGCGCACGCTTCCCCGCCCCAGTTTCTTGCTCTGTTCCGAAAGCCCGCCCGGCGGAAGGATGCGGTCGCCCAGCCCCTCGAAGGCAACGAGCGATTCGTCGAACCCGTAGGCGGAAGGCAGCGGCGCGTCGTCCACGTCCCGGCCGCCGCCCATGTGCCATTTCCCGAAGTGCGCGGTGGCGTAACCCGCCCGCCGGAACGCCCGCGCAACGGCCGGCGCCGCGGGATCGAGAAAATCGCGCATGCCGCGCTGCCGATTCCTCTCCCGGCTGTTCAAATACGAATGGATCAGATGCCGCGCGGGGTACTGCCCCGTCGTCACCGCTACCCGCGACGGCGAACAGATCGGCGAGCCGACGTAAAATTGCTCGAAACGGATTCCTTCCGCCGCCATGCGGTCGATGTTGACCGTTGCGATGTCGCGGTTGCCGTAGCAACTCAGGTCGCCGTAGCCGATGTCGTCGATGAACACGAACACGATGTTCGGCCCGCCGGCGGCGAACGAGGCCGCGGCGAGGGCGGCAAGCAAAACCGGAACGCGCAGCATGAGCGAAAACCAGGATACCCGAAAACGCCGCTCGAACGAACGGACGCTGATACAATTGAAGTCATGCAAGGCAAAGCGCAAGTCATCGAACACTTGAACGAAGTGCTCAAGGGAGAGTTCACCGCCATCCACCAATACATCGTCCACGCCGAAATGTGCGACAACTGGGGCTACACCCTTCTCGGCGGATTCATCAAACAGCAGGCGATCGGCGAAATGCGCCACGCCGAGGCGCTCATCGAACGCATCCTGTTCCTCGACGGCGTGCCGGGCATGGGCGAATTGCGCCCCTTGCGCGTCGGCCAGAACGTCAAAGATCAGCTAACCAACGACCTCGCGCTCGAGCATGACGCGGTCGTCATCCTCAACAGGGCGATCGAAGACTCCGTTGCGGCCGGCGACAACGGCTCGCGGGAACTGTTCGAGACGATCCTCAAAGACGAAGAGGAACACGTCGATTGGCTGGAATCGCAGCTTCAGATGATCGACGACATGGGGCTGGGCGTCTATCTTTCCCAGCAACTTGCGGCCGGAGCCCAGCCGGCCGCCGGCTGACCGGCCGGCCCGCGTTACTCGACAACCAACTCCATCAACTGCGCAAGCACGGGGTAGTACTGCGCCCGAACCTTGGCGCCCGACTCCAATTCCTCCAGGCGCAGCCGTTTCTTGCCCAGCCTTTTCGCCGCCTTCTTGCCCGTCTTGACCTGCTCGCGGCCCGCCGGCTGCGAAAAAGCCAACACCAGCGGCTCGCCTTTCGCCGGCGCAATGGTCACCGTGCGCTGCTGCAAGTCGATGCTCTTGACGACGCCCCTGGCCTTGACGATCTTCAGCACCGAAGCGGGCCGCGCGCCTTCCAGCGCCGCGCCCGCCGCGTTGTCGCTGACGCCCGGCCGCGTGTTCGAACTGGCCGTTCTCTGCTGCGCGGCGGCAACGCCGAGCGCAAGAGCCGCGAACAAAAAAATACGCATCGACGGCAACGGACCCACTTGCTCATTTTGCGCCCGGCGGATGCTCCCCGTCAACCTCGCCCCCCCGCCGCCGCGAAACCGCTACAACACCGACCGGATGTAATTGACGATTTCGGGGCGCACCCAGTCTTCAGCGCCCACGTACTTGCGCAGCACCTTTCCCCCGCGGTCGATCAAATACGACTCGGGGTATTTCGCCGTCCCGTAGCGGCTGCTCACCTCGCGCTGCGGGTCGCGCGCCGTGGGAAACGAAACGCCGCGATTGTCCAGAAACTGCCGATACTGCTCCTCGTCCTCATCGACGCTGACCGCCAGAACGACGAACCCCTTGTCCGCGAAACGTTCATAAAGTCGATTCAGCGAGGGAATTTCGCGCACGCACGGCGCGCACCACGTCGCCCAGAAGTTCAACAGCACGACCTTGCCCGCGTAATCGCCCAGGCTGACGCCGATGCCGCCGTCGTCAGCAAGCTCGAACCCCGGCGCGCGATCGCCCGGCCCCACGTCGTAAATGCGCAGGTGGCGCTGTACGCGAAACACCAGCCAAGCCGCCAGCGCGAACGACAGACCGAAGGCGATGGCCTCTTTGCGGCTCCATGCCATAATGAGATTCTACCCTTCCCGCGGCCCCCCGGCGGAAGGCGCAGGCCAATGGTTCTGATTACGCGCAAGGCCGAGTTCTCGGCGTCGCATGTTTGCGCCCTCCCCAACCTCTCCGACGAGGAAAACGAGCGCCTCTATGGCAAGGCGGCGCGCCCCGCCGGCCACGGCCACAACTACGTGCTCGAAGTCACGCTGACCGGCGAAATCGACCCCGTCAACGGCATGATCCTCGATCTCAAGGAACTCAAGCAGATCATCGAACGCGAGGTCATCGCCGTTTACGACCACCGCTTTCTCAACCGCGAAGTCCCCCCCTTCGACCGCGTCGTGCCCACGGCGGAAAACGTCGCCAAAGATATCTGGCGCCGGTTGGCGGCGCCCCTCCGCGCCAACGGCCGCAAGCTGCATTCGATTCGCCTGTACGAATCCGCCGGCCTTTTCGTCGATTACGCCGAACCCGAATCGCCTTGACCGACTTGACCCGACGTTTCGCTTTCTCGGCCGCGCATCGACTGCGCTCCGACGCCCTGAGCGAGGAAGAAAACGTCCGCGTATTCGGCAAATGCGCCAATCCGTTCGGACACGGCCACGATTACTGCATGGAAGTCACCGTTTCGGGAAACCCCGACGCTCATTCCGGAATGCTTCTGCCGCGCGGCGCGTTCGACGATTGGGTGCGCGAATCGGTCATCGAACGCATCGACCACAGACATCTGAACGCCGACGTGCGCGAGTTCGCCAAGCTCGTGCCGACGACCGAAAACCTGACGCTGGTCGTCGAGAAATGGCTGCGCGAAGGGTGGCCGCGGCGCTTCCCCGGCCGCGAATGCCCACTGAGCGGCGTTCGCATCGAAGAAACGCCGCGCAACAGCTTCCGGCTGGCCGGCCGCCGGCGCTGACGCCCCGCGCCCGCAATTCCGCAGCGGACTGCTAAGCTGATGAATTGGACGCCGCGAAGGAAAACGGCGCCCACGAAAACATGGCCAAGGTATTCAGCGCTCACGATCTGCAAGACGACCTCGAGAACCGCAACGGGTCGATCGACCCGTTGGAAAAATCAATCCGCGAGTTGATCGAGCTGGTCGGCGAAGACCCGGCCCGCGCCGGCTTGGCCGATACGCCCCGCAGAGTCGCTCAGGCCTTTCGCGACCTCACCCGCGGCTACGCGCAAAATCCCCACGAAGTGCTCCGGTCGGCGCTTTTCGACGTCGGCTACGACGAAATGGTCATCGTCAAGGACGTCGAACTCTTTTCCCTGTGCGAGCATCATCTGCTGCCGTTTTTCGGCAAGATTCACGTCGCCTACATCCCCAACAAGAAAGTCATCGGTTTGAGCAAGACGGCCCGCTTGGTCGATATCTTCGCCCAACGTTTTCAGATTCAGGAACGCCTGACGCAACAGGTCGCCGAGACCATCGAAGAGGCGATCTCCCCCGTCGGCGTCGGCGTCGTCTGCGAAGCGCAGCACCTGTGCATGATGATGCGCGGAGTCGAAAAACAGCACTCCTCGACGATCACCAGCGCCATGCTCGGAGAGTTCCGCACCAATCACCGCACCCGCGAGGAATTCCTGTCGCTGATCAAGCAGCATCGAACGGCGTAGCAGCCCGCCCCCGCGCGAAGGCCGTCCTCACCGCTCCGCTTGCGCCTGCGCGGCGCACTCGCGCGCCGCTTCGAGATTCCTGCGCAGCGCCGCGCTCTCGGGAATCTGCATGGAAGCCTTCAGGAAATCGCTTGCCGCTTCCTCGCAGCGTCCGGCAAGCAGGTATTCCTGGCCGCGCAGCCGCAGCACTTCGGTCAAGCGCCCGCCGTGGTCGAAAGCCCTTGCGAAATTCCGCCAGCCTTCCTCGCTTTCGCCCAGCCGCATCCGCGCTACGGCCAATTGCGCCCAGGCGATCGCATTTTCCGGGTCGGCGCGCAGCGCCGACCGATAGGAATCGACGGCTTGGCGGTAATCTTTCTGCTCCGCGAAATGCAAGCCGAGATTCAACAGCAGGGCGGTATGCTCCTTCGACCCCGGCTCGGCCAACTCGACGGCGCGGAGCCACGAACGCTGCGCCTCGTTCGTCAGCCCCCGCTCATGCTGCGCTTTGCCCAGCCACATCCATGGACGCACTTTTTGCGGCGATTTCTCCGCCGCGTCCCGCCATAGCGCCATGCCGTCGCCCCACAGCGCGGCGCGCTGAAACGACGCCGCGCCATAGACCGCCGCAAGCGCGGCGATCGCCGGCGCAGCCGTTTTCGCCCTCGGCTTGAAATATCTGTCCAGCAGAAAAAACGCCGCCGGCAAAAATCCGGCAAGCGGCAAGTACATGCGCCTCTCCGCGGCGAAATCGAGCAACGGGAAAAAGCTGCCCGCGGGAGCCATCGTCAGGAAAAAAAACAGCGCCGAAAACGACAGCAGAGCATGCTTGCGGCGCCAATGCAGGGCGGCGGCCGCGGCGGCCGCCAACGCCGCCAGAGCCAACCAGGCGCCATGCTCGAAAATATGGGTCGATGGGATGATGTGATGGTCGAAGTTCAGCCGCCCGAACGGTATGAAAACAAGGCTTGAATACAGAAAGTACATGCGCGATTGGGTAAGCAGATAGGTCATCCAGTCCAGCCCGAACCCGGCGGACTCCGCAAAAAGAAACGGCCTGACGACCGCAAAAAATCCAGCGGTTCCCGCAACGGCAAGAGAAGCGTAAGTAGGCAGTGAGCGGGCAACGGCTTTCCAGTCGCAGCGCGACAACAGCAGATAATCCAGCAGCGCGATCGCCGCCGGCAGCGTAACCTTGTCCTGCTTGGCCCCTGCGGCCAACGCAGTCAGCAGCAGCATGACGAAAGCGGTAAGCCAACGCCGCCTCAAACGCAGCGGGCTTGCGAAAAGACAGAGCGCGGCGAGATAAAACGCAGTCGAAAGCACGTCCGAGCGGCTGCTGATGTAGGCCGCCGCTTCCGTCTGAATCGGCAGCGTCAAAAACAGCAGAGGCGTCCCGTAGATCAGCCATTTCCGCAGCGCTGCGGATATCTCCGGGCGCAGGGACTCCAACGCGCATATCCGCCGCCAGAAAAGCCAAAGCAAAACGGCGTTGAGCCCATGCAGCAGAATGTTCGGCAAGTGGTACCAGACCGTCGGCGAAAACCCGCCGGCCAAGCGGTAGCTCAACCAGAACGTGGCGCTCAACAACGGCCGGCCGCTGCGCAGCCAATCCTGAAAATCGACTTCTCTGGCGATGCTCCTGCGGTCGGCCATGTCCAGATCGTCGAAAACGAACGGACCGGAAACCGCCGGCCAATAGACGGCAACGGCAACAAGCAACAACATAAACGGAAACAGCCGCTCGATTACGGAACCCGCGGACGGCCCGGAAGCCCCCTCCTCATGCTTGGCGGCAGCCCCGGCCGCGCGTCCGCTCTTGGCCGGCGGCCTCTGGGAACGTCGTTTCTTGCGGCTCATCGAGGTCGCCGGCGGAAAACGAAACCGCCGCTCCCATTTCTACCACGAGCCGCCCCAGCCCCGCGAACGCCCCCCGCTCCGCGAATGCCCCCGCCCCGCAAACGCCCCGCCGCGCGAACGCCCCGCCCTGCAAACGCCGCGGCCGCGCGCCCGTGCGAAGCAACCATCACTCCCCGCCGCGCTCGCCGCGCTTCGCGCCCTCGGCGGCAGGCGGCCGGACGGCCTCGACGCGGCAGCGCAGCTTCTCGAACTGCTTGTTCGTCAAGCGCGGCAGCGCCCGCAGCTCCCCGACCGACCGGAACGGTCCGTTCGCCTCGCGAATGCGCACGATCATCGCCGCGCGGGCGGAGCCAATCCCCGGAAGCGTCTCCAATTCCCGCCGCGTTGCGCTGTTGATGTCGATTTTCGCAGCGCCGCACGGAGGCTCCCGCTCATCCGGCGGCCGTCCTTGCAGACCCGCGCTCCCGGCCAGCAGCAGAAAAATCCCCGCGCCGGCGAGCGGCTTCACCGTCTTTCGCAAACGCATTCAACCCGCCGCGGCGCCCGTCAGGCCGCGCGTCTTGAGCGCCTTAATCCTGTCGCGCAGACCGGCGGCCTTCTCGAACTCGAACGCCTTGGCCGCCTCGCGCATCTGTTTCTCCAGCGAATCGACGAGCTCGGCAAGCTCTTCGGGCGAATCCGGCAGAACGTCGGCCTCTTCCCCCGCCGGGATATGCATGTAATCGGCGTCCACGATCTTGGCCAAGCTCATTTCCAGCGGTTTCGAGACGGTTTCCGGCGTAATGCCGTTCGCTTCGTTGTAACGCTGCTGCAGCGCGCGCCGGCGCTCGGTTTCGCCGATGGCCTGCTTCATGCCGTCGGTCATGCGATCCGCATAGAGCAGAGCCTTGCCCCGAACGTTGCGCGCGGCGCGCCCGATGGTCTGAATGAGCGATCCCGCCGAACGCAAAAACCCCTCTTTGTCGGCGTCGAGGATGGCCACAAGCGAAACCTCCGGCAGGTCGAGACCCTCGCGCAGCAGGTTCACCCCCACGAGCGCGTCGTATTCCCCCTTGCGCAGATCGCGCAGCGTCCTGACCCGCTCCAGCGTGTCGATCTCCGAATGCAGGTAACGGCAGCGCACCCCGGCCTCCGCGTAGTATTCCGAAAGATCCTCCGCCATCCTCTTGGTCAGCGTGGTCACGAGCACGCGCTCGCCCGCTTCGCCGCGAGCGCGAATCTCCGCCAGCAAGTCATCGACCTGCCCCCGCACGGGGCGCACTTCGACGTCGGGATCGAGCAGCCCGGTCGGTCGGATGATCTGCTCGGCGACCACGCCGGCGGACTTGGTCAACTCGTACGGCCCCGGCGTGGCCGAAGTGTAAATCACCTGATGGACGCGGTGCTCGAACTCCTCGAACGTCAACGGCCGGTTGTCGAGCGCGCTGGGCAGACGAAACCCGTGCTCCACCAGAACGGTTTTGCGCGAGCGGTCTCCGTGGTGCATGGCGCGCAGTTGGGGCACCGTCTGGTGGCTCTCGTCGATGAAGATCAGCGCGTCGCCGGGCAGATAATCGAGCAGCGTCGGCGGAGGCTCGCCGGGAAGCCTGCCCGAGAAATGCCGCGAATAGTTTTCGATGCCGTGGCAGTAGCCAATCTCGCGCATCATCTCAACGTCGAACTGCGTGCGCTGGCTGACGCGCTGAGCCTCGAGCGGTTTTCCGTTCCCGCGCAACTCGCCGCACCACCAGTCGAGCTCTTCCAAAATGCCTTCGATCGCCGCTTCCTTCGTTTCGTCGGACATCACGTAATGCGTGGCCGGATAGATCGGCAGCCTCAGATACGTCTGCCTCACCTGCCCCAACAACGGGTCGATCTGCGAAAGATGCTCGATTTCGTCGCCCCAGAGCTCGATGCGGTAAGCGTAATCGTCGTAAGTCGGATAAATCTCGACCACGTCGCCCACCATGCGGAACGATCCCCGGCTGAACTCGCCGCCGTCCTTGCGCTGGTAGAGTATCTTCACCAGCCGCTTGGCCAAGTCTTCGCGGGATATCCGCTGCCCCTTCTCGATCATCAGCAGCATCCCGTAGTAAGCCTCCGGAGAGCCCAGGCCGTAGATGCAACTGACGCTGGCGACAATGATGCAATCGCGGCGCTCGAAGAGCGAGCGCGTCGCCGAGAGCCGCAGTTTGTCGAGCTCGTCGTTGATCGTCGCCTCTTTTTCGATATACGTATCGCTCGACGGAAGATAGGCTTCCGGCTGGTAGTAGTCGTAATAGCTGACGAAGTATTCCACCGCGTTCGACGGATAAAACGCGCGGAACTCGTGGTAAAGCTGCGCCGCCAGAGTCTTGTTGTGCGCCAGCACCAGCGCCGGACGGGCGGACTCTTCGATAACTTTCGCCGCGGTGTAGGTCTTGCCCGAGCCGGTCACGCCCAGCAGCACCTGATGCGCTTCGCCGTCGCGCAATCCGGCCGTAAGCTGTTCGATGGCCGCCCCCTGATCGCCCCGCGGGGTATAGTCCGAAGCGAGTCGAAATGCCATCGAACCCCCAGTGTAACGGCGAAAGGAGCCGCGATAGCGGTATAAAGGTCTGAATGCTCGAAGATATCCGCGTCATCGACCTCTCGCTCAATATCGCCGGCCCGAACGCCACCCAGATTCTCGGCGACCTCGGCGCCGACGTCATCAAGGTCGAACCCCCGGCCGGCGACCCGGCGCGGAAATGGGGACCGCCCTTCTGGGGCGGCCAAGCGCCGCTCTTCCTCGCCTTCAACCGCAACAAGCGCAGCATCGTGCTCGATCTGAAGGCGCCCCAAGGCAAGGCGGTTCTCGAAAAGCTGATCGCCGGCGCCGACGTGCTCGTGCAGGCTTTCCGCAAGGGCGTCGCGGAATCGCTGGGGTTCGGCTACAACGACCTGAAATCGAAATACCCCGCGCTGATCTACGCTTCCCTCACCGGCTTCGGCTCCCAGGGGCCGCTGGCCGACAGGCCGGGCTACGATCCGCTGCTCCAGGCCTATAGCGGCATCATGTCGATCACCGGCTATCCGGACGGCCCCCCCGCGCGCGTGGGCGGTTCGGTCGTCGATATCGGCACGGGAATTCTCACCGCGATGGGCGTTCTGGCCGCCCTGCGCAAACGCGGCGCCTCCGGCCGGGGAACGCACGTCGAATCCGCCCTGCTCGACACGTCCATCGGCTGGATTACCTACCACATGATGAGCTACCTCGCCGACGGCAACGTGCCCCAACGCATGGGCTCCGGGCTGAAAATGGTCGCCCCCTACGAAGCCTTCCCCACCGCCGACGGCGAACTCATGATCGCCGGCGGAAACGACGGCATATTCAAGCGGCTGTGCCTGGCGCTGGGCGCCCCCGGCATCGCCGGCGACAAGCGTTTCATCGACAATCCCTCGCGCGTGGAAAATCACGATGCGCTCTACGCGCTGCTCACCGAGCGCACGAAAACCTTTTCCTCGAAGCAATTGGTCGAATTGCTGGGCGAACATCAGGTTCCCTGCTCGCCCATCAACGATATCGCCCAGGTCGTAGACGACCCGCAGGTTCGCGCGAACGGCATGTTCGACCCCTGCCCCCACCCGCGCATCCCCGGTTACCGCAACCCCGCGCTGCCGCTGAAATTCAACGGCGAGCGGCCGCCCGTGCGCCGGCTTCCTCCCGACCAGGGCGAACACACCGCCGAAGTGCTCCGCGAATTAGGATATGGAGAAGTCGAGGTGCGCGCGCTGCTCCAGGGAGCGGCCGCGCCGCGCGCCGCCTGACGGCAAGACGTCAAAAAGAAAGCCGAACGAAAACTGCCATGGAACGCCTGCCCCAAGCCCTGCGCACCCCCGTCTGCGATCTGCTGGGAATCGAAGTCCCCATCCTGCAAGCCGGCATGGGCTGGGTCGCCTACGGCAAACTTGCCGCGGCCGTATCCTCGGCGGGCGGCCTGGGCGTCATCGGAGCCGGCACGAATATGCCCGCCGACGATCTGCGGCGCGAAATCCGGCTGGTGCGCAGCCTGACCGACAAACCCTTCGGCGTGGACGTCCTCTTTGCAACCATCCGCACCGAAGACAATGCCGCCGCCGTCTATACCGAAGGGGTCTCGCAAATGCTCGAAGTCGCGCTCGAAGAGAGGGTCCCCGTCCTGGTTTCCGGCCTGGGCAGCCCCAAGGCCGTCATCCCCCAAGCGCGCGCCCGCGGCATGAAGGTGCTCTCCGTGGTCGGCGCGGTGCGGCACGCCCGCAAGGCCGTCGCCGACGGCGTGGACGCCGTCATCGCCACCGGCTGCGACGGCGGCGGACACGTCGGCGAAATCGGCACGGCGGCGCTGATTCCCGCCGTGGTCGACGCCGTCGATGCGCCCGTGATCGCCGGCGGCGGCCTGGCCGACGGACGCGGTCTCGCCGCCGCGCTGGCCCTCGGCGCGCAGGGCGTCTGGCTGGGCACCCGTTTCATCGCCACCCGCGAGGCCAACGGCCACGCCAATTACAAGAACAAAATCGTCGAAACCAGCGAAGCGCAAACCGTGGTCACGCGGGCGCACAGCGGCAAGCCCTGCCGGCTGATCCGCAACAGGTTCACCGACGAATGGGCCGCGCGCGAAGCCGACATCCGCCCCTACCCGCTGCAATTGGAAATCGGCCACCACGCCTCCGACCTCGGACGCCGCCAAGGCGACGTCGAGAACGGCGTCCTGCCCGCGGGGCAAAGCTGCGGCCTGATCCGCGACGCCCCTTCGGCCGGCGGCGTCGTCCGGCGCATTGCCCGAGAAGCCGCCGCGGCGATCGACCGGCTCGCCGGCGAAACGCGCCCAAGTTCTCGGCAAAATTGATGCTGTCCATGAAATATACCGTGTAACCCATTCAAAAAAAGTTATGGATTCCCCAGAAACTCCGCGGCCGTCTTTCGCCGTATCCGTATTGCCCGTTCTCGCGCTCAGCGCTCTGCTGGCGGCCGCGATCGGCTTCATGGACGGCACGGGCCACGTCCCGCTCATTCTCTGTACGGCGTTCGCCGGACGCCTGGCCTGCCGTCGGATCGGAGTTCCCTGGAACGATCTCGAAGCCGGCATGCGCCAAGGCGTCGCCGCCGGTATGCAGGCCATCCTCATTTTGTTGGTAGTCGGCCTGCTGATCGGCGTCTGGATCGCTTCCGGCGTCGTCCCCCTGCTCATCTATTACGGCTTGCTGATCCTCGCTCCAAGCTATTTCCTGGCCGCCGCGTGCGCCATCTGCGCCGCGGTCTCGCTGGCCACCGGCTCATCGTGGTCAACCGCGGCGACCGTCGGCCTGGCCTTGATCGGCGTCGGCGGCGCGCTTGAAATCAACCCCGGCATGACCGCCGGCGCGGTCATCTCCGGCGCTTACTTCGGCGACAAGATGTCGCCGCTCTCCGACACCACAAACCTCGCGCCCGCCTCCGCGGGAAGCGAGCTTTTCGCCCACATCCGGCACATGACCTACACCACGGCGCCGGCCCTGGCGCTGGCGCTCATCGCCTATGCCCTGCTGGGGGCGGGAGCCGAAACGGACGGCGGGGCGGCATCGGCCGATTATGAACAGTTGACGACGGCCCTGGCCGAGACCTTCCATCTCTCCCCCTTGCTCCTGCTTGCGCCCGCCGCCGTGCTCGGGCTGGTCATCCGCAAGGTTCCCGCTCTGCCCGCTCTGATGGCGGGCGTATGGATGGGCGTCTTCCTGCTGCTGACGGTGCAGGGCGGTTCGCCCGCCGCGGCGCTCGACGCCTTGTACGGCGGTTACGTCGGCGATACCGGCATCGCCTCGGTCGATGAACTCCTCTCGCGCGGCGGCCTGACCAGCATGCTCGACACCATCGCGCTGATCGTCTGCGCGCTGGCCTTCGGCGGACTGATGGAAGCCTCCGGCATGCTGTCGTCCCTGGCCCGCGGCATACTCGGCCTGGCCCGCTCGACGGGGTCGCTCATCGCCGCAACCCTGGCAAGCTGCATCGGCATGAACGTCCTCACCTCCGATCAGTACATCGCCATCGTGATCCCCGGCCGCATGTACCGCTCGGCCTACATCCGGCGCGGACTCCACCCCAAAAACCTCTCGCGGGCCCTCGAAGATTCGGCGACGATGACCTCGCCGCTGATTCCCTGGAACACCTGCGGGGCCTACATGGCGGGCGTCCTGGGAGTAACCGCCGGGGCCTATCTGCCCTATGCGTTCGTCAACCTCGCCACCCCGGCCATCTCGCTGCTCCTGGGCTTCACCGGCTGGACAATCGAACCGCTGCGGCAGGACGAAGCCTGACGCCCCGCTCCCCCGAAAATCGACGGATGCCCCGCGGTTTCGCCGCGGAAGCCCGTGGAAACCCTGAAAGCGGCGGAAAAGGCGCGCCCAGCCGCCCGGCTCACAACCCCCGACGCACAAGCCCCCGACTCACAACTACGGCGCAGCCGTCAAGCCTGACGGGTTTCATGCGGGTAAAAGAAGGGCTTCATGCGAAGTTTGCTCGCTTTGCCCGCCTATGAGCGCCAATGCGCGCTTGTTTTCGAAGTCGCGCCGCCCCAAATCGACCGGATGCGTTCAGCGCCTTCCGCCCCGAAACCGTACAGAAGAAAAGCAGCGGATGCCCGCGACTCTTGACCCCCGACCCGTGACCGCCGCGCGAAGCGCGGCCCGACCCGCGACTCTTGACCCGTGACCCGCCGACTCGCGACCGCCGCGCAAAGCGCGGCCCTATTCGACGGCAATGGTGACGCCGGGCTGGCTTCTGGCGCCGCCGACTTCGAGATACACTTCCAGCGCGTCGTTGGGCGCAATGCCCGCCGGAACCCGCGCCAGGATTACGTTGACTCCCACCAGCGACGGCGCTCCGCCCGCGAACAGCACTTCCTCCGCCGCCAAGGGCTGCGACCCAAGCCATACCCGCACCGACGCCGCCGCATGCCGCAGCACCGCTGCGCCGCCCGCCTCGCCGTCCGCCGGCGCAGGCTCCAGCGCGCCCAGGCCCGTCGCGTAAATCTCCAGCACGTCCCCCGCTCTCGCCGGTCGCGCCGACCCCTCGCCGTAGCCCCGCGGCGCCGCCAACTCGGCCGTCCCCGCAAATACGATCGAGCCCTGACCCGCTCCCGCGCCCTCTACCGTGAACACGCCCGGCGCTTGCGCCGCCGCGTGGAAAAAGCGCGCGTAGCTCACGCCCTGCTCCGTCTCCACCTCCACCGAAGCCAACGCCGTGCGCGCGCCCTCGGGCAGCAGACCAGACGGCAACTGCGCCGCGATGCGCCCCGACTCCACCGTAAACAGCGGCGCCGCCTGCCCGTCAATCATCACCCGCGTCCCGCCCAGGCTGCGCGGCAGCGGCAAGCCCTCCGCCGAAGCCGACCCATCGGCGGCAAAGTTCCGCCCGCGGATCTCCACTACCGACCCGGGCGCCACCGGCAGAATGCG
The DNA here is from genome assembly GCA_965242705.1 of Bryobacterales bacterium. GTDB lineage: Bacteria > Acidobacteriota > Terriglobia > Bryobacterales > UBA6623 > CATQHP01. Next base: position 2,417,095 of record OZ251486.1, read on the forward strand.
CGGCCCGAACAGCCCCGGCTCCCCGTAGGCGCTCTGCCGCGCCGCGTTGAGCACTCCGCCGTTCTCCGTCACCGCCGGCCCCGTCGGCGGCGGAACCTCCAGCACGATGCGAATCGTCGCCGTCAGCCGCCCGTTGGAGCGGATGTACAGCCGTCCGTTGTGGGTTCCCTCGCGCAGCCCCAGCGGGTTGACCGTCACCTGCAGCGCCACCGTCTCGCCCTGCTCCAGACGGCCCCGCCACTGCGCCGCGCCGCTTGCCGCCCGCGTGACTTCGATCCAGCGCGCGCTGGGTATGGCCTGATAGTCCACTGCGCCGTTTTCGGCGCGCAGCGTCAGCGTCTTCGACGTCGGCTCGGCGGCTTCCGCCGGCTCGAACGTCAACTCCCCTACGCCGCCCACCGGCTGCGCCTCGGGCTCCGGCTGCCCCGTTCCCGAGCTCGTCCCCGAACCTGAGCCTGACCCCGGATCCGTTCCCGGATCCGTTCCAGTCCCCGGGGGCGGATCCGGATCCGGAGTCGGCGGCATACCCGCCGTCAGCTTGCGCACGCGGTGGTTGTTTCTATCGGCCACGTAGAGATTGCCCGACGAGTCCACCGCTACGCCGAAGGGCAGATTGAGCGCCGCCGATGCCGCCGCCCCGCCGTCCCCGGAAAATCCTGCGCTCGCGCCGGCGATCGTGGAGATGGTCCCCGACGTGCCCACCCTGCGGATGCGGTGGTTGCCCGTATCGGAGATATACACGTTGCCCGCGGAGTCCACCGCTACGCCGTTGGGATCGTTCAACCTCGCCGATGCCGCCGCCCCGCCGTCGCCCGTGCTCCCCGAAGTTCCCGTGCCGGCGAAGGCCGCTATGTTGCCCGTGGAAGCATCCACCCGGCGCACGCGGTGGTTGCCCGCATCGGCGATGTAAACGTTGCCCGATGAATCCACCGCCACGCCGATGGGAGTATTCAACGCCGCCGAAGACGCCGCCCCGCCGTCGCCCGTGTTCCCTCCGCTTCCCGTGCCGGCGAAGGTCGAAATGGTCCCCGACGTATTCACCATGCGGACCTTGTGGTTGATCGTGTCGGCGATGTAAACGTTGCCCGACGAGTCCACCGCCGCGCTGTTGGGAAAACTCAACGTCGCCGCCGTCGCCGCGGCGCCGTCGCCCGTGCTGCCCGCCGTTCCCGTGCCGGCGAAGGCCGCAATGTTCCCCGACGTATCCACCCGGCGGACGCGCTGATTGCCCGTGTCGACGATATAGACGTTGCCCGATGAATCCACCGCCACGCCGCGGGGAGCGGTCAACGTCGCCGAGGTCGCCGCGGCGCCGTCGCCCGTGTTCCCCGCCGTCCCCGTGCCGGCGAAGGTCGTGATATTGCCCGTGGTGGCATCCACCCGGCGCACGCGGTTGCCGGCCGTGTCGGCGATATAGACGTTGCCCGATGCGTCCGCCGCCGCGCCGTAGGGCGTGTTCAACGACGACGAAGCCGCCGCCCCGCCGTCCCCCACGGCCGTCGGCCCCAGCCCGGCGATGGTCGAAATGTTCCCCGACGTATCTATCTTGCGTACGCGGTTGCCGCCCGTTTCGCCGATGTAGATGTTGTCCGACGAGTCCAATATCAGCTTTTCGGGGCTGTTCAACGTCGCCGAAGACGCCGCCCCGCCGTCGCCCGTGCTCGACGCGGTTCCCGTGCCGGCGAAGGTCGTGATATTCCCCGACGTAGTCACCCGGCGGATGCGGTGGTTGCCCGAATCGGCGATGTAAACGTTGCCCGACGAGTCCACCGCCGCGTCGCGGGGGCTGCTCAACTGCGCCGAAGTCGCCGCGAATCCGTCGCCGGAGAAGCCGCCGCCGAGCGGGTACGTACCCGCAAAGCGGGAGCCGGTCCCTGAGCTGGTCCGCTTGAAAACCCTGTTGCCGTCCTGACTGGCGGCCCAGAGGTTGCCCGACGAGTCCACGCCTACGCCCTCCACGGCGCTCAACGAAATCGTACTTACCGTCGGACCAAAAATGGTCGAGACTTGCCCCGTGGCAGCGGTCAGCAGGCGCACGATGCTGTTGGCTCGATCGGCGATATAGAGGTTGTTCGACGAGTCCGCCGCCACGTCGTACATCCAGGTGAACGACGCCGACGCGCGGGCGCCGTTGGTGGAGCCGGCGCCCCCCGTGCCGGCGTAAGTGGAGATATTGCCCGTGGAAATGGTCACCTTGCGGATGCGGCGGTTGCCCGTATCGGCGATGAAAACGTCGCCGTTCGAGTCCACGGCCACGCCGTAGGGTTCTTCCAACTGCGCCGAAGTCGCCGCGCCGCCGTCGCCGCTGAAGCCCGAGCTGCCCGTGCCGGCGAAGACCGAAGAGTTTTTGGTGGCGCCGTCGATGCGGATGACGCGGTGGTTGTTCACGTCGCCGACGTAGACGTTGCCGTTGGAGTCCACGGCCACGCCGCGGGGGGCGTTCAACGTCATCAGAACCGCCGTTCCGCCGCCTCCGGCGAACGTGTCGATGGTGTACGTTTGCGCCGGGGCGCGCTGCGCGCCCCAGTGGAGAGCGAACGCCGCCAACGCAGCGGCGGCCAGGCGGCCAAGCCGCTTGGCGGTCACGGGCCGCGCGCCGCGAGTCGTTTCACGGGTCACGGCCGCGCCTCCAGGCAGGCGCGGCGGCGCGCAGTTTGCCCTACCTGAATTGCGGGGGGGGGGGGGGGGGGGGGGTAAAACGGTGCATGCCGACGTTGCTCATCAGACGGTCTCCAAACTGAAACCGACAATATAGCATCCCGCAGAAAAATTCACAACGCAACATCGCCATAAGAAATGTTTTTTCGGCGGCGCGGCCTTTTTCAGCATATGCAGAGGCCGCAACTCCCGCGCCCCTGCCTTCAGGCTCATTCTTCGATTGGAACAGCGGCGCCCGCTTGTTCCGATCTTCCCTAACCCCCAACCCCTAACCCCTGATCCCTGCCGCGCCGCTTTGCGGCGCGGCCCCCCTAACCCCTGCCGCGCCGCTCCGCGGCGCGAGCATAATGCCGGCGCAGCAGGTCTTTCCCGTAATCGTTGCCGTTGGGTGTGCGCACCACGCTGTGGATGTGCCTGCGCGAGGGATCCCATCCGTCGAGAGCTATCGGCCCCTGATGGTCGAACTCGATCAGCACGACCGGACTGTGTACCCGGTAATAGTAAACGCCCGCCGGACCGGTGGAGCCGATCCAGCCGAAATAGGTGTCGTCGAGATGCCCGCGCACCTCGCCCAAGCGAATCTTGGCGTGCCCGGGCTTCATGTTGTTGACGAACTCGGCAACGATATCCATCAGCAATTCGCGCTGCAGCTCGGTCAGATCGGTTGCGCGGATGCCCGCGTAGTCCAGCACCAGATTGTCGCGGAACGCCTCGGCCACATTGTTGACCCGCTGCTTGCCCTCCCGGCCCCCGATGATCGCCTTGTCCCGCTGCTCCGCGCTGAGCGAATCCATCAGCGCCGCGCCCTTCGCCTGCTCGTCCTGCATCACCGCGGCGCCCTGGAACTTCCCGGAATCGGCCACCACCGGCTCCGAGCCCATGAATACCGGCGTCATCACCACCTGATCGCCCAAAACGAAGTAGTTGACGATCACGTGATGCCCCTCGAACTGCCAGCCCCACGGCTCGGACGCCGACGGCTCGCCCATGATGGTCAGGTAATAGAGCCATTCCCCGTATTCCGCGAAGTTGTCGGTCAACTCGCCCAGCGTGTGGTTCAGGCGCATGATGTCCCGCGTCTTGCGGTAACCGCTCGCGCTGAGGCCGCTGCGCACGACCTTGAGCGCCAGCTTGCGCTGCTTCGCCGACAGCTTGTCCAGCCGGACGCCCTGCTGCCAGTAGAAATGCCAATTGCCCCACTTCTGCCATTCCGGGTCATCCACCGGATAAACCGTCTGCGCCTTTTCCTCCGCGCTGAGGCCGGCCAGAAACTCCTGCGCGGCGGCCCGCGTCGGCGCGGTCGAAACTCCGGTCGGCTCGATCGAAAACAACCCCGAAAGCGGACTGCCGTTCGTCGTGACGCCCACCCATTTCTCGGCAAGCTGGCGCTCCTCGTCCTCCCGCGCGCGCTGCATGGGGCCGCCGCCTCTCTTGCCCGCCGCGCCGCGCTTGCCCCCCTGCGAAAACGCCGGCCGGTCGATGAAGGCGAAAACCGCCAGCAGACAGAAACAACCGAAAATGCAAACTCGCTTGAGCATGACTGCAAGTATAATACGCGCGCCCCATCGCATAGAAATTTTCGATAGGAACAATTGCCGGGGACTTGAACGCCGCGGTTCGTAGATGATATTCCTGTAAGGCTTGAGCCGTATTTCTCGGCCGGCCGACAAAAAAATGGATGCCGCCGACTGACGGATTGCGTATAATCGGGGTTTCCCAATGCCTGCCGACGGACTGGAGAACGCCGGCCGCCCGGCTGCGCGCCGAAATCTCGACGACCGCACTCGACGACCTCATCGGCAGGCTCGATTTTGCAGAAGGAGTGAAACATGATGCGTAGGACCATGAAGTACCTGCCCGCCCTTGCACTGCTGTGCCTCCCGGCGGCCGCAAAAGCCCAGGATGGCGTGGACAGCGGAGACAACGCCTGGCTGTTGGTCAGTTCCGCCCTCGTCCTGATGATGACCGGGCCGGGGCTCGCCCTCTTTTACGGCGGGCTGGTGCGCAAGAAAAACGTGCTCAACACGATGATGCAGTCGTTCGCCATGATGGCCTGGATCACCGTGCTCTGGGCCATTTACGGCTACAGCCTCGCCTTCAGCAGCGGCAACGCCTTCATCGGCGGCTTCGAGTACCTGTTTCTCAACGGCGTCGGACAGGAAGCGAGCGGCTCGATCTCGCACCTGACCTTCATGGTCTTCCAGTTGATGTTCGCCATCATTACGCCCGCGCTGATTACCGGCGCGTTCGCCGAACGAATGCGCTTCGTCGGCATGCTCGTCTTCATGACGCTGTGGATCACCTTCGTGTACTTCCCCATGGCGCATATGGTCTGGGGTCCGGGCGGGCTGATGAACGCCTTCGACGGCGGCGCCATTCCCTGCCTCGACTTCGCCGGCGGCACCGTCGTGCATATTTCCTCCGGCGTATCCGCGCTCGTGGCCGCTCTGTACATCGGCAAGCGGCACGGCTACGCCCATGAACCGATGATTCCGCATAACCTCGTGCTGGCCTTCATCGGCGCCTGCCTGCTGTGGGTCGGCTGGTTCGGCTTCAACGCCGGCAGCGCCCTGGCCGCCAACGGACTGGCCGCGGCGGCCTTCGTCAACACCCATTTCGCCGCAGCCGCCGCGGTCATCGGCTGGCTCGCCACCGAATGGTGGCGCGACGGCAAGCCCAGCATCCTCGGCGGCATCACCGGCGCCGTCGCCGGCCTGGTCGCCATCACCCCCGCATCCGGTTTCGTCACTCCCATGGCCGCGCTCCTCATCGGCCTGATCGCCGGCGCCGTCTGCTATATCTGCGTGGCCATGGTCAAGGCCAAATTCGGCTACGACGATTCGCTCGACGCATTCGGCGTCCACGGCGTGGGCGGCACGCTCGGAGCCATCCTTACCGGAGTCTTCGCCAGCAACAGCGTGCAGGAAGGCTCCACCGGCCTGGTCGAAGGCAACGCCGGCCAGTTCGTCAACAATTTCCTCGGCGCCCTGCTCACCTGGGTGCTGGCCGGCGCCGCGACCTTTGTCCTGCTGAAAATCACCGACAAACTCGTCGGTTTGCGCGTCATGAAGGCCGAGGAGATCATCGGTCTCGACATCGCCGAGCAAGGCGAAGAAGCCTACACTTCGTGACGATGTCCTCTGCTAACCTCATGCAAGGAAGGAACTGAAGGAATGAAGAAAATCGAAGCTGTGATCCAGCCTTTCAAACTCGACGACGTGCGCGAAGCCCTCAAGAGCATCGGCATCGACGGCATGACCATCTACGACGTGCGCGGCCACGGCCGCCAGAAAGGCCACAAAGAGGTTTACCGCGGGCAGGAATACGAGGTGGATCTGCTGCCCAAGGTGAAGATCGAAACCGTCATCCCCGACGACCGCGCGGAAGAAACCATTCAGGCGATCGTCGAAGCCGCCCGCACCGGCAAAATCGGCGACGGCAAGGTCTTTATCTTCAACGTCGCCGAAGCGGTGCGCATCCGCAACAGCGAAAAAGACGCCGCCGCGCTCTAAAGCGGCGCATACGAAATCACCGCGCTCGACCCATCGAGCGCTTCTCCCGGCGCCAAGACCGCGCCGGGCCGCCGGACAAGTGCGCTTCCCTGTCGAAGCGGTAACTCCCGCCAGCGGACCGCGCAGGGAATTTCGGGTACGCACATGTCTGACCTCTCCACGTATCACCTCCAGCAAATGGAGAGCGTCAACTCCGCGTTCTTCCAGTCCGGCGACGGGCTCGGCGTCATCGGCCGGCGCACTCTGGCCGTCGATGAAATCGTCAAGGGGCGCTTCGCCGAAGCCTTCGAAGGCGCCGCGCCGGGCGTGGCCGCCGCGGCCGTCGGCGGCTACGGCCGTAAACAGCTTTTCCCCTACTCCGACGTCGACCTTCTCCTGCTGGTCAAAGACAACGGCGGCGCCGCGAAAAACAAGGAACGCATCGCCCGCCTGCTGACCGATCTATGGGATTCGCAACTCCGCGTCTCCCAGTCGGTGCGCACGCCCGCCGACTGCGCCAACCTCACGGCCGACAATACCGAGCTGCATATCAGCCTCCTCGATACGCGCTTCCTCTGCGGCGACGAAGGCTTTTTTCGCGAGTTCGCCGCGGTCAAGCTCCCCAGGTTCTACCTGCGCGAGCAAAAAGCGCTGGTCCGCGCCCTCGTGGACTCGGCGCGCAATCGCTGGCGCGCCTTCGGCAATACGATCTATCACCTCGAACCCAACGTCAAGGAAGGGCCGGGCGGGCTGCGCGATTTCCAATTGGCCTGCTGGCTCACCCAGCTCGAAAACGTATCGCCCGACAAAATCCCTCTGAGCCGCGAGTTCCTGCCTCCCGACCACGACCGGCGCGTGGACGAAGCCATGCGCTTCCTCTTCGCCCTGCGCTGCTACCTGCACTATTTCAACGGCCGCGACAAAAACCACCTCTCCTTCGACCTGCAGGAGACAATCGCCCACGAAGGCTGCGGCAAAGCGTTCGCCGCAACGCAAGGCGCGGCGGACTGGATGCGCGAGTTCTTTCGCAACGTCCGCGTCATCGATCGCCTCGCCGCGCGCACCGTGGACGAATACGCCGCCTCCCACGGCAGCCTGTTCCATATCTTCCGCGGCCGCAAATCGAAATTCTCCAACCGCCATTTCAGCGTCAGCAACGGAAAAATCTTCTGGCGCGGCGCGCAGCAACTGGAAGCCGCCCCTGAACTCGGCCTGGAAATTTTCGTTTTCATGGCGCGCCGCGGCCTGCCGCTCGCCGCCGGAACGGAACGCCGCATCGAAACCCGGCTTCCCGCCCTCCGCGCCTACCTCGACTCCCATGGCCCGCATTGGCCCGCCCTGCGCGAAATCCTGCTCGCGCCCTACGCCTACGAAGCCCTGCGCGCCATGCGCGAAACCGGCGTACTCTTCGAGTTGCTGCCCGCCTTCAAACTCGTCGATTGCCTGGTCATCCGCGATTTCTACCACCGCTATACGGTGGACGAGCACATCCTGGTCACCATCCGCGTGCTCAAAACCCTCAAAGCCAACGGCGACGAGCGCGACAACCGCTTCGCCCGGCTGCTCGAAGAAATCGACCGCCCGGAACTGCTCTATTTCGCCCTGTTGTTCCACGACCTCGGCAAGGGAGTCCAGGGCCGCGACCATTCCGAAGCCGGCGTCGATCTCGCCCGCGAAGCCATGGACCGCATCGGCCTCGCCGACCCATCCGACCGCGAAACCGTTTCCTTTCTGATCCGCGAGCATCTGGCCATGTCCGCGGTCATGACCAAGCGCGACATCGGCGAGGCCGAAACGCTCGAAAACTTCAAAGAGCGCGTCGGCGCCGTCGAAAGACTGAAAATGCTCGCCGTGCTGACCTTCGCCGACACCAGCGGGGTCAACCCGCGGGCCATGAGCGCCTGGAGAAAAGACCTGCTCTGGCAGCTCTACCTGCGCACGCACCACGTCTTCACCCGCGACCTCGAAGACAAACGCATCGAGCCCGACCGCGAAGAACTGCTGCTCGGCCTGGCCGGCGACCCGGGCGAAGGACGCGACCTGCGCGCCTTCCTGAAAGGCTTTCCCTACCGCTACCTGCGCACGCACGCCCCCGAGCAAATCTACCGGCACTACGCCCTGAGCCGCGAACTGCCCCCGCAAGGCGCGGCCATCGGCATCCGCAACGTGCATGGCCACTACGAAATCGTGGCCATCGCCTGGGACCGCCCGTTTCTTTTCGCCTCGCTGTGCGGCGCGATCTCCGGCTTCGGACTGAACATCGAAAAAGCCGAAGCCTTCGCCAACGACGGCGGCGTCGTTCTCGATACGTTCCGCGTGTCGCTATCGGAAAACATCGGCGGAGCCGACCTGCAGGAAAGCGAAATCGCCCAACTCAAAAAAAACCTGCGCCGAGTCGCCGACGGCCGCGCCAACGCGGAAGAGCTTCTCCGGCGGCGCCGCGCCCTCGGCAGCCGCCGCAGAGTGTTCATCGAACCGCAAGTCTCCTGCGACAACGAGACCTCGACCCGCGCAACCATCTTCAACGTGACCGCCGCCGACCGCGCCGGGCTGCTCTTCGATTTGGCCGCGCTCTTCTCGCAGCACGAATGCGACATCGACGTGGTTTTGATCGATACGCGCGGCCACCGCGCCTTCGATGTCTTCTATGTGCGCGGCCCCGGCGGCAAGCTCAGCGAATCGAACTGCGAAACCCTCTGCGAAGAGCTTCGCGGCGCCTGCCTGGCGCGCCCGGCCGCTTAATCTGCGCGGCCCCGCTGATCGTCGGCGCGGTAAATGCGATCGACCGCGGCGGCCGCGAACTTCACCGAGCGCGGCTCCGCAACGCGCAGGATATGCGCTCCCTCCGCCGCGGCCAACGCCGCCGCCGCCGCCAAGCCCGCCTGCCGTTCCGCTTCCCCCGCGCGCATCGACCCCAGCAGAAAACGGATGTCCGTCAAATTCGCCTGAATGCCCTGCCCCGCCGCCGCAAGCCGGCGCAACCCCTTCAGCAAATCGAAATTTTCGTCCGCCGGCCGGCCCTGCCCCATGCCCGAGTCGAGTACGACCCGCCGCCGGTCGATGCCCGCCCGGCGGGCGCGGAGCAGCGACGCCTGCAGCGCCTTGCCCACCGTTTCGACCAAATTCGCCGGCGCCGCCTGATCGCGGCGCTCCTCGGCGTCCCCGCCCGCGCGCCCCAAAATCAAGGCCGCGTCCGAATCGTTGACCGTTCGCGCAAGCTGCGGATCGAAAGTCAGCCCGCCGGCGTCGTAAACCGCGTCCGCCCCCAGATCGATCGCCCGCCGCGCGGTTTCGGCGTTCGGAGTCGTTACGATCAGCGGCGCCCGCAGCCGCTGCCTCGCCTTCCTCAGCGCCGGAACCAACAGCGGCAACTCGTCGTCCGGACGGGGCCGCCCGACGGACGGATGCGCGAGACCCGGGTCCAGTTCGATGAAGTCCGCGCCTTCCGCCTCCAACCGCTGCCCCGCGTCCGCGATCTTCTCCGCGTCCGCGCGCTCGCCGTCCGCAGCCGCGAACGAAACGAGCCGCATCGAGGCGCAAAGCAAGGTGCGCACTCCCAGGGTCGTCTCCCCGCCCCGAATCCTCCACACCTGTTTATTTCTCTGAAACGACAAGGCGCGGTTATCCGAACTCGAAACCCGCGGCGGCGTATAGATATTCGGGATGCGCCGCGCCGAACGGCGGCGCGCCCTCGTCCTCCAACGCCATGCGCGTCAAACGGCGGTGCGGCTGAAACCCGAAACGCCGGGCCAGGCGCGCAGCCGGCGCATTCGCGGGCAGCAAGTCCCAGAATACAGCTTCTCCGGCTCGCTCCGCCAAAAACGCGCTCACCAACCTGCCCGCCGCCGCCTCGCCGCGAGCCGCGCAGGGACCCAGAAACCACGCCTCCGACCCCGGCCGGCCCAGCAGATAGCCCTCTCCGTCCGCGAAACCGACGCCGCCCTCCGCCGCCGCCAACGCAGCGAGCAGCGCGCCGCGGTCCGCGCCGAAAGCAAGCCGGTCCAGCTCCCGGCATGCATCGAGCCGCGCGGGGCCGAGCGGACAATCGGTTCGAGACGGCCGGACGCCTGCTTTGAGGCGATCCCGGCTGCTCGGCCGGCGCAGCCGGCGATCGATCGGCTGCTCATCGACGAACCCAAGCTGCCGATAGAGCGGCAATCCCATATCCGAGGCGTCGAGCTTGATGCGCCGCGCGCCCCGGCCGCGCAGCCAGGCAAGAGCATGACGCATCAGGCCGCGGGCGATCCCTTGCCGGCGGCGCTCGGGCGCAACGAGCACCATGCCGACCCAGGCCGCCTCCGCGCCGTAACGCAGCGCCGTCGCCGTGCCCGCCGCCTCGCCGCCCCGCTCATCGACGAAACAGCCCTCCGGCTCCAAAGCAAGCAGGCGCGCCCAATCCGCGGGCGTCTGATTCCAGCCCGCCGCTTCCTTCAGCCGCATCGCGCCGGGAACGTCCTCCGGCGTCATCGCGCGGATCATGCCCTCCGCCCCCTCTGCTTGCGGTAAACCAGCAACCCCGCGGCGAAGAGCGCGGCGGCCGCGGCGATCCACGCCATCGCAAGGTAATTCCCCGCATAGGCCTGCGCGCCGAAAAGCGTGCTCAAAAACAGCGCCGGAGCCCGCGCCGTCATGCTGATCGCCGCGAATTCCCAAAAGCCGAAACTCGTCAGGCCGGCCGCGTACGACATGGCGTCTTTGGGCATGCCCGGCAGCAGGAACAACACGAACAAGGCCATCCTGCCTCTGTCGCTGCGCAGCCGCGCATCGATTCGCGCCAACCGCTCGGAGCCCACAATCCGCGCCGTGAACGGCCTGCCGGCAATCCGCGCAAAACCGTAATCGAAAGCCGAGCCGAGCGCGATGCCGGCGGCGGCGTAAAGAAACCCCCGGTACGGGCCGAATACGTACCCCGCGGCGATCTGCGTCACCTCGCCCGGAATGGCGAAAATCACCACCTGAGCGAACTGGATCGCCACGCACAACAGCGGGCCGCGAACGCCGCCGCTGCGCATCCATGCCGTGATCCGCTCGGGGTCGGCCAAATCGGCCGCCAAACCGCTGCGCCATGCTGCATAAAACGCGGCGCCCAGCGCAAGCGCCGCCGCCGCGGCCGTCAATCGCTTCATTCGCTCGCAAGCCGCCGCGCCGCGCCGCGCGGAGCCGCCCCGCATTTCCCGTATTCTATCCCTGATGCCCTGGCCCGCGGTAATCCTGCACGAGCCGATGACGGTGCTTACCGATTTCATCCTGGCGGCGCTGTCGGCCGGGTGGGCGCGGCGCCTCGCTCAATCGGGGAAAACCGGCCCCTCTACCGCGGGCGGCAATTGGACATGGGCGCTGGCCGCTTCGGCCGCGGCGGCGTTTTTCGGCGGCGTCAGCCACGGCTTCCCGGCGCTGCCCCAGCCGCTCCCCCGGCTGCTCTGGAAATCCGTGCAGACCGCCATCGGCCTGGCTGCCTTTTTCACCGTCCGCGCAACCGCGCTGAGCAGGCTCCCGCCGCGCGCTTCCCGCGCGGCGCTGCGCATCGCAGCCGCGCAACTCGCCATCTACCTGGCCTGGATCGCGTACTACGACGACTTCATCTACTCCATCGTCGATTACGGCGCCGCCTTCGTCTTCGCCCTCGCCGCGCACCTGCCCGCGGCGCTGCGCCGCGCCGACCCCGCGGCGCGCGCCGTCGCCGGCGGCATCGTCGTCTGCTTCGCCGGAGCGGCGATCCAGGCCGCCGGAATCGCCCCGCACACCCACTTCAACCACAACGACCTCTACCACGTCATCCAGATGCTCGGAACCTGGCTCATCTACCGCGGCGCGCGTGCGCAAAACCCCTGAAACGCCTGTGCTTTCATGATGGCTGGAGAAACCCCATGGCAACGCTTGGCTCGCGCCGTCCAACACTTGATAAAAATCGAATCCGGGGGTGTTTAGGCATTGGGTGCGGGAAATCAATGAATTCCGCAAAAAGATGGCGAAGCTCATCGGAAAAAACCGCGGACCATCTTGTCTCGGTCGCCTGCCGTCGGATCGACCCGCGTCAACGCTGGTTGCATTCCTTTGAATTCCAGAAGGTCAAGTGCGCAGCCGGATGCTTGCGGAGCCGGGCAATGGTTCCCAGGGCAGGCTGCCGTCGCAGCGGCCGCGGTAGTACGGGTCGATGTCGTCCACCCGAACCGCAACGCGGGCGGGCGTTCGCTGCAAAGCGCCGCCGTCGATGATCGAAACGGCTGTGACCCGCCCCGGCGCGAACTTGTGCCAAGCGTCGAAGCCGGTGTTCGCTGCCCCGTCGGCGGGCCGCGGAAAATCGAACTGCAAGGTCCGGGCGTCCACGCGCTTGCGCAAACCCTGGTAGTACCACGACTGCGCGACCAACTCGCCCTGACGCGGAGAGCCGCGGAACGCGGGGCGCAGGCGCAGGGCGGCGATTTCCATCTGCGCCAGCGAGGTGCCGGTCGAGAAACCGGCAAAGCCGCCTTCGGTATGCGCAAGGGTTCGCCCGCGGCGGCGGAGAGTTGCCCCGAAGCCGAGCGGGCTCACGAATGCGTCCACCTCGCCGGCCTTCGTCGGGTAGCCGAAAACTTCCCGTCCGAACTCCGCGCCCGAGGTTGAAGGCTTCAGGTGCGAGACGGCGTACCAGACCGCGCGGTTGTCGAGCAGGCAATAGGCCAGCAGCCAAGCCTCGTCCAGCGCGGGATTGTCGAGGCCGCGCTGAACAAAGATTTTCAGCAACGGCCTGAGCGTTGCCCTGCAGCCGGGCGGCAGCAGCGCGGCGTGCCGTTCGGGGTTGACGGTGACCTCGACCTCAATGATGGTGACGCCTTCGGCAACGGTTTCCCGCCGGCCGCGGTACGCCTCGATCTCCCGCGCCTCGGCCCGCGAGCGGATGCGCCCCGGCGACGGCGGAACAAACCCTAGTGCGCCGCCGGCATAAGTCCGAAAGGCGAACGGCTCGAACGCCGCGGCGGGAACCGCCTCGACGAACTCCGGCGACGGCGGCGCGTCCGCCGGCTGTCCGCCGCGGACGGCAACGGCAACCGGCTTCGATACGCCGAGCAGGGAAAATGCGCCGCCGAACGTTCCAGAGATGGCGGCCGCCTCGACCGGAAGCGTTTTCCAACCTGCATCCGAGCCTCCGATGAGGCGCCGCAACTCGACCGGCGCCTGCGCGTCGAGGGGGCCCCGGCGCCAATCCGGATGCAACAGACAGCGGTAGGTCAATACGGGCAGGCGCTGCGCGGCGGCGGGGGACGGCTCGGCATTGCCGCCGATCGCGGCTTGGAACAGTTCGGTTCCGCCGACCCGCAGGCTGAAGACGCCGCCGCCAATTGTGAAGGCGCCGGCAAACGCCGGCAGGCCGAGAAATTCGCGGGCGGCGCGCAGCGCGAACGGGTTGGCGAGCCGGACGGCCAACGGCAGCAGGCACTTTTCGCCCCGCAAATCGACAACCGCGGCGAGCCGGCACTGCGCGCCGCCGTCCGGTCGGTTGTCGAACTCGATGACCGCGCGCCCCGGCTCGATCGGCCGCAGCGGAGGGGGAACCACTTGGCGCAGCTTGTCCGCATCCGCTGCGAACCGCAGCCGCAGCGCCGACCATTCCCTCGCGGCGGCCGCCGGCGGCAGCGCGGCGGCGGCCGCCGCGCCCATGAACTGACGCCGATCGAACATGAGCACTCAGTTTCGCACGGTCGGGGCGGAGAATCTGCGCAAAGGGGAAACGGCGCAGCCGATCCGACAATGCCGACGGCGCCGCGTCCGCTAAGATGGATGCATACGAAGCGGGAGGAATCACGTGCCCATCGGTCAGGAATTGCTGGAAATCCTTTGTTGCCCCAAGTCGAAGGTTCCCGTCGAGATGATGAGCGGGGAGCAGGTTGCCCGTCTGAACGCTCTTGTCGAGGCTGGAAAGGTCTGTTACTCCGACGGCGCCGCCGTGGAGGAACCGTTCGCTGAAGGACTGATCACCACTGACGGCAGGACGATTTACCGCATCGACGACGATATCCCCGTGATGCTCATTGACCGCTCGATCGCCGCCGGAGAACTGGAAGGCTTTTGACGGACAATCGGGGCGCGGCGGGTGCGGCCAATCCGTCGATTTTCGGCCGTGAGGCTTCAATGAAGCGAACATGGGCGCACAAAGTGAACAAACTTTAAGCCTTTTTCTACATGAAACCCGTCATGCTTGACGCCGCCGCCTTGACGCCGCCGCCTTGACGCCGCCGCCGGGGACGCTGTGCGCCAGTGGACAGTGAATCGTGGTTCGTGGATAGCGGGCGGCGCCCGGCGAACACACTGCGCCGAGCAAGCTCGCCGCAGAAAATCGACGGATGCGTTCGACCCGCGACTCGTGACCCGCCGACTCGCGGCCGCCGCGAGAAACGCGGCCCCCCTTGCTCTCCGCCGTCCGCGTCTGCTATCTTCAAGTTTGACGGCGTTGCGCCCGTCCGCCATCGCGTTAGGAGCAGTTTCCCTTAGAAATCATCGAAACCGGGAACCTTACCGTGAAGTTTCGCCCGTCCACGGCAGTTCATGCGGCGGCTTTCTCGTTGAGCGGATCGGTGCTCGGCGGATTGCTGATCGGCGCCCTGATCGGCGAACGCTGGGATTGCAATCCGGCTGCCGCGGTCGTCGGGCTCTTCCTCGGAATTGCCGTCGGATTCTACAACCTCGCCAAGGCTATCTGGAACAAGAAATGACAAGCGCCGTTGTAGCAGGACTGACCGCGGGCTTCGCGACTCTCGCCGTTTCCGAGATCGTCCTGCGCCGCGTCGGGCGGCGGTCGGGGCGCGCCTTCTGGAAAGCGCTGACCGCTGGCGCGGCGGCGCGCGCCGCCTGGGTGCTGATCGCGCTGGCCTCCGCGCTCTCGCTCGGCTTGGCCGAACCTCGGGCGTTCGCGCTCTCTCTGCTCGCAAGCTATTTTGCCGCGCAGGTCATCGAAGGCATGCGCTACCGGAGGGCTTTCGAACGGCGATGATGCGGCGGCTTTTCACGGCGCTGCCGGCGGCGGCGCTCGCCTACGGGGCGGAGCAGGGCGAATCGCACGAGGAGTCCCTGCCCGAAGTCATCATGCACCACATCTCCAACGGCGCGGTCGAATACGGCTTTCTCACGCCGGCCGCGCCCTTTCTGGAGCACTGGGGCATCTCCAAAGCGGTGCTCATGATGCTGGCCGCTTCGCTCATCCTGATCGTGATCGCCGGCTTTTTCCTGCGCGCGCCGCAGGCCGCCGGCGCCGCCCCGAAGGGCATGGCCAACGCGCTCGAGGCGATGGTCGTCTTCGTGCGCGACGAAATCGCCGTCGGCAACATGGGCGAGAAATGGGGGCGCCGCTTCACGCCTTTCCTGCTGACCCTGTTCTTCTTCATCCTGACCTGCAACCTGCTGGGGCTCGTCCCCGGCGGATTCACCGCAACGAGCAACCTCAACGTCACCGGCGCGCTCGCCGTCGTCTCGTTCTTCACGTTCATCGTCAGCGGCGTCGCCGCCCTCGGCCCCGTCGGCTACATCAAACACATGGTGCCGCACGGAACCCCCCTGGCCATCGCCCCGCTGGTCGTCGTTCTGGAGACGATCTCGATGTTCGTGCGCCCGATCGCGCTGATGATCCGCCTCGGCGCGAACATGACTGCCGGGCACATCGTCATCCTGATCATCCTCGGCTTCATTTTCATGTTCCAAAGCGTCGCGCTGTCGGTCGTCTCCATTCCTCTGGCCGTCGCCATCACGCTGCTGGAGCTGATCGTCGCCTTTATCCAGGCGTACGTGTTTACGCTGCTGACCTCCATGTACATAGGCATGGTCGTCCATTCTTCGCACTGATTTTTTCTGAAGACGTTCTTACGCTTCGCATCACCACCACGCAAAAAGGAACCCTTACGATGAAACCCACCCACAAAATGTTCTGGCTCGCGGCGCTTCTGCTCGCCGCGCCCGCTCTGGCCTCCGCCCAGGTGCTCGACAAGTATTCCGGCGCCGCGCTGGGCGCGGGCATCGTTGTCATCGGCGCCGGCCTGGGCATCGGTCGATTCACGGCCGCCGCAGTCGAGAGCATCGCCCGCCAGCCGCAGGCCGCCGACGACATCAAAAGCGCGTTCACCCTGCCGCTGTTCCTGCTCGAAGGCGTCGCCGTTATCGGACTCGGCGTGCTCTTCGTCGCGCTGCTCTTCTAGCTCGAAATCGAGTCGAAATCCAGGAGACGACCGCCATGGCCGGCGACAATCCCTTGCTCAAATTCGAACCGGGTCTGATGATCTGGACCGTGGTGACGTTCCTCCTTACGTTCGTCGCCTTGCGCCTGATTGCCTGGAAACCGCTTCTGGGCGCTTTGGACGAGCGCGAGCGGCGCATCAAAGACTCCTTGGAAAAAGCCGACCGGACCCGGCGCGAGGCCGAACGGGCCATGGCCGAAGACAAGGCCCGCTCCGAAGAAGCTCTGCGCCGCTCGGAAGAACTGATCGCCGCCGCGAAACAGGAAGCCGAACAGGTCCGCGCCCGGATCGTAGAGGAAGCGCGCGCCGAGTCGAAAAAGATCGTCGAGCAGGGGCTGCGGCGGGTCGAAGCCGAGCAGCGCGCCGCCTCCGAGGCGATTCGCCGCGAAACCGCGGAAATCGCCGTCCGCGCGGCCGAGCGCGTCCTTGAGAAAAATCTCGACGGCCCGGAACAGCGGCGCCTCGTCGAAGATTTTCTCAACGAGCTTCCCGACAGGCCGGCCCGGTAACGGTCCGTGGCGAAACGCGCGGCATACGGCTTCTGGAAGTCGCCCCTGACTTCCGACTTGGCCGCCGCCGAATCCGTCCGCCTCGGCGAACCCGCCCTCGACGACGGCGATATCTATTGGCTTGAAGGGCGCCCCGCGGAAAAGGGCCGCTCCGTGCTGGCGCGCATGGCGCCCGACGGATCCTGCGCCGATGTTTCCCCGCCGCCGTTCAACGTGCGCACCCGCGTTCACGAGTACGGCGGCGGCGCCTATGCCGCAGACCGCGGAACCGTCTTCTTTTCCAACTTCAGCGACCAGCGCATCTACAGCGTTGATCCCGGCTGCGAGCCCGAGCCGCTGACTCCTGAGCGCCCCTGGCGCTATGCCGACTTCGCGGTGGACCGCCCCCGCGGACGCTTGACGGCGGTGCGCGAAGACCATTCCGACCCCTCGCGCGAGCCGGTCAACGCCATCGCCGCGATTCCCCTCGATCCCAGCGCGCAACAGAGCATCCTGGTCTCCGGCGCGGATTTCTATTCCAATCCGCGCCTTAGCCCCGACGGCGGCCGCCTGTGCTGGATCGAGTGGCGTCACCCGAACATGCCTTGGGACGGAACCGAACTCTGGACGGCCGATTTCGCCCCCGACGGCAGCCTTGCCGACCGCCGCAAAGTCGCCGGAGGCCCGCGGGAATCGATCTTTCAACCCGAATGGTCGTCGAACGGGCATATCTTCTTCGTCTCCGACCGCAACGGCTTCTGGAATCTCTACCGCGAGTCCCCCTACGGCGTCGCCGCGGTTCACGAGATGGAAGCCGAGTTCGGCTTCCCCCAATGGGTCTTCGGCATGCGCACCTACGGCTTTATCGGCGACGGACGGCTGATCTGCGCCTATGTCCGCTCGGGCCAATGGAGCCTGGCGCGCATCGACCCCGCCGCGGGCAGATTCGAACCGATTGAAACGCCCTACACCGACATCGAAGGTTTGCAGGCGTCGGGCAACGCCGCCGTTTTCCGCGGCGCCTCGCCGGGCGAGCCCGCGGCCATCGTCAAACTCGACGCCGCAAGCGGCGAAACCGAGCGGCTGCGCAGCGCGGCGGCGTTGCCCGACGGCCTCCGCCCCTATCTCTCCGCCCCGCGGTCAATCTCGTTTCCCACCGACGGCGGCCGTGAAGCCCACGCCTTCCACTACCCGCCGCACAACCCCGACTTCGAGGCCCCGCCCGACGAGAAACCGCCGCTGATCGTGATGAGCCACGGCGGCCCGACCGCCGCCGCGTCGAACGCCCTGTCGCTCAGCAAACAATACTTCACCAGCCGCGGCTTCGCCGTCGTGGATGTCAATTACTCGGGAAGCGCCGGCTACGGACGCGAGTACCGCGAACGCCTCAACGGCAACTGGGGCGCCGCCGACGTCGCGGACTGCGCGAACGCCGCGCTGCGCCTCGCCGATCAGGGTCTCGCCGACCGCGAACGCCTCATCGTCAAGGGCGGCAGCGCCGGCGGCTACACCACGATGGCCTGCCTGGCCTTCCGCGATGTCTTCGCCGCCGGAGCCAGTTCCTACGGCGTCAGCGATCTCGAAGCGCTGGCCCGCGACACCCACAAGTTCGAGTCGCGCTACCTCGACAGCCTGATCGGCCCCTACCCCGAAGCAAGACAAACCTACGTCGAGCGCTCGCCCATCCACGCCGTGGACAGACTTTCCGCCCCGATTATTTTCTTCCAGGGCGGCGAAGACCGCGTCGTGCCGCCCGATCAAACCGAAACCATGGTCGACGCCCTGCGCGCCAAGGGCATACCCGCGGCCTATCTGCTGTTCGAAGACGAGCAGCACGGCTTTCGCAACGGCGAAAACGTCAAGCGCGTGCTCGACGCCGAACTCTACTTCTACGCGGCCATGCTGCTCAAAAAAGGCATACGCTTCTAGCGTTCGCGCCGTTTCCGTATCTGAATGCCCAGGCGCTGAATCTTCTGGTTCAGGGTCGAAAGCGCTACGCGGAACGTCTTGGCCGTCTCGGTCTGGTTGAAGCCGTGCTTCTCGAGTTGCGACTCGATCAGCTTGCGCTCGAACCCCTCCACGATTTCCGACAGGCTCGCCCCGGCAACCGGCTGAATTTTACGCGCCTCGCGCGGAACGACCATGCCGTGCGCCGCCAGCAGCGATTCCGGGAAAACCTCGGGCGTCAACTCGACGCCCGTCGCCAGCACCACGGCCCGCTCGACCACGTTTTCCAACTCGCGCACGTTGCCCGGCCACTCGTGATCCATCAGGATGCGCATCGCTTCGCTGGAAAAGCGCAGCGTCGAAACGTTGTTTTCATCCAGATAGGCGTTCCTTTCCCGGCGGCAAAACATCGTCAGAAAGTGATCGACCAGCAGCGGGATATCGCCGCGCCGCTCGCGCAGCGGCGGCAAATGCACGCCGATCACGTTCAGGCGGTAAAACAGGTCTTCGCGGAATCTGCCCTCGGCCGCCGCGGCCGCCAGATCCTCGTTGGTCGCGGCAATGATGCGCACGTCCACGCGAACCGTCTCCGTCGAACCGACCGGCATGAACTCGCGCTCTTGAATCACGCGCAGCAATTTCGCCTGCGTGTCGATGCCGAGCGTGCCCACCTCGTCGAGAAAGATCGTCCCCTCGTGCGCCAACTCGAAACACCCTTTGCGGTTCTGCACCGCCCCGGTAAACGCCCCCTTGATGTGCCCGAACAGCGTCGATTCCAGCAAATCCACGGGCACCGACCCCGAATTGACCGGCACGAACGGCTTGCCGGCGCGGGGCGAGTTGGCATGGATGGCCTTGGCGATCAGTTCCTTGCCCGTTCCGCTCTCGCCGGAGATCAGCACCGTCGAGCGGCTGGGCGCGACCTGCGACACGAGCGAAAAGACGCGCTGCATCTCGCCGCTCTTGCCGACGATATTCTCGAAGCTGTAGCGCTGCTGCAATTCGCCCCGCAGCCGGGCGTTCTCTTCTTCCAGGCGCCGCCGCGTCAGCGTCTGCTTGATCTCCAGCAGCAGCTTTTCGTTGCTCCAGGGCTTCGTCAGGAAATTGTCCGCGCCCAGCCGGATGGCCTTGACCGCCGTTTCCACCGACCCGTAAGCGGTCAGCATGAGCACGGGCAGCGACTTGTCCGCCTTGCGCAGCTCTTCCAGGACTTCCAGACCCGAACGGTCGGGCAGCATCAGGTCGAGCAGCACCAGATCGTGAGACGCCCGCGACGCCGCCCGAATCCCTTCGGCTCCCGTCGCCGCCGTGGAAACAGCATAGCGTTCGAGCGTCAGCAGCAGCTCCAGGCTGTCGCGGATGGCCGCCTCGTCATCGACGATCAGGATGCGCCCGCGGCCGGGAGCATCGAGAGGCCGCCGCGAAGCCGCGGATAGCAGATCAGACATGAACCGGACGTTCCGCCGCGGGCAGGGCAATCGTAAACGTCGTCCCCCGCCCGGGCGCGCTGCTTGCCGAGATGACGCCGGAATGTTCCCGCACGATGCCGTAAGTGACCGCCAGCCCCAGACCCGTGCCGCGCCGCGGCCCCTTGGTCGTGAAGAACGGGTCGAAAATTCGCCCCTGCGCCGCTTCGGGAATGCCCACGCCCGTATCGCCGATGCGAATCTCGACCGAGCCTCCGCCGGCGCGCTCCGCGGTCTCTACCGCCAGCGCGCCGCCTTGCGGCATCGCATCGCGCGCATTGAGGAACAGATTCAGGAAAACCTGCTGCAGTTTTCCAGCGTTGCCCTCGACCGGAACCGCCGCATCGAGCCGCCTCTCTACGCGGACGCCCGCCTCGCGAAGCTGCGGCGCAACCAGAACCAGCACGTCTTCAATCACCCGATTTACGTCCGTCGGGGCGGTTTCGCTGCCGGAAGTCCGCGAGAAATTGAGCAGCGACTGCACGATCTCGCCGGCGCGGAAGGTCTGCGCCGTGATTTTCCCCAGCATCTCGCCTTCGCTGCTGTCCCGCTCGATGCGCTTGGCCAGCATCTGCGCATAGCTGGAGATTACCGCCAACGGCGTATTCACTTCGTGCGCGACGCCCGCCGCGAGCAGCCCGACCGAGCTCAGTTTGTCCGCCTGCGCCGCCTGCTCCTCGAGCTCGACCCGCTCGGTCACGTCATCGAAAATCACCAGCCGCCCGATCGGTTCGAAATCTTTGGCCACAAGGGGCGCGACTGCGATATTGACCAGCCGCTCCTGTTCGGCCGAGGCGCCCGACGGACGGAACTCCGCAGGGAAGTCCCCCGCCCGCAGACGGAACTTGTAGATGTTGCGGATGCCCGTCTCGCCGCGGCATTTCTCGAACTCGGCGATCAACGCCGGCGGCAAAAGCTCTTCGATCTTGCGTCCCGCCGCCTGCGGGCGCGAAATGCCGAACACCAACTCAAGCTGCGTGTTCCAGCTTTCCACGCGGTCGTCGAGATCGACCGCCAGGATGCCCGCCGCAAGCGATTCGACGATGTTTTCGTTGTAGTCCTTGAGTTGCTGGTACTGCTCCGCCTTGCGCTCCAGGGAACGGTACAGGCGGGCGTTTTCCAGGGCGATGGCGAAATAGCCGGCCGCGGCCTCGACCAGAGCCGCGTCGCCGCTGCTCGGGTACCGCCCGGCGTTCGTGCGCCCCAGAGCCAGCCATGCCGCGGTGCGCCCCCGCGCGCGGCAGGGCACGAAGTAGTGGCAATCGAGCGCCGCGAGCAGTTCGCGCAATTTGCCGGACTGCCCGCTCAGAGACTGCGGATCCTCGAAAAACACCGTGCCCGAAGCCCGCTGCGAAAACCCTTCCAGCAAACCCAGGTTCGCCGAAGCGCCGGTCGGCAAACCCTCGATCCCTTGCTGCTGCGCCAAGCGGAAGCGCCCCGCCTCCCGCTCCTCGCCGGAATCGGCAACGAACACCGCCAAG
This sequence comes from Bryobacterales bacterium, assembly GCA_965242705.1. Lineage (GTDB taxonomy): Bacteria > Acidobacteriota > Terriglobia > Bryobacterales > UBA6623 > CATQHP01. Next base: position 2,438,831 of record OZ251486.1, read on the forward strand.
CGCGCGGCGTCCAGCGTCTGCGTCAGGCGGACGCAGACCGCTTCGGCCATCGCTCCCGGGTCGGCCGCCCGGGTCAACTCCGCGGCGAATTCCGTCAGTGTCCGCCGGTAGTCATAGCGTTCCCGATAGAAACGCCGGTCGAGCGCCCGTTCGATTCGCTTGCGCAGCGGCTGGAAGAGCAGCGCGGCGGCAACCAGCAGCGCCGGCCAGGCAACCGGCGCCAGGGACGGCGATCCCGTCTCGACGAACAACCTGCCGGTCAACAGCCCGCCCAGATAAACCACGATCGTCAACGCCGCAGCCGCCAACGCGTAAGCGCCCGAACGCCGCGCCAACAGTTCGACGTCCATCAAGCGGTACTTCACCAGCGCAAACGCGCAGGCCAGCGGAAGCAGCGCCAGCGAAAACACCGCGAGCGCCGCGTTCGGCCCCGGTTCGTAGCCCAAGGCGAACGGCGCAGCATAGACGGCGCAGAACGGCAGCGCCGCTCCCAGCGCTCCGTACGCCAGCCAGCGCCGCTGCTGCCGCAGCGGCCACGCCTCTCCGGCCTGCGCCCCGAACCGAACCGCCGCGGCGCCGCCCGCAAAATTCAGCCCCAGCAAAAGCAGCGGCAGGGAATCGAAAACAAACAACTCCTCGGCAGCCGAGCTGTCGGTAACCAGCCAACCCGCGGCCGTCAGATGGTGGCCGGCGCCAATGCAGACGGCAACGCCGTACGCCGCCTTCGCCGCCCAGGCGAGACGCTTTTGCCCATGCGGAAACCGCAGGCAGAAATCCAGGAAGATCGCCGGCGCCAACAGCAGCGCCCAGACGTCCAGCCAGTACGTCAGGCGGTCGAGCGCGTCCAACGCTCCGCTGAAGCTCAGGCTGTAAAGCGCGAACGAAGCCAGGCAAAACGCATAGAACCGCGCGGCCTGCGCTCCGCTCTTGCGCCAATAGACCGTAAACCCGATCAGCCCGTAAATCCAGCCCAGCGCCGTGAGAAACCAGCGCACCGCCGGCTGCCTGCCGCTCTTGGCGACAATGACGCCGCCCGCAAGCTCGGTTTCGCCGCGTGAGAAAACATACTCCACGCGGTTCCAGACGCCCACCGCGGCAAGCGCCTCGGGTACGTCGAGCGATTCAGCCATCGGCCGCCCGCCGATGGACAGTAAAACGTCGCCCGGCCGCACCCCCACCCGTGCGGCCGGGCCTCGAGGATCGACCCGGGCGGCCTCGACGCCGGCATCCGAATCGACCCACATGACCCCGTCCTCCGGCGCCCCGAAATGGCTGCGCTGCGCCTGGTTGGCCAGCGACAGCATGCCCAGAGCCAACCCCACGAAGGCCCCGAGCACGGTCCATTTCATCGATCGACGAGGTCTAACCATGTTTCAACGGGCGGCCTTCAGCGCCAGGACGCGCCTCAGCCGCACCGATCCGTCACTACTCTTCGTAGCAAATACCGTGCCAATTTGGAAATACCTGAAAAAAACCGCTCTTGCGCGGCTGGGCGCCGCTTGAATCCCATTTAACGGATATTGCATTATGAAATTTCATATCTTTTTGCCTGTTTCATGTCTTCTTTTGAACTGTGCTCAGCCGGCGCCGTAAAGCCGGCGCGAACGCCGCGGCTCGACGCCTCGACCGCAAGCTCCACCCCGCCCCCGTAGCAGAGTTGCAGCCGGCGCCTGACGTTGCGCAATCCATGCCCCGCCGTTTCCGCCGCGCCGAGGCTCATGCCGGCGCCGTTGTCGATCACCTCGACCGCCAGATCTCCATGGATCCGCCGGGCGCGGACCGTGACTTCGCCGCCCTCCGGCTTCTCGCTGATTCCGTGCTTGACGGCGTTTTCCACCAAGGGCTGGATGGAAAGCGCCGGCACGCTGACCGAGCGGGCGTCCGGTTCCACTTCGACCCGCACCGACAGCCTGTTTCCCAAGCGCAGCCGTTCGATGTCGAGATAGGCCTCGACCACGCGCATCTCTTCGTCGAGCGGCGCCATCTGGCGCTTGCTTTCCAGCGAATAGCGGAAAACCTCGGCAAGGTTGGCAAGAGTCTTGCGGGCGTCCGCGGCGGCCCGCGGAATGATGCCGTAAAGCGCGTTCAGCGCATTGAACAGAAAGTGAGGATTGATCTGCGCGCGAAGGGCTTGCAGTTCGGTTTCCGAGAGCAGATTTTGCTGTTCCTCGCGGCGCAGGCTGTCGATGCGATCGTTGACCGCGGCCGCAAGCAGTTCGAGATCGGCCGCATCGCCGCTCAAATAGGGGCGTCCGCCCTCCCGCGGCCCCAGCAGCAGCGTGCGCGCCTTGTGCGGCGCAACGCGGAACACAACCGCCGCCTCGGCCCAGGAATTCGCCGCAGGCCGCAATCGATCCGCCCATTGCCCATGAAAAACGTGTGCGCCGAGGGGCATGCCCCCGTCCCCGGCATCGAGCAGACGCCAATGCCTGACGGAAAAAAAGCGGGCGATCCGCTTGGCCGCGGCCTGCAAGAAAGCGTCCCCGCCGCCGGTTATTGCGCGAATGCCGTCAGCGGCCGCGCGAACGTCCCCGCGGCGGAAAAGGGCCGCTTCGGCCCACCGCCGCATCTTCCCGGCCGCGTAGGGATAGCCCAGAATCGCCGCGCAGGTCAACACGACGAAAACAACTAGGCGCACGGCGTCCGCGTCCTGAAATTGCAGCAGTCCCAATCGGTTGCCGGTGGTTAGCAGGGCGGCGGCCAGTCCGGCGGAAAACACGGCTGCGCCGACCACTCGCACGAAGACGTCGAGCAGCAGAAAGCGAAAGTCCTGGAGCAGCACGAACAGCGCCAGCGGCATGCCCGCGTGGTGGAAGATCAACTCGCGCCCCCACGACCCCGGCCCGTGTTCGGCGCCGAAGTGGACGAACGACGCCGCAAGCAGAAACAGCGCCATCGCCGTAACCGTGCGCATCCCTGCGGCGCGGCGCGCGGCGCGGCCTCTCGAAAGCAGGATCGCGGCGCCGACCGCCAAAGCGCCGAAGCCGAACGTGATGAGCCGGATGCCGAAGTCGTGGCCGGCAATGCCCAAACCGAACGCTTCCTCAAGGTGGGCCGCGGCGGCAAGTCCGCCGATGGCGTACCCGCCGGCGCGCAGCCGCGGATGCTCCCGCCCCAGCGCAAGATGCAGCAAGACGGACGGCAGCAGGCTCAACACCGTAAAGCTCAGCGACGCGACCAGTTCGCTCAACGCGCTGTTCGGTTCTCCCAGCACGACAATCAGAGAACCCAGATTCCACGACAAGGCAAGCGCCGCCGCCGCGCCGGGAGCCGCGGTCTCCGCGCGGGAACGCCGCATCGGCGCGCGGAAAATCAGCCAAAGGAAAGCGCCGAAAACGACAACTCCGGCAACATGTCCCAAAGCATTCGTCAAAATCGAAAGGTGCGGGGCGGTATCCATGCGGGGCAGGTTGAGACAGGGCGGAAACGGCGGCCGACAGACTCATTAGAGCACTACCGGCTCACCAGGAAAGCTCTGCGCAAGCAGGCGCCGGCGGCGGGCGCAGTCCCCCGGCTCACAATCCCCCAATTCAAAAACCCCGATTCAAAAACACTGCGCAGCCGTCAAGCATGACGGGGTTCATGCAGCGAAAAGAAGGGCTTCATGCACGGATTGTTCGCCTTGTTCGCCAATGATCGCCTGAGCTCACTTATTTTCGACGCCGCGCCGCCGAAAATCGATCGCATGGCTTCAGAGCTTCCTTCACTGAAGCCGTGCGGTTTCACCTGGCCCCCAACCCCTGCCGCAGCGCTCCGCCTGCGGCGGCGTCCATGCCGTTTGCGCGCTAAAACGGCCCGTTTGCGGAAAGTGTTTGAGCCGCCGCCCGCGGCGCCTGTATCGTTATTTTTAGAGAGTGGCGGGTTTTCTCCCCCGCCGCAAAAAACCGCCGGACGCATGGCAGAGCAGATTTTACGCACGCTGATCGTGGACGACGAGCCCATCGCCCGCGCCGTTCTGGCGGAAGAGCTCGCCGATTTCGACGACGTCGAAGTCGTCGGAGAAGCGGGCAACGGCGAGGAAGCCCTGCGCCGCATCGACGAGCTTGCGCCGGATCTGCTGCTGCTCGACATCCAGATGCCGGCCAAAGACGGCTTCGAGTTGGCCCGCGGCATACGCGGCCCCCTGCCGGCGATCGTTTTCGTGACCGCCTACAGCGAGCACGCGCTGCGCGCTTTCGAAGTCGGCGCGGTGGATTACTTGCTGAAACCGATCGCCGTCGAGCGCTTGCGGCAGGCGTTGGACCGGGCCCGGGAATCGCGCCGCGGCCCGGCCGAGAGCGCCGAGCGAGTGGCCATGATGCTCAACGCCGAGGGCCTTTCCCGCGGCCGGCGGAAACTGAAAATCGCCGCCCGCTCCGCCGCCGATACCTACCTGCTCGACCTCGACGAAGTTTACGCCTTCCAGGCCGACGGCGAGATCGTCTGGATACTCACCGCCGACAAAAGATTCATGGCCGGGCAGACCTTGCAGGGGCTGGACGACCGCTTGCAGGGTACGCAGTTCCAGCGCATTCACCGCTCGGCGATCGTCAATACCGACAGGGTGCGCAAGGTGAACGCCCTGAGCAGCCGCCGTTGGCTGCTGACCCTGGCCAACGGCTTGCAGTTCACCGTAAGCAAGCGGCAGGGCGCCTTCATACGCGGTCTGCTGCGCTGACCCGCTGCTCGTGACCCGCCGACCCGTGAAATAATGGCGCAAGCCGCTATTCCACGGTGCCCTTATTCCACGGCGCCGCTATTCCACGGCAATGGTGACGCCGGGCTGGCTTCTGGCGCCGCCCACTTCGAGATACACTTCCAGCGCGTCGTTCGGCGCTATGCCCGCCGGAACCCGTGCCAGGATTACGTTGACGCCCACCAGCGACGGCGCTCCGCCCGCGAACAGCACGTCCTCCGCCGCCAAAGGCTGCGACCCCAGCCACACCCGCACCGCCACAGCAGCATGCCGCAGCACCGCTGCGCCCCCCGCCTCGCCGTCCGACGGCGCAGGCTCCAGCGCGCCCAAGCCCGTCGCGTAGATCTCCAGCACGTCCCCCGCTCTCGCCGGTCGCGCCGCCCCCTCGCCGTAGCCCCGCGGCGCCGCCAACTCGGCCGTCCCCGCAAATACGATCGATCCCTGTCCCGCTCCCGCGCCCTCTACCGTGAACACGCCCGGCGCTTGCGCCGCCGCGTGGAAAAAGCGCGCGTAGCTCACGCCCTGCTCCGTCTCCACCTCCACCGAAGCCAACGCCGTGCGAGCGCCCTCGGGCAGCAGACCCGACGGCAACTGCGCCGCGATGCGCCCCGACTCCACCGTAAACAGCGGCGCCGCCTGCCCCTCGATCAGCACCCGCGTCCCGCCCAGGCTCCGCGGCAGCGGCAAGCCCTCCGCCGAAGCCGTCCCATCGGCGGCCAAGTTCCGCCCGCGGATCTCCACTACCGACCCGGGCGCCACCGGCAGAATGCGCGGCCCGAACAGCCCGGGCTCCCCGTAGGCGCTCTGCCGCGCCGCGTTGAGCACTCCGCCGTTCTCCGTCACGTCCGGCCCCGTCGGCGGCGGAACCTCCAGCACGATGCGGATCGTCGCCGTCAGCCGACCGTTGGAGCGGATGTACAGCCGTCCGTTGTGGGTTCCCTCGCGCAGCCCCAGCGGGTTGACCGTCACCTGCAGCGCCACCGTCTCGCCCTGCTCCAGACGCCCCCGCCACTGAGCCGCGCCGCCTTCCGCCCGCGTGACCTCGATCCAGCGCGCGCTGGGTATGGCTTGGTAGTCCACCGCGCCGTTTTCGGCGCGCAGCGTCAGCGTCTTCGACGTCGGCTCGGAATCTTCCGCCGGCTCGAACGTCAACTCCGTGACGCCGCCCACCGGCTGCGCCTCGGGCTCCGGCTGTCCCGAACCCGACCCTGTATCCGTTCCCGGCTCCGTCGGCTCATCCGGCTGCAGCGTCAGCATCAGCTTGCGCACGCGGTGGTTGTTGCTATCGGCGACGTAGATGTTGCCTGACGAGTCCGCCGCCACGCCGTAGGGTCGGTTGAGCTGCGCCGAAGCCGCCAGGCCCCCGTCCCCGCTGAAGCCCGCCGTCCCCGCCCCGGCGATGGTCTCGATGCTCCCCGATGTATCCACCCGGCGGATGCGGTTGTTGGAATAATCGGCGATATACAGGTTGCCCGCAGCGTCCAGAGTCAGGCCGCGGGGGAAGTTGAGCCGCGCCGCCGTCGCCAAGCCGCCGTCGCCGCTCGAGCCGGAAGTCCCCGTTCCCGCGACGGTCGAGATATTCCCCGTGGAAGCATCGATCTTGCGAATGCGCTGGCCGAACGTATCGCTGATATAGACGTTGCCCGACGAGTCCACGGCTATGCCCGCGGGGTTGTTCACCTGCGCCGCCGTCGCCAAGCCGCCGTCCCCGCTCGAGCTGGAACCCCCCATGCCCGCGATAGTCTCGATGTTGCCCGTGGAAACCGTCACCTTGCGGATGCGGTTGTTCGTCGAGTCCGCGATATAAACGTCGCCCGACGAGTCCACCGCTACGGCTTCGGGGCTGCTCAACGTCGCCGAGGTCGCCGCCCCGCCGTCGCCGGTGAACCCTGCCGTTCCCGTGCCCGCAAGGGCGGCGATATTGCCCGTGGAAACCGTCACCTTGCGGATGCGGTTGTTGCCCGCATCGGCGATATAGACGTTGCCGTCGGAGTCCAGAGCCACGCCGCGGGGAAGGCTCAACGTCGCCGAGGTCGCCGCCGCGCCGTCGCCCGTATTCCCTGCCGTTCCCGTCCCCGCGATGGTCGAGATATTGCCCGTGGAAGCATCGATCTTGCGGATGCGGTTGTTCGTCGCATCGGCGATATAAATGTTGCCCGCAGCGTCCGCAGCCGCGCCGCTGGGCAGATTCAACGACGCCGAAGACGCCGCCCCGCCGTCGCCGACGGCCGTCGGCCCCAGCCCGGCGATGGTCGAAATGATCCCCGACGCGTCTATCTTGCGCACGTTGTTGGCGCCCGAATCGCCGATGTAGATGTTGCCCGCCGAGTCCACCGTCAGCTTGTCGGGTCTGCTCAACGTGGCCGAAGCCGCCGGGCCGCCGTCGCCGGTGCTCGACTGGACTCCCGTGCCGGCGATGGTCGAAATGTTGCCCGACGTATCCACCTTGCGGATGCGTTCGTTGAACGTATCGGCGATGTAAACGTTGCCCGAAGCGTCCGGCGCCACGTCGAGGGGGTTATTCACGGCCGCCGAAGTGGCCGCGCCGCCGTCGCCGGCGAAGCCGCTCGTCGCCGAGCCGGCAAAGACGGAGCTGGTCCCTGCGCTGGTCCGCTTGAAAATCCTGCTGGTGGAATTACTGGCGACCCAGACGTTGCCCGCCGCGTCCGCGCCCACGCCCTGTATCTGGCCCAAATTAACCCCACCTACCGCCGGCCCCATAATGGACGAGATGTTGCCCGTGGAAGCGGTCACCATGCGCACGCGGCTGTTGGTCAAATCGGCGATATAGACATTGTCCGACCCGTCCGTCGCCACGTCGTAAACATAGCCCATCGTCGCCGCCGTCGCCGCCCCGCCGTCGCCGCTGAAGCTTAGGGTTCCCGTGCCGGCGAAGGCGGCGATGTTGCCCGTGGAAAGGGTCACCTTGCGCACGCGGCTGTTGCCCGTATCGGCGATGAGAACGTTGCCCGCCGAGTCCACGGCCACGCCGTAAGGTTCGTTCAACGTGGCCGAAGTGGCCGCCCCGCCGTCGCCGGCGTTGCCGGAGCTGCCCGTGCCGGCGAAGACCGAATAATTCTTGGTGGCGCCGTCGATGCGGATGACGCGGTGGTTGCTCACGTCGCCGATGTAGATGTTGCCGTTCGAGTCCACGGCCACGCCGCGGGGGCTGCTCAGCGTCGTCAGAACCGCCGTTCCGCCGCCCCCGGCGAACGCGTCGATGGTCCACGCGTACCTTTGCGCCGGGGCGCGCTGCGCACCCCAGTGGAGAGCGAACGCCGCCAACGCGGCGGCGGCCAAACGGCAGAGCCGCTTGGCGGTCACGGGCCGCGCGCCGCGAGTCACGGGCCGAAGACCGCGGGCCGCGAGCCGTTTCACGGCCGCGCCTCCCGGCAGGCGCGGCGGCGCGCAGTTTGCCCTACCTGAATTTGCGGGGGGGGGTAAAACGGGACATGCCAACGTTGCTCATCAGGCGATCTCCAAACTGAAACCGACAATATAACATCCCGCGGAAAAAACCGCAATACAACATCGCTATAAAAAATGTTTTTTGCGGCGCCTCCCTAACCCCCAATCCCTGCCGCGCCGCTCCGCGGCGCGGCCTTTCCATCCCTTCCCTGTCGGGCGAACAGGTCGCCGGGGTCGGTAACGGGCTGCCGGCAAACGTAGTTGCGGCAGACGTAGGCGGCCGGCGCTCCGCCGACCGCCGTCTTGCCCGCCAGCAACGGAACGCGCGCGGCGGCGGCGTCTTGCGGAGCGCAGCGGGCGACGACCTTGTTGGGGCGGTAGCCGGCATGGACTTCGGCCAGCAGGCTCTGCGTTCGCGGGTCGTCCGGCTCGCCGACAACGGCGATCTCGTCGAAGCCGCGATGCCAGGCGTCGAGCGCGCACAGCAGCCGTTCCTGCTGGAAGACGGCGCGCAGCGAGTCGCCGCTGAAAACACGCAGGATGCGCTCGGCCTTCTGCTTGTAATCGTCCCGTCCCAGCAGCGCCGCCAGTTTTTGCAGCACGAGCGCCATGGTCGAATTGGCCGACGGCACGGCGCCGTCATGCGCCGTCTTCGTCCGCACCAGCAACTTTTCGTGATCGGACGCGGTAAAGAAAAATCCGCCATTCTCGGCGTCCCAATAGAACGCGGCCAGAGTGTCGGTCAACGCTTGGGCTTCGTCCAGGAAGGCGGGGTCGCCGTTCCATTCGTAAAGCGCGATGAGTCCCTCGATGAGAAAGGCGTAGTCGCTGCTGTAGGCGGTCAGCCGCGCTTTTCCCTTGCCGTAGCTCGCCGGCAGCCGGCCGTCCCGGCGGGCTTCGCGCAGCAGAAAACGCGCGGCTCTCGCTCCGGCTTCGCCGTAACGAGGCTCTTGCAGGACGACGGCGGCCTTGGCCAGGGCGGCAATCATCAGGCCGTTCCAACCGGTCAGTATCTTGTCGTCGAGGCCGGGGCGCGGCCGGTTTTCGCGGACGGCGAACAGTTTGGCCCGCGACGCGGCCAACGAAGCCTCGACCTGCTCGGGCGCCGCGCCGTCGAGCTTGGCGATGACCTCGGCGGGGCGCACGATCTGCAGCACGTTTTTCGGTCCCGCGGGGACATGCGCGTCGCCGGGGTGCATCCAGTTGCCGTATTCGGAAACGTCGTAGTGCGCGGCGAACGTCTTGGCTTCCCGCTCCCCCAGCACTTCGCGGATTTCGTCCCGCGTCCAGATGTAGAACTTGCCTTCGAGGCCTTCGCTGTCGGCGTCTTCGCTGGAGTAGAAAGCCCCTTGCGGAGCGGTCAGATCGCGCAGCACGTAATCGCAGATGCCGCGGGCGCGGTCGGCGAACAACCGCTTGCGCCGCGGGTCGCCGGAGGCTTGGCAAGCGTCGAGGAAAATCGAGGCGACCAGCGCCTGATCGTAGAGCATCTTTTCGAAATGGGGGACGAGCCATTTGGGATCGGTGGCGTAACGGTGCAGTCCTCCGCCCAAGTGGTCGTAAATGCCGCCGTCGGCCATGCGCTCGAGCGTGATTTCGACGGCATCGCGGTAACGGGCGTCCCCGGTTGCGTCGAAGGCGCGCAGCAGCAGGTCCAGCGAAAGGCTCTGCGGGAACTTGTTGGCGCCGCTCGCAATGCCTCCCAGCGAGAGGTCGAACGCGCGGTAAACGGCGTCGGCCGCGGCGGCGGCGCGCTCTTTTTCCGGTAAGACGCCCGCTTCGCCCGCCGAATGGATCTGCTTGACGGCTTCGACGACGCGCGAGGCGTCGGCCAGCAGCGCCTCGCCCTCGTTGCGCCATTTCTCATGAATCAGGCGCAGCAGCGTCTTGAAGCCCGGCCGCCCGTAGGCGTTGTCTTTGGGGAAATAGGTTCCGGCGTAAACGGGGCGCAGGTCGGGGGCGAGGAAGACGCTCATGGGCCAGCCGCCGTGGCCGCCCGTGAACAGCATCGTGGCCGACATGTAGATTTCGTCGAGGTCGGGGCGCTCTTCGCGGTCAACCTTGACGGGAACGAAATCGCGGTTGAGCGCGGCGGCGACCTCGGCGTCCTCGAACGACTCGTGCTCCATCACGTGGCACCAGTGGCAGGCCGCGTAGCCGATGCTGAGAAAAATCAGCTTGTTTTCGCCGCGCGCTTGGGACAGCGCTTCTTCGCCCCAGGGAAGCCAGTCCACCGGGTTGTTCGCGTGCTGCAGCAAATAGGGGCTGGCTTCCGCGGCAAGACGGTTGGGCATAAGCTGCGATGGTAGCAGGCGGTTCCGCCGGCGGCGGACTGCTACGATAACGAATCGAGCCTGTTGCGGGTCGATGGAGGCTGCCCCATGAAAACGAAACGAAACGCCCTTGCCGCGGCCGCCGCGCTTCCGGCCGCGCTTCTCTGCGCCGCGCCCGCCGCGGCCCAGCAAAGCGAGGCCACCAGGCGGCTGCTCGAGCGCAACAAGATGTTCGAGCCGCGCATCGTCAAGGTCGCCGACAACGTTTACACCGCAATCGGCTATCAGGTCAGCGCCAACTCGATGATTGTCGGCGAGGACGGGGTGATTATCGTCGATCCCGGCCAGGCGCCGCCGTTTGCGGCGAAGGTGCGCGCGGAGTTCGACAAGATCGCGGCGAAACCGGTCAAGGCGATCATCTATACCCACGGCCACGGCGACCACACCAACGGCGCGCCGGCGTTTTTCGAGCCGGGGAAAGGCATCCAGGTCTGGGCGCGCTCGAACTTCGGCTCGGAAGGGGCGCTGCTCGCCGCAAAGGGGCTGGCCGGAGGCATGCGGCCTTCGAATACCCAAGGGTTCGATCTGCTGCCGGAACAGAAGATCAGCATCGGCATCGCCATCCCGCCCGCCCGCCGTCCGGCGGGAAACATGATGCAGGACGGCATGCGCCGCGCCCCGGGCGCCGCCGCGCCCCCGAGCCGGCGCGGCGTTCCCGTGCCGCCCACGCATACCTTTGCGGAAGAACGCAAGGAACTCGAAATCGAGGGCGTCCGGCTCGAGCTGGTCGCCGCGCCCGGCGAAACCGCCGATCAGTTGTACGTCTGGCTCCCCGACCAGAGGGTCGTTTTCGCCGGCGACAATTTTTATCAATCATGGCCGAACGTCTATCCGCTGCGCGGCACGGCGCGGCGCTCGCTGCGCGACTGGATCGCCGGCGTCGGCAAGATGGTGAAAGAAAACCCTCTGCACGTTGTCGGCGGACACACGGCGCCGATGCTCGGCAACGCCGTCGAGGTGCTGACGAATCAGCGCGACGCCATGCAATGGGTGCTCGACCGCACGATCGAGGGCATGCGCAAGTTCATGACCCCCGACGAGCTGGTCGAGTACGCCGCGCTGCCGGAGCGGTTCGCCAAGCTCGACTACCTGGCCGACTACTACGGATCGGTCGAGGGCACGGTGCGCGATCTTTACGCCCAGGATCTCGGCTGGTTCGACGGCGATCCGTTGAGCCTGCACCGCGAGACCCCGCGCAAGCAGTCCGAGCGCATGGCCGACCTGGCCGGCGGCGTCGATGCGCTGCTCGAAAAAGCTCAGGCGGCGATGAACAACGACGACCCGCTTGGAGCGGCGCAACTTTTGCGGCACGTGATTCGCTTGCGGCCGGCGGACCGCGGCGCCAAGGCGATGATGGCCGACGCGCTGGCCGTCGTCGGCGAGCGCACCTTCAACGGCCCGGCGCGCAACTACACCATTTCATCGTCGAACCGCTACCGCCGCCAAGCCGAAGGCAAGGAATAAGGCGGAAGCCGGTCTTTTAACGAACTATCAGCCGAACCGTCAGCCGCGCGGGTGGTGCCGGTCGTAAACCTCGCGCAGACGCTTGCGCAGAACGTGCGTGTAGATCTGCGTGGTGGAAATGTCGGCGTGGCCGAGCATCATCTGCAAGCTGCGCAGGTCGGCGCCGCGCTCGAGCAGGTGCGTGGCGAAACTGTGGCGCAGCACGTGCGGCGTGAGCCGCTTGCCTACCCCGGCGGCGAGTCCTTGCAACTTCAACAGCTTCCAGAAAGCTTGGCGGGTCATGGCGCCGCCGCGCGCCGTAACGAAAAGGTATTCCGACGGCCGGTTCTTGAGGATGACCGGCCGGCCGCTGCGCACGTAGTCCTCCACCGCTTCGAGCGCCTCGCGTCCGACGGGGACGAGGCGCGTTTTCCCGCCTTTTCCCGTCGTGCGCAGTACGCCCATCTTGATGTCGAGTTCCGCGGTTCTGGCCTGCACCAGTTCGGAAACGCGCAGGCCCGTCGCGTAGAGCAGTTGCAGCATCGCGCGGTTGCGGCTGCCGCCCGGCGATTGCGGGTCCGCCGCGGCCAGCAGGCGATCGACTTCTTCGAGCGACAGGTAGTTGGGGAGTTTTTTCCATTGCGCGGGCGAGGTCAGGTTTGCCGTCGGGTCCGCCGCGAGGTAGTTCTGCTGCCGCAGATAAAGATAAAGGTTGCGCAGGCTCGATAGATGGCGGGCGATCGAGCGGGCGCTGAGGCCGGCGTCGTAGAGCGAATCGAGAAAAGCGCGCAGGTCGGCGCCGCCGGCCCCGCGGACGGGCCGCCCGCGCGATTGCAGGAAGTCGGCCAAGCGCGCCAGATCGCGGCGGTACGCCTGCAGGCTGTTGGCGGAAAGCCCTTTCTCGATACGGCAATAATCGAGATATTCCCGGACGTCGGCTTCTATCGGCTGCACAGCTTGTTGCCCGTCAGCGGGTTACGGGGCCGCGGCGTTGACAGGGAAGTTTCGGCGTATTAGCATACATTTGGATATATAAAACATTCCGCGGCCATTTTGTCGAACTCTACCACAAAAAAGGTCTATGTGCGGCGCTTCGACCGCGAGACGCTCGCCGGGTACGTATCGCCGCAAACGTTTCTGCGCGCGGACGGCATCGAGGTCATCGACCGCGAGGCCGAGGTCGTGCTCGTCCCCTATGAGCAGGCGCGGGCCGTGTATTTCGTGCGCGACTTCAACGGCGGTCCGGAGATCGACCGGCGCACGGCGTTCGCCTCGCGGCCGAAGCTGGGCGGGCTTTGGGTGCGAATGCGCTTCCGCGACGAAGAGGTGCTCGAAGGGGTCATGCCCAACGACCTGCTGCAAGTGGGCGAGCATGGGGTGACGGTCACGCCTCCGGACGCGAATGCGAACACGCAAAAGGTGTTCGTGCCGCGCGGCGCGCTGGCCGACTTTCAGGTGCTGGGCGTGATCGGCAGCCCGCTTCACCGCCGCCGGGTCCGCTTGCAGCAATCCGACCGCGGCCAAGGGGATTTGTTCCGCGCCTCGGCCGAAACCGCTTCCTGATCCCTTGCGGGTCAGCGCCCCTCTTCCGCTTCCAGGAAACGCTCGGCTTCGATGGCGGCCATGCAGCCCGCGCCGGCCGCGGTGACGGCTTGGCGGTACACCTTGTCCTGGATGTCGCCGGCGTGGAAAACGCCCGCCACGTTGGTCCGCGCGCCGCCGTGCGAAACGATGTAGCCCTGCTCGTCGAGATCGAGTTGCCCGCGGAATACCCCTGTGTTGGGGATGTGCCCTATGGCCAGAAACAGGGCGTTGGTCTTGTGCTCCCATTCCCTGCCGTCGATGGTGCTTTTCAACTTGATGCCGCTGACGGCTTTCTGCGCCGGGTCGAAGACCTCTTCGACCGCGGCGTTGACGATCCATTTGATCTTCTCGTTGGCGCGGGCCCGCTCGAGCATGATCTTCGACGCGCGGAACTCCTCGCGGCGGTGGATGATCGAAACTTCCGAGGCGAACTTGGTGAGAAAGGTAGCCTCTTCCATGGCGCTGTCGCCGCCGCCAACCACGGCCACCGGCTGCCCGCGGAAAAAGAACCCGTCGCAGGTGGCGCAGGAGCTGACGCCGCGGCCGATGAGTTGTTGCTCGGATTCGAGGCCGAGCCAACGGGCGGAAGCGCCCGCCGCCGCGATCAGAGTTTTCGTTTCCACCGCGTCATCGCCGATCCAGACCTTGAAAGGCCGCTCGGAAAGATCGACTTTCTCGACGTAACCGGGACGGAAGACGGCGCCGAACCGCTGCGCCTGCTTCTTCATGTTTTCGACCAGTTCCGGCCCCAGAATGCCCTCGGGAAAACCGGGGAAGTTTTCGACGTCGGTGGTCAGCGTGAGTTGGCCGCCGGCTTCGGGGCCTTCGAGCACGAGAGGCGCAAGGTTGGCGCGGGCGGCGTAGATGGCGGCGGTATTGCCGGCGCAGCCGGAACCCATAATCAGGACGTTGAGCATAGAGGCGGTTTCTCCCGGGGAAACGGGGCGATGAATCTTCCATTCTAACGATGCCCGCGGATCGAGGCGCCTTTTCCAATGCAAGATGAATCCGAAGGTGTGCAAGGAGAACAGGCTGTGGCGATGGGAGTCGTCATGCAGCGAGCGGAAGAGTTGAGTTTGGAGCAGCCCGAGGCGTTTCCGGCGGGAGCGAGCGGGTGGAGTTTGGGGCGGAGAGCCGGGCGGAGAAGTACGCCTTGTTCAATGCCGTGCTGAGCAAGCATCTCCCCCGCTCGACTCCCTGCGCGGATGCTCATTCTTCGATTGGGATAGAGTGGGGAAACGGTGCGTAACGCGGTTCCGGCCGGTAATCCCGCGGCGCAAGTTCTTGACAGAACGCGCTGCTCATCACCAATAATGTAGGCGTAGGGGATCGTGCGGAAACCCGGCGCCGCGTTGGTGGGAGTATTGCTGTCTTTGCCGGCGGCTTGGGTCTTGTCCGCCAACCCCCGCGAGGCGCCCCCCCAATTCACCGAACAGCAGCGCGCTTGGTGGGCCTTCCAGCCGCCGGCCGCGCCCGAGCCCCCGGCGAACGGCGCGGCGAATCCGATCGACGCCTTCGTCCGCGCCCGGCTGGCTGAAAAACAAATCGAGATCTCGCCGCCCGCGGACAAGGCCGCGCTGATCCGCCGCGCATCGTTCGACCTGCTCGGGTTGCCGCCGACGCCCGAGCAGGTCGAAGCGTTCGTCAACGACGATTCGCCCGACGCCTTCGCCCGGCTCATCGACCGCCTGCTCGACTCGCCGCATTACGGCGAGAGATGGGCGCGGCACTGGCTCGACTTGGCGCGCTACGCCGAGAGCGAGGGCTTCAAATCCGACGAGACGCGCCCCAACGCCTGGCGCTACCGCGATTATGTGATCGAGGCCTTCAACGCCGACAAGCCCTACGACCGCTTCGTGCAGGAACAGATCGCCGGCGATGAGCTATGGCCCGAAAGCGCCGAAGCGCGCATCGCCACCGGATTCAACCGCCACTACGCCGACGAAACGAGCGCCGCCGTCCTCATGCAGCGGCGTTCCGAAATCCTGCTCGATATCACCGACGCGGTCGGGGCAACGTTCATGGGGCTGACCTACGGCTGCGCCAAGTGCCACGACCACAAGTTCGACCCGCTCCTGCAGGCCGACTATTACCGCCTGCAGGCGTTTTTCGCCAACGTGACCGAAGACGACGAGGTGGTGCTGCTGAGCGAAGAGGAGCATGCCGAATACCGCCGCAAACTCGCCGCCTGGCAGGAGGCGACCCGGGAAATCCGCGATGAAATGCAGGCTTTGATGGCGGAAGACCGCGCGGAATTCGAGCGCAGCGAACTGCTTCGCCGGTCCGCCGAGACGCAGGCCGCTTATACGAAACCGCCCGAGCAGTTGACGATGTACGAACGGTTGATGCTGAAGAAGCATCGCTGGGCGTTGAGCTACGTGGGCAGCGACGAGAAGCTGCTGCCGGCGATCGAATACGACAAGAAAGTGCGTTACAAGGAATTGGCGAAGGAATTGGCGAAGTTCGAAGCGCAGCGCCCCGGCGAGCTTCCAGTCGGCAGCGGATTGACCGAATTGGGCGCCGAAGCGCCGCCTACGCACGTGCTCTCTCTGGCCGACTTCGCGGCGCCGGGGCAGGAAGTCCAACCGGGCTTCCCGTCCATCCTCGACCCGTCGCCCGCCCGTTACCGGCCGACCGCGAACGGCAAGTCCTCGGGCCGGCGCACGGCTCTGGCCATGTGGCTCACCGACCCGGACAACCCGCTGACCGGCCGGGTCATGGTCAACCGCTTGTGGCACTACCATTTCGGGCGGGGGATCGTGCGCACGCCCAGCGACTTCGGGGCGATGGGCGATCGCCCGACGCATCCCCGGCTGCTCGATTACCTGACCCGCGAGTTCATCGAGAACGGCTGGAGCCTGAAGCATATGCACCGGCTGATGATGACCTCCGAGACGTACCGCCAGTCGTCCGCATACCGCGAAGAGGCGGCGCAGGCCGATCCGCTGAACAAGCTGTTGTGGCGTTTTCCGCCGGGGCGGCTCGAGGGCGAGGCGATCCGCGACGCGATGCTGGCGGTTTCGGGCAAGCTCGACCCGCGCATCGGCGGGCCGAGTGTCTTCCCCGCTCTGCCGGACGGCGCTTTCACGCCGCGCGGCGGTTGGGATACATCGCAATCGGAGGCGGATCAGAACCGGCGCAGCATCTACATCTTCGTGCGGCGCAACGGGCGTTACCCGATGCTCGAATCGCTCGATATGCCCGACCCGCACGAGGCATGCGCGCGGCGCAACACGACGACGTCCGCGCCGCAGGCTCTGGCGCTGCTCAACAGCCGGCATACGGTGGAGTGGGCTCGGGGGTTCGCCGGGCGGGTCGTCGAACGCGCCGGAGCCGACCCGGCAAGGCAGGCGGATGAAGCGTACCGGCTGGCCTATTCCCGCCTGCCGGACGCTTGGGAGAAGGACACGGCTCTGACGTTTTTCGACAGTCAGAGCCGCATCGCCGCCGAACGCGCGGCGGCCGGCGAGCCGATCGCGGTTCCCGATGGTCTGCCCGCGGGCATGAGCCGCGGACAGGGCGCGGCGCTCACCGATTTCTGCCACGCGCTGCTCAATTCCAACGAGTTCGTCTATCGCAATTGAACATGGCGCCCCGGCAGCATTCCCGGCTTTCCCTGCGCTCGCGGCGGAAGTTCCTCACTCAAACCAGCAGCGGGCTGGGCGCCTTGGCGCTTTCGTCGCTGCTGCGCGAAAGCGGCTTGGCCGCGCCCGGAGGCAGACCGTCCGCAGCCGGGGAACCGCACCACAAGCCCACGGCCAAATCGGTCATCTGGTGCTTCATGAACGGCGGCCCCAGCCATCTCGACACGTTCGACCCCAAGCCCGCGCTGGAAAAGTACGCCGGACAGCCCATGCCGGAATCGTACGGGCGTCCGACAACCGCCTTCGGCACGGCGCACAATACCCTGATGCCGTCGCAGCGCGAGTGGGCGCAGCACGGCGAAAGCGGCTTGTGGATATCGGACTGGTATCCGCGCGTGGCCGAGCACGCGGACGATCTGGCGGTCATCCGCTCCTGCTGGATGGACGGCTTGAATCACGCCGGGGCTATGTCCCAGATGAACACCGGCTCGATTCTTGCCGGGCGCCCCTCGATGGGCGCCTGGGTGACCTACGGCCTCGGCGCCGCCAACCGCAATTTGCCGACCTTCATCGTCCTCAACGAAGAGGGGCCCATCCGCGGCGACACGCTCAATTGGGGCGCGGGATTCCTGCCGGCGGCCGCTCAGGGGACGTTCCTTCAGCAGCAAGGCGCGCCGATTCTCAACCTCGAAACGCCGCCGACGGTCGGCGTCCGTCAACAGCGCGGCAAGCTCGACCTGCTCGGCGCCCTGAACCGCCGGCACGCGGAAAAGCACCCCCGCGAGAGCGAACTCGACGCCCGGCTAGAATCGTATGAGCTGGCTTGGCGCATGCAAACGCACGCGCCCGAGGCCATCGACCTGACGGGGGAATCGGCGGCGACCCGGAAGCTCTACGGAATCGGCGAAGAACCCACCGACCGCTACGGCGCGATTCTGCTGCAGGCGCGGCGGCTGGTCGAGCGCGGCGTAAGGTTCGTCCAAGCCTATTGCGGCCGTTGGGACGCGCACAGCAAACTCGAAGAAAACCACACCAAATGGTGCGGCGTATCCGACAAAACCATCGCCGGCTTGTTGACCGATCTCAAATCGCGCGGCCTGCTCGACGAAACGCTCGTCATCTGGGGCGGCGAGTTCGGGCGTACGCCGTTCAACGAAAAAGGCGACGGCCGCGACCATAACCCTTGGGGCTTCACCATGTGGATGGCCGGCGGCGGCGTCAAAGGCGGCCAAACCATCGGCGAGACCGACGAAATCGGCCTGCGCGCGGTCGAAAAGCCCTACCACGTGCATGACATCCACGCGACGATTCTGCACCTGCTGGGACTCAACCATCTCGATCTGACCTACCTGCGCAACGGGCGTTCCGAAAGGCCGACCGTGGACGGCGGAAAGCTGATTACCGAAGCCTTGGGGTAGCCCGCCGCGCCGTTTGCCGGCAGCGCCTCCCGTGTATGCAAGCCCGATTCGCGGGAAACGGAGAATAACGCCGTTACCGAGCGTAATTTCTCCGTTTGGTCCCTTGACAGAATGCGCTCGCTATAACCATAGTGATATGCGTAGGAGATTGCGCATGAAATCCATCGCCGCGTTTCTGGGAGTGTTGTTGTCTCTGCCGGCGGCTTGGGTCTTGTCCGCCAACCCCCGCGAGGCGCCCCCCCAATTCACCGAACAGCAGCGCGCTTGGTGGGCCTTCCAGCCGCCGGCCGCGCCCGAGCCCCCGGCGAACGGCGCGGCGAATCCGATCGACGCCTTCGTCCGCGCCCGGCTGGCTGAAAAACAAATCGAGATCTCGCCGCCCGCGGACAAGGCCGCGCTGATCCGCCGCGCGTCGTTCGACCTGCTCGGGTTGCCGCCTGCGCCCGAGCAAGTCGAAGCGTTCGTCAACGACGATTCGCCCGACGCCTTCGCCCGGCTCATCGACCGCCTGCTCGACTCGCCGCATTACGGCGAGAGATGGGCGCGGCACTGGCTCGACTTGGCGCGCTACGCCGAGAGCGAGGGTTTCAAATCCGACGAGACGCGCCCCAACGCCTGGCGCTACCGCGATTATGTGATCGAGGCCTTCAACGCCGACAAGCCCTACGACCGCTTCGTGCAGGAACAGATCGCCGGCGATGAGCTATGGCCCGAAAGCGCCGAAGCGCGCATCGCCACCGGCTTCAACCGCCATTACGCCGACGAGACGAACGCCGCCATTCTGCTGCAGCGGCGTTCCGAAATCCTGCTCGATATCACCGACGCGGTCGGGGCAACGTTCATGGGGCTGACCTACGGCTGCGCCAAGTGCCACGACCACAAGTTCGACCCGCTCCTGCAGGCCGACTATTACCGCCTGCAGGCGTTTTTCGCCAACGTGACCGAAGACGACGAGGTGGTGCTGCTGAACGAAGAGGAGCATGCCGAATACCGCCGCAAACTCGCCGCTTGGCAGGAGGCGACCCGGGAAATCCGCGCCGAGATGCAGACTCTGTTGGCGGAAAAGCGCGCGGAGACCGAGCGCGACCAAATCCACCGCCGGGCCGCCGAGACGCAGGCCGCTTATGCCAAGCCGCCCGAGCAGCGGACGATGTACGAGCGGCTCATGCTGCAGAAACATCAATGGGCGCTGCGCTACTTCACCGACGAGAAGCTGGCCGGTTCGCTGAAAGGCGCGGAGAAAGCGCGGTACAAGGAACTGGCGAAGGAATTGGCGAAGTTCGAAGCGCAGCGCCCCGGCGAGCTTCCAGTCGGCAGCGGATTGACCGAATTGGGCGCCGAAGCGCCGCCTACGCACGTGCTCTCTCTGGCCAACTTCGCGGCGCCGGGGCAGGAAGTCCAACCGGGCTTCCCGTCCATCCTCGACCCGTCGCCCGCCCGTTACCGGCCGACCGCGAACGGCAAGTCCTCGGGCCGGCGCACGGCTCTGGCCATGTGGCTCACCGACCCGGACAACCCGCTGACCGGCCGGGTCATGGTCAACCGCTTGTGGCACTACCATTTCGGGCGGGGGATCGTGCGCACGCCCAGCGACTTCGGGGCGATGGGCGATCGCCCGACGCATCCCCGGCTGCTCGATTACCTGACCCGCGAGTTCATCGAGAACGGCTGGAGCCTGAAGCATATGCACCGGCTGATGATGACCTCCGAGACGTACCGCCAGTCGTCCGCATACCGCGAAGAGGCGGCGCAGGCCGATCCGCTGAACAAGCTGTTGTGGCGTTTTCCGCCGGGGCGGCTCGAGGGCGAGGCAATCCGCGACGCGATGCTGGCGGTTTCGGGCAAGCTCGACCCGCGCATCGGCGGGCCGAGTGTCTTCCCCGCTCTGCCGGACGGCGCTTTCACGCCGCGCGGCGGTTGGGATACATCGCAATCGGAGGCGGATCAGAACCGGCGCAGCATCTACATCTTCGTGCGGCGCAACACGCGTTACCCGATGCTCGAATCGTTCGACATGCCCGATACGCACGAGGCATGCGCGCGGCGCAACACGACGACGTCCGCGCCGCAGGCTCTGGCGCTGCTCAACAGCCGGCATACGGTGGAGTGGGCTCGGGGGTTCGCCGGGCGGGTCGTCGAACGCGCCGGAGCCGACCCGGCAAGGCAGGCGGATGAAGCGTACCGGCTGGCCTATTCCCGCCTGCCGGACGCTTGGGAGAAGGACACGGCCCTGACGTTTTTCGACAGGCAGAGCCGTATCGCCGCCGAGCGCGCGGCGGCCCCCGATCGGCTGCCCGCGGGTATGAGCATCGAACAGGGCGCGGCGCTCACCGATTTCTGCCACGCGCTGCTCAACTCCAACGAGTTCGTCTATCGCAATTGAAGTGAGGCTACCATGGCGCTCCAGCATCGTTCCCGGCTTTCCCTGCGCTCGCGGCGGGAGTTCCTCACCCGCGCCGGCAGCGGGCTGGGCGCCTTGGCGCTGACGTCGCTGCTGCACGAAAACGGCTTGGCGGCGGCAGGCGGCGGCCCGCTCGCCGCCAGGAAGCCGCACCACGCGCCCACGGCCAAATCGGTCATCTGGTGCTTCATGGAGGGCGGCCCCAGCCACATCGACACGTTCGACCCCAAGCCCGCACTGGAAAAATACGCCGGGCAGCCCATGCCGGAATCGTACGGGCGTCCGGCGACCGCGATGCCCGGCACGGCGAACAACGCCCTGATGCCGTCGCAGCGCGAGTGGGCGCAATACGGCGAAAGCGGCTTGTGGGTATCGAACTGGTATCCGCACGTGGCCGAGCACGTGGACAATCTGGCGGTCATCCGCTCTTGCCAGGCCGACGGATTGAATCACGTCGGCTCCGTGTGCCAGATGAACACCGGCTCGATCCTCGCCGGACGCCCCTCGATGGGCGCCTGGGTGACCTACGGCCTCGGCGCCGCCAACCGCAATCTGCCGACCTTCGTCATCCTCAATGACGAGGTGCGCATCAACGGCGGCGCGAAAAACTGGAGCGCGGGATTTTTGCCGGCAACCTACCAGGGCACGCTTTTTCAGCAGGAAGGCTCGCCGATTCTCAACCTCGAGCCGCCGAAGACGGTCAGCGGCCTCCGCCAGCGCGGCAAGCTCGACCTGCTCGGCGCCCTGAACCGCCGGCACGCGGAAAAGCATCCCCACGAGAGCGAACTCGACGCCCGACTCGAATCGTACGAGCTGGCTTGGCGCATGCAGGCGCACGCGCCCGAGGCCATCGACCTGACGAAAGAGTCGGAGGCGACGAAAAAACTCTACGGCATCGGCGAAGAACCCACCGACCGCTACGGCGCGAACCTGTTGCTGGCGCGGCGGCTGGTCGAGCGCGGCGTAAGGTTCGTCGAAGCCTATTGCGGCGGCTGGGACGCCCATCGCAACATCGAAGAAAACCATACCAAATGGTGCGGCGTGTCCGACAAGCCGATCTCCGGATTGCTGGCCGATCTCAAATCGCGCGGTCTGCTCGACGAAACGCTCGTCATCTGGGGCGGCGAGTTCGGGCGCACGCCGTTCAACGAAAAAGGCGACGGCCGCGATCATAACCCTTGGGGCTTTACCATCTGGATGGCCGGCGGCGGCGTCAAGGGCGGCCAAACCATCGGCGAGACCGACGAAATCGGCCTGCGCGCGGTCGAAAAGCCTTACCACGTGCATGACATCCACGCAACGATCCTGCACCTGCTGGGACTCAATCATCTCGATCTGACCTACTTGCACAACGGACGCTCCGAGAGGCCGACCATCAACGGCGGAAAGCTGATCGCGGAAGCCTTGGCCTAGGTGTTCGGTCCCGCGAAGTGATGATATGGATTGAGGTGGAAGCGGTGGTTTTCTTCTGAGTCATAGAGGTTGCAGATGTACTGGTGGGGAGTGGAGCCGTTGAGGGCTTTGAGGCGGCGGGCGAAATTGTAGGCCTTGAGGAAGCAATCGAGGTGGTTGCGGAAGCAGTCGTGGCTGTCGTAGTGGTAGCGTTTGACGGTGGCTTCCTTGATGGTGCGGTTGATGCGTTCGACTTGGCCGTTGGTCCAGGGGTGGTTGGGTCGGGTGAGGCGCTGCTCGACGCCAAGCTGGGCGCAAACTTGAGTGAAGCTGTGCGCGGCGCGCTTCGCGCCGCGGCAGCGGATAGCGGATAGCGGATAGCGGATAGCGGGCAACCCCGTATCGAACTCCCGTATCGAACTGTGGAAACCCGACCCGGCGCCGTCAAACGCACGGGCTTGAAAATAAAGCCCCGCGCGCAAATTTTCAGGAAAGCTCTGCGCAAGCAGGCGCCGGCGGCGGGCGCAGCCGCCCGGCTCGCAACTCCCGACTCGGAAACACTGCGCAGCCGTCAAGCATGACGGGGTTCATGCCACGAAAAGAAGCGCTTCATGCAAGTTTTGATCGCTTTGCGCGCCTATACCCGCCAATGCGCGCTTATTTTCGACGTCCCGCCGCCGAAAATCGATCGCATGGGTTCAGAGCTTCTTGGGCCGAAGCCGTACAGACGAAAATCGACGCATGGGACGGAACCCGGGGTAGGCCGCTGCTTGTTCAGAGCGTCTTTAGCGGGCGACTGCATTGCCGCGTTTGACTTCCTCTGCAAGATATTTCCTGCTGCCATCCCGGCGGCGGTAATTCTCATAGGTGATGCCCGGGTTCTTCAGAATTAGGTCCAGCGACTTGTACGTACGCTTTCCATGTTTACGATAATTCTCGTCGATAGTCGCATACAGGCGCTTTCCGGCATATTCCGAAACAGACATCTTTACCTCCTGATTTTCTGCCGGCGCGCCGCGGCTATTCGACCCAGCCGTGCGCGCCGCGCACCGCAACCATCGCCGCCAGGATGTCGTTCCAGGTCTGCGGCTCCATCATCACCGCGTTGGGAAACATGCAGCCGTCCCAGCAAATATGCCGCGCCGCCTTGGTCAACGCGCCGTTCTCATCGCGCAGCCAGAAGCCCGCGTGCCTGGGAATATCCAGCTTGCCGTTGGGGTCGCCGGCCTGACAGTGGCGCCCGGTGCGGTCGTGGCTGCCCGCGCCGTGAACCGTCGCATCGTTCTGCGCCACGTGAAAATCAATGGTCCACGGCCGCAGCGCGCCGGTCAGCGCGCGCAGCGCGTCGTCCAGCTTGCCCGCGTCGTCCCAAGCGAAATCCTGCGGCAGCAGGGCGTGTTCCGGCGCATTGTAGCCCAGCGTATAAAGCAGCGTGTGCGCCATGTCGGCCTGGAAACCCAGATGGGGGCTGTCCACGCCTTCGAGGATTTCCAGCATGTATTTCCAACTGTGCATGCCGCCCCAGCAGATCTCGCCCTCGGCGGCCAGCCTTTCGCCGTGGTCGGCGGCGATGGCCGCGGCCTGCTTGAACGTCTCGACGGCGTGGGCCGTGTTGCCCGCCGGGTCTTTCGCCCAGTCGGCCACGCCGCTGGCCGTGTCTATGCGCACCACCCCGTAGGGCCGCGCGCCCCATTCCTTGAGCTTTTGCGCGATGCGGCAGCCCTTGCGCACCGCCGAGAGAAACGCCGCGCGCCCCTCGCCCGGGTCGATCGCCGCGCCGCCTCCGGTCGGTCCCCATATCGGAGCCACCACCGAGCCGATGGCCAGATTCCGAGCGGAAAACTTGTCCGCCCAAACCTTGAGATCGTCGTCGGAAATGTCGATGTTGATATGCGGGTCGTACAGAAACAAATCCACGCCGTCGAACTTCTGCCCGTCAACCTCGGCGTTCGCCGTCAGATCGAGCATCGTATCCAGATCGATCGGCGGCTGATCGGAACCCGGCTCCTTGCCGACCACGCCCGGCCAAGCGGCATTGTGCAATTTGGGAAAGTTGTTGGCGCTCATCGTCAGACAATCATAGCGCTATCCGCGGCCGCGGCGCAGCCCGTCTCAGCGCTGCGGCGGCGATTCCACGCGGTAGCGCAGCAGAATCGTATTGTCCAACTCGAGATCCTCGCTCCAGATGAACTCGGCGCCCTCGAAATCGTAATCGCGGTAGGGCTGCTGCGGACGCACCTGCTCCACCGTGAAAACCGTCGCGGCGCCCCAGGCCGAATCGTCGAAATCGGGCTGGTTCCATCCCTCGGGAACGGGAATGCGCTCCGTCCGCGGATTTTCCAGGTCGCCGCCGATCGGCCCCCAGAAAACCTTTTTCGCCTTCCAGTCGCCGTTGGTCACCGTGCCGTCGCCGAGCTTCATGACGAAACCGCCGTCGCCGATCTGCGTGTTGTTCCACTCCAGGCCGGTCTTCTCGTCGGCAAAGTCTTTGGCCATCACCGCGATCGTCAGCGGATACTTCGGCAGAATATCGACGGAAATCGCGTTGTGCGGCACGAAGGCGATCGAATCGACGGCCGTCAGTTCGCCGTTGATCCACAGCATGAACGAGTTGTCCGCGTAGATGTTGGCCTTGATCGTGTCGGTCATGCGCGGACGGTTGGGGCGCGGGCCGCCGCCCTTGCGGCGCGGCCTCTGGGCCTCGGCCGCCGCCGGACAAAGCAGCGCCGCCAACCCGGCAAAGAGCAACACACGGCGGTGTCTCCAAACAGACATGACCCCTTCAGCTTGCCATACTTTCCGACGTTTCGGGGACGCGCCCCGACCCGCGACCCGCCGACCCGCGGCGCCGCGCCAAGCGCGGCCGATTAGACTATGGCTATGCGCATTCCCTCCAAGCGGCCCGATCAAGGCGGCTTGCGCGCCAAAATCCACGAGATCGTCTATGGCGTCGATACGCCCGCCGGCAAGGCTTTCGACGTGCTTCTGCTGCTGGCCATCCTGCTCAGCGTGGCGGCGGTCCTGCTCGAAAGCGTTCCCTCTATCGAGACGCAACACGGCAGCGCGCTGCGCATCGCCGAATGGACGTTCACCCTGCTGTTCACCGTCGAGTACGCCGTGCGCCTGTGGACCATCGCCCGCGCCCGTTCCTACGCCCTCAGCTTCTTCGGCATCGTCGATCTCGTGGCCATTCTGCCGGCGTATTTGAGCCTGCTGGCGCCCGGCTCGCATTCCCTTCTGGCCGTGCGCGCCCTGCGGCTGCTGCGCGTGTTCCGCGTCTTCAAGCTCGTCCGGCATATGCGCGAGGCCTACGGCCTGATGGCCGCGCTGCGCGCCGCGCGCCCCAAAATCGTCGTCTTCCTCGGCGGCGTGCTGACCGCCGCGGTCGTCTTCGGCGCGGTCATGTACCTCATCGAAGGCGACGCCGCCGGCTTCACCAGCATCCCCACCGGCATCTATTGGGCGGTCGTCACCATGACCACGGTCGGCTACGGCGACATCGCCCCGCGAACCGCGCTGGGCCAGTTCCTCGCGCTCGTGCTGATGGTGCTCGGCTACGCCGTCATCGCCGTGCCCACAGGCATCGTCTCCGCCGAGTTGACCCGCGCCGGCCCGGCTTCCGCGCCCCGCCGCGCCTGCCCGGGCTGCGCCCGCTCGGAACACGACCCCGACGCGAAATTCTGCAAAGCCTGCGGCGCGGAGCTCTGACCCTCAAAGCCTGCGGCGGCGCCCCATGCAAACCTACTCCCACCTGCTGATCGGCATCTGGCTGCGCGCGCGGCTGACCAAGCGCGGAACGGCGGCTCATACGATGATGATCTTCGGCTCGTCCGCCCCCGACGCGCCGCTGACGCTGCTCACTCTCTGGCATTTCTGGCAACAATACGGCCTGCACGGCTCAGGGTTTCCGCTTTTCGGGCCGGAGTACGACGCCCGCTACTTCCACGATCCCCTCTGGCTCGCCGCGCACAACGTCTTGCACAGCCCGACCGCGGCCGCCCTCTGGCTCGCCCTCGGCTGGTTCGCCGGCGTCCGCCGGGGCAGCCGCCCCTGGACGGTCTTTTTCTGGTTCGCCGCCGGCTGCGCGCTCCATTCGCTGATCGACGTCGCCACGCACCACGACGACGGCCCGCTGCTGTGGTTCCCCTTCGACTGGGAAACCCGCTTCCATAGCCCGATCAGCTACTGGGACCGCCGCCATTACGCGGGCGTCGTCTCGCCCATCGAGCACGCTATCGACGCCCTGATCCTCGTCTGGGCGGCGGCCGCCCTGCTGCGGCGGCGCAAGGCGAAACTCAGGCGGACGGCGGCGCAGGCCGCAGAACGCCCTCGATAATTTTGCGCAGGCAATCGCGGTCGTTCAGAAAATAAACGCCCCGGTCTTCCCATACGCTCTGCGAATGCCCCTCGCCGCCGATTTCCTCGGGCCGCGTCACGGACAAAACATAGGCATGCAGGCGCAGGTTCGGCTCCTGCCCGCGCACCCGCTCCTCGACCTCTTTGATCGCCTCGTTCAGATTCACCTTTTCGCGTTCCCTGGCGCCGAACCGGCTCAGCCCCTTCGGGTCGAGAAACAGCATGTGCTGCAATCCGCCGTCTTTCAACCAGACGATGAAATCCGGATAGTAGCCGAAATCGTCGAAGAACGACACGCCCCGGCCGCGCGTCAGGTTGCGAATCAGGAACAATTCCCTGCCCGGCGGCCAAGCGGAACCGTCGGACCGAATCAACGATTCCAACCCGCTAACGAACATACATTCGTCAGGGTTCAGGGGAACGGGCCGCACCGTGACGACGCGATCCCTGCCGTCGGTATAGAGCAGCGGACGGTAAGCATGAGCATCCGAGCGCACGAAGCCGACTCGAATCCTCTGGAACATTGCCAAAGTCTGCTCGTTTTCCTCGATACAGCGCTGCAACTCGCAGACGTCGGCGATCAACCGCTCGTCTGCCGCATCGACCGACAACTCGTAGGCGCCGGGGTTGTTCGGGTCGTTCTCATCCAACGCGGCGACCTCGATCTCGTTGTGCTCCCAGCGCCGGCGCTCGCGGCGCCAGAAACGCTCGGCGTAGGCGCCGAGTAGATCGACGGCGATATCCTCCAATTCGCGCACCCGCCGGAAGCCGCCGGAGCGCAGCCGCTCCTCGGGCATGTAAAGTTCGTACCAATCTTCGCTTTGCAGCAGCCGCTCCACCGTTTGCCGCGGGACGGCCAGATTGCGCCAACCATTCTGCAGCTTGCGCCGCAGCAGCCTGTCGTAAACGCGGGTCGTATCGAAAAACGCAGCGTAACGCTTGAGGCCGACTCGGTTTTTCCGCGCTTCCGGGCCTGATTCGCGGGCGCCGGAGGCGGTCGATTGCAGCCGCGAATACAGGTCGAGCGTCACCGCGGGCGCGGCCCCGAGGTCAGGCTCCGGCAGCACGGGGCGCTCGGCGGAAAGGTCGTAGAAGCGGCCTTCCTTCAGCCGCAGCGTCTTCAGGCCGGCATCCCGCGCGAAGTTCCAGGTGACCGGCAGGCGGAAGGTCTCCCGATCGACGCCCATCCCGCCCTCGCGCAGGATTTCCCGAAAGCGCTGCATGTAATCGGCGCGCAGGCCGAAGATATACAGCTTCTCCAGTTCCGCCAGCATTGCGCCGCCCTCGGGCGGCTCGACTCCCAGCGCGCGATGCCGCTTGAGGCTCATGCCCCGCCCCTTCAGGCGCACGCCGCGGCCGAACATCTGGATGATTTCCGGCCCCTCGCTCTTGCCGACGTGCATCAGCCCCATCACGCTCACCCGCCACGAGTTCCAACCGGCGATGAAGCGCCGCGCGCCGACGACCACGTTCACCGGCGAGCCCGGCCGGTCCACGCCGTGGAACAGCCGCTCGACAAAGCCCATTTCCCGCTCCACGTCGAAATCGGGATTGGCGTTTTCCGCCAGCAGCGCGTAAAGCCGCGCCGAATCGCCGACGTTGACCACGCCGAAAGGGTCGTTGTCGCCCGCGCGCAGGTGCAGTTCCCCCTCGCCCGCGGTCAGATAGACGACGCGCAGCCGCCCGGCGCCGTGGAAAAGCGTTGCGCACAGGTCGGCGTAGATGTCTTCCCCCCGCGGCAGATGCCCAAAGCGCTCGGCGAAGTAGTCGCGGCCGTCCTCGTCGAGCAGCCCCGATTCCCCCGCCAGCAGGCGCGCGATCATCGGCCGCGCCTCGCCGCCGCGGGCCAGCGCCCAGCCGAGGAAGTTGAGGATGCGCGCCACGTCCGAGCGCGTTTCCCGATCCGCCTCGCTCGACCCCGTAACCGTCTTGCCCAGAAACACCCACAGCGGCTTGGCCAAGTTGAACTCGCTCCACTGCGCGGCGTTCTCCCGCCAGATGCGGCACTGTTGGTAGAAGGTCAGCAGACAGCCCAGCAGGTACATCCGGCTGTTGTCGTCCGCCGACCCCTGCGGCAGGTTCGAGATGGCGTAGTCCTTGCCGTAGCCGTCCGCGTGGAAGCGGCGGTAGGCGTAATCGAACAGCAGGCACTTGCCGTAAGCGTGCAGCAAGTCTTCGTCGCCCTTCTTGCCGACGACCTGATTGAACGTCGCCGAGTACTCGAAGGTGAAGCCGCCGCGGGAAAGCTCCTTGCGGCGCTCGCGCCAGACCTTGCCCGACGAACCCAGGTGCCCCTCATCGACCAGCACCAAGTTGTTCTCGCCGAAGTCGCTCACGGCCACGCGCTTGACGCCTTTCCTCTCGGCCAGCTTGTTCAGGTCGATGATCTCGACGGGCGCGAACAGGTCCGCCGCCGCATCCGGCGAAAACAGCCGCGCGCGCAGGCCGCTCTCGCGCATCTCGCGCTCGTGCTGCGCCGACATCTGCTCGTTGGGCGTCACCAGCACGACGTTGTTCAAGCGTCCGCCCGCCCGCTCGAGATAATGCCGGTATTGCAGGATGTGCGCATGCATCAACAGCGTCTTGCCCGAGCCGGTCGCGCTCTGAAAGGCGATGGTGCTCAGGTCGTCCAACTCGTAGTCCGGCAGCCGGCCGGTCAGCCGGCGATTCCACCTCGCGTTGTTCAAAGAGGCGCGCAGCGCCTCGGGGTCGTCGAACCAGCACCGCAGGTAATGCTCGGTGAACAGCAGCGCCAGATACTGATGGGGCTTCCACGTCCGCCCGCGCTCCCCCGTCATGCTCAACTTGCCGCTGTGCGCCTCGATGTTGGCGTCGTACTCGGCAAGCCGGTCTTCTGTAACAGGGCGGTCGCGGGGAGAGGACAGCCACAACACTTCCGCATACTGGCTCTTGCCGCTGCGAGAATGACCGCCGGGCTCAACGTTGCGCAGCCGGTCGAGCATCGTGCCGATATCGTCGTAGCCGAACTGTCGACAGACGAAAAAGCACAGTACGAGGCGGTTTTCGAGCTGCGGGTTGCTTGTCTGGCGTCGCATCCTTTACAACAATCCTTCGCGCTCGAAGACCTGCCGTATCTCCTCGAACGCTCCCTTGATCTCTCCCTTTGGAAACTTTATACATCCAAGTCCATTGATATTGCTGAATTCCTCACAGCCCTTTTCCAAAACAATGATCGCCTTCTCGAACCCAAGCCGCCCTTGAAACAAACCTACTTCATGAACGACATTCTCCCGAGCCCGTAGCGTACCATCCGGCTGCCCGTCTTCTGCCGTCATAACTAGAAGCGCAATGGATGCCGAATCCAACATTTGCTTGAGGCGGTCAACAGTAGTCATGCCGGCAGCAGACGATCTATTAAATTCATCTACCGTAAGCTGCAAACGCTCAGTAATGAAGTCCTTTAATTCGCGCCAAACCGGTGAATGGCCATGGCCAATAAATACTTTCCCTTTATCCACAGTATCTTTCCCGGTTGTTCTAGTGGTTTTTCGTGTCGATTTCTTTTGCTCTTTATTATCATCACAAAAGATGAATCGAGATGGACTTTGTGATGTATCCAAGCGACATGATGCACCATGTTCTTCAAATAAAACATACATCTTCTTTGTAAATTCTTCTACTTCATTTTTGACGCTTTTTTTATTATCGTCTTCTCCATGAGATATTATTATATTGACAAGATCAAGAGCACGGCTAGATTTGCCTCGGATAATTTCATTTTCAATGTCTTTCGGAAGCTTGGAACCGTAGCGACCCATTTCATTTTGAATTTCATTGGTATTTTTATTAAGAAACTCTCTCAAAACTCGGTCAAAAAAACGCTTTCCCGGGTAGATGTTGCAATCTTCATCTACTTTTACATTCCGGGACCATAATAGCAAATCTTCAACAGCATTGAATATTGCACGTCTCAGATCATCCGCCATCCGATTATCGGTAAATTTGCCACGATTAGAGGTCATTGACAGCCTCCTCAAACATCAGCTCCCGAAGAACCGGCTCGATGCTCTCCGCTTTCCAAGTATCGTTTGGCTGCCGCATGGCGTTCAGCGTGTGGTCGCCGTTGGCGTAAATCACGTCCAGCGGGGCCGCGAAACGCTCGCGGTTGCGCACGAACCAAGCTTCCAGAGCGGTGTTGCTCGTCTTCTCGAAATTGCGCCAGAGGATCAGGCATTTTCGCTCTTGGGAGTCTGCGCCCTCGATAGCGAGTAAGCCTTCGACACTCCGCCGGGATTCCACGCGCAGGCCGAGCAGGTAGTTGAAGGTCGCCGGCAGATCGACCGGCGTTTCGCGGCGCATGCCATCGCGCACGACGGAAAGCGTGTAGACGAAGGGGTCCGCAAAATACTTGCCCAACAGGCAGGCGCTGCCCGCCGTCTCCGTGCCGAGAGCATAGCGCAGCCGGTAGTCTTCGGCCATTTCGGGGTTCTCGTCGAGCAATGCCTCCTGCGCGTCCGACCGCGGCGCCACTTCCAAGCTGTCCATCGTGTCCTCGTAGGACTCCAAGCGGACATACTGGAACAACTGCGATACGCCCTTGCGGGAAACTGGCCTGCCGTCCTTCCAATCCGACGAATAGGCAACCTTCTTCATGCGCGGCAACAGTACCGTATCGAAGTGGCGGCCAATCTCCACCAAGACATATTTGCGCCGTCCCTCGTCTTCACGGTTGAGATTGACCACCGCATGGCCTGTCGTGCCGGAACCGGCGAAGTAGTCCAAAACTGTCGCCGTGTCCTCGGAGATCGTAAAAATAGAATCCATCACCGTATGGATGGATTTCGGGTAAAGGTCCTGTTCGACCTTGAGTCCCAGATTCGTGAGCCAACGCGTACCGTAATCGCCAGCTATGTATCTCGGACTGTCCCAGACCGTCTTGACTGCTTTTTCAGACCGTCCCTTCTCAATCTGAACCTCACCTGAACTGTTGACGACTTTGACCCGGAGAAGATGCCTGATTTTTCCCACCGATCCCCGTGCATACCGCCACTTTCTCTCAACCCCTTGGGAATCGACAGGATAGACGAGTACGCTGTCGCCCTGAACTATATTCGATGCGCCTGGATGAAAATCCTCTGCACATACATCGCCAAAACCCACAACTTCATTGTTTTTGACGATAATCGGATAAAAGCAGTTTTTCGCAGTGAATCGTTCGGACTCCCTTCCCCATTTCCGAAGATTATCAAAATTTCGTTCCTCTTCGGAAACGGGCATGCCGTGTGCCGTCTGTAGTCCCGGCGGAATACAGAACAAAGCGTAATCGTGATTGTAGGAAAAAAACGCCCCTTGTATGCCCTTTTTGTTATGCACTACCACAATACATATTCTGGAGTGATCTGGAAACAGGATTGACAGGAGTTTGCCGAGAACTTCCTGTTCATTTTCATCGATAGCTATAACATGGGAGCCGTCGGATGTCGTCAACTTACTGCTCAGTCTCAACCGATTGTCCATGAGAGAAAGCCACGACGAATGTTTGTAGGAGTTTTTGTAGAGTATCTCCGAGGTCTTCGAGTTATACGGCGGATCGATGTAAACACACTGCACCTGCCCTCGATATCTCGCCTGCAACAGGTTGAGCGCCTGGAAGTTTTCGCCGTGGAGCAGCAGCCCGTCTGTTTGCTCGTCGAGCGGCCCGGCGTCGGAGAGCGCCGCCAGCAGCCGATCGCGGAACGCGCCGTCGAAGTGCCGCGTATCCAGCACCAGATAGGGGTTGGCCTTGAGGAAGGCCGCGCTTGGCGGGCTGCTCCAGGTTGCGTTGCCGTTGGTCAGGTCGCCGGCGACCGTATCGACGGCGAACAACTCGACCCATTCCCCGCACTGCGCTTCGTTGGCGGCGATTTCGGGGTACAGCGCCTCCGGCACGCGGTCGAGCGTCACGCACCAGTTCGTTTCGAGCACGAATTTCTTCTTGAGCCAGAGCCGCTTCTGAAAGTCCTCGAGCTGCGCCAGAAAGTCGATGATCTTGACGCCGATGTAGCGGGCGGCGCATACGCGCGCCAGAGCGCGGTCGAAGCGAAAGACGTCGCCCTGGTCCAGATCGTCAAGGTTGAGCATCTCGGTATTCAGGTACAGATCCAGTTCGCGGCGCAGGAAACCGCCCAAGTCTTTGTGGATGAAGTAATCGAAGCTGTTCTTGGCCGTGTAGCGCTCCAAGTGCTTGGCCAGCAGCGTACGCTCGCCGTTGGCCTCCGTGGGCTCGGGACGGCCAAGCAGGGGCAGCCATTCCGCCCCCGCCGCGCTGCGGATGCTCTCCGCCGCCGCCTCGTTGATGCGGCTTTGCTGCTTGCTGTTGTTGCCCGGCCACTTGCGCTTTTCGCCGTCGGTCAAGGGCCTGTGCTCGAAGCGGACGACCAGTTCGTTGCCTTCGACGGCAACGGCGGCCTTGCCGCGGGCGAGCACGAAGCGGCGCTGCCGGCCGTTGGCTTCCTTGACGTTGTCCTTCTCGTTATCGGCCGCGGCGATCTCGAAACGCACGCGCCGCGCCGCCTCGCCCGCGCCGGCGGCGAAAGCGTAGGCGGCGTAGTTCTCGGTCGTTTTGACGTAGTACTGATCGGCGTTGGCCCAGTGCAGCTTGACTTCCTCGCCGTCGTAGGGGATCAGGTAGGCCGCGCGGCCGCCGCTCGAATAGCGCCGCTGCGAGATGAAATCGCCCTCGGCGTAGTAGCGGGAAAAGAAGTTGACCAGATGGTTGTAAACGTCGGCTTCGGCGTTCTTGTCCTGCTCCATCGCGGTCAGCCGAGCGCGCAACTTCTGAATCACGGGCGAATCTTCGGGCTCGAATCCCAATTTCGAAGCATCCATAGCCACCTCCAGCATCCTGTCCTTCAGATTGACTATTTGCTCGGCGGTGGTGAGATCGAGCTTGTCTTTCACCTGCGGCAGCAGGTCGTTTTCGAGGAACGCGGCGATTTCGGCGGACTTCAGATTCATGATCCGGTACAGGCCGAAATCGAGATCGCCGCGGTCGAGTTGGAACATCTCGCGCAGCAGCGCCTGCAGCCGCTCGAATTTTTCCCCCGATCCCGGCGCCGGGCGCGCTGAAGCCGAAGCGGATGGCGTCGAATCTCTCATGAACGGAGCCGCGGAAAGCGCCAACAAGCCGCCGTCCGGGCAACCGCCATTTTACCACCCCCGCCGAGCGCTGACGATCTTTTCGACGGCATATCGGAAAAAACGCGGACAGTCGTTTTCGGAAGCAACAGGCCCAGCGGCTCGTAAGCCCGCGGGCGGACACGGTTCCCGCCGCACAGGAAACGGGAATCGTACTCCCGGCAGGCACAGCCTTTTCCCAACGGCCGCCTTTTTGCCCGCGGATCACAACCGGCCTTGCAACTCCTGTGGTTGCGTTATGTCCCCGCCTCTGCTAGACTGACCACTGACGGGCGGGAAACTCCATGCTGAACGAGAAATTCGCGAAACGATTTCAAGAACTCCAGAAAAACTCAGAGTCGATCCCGTTCGATGCAGTGCCAGATGAACGCCACAAACACATAGTCAACCACTATGCGCGCAATGGAATTTGGCAAGGATGGGCCACAAGCGCCCAAAACTTGATAAAAGCAGTATTCGGCGAAGATTCCCCGCATTATTCTAATTTCAAAGAAGCGGTTCATAGACATTTGCAGTCCCGTCAAGTCTTAGAAGATACAATTCAGATTTTCCAGGAAATATTCAAAAGCGCAAAAGAAGATTTTGAAAGCGGCTGTGTTTTCAATGTCGATCTGCGCGTTTCAGGGGAAGTTTTCGGGGACTTCATTGTTCTTGCCAAGCAGTCGCTCGCCGAAGGACACAAAGATGTAGCGGCCGTTCTGGCGGCCGCAGCACTCGAAGACTCGTTAAAGCGTTATGCGAGAGTAAACAAGCTGAATATCGACGACAAATCAATGAAAGAAGTCGCCAATGCTCTCAAATCGAAAGGCTTGGTCGGCGGGGCTCAAAAATCTTTGCTGGACGCCATGCCCAGGATACGAAATTGCGCAATGCATGCAGAGTGGGACAAAATATCGGAACCGGACGTGAACAGCATCATCGGATTTGTCGAGGAGTTTCTATCGAAAAAATTCAGCAGCTAGAGCCGCTCTTTCCCCGCGTGAGCAGCATGGCCAGGCCGGGCAGCGCGATGGAGCCGGCGAAGGCAAGCAGAAACGCCTCCGTTTCCATCGCAAGCGCGCCCACGGCGGCATAAACTACCGCGATCGCGGCGTTCGACAGGCCGACCAGCAGAGCGAAGCGCGCCGGCCTCATGCGCGCCGCGCCGGCGAAAACCACCGAAGCCTCGGCCAGCACGGGCGCAGCGCGGGAGACGATCAGCGACCAATCGCCCCAGCGCCGATGCGCTTCGGCGGCGCGCTCCAGGCCGCGAACGCCGACAACGCGCCGCGCCGCCGCGCGGCCGGCGGTCGCGCCGATGCAGTAGCCGAGAGCGGCCCCGGCGTTCAGCCCGGCCCAGTTGACCAGCGCGCCGAGCGGCCAGCCCAACAGCAGCCCCGCGGCGGTCGCCGTCAGACTCGACGGAATCGGCAGCGCCACGTCGGAAGCCAGCAGCGCGGCCAGCGCGAGCGCCGCGCCCGCCCGCGAGGGCCGCGAGTCGAGAAAGCGCTCGACCGCCTGCTCAAGCGCCTGTTCGTAAAGGAAGAACGGCGCAAGCAGAAACGCCGCCGCAACGACGGCCAACACGCTCCAGCGCAAAACCATAAACCGCGGCTCCAAGCGGACCCGCACCATTTTCCGACTCGCGGCGCGGCAGCCGCAACTCAGGCGCTATGCTGGGGGGCATGCTGCGTTACCGTGCGTTCCCCGTCTTGCTTCTGGCGTTGCTTTGTTGGGCCGGTTGCTCAAGCGGCGGCCCGCAGCCGGAACAGGCCGCCAAGCCCAACATCGTCATCCTGCTCGCCGACGATCTGGGCTGGGCCGACGTCAGCTTCAACGGCGGCGGCATCGCCACGCCCAACATCGACCGCATCGCCGCCGAAGGCGCGCAACTCAACCGCTATTACGTCGCGCCGGTCTGCTCGCCGACGCGCGCCGGGTTGATGACCGGACGCTATCCGATCCGTTTCGGCGCCATGCGCGCGGTTTATCCGCCGTGGCGCGCGGGCGGCATGGACACGTCCGAAGTCACCTTGGCCGACGTGCTGGCCAAGGCCGGCTACGAGCACCGCGGCATATTCGGCAAATGGCACCTGGGCCACGGCGGGCTGGAATACCATCCGCTGCGGCGCGGCTTCACCGAGTTCTACGGCCACTACAACGGCGCAATCGACTTCTTTACCCACGAGCGCGAAGGCGAGTTGGACTGGCATGACGGGTACGAGTCGAGTTACGACCAGGGCTACACGACCGACCTGATCGCCGATGCCGCCGTGCGCTTCATCGAGAAGCGCGCGGCGGGCGGCGCGCCGTTCCTCTGCTATGTGCCCTTCAACGCCGTCCACAGCCCGTTTCAGGCCAAGGAAGAGCACCTGCCGCTGTACGCCGACCTTGCCGCAGCGCAAGGCAATTGGGCGGGCGCGCCGGCAGTCAACCCGACCGCGGGCGCCGAGCGGCGGCTGGCCGACCGGCGCATCCTGGGGGCGATGACGCACGCGCTCGATGAGAGCGTCGGGCGCATCCTCGAGGCGATCGACAAGGCAGGGATCGCCGATTCCACCTTCGTGCTGTTTTCCTCCGACAACGGCGGCGTGGGCGGCATCGGCGAAAACGCGCCTCTGCGCGGAGCCAAGGCTTCGGTCTTCGAGGGCGGCATCCGCGTAGCCGCCGCGGCGCGCTGGCCGGGCGTGATTCCCGCCGGCGGGAAAATTGACGTTCCATTGGCCAACATCGACGTCCTGCCGACCGCGATGCGCATCGCGGGCATCGCGGAAAGCGGCGGCAAGCCGCTCGACGGCGCGGACGCGCTCGACGTGCTGACCGGCAAGCGGCAGAGCCTCGACCGCGGCCTTTTCAACTACATCGGCCAAGCCGGGCCGGACGCGGAGCAAATCTCACACATGACCGACGAATGGAAACTCGTCGTGCTGGGGCCGGTCGTCACTGACGATTCGGCGGACGACTCCAAGCGGCAGCGGATGCTGTTCCGCATCGACGAGGACATGGCCGAGGAAAACGACGTTGCCGCCGAGCACCCCGAAAAAGTCGCCGAAATGTACGCCAAGATCAAGGAATTCCGCGCGCTGCAGCCCGCGGACGCGGTGCCGCCCTACAACGAGGGGCGCAACAGCCCCGACTTCAAGGCGCCGCCGGAATGGCGCATCCCGGGCGACTATCCGTAATAAGGCGCCCGCTCAGCCGAAGTGATACGTTCCTTCGCGCTGGTTCCAGAAGACCTTCTTTTCCTTGCGCAGCGCCATCGTGGCCAAGTGGCCGGTGATCGCCGCTTCGTGCCCCAACTCGACGG
Organism: Bryobacterales bacterium; assembly: GCA_965242705.1. Taxonomy (GTDB): domain Bacteria; phylum Acidobacteriota; class Terriglobia; order Bryobacterales; family UBA6623; genus CATQHP01. Next base: position 2,475,848 of record OZ251486.1, read on the forward strand.
GGCAGTTCAGTTCCGCGCCGTGCGCGACGGCGTCGATGAAGTTCTTGATGTGGTCGTTGGTCGAGTTGGTTTCGTTGAAATCCTTGCGCGCGTCGAAGTGCATTTCCGGCCGCGCGGTGACCTTTTCGGGCAGGCCGCGGGCTTTTTCGGGATACACGTTGAGATAGCGCATGCCCATGATTTCCATGACGCCTTCGCTGCCGCAGAGTTGCTCGCCGTAGCCGTAATGCGACGTGCTGAAGGCGGCCGAATACGAAATGTGGAAATGGTCGTCGTACTCGTAGGCGGCGGTCACGGTGTCGGGAACTTCGCGGTCGTCCTGAATCCAGTGGTGGATGCCGCCGTTGCAAACGACCGAGTCGCAATAGCGCCGGCCGGTAATCATGTGCAGCGCGTCGGTCTGGTGGACGAGCAGATCGGTTGAGATGCCGCCGGAATAATCCCAGTAGAGGCGCCATTGGAAGTAGCGCTGCTTGTTGAACGACGTGTTGCGCGCCGGCCCCAGGAAACGCTTGTAATCGGTGTTCGACGGCGCGGCGTCGTCGGGAATCGCATAGCGCCACGCCGGGTTGGTGAGCGGGCTGTTGCGGTACCAGAAGGCCTTGGCGTAAACCACGTTGCCCAGCACGCCGGACTCGTAGATTTCACGCGCCTTCATGTACACGCGGGAGCTGCGGCGCTGCGTGCCGACCTGGAATTTCTTGCCGGTCTTCTTGACGGCTTCGACGATCTCGGCGCCCTCTTCGATGGTGTGCGAGAGCGGCTTTTCGCAATAGACGTGCTTGCCCGCGTCGATCGCCGCCAGCGCCATCTCGTGGTGCAGATGCTCCGGCGTCATGATGAAGACGGCGTCGATCGACTTGTCTTCGAGCATCTTGTAGTAGTCGTTGTAGGCGTCGGGCGCGGCGCCCTGGTCGGTAATCACGTCGTCTTTGGTTTTCGCCAGGCGCGGGCTGAAGGTGTCGCAGATGGCCTTGACGTTGGCGTCGTCTTTGGAAACCTTCATCAGGGTGCGGATGTGCTTGCCGCCGCGGTTGCCCAGGCCGACCCAGCCCACGTTGACCTTCGAGCCGGAGGACTGGGCGGAAAGCAGAGCGGGCGCGGCGGCCGCGGACGAGGAAACGAACAGGCGTCGGGTAATGGAGGATTCAGACATGGTTCCCCCAGTTTAGCAATCCTGTTGCGCGCGCGGTTTGCGCTTGTGCTATCCTGAATGTGCGGGGTGGAGCAGTCTGGTAGCTCGTTGGGCTCATAACCCAAAGGTCGAGGGTTCAAATCCCTCCCCCGCAACCAATCCCCCGCAGCTTCAGCCGATTCCCCGCCCCCCGCCTGTTACCGCGGGCAGGAAATGAGCGGCGAGGCGCAGATATCGGGAATCCTGACGAGGACGAAGACGAGGCACATCTCGTCGTTGGTGCCGTCGCCCCAGCCGACCGCCGCCGGCGGATTGTTGGGATTGCGCGGGTTGGACGCCGAGTTGTCGTACCAGGCGCGCACACGGAGCGTATCGGTGCGCTGAAGCCGGAAGGGCTCGGCGTAGGAGTACCAGTCCTGCCAGTCGAAATCCCAGTCGTCGATATAGACCATCGGCGTCTCCTCGCCCGACGCCGCGATTCTGTCCATGCGGATTCGCCGCCCCAGCAAGTGCATGTGGGGCAGCACGGAGATGACTTCCGCAGGGTAGAGTCCGCCCTTGCCGATAACTTGCAGAATGCCGTCGAGAGCCAAGTAACCGGGGGCGTCCAGATCGAGCTCGGCGGTCACCTCGTAGTTTTTCTCGCCGGGCGGAATGGTGAACTGCGTATTCAGCACGGGCACGACCTGCACGTTTTCCGCGGTCAACGCATCGGCGAAATACAGGCCGACGCGGGTGCGGTCGCTCTGCGCCGTACCGTCGGGATGGTAGTGAATCTGCACGGCGATGCGCGCATTCGGACGCAGGTAGTAGCCTGAGCCTTCGGGCAGCTCCTGCGGACGGTAGCCGGGAACCCAGCCGCCCTGCATCACCGACTCCACGCCCGGAACGCCCCCGAACTGGAACCCCGCGTCGCCGAAACACGGGTATCCGGGCTTTCCGTCGCTGGTCCGGGCTTCGAGCGCCGCCGACTCGTGGGTCGGGTCGCCGAACAGGATCAAATGGTGAACGATGCCGCGGTTGCCGGGCCGCGCCTCGACCTTGACGATGCTTTTGGCCTCGGTTGTCGGCACGGGAATGCTGAAGCAGCGGTAGTCGTCTTCCGCGTTCGGGTCGGGCGCGTACTCGGGAACTTCGAGGATCAGGTCCGGCTCGCCGAGCGTCCATTCCTTGTTGAAGACCAGCGGTTCGGGCAGGTCGGCCGCATCGCCTTCGGGCGCGCCGGCGTCCGCCCAACGCGCGATCAAGTCGATTTCGGCCTGCTCCAGGCGGCGTTCGTCGAGAAACCTGCCGTGACCGGCGACCGGTTTCCAGGGCGGCATGCGACGGGCGGCAGTTTCCTGTTTGATCGCCAGCGCCCAGGGCTTGGCCGAGGCGTAATCCATGAGCGAGAACGGGGCGACCTCGCCCGGGTGATGGCAGACTTGGCAATGGGACTGAAACAGGCGGACGATCTGATTGTTGAAGGTGACCGCCTCGCCGGCGCCGCCGGAAAAGCCGAACTGCACCGTGTTGGCCTCGATGCCGTCCACGGTCAGCGCCAGATCGACCACGGCCCGCCCGCTCAACTCGGCCGGCAGCGGGCCGATATTGATCTGGTCGAGGCCGGGAAACACCGTGTGCGCGGCGTGGAACTGCACGGCGACCGGAACGCCGTCGATAGACGCCGCGAGATCGGAGCCGTTGCGAATACCCGTGCCGAACAGACTCAGGTAGATCGCTGCGGCGGCGGTATGGAGCGGCATCGGCTCCCACATCCCGCGCTGAGTATTGAAAACCGCAACGGGCTCGACGCTTTGCGTTCCGTCGGCATCCACGCGCACGGCCAGCGCGGCGGCCAGGCCCGAACCGGTATTCGCCGCTGAAAACAGGCCCGGACTTACGCGGCTGACCATGAACTCGCCGTCGGTCAGCGTCTCGGCGCCGCGCCTGACTCGAATATGCGCCGCGCCCGCGGGCAGGTCGGGAATCAGGACGTTGACCTGATGCGGCGCAACGGCGAAGATGCGCGCGTTGCGCTCGACCCCGGCGCTGTCTTCGATGACGACCGTAACCGAGTCGAGTTCCGCGGGCAACTCGCCTTGCGGCGCAACCGTCGTTTCTTCCGCGAACTCGGCGCCGAAGACGGCGGCGATGGAGTTGGGCGCGACCGGCCGCCCGACGGCGAAGCTGGCTCCCGAGATGACGGCGGCGGCGCCTTCGTGGGCGCGCAGCGCGGGCGCGCAGACGAGCAGCGCGGCCAAAAGCGCCAAGACGGTCGGGAAGCGTCGTTTTGCGGCCAAAGCCTCTTCATCGTAACAACACGGGCGGGGCGGCGCGGCAGGGGGTAGGGGTTGGGGGTTAGCGGAAACCGCACGGCTTCAGTGAAAAGAGAGCTGAACCCATCCGGTCGATTTCGGCGGCGAGGCGTCGAAAATAAGTGATCCTAGGCGATCATTGGCGAGCAAGGTGAACAATCCATGCATGAAGCGCTTCTTTTCGGCGCCTGAACCCCGTCATGCTTGACGGCTGCGCAGTGTTTCCGAGTCGGGGGGGGGTCGAGGGGCCGCGCTGTTCCCGCCATACGCTTTGCAGCGCCCGCAACTCGCTTTGCGCAAGCTGTTCCGCCCCAACGGTATAGTCACTTATGGGTTTCCACGGGCGGTTCATGACGCAGCCTTGTACGGCATCGCTCCCTTGCGATTTTAACGCACGACATTCGAGCGGATTGCGCCTTCGTTCCCGCATCGAACGCGGCGCTTGTTAGACTTAGCGTTGCGGACGAAACGGGCGCGTAGCTCAGTTGGATAGAGCATCTGCCTTCTAAGCAGAGGGTCCCAGGTTCGAGTCCTGGCGCGCCTGCCACGGCCTCCGCCGCGGACGGGAAAATCAGCGGGAAGGCGCCGTTTCATCGAGAGGCTCCTCCGCGGGCAACGGTTCGATGTTTTCGACCTCCTCGAACGAAATCGTCGCTTCGACCGTAAACTTGCGGTAGAGTCGGAACTCCACTTCGTTGCGGCTGAGCATCTTGCCGTCGCGCATGAAGATCTGCGCCTTGAGCGGCAGCAGAAAATCGCGGCCGCCGATGTCGATGAAATCGTAATCGAGGCGCGAGCGGGCTTCCTGCATGGGGAAGTCGCGGGGGATGCCTTGCGCCTCCATGACGATGCGCAGCACCCTCTCCGATTGCTTGTCGATATAAACCAGTCCCCGGTAAGCGGTGCGGATGGTGCGTTCCGGCAGCCCCTCGGCGGCGCCGTGCGAAGTCAGCGACCAACTCGAGCGGCTGCGCGGCACTTCCACGTTGAAAACGTAAACCGAATGCCCGCGCAGCAGCGAGTGCCGCGCCCAAGTGAACCGCGCGTCGGTTTGCGGAGCGAACAGGCCGGCCAGGGTGGAGCCGAACTCCCCGCTGCTGGTGGCCCCCCCCAGTTGGTCGAACGACTTGTTCACGGCGCGGTCGTTGACGCTGAGCAAATCGTAGTTTTCACTGCCCTCGACGTAGCTCACGCGCGTCTTGATCTCGTCGTACTTGAGCCAATCCATCTCCAGGCCGCTGGGGTCAACGTAGCGCCGGGTAAGCTGCAAGCACATGTAATCGGGCAATTCGGCGGTGTAGGCCTTGGCGTTGGCGCGGGCTTCGGCGATGATGCGCCGCTGCTCTTCGAGAGACGGCGGAGGCGGCTGCTGGGTTCGCCGTCCGTCCGCGTCGGCGACGCGCGGCGCGGGCAAACCCGTCGTCGAAGGCTGCAACGCTTCGAGCGCCTGCAGCGTCCGCGGGCCTATGCCCCAACCGACGAACTCTTCGATCAGCTTGTCGCTCAAGGCGAACTTCAGCTTTTGACTCTTCAGATAGTTGGCGATCTGCTTGTCTTTGAAGTCCTGTTCGAGCGACGACTCGAGGAACTCGCGCAGCTTGTCGTAATCGAGCGCGGCTTGCGCGGCGAGCGTCAACGCGGCCGCCAAGCAGACGGCGGGCAGACGGCGGGCGAGGCGCAAGCCCGGCATGGCTCTCAGCTTAGCAGTCCGCGGCGGAAGTCACGCGGCGGCGTTACCCGCCCTGGAATGGAGCCGGCGCCGCGCAAGCGCTCGAGGAAACCAGCGCCGTGTTTTTTACCCGATCCGTAAAGCCGGGCGCGTAACCCTTTGGGCGGCGGACATTTGCGGAGGTCGGCTTCGCCGCCGCTTGCGCGGACCGGAAAGGCGCCGCAGGAACCCGCCGCGCCGCTCGCGCCATTTCCGCCGCGGACTGCCGGCAGAGAGGCGGCGCGGCGGCGTCAGGCGAGCGCCTCCAGCGCGGCGGCGCTGTGAAGCGGGCCTTCGCATTGCGCTTCGGCGCGCTGCAGCAGGAAGCGCTGCAAATCGGGCGCGGCGCCGCGCTCGGCGGCGATTTCGGCCGGCTTGGCGCGCAGCATCCGCGCCGCCAACCGGCGGGACTCCGGGGCCATGGCCCAGGCGCCGCCCTCGTTGTAGCGCTCGGCGAACAGGCCGGGCAGCGAGCGGCTGAAGTAAACCGTGCGATCGGGAGGCAAGGGCTCGCCGCTGACGATGCAGCGGTCGAGCGCGGGCAGCCAGCCGCCGAGACGCACCGCCCACAACAGGTAATAGAGCAGCGCGCGCTGCGCCCAGCCGGCAAGCCCGCCGTCCGGCGGAACGCCTTTCTCGGCCTGCCCGCGGATGCCCCGCCGGAACTCCTCGACGACGACCGTCAACAGTCGGAAATGGGCGTCGCTGGGCTCGTGCGCGGGCAGCAGCCGCTCGGCCGTTTCGGCGATCAGGTCGAGGGCGGCGCTCGTCGGGTAGTCCGCCCGCAGCAGCGCCGGCGGCGCCAGCAATTCGGCGCGGTCGAGGCGCACCAGTTCCAGCGTGTCTTTTTGCATGTAGAAAAGCCTGGAATGCGCCAAGCGTTCGAGCGACGAACCGAAGCGGCTCTTCGGACGCCGCACACCGCGCGCGACGCCGCGCAGCTTGCCGCGGTCACGCGCGAAGAAGCTCACCACGAGGTCGGCCTCGCGAAACGGGTAGCTGCGCAAAATCAGGGCTTCGCTTTCGCGGGACGGCACGGCAAAAACCCATTCTTTCACCAACCGGCCGCGGTTTGGCGCGTAATAGCGCAGCGAAGCGGGAACAAGGCAGGCCCGCGCCTCGTAATTCCATGCAGTACGCCGTTTTGCTCGAAAGGAGAAACACCATGCAACACGCCCATCGGACCGCGCGGACGCTTGCCGCGGCCTTCTGCCTGACAGCCGTTCCGCTTGCCGCGAACGTCAGCGAAAACATCGAGCGCGTTTTCCAACTCGAAACGGGCGGCAGCGTTGCCGCGGCCAACGTCAACGGCCCGATTCTGGTGCGGGCGGCGGACGGCGGCGAAGTCTCCCTGCGCGCCGTCAAGAAGGCCAAGAACGCCGAATGCCTGGAAGCCCTGACCGTCGTCATCGACGCCTCGCCGCCGGCGCAGGCCGGCAAAACGCAGACGCTGCGGATCGAAACGAAGCACCCCGCCAAGTCGCGGCTCCAATCGTTCGCCAAGGGCGGCTGCGGCGAAAACGTCTCTTATGAACTGACCGTTCCGCGCGGCGCGGCCGTCCGGGCGAAATCGGTCAACGGCGCGGTAACCATCGAAAACGTACACGGCGGCATCGACGCGGAAACGGTCAACGGCCGCGTGAAAATCAGCGGCGCGGGCGGCGCGGTCGCAGCCAAGACGGTCAACGGCTCGGTGCGGGCGGACATCGCCGGCGGGCCGGCGAGCGGCGAGTATTCGTTCAAAACGGTCAACGGCTCGGTGCGCGTTTCGCTGCCTGCCGAAATCAGCGGCAAATTCCAGGCGAACACGCTCAACGGCGCCATCGAAACCGATTTCCCTCTGGAAGTGCGCCAAGCCGGGAAATGGGGAAAGAAGTCCATCGACGCCCGACTCGGCGGCGGGGACGCGAGCTTCTCGTTTTCGACCGTGAACGGCTCGATCGACATCCGCAAGAACAAGAACTGACCGGCCGCGGGCGCGCCGAGCGCGGACGGCTTCCCGGCAGCGGCGGGGCAGGACGGCGGGTTAGGATAGGGAAAGGCCGCGGCTTGCCGAGCTTGCCCATCCGCGGCCCGAGTTCGAGCTTCCATGACGTTCTGCATAGGCATCGCCGTCGAAGAAGGCCTCGTCGGCATCGCCGACACGCTCATCACTTCGGGGCGGGAGATGATTACGGCGCGCAAGATGACCGTGTATCATCCGCCGCAAGGCGCGATGTTTCTGATGACGTCGGGCTTGCGCTCGGTGCGCGACAAGGCGCTGACGTATTTCGAAATCGCGCTCGCCGAGCGCAAGCAGCCTTTCGACCGGCTGTTCGAAGCCGTCAACCTGTTTGCCGCGCAGCTTCGCAAGGTGCGGCGCGAAGACAGCGACGGGCTGCGCGAAGGCGGCCTGAGCTTCAACTCCCACGCCCTGGTCGGCGGGCAGATGCGCCGCGACGAAACCCACAAGCTCTATCTGATCTACCCGGAAGGCAACTGGATCGACACCAGCCGCGCCACTCCTTACCAAGTGATCGGCTCGACCGGCTACGGCAAGCCGATCCTCGACCGGACGTTGAAAATCGACGACCCGATGCGCCACGCCTTCAAGGTCGGCTGCCTGGCTTTCGATTCCACGCGCATCAGCGCCGCCGACGTCGATTTCCCCATCGACGCCGCTCTCTACAGGAAAAACAGCTTCCGCATCGTGCAAAGCCGTTACGACAAGGAAGACCTGGCGCCTCTCTCCTCTCTCTGGCAGGAACGCATCCGCAGCGCGCTGCAGGGGCTGCCGATGGATTGGGAAGAGCAACTTTTCGCCAAGATGGAGCCGCCGGAAAAGTGAGATTCCGCGTTGTTCATGCGACGACGTACAGCTATTCGGACGCCGTTTTCCTCGAACCCCACGTCATCCGGCTGAGGCCGCGATCCGATCCCGCGCAAAGGGAGCTTTCCTACAGCCTGGCCATCGATCCCGCGCCGGCGCGCTTGAGCCATGCGCTCGACAGCGAAGGCAACTCTATCGCCTGCGCCTGGTTCGGGGCGCCGACGCCGCGGCTGGAGATCGTTTCCCGCCTGGAAGTGGAAACGCTGCGCGGCAACCCTTTCGATTTCCTCTGGCTCGACGGCGCGCACCGCCTGGGGTTTCGCTACTCCGAAGCGGCGGCGTTGGCGCGCTTCCTGCTCATGGAAGAAGCTCCTCTCGAGCCGGCCGCCTGGGCGCTGGCGGGGAGCGGCGGCGAAACGCTGCAGTTCCTGACGCGCTTGAACGAACGCCTTGCCGCATCGATCGAGGTCGTCACGCGGGAACGGGGCGAGCCGTATTCCCCGGCGGAAACCCTGCGGCGCGGGCAAGGCGCCTGCCGCGACTTGGCCATGCTCTTCTGCGCCTGCTGCCGGCAAGCGGGGTTGGCGGCGCGGTTCGTCAGCGGGTACAACGCCGGCGGCGCGAAGGAACACCGACTGCACGCCTGGGCCGAAGTCTATCTGCCGGGCGGCGGCTGGCGGGGCTTCGACCCCACGGACGGATTGGCCGCCGCGGAGCGGCATATCGCGCTGGCGGCGGCGGCGCAGCCCGCGAACGCCGCGGCAATAAGCGGCAGCTTCCGCAAGACGGGTGCATCCTCGCGGATGACTTCGACGGTGAAAGCGGAAGCCCTCGCGTCAAGCGCGTAGGCCGAGCCGCGAAACGCCCGTCCCCGCGCCGCTACGAATAGGCGAACTCCCAGCCGGCATGCTCGCACTGACTGCGGATGCGCCATTCGAGCAGCGCGTCGAGCAACTCCCGCTTCTTTTCCGCGCAAGCCGGGTCAGCCCAGAGATTGCGCACCTCGTCGGGGTCGTTCCGCAAATCGAAAAGCTGCCCGTCGTTTTCCCCGACGAAATGCACCAGCTTCCAGTCGCGCGAGCGGATCATCGTCTGGTAATCGTTGGTCGTGAAATTGACGTCGCGCGCCGATTCGCAATAGACGTAACGGCGGCCTGCGAACTCCTCGCCGCGAACGGCCGGCATGAGCGACCGCGCGGCCATCTTCGGCAGCGGATCGAGCCCCGCCATTTCCAGAATCGTCGGGCCGAGGTCCATCAGCGAGCACAACGCATCGACCGTGCGGCCGCCGGCGGCCCTGCCCGGCGCCCAGACGATGGCCGGCATCTTCGTCACCGTGTCGTACATGGTCCATTTCTGGCTGTGTCCGTGGTCGGTCAGGCAGTCGCCATGGTCGGAAGTGAAAATGACCACCGCGTTCTCGAGATAGCCCGTTTCTTCGAGCGTTTCGAGTATCTCGCCGATCTTCTCGTCGATCAGCGTCACGTTGCCCAGATAGCAGGCGCGCTGCCTGAGGCGGGCTTCCCGCGAAGGCCGCTCCTGATGGACGACCGAATCGTGATCGACCTCGCAGTTGTGCCGGATCATGCCGCGGTAGGGCTCGGGTTGGTTGTCGAGTTCCTGCCGCGTCACTTCGAGCAAGGGAAGCTCTTTCTTCAGGTAAGGCTCGGCGTACCGCGCCGGAGGATCGTAAGGCGGGTGCGGCCCCGGGAAACCGATTTCCAGGAACAGCGGCTCGGTCTTGGGATAGCGCTTCAGCCACCACTTGGCCAGATCGCCGACGAAGGCGTCCGGATGCATGTCTTCGTCGAGCGTCCACTCGAAGGCGCCGAGCCGCTCCTTGTAGTCCGGCAGACTGCGATAGACGAGCCGGCCGGGCTTGCGCAGGCCGCGGGCTTGCAGCGCCTTGTCCCATTCGTCGAAGTAGTAGCGGCCTTCCAGATGGCGGTCTTTGTTTTCCACCGTGTAGCGCTGATTGAAGCCGAACAATTCGTTGTAGGGGAAGGTGTGCATCTTGCCGACGTTGATCGTGTTGTAGCCGGCCTGCTTGAGCTTTTCGACCCAGCAATGGCGCCAGCGGTCGCCGTTGCGCAGCACGCCGTGCGCATGCGGGTACTGTCCGCTGAACAGGCTGGCGCGGCACGGCGCGCACGATGCGGCCGGAATGAAACAATGCGTGAACGTAACCCCTTCGCGCACCAGGCGGTCGAGATTCGGCGTATCGACGTGCGGATAGCCCAAGGCGCGGATCGTGTCGAAACGCTGCTGATCGGTAATGATGAAAATAATGTTCGGGCGCTCGTCCGGCATGAATCCCGTATTGTACTTGCCCGCCCGCGAAGCCTCTCGAACCGGCGATGAAAATCGGAATCACCTGTTACCCCGCCTACGGCGGCAGCGGCATCGCCGCCTCGGAAATCGGCATGGAACTCGCCGCGCGGGGGCACGAAGTTCACTTCATCACCTACGCAAACCCTATCCGCCTGCCCGCCGGCTGTCCGGGAGTCTTCTATAAGGATGCCCAACGGAATCGAGCCGATGAGGCTCTTGCGCAGCCAGTACATATCCGCCGCAACGAACAGATACGCGCTGTACAACAGCCAGGCAACCGCGCCGGCGAATCCTTCGCTTCGCCGATTGCCGTTCCGCGGGCGATCGGCATGGAAGAATCGACTGTCGAGATCACCGCCGTACAGTTTCTCGGATTGGATACGGCTGAAGCCCCGCATTTCTTTCCCAAAAATCGCTTCCGCTAGGCGCAAGACGACCGAAGCCGTGCGGCTAAGATAGAATTTTCTCCCCGCAAGCTCGATATTCATGCAGCAATTCGGCGCATGGTTGGCCGCTTCCGCCGCGGCTCTGGGCCCTTGGGGCATCCTGCTCGTCGCCCTCGCGGACAATGCCTTTGTCCCGCTCCCGCAGGGAGTCGACGCGCTGCTGGTCGTGCAAGCGATTCACGCCCCTTCGACGGCTTACCTGGCCGCCGGACTCGGCGTGATCGGCTCCGTGGCCGGCTCGGCCGCGCTCTACTTCATCGCCCGCAGGGCCGGCGAGGCAATGCTGCGCAAGCGCGTCTCCGAGGCCGGCATGCAGCGCATCCAGCGGATGATCGAGGAATACGGCGCGGCGGCGTTGATTCCGCCCGCGGCCATTCCGCTGCCGCTGCCGATGAAGCCGGTCGTCCTGGCCGCGGGCATCTTCCAAATGCCGCTGGGCTCGTTTTGCGCCGCGATCTTTTTCGCCCGCGTCATGCGCTATTTCGGCGCGGTCTATCTGGCGCTGCGCTTCGGCGGCAACGCCCTGGAGCTCGCCCGCGAACACGCCGCGGCAGCGGCTCTGCTGTGCGCCGCGTTGGTTGCGGCGTTCTATTTCGTCAACCGCTGGAGCAACAACCGCCTCAGCCGCCGCGCCTGACGCCGCTCCCCCCCGTTCCATTTTGCCGCTGCTTAGTCCCGCTCGGGCGCGAGGTCCCGCCCGGTGGCGAGAGCTGCCGCGGTTTCTTCAAGCACGTGCAGGACGACCGCAAAGCTGTCGGCCGACAGCTTGTCCATCGTATCGGCCTCGCTGTGCCAGTAAGCGTTGCCCGGCCCATATTGGAAATCGATCAGGTCGATGCTCGGTATGCCGGCCGCCGCAAACGGAACGTGATCGTCTTCGATATAGCCGATCTCGCGCGGGAATTGCCGCGCGTAGCCCAGCTCCGCGGCGATCGACCAGACCCGCTCCATCAACGCCGGGTCGGAGTTGCGGTCGAAGATCAACGACAGATCCGCATCGCCGATCATGTCCACGTTCAGCAACGCCCGGATGCGCCGCGCCGTGCCGTCCGCTTTCCAGCGGCTTGCCAGCCGGCGGCTTCCGTATGTGCCGTCGGCAGCGCTCCACCTGACAACGGCTTCTTCTCCGTCGAGAAAGACGACCCACACCGCGAGATCGCTCCGCTCTTCGGTTTTCCTGTCCAGGCGCTCGGCCAAAGTCATGAGCAGACCGGCTGAAGAGCCGCCGTCGTTGGCCCCCACGAATCCTTCCCGGCGCAGCGTGTCGTAGTGTCCCGAGACGACGACAACGCGCCCGGCGCCGCGGGCGCCGAAACGGGCGATGATGTTTTTCATCGCCGCCGGCCCGCGCGGAGTCGCCGCGGTAAAGTCGTCTTCTTCCACGCTGCACGAGAGCTTGCCGAGAGCGTCGGCGATGAGCCGCTGCTGCGAGCGCAGGGCATCCGATCCGGCGGGCCGCGGGCCGAGCGCGACGAATTTTCCGGTCCATTCGAGAGCGGCCTGTCCGGCCCGGCGGTACTCTTCCGGCGCGGCGGCGGACTGCGGCCGCGCCTTGCAAGCCGGCGCCGCGCAGATGAGCGCCGCCGTTATGACGCGGACGGCCGCGGCTCTCTGCGCTTTTCGACCAGGCATACGTACCCCAAGGTAAAATTCCGCTCCGCGTCCAACCGGTCGAGCGCGGGCAGCAAAAGCCCGCAAACCAGACCGACAGCCGCTGCGGGCGGGAAAAACAGCCACCGCAGCCCGCCCTGAAAGAAATTCAGGCCGTTCATCAGACGGCGCGCCAGCAGGGTGAAATAGCCGCCGATCGGCTCGATGCGCGCCGTCTCCAGACCGGCGCCGTCGAACAGCAAGGCAAGACCGTGGCGCGTGAAGCGAAAAAAATCGTTGGGCGCTTGATGCACTTCCCAGCACTGGGGCGCAACCAGCAGAAGCCGGCCGGCCGGCCGCAGCACGCGCGCCAACTCGGCAACGACGCGGTCGGGGCGCCGCGTGTGTTCGAGCACCACGACGTTGACCGCGGCATCGAACGCGGCGTCTCGAAACGGAAGCGCGGCCAAGTCGGCAACGGCGTCGATTCCGCGGTAATTCCAGCGGGCATCGCCGACGCCGAGATCGACGCCGACGTACCGCGCATGGGCGAAACAACCGCGGTGGCGGCCCTCGCCGCAGCCGGCGTCCAGCACCGCGGCTTGCGCCGGCAGAGACGCGGCGAAACGCTCGATCTCCCGCTCGATGCGCGCCTCGACCGCCGCTAGGCGCCGCATGAGAAAACCCGGCAGAAAGCGTCCGAATCTTGCTTCGAGCATCACGCTTCCCCTTGGCGCGCGGCCTCGATCATGACCGTCGATCCCGCGCCCGCCGCGGCTTCGAGCAGGGTCAACGGCACGGCGGCGGCGGTCAGCGCAAAATACAGCGCATCCTGCAACAGCGCGCTGAAAGGCGACGACTCGATCTTGCGCACCCTGCGGGCTACCGGGTCGAGCCGCGGGCAGAGGCTCGTCGCCAAGCCCGCCGGATTATCGCGCAGCGAAAAGAATTTGCGCCGCACAACGGCGTAACCGCAGCTATCCAGCAGATCTTCCAGGTCTTCAACGCGGAAGTTCACCAAATGCCGCGGCACGTCGAAACCGTTCCAGTTCTTCCCCAACAGGAGCGCTTGCCAGGAATCGGCGTTCGGCACCTGAACGACGAGGCGCCCGCCCGGAACGAGCAACTCCCGCAACACGGTCAGCGAAGCCGCCGGATCGGGCAGGTGCTCCAGAACGTGAAAGGCCGCGACGACGCTGAACGCCCCAGCCCGAAAGGGAACGTCGGGCAGTCGCGAGCACACAATCGGAACGGCGCAGCGGCGCCGGACGAAGGCGGCGCTTTCGCGCGAAGCGTCGCTGCCGCAGACGGGGACGCCGCGCGACTGCAAGATCTGCAGCATCGATCCGCCGCCGCAACCGATGTCCAGCACCGGCTCATCTCCGCGGATCGCGCCATCCACGAATCGCGCGTGATCGCGCAGAACGAAGCGCCGGTAGCCCTCGGCCAGCCGATCCCTGACCGCGGGCGACGCCTGCCACCAATAGCTTTCGGGATAGAATGCTTCGATTTCGCCGGGGGCGGGAACAGGGTCGAGGCGGATCAGTCCGCAATGCGTGCATTCAACCACGCCGAACCGGCGGTCGGTAGCGCCGTAAAGCCGGTCGGAACCCCGGAACAGCGTCGTATAAGACTCGGTTCGGCAGCGCGGACAACCCGTTGACGCAACTCCGTCCGTCGCGGCGGATGAAAGAGAGGGCGGCGGCACGACGGGTCAGCGCGTTTGCGCAACGAGTTCCCTCAGGGTGATGCGGTATCTCCACAGAAGCCGCACCGTCTGCCACCGATTCAGTTTCCGCAAGCGTTCGATTTCCTTTCGCTTCGCCAGCATCCGCGGCAACCCGAGCAAGCCGGAAACATGCGCGCGCAACAGGCATTTTAGCAGCGTAAAAATCGACAGCTTCCGGCTCGCGGCGTACAAACCGCCGCGGTAAAGGAATACGCCTGCGCCGAAGAACACGCAGCGAAAGACGGTAAAAACGGGGTTGAGCAGCAAAAGAGGCAGGGGGAACAACTTGGCGGCCAGCCAGATGCGGTTGCGCTCGATGAGATACAGCCTTTCGAGCGAATACTGCCCCAGCGAAGAACCGATGCGGTGCCGCACGACGGCTTCCGGCACGAAAACCGCCGTCCATCCGGCGATGCGCGCCCTGAGTCCCAACTCCGCGTCGTCGGCGTAGGCGAAAAAATCTTCGTCGAACGCGCCGATCCGATTGAACACGGCGCGGCGGTAGAGCGCGGCGCAGCCGTCGGGCCATGCCGTATCCCTGAGGCCTTCGTACCGCCCGCTGTCTCTTGCGCCCGTGCCGCGCCCGTGGTTCTGGCCGTCGAAATAGATGGTGTGCCCCGTCTTGTCGATGATCTGCGGGTCGTCGTAGCGGACGATCTTCGAAGCGGCCATGCCCGCGGCCGGGTCGGCGTCGAGCGCCGCCGCCAGCGCCGCCAGCCAGCCGGCCTCGGCCGCCGCGTCGTTGTTCAGCAAGGCGACGAACTCGCCGCGGGCCGCGCGAATCCCCTGGTTGTTGGCGGCGCAAAAGCCGCGGTTGGCCGTGTTCCGGATCACCCGCGTGCGTCCGTCTTGCCGGCTTTCCAGCAACTCGCGCGTGCCGTCGTCGGAAGCGTTGTCCACAACAATCGTCTCGAAGTCCCGGAACGTTTGTCCGCGCAGCGACTCCAGGCACTCTTCGAGCAGGCGCCGGCGGTTCCAGGTCACGACGATGACCGTCACCTTGGGCGCTGCTGCTTTGGGCGCGGCGTCGGACATCGGGCAGGCAAAGCCGCCGGCCTCGTCGCGCCGGCCTCTCTCGTTACCGTAGCGCAGCCGTCCGCTGCTCGACCCGCCCGCATCGCAATCTTTTCTTGCAGGCTGCTACACTATGCCCTGAGGGATTTTCAATTCCCCGGGAGGCATCAATGGCCGAGAACATCACGGATTCCACACAAGTCAACAGGCGGGATTTCGCCAAAACGGCCGCCGCGGCGGCGGGCGCCGCCACTGCCGCTGCGGCCGCGGCGCAAGGGCCTTTCGCGCGCAAGGCGAAAGCCGCCGGACGCACGATCAAGTACGGCTTCATCGGCCCGGGCAGCCGCGGCCGGCGTCTTCTGGAACGCCATCTTCAGTTCATGGATCACGGCGAATGCGTCGCAATGTGCGACATTTACGAGAAAAACCTCAAGAAGGCTCTCGACATTTTCGACGGCCGGCCGACCGCTTACACCGACTACAACAAGCTGCTCGAGCAGGAAGACATCGAGGCGGTGTTCATCACCGTGCCGCTCTTCATGCATTTCCCGGTCATCAAGGCCGCCCTGCAAGCCGGCAAACACGTCTTCTGCGAAAAGTCGCTGGTCTTCACTCCCGAGGAAGTCCACGAACTGCGTGCGCTGCACGAGGCCAACCCGAGCCTGACGATTCAGGTCGGCCTGCAGCGGCGCTACAGCAAGTTCTACGGCAAAGCCAAGGAAATGATCGACGCCGGAGCCATCGGCGACGTCACCCACATTCAGGCCATGTGGCACCGCAATACGAATTGGCGGCGCAAGGCCAAGCCCGAATTCGAAGATCAGTTCAATTGGCGCCTTTACCGCAAGTATTCCGGCGGGCTTTGCGCGGAGCTGATGTCGCACCAGGTCGATGTGTCCGACTGGTTCCTGGGCCAACACCCGAAATCGGTGATGGGGGTCGGCGGCCTCGACTACTGGAAGGACGGCCGCGACATCTACGACAACATCCAACTCATCTTCGAATACCCGGGCGGACAGAAACTGCAGTACAGCTCGATCATGACCAACCGCCACATCGCCGGCCGCAGGGTTCCCGGCGACGGCTGCCGCGAGACCATCCTGGGCACGAACGGGGCCATCGAGCTTACGCTCATCCCTTACGGCGACGGCATGTATTACCCGGACAAGATGAAGGTCACCATGGAATCGCAGGCGAAAGAGAAGCCTGCCGAAGAAAACTGGGTCGCCGGCTCGACCGTGGGAACCGACACCGCCGAGCAGGGCGAAGGTTTCCCCATCGACCCCGAAGCCGTCAACCCCAACGAGGTCGGCTTCATCGAAAAGGAACTGTTTTTCGCCAGGACGTGGGCTTACCGCAAGGGAATCATGCGCCCCGAGGAGTCGGTCGATCCCGAATACGTCGAGTTGTCGAGTTTTCTGCGTGACGTCGCCGAGGGCAACCGCCCCCGCGCGGACGTGGAAGTCGGCCTGCAAGACTCGGTCGCGGTGATGCTCGCCAACCTGAGCATGGACGAAGAGCGCAAGGTGTACTTCTCGGAGATCGAGGAAATGGGCAAGGTCAAGGAGAACACAGAGATCAGCTCTTCCGGCTCCGGCGGGCGCGCCGGCGACTGACGCCGCCGCCCGCCCGCGCAAGCTCAAGCGGCCGGCGTCCGCGCCATGGCCCCGCGGTAATCGGCCAGAAATTTCTCCAGGCCGATATCGGTCAGCGGATGGTTGAAAAGCTGGTCGAAAACCTTGTAGGGCAACGTCGCAACGTGCGCGCCCGCCAGCGCCGCTTCCTTCACGTGCAGCGGACCCCGCGCCGACGCCGCCAGCACCTGCGTCTCATAGCCGTAGTTCTCATAGACCGCAACGATTTCACGGACAAGCTCGCAGCCGTCAAGGGCGATGTCGTCCAATCGCCCCATGAACGGGCTGACCAGGTAAGCCCCCGCCTTGGCCGCGAGCAGCGCCTGCATGGGCGAAAAGCAAAGCGTGACGTTGGTGCGGACGCCTTCATCGGCAAGCGCCTTGACCGCCTTGATCCCGTTGCGGATCAGCGGAATCTTGACCACCACGTTGTCGTGTATGCGAGCAAGCCCGCGGCCTTCGGCGATCATTTCCGCGGTCTCCGTCGAAACCACTTCCGCGCTGATGTCGCCGTCGATGGCGCCGCAGATCGCGCGAATCCGGTCGTGGTAATCGCGGCCCTCTTTGGCGATCAGCGACGGGTTGGTCGTTACGCCGTCCACAATGCCGTATTCGGCCGCCCTGCGGATTTCGTCGAGATTGGCGCTGTCGATAAAGATCTTCATGGCAGTTCCCTTTTCAGTCTGAAACAGAGTGCGCCCGCGGCGGGGCGCCGAGATCAGCGGCGGGGCTTGCGGCCGCGGTTTTTCTTCTTCGACAGTTCCGCTTCGCCGCTCGGCATTTCAAGCGCCGCAAGTTTCCGCCGCAGCTTGCCGATCTCCTCGTCGTCGCGGTCGGCGGGAGCCGAACGGCGCCATTCCTCCAGGCCGCGGCTCCAATGCCGCCTGGCTTCCTCCGTCCGCCCCTGCTCGAAATAGACGTCTCCCAGATGCGTCAGCACCACCGGATCTTTCTGATATTCGGCCAGCGAGCGCTCCAGATACTTCGCCGCGAGATCGAATTTTCCCTGCCGGTAATAAACCCAGCCCAAGCTGTCGAGATAGGCGCCGTTTTCGGGGTCCGCGTCGAGGGCTCGCTGTATCAGGTCGTGAGCTTCTTCCAGGCGTACGCCCCGGTCGGCGAACATGTAGCCCAGATAATTCAGCGCCCCGGCGTTCTCGGGGTCGAGAGCCAATAGCTCGCGGAACCGCTCTTCCGCTTTCTTGTAGCGCTTGGCCCGCTCGTAAACCGAACCGTAAGTGAAAAGCACGTTGATGCGCTCGCGCTTCGATTCGGCCAGCACTCTGGCCTTGTCGATCTGCTCGATGGCCGTATCGAATTGCTTGCCCTTTTCGTGGACGTGCGCGATCGCCAGGTAGGTATCGAGATCCGACCGGTCGCCCTTCAAGACCGCGCGCAAAACCTTTGCGCCTTCCGTTGGCTTGCTCCGCTCGGCCAGTACGGTCGCCAGGATGTTGGCCAGCATCAGGTCTTTCGGATGCTCTTCGACGGCTTTGCGCGCCTCGGTTTCGGCGCCGTCGAAGTCGCGCGCCGCCCGGCGGGTCTCGACCACTTGGTACAACGCACGCGATTTCGACCCGGGATCGATCTTGACGATGCGCCGAAACGCCTCTTCGGCTTCTGCGAATTTTTCCCGGCGGCGGTTGAGCAGTCCCAATTTTTCCAGGAACAAGGCGCGGTTGCGGCGCTCGCTCGGCGTGTATTCGTCTTTTTCCGTTTGTTCGAGCAGCGTTTCGACGGCCAGCGCCGCCTCGGCGAGCTTTTTCTCGGATTCGAGCAGATTGACGCCGCTGAACTTGATCTCGACGGAATCCGGTTCGAGCGAACGGGCGCGGTCGAGCGCCTCCCAGGCTTCCCTGTAATTCTTCCGCTCGCGCTCGATCATCGAGACCCTGAGATGGTGATCGGCGTTGCGCGGCTCCAACCCGATCAGTTGTTCGTAGGCTTCCAGAGCGGCGCGGTATTGGTGGGAATATACGAGATTTTCGGCCATGCGGCGCAGGGCTTGCAGCCGGTTCCCTCCCGCTTCGACCAGTTTCCGGTACATCTTGGCGGCGTCGCGGTAGCGTCCGGCCTCCTCGTAAGCTCCGGCCAGAGCGTTGATGTGGCGGTTCTGCACGGAAGCGCCGGCGACAATGCCCTCCAGCGCCTCGATGGCTTCATCGACGTTGCCCGATTCCAGTTGCAGATAGGCCAGATTGACCTGCGCGTCGGCATGGCGGGGCTGGAGCTCAAGCGCCCGCTCGAGCGCCTGCTCGGCCTTTTTCGGCTCACCCGCCGAGCGGTAGAGGGAACCCAGCGCCAAATGATTGTCGACGTCGTCGGGAGCAACCTCGGCCACCTTTTCGAACTGCTCGATCGCCTTGCGCACCAGCGCCCGATCGACCTGCCGCCGGCGTCCCGCCGCGTGCCGATAGACGGCGCCCAGCAGCTTGCGCACTTCGACGTTGTTCGGGTCGCGCTCGAAAACCTCTTCCGCCGTGCGGACGGCCTCTTCCAACTGATTCGTGCCGGCGTAAAGATCGATCAGCCCGATGCGAATCTCGTCGGATTCCCGGTCAATCTCCAGAGCCGCATCGTATTCCTTGACGGCGCGGTCGATGTATTCAGGGCGGGCAAACTGCCGCGCGAGCTGGTGGTAGAGATGTCCCAGCGCGTAGTGGTAATAGGCTTGCCCGCGATCAAGCGGCTTGGCCTGCGCATCGTCTTCGGCCGCCGGAAGGGGCGAAAAAGCCAAAAGTACGGCGCAGACCGCTATCGCCGAGCGCGTGAAAAAGCCCTTGAGCCGTCGATTCACTGGAATACCCCTTCGGCGCAGCGACGCAGCGCCGTTCCTGCATTCAGTATAACCGCATAACCGCTTGCCGTTATCTTTGGCGCGGTCATTATCTTTGGGAGCGTCATTCCCGGCCGCGGGCGGAATCCTCTCCGGGCGGGCGCGTTTTCCAGCGGCGATGAATCCACAGCCATTGCTCCGGATGGGCGCAAACGGCTTCTTCGACAACCGCTTGACAGCGCCGCGTGTTTTCCACCACGTCCGCCTCATTATCTCCGCTCGCCGCCATTTCCACGGCGGGATAGTAGCGCAGGACGTAACGCGATTCGTTGGGGTTCCAGCAGGCGAAACCCGGCACGACCGCCGCGCCCGAGCGCATGGCCAGTTGCGCAAACCCCTTGTTCGACGCGGCGGGCCTGCCGAAAAAATCGACGAACACAGCTTCCGACAAGGCGGTATTCTGATCGATCAGTACGCCGACGGCCTCGTTGTTGCGCAAGGCCTGGAGCACGCTCCGCGCGGAACCCGTCTTGGCAATGATCCTGTTACCCGAGGCGCTGCGGCTGTCCCTTACGATGCGCTCGATCACGGGGTCTTCGATGGGGCGCACCATGACGTGGATGGGGCCGACCGCCATGCCGTGCGCCAGCGCCGACAGCTCCCAGTTGCCGAGATGAGCGGTCAGAAACAGCACGCCCTTCCCGCGTTTTTTGGCCTCCGTAAAATGGCGCAAATCCTTGAAGACGATCCAGCGCGGCAGATCTTCGAGATCGATCTTTCCGGCGCGCGCAATCGTCAGCACGACCCGCCCCAGGTTGCGGAACATCGCCCGGTAAATTCGGGCTCTCTCCCGCCGCTCCATTTGCGGAAAAGCGGAGGCCAGGTTGCGCTCCGCGACGGCCCGCCGCTTGCGCGCCGCCGCGCCGGCCGCCACGCCCAGCCATTCCGAAAGCGTCAAGGCCGCCGCACGGGGCAGCCTGCGCAACACGGTCAGCGCGGCCCTGACCGCCAAGCGTCCGGCGGAAACCGCAATGCGGGAACGAAAGCTCACAGGGTTTCGGACATATCTTGCTGTCCACTATCCACTATCCACTATCCAGCGCCGCGAGCAGCGCGGCCCTGCTAGACTCCGACATTGGCGGCTCGAACATCCATCTGTCTGGCGATCATCGTCATCGCCAACTCCCTCGGCAACGTCGCCCTGGGATACGGCATGACTCAGGTAGGCGATACCGCCTCGTTCTCTCCGCTCGCCCTGTTCCGCTCCGGCGTGGCCGCGATGGCCAATCCATGGGTGCTGCTGGGCGTCGTTCTGTTCGTCGTCTATTTCGCGGCGCACACTCTGATTTTGAGTTGGGCCGATCTGAGCTACGTGCTGCTCGTCACTTCAACCGGCTACGTCCTCACGGCGGCGCTGAGCCGGCTGCTTCTCGACGAACGCGTTTCCCTGTCCCGCTGGGCGGGAACGCTGCTGATTACGGCCGGCGCCGCGCTCGTCGGCTCTACTGCGCCTTCCACGGCCCGCGAGCGCGCATGACCGTCTTTCTCTTGTCGCTGGTCGTCGGCGGAAGCGTCGCCGGCGATCTGCTCAAGGCGTTCGGCATGAGCCGGCAGGGGTCGCCCGCCGCGTTCGGCGCCGGCGCGCTCGGCCGGTTCGCCGCGGCCGTTGCCCGCAATCATCTCTTCTGGTGGTCGATCGCCGCCTACGCGGTTTCGTTCTTCGCCTTCATGGCACTGCTCTCGATCCGCAACGTCAGCTTTGCGGTCCCGGCAACCGCCTCGGGCTACGTCGTCGAGACGATATTGGCCAAGCTGCTCCTGCGCGAGCGAATTTCCCCCAAGCGGCGGCTCGGCGCCGTGTTGGTCGCCGCCGGAGTCGCCCTCGCGGCGTAGCGCAACCGCTCCCGCAGAGAAAATCACCCCGCCCGCCGGGCAGCCGGCAGGCGCGAAAAAAGCAGCGCCGAGGCGACAACCGCCGCGCAGCCGACGACATTGAACCACAGAAACGAAATATCCGTCGCCGCGGCCGTCCAGAACACCGACGCCTGTCCGACGGCGATGCCGGCGAAGGCGGCCGGCGCGCCGACCCGCGGAAAGAAAAACGCCAGAACGAATATGCCCAGCAGCGAACCGTAAAACAGCGAACCGATCATGTTGATGGTCTCGATCAGCGCCCCGTAGCCGCCGGTAACCTCCGTAGTCAGAACCGCGAAAACTCCCCAGGCAACCGTAAGCGCTTTCGCCGCGCGCAGATAGTGCTCTTCCGACGCCTCTTTCACCCAATGCCTGCGGTAAAGATCGACGGCGGTTACCGTAGCCAGCGAATTGATCTGCGAAGCGATGCTCGACATCGCCGCGCCGAGGATCGCCGCCATGACCAGCCCGATCAAACCGGGCGGCAAATGCTGGGTGACGAACGTCAGGAAGATGTAATTCGTGTCGTTGAAGCGGCTCTCGCCGCCGGTCCGCCCGGCCGCGTCGATCGCCTCCCCGCGCACCTGCTCGAACCGTTCTTGCGCGGCAACGTAATCGGCGGCGCCGGCCGGGTCGGCAAGCATCCCCGCGGCGGCCTGCTTCCGCGCCTCGAACGCTTCGTTGTAACGCCCTTCGAGAGCGGAAAACTCCGGCAAATCGTCCGCGAGGCGCTGCATGGCGGCCGGCTCGAAAATCATCGGCGGCGCGGTGAACGTGTAGAAAGCGAAAACCGCGGCGCCGATCGACAGAATGAAGAACTGGAAGGGGATTTTCGCCAGCGCGTTGAACATCAGACTCGTGCGGCTTGCCGCCTCCGAACGCCCCGCCAGATAACGCTGCACCTGCGTCTGGTCGCAGCCGAAATAGGCCAGCGCGAGAAAAGAGCCGCCGATCAACCCCGTCCAGAGGTTGTAACGGTCGTTCCAGTCGAACCCCAAAACGATCGGGTTCAGGCGCTCCGCGGCGCCGGCGACGGCCAAGGCTCCGCCGAACCCGATGCCTTCCGGAAGCGCAACGAGGGCGGTTGCAAAGGCGACGATCAGCCCCAGCGTCATCACGATCATTTGCAAAAACTGCGTCCAGGCGACGGCCTGGATACCGCCAGCGGCCGTATAGAGCACGACGATGCCGCCGACCAGCATTCCCGTAACGCGGTCGGGCAGGCCGAGGATGACCGCCAGCGCGATGGCTTGGGCGTGGATCGCGATGCCCACGGCCAAACCCCGCTGCATCAGGAAAAGCAGCGTCACCAGGGCGCGGGTCTTCGCGTCGAACCGCCGTTCGAGGTACTCGTACGCCGTAAAAACACCCGATCCCATGAAGCGCGGCAGAAAAACGG
This sequence comes from Bryobacterales bacterium, assembly GCA_965242705.1. Lineage (GTDB taxonomy): Bacteria > Acidobacteriota > Terriglobia > Bryobacterales > UBA6623 > CATQHP01. The sequence goes on from OZ251486.1 coordinate 2,498,630, forward strand.
CGGCAATCACCACCATGGCGATCGGCAGGCCGAAGTAGAACTGCACGAAGCGCATGCCGTCCGCGTAGCCTTGTCCCGTCGTCGAAATGAAGGTGATCGCGCTGGCCTGCGTGGCCATGATCGAAAAGGCCATCACAGGCCAGGGCATGACGCGGCCGCCCAGCAGATAGCCGGCATAGCTGCCCGCGCCGCGCGCCCGCCGCAAACCGAAACCGACGATGGCCGCGATCGAGCCGAGCAGTACGATCCAGTCGAGAGCGCTCAAAGGGAAACGGCTTTCTTCGCGGGCTTTCCCGCGCAAGGCCTCAGACCGCCGGCGGGTCGGCTCCGGCGGTTGCGGGTCAATCGCGCCGCGGGCGATTCGCTGCCCAGCGCGCAGGCGCCGCCCTCAGATCGATTCGGCGTCAGAACGCCCATCGCCGGTTACCCTTCGCAAGGGCGCAAGCCTCGCAAGGGCGCAAGCCGGCCGCCCGGTCGGGGAAGGGTTCGAGGCCGCCGCGGATTCAGGCCGCGGGCTTGGCGCGGGCATGCCATTCGGCGGACTCCTCGCCCGGCTCCGGCAGGATGCGCCCCGCCTCCATCGTCCATGAGGCCGGCGCCTCGCTGATGCGGCCGCTCACCTCGCTCGCCGGAACGCCGGCGATCTCAGTAAATTTTTCCAGCAGGCCGTCGAGGATGCGCCGTTTGACGTCCGGCGAACGCCCCGCCCGATTGCCGCCGGCAATGAAGTAAGGCGTGTCGTAGCGCACCGTCCCCGCGCCGTGCGAATCGGCAATCTCGCCGCCGCCGGAAACCTCCAGGAAAGCAACCTGAACGAAATTGCGCGGCGCGGCGGAAATGCCGCAATGCACGTCGGTAAAGGCGACGGCAATATCCCGGCGCTGCTCACAAGTCAGCGAATCCGGCGGAATCAGACAACGGTAAAACGGCATCGGACTTCCCTTCCCTTTCTCTCTTTCTTCTGTTCCCGGCGTCAGCCGGCCCAGCTCCTGTCGCGCGCCGAGACGATCACCTCGTCCTCGGCGGCCCCGGCGATGCGCCGCCACGTTTCGCCCAACGCATGCAGCAGCCGCCCGCGGGTCTCGCGGCTGCAGCCGTCGGGGATGCGCCCGCGCACGAGCGAAGTCGTCGAAGGCGCGCCGCCGCGAAAGCCGAACCCCTTGCGCACCTCCACCCACGACACGCTGACCGGACCGCTCTCGACCCCCAGAATTTCGTTGCAGACCGACTCGATGGCCTGTTCGAGGCGCGGCCGCAGATCCGCCCCCACGCATCCTTCCTGCACCGTGCATTCGAAGTCGATCATGTTCCGCACGCTCCGCCGCCGCGCTTCATTCGCGCTCCGCCAAGCGAATCACCGGCGCCAGCAGGTTATCCACCGGCGCGAAATCGTCGGTCAGCGCCAATCCTCTCGAACGCAGGCGCAGTTTGGCCAGATGTTCCGGCTCGAGCAGCGCCGCGCTGTATCTATCGTAGTCCAGACTCTTCACGTCCAACAACCGCGTTGCGCCCACCACCACGAAAGTATCGCGCTCGTCTTCGTCCGAAGGCCCTCCCGGCGAAGTGCAAAAGACATAAACGTAGGGGAACGACCGCTCCAGCGTCCGGATCATCGCCCCCAGAAAGCGCCCCGATCGGTAAACGTCGATCACGTTCGCCAGGAACGCCGACTCTTCGCTCATCAGCCGGCGCACTTTTTCGTTGAACTCGTAGGTCGTCAAATGGAAAGGCGGCGAATAGTGGTTGAACGCATCGCCGTAAACCAGATCGAACGGTTCGAACCCGCCGCCGCGCCGCCCGTCCGCCGGCAAACTCAGCAGGAGATCGTCCACGCGGTTGCGCGCATCCAGATTGAAAATGCGCAGCGGGGTGTCGGCTTCGAGGCCGAACGCCTCGAAAGCGGCGCGCGTCACCGCCGGATCGATTTCGGCCACTTCGCCGTAGGCCTTGGGAAAACGGCGCGCGTACCAGCGCGGAAACACGAAACCGCCGCCGCCGAGAAACAGCGCCCGCGCATCGCCGTCGGGCTTCCAGGCCGCCACCGCGGCTTCCGTAACGCCGGCGTAGATGCGCTCGTAATCGTAGTGCAACTCGTCCGGGTCGAACATATCGACATAGGCGTGGATGAGGAAATCGAGCGTCATCGAACGCAACCCGGGCGTATCGATTTCTTCCTCGACGCGGATATAGGAATACTGCGATTCCTCTTCGAGTAAAACGTACTCGCCGGCTCCGCGCCGCAGCCCCAGCCGCTCGCCCGCGGTCCGCGCCCAATCGAACGGAGCCGCCGCCGCCAGCGAGCAGGCGATGACCACGCCGCACCACAGCCACGGCAGCAGGCCGGCCGCGCCGTAAAAAATCGCCATCGCCAGCAAAACGGCCGCCACCGACAGCAGCACCGCGATAGTGCCCATATGAGCGATCAGAAAATATCCCGTCAGGAACGTGCCGACAATGCTGCCGACGGCGCCCCAGGAATACACGTTGCCCACGGCGCGGCCCAGGCGCCGGCTCATTTCGATAGCCATCTTGGCCGCTACGGGGCTGATCGTGCCCAGCAGGCACGACGGCAGGAAGAAAACCGCGAAGACGTGGCAGGCGATGCGCGCCGCCCAGTCCATCTCGCGCAGCAGCGGCGCGGCGCCCAAGCGGTCGTTCAGCAGCGGAATCAGCAGACAGGTCGCCGAAGCCATCAAAAACAGCGACGACAAGGCCGCTTTCGGCTCGTAACGGTCGGCGATGCGCCCGCCGGCGTAATTCCCCGCGGCGATGCCGGCCAGCACGATGCCGATAACCGACGTCCAGGTGTAGAGCGAACTGCCGACGTGCCGCGCGATCAGCCGCCCGGCGACCAACTCGACCACCATGATGCACAGACTGGAAACGAAAACCGTCGCGACCGGCGTCAGACGCTTCCAGCGGCCGGCATCGGCGGGAGCCTCGGCGGACATGGGCAAAGCCAAACCGCGCCCGCGGGCGCAGAGAGATACAGCGTAGCGCATCCGCGGCGGGGCTGCGCCGCCTTGCCGCCCCGCGCCCTTATTGCGGGGCGCCGCCGCTCTCCCGCGCCTTTCTCGCGGCGCGGAACGAGCGGATGCACAGCACGAGAAATCCCGCCGAAGCCAGCGCCATGACGGCTTTGGAGAGCGAGGCCAAAGGGCGCTCGGGCGCGCCGCCGGCGAGCATTCCAAGCGTTTCGCCGATGCCGCCGGCGGTCGCCGCGAAGCCGATCAGCGCCAGCGCCGCGGCGGCATGCATCGCGTGCTTGCGCAGCGGCTCGCGGCGGGCCAATACCCCCAACAGCACGAAAACGACGCCGAAACCCGCCGGAATCAGCGCCGTCGGGCTGGCCATGCCGCTCGCAACATAGCCGGCGGCGCCGAGGACGGTCAGGAAGGCGCCGAGTACGACGGCGGCGGCAGGCATGGACATCTCGCACCCATCGTAGCAGTCAGGCGGCGCGGACCAGCTCGTCCCACAATGCCCGGTAATACTTCAGATAGCGGTCGGGCTCGCAGCTTTCCTGCGTCTCGGCGAGCGTGTAGCGCTCGTAGCCGATGCCCTTGAGCAGGCCGAAAAGCTCGCCGTGCGGATAGTCGGGCAGATCGCGCAAGTGTACGTTGCGGATGTGCGCTTTGAGCAGGTCGAAGCCCGCGCGGATCGAGCCGCCGCGGATATCGCTCGGGTTGCAGTTCCAGCAAATGCCCACGTTCTCGTGCCCGCAGGCGTCCATGATCGCTTGCATGCGCTCCGGTTCCCTTGTTTTGTTGCCGTGAACTTCGACCCAGATTTCAACTCCGTAGCGGGCGCCGATTTCCCCGCACGTTTGCAGCGCTTCGCCGATGCGGCGGATGGTGACCTTCTCGGGAACGTCCTCGGGCAGGCCGTTGGGGCGCACCTTGACGCCCCAGCACCCCAGGTCGTGGGCAAGCTCGACAAAGCCTTGCGTCTCGTCGATATTGGCTTGCCGCGCCGCCGCGTCGGGCGAGTGGAACTCGCAGGCCGAGCCCAGGCTCAAAAGACGCACCTTGCTTCGCGCGAAACGGTCTCTCACGCGCTCGATCTCGCGGCGCGGCATGCCCGGCTCGACCCCGTGCCCGTGCGTGCTGCGCAATTCAACGGCCTCGAAACGGGCGGCCTCGAGCTTTTCGATGATGGTTTCGATATCCCAGCCGCGGGCGACGTTGTAGGTAACAAGTCCGAGTCTCATAACGGCTCCGGTTGAATTGGATGATAGCAAGCCCGCCCCTGCCGCGCGCGGCGCCGCTTGGCTATCATGATTGCCGATGCGCATTCCGAAGTTTCTTGCCGCCGCCGCTCTCTGCGCCGCCGCCGCGGCCCAAAACGTCCCCGTGGAGATCGACCCCGGCATCGGCCCCGATATCGCCGTTTCATCCGACGAAGCCTCGATCACGGTCAACTGGAAAGACGAGGCCGGCCGCGATTGGGCCGCCGTTTTCCGCCGCGACCCGAGCAAGGCGCCCATCGCCGCGGTGCGCGTGGACGGCCGCGTTGCGCTGCGCGACGCGCGCCCCTTCTACCGCGTCGAAACGGGCAAGCGCCGCAAGGGCTGGAACGCCTTTTTCGATTACCCGCCGGCCCACCCCGAGGGTACGCGGGCGCGGCAGGGCGCCCTGAACTTGCAGTCGATCCGCGTGGAGCGCTCCGGCAACCGCGCGCGCGTCGTCCTGGGCGGCTTCCGCATGGGCGTCTTTTCCGGCGACCTCGTCTATACCTTCTTCCCCGGCTCGCGGCTGATCCGGCAGGAAGCGGCGCTCTCGACCAACGTTCCCGACACGGCCTATTTCTACGACGCGGGGCTGGCCTTCGACGCCCGCGAACAGCGCCTGCCCGGACGGAACATGCATACCCGCTTCGCCTGGTACGACACGCAAGGGGCGCTGCATTCCGAGATCGCCAACGGCTTGCAGCCCGAGCGCGTCCCCTACAAGGCGCGCTACCGGGCAATGGCCGCGGCCGCCTCGAGCGGCAGCGTGGCCGCCTTCCCCGCCCCGCACCAGTATTTCTTCCCGCGCGATTTCACTTCCAACCTGGGGCACAACTGGCTGCGCTCGTGGCGCGACGAGGTTTCCCTCGGCATTCGCCAAATCGGCGATACGAACTGGCGTTTCTACCCCTGGATGAACGCCCCTCCGGGCAGCGTGCAGCGCATGAGCCTGTTCCTGTTGCTCAGCGCCGACGGGCCGGAAGCGGCGCTCGAAGACGCCCTGCGCTACACCAACCGCGACCGCTTCCCCGCCCTCGACGGCTACAAGACGCTGGCCGCCCATTGGCACTTGGCCTATACCGTGCAGGCGCTCGAAAAGGGCTTCGATTGGACCCCGCCGTTCAAGACGGTTTTGCAGCAAATGGGCGTGGACGCGGCGATTATCATGGACTTCCACGGCGACGGCCACCCCCGCGACCTGACCGAACTGCGCCTGCAAGAACTCGACAGTTTCTTCAAGGCCTGCCGCGCCCAATCCGACGAAAATTTCCTGCTGATCCCTTCCGAAGAGGCCAACGTCCACCTCGGCGGACACTGGGCGCTGGTCTTCCCCAAGCCCGTCTATTGGTGGATGAACAGGCCGAAGGGCGGGAAATTCGTCTCCGAGCACAAACAATACGGGAAGGTTTACAGCACCGCCAACGCCGCCGAGATGCTCGATCTCGTGCGCCGCGAGAACGGCTGGATGTACCAGACGCACGCCCGCACGAAGGGCTCGACCGGCTACCCGGACGCGATCCGCGAAACCGAGCACTTCCGCGACCCGCGCTACTTCGGCGCCGGCTGGAAGGCCTTGCCCTCCGACCCGTCTTCCCCGCGCCTCGGCGAGCGCGTTCTCAAGCTGCTCGACGACATGCATGACTGGGGCCTCGACAAGCGCGTATTGGGCGAAGTCGATGTGTTCCAGTTCGACCATACGCACGAGCTTTACGCGCATATGAACGTCAACTACGTCCGCGCCGCCAAGCTGCCCGCCTTCGACGAGTACGGGCGCTTGCTGGAGCCGCTGCTGCGCGGCGAGATGTTCGTTTCGACCGGAGAGGTACTGCTGCCCGAATGGGAAATCGCCGGGTCGGCGGATGAAATCCGGGCGTCGGCGAAGGTGCGCTGGACGTTTCCGCTGAACTTCGCCGAGATCGTCTGGGGCGACGGCCAGAAGACCCGCCGGGAAATCATCCCGCTGCGCGAGACCGGTTCATTCAGCGAACGGGAGTTTCAATGGACGCGCCGCGCGCCGGGTTGGAAGTGGGCGCGCCTCGCCGTCTGGGACGCGGCCGCCAACGGGGCGTTCGTCAACCCGGTGCGGCGGCCGGAGTAGCCCCGCCGCTGCGCCGCAAGACGCGCCCTAATCCACTTCCAGATATTTGGCGTTCAGGCGATACCACGAGACTTTGCCGCGATCGATGCTCTCTTGAATGCGGTCGTCCGTATGCTGCGCGACGATTGCGGCATGGGCGGGGCTGCCCGTGAATCTCGTCAGGAACCCCGCGTTGCGAATCGCGCGGGTCGTGTCCCTGCCGTTGGCTGTGTATGAGATTTCCGCGGCGATGTAGCACCGTTCGCCTTTTTGATCTTCGGCTTCGATGATCAGATCGGCCAAGCGGAAGCTGATCAATTCGTTTTTGGCAATGCCCGTCGTGTCACAGGAGCGAATCAAATCCCTGATTTCGCTATCGGGCAGGATGCGCGTCAAGGAAAGCCCCATGCTCTCGGCAATCATGTCGGCTTCCCGCAACGCTCCGTTGCGGGCATGAGCGCCTTTCAGGGGCGCCATGTCATTACGAATCCTTCGGATGTCGTTTTCGACCTTGTCGAAGCGCTTGTCCATGCCGTCGAGGCGCTTGTCCACGCCGTCGAGGCGCTTGTCCACGCCGTCGAAGCGCTCATTCGTGGTTTTGGCGAAGTCGGCCAAGTCATCGCGAGTCCCTTGGATGTCGGCTTCGGTCTTGTCGAAGCGCTCATTCGTGGTTTTGGCGATATTGGCCACGGTCTGGGGCAACTCGAGCAACTCGCGCGTCAGCAGGCGGGCGCGCATCGCTTCGAGCCATTGGGGATGCGCGTCGAGCACCTGCATCAAGTCTTCGATGGTGCGGATGGCGGGGGCGGGCATCGCCGGCGATCCAATTCCGGGCGTCGGAGGCAAACTCACACGCTCAGTATAACTTATGCCCGCATTCACGCCGGCTTCCCCGTTCGCCGCGCAAAGCGCGGCCCGATATTCTTATAATGGCGCGATGCGCCGCCGAATCTCTTCCATCCCGTTCGGACTGACCGGGCCATGCCTCTGCGCCGCGCTGCTGGTTGCCGCAGCAGCAGCGCAGCCCGCGGACGAGTGGCGGATCGACACGGTCGCGGGGACGGGCGCATTCGGCGGGGACGGCGGCCCGGCAGTCCGAGCGCATCTGAATCCCGGGGGCGTGACTGTCGACGGTTCAGGCAACATCTATATCGCCGATACCTGGAACAACTGCATCCGCAAGGTCGATGTCTCTACAGGCATCATTACCACCGTCGCGGGTACCGGAAGAAACAGCGGATTCAGCGGAGACGGCGGCTCAGCAACCGCTGCGCAACTGAACCACCCCTGGGGCGTAGCCGCGGACGGCGCGGGCAACCTCTATATCGCCGATAGCCACAACCACCGCATCCGCAAGGTCGATGTCTCTACAGGCATCATTACCACCGTCGCGGGCAACGGAAGAAACAGCGGATTCAGCGGGGACGGCGGCCCGGCTACCGCCGCGCAACTGAACCACCCCCGGGGCGTAGCCGCGGACGGCGCGGGCAACCTCTATATCGCCGATAGCCACAACTACCGCATCTGCAAGGTCGATGTCTCTACAGGCATCATTACCACCGTCGCGGGCAACGGAAGCCATGGATTCAGCGGAGACGGCGGCCCGGCTACCGCTGCGCAACTGTACTCCCCCCGGGGCGTAGCCGTGGACGGCGCAGGCAATATCTATATCGCCAATCCGTACAACAACCGCATCCGCAAGATCGATGTCGTCGCGGGCATCATTACCACCGCCGCGGGCAACGGAAGCGAAGGATTCAGCGGGGACGGCGGCCCGGCTACCGCCGCGCAACTGGCCTTCCCCTCGGGCGTAGCCGCGGACAGCGCAGGCAACTTCTATATCACCGATTCAGGAAACAAACGTATTCGCAAGGTCGATGCCGCCGCGGGCATTATTACCACCGCCGCGGGCGCAGGCATAGGACAGAATGGCAGCCCTGCGACTCAGGCGCGGCTCGACTCTCCCCATGGCGTAGCCGCGGACGGCGCGGGCAACTTCTATATCGCCGATAGCAACGACCACCGCATCCGCAAGGTCGATGCCGCCACGGGCATTATTACCACCGTCGCGGGCGATGGAAGCTATGGATTCAGCGGAGACGGCGGCCCGGCTACCGCCGCGCAACTGGTCTTCCCCTATGACGTAGCCGCGGACAGCGCGGGCAACCTCTACATCGCCGGCATCGACCGCATCCGCAAGGTCGATGTCTCTACAGGCATCATTACCACCGCCGCGGGCAACGGAAGCAGCGGATTCAGCGGGGACGGCGGCCCAGCTACCGCCGCGCAACTGAGATACCCCCATGGCGTAGCTGTGGACGGCGCGGGCAACTTCTATATCGCCGATAGAAACAACAACCGCATCCGCAAGGTCGATGTCTCTACAGGCATCATTACCACCGTCGCGGGCACCGGAAGCAGGGGATTCAGCGGAGACGGCGGCCCGGCTACCGCCGCGCAACTGAACCACCCCCGGGGCGTAGCCGCGGACGGCGCAGGCAACATCTATATCGCCGATACCAGTAACGGCCGCATCCGCCGCCTGACGCCGCCGCCCAGGCACCGCATCTCCGCCGGCGGCGTCGTGCCGGCCACCGGAGCGCCCGTCGTCAACAGCATCTCGCCCAACGCCATCGTTTCCGTTTTCGGGCGGGGGTTCGCGCCGGAGGGGGCGCAGGCGGCAAGCCCCGCGCTCGACGGCGCGGGCAGGGTTGCAACCGAGCTCGCCGGCGTTTGCCTGGAGATCGACGGCAAGCGCGCGCCGATGTTCGCCGTCTTCCCCGAGCAAATCAACGCGCAGGCTCCGCACGACCTGACGCCCGGGACGGCGCAGGTCGAGGCCGTCCTCGGCTGCGGCACGCGGAACGCGCGGCATAGCTTTGCGGCAACGGTCCGGGTCGCCGACGTCTCGCCGGCTTTCTTCAACTTCCCCATCGACCCGGGCGGGCGCAACCCGATCGTGGCGCTGCACGCCGGCGGCGCGGCGCTGGTCGGCCTGCCCGGAGACGTTCCCGGAGTCGAGCTTACCCCGGCCGAGCCGGGCGAAGCGATCACCTTGTTCGGAACCGGTTTCGGGCCGACCGAGCCGCCGTTGGAGGCCGGACAAATCCCCGGCGGCGCGGCGGAACTCGCGAGCGAGGTCGAGTTCACCTTCGGCGGCATCAGGATTTTTGCCGACGACATCCTCTACGCGGGCGCGGCGCCCTGCTGCGCGGGCCTGTATCAGTTCACGGTGCGCGTGCCGTTCGGCTTCCCGGACGGCTACGCGGCGGTCAGCGCTGCGGTGCGGGGCGTTTCCACCCCCGAGGGGCCGTTCCTCACCGTCCGCCGGCGGCGCTGAGACCGCTCCGCCCGCCGCCCGCCGCGTCACCAAGCCAGCGCGTAGGATTTGTCCCGGCGCGGCCCGGCGGCGCCGAAAAAGACGCCGCGCTCAGGGTCGATGCGGATGGCCGTGGCGTCGCCGATCGCCCAGTCTCCGGCGGGGCGCACCTTGTGCCCCATGGCTTCGAGGCTCTCGATGACTTCGCCGCCCAGGCGGGTTTCGACCAGCATGGTTCCCGGCCGCGTGTCGCGGGGGAAAAACGACGGCGGAAAGTCGAGTATCTGGATCAGCGGGGCGTCCAGCGCGGATTGGATATCCATGCCGAACTCGACGACGTTGAGGAAGAATTGCAGATTGATCTGGTCTTGCGCGTCCCCGCCGGGCGTGCCCCAAGCCATGAAGGGCTTGCCGTCTTTCAGCGCCAGGGTCGGCGTGAGAGTCGTCCGCGGACGCTTGCCGGGTTCGATGTTGTTGGCGCGGGCGGCGTCGAGAAAGAAGCTCTGGCCGCGCGTGCCCAGCACGAAGCCCAGCCCCTCGACAATCGGCGACGTGGGGAACCAGCCGCCGCTCGGCGTCGCCGAAAAGACGTTGCCCGCGGCGTCGGCGGCCCGCGTACCGGTGGTGCCCGGCGGGTCGGGGCGGAAGGCGATCGAGGCGGGAACGGCGGCGTACTGCGCACGGCCGGGCTGGAAGGGGTACGGGTTGCCCGGGCGGAGTTCCAGCGAGGGCGCCTGCAAGTCGATCAGCTTGCGGCGCTCGGCGGCGTATTCCTTCGAGAGCAGCCCCTGCTGGGGGACGCCCACGAAATCGGGGTCGGCGTAATACCATTCGCGGTCGGCGTAGGCCAGCTTCATCGCCTCGGCGAGCAGGTGGACGTAGGCGGGCGTATTGTGCCCCAGCGGCTTGACGTCGAAGCCTTCGAGCAGGTTCAGCGTTTGCAGCAGCACGGGGCCTTGCGACCAGAAGCCGACCTTGTAAACGTCGATGCCGCGGTAGCTCGCCGAGGCCGGCTCCTCGACGCGGGCTTCGAAAGCGGCGAAGTCCTCGATCTCCAGCAAGCCCGCGGAGGTGAAGCCGTTGGCGTCGGTGCATCGGAACGTTTTCTGGAACTCGACGATCTGGCGGGTCATTGCGCCGCGGTAGAAAAGATCGTAGGCCGCTTGCAGTCCGGCTTTGCGCCCCTTCGGCGCCGCGGCCTGCTCGGCCTCGACCAGGCGGCGCAGCGTGCGCGCCAAGTCTTTTTGCACGAAAAGATCGCCGACTTGCGGCGCCTTGCCGCCGGGCAGAAAGATTTTGGCCGAAGACGGCCACTCCGCGCGGATGCGCCGCGAGACCTGGTTGAGCCGCTTGACGAACGAGGGATAGGCCGGAAAGCCCTCTTCGGCCAAGCGAATGGCCGGCGCCAGCACTTCCGCCAGCGGCATCGTACCGAACTCGTCGAGGGCGAGGATCAGCGAACCCGGCACGGCGGGCACGGTGGCGGGCAGAAAGCAGTCTCCCGGCACGGCTTCGATATTACGCTGTTGAAACCACTCCAGCGCCGCCCTGGCCGGGGCCTGCCCCTGTCCGCTGACCGCCGCAACCTTGCCGCGCTCGGCGCTGTAGATGAGCATGGGAACTTCCCCGCCGAAGCCGAACCGGTCGAACTCGGTGACGGCTTGGGCGAAGACGGCGGCGACTCCGGCGTCGACGGCGTTGCCGCCGTTCTTGAGCATGGTCAGGCCGGCGTCGCTCGCGGCGTGGTGTCCCGCGACGACCACGCCGCGGGAGCCCATCACGACCGGGCGGGTCGCGGCGCCCGCGGCAAGCGGCGCGGACAGAAAAGAGAGCGGAAGGAGAGCGCGCAAGGGCAAGGCCGCCGTCCGGATCTTCAAGGCCATTGGCGTATTGTATCCGCTCGGCCGCCCCCGCCGGCGCCGCAGGAAGGCGCTGAACCCATCCGGTCGATTTTCGGCGAAGAGACATCGAAAACAAGCGCGCATTGGCGGGCATAGGCGGGCAAGGCGCGCAATCCTTGCCTGAAGCCCTTCATCGAGGGCGGCTGCGCCGCCGGTGCGAATCGGCGTGCCGCGGGTGCGAATTGGCGTGCCGCGGGTGCGAATCGGCGTGCCGCCGGTGCGAATTGACCGGTGCGAATTGACGGGACGCCGGGCGCGCCGCTGCGCTATACTGGCGCCGGGTTGTTGCCATGCAGTCGATGAACCTTTCGTTGCCGCTCGTATTGCTTGCCGGTTTGACGGCGGGATGCTCTTCGCCGCCGCCGGAGGCGCAGCGCCCGGCGAAACCGAACATCGTCGTCATCCTCGCCGACGATCTGGGTTACGGCGATATCGGCGCCAACGGCGGAACGGTCGTAGCCACGCCGCATATCGACGAACTGGCGGCGCAGGGCGTGCGCCTGACCGACGGCTACGTGTCGCATCCGGTTTGCAGCCCTTCGCGGGCGGGGCTTTATACGGGACGCTATCAGCAGCGTTTCGGCTTCGAGTACAACGTCGCCGGGCGCGATACGCAGGTCGGGCTGCCGACGGATCAGGCCACGCTCGCCGACGTGCTCAAGGGCGCCGGATACGCCGCCGGTCTCGTCGGCAAATGGCACCAGGGCAAGCAGCGGCAACACCACCCGCTGAGCCGCGGCTTCGATGAGTATTACGGCATGCTCGCCGGCGGATCGACCTACATCGACTCACGCCTGCCGGGCGTCGAGTCGTGGCCTCGGGAAAACGCGCCCACGACGCGCGGGCCGGGCAACGCGATTTTCGACGGGTTCGAGCCGGTCGAGGTCGAGGAGTACATCACCGACGTTTTCACCGACAAGGGGGTCGATTTCATCGAGCGCCACAAGGACGAGCCGTTTTTCCTGATGATGACGCCCAACACGCCGCACACGCCCTTGCAGGCGACGACGAAATACACCGAGCGCTACAAGCATCTGGAAGCGCCCAACGAACGCATCTACGCGGCGATGGTCGCCTCGCTCGACGACATGGTCGGCGCCTTGACGGCCAAGCTGCGCGAGACCGGCCTGGAAGAAAACACGCTGGTCGTCTTCTTCAGCGACAACGGCTGCGCGGGCTACGTCAACGGCGCCTGCTCGAACGGACCGCTGAACGGCTTCAAGCGCTACCACTGGGACGGCGGCATCCGCGTCCCCTTCATCTTCAAGTGGCCCGCCGGCCTGCCTCAGGGCGCGGAATACGCGCAGCCGGCGATCTCGCTGGACTTGTTCGCCACCTTCGCCGCGGCGGCCGGTTCGGAAGCCGCGGCGCAGGACAGCGTCAATCTGCTGCCCTATTTGCGCGGGGAAAACGCCGCACCGCCGCATGAGTTCCTGTTCTGGCGGGCGAAACCGAATCACGCCGTGCGCTGGGGCAAGTGGAAAATGTGGAAGATCAGGAAATCGGAGCGCGCCATGGGCGAATCGAACGATTCCACGGGGCGGCTGCCGCAGCAGGATTACCCTTGGGACGCGCCGCTCGGCTACCTGACGCTGCTCTACGACCTTTCCGTTGACGTGGGCGAGCGCAGGAACGTCGCCGCGGAGCATCCCGACATCGTGGAAAAGCTGGAGCAGGCCTGGGCGCAATGGGACGCGGAAATGGTCGATCCGGCATGGCCGGCGCAGCGCTCGGCGCTGCGTGAAATCGAAGGCCAAACGGTGCAGTTGTATTTCTGAGGGAGCCGAACGCCGCCCCGATCCCTAGCCCGTTCCGTTATCGTAGAAGTGGAAATGCAGCAGATTACGATATCTCCGGCAACTTTCAAGCGGCTGCAAAGCCATGCCGAGCCACTCGTGGACACAACAGAAAGCGTCATCAACCGCGCTCTGGACGCTCTGGAACGGCCTGAGCCTGACGTATCCGATGAGCCGGATGATGAACGGTTAATCGACCCGTTGAAACTCCCCAACATGAAACGTACGAAAATACTGGACGCGACAGTGGCCGGGGCGATAGTCAAAAAACCTTCGTGGAAAACCCTGCTGGAAATGATCGTTCGATCGGCAATGAAACGCGACAAAACTGTCGACGAAATCCACGGGATGTGTGCCCAAACTACAGTCAGTGGGCAACGACAGAACATAGTCAACGGGCAGAAGCAAGATAAAAACTATGCATACTTGCCTGATATCAACGTTTCCTTGAGGAATCGGAGCGCCGATGGCGCTTGCCGAACGATCATGAATATCGCCCAGAACCTCAACATCGACTTGGATATCGTTTTCGAGTGGCGAGACAATCAAGACGCCGCCTACCCGGGCCAACGCGGCCGCCTCAGAATACCCGGCTCCGCATCCTCCTGACGCCAAGCGCATCGCCGCCGCCGAGCGGTTTACCATAAATCCCATGCGCTTCTTGCGGTTCGTTCCCTTTCTTTTCCTCGCCTGCGGCTTGGGCGCGGCCAAGCCGAATCTGGTTTTCATCATGGTCGATGACCTCGGCCCCGAGTGGATTTCATCCTACGGCGGCGAGGGCATCGAGACGCCCAACATCGACAAGCTGGCCGAGGGCGGCATGAAGTTCCTCAACGCCTATTCCATGCCGCAATGCACGCCGACGCGGGTCACGCTGCTCACCGGACAGTATCCCTTCCGCCACGGCTGGACCAACCACTGGGATGTGCCCCGCTGGGGCGCCGGCAGCCACTTCGACCCCGCGCGCAACGTGACCTTCGCCCGGCAACTCAAGCAGGCCGGCTACGCCACGGCGGTTGCCGGCAAATGGCAGATCAACGATTTCCGCGTACAGCCCGACATCCTCCGCGCCCACGGTTTCGACGAGTGGGCGACGTGGACGGGCGGCGAAGGCGGCAACCCGGCGAGCGACGAGCGTTACTGGAACCCCTACGTGCATACCGACAAGGCCGCGAGCAAGACCTACGAAGGCGCGTTCGGCCCCGACATCTACAACGATTTCCTGGTCGATTTCGTTCACCGCAACAAGGCGGGGCCGATGCTCATCTACTACCCGATGGCGCTGACGCACGGACCGCTGGTACCTACGCCCCACGAGCCGTTCGCCGAGTCGAAGATGGAAAAGCACCGGGCGATGGTGCGCTATACGGACTATCTGGTCGGGCGGCTGGTCAAGGCCTTCGACGATGCCGGAATCCGCGGCAATACGATCATCGTCTTCACCACCGACAACGGAACATCGGGCGGCATCACCGGGCGCATGAACGGCCGAACCGTCCGCGGCGGCAAGGCCAAGCTGACCGAAAACGGCCCGCGCCAACCCTACATCGTCAACGGCCCCGGGCTTGTTCCGGCGGGAGTCGAAACCGATGCGCTGACCGACTTTTCCGACCTGCTGCCGACGTTTTGCGAGCTTGCCGGCGCGCCGCCGCCCGCGGGCGTGAGGCTCGACGGCAAATCGCTCGCCGGCGTGATGCTGGGCAAAGAAGACGACGGCCCGCGCGAGTGGATCATGGCGATGGGCTTCGGCCCCGCCGTGCTGGACGAGAAGGGCGTTCGCGGGGTGAAGGACTACGCGCCGCGGGTCATCCGCGGCAAGCGCTACAAGATCCACGTACGCGGCGGCGCCGCAACGGAGCTTTACGACTTGCTCCGAGACCCGGGCGAGGAAAACAACCTGATCGCAAGCAGCGACCCCGCGCACGCCGCGGCGCTGGCCCGCTTGCAGGCCGCCGCGGCGACCATGCCGGCGAAGGACGCGCGGCCGCGCTACAACCCTCTCCCGCCCCAACCCTGGGACGTCACGCGCGAGCAAGACCGGTTCCGCTACAAGCCCGAAGCGGCGCGTTAATCGGAAGCCGCGGGCTGCGCTAAAATAGCGTTTAACCGCGCCGCGCATCCGACGACGCCCGCGGTCCGCGCATTGTCCCGATTCCCTGCTTCGCCGCTTTGCCGCCGCGGGCGGCCGAACGGCTTGGGCAGCGCCGCTCAAATGTACGTCAAGAAGCCCCGCCTGCTGACCCCCGGCCCGACGCCGCTCTATCCGCCGGCGGCGCGCGCCATGGCCGCCGCCGACGTGCATCACCGCACCGGCGAGTTCATCGAAATTTACCGCGGCGTCATCGACGGCCTGCGTTATTTCATGGGAACGGAAAGCGGCATCGCCCTGTTCGCCGCTTCCGGCAGCGGAGCGATGGAGGCGGCGGTCTCGAATCTGTTTTCCCCCGGAGACAAGGTTATCGTCTGCACGGCCGGGAAATTCGGCGAGCGCTGGGCGCGCATCGCCCGGGCGTTCGGCCTCGATACGGTCGTCATCGAAAAGCCCTACGGCGAATCGGTCAAGCCGGAGCAGGCGGCGCAGGCGCTCGCCGCGAACGCGGACGCGCAGGGCGTGCTCATCCAGGCCACCGAGTCTTCAACCGGCATTTCCCACGACCTCGAAGCCATCGGCAAGATCGTCGCCGAGACCGACGCCGTGCTGGTGGCGGACGCCATCACCGGCTTGGGCACAAGCGTTCTGAAAATCGACGACTGGGGTCTCGACGCGGTCATCGGCGGCTCGCAGAAAGCGGTCATGATTCCGCCCGGCCTGGCCTATTGCTCGGTCAGCGAAAAGGCGCTGCGGCGCGCCGCTGCGGCTTCGAACCCCTATTTCTACTTCGATTTGCGCCGGCACATCGAGGCGGGACTCGAGGGCGATTCCCCGTGGACCCCGGCGACTTCGCTGATCCTCGGCCTCGCCGAGGTTCTCGCTTTCGTGCGCGAAATCGGCCGCGAGAGGCTGATCGAAAACGCACAGCTTCTCGCCCGCGCAACCCGCGAGGCGGCGCAGGCGCTGGGACTCGAACTCTTCGCCAGAGACGCGATTCCCGCCGGCGCCGTCACCGCTATCCGGGCGCCGCAAGGCATCGACTCCGGCGAGATCGTCAAGCGTTACAAGCGGGACTTCGAAGCGGTCATCGCCAACGGGCAGGGGTCGATGAAGGGGCGCATCTTCCGCTACGCGCACCTCGGTTATTTCGATTTCCACGACCTGTTCGCCGCCGTCGCCGAATTGGAATTGATCCTGCACGAACTCGGCCTGCCGGTCGAATTCGGCGCGGGCGTGCGGGCGGCGCAAGCGGTCTATCTGCAGGCCAAGGCGGCCGACAGGGGCTGACGCCATGCCGATGAACATCCTCATTGCCGACGCCATCGCCCCCGCCGCCGTTGCTCTGCTCAGGGACGAGCCCGATTTCAACGTCATCGTTTCGAACGCCAAGGAATACCGCGGGCATCTGGGCGCGGCCGAAGCCGTACTCATCCGCAGCGCGGTCAAGATGGACAAGGAGGCGTTCGCGCTGGCGCCCCGGCTGCGCGTGGTCGGGCGCGCGGGCGTGGGCGTGGATAACGTCGATTGCGGCGAGGCCACGGCGCGCGGCGTGGTGGTGATGAACACGCCGGGCGGCAACGCCATCGCGGTCGCCGAGCACACGCTGGCCTTCATGCTTTCCCTGGCCCGCTCGGTGCCCGGCGCCAGCGCCTCGACGAAGGCGGGCAATTGGGAAAAGAAGAAATTCCTGGGCAGCGAAGTATCGGGCAAGACCCTGGGCATCGTCGGCTTCGGCAATATCGGCCGCGAGGTGGCGCAGCGCGCCAAGCCGTTCGGCATGGAGATCGCCGCCCACGATCCGTATGTTTCGAGCGACGCCGCCAAAGACGCCGAAGTGGAGTTGCTCAGCCTCGACGAGCTTTACGCCCGCGCCGACTATATTTCGCTGCACCTTGCGCTGACGCCTGAAACGCACGCGCTGATTAACGCCGCGGCCATCGCCAAGATGAAAACCGGCGTGCGCATCGTCAACTGCGCCCGCGGCGAATTGATCGACGGCCGGGCGCTCAACGACGCGCTGTTGTCCGGCAAGGTAGCCGGGGCGGCGCTCGACGTGTTCGAGACGGAGCCGCCGACCGCCTCGCCGCTGCTCGAGCGGGAGAACGTCGTGGCTACGCCGCACATCGGCGGTTCGACCGCCGAGGCTCAGGAAAAGGTCGGCATGCGCATCGCCCGGCAGGTGCGCGATTTTCTCAAGGACGGCGTAGTGCTGTCGGCGGTCAATATGCCCTCCGTCAGCGCCGAGCAACACGGCAAGCTGGCTCCCTTCCTGGCGCTGGCCGAGCGCCTCG
Source organism: Bryobacterales bacterium (assembly GCA_965242705.1). Classification (GTDB taxonomy): domain Bacteria; phylum Acidobacteriota; class Terriglobia; order Bryobacterales; family UBA6623; genus CATQHP01. Next base: position 2,516,334 of record OZ251486.1, read on the forward strand.
GCTCTTTCGCCGCGCAAACCGCGCAGGGGCGCCCCGTGCGCCTGAAGATTACCTATTCGGGAGACTTCGCCGAGACCGATTCCAAGCTCATCCGCAACGCGGCGCTGAGCGGCGTGCTCAACCGTTTTCTTTCGCAAAAGGCCAACCTCATCAACGCCGCGCAGATTGCCCGCGAGCGCGCTTTCGGCATCAGCGAAGTCCGCCGCGGGCGCGCTCATTTCAGCGATTCGATCTCGCTTTCGTTGAAGACCGAAGAAGGCGCGCGCGCGGTCGAGGGAACCGTATTCCCCGACGGCTCGCCGCGCCTGCTGAGCATCGACGGCATCTACGTCGAGACCCGGCTCGGCGGCCATCTGGTTTACGTGACCAACGAAGACGTGCCGGGCGTCATCGGCCGCGTCGGAACGATTCTCGGCGACAACGGCATCAACATCGCCGACTTCTCGCTGGGCCGCGGCAAGGCGGCGGAAGACGGCGGGCCGGCCAACGCGGTCGCGGTCGTGCTGACGGATCAGCGCCCGCCGGCCGCCGTGCTGGAGCAGCTTTACGCAACGCGCGCCGTAACCTTCGCCAAGGCCATCGAGTTGTAGCGGCGAGTTGCAGCGGCAGCTTGTTTTCTGCTACGCTTCCGGCTGGGCTCGATTGGGGCGCCGCATGAACGACACCGCCATGAAACGCAAGATGCGCGCGCTGCTTGCCGGCGCGCTTATCGACAACGCGGTGATCGCCGTGCGCGGCGGCCGCATCGTTTCCATCGGCCCCGCCGCATCGGCGGCAACGCCGCGGGGAGCGGAAACCATCGACCTGACGGGCGAATTCGTCACGCCGGGTTTCGTCCGAGGCACGGGCGCGGCGGCGGCGAGCGCGTCCCCGCCGCCGAATGAGTCGAGCGGCGTTTTTGCCGCCGGCGCGTCAGTGAGCGTACACTAGGAGACAGGAGCCTTCATGCCGACAGAGAAGAACCCGCTGGATTTCGCAACGATACCGATACCATCGGCGGAATCGTTGCGGCGCCCGCTCACGGACAAGGAAAAACGAGAAATATGGGGAGATTACGCTTCCGACGTATCCCCGGAGATGCTCGAGAGGTTGGCCGAAGCGCTGCAGGAAGGCGATGAAGAGGAACGAGAGGTGATTCAGGCCCTGATCCAAGCTCTTATTTTCCGCAAAATGTCCGCATACCTGCTCGACCACCCCGACGGCGCGGTGTACAAGTCCATCAGGAGCTTTGAGAAAACAGTCGATAGGTTCAACAGGATTCTCAGGTGAGCGAAGATCGGCAAATAGAAGGACCCGGCTAACAAAACAGATGCCAATCAAAAAAATCGTCAATTTGTGCCTTGAGTTTGTTGAAAAAAGAAAGGAAGGTGAATGATGGCTAAAAGATATCGTCATGAAACACCTCAGAGAGACATTCGGCTATCTGATGGCCAAAAGGTGAAATCAAGCAAATATCTAGGGGAAATTCTGCAAATTATGGACGATAATTATCAGCCGTGTAAAAACTTAAGGAAGGTCTGAATAATAGCGTAAGAGGGGCAGAGGAAGGATGATGTTGGCGGATGGGGGCGGTTGAGGAGGGGTTTTCATCGAGATTTGCATGGAAATTGTGCTGATTTTGGCCTCCAGGCAACAGTTATACCACCGTTTCAGCGGCTTCGAGCCGCTGTGGACGCACTGCTCCTGCGTTGTGCCGCTCAGGCTGTGGCATAACGCTCGGCAATGAGCAGATTGGCCAAGCCGAATAACAGGCTGAGCCGTTCCCTGTTCTTGGCCAAGCCGCGATAGCGCACCTTCGCGTAGCCGAAGCGCCGCTTCACATACAAAAACGGATGCTCCACCTTGGCCCGCACCGCCGCCTTGCGCCGCTCCGCCTGCGCCGCCGCGCTGCCCGCCGCCAACTGCCGCCGCCGGCCGGGCCTCATCGCCACCTGCCAGTCCAGCGCACGCTCCCGGTGCTCCGGCCGTTTCTCCACTCCTTGATACCCGGCATCTCCGTGTACTTGCTCCTCCCCGCCGTGCAGCAGCCGCCCCACTTGCGTCACGTCCGCCACGTTCGCCCCCGTCGCCGCCACGCTATGCACCAGCCCCGTACCCGCGTCCACCCCGATGTGCGCCTTCATCCCGAAATGCCACTGCCGCCCCTTCCTCGTCTGCTTCATCTCTCCGTCCCGTTCCCGCTTGCGGTTCTTCAACGACGACGGCGCTTCTATGATGCTCGCGTCCACGATCGTCCCTTTCTGCAAGCGCAACCCCTGCGCCTCCAAGTGCCGGTTGATCTCCGCCAACAACTCCCCGCCCAACTCGTGCTTCTCCAGCAAGTGCCGAAAATGCAAAATCGTCGTCTCGTCCGGCAGCGGCTCGGCCAACGACAAACCCACGAAACGCCTCACCGACTCGAGCTCGTACAGCATGTCCTCCATCCCCGGATCACTCATGTTGTAGAACAACTGCACGCAGTGGATGCGCAGCATCGCCGACAACTCGTACGGTCGCCGCCCCCGCCCCGCTTGCGGGTAATACGGGCGGATGCGCTCATCCAGCCGCTGCCAGGGAATCAACGCCTCCATCCGCCCTAAGAACTTCTCCCGCCTCGTCTGTTTTTTCTTCCCCTCGTACTCCATGTCCGCAAACGTCCGTTGGCTCATCGCTCTCCCCCTTATTCTCCGTGCCTTCCGCACCCCTCTATTATCCCAACCCGCTGTGCTCTTGTTCAGAGGTTCCTTAACGCTTAACTTCAATTTTCCTGCAAGGGGTAAAATAACAGGTCAGCTTAAATTTGGCGACAGCAAAGCAAATCTTGAATATGAAAATAACCAGGTGGTAATTAGCGGTGATGCTAATTTTTTAGTTGAAATGAAAAACAGCGAATCAATCACCGCCGGAGATCTTGCAAAAAGATTAATTGGCGTTTTGGAGCAGCATAAAACAAGTGAAGGCGGATTCGGAACATTTTATTACCGCAGCAATGAAGAAGAATATACAGGATCATTTCATTCTGGCGGGACAGGCATATCTGCATTATTTGTCGCACAAAGGAAACAGTAAAATTCGTGATATGTGCCGGAGGTTGAACGCACGGAACACCTGCGGCCTCGAAAACGTCTGGATCGCTCGCAAACGCGTTCCCGCTACCGAATGAGGAAACACAATGACGCCGCTTGCAGCGCGTGTACGGTAGAAGATAGGGTCCTTATGCCAACAGAGATGATTGCGCCGCACTTCGCAAAGATGCCTGTCCGCTCGACGGAATCGCTTTGATGCCCGCCATACCAAACCAACAACACAGGAGAAAAAGATGGGGAAATCTGCAAGAAAAAATGTGCATCGAATAAAATTGACAAAGAAAGAAAAAGATAATTTTGCAATCCGCAGATGGTTCTCTTGCAGTACTTGCTATTATTTTGCTGACAGAGGAACAGGTTGGCAAGAGGGAAACCAAGATAACCTAAAAGGACATATGGGTACAGGGCACTGTATCTATAACAAACCCACAGCGCAGTTGACTGGTGAAGGCCAAAAGTTAGAAGCGCGAACGCCGTACCCCATTGTCAGTGCGCATAGTTACTGCAAAGACTATTTGTTTTTGCCTTTCATGAGGGCAAATACTCTGCATACTCTCGGGGAAAAGGGTAATCCCATCTCTTTTCAGGACACTTTTTTACGCCGACTCGGAGCAAAATTCCTAAGTTTTATTCTTCGGCCAAGAACTCTGATTGCTGGAGGCATTCTACAAACTTTGCGGAGTATTCTTGAAGTCTTGTCAAGATAACTGGGCTAATATGGATCGAAACAGCCCTACTGGAAAGATAAGCTACCATTTGTAAGTTAGGCCAACCTGAATGAGACCACGCCAAGAAGCGCAAACTGGAAAAGGAATGTCAAAAAAAGCAAAGTCGTAACGGTAACCTTCGGGTCAATTGTTGTTCTGGGGCATGGCTGGGTTTAATGCCGATTGCCCAAAACTACAAGAATTACATCAAACAAGAACGTTCGCTGATCAGATTACCTTCCGGCGGGGACGTCGCGCCAACGCCGTTCTAACCGAGCTTGGCGGCGATATCGGCGGCGATCAGACCGCCGTGAAAGCGTCCGTTCTCGATGAAAATCTCGCCGGTATGCATTCCGGCGACGATGACCCCGGCAAGATAGACGCCCGCGCGGTCGCTTTCGAGCGTGTCGGGATCGGTGCGAGGACGCCTGCTTTGCGGGTCGAACACAATGCCCAGACTCGCCAGAAAGTCGGTATCGGGCTTGTATCCGGTCATGGCCAGGACGAAATCGTTGCGGATGCGCTTGGGGCCGTCGGGCGTGAGCAGGTCGAGCGCTTCCTCGTCGATGCGCTCGACGGACGTGTTGAAATACGCCGCGATCTCGCCGTTGGCGATGCGGTTGGCGATGTCGGGAATGATCCAGTACTTGATTTTTTCGCTGAGTTTCGGCCGGCGGTGGATGAGCGTGACGCGGGCGCCCGCGCGGTAACACTCGAGCGCGCAGATCGCCGCGGAGTTCTTGCCGCCGATAACGGCCACGTCGCAGTCGTAGAAAGGATGCGGCTCGCGATAGTAATGCCGCACTTTCGCCAAGTCTTCGCCGGGAACGCCCATGCGCGCCGGAATATCGTAAAAGCCGGTCGCCAAGACGATTTTCTTCGCGGCGTAGCGGCGGCGCGCTCCGGCGCGCTGCGTCGTTTCGACCGTGAAGGCTCCGTCTTCCCCCTCGACGGCGTTGACGGCCTCGTACTGCCGCACGTCGAGCTTGTAGTGGCCGGTCACGCGGCGGTAGTATTTGAGGGCTTCGCCGCGGGTGGGCTTTTCGCGCACCGCGGTCATGGGGATATTGCCGATTTCGAGCAGCTCGGGCGTCGTGAAAAAGGTCAGGTTGGTGGGGTAGTTGTAGAGCGAATTGACGAGGCATCCCTTGTCGAACACAGCGGCGCGGCAGCCGGCGTTGCGCACGTCGATGGCGCAGGCGAGGCCGGTCGGTCCCGCGCCGACGACGATGACGTCGAAAGATTCGCTGACGGGGGGCGCGGGCGGCAACCCCCAGTATAGGAAAAGCCGCGGCGGCGCGGACGCCGCGCGGCGCTCGTGGTAAGGTGGCCGCCATGAAACGGCTTCTCTGGGCGATGACGATTGCGGCCGTTCCGGCGGCTCATGCCGCGGACGGCGAGAGTTGGGCGCGGCGTGTGATCGCCGAGGGGTTCATGTGCCAGACCGCCGTTGCCGCCGACTTTACGGGAGACCGGCTGCCCGACGTCATCGCCGATGCGGCGGGCGAGACGCATCTTTACGTTGCGCCCGACTGGAAAAAGGTCGTCATCGACGCCAAATGGCCGTTCCGCCCCGGCGTACGCGACACCATTCACAGCGAAGTCATGGACGTGGACGAGGACGGCGACCCCGACTACATCGCCGCGGTTTATTCGCCCGGGCCGGTGTTCTGGCTGGAACGGCCGGACGACCCCATCGGCGGCCGCTGGACGTACCGCGTAATCGACAACGACGTCAACGGAACCCACGGGCTCGTCAAGGGCGATATCGACGGCGACGGGCGCGGCGATCTCGCGGGCAACAGCGCGCAGCCCAAAGGCGCTTATCCCAATTCGCTGGTCTGGTGGAAGATTCCCCCGAATCCGCGCTCGGCCGAGGAGTGGATTCGCTACGTTTTCGCCGACCAGGACGCCCCCGGACTGAGCCACTACCTGGGCATTGGCGACCTCGACGGCGACGGCGCCGCCGATATCGCCTCGGCAGGCAAGGACGCCGTGACAGGCGGCGGCAACTGGTTCGCTTGGTGGAAGCAGCCGCAAGACCGCTCGACGCCGTGGTTGAAGCGCACCATCGCCGTGAATCAGGTCGGGGCGACGAATGCGCTGCCCGCGGACCTGAACGGCGACGGCGCGATGGACATTTTCGCCGCCCGCGGCCACGGCAAGGGCGTGCTCTGGTTCGAGGGGCCGGACTTCAAGCTGCGCGAGATCGACCCGCTGCTCGACGGCCCGCACGACCTGGCCGTTGGAGACATCGACGGCGACGGCGATATCGACGGCGTGACCTGCGGAAAAATCAGCTACGAAGTCGCTTGGTACGAAAACGACGGACGCGGCAATTTCAGCAAGCATTCCATCCACGACGATCAGGCGGCTTACGACATTCGTCTGGCGGATATGGACCTGGACGGCGACCTCGACGTACTGGTGGCGGGGCAGCTATCGAAAAACGTGGTCTGGTACGAAAACCGCCTCGGGCGGCGCAAGCGGTAACGCCGCAAGCAGCCCTACCGCGCCGGGTCTTTGCCGTCGAGCCAAGGGCCGGCTATCTTCATGTGCTCGGGCGGGACGATCAGGCTGCCCGTATCGCCCGCGCTCCAGCCGGGCACGTGGTTGGGCTTGGCGCGGTTGCGGGACATGGCTTCCCACTTCTTCGACCAGCCGGGGTCGGCGTCGGAGATGCGCCGCGTTTCGGGGTCGAGGAAAAACACTTTGCCTTCGCGGTAGCTTTTCGCGCCGAGGTTGATGGTCACGACGGCGTTGGCGCCCAGGTCGGGGGGATTGTTGACAGCGCTCGGGTCGCCGGCCCGCGCGGCATCGACGAAATTCTTCATGTGGCCGCGGACATCGTCTTCGATTCCGCCGGTTTCAATGCGCTCGGGCTGCAAGACCCGGCCGATGGCGCGCTCGCTTTCGGGAACGAAATCGAAACCCGTGAACTTGGCCCCGTTGCCGAAGACGAACGAGCCGAGATGGCCGCGGATGATCTGCCGGATGGGCGCCCCGGCGCTGACCATCGAGGCGGTGACGAGAAGCTGCGCGCCTTCGTTGTAGTCGGCAACGACGGTGGCCACATCGGGGACTTCGCGTCCGTCGTATTCCAGAAAAATCCCGCCGGCGCCGGTCACCCGGCCGGGCAGGCCGAGGCCGACGGCCTTGAGCATCGACGTCGTGCGGTGGACGAAGAGATCGGTGTAAAGCCCTGCGCCGAAAGGCCAATAGGCGCGCCACTGGACATAAACGGCGCGATCGAAGGGCATGTCGGGGGCTAGTCCTTCTTCCTTGCCGAGCCAGCGATCCCAATCGATTGTTTGCGGCGTCATTTCCATCGTGATGGGGCGGTTGCGCCACTGGCCGTGATTGGCGTTGCGGTAATACTCGGTCTGGAACTGCACGATCTTGCCCAGCTTGCCGGCGCGGATGAGCTCGTTCGCCTTGTTCCAGACGGGCAGCGAAGTGGACTGCACGCCGACGCTCATCACCTTGCCCGAAGCCTTCCAGGCATCGACCACGGCGAAGGCTTCTTCGATGGTGCGGGTCATCGGTTTTTCGCAGTAAACGTGCTTGCCGGCGGCGAGCGCGTCGAGGGTCATGCGGGCGTGCCAGTGGTCGGGAGTACCGATGAATACGGCGTCGATGGAATCGTCGGCAAGCAGGTCGCGGTAGTCGCGGTAGGCCTTCGGCGCAACGCCGGTCTGCTCTGCGATGTAGTCCGCTGCGCGCTCGCGGTGGAGGGAGTAGACGTCGCAAACGGCGGCGAGATCGACGGCGGCGCCGAATTCCTTGAGCAGAGCCGCGCGCCTGACGTGGCCGCCGAAGCCGCGTATGCCGACCCCGATGAAACCGATGCCCATGCGTTCGCTTGCGCCGCGGACGGATTGGGCAAGGGCGGCGGAACCGGCAGCCGCGTACGCGAAATGACGACGGGAGAGCGAATCGGTCATGCGGTCAATCATAGCGCGCGGCGGCCGTCGGGTACGATGGAGGCTATGGCGACGCCTCCGATCGACCCCTCGATTCTCAAGAAACTGGAGCAATACGACACCCCGACGATCTGCAACGTCATCGAGCTTTTCGCGGTGCGACCGCAGACCGAGGGGTACATGGATCAACGCATCCGGGCATGCTTTCCCGAAATGGGGCCGGTCTGCGGCTACGCCTCGACGGCAACGTTCCGCTCGGCGGTTGCGCCGCACGACTCGGGAACCTACGGCTCGCTGGACGAGCAAATAGCCCGTTTCGAGGAGATTCCCGGCCCGCCGATTGTCGTCGTGCAAGATCTCGACGAGCCGACAAAAGCGGCGACTTTCGGGGAAGTCATGTGCTCGACCTACAAGGCCTTCGGCGCCCGCGGCCTGATTACCAGCGGAGCGGCGCGCGACCTCGACCAGGTGCGCGCCATCGGTTTCCCCTGCTTTTCCAACGGCGTGAACCCTTCGCACGGCTGGCCGCAGTTGCTGGAATTCCACGTTCCGATTCACGTCGGCGGGCTGGCGGTTTATGCGGGCGACCTGCTGCACGCCGACCAGAACGGCGTGACGAACATTCCCCGCGGGATCGCCGCCGAGGCCGCCGACGTCTGCGCCGAGTTCGTCGCCGCGGAGGAGGTGGTTCTGGACTACTGCCGCGGCGGCAAGGCCTCGGTTGCCGGCTTCGCGGAAGCCCGCCAGGAAATGGGGCGGCGGGTCGGGCGGCTGCGCGAGCGCGTGCGACGCGGGAAATAACAGCAGGAAACAACAGGGGCCGATTGCCCCGCCGAACGCCTGAAAGTGTTGTATAATAGACACACTCGAAGAGCATGCGTCCGTTTCTTTTCAATCGTTTGCGCCGCAGGTTCCCGTTTCCCGCCTAGATTTCGCGGATGATCCCCCACAAGTTCGAGCATACGATCGCCGAGCCCGTCGGTCTCTCGGGCGTAGGCTTGCACAGCGGCGCGGCGGTCTCGATTCGCTTGCTGCCCGCGGCCTCGGGAACGGGCGTCGTTTTCGCGCGCACCGATCTGGACGGTTTCGAGATTCCCGCCGACTGGAAGCACGTCGCCAAGGTCAGCTACGCCACGAGCCTGATGCGCAAGGGCGTGCTGCTGTCCACGACCGAACATCTGCTCAGCGTCCTTTACGCCATGGGCATCGACAACGTTCGGGTTGAAATCGACAACCTGGAAGTGCCCATTGCCGACGGCAGCGGTCTGCCCTTCGTCGAGTTGATCCGGCGGGCCGGCGTGCGCAGACAGCGCCGGCCGCGGCGCTATATCCGCGTCAGGCGGGCGCTGGAAGTCGTTGAGGACGGCAAGCGGATCGCGGTCGAGCCGGGCGAATCGTTCCACGTCGTTTGCGAGAGCGATTACGCTCACGAACTGGTGGGCGCGCAGCGGCTGGCTCTCGAATTGACGCCGGAAGTTTACGCGGCGGAGATCGCGCCCGCGCGCACGTTCGGTTTCGAGCGCGACCTGGACGCCATGCGCGATATGGGATTGATCCGCGGCGCAAGTCTGGAAAACGCCGTTTGCTTCGGCAACGGCGGCGTACTCAATCCGGGCGGCCTGCGCTTTGCCGACGAACCGTGCCGGCACAAGCTGTTGGACCTGATCGGCGACCTGGCGCTTCTGGGGCGTCCGTTGCTGGGCAAGCTGACGGCGGTGCGCGCCGGCCATGCGATGCATACGGCGCTCGTGGGCCGCATGAGAAACGACCCGAGCTGCTACGAGACGCTGACGCTCGATCAGATCGCGCCGCCGGACTTGGCCGCGGCCGGCTGAGCCGGATTCCGCTCCGCAGCGCGTTGGCGGATGCGTTCCACGGTCAGGCGGGCTTGCCTCGCTACGTTGGCGTCGATGCCGTCCATGGGCCGCTGATACGGCCGGATCCATTCGATATCCTCGACCGTGCCCACGAGGTAAAGCCCCACCAGCGCCTGCATCGCATGAACCGACTCGGGGCGAATCACGACGATCGCCTCGCCCGCCTCGACCTCCGCGCCGTCGGCGCGCAGCCGCTCCTGGACTATGCCGGGAAACGGCGCGCGCAAGTCGTGGGGTTCCTCTTCCCCTCCCCGCTCGATTCTCGCCAGCAAGGCGCCGCCGTCGAAGCCGTCGCCGGGCTGCAGCCTGTTTCTGACGACGCCGCGCCGGCCGGTTCTGACGCGGTAGGGCTGGAGCATGCCGCGGATTTCTTCGCGTCCGCCGGGGTCGTTGAACTTGGTCAGCGCGAGCGCGGCGTTGCGGCGGACCATGGGATGGTCGTCCCGCAGAAGTTGCGTCAGCGCCGCGTGGAACTGCTCGTTCGCGGCGTCGTCGCCCATTACCCAAGCCGCCGTCAGGCGCAGCTCCGGCAACTCGTGCCGGGAAAGCGCCAGGACGTCGGGATACCATCGGCGCGCGGCGGGGTCGCCCCGGCTCATCCGCTCGGAAATCTGCGCGAGCGCATGCTGCGCCTTGCGCGGGGAATCGGCGTCGGCAAGATATTCGCGTATCTGATCGTCGTCCAGCTTGCGGCCGAACCAGGTGTCCATCCAGAACCAGAACGGAATGACGACGGCGGCCAGGGCAAGACCGGTTACGATCAACGCAGCCTTGCGCGTGGCGAAGACGTCCTGCTTTTGCCCGCTGTCGGCCATTGGCGCCCGTACCTACTATAATATCCGGCGGGAGTTCCATCCCCTTGGCCGGAGCCGCAGTTCCGCCGAGGCGCCGGATACCCCTGCCCGCGGCCGTTGACGGCGGAAAGGCCGGGGCGGCGATGCGCCATGCGCAAAGTAACCATGCGCAAAGTATTCGTCTCCGGCTGTTTCGACATCCTGCACGCGGGTCACACGGCTTTTTTCGAACAGGCGCGCTCCCTCGGCGGCCACCTCACCGTATCCGTGGCCGCCGATGCCGTACTCATGCTGTACAAGGGCCGCAAACCGTCGCTGCCGATCGAGAACAAAATTGCGCTCATTGCAGCCCTGCGCAGCGTGGACAAGGTCATCCCCAGTTCGAATATCGAGACGCCGCTCGATTTCCGCGACAGCATCCTGGAGCACGGCGCCGACATCCTTGCGGTCACCGAAGACGACCGGCGCGTCGATGCAAAGCGGGAATTTTGTCGGGAAAACGGAATCGATTTCGTTGTCCTGCCCAAGACGACGCCCGCCGCGCCGGTTTCGACGACATCGATATTGACGCAAATCAAGGGTCAATCGAGGGTCCCCTTGCGCATCGATTTCGCCGGCGGATGGCTCGACGTTCCCAAGTTCGCCCGGCCCGATGGGTACATCGTGAACTGCTCCATCACGCCGTTGGTAGGGCTTTCCGATTGGGACCCCTACCGGATCCGCAGCGCGGGGGGGGGGGGGGGGGGGGGGGGGCAGCGGCTTGGGTGGGTCTGCGGCGAAGGCCATTCTGCAGTCGCAAGACGGCGTCGATGAAGAGTTGAAGGCGGGCGTCGGTTGGCAGGACCCGGCCGTAATCATGGAAACGGGCCTATGCGTTTGGCGCTCCGGTCGGAAGCCGATACTCGATCTGAAAGTGAATCCGGATTGGCTGTCGGATCTGTTGCTGCTGGCTTGGACGCACCCGCGCATCCGCAGCTCGGATCTGGTCGATATTCCGCGCGACTACCGGGGCATTGCCGAGGCAAGCAGGGACGCCCGGGACGCCGTACTCCGACTCGACCTGCAAGCTCTGGGCGCGGCCATGCGAAAAAGTTACGCACTGCAATTGCAGGAAGGCATGAAGCCCCTGCCCGACTTGGGCGCCGTTGCGATGAAATACTGCGGCAGCGGCCACGGAGGGCATGCGCTCTATTTGTTCGACGGCCCTGAACGCAGGAACGCGGCGCGGAGCGAGAATACTTGCGCGGTAGAGCCATATCTGCGGGAGCCTTGATAGACGCGCGGGCGTCCGAGCCGGGAGCCGGGCGAGCGGCGGCGGAACCGCGCCGGCAGGCCCGCTACAGCGCCGCTTCCGCGAAGTTTCGCCAAGCAAGCCAGAATGACGCCGCGCAGGCGAGGCCGACGACGATCGCCGCGCCCTGCCAGATTGTTTCCCTGTCTTCGCTGAGGCCGGTGGTATTGGCGGCGTAGGCCAGGGCGAAGCCGCCGACGAGCCCGCCGGCATGCGCGGCGTTGTCGATATGCTGGGCGATGAAGCCGAAGATGGCGATGCCGATAATCCAGCGCTTGGCCGCCGATTCGAGCATCGGGTTGCGGTTGATGCGCCCATGCGCGTAGAGCGCGCCCAACAGTCCGCAGACCGAGGCGGAAGCGCCGATGGAAAGCGCCGGCGTCCAGAAAAGGCTCGCCAGGTATCCGCTGACGCCCGAGAGGATGTAGATGACGACGTAGCGCTGCGTCCCGAATATCTGCTCGCACAGCGGCCCGAGCTGGTAGAGCGCCAGCGAATTGAAGGCCAGATGCATCAGGCCGCCGTGCAGAAAATTGGCCGTGATCAGGCGCCACCATTCGTCTCCATAGACGACGCCGGCGTACTCTTTGGCGCCGAGCATATGCAGCACCCGGCCGTCGATGCTGCCCAGGAATCCGCTTTTCCCCATCATGTTGGTGGTCAGAACCCACGTCGCGGCGAATAGGCCGGCGTTGATCAGCATGATGATCGAGGTCGTGAAAACCTCCTGCGAGAGCAGCCCGCGGGCGGCCTCTTCGCGCCGGATGCGCTTCGCCGCGGGCGTCGGCAACTCGTTGCCGCAGTACTGGCAGGTCTTCGCCGAGGCGTCGATGAAGGCCCGGCAGTGGGGGCACATGCGCGGTTTCGACATGATCGGGAACTTTCATCTTGCAGTTCCCAGGGGTCGTTTGGCAAGAAAAACCCGAAATCCGCTCGAAAAGCGCTCCGCCGATGGGGTACGATAGGCTTCGTGGCAGTCAAATCGACCCCCGACGGATACCACGCCGTCACCCCGTACCTGATCGTTGACGGCGCGGCGGAAGCGCTGGAGTTCTACAAGCGCACGTTCGGCGCGGCGGAAGAATTGCGGCTCGATTCGCCGGACGGCGGCAAGGTCGCCCACGCGGAAATCCGGATCGGCGACTCGTACGTCATGCTCGCGGACGAGCACCCGGAGTTCGACGCCCTCTCGCCGAAGACCCGCGGCGGCACGCCGGTCACGCTGTGCATCTACTGCGACAACGCCGACGAGACGTTCGCCCGCGCTATCGAAGAGGGCGCAACGGAGGTCAGGCCGCTCCAGGATCAGTTCTACGGCGACAGATCGGGAACCGTGAAAGACCCCTACGGCCACATCTGGACGATCTCCACCCACATCGAAGATCTCTCGCCGGAAGAGACCAAGAAACGCATGGCTGAAGCCATGCAGCAGGCTTGACCGGGAGCGGAACAGCCCTACGCTTTCAACCCGGCGCGCGCCGGGTTGCTTGCGGCTGCCGCAGCTCCGGCGCAACCGACGACGCGGCTATGATGTCTTCAAGGCGGAGTGGAGACCCAACGGCGCGAACGCCGCAGCCGCCATACCCGTAAGGCCTCGTGTGAAGAGGCAGCGTAAAACCGTTGACCGGACAGCGGCGGATTCGGCAGGAAAACCATGCTTGAAAAACTGAAGGTATCCAACTTCAAGGCATGGCGCGAGTTGGACATGCCGCTCGGCAGGGTCACCGGCCTGTTCGGAACCAACAGTTCGGGAAAGAGCAGCATCCTTCAGTTTTTGCTCCTGCTCAAGCAGACCAGGAACGCGACAGACCGCGGCTTGGCGTTGGACTTCGGGGGGCCGATCCAACTGGTCAACTTGGGGAGCTTTCGCGACACGGTTCATCGGCACAACGAAGAATCGCAGATGGATTGGCAACTCGATTGGACCCTGCCCAAAACGTTGAAAATCGGCGATCCCATGGGCCGGCGAACGGCCGTTCTGTTTGAAACGGATCGGCTGCAAACCGGCTGCGGAGTGAGCCTCAGGCGCTCGAAACTCCATGCCCGCCGCTTGACGTATGGATTCGGAGACAAGTTGTTTGCCCTGGAACCGGTGAGTGAAAGATCGACCGAATTTCGGCTTTCGACAAGCGGCATCGACCATTTCAGATTTGTCCGCAATCCCGGTAGGGCCTGGGCTCTGCCCGGCCCGATCAAAACCTATCTTTTCCCTGATCAGGCTCGGGCTTTCCATCAAAATGCGGACTTCCTGAGCCACTTCCAGAGTGAATACGAACGGCTGATGGACGGTATTTTCTATCTGGGGCCGCTCCGGTTACATCCTGCTCGCGAATATCGCTGGACCGGTTCGAGTCCGACGGATGTCGGGCCTCGCGGGGAACGCACGTTCGATGCGATTCTGGCGGCCGCGGCAGCCAAGGAACGGCGAAATCTCGGGCCGCGCAAGCCACGCAAACCGTTTCAGGAGATGATCGCGCATTGGCTCCGCGAACTTGGATTGATCCATTCGTTCGATGTCCAGGAGATCGCCGAGGGATCGAAACTCTACCAGGTCCGCGTCCGCAAAGACCCCAGCAGCGCCGGCGTGATGTTGACGGATATCGGCTTCGGCGTATCCCAAGTTCTGCCCGCGCTGGTCCTTCTCTACTACGTTCCCAAGGGATCTATCGTTCTGATGGAGCAGCCGGAACTCCACCTGCACCCCTTAGCCCAGAGCGGTCTGGCCGATGTCATCCTCGCGGCGGCCCGCGCCCGCAACATTCAGGTCATCGTAGAGAGCCACAGCGAGCACTTGCTGCGCCGGCTGCAGCGCCGCGTGGCGGAAGGAGAGGCGACTGCGGATGACGTCAAGCTCTATTTCACATCGACGGACCGGGGCGCTGCGCTGCTCTCCGATCTCGATCTCAACGAATGGGGCGAAATACGCAATTGGCCCGACAACTTCTTCGGCGACGAACTGGGCGAAATTGCCGCCATCAGGATTGCCAGCCTGGAGCGAAAACGCAACGGCAACCGATGAGCGGTAAAGTCGTCGTGGACACGAATGTCCCGATCGCCGCCAACGGGCGCGGCACGCATGCCGATGAGCCGTGTCAAGAGGCGTGTATCAAAGCGATCCTCAATGTCAGTGCGCATGGAACAGTGCTCATTGACGATCAATCTTTGATCTTCGAAGAGTACAGGAGAAGATTGAATTTCCGAGGCGAGCCCGGCGTAGGCGACGCTTTTTTCAAGCACATATGGAATCACATGCACTCGGATCCCGGAAGGGTGTTGCGCATTCCGATCACTCCCGTTAGCGACGATAAACGCGGCTTCGACAATCTGCCCAAAAACAAGCTCCATTCTGACGACCGCAAATTTCTGGCGGTTGCCGTTGCAGCGAAAGCGCCGATCCTCAACGCGACAGACAGCGACTGGCGCCAACAGAGCCGTCTCTTGCGCAGTCTTTCGGTTCAGGTGAAGCAGCTATGCCCCCAACATGCGCAAGGCCGGACCAAGGGCAACCCCAGTACGCTGCAAAAGCGGCCTTGAATGGGCTTTGAACGACGATCGAAAACCGATTAAGCCTCTCGTTGCCGGGGGCTGCGGCCCCCTACAACTCCTTGACCGCGGCGGTGAGCTCGCGCACGGCCTGTTTGCCGTCGCCGAACAGCATCAGCGAATTGTCGTTGGCGAAGAGTTGGTTGGGGATGCCGGCGAAACCCGGGCTGAGGCTGCGTTTGATGACGATGACCGTCCGCGCCTTATCGACTTCGAGTATCGGCATGCCGTAAATCGGGCTGCCTTTGTCGTCGCGCGCCGCCGGATTGACCACGTCGTTCGCCCCCAGCACGATGGCCACGTCGGTTTCGCCGAACGACGGATTCACTTCGTCGATGTCGTAGAGGCGGTCGTAGGGCACGTCGGCCTCGGCCAGCAGGACGTTCATATGCCCGGGCATGCGTCCGGCGACGGGGTGGATGGCGTAACGCACTTCGGCGCCGCGGGCTTCAAGCAGGTTGGCGAAGTCGCGCACCGTGTGCTGCGCCTGGGCTACGGCCATGCCGTATCCGGGAACGATCGTCACCAGGCGCGCCGTCTCGAAGAGCAGGGCGGCTTCCTCGGGGCTCGCGCTCTTGACGCGCCCGGCGTAGATGTCGCCGTCCGCAGGCGCGCCCGACGCGGTTTCGGCAAGATCGCCGCTCAGAACGGCCGCCAGGGAGCGGTTCATGGCCTTGCACATGATCCGCGTGAGAATCAGCCCGGAGGCGCCGACCAGAGAGCCGGCGATAATCAGCACGTTGTTGCCGAAGACGAAGCCCGTCGCCGCGGCCGCCAAGCCGGAACAGGAGTTCAACAAGGCGATGACGACGGGCATGTCGGCGCCGCCGACGGCGACCGTCAACAGAAAACCGTAAACGAGCGCGGCGCCGGCCGCCCCCCAAAAGAAAGACAGCCGCGCGGGGTCGACGGCGAAGCACGCGCCGAGCGCGAGAGCGGCCAAAGCCGAGCCGGAGCCGAGCAGCCGGAAAAAGCCGCCGCGCGGCTGCCAGTTCATCACGCCTTGCAGCTTGGCCCAGGCGACCATGCTGCCGGTCAGCGTGGCCGCGCCGACCAGCACGGAAACCGCGCTGGAAACGTGAAGCTGGACGGCGGGAACGCCGGCCGGGGCCGCGGAAGTCAACACGGCCGAGGCGGCGACCAGAGCCGACGCTCCGCCGCCGAATCCGTTGAAGGCCGCGACCAACTGGGGCATGGCGGTCATCTGCACGCGCACGGCCCAGACGGCGCCGATCGCGGCGCCGAGCGCAACGCCCCAGGCGATCAAGTCGTAACTGACGATCTGCGCGTCGGCCAGCGTGGCCATAACCGCAACGAGCATGCCCAGCGCGCCGAGCAGGTTGCCGCGCACGGCGGTACGCGGCGAAGCCAGCCCTTTCAGCCCCAGGATGAAGAGCGCCGCCGCGGCCAGATACGCGGCATGAATCGCGTTCGCTTGCATCTTCGGGGGTTACTTCTTTCTCTTGAACATGGCCAGCATGCGGCTGGTCACCAGAAACCCGCCGACCACGTTGATCGCCGCCAGCACCACGGCGCCGAACCCCAGGTACTGCGCCCAATCCCCGGCGCCCGAACCCGCGGCGACCAACGCGCCCACGACGGCAA
Source organism: Bryobacterales bacterium (assembly GCA_965242705.1). Classification (GTDB taxonomy): domain Bacteria; phylum Acidobacteriota; class Terriglobia; order Bryobacterales; family UBA6623; genus CATQHP01. Next base: position 2,533,139 of record OZ251486.1, read on the forward strand.
TGCCCGAAATCGCATTCGACCCCGACATCAGCGGCGTGTGCAGCGTCGCCGGAATTTTGGTGATGATCTCGAAGCCCACGAAAACCGCGAGGACGAATATCGTAATCGAAGCGAGAAAGGTTTCCACGTCCGTCAGGCTCCTCGATGGTTGCGGGGCGCGGCAAGCAACTCGGCGACGCGGTCATGCACGACTTGGCCGCCTCGGGCGACCAGCGCGCCGCGAATAATCTCGTCTTCCGTATCCAGATGGAAGCCGCCGCCGCGCACCAGAAGATCGACGAAGTTGGCTACGTTTCGGGAGTACATCTGGCTGGCGTGAGCGGGAACGTCCGCGGGAACGTTCACCGGCCCCAGGATGGTCACGCCGTTGCGCCGCACGATTTCTCCGGCGGCGGACCCGGCGCAATTGCCGCCGCGCTCGGCGGCGAGATCGACGACGACGGCGCCGGACCTGAGGCCGTCCACCATCTTGTCGGTAATCAGCAACGGGGCTTTTTTCCCGGGAACCGCGGCGGTGGCGATAATCACGTCCACGCCGGCGAGGCGCTTGCCCAAAGCCTCCTGCTGCTTGCGGTAGAACTCTTTGGACTGGGCGGCGGCGTAACCGCCCCGCCCTTCCGTTTTCGCCTCGTCGATCTCCAGTTCGACGAACTTCGCGCCGAGGCTTTCGACCTGTTCCTTGACGGCGGGGCGCACGTCGTAGCCTTCGACCACCGCGCCCAGACGGCGGGCGGTGGCGATCGCCTGCAAACCGGCCACGCCGGCGCCGAGCACGAAGACTTTGGCGGGGGTGATCGTCCCGGCGGCGGTCATCATCATGGGAAACATGCGCGGCGCATGGTCGGCCGCCGCGAGAACGGCCTTGTAACCGGCGATCGAAGCCATCGAGCTGAGCGCGTCCATGCCCTGCGCGCGGGTGATGCGCGGCACGAGTTCCATTGCCAGCAGCGAAAGGCCGTTGGCGCCCAGGCGGCTCATGCGTTCCGGTTCGTCGAGCGGGTTGAGGAAGCCGAGCAACGCCGCCGCGGGCTTGAGCCGGCCGGCGTCGCCGTCTTCGATTCCGCGCACCGTCAGCAGCAAGTCGGCCGCCGCGAGCAGCCGTCCGCGATCGGCTTCGACCGCTGCGCCGGCGGCCTCATAGTCGGCGTCGGCATGTATCGCTTCGGCGCCGGCGCCCGATTCGACGCGCACATCGACGCCCTTCGATTTCAGGGCGGCGGCGTCTTTGGGAATGAGCGCCACCCGGCGCTCGCCGGGGAGCGATTCCTTGAGAACGGCTGCGATCATGATGCTGCGCGGGGAAAGAGAGCGGCGAAGCTCGCGGGCTTCGCCTCCAAACTTCGATTATGCCCGATTCCGCAAGGGTTTGTCGAAGATTCGGCGCGCCTTTCGATTTCTCTTGCTCCGCGCCCGGCCGAACCTGCGCCGAACACGGGACTTGACGGCCGACCGAGCGCGCTAGTAGGCTACGGAATCGAAAGGAATTCGGAACAGCCACATGTCGAAACAACTGCGCGTCGGAATGATCGGTTACGGATTTATGGGGCGGGCGCACTCGAACGCATACAAGCGCCTCAACGATTTTTTTCCGGTCGAGCACCGGCCGGCGCTCAAGGCCGTCGCCGCACGCAACGAAGAAAACGCGGCGGCATTCGCCCAAAACTGGGGCTACGAACGCGTCGAGACCGACTGGAGAAAAGTCGTCAACGCCGACGACATCGACCTGATCGACGTCTGCGCGCCCAACCACATGCACAGGGACATCGTGCTCGAGGCGGCCAAAGCCGGCAAGGCGGTTTGCTGCGAAAAGCCGCTGGCGATGAACGTCGAGGAAGCGCAGGAGATGACCGAGGCCGTGGAAAAGGCCGGCGCACCGAACATGGTGTGGTTCAACTACCGGCGCGTCCCGGCGATCGCGCTGGCCAGGCAGATTGTCGAGGAAGGGCGCATCGGCAAGCCGTTTCACTACCGCGCCACCTATCTGCAGGACTGGACGATCGCCGAAGACGTGCCGCAGGGCGGCGCGGCGACGTGGCGCCTCGACGTCGATGCCGCCGGGTCGGGCGTAACCGGCGACCTGTTGGCCCATTCCATCGACTCGGCGATGTGGCTCAACGGCCCGATAGCCCGCGTCTCCGCGCGCACGGAAACGTTCGTCAAGCAGCGCAGGCACGCCGTCACCGGCAAGGTGCAGGACGTGGGCATCGACGACGCCTGCATGTTTCTGGCCGAGTTCGCCAACGGTTCGCTGGGCACGTTCGAATCGACGCGCTACGCCCGCGGACGCAAAAACTACAACACCTTCGAACTCAACGGCGCGGACGGCTCGGTTTACTTCGATCTGGAAGACGCCGAGTATCTGCATTTCTTCGAGTACACGCAGCAGGAAACGAAGAAAAAGGTGGAAAGCCACCTGACGGGCTGGCGCAAGATACTCGTGACCAACTCCGAGCACCCCTACATGGACAAGTACTGGGTGCCGGGCACGTGCATCGGCTACGAGCACACCTTCCTCAACGCGCTGGCCGATTTCGTAGCCGGCATCGAGGCGGGCAAGCCGACGCAGCCGGACTTCCGCAGCGCTCTGCAAACGCAGAAGGTTTGCGACGCGGTATTGCTGTCGGCCAAGACCGGCCGCTGGACCGATACCGGCGCGGAATAGGCCGCCCTGCCCCGCCCCGCGGGTCAGGTCTTCGCTCCGCGCTCGGACGCCCTCTTGCGGCCGGCCGCGGTGACGGCGCGGGAGCGGTCGCGCCGGAACGACTTGATGTACTCCACGCGGCGGAAGCGCAGCGCCGACCAATCGGCGTCGATGGCGACTTGCCGTACGCCTTCGAAGCCGAGAGCGCCCAGCGCCCGCCAGCCGCGGTCGCGGTTGACGTCGGACTTATAGCGCTTCGACGACCCCTTGGGATAAGCGAACCAGACCAGCGCATCGCCGGGGGCCTTGCCGGCGACAATCGGCGCGGCGGCGTCGATTTCGGCCTGGGACGCAACGAAGGCCAACACGAATTCGACGCGCTCGACCGAGTCCGCATCGCGCAGGATTTCCACGCCGTCGAGCCGCGCCAGTTCCGGCTCGAAAGAGACCGGCGGATTGAGCGTCAGGATTCGCCGGACGTCTTTGAGATTGAGCTTGTCGAATACGGTTTTCATGGCGATGCTTTCATGGCGGCGCCCGGCGGTTCAAGTCTGCGCAAGATCGCGCTTGGCCTGCCCAATAGACTCGCAGATTGCGCTTGCCCGCGGCGCGCAGGACGCGCGCGGAAGCGGCCTTGCCCACAACGTGCAGCGCCGTTGCCCAGCCGTCGGCCTCGACGCCCGAAGGCGCGATTACGGTCACGGCGCGGGCGGCCGGCGCGCCCCGCCCGGAAGCCGGATTAACGATATGCGAGTAGAGCTTCCCGTCGATGTTGACGGAACGCCCGCGGTCGCCGGAGGTCGATACCGCCTCGTTCGTCAGGCTGACCATGCATTCCACGCCGCCGGGGTCTCCGACGGCGTCGATGCCGACGGGCCAGCCGGTTTCTCCCGGCGGAGGGGCGCCCGCGGCGATATCGCCGGCAACGGCGACGAGGGCCCGATCGATGCCGCGGCGCCGCAGCGCGTCGAGAGCCTGGTCGGCGGCATAGCCCTTGGCGATTCCGCCGAGATCGAGACGCATGCCCGGGCGGCGGAAATAGACCGAGCGGTTCTGCGGGTCGAGGATCATGTTCCGCCGCCCCGACCGTCGGCTGGCCGCGGCGATCGCCTCCGGCGAGGGCGGGCGGCCTTCCTGCAATGAACGGCGCCAGAGCCGGGTCAGGGCGCCGCCGGCAACGTCGAAAGCGCCGTCCGTATGCGCCGCGATCTCGACGGACCGCGACAGCACGGCGAACAGGTCGGCGGAGACCCGCACCGGCGCTTTGCAAGCCTCGCGGGCCATCTTTTCGATCTCGGAATCCCGCCGGTAATCGGAGAAGCGCAAGTCGAGTTCCCGCACGCGGGCAAAGGCGGCGCGCAGAGCCTGTACGCCGTCCACGCCGGACGGAACGTAGGCCGTGACGCGGACCAGCGTTCCCATGTGCGGCTCCTCGGCAACGAGACGGCGGTAGTCCGCGCGGCCGGCCGCGGCGGCGCCCAAAGCCGCGCGCGGGGCCGCGGCGCAGCAGCCGGCCAACAGCAAGACCGAGGCAAAACTGCTCGCTGTCCGCCGCCGCGCGCCGGAACGCATGCATCTCTTGCGCCTTCGGGGCGGCCGCGGGCCGCGCCGAACGGAAGGCCGGCCGTCGCGCGTTGGCGCGCGCGCAGAGCGCCTCGGCCTTCGCCCGGAGGCAAAACCGCGCATGGATGCCGCCGTCAGACGAATTTCGTCCGCCCCGGCCGCGCCATCGGCGGCGGGTCGTAGGCCATGTCCCAGCGCAGATTCTCGGGGAAGCGGCGCTCCTGCGACTGCATCGCCTCTTCCCAAGTGATCTGCCGGCCGGTGTACGCGGCCATGCGGCCCATGATCGCCAGCATCGTGCTGGTCGCCATCCTTTCGCCGTCGTTGACCGGCTCGCCGCGGCGGATGGAGCGGAACAGCACGTCGTGCTCTTCCTGGTACATATCGTTTCTCGGACCTTCCCAGACCCAGTTGGTTTCGCCTTCGATTTTGGCCTCGCCCAAGTCGCTCCACACGTGGAGCGCCGCGCGGCCTTTCGAGCCGAGGATATAGTCGGAGTTTTCCCCGAAGCAGCCGGCTATCTGCCGGCACCCGAGGAAGGCGCGCGCGCCGCCGGGGTACAGGTAATTGACCTCGAAATGATCGAAAATGTTGCCGTCGTTGGCCGGAATCTGCCGGCCGCCGACCGCGACGCAGCTTCGCGGCGGCCGGTCGCGCATGGCCCAGGCGATCTTGTCCGCGGTATGCACCGCCTGTTCGACCAACCCGTCGCCGCACAACCAGACGAAGTTGTACCAGTTGCGGATTTGCCACTCGATGTCGCTCATGCCCACCGGACGCTCGTAGGCCGGCGGCATCGGCCTGACCGGGACCGTGTAAAACGTTCCGTAGCAGGAGAGCAAATCGCCGATCGCGCCGTTGTGAATCCGCTGCATGATCTCGCGCATCCCATTGTGGTAGCGCCAACAGAACCCGGCGACGAGCGAGAGGTTCTTTTCGCGGGCAAGCCGCGCCGTTTCCAGCACGGAGCGCACTCCGGGCGCATCGACCGCCGCGGGCTTCTCGCAGAAAACGTGCTTGCCGGCCTCAACGGCGGCTTTGAGATGCATCGGACGGAAACCCGGCGGCGTGGTCAACAGAACCACATCGACGCCGCTATCGATCACTTTCTGGAAAGCGTCGAGCCCGAGGAAGCGGCGGTCTTTCTCAACGCGCACCTTGTTCTTGTCTGCGACGCGGCTTGCGATGCGCGCCAAGCTCTTATCGATGCGCTGCGGGTCGACGTCCGCGACGGCGGTGAGCACGGCATAGTCGTCGGCCTTGAGCGCCTGCGCGGCGGCGCCGGAACCGCGGCCGCCACAGCCGACCAGACCGACCCGGATCGCCCGGTCGGTATCGGCCGCCTTCAGAAAGCCGGCGGCCGCCCCCGCGCCGGCAGTCGCGCGCAGGAAACCCCTGCGGGATGCGGAATCATATTTCGCGCCGCTCATGGGTAACTACTTCGCAACCATTGTCGCACGGCGGCGCGGCGGCGGGGGCGGGCTGCAAGGCAGCGGCAAAACCACCCATTGGAAAAACTATTCCTTGCCCGCCGCCGAGTTCCAGAACGCATGCATTTCTTCCGCGGTCGGGATGACCGCGGGCCGCACCAAACGGAAACCCAGCCATTGCGCGTTGGTGTGGTACCAGACGCTCTGAGGAAGTTGCGGGTCCTGTCTTTTCCAGGCGTACGCGGAGGCGCGGCGCGCGGCGCAGCGCAGACTCTCGGCGCCGTCCGCCCACGAGCCGCCGCGGGCCGCGCGCGGGTAAAGCGCCTCAGCCTTCGCCCAAGGGTTTTCGAGCACGCCCCCGGCCGCGGGATACGACGGTTCGTAGCGGTCCAACGTCCATTCCCAGACGTTGCCGTGCATGTCGTAAAGCCCCCATGCGTTGGGCTTTTTGGCGCCGGCCTGCCGGTAGCTGCGCTCGCTGTTCCCGGCAAACCAGGCGTACGCGCCGAGGTCGGAGACATCGTTGCCGAACGCATACGGGCCGGCGCTCCCCGCCCGGCAGGCGTACTCCCATTCGGCCTCGGTCGGCAGCCTGTAGAAATGCCCTGTCTTGGCGCTGAGCCATTGCGCGTATTTCGAGGCGGCGTGCTGGGTCATGCTGATCGCCGGGAAGCCTTCAATGCCCATGCCGAAGCTCATATCGACATAGGGCGGCGTCGGACTCGAGACGGCGGCCGCCTCGGCGTCGGGGTCGCGGTAAACGTTCGCCTCGCGCAGCATGAAAAGGCGGTATTCGTCCCAGGTCACTTCGCGGCTGCCCATCCAGAACGCATCGACGCGCACGCGCCTTTGCGGCCCTTCGTCCTCGTTGCGGCCCGCTTCGCCGGGGGGCGACCCCATCAGGAATTCGCCGGCGGGCACGGGAACCATGCGAAACGACACGTCCGCGCCCGGGATGGTCTGCTCATACGCCTCGGCGGCGGGTTTGTCTGCGGCGTTGGCCGCGATGCGGGCGCGAATGCGCCGCACAAGCGCCATTTCTTCATCTTCGGCCGCGGACAGAGGAGCGGTGAAAACGAGCAGAGCCAAGGCCGGCATCGACAGCCCCGCGCGCATACGGCGCCGACCGCGCTCGAAACGCCGCCCCAATGAGGAACGCCGCTTCCCCGCCGCGGGCGGCGCAGCCGCGCAATCCGTTTCGCCGAAGCCGCGCATGGATGCCGCCGTCAGACGAATTTCGTCCGCCCCGGCCGCGCAATCGGCGGCGGGTCGTAGGCCATGTCCCAGCGCAGATTCTCGGGGAAGCGGCGCTCCTGCGACTGCATCGCCTCTTCCCAGGTGATCTGCCGGCCGGTGTACGCGGCCATGCGGCCCATGATCGCCAGCATCGTGCTGGTCGCCATCCTTTCGCCGTCGTTGACCGGCTCGCCGCGGCGGATGGAGCGGAACAGCACGTCGTGCTCTTCCTGGTACATATCGTGTTCCGCGCCGTCCCACGCCCAGCTCGTTTCGCCTTCGATCTCCGCCGCGCCCCTGCGCATGTTGATCGCCGCGCGGCCTTCCGAGCCGAGGATATGGTCGGCGTTTTCCCTGTAGCAGCCGGCTATCTGCCGGCACCCGAGGAAGGCGCGCGCGCCGCCGGGGTAAAGATAATTGACCTCGAAATGATCGAAGATATTGCCGTCGTTGGCCGGAATCTGCCGGCCGCCGACCGCAACGCAGCTTCGCGGCGGCCGGTCGCGCATGGCCCAGGCGATCTTGTCCGCGGTATGCACCGCCTGCTCGACCAACCCGTCGCCGCACAACCAGACGAAGTTGTACCAGTTGCGGATTTGCCATTCCACGTCGCTCATGCCGATGGGGCGCTCGTAGGCCGGCGGCATCGGCTTGACCGGATTCGTGTAATACGTCCCGTAGTAGGAGAGCACTTCTCCGAGCGCGCCGTCATGAATCCGCTGCATGATTCCGCGAAGCGCATTGTGGTAGCGCCAGCAGAACCCGGCGACGAGCGAGAGATTCTTCTCGCGGGCAAGCCGCGCCGTTTCCAGCACGGAGCGCACTCCGGGCGCATCGACCGCCATGGGTTTCTCGCAGAAAACGTGCTTGCCGGCCTCGACGGCGGCTTTAAGATGCATCGGACGGAAACCCGGCGGCGTAGCCAACAGAACCACATCGACGCCGCTATCGATCACTTTCTGGAAGGCGTCGAGCCCGAGAAAGCGGCGGTCTTTCTCAACGCGCACCTTGTTCTTGTCTGCGACGCGGCTTGCGATACGGGTCAGGCTCTCGTCGATGCGCTGCGAATCGACGTCCGCGACGGCGGTGAGCACGGCATAGTCGTCGGCCGTGAGCGCCTGCGCGGCGGCGCCGGAACCGCGGCCGCCACAGCCGACCAGACCGACCCGGATCGCCCGGTCCGTATCGGCCGCCCGCAAGAATCCGGACGCCGCGGCAGCGCCCGCCGTCGTTTGCAGGAAACCCCTGCGGGATGCGGAACCGCGTTTCTCTTCGCTCATGGTCAGCTACCCTGGAATCATTGTCGCACGGCGCGGCGGCGGCGTTTGTTGGAATGGAAACATAACCGCCCCAAAAAACACTGATGAGGATATCGCAATGAAGAAAAAAACCAGCGTCTTCCCGTTGCGCCTGCCCGCGTCTCTCAAGGCGTCTGTCTCCAGGATCAGCGAGGAGGACGGCACGAGCATCAATCAGTTCATAACGACGGCTGTCGCCGAAAAGATCTCCGCCATGAAAACCGCTGAATTCTTCGCCGCGCACGGCGCAGCGGCAGACATCGAAGCGGCGCGCCGCCTTCTTCGCAGGGAAGGAGGCCGGCCGCCGGAAGCCGACGACCGCCTGCCGTAGCGGGGTTGCAGCCAACACACCCTATCGGCTACACTTTTCAGGAATGGCAAGTTTCGACGTTCCGGTAACTCCCACCGGTTTCGGCAAGACCTCGCGCAAGGATGCCTGGTGGTTGACGCCGGCGGCCACCTTCCTCGGGCTTTCGGCCTTCATCGTCTATTCGACCTGGGCGGCGTTTCAGGGCGGACACTACACCTCCGGCCCCTACCTGTCGCCGTTCTACTCGCCCGAGATATTCGGCGATTCAACCGATAGCTGGCTGGGGCCGAAGCCCGCGTGGTGGCCGATATGGCTGCCTTTCTCCCCCGCTTTTCTGATTTTGTGGGCGCCCGCCGGCTTCCGCCTGACCTGCTACTACTACCGCGGCGCCTACTACAAGGCGTTCTGGCTCGATCCCCCTTCCTGCGCGGTCAGCGAGCCGCGAAACGCCTACCGGGGCGAGAACTCGTTTCCGCTCATCATGCAAAACGCGCATCGCTACTTCCTCTATCTCGCGCTGATTTTCATTGTCATCCTGGCCTACGACGCCTTGAAGGCCATGCGGTTCGTCAATCCGCTGACCGGCGAAGACGAGTTCGGCATCGGCGTGGGAACAATCGTGCTGACGCTGAACGTCGTCTTTCTGGGCGGTTACACTTTCGGCTGCCATTCGCTGCGCCATCTCATCGGCGGCGGACGCGACATTCTCTCCGACAGCCCGCTGAAGCTCAATCTGTGGAAGCGCGTGACCTGGTTCAACTGCCGCCACATGAATTTCGCCTGGATGAGCCTGTTCTGGGTCGGTTTCTCCGATGCTTACGTCCGGCTTTGCTCGATGGGCATCTGGACCGACTGGAGGATTCTCTAAAGACGCCATGCCGGACGCGGAAACTTTCGAATACGACGTGCTCGTCGTGGGCGCGGGCGGCGCGGGCTTGCGCGCCGCAATCGAGGCGTCAAACGCCGGCGTCAAGGTCGGCATCGTCTGCAAGTCGCTGCTGGGCAAGGCGCATACGGTGATGGCCGAGGGCGGCATGGCGGCGGCGCTGGCCAACGTCGATGAGCGCGACAACTGGAAGGTTCACTTCGCCGACACGATGCGCGGCGGGCAGTATCTGAACAAGTCGCGGATGGCCGAATTGCACGCCCGCGAAGCGGCCGAGCGGGTCAAGGAAATGGAAGCCTGGGGCTCGCTTTTCGACCGCACCGGCGACGGCCGCATCCTGCAGCGGAACTTCGGCGGCCACCGCTACCCGCGGCTGGCGCATATCGGCGACCGCACGGGGCTGGAGATGATCCGCACGCTTCAGGACCACGGCGTCCATCTGGGCATGGACGTTCACATGGAGCACGCGGTCATCGAGTTGCTGACCGACGACGGGCGCGTATCGGGAGCCGCAGCCTACGACCGCGAGCGCGGCCGCTTCAAGGTTTTCGCGGCCAAGGCCGTCGTTCTGGCCACGGGCGGAATCGGGCGGTCGTTCCGCATCACGTCGAACAGTTGGGAATACACCGGCGACGGCCACGGGCTCGCCTACCGCGCCGGCGCCGTCCTGAAAGACATGGAATTCGTGCAATTCCACCCTACCGGGATGATCTGGCCGACCAGCGTCGCGGGCATTCTGGTCACCGAAGGCGTGCGCGGCGAAGGCGGCGTGCTCAAGAACTCCGAAGGCCGCCGCTTCATGTTCGACGATATTCCCGACCTCTACAAGCACCAGACCGCCGACAACCCGGACGAGGGCTGGCGCTACGTAACGGGCGACAAGGACGCGCGACGGCCGCCCGAGCTGTTGACCCGCGACCACGTGGCGCGCTGCATCGTGCGCCAGATCAAGGAAGGCAAAGGCAGCCCCCACGGGGGGGTTTACCTGGACATCGCCTGGATCAAGGAAAAAATGTCCGACAGCGAAGCGCACATCAAGCGCAAGCTGCCCAGCATGTACCACCAGTTCAAGCAACTGGCCGGCATCGACATCACCAAAGAGCCGATGGAAGTCGGCCCCACGACGCATTACGTCATGGGCGGCATCGACGTGGACGCCGATTCGCAAATGAGCAGCGTGCCGGGGCTGTTCGCCGCCGGCGAGTGCGCATCCGGCCTGCACGGCGCCAACCGGCTGGGCGGCAACTCGCTGTCCGATCTGCTGGTCTTCGGCAAGCGCGCCGGGGAGTACGCCGCGGCGTTCGCCCGCGAAAACGGCGCCGCCCGCATCGACGGGCAGGCAGTCGAGAACGCCGAGCGCTGGGCGACAGCGCCTCTGGAACGGGGCGGCGACGGAGAAAACCCGTTCGCCATCCAGCACGAGCTCCAGCAAACGATGCAGGCCAAAGTCGGCATCGTGCGCCATGAAAACGAGATGATCGAAGCGCTGGAAGCCATCGACCGCCTGCGCGGGCGCGCCCTCATGGCCGCGCCGCCGGGCAACCGCGAGTACAACCCCGGCTGGCATACCGCACTCGACCTGAGGAACCTGCTCACCGTGGCCGAGGCGGTTACCCGCTCGGGGCTGGCGCGCAAGGAAAGCCGCGGGGCGCACGCCCGCTCGGACTTCCCCGACAAGGTGGAGCGTTTCGGCAAGGTCAATCACGCCGTGCGGCAAAGAGAAGACGGCGGCATGGAGCTCGAACAGCACGATGCGCAGCCGATTCCCGACCATCTTCAGGCAATCATCGACGAGCAGCAGCAGGCATAGGGAAAACGATCGGATATGGCAAAAGCAACGCTTCGAATCTGGCGGGGAGAAAGCGCAACGGGGGGCTTCGAAGAATACGGCAGCGACTATGACGAGGGCATGGTCGTGCTTGACGTTGTCCACAAAATCCAGGCCGAGCAGGCGCCGGACATGGCCTGCCGCTGGAACTGCAAGGCGGGCAAATGCGGCTCATGTTCGGCGGAGATCAACGGCAACCCGCGGTTGATGTGCATGACGCGGATGTCGTCGCTCGACACCAGCCGCGAGATTACGATCGAGCCGCTCAAAACCTTTCCGCTGGTGCGCGATCTGGTTACCGACGTCTCCTGGAATTACCGGGTCAAGGAAACCATGGCGCCGCTCAAGCCGAGAGACGCCGACAACGCCGACGGCACCTGGACCATCCAGCAGCCCGACGTGGAGCGATCCCACGAGTTCCGCAAATGCATCGAGTGCTTCCTCTGCCAGGACGTCTGCCACGTGCTGCGCGAGCACCGTCTGCACGAGGAGTTCGTCGGGCCGCGTTTCTTCGTCCACGCCGCGGGGCTCGAAATGAGCCCGATCGACGAAGCCGAACGGCTGAAGGCGCTCAAGGACGAGCACGGCATCGGCTACTGCAACATCACCAAATGCTGCACGAAGGTCTGCCCCGAAGAAATCGCCATCACCGACAACGCCATCATCCCGCTCAAGGAACGCATCGTCGATCGCTTCTACGACCCGCTGAAGAAACTCTTCAACGGCAAGACATAGCCGCGCGCCGCCCGGCCGCGGCTGCTATCTTCTTGAGAGCCATGCGACTCCCGGCTCTTTTCCTGGCCGCGCTGCCGGCGTTTCCCCAAGCGGACTATTTCCCTCCCGCGGTCACCGAGCGGATGAAAGCATTGCCGCATATCGTCCTGATTACCGGCGATCATCTGCGCTGGGACCACATCGCGGCCAACGGCAATCCGGCCATCGTAACGCCGCATATCGACGAATTGGCGCGCGGCGGAACGACCTTTCTCCATCACTACACCGTGGGCGTGGCCTGTACGCCGAACCGCGCCTCGCTGATGACCGGACGCTATCCCAACGCGCACGGCCTGATCTCCAACGGCGTCATGATGCCCGACGACGAGGTGACGCTGACCCACGTCCTGCGCGAGGCCGGATACTACACCGGACAGATGGGCAAGCTGCATTTCATGCCGCACAAAGACCGCGACCACCGCGAACCCTACAAACCGTACGGCTTCCACCAGATGCGCATCTCCGACGAGCCGGGCTGTTACGACGACGCTTACGGCCGCTGGCTGTGGTCGAAAGGCCCGCAAGCGAGGGAAAACGCGCGCGTGACCATGCCCGGCGAGCGCAAGGCGATGGAGTATTACACGTTCGCCGGCGAGGACGATACGACGCATGCCTCGTTCGTGGCCGAGATGTCGAACGCCTTTCTCGAAGACGCGAGCAAGCGCTTCCCCGAGCGCCCGCTGTTTCTGCACGCGGGCTTTTACGCGCCGCATCCGCCATTGAACCCGCCCGCCTCGGCGCTCGCCCGCTACGAGAACCGCGAGTTGCCGCCGCGCTACCAGCGCGCGGACGAGACCGACTTCCTGCCGCCGATTTTCGCCCAACGCTTGCAGTCCGCGCGCTCGCGGTACGACGCGGAGCAATGGGACGATTACCGCCGGCACTTCTACGCCATGGTCACGCACCTCGACGAAAACGTGGGCAAGATGATGCGCAAGGTCAGGGAACTCGGTCTCTGGGAGCGCACCGTCTGGGTGCTGACCTCCGATCACGGCGACTATCTCGGCGACCACGGCATCCTCAGCAAGTCCGATTACCCGTACGACGGGGCGATGCGCATTCCGCTGGTCATGGCCGGGCCGGGCGTGCCGCGGGGTAAGCGCATCGACGAGTTGGTCGAGATCGTCGACGTCATGCCCACGCTGCTGCAAATGACCGGCCTGCCGCCGCCGAAAGGCAATCAGGGAACGACGCTGCTGCCGGTGATCCGCGGCGGCAAGGGCCGCGATGCGATCTACATGCAGGGGATCAACAACCGCATCCTGCGCAGCCGCGAAGCCGCCTACGCCGTCTATGCCAACGGAGAGGAATTGCTTTTCGACCTCGCGCGCGACCCGCACCAGTTGCGCAACGCCGCTTCGACCGACACGGCGCTGCGCGACAGGATGCGTCACCGGCTGCTGCTCAAGATCATGGAAACCCGCGACCCCTTGCCCGAGCGCATCCGGCCGTATTAGGAGGGGCCGATTCGCGGCCCTGCCGGCGAACCGCCTTGAAAGCCCCCCGCCCCCCAACGATGAAAACCGGCTCAGTGCGATCATTGCGATCGTTTTTGCGCTCCCCGGCCGCTGCGCTCGACCGCCTGAGCGCAAGCCGCCGCGGCATCGACTTCGCGCTCTGGGCCGCGCCGCCGATAATCAGTCTGGCCGTTTATTGGCAGGGGCTTTTTTGCGAATTGCAGCAAGACGATTTCGCCTGGCTCGGGCTTCGCGCGCAGATCCGCGGCCTTGCCGACTGGCCGCGCGCCCTGTTCGAGCCGATGGCGCAAGGCACGGTTCGGCCCCTGAGCGAACGTCTTTTCTTCATCGTTTACTCCGGCCTGTTCGGAACCTGGGCTCTGCCCTACCGCCTGACCGCTTTCCTTGTTCAGACGCTCAACCTGCTGCTGCTCAACGCCGTGGGCCGCCGTCTGACGGGGTCGGCGGCCGCGGGCTGTTTCGCCGCGCTTCTCTGGACCGCCAACCCATCGTTGGCCGTGCCCATGTCGTGGTCTTCGTCGTTCAATCAGATTGCCTGCGCCTGCTGCATCTTCGGCGCGTTCCATTTTCTGCTGCGCTTCGCAGCGGGCGGCCACAAGCGAGATCTGCGCCCGCAATGGGCGCTCTATCTGATCGGGTTCGGCGTCCTGGAACTGATCGTCGTTTACCCCGCCTTGGCTGCCGCGTACGCCGCGCTCTGCGCGCCGAAGCTGCTGCGTCGAACGCTGCCTCTTTGGCTGCCCGCCGGCGCCTACGCCGCTCTGCGCGCGGCCTTCGCCGGCGGCGGCCCCGCCGGGCCGTACGCGCCCGACCTGAGCATTTCTTCCCTGGTCGACGCGCTTGTCGATTTCTGGGGGCGCGTTCTCGGCCCGGCGCAGCTCCATCTGGTTTCGGGAGTCGAACCCTGGTTCGGCCCCGCGGGGACCCTCCTGCTGACCGCGGCGCTCGCCGGCTTCGCCTGGACGCTGCGCCGCCGCGGACGCAAGGGCGGGCTGTTCCTGCTTGCCTGGTTCGTCATCGCCATCGCCCCGTACCTGCCTCTCGGCGGCCACCGCATGGACTACTACCCGTTTCTGGCTTCGGCCGGGATTGCCCTGCTGGCCGGCTGGGGCTTGCAAACGGCGTTGAACCGCAGCGCGCCGACCGCGGCCGCCGCTTCCGCCCTCGTCTGCGTCTATCTCCTGTCGGCGCTGCCCGTCGGCCGCGCGCAGATGTTCTACCACTACGTCCGCGGGCAGCGGGTCAAGCCGCTTGTCGAGGGCGTAGTCGAGACGCGCCGGCGGCATCCGCGCAAAACGATCTATCTGGCCGGCGTCGATGAGCCGCTCTTCTGGGGAGCCGTTTACGACCGCCCTTTCAGGTTGTGGAACGTCCGGGACGTTTACCTGCTTCCCGACGGCGGCGGGAACGGGAGCGGGCGCTATCGAGCCGAGCGGCCCCGCTTCGAACAGACGCCGCGCGAGGAAGAAGAGGCGCTGGTGCTGCGCCTCGACGGCGCCGCGCTCAACGACGTCACTCGCGAATATCGAAAGCCCGTGCCGTCTCCTGATCGCGGACAATGAGCCTGCCTCCGGAAATGACCGGCAGCGCCCAGGTAGGATAGCCGCCGCGGCCGATCTCGTGGCGGGCCAGTTCATGATAGCCGTCCGGCGCGGCGCGGGCCATGCCCAGGACGCCGGCTTCGCCGTACAGGTAGAGCTTGCCGTCGGCGAAGATGACCTGCCCCTTGCCCACGCTGCGGTCGCGCCAAATCACCTCTCCCGTCTTGAAATCCATGGCCGTCAGGGCGTTGCCGGAGTAACCGTACAACACGCCGTCGAGAAGCACTGAACTGCTGTAGTGATTGCGCATACCGCGGTTGAAGTAAACCTCTTCCGCGCCGCCCGCGGTGAGCTTGAGCAGCGCGCAGCCGGTGCCGTAGGCGCTCGACAGAAAGACGTGGTTGTCGTGAAAGATCGGCGTCGCGATGTTTGCGGTACCGTTGGCCGCGCCACCGTAGCGCCACAGCAATTCGCCGTTTTTGGCCAGCAAACCGACCGCGCTTGCGCCTGTGAACAGGATGTATTGCCGCACGCCTTCGACTTCGACCGCGATCGCCGAGGAGTAACCGGCCTTGTCGCTTTGCGATTTCCAGATGAGCTTGCCGTCGTTCTTGTCGAGAGCAACCACGGAAGCGCCCCGTCCGCCCGGGTTGACGATGACCTTCCCGCCGTCGATCAGGGGCGATTCGCTGATGCCCCAGCGAATGTTCGACGCCTTGAAGCGGTCGAGCAAATTGCTTTCCCATATCTTTTTGCCGCTTGCCGCCTCGAGGCAGATCAGGTTGCCCCCGGCGCTAAGCGCATAAACGCGGTCTCCGTCCACGGTGGGCGTGCCGCGCGGGCCGCCGCCGCGGCGATCGCTGTAGCCGCGTCCGTTGGGCGTTTCCCAGAGCTTCCTGCCGGTCGCCTCGTCGAGGGCGGTCACGTACTGCAGGCCCGCGCGCTCTCCTTGGGTAAACAACCGTCCGCCGGAAGCGGCGAACGAAGAGAAACCCCGGCCCAGGCCGGCGGCGGTCCAGAGTTTCTTCGGGCCGTCCTCGGGCCAACTGTCCGCCAATCCGGTCTCGCTCGATATGCCGTTGCGCTCGGCGCCCCGCCATTGCCGCCACTCCGCGCCGGCGCAAAGCGGAATCAACAGAACGAGCGCAAGCAAACAGCGGACCATACCCTCAGTTTAGTCAACGACGGAGGCGGTGCGAAACGGGCGCAGTCACAACACGACCTGCTCCTCGTAAACGCCGAACGCAGCGCGCAGCGCATCGGAAATTTCGCCCACCGTGGCTTTCGCCTCGACCGCCGCCAGGATCGCCGGCATCAGGTTTTCCGACCCGCGCGCGCGTTCGGAAAGCGCATCCAGCGCGGCCGCGGCGGCGTCCCCGTCGCGCCGCGAGCGGAACGCGGCCAGTTCGGCGGCGCGGCGGCGCTCCTGCTCGGCGTCGATGCGCAGCGTCGGCGCCGACTCCTCATGCGCGGCGCGCCAAGCGTTGACCCCGACGATTTTTTGTTCTCCCGTCTCGATTTTCCGCTGCATCTCGTAGGCCGAATCCTGGATTTCACGCTGGACGTAGCCTTGCTCGATGGCCGCGACCATGCCGCCGAGCGCATCGATGCGTTCGATGTAGGCCAGAGCCTGCTCCTCGAGCTCGTCGGTAAGCCCTTCGATGCAGTACGACCCGCCCAACGGATCGACCGTATTCACGACGCCGGTTTCATGGGCGATCACCTGCTGGGTTCTCAAGGCAAGCGCAGCGGCCTCTTCGGTGGGCAGAGCCAGCGCCTCGTCGAGCGAGTTCGTATGCAGGGACTGCGTACCGCCCAGAACCGCGGCCAGGGCCTGAAGCGCGGTGCGCGCGACGTTGACCTTGGGCTGCTGCGCGGTAAGGCTCGAACCGGCGGTCTGCGTATGGAACCGCATCTTCATCGAACGCGGGCTGCGCGCGCCGAAACGCTCTTTCATCAACCGCGCGTAGAGCCTGCGGGCGGCGCGGAACTTGGCGATCTCTTCCAGAAAATTGCGGTCGCAACTGAAGAAAAACGAGAGCCGCGGCGCAAAGCTATCGACCTCGAGCCCGGCTTTTACGGCGGCTTCGATATAGGCGGCGGCGTTGCCCAGGGTGAACGCCAGTTCCTGAGCCGCCGTAGCCCCGGCCTCGCGCATGTGGTAGCCGCTGATCGAAATGACGTTCCACTGCGGAACCTCGCGCGCCGCCCAAGCGAACAGGTCGGTAACGATGCGCATCGACGCCCGCGGCGGGTAGATGTAGGTTCCGCGGGCGATGTATTCCTTGAGAACGTCGTTCTGAACGGTTCCCCTCAAAGCGTCCGCCGGCGCGCCCTGTTTCCGGGCGGCGGAAACATACAGCGCAAGCAGAATCGCCGCCGTGGCGTTGATCGTCATCGACGTCGAAACCCGCTCCAGAGGGATGCCTTCGAAAAGCTGCTCCATATCGGCGGCGGACGAGACGGCGACGCCCGCGCGGCCGACCTCGCCCAATGCCTGCGCGGCGTCGGAGTCGTAGCCCATCTGCGTCGGCAGATCGAAGGCGACGGAAAGCCCCGCGGCGCCGCGCGCGATCAGGCTGCGGTAGCGGGCGTTCGACTGTCCGGCGCCGCCGTAGCCGGCGTACTGGCGCATGGTCCAAAGGCGATCGCGGTACATCCCCGGATGAATGCCGCGCGTATAGGGAAACTCGCCCGGAAGGCCGATATTCGGGTCTTCGGCAGGCGGCTTCAGTGGGTACAGTTCCTTCATGCGAAAACCCGCCGGCTCAGCGCTCGCGCGCGATTTTCTTCGCCCGCCGAAACGAAGTGTAGCCGAACCACGCCCACATCAACGCGCCGCCGCCGGAGAGCAGCAGGCGCATGAGGCTGTCGGGCAGCGAGCGGTACGCTTCGATGAAGCCGTAGGGGCTGAAAATGAACAGCGCGGCGAAAACCCAGTACACGAAGCCGACCACCTCGAGGCCGAGTTCGCGGGCGATGGAAAGCAGCCGCGGCAGCGAACCGCCCAAGGCTCCCAACGCGGACCTGGCCGCCTGCAGCAAGCGCATACCAAATGCTATCAAGACCGCCCCGCCGTTGAAACGCCCGCGCCCGCCGCAAGCGGACGGCAAGACGGCCCCGCGCGTACAATCGAATTGGATAAAATGCAATACCCGCCGGAGACGACATCATGACTGAAATCATTTTCGAAGTCAGTGAAGACGATGTGGACGGGGGATACGCGGCAAGCGCATTGGGCTGCGGGATTCACACCCAAGGCGACTCGCTCGAAGAAATCCGCCGCAACGTCAAGGAAGCCGTGGACTGTCACTTCGACGACTCCTTGCAGCGGCCCAAGTCGATCCGCCTGCGCTTTGTCCGCGATGAGGTCCTGGCGGCGTGAAATTGCCCCGCAGCGTGAGCGGCGCGGCCATGCAGGCATCGCTTCGGCGGTTGGGTTAAGCCGCAGCCGCTGCGCCATCGGGGTAAATCCGCAGCCGGCGTCCCGGCACCGGGGCCGAAGGGCCGCTCGGTGATATCATTACGCAAACGAGCGTGACGGAAGCCCGCTCGTGAACCCGATCTTCGCCGAAGCTGCGGCAGGCGCGGGGCAACAACCGTTATGGCGCGCGCGGATTTGATTCTGGGCCTGATCAAGGCCGGCAGACAGGGGGACCAGGCGCGCATACGCAAAACCGTCGAAGCGCTGGCCGCCGACGAGCGGGCGAAACGGCATACCATCCTGGCCGACCGGATGCTTGCCCAGCTTCAGAACGAACCCAACGGCCGCTACGCGCCGCCCGCGCCGCGGTCTCCCGGTTCGTCCGCGCTCCCTCTGGCGGCGGAGACGGTCCCGGTTCGCCGCCTCGAAGACATGATCCTGCCCGCCGCCGCCGAGCAGGCCGTCCGCGGACTGGTGGCGGAACAGCACCGCGCCGACCTGTTGCGCTCGTACGGCCTCGAACCGCGCCACCGCGTGTTGCTCGCCGGGCCGCCGGGCAACGGCAAGACCACGCTCGCCGAGGCGCTCGCCGAAGCCTTGAGCGCCCCCTTGCTGGTTGTGCGCTACGACGCAGTTATCGGCAGCTACCTGGGCGAGACCGCACAGCGCATCGGCCAAGTCTTCGAGCAGGCCAGAGCCTGCCGCTGCGTCCTGTTCTTCGACGAGTTCGACGCCGTCGGCAAGGAGCGCGGCGACATCCATGAGACCGGCGAAATCAAGCGCGTCGTCAGTTCGCTGCTGCTGCAGATCGACGCCCTGCCCAGCTATGTCGTGGTCGCGGCGGCAAGCAATCACCCGGAGCTTCTCGACCGCGCCGTATGGCGCCGCTTCCAGATTCGCCTGGAGTTGCCCCAACCGAAGCAGCGTCAGATCGAGCAGTGGTTCAAGCAGTTCGAGCAGCGAACAAAACATTCCCTGGGACTGCCGCCGCGCAGTCTGGCTCAACGGCTGCGCGGCCTGAGTTTCGCCGAAGTCGAGGATTTCGGAACCGACGTTCTGCGCAAAATCGCCTTGGAGCAGCCGGAAGCCGACGCGAAACGCATCGTGGAACAGTGCCTGCGCCAGTGGAAGAACCGGTTCGCGCTCAGGGAATCGGTTGGTCGGGAGAGCGCGTATCCGCCACTTCTACAAGCTGTGGCCGATACGCCCGCTGGAAGGAATCTGAGTTGATATCATGGTTTTGGAGCGGGAGACGAAGGGGCCGGCGGCGGAGATTGCGGGGAAACCTGAAATGAATCTCAAGGAGTTGTTCAGGAAATTCCAATTAGAAAAGGTTAAGCTAAGTACGAAGGGAGTGGAACTGGATGTCGCCTTCAAAGAGGATGATCGAGATGCTGCTTGGGAGTTGTACGTTGAGATGTTGACTCGAATCGTTACCCAACCGCTGCCGTCCGAAGCGGGGGATGAAAAAACGGCTTTGGACAGCGTTTACTCCCTTTTCCCAACTACTCGTGAGATATTACGCCGGCGTGGGCGAAAAACTATCCAGTTCAGTAAAGTTGCCATACCGGTGTTGAACCAGGTTGTGCGGCCCTTCACCGCAAAATGGCATAGAGAATCTCTATCGGAAGATTTTGATGGCGAAATCAAGCGGGGAGAATTCCGTAATGAACTGATCGAGTTGCAAAAGAAATTGCGCAGCTACAATCGCATGCTGGCAGAGATTGCGGGCGTGGAGGATTTAACCGACCTGGAACACTCCGAAGGAGAAAAATAATGTACCAACTCCCAAATCACAAAGTTTTTGTCAGTTTTCATCATAACGATCAAGATTACAAGGATTATTTTGTTCGATTCGCAGGAAGTGAGTTTATTGACAAATCGGTTGGGGACGGAGATATCGATGACGGTTATCTTTCTACGGAGACGATTCGCCAGAAAATCCGCGACGATTTCATTCGCGATGCAACAGTTACGGTTGTGCTGATAGGCCCTTGCACTTGGCAACGGAAGCATGTGGATTGGGAAATTGGCTCCAGTCTAAGGGATACCAAGAGGAATTCTCGGTGCGGCTTGTTGGGAATTCTTCTCCCTGATCACCCTGACTATGGTTCTGAACCAATTAATCTCTATCGGGTACCGCCCAGACTTGCGGATAATTGTAGAGGGAAAGATCCCTACGCATTAATTTATAATAATTTGTTTTCTCAGATATCCGATGTTCGCGGCTGGATTCATCGGGCATTCGAATGGCGTTATAGAGCAGATCCCGATAATGGACGACGGCAATTTGTACAAAATAAAAGCGGCTACTGTGCTGGTGGCTGGTCGGACTGAATCAGTTTTGGGAATATTCGACAAAACCCACATAACGAATCGTGGCTTCTTCTTGTAAACCTTATCCAGAATACAAGCCCTCCGATCTAGAGTGGCTCGGCAACGTGCCGGTGCATTGGGAAGTGCGGCGAGGTAAGACTCTGCTTCAGCCTGTCGATATCCGTTCTCAGACCGGGAACGAGGAATTGTTGACTGTTTCTTCCGAGCGAGGCGTTGTGCCGCGCGAATCGGCCAACGTGACGATGTTCAAGGCAGAATCATATGTCGGATACAAACTTTGCTGGCCGGGAGATTTGGTTGTCAACAGCTTGTGGGCTTGGGCGTACGGATTGGGTGTGTCTCGGTATCACGGTATCGTAAGCTCTGCTTACGGTGTCTATCGCCCATTGTCAAATCTGGTCAACCCGCAATTCATTCATTATTTGGTGAGATCGGCTGTTTTTCAATGGGAATTGCAAGTACGCTCGAAGGGAATTTGGATTTCTCGGCTTCAACTGACCGATGAAGCGTTTTTAGGAGCTCCGTTTCCCTGTCCGCCGCTCGCTGAGCAGAACGCCATTGTGCGCTATCTGGACCATGTGGGCGGGCGCATCGAGCGCTATATTCGCGGCAAGGAGAAGCTGGTTGCGCTGTTGGCGGAGGAGAAGCAGGCCATCATCCAGCAAGCCGTGACCCGCGGCCTCGATGCCAACGTCCGCCTCAAGCCCTCCGGCGTCGAGTGGCTCGGCGACGTACCGGCGCATTGGGAAGTGCGGCGGTTGCGCACTATCTCTGAAATGCGAGTTAGTAACGTCGATAAACACACGAAAGAGAATGAGCAGCCGGTTCGTCTTTGCAACTATGTTGATGTTTATAAGAATGATCGTATCCGATCCGAAATGGTTTTCATGCAAGCGACAGCAACTGAGAACGAGATCGAACATTTTCGGCTGCAATCCGGCGACGTATTGATTACAAAGGACTCTGAGACATGGAATGACATCGGAGTTCCGGCGCTTGTTGAGAACGCTCAGGATGATCTTATCAGCGGCTATCATTTGGCGTTGCTCCGCCCGTTATCTGAATCTGTTTTGGGCGAATATCTATTTCGAACATTGCAAAGCAAAGCCATCACGTATCAATTTCACGTGAAAGCAAACGGTGTTACACGATATGGTCTTTCCCATAACGCCATCAAGTCGGTGAGGCTCCCCGTCCCGCCCCTTGCCGAGCAGGCCGCCATCGCCGCCTATCTGGACGGGGAAACCGCCCGCATCGACGCCGCAGCGGCCCGCGCCCGCCGCCAGATCGAACTGATGCGCGAGTACCGCGAGCGGCTGATCGCCGACGTGGTTACGGGCAAGCTCGACGTGCGCGGGGCGGCGGCCGCGCTGCCGGACGGCGGCGAGGCGTAAGCCGGGGAAGACGTTTTTGCGAGCGACAGCAATTTTTGGGGAATTCACGACCGCCCCGCCCGGCGGCCGGGAGCGGCTTTGCGCGGCTTGCCGCGGGGACGCGCCGGGCGGCGGCCCCGCGGCGGCTCCCCGGCCGCCTTCGGCGCGCGCTTGCGCTTGGGCGGCTTTTCATCCGCAGCGGGCGGCGCCAACAGCCGCCTGACTTCCGCGGGCCGCAGTTCCCTGGCCTTCCCGGGCGGCAGATCGCCGAGCGTCAGCGGCCCGATGCGCACCCGCCGAATCTTCTCCACCAGAAGCCCGACGGCGCGGAACATGCGGTGGATTTGGCGGTTTCGCCCTTCGGCAAGCTCGACTTCGCACCAGGGGTTTTTCGCCCGCCGCAGCAGCTTGATCGCAACGGGCGCGGCGAGTCGTCCGTCGAGCCGCACGCCGCGGCGCAGCTTGTCGATCTGCTCCGCCGAAGGCGCGCCGCTTACCTTCACCTCGTAGATTTTCGTAATCTCGTTCTTGGCCGACAGGATGCGGTTGGCGAAGTCTCCGTCGTTGGTCAGCAGCAGCAGCCCTTCGGTGTTGTAATCGAGCCGGCCGACCGGGTAGATTCCCTTGCGGTTGCGCTTGTCGAGCAGGTCGAGCACGGTGCGCCGGCCCTGCGGGTCGCTGGTCGTGGCCACGCACCCCTTGGGCTTGTTCAGGGCGAAATAGCGGCGCCGGAGCGCGGGTTCGAGGGGCTTGCCGTCCACGAGGATGCGGTCGCCGGCCAAGTCGGCCTTGCTGCCCGGCGCGGTGACGACTTCGCCGTTGACGCTCACGCGGCCGGCGGCGATCCACTCTTCGGCCTTGCGTCGCGAGGCGGCGCCCGCGCCGGCGATAATTTTTTGCAGCCGTTCCGGCATGACTCGCTTGCGCGCCCCCGTTCCGATCGAGAAACCGCCCGCCCGATGCTACGATTCGGCCTCGGCGGCGGCCTCCGCGCCTTTTTCTTCCGCTGAGGCCGGAGCGCCCCCCGCAGCTTCCTCGGCGGGCGCTTCGACGTTCTCCTCGCCGAGGGCGGCGCGGCCAAGTTCTTCGGCTTCCTTCAGGCTGGGCAAATCACCCAAGTCGTTCAGGCCGAAATGCACCAGGAATTCCCTCGTCGTCTTGTATTGCATCGGGCGGCCGATGACTTTCTTGCGGCCCGCGGCGGCGATCAGCCGATGCTTCAGCAGGGTATGGATGACGCCCGCCGCATTGACGCCGCGCACGGCCTGGATTTCGGGAACGGTAACCGGCTGCTTGTAGGCGATGACGGCCAGCGTTTCGAGCGCCGGCAGCGACAGCCGCAGCTTGGGGCGAAGCGTTTTCGCGAAATTTCTGACGGCCTCATGATACTCGGGCTTGGTGAACATCTTGAAACCGCCGGCGACCGGGCGAATCTCGATTCCCCGCGCCGCCGAGCGGTACGAGGCGACGAGCGCTTCGACGTCCTGTTTCACCAACGGCGCCGGCAGACCCAGGCCCGCGGCCAGATCGGCGACGGTCGGCGGGTCGTCCGCCGCGTAGATCACGGCTTCGAGCAGGGCTTGCCGCTCTTCCGCGCCGGGCGCGGCGCCGGGCAGCGTCTGCTGCGCGGCCGCGGCCGCCGCTTCCGTCTCGGGACGCGCCTCGCCGCTCACGCCCCGCCCCCTTCGTCGATAACCGGAAACACCCCGGCGTCGTGGAACGCCGCATCGAACATCTTGTGCTTGCGCATGACGATATCGCCGAAGATTTCCGACTGGGTCAGCACCACCGCCCGCGCCTTGGCCAACTCCAACAGCGCCAAAAACGTAACCACCAGCGCGCGGCGGCTCGGCTGCCGCAAAAAGACGCTGCGAATGGAAATCGGGCGGTCTTCGCTCATCAACAGATTTTTCAGATAGGCGATGCGGCTCGTAACGGAAACGTCTTCTTCGTCGATCTCGATCGTCGGACGGTTCTTGAACCGCTCAAGGACTTCTTCGAACGTCTGCACGAGATCGAACAGGGCGACCTCCAGGCCGGGCTCCTCATCGTCTTCGCCGGCGAACTCTTCCGCCCCCGAAACCGACCAGACGTTTTCTTCGACAACGCGCTTGTGCTTGAGCATTTGCGCCGCCTGCAGGAACTTTTCGCGGTCGAGCAACTGCTGCACCAGCTCTTCCCGCGGGTCTTCTCGCTCTTCGGGCGGAATCGTCGGATCCTCGGGCAGCAGCAGCTTCGATTTGATCTGGATCAGGGTCGCGGCCATCAAAACGAACTCGGCGCCGATTTCGACGTTCAATTCTTCAGCGCGGCGAATGCAGTCGAGATATTGATCGGTGATCCGGGCGATGGGGATATCGAAAATATCGACGCGGCGCCTGCGGATCAGCTCGAGCAGCAGATCCAGAGGCCCCTCGAACTCTTCGATGCTGACGTCGTAAGGCGAGGGTTCGCGCTTCTCCGGCCGCGGCGCGTCTTCCGCCGCCGCGGGCAAGGCGGACGCCCCGGCCGGCGCAGGGGCGCCTTCATGCTCAGGCTCACGGCGGCCCGCGGCGGTCATATCCTTTTGAGCTTGCGGCTGACTTCGACGGTAACGCGCTCGACGACTCCCGGCAGCGCCGCGGCCATGGCGTCTCCGACGGCCCGGCGAATCTCGCTTTCCACAAAGCGTTCCTGTCTGCCCAGCAGCGTTTCTTCGACCAAGTGCGTAAGCGGATCGACCTCCGCGGGGGCGGCGGCGTCTTGCGCGGAGGAAACGGCATCGCCGCCGCGCCCGCGGAGCAGTTCGTTTACGGTCTGCAACAGGCTGTCCGCGTCGAGAGGCTTTTGCAGCACCGCATCGAAGCCTTGCGCGCCGGCGCCTTCGCTGTCGAGGGGGTCGAGCGGACCGGCGAGCATCACGACGCGCACGCCGGCAATGCCGGGGTCCGCGCGGATATCGCGGCACACTTCCAGACCGTCGGCGCGCGGCATCTTCGTATCGAGCAAGACCAGATCGGGGCCGGCTTCCCGAATGCTGCTCAGGGCGGCCTTCCCGTCGGAAACGCCGTTGACGCGGTGCCCTTCCGGCGCAAGGATTTCCTCGGCCATGTGCCGGACGTGCGGATTGTCGTCGGCGATGAGTATGTCGGCCACGTGAAATCTATTGCGGCTGTTCTTGCCGAGGCTGGTTCCTGCGCGCGTCGGGCTCGGTGTCGAGAGCGCTCGGACCGGAAATCGTTTCCACCGCCACTTCGGCGCTGGGTTGGGCGGCCGCCGCCTCCGCCGCGGCGCGAATGCCCGGCGGCGTGCGCGGCATGAGCGTGGTCAGCATCGGGTCGCCGGCCTTGGCCGCCAGACCCAGGTCGGGCTTCCCGGCGAACATCCCCCAGAAACTGCCCAGGCGGCCCCGGTAAACGCGGTTCTCCACGTTGTACTTGTGCAGCTCGAAGCGATCGGGGTCGGATTCGGGAATCTCTCTGCCCATCGCCGTCAAGCGCTCTTTGGCCTCTTCGACGTAGGGACTCAACGGATAGCTGCTGACGATTTGCCGGTAGGCGTCCGCTTCCTGCTCCTCGAAGTTGTCGCCCAGCTTCTCATAGGTCTCGGCAAGCTCCCACAGCGTCTCGTCGGCCTTGCTGAAGAGCGGGTAGTGCTCGACCATCGCCTGCAGCCGGTTGGCGCCGGCGCGGAAGCTGCCCTTGCCCACGTAAAACTTGCCGACGCGGTACTCGCCCTCGGCGATCAATTCCTGGACGTTGCGCAAAAGCTGTTCGGTGTCTTGCCGGAACACGCTGTTGGGGTGGCGCAGCAAAAGCTGCCGGCACTCCTGATCGGCGCGGATCGCGTGGCGGTTGTCGCGGTCGGGCTTCTGCAACTGGTCGTAATGAATCTGGCAGATCTTGAGTTGCGACTCGGCGGCCTCTTCCATGTTGGGGAAGAAGGTGATGAAGTCCTTGTACTCCGCCTCGGCCTGGGCCAGCGCGCTGGACGTGCCTTCGCGGTACCAACTGTCGGCGATGGCCAGCTTGGCCTTGGCGATGTACTCGCTGTCGGGATAGGTGTTGATCAGCGTTTGCAGCGTGATGCGCGCCAACTCGTAGCGGTGCTTCTCGATGTTTTCGATGGACTTGTCGAACAGTATCTTGTCCGGCTGCTGCGAATTGTTGGCGATGGGGTTGTCGTAGGGGCTTCGCCCGCAGCCCGCCGCCAGCAGCAAGCCCAAGCCGAGAGCGGCCCGCAGGGATTTCGTTTTCATACGCATGGCCTTTCTTCTATTCTGCACGATTCCGCCACAAGGATTCCACCGCGCGGATTCCACTGTGCGGCGGTGTGCAGTCCTCCACGGCTGATTACGCGCGGACCTCGCCCGGCGGGTTCGTCGAGCGCAGCATCGCGCGCACGGCTTCGGCCGGGTCGGCGGCGCCGAAGACGCTCGACCCGGCGACCAGGATATCGGCGCCCGCGGCGGCAAGCGCGGCGGCGTTCGACAGATCGACGCCGCCATCGACTTCGATCGGGAAATCGAGCCCGCGCCGCGCGCGGACGCCAGCGAGCGCCCTGACCTTCTCGACCGCCGCGGGGATGAGTTCCTGCCCGCCGAAGCCGGGGTTAACGCTCATCAACAGCACGAAATCGACAAGGGGCAGCGCTTCGTCAAGGGTGTGCAGCGGCGTTGCCGGGTTGAGCGCGACGCCCGCCTGTACGCCCAGGTCCTGAATCCGGCGGATATCGCGGTCGAGGTGCGGACAGGCCTCCTGATGAATCGAGATCATGCGCGCGCCCGCCTTGGCGAAGGCCTCGATGTACTTCCCCGGTTCGACGATCATCAGGTGGCAATCGAGCGTCAGGCCGGTCGCGGCGCACAACGACTCGACCACCGGCACTCCGATCGAAATGTTGGGCACGAAACGCCCGTCCATCACGTCGACGTGCAGCATTTCCGCGCCGCCCTGCGCGGCGGCGGCGGCCTGCTCGCCCAGACGGGCGAAGTCCGCGGCCAGGATGGAAGGCGCGATGCGGGTCATGACCGGCAGAGGGGGCGGAACATCGGCGGCGCTGAACTTTCAGCTTATCAGCTTGAACAGACAAGCCCGCCGCGCCCCGCCGCTGCGATTGGGCTATGCTGGGAAACCGACCGTGCCGGAAAACAAGACTGCAAACGAAACCGCAAACGAGACTCGGCAACTCAGCCCGTTCCGCGCGGTCGCTCCGGGCATCATGCTGGCGGCGACCGGCGTCGGCGCGGGCGACCTGCTCACCGGCGCGCTGGCCGGCAGCGAAGTCGGCACAAGCCTGCTCTGGGCGGTCGTCGTCGGCGCCGCGCTGAAGTACGTGCTGACCGAGGGCGTCGCCCGCTGGCAGTTGGCCACAGGCATGACGCTCCTCGACGGCTGGCGCTTCCGGCTGGGGGACGGGGCGCGTTGGCTTTTCCTCGCTTACCTGACGCTGTTCACGGTCATCGTCGGGCGGGCGCTGGCCGCCGCCTGCGGCACGGCCGGCGCGGCGTTCTTCCCGCTCGGCGATGCGCAAACGTCGGTCGCGGTCTGGGCCGTCATCCATTCTCTGGCCGGCGCCGTTCTGGTCTGGAAAGGCAGCTTCCGCGCCTTCGAATCGATCATGGCGGCGCTGGTCGGGCTGATGTTCGTAACCGTGATCGGCGCGGCGGCGGCGGTTGCGCCGCCCATGGGCGAAGTGCTGGCCGGGTTCGCGCCGTCCATCCCCGACAGCGGCCCCCGCTGGGTGCTGGCCGTGCTCGGCGGCGTCGGCGGCACGGTGACCCTGCTCTCATACGGCTACTGGATTCAGGAGCAGGGCCGGCGCGGCCAAGCGATGCTGCGCGTATGCAAGACCGATCTGGCGGTGGGCAACGGCATGACCGGGCTTTTCGGCCTGTCGGTGGTCGTCATCGGCTCGCAAATCGAAGTCGAGCAGGGCGGCGCGGCGCTGGCCGTGCAGATGGCCGACCGCTTGGCCGAGGCCGTCGGCCCGCTCGGCCGCGCCGTTTTCCTGGCCGGTTTCTGGGGCGCCGTGTTCTCCAGCCTGCTGGGAGTCTGGCAGAGCATCCCCTACATGTTCGCCGACTGCATCCGTTCGCGGGACGCCTCCGCGGAAGAGCTGCGCCGCTCGACGGCCTACCGCGTCTGGTTGGCGCTGATCGCGGTCGTCCCGCTGTTCCTGCTGAACGCCTCGGTCAAGCAAATCCAACTGGTTTACGGCGTATTCGGAGCCATGTTCCTGCCGCTGCTGGCGCTTACGCTGCTGGTCATGAACAACCGCCGGCAGTGGGTCGGCAAACCCTTCCGCAATCCGCTATGGATCAACGTCGTGCTCGCTGCGGCGCTGGTTTTCTTCGCTTGGCTGGGCCTTGCCGGCTGACCGTCTTCGCTATCCGCTGCCGCGCCGACGGGCGCGGCCCCTACCTCTCTCCCCAACGCATCTTTGCGCGCAGCACGTCGAAGAAGCGCACGTTGCGCGGCTGCAAGATCTTCACCGCGTGGTCGGCCTTCCAAGCGCGAACGCGGTCGCTGGGCTCGAGCTTGACGCCGACCTGGCCGTCGGCGCTTAGAAAGTTGTTGTCGTCTCCGCCGGAAACCTTGACCGCGATGCGCGCCGCCGCGGGCAAAACGACGCTGCGGTTCGATATCGTGTGCGGACATATCGGCGTCAGGCAGATCGCCGACACGGAGGGAACCATCACCGGGCCGCCCGCCGCCAGCGAATACGCGGTGGACCCCGTAGGCGTCGAGACGATCAGGCCGTCGGCGTGGTAGGCGCAGATGTATTCGCCGTCGGCGTAGGCTTCGAGATGCAGCAGCCGGGCGACCGCGGCCTTGGTGACGACGATGTCGTTGAGCGCGCGGAAAGCGGCCACCGTCTCGCCGCCGCGCTCGACCTCGGCGGCGATGACCATGCGCGAGTCGATCGCGTAGTCGCCCCGCGCGGCGTCTTCGAGCGCAACCTCGAGCTCGCTCGGGCCGGTGGTCATGATGAACCCCAGGCCGCCCATGTTGACCGCCAGAATGGGGATTTCCGCTTCGCCGACGCCGCGCGCCGCCGAAAGCAGCGTGCCGTCGCCGCCGAGCGCGACCACGAGATCGCAGCCTTCGACCGCGCGGCTGCGATCGACGCCTCCGGCCAGGCCGAGACAAGCGGCCGAAGCCTGATCGACGCGGTAGGCGATGCCCCGCTTGTCGAGCCAATCCGTCAGGCGGACGAGCAGCGGCGGGATGTCCGCGTGTCCGGGCTTGCTGACGATGCCGACTTGCTGGATCATGGCGCGCCTCGCCGCGGCGCCGCGGGCAGGTCACGGGCGTAGAGCAGGAATTCCTTGTTGCCGGCGGCGCCCAGGATGGGGCTTTCGACGGCTTCGACGGCGGCGAAGCCCAGCGCGGCCAGAGCGCGCCGCACTCTTTCGACCGCGCGGGCGCGCAGAGCAGCGGAACGCACGACGCCGCCCTTGCCGACTTCGCCTTTGCCCACTTCGAATTGCGGCTTGGCCAGAACCACCATCTGCGCGCCGGGCGCGAGCAGCGCCGCAAGACGCGGAAGAATCATCGTGCATGAAATGAAGCTCACGTCGCAACAGGCGAAAGCAACGGGCTCGGGAACGTGCTCGACGGCGAGGAAGCGGGCGTTGGTTTTCTCAAGGACGACAACGCGCTCATCGGCGCGGATGCGCCAGTCGAGTTGCGCGGTTCCCGCGTCGACGGCGTAAACCCGCGCCGCGCCGCGCCGCAGCAGGCAGTCGGTGAAGCCTCCGGTCGAAGCGCCGATATCGAGGCATATCGCGCCGTACACATCGACGTTGAAGCGCTCGAGCGCCGCCTCGAGTTTCAGCCCGCCGCGGCTGACGAAGCGCGGCCGCAGGCCGACGAGGCGCACCGCCGCCGCGGCGGCGACCTGTCTGCCGGGTTTCTCGGCCTTCTGCCCGTCGATCAGCACTTCTCCGGCCAGCACCATCGCCTGGGCCTTGTGCCGAGAGTCGGCCAGTCCCCGCTCGACCAGCAGCCGGTCGATGCGCATGCGCTCCTGAGCAGGCAAGCTCCTATTGTGGCGCAACGCGGCGGCCCGCCGCTGTTTGCGCCCGCGCCGCCGGCCGGGATCCATCGCCGTTCGGATGCTGACGGCCGGCCGGCGGCAAATGCGCCTGCAAGAGCATATCGACCTTGCTTTCAACGGAATCGATCCGCCGTTCAATCGCGCCCAACGGCGCGTACAGAAACCAGGACAATGCAGCCATCGCCGCAAGCGTGATGATCAGGTTCCGATGCTTGTCCACTGCTCGACAGCATAGTACATCGCGGCGTAATGCGGCGGCGGGGCTACAATGAAACGGCGCGATGCGACATGAATCGCTTCGGGACGCAGCGGAGCGGGGAGACGCCGAAGCCCAATTCAAACTTGGGACGATGCGCCGCAAGGGCGAAGGCCTGCCCCAGGACAACCGGGAAGCGGCCAAGTGGTACCGCTTGGCCGCGGAGCAAGGACACGTCGAGGCGCAATTCCTCGTTGGAGCGGCGTATGCCGCGGGACAAGGCGTTCCCCAGGATTACCCGCAAGCGGCGAAATGGCTGCGCTTGGCCGCAGACCAGGGACACGCCGGCGCACAGTACCTGCTTGGGCTGATGCACCGCAACGGCGAAGGCCTGCCCCAGAACGACCGCGAAGCGGCGAAACGGCTCCGTCAGGCCGCGGATCAGGGGCACGCCGAAGCCCGGCTGTTGGTCCGCGAGCAGCAGCCGCAGACTTGGCCGAAACCTGAAAACCGATAGGCGCCGCTCGTGTCGAATTGCGGCAGCGGCCTGCCCGCGATTCCCCGCCGGCCGGAAGCCGACGAGCCGCATGGGTTCCCCGGCGGGCAACGGGGTTTGCGGCGCGGCGGCGGGGCTACAATGGGAACAGCGCGATGCCAACGAAGCGCCTGATTCGAAACGCTGCGATTGCGGCGCTGGCTTTGGCCTGCGGCTGTTCCTCGGGAGAGAGCGAAGACCCGTTTGCGTCCGCGGCTCGGGGAGACGCCGAAGCCCAGTACCGGCTTGGAGACAGGCATTACTCGGGGTTGGGCGCTCGCCAGGACTACCGGGCGGCGCTGAAGTGGTACCGCTTGGCCGCGGAGCAAGGACACGCCGCCGCCCAACGCAACCTCGGCGGGATGTACGCCCAGGGCGAAGGCGTCCCCCAAGACTACCGCGAAGCGGCGAAGTGGTACCGAGAGGCAGCGGAACAAGGAGACACGAACGCCCAATACTTCCTCGGCGAGATGTACGCCAACGGCAGGGGCGTCTCCCGCGACCGCCGGGAAGCCATGAAGTGGTTCGACATGGCCGGAAACGCGCCGGTCGGAACCATGCGCTCCCGGCTGGATGACGCGGACGAAGACGCTCGCCGCAATTCCGTCCAGCCCGGCAGTTGACGGGAGCCGGTAACCCAACAAGATTTGAAGGCGAAAAGGAATAGTGGTATCTTGAGATCCAGCGATATTTTGCGGAAAGGAGGTGATTGGAATGCCGCGAAAAGGTAACCGAGAGGTAACCAGCAAGAGAGCAGCATCGGCTGCAAGCAAGGTGCTTCGCAATCCAAAGTCCAGCAAGGCAGCTAAAACAGCCGCCGGTTCGGCCTTGACGCAGAGACCGAACAAGAAAAAAGCATCCAAGAAATAAATCTTGGCAGCCCCTCCGTGCGCTGATTTCAGTGCATGGAGGGGCCTTTCGAGATTATAAATAGACGTTCGCAAGCTACAGGCGGCAGCAAAACCCCCATCAATCCTCAAGAGAGCCAGCGACAGAAGAAGATGGGCTACCCGTGCTCGCAGATCGCCGATCCTCCGCATAACGGCGATGCCGAACATCCGATCGGGCTGGCAGCAGGGCCGGGCTTTATGCGCTCTTGGGCAGGCAAGTATCTATCGCGCCGCCGCGCGGCGGCGGGGCTACAATGGAAACTCGCCATGCAGCGCAAAGCAACTTTCCGAAACGTCGCGATCCTGCTGTTGGCGTTGGCCTCCGTAGCAGCGGCTCAGTCAACGAAGATCGAACAACTGCGTTCAACCGCGGAGCAGGGAGACGCTGAAGCCCAATCTGACCTTGGGTTGATGTATTACATGGGCGAGGGCGTTCTCCAGGACTACAAAGAAGCCTTGAAGTGGTTCCGCTTGGCCGCAGATCAGGGAGACACCGTTGCCCAAAACAGCCTCGGGGTGATGCATGACAACGGCAAAGGCGTTCTCCAAGACCACAGGGAAGCGCTGAAGTGGTACCGCTTGGCCGCAGATCAGGGAAACGCCACTGCCCAATTCAACCTCGGGCTGATGTATGACGGGGGCGGGGGTGTTCTCCAAGACTACCAGGAAGCCCTGAAGTGGTACCGTTTGGCCGCAGATCAAGGATACGCCTCCGCCCAAGCCAACCTTGGACTAATGTATGACAAGGGACGGGGCGTCCCCCAAGACTACAAGGAAGCGGCGAAATGGTTCCGTTTGGCCGCAGATCAAGGAAACGCCAACGCCCAAGCCAACCTCGGGTTGATGTATGACAAGGGCGAGGGCGTCCCCCAAGACTACAAGGAAGCGGTGAAATGGTACCGTTTGGCCGCAGAGCAGGGAGAGGCCGCCGCCCAATTCAATCTCGGCCTGATGTATCACAACGGCAACGGCGTTCCCCGCGACCGCATTCAAGCTTACAAATGGTTCAATCTGGCGGCTTCGCGAGCTACAGAGGAAAAAACGGAACGCTATCGCTCAGCAAGAGACCAACTGGCGAAAAAGATGCCCCGCAAGAAAATCGCCAAAGCCCAGCGGCTGGCACGGGAGTGGCAGCCGCAAACCTGGGAGCAACTCAAAGACCGGTAGGCTCCGCGCCGGCAACCCGACCCGCGACCGTGCGCGCCCCGCCCCGCCGCTGCGGCTATAATGGCAACTCCGGCGCCGGCCGGTTCCCGCCATGCCTCTCCCCAAACTCACGCGCACGCAGTGGTTGATCTGTTTCGTCGCCGCGCTCGGCTTCGCCTTCGACATCTACGAGTTGCTGATGCTGCCGCTGATCGTGCGGCCGGCGCTGCTCGAGTTGGCCGACGCCGCGCCGGGCAGCCCCGAGTTCAACCACTGGGTCGGGCTGCTCTTCTATGCGCCCGCGGTTTTCGGCGGATTGTTCGGACTGCTCGGCGGCTGGCTGACCGACCGTTTCGGCAGGCGCGCCGTGCTGGTCTGGAGCATCCTGCTCTACGCCTTTTCCGCCGCCGCCGCCGGGTTCGCCCAAAGCCCCGAATGGCTGCTGTTCTTCCGCTGCACGACGTTCGTCGGCGTGTCGGTCGAGTTCGTCGCCGCCGTCGCCTGGCTGGCCGAGCTGTTCCCCGAAGCGAAGATGCGCGAGGCGGTGCTGGGCTGGACCCAGGCGTTCAGCTCGATCGGCGGCCTGATGGTCACCGGCGCCTACTACCTCGCCGTGACCTACGGCCAATCGTTCCCGGCCATCGCCGGCGGACATGAAGCCTGGCGCTACACGCTGCTTTCGGGACTAATTCCGGCGATTCCGCTGCTGATCATCCGGCCTTTCCTGCCGGAATCGCCGATGTGGACGGAAAAGAAAGCCGCCGGCAAACTGCATCGACCGAGCATCGCCGAGCTTTTCCAGCCGGCCTTGCGGCGCACGACCGTGGTCACGACGATCATCTTCGCCTGCAGCTACGGCGCGGCTTTCGGCGCCATCCAGCACGTGCCGCGCATGGCGCCCGCGCTGGTCAGCGGCCTGAGCGACACCGCGCAGCAACAGGCGGTCAGCGTCGTGCAGGGCTTCCAGGAAGTCGGCGGCGTGCTTGGCCGCGTCGCGCTGGCCTTGCTGGTCGTCGCTTTTCTCAGTC
Source organism: Bryobacterales bacterium (assembly GCA_965242705.1). Lineage (GTDB taxonomy): Bacteria > Acidobacteriota > Terriglobia > Bryobacterales > UBA6623 > CATQHP01. The sequence goes on from OZ251486.1 coordinate 2,567,093, forward strand.
GCCGCAGACTGTTGCAAACGTTCCAGCTTGGCGGGCTGCTCATCTTCCCGCTGGTGTTCTTCTACGCGGCGATAGCCGACATCGGCCTGCTGCGCTGGGGCGTCTTCCTGGCCGGATTCGTCACCGTGGCCCAGTTCAGTTTCTGGGGCAATTACCTGCCCCGCGTCTATCCCACGCGGCTGCGCGGGACGGGCGAGGGCTTCGCCGCCAACATCGGCGGGCGCATGCTGGGCACCTTCGCCGCGCTGCTGACGACGACCCTGGCCACGGCGCTGACCGGCTTCATGCCGGACGCATCGCCCACGGTCAAGCTGGCCTACGCCGCCGGCATCGTCGGCACGGGAACGTATATCGTCGGCCTCATCGCGAGCTTTTGGCTGCCCGACCCGGGCGAAAACGAGTTGCCGGAATAAGCATTGCCCGAAAGCGCCGTCAGCCCGCGCGCAGATCGCGGAAGCGCCGCGCCTTCGCTTCCCAGCGCGGCAGCGAGCCCGCATCGAGCGGACGCACCGGCGCGCGGATGCCGAACGCGTTGCGCATCTCCCGCCGCACTTCGGCGCAGATCGCGGCCGAGGCTTCGAGTTCGATTTCCACCTCGTCCATCTGCCCCTCGCGCCGCGCGGTGATGCGGAACTCCGCGGCGCCGGCCGCGCGCCGGATCACTTCCTCGATCGCCGCCGGATACAGGTTGACGCTGCGCACCAGAATCATCTCGTCGCAGCGCCCCAGAATGCCGCCTTCGAGCAGCAGCCCCTCGGCGGTGCGCCGCGCGCGGACGATATCGCCCGTGCGGTAGCGGATCGCCGGGCTGCCCGCGCGGCCCAGGTTGGTCAGCACCAACTCGCCGTCGGCGCCTTCCTCTACCGGCTCCAGGGTTTGCGGGTCGAGCGTTTCGGCGATGAACTCCTCTTCGTTGACGAACAGGCCGCGCCCGCGCGGACAGGGTATGCCGTAGGCGCCGATCTCGCTCGCTCCCGCGTGGTCGTAGGGCGCGGCGCCCCAGGCTTTCTCGATGCGCCGGCGCACCGCGGGGATGCTGCCGCCGGGCTCGCCGGCGAGCACCAGGCGGCGCACCGCGGAAGCGGTCAAGTCGATGCCCTCGCGCCGCGCCGTCTCGGCTAGGCGCAGGGCGTAGGTCGGGGTGCAGAAAAGAACCGTGCAGCCGGTATCGAGCAGGATACGCAGCCGGCGCGAAGAGTCGGCGCCGCCGCCGGGAACGGTCAGCGCGCCGCGCCGCGAAACGGCGTCGAACGCCGACCAGAAGCCGATGAACGGCGCAAACGAAAAGGCGAAGAACGCGCGGTCGGCGCCGGTCACGCCGCAGGCGTCGAGCACCTTCGCCCAGCAGCGCAGCCACCATTCCCAACTCTCGGCCGTGTCGAGGATGCGCAGCGGCTCGCCCGTAGTGCCGGATGTCTGGTGATAGCGCGCGTAGCGCTCCAGCGGATAGGTCAGATTCGAGCCGAAAGGCGGATTTTCCCGCGCGTCCGCGGCAAGCTCCGCTTTGGTGCAGAGCGGCAGGCGGCGGAAATCCTCCGCCGAGGCAACGCGCGGCATCGCCGCCGGCATGGCCCCCAGTCTGGCTCGTTGGAACGGGTTGGACGCCGCAACTTCCGCCAGCATCCGCTGCAGCCGTTCGAGCCGGCCGCCCTGCTCAAGATTCGCCGCGAGAAACGCCATGCCGACCTACGCGAACAGCCGCCAGACCTGCGCCACCGCGAAGCACACGGCGAAGGCGATGGCCAAGGGCATCACCGCGCCGACCGCCGTCCATTTGCGGCTGCGGGTTTCCTTCCAGATGGTCAGGACCGTCGTCGCGCAGGGGTTGTGCAGCAGGGAAAAGAGCATCAGATTGACGGCCGTGAGCAGCGTCCAGCCGTGCTGCTCGACCAGAATCTCGCGGATGGCGTCGTAGGCCTCGACCTCGGACATCATGCCCGCGCCCAGATAGCACATGAGCATGGTCGGCACTACGATTTCGTTCGCCGGAATGGCGATGACGTAGGCCAGCAGGATGACGCCGTCCAGCCCGACGGCGTGGCCCAGCGGATCGAGAAAGCGGATGCAATGCGCGGCCAGACTCGCCCCCTCGGCGTCGATATTGGCCAGCAGCCAGATCGCCGCGCCCGCCGGAGCGGCCGTCAGCATCGCCCGCCGCAACACGAAAATCGTGCGGTCGATCAACGACGTATGCATGATGCGCAGCACGCTCGGGCGGCGGTACGGCGGCAATTCGAGCGTGAAGGCCGACGCCTCGCCCGCCAGCGCGCTGCGCGAAAGCGCCCACGAAACCAGCAGCGTAAAACCGACGCCCAGCAAGACCACGGCGACGACGGCGCCGGCCGCCGCCGCGGAAGCGAACGCCGGAGGGAAAGCCGCGGCGACGAAAATCACGGCCAGCATGATGAGCGTCGGGAAACGCCCGTTGCAGGGCGCGAAATTGTTGGTCAGGACGGCAATCAGACGCTCGCGCGGCGAATCGATGATGCGCGTCGAAATCACTCCCGCGGCGTTGCAGCCGAAGCCCATGGCCATGGTCAGCGCCTGCTTGCCGTGGGCGCCGGCCTTGCGGAAAAGCCAATCCATGTTGAAGGCGACCCGCGGCAGATAGCCGAGGTCTTCCAGGATGGTGAATATCGGAAAAAAGATGGCCATCGGCGGCAGCATGACGCTGACCACCCAGGCCAAGCCGCGATAGACGCCGTGCCAGAGCAGTCCCGTCAGCCACGCCGGACTGCCGAGCCGTTCGAACCAGCCCGCGCCGACGCCCTCGAACCAGAAGAAAGCCTCCGCCAGCATCCGCGAAGGCGCGTTCGCGCCCAGAATGGTCAGCCAGAAGACGACGCCCAGCATCGCCAGCATGAGCGGCAGCCCCAGCTTGCGCGAAGTCACGAGACGGTCGATGCGCTGGTCGAAGTCCCATTTGCGCCCCGCGCCGGCGCGCACCGAGCGGTCGGCGATGGTCTGCGCGCTCGCGTACAGCGCGGAAACCATGCGGTCGCGGAAATGCTCGCCGAGTTCCTCGCGCAGCCGGTCGCTGCGCTCGAGGACGGCTTGCGGCGTCGCGCCCATGCCTTTCTACTGCGCCCCCTCGACCGCCATGAGCCGGCTTCGCCGCGCCGCCGACGACTGCTGCTGTTCGGCTGCGAGCCGAGTCAACTCGCCCGAGAGCAGCGCCTGACGCACCTTGTGGTCGCCGTCCAACAGGCGCAGCGCCACCCAGCGGGCGCTCGGCAGCCCCGGCGCCGCCTCTTCGATCATCGGCACGAGCTCGTCGAGAGCGCGGCCGAGCTCGGCGGGCGCTTCGGCCCGCGCCGGAGCCGTCGCCGTCTCGCCCGCAATGACCGCGGCAACCGCCGACGCCAGTTCGGCCAGCCCCTGCTTCGTGCGGGCGATCGTCGGCACGGCGGGCACGCCCAGATCGCGGGCCAGGCTGCGCGCGTCCACCTGCAAACCCTTGCGCTCGGCCTCGTCCATCAGGTTCACGCAGACCACGGCGCGGTCGGTGATTTCGAGCACTTGCAGCGCCAGGTTGAGATTGCGTTCGAGCGCGGTGGCGTCAACCACGACGATCGTGCAATCGGGCTGCCCGAAAAGCAGGAAATTGCGGGCGATTTCTTCGTCTTGCGAAGCCGACAAAAGCGAGTACGAGCCGGGCAGATCGACCAGCTTGTAGCGCTTGCCCTGAAAGGCGAAGCCGCCCTCGGCGCGGGTGACCGTCTTGCCCGTCCAGTTGCCGACGTGCTGGCGCAAGCCGGTCAAGGCGTTGAAAACCGACGATTTGCCGGTGTTGGGATTGCCGGCCAGAGCGACGACGTAATCGTAGTTGCCGATCTCGACGCCCATTTGCGCCAAGCGGGCGTGCGCCGGGCAGTCTCCGCAATCGTGGGCGGGGTTCACGGCGCGGCCGCCTCCGGGGTTTTCGCCTCCGGCAACAGACGCACGCGAATGCTGTCGGCCTGCTCGCCGCGCAGGGCGATGACGGTTCCGCGGATGCGGAAAGCGCGCGGGTCGCCGAAAGTGTTGTCCAGCACGGCCTCGACCTCGGTTTTCGGCGTAAGCCCCAAGTCGAGCAGGCGGCGGCGGGAAAACCCGCGGCAGGCTTCGTCCAACTCGACCACCTCGGCCCGGACGCCGCGCGGCAGCCGGCTGAGCCGCATCGCCTCCGGCGGGCGCATCGCCGAGGCGGGCGCGGCGGCGGCCTGGATGTTGGCGGCGACCGCCGGAGCCAGCCGATGCTCGCGCTCGCCGTCGTTGACCACGATTTCCCGCCCTCCGGCCGCCGCCACGCGCACCACTTGGCCGGGCCGCAGCCCCGTAGCCGCGATCTGCCGGAAAATCGCGTCGGGTTCGTCTTCGATATGCACGATGCGCGCATGGTCCCCGGCCCGCCATTCGCTCAGGCTTACGGCGTCGAGCGGCGCCACGAAACCCTCGGCCGTAGGGATCGGGTCGCCGTGCGGGTCGCGCCGCGGATGCCCCAGATGCGCATCGAGTTCGGCGACGGCCTCGCCGCTCAGGCGGTGCTCGGCGCGCTCGGCGGCGCGGTGGACGCGCCCCAAAGGCATGTTCGCGTCGTCGGAAAGATAGCGCTCCCACAGGCGATGCGCGCGCACCACCTGCAGCGCCCGCTTCTCGCCCCGAGGCGTCAGGCGGATGCCGCCGGTCACGCTCTCAACCGTTCCGGCGGTCTCCATGCGGGTTATCAGTTGCAGAACGGCTTGCGGCGAAAGCCCCAGCGCTCCGGCCAACGATTCCGGCGTGGCCGCCTTGGCGCGGTGCTGCCAAGCGAGGACGTGTTTCAGGGCGTCCTCCGCTTGCCGCCGCCCGCGGGATTCTCCGCGCCGCCGCCACAGGCGCCGCGCGCCCCTTGCAGCGTAGAAAACGGCCGCGGCCGACAACAGCGCGAGCAGGAAAACGGCGAAGGAACCCATCTATCCCTCGCTCGACGGAGCCGCGGCCACGTGGATTTCCGCCGCCACGCGCGTACCCAGCGCGCGAACCTCTTTCCCGCTCCCGATGCGCAGCATCAACGGACCGTCGAACGGCCCCCGCTCGATCAATTCCAGCGCAACGCCCGGCTTGACGCCGATTTCCGAAAGATAGCGCAGCATCTCCGGGTTGCGATCGGACACCTTCGACACGCGCACCCGCGCGCCGACCTTCACTTCCAGCAAACAGTAGTCGCTGCGCTGGGGCATTGTGCCGTCCTTGCGCGGGATGAGATGGCCGTGCGGGTCGATTTCCGGGTTGCCCAGCGCCTTGGCGATGCGATCTTCGAACGTCTCCGAGATGGCGTGCTCGAGCTTCTCGGCCTCGTCGTGAACTTCATCCCAGTTGTAGCCGAGCGAATGATGCAGAAAAAGCTCGATCAGCCGATGGTGGCGGATGATCTCCAGCGCGCGGTGGCGTCCGTGCTCGGTCAGGGTGGCGCCGCGGTGCTTTTCATACACGATCCACGGCGGGTTGGTCTGCGAAAGTTTCTTCAACATGCCGGTGACCGACGCCGGCGCCACCAGCAGCTTCTCGGCAATCGAAGCCGTCGAAGCCCGCCCGCCGTCTCCGGCGATCTGAAAGATCGCTTTCAGATAATCGTCAACCGCCTCAGTCGCCATTTTTAGGCATACCTAAATTCAGGATACGCCAGCGCGAATCCCCTGTCAATCGCCCATCTCTTCCAACGAGAAATGAGCATCCGGGCCGAAAGAACCCCCGCAGCGTCCGTCCGACGTGCGCGCGCAGGCCTTTTTCCGCTCCGGGTTCAACGCTGTTTCCGGCGCCACCCCCTCCACCAACGCCCGCACTTCTTCCAGGCGTGTGCGCCTTTCCCGGTCCAGTTGCAAAATTACCCCACAGCTTCCCCGCGCCTTTCCCATACTCCCTTTCAGGCTTGTATATTGAGAGCCGCGGCGCGGCGCAGCCGCGCAGCATGCGCTATGATCGAAAAGGCGGGGCGTGGCGCAGCTTGGTAGCGCGCTTGCTTCGGGAGCAAGAGGTCCCGAGTTCAAATCTCGGCGCCCCGACCATTCCCCCTTGCGGCGGACGGCAGTCAGAAGTCCCGGAAGGGGCCGCGCGGCTTCGCGGCTTCCATCTCGCGCAGCCGGTTGCGGTAACGCCGGCGCACCCTGTCGAGGATATCCGGCCGCTCCGCGGACAGATCGCGGCTTTCGCCGATATCCGCATCGAGCCGATATCCGCATCGAGATCGAAAAGTCCGCCCGCGCCGTCGTCCATCACCACCCATTTCCACCGGCCGACCCGCGCGCCGATGCGGTTTCTGCGCTGCCGGAACATCTCTTCCCGCGGCGATGCGCTTTCGCCGCGAATCGCCGGCCACCAATCGAAGCCGTCGATCACGACGCCCGCGGGCGGGTCGGCGCCGGACGCCGCGGCCAACGGCAGAGCCCGGATAAAACTTCGCAAACGCCGCAGCGCCGCGCCGACAACCCGCTCTGACGCTATCCCAACCCTTTTCGCCGGCGCGGAGCGCGCGCGGACGAGCAGTGGCGCGCCGCCTCAGGCGATGGACAGAGGCATTTTCGAGAACCCGCGAAAATTCGGCGTGCGCACGCGCTCGGCCCGGCTGCTATCGACTTCCCAACGCTCGGCCAAGGGCAGAACCGCGCCGAAAATCGCCTGCGCCATCGCCCGGCCCAACGCGGCGCCGACGCAAAAGTGAATGCCCAAGCCAAGCCCCAGATGACGCTGCGCGGGGCGGTGGATATCGAACGCGTCGGCGCGCTCGTAGCGCCTTTCGTCGCGGTTCGCCGAACCGATATGCAGCAACGTCTGCGCGCCCGTCGGAACGACCTTTCCATGAAGCTCGACGTCGCGCGTCGGGGAGCGGACGAAACCCTGCGCCGCGGCGTCCCAACGCATGCCTTCCTCGACGAAGGCCGGGGTCAGCGCCGCGCCGCCGCGCATCTCCCGAAACACGCCGGGGAAAAGCGCCAGGGCGCGGCAGAGATTGGTGAAAAGGTTGTTGGTCGATTCGAATCCGGCGGTCAGAAAGGTCATCGTCGTCACCACGACCTGCTCGCGCGACAAACGCTCGCCGTTTTCCTCGGCAAGCAGCATGGCCGTCATCAGGTCGTCTCCCGGACGGGCGGCGCGGCGGGCGGCCAATGCGTCGAGATACTCCCGCAAGCGGCGCATGGCGACCACCTGCCTGGGCGGCTCGCCTTCCTCAGCCGGCTCGCGCAGGAAGAAATCGTCCAACCAACGGCGCAAGCGGATGAAGTCCTGCTCGGGCACGCCGAACATCTCGCCCAGGATCGCGGCGTTGAACGGCGCCGAGATGTCGGCGGCGAAATCGACGGCGCCGCGCTCGCGGGCGTTTCCGGCCAGAGCGCCGGCCAACGCCTCGATCTTCGGCTTGAGCTTTTCGACGGTGCGCGGGGTAAACGCCTTATCGACCAGACCCCGCGCCCGCGCATGGGCGGGGGGATCGGTAGTGCCCAAGGTTTTCCCCACGCGCTCCGGGATATCGTTGAGCAAATTGCCGCGGCGCCGCGAAGACCAGGTTTTCCAGTCTTTGAAAGCGGCCGCGACGTCGTCGTAACGGGTGAGAACCCAGACGCCCTCCATAGCGGAATAATGCGCCGGGTCGTTGTCGCGCATCCATTTGTAAGTCGGATATGGATCGTCCTCGGCAATAATCGACAGGGGGTAGTTGAAATCGGCGCGCTGCATCCGCGGCGCACCATTCTAGCAAGCTTCCCCGCCCGGCGGGCCGCGTTTCACGCGGCAGGGGTTAGGAGGCCGCGCCTGACGGCGCGGCGGTCGCGGGTCGAGCCGCGGGCGGCATGCCCCCGGCGGCGGACTATCGTAACGGAAGGTCAAACGCAAGTTGCGGGGGAACATGGATGCACAGGGGATTGCCGCGATTCGCGGCCCGCGACTCTTGACCCGTGACCGCCGTGCGAAGCGCGGCCCGACCCGCGACCGCCGCGCCGTCAGGCGCGGCGCGACCCGTGGAATAGCGGCGCAAGCCGCTATTCCACGGCGGCCTTATTCGACGGCGATAGTCACGCCGGGCTGGCTTCTGGCGCCGCCGACTTCGAGGTGTACTTCCAGCGCGTCGTTCGGCGCAATGCCTGCCGGAACCCGCGCCAGGATTACGTTGACGCCCACCAGCGACGGCGCTCCGCCCGCGAACAGCACTTCCTCCGCCGCCAAGGGCTGCGACCCAAGCCATACCCGCACAGACGACGCCGCATGCCGCAGCACCGCTGCGCCCCCGGCCTCGCCGTCTGACGGCGCAGGCTCCAGCGCGCCCAGGCCCGTCGCGTAAATCTCCAGCACGTCCCCCGCTCTCGCCGGTCGCGCCGCCCCCTCGCCGTAGCCCCGCGGCGCCGCCAACTCGGCCGTCCCCGCAAACACGATCGAGCCCTGACCCGCGCCCGCGCCCTCTACCGTGAACACGCCCGGCGCTTGCGCCGCCGCGTGGAAAAAGCGCGCGTAGCTCACGCCCTGCTCCGTCTCCACCTCCACCGAAGCCAGCGCCGTGCGCGCCCCTTCGGGCAACAGACCCGACGGCAACTGCGCCGCGATGCGCCCCGACTCCACCGTAAACAGCGGCGCCGCCTGCCCGTCAATCATCACCCGCGTCCCGCCCAGGCTGCGCGGCAGCGGCAAGCCCGCGGCCGAAGCCGACCCATCGGCGGCCAGGTTCCGCCCGCGGATCTCCACCACCGATCCCGGCGCCACCGGCAGGATGCGCGGCCCGAACAGCCCGGGCTCCCCGTAGGCGCTCTGCCGCGCCGCGTTGAGCACTCCGCCGTTCTCCGTTACGTCCGGCCCCGTCGGCGGCGGAACCTCCAGCACGATGCGAATCGTCGCCGTCAGCCGCCCGTTGGAGCGGATGTACAACCGCCCGTTGTGGGTTCCCTCGCGCAGCCCCAAGGGGTTGACCGTCACTTGCAGCGCCACCGTCTCGCCCTGCTCCAGACGGCCCCGCCACTGGGCCATCGCCTCTTCCGCCCGCGTGACTTCGATCCAGCGCGCGCTGGGTATGGCCTGGTAGTCCACTGCGCCGTTTTCGGCGCGCAGCGTCAGCGTCTTCGACGTCGGCTCGGCGGCTTCCTCCGGCGCGAACGTCAACTCCGTGACGCCGCCCACCGGCTGCGCCTCGGGCTCCGGCTGCCCCGAACCCGTCCCTGACCCAGAACCCGCCCCCGGCTCCGTCGACTCATCCTGCTGAAGCGTCCACGTCAGCTTGCGCACGCGGTGGTTGCCGCTATCGACAACGTAGAGGTTGTTCGAGGCGTCCACCGCTACGCCGAAGGGCAGATTGAGCGTCGCCGACGCCGCCAAGCCGCCGTCCCCGGAGAATCCTCCCCCTATCCCCGCGATGGTGGAGATATTCCCCGACCTATCCACCCGGCGGATGCGGTGGTTGCTCGTATCGGCAATATAGACGTTGCCCGACGAGTCCGCCGCCGCGCCGTAGGGGTTGAACAGCCGCGCCGCGGTTGCCGGCCCGCCGTCCCCGCGGTTGCCCGCCGACCCCTCCCCCGCGAAGGCGGAGATATTCCCCGTGCTGTCCACCTTGCGGATGCGGCTGTTGAGCGTATCGGTGATATAGACGTTGCCCGACGAGTCCAAGGCCACGTCGGTGGGGCTGCTGAACGTGGCCGCGGTTGCCGCGCCGCCGTCGCCCGTGTCGCCCAATGTTCCCGTGCCGGCGAAAGCCGCAATGTTCCCCGTGGAAGCATCCACCCGGCGGATGCGGTCGTTGCCCGTGTCGGCGATGTAAACGTTGCCCGACGAGTCCACCGCCACGCCGCGGGGACTGTTCAACGTGGCCGAGGCCGCCGCCGCACCGTCGCCCGTGTTGCCCGATGTTCCCGTGCCGGCGAAGGCCGCAATGTTCCCCGTGGAAGCATCCACCCGGCGGATGCGGTTGTTGCCCATGTCGGCGATGTAAACGTTGCCCGACGAGTCCACCGCCACGGCCTGGGGGCTGTCCAACGTGGCCGAAGCCGCCGCGGCGCCGTCGCCCGTGTTGCCCGCGGTTCCCGTGCCGGCGAAGGTCGAAATGTTGCCCGTGGAAGCATCGACCCGGCGCACGCGGTGGTTGCTCGCATCGGCGATGTAAACGTTGCCCGAAGCGTCCGCAGCCGCGCCGCGGGGCCCGTTCAGCGACGACGAAGCCGCCGCGGCGCCGTCGCCCACGGCCGTCGGCCCCAGCCCGGCGATGGTCGAAATGATCCCCGCCGTATCTATCTTGCGCACGTTGTTGGCGGCCGCATCGCCGATGTAGATGTTGCCCGCCGAGTCCACCGTCAGCTTGTCGGGTCTGTTCAACGTGGCCGAAGCCGCCGGGCCGCCGTCGCCGGTGCTCGACTCGGCTCCCGTGCCGGCGATGGTCGAGATGTTCCCTGACGTATCCACCTTGCGGATGCGTGCGTTGTGCGTATCGGCGATGTAAACGTTGCCCGCCGAGTCCGGCGCCGCGTCGAGGGGGGCGCTCAATCTCGCCGAAGCCGCCGCCCCGCCGTCGCCGGCGAAGCCGGCCCCCACCGCGCCGGCAAAGATGGAGCTGGTTCCTGCGGCGTCCCGCTTGAAAATCCTGTTGGCGGACCGACTGCCGGCCCAGAGGTTGCCCGCGGAGTCCACGCCCACGCCCTCCACCTGGCCCAAATTACTCCCGCCTACCGACGGCCCCATAACGGTCGAGACGTTGCCCGTGGAAGCGGTCACCATGCGGATGCGGCTGTTGCCTTGATCGGCGATATAGACGTTGTCCGACCCGTCCACCGCCACATCGTAAACCCAGTCGAACGTCGCCGCCGTCGCCGCCCCGCCGTCGCCGCTGAAGCTTTGGGTTCCCGTGCCGGCGAAGGCGGCGATGTTGCCCGTGGAAAGGGTCACCTTGCGCACGCGGCGGTTGCCCGTATCGGCGATGTAAACGTTGTCCGACGAGTCCACGGCCACGCCGTAGGGTTCGGTCAACGTGGCCGAAGTAGCCGCGCCGCCGTCGCCGCTGTTGCCGGAGCTGCCCGTGCCGGCGAAGATCGAATAGTTTTTGGTGGCGCCGTCGATGCGGATGACGCGGTGGTTGCTCACGTCGCCGATGTAGATGTTGCCGTTCGAGTCCACGGCCACGCCGCGGGGGGCGCTCAACGTCGTCAGAACCGCCGTTCCGCCGCCTCCGGCGAACGTGTCGATCATCCACGCGTACGTTTGCGCCGGGGCGCGCTGCGCGCCCCAGTGGAGAGTGAAGGCCGCCAATGCAACGGCGGCCAGTCGGCAGAGCCGCTTGGCGGTCACGGGGCGCGCGCCGCGAGTCGTTTCACGGGTCACGGCCGCGCCTCCAGGCAGGCGCGGCGGCGCGCCTGCCGCCCTACCTGAATTCGCGGGGGGGGGGGGGGGGGGCAGATGCCGACGCTGTTCATGAAACGCATCCTCCGAAACCGCCAACATAACATAATCCGATCCAAAATCCGCAAGATCGCGGCGGCGCGCAATTTCGACTGAATTTGCGGCGCGGCGCCTTTTCCAGTACGGCAGCGGCGGCAGCTCCCGATCCTCTGCCTTCAGGCTCGTATGTTGGGAAGCGTACTGCCGAGAGCGATGCGCGGGCATCCCCGGCAGCGGCTCTCTCAGGTTCGGGCGGCGCGAGGCGGCGCGGCGCGAAACCCCTTTCCCGCCCGCGCTATACTGTGGCAATTCCGGGACGGTCAATTCCGGGACGGTCGGTTCCGGGGCGCGCAACGCCGCCTGCGCGGGTTTCGCCGCGGGCCGTTGAAACCGATGCGGCAGTTCGAGCGGATCATGATCGCGTTCGCCGATCTGGCTTGGGGGCCGTGGCTGCTTGTCCTGCTGCTCGGCGGCGGCGCGTACTTCCTGGCGTATTCGCGTTTTCTGCCGTTTCGCTATTTTCGCCACGCGATCGACATCCTGCGCGGCAAGTACGACCGGCCCGGCGACCGCGGCGAGATCAGCCATTTCCAGGCGCTTTCGAGCGCACTTGCGGGGACGATCGGCCTGGGCAACATCGGCGGGGTTGCGGTCGCGATTCACACCGGCGGGCCGGGCGCGGTTTTCTGGATGTGGGTCGGCGCCGCGCTGGGCGTCGCCACCAAGTTCTTTACCTGCACGCCGGCCGTGATGTACCGCGGCCCCGACAGCCGCGGCGATACGCAGGGCGGGCCGATGTACACCGTGGTGAACGGCCTGGGCGCGCGCTGGAAGCCTTTGGCCGTGCTGTTCTCGTTCTGCGCGCTGTTCGGCCCGCTGCCGTTGTTTCAGATGAACCAACTGGCGCAAATCGTCCGCGACGCAGTGCTGATTCCCAACGGCTGGGCGGTCGAGGCGGCTGCGCGGCAGCAAGTGAATCTGGCGCTCGGCGCGGCGGTCGCCGCGGTCGTTGCGGCGGTCGCAATCGGCGGGATTCAGCGTATCGGCACGGTCACTTCGCGCATCGTGCCGGCGATGGTCGTCGTGTACATCGCGGCGGCGGGCCGCATCCTGGCGGCGCATTTCAGCGAGATTCCGTCGTACCTGGCGCTGATCGTCAGCGACGCCTTCAGCGGCGAAGCGGTCGCCGGGGGGGCGGCGGCAAGCGTTATCGTTACGGGAATCCGCCGGTCGGCGTTTTCCAACGAAGCGGGCATCGGCACCGAGGCATTGGCCCACGGGGCGGCGAAAACGAACGAACCCGTGCGCGAAGGACTGGTGGCCATGCTCGGCCCTGTAATCGACACGCTGATCGTCTGCACGGCGACGGCGATGATCATTCTCAGTTCCGACGCCTGGCGCACCTCCGACGCCAACGGCGTCACCCTGACGGCGCAGGCCTTCGCCGAGAATCTGCCCGGAGTCGGCCTCTACATCCTGACTTTGTGCGTGTTGTTCTTTGCCGTGAGCACGATGCTCTCGTTCACCTATTACGGCGAGAAGGCGCTAGGCTTCCTGATCGGCGCCGAATGGAAGCATCTCTACCGCTATTTCTACGTCGCGGCGGTCGTTTTCGGCGCCGTGACGACAATCGACGCCGTGATCAACTTGACCGACGGCATGTATGCGCTGATGGCCATCCCCACGATGACCTCGAGCCTGCTGCTGTCGCCGAAGATCATGGCCGAGGCGCGGCGCTATTTCGCAAGACTGGAACAGAGCCGATAGCGGCCTATACTGGATGATTCGGAGCAGGAAGCATGGCCGGAATCTGGATCAACCAAACGGGAGACGAATGGAAGCCGGCGGCGGCGCAGCCGTTCCCCTACGAGCAGACGCTGCACGAGCTCGCCGCCAGGAACCCCCAACTGCTGCCCTTGTCCGGCTCCCCGCAGTTGGTCGTCCTGGGCAGCGAAGTACGGATGGGCAGCGGATACGCGGATATTCTCGCGGTCGAAGCATCGGGGCGGCCGGTGATCGTCGAAGTCAAGCTTGCCCGCAGTGCGGAGGCGAAGCGAGCCGTCGTAGCGCAGGTCCTGGCGTACGCGGCGTTTTTGCAAGGTTCCGATGTCAAGACTTTGGAGGCTTCCTTGAGCGGACAACTGCGGGCCGCGGGCTACGGCTCCATCCTCGAAGCGGTCGAAGCCCAGGAAGAGGACGCGGACGGCGATGCATTCACGGCCTCGCTGCAGGAATGCCTCGACAACGGCCGATTTCGGTTGGTCCTGCTTCTGGATGAAACTTCCCATGAACTGGAGCGGATTGTCGCCTATCTGGACGCGATCACCGCGGCAGCGCTGACCATCGATCTGATTACCGTTTCCGTCTATGAAGTCAACGGCGCGCAAGTGGCGCTGCCGCAGCGTATTTCAGCCGACGCCGGCGAAACGGTTGAAACCGTGACGCCGCGGCAGGCGGCATCCGGGAAAATCGTCGTATCCGACGGCTCCGACGCCTTCGTTGCTTCCGTTGCTTCCGTTGCCAACATGACGGACAAAGATCGCCAAGCATTCGACCGATTGATCGAGTGGGCAAAAAAGTTGGAGGGTATGCCGAATGTACGCCTGTCCACGCAGCAATCCCCAAGCGGTTTTTCTCTCCGTCCCAAAATCCTGCCGGACAACAAAAAACTTGCGACGATTTGGAACTACAATTTCGATGGCGACGATTATCCAGCCATTGCACTACACCTTTCCGGATTCAATCGCCACGCGCCCGAGTCCATCGAGGCGGTGGAAAATGCCGCGGGCATCAAAATCGGCCAAAACAACGATGTACCGCATGACAAAATCGAAAACAAGGACAATTTGGAAGCACTCCTCGAGGCGCTGACCCAAGCCTACGCAGAAGCAACCGGAAACTCGACTCCCGACCCCGCGGCGCAGCCTGAAAAGCCATGCGCCTGAGCGGAAAACTGGCCGTGTTTGCGGCGTTCTGCCGCGCGGCTGCGCCCGGCGCGGAGTTGACGGCCGCGGCGGAAGAAGATTTCAGCCGATACATCGAAGCGGTCGAGGCCGATTTCACGGCGCGGCTCGACGGAGACCGCCCGTTTCTGTGGAGCGGCGAGGACGGCGCGCGGGAAGCCGCGGTCCGCCGGCAAGGGGTTGTCGTCGAACCATCCGCCAAGAGCGGCGGCAAGAGCATCCGCAAGGGACTGATCCACGACTGGACGGCCGCGGCGTTCCTGCCGGACGCAACGGTAGAGCGGGTCGTCGCGGTGGTGACCGACTACGACAATCACGCGGAGACCTACAAGCCGGAGGTGACGGATTCCAGACTGCTCCAGCGCGAGGGCGCCGATTACCGCGTGTTCTTGCGCCTGAAGAAGAAAAAGGTGCTTACCGCCGTGCTCGACACCGAGCACCGCGCCGAATACAAGCCCCTCGACGCCTTGCGCTGGTTCGGCGTCTCGCGCAGCATCCGCATCCAGGAAGTCAACGGCGCGGGCGCCCCGAAGGAATCGCTCAAGCCGCCCGGCAAGGATAACGGCTTTCTCTGGAAACTGAACGTCTATTGGCGGTTCGCGCAGGTTTCCGGCGGAGCGGTGGCCGAGTGCCGCGCCGTGTCGCTGACACGCAACGTGCCCTTCGGACTGGGCTGGATCGTCCGCCCGATCATACAATCGCTGCCGCGGGAATCTCTGGAAAATACGCTGCGCGCAACACGCCGCGCCGCAATGGAGCGGCAGGAGCGCGGCGGCGGCTGAGCGGGCGTTACACTGAAAAGCAGGGTCATGATCGAGGCCGATTCCCCCCGCCCGCTGGCCATCGAACGGCACGGCGAACACGACGTGCGCATCCGCTGGAACACCGGCGAGCAGGCCGTTTACCCCGCCCGTTTCCTGCGCGGAGAGTGCCCCTGCGCAAGCTGCGTGGACGAGTTGACGGGAAAACGCATCGTGACCGAGAGCCTGTTGCCGATCCTGGTTTACCCCAAGTCGATCGAGCCGGTCGGGCGCTACGCGATTCAGATATTCTGGAGCGACGGGCACTCGACGGGCATCTACACCTGGGAGCGGCTTTACGAGCTTATCGGCAAGATTCCCAAACCGCCGGCCAAAGAGCCGACGGTCCAGTAGGCCGCCCGCGCGTTGGGGAATGATCCGACACAGAAAGTTCAGGGACTTCCATGAGTATCCGCTTTCGATTCGACTGGGTGGATGCAGCGCCTTCGCCTGACGCCGCCGCGCGGCGCACGATGGCCAAGCTGTCC
Source organism: Bryobacterales bacterium (assembly GCA_965242705.1). GTDB lineage: Bacteria > Acidobacteriota > Terriglobia > Bryobacterales > UBA6623 > CATQHP01. Next base: position 2,582,708 of record OZ251486.1, read on the forward strand.
ATCGAGGCGAACGGCAAAGTCGTCACCTCCGTGCTCGACCGGCAGGGAGGAGAGTATCGAGAGCACGTCGTAACGCCCCTTCTCCACGTAGCGGAGTGGCTCGTAGGCAATTGGCAGCACATCCGGCACGAAGTCGAAGACAGCGGCGAGCAAAGACCCGGATTTGAATCCAGGCACAACCTGGCGTTCGCCGGCAACGGGTTCGTTCTGCCGCGCCTCTGGATGGTTCCTTCGGCGGGACGGGTAAACCTGCGCTGGGAGCGGTGGAAACCGCAACATGCGCGGGTCGAGTTCATCGACGAGGCGAAAACAAGCGTCGATCGCGAGGAATTGGAGCGGGAATTCCGAACCCTCATTGAAGCCGTTCTCGAAAGGCTGCGCAACCTGGGCGATGGAGGCGCGGCTGCGGAGTTCCTTGAAAATACATGGCAGTCGATCGAATCTCTCGATGCCGATGAAGCGGAGTTCTGCCGCGCCGCCGCTCTGTTGGGTATCGACCCCTTCGATGTTGCGGATTCCACGGCCAAAACCATAGCCGAGTTCTGGGAAAACACCGAGACGGCCATACGCGAAGAAGCTCTGGCAAGCGCCGGCGAGGACTCACTGCCGCGCGTAAGCAGGTGGTTGAACGATGCCCGCGCCACTCTTGAGACAGCCGGGAACAAGACCGATTGGGCCGATATCCGCGATGCGATACCCGATCACGAAAACGAGTACCCTTGGGAACGCGGTTATGCCTTGGCCAACACGGTCAGAGATCGTCTGGAGATCGGCGGCGGCCCCTTCCGCTTCGAATCGAGCGGGCCGACGGCCATTCATCACTGGGAAACCGAGTCTCCTTCCAGGCGGCTTCAGGGGCTTGTAGCCGCAAACACTCCCGCCTGCGTCACAATCCCGAAGGGCGAATTCGGCAAACGTTTCCTGCTTGCGCGCGCTCTCGGCGACTACATGGGCCGCCCCCAACCCGGCCCCGGCGGCCCCGGAATCCTCAGTTCCCTGTTGACTGACCGCCAAGCGCAGTCCAGAGCATTCGCCGCGGAGTTCCTCGCGCCGGCCGAGTCGCTGCGCGCAAGACTCGGCGGCGACTTTCCCGACGAGGAAAGGATCGACGATCTCGGCCAAGAATTCGGCGTTGCCGGCGAAGTAATTCGCCGGCAGATCGAGAATCACGGGCTGACGGCGCCCTGGAAACGCCGCTAACGCCCAAGCCGCCGGCTTACCCCCAGCGCCCTTTTTTCCCCTCGCTTGCGATGTAGTCCGCCGCGCGGGCGGTAATCGCCATCATGGTCAGGGTCGGGTTCTGGCAACCGATCGAGGCCCAGGCCGCGCCGTCGGTTACGAAAACATTGTCGATCCGGTGCGACTGCGCCTGCGGGTTGAGCACCGATTTGTTGGGGTCTTCGCCCATGCGCGCGGTGCCCACTTCGTGGATGCAGAATCCGCCCACCGAATACTCGCCGTTAAGGCGGACGTTCTTGTGGCCGGTCGCCTCGAGCATTTCGGCCGCCTGAACGCGCGCGTCGTTCCACAGCGCTTTTTCGTTTTCGCTCCAGTCGAAATGAATGTCGAGCGTCGGAATGCCCCAGGCGTCGCGTTTCCCGCGGTTGAGCGCGACGTGGTTTTCGTAGCGCGGCAGGCATTCGCACCAGGCGCTGAAACCGGTGCGCCACTTGCCCTCTTCGCGCACAGCTTTCTTGAAGGCCGCGCCGAAACCCTTGGCGCCGAAATTGAAGCCGGGGCTGCTGCCGCCCTGATAGCCGTAGCCGCGGATCATGCCCTTCGTTTCGCTGCGGTCGATATTGCGGAAGCGGGGAATATACATGCCGTTCGGACGGCGCGGCATGCCCGCCCAGGGCTTGGCTTGCAGCTCGGGCATTTCGCCGCCCGCGCCGCCGCGGTAGATATGGTCCATCAGATAATGCCCCAACGCGCCGCTCGCGTTGAAATCGAGGCCTTCGTCAGCCGAAAGCATCAGCAGGCGCGTCGATTCCAGCGTCGAGGCGCAGAGCATGACGACCTTTCCGCGAACCTCGCGGGAAACGCGGCTGATGCGGTCGATATAAGTTACGCCGGACGCCTTCCCGGTCCGCGCGTCCCTGGTCAGGCCGGCGGCCACCGCGTCGGTAATCACCGCGCATTTGCCCGTATCGGCGGCGGCTTTCAACGTGGTCGTCGGGCTGTTGTAGTAGGAATGCGTGACGCAGCCCTGCTCGCACGGGCCGCAGTAGTGGCACGGCTGGCGGCCGTTGTGCGCTCTGGTGATGATCGCCGAGCGGCCGATCGTGGCCGTGCGGTCCATGCGGTTCTTGAGCCGTTCGCGGAAGATGGTTTCGCCGCAGGTGAAAGGCATGGCCGGAAGGAATTCGCTGTCGGGCAATTGCGGCAGTCCCTCGCGCAGGCCGCTGACGCCGATGTAGCGCTCGACCTTTTCGTAGTAGGGAACGAGCTCCTTGTATTCGATCCCCCAGTTTTCGCCGTAGCCGTCGCGGTCGGCGCACTTGAAATCGATATCGCCCATGCGGTACGACTGCCTGCCCCACGAAAGCGAGCGCCCGCCGAGAACGCGCTGGCGTATCCAGTGGAAAGGCTTGCCCTCGGGAGTCTGGTAAGGGTTTTTCACGTCGTCAGCCCACCATTTGTAGTTCGACTCGCGGCAGGCGTAAACCAGTCCCTGAATGGGGCGGTTGCGCATCAACTCGGGCGACTTGGGAATGCCGCCCACGAAACTCGAGGAATTGCCCCTGTACTTGAGTTGGTAAGGCAGAACGTGCTCGGTGAAATCGGCGTCGGTGATTCTGGGGCCGGCCTCGAGCACGCAGACCTTCAGGCCGGCGGCGGTCAACTGCCAAGCGGCGACGCCGCCGGTAGCCCCCGAACCGACGATGACCACGTCGTAAAGATCGTTGTCTCTGGCCAGAGTTTGCAGCACCGAATCAGTCTAGCACCGCCCGCCGAAGCCGACCGCGCCGCCCGTCAAAACCGCCAGCGCAGGGCAAGCTGTATCTGGCGCGAAGTCGTGCTGGTTTGGGTAATGCGCCCGGCGCTGCCGATGCGTCCGCCGCCGCCGGTAAACAGAGCGCGCCCCGAAGGAACCTGAAAGTTCGGGTGGTTGGTCGCGTTGAATATCTCGGCGCGCAGCTTGACCGTGTGCCGTTCGTTCGCCCAGAGCGTTTTGTGTGCGGCGAAATCGATAAAGAAAACGCCGGGCGAGCGCAGCGAGCCGCGTCCGAGATTGCCCAGAAATCCGGCGTCCGGCAGGGCGAACGCCCGCGGGTCGAAATACCGCGCCGGGTCGCCCAAAACGATGTCGTCGGCCGACCGGCCGGCCACCAGATCGGGGCGCTGCCCGACGTCGCCGAAGGCGGGCCGCAGACGGGCGCGGTCGAAACCCACGCGCGGCGCGAACGGCGTGCCCGAGAGGCCCTGCGCGATGGCGTGCAACTCCCAACCGCCCAGCAGCGCGGGCAGCCGCGTCCCGCCCCATCTGCTGACCACGTACGAAAAACTTGCCGCGAAAACATGCGCCTGATCGAAATCCGACAGGCCGCGGTTGGCGCGGTAGTCCCAGATGGTCGGCACTTGGTCGCTGGCTACGAAATCGTTGAAGGTGTGGTTGGAAGCTTCGTCGATGGAGCGGCTCCAAGTGTATTTGCCGCGCACGGCAAGCCGGTTGGCGAGCCGGGTTTGCAGGCTGAGCGTGAGCCCCTGATAGAAGGAATTGAACTGCGAGCGGCGCAGGCCGATGCGCGAGAAGGCGGGGTTCACCCTCGGGTTGGCCGCCGGGAAAAACACCCGGCCGTCATCGCGCCGCTCGGGGATCGGCGTGTTGGCGTTGATCAACTGGCCCAGCAGGTGGATGCCTCGCGCGCCGCTGTAACCGGCGCGCAGCAGGGTTTCCCTGCCGAATTGCCGTTCGAGGGTAAGCTGCCAGCGGGCGACGTAGGGCTGATTGAGATCGAAGTCGAGCCCGTCCATCGAACTCGACGGACGCCGACCCGAGGCCGCATCGAGAATATCGGGAAACCGCGGCCGCCCGAAAACCAGGATGCGGTTGAAAAACGGCGGCGTGCGCACCCCGGCGATGGTCAACTCGCGGCTGCCCAGCAGATCGAAGAAAATGCCGCCGCCGGCGCGCACGACGGTTTTCCCGCCGCCCAGCGGATCCCAGGCAAGCGAGGCGCGGGGAGCGAAGTTGTCTTTCGACGGATTGCTCCAGATTGGGCCGCCGACGGTCGTCTCGGCGTCGTTGAGAAAATCGCGCAGGACGGCGACCTTCCCATTCACTTCAATCGGCGTCGAAGCGGCCTCGTAACGCAGGCCGAGGCTGAGGCTGAGCCGCTCGTTGACGCGGAACTCGTTCTGCACGTAGCCGTGGAAGCGGTTGTAGCGCCAGCCGCGCACCGTGTCCGACCCCGGCTGCATGACTTCGGCCACCCGCGGCGCGGCCTGCAAAAGCAGCGCCGGCGAATCGAACGTATAAGAGCCGACCGCGCTCAAGTCCGAGCGCTGGTTGAACTGCACGCGGTCGAAACCGCCCCCGGCGCGCCACGTGTTGCGCCCCGCCGTATGCACCGTTTCGCCGCTGAATTGATAACTGTTGACGATGAAGCGGCGCGGCCGGGCGCGCGCCTGAAACCCGCCCATATTGCCGAGTCCGCTGACCGTAATCGTCCCCATCGGCAGCCCTTCGACGAACGAAAGCCGCGCGGGAGCAACCGTCGTGCTGTTCTCGAAATTGTCCACGCGGCTGAACGCCGCGCGCAGCGTGGAAATGCCGTTCGGCGAATGGACGCGGCGCAGCTCGCCGTGCAGAAAATGGTTGCGCGAGTCGAGGCCGAAAGCCCACAGGCGCAGCGGATCGGGCGTGCGGCTCTCGGCGTCGTCGAACGTATAGCGCGCGGAAAGCTGCGTCGCCTCGTCCAGAACGAAATCGAGCTTGCCGGCCAGAAAATCCTCATTGGTCGAGCCCCCCGCCTGGTTGACGAACTCGGCCGTACCGTCGCCGAAATCCCTGCCGTTCGGCAGGGGATACAGATCCAGATAAGGCTTGACCGACTCGGCTACGTCGATATCGCGGCCGGGCAAGCGTCCCAGTCGAGCCTCCGCGGTCGGCACGGCGGGGCGGACGGTGCGCGCAAGCCGTCGGCGCAGCCCCTCGTAATTGACCAGAAAGAACGCCTTGTTCTCGGCAATCGGCCCGTTGAGCATTCCCCCGAAGTGGTTCCGCCGCAGCGGCGGAATGGACGCGGAGGGCGCATCGAAAAAGTTTCTGGCGTCGAGCGCGCTGTTGCGAAAGTACTCGTACAGGCTGCCGTGCAGCCGGTTCCCGCCGGAACGCGAAACGGCGGTGAAAACCCCGCCGGCGGTGCGCCCGTACTCGGCGCTGAAGGGGTCGGTAACCAGATGAACCTCGCGCACGGATTCGAGGCCGAGCAGATTCCCGGCGGCGCTCGCCGGAGCTGCGCCGGCGGCGTCGTTCACCTCCACGCCGTCGATCTGAAAGCTGTTCTGATTGGGCCGCGAGCCCTTTACCGAGATCTGCCCGCCGAGGCCCTGCGCCAAGCCGTTGCGCGCGGAGGCCGGCAGCGCCGCCCCGGGTTCCAGAGCCGAAAGCTCGAAAAGGTCGCGTCCGTTCAGCGGAAGCTCGCGCAGGTTCCCTTCGGGCACGAGGCCGCCCCAGTCCGCGGCGTTCGGCGAAATCAGCGGCAACTCGGCCGTGACCGTAATCGATTCGCTCGGAACGCCGATCCGCAACGCCAGATCGAGGCGCGCGGCGCGGCCGCTGACCAGATGAACCCCGCGCCGCTCGAGCGTCTGGAAACCCGGGTGGCTGACATCGACGCGGTAAGCTCCCGGAGCCAGCGCGGCGGCCACGAAACGCCCGTCGGCGGCCGTCCGCGCAACGCGCGCCGCGCCCTTTTCGATCTGCGTCAAGCGAACCTCGACGCCCGGAATCGGCCGCTGCTGCGGGTCGCGCACCGTGCCTTCCACGGTCGCCCCCGACTGCGCCGCCAAGCGGCCGGCGAAGAGCAATGCGAAAAAGAACAGCCGATTGGTCATGGCGAAGCATCCCCGCGAAAGGCGGCGTTCAACCCTCTATCGTAAGCCGCCGGCGCCGCGGCGCCCCATAGGCGCGCAGCCTTCCCCATGAACGCCGCGGCGCTCATTCGACCCGCTTCATGGTCCATTGCCGCAAGTCGCCGTCCGCCGAATGGTCGTCGCGGTAGATGAGCGTATCGCCGTCGATCTCGATTTCGCCGACGACGGTGCGGCCTTCGTAAAAGGCCGACAGGGCGGCAATGTTGGTGCGGGTAACCTTGTCGCCCTCGATCGTGTAGCTGTAGAACCCCGCGCCGACGGGCTGCTGGCTCATCACTTCCTCGGCGGTCATGTCGCTCATCGATTTGGCCAATTTGGGGCGGCCCGGCCCGGCGAGCACGATCATCTCATGGCCGGCGGTGTACATGTGGTATTCCCGCTGGTGCGGCTGGTCTTCGTCTTTGGTCAGGTTGCGGATATCCGTGACCTGCCAGAGGCCGAGCATTTGTCGATGGCGCCAGTGCGGGTCGTCCGCGGTTTCGGCCGGCGGCGCGGAAGCGCAGGCCGACAGCAGAAGGGCGGCGGTCAGAGAGAGCGTAAGCAAGTGCGGCATGGTTCCAATACGATACTACGCCGAGCAAGCCGCGCGCCAACCCGGCAACGCGGCGGAGGGCTATAATCGGATATCTTCCCCGCCCGCCGCGTATGGCCTCTCGTTCCTCCAGAACGCCCCTGATGCAGCAATACCACGCCGCAAAACAGGAGTACCCGGAGTGCCTGCTGTTCTTCCGGCTGGGCGATTTTTTCGAGCTTTTCTACGAGGATGCGGTCATCGCCTCGCGCGACCTGCAGATCGCCCTGACCTCGCGCAGCAAGGAGAAAGGCGAGCCGGTGCCGATGTGCGGCGTGCCCGCGCGCGCGGTGGACAGCTATTTGGCCAAACTGCTCGAAAAAGGCCGCCGCGTGGCGATTTGCGATCAGGTCGAAGACGCCAAGAAAGCGAAGGGGCTGGTCAAAAGGCGCATCGTGCGCGTCCTCTCGCCCGGCACGACGAGCGACCCCGGCCTGCTCAAGTCGGGAGAGAACAATTACCTCGCCGCCGTGCGCAAGACCGACGGCGACAGCGGCCTAGCCTATCTCGACGTTTCCACGGGCGAGTTCCGCATGACCGAAATGACTTCCGCGCAGGTCGAGGAAACCCTGCAAACGCTGAACGCCCGCGAAGTGCTGATTCCCTCCGCCGGGCCGCTCTTCGAATCGGCCGCCCCGCCCGCGGCAAACGGCCCCGGCTACGTCCGCACCGAACTCGATAGCTGGATTTTCGATTTCGACTACGCCGAGCGCGTGCTCAAAGACTTCTACAACCTGCACTCGCTCGACGGCCTGGGCGCCGCCGACCGGCGCAGCGCCGTCTCCGCCGCCGGAGCGCTCGTGCATTACCTGAAAGACACGCAGCGTTCGGCCCTGCAGCACCTCGAGCGGCCGGGCTATTTCGAGCAAAAGGACTGGATGGCGCTGGACTCGGTAACCATCCGCCATCTCGAGCTCGTCGAGCCGCTGTTCGACGGCTCGAAAAAAGCAACGCTGCTGCACGTCCTCGACCGCACGGCGACCCCGATGGGCGCGCGCCTGCTCAGGAAATGGGTTTTGCAGCCGTCCATCCGACAGGAAGAAATCGAACAGCGGCACGAGGCCGTGGCGGAACTGCTCGCAGCCACCATCGCCCGCGGCGAATTGAACCGCGAACTCGACCGCATGCCCGACATCGAACGGCTCCTCGCCCGGGTCACCACCGCCTCGGCCTCGCCGCGGGACCTGCTCGCGCTGGGCTCCGCCCTCAAGCGCCTGCCGGCGCTGCGCAGCCTGACCGACGGGTTCCGCTGCGCGCGTCTGCGCGCTTTGCTCGAGCAGATGGACGACCTCGCCGATATCCGCGGACGCATCGCCGCAACCATCTCCGAAGCCCCGCCGCTCAACGTCGCCGACGGCGGAGTCGTCGCCGCAGGCTTCGACGCCGAACTCGACGAATTGCGCGAAATCCGCGGCAACAGCCGGGGCTTCATCGCCCGCATGGAGCAGCGCGAGCGCGAGCAAACCGGCATCGACTCCCTCAAAGTCCGCTTCAACAATGTTTTCGGCTTCTATATCGAGGTTTCCAAAGCCAACGCCGCCAAGGTTCCCCAGCACTACGACCGCAAGCAGACCCTGGTCAACGCCGAACGCTTCACCACGCCCGAGCTCAAGGAATGGGAAACGAAGGTGTTGGAAGCAGAGGAACGCATCCTCGAAATCGAGCGGCGCATATTCCGCGAGGTCTGCGAAGAAACGGCGGAACAGGCCGGACGCATTCGCTCCACGGCCGGAGCCGTGGGGCAACTCGACGCGCTCTGCGGGCTGGCCCAGGCCGCCGCCGAATACGACTACGTCCGCCCGCGGTTCAGCGCCGCCGGCGAAATCCAGATCGCCGCCGGACGCCACCCCGTCGTCGAACGCACGGCCGCGGAAGAAACCGGCGAGCCGTTCATCCCCAACGACGTTTTCCTCAACGATACCGACCGCACGCTGGCGCTGATCACAGGCCCCAACATGGGCGGTAAATCGACCTACCTGCGGCAAACCGCCCTGATCGCCGTGATGGCCCAACTGGGCTCTTTCGTTCCGGCCCGAAAAGCGGCGCTGCCGGTGATCGACCGCATCTTCACCCGCATCGGCGCGAGCGACAACTTGGCATCGGGACGCTCGACCTTCATGGTCGAGATGACTGAAACGTCGCAAATCCTCAATACGGCGACGCCCGACAGCCTGATCCTGCTCGACGAAATCGGACGCGGCACTTCGACCTACGACGGGCTGGCCATCGCCTGGGCCGTGGTCGAATACATCCATTCGCAAGTCGGCGCCAAAACGCTGTTCGCCAGCCATTACCACGAACTGACCGATCTGGCCGAATCGCTCGACGGGGTGTTCAACCTGCGCGTTTCCGTGCGGCAGTCGGGCGAGAAATTGATCTTCCTGCGCCGCGTCGAGCCCGGCGCCGCCGACCGCAGCTACGGCATCGAAGTCGCCCGGCTGGCCGGACTGCCCCCCGCCGTCATCGTCCGCGCCAACGAAGTGCTGGGGATGCACGAACGCCGCGAAACCGCCGTCAACGATGAGTTGGCGCCGCCGCCTCAAAGCGAAATCCGCCAGCAAAGCATCTTCGATTCCTCGCTGCAAGGCGTCGGCGAAGAACTGAAAAGCCTCAACATCGACGACCTGCGCCCAATCGAAGCGCTGACCCTGCTCAACGACTGGAAGCAGCGGCTGAAGGATTAAGACGCGCGGCGCTACGGCGCCTTTCCCGATACAGCCGCCGCGCCGGCCCGTTCCGCGAGTTCCATCGACCGCTGCGCCGCCGCTTCCACGGCGTCCATCAGCGCCCCGCGCACGCCGTGCAGCTCCAGTTGATGCAGGCCGGCGATGGTCGTGCCCGCGGGCGTGGTCACGCGGTCGCGCAGCGCCGCCGGATGCAGCCCTTCCTCGCGCACCAGCTTGGCCGCGCCCAACAGCGTCTGGCAGGCAAGCGCCCGCGCCGCGTCGGGCGGCAAGCCGCGGTTGACGCCTCCGGCGGCCAGCCCCTCGATGAGCAGCGCCGCGTACGCCGGGCCGCTGCCCGAAAGCGCCGTCACCGCATGCATCTGCGCCTCCTCGACGCGCGCGACGGAGCCGACCGCGGCGAAAACCGACTCGGCCAATGCCATCTGCCGCTCGCTGACGCGGCTGTTCGCGCACAGCGCCGTCGCGCTTTCGCCCACCACCATAGCCAGATTGGGCATGGCGCGGATGACCGCGCAGCCGCCGCCGAGCGCGGCTTCGACGACGGCGATGGAAACGCCCGCAGCAACGGAAACCACCGCCGTGTCCGGCGGCAAAACCGCGCCGACGCCGGCGGCCGCGGAAGGCAAGACGTGCGGCTTGACGGCAAGCACAACCAAGTCGGCCGCGGCGGCGGCGTCCTCCGCCGAACCGGGCGCGAAACGGCTTCCCAGCGCGTCCGCCAACGCTTGCAAGCGCTCAGCCGAAACGTCGGCGGCAAGCACGCGCTCGGCCGCCCCGGCCCGCAGCGCGCCCTCGGCCAACGCGCCGCCCAGATTGCCGACGCCGATAATGCCCAACGAAATGCCGCCCATCGAACCCATTGTAGCGGCGAACGGCTCCGCCCCCGGATTCGCTAGAGTAGCCCCATGCCCAAAGTCACCGCGCTCAGCGAAGACCTTTGCCGCTACCTGCTCGCGCACCGCACGGCCGACGACGCCGTTGCGGCCGAATTGCGCGCGGAAACCCTCGAGCGCTTCGGCGCATTGGGCGAGATGATGATCGCCGAAGACGAAGGCAGCTTCCTGAGCGTCCTGGTCGGAGCTTTGGCGCCGCGCTTCGCGATCGAGGTGGGCACGTTCACCGGCTACAGCGCGCTTTTCATCGCCCGCGCGCTGCCGCCCGGCGGCAAACTGCTGTGCTGCGACGTCAACGCGGAATGGGCGCGCATCGGCGCACCCTACCTGCAACGCGCCGGAGTCGCCGAAAAAATCGACATGCGCATCGCCCCGGCAATCGAAACCCTGCGCGCCCTGCCCGAGAAACAAACCATTGATTTCGCCTTCCTCGACGCCGACAAGGCCAATTACACCGCCTACTACGAGGAAATCCTCAAGCGCACCCGCCAAAACGGCCTGATCGCCGCGGACAACGTGCTCTGGCACAACTGGCTGATGGACGCCGCCGACCAGCACCCCGAAGCCGTCGGCATACGCGAGTTCAACGACTACGTCCTGCGGGACCCCCGCGTGCAAACCTCGATGATCCACGTCGCCGACGGCGTTACGCTGATCCGCAAGCTGTAGGCCGCGCGCCGCCGGTCAGCCGGATTGCTTTTCCGGTTGATACTCCCTGAAGCTCCGCACGCAAGCCTCGAACGACTTGGGGCGGTATTTCTCAAACCTTTCCTGATCGATGTAAACGAAACCGCAGCCTGCATCGGACTGCACGCGGTTCACGTCTTCGCACCACTGCCGCAGCCGCGCCATTTTCAACGGAACATCCAGATCTTCCCGCCCCTTGGTCTCGACAACAAAGATATCCCTACCCGATGTTTTCACAAGAAAATCCGGATAATAGTTGGAAATGCCGCCGTCCGCCTTGACGTAATCGAGCTTGAATCCAACCGCCAGATAATTCTTCGCATAGGAAACAACGTCTTCGCAGTCCTCCAGAAATTGGGCGAACTGCAACTCGAAAGAGCCGTCGCCGACGATCCGGTTGAAGACGCTTTTCATGGGAAGCAGATAAGGTTGATCTTTGACCATGAACGGACGCGCGCCGCTGATCTTGAGCGTTTCCCTGATTTCCGCTCCGCCGCCGTCCCGAACGATCAGAGCATTCAAAGCTCTCTCGAAGGCCTCTATCAGTTCCTTGTGAACGGGCGTATCCGCCAGGTTGCGCACCGTGTCCGGGTGATCGAGATCCACGGCGCGGTCGAACAACTCCGTCCGCACGAATGCCTTGATCTTGCCGAACAGCACGTCGTACCCGCTGACCAGCCGTAATTTCCTCATGAGGGTTCGGGTGAAATACCCGATCACGCTGCGGTAATCGACCGCGCCGGCGGGATCCAGAGTCGTCGTGTAGGCTTCTTCTCCGGTAACGATATCCCTGAAGACAATTTCGCGCGGGCCTTCCTTTCCGTAATGCCGATACTCCGTCCGCCGCCGCCGCCATGCAACCGCGTCCAGATCGGCAAGATTCCCGTATTCGCGGTAAATGCGCGGCGCAAGCACGGGCAACTCGATATCCAGCGCAGCAATGTCTTTCTTGTCGTTTTCTCGATCGATTTCCACGACAAGCGGCGTCCTGGACTGCGCGCCTACGCCCATCGCGGCGCGTTCCAGTTCCACGCCCTCCGCCTTGATCGACTCCACGAAATCCATGAAGGCGTCGGTGCCGACCACGCTGACGTATTCCTCCGTATCGCCCGAATACATCTTGCGCAGACCGCGTCCGAGCGTCTGTTCGGGCAAAACGTTGCTCTTTGCCGAATAGGCGCGCAGGCCGACAATCGTCGTCACGTTGCGCACGTCCCAGCCTTCCTTGAGCACGAGAACCGAAACAATCGCCTTGTAGGGATTGTCCGGGGCGTCGATTTCGTTGGCCAGCTTGCGCAGCTTCTCCAACTCATACTTGGCCTTCCCGCTCCCGGCCTCGGATATCTCGCCGTTGTTCTTGGTGTGAATGACCAGCACGGCGTTCTCCAGGTCCGGGTAGCGGTTTTCGAGATACGCGGCAACCTCGTCGCAGTTCCGGGTGTCGTCGGTCATCACGAACAGAATCGCCTTCTTGCCCAACTTTTCGTGCTCGGCAAACGCCTTGCGCCACTCCACCACTCCCAAATCGATGTGATCGGCGTATTTCTCGGTGTATTTGGCGCTTTGCCGTTCGGCGAGCTTCGCCCGGCTCGGAGCATCGGGCAGCACCGGATGCTTGACGACGTTCTGCGCGATGGCTTCGACCAGCGGATAATCGGCGACGGTCTGCACGAATACCGCGCCGTTGTTGTGCTTCGGCGTAGCGGTCACGTCTACCTGCAAAGACAGGGCCGCGCCCTTTTGCTTGAGGCGGTTGTGGATATCTTGAATGGACTTGAACCACGCCAGCTTGTCGTCGTGAATATGGTGCGCTTCGTCGTTCAGCACGGCCAACTCGTCGATGTCGCGCACGACCGCGCCCAGGTCGACTTTGGAGTCGGTCGCCGCCCCCGTCGGCCGCTTGCCCAGGAAGTAGTCCATACTGTCGTCGTCGTCCGGGGAAGGCGGCGCATCGTCTCCGGCATAGACGCGGTGGATGTTCGTCAGGAAGATATTGCCGACGGACCGCGTTACCCGCACGTCGTCCTGCAAGTGCAAAGCAAGCTGAAAATCGTCCCGCCAGTTGCAGCCGTCGAAGCCGTTGTCGGGAATGACCGGATCGGCGAAGAAAATGCGCAGCCCCTCAAAATCCTTCCTGATGCGGTCAAGGACGATGATGTTCGGAGCAATCACCAGAAAGTTGCGCGCCAGTTGCGACCCCGCTTCGTAGAGCTTGTGAAAGTAGCTCCAGGCCAAGACCAGGCTCAACACCTTGGTCTTGCCCGTGCCGGTCGCCATTTTCAGCACGAAGCGCCGCCACGTCTCGGGGAACAGGCCCGTAGAAACTACGCCCGATGAATCGAAGCGCATCAGGTCGAACTTGTCCCTCGCGCCGACCGCGTCGTAGAGGTACGCAATCGTCTCGACGGCCTCGCGCTGCGCGAAGAAGTAGCGGAATTCCGCCGCGGCGCCGTCGGCCCGGTCCAGCAGGTGCGGCTCCGCAAACCACCACTTGAGCAAGCTCCGGCTGGTATCCGCCGCGCCGGCGTAGCCGCTCTCGCGGAACTCCTTGACCTTGCGCCGAAGCTCCGCCACCAGCGGCGGGACCGGCATCTCGGAGCTTGTTTTCCGCAGGCTCGCCTCCGGGACCCAGCGCAACTCCGGCTCAAGCAGCGCATGCGGAGATTGCGGGAAATCGGGATGCAGCGCCATCAGGGTTTTTGCTTTCCGTTTGCAATCAGTCTATTAAACTGTAATCCCCTGTTGCCCGGCGCCCGGATTCTCAACATGTTTCCCGGAGTGTTGTGCAGTTTATCGGACGACCTTTTCCATCGCGTTGGTCTTTTATCCATACCAATACCTACGATAGCTACGAAAAGCTGCTGGTAATCTTTTTCATCAAGAAAATCTTTACTGCCCCAGAATGATCTACCAATTGCTCGACAATATGCAACAAAACATTCTGCCCCTTTCAACTGATTTTCGATCTCTTCTCCACCCTCAGGTTTCCCCTTTTTCATTTCAATGTAAATAATCCAATTCCCACTTTCAGCATTGACAATTATAACATAATCCGCTCGCTTGCACTCTCCCTTATTATCCTTAAATATACTACTCGCAGCCTTAAACACATCAGCCTTGATAGCGATTACATTACCCGGGACATTGTGTACTTTTACGGTATACGCATGTCCTTCACTGTTTTCTTCGAGAAAAACAATTTTCTTCTCACTCGCTCTTTGATAATAATCTTCTTCAATCGCGGCCAACGCCTCATCCTTGATCAAGTCTCGGAGTATATCCAGATCATTCATCACTAATCCCCACCCCATACAATGGCTTCTTGAATTGCATTCATCTCGTCGATCGTTTCATCGAAGCTGCGCGCTTCGATTCCCATCTCCGGATCTATATCTGCGGGCACAAGGGTTGGCCGTCGAACCCTTCTTCGGTTGCCGTCCACTTCAATAAGCCCTTCCTCGGCTATGTACACCTTGATTTTCTCAGCAGCGATAAGCTCGGATTCATCGTACCCTTCCTCTTCGGCTATCCGCTTCAGATGCGGCCGATCATGATTCAGCATAATCAAGGTATTCAACTCCTTGACGATATAATCGCTATGCGTAGTAACAAAGATCTTGATGCCAAGATTAACCAAGCGAGCGAAAAGACGCGCGATGCGCCGCTGGTTCCTGGGATGCAAATTCAACTCCGGCTCATCGACCATCAACAGGTCGCCGGGTTTGGCGGCATGACGCAGGTAAAAACCTATATCCAGCAAAGACCGCACCGCACTAGAACTCTCGCCCATTACCAGTTTAAGCTTTGCTCCAGTCGGCTTGAAATAGAGCATACCATTGCCTTCGGTAATATAACTACCCCCTATTATATCCGAAAATTCATCAATGATTTGAGGATACTCTTTGGCAAGAAAGCTGTCTTCTTTAGCAGTATTTTCAAATTCTCGAATAAAATCCACATTGTCCTTAATTGGAAGAGCATAGTCGCTATAGCTCTTGAACAGCAATTCTCTTGGATCGACATTTTTATCCGCCCGACTCATTTCTTCCAGCAAACGATTCCAGGCAAAATTCAATTCCTTGCGAAAAATTGCTATGCCGGTGCGTTCGGCACTCGAAATAAACGGATTAGAAAAAGACGCTCTGAACAAAATTTCATTTATCCCGCCTGCGATCATTTTTTTGATTATTTCTCTCGGAACTTCTACAGTCTCTGTCTTGACCAGCATAGAAGCTGTAAGCTCTGTTGAGTTTTCAAGTTTGGACAAAGACAAAACCTCTCCATTGGGAGATCGCAGCGTCCCTACAAATGCCCGCTCTATACCTACTTCTATTTCTGACGCTTCCAAATCCACACGGAATCTTGAATTTTGGAAATATCTATCCCGTGAAGCGAATACCCTGGATAGTTGACGACTATATTCCCTGGAACCATTTTCAAGAATCTCGCCTGATTTTTCAATATATTGGTTCACATCAATCCGCACGGTTCCTTTGTCCATCAGGGCGCTGATATGTTGATTGTTGATCTCGACTTCATCTCTCAGCATATCTTCCCAATTAGCCAGAAACCCGAACAAAGCATAGGTCGCATAGGTTTTGCCCGTGTTGTTGTCGCCGCAGATGATGGTCAGATCCCCCAGCTCGAATTCCGCCTGTTTCAGGACGCCCAGGTTTTCGACTCGTACCTTCACGCCCCCACCTCCACGATCGTCATGGTGTCGTTGCCGAAGATGTCCACGACCTTCACCGCTATTTTACGACGGCCGGGCGGGCACTCGCAAGCCGCGCTGACCAGTTCCAGGTTTCGGTTTTTCCGGGTGCGGAAGCTCTGCCACTCGTTCTCGAACACGTAGTCTCCCGTCCAACGCTCTTCCCACGCGCCGGTTTCCTCGTTTCGCACGCGGACGATCTCGCGCTTGCTCTCGAAGTCGAAATCGACCGACCAGTAGTCGATCCAGTCCGTCCAGCGCTCGGTCAGCGTCTCGCGCCGGACGACGCCGCTCCTGTCTTTGACCAATTTTACAACGCTGCCCTGCTCCACGACAATCCGACTGCCCGTTTTCTTTTGGCTCAACGCGGATTCCGCGTTGGCGATGGAGTCCTGCGAGTAGAACACCGAGAAATCCGTCAACTCCACGGCCACCTTCGCCGGCCGCTTCTTCCCGCCCGGCTCCACGCGAGGCGTGACCGCGATGAACGCCACGTCGTGAAAGACGACCTGATTCCGCTCCACCGCGCGCTTGTCGAAGACCTCGGCGGGGATGTACTTCGGAGCGATGTCGATGCCCTTGCTCCGCGCCTCGTCGAGCACGTTGGGGAACAGCCCCATCTCGAACTCGAAGCCGAGAATATCGACTCTGGTAATCCGCTGCCGAAGGCACTCCAGAATGATCTCTTCGACGAAACGCCGCGTCACCGGCAGGTTGACCGGCCCGACCGCGACCAGCCGCCCGGCCTTCTTGCCGTGGAAGGCGGCGAAGTGCGCCGCCTTTTCCGCGCGGTAGGCCTTGAGGATCAAATCGAGAAAGGCCGCCTCTTTCTCTTGCAACTGCCGCCGCTGCTCTTCCTCGCGCAGATTGGGGTTGACCCCAACGAAGTGCTGCCGCTCGTACTTGCCGAGATTCAGGATTTCGAAAGCGCGGTAGTCCTTGCCGTCGGCCTTGAGTTGCCGCTGCACGCCGATCATGCGCTTGCGCGTGGTGTGGACGGCGAACTTGCCGAGATCGGCGCATATCCACTTGCGGCCCAGCTTTTCGGCTACGGCGGCAAGGGTGCCGGAACCACAGAAGAAATCGGCTACAAGGTCGTTTTCACTGGTACCTGAACCAATTACACGTTCCAGTATCTCATTTGATTTCTGGGTTGGATATTTTGTATTGTCAGCAGATCTAGGTTGATACGATGGAAAGTCGTCCCATACATCAGATGCCAGAGTCCCCTTATCGGGATTATCAACATAGGTGATAGTGTGCGCTTTTGATTCTCGTTCCCCGTCCGTTGCTTTGCGGCTCATTCTTCGTCGCGTATAGAACCATTTGCCATTTCCGTCTTGCTTCATTGTAGAAAGCACATACTCGCTAAATGGTACGCGGATCTGAGATGAATCGACAGAGATTCTGAATCGGTCCGTTTTCTTAAACCACAACAAAGTTTCATGAGCTTTAGGGAGACTTCTGCCATGAGCACCGCCCATGATTTGATGTTTCCAAATTACTTCACTGATTAAATTTTCCGCACCGAAAATTTCTGCTAAAACCATTCGCATCCAAGCATTTACCCGCCAATCACAATGCACATAGATACTGCCGTCCTCAGCCAACAAGTCCCGCATCAGCACCAACCGCTCATAAATCATGGAGATAAACGAATCCGCGCCTTGCCCCCAAGTGTCGCGGTAGGCGATTTCTTCGAGAACGTTGGGTTTCTTGGTGAAGGTGTCGCCGCCGATCTCGATATTCATGGAAAAATCCGCGCCCACGTCGAACGGCGGGTCGATATAGATCAGCTTCAGGCCGCCCTGCGCCTCGATCGCTTCGCGCAGCGGTCCGTTCTTCAGCGACGACAGGATCAACTTGTTGTCGCCCCAGATCAGCTTGTTGGTCCAGCCCTTGACCTGCCGCCCGCGGGCGTCCAGATCGAACAGCGCCTTTTGCAGCGCGGCGTCTTCCGGCTTTTCCGCGCGCGGCTCGTCCACCTGCTCGATGGTCTGGAAAGGCAGCACTACGTTACAGACCTCGTTGGTCTTGCCGTTCCAGACGAGCTCGACTTCCCGCTTGTCCTCGAAGAGCAGGAAGCGGTATTTCTCCGGCAATTCCCTGTCCGCCTCCAAAAAGCGGACAATTTCCTGCTTCTCCTGGTCGGACAGCTTCAGCACCGTCTTTCCAATCTACACGTTCGAGGCCGCCCGGCGAAAGCGCGCCGCGGTCAGATTCTGACGATTTGCTTTTGCACGGCGCCGGTGGCGCGGGCGCCGGCGGCATCGACGTAGCAGTCGATCTCGCTGCGCACGCCGAACTCCGGCAGATAGACGCCCGGCTCGATCGAAAAGCAGGTGCGGGGAATGATCGGGCGGTCGTCGTGCGTTTCGAGATTGTCCATGTTGGCGCCGTTGCCATGCACCTCTTCCCCGATCGAGTGGCCGGTGCGGTGGACGAAGCGCTCGCCGAAGCCGGCCTGCGCGACGTGGCCGCGAGTGACGTCGTCCACTTGCCATCCCTTGATTTCCCTGCCCCCGCGGACGGCCTCATCCACGAAGCCGAGCGCCTTGTCGCGCGCGCCCGCCACCGCGTCGAATACCGCCTGAATCCGCTCGGGCGGGTCGGCGCCGCACCAGCCGGTCCAGGTGACGTCGTAGTAAACCGCCTGCGGCTCGTCGAGCTTGGCCCACAGGTCGATCAGCACGAAATCCCCCGGGCGGATCGGCTGCGAAGATTCGACCGTCGGCGCGTAGTGCGGGTTGCCGCTGTTGGCGTTCGCGCCGACAATCGGCCCATCGTCGGCCTTGAGTCCGCGCTCGGCGAAGCGCTCGCGGATGAACTGCGCGATCTCGAACTCCCCCGCCGCGCCCGCAGCGTCGATCCGCTCCCGGATGCGCCGGAACGCCTCGCGCAGCACCGCGTCCACGCGGCGGCCGGCCTCGAAGTGCATTTCGCGCTGCGCGTCCGACCAGCGCGCCTCGAAATACTGCACCAGCGCCGCCGAAGTCACCACTTCCTTGCCCAGCGAACGCACCAGATCGACGGTTCCGCCGTCAACCAGCGACACATAGGGAATCATGCAGTCCGGCGAATACTGCATGGCCGCGCGGGACGCCCCGGCCAGCATCTCCGCCAGCGCGGCGCGCTGCTCCCGCCAACTCGCATAGACGCGCTTCGCGCCCGGCGCGCCGTCGAGCTTGCCGGCCTCGATGCGGTGAACCAGCTTGACCGGCTCGCCCTCGGCGGGAATCCAGTAATACCAGCGCCGCGAAACGTGCCCGGCGGCGGCAATGCCCAGGACGCGGTAGGCGATCGGGTCGCGCAGATGGTGATCGAACAGCAGCCAGCCGTCAATCCTCTGCCCGCGAAGCTGCCTCTGTATTTCCGCCAAATCCATGCCATGCAGTGTAGCGCCGCCGGCCTCAGTCGTAGTACTCCAGCCCCAGATGGGTAATCATCTGCTCGCCGCCCATCCAGCGCAGCGTGTTCTTGAGCTTCGTCAACTGGATGAAAATGTCGTGCTCCGGGTAGATGGCGGGAGCGGCCATCGGCGACTTGAAGTAAAACGACAACCACTCCTGGATGCCCGCCGGCCCGGCGCGCTGCGCCAAGTCCGGAAACAAGGCCAGGTCCAGCGCCAGAGGCGCCGTCAGAATCGAATCGCGGCACAGGAAGTTGACCTTGAGCTGCATGGGGCAGCCCAGCCGGCCAACGAGGTCGATGTTGTCCCACCCTTCCTTGTTGCCGCCGCGCGGCGGGTAATAGTTGATGCGCACCATGCGGTCGAAGCCGCCGTACAGATCGGGATACTGCTCCGGTTGGAAAATCACGTCGAGAGCGCCCAGCTTGATTTCTTCCTTTGTTTTGAACGATGCCGGCTCCTCGAGCGCCATGCCGTCCCGATTGCCCGGGATGTTGGTCGAAAACCAGCCTTCGACCCCGAGCAGCCGCGCCTCCTAGCCGGGAGCGAGCAGGGTTTTCATGTACGTCTGGCCGGTCTTGAAATCTTTCCCGCAAATCGGCGCGCGCAGCGCCTCCTGACGGCTGTCGGCCCTGAAACCGCCTTCTTCGAGACAGCGGCGAAGCTCCCACAACGGCAGCCCCAGCACGCCGGCAACCTGCGCGGCGCCGCTGAACTTCAGATCCCGCTTGCGCCTGACCAGCCCGAGATAGAGGTGCTGATAGCCGATGCGGGAAACTATGCCAATTTCAGCAGGCTTTCGCGCACGCGGGCCTCGGGCACGGCGACGCCCAGCCCGGGGCCGTCCGGCACGGTGACCGTCACGCCTTCCAGCGGCATGTCTTCGACCAGCAGGTCGGCCAGGAACTGCGGGCCGTTCAACTCCGGCGGCAACAGCAGGTCCAGGGTCGAATAGAGGTGAATCGCCGCCATCAAGCTGACGCCAGCATCGGTAAGCCCGCTGCCCAGCAGGCCCAGGCCGTGCGCCTCGGAGACGACCGCGCTTTTGCCGCAGTTGGTGATGCCGCCGCTTTTGGGAACCTTGAGCACGACCAGATCGGCGGCGTCCAGAGCCGCCGCCCGCGCCACGTCGAACGACGAAAAGCAGCCTTCGTCGATCGCTATCGGGTAGGGGCTTTTCTCCCGCGCGCGGCGCAGCCCCATCCAATCTTCGCTGCGCACCGGCTGCTCGAAGCAGCGGATATTGTCGAAATCCCTGAGCGCCTCAAGGAAACGCTCCAGGCGGATCGGCTGATACGACTGGTTGGCGTCCAGCCAGATTACGACGTCGGGGCGGGCGGCGGTAATCGCTTCGAGGCGTTTCAAGTCCTCGTCGGGGTCGCCCGCGACCTTGACCTTGAAGCATTTGCAGGCGGGCCATTTGCCGACCTCGGCGGCCATCGCCTGCGGCGCGTCGATGCTGACGGCATAGCAAAGGTCGATCGTGTCGTGGACTTTTCCGCCGAGCAGGGCGTGGATCGGCAGCCCGGCCACCTTGCCGGCGAGATCGAGAAAGGCGATTTCGAGCGCGCTCTTGGCGAACGGCGCGCCGTTGCTGACGGCGGGGCGAATGGTTGCGTCCATTTCTTTCTTCAGCGCGTTCCACTCGAAGGGCGTCTTGCCCTCGGCCAGCGGCGCCAGATAATGCCGCAGCGTGCCGACAACCGCCTCGAGCGTTTCGTAGGCCCAATTGGGCACCGTGTTGGTCATGCCCCAACCGACATGCCCATCCTCGGTTTCCAACCGCACAAGCACGTAGCGGCCCGGTTTGCCTTTCCCGCCGACGGTTCCGACCCCAATCTTGAATTCCGATTGGAACGGAATGCCCACCGGCAAGACTTCCGCTTTGCGGATCCGCTGTCCCTTGGCGGCGGCCCCGGCGGGAGCTCCGGCGAAAGCCGTTCCCAGGCCGCCGGCGGCAAGCGCCTGCGCAAACGCGCGTCGATTCGATTTCATCGCAATCCCCTTCTCACGGCGGAAATTATTGTAATCGAGACCGCGGCCGGCGCGCGCCGGCGGCTTGCAATCGTTCCGCAGCTTTGTTTTCATATTTTTTCTACTGCATGAAACAATGCAAGCCCCCCCCCCGACAGATGCCTTGCGCGTAAATGTCTGGAAAGCCTGCACTTCGTACGGCTTGCGCCGCGTCTGCTCGTTTGCGCGTTGGCGGCGGCCGCAGCGGCCTGTGCGCAAGCGGCGGGCGTAACCGGCGACTGGATTATCCATACGGCAGCCGGCCCCGGGGCGACCGGCGACGGCGGCCCGGCAACCGAAGCTTGGCTGAAGTACCCCGAAGGCGTAGCCGCGGACGCCGAGGGCAACGTCTATATCGCTGACTACGGGAACGCCCGCATCCGCAAAATATGCCCTCCGGGGCGGGTCTGCGTCATCGAGCCGCCCGCAGCCGAACCCATTCCCGCTCCCGAACCCATTCTTCCGGCGGTAAACGCGCGGCCGCTGAAGCTGAGCTTCGCCCTGCCCCAGGACGCCGCGCCGGCGTCGCAAACGGCCGTGCTCTTCGTCGATGACGGCGAACTCGACTGGTCCGTCCGGTCGAGCGCGCGTTGGTTGACCGCCTCACCGCGGCAAGGCAGCCTCTCCCCCGGCCGCGAACAGACGCTGACCGTCTCCGCCGACCCCGCCGGAATGCGTACGGGCGCGCATCGAGCACGGCTCTTCGTGCGCGCGGAAGGGCGCGTCACCGCGCAAATCAGGGTCTCGCTCGACGTGCTGCCGCCGCGCGGTCCGGCGGTCAGCGAACACGGCGTGGTCAACGCCGCCGTGCGCAGCGCCTTCGGCCGCCCCGGTCTTTTCGGCCCGCGCCTGCTGCCGCTTGCCCCAGGCTCGCTCGCCGCCGTCGAGGGCGTGAACTTCCTGCCCGACGGCGCAGCCCCGCGCATAGCCGAGGCCTTGCCCCTGCCCACCGCGCTGGGCGGCGTGCGCGTACTCTTCGACGGCATCGCCGCGCCGCTGTTCCGCGTTGAGGCCGAGAGCATCGAAGCCCAGTTGCCCGCCGCATTGGGCGCCGCCGAACTCGCCGCCGGCCGCATACCGCTGATCGCAACGGTCGTCGAAGCGGGCGGCAAGCGCACCTGGCCGCGGCTTTTCCCGCTTGCCCCGCAGGCGCCGGGCGTGTTCACCGTCTCGGGGCGGGGCAAGGGGCAGGCGCTGGCTCTGCTGCTCGACGGCGGCGTCCTGGCCGCGCCGCGCGGCTACGCTGCGGGCAGCCGCCCGGCGCGCGCCGGCGACCGGGTGGAAATCTGCGCCACCGGGCTGGGCGCGGTCGAGCCGCCCCCGGCCGACGGCATGAACTCCTGTCCGCCCCACGGCGAATGCCCGGCCGACGGCTCGACGATCGTCATCCGCCATACGCGCGTCCGCCCGCAGGTATGGATCGGCGGGTACCGACTGGGCGAGCAGGACATCCTGTTTTCCTTCCTGGAGCCGAACTTCGTCGGGGTCAACTCGGTGATCGTGCGAATCCCCCGCAACATCCCCGCCAACGACGCCGCCGAAGTGGTCATCGCCGCCGGCGGCCGCCTCAGCCAAGCCGGAGTGACGATGGCCGTCGAATGAAGCCGGCGGCGGATAGCGGCAACGCGCCTTGCATCGCGTTGCGAAAACAGGCCTTCACCGGCTGCCCGGCGCGAAGGGAAGATGTTGCCGAAGACATGGTTTATACTGCGTGTACAGGAGGTTCGCAGCATGGCCGGTCAAAATATCGACGCAAAATTCGAGGCGATACACGCCGAGATTGCGGCGATAGGCGCCAAAACCGATTCAACGCGCTGGATGTTGGTCGCTGCCCTGGCCCTGTCGGCAACCCTGACCGCGCTTGAGCTGTTCAATACCGCGCTCGCCTTGATGCGCTGATGCGCATCGGGTCGAACCGCGTCCGGCGGCCCGGCGCAAGGAATGACACGACCTTGTCCGCAAACGAAAGAAACAAACAGTGACCGGTCCCGACGACAAAATACTTTTTGACGCCCTGCGGGAGGCGGGCGCCTCCGAAGACATGGCTTATACTGCGTGTACAGGAAGTTCGCGACGTGGCCGATCAAAATATCGACGAAAAATTCGAGGCGATACGCGCCGAGATTGCGGCGCAAGGCGCCAAAAACGACTCGACGCGCTGGATGTTGGGCGCTGTCCTGGCCCTGTCGGCGACCCTGACCGCGCTTGGGCTGCTCAACACCGCGCTCGTCTTGACGCGCTGATGCGTATTGAGTCAAACCGCGCCCAACCGCGGCGGCGCGGAGTTGCCGCGGTACAGGCTTAAAACTTCGCCGGCGGGGCCGTCTTCCTTCACCCGTCCGTGATCCAGCCAGATGACCCGCGGGCACAGAGCCGCGACCGCCTCCAGGTCGTGCGACACCAACAAGGCAATGCCTCCGCCGCTAACCATACGGTCGATTTCTTCGGCGCATTGCCGTTGAAACGCCCGGTCGCCAACCGACAACACCTCGTCGAGAACGAGGATTTCCGGTTCGAGATGAACGACAACGGAAAAACCGAGGCGGCTCATCATGCCGGTCGAATAGGTGCGCGCCGGCTCGTTGAGGAAATCCGCTATCCCGCTGAATTCGACGATGGAGGCGAACTTGCGCTGCGTCTCCGCTTTGGACATGCCCAACAGGGCGGCGTTGAGATGAATGTTCTCGGCGCCGGTCAGATCCGGATGAAAGCCCGTTCCGACCTCCAGCATGGCGCCGGTCTTTCCGCGGCGCTCGACGCTGCCCGAGGTCGGCGCGGTTGTGCCCGCTACGATCTCGAGCAGCGTACTCTTGCCCGCCCCGTTGTGGCCGACAATGCCCACCGCTTCGCCGCTCCGCGCGGTAAAGGAGACGCCGCGCAACGCCCAGAACGGCTCATCGAAGCGCCGGCGGCGCTTGCCTATGCGCTGCGCGACAAGCTGCCTTTTCTGGTGTATGAGGTAGCGCTTGCTGAGATTTTCGATTCGAACGATCGCCACAAGGATGGTTAAAGGTAGTCGGCGAAGTTGCTTTGGGCGCGCCGGAAATAGATCAAGCCAATGATCATACTCGCCGCGGACGCGCCGGCAAGCTTGACCAGCGTAACCCAGTCGAGAAATTCGCCGTACAGCAGAATTTTTCGGATGCAGAATATCGTCGCGGCAAGCGGGTTGTAACTCAACAGGGTTCTGAGAAACGAGTAGCCTTGCCCCATCTGCTCGATCTCTCCGAAGCTGTAAAAAATAGGGACGAGCCAGAAAAGCACCAACGCGGCCGATTCGACGACGTAGCGCGTGTCGCGGAAGTACACGTTGAGGGCGGCGGAGCAAAGCGACAGGCCGGCGACGAACATGATCTGCAGCGCGACGATCACGGGCAGCCACAGCCACAGCAGCGAAGGGCCGACTACGATTCCTACGACCGGCAGGAGCAAGCCCAACTGGATCAGATAATGAATCGAGTTGGCGAGGACGCCGGCGAAGGGGACGAGTTCGCGGGGAAACGCTATCTTCTTGACGATGGCCGCGTTATCGGCAAGGGAAATCGTTCCCGTCGTCCATGCCAGGCAGAAAAAGTTATAGGGCAGGAGCCCCATGAGCAGAAACAGCGGGAAATGCTTTTCGGTGTTCCGGATGACGAACGTGAAAACGAACGTCAGCACCGACATCATGATCAACGGGTTCATCAACGACCAGAAAATGCCCAGCGACATGTTCCGGTAGCGCACCTTGAAATCTTTTGCGGTCAGCGAGGCCAGAGCGTAGAGGACGTCGTGGCTGGAGCCGAGCGCAAGCACGATGGGGCCGGGGAGGCGCCGAAGCGGCGCGGCGATCTTCCAGTGTACTGTAAAGGGAGCCGGCGCACACGCCGGACAGGCCGCTTCATCTTCGGGAAAGCGCGGAAAGTCGGCGCTCGGCGGATGTTGTTCCTCGACAAGCTCTTCAAGAACTGCCGTTCGCTTGGCGGCAAGACGGCGATCGACTTCCACGCCGAGGGCTTTCGCGCCGGCGGCGCGGCGGCAGCCGTCAGCTACGGCGGCTTGCGCGCCGCGGTCGAGCGCGCCGCCGCTTGGCTGCACGGCCTCGGCGCGCGCCCCGGCGACCGCGTGGCGGCGCGCCTGCCGAAAAGCCCGGCGGGGGTCTGCATCCACCTCGCGGCCTGTCGGCTTGGGGCGGTTTCCATGCCGCTCAATCCCGGCTGTTCCGAGCCGGAACTGCTCTATTTCCTGCGCGACTCCGCGGCGAAGCTGCTGATCGCGGACGAAGCGGAAACGCCCGACGCGGCGCGCATCCGCGGACAGGCCCCGGCGCTGCGGCGGGTCGTTCCCATTGATGCGGCGTCGTTCGACGCATTCGCCGGCGGCGTTGACGCCGGCGCCGCGCCCGCTTGCAGCATCGCGCCCGATACGACCGCGCTGATGCTGTACACCAGCGGCACGACCGGACGCCCGAAAGCCGCCGAGCTTTCGCATGCCAACCTGACCGCCGGAATCGACGCGCTCGATCAGGCTTGGCAATGGCGGGCGGACGACGTTCTGCTGCACGCGCTGCCTCTTTTTCACGTTCACGGCCTGCTGGCGGCGCTGCACGGCGCCCTCAACGCGGGCGCTTCGACCGTCATGCTGCGGCGCTTCGAGCCGGCGGCGGCGCTCGCTGCGCTGCGAGGCAGCGGCTGCACGGTGTTCATGGCGGTACCGACCATCCATGCGCGGCTCGTCTCGGCGGCGCGCTCCGCAAAAATCGACGCGGACCGGCTGCGCCTGCTCACCTCCGGGTCGGCGCGCCTCTCCGAAGATCTCTTCCGGCAACTCGGCGATCTCTTCGGACGCGAGCCGGTCGAACGCTACGGCTTGACCGAAACCGGTATTCTGTCGAGCAACCCGCTCGATGGAGAACGCCGCCCGGGCTGGGTCGGCCTGCCCTTGCCCGGCGTGGAAATGCGCGTGGCCGACCCGGCGGACAACGCCCCCTTGGCCGATGGAAAGGTAGGCGAAATCCAGACCCGCGGAGCACACGTCTTCAAGGGTTATTGGAACGATGCGCAGAAAACGGCCGCGGCGTTCGCGCCAGACGGCTGGTTCAAGACGGGCGATCTCGGCCTGCGCGGCGCCGACGGTTATTTCCAGATTCGCGGCCGCTCATCCGACCTGGTCATCAGCGGAGGCATGAACGTCTATCCGCTCGAAGTCGAGCGCGTCCTCGACGGCCACCCGGCCGTTGCCCAAAGCGCGGTCATCGGCTGCCCCGACGCCGAATGGGGCGAAGCGGTAACCGCCGTTGCCGTGGCTGCGGGCGAGCCCCCAAGCGAAAAAGAGCTGACCGCATATTGCCGCCGGCGGCTCGCCGCATACAAGATTCCCAAACGGATCATCTTCGCCGAAGAGCTTCCGCGCAACGCGATGGGCAAGGTCAGCAAGCCCGCCTTGCGCAAGATACACTGCAAGGACTGCCGCTGAGATGGATTTCTTCACCGCCGCCCCCTACGCCGCCATTCCCCTGCTGGTGCTGATCAACGCCTTCCTCGTGCGGCGCATCCGTATCGCCATCCGCGACGAAGACCATGATTGACGAAGGCGCCGCGACGCCGTCCGCCTCGCGAAGCGCGCTCCTGTTTCCGGCTGCGTTGGCCGCCTTGGGCATGGTTCTCGTGCTGGCGCGCGAAATCCGCTACGGGCCGGCGCTGTTCCCCGATTCCCTCGAGTACCTGTCCGCGGCGCAGAACTTTGCGGACGGCAAGGGACTCATCAACGTCAAGGGAGACCAAATGGCGATGTGGCCTCCGCTCTATCCGCTGCTGCTGGCCGCGGCGGGCGGAGCAGCCGGCATCGACCTGCTCGACGTTGCCGGTCCGCTCAACGCCGTTCTGTTCGGTTTGACCGTGTTCGCCGCGGGACGGCATCTGCAACGGCGGCTGGAGTCCCGCTTTGCGCCGGCCTGGGCCTGCGCCGTGCTTGCCCTATCCCTCCCGCTGACCGAGGAGGCGGCGTGGGTGGAGTCCGAACCCCTGTTCATGGCGCTGGCGGCCCTGGCCCTGATCCAGGCCGACAAGTTCCTGAGCGAGGGCAGGACGCGCTCTCTCGTTGGGGCGGCGGCGTACGGCGCGCTGGCTTGCCAGGCCCGCTACATCGGCGTTGCCGTGCCCGTTTTCACGGGGTTGGCGCTGCTCTTCCGGCAAGGAGCGCCGCCGCGGCGCAAAGCAAGGAGCGCCGCAGCCGTCTGGCTGGCCGCGGGACTCTCCTTGTCGGTGGAGATGCTGCGCCATATCCTGCTCGTCGGCGCATACCCAACGAACATCATCGACCTCGACGCGCCGTTGTTGCTGAGGCAAGCCGCCGGCATCCTGTGGGGATGGACTCACTTCGACTTGCCGGCCGCCGCCGCGCCCCTGCTCGGCGCAGCGGCGCTGGTTGCCGCGGCGGTGTTTGCCTTCCGCCGCGGCTCCGCTGCCGTCCGCGAGCCGGAGAGAAAGCGCGCGCCCATCGCGCTTTGGAGCAGTTTTGCGCTGATCTACCTGATCCTGCTGGCGGCTGCATTCGCTTGGGTCAAGTTCGATACCGCTATGGAGCCGCGCTATCTGGCTCCCCTTTATCTTCCGGCCGCCGCCGCGGCGGCGGTTACGATCGACCGCTTGCTGCGCTGCGGGCGGGTGCGGAAGTCCGGGGGGGGGGGGGGGGGGGCTGACGGCGGCCGTCGTCATGGCGGCGCTCTGCCTGTGGACGGCGGGGCAAGCCGCGCCGAGCGCCCGGCATATCGAGCAACGAAACGCCCGCTCGGCATCGACCTGGGGCATGCCCGACTGGTTCCATTCCGCAACGCTGCGCTACGTCCGGGAAAACCCCCTCGACGGCGTCGTGTACAGCGGCAGCTTCAGCCATACCGCTCTGCTCTTGCTGCGCAATAAAGGCGCCGCCGCATACCGCGTCCTGCGTACGACCACGGAACGCAACGCGGCTACTGGACTCATCGCGCAAGCCGCCAATCCCGCCGCCGCCCAGCAGGAGTTCGAATCGCGGCTTCAGGACGCCCCGGACGGCGCTTGGGTCGTCTTGTTCAAGACCGGTAAAAGCGATCTCATCGGCTGCGGCGACGCCTGGCTGCGCGCCTCGCCGACCTTGCAGTCGGTTGCGCAATTTCCTGACGGATGCATCGCGCGCGTTCGCCGCGTTCGCCGCTCTGCGGCCAACCCGTATCGAGCCGCGCTGCGCGCGGCGGTCGCGGGTCGGCGGGTCACGGGCCGCGGGTCGGACCGCGCTGCGCGCGGCGGTCACGGGTCGCGGGTCGGGGGCGGTTTCGATGTTTCCTGGCGGGGCAAGGAGTTGATTTATATCAAGCAAGGGTGCTCGGAGCAAGACGCGCGGACGCGCTTCTTCCTGCACGTTTGGCCGCAAGACGAGACCGTCCTTGCCGCCGATCGCAAGCCTTACGGCATGGACAACCTGGACTTCCACTTCCGCAAATACGGCGTCGTGCTCGACGGCGCCTGCGTAGCCCTCCGCCCCCTGCCCGACTATGCCGCCGCCCGCATCCGCACGGGGCAGTTCACGCCCGAACGGGGCGCGCTGTGGCAAACCGAGCCGCGCCTACGGCGCGGCAGGGATTAGGGGTTAGGGGTTGGGGGTTAGGGAAGACGGGGGGGGGGCGCTTGGCGGATAATGAATGAATGCGGACGGGTTCGACGTTCTCCGCCGAGCGCGCCGCCGGCTCGCTCCTGTTTCCCGTTGCCCCGGCCCTCTTGGGCGCGGTCCTCGTGCTGGCGCGCGAGGTCGGCTACGGGCCGTGTTTGACATCGGACGGCGCAAATTACATAGCCGCTTCGAGGAGTCTGGCGGCCGGCGAAGGCTTCATGGGCGTCCTGGACCCCTTTACGCTCTGGCCTCCGCTCTATCCGCTGCTGCTGGCGGCGGCGGGCGCCCTGTTCCGGCTCGACCCGCTCGACGTTGTCGGCCCGCTCAACGCCGCCGTTTTCGGGCTGACCGTATTCGTCTTCGGGCGATATCTGCGCAGCAGGCTCGATTCTCGCTTTGCGGCGGCCTGGGCCTGCGCCGCCTTGGCCCTCTCCGTTCCCTTGGCGGATGCGGCTTCGCAAAGCCTGTCCGAACCCCCGTTCATCCTGGTAACCACCTTGGCGCTGATCGCAACCGACAAGTTCCTGACCGCGGGCAAGAGGCGCTCGTTGGCCGCGGCGGCGGCGTGGAGCGCCTTGGCCGCGCTGACCCGCTACACCGGCGTTGTCGTACCGGTTTTTACAGGGGTGGCGCTGCTCTTGCGGCAAGGGGCGCCGCCGCAACGGAGGGCAAGGGAAGCCGCCGTCTTCCTGTCGGCCGCCTGCCTGCCCGCGGCTCTGTGGATATTGCGCAATTATCTGTTCTTCCACACCTTCACAGGCTTCAGCGACGGACAAGTCGGATGGGAACGGTATGAGCGGCCCCGCCCGTTGCTGCAGGTTTTGCGGCAGGCCTTCGTCTATCTGCTGGAATGGACGCATCTCGACTTGGCCTGGGCCGCAGCGGCGGCTCTGGGCGCAATCGCCGCCGCCGTTGCGTTCGCCAGCCGACGCCGGCGCGCCGATGCCGCGCGAAGCGCATCGTGGATATGGGGCGGCTTTGCGCTGACCTATTTCGTCTTGTTAGTTGCCGCGGTTTCAGTGGGCTATTCTCCTCCGCTGTATGCGCGGTTCCTGCTTCCGCTTTGGCTTCCCCTGCCGGCTGCCGCGGCGTTCGCGATCAACCGGTTTCTGAGCAGCGGGCGGGAACGGAATTGCGGGGGGGGGCTGCCGACTGCCGCCGTCATGGCGGCGCTTTGCCTGTGGACGGCGGGGCAGGCCGTTGCCAATGGCCGCCGCATAAGCCGAATCAATACGGCCGAATTCTTTGCTCGCATATACTGCAATTCGACGTCCTATGCCGATTTCGAGATGCTGCGTTACATTGAGGCGCCGCCCCCCTCCGCAGGCCCCCTCAGCGGCGCTGTGTACACTAACGACCCGCTCTCGCTGTCCTTGCGCAATCGGACAAAGGCCTCATACCGACTCTTGCCGTACCAAACATACCGAGACTACTTGTCGGCCGCCGCCCGCCCCGACGCCGGGCAGAAGCGGGCGGCGGCGATGCTTGCCGACGCCCCGCACGGCGCTTGGGTGGTCTGGCTCGAAAGCCAGTACCGCGATGATCTTGCCGGCTTTGGCGCAGCCTGGCTGAGCACGCTCCCCAACCTGGAGCCGGCGGCGCAAACGGCCGACGGCGCCGTGTTCAAGGTAAACGCGGGCGCCCCGCCCCGCCCGAATCCGTATCGGGCCGCGCTTCGCGCGGCGGTCGCGGGTCGGCGGGTCGCGGGTCGCGGGTCGGGCCGCGCTTTGCGCGGCGGTCACGGGTCGCGGGCCGCGGGCGGTTTCGATGTTTTTTGGCGGGGCAAGGAGTTGGTTTACGTGAAGGAAGGGTGCTCGGAGCAGGACGCGCGGACGCGCTTCTTCCTGCACGTTTGGCCGCAAGACGAGGCCGTGCTTGCCGCTGATCGCAAGCCGCACGGCATGGCCAACCTGGACTTCCACTTCCGCAAATACGGCGTCGTGATCGACGGCGCCTGCGCGGCTGTCCGCCCCCTGCCCGACTACGCCGCCGCCCGCATCCGCACGGGGCAGTTCACGCCCGAACGGGGCGCGCTGTGGCAAACCGAGCTTCACCCCCGCCCCTGACCCGCCGACCGGGGCGCGCAGCGCGCCCTGCTATCCTGAAGAACTCGCGGCCGCCCCCTGAGCGGCCGGCCGTTCGCAAAGAGGTTCGACCCATGGCCAAAGTGGTGACTTTCGGCGAAATCATGCTGCGTCTCGCCCCCCCTCATCTGGAGCGCCCGTTTCAATCGCCGTGCTTCGCCGCAACGTTCGGCGGCGGCGAGGCCAACGTCGCGGTCTCGACCGCGAACTACGGCATTCCCAGCGCTTTCGTAACCGCCTTTCCGCAAGACAATTTCCTCGCCGACTGCTGCATCGCGCAGCTTCGCGGGTTCGGCATCGACTGCAGCGGCATCGTGCGCAAACCCGGCCGCGTGGGCATTTACTTCATGGAAACCGGCGCCAACCAACGCCCCTCGAAAGTGCTCTACGACCGCGCGGGAAGCTCGATCGCCGCGGCCAAACCGGGCGATTTCGACTGGAACGCCATTTTCGAAGGCGCGTCGTGGTTCCACATAACCGGCATTACCCCCGCGCTCAGCGCAGGCTGCGCCGAACTCTCCATCGAAGCCGCGAAAACGGCGCAGGAAAAGGGCGTCACCGTATCCTGCGACTACAACTTCCGCAAAAAGCTCTGGAAATACGGCAAGTCCGCCCCGGAAGTCATGCGCGAACTGGCGCAATTCGTCGATATCGGCATCGCCAACGAAGAGGACTGCCAGAAAAGCCTGGGCATCTCAGTGGGCGGCGTCGACGTGGAGTCGGGCGAACTCGACGTGGAACGCTACAGGCTGCTTTCCGACAAAGTGCTGGAGACGTTTCCGAACCTGAAGATGCAGGCCGTTACGCTGCGCGAATCGGTTTCGGCCTCGCATAACGGCTGGTCGGCCTGCCTGAACGACCGCAACGACTTCTACCTCAGCAGGAAATACCAGATTACGCACATCGTTGACCGCGTGGGCGGCGGCGACTCTTTCTCCGGCGGGCTCATCGGCGGACTGCACCATTTCCCCGGCGACCACGCGCAGGCGCTGGAATTCGCCGTTGCGGCTTCCTGCCTGAAACACTCCGTGCCGGGAGACTTCAACCGCTTCTCGACGGATGAAGCGCTCGCCCTGATGAAGGGCGGCGGGTCGGGCCGAGTGCAGCGCTGAGCCGGGCGCGCCGGCGCGCCGTCAATCGTAGGCCAAATGGAAGAGTTTCTTCAGGTCTTCCCAGGCCAGTCGCCGGGCTTCCGCGTTATAGGCGCGCAGCAGATAGGAAGGGTGAAAAGTGGGCATGACGGGGATACCGTCCCATTCCCGCCAATGTCCCCGCAGTTTCGTGATGCCCGCGGAGGTATGCAGCAAGGCCTTGGCCGCGGTGCCGCCGAGCACGCAGACGGCCTTGGGCGCGATCGCCTTTAGCTGGCGCTCGAGGAATTGACCGCATATCTCCATCTCGTCCTTTTCCGGAGCGCGGTTGCCCGGCGGACGGCACTTGACCACGTTGCAGATGTAAACGTCCCGGCGGCGGATCGGCAAGCCTTCCTTGGCGCAGGTCTTGTCGATCATCTGAGTCAGAAGCTGCCCCGCCCTGCCGACGAACGGCAGGCCTTGCGCGTCTTCGTCGGCGCCCGGCCCTTCGCCCACGAAAACGACCTTGGCCCGCGGATTGCCGCTGCCGAAAACGATCGAGTTGCGCCCCTGGTGCAGGCGGCAGCGCGTGCATTCGCCGATATCGTTTTGGATGACCCGCAGTTGCTCAGCCGGGTCGGCGGCCTCCGCCGGAAGCGGCGTCGGCGCGGGCGCGGCGGCGGGCCGCGGGTCGACGAAAAGCTCGGCGATGCCCAGATCGCGGTAGAACTCGAGATACTGGCGCAGCGCGTCGGACACGATAAACAGATAAGGCTCAGGCCGCCTGACGCCTCCGCCGCAGCGCCGCAGCCGCGTCGAAAATGCAGGCGGCCATGGCCGACTTGGGCATGGGGTCGAGGCGCACCGCGTCCCCGGCGCGGGTCACGATCATCCCCTGGTTCGTTTCCGAATCGAACCCCGTTGCGCCGCCCACCGGATTGGCGACGATCATGTCGCAGTTCTTCGCCTGCAATTTCGATCGGGCGTTGGCTTCGAGGTTCTCCGTCTCCGCGGCGAAACCGATGAGGAACAGCCCGCGCTTGCGCTCGCCGGCGGCGCGCAGGATGTCGGCGGTTTCCTCCAGCCGCAGCGCCGGCGGGGCGCCGCTTTTCTTGATCTTCTGCGCCGCCGGAGCCGCCGCGCGGTAATCGGCCGGAGCGGCGGCCATCACGGCCATGCTCGCCTCGTCGAGCCGCGCCGCCGCCGCGTCGTGCATCTCCTGGGTCGTTTCCACGTCGATGCGTTCGCAGCCGCTCGGCGTCTCCAGAGCCGTCGGGCCGCAGACGAGGATGACCCGCGCGCCGCGCCGCGCCGCCTCCTCGGCCAAAGCGAAACCCATCCGGCCGCTCGAACGGTTGGAAAGATAGCGCACCGGGTCGAGAGGCTCGCGGGTCGGTCCGGCCGTAATCAGCACCGTTTCCCCGCTGAGATCGCCGCGCGCCTCGAAAATCGAGCGGACGCGGCTCACGATATCGGGGATTTCCGCCAGACGCCCCGGCCCGACCGTTCCGCAAGCCAAACCTCCCTCGGCCGGTTCGACGATCATGACGCCGCGGCCGCGCAGCGCGGCGACGTTCCGCTGCGTTGCCGGGTGCCGCCACATTTTCGTATTCATGGCCGGCGCCGCGATTACGGGGCCGTCGAAGGCGAGGTGCGTCGTGGTCAGGAAGTCGTCGGCGATGCCGTGCGCGAACTTGGCCAGGATATCGGCGGTCGCCGGCGCAACCAACAGGAGATCGCCGCTCTGCGCAACGTCGATATGCTCAATCGCGCTGTCCAGCGTGTCCGCGTCCGAACCGCCGTGAAACATGCCGGTGATGACCTTGGCGCCGCTCAACGAAGCGAGCGTCAGCGGCGTAATGAACTGTTGCGCGGCGGCGGTCATCGCAACCTGCACCGCGTAGCCCTCCCCGCGCAGTTGCCGCACGAGCTCGGCCGACTTGTACGCGGCTATCCCGCCCGAAACGCCGAGAATGATCTTGCGCCGATCGGCCATGCCCGGAAAACCCGCCTGCTGCCAGTATATCGGGCGCGCTTCGCCGAAACCGCCCCGCAGACTCGCGGCCGGCGGCGCAGCCGCCCCGACCGCCGCGCAAAGCGCGGCCCGGCAGGCTAAAATCAGAGGAAAGGCGGACGCGCGGACCGGCCGGCGTCCGCCTTTCGTTTCATGGCCGCGATGGACGCTTCGCGCATACGCAATTTCTCGATCGTCGCCCACATCGACCACGGCAAGTCAACGCTGGCTGACCGCCTGCTCGAACTGACCGGCGCGCTCAGCCGGCGGGAGATGCACGAACAGGTGCTCGACTCGATGGATCTCGAGCGCGAGCGGGGCATCACCATCAAGGCGCAGACCGTGCGCCTCGCTTACACGGCCCGCGACGGCGAAACCTACCAACTCAACCTGATCGACACTCCGGGCCACGTCGATTTCTGGTACGAAGTCTCGCGCAGCCTGGCCGCCTGCGAGGGCGCGCTGCTCGTCGTCGACGCCGCGCAGGGCGTCGAGGCGCAAACCCTGGCCAACACCTATCTGGCGCTCGAGCACGATCTGGAAATCATTCCCGTACTCAACAAGATCGACTTGGCCGCCGCCGAGCCCGATCGCGTCCGCGAAGAAATCGAGGCGGCGATCGGCCTCGAAGCGCATGACGCGCTGCCCGTCAGCGCCAAAACCGGACGCGGCATCGACGCCGTGCTCGACGCCGTCGTCGAACGCATTCCGCCGCCCAAGGCCGTCGACGGAGCGCCGCTGCGCGCGCTGCTCTTCGATTCCTGGTACGACCCCTACCGCGGCGTCATCATGCTGGCGCGCGTCGTGGACGGCGTTTTGCGCAAGGGCATGAAGATCCGCCTGTGGGCGGCCGGACGCGCGTACGAAGTGGAAGACGTCGGCTTCCAGACGCCGAAGCCGGTGCGCTGCGGCGCGCTGCGCAGCGGCGAAGTGGGCTGGGTGGTTTGCAACATCAAAAACGTCACGGAAACCAGCATCGGCGACACCATCTGCGACGACGGCGACCCGCCCGAGGAGCCGCTGCCCGGCTTCGAGGAATCCCGGCCCGTGGTCTTCGCCGGGCTTTATCCGGTCGAGTCGCACGAGCACGCGATCTTGCGCGAGGCGCTTGAAAAACTGCAACTCAACGACCGCTCGTTCCGTTTCGAGCCGGAAAGCTCCGCCGCGCTGGGCTTCGGCTTTCGCTGCGGCTTTCTGGGGCTGCTGCACCTCGACGTCGTGCGCGAGCGCCTCGAGCGCGAGTTCGACCTGAACCTCATCGTCACCGCCCCGGGCGTGCGCTACCGCGTGACCGCGGCCGACGGCAAGACGGTCGAAATCGACAACCCCAGCCGCTGGCCCGACGCGCAAGCCGCGGCGAAAGTCGAGGAACCCGTGTTCACCGTAACGGTCATTGCCCCCGACCAATATCTGGGGGGCATCCTCAAGCTCATGGAAGAGAAACGCGGCGTCCAGAAGAGCTTCGAGTACGCCGCCGGCAAACGCGCCATCCTGACCTACGAAGCGCCGCTGAACGAAATCGTGCTCGACTTCTACGACCGCCTGAAAACGGTTTCGCGGGGCTACGCCTCGGTCGATTACCATTTCGCCGGGTATTGGCAATCGCCCATGGTCAAGCTCGATATTCTGGTGGCGGGCGAGCCGATCGACGCCCTGTCGGCGATCGTGCATCGCGATCGGGCGCACGCCCGCGGCAAGGCGCTCATCGGCAAATTCCGCAAGCTGATCCCCCGCCAGCAGTTCGAGGTCGCGCTGCAAGCCGCCATCGGCGCCAAAATCGTCGCCAGAGACAACATCGCCGCCCTGCGCAAGAACGTCACAGCCAAGTGCTACGGCGGCGACATCACGCGCAAGCGCAAGCTGCTCGAGAAACAGCGCGAAGGCAAGCGCCGCATGAAGCGCGTCGGGCGCGTGGACATCCCCCAGGAAGCGTTTCTCGCGGTGCTCAGCGTCAAAGACGAATAAAACGGCCTCCGCGCCCGAAAAAGGGCAAAAGATGGCTCAACCGCAAGATATTCCGCGTTCGCGCCGTTTACATCCGGGTCGAAATGTGGCAAGGTGAATATGCGTTCCAAAGGAGGTTTTCGCCATGAGCCGCATATCCGTCACCCGCCGCGAGTTTCTGGGCGCCGCCGCCGCGGCCCCGTTGGCGCAAGGCAAGGGGCGCGCCCTGCCCACCCGCCCGCTGGGCAAAACGGGCTTCCAGACTTCCATTCTGGCCATCGGCTGCGGGAGCCGCCTGCAGATGTACGAAACGCAGGACAAGGGCGTCGAAGCGCTCGACCTCGCCCTGCGCAGCGGCATCAATTACATCGACACGGCCCAGTCGTACAACTCCGGCAAAAGCGAAATCTGGGTCGGCGAAGCCATCAAGGGCCGCCGCGAGGGGCTTTTCGTGGCCACCAAGACCCAGGCGCGCACGGCCGACGACGCTATGCGCCGCGCCGAAGAAAGCCTCGAGCGCCTGGGCATCGACCGGATGGACCTGCTCCACCTGCACAGCCTCGGCGGCCCCGAAGACTTGGCCAAAGTGGAAAAGGAAAAGGTCATGGAAGCGCTCTACAAACTGCGCGACCGGAAAATTACGCGCTTCATCGGCATCACCTCGCACACCAACCCGGCCGTTCTCGCCGAGGCGCTGCGGCGCTACGACGTCGATTGCACGCAAATGGCGCTGAACGCCGCGCTGCAGGGCATGCGCAGCGGCGGCGGCAAGATGAGAATCAATCCGGATATGCCGGGCAGCTTCGAAAAGGCCGCCCTGCCGATCGCCGTCGAAAAGGGCCTGGGCATCGTAGCCATGAAGGTTTTCGGCCAGGAAGACATCATCGGCCCCGATTCCCCGCCGGAGAAACTCCTGCGCTACTCCCTCTCGCTGCCGGTTTCCGTTTGCACGGTAGGCGTGCCGAAACACGAGCACCTGCGCGCCAACGTAGCCGCCGCGCAGTCGTTCCAGCCGATGGACAGCAGCAGCATGGAAGAGTTTTCGCGGAAAACGTCCGGGCGCTACAAGCTGGCTCTCGACCGCCGTTTCCGCGCGCATCGGGACGCGTAGCCCCTGCCGGCGCGTTGACTCGAAACACGGCGTGCTGACGGCGGGCATCATGAGCGGCACCTCGCTCGACGGGGTCGATGTCGCTTTGGTCGAAATCGACGGGCAAGGCTTCTCGCTGAAAGTGCGCCCGGTCGCGTTCCGGCATTCGCCGTATCCCCGCGAAATCGCGCAGGCGCTGCTCGCCGTCTCCAACGCCGAAACCCATACCGGGCGCATCGCGCAACTCAACTTTCTGTTGGGCGAGCTTTACGGCGAAGCGGTGGTCGATGCCTGCGGCAGCGAGGGCATCCCGCTGGAGCGGCTCGCGCTCGTCGGCTCGCACGGCCAGACTATCTACCACCAAGCCGCGCCCGGCGAGATCTGCGGACGGCGGATCGCCTGT
The DNA here is from genome assembly GCA_965242705.1 of Bryobacterales bacterium. GTDB lineage: Bacteria > Acidobacteriota > Terriglobia > Bryobacterales > UBA6623 > CATQHP01. Next base: position 2,620,009 of record OZ251486.1, read on the forward strand.
ACGCTCCAGATCGGCGAACCCGCGCTGATCGCGGCAAAGACGAAAACCCCCGTGGTTGCGGATTTCCGTCCGGCGGACATGGCCGCCGGAGGCCAGGGCGCGCCGTTGGTCCCCTACGTGGACTATCTGCTCTACCGCAACGCGCGCATCAACCGGGCGGCGCTGAACATCGGCGGCATCGCCAACGTCACCGCCGTCCCCGCGGGCGCCGGCAGCGAAGCGGTAACGGCCTTCGACACCGGCCCCGGCAACATGGTCGTCGATGCGCTCGCGGCGCATTTCTCCGGGGGGCGCCTGCGCTTCGACCGAGACGGCGAAATGGCCCGGCACGGGAACGTCGATGAAGCCTTGCTGGCCGAGCTGCTCGACGCGCCGTACTACCGCCGGCCGCCGCCGAAGAGCGCGGGCAGAGAGCAGTACGGAGCGGACTTCGCGGCAGGCCTGCTGCGCCGCGGGCTCCCCGCCGAATCGCTGACGGCCACCGCCGCGGCGCTTACGGCGCGTTCGATTGTGCTGGGCATCGAGCGGTTCGTGCAGCCGCGCATGCCGGTCGAGCAGTTGATCGTCTCCGGCGGCGGCCGGCATAACCCCGAAATCATGCGGCGCATCGCCGAAGGCTTGCCGCAAACCGAAATCCTGCCTTCGGATGCGTTCGGCATCGACAGCGACGCCAAGGAAGCGATCGCCTTCGCCGTGTTGGCTTACGAGTCGTTCCACAACCGCCCGGCAAACCTGCCCTCGGCCACGGGCGCCTCGCGCCCGGTCGTCCTGGGCAAGCTCGTCCGCGTTTAGCGGGCCGCAGGAAGCAGGACAATGTAAAAGGCAGTCCGTGCCTGACGTTATGACAGGTTTATAATTCTTGCGAAAGACTGGACCGATGATTTTAGCATCCGCTTTGCCTTCCAACACGATCTGGTCAACGATATGTTTGGGAATTACATAGCTAACTTGATGGGTTATTGGGATTTCGATTGGTTATTTTTACTCCGCAAACTGCGCAGAAAATCGCCACAAGCCAACCGATTGCCACACCGAGAAGATATAGCATCCTGGGAGCAATGTAACCCTCGACATGCAACAGAATTACCTCGTTTTGTGGATTGTGGACAAATTTCAAAATAGTCCATGCTTCTGAAATGGAAACGAGCGTCGGTGGTATCATGATCGCTCCAATGATATATCCCAAAATCTTCATTGTTTTGTTTGGTGCTGTCGTACGCACCCATCTACTTGGTTAACCGTCTCTGGCTTGCCCTGTTTCCTGAGACAATCCAACAGATTCTTGTCAGCGATAGAGAAAATCTCCAAACTGCCGCTTCTGGATTGATGTTTTTCAAAACAGGGTTCGCAACTCCTTTTCGTTTGCTGTTTCTCACACCAAGACCATACCATGCCTCAAGCCCGCATCCAACCGGCGTACTTCAGCATTTTCTGTCAACATCCTCGTCAAGCAGAAGTACGCCCCGATTCCTCTTCAGCCAACGTGTGAGATCGCCATTATTGCCAGCAAGAACCTCTTCGTACATCTCCACCGGGATTTTCGCCCGCTGTCGGTTGCCGCGGTCAACGAGCCATTCCCAGAACTCGGGAACGCGTTCAAGCGGATAGTAATCGCGATTCGCGTCGATGAGGACGTTGGCATCGAGCAGGTAGAGCAAGCATCGTCTCCCTACCGCGCCTTTGCGGGGCGAAGCATCTTGCCCACCTGCGCCGGTTTGACGCCCAGGATTTTGGCCGCCCTGGTTGTCGAAAGCGCGCCGGAATCCAACATGCGGCCGGTGAACCCGAGCAAGGCTTTTCCGACTCTGTGGCGGCGCACAACGTAGTAATTGGGACCGCCGTCCGACTCAGACGCTTTGTCCCGCTGCCGGTCGCGCTGCCGCCGCCGCTGTTCGCGGAATTTTTCGCGGAGGACGTTGAAGTTTCGCCGGTCGATGCGATCGGCGCGCATGAGCCGGTAAGCGACCATGGTGCGGCTCAGATTCCGCGCCCCTGCGAACTCGCCGATAAGACGCTGTTGTTCGCTCGGGTTACGATTCTCCTCGATTTCAATCCCGTCGAGCGTCCGGGCGGGCAGCATCCATTCGGAGGCAACGTTGTTGCAGAACTGCTCGATCCCGGTTTCCGGGCTTGCTCCGCTGATGCCGGTCTGGCCGAGCAGCAGATGGACCAGTTCATGCAGGAGCGTGAACGACCGGGCAGCCGTAGAATCCTTGTCGTTGACAACCGCAAACGGAGCGATTTCATCGGCGATGGCGAGCCCGCGGAAAACCTCCACGTCGATAGCCGTATGGCGGCTGCCCAAATCTCCCTTGAGCAAAACGAATACTCCGGCCTGCTCGACCCGCGAACGAAGCAGCGCGAACGCTTGCTCCGCCGAAGGCTGCGCGTGGTACGCGGCGGCGTTCAGGTCGGCTCCGAGCACTTGACCCAGAAGCTCTGCCGCGCGCCGCGCCAATCGGGCGGCGTCCGACTTGCGCCGAAGCGCGTTCTGCAGCCGCTCGGCGCCCGCGGTTGCGCCTTCGCGCCGCATCAGAGCGCCCACGAACGCCAAAGTCTCGGCCTCGTCCTCCGCTTCCAGCGCGGCCCGAACCATGTTCTGGCGGCTGCGCAAATTGCGGACGAGCGCATCGACAACGGCATCCGCCTCGGAAGACCGCGCCGCGGGCAACGTACGGAAATCGGCGCCGCGTTCGCCCCGCCGCGGCGGCGCGGCCAAATAGAAAGCGAGCAGCGGACGGCGGTAGCGCTGCGCCATCCTGACCAGTACCGGCCGCGTCGGCTCTTTCTCGCCGCGTTCCAGCGCAGCGAGTCGATCGACGGCCGCCATGCCCCAAGCATCTTTGATGCCGACCTTGGCGGCAGCATCCTGAAGCGTCAAACCCGCTGTCTCGCGCGCCCAGACAAGGATATCCGGATTGACCGCCGGCATCGCCCCAATCATAACGCAGAGCCTGCCGGATCACCGGCGAAGTCAGGGGCATCCGGCGTAACGATGCAGAACCGGCAACGTTCGGTTCGGCAAACCTGCCCTCGGCCACGGGCGCCTCGCGCCCGGTCGTGCTGGGCAAGCTCGTCCGCGCCTGACCGCCCGCGGCAATTGCCGCCCGGCTCAACGTTCCCCGCTCCCGCTTGGCGCGTCAACACGACCAGGTCGCGGCAATACTCGACATGTCAGTATGGACCGGCGCGCAATTGACGCAATGCACCTGACCGGCTTCCTTGCCGAGCCAACCACATGCGTTCTTCCGAATCCGGTCTATGTAATCCGGATTGATTTCGCTCAACACAAAGCGCCGATTCAGCTTGATTGCCGCGCCTCCCACGGTGCCGACGCCCGCGTAAGGATCCAGCGCAACATCGTGTTCGAAAGAGTAATAACGGATTACTTTTTCAGCGAGCTCCGACGGAAAGATCGCGGGGTGGGCCTTGCAGTGCGCCGGCGGGATACGCCAGACATTGGTGACTTCGTATCCGTCCGCGATTTTCGACCGTTCCACGGCGGCTCGGTCCGGATGATTACGGATATGCCAGTCAATCAGCCGGTCGGACTTCTTGCGGTACACGAGCACGTATTCCGTAACCGGCACGGCCTTGTACTGCAAGGGGTTGCGGTCAGCGGCGAAACGGCGTCCCCGGCCGGTCGCCCAGCCGGCGCCGGTCGGCTTCACCCAGATGATGTCGTCAATGAATTCGAATCCTTCGGTAACGAATATCTGATGGATATCGAACGGTACCGCAATGCGCTTGGAGGCCTCGGACCGCCTCGCCCGGCGCACCAGGACGGGCGAACAATTGATAACCGCAAATCTCCCTTCTTCGAGTACGCGGTGAACTTCATGAATCACTGCCCGGAGACTGGAAAGATAGTCTGCATAGGCGCGGTAATCCGCATAATCGGGCCGCGCATTGAAGTACGGCGGCGACGTGAACATCAACTGGACCGATTCGGCGGGAAGGCAGCGAAGCATCTCATCGCTCGGCCCGCTTAGAATCGTATTGCGCATCTCGGGGACCGTGACGCGCCGCCGAATGCGGTCCAGCCGCTCCATTCCATCTACGCCGGCGTCACCGGTCTGCGCATGCTGCAAACGCGCAACTACGGTAGCGCGCGACGTCGACCGCCGACTGTCCACGACTGCGTTCCGGGCATCGATGACAATCTCGCCGACCCGTTCGTCCGAATACAGGAGCGGAACCCGCCAGACGTGATATCTGTCATCGACTTCCGGCAGCCCGAAGTCGGTGCGTTCAGAGAGATCCCATGTGCCTACCACGCCGGATGCGATCTCCTGGGCCTGGGCAACGGCTCCCACCAAGTAGTTTCGCTTGGCGTAAACCGTGCTGTTCATCGCCCTTTCCGGCTTTCGTTCGCCTCGCGCAGGAGCGGGCAAGTCCAATTGCGGCCCGTGCGGCGCGGGCGCCGTCTCCCTGAGATTTTTCACGCTACACCTGAAATTCAGGCCGAACGCGCATCGCGGTCAGCCGATCGGCAGATTGGGCATCGGATGCGAATCTTCGTGTCGATATCCGTGAACGGGCCACAACAAGCCTCAATCATACCCGACGCAACCGCCCGGCAGTCCGCTCCGCTGATATTCTGGAAGGTTGCCATGAAAAAGCTGTTGGCCGCCAACCGCGGCGAAATCGCCATCCGCATCATGCGCGCCGCGACGGAACTCGGGCTGCGCACGGCCACGATCTATTCGCATGAGGATCGGCTGAGCCTGCACCGCTTCAAGGCCGACGAGGCCTACGAAATCGGCGGCGGCAAAGGCCCCGTGGCGGCCTATCTCGACATCGAAGGCATCGTGGCGCTGGCCAAGGAACGCGACGTCGAGGCCATCCATCCCGGCTACGGATTCCTCTCAGAAAACAGCGGCTTCGCGCGGGCCTGCGCCGCGGCCGGCATTACCTTCGTCGGCCCCACGCCGGAGTTGCTCGACAAGCTCGGCGACAAGACCGCCGCCAAGCGCTTGGCGCAGGATGCCGGCGTCCCGGTCGTGCCGGGAGTCGAGGCGGACGCGGACAATCCCGACGAAGCCTTCAAGGCAGCGGAAACGGTCGGTTTCCCGCTCATGATCAAGGCCGCTTTCGGCGGCGGCGGGCGCGGCATGAGGGTTGTCCGTTCCGCGGAAGAGTTCAAGGCGAAATTCGAAGAGGCGCAAAAGGAAGCGCAGCTTGCTTTCGGCAACGGCGCCGTCTTCATCGAGCGCTTCGTGGCCCGGGCGCGGCACATCGAGGTGCAAATCCTCGGCGACAGCCATGGCTCGATCGTCCACCTCTGGGAGCGCGACTGCTCAGTGCAGCGCCGCCACCAAAAGGTCGTCGAGACGGCGCCGGCGGAAAACCTCCCGCCCATGCTGCGCAACGAGCTCTGCTCGGCCGCGGCCAAAATCGCCCGGTCCGTCGGCTACGTCAACGCCGGAACAGTGGAATTCCTGGTGGACGCCGAAACGGAAGAATGGTTCTTCATCGAGGTCAACCCGCGCATCCAGGTCGAGCATACCGTGACGGAAATGGTCACCGGCGTCGATCTCGTGCGCGCGCAAATCCTCGTCGCGCAAGGCCGTAAGCTGCATGAAAAACCGATCTCTTTCCCCGCTCAAGACGAGATCGCCGCGCGCGGGTTCGCCATCCAGTGCCGCATCACCACCGAAGACCCCGAAGACAATTTTTCCCCCGACTACGGCCGCATCCAGACCTACCGCTCGCCCGCCGGCCTCGGCATCCGCCTCGACGGAGCAAGCGCCTACGCCGGCGCCGTGCTCAGCCCCTCGTACGATTCCCTGCTAGTCAAGCTGACCGCCTGGAACACGACGCTCGGCGGAGCCTGCCGCCGCGCCGACCGCGCGCTGCGCGAGTTCCGCATCCGCGGCGTGAAGACGAATATCCAGTTCCTCGAAAACGTCGTCAACCACAACGATTTCCAGGCGGGCAAGACCACGACCCGCTTCCTCGACAATACCCCCGACCTGTTCCGCTACACGCGCCGGCGCGACCGCGCCAACCGCCTTCTGTCGTATATCGGCGATGTCATCGTCAACGGCAACCCCACGGTCAAGGGCAAGTCCGTCCCGGCAAAGTTCGACCCGCCCCCGGCGGTTCCCTTCGAACGCGGCGCCGACCCGCCGCCGGGCACGCGGCAGCGGCTGCAAAAAATGGGACCGCAGCGGTTCGCCGAATGGGCGCGCAAGCAGAAACCGCTGCTCATCACCGATACCACTTTCCGCGACGCGCACCAATCGCTGCTGGCCACGCGGGTGCGCACGCACGACCTGTTGGGAACCGCCGAAGCGGTATCCCGGCGGCTGCCCGATCTCTTCAGCCTCGAGATGTGGGGCGGCGCCACGTTCGACACGTGCCTGCGCTTCCTTTACGAAGACCCGTGGGAACGTCTGCGCCTGCTGCGCGAGGCCGCGCCCAACATTTGCTTCCAAATGCTGCTGCGGGCGTCGAACGCCGTCGGCTACACGAGCTACCCCGACAACGTGGTGCGCGAGTTCACGCTCGAAGCGGCGCGCCAAGGCATCGACATCTTCCGCATATTCGACTCCCTCAACGACGTCGGCAACATGCGGGCCGCCATCGACGCCGTACGCGAAACCGGCGCCGTTTGTGAGCCGGCCATCTGCTATACCGGCGACATCCTCGACCCCTCCAGACCGAAGTACAACCTGAACTATTACATCGACTTGGCGCAAAAATTGAAAGCGGCCGGCGCGCATATCCTCGGCATCAAAGACATGGCCGGCTTGTGCCGCCCCTACGCCGCGGCGCAACTCGTCAAGGCGCTGAAACAGGAAGTCGGCCTGCCGATTCACTTCCATACCCACGATTCGAGCGGCCTGAACGCCTCGACGCTGCTGAAAGCCTGCGACGCCGGCGTGGACATCGTGGACGCGGCGAACGCCGCGCTCTCCGGCTCGACCAGCCAACCGAACCTCAACTCCCTTGTCGGCTCGCTGAAGAACACCGCGCGCGACACCGGCCTCGACGAAACGGCGCTGGGCGATTGCTCTCTGTATTGGGAAACGGTTCGCGCCTACTACCTGCCGTTCGACAATGCTCCCCGCTCGGGAAGCGCGCGGCTGTACAAACACGAAATCCCCGGCGGGCAATTCACCAACTTGCAGCAGCAGGCCGCGGCCATGGGACTGGCGCACCGCTGGCGCGAAGTCGAGCAGATGTACGCCGACGTGAACCGCCTTTTCGGCGACATCGTCAAGGTCACGCCGTCCAGCAAGGTCGTCGGGGACATGGCGCTCTACCTGTTGGCCAAAGGCATGACCTGCGGCGAGGTGCGCAAGCTGCCCGCCGGGCATTCCGTGGACTTCCCCCATTCCGTGATCGACATGATGAAAGGCTCGCTGGGCAGACCGCCCGGCGGCTGGCCCGACGATATCCAGAAAATCATCCTGCGCAAGGAAAAGCCCATCGAAGGCCGCGCCGGGGAGAAACTGCCCTCCGTCGATTTCCAGGCCGAGGCCGCGGAACTCGAAAAGAAAATCGGCCGCCAAGTCGGCCATGACGAGGTTTTGAGCTACCTGCTCTACCCGGAAGTCTTCAGAAAGTTCGCCGATACGCGCCGCAAATACGCCGACGTCGGCGTCTTGCCGACGCCGGTTTTCTTCTACGGCCTGAAGCAGGGCGAAGAGTGCTCGTTCGACATCGAGCCGGGCAAGACCCTGATCGTCAAGTTCCTCACTTGCGGCGAGCCTCACGCGGACGGCACGCGCACGGTCTTCTTCGAGTTGAACGGCCAAGCGCGGCAGGTGCGCATCCGCGACAACTCGCTGAAGGCGGAAGCGGCCGCCGCGCGCAAGGCCGAGAGCGGCAACGAAAGCCACGTCGGCGCGCCGACGCCGGGCCTCATCACGGGACTGTTCGTCGCCGTCGGCGATGAAGTCAAGCGCAACGACAAGCTGCTTTCCCTCGAAGCGATGAAGATGCAGAGCACCATCTACGCGCCCCGCGGCGGCAAGATCGCGGAAGTGCTCGTAGAACCCGGCATGCAGGTCGAGGCCAAAGACTTGCTGATCGTTCTGTAATCGCCGCGCGCAGCCCCGGCGGCGGAAAGGCATACGATAAAGACATGGCAGTGTTTGAAGCCGAATGCCCGTGCTGCCGCGCGGAACTGACCATCGATTCCGTAAGCAGGACGGTCCTTTCTCACGAGCCCGCCGAACCCGAAAATCGGCCTGCCGATCTGTTCGCGGAAGTGGAGCGCATCAAGGAGTCGGAGCGCACCCGGGACGCCCGGTTCGCCAAGCAATTCGATGCGCAAAAGCGTCAGGATGAAGCCATGGAGAGCCGCTTCGACGACCTGTTGAAACGGGCCGGGAAGTCGGGTCCAGTCCGGCCGGGACTGCGCGATATCGACCTGGATTAGGCGCCGCTGCGACCGCCCCATGACCCCTCGGGAAATAGCCGCCCTGGCGCGCGAGATCGCCGCCGCCTGCGATGCGCGCCCCGGCGCGGCCGAGCAATCGTGCGGCTGCGCGCATCCCGCCGCCGCGGCGGCGCCCAGGTCCCGCGCCGAGCTTGCCGCGGCGATCGACCAGACGTTCCTGCGCCCCGACGCCTCCGAAGCCGAAATGCGGCGTTTCCTGGCGGCGGCCCGGCCGGCCGGATTCCGCGCGGTCTGCGTACAGCCGAGTTGGACGCCGCCGGCCGTTCGCGAACTCCGCGGCGCGTCCACGCGCGTCGCCTCGGTCGTCGGCTTCCCGCACGGCGCAACCGTAACGCCGGTCAAATGCCTGGAGGCGGAAACCGCCCTCCGGCTGGGCGCAACGGAAATCGATATGGCGGCGAACGTCGGCGCCGTCATGTCCGACGACCTCGACGCGGCGTTCGTCGATATCCGCGCGGTCGCAGCCGTGACGGCGCGCTACGGCGCGGTCTTGAAAGTTATCCTCGAAATGCCCCGCCTCGACCGGCGGCGGAAAATCCAGGCCTGCGTTGTCGCCAAGCTGGCCGGCGCCGACTTCGTGACCACGGCGACGGGTTTCGACGGCGCCGCCGCCGACGCGCGCGACGTGGAAACGATGCACCGCGTTGTCGGCGGCGTTCTCGGCGTGAAAGCCGCCGGCGGCATCCGCGATTACGCGCAACTCGAAAAGATGCTGCGCGCCGGCGCAACGCGCATCGGCACGGACAGGGGGCTTGAAATCCTGGCGGAATCCGCGGCCGCCTGAGCCGCCCCTCATCGCCGGGAGCAACCCAAGCAGCCGTTTTCGAGATAGTCATGACCGCAACCGCCAAAACCGCGCCGCCCGGCAAAGACGCCGCGATCGCCATCCTGATCGAGGCTTCGGAAGTTGCCGCCGGCCACGCCCTCGATCTCGACGCGCTGCTGCGCGATCTCGTGGTCTTGGCGCGCAAGGTCGTGAACTGCGAATTGTTCGCCGTCATGCTGCCGACCGACAACGGCGACCTGCGCATCCGGCACGCCGTCGGTTACAGCGAGGAATTGGTGCGCACCCTCCGCGTTCCCATCGGCAAAGGCCTCAGCGGCCAAGCGGCCGCCCGCAAGAAAACGATCTTCGACGGCAACGTCGCCGAAAATCCCGACTACCTGCGGGCGGTCCGCGCCGTGCAATCCGAAATCGCGGTGCCGCTCACGGCCCGCGGCAGGCTCGTTGCGCTGCTCGACCTGCAATCGGCCGAGCCCGGCGCCTTTGGCGAACGCGAGCAATCGCTGCTCGAGTTGATCGCCTCGCGGTTCTCCCTGGCCATCGACGCCGCACAGCTTTACCGCGCCCGGATGCGCCAGAACTCCACGCTGCAAACCCTGACGCAAATCGCCCAGGAGTTTTCGCAAATCCTCCACCTCGAAAAACTGCTGGGCAAAATCGCCTCGCTGCTGCGTACGCTGATTCGCTACGACGTTCTGGCCATCTACCTGCGCGAGCCCGGCAGCGATCTGTTGAAACACTATTTCGGCGTGTGCTTTCACGAGCGGGTTCATTGGAGCGACGTCGCCACAGGCAAGGGGCTGGTCGGCGCCGCCGCCGAGCTGCGCCGGCCCGTGCTGGTGGACGATACGGCGAACGACCCGCGCTATATCGCATCGACGCCGGGCATCCAATCGGAGGTGGCCATCCCGCTGATCCTGAAAAACGAAGTGCTCGGCGTACTCGATCTCGAGAGCAGCGAGCGCGCCAACTTCAGCCGCACCCACGTGCATACGCTCAACCTGCTCACGCCGCAAATCGCGGCGGCGATCGAAAATGCGCGGCTGTACGAAGAAAAAACGCGCAACGAGGAACGCATGGAGCGGGAACTCGCGGCGGCGCGCGTCTTGCAGCAGCATCTGCTCCCGCGCGGCAAGCGGCGCTATCCAGGCATCGAGGCCGCGGCGCGCAACGATCCCGCGTCGGAAGTTTCGGGGGACTTCTACGACTTTTACGTCTGGGAGCGGGCGTTCGGCGTCTTCAACGGCGACGTCAGCGGCAAGGGCGTAGCCGCCGCGCTCTACGCAGCACTGGCCGGCGGCCTGATGCGCAACGAGGCCGCGCCGCGGCGCCGGCCCGCCGACGTCCTCGGAAGCGTGAATACGGCTCTGCTCTCGCCCAAAGTCGAAGCGCGGTTCCTGGCGGCCGTTTATTGCCTCTGGATGCCGGACAAAATGCAACTCGCGGTAGCGGGCGCCGGACAGCCGCAGCCGATCGCCGTCCGCGGCGGGAACATCGAGGTGCTGCCCGTCAAGGGTATCCCGTTGGGGCTTTTCCCCGGCGTGGTTTACGATGAAATAACGCTCGACTTGCAGCCCGGAGACACCGTGGTCACCGTCTCCGACGGCTTCCATGAAAGTTCGAGTCCCGACGGCGCGGAGTACGGAAACGACCGCCTGATCGATCTCGTCAAGCGTCACCGCAAAGCTCCCGCCTCGGAATTGCTCAACCTGATGTTCGACGACGTGCGCAATTTGAGCAGCGGCCGGCCGCAAGCCGACGACCGCACGGCCGTCGTGCTGCGCATAACCGCCTGAGGGCGCAAGATGCCCACCCAGGGATTCGACTACATCGACGAGCGCCTCTGCTGCCGCGAGGTTCCGCTGGAAACGATCGCCGAGCAAGCGGGCACGCCGACCTACGTTTATTCGGCAGACGCGATTCGTTGCAACTACCGCGCCTACAGCAAGGCTCTCGCCGGCCTGGAACACGACATCCACTACGCGGTAAAAGCGAACTCATCATTGGCGATTCTGTCGCTTCTGGCCGGGGAAGGCGCCGGATTCGATATCGTCTCCGGCGGCGAGCTCTACCGCGTGCTGAAGGCGGGCGGAGACCCGGCGCGCGTCGTCTTCTCCGGCGTCGGCAAGACGGGCGAAGAACTGCGCTGCGCGCTCGAACAAGGTATCGGCCGCTTCAATTGCGAATCCGAACGCGAATTGCATCTGCTGCGCGAGTTGGCGGTCCAGGCAGGCCGCGAACCCGACGTGTCGCTGCGCGTCAATCCCGATATCGACGCCGAAACGCACCCCTACATCGCAACCGGCCTGCGCGAGCACAAGTTCGGCATCGACCTCGCCGAAGCCGAAAGGCTTTACCGGCAGGCGGCCGGCCTGCTTCCCCTGCGGCTCAACGGCATCGGCTGCCACATCGGCTCGCAGATTTTCAACATCGACGCCTTTCGTCAAGCTCTGCAGCGGCTCGTCGAGTTGGCCGAACGCCTCCGCGCCGCCGGCGTCCCCATCGAGACGCTCGACCTCGGCGGCGGCCTGGGAGTCGCCTACGAAACCGGCAAGCAAAGCCCGTCCATCGCAACTTACGGCGCGATGCTGCGCGCCGCGCTTCAAGGGCAAGACCTCCGCCTGGGACTCGAGCCGGGGCGCTCCATCGTCGGGCAGGCGGGCGTCCTGCTGACCCGCGTACTCTACCGCAAGGCCGGCGGGCGGAAGTGCTTTGCGGTCGTCGATGCCGCGATGAACGATCTTGTCCGGCCCGCCCTTTACCAAGCGCGCCACGAAGTGCTGCCGGTCCGCCGCCGCGGGCGTCCGCTCGAATTGACCGACGTGGTCGGCCCGGTCTGCGAAACCGGAGACTTCCTGGCCAAAGAAAAAGAACTGCCGCGGACCGAGCCCGGCGATCTGCTGGCGGTAGCGACAACGGGAGCCTACGGCTTCGTACTCGCCTCGAATTACAATTCCCGGCCGCGCGCGGCGGAAGTGCTCGTCGAGGGGAGCAATGCGCGCATCGTCCGCCGGCGCGAGACTTGGGAAGATTTGATCCGCGGCGAGGCGATCCCCGCCCGCTCGTAGCAGCCGCTCCGCTCAAAGAGGCACGGCAATCGTCTGCAAGATCTCTTCGATGACTCGGCTCGAGCGGCTGCCGCCCGCGCCGTCTCCGAGCGAATTCCTGGTTACCACCCGGTGGCCGAAAACCGGCGCGGCAAGCTGCTTGACGTGGTGCGGCGTGCAGTAGTCGAGTCCTTCGACCAGCGCCAGCGCCTGCGCCGCGCGGTACAACGCCAGCGACCCGCGCGGACTCACGCCGAGGGCAAGCCGCTCGTGCCTGCGCGTGGCGTCCACGATGGCGATCAGGTAATCCACGACCGCTTCGTCCACGCGAACCCCATGCGCCAAAGCCTGAAGCTGCCTCACGTCGTCCGCGCTCAAAACGGCCTCGAGGCCGTCGAGAGCTTCCCTGCGCCCGCCGCGGCGCAGGATTTCCTTCTCGCTTGCGCCGCTCGGGTAGCCCATCTCGATGCGCATCAGAAAGCGGTCGAGTTGCGCTTCCGGCAACGGATACGTGCCGTGGTACTCGATGGGGTTCTGCGTGGCCGCCACCATGAACGGCTCCGGCAAGGGGTACGAACGCCGTTCGATCGTCACCTGCTCTTCGTTCATCGCCTCCAACAGCGCCGATTGCGTCTTGGGAGTCGTGCGGTTGATCTCGTCGGCAAGCAGAATGTTGGTGAAAATCGGCCCGCGCTTGAACTCGAACTCTTCGCGGCTCCGCGAGTACACCGTGACGCCGAGAACGTCTCCCGGAAGCATGTCGCTGGTGAATTGAATGCGGTGGAAACCGCAGTCGATCGACAGCGCGAGCGCCTGCGCCAGCGTGGTCTTGCCTACCCCGGGCACGTCTTCGATCAGCAGATGGCCGCGCGCCAGCAGACAGACCACGGCCGAGCGCACGGCTTCGGGCTTGCCGTGAATGACCCGCGAAAGCGCCGCTTCCAGCGCCGCCGTCTTTTCCGCGGCGGCTTCCACGGCCTGCGAATCCGCAACCATCGAGCCATTATCGTATGCCGGAGTCGGAGACGCGCCATGCGGCACTCGCGCGGAATTCGGAAAAAATGCCGATGATCGGATGCTGTGCTTGCATTGGGAGTCTCAGGCTAAAATGGAAAATCAGTGGATATTCCCGGATGGATCAGCGCCATCGCAGGCCTCGGGGGCCTTCTCCTTGGCGAACATCGTCGCCGTGCAGCCAAACGAGACATCGAAAAGAAAACTTCGAAAGTCGGCGCTAGCCAGTCTCGTGAGGCGCGCGAAAACTTCGGGTGGTCAGCCCAAGAGATCAGGTCCAGCCTTTTGGTGTTGAACAAACAAGGCGATATCCGTGTGGTGCGGGCTTTGGACAAAGTCCAATCTGATAACGATGTAGCCAGTATTCCTGGTCATTTCCGCTTGGCAACCCCAGGCTGCAGAATCAAAAATGGCCCTCGTCTTCGTGAGCAGCCTGGTTTTCCAAAGGCGGTCACATGCGACTACACGGATACAAAGACTGGCGATAAGGTCCCCTATACCGTGACGATTACGAACAATTTGACCCCGAATGACCCGCCACTGTCCTATTCGGTTGAAATTGACTGTGAACGCGGGGTACTCACGAGCCCTGAAGCCGTGAAGCGCGCATACGCCAAGGATGCATTCAAATGGGATTACTATTCTGTCCGGGTTACTTTTCCAATCGAACGTCTCACGATTGTGGTAGAGTTCGGTACGGACTGGAGCATCAAGACATTTCCCGGCGTCTTCTACGGTCATGAGAGCCACCACGAGTTGAAGTTTCAAAGAGTATGCGAAGGATTTTCGGGCGGCTCTAGGAGCACCTTCAAAATCGAGGAGCCAAAGTTTGGCTTCGAGTACCTGATCTACTGGAAATTGACGGACTGATCCGCGCTACGATACCATGAAGACAATGATGTTCTGGAAGATATCCACTAACTAGACGGGAACTTCGGCGCCGGTTGTTCCCTCGGCGGTCAGTGCGCCGCCAAGCACGAGGTGCGGTTGTGTTTTCGAGGGCGAGGGCCAACGTAAGGACTGTACAGCGCCCGGCCGAGCATCCGACAACCTGCGTCTCCGGACTTCCCCGCCGCCGGAACGCCCGATTGCAAACAGCTACCGGACCGTTCCCGGGCGGTTCGTGGCGGGCGAGTACACCGGCTCTCTCGATCATTCCGAGACCGACGAGAAAGTGACGGCGCTGCTCGATTCGGGGATCGACCGCTTCATCGACCTGACCGAACCCGGAGAGAGGACGCGCCACGGGGAGTTGAAACCCTACATCGACACCCTGGAAGCGGCGGCAGGGAACCCAAAAACCACGCCGCATGCAGCCCGAGGCTTACGAGCAGGCGGAGTTTGCCCGCAAGTGGAAGGAGGAGCCGTCAGACGCATGAACCGCCGGTCTTTGCGCAGCGCCGGCGGCCCCGCGCCTCAACGCGGGACGTAAGACCGGGAAACGCCGTTGCGGCTGTTGAAGATGGAAAAACCGCCGTCGGGCCGCACCTCGGCCTTCAGCCAGTGCCCCTCGCATTGGTCGGTCTCGCCCAGATTCGCGGTCAGGCTTTCGTCCGTATTATGGCCGTCGCCGCTCTCGACCGCGCGGTGAACCTGCCACAAATCCTTGAGCGAAGCGGTTGCCGTCAAAGCCTCGTAGGTCTCCGGACGCCCGCCCTTGCGCGGGCCGTTGTTCATCACCGCCGCCAGCGGCCGGATCGCCGCAATGTGCGCCGGAGCGCCCGACATGCGCATGCCGTGGTGCGTCACCTGATAGAGGTCAACCTCGCCGAACAGATTCACCGGGCACGCGGTTTCAATCTCGAAATTCCAGCTCAGATCGCCCAGGTCGAGGAACTCGAACTTCCCCGCCCTCACGAGAAAGCCGACGCTCTTGCCGTTCTCGCCCTTATCGGCCTGCTTTTGGCTCGCGTCGCGGCAGGCGGGGTTGGGGCCGCTTTCCACCAACGGCCGTTCGAGGAACTTGCTGCGCGCGGCGACGAAGACGAACTCGACGCTTTTCAACGGAAGGCGTTGGCCGGGCTCGACCCGCATGCGCTTGCCTTCGGCAGTGGAAAGGTAGCTTTTCCAAAGCGCATCGGCGCGCTCGTTCCAACCGATTTCGACGCTGTCGCCGTGATCGACGAACTTTTCGATGGGAATCATCGCCGCCAGCGCGGGTACGCCGCCGACGTGATCCCGATGGAAATGCGAGGCAATGAAATAGTCCAGCTTCTTCTTGCCCACCTCGTTTTCAAGAACGCGGGCAATGCGCTTGGGGTCGCGGTCGTCGAAGCCCGGCCAGCCGGCATCCATCAGAATCGTCTCTTTCTCGGGAGTGACGATCAAGGTCGCCGCGCCGCCCTCCACGTCGATCCAGTAGATATCCAGGGTCTCGGCGCCGGAAGCGACGCCGGCGGCGAAAAGCAACCAAGGCAGGACGAAACGCATCATGCCGCTATCTTAACAGCGGGCCGCGTCCGGCAATCCGCGAAAGTCTTCAGCCGCGCGGCTCCCGCCTCCGGCCGACGGCGGCGCGCGCTTCTTCCTTCTCGATGGCCTTGCGCTTTTCGTCGCGCTTGTCGTGGAGTTGCTTCCCCTTGGCCAGAGCGATTTCGAGCTTCACGCGGCCCTTGGAAAGATAGACCTTGGTCGGAATCAGCGTGCGCCCCTTCTCTCGCGCCTTCCCCGCCAGTCGGTCGATCTCCCGGCGGTGCGCCAGCAGCTTGCGGCTGACCGTCGGCTCGCGGAGATCGTCCCGCGCGTACCCGTACCGGCTGATGTGGGCATTGAAAAGCCACAACTCGTTGCCTTTGACGGCGGCGTAGGCGTCCGCAAGTTGAATCTTGCCCGCCCGGCACGACTTGACCTCCGCGCCCGTCAGCACGATGCCCACCTCGAAAGGGTCGCTCAGATGATAGAGGCGCCGCGCCCGCCGATTGTCCGCCAGTATCTTGATGCCGTCCGACTGCGCCATTTCCGGGAAACGCCATTTCTCCTGAACGCTCGGAGCGGCTCATCCGTCAAGCCTTATAGACCCGAGCATCATGCGCATCCCCCTACCTAGAATGGCACGTTTCCCCGCCTCGGCGCGGCTCGCCGCGTTGTTGGCCGCCGCCCTCTGCATCGCCGGCAACCCGGCCGAGGCTTCGTCCCGAAAAGCCCGCAGCCTCTACAACCAGGGCCACCAGGCCGAACTCGCCCAGAACTACGACGAGGCGCTCCGGCTCTACGAACTCGCGGGCCAGGAAGCGCCGAAAGACCACCGCTACGACCTCGCCGTCCGCCGCATGCGCTTCGTCGCCGGACAGACGCACGTGGACGCCGGCAACCGCCTCCGCGAACAGGGGCTGTTGGAAGAGGCGCTCGCCGAGTTCCAGCGCGCCATGGAGATCGACCCGGCCTCCAGCGTCGCCGCTCAGGAACATCGGCAAACCCTCGAATTGCTGGAAGAGCGCGAAAAAGCAAGAGAAGAGGACACGCAATTCGATATCGCCAAAGCCGGCAGCCCGCTCGAAGCCGACCGCCTCGAACGCGCGCAGCGCGTCTCTTCGCTGATGAAACCGGCCGATCTGGTTCCCCTTTCCACCGACCCGATCGACATCATGCTCACCGAAAAACCGCGTGTCGTCTTCGAAACGATCGGCAAGCTGGCCGGCATCAACGCCATTTTCGACTCCGAACTGAGCGAAGACGAAATCGAAATCGAAGTCAAGAACGCCACCCTGCACGAAGCGCTCGATTACGCCGCCTTGCGCACCGGCGCATTCTGGAAACCCATCACCCGCAACACGATTTTCGTCACCAACGACAACCCCACCAACCGGCGCGACTATCAGGAAGAGGTCGTCAAGACGATTTACCTGACCAACGTCGCCACGCCCCAGGAAATCCAGGAGCTGACAACCGCCATCCGCGGCCTGACCGACATCCGCAAAATGTTCCCCGTCACCTCCATGAACGCCATCGTCCTGCGCGGCCCGCGGGCCAAGGTAGCCATCGCCGAAAAAATCGTCCACGATATCGACAAGCCGCGGCCAGAAGTCATCATCGACGTTCTCGTGCTGGAAACCGCAAAATCGAACAATCGAACCCTGGGATTCACGCCGACCGGCGCAAAACCGGGCATACAGATTTCCGGGTCGTTCACCGGCGGCGCCGGAGAAACGGCCGCCCTCCCGCTCAATCGGCTGGGCGATCTCAACGCGGGCAGTTGGTCAACCACCATCCCCGGCTTCCGCCTGTCCGCCTTCTTCAACAGTTCGGATACCAATTTGCTGCAATCGCCCCGCATTCGCGCCGCCGACAACTACAAGGCCGACCTGCGCATCGGCGACCGCATCCCCATCGCTACCGGCAGCTTTCAACCCGGCGTGGGCGGCGTCGGCATCAATCCGCTGGTCAATACCCAATTCACCTACACCGATGTGGGCGTCAACGTTGCCATAACCCCGAAAATTCATTCCAACCGCGACGTCTCCATGCACGTCGAAATCGAAATCTCCAACGTGCGCGAATTCCGCGATATCGGCGGCATCTCGCAGCCGGTCATCGGCCAGCGCACCGTCCAGCACGACGTGCGCATCCGCGAAGGCGAGGCCAATGTCATCGGCGGCCTCAATCAGTCGCAGCTTTTCGTAACCAGGGTGGGCGTTCCCTTCCTCGGCGAGTTGCCGATCGTCGGCCATCTGTTCAGCGAGAAGGAAGTCCAGCGCTCGGAAAGCGAAATCCTGTTGGTGCTGATTCCGCACATCGTGCGCATGCCCGGCATCGACTCCACCAACCTGCAAACGGTCGCCTCGGGCACGGATGCGGTATTCCAAGTGCGCTACGAGCCCAAAGGCAACGGCAAACCGGCGCTGCCGCCGCCAGCCGATTCCGCCGAAGAAGAAAAGCCCGCGGCGCCTGGAGCCCCCGCGCAGGCCGGCCCCGCGCCGCCCGCGGCAGACCCGCCGCCGACGGAAACGCCCCCGCCCGCCGAATCGCCCGCCCCCGCCCCGGCCGCGGCAACGGCGCCTCTTCCCGCCGATGCGCCCGCTGAGGCCGAGGCCGCCGCCGGTCCGCGGCTCAGCCTCGACCCCGCGCAGCCCTCCATCGCCGTCGGCGCGTCGCTCGCCGTCACGCTCAGCGTCAACGACGCCGTGCAACTCTTCAGCATGCCCATGCGCGTGCAATACGACCGCAACCTTCTCGAATTGACCGGCATCGAAAAGGGCGCGTTCCTCGAAGGCGACGACGCCAGCGACATCATCTTTTCGCGCAACATCCGCCAGAGCAACGGCTTGGCCGCCGTCAACATCTCGCGCTTCCCGGGCACGGGCGGAGCCGACGGCAGCGGCGCATTGATCACCCTGACCTTCAAAGGGTTGGCCCCCGGCAGCGCCCAGGTGCGCTTCATGCCTACCGGGCCGCGCAACGCCGCAGCGGAAACCCTGAACGTATCGGCGCTCGCCGTCGATGTCAGCGTGGAGTAGCCCGTGGCGGTTGCGCCCCATCACGCCTCCCCGCGCCGCCCCGCGCCGCGCCCCACCCGCCGCTTGGCGGCCCGTCTGGCGCCCCGCGCCGGCAACGCCGGGTTGACGCTCATCGAGCTGGTCGTCGCCTTCACCCTGCTGCTGATCCTGTCGCTGATGGCCCTGCCCGTCGCCCGAGTCAAGGTCCAACGCGAAAAAGAACGCCGCCTGCGCGAAGCGCTCCACGCCATGCGCCGCGCCATCGACCAGTACAAAGACATGGCCGACGCCGGCAAGCTCGGCGAACTCGACCCCGACAATCACGGCTACCCCGAAAGCCTCGAAGTCCTCGTCGAAGGCCTCGACCTTTCCGAGGAACAGCCGGGCATGGACGGCATGGGCGGGAACCTCGGCCTGCAGCAATCGCAGAGCATGGGCATGAACCGCAACCGCAGTCAACGCGGCGGCTTCGGCGGCAATTCGTCTTTCGGCAACAACTCTCCTTTCGGCGGCGCATCGGGCTCCGGCTCGACCTTCGGCAGTCGCTCCTCCCCGTTCGGCGAATCCAACGGCATCGACGACCCGCTGGAAAGCGATGACGCCCCGAAAAAAATCCGCTTCCTGCGCAAAATCCCGACCGACCCCATCACCGGCAGCGCGGAATGGGGCATGCGCTCGATGTCCGACGATCCGAACGCCATGAACTGGGGCGGGAGCAACGTGTTCGACGTCTTCTCCCTGAGCTACGATCTGGCGCTCGACGGCACGCCCTACAGCGAATGGTAAACCCCGCCATGACCAGCCGCCGCGGATTCACCCTCGTCGAAATGATGGTCGTCATGGCCATCATCGTGACCATCCTGGCCATCGCCATCCCTTTCTATTCCTCGGCCCTGATCGCCGCCAAGGAAAGCGTCCTGCGATCCAATCTCTTCACCCTGCGCTCGGTCATCGACCAGTACACCTACGACAAGGAAGCCCCGCCGCAATCGCTCCAGGAACTGGTCTCCGAGGGCTATCTGCGCGACGTTCCCATCGACCCCTTCACCGAATCGCGCGATACTTGGGAACTCATCGTCGAAACCGGCCCCACGGGCGAATCCGGCCTGTTCGACGTCAAGAGCGGCTCCGACAAGACCTCGCGCGCGGGCGCGCCCTACAACGAGTGGTAGCCGCGCGCCGCGCCCTCGTTCACCGCGGCGCCCCCGTCCGCGGCGGCGGCCCGCCGTTGCCTTCTCGACCGCTTCCGTAGCATACTATCCCCTTCCGCCCCGCTCGGCGGCCCGCCGCGCCGCGGCGCTTGAACATGAACTCCACTCCCAACAGCGGCGCGGGTACGGCGGTCCACCTGCTCCGGCAGCAACTCATCGACGTCGGCAAACGCAACCGCCTGACCAACGCTCCGGTCGGCAAAGGGCGCGCCAAACAGTTGGATATCGAAGACGAGCGCGCCGACGAGGTCTTCAAGCTCCTGTACCTGCAAGGCAGGAAGATGACCTTCGAGCCGCAGCGCGGCGGAGCCCCGCCCGAGGCGGCCGGCGGCGAGGCCGAATTCTCTGCCGACGAGGCCGCGGAACATGTATTCGTCCCCAACGAGGAAGAACCGCCCGGTCCGGCGGCCCGCCACCTCGACACGAAGCTGCAAACCCGCCTGACCGCCGAAGCCCTCCAGAAACGGCTCCTCGCGCTCTACCGCGAAGCGCAGACCATCGAAGAGGAACAGGGCGTCAGCGTCCTCTTCCTGGGACTCGGTTTTCTGCGCTGGTACGAGAGCGCATCCTCCGAAATCGAACGCTTCGCCCCGCTCATCCTCCTGCCGGTCGATCTGCAGCGCGACAGCGTCCGCGGACGTTTCAAACTGGCCTTCCGCGATCAGGACATGGAACCCAACCTCTCCCTGCGGGCCATGCTCAAGGCGGACTTCGATCTCACCCTGCCCGACTTCCCCGAAGGCGGCGACTGGCTGCCCTCCCAGTACTTCGCCCGCGTCGAGGAAGCGGTCTCCCCGCAGCCGCGCTGGCAAGTCCGGCGCAACCTCATCGAACTCAGCTTCTATTCCTTCGCCAAATTCCTCATGTGGAAAGACCTGGAAACGGCCGAAGGCGAGGTCGGCCCCCTGCTCGAAAGTCTGCTGGCGGGCGGATTCGACTCCGCGCCGAGCATTTTCGCCCCCGACGAAAATCTCGACAAGCGCTTTCCCGACCCGCGCGAGCTCGGCCACATCATGGACGCCGACACCTCCCAGACTCAGGTCATCGCTGCGGCGCGGGACGGGCGCAACCTGGTCGTGCAAGGCCCTCCGGGCACGGGCAAATCGCAAACCATCGCCAACGTCATCGCCGCCGCCGTCAACGACGGCAAGAAAGTGCTTTTCGTCGCCGAGAAACGCGCCGCCCTCGACGTGGTCCACTCCCGGCTGGAAAAATGCGGCCTCGGCCCGCTCTGCCTCGAGCTGCATTCCCACAAGGCCAACCGCAGGGAAGTCTATGCCGACCTCAAGCGCACCCTCGAACTCGGCGAACCGGCGGCCGTCAACGAAGCGCACTACGAGCGCGTCCGCGCGGTGCGCAACGACCTCAACCGCATGTCGGAACTGCTGCATCGGGTTGACGAGACCGCGGGCGAGACGGCTTACGGCGTCATCGGCCTGCTGGGCAAACTGAGCGCCGGCGATCTCCCGCGCCCCGACTTCCGCATCGAGGGTTCGGATCGCTGGAGTCGTTCGGAATACGACCAACGGCTCGATGCAGCGGCCTCCCTGGCGGAGCGCACGCGCAAGTTCGGCAGCGAGCGCAAACACGTCTGGCGGGGCGCGGCCAACCGCATCAGCCCGATCGAACGCCAAAGGCTCGCCGACCGCCTGCCCGCCGCAATCGACAGACTCGCCGCCTTCCGCGCCGCGCTCGAGGCGGCGGCTGCAACCGTCGGCGTCGCCGATTGCAGCCGGTTGTCGGCAGACCGGCAAGTATCCGACCAACTCGCCGCGCTCGAGGCGATGCCCGATGCGGTTCCCGGCCTGTTGCAATCCGCCGCCCTGGTCGAGCGGCCCGCCGAAGTCCTCGCGCTGTGCGAAAGCGCCGCCGCGCTGCAGCAACTCAAATCGAGCCTGCTCGCCGACGTGGTCGAAAGCGCGCTCGAAATTGCCTGGGACGAAACGCGGCTGGAAATCGGCGCCAACGGCCGGTCGCTGTTCCGTTGGCTCAACGGCCGCTACCGCGCCGCCGCAGCAAGGCTCCGCTCCGTGCAGCGGCGGGAATTGCCCAAAACGCTCGAGGCGCGGCTCGCGCTGCTCGACCGGCTCATCGAATGCCGCAACCGCCGGCGCGCTCTCGCCAAAGACGGCCCGCTGGGCAAAGAAGCGCTCGGGTACGCCTGGCGGGACGAAGAAACCGCCCTCGAACCGCTGTTGCCCGCCCTGCGCTGGATCGCCTCGCAAGCCGAAACGCTCGGTTCGGGAGCCGCCGTCCGCAAACAGGCGGCGGCCGTTCCCGCGGACTGCGATTTCGCCGGCCTGCTGCGCGGCCTGCGCCAAGCGTCCGCCGAATGGAGCGAGATCTGGGAGTCGATCCGCAGCGGTATCGGCCTGGAAATCGACGCGGCATTCAACGCCGAACGCATCGAAGCCGTCGCCTTCGACGCCCTGCTTGGCCGCTTGCAGGCATGGCGCGCGTCCCCCGCCTCCATCGAAGACTGGCACAGGCTGCGCTCGGCGGCGCGCCATGCGTCCGAGTTGGGGCTGGACGAAATCCGCAGTCGCTTGGCGGACGGACGCTTGAGCCCCGATCACGTCCGCGGCTCCCTCGAGTTCGTCAGAGCGGAAGCCGTCTGGAACAGGATGCGCCGCGCCAGCCCCCAACTCGAAGCCATCGACGGACGCGACCGCAGCGCGAAAGTCGCCGCGTTCAAGGAACTCGACCGGCAACTGCAGGAACTCGCCTCGCAAGAGACCGCCCTCAAGCACTTCAACTCCCTGCCCGCCGGTTCAGCCGGCATGGTCGGCATCGTTCGCGGCGAAGCGAACAAGAAAACCCGCCACATGCGCCTGCGCAAGCTGCTCGACAACGCGGCCGACGCCGTGGCGGCGATCAAGCCGGTCTTTCTGATGAGTCCCCTGTCGGTAGCGCAATACCTGTCGCCGGGCAAGCTGACCTTCGATCTGCTGCTGATCGACGAGGCCAGCCAGGTGCGGCCGGCGGACGCGATGGGCGCCGTCATGCGCGCCAGGCAAATCGTCGTCGTAGGCGACCGCAAACAGATGCCGCCCACATCGTTCTTCGACCGGCAGGTAAGCGGCGATGACGGCGCCGAGCCGGAAGACGCGGCCGACATCCAGGCCGCCCAGGTCGGCGACATGGAAAGCATCCTCTCCCTGTGCGAGGCGCGCGGAATGTCCGGCGGCATGCTGCGCTGGCACTACCGCTCGCGGCATCCGTCGCTGATCGCCGTCTCCAACAGCGAATTCTACGACGACGGCCTGATCTGCCCGCCCAGCCCGGACAGCGTCGGCTCGTCAATGGGCATGAGCTTCACGCACGTCAACGGCGAGTACCAGCGCGGCAAGAAGCGCAACAACCCCAAGGAAGCGCAAGCCGTCGCCGAGCAAGCGCTCGCCCACGCGCGCAAGCGCCCCGACGAGACGCTCGGCGTCGTGGCCCTCTCCGTAGCGCAGCGCGACACCATCCTCAACAAGCTGGAATTCATGCGCGCCGAGTTTCCCGAGCTCGACGCCTTCTGCAAGGAAAGCAACGAGGAACCCTTCTTCGTCAAAAACCTCGAAAACGTCCAGGGCGACGAGCGCGATGCGATCTTCATCTCGATCGGCTACGGCAAAGACGCCGCAGGATACATGTCGCAGAACTTCGGCCCCGTCTCCAGCGAAGGCGGCGAGCGGCGCCTGAACGTGCTCTTCACGCGCGCCAAAAGGCAGTGCAGGGTCTTCTCCTCGATCCGCTACTCCGATATCCGCCTCGACGCCACTCGGCACGCCGGCCCGCGGGTGCTCAGGCGCTTCCTCAAGTACGCCGAAACCGGCGAGATGGACGTTCCGCTGCTCACGGGCGCGCCGATGGACAGCCCGTTCGAGGAAGACGTCGCCCATGCGCTGCAACTGCACGGCCACCGCGTCGAGCCGCAGGTCGGCTCTTCGGGCTTCAAGATCGATCTCGCCGTGCGCGACCCCGACGACGAAGGCCGCTTCCTGCTCGCCGTCGAATGCGACGGCGCCCGCTACCACTCTTCAAGCTGGGCCAGAGAAAGGGATCGGCTGCGCCAGACCGTCCTTGAACAAAAGGGCTGGACGTTCCATCGCATCTGGAGCACGGACTGGTTCTACAACCGCGAAGCCGAGTTGCGCAAGCTGCTCGACGCCGTCGAGCGCGCCCGCTCGAACCGCTCCCGCGAACGCGCTCCGGCGCAGGCGCAGGCCGGAGCCGAACGCGTGCGGCGCGCCGAGAGGCCGCCCGAAACCGAACCGGAACGCCCCGCCTACCGCGAAGCCGACTTCCCGATAGCCGAAAGCGCATCGCACGAGCTGCACGAGGTTTCGCCCCTGATCCTGCAGGCGCACGTCGCCAAAATCGTCGACGAAGAAGGCCCCCTCCACATCGACGAAGCCGCCCGCCGCATGAGCCGGCTGTGGGGCTACAAGCGCACGGGCAGGCGCATTCAGCAGGCGGTCGAGCAGGCGGCCCGAACGGCGGCGCGCAGAGGGCTGGTGCGCAACGCCGGCGGCGGCTTTCTCGACCGGCGCGAAAGCTCGGCGCCCGTCGTCGTCCGCGACAGAAGCCAAGCCGGCCCCGCGCTGCGCAACAAAGACATGCTGCCGCCGTCGGAGATCGAGGCCGCAATCCGCCGGACCGTCGAACGGAACATCGCCATCGCCCCCGAGGATTGCGCCGTCGAAGCCGCCCGCCTGTTCGGATTCAAGTCAACCAGCGCCGATCTGCGCAAGCACTTGGCGGACCACGCCCGAAAGATGGCCGCCAAAGGCAGCCTGATCGTGCTCGACGGGCATTTGCGCCTGCCCTGACGGCCGCGGCGCGGGCCGCCGCAGAGATCAGGCGGCGGCGGTCTTGCGCCCGGCGAGCGGCAGATTATCGGCCACCATCCGCGAGTTCTTCAAGTCGGAGTTGACCGCCGCGATGCGCGCGTCGCGCAGCGCCCACAGGTAGCACTTCTGCGGCACGTTGAGATCGCCCGGCACGGCCCGCTCGATCATGGCCGCGCGCCGCGGGTCGTTGGGCCGCCCGTTGCCGCGGCCGTGATGGCAGGGGCGCGCAACCTTCATGGCGATCACGCCCAGATCGGCCCGCCGGGCGGCGTCGAGCGCGGCATCGACGTAGCTCCGATTGACGATGTTGTAGGCCACCATCGCCGCCGAATACTCGCCGGCCTCGATCGCCCCTTCCAGCACCCCCGCCGGGTCGCTGTGGCCGGAAACGCCGAGATGCCGCGCCTTGCCGGCTTTCTTCAGCCGCGCAAAGGCTTCGAGCGTTTCCGGAAATTCGGTCAACTCATAGGCGCTGTTCGCCCCGTGCGGACACATCAGCAGGTCCAGATAGTCCGTGCCCAGCACGCGCAGGCTCTTTTCGACGGAACGAATGACGAGATCGCGGTAATGCTTCGGGCGGTCGATCTTGCGGCCGTGACGGCGCTCCACCGCGTTGGCCAGAATCGAGGCCTCGAGCGCCTGCTGCTGGCCGTCGAAGTAATGGCAGATATGGTCCGGCTCCAGCGCGCGGCGGCGCTCCAGATCTTCGCGAACGTCCGCGCGGATTTTCTTTTGCTCGCTCTCCGCCAGACTCTCGTAAATGTTGCGCAGCAACTCGTTGCGGTTCGACGACCAGGCGCTGACCTTCGAAGTGAGGAAAACCCGCCCGCGTTTCGCCCCGGCGATGACCTGCGCGTACCCTCGCTCGCTCTTGCCGCCGCCGTAGGCCGGAGCGGTATCCAGGTAATTCAACCCGCGCTCGATGGCTTCCTCGACGTGCCGGAAGTTGTCCGGGGCGATCGTGTTCCCGCCGCAGATCACTTCCGAAATCATGTAATTCGTGCGCCCCAGACGCCGGTAGGCCATCTCGGGATTGCGGTTGCGCCATTCGCCCGCCGCGCTTTCGCCGGCGGCGTCGGCCTTGCGGCTCAAGGCCAAGCTCAGCGCCGCCGCGCCCCCGGCGTAAAGGAACTCGCGGCGGTTGGAAGAAAAAGCGGAAGAGGAATCGACGGACATGGCTTTATCTTACCCTTCATCGAGCCGCACGCCGCGGCCGGCTCTCTCGATAGCTCATTGTCAAAACATCCGCATGAGGCAAGGATTCACGGCTTGAGCGTCCGGGCAACACGGAAACCGTAGTGGCTGGCGCGGCTTCCGGTTGGGTTCTTGCCGCGGCTCGCCGAGCGGAGGGTCCTCGATTCGTTGTTCGCGGAACCGCCGCGCAAAACCCGATCGGAACAGTCCCCCACTTCCCAGGCATCCCCGTTATCCGGCGCCCCCGCGTAACTCCCATTCCCGCAGTCCTGCACCCACTCCCACGCGTTCCCATGCATATCATGCAACCCATACCCGTTCGCCCTGTAGCTCCCTACCGGCTGCGTCTGGCCGATATTCCAGCCGTAATTCGCATCGCTCTCCGTTATCTCGTCTCCGAAGCTGTACCGCGTTGTCGTCCCCGCCCGCGCCGCGTACTCCCACTCCGCCTCGCTCAGCAATCGGTACTCTTCCCCCGTCTTGCGGCTCAGCCATCGCGCGTACGCTTGCGCGTCTTCCCAACTCACGCACACCGCCGGCGCGCTATCCGTCTGCTCGAATCCCGGATTGCGCCATGACCCTTCAAAATTCACCTCACCTTCCGCAAATATCAGGCAACCCGTTCCCCCATCGCGCCCCGCGGCCGAAACAAACTCCCGATACTCCGCCACCGTTACCTCATACGCCCCCACCGCAAACGGTTCCCGGATCGTCACCTGATGCTGCGGACCCTCCGAGCTATGCCACCCTTCTTCGCTCTCCGGCGAACCCATCAGAAAACTCCCCGCCGGCACTACGACCATCTGAGGACACTCCGCACAATCTCGAAACACCTCGCCTGCTCGAAACCGCTCATCTGGTCCTAACGCGAACCACACCGCGGCCAATACAACCCCCGCGGCCGTCAGCAGCCCCCACAGTCTTTTGCTGCGATCTGCTTGCGGCGCAGCCGTTGCGGCCGCAGCCGCCGGCTCCTCCCGCCGCTTCCGCACCGGCCCCATCCCGGCCGTTTCCGCCCCCGCTCCGCGCAGCAGCGCCAACACCTGCCCGCAATCACGCGCCCGCTCCTTCTCGTTCAGTTTCAGGCAGCGGTCGATGGCATCGAGAATCCCCGGCGAAAACCGGCCCGCGCCCAACTCCCGCGCCGAGGGCATCGGGTCGGCCTCTCCGCGCACCACGGCGTTGGCCCGTTTCTCCACTTTTACCGGGTTCGGCGGCGCCCACGGCGGGTTGCCCCCCGCTACGATGCGCCACATCACCGCGCCCGCCGCATAGACGTCCGTCCACGGCCCCAACTTGCCCTCGCCCACCTGCTCCAGCGCCGCGTAGCCCTCCGTGTAAGGCGCCAGCGACTTGCTGCGCTCCGCTACCCCCTGCTTCGCCGCGCCGAAGTCGATCAGCACGGGCCGCTCGTCCGAGCGCCGCACCAGGACGTTCCCCGGCTTGATGTCCCGATGCAGCATCCCCGCCTCGTGAACTCGCCGCAGCCCTTCGAGCAGCGGAACCATCACCGCCAGCAAGTCCGCTTCGTCGAACGGGCGGCCCGACGCCTCGCGACGGCGCAGCAACTCCGACAGCGGCAGCCCGTCCTCGTGTTCCATCACCAGGTAGGCCGTGCCGTTGGCGCGGAAGAAATCGCGGCAGGAGACGATGCTCGGATGGGCTTGGAACTCGACCAGCGCCCGCGCTTCATCGCGGAAGCGCCGCAGGCCGTCTTCGTAGCCCGCCCGGCAAGCCGCGCTGCGCGGATGCACCGACGCGCCTTCCCTGACCGCCAACTCTGCGGGCAGGTATTCCTTTACGGCGGCGACGTTGCCCAATTCGTTGTGCCGCGCCCGATAGACGATGCCGAAGCCGCCGTGCCCCAGCACCTCTTCGATCGTGTAAGCGCCCAGCGCCGCCCCCAGCGGCAGCGCGTCCCACCGCTCCTGATCGTCAGCCGCCGGCACTGTCGGAACCTTGCTCTATCGTTTCACACCCGCCGCCCCGGGCCCCGCCCCATGCATCGATTTTCGTCTGTACGGCTTCGGCCCAAGAGGCTCTGAACCGATGCGATCGATTTTCGGCGGCGGGACTTCGAAAATAAGCGCGCATAGGCGGGCATAGGCGCGCAAGGCGATCAAAACTCGCATGAAGCGCTTCTTTTCGCGGCATGAACCCCGTCATGCTTGACGGCTGCGCCGTGTTTGTGAATCGAGGGCTTGTGAGGCGGGGCGCGCTTCGCGCGGCCCCCTCGGATATCATTGTTTCGCCTTGCTTTTTCCAATTGCCGGGAACAACCGCCGCCGGGGCGCCCCAGTTATCGCCGCGATCGTCGCTTTCGCGGCCGGCCCGGCCAACGCCGAAGTTTTCCAATGGTCGAACCTCGCTCCGCTCCCCGAGCCGCTCGGAGTAGCCGGGGCGTTCGTCTGCGTCATCGACGACAAGCTGGTCGCCGCCGGCGGCGCGCATTTTCCGGTTTCGCCTTTCCAGGGCGGCGCGAAACGCTGGGCCGCCGCCTCGTGGGTGCTCGACTCGCCCGACGGCGAATGGCGCTCCTCCACGCCGCTGCCCCGCCCGCTGGCCTACGGCGCAAGCGTCTCCCTGGGCGATTCCGCCCTGCTGATCGGCGGCTCCGACGCCGAGCGCCACTACGCGCAAACCTACCGCGCCCGCTTCGACGGCGGCGATCTGCGCTACGAGCCCGCCGCGCCTCTGCCGCAGCCCGCGGCGAACATGGGCGCGGCCGAATTGAACGGCGTCATCTATCTCGCCGGAGGGCAAGCGACGCCCGACTCCGCAACCGCCCGGCGCGCGCTCTGGACGCTCGACCTCCAGGCCGCGGTCCCGCGCTGGCAAGCCGCCGAACCCATCCCCGGCCCCGGGCGCATCCTGGCGCCGCTGACCGCTCAGGACGGCGCCGTATTCCTCTTCAGCGGCGCCGAACTGCTGCCCGGCGCATCCGGAGGCGCAACCCGCCGCTTCCTGGCCGACGCCTACCGCTACGACCCGGGCGAGGGCTGGAGCCGGCTGGCCGACGCTCCGCGCAGCGCCGCGGCCGCGCCCGCGGCCCCGCTCGGGCCCACCCATATCGCCCTCTTCGGCGGCGACGACGGCGCCAACTTCCCGCGCAACGACGAACTCGGCGACAATCACCCGGGCTTTCCCCGCGGCATTCTCGGCTACCACGCCGTCACCGACACCTGGACCGACCTCGGCGAAGCCCCGGCCGCATACGTCACCGTCCCCGCCGTCTCCTGGCGGGGGCGCACCGTCATCGCCGGCGGCGAAGACCGCCCCGGCCACCGCTCGCCCGCCGTCCTCGCCGCCGCTCCGACAACCGCAACCTCGGGCTTCGCGCCCATCGACTACTTGGCCCTGGCCGCTTACCTCGCCGGCCTCGTCTCCATCGGCGTCTATTTCTCGCGCAAGCGCCTCACCAGCGACGATTTCTTCCTCGCCGGAGGGCGCATAGCCTGGTGGGCCGCCGGCCTCTCCATCTACGGCACGCAGCTCTCTTCCATCAGCTTCATGGCCGTGCCCGCCAAAATCTACTCCACCGACTGGGTTTATTTCCTGCTGCAGATGACCATCGTCATGGCCGCCTTCCCGGTGGTCTTCTTCTATCTGCCGTTCTTCCGCCGAGTGAAGATGACCAGCGCTTACGAGTACCTCGAACAGCGCTTCAACCTGCCGGTGCGCCTTTACGCCAGCGTTTCGTTCATCCTCTACCAGATCGGGCGCATGGCCATCGTCCTCTTCCTGCCGGCCATCGCCCTCTCGACGGTGACCGGCTTCGACGTTTACGCCTGCATCCTGGCCATGGGCATCCTGGCCACCGCCTACACCGTCATGGGCGGCATCGAAGCCGTCATCTGGACCGACGTTCTGCAGGTCTTCGTCCTGCTCGGCGGCGCCCTGCTCAGCCTCGTCATCCTCGCCCTCAACGTCGAAGGCGGCCTCGCCGGCATCGTCGGCGCCGGCATGGAATACGACAAATTCCACATGTTCAACTGGACGTGGGACTGGACGACCAGCGCCGTCTGGGTGGTCATCGTCGGCAATTTCTTCAACAACCTGGTTCCCTATACCTCCGATCAGGCCGTCGTGCAGCGTTACTTCACGACGCGCAACGAAAAGGCCGCCGCCAAATCCATCTGGACGAACGCCGTCCTGCTCGTCCCCTCGACGCTGACGCTCTTCATGGTGGGCACGGGGCTGTGGGCTTTCTACCGCTCGCGGCCGGAACTGCTCGACCCGACCCTGCCGACCGACTCCGTATTCCCGTTGTTCATCGTCCAGCAGTTGCCCGCCGGAATCGCCGGCATCGTCATCGCCGCGGTTTTCGCCGCTTCGATGTCAACCCTCGACAGCAGCTTGAACAGCGTCTCGGCCGCCATCGTCACCGATTTCTACGTTCGCTTCCGCAAATCCGCGGGCGACCGGCAAAGGCTGCGCCTGGCCCGCCTGCTCACCGCCGTCCTGGGCGCGTCGGCAACGGCAACGTCCATCGCCTTGGCGAGCTTCGAGGTCGGCTCCCTGTGGGACGCCTTCCAGGGCATGATGGGCTTGTTCGGAGGGGGGCTGGCCGGGCTGTTCGCCCTGGGCATATTCTTCCGCCGGGCAAGCGGACGCGGCGCGCTCATCGGCGCGGTCTCGAGCGTGGCGATTCTCTACGGCGTACAGCAGCACACCGATCTGCACTTCTTCCTCTACGGCGCGGTCGGCGTACTGAGTTGCGTCGGAGTCGGCCTGTTGGCCGGCGTCTTGTTCAAAGACCCCGCGCCGAAAGATTTGACGGGATTGACGCTCGATACCAGGCGTCAATCTTGAGGGGCGTCAATCCCGAGGGGGCGCCAACCCCGAGGGCGCGCCAATCCCGAGGGCGCGTCAGCCTTGCAAGGCCGTCGGCCCCGGTTGCCGGGCGCGCCCGTTCGAGCGGCAGCACGCGGCGAGTTGATTCCTCAACGCGGACGGGTCGAAGTCCAGCCCCGAGCGGCTGTACTGCACCAAGCCTTTTCGGCGAAGCTCGCTCATGTTCTGCGTCACGATCTCCCGCGACGTGCCCACGTACTTGGCCAGCAGGTCATGCGTAATCGGCATCACATGCACCGACGGCCCCGGCCCGGGCTCGCCGAACTCCTCGCCGAGCCGCAGCAGCGCCTTGACCACGCGATGCGCGATGGGGTCGGCGGCCATGCTTTCGATGCGCGCATGCATCCGGCTCGTCCTGCGGGCCATCGCCCTCAACAGCGCGGCGCCAAGCTCGGGAGCGCGCAGCATGATGCCGCTCAACTCATCGAGGCTCCACTCCATAACGGCGGCGTCGCCGATGGCGACGGCCGATTCGCCGCGGGTTCCCCTGCGCTGCATCGCCGATTCGCCGAAAAACTCGTCGGCGCCGAGAAAGTCGATCACGATTTCGCGGCCGGACTCCGCGATGCGGCTCAGCTTCACCCCGCCGCGAACAACCAGAAAAATGCCGTCGGCAGGGTCTTCAGGCGCGTAGATGATCTGCTCCTTGTGAAAATCCTGCGGATGCTTCCGCGGCAACAGCAATAGCGGATCATCCTCCCAAACGCTCGCTTCGCTTGCTTCAGGCAGCGTTTGTACCATGGAAAACGACATCTTGCAACCTCTCTTGCGTCCACTGGACCGCTGTGCGGCCCCGGCGTTTCATGCGGGCGCCCATATTTTTGGACACCTCCGGCGCGGATAAGGTTTCACAGAAAGTTTTACTCTCTGAAAACAATAGTTTAACAACCGTAAAGGTATGCCCGGCAACACCCTTGCTCCGCGAGACCCATACTGTTGGACACGCCCGGCTGCGGCAAGGTTTCAGCAGCGGCAAACGGCGTCCGGCGGCGCATGTGCGAAAATTAACGATCGCCGGCAGCACAGGGGCATCGCATGAAAGTAGCAGAAAAAGTCGTCGTCGTCACCGGAGCCGCCCGCGGCATCGGCCGCGCCATGGCCGAGCGTTTCGTCCGCGAGGGGGCGAAGGCCGTCGTCGTCTCCGACATCGACGCCGCGGAACTGGCCGCAACGGCCGAGCGCATAGGCGCTCTGGCCGCGCCCGCCGACGTCTCATCGGAAACGGAAGTCAACGAGCTGATCGCGCGCGTCGAGGCGCGCTGCGGAGCGATCGACCTGTTCTGCTCCAACGCGGGCGTCTCCCACCCGGGCGGCGTCGAAGTCTCCAACGCCGATTTCGAGCGCGTCTTCGACGTCAACTACCGCGCGCACCTCTACGCGGCGCGCAATCTCGTCCCCAAGATGACGGCGCGCGGAGACGGCTACCTGTTGAACACCGCCTCCGCCGCGGGGCTGCTCACCCAGATTGGCTCGGCCGCCTACGCCGTCACCAAGCATGCCGCCGTCGCCCTGGCCGAATGGCTCGCCGTTACCCACGGCGACGAGGGCTTGAAAGTATCCTTGCTTTGTCCGCAAGGCGTGCGCACGCGCCTGCTGCTCGGCGAAGACGGCAAGCGGGAAAACTTCCTCATTCCCGGCGCCATCGAGCCCGCCGACGCGGCCCAATGCGTCATCGAAGGGCTCGACGAGGAACGCTTCCTCATCCTGCCGCACCCCGAAGTGGCCGAATACCTGCGCCGCAAAGCGGGCGGCCCCGACCGCTGGATACGCGGCATGCGCAAGCTGCAGGCGCGCATCCGCGAAAACGCGGCTACGGCGATGCGCCGTTGACGGCCCCCTTTCAGCCGCCTTCCGCGTTGTTGTCGATGTCGTCGTCGATCTTGCGTTTCAGGCACTGGAAAAAACGGTCGGTCATCGTCTTCGACACCCCGCCGAGCAGGCGCTGCCCCACGCGGGCGACCGCGCCGCCGACCTTTGCGCCGCCCGCGACCTCGACAACGGTCTTCCCGCCGTCCGGGCGCAGCCCGACCTTCCCTTGCCCGTTGACGAAACCGGCGGCGCCGCGCCCCGCTACGGCTATCGCGTACGATTCCGGCCGCTTCAACTCGCCGATGCGCACCGCACACTTGTAGCGTCCGGAGACGGCGGCGACGCCGATCTTCAGCACCGCTTCGTACTCGCGTTCGCCCGTCGGCTCGAGCTTTTCGCACCCGGGCAGGCAGGCGGCGACCACCGCGGGGTCGATCATGGCGTCGAACACCCGCTCGGGGTCGGCGTCGAACGAGTATGTTGCCTTGATCTGCACGGCGCGGCGGCAGCCTCCAGAGTACTACGCTCCGCGGCCGCGGCACTGCAGCGCATCGAGATGCGCGGCCAGTTTTCCCAGACTGGTCAGGTTATGCGCCGGCATGAAATCGTCAACGTAGGGCAGGGCCGCCTGCATGCCGCGGGTCAGCGGCTCGTAAACGGGCGACCCCAGCAGCGGATTCAGCCAGATCAGCCGTCGGCACGAGCGCTGCAGCCGGGCCATCTCGCGGCGCAATAATTGCGGGTCGCCGCGATCCCAGCCGTCGGAGATCAACAGCACGACCGGGCCGCGGTTGAGCGCCCGACGCGCCCAATCGACGTTCAGGCTGCGCAGCGCTTCGCCGATCCGCGTCCCGCCCGACCAGTCGGGCGCGTGCGAAGAAAGCCGCCCAAGCGCGGAGTCCAACCGCGCCTGCCGCAGCCGATGCGAAATGCGCGTCAGGCGCGTTGCGAACAGGAACGTCTCCACCCGCGCCGGCCCGCCCGAAACGACGTGGGCGAAACGAACCAGAATGGAACTGTAGCGCTCCATCGACCCGCTCACGTCGCACAGCAGCACAAGAGGCCGCGGGCGCAGCCGGCGGCCGCGCCGCGGAACGTCGAAAACCTCCGCGCCGCCGCGGGCGCTCTTGCGCAGCAGCCGCCGCAAATCGATCTCGCCGCCGCCGCTGCGCCAACGCCGCGACCGGCGCAGGCCGGCAGGGCGGCGCAACTCGTTCATCAAGCGCGCCGCCTCCTCCAGCTCCTCGCCGGTCATCTCCTTGAAATCCTTTTCGCGCAGCGTCTCGCGGCTGCTGAACGTCCCGATAGCAATCGACGCGGCGGGCTTTTCGGCGCCGGCCGCGGAGCCGTCGTCCGCGCGCAGCGAAGGCGCTTCGACCCGCGGCTTGCCGAAACGGCGTTCCTTGCCCATCGGCCGGATGTCCCGCGTCGTCCGCCGGCCCGGCGGCTTGCGCCAGAAGGCGCGGAAAGCCTCGTCGAAAACGGGCAGATCCTCGGCTCGGCGGACGAGCAGCGTTCGCAGGGCATGGTAAAAATCGCCGCGCCGCCCGACCCCCGCGTACTGCAGCGCCTGCGCCGCGTCGAGCATCCGGCCGGACGAGACGCCGAGCCCGAGCGCCCGCAGCAGGCGGCCGAACTGCAAGAGATTCTCGAGCAGGAAGGCCATCAGCGGAGCGCGGCCGGGCCGGCGGCGGCATCGTCAGCGGGGGCGGCGCGCGCGCCGCGGTTCAGCGCCCGCGCCAACATGCCGCGGGCCGGCTCCCCGCGAACCGCCTGGACGTCTTCCTGGTTCTTGAGCAGCAGCCCGAGCGTTTCGTCAATCGTCTCGGCGCTCAGCCGCTGCTCGTCGAGCGCAACGAGCGCGGCAACCCAGTCCAGCGTTTCCGACACGCCCGTCGTCTTGTACAGCTCCGCCCGGCGCAGCTCCTGAACGAAAGCGGCAACCTGCTCGCTGAGGGCGCGCGGCGCGCCGGGAACTCGGGCTTCCACGATGCGCAACTCCTTGTCGAAATCGGGATAATCGATCCAGCAGTACAGGCAGCGCCGCTTCAGGGCGTCGTGCAATTCGCGGGTGCGGTTCGAGGTAATCATCACGATCGGCGGATGCTCCGCGCGGATCGTTCCCATCTCGGGAATCGTCACCTGAAAATCCGAGAGCATTTCCAGCAGATAACCCTCGAACTCCTCGTCCGCGCGGTCGAGCTCGTCGATCAGCAGAACGGGGGCGCGGCCCTGGTGATCGACGGCGCGCAGCAGCGGCCGCTCGATCAGGAAACCGCGGCTGAAAAGCTCGCGGCGGGCGGCCCCGCGATCCACCGCGCCGGCGGATTCCATCAGCCGAATTTCGAGAAGCTGCCGCGCGTAATCCCACTCGTAAACCGCGTGATTGACGTCGAGGCCCTCGTAGCACTGCAAGCGGATCAATTCCGTATCGAGCGCCGCCGCCAACGCTTTCGCCGCCTCGGTCTTGCCGACGCCGGCTTCGCCCTCGAGCAGCAGCGGCCGGCCGAGCTTCAGCGCCAGGAAAACCGACGCGGCAAGCCCGCGTTCGGCAATATAGCCCTGCCCCGCCAAGCTCGACTGCGCTTCGTCGATCGAGGCGGGCAAGGTCAACCGGCGCACCGCGCCGCCGCCGACGCAAGCGCCCGCCGAACCCACACGTGCGCGACGGCCTTGCGGTATTCCTCTGAAGCGTAAATGTCGCCGACAAGATCGCCGTCGAGATCGTCAGCGGTCTTTCTCGCGGCCTCGGCGATGCTCTCCGGCGACAAGGCTTGCCCGACGAGCGCCGCCTCGACGCTCCGCGCCCGCGTCGGTTTGGCCGTCAGGCCGCCCAGCACGACGCTCGCCGCCGCGCATTCGCCCGCCGAGACGGTCACGCTCGCCGCCGCGCCGATAACCGCGTACCGCGAAGCCGGATGGGCCAGCTTGGCGTAGGCCGAGCCTTGCCCGGCGCCGGCGGCGGGCAACTCAATCGACGTGAGCAACTCGTCTTCGCGCAGCGCCGTCGTCATCAGCCCCTCGAAAAAATCTTCCGCGGCGACGGAGCGCCCGCCGGCCGGCGACGTCAAGCGGAAAGTTGCGCCGAGAGCGGCCAGCGCCTGCGGCAGGTCGGACGCGGGGTCGGCATGGGCAACGTTGCCGCCGATGGTGCCCCGGTTGCGCACGGCCGGGTCGCCGATCTGCGCGGCGGCCTCGGCAAGCGCCCGCGCGCCCGTCTGCAATACCTCCGACGCGGCAAGCTCGGCATGGGTGGTCAGCGCCCCGACCGCGACCACTCCGTTGCTTGCCGCGATCCCCTTCATTTCGGCAATGCGGCCGATGTCGATCACCACCTCGGGAGCGGCCAGCCGCAGCTTCAGAATGGGGATCAGGCTGTGGCCGCCGGCCAGAACCTTCGCTCCGGGATGCGCCGCGAGCAGCCGGCCCGCCTCGTCGATCGAACTTGCCCGATGGTAACGAAATTCAGGTGCGAACATGGCTCAGCTCCCCTTCCCTTCCTGAATCGCCCGCCAGACCCGTTCGGGCGTAAACGGCATGTCCACCGGCCCCGCGTTGAGCGGCTTCAGCGCGTCCATCACCGCGTTGTAAACGGCGGCGGTCGAAGCGATCGTCCCCGCCTCGCCGATGCCCTTGACGCCCAGCGGATGGTGCGGCGACGGGGTGACCGTCGAAAGCACTTCGATTTCCGGCAGCTTGTCGGCCCGCGGGATGGCGTAGTCGAGCATCGTCCCCGAAAGCAACTGGCCGTCTTCGTCGTAAACCGCCTCTTCCCAAAGCGCCTGCCCGATGCCTTGCACGACGCCGCCGTGAACCTGCCCCTCGACGATGGTCGGGTTGATCTGCGGGCCGCAGTCATCAAGGGCTATGTAGCGCTTGAGTTCGACTTGCCCGGTCTCGGCATCGACTTCGACCACCGCCAAATGAGCGCCGTAGGGAAAAACGAAATTGGGCGGGTCGTAGAAAGTGGAAGCCTCCAACCCCGATTCGACGCCCTCGGGCATGTTCCAGGAAACATTGGCCATCAGGGCGATGTCCTGGATCGTCTTGCCGTTTTCGGGCGATCCCTTGACGAAGAAATTGCCGTCTTCGTACTCCATGTCTTCGACGGCCGCCTCCAGCAAATGCGCGGCGATCACCTTGCACTTTTCTTTGATCTTGCGCGCCGTCAGGGCGAGCGCCGCGCCGCCGACCGCCGTCGTCCGGCTGCCGTAGGTGCCCCAGCCCATGGGCGTGTTGTCGGTGTCGCCGTGGACGACCTTCACGTCGTCCGGCGAAACCCCGAGCTCGCCGGCGACGATCTGCGCGAAGGTCGTTTCCTCGCCCTGGCCGTGCGGCGAAGAGCCGATGAAGACGTGAACCTTGCCGCTCGGGTGGAAGCGCACGATGGCGCTTTCCCACAGCCCGCCCTGGAAGCCGATCGCTCCGGCCACCTGCGACGGCCCCAGCCCGCAGATCTCCACGTAGGTCGAAAGGCCGACGCCCAGACAGCGCCCCTGTTTGCGCGCCTCTTCCTGCTTCGCGCGCAAGCCGGCGTAGTCGGCGTGATCCAGCAGCTTGTCCAGCGCTTGCTCGTAGTCGCCGCTGTCGTAGGTCAGGCCGGTCGCGACGCCGCGGCCGTCGTCGAACTTGGGAATGAAGTTCTTCCGGCGCACTTCCGCCGGGTCCATGCCCAGCTTGTCCGCCAGCTTGTCCACGAGGCGCTCCAACATGAACGTCGCCTCGGGGCGGCCGGCGCCGCGGTAGGCTTCGACCGGCGTTTCGTTGGTGTAAAGCCCGTAAACCACCTCGTAAACCGCCGGGATGTCGTACACCCCGGAAAGCATCAGGCCGTGCAGAATGGTCGGAATGCCGGGCGCGGCGGTCGAAAGATAGGCGCCCATGCCCGCGCGCACCTCGGCGCGTATGCCGGTGATCCGGCCGTCTTTCGCCGCGGCCAGTTCAACGTCCTGAACGTGGTTCCTGCCGTGCGTCGTGGCCTGGTAGTTTTCGCTGCGCGTCTCGGTCCATTTGACCGGCGCGCCGAGTTGCATCGCGCAGAACGCGGTCACGAAGTCGGCCGGATACACGGCGATCTTGCTGCCGAAACCGCCGCCCACCTCGGGGGCGATCACGCGCAGCCGGTCTTCGGGGACGCCCGTAACCAGCGAGCAGAGGAAGCGCACGATGTGCGGGTTCTGCGTGGTGTTCCACAGCGTCAATTCGCCCGATGCCTTGA
This sequence comes from Bryobacterales bacterium, assembly GCA_965242705.1. Lineage (GTDB taxonomy): Bacteria > Acidobacteriota > Terriglobia > Bryobacterales > UBA6623 > CATQHP01. The sequence goes on from OZ251486.1 coordinate 2,657,823, forward strand.
CGTACTGCGCTACCGCCGCGCGCGTTTCCATTGCCGTCGGGATCAGGCGCTGCTGCACGATGCGCTCTTTCACCACCACGTCGGCGCGGGCGAACGTCTCGTCGATGTCTTCCCCTCCTTTCAGTTCCCAACGAAACGCCCGGTTGCCCTCGATCTCGGCGTGCAGCCGCGGCGCGCCGGGGCCGCCGGCCCGGTCGAGGTCGATGACGACCGGCAGCGGCTCGTAGTCCACCTCGATGAGATCGAGCGCGTCGTATGCCTGATAACGGCTTTCGGCGACGACCACCGCGACGATCTCGCCGACGTAGCGCACCGTATCTTTGGCCAGACAGGGGTACTCGGCGACCTTCAGGCCGGAGTCGGGCAGCAGCCAGGCGCACGGCGACGGCTGCAGCTTGCCCTCGATGTCGGCGTGGGTATAGACGGCAACGACGCCGCGCGCGCTCTTCGCCGGTGAAACGTCGATCGACTCGATGCGGGCGTGGGCGTGGGGACTGCGCAGCATCGCCGCGTAGAGCATGCCGGGCAGGCTCAGATCGTCGGTGTAAGAGGCCGCGCCGGTGATCAGGCGCGGGTCTTCGCGGCGGCGGATTCCGGAACCGAACATCGCCGCGCTCATGACGCCTCCTCCCCGACCGCGCCGCGCACGGCGCGGACGATGTTCTGATACCCGGTGCAGCGGCAGAAGTTGCCCTCGAGCCCATGGCGGATTTCCTCGTCGCTCGGGTCGGGGTTCGCGCGCAGGATTTCGTGCGCCGCGAGGATCATGCCCGGCGTGCAGAAACCGCATTGCAGCCCGTGCTTGTTCCAGAACGACTCCTGCAGCGGATGCAGCCCGCCGTCGTCTCCGGCAAGCCCCTCGATCGTGGTGATCTCCGCGCCGTCGGCCTGCACCGCCAGGCAAGTGCATGACTTGGCCGCGGCGCCGTCGAGCAGCACCGTGCAGGAACCGCACTGGCTGGTGTCGCAGCCGACCTTCGTGCCGGTCAGCCCCAGCACGTCTCGAATGAAATGGACCAGCAACAGCCTCGGCTCGACCTGCCGCTCGTAGCGGCGGCCGTTGATGGCGATGCTTACGGGAACCGTCACCCTTCGAACCTCCCTGCAAACGAGCCGTCCCGCCGCGGGCGGCGCTGCGGCCCGGATTGTGAATGCAGCATGATTGTATATCAACCGCAAGGCGAATGGGGGAACGAAAATTCCCCGCTTTCGCGGCGCCGGCCGGCAAAACGTGTACAATCGGCCAATCCGCGCCCGCGCGGCCGTTCGCCGACCCCATGCATCCGACGGTCATCCTGCTGCTCGCCATCGGCGTCGTTCTGTTTCTTATCGTCAAGCTGCGCGTCAACGCCTTCGCCGCGCTGATCGTCGCCGCCGTGACCGTCGGGCTGCTCTCTCCCCGCGTCGCCTTGGGCGACGTGATGAACGAGGTCGCCGCTTCGTTCGGCCGCGTTTGCGGAGGCATCGGCATCGTCATCGCCATGGCCGCCGTCGTCGGCCAATGCCTGATGGAAAGCGGCGCGGCCGACAAGATCGTGCGCGCGCTGCAGCGGCTGATGGGCAGGCGCAACCCGGCTTTCTCGATGATCGCCGGCGGATACGTCCTTTCCATCCCCGTTTTCTTCGACACCGTTTTCTATCTGCTGGCGCCCATCGCCCGCGCCACGAGAGTGCGCACCGGCAAGAACTACGTGCTCTATCTGATGGCCGTCGCCGCCGGCGCAACGGCCACGCACGCCTTGGTGCCGCCGACGCCGGGGCCGCTGGCGATGGCCGAGTACCTCAACATCGATCTGGGCATGATGATCCTGGTCGGCATCGCCGTCAGCTTTCCCAAGTCGATGGCCGGCCTGGCCTTCGCCTTCCTGCGCGACCGCCAACTCCACGTTCCCCTGCGCGATGCGCCCGGCGTTTCGGTCGAGCAACTCGAAGCGGCGGCGCGGCAGGACGAATCGGCGCTGCCCGCCCTGTGGGAGTCGATCCTGCCGATAGCCTTGCCGGTCGTGCTGATCACGGCCAATACGATTCTCTCCGCGCTGGAGGCCGCCGGGCCGCTGGGCGCGGCGGCGCGCTTCGCCGGCAACCCCAACTTCGCGCTGTCGGCTTCGATGGCCGCCGCCTTGCGCACTCTGGTGCGCCAAAAAGGAGGCTCCCTGGCCGGCATCGGCCCGTCCATCGAGCGCGCGCTGGCCTCGGGCGGCCTGATTATCCTGATTACGGCCGCCGGCGGATCGTTCGGCGGAATGCTGGTCAAATCGGGCATCGGCGACGCCGTAGCCGGAGCTTCGCAATCTCTGGGACTGCCCGCCCTGGCCCTCGCCTTCATCCTTCCGGCCATGCTCAAGCTGGCCCAGGGGTCGGGCACCGTCGCCATGATTACGGCCAGCTCGATTCTGGCGCCGCTGGCCGCCGAGGGGCTGCCCTTCCATCCGGTTTACCTGGCCTGCATGATCGGCTCGGGGTCGAAACTCGGCTCATGGATGAACGATTCGGGCTTCTGGGTTTACGCCAAGATGTCGGGGTTGACGGAAACCGAAACCCTCAAGACCTGGTCGCTGCTGCTCACCGTGATGGGCTTTGCCGGCGGAGCGGTTACGCTCGCTTACGCAACGCTGTTTCCGCTCGTATGACTCCACGGGCCGCCCCCCGCGAGCCGCCGCCGAGCGGCGGGACGCCTGCCGCTTGTCGATGACGCCCGCGGAAAGCGGCGTATAGCCGTCGAAAGCCCGCGTGGAAAAGATGAAGGCTCCCCGCGCGCGCTTTCCACGCAGTCTGTAGAATGGTTTTGAGACGCCTACCGCCATGCTGACCAGACGCGAAACGCTTTCCCTGCTCGCCGCCGCGGCTCCCTTGGCGGCAGCCTCGCCGGCCAACTGGCCGCAGTTCCGCGGCGCGGGCTCGCGCGGGGTGTCCGACGACGACCCCCGCCTGCCCGAAACCTGGAGCGCAACCGAAAACGTCATCTGGAAAACCGAGGCGCCCGGCATGGGCTGGGCTTCGCCGGTCGTCTGGGGCGAAAAAGTGTTCCTCTCGTCGGTCGTCAGCGAAGGCGAAGTCGAAACCGTGAAACGCGGCCTCTACTTCGGCGGCAACCGCCCGGAAGTCTCCACCGACCCGCACCGCTGGACGGCCTGCGGCTTCGACGCGCAATCGGGCGAAATCGTCTGGGAAAGGCAATTGCACCGCGGCGCGCCGAAGACTCCCCGCCACCTCAAAAACTCGTATGCCTCGGAAACCCCGGCCGCCGACGGCGAGCATCTGTTCATTCATTTCGGCTGTCTGGGCACGTGGTGCCTCGACCACGACGGCAAAGAAATCTGGAAGCGGGAATGGCCGCCCTACCGCACGCGCCTCGGTTGGGGAACCGCCTCTTCGCCGGTGCTGCACGAGGGCAGGCTCTACTTCGTCAACGACAATGACGAGCGCTCGACGCTGACCTGCCTCGACAAGGCGAACGGAAAAACGATCTGGGAAATCGAGCGCGAAGAACCCAGCAACTGGGCGACGCCTTTCATCTGGGAAAACGAAAAACGCACCGAAATCGTCACCAACGGACGCAAGAAAATCCGTTCTTACGACCTCGACGGCAAATTGATCTGGGAAATCGCCGACATGTCGTCCATCGTCATTCCCACGCCGTTCAGCGGCCATGGACTGCTTTACCTGACCTCCGGATACGTGGGCGACGAAAACCGGCCGACCTACGCCGTGCGGCCGGGAGCAGAAGGCGACATCTCGTTGAAAGAGGGACAGACGAGCAACGACTTCATCGCTTGGCATCACCCGCAAAGCGGGCCGTACAACCCCTCGCCGCTGCTCTACAAAGATCTCTACTACACGCTGATGGACCGCGGCTTCCTGACCTGCCGCGACGCCCTGACGGGCAAGCCGGTTTACGGCAAGCAGCGCTTCGAGGTCGGCGCATCGGCGTTTACGGCCAGCCCGTGGGCCTACAACGACCGCATCTTCTGCCTGAGCGAAGACGGCGACTGCTTCGTCATCGAGCACGGCCGCGAATACAAGCTGCTGCGCAAGAACTCCCTCGGCGAATTGTGCATGGCCACGCCGGCCATCGCGCAGGGCAGCCTGTTCCTGCGAACCGACAAGCGGCTGTTGCGCATCGGAAGCTGAGAAATGGAGCGGAGCTTGAGTAAAACCTTGCAACCCTGCAAGGTTACCGCCATGCCATAGCGGTAATAGCGCCTCACAATCAATCGTATGGCGGGGCAATTCTACGCACGAAACAACCATGAGACAGGCGCCCGTCGTCCGCAGACTTCAGGACGGGGGAAAGGAGGAAAGAGTAATGAGCAGCAAATTTACCAATGAATTCCTCGAGGATTTTCAGAAGAAGGTTGAGAGTGGAAAAGGTATTCCCGTTAGCTTCGGACATGATGAGAATGCTTCCGATGTCGAGAATATATGCCGCAAACTCGATGTCATCACGGCACTCTTGATTTGGATTCTCAAGGGAATTTCGACCGATGAGGAAATTCATAGCGCCTCCATTAACGTGGTTTCCAAAGACTGACGCCACAGGAGCCAGAAACCAGCCACTCGTATCGGCTGGTCTCCTCTGCTCCATCAATACAGGGGACTGAGGAAGGAGAAAACGATGTTTGATGGTGAATTTATAAGTTACTTGGATATGTGCAAGTTTTGCACAGAGAACATAAGTAAAAACCTGTCAATGATTCCATTTTCGGATTATGGATTGCAGAAACCATTTATATACCCATACATGGAGCGACCTTCTCCGCATTGTGAATATAATTATCCCTATGTGCGTTGGTATGTATTGGGGAGTACGAGTATTGTATCGCCGTTTGTTGGGAATACTATTAACTATTTCATTGATTTTTATTATGGAGACATAAGAAGAAGCAAAGAGCACGATGGATTTCTTAATATAGCAGATTTTTTTGATAAGGGAAAGAACGAAGAAAATATTGTTTTTGATGAATTCGAATTCTTCTATGTAACGATTCCTCATTTCAATCCAGAGCAAGAGAACCTCTTGCACCCAACCCTAAGATTGTCCCAGCAATATCTCTTTAGTAAAAATCTTCGCGGAAAGAAGTTTAAGTTTTGTTGCCCAAATAACGGAAAAGACTTTTCCAAGTGGCAGGAAAAAGAAAACAAAAATAATAGCAGAATACTCAATAAGATGATCGAGAAAAAGGAGACAACGACATGAGCAAAATCAAGCGATTCTTTGCGATCAATGGCGTGACCTTTACTGCGCTGTTGGTCTTGTTTCATGTGATCCCCAATTCCTCCTATTCCTAGGTGGAGGGCATCTACAAGGGTATCTTTGGAGGGGTCTATGAGACGTTCTACAAAGCCGGCATTGGGGGCGGATGGCTTGGAGACGGTCTTGGAGTCTCCGGCAAGATGAGCCGGCTGATCTATAAGGACTTCTGGTTCGGTTGCAAGTGCTTCCTCTTGGGCGTTATTCTCTTGCTCGGTCTGCGCCTGCCTCTCATTTTGCTTGTCAAGGGGTGATGAAATGAGTGGCGGCGTGAAGAAGCTGTCCGCTGGTACAATCTCTACCGATAAAACGATGAAAAGCGAACGCCACTCGGGCGCCTGACATCCTCGGGCGCCCGTCGGGCGGACGCGGCGGCGGGCTTCTACGGCCCCGAGGCCGCCAGACGGCGGAACAGATCGTCGAAAACCGGATCGCGGATGACGTCGGTCGCCGCGCGCACGGGATGCCGCGACGCATCGCGCCGCCAAGTCAGATCGCCGGTCAGAATCGGGCTGTGCGTCACGCGGCTGGGAACCCAGTCTTCATCGAGCAGCAGGGCAATGGCCGCGACGTCCCAGATCACCTTCGACCAAGGGTAATCGGGATGCTTGCGGCGCCGCAAATAGTACTCGTAAACGTTGTTGAAAAGATAATCGCCGATCGGCGAACGGCCTTTCATGTAGGCCTCGAGTTCATGAATCGAGGTGCGCAGGTGTTCGGAAACGTTGAATCCGGGGACGTTGATCAGGGCGACGCCGCTGTCGAACATGAGTTGCGAGGCGCGCACGTCCTGCCTGGTGTTGAAATCGCCGGCTTGCGGCGCGCTATAAGGCTGCGCGCCCAGCCATACCACGGTCACGCGGTCGATCAAGCGCGGCTCCAGCAACAGCGCGGCGGCGACGTTCGTGGGCGCGCCCAGAGCGACGACGAACAAAGGCCGTTCCCGCTCGGCGAGGCCGCGCCGCGCCAGATCGCGCGCGGCGGGATTCGACTGCGGCGGCCCCTCAGCCGGCAAATACGCCTCGGCGCCGCGGTGCGTCCGCCCGCGGTCGAAGCGTTCGGCGGGCGGGTCGAGCGCATCCAGAACGCGCTGGATTTCCTCATAGCTCCGCTCCATGCCCTCGGCGGGCGTCTCGGCGCGGCTGTTGGTGAACGGAGCGGCGTAGATCGCCTCGACGTTCAGGCGCTCCGGCGCCAGCAGGGCGTAGGCGATGGCGAACTGATCGTCAACCTCGTTGTAGGCGTCCGTATCGAGAACGATATCGATCCGGCCGGGGGGCAGGGCCAACCGCTTTTCCAGGCCGCTCTGCGCCGGAGCTGCCGCCGAAAAGACAGCGGAAAGACAGACGAAGCCGAGCAGCCGCCCCGCCGCCGCATCCACGGTTGCTCTTGGCTCCGCTACTGCCGCGCCGCCATCAGCGAACGCAGACGCCGCGCCCGGTCGGGGCCTCTCAGGGCGCGCAGCGCCTTGGCTTCGATTTGCCGTATCCGCTCGCGGGTTACGGCGAACTCCTGGCCGATCTCCTCAAGCGTATGTTCGCGCTCGTACTGAATGCCGAAGCGCATGCGGATGACCTTCTCTTCCTTGGGCGAAAGCGTCTTCAGCACGTCGCCGGTTTCGTCCTTGACGTTCGACTCGATCACGGATTCCACCGGCGAGCCCACCCACTTGTCTTCGAGCAGGTCGCCCAGCGCCGATTCGCCGTCGCGCCCGACCGGCGTTTCCAGCGAAACCGGGTCGCGCGAAATGCTTTTCAGCTTCTGAATCTTGTCCGGCGGAATTTCCATGCGGTCGCCGATCTCTTCGTTGTTGGGCGAGCGGCCCATCTCCTTTTCGAGCTCGCGCGAGGCGCGCAGAAACTTGTTCATCGACTCGTTCATATGCACCGGAATGCGGATCGTGCGCGACTGGTCGGCGATGGCGCGCGTGATCGCTTGGCGGATCCACCAGGTCGCGTAAGTCGAAAACTTGTAGCCGCGGCGGTACTCGAACTTTTCGGCGGCGCGCATCAGGCCGATGTTGCCTTCCTGGATCAGGTCGAGCAGGTGCAGGCCGCGGTTGACGTATTTCTTGGCCACGGAAACCACCAAGCGCAAATTGGCCTCGACCAGCGCCTTCTTCGACCGCTCGGCCTCGCGATCCCCGGCGCGGATCATCCTGGCGCAGGCCTTGGCCTGCTCCGGCGTCATGCGCGTTTCGGCGATGGCCGCGCGGCGCTTCCTGTTCAATTCGCGCAGTTTCGTTTGGTAGTCGTCGGGCCGCGGGTCGCGCTTCTTCAGCTTGGCGATGCGCGATTCCAGATCGTTCAAGCGCCGGTGGACGGCCAGCAGGTCGTCGCGGCAACCGTCCCATACGTGCTGCTTGAGGCGAATGCTCTGCATGGCCTGCGAAACCTTGATGACCTGCCGGTTGCGCAGGCCGGTCCGCCGCCGCCTGATATGCACGTGCCGGCTGGGCGTCTTGTCCAATTCAGCCTGCATCTGCCGCAAGCGGTTGTTCTCCCGAATGACGGCTGCGAATTGGCGCCTGACTTGAGCTTCCTTCTCCTGGAACGCCTCCGGCCCCTCGCCGTTGTCGGTAATCTCCACCGTCGAGGTCAGCCGCAATTCCTCGGCCTGGATCTGCTCGTACCTGGCCAGCAGTTTTTCAATGCTCAGCGGATTGCGCGAGATCGCCTTCCACATGCGCGTCTTGCCGCGCTCCATGCGCCGCGCCAAATCCACCTCGCCTTCGCGGGTCAGCAGCGGAACCGCGCCCATCTCGCGCAGATAGACCCGCACGGGGTCGTCCGTGTAGATCGTTTCTTCCTGTTGCTGCTGGTTGTCCCGCTCGCCGGAGGCATCCCTGATGTCGAGGAATCCCCCTGCCGGAGATTCGTCAGCGCCGTCGTCTATCTTGCCGCCGACTGCTGCGATCGCGTCTTCGAAATGATTCAAAATTCCCCCCCTGTTCCGCACGGCTTGGCGCGCGGCGTCCTGCTCAAGACACCTTGCCTCAAGACACTTTGCGCAAGGCCGACATATCCTCGCCTGAACGGCGTACCGCTCGCTCTTCGCCAATCAGCAGGAACATCCGTCGTCGGAAATTATGGGGGGTTACCCGCGCCTCTTGCCGCCGGGTCTGATGGTCCGATCGGGGGTCCGCTGTTGGCTGAGCCTTAGTTTAGCAGAAAACTATGGTGCTCTTCCATACATTGTACGCCGCCCCGCCCCCCATGGCAAATCGAAATGCGCGTTCGATTACAATTGCCGCGTTTTTTCGGCGCCGCCGCGGGCGCTTGGCCGCCGCGGCGAACGCTGCCGCCCGGCCCGGCGCAAGCCGGCGCGCGCGCAGAACGGTTAGACTCGTAAGATGTTCAAGGTCTGGTCGGAAAGACACATCCTGCCCGATTGCGTCGGGCTGCTCTCCCCGCTCGCCGAACCCATCGGGCCGGGAGTCGCCACGCCCGACGATATCCTCTCCGCCTTCCCGCAAGCCGACGGCGTGCTCGCCGGGGGCATGCGCTACACCGCGGAAGTCATGGACAAAGCCCCGAATCTGCTGATTATCTCGCGCATGGGCATCGGCTACGAAGCCGTCGATATCCCCGCCGCCGCAGCGCGCGGCATCGCCGTCAGCTATACGCCCGACGGGCCGACCATCTCCACCGCCGAACACGCCGTCGCGCTGATCTTCGCCGTCGCCAAAGACCTCAAGAAAGCCGAGCACGGCCTGCGCCATGACCGCCGCCCCGACCACTACGGCCGGCACTCCGCGCTCGAGCTCTTCGACTCGCGCCTGGGACTGGTCGGCCTGGGCCGCATCGGCTCGCGCGTCGCCGCCGTCATGCGCAGCGCGGGCATGAAGGTCAGCGCGTTCGACCCCTTCGCGCCCGCCGAGCGCGCCCGACAACTCGGCGTTGCAATGGCGCCGTCGCTGCAAGCGCTGCTGGCCGCCTCGGACGTGGTCTCGCTGCATCTGCCCTTGAACGCCGAAACGCGCCGGCTCATCGACGCCGAAACCCTGGGGCAAATGAAACCGGGCGCGATCCTGATAAACGTCTCGCGCGGGGGCCTCGTGGACGAAACCGCGCTGCTCGCGGCGCTCGAGAGCGGCCGGCTGCGCGGCGCCGGACTCGACGTCACCGACCCCGAACCCGCCCCCGCCGACCATCCGTTGCTGCAGCGCAGCGACGTCATCGTCACGCCCCACGTCGGCTCGGCCAGCGCCGCCGGCAAGCGCCGCATCCTTTCTTCCGCAATCCATCATCTCATGCAGGCTTTCCGCGGCGAGCGGCCGGATCAACTGCTCAATCCCGAAGTCTGGCCGCAGGTGCTCGAACGGCTGCGCGCCCGCCGGCAAGCGGCCTGATACAATGGCTTCGTTCCCCGCCCCGCGCAAGCCGGCGGCGGGACTGAAAATTCCAGGGATACCGGCGCGGCTCTTCGCATTTGCATCCTCGGCAGCGGCTCCAGCGGCAACTCAACGTTCGTCGCCACGGAGAAGGTGCGCGTCCTTTTCGACGCCGGATTCAGCGCCAAACAGATCTACGAGCGGCTGGCCTCGATCGGAGAAAACGCCGCCGACCTCGACGCCGTCGTCGTCTCCCACGAACATTCCGACCACGTTCGCGGTCTCGAAGTCCTGGCCAAAAGGACCGGCGCCCCCGTCTATCTGACCGAGGCGGCGGCCGACACACTGGAGTGGAAGAACACCCGGCCCACCCTGGAGCACTTCGAGGCCGGCGGCGGCTTGACCATCGGCGATCTGGAAATCGGTACGTTCACGGTTCCGCACGACGCGGTCGACCCGGTCGGGTTCTGCGTGCGCCGCAACGGATTCAAATTGGCCGTCGCCACCGACCTCGGCTACATGACCGACTCGGTCAAGCACCATTTGCGCGGCGCCGACTTCCTGATCCTGGAATCGAACCACGACCTGGAGATGCTGCGCGTAGGTCCCTACCCCTGGGCGGTGAAGCAGCGCGTGCTGAGCCGCGACGGACACCTTTCCAATCGGGCCGCCGCGGAGTTCCTGGCCGCCGACTGGGACCGCCGGGCGCAAACCATCGTGCTGGCGCACCTGAGCGGCAACAACAACCATCCGGCTCTGGCGAAAATGGACGCGCAGCGCGCCCTCGAGGCCGCCGGCTCAAGCGAAACCGACCTGTCCGTAGCCGCGCAAAACACGCCCACGGCAGTCTTTCGCCACTGAAGCCGACCGGACCAGGACTCTACGGCAACGTGAGCGGCCGCGGGTACGCTATTCCCCCTGGGATATCCATATCGGGCTCGACCAGGCCAATTCGCCGTCGGCCTGCTCGACGCGGGCGTAATACCAGTGCTCGCCGGGGCCGGCCTCGGCATCGAGGTATTCGAACTCGGTTTCGACCTTGTTCGGCTCGACCTTGTAGATGTAGGCGGCGTCGCGGATCAGATGGACCGCGGCAATCTTGTCGGTACCGCGGGCGCGCAGGCGGATGCGTTGCGGTCCGGCGGCCGCTATCTCTTCGCCCATGAAGGCGCCGCCCATGCGGAAATCGAGCACGATGTTGTCGGTGGCGCCGTAGGCGCGGCGCTTGCGAATCGAATCGTGGATCGACTCGCGGCCGGTGTCCGGCGTGTAAACCATCGCATACGAGACGTGCGTCGAATAGTGGTCGGAACTGGCGATGACGCCGATTTTGTAACCCTTGCCCCAGGCGTTCCACAACATGCCGGGTTGCTGAAACCCGCCTGCGGCGTCGGCTTCCTCGCCGTCGCGGATGCCGCGCGGCGCGTTCTTGTGCTCGTAGCTCTGCCGCGCCCCCTGGTAAATCTCGGCGACGGTATCGACTTGCGGATCGTTGTCGCGCCAGTCGGTGCCCATCGAGCTCGTGCCGGAAGTGTGCGGAATGGCCAAGCCGTTCGTCCTTTTGGCCACTTCGTAGAGCAGCCTGGTCTCGTTGCGCACGCCGCTGCCGAAACCCATCGAGCTGAAGGTCAGCAGTTCCCCGTCGGGGCTGTCGGGCAGCAGAAACGCGGGATGCATGGGCATGAAAAAGGGCACGATGGGATAGTTGCGGTGCGTGTAGATCATGTTGCGGTGGCCGAAGGGGTTGCCCGGGTTGCGCTCGTATCCGTAGAGCGTCGAGAAACGTTCGGGGAAGTGGTGCATGTCGGCCATCTTCTGGGTCATCGCGTTCCAGAAGTCCGTGCCGCCGGCCTGGTGGTCGGTCGATGCGCCGAAATCCATTTCGGCGGCGTCGATCATGTAGCGGTAAAACTCGGGCAGCGAGCCGTCGTCGATGCCGCCCACGTCCTGGGAAAGCTCGGTATGGCGGTGCAGGTCGCCGCGCACGATGCGCAGGGTTCGGCCGGCGTGTTCGGCGCGGTAGTTGCGGATGAAACGCACGTCCGCGGCTTCGTTGGGGTGCGAGTCGGGGCGCTGTTCCGCCGGCGCGGGGCGGTAGGGCGTCAGCCGCGGAGGCGCGCCCGGCCCCGGCAATTCCAGCGAGCCGGCCATCACGCGGTTCAGCCGCGGCCGGCTGGCGAAGGCCCATTGCCGGTTTTCGTTCGGCCAGAAAGCCCACAGGCGGCCGTCGGCGGCGGTCATGCCCATGCGCGTGCTCTTGCGCGCCCAACTCGAGGGCAGCGTTACGGGCTCGCTCCAACGGCTGCCGTCAAGGCGGGTCAGGAAGGTTTCCCAGTAGCTCGTGGGGCGGTAAGAACGGCGGCTGTAGCGGCGTTTGAACGACATCCACAGGTTGCCGTCGGGGTCGAAGAAAAGCTGCGGCCGGCTTTCTCCGGTCGAGCCGGGCGCCAACGGGTCGTCGAAGGCGGCGGGGGCGGGGGTTTTCCAGCGGCCGCCGTCGTAACAGACGATCTCGATGCGCCGCGCGGCGCCCAACGGGGTTCCCGGCTGGCGGACGCCGAGGCCGCGCCCGAGGTCTTTGCCCCAGTTGACGCCCGATGTTTCCCAGGCAACCCAGGGGCGGCCCTGCTTGTCCACGCCGACGCTCGCATGGGCCTCGAAGCGCGCGGTCGAAGCGACCGGCATTTCGGCGCCCAGGCCGGCGTCCGGCGAAAAGCGGCGCGCAACCACGTCGTAGCCGCCCGAGGCGGTATAGCGGTCCCAGGCGATCCACGCCGCGCCGTCCGCCGCGGCGGCAACCGCCGGCGCCCAGTTGTTGGCGGTCGTGTTGGTTACGGACACCGTTTCCGACCAGCGCCCGCCGCGCAAATAGCGCAGTCGAATTTGCGCATGACGGCCGGCCATCGCCTGCCAGACGACGTAGATCGTCCCGTCGCCGGCGCGGGCAACGTGCGGCTCGACGTCGGGCAGCGGATTGACGCTGAGACGGTATTGGCGGCCCCATTCGCCGTCCTCCCAGGCCATGGCGTAGATATCCCAGTTGCCTGGGCCGTCGTCGGGCGGCCGCTGGGAGTAAATCAGCCAGGGCTTGCCGCCGTCATCGACGGCAACCTGCGGACGCCAGAGGTCTTCGGCGGCGCGTCCGACGGGAATCAGGCGCGACCAGCGGCCCTCATGGTAGCGGCGGAAATTCAGCTCCTCGCGCCGGTCGTGGTAGCTGTACCACACGGCGAACAGGTTGCCCTCGGAATCGGCCGCGCCGGCGGGCGAGTCGTGCTGGCGAAGCTCGGTTCCCGATATGTCGGTGGCCGGAGGCGTGCGCTGCAGCGCAACGCGCCCGCCGAGAAAGCGGGTCCAACGGCCGAACTCCACGTCTTTGGGTCTGAATGAAAAATCGCCCTGCGCGGTGCTGACCGAAACCTCGGCGGCGCCGCTGCCGCGCACCCACAAACCTTTCGCCTGCACTTCCTCGCGGAAACCCGGGGCCGCTTGCGGCACAACGGTCGAACGCAGCATGACCCGCACCGCCTGCGTGCGCAGCTTCCAGCCGCCCTGCGGCAGGATGCGGTCGGGCGGTTCCTGCCGATGCGCGTCGATGCTCAGGATTTCGCCGCCGCGAATGGACAAATTGCCGTCCCACGATTCGCCGGCCGGGTCGCCGACCCCGAACAGCAGCAGCACCTGCCACATGTCGGCTTCGCGGGTTCCGCCGGGGAACCAGGTGAAATGGTCGAGGAAGTCGGACGCCGCCGCGGCTGCAGCACCCGACGGCGGCGGCGCGAGTTGCTGCGCCGGCAGCAAGGCGCAGACGAGACCGGCGCAGACCGCGAGCGCGGCGCGGCGGCATGGAAAACGCAGATGCAAGCAGTCGTCGAGAAACATGCGCCCTACCCCCGGATGTTCGGCCCCTCAAAGGGTAACGCAACCGCTTAGTCGAAGGAAAGGCGGCGGAGCGGGCGCGGTCTCGCGGCGCCGGATTCACAGCGAAGCCGAGCGGCTTCCAAGCGGTTGCGGCGGCGACTCGATGCGGTCGAAATAGCGCAGCCACGGATCGCCCGTTTCGCGGCGGAACTCCGTTACTTTCTCGCGCAATTCGGCCAGTACGCCCTGATGCAGGCTCGACCCGGCGAGATTCGCCGTCTCCATCGGATCGGCTTCGATATCGTAGAGTTCCTCCGGCGCATGACGCAGCATGTTCTGCGCGCGGCGCAGTCCGACGATCTTCGCTTCGGACGGGGTAAAACTCTGAGAAACTCTATATGCGCGTTTGCTTCATTTTACGCACCTATTGCTTCTCCATGGGCAACCTTGATCCCATACAGAGGTCTGGATTGAGGGTATGCCCGGAACGGAACAAGCGAACAAAGCAAAAGGAGAGATAGTGCGTATTCCATACCCTCAGTTTAACACTATTCTGTTCGGGTCAAGAAAGGTTTCCAGATGAAGAGAATTCACTCTTTTTCTCCTGCATAGTGGACATATCCGCAAAATTCCTTAACAGCTTTATTTGCTTCATCAATACCATCTCCCCTAGCAACAATAGCCGTATTAGCCTGACCTTCTTCTTGGTCATACGGATGCAAAAACAGCAACCAAGACCAATCCTTCCTATCTTTTCCAACCACACCTTGGTAACGCAATATCAAATAATACTTTGGTTTGTTCTTAATGCTTTCTTCTTCTTCCGCATGTCTCCAAAGACGTACAAAGTCTTTGGAGCTACCCAAAGCAAATCCGATAATACCAGTGATAAACACAGTAACGATTGCTTCAATCATTTCACTTCCTCCTGTTCCCTATTATTTTTGTGCACTGGGAGACCCGCTTTGAAATACTCACAGTGGTGACCATCATTTTTCGTTGCCTCCTTCCTTTCGGCTATCGAGAAGATACCTCTGTGAGTTGATAGGTGTAGGCGTCGTCTTCCCAGCACTTGATCTTGAACTTCCAAGCCTCGTTAGGTCTGATTTCCGACCACATTCTGTCGTTGTCTCGATCAACAACGACTCCATTCCGATCAAGACACCGATACTCCACATAGATCATACTCAGCGTCTTTCCCGACTTGTTTCGGAGCGTCCCGACAAGCCTTCCTTTCTCCCACCGAACATCACCCCCCTCAAGGCAAAGGTTTTCGTCCCAATGCCGGCAGGGCGGCTCTTTCTTGGTCGAGTTTTCTTTCATGTCGTTCCTGTTAAACATGCTTTTCCAGTCGTTGAAGCTGTAGAGGATACAAATGGGCTTCTTCTCTCGCTGGATCCTGGAATACCATTGTCGGTAGGTTTCCGTTTCGCTCGGAAAACAGCTTTCAATCCCAAGCTGTCCTTTCTTGGTCGAGCTTTCTTTCATGTCGTTCCTGCTGAACATGCTTTTCCAGCCGTTGAAGCTGTAGAGGGTGCAAATGGGCTTCTTCTCTCGCTGGATCCTGGAATACCACTGTCGGTAGGTTTCCGTTTCGTTCGGAGAACAGCTTTCAATCTCAAGCTGTCTCCTTTCTATCCTTTCGTTGACCCACTCGGCTCGCTGCCTTTCCGACTCGGCTCGATGCGCTGCGTTTTCAATCTCCATCTGCCTGTCCTGATACGCCAAAAACGCAAACGGCACAAAGAGAATCGCCATCATTACGGCTAGGGCTTTCATTTCGTTGTTCCTTCTTTTCGTGTGATCAGTTTCATGCCCCCTCCTCAACACTCATGCAAGCATACCATCCCGCCGAACATGATCAACAGCAGCAAGTAACCGCACCCCTCGTACCGGTCATTGTTCGTGACATCATCCTCAGACCATACCCCACCAAGCTGCCGACAACGCCCGTGCGAAAGCCCTGCGCCTTGAGGATGCGCGGGATCGATTGCACCTGGGGATGGGTATGGAAATTCGCCGGCAGATGGGCGTGGCCGAACTGTCCGTTGGCGTGGTTGCGCAGCCCCGAGAGGATGACCGAGGGCCGGCGCTGCAAGAGGGAGTCGTGGCGTAGGCGTGCGTGAAGCGGACGCCCTCGCGGGCCATGCGATCCATGTTGGGCGTGCGGATGACGGGGTTGCCGTAGCAGCCGGCGATTGCCGAATGGTCGTCGGCAATCAGGCACATCACGCTGCGGAAGGGGCGTCCCGTCTGCGCGTTGAGCAGCGCGGGCGCGGCGGCCGCGCCCAGAAACTGACGACGATCGAGCGGCATAACGCAGAGGATTGTAGCAGCAAGAAGCGCGCCGCCGGCGCGGCTGCCCGAACGAAGGAGGCGCATGAGGTTGTTCGCGGAAAATTTACCGGTTGACTTGTCCGGCGTTCCGTGTTTAGAATTCGTTGTGAGGTTGGGAGGGCTGTGGCGTCACGGTCCGCTGGGGCCAGGCGCCCCACCCAGCCCACTTTGACCCCATTTCCCTCGCGCCTTGACCAAGCCCATCCCGCCAACGCTCCCTGTCGTTGGCGCGCAGACAACCGGCGATTGAGACGCCGCCGCGGAAACTGCGCGTTCGCGCCGGAAGTCAGCGCTGGGCCAGGCGGGTTTCGGCTTCGGTCGGCGGCTGGGCGGCGATTTCCTGGCCTTCGCTCAGGCCGGAGACGACGATCGCCTGCGTATCGCTGATAGAGCCGAGTTGCACTTCCCTTGCGGCGAAGCCCTCGCCGTCGCGCACCCAGACGACTCGACTGTCGCCGCGGCTTTCGATTGCCGCGCGCGGGATGACCAGCGCCGTGTCCTGTTCCTCCACAAGGATGTCGGCGCTTGCCGAAAGATCGGGGCTGACCCGCTCGTCCTGCTCCAAAATTTCGATTTCGATGGCGACCTGCTTGACCCATTGATCGCGGGAACCGGACGAACCGGGCGGACCGCGGACGCCGCCGCTGCTGCCGCCGGACTTGGCCATTGCGCCGACCGAAGCCACGCGGCCTTCGAACTGCACCTCGGGGTACGCATCGAGCTGGACCTTGACGGGCGAGCCCATCTGCACCATCTGGCTATCGACTTGGTTGAGGTTGGCGAAGACGGCCATCTTCGAGAGATCGACCACCCTCATGAAATACGAACCGGCGCGCACCTCGTCCCCGGGCGAGGCTTGCGAAAAGCTGCCGCGCTGGAATACGGTTTCGATCACGACCAGGCCCGCCACGGGGCTGCGCAGCTTCATCCTTTCCAGATCGAATTTTGTGCGTTCGAGGCGTTTTTCATCCTGCGCAACGCCAAGGTCGAGGCTGCGCAACTCGGCTTGGTCGGCAATTTCCTGTAAACGAACCTGCTCATCGAGTTGCTTGACGGTGATTTGGCCTTCTTCGGCCAGAAGGCGCAGGATTTCGGCTTCGATATCCGATCTGACCTCGGCGGTGCGCACGTCGAGACCGGCTTTGCCGGCGTCGCCCTTGGCCGTGCGGTACTCCTGGCGCAGGGTTTCGGTGGCGATCAGGATTTCGCCCTTGCGCGTGCCGACCCGAGAGCGCGTCTGCGCCAGCGTCGATTCGTAATCGTCGAGGATGTCTTCCGTGCGCTTCGATTCGAACTCGGCGACGACGTCGCCTTTCTCCACCATGCTGCCCGGCTCGGCAAGCGCGGCGATAACCAAGCCGCCGCCCCCCCCGGCGCCGGGGCCGCGGTCGCGGCCGCCGCGCATTCGCGGCGCGCGGATCATGGCGAAATTCTTGGCGCCGACCGTCCCGCCGATGCGAACGGTCCTGGTGAATCGGGTTTTCTCAACGCGAATGGTTTCGACCGGACCGGCGGCAACCTGAGCGGTCTCTGCGCCGCTCTCGACGGCGCTCCACAACGCCGCGCCGACCGCGGCCCCGAGCGCCAGCATCAAGCCTACGGCCCAAAGCGGAAACCGCGGCGGTTTCCGGGCGGGGCGTTCGGGCAGGAGTTGCGGCCCCGGCGTTTCCTCCGGACGCCTCACCGGCTCGGGCAGCGCGCCGTCGAACTGCCAAGGGAAAATGCGCTGCGGCGGGAACCAAGCTGTTATGCTCATCGGGCTGCCTCTTCACCAACGATTATAAGGCGTTCGCCGAAAGCAGCGGGGTTATTCCTCAGGAGCCTCGTTTACGCAGTTTTAACAATTCCCGCGCCGCGCCGGTTCCCGCGGCAAACCATGCGGGTATCGTGCGCGTCATGGATACAATAAGAAGACTATGCAGCGGTTGTTGCCTTTGCTTCTGGCGTCGATTTTCTTTTTCCCGCCGAATGCCGGCCGGGGCGCGCCGGCGGAAAAAGCGGCGGACCCCGCCCCGCCCGCCAACGCGCTCGACAAGGCGGACCTCGAGTTCTACGTCAGGCATCTGTTCGTCTGGGGGCCGCAAATCGAGGTTTCGGTCGGCGAGTACAAGGAATCGGCGATTCCGGGAATGCTCGAAGTCGAAGTCACAGGCGCTTACCGCGAGGCCTCCCAGAAGAAAACCTTTTACGTCTCGAAAGACGGGCGGCACGTCGTCCAGGGAACGGTTTACAAGATCGACGACAACCCGTTTCGGCAAGCTCTGGACGCGGTTGACAACACCGGCGCGCCCGCCTTCGGCGCCGAGGGCGCCTCGGTGATGGTCACCGTGTTCAGCGATTTCCAATGTCCGTATTGCGCCCGGGAAGCCAAAGCCCTTGAGCAACTGCGGGAAGAATACGACGACAAGGTGCGCGTCTATTTTCGGGATTTTCCGCTGACTCAGAAACACGACTGGGCGCTGACCGCAGCGATAGCCGGGCAGTGCATCCAGGCGCAATCGCCCGAGGCGTTCTGGACGTATCACGATTGGATATTCGAGAAGCAGGAAACGCTGACCGCCGCAAATATGGTTGACGAGACCGTGAAGCTGATGGCCGGCGGCGCCGTTGACAGCAGCAAGCTGCAAGCCTGCATCGACTCCCGCGAGACGCTGAAGATCGTCGAAATGTCGCTTGCCGAGGGGCGCGCGGCCGGGGTCGATTCCACGCCGACGGTCTTCGTGAACGGGCGGAAAATGCCGGGGACGCCGCAATGGCCGCAGTTGAAAACGGTCATCGACTACGAGTTGGGCTATCAGCAGGTCACGCACAACTCCGGCGACGACTGCGGCTGCGCAATGAATATCTCGCTGCCGGGGTTCGGGAACTGATGCCGCGCCGAACATACGCTCCAACCCGCGCAGGCGTCTGCGCCGGCCTGCTGCTCGCCCTGCTTCCCGCTTCGGCGGCGCCTCCCGCCGCGTTTCAGCAGGACGACCCCGGCCGCTACCTGCGGCACGTCGAGTTTCTGGCGTCGCCCGAGATGAAGGGCCGCGGCGCCGGAACGCCGGAACTCGAGCAGGCCGGCGCGTACATCGCCGACCGATTCCGCGAAACCGGATTGCAGCCCGCCGGAGACAGCGGATCGTACTTCCAGAAACTCACGGTAACCACGGGCGCGAAAATGGGCGCGGACAACCGGCTCACGGTCACGCGCAACCGCGGCGCCGCGGAACTCGAGCCCGGCGCGGATTATATCCCCATCAACTTCTCCGCCGGCGGCGAGGTCAGCGGCCAGGTCGCATTCGCCGGTTACGGCATTTCGGCCGAGGATTTCGACTACGACGACTATGCGCACTTCGACGTCAACGGCAAGATCGTCATCGTCATGCGCTATGAACCCGACTTTTTCGAAGAAGAGCAGCAGCGCGGGCGCAGGGGCGGACGGCGCCGCTTCACCCGCCATTCCCATTTGATCGCCAAAGCGATCAACGCGCGCAACCGCGGAGCCAAGGCGGTGATCCTGGTCGAAGCGCCCGCGGCGCGGCGCGGCGGCGATTCGCTCATCGAGTTCGGCAGCATTTCCGGCCCCGCCGACGCCGGCATACCGATGCTCCAGGCGAAGCATTCGATCGTCGAACAATGGCTGCGCGGCTCCGGCCGCTCGCTGCGCATCCTGCAAAAGGACATCAACGGCAAACAGGAGCCGCAATCGTTTGCGCTCGCCGAATCGCTGCGCATCGATCTGAGCGTGGACATCGAACGCGAACAGGCGGCGGTCAGCAACGTGGCCGGCTACCTTCCCGGCGAAACCGACGAATTCGCGGTCATCGGCGCGCACTACGACCACCTCGGGCTGGGCGACCAAAGCTCGCTGGCGCCGTCGCGCATCGGCGACGTTCACCACGGCGCGGACGACAACGCCTCCGGCACGGCCGGGCTGATCGAGTTGGCGCGCCACTACGGAGCGGAATGGCGGACGGAAAAACCACGCCGCGGGCTGCTCTTTCTGGCTTTCGCCGCCGAGGAAATCGGCCTGCTGGGCTCGCGCCATTGGGTCGAAAACCCGACGCTGCCGCTGGAAAACGCCGTGGCCATGCTCAACATGGACATGATCGGCAGAATCGACGGCGGCAAGGTCTATGTCGGCGGCATCGGCACGGGCGAACCCTTTGCGCGGATGCTCGATGAGGTCAAGGGCGCCTACTCGTTCGCCGTCGATGTTTCACGCAGCGGCTACAGCGCAAGCGACCACAGCTCGTTTGTCGGCAAGAAAATCCCGGTGATGTTTTTCTTCTCGGGGCTGCACGCGGACTACCACAAGCCTTCGGACACCGCCGACAAGGTCAATGCCGAATCCGCGGTCGAGTTGCTGGCGCTCATCTCCGAGTTGACCGGCCGGATGCTCGAAGCCGAGGCGCGGCCGGCTTTCCTCGAAGGCTCCCCGGAATCGGCTCACGGGCAGGTTTCCTCGGCCGGCGGAGGCGGAGGCTACGGCCCGTGGTTCGGTTCGATACCCGATTTCGCCGAGGTTCCCGACGGAGTCCGCTTCGCCGACATCCGCCCCGGCTCGCCGGCGGAAAAGGCCGGGCTGCAAGCGGGCGACATCCTCACCCGCTGGAACGGCAAGCCTATCCAGAATCTGTACGATTTCACCTACGCGCTGCGCGACAGCGCCGTCGGCGACGTGGTCAAGGTGCGTTTCCTGCGCGAAGGCGTCGAACAAACCGCCGAAGTGAAACTCGCGCCGCGGCCTTAACCTGAAACACCTTGCGGCGCGACTGCGTGCCCCCCAGTTCATCCTCAGCCGCGGTTCCTCCGTTGCCAAGTCTCGGCGGGTTGCTGCAAATCGATTCCCGCGGCGTCTCAATGGCCCCTTGTGTCGGGAAAGACAGACTTGGCTGACCTGAACGGCAAGGCGGGCGTCAACCCTGCCAACCGGCGGCGCGGACGAGGCGCACCGCCGGGGATGCGGGTTGCTCTTGCAGCAAATCTGCAATGGGCTTGCGTAAACGGGGATGCATGATATCCGGCGCGATGGCCGCCAACGGCTCGAGCACGAAACGCCGCTGATGCATGCGCGGATGCGGCACGGTCAACGCGGCGTTTTCGAGGATCAGGCCGCCGTACAGCAGCAGGTCGATGTCGATCGTCCGCGGGCCGTTGGGGATGTCCCGCCGGCGGCCCAAATCGCTTTCGATGCGTTCGATGACGCCCAACAGCGCCGAGGGCCCCAAACCGGTCTCCAGATGCGCGCAGGCGTTGAGAAACCAGTCCTGCTCGACGCGCCCCACCGGCTCGGCGGCATACAGCGGCGAGACCGCGGCGACGGTCCCGCAGCGGGCAAGCGCGGCGAGCGCCGTCCGCAGGTTGCCCTCCTTGTCGCCGAGATTCGAGCCGAGCCCGAGCCAAGCGTCAGCCATCGCGGCTTCGCCTGATTTCCACCGCCGCCCAAGGCGCGCCGAACCGCGCCAGCGCCGAGGGTTTCCTGACGCGCGCCCGCACGGCGTCGATGGGGAAATCGGTCAACAGTTTCGCGGCCGTCCGTTCGGCGATCGTTTCGATGAGGTTGTAAGCCTGCGCCGAACAAATCTCCGCGGCGACGTCTCTGACGGCAACGTAGTTCACGGCGTCGTCGATCGAATCGGTTGCCGCGGCGCGCGAGATGTCCAGCTCGAGATCCAGATCCACCAGGATTTGCTGCGGCTCTTGGCGTTCTTCCGCGCTGCAGCCGACCCGCGCCGCAAGCGGGATTGCCGGAATCAGGATTTTATCGGCCATTGCTTGCTCCGCGGATCGCATCGATCGCTTCGAGCGCGCGGCGGCAGGGTTTGACGTCGTGGACGCGCACGATCTTTGCGCCGTTGAGCGCGGCGGCCGCGGCGGCGGCAAGCGTTCCCTCCAGGCGCTCCTCGACCGGCAGGCGGTCGGCCAAGCTGCCCAGAAACGATTTGCGCGAAGGGCCGACCGCCAACGGGTAGTCCGGCGTTGCCAACTCGCGCAGCCGCGCCAGGATTTCGAAGTTCTGCCGGGCCGTCTTGCCGAAACCGATGCCCGGGTCGACGGCGATTTCCGCAACCCCGGCGGCGCGGGCGGCGGCGGCCTGCCGCAGAAGGAATTGCCGGATTTCGGCAACGACGTCGCCGTAGGCGGTGTCCTGCTGCATCGTCCGCGGCTCGCCGCGCATGTGCATGAGGATAACGGAAGCACCCGCCTCGGCGGCTGCCGCCTGCATCGCCGGGTCGGTCATGCCGCGGATGTCGTTGACGATCGCCGCTCCGGCGTTCAGGCAGCGGCGGGCCGTCTCGGGCTTGTACGTATCGACCGAGATCGGCGTATCGGCGCGCCGAGCGAGCGCCTCGACGACGGGCAGCACCCGCGCTTCCTCTTCCGCCTGGGGCGTCGGCACCGCGCCCGGGCGCGAGCTTTCGCCGCCAACGTCGATGATGTCCGCGCCCTCGTCGATCATTCTGAGCGCCCGGTCCACTGCGGCGTCCGCGGACGGAAAACGGCCGCCGTCCCAGAAGGAATCGGGCGTGACGTTGAGCACCCCCATCAGCAGGGTTTTCTCGGATCGAAACCGGTCGGCGCGCGCGGGCAACCGACTATTGTCGCTCGAAAGGGGCGGTTCGTTGTACACTGGCCGCTGTATGCTTGGCGGCAAGCAGGTTACCCGCCGGAAATTCGGCAAAACGGCCGCGGTGCCCGTCTTCGCGTCGGCAGCCGCGCTGGGACTGAACGGCGCAACCCCCGCCTCCGACCGCATCGCGCTCGGCGTGATCGGCATGGGCGGACGGAACCGCCGCAACCTGACGACGTTTCTGGAGCAGAAAGACGTGCAGGCGGTTGCGGTCTGCGACCTGTTCGCCGACCGCCGCGAGTTCGGCAAGAAGATGGTCGATGACCATTACGGCAACGCCGACTGCCGGGCAACGCGCTTCCACGAAGAGATTTTCGACCGCGAGGATATCGACGCCGTACTAATCGGAACGGGCGACCGCTGGCACGCCGTGCTGAGTTCGCTGGCCGCGCGCGCCGGCAAGGACGTCTATTGCGAAAAGCCCTTCTGCCTGACCATCGCCGAGGGGCGCGCCTTGGCCAACGTCGTCAAAGAGACCGGCGCCGTCTGGCAATGCGGAACGCAGCGCAAATCCAACCCCGGATACAAGTTTCTGGTTGATGTCGTCAACAGCGGCCGCATCGGCAAGCTGCGCGCCGTGCGCCTTTCGTTCGGCGCCTCCGGCAACTGGAGGCGCAACAGTTTCGCCGCGCCGGAACCCGCCCCCGACTCCGAGGCGTTCGATTACGACCGCTGGTTGGGACAGGCACCGTGGGCGCCGTATTCGCCCGACCGCGTGGCGCTGTGGCGCGTCAACTGGGACACCGGCGGCGGCTCGATCGCCGACATGGGGCCGCACTTCATCGAAACCCTGCAATGGGCGCGGGGCGGCGAAATGGACGCCCCCGTGACCTACGAAGGCGAGGCCGCGTACCGCGTCGAAGGCGGCGTCAACAACATCCCCTACTGGTACGAAGTCCGCGCGCGCTATGCCGACGGCCTGCGGCTGTATCTCGATACCGGCGCCAAGGGGCTGAAGTTCATCGGCGACAAGGGCTGGGTTTTCCTCTCCGACACCGGAGGCATGGAGGCGAAACCCGCGTCCGTGCTGCAGGGTCTCGATCCGCCCGATGCGCATTACCTGATCCAGGAGCCGCACATGCGCAATTTCCTGGACTGCATGCGCAGCCGCAAGCTGCCCCGCTCGCACGTCGAAACCGCCCATCGAACGCATACTATTGTCCATTGCGCCAATATCTGCCTGCGCCTCGGGCGGCCGCTGCGCTGGGACGCCGCGGGCGAGCGGTTCATCGGCGACGACGAAGCCGACCGCATGATCTACCGCGCCATGCGCGCCCCCTGGAAGGTCTGAGCGATGACCGAGACGGAAATCAGGAAGCGCATCGCCGGCGTCGAGGCCTACGACTTCGGCAAATCGACGGCGCCTTTCTTCGAATTGGACGAAATCATCAACCGCGCGCACGGAGACGCCGCGGCGCTCCGCGCGGTCGAGCGGGTATTGCTCGCGGTGCTGGAGTCCGGGGCGTCCATCGCCGCCAAGCAGGAGGCATGCCGCCGCCTGTGGCGCATCGGAACGGATACGTCGGT
The DNA here is from genome assembly GCA_965242705.1 of Bryobacterales bacterium. Lineage (GTDB taxonomy): Bacteria > Acidobacteriota > Terriglobia > Bryobacterales > UBA6623 > CATQHP01. The sequence goes on from OZ251486.1 coordinate 2,681,751, forward strand.
CGATGCGCTGGCGAAGATGCTCGGCTCCGGCGATCTGCGGCTGGTCGAAGCGGCTTGCTATGCGATCGGCGCCCGCCCGTCGGCGAAAGCGGACGCGGCGCTGCGGGCGGCGTTGAGCGGCCAACGCGGAAACGGCCGCGCGGCCATCGAAAACCTGCTGCGCGACCGGGGATCCTGAGCGCGGGCCGCGCAGCCGGCCGTTCGTGCTGTAATACCTGTTTGCAAGTCGCCACCTGGAATATCAACGGCCTGCGCGCCCGCCTCGATTTCGTGCTGCACTGGCTGCGCGCCCGCCGGCCCGATGTGGTCGGCCTGCAGGAACTGAAGCTGTCCGACGAGCAGTTTCCCCACGAAGCCTTTGCCGCGGAGGGGTACCGCGCGGCCGTCCACGGACAGAAGAGTTGGAACGGCGTCGCCGTCCTGAGCCGCGAGGAGGCCGCGGTGACCCAGCGCGGCTTGCCGGGAGAAGAAGAATTCGGGGCGCGTCTGCTCAGCGTGGACGTTGGCGGCATTGCGTTCACGACCGTTTACGTTCCCAACGGCAAGAGCATCGAGCACACGGACTATCCGCGCAAGCTGCGCTGGCTGGAGTCGCTGCGCGGTTGGCTCGATGACGCGCGCGACCCGAGCGAGCCGGCCGTCCTTTGCGGCGACTTCAACGTCGTGCCGCGGCCCATCGACGGTTGGAACGAGGAACTGCACGCCGGAAGGATTTTCCACAGCGAGGACGAACGGCGGCGCTATCGGGCCGTCCTCGATTGGGGCTTCCGCGACCTTTTCCGGGAGATCTGCCCCGAAGATCAAAAATTTTCGTGGTGGGACTACCGCGGCGGAGCGTTCCACCTCGGCCAGGGGCTGCGCATCGACTTTCTGTTGGGCACGGCGGCTGCGGCCAAGCGCCTGAAAGCGGTATCCATCGACCGCGAGTACCGCAAGAAAAAAGACGGACTGACCGCTTCCGACCACGCGCCGGTGATCGCCGAGATCGCCTGAGCGCGGCCGCTTGCGCGGCGCAAGCGAGGCTCAGCGCTTTTTCTGTTTCTGCTGGCCCACGCGGACCCGGTTGAGCGTCGTCTTCTGGTCCTGCCATGCCTTCCAGTCGAAACGCTTGGCGGCGTCGGCAAGGTACGCCGGCACGTCGGCGTTCTTCGGCAGCACCGCTACGACGGTGGCGCGCTCGCCCGACTCGGGGTTCGTGATCCTGTATTTCTTTGCGTTCGGGATGCCCATATCGTTTTCAATCTAGCACAAAACCGACCGTGGCGGCCCAGCGTCCGCCGCCGGCCAAATTGCGATACACTGACGCGCAAATTGCGGCAACGCGCACTTGGCCGCCGGCGTACAGGCCGCGCGGGTCTGGCGGGTCAGGGGTCGAGCGGCCGCGCCTAGCGCAGCCGCTCGCACAGCCAGGCTCGCTATACTCCGAAAATGCCGCAGTCCATTGGCGAGCGCGATATCGCGAGCGTTCTTCATGCCTTCACCGATCCGGCCGCTCACGAGCGGCAAGGGCCGCTGGTCATTGCCTCTGGCCAAGGCGTCAGGGTTTACGACGAGGCCGGGAAAAGCTATATCGAGGGGGCGGCCGGGCTCTGGTGCGCTTCGCTCGGTTTCGGCGAAGAGCGCCTGATCGAAGCCGCGCAGCGGCAGATGAAGACCCTGCCGTTCATGCATCTGTTCGGCTCGCGAAGCACGTCGCCCGCGGTCGAACTGGCCGAACGGCTGTTGGAGATCGCGCCGGTTCCCATGTCGAAAGTGTTTTTTGCGAACTCGGGTTCCGAGGCCGCCGATACCGTTGTCAAAATGGTCTGGTTTTACAACAACGCGCTCGGCAGGCCGGAAAAGAAGAAAATCATCGCCCGCGAGGACGGCTTTCACGGCTCGACCGTCGCGGCGGCGAGCTTGACCGGCATTCGGCGCAACCACCGCAAATTCGATCTGCCGATCCCCAACATCGTCCATACGGCGCGTCCGCATTTCTACCACGACGGTTTGCCGGGCGAATCGGAAGAGGCGTTCTCCTCGCGCCTGGCCGAGACGCTCGACCGGCAGATCGCCGCGGAAGGGGCGCACACCGTCGCGGCGTTCATCGCCGAGCCGGTCATGGGAGCGGGCGGCTGCCTGCTGCCCCCGGCGGGCTACTTCGAGAAAATCCAGCGAGTCGTGCGCAAGCATGATCTGTTGTTCATTGCCGACGAGGTGATTTGCGGCTTCGGACGCACGGGCAATCTGTGGGGCTGCCAGACGTTCGGCCTGAAACCGGATATTCTGACGGCGGCCAAGCAGCTTTCCGCCGCCTATGCGCCGATCTCGGCGGTCATGGTCAACGAGAAAGTCTATGCCGCGCTGACGCGGGGCAGCGGCGAGATCGGCATGTTCGCCCACGGATTTACCTACGGCGGCCACCCGGTGAGCGCCGCCGTTGCGCTCGAGTGCCTGAAAATCTACGAGGACCGCGGCATCGTCGAGCGCGTCCGCGCGCTTGCGCCGCATTTGCAGCAGGGGTTGCGGCGGCGGTTTGCCGATCATCCGCTGGTAGGCGAAATCCGCGGCGTCGGACTGATGGCCGCGGTCGAACTCGTCGAAAACAAGGAAACCCGCAAGCGCTTCGATGAGTCCCGGGGCGTCGGCGCGTACTGCTTCCGGCGGGCGATCGCCCACGGCTCGATCCTGCGCTCGCTCGGCGACTCGATTGCTTTCTCGCCGCCGATGATTATTACCGAAGACGAAATCGACCTTTTGCTCGACGGTTTCGCCAAGGCGCTCGACGACACCTGCCGGTGGATACAGGGAGGCCAAGCAGCGGCTCAACCGAACCAGCGATAGGCAACCCAGGCCGCGCCGTAGGCCAGAAGCCCCATGTAGAGGAACTGCGTGGCGGGCCACTTCCAGCCGCCGGTTTCCCGCCGGACGATGGCGACGGTGGACATGCACTGCAGGGCGAAAGCGAAAAACATCAGCAGAGCGATCGAGGCGCCGAAGGAAAGCTCGGAACGCAGCGTGTCCTGCAGTGCGACCGAATCCTCGTCGGCCTCCATGCCGTAGATCGTGCCCAGCGTGCCGATAATCACCTCGCGGGCGGCCAGCGAGGTAATCAGGCCGATGCCGATTTTCCAGTTGAATCCCAGCGGCTCGATCGCCGGCTCGATGGCTTTGCCGATCGAACCGGCGTAACTGTCGGCGATCTCCGGCGGCTCGCCGTTTTCGAGCGGCAAGCCGGCCAGCACCCAAAGAACGATCGTCGTCGCCATGATGACCGTGCCGGCGCGGCGCAGAAATATCTTCGAGCGGTCGAGCAGGCGGTAGGCCAGTGAGCGCAAGGTCGGCAGGCGGTACGGCGGCAACTCGAGCATGAACGGCGTGGAGACGCTGCGCAGAATCGTCGATTTCAGCACCCAGGCGGTCGCCGCCGCGGCCAGGAAGCCTACGGCGTACAGGCCGAGCAGCACGGCGGCGCGGGTTCCGAGCAAAGGGCCGAGCAACGGCCGCTCGGGAACGAACGCCGCGATCAGCAGCGCATACACGGGCAAGCGGGCCGAACAGGTCATCAACGGCGCGACGAGCAGCGTGGCCATGCGGTCGCGTTTGTTTTCGATGGTGCGCACGGCCATGATCGCCGGCACCGCGCAGGCATAGGCCGAGAGAAGCGGGATGAACGATTTGCCCTGCAAGCCGACCAGCCGCATCGAGCGGTCGGCGATTACGGCGGCCCGCGCCAGATAGCCCGAGTCTTCGAGGATGCCGATAAACAGGAACAGGATGAGGATCTGCGGCAGGAAGACGATGACCGAGCCGACTCCGCCCCAGACGCCGTCGATCAACAGCCCCTTGAAGAACGTCTCGGGCAGCACGGCGCCCAGCCATGCGCCGCTCGCCGCAACGGCGGATTCCACGCCGTCCATCAGGGGAACGGCCAAGGTGAAGATGCTCTGAAAGACGGCGATGACGACGGCCAGAAAAACGAGCGGCCCGGCGAGCGGGTGCAGGAAGACCCGATCGAGGCGGCGGCTCCACAGAGGAGGCCCCGGAGCGCCGTACCCGGAGCGTTGGGCGGCTGCGCCGGCCCATTGCCGGACGGCCGGAACGTCTTGCAGCACCGGAAGCTGCAAGGGTTTCGGCGCAGCGGCAGCGCTCTCGATGAACGCGCGCACTTCATCGACGCCCCCGCCCTTGCGCGCGCTGATCAGCGCGGTCGGCGCGCCGATTTCGGCGGCCACGGCCTCGGCGGAGACCGCCCCGCCGCGGCTTGCCAGCTCGTCGGCCATGTTCAACACGACGAGCGTGGGGATGCCGAGATCGAGAATGCCGGGGGTGAAGCTGAGTTGGCGGGCGAGATTCGTCGCATCCAGCGTCAAGATCGCCGCCGCGGGCTTGGGAACGGCCTCGTTCTCTCCCTTGAGAACCTCGACCGCAATCCTCTCGTCCTCGGATTGCGCATCGAGGCTGCACGTGCCGGGCAGATCGATCAGATCGATTTCTTCTCCCGATCTCAGCTTCACGCCGCCGATTTTTTTCTCGACCGTGACTCCGGGATAGTTGGCAACCTTATGGCGCAGGCCGGTGAGCTGGTTGAAGAGCGTGGATTTGCCGACGTTCGGCGGGCCGCATAGGGCCACGACGCGCCTGGAAGTCGTTGTTGTTGCGGCAGCCATGCAGTCGGAGGGAAAACGCCGCGGCCGGCGGCCCGCGGCGGGAAACGGCATTCACGAAAAGGGCGGTCCCGGCAATCCCCTTCCTTCACGCGCCGCCCGGTCTGCCGTTCGGCTGTCCGCGGTCAGGGGCATTATCGCACGGCGCTTCCGGGCGCCGCCGTCCGGCCGGCGGGGATGCCGGGCGGACGGCGATATGCTGCGCGGTCTCCAGGCGGAGAGCGATTTCCGACCCGTCGATGCGATAAATCGCGGGGCCGCCGAGAGGAGAGCGTCCCGAGCAACCCACCGCCGTCCCGGGAATGAAGCCGAGAAGCATCAGGCGGTGAGCGTCGTTTTCCGCCAACTCCAGCGCCTCGATCACGGCGTCAACGCCCGGACGCAGATCGGCAAGGCTCATTGCAGGGGCCGTGTTCACGAGTCCTCGCGCCGCGGGCGGGCCGGCGGTTCCCAGTATCTCACGACGAACCGATATCCATGCGGCAGACGACTCCGACGTCGTCGCAGTACCACAGAGCGCGGCCGCGGATGGTCATGCCGTGCGGCAGCGGGTCTTTGTCGGCAAGCTGGATTTTCTCCAGCACTCTCCCCGTCTCCAGGTCGTGCCTGAAAAAGGCGTTGAGATTGGAATCGGCGCACCAGAGATGCTTCCCTTCCCAACCGATGCCGTGCGGGCGGTTGCCGACCGTCGGGAACTTGTGCTCGACTTCCCAGGCTTGCGGGTCGATGCGGTAGATGGAGCGCGAAGGCGGGACGGCAACCCACAGCTTGCCGTTCCGCCATTCGAGGCCGTGCGCGCCCGTTCCGGGGCGGGGCGCGGGGTCGATTTTCGCCGCGCCGCGGCCGGCGGGAGCGGGCGGCGCCAGCGGACTGCGGCGCCCCGGCGGGTCTGCCGTCATGCGGTAGATGACGCCGGCGCCCGGAGTGAAGCGCCTGGCCAGCGTCTCCCCGGTTCGCCCATCCGCGCGGATCAACTCGCGGCTGTACGTCGAAGCCAGCCAGATCGCCTCGCCGTCGAAGGTAATGCCGCTCGAACGGTCGGCCTCGGTGGGAAGATCGCGCAGTACGCGGCCGTCCCGCCAAGCGACGAGGTAGGCATGGTTATCGCCCTGGTCGATGATCCACAGACCTTCGTCGGCCGCCTGCAGCCCGTTGGGTTTCGGCCCCGGCGAATCGAAGACTTTGCGCACTGGGCCGGCGCGGCGGGTTTTTGCCGCGGACGCCGCGCCCGCCGCCGTCAACGCCAGAAAATGCCGCCGCAACATCGCTCGTCAAGCTCCCCGCGGTCATCGTACCGCATGAGCCGCCGTTATGCGCTAAAATTCGGTTTTCTTTCGCCGCACTTCGCGCAATGCAGAAATTCCTCGAATGGGCTGCGCCGGGCAGCATAGAGTTTCGTCTCGCGCAACGACTCGACCCGGCCAAGCTGCCCGCACACGTCGCAGTCATCATGGACGGCAATGGTCGCTGGGCGAAACGCCGCGCGTTGCCGCGCGTCGCCGGACACCGCGCCGGAGTGAAATCCGTGCGCGAAATCATCGAAGCCTGCTGCCGGCTCGATATCGAGGCGTTGACGCTGTATGCGTTTTCCGTAGAAAACTGGAAACGCCCGAAAGCCGAAATCGAAACCTTGTGGCGCCTGCTCAGCCACTACCTGCACGTGGAACTGGCCGATCTCAAGGCCAACAACGTCCGTTTCCAGACCATCGGGCGCATCGAAGCCCTGCCGCAACAGACGCGCGACGACATCGACTGCGCCATCGTCGAGACGGCCGCCAATACGGGATTGCGGCTCAACGTCGCCCTGAACTACAGCGGGCGAAGCGAAATCGTCGATGCCGTCAACAGCCTCTTGCAGAAAGCCAGGCGCACCGGCGCGCCGCTCGAGGTTGACGAGCGGACGTTCGGCGAGCAACTCTACACCGCCGGGCTGCCCAACCCCGACCTGCTCATCCGCACTTCCGGCGAGGTGCGCATCAGCAATTTCCTGCTCTGGCAGATCGCCTATTCGGAAATATGGGTCACGGAAAAGTATTGGCCCGATTTCCGCCCGGTCGATCTGCTGGAATCGCTGCTCGATTTCCAGAAGCGGAATCGGCGTTACGGCGGCCTGACCGAGCGGGAAGAGGAGCGCGCCGAGCTCGCGGCCGCCGGAGTTCCGCCGTATTCCCGCGGGTGAGCGCATCCGCATGAAACGGGTGCTCACGGCCCTTGTGCTTGCGCCCTGCGTCCTGGGTCTGATCCTGCTGGCCCCGCCCGCGGTTTTCGGCGCGGCGGTTGCGGCCCTGGCCGTTGGCGGCTTGCGCGAGTTCTACGCCCTTGCCGAACGCCGCGGCGCGCGCGCGCTCGCGGCGCCGGGCTATGCCGCGGGCGCGCTGCTGACGTTGTTGCCGGACTTGACGCCTTTGCCGGGCGCGAACTCCGGCCCCTTGCTTGCGGCGCTCGCGCTTGCGCTGTTGGCCGCGGCGGGTTTCCGCCAATACGGCGGCCTGAAAAAATCGCTGCCCGCGGCGGCGCTTACCCTCGCCGGCGCGGCTTACGTCGCGGCGCCGCTGCTTTGCGGGCGGCTGCTGCACCGCGCGAACCCGCACTTGCTGGCGTTCGTTCTGGCGGTCAACGCAGCCGGAGACATCGCCGCGCTCTACGTCGGCAAAGCGCTTGGCAAACGCCCGCTGGCGCCGCGCGTAAGTCCGCATAAAACATGGGCGGGCGCGGTCGGCTCGACCGTCTGCTCGATATTCGCCGGCTGCGCCTACGCCCATGCTTTCCTGTCCGATTGGCTGAGTCCGGCGGCCGCGGCCGCAGCCGCTCTGGCGCTGAACGCCGCCGGACAAATGGGCGACCTTGCCGAATCGGCGCTGAAACGCGGGGCCGGCGTGAAAGACAGCGGCAAGCTGCTGCCGGGGCACGGCGGCATCCTCGACCGCCTCGACGCCTTTCTGTTTGCCGCGCCCGTAATGTACGTCTATTGGCGCTTCATACGGGGGGGCTGAAGCGGCGGCGGGCCGTCAGCCGTCCCGCCGCATCAGACTGTAGCTCTGGGCCGTGGGGCCGACGTCGGGCTGGGCGGCCATGAAGACGGCCAATTCGGTCACGTCGTCGGGCTGCTTGATCCATTCTCCGGGCGTCAGGAACGGGCTGCCGCGGCCCGATTCGCCGGCGCCTTTTTCGACGTCCCGCGTCAGGCGCGTGCGCACCGGACCGGGCACGAACTCGTTGACGCTGATGTTGAACTCGACCAACTCCTGCGCCAACACGCGGGTCAGCATCCACACGCCGGCCTTGGCCGCGGCGTACGAGGAGTTCCCCTTCGCGCCGCGATGCCCCATGCCTGAGCCGGTAAAGAAAATCTTGCCCGCGCCGCGGGCCTTCAGGTAAGGAATCGCCTCGCGCGCGCAATAGTAGGCGCCGACCAGGTTCAGTTCGAGGGTCGCCCGCCAGCCTTCGACCGTGCCTTCGTCGATGCGCGCGCGCTCGACGCTGCCTCCGGCGTTGAGAAAGGCGATATCGAGGCCGCCGTACGTTGCGGCGACGGCGGCGTACATGGCGCGCACGGACTCGAGATCGGTAACGTCCGCGCGCACGGCAACCGCGGCGCCGCCTTCGGCTCGAATCGCTTCGGCCGCGGCGTCGATCTCGTCTTGCGAGCGGGCGGCGCAGGCCACGCGGGCGCCTTCCCGGGCATAGGCGCGGGCAATGGCTGCGCCTATGCCCCGACCCGCTCCCGTAATCAGCGCAACCTTGCCCCGTAGTCGATCGGCCATGGTTGACAGGATACCCGCCCGCAAGCCGCGTTCAGCGCTCCCTGCCGGAAACGGTTCGCGAAACCGCGTTGACCAGCTTGCGAAAAGGTATGCGGTCCATCGCCTCGATCGGCACGAACTCGCCGCGGCGGAACGAGCTGAAGTACCAACGCCGCAGGATCGCCAGATGCTCGGCCTTTTCGGCGGGCTTGGCCGCAACCCAATCGATCGATTCCAGCAGGCCGCGAACCCTCGCGTCCAGAGAGACCGGAAGATCGGCGCCGGGCGCGCAGCGCAGCGTCCTCGGGGCTTGCAGCGTTCCCTTGTAGAGCAGCGTCAGCGCCGCCGCCGATTCCTCGGCGGAGCGTTGCACGACGACGCCGTGCAGCTCGTCGAGGTCGCGGGCGAGGCCGCCGCGCAGGCGCAGGGCTTCCTTTACCTTGGCGAGGCGTTCGTGCTCTTTGGCCGCAGTCTCGAACGCCTCGGCCTCGCTGGCCGCGTCGCGGGACTCTTCGATTTCGCGCAGCAGCGAGTTGCCGTCGGTATTCAGAAACTGCAAAACCCGCCCGACCTCGCTCTGATAGCGGTCGTCGCTGCAGGCGGCTTGGCAGGGCCGCAGGCAGAGATTCATTTCTCCGTAGATGCAGCCGGGATGATCGGGCGCTGGTTCAAGAGCCTCTTCGCAGCGCCGAATACGGAAAAAATCGAGAAAGGCGTTCTCGAAGCGCTCCGCCGCGGCGCGGCTGGGAAACGGCCCATAGAAAAGCGCGCGCGTTGCGCTCAGCCGGGTCGTGACGTAGGCGCGCGGGAAGCGGTTGTTGAGGTGGACTTTCAGGAACGGCGGAAGACGCAGCTTGAGGAAACGCCGGTAGTCGTCGGGGCGCAGCCGCCGGGCCATGCGGTAGAGCAGCCAGTCGGATTCGAATTTCGACCCGGTCGGCTGGAAGGAAACCCGGCGGGCGGCGCCGCGCAGATTCAGCCGCTTCGACCGCTCGCCGGGCGGCGCCAGCAAGCGCGTCAGACGCTTGCGCAGATCGGCGGTGCGGCCGAGATAGGGCGGCCCCTGGCCAAGCTCGATCAGGAAGACGCCCGCGGCGGCGGGCGCAGCCGACAGGTCCGCTTCCGTATCCCAGCAATCGAGCGCGCAGGCCGGAATCACCGAACCGTTAGAGTATCAGGATGCTTTCCCCCGGCGCGGCAGCATGGCTCGCCGTCGCGGCCGGGCTGTACGCCGCTTTTCGGCGGACGCCCCGCCGCCGCGCGTTTCCCCTCGGGGGACGGCTTGCCCTCGGCGCGGGCGCGCTTGCCGAAGCGCTGCTGCTGTCGGCGGCGCCCGGCGCGGCAACGTGCTTCATGCCGGCGATGCTGACGGCTTTCGCCGCGGCGGTCGATGCCGCGGTTTACGCCCTGCGCGGGCATTCGCCGATGCGCGCCCGCCCTGACGCCTTCGCCTGGATGGCGGTCTTGTCGATTTTCCTGTGGGGCGTTTTCGAAATCTACAACGAACGGCTGGCGGCCTGGCACTACGGCGGACTGCCGGGCGGCGCAACCCGCTATCTGCTGCTCGGCTGGGCGTTCGCCATGATCTGGCCGGGGGTGCTGGGCGCGGCCGCGTTCCTTTCCGCAACGGTCTTTCGCGGGCCGCCGGGCCGCGCGGTCAGAACGCCGACCCGCCTCGGCCCGCGGCTCGGGGCAGCCGTCTCTGCAACGGGCGCGCTTTGCCTGACGCTGCCGCTGCTGCTGCCGCGTTTGGACGTCGGCGAGCGCCTGTTCGGGCTGGTCGTCTGCGGATGGGCCGCGCTGCTCGACCCGCTCAACGCCCGCGGCGGGCTGCCAAGCGTTTGGGCGGACAAGCAGAGCGGCCGCCGTTCGCGGCTGTGCGCCCTGCTCTGCGCCGGCCCGATATGCGGCGCCGTTTGGGGTTTCTGGAACGTGCGCGCCGGGGCAAGAGTCTATTCCACCAACGCACGGACGGCGCTGTTCGAGCTGCCGTTCGAGGCCTTGCCGCCGATGGCGCTGTTCGGGCCGGCGGCGTTCGCCATGTACGTCTTCGCGGCGAACCGGCTGAATCTGCCGTTTTGCGATCCGCCGGAAGACCGCGCCGCCGCGGGCGGCTGAAAAAGCTCTGAACAAATCCGTCGAACGCTGGACGCCAAGCGTAGCAAAGATGAACATTGGCGAACAAGTTGAATAGCAACCGCCGCCATGAGACCGCAAAATCGGCAGCACGGGTACGCATCCCCGTATGAAGCCCTTGCGACCGATTGGGGACGGTTGACGAGGGGTTTTCATCGAGTTCTGCATCGAAATTCTGCTGATTTTAGCCTCCCGCCGGCAGTTACGATCCCATTGCCGCGGTCTTCGGCGCAGGGAACCTTTGCCAACGCCCCGGCCAAACGCCCCTGCCGGTTGCTCTCCGCCGCGGTAAGCTCTGAGGGTACCCATGCGCTGCCTGCCGCCGTTTTTCCTCGCCCTGCTGTTCGCCTGCGCTCCGCACGAATCGGAGCAGTCCGCCGCGGGACTGCTGATGTTCGTCGGAACCTACACCCGAGAAACGAGCAAGGGCATACGCGCCTACCGTTTCGACCCGGCCTCGGGAAAAGCCGCCGACCTGGGACTCGCGGCCGAGTTGCGCGAGCCGTCGTTCCTCGCGGCGCACCCGAACGGAAAATATCTCTACGCCCTGAGCGAAATCGACGACTACGGCGGCGAATCGAGCGGCTCGATCAGCGCGTTTTCCATCGACGCCGCGAGCGGCAAGCTGACCAAGCTCAACGAAGTTTCCTCGCGCGGCGCAGGGCCCTGCCATCTCAACGTCGATGCCGGCGGCGCGATGCTCATCGCCGCCAACTACAAGGGCGGCAGCGCGGCCTCGTTCCCCATCGGCAACGACGGCGCCCTCGGCGAAGCCGCGTCGTTCTTCCAGCACGAAGGCCGCGGCGTCCACCCCCGCCAAGAGCAGCCCCACGCCCATTCCGCCGATTTCTCTCCCGACAACCGCTTCGCCTTCTTTTCCGACCTCGGCCTCGACCGCGTCGCGGTTTACGCCGTCGATCCCGAAAACGCCTCGATGCAGCCCCACGACCCGCCGCACGTCAACACGGCGCCGGGCGCCGGCCCCCGCCATTTCGCCTTCCACCCCTCGGGCAAGTTCGCCTACGGCATCAACGAACTCGACTCCACCGTATCGGCCTACGGCTACGACCCCGCCGCCGGCGCGCTGACCCCGCTGCAAACGATCTCCACGCTGCCCGCGGACTTCGCCGGCGAAAACTACACCGCCGAAATCCAGGTCCACCCGTCGGGGAAATTCGTTTACGGCTCCAACCGCGGCCGCGATTCCATAGCCGTCTTCGCCGTCGATGCGGCAAGCGGACGGCTCACGGCGGTCGAGCAAGTCTCGACGCAAGGGGAATGGCCGCGCAACTTCGCCATCGACCCCGGCGGCGGCTACCTGCTGGCGGCCAACCAGAATACCGACAACGTCGTCGTTTACCGCATCGACGCCGGCTCCGGCAGGCTGACGCCGACAGGCGAACAACTGCGCCTCGACGCTCCGGTATGCATCCTCTTTCTCGACCCCTGATCGCCGCGCAGTCTTGCGCAACCACTGCTCCAGCCGGCGAAACGCCCCGGGCGCGCGCCGCCCTGCTGGCCGGAGCCACGGGAAAGATCGGCGGCCATTGCCTGCGCCTGCTGTTGGCAAGCCCGCTCTATGGGCAAGTGCAGGTCGCGGCCCGCCGCGAGGCGACGGCGCGGCACCCGAAACTGCGCTGGCGGCAAACGGACTTCGCCGCTCTCGAAACCATCGCGCTGCCGCCGATCGACGACGCCTTCTGCGTCCTGGGCGTCAGACCCCGCGCCCTCGCCGACCGCCGCGAATTGGAGCTTGCCGAATACGCCTACCCTCTGGCCTTTGCCCGGCTGGCCGCGGCGCACGGCGCGCAACGCTTTCTCACCGTCACCTCCGTCGCCGCAAGCGCCGATTCGCCCCTGCGCTATCTGCGCCTCAAAGGCCGCCTGGAGCGGGCGCTGCAAACCCTCGGCTTCCAGCGCCTCGATGTCTTCCGACCGAGCTTCCTGCTCTCCGCCGGCGGCGTCCGCGCGGCGCTCAACCTGCCCTTGCGCGGGCCGCTGCGCAAATACCGCGCGGTCTCGCCGCGCCAAGTCGCCGAGGCCATGACCGCCGCCGCGGCCGCGCCGGAAACCGGCATGCGCATCCACCATTTCGGTTTGCGCGGCCCGGCGTGATATCCTTGATGTTTCGGCATGGTCAAAACCGAACGCGAGTACGCCCGCGACATCGTTGAGGTCGGCAAGCTCGTTTTCCAGAAAGGCTGGGTCGCCGCCAACGACGGCAACATCTCCATCCGCCTGGACGACGAGCGCATCATGTGTACCCCGACCGGCGTTTCCAAGGGCATGATGTCCGTCGATGACATCATCGTCGTGGACTACGAAGGCAACAAGATTTCGGGACGCCTCGAGCGCACTTCCGAAATCATGATGCATCTGACCATCTACAACATCCGCCCGGACGTCGATTCCGTGGTTCACGCCCATCCGCCCACGGCCACCGGATTCGCCGCCGCCGGCCGCGCCCTCGATACGGCGCTGCTGCCCGAAGTCATCATCGGCCTCGGTTGCGTGCCGCTCGCCGGCTACGGCCTGCCCGGCACGGACGCCCTGACCGAACCGATGCTGCCGCTGATCCCCAAATACGACGCCCTGCTGCTGGGCAATCACGGCGCGGTCAGCTACGGCAAAGACGTCATGCAGGCGTATTTCCGCATGGAAACCGTCGAGCATTTCGCGCGCATCAATTTCGTCGCCGAAATGCTGGGCGGCGCGAAAGCCCTGCCGCGTCTCGAAGTTGATAAGCTATTCGAATCGAGGGAACGCTACGGCGTCGCCTCGAACGCAAACGCCGCGCCGGGCTGTCCGGTAACGGCGGAAGACGTCCGCCCCGCCGCCGACGCAACCGCGCCCGGCAACGGACGCGAAGGTTTTTATGTTACTCGCGAAGAGTTGATCCGGCTGGTCGAAGAAGCGGCCCGCGCCAGAGGAGTGTGAATGACTCATGGGTGAAGCCCTTGGAATGATTGAAACGCGCGGCTTTGTCTCGCTGATCGAAGCCGCCGACGCCTCAGTGAAAGCGGCCAACGTCAGCTTGGTCGGTTGGGAGAAAATCGGCTCCGGCTACGTCACCGTGCTGATGCGCGGCGACGTCGCCGCCGTCAAGGCGGCCACCGACGCCGGCGCCGCCGCGGCGCGGCGCATCGGCGAGTTGATCTCCGTCCACGTCATCCCGCGTCCGCACGCGAGCCTGGACGACATCTTCTCGCTCCAGCCGCCCGCGAAACAGTAGCCCCGACCGCGGCCGAACCGACCGTCATGATATTGGCTCGAGTCGTAGGCGCCGTCGTCGCAACGCGCAAAGACCCGCGTCTCGAAGGCAAGAAGCTGCTCATCCTGCAGCACGTCACCCCCGGCGGCTCGCCCAAAGACACCTACGTCGTCGCCCTCGACACCGTGGGCGCCGGCGCCGGCGAAACGGTCATCTGCGTGGCCGGCAGTTCGGCGCGCTTGGCCTCCGGCATGAAAGATACGCCCGTCGATACCGCCATCGTCGGCATTATCGACCAGATCAGCCTCGACGCGGAGCCGGGCCGATGAGACTGGCGCGAGTGATCGGCCGCGTATGGGCCACGGTCAAAGACCCCCTGCTCGACGGCAAGAAGCTGCTCGTCATCCAACCGATCGACGCCGACGGCAGCGACCGCGGCGCCCCCCTCGTGGCGCTCGACGCCGTGGGCGCCGGAGCCGGCGAAACGGTTTATTGGTGCGGCCGGCGCGAAGCCTGTTTCGCCTTCGACCCGCAAGCGCCGACCGACGCCGGCATCACCGGCATCGTCGATCGCATCGCGCGCGGGGAACCATGATTCTCGGCAAAATCGTCGGCGAGGTCGTCTCCACCGTGAAACACGAGACGCACAGCGGCGTCAAACTGCTGCTGGTGCGCCAACTCGACCTCGCCCAACGCGGGCAGGGCGCGCCCTTCGTCGCCGTCGATACGCTCGGCGCGGGCGTCGGCGAAACCGTGTTGATGACGCAAGACGGCTGGGCCGCCATGACCGCCGTGAAACGCATGAAAGCGCCCATCGACGCGGCGGTGATCGGCATCGTGGACAGCATCGAGTTGTCTCCCGATGCGGACGCAGCCCCCAACCCCTGACCGCCTCCCGTTGATCGCGTCGATTGCTACGATGGCTTGGTCCATGCGGCCCGTCAGCCGTCGCGCGATTCTGGCCGGCTTCCCCGCCGCGGTTCTCCGGGCGGCCGGCAGGGGAACGCGCCTCGACGCCCCGCGCGTGAAGTTCGCCGACGGCCTCACCGGCCGCGAGATGTTCCGGCTGACCGACCCGGCGGTTCTGCACCATCTGCCCGATTGCCGCCACCGCTGCCTCGCCCGCGATAATTCGTTTCTGCTGTTGGCCGCCGAACACTCCGGCGATCGCCAGATCTATCGGCTCGACCTCAAGCGCCGACGACTGACGCAACTCACCGACGGCCCCGGCGTCCACTCCTATTCCCCGCACCTGAGCCGCAACGGACGTTCGTTCTTCTACCTGCAAGACAACGCGCTGCACGAAGCCTCGACCCGCGGCGGCGCGCGCAAAACGCACTTCCAATGCCCCGGCGACTGGGTATTCACCGGCGATCTGGGCGTTTCCGACGACGACGCTCTCGCGGCCGTCGTCGAGATGCGCGCGGCCCATTGGCAACCGGCGACCGAGCGGCAATTCGCCGCAAGGCCGCGCTGCCGCATTCGCATCGTCCCGCTTGCGCCGCGCGCCGCGGCCGGCGGCGGCGCGCGCATCGCCGTCGAAGAACGCCGCCGGCTGACGGCGCCCCAGTTCCGCCCCAATCGCCCGCAGTTGCTCTACGCCAGAGAAGGCCCCGCGGAAAAGAGCGCCAACCGGCTGTGTCTGATCGGACTCGACGGCAAAAACAAAAAAAATCTGCGGCCGACAATCAAAGACGAACGAATCTCCGCAGAGTGCTGGTCGCGCGGCGGCTCGCGCATCCGCTACGTCCACTACCCCGGCGCGGCCGACCGCCGGGCGACGATCCGCGGCCTCGACCCCGACACGCTCGATGAAACCGTCGATTCGCCCTGCTCGGCGTTCGGATGGTTCTGCGAAAATGCCGACGGCTCGGCCATCGTCGGCGCCGGCCGAAGGCTCTCGGGCCCCAATATCTACGTCTTGTTCCCGCACCTCCAGCGCGAAATCACGCTCTGCGAACACTTCAGCAGCCGCAAGCCCTGGCCGCTTGCCGGAACCAACCGCATCGACCCCCGAGCGGCGCTGCCCGCCCCGATCATTTCCGCCAACAGCGAGTGGGTTTACTTCGTCACCGACCGTGAAGGCAAACCCGCGATCTACGCCGCGCAACTCGGCGATCTGGTCGAACCGACGTAACCGCGCGGCCGCCTGAAAAAAAGTTCTTGACTCTCAGGTTAACTACAGGGTTTATACTGAACCTGTACGCGGTTTCAACCGCTCGAAACGATGTGCGCGGCGCCATGAACAACTTCTGGAAGCAAGCAGCGGGAACGGTCGGACGGCGCATCGCCGCCGCGGCCTGCGCGGCCATGCTGGCGGCGCTGCCCGCCGGCTTCTGCGCGGCGGCGTTCCTTGCGGCGGCGGCAACCGACGCCCACGCCTGCTGCGGAAGCGGCGGCCGGCATTCGCGCATGCCGTCCTCGGATGCCTGCGAGCAGCTTTGCGCCTCCGCGGCGTCCGTCCTGCCGCCGGATGCGGCTCCGCCGGCGATCCCCGCGGCCGCCTTGCCGGCGTCTCTCCCCGCGCCCGCGGCGGCAATCCGCCGCGGCGCGCCCCGTCCCGCGGACGCCGCCCCGGCGGTCTCGCCGCCGCGGTTCATACTGCACTGCGCGTTCCTGATCTAGTTCCTCCACCGCAAGCAACCCGGCCTCCGACCGCTTGAGCAGGCGCTCAATCCCGGCGGCCCTTGCCCGCAAACTTTTGCGCAAACAGCGGAGGAACAAGATGTGCATTGGAAACTCGTATTCGGCCTGATCCTGGCCGCGCCGGCATACGGCGAACCCTACTCGACCAACCCCTATTCGACCAACAACGACGCGCGGCTCGCCGCCTACGTCGCCGAAGCGCTGGAGCGCAACCCCGGCGTCCGCGAATCTCTCGCGAGCTACCGCGCCGCCTTGCAGCGCCTGCCGCAGGCCGCCGCTCTTCCCGACCCCATGCTGGAAGTGACGCAGTTCGCGCGAAACCCGGAAACCCGCGTCGGCGCGCAAACCACCTCCCTGGGCGTCTCGCAGCGCTTCCCCTGGTTCGGCAAGCGCGGCGACCGCCGGCAGGCCGCGGCGAAAGAGGCGGCCGCGCTCGCCCGAAACCACGAAGCGGCGCAAGCGGAAGTCGTCCGGCGCGTGAAGCTTGCCTACTACGACCTTGCCTACATCGACCGCGCGATGCGCATCAGCGAGCAGGATCTCGACTTGCTCGACCACTTCGAAACCCTGGCCCAGGCGCGCTACGCCCAAGGCGTCGGCTTGCAGCAGGCCGCATTGAAACTGCAAGCGGAAATCACCCGCGGACTCGCCAACCTCGAAACCCTGCGCCGGCAGCGAACCGACGCCGAAACCGTGCTCAACAAGCTGCGCAACCGCCGCGCGGAAGAGCCGGCGCCGCGCGTCGAACTGCCCCCCGCGCCCGCCGCGGCGCCCGTCGATTTCGCGGCGCTCCGCGAAGCGGCCCAACGGCATCGGCCGGAAATCGCCGCCGCCTTCGAGCGCATCGAAGGCGCCGAGAAACGCCTGCATCTGGCGCGCGCGGAACACCTGCCCGACGTGACCGTAGGCGCCGGCTTCATCAACGTCCTCGGACGCCGCGGCCTTGCCGCCGGCCTGCCGCCGCCCGAAAGCAACGGCAAAAACATCTACAGCGTCACCGTCGGCGTCAATCTGCCGCTCTCGCGCCGCAAGTACGACGCCGCCGTCCTCGAAGCAACCGAACGGCTCATCGCCGCCCGGCAGCGCTACCGCGAAACCGTCAACGAGGCCGGCTTGGCCGTGCGCGCGGTCGGCTTCCGCCTGCAAACCATCCGCCGGCAGATCGACCTTTTCCAAGGCGCGCTCCTGCCCCAGGCGGAACAGGCGCTGCGCTCGACCGAAGCCGCCTACGCAACCGCCACCGTCGGCGTGCTCGACCTGCTCGACAGCGAGCGCATGCTGCTCGAAGTGCGCCTCGGCCTGGCCCGGCTGCAAAGCGACTTCATGAAGTCGCTCGCCGAAATGGAGCGCGCGGCCGGAACCGCGTTTCCCGCCGATACCCCGGACGCCGCCGACAACCCGGCAAAGGAAAAACCATGACCAACCCCGCCAAAACGACGCTCACCGCCTGCGCGGCCTTCGCCCTCGGCCTGGCCGCGGCGGGCCTCGCCGGCCGCGGCCCGTTCACCCGGAAACACGCCGCCGAGACGGCCGCCCCCGCCCGCCCGGCGGACGAACAGACGCGCTGGACCTGCGCCATGCATCCGCAAATCGTCCTCGACCAGCCGGGCGACTGCCCCATCTGCGGCATGAAACTGAGCCCCGCAGCCGAGCGCGCCCCCATTTCCGCAGACGAAGCGCGCCCGCCCGCCGACGGCGCCGTGCGCGTCAGCCCCGGCTTCCTGCAAAACTTCTCCGTGCGCGCCGCCGCCGCCGAGCGCAAGAACCTCAACGTCGAAATCCGCACCGTCGGCACGCTCGGCCACAACGAAGAAACCGTCGTCTCGGTCAACACCAAATACGACGGCTGGATCGAAAAGGCCTACCGCAACAACGTCGGCGAGCTCGTCGAAAAAGGCGAACCCCTGTTCGACGTGTACAGCCCCCAACTCGTCACCACCCAGCAAGAGTATCTGGCGGCGCTCGACTACGCCCGCAAACTCTCCGGCGCCGCTTACCCCGAAGCCGTCGAGCGGGCGCGCGCGCTGGTCGAATCCGGACGGGAACGGCTGCGCTACTGGGACGTCGGCGGCCGGGAGATCGCCCGGCTGGACGCAACCCGCGAGGCCGCCCGCACCGTCACCGTCCACGCGCCGGTATCGGGGTTCATCGTCAGCAAAATGGGCGACTCGCTCGAAGGAATGCGCCTCACGCCGGGCATGACCGTCATGAAGCTCGCCGACCACTCCCGCCTGTGGGTCGAGGCCGAGCTTTACGAAGACGACATCCGCCGCGTCCGCCGCGGCGCCCGCGTCAGCGTGCGGGCGCGGTCGTTCCCCGGCCGCGCGTGGAGCGGGCGCATTACCCTGTTCGATACGGCGCTCGACCCGCGCACGCGCACGCTCAAGGCGTTCGCCGAAATCGACAACCCCGACCTGCGGCTGCGCCCGGGCATGTTCGTCGATGTCGCCGTCCGCCCGCCGGGCATCGCCAACGCCGTCACCGTTCCGCAACAGGCGGTGCTCCATTCGGGCGAACGCGCCGTGGTCATCGTCGAGCGCGGCCGCGGCGTCTTCGAGCCGCGCGAGGTGCGCCTCGGAGCCGCCGTCGGCGACAAGCAGCAAATCGCCGCGGGCATAACCGCCGGCGAGCGCGTCGTCATCTCCTCGCAATTCCTCATCGACTCGGAAAGCAACCTGCGCGCGGCAGTCGGACGCCTGCTCGAAAACGCGCCCCAGCCGGCGGAACCGATGCCGGCGCACCGACACTGAGGCGAAACCCATGCTGGCCAACGTCGTTGAATGGTCGATTCGCAACCGCTTTCTGGTCGCCGCCGCGGCCCTGGCGGCGGTCGCCGCCGGCCTGTTCGCCGTCGCCGAAATCCCACTCGACGCGATTCCCGACCTCTCCGACGCGCAGGTCATCGTGCGCGCGGAATACCCCGGCCAGGCGCCGCGCCTCGTCGAAGATCAGGTCACCTACCCGCTGACCGCGCAGTTGCTGTCCGTGCCCTACGCCGAAACGGTGCGCGGATACTCGTTCTTCGGCCTGTCGCTCATCTACGTCATTTTCGAGGATGGAACCGATCTCTACTGGGCGCGCAGCCGCGTGCTCGAATCGCTGAACTTCGCCGCGTCCCGGCTCCCCGCCGGCGTAACCCCCGGCCTCGGCCCCGACGCAACCGGCGTCGGCTGGGCGTTCGCCTACGCGCTCCGCTCCGACCGGCACGACCTGAGCGAGCTCCGCTCGATCCAGGACTGGTTCCTCAAATACGAGCTTTCCGCCGTCCCGGGCGTGGCCGAAGTCGCCTCCATCGGCGGCTTCGTCAAGCAGTACCAGATCACCCTCGACCCCAACAAGCTGCGCGCCTACAACCTGTCCATTTCCGCAATTCGCGGCGCCGTGCGCATGAACAACCGCGAGGTCGGCGGCCGCGTACTGGAAATCGCCGAAAAAGAGTTCATGATCCGCGGGCGCGGCTACTTCCAATCGCTCGACGACATCCGCCAAACGGCGCTCAGCACCGACGCCCGCGGCGTCCCCATCCTGCTCCGCGACGTCGCCCGCGTCTCCGTCGGCCCGGAAATGCGCCGCGGCCTCGCCGATTGGGACGGCGAAGGCGAAACGGTCGGCGGCATCGTCGTCGTCCGCTCCGGCGCGAACGCGCTGCAAGTCATCCGCGGCGTCAAAGCGCGCCTCGCCGAACTCCGGCCCGGCCTCCCCGAGGGCGTGAAAATCGAGACGGCCTACGACCGCTCGCGCCTCATCGAACGCGCCGCGGCAAGCCTGCAAAACGCCCTGACCCGGCAACTCGGCGTCGTGGCGCTGGTCTGCGTTCTCTTCCTCGTCCATTTCCGCAGCGCCCTCGTCGCCGTGATGGCGCTGCCCGTCGGCATCCTCATGGCCTTCGCCGCGATGTATTGGCAGGGCATCGACGCCAACATCATGTCGCTGGGCGGCATCGCCGTCGCCGTCGGCACGATGGTCGACGCCGGCATCGTCACCGTCGAAAACGTCCACCGCCGGCGCCGACGCGACAGCGGCTCCAAACCCCATTGGCGCATCGTCGCCGACGCCTCGAAAGAGGTCGCCCCGTCGCTGTTCTTCTCGCTGCTGGTCATCGCCGTTTCGTTCCTGCCGGTCTTCGCGCTCGAAGAGCAGGAAGGCCGCCTGTTCCGCCCCCTGGCCTTCACCAAAACGTACGCCATGGCCGCGGCCGCCCTGCTGTCCGTAACGCTGACGCCCGTGCTGGCCGGCTGGTGGGTTCGCGGCCGCATCCTCCCGGAACGCAAAAATCCGTCGTCCCGGCTGCTGACCGCGCTTTACCGCGCGGCGCTCGCCCCGGCGCTGCGGCTGCGCTGGCTCACCCTGGCCGCCGCCGCGCCCGCGCTGATCGCCGCCGCAACGGCCTTCCGCAGCCTCGGCTCGGAATTCATGCCGCCGTTGTGGGAAGGCGACCTGCTCTACATGCCCACCACCCTGCCCGGCGTCTCCATCGGCAAGGCGCGCGAAATCCTGCAGCAAACCGACCGAATCATCAAGACGTTCCCCGAAGTCGAACACGTCTTCGGCAAGGCCGGACGCGCCGAAACCGCCACCGACCCGGCCCCCCTGTCGATGCTCGAAACCACCATCACGCTCAAGCCGCGCAGCGAATGGCGCGAAGGCGTAACCCCCGAAAAACTCATCCGCCAAATGGACGCCGCGCTGCAAATCCCCGGACTGACCAACGCCTGGACCATGCCCGTAAAAACCCGCATCGACATGCTCGCCACCGGCATCCGCACGCCCGTCGGCGTCAAGATCGCCGGGCCCGACCTGGCCGAGCTCGAGCGCATCGGCCGGCAAATCGAGCGCATCGCGTACTCGCTGCCGGGCACCTCGAGCGTCTATGCCGAAAGAGTCATGGGCGGCAATTACCTCGACTTCGAGATCGACCGCCGGGAAATCGCCCGCTTCGGCCTGACCGTCGGCCAAGTGCAGGAAGTCATCCGCTCCGCCATCGGCGGCATGAACGTCGCCGAGGCCGTCGAAGGCCGCGAACGCTACCCCATAAACCTGCGCTACGCCCGCGAGTTGCGCGACGACCTGCCCGCCTTGCGCGCCGTGCTCGTGCCCACGCCGGCCGGGCCGCAGGTTCCCCTGGGACGCCTCGCCGCCATCCGCTACGCCGCCGGCCCGCCGCTCGTCAAAAGTGAAAACGCCAAGCCCAACGCCTGGGTCCATATCGATATCCGCGATGTCGATGTCGGCTCCTACGTCGAGCGGGCGCGCCGCGCCGTGGCCGAACAGGCCGCGCTCCCCGCCGGTTACAGCCTGACCTGGAGCGGACAATTCGAAGCCATGCAGCGCACCCGCCGCCGCCTGCTCTTCATCGTGCCCTGTACGCTGCTCGCCGTCTTCGCGCTGCTCTATCTCAACAACCGCTCCGCCGCCGAAAGCCTGCTCGTGCTGGCCGGCGTCCCCTTCGCCCTGACCGGCGCCGTCTGGCTGCTCTACACCCTCGACTACAACCTGAGCGCGGCGGTCTGGGTCGGCATGATCGCCCTCGCCGGACTCTACGCCGAAACGGCCATCGTCATGCTGCTCTTCCTCAACCGCTCGTGCCGGAACTGCCGCGAAAAAGGCCTGCTGACCGACCGCAACGCGCTGCTGCAGGCCGTTTACGCCGGCTCTCTCCAGCGCGTCCGCCCAATCGTCATGACCGTGGCCACCGACGCGCTCGGGCTGCTGCCGATCCTCTGGAGCAGCGGCGCGGGCGCCGACGTCATGAAACGCATCGCCGCGCCGCTCGCCGGCGGCATCGTCACCTCCGGCCTGACCGTGCTGCTGCTGCTGCCCGCGGCTTACGCCCTGCTCCGCGGCCGCGCGCTGCCCCGCGGCGGCCCCTTTACAGGCTTCGCCAGCCCCGAGGAAAACCCATGATTCGCCCCATCGCCCTTCTTCTCGCACTCGCCGCCGCGCCGCCCGCGCCGCTGTATCCGGCCGACAAAACCTTCGAGGCCGTACAACGCAAGAAACTGCTGCCCGACCGCCGCGGCCTGCTCGTCATCGGCGAAAACGCCGTTCGCTTCGAAACGAAAAACTCGCGGGACGCCCGCCGCTGGAACTACGCCGACATCCAATCCCTCGACCGCCTCAGCCCCGCCGAACTCGTCATCGTCACCTACGAAAACGCCCTGCCCTTCAGCGCGCGCGGCAAGCGCTACCGCTTCTCGCTGACCTCCGGCGAAATCGACGCCGCCCTGTTCGCCGACGCGGCGCGGCGGCTGGACAAGCCCGTCTCCAACCGCGCCTTCCCGCCCCCGGCGCAAGACGCCGCGTTCAACGTCGGCGCGAAACACCTGCACCGCGCCGGCGGCTGCCAGGGCCGTCTCGTCTTCACCGCCGACGCCGTCCGCTTCCACGGCGAGCGCCAAGCCCACTCCCGCGAATGGCGGCTCGACCGCGATATCGCTTCCGTCTGGTCAGCCGACCCCTACCGCCTCGAAATCCACGCCCGCTCCCTCAACGGCGGCGCGTACGGCGCAACCCGTTTCCGCTTCCTGCTCAAGCAGCCGCTCGACCCGCAACTCTACCGGCGCCTGAAGCTGCGGCTCATGCGCCCGCCGGAACGATAAGCTCGAAATCCGGCGACGACATCGGCTCGTAACCCTGCGGCCATTTGCCGTTCAATTCGATCAGAACCCGCTGCGCGCAAGGCGCCCAAACCGAATTGACCTTCACCACGTGAGCGCGGTAATCGCCGGCGGCGTACACCGGCGCCTCGCTCAAGGCGCGGGCCAGATAGCTCGGCGGCCGGCCGATCGCGCAGCCGTCCTCAGTCTGAATCCGCGCGGCCTGAATCTGCGCGGCCAAACCGTTCTTCGGGCCGCCCGCTGCGATGCCGATGCGCAGATTTTCCCCGGCCCGCAAGTTTTCCACCCGGCGCTTCGCCTCCTCGTCCGCCTGCCGCCAACCGTGGAGGAAAAATCGGCAGCGGAAAGCCCCGTTCTCCCCTCCCCCAATCCTGGGAAAGACGTGGAAATTATCCGTGACGCGGTAGCCGCCGTCAACCTCGAGCATTTCGAAAGGGTCGGGGTCAGGCTTCTCGATGTCCAGGGTATCGAGATACTCCCGAAAATCGCCGCGCCGCCTGTTCATGACGCGGTTCTGAAACACCGGAAAAAGCCGACCGGAGGTATAACGGCGATCGAAACGGGGGAACCCGAAGATCGGGGGGAATCCGATTTCCCTCTCGGCCGTCTTCACTCCGCGGATGTAGCCGAAAGTATATTCGGGCACGGAAACATCCGCATCCAGCCGGCCCACCGGAAACCATGCCCCGCTCTGTTCGCCGTGCTGCCACGCCAGGAACAAGGTTTTCTCGCTCATCGAAAAATCTCCCGCAACCGTTCCTGATTATAGCTCATGAGCGCAACCGCAAACTCCCGCGACAAGGGCGTCATCCAGTCGTCCGGGACGCGCGCAACGATTCTTTCAACCGCTGCCGGCGCCGGAAAATCGAGTTCGCGGAAGGCCGCTTCGAAAAATCGCCGGCAAGAGGGCTCTTGCAGACACCAGCGCGTCAGTTCCTGCGGCGACGGCCCGCGCTTGTCGGTTTCGCTGACGAAAATCCCGCCGCGCGCCCGTCTCGCGTAGCTTTCGATGCCCAGTTCATGCAAATAGCGCTCGCGGCTCTTCTTCCGCCCGATATCCTGCAGCTCGCGGCCCAGCGAAGAAGCATGGTCGAAGCTCGGCGCAAGACGGCCCCGCCAGAGCTCCCGGCCGATCTCGCGCAGAATGCCCCAGTTTTCATGATGCCGATCGACGTTGCCGATCAGCGCGTCGAAAATGAAATACCCCGCCAGCTTGACCCGGCACTGCTCGGCATACGAGGCATCCCTGAGAATGCCCATGCCGGCAAAAATACGCTGGATGGTGTGCTGGCTCTGCCCGAATTTCCGGTCGGGGTCGTAATCGGCGTCCATGTCGGCGAGAATCTCGTTGCCGTGATGCAGCTTGTACCCTTCCGAAGTAAAGCTCTCCGTGATCGAGCCGCGCTGCCGCCCGCCGTCCGCATCGCGGTAGAACGCCAATTCCACCCGAGGCGCGGCGACGCGCATCTCGCGGGCGATCTCATAAGCGATCTTCTCCGCCCAATGCTCGCCCGTGTTCTCGGTGGGAAGCTTGAACAACCAGTCGCGGCCGCCGGAATCGTCCGGATTGCGCACCCAGAACTTCCGCTTGCTGCCCATCTGCTCCGTCTTTTTTCCCCATGCGGGGTAAACCTCCGCAATCGGATACCCTTCGCTCATCTTTCACCGCCCCCCTCCATTCTCCCGCAGCATCAGCAAATCGCCGTCGAGACCGCGCTGCGCAACCTCCAGGCGCGGCGAGGCCGCCGCCGCTTGCGCCGCCGACAGGCGCGGCAGCGCAAAGGGAAACAAACTCGGGCCGTCGAGCAAATCCGTCATCGCCGCCGAGCGCGCCGCGCCCGAACGCAGGCAAGCCTCCAGCAGCCAGGCGGCCAACGCCGGGTCCCCCACCGCCCGGCGCTCCCCGCGGGCATACACGCCCTTGCGCGGCGTATCCCGCAAAACGCCCCAATCGACGAACGTGCGCAGCACCCGCTGCGCCGCCCGCGACACGGTTGCGCGCTCGCCGTAGCGCTCCCGCAGCCGCCGCTGCACGTGAGCCGCCGTCGCCGCCCCTTGCAGCCGCAGCAGCCGGCCGGCATGCGCGGCAACCGCGCCCCAAAACGGATAAGCCGCCGCCGCCATGCCCCAGTGAACCGCCGTGCGATCCCCCCGCTCCAATCCCCGCAGCAGGCGCAGCCCGTCGCCGCGCAGCGCCTCCAACCCGCCGGGCGCGTCGAACCAGATTGTGAGCATGATGGCGATCGTCTTGTTCCGGTTGCATTCGGGAGACTCCCCGCCGACCGAAACCTTGTCCCTCAGCATCTCCTGCAGCGCGTCGTTCACGGCGGCCCTGCCCTCCCCCGCGGCAACCAGATCGGCCGTCCGGTCGAGCCATTCCAGGCGGACGCGCTGGCTGAAACCGACCTGCCCCTGCCGCCCGCTCATGCCTCCCCGCTCTCGATCCGCGCCAACGGAACCGCAATCTCCTCCAGCGAAGCCCCGCCGTGGCCGACCGTGCGTTCTCCCCGGCGCGTGAACGCCGTGCGCCCGCCGGCCAACAGCGGCAAAAAATCCTCCGGCAGCCCGACCGGCGGCCACTCTACGGCTTCGGGAAACCGCTCCTTCACCCGCCCGCGCAGCAAGGCGTCGTCGTAGATGCGCGCCCGCTCGCCGCGCATTTCCGCCGCCGCGCCCTCCGCCGGACGCCCGCAGCCGACGGCCTCGATATTCCCGTGATCCGAGGTCAGCCAGACGCCGAACCCGTTCCCCAACAGCAGATCGACAAGCTGCGCCAGAAACGGCTGCGCCGCCCACTGCCTCGCCTGGTTGTGCATCCCCGCCATGCCCAGCCTCATGCCGTGCGCGATCCGGTCCACCGTATCCACCACCAAGCCGGCAACGCGCAGGCCGGGCCGGCCGAGCATTTCCGCCGCGCGCTCCAACGAACCGACGCCGCCCAACCCCTTGACGTAGCCGACCTCGCCCCGCCTCATCCCGCGGTCTTCCCAGAACCGCCGCCACAGCGCCGGCTCCTTGTCCGTCGTGCGGATGCTCTCCGCGAAATGGAGCGGCGGCTGCCCGGCGAAAAGCGCCTGCCGCGAAACCGATGTCACCGTCGGCACCCAGGCGAAAACCGCGCTCTCGCGGAAGCGCAGCCGCGGCCGCTGCCGGGCAAGCTCCCCGCGGACAACCAGCCACTGCTGCAGCGCCAGCCCGTCCACCACCACCAGCGCCGCCTTGCCCTCCCCGCCGTCTTCGATTTGCCCCGCCATGAAGCGCGGCGCGTGATGCAGCATCACCGGCGGCGCGAGCGGCAGATTGCTCAACCCCGCGTAGCGCTTCCCCAACCAGACCGCCAACGCGCCGTCGACCCGCTCCCGCAAAAGCTCCATCCGCCGGCGCGCCCCTTGCGGCAAATCCGCGTCCGCCTCCGCAACCAGCGCGCCAAGCTCGGCCCACGTCCGCGCGAAACGCAGCCAATCCTCATGCCCCGCGTCCTCCGCCGGCGCGTCCATGCGCTCCGCCAGACCGTCCAGGCGGCGCTCGCGCTCCGCCCGCTCGTCCCTGCGTACGCCGAGCGCAAACCGCGTCCCCGAAAGCGCCGCGCCCCGCTCGTGCGCCGCCGCCTGCAAAAACCCTTCCCGAAACAGGTTGTCGATGAAAACGCTTACGTCGTCATGATCGAAAGGCAAATCCGCCGGCCCCGGAAACTCGAAACGGCGCGGCGTCCCTTCCCCGGTCTTGCCCGCCCCGGCCATGCGGTCGAGAAAGACGGGCCAACGCTCCTGCAAAAACGCAAAAAACGCCTCGCGGCCCCCAACGACCGCCTCCAACGGCCACTCCGCGAAACCGCCCCGCCGCCGCAGCGCCGCAATCAGGCGCTCATCGAGCAAGGCCGGAACGCGCAGCCCCCGGCAATGGCGCCGCAGCAGCATGCCCAGCAGGTCCGCCGCGGTTTCGATCCTCTCCGGCTCGATGCCGAAAACGTGCCGCAAAACGAAGTCCTTGCTCGCGTTGTCGCCCAACGCGCCGGGCTTGCGCTTCGCCAATGCCGCGTCGAGCGCGTCGAAATCGGCGCGGTCCAGCGCCGCCGAAACCAACGGACTCAGCCCGGGAAACATCTCCGCCAAGCTGAACGACAACCTGCGCCCCGCCTGCAGCAGGTCGTAGGGCAAGGCGCCCAAATCGCTTCCGGCGAAACGCAGCACGACCTCCGCGTCCGCCTCTTCGCCCCGATCCCATCGCGAGCGAAACCCCGACTCATAGGCATAGCGGAAGGCAACGGGATCGTCGAATTCGAGCAGCGCGAAACCCCGCCCGCGCACGGCGGCCGAAATGTCCTCCTCCAACAACAGCCCGTCCGGGTCGGCAACCAGCGTCAACCGCGCCGCGCCCGGCGCAAACTCGCTCAAAATGCGCTCGCGCCAGTTGCTCATCCTCTGCCGTTTCTCCGGGGAAATGTCTTCGGCGCCGACCGCCCCAACCCCGCTTGTTCGCAGGCAAGCGGCGAACGCTCCATTGAAACACCTTGCTCTTGCAGTTTTTCAGTTCTCAATGCGCAGGCGGAACCAATCGGCAAGTTCGGTTTCGCCAACCCGCCCGCTTGCAACGCCTTCCATAACCCGGATCGCATCCTGAGAATCGACCTTGAGGCTTACGCCGTTATCGGTCAGGAACAGCCGCGCAGCAACCCACGCGGTACGCTTGTTGCCATCTACAAAGCCATGGTTTTTTGCGATGCTGTAGGCGTAGGCCGCCGCCAACTCAGCCGCATCGGGATCGCCGTAACTTGCAAGGTTCAGCGGCCGGGCCAATGCCGAGGCTACTGCGCCCGGATCGCGTATGCCGCGCAAACCGCCATGCTTGGCAATCTGACGGTTATGAATCGCCAAGACGGCGTTCAGCTTCACCCACCGCCGCGGGCGGCGATTTTCAACGCTCACTTGGCCAACGCCCGCAATATCTCGCGGTCGTCGCGCATGATCTTTTCGGCAAGCGCCATCTGGCGCACAAAGTCGGGGTCGTCAGGAGCGAGCCGACAACTGCCGTCCGGCTGCTCGGTCAAATAGAGCGTATCGCCATCTTTCACCCCGAGCCGAGCCATCGCTTCTTCGCTGAGGACAAGGCCGCAAGAGTCCTTGCCCGCGGTCACTTTCAACGACAACATGGGAACCTCCGTTGCCTGCAACTGCAATTATAAAACAGCCCGGATTTACCGGCCTCCCTGGTCCAGGGTTATATCGGCTTCATCTCGTCGGTCGAGGCTAATCCGCACATTCAATGCGTTCTCGTTCAGCTCGTTCAATAATTCGGCGAGAAATTTGCAGCGCCCTTTTGCGCGAAATCGGCGTCCCAACCCCGCTCGAAGCGTCCTTGGACAAGCTGCTCAGCTTTGCCTCAGCCGGACGGTAACGCGCAACCCGGATATCGGCCTCCCCCTTGCGGACGCGGGCGACATCATACGACGACTGCATCCGCATCAGCGTGTCCATTCTGACGCCGAACGCCTTCTCGATGCGCAGCGCCATCACAGCGGACAGAGCGGAACGCCCGTTGAGAAACGCCCGCAGCGTCGAACGCGGGACGCCGAGAACGTCCGCCGCCGCCGCGGCGGTCAGCCCCAACGGCTCGACGATCTCCGCTTTGACGAATTCGCCGGGGTGCGATGGATGCTGCATGCGCATGGCGATCCTCAGTTTACACGCTCCACGCTCGCGGCATAAATCGTCAGCAGAAGCTCGGCATCGTCGATCAGCCGGTAAACCGGCTTCTTCCCCGACAGTTGTTCGCTCTTGCGCAGGACGATGGGAACCCCGTCGCCCCGCTCCTCCATGTAAAAAACACGCTCTACGTCTCCCACCGTTTCCGCTACGGGAGTCTTCGCAAGCAGACTGGCAATCAACTCGTTTCGCGTCGATTGGCGCAGAGCCATGTTGTCCACGGTCAAGGTGTTCGCCAGAGCGCCCGGCGAATAGATTTCCAACCGATCGTCGAACATGAAGAACCGAATCTTCGATCCGGAAACGGAGTAGTCGCGGTGAGCAACGGCGTTGACAAGCGCTTCGAAAACCGCTCGTTCGCTGAACTGCGGCCTTTCGACGCGATGCGGGATTTTCACCGCTGCAACAGTTTGGTTCCTTTTCAGAAAAGCCATAGCCTGTTCGATTTGCCGGGGCAGCGGGCAAAAAATTCTTTGAGCGTCCATCTGATAATTGGAGTCCTGCCGCTTCCCGCGGTAGCGCACGGCTTCGATATAGGCTTTGGACAAAAATCGCTCAGGGGCCTCGCAGCAGAACAAAACGCCGGCCACCGAGGCCCGCGTGGTTCCGCTTTCTTCCTTCGCCAAAAGCCCGCGTTTCAGCAGCACGACCTCGGCAGGCTCGTCGGAATGGGTTATATAGGCGCTCCACAACTTTTCCAACAGATCGCCCATTCCCGATTGCGGCACAGGCTGTTCCTCGAACCGGATCACTCGAGCTTGGCTTCGCTGCTGAAACAGCCGCGCCAGATATTCGGGCGGCATTTCCCGTTTCGAACTGCCCTGCCGGTAGAAGTACCCTCCAGGGCTCTTGTGTACAAAAAGACCGCGTGGAATTTCCACCTTGAGCACGTCCAGCCAGTCGCCTGTGCCGTCAGGAAGCAACAAACGGAAAGCGCGGAATGGAAGCGGGGGATCAATGCTGTCGTTGCAGATTTCGTAAATGCAGCGCTCGACGGCATCGAGGCGCTCCGCCGGTATGCCGACAATGTCCCGCGTTTTGTCATCCACACCCAGGACAAGCACCCCGTCGTGCGTATTGGCGATCGCCGCCAACTCGTCAGCCAAGTCGTCCCGCCTCGGTTCCTTCAACCGACCGCCCTGAAAGCGAACCGTCTTGAGCTCGAGCGATGTATCTTCTCCGCGGCGTATCTTCTCCAGCAGTTCTTCCGTGCTATCAAACATGGCTCCCCTCAAGCGCAATGCGGCGGTATCGCTCGTCGAAAGCCTCACGTCCGCCTTCCATGATTGTGCAAATGGTATCCCGTACCTTTTCCTCTTGCAGGCTTCCTTCGCACTCTTTTTGCGTCAGTCCGCCGCGCACATCGAGCGCCGTCACCAGTTCGGCGTCTCCGTTGACAACGATGTTCGCGTTGTGCGTGACGACGATAACCTGCCGCCGGCGCTTGACCTCCCGCAATTGATTCACAATCAGGTCGTAGATCAGATGATTGTCCAAATCGTCCTCCGGCTGATCCAGAATCAACGGCTCCTCGCCGTAGGAAAGCAAGAAAGCCAGTAGAGCCGCTGTTTTCTGTCCGGGCGAACCCTGCTCTATCGATCGAAACCGCCGGCCATCGCCCGCTGTGCTGTACCGCACTTTAAGGGAATCTTCCGGAAACCACAGATCGAGACGGTCAAAAACTTCCGGCTGAAGTCCCTGGATGTGGGACGCGAAGCGTCTGTCCGCCAAGCTTCCGGGATCGTGCGTATTTGAGGCAATTTGCATGATCCGGCTCTTGATGTCCGCAAGTCCTCGTTCAACATCTTCAGCACGGTCGCCGTTCTTATAGAGTTTGCCCAGTAAGCCTTCGCCGTCCGGTGATCCGATATCTTTCTCGAATCCGCCCTGTCCTCTTTGCAGCAAGTCGCGAAATTCGCTTTCAACGGTCTCGCGCGCGCCGTAAGGGATAACATCTATCTGAACATATCGATTTCCATTCAGGATTTTAGTCAGAAATTCCTTGCGCCGCCCGGTCAACTCTCGGCGGATTTGCACCAACTTCTGCAACTGCTCCACTGCTTTCTTCTTCAATTCATCAACATCGTTTCTACGCCCCTTCAGATCTTTAAGCTGTTGTTCAATGTTCTGCATGTGTTGGACAAGCTGACCGTATTCCGCGGGATCTCCGGCGCCCTCGCGGGCCAGATTGCTTTTCAGATCCTCGTATGCTTGCAGAGCCGCATCGACATTCCGTTTCCATGACGATTCATCTTTGTTTTTTCGCCACTCGGCAATAGCTTCATCTACTTGCGATGCAAAAATTTCAACTCCCGCACGGATTTTATCCAAACGGCTTCGCGCTTGAGCGGCATAGTCCATCAATGCTTTGTCTTCCGCCGAATTCGAATCGAAAGATGCTTCGTCCGGAATATCCGGAACGATTGCAGCCGCAGTTTCCCGTACCCGATCCCCCGTGTCCGACCAGCTTTCTTCCCATGTCTCGACAGCTCTTTGCTGCCTGCGTCGCTTTTGGAACGCTTTTAGCACATCAGCATGTCCTTCCCGCTCGAAAACATCCAGTTTTTGCTTCACGTCATCAAGTTCGCCTCGAAGGCGAGTCTCCTCGCCAAGTCCCGATTGAATCCGCCTGGCTTCGGCGCGCAGCGAAAGAAAGCTGCTTTCTTCTTTTTTCCATTTTCCCAACCAGGAACGACGATCGACCTCGTGCGCTTCATCGACAACCCTGAGGAGCGAACGCGGCGCTTTCGCCAGTTGGAACACTTGTTTCTGGCTGTAGATGCGCACGGGAAACCGTTGCTGAATATCGCCACTTGCTGGCTGCCATTCTCCATCGACAAACTGCTCGATGGGTTCAAGATCGCCGACCGGACACCACTGGATGCGGTATTGGGAGTCGGCCTTTCGATAAATCACCTTGATTACAGCATCGCCTGTAAGCAGCCCCCCGTCTTCCCGGTCCGCATAAGCTCGACCGTACTTCGCAAATTCCGCTTGCAAATCTTCCGGCAGTTCTTTCTCCCGCCGCAGCGCAAGGCGAAGGAACTCGACAAGCGTCGATTTACCTGTGCCTCTGCCGCCGATGACGGCGTTGAGCCACGGGTTGAACTCTTGCTTGAAACTTTCCGTGCGTCCGATATAGCGCGCCTCGGAAATCTCAATGTCTTCGATAACCGAATGCACGTATCGGTTCGGGTCGCCTTCGGCTTGGTCGAATCGTCGAACGGAAAGCGCGCCGTCCCGTAAAGCCAGCCGTAACCCCTCGATGTCGGGCGATCCCATCTTGACCCATGTGGAACGGCTGCCGGGATACTTTCGTTCCGCTCCTCCGCCAGGGTGGTGAGCGTCCGAGCCGAGAACCTCGGTCCATTTTCGTTTACTTTCGCTGTAGAGTTGCGGTTTCTGAAAATTCCGGCACACCAACTCCATGGCGAAAATACCTTCGCAATCCAATGCTTGCTGCAAAGTTTCCCCGGTCAACTCGAAAAGCCCTCTTTCCTTATCCGCATGGGCGGGAATCGCGATACCCTGGGCCATAATGACTTCGCCGACTACATCGACGAATGACTTGAGTGTGACGCCGTCGCTCTTCCCCGGATTCCCTTGGTATTTCACTGCACCGCGCAGGGCGTCAAGGTCGGCAGTTTTCGTCGAAGGATCGAAAATTGCAAGCAAATGGATCCCGCCCTGAACCGAAATTTCCATGCCCGGAAAAACGTGAAGTTTCCTGAAACCCTCCGGCTTGTCCGCTTCGAGTTTGCTGAGCGCATCCTTGACCCGATCGACCCATTCCCCTGTGTTGTGGTCCGTGATCGCAACGCAATCGATCCCGGCGCGCATGTAGCCGAGCAGCCACTCATTGGGCGACATAGCCTGAAGCGTTTCGTGTTCCGGCCCCTTGCCGTAATCGTCGGATGCCGGCGTATGCGTGTGAAAATCGAATCTCCACCAGCGCGCGCCCCTCCATACCCGTTCCGTCATGACTTCTTCTCTTCCACTCTATTCACCGCCTGATCGTACCACATGATCAGCTTGGAGTCTTCGCGCAAGACCTTGTCGGGGATTCTGCGCGCTACGGCGGCGATTGTTTCATAGTCGCCGGCCTGCCAGGCCCGCTTGAACCCCGCGCGCACCGCCTCCAGGCGCAGCACCCGCAAGCGCCGCGCGTCTTCCTTGCGGTACTCATCGAACTCGCGCAGCAAGCGCCCCTCGCGCAGCCGCTCCAGATCCGCCGCCTTGCTCGGGTCCGGCGCGTACCAGCGGTTGCGCCCCTTCGCCCGCAGCCCGGCCGAGTCCTTCGGCTTGTTGCGCAACTCCTTGAAGTTGCTCGACAAATAGCCGTGAATCGCGCCGGGCACGTCTCCCTCGCCGTCGTAATACAGAAAATTCTCCTTCAGCAGATCGAGAAGCTCCAGCGTCTTCTCGTATTTCCGCCAGCCGCCGATCTCGCGCATGTACTGCGGATGAATCTCCTGGAAGGTCTGCGGCTTGTTGCCGAGTTGCTGCTTGAGCCAGCGGATGGCCGTCTCCTCGTCCCGCACGAAAAGGACGAGTTGCCGCACTTCCCCCGCCTTCAGCCGCTTCTTCTCGTACTCCGACGCCTGTTCCGGCAGAAAATACATGCCGTCGCGCTCGGGAAAGCGCTGCGCCAACCCCTCGTAGAACTCCGCCGCGGAAAGCGGAACCATCACGCCGCGCCGCACGTGGAAGGCCACCATGCGATCGAAAAGCAGGTAATGCAGCCGCTCGGCGACGATCTCGGCCTTGCCTTCCTTGGCCGTGAACACCGGAAGATTCCCCAGATGCGTTCGCACGAAATCCCACGCGCCGGCCTCGGTCCCCGCGCTCAGCTTGAAGCGCTCCTCCAGGCCGCCGTTGGGCTTGTAGGCCGAAATGACCAGGTCCTGCTTGACCGCCGTGCTGGTGACCTGCCGGAAGGAACCCTGCTGCTTGTCGAGCGTGCGCACGTCGGCGACCACGAAACCGGCCGCGGACATGGCTTCCTGAATGGCGTTCCATACGGCGTTTTTCGAGTTGTGGAAAACGACCGTCATCCAGCGGCCGGGCTTGAGAACGCGGCAATACTCCTCGAAACATTGATGCATCAGGCGCTGATAGTCGGCAATCGTCTTCTCATTCGCCCGGTCAACGATGGCTTCCGGCTCGCCGCGGGTAAAAACGCGGTGCCACGACTCGACAAGGTAGTTCAAATCGGCGTAGTAGATGTTCTCGCCGAACGGCGGATCGGTGAAAATGTAATCTATGGAATTTCCAGGAATGGCGAATTTCGCGCAATCGCCAGTCCTGACAATTGACCACTCCGTCAAAGACGGCAGTCGTTCAAATGATCTTGGTATGTGAACAACTTTTCTTTCAAGACGATAACTTGGTGAAATCTCTGCAATTTGAGATGGAACATAGTACACACCGCTGAGTATTTGATTTGATTGAGATCCCTGGTTGGCCCGAAATCGATTGAGCACAGACATTGTAGCGACCGCCTGCTCAACAAAGAACAACAGCATATTTCGCAGCCGCTGGTCTTCATATGCTTTCGCACGGCGCCACATTGCAGCCAGCGCGTGAGCGGCCCGCGGCAGGAAAAAATGATGTAAGTGCGTGATACCTGCAACATCCATGCGCGCTCGCTCATGAGTCATGTGCATGTACGGAATCTCCGTGGAAGGCAATTCTGAACTCGCGGCAAGTTCGTCTATTCTACGCAACATTGCAAGATCACGATCATCCGGACGCTTGTCGTAACGTTCTTTGCCAACGCTGTAGTGGATCAGAACAGGGATGCGTTTCGGCGCCTTGACGGTCTTGCCGATGACCGCGTCGTATTCGGAGACATACAACCGGTTCAGCCGCCGTTTCGTCAGAGTTACCCGGCACTGCGGACAAGGGAATTCATCCTTGACGCGATTGTTCTTTTTGTCGAATGCTTCCTTGATGAAAACCACTTCCCCGGTACATTCCGGGCAGGTGAACACTTCGCTCCAGACGGTGTAATTGATGCGGCCTTTGGTCTTGCCGTCGGTGTGCAGCGTCTCGTACATCCAGCCGATCTCCGCGTCCACCTCGTCGAGCAGCTTGCGCGCCGCGGCGGCGAAGGCGGCTGTGTCGAAGGGGATGTTGTAGTTGGCGGCGATGAAGGTCGCCGCGGGCGAGAGATCGCCCAGCACGGCGCGGCGCGCGCCCCATTGCGGCGGTTCCTCCTTCCCTTCCGCGAGCCAACGCTGCTCGATTTCCCGGCGGTATTCCGCCGGCGCCGTCCCGCACCACTGCGCCGCCACGCCGGTCATGCCCGAGCCGCAGAAGCCGTCGAGCACCACGTCGCCCGGCTCGGTGTAATGCAGGATCGAGGGCACGATGGCCTTGTGCGGAACCTTGGTGTGGTAGCCGTGCGCCTTGTAGAGCGGGTCGGTCTTGCCTTCGCTCACGTCCGCGGCGAAGGGTTCGCGGTGGTAGGGCTCATCGGCGTCCCAGGGGCGGCCGCAGCGCTCGACGAACTCGCCCAGAAACGGGTTGGGGCAGGCCGTGTAATACGGCGGGTCGGAAAGGCGCAGGATGTCCTCGTCTTCGCCGGCGGGAAAGTCGGGCCGCCGGCGCAACTCGGGCAGCTTCTCGCGCAGCCGCGCCAGAAAATGCTCCCGCCGCGCCGCCTCCGAGTCGAAGGTCAGCCCCAGGCACTCGACCGGCCCCGCGCCCTCCGGCGCGGCAGGCTCGGGCAGCAGCCCCGGCGCTCGACGATCCTCATCCATGCCTCGAACTCCCCTCCTTGTCGCCGACGCCCGCGCCCCCAAGCGCGGCGCGCCAACCGGCAGACGGCCTACTTGTGCTCTACTTGTGCTCTACTTGTGCTCTCTTGTGCTTTACGCGGCCTCAACGCGGCCTCTACTTGTGCTCTCTTGTGCTTTGCACGGCCTCAACATGGCTTCTACATGTGCTCTACTTGGTCTCTCTTGTGTCCAACATGACCTCTACTTGGTCTCAACATGGTCTCAACATGGTCTCTCTTGGTCTCTCTTGGTCTCTCTTGGTCTCTGTCCAAGCCCCTCAATCCGCCGGCGCGCCGTTTTCGGCCGCGGCTCCCGCTTCCTCGGCCTCCGCCGGCTCGGCCGCCAGGAGCAAAGCCCCGGCGCTGGTCAGGAGGTACATCTGCCCCCGCGCCCGCGGGCTGTCCGGATTCGTCATGCGCACGAGGCCGGCTCGAATCAACGGGTCCATGCGCCGCTTCTTGAAGTGGCCGCGATTCATGACGCCCAACTCGCTCATGATCTCGGCCAAGCCGCGGGGCTCGCGGCAAAGTTCCACGATCCGCCGCTCGACCGGCGCAAGCTCGGCCAACGGCCCTTCATGCGCACTCGGCGGGCTAACATGTGCAGTCTTTACATGTGCAGTCGAAATTTCCCCCTTTCTCTTTGATATCTCAGGACTTCCAGAAATCTTCGACTTAACATGTGCAGTCGACGGGCTAACATGTGCAGTTTTTACATGTGCAGTCGAAATTTCCCCCTTTCCCTTTGATATTTCAGGGCTTCCAGAAATCTTCGACTTAACATGTGCAGTCGACGGGCTAACATGTGCAGTCTTTACATGTGCAGTCGAAATTTCCCCCTTTCCCTTTGATATTTCAGGACTTCCAGAAATCTTCGACTTAACATGTGCAGTCGGCGGGCTAACATGTGCAGTCGGCGGGCTAACATGTGCAGTCGGCGGGCTAACATGTGCAGTCTCCGCAGGCGCGGGGCCTGTTTTTTCGGCGGGCGAGTCCGCGGCCGCGTGAGCGGGGTCGGCCTCCAGCGCGTACCGCTCCCGCAGACTCGCGGCAAGAACGTACCCGTCCGGGCCGGCCCGTTCGAGCAGTGCCTGCTCGGTCAGGCTGTCGGCAAGCGCCGCCGCTTCGTGCATCGAAAGGCCGCTGACCGCCTTGATCTGCGGCAGCGTCACGTCGGTTTCGCGGCAGGCGAAAGCCAGCGCCCTCGACTGCTCGTTCGTGAGCCGCGCGCCCAGCCCCTGCTGAAAGGCAAGCTGCCGCTCGGAAAGCAATTTCTCTTTCTGCAGGACGATCTCGAAACTCTTGCGCCGCTTGTCGCCGTTCACGCGCGGCGGAACATGGCCCAACTGCTGCCAGTTGCGGAACACGTCGCGCAGCCCCCATCCCGCGTTCTCGTTGAGCCCGATGCGGCGGAAAGCAAGCACGATCCGCGGGTTGCGGGCTTCCTTTTCGCCCGGCTCGAGCAAATCGACGCCGGCGGCGAAGGCGTCGCCGGGATTCCAGAAAACCGTCTGATCGGCGTAATGCCGTATCTCGGCGTTGCGCGAGTGGTCGGCATAGTCCTGGTGGACAATCAGGTTGATCATCGACTCGCGGAAAGCCAGGTAGTCGGGCGGCGTATCGTCCCGCTGCAAGGTTGCCGGGTCCACGCGGAAGGGGTGCTCGGCGAATCGGGCGTACCAGTCGTCGATCAGGGAACGCCACGTGCGCACCAGATTTTCCTCGCAGATGAAGCGGTCGAACCAGCGCAGCCCCGTATCCGCGGCTTCGCGCGGCGCGGCGAACCGCTGGCAGTCCACCACCGGGCGCGGCAGCAGTTGGCGGAAGGCCGGGTTGGCGCCGAAAAGCAGAATCGCCGCGCGCGTCGGCAGCGGGCCGTCCTTGCGCTCGGTCAGCAGACCCATCTCATTGAGAAAATCGAGGTTCGACAGCGCGGCATACGAACGGTTCTCCGGCCGGCTCTCATAAACCGCGCGGTACCACCTGAAGGTTTCTTCGTCGAACGCCTTGCGCGCGTCCAGATCGACCGGTTGGCCGTCGTAGCGCTCGGACGCCGCATCCATCAGAAAGCGGTCGCGCTCGCTGTCGGAGCAGCGGACGTTGCTGCCTCCGCTGCGCACGAACGCGCGGCGAATGTCGCCGTTCAGAAAAACGGGTTTTTGCGAGCGGTGGACTTCCGGCACGTGGAAAACAAGCAGATCCGCCCCGTTGTATTTGTGCAACTCCTCGCGAACATCGACGGCAACGCTGATTTTCCCGGATTGCCGCACGGTCGTCAGGAACTCGTTCTGCACCTTGTCCACGCTGCTGACCCCGACGATTTTCACGCCGCGCCCGCTCTTGCGTACGCCGAACACGATGTAGCCGCCCTCGGTGTTGGCGAACGCCGAAACCGTCTCATAAGCGCCGCTGGGAACGCCCGTCCGCGCCTCTTTGAACTCGATGTCGCGCCATTCGTGAGCGCGCAGCATCGCCGTCAGTTCATCTTGCGTCACGCCGCCGCCCCCACCCCTTGATTCTACGCCCCCCGCCGCCCGCCGCCGCGCGCGGCGCCGCCCGCGTTCTCCCGCAGGAAGCGCACGATCCTCTCAGGGTTCGCCGCCTTGAGACTGGAAAACTGCTTCTCGCAGACGTCGCTGAACTGCGCCAGAACATTGCGGTTGATCGACTCCTGATCTTCGAAGATCGCCAGCGAATGGAACGCCAACCCCCATACCTCGAACTGGAGCAGCGCGGTGGTGGCGTCGCGGGTCTTGCCGTCGCCGGAGAGGGCATGCACGAGCAAGGGGCGGGGCATCCCGTTGATGCGGCAGTCCACGGCGTATTTCGCTTGCGGGTCGCGCTCCGCATCGTGCCAATCGAATCTGCGGCGCTCTGCGGGCACGGCCTCGCCGAGCAAAGCCCGGAAATCGTCCATGAACGTGGAACGCACCCGCTCCCGCGACAAAAAGGACACGTCCGCAACCTTGAGCAGCGCCTGGACGAAAGAGTAGAGCGCATCCCCGTAGCGTTCCTCGGGGACTTCGAGCACGAACTCCCCGTCTCGGTCTTCGACCTGGAACAGAGACAGCGCATTGGAAATGATCTTCCGCCGCGAGCCGCGTTGCAAGTCCTTTTCGTCGATGTCGTAGGTGAGGCGCATATGCGTGTTCGCCTCGTCGGAGAAGAGCCACCGCCCCCCTTCCCTTTTCAATACGATGGACAAATGATCGCCGTCCTCGAACAGAAAGGGAGTGAACACGCGGAAGCGGTCGAGCCCCTCGGGCGCCAGCCGCACCTTCGCCGAAATCTTCTCCTGGAAGTCTCGCTGGATGCTCTCGATGGACATCGCTCATACCCCCGCGAAAAATCCGAATTTGCCCTGTGGATCGGACGGAAATTCGAAATTGGCGTCGTCGATCATACAGTTCATGGCGCCACGGAAGTCGCTGTAGCGGTCGGTCGGCTCGGCATAGTGATCCTCGCGCGCGCCCCTACTCCAACACAATCCGCACCTTGTCCGCTTCCTTGCCCTCGACGATCGCGTCCAGCCAGCCCTCGAAGCGCCGCCGCATCTCCTCGGGCGTTGCCGGCGAACCGCCCGCGAACAGCGCCTCGCGCAGCGCCGCGGCGCTCACCGCAACCCTCTCCAACCCGGAAAGCGCCGCGCGCAAGGCATCGACGAACCCCCCGCCGAGGTCCTCCGGCAGCGCCCGCTCGGCAACGAAGCCGTCGATCGCCTTGCGCTCCTCGGGCTTGAGCAATTCCAGATTCGCTTTCGCCGCCGGAGCCTCCAGGTTGGCCAGCAGCGTCCGCGTCCATTCCGCGGCCGTCTCGTCGAGTTGCGCGTCCAGATTGTCCAGCGCGGCCGCCGCCGAAGCCCCATCCGGCTCCGCGCCGGGCTTGAAGCCGCAGTGCGGACAGACGGGCGCGTCGCGCAACTCCTTTTCCGTAAGCGCGAAGCAGCTTTTCAATCCGGCCAGGCGTTCCTGCCACTCGGCCAGGCGCTCGGCGGGCATCAACTCGACGGCCGACAGCTTGCGCAGCGCCTGCAGCCGCTTGTCCTGCATCAGCCGGTCCTTGCGCTTGTCGCCGCTGACGCCCAGCCGCGCCTTGCCGTGCAGCGCCAGATAAAGCCGCGCGTACTCCTTGCGCAGCGCGGTCAGCTTGCCCTTGGCCTGCCGCCCGAAACCGGCGGCGGCGCGCTGCCGCGGGTCGTCGAGCGCATCGACGATTTCGCCGCGCAGCGCCCGCGCCTTGTCCGTCCATGCATGGCCCGCCGGCAATACCGCTTCGGCCTTCGCCAGGAACGAAGCCGCCGGGCCGAGCTCCACCGTCAGATCGCGCAGCGCCGCGACCGTTCCCAGAGCGTCCAGGCCTTCCTTGCGGCCCTTCACCTCCTCCGCGCCGTAACGAAAGCTCTTGAACTTGCCGGGCGAATTGTAGGCTTGCAGCGGCTCCAGAAAGGTCTTGGTCTCGTCGAGCCGGGCGCGCAGCTCTTGCGCTTCTTCTTCCGACGGCAAGCGGCGCTCCCAAAGGAACAGGCCGTTTTGCAGGTCGTGCTGCGCGCGCGCCAAGCTTTCCGCGGTTTGCGAGACGGCCTTTTGCAGCTCCTTGACGGGTTCCTCCTTGCCCTGGGTAATCAGTTGCGCCATGCCGGGCGCGAGGCCCAGCGCGTCGAAAAGCGCCTGGATCGCCGGCAAATTCCAGTCCTTGGGCGGCTCGACGTGCTTGAACTGCGCCAAGTCGTCGAACGGCGCCGCGGCCAATCGGGGCAGCGCGGCGGCGTCGAACTTTTGCCCTCCCGAAATCGCCAGCACCAGATCGCCCGAATAAACCAGCGCCGCCAGGACGACCGCAACCCATTCGGGTTCGAGGCGCCGGCCGCCCTTGTCCATGTACTCCACGCCCCTGTCGTCTTCGATCAACTCGGAGCGGTTGACCACCCGCCCCTTGCCCTTCTTTTCGAGCAGCCCCATGACGTGCCCGGCATACTTCGACGCGGCCGGGGCGAGGCGGTCGCCGTCGAGCAACTCCAGCGCGTTGAGCACGGCCCTTGCCTGCCGCGTCTGCGGCCCGCCGGCGACGGCGCGCAGGGCGTCTTGCGCCGCTTGGCGGCGGTTGGCGCCGGTGATCAGCACCGAAAAACCGGGGTAGTCGGGCGCCAGATTCTGGAAATGAGCGCTCAGGCAAATGCCGGCGACGGTGTTGACCAGGTCGCGGAAATTGATGCGCTCATCCGGGCCGATGCCGGCAAGCTCGCGGATCGACTTGCCCGGCTTGCCCGCGGCCCATTTGGCGAGCAGCTTCGATTTCCCCTGCCATGTTGCCTTGAAGGCGTCGTGCAGATGCTCCCCCAGCCAGCGCGTCAGCTTTTCCAGCGAGGCGTTCGCCTTGTCGATGTAAACCGCCTTGGGATGCCCCGACGATACGGAGGCCAATTCCATGGCCGC
The DNA here is from genome assembly GCA_965242705.1 of Bryobacterales bacterium. Taxonomy (GTDB): domain Bacteria; phylum Acidobacteriota; class Terriglobia; order Bryobacterales; family UBA6623; genus CATQHP01. Next base: position 2,722,665 of record OZ251486.1, read on the forward strand.
GGCGTATTTCTCGAGCGCGCCGCGGAAATCGTCGTCCGGCTCCACGCGCAGGAAAAACTCGTCGGCCTTTTGCTCGTCCTTGAATCGCGGCGGGGCGAACGGCTGGATGAAATACAGATAGAAATCCCTGGGCGGCACGGCGGTCGAACGCTCGTTGGGCGCGCCGAAAAACAGATAGCCCTGGCGCGCGGCCTTGCGCTCCGGCCACTCGAGCTCGTGCTGCCAAATCCTGTAATTGGTCACGTAGGTCGAGTCGGCGCACTCCATCGCCTGCTTGAGCGCCTCGTAGTAATAGCGGTCGAGATGCTCGGGCTCCAGGCTCTCCGCGCGCCTTTCGATCAGCGCGTCGAAGTCGGCGGTTTTCTTGAGGTCAAGATAATACTGGCCGTTGCTCGGGTTCGTGGAAATGAACTGCCCGCTGACCGTCCTGTGGATTTCGCGCAAGACGGTCTCCACCATGCCGCGCAAATCGATGGCCGGGTCGCCGCCCATCTCCTCGACGCCCGGTTGATAGAGGCAGAGGCCGTCGCGAAGCTCCGCGGCGCCCGCGCCCAACGGCGCGTGAATGTCTTCGACGGTAAGCCGATGAATCGACAGCGCATGCACGATGCGCAGCGCCATGGGCTTGTAGTTCGGGCGCTCGAACGCCTGCCGCACGCGGGCTTCCAGCACCTGGCTGCAATCGATGACCGCCTTGATGTCGGGCACGGCGCGGAACGCCGCGTTCTCGCTGAGCGTCCGCCAATAGCTGTCGTAAGCGATCAGCCCGGGCCGGTCTTCGGGAACGGCGCGGTCGAGCAGCTTCTTCATCGCGCCGGAAAGCGTGCGCAGCGCCTCGCGCTTCTCGGCCGCCGTCACCCGCTCGAAAACGTCGATGTAGTCCGGATGCACCGGAAAAAGGCTGACGAACTCATCCATGCGCTCGCTCATGCCGCCGTAGAGCTTGGCGAAAGGCGTCAGATACTCGCGTGCCCGCGCTTGCTGCTCGGCCGTCTTCTTCAGCAGCCGCTCGGCGACGACGAACTTGACGTCCCGGCGGGCGATGCGCACCTGCTCGAAACGGTCTTTCACCCGGCGCAGGCTGTCGGCGGCGAAACTGAAGCGCGGGCTGTCGAAAACGGCCTCCTGCACGCCGGCCATGAAGCGGAATCGCAGGTCTTTGCAGACTTCGCCGATCTCGCGCAGAAAGTTCAGATCGAGAATGAGTTCCTGATCCTTGCGGCTGCGCAGATAATCGAGCAACTCATCCACCACGAGCAACAGGCCGAGGTCGGGAAATTTCCCCTGGAACGCGGCCATCATCCGCTCGAAGGCGCGCTTGTTGCCGGAAACCGCGCCCGCCGCGGGGAAGCTGTAGCTCACGCCCATCTCCGCGAGGCGCTCTTCCAGTTCGCTCGTGAGGATGTCGCGCAGCGACATCGTGGTCGATCCGATTTCGATGCGCGCCGCCTTGAAGCGCCCGGCGATCTTCCGCGCGGCGTCCGCCGCCGCGGCGTTGCCCAGGTCGGCGGCCAGGCCGGCGTTCTCCGCAACCGCGGACAACACCGCCATTAGATGCGACTTGCCCGTTCCGTAATTGCCCACCACCAGCAGACCCTTGTTGTCGGCCGGCCGGTCGAACTGCAATTGGGGGATGACGACGCCCGCCAGCCTCTCCGCCATCTCCTCGGAAACGACGTAAGACGCAACGAGCCGCCGAGCCTCGGCCTCATCGCCGGCGTCCCGCAGTTGCACCACCGACTCGATGGGGTCGAACCGTATCAGTTCGCCGTACCGCATCGTCTCCGCCCCCTTCCGCAACCGCCCCTCGCGCAATCACTCGCGCAATCCATCTTTGGGCAATCCATCGTTTTCACGCCGCGCCCCGCGGGCCGGCAATCTGCAAATCTCCGAGCGGATAACGCCGGTGTTCCCCGTGCCCCGGCGCGGCATAGGTCAGGAACCCTCCGGCTGCGGAGCCGTTCCACGCGGCGACCACGGTTCTGTCCCGCGAAAGCCCCCGCAGCAACCCGAGCGGGTCTTGCCCCAAGGCCGGGTCGAACAACATCTCGATATTGTCGAGCAGCACGATTTCCCCCTCCGCGCAGACGCCGCGGACAATCTCCCGCAGCAGCGCGGGCGGTTGCGCCGCCCGCCGGCGCGCGCTCGATGCCCGCATCCGCCGCGAAAGCTCGAGGTTGACGTTGACCAGCGGCGCGCCGAGGCGCCCGCTCACTTCCCGCAGCGCGGCGGTCTTGCCGCCGCCCGCGGGCGCAACAACCGCCGCGAGCCGATGGTAAAGCCCGGCAACGCGCTCAATCTTGACCGCAATGCAGTCGGCAAGCGATTCCATCGCCGCCCCTTTCCTCCATCCCCCGTTCTTTCCGCTCCGCCTCTTTCCACTTCGCGCCGCGCGTCCGCGGCCCTTCTACTGTAGAAAATCGCAAGCCGACGGCCAAAAGCGGAAACGGCGGCGCAATTTTTCTGCGGGTCCGGCCGGCCCCGGCTACGCCTCGCCCGCCGCCTGCAGGGCGGTAATCGCGGCAACGTAATAGATATCTTCCACCGAACAGCCGCGGGAAAGGTCGTTCGCCGGCTTGTTGAGTCCCTGCAGGAACGGCCCCAGCGACTGCGCGCCGCCCAACCGCTCGGCCAGCTTGTAGCCGATGTTGGCCGCGTTCAAATCGGGAAAAATCAGCACGTTGGCCTTGCCCGCGACCGGCGAGCCGGGAGCCTTCGAGGCGCCGACCGACTCCAGCAGCGCCGCATCGGCCTGCAATTCCCCGTCGATTTTCAGTCCGGGCGCCCGCGCCCGCGCGATGCGCAGGGCTTCAATCACCTTGTCCGCCAGCGGATGAGCGGCGCTGCCCTTCGTCGAAAACGACAGCAGCGCAACGTGCGGCTCGGCGTTCAACAGACGGCGGCTGTTCTCCGCCGAGGCGATGGCGATGTCGGCCAACTCGGCCGCCGAAGGGTTGGGCACGACGGCCGCGTCGGCGAAGACCATCACGCCGCGCGCGCCGAATCGCGGGTCGGGATGAATCTGCACCATGAAGCTCGATACGAGCCGCGAATCGGCGCGTACGCCGACGCACCGGATCAGCGCCCGCAGGGTTTCCGCAGTGGTGTTGCCCGCCCCGCCCACAAGCCCCTCGGCGCCTCCGTCGGCCAGCAGCAGCGCCGCGTAGTACAACGGCCTCGCGGCAACGGCGGCGGCCTCGGCCTCGGTTACCCCTCTCGAGCGGCGGCGCTCGTGGTAAATGCGCGCGTAACGCTGCAAGCGGTCGGAAACCTTCGGGTCGGCGCAGCTTACCCCCGGAGCGCAATCCGTATTCGCGCTGACCAGTATCGGCCGCGCAACGCGGTCGCGCGCCAGCCGCGCGCAGGCTTCCCGCACCCGCGGGTCGTCGCCCTCGGGGAAAACGATGCGCGCGTTGAGCGGGCGCGCCCTCTCGACCAGGCTCGACAAGTACGCCGCCATTCCCCTGATCGTAGCCGGTTCGGCCCGCCGCCGCCCGCGCGCGCCGGGCGCCCCCCGCGTTTGCGCCCCGGAAACGCCGTCGGCTATGCTCGAAAGACCGGACGCGAACCGCCTTGCCGGCCTTTCCATGCACGTTTTCGAGCTCACCCGCGCCCTGATCGACATCGATTCGGTCACGCCCAACGAAGAAGAGATCGGCAACTTCCTCTTCGACTACCTGCGCCCGCTCGCCGAGCGCTGCGGCGGCGTGGTCGAGAAACGGCGAGTCGAGCCGGGACGCAACAACGTCTGGGCGCGCTGGGGCGAACCCGAGGTGGTCTTCTCCACCCACATGGACACCGTTCCCCCGTTCATCCCCTCGAGCGAAGACGACGATCGCATCTGGGGGCGCGGCGCCTGCGACACGCACGGCATCGCCGCGGCGATGCTCAAGGCCGTCGAAACGCTGCTCGCCGAAGGAGTGCGCGGCCTCGGCCTGCTGCTGGTCGTCGGCGAAGAGGTCAACGGCCTGGGCGCCCAACACGCCAACAAAACCCCGCCGCCCGGCGTCAAGTATCTGATCAACGGCGAACCCACCGAAAACCGGCTCGCGGTCGGCTCAAAGGGCGCGCTGGGCCTGCGGCTCCGCGCCGCCGGCCGCGCCTGCCATTCGGCCTACCCCGAGCTCGGCGACTCGGCGGCCGAAAAGCTGCTCGACAACCTCGACCGCCTGCGCTCGCTGCAATGGCCGAGCGACGACCTGCTGGGCGATACCACCGTCAACGTCGGCACGCTCGACGCCGGCCCGGCAATGAACGTGATCGCCGATTACGCCTCGGCCTCGGTGATGATCCGCGTTGTCTCCGATCTCGAAGAAACCCGGAATCTGGCGCTCGGCGCGCTCGAAGGCGTCGAAGTCGAAATCGCCGCGGCCACGCCCGCGCTGCGCATGGAGCGGCTCGAAGGCTTCGAAACCTGCGTGGTGAAGTACACCACCGACGTCCCCAAGCTGTCCCGCTGGGGCCGCCCGCTGCTGCTCGGCCCCGGGTCGATCCATCACGCCCACAGCACGAAAGAACATATCCGCAAAAGCGAAATCCTGGAAGCCGTCGCGCTCTATGCGCACATGGCCAAAAAACTCAAGGCCGCGGCGGCGGCGTAACGGCCTTTCCGCCGCCGCCCGATTCCGCGCCGCGCCGCGCCGCAAAACCCGCACTGTAAAACCCGCGCCGCAAAAAGCCGTAAAAAACAGCCTTTCCCGTTTCCCGCCTGGCGCATAATGGAAACACCCATGACGCGCCCCGCCCTTGCCCTGCTTTCGCTCGCTCTCGCCCCGCCGGCTTTCGCCGCGGAACACCCCCTGCGGGCGCTCAACGTCGAGTTCGGCGTCAAGGATCACGAACCCCGCTCGTGGAACGGCTCCCTCAGCATCGACAAGGGCGAAATCGTCGAGCTTCGCGGACACCGCTTCAAGGAAGGCGAATCGATCGGCGCCGACGGCAACTCATGGACGGCGCGCACCGACCCCTGGGTTCAGCCGACCGGCGGCATGCACCCCCACGAGCTGCCCTTCCCGCACGTCACGCGCGTGCAGACGGTCGGCGTCACGGTTTACTACCGCGCCCCCGAAGACGCAACGATTTCCGTCAAGACGGTCAACGGCGATTTCTTCTTCCAACCCGCCGACCTGCCGCCTTCCGACGCCATGCATATCCTCTCCACGCGCGTCGAATTGCGCCGCGTACCGCCGGTCGAAGCGGTGACCACCGACGAGTTCGAAGACGATTATTCCGTCATGGCCGCCTCCGACCAGGGCGTTCTGTCGCTGGCCTGGGTCGGCTACAAGGCCGAAAACGACCGGATTTTCGTGCGCAACCGCGCCAACGGCGCCTGGGGCGCAATCGACCCCGTGCCCGGCGCTTCCGGAGACTTGCAGGGCCTGGCCGCGGCCTACGGCGCCGACGGCGCGCTGCATCTCGTCTGGTCAAAGCGCTTCGCAGGCGATTGGCGCCTGCTGCACGCCCGCCGCTCGGGCGAATCATGGAGCGCGCCGCAAGCGATCGTCTCCGGCCAAGGCAACAACCTCTTCCCCGTCATGACCGCCGACCGCCTGGGCAACCTGCACGTCGCCTGGCAATCGGCGCGCAAGGGGTTCTCGGCCATCTACTACAAATCGTTCGACGGCTCGGCCTGGTCCGCCGAAGTCCCGCTGAGCGACCCCGGAGCGGCGGCCAACGAATGGCGACCCGACGTCGCAACCGACTCCAGGGGCGCCGCCTGGGTCGTCTGGGACAGCTACGAAGGCGGCAGCTACAACGTCCGCATGCGGCCCGTGCGCGAAAACCGCGCCGGCCGCTTGATGAAAGTCACCGACACGCCCCGCTACCACGGCAGCCCCAGCGTGGCCGTCGACGCCCAGGACCGCGTCTGGGTCGCCTGGGACGAGTCCGAAGAAAACTGGGGCAAGGATACCGGCTTCCTGCTGCGCGGCGGCGCCGGCATCTATCAGTCGCGCGCCAACCGCGTCGCCGTCTGGAACGGCGGCGAATGGCTGGCCCCGCTCGACGACGTGAACCGCCGTTTCCGCCCCAGCGTCCGCCGCTACGTGCAAACGCCCAAACTGGCGCCCGACAACAAGGGGCGCATGTGGCTGCTGCTGCGGCCGCGCGTGCGCTCGACCAAGCCGGAATCGCTCTGGGCCGCCGGCGGCAAATGGGCGGCGGCGGCAACCTTCTACTCCGGCGGACGCTGGGCCGACCCCTTCGGCATACCCGAAAGCGTCGGACGCAACGAAGGTCCGCTCGACGCCGCCGCCGGACCGAACGGCGAAATGTTCGCCTCATGGACAACCGATCAAAAACTCTGGGGCGGGCCGGCGTTCGGCCATTACCCCAAAGAAAACCAGATCTTCTTCGCCGAACTCTCCGGCCAGTTCCGCAACGAAGAAATCGAGCCCGTCATCCTCGGTCCGCGCGGCAAGGAAGGGCCGGCGATGCTGCCGCTCGAACCGCGCGAAGCCCAACAGGTCGCGGCCATCCGCAACTACACCATCCGCTCCGGCGGCAAGCGCTACAAAATCTACCGCGGCGACCTGCACCGCCATACCGATATCTCGCTCGACGGCTCGGGCGACGGCTCGCTCTACGACGCTTTCCGCTACATGATGGACGCCGCGGCGATGGATTTCTTCCTGGTCACCGACCACAAGGGCTCCAACGATACCGAATACAGTTGGTGGCGCACCGAAAAAGCCGAAGACATGTTCCACGTGCCCGGCCGTTTCGTCACCCTGTTCGGCTACGAGCGCAGCCTGTCGTACCCCAACGGCCACCGCAACATCATCCTGCCCGAGCGCGGCCACAAGCCGATTCCCATTACCCGCGAAGAACGCGATTCCAGCACCGGCCCGTTCCTCTACGACGCCCTGCGCAAGCAAAACGGCATCGCTACTCCGCACACCTCGCACACCACGATGGGCACCGACTGGCGCGACAACGACCCCGAAGTCGAGCCGATCGTCGAAATCTTCCAAGGCGCGCGCACGTCAGCCGAACACGAAGGCGCGCCGCTGGCCTCCTCCGCCGACCGCAGCGACCTCTGGGCCGGCAATTACCGCCCCAAAGGCTTCGTCTGGCTGGCTTGGGAAAAAGGCTACAAGCTCGGCGTGCAGGCCAGCTCCGATCACGTCTCGACGCATACCTCGTACACCATGGCGCTCGCCGAAGACTACACCCGGCGCGGCCTCGTCGATGCCATGCGCAAGCGGCGCACCTACGCCGCAACGAGCAACATCATCCTCGACTACCGCATGCGCGCCGACGAAGGGGAATGGATTCAGGGCGCCGAGTTCGCAACGGCGTCAATCCCCACCGTGACCGCCGTAATCCGCGGCACGGGAGCCGTCAAGGAAATCGCCGTGGTGCGCGATAACCAGTACGTCCACGTGCGCGCGGGCGGCGGCGAGCGCGTGGAATTCGATTTCCGCGAACAGTCGCTCGCCGCGGGCGAACACTACTACTACGTCCGCGTCGAGCAAGAGGACGGAAACGTTGCCTGGTCGAGCCCGATCTGGGTGACGAAACAATAACCGCACGCCGCAGCAAACGCGGCGGTGGTGAGCGCGCAGGGACTCGAACCCCGAACCTAGTGATTAAGAGTCACTTGCTCTACCAATTGAGCTACGCGCCCGCCCGGACCCTTCTCCACAGGATAACCGCGACGGCGCGCCAAGGCAACAGGCGTCTCGCCGAACGAGAGACGCGCAGAGAAACGGAAACTCGATGCAGGCGGGGAACGGCTCAGAGGCTTGACTTCCTCACGCGGTAAGCAGGGAATTTCCTGGTAACTCGGAACATGCCGAAGTTCCCGCTCCCGATTTTCGGCGGGACAATCCGTATATCTTCGATTTCCTTCCTCTGTTCTTCGGTGAGGTTCAAGTACTCGCTTGGCGAAATGACTTCTTCTTTCTCCAGAAACATGTCATAGCTCTCAGGCATTTGCAACTCTTTGCCCCCCGCAACCCATGTTCGCAAATCCAAACGACCCTCTCCATGCGGAGCGCATCGAGCGAAGCGAGTCTTGCGCCGGCCCGCCTGCCGGTCATCTAAGATACGGGTTTGCGAAAGGAGTCCGTCATGATCGACTGGTACACGAAAACGGTTCTTACCGTCATTGCCCTCTCTCTGCTCGCGCTGGCGCTGCGCGACGTCCCCGCGGCGCAGGCGCAGGGACGCAGCGAGGTTCGGGTTACCGACATCCGTTCCCTCAGCCCGCTGCGCGTGCGCGTCGTCGATTGACGCCGCCCGCGCCGCGCAAAGCGCGGCCCGGCGCAGCCGTCAAGCATGAAGCGCCTCATGGGACGAAAAGCAGCGCTTCATGGCAAATGTTCAGCAATGTTCACTTGTTTTCGACGTCTCGCCGCCGAAAATCGACCGGATGCGTTCAGCTCTCCTTCCCCTGAAGCCGTGCGGTTCCCCCTAACCCCCAACCCCTAACCCCTAATCCCTGCCGCGCCGCTCCGCTCCGCGGCGCGGCCCCCAACGGCGCAGCGTAGGCCGGGCGCGCCCCGGGTCGGTCGGCTTCAACGTCGGCTGCGCCTCGATGCGCAGCTTCCGGCCAAAGTCGATCTCCCTCCGCTTGCCCGCGCTCGGGTCGCCGCGGATCACGACGATGCCGCCCGCGCCGGCCTCCATCAGTTCCGGCCGGCGGCCGTTGATCCTGATCGCGTAGGTCTCGCCCGGGTTCAGACCGATCAGATAGATCGCGCCGTCCGTCTGCGCGCTGCCCCGCCCCCCGACCGGATCGAGCGTCAACTTCGCGGGAACGCGCAACGGAACCACGGCGGCGCCCGGAAAACGCAGCGGAGCCTGCCGGTCGGCGGCGCTGACCGCCTCGGCGCGCCCCTCGGCGGCAATCTCCAGGCGCCCGCCCATGTACCCCATCCACATGCCGCCGTCATCCCAACCGCTCCTGGCGAACAATCGCCCGCGAACCTTGTCGTGTACCAGCAGCGGCGCGGACTGCGGCGGCAGCCCGGGCAGATACGGATTGACCCACACGAACTCGTACAGCGCCGACGACGGCAGGCGCAGCGCGTAACTGTCGTTGCGAATCCAGCCCTGGATGAACTGAAACGCCCGGCTGTTGGCCTCGTAGGCCACCAGCAGCATCTCGGCGATGCGGTAAAGCGGCGCCTCGGCGCGCGCCCGCCCCTCATCGCCGCCAAGAACGGCGGGCCGCCGCGCGCGCCCCTCGGCAGTGTCGATGTCGAACGGGTAGTAACTGAGCAGACGAGCCTCCGCCAAACTCTGAAACGCGGCGGGCGTCCGCTCCCACAAGTCGATGTCGAGGTTGTAGCGCACCGCGTGGCACGTCTCCAGAACCGCGATCAGCGCCGCGCCGTCATCGACCAGCCCGCCCCGCGCCAGCGCCCCCTCGACCTCGCTTTTCCAATGCGCGCCGAGCAATTGCGCCAACGCGAACTCGGAACCCTCCCAGTCGCCGGCCGCCGCGATCGCCGCCAGGAACCCCGAGCGGATCAGGCCGGCGTCGAGATTGGCCAGCGGCAGCAGCGTTTCCAGCGCCGCGGCGAGGGCGCCGCGCAGCGCCTTCTGCTCGGGCGGGTCGGCGGCGTCGTGGGTCCAGTCGTAAACAATCGCCGCGCGGCGCAGCTCGGCGGCGTTGTCGATGCCCTTGGCAGCCAACGCCCGCGACCATGCCCGCGCCGATTCGAGCGCCCGTTCGCTGCCCTCGAGCCGGAACAGCAGCGCGTCGAGCAGAGGCTTTTCGGGGAACTCCGCGCCGGCCTCCGCAAGCTCCGCCAACGTCTGCCAACGCAGCGAGTTGCGCGCGCTTTCCTTCTTCAGGCGGGGCAGGCGTCCGGCGTCGAGAAAGAGCCGCGGATGGTCGCTATAGACCCGGTATTCCGCCTGCGCAAACGCCGCCGGAACGCACGCCGCGGCGGCAAGCGGCAGGGCGGCGGCTCTCGGCATCCGCATCCGCTTTTATTGTACGCGCCGCCCCGAAACGCATGGAAAGGAAACGTATGGAAAGATGGTGGGGATGGAGTTCGGCCAAGCTTGGGCGCGCGTGGCGAAACTCGCCGGGGAAGAGTTCCGCCTGGAATCGGGAGAGCCGTTCCGCTACGCCTTCAAGCATACCTTCATCGTCATCTCGCCCAACGGGCTTTCCCTGCCCAAAACCAACTTCCGCAAGGTATTTCTTCACGGCGGCGCCGCAGCCGTCCAGGGGCGCAGGCACATCCGCGCCATCCTCCGCGACCCGCGGATCGCCGCGCCCGCGGGTGAAACCGATGCCTGAACCGCCGCATCGAAAACATTTCAACGACGCCCGCGGGCGTGGAAACGGAACGCTCACCATGATTCGACCGATTGCGCGCTCGTGGATTGCGGGAATCGTCTTTGCCTGCGCCGCTTTCGCCGGGGCCGAGCGCGCCGCCGTCCGGCGCAGCTACACCGTCGTTCTCGATGCGCCTTCGACCGGACAGATGCTGCGCGCCGCCCGCGGCAAGAGCGCGGGCAAAGCCCCGAGAAGGGCCGCCTTGTCCGCGGCCGCCGGCCTGCGCGTTGCCGTCGAACGCTCGCAAACGCCGGTCAAGGCGGCGGCCGCCGCAAGCGGGGCGCGCGTCGTCGGCGCGGTGCGAAACGTGCTCAACGCCGTGTTCGTCGAGGCGACCGCCGCGCAGGCGCGCGCGCTCGGCGCCGCCCCCGGAGTCAAGCGCGTCGTGCGCAACCGGCGCTTCAAGCTCATGCTCAACTCCGTCTCCAACATCGTCGATGCCGACGAAGCGCGGCAACTGCTCGGCGGCTCGGACGCCGCCGGCGCGGGCGTGCGCATCGCCGTCATCGACACGGGCATAGACGCCGGCCACCCGGCCTTCGACGACCCTTCGCTTGCGCCGCCCGCCGGCTTTCCGAAAGGGCGTCCGCAAGACCTCGCCTTCACCAACAACAAAATCATCGCCGCGCGCAGCTACGTCCATTTGCTCAGTCCGAGCGACCCCGCCGCCTCCCGCCCCGACGACCGCTCGCCGCGCGACCGCATCGGCCACGACACGGCCGTCGCCATGATCGCCGCGGGCAAGCGCACGGCGTCTCCCGCCGGACACCTCGAAGGCGTCGCGCCGAAAGCCTTTCTCGGCAACTACAAGATCTTCGGCTCGCCCGACGTCAACGAATTCGCCAACGATAACGCCGTGCTTGCGGCAATCGACGACGCGGTCGCCGACGGCATGGATATCCTCAACATCGGCTTCGGCGCGCCGGCGCAATACCCCTGGAACGAGGCCGGGATTGCCTGCTCCGACGACCCTGTCGTGATTTGCGATCCCGTGGCCTTCGCCGTGCAAAGCGCAGTGCTCGACTTCGACGTGGTCGTCTCGGCGGCCGCGGGCAACGCCGGAGCATTCGGCGAGCAGCATTTTCCAGCAAAGAACACGATCGCAAGCCCGGCCACCGCGCCCGACGCCATCGCCGTCGCGGCTACGGTCAACGCGCGCCGGCTGGTGCAACGCATCCATTTCGGCGGCCAAACGGCGGCGGCCATAGCCGGAACCGGACCCGAACTGCTCCAACCTCTTGCCGCCCGCGGCATGCCCGCCTCCGCGTCCGGCGCCGCCGACGGCTGCGCGGCCTTTCCCGCCCGCTCCCTGCAAGGCGCCGTCGTGTTGATCGAACGCGGCGGCTGCGGCTTCGAGTTGAAAGTCGAAAACGCGGACGCCGCCGGAGCCGCCGCGGTCGTCGTGCATAACACCGCGGGAAACGGCGAGCCGTTCGCCATGTCCGCACTCGAAACGACGGATATCCCCGCCTGGATGATCGGCGCCGCGGACGGCGCGGCGCTGGCGGCCCGCCTGGCCGCGGCGGCCGCAGAGGTCACCCTCGACCCGACTCTGTACGCCGAAGAGTTCGCCTGGAATCAAGTGGCCCCCTTCAGTTCGCGCGGCCCCAGCCCCGGCCTCAATCTGAAACCCGACGTCGCCGCCCCCGGCGCCTTCATCTACTCCGCCGCGCAGCGCTTCGACGCCAACGGCGGCGCGTTCCATCCCTCCGCATTCACCCAGGTGGACGGCACGAGCTTCGCCGCCCCGGTCATCGCCGGCGCGGCCGCCCTGGTCTGGCAGGCCAACCCGACGCTGACGGCGCCCGAGGTGAAATCCGCCTTGGTCAACACCGCGATCGCCGACGTCATCGAAGACGGCGGCCCGGCGCGCGTCGGCTCGGTCGGCGCAGGGCTGGTTCACATCCCCTCGGCATTGCAGCCCATCGCAACGGTCGCGCCCGCAACGGTGAGCTTCGGCTGGCTGCCGGACGCAACCTTCCCCATCGAACGCGAGATTGCCGTCACCAACCGCACGAACGCAATGCAGTCGTACCGCCTCGCCGTCGCACCGCGCGACCCCGACCCCGCCGGCGGCGTGCGCATCGACGGCAGGCAGCAGATCTCGTTCCAACTGCCGCCCGATTATTTTGTCCGCCTGCCCGTCAGCCTCATCGCCAGGCCCGCGCCCGGCTCGTACGAAGGCATCCTGCGCCTCACGCGGGAGAACGGAGACGGCAGCCTGTCGATTCCCTATCTCTACGTCGTCGGCGACAACGCGCCGCACAACGCGTTCGCCCTGGCCGGAACCGGCGTCACCGGCGCCGCGGGCGAGCGGAACCCCGAACTGTTGATCGCCAAGATAGTCGATCGGCACGGCGCGCCGGTTGCCGGCCTGCCCATGACTTTCAGCGCCGCCGCGGGAGGCGGCGAAATCGTCACCGCCGACTCCCAAACCGACATTTTCGGCGTGATCGCCGCCATCGCGGAGCTCGGGCCGGCGCCCGGCCCCCAGGAGTTCCGCGCGTCCGGCGGCGGCCTCGCCGTCCCCTTCTTCAACGCGGCAAGACCCAAGCCAACGATTGCCGCCGTCGTCAACGGCGCGGGATTCGCCGCGGGGCCGGTTGCGCCCGGTTCGATCGCCACGATATTCGGCGAGGCGCTGGCCGACTACTCCGGCTCGCTGCGCGGCCTGCCCGTGCCCGAGGCGCTCAAGCACGCCTCGGTAACCTTCGATTTCCCGGAAAACAACCTGAGCGCCGCCGGACGGCTGTTCTTCGTCAGCAGCGGGCAAATCAACGTTCAAATCCCCTGGGAACTCGCCGGACTGAACTTCGCCGTAGTCAAGGCGCGCATCGGCGACGCCTACAGCGAAACCGTGCGGCTCGACCTGGCCGACGCCGCGCCCGGCATTTTCGATTACCCCTCCGGCAATACGCGTTTCGGCATCGTCACCCACGCCGCCGGCGCTCTCGTCACGCCCGCCAATCCGGCCCGCGCCGGCGATACCGTGGTGATCTACACGACCGGAAACGGCCCCGTCGATACGGCGCAGGCTACGGGCGGGGCGGCCTCGGCGGCGAGTCTGGCGCGTACGCGGCGAACGCCCGTTGCGCGCATCGGCGGACGCGAGGCGGCGGTCGTCTTTTCCGGGCTGACGCCGGGGTTCGTCGGACTCTACCAAGTGAACGCAACGATACCCGCAGGGCTGCCCGTCGGCAACCTGGAACTGACGGTTGCGGTGAACGGCGTCGGCAGCAACACGGTCATGCTGCCGGTGCGCTGACGGCTACTTGCGTTCGCCGAGCTTTTCGCCCGGCCGCAGCAGCGTCGGACGCTTGCTCTTGTACTCGCTCTCCTTCTCCGCCTGCTTCGCCCGGTCGCGGTCGAGGTCTTTCTTGCGCGAGGCCGACATCGTCGCTTCCCGCCGCTGCTGCTCCGCCCGGTCTTCCTGCAGCACCCCGCGCGTGCGCTCGCCGAGATCCTGCGCCGAAAGCTCGATGCTGTCCCTGGTCATCTCGATGGCGTCTTCCAGCACGAACTCATAGCGCCACAAATCGCTCGGCTCGGCCTCTTGCAGTTTTTCCAGACGAGCCAGAAACGCTTCCTCGCCGGCAACCAGGCCTTCGAGCGCCTTGTCCATGTCGAGGCCGCGCGCCAAGGCGTCGTCGATGACCGTATCGACGGCCTCGATAATGCGGCCGTATTCCTCCAGATTGCGGTGCAGCTTGGCGCCCCTGCCCGCCTCATCCGCGGCCGTCAACTGGTCGATCAACTCCAGCCGCAGCGAGGCGAACTTGAGATAGGCGGCGATGCGCTCCCTGGGTTTCTGCTTGTCGCGCAGAACGTCGATCTCGTAGTCGGTCAAAAACTCCTTGCCGCCGCCAATCTCCTGCGCCCCCAACGGCGCGGACAGCAGCGAAACCAACAGCGCAATGCAAAGTCTCATCTCGGCGAACCTCATTTCGATTTACGGCTCATGATGGCCAGCAGCAGCTTGCTGTGTATCTCCTCGATGCCGGCAATCAGCCCATCGAGCTCGCGCTGCTCCTCGTAATGGAGTTCCCGCTGCGCCTCCTTGAGCGCCGCGGCGAGCTTGCGGGTCTGGATTTCGGCGCGCTTGAAATGCTTGGGGTTGCGCCGCGCATGCTTTCCGGTCGCTTCCAGCGAAGCCCACGACAACTCCACGGCGGACGCGATTTCCCTCGCCGAGCCGCGCGCCTGTTCGGCGTCGCCTCCCAGATACGCATCGACGACCCGCCGAACCCTGGCGTGCGCGAACTCCAGAGCAAGCCGCGAACGCCGTTCGAGGCTCGGTTCGGCTTCGATGGAAGCCAACGCCCCGACGGCCGGCCCCGCCAAAGACGCCGCGCCCCCGCCGGCGAACGCGGCGAAAGCAAGCAGCGGCGCCCATTGCCTGCGGCTCTTCATCGCTTCAACACCTTGTCGATCACCTTGACGCGCTCGCCGGCCTTCCAGACTTCATCTTCCATGTCCGGCGCCGCCGCGAGAAATTTTTCGTAGCTGCGCCTGGCTTCCTCGTAAAGTTGCAGCTTGTCTTGCGCAAGCGCCTTGAGGTAGATGCCAGCGGGCTTGAGCGCGCCGAGTTTCTCCGACTGCTCCAGGGCTTTCAACGCCGCCGGGTAGTTCTCCAACTGAAACATGGTGAAAGCCAGCCCGTTCCAGCCGTCCGCCGTGTCCGCTTTCCGCTCCACCGCGGCCAGATACTGCTGCGCGGCTTCCTCGAACCGCCGCAAGGCCAGCAGCCCATTGGCGTAGCGCACGCGCAACGCAGCGCTTGCCGGGTCTGCGTTGACCGCCTCGCGCAACTGCCGCGCGCCGCGCCGCTCGTCCCCCAGATGCGCGTACGCCTCGGCCAGGGCGGCCCTGTTGGCCGCGGTCGAATCGAGCGCGACGGCCTTTTCAAGCGCCTCGGCAGCCTGCCGAAAACGCCGCCGCTCCAGCAGGATCATGCCCGCCCGTTCCTGCACGGCGGCCTCGTCGGGATGCTTGCGGGCGTAACGGCGGTAGAGTTCCAGCGCGTCGGTCTGCATGCCCCGCCGCTCCATCTCGTCGGCAAGCTGCAGGGTCATCGACTCCACCGCGGGGTCCAGTTCCGCGGCGCGCAGATAATACGGCGCGGCCTCGTCGAAACGGCGCAGCCGCGCCAAGGAGTAACCCAGCCCGAGCAGCGCGTCCGTCGATGCCCCGTCCAGGGCAACCGCCCGCTTGTACGGCTCGACGGCGCCGGCCAAATCGCCCGACTGGTCCAGCGCGTCCGCCCAGGCCAAATGCAGGGAAAAGTCTTCCGGACTCGCCGCCGCCAGCGCCGCCCAATGCGCCGCGGCTTCCCCCGGACGCCCGCCGCGCATCAGCAGCATGGCCAGGTTGCGCCGCGCCTGCGTCGACTCGGGCTGCGCCGCGGCCAGCGCCCGGTACTGCTCCACCGCGCGCGCCTCATCGCCGGTTTGCAGATAGGCGTAGGCCAGGTTGAACCGCGCGTTGGCGTTCTCCGCGTCGGCGGCCAGCGCCGCCTCCAGATGCGGAATGGCCGCGGCGAAATCGTTTTTCTCAAGCGCCTCGGCCGCCTCGCGCAGAGCGTCCGCGGCAAGCATCGGCAGCGCCAAAACGACCGCCAAACATGAAATCAGCCGGCGCATGCGCATTCATTCTATCAACGGGAAATCCCGCGCAAGGAAAACGAGCCGCCGCGAAGGCGTGAAAGCCGCCCGCCCGCCGCGGCTTCGCCCCGCGCGTTGACGCCCGCCCCCGTCGGCCCTGTATCCTTTCGAGATATGCCGCCAACCGAAACTTCCCTCGAACAGAAACGCCTCGAACAAAAGCGCACTGTGCGCCGCGACGACTCGATCACCTTTCTCGGCGGCGGCGTGCGCCCGTCGCTTTCGACGCCGAGCATGATCATGTACATGGAAATGTGCAGCCGCGAAGCCATCCTGCCCCACCTTGAGGAAGGGCAGGACAGCGTGGGAACGAAAGTCTGCATCGAGCATCTGGCCGCCGCGCCGATGGGCAGCGAAATCACCTACCGCGCCGCAGTGAAAGAGATCGATCGCCGCCGCGTCGCCTTCGACGTCGAAGCCCTGCAGGGCGAAAAGACAATCGGCAGGGGAACCCACGAGCGCTTCGTCATCGACGTCGCCCGCTTCGCGGCCAAGCTCAAGCAGAGTCTCGGTTGAAGCCCCGCGCAGCCGGCCGCCGGGAGCCCGCGGCGGGAAATTCGTACACGACCCCTACGCCGCGCAGCCGCCGGCAGGCGTCCGACCCCTTGAGCGGCTTCCTGTCCTTGGCGTAGTCCCAGGGCGTCTCGCCGTCGTCGTCCCGCGCCCCGGAAGCGGCGCCGACGGCCAGCAGCGATTCGATCACGGCAGGGTTCTCGTTGAATCCGGCCGCCATGTGCAGCGGCCTCTTGCCGTCATTGGCCCGCGCCTCGAGTTCCGCCCCCGCGGTCAGCAAGGCCGCCGCCGCGGCGGGATTGCGGTTGAAACCGGCCGCCAGATGCAACGGCGTCCAGCCGATCTTGTCCCGCGCGGCGGGGTCCGCGCCGACGGCCAGCAGCGTCTCGATCACCGCGGGATTTTCATTCAATCCCGCCGCGCTGTGCAGGGGCGTCCAACCCTTCCTGTCCCGCGCCTTCGGGTCCGCTCCGGCGGCCAGCAGCGCGGCGGCGACGGCGGGGCTCTCGTTCGACCCGGCGGCGAGATGCAAAGGGGTCAGGCCGCTCTCGCTCGGGGCCTCCAGTTGCGCGCCGGCGGCCAGCAGCGCGGCGATCACCGCGGGGTTCTCATTGAACCAGGCCGCGCGGTACAGCGGCGTCCAGCCGTGCTCGTCGCGCGCGTTGGGGTCCGCGCCGGCCGCCGCCAGCGCCGCGGCCACCGAAGGATTCTCGTTGAACCCCGCCGCCAAGTGCAGCGGAGGCCAACCGTCCGCGGCGCCCAGCGCCTCCACGTCCGCCCCGGCGGCGGCCAGCGCCTTGACCACGGCCGGGTTCTCGTTGAAGGCCGCGAAATGCAGCGGCAGCCGTCCGTTTTCGTCCTGCGCCGCGATATCCGCGCCGCCCGCCGCCAGCGCTTCGATCACCGCGGGGTTGTCGTTGAATCCCGCCGCCAGATGCAGCGGCGTCCAGCCGTCATCGTCCCGCGCCTCTACGTCCGCTCCGGCCTCCAGAAACGCCGCCGTCACCGCCGGGTTGCGGTTGAACCCGGCGGCTCGATGCAGCGGCGTCCAGCCGTGCTCGCTCCGCGCCTTGGGGTCGGCCCCGGCGTCAGTCAGCGCGGCGATGACCGCGGGGTTCTCGTTCAATCCGGCCGCGTAGTGCAGCGGCGTTTCGCCCTTGTCGGAGCGCGCGTTGGGGTCCGCGCCCGACCGCAGGCGGGCGGCCACGTCTTTCGCTTCCGCCCCTCGAAAGTAACGCTTCGAGTTCCAATCGGCGACAACGGGGGGCGGCGCTGTCGTTCGCGGCCTCATTGTCCATCCAGTATAAGCGCCGCAAAGTCAATACTGCGCGTCGTTCAGCCGCCAATAGACGTCGGTTCCCTGGAGCGCCTCGTTGTTCTTGGCGTAATTCCAGGGCGTCTTGCCGTCCTTGTTCCGCGCCCTGAGGTCGGCGCCGGCGGCCGTCAGCGCGGCGACCACGGCGGGATTCCTGTTGCGTTCGGCGGCGCGGTGCAGCGGCGTCATGCCGGCATTGTCCCGCGCTTCGACGTCCGCGCCGGCGGCGGCCAGCGCCTCGATGACGGCGGGGCGTCTGTTGAACGCGGCGGCGCGGTGCAGCGGCGTCATGCCGGCGCTGTCCCGCGCCTTGATGTCCGCCCCGGCGGCCAGCAGCGCCGCAACGACGGCGGCGTGCTCGTTGAATGCGGCGGCGAAGTGCAGCGGCGTCCAGCCGGCCTTGTCCCGCGCGTTGCGGTCCGCCCCGGCGGCCCGCAAAGCGGCGATGACCGCGGGATTCTCATTCAATCCGGCGGCAAGATGCAGGCAGGAGCAGCCCTTTTCGTCCCGCGCGTCGATCTCCGCGCCGGCGGCCAGCAGCGCGGCGGAGACGGCGGACTTGACCCTGGCGGCGGCGCGGTGCAGCGGCGTCTTGCCGGCCTTGTCCCGCGCCTTGGGGTCGGCCCCGGCGGCCGCCAGCCAGGCGATGACGGCCGGCTGCGCGTTCAGCCCGGCGGCCAGATGCAGCGGCGTCGAGCCGGTTTTGTCGCGCGCGTTGATGTCCGCCCCGGCGTCGAGCAGAGCGGATGAGGCGGAGGCGCGCTCGTTGAATCCGGCGGCAAGGTGCAGCGGCGTCCAGCCGTTTTCGACGGACCGCGCCTCGACGTTCGCGCCGGCGGCCGCCAACGCCTTGATGACCGCGGGATGCGCGATCCACTCGGCGGCGTGGTGCAGCGGAGTCTTGCCGTTCTTGTCCCGCGCGTTGGGGTCGGCCCCGGCGGCCAAGCGGCGCGCCAAGTCATCGGCCCCCGCCGTCTTGAAATACCTCTCCGAGTTCCAGTCCGCGCCGTCTGCGGCAAAAGCGCCCGCCGCCAGATTTCGCGCCGCCATTCGTTCCAGTATAAGCGCCGCGAAACACCCCGCCCAGAGACCCGCCCGCAATCAATACTGCGCGTCGTTCAACCGCCAATAGACATCGGTTCCCTGGAGCGCCTCGTTGTCTTTGGCGTAATCCCAAGGCGTCTTGCCGCTCTCGGTCCGTGCCGTGGGGTCGGCGCCGGCATCCAGCAGTGCCGCGACGACTGCGGGGTTCTTGCTTCCCCAAGCAGCATGATGCAGGGGCGTCCTGCCGCCCTTGTCCCGTGCCTTGATATCCGCCCCGGCATCCTTGAGCGCGGCGATGACAGCGGGGCTCTCGTTCAACCAAGCAGCATGATGCAGGGGCGTCCTGCCGAACTCGTCGTCCCGCGCCTCGATGTTCGCCCCGGCATCCTTGAGCGCGGCGATGATGGCAGGGTTCTTGCTCCCCCCAGCAGCATCATGCAGGGGCGTCCCGCCGTCCTTGTCCCGTGCTTCGATATTCGCCCCGGCATCCTTGAGCGCAGCGATGACAGCGGGGCTCTCGTTCAACCAAGCAGCATGATGCAGGGGCGTCCTGCCGAACTCGTCCCGCGCCTCGATGTTCGCCCCGGCATCCTTGAGCACCGCGATGATTGCGGGGTTCTTGCTCCTCACAGCAGCATGATGCAGGGGAGTCTCGCCGTCCTTGTTCCGCGCCTCGATGTTCGCCCCGGCATCCTTGAGCACCGCGATGATTGCGAGGTTCTTATTCCCACTGGCGGCATAGTGCAGCGGGGTCCCGCCGTCCTTGTCCTGTGCTTCGATGTTTGCCCCGGCATCCTTGAGCACCACGATGATTGCGGGGTTCTCGTTCAACCATGCGGCAAAGTGCAGGGGCGTCCTGCCGTCCTTGTCCCGCGCCTCGATGTTCGCCCCGGCATCCTTGAGCGCGGCGATGATAGCGGGGTTCTCGCTCCCCCAAGCAGCTCGGTGCAGGGGCGTCCTGCCGTCCTTGTCCCGTGCTTCGATATTCGCCCCGGCATCCTTGAGCGCAGCGATGATAGCGGGGTTCTCGTTCAACCAAGCAGCATGGTGCAGGGGCGTCCCGCCGTCCTTGTCCCGCGCCTCGAGGTCCGCCCCGGTACCCTTGAGCACGGCGATGATGGCGGGGTTCTTGCTCCCCCAAGCAGCATGATGCAGAGGCGTCTCGCCGTCCTTGTCCCGCGCCTCAATGTTCGCCCCTGCATCCTTGAACGCAGCGATGACAGCGGGGTTCTCGTTCACACTGGCGGCATAGTGCAGGGGCGTCCTGCCGTCCTCGTCTCGTGCGTTGGGATCTGCGCCGTCGGCCAGACTGCGGGACACATCGGCAGCCGTTGCCGTCTTGAAATACTCCTCCGAATTCCAGTCCGCGCCGTCTGCGGCAAGAGCGGCCGCCTCTGGATTTCGTTGCGCCGCCATTCGTTCCAGTATAAGCGCCGCAACAGACAGATCGCGGCCAAGTGTCAGAACTTTCTTGCGAACCTTCCTGGGATATCCTGAATCGTCACGACATCAGTACTTCCTTGATCAGGTTTGCAATCGCCTCGGAGTCGATTCCCCCATTGGGTTCGTCGCGCGTGACGACCAACGTCGCTTCGCGTTTACCCCCCTCGTCATGAGGGATAATGCCTGCTTTTCGGTAGGACGCGAGTTTTTGTTCCCAACGCTCCTTGTAGTCCGGATTGTGCAAGAGCCCGAGGTGCTCCCAGTAATACCGCTCTCCGGTGTCATCATCAATAATCGTGAAGTCCGGGTACCGCGTCTCGCCGTTCGGCAGCTTCAGCGGCGATTCGTACTCGTAGCGGGATACGCCTTGCGCCAGGAGTTCGTTTGCAATGATGACTTCGGACTTCGAACGGACCAGATCGCCTTGCTTTGTTCGATGGATGAGGCGCTCTTCCAGGAATCTTTCGCAGCCCTCGACATCGAAGGGAACAGGCTTCGGCGGTGCGAACAAATTGGTCAGGCGGCGCGCGACTTCAGAATAGATTTCATTCGCATACTTTCGCAAGTCTCGAGCGGCCCCTTGATGCAGGATGACAACTCGATTCCTTTGGCGCGTCATTGCCGTATAAAGAAGCTCTCTGGACAGCAGCCAACAGGGATCGGGCAATACAATCAGGGTCGTGCCGAATTCGCTGCCTTGCGTCTTGTGTACAGTCAGCGCGTATGCAAGCTCCAGGGGCGGCGGACTTTCGCTGTTAAATTCCGAAGCCCGGAAATCATAATCGTAACCCGGCTGTGACGTAAACTCCACTTCAAGGAACGAAAACACCCTCGATTGCCCGTCCCTCCTGTAATTGCCGACGACAAGACCGACGTCGCCGTTTGCCACATACGATTTGCGGTTGGGATAAACCGTCCGATTGCTGCTGTTCGCCAGATTGATCACCTTATCGCCATAAATGATGCCCTGGCGGCCAATCGGAGGATTTACCCTTCTATGCCAGGCTGTCGCTTTCCCCAGCCACGTCTTGCGGAACGTCTGCTGTACGAACCGATTGAGCGTCTCCACGCCATGGTTTGCGCCGCGCACCGGGGATATGATTTGCCACTGTTCGGCTGGCGGCGCCTCTGGCTCACGGCTGCGTGGATCAGGGTGGCCGCTCCTAAAAAATGTGTTGCCATTGAACACCTTAGCCCCCAAACTACGTTCGAACCCCAGCTCATCCTCGGGGCCATCGAGTTCAAGCTCTTCCACTACCGCTCGGAGCAGCTTCTCGCGGAGTTCGTCGGCGTCAGCCCAACTCTCGAACCGGATCTCTTTCCTGTTTTCCGACTCCAGGCTGTCCCATATTTCGTCCGCGGCAGGATCCGGGTTGCCTCCGAACCAGCCGGCCAGCCGCAAATCGGCGCGTATCTTCCCCTGTTGTCGACGCGGCGCCGTCAACTCCGCATACCCGCGTCCAACACGGGGAAAGATATGCTCCACGTTATCGGGTTCGAGTTCCCTGACAATATCCACGAACGGACGGCCGCTGCCGATCGGGGGCAATTGTCGAGTATCTCCGACCAGCACGAGCCGGTCAACTCCGGTCAGGGCATCCAGAAGCGCCGCCAACTGCTCCTCCGTCAGCATCGAACACTCGTCGACGATCACGGTTCGGTATTTGCTGCAACGCTTTGCGCTGCCAGTCGCCATATATCGGCCCGTCTTTGGGTCGTAACGCTTGTCATATTCCATCAGAAATTGTGCAAGCGTAAAGCCGCCGGGCATGCCGACGCCTTTCTCCATCTGGACGCGAGCCTTGCCTGTGGGCGCAAGCAATAACACGCCGCCGGATTCGACTTCCGGCAGACTGCACAGCATCTTCAGCAGCTTGGTCTTGCCGGTTCCTGCAGCGCCGACCAACACGGAGAAACGCGAGGCAAAGAGTTCCTCCAGCGCCGCGGTCTTCTCGATACGTGCTTTCTCCTCTGCTTCCGAGTCATCTGACTGAACATCGCGGAGCCCATTGTCCACCACTTTTCGAAATTCATGCGCCCCTTCATGGCGGCGGCTCTTGTCGCCGACTCGCTTCTTTACGGTACGGCGGATGAGATCGGCGTTTTCCACCATGCGGCGGAGTTGATACCCGCGGCTTCCATCGCCCATCTCCACGGGTTCGATCTCCCCGTCAAGCACGTCGCCCATGCCCGCAAGTACGTCCGGCCCTATCGGGCAGTCCGTGTCCAGCGGCATGCGTTCGATAGCGCTGGTCAATCTTTCCCGAGGCAGCAAAGTATGCCCATCCTCGCCGGCCTGCTCGAGCGCAGCGACCATCAACGCGCGTACTCTGCGAGGATCTACCTTGTCCTCCAGCCGCGACCGATCCGACAATGGGTATGCCTCTCGTATCGCTTGATCGGGAAGCATGCCTCGGTCAATCGTTGACACAAAAACAGGATCTTCGGAAAAGCGATCGATCTCGTAGAGGAGATAGGGATTGTTCAGCAAAGCGGAGTCATCAACACCGGCAGGGCGTTGATCGGGATTGAAAAAGCGTCCTGCTTGAGGCGCTTCCAATGAGAATCGACTGAGCAGCTTGAGCAATTCTTTCCTGTCGGCGGCCATTGCTTGCCACGCACGGGCGAAACCTTCGCCAACGACCTTTTTCGCCGCGCCGTCTGCGCGTTCGGGCGACTGCACCACTCGTTCGAAGGCGGGCCACGGATCCATTTTTTCGTCTGCGCTTTTCGCGGCGCACTCATCGGCCAATTCGTAGGCAACCAGATTGCCGCCCGTGCCGAGGAATGCCGCAAGAGCGGAACCGAAGCCGGGGAAAGGGCCGCGCATCCGCCAAAGGCGATTGAGTTGTCCGTCAAGCCACTCCGACATGCGTCTCCACGGCCCGAGCAGTTCAGGAAATACAGCTTCAATCTTTTCCAGCGCCCTCAAACATTGCAACACAGCGGCTATGGCGTGATCGTTCGATACGTGCTCGGAAACATACGAGAAACTCCAGAATGCTTCATCCGGCGCGAAGGCGACGAATTGCTCGGGGTCTATCCCTTTTTCAAGGGCGGCATCGAACAATTTCTGGTAAGGGAACACAAAACCCTCTCGCCAATCAGGTCGAATCGAATGCTCGATATTCCTTTCCCAAATAACGCTTCTGTGCGGCGGGTTCGGTGTCGAGTACTCGTATTCGACTGATTCATGCACTGAACGCACCAAGCCGACGCCGACGATGACTCTGCCCGCCGCAGCGGAAAGCGGTGAGTCCTTCGCATAAAAAAAACATAGTGACTGTTCAGGGCGTACCGCCCCGAAAAACGTATCCAGCATCACGAGCTGGTTGGAACGGTCCTGTATCCAGTCTGGCCCGAAGGTAAATTGGGACTCCCTGTCCGGTTGATAAACCAGATGATAACGCTTAGTGAGCTCGCCGCTTTCCTCCTGCCTCATCCAGCGAAACGGCACGCAAGCAGCACTGTAAGGCGGCATCGTGAACCGTGTTGGCCGCAGATGGCCATGCGTCTCCGGACTGCTCTCTGCATATGGATGTTTCTTGGTGATTGTGACTGGGAATGGCGCCATGAACGCCGCTCGTTCCCCAATACACGGCGGCAGTTGACGGGGTGCAAGCTCCTCAAAAGACAGCCCGGCCACGTCCGTTTCCGCCGCGTCGTCCTTCTTTTCGGCAATCGACTTGAGCGCCCGACAAGCCGTATTATTCGCGGGATCGTTGCAGACAGTCCCACCCCATCCCGCATCGTGCCAAGGTACGCGGATAGACAAGTGCTGGGTCGGAAGGGTTCGCGCGCCGTCGATCATGATGTTCTTCGCCCCCCTACAGTCATCGCGTCAGGCCATGACGGCCTGCTCGACCATGTTCGGCAGCCGCTCGGTCATCAGCGCGCGGGCTTCGCCGACGATTTCGTCGAAGAGTTCCTGCACCGTAGGCACGCCGCGGATCATGCCGATGACCTGTCCGGCGGAAAAGACGCCGTTGTCGAGATCGCCGCTCTCGATCATCTTCTTGCCTTCGAGTCCCGACATGTACTGCTTGATGTCGTCGATGGTGGCGTTGCCGCGGGCTTCGATCTCGAGCACCTTTTCGGTGTTGCGGTTGGCCAGATAGCGGGCGGTGTTGCGCAGCGAGCGCATCAGCAGGCGGGTATCGCGCTCCGAGGCGTTGACCAGCGCCTGCTTGACGTTGTCGTGAATCGGACATTCGCGCGTGGCCACGAAGCGCGTGCCCATGTTCATGCCGTCGGCGCCCAGGGCCAGCGCGGCCACCAGGCCGCGGCCGTCGCCGAAACCGCCCGAGGCCACGATCGGAATGTCGAGCGCATCGGCCGCCAAGGGAATCAGAATCAGCGAGGTCACGTCGTCTTCGCCGGGATGCCCGGCGCACTCGAAACCGTCGATGCTGACCGCGGCGCAGCCGATGCGCTGCGCCTTGAGCGCGTGGCGGATGGAGGTGCATTTGTGGATGACCTTCACGCCGGCCTCGTTGAGCGCGGGCAGGAACTCCTGCGGGTTGCGGCCGGCGGTCTCGATGAACTTCACGCCCTCCTCGATGCAGACATTGACGTAGGCCGGAAAATCGGGCGGCCGCAGCGACGGCAGAAACGTCAGATTGACGCCGAAAGGCTTGCGGGTAAGCTCGCGCGCCTTGCAGATCTCGTCGCGCAGAAGCTCCGGGTGCGGATGCGTCAGGGCGGTCATGAAGCCGATGCCCCCGGCCTCGGCCGCGGCGGCGGCCAACTCGGCGCGCGCCAGCCACATCAGCCCGCCCTGAATGATCGGGTACTCGATGCCGAACATCTCGGTGATTCTGGTTCTGAACATGAATCCGTTTCCTTGCAACCGTTCCACAATAACCGAATTCGCCTGCCCGCCGCGTCAACCGAGGACGCGCAGCGCGGGCGGCTGCGCGGCCCGCGGCGGCAGGGCGGGTTTCCGTCCGCTCAGGTAAAGCGCCCCTTCGCGCTGCAGGCCTTCGCGGATTTCCCGCTCGCGGCCCTGCTTCGAGTCGGGAATCGGCGAGTCGTCGGGAATGCGCTCGGCCTCGACCCGCTCGAAGCCGCGCGCGCGGAAAAGCTCGGCCCATTCAGCGGCGCTCTTGAGTTGCATGGCCAGCCCCATGCCCTCGGGCCAATCGTGGGAATACGGGTTTTCCCTGTAGAAATTGAAAAGCAGGTGGAAGCGCCCCCCATAGGCCGCCACGCGGAAAATTTCCTGCGCAACCCGCTCGGGCGACGGCCAGTAATAGGCCGACTCGATGCCGATGACGTGGGTAAAGTAGTCCTCGGCCCAGGGAATCCGCTCAGCCGGCGCCGGGGCGAAGAGCACGTTGTCGAGCGCGCCCGACAACCGGCGCGCCTCGCCGATCATTTCGTCGGCGATGTCGATGCCGACGACGGCGCCCTCGGGCAGCAGCGGCGCGATCATGCGCGCGGTCCAGCCGTCGCCGCAGCCGATGTCGAGGACGCGGTCGGTCGACTCGAGCTCGAAACGCGCGAACATATGCTCGGCCAAGCGGCGGTGGCGGCGCTCCATGCCCCGCGATTTGCCCTCGCGCACCCAGTCGTTGAACTTGCCGCGGACGGCCTCTTGCGCGGCGAGGCATTGGGCGTCGAGCGGGTCGGGCATCGAACTTCCAGTGTAAGCGCGCCCGCCGCGCAGCGGCGGGCGCGTGTCGCCCTTCCCCGCCGCTGCGGTAATCATCCTTTCGACTCATGGCCAAACGCGATCTGATCTACGCCGATGCAGGCGTCGATATCGGCGAAGCCGACCGCGCTACGGAACGCTTCAAGCGCTATGCCCGCGCAACGTTCGAATACGCTACTTTTGGCGCATCGACGGTCGAACCGAGATCACCTTGACGTTGCGCCGCAGCCATGGCTCCAAATGGTCAAAGCGGAACGTTCCTGTTTCATACAGCCCGGAAATAAAGGTGTAGGACTCCCCTGCATCGGCCGTGAGTTGCGCGCCGTTGATCGCCAAAAACGTGTACATCGCGGCAAAGGCCGTGCGCTTGTTGCCGTCGATAAAAGGATGATTTTGGGATAGACTTTCCCACAACGCGGCGGCTTCTTCGATGAGATCGGCATAGTAGCCGGTTTGCGGCCGACAGAGCGCAGCCTCCAAAAGGCCGATATCCCGCACCTCTTGCACTCCGCCGTAACGCTCAATCTGATCCGCGTGAATGGCGAGCGCTTCCGCCGGCGTGAGGTAGTCCGTCATTCCGCGAGCTTCTTGTAAAGCTCGCCGTAGGCTTCATGACTGCCGCGGTAGGCGGCCATGACGCGCGGCCGGGCTTGCTTGCGCTTCTCGATCGGGTCGGCCGGCGTCTCGTCAACGGGCGCCTGAATCCGGCAGTCATCTTTCTCCGCGATCACCGCGATCACAGGGACAGCGGCCGGCGTCTCAGGGGCAGCTTGAGCGGCGGATTTCTCGCGAGTTCGGGGCACGAGCGCTTTTTCCTCGGCTACGAATCTCAGTGTATCGTGAGTTACCGCAACACGCTCGAAATCCCGCGGGCGTTTTCTGAAAGCTCGCCGGGCGGGATGCGGCCAACCGAGATTCTTCGGCGCAGCTTGCCGCTTGCGATAATCATCCTTTCGACTCATGGCCAAACGCGCTCTGACCTACGCCGATGCAGGCGTCGATATCGACGAAGCCGGCCGCGCTACGGAACGCTTCAAGCGTTATGCCCGCGCAACGTTCGACGGCAACGTATTGACCGGCATCGGCGCTTTCGGCGCCGCCTACTCGACGGCGGGCAAGCGGCTCCGCGATCCCGTGCTGGTCAGTTCCGCTGACGGGGTCGGCACGAAGCTCAACGTCGCTTTCGCCATGGACAAGCACGACACGGTCGGCCGCTGTCTGGTCAACCACTGCGTCAACGACATCGCCGTGCAAGGCGCCGAGCCGCTGTTTTTCCTCGATTACTTCGCCGCCGGCAAACTCGAGGCGCGCGCCGCCGCGAGCGTCGTCAAGGGCATCGCCGCCGCCTGCAAGCAAAACGGCGTGGCGCTGATCGGCGGCGAAACGGCGGAAATGCCCGGCATGTACGCGGCGGGCGAATACGACTTGGCCGGCTTCATCGTTGGCGCCTGCGAGCGTTCGGCGCTGATCGACGGCTCGAAAGTGCGCGAGGGCAGCGTGCTGATCGGCCTGCCTTCCAGCGGACTGCACACCAACGGCTATTCGCTGGCGCGCAAACTGTTCTTCGACGTAGCCGGGTACACGGTCGACACCCGCGTGCCGGAGCTGCGCACCACGGTCGGCAAAGAGCTGCTCAAGGTCCACCGCAGCTATCTGCCGGCGCTGCGCGCGCTGGCCGAGGCCGGCCTGCTGCTCGGCGCGGCGCACGTCACCGGCGGCGGCATCACCGGCAACACGCCGCGCATGCTGCCCAAGCGCTTCGAAGCCCATATCCGCCTGGGCTCGTGGCGGGTTCCGCCGGTCTTCAAACTGCTGCAGCGGCTCGGCGGCATCGCCGAAGACGAAATGCTGCGAACCTTCAACATGGGCCTGGGCATGATCGTCTGTACGCCCCGCCGGGAAGCCGGCCGCGCTCTCGCCCTCTTGCGGGAACTCAAGGAAAGGCCCGCGATCGTCGGCAGCGTCGAGCGGGGCGGAAGAGGAGTCGTTTACCACGCATGAAGCGCCTGGGCATTCTGATTTCGGGGCGCGGCTCCAATATGGAAGCCATCGCCGACAACATCGACGCCGGGCGCATCGACGCCGAAATCGCCGTCGTCATCAGCAACACGCCGCGCGCCGCGGGGCTCGAACGCGCCCGCGCGCGCGGCCTCGAGGCCGAGTGCATCCGCTCGCGGGCGATGGAGCGCGAAGACTACGACCGCCTGATCGTCAAGCGCCTGCGCGAAGAAAACGTCGACCTGGTCTGCCTCGCCGGGTTCATGCGCCTGCTCAGCGCCTATTTCGTGGAGCAGTTCCCTGAGCGCATCCTCAACGTCCACCCCTCGTTGCTGCCGGCCTTCCCCGGCCTCGAAGCCCAGCATCAGGCGCTGGAATACGGCGTGCGCTTCTCGGGCTGCACGGTTCATTTCGTGGACGAAAGGCTCGACTCGGGGCCGATCATCGCCCAAGCCGCCGTTCCCGTCCATGACGACGACGACGAAGCGGCGCTGGCGGCGCGTATTCTGAAAGAAGAGCACCGCATCTACGCCGAAGCGATCCGCACGGTGCTCGACGGCGCCTACCGCATCGAAGGCCGGCGCGTGCTCCGCGTTCCCCGCCGCACATGACCATCGACCAGCAAGCCGCGTACTTGAAGAAAGGCTGCGCCGAAATCATCCCCGAAGGCGGCCTCAGACAGCGGCTCATCGACTGCGCCGAAGAGGGCCGCCCGCTGCGCGTCAAGGCGGGCTTCGACCCGACCGCGCCCGACCTGCATCTCGGCCATACCGTGCTGCTGCGCAAGATGAAGCACTTTCAAGACCTCGGCCATACGGCGGTCTTCCTCATCGGCGACGTAACCGGATTGATCGGCGACCCCAGCGGACGCAACGCGGCGCGGCCGCCGATGACCCGCGCGAAAATCGCGGCCAACGCGGAAACCTACAAGCAACAGGTGTTCCAAATCCTCGACCCGGAAAAAACGGAAGTGCGTTTCAACAGCGAGTGGCTGCTGGAACTCGGCGCGCTGGGGCTGATCGATCTCTGCTCGAAATATACGGTCGCCCGGCTGCTCGAGCGCGACGACTTTTCCAGGCGTTTCCGCGAAAACAAGCCTATTTCCGTGCATGAACTGCTCTACCCGCTGACCCAGGCCTACGACTCGGTGGCGCTCGAGGCCGACGTCGAGTTGGGCGGCGTCGACCAGAAGTTCAACCTGCTGGTCGGACGCGAAATCCAGGGCGATTTCGGCGTCCGGCGGCAGATCGCCATGACCCTGCCCATACTCGAAGGCATCGACGGCGAACAAAAAATGTCGAAATCGCTCAACAACTACATCGGCGTCCGCGAGCCGCCCGAAGTCATGTACCGCAAGGTCATGCAAATCTCCGACGCCTTGATGTACCGCTACTACGAGTTGCTGACCGATCTTCCGCTCGACGCGATCGCCGCCCTGCGGCGGGCCGCCGCCGCAGGAGAGAAACACCCCATGGACGCCAAGCACGAGTTGGCCGCGCGCATCGTTGCCGACTTTCACTCGAGCGCCGCCGCCGGCCGCGCCGCGGAAACCTTCCGCAAGGTCGTCCAGCAAAAACAGATACCCGAAGAGATGGCCGAATTCGCCCTGCCGAGCGAGCTCGCCGGCGGCCCCGCCATCCGCATCGACAAGCTGCTGCGCGCCGTCGGCCTGGCCAAATCCGGCAGCGAGGCCAACCGCAAGCTCAAGGAAAACGCCGTTTCGATCAACGGCGAGAAACACCGCGAAATGAGCTTCACGCCGGGCCCCGGCGTCAGCGAATTGACCATCCGCCTGGGCAAGAAATGGGTGCGGGTCAGACTGTAGGCGCCGCCTTATACTTTCAGCAATGGCCCCTCGTCCGCAAGCCGGTCTCGTCTTTCTGCTGCTTGCCGGCGCGGCGCCCGGCGCGGCGCAACTGACCACGAACGGCAACCAGCGCTTCCAACAGGGCGCCGACGGAATCGCGGGCAACTACGAGCGCAACGACCGCTTCGCCAACGCGCTGGCCGCCTGCGATTTCAACGGCGACGGCTTCGACGATCTGGCCGTCGGCGCGCCGGGCGAAAGCAGCGCGCGGGGGATCGTCAACGTCATCTACTCCGACGGCGCCGGCCTTGCCCCGCAAGGCAATCAAAACTGGGAGCAGGGGGTCAACGGCATCGACGGCAACGCCGAGCGCAGCGACCAGTTCGGCATCGCGCTGAGCGGCGGCGATTTCAACGCGGACGGCTATTGCGACTTGGCCGCCGGCGCAAACGGCGAAGACGGAGCAAGAGGAATCGTCCACGCGATCTACGGCTCAGCGGAAGGTTTGACGCCGGACGGAAACCAGGCGTGGCGGCAGGGGCACGACGGGCTGCGCGGCGATGCCGAAGGCGGCGACTTCTTCGCCTCGACGCTCGACACCGGCGATTTCAACGGCGACGGCTTCGACGACCTGGCCGTCGGCGCGCCGGGCGAGAACAACAACAGCGGCATGGTGTCGATTATCTTCGGCTCGAGCCGCGGACTGGTCAACAACGGCAACCAGCGCTGGCGCCAAGGCGACGACGGCTTGCGCGGGGACAACGAAAGCGGCGATCTCTTCGGGGCGGCTCTGGCCGTCGGCGACTACAACGGCGACGGCTTCGACGACCTGATTATCGGCACGCCGGGCGAAAACGGGGGGCGCGGCACGGTCAACATGATCCTGGGTTCCTCGGGCGGCCTGATCTCCGCCGGCAACCGCCGCTTCGAACAGGACAACGACGGCCTGCCCGACGACCGCGAAGGCGGCGACGGTTTCGGCGGCGTGATCGAAGCGGGCGACTTCAACGGCGACGGCTTCGACGATCTGGCCGCGGCTTCGCTCGGCGAGGACGGGGGCGACGGCAACGTGATCGTCATTCCCGGTTCTCGGCAAGCGCTTACCGGCGCCGGCAGCCGCCGCTGGCGGCAGGACGAAGACGGCTTGCCCGACAGGCGCGAGAACGGCGACCGCTTCGGCAGCGAACTCGTCTCTGGCGACTTCAACGGCGACCGCTTCGACGATTTGGCTATCGGCGCGCGCGGGGAAGACGGCAACATCGGCCTGCTGCACGTCCTGCAGGGAAGCTCCCGCGGCCTGACCGGACAAGGCAATCAGGTTTTCGCCCAAGGGGCAAGCGGCCTCAGCGACCGCGCCGAGAGGGGTGACGACTTCACTTTCGCCATGGCCGTCGGCGATTTCGGCGGAGGCATCGGCGACGATCTGGCCGTCGGCGCGCCGGGCGAAGACGACGACCGCGGCATCGTCCACGTCATCTTCGGCGACGCGATTCCCCGTCCGCATATCACGGCGATTGTCGGCGCCGGCTCGAGCGCGCCGCCCGTAACCAACGGCT
The DNA here is from genome assembly GCA_965242705.1 of Bryobacterales bacterium. Taxonomy (GTDB): domain Bacteria; phylum Acidobacteriota; class Terriglobia; order Bryobacterales; family UBA6623; genus CATQHP01. The sequence continues at coordinate 2,753,951 of OZ251486.1, forward strand.
CGTACAACGCCATCGTGACGCTGTGGGGGTCGAACTTCATCCTGGACGAAGCCGCAGCCCCGCCCGAAGCTGCCGCCGGAGAGGGTCTGCCGACCGTCAACAAGGGCGTCTGCGTGGAAATGGACGGGCGCCGCGCGCCGATTTTCGCAGCGTTCCCCGGTCAGATCAACGCGCAAGCGGCGGTGCGCCCCGACCAAACCAAAACCGCCGTGCGCGTACTCGCCAACTGCGGCCAAGCGGACGAAATCGACAGCGACCCCTTCGATCTGCCGCTTGCCCCCGCCGGCCCGCAATTTTTCTTCTTCGTTGCGATGGAGGACGGACGCAGCCCGATTGCCGCGGTCAACGAAACGACGGGGGCGCTGGTCGGAGCCCGCGGGCTGCTCCCCGGAGCGGCGTTTGAGCCGGCGGCGCCGAACGACGTGGTTACCCTGTTCATGACGGGCCTGGGCGCAACCGCCCCGCTGGTCGAGCCGGGCGAGCTCGCCGCGTCCGCGGCGGCAACAACCCTGCCCGCTTCCGCCTCCATCGGCGGCGCCGATGCCGAACTTTTGTACGCGGGCGTCTCTCCGGGCTTCGCCGGGCTGTATCAGGCCTCCGTTCGGATTCCCCGCGGGCTGCCGGCGGGCAATGCCGAGGTCAGCGTAACCATCGGGCAAGCCTCGACCCCGCCCGGCGGCTTCCTGACGCTGCAAGCGGAGCCCGAAGCCGGCTCCGATTCCACCGAGCGCGTGCTTCAATAAAAGATGCGCTTCGATGAAAATCAGCCGCCGCGCACATTCGCCGTCAAGAACTTCGGCTGCCGCGCAACGCAGGCCGACGGGGCCGCGCTCGCGGCTGACCTTTCCGCCCGCGGGCTGAAAGCCGTCTCGGCCCGCGGCCCGGCGGACGTGTACGTGGTCAACACCTGCACCGTCACCGCCGAGGCCGACCGCGACGCGCGCCGCGAAATCCGCCGCCTGTACCGCGGCAATCCGCGCGCGGCCATCCTCGTTACCGGCTGCTACGCCCAGCGCAAACCCGAGGAGTTGGCCGCTCTCGACGGCGTAAAGTGGGTCGTCGGCAATTCCCACAAACCCGTGATCGCAGACGTGGTCGCGCCGCGCCTCGTGCAAATCGAGGGGAACGAACGCGCCGCCGGCCTCGCCTATCACGGGCAAATCGCAGCCGGCGGCTCGCTGGTCGGCGAGATCGGCCGGCAAACGCAATTGGCCGCGCAGCCGGTCTTCGACGCGGGCGGCGACCGCAGCCGCCCCAACGTCAAGGTGCAGGACGGCTGCAACAACCGCTGCTCGTTCTGCATCATTCCATCCGTCCGCGGACGCAGCCGCAGCGCCCCGGCCGAAAGCGTCATCCGTCAGGTGCGTACGCTCGCCGCCGATTACCCCGAAGTGACGCTCACCGGCATCAACCTCGGGCGCTGGGGGCGCGATCTCGAGGGGCGTCCGCGCTTCATCTCCCTGCTCCGCGGCCTGCTCGACGAAACGCCCATTCGCAAACTGCGCCTCAGTTCCGTCGAGCCGATGGATTGGACGCCGGAATTGATCGCGCTCATGTCCCAATCGCCGCGCATCGCCCGGCACGTTCACATGCCCTTGCAGTCGGCCTCCGACGCCGTGCTCAAGAGAATGCGCAGGCGCTACCGGGCGCGCCACTACGCGCAGCGCCTGCAAGCGGTCCGCGAGGCGCTGCCGGACGCCGCCATAGGCGCCGACGTCATGGTCGGCTTCCCCGGCGAAACGGACGCCGATTTCACACAAACCCGCGATTTCATCGAGCGCCTGCCGTTCACCTACCTGCACGTGTTCTCGTTCTCCGAGCGCGAAGGCACGGAAGCGGCGGCGTATGCCGGCCATGTCCCCAAAAGCGTCAAAAAGGAACGCAACGGCATTCTGCGCGAGTTGATCGCGCGCAAGAACCGCGCCTTCCGCGAGCGTTTCCTGGGACGGGAAATCTCCGCCGTCTCGCTGACGCCGCGCGGCGGTTGCAGCCGGGCGCTTTCCGACAATTTCATCCCCGTCGAGATCGACGCGCCGAATCTGCCGGCCCGGCGCCTGGTGCGCGTGCGCATCGACTCGGTTGACGGCGAGCATACCCGCGGGGCGCTCCGCTCCCCCTCGCCTGTCCATTGATCGACCGGACCGGCGCCCGCAAAAACCCTTGCAGCGGCGGCGCGCCGGTTCAGGGTAAGATGTCTTATGGACAGGCGCGGGGCAGCCCGCCGGTCCGCGCAGCTTATGATTTCGCGCAAACTCGTAAAACAGATCGAAGCCAACGCCGACAAGCTGGCGATGGACGTCGTCGAGACGGTCAAGCAAGACCGCCGGGCGGAGTTCTACCACTCCATGCCCGACAACAAGTACCACAAGCTGGTTCACGATCTTTACAAGCATTTGGGAAGCTGGCTGCAAAGCCAGACTTGGCACCGGCTGCGCACCAGCTACGAGCGCAAGGGCCGCGACCGCTTTCACGACGGCATGCCGCTCGACCAGCTCGTTTTCGCGCTGACACAAACCAAGTCAACCCTGGTCGAGTTCGTGCGCGGATCGGTTCAGGGCGATTCTTCCGAGCGGGAACTGGAAATGGAGTTGCTGCTGGCGATATCCGCGTTCTTCGACCGCGCCATCTACCATACGGTGCGCGGATTCGAGGACGCCCGATTGACCGCCTCGAAAAATCCGGCGCCGCCGCGCGCGAAGCTGCGCCGGCGAACGAAAAAAGAACGGGAAATCGACGCCGAAACCGAGGCGCTCCAATCGGCGGTAAGCCGCAGCGGCGACATCGGCGAATCTTCAGGCTGACCCCGAACCGGCGGCGGCGCCGCGCACGGCCTGCACGGCGTCCCGCAGCGCCGAGCGGTAAACGCCGATATCCGAACTGAACGAAATCAGATCGAAGCCGATCCCGATCCACTCGGCGGCTTGCCCCCGGTCGCCGGGCTGGATGCCGGCGAAGAGTCCGTTGGCCTTGGCGCATGCGGTCACGCGCCGCAGCGCGGCCAGGAACGCCGGGTGCTGCAACTCTCCGACAATGCCCATCGAGTGGGTCAGGTCCATGTGGCCGACCCACAGGCAATCGACGCCGGGAGTTTGCGCGATGGCCTCCAGGTTGTCCAGCGCCGTGCGGCTCTCGATCTGGCAGATCAGCAAATTCCGGGCGTTCGCGGCCTGCATGTAGGCGGCGGGGTCGGGAGGAACGAAGTCGTTGTGCGCCGCGCCCAACCCCAGACCGCGGCCGCCGGCCGGAGCGTAGCGCATCGCCGCGTTGAGCTTGCGCGCCTGCTCGGCGGTGCGCACGTTGGGAGCCATCACGCCGTGCGCGCCGCAGTCCATGACGCGCGCCACGAAATCGTACTCGCTCGCCGGAACGCGCACGATCGGACTGATCGGCGTGGCCTTGAAGCGCGCAATCAGACCGGCTGCCTCGGCGATGCCGAACGGGCCGTGCTCCATGTCGATCAACACGAAGTCCAGGTCGGCGGTCTCGCAAAGCTTGGCGATGCCGCCGGTGGCGAACTCCATCAGCATGTGGCCGACGGGAACGCGGCCCTCCGCGGCCGCCTGCCGGATGCGGTTCGCTTTCACGCCTTCCTCCACCGCGCCAGTTTTTCGCGCACTCCCGGCCGCTCCGCGGCTTGCGGATTGGCCAGATGCGGCGGGACCTCGCCGCTGGCGGCGCGCACAAGATTCTCGCACGCCTCGCGGCTGTTGCCGTCCAGTCCCTCCTGCGTCCAGGCGACCGCATGCGGCGTGACAATCACGTTGTCCATGGCGAAAAACGGATGGTCTTTCGGCGGCGGCTCCTGCGCAAAAACGTCGATGCCCGCCCCGGCGATCCGCCGTTGTTCAAGGATGCGGATCAGGGCGCTCTCATCAACAATCGGGCCGCGGGCGGTATTCACGAAATACGCCGTCGGTTTCATCAGCGACAGCAGCCGCGCGTCGATCATGCCGCGGGTTTCCTCGTTGAGCGGCGTGTTGACCGTAACGAAGTCTGCTTGGGACATCGCCTCGTCGAGAGCGGTCAACTCGACGCCCAGCGCGGCGGCGCGCTCCGGCGAACAGTACGGGTCGCAGGCAAGCAGGCGTCCGAAACCGATGCCGCGCGCCATGCGGAACATCTCCGCGGCGATCTTGCCCAAGCCGACGGAGGCCAGCGTCTTGCCGGCAACGTCCACGCCCGTTATGGGCAGGTCCGTTCGCCAGCGGCCTTTCCGCGTTCGCCTGTCCAGCGCCGGAAGCTGCTTGGCCAGCGCGAAAATCAGGGCGATCTCCGCTTCGCCGACGGCGCGCGAGATCGCCGTCGGCGTCAGCGCAATCAACACGTCGGCCTCGGTTGCGGCGGCATCGTCGATGCGGTCGAAACCGACGCCCCAGCGCGCGATGCAGACCAGCCGCTCGGCGCCCGCGAAACTTGCCGCCGGGAAGTTCATCTGCATCGCCAGCACCCCGTCGTAACGCCGCAGGTCTTGCGGCAAGGCAACGCCGCCGGGCGGCTCGGGCATGACCTCCCATTCGATCCTGCCGCCGGGCGCGAACAATTCGCGCAACGCCGGGCCGAGCAAGGCATCCAGGCGGCTGCCCCAGCCCGGGTCGACGCCAACGCGGAATTTTACAGCCATCGGGATTGCGGATTATAACGCGGACCGCGGCGGCGCAACCGCAACACCCGCGGCTCAGAGACCCGCGCCGCCGCGGCGAGGCCGCCCCGCTGCGCTATAATCGCGGAAGCGTTTGCGGGCTTGGCCCCATGACCGCAGTTCGACTTTCCCCCGCGGCCCTTGCCCTGTTTGCCGCGGCAATCGTTTCAGGCCAGACGCCGGCGGGGTTGCTGCATCTTCCTCCGGCGGAAACGATTCGCCCGTCGGCGGAGCGCAACTGGGAGCAAATCGGCGTTCGCACGTGGGAGATCCGCCTGCTTGAGCCGATTTTCCGCGAAGAAGCGTTCGAGGCGCACCACGTCGCCTTCAAATCGCAGGACTTCGGCCAGACGGGCATCCTCGCCTTGCCGCCGATCGAGTGGGACGAAGAAGACCCCGAAGAAGCGCTGACCATCTATCCGGCCATCGTGCTGGCTCATGGCTCGGAACGCGGCCTGACCGAGCCGTTCAGGGAAATCGTTTACGAGTTCGCCCGCCGCGGCTATGTGACGATGGCCCCCAGCTTTCGCGGGCGCCGCGGCATCGAAGGCATCTCGCAGGGCGCAAAGGAATACGCCAAGGGCGAGGTTCTCGACTTGCTGCAGGCCGCCCAACTCGTGCGCAAGCTGCCCTACGTCAACTCGCTGCGCATGGCCGTCGTGGGCTTCGACCACGGCGCTTCCGTAACGATTCAGGCGGCGGCGCGGTCGAACATCTTTCAGGCTGCCGTCGCCGTATCGCCGGCGTTGTTCTCCGGTACGCCCGATTTCTCGTTCGCGGGCATGCATCGGCTGCGCTCCTTCTATCTGCGCGAGCACGGGCGCGATCTGACCGAACCCGAACTGATGCGCGAGCTGCGTCTGCGCGACGCTTTTCGCAACGTCGCGCGTTTCCAGACGCCGCTGCTGCTGCTGACCCACGACATGGACGCCGCCTACAACGACCAGCGGCGCTTCGTCGATCTGTTGCGCGAAAGCGAAAAAGAGGCGTATATGCTCAGCTACGGCGGCATGTTTCCCGGCTTCCTGACCGCCGCCGACGACGGTCCGCCGCCGGCGGACTGGGCGGAAACACGCGATCTCGCCTGGACGGCCCTGTTCGACTTCATCGAAACGCGCATCCCCGGAGGCCCGGAGGATCTCGAAGAGGAAAACGGGGAAACGTCTAAAGAGGCAGAGGGGAACGGCCGAAACCGCCCCGGCTCCGGTTCCGCGGATTCCGCGTCGGGTCGGGACCCGCGCCGTAGCTCGTACGCGGCCGCTGCAGCGGATTCTCGAAGGCCACTTCCTGCTCGGTAAAGTAGATGTTCCGGTCGAGCACCATGTCGAGCTGCGTACCGCGCTCCAGCACGGCTTCGGGGCCGCGGGTCAGGAAGATGCGCGCCAAGCCGGCGGCCGCGCCGGCCGCCGCGCCGATGGCCAGCCCGCGGGTCACGTTGCCGCCCGCCGCGCCGGCGATGGTTCCGATCGAGGCGCCGGCGGCTGTGGTCTGCGCCGCGCCGCCCACGTCATCGATCTTGCCGCCCGAAGCGGTGATCCTGCCTTCCTCGCGGTCGAAATCTTCAGGCGACCGCCCATCCAGAGCGCCCACGCGGCCGACCAAGCTGCGGATGACGCCGTTGGGCAAAATCATCTGCTCGAAACGAAGGTACAACTCGCCGCGCCCCTTGACGCGCCCGGTGCGCTTGAGACTCGTCACGCTGCCGGACACATACGTGCCGACGGGGACCAGCACCCGCCCTTCCACCACGACGGGATAAACCGACTCCAGATAAACCTTGTCGCCCTCGCGGGCATGCCTGGAACTGATGCTGTTGATCAGAATCAGCGGGATGCGTTCGCCCGCCGGAAGCGTGATACCCGCGTTCGCCGGACGCTCGCGGGACTTCAGGCCGCCGTCGCCGGGCGCTTCGCCGTCCGGAAGAGACTGCGCGTTCGCCGCCGCGCCGCCCGGCAGCAGAGCGGCTGCAAGCAGAAGGGAAAAGGCAACGGCCGATTTCGTCATCGAACGGTCTCCTCGACTCGGTTGCGCGGACTGAGACGCCTTGCGCATGGCGGCGGCTCCATTTCCCCGGCGCTGCTTTTTTAGACGCGCAGCCGCCCCCGCCGTTACACGCGCCGGACATTTCAGCGCTTGCAGCAACCGGCCCTTGTTATGATAATGGAACCGTCGGGCGCCCGCCCGGCGCGGGGCGCTTGGCCGCCCGCGGCTTCCCGCCGGCGGCCTTGCCCACTGCCCATTGCGAGAAGCACCATGCCGATGTATGAATATGCCTGCACGAAGTGCGGCGAGCGCTTCGAGATCATCCAGAAATTTTCGGACGCGCCGCTCCGGCGGCATTCCGAAGAAGGCGGACGCAACTGCGACGGCGAAGTGAAAAAGCTGCTCTCGGCGCCGGCGATCCGGTTCAAGGGCAGCGGCTGGTACGTCACCGACTACGGCAAAGGCGGCAAAAAGCCCGCAGACGGCGCGGACAAATCGGCGAAAGAGACGAAGCCGGCGGCGGCGGACAAGGCGGCCTCCAACGGCGCTCCGAAATCGGATTCGAGCAAAAACGGCGGCGGCAAGGCGGCCTCTTCGAGCGCGGCTTCTTCCGCCTGAGCAAGCCCGGAACAAGAGCAAATCCGACAGCGATTTGCCGTTTTGGGCGCACGTTTCAGGCGCAATAGAGCCGTCGCGCCCGCCCGACCCGCGGCGACCCGTGACGCGCCGACTCGCAACCGCGGCGCACCCGCCCGGCGCGTAGATCGCCTCGCTGGTATCCGGGCGGCAGGCGATGCCCAAGCGCTTGCCACGGCCGTCGTCCGCGCGCAAGTGCTTGATTTTCCGCCCGCGCCCAGCCGCAGGATGCAATGGTTGAGATCGTCGGCAATATAGACGCTGCCGCCGCCGTCCGCGGCTATGCCCGCCGGGGAGAGCGGTTGCCCGGCAGCCGCCGAGCCGTTCAAGCCGCATATCTCCGGCCCCGCAACCGTAGCGATTGTCCCGGCGAGATCGACCCGGCGAACGCGGCGGTTGGAAGTGTCGGCAATGTAGAGGTTGCCCGCCCTATCGACCGCGACGCCCCAGGGGGAAGCCAGCCGCGCCCGGACCGCCGGGCCGCCGTCGCCCCCGAACCCGTATTCCCCGGTTCCCGCAACCGTGTTGATCGTCCCTGCGGGATCGACCCTGCGAATACGGTGGTTGGCGGTATCGGCGATATAGAGATTGCCCGCCTCATCGACCGCCGCGCCGCGCGGACGGTCCAGCCGCGCCTCGACAGCCGCGCCGCCGTCGCCGGCAAAACCGTATTTCCCGTTCCCCGCAACCGTAGCAATCTTCCCCTCGCGGTCAATCCTGCGGATGCGGTCGTTGCAGCAATCGGCGACGTAGAGGTTGCCCGCGCCGTCCGCGGCCACGCCGCACGGACGGTTCAGCCGAGCCGCTACCGCTGGGCCGCCGTCGCCGTCGAACCCGCTTTCGCCGCTCCCCGCAACCGCGGTCATCGCGCCCGCGGAATCGACTTTCCAGACGCAGACTTTCCAGACGCAATGGTTGAGGGGGTCGGCAATGTAAACGGCGCCGCCGCGCGCGGCTACGCCCGCGGGGGAAACCTGCCGCGCGGCGGCCGCCGCGCCGTTGCAGCCGCATCTCCCCGGTCCCGCAATGGCGGCGATGCCGCCGTCGGCGCCTACCTTGCGAATGCAGTGGTTGAACGTATCGGCGATATAGAGGTTGCCCGCCTCATCGACCGCCGCGCCGTTGGGGAAGCTCAACCGCGCCCCGAGCGCCGGGCCGCCGTCGCCGCCGAATCCGCTTTCGCCGCTCCCCGCGACCCTGGCAATGCCGGCGCCCTCCATATGACCGAAGCGGTTGAGGATAGCCGGCGTTTCTTTGCTGCGCACCGAGAATGGCATTGCGCCGCCGCCCCTCAGCGAATGGTCAAATACGGCCCCCTGATAGTGGAGACGCCTCTCACGGTCGCCACGACATCCGCGGCCCTGGGCGTCCCCTGCGGCACCCGCACCACAAACTGATAGAGCCCCGCGCAGCACGGAGACGTCCCCGCGTAAAAGACGTCATCCCGGGGCACTGCGATGCCGCCGATGGTAAACGAGACGTCGTTTGCAAGGTGGGACACGCCGCCTTCGTCCAGCAGGACCCTTGCCGGAATCTCACCGGCATCCAACGCCGGGTTGGTTTGCCCAAAACCGGTTCCGAAAAGAGTGACCACCCCGCCCGGCTCGGCAGGAGTAAACTGCAATCCGGGAATCAAACCGGGCGGTCCCGCCAAACCCGGGCCGCCGCCGTGCAGCGCCACAATCGGATTGCGCCCGTCGGGGTTATCATTCGTGAAGTTGAAGAACGCCGGCGTGAATAAGGCATGATCAACGATCACCGTTTCACTGGACTGCGGGCTTGACGTACCGCAGTTGCGGATGACTTCTACCGCAACGCTTTCCGGGAAGGGTTGCAGCCTTCCCGGGAAGCTGCGCGTCGGGACTTGGGCATTGATCTGGGTCGGGGTCACCGCAAACAGCGGCGCGCGCAAACCGTCGATCTCCAAACAGGTATTGCCCAAATTGGCGGCAATCCTGCCGGAAACGTCCAATCGAGGACTCAACTCCTGCGTACCTGACGGCGCGAAACCCTGTCCGAAAACGGAAATGAGGGAATTCGGGGAAATCGTGGATACGGCGGGGGTTCCGGTGGCAATCAGAATGCCGTCCGAAGAGATCACGGGCGTGTTGGGCGGCGCATTGACGGTAACCGTCGCTGAATCCGAGGCCGTTTGTCCGTCCGCATTCTCTGCGGTGATGCGGTAGGTCGTCGTGGACGTCGGGGAAACGCGCCGCGAACCCGACGCCGAAACCGCGCCGATGCCCGGGGAGATGACGGCGCTCTCCGCATTCGTGGACGACCACTGCAAGGTTGCGCTCTCGCCTCTGCGAATCGCGGCGGGCCGCGCCGTCAGGCTCACCGTCGGCGCGGGCTGCGCGGCGACGGTTACCGTCGCCGAATCCGAGGCCGTTTCTCCGTCCGCGTTCGTTGCAGTGATGCGGTAGGTCGTCGTGGACGTCGGAGAAACGCGCCGCGAACCCGACGCCGAAACCGTGCCGATGCCCGGACTGATCCTGAGGCGCGCCGCATTCGTGGACGACCACCGCAAGGTTGCGCTCTCGCCTCTGCGAATCGAAGCGGGCTGCGCCGCCAAGCTCACCGTCGGCCGCGGGGCGTCGGCTTCGACATACCCCGTAACCGTGCCCTCGGCGATAACTCTATAGGGGTTCCCATAGATGCGCAGCGCGAGGTAGTAGGTTCCGGGTATGGGTTGGTCAATGATGATTCTCTCGTCGCCTCTTTCTCCTGCGGAAACGTGATCCCGGATAATAGACCCATTTCGATACTCAACCGGTCGACCGTGACGAACATAGATATCCACATCCTCGCTGGGATCGTCGTTTTTCATGTCGAAAATCACGCGAGTGGGGTTGGCGGGGACTTCAAGCCGGTACTGGCGGTCTGTGTAAATGATCCAACTACGGGAGCCTGAAAAGTCGTGCGGTCCTATCCGGAACCGGGACGGCCGTCCCGGCGTGAGTCGGGCGCCGCCGGCACTGGGAACCATAGTTACTACATGCGCTGTGAGCGTACCACTGGCGCTGCCCTGCCCGTAGAGTTCTACCGCAACGTACCACCGTCCGGTTTTGAGATTCGGAAAATCTCCTCCGGATGTCTCCGGACGCATAAGGGTGATCGTCTCGTTGCCCGAGTCCCCTCTGCTACTGTAGTCGCGGGTAAAAGGCGAATTCGGGTTCCCACGAACCCTCTCCCCGTAACGAACATAGAGATCCAAATCCTCCGAGGAGGGATAGTCTCCTCTCAGTTCGAATCTTACTCGGCTGACGTCAGGCCCGACATCCAGCCAGTAATGGAGATCCGGACCGGTACGCGTATCAAGATCGAAATGGACGCTCCGGCCGGGTCTGAGCGCCGTGTTTTTTCTTGAAGTCCCCAAACTCTTTGCATCTTTTTCGATGCCGATTTCCGCCGCCTTGGTCTCGATTGCCGAATACCCTATCTCGCCGTACGGGCTTTTTGCCGCCACAATGCCCGCGGGTTCTTCAGCCTCAATGAATTCCGCCTCTCCCCGGATATGGCTGACCGCGGCAATCCGAAAGGGCGCGGCGTCTTGCGCAACCGCCGTCCAGCCGGGTTGGTACTCGATGATGGCGCTGTCGCCGAAAACGACATCGCTCCAGAAGTCTCCGTCGCCGGATATCCCTTTGCCGTTGTAGGGCCCGGCAATCTGCCCGTTGGCCGTGTGCAGCCAGACGCTCCCCGTTCCGACGTCGAAGTCCTGAAAGCGAACGCGCAGCGAGTCGGCGCCGGGCGACGCCGCCTGCACGCGCCAGAGCCGCCCGTCCGCGGTCGATTGCCACGCCCCCTCGACGGCCGTCCCGGCGGCCCTGTCTTCGGCGTTCGGCGCCACCGCCCCCACAGGCAGCAAAAGGCGGACGTGCGGCCCCTGTTGCGGCTGCAACCAACTCGGACCGCCGGCGCTCAAGGGCAACAGAGGCAACCCGGCGGGTGCCGGAAGGTTCAGTTCCAGGCTGGGCGGCCGAGCCGCCGCCGCCCGCTCGACAGGCGCTGCCGCCGCTGTTGGGCCGCCGCTCTTTGCCTCCTTCCCGGCCGCTTGGCCCCAAGCCAACGGCGCCGGCAACGCCAATGCCGCCGCCGCAAAAAGGGAAATTCGATTCGCTTTGCCGCGCATGAACATTGTTTTCAACTCCTTCTCACTGAGGCAGGATTACCCTGCGGATGCGGTTGTTTTCCGAATCGGCGATGTACAGGTTGCCGTTGCCGTCGAGGGCAACGACCTGCGGGCGGTTCATCGCCGCCCGCAGCGGCGGGCCGCCGTCCCCGCCGTAACCTCGCGCTCCGCTGCCGGCGACGGCGGCGATCTTTCCCGAGGCCGCATCGACCTTGCGGATGCGCTGATTGTTCCAATCGGCAATGTAAACATTGCCCGCCGCGTCCGCCGCCACGCCGGCCGCGGCGTCCAGCCGCGCGCTGAGCGCCGGCCCGCCGTCTCCCGCGTATCCGCCCCTGCCGAACCCGGTCGCGCCGCTCCCCGCGACGGTGGCAATCCCGCCCGACGGATCGACCTTGCGGACGCGGTGGTTCCACGTATCGGCGATGTAAACATTGCCCGCCGCGTCCGCCGCCACGTCGGCGGGGGTGTTCAGCTCCGCATCGACCGCCCGTCCGCCGTCCCCGCTGAACCCGCCGTTGAACGGGCCGGACGCGCCGACTCCCGCGAAGGCGGTAATCCTGCCCGAGGCATCGACCTTGCGGACGCAGTTGTTGAACGTATCGGCGATGTAGAGGTTGCCCGCCGCGTCCGCCGCCACGTTATACGGGGCATGCAGCGGCGCATCGGTTGCCCGTCCGCCGTCCCCCCAGAGTCCTACTGCCCCGTTTCCCGCGACGGTGGCAATCCTGCCCGACGGATCGACCCTGCGGATGCGGTGGTTCCAGGTATCGGCGATGTAGAGATTGCCCGCCGCGTCCAGCGCCACGCCGTGCGGACGGTCCAGCCGCGCATTGACCGCCGGGCCGCCGTCCCCGCTGAACCCCCATTGCCCGGTTCCCGCTACGGTGGAAATTTCCCCCGTAGCGGTGTTGACCTTGCGGACGCGGTGGTTGTGGGTGTCGGCGACGTAAACATGGCCTTGCCCGTCCGCCGCTACGCCCAACGGGTAGTTGAGTTGCTTGTGGACGGCCAGAAATCCGTCCCCGTTGTACCCTCCTCGTCCGGTCCCCGCCGCCGTGACGATGAGCCCCGAAGACTCCACGGGGGGCGGCGTCGGCGCCTGAGCGAATTCCAACGTTGCAGTGAGCGTACCTTCGGCGGCGACACCCTTGTCGGCAAGAGCTATCGAAGCATAGTAGATTCCGGCGCGGAGCGGGGGGTCGGTCGAGCGGGTAATGACGACCCGTTCATTGCCGGATGTCGTTTCCGATGAATAATCCGAGATGAACCAGCCGTTACTGACAGCGTTGTTTTCTCCAAAACGGACGAACAGATCCGTATTCACATCCGGGTTGACGGCGTCGAGGGCGAAGGTTACGCCGGTGGCGTTGGCGGGAACATCCAGCCGGAACGAAAGGCCGCCATTAATGTAAATTATCCGACTGAAGGGTGAATCGATGTCGACCGGCCCGACGCGGAAAAACGCGGGCTGTCCGGGAGTAAGCGGGCCGCCGCCTATTTCTCCCGGCGGCGGCGCGGCTGTGACGGTAACCGTCGCCGAGTCCGCCGCCGTTTGCCCGCCTGCGCTCGTTGCGGTGACGCGGTAGGTCGTCGCGGCGGTCGGGGAAACCCGCCGCGTTCCCGAGGCCTCGACCGCGCCGATGCCCTGGTCGATGCTGACGCTCGCCGCATTCGTCGACGACCACTGCAAAACCGCGCTCTCCCCTCTCCGTATCGAATCGGGCCGCGCCGTCAGGCTCACCGTCGGCGGCGGCACGGTGACGGTGACCGTCGCCGAGTCCGCCGCCGTTTGTCCGCCTGCGCTCGTTGCGGTGACGCGGTAGGTCGTCGTGGAGGTCGGGGAAACCCGCCGCGTTCCCGAAGCCTCGACTGCGCCGATGCCCTGGTCGATGCTGACGCTCGCCGCATTCGTCGACGACCACTGCAAGACCGCGCTTTCGCCTCTCCGTATCGCCGCGGGCCGCGCCGTCAGGCTCACCGTCGGCAGGCTGGGCGGCGGCGCGGCGGTGACGGTAACCGTCGCCGAGTCCGCGGCCGTTTGTCCGTTTGCGCTCGTTGCGGTGATGCGGTAGGTCGTCGTGGAGGTCGGGGAAACCCGCCGCGTTCCCGAGGCCTCGACCGCGCCGATGCCCTGGTCGATGCTGACGCTCGCCGCATTCGTCGACGACCACTGCAAGACCGCGCTTTCGCCTCTCCGTATCGCCGCGGGCCGCGCCGTCAGACTCACCGTCGGCGGGCTGGGCGGCGGGGATTCTCTATCGAGAAATCGGCGGATATGAGGGTAGAAATCGCTGAACTTCGTGTAGCCGTCAACCGAGGCCGCCAGACAAGCGTCTTGCTGCCCGCCCCTGCCGAAGCTAAGCAAACCGGTTACCATTCCGCTGCCTTCGAAACCCTTGAAGAGCGGAGAGCCGGAAGAGCCGCCCTCAGTGAGGCCTTGCGACCAGGAGACGACGTGGTAAGAATGATACGAATCCGTGATGCGGCCGAAGGAAATCCGCTTGAACGAGCCGCGGGGATGATGAATGCCGGTGACGGAAGCGCCGACAGATTGAGGATTCGGGTCCCATCCCAAGAACCAGGCGCCGCGCGGCGGATCCCCGGCGAGCCGCAACAGCGCCGCATCGCCGCCCCGCCAAGGGCAAATGCCCTCTTCACCGGCCGTGTTGGTGCAGAGACCGCCGTCCATGACGGCGAGCAATGCGGCGCCGGCGGTTCGCGGCACGCTGCCTCGCGCAGGCCAATTCATTGCGTCGCAGGTTTCCGTTTGGTAACGCCAATACGCAATCACGCTCCGCGCCGCCGCGTCGGTATCGATGCAATGGGCGGCGGTGAGAAAGTAAGGAATGGAACTACTCTCGTCCCTGTCGTTCAGCAGCGACCCAGAGCAAACAAAGGAGCCGTTTCTCTCGAAAACAATGTGCGCAACGGCCGTTGCCGCTCCCGCCCAATCGGCATAGCAACTCACGTCGAGATGGCACGGCGCCGCGTTTTTCGTCGGCAAAGGCGACGCTGACTTGGCGTCCCGCGCCGGCGGGCCGCCGCCTGTAAATCCCGGGACGCCGTGGATATGATGGCTGACGGCGGCGATGCGGAACGGCGCGGCCTCGGCCGGCGGCGCCGCCGCCTTTGCCGGGTCGGGCAGATACTCAATCGTCGCGCCGGCGCCGGAAATGATGTCGCTCCAGAAGTCCCCGTCGCCGTACATTCCCCGGCCGCCGTACGGCCCGGCAACCTGCCCGTCCGCGCCGTGAACCCAGACCTTGCCCGCGCCAACGTCGAAGTCCTGGAAATGGATGCGCAGCGCGCGGGCGCCGGGAGAGGTGATGCGCAGGCGCCAGAGCCGCCCGGCGACGGTCGCCTGCCAAGCGCCCGCGACGGTCGTTCGGGCGGCCCCGCCGGCGGAGATCAGCGCAACCGTTCCCTGCGGCAATTGGCGATGGACGCCGATGGGCGTCAGTCCCCGCTGCGGCCGCAAGCGCTCCAGCTCGTCGGGAGCCAACGGCGGCAGCGCCGCTTCAACGGGCGGCGTAAGGCTCAACCCCAAACTGGGCGGCTGTGCCGCCGCCGCGCGCTCGACCGGCCCGGCCTTCGACTGATCGCGACCCTCGAAGATCGCCGGCCCGACCGCTTCCTGCCCTCGGGCCGTCGGCATCGACAGCGCGAAGGCGGCGAGAAAGAGAACGCCGGAGTGGAGCAGCGCCGGCCCTGCGGACGGCATCCTCGGCACAAGCCGACTGCGGCCCACCTGCATGTGTCTTGCCTTCACGATTTCGTTATGGATTTGGCTTCCGCGAATTTCTGCACAGCCTTGGGGCCAAACGCCGCCCCCAGGAGCCACTTGACGATTTCCTCAGCACTTTCCAGATCGACATCCGGCCAAAATGCCTCGGTGAACCCAATCGCGACCCCACCCACAATCGCCACCACGAACGCTGTGCAGCTCATGGCCCGCATTGAAGAGTAGCGTTTGGTTACATCGTCGGTTAACGACTGCTTTACCCATTCTTTCATAATGTTTTCTTCCTTTCTCGGTTTTTGTTATGGAAATAAACATCGCCACTATGCGACCGGCATCCTCGGCACAAGCCGCTTGCGGCCCGCCTGCGTGCGCCTTGCGATCATGATTCCTCTTCCTTGTCTGTCGGAGGTCCTGGTTTCTCTCGCCCCTTCGGAGGCTCCGGTGTGGATTTTTTGCTCACGGTTGAAGTCCCTCCCTGCCGCATTTTCAAGATTCTTCTCACCACTGCCGGCAGCGCATCGGGCTTAAACACCGCAATCAGAGATAGAACGGCGAGAATCAAAGCGACATTCGTTTTGGAATTATCGATAGGGATTAATCCTATCGCGCTCAGTCCACACACAATAAACATTGCGAATGCCCCAAGACGTATGACGAATTTGGTGGATTTGGTCATTATGTTTTCCTGCCTTTCTCGGTTTTTGTTATGAGAATTTGGATTCCGCGAATTTCTGCAGTGCCTTGGGCGCAAACGCCGCGATCAGAAACCCCATCGCGAGATACAGAGCATTGGCATCGTTGGCCTCAGGATGGAGTGCCGCGATCAACCCAAATGCAAACGCCATCACGAGCGCTGTAAAACTCATGAGCCGCATCGAAGAGGGTTGTCCCTTATGATCTTCCAGGAAACCGAAGGCCATGGAGATTGTCCTTATTCAGAGAATTCTTGATTCACTCATTCTGTGCCCGCGGGGTGTTTGACTTTGAAGGTGATCACATAATATCCTTCTATCCCTTTGCCGGAATCCGTCCCTTTGCCGGGAATCACAACTTCACGCAACGTCGATGCCGATATTCTTTCGAACAAAAATTTCTCGTCCTTGTTCGCATCGCACAGAAAAGACCACATCTTGGCGATCTTGATCTTGGCGATCTTGGCGATCTTGGCGGCCTCTTGGGCTGCCTCATTCTTGATCTTGGCTGCCTCCTTGGCTGCCTCCTTCTCGATTTCGGCTGCCTTATTCTTGATCTCGGCTGCGAACTCAGAAGTGGCACTGAAGGTGATCTCACAATCGTTTGTCTCAGTTTTCGCAAACAGTTCCGATCCTTTGAACAAAACCTTGTCGCCCCCGGCCAATTTTTTGAGAAGAAAAGACTGCACATCGTCCGCGGCAGCACCCATCGCCGTATGGAAGGGCAATTCCTTCTTGAGGATGAAGCCTCTCGCTTTGCCGATGACGGTTTCGGCAACTTTCCCCAGAACATTCTTTACGGTGTCCCAAGCGTCTTTCCGGTCGACGTCGATCACCTTGAACTGAATGGAATGAAGGCTTTTGCCTTTCACACGAAGAATCAGCTTGTCCCATGGATCGATCCTTTTGAGATCGAACGCAGCCCCATTGTCGGAACGCACATAGTTCGGTCTATCCTTACGCCCGGTGTCGCACTCCCAAAAGGTGTCGAGGCTCGGCATCACGGCATGTTCCGTTGCGAATTCGTTTTTTTCATCGATGTATCTCAGATCGACGACGAATCGAAAATTGGCCCTTTTGTCCGGCAGTTTCTCGGGAAATTTGAAACCCGTGAGTTCGAGTTCGAAATTCTTGGTTTCAGACATTGATCTTTACCTCCTCAAGCGCGTTCTGGGCGCAAAATTGCGTTGGTCTGATTCTGCCGCGGCGGCGCGCATGGAAACTGCACGTACGCGGGAAAAGCGTCGGGCGCCTCCAAGGATTGCCCGACATGGGGGCGATTGGAAACGCGGCTGCGCGGGGATGGCGGCGGGTTGCCCGGCGGATGCGCGAGACGCAATCGAGGAACGGGGAGCCCGCAGCGAAGTTCCGGACGCCTCTCCAGGCAGCGGAGCCGCGCTCTGCGCGCAGGCCGCGGCGGCGTCGAAAACGCACCGTGCGAAAAACGACGGCGCGGCGCAGACAGGAAGCCGCGCAAGACCGGTCGAAAAGGGGAAGGAAAGCCCGCGAATCGGCCGCGGGCGGCGCGCAATTACACTGAATTCGTACCGGCGTACCGGCGTACCGGCGTACCGGCGTACCGGCGTACCGGCGTACCGGCGTACCGGCCTTTTCTCAGTATAGCGGGCCCGGCAGAGCGCTCGCAACACAAATTGCGAACCGCGTCAAAAAAATTTTTCCGAGCTTCCATCGCCGCGCGTTGTTGCCTTGCCGACAACGAAAACCAGCTTGGCACACCAGATTCGAGGCTGTCAAGCGAAATTCCCGCACCGGAGAAATTTTTTGATGCCGTGTTTTCATCAGGCCGCGCCGGCGGCTTACGCTTCGGGTCGGGCGCGGCAGCGCCGTCGCACCCGCCCGACTCGCGGCCGCGGCGCGCAGCGCGGGCCGCTACTCTTCCGGCGCGTTTTCCGGCACGTAGATCACCTCGCCGGTGTCCAGGCGGTAGGCGATGCCCAGGCGCTCGCCGCGGCCTTCGCCGCGGCTGTCGTCTGCGCGCAGATGCTCGATTTTTTGCCCGTGCTTGATAATCATCTCCATATCGGGTTTGCCCGGGTTGGTGACGATGGTGATGTCTTCCATGCTCATCCGGGCAGCGACCTCGGCCAAGCCGGCGCTGCCCGCCAGCGCCAGGATCAGCGCCACGACGAGCGCCATGCTCGCGTCGAACAGATTGACCACGCCGCTCAACGGATCGCCGTCGTCGCCCGGTTCGCCGAGCGCCTCGCGGGCCCGCACGCGCCAGTCGTCAGGCCTGGATGCGTAGAGGCGCCGTTGCCGCATCTTCGATTTCCGCATCTTCGACCTCTGGGCCGGACGCCCATTGGTCGAGCAGGTAATGAATTTCGGTCAAATCCTGGCGGTGCCAGCTTCGCACGACCATGCTGACCGCGAACGACGCGCCGCCGACGATGAGGCCGAGCACGGTAGTCGTAAAGCCGATCAACAGGTTGGAGGCCATCGCCTGCATATTGCCCGCGGCCAGACCGGCCAGCGCCGGCTGCAGCGGGATCAACGTGCCCACCAGACCCAGAATCGGTCCGGTCCGCGAAAGGACGGCCAGCCGCTCGACCCGTTTGCGCATGTCGTTTTCGAGGTCGGCAACGGCTTTTTCGAGCCGATCCGCCGGGCCGCCCGCGGCTTGGCGAAAGCGGCCGATTTCGAGCTTCCAGTCGCCTTGCAGGAAGCGCGTCCGGCTCGGCGCCGCGGCATAGAGCCGCGCGAACTCGGCCCTGTTGGCCCGCCGGTCGAGCGCTTCGGAGAGAACCTGCCCCACCAGATAGGCGCAATAGAGAAACAGGGCGAGGATCGTCAGCAGCGCGGGCCACAGAAAGGCGCTGGAAACGGAATAGAGAAGACCTTGCAAGTACGCCATGCGGAAAGGCGGGCTTCATCTGAGAGCTTAGCAATACCGCGCGGCGTGTCTTTTTCAGGAATGCATCCGCGCAGGAAGCCAAGGGGGAATCGGGCAGCCGGCCTGCCGGCGGCAGGGGTTAGGGGTTAGGGGTCAGGGAGAACCGCACGGATTCAGGGAAGAGAGAGCTGAACCCATCCGGTCGATTTTCGGCGGCGAGATACAAAAATAAGCGATCATTGGCGGGCATAGGCGCGCAAAGCGATCAAAATTGGCATGAAGCGCTTCTTTTTCCTGGATGAAACCCTTCGTACTGGACGGCTGCGCAGTGTTTTCGAGTCGGGCGGCGGCGCCCGCCGTTTCCGCCCGCTTGTTCAGAGATTCCCCAATGCGTTCGCCCCGCGCCGGCCTTGCGGGCTGCTACCCTGTCGCTATGCGCCGCGGACTTTCGACCGCCTTCGCCGCCGCTTGGCTGATCGCTTCCGCCGAGGCGGCGGTGCGCTTCGACAAGCAGGAGATCGAAGCGGATTTCGGCATCGGTTACGCCGTATTGACGACCGACGTGGACGGCGACGGCAAGCCCGATATCGTCGGCCTCAACGAAACGCAGGTCGTCTGGTGGAAGAACCCCGGCTGGAGCAAGCGCGTCATCCTCGACGGCGAGACCGAAGCGGACAACGTGGCCATCGCGCCCGCCGACATCGACGGCGACGGCAAGGTCGATTTCGCGGTCGGGGCGGCTTGGCGTCCGAGCGATACGCAAGGCGGCGGCACGCTGCAATGGATCGCCCGCGAGAGGGGCGCCGCGCAGCCGTGGAAGCTGCACCCGTTGGGCTACGAGCCGACGACGCACCGCATGCGCTGGGCCGATACGGACGGCGACGGCAAGCGCGAGTTGATCGCGGCGCCGCTGCACGGGCGCGGCACGTCCGGGCCGAAGCATTGGGTCGGCAACGGCGCGCGCCTGCTCGCGCTCACGCCCGCGGCGCAGCCGGCCGCGCAAGAGTGGGCGCGCGAGGTCATCGACGACACGCTGCATATCGTGCATAACTTCTGGGTTCTCGATTTCGACGGCGACCCGGCGGACGAGTTGCTGACCGCCTCGTACGAGGGCGTCCACCTGCTCGACCGCGGACCGGCGGGCAAGTGGAGCCGCATCCGGCTGGGCGAGGGGCACGTCGGCGAAAACATCCGCGGCGCGGGCGAAGTCAAGCTCGGACGGCGCAAAGACGGCAAGCGCTATATCGCTACGGTCGAGCCGTGGCACGCCAACCAAATCGTGCTCTACCGCGAGCCGGCGAATCCGCGCGGGCCGTGGCGGCGCGAAGTGGTTGTGAGCCGCCTGAACGGGGGGCATGCGCTATGGACGGGCGACCTCGACGGCGACGGCGGGCAAGAACTGGCCTTCGGCTGGAGGCTGAAAGGCAGCATGCCCTACGACCGGCCGGGCGTCGGCGTTTACGACCCGGACGACGGCAAAATCCAGATCGTCGATTGGGGCGGCATGGCCGCGGAAGACCTGACGCTGGAAGACCTCGACGGCGACGGCCGCCCGGAAATCGTCGCCGCCGGACGCGCTACGCACAACGTCCGCATCTACTGGAACCGCGGCCCCCTGCCCGAGCTGAAGTAACCGCGCCCGACCGGCTGCCCGCATTTGCGAAAATAAGAGGCGCATGTTCGCAGGACGCCGCGCCGAGCGCATTGCTCTTTTTGTTTTCCTGCCGCTGCTGCTCGCGGTCTGCTTCGTCACTTGGCGGTTGTGGCGGCACTCGGAGCAGTTGCGGCAACACTCGCAGCGGCTGAACGCCGAGCTGGACGCTTCGCGGCAGCGCGAAGCGAGCTTGCAGGCTCAGGTGCGCGACGAAGCCGGACGCGCCGCGCTGGCCGCGGCCGCGGCCCAACAGGCCGAGCGCGATCGCCGGGAAGCGATTACCGAGGTCGAACGGTCGCGGCTCAAGGCCTCGCTGGCCATGGAAGCGGCCGAGCATCAGCGGCGCATGGCCGAAGAAATGCGCAAGCGGCGCGATGACGAGCTCGACGCCCTGCACGAAGTCCTGGGGCGCATCGCCGAAGCCGAGCGAACGCCGATGGGCGTAGTCGTCAACCTGGGCGAAGACTCTTTCCTTTTCGACTTCGACAAGACCGATCTGCGCCCGGAGAACCGCGAGATTCTGAGCCGCATCGCCGGCGTGCTGCTGGTTTCTTACGGCTACAGGCTCTATGTTTACGGCCACACCGACGATCAGGGCGCAGCGGAGTACAATCAGCGGCTTTCCGAACGGCGGGCGAACGCGGTGACGGACTATCTGGTTGAGGCCGGCCTGCCGCGCGAGATCATCGAATCGAAGGGGTTCGGGCAGTCGAGCCCGCGCATGCAAGGAACTTCTCGGGAGGCGCGCAAGCGCAACCGCCGCGTCGAGATCGGCGTTGTCGATACGGTGGTCGAATACCGCGGCGAAGTCGGCGCGGCGCAAGCGCCGCCCGCGGACGAGCGCTGAGACGCCATGCCGGCAGGCCGCCTTCGCTGCGCCGCGCGGCCGGCGGTTGTCGTTCTGTCGGCTGTTTCCAACCTCTTGCAGGGAGCCGCCGCAGCCGATTCGCTCGCCGCTTGGCAGGCGCTGGTGGAGCGGGCGGCGCAAGCCGAGGACGGCGCGGACTACCGAAACGCCAAAACCCTGTTTCGGGAAGCCTACGACGCCGCGGTTGCCGGCGGGTTGGGTCCGGCGCGAATCTGGACGGCCTGCGAGCGGCTCGCCGTGACGCAGGCTGTTGCGGGCAATCTCGGCGGAGCGCAAAAGAGCGCCGGCGCTTGCGCCGCGCGATTCGCCCGCGGCCGGGCGGACGCGGCGCTCGAGGAAGCCTCGGCGCGCCTGCTGTTGGCGGACGTTCAGGCGGCGCGGGCGAGGCTCGACGACGCCATGAAAACGCTCGACGCGGTGCGCGAGAAACTGGCCGGCTTGCCGCCCGCTGATCGCGGCGACATCCTGGTCGCCATGGGCGCGTTCCATCTTTCAGTGGACATGCAGGCCAGAGGCGCGGCGCTGCTCGAAGCCGCGGGCAAGGCGTTGGCCGAGTCCGGCGACCGGGACGATGCGCGCTACGTCGAGGCGTCCTGCAACTTGGCCGAAAGCTACCGCATCCACCACCGCCGCCGGCAGAACAAGGAAATCCTGGAGCCGATCGCGCGCCATGCGCGGGAGCGCATGCGGCGGGGCGCAGCGCCCGGCGAGGACCTGGCCGCCGCTTGGCGCAGGGCCGGCCTGCTGTACGCGGGCGTTCTGCGCGCGGAAGGCGGCGGCGCACAGGCGCGCGCGCTGAGCGCCGAAGCCAGGGCATGGCATACGCCCGCGTCCGCGCCAAGGCAAAGTCCCCGGCGGCGCTTGCGCAACTACCTTCCGCCGCAACTGGTCAAGAAGACGGAACCCAGGTACACTCCCGGAGCGGTTGCGGCAAAGGTGCAGGGGGAAGTCGTTCTGGCGGTCGAAGTGCGCCCCGACGGACGAGCGCACGACGTCCGGGTCGTGCAGCCTTTGCCCTACGGCCTTTCATGGAACGCTGTGCGCGCCGTGCGCAAATGGCGGTTCGAGGCGGCCTCAGCGAACGGCGAGCCGGTACGCGCCCCCGCCCGCGTGAAAGTCAACTTCCGCTTTCACTGAGCGGCGGTCCGCTCCAAGATTCAGCACCCCGGCGCCGGAAAGCGAAACCGCCGGAGCGGACCGGCTTACCATAATGCGGGAAGATGGTTCGATGGTCAAGGTCGTAAATCGGAGGGGCGCAAGCGGCCGTTGCCGCCCGTAGATCGAAATTCCAACCCGATGGCGCCCCGACCCCCATCTTCGCCGCGCACAACTTTTCCGGACGCGCCGGCGGAAACGCTCGACATCGACGCGGCGGTGGGCTTTGCCGATGCGTTTTTTGCCTGGCTGGCGCTTTTTCTCAGGCGGAGCCGCGCCGGGCTGACCGTCTGCGTCGTCGTTTGCGCGGCCGCCGCCGCGGCGGCCGGCCTGTCGGGGGACTACCGGCTGTTGTGGATTCCCGCCGCGCCGGCGGCGGCCGGCCTGCTCGCGGTCGGCTTCGCCGCGCGGCTGACGCAGATGGATTTCCGCGCGCGCGGCGGCAAGCCGCTGCGGCTGCATTACCACGTCTGCCCGAGCGGGATGGAAGCAATCGCCGGCGGGCGCAGCGGTTGGCTGGCCTGGGAAGACCTTTGGGACGCCGTGGAAACGCGGCGCAGCTTCCTGATCTGTCCGTCGCCCCAGGAGCAATACGTGCTGCCGAAACGCTTTCTCGACGAGCGGGGGGTTGCCCTGCTGCGCGCGTTCCTGGCCGAGCGGCGCGCGGCGAAGGCGGCAAGCTGAAATTTCGTCAGAGCGGCGGCAGGCCGAGAACCCGACGGCGGACGATCTCGAGCGCCGTATGCACGGCCAATGTGCGCACGCGGCCGCGGCCGCCGCCGAGGCTCCTGCGCTTGACCGCGGCGCCTTCGTCGTCGGCGATGCCGAAATAGACCGTGCCGACCGGGTTTTCTTCCGTGGCGCCGCCCGGGCCGGCGATGCCTGTAACGGAGACGCCGAGGGCCGGGCCGCCCAGCGCCTTCGCGGCGCGGGCGCGGGCGGCTTGCGCCATGGCCGCGGCCGCCGGCTCGCTGACGGCCCCGCGGGCGGCGAGCATCGCGGCATCGACGCCGAGCCAGTCGATCTTGGCCTTGTCGCTGTAACTGACCAAGCTCCCGGCGAAGAATTCGGAACTGCCCGGAACGGCGGTGATCTTCCCGGCGAGAAGTCCGCCGGTGCAGCTCTCCGCGGCGGCGAGCTTGATGCCCTTTTCTCGCAGCAGCGCGGCAACTACCGCCTCCAGCGGGCGATCGACCAGGGTATAGACGGCGTGCCCCAACTCGGCCTGAATCTTCGCGCCCAGATTTTCGGCGATGGCGCGCGCTTCGTCTTCGCTGCCCGCCCGGGCGCGCAGATGGATTTGAATGTCGCCCGGCGCGGAGAGGATCGTTGTCGCCACACGGGGCTCGGCGGAGTAAATGGGGCCGATGCGCTGGTCAACGTCGGACTCGCCGATGCCCGCCGCGCGCATCGAGTGGGTGAAGTAACGGAAGGGCGATTCGCGGCGCTCGAAGCGCGGCAGGCAGGCTTCCTCGAAAAGCGGCTCGAGCTCGCGGGGCGGCCCCGGCAGCAGGATGAGGATGCCGTTTTCGTCTTCGAACCATTGGCCGGGCGCCGTGCCGCGCGGATTTTCCAGGATTTCGGCGCCGGCCAGCACGTAGGCTTGGCGGTTGTTGACCGCGGCCGGCGCGCGGTTGAAGCGGCGGAAGCGTTCGGCGATGCCGGCGGCGATCGACTCGTGGAATTCCAGCTCGCGCCCGAGCGCGTCCGCGGCGGCGGCGCGGGTCAGATCGTCGAGCGTGGGGCCGAGGCCGCCGCTCAGGACGACGACGTCCGCGGCTTCGCGCGCGCGCCGGATTTCAGCCGACAACCGAGCGCGGTCGTCGCCGACAACCGATTTCCGCACCACTTCGATGCCTCGTTCGCCGAGTTTCTGGGTGATGTACAGCGAGTTGGTATCGAGCCGCCGCGGCGTGAGAAGCTCGGAGCCGACGGCGATGATGGCAGCGTTCATGAGCCGTTAAATTCCAGTCCCGCCCCAAGTGCCGGGCCGGGGTTGAGACCGCCCGCGCCTAAAATCGGCCGGCGGCGGCGATCTTGTAAACCTCGGAAGTCGTCGTGACGATCATGTCTCCACTGCGGGTAAAGGCCAGCCCGACGATGCCCGGGCCGGAGACGACCTGCTCCACCGAATCGTCGCCGTTGAGACGGAACACGCCGTAACTGCCGCGGTATGAAGCGCAGAGATGCAACCTGCCCGCCGCGTCGAAAGCCAGCCCCTGCGGCCGTCCGAAGCCGCGGCTGAACCGGGTTACCCGTCCTTCGGGGTCAACGCGGTGGATGCGTTGCGAACTTGAAGTCGTCGGGCCGGACACGTAGAGATTGTCGTCCGGGCCGTAGGCCAGATGGAACGCGGCCACTGAGGGCTCGAGCGTGGCGAAGACGTAAATCCGGCGCGACGGGCTTATCTTGAAAACCGTGCCCGTTCGGTCGCCGACGTAAACGTTTTCCTCGCGGTCAACGGCCAGCCCCGTGGCGACGCCCATGCCCTCGGCGTAAATCTCCATTTGGCTGTCGGGCGTGACCGCGTAGATCGTGCCGTTGTGGCGGCTTGAAATGAGCAGCCTGCCGTCGGCAAGGAAAACAAGACCCGTCGGGTTCACGATGTCGGAGATGAAAGGTTTGACGTCGTCCGAAACGTCGATCCTGAAGACCGACACGGGGAGTTTTTCGCCGCGGGAGCCGCTGCGGGTGGTAAAAACATTGTCTTGCGCATCGACCGCTGGCGACGCCACCGGATGCATGTTTTCAGCCAGCATCAAGCCCAGCGAACAGGGGTAGGGGGCGCTTGCGGCCTTGCCCGCCTCGACGGTCAGGCTGTCGTCCTCTGCTCCCCGCGGCACGGCCACCACGGCGCGCCGCGGCCCGCCGACAACCAGGCGGCCCCTGGCGCCGCCGAAATGCACGACGGGCTGCTCGCCGGCGCGGGCGGCCAAGCCCTTGCCGCGCAACTCGAGCAGACCGCCGGATATGGCCGCCGGCGGCGAAACGCTCTCGATTTGCGGTACGGTATGCGGATCCGCGGACATACGCTCGCGCCGGCCTCAGGACAAAAACCAACGCACGGCCAGCATTCCAATCATAGCGCAGACTCCGGCGGCAACGTCGTCGGCCGCGGCGCCGCGGCCGCCGGCGATGGCTTCCAGGCGGCGGATGCCGAACGGTTTGGCGATGTCGAACAGGCGAAAGAGCAGCAGCGCCAAGAGCCAATGCCGCCAGTCCGCGGCGGCGGCCGGGGCGAGCGCCAGCCATTGGCCGATGACTTCATCGATCACAACGAGCGGCGGGTCGGCTGCGCCCAGGCTTTCCTCCACTTTGTCGATCGCCCAGACCGCCGCGGGCAGCAACAGCAGCGCCGCGGGCGCGAAAGCCCAAGGCGGAACGCCGCAAACATTGGCCAACAGCCACGCGGCAAGCAGGGCCGCGGCGGAACCCGCACTGCCCGGAGCAACCGGAAACAGGCCGCAGCCGAACCAGGTCGCCAGCACGAACGCCGCTCGCCGGCTATTCATGGCCATCGGCGCCGCCGCCCGCCTCGATAACGTCGAGATTCTCGTCGGCCTCCGTCAGCGGACCGGCGACGGTATAGGCCTCGGTTGACCAGTTGGCCAGATCGCGCGTGCGGCAGCGCTCGCAGCAGAAGGGATACCACTCCGACCGCACATCGGCCGGCTTGCCGCACAGCGGGCACTGCTTGAGTATTTTCGGCACGAGTTGAAAATCCGCGGGAAAACGGCCTCTATTGCAAGACGGGGAGCAGTTCGGCGGCAGGCTTTTCGGCGGCGGGGCGCACGACGCGCTCGAGTACGCCGAACAGGTCATAGTCGGCGGCCCGTTCGATGCGCACTTCGCCGATATCGCCGGGCGCCGGAAAACGGTCGCCGGGAAAAGCGGTCAGGTACGTTTTGCCGTCGATTTCCTCGGCCTGCGTCTGCAGGCGCCCCTCCCACAGCAGATCGGTTTCGGCCGAGGGGCCGGAGACGAGGATCGGCAAACGCCGCCCCACTAGGGCGCGGTTGCGCTTTCTCGAAATCTTGCGCTGCAGCGCCATCAGCCGCCGAAAACGGTTGTACGAAGCGCGCGCATCGACCTTGCCGTCGAGCGCGCAGCTTTCGCTCCGCTCGTCGTCGGAATAGCGGAAACAGCCGACGCGATCGAACTCGGCCGCTTCGATGAACGCGCACAACTCCTCGAAATCGGCGTCGCTTTCGCCCGGAAACCCGACGATGAAACTGGTGCGAATCGCCGCGCCGGGTATGGTGCGCCGTATGCGTTCGATCATTTTGAGAAAGATATCGCCGTTTGCGCCGCGCTTCATGCGCTTGAGCACGCGGGCGGAAGCGTGCTGCAACGGAATGTCGATGTAATTGCAAACGGCGTCGTGCGCGGCGATGGTATCGAGCAGCCGCTGCGTGACGCGGTTGGGATAGGCGTAAAGGAAACGCACCCAGCCGGCGTTTTCGATCTGCGCCAGCCGCGCCAGCAGCGCGGGCAGTCCGTCGTCGATGCCCAGGTCTTCGCCGTAGGCGGTGGTGTCTTGTCCGATCAGATTGATCTCGCGCGCGCCGGCGGCGAACAGGTTTTCCGCCTCGCGCACGACCGACTCGAAACGGCGGCTGCGGAAGCGCCCGCGGAACTGCGGAATGATGCAAAACGCGCAGGGGTGGTCGCAGCCCTCGTTGATCTTCACATAGGCGAAGCGCCGGGGCGTCGCCCGTCTGCGGGGCGTCAGATCGTGATAGAGATAGCCTCCCGGCGGGGGCGCAGCGTCTTCGCCGAAGCCTTCGCAGCGGCTGACGATCGATTCGACCTCGTTCGTGCCCACGACGGCGTCGACTTCGGGGATTTGCGCTTGCAGCTCCCGGCGGTAGCGCTCGACGAGGCAGCCGGCGACCACCAGGCGCCGCGCGCGGCCGGTTTTCTTGTACTCGGCCATTTCGAGGATCGCGTCAATCGATTCCTGCTTGGCCGGGTCGATAAAGCTGCACGTGTTGACGACCAGCGCCTCGGCGTCGGCCGGATCGCGGGTAAGCCGGTGACCGCGGGCTTCCAGAAGCCCCATCATGACCTCGCTGTCCACGAGATTCTTGGGGCAGCCCAAGCTGACGAAACCGATTTTCATCGCAGATAACCAGTTTATCGAAGCCGATGCCCGACCGGAGCGAACGGCTACAATAGAAACGAGCGGCGCGCCGCTCACTCTTCCGCCCCATGCTCGACACTCTGCTGGCCAAGCTGTTCGGCACCAAGCACGACCGCGAAATCAAGCGGATGCGGCCGCTTGTCGAGAAAATCAACGGATTGGCGCCGCAGATAGAAGCGTTGTCGGACGCCGAACTGCAAGCCAAAACCCCGCGGTTCAGGCAGCGGCTGGCCGCCGGCGAAACGCTCGACGACCTGCTGCCCGAGGCTTTCGCCGTATGCCGCGAGGCCGCCTGGCGGCTGATGGGAATGCGCCATTACGACGTGCAGTTGATCGGCGGCATGGTGCTGCACCAAGGCAAAATCGCCGAAATGAAAACCGGCGAGGGCAAGACGCTGACGGCAACGCTGCCGGTCTATCTGAACGCACTCGAAGGCAAGGGCGTCCACGTCGTTACGGTCAACGACTATCTGGCGCGCCGCGATGCCGAATGGATGGGGCGCATCTACAAATGGCTGGGCCTGTCGGTCGGCGTCATCGTCCACGACCTGAGCGACCAGGAGCGCCGCGACAGCTACAACGCCGACATCACCTACGGAACGAACAACGAATTCGGCTTCGATTACCTGCGCGACAACATGAAATTCGAGACGGGCGACATGGTGCAGCGCCCGCACAGTTTCGCCATCGTCGATGAGGTCGATTCGATTCTGATCGACGAAGCGCGCACCCCGCTGATCATCTCCGGGCCGTCAGAGATTTCAACCGATAAATACTACCGGGTCAACCGCATCATTCCCAAGCTCGAGCGCGGCGAGACGATCGAAGGCGACGAGCCGGGAGACCGCACCTACACCGGCGATTTCATCCTTGAAGAAAAGCACCGCTCGGCCTGGCTTACCGAACAGGGCGAGGCGAAGGTCGAGAAAGCCCTCAACATCGACAACATCAACGAGCTCGCGCATTACGACATCAAGCACGCGGTCGAGCAGGCGCTCAAGGCGCACGTCGTCTTCCAGCGCGACAAGGACTACGTGATCAAAGACGGCCAAGTCATCATCGTCGATGAGTTCACCGGACGGCTGATGCCCGGCAGACGCTGGTCAGACGGCTTGCATCAGGCGGTCGAGGCCAAAGAAAAGGTCAAGATCGAACGCGAAAACCAGACACTGGCCACGATCACCTTCCAGAACTACTTCCGCATGTACGACAAGCTCGCCGGCATGACCGGCACGGCCGATACGGAGGCGGCGGAGTTCAGCAAGATTTATTCGCTGGAAGTGGTGGTCATCCCCACCAACCGGCCGCTGATGCGCGTCGAGCATCAGGACATCGTGTACCGCACGGCGGAAGAGAAATGGCGCAACGCGGCGCTGGAGATCAAGGAATGCCAGGAGCGCGGTCAGCCGGTGCTGGTGGGCACGATTTCGATCGAGAAATCGGAATTGCTTTCCCGGCACCTGAAAAAAATGGGCGTCAGGCATGAAATCCTGAACGCCAAGCACCACGAGCGCGAAGCGAAGATCATCGCCCAAGCGGGGCGCAAGGGGGCGGTCACCGTTTCCACCAACATGGCCGGCCGCGGCACCGACATCCTGCTCGGCGGCAACCCCGAATCGCTGGCCCGCGAAGCCCTGCTGCGCAAAGGGGTCGATCCCGACCACGCCGACAACCGGCAGACTTGGCTGAGCGCGCTCGAAAAGTTCAAGGAAGCGACCGACGCCGAGCACGACGAGGTCGTGCAGGCGGGCGGCCTGCACGTGCTGGCCACCGAACGCCACGAATCGCGGCGCATCGACAACCAGTTGCGCGGGCGCGCCGGACGCCAGGGCGACCCCGGTTCTTCGCGTTTCTATCTCTCGCTGCAAGACGACCTGCTGCGCATCTTCGGCGGCGAAAAAATGCAGAACCTGATGCTCAGGCTGGGCATGGAAGAAGACGTGCCGATCGAGTCGCGGCTGATTACCAAGCGCATCGAAGCGGCGCAAAAGGCGGTCGAGGCGCAAAACTTCGAATCGCGCAAACACCTGCTGGAATACGACGACGTGATGAACAAGCAGCGCGAAGCCGTTTACGGCACGAGACGCAAGCTGCTCGAAGGGAAGGATCAGCGGGAATACATCCTGGGACTGGCCGGCGACGCGGCGGGCCGCTTCGTCGAAGAGCGCTGCCCCGAAAAGGCGCACCCCGACACCTACGACCTGGCCGGCCTCGCCGCCGACACCGCCGCGCAGTTCGGCGTGAAGATCGACGGCCTCGAGTTGCAGGGCCTCGACCCGCAGGGCATCGCCGACGAGATCACCGACTTTCTTTGCAACAGGTACGAAGCCAAGTCCGAGTCGCTGGGCGATGAGCGCATGCGCTACTCCGAGCGCATGATCATGCTGCAGTTGCTCGATCAGCAGTGGAAAGGGCACCTGCTGTCGATGGACCACCTGAAAGAGGGCATCGGGCTGCGCGGGTACGGCCAGAAAGACCCGCTGATCGAATACAAGAAGGAATCGTTCGACATCTTTCAGGCCATGATGGCCAATTTCGAGGACGAAACCCTGAAGATTCTGTTCCACCTGCAGCCGGCGCCCGCCGCCGGCCAGGCGGCGCAGGCTCCGCCGCGGCCCGGTCTCGACGGTCAGAGGGCGAACGGCGCCGGCGCGGCAGTCGAAGAAGAGCTTGCCGCGGCCGGCTCGATCGAGTCGTTCACCCGCGACGTGCGCCGCCGCAAGGAACGCGAGTTGCAGCAAGCGCGGCCGGTCGGCGCGGGCGGCGCAACCGCCGCGGTGAAACAGGTGATCCGCGGGAAAAAGGTCGGCCGCAACGAGCCGTGCCCCTGCGGCAGCGGCAAAAAATACAAAAGGTGCTGCGGGGCGGCAAATTGACGAAACGGACTTGGGGAACCGTCCGCTTGCCGGCGGTGTCCATACGGTAATGCCCATGCAAGCGATATCCATGAAATGCGCAACGGCTTTGCTGGCGCTGTCGATGGCGTCTTCCGCCGCGATCCTGCACGACGCGATGGGCGCCTTCGAGCGCGGCGGGGAAAGCGCCTACGAGCCGGAGGACGCGGCGCTTTTCAAGGAGTTCGGCTTCGAGCAGGGAGGCCGCGCCGAGTACCGCACCGCGGACGGCCGCGCAGTCGAAGCCAGAGCCTTGGAATTTTACGACGACACGGGCGCTTTCGCCGGATACCAATGGCTGAAGCCGGCCGGCGCGGAGGCCGTTATCCGCGGCGAGCGGGCGGTGCAAAAGGGCAACTACACGCTGATCCACTTCGGCAACTATCTGCTCGAGTTGACCGGCGATTTGCCGGAGGACGAGGATATCGAGGTCGCCTTGGCCTATCTGCCCCGGCCGAAACTGACCGGCGACCCGCCGATTCTGGAATACGTGCCCGAGGAGTCGCTGCGGGCCGATTCCGTGCGCTACGTCCTGGGGCCGGCGTCGCTGGCAAGAGTAGCGCCGAAGCTGCCGCCGTCGGTGGTCGGCTTTCATTTCGGCACGGAAGGGCATTACGGCGTTTACGACACGCCCGCGGGCGAGTTGCGCATGTTGATTCTCAGCTACCCTTCGTCGCCGATCTCGCGCGGGCAGATCGAGGAGTTTTACGCCGTTGAAAACATCGTGGCCAAACGCGACGGCCCATTGATTTCGGTGGTGCTCGACCCATCTTCGCCCGACGAGGCGCAGCGGCTGCTGGCCTCGATCCGCTACAGGGCCGACGTCACGCTCAACCACCAGCCGCCCGAGCGCTACGACAGCCTCAAAAATATCGTTCTCGATTCGTTCTTGCTCTGTCTGATCCTGGCCGGTCTGATGGTCGTGGGCGGCGTCCTGGTCGCGGTTACGCGCAGGCTGGCGGGCAAGGTGGCGCCTACGTCGATCATTGCCGCGCCCGAAGGCTCGGACGTGCAGCAACTCAACATCGGCAGCGGCGCCCAGCGGCGCAAGCGCTGAGTTCGCTTCCCGGCGGGCGCGCCGAATCTAGGCCCGGGCCGCTTGCGCCCGCCGCACGGAGTGGCGGGCGGCCATCGCATAGGAAATGCCCGAGAACACAATCACGGCGGCGGTTGCGATCGTGGCGAAGGAAATCACTTGGGGCGAGAGCCCGAGCAGTATGCCGGCCAGAAAGAACGCCTGGAAGCCGTCGGCGATCTTGCCGGGGACATTCGGCTGAACGGCCACTCCGACGCGGTAGAAAATCAGGCTCCAGCCGACGACGATCGAAACGTCGCGAAAGATGACCAGGCAGGCGAACCACAAATGGAACTGGCCGGTAAGCGCCAGCGTCAGGTATCCCGCGCCGATGTAGAGCTTGTCCGCCAGCGGGTCGAGGATTTCGCCGAAGCGGTTCCCCGCCCCGAGCCGCCGCCGCCCCGCGCGCGCCAGAAACCCGTCGATCATGTCGGTCGCTTGCAGCAACAGCAGAAAGACGGCGCCTGCCGGACGCAGATCGGGCGACTCGGCCGACCGCCAGACCAGCAGCACCACCGCCGGCGCAGCCAACAAGCGCAAAACCGTGAGACAGTTCGCGGTCGAGAGCAACAATTGAGCGACTTCGCGCGACACGTTCGAAAGCGACACAAGCGGCCCCGGCGTGACGCCGGCCGCCCCCTTCCTCTTCATCATACCCGCATCGGGCGGGGCGCGCAGCCCGCGCGCGCCGAACAATTCGCGGCGGCGATTCTGGTAGCCTGTGCCAATCGACGACGCATGCCGGAGCGGAGAAACGGACGCGGATGGAACGGATACGCAACTGGGGGCTGATCGGCGGCGGCGAAGGCAGCCAGATCGGGGAGGCGCACCGCATCGCCGCGGCCATGGACGGCAAGTTCCGGCTCGCCGCTGGCGCGCTCGACATCGACCCCGAGCGGGGGCGCCGGTTCGCCTTGCGCCTCGGCGTCGAGGCGGCAAGAGCTTACGGCGATTGGCGCGAGATGCTGGAACGAGAGCGCGCTCTCACGCTGGAACGCGGACGGCTCGATCTGGTTACGGCGGCGACGCCGAACCGCACGCACCACGCCATCGCCAAGGCCTTTCTGGAAGCGGGCTTCGACGTCCTGTGCGAAAAACCGCTGACGACGACGGTTGAGCAGGGCGCCGACTTGGTCGCCTGCGCAAGAGAGCGCGGGCGGATGCTTGCCGTGAACTACGGCTACTCCGGCTACCCGATGATCCGCCAGGCGCGGGCAATGATTGCGGCGGGAGAGCTGGGGCGCATTCGCGTCGTTGTAGCCGAGTTCGCCCACGGCTTCCACGCCGACGCCGCGGACGCCGACAATCCGCGGGTGCGCTGGCGTTACGACCCGCGGCAAATGGGCGTGAGCTCCGCGCTGGCCGACGTGGGTTCCCACGCGCTGCATCTGGCCTGCTATGCGCTCGACAGCCGGGTTCGCCGCGTTTCAGCCGATTTCGCCTCGTGCGTTGCCGGCCGCGAATTGGAAGACGACGCCCTGCTCGCGCTGCGCTTCGACGGCGGGGCGGTCGGCCGGTTGTGGGCCTGCGCCGTGGCCGCGGGGCAGATGCACGGCCTGACGCTGCGCGTGTTCGGCGAGCGCGGCGGCCTGCGCTGGGCGCAAGAACAGCCGAATCAACTCCATTGGACGCCTCTCGGCGAGCCGACGCGTACGCTCGAGCGCGGCGCCGCGGGCCTTTGCGCCGAGTCGGCTCGCGCCTCGCGGCTCGCGGCCGGCCACCCCGAGGGGATGCTTGGAGCATTCGCCAACGTCTATGCCGGCCTCGCCGAGGCGCTGGACGCGCAGCGCGAAGGGCGGCGGCCGGAACCGGCCGGGGGTTCCTACCCGACCGGCGCGGAAGGCGCGCATAACGTCGCCGTCATTCACGCGGCGGCGCGCTCGGCGGCCGAAGGCGGCCGCTGGGTCGAAGTTTAGGCAAGGCGGCCGGCGCCGCGGGAAAGGCCGCTGCGCCGAAAGCTCGATGCTATCCGCCGGCGGCGCAGCCGCCCCGCTTCCGCCGCGCCGATCGGTTACGCTTGCCGATCGGTTACGCTTGCCAATCGGTTACGCTTGACTGTGGCCGCGCAGCCCGTGTTCGAAGACCCGTCCAGCCGTTGGAAGCAGCGCATAACGGCGCTGCTCGCCGCCGTCCTGTTCTTTACGGCGGCGTTCGCGCTGAGCGCCGCTTTCGCTTGGCTGCTGCGCTCGCCAAGCTCGACAAGCGCGCCGCCGCTCGCGCGGAACGCGGTCGCGCTGTTCCTCGGCGCGGGATTGGCGACGGCGCTCCTGTTGCGCGTTCCGCCGCCCCGCCGCTGGTCGGCGTTGGGCCTCGGCGCGGATTTCGCGCAGCCTCTTCTGCTCGGTCTGGCGCTCGGGGCGGGAAGCTGCGCGCTGGTCGCCGCGGCGCTGCAGGCGGGCGGCTGGGCGGCGTGGACCGCAATCGATCCCGCCGCCGTCCGCTTCGACTGGCGCGGCTCGGCCGGCGTCGGACTGCTGCTGCTGGCGGCCGGCGCGGCGGGCGAGGAACTGTTCGTGCGCGGCTACCTCCTGCAGCAACTCGGGCGCGCGCTCACGCCTTGGGCCGCGGTCGCGGCGACGTCCGCGGCGTTCGCGCTGCTGCACGCCCCGAACCCCGGCGCCTCATGGCTGTCGGCCCTGAATACGGCGCTCTACGGAGGCGTTTTCGGCCTCGCGGTCCTGTGGCGGCGGTCGTTGTGGCTGTCCATCGGCATACATTACTCCTGGAATTGCGCGGAAGCGTTGCTCGGCGCCAACGTTTCCGGGCTTACAATAAGATTGACCGAGTTGAACCTCGAACCGACCGGCCCCGCTTGGCTGACGGGCGGCGCATACGGCCCCGAGGCCGGAGCGGCGGGAACGGTCGGCGCGGCGCTCATCGCCTTTGTCTTGCGGCGGCTGCCGCGGCGCGGGGAACAACCGGCGCTGTTATGGCATATCGAAACCCAAAACAGCGGCTGAAACGCCCGATGCGGGCCGTCCGATTCCTGACGATCCTGCTGGCGGCGGCCGCCGCGCTGCCCGGCAAGACGGAAAAACTGACGGCGGCGCAGCGGGCCGACCTGGTGCGCTCGCTTTCGGCCGAGTTCGGCACAGCGAAAGTGCTGATCCCGCGATCGAAAAAACCGCTGGAGCTTTCCGCCCGCGGCCAATACGACCGGCAGGAGTGGTCGTTTGCGATGAGCAAGTTCGGCCCCGCGGCGCGCCTGGGCGACTTGGTGCAGATCACCAAGCTGGAGTTCAAGGACGAGAAGCTGATCGTCGAGTTGAACCACGGCATCAGCGGCGGCCGCCGCTGGTGGCACCGCATCCAGGTGGCCGGCGCGATGAACCAGAACACCACCCTGGGCGCCAATCAGACGACGCACGCGCCCGGAGGAACCCGGCTCGCCCTGGTTTTCGGCGGCGGCGGCCCGCCCGCGAGCGCCGACGAACTCAAACGGATGCTGCAGCCGGTTCTGGACTTCGAGCAGCGCTCGGCCACGGAGCTCTACCTCGACAAAATCGACACGAAATTCCGAGAAGCCATAGAAAGTAAAACGGTTATCGTCGGCATGGACAAGGAAATGGTGCTGCTGTCGAAGGGCAAGCCCGTACGCAAGGTGCGCGACTACGAGGCCGGCGTCGAGACCGAAGATTGGCTTTACGGCGAGCCGCCCGGCGACATCCTTTTCGTCACGTTCGAAAACGGCGAAGTGATCCGCGTCAAGGAATCGCACGCCGCCCTCGGCGGACAGGTGCGCGAAACGCCGCAGATCGAGCGGTAGGGAACCTCTGACCAAGCGGGCGGAAACGGCGGATGCCGCCGGCCGACTCAGAAACCCCCGACTCAGAAACACTGCGCAGCCGTCCGGTACGAAGGGTTTCATCCACGAAAAAGAAGCGCTTCATGTGCAAATGTTCACCAATGATCGCCAATGATCGTCATAACCCCTAACCCCTAACCCCTAACCCCTAACCCCCAACCCCTAACCCCTAACCCCTAACCCCCAACCCCCAACCCCTAACCCCTAACCCCTGACCCCTGCCGCGCAAAGCGCGGCCCGGCTGTGCGATGCTGTAGAACCTGCCCGCTGCGGCCGGCCAAACACGATGAATCCCACTTTGCTTCGCGCCTCGATCGTTGCCGCCTTGGGCGGGCTGCTGTTCGGCTTCGATACCGCGGTGATTTCCGGCACGACCGACCGCCTGCGCGAAGTCTTCGATCTTTCGCCGGCGCTGCTGGGGCTGACCGTCGCCTCGGCGCTGATCGGCACGATCCTGGGGGCGATGACGGCCGGCAAGCCCGCGGACTCGCTCGGGCGCCGCTCCGCCCTGCTCTGGATCGCGGCGCTGTATTTCGTCTCGGCTCTGGGCAGCGCGCTGGCCTGGGACTGGTATTCGTTCCTCGTCTTCCGGCTGATCGGCGGCTTGGCGGTGGGCGGCTCTTCGGTGGTCTCGCCCCTGTACATTGCCGAGATATCTCCGGCGCGGCTGCGCGGCCGCCTGGTGGCCGTTACCCAATTCAACATCGTGCTGGGCATCCTCGCGGCCTACATGTCCAACTACTTCGTCGCCCGCCTCGAACTGGGCGCGCTGGAATGGCGCGCGATGTACGGCGTCGAAGCCCTGCCGGCGGCCCTGTTCTTCGCGCTGCTGTTCGCCGTGCCGCCCAGCCCGCGCTGGCTGGCCGCCCGCGGCCGGCGCGGCGAGGCCGCCGCGGCGCTCGCCTCCCTGGGCGCGCCCGCGGTCGAAGAGGAAGTGCGCCGGATCGAGGAATCGCTGGCGCTGGAGCGGCACAGCCTGCGCGAGCCGCTTTTCCGCGCCGCCTACAAGCAGCCCATCCTGCTGGCCGCGGCCATCGCCATGTTCAACCAGCTTTCGGGCATCAACGCGCTGATGTACTACGCGCCGCACATCTTCCGCATGGCCGGAGCGGGCGAAGACTCCGCCCTGCTGCAGGCCGTCGCCGTCGGCGGCACGAATCTCGTCTTCACCATGGCGGCGCTCGCGGTTATCGACCGCTTCGGACGCAAGAAACTGATGATTGCCGGGTCGATCGGCTATATCGTCAGCCTGGCGGCGACGGCGGCCGCCTTCTACCGCTACGGAACCGCGTTCGACGCCTTCGGCGGCGCGGTCGTTCTCGCGAGCCTGCTGGTGTTCATCGCCTCGCACGCCTTCGGTCAAGGCGCCGTGATCTGGGTTTTCCTGAGCGAAATCTTCCCCAACCGCGTACGCGCCCGCGGCCACGCCCTGGGCTGCTTCACCCACTGGTTTTTCGCGGCGCTGATTTCATGGACCTTCCCGGTAATCGCCGAGGTTTCGGGCGGACACGCGTTCGCCTTCTACGCCTGCATGATGGTGCTGCAACTGATCTGGGTCTTGAAGGTCATGCCCGAAACCAAGGGCGTTCCCCTCGAGGAAATTCAGAAACGGCTAGGCATCGAATGAATCGGCGGTGAGCGCGCGCGACTCTCCGGCGGCCAACTCGACGTCGATCTCGACGTCCCGATAGCGCGCCTTGAGCGGCTTGCCCAGCCTCGACGCGACTACGGCTTCGGTCAGGCGGCCCTGCGCCCATTCGATGGCCACTTCGAATCCGCCCCGCGCGCGCAGCCCCTTGACCGACCCGGCGGGAAAAGCCGAGGGCAGCGCCGGCAGCAGATGCAGATAACCGCTCCTGCCGCTCTGGACGCCGCTCCGGGCAAGCGGCGAGCCGTGCGGGTCGTGGCTCTGCAGCAGCATCTCGGCAATGCCCGCCGTTGCGCCGAAATTGCCGTCGATCTGAAACGGCGGATGGGCGTCGAACAGATTGGGATAAAGTCCTCCGCGCCGCCCGTCGAGATCGCGCGCCGGCGCCTCGGGCACGGGCTGCAGCAGGTTCGACAGGATGCGGTGCGCGCGGTCGCCGTCGAGCAGGCGCGCCCACAAGTTGACCTTCCAGCCCATCGACCAGCCGGTCGCGCCGTCGCCGCGCAACTCGAGCGATTTGCGGGCGGCGGCGAAAAGATCGGGCGTGCCGTAAGGCGTGATCTCGACGCCGGGATGCAGTCCGAAGAGATGCGAAACGTGGCGGTGCCTGTTTTCGGGGTCGTCGATGTCTTCGAGCCACTCCTGAAGCTGCCCCAGGCGGCCCACGGCGTTGGGCGCGATGCGCCCGCGCATGGATTCCAATTCAGCGGCGAAATCGGCGTCGACGCCCAGCGCCGCCGCGGCGGCGATCGTGTTGCCGAAGAGGTTGCGGACGATCTGATGATCCATCGTCGGCCCCATGACCAGGCCGCCGTTCTCGGGCGAGTTGCTGGGGCCGGAAATCAGCCGGCCGTCGGGCGTCTCGACCAGCGCATCGACGAAGAACTGCGACGCGCCCTTGAGCAGCGGATACGCCGTTTCCCTGAGAAAAGCCTCGTCGCCGCTGTAGAGATACCGCTGCCAGAGGTTCTGACAAAGCCAGGCGCCCCCGGTCGGCCAGATGCCGTGATTGGAATGGTTGATCGGCGCCGCGCCCCGCCACAGGTCGAAATTGTGATGCAGCACCCAGCCGCGCGCGCCGTAGTGTTCGCGGGCCGCGCTCGCGCCCGATTCCGCAATATCTTCGAGAGCGCGGAAAAGGGGTTCCTGGGTCTCCGCCAGCGCCGTCGATTCCGCCGGCCAGTAGTTCATCTCGGTGTTGATGTTGACGGTATATTTGCTGTCCCAGGCGGGGCTGTTCGAGTCGTTCCACAGTCCCTGCAAATTGGCCGGCTGCCCCGGCTCGCGGCTGGAAGCGATCAGCAAATAACGTCCGTACTGGAACAGCAGCGTGACCAACTCGGGGTCATGAGCCGCCGCGAACCGCTCGATGCGCCGGTCGGTCGGCAGGTCGGCGGCGGCGCTGCGCCCCAGGTCGAGCGTGACGCGGCGGAAAAGGTTGCGGTAGTCGGCGAGGTGCTCGGCCTTGAGTTGCTCGTAAGGCTTGCCGCGAACGGCGGCGAGGCGCGCGGCGTTGCGCGCGGCCGGATCGCCGGAAACATCGCGGTAATCGACGAAATTCGTGGCCCCTGCCAATAGCAGCACCGCCTGCCCGGCATCGCGCACGGCCTGCTTGCCGTCGGCAATCTCGACAACGCCGTCGGTTTCCACGGCGAGGCGCGCCTCAAAGCGCACGGCGCCGCCGGAAACCGCGCCCGACAGAATCGAATCGCCGTCTTTTTCGGCAACGGCGGCCTCCTCGTGAGCGCTGCGCAGCCCGGCGGCGAAATGCAGGCGGCCGTTCCCCGAAGCCGTCAGGCGGACGACGAGGACCTGCGCCGGCCGCGAAGCGAAAACCTCGCGCGCGTATGCCGCGCCCTCGACTTCGAAAGCGACGGAAGCGACGGCGTCGTCGAGGCTGAGCGCCCTCTCGTAGCCCGAAGCCCGCGCGGCGTCGATGCCGTCGAAGTCGAGCGCGAGATCGGCGAACGCCTGATAGGCTTTCTGCCGCAGCGGCGCGCTCATGAACTCATCCATCGCCAATTGCTCGGCCTCGGCCTGCTTGCCCTCGCCCAGCAGGCGGCGGATGCGTTCGAGACTGCGGCGCGCGCCGGCGCGGGCGTAGTCGCGCGGCCCGCCCTGCCATACGGTATCTTCGTTGAACTGGATTCTTTCCTCGGCGGCGCCCCCGAAGACCATCGCGCCCAAACGCCCGTTGCCCACGGGCAGCGCCTCGACCCACTTCGCCGCGGGCCGGTCGTACCACAGGCGCAGCGCGGCGGCCGGCGGGGCGCCGGACTCGGGGCGGCAAGCAAGCGAACCCAGGCCGGCGGCGAACGCGGTCAGAAATTCCCTGCGGCGCGGACGGCTCTGCATACCGCCTTCAAGTGTAAACCGGGCCGCGGCGCGCGCGGCGGTGGGCGAGACTGCGCGCCGGCCAACAAGGTTCGAAGCGGCCCGCCCGCGGGAAACGGCTGCAATCCCAAGTAGTATTCTCAAAGGGGGCGCGATTGGGCGGGCCGGCGCATCGGCCCCGAGAGCGGCGCACTTGGAGCAAGTCGATGCTGTATGAGCCAACTCGCGCCCTGGAACTGCTGAGAACAGGCTCAGGCCAACCCGGAGCGGCGTTCCGCAAGGGGCAGGAAGAGGCCGTCCGGCAGATCGTCGAGGGGAATAACCGGATGCTGCTCGTGCAGAAAACCGGCTGGGGCAAAAGCTTCGTCTATTTCATTGCAACAAAACTGCTGCGGGAAGCCGGTATGGGTCCCGCGCTTCTGGTCAGCCCGCTGCTCGCGCTGATGCGCAATCAGATTGCAGCGGCGGAGCGGATGGGAATCAGAGCCGAGACCATCAATTCCGACAATCGAGAAGAATGGAGCGGCATTGAGAACGCCGTTCAACAAGACAAGGCGGATATCCTGCTCATTTCTCCGGAAAGGTTGGCGAACGAGCGTTTCCGCAACGAGGTGTTGGAGGCAATTGCAGAGCGAATCGCGTTGTTGGTCATCGACGAAGCGCACTGTATCTCCGATTGGGGGCATGACTTTCGCCCGCACTACCGATTGATTGAACGCATTGTCCGAACGCTGCCGCCAAATCTTCGGTTATTGGCAACTACGGCAACGGCGAACAACCGCGTCACGGCGGATTTGGCGGATGCGCTGGGGGCGAATCTGGAAATCTCGCGCGGCGACCTGAACAGACCGTCGCTGTTTTTGCAGAACATTCGCTTGCCGGGGCAAGCAGAACGCCTCGCATGGCTGGCGGAGCGGCTGCCGAGCCTTCCAGGAAGCGGCATCGTTTACACGCTCACGGTTCGCGATGCGAATCAAACGGCCGCATGGCTCAAGTCGCGCAACCTCGCAGTAGAAGCCTACACGAGCGAAACAGGCGGCCGTCGAGAGGAGTTGGAACAGGCTTTGCTCGACAACAAGGTGAAGGCGCTGGTTGCGACAACAGCGCTGGGGATGGGCTTCGACAAGCCGGACCTGGCTTTCGTCATTCACTATCAGGCTCCGGGCTCCGCGACGGCCTATTATCAGCAGGCGGGGCGGGCCGGCCGCGCGATCGACCGCGCCTACGGGGTGCTGTTGAGCGGTACGGAAGAAACCGAAATAACCGACTACTTCATCAAAAGCGCATTCCCGACGCGCAAGGAAGCAGGAGCGGTGCTCGAAGCCCTGGAGGCCGCGCCCGATGGCTTGTCGCCAAGGGAAATCGAAGCCCGGGTCAACGTCAAGGCCGGCCGCGTACAGAAGACGATCGAACTACTTTCTCTTGAATCTCCGGCGCCCATCGCAAAGCAAGGGGCCAAGTGGCAACTCACGGCAGCAACTCTTGACGAAGCCTTCTGGGAACGGACGCAAAGGCTCACGGAACTGCGCAAAGCGGAGCAGAAACAGATGCAAGAGTACGCGGAGTTGACTTCCGGCCACATGGCGTTCCTGATCCGGGCGCTGGACGGCGAACCCGGCAACGACCCGCCGGCGGATTTGCCGAGCTTGCCTGCGTCGGCAAACCAAAATCTCGCTGCTCAGGCAAGCGCCTTCCTGCGCCGTACAAGCCTGCCGATCGAACCCCGGCTGCGGTGGCCCCCGGGAAGGCTGCCGCGATACGCTCTATCCGGGAATATCGGGACTCATCTTCAAGCTCAACCTGGAAAAGCGCTTTGCGTCTGGGGCGATGCCGGCTGGGGAAGCCTGGTGAAACAAGGGAAGCGTCAAGACGATCGTTTTTCCGACGAATTGACGGCTGCTTGCGTGAAGCTGGTGC
This sequence comes from Bryobacterales bacterium, assembly GCA_965242705.1. Taxonomy (GTDB): domain Bacteria; phylum Acidobacteriota; class Terriglobia; order Bryobacterales; family UBA6623; genus CATQHP01. The sequence goes on from OZ251486.1 coordinate 2,795,128, forward strand.
GGGAGTGGAATCCCAGCCCGCCCCCGGAATGGGTGACCTGCGTTCCTTCGCGCCGACGCCCCAATCTGGCGCCCGACTTCGCCCGCCGACTCGCCCAAGCGCTTGACCTGCCGTTCAGGCCGGCGCTCGTGAAGACGGAAGACCGCCCGGAACAGAAGACGATGGCGAACAGCGTCTATCAGGCTCGAAACGTCGATGGTTCGCTGGAACTCGATAATCGCAGTATGCTCGACGGACCGGTGCTGCTGGTAGATGATACGGTGGATTCACGATGGACCTTCGCCATCGCAGCTTGGCTGCTTCGCTCGCGCGGCGCGGGTGAAGTGTGGCCGTTGGCTCTGGCCCAGGCGGGGGCGGGCAATGATTGAGACGCTTTCCCCGGATACCAAAGCGATTTTGCTGCTGACCGCGCCCTTGATCGCGGGCAAGAGCAACACAAGGATACCCCCCCTCACTCCCGGAGAATACGAGAAATTGGTCCGGCGCTTGAAAGAAAATCAGGCAAGCCCGTCCGATTTGCTCAAGCCTGAAGCGGATACGCTGAAGGATCGATGCGGCGCAGCCGTAGGCAAGGCGCGGCTCGCGGCGCTGCTCGGCAGAGGTTTCCTGCTCAGCCAAGCCGTTGCGCGTTGGCAGGCGCGGGCGATTTGGGTGGTGAGCCGCGCCGACGAGGCCTACCCTTCCATACTCAAGGAACGACTCGAGAAGTACGCGCCGATACTGCTCTACGGCTGCGGGGAAAAGGAAATTGTGACCCGCACGTCGGGCGCCTTGGCGATTGTCGGATCGCGCAACGCAAACGAGCCTCTGCTCGAATATGCGCGCCGCGCCGCGGCGCTTGCCGCCGGCGCCGGGCGAAACGTGGTTTCCGGCGCGGCGCGGGGCGTCGATCAGGCCGCCATGCGCGGCGCCCTGGAAACCGGAGGGAAGGCCGTCGGCGTGCTGGCGGGCGATCTCGAGAGGGCGAGCATGAACAGGGAGCATCGGAACCCGATACTGCAGGGACGGCTGACGTTGGTCTCTCCCTACGACCCGAGAGCAGGGTTCCACGTGGGGCAGGCGATGCAGCGGAACAAGGTGATCTACGGCTTGGCCGATGCGGCCCTGGTGGTGAGCGCGGAACTCAAGAAAAGCGGCACATGGAACGGCGCCGTGGAACAACTGGAAAAGCTGCGCCTGGTTCCCGTTTACGTGCGTTCGAGCGGAGAAACTTCGGCAGGCCTCGGCGCTCTGCAGGAAAAGGGAGCCCTGCCTTGGCCCAATCCGAAAGACGCGGCCGGCCTTGCAGAGACTTTCCGCGCCGCCGGCCCCAAAACGGCAAGCGCGCCCGTTCAGCGCGGCCTGCCGTTCCCCGCGCGGCAAGACGGAGCGGCTTCGCCGCCGGCGGCCGGCGGAGCGTACGCCGCGGACAGCCGAAGAGCCGCAGAAGCGCCGAATGAGTCCGGTTGACCGCGGACGGGCTTTCAGGGTACGATGGAAGTTCAGGGCATTTTGCCCGCTGCAGGAGATTTCCGTTCCATGGCGAAGACATACGTTCCCCGTGCGTCCGAAGTGCAAAACGACTGGTACGTCGTCGATGCCGCGGAGAAAACGCTCGGCCGGCTGGCGACCCAGGTGGCGACCCTGTTGATGGGCAAGCACAAGCCGAGTTTCACGCCCTTTCTGAAAACCGGCGATTTCGTCATCGTGGTCAACGCGGCCAAAGTCCGCCTGACCGGCAAGAAGGAAGACAACAAGATTTACCGCCGGCACTCGGGCTACCCGAGCGGGCTCAAGGAAAGCACCGCGCGCCAGGTGCGCGGCAAGCATCCCGAACGGCTGATCGAAAGCGCCGTCGCCGGCATGCTGCCCAAAAACAAGCTGGGGCATCAGTTGGCGTCGCGCCTGAAGGTTTACGCCGACGCCGACCATCCGCATCAGGCGCAGCGCCCGAAACCCTGGATCGTTTAAGATTTTCTACAGAAGGAAAAAAACTCAGTGGCTTCTACGCAAGGTCAATACATCGGAACGGGCCGCCGCAAGTCCGCGGTCGCCCGCGTGTTTCTGCGGCCGGGTTCCGGAAAGATCGAGATCAACAAACTTCCGCCGGAAGAGTATTTCCCGAACCGCGCCGCGCAAGCCAAGGTTCGCCGGCCCTTGCTGGCCAGCGAAACCGACGGCAAGTTCGACGTTTTCGTGCGGACGCACGGCGGCGGCAAGGCCGGGCAGGCCGACGCGGTTTGCCTGGGCATCGCCCGCGCGCTGCAGGAGTTCAACCCCGAATTGCGCGCCGCGCTCAGAAAGGGCGGCTACCTGACCCGCGATCCGCGCAAGCACGAGCGCAAGAAATACGGAAAGCCGGGAGCCCGCAAGCGCTTCCAGTTCTCGAAACGCTGATTCCCGTGAACCTTTTCCGGTTGCAACGGGCGCATGATTTTCCGCGGCGCCGCCCCGAATCCCGCTTGGATGGGGCCGCGCCGCACCGGGCCGCTGCCCATGGACGGCCGCCAACACGCGCACAACCCGCAAAGGAGTAACCCGTGCCGCAAATCACCATGAAGGAATTGCTCGAATCAGGCGTTCATTTCGGGCACCAGACCAGGCGCTGGAATCCGAAGATGAAAGAGTACATCTTCGGCGAACGCAACGGCATCCACATCATCGACCTGCAAAAGACGCTCAAGCACTTCAAGGAAACCCTGCGCTTCGTCACCGAGCAGGCCGCGGCCGACAAGAACGTGCTCTTCGTCGGCACCAAGCGGCAGGCGCAGGAAGCGATCGCCGAAGAAGCCAAGCGCTGCGGCATGTACTACATCAACCACCGCTGGCTCGGCGGACTGCTGACCAACTGGGAGACCGTGCAGAAGTCGATCGAGCGCTACAAGGAGCTCACCCGCCTGTCGGAAGAAGAGGGCTACGAGGGCCGCTCGAAGAAGGAAATTTCGCGGCTGGAACGCGAGCGCAAGGCGCTGCACGCGAACCTGGCCGGCATCAAGGACATGCCCGGGCTGCCGGAAATGCTGTTCATCATCGACTCGCGGAAAGAAGAAATTGCCGTGAACGAGGCGCGCAAGCTCAAGATTTCGGTTGCCGCGGTCGTCGATACGAACTGCGATCCGGACCTGATCGACCACGTTATCCCGGGCAACGACGACGCGCTTCGCGCGATCCGCCTGTTTGCGAACAAAATTGCCGACGCCGTGCTCGAAGGCCGCGCGTTGGTCACCGAGCGGGAGATGGAGGCGGCCGCCGCAGCCGAAGACGGCGGGGAAGCGGCCGCAGGCGGAGAAGGGCTCCCGACGAACGAATCCGCGGACGCGGGAGCCGGCGAATAGCCGCCGGAAACGCTCCGGCGCGCTTGCCGCGGCGCGGCAAGCTCATCTCAAAGTTAGCGAAGCATCAGGAAGCATCGGAAGCATCAATCGACGAATCGAGGTATGGCTATGGCGGACATCAGCGCAAAAATGGTCAAGGAACTGCGCGACAAGAGCGGCGCGGGCTTCATGGAGTGCAAGAAGGCTCTTGCCGCCGCCGGCGGAGATATCGCCGCGGCCGAAATCGCCCTGCGCAAGCGCGGCGTCTCGATGGCGCAAAAAAAGAAAGACCGCAGCGCCAACGAGGGCATGATCGGCAGCTACATCCACGCCGGATCGAAACTCGGCGTACTGGTCGAGGTCAACTGCGAATCGGATTTCGTGGCCCGCACCGACGACTTTCAGAATCTCGTCCACGACGTCGCGATGCATATCGCCGCGGCCGACCCGCAATACGTCAATCGCGGGGACGTTCCCGCGGAAGAAGTCGAGAAAGAGCGCCGCATCCAGCGCGACCGCGCTCTCGGCGAGGGCAAGCCCGAGCGCGTCATCGACAAGATCGTGGACGGCCGCATGGGCAAGTTCTACGAAGAAATCGTGCTTGTCGATCAACCGTTCGTGAAAGACCCGGGCACGAGCGTCGGCGATCTGATTACGGCGGCCATCGCCAAACTCGGCGAAAACATCGCCGTGGGCCGCTTCATCCGCTTCAAGGTCGGCGAGAACGAAACGAAAAGCTGACCCCGCGCCCGCTCCCGCCGAAACCTGCCGCGGGCGCGGGCGAAAGACGCCGCCGCAACGCCTCAGTCGGCGATCCGGCGGCGCTTGAGTATCGGTCTGTCGTCTTCTTCCCCGCCCGCGTCGGCTTCCTCGACTTCGATCGTTCCCGACGGAGCGCTGCGCCGCAGGGTCGGGCGGTTCGGGTCGTCTTGCGGCTTGACGCGGCGGCCGCGCAGTTGCGCCAAGCGGGCCTTCACGTTCAGAAACTCGCTGTTGGTCACCGCGTACTGCGGCTGATCGGGCAGCAATTCGTCGATCGTCTTCTGCACGATCTCGATGCGCTTTTCGGTCAACGGATGCGTGCCGAACGCCGCGGCGGCCTTGCTCCTCTTGCGCTTCTGCGCCGCTTTCAGGCGCTCGAAGAACCGCACCATCGAAGCCGGATCGTAGCCGGCCTTGTAAAGGTACTGCACGCCCAGAAAATCCGCCTGCTTCTCGAACTCGCGGGAGAACTTGAGGAAGGTCATGGGAATGGCGAAATTGGCCGCCTGGCGAATGCCGTAACCGGCCCAGCCTCCGAGGAAAACCAGCGGAATCGAGGCCATGTTGGCAAGCTGCCCGCGGGAGGCGTTGCGCGTTCCGTGGCGCGCCGCCACGTGGGCGATCTCGTGCGCCATGACGCCGGCCAACTCGGCCTCGTCGCCGGCCAGATCGACGATCCCCGTATTGACGAAGAAAAATCCGCCGGGCAGCGCAAAAGCGTTCAATTCGTCGGAGTCGATCACCTTGATCGTGAAGGGAACCCTGGCGTCGGAATTGCGCGCCAGATTCTGCCCGATGCGGTTCACGTACTCGGAAATCAGCGGGTCTTCGACGATCTTCGCGTTGCGTTCGACGTCCTGCGCCATCTCGCGCCCGATGCGGATTTCCCTTTCGAGCGAATAGAAGTTGACGCCGCCGCCGACGTTTCTGTCGCCGATTTGCGAAACGTCTTCCTTCGGCCCCCTGGGCGCCCGTTTGGCCGCGGTTTCGCCGGCAAGCGCGGCCGGCGCCGTCAGCGCGGCGGCGAGCAGCGCCGCGGCCCACAAGCATGGCTTTCGATAGGCGTCGAGGCGTCTCATGTCGATTGGGACGCGGGCGCGGGCGGCGCGGTTTCGCGGCCGCGGCGCGGGGTCGCGGGTCGCGAGTCACGGGTCGCGGGTCAGGCGGCCGCTGCGCGGGGTCGCGAGTCACGGGTCGCGGGTCAGGCGGCGGCTTCGCGGCTGTGGCGCGGGGTCGCGGGCCGCGAGTCACGGGTCAGGCGGCCGCTGCGCGGCCGCGGGTCGCGAGTCACGGGTCAGGCGGTTTCGGTTTCTTCGCGCCAGAGTTTCAACTGTTCGGGTTCGTCGATTTGCTCGCCGTAGTACAGCCGCGCCAAGTTCCACAGCTTCTCGAAGTCGCCGGCCGCGCCCGCAGCAAATCAAATGACCGGCTATCTCAATCCAACTGTCGATTGCAGCCGGGGCTTGGCTTCAGGCGGCCGGTAAAGTATCATGGGGAAAAGCATGGGCTGGTGGCGCTATCTCACTGTCCGAGCGGCATTTCCCGGTTTTGCTGCTTGAGCCGCCGCGGTATGCGCGCCGCAAGACAGGCTGAAAGGAACCATCGTTCCACACAAGACCGACACTTCTCTTATTCCCTTCACGACTCGGTTTTCGGAAAGGAATCATGATCGGCATTGACTCCGTACGCTGCCCGTTCGACTGCATCGAGCACAGTCAGAGACGAGTTTGAATGCGGCATGACGGACATTGTGGACAGTCGCCGCAGGAGCGAAATGATGTCTGGAATCAAGGGCCGCAATACACTGCCCGAGATCGCCGTCCGTCGTTCCGCGCATGGAATGGGTTTGCGTTTCCGTCTGCATCGAAAAGATCTTCCCGGCCGCCCCGACCTGATCTTTCCGCGATACCGGCTGGCCGTATTCGTTCACGGGTGCTTCTGGCATCGGCACAGCGGCTGCAGGTATGCCTACACGCCCAAATCACGCATCGCGTTCTGGGTCGAGAAATTCGCACAAAACGTTTCCAGGGACAAACGCAACGAGGAAGCCTTGCGGAATCTGGGCTGGCGGGTTCTGGTCATCTGGGAATGCGAAACCCGAGACGAACGGCGCGTCAAGCAACTTCTCTCCGAATACATCCATCACGGCGCCCCTGATTCGATCGGCGGAAAACGGTGACCTCACAGCCGGCCGGCCAAGTTGAAAAGCGATGACGCTCCGAGGGTTCGACATGTTTTGCGGCGCCGGAGGAAGCAGCGCCGGGGCGCGGGCGGCAGGAGTGGATATAGCCGCCGGCGTCGATATGTGCGCCGCTGCAACCGAGACGTTCGCAGCCAATTTCCCAGATGCCAAAGTTATCGCCGGCCGCCTCGAAGACGTCAACCTTGTCTCCTTGAAAAAAACAGTTGGCGAAATCGACATTTTGCTCGCGTCGCCGGAATGCACCAATCACACCTGCGCCAAAGGCGGGGCGCCGCGTGACGAAGCAAGTCGAGCAACCGCCATGCTGGTTGTCGAATACGCCCGTAAACTCAATCCCCGGTGGCTGGTTCTGGAGAACGTGATCCATATGCGCCCCTGGCCGCGTTACGGTGAATTGAAGCACGATCTTCGCAATCTCGGCTATCGACTGGAAGAGCATGTGCTGGACTCGAACGACTTCGGCGTAGCGCAGCGGCGTCGAAGACTGTTCCTTGTGGGAGACCGCGAACAGCAGCCGGGCAACGCCGTTCGCAAACACCCGGACGAACGAAAAACGGCGCAATCCGTGCTCGATCCCGAGGGTATCTGGAAAATGTCCCCGCTTTTCGACAAAAGAAGGGCAAAGGCTACGCTCGAACGCGCGGAGCGAGGGTTTCGGGCGCTTGGAGACGAGGCCGGCTTTCTCCTGGTGTATTACGGAAACGATGGCGGCGGCGGCTGGCAGCCGCTGGATCGCCCTCTGCGCACGGTCACGACCGTGGACCGCTTCGCTCTGATCCGCCATGACGAGCGCGAGCCGCGAATGCGAATGCTGCAAGTGCCCGAACTCAAACGGGCCATGGGATTCGATGAGGACTTCAAGTTGCCGGTCGGTACGCGCCGCGACCGCGTTCGACTGCTTGGAAACGCCGTCTGCCCTCCGGTCATGAAGGCGGTGGTCGAATCGCTGGCCGCTAACCTCTGAATATCGTTTCCGCTTGTCAGATACTTCCAGAACCGGCTTTCTTCAGTTTCTTCCGCGACTCGCGCGAAACGAGATAATCCCGGGGCGGGCGCCGTAGCTGTGGAGCCGGTATATCAGATCGTTGAGAAGCTGCTCGCGCAAGCGAAACAGAGGCTTTATCTCCGCCGCTTTCTCATTCGGCAACGATATCTGAAAGCGGGCGCTCACGTGCAAAAGGCAATTTTCACCGTTGAACTTGAAGTGTGGGCTGCTCCAAAGAGCGGCAGGGCGTTTATCGTTTCGAGCTTTTGACGCCGGCAAGCAAAGGCCGAGATGAAACGGTAACGGGCCGGGCTGCATTTGAGCGTAATCACAAGCCGCCTGTGTTTGCACCAATACCCAACAGGGTTGACTGCCGCCGTCCTTGCCCCAGAACTGTTTACGAGCCGCTGTTTCTTGCGTCAAACCGAACACGGTCTCAAACTCGTCCCCGGAAAATTCCTCCGGCAGAGGAATCACGGCGCCGCGTTCATCGCCCTTATCCGCATTCGCAGCAGGTTCAATATGAAGCAGACGATTGAGCTTCGCAGCTTCGTCAAGAGACGGGTCATGTCCAACATCGGACTTATCGAACGCAACTCGCCACAATTCATTGTCGGCTTCTTGAGAGCGCATGGACGCGATACGATCAGCCAAAATAGGCAAGAGCGCTTCGTTCACCGCCCGAAACCGATCCTTTTCGACGTGCTCCCCGCCGACTGCGGCGGCGGCAAAGCCCGCAAGCAATTTGCCGATTTCCTTGTTTCGGTTCGCATCTTCCGCGGCGGCGTCCGTCAATTCCAGGATAGACGACACGGTATCGGCGGAAGCGTCCGACACCCGTTCCTCCCAGTTGAACAGCGCGGCGATCTGAGGTTGTCCGGCAATGATGCTCTTTACGGCTTCAATAAGCGCATCGTTTTCTTTCACTTCGCCGTTGCCGTCAAGATACCGGCTCTTGTCAAGCGATTTGACGGCAAAAGGTTTGGTCACGTTCTGAAGGCGGTTCAAAAAATTACGAAGGCTGTTCGCTTGGCCCGGATGCACGGTCCAAAGAATAATGAGATAAGGCCCTGTCGGCTTGATTCTATCTTCTATCAAGCCTCCAAGCCTGCTGAAATGCTGGGCGTGCTCCTGGATGTGATCGGTTGAGTCGCCCTTGATGAGATGGAGGTCCGCGAAAATCACTCTGACGCATGGGCACGACAAAATATGTTCCGGCTTGCCGGTGAAATGAATCGGCAGGCATGCCGCGCCGTACCGGTTAAGCGCTTCGGCCAAACCGGCAAGATGCATTTGTTCGTCGTCGATGGCGATGACGCGCGGTTTCGGCAGCATCACTTATCCTCCTTGAAGACCAGAGCGGCAACCGCCCCGTCGAATCCACCGGGAACATCGACCTCCCCGGATTGCGGGAACGCCAGTTGTCCTCCATTCAACTCCATGGCCAGATTAGCGTAGTATAACCCGAGGCCCATGCCGTCCGGTTTGCGCGTGAAAAACGGCCGCTCGAGGTTTGCAGGGTCGTCTCCTCCGAAACCGACGCCGTTGTCGGCAATGACGATAGCCGGACCCGTTTCGAAATCATATGACACATCGATATATAGTTTCCGTTCGGGCGGTTCGTTTTCCGCGGGGAGGTTCGGCCATCTCACCCGGAGCCAGTAAAGAGCGTTATCCACTAAATTACTCAACGCTCCCAGAACGAGACCGAATGCGAATCTGGATTGAAACCCATCGCCGCTCCCTTGCAGCAAAGGGCAAACGAAATCGATACGATGATGACGAAAACGCAGCATGCTAAATTGGCGGACGGCAGCGACAAGCTCCCTCCCGCTGTGTTGCTTTTTACTGTCTTTGCGAAGCAGTGCGGCGAAGCCGTCAAGAAGATGCATGAGATCCCGCGCCTGACGGGCCGCCGTCTCCATGTCCGCCCCTTCGGTTATAACTTGGTGAAGAGCCCGGACGCCGCGCTCCACTTCGTGAAATACGACCGCCAGATTCAATCCCGACATACCGGCGGAAAGCAATGTTTCCTGCATGCTCCGATAGTAGTTTTCGATATTGGTTACATAAGGTTCGAATTTCCCCTCCATGCCTTGCTTTCGGAGTTCATGCCTCAAGTCCTGAATCGGCTTCTCGATCTTCGCGGCCGTCGGATCCGCCGGTTTTTCGCTCAACCGCCTGATACGCTCCTTGTCGAATTGACGCTCCTCTTCAAGAGCGGCAAGAGCGCCCAGAACAATGCGGCGCAATTGAGCGCATGCATCGTTTTCAACGAAACCTTCGCGGTTGGTTTTTTCGACAAGGCCCGGCGAGTCTTTCAGAGAGAGATGGACAGCCCCCAGGATAATGTTGCGGCTGATGCGGCGCGTCGGCACGTTCACGCGGCGCAGATCGAGCCCGAGCCAGTCGTCGCCAAGTTCTCCGTAATTGTAAACTCGAATACCATCTCGATAGACCCGCACCCCCCCTGTTTCGTCGAGGTAGTTTCCCAGCAACCGTATATTGGGCAATCTCCGGCGAACCTCTTGATCCCGATCATAGACGTAAAATTCTCCGGAAACCGGGCCGATGCCCTTGAAAATCTCCTCATCGGCCACAACCTTTTTCTCCATCCGGTCATCACCGGATATTGACGGAAGTTTCAGTCGATCTCCCGATTTTGCGACAACCCTGCCATCGAGCTTGAACCCTGGAATTCTGCGGAATTCATAGGTCCAGTCGAACTCGCCGTTATCGACCCGAAACGAGAATTTCCAAAAGGCGCGATCGACGATTTCGGAGACGTCGGGAAGATCGGCGATCCAGTCTTCGCGGCCGGGGACGCGCAAAACCGCTTGGAATCCGCTCGGCTCTTCAAACGGCGAGCAGATGGACGTGACCTGATTATGAAGGCTCCGAATTTCCCTTCGCGGCCAGTGGGTTTCGCGCAACTGCCGGATTTCGATCCGGGTCCCCGTGCTGCCGCCGGAGAACGTTTCAGGCCGGCGAACCTGAATCGTGACGGGCGCTTCATCCAGATAGGGCTGCGCAATCAGTTCGTTCCAGTCGATCTCTATGACGCATTCGTCGGATTGCCGCGCCCGCGTCGTCAGAGTGATATGGTTGCCGAGCTTGTGCGCGGCGAATCGGCCAAGCCCTTTTTCGCCGAGCGGGAGGCGTCCATGCCCGGCCGTTCTCCGGCCTGACAGCCGCTGTTTCTGACGATAGTCATCTCCCGGAACAAGCCAGACCGACCGGAGCACGTCGAGCGTCATCCCCTCCCCGTCATCGACAACGGTGATCGCCGGTTCTCGCGCAGAGTCAAGATCGAGGCAAACAACAACCTCGTTCGCGTCCGCGTCGTAGGCGTTCTTGACCAACTCGAAGACAGCAAGACGAGCGCTGCCGATAAGCTCGTCTCCAAGCAGTTGCAGCATTCGGGCTCTCGGCCGAAACGGTAGGCTTATCTCGCGTGAAATATCGTCACTCAAAGCCGCGCCCTCTACATGGTATTACCACAAAGCATTGCGAAGCGGAACAAGCTCAGGCGGCGGTTTCGGTTTCTTCGCGCCAGAGTTTCAACTGTTCGGGTTCGTCGATTTGCTCGCCGTAGTACAGCCGCGCCAGACCCCACAGCTTCTCGAAGTCGCCGGCCGCGCCCGCAGCCCCGCCCTGCGGCGCAGCGCCGCCGCCGCCCATCGCCCCCGCGACCGGCAGCACCTCCAGCACCGCCTCCAGCGCCGCGAAAAACCGCCGGTCTCCCGACGCCCCGCTCTCCGCCAGCAAGTCCCGCGCCGCCTCCAGCGTCCGCGTCCGCCCCAGATGCGCCGCGTGATGCGCCGCGTCGATCATCCCCCGCGAACCGTCCGCCGAACCCAGCGCCCCCTTCGCCGCCCGCCGCGCGCTGTCCCACAGCACGACGTCGTTGCCCTTCTTCTCTCCCAGCCGCCCGACTACATCCCGATCCAGATCCACGCCCACCGCCCGCGCCAGCCGCAGCGCCTCGTCGTACGAAAACGCCGGCGCCCGAAAGGCGTCCCAGGCCAGCACGAAAAACGCCGTCGGCGCGTCCAGATCCGCCCCCGCCTCGAGATGCGTCAACTGCTCCAACCGCCGCCTCTTCACCTCCCGCCGCGCCGCGTCCAGCGCGTCCTCAGGAACCACCGCGTAGCGCCCCCAAGCCTCTTCCAGCGCCGCCTGACGCCGGTTCCGCGGCTGCGGCCGCGGCGTTCCCCGCTTCAACGGCCAGTGCCGCGAAAACTCCTCCAGCGCCGGCCCGAACGACGCCAGGTACAAGTCCACCCCGCCGATCCCCGCCCGCTCGAACTCCTCCACCCGCGCCCGCACCGCCCGACCCACCTTCGGCTCCACGTCTTCCCAGTACTCCCCGCCCCCCGTCTCCGCCAACCGCGGACGGCAGACCAGAAACACCGTGCTCCGCGCCGCCGCCTTGTCCTTGATGTGCAGACTGCCCTCCGCCTCGGTGTTCACCGGCCACGACGCCGTGATCACGAACCCCGCCTCGATCAAGCCCGTCGCCAGCGCGTCCCACGCCCCCGCCGCCTTGTGCGTGAACATCAGCGTCAGCACTCCCTCCGGCTTCAGCACACGCCGGCACTCGCCGAAGATCGCCGCCATGCGCGTGCGGTACTCCTTCCCCGCCAACGCCTGCGCCCCCTTGCGCCCCGCGAACCGCGCCGGATTGGCCACCGCCTCGCTCTCCTTGTCCGTCAACCGCCTCAAAAACAACTCGGGAAACACCCGCCCCGCCGTGCGCTTCAGCCACACGTAGAAAAAATCGGACAACTCGGCGTACATCACGTTGTCGTAATACGGCGGATCCATCACCACCGCGTCGATCGACCCGTCGGCGATGTGGTCCAGCCCGTCGCCCGATTTGCATGTCACCGCCACCGGCGGCGCCGCCGCGGCCCCTTCCCGCTCCCCGCCGTCGAACAGCCCCTGCTTGCCCTTGCCGTTCTTGCCCTCGTCCGCGCGAACCAGCGCAACCAGTTCGCCGATGCATTTGGCCGTCTGCTGTATGGCCCAGTCGTAGCCGACCCCGACGATCAAGGGCGCCATCTCCGCGTAAGACCACACAAAGGCGTAATCGTGGCGGTCGAATTTGGAAGCTATGACCTCACGGGGCACAATCCATCGGGTCATTCGACAGTTGTAATTCAACAGCTTGTCCAACGACAGCGCCAGATACCCATACGCCGCCTGGCGCATCTCGTCGAGCTTCCCGGCCTGCCGGTCGGCTTCGAGCATCTCGCGGAACACCTCCACGCCCGTTCCGTGGCAGAGCAACTGCCGCGGCGAAAACAAATCCCGCCACAAGGGCATGCCGTAACGCAGCGGTTCGCTCGTCTTGTGGCCCTCGGGCACGGCCTCGCCCGGCACGATATCAAACGCTTCCCACTCGGGCAGCTTCTCCGCCAGCCGCCCCCGAATCGCCGCCCCGTTGTCGTCCTCCGCTCGCGGCGCGCGGTAGCCGCGCACCCACTTGTCCTTGCCGTAAGCCCCAGACTTCAGCCTGCGCCGCACGCGACGCTTGTACACCACCGCGTAAAGCTGCTCGCCCATCCGCCCCGCCTGCGCCTGCCGCTTGATCTCGCCCCCGTCGATCACCCGCCCGCAATCCGCCCACGGACAACTCGCCGCTCCCCGCGCCGTCGTCCCCTCCGACTGCTCAGCCAACGAATGCACCACCTCGAACGCACACACCCGCGCCCCGGCATCATCAGGAGCCCCGGCATCATGAGCGCCGGCATGGGGCCCGGCTCCGCCGCCGCCGTTCCCGGGCCGCAAGCGCACCCCCGTGCCGTCCGCAGCCAGCCGCCAGTTCGGCGACAACGGAACCACCCCGTCGCAATACGGACACACCACCGTCCGCGCCCAAAGGTAATTGGTCGATACGGCGTTCTCTTGCGGTTCGGGCGGAAAATACGGCTTGAGTTTTTCTTCTCTCTTTTCAACGAAGCGTTCCGCCAACCGCTCGAACTCCTGCTTGAGCCCGCTCCCGTATTGGGCCGGCCATTCCACGGTCGCCCGCATCACCAGAGCGGCCACCGGATTGAGATCGTTGGCGAAAACTTCCGCGCCCAGCCTCAGGGATTCAAAGGGTATGCTCCCTCCGCCCGCCGTCGGGTCGAGGATTGAAAATGCTTCGCAAGAATGCCCGAAGACCTCCTGCAGCCAATCCCTATCGGATGAATCGGGAACATGGCTGAAAGCGCGGGGATAGCTGTAAGCCTGCCCCTCGAAGCGCTCCCCCGCCCTGCGCGCCGCGTCGATCCGCCGCCGCGAAGCCACCGGGTCCCCATGAATCCCCAGCACATGCAGAAACCGATCGCGATCGGCCTCCGCCGGCAGCAGCGACGCCAACACCGCCGCCCGCGACGCCACCAACGGCCGCCTCGCCCACCATACATGCAGGTAATACGTCGGCGGCAGCGCGGTCATCGAACGCCGCTCCCGCGCGCTCTCTTCCCCCAACGCCGCTATCGGCAGCCAGCGCTCTATCAACCGGGCGTCGCTCATACGTCCCTCCATGGTAAACGGGTCATGGCAGCCGGGCATTCCGGCATATCCTTCCCGTTTCCTTGCCCGGACGCAGGCAACGGGGCGCGGACCGTGCCGCGCGCTCGGCGGCAGCTTGGAAGTACCATGAAAGCAGGAGCCATGCCGATGCGCTATTCCGCCGTCTGGGCGGCGCTGCTCGGGCTTGCCGCCTGGGCCGTGGCCGTGCGTCCGCCGCAAGACCCGCGGGCCGCGGCCGAATTGCAGGAAATCCGCAACCTGGGCAAGGCGTTTTACGAAACGCCCGGGGAATCGCGGCAAGCCGTCGAGCAACTGCGAATCGCCGCGCAGCGCAACCCGCGCTCGGCACAGGATCGGCTCAATTACGGGCTGGCGCTCTTGCGCGCGGGTTCCGGCGAAGAAGGCACGGCGGAAATCCGCGCCGCCCAGAAGCTCGACCCCGCGCTGCCGCACACCTATTTCAACCTGGGCATCGAATACAAGAAGGCCGGCGAGGCCGAAAAAGCGATCGCCGAGCTGGAGCAAATGGAAAAGCTGGTTCCGAACGAGGCCAAGACTCAGTACAACCTCGGCGCGCTCTACAAGCAGATCGGCGAGACGAGCCGCGCCATTGAAAAATTCGAGCGGGCGGCGGAGCTGGACCCGGCGATGGCCGCGCCGCGCTTTCAGCTTTTCGGCGTCTTCCGCCGCAGCGACCGCGGGCGGGCCGACCGCGAACTCGAAAAATTCAAGGAACTCAAAGCCGCCCAGGAAGGCGCCGCCGTCGGCGAAGACGTGGACTGGAGTTTTTATTCGGAGCTTTACGACCCGTCCCTGGCCGACGGCTCCGCCGCCGAGGCCGCGCCGTTCGTTTTCGCCTCCGCCGATCTCGGCGCGCTGGGCGAAACGCCGCTGGGAGCGCTGAGCTTCGACTTCGACGGCGACCGGCGGGCGGACGCGCTGTTCTGGTCGGCCGGCGCGGCTCTGGCGCTGCGCGGCGCGGCGGACGGGCCGCAAGCCGCGGACCTGGGGCTTGCCGGCGCCGCGCGCTACGCCGCCGGCGATTTCGACAACGACGGCCTGCCCGACCTCTGCCGCGTCGATGCGCAAGGCGCCGCCGCGCTGGCCAACCGCGAAGGCCGCGCGTTCGAGACGATGTTCCGCCAAGCCGGGCGTTTCGCCGCCTGCCTGTTTCACGATTACGACCACGACAACGACCTCGACCTGTTCGCGCTGGGACAAGACAAGCGGCTGCTGCAAAACAACGGTGACGGGACGTTCGCCGACGTCTCCGCGAACTTTCCGTTCGCGGCCGGAACCGCCCGCGCCGCCGCCGCGGTCGAGCTTTTCGAGGACAACGGCAACGACCTCGCGGTCGTTTACGGGGAGAGCGTTGCCGTCCACCAGGACCGCAAGCTCGGCCTGTACGGCGAAGCGCGCGAAGTAGCGGGCGTCCGCGCGGCGCCCGGCGCGGCCTCTCTGACCGTGATCGACGCCGACCACGACGGTTGGCTCGACGTTGCCCTGACCAGCGCCGGACGCACGCGGATTCTGACCAACGACGAGGGAGAACTGCGCGCCGGCCCCGTGCTGCCGCGGGTAACCGCCTGGGCCGATTTTCAATCGCGGGGGCGCATCGACGGCCTGACCGCCGGGCATTTTCTGGTCAACGGCGGGCGCGGCGCGTTCGAACCGGCGGAAGCCGCGCCGGATCATGCGTGGGCCGTCAGCGGCGACTTCAACGGCGACGGCAAGCCCGATCTGATCGCCGCCGGCGCGGACGGCGCGGCGCGCTTCCACGCCAACCGGACCGAGACCGGCAACGCGCGGCTCACGGTTCATCTGGAAGGCGTCAAAAGCCCCAAATCGGCGCGCGGCGCCCGCGTCGAGGTCAAGGCCGGCCTGGGCTACGGCAAACAGGTCTATCGCGGCGTCCCGCTGCATTTCGGCCTGGGCGGCGCCGAAACCTTCGATACGGTCCGCGTCACCTGGCCGAACGGCCTGATCCAGAACGAGCGGGAAGCGCCCGCCGGCGGCGCGGTCAGCATCAAGGAAGCCCCGCGGCTTTCCGGCTCGTGCCCCATGATCTACACCTGGAACGGCCGCGAGTTCGAGTACATCTCGGAAGTGCTGGGCGTAGCTCCGTTGGGCGCAAGCCTGGCCCGCGGCGTCTATTTCCCCGTCGATCACGATGAATACGTCTTCATTCGCGGCGATCGGCTGGCCGCGCGCGGCGGCATGCTCGAAGCGCGCCTGACCGAGGAGCTGCGCGAGACGGCCTACATCGACCAAATCCGCCTGATCGCCGTCGATCACCCGCGGGAGATCTCCATTGTCACCAACGAAAAGGCCAAAGCCCCGCCGTTCCCCGATTTCAAGCTCTACGGCGTGCGGGCGAAGCAGCATCCGACGGCGGCGATCGACCACCGCGGCCGCAGCGTGCTCGACCTGCTGACGCGCAGCGACCGCCGCTATCCGCTTTTCGAGCGCGATTTGCGCGGCATGGCCGAGATGCATGCGCTGACGCTCGACTTCCCGGGCGCGGACCCCGACGACACGGTTCTGTTCCTCGAAGGCTGGGTCGATTGGGCTTCGGCGAGCGGCCTCGTCGCCGCTTCGCAAGCGGCCGGCGCGGCGGCGCAGCCTCCGTATCTGCAAGTGCGCGATGCGGCCGGCGCATGGGTCACGGCAGTCGCCGACATGGGTTTGCCCGCCGGCAGGCCGCGCACCCTGGCCGTCGATCTCAGCGGCAAGTTCCTTTCCGCTTCGCGCGAAATCCGCATCGTCACCAACATGTGCGTCTATTGGGACGAGGCCTACGCTGCGGCGGGAGCCAAGCGGCCCGAAACGCGGCTGACAACGGCGGAGATCGCCTCCGCCGACCTGCGCTTTCACGGGTTCTCGCAAAACTTCGCGCACCCCAGGCGCCTGCAGCCGGAACGTTTCGTTTACGCGCAAGCGTCCCCCGCCGGGGCGTGGAACCCCACGCCCGGCCTCTATACCCGCTTCGGCGGCGTGGGCGAACTGCTCGAAGCCGTTGACGACCGCTTCGTCGTGATGGGCGCCGGAGACGAAATCGCGCTGCGCTTCGCGGCCTCCGCCCTGCCGCCCCTGCCCGCGCAATGGTCGCGCGATTACCTGCTTTTCGTGGACGGCTGGGCCAAGGAAAACGAAGCCAACACGGCCTTCGGCGGCTCCGTGGAGCCGCTGCCCTTCCACGCCATGAGCGGCTACCCCTACGCGGCGGACGAAGCGTTCCCCGACGGCGCGGCGCATCGGCGCTATCTGCGGGAATACAATTCGCGGCCGGCGATGCGCCTGATTCGTCCGCTGACCGCGCGGAAGCGGGCGCCGCGCCGGGAATGAAGGGCAGGCGGCGGACGATGACGCCCGACCGGCGCGCGCGGCTGTACGCGGCGGCCTTGCTGCTGCTGCTGGTGAACTCCGGCTGGATTTGGGCCTTCCCTTCGCCCGATCTTTTTTACCTGGGCAACGTCCTGCTGCACGTGCTGCTGGGGGCGGCGCTGAGCGCCGGCCTGTGGTTTTCGCGGGGCGGGATTTTCCGCGCGGCGCGGCGCAACCGCGCGGCGGCGGCGCTGCTCTCGGCCGGCGCGGCGCTGGGCGGCGCGCTTTGCGTCGTCGGCGCAACGCGCCCGCATCTGGGCGTCGTCATCGCCCACGCTTCATGCGGCTTCGCCGGCGCGGCGCTGCTGGCCCGCGGCCGCCTGCGCAAGCCTCTGGCGGCGGCGCTGGGCGCGGCGCTGCTGCTGCCCGCCGCGGCGCACGTGCGCGGCCGCTGGTTTCCGCGCGCGGGCGAGCGCATCGTCAACCCCGCTTCCCCGCCGCTGTCGATGTACGCGGAGGGCGGCGGCGCCGAAAGCCCGTTCTTCCCCTCGTCGTCGGTCACCGATACGGGCGGGCTGATCCCTGCCGACTTCTTCATGGACTCGGCGGCCTGCGGCGAATGCCACGCCGACATCTACGAGCAATGGAGCTCGTCGATGCACCGCTTCTCGTCGTTCAACAATCAGTTCTACCGCAAGTCGATCGAGTACATGCAGGAAACCGTCGGCGTACAGGCGTCGAAATGGTGCGCCGGCTGCCACGACCACGCCATGTTCTTCAACGGGATGTTCGACGAGCCGATCGCCGGCCAACTCGACAGGCCCGAGGCTCACGCCGGCCTGGGCTGCACGTCGTGCCATTCGATTGTCCACGTCCCCGACACGATGGGCAACGGCGGGTTCACGATGGAGTATCCGCCGCTGCACGAGTTGACCCGAAGCGGCAGCCGGCTGGTGCGCGCGCTGCACAACTACGCGACCAACGTCGCTCCGGCGGCGCACCGCAAGGCCTTTCTCAAGCCGTTCATGCGCGAGGACGGCGCCGAGTTCTGCGCAAGCTGCCACAAGGTTCACCTGGATGTTCCGGTCAACGGCTACCGCTGGGTGCGCGGGTTCAATTCCTACGACAACTGGCAGGCGAGCGGCGTTTCCGGCCAGGGCGCGCGCTCGTTCTATTACCCCGAAAAACCGCAGGACTGCGCCGACTGCCACATGCCGCTGACCCCGTCCGACGACCCGGGCAACACCGACGGCATGGTTCACTCGCACCGTTTCCCGGCGGCGAACACGGCGGTGCCCTACGTCAACGGCGACGAGAAGCAGTTGGCGATCACGCGGGCGTTCCTCGAGGACGAAATCGTGACGGTCGATATTTTCGCCGTCTCGCCGGCGGAGGGCGGCGCGGCGGCGCCGCAGATGATCCGCCGCTCGAGCAGGATGCGGGCGGCGACCGGCTTCGCCGACGCCGAGGAATCCGGCGCGGCCGCGGCGCCGGCCGTGCTGCGCGAGGTGGGCAGCCTGGCCGCGCCCATCGACCGCGCGCGGCCCGTCGTCGAGCCGGGCGAAACGGTCGTTGCGGACGTGGTGGTGCGCACACGCAAGGTCGGCCACGTTTTCCCGGGCGGCACGGTCGATGCCTTCGACGTGTGGGTCGAGCTTACCGCCGAAGACGCGGACGGCAAGATTTTCTTCTGGAGCGGGCGCGTCGCCGACGACGGCCGCGGCCCGGTCGAGCCCGGCGCGCATTTCTACCGCTCGCTGCAACTCGACGCCCGCGGCAACCCCATCGACAAGCGCAACGCTTTCCACATGCGCAGCCTGCTCTACGCGCGGCTGATCCCGCCCGGCGCCGCGGACACGGCGCATTTCCGCATCGACGTGCCCCAGGGCGTCAAGGGGCCGATCCGGCTCGAAGCCAAGGTCAACCACCGCAAGTTTTCCCACGCCTATACGGCGTTCGCCTACGCGGGCAAGGCCGGAGCGGGAGAGTTCGGCCCCGGGTTCGACGATCGCGAGTTCAGCTTCGACCCCGCCGACGTTCCGGCCAACGTCGCGGGCAAGATCAAGGGGCGCATTCCCGTGCTGCCGATCACCGTTCTGGCGCGGGCCGAAGCCGAGCTTGCCGTCGGCCGCCGCGGCGGCGAGTGGCCGCTGCAAGTCCGCGCCGAAGATTGGGAGCGCTGGAACGATTACGGCATAGGCCTGCTGCTGCAAGGCGATCTGAAGGGCGCGGAACACGCTTTCGAGCGGGCGGTCGAAGCCGACCCTTCGCGGCCCGACGGCCCGCTCAACGTCGGCCGCGCGATGGTGGCGGAAGGCCGCGCGGCGGAGGCGAAAGCGCACATCATGGAAGCGCTGCGGCTTGCGCCCGGGCTGCCCCGCGCGCTCTACTTCCTGGCGCTCGCGCAAAAAGCCGAAGGCGACTACGGCGGCGCGCTCGAAAGCCTGCGGCAGGCCGCCGCGCAATACCCCAAAGACCGCGTCGTGCTCAACGAGATGGCCGGCATTCTCTTCTTGCAACGGGATTACGCCCAAGCGCTCGCCGTCCTCGACCGGGTCGCCCGCATCGACCCCGAAGACCTGCGCATGCACTACACGAAGATGCGTTGCTACCGTGGTCTTGGAGACGCCGCATCCGCCGAGCGCGAAGAAAAGCTGTTCCTGCGTTTCAAGGCCGACGAGTCCGCGCAGACCGGCACCGCCGCTTTCCGCCGCGCCGCCCCGGAGGACAACAACGAGCGCCAAGCGATTCATGAGCATGTTTCAGTCCCTTTGCCCCCGCTTCATTCGCCCCCGCCGGGCGGCGGCAGCGCTGCCGGCGGCCGCGCTGCTGACGGCCGCGGCGTGCGGCGATTCCCCGCAAAGGCCGGCGGCTGAGCCTGCCCCGCCGATCGCCGTCGCTTTCCGCGACGCGACGGCCGAAGCGGGCATCGATTTCGTCCATCACAACGGCCGTTCGGGAAAGAAATACCTGCCCGAAACGCTCGGTTCCGGCTGCGTGTTTTTCGATTACGACAACGACGGCCGCCAGGATATCTTTCTGGTCAACAGCCGCCCCTGGAAGCCCGAGGATTCGCCGGTCACGGGCAAGCTCTACCGCAACGTCGGCGGCGGCAAGTTCCGCGATGCGACGGCCGGCTCGGGCCTGGACGTCGAGATGTACGGCCTGGGCGCCGCCGCCGGCGACTACGACAACGACGGCTTCGTCGATCTCTACGTCACCGTGCTCGACGGCGACCGGCTGTTCCGCAACCGCGGCGGCGGCGCATTCGAAGACGTCACCCGCGCGGCGGGCATCGACAACGCCCGTTTCGGCACGAGCGCGGCCTGGCTGGACTACGACCTCGACGGCCTGCTCGATATCTTCGTCGCCAATTACGTCGAATGGTCGATCGACAAAGACCTGTGGTGCTCGCTCGACGGCGCGAACAAGACCTACTGCACGCCCGAGTCGTACAAGGGGCAGCCTTCGGTCTTGTACCGCAACCTGGGCAACGGCGCGTTCGAAGACGCAAGCGCGCGGGCGGGCGTCGGCGACCCGACGGCCAAGGCTCTCGGCGCCGCCGTTTTCGACTACGACGGCGACGGCCTGCCCGACGTCTTCCAGGCCAACGACACCCAGCCCAACAAGCTCTACCGCAACGAAGGCGACGGGACGTTCAGCGAGCGCGGACTCTCCGCCGGAATCGCCTTCGGCGAAGACGGCAAGGCGCGGGGAGCGATGGGCGTCGACGCCGCCGACTACGACCGCGGCGGCCGGCCCCACCTGCTGGTCGGCAATTTCGCCAACGAGATGCTCAACCTCTTCCACAACGAAGGCAACGGGCTTTTCGTGGATGAGGCTCCGACCAGCGCCGTCGGCCGCGAAAGCCTGCTCTCGCTGACCTTCGGCGCGTTTTTCTTCGATTACGACCTCGACGGCCTGCTCGATATCTTTTGCGCCAACGGGCACCTCGACGAAGAGATCGAAAACGTGCAGCCTACGGTCAAGTTCGCCCAGCCGCCGCTGCTGTTCCGCAACGCCGGCGGCGGACGCTTCCGTTTGGCCAATAGCGCCGTGGGCGGCGACCTGACGCGGCCCGCCGTCGCCCGCGGCGCGGCCTACGCCGATTACGACGGCGACGGCGACCTCGATATCCTGGTCACCGCCAACAACGGCCCGGCGCGCCTGTTGCGCAACGACGGCGGCAACGCCAACGCCTGGCTCCGCGTCCGCCTGCAAGGCACGCGGTCGAACCGCGGCGCGATCGGCGCGAAAATCGCGCTGCGCAGCCGCTCGGGCCGGCAGACCGCGGTCATCCGCAGCGGCTCGAGCTATTGCTCGCAGAGCGAAACCGTTGCCGCGTTCGGCCTCGGCGCGGACGCCGAAGTCGATTCGCTGGAAGTGCGTTGGCCAAGCGGCGCAACGCAGACTTTTTCCGATATCGAGCCGAACCGCCGGATTCTGATCGTCGAAGGTGAAGAGCAGTGGCAAGCGGACGGGGAATAGCGCGGCTTGTCTGTAGAAACTGCTACGGCAGCCGCCGCGCCGGCGGCCGCGACAGGTACGAGCAGGCGCCGGCGGCCCAGACGAAAATCGGCGCCATGACCGTTTCCGGCGGGTCTCCCGTCCGCAGGTGCGCCCAAGCCGCGCCCATGAGCATGAAGCACAGCCCGGCATAAGCCCATTCCTTGAGCAGAGGCAGCCCCGGCGCAAGCACCGCGCCCGCGGCGAAAAGCTGGGCGGCCCCGAGAAACAGCAGCATATAGGCCGGAAACCCCAGATGCGCCAGCGCCTCGACTTGCTCCTCGAAGCCCAGCACGTTGACCGCGCCGCCGACGGTAAGCGCCAAGCTGAAGACGCCCGTCGATGCCCAATACACGAATCGGCTGTTCAGAAAACTCATTGCGGCGATTCCCCCCTTCCGGGATTCTAACCGGCGGCCCGTCAAGTTACAATAAGTCTGTTATGAGTAAACCTGTTATGCGCGCTCTGTTTTTTTGCCTCGCTTTTTCCCTGACGCTGCCGCCCGCCGGCCTCTTCGCCGAGGAAGGCTGGACCGACCTGTGGGACGGCAAGACCTTCGACGGCTGGCGGGTAAGCAGCGACAACCCGTCCACGTTCAAGATCGAAGACGGCGCGATCGTAGCCAACGGCCCGCGCGCGCATCTCTTTTACGCGGGCGGCGTCAACGGCGGCAAATTCCGCAATTTCGAGTTGAAAGTCGACGTGCTGGCGCGGAAGAACTCCAACGGCGGCATCTATTTCCACACGGCGTATCAGGATCGCGGCTGGCCCGACGCCGGATTCGAAGTGCAGGTCAACAATACGTTTACCAGCGACCCGCGAAAATCCGGCAGCCTCTACGCCGTGCGCGACAACCCGAAGCCGCCCGCCGGCGATGACGAATGGTTTACCGAGCACGTCGTCGTGCGCGGCAACAGCGTCAAGATTTTCGTCAACGGCAGCCTCACCGCCGAGTGGACGCAGCCCGCGGACTGGAACGGCGTCCAGCCCAACGACAGAGGCTACGGAGGCATGCCCGGCCGCAAGCTCGGCGAAGGCACGTTCGCGCTGCAAGGGCACGACCCGGGCAGCACGGTCATGTACAAGAACATCCGCGTCAAAGTGCTGGATTAGGCCGCCGCAAGCCAAGCCGCGGCGCGAAGGAAGCAATCGAAGGCCGATGGACTTCGCCCGGCAAGTCAAGAGTTCGGTCAACATCGTCGATACGATCGGCGAGTTCGTGCGCCTGAAACGACAAGGCTCGCAGCGCTTCGTCGGTCTGTGCCCCTTCCACACGGAAAAAACGCCGTCGTTTTCCGTCCACGCCGGCCTGCAGATTTACAAATGCTTCGGCTGCGGACAGAGCGGCGACGTTTTCAACTTCCTGATGGAGTTGCAGGGGCTGACCTTCTACGAGGCGCTGAAGACCTTGGCCGACCGGCACGGCATAGCCATGCCCAAACGCAGCGCGGGCGCGGATTCCAGCTCCGAACTCCGCGATACCCTGCTGAGCATCCACGAAACCGCGCAGGCGTTCTTCCGCGAGCGGCTGCAAGCGAACGCCGGCGCGCGGGAATATCTGCGCTCGCGCGGACTCTCGCAGGAAACGGCGGCGCAGTTCGGCATCGGCTACGCGCCCGGCGGCAACGCGCTGCTCGATCTGCTGCGCAACAAGGGGTTCAAGGAGGAAGCCCTGGAAGCCTCGGGGCTGATCGGCAAGGCCGAAGACCCGCCCGAGTTCTACGACCGCTTTCGCGAGCGCCTGATTTTCCCCATCCACAACGAAACGGGCCGCGTCATCGCTTTCGGCGGGCGGGCGATGCGGGCCGAGCGCCAACCGAAGTATCTGAACTCGCCCGAAACCGCGATCTACAAAAAGAACGCCGTGCTCTACAACCTGAGCCGCGCGCGCGCCGCCATGCGCCGGGAAAACCGCGCCGTCCTCGTCGAAGGCTACATGGACGTAATCGGCGTATGGAAAGCAGGCGCAGAGAACGCCGCGGCAACCTGCGGCACGGCCCTGACCCAGCAACAGGTGCGCGCGCTGCGCCGGCACGTCGATACCGTGGTCGTCAATTTCGATTCCGACCAGGCCGGGCAAGACGCCGCCGAACGCTCGATCGAGACGCTGCTGCGCGAGGGCGTCAACGTGCGCGTGCTCGAATTGCCCGACGGCAAAGACCCCGACGATTTCTGCGCGGTACACGGCGGCGGGGCGTACCGCAAGCAACTCGAACAGGCGCCGCGCCATTTCGTCTGGCTGACCGACCGGACGCGGCGCAAGTTCGACACCGCTACGGCGGAAGGGCGCGTCGCCGCTTTCGAGCACATGCTGCCCACCATCAACCTGCTGCCGGACGATATTCGCCGCGCTGCGGCCGCGTCCGAGCTGGCCGACCGGCTGGGCGTTGCCCGCAGCTTGGTGCTCGAGCGCCTGCGGCGCGGCGGCGCCCGCGGAGACAACCGGCGCGACGACGACGCGCCGCCCGCCTCGGCCGAGCCCGACGGCTTCTCGGCCGCCGAGCGCCTGCTGCTGCCTCTTTTCGCCGGCTCTGCCGAGGCGCGCGGCGCGCTGCTCGCCGACGCGCTGGCCGTCGCCGCGGAAAACGGCGCGGCCGGCCGGGAAGCGCTGGCGGCGATGGCCGCCGTCCACGAAGAGGGCGGCGAGTTCCAGTACTCCGCCGTGGAGGGCAGGCTTGCCGAGCGCGACCGCGGCCGCTTGGCCAAGCTGATCTTCGACAAAGACCGCGCCCCCGCCTCGCTCGACGAAGGCAGGGGCGCGCTCGAAGCGCTGCGGCGGCAAGGCTGGGAGAGCCGCTACCGCGCCGTGCGCAACGCCATCGCCGAAGCCGAGCAGTCCGGCGACCGCGCCGCCGCGCTCCAACTGCTGCGCGACAAGATCGACCTCGAACGCAAGCTGGGCATGGCCGCCGGGGGGCGTTGAGCGCTTGGCGGCAAAGGCCGCTCAGCCGCACCGATTCGTTACTCTGGCTTCATGGAGCGGGGCTTCGCGGCGAAAAACCCGGCGGCGGCCGCAGTCCTGCCGCGGGCGGCATTCACGCCGCCTATTGGGTTCCGCTGCTGCGCCGGGGCTGTTCCGCCGGATTGCCTGCATGTGAAACAACGCGGTAACGTGAAGGAGCAGTGACCAAAGAAACGACAAGCAACGGCTTGCCGGATTGGCTGCGGCAAGTCAGCATCCTGGTTGCGGCAGGTCTGGTCGTGTGGGCTATCCAGTGTTCGGACCAGGAAGCCCAGAGACGCGGCGATACGTTGGGCGAGGCCGTCGGCGGCATTTCCGCGAAGGTCGATGAAATCTCCACGGACGTTACCGGACTGAAAACACGCCAAGATACATTGGGCGAAGCCGTCGGCAACATTTCCGCGAAGGTCGATGAAATCTCCACGGACGTTACCGAACTGAAAACACGCCAGGATACGTTGGGCGAGGCCGTCGGCAGCATTTCCACAAAAGTCGATGCAATTTCCACGGACGTTACCGGACTGAAAACACGCCAGGATACGTTGGGCGAGGCCGTCGGCAGCATTTCCACAAAAGTCGATGCAATTTCCACGGACGTTACCGGACTGAAAACACGCCAGGATACGTTGGGCGAGGACTTGCCGGAAACGGTTGAAGCGCTGGGCAAGTCGGTAGCGGCGCTGAATGCGACGGTTGGGGATCTGGGCGAATCGGTCAAGGCGATGGATGCGCTGCAAGAGAACCATGAGGGCTCGCACAGGGAAGAATACAGGGATTTGCGCGATTTGCTGGACGAAGCGGAGAACCGGATCGGAAGCCGAATAGATCGCCTTGAAGAGATCGTGAGCGCGCGCGGGCGCTGAGCGCCGCAGATACCGCAGGGAAACGAGCACGGGCGCCGCCGCCCGCCCGCGCCGAAAAATTCGTCAGGACTGTTGCATTGGCCGAATCGTTTGCCGTACACTGCTCTCGAACGTTGATCGGCAGGCCGATGACCGGGGCGCGAAAAAATTATTCCGAGGCGGCGCATACGGGCTGCGCCGCGCTTGCCGGGCTGCTGAAGCTTGCTGTTTGCGTTGTTGCCGCGGCAGCGGCAGCAACGGCTCAAACCGCGCCCGTTTACAGGATCGACACGGTAGCCGGGCAAGGGGAATTTTTTCGTTCCTGTGATCCCCACGACGACGACCCTGGAGACGGCGGGCCGGCCACCGGCGCTGTAATGAACGCTGAAGACGTGGCATTGGACAGCGCCGGAAACCTCTTCATCGCCGAATTCTGCAATCGCATCCGCAGAGTCGATGCCGTCACGGGCATCATCACCTCCGTAGTGCCGTACAGGTCGGGAGGCCCCGCAAGACCCACCGGGGACGGCGGACCGGCCGGGCTTGCTAAGCTGCACACCCTTCGCTCCATAGCGATGGACAACTCCGACAACATCTTCATCATCGACCGGAATCAGATCCGCCGAATCGATGCCGTCACGGGCATTATCACCACCGTTGCCGGATCATTCGAAGATGACTACAGCGGGGACGGCGGACCGGCTACGGAAGCTCGGTTTAGCTCCCCCAATGACTTGGCAGTGGACAACGCCGGCAACATCTTCATTGCCGATACAGGTAACAAGCGCATCCGCAGAATCGATGCCGCCGCCGGCATCATCACTACCGTCGCGGGAGGAGGGGAAGACTCAGCGGACGGCGGGCCGGCCGCCGGAGCTGCACTTGACTGGCCCAGTGCCGTAGCGTTGGACGGCGCCGGCAACATTTTGTTCGGCGAAGCAAGGGATGGCCGCATCCGCAAAATCGATGCCGCCACGGGCATCATTTCCACCGTCGCCGAAGTACTATATAGAGGCGGCGGCGGATCCACAGGCATCAGTACTCGCGGCATGGCGCTGGACGGCGCCGGCAACATCTTCGTTGGCAACTGGCTGCGCGTCCTCAGAGTCGATGCCGCCACGGGCGCAGTCACTCACATTGCCGGAAACGGCGATTACAATTCAGCGGGACCCATAGCCTCCACCGGAGACGGCGGGCCGGCCGTCGACGCTTCAATTGGCAGAGTCTCTGGCATGGTGGCGGACGGCGCCGGCAACGTCTTCCTTGCCGGCAACAACGCTGTCCGCCGCTTGACGCCGTGGGCCGGGAACATTCCTGAATCCCCGCGAATCTCCGCGGGAGGGGTTGTGCTGGCCAGCGGAACCCCCATCGTGAACGGCATCTCCCCCAACGCGATTTTCTCTGCTTTCGGAAGCGGCTTCGCAACGCCGGGCGCATCGCCGGTCAATCTCGAATTCAACGCTTCCGGCAGAATTGCCGACGTCCTGGCCGATACCTGTCTGGAGATCGGCGACAAGCGCGCCCCGCTTTTCCTGCTTTCCCCGAACCAGATCAACGCTCAGGCGCCGCACGACCTGATGCCGGGACGGGCAGCGGTCAGAGTGATTCGCGGCTGTGGCGGGTCGACGGACACGCTGCAGCGGATTGGCGAAGAGACAACGGCAAGGGTTGCCGCCGTGACGCCGGCGTTCTTCAACTTCGTCAACAATCCCGACGGGAGCAACCCGCTGGCGGCGCATCACGGCGGCGGACCGGCGCTGGTCGGCCCGCCGGAGTTGGGGGCGGCGTTCACGCCGGCGGCGCCGGGCGAGACCGTCACGCTGTACGGAACCGGCTTCGGGCCGACCGATCCGGCCATCCAGGCGGGGCGCATTTCTCGCGGCCCGACCGGTTTGGCCTATCGGGTCTCATTCACCGTGGGCGGCATCGCCGTTGCCGCGCAAGACGTGCTCTACGCGGGCGCCTCCCCGGGGTTCGCGGGAGTGTACCAGTTCGCGCTGCGCCTGCCCGCAAACCTGCCCGACGGCGACGCGCCCGTAACGGCGAACGTGCTGGGCGTCTTCACGCCCCCAGGGCCGTTCCTGACGATCCGACGCCGATAAGAAGGATAAAGACCATGTCAAAAGAAGCCTTTGTCAAGTCGCTCTTTATAGCACTTATTCCACTACTCATAGCTTTTTCAATAGATCAATTTGACTTCTTATCCCCTCAAAAAATGGGAATTACTTTTCGGGGCGGATTATTTGACGAGATAGATCCTTTTCTTCCTAATTTCACATATTTACTGTATTTGATTTCTGTTCTTTTTTTCGCGTATAGCTTCTGCAAAAATTTCACACTTGAAAGCCTCCGCAGAGATTTTGAAAAAAAGAAACCCTCTGGTTTAACCAACTGGGATTGGTGGACCATAAAAGAAATTAGGGAACGCGCAGTTAAGTTCCGTTTTCGTGCATTTTTATTGTTCAGTAGTGTAGTTTTTGTTCTTATAGCATTTGCTTTTGCTTTTATTCTTGCAGGATATATTGGACGATTTGATGATGAGATTGTGGGCAGTGGTACACCACCGCGGCATGAATCAATAATATTAATTATTTTCAGCAGCAACGGCACAACAGTCGTGATTGCGGGCGATGAAGGATCGGTCTATGTGACGAAAGACAGCGGTTCCTCATGGAAGGAACCGAGCGGCGTGGAGTTGAGCGATACCGAATGGATAACGGCGGCGGCATTCAACAACGACGGTACAACAGGCGTGATTGTCGGTGACGAGGGATCGGTCTATGTGACGAAAGACAGCGGTTCCTCATGGAAGGAACCGAGCGGCGTGGAGTTGAGCGATACCGAATGGATAACGGCGGCGGCGTTCAGCAGCAACGGTACAACAGGCGTGATTGCGGGCGGTGAAGGATCGGTCTATGTGACGAAAGACAGCGGTTCTTCATGGAAGGAACCGAGCGGCGTGGAGTTGAGCGATACCGAATGGATAACGGCGGCGGCGTTCAGCAGCAACGGTACAACAGGCGTGATTGCGGGCGGTGAAGGATCGGTCTATGTGACGAAAGACAGCGGTTCTTCATGGAAGGAACCGAGCGGCGTGGAGTTGAGCGATACCGAATGGATAACGGCGGCGGCGTTCAGCAGCAACGGTACAACAGGCGTGTTTGCAACAGGCGTGTTTGAAGAAACAGACGCAGGCGACGATCCACGCATTGCGCGCGGATCGGTCTATGTGACGAAGGACAGTGGTTTCTCCTGGACGAAACAGAGCGATCTGAATTTGAGCGATACCGAATGGATAACGGTGGCGGCATTCAACAGCGACGGTACAACAGGCGTGATTGCCGGTGACGAGGGATCGGTCTATGTAACACAGGACAGCGGTTCCTCATGGAAGGAACCGAGCGGCGTGAAGTTGAGCGATACCGAATGGATAACGGCGGCGGCGTTCAGCAGCAACGGTACAGCAGGCGTGATTGCGGGCGACGAGGGATCGGTTTATGTGACGCAGAACAGCGGTTTCTCATGGAAGGAACCGAGCGGCGTGAGATTGAATGCAACCGAACGGATAACGGCGGCGGCGTTCAGCAGCAACGGTACAACAGGCGTGATTGCGGGCGACGAGGGATCGGTTTATGTGACGCAGAACAGCGGTTTCTCATGGAAGGAACCGAGCGGCGTGAGATTGAATGCAACCGAACGGATAACGGCGGCGGCGTTCAGCAGCAACGGCGCGACGGGCGTGATTGCCGGCGATGAGGGATCGGTTTATGTGACGCAGAACAGCGGTTTCTCATGGAGGGAATCGAGCGGGATGGAGCTGAGTTCATATTTTGCCAGCAATCCGACCGGGCCGACTACCCAAAATGAATCAGTGCAAAAGAAGAGATCAGCGCTAAAGCTAAAGAAGAAAATTAATACTGAAACCGCTATTGGCGATACGGAGAATGTCGGCAGTAGGAATTATGTAGATTTAATATTATACTTGGAATCTTCCAGCTACGGGATACGGATCATAATTACGATCATCACATCTTTTCTCGTGGGATGGTTGGTTCGTCTTTATCGGTATGCTTTGCGAATTTCTGTGTTTTGTGATTCTCGAGCCGACGCCTTGCTTCTTGCAGCGACCTTCAGCAGCAACGACAAAAACAATACGGCATTCAAAGATTTAATGGACTCGCTTTCTCCAGATTCATACGATTTTAAATCGTCTCGTTTTAGTCCTACATCAGATATTTTTAAAACCAGGAATTGAAAACTGGGAATTTAATGCGATCAATTTCAGCTATAAAATAAACACGCACATGGGCTGTCCCATGCCGTGCCTCGAACGCGGCCCGTTCGAAGCGCGAACCGGACGGCGCACGGTGCAGCATCTCAGCCGCGCTAGGGATTCGATCGGAATTTTTGCCCGTAAACCGTGCTCAGATTCCCGGTAAGCTACTCTGTCTCCATGATGGACCCGGCGGCCGCCAACATCGTGCCGCGGGCGTTTTACGCGCGGGACACGGTTGCGGTTGCCCGCGATCTGCTGGGGAAAGTCGTCGTTCATCGGCTGGACGGGGCGGTCACGGCGGGGCGCATCGTCGAGACGGAAGCGTACCTCGGCAGCGGCGACCGGGCGGCGCACAGCTTCGCCGGACGTACCGACCGCACCCAAGTTATTTTCGGCCCGCCGGGTCATGCCTACGTTTATCTGGTTTACGGCATGCACCATTGCCTCAACTTCATCGCCGAGCGCGACGGCGCGCCCGGCTGCGTGCTGATCCGGGCGCTGGAGCCGCTGCGGGGCGTCGAGGCCATGCGCGCGCGGCGGCCGCGCGTCCGCCGCGACTGCGAACTGGCCAACGGGCCAGGCAAGCTGACGCTGGCGCTGGGCATCGACAGGCGGCATTACGGCGCCGATCTGACGGCGGGGCCGCTCACCGTCAGGGAAAGCCCCGCGGAGCCGCCGCCGCGCATCGAAGTTACGCCGCGCATCGGCATCGCCAAGTCGAAAGAGCTTCCTCTACGCTTTCTGATCGCCGATAATGAAGCCGTCAGCAAACGCTGAGCCGGAGGCGCGGCTACGCGAACCGTCTTTCATCTCGACATGGACGCTTTTTTCGTGTCCGTCGAAGAGCTCGCCGACCCAACGCTCAAGGGAAAACCGGTCGTGGTCGGCGGCAAGGCGCACGAGCGCGGCGTAGTTGCGGCCGCCTCGTACGCCGTGCGCAAGTTCGGCGTCCGCTCGGCCATGCCGCTGCGCGAGGCGCACCGCCGCTGTCCGCAGGCGATTTTCATCGAAGGCAACCCGGCGAAATACCGCGAATACTCCGGCAAGGTGCGCAAAATACTCCGGGAGTTTTCGCCCGCCGTCGAAACGGCCTCCATCGACGAGGCGTATCTGGACATGACCGGCTGCGAGCGCCTGCTCGGCCCGCCGCTCAAGGCCGCGCGCGACCTGCGCGAAGCCGTGCATGCGGCGACCGGCCTGCCCTGCTCGCTGGGCGTCGGCTCATCGCGGCTGATCGCGAAAATCGGTTCCGGGCTGGCCAAGCCCAACGGCATCCTGCGCGTCATGCCCGGCGCGGAAGCGGCGTTCCTGGCGCCGCTCGACATCGCCGCGATTCCCGGCGTCGGCAAGGCGATGCAGCAGAAAATGCGCCGGCTCGGCATCCATACGATCGGGCAGATTGCCCAACAGGACGAAGCTTTCCTCAGGGAGCGCTTCGGCAAGACCGGCGCGGCGCTGGCCGGCAAGGCCCGCGGAAAAGACGCGGGCGCCTGGTTCAGCGCGCCGTTCGCCGCCAACGAGGCGCCCAAATCGGTCAGCCACGAAACGACGTTCGGCGAGGACACGACCGACGACGCGCTGCTCGACGCCACCTTGGCCAAGCTGGTGCAACTCGCCGCGAGACGCCTGCGCGAGCATGGGCTTTTCGGGCGCACGGTGCAGGTCAAGATTCGCTACGGCGACTTCCGCACCGTCACTCGGGCGCGCACGCTGGACGCGCCCAGCGGACTGGATTCGGTCATCCTGCAGGCCGTCCGCGAGTTGTTCCGCAAGCACCGGCGCCGCGGGCGGCCCATCCGCCTGCTGGGCGTGCAGATCGGGGCGCTCGAAGCGGGCGAAGGGCAACTCCCGCTGATCGACAAGGAGCAGCGGCGGAAATGGAGCCGCGCGCTCGAGGCGGCCGACGCGCTGCGCGACCGCTTCGGCGAATCGGCGGTCGGCCTGGCCGCGGCGATGGGCCATGGGCGGCGCGAAAGAGTCCACGAAAACCCCGTCGCCCTGGCGGGCAAAAACGACGATCGCGAAGAGCCGGAAACAGCCCCGAACCGGGACTAGTTCTTGGCCCCTCAACCGGGGCGGAAGGGCAGCACGTCTTCGCCCGCGCGGAACGGCGCCGGCGTCTCGAGTTTTCGGGCGATGCGTTCGACGTCGTCTTTCGACCAGCTTTCCATCTTGTGCGCGATGCGGCCGTCGGTCTCGACCAGAAACGCCGTGGGCACGTGCGTGATGCCGTAAGCGTTCGATACCGGGTAGCGCTCGGCCTCGGCGTCGAAGAGTTGGGGCGTCTCGAACCCGAACTCGGCGTTGAACCGCTCCGTATCGGCGGGCGTGTCCTGCGAAATGGCGAACATCTTCGCCGCGGAGCCGTTGAGTTGCTTGCCCAGCCGATCGAGAAAGGGCATGCCGTATTGGCACGTCGGGCAGGAAATCTTGAAGAAAGCCAACAGCACCGGCCCGTTCTTCAACTCGTCGGCGAGGCGAACCTGCTTGCCGTCCGCCGCGGGAAGCGTGAAGTCGGGAGCCTGGGAATTTTCGGGAAGCGCAGCCATAGTTTCTATCATACGCTCTGGGAACGGCGGATCTGCTCTAAAATTGGAATTCGATGTCGAAGACCGTCGGGCTGGCGATTTCGTTCGTTCTCGGGGTAGTGGGGTTGTTGGTCTATCTGACGCTCGGGTTGGCGCAATTCACCTGCGAGGTCTGCATGGAGTATCAGGGGCGGCGGAACTGCGCCACGGCTTCGGGGACAACGAAGGAAGAGGCCGTGCGCACGGCCTCCGACACGGCTTGCGCCACAATCTCGGCGGGAATGACCGAGAGCATCCAGTGCGGCAACACGCCGCCCGTCAGCGTGACCTGGAAAGAGTAGCGTTCCGCGAGCGCAGGCGGTGGCGCGCGAACGACAGCGCCGTCACCAATAACGCGCCGAGCGCCGCGGCCCAGACGGCGCCGGCCTCCCCGCCGGATGCGGCGGCGTTTCCCTGCGTGCTCTCCGCGCCGGTCGAAACGGCGCTTGCGGGGACGAGCAGGAAGGCCGTCAGGTGGCTCAAGGCGGCCATGCGGAACCGCCCCGAACCGGCGCCGGCGGTTTTCCCG
Organism: Bryobacterales bacterium; assembly: GCA_965242705.1. GTDB lineage: Bacteria > Acidobacteriota > Terriglobia > Bryobacterales > UBA6623 > CATQHP01. Next base: position 2,827,902 of record OZ251486.1, read on the forward strand.
AACCCGGCTTTGCGGAATCCGGCCGCGAGCGCCGCGACGAGCAGCAGGTATCCGGCGGCTGCGGCGGCTCCCGCCTGCAGGCCGCTCAGCGCGTTCGTCCGCTCCAGCGCGAGGCGAACGATGAGCACCAGGGCGACGGCGAAAACCGGCGAAGGCAGCATCTCGACCAATCCGCCGGCCGCCGCCTTCCCCGCCCGCCGCAAGCTCCAGAGCGCCAAGCCCGCATGGAGCGCGAGGCCGCCGGCCCAAAACGCCGGGCGGCCCAACCAGTCGTCGATCTCGGCGGCGGACAAGGCCGCGCCCAGCCCGCCGGCGGCGAAGCCCGCGGGCAGCGCGAGGGCGGCGAGCGCATACGCGGACCGCGGCCGCGAGGCCGCCGCCAAGGCGTCGCGCGCTGCGAACACGGCAATTGCCCCAACGAACAGCCAGATGCGCTCCATCGCTTCCCGCCTACCTTAGCAACTTGGCGATCCCCTGAGCCGAAGGCGCTACAATGGCTGTTCGACCAATCGGCGCCGTGCTGCGGCTTTCAGTTTGACTATCATGAATAAAGGGAGTTGCGATGCTGTTCGAGGCCGATAGCCCGCTGCATCCCGGGGGGATCGTCAAAGGCGAGTTCATCGACGCTTTCGAGGATTACCCCGGAATGACCATCGGCAATGCCGCCGCTCTCCTGGGGGTAAGCCGCGTTACCCTGTCCCGCTTCCTGAACGAACGCCGCCCGGCAACGCTCGATCTTGCCATGAAACTCGAAGCCGCCGGATGGGGCGCGGCCGATCTCTGGATGGAGTTGCAGATGAAATGGGATATCGCGCAAGAGCGCAAGCGATTGAACCGCCCCCGCGCCGCCGCGCCCGCCGTTCGCCGTTTGCAGGCTCTTGAAGCCGCCCAAGCGAAAGCCGCCGCATAGCCCCTTCCATGAGCATACGCATCGGCATCATCGGGGGCAGCGGCCTCTATGAAATGGACGCCCTCGAAGAGCGGCGCGAAGTGCGGGTCGAAACGCCTTGGGGAGACCCCTCCGACGCCTACATCACGGGCAGGATCGCCGGGCGCGAGGTCGCCTTCCTGGCAAGGCACGGACGCGGCCACCGCATCATGCCCTCGAACCTGAACTTCCGCGCGAATATCTACGGCCTGAAAAAACTGGGCGTCGAGTACGTGTTGTCGTTCAGCGCGGTCGGCTCGCTGCAAGAGCATCTGGAGCCGATCCACTTCGTCATTCCCGATCAATTCTTCGACCGCACGCGCGGGCGCGCCTCGACGTTTTTCGATGAGGACGTCGTCGCCCACGTCACCTTCGCCGATCCGGTTTGCGCGCTGCTGGCCGACGCGGTCGAAAGCGCCTGCAAGGCGGCGGGCGTGACCGTGCATCGCGGGGGCGCGTACTGCTGCATGGAAGGCCCGGCGTTCTCGACCAAGGCCGAATCGAATCTCTACCGAAGCTGGGGCTTCGACGTTATCGGCATGACCAACCTGCAAGAGGCCAAGCTCGCCCGCGAAGCCGAAATGTCGTACGCAACCGCGGCCATGGTGACCGACTACGACTGCTGGCATCCTGAGCACGACGCCGTGACGGTGGAAACCGTGATCGCCTATCTGACGAAGAATTCCGAAAACGCGCAGAAGGTCGCGGTCGAAGCGGTCAAGCGGATTCCCGATGCGCCGAGCCCCTACGCTTCGGCGCTGCGCCACGCGATTCTGACCGACCGCGCAACCATTTCCGACGCGGCGAAACGCAAGTACGACCTGCTGATCGGCAAGTACTTCTGAAGGCTTCGGAGCAGGAAACGCCGTGTCTCTGCTCGTAGTCGGCTCCGTCGCTTACGACGGCATCGAAACCCCGCGCGGCAAGGTTGAGCGCATGCTCGGCGGCGCCGCGACCTATATCGCGCTGGCGGCCTGCCATTTCGCGCCGGTAAGACTGGTCGGCATCGTCGGCGGCGATTTCGCCCCGGAAGACGAAAGCGTGCTACGCGGCCGCGGCATCGATCTCGAAGGCCTCGAAAAAGTCGAAGGCAAGACCTTTTACTGGAAAGGCGTTTACTCCAACGACATGAACGACCGCGAAACGCTCGCCACGGAATTGAACGTTTTCGCGGATTTCAACCCGCAACTGCCGGAGGCCTACCGCGAAACGCCCTACGTCATGCTGGGCAACATCCATCCGGGGCTGCAAGCGCAAGTGCGCAGGCAGGCCGCGGCTCCGCGCTTCGCGGGCGGCGACACGATGAATTTCTGGATCGAGGGCGCGCCGCGGGAGCTTGCCGAGGCGATCCGCGGCTGGAATTTCATCCTGATCAACGACGCCGAAGCCCGCCAGCTTTCCGGCAGGTACAATTTGCGCGCCGCCGCGCAGGCGATTCAGGCCATGGGCCCCGAAATCGTGGTTATCAAACGCGGCGAATACGGCGCGGCGCTGTTTCACGAGGGCGGGCGCTTCATCGCGCCGGGCTATCTGCTCGAAGATGTCTTCGACCCTACCGGCGCGGGCGATTCGTTCGCCGGAGGATTCATGGGCTACCTTGCCGAACAGGGCGCAGCGGCCGGCGCCGAGGACATCGAGGCGCATCTGCGCCGGGCGATGATCTACGGCTCGGTCATGGGCAGCTTCTGTTGCGAGCAGTTCGGCGCCGGCCGCCTGCGCACGTTGACGCGCGAGCAAATCGACGAACGCTTCGCGGAATTCCGCCGGCTCACCGAGTTTTGATTGCACGCCGCCGCCCCAATTGCGATACCGCGATTCGGCGGCAGCCAAGTCGGTCGTTGGCGAAGCGGCGGGCTTCCCCGCCGGCTTCGATACAGGCTTCGAGCCGGCGTTCGGCGGCGCTGAAGCCCAACGATGAGCGCATTATCCGCGGTCACGTCCTGCTGCGATTCCGCGGCTCATCTCTTATTGGAAAAGACTTCGCCTTGCGCCGCCGGAACAGGTCGTGCTACAATAGAGTTTGCAGCGCTGCGGTCTTGCGGCCGCGGGCGTTTCCCCGTGCGGGGGCGTAGTTCAGTTGGTTAGAACGCCGGCCTGTCACGCCGGAGGTCGCGAGTTCGAGTCTCGTCGCTCCCGCCATCCCCGCCGCGCATCGGCGGCTTCCCGCAAAACCGCCCGCGGCGGATACCGACCCTGAACGAGCCCTAAACGAGCACTTCCTCGACCAACCTTCCGTGAACGTCCGTCAGGCGGAAGTCGCGGCCCGCGTAGCGGTAGGTCAGCTTCTTGTGGTCGAGCCCGAGCAGGTGCAGCATCGTGGCGTGCAGGTCGTGCAGGTGAACCTTGTTTTCCACCGCCGCGCCGGTCGCGTCGCAGCGCCCGTGGCGGATGCCGCCCTTGACGCCGCCGCCGGCCATCCACATCGTATAGCCGCGGTTGTTGTGGCGGCGTCCGTCGCCCTTGTTCTGCTCGAAGGTCGAGCGGCCGAACTCCCCGCCCCAGACGATCAGCGTGTCGTCCATCAGGCCGCGCTGCTTCAGGTCGGTCATCAAGGCGGCGATCGGCTTGTCGGTCGCGGTTGCGTTGGCCTTGAGCCGCTCGCGGAGCCTGTTGTGCTGATCCCAGCCGCGGTGGCCGAGCTCGATGAAGCGTACGCCCGCTTCGGCCAAGCGCCTAGCCAGCAGGCACTGCGTGCCGAAATCGCGCGTCGCCTTGTCGTCGATGCCGTAAAGCTCGCGAACGCGCTCGGGCTCCTGCGAAATATCCATCACGTCCGGAACCGCTTCCTGCATCTTGAAGGCCAGCTCGTAAGACTGGATGACGCCCTCGACCTGATTGTCCGTCTTGCTTTCGTCAAGCAGGCCGCGGTTGAGGTCTTGCACGAAATCGATCTGGCGGCGCTGAGCTTCAAGGCTCATCCGCGCATTGCGGATATTGCCGATGGGGTCTTGGCCCGGGTCGATGTTCAGGCGCGTGCCCTGGAACGTCGCCGGCAGGAACGCCGAGCCGTAAAGCGCCGCGCCGCCGACCGGCGGAGGGTTCATGGTCACGAAGCCGGGAAGGTCCTGATTCTCCGTGCCGAGGCCGTAAACGACCCACGAACCCATCGACGGCCTGACGAAAGTGATGTTGCCCGTATGCGCAAAAATCGACGCCTGCGGATGCGCCGGCGTATCGGTATACATGCCGTTGAGCAGACACAGATCATCGGCGTGCCGCTGCAAGTGGGGAAAGACTTCCGAGATCGGCAGGCCGCTCTCGCCGCAGCGATCGAACTTGTAAACCGACGGCAGAATCTTGCCGCTCTGCTTGCCGATCGCAAGATCCATCTCGGCGTTCCGACCGGCGTATTTCTCGAGCTCGGGGTTGTAGTCGAAGGTTTCGTGCTGGGTCGGAGCGCCCTGCATGAACAGGAAGATGACCCGCTTGACCTTCGGCTCGAAATGGGGCTTTTTGGGCAGCAGAGGGTTTTGGAACGTCCTGGCTTGCAGCGCCTCCTGCGCGGCGAGATGGGCAAACGCCGTCCAGCCGAAACCGGCCGCCGCCGACTTCAGGAAATTCCGACGACTGAAATCTGGATGCATCATGATTCGAACCTCTTGTCGATTCCGTTGGTTTATCCGCGGTAGCGGAACTCGGCGCTGCTGAACAGCGCGTGATACAAACGGGCCCAAGCCTCCTGCGGGCCGCGAACCGGGGCGGCGCCCCGCGGCTTCGCCGGACGCCGGGCGTCTTCCAGAAACGCCGCGATCTCATCGAAATCGCGGGGGTCGGCGCGCCGTCCGATAAGCGCCTCCTTGAGCTTGCCGATTTGCCGCTCGCGCAGCTCGCCTTCCTGATTCATGAAGAACTTTTTGGCGGCCTGCACGGTTTTCTCGGCATTCGGCTGCATTTCGCTCACGAAGTCCATGGCTTCCGCCATCTCGGAATCCGTCGGCTGGCGCCGCAGCAATTGGGTTACGGCGGCGTAGAGCCAGTCTTCGACGCCGGTCTCCGCCTTGACGCGGGTTCGCCGCCGCCGGGGCTGTCGTTCCGAGCGCAGCGCCTCGACGGTTGAGGCGATAAAGGCCAGGGACTTCCGCACTTCGGCCTCGGTCGGCTCGCGGGAAAGCACTTGGCGGAAAGCGCGCCTGACCCGCTCGGCGTCCGATTTTTCCCCGGCGATCAGCCTTTCCGCGGCGGTCTGCGCATGAGCCTGCACGAAATCGCTGTTCATCAGGAACAGCGCCTGCGTGGCGACCGTGGTCACGTCGCGCGCGCCGTGGGTCTCGCTCGGCTCGGGGAAATCGAACGTCTCGAAAAACCGGTTCATCTGGTTGCGGATTACCGGAACGTAAATGCTGCGGTAGGTTTCCTCGACTTCCCAAGGTTTGACCTGCCTGTTTCCGAGGTTGATCAACTGATTGCGCGAAAAATCATGCACCGGAGAAGCCTGCGGACGCTCGGAACTCATCTCGCCGCTGATCAGCAGAACGGAATCGCGCAACGCTTCGACTTCGAGCCGGCGGCGGTTGGCGCGCCAAAGCAGCGTATTGTCGGGCTCGATCTCGAAATTCCTATCGTCGAAATCAGTCGAAAGCCGATACGTTCGGCTGAGCGCGATCTCGCGGATCAGGCTCTTGACCGACCAGCCTTGATCCATGAACTGCACGGCGAGATAGTCGAGCAATTCGGGATGCGTCGGAGGCGACCCCATCTTGCCGAAGTTATCGACGGTCTTGACGATGCCGCGCCCGAACAGGTGGCCCCAGACGCGGTTGACCATCACTCGCGCGGTCATGGGATTTTCGCGGTCGGTCAGCCACTCGGCAAGCTGCAGGCGTCCGCTTTCGTTCTCGCCGATTTGCGGCAGAGCGCGTCCTTGCGGATAGAGCACCTGCACGAAGCCGCGCTTCGTCTCGTCCCCGAGCGTATGCGGATCGCCCCCGATATTGACTTGGCAGTGGACGGCCTGCCCGCCTTCCACCACGCCCATCGCCAGGTTTTCCGGCACGGGCATATCGCCCAGTTCGCGGGCCAGTCTGCGGGTTTCGTTACGGTTGCGTTTTTCTTCGGCGGCCAGCAACTCGCTCCACAGCCGCCCGCGTTTGGCGCGCAACTCGGCCGCGTTCTCGCCCGAGTAGTCGGGTACGCCGTCGAGCGCAACCATCTTCTCGATGCGGAAATAGCCCGAGTTGAAACGGGGCCGCAAACGCAGGCCGCCGCGCAACTCGGAACTGCGGAATATCCCGGCCATGGAGTAGTAATCCCTGGTCGGAATCGGATCGAACTTGTGATCGTGGCAGCGCGCGCAGCCGACGCTCAAAGCCAGCATCGAACGCGTCGTCACGTTGATCATCTCGTCGGCGACGTCCATGGGAAACAGCTTGCGGTCGGGTTCGTTCAGGTCGTGAGCGCCCAGCGCGAGGAAGCCCGTGGCAATCTGGTTTTCGTTGCGCTCTGTCCGGCTGCGGTACGGCAGCAGGTCGCCGGCGATCTGCTCGCGTATGAACTCGTCGTAGGGCTTGTCCGCGTTGAAGGAATCGATCACGTAGTCGCGGTATTTCCAGGCAACGGGGAAAGGAAGATTGCGCGTTCGGCCGATGGTTTCCGCGTAGCGCGCGACGTCGAGCCAATGGCGGCCCCAACGTTCGCCGAAATGCTCCGACTCGAGCAGCCGATCGACCACCTTGCGGAAGGCGTGCTCGTCGTCATCGGCAACGAACGCGGCAATTTCCTGCGGCGTCGGCGGCAGGCCGACGAGATCGTAGGTCACCCGGCGAAGCAAGGCTTCGCGGGAGGCATCGTTGACCGGCCGCAGCCCTTTTTGCTCGATCTTGGCCAGAACGAAACGATCAACCGCGCCGCGCGGCCAAGCAAGGTCATCGACGGCCGGCGAGTCCGCTTTGCGCGGCGGCTGAAACGCCCAGTATTCCCTGCCCTTCTCGACGTCGATGGTCGATTGCGTCCGCGCGGTCTTCGCTTCGCGCGGGTCGGGGGCGCCCATTTCGATCCACGAAGCAAAATCGGCGATGACGGCGTCGGGCAGCTTGCCCATCGGCGGCATCTTCAGCTTGCCCTGATAGCGCATCGCTTGCAGCAGAAGGCCGGCCTCAACGTCGCCCGGAACCACGGCGTGGCCGCGCTGCCCGCCGTTGCGCATGCCCTGTTTGGTGTCCAGCGAAAGGCCGCCCATGCGCGTCTTGGCCTCGGCCGAATGGCACATGTAGCAGTTCTTGGCCAGAACCGGCCGGATTTTCTTCTCGAAAAAGTCAAGCTGCGCCGGGTCGATCTCGGCGACGCCCGCGGGGGCGGCAAGCCCGACGGCAAACAGCAGCATCGAAACCGGCAATCCAAACCGTCTCATCGTCCTCGGTCGGCCCTCCTGCATACCGATAGATAAAGCTATCCGCTTGCAGTATGCCACAAGGACGCGGACGCGGCAACAAAAAATATCGAATTTGCGCCGAAATTTCCAGAAAAGGGGCGACGGCGAAAAACCGGGGCGCGGCCGGGGCGCCCGTCTAAAGGGCGCGGCCGCGGCGGTGGGCGGCGAGCGCCCGCTCGACCGACTCCGGCGCCTCGGCCAACACTTCGACGCCCGCTTCGTCGTCGCGGCGCTCGAGAACCCTGGCATGCGCGTAGAGGAAGGCGAGCTTGCCGCCGTCCTCGAAGGGAAAACGAAATCGCGAGCGGGCGATACGGTCGTCGGGCAGCAGTTCGTCGACGGCTGCCCGCAGCCGCGGAATCCCCTCGCCCGTTCGGGCCGAAACGGGCAGCACCGCGGCCGCCGAGGCGAACGACCGCTCGGCCTCGCAAGCCGCCCCGCGCTCGGCCGGCGTCAGCAGATCGCACTTGTTGAGCACGAGCAATTGCGGTTTGCCGCTCGCCCCGAGCTCGGCAAGCAGTCGCTCGACTTCTTCCATGCGAGCCCGGCGGTGCGGCGCGGCGGCATCCACCACGTGCAGGATCACGTCCGCCTCGGTCACTTCCTCCAACGTCGCCCGAAAAGCCTTGACCAGCGTGGTCGGCAGATTGCGGATGAAGCCGACGGTGTCGGTAAGCAGCGCTTCCCGATTTGAGGGCAAGGCCACGCGGCGAATCGTCGGGTCGAGCGTGGCGAACATCTTTCCGTCCGTCAAAACGCTTGCCTCGGCAAGCGCGTTGAACAGCGTCGATTTGCCCGCGTTGGCGTAACCCGCCAAGGCGGCGGCGCGCGCCGGACCGGCGGTCCGCCGGTCGCGCTGCAACTTGCGCGTCGATCGCACCTTTTCCAACCTTGCTTCGAGCTTGTCGATCCTGCGGCGGATTCTGCGCCGGTCGGTCTCGAGCCGCGTTTCACCCGGACCGCGCGTGCCGATGCCCGCGCCCAGCCGCGACATGGCCGCTCCTCTGCCGGCGAGCCGCGGCAACAGGTAATGCAACTGGGCCAATTCCACCTGCAGGCGGCCTTCCCGCGTATGCGCGCGGCCGGCGAAAATGTCGAGGATCAACTGCGTCCGGTCGAGTACGCGGCATTCGACGCCGCGGGCCAGATTGCGCTGCCGGCTTGGCGTGAGATTGCAGTCGAAAAGTACGAAATCGGGGTTGCATTCCGCCGCCCAGTCCCTGATTTCGCGCACCTTGCCCGCGCCGATCACCGTCACCGGGTCGGGCGCGCCGCGCGATTGCAGCGTCTTGCCCAGCACCTCGGCTCCGGCGCCGCGGGCCAACTCCTCCAATTCATCGAGGGACTCCTCGGCGCTATAGGCGTGCGGCCCGCCGCCCGCGCCGCCGTTTTTCCTCAGGCGCAGCCCGACGAGGATACATCTCTCCGGCGCGTCTCGCGGGGATGCGCTCCTGGCGCGCCGTTCCGCCGCGGCTCCGTTCGCGCCGCCCATGCTCAAATCGACTTCCGACAAGGAAAGGAACACGCGACGGCGTTCCCCGCTCAGTCTAGCAGCCGCTCCCCGCGAAGCGCCGTTCCCGGCCTTCCGGCGCGTCGAGGGCTTGCCGCAAGCGGCGGCGCGGCAGCCTTGCGCGCGCCGGCCTATATACTGAAAGGAAGCCATGGCTTCCGTCCTCAAACAGATCGGCCTCGCGCTGCGCACGCTCAACCCCGAAGAGGTGCGCGCCCTGGCCGAGCGTCCGGCGGCCTTCGGCGTGCTTGCCGCGGACGAAACCGCGGCGGCCGACATCCACGATTTCCTTTCCGCCGGAGATGCGCGGCCGGCGCAGAAGGTCGACGACATCCGCCGTGTGGCCTCGGAAGACGATTTCGCGCAAACGACGGTCGGGTTTGCCGAGCCGGGCGTTCCGCACCCGGCGCATTACTACGCTTTCGACGCCATGAATCCGGCGCCGGCGGTTCACGCGCTGCTTGACGACCATGAGGACGACCAGCTCGCGCTCGCCCGCCGTTTCCCGGGGTTCCGCCGCGCCGTCAGCGAACGCCTGATCTGGAAAACGGCCAAGGAAAACACGATGTTCACCGCCGCCACGGCCCTGCCCAACGTGGTTCCGAGCCTGATTTCCCTGCCTTGGGCGGTCGGCGAATTCGCCTCCGACACGGCTTTCCTGACGATGAACCAGGTGCGTTTGGCGCTGCTGCTCGCGGCGGCGCACGGCCGCAAGATCGGCTACGGCGAACAGGCCGCGGAAATCGGGTCGATCATGGCCGCGGCCTTCGGCTGGCGCGCCTTGGCCAGACAGGCGGTTTCCAAAATCCCCGCGAGCGGCGGGCTCGCCTCGAAGGGCTTGATCGCTTTCGCCGGCACGTACGCCGTCGGGCGCGGACTGGAAAAGTGGTTCCGTCTCGGGCGGCGGCTCACCCGCGCGGAGCAGGACGGCTTCTACAGGGACGCCTACAGCAGAGGGCGGTTCGCCGTGGAAGAAATCGTCAGACGCATCGCCAAGCGGCCGGCCGCCGTCGAAGGCTCCGCGTAGCAGCCGGCGGCGCTCCGCCGGCGCGCCTACTCATGGACCCACTGGCGCAGCCAGCCGAGGACGGTGTCGTACCACAACACGCTGTTGGCCGGCTTGAGAATCCAATGGCCTTCGTCCGGGTAGTACAGAAACCTGGAAGGGACATCCTGCATCTGCAGCGCCGTAAAAAGAGCCATGCCCTGCTCGACCGGCACGCGGTAATCTTTCTGGCCGTGGATTACCAGCGTGGGCGTGCGGAACTTCGCGGCCGCGGCGCTCGGCGACCATTTCTCGTACATCTCCGGCTTCTCCCACGGCGCGCCGCCGAACTCCCATAGGGGAAACCACAACTCCTCGGTCGCCCCGAAAAAGCTTTTCAGATCGTAAACGCCCGCGTGGGAAACGAGCGCCCGGAAACGGTCGGAATGACCCAACAGCCAGTTGACCATGTAGCCTCCGTACGACCCGCCCGCGGCGACCACGCGCCGCCGGTCGATATACGGGCGGGGGATGACCGTATCCAGTCCCGCCAGAATATCCTCGACGACCTTGCCGCCCCAATCGCCGTTGACGCCGTCGATGAATGCTTGCCCGTAGCCGGTCGAGCCGCGCGGATTGGGCATGAAAACCACAAACCCGGCCGCGGCGAAAACCTGCGCGTTCCAACGGTAGCTCCAACTCTGCCGCCACGCGCCCTGCGGCCCGCCGTGGATCAGCAGCAGCAGCGGGTACGAGCCATCGAGATCGAGATCGGCAGGCTTGAGCAGAAAGCCCGAAACCTCGCTGCCGTCGCGGCTCGCGTAGCGGATTTCCTCGTAATCGGGAAGCGTGTGCCGGGCCAGCGCCGCGTCGTTTTCATGGGTCAGCCGCAGCGGCGCCCCGCCGCTGGCGAAACCGCGGAAAATCTCGACCGGGTGCGAGCCGCTCTGCGCGGTGTAAATCAACGATTTGCCGTCGGGCAGCAACTGCACGTCCCCGTGCGCGGCGTCGCCATAGACGGCCGTATGCACGCCGCCGCCACTGACCAGAACGGTGAAGATCGGCTCCCTGCCGCGGTCGTCGGCGGTGAGGAACAGACGGCTGGAATCGGGCGACCAGGAAACGCTGGTGACCCAACGGTCGAACGTCTCGGTCACCGCCGCCGTCTCGCCGCTTTCGCGGTCGTAGAGCATCAGGCGGAAACGGTCGCTCTCGTAACCGGCCCTCTGCTGCGCGGCGTAGGCAATATACAGGCCGTCGGGAGAATATGCCGGCCCGCCGTCGTAGGCGGGGTTGTCGGTCAGCCGAACGGGTTCGCCTCCGTCGATCGGCACGGCGAACAGATCGGCGCCGGTGCTGACGGCAAGTCCCGATTCCGCCGCCTCGTCGGACGCGCGGACGTAGGCCACTTCCAAACCGTCCGGCGAAATCGCATAGCCCTCGGGAGCGGACAGCGAAAACGGCGGCGCGTCGTATTCCCCGGGCGTCAGATCGATCGGGGCGGCGCCGTTGCCGGGGGAAGCATCCGCCGCAACCGCAAAGAGATGACTGCGGCGTCCGTCGTCCCAGGCGTCCCAATGCCGGTAGAGCAGGCTGTCGTAAACGCGCGCCTTGACGGGGCCGTTCTTTGCCCGCTCAAGCTCGGCCCGATTGCATTCCCAATCGCCCCCGCATTGCGGATAAACCCGGCTGCCGAAAACCAGAGTGTCTCCCGCCGGAGAGAACAGAACCCCGTCGGCCCCGGTGGGGATATCCGTTACCGGGCGCTGCCCCGAGCCGTCGGCCTCCATCATCCAGACTTGAGACGATTCCGCGCGGTCGGAAACGAAGGCGATCCGCGTCGAGTCCGGCGACCAGCGCGGGCGGCTGTTGTTGCCCTCATGGGTCAGTTGCCGCGCCTCGCCGCCGTCCGTCGAAACCGCGAATATCTGCTTGCTTTTCGTATTTTCTTCTTCGGAAACCCGCTCAACCGCGTAGGCGACTTGCGCGCCGTCGGGCGAAAGCCGCGGATCGGAAATCCGCGCCAGGCTCAACAGGGCGTGAACGTCGAAAACCGGCTCCACCGCTGCGCTTTCCCCGGCTTGCGGGGCGGCGGTCTGCTGCGCAGGCGAAACAACGGCCTGCTGCGCAAACGAAACGACGGCCGGCAAGAGTGCCGCGGCGAAACGATGCATCCCTAGAATGTATCAAGAGGAGGAAGCGCGCAAGCGCCGCCCGCAACCCGTCGCTTCGCGTAATCTGAAAATTCCATGCAACTCGGTTTCGTATCCGCCATCCTGCCGGAACTGACCCTCGACGAGGTCTGCGCCGCCGCCGCTGCCGAAGGCTACGACTGCGTGGAAGTCATGTGCTGGCCGCTGGGCAAAGCGGAGCGCCGCTACGCCGGCGTCACCCACATCGACGCCGCCCGGCTCGACGCCAATGAAGTCCGCGGCATCCATGCAACCCTCGACAAGCACGGCGTAGGCATCAGCGCGCTCGGCTACTACCCCAATCCGCTGTCGCCCGACGCGAACGAAGCCGCCGCCGCGGCGGCGCACGTCGAACAGGTCGTGTATGCGGCGAAAAAATTGGGGCTGTCGAACGTCAACACGTTCGTCGGCCGCGACTGGACGCGCTCGATCGAGGCCAACTGGCAGCCCTTCCTGAAAACCTGGACGCCGCTCGTGCGGCTCGCCGAGGAACAGGGCGTGCGCATCGGCATCGAAAATTGCCCGATGCTCTTCACCGCCGACGAATGGCCCGGCGGGAAGAATCTGGCGTTCTCGCCGTCGATCTGGCGCAGGATGTTCGCCGAAATTCCGAGCGAGTGCTTCGGTCTGAACTACGACCCTTCGCATCTCGCCTGGATGAGGATGGACCCGATAGCGCCGCTGCAAGACTTCGCCGAGCGCATCTTCCACGTCCACGCCAAAGACGTGCGCGTTGACCGCCGCCGCCTCGACGACGTGGGCATCCTCGCCCATCCGCTGGAGTTCCACGAACCCAAGCTGCCCGGCCTCGGCGAAGTCGATTGGGGCCGGTTCTTCTCGGTTTTGACCAGCAGCGGCTACGACGGCCCGGTCTGCCTCGAAGTCGAAGACCGCTCTTACGAGGGGTCGTTGCAAGCGCGCAAGCGCGCCCTGCGGCAAGGGGCGCGGTTCCTGCGGCAGTTCGTCGTTTAGCCCGGACGCGGCTCGGAAACGATCTCTGAGAAATCGGCGATCGACGAGAGTTCTTTCAGGAAACGCGCCAGAAACGTCAAACGGTTCTCGCGCACCGCCTCGTTTTCGGCCATTACCAGCACGTCGTCGAAAAAACGATCGACGGCGGGCCGCAGGCCGGCAATTTCGCGCAGCGCCTCTTCGTAGCGGGCAGTCTCGCCAAGTTGCGGAATTTTTTTCAGCACCCTGCCGAAAGCGGCGTGCAGATCGGCTTCGGCGCCCGCTTCGAGCAACCCCGCGTCGATCTCTCGGCCAATGTATTTCCGCTCGCCGCCGGCCTGTTCGAGGATGTTGCGAATCCTCTTGAAGCTGACGGCCAACGGCTCGAAGTCGGGCGTCGGGCGCACGGCGGCGACGGCTTTCGCGCGTTCCGCGGCGTCGAACGGCGCGGCGTCCGAAGCCGCAAGCACGGCGGCGATCTCGTCGTAAGCGAAGCCGCCGGCCTCGCGCAGCCAATAGCGCAGGCGCTCGACGAAAAACTCGCGCAGCTTGCCGGCGCTCTCTCCGGCGCCGGCGACGGCGACAAGCCGGTCGAGCGTTAGCGGCAATCCGCCTTCGACGACGATGCGCACGACCCCGTAGGCCGCGCGGCGCAAGGCCAGCGGATCGCGCGAACCCGTGGGCATCATGCCCAGAGCGAACATTCCGCCCAGCGTCGTCAGCTTGTCGGCCAGCGCAACGACCTTGCCCACCACCCCGCGAGGCAGGCCGCCGCCCGAGCCGGCCGGCAAATAGTGGTCGTAAACCGCGTCCGCAACCTCTTGCGCCTCGCCCTGATCCGCGGCGTAGAGACCGCCGATGCGGCCTTGCAGCTCGGGAAACTCGCCCACCATTTCGGTGGTCAGATCGCACTTGGCCAACTCGGCGGCGCGGTCGGCCGCCTGCAATTGCGCGGCGTCGAAGCGCAAGACCTCGGCAAGCTCCCGCGCGACGGCGCGGTTGCGCTCGGTCTTGTCGAAGTAGCTGCCCAAATCCTTTTGGAAGGTCACGGCCTTCAGGCTCTCGACACGCTCGGCCAGCCGCTGTTTGCAATCGAAATCCCAAAAAAATCGGGCGTCGTTGAAACGCGCCCGCAGCACGCGCTCGTTGCCGCGGCGGATCTCGCCGTCGGGGTCGCCGTCGAGATTGGCGACCGCCGCGAATGCATTGGCCAGCTTGCCGCGCTCGTCCTCGACCGCAAAATACTTCTGGTGAACCAGCATCACGGTTTCGAGCACTTCATCCGGCAGCGTCAGATAGCTTGCGTCGAAACCGCCGAGAATCGCCGTCGGATACTCCGTGAGCCAAGTCAGCGCGGCCAACAGCCTGGGGTTGCGGCGCAGCTTTCTGTCCGCGGGCAAAAGCTCTTCGGCCTCGGCAAGTATCTTGTCCCGCCGCGCCTCGGCCGAGAGGATCACGCGGTTGGCGGCCAGCTTGCGCCGATAGTCGGCGGCGTCCGCGACCGCAACCCGGCCGGCGCCGAGCCTGCGGTGGCCGCAAGTCGCATTGCCGGCGGCAACGCCGGCAACCTCGAAAGGGACAACCTTGCCGTCGAGCAGGCAAACCAGCCAACGGATCGGGCGGATGAAGCGCGGACCGCCCTTGCCCAGCCAATACATGCTGCGCGGGAATGAAATCGAGAGAATCGTCTCCGGCAAGACCTCGGCGAGCGCGTCGGACGCCGCGCGGCCCTTGCCCGTCCGCGCAACGAACAACCTTCCGTTTTCATCGGTCTGCAGCGCGGAAACGGCAACGCCGGCCTTGCGCGCAAAACCCTCGCCGGCCTTCGTCGGACGGCCCGCGTCATCGAAAGCCGCGCGCCGCGGCGGGCCCGTAAGCCGCTCTTCGCGATCGGCCTGCCGCTCGGGCAAGCCCTCGGCAAACAATGCCAGCCGCCGCGGGGTCGCTTCCACCGACGTGGAAACGCCGGCGTCCAAGCGGTATTTCGCCAACGCCTCGACAAAGCGGCGCTCGAAATCCGCCAGCGCCCCGGGAATCATCCAGTCCGGGATTTCTTCGACGCCGATCTCCAGCAGCAGCTCGCTCATGACGCCGCTCCGGCGGTTCCCCGCTGCTGATCGACCCAGGCGTTGGCTACGCCGACCGCCAGATTGCGCACCCGCTGGATCACCGCGGCGCGTTCGGTCACGCTGATCGCCCCGCGCGCCTGAAGCATGTTGAAAAGGTGCGAGCACTTGAGCGTCTGGTCGTGCGCCGCGAGCAGCGGGAAACGCCCGCGCGCCCCGCGGTCGTTCAGGCCGTTATAGGCGTCGAGCAAGCGCCGGCACTCGGCTTCGTGCAGGTCGAATTCCTGCCGGACGAAATCCACGTCGGCCTCCTCGAAGTTATAGACCGAGTATTGCTGCTCGTCGGCGAAGCGGACATCGCGGTATCGGACGCGGTCGTTCCACTGGATGTCGTAAACGCTTTCGACGTTCTGGATGAATGCCGTCAGGCGCTCGAGGCCGTAAGTCAACTCGGCGGGAACAACCTCGAGATCGATGCCGCCGCACTGTTGAAAGTAGGTGAACTGCGTAATTTCCAGCCCGTCGAGCATCACCTGCCAGCCGACGCCCCAAGCGCCCAGGGTCGGCGATTCCCAGTTGTCTTCTTCGAGCTTCCAGTCGTGCCGCGTCAGGTCGATGCCGACCGCTTCGAGGCTTTTCATGTAGAGATCGATCACGTCTTCCGGGGCGGGCTTCAGGATCACCTGCAACTGCATGTGCTTATAGAGGCGGTTCGGGTTTTCGCCGTAGCGGCCGTCCGCGGGCCGCCGGCTCGGCTGCACGTAAACGACGTTGTAGGGGTCCGCGCCGAGAACCCGCAAAAACGTCTCCGGACACATCGTTCCGGCGCCGACTTCGCAGTCGAGCGGCTCCTGCACGATGCAGCCCTTCTCGGCCCAATACGACTTGAGCCGGAAGACGACATCCTGAAAAGTCGGCGCGGCGGCTTGGCGGTTCAACACGGGAAATCGCTCTCCGAGGCGGGGCGGAAAGGCCGCCGGAGAGCGGAAAGGCGTCCCCGGAAGCCGAGTTTTCAGAATAACATGCCGTCTGCGCGCCGCACGCTTTCAGTCCGCTTCCAACACAGCGGCGAAGCGCAGGCGGACGTAGTCCGCCGTCCACTTCCGGCCGTTCCAAAGATGGGGGCGCAGCCGCTCGCGCAGTTCGCCGTACAGGTCATCGCCGCCGACCGGCGCCTCAACGAACGGGGACGCAAAAACCCTCAGCCAGTCGGCGATATCGCCCGGCAGCGGGGTCGGCCGGTCGAACAGATCGATCGCGGCGACACGGAAGCCGGCCCGCTCCAGCCGCCCGCGGTATTCTTCGCGCGATGGGAAATACCAGGGGGACAGCGCTTCGAAATCGGCGCCGCGGGCGGCCAGCGCCGCGCGCAGGGCCCGCGCGATGGCGCTCACGTTGCCCTTCCCGCCGAACTCGCCGACGAATCTTCCGCCGGGCTTCAGAGCCCCCGCCGCGCAAGCGAGAACGGCATCCGCAGCCGGCATCCAGTGCAGCGCGGCATTCGAGAAAATCGCGTCGAACGCCGCGTGGAAGGGCAGCGCGGCGGCGTCGGCAATCAGACACTCGAGACCGCGGGCGCGGGAGGCCTCGATCATCGAACGGCTCGAATCGACGCCCACGACCGCGCAACCCCGCGCGGCCAATTTTTCCGTCAGCGCGCCGTCGCCGCAGCCCAAATCGAGAATGCGCTCCCCGGCAACCGGAGCCAGCAAAGCGATCAGCGGCTCGCCAAGGTCCGAGACGTAGCGCGAATCGCGGGCATACCGCTCCGCGTCCCAACTCTCGGCGCTGCGCACCCGTCCCATGCCGCCGGAAACGGTTTATCTTACCCCCTGCAAACGCGCGTACAGCGCGGCTGTGTTCCAATAGCAGGCATGTATCTCCCGCAACACGGCCGCCGGGGTCCGGCTCTGCCCGCGGCGGCAATCGTTCTCGCGCTCTCAACCGGCGGCTGCGGCCCCGCCGCCGACCCCGGCCCGCCGAGCGGAACGGCCGCCGACGCCTTGAGCCGCGCGCGCGCCGACGACGGAGCCTACATCTCATGGCGCGAGCACGTCATCGACGACCTTGCGGTCGGCGGAGCAGCCATCGCCGGCAGCGACGGCCTGGCCATGGCCGATCTCGATCTCGACGGCCATGAGGATATCGTCTCGGTGCATGAGTCCGACACAACTTACGACGGCGTCGCCGATGGACACATCCGCATCGCCTTCGGTTCCGGCGATCCCGGCCGCTGGGAACTGGTCACCCTGGCCGAGGGACCGGAGGCCGGAGCCGCCGAAGATGTTTCGATCGCCGACGCCGACGGAGACGGTTATCCCGATATCGCCGCGGCCTGCGAACTGGCCCATCTCATCTACTTTCAGAACCCCGGCAAAGAGGCGCGCAACGCGCCGTGGAAAAGAGTCATACCCGATGCGGCGAACAACCGCGGCTCTTTCATCCGCGTGTTCTTCGCCGACTTCAACGGCGATGGGAAACCCGAGATCGCCGCGCCCAACAAGGGCTCGCAGGCGGGCAGCGCCCAGGAAACGATCCTCAACCCCATAAGCTGGTTCGATCTCGGGGCGGAACCCTTGGCCGGCGACTGGAAGGAGCACGTCCTGGCCAAAGTGCGCGTGCCGATCAATTCGCGCCCCGTCGATCTCGACGCGGACGGCGACCTCGACGTGCTGGCCGGCTCGCGCGGCGAATCGCGCATCTTCTGGTTCGAAAATACGGGCAAGCCGGAAATTGCATTCGTCGAGCATGATATCTCGATCGGCGAAAGCGGAAGCGCGGCCGTGACCGGATTCCATTTCATCGTCCATGACTTCAGCGGCGACGGGCGCCCCGACATCGTTTTGTCAGAGGGCCGCACGAACCTGATATGGCTGGAGCAGCCCGCCGACCCGTCCGCCGCCTGGAGCGCGCACCGCATCGGCACGATGGCGCCCGACACCGCGACGGGGTTTGCTTTGGCCGACATCGACGGCGACGATGACCCGGACATTTTCGCCGGCAGCTACAGCCGCGGCCCGCGCGACCGGGACGGCGCAGAGGTCGGGGTCGGCGATCCGCTGGGCCGGCTGGCCTGGTTCGCGAACCCCGGCGATGCGGCGGGGAAATGGACGCGCCATGACGTCTCGCGCCGCAAGCGCGGCATGTTCGACCAATTCGCCGCCCGCGACCTGGACGGCGACGGGGATATCGATTTCATCGGCACCCGCGGCAACAGCGTCCCCTGGGACGGCGTTTACTGGCTGGAGCAGGTGCGCACGGCGCAGCCGGCGCGTTCCTTCACCCGCGCCAGGGAGAAAGACAGCGAAGAAATGCCGCTGCCGGCGGACACAGCCGATTAGGACAAGGCCGCAGGCGACGCCGCCCGCGAAACACAGGGGAGTTCGCTGGAACGGCTTACGCCGCGCCTCCCCCGGCGGCCATCGCCCGCCACGCCTTGCGCGCCGTGATGCGCACGGTGTTGTCCGCGCTGTCGAGCTTGGGAAAGATCGCCGCGGCAGCTTCCGCCGAGCCCATCCCGGCCAAGCCGACGATGCCCGCGCATTGCAAGTGCTCTTCTTCGTGCTCCAGCGCCTGCTTGTAGATCGTCAGCGCCTGTTCGCTGTTGCCGCTCTGCGCCTGCGCATCGGCGTAACGCAGCAGACTGTCGCTGTATTCGATCTTCTGCCAATCCGAAAGGGAGTCGAAATCGGGGAGCGGCGCGTCGTCTTCCAACCGCGCGCCGATGCGGGCCAACGCCTTCATGGCGGCCACGGCGACCTGCGTATCCGACGAGCGCATCGCCTCGATGCAGGCGCCCGCCGCTTCCTCGGCGCGGCGGTGGCCCAGCGCCGCCAGGATGCGCGGCTTGAACGCATCATCCGCTTCCGGCAAAGCCGCCGTCAGAGCTTCCTCGGCCGTCTTGCCGGGAATGCGCTCCAGACAGAACACGACCTCCTCGCGCAGCTCCGCATCGCGGATGCGCCGGACAACGGCGTCCACGTGATCCGCGGTAGCCAGCAGCGAAAGCTGCCGCAGCGCGGTCACCTTCTCCTGTTGCTTGCGCTTGCCGTCGAGCAGGCTCAGAAGCTGCGCCGCGATTTGCTGCCGGCGGTCCTGATTTCCAGGATCGTCCGGACGGCCCGCGTTAGCCGAGAAACGAGTCGGATCGACTTCCTTGCCGACGGAATGGACGATGTGGTTGAGCGCCTCCGCCGCGGCCCGGCGCGTCAACGGCTGCTCGGCAACCAGCAGCTTGCTGAGTTCCGGAATCACTTCCGGCGCCATGCGTTCCGCTGTTGACCAAGCGGCGTAGGCCGTATCCTCGTCGCTGCTCTTGATGTCGGCGAGAAACTTCTCTTCGGCCTCGGCCGCGCGCGCCTTGGCCGCCGCCATCGCCGCGGCCGCCGCGGCCGTCAGCCGAACGGCGTGTTTCGGATTGTTTTTCGTCGGGTTCGTCATCGCTCACGCTCCTTACAGATGCCAGGGGCCGCGTCCGGGCCGGCTCAAAAGTCGATTGGCTTCGTCGTCGTTGCGCACCCGTTCGTTGACCGCGTCCCACTCCAGCTTGCGGCGCAGGCGGTACGAGATGTTGCCCAGGATGCAGAGCGTCGAAACGCGGTGCGCCGACTCGATGTGCATGATCGGTTTCTCGCGGGACTTGATGCAGTCCTCGAAATTCTCGAAATGACCGGGGCTGCGGAACACGTCCACGCCGCCGTGCGGGGTCTTGAAGTCTTTGGCCTTCTGCTCGGTGTCCGTCGTGTGGCGGTCGCCGTAGGTCACGGTCAGACGCCCCTTGTCGCCCCAATAGACCGCGCCGTACTGCGCTTCGATTTCCTCCGACGGGACGCCCGGCTGCGCCCAGACCAGCTTCCAATCGGGATCCTTGAACTCGTAGGTGACCTTCATGTGCTGCGGCGAGTCGTAAATGCCGCCGTGGTGCGGCTCGCCCGAGGCGTCCACACTGACCGGGCCGGTGTAGTCGGCGTTCATGATCCACTGCGCCACGCTCATCACGTGCGCGCCGCGGTCGCGGATTTGGCCGCCGCCGAAATCGAGCATCCAACGAAACCGCCCGTGCGTGCGCGTTTCGTTGTAAGGGATGCTCCTCGCCGGGCCGAGCCACTTGTCGTAATCGAGCCGCGGCGGCGCCGCCGCATCCGGCGTCCAATCGCCCCGCGGATTCTCGTAGTGCCAGCAGAGCACCTCGCGCACCGTGCCGATCCCGCCGTTGTTGATGTAGCGGTTGGCATGCCACGCCGGGTCTTGCGAACGACCCTGCGAGCCGACCTGCACCACCCGGCCGTAGCGCTCCGCTGCGGTAGCCATCGCCCGGCCTTCCTCGACGGTCTTGGCCGCCGGCTTCTCGACGTACACGTCCTTCCCCGCTTGGCAGGACATGATCGTCATCAAGGCGTGCCAGTGGTCGGGAGAAGCGATGACCACGGCGTCGAGGTCCTTCTGCTCCAGCAGCCGCCGAAAATCCTTGTAGAGCCGCGGCTTGCCGCCGACGACCGTGGCCGCCATGTCCAGCCGGCTGGAATCGACGTCGCACAGCGCCGCCGAAAGCGCGGGCCGCAAGAAGCGGTCGCCCTGCCCGCCGAGATTGTCCCAGGGAAGAACCTTCTGGTCAAGCTGCGCCAGCGGACGCAGGAAACGGCGACCGCGGCCGCCGATGCCGATGTGCCCGAGGTTCAGGCGGTCGCTGGGGGCCGGCCGCGCCAGCACCGAGCTCGGAACGAAGGTAAAACCGAGCGTCGTCGAAGCCGCCCCTGCAAGAAATTTACGTCTCGTGGATCGATTCGTCGAATCCATAGCATCTCCTTCCGGCTCGCGCCTCTTCGATAGTATGCAACTCCGCTGCGCGAAACGGCAACTCCCGCGGCCGTTAAATTTTCCGGGCGCGGCCAACCCACCGCCAAAACCGGCGGAACGGCCTACGCTTCCGGGGAATTTGCTGACCGCTTGCCTCCTTGCATACCATACTCACAGCACCACGACTCCCGAACCGATCTCGATTTTCGGCGTTGCCGTCATGCTGTCCGTTCAGTTACGGCGGATGCAGAGCGAGAACCGGCAAGCGCAGAAAGAGACCGCACGGGCAATCGGCGAACTGCGGGAGCGCATGGCGCGTCTCGAAGGCCTGTTCGAGGGCTGCGCGCGGCAACGGCGGCAAAACGCCCCCGGCGCATAACTCCGCCGCGGCGGCCTCAGTCCTCCCACAAACGGATGCCGCCCAACAGCACGGCTTCATTCGGAATGATTTTCACATTCGGCGGCGTCTCAATACGGATCTTGCCGGTATTTCCGCCGCCGAGGTACAGCATCCGATAGTTGACGGTGCGGCTCCACAACGCAACCGCATCCCCAAGCCGCCGATTCCATTTTTCCGGCCCCTCGGCTTGCAGCGCGGCATTGCCCAGGCACTGCTCGTAAGTCTTGTCCCCATGGAACGGGTGGTGCCCCAACTCCAGATTGCCGGCCAATTTCCCATCCGCGTACAAGGCCGAGCCGACGCCGGTGCCCAAAATCATGACCAACTCGACTCCGGCGCCCTCGATCGCGCCCAAGCCGTGCATGTCGGCGTCGTTGATCGCCCGAGTCGCTTTACCTGTAAGCTCCTGCAACGCGGCCGCAAGTCCGTACCCTACCCAATCCGGATGCAGGTTCGGAGCCGTCTCCGTAACGCCGTCCCGCACCACTCCGGGAAAGCCGACGGATACGCGGTCGAATTCCGGCTGGGAGGGAATCATCGTTTCCAGAACCGCAAGCACCGCGCCGGGCGTAGGCGTTTGCGGAGTAAGCCGGCGGGCGCGTCCGTTCAGCGGCTTGCCCCGCGGGTCGAGCGTCATCATTTTGAGGCCCGTTCCGCCGATGTCGATCGCCAGCGTCGCGGGGCGGTTCGTCGCTCGGCTCATCGTCAGCGCGCGCCTCCATCCGAAATTCCAGCAATCCGCCGCGAAAACGAGACGATGACGGTCCAATCGAACTCCTCGCCGGGCTCCAGATAGATCAACCCCTTGCGGCTGACCAGCGAATTCTGCAGCCCGACCCAGGGTTCGGGACTGTAAAACCCGGCGCGCGGGTCTCCCCAAAGATTGAAAAGCACAACGGGGGCGTCGGGCGTCTGCGAGGCGCTGTGTTCCATGCGCACGGTCAGCCCCGCCGGGTCCCGGTACTCGATCCAGGGGGCTTCTCCAGGCGGATATCCCGCAAGCGAAATCGGCTTCAGCGGCGGAAGTTCGCCAATCTCGACTCCGCCGGCATAGGAACGCGGCTGCGTTTCGCCCGTGGGAATCCCGTAGTCGGTCTTGAGCAACTCCACGCTCGACGGGGTCGTCAATTCCATTTTCGCCGGGTCGCCGCCGGCGAGCAGCGGCGCCGCGAACGCGATGTGGTTGCCGATTGAAAAAAACATCGGCTCCCGATTCGCTTCGTCCGCCGCAACGCCGTAGCGCATCTCCAGCCTGCCCCCGGCCAGAACGTACTCGACCGCCGCGCGGAAGCCGAACGGATACCATTCCAAAGTCCGCTCGTCGTCTTCGAAGCCCAGCACGACGCGCGCGCCGCCCCCATCCGCCGACGGCCCTTCTACGATGCTCCACGCGGCGTTTTGCGCAAAACCGTGGATCGGCATCGGACGCCGCGCGCCGCCGTGTTCCCAAGCGCCGTTATCGAACCTTTCGCCGTCCCGCCGCCGCGCTTCGAGATCGGGCGGGAAATTACGCCCCGTCGCCGGCCACAGCCACGGACCCTTGCCCTTGAATCCATCAACCGGCGAATAGTCCCGCGCGCGGTAGAGCGTTTCAACCCATGACCCGTTGCGGCGAACGGCGAGGCCGCTCAGCTCCCCGCCCTTCGACGGCGCAACCGCCGCCTCGATGCCCGCCCGCTCGTCCCTGAGCACCAGCAGCGGCACGGCGGAAGCGTCGACGCTCGCGGCCCGTTCGACGACGAACCGCGGCGGTTCGGGCGGCTCCCGCGAACAGGCGGCGGACAGCAAGGCGCCTATCCAGACTGTCCGCAACAGTTTCCGGCGGCGCATATCCGTTCACGCTCCCAGAAACAGCGGCCGGATGTGGCGCTCGTAAAGGTTTTCTGTCACGTTCCGCGCGATCGATTCCTCGCATTCGTCGAGCATGTCGAAATATCGGCCGCCCATCTTCGCCGCAATCTTGTAGCCGACGTGCAGCAGTTGCCGCAGGTCGGCGTTGAAATCCGCATTCGATGGGTCGTGCCGCAAGGCCGAAGTATATTGCTCCGCGCTCCACGCGCGGACCTCGGCCGGCGAAGGCAGCTTTGCGCCGTCGATATCGATCACCGCGGCGTACGGCGCGCACAGCGCCTCGCGGGCGGCGCAGGCTTCGGCGTAAATATCTTTGGCCAGCGCCAACCCTCCGCCGCCGGCTTCGGCCAGGCCGATCAACTCTTCGAGCCAATTCGTGCCCGCCGTTTTCACATGCACCCCCGCGCCGAACTTTTCCAGCGCCTCTCGAATGGGCGCATAGATCGAAAACTTGTCCGAGCCGGAATGCACGCTGAGCTTCAACGTCTCGGGCAGGCCGTAACGCTCGACGGCGCAGGCGATCACCGCCAGATCGTTGGGAAACTCCTTGCGGAACCGCTCCAGATCGCCAACATAGTCCACGCCCTTGTTGAAACGCCCGGTGAACTTCGGCGCGATGGTCTGAATCGGTATGCCTTCATCGGCAACCGCCGCCAGGATTACCAGCAATTCGGGAGGCGTTTGCGGCTTGTCGGTCTCGTCCATCGAAATTTCAGTGATGAAATTCCCCGCCCCTTTCGCCGACTCGATGCGGCGATAGATGCGGCCGGCTTCCTGCACGGCGAACAGGAACCGGGAAGCAACCGCGGCAACGCTTTCGCGGGTCGTCTCGAAAGGCTCTTCGATGCCGTCGATCTCGATGCGGCCGATCAGCTCCGCATGCCGGTCGAGCAGCGCCTCGACGGCCGCCGGGCCGGCGGGGCGGCCGATGGCGTAGGCGACGTCCAGAGTGAAAAAATCGGCGCTGTCGAGATAACCGTCAACCGTATCGAGATTGATGTGGTCGGCGTCCACGTAATACGGCTTGTCCCATCTCAATTCGCGGACCGCGGCGTCGGCCGCGGCGCGCACGCTCGGAGGCGCGGAGCCGACCGTCAAATGCTCGCGGTGCGATTTGTTCCACGTCGGAATGACCTCGGCGCCCTGCTCGGCGGCCATCATGCAGGCGCGCAACTGGGGTTTCGCCTGGCGGCCGAAACGGTCGCCCACGCCGAATGTGTTCTTGGCAATACGCATCGAAACCATGGTAGCGCGGAGCGCGCATCGTCTTCCGGCCGTCCGCAGCCGCGCTTCCTCCCTGTGCTTTGGCTCAGGCCTGCGCCGCGCTTGACACAGCACGGCCGCTCATGAAAACTGTTTGAGTGGAGACGATCAACGCATCCGATTTCAAAGCCAACTGCATGGCCATTCTCGACCGCGTACAGGCGACCGGCGAGCGAGTGGTCATTCTGAAGCGCGGCAAGCCCGTTGCGGAACTGTCGCCCGCAAGCGGTTCCCAAGCCGAATACCCTCAGATGGAGTTGAAGGGTACCGTCACGGTAGTCGGCGACATCGTTGGGCCGGCGCTGCCGGAAGAGCATTGGGAAAGTCTGAGTTGATCTCCCCCCGGCGCGCCGTTACCGCGCGTCTTTCGCGCAGCGGAAACCGAGGTTCGGCGTTTTCTGATTGGGGCGCACCCAGTTGCGGAAAAACACCGTAATCCGGCGCGGCCCCGAAGACCACGAACCGCCGCGAATCGCCTTGTACATGCCCTCCGCGGGGCCGCGCGGGTTCTTTTTCGGACTGGTTTCGTAATAGGTCCGCTCGAACCAGTCCGCGCACCACTCGGCAACGCCGCCGGCCGCGTCGTAAAGCCCGAAATCGTTCTGCCTGAACTTGCCCGCCGGGCCGGGGCCTTGCGCCGTGTCGAAGCGGGCGCGCCCGTCGGGCTTTTCGTCGCCCCAGGGGTAATCCATCCCTTCCAGTCCGCCGCGGGCGGCGCGCTCCCATTCCGCCTCGCTGGGCAGGCGCTTGCCGGCCCAGCGGCAGTATGCCGCCGCATCGTTCCAATCGACGTTATGCGCCGCGTAATCCTCCTTGCCCTCGGGCGGTTTCCCGCCGAGCCAGTGATAAGGCGGCTTGCGCCCCGAGTCGGCGGCGAAAACAGCGTAGTCCCGCTCGCTCACCTCGCGCGCATCCAGATAATAGGCGTCGAGAAAGACCTCGTGAACCGGGCGGTCGTCGCGCAGCGCCTTGGGGCGCATCCCCGTCGCATCGTCCGATGTCGTCCTTGTCCGGCCCATCTGGAACGCCCCCGCCGGGATGAGAACCATGCCGGGCTCATCGGCCGGAGCGGCGGCGGCCAGAAGCAGAAACGCCGGCAGGATGCGGCTGCGCGCCACCTAGACGAACAACTCCTCGATCTCGTCATCGACGCACATCTCGGTAGCGCCCAAGTGATCGACGTAGCGGTAGGCGCGCTTCGAAGGCGTGTCGAGTATCTCCTTGCGCCAATCAATGCCCAGAGCCGAATACACCGAGGCGTAGATGTTCTCGGTCTTGGGCTGCAAGCGGTATTTCCAGCCGGTCTCGACCACTTCCTCGCCGCGGGAATCGGTGCGGCCGATAATCCTTCCGCCCTTGACGCCGCCGCCGGCGAACAGACCGATATAGGTCTTGTTGTAGTGGTGGCGCCCCTGGACGAGGTTCAACTTGCCGGGCACGCGCCCGAACTCGGTCGGCACGACGACCAGCGTCTCGTCGAGCATGGTCTTGCCCGGCGAGTGCTTCGACGGCGCGCGCTCGAGATCGCGCAGCAGATTGGCTGCGGCGCGATCGATGTCGTTGCAGTGGTTGTAATGATTCGAGCTCCGCGAATGGTCGTAAATGTACTTGTGATGATCCCAGCCGGAATGCTTGACGTGGACGTAGCGCGTACCCGCGTCGGCCTGGATCAGGTTGCGCGCCAACAGACAGCCGAGGCCGACTTCATTCTCCCCGTAGCGCTTTCTGTCTTCCTCGGCCGGAGTCAGCGCCCGCGGCCAGCGGTCGTCTCCCAGGATGCGGTAGGCGTCCTGTTGAAAAGCGCGGAATCCTTCGGGCGCCCGGCCGCGCCTGCCGCGGTCGGCGGCGGCCGCTTTTTCCAGATCGTTGAGCAGGCGGAAGCGCTCTTCCAACAGGGTGAGCGCCTCGCCCTTGGCGGCGACGCTGCCCGCGCCGGCCTTGGCATTGATATCGAGACCGGAAAACTTCGGATGCAGGAAGCCGCTCGGCAGCGCCAAGTTCTTCAGATTGCAGCTTACATAGGTCGGAAACGTGTCCGACTCGCGCCGCTGCCCATCGAGCTCGTAGGCGACGACCGAGCCGACGGGCGGAATCTCGGCCGCCTGCGCGGGGTTCAGCGGACGCCCGGCCCGCGTGTAGTATTCGCCGCGGAAATGCACCACCTCGTGGCTCTTGAAGGTGCGCACAATCGCCACCTTGTCCATTTCCGACGAAAGCTCGGGGAAGAGCCGGCGCGACAGGTAGAGGCCACCGCGGATATGCCGCACGTCGAAGTCCGGCTGCGTGCCTTCGTCCTCTTTGAAATCGAAGGTATCGACGTGCGAGATGGCTCCCGCGGCTTCGACCACGATGCAGTAGCGCGCCGTGCCGCGCGGGTTCGTTCGCCCGGCGGCGCGCAGGCGCGGCGGATGCAGCGCGGTTTCCGCAAACGCCCCCAGCAGGCTCAGCGTGCCGAACTTGACGGCGTCGCGGCGGGTCGGAACGATTTCACCAACGGTTTTCATAGCGCCTCCGCCCTCTCGGGGCCGCACGGGGAAAACCCCGCTTTGCTTAGCATACTCCCATCGGCGGTTTGCCGCGATTGTTCACGCCTAATAGTTGAAAAGAAACTCCGGTTTGTTCAGCAGCGCCCACTGCAGGTTTTCCAGCCCCTGCTCGCGGCCCTTGGCCAGCGCGGTGAGCGCAACGTCCATTTCCGCCGGCAGCGGACGGCGCGAAAGCGTCGCCAAGTAGATGCGGTTGACCAGCCCGCGGTCCACCGCCGCCTCCACGTCCCGCGGGTCCGCGGCCTCGCCGGTTGCCGCTTCCATCGCGTCCGCGGCCAGAACGCGGTCTTCCGCTCTGCCCTCGAGCAGCCGCTCCACGCGGCTGTCGCCCTCGGCCTTGACGCGGTCGAGCACCACTTCCGAGTTCATCAGCAGCATCGCCTGCAGCGCCGAAGTCGGCGTCCGCGAAGGCATCTCGTCCCTGCTCTGCTGCCCGAACGCGCGCAGAAACTCCGCCGTTTCGGTATCGACGTACGCCGGGTCGAGCAATTCCATCGCCATCGACGCCTTCGCGCCGGTCCTGTTGCTTTTGTACGCGCCCGGTCTGGAAGTAGCCACCGCCACCGCGTCGTGCAGCTCCGGCCCCGAGAGGATGCGCACGAACTTGCGCGGATAATACGCCGCGTACTCGGGCTTCCACTCGGCCTCGAAACGCGATGAAAGCTGGTAGGCGCTCGACTTCATGATCGTGCGCACCAAGCGCCTGAAGCTGAAGCCGGATTGCTGAAAATCCCGAGCCAGATCGTCGAGCAGATACGGGTCGGACGGCTGAATGCTCCAGCCCTCGGGAAGCTCCTGGTCGGGGTAATAGCGCGCCAAGTCGAAATCGTCCACCGGCTCGACGATGCCGAAGCCCATCAACTCGGCCCAGATGCGGTTGACCGCCGCCCGCGCGAACTGGATATCCGCCGTAAGCAGCCGCGCCAACTCGTCCCGCGGCAGCCGCTCGGGGTCGGCGGCCTCCCCGGTCAAAATGAAGCGCGGCGTATTGTCGCCGCCCCAGCGCGGCACGCGCACGATGCTTTCGGCCTTCGTCGGGTAGCCCGGCTCGATGTCATCGACAGTGTATTCCGTGTTCGCCTGGAAGCCGTTTTCCCAATTCATGAGCATGCGCGTCTTGCCGAAAAACGCCGCCTGCTGGAAGAAATTCTCGCGCGTCTTTTCGGTCAGGAAGAGGTTGACCTGCTCCAGATGGTGGCGGCCGTCGTGGCAGGAAATGCAGCCCAGGTTCACGCCCAGAAAGACCTTGCTGTAGGTAATCGTGAACTCGTCGATCGAGTCGGGGCGGTTGACCAGATCGTGCGCGTCGGGCTCCTCGGGGTCGTCCAGCGCCTTGACGAAATCCCGCGCGAAATAGAGCGCGCCCGGCGACGAATGGCTGCTCTTGCCGCCCTGCGTCAGCAAATCGCTGACGACGTCGGCATACGAGCGGTCGAGCCGCAGCCACTCTTCGATCCAGTAATGGAAAAGATTCTTGCCGAAGCCCATGCGGTTGCCCGCGCGGAAAAGATCTTCGAAATAATACGACCAGCGCGCAACGAACTCCTCGCTCGCCGTCAAGCGGTCGATGAGCTTGTCCCGTTTGTCCGGGTCTTCGTCATCCATGAACGCGGCGAGATCGTCGATTTCAGGGATGCGGCCGACAGCGTCCAGCCAAGCGCGGCGGACGAATTCGCGGTCGCCGGCCAAGGGCGCGTGCGGAATGCCGTCTTTTTCGATGCGCCCGAAAATACGCTCGTCGATGAAATTGCGCCGGACGATCGGCAGCGGCGGCGCATCCGCCCGCGGACGTATGCCGGCGGTCCGCTCGGTCAGCGCGCCGGCGATGCGCGAAGCCTCGCGCTCCGTCCGTTCGGCGGCGCGGTGCGCGCGCTCCATGCGCGCCTTGGCCTCGGGAGCAGCCTGCTGCTGCGCGCAGAGGCCGGAGACCGCCAGCGCCCCGCAAATCGAAATCGGCGTGATGAACCGCATCTCCGACTCCCTCCTTTATTTATCTTACGGCCCGCGGCTGCCCTGCGAAAGACCCCGCGCGCTGAAAGACCCTATGCGGCGAAAAATCTGCACGCGCTTGCCCGCGACCTCGGTCACGTAGAGGCGCCCGCGCCCGTCATGGTCCATCAAGTGCGGAAGCTGCAAGGTTTCCGGCGAGCCCCATTGCGCGGTCATCTTGCCGTCCTGCAAGCGCAAATGGCTGATCGTGTGCGCGTCGCCGTCGCTGACGATCAGCTCACCGCCGACGACAACCGCCCCGAAAGGGTTGCCGAACCCGCTCCAAGCCGCCAGAAACCGCCCATCCTTCGAGAAGACCTGCACGCGGTTGTTGCCGCGGTCGGCGACGTAGAGGCGGTCTTGGCCGTCGATGGCGATGCCGTGGGCGGCGGCGAACTCGCCCTCGCCCTTGCCCTTGCGCCCCCATTGGCCGAGAAACCGCCCGTCCGCCGACAGGCGCACGATGCGCCCGTTGCCGGCGTCGGCGATATACATGTCGCCGTTGGCGGCGAAAACCAGATCGTCGGGCGAACGGAAATGCGTTTCGCCCGCGCCGGCCTCGCCCTTCTCGCCGAGCGTCCGCAGCAACTCGCCTTGCGGCGAAAACTTGTACACGACGTGCAGCTTGTTGTCCGTGGCCCAGATGTTGCCTTCGGCGTCGACGCGCAGCCCGTGGGCGACCTCGAACAGCCCCTGCCCCCAGCCGCGGCTGTACTTGCCCTGCCGGTCGAAGGCCAGCAGCGGCGGCTCGCCGCGGTGCAGCACGTAGATTTGCCCGTCCGGGGCCGGCGCAACCGCCGACACGGCATCGAGCGCAACGCTCGCCGGGATTTCAAGAAACCCCTCGGAACGGTAGGGCGGCGGCTCCCCCGCCTCCAGAGCGGCGCCCGCAACGAGCACCGCCCCCGCGGCAGCAAGCAGCGGGACGAAGAACCGGAGCCGGAACCGCTGCCTCGCCACTAGAATTCGAACCTCAGGCTCAACTGCACCCGGCGCGGGTCGCGCGCGCCGGTAATCGTGCCGAACCGCGCGCTGGCGTTGAAGCCGTCCGGCCCGGGGGAGAAGGCCGTATTCGGCCCCCGCAGGTTGACCGAGTTGAAGACATTGAACGCATCGAGGCGGAGTTGCACATTCACCCTTTCGCCCACATAGGTGGTTTTCATCAGCGACAGGTCGAAGTTGAACGTTCCCGGCGTGCGCACGTCGGGCAGCGTACGGCCGACATTGCCCAGAGTGAAATCGGACGGGTTGACGAACACATCCGTGTTGAACCACCTTTCTCGCGTCGGGTTGTTCAGCTTGGCGCTCTCGCCCGTCGAATCCGGGCGGTCGGCCGTCCCCTGGTTTCTCGCCCCGGTGATGGTCAGTGGAAAGCCGGTCTGCATGATGCCGATGGAGCTGATCTGCCAGCCGCCGAAGAGCTTACTCAAGGGTGACGACGACGAACCGCGGAAGAAAGGCAGCTCGTAGAGCAGGCTGATCGTCGCCCGGCGGGCGATGTCGCCCGGGTCGATCGACTTCTGCGCCTGTCTGTCGTGCAGCCCGTTCTGGTAGCCGTTGCGGTCGTTCTGCTCGGTGTTCCAGTTCACCGGAACCTGGGTCGAATCGCCCATCTTCTTGCCACCGGTGAAGGCGAAGAGGAGCATCAGCCCGTTTTGCATCCGGCGCTCGATATTGATCTGCAACTGGTGGGAGAGGTAATTGCCCAGCCTCGGGTTCTGGATGCTCACCGAGTTGTAGTGCGGGAACGGCATGAACAGCCGTGAGCGCGCGATAGTCCGGCCTCCCAATCCGCCGGGCACGAGGCCCGCGTTGGGGTTGGGCACGCGGTCGTTCAGCGCCTGCCCATACTGCGCCTGCACGGCCGGGTCGAGTTGGTTGAGGTTGTAGCCGCCCGCGGCGAAATGGTTGCCCTTGTTGCCGGCGTAGGTCACGTCGAACAGCCAGTTCCCCACCTGATGCTGGATCGAGGCGTTCCACTGCTGGGTGAGCGGGGTCGTCGGGTCGCTCTCGCGCAGGTTCACGCCCTGTCCCAGCCTGCCCGCAGGACCCGCCGAGGCGCCCGGGGATTCGACGTAAGGGAAGGGGAAACCGTCGGAGAAACGGAAAGCGGCATCTTCCCTCGTAGGCGCAGGGTAACTCGTCCGCGTCCGCGAGAAAAGGGCGACGTCGCCGTTCCAGTGGCGGAAAAAGATCGAGGGGTAGTAGATGCCGTAGCCGCCGCGGAACACGGTCCGGCCGTTGCCCAGGAAGTCGTAGGCGAAGCCGACGCGCGGCCCGAAATCGTTGTACTGCTCATCCATGAAGCTGCGCGGTTGGCCGTCGACTCCGGCGTAAACGGTGCAGCCGCGCAGGCCGTTCGGCAGGGTGCAGGCGGGGTCGAAGTTGATCTGGCCGTCATAGCGTTCGTAGGGCTTCTGCTGATAGTCGTAGCGCAGCCCCAGATTGAGCGTCAGCCGCGAAGTGACCCTCCAGTCGTCCTGCACGAAGAAGCTCCAGTTGAAGGCATGCCACGAGTTGCCCAGGATGCGGTCGATGCCCGCGTTCTGCACGTCGCCCGTGAGGAACTGCGCCAGTTGCGCGCCCGTGCCCGCCGGCGACTGCGGATTGTCGGTCAGGCCGCCGAAGCGGAAGAAGCCCGAAAGCGCGCCGCCCTGACGGTTGCCGCCGTAGAGGTCGCGCGCGTTGACGCCGAACTTCAGAGTGTGGTTGCCGCTGATCTTGGTCACCATGTTCTGGATGTCCCAGTTCAACGAGCTGCGCTTGCCCAGCGCCCCCCCCCCGATCGTCGGATAGGGGCTGACGCTGATCTGCGGCACCTGATCCTCGGGCACGCTGTCGGGCAGGCCGATCCTCTGCGCGTAGCCGAGGAACGCGCCGACCGTCTCGAAGGTGAAGAGCTGGCGGCTGACGCCCACGCGCAAGTTGTTGATCAGCGTCGGCGAGAAGGTGTGCGTGTCGGAAATGACGGCGTTGCGGTTGGTCTGGTCGTCGTTGCGGTTGCGGCCGACGTTGGGGTCGGTGAACACGTCGTTGCTGGAAGGCTGATGCCGCGCCTGCGTGTAGCGGAAAAAAATCGAATTCTTGTCGCTGAAACGGTGGTCGATCTTCGTGTTCCACTGCGACCAGTTGACGTTCCTGGCCTGAGCGTCCTGGAAGTTCTGGGTGAACGTATTGGCGTTGTTCGGCGTCTTGTTCGGCTCGGGATAATACGGAATTACGTTGCGCGCGGCCGGGTCGAAGCGCGCATCCGGCACCCTGTTGTCGGGGTACGGGTCGCGCACGAAGCCGCCGCCCGCCGGGTTGGGCCGCGTCGTCGCCGGGTCGTAAATCGGAATCGATGTTCCCGCGGCGTTGCGCAGCATGCTGAAGTCGCCCCGCTTGAAAGCGGCGATGGGCACGTTGCGGATACGCGGATTGCTGCGGCGCAGACGGTACTCCTCCCAGTTGAAGAAGCCGAACGTGCGGTTCTTGACGAACGGCCCGCCGATTCGACCGCCGTACTGGTTGTTGCGCAGCGGGAGCTTGGCGTCGGCAAACGTGTTGCGCGCGTCCAGCTTGTCGTTGCGCAAAAACCAGTAGGCCGAACCGTGAATCTCGTTGCCGCCCGAGCGGGTCACCAGATTGATCGCGCCGCCCGCCGTGTAGCCGAACTCCGACGACATCGTGCCGCTCTGCACCTTGAACTCCTCCACCGCATCGACGGCCGGAGGAATGCCCACCTCGCCGACGTAGCTGAGGATGTTGTTGTTGCCGTCGAGCATCTGCGCGTTCATCGAGTTCGGACTGCCGTTGATCGAGATCGACGAAAGCTGAATGCCGCGGTCGCCGAAACCGGAGTTGGTCGGCCCTGAGTTGGAGATGACGCCGGCCGTAATCAGCGTCAACGCCAAGGCGCCGCGGCCGTTGAGCGGCAGGTCTTGCACCCGCCGGCGCTCGATCACCTCGCCGAGCGTGGCGTCGCCGGTATCGACCAGCGGCGCTTCGCCGGTAACCTCGATGACCTCGGTCACCTGGCCGATCTCGAGCTGCAAGTCCACGCGGGCGATCTGGTTGACCTGCAGCGTCAAGCCGCTGCGCACCGCGCGCTTGAACCCCGCGCTCTCCGCCGATATCTCGTATTCGCCCACGGCCAGACCGGGCGCCGTATAAAGGCCGCCTTCGTTCGTCGACGCCGTGAAAAGCGCATTCGTCGAGACGTTCCTGACTTCGACCGCCGCGCCGGGAATCACGGCGCCTTGCTGGTCGCTCACCGTCCCGGTGATCGTCCCCGTGTTCTGCTGGCCGAACGCCGCGCAGACCATAAACAAGAGCGCAATTGCGAACAATCCTCTGGATTTCATGATCAACCCCCTTCTCGGCGTGCAGATCGCGGACGCCGCCCATATAGTACCACCAGAGGCGGCTCAAGGGGGGGGGGGCTTTACGATTTCTTTACTTTTGCGCCGACTCCCTCCGGCGGCGCCGCCACGCCGCCGGTCCCTCGACCGCAGTGCCGCCGGCAAGGCAATTTACAGGGAAAGCGAAAACGATCCGTCAAGGCCATTGTAAACCAGTATGCAGCGTTGCAGCATATCCCGGCCGATCAGGGCTATCAAATCTTGCGATTTCAGGTTTGCCCCGTAAGCTCTATGCGCCACGATATTGTTCGGCAAACCCGCAATGTCGAGTTTGCCTGCGTAAATGGGCACGGTCTCCGCTTCATGGGTTGCCGATGTCATGAAGCCGCTATCGACCATAGCCAAGCCCGCCCTGTCGGCGGCCGTCCGGTCAACGCAAGTCACGGCGGCGCCCGTATCGATCAACGCAAAACCACTGACGGGTTGGGGAATTGTCTCGTCTTTGTCGGCGGCCGCCTTCACATGCTCTTCCAAAGGCGCAATCGTAAGCTGCAACCTCGGCCCGAATCGATGCAAGAGCAAACGCGGCGGAATCGAGACAATTTTGCCTGCGGCATCCTGTCCCTCTCCCTGGATTTTTTGATTAAGGATCGGCAATGGAAAGAATCCCCAGAGACAAGGCAGGAATATTCAGGACTTCCGCGTCCTCCGGGTGAGCGGCCGAACGCACCAGAAACGGCCCCGCGCCGAATTTCTGAGTTCCGGCGACAACGCCCTGCTCGTAGGTTTCGAAAGCGCCGTGTACAGCCTTGCCCTTGATCAGCAGGTACCTGCTGAGATACAAGTCCTTCAGGTCGGCTTGATGCTCCCTGAGGTAGGTTTTCTCAATGGCAAGCGGGTCGGTCATTGCATCCCTCCGAGAGCGGCGGCGGCGTTCTCCGCCGGAATCTCCCTGAACACATTATATACCGTATATTCCGCACGGCGCGGCGGAAATTTCGGCATCCGGCGACAGCCTTCGCTTTCCCGCCTGGAATCGCGCTTGAACCAGCCGGCGCGCTCAACCTTGCGCATGCAGGTCGTCCACAAGATCCTCCACGCTGTCGAACCGGGGAAGGCCGCCCTTCCGGGCTTCTCTCATCGCCTCGACGGTAACCGCGTTTGGCGTCAATGGGGCAAACGGCAAAGCTTTTGCGGCCGACACGGCGGCAGCATCTTCCTTGACTTCCCCGCTACTGCCTGCTTGAACAAGTCGATTCGCAGCCATGATCGATCCTCGGTTGCCTGAATAACATTATCGTACAAAAACTGCTCGCAGCGTTTCGCCGACTCGACGGCCAGGACGCCTACGATATCGACCTGATCGACTACCATCAAGAGGAGGATCGAACAATGATTCCCGGCTTGAAAGACGATGCCTGGATTGTGCGAAACCCGCCCCATCCGGGGCAGTTCATTCGCTCCGGATGCCTGGATGCCGCGGATGACTACCCCGGTATGACCGTGAGCGAAGCGGCTGACAAGTTGGGCGTGAGCCGCGCCGCGTTCTCCAGAGTGGTCAACGAACGGCGGCCCGTCACGTTGGCTTTGGCGATGAAAATGGAAGCGGTCGGCTGGAGCACCGCCGATATCTGGCTGGAACTACAGGCCAAGTACGACATCGCCCAAGCGCGCAAGCGGTTGAACCAGCCCCTGGCGGCGGCTCCTGCCGTCCGGGACATTGAACGCATGAAGGCCGAAGTCGAAACAGCCGCGGCGGCCTGACCGCCGGCAGTTGTCTTTGCCTGCGACTGTCTTTGCCTGCGGCGGCGATTGCCCGGCGCAGTCCCCCGCCGGCAACCCGCCCCTTTTCTGCTCTATTGTTTTCTGCGCTATCGTTGCCTGCCCGCCCGCGCCGGCTGCTATGCTTGATTGCCGGAGGGAACGCTTGCGACTCTCGACCATCGCGCTGCCAGCCGCCGGCGCGCTGCTCGCCGCCGCCGCGCTGCAAGCCCAGGACGGCCGCAGGGAGCCGATCCCGCCGCGCCCGCCGGTCACCGCCCGGGAGATCGCCCAGGGCAAGCGGCTGTTCGCCGGACACTGCGCCGGCTGCCACGGCCCAGCGGGCCGCGGCGCGCAAGGCCCCAACCTCGCCGCGCCCGACCTGCTCCATGCGCCGGACGCGGAATCGCTCTTCCTGGTCATCGACCTCGGCATACCCGGTACCGAGATGCCCCGCGGCGGGCAGCTCCATGACAGCGAAATCTGGAAGATCGCCGCCTGGGTCGAATCCATCGGCCAAACCGAGCCCGAACCCCTGCCCGGCGACCCGGCCGCCGGCAAGCGGCTCTACGCGGGCAAGGGAAACTGCGCCGCCTGCCACTGGCTCGACGGCGCCGGCGGCCGCCAAGGGCCGGAATTGAGCGCCATAGGCGCGCGGCGCAGCTTGTCCCACCTGCGCGAGTCGCTCACCGACCCCGCGGCTTCCGTCTCCGCCGACTACCTGCCCGTGACGGCCGTCCTCGGCGGCCGCCGCATCCGCGGCATACGCCTCGGCGAAGACCCTTTCACCATTCAGATACGCGACTCCGCCGACGCCCTGCATTCCTTGCGCAAGGCCGACCTCGCCGCGCTCGAAAAGCACGCCGGCGAATCGTCGATGCCGCCCTACGGAGGCGTGTTTTCCGACGCCGATCTCGATGATCTCGTCTCGTATCTGGCCTCGCTGCGGAGAATCCGATGAAACTCCCCGTTTCCTTGTTGCTGGCCGCCGCCGCGCTGGGCGCGCAGGTTTCCTACGAACGCATCCTCGAAGCCGAGGCCGAGCCGCATAACTGGCTCACCTACTCCGGCAACTACGCCGCCCACCGCCATTCGCCGCTCAAGCAGATCGACCGCGGCAACGCCGCCGCCCTCAAAGTCCTGTGGACCTACCAGATCGACACCCTGCACAAGTTCGAAACCACGCCGCTGGTCGTTGACGGCGTGATGTACATCTCCGAGCCGCCCAGCGACGTCACCGCGCTCGACGCCCGCACCGGCCGGCCCCTCTGGCAGTACAAGCGCAAGCTGCCGCGCGATATCCCCGTCTGCTGCGGCGAGGTCAACCGCGGCGCCGCCCTGCTCGGCGATACGGTCTATCTCGGCACGCTCGACGCCCATCTCGTCGCCCTCGACGCCAAAAGCGGCTTGGTGCGCTGGGACGTCGAAGTCTTCGATTACCGCGGCGCCGTCTCCATAACCGCCGCCCCCCTGGCCGTCAAAGACAAAATCATCGTCGGCATGGCCGGCGGCGAATACGGCGTGCGCGGCTTCCTCGACGCCTACGACGCGCAGACCGGCGAGCGCGCCTGGCGCTTCTGGACCGTGCCCGGCCCCGGCGAGCCCGGCAACGAAACCTGGGCGGGCGACAGTTGGCGGCGCGGCGCCGCCACGACCTGGGTCACCGGCGCCTACGACCCGCAACTCAACCTCGTGTACTGGGGAACCGGCAACCCCGGCCCCGACTGGAACGGCGAAGTGCGCGAAGGCGATAACCTCTACTCCGATTCCATCCTGGCCATCGACGCCGACAGCGGCAAGCTGCGCTGGCACTTCCAGTTCACCCCCCACGACGTTCACGACTGGGACGCCACGCAGGTTCCGGTGCTCATGGACGGCGTTGTCCGCGGCAAGCGGCGCAAGCTCGTGCTCTTCGCCAACCGCAACGGCTTCTACTACGTCATCGACCGCGAAACGGGCGAATTCCTGCTGGGCAAGCCCTACGTCAAGCAGACCTGGGCCGAAGGTCTCGACGACCACGGCCGGCCCATGCGCCTGCCCGACACGGCGCCCACCATCGCGGGCGCGAAGGTTTACCCCTCCGTGCCCGGGGCGACCAACTGGTTCAGCCCCGCCTACAGCCCGCTCGACAATCTCTTCTACGTCAACGTCCTGGAAATGGGACACATCTACCACCAGGGCGAAGCCATCTACCGCAAAGGCAGCCTGTACACCGCCGGCGGCGCGCGCATGATCGTTGACGAGGAACCCTACAGCGAGGTGCGCGCGTTCGAAGCCGAAACCGGCAAGCTGCAATGGGCCTTCCCTCTCGGCGAGCGGTCCCGCTCCGGGCTGCTCTCCACCGCCGGCGGCCTCGTCTTCGGCAGTTCGGCCCAGGGCGCCTTCTTCGCCCTCGACGGCAGCACAGGCAAACCGCTCTGGCACTTCCAGAGCGGCGGGCAGGGCGTCTCCAACCCCATCGCCTTCGCCGTGGACGGCAAGCAGCGCATCGCCACCGCCCTCGGCCGCGCCGTCTACGCCTTCGGCGTGGAAGAATAACGCGCCGGCGCGCCCTCCGTCGAATGACCGAAGATGACTTTCCGCGAACGGCCGAAGCGTTTCCCCAATGCCTCTTCGGCGCCGAATGTCGAATGTTTCGATACCGGGAACAGAAGTAGGACGTGTTCACTCAAAGAGTCAAAGGCAAGGGATAAGCGTGATGGGTGGAGGGAGATAGGGCAGGGGTAGAGAAGGAAGGAAGCGGGGCGGCTATGCCGGGTAGGCGGGCAGCGTGGGGCTTATGGGATGAGCTATTGCGGGACAGGCAAGACAGAGGCCTTTGCGTCGGTTGCTTGGCTTGCGCATCAGGGGCGGCTGATGATGAGCGGACTTGCTTGGTCGCTGAGCCGGGCAGCAAGCAGCCTGCTTAACGCAAGCCTTCGCAGATCAAGGCGAAGACAAGGAAGCTGCGGAAGACGACATCAAGCTTGTCGAATCGCGAAAAGATGCGGCGAAAACCTTTCAAGCGGCGGAACAGGCACTTGATTTCGTTGCGCTTCTTGTACATCTCGCGATTGTATTCCCAAGGTTGGAAGCGGGTCTTGCGCGGCGGCACTACGGGGTCGAAGCCCCAATCCAGAGCCAATTGACTAACGCAGGAGCAGTGTGTGCCCAGCGGCTCGAAGCCGTTGAGACGGGGGCATAACTGTTGCCTGGAGGCCAAAATCAGCACAATTTCCATGCAAATCTCGTTGCCAACCCCTCCTCAAACGTCCCCATCCGCCAACATCATCCTTCATCTGCTCCTCTTGCGCTATTATTCAGACCTTCCCCAGAAAGCGGTTGAAGCCCCCCCCCCCCCCCCCCCGTATTGGCCAAGACCTTGGCCGCGCTATCGACCACGTTGGCGAGCGGTTCTTCCCCGGCTGCGCGGCAGGCTTCGCGGAAGCGCGCGCGATGTTCCGGCGACAGATCGACGGCGAGCCGCAGCGGGCGCTCGACCGTGACCTTCCAGTAGCCGAAGGCCTCGTTGGGAAAGATTTTCGATTGCCCGCTCTCCTCGAAAGCGAGAAAGGCATCGCAAATGCGCTTGATGTCTTCTGCCGACAGTTCGCAGTTTTTCTTGCCCAGGTTCTTGCGCAGCGGCTTGAACCACGCGGAGGCGTCGATGAGTTGCACCTTGCCGCGGCGTCGCTCGGGCTTGCGGTTGGTCAAGACCCAGATATAGGTGGCGATGCCGGTGTTGTAGAACATGTTGAGCGGCAGGGCGACAATCGCCTCCAGCCAGTCGTTCTCGACGATCCAGCGGCGGATGTTGCTTTCGCCCTGCCCTGCGTCGCCGGTGAAGAGCGAACTGCCGTTATGCACCTCGGCGATGCGGCTGCCGAGCGGCGTGCCGTGCTTCATCTTGCTCAGCATGTTGACCAGGAACAGCATCTGGCCGTCGCTGGTGCGCGTGGCCAGCGAGTATTCGGAGTCTCCGGCGTGCTCGATGACGAAGCGCGGATCGCGCATCTCGTCCTTGCCGCCCATGCGCCCGAGGTCGCTCTTCCAGCTTTTGCCGTAGGGCGGATTCGAGAGCATGAAGTCGAACTCCTTCGACTGGAAAGCGTCGTTGGCCAGCGTCGAGCGCTCGGGACCGCCGGCGACGTTGTCCGCTGCGGCGCCCTCGCCCTTGAGCAGCAGGTCGGCCTTGCAGATGGCGTAGGTTTCGGCGTTGATCTCCTGGCCGTAAAGATGCGTGGAAACCTGCTTGCCGCGCCTGCTGGCGAGCGCTTGCAGCGTCTCCTCGGCCACGGTCAGCATGCCGCCGGCGCCGCAGGCGCCGTCGTAGAGCAGGTAGGTCGCGGACTCGATCTTGTCGGCAACGGGCAGGAAGACGAGCTCGGCCATCAGCTTCACGGCGTCGCGCGGCGTCCAGTGCTCACCCGCTTCCTCGTTGTTTTCCTCGTTGAAGCGGCGCACCAGCTCCTCGAAGATGGTGCCCATGCCGTGGTTGTCGAGGCCGGGCAGCCTCGCGTTGCCGTCGGCGTCGTTCACCGGCTCGGGGCTCAGGTTGATTTCGGGCGAAGTCAGCTTCGCGATCAACGTTCCCAGAGCGTCGCCTTTGTCCAGGCGCTCGATCTGGTTGCGGAACTCGAAATTGTCGAGGATGTCCTGCACGTTCTTCGAAAAGCCTTCGAGGTACGCCTCGAAATCGGCGCGCAGACGCTGCGGGTTCGAACGAGCGCGCAAGTCGCGCATGGTGAACTCCGAGACGTTGTAGAAAGCATGGCCGGCGGCGGCGCGCAGCGGCCCGTCCTGTTCGACGATGCCCGCCGCGTCGAGCAGGCGCTTCTTGTCGAGCACGGCCTGCTTGGTCGGCTCGAGCACGGCGTCGAGCCGGCGCAAGACCGTCATCGGCAGGATCACGTCGCGGTACTTGCCGCGCACGTAGAGATCGCGCAGTACGTCGTCGGCGATGCCCCAAATGAAATTGGCGATCCAGTCGAGTCGGTTGTTCATGCCCTCTCGCGAAGCAGCCTTTCGTTCCCGGCCCTATTCGCTACGGTAGCGCATCGAGCGCCCTTGCCGCCCTTGCGCGCCGGTGGTTTCCGTGGGCGCGCCATTTTTCCCCGAACCTCATCGAATCGCAAACTGCATCGACTCACCCGGCCTAACCTTGTTCAGGGATGCACAGATTTCTCCGGCCTGAAGTTGAATACGCGGCCACGATTGGACATCAGTGCAAGAACTGCGAACTGCCCGTTGGCCAAGTTTTGATGGATGGGCGGATTTTGGTCGGTCGTGATCAGAAGCTCGCAGCCCTCTTTCTCTATCCGATCGAGCAGATCGCCGTTGCGCAAATCCGACCACCTGCGCTCAAAGGCAGTGTCCGCAGAGCGCCCTGCGATCCAGTGGCGCAACGGCGCGGGCGCACACTGGTCAAAGATTATTTTCACGGCCGGCAGGCATTCTCCAAAGCCTTCGCCTCGTGATCGAGGACGGCCTTCACCGCAGTTCCATCGACGCCCGGAAACCACTCCATGAACTGCTGCGCCGAAGCGCCGTCCTTGAGATTCTCGAAAGGCGCGGCTACAGGAACCAGGGCGCCGCGAAACGCCCATGCCCCGCTGACCTTGCCCGGCCGGCGTTCGACGGCGCCGCATGTCTCCCGGTTCGTCATCGACTGTCCCGCTTTCTGTTCCCATCCTCTATCAGTAGTTCGCCCCGTCCAAGGGATGCTTCCGTTCGTCCTGCCTTAATCGCGCTTGGCGCGATCGATCCACGGCGGGCCGTCGATTTCGCTCCAGCCCTGCGCGCCGGCGCCGCGTCCGCCGGGGCGGCGGGCTTTCTTGCGCGCGCCCTTCTTGCCGGCGGCGCCGCCGGGACCGGGCGGAGGGGCAACGTCCTGACTCACCGAGGGCGGTCGCGGGACGGCGCGCAGCGCGGCGAGCAACCGCTTGGCCATGTCGGGCTTCTCGTCGATGAAGTCGTGTTCCTCGTTGGGGTCGTCTTCGATGCGAAACAGGTGGGTCGTCGTCTCCGTGCCGTTGCGCGGCGCTCAGACCTCCAGCTTCCAGGGCTTGCGGTATTCCCGCTTGTACATCATCGCTTCCGCCTCGGGGTCGTCGATGACCCGCTCGTTTTCGACGTCCCAATAAACGCGCCGGCCCGTGCGCGCGGCGGCGTTGCCCAGATGGCAGCCGATCATCGAATC
This sequence comes from Bryobacterales bacterium, assembly GCA_965242705.1. Taxonomy (GTDB): domain Bacteria; phylum Acidobacteriota; class Terriglobia; order Bryobacterales; family UBA6623; genus CATQHP01. Next base: position 2,869,025 of record OZ251486.1, read on the forward strand.
GTGGCCGATCTCCACGTCCGAGCGGGGCTTCTTGCGCGTACGCATGCAGTCGAGGAAGTTCTTCCAGTGGTCGAGATGCATGTTCTCGCGGTCGGCGCGGTAAGCTTGGCGCGGCAGGCCGGCGGCCTTGTACTCGCGCACGGTCTTGTCGATGCGGTCCGTCTCCGGGTAAACCTCCCAGCCGCCGCGGTCGATGACCAGCACGCCCTTTTCACCGTGCAGCAAAACGCCGTGCTCGCGGTCGGCGGGGCCGCGTCCGACGCCCAGCGCGTGCTCCCACATCATCGAAAACTCGGGGAACTCGTAAATCACCTGCTGCGTGTCCGGCGTCTGCATCGCATCGTTCGGATAGGCGAACTTGCCGCCGACGGACATCGCCGAAGTCGGCGCCTTGATGCCCATGTACCAGTTGGCGATATCGATCATGTGCGCGCCCCAGTCGGTCATCAGACCGCCCGAATAGTCCCAGTACCAGCGGAAACTGAAATGAAAGCGGTTCTCGTTGAAACGGCGCTTCGGCGCGGGCCCCAGCCACATGTCGTAATCGACGCGCCGCGGCGCGGGGCCGTCCGGCAGCGGCGGGGTCTCGCCCTTCCAATCGAGATACGCCCAGCAGCGCACCAGCCGCACGCGGCCGAGCTTGCCGCCGTCAACATATTCCTTGGCCGCCAGATAGTGCGACCCCGAACGCTGCTGCGTGCCCATCTGCACCACGCGGTCGTAGCGGCGCGCCGCCTTGACCATCTGCCGGCCTTCCCAAACGGTGATCGCCAGCGGCTTCTCGACGTAAACGTCCTTGCCCGCCTTGCAGGCCTCGACCGTGGGAATGGCGTGCCAGTGGTCGGGAGTGGCCACAATCACGGCGTCGATGTCGCCGCGGTCGAGCACGCGGCGGAAATCCTGCGTCAGCAAGTCGGCTTTCTGCTCGGCCTTCTCGACGACCCGCTCCCGGGTTTTGTCCATGCGCGCCGTATCGACGTCGCACAACGCAACGCACTCGGTATTGCCAGCGATCAGCGCTTTGCTCAAGTCGCCGCCGCCCATGCCGCCGCAGCCGATCAGCCCCAGGCGGATGCGGTCGTTGGCGCCGAGTACGCGCTTGGCCGAGGCCGCCGTCAGCGGCGCAGCGGCAGCGCCCAGGGCGGTCGAACTGAGAAAAGAACGTCGTGAAGCCTGCATCGTCAATATCTCCTTACCAATCGGCGGTACGTCTATCTTAAGGCAAATCGGGCGAAGCGTGGGCGCCGCCGTTGCCCAGCCGCGTTCTCTGCACGATAGCGCGGTCGATGAGTCCCTCGACGGCGCCATCCGCGTTGCGCATGGCGATGCGCGTCATGAAGGCCCGCGGCCCCATCTCGACGAACAAACGGCCGAACACTTCGTCGGCGAAACCGCTCGAGATGACGCCCACGCCGGCGAAGTCGAGAGTCACGGCGCGCTCCTCGCGCAGCAAGTTCTCAATCGCTTGGCGGGTCCTCCTGCCGCCTTGGCGCGAACCGAAATCGCGCGCGGCGCGTTCCTTCATGTTGAAGACCGCCCCGCCGCTTTTCATTGCCGACCCGCGCCGTTACGCCGGTTTGCCCTGCTCCGCCAAGCTGAACTTCTGGTGCCAAGACGATTCGGCGCCGCCGCCGTAGCGGGCCACGTTGACGTCGAGCAGGTAGGGGCGGCCTTCGCGGATCGCCCGCCGCCCGCGCCGCAGGGCCGCGTCGAGATCCGCGCCCGACTCCACCCGCTCGCCGGAAACGCCCTGCGACGCGGCCAGCTTCGTGAAATCGATATCGGGATCGCCCAGATACATCCCCGTGTAACGGCCGCTCTCGGCCATCTTGCCCTTGTAGCGGTGATAGGCGTGGCGCACCGTCTGGTAGTTGCGGTTGTTCCAGACGACCGTCAGCACGGGGATTTCGTAGCGCGCCTGCGTCCAGAAACCCGCCGAACTGTACATCACCGACCCGTCGCCAATCGAGCAGATCACCTCGCGGTCGGGCGCGGCCAGCTTGGCTCCGGTTGCGGCGCCGACGCCCCAGCCGAGCCCCAATCCGGTATTGCTCAGCCACATGACCTCGTCCTCGCGGTGGCCGAGCTTGAGCAGGCCGTGCTTGCCGGTCAGGTTCTCGCTGACGAAGACCGCGTGCTTGTCGATGTTGCGCGCCAGCGCCGCGCCGAGCTCGTCGGCCTGAATCGGCGACCCGCCGCCGGCGGCCGCGGCCGCCGCCGCTTGCATCTTGCGCAGCGCCTCCCGCGACGCCGCTGCGAGGCGCTCCGAGCGCGGCTTGGCGATCTTGGCGCGGCGCTCGGCGGTGGTCATCGACTCCACGGCGGCGAGCAGGTCGCGCAGTCCTTCGCGCACGTCGCCGACGAGCGCCAGGTCGAGCGGATAATTGCGCCCCAGGTTGCCGGTATTCATACCCATGCGCGCAAACTTCGCGTCCAGCGGCGCCTCGGGAGCGCGCGGCACCACGCGCCCGCCGAAATCGGGCGCGCCGATGCTCATCACCGCGTCCATGCCGCGCTTGGCGATCTCGGAGTTCATCGAAAATCGGCCCGCGTAGTGGGGGTGGCGCGAGGGGAAGTTCCAGTACCCCTGCAACAGGTACGAGACCGGCAGGCCGAGCGCCTCCGACAGACGAATCAACTCGTCCTGCGCGCCCGACTTCCAAACCTCGTCGCCGGCCACCAGCATCGGATTGCGCGCCTCGATCAGCAGGCGCGCGGCCTTTTCGACGGCGCCGCGGTCAGGCCGCGGCCGCGCGTTGGCGATAAAGCGCTTGCCCGGCAGGATGCTCTGCTCCACGCCTTGCGCTTCCAGCGCGTGATGCGCCATCGCCAGATAAACCGGGCCGCCGGGCGGCATCGACGCCGCCTTGAAAGCCCGGCGCACCATCAGCGCCAGCGAGCGCGGCTCGCGCGCTTCCCACGAAATCTTGGTGAACTGCCGGTTGACGTCCTTCTGGTCGTACCCCGGACGCGGCGCCAGCGTGCCTTCGTCGCTCCACATCTCGTTGTCGTTGAGCCCCGCGGTGACGACCAGCGCCGAGCCGTCCCGCGCGGCGTTGTACATCTGCCCGGCGGCCTGCGCGGTGCCGGCGATCACGTGCAGGTTGAGGAACGCCGGTTTCCCGCTCATGCGGTGGTAGCCGTCGGCCGTCGAGACCACTAGCCCCTCGTGCAGACTGACCACAAGCTGCATGCCGGGCTGCCCGAGAAAGGCGTCGAAAAGCCCCACTTCGAAAGAACCCGGGTTGGTGAACAGGTATTCCACGCCCGCCGCCTTCATCTGGGCGACAACGGCTTCGCCGCCCGTGCCGCTGACCTTGCCGAAACCGGCGTCGTCAGCCGCGCCGACCGCTTCCGCCGCGTCCAGCGGACGAATCAACGATTCCGCCGCGGCGGCGGTAAAGCCCAGCCCGACCAAGCTTTCGAGCAGCCCCCTCCGGGACAGATTGCGAGTCAGGTAATTTCCGATCAGTTCGCGCATGGCGGCCTCCCGCTGCAAGTGTACGACATTTGCCGGCGTGCGGGAACGAATTTTTGCAATTCACCGCGGACAGCCTGACAGGATCATCGAAAACGCTGCAACAGGGCCGGGCTATCCGTCAGGGAACCTCTGAACAAGCGGGCAACAGCGGCGGGCGCAGCCCACATCACAAGCATTGTGCAACCGTCAAGCATGATGGGGTTCATGCAGCAAAAAGAAAGGCTTCAGGCGCAAATGTTCACCAATGTTCACTTATTTTTGTGCCGCGCCGCCGAAAATCGACCGGGTGGGTTCAGCACCTTCTGGTCCGAAGCCTTGCAGAAGAAAATCGACGGATCAACCGTACCGAGGGCAGACCGCTGCTTGTTCAGAGCGTCCTTGGGGAAGGTCTGAACAAGAATGCAAGAAGAGCAGAGGAAGGATGATGTTGGCGGATGGAGGCGTTTGAGGAGGGGTTGGCAACGAGATTTGCATGGAAATTATGCTGATTTTGGCCTCCAGGCAACAGCTATACCCCTCGTCTCAGTGGTTTCGAGACGATGCGGACGCACTGCTCCTGCCTTGCGACGCTCAGGCTGTGGCGTAACGCTCGGCAATGAGCAGATTGACCAAGCCGCGTTTGGACGTCGGCGAGCGCCTGTTCGGGCTGGTCGTCTGCGGATGGGCCGCGCTGCTCGACCCGCTCAACGCCCGCGGCGGGCTGCCAAGCGTTTGGGCGGACAAGCAGAGCGGCCGCCGTTCGCGGCTGTGCGCCCTGCTCTGCGCCGGCCCGATATGCGGCGCCGTTTGGGGTTTCTGGAACGTGCGCGCCGGGGCAAGAGTCTATTCCACCAACGCGCGGACGGCGCTGTTCGAGCTGCCGTTCGAGGCCTTGCCGCCGATGGCGCTGTTCGGGCCGGCGGCGTTCGCCATGTACGTCTTCGCGGTGAACCGGCTGAATCTGCCGTTTTGCGATCCGCCGGCGGATTCCGGCAAACTTTGGCCTCGCGCGGCATGAAAGACGCCCCGAGCGGCGGTTGCGAGTCGGGCCGCGCTTCGCGCGACGGTCGCGGGTCGGGCGGCTGCGCCGCCTCACGCAACGGCCCCCGTCATTCAACAGCAATCGTGGCGCCGGATTGGCTGATGCGGCCGGCTACGGCGAGGCGCAACTCGGCGGCGTTTGACGGGGTGAGGTTGCGCGGGATTTCCACGATGACCAGGTTGACGCCGGCCATGTCCGGGGCCAGTCCCGAAAAACGGATATTTTCCGGCGACACCGCGTATGCGCCGATCCAGACCCGCGGGCGGGCCGTCGTATGCCGCAAGACCGCGTTCGAGCCGTTCGCCAAGCAAACGCCGTCCGGGGCGCATGAGTTCATGCCGTCGGCCAACGGCGGCTCCACCGCGCCCAGACCCGTCGCGTAGATCTCCAGCACGTCCCCGGCGCGCGCCGGGCGGCTGCCCGCGCTGAAACCCAGCGGCGCCGCCAAGTCGGTCGTCCCCGCGAACGTCGCCAGCGCCTGCCCTTGTCCCTCGCTCTGTCCCTCGCCCGAGACCGTGAACACGCCCGGCGCGTAGGGGCCGGCCCAGAAATGCCGCGGCCAACTGCTCTCGCCGCCGGATTCCACCACCACGCTCGCCAACGCCAGGCCGCCCGCCGCTACGGCTTCGCCGCCCAACGCCCAGGGCAACTGCGCCTCGATGCGCTGCGGGCCTACGGCCATCAGCGGAACCGCCGCGCCGTCGATCAGCACGCGCACGCCGCCCAGCATCGTCGGCAGCGGAAAGCCCGCGGCTTCCATCCGCTCGCCGGATGCGAAGTTCACCCCCTGCACGATCACCGCCGAGCCCGGCGCCAACGGCAGCAACTGCGGCCCGAACAGCCCGCGCTCCCCGTAGGCGCTCATCCGCGCCGCGTTGAATACGCCGCCGTTCTCCGTCACCGCCGGCCCCGTCGGCGGGGGAACTTCCAGCACGATGCGGATCGCGGCCGTGATGCGCCCGCCGGAGCGGATGTACAGCCGCCCGCGGTGGGTTCCCGGCCGCAGCCCCAGAGGGTTGACGGTTACGCGCAGGGTAATCGTCTCGCCCTCGGCCAGGCGGCCCCTCCACTGGGCAACGTCGCCGCCCGCGGGCGAGACCTGGATCCAGCGCGCGCTGGGCAGCGCCTGGAAGTCCACGGCGCCGCCTTCGGCGCGCAGCGTGAGCGTCTGCGGCGCAGGCATGGAGGAATCGGCGTCCGGCGCGAACGACAATTCGGAAACCTCCACCGGCTCCACCGTCGGCTCAGGCCCGGCCAGTGGCGGCGGCGGGGGGCAGGGCTCGCCCAACGCGGTCACCTTGCGGACGCGGTTGTTGCCGAAATCGGAAACATAGAGGTTGCCCGCGCAGTCGAACGCCATGCCGGCGGGGTAATTGAATTGGGCCGACAAAGCCGGGCCATTGTCGCCCAGCACCGTCCCGCCTCCCGCGACGGTGGAGATATTCCCTGTAACGGCGTCCACTCTGCGGATGCGGTTGTTGTTCGTATCGGAGATGTACAAGGCGCCCGCGCCGTCGAGCACCACGCTATAGGGCGCGTTGAGTTGGGCCGAAGTTGCCGCGCCGCCGTCGCCGCTGAAGCCGATGGTTCCCGCGCCCGCGAAGGTGGAGATCACGCCGGCCGGGGTTATCTTGCGGATGCGGTCGCTGCCTTGATCGGCGATGTAGAGGTTGCCCGAATTGTCCACGCTTACGCCGACGGGTCTGCTGAGTTGCGCCGCTGTCGCCGTGTCGCCGTCGCCGCTGTCGCCTTGCGTCCCCGTTCCCGTGAAGGTGGAGATCACGCCGGTCCGGGTTACCTTGCGGATGCGGCGGTTGAATGTATCGGCGATATAAAGGTTGCCCGTGCCGTCGAACGCCAAGCCGTTGGGGCTGTTGAGGTTCACCGACACGGCCGGGCCGTTGTCGTTCAGAGACGACCCGCCTCCCGCGAAGGTGGTAATCACGCCGTCCCGGGTTACCCTGCGGACGCGGTTGTTGTCCGTATCGGCGATGTACAGGTTGCCCGCGCCGTCCAACGCCAAGCCGTTGGGGCCGTCGAGGTTCGCCGACACGGCCGGGCCGTTGTCGCCGCCGTAGCCGGCGGGCCACGTGCCCGCGATCGTGTCGATGGTTCCGGCGGTCTGCGCCAAGGCGGCTTCGCCGCCGGTGAACAGCGGATAGTGGAGCGTACACAGCAACGCCGCCAAGCACGCTGGGCGCGCCGGCTGAGAGCGGAAAACGCGAGACCCGCGCCCGCGCGAAAGTCCCGCCTTGCCGGCGGCAAGCAGGGCGCGGAAGGGAGAGAAGATACCGTAGGTTAGAGAGCGCGGTGAGCGCGCTTCTCCTTATACGGGCTGAATACGGGCTGAATACGGGCTGAATACGGGCTGACGGGCTGACGGGCTGACCTCTTCTCAGTATACATCTCTCTCACCCCTCCGTGCAACAAGAAATCCGCCGCAGCCTCAAGAATACCATCCGCGCCGCAACCGGGAACTCTGTTCTACACCACCCCGCGCAAATATGTCAATCCGCGCCGCAAGGCGCGGCCCCTAATCCCTGACCCCTGCCGCGCGGTCAGGCGCGGCCTCACTTCTGCCGGTATTCGATCGGCGCGCCGTCGGCGACGGCGTCGCCGGGATAGTTGATCACGCTTTCGCCCTCGCGCAAGCCGCTGACGATCTCGTCGGCGAAGCCGCCGCGCATGCCGATGGTTACGGCGCGCAGCTTCGCCGTCGGCCCGTCGGCGAGAAACACCGCCCAGCCCGACTGCGAGCGGAACAAGGCGCTGGAGGGGACTTGCAGCACGTCCCGCCTCTCGTCGATGACGAAGCGGGCTTCGACGCGGTAGCGGTCGCCCAGATTCTTCCATTCTTCCTTCGGCGAGACGATATCGACGATGGCGAGCACACGCTGCTCTTCCACGCCGAGTGCCGAAACCTTCGTGAAGGCAACCGGCTCCACGAGCCGGACGACGGCTTCGAGCGGTTTGGGGCCTCCCCAACGCTCCAGCAGCACGCGCATTCCGGCCTCGATGCGCACCGCGTCCGACGAAAGCACTTCGACCTCGACTTCCAGGCCGCCCGGGTCGGCGATCTCCAGCAGCGGCTGCGAAGCCTGCATGACCGCTTCGTTTTCCTGATGGACCTTGAGGATGCGTCCGCTGACGGGCGAACGCACCGTTACGATTTCGGCGGCGCCGCTCGGCGCCCGGCTTTCCGTGTACTGCGCCGCCACTTTCGCGGCCCCGGCTTCCGATTCGGCTACCTCGATCTGTTGTTCGGCGGCGCGCAAGACCGCCTTGGCCTTGCGCTCGGAGGCCGCTCCGCGGTCGAGGCGCTCGGCAGCGATGACGCCGGCCTCGACGCCTTGCCGGATGCGCGGCAGTTCGGCCTCCCAGTAACGCACGTCAGATCGCGCGGTTTCGACGTCTTCGCGGGCCTTTTCGAGCGCGGCCTCGGCGACGGCCAGGTCCGCCTCGGCTTGCGCGCGGCGGCGGCCGTCGAGCGCCTGGGAACGCAGCGGGCGCAGCCGCGCCAGCGCGGCGCCGGCGCTTACCTTGTCGCCGACGTCGAAGCGCATCCTGCTCAGGGCGCCCGCGGTCGGCGCGGATACGACGTAGCGGTCCGCGACGCGGGTCTTGCCCTCTTCGACGATGGCGGCCTGCAGCGGCCCGCGCGAAACCTCGACCGTCTCCACGAGAACGGGGCGCGGGGCGAGGCTGAAGTAAACGGCTGCCCCGACAACGCCGAATACGGCAAGAAAGGTCAAAATCCAGCGAATGCGTTTCACCGCGGACTACTCCCGTGTTTTTAGCACGCCCACGAGGTCGAGGCGGTTGACCTTGCGGCGGATGACGATGCCCGACAACAGCGACGACGCCAGAATGACGAGGGCGGCGTAAGCATAGGTTCGCGGGTTCAATACCAGCGGTATGCGAAAGAGGTCGGTTTGCATGGACTCCATGAAGAACGTACTCAAGGCCTTGCCCATCGCGGCGCCCAGCGGCAGCGCCAGGAACGTGAGCAAGCCCAACTCTCCCAACAGGATGAAGCCCGCTTCCCGCTGCGTGAAACCGAGCACGCGCAGGCTGGCCAACTCGCGGCTGCGCTCGGAAAGCGTGACGCGGGCGGTGTTGTAAACCACTCCGAAGGCGATCGCTCCGGCCAGCAGCGTCGTTATGCCCGCGAAAATAAAAATCTGCTGCGCCATCGTATCGCGCAAGGCGACGATCGCCTTGTGCTTGATCTCGGCGCCGGAGACGCGGGGCATTTCCTTGATGCGGCTGTAAATCCGGGTTTCGCTCTGCCGATCGACGGCCAGATGGACTCCCGACAAGGCGCGGCCTTCGCGCATGAAGCGGTTGAGATCGTCGAGCTGCATGTAGCCCGAAACGCCCATGAATTGATCGATCGTACCCGTCAGCAAAGTTTCACGGACCGGGCGCGCGCCTTCGAGCACTTCGACGGTCAGCGCATCGCCGACCCGAACGCCAAGCAGGTCCGCCAGGTAATCGGTCAGGACGAGGCCGCCCCGCGGCGGCGCGGTCGGCCGCAGGTTCTCGTCCAGCGTGCGGTACAAGTCCGCGTTGGGCTGCAAGCCCAGAATCGACGTGCGGTACTCGCGGCGCCCGGCGCGCAGGTACACGGGCACGGAACGAAAGCCTTCGGCATAGGCGACGCCCTCCATGCGCTGCAGCTCGAACATGGCGCGGTAGGAAGTCGGCTCGTTGAAGTTGACGGTAATGTCATCCCGCTGCGCCAGCCGGAATTGCACGTCGATCATGTGGTCGATGGAGTCGCGAAAAAAAAGTCCCATGACCAATATGGCGTAGGCGGCGGCGATGCCGGCGGCGGTCAGCAAAGCCTTGCCGGGACGCCGTTCGAGATTGCGGGCGATCATGCGCATCGGCTCCGAATAGAGTTTCCCCAGGCCGATTCTCTCGAATACGGTTTGTCCGTAGCGGGCCGGCGGTTCGGGGCGCATCGCCTCGGCCGGAGGCTGCCGCGCCGCTCTGCGCACGGCGAAGACCGTGCCGGCGAACGACGCGCCCAGCGTCACCGCGGCCGCCCAGACGACGACCCGCGGGTCCAGGCGGTAGAGCATTTCGGGAAAGCGGTAGAAATCGACGTAGAGCGCGCTGAGCCCCTGCCCCATCCAGACCCCTCCGGCAATGCCCAACAGCAAGCCTCCGGCGGCGATGGCGGCGACGAACTGCAAGTAGTGCAGCCCGATGGAAAAGTTCGAATAGCCGAACGCCTTGAGCGCGGCGATCTGCTCGCGCTCGATCTGGAACAACCTGCTGCAAACGACGTTGAGCAGAAAAGCCGCGACGCCCAGGAAGATCGTGGGATACATCGTCGCCATGCTTTCGAGTTGGCGGAACTCTTCGTGCAGGTAACGGTGCGAGAGTTGATCGCTTCGCCCGTAGGCGCCGAGCGAGCCGTAACGCTCCAACAGAGCGTCGAGCCGGGCGATGACTTCGCTTTCGTTCGCCCCGGGCAGCAGCGTCATGGCCGCGTTGTTGAACGCGCCGTCCATGTCGTAAGCCTTGGCCAGCGGTTTCTCGGCCATCCACAGGATGGCGTAGTCCTTGAAATCGGGGATGATCGATCCCGGCTTGATCTGGTTGACGTATTCGGGGGAAAGAGCCAAGCCGACGATGGCGAGCTTTTTCTTGCGGCCGTTGATAATTGCCGAGAGGGAATCCCCGGGAACGAGTCCCTGCGCCTCGGCGAACGCCTCGCTGACGACCGCCTCATCGCCGCGCAGCGGGTCGATGAACCGGCCCGCGCGCAGATGCAGGGCGTTGAGCCGCCCTTCGTTCGAGCCGGCGACCGAGAGCAGCAGGCCGCTTACGGGGTCGGGGTAGCCTTCCAGGTCGATGTTGACGGGCGCCGCGACCCGCGTCTCGACGCGGTCAACCCCGGGGATGCCGCGCATGCGTTCCGCCAAGCTCTTCGGCGCCCGCTTGAGAGAGACAAAGACGTCGGCGAAACGATATTCGGAATAAAAAGCCGCCTGCGTCAGCTTCAAGCTGTCGAGCGTGCTCAGCGACATGACGAAAGTGGCCACGCCGCCGGCGATGACGACGGCGATGGCCAACGCCTGCCCGCGCATGGCCCACAACTCGCGAACGAGCTTTTTGCCGAGCGGGGTCACCAGCGCACGTCCTTCGCGGATTTCTTCGCCGCGTTGCGCGCCTGCGAGACGACCCGGCCGTCGCGCATGCTCAGAACGCGGTCGGCCATCTGCGCGATGTCGGAGTTGTGGGTAATGATGACCGTGGTCGTGCCCATCGCGCGGTTGGCTTGCTCCAGGGCTTCGAGCACCAGGCTTCCCGTTTCGGAATCGAGCGCTCCCGTGGGTTCGTCGCAGAGCAGCACCGCCGGCCGCTTGGCGATAGCGCGGGCGATGGCTACGCGCTGTTGCTGGCCGCCCGACATCTGCGAGGGGAAGTGGTCGATTCTGTCGCCGAGGCCCACCAGATCGAGGGCTTCGGCGGGGTCCATCGGGTCGGCGGCGATCTCGGTGACGACGGCCACGTTTTCCCGCGCCGTAAGGCTCGGAATCAGATTGTAGAACTGGAATACGAAACCGACGTAGTTGCGCCGGTACAAGGTCAACTCACGCTCGCGGGCGGCGGTCAGGTCGGCGCCGCGGTACGAGACCCGGCCGCTGGTGGCGGTGTCGAGTCCGCCGAGGATGTTGAGAAAGGTGGATTTTCCGGAACCGGACGGCCCCAGCAGCACGACCAACTCGCCCTCGTAAAGCTCCACGTCGACGCCGCGCAGCGCCCGAACCCGCACCTCGCCCATGTCATAGACCTTGGTCAGGGCGGAAGCCTCGAATACCGTCGCGGGCTCTGCGGCGGCGGTTGGGGAGCGCGGCGTCAATGGCTTTTCCCCAGCATACCGAGATCGACGAAGGCCTCGGCGCGCGCCGCCGCCGGGGGAAACCGGATTTGAGGCGCTAATCCCGCGGCGCCACTGCGCCGCGGAGACGGTCAGAGAACCGTCGATTCCGCCGCGGAAGCCGCTTCGACAAAGGCTCGAACAGCTTTTCCTTCGGCGCGGTCCACGGCTCTTTTTATTCAGTTTTGCGGACCGGAATTTCCTTCTCGATCGCTCGGCGGCAGGATTTCTTCTTCGCCGTCCCTGGATTCCAGCATATAACCCGACGGCGGCTTGCATTGGCAGACCGGACATTGCAGTCGGGGCGTTCGCATTTCGACCATTCGAAGCCGGGAACCGCGCCTTGTCTTGTCGCTTTATTCTTCTTCCGCGCCCGACAGCCGAATATCCGCACCATCCAATAGGCGCACCCATTCACGAAGTTCACGCCGTTGATATCCGTCCCTATTTTTCGGAGAAGCTTGTCCCAACCTTTTCTATCCAACTCGTACCGGCGCACTTCCCCGGGGGGCGCCGCCGCAACTTCCCACAGGAAGCCCCAGCGGTAGGCGAAATCGTGTACGAGAGCCGGAATCAGAAGAAGGCCGCTGGGGTGCAGAATCCCCAAAGGAGGCGGGGGAGGGAAGCCCCGTTGCGCCAGCCCGCCTATCTGCTGCTGACAGCTTCGCGCCGCATCGTTCATAATAGGAATCGGTCGGAACCGATATGTTTTCCGTCAAAACCTTGCGCCTGTTTTCCGGGACCGCGGCGCTGCTTGCGCTGTCGGGCTGCGGCGGCGGCAAGATACCGCAGACCCGCTATTACACCCTCGATCTCGCCGCGCCCGCGCCCGCCGCGGAGCGCCTGCCGTTCTCCGCCGTCGTGATGCCTTTCCGCGCGTCCGGGCTCGTGGACCGCAGCCGCATCGTCTATCGCGAATCGCGCCGCGAAGTCGGCTTCTACGAGTACCACAAGTGGGCGGAAAACCCGCGCGCGGAGATCGCCGGCGCGCTGATCCAACAGCTTCTGGCGCGGGGCAGCTTTGCCGGCCTGACGCTCTTCGACGGGCGCACGAAAGGCGATTACATCCTGCGCGGCAGCATCGAAAGACTGGAGGAAATCGACTACGACCCGCCGGTTTCCGCGGCGGTCGAAATTTCTCTGCAACTGATCGACGGCAAAAGCGCCAAGGTTGTCTGGTCGGCCTCCGCGTCCGCGACGGGCACGGTAACCGGCGGCGACGTGCGCGCGGTCGTCGGCGGATTGAGCCAAGCCGCCGAGCGCAGCATCGACGAACTGGCCGGCAAGCTCGACGGCTTCCTGCGCTCGCTCGACTGAGGCCGCGGACGGCTCGGCGCGGCGCGGTACAATTGCGCCGTGAGCAAGCCCGGCACTTACCCCAGCCGCCGCGAGTTGGCGGCTTGGTCGGCGGCATTCGGCGCGGCCTTTACGGCGCGTCAGGGGTTCGCCGCCCCAGCCGCCGCATCGGCCCAATCCGCCGCGTCAGCGCGCCCGGCCGGCAAGCGCTACCCCATGAAGAAGTCGATCAACCTGTGGGCGTTTCCCTACCCCGACAAGTGGCCGCTGCGCGAGTGCCTGCAAATCGCCAAAGACGCCGGATTCGACGCCGTCGAACCCAATTTCAACCTGGAGGGCGAATTCTCCGCCGAATCGACCGACGACGAGCTGCGCGCGGTCAGAACGTTGGCCGACGAGATCGGCATCGAAATCAGCGGGTTGTGCTCGTTCCTTTTCTGGCCGTACTCGATGACCCACAACGACTCCGCGCGCCGCGAGAAGGGCATCGCCCTGGCCGCCCGCATGATCGAAGCCGCCGCGCTGGTGAAAACCGAAAACCTGCTGATCGTGCCGGGCGCGGTTTACGTCCCCTGGATCGAAGACTCCGACCCCGTGCCCAACGACGTTTGCGACCGCCGCGCCCGCGAAGCGGTCCGCCGCCTGATCCCGGCGGCCGAGAAAGCCGGCGTGTCGCTCAATATCGAAAACATCTTCGCCAACGGCTACCTGTTCAGCCCCCAGGAGATCGCCGCATTCGTTGACGGTTTCGACAGCAGCGCGGTCAACGTCCATTTCGACACGGGCAACATCATGCACTACCAGTTTCCCGAGCACTGGATTCCCATCCTGGGAAAACGCATCCGCAACATCCACTTCAAGGAGTGGGACAAGCGGACGCAGGAGTTCAACCTGCACACCTTCCGCCCGCTGCTCGACGGCACGACGAACTGGCCGGCGGTCATCGAAGCCCTCGATCGCATCGGCTACCGGGGCTACCTGACCTTCGAGTATTTCCACCCCTTCGAGCACTACCCCGAAGCGCTGATCTACCAGACGGCCGACGCGCTCGACCGCATGTTGGGCAACAAGGGCTGAGTAGTCTTACAGAGCGAGGCCGCAATCGACCCAGACGCCCCCGCCGCGGCCGGATGCGGCGACCGCTTCGACGAAGCGCATGCCCCGCGCGCCGTCTTCGACCGTCGGCAAGGACGCAGGCCGCGGGGCGGCGCTCCCGCCGCTGCGCCGGGCGGCGATCGCCTCGGCCGCCTCGCTGTAAACGTTGGCGAAAGCTTCGTGGTAGCCCTCCGGATGGCCGATGGCGAAGCGCGTGCCGCGCTCGGCCGCGGCGTGCAGCCCCGGCCCGCGCCGGGTAAATATCTGCATCGGCCTGTCCAGCGGACTGAAGCGCATCCGGTTGGGCTGCTCCTGGCGCCACTCCAAGCCGCCTTTCTCGCCGTGGACGCGGATGCGCAAGCCGTGCTCGGCCCCGGCGGCCGCCTGCGTCATCAGCAAGACCCCGCGCGCGCCGCCGGCATAGCGCAGCAGCACCGCGGCGTAATCGTCGGCCTCGCGGCCGGGAACCAGCGCGCCGAGATCGGCGCACAGCCTCGCCGGCTCCAGCCCCGTCACGAACGTCCCCAACTGGTAAGCATGGACGCCGATGGCGCAGGCCACCAGCGACGGCCCGCACCGCCGCGGGTCGAACTGCCACCGCTTGACCGGCTCGGCGCGCTCGACCGCGGCGGCAATATGCCCCTGGATATACTCCAACTGCACCATGCGGACGGCGCCCAACTCCCCGGCTGCGACCATGGCCCGCGCTTGGCGCACGAGCGGATAGCCGCTGTAGTTGTAGGTGACGCAAAAGACCCGCTCCGCCCGGCGCGCGCGCTCCGCGAGGTCGAGCGCGTCGGCCAGGCCGGTCGTCAACGGTTTGTCGCAGATCACGTCGAGCCCGCGGTCGAGAGCCGCGCGGCAGGCCGCATAGTGCAGATCGTTGGGAGTCATCACGGCCAGCGCTTCGATGCCGTCTTCGCGCTCGGCCTCGCGCGCGAGCATTTCGTCCAGAGAACCGTACGCCCGCCCGCTTGCAATGCCCATCGCCGCGCCCGCGGCCCGCGAACGCTCGGGGTCGGAACAAAGGGCGGAGGCGGCGATCTCCCAGCGGCCGTCCATGCGCGCCGCGATGCGGTGCGTCTCGCCGATAACCGAGCCCGGACCGCCTCCGACGACGCCCAGGCGCAGGCGGCGCCCCAGCATGGCGATCACCGGATTGGGCAGCTTGTCGTTCATGGCGAGACCGGCGGCGCAGCGCCGGGCGTCCGCAGCCGGCCTGCTCCCCGGCCGATGCGTTCGGCGGCAACCGCTCTGAGATAATCAGCATACACCCCGCATGTCCGCCAAGAAACCCTTTGTCCTCACCGTCATGGACGGCTGGGGGCACAATCCGAATCCGCAAAACAACGCGGTGGCGATGGCCCGCACGCCCAATTTCGACCGCCTTTGGGCCTCGTTTCCGCATACGCTGCTGCGCACGGACGGGCCCTTCGTCGGCCTGCCCGAAGGCCAGATGGGCAACAGCGAAGTCGGCCACCTCAACATCGGCGCGGGCCGCGTCGTGCAAATGGACATCACCCGCATCGACCAAGCCATCGAGCGCGGAACGTTCTTCGACAACGCCGTGCTGAAACAGGCGATGGCGCATGCCCGCGACGGCGGCGCTCTGCACCTGCTCGGCCTGGTCAGCGACGGCGGCGTCCATGCGCAATTGAGCCATCTGTTCGCCCTGCTGGAGACGGCCAAGCGCGAAGGCGCGGCAAACGTTTACGTCCATTGCTTTACCGACGGGCGCGATACGCCGCCCGAAAGCGGCGCCGGTTTCATCGAGCGGCTGCAAGCCCGCATGACCGCTCTGGGCGTCGGCAAAATCGCCTCCGTCAGCGGACGCTACTACGCCATGGACCGCGACAAGCGCTGGCAGCGCGTGGAAAAAGCCTACCGCGCCATCGTCCTCGGCGAGGGCGTCCGCGCCGCCGACCCGGCGGCCGCGGTGCGCGCTTCCTACGCGGCCGGGGTAACCGACGAGTTCATCGAACCCGCGGTCATCGTCGATGCCCAGGGCCGGCCCGCGGGCGCGGTGCGCAACGGCGGCGCCGTCGTTTTCTTCAATTTCCGCGCCGACCGCGCGCGCCAGATGACGCTCGCGCTCAACGACCCGGCAACCCCGCTGCCCGGCAACCCCGCCCGGCGGCAAAACCTGCGCTACGTCACCATGACCGAGTACGACAAGAATTACGCCTACCCGGCCGCGTTTCCGCCGCAGTTCCCCGAACGGACGCTCGGCGAAATCTGCGCAAGCGAGGGACTGGCCAACTTGCGCGCCGCGGAAACCGAAAAATATCCGCACGTCACCTATTTCTTCAACGGCGGCAGGGAAAAGCCCTTCGACGGCGAGGAACGCGAGATGGCTCCTTCGCCCAAGGTCGCCACCTACGATCTCCAGCCGGAAATGAACGCCGCGGGCGTGTGCGATATTGTCGTGCGCGGCATCGAGAGCGGGGCTTTCGACCTGATCGTGGTCAATTTCGCCAACGGCGACATGGTCGGCCACACGGGCGTGATCCCCGCCGTCGTCACGGCTTGCGAAACGGTGGACGGCTGCCTGGGACGCATCGAAGCCGCGCTCAAGCTGTCGGGCGGGCAATGGATCGTCACCGCCGACCACGGCAACGCCGATTTGCTGGTCGATCCGGCGACGGGCAAGCCGCACACCTACCACACGACGTTTCCCGTGCCCTTCATCCTGGCCGGCGGCTTCCGCGGAAAACTGCGCGGGGGCGGGGCGCTGCGCGACATCGCGCCGACCATCCTCGGCTGCCTGGGCGTCGAAAAGCCCGCCGAGATGACGGGCCGCGACCTGCGCAGCCCGGCCGCCGCCGGCGAGAGCCGCTGACATGAGAACCCCGGACGGCGGCCGCCTGATCCGCGCCGCGGGCGGCGTCGTCTGGCGCAGCGCGGACAAACGGGAAACGGCGCTGATCCGCCGCGGCCGCTACCGCCCGGACGAATGCTGCCTGCCCAAGGGCAAGCTCGACGCCGGCGAGACGTGGGAGGCCGCCGCCCTGCGCGAAGTCCTGGAAGAAACCGGCTGCGAAGCGGCCGTCGCGGGCTTCGTTGACGCCGTCGATTATCTGGTGGGCGGTACGCCCAAGATCGTCGTTTTTTTCGAGATGACGGCGCTGCGCGAGGGGCGGTTCCAGCCGTCCGACGAAGTGCTCGCCGTCGAATGGGCCGCCCCCGAAGCGGCGCTCCGGCGGCTGACCCACGACACGGAACGGAAAGTCCTGGAAAAATGCCTGCGCTCCCGCGGGCGGGCAGCGGTGCTAAAGTAAGGCCGTCATGCGCAGGCTCTCCGTCGTTTTCCTTCTTGCAGCGGCCGTTCCGGCGGCCCAGCCGCGGCCTTCCGATCAGAATGTCCGGCAGTCAGAGCAATTCTTCCGCAGCAACGACGCCGACGCGGACGGCAAGCTGACGCTCGAGGAGTTTCCCGAAAGGAACCGCGGCGCGTTCGCGCGCATCGACGCGGACAACGACGGCTTCGTTACCTCGCAAGAAGACGTTGCCTACCGCGCCGCCCGCCGCTCCGGTTGGCGGCGCCCCGCGTTGCCGGAGGGCGTCCGCGTACTCCGGGATATCGTCTATGCCAAAGCGCCCGAGCAGGAATTGAAGCTCGACCTCTACCTGCCCGAAAAACGCCCCGAAAAGCCGCTGCCGCTGATCGTCTGGATTCACGGCGGCGCCTGGAGGGCGGGCAGCAAGGAGGGCAACCCCGCCGCGCCGTTCGCCGCCGCGGGGTACGTCTCGGCAAGCATAAGCTACCGGCTCAGCCAAACGGCTGTTTTCCCGGCGCAGATTCACGACTGCAAGGCCGCCGTGCGCTGGCTGCGCGCGCACGCGGACGAGTACGGCATCGACCCCGAGCGGGTCGCCGTGTGGGGTTCCTCGGCGGGCGGGCATCTCGTCGCTCTGATGGGTACCAGCGGCGGCGCGGCGGAACTCGAGGGCGGCCTCGGTTACCCGCGGCAATCCAGCCGCGTGCAGGCCGTGGTCGATTTCTTCGGGCCGACGACGTTCACCAAAATGGACGCCGCCGGCAGCAGGATGGTCCACGACGCCCCCGACTCGCCGGAGTCGATGCTGATCGGCGGGGCAATCCAGGAACATCCCGAGCTCGTGCGCCGGGTCGATCCGATTACCTACGTCAGCGCCGACGACCCGCCGTTTCTGATCGTCCACGGCGACAAGGATTTGACCGTGCCCTACAACCAGAGCGAATTGCTCGCCGAGGCGCTGGCCGCGGCCGGCGTGGAGCATACCTTCCACACGGTCAAGGGCGGCGGACACGGCAACGGCGGCGAGTTCGGCTCGCCCAAGCTGCGCGCCATGGTCAAGCGGTTCCTCGACGAGAAACTCGGCGCCGCGCAGTAACGGCCGCCCCGCTATTTCCAGCCGTGCCGAACGAGGCGGAGGGTCTCTTCGACCGCCGTTTCGTCGTTCACCTGGAAGACTGTGGGACGAAGTCCCAATGCGCTCCGCGCTGAACCCGATAGTTGGCTGCGGCTGAATCGAACCGGATTCCAATTCACTCGGATGAGATTGGGGAAGTTGTTTTCCCTGAAGCCAAAGAATTCCGGATCATAGGTGTATTCGCCCGCAATTTTGCCGACGGCATAGAGTCGTTCGTTCGGATCGTAGGTGATGACGAAATCGCTCTTCGGCAACTCTCGCGAGAATCCAAACAGGTTGTCGGTCCACACTGCAGCGGCGCTCTGGCTCAGACCAGGAAATTTCCTCGGCAATGCCTCTCTGATTGCTTCGCGCGATTCGTACCTGCTCAGGTCCCCAAGCTGAGGCCAGCCAATAGCGACGACGCCTCGCTCCAGAAATTTCCCGAAGTGGCTTTCATATCTGGTTCCGGACCGCACCATATGCATCTTCTTGTTGGATATGTCCCCGGATGTCCCGCCCACTTTGGCTGAGGGCGGTTTGGGCGGCCGTTGCACAGGTTGCGGACGCGGCCTCAACGGCGGCTGTGGTGATTTTGGGGGCGGTGGATGCGGGTCGGGTGGGGGCGTCGGCGGCGCAGGTTGCGGGCGCGGCCGGGGATCCTCGCCAAGCTGCAAATCCGCGAACTCCGTGCGCAGTATCTCGTTGCGCCACGCGCCGAGTTGTTCTGCGGCGGCGCTCGCGCCGACCGCCTTGGCCATACGGCGCATGGAATCCAGCGCGCGATCGGCGTCGTTGTCGCTGAACGCCTCGTTGCGCGCGTGCTTGTTGCACACCTCGATCAACTCGTTGACAAGCGACAACTCGTCCTGCCCCAGCACGGTCTCGGAGCCGTCCCGCCAGTACCGTTTCATGATCCCGAGCAGCGTCTTCAGAGCTTGGTCGGACCGCCTGTCCAGGTCGAGTAGCATGGCGTCAATCTGCTGTTCAGGCGTCCGCCGTTTCCTGCGCCGCTCGCTCTGCAGCCGCTTTTTGACGAAAAAAATCAGCGCGTCGAGCAGAAGCTCCAGACCCTCGAAAACGTATTGCCGCGCGCTCTTGCTCCTGGCCATGCGCCGAACCCCCTCAAGCCGCCCGCCGAGCCGCTATTTCCACCCGTCCCGAAAGAGATCGAGGATTCCTTCGACCGCCGCTTCGTGTTTCACCTGGAAGCCCCATAGACTTGGAGCGCACCATGTACATTTTTTTCATAGACGCTACCCTATCAACTCCCGTCTCGTGAGCCTCAACCCGCCCGCCGCGCCGGCGCATCGACGCGGGCGGTGACGATATCCGTATCGAAATACCGCTGGTGGCGCACCGACGAGGCGAAGTGCCGCAGCAGACGCAGCGAGAAATCCTGTTCTGACGACTCGGACGCGCCGCTGCTGTCGAGAACCGCGATGCGGTCTTCCAGGTTGCTCGCCCCTTGCGGCGCGGCCACGAACTCCAGATCGGCGCCGCCTCCGGCGCGCTGCGCGGTCACGCGCAGACGCCTCGCGCCGCTTGCCGCTTCATCCTCTTTCCGGTTGACCAGGCTGAGCAGGATTTCCTCGCCGACCGCGCGCAGGCGGGCGGCCGCGTCGGCAGTCAGCCCCGCGCGGGCGGAGAAGTTTTCAAGGAAGGCGTCGATCTCCGGCAGCGCCTCGACCGTCAGCGCCGTTCCCAGGCGCTTGGGCCGCGGCCCGGTGATCTCCAGAAACAGCGTCATCACAATCGCCGTCAGCCCCCCCGCGGTCATGCCGTTGCCCAGCAGGTCGCCCCACCACGGCCCCAGTTGCTCGGCGAAGACCGCCCCTTGCTGGAACCCCGCGCCGACCCAGAACGACACGCCGGCCACCGCGGCCTTGCGGTAGTCCACGCCGTCGCGGACCACGATGCCCATGCCGAGCACGAAGAGCATCGCCATCAGCACCGTGAGATAGGCGCCGACCACGGGATTGGGGACGGCCAGCAGCAGCGCCGCCACCTTGGGCAGGAACGCCGCGGCGACGAACACCAGCCCGATGCATACGCCGACGGAGCGCGCGGCGACGCCTGTAATCTCGGTAATCGCCACGGTGCTGGAGTAGGTCGTATTGGGCACCGTGCCGGCGAGGCCGGAGAGCAGGTTGCCCACGCCGTCCGCCGCCACCGCGCCCTGCACCGCCTGGAAATCGGGCGCGCGCGGCTTGCGCCGGGAAACCCTCTGCACGGCGATGGAATCGCCGATGGTCTCGACCGCGCCGATCAGGGTCACGAAGACGAAGGCCGGAAGCAGCGCCCAGAAAGCGGGGCCAAAGCCGAGATCGAAACCCGGCCAGGCGCCGCTGGGAATGCCGATCCACGAGGCCGCGGCCACGCCGCTGAGGTCGAGCAGACCAAACGCGGCGGACGCGGCGCAGCCCGCGGCGATGCCGATCAGCGGCACCCACAGACGCAGGCTTCCCGAAGCGCGCAGTATGAGCGCGCAGATGACGACGATGGTCGCCCCGGCGGCGGCCGGAGCGGCGGCCGGCGGGGTTCCCTCGGGCACGTCCGTCAGCAGTCCGAAAAGGATGGGCATGACGGTTACTGCGATCAGCATGATCACCGTGCCGGCCACGGTCGGCGTGATGATCCGGCGCAGCAGCGACAGCCGCCAGGCAAGCGCAAACTGGAACAGCGACGAAATGACGACCAGGGTGGCCAGCAGCGCCGGCCCGCCCTCGGCGAGCGCCGCCACGCAGACGGCGATGAAAGCGCCCGACGTGCCCATCAGCAGGATGTATCCGGCGCCGATCGGCCCCAGCCGCACGGCCTGCAGGATCGTGCTCAGGCCGCTGACCGCCAACGCGGCGAAGACGGCCCAGGAAAGATAATCGGCGCTCTGATTGCCCGCGGCGCGGATGACGATCGCCGGCGTCAGCACGACGCCCGCGATGCACATCGCCGCCTGCTGGAAGCCCAGCCCGAAAGAGAGGGCTTTCGGCGGCCGCTCGTCGGGTTCGTAGCGGACTTCCAGGACGCCGTTTTCGGTTTCAGGCGCGGCCATGAATCTCCGATGGTATCGCGCCGCGCCGTCAAAACGTGAAGCGCAGCGCCAGATGAATCTCCCGCGCGTGGCTGCTATAGACCCGATCCGGCTTGTTGAAGTTGACATGGCCGGGAATCAGGTTGTTGCGCGTGTCGCGGGAGCTGACGGCCCTGACGCTGCTGAGCGACCCCGGCGTGTACTGGGGGTGGTTCAATGCGTTGTAGAAGGCGGCGCGGAACTCGACGGCCTTCGATTCGGCGAAAACGAACCGCTTGCTCGCGCTGACGTCGAAATTGTTAATCCCCCGCAAAGGCAAGGTGTTCCGTCCGCCGTTGGGATGGACGCCCCCGCCGGCGCGGATATAGCGCGCGCCGGGATTGTCGGCCAAGTAGCCGACGATGCTCCCGCCGCTGTTGCGCAGCGCCGTCACGCCGCTGCCCGTGCGGTCGGCCCCGTCCGGGTTGATCACTACGCGGTCGGCGGCGCCGTCGAGGTTGCGGTTGGAATCGAGGCCGCTCTGGACGGTCGCGTACTGCGGCGACTCGGCCGTGTACATACCGGAAAAAACCCAGTTGCCCAACAGATTCTTCAACAACCTGTTCGGCAAGCCGTCGAGCCGCGGCGCCTCGAAGACCCAGGCCAGCGTGAAGCGGTGGGCGCGGTCGAGAAACGACCTGGCCCGCTCCGCGCGCATATCCTGAAAATCCTGCGGGCGGCGCGGCGAAATCAGGGTCGAAAAGATATCCGCGGTGCTGTCGTCGATGTTGCGGCTCCAGGTATAGGCGCCGACGAATTGCAGCCCTTTGGAGAAGCGCTTCTTGATCTCCGCGGCCAGGCCGTGATAAATCGAGTTGCCGCGGTTCGGAAAGCTGTAGAGGATGGGGCCGAAACCGGCATCGGCGAAAGTTTGCAGCATGACCGGGCTGCTTTCGATGTCGTCGAGCGTGAGCGGCAGCGCATCGAGCTCGGCTTGAGACGGCCGCTGCAGATAGGTGGGCAGCGAACGCCCCGGATTGGCGCGGGCAACCACGGGAAGCAGGCTTTGCGTAAACAGGCGGACGCCGCGCGTGCCCAGATAGCGCGCGTTCAGCGAGTAGTCGCGGGCGATGACCCGCTCGATGCCCAGCGTCCACTGGATCGAGTACGGCAAATGCTGATGCTGGATGTAGGTCGATGTCGTCCGGCGCGCAGTGGCTTCGTCGAACTCCGCGGGCCGCTGGTCGGGCCGTATGCCGCCGTTGGCCAGGAAATCGGAAATGTGCGCGGCCGGGTCCACGCGGAACGTGTTCTCGAGCTGCGGCGGCTTGGTCAGCGTGCCCAGGTTGGTGAAATACGAATCGTAGGCGATGCCGAAGCCGGCGCGGTAAACCGTCTTGCCCGCGGCGCCGGGCGCATAGGCCAGGCCCAGGCGCGGCGCGAAGTTCCGTTTCTGCGCCCGCGGCTCGCCGAACGTCAGCACGCCCGGAACGCTCGAAACCGCGTTCAGCCTTTGCAGCTTGTCCCCGGCCGGCACGCCCTTGTATTCGTAGCGCAGACCGATATCCAGGGTGAGGCTCCGGTTGAGCTTGACCGCGTCGCTTGCATAGGCGAAGAACTCGATGTTGTTGCCGTGATAAATGCTGCCCCCGGTGTTCCGTTCCGATTGAATATCCGGATTCAAATCGAGCAGGAACCGCTCGAGCGTGGCGTAGTTGTAATCGCCGCGCTGCCGTTGAATGTACAGGTCGTCGGAGGCGTTCTTGCGCGCATCGACGCCGAACTTGACCGTATGGCGTCCGCTCAGAAAGCTGAAATTGGCGACGATCTGCGCGGTGTTCTGGGCGCCGATCTGCGGCGAGTCGTCGTAAGGCCCGATCTGGATGTCGAGATCCTGCTCGATGGTGATGTTGGGAAACGAGTCCAGCCCCGGAAACTCGAAATCCCCGGCCGGAATGCGCGTCGAAGCGCTGCTGTAGCCGAACCGCGTCTCGTTGAACCAGCGCGCCGAAAAGGTATGGAAATACGAGAACGTGGCCAGTTTCCTCCGCAGCGTGTTCTGGTTGACGAAAACCGGCAGATCGGGCGACGTGGCCGGATCGACGGCGTCGGTCGCATCGTCGATGTAGCGGAAACGCATCTGGTCTCCGTTCCGCCGGTGCGCGTCGATGCTGGCGATCCAGTTGGAATTGTTCTGGAACGTCGGCACGTTGACCGGCAGCACGCCGATCGGAATCTCCGTTCCCCGCACGCGGGCAACCCCGGTCGCCTCCGGCGCGGGCGGCGCGTATCGCTGCAGCACCCCCAGATTGGTAGGCGACAGGCCGGGGATGCGCTCCAGGGCGGCGTAGCCTTCCGCCGTCGGCGACGAAAACGGCCGCCCGGGCGGAGACTCGCTGCCGATCGCGTGATACTGATACGAACCGAAATAGAAAAGCCTGTTGGCCAGTATCGGGCCGCCGACGTTGCCGCCGAGGCGGTTGTCGTCGAGGCGCGGCTTGCGGAAAATCCCGCGGCGCGCGTTGGACTGGTCGAGAGCGTTCAGCCTGCGGTTCGAAAAGTATTCGTACGCCGAGCCGTGAACGCGGTTCCCGCCGCTCTTGACCACGGTGTTGAACTGCCCGCCGGTCGAGCGCCCGAACTCTGCGCCGTACTGGTTTTGCAGCAGCGAAAACTCGGCCACCGCTTCGTTGGGAATCTGCACGATGCTGCCGGTGACGTCTTTGGCGTTGTTATCGACGCCCTCCACCATGAAATTGTTGTTGCGCGGCCGCTGTCCGCCGACCGAGGGGCCGTCGCCCAAACCGACGCCGCCGCTCGAAGCCACGCCGCCGCCCTGCAGCGAAAGGTTCAGAACGCCGAGCGGCAGATTGGCGCTGGGGCTGAAAACCGCCTGGCGGGAATCGAACGAACTGCCGATCGTCGGCGTGGTGGTGTCGATCGCCGCCGCGGCGGCGGTCACTTCCACTTCCGTCACCAGACGCCCCACCTCCAGAACGACGTTGACGGTGCTCGTGCGGTTCAGCGCCACGGCGACGCCGGTCAGCGAGGCCGCGGCGAACCCTTCGGCGGAAGCGGTCAGCACATAGCCGCCCACGGGCAGGTTGTTGAAGCGGTACGAGCCGTAATCGTCCGCCGTCGTTTCCCACTCCACGCCGGTCGCCGCGTTTTCCAGACGCACGCTTGCGCCGGCGATCGACCGCGAGGTCTTGTCGAGCACGGTTCCCAACAGATGCCCGTCCGCGATCTGGGCGCGGAGAGGCGCCGCAAGCGCAAGGATCAGAACAAACCAGGAACGAATTGGTTTCAGCCCCATGCGCCGATTATCGCAAGCGGTCCGCGCCGCAGGCGCGCGGCAGTGTGAGATTTGCTACCTTGCCCCATGCTGTCCGCGCGGCTTGGTATCATGTCCGCCTGACGCAGCAAAACGGGCAAATGGCTTGGTCGGGCCCGATCTGGGTCGAGTGCCGCTGAGCCGGAAACGCCCCGCGGAAACAAAATTTCAGGGCCGAAGCCCGCAGTAGATTTTTGCCGGTCGGCCGTCTATACTGGAGGAGGAGTCAAGCGATGGAAGACATTTTGACCATCTAACCGTGTCGGTTGAGGCTGACGCGATTTTTCCGGGGCCGAAGCCCGCAGTAGATTTTGCCTGCCGGGCGTATATACTGGAGGAGGAGCCAAGCAATGGCGGACAAGTTGACCATCTGAGCCGTGTCGGTTGAGGCTGACGCGATTTTTCCGGGGCCGAAGCCCGCGGTAGGTTTTTGCCAGCCGGTCGTGTACACTGGAGGAGGAGTCAAGCAATGGCGGACAAGTTGACCATCTGAGCCGTGTCGGTTGGCGCCGCCATATTCGTTGTGGTGCTTTGCGGAGCGCTTGGAGGCTTGTCCCAGTCTTTGATCGGGCGGACGTTCGAAGCGGAATACGGGCGGTCGTGGCGAGTCTGGCTTAAGCGTGTCTTCATCGGCGCCGTCACTGCAGTGGTCGTAGTCGGATTCCTGCTGCAAAGCGATTTTTCAGCGGCTGTCGGGAAACTATTTCAACCGACTTCCCAGCCCGCCGATGTATTTCGGGCGTTGATGTTGTTGTCATCCGTATCGCTTGCGGCCGGGTTCACCGGACACGCGCTGTTGCGTCGGATGTCCTCGCAACTCCTGAAGCTGGATACCGAAGTCAGAGTGCTCGGCGGCCAAGTCAAAATCAGCGACGCGGCGATCGCTGTACAGGACGGCGACCCGGAACGCGCCGTACAATTGCTGACGCCCATCCTCGACAGCCCGGATGTTCCCAAGCTGGACCGAGCCCGGGCGCACGGCATCACAGCCAACGCCAAGAAAAGGCTGCGTCTTTTCGAGGAGGCAATCAGCCATGTCGATGCCGCCCATAAGCTGTCGCCCGATGATTACCGTTATCTCTTCAACCGGGCATGTTATCGTTGGCTGTCGAGCAATGGCGGCGCCATAGACGATGTCCTTCGCGATCTAAAAGAGTCGCTCGATAAGGGGTTGGAGTTTCGTCATATAGAACAAGACGAAGATTTGGCAGCGCTTCGCAAACACCCAAGATTTCCGGAGTGGGAAAAGCGCGTGAGGCCCGAGCCGAAGCGCGCATGAATCCCGGCGGGAGAACGGCGCCCCGCAACGATCCTGACGGTCCGCCGCGGTTTCCCGCGCCGCTGCGCAAACTCAATCCGGCCGCGGCTGCCGCCAAGTCGTTCCCGGCGCATCGCGTTCAATGCGCCGCGCGCGCACCGGCCCGCCGGCGGCAACGCCGCGCAGCAGCTTCCCCTTTTCCAGCGTCAACACGCCGTTGACCAGCACGTGCTCGATGCCCGCGGGGCTTCGCGCCGGGTCGGCGAACGTGCCCCGGTCGATGACCCTCTCGGCGTCGAAAACTACGATGTCGGCGTCGGCGCCGAGCCGGATTCTGCCCTTGTTGCGCATCTCGGGTACGCGCTTTTCCAGAAGCTGCGCCGGCATCAGCGTCATCTTGCGCAGCGCGGCCTTCAGCGTCAGCGCCCGCATCTCGCGCACGTAACGCCCCAGTACGCGGGAATACGTGCCGAACGAGCGCGGATGCGCGCGCCCCTTGTCGAGCCACATGCCGTCGCTGGCGATCATCGTCAGCGGACTCGCCACCGCCCGGCGGACGCTCTCCTCGCTGTACGCGGGCGGCGAAATGATCGTCCCGCCGCGCGCCCGGTAGCGCCCGAACGTCTCCCGCGTCAGCGTCTCGCCGGTCTCGACCCAGATATGCCCGGCAAACTGCTCATCCGTATAGCTCTCCCAGTCGTTGAACGGGTGCGACTGGATCAACGTCGAGCCGCGGTTGTAGGGGTAACACTCGGTGGTGACGGCAATGCCCGCGGCGCGCGCCGCGCGAATCTTTTCCAGATACTGCCCGACCCGGTCGCGCGCGCTGCTGTTCAGATGGACGATGTGCAGCCGCGCGCCCGTCTCTTCGGCGATCTGCAAGACCTCTTCGAGATTGCTGAAATCCTCGTACGCGGCGCGCATGTGGACGTGGCAGGTCGCATCGTATTCCTCCGCCAAGCGGAACATCGCCGCGATCTCTTCCCGCGTTGCGCCGGGCGTGTAGGCCAGGCCGAAGCCGACGGCCGGAGCCCCCTCATCGAGGCCGCGGGCCACCCGCTCGCGCAGATGCTGATATTGCGCGGCCGTCAATTCCGCGGCGAGCGACTCGCCCGAAAGCCCGGGGTTGCGCCCCAGCACCGCCATCTGCCGCGAATACGGATGCGAAATGCTCGCGCCGTAGTTCACCAGAGCGTTGCCCGCGCGGTCGGCGTACCAGCCGGCAATGTCCTCGACGCCGATTTCGAGCTCCAGCGCCGTGGTGATGCCGTCGCGTATCTGCGCCCGATAGTTGGCGATGCTCTGCCCGTGCTGATGCAGGTCGATGAAACCCGGCGCGACCACGAGACCCGATGCGTCGATCCGTTTCGCCGCCTCGATGGGCTGCTCCGTCAGCGCCGTCACGCGGCCCGCGGTCACCCCGACGTTGAGCGCGCGGTCGATCCCCGATTCCGGGTCGATGACGCGGCCTCCGTTGATCGCGATGTCGTGCTCCGCCCGCGCGGCCGGCGCGCAGGCGAGCAGCAACGCGCCCGCCGCCAAAAATTGCAGCACGCCGCCATTATGCCACGCGGCTTGCCTTGACGGACGCAGCGCCCGCCGTATAGTGCTATTGTCTTGTTGGGGAAAAGATGCGCATGAGAACGATTCTTGCGGCCGCGGCCGCCGCTGCTCTGGCGCTCGGCGCCGCGGCCGCCGCCGAGCCGGGCGGCTACAAGGCGCCGCGCACGCCCGACGGCAATCCCGACCTGAACGGCATCTGGCAAGCCCTCGGCTCCGCCCATTGGAACATCGAAGGCCATTCGGCGGAAGCCGGCCCCATCGTCGAGTTGGGCGCCCTCGGCGCCATCCCCGGCGGGCTGGGCGTCGTCGAAGGCGGCGCGATCCCCTACAAGCCCGAGGCGCTGAAAATCCGCAACGAAAACCGCAAGCGCTGGCTCAAGCGCGACCCCGCCGTCAAGTGCTACATGCCGGGAGTGCCGCGCGCAACCTATATGCCCTTTCCCTTCCAGATCGTCCAGACGCCCGAACACGTCCTGATCGCCTACGAGTTCGCAAGCGCGGCCCGCGTCATCTATATGAACCGCCCCGATTTCGAAGCGCCCGTCGATAGCTGGATGGGCCACTCGCGGGGCAAATGGCAGGACGATACGCTCGTCGTCGATGTCACCGCGCTCATCGACCGAACATGGTTCGACAGCGCCGGCAACTTCCACAGCGATAAACTCCGCGTCGTCGAACGCTACACCCCGGCCGGCCCCAACCTGCTGCAGTACGAAGCCGTCATCGAAGACCCGCAAGTCTTCACCAGACCCTGGAAGATATCCATGCCCCTTTACCGGCGAGTCGAAAAAAACGCCCAGCTTCTCGAGTTCAAGTGCGTCGAGTTCGCCGAAGAATTGATGTACGGACACCTGCGCAAGAAAACCGAAGAATGAAACGGAAGGCCGCCATGCGTTTCCTGTTGCCGATCGTTCCCGTCATCGTTGCGGCCCTGCCCGTTGCGGCCGCGCCGAACCCCGCGGACGAAACCGCGCCGGCCGAGTGGCGAATGCCGCGCACGGCCTGGGGCGACCCCGACCTGCGCGGCGTCTGGGACTACCGCACCATCACGCCGCTCGAACGCCCCCGCGAGTTGGCCGGCAAGTCCGTCCTCTCCGACGACGAGGCGGCCGAGTTCGAGGCGCGGCTGGTCAGCGCCAAGAATAAAGACCGCCGCCAGGCCGACGGCCTCAGCGCGCAGGCCGACGTGGCCAACGCCTACAACGAGTTCTGGTGGGACTACGGCAAGAAGCTCACCGCAGACAAGCGCACGTCGCTGATCGTCGATCCGCCCGACGGCCGCATCCCCGCGCTCACGCCGCCCGCGCGCGAGCGCTACAAGGCCATGCGCGACGCCCGCGCCCGCCCGCCGCACGGCCCCGAAGACCGCGGCCCGGCCGAGCGCTGCATCCTGGGCTTCAACGCCGGCCCGCCCTACAACCCGAGCGCCTACAACAACAACGTCCACGTCTTCCAGACGCCCGGTTTCGTCGTGCTGCTGGTCGAAATGGTCCACGACGCGCGCATCGTGCCCATGGACGGCCGCCCGCGCCTGCCCGAACATGTCCGCCAATGGCGCGGCGACGCCCGCGGCCGCTGGGAAGGCGATACCTTGGTCGTCGAATCGCGCAATTTCACCGATAAAACCAGCTTCCGCGGCTCGGGCGAAAACATGCGCCTGACCGAGCGCTTCACCCGCGTCGCCGACGACAAGCTCGTTTACCGCTACACGATCGACGATCCCGAATCGTTCGAAAAACCCTGGACGGCCGTAATCCCCATGGCGCGCAACGACCAGCCGATGTTCGAGTACGCCTGCCACGAAGGCAACGAGAGCATGGTCACCATGCTGGCCGGCGCGCGCGCCCAAGAGAAAGCTCAGCAAAAAGCGGCGCAGCAAGACAAGCAAGCGAAAAACGAATAACAGTGAGGGAAACGACCATGCCGACCCGATCGACCGCAATTGCGGCTGCCCTTGCGGCCGCCGCCCTGCTTGCCCTGAACAGTGTCCCGGCGGCGGCCCACCACGCCTTTTCCGCCGAGTTCGACGCCGAAAAGCCGTTGACGCTCAAGGGCAAGGTGACCAGGATGCAATGGATCAACCCCCACGCCTGGATCCATATCGAAGTCGTCGGCGAAGACGGCAAGGCCGAGTCCTGGGCCTGCGAAGGCGGCACGCCCAACACCCTGCTGCGCCGCGGCTTCAACAAGAACTCCCTGCTGCCCGGAACGGAAGTCATCGTGGACGGCTACCAGGCCAAAGACGGCTCGAACAAGATGAACGGCCGCGACATCACCTTCCCCGACGGACGCAAGCTCTTCTTGGGCTCGTCGGGAACCGGCGCCCCCCGCGACGGCCGCGACCCCAGCGAGCCGCGCCGCTAAGGCGCCCCCGCCGCGGATAGTGGATAGCAAAGGAAAAACGGCGCGCGGCCCAGGGGAGGCGTGACTTCTCCGCGCAAAACCCCGCGGCAAGCTGCAGAAATACCGGTTAATCGACAAGGGCAAGGTTGTCCTGACCGCTCAGAAGCGGGAAAACGCCAAGACGCAAGCACGACAGGCTTTCGCTTCAGGCGTAAAATCGGAAAGGCGGCGCGAAAGAGCGGTTCATGATCGAGAGACGCCTCAAGAATCTTTGGGAGCGGTTGCAAGGCAAAAAGCCTCACTTGCCGCATTTCCTGACGGAAATCCGCTTGCAGGGCATTCGCGGCATCGACGACCTGCGGGTAGTGTTCGATTACCCCGTAAGCGTTATCGCCGGAGGCAACGCAAGCGGCAAATCGACGGTGCTTTTCGCCGCCGCCTGCGCCTACAAGGTTCCCGGCGCGGGAGTCAAGGATTTCGTGCCCTCTACCCTCTTTCCCGACTACCGCCCCAAACTCGGCGGACGCGGAGACGAGAAGCGAACGGTCGACATCGAGTTCGACTACGCAACGCCCCAGGGCCGGCGCTCCATGCGCTGGCGGCGCGCCAAGGGCTGGAACCGCAGCTTCCTCGGACGCAAAAACGCCGCCCAGCCGCAGCGCCCGGTCTATCTCCGGACCCTGAGCAACCTCAGCAATCCGTCCGAGGTGCGCGGCGTACTCAGCATGTCGCGCCTCAGCGCCGCGCCGCGCGAAACGCCCCTGACGGCGTCGCAGATCGAGTTTGCCCAGCAAATGCTGCCTTTCCGCTATTCCGCCGTCGTCGACCTCGCCGGCGGCGGCAGCAAGAAGCTGCTCTTCGCCTTACAGGAAAGCGGCGCGGCCTACTCCGAGTTGCACATGGCCGCCGGAGAGCGCGCCATCCTGCGGCTGTCGCAAGAGATCGCCCAACTCGACGGCGCCCTGGTGCTGATCGACGAAGTGGAGGCCGGACTGCATCCTTGGGTGCAGCAGCTTCTCATGCTGCAGTTGCAGCAACTCGCCCTGCGCAACGACCTGCAGATCGTCGTCACCACGCACAGCCCGGCCGTGCTCGACTCGGTTCCCGCCCACGGACGCATCTTCCTCGAACGCGGCGAAACGGGCCGGGTTACGGTGCGTCCGCCCTACCGCGGCGTGGTGCAGGATGCGCTCTATGGACGCTCCGGCGACGCGCTCAATCTGCTTTGCGAGGACGATGCGGCCGAAGGCATCCTGCAAGGCGTTCTCGATTCCCTGTCCACTCGGGAGAAAATCCGCCGGGAGTCGGTGCGTATCGGGCGCGATACCGGAGCGGGCGAATTCCCAGCGCACGCCGCGGCGTTCCGCAAATTCGGCCAGATCCAGAACTTCGTCTTCGTGCTCGACGGCGACAAGCGCGGCAGCGGTATCGAACAAAAGATCCGCAACGCCGCCGGAAGCGATGTCCCTGTGTTGTTCCTTCCCGGAAACGGCGCCCCGGAAGTCTGGGTGTGGGAGCGGCTGCGCGCGGACGGCGGCGCCGCGCAAGAACTGGGCATCGACGCGGATAACATGGCCAAGCGGATAAGCCGCCTCGATGCGGTTTACGACTCGGCTTCCGACGGGCCTTCGCAGATCGCCAAAGCCAAGCTCCGCGATCTGGCCGAAGCCCTCGGCCGCAACGCCGCGGACGTCTGCCGCGCCGCCGCCCGCCTGGAAGCCGGCCGCAAGCAGAGCGGCATCCAGCCCGCAGTCGAAGGGCTGCAAGACGCCCTGCAGCAATGGCGCGCCAAGCTGTGAACGCGGGCCGCCGCCCATAACCGCCCGATCTGGACATATCCGGCGGCCTTTTCCTATAATTCTTACGGGGATCGCCCCCCGGCAAATGGCTGCGACAAATGGCTGAAGCCGCCCAAGCTCCAATCGAATCGGCAGCGCAAGTCGAAGGGTCCCGCATCCCGGGCCTGTCGGGGATTGCCGCCGACTTCCTTCGCCGGCATCCGCGGGAGGCCTGCGCGGCTCTGGAATCCGCCGCCGCCCGATACGGCGCGAATCACTCCAATTCGCAAGCCCCGGCCGCTGCGGTCGAAAACGAAGACCCGGACGAGCAGGAAGCCCGCGCCCTCGAAGCCGCCAAAGCCCTGTACGAGGAAATGAAAGACAGCGACCCCTACGAGTTGCCGGAAAGCCTCAAGCCGTTTTTCGTCGATAGCCCCAAAAGCCCCGACCTGCTCGGCGCCGCGCAAGCCGCCGAGCGGCTGGGGGTTTCCCCCCAAACCGTTTACAACTGGGCCAACAAGGGAACGCTTCTCGCCTGGAAGGGTCCCGACCGCCTCCTGACGATCCCCGCCGGGCAGATTCTCGGCCCGCGCAAGGTGGTCCCGCGCCTTGCCGAAATCGTGGATATCATCGGCGACGCCGAATTGGCCTGGGATTTCCTGACCGAAGAATGGCCGTTCGCCGATGATTTCACCTATCCGCTTGAGAAACTGAAAGCCGGCCAAATCGAGGAAGTCCTCGCCACGGCGCCGGCCTTCGACACAACCTTTACGTGAGCGGCGGAAAATTGATTCCGCGAAATTTTTCGCCCTTGCGCACGGTGCCGGCCTTCGATACAACCTTTACCACGCTTCCCGCGCCGATAGGGGGGGCGTCGCCCCCCTTACGCACGGCGCCGGCCTTCGATACAACCTTTACATGAGCGGTCCCGCCTATCCGCGAAAACGGGTTGAAGCCGCACTCGTTGAAGTTGCATTGCCGCCCGGCTATCGGATCGTACCCGGCCGTTACCTGCCGTCACCCTTGGGAACCGCGCCGGCCAACTCCCGCTTCTGTACGGAGACCGCCGATTTCACCATCCTCTACACCGCGTCCGATTTCGCCTCCGCTTTCCTCGAAACAATGGTGCGGGATCGGTTTACACGCAAGCGCCTGCGGAAAATTTCGCGCAAGAGAGTCGCTAGACGCATTTGGACGCGGATTGAATCCAAGCCCGGAACCTCGCTGCGGCTGCTCGACTTGCGCCGGGGCGGATGCATCGCGATCGGCGCGCCGACCGATGCGGTCAGGTCCCGCAATCAAACCGCCGGCCAGGCATTCGCGAAGGCGATTCATGCCGATCACGCGGACATCGACGGATTCCTGTACGAATCCCGCCTGAGCGCAGCCGATACGTATGCCGTGTTCGACCGCGCGATCGGCAAACTCAGATTGATGGATTCGGGAAGACTGACGGCTCACCCCGAACTGCCGCAAGTGCTGAAACAATACGGAATCGACATCGCTCCCTGAGCAACCCTGTTCTCTGAGCCTCAGAAGCGGCGGCGGCGCCTTCCCATGCCGAGCAGCCGATCTGGACATATCCGGCGGCCTTTTCCTATAATTCTTACGGGAGAACGCCCCGGCACATGGCTGAAGCAGTCAAATCGGCGGCGCTGGAATCCGTCGCCGCCCGATACGGCGCGAATCATTCCAATTCGCAAACCCCGGCCGCTGCGGTCGACAGCGAAGACCCGGACGAGCAGGAAGCCCGCGCCCTCGAAGCCGCCAAAGCCCTGTACGAGGAAATGAAAGACAGCGACCCCTACGAGTTGCCGGAAAGCCTCAAGCCGTTTTTCGTCGATAGCCCCAAAAGCCCCGACCTGCTCGGCGCCGCGCAAGCCGCCGAGCGGCTGGGGGTTTCCCCCCAAACCGTTTACAACTGGGCCAACAAGGGAACGCTTCTCGCCTGGAAGGGTCCCGACCGCCTCCTGACGATCCCCGCCGGGCAGATTCTCGGCCCGCGCAAGGTGGTCCCGCGCCTCGCCGAAATCGTGGATATCATCGGCGACGCCGAATTGGCTTGGGATTTCCTGACCGAAGAATGGCCGTTCGCCGACGACTTCACCTATCCGCTTGAGAAGCTGAAGGCCGGCCAAATCGAGGAAGTGCTCGCCACGGCGCCCGGATACGGCACGGTCTTTACGTGAAAAGACCGCGCTACTCACGCGACCGTATCGAGGCCGCAATCACCTCAGTTGAGCTTCCGCCCAGC
Source organism: Bryobacterales bacterium (assembly GCA_965242705.1). Taxonomy (GTDB): domain Bacteria; phylum Acidobacteriota; class Terriglobia; order Bryobacterales; family UBA6623; genus CATQHP01. The sequence goes on from OZ251486.1 coordinate 2,902,745, forward strand.
TATCGAATCATACTCCGGCGCTATCTGAAACCGCCCTTGCGCGCCTCTTCGCGCCTCCGCCGCCGGCATTGCTTACAATGACGGGTTTCCGCCCGCGCGGGATGCGAGCCGACGATGGCCCTCAAGAAATCGCAACTCTACTCCTCGCTCTGGCAAAGCTGCGACGAACTGCGCGGCGGCATGGACGCCTCGCAGTACAAAGACTACGTGCTCACCCTGCTGTTCATGAAGTACGTCTCCGACAAGCACGCCGCCAAGCCCGAGTCGCTGATCGAAGTGCCCCCCGGCGGCGGCTTCGCCGACATGGCCAAGTTGCAGGGAGACAAGGAAATCGGCGACAAGATCAACAAAATCGTCTCCCGCTTTGCCGAGGCCAACGACCTCAAGGGCGTCATCGATCAGGCCGACTTCAACGACGACGGCAAGCTCGGCAAGGGCAAGGAAATGCAAGACCGGCTCTCCCGGCTGGTGGCCATCTTCGACCGCCTCGACTTCCGCGCCAACCGCGCCGGCGGCGACGACCTGCTGGGCGACGCCTACGAATACCTCATGCGCCACTTCGCCACCGAGTCGGGCAAGAGCAAGGGACAGTTCTACACCCCGGCCGAAGTCTCGCGCGTCATGGCCCAAGTGGTCGGCATCGGCGCGGCCCAGCGGCAAGACCAGACCATCTACGACCCGACCTGCGGCTCCGGCTCGCTGCTGCTCAAGGCCGCCGACCAGGCCCCGCGCGGCATCACCGTTTACGGCCAGGAAAAAGACAACGCCACCTGGGCGCTGGCGCGCATGAACATGATCCTGCACGACCACCCAACCGCCGAACTCCAGCACGGCAACACCCTGGCCGACCCGTTTTTCAAGAACGACAACGACGGCGGCCTCAAGACCTTCGACTTCGCCGTAGCCAATCCGCCCTTCTCCGACAAGGCCTGGTCCAACGGCCTGAACCCCGCCCACGACCCCTTCAATCGCTTCGCCTGGGGCGTCCCCCCGGCCAAGAACGGCGACTACGCCTTCCTGCTGCACCTCATCGCCTCGCTCAACGGCAAGGGCAAGGGCGCGATCATCCTGCCGCACGGCGTGCTCTTCCGCGGCAACCGGGAAGCCGACATCCGCAAAAGCCTCATCCGGCGCGGCTTCATCAAGGGCGTCATCGGCCTGCCCGCCAATCTCTTCTACGGCACCGGCATCCCCGCCTGCATCCTGGTCATCGACAAGCAAAACGCAGCCGCCCGCAAAGGCGTCTTCATGATCGACGCCAGCAAGGGCTTCCGCAAAGACGGCAGCAAAAACCGCCTGCGCGCGCAAGACGTCCACCGCATCGTCGATGCGTTCAACCGGCAAACCGAGCAGCCGGGTTACTCGCGCCTCGTCCCGAACGCCGAAATCGCCGCCCCCGCCAACGACTGCAACCTCAACATCCCGCGTTACATCGACGCCGCCGAGGCCGAAGACCTGCACGACCTCGGCGCCCACCTCAACGGCGGCGTCCCCGACCGCGACCTCGACGCCCTCGGCGCCTACTGGCGCGTCTTCCCCTCGCTGCGCAAAACGCTGTTCCGCAACGGCCGCCGCGCGGGTTACAGCGAGGCGCGCATCGCCGCGGCGCGGGTCAAGGCCGCCATCGTCGAACACCGGGAATTCAAGGCCTTCGAGCAACGCGCCGCGGCCGTCTTCGACGCCTGGAGCAAGGCCCATCGGCGGCGGCTGCGGGAGCTGAAGCGCGGAGGCTCTCCCCAGGCGCTCATCGCCGCGCTGTCGGAAGATCTGCTCCAGCGCTTCGCCGCCCTGCCCCTGCTCAGCCGCTACGACGCCTACCAGCGGCTCATGGACTACTGGGACGGCGCCATGCACGACGACGCGCACCTCATCGCCGCCGAAGGCTGGCGCCAAGCGGCCCAACCGCGCCCGATCGTCGAAGACAAGCAGCGCAAAATCAAGGAATCGCCCGACCTGACCGTCGCCCGCAAGAAATACAAGATGGACCTGGTTCCCCCGGCGCTGCTCGTTGCCCGCTACTTCGCCGCCGAACGCGCCGAAATCGAAAAACTCGAAGCCCGGCAGGAAGCCGCCGCCCGCGAGTTGGAAGAGTTCATCGAAGAACACTCCGGCGAAGGCGGCCCGCTCGAGGACGCCGCCGGCGGCAAGGGCAAGGTTTCCAAAAGCGCCGCCGCGGCGCTGTTGCAGGCCGCCAAAGACGACCCGCAGCGCGCCGAAGAACGCAAGATCCTCGCGCGCCGCCTGCGGCTTGTCGAAGCCGAATCCGCGGCCCGCAAGGCCGTCAGCAAAGCCCGCAGCGAGTTGGATCGCAAAGTGCTGCTCCGCTACGCCACGCTCACCGACGACGAGATCAAGACGCTGGTCATCGAAGACAAGTGGTTCGCCGACATTCGCGCCGCCGTCGAGGGAGAAGTCCAGCGGCTGACGCAGCATCTCGCCGGCCGCGTGAAGGAGTTGGAAGAGCGCTACGAAAAGCCGTTGCCGGAATTGGGAACCGAAGTGAAAACGTTCGAGGCGAAGGTCCGAGGACATCTCAAGAAGCTAGGGGTAGTGCGGTGATCGACTTCAAGAGAAACTTAAGTCCTTTCGATTGGAACTTGGCATCTCTCGGTGAGATCGCTCCGTTGCAAAGGGGCTTCGATCTGCCTACATCAAAAATACGCTCTGGTCCGTACCCAGTCGTTTATTCAAATGGCGTACTGGATCAACATTACGAGTACATGGTAAAAAGCCCGGGGGTAGTTACTGGAAGATCTGGAACAATCGGTAAAGTTCATTTTGTCGATAAGGATTTCTGGCCACATAATACATCACTGTGGGTCACATCTTTTTGTGGTAACGACCCTAAATTCATTTATTATCTCTACAGCTATATCAATCTCGTACACTTGCATTCCGGTTCAGGTGTTCCCACGTTGAATCGGAACGATGTTCATCAGTATATCGTTGCGTACCCTCCGCCCACTGAGCAGCGCGCCATTGCCGAGGCGTTATCGGATGTAGATGGGCTGCTTGAGGCGTTGGAGGCGCTGATCGCCAAAAAGCGAAACATCAAGCAGGCCGCCATGCAGCAACTCCTCACCGGCAAAACCCGCCTGCCGGGCTTCCGCGGGCAATGGGAGAAGAAGCGGATCGGCGATACCTGCACATTTTTACCCACAGCAAACAATCCGCGCGCTCATCTAAGCGAGCAAGGAGATGTCGAATACATCCATTACGGTGACATTCACGCCTATTCTCAACCTGTAATGGATTGCGCCTGCTGCTCCCTTCCGTGTATCGAGACAAATCGTATTGGTAATGCCGCTAAGTTGATAGATGGAGATCTCGTGATGGTTGATGCTTCGGAAGATCTGGAAGGTGTCGGCAAGAGTGTAGAGATACAGGGCGTTGCGAGAAAAACCATCATTGCGGGATTGCACACGATCTTGTGTCGAGGAAACCCGAACCACTGGGCCATGGGATTCAAGGCTTACCTCCAGTTTATTCCAGAATTCAGGTCGGCTCTTACTCGAATGGTTACGGGAATTTCCGTCTATGCTACATCCAAGAAACAATTGTCCAATGTCGAACTTCCGTTACCGCCGCGTCTTGAACAAAAAGCAATAGTCTCCGTCCTTTCCGACATGGATGCCGAGATCGCCGCGCTGGAGCGGCGGCTCGACAAGACCCGCGCCGTCAAGCAAGGCATGATGCAGCAACTGCTCACGGGCAGGGTTCGGCTGGTCAAACCCAAGACCGCGGCGAAGGGAAAAGCAAAGACATGAGCAAAGTCGGCCAGAAAGAAATCGTCACGCAGCAGCGCGTGATCGCGTTCTTGCAAGACGCGCTCGGCTACGCCTATCTCGGCAATTGGCGCGACCGCGACGGCAACGGCAACGTCGAGGAAGCGCTGCTCAGAAAGTGGCTGCGGCGCCGGGAGCGCCGCGGCAAGCTCATCGACAAGGCGCTGCGGGAGTTGCGCAACGCCGCCGCGATCAGCGGCAGCACGACGCTCTACGACGCCAACCGCGCGGTTTACGGCCTGCTGCGCTATGGCGTGAAGGTCAAGCCCGAGCCCGGCGCGCAGACCGTCACCGTCCCGTTGATCGACTGGGAAAACCCCGACCGCAACGACTTCGCCGTCGCCGAAGAGGTGACCGTCTCCGGCGAGAACGCCAAGCGCCCCGATCTGGTGCTCTACGTCAACGGCATCGCGCTGGGCGTGCTGGAGTTGAAACGCTCCACCGTGTCGGTCGCCGAGGGCGTCCGCCAGAATCTCGACAACCAGAAGAAGGAATTCATCCGCGATTTCTTCGCCACCGTGCAACTCGTCATGGCGGGCAGCGAAACCGAGGGGCTGCGCTACGGCGTGATCGAGACGCAGGAAAAGTACTGGCTGCGCTGGAAAGAAGACGCCCCTGCCGCCGCCGACCCTGCCGCCGGAGACAACCCGCTGCTGCGCGAACTGGGCCAGCTTTGCAGCAAGCGGCGGCTGCTCGAGATCGTGCATGACTTCATGGTTTTCGACGCGGGGGCCAAGAAAACCTGCCGCCATAACCAGTATTTCGGCGTCCGCGCGGCGCAGCGGCGCATCGAGCGCCGCGAAGGCGGCATTATCTGGCACACGCAGGGCAGCGGCAAAAGCCTGACCATGGTCTGGCTGGCCAAGTGGATCCGCGAGCGCGTGCCCAACGGCCGGGTGCTGATCGTCACCGACCGCACCGAACTCGACGAGCAGATCGAAAAGGTTTTCAAGGGCGTCAACGAAGACATCCGCCGCACGCGCAGCGGCGCCGACCTGATAGACGCGCTCAGCGGCGGCGGCGAGTGGCTGATCGCTTCGCTGATCCACAAGTTCGGCGCTGCGGAAGAAGGCGACGTCGATGCTTTCATCGACGACATCCGCCGCCGGCTGCCCGCGGATTTCCAGGTCGAGGGCGATCTGTTCGTCTTCGTGGACGAGTGCCACCGCACCCAATCGGGCAAGCTGCATCGGGCGATGCAGACGCTGCTGCCGCGGATGACGGCGATCGGCTTCACCGGAACGCCGCTGCTCAAGGCCGACAAGCAGCGCAGCATCGAAACCTTCGGAACCTACATCCACGCCTACAAGTACGACGAGGCGGTAAGCGACGGCGTGGTGCTCGACCTGCGCTACGAAGCCCGCGACATCGACCAGATCATCGCCTCGCAAGCCAAAATCGACCGCTGGTTCGAGAGCAAGACCAGCGGATTGACCGACTTGGCCAAGGCGCAGCTCAAGCAGCGCTGGGGCACGATGCGCAGCGTGTGGAGCTCGCGCGGGCGGCTGCGGCGAATCGCCGACGACATCCAGTTCGACATGGCGACGCGCGACCGGCTGAAAAGCGGCCGCGGCAACGCCATGCTCGTTTGCGACAGCATCCATTCGGCCTGCCGCGTCTTCGAGATGTTTCAGCAAACCGACCTGGCGGGCAAATGCGCCGTCGTCACTTCCTACAAGCCGGCGCCGGCGGACATCAAGGGCGAGGAGAGCGGCGAGGGACTGACCGAGCGGCTGCTGCAGTACGACGTCTACCGCAAGATGCTGGCGGAGCATTTCGACGAGCAGGAAGACAAGGCCATGCGCAAGGCCGAGCGCTTCGAACAGGAAGTCAAGAAACGCTTCATCGACGAACCCGAACGGATGAAGCTGCTGATCGTCGTGGACAAGCTGCTGACCGGTTTCGACGCCCCGGCGGCGACCTTTCTCTACATCGACAAGCAGATGCGCGACCACGGCCTGTTCCAGGCGATCTGCCGGGTCAACCGCCTCCACGGCGAAGACAAGGAATACGGCTTCGTCATCGACTACAAAGACCTGTTCCGCTCGCTCGAGCAGTCGATCCAAGACTACACGGGGGGCGCCTTCGACGGTTACGACAAGGCCGAGGTGCAAGGCCTGCTCAAGGATCGGCTCGAGCAGGGGCGCAAGCGGCTGGAGGAAGCGCGCGAAAAGGTCAGAGCGCTGTGCGAGCCGGTCGAGCCGCCGCGCGCTACGGCGGATTATCTGCATTACTTCTGCGCCGCCGAGAGCGGCAATGCCGCGCAGCTCGAGGCCAACGAGCCGAAGCGCCTGTCGCTCTACAAGCTGGTCGCCTCCCTCGTGCGCGCCTACGCCAATCTGGCCAACGAGATGGGCGCGGCCGGCTACTCCCCGGCCGAAGCGCAAGAGATAAAGGAAGAAGTCGAACGCTGCGAGAACGTGCGCAAGGAAGTCAAGCTCGGCAGCGGCGACTACATCGACCTGAAGATGTACGAGCCGGCCATGCGCCACCTGCTCGACGCCTACATCCGCGCCGAAGAACCCGAGCGGATTTCGGCCTTCGACGACATGACGCTGGTGCGGCTTGTCGTCGAGCGCGGCGAAAAAGCGGTCGAATCGCTGCCCGAGGGCATCCGCGGCAGCCGCGAAGCCGTAGCCGAAACCATCGCCAACAACGTTCGCCGGGTCATCGTCGAGCGCGCGGAGGTCAACCCGAAGTACTACGAGAAGATGTCGGCGCTGCTCGACGAGTTGATCCGCAAGCGCAAGCAGGAAGCGCTGGACTACAAGGAGTATCTGGCGCAAATCGTCGAACTGGCGAGGCGGCTGGAGCAGCCGCCCGACGCGGAGTACCCGGCGGCGGTAAACGGCTCCGCCCTGCGCGCGCTGTACGACAACCTGAAGGCCGTGCCGGAACTGAAGGCGAAGGCCGAAACCGCCGCCCTGGCCGTGGACGATGCCGTTCGCCAAGTGAAGAAAGACGATTGGCGCGGCAACCGGTTCAAGTCCCGCGAAGTGCGCAATGCGATCAGGTCCGTAATCCGCGGCGAAGATTACCTCGTCAACGAAATTTTCAACATCGTGAAGGCGCAGGATGACTACTGAGCAGCAAAGCCGCCGCATCGAAGTCGCGGGGACGCCGGTGGAGATCGTGCGCAAAGACATCAAGCATCTGCACTTGGGCGTGTATCCGCCGGGCGGCCGGGTGCGCGTGGCCGCGCCGCTGCGCCTCGACGACGAGGCGGTGCGGCTGGCCGTCGTCTCGCGCCTGGACTGGATTCGCCGGCGGCAGGCCGCGTTCGAGCGGCAGGAGCGCCAATCGCTGCGCGAGTTCGTGAGCGGCGAAAGCCATTACTTCGAGGGGCGGCGCTACCGGCTCGACGTCAGCGAGCGCGAAGGCCCGCCGGGCGTGCGCCTGCGCGGCAACGCCGCGCTGGCGCTGAGCGTCCGCCCGGGCGCCGGCCGCGCGGCGCGCGAGGCCGTGCTCGAGCGCTGGTACCGCCGCCGGCTCCGCGAGCGTCTGCCCGCCGTCTTCGCCAAGTGGGAAGCGAAAATCGGCGTCCGCGCCGCCGAAGTGCGCATCAAAAAAATGAAGACCCTCTGGGGGGCATGCAACCCCGAGGCCCGGCGCGTCTGGTTGAATCTCGAATTGGCCAAGAAACCGCCGGCCTGCCTCGAATACATCGCGGCGCACGAGCTGATCCACCTGATCGAGCGCAGCCACAACGACCGCTTCCGCGAATTGATGAGCAGGCACATGCCGCAGTGGCGCATGCATCGCGACGCGCTCAACCGGGCGCCGCTCGCCCATGCCGACTGGCGCTATTGAAGCCCGGCCGGGCGCGCCCGCCCGCGCGAACGAGCCGAGGCTGCTCTCGCTGGAGCTTCCCTGCCCTTTCCGCCGATAAGATGGAGGATGGAAGCGCCAACCATCCGCGCCGTGCTGTTCGATTTCGACGGTACCTTGTCCGACAGCGAGTATCTGCACTACGAGTGCTGGCTCGAAGCCGCCGCGGACTGGGGATCGGCGGTCGATTGGGAAAGTTACAAACGGGATTTCGTCGGCATCAGCGACCGCAACGCTTGCCGCATCTTTCTCGAAAAGGCCGGCCTCGAGCCAGCGGACGAGGCGATAGCCGCCGGCTGCCTGCGCAAGCATCAATGCTACCGCCGCCGCGCCCCGGCGGAACTGACCATCGATGCGCGCGTGGTCGAATGGATCCGCGCGGCTGCGCCGAAGGTTCCTTTGGGCGTCGTATCGTCGAGCGCAGTCCCCGACGTTGCGCCCACGCTCGAACTGTGCGGCATCGCCGGCGCGATGCGTTTTGCGATCTGCGGCGATCACGCCGCGCGGCTCAAGCCCGACCCCATGCCGTACCTGCTGGCGCTCGAAAAGCTGCGCAAGGACGCGGGCGTCGAACATGCCTCCGAGTGCCTGGTATTCGAGGACTCGGCAACCGGAATCGCCTCGGCCTCCGCCGCCGGGATGACCGTACATCCGCTCGACGATCCCGCTCGGCTCGCGGACGCGCTCGCCGAATGGGAACCGCGGATCGACGCCTTGCGGGACCGCCGATGATGCGCCGCCCATCGCCGGCGGCGCCCCGTGTTGGAAAATGAAAACTTGGGAGTTGCGCGATGGGCGGCGGCGTCCGCGATCCACTGATTCCACCGGCCGGCGGCGGCGTTCGAGAGCAGATCGCGAAGATCTACGGAATCGACCGTTGGGGCTTCGGTTATTTCGGCGTCAACGCCGCCGGACGCCTGCAAGTCGCCCCGCACAAGATCGCCGGCCCGCCCATCGACGTCTTCGAGGTGGTCCGGGGACTGGTTGCCGACCGTCATGCGCCGCCGTTTCTGCTGCGCTTTCCGCAGATACTCGACGAGCGTTTGGCGGCTCTGCACCGGGCATTCGCCGACGCCGTTGCCGAGTTCGAATACGCCGGCTCGCACGTCGGCGTCTATCCGCTCAAGGTCAACCAGAAATCGGGGGTCGTCAGGCGGCTCGTCGAGTCGGGCCGCCGCTACGGCTACGGCCTGGAAGCGGGCAGCAAGGCGGAGTTGGCGGCGGCGCTGGCCATGCCGCTCGCTGAGGACGCGCTGATCGTCTGCAACGGACTCAAGGACAAGCTCTTTTTGCGCATGGCGATACTCGCCGGAAAACTTCGCCGCCGCACCGTCATCGTCGTCGAAGACGTCGAAGAACTGGAAACGGCGCTCGATCTCGCCGACAAGCTCGGCTCGCAGCCGGACCTGGGCATCCGCCTCAAGCTCTACGCCCGCGGCAGCGGCAAGTGGGAGGAATCGGGCGGCGAGTTCGCCAAATTCGGCATGAGCATCGTCGCCCTGGTCAGCGCGCTCGAGCTGATCGAGCGCCGAGGGGCGGCAGACCGGCTCAAGATGCTGCATGTCCACATCGGCTCGCAAATCAACGACATCCGCCGCGCCAAGCAGGCTTTCAAGGAAGCCGCGCGGGTATATGCCAAAATCCGCCGGATGGGTTTCGCCGTCGAATACCTCAACGTCGGCGGCGGCCTGGGCGTGGACTACGACGGCTCCAAGACCGCCAGCGAGTTCTCGATGAACTATTCCGTGCAGGAATTCGCCAACGACGTCATCCATACCGCGGGCGAAGTCTGTTCCCAGGAAAAGGCTCCGCCGCCGACCATCGTCACCGAGCACGGCAGGGCGATGGCCGCCTACCATTCGATGCTCGTCACCGACGTGCGCAAGGTGCTCCAACCCGGCGCCGCGGGCAATTATTCGATCGAGTCGATCGCTTCCGAGTCCGCGCCCGTCATGGAGCTGCGCGGCATCGCCGCCGAGATCAACGGTGAGAACTTCCGCGAGTACTACCACGACGCGCTCGAGCAGCGGGCCGACCTCATCTCCCTCTTCGAGTTGGGCTATCTCGATCTCGAGGACAAGGCCAAGGGCGAGTGGCTGTTCTGGGAAATCTGCCGCAAGGCGGCCCGGCTCTCGCGGATGTTGAAACAGCGTCCGGGGGGATTCGACGATCTCGATCTGCTGCTCGCGTCGAAATATATTTGCAACTTCTCCATGTTCCAGTCGCTGCCCGATTTCTGGGCTTTCGACCAGTTGTTCCCGATTCTGCCGATTCATCGGCTCGACGAGTTGCCCGCCGAGCGCGGCGTGCTCTGCGACATTACCTGCGATTCCGACGGCTCGATCGACAAGTTCGTCGATGCCAACCGGGTCAAGGAAGCTCTGGAGCTTCACGCGCTGCGTCCGGGCGAGCCGTATTATCTCGGTTTCCTGATGCTGGGCGCGTATCAGGAAACCCTGGGCGATCTGCACAATCTCTTCGGCGCGGTCACCGCCGTGGATATAACCGTCGATGCGGACGGAGCCGCGCGCATCGAGCAGATCGAGCGCGGCGACAAGGTGCGCGACGTGCTTGCCCACACGGGGCACGAAGCCGAGCAGCTTCGAGAAGCCGTCGCCCGGCGGCTTTCCGAGCGCAAGCTGCAGGGCGAGATCGGCGGCGAAGACGAGCACGAAGCGCTGGCAACGTTTTCGCGGATGCTCGACGATTACACCTATCTGGACTGAGCCGCCGCTGGCGGCCTTTCGCCGCGCGGCCTCCGAGGGGCCCGGCCGTGCGGCGACCACCTGCTCGGCCGCCGCTTACACGCCGACGAGCTCTCTCTGCTCTTCCGCTTGCCGCTCGGGCGCCTGCTCGATGCCGGAGCCGGCGATCTGCACCAGCGCCGGAGCGGCCGGCTCCTTGAGCACCTGTTCGCGGTACAGGCGCATCAGCCGGGCTTCCTCCTCGGCCGTCATGATCTTCTGGCGCGCGCCGGACTCGACCGTTTCGCCTTTCGCTTGCGCTTCCGCCAGCTTGCGGTTGCGTTCGGCGATCTTCTCCTCGCGGGCGTTGGCCGGGCCTTCCATCTGCTGCGCGCCGCGCGCGGCGTGCTCGGCGTTGATGCGCAGATTGTCGCTGAGACCCTTGATCTCTTCGACTTTCCTGCCGCCGGCGTAAATCTTGTGGCGGCCGTGCTCCTCGTACCAGTTGGAGAGCGTCGCCGTCATGTGCATCTTCTCGATGATGTTGCGCCAGCCGATGCCCGTGTTGTACGCGCAGAACGAAATCTCGCCCTCCTGCGTGCCGTAGGGGATCACGCACATCTCCGTGCGGCGGAAATCGTAGTTGAACAAATCCTGGAACCACATGCCGGCGACGAAAAGGAAGTTCCACGGGTCGTTGCGGCGCGCCGTGCCCTTGCCGTAGTTCTTGCCCGAAAGCGCGAACGACTTGTCGAATTTCTTCAACAGATCGAACATCGAAAAGTCCTTCGGAGCCTTCATCGGGTTGTAATTTTTCAGGATGGCCAGCCCCATCTGCAGGTTCGTGGCCGCCTTGCCGCGGCCCGAGTCGGTGACCCGGCGGATGTCCTGCACGAACTGCGGGACGTTGATGAACTCCGGCACCGGCGCCATGTCTTTCGTTTTCTTGTTGATCATCAGCGCGGTGCCGACGCCGCAGTTGGGGTGGCAGCCGCAGCTTACCTGCCCCCATTGCGCCTGCGGGCCGTGCGCCAGGTCGGCGGCGTCGACGAAGCTGCCCATGACCGAAATCGGAAACCAGTCGCGGGTGGGCTCGGTGATGCCGACCTGCTTGCGCACGTCGTGCGCCAGATGCGAAAGCGTGTAGCGCTGCTTCATGCGTCGCTCGTCGGTGATCTCCTCGTCGCGTCCGGTGAACGATACCGGCTGGAAGGCGATGAAGGCGATGCGCCCGGGGTTGTCGCGCGCGAACTGAATGATCGGGCCGACTTCCTCGTTGTTGACGTTGTTGACCAGCGTGGTCACCAGAACGATCTCGATGCCGGCGTCGTGCATGTTTTCGATCGCCTTGATCTTGACGTCGAACAGGTTGCCGATCTTGCGGTGCTGGTTGGGCTCGTTGCCGATGCCGTCGAACTGCAAATAGGCGTAGCGCATGCCCGCGTCGGCTGCGGCCTCGGCGAATCCCTTCGATTTGGCGAACTCGATGCCGTTCGTCGCCGCCTGCACCGAGTTGTAGCCGATTTGCCGGCAATAGTTGACGGCTTTCAGGAAATAAGGCGACATCGTGGGCTCGCCGCCCGAAAACTGCACCGACATCTGCCGGCGCGGTTTGATCGAAATGGCGTTGTCGAGAATCGTCTTGATCTCGTCCCACTCCAGCTCATGGACGAAACCGACCTGATTGGCGTCCATGAAGCAGGGGTCGCACATCATGTTGCAGCGGTTGGTGAGATCGACGGTCAGCACGGCGCCGCGGCCGTATTTCACCGTCGAAGACCCGTGGTTGTGCAATTCCTCGTCGTTGTGCGCGCGGATGTCGCGGCCGGGAAACTGCGATTCGATGTGCTCGAGAAAGTCGGCGTCGATGGCCATGATGTCCTCGGTCTTGCCGTGCCGCGGGCATTCCTTGACCATCCAGATCTGGTTGTCCCGCTCGAGAATCACGGCCTTGACTTCGCCCACCTTCTCGTTCTTGAGGATGGAATAATCGACTTCCCCGCTGAGGATGACCTCGCGCGCCTCGCGCACGCACTTGGGACAGAGCGAATCGGTCTGCCGCGGCCAGCCCAAGGGAGGCTTGGACTTTTCCCAGGACTTCAGCATGGGCTTGTCCGACCATGCCGGGGTAAACGCCTCGTTGGGGTCCTTGCGCGCGTCGAGTTTGCGGGCGAGATGCCAGCCGGCCGTAGCCAATCGCGTCAGGCCCTTCTCCAGATACTTCACAGGTCGATGCATGGGGTTTTCCTCCTGCGGAAATTTTTCGCTTTTCGATTGCGTTCGGACGGAATTTCAGCCCTTGCCGCCCGTGGAATGCCGTCCGCCGCATGCGTGGGGTTGGCGGACAGACTTTCCTACGCTATACGATTGATAGCCTATACGCAAGGCCTTGCCGCCTCCAAGCGAATTTCGGCGAAAGGAGAGAAATCGAGGTTGGACGGCGATTTTCAACAGGTTAACGGCAGCGGACCGCAGCAGACCGCGGCAACGGCCGCCGCGCGGGTGAAGCGTCTCGCGCGCGAATGCGGGTTCGATCTGGCCGGCGTCGCCGCCGCCCGGCCAACCCTGGAGTCGCTCTTCTACCCGCAATGGCTCGCCCGCGGCTACCACGGGGAAATGCGCTATCTGGAAGGCCGCCGCGGCGAGATGCGCCGCGACCCGCGATCGCTGCTGCCCTCGGCCCGTTCCGTGATCGCAGTCGGACAGGTTTACAACAGCCCACATCCGTACTCGACCGAGTTCGAGTCCGACGCCCGCGGCTGGGTCTCGCGCTACGCCTGGGGCGAAGATTACCACAAAACGCTCAAAACCCGGCTGCGCCGACTCGTCGAAAAAATTGCGGCGGCGGACGCGGACGCCGATTTCAAAATCTGCGTGGACGCCTCGCCGCTGCTCGAACGCGCCTACGCCCACCGCGCCGGCCTCGGCTGGATCGGCAAAAATACGTGCCTGATCAACGAACGCATCGGCTCGTGGGTATTCCTCGGCGAAATCCTGACCTCGATCGATCTCGCCCCCGACGACCCCGCGCCGTTCCGCTGCGGCGTTTGCACCCGCTGCATCGACGCCTGCCCCACCGACGCCTTTGTTGCGCTCGACGACCCCGGCGGACCTTCCCATGCGCTCGACTCGACCCGCTGCATCGCTTACCAGACCATCGAGCTGCGCGGCGAAATCCCCGAAAGCGACCGCGAAGGAATAGGCAAGCACCTGTTCGGCTGCGACATCTGCCAGGACGTTTGCCCCTGGAACCGCCCCGAACGAGCGGCAACCACCGACGACCCCGACTTCCAGCCGGCCCGCGCCGAACCCGACCTCGACGAGTTGGCCTCGCTGACCGAGCGGCAGTTCAACGAGCGCTTCGGCAACTCGCCAATCGCCAGAAGCCGCTACCGAGGGTTCCTGCGCAACGTCGCCGTGGTCATGGGCAACAGCGGCAACAAGCGTTTCGCGCCCGCCCTGCGGCGGCTGGCCGCATGGCCGGACGAGGTTGTAAGCGCGCATGCGCGGTGGGCGCTGCGCCGCCTGAACGCGGACGCGGATTCGCCCCCGGACTGAAACCCGCGCCGCCGCGCCGCGCGATGCTACGGGTTGGGGCCGGGCTCCTCGGGCTCCGCCTCGACCACTTCGAGCTCGGCCTCGCCTTCCGCCGCGCGCGCTTTCGCTTCGGCCTCGTCCATGACCTCCACCGAGACCGGCTGCTCCATGTACGCCGCGCTGTCGCCCGTCGTCAGAAACATCATCCGATAGCGTTTCTTCGCCGTATTCGCCGGAACCGTGAAGGTAATCGACTCCGCGGTCTGCTCCTTGATTTCGAGCTCGATGTCGCTGCCTCCGGCGGTGAAGAACAACTTGTCCACGTTGTTCTTGTCGAGGTTGACGCCCTTGGCGACGGCCTGCGCGCCGGGCGCAAGAGCGTCGGGCTCCACCGACTGCAGCCGCGGCACGGCCGCCAACAAAGCCGGAGCCCCTGCAAGCAACAAAAAAGCGAGCTTCCGAGAACGGGACATGACGTTTTCCTCCTTGCGAAACATGGAACGAAACAGTAAAGCTGTCACGATATTAGTCCCCCCGCCGCGGTTTTGCAATCCCTTCGCCGCCGGAAGCGGCGGCAGGGGCTCGTCCCGGCGTGATTTTGGCCGTTCCCGGCGGCGCGGCGCCGAAAATGCGCCGGCGCCCGCGCGCGAAACGCAAGCGCCGCGGCCGGTCTCTTTATAATTAGGCTTTCACCTTTTCGGCAATCTCAGGCGGCGCGCATACGGCCATTCCATGCCTCTTGCTCTATGGGCAGCAGTAAAAAAACGACACGGCAGGAAATCGACCGCTACCTCGAACCCCGCTATCTCAGCCTCGACGGCATGCTCGACGACATCGAGCGGGAAATCGTGCTGTCGCAGGGTCTTTTCGGCGGCGGCAGCCTCGACCTGAAGCCCTGCGGCGCAGACAGGCGCAAGCTCGCCCTGGCCATCAGCGGCGGCGGCGCGGGAGGCGTTTACAGCGCCGGCGCCCTCGAAGCCATCCTGCCGCGGCTGCGCGAGCGGGGCATCGACATCGACATCCTCGTCGGCACCTCGTCGGGCGCGGTGAACGGCTACGGCGTTTTCCTCGAATCGCTCGGCAAAACGAACCCGCAACTCGACGAAGACCCGGCGATGAAGCAGCCGTTCCGCAGTTACATCGCCTCGGTCTGGTCGTATCTCGACCGCGGCGGCAAGGCGTCGCGGTGGGTGGTCGGAAGGCGCTCGTGGTTGATCGGGCTGGCGTCGAAGGGCATCGGCGCCGGCAAGAAAGGGACGGCGCTCGGCGCCGTCTTCCTGTTGCTGATGCTGCTCGTCAACCCCTATCTGTTCGTCTTCCTGCTCATGGCTTCCGGCTTGGGCGAAGCGGTTTTCCCAAACCTGCAAGACCCGCGGTTCCTGACCGAACACGCGCTGCTCTTTTCCCTGCCCGGACTGGTTGCGTTGGCTGCTCTGCTCGTGTTGGCGCGGCTCCTGTTCCGCGAGTTCGGCGGCAGCCTCTTCCGCGACCTGCCGCTGCTGCGGCTGCTGGCCAATACGGGGCCGAACGGCGACCTCAGCGAACCCCGCTTCTGGCCGCGCGAGCAGACGGTTGACCGCGCGCGCGTGTTGAGCCGCGAAATCGCCGCCGCGTGGTACGCCGGACGCGGCAAGCTGCCCGAGTTCATCATCACGGCCACCGACATCAGCGCCGGCCGCGAATGCCTTTTCACGCTCGTCCGCCCGGAAACGTACTCCCGACTCATCGAGCGGGAATGGATGGCCGTGCAATTCGACTCCGACACCGACGGCGCAAAAGAATACCGCAAGCACGCCAACGCCCTGTTCGCCCTGCCCGAGAGCCTGCTCAAAACCGTGGTCGCCTCTTCGGCCGTTCCCGGCGCCTTCCCCACGCAAAACGTCGGCATCTACGGCGCAAGCAGCCGCCGCTACGTGCGCCACTGTTTCGTGGACGGCGGCGTTCTCGACAACAGCCCCATTCATATCGCCGTCGATGCCGGCGCGACCCACGTCATTTCGCTCGAAATGCACCCTCTCGAGCGGGGCGCCCCGATGGACAACGACGAACGCGGCAAAGCGGAATACAGCCTGTTCCAGGCCGCGATCAAAACCTTCACGGCCGTGCTCGACAGGGCAACCACGGAAGACATCCGCCGCACCGTAGCCTGGAACCGCTTTCTCGCCCGGCGCCCGGAAAGCCTCGGTCAAGGCAAGCCGCCTCAGACGGAAAGCGGCCAAACGCCTTCCGAACAGGCCTCCGCGGCCATGGGCAGGCGCATCGTCCCCCTCTACCGCATCGCCCCGCGCAGCACGCAAATCGGCACCGTCGAGTTCGACGGGCGCTACAGCGGCGGCAAGCGCGCCGTCACGCTCCGCGACCTGCTGCGCCGCGGCGTCGTGGACATGCAGGGCGAAACCATCTGGCGGGCGACGACGCGGCACGTGCCGGGCGACGCGCCGCCGAACGAGGAATAACGCGCCGCCGCCGCGCCGCCGAACGCCCCTTGGCCGGCGCCCGCCCAAAACGCGGTTCCGCGCTCTGCTACAGTTGAAGTTACTCCGCAAATGCCGGAAACGAATCCCGAACAAACGCAGCCCCCAAGCCGTCCGCCGGTTCCCGTCGAGCGTGAGCGGACGCCCCCGCATCCGCTCACGCTCGACGGCTCGGCCCTGCTGCATCAGATGTTCCGCATACGGCGAACGGCTTGGCGCGCGCTCGACTCGGCGCAGCAGGCCGCGGTCGCCGCCGAAGCCCAAGAGGCATTCGCCCGCATGGAAGCCCACCCCGAAGGCGGCAGCGCGCTGTTCGCCCAACTCGGCCACAAGGGCGACCTGCTGATCCCGCACTTCCGCAAAGACTTCGAGGGACTCAACGAAGCGGAAATGAAAATCGCCTCGCTGGCGCTCAACGATTACCTCGAGCCTACCGCCTCATACGTCTCGGTCGTCGAATTGGGGCTTTACGATTCGACCGTCCAGCTTTACGACTCCTTGCGCGGCGAGGGCGTCGAGCCCAACAGCGAAGAGTGGAAAGCCCGCGTCGAACAGCGCATGGCCGAACAGGCCGAAGCCATGGCCCCGCGGCTCTACCCGCGCATTCCGCCGCAGCGCTATCTCTGCTTCTACCCGATGGACAAAAAGCGCGGCGAAAACATCAACTGGTACACCTCGGCGATCCGCCGCCGCCGCAATCTGATGCGCGAGCACGGCATGATCGGACGCGGCTACGCCGGCCGCGTCAAGCAGATCATCTCCGGCTCCATCGGTTTCGACGACTGGGAATGGGGCGTCGACCTCTTCGCCGACGACCCCAAGGTGTTCAAGCAACTCATCTACGAAATGCGTTTCGACGAGGCCAGCGCCGTGTACGCGGCTTTCGGCCCGTTCCATGTCGGCATCCGCATCGCCGCCGGCGAATTGGGCAAAGTGCTTGCCGGCGAACCGCCCGCGTACGGCCCGCCGCCCGAATAACCGCCGTGCATTTCCCCTCGTTCGGCTATCCGTTGTAAAATCTTTTCGGCATGAGTGCGGCTTTCAGAATCCTGTCGGCGGCGATGCTCGCCTGCTGTTGCCTGTCGGCGGCGGAGTTCCGCTTCGAATACGCCGGCGCGGAAGGCGGCGCCGCCTGGAAAGGGCTGCAATTGGGCGTCGAAGAAGCGAACTTGCAGGGCAAATTCCTGGGCGCGGCCTTCGCTCTGGACGGCGGCGGCAAGGCCATTGCCGTCTTCGCCGACAAGCCCGGAAGCATCGAACGAATCGCCGCCGGAGCCGCCGGCCGCCCGGTGCTCAACCTCAGCGACGAGTCCGACGCCTTGCGGTTGCGCTGCGCGGCCAACGTCCTGCACGTCATCCCCAGCAGCAAGATGAAACGCGACGCCGCCGCCCAGTGGAAACTCAAAAATCCCGCCGCGGCCGGCGTTTCGGCAAGCGGCTGGCATTCCGCCGCCGTCAAATTCTCCGCCCGCGATCTGAACAAGCGCTACGCCAAAAAATTCGGCGAGCCGATGGACGAGCGCGCCTGGGCCGGCTGGTTCGCGGCGCGCGCCGCCGCCGATACGCTGATGCGCAACCCGAACGCCGACGCCGCCAAGCTGCTCCAACTGCTCAAGGAAGACGAGTTCGACGGGCAGAAAGGCGACCCGCACAGCTTCCGCGCCAACGGCCAACTGCGCCAGCCGCTGATGATCGTCTCGAGCGCAGGCGAGCTCCTCGGCGAAGCCCCGGTGCGCGGCGTCTCAACCGACCTCGACAGCCTGGGCGCGGCTTCCTGTGAGTAACACGATGAAATTTTGCGCTCTCTTCCTGGCCGCGGCCGGCCTCCTGCGCGCCGAGCCGACCCACCGCCTGTTCGTCAGCAACGAGGCCGGCGACTCGCTCACCGTCATCGACAGCCGCACGGGCAAGGTCGAAAAGACCATCGCCGTCGGCGACCGCCCCCGCGGCGTCGGCCTGTCCCCCGACCGCGCCCGCGTTTACGTCGCCCTGGGCAACGAAAACGCCATCGCCGTCGTCGACGCCCGCTCGCTCGAAGTCGTCAGGAAAATCCCCGCCGGCTCCGACCCCGAAGCCTTCGCCGTCCACGGCGACGGCACGATTTATCTGTCCAACGAAGACGAAGGGCTGGCCACCGCGCTCGACCCCGATTCCGGCAAAATACTGGCCGAAATCGAAGTCGGCATCGAACCCGAAGGCGTCGGCGTCAGCCCCGACGGCAAACAAGTGCTGGTCACCAGCGAATCCACCAACATGGTGCATGTCATCTCGGCGGCGGAAAAGAAAGTCACGGCCAACGTGCTGGTCGGCGCGCGGCCGCGCGAAGTGGCCTTCAGTCCCGACGGCAAGTATTTCTGGGTGACTTCCGAAGTCGCCGGCGAGGTGGCCAAGGTTGACCGCGCGACGCACAAGGTCGCCGCCGTCAACAACCGACTGCGGCGCGAAATCAACCGCCGCGTCAAGCCCAAGGGCATCCTGCTCAGCCCCGACGGCAAGCGCCTGTACGTCTCCCTCGGACGCGGCAACGCCGTCGCCGTGCTCAACCCCGACACGCTCGCCGTCGAAGCCGCCGTGCCCGCCGGCAGCCGCGTCTGGGGACTGGCCCTGTCGCGGGACGGAACCCGGCTCTACGCGGCCAACGGACTCGATTCCAACCTCTCGGTGATCGACACCGTCGCGCTCAAAGAGATCGGAAAACTGCCCACCGGCGAAATGCCCTGGGGCGTCGCGCTCGATGATTAGCCGGCTCGCTCTCGCCTCTCTGCTGCCCGCGGCGGCCCTTGCCGCCGAAGCCGCCGCGCCCCTGGAGGCCATCGGCTGGAAACTGTTCTTCGACCCCATCCTGTCGAAACCCCGAAATACTTCCTGCGCAACCTGCCACATCCCCGAAAAAGGCTACGAATCGGGCGTGCCGCTGGGCGAGGGCGCGTACGGCGACGTCTTGCCGCGCCAAGCGCCTACCGTGGTCAATCTGGGCGAAGCCGAACGCTTCTTCTGGGACGGACGCGCTTCCTCGCTCGAAGAACAGGCCAAAGGCCCCATCGCCAACCCCATCGAAATGGACCTCAGCCGCGAAGACGCCGAGCAACGCCTCAACGCCGACCCGGCCTACCGCAAGGCGTTCGCCAAGGCCGGAGTCAAAACCATCGGCATCGACGATATCGCCGCCGCCATCGCCGCCTTCGAACGCAGACTGACCACGGGCCGCGCCCTGTACGACGACTGGCTCGCCGGCGACCGCTCGGTATTCAACGACTCCCAGGAGCGGGGCCGAATGATCTTCTTCACCCGCGGCCAATGCGCCACCTGCCACATCGGCCGCAACTTCACCGACAACGATTTCCACAACATCGGAACCGGTACGGCCGAAGACCCCGGCCGCTCCGCCGTCTCCGGCGACGACTACGACCTGGGCGCCTTCAAGACGCCGTCGCTGCGCAACTGGAAAACCCGCGAACCCTTCATGCACGACGGCCGCTTCGCCTCGCTCGACGAAGTCCTGGAGTTCTACAACCAGCCCAAAGACGGCGCATTGGGCGAAACCGAACTCGACCCGCTGCGCCTCACGCCCGAGGATATGGCCGACGTCAAGTCGTTCCTCGAAACCCTGAACGGCGCCTGGCCCGACCTGGAGCCGTTCGAAAACGCTTGGAACGCGCTGCAACCGCCGCAGGCGGCGCATTGATCCCCCCGGAAAACTTCTGCAATACTGTTGGCAATACCGTACAGGAACCCCTGATCGAAACTTCGCGAGGTTGAATGGCAAAAGAAGAAGGAATCGAAGTCACCGGAACGATCGTCGAAAAACACCCCGGCGGCATTTTCAGCGTCGAGTTGGAAGACAAGCACAAAGTGCTCGCCCAAATCGCCGGCAAGCTGCGCAAGCACCGCATCCGCATCCTCACCGGCGACCGGGTCAACGTCGAGTTGTCCCCCTACGATCTCACCCGCGGCCGCATCGTTTACCGCTACCGCAGCTAGTGCGACTCTACGTCCTGCGCCACGGCCTCGCCGAAGAGCCCGCGCTCGGGCAGTCCGACGCATCGCGCGAGCTCACCGGCGAAGGCCGCCGAAAAACCCGCCGCGTGACGGCGCGGGCGCGCCAAGCCGGCGCGCGCCCCGAAACCGTCCTGACCAGCCCCTACCCCCGCGCCGCCGCGACCGCGGCGATCGCCCGCGAAGAGTTGCAACTCGCCGATGCGCCGGTCGAAACCGAGCGGCTCACGCCCTACGGCAACGTCTTCGAGTTGTGGGAGGAAATCCGCGGCTGCGCCCACGTCAACGAATTGATGGTCGTCGGCCACAACCCGCTGCTCAGCGATCTCGCCTCCTGGCTGCTCGGCGCGCGCGCCGGCGCGGTTCCCCTGAAGAAATCGGCGCTGGCCGCTCTCGATATCCCTTGGTTATCGTCCTCGCCGCGCGCGGCGCTGCTCTGGCTGCTGACGCCGAAATCCGCCGCAGAATAACCCAGCGGCGCCGGGGCGCAGCCGCGCGGTGCCGCAGAGAACGGCTGTAGATTACGGAGCCGGCGGCTGTCCCAGAGCGAGTTCGCGGGCATGGAGCAGCGCAGGCCTGCCCTCTTCGCGAAAATGCTTTGTCCATCCCGACCAGGAGGGATGCTGGAGTTTGCACCAGACTGTCTGCAAATTCCCTATCGTTACCCAATCGACCCTGTTGCGGATAGGTTTGCACTGGTCAACGACATTCCCGAGCGCTTTTTTAGGCACATTGCCTTGGGTAACGATGATTGTCGGCTCCAGCAAGGTCACGGTCTGCCGGAGATGGGACTGGCAATTTCTCAGCATGGCGGCCGTAGGAGCGCCTCTTCGTGTCTCTGGATGAAACCTTGAGCACAGCACCGAGTTGGCCATGGCAAAGGCCTTGAAGACATGGCGGCCGTCGTCGATCTTCTCGACATCTCCATACGGATCGAGACCCATCAGGACTTGAAGCACCTGAATCACTCCCGGCATGTGCTTGTTTCCATCTTTTCCAGGATTCGGGATGCGATCGAGTACCTGCTCGCGACGCTCCTTCATGGAGATTCTATCTCTCTTCTTTCCCACCTGCATGGGGACGACCAGTATCCGCATCGGAATGCCGTCTATCTCGGCGGCGTATCCGTCTCCCACGTAACTGAGTTGGCCGGCGGCGAACTTCTTACCGCTTCTCTCCGCTGAGGAGCGGCATGCCTTTTTGTGCCCGCAGCAGAATCCGGTCCTCGGGTTCAGCACATTCCCGGAACAATATTTCTCGAGGTCTTTCCAGTACCGTTTCGAATCGTCTTGGTTGGTTACTACGGGACCACGAGGTAAACTCTCTGTGCTCGAGTGTTGAGTGAAAGACATGGTCTTTCTCCTTTTGGCGAAGTTGCCGCCGAGTTGAAAAGAACCCTCGCGAACGAGGGCTCTTCTCAACTATACCGCGGCGCCTGCTTCTTCCAAATACAGCCCTTCAATCGGCCGCCCATCCGTAGATTGCGGCGCGGGAACTTTTGTTGGGCGTCAAGGAAGCCCTGGACAAGCGGCGGATCCGCGACCCGCGACTCTTGACCCGTGACCCGTGACCCGTGACCCGCGACCCGTGACTCGTGACCGCCGCGCCGTCAGGCGCGGCCCGACCCGCGACCCGTGGAATAGCGGCGCAAGCCGCTATTCCACGGCAATGGTGACGCCGGGCTGGCTTCTGGCGCCGCCCACTTCGAGATACACTTCCAGCGCGTCGTTGGGCGCAAGGCCCGCCGGAACCCGCGCCAGGATTACGTTGACCCCCACCAGCGACGGCGCTCCGCCCGCGAACAGCACGTCCTCCGCCGCCAAGGGCTGCGATCCCAGCCATACCCGCACCGACGCCGACGCATGCCGCAGCACCGCTGCGCCCCCGGCTTCGCCGTCCGCCGGCGCAGGCTCCAGCGCGCCCAAGCCCGTCGCGTAAATCTCCAGCACGTCCCCCGCTCTCGCCGGTCGCGCCATGCCCTCGCCGTAGCCCCGCGGCGCCGCCAACTCGGCCGTCCCCGCAAACACGATCGAACCCTGACCCGTACCAGCGCCCTCTACCGTGAACACGCCCGGCGCTTGCGCCGCCGCGTGGAAAAAGCGCGCGTAGCTCACGCCCCGCTCCGTCTCCACCTCCACCGAAGCCAGCGCCGTTCGCGAACCTTCGGGCAGCAGCCCCGACGGCAACTGCGCCGCGATGCGCCCCGACTCCACCGAAAACAGCGGCGCCGCCTGCCCCTCGATCAGCACCCGCGTCCCGCCCAGGCTCCGCGGCAGCGGCAAGCCCTCCGCCGAAGCCGACCCATCGGCGGCAAAGTTCCGCCCGCGGATCTCCACTACCGACCCGGGCGCCACCGGCAGAATGCGCGGCCCGAACAGCCCCGGCTCCCCGTAGGCGCTCTGCCGCGCCGCGTTGAGCACTCCGCCGTTCTCCGTCACGTCCGGCCCCGTCGGCGGCGGAACCTCCAGCACGATGCGGATCGTCGCCGTCAGCCGCCCGTTGGAGCGAATGTACAGCCGTCCGTTGTGGGGTCCCTCGCGCAGCCCCAGCGGGTTGACCGTCACCTGCAGCACGATCGTCTCGCCCTGCGCCAGACGGCCCCGCCACTGGGCCATCGCCTCTTCCGCCCGCGTGACTTCGATCCAGCGCGCGCTGGGTATGGCCTGGTAGTCCACCGCGCCGTTTTCGGCGCGCAGCGTCAGCGTCTTCGACGTCGGCTCGGAATCTTCCGCCGGCGCGAACGTCAACTCCGTGACGCCGCCCACAGGCTGCGCCTCGGGCTCCGGCTGTCCCGAACCCGCCCCCGAGCCCGTCCCCGGCTCCGTCGGCTCATCCGGCAGCAGCGTCAACGTCAGCTTGCGCACACGGTGGTTGTTAAAGTCGGTGACGTAGAGGTTGCCGGACGAGTCCGCCGCCACGCCGTAGGGGCGGCTGATCTGCGCCGCCGTCGCCAGGCCCCCGTCCCCGCTGAAGCCCGCCGTCCCCGCCCCGGCGATGGTCTCGATGCGCCCCGACGTATCCACCCGGCGGATGCGGTGGTTGGAATAATCGGCGATATACAGATTGCCCGCAGCATCCAGAGTCAGGCCGCGGGGGAAGTTGAGCTCCGCCGCCGTCGCCCGGCCCCCGTCTCCGCTAAAACCGGTAGTATTCGTGCCCGCGACGGTCGAGATATTCCCCGTGGAAACATCGATCTTGCGGATGAGGCCGTTGAATGTATCGCAGATATAGACGTTGCCCGCAGCGTCCAGAGTCAGGTCGTGGGGGAAGTTCACCTGCGCCGCCGTCGCCAAGCCGCCGTCCCCGCTCGAACCGGCCGTCCCCGTCCCCGCGATGGTCTCGATGTTGCCCGTGGAGATCGTCACCTTGCGGATGCGCTCGTTCTGCGAGTCCGCAATATAAACGTCGCCCGACGAGTCCACCGCCACCCCGCGGGGACCTCTCAACGTCGCCGAGGTCGCCGCCCCGCCGTCGCCCGTGAACCCTGCCGTGCCCGTGCCCGCAAGGGCGGCGATATTGCCCGAAGAAACCGTCACCTTGCGGATGCGGTTGTTGCCCGTATCGGCGATATAGACGTTGCCGTCGGAGTCCAGAGCCACCCCGCGGGGATTGCTCAACGTCGCCGAAGTCGCCGCCGCGCCGTCGCCGGTATTCCCTGCCGTTCCCGTACCCGCGATGGTCGAGATATTGCCCGTGGAGGCATCGATCTTGCGGATGCGGTTGTTCGCCGCATCGGCGATATAAATGTTGCCCGCAGCGTCCGCAGCCGCGCCGCTGGGTCCGTTCAGCGACGCCGAAGCCGCCGCCGCGCCGTCGCCGACGGCCGTCGGCCCCAGCCCGACGATGGTCGAAATGATCCCCGACGCATCTATCTTGCGTACGCGGTTGCCGCCCGTTTCGCCGATGTAGATGTTGTCCGACGAGTCCACCGTCAGCTTTTCGGGCCCGTTCAACGACGCCGACGAAGCCGCGCCCCCGTCGCCCGTGCTCGACGCGGCCCCCGTGCCGGCGAAGGTCGAGATATTGCCCGACGTATCCACCCGGCGGATGCGGTTGTTGCCCGAATCGGCGATGTAAACGTTGCCCGACGAGTCCGCCGCCGCGTCGCGGGGCTGGTTCATCCGCGCCGAAGTCGCCGCGGCGCCGTCGCCGCCGAAGCCGGGGCCGAACACCAACGAGCCGGCAAAGTGGGAGCCGACCCCTGCGCTGGTCCGCTTGAAAACCCTGTGGGCGTTCTGATTGACGACCCAGAGATTGCCCGACGAGTCCAAGCCTACGCCCTCCGGGGCGCCCAATGAAATCGTACCTACCTGCGGCCCAAAAAAGTTCGAGACTTGCCCCGTGGATGCGGTCAGCAGGCGCACGAGGCTGTTGCTTCGATCGGCCATATAGAGGTTGTTCGACGAGTCCGCCGCCACGTCGTAAATCCAACTGAACGTCGCCGACGTGCGGAAAGCGTTGTGGTTGCCGCTGGCCCCCGTGCCGGCGAAGGTCGAGATATTCCCCGTGGAAATGGTCACCCGGCGGATGCGGCGGTTGCCCGTGTCGGCGATGTAAACGTTGCCCGACGAGTCCACGGCCACGCCGTAAGGTTCGTTCAATTGCGCCGAAGTCGCCGCGGCGCCGTCGCCGCTGAAGCCCGAGCTGCCCGTCGTTCCGGCGAAGATCGAAGAGTTCTTGGTGGCGCCGTCGATGCGGATGACGCGGTGGTTGTTCACGTCGCCGACGTAGATGTTGCCGTTGGAGTCCACGGCCACGCCGCGGGGCGCGTTCAGCGTCGTCAGAACCGCCGTTCCGCCGCCGCCGGCGAACGCGTCGATGGTCCACGCGTACCTTTGCGCCGGGGCGCGTTCCGCGCCCCAGTGGAGAGCGAACGCCGCCAACATGGCGGCGGCCAAACGGCAGATCCGCTTGGCGGTCGCGGGCCGCGCGCCGCGAGTCACGGGCCGCTTCACGGCCGCGCCTCCCGGCAGGCGCGGCGGCGCGCAGTTTGCCCTACCTGAATTCGCGGGGGGGGGGGGGGGGGGGGGTAAAACGTGCCGACGTTGCTCATCAGTCGATCTCCAAACTGAAACCGACAATATAGCATCCCGCAGAAAAATTCACAATGCAACACATCCATAAAAAATGTTTTTTGCGGCGCGGCGGCCTTTTTCAGTGCGACGGCGGCCGCAGATCCCGCTCCCCCGCCCTCAGACTCATCTTTCGATTGGAATAGGGGCTTCGATTGGAATAGAGGCGCCCGCTTGTTCCGATCTTCCCTGATTCTCATCGAAAACGGAACGGCTGCTGCTCGGCGCTGACTTGGCTGCTGACGCCGAAATCCGCCGCAGAGTAACCCCGCGGCGCCGCGAACGGCTGCGGGTCAAGCAGACGGCTGCCGCGCCAGAGCGAGGTGGCGGGCATAGCGCAGCGCGGGCACGGCGGCCGTGTTGAAATGCCCTGTGTCTCCCCAATATCCCCACGCCGCGGGATGCCAGAGTTCGCAGCAAACCGCCCGCGCGTCCCCCGCCTTCACTTGGGCCACCCTGTCTCGGACGCGCTCGTACCGGTCAACGGCCTGCCCAAGCGCTTTTGCAGGCGCATTGCCTTGGGTGACGATGATGGTCGGCTCCAGCAACGCAATGGTTTGGCGAAGATGCTCGCGGCAGTTCGTCAGCATGGCGCGCGTGGGGCTGCCTCTTCGCGACCGCCCGCCGGTCGGCAGATTCGAGCACAACACCGAGTTGGCCATCGCGTAGGCCTCGAGAACGTGGCTGCTGTTATGGATCTTTTCGACAACTCCGCCCGGCTCGAGCCCGAATAGAACCTGCAGCACTTGAACAACGCCCCGCATGTGCGGATTCCGCTCTCGAGGCGATTCCGGGATGCGCGCGCGTATCTGCCCGCGGCGCCTCTTCATGTCGATGACTTCGCTGCTGCCCACCTGCATGGCGGCGACCAGTATCCGCATCGGGATGCCGTCTATCTCGACTGCGTACCCGTCTCCCACGTAACTGAGTTGTCCGGCGGCGAACGCGTTGCCCGGCCCTTCCGCCGAGTTGCGGCAGGCCTCCCCGCGCTCGCAGCAGAATCCGGATTCCGGGTTCAGCACGCGCCTGGAACAGTACTCTTCGAGGCGTTTCCAGTACCGTTTCGATGCGCGCGGGTCGGTTATTACGGGCATGATTCAATCATCCGCCCGCTCATCCCAGAGATAGGCCGTGCCTTCGCCGTCGTCGCCCTGCCAGCCGTAGAAGAGCAGACGGCCGCGCGCCGTGCCGCCGCCGGCGGTTTCCACGAACTGCATGTTCTGGTAGCGCCGCCCGGGCGCGGGCGTCAGATCGCGCCCCCGCCGCCACGCCGCGCCGCCGTCCGACGACAGCCATTCCTCGACGGCGCCGCCCCAGCCATAGACGCTGCGCGTATCGGCCGCGGCGATGCTCTCGCCCCCGCCGGTAATCAGAAACGCGCGGAAAACGCCGTCCGCGCCGCGCTCCAGATGGCTCGAATTGAAAGGATGCGGCGCCGGCGCAATCGGCGTTTTCACCCAGCGGCCGGCCTCGCGCCGCACGAAATAAAACTTGCCCCGGTAAGGCGTCTCGCCCGAAACGGGCAAGGTGAAATACGGCTGGTCGTCCTCGTCGAGATAGATCGAGGGGCCGACCGCCGCGACGCGCTCTTGCGTGTCCCAGACCAGGCAATCGCGGTCGGCGACGCCCTTGTTCACCGGGGTCGGCAAGCGCTTGCCGTCGATGTTCGAGACGCGCCCCGTGGGCAAATCGACCTTCAGATAGTAGAGATTGTGCCGCCGCCGGTGGTCGTGCAGCACCCTGCCGTAACGGGCGTTGGCGTGCTCCTCTTCCATCTTCCAGATGAAGGCCGCGTGCAGCGTCTTGCCGTCGCGGCTGACGCGGCTCGTGTTGTACGAGCCCGCGTGCGCGGCCATGAAGCCGTCTTGCGGCGGCGCGCTCATGTCGATCAGCGCCGTCGGCGGGCCGCTCCACTTCTCGCCGCCGTCCTCGCCGATGCGGTATTTCCACGACCCGAGATGCCCCCAATGGCGGAAGTAGATCAGCGTTTTCCCGCCGTAAATCCGATGCGCCTTGGGGTACGAAAGGTTCTCGAAAATGGGCGGACCGAGCGTCCACTCGGCGATGCCGCCGGGCTGCTTGGCGATCAGATGCAGGCCGGGCGTTCTGTGGCAGCCGAAAAGCGTATGCAGGCGCCCGCGGCCGTCAACCCAGACGATCGGCGCGAAATGGTGGTCGCGGCGGTACCTGTCCGCATCTACCTGGTCCAGGCGGCCGGTCAACAGCATGTAAGGGTCGGAAAACTCTCCCGAAGCGCTGTCGTACGAGCGAATCCAGGGCAAGCCCTCCGCGCCCCGCCAGACCATGTGAACGGCGCCGCCGCGCTCGACCGCCTGCGGATACATGCGGTTGTCGTAGAGCATCTTCAGCCCGCCGTTGGCGGCGAACGGAATCGGCTGCGCGAGACAGGCGCAGGCGAGCGCCGGCAGCAGCGCGGCCTGCTTCCACCGGTTCCCGCTTCTACGTTTCGCGATCACGATTCCCCGCCTCGCGTTTCTCGTCGTGAGCCAGCATCTTGCGCAGCAAAATGAGTATGCGGTACTTCAACTTCAAATAGGCCAGCTCCGTCTGCAAAACGTACGAACGCATGAGCAGCGCGAAGTATTCGCACAAGACGTCGATCAGCAGCCTGAACCTCGCCAGGAAAATGTACGCCGTAGCGAACATGACGAACGAAGTAACGAACAGCAGCACGAGAAACTGTTGCGGCTGCATCTCTCTTCTCCGTGTCCTGGCGGCTCCGCCGGCCGCGCCCCGCCCGCGCGCCGGCCCTACTGCAATTGTAGGCGAGTTGCGGCGCGCGCCGCCGCATCGAGCGCCCGCGCGGGCAAGCCGTCCGGCCTGCGCGCTACAATCGTGTCCGCCGCCCCCGCGCAGCCGGGAGCGCCGCAGGAGAAATTTTTTTGACGGCAGGGACGATCGAGCAAGCATGGCGGCGCAGCCCCTCGCGCCGCGCCGCGCTGCGCCGCCTCGGCGGTTTTCTGCTCGGCAGCCCCGCGCTTTTCGCCCAGCAAGACCCCTTTCGCGACCACAGCCGCGTGCCCGGACTCGACGAGTTGCTCACCGCCTTCGACTTCGAAGAGGTCGCCTACGCCAAGCTGCCGCGCGCAACTTACAACTACACCGCGCACGGCGGAGCCGGGGAATTCACCGTGCGCCGCAACCGCGAGGCCTTCGAGTGG
Organism: Bryobacterales bacterium; assembly: GCA_965242705.1. Lineage (GTDB taxonomy): Bacteria > Acidobacteriota > Terriglobia > Bryobacterales > UBA6623 > CATQHP01. The sequence goes on from OZ251486.1 coordinate 2,931,303, forward strand.
GTTGCCGTCGAGCCGAAACCTTCCGCCCCCGCCGCGGCCGTCGACGCCTCGACCGAAGTGCTCGGAACCCCCATGCGCTTCCCCGTCATGGTTGCCCCTTCGGCGGCGCACGTCGCCCTGCACCCCTCGAAAGAATTGGGAACCTGCCGCGGCTGCGCGGCCGCCGCCGGAACCCCGATGATCGTCAGTTACGTTACCAGCACCCCGATCGAGGAAATCGCCGCGGCCGGGAGCGCGCCGCTCTGGTACCAGCTTTACCCCCGCGAAAAACTCGAAGACAACCGCCCGCATCTCGACCGCGCGCAAGCCGCCGGATGCCGCGCCGTCGTCGTCACCATCGACCAACAGGCCGCCTACTACGACCGTTCGGGGCACGATCGCAACCTTTCCGCCCGCCGCCGCCCGCGCGTCCGCCCGGGCGCAAAACCGCAGAACCCCTACCGCTTTACCTCATCGCGGCTCTGGTACGAATGGAAGCTCTTCGACGGCCTGCGCCCGATGGTGCGCGCGCCCATGCTGGCCAAGGGCATTCTCACGCCCGAAGACGCGCTGCTCTGCATCGAGCACGGACTCGACGGCGTCATCGTCTCCAACCACGGCGGCCGCGGTCTCGACTACTCGCCTTCGACGCTCGAAGCGCTGCCTGAAATCGTCGATGCCGTCGGCGGCCGCGTCCCCGTGCTGATCGACGGCGGCTTCCGCCGCGGAAGCGACGTCCTCAAGGCGCTGGCGCTGGGCGCGAAAGCGGTATGCCTGGGCAGGGTCCCGCGCTGGGGCCTGGCCTCTTTCGGCGCGGCGGGCGTACAGCGCGTACTCGAGATCGTGCAGGCCGAACTGGCGCTGGCCATGAAACGGGCCGGCTGCGCAACCCCGGCCGAGGCCGACCGCGGCCTGCTGAGGCTCGACCTGCCGTGAACGGCGCCGCGCTCACCCGCCGCGAGGCCGCCGCGAGGCTCGCCGCGCTGCTGGCCGCCTCTCCCCTCCTGCAGGCGCAGCGCGAGCCGAAGTTGCGCGGAGAGCCGCCGGGCCGCATCGCCCCCGTCGATGAACTGGTCAATACGCGCGAGTTCGAACCCATGGCCCGGCGCAAGCTCGCCAGCGCCGTTTACCAAACGGTCGCGGAAACGGCGCGCGGCGGCTTCGACCGCATCACCTTCCGCCCGCGCATGATGGTCAACACGACGGCCCTCGACCTGACCGCCAAGCTGTTCGGCCGGGAGATGTTCGCCCCGATCGTCGTCGGGCCAATCGCCCGCCAGCAACAGTTCCACGCGGAGGGCGAAGCGGCCATGGCCGAAGGCGCCTCCCGGGCCAAGGCGGTCATGATGCTCGCCGGCCGCTGCGATGCGCCGGTCGAGCGCGTCGCCGAAAAAGCCGAAGCCGGACTGTGGGCGCAGGTTTACGCGGCGGAAGACGCCGCCGCGGCCGCCGCCCGCGTCCGCGGCATGGTCCGCGCGGGCTGCGCCGCCGCCGCAATCACACTGCAGCCCGGCCCGCCCGCCGCGCAGCAACCGAACTGGGATTTTTTCGACCGCATCCGCGACGCCGTTTCGGTTCCCTTGCTCCTCAAGGGCGTCATGAACCTCGATCTCGCCCGCGCCGCGGCGGAGCACGGCGCCGACGGTATCGTCGTCTCCAACCACGGCGCCGGTTCGGGCGGCCCATCGGCGGAACCGATCGCCGCCCTGCCGGAAATCGCGCGCGGACTCGACGGCCGCGTTCCCCTGCTCATCGACGGCGGCTTCCGGCGCGGCGGCGACGTGCTGAAAGCGCTGGCCCTGGGCGCAAGCGCCGTCCTCGTCTGCCGCCCCGCCGTCTGGGGACTCGCCGCCTACGGCGCCCGCGGCGCGCGCACCGTGATCGAGTTGCTGCAAACGGAGCTCGCCCGCGACATGGCCATGTGCGGCACGGTCAACCTCGCCGCCGTCGGGCCGCAATACGTGCGCGTCCACCGCGCCCCGCGCTGACGCCCAGCCCCGGCGGGCAGCGGGCAATGCGCGCCGCGGCTTCTCTCCCCGCGCCGTGTAACGCCCGTCCCCCGCTCCGCGTCTTAGAGCCGAAGCACCTCGGGAGGTTGAAGTGAAAGGCGTACAAATCGGAATTCTGGCTCTGCTCGTCGTCATCGCCGCGCTGCTGGGCGTGATTGCCGTGCGGCAAGCCCCGCAACGCCCGCACGAAACCGCGGCGCAACAGCCGGTTCCCGCGGAAAAGCCGCCGCCGGCGCCCCCCGCCCCTGCCGCGGCCCCCGACCCGGCCCCGGCGGCAAAGCCCGCGCCCGTGAACGCCGCGCCGCCGCCCGCCGCGCCCGCCGAAACCGCGACGCCCGCTGAAGCGCCGACCGCCGACAAGTCCCCGCAGACGCCCCCCGAACAGGCCGCCCCGCCGGCGCGGCAACCGGCAAAACCCCTGAAACCGCAGGTTGCCGCGGCCCCGCGAAAAGTCACCCTGCCCGCCGGCTATCGTCTCGCCGTGCGCATGATCGATTCCGTTTCGACCAAAAGGAACCGGACCGGCGATGCGTTTGCCGCTTCCTTGACCGCGCCCCTGGTCGTGGACGGCGTGACCATCGCCGAAAGACACGCGCAAGTTGACGGCCGCATTGTCGAAGCCGACCCGGGCGGGCGCGTCGAAGGCCGCGCCAACATCGCGCTCGAGCTCGTCCGCCTGCACGCCGCCGACGGTCGGCGGATCGACATCGAGACGGAGCCTTTCGCCCGCCAAGCCGAATCCACGGTCAAGCGCGACGCCGTCAAGGTCGGCCTCCTGACCGGCATAGGCGCCGCGGTCGGAGCCGTCGCCGGCGGCGCCAAGGGAGCCAAAATCGGCGCCGGAGCCGGCGCAGGCGCAGGCGGCGGAACCGTCGCCGCCACCCGCGGCGCCCCCGCCGCCGTTCCTTCCGAAACCCAACTGGTATTCCGGCTCGCCCGCCCCGCGGACCTCGCCGCCGCGCCCTGAGCGAAAACCCGCCCCCAATCGGCGCGCGGCGCCGGAAAGCTCCGTTTGCGGGCCGGCAGGAAGAGGACGGGCGGCAAGAGAACGATTGACCGGCTTCCCGCCGGCGCCGAACGCGGCGTCTCGGAAACGGCCGAGCCCGCACCGCCAAGTCAATCCTCGGGGAAAAACCGCGCCGCGTCAGCCGGCGGCCGCGTCAACAGCGACACGAACAGCACCGCCGCGGCCGACGCCGGCACGATGACCGCGATCGGCAGCAAGCCCGTTCCGCCAATGCTGTACGCCCCCTCGACCCCCAACGAGTCCGCAAAAAAATATATCCACAGCCCGGCGACAGTGACGACCGCCGCCGCCGCGCCGGCCTTGCTGCTGCGCCGCCAGTAAAGCGCGGCGGCAAACATCGGCAGCAGCCCCGCAAAGCCGGTCAACGACCACGAGCCGAGCGCGAAAATCGATTGATCGACCAGCAGCGAGCAGACGAAAGCCGCGCTCAGAAACAGCGCGGCGAAAGTCCTGCCGAACAGCACCTGCCGCTGTTCCGTCAACTGTTCGGCGAAGCCGTAATGGCGCACGATATCCTCGGTGAACATCGCCCCCAGCGCAAGGCTCTGCGAGTCGAGCGACGACATGATCGCCGCAAAAACCCCCGCCGCAAGACAGCCCGCCAGCAGGCCGCCCGTGTAGCCGACGATCAGCTTCACCAGAATCGGCCCGTCGAGAGGCGGCTCGAAAGCCAGCCGCCCGGTCATGCCCAGGATGACAATCGGAAAATTCACGGCCAGAAAGCAAAGCGGATAAAAAACCAGCACCGTGCGGAAGGCGCCCGCCCGCCTGGCCGAAAGCCAATGCGCGTAAAGATGCGGAAACGCGCCCGTACACAACGGAATGAAGAAATACGAAAGCAACAGCAGCCGCGAATGCGAATCCGCGCCGAACACCACCAGTTCCCTGTGCCGCTCCCTGAGCGAGCGCATGGCCGCTTCCACGCCGCCGAACTCGTTCAGGATGACGAAAAACGCCGCCGCCGAAACCGTCATGAAAACCGCGGTCTGAAAGGCATTCGCCCACGACGTGCTGCGCATCCCCCCGTAGATCACGTAAAGGAACGTCACCGCGCAAACGGCCAGGCTGCCGACCCACGGCGGAATGCCGCCCGCCGCGCCGCCAGTAATAGCGTTCAGCGCGTCGCCGCCGCCCTTCACGCCGATCAGGATGTACGGCAGCATCAGCAGGACGGTCACCGCGAACAGCAGCGTTCCCAGCGCCCCGGAACCGTAGCGGTCGCGGATAAGCTGAACCTGCGTCACGTACCCGTAGCGCTTGCCCAGCCACCAGCAGCGCGTGCCCAGGTAATAGAAGATGAACGGAACCAGAATCGCCGAACTCGAGCCCACGAAAGCGAAAACCGCGGCCCCGCGGTTGTACGCCTCCCCCGACAAGCCCAGCATGGTGAACGCCGTCATGTTCGTCCCGACCAGCGTCAGCAGCAGGACCGCCGGCCCAATCGTGCGGCCGGCGACGAAATAATCCTCGCCCGTCCCCTGGAAAAGACGCCGCCCCGCCAGGCCGACCAACGCGACCAGCGCCAGATAAACGGCGACTACGGCGGCGATCATGGGTTTCCGCTCCCGCTTATTCGCCGCGGTCCAGATAATCCGGCCATGCCTTGCGCGTGACCGCCCACATCGCCGCCGAGGCGGCCACGCACAACCCCGAGTGATAGACCAGGTTGAGCGGAATGCCCGCGAGCAGCCTGTCGTTGTCCCACGGCGCCGGGTTGAAAAACAGGGCGGCGAACAAAGCAAGCGCCGCCAACGGCCAAAATGGAACCGACCGCCCCGCGGGTCGTTTTTCTCGCCGCGGCCGCCCGCCGCCGCTCTCGCCGTTCACGATTCCCCGCCTCCCCGCGCGCCCCTAGCGGTAGGGCCTGTCGCTCCGCTCGCGCCAACTGTCGCCCGTCCGTTCGAACCAGTCCATCGTCATCCCGTCCAGCTTCGCCTGCAATTCCCGATGCTCCGGCTTGCCGATCAGATTGTCTTTCTGAAAAGGGTCCGCCTCATTGTCGTAGAGCAGCCAGGCTTCCCCTTCGCGCCGCGCATAGGTATGGCGTTCGGTGCGCACCCCGCGCCAAGCCGGAAACCCGGACTGCTCCGTCGGCGTATAGCTCTGCAAATAAACCGACTCCACGCCGGCCTCGGCCTCGGGCGCGCCGCCCTGCTCCTCGATGAACAGGTATCGCGACAGATCGCGCCCCGACGCGCCCTGCGGAATCGGCAAGCGCGCCAGCCCCAGCAAGGTGGGCGCCGCATCGACGTGCGAAAACGGCAGGTTCGTTGCAACGCCCTCGCGCGCTCCCGCCGGATAGTGCAGGATGCCCGGCACGTGAATCGACTCCGCCCACGGCTTGCGCTTCAGATAGGTTCCCTGCGAGCCGAGCATGTCGCCGTGGTCGGAGGTGATGAAAAGAATCGTATTCTCGAAGCGGCCGGCCTTCTTCAGCGCATCGACGATGCGCCCGACCTCGTCGTCGATGAACGTGATGGCCGCGTAGTAGCCGGCGATATCGCTGCGGCTGCCGATTTGCCGCCCCCGCGCCCGCTCGACCGCGCCGTTCCAGTTTTCGCGCATGGTCAGCGCGTCGGGGTCGTACATGTTCATGTACTCGGGCGGCGCGACGTAAGGGTTGTGCGGCGGCCCCCATTGCACGTAAGCCAGAAACGGAGCTTCGTCCTCCGCCTCGATGAACGAAATGGCCTCGTCGGTGAAAAAACGCGCCGAGTAGCCGTTCATCGGGATCGGCTCCGGGGAATCCCCCCGGAAATAATGCATGTTCCAGTAGTCGTGCGAGCAGATGTTGGCGGCCCAGAACTCGAACCCCTGCCGCCGCTCGGGGCGCACGAAACCCGGCAGGCGCTTGCCGCCTTCAAGATGCCACTTGCCGATGAAGCCGGTGCGGTAGCCGTGCCCGCGGGCGGTTTCGGCGATGGTGATTTCAGCGTCCGGCAGCGGCGCGTCGTTGACGTCGACCCCGTGCTCGTGGCCGTAGCGGCCCGTCAGCAGCGTGCCGCGCGCCGGACAGCACACCGGGCAATTCGCCGATGTGTTGGTCAACAGCACGCCGTCGCCCGCAAGGCGGTCCATGTTCGGCGTGCGTACGTCCGGATGGCCCATGATGCCCAAGTCCATGCCGCGCCACTGGTCGGGCATCAGCACCAGGATGTTGGGGCGGGGCAGTTTCGGGTATCCGCAGCCGCCGGCCCAAGCTCCGGCGGAGGCGCCGATCAGGAATTCGCGGCGGCCGATCATATGCGCGATAGCATCTCACCGCCCGCGGCGGAGTGTCAAGCGCCGGCGCTATCGCGGAACAGCCGCGCCCGCGCCCCGTCCGCTGCTACCCTGACTTGCGCAGCCATGCGCCGCCTCGCTCCTTTCTTCCTGCTGTCGGCCGCCGCCTTCGGGCAACCGCCCTTGAGCGGCTCCAGACCGAATATCGTTTTGATCCTGGCCGACGATCTCAGCTTCCGCGATCTGAGCATCTGGGGGCAAAGCAAGTTCCAAACGCCCCATCTCGACGCTCTGGCCGCCGCGGGCGTTCGCTTCACGCAGGCCTACGCCGGCGCGCCCGAGTGCGCCCCCTCGCGCGGAACGCTGATGACCGGCCTGCACACCGGCCATGCGCCCATCCGACGCAACAGGAGCGCGCGCGGACAAGACCACCTCCGCCCCGAAGACGTCACCATTGCCGAAAACCTCAAGCGGGCGGGCTACGCAACGGGTTTCTTCGGCAAGTGGGGCATCGGCCTGCCCGGCACCCCGGGCACGCCCGACAAGCAGGGTTTCGACGTTGCCTTCGGTTTCTACGACCAGCGCCGCGCCCACACGTTTTTCCCCCGCTACCTCTACGCGAACGACAAGCGAATCGACTATCCGGGCAATGCCGGCTTCGACATGGAACAACTCTACGCAGACAACCGTACGCGGCCCGAGGCCCGCGGCGACCGCAAGCGCTACACCGCCGACGGCAGGCTCATCCCGCCGGGAGTCGCCGACCCCGCCAAGGCGGTTTATTCGCAAGCGGTCATCGAGCGGCGCGCGCTGCGCTTCGTCGAACGGCCCCGCAACAATCCGTTTTTCCTCTATTTTGCGACGCAGCTTCCGCACGGCCCGCTGATCGTGGACGATCTCGGCGCGTTCAATCGGCGCGATGATTTCCCGACCACTGCTCATAAGGAGTGGGCGGCGATGGTCTCGCGGCTCGACGCCTTCGCCGGCCGCCTGGTTGCGCTGCTCAAGCAACGCGGCCTCTACGACGACACGCTGATCGTTTTCGCTTCCGACAACGGCTACTCGATGTGCGGCTACACCGCGCGGGGCAACGCCTCAGCAAACTGGCCGGACGACCCGTTCTTCCGCAACAAGGGGCCGTTCCGCGGCGGCAAATTTTCCGTGCTCGAGGGCGGCCTGCGCATTCCCTTCTTCGTTCACCAGCCGAAACGAATCGCCGCCTCGGTCTCCGGCGTCCCCGTGTGGCTCATCGACCTCATGCCCACCTTCGCCGACCTTGCCGGCATCGAACCGCCCCGCCCCGCGGACGGCGCAAGCCTGACTCCGCTGCTCGCGGGAAACGAAGCCGCCTTCCCCGCCGGCCGGCCGCTCTATTGGTCCGCCGGACGCGAGCAAGCCGTGCGCATGGGTCCCTGGAAGGCGTACCGCAAGAATCCGGAGCGCAAAACCGAGCTGTACCTCATCGAAGAAGACATCCGCGGCGGCCGCGATCTTGCCGGCGCCTACCCCGAAATCGTCAAACGCATCGAGGCCGTCATGGCCGGCTCGCACGTCGATCACCCCTGGTATTGGAATCCCTCGGAAACCGCCGAAGATTTCCGGCGCAAGCAGGAACGCGCCGCCGCGCTGGGGCAATTGCAAGAAGGCCGGGTCGGCAACAGCGAACCCTGACCGCCCGCGGCGCCCCCGCCCCAAACCGCCCCCGCCCCAAACCGCCCCCGCCCCAAACCGTCTCCGTCTCGAACCAACGCGCCCGCCTGTCCCAAACCGAACGGCCAATCGTCCCCAATCGGCTGCCCCAATCGACTGCTCCCAAACAACCGTCCGCACGCCGCCGGCCTGAAAACGGGAACGAACGAAACCTTCCGCTCGTATATATGAACGGAAGTCGTTCGCGCCGCGGAGCTTCGCGCCAAAGGGGGGTTCCCCTTTCACCGCGGCCCGGCGGCGGCGTAAGGAAAATGCTTGCCTTTCTGCTCTGGTTGTTGCTGCTCGCGCTGTGTTGGCCGCTGGCCCTGCTGGCTCTGATCGCCTACCCCATCGTCTGGCTGCTGCTGCTTCCCTTCCGCTTGCTGGGCATCGTTACAGGCGGCGTTTTCGATCTTTTGCGCTCGATCATCGGCTTGCCCGCCCGTTTGCTCGCGGGCAAGCCGAGCGCCTGACCGGCGCGCGGCGAAATCCGCGCGCGCGGCATGGCGGCCCCGCCCCGCGATTCCCCCGGCCGCTGTCTATAATGGCGGCATGAGGTTTTGGCCGCTCGCCGGCTTGGCGCTGTTCGCAGCGCTTCCCGTTTATCCGGCGGTCGATTTCTTCCGCGATATCGAGCCGATCTTCCATACCCGCTGCTACGCCTGCCACGGCCCTTCGCAGCAAATGAACGGCCTGCGCTTCGACGACAGGGAGGCCGCGCTCAAGGGCGGCTATTCCGGCCCCGTAATTGCCCCGGGCGACCCCGCCGGCTCGAAGCTCATCGCCCGCGTTGCCGGCGGCGAAGCGGGCTTCAGAATGCCGCCCGAAGGCGCCCCGCTCGCAGCGGGCGAGATTGCCGCGCTGCGCGAGTGGATCGCCGCCGGCGCCGAGTGGCCCGACGCCCCGAGCCGGCCCGCCGCGGCCGGCGCGGCGCAAACCCATTGGGCGTTCCAACGCCCCATACGCCCCCAACTGCCCGCGCTCGCGGCGCGGCCGACTCCCAACCATCCGATCGACCGCTTCATTCAGGCCAAGCTCGAGTCCGAGGGCGTCGATCCCGCGCCCGAAGCCGACAAGAACACGCTCGTCCGCCGCCTCTATCTCGACCTCATCGGACTGCCGCCGACCCCGCGGCAGAGCGATGCCTACGTCAACTCCGCCGACCCGAAAATCTACGAGAAAACGGTCGAGCAACTGCTCGCCTCGCCGCATTTCGGCGAACGCTGGGCGCTCCCCTGGCTCGACTTGGCGCGCTACGCCGACAGCGAGGGCTACGAGCGCGACCCCCTCCGCCCCCATGCCTGGCGCTGGCGGCAATGGGTCATCGAAGCCGTCAACCGCGACGCGCCCTTCGATCGCTTCACCGTCGAACAAATCGCCGGCGACCTGCTGCCGGGCGCCTCGGTTGAGCAGCGCGTCGCCACCGGTTTTCTGCGCAACGGCATCAAAAACCGCGAGGCCGGGGTGCCCAACGTCGAAAAGCGCTTCGAAGAAACCATCGACCGCGTCAGCACGACGGCCGGCGCCTGGCTGGGGCTGACCGTCGGCTGCGCCCAATGCCACGATCACAAATACGACCCGATCTCGCAAAAAGAGTTCTACGAGCTTTTCGCCTTCTTCAACAACTCCGTCGAACGCGATATCGCCGCGCCCCTGCCGGGCGAGCTCGGGCCGTACCTGCGCGCCTACCCCGCCTACCGCGCCGAACGGCGGCGCATCCTCGAAGAAAACGGCATCGCCGCGCTTCAGGCCGAGTGGCGGGCGCGCATCGTCGAGGCGATGGACAACCCGGGCGCGCGCACCGACTGGGATCATTCCGTCACCGAATGGCGGGCCGCCAACGACCGCGCCGACTGGTTGATGCGCGCGCCGGCCGCGGCGCTCACCGAAATCGAGCGCGACAAGGTCGCCGATTGGTTCCTGCGCGGCGGCGGCCCCGATTTCCAGAAAGACGCCGCCGTCAAACAGCGCATCGACAAAACCCGCAAGCTCCTCGCCGATCTCGCCGCCGCTCTGCCCGCGCGAGCCCTCGCCTACACCATGATCGAACGGGCCAAACCCGTCCCGACGCGCATCGCCCTGCGCGGCGACTACCGCGCCCCGGGGCTCGAAGTCGCCCCGGCCGGGCCGGCCGTCCTGCCCGAAATCCGCGCCGCGGCGAAACCCGCCCGGCTGCGCCTTGCCGAATGGATCGCCTCCGAACGCAACCCGCTCACCGCCCGCGTCGCGGCCAACCGTATTTGGCAGGAACTCTTCGGGCGCGGCATCGTCGCCACCGCCGAAAATTTCGGTACGCAGGGCGAACCGCCTTCCCACCCCGCGCTGCTCGACTGGCTGGCGACGGAATTCGTCCGCCTCGATTGGAGCCGCAAGGCGCTGATCCGGTTGATCGTCACCTCCGCAACCTACCGCCAATCGTCGCGCTCGCGGCCCCGGGTCGACGAACGCGACCCAAATAACGCTTGGCTGGCGCGGCAAAACCGCCTGCGCCTCTCCGCCGAATTGCTGCGCGACAACGCCTTGGCCGTCAGCGGCCTGCTCTATCCCAAGATCGGCGGCGAAAGCGTCTTCCCCCCGCAACCAACCGGCATCGCCGAGTTGAGCTACTCCAAAAAGAACTGGGAAGCCGATCGCGGCCCCGAACGCTACCGCCGCGGCCTGTACGTTTTCTTCCGGCGCACGTCGCCCTACCCCATGCTGGTCAACTTCGACGCGCCTTCGACTCTGGTCAGCGTTTCCCGCCGCGAACGCTCGAATACCCCGCTCCAGGCGCTCAACCTGCTCAACGACGAGGTTTTCGTCGAAGCGTCCCAAGCCCTGGCGCACCGCGTAACCACCGAAACCGGAGAATCGTTCGGCGAGCGCTTCGCTTACCTGACGCGGCTCGCGCTCAGCCGCGGCCCCGCCCCCGCCGAGCGCGGCCGGGCGCAAACTTTCTGGGAGCGCCGGAAAACGCGCAGCCGCTCCGACCGCGCGGCCTGGGTCCAACTCTGCCGCGCCGTGCTCAATCTCGACGAGTTCATCACCAGGGAATAGCCGCCGCCCTCTGCGGCCCGCCTCCCCGCCCGCCGCTATGATGGTCTTGACCCGATGTTCCCCGCCATGCGCCGCCGCTTCCTCATCCCCCTGGTTATGGCCTTTTCCTGTACGACAACCACCGATACGGCGGCGCGCCGAGACGACCCGCGCGCCGACCTCCATTCCTACGCCAATTTCGAAGACGTGCGTGTGCGGCGCATCGACCTCGATCTCGACGTCGATTTCGAAGCCCGGCAGTTGCGGGGCAGCGCCGTGCTGCAACTCGAAGGCGCCGCCGACAGCCTCGTTCTGGATACGAAAACCCTGACCATCGAGCGGGTCGAAACCGCCTCCGGCGGCGCGCCGTTCCGCGAAACCGCTTTCGATCTCGGCGAGGCCGACCCCGTTCTCGGCGCGCCCCTGACAATCCCGCTCGACGGCGCCGACCGCGTGCGCGTGCATTATGCGACCGACCCGGGCGCAACCGGCCTGCAATGGCTCGAACCCCGGCAAACCGCCGGCAAGAAAGCGCCGTTCCTCTTCACCCAATCGCAGGCCGTCCACGCGCGCACCTGGATTCCCCTGCAAGACACGCCCGCCGTGCGCGCCGCGTATGCGGCGACGATACGAACGCCGGCGAACCTGCTCGCGGTCATGAGCGCGGAAATGCAGCCCGGCGCCGAACGCAGCGGCGAATACCGTTTCGAAATGCCCCAGGCCATCCCTTCCTACCTCATCGCCCTGGCCGTCGGCGACCTGGTTTTCGAACCGATGAGCGAGCGCACCGGCATCTACGCCGAGCCCTCCGTCGCCAAGTCCGCCGCGGCCGAGTTCGAAGACACCGAAAGCATGATGCAGGCCGTGGAAAAACTCTACGGCCCCTACCGCTGGGGGCGCTACGACATCCTCGTGCTGCCGCCCAGCTTCCCCTTCGGCGGCATGGAAAACCCGCGACTGACCTTCGCCACCCCCACCGTCATCGCGGGCGACAAGAGCCTCGTCAACCTGATCGCCCACGAACTCGCGCATTCCTGGTCGGGCAACCTGGTGACCAACGCCACTTGGCGCGACTTCTGGCTCAACGAGGGGTTCACCATGTACATCGAAGAACGCATCCAGGAGCTCGTTTACGGCCCCGAGCGCGCCGCCATGGAAACCGTGCTCGAAATCGAAGCGCTCAAGGAAGAAATGGCCACGCTCGACGAACGCGACCAGATACTGCACGTCGATCTGGCGGGCCGCGACCCCGACGAAGGCTTTACCGGCGTCCCCTACGTCAAGGGCGCGCTCTTCTTGCGCACTCTGGAAAAAACCGTCGGGCGCGAGGCGTTCGACCCGTTCCTGCGCGGCTACTTCGACCGCTTCGCCTTCCAGAGCATCACCACGGCCGACTTCACGGACTATCTGAAAACCAATCTGCTGGCTGCCCGCCCCGAAACAGCCGAAAAAATCGACGTCGAAGAGTGGGTCGAAAAACCCGGCCTGCCCGAGCGCCGCAGCGAACCCGTCTCCGACGCTTTCGAGGAACTCGAAGCCCAGGCCGCGCAGTGGCTCGATGGGGCGCTGTCCGCGCAAGCGCTGCCCGTCGGCGGTTGGACCACGCAGCACTGGCTCCGCTTCCTGCGCACGCTTCCCGACGAGCTCGCGGCCGCGCGCATGGCCGAGCTCGACCGCGCCTTCCGCCTCACCGATTCCGGCAACTCCGAAATCCTCTGCCAATGGCTCATCATGGCGGCGCGCAACGACTACGCCCCCGCCCAACCGGCGCTGACCCGATTCCTGACCGCAGTCGGACGGCGCAAATTCCTCAAACCGCTCTACGAAGAGTTGGCCAAAACCGAGCAGGGCAAGCAGCGTGCGCTGGCCGTTTACCGCCAGGCCCGCCCGGGCTACCACCCCATAGCAACCAACACCATCGACGACATCCTCGGTTGGCCGCAATAACCGCCCGCGCGGTGAGTTCCTGCCGGCCGCCGTTCTCAACCGCCGGCGGCAAGACGCCCCTGTACGATAATGGTTCTCAGATGATCCGCCACGATTGGACGCTCGACGAGATCCGCGAAATCCACGATCTGCCGCTGCCCGAGCTGATCTACCGCGCGCAGACCGCGCACCGCGCCCATCACAACCCCGATGAAGTCCAGGGCTGCGTCCTGTTGAGCATCAAAACCGGCAATTGCCCCGAAGATTGCGCCTACTGCCCGCAATCGGCCCACTACAAGACCGATGTCGAGCCGAAAGCGCTCTCGAGCCTCGACGAAACGCTCGCGAAAGCCCGCCGCGCCAAGCAATCGGGCGCGACCCGCTTCTGCATGGGCGCCGCTTGGCGGGACGCCCCCGACGGGGCGGAGTTCGACCGCGTCGTCGAGATGGTGCGCGGCGTGCGCGCGATGGGGCTGGAAGCCTGCTGCACGCTGGGCATGCTCACCCAGCAGCAGGCCGACCGCCTGGCCGAGGCCGGCCTGACGGCCTACAATCACAACCTCGACGCCAGCCCGGAATTCTACGGCAACATCATCACTACCCGCGCCTACCGCGACCGCCTCGACACGCTCCAGCGAGTGCGCAACGCCGGCGTCACCGTTTGCTGCGGCGGCATTATCGGCATGGGCGAAAGCATTGCCGACCGCTTGCGCCTGCTGCAGCAATTGGCGGCGCAAGACCCGCATCCGGAAAGCGTGCCGATCAACAGTCTGGTCCGCGTCGCGGGTACGCCGCTGGCCGGCAGGCCGGCCGTCGACCCGCTCGATTTCGCGCGCACCGTCGCCACTGCCCGCATCCTCATGCCGCGCGCCGTGGTGCGCCTCTCCGCCGGACGCCTCGCGCTGTCGGAAGAAGGTCAGGCGCTCTGCTTCCTCGCCGGAGCCAATTCGATCTTCATGGGCGAGAAACTGTTGACGACCCCCAACCCGGGCGTCGGCGAAGACGAACGCCTGCTCGAACGCATGGGCATGAAGCTCTGCGCCGAACCGGTTACGCAGGCGGAAGCTCCCGCGGCGGCGTGATGGACGGCCCGCTCGAAAGGCGCGTTCGCTCCCGCCTCGCGGCGCTCGAAAGCAACGGCCTCGCGCGCTCCCTTGCGCCGCCCCGCGGCATCGACCTCTGCTCCAACGATTACCTCGGCCTGGCCCGGCATCCGCGCCTCAAGCGGCGCTTCGCCGCCGCCGCCGAACAATTGGGCGTCGGCTCCACGGCGTCGCGCCTGCTGCGCGGCCACCGCGACGCCTTCCGCCGAGTGGAAGAACGCTTCGCCGGCTGGAAAGGCGCCGCAGCGGCGCTGTATTTCAGCACCGGCTGGGCCGCCAACCTGGGCGTGTTGACGACCTTCCTCGAAGAAGGCGACCTGGTCTTTTCCGACGCCCTGAACCACGCCAGCATCATCGACGGCATCCGCCTGTCGAAAGCCCGCCGCGTCGTTTTCCCCCACGCCGACCCCGCCGCGCTCGAACGGCTTCTCGCCCGAGAACCCTGCGCCGGGCGGCGGTTCGTCGTCACCGAATCCCTGTTCGGCATGGACGGCGACCGCGCTCCGCTCGCCGCCTACGCGCGGCTCCGCGCCGTGTGCGATTTCTCGCTGATCGTCGATGAGGCGCACGCCGTGGGCGTCTTCGGCGCAAGCGGCAGCGGCCTGATCGAAGAACTCGGCTGCGCCGCGGACGTCTTCCTCTCGGTCAACACCGCCGGCAAGGCGCTGGGCGTCGCCGGAGCGTTCGTCTGCGGCCCCGCATGGGCGAAAGACTACCTGATCCAGACCGCCCGCCCGTTCGTTTTCTCCACCGCCCCCCCGCCCGCGGCGGCCGAGGCCGTCGACGAAGCGCTCGACCTGATTGCCGAACAACCCGGCCTGCGCCGCCGTGTGCGCGCCCTTGCCCGCGGCCTCAGGGAACGGCTGGGCATGCCGCCGGACGATTCCCCCGTGCTGCCCGTCGTGCTCGGCGCGAACGACGCCGCGGTCGAAGCCGCCGCGCGCCTGCAAAGCGCCGGTTACGATGTCCGCGCGATTCGCCCGCCGACCGTGCCCGCCGGAACGGCCCGCCTGCGCGTCTCGCTCAACGCCGGGCTGACCGCGGACGAACTCGACCGCTTCGCGGCGGTTCTCAAAAAAGAATTGCGCGGGGTCGCAGCGTGCGCGGCGTCTTCGTAACCGGTACCGACACCGGCGTCGGCAAAACCGTCGTCTCCGCCGTGCTGGTGCGCGCTTTGCGCCGCAGCCGCGCCGCGGGTTACTGGAAGCCCGTCCAGACGGGCATCGAAGAAGACGACGACACCGCCGAGGTTGCCCGGCTGGCAGCCTGCGCGTCCGAGGAAATCTGCAATGAAGGCGTCCGCCTCGAGCGGCCGCTCTCCCCGCATCTCTCCGCCCGTTTGGCCGGCCGCCGCATCGACTTCGACCGATTGCTCGCCGTCGGCAACCGACTCGCGCCCGAGCGTTTCTGGGTCATCGAGGGAGCCGGCGGGCTGCTCGTGCCGTTGAACGACAAGCGGATGATCGCCGACCTCATCGCCGCGCTCGGCCTGCCCGTCGTTATCGCGGCGCGCTCGGGGTTGGGCACAATCAATCACACACTGCTGACCGTCGAAGCCCTGCGCCGCCGCAATCTTCCAATCGCCGGCGTCGTGCTGGTCGGCGCGCCGAACGCCGAAAACCGCCTGGCGATCGAAACCTGGGGGCAGGTTCCGGTTCGCGGCGAGATTCCCTTCCTGACTTCCGTCGATCCGGCAGCCATCGAAGCGGCGGCGGCTTCGTGGAGCGCCGACTGGCTCTGACCGCTCCGCGGCGCAGTGGTTGAAGCCGGCCGCGGCGGACTATCATGAAGATTCGTCATGTTCGGCTCATCCAACAAGATCGAACTCGAACCCGCCCTGTTCGAGCGCGTGCGGCGCTGCGCCGATGCGGGCGGCTATTCGTCCCCGCGGGAGTTCGTCGAGCACGTGCTCGAAAAAGAGCTCGCGCAAATCGAAGACGGCGCATCCGACGAAGAGATCGCGCAGCGGTTGCAGGGTCTCGGCTATATCGAGTAAGCCGTGGCCGTCGATCTCTTCAACGGCCTGCTGCGCGCGTGCGTTGCCGGTTATGCCGCCGCGTTCGAGCGCTGGGGCGCCATGCCCGGGTTCGTGCTGCTGTCGATCCTCATCGGCATCGCCATGCTCTGGGTCGTGGGCAAGACTTCCAATCAACGCGCCGTCGAACGCGCTAAAAAACGCATGCAGGCGCACCTGCTCGAAATGCGCCTTTTCGGCGACGACCCGCGACTGCTGCTGCGGGCGCAAAAAGACCTGCTGCTCCACAACGCGAAGTACGCCGCGCATATGACGCGCCCCATGCTTTTCCTGGCCGCGCCCATGGTCATCTTCTATGCCCACCTCGACGCCGTGTATGGACGCCGGCCGCTGCGCGTCGGCGAAACGGCGCTCGTGACCGCGAAAATCGACCCGTCCGGCGCAGCCCCCAGCCTGACCGCTTCTCCGGGCATAGCCGTCGAAACCCCCGCAGTGCGCGTGCCGCCCGACGGCGAAGTCAGTTGGCGCGTGCGCGCCGTCGGCGAAGGCCGGGCGGAATTGATCCTGCGCTCGCCGCAAGGCGAGTTGCGCAAAAGCGCCGTGGTCGGCGGCGGGCTCGCCTATGCGCCGCAACGCCGCGCGGGCGCTTGGTGGCGGCGGCTGTTGCTCGCGCCCGGCGAAGACGGCTACGACGCCGCGGCGATCGCCTGGCTCGAAATCGAGTACCCCGCGCGCGAAATCGGCTTCGGCGCCTGGCGAACGCACTGGGTCGTCTGGTTCCTGCTCATCTCAATTCTCGCGGCTTGGCTGCTCAAGTCCCGCTTCGGCGTCGTGCTGTAAGCAAACCCGAACAAACAGGCTGGGAACGGCGGGCGCAGCCGCCCGGCTCACAAACACTGCGCCGCCGTCAAGCATGACGGGGTTCATGGAACGAAAAGAAGCGCTTCATGCATGGATTGTTCACCTTGCGCGGCAATGATCGCCAATGATCACTTATTTTCGGCGTCGCCCCGCCGAAAATCGACCGGATGGGTTCAACTCTCTCTTCACTGAAGCCGTGCGGTTCCCCCTAATCCCTAACCCCTAGCCCCTGCCGGGCCGCGCCGCTCCGCGGCGCGGCCCGGCTTATTTGCGCTTCATCTTCGAGCGCACGACGATCGGCGTCCCCTCGAAGTCGAAAGCCTCGCGCAGACGGTTGATCAGATACCGTTCCAGCCCGAAATGGAACGGCTCCGGGCGGTTCGTGAAAAACACGAACGTCGGCGGCGCAGCGGCGGCCTGCGTGACGTACGCGATCTTCGGCTTGCGGTAGCCCGGCACGGTCACGCGCTCGAAATCGACCGCGGCCAGAAAGCGGTTCAATTCGGCGGTGGGGATGCGCCGCCGCGCGGCGGCGTATCCCTTCTCCAACAGCGGAAACAGGCTTTCCACGCCCTTGCCCGTGAGCGCCGAGACGAACGCGGTCGGAGCGTAGTCGAGAAACTTGAGTTGCTCGCGAACGTGCCGGCGGAACGCGGCCTGCGTCTTCTCTCCCGCGGCGTCCCACTTGTTGACCACGACCGCGCAAGCCTTGCCCGCTTCATGCGCATAGCCGGCGATATTCGCGTCGAGCGCCGTGACGCCCTCCCGCGGATCAACCAGCAGCAGCGCCGCGTCGGCAAGGCGCAAATGGCGGCGCGCCATGACCACGCTGAGCTTCTCGGCCATGCGCGTCGTCTTGCCCTTGCGGCGGATGCCGGCGGTATCCACGAAAACGAAGCGGCCGCCGCCGCGGACAACCTCCGCATCGACCGCGTCGCGGGTGGCGCCCGGAACCGCGGAAACAATGGCGCGCCCCTGCCCCGCGATGCGGTTGAGCAGCGTCGATTTACCAACGTTCGGACGCCCGATGATGGCCGTGCGAATGGGCCGATCTTTTTCTCCTTCGTCCTCGGCGCGCGGAAAGTCCTTCGCAGCGGCTTCCATCAACCGCTCGATGCCGCGCCCGTGCTCCGCCGAAACGCCGATCACCTCGGCGAAGCCCAACTCGTAAAACGAACCGGCCAGCGCGTCGAGAGCTTCCGTATCGCACTTGTTCACCGCCACCGTTACCGCGCGCCCCCCGCGCCGCAGCAAGGCGGCAAGCTCGCGATCGTCGGGCGTCAACTCGGCGCGTCCGTCGATGACGAAAATCACCCGGTCCGCCGCCGCCGCCGCCGCCCGCGCCTGCTCGCCGACGAGTTGCGGGAAAACGCCCTCTTCGCCGAACGTCATGCCGCCCGTGTCGGTAACCTCGAACGGCCTGCCCTTCCAGACCGCCGGCATGCGGATGCGGTCGCGCGTGATGCCCGGCTCATCGCCCGTAATCGAGCGCCGCGAGCGGGTAATGCGGTTGAAAAGCGTGGACTTGCCCACGTTCGGCCGCCCGACGATGACCAACTGCGGACGCTCAGCCGCTGCCATTACCGCCCCCCTGCGCCGACAAAATCCGCGCCGGCTCGGCGCGGACAATCCTGCAATCGAAAGTCGCCATGCAACTTCCAATCATGCTATAGGCTTGTCCGAACCTTCCTCAATTCCCAGTCGAACCCGGCGGCGCGGCCGCCGCCGAGATGGTCGTCTCCGCCGGCGGCCGACAAAGCCAACCCGGCGTCACCATCGCCGTCGAATAGCACGCCGCGCCGCGTTTGCCCTCAGACCCCTACGCCGTGCCGCGGTCGAATGCCAGGGCGTCGAACGACAGCCCCAGCCCGGAAGCGTCCGACAAAACGATTTCCCCGTCCTCGACGACCGGTTCCTGCTCGAACATCAGAAACGTCCAGGGCATATGCTCCACGGTCAACCCGTTGGGTGCGGCGGCGACCGTATGCGCCTGGATCTCTGTCGCCAAATGTCTCACCACGGGCACGTTCGCCGCCTCGGCCAGGGCTGCGGTTTTCATCCAGCCGGCGATGCCGCCGGCGCGCAGCAAATCCACCATGACGATATCGATCGAGCCGCGCTTGAGCATGTGGGCGAAGGGCGCCATGCCGTAGTGGTACTCTCCGGAGGCGATCGGCGCGTCGAGGGCGTCGGCGATGCGCGCCATGCCGTAGTGGTACTCTCCGGAGGCGATCGGCGCGTCGAGGGCGTCGGCGATGCGCGCCATGCCGTAGTGGTACTCTCCGGAGGCGATCGGCGCGTCGAGGGCGTCGGCGATGCGCGCCATGCCGCCGTAGTCCTCGAAATGGATGGGGTCTTCGAGCCAATAGAGATCCCAGGCTTCCATCATGCGCCCGACGCGGATCGCGCGGTTCGCGTCCCAGCCCTGATTGATATCGACCATGAGATCGATCTCCGCGCCGACGGCTTGGCGCAGCGCCTTCATGTGTTCGACCTCGGCGGCTGCCGATTTCGGTGCGCCGACGCGCAATTTCATCGCCCGAAAGCGCTGCTCGGAGCTATACTCGGGGCTTGCGCACGCGCGCCGAGGCTTCGCGCCCATGCCCCGCCCATTCTATTTCGAAATCCTCTCCGCCGAGCCCGAAAAAGCCGTCGCCTTCTATAAAAACGTTCTCGGCTGGAAGTTCAACGAAGACGGCCCGCAAGCCTATTGGCCGGCTTCGACCGGCTCCGGCGGCGAGCCCGGCATCGACGGCGCCGTCATGGGCGCCCATTTCGATCAAAAGGTCATCCATACCATCCGCGTGGACTCTCTCGATACCATCCTGGCCAAGGTCGAGGCAGCCGGGGGCGAGACGATTCGCGGGCCGGTAGAGATTCCGGGCGTCGGTCTGCACGCCTATTGCAAAGACCCTCAGGGAACAATGTTCGGCCTGCTGCAACCGCCGGCCCAAGCCGATTGAAGCATGAAACGCCGATTGACCGTCAAGGCGCTTCGCAGGGAAGCAGCAGCCCTTGCCGACAGGGAATCTTCCCACGACGAACCGAGCCTGTACGGCGTCACCGACGGTAAAGCGGTAGGCACGTACCTGGAACACAAGTTCCATGCTCTACTCCGCGCAAAATACACCTACGACGAGGGCAGTTCAGCGAAAGGAATCGACTTCCCCGGCCTCAACGTGGACCTGAAAGTCACGAGCATCAAACAACCGCAGTCTTCTTCTCCGTTCAAGTCCGCTCGGCAGAAAGTATTCGGGCTTGGATACTCTCTGCTCGTCTTTGTTTACCGCAAAACGGACGATAACGCGAAGCAAACCGGGAGACTTCAGATTCTCCATGCTATCTTTATCGACGCCTCACGCACCGCCGACTACCAAACCACGCGAGGCATCCGCGAAATCATCCTTGAACGCGAGGGCAACCTGGACGATCTGATTGCGTTCATGAATGACAGGAATCTGCCCATCGACGACGCAGGGGCTGTTCAACTCGCAGAAGAGTTGCTGAAAAATCCGCCGAAACTTGGGTATTTGACGATTTCCAACGCCCTTCAATGGCGGCTCCAGTACAGTCGGGTTATCGAAATAGCGGGCGCAGTCGATGGGATCGTGCGCGCGGGGTAAGCACATGCAGGCGAAAACGAAGCGGAAAGTCGAATTTGGAGACTTCCAAACGCCCGACGCGCTTGCCCGCGGAGTATGTGCGCTGCTTCGTCGTCTGGCAATATCCCCCAAGTCCGTTGTCGAACCGACTTGCGGAAAGGGTTCGTTTCTCCGCGCCTCCGTAGCAGCATTTCCGGATTGTTCTCTCCATCTCGGGTTCGAGGTCAACCCGAGCTACGCGCAGACCGCCGGGGCCGTGGAGCAGGCAGACGTTCATTGCGAGGACTTCTTTCAGAAGGATTGGCGCGAATTGATGGATCGTCTTCGAGAGCCGATCCTCGTTATCGGCAATCCGCCTTGGGTAACGAACTCCGCCGTAGGCGCGCTGGGCGGCGCAAACCTGCCGGCCAAGTCCAATTTCCATCGACTCAACGGCCTCGACGCCATCACGGGCAAAAGCAATTTCGACATCTCGGAGTGGATGCTGCTGCGCATCATGGAATGCCTTTCAGGGAAAAAGGCCGTGCTGGCGATGCTGTGCAAAACCGTAGTCGCACGGAAGGCGCTCCATCATGCCTGGAGTCGAAACTTGCAAATCGCAACGTCGGCCATATACTCAATCGACGCGGTCAAGCACTTCGGCGCCGCAGTCGATGCCTGTCTGCTGGTTTGCACACTCGAACCGGGAGCCGCATCGCAGGAATGCAACGTTTACGCGCAGATCGACGCATCTACGCATGAATCGAAGTTTGCCTTCCGCAATGGACGACTGGTTGCAGATATGGATGCTTTCGAAGCATGCGTCCATCTCTCCGGCGCCTCTCCTCTCAAATGGAGATCGGGCGTGAAACACGACTGCTCGCAAGTCATGGAGCTGCGGCCCGCGGCAGGCAACAATTTCAGAAACGGATTGGGAGAAGTCGTGAGCCTCGAATCGACCCACCTGTATCCCATGCTCAAAAGTTCCGAACTGATGAAGCCGCGCCCCATTCCGTCGCGCCATATGCTCGTCACGCAACGGTCAATAGGAGAAGAAACTTCCTTTATCGAGCGCGATGCCCCGCGGACGTGGAGCTACCTCCAGTCCCACGCAGGCCGTTTGGACGGGCGGGCAAGCTCAATCTACCGCAACCGGCCCCGGTTCTCCGTCTTCGGCGTCGGAGCCTACAGTTTCGCTCCGTGGAAAGTCGCGACCTCGGGTTTCTACAAGCGCCTCGATTTTCGTTGCATCGGCCCGGCACAGGGCAAGCCGGTCGTGTTCGACGACACCTGCTATTTCCTCCCGTGCCGCGCGGAACGCGACGCCAAGCTGCTCGCTGACTTGCTCAACTCAGAGGCCGCCAAGAATTTCTTCCACTCGTTCATTTTCTGGGATGCGAAACGGCCCATCACCGCTCAGTTGCTCGCCGGCCTCGACCTCGGCATATTGGCCCGGGAAGCCGGGGTACAGCTTCCCTCATGGTCGGATGCGGGGGATCGGCAGTTGCCCTTGGCGTTGTATTAAGACCTGCCGGAAACCAAATCGGACGGCGGCGCAGCGGACTATCCCCCGGCTGCCCCCCGCAATTTTCTATGGCCCGTCCGCGGTCGAATCGGGCGCAAGCATCTGGGGCCGCTGCGTTTCGAGTTGCGTCCGCAGCGCGGCGGCGGCCTCGGCGCGGCCGGCGGCAACGTTCACCGTCTCGTGCGGGTCGCCGCGGTGGTCGAACAACTCGTATTCGGGGCCGTTTCCGGGGTTCTCATACTTGACGATGCGGTAGCGTTCGGTGCGCATGGTCAGCCGTCCCCGCCAGTAGCCGAAGGCCGCGTCCTTGCCCGGGTGCGCGGGGTCTTCCAGGAGCGGCCGCAAGCTGCTTCCGGTCAGCCCCGCCGGAGCCTCCAGACCCGCGTAATCCGCCAGCGTAGGGTAGATATCCAGCGTTTCGACAATGCCGCGGGCCGGCGCGCCGGGCGCGGGCATGCCCGGTACTCGCATCATCAGGACGCTGTGCAGCGATCGTTCGAAAGTCGTGTGCTTGCCCCATACGGCATGGTCTCCCAAGTGCCAGCCGTGGTCGCCCCAGACAACCACAATCGTATTGTCGGCAAGCCCCAGCCTGTTCAGTTCGTCCAGCACCTTGCCGACCTGCGCATCGACGAACGATACCGAGGCATAGTAGGCGTGCCGCAGCAGGCGGGCATGGTCGTCCGACACGCGGACGCCGGCGCCGCCCTCTTCGTCGTGCCTGTAATTGCCGAACATCTCGCCGCCAGGGTGCAAACTCGCCGGGTTGACGCCTTGCGGGGCTTCGGGGTTCGGCGAAACGTCGAGCGCCGCGCGGTCGTAAAGATCCCAGTATTCCGCGGGCGCCGTGAAGGGCAGATGCGGCTTGAAAAAACCGACCGCCAGCAAAAACGGCTCATCCTGCAACTCGCGAAGCTGCGCGACCGCTTCCTCGGCGATCAACCCGTCGGGATAGGCGGTATCAGGCGCGTCGGCCTTCTCGAACGGCGGGTAGGCGCCGCGCTCCATGTTGCGGTTGGAGCCGTCGGCGTAGCCGAAAAAGGCGTTCCAGGCCGTGCCCCATTTCTCGTAAGGCATGAGGCGGCGATCCCAACTGAAGGGCATCTCGAACTCGCCTTCGCCCTCGCCCGCGTAGCTGTAGATGCGTCCATCGACGTAGTGGCTGATCTTGCCTATCGACACGGTGCGGTATCCGGCGCGGCGAAACAGATGGGCGAAAGACTCCGGCGTTTTCTGTTCGGTCTTCGGCAGCAGATCGCGGATCGCATTGTTGCGCGTGTGCGCGGCGGACGACGGGCGGTTGCCGGTCAGCAATGCATAGCGGGAAGCTCCGCAGGTGGGAACCTGCACGTAATGGCGCTCGAACAGCCGCGACCGCGCGGCGAAACGGTCGAAGTTGGGGGTGACCATCCCGCTTTCGCCGTAGGCGCCGGTCTGCGGGCGCAAGTCGTCCACGGCGAGGAACAACACGTTGGGCGGCTTCGGCGGCGCGCCGCAAGCGCAAAAAAGCGCCGCGCAGAAAAGCAAACAAGCGGCGGCAGCCGGGCGGTACACGTTCGGGCGCGGCATGAGGAACCCCGTTTCAGGCGTCTTCCGCGGGCATGGCGGCGCCTTTGTCCGCGGGATTTTGCGCGCCCTCGATATGCTCGACGAACTGCCAGCCGAATCGCCCCTTGATGCAAAGATGCCCGCGGGTCACTTCCTGATCCAGCGGCGACGAAACCTTGACGATGCGTTTGTCCTGCGTATGCGCCGTCAGGGTGCAGCCGACGCCGCAGTACGGGCAGATCGTATCGGTACGCTCCTGCCGCGTTTCGTCCCACGTTCCCGCTTCGCGCATGTCGTGCTCGACTTTCGACACCAGCGCACCGGTCGGGCAAACGCCGATGCAGTTGCCGCAATAAACGCAGGCCGATTCCGTCAGCGGCACATCGTATTCCGTTGAGATTCCGGCGTGGAAACCGCGCCCGGCAACCGCGATGGCAAACGTATTTTGCGCGTCTTCGCCGCAGGCCTCGACGCACTTGTAGCAAAGGATGCACTTCGCGTAATCGCGGACATAGAGATCGTTGTCGCTCTTGACCGGCTGCGCCGCCGTCGCCGCCTGCTCGGGGCCGCCGCCGTAGCGGCCGGGGTCGGCGCCGTATTCCGCCATGTATTTGCGCAGCTCGGGCGCAGCCGAAACGTCGGCCGTCGAAGCCAGAAACTCGAGCACCATGCGCCGGCTCAGACGCACGCGCTCGGAATCGGTGCGGACGGACATGCCCGCCTCGACTTTGCGCGAACAGGAAGGAACCAGCGTCCGCGATCCCTCGATCTCGACCACGCACACGCGGCAGACGTTCACCGGCGTCAGATTTTCGAGATAGCAAAGCGTAGGCGTTTCGACGCCGGCCTTACGGCAGGCGTCGAGAAGCGCCGCGCCCGCGGGCACGGCAACAGTCTTGCCGTCAATCGTCACCTCGACCGTCGAGGCTTCGGCCCGGTCGGGAACTTCCGGGACCGGCCCTCGCGGAACGGGAATCTTCAGGTCGGGCGCGTCGGGGTTGGCGTTGGTCTCCATGGCGCCGCTACCGGAAAATCGGGAATCGGTCGAATGCGGATTCAACCGCGCTCGATGCGGTCTGGCCGAGGCCGCAGATCGAGGCGTCGCGCATGACTTGGCCGATTTCCTTCAGCAACTTCCTTTCCTGTGCGATCGAACCGAGCGGCCTGCCGCGGTCGAGACGCTGCAGCAACTCTTCCTGGCGGACGGCGCCCACGCGGCAGGGCACGCACTGGCCGCACGTCTCATCGCGGAAGAACTCGGCGATGCGCAGCAGTATTTTACGCAAATCTACCGTATCGTCGAAAGGCATGACCACCGCGGAGCCGACCGCGGCGCCGACGGCGCGCATGCCCTCGAACGTAAACGGCGTATCCAGATCGCTCGGCGACAGGAACGCTCCGGCGGCCCCGCCGACCAGCACCGCCTGCAGCTTGCCGCTGCCGGAAATCCCGCCGGCCAACTCGATCAGCCCGCGCGTCGAGATGCCGAAATCGGCCTCATAGACGCCGGGCCGCGCCACGTGCCCGGAAAGGCAGAACAGCTTCGGCCCGGCGGAGCCGCCGGTTCCGCTCGCGGCGTAGGCCTCGCCGCCTTCCAGCACGATGCGCGGCACGTTGACCAGCGTCTCGACGTTGTTGACCAGCGTCGGGCGGCCGAAAAGCCCGGCGTCGGTCGGGTACGGCGGCTTGTTCCGCGGCTCGCCGCGAAACCCCTCGATCGAGTTGAAAAGCGCCGTCTCTTCTCCGCAGATGTACGCGCCCGCGCCGCGGCGCAACTCGATATCGAAGCCGTCTTCGAACAGCGCGTACGCGCGCGCCGCGCGCAGCGCGTGTTCCAGCCGCGCGGCCGCCAACGGGTATTCGCCGCGGATGTAGATGAAACCCTTTTGGCAGCCCGCGGCGAAGGCGGCGATGGCCATCGCTTCGATCACGGCAAACGGGTCGCCTTCCATCAGGACGCGGTCTTTGAACGTCCCGGGCTCGGACTCGTCGGCGTTGCAAACCAGATATTTCCGTCCGCCGTGCGCGGCGACCGCCCGCCATTTGCGGCCCGCCGGAAACGCCGCGCCGCCGCGGCCGAGCAGATTCGATCGGCTGACCTGCTCGATGACCCACTCGCGGCCCTTGGCGCGCGCCTTGGCGAGAGCCTCGAAGCCGCCGCTCGCGCGGTAGTCGTCGAGGCTGTTCGGGGCCGCCCGCCCCAGCCGGCGCAGGAGCTTGAGCCGAGTCTGCCCCGCCTGAGGGGCGGAAACCGCCGCCGGAACCGCGGCGGCTCCGCTTTCGCCGCCGGCAAGATGCCTGCCAGCGGCCTCGGCCGAGGCCGGCGCGAGCACGGCTTCGCGGCGCCGCTCGCCGGCGGCCGCAAGCAGCGCGGCCGGAGCGCGCTCGCAATGGCCGAGGCAGGGGCTGCGGAACCACGCCGCTTTCCCTTCGCGGCAAGGTTCGCCGGCCGGACCCCAATCGGCTTCCAACCGATTGCACAATGCCTCGGCCCCGCGCGTCCGGCAGGCGATATCGTCGCAGACGCGCACCGTCAACGGCGGCCGCGGCTTCGTCGAAAACAGCGCGTAAAAATCGGCAACGCCGAAGGCTTCCGCCGGCGGAACGCACAGCCGGCGGCAAACGTAGTTGAGCGCGCCCGGGCTGACCCAGCCCACGCGCCCGTGAATCGCATGCAACACCGGCAGCAGCAGATGCCGACCGGCGCGTGCGGCGGCGCCTCCGCGGGAGGTCTGCGCCTCGTCGTCCCCGCGGCTCCCCCCTTCCCAGCGCGAAACCGGCGGCCCCAATACGGAATCCACGGCTGAGGTTTCCGCCGCCGTCGGCTCATCCGCGGTGAAGTGAAGATCCAAGCGAGCGCTCCGTTCGTTTCCGTCCGCTCCGCCAAGGCGCCCTTGCAGCGGTCAATCGCCGCCGACGGACGGCTCAATCTTATCAACCCGGATCGCCGTCGCCTTGAACTCGGCGGTCCCCGACTTCGGATCGACGGCGTCGATGGTCAGCTTGTTGGTATCGACCCGGTCCGGGAAATGCGGAGTCATGAAAGCCAGCCCCGGCCGCAACCCGGGGTCGAACCTGACCGGAGCGGCGACCGCTCCCCGCCGCGAGCGCACCATCACGAGCTCGTGTTCTTCGAGCGCCAGCCGCACGCCGTCTTCCGGCGACAGATCGAGGGTTTCTTCGCGCCGCAGCGGCGAGGGAAACAAGCCGCTCTGCACGCCCGTATTGTAGGAATCGAGCCGGCGGCCGGTAGTCAGGCGGAGCGGATATTCCGCGTCGAGCTTGTCCACCGCCCGCGAGTCTTCGACCGGACTGAACGGCGCGCGCGGCCCGATCAGCGGGTCGGCCCACAACCGGCCGTGCAGGAACTGTTCGCCCGGATGCGACTCGTCGTAACAAGGCCAGCGAATCCCTCCCAGCCGCTCCAGCCGCTCGTAGCTCATCCCGCCGTGCATCGGACTCAGGCTGCGCACCTCGTCCCACAACGCTTCGGGATCGGGGCGCCCCCAATCGGCGCCGAGCGCGTTGGCGACGGCGAACACGATTTCGAGATCGTCTTTGGCGCCCGCGGGCGGGTCGGTGACGCGCCGCACCCGCTGCACCTTGCGTTCGCTGCTGGTGACGGTGCCTTCCGATTCCGCCCAGCCTGCGCCCGCGGGCAAAACCACGTCGGCGATCTCGGCGGTCTGGGTCAGGAAAAGGTCTTGCACGACCAGGCATTCGAGTCCCTGCATGAGTTTGAGCGCGCGGTTCTTGTCGGCTTCGGAACTGACCGGGTTCTCGCCCAGGACGTAGAGCGCGGTCAGGTCGCCGCGCTCCATCGCATCGAACATCCCGTTCAGGCCCCAACCCCGTTTCGGGGGTATCGCGCAGCCCCACGCTTTCTCGAATTTCGCCCGCAGCGCGTCGTTTTCCACGTGCTGGAAACCGGGCAGTCGGTCAGGCAGCGCGCCCATGTCGCCGCCGCCCTGCACGTTGTTCTGCCCGCGCAGCGGACACAGTCCCGAACCCCAGCGCCCGACGTGTCCGGTCAGCAAGGCCAGATTTATCAGAGCCAGGACGTTATCGACGGCGTTATGGTGTTCGGTGATGCCCAGCGTCCAGCACAACTGCGCCCGGCCGGCGCGGGCATAGGCATGGGCCAATTCCCGCACCGCCTGCGCCGGAACGCCCGTCTCGCGCTCGGCGTATTCCAGGGTAAACGGCTGGACGCAATCGCGGTAGGCCTCGAATCCGCTGGTCGCCCGCTCGATGAACTGCCTGTTTTCCAGTCCGGCGGCAACGATTTCGCGGCCGACCGCGTGCGCCAGAGTGATATCGCAGCCGACGTCGATGCCCAGCCAGCGGTCGGCCCACTGCGCCGAACTCGTCCGCCGCGGATCGACGACGAACATCCGCGCGCCGTTGCGCACGCCCTGCAGCACGTGATGGAAAAAGATCGGGTGCGTCTCGCGCGCGTTCGACCCCCACAGCAGGATGACGTCGGTCTCCTCGACTTCCCTGTAGGAACTGGTGCCGCCTCCGGCCCCGAACACAGCCGCCAGACCGGCGACGCTGGGGGCGTGTCAAGTGCGGTTGCAACTGTCGATATTGTTGCCGCCGATCACGCTGCGGACGAACTTCTGCGCCGCGTAATTGAGCTCGTTCGTCGTCTTCGAGCAACTGAACATACCGAACGCCGTCGGGCCGCGCCCGGCTACGCATGCGGCGAAGCCGCGCGCCGCGCGCTCGATCGCTTCCTCCCATGAGCAGGGACGCAAGCGCCCGCCCCTCCTGACCATCGGCTGCCTGATCCGAGTGCGGCGCGAAGGATGCACTTTCATAGCCGTATATCGTAACCGATGCCGTCCGGCGCAAAAACCGCCGCGCCAAGCTTCCCCTTGCAACACGACGAGGCGATACAATAGGAGCGAAACCGACGGCCGACGGCAAGCAACGGCCCGACGCGAAACGATGGCGCCCCAATGCTCGAACGAAGAAACTTCCTCAAACTCTCTCTCGGATTGACGGCGGCTCCCGGCCTCGCCAACTGGCCGCAATTCCGCGGCCCCGGCGTACGCGGCATCGCGGACGACGACCCGAGCCTGCCCGAAAGCTGGAGCGCAGCGGAAAACGTCGCCTGGAAAACCCGCATCCCCGGCTTGGGCTGGTCGTGCCCCGTCGTCTGGGGAAACCGCATTTTCCTGACGACCGCCGTTGCCGACAGTATGAGCGGCGTCCCGCAAGGCGGTTTTTTCGACGGCCGCGTCGTGAACCCCGTGCCCTCGGAAGAATACCGTTGGATGGCCTACTGCATCGATCTTCAATCCGGCAAGATCGCTTGGGAATACGAGCTGCGCCGCGGCGCGCCGAAGGTTCCCCGCCACAAAAAGAACACTTACGCCTCGGAAACCTGCGTGACCGACGGCGTTCACGTCTGGGCCCACGTCGGCGATCTGGGCTCGTGGTGCCTCGACATGGAGGGCAATCTCGTCTGGTCGCAGGACTGGCCGGCCGTGGAAACCCGTTACGGCTACGGCACGGCCTCTTCGCCGGCGCTGCACGAAGGGCGGCTGTACATTACCAACGACAATCAGGAACAGTCCTACACCGTCGCGCTCGACAAACTGACGGGCAAGGAAATCTGGCGCGTCAACCGCGAGGAGCCGACGACCTGGTCCACTCCTTTCATCTGGGAATCGGGCAAGCGCACCGAAATCATCACCGCCGGCCGCGAAAAAATCCGTTCCTACGACCTCGACGGCAAGCTGCTGTGGGAAATCGCCGGCATGTCTTCGCTGTCGATCCCGACGCCCTTCACGGCGGACGGCCTGCTGTACGTCACTTCGGGCTATGTCGGCAGCGAAGAGCGCCCTGTTTACGCCATCCGCCCGGGCGCCTCCGGAGACATCACCCTGGCCGAAGGCGAAACATCCAACGAATACATCGCCTGGAGCCTGCCCCAAGGCGGGCCGTACCACCCCACGCCCATCGTTTACCGCGGCCTGTACTACACGCTGCACGACCGCTCGTTCATGACCTGCCACGACGCGAAAACCGGCGAGGAGGTTTACGACAAGCAGCGCGTCTCGCGCGACGGGGCGAACTTCACCGCGTCTCCCTGGGCCTACAACGGCAAGATTTTCTGCCTCGACGAAGCCGGCGCGACGTTCGTCGTGCAAGCGGGACGCAGCTTCAAGGTGCTGGGGCAAAACCGCTTGGAAGAAATGTGCATGGCCACCCCGGCAATCGCCGACGGCAGCCTGCTCATCCGCACACACGCCCACCTCTACCGCATCGGCGCCTAGCGGCAGCTATAAGGAACGGGAGCGGTCAAAGCGTGAAACGCTTGATCAAGGCGAACGCATGATCGCGAACGCCTCTGTCTTTGCAGATCGCCATTTCTTTTACGACACGGGCCAAACCGGAGTCAGGTTGGCGAACGCATTGCGGATATATTCACTCTCTGCGGTCAATCTGTGCGTCCCGCATTGTTGCTTGACATCCCGCCCGTTCCGAAACGGCAACCTGAATCCCTCCGGGAAAGCAAGCGCGTCCAGAGACATCGACAATCCATCGATCCCGGCAGCGGCGAACTCGTCAAGGGATTGACGCATCCGCGCAAGACGACTCCTCTCGTCGAAACCGGCATAGAAATGCCGCGGCGCGGCGACTTCGAGCGCAACGTGGCGGACATTCATCAGGGGACGCCCTCGGAGAGGCAATTGCTCTCTGTGGACGCGGCAAAAAATGTACGCGGCGCCATAGCGAAGAATCTGCATGAGCGCATAAGGCGGATCGTTGCTCTCCCATTTCAACTCAATCAGCCGCGCACGCTTTTCCGACGGCAGCCAGTGAACAAGATCGACTCTGCTTGCCCTGTCCCTGGATGAATCGGTAATCCCCGAAGCTGCCGGGCATTGGTTGAACCACTCATCCATATACCCGTTTTCCGCCAACATGGCCGCAGCTTTCTCCAACATTGTTTCAGGTGACCGATTATTGGGAGAAATCTTGCAAGCGCACCGGAGTTTCCAAAGCTCTTTGGAATTGGACCAAGGATCGGGGCAATTGGCTTCCATCCTTGCGTAGATTTCCCGTATGTCTTCCAGACCGTCCGTACCGTCGAATAAACCGGCCATGCCAAACCCCCTTGCAAACCCCTTCGGACTTGTCTATTGAAAATACTGCATATCCCAGGCCGCAACGGTTCCCTCGAAACCTTGCGCCGCCAGCGCGCCCACGTAGCCCGGCGCGGGTTCCAGCCGGCGCAGGAACCAGCGTTCGCGTTCGCCTCCGCCCGCGAGATGCGTTTCGATAGCGGGCGGTCGCCCGTCGGCAAACGTCACGTCGAAGCTGCGCAGCGGGATGGTCAGCCCGTCTCCAACCGCTTTCACATAGGCTTCCTTGCCGGTCCAGCAGGCGAAAAAAGCCTCGAGCTTGCGTTCCGCGGGCTGCGCGGCCAACGCTGCGCGCTCCGCCTCGGAGAAAAACCGTCGGGCAATCGCGTCGGGGTTGCGCAAGGGGCGCAGGCGCTCGATATCCACCCCCAGCGGAATGCGCCCCAGCGCGATCAGCGCCCTTTCGCCGGAATGCGAAAGGTTGAAGCGCAGACCGGCGGCGGCGCCGGTCAGATGCGGCTTGCCCTTGCGTCCGTAGGCGAAGACGACATCCGCCGGAGCCAGATCGAGATACGCGCCGAGCAGCGCGCGCAGAGCGCCGCGGGAGACGACAAACCTGCGCCTTCCGTCGGCGAAAGCGAACCGCTCGGCCCGCGCCCGCTCGGCCGCGGACAACGCCGCTTCAATCGCGGCGGCCCGCTGCGCGTCAACGTCGAGCGCAACCGACCAGACATGTATCCGCTCCTGTTCCAGACAGGCTTCGCCCGGGCGCGGCAACTCTCGCGGCGCGAAATCGCCCTCCACATTCAAGAAAAATAGCACCCGCGCCGCCCGCGAATCGAACGCCGCTCGGCAAACGCCGCGGAACACGGTCTAAACTATCAGGTTGCCCACGGCAGCGCGATCATGAGCGATTTTCGTTTCTTCCACGCCGCGGATATCCACCTCGACAGCCCCTTGAGGGGCCTCGCCGTCCACGAGAGCAGCGCAGCCGAGCGCGTTCGCACCGCGGCGCGGGACGCCCTCGATCAACTCGTCGGCGCGGCCATCGACGAACAAGTTGCCTTTCTCATCATCGCCGGCGACCTTTATGACGGCGACTGGCGCGACTACAAGACGGGGCTTTTCTTCGTTGACCAGATGGGTCGGCTCAACCGCGCCGGCATACCCGTTTATCTGCTGCACGGCAACCACGACGCCCAAAGCCAGATCGCCAAGCGGCTCGAACTGCCGGAAAACGTACATGTTTTCAGCGCCCACAAGCCCGAGACATTTCGCTTGGAAACAATCGACGCCGCCCTGCACGGACAGAGTTTCCGGCAGCGCAGCGTAACCGAAAATCTGGTTCCCGGCTACCCGCAGCCGGTTTCCGACGCTTTCAATATCGGCGTCCTGCACACCGGCCTCGGCGGCATGGGCGGCCACGAAAACTATGCGCCCTGCTCGCTCGACGACCTGATAAACAAGGGTTACGACTACTGGGCGCTGGGGCATATCCATAAGGCCAACGTGCTGCACGAAAGGCCGCACATCGTATTCCCCGGAAATCTTCAGGGGCGCCATGCGCGCGAAATCGGCGACAAGGGGGCGTACCTGGTCACCGTCGCGGACGGCGAGATCGCGGAGGCCGCTTTCGCGCCCTGCGACGTTGTGCGCTGGGCCGTCGTGCGGGTCTCGGTCAGCGGGGCCGGCGGCATGGACGAAGTCGCCGGCCGCGTACGGCAAGCGCTCGAATCGGCCGTCGCCGACAAGGCCGACGGGCGGCTGCTGGCCTGCCGCGTCATCCTCAAAGGACGCACCGAGCTTTACGCGCAGCTTCTCGCTTCGGAGGAACAGGCGCTTGCCGAAGCCCGCGCCGCCGCGCTCGGCCTGAGCGGAGGCAGCGCCTGGGTCGAAAAAGTGAAGATCGAAACCGAACCGGCCGCCGCCGAGCAGCCCGCGGCGGCGCGCGAAGACGCCATCGGCGAGTTGCTGCGGATGCTGAAAGAAGCCGAGGACGACGAGGATCTCCTCGAACGGTTCCAAGGCAAAGACGGCATCGGCGGACTGGTGCGGAGCTTGCCCTACGAGGCGCGCGAAGAGATCGAAGACGACATCATGGAAGACGACATCATGCAGGCGGCCGTCGAAGGCGATTACGCCAAGCTCATCGCGCGGACCAAGCCGTATCTGTCGGCGCTGCTGACCTCGCCGGAGAAGACGCCGTGAGATTCCGCCGGCTCGACTTGGTCCGCTACGGACGCTTCACCGACAAAACCGTCGATCTGCCCGCGGGCAAGCCCGATTTCCATATCGTCTTCGGCCCGAACGAAGCGGGCAAATCGACGGCGCTGAGCGCGGTCGAAGACCTGCTGTTCGGCATTCCGGCGCGCTCGCCCTACGGCTTCCTGCACGGCGCGCCCGCCATGCGCATCGGCGCCCTGCTCGAAAACGGCCAATCGTCGCTGGAAATCGTCCGGCGCAAAGGCAACAAAGACACGCTGCTCGCGCCCGACGGATCGATTCCCGTCGGCGGCGAGAGCGTCCTGCAGCCCTTTCTGGCCGGCGCCGACCGGCTGTTTTTCGAGCGCATGTTCAGTCTCGACCACAAGCGCCTCGAATCGGGCGGAAGGGACATCCTCGAAGCCAAAGACGACGCCGGCCGAACACTGTTTTCCGCCGGCGCCGGCATTGAAGGCTTGACGCGCCGGCTGAATGAACTCGCCAACGAAGCGGATACGCTGTGGGGTCCCAGACGGGCGAAAAGCAGAAAATTCTATGCCGCCTCCGACAAGCTCAAAGAGGCCGAAAGGGAGCTTCGGGAGCAGACCTTCACGGCGGGCGAGTGGCGCGATCTGAAACGGAGCCTCGAAACCGCCGAGGAAGCCCATGCCAAGGTCAACGCCGATTTCGCGCAAGCGGACGCTGAAAGAAACCGGCTCCAGCGCATACGCCTGGTCCATGGCAATGTGCGCCGCAAGCAGGAAATCGACAGCGAGCTTGAAGCCTTGGGCGCGGCCGCGGCGCTGCCGGAAGATGCCGCCGCCGTGCTAGAAACCGCGCAGCGCAAAGGCTCCGAAGCAGCAGCCCGGGGCGCGGCGCTCGCGCAGCGATTGTCCGGCGCCCGCGCGGAATTGGCGGAGCTGACTTTCGACGAAACGCTCATCCGGCGCGCTGACGACATCGAGCAACTCCACGAGCGCCGCATCGAGATTCGCCGCGAAAAAGCCGACCTGCCCAAGCGCGAGACGGAACTCAATCTGGCCGAGGAAGAACTGCGCGGGCTTGCCGCGCAGTTGGGTTGGACGGACGCCGATATAGCCGCGTTGACCGCGCGCGTCCCGCCCCGTCCGCGGGTCGCCGCCGCGCGCGCCCTGCTGAACCGCAAGGGCGAAGCGGATACCGCTTTCGCCAACGCAGCCCGGTTGCTCCGTGAAAAGGAAGCAGAACTCAAGCGCTGTCAAGCTCTCGATGCCGGTACGGGCGAGCCGGCGGACGTTTCCCGGCTTGCCGCGGTCATCCGCGCCGTGCGCGGACAAGGCGACATCGCCGGCCGCCGGCGCGCCGCGCAACAACGGGTCAATGACGCGCGAGAACTTGCCTCGCGACGCTTGGCTGCGCTGCATCCCGGCGTCGCGAGTGAGGAAGACTTGACGCGCATGCATCCGCCGGCGCGCGCGCAAGTGCAAAACCACCGCGACCGCGTTCAGGAATGCGAACGCGATCTGCGCGAGGCGCGGCGCCAGAACGTTTCGGCCCGGCAGGAACTCGACCGCGAGCGCGCCGAGCGCCAACGCCTGGCGGACAAGGAGCAGGTCGTAACCGCCGAGGAACTGGCCCAGGCGAGAAACCGCCGTGACGCGCTCTGGGGGCTGGTGAAGCTGAAACACGTGCAAGGAGAGCCCTTTACCGAGGGGGCGCTTCGCGGCGTCGAAGAAGACCTGCAAGACGGACAAGACCCGGTCGGCCCCTTCGAGCTTGCCCAATCGCGCGCCGACACTCTGGCGGACCGGCGTTTCGACCGCGCCGAAGCGGCCGCGCGCCTGGCCGAAATCGACCAGAAGATCGGCAGTCTGGGGCTCCGCCTCGAACAGGCCGAGCACAACGAGGCCAAGCTCGTCGAGGAACGGGAGCGGCTCGCCGCCAAGTGGGCTTCCCTGTGGAGCGAAACGCCCGTTGAACCCGCGGCGCCCGAGGCCATGTCGGCATGGCTGGAGGCAAGAGACGACGCCCTCGAAGCCTTCGCCGAACGCACGCAGGCCGAGCGCGGACTGGAAGCGGTTCGCGCCGAAGAACGCGATGCCGTCGAGCGGCTGCTGGCGGAGTTGGCCGCGCTCGGCGCGGATCGCGCCGCGTGGGAAACGGCGGCATTGCCCGACGTTCTGGAAAAAGCCGACGACGAGCAGAGTCGGCGAGAAAACGAAGCGCTTCGCAAAGAGCAGATACGCAAAGCGGTCGTCGATGCCGAAAATGACGCTGCGCGGGCGCAACACGACCTCGACTCGGCCGAGGAAGCGCGTTCGTCCTGGCGGAACGAGTGGGCGGCAGCCGTCAGCGGCCTGGGGCTGTCCGCCGGCGCCACTCCGGAAGAGATTGAAACGCAGGTCGAAATCATCGAGCAAATACGCGTTCAGGCGGAACGCATCCACTCGCTGCAGCACGACCGCATCGGCAAAATCAAGCGCGACATCGCCGACTTCGAGAAGACGGTCGCCGAATTGACGCAGACGCCGGCCGCGGACCTGGAAGGGCAACCCGCGGAAGAAGCCGCTCTCGCCATCGAGCAGCGGCTCGCCGAAGCCGAACGCTTGCAGGGGCTGCGCCAAGCGAAGCGCGAAGAGGTCGAAAAGCTCGCCGCGCAGATCAACGAACTGGAGCAAAAACGCCGCGAATGGGACGATTCCGTAGCCCATCTCAAAGAGGCTGCCAGCGTCGAAACCCACGAGGCGCTGCGAGAGGCGATCGACCGCTCAGACCGGCGGCGGGCGCTCGAAAACGATTTGCAAGCAACCATCGAGCAACTCCAGCAGGATGGGGGCGGACGAACCGCGGACGAGTTGGAGAAAGAATGCGCCGGCGTCGATATCGACCAGGTCGCCGCCAGAGAATCGGCCTTGCAAACGGAACTGACCGACTTGCGCCGGCGGCTCTCCGAAGCGGCGGGCGAGCGCTCTCGGGCGCGGCAAGCCTCCGATGCGGTCGGCGGCGGCGATGCCGCCGCGCGCGCCGCGGCCGACAAGCAAGAGGCGCTCGCGGAGATGCGCGAGGCGGCCGAGCGGTACGTCCGGGTGCGCACCGCGGCCATGCTGCTCGAGTGGGCGATCGACCGCTTTCGCCGCGAGAAGCAGGCGCCGCTGCTCAAACGGGCCGGCGAGCTTTTCGCGCTCATCACCGGAGGCTCGTTCACCGGCTTGCAGGTGGACTACGACGAGCGCGACCGGCCGCATCTGATCGGCCTGCGCCCGGACGAAAAAGCCGTCCGCGTTTCGGGCATGAGCGACGGAACGACCGACCAGCTCTACCTGGCGCTGCGCGTTGCTTCTATCGAGGCTTATCTCAAGCCCGCGAATGCCCTGCCCTTCGCGGCCGACGACCTGTTCATCAACTTCGACGACCGTAGAGCCGCCGCCGGCCTCAAGCTGCTGGAGCGGTTGGCTGCAAAAACTCAGGTGCTTTTCTTTACCCATCACCGCCATCTGGTGGAAATTGCCCGAAGCGCGCTCAGCCCCTCCGTCCGCGTCATCGACCTGGCCGCTGAATCGTAGAGGCCGGCGCGCGGGATATTGCCATACGGATTGAATCAGGAGTCCAAATTCTTATGCCGCAAATGTTTACGCAGATAATCGCAGTTGCATTCCTCGTTCTGGGCGCGGCTTGTTCCGCCCCTGAACCCGAGCGCGGCCAAGCGCCGCTCAACATCGTTTTCCTGCTGGTTGACGACATGGGCTACGCCGACGTCGGCGCCTACGGGAACACGTACCACCTGACGCCGCACATCGACGCCCTGGCCGCCGAAGGCATGCGCTTTACGCAGGCCTACGCCGCCGCGCCGAACTGCTCGCCCACCCGAGCAAGCATCATGACCGGGCGCTGGCCGGCAAGGACGGGGATCACGCAGTATTTGCCGGGCAACGTCTTGGCGCATGCCAAGCTGCGGCAAGCCGAATTGCCCCTGGGCCTGCCCTTGAGCGAAACCATCATTGCCGAGCCGCTCGCGCAAGCCGGCTATGCAACGGCGAGCATCGGCAAATGGCACCTCGGCGGAGGCCGGTACGCCCCCGAAAACCGCGGCTTCGACCTCAATTACGCCGGCGGACACTGGAACGCCCACCAGTCGATGTTCGCCCCGCATCCCTTCGTCGAAGTCCCGGACGCCCGCGAAGGCAACTACCTGACGGACAACCTGACGGACGCCGCCGTGCGCTTTCTCGAAGCAAACGGGTCTCGACCCTTTTTCCTCTACTTGCCCTATTACGCGGTCCACGGGCCGATTCAGGCCAAATCGGAAGAAATGGAACGCTACGCCGGCCGCGTCGACCCGTCCGGACGCAACAACGCCGCCTACGCCGCCATGACCGCGGGCGTCGATGAGTCCGTGGGACGCTTGACCGCCAAACTCGAAGAATTGGGGCTGACCGAGCGGACCGCGGTTTTCTTCTTCTCCGACAACGGCGGCGTGCCCCGCGTTGCCTTCAACGGCGGCCTGCGCTCCGGCAAGGGTTATCTGTGGGAAGGCGGCATCCGCGACCCGCTGATCGTCAAGTGGCCCGGGGCCACGCAACCCGGCTCGACGGCTGAGACGCCGGTCAGCAGCATCGACTTCTACCCCACGATTCTGGAAATGACCGGAGTTGCAGACGCCGCAGGCCATACCGTCGATGGGGTCAGCCTGGTCCCCCTGCTCAAGCAAACCGGCGCATGGAGTCGCGAGTCCCTTTACTGGCATTACCCGCATTACGCCAATTCCGGCGCAACCCCTTCGGGCGCCGTCCGCGGCGGCGACTGGAAACTGCTGGAGTTCTACGAGGACAACCATGTCGAGTTGTACAACCTCGCGGAAGACCCGGCCGAATCGAACGATCTCGCCGCCGAAAATCCGGAATTGGCCGACCGGCTCCGCGCCGACTTGGCCGCTTGGAGGGAATCCGTCGGCGCAAAGGAAGCTCCGCCGAACCCCGACTACGATCCCGCGCGCGCCAAAGAGCGCTACGGCGTCCGCTACAAGCCGGCCTGGAACGAGAACGACCCGTTCCTGCCGCGGCCCGCGGACAACAATCGCTGATCGAAGCATGCCCGCGCCGCTGCGGACGGCATGGAAACCGGCGGCAATGCGGCGCTATACTGGGAGTGCGGCGAACGTTGAAGCCGGAACTTCGCCGGAAAAAGCAAAAACCGCCGAGACAATCGCCAAACACATTTTCAAGGGAATAACATGGCCCGAATAAAATCCGCTCTCTTTCTCGATTTCGATAACATCTACAGCGGGTTGACGGCTATCGATCCTCAGGCGGCATATCGACTGGCCGACAACCCCAAAAGATGGCTCGACGCACTGACATCGCAAGCGCTTTCATCGGACGACCATAGAGATTTCCTGGTGCTGAAAGCATACTTGAACCCAAACGGTTGGGTGCAAGACACGGAGCGGGGAAACCAGAATGGCCGCCTTTATTTCAGCAGATACCGCCCAAACATTATCGCATCGGGATTCGATGTCGTAGATTGCTCTCCCTTAACATACGCGCAAAAAAATGCCGCGGATATTCGTATTGTCATCGACATACTGAATATTATCTATTCAGATGACTTCTACGATGAATTCATCATCGCGTCCAGCGATGCGGATTTTACTCCTTTGCTTCAAGTTTTAAGAGCAAAAAATCGCAGGACAATCATTGTCTCAGCAGGACAAACCGCAGCGGCATACCGCAACATAGCAAATATTTATATCGATCCCATAACTCTTGTCGGCACTCTTGAAGACGACGACCAATGGCCAAACGGATATGACGAGCAATCGCAATCCATAGGCGGTATCAAAAGCAGAGTGATCGATGAAATAAAGCATTATATCGACACAGACGGCCCGGTATTACTTGCAGAGCTCGGTCATTATCTTCAGGGAAAATTCAGAGAAGTCATCGACCGAAGCAACTGGTTCGGCGCCGGCACGCTCAAGAGGTTTATTCTCTCGGAAGAGCTTTTTTACGGCATGTACGCTACGCAAGGACATTATATATGGAACCCGTCTCTGCATGAAGCGCCGGATATGGCGGGACCCATTCACTCTGTCGATCTCCCGGGCCCTGTTGAGCGGGTATGCCAAATAACCGGGTTGCCTCGACTCCGTAAAAACGCCTGGAATTCCTTGTTCGAGGAAATCGAATTCTATGCGCGCAACAACACACTTGAAAGCAATGAAGAGTTCAATCGCAACGATTGCACATCGAAGATTCGAGACAATCTTTCCAGGGAGAATATTCCTGTCGGCCGAAACCCGATCTCGCGCATAGTTAATCGATTGCTGTATGCCGGTCAGAGACTGGACGCAGATGCCGCCCCAAGCGCAGAGAATATTCGCGATGCCCTGATTCGGAATGTTCTCGGCGACTCCAGGATAAGGGGGCTGGAAGATGACGAAAAAGAAGCGTTCCAAAATTGGTTCTGCGAAGAAGATGACCTCTGAAATACAATTCAACAGTAGTTTTTAATCTTGATTTTGCGTTCAATCGCCCGTTCCCGCCGGTTTGGCTTCCGGCTCTTCCATCAGCCGGTCAGGTCAGCTCCCGGTCTTCGGCCAGATGGGCCAGAGGCACGCCGAACGCGTCGGTAAGCGCGAAGAGAGCGCCCGGACGCGGCAGCGCTATGCCGCGCTCGTAAGCGTTGATCGCCTGCGCCGTCACCCGCCTGCCAATCTTGGCCTCCAGCTCGCGAAGGGACAGGCCCGCGGCAGTGCGGCAAAGTCTGATCCGTTGCCCCAAAGTTGTTTTCCGTTCCATTGCGAAATTTGACAATACTATTGTAAGACATATAGCATATCAAATATGTATGCAGCATCGTGTCCGATTTTGTTCCGTGACGATTGGCCCGCCACCGGGCTGGAGGATTCCATCGCCTCGATAAACGCGGATACGCTGGCCCACGAATACAAGACGCTGCGGAAAATCGCGCCGCGCCGCCGCGACGTTGGAAAAGCATATTTCGTCGGACATTCCGGAACGCCCTCATCGCGCGGATCCAGTAACCGACTGGAAGAGCACTATGCCATGGCGTTATGGAATCTCGAACGCCGTTGGCCGCGGCGCGGCGGCGGTTGGCAGCGCTTTCTCGACTACCAGACGCCGCTCCAAGCCAAGCGCGCGGACCACGGCATCGGCAAAATCGACCTGCTCGGCGTCACGGACCGGGGCAGGTTGATCGTGGTCGAGTTGAAATACCCGCGCATCGGCAGTCCGGGCGACGCGCCGGCATATGCGCTGATGGAAGGGCTGCGTTACGCCGCCATGGTCGAAGCCAACCTGCAGCCCATGGCAATCGAAGTCAGGAGAAAATTGGGCGTCAAGCAAGTGGACGACAAAACGCCGCCGATTGTGCAGGTATTGGGGCCGATTTCATGGTGGCGTTACTGGCTCAAAACTCGAGCGGCAGGCGATTGGGGTCCGGCTTTTGCCCGACTCGCAGCGGCGGTCGAGAAACGAACCGGCGTGACTGTCGAATGTCTGGCGGCGGATGACCAAGCGAAACTCACCCTCGGCTTGAACGGAAAACCGCCCTCGCTCGATCCTCCGCCGACCTTTCACGCCGTCCATCTCGACCGGAACCCGCCCGAATGCGAACTCCTGCAATGAATGAGCAGCAATACCACGACCTGATTTTTCAGACGTTGTGGGACTGGGCCGAGCGGCATTGCGCCGGCCTGCTCTACGGCAGCCGCCGCGAGGGCCGCCCGCCGGTCTTGCAGCGCGAGTTCGCCGACAGGAACGTCCTGGTTCCGCCGGACGGAACCCGCGCGGACGCGATTCGCGCGGCAATCGCGCCGGAGCAGCGCCACCGCTGGTTCCACAGCCTGCGCAGTTCGCAGGCCCTGGCGCAAAGCGTCTTCGGGGCGGCCGCCGCCTTCGAGCGGCTGCACGTCTTCGAAAGCATCGCCGCCGAATGCGGGCGCCCGGCGTTCTTTGCCGACGGCGGCGGTTGGAATCTTGAAATGGAGTACGCGGTCGATACCCTGAACGAAAAGGTTCCGACCGGCATCGACGCGCTGCTGAGCAGCCCGGCGCGGCGTGTCGCCGTCGAGTGCAAGTTCATGGAAGCGGAGTTCGGGAAATGCAGCCGGCCCAATCTGCAACCCGGCGATTTCAGCTACGCCCGGCAGCGCTGCGACGGCAACTACCGCGTTCAGGCAGGGCGCCGCGAGCGCTGCTCGCTGACCGAGATAGGCATCCGCTATTGGCGATATCTGCCGCGCCTCTTCGACTGGGCGGCGGACCGCGACCATGCGCCCTGCCCTTTTGGCGCGGGCTACCAATTGGCGCGGAACGCGCTGGCCGCCTGCTTCGCGCCGGACGGCGGCTTCGACCCCAACCGGGGGCACGCGCTGATCGTTTACGACGCCCGCAACCCGGCCTTCCGAGACGGCGGCGAAGCCGACCGGCAATGGCGGGACGCGCTCGCCGCCTGCCGCGTACCGGGGCTGCTGCGCCGCATCAGTTGGCAGCGCTTGGCGGCGGCCATGGCCGCGGCGCCGGACCTGGCATGGCTGGCCGAGGGACTGCGCGCCAAATACGGCATCGAACCCGCGCCGCGCTGAACCCGCCAAGCCGCCGCCCACCCGCGGCGGGAGCAAACGCGCCCGCATCGCCCTCCGCGGACGCCCAAGCGCTTCGCCCGCGGTCTTAAAATAAAAATTTCAATGTCCCAACTCCAAAAGATGCAAATCGGATTGAAAACGTGTATCCTGAGAGCAGGCAGCCGCAGTTTGATGGCGCGCATGCCGGCAATCGCGTTGTCCGCAGAAGACGAGGTTCGTTATGAGTGCAATCATTTCTTTGGCCAGCAGTACAACAGAAAACAAACAAAACAGCAGCCTTGAAGTCGAAGGCCTTGAAATCGAAATGGAAGATCCCTCCGAAATCAAGCAACCCTTTGATCCTGAAAAAATCAAAGTTCGCACGGTCAATGTTGTCGTCGATCAGATTGTTTCACGCCTCAAATACAACGAGATCGATCTAGCCCCGAATTTCCAGCGCAAAGCAGGAATTTGGGACAAAAAACGCCAGAGTCGGCTTATCGAGTCCATTCTGCTGCGCATTCCAATACCGGTTTTCTATGTAGCGGCTGATAAAAATGAGAGATGGTCCGTCGTTGATGGGCTTCAACGAACATCGGCTATAAATGATTATGCTACGGGCAAATTTCGTTTGACCAATCTGGAATATCTGGTCAATCTGAATAATTGTTATTACAATGACTTGCCGAGGTCATTACAGAGGCGAATAAACGAAACTCAACTCGTAATGAATATTATTGAACCCGGAACGCCCGACGAAGTAATGTTTAATATCTTTAGTCGTATCAACACCGGAGGGATGGCGCTCAACGGTCAAGAAATCCGACATGCCCTGCATCCCGGACCAGTCCGGGATTATCTTGAAAAATTGGCTGAAACCAGTGAATTTTTGAATGCTACCAATAATTCGATCAAGACAGACCGCATGGCGGATAGAGAATGCATATTACGCTTTCTTGCTTTCCACATCGATCCTTGGGAAAGATATTCCGCTAACGATCTCGATGGTTATCTTGGAGATGCGATGAAGAAAATCAATAGAATGAATTCGCACCGCCTGGATATTCTGACGGAGAGTTTCCTGAAAGCCATGCGCGCCGCGTTCGATATTTTCGGGAACGATGCTTTCCGGAAGCGTTATGGATTGAACGAAGAAAGACGCAACCCTATTAACAAAGCATTGCTTGAGACGTGGAGTGTAGAGTTGGCGCACCGTTCTGATAAAGAAATTGGAACCTTGGTGGAGCGTAAACAGGAAGTCACCAATCAATTTATTCTATTGATGACCTCAGATCAGGAATTCGAAAAGGCGATTTCCATCTCGACCGGCGATCCAGCCCGTGTAAAGAAACGCTTTCTGGAGATACAACGACTTACCGAGAGGTGTCTCTGATGCTCCAAAAAATCGTTTTGTCGAATTTCAAATGCTTCGAGAACATGGACTTGGCATGCTCTCCGCTAACCTTGCTGTGCGGTTTGAACGGAATGGGCAAAAGCAGTATTTTGCAGACGCTGCTTTTGTTGCGCCAGTCGTCCATTTCTGGAGAGCTGAATCAAGGACGGCTCGTTCTAGGAGGTGATCTCGCGGATCTCGGCACCGGTCAAGATATCCTTTTCGAAGGTGCTGAAACCGATACGGTTGAATTCGAGCTTCATTCAGACGACATTTCAACTCCGTGCAAATTGTCTTTCGATTATTCGAGAACCGCGGACGAACTGAGCACAGAAAACCCCATTCCGGCGTCATGGGGCGATGTCCCGCCATTTGGCGGTCGATTGATCTACATCGATGCTGAACGTATCGGTCCCCGCAAATCCTATTCCCACTCCGAAATTTTTGCCCGCCGCGGCAATCTGGGCGCACGTGGTGAGTACACGTGGAACTATCTCCATGCTCAACAGAATGAAATCCTGTCTCGGGACGACCCGCGCTGCCAATGGATGTCCAACCTTCGGCTGCTCGATGTTATCAATCATTGGCTGCAGGAAGTGACGCCCGGCGCACATCTTCAACTGGAGTCGATCCAGGATGCCGACGCCATCATCGCCGGATTCTCTTTCGATCGCCCCGGAGACGTGAAGACCCGGCGCTACCGCGCGACGAACGTCGGTTTCGGTCTGTCCTATGCGCTGCCTGTACTGACAGCCCTGTTGTCGCCTCCCGGCTCGCTGTGCCTGATTGAGAATCCGGAAGCCCACTTGCACCCCCGAGGCCAGACCAGATTGGCCGAGCTCGCCGCCCGCGCATCTCTTGCCGGTGTACAGGTAATCGCCGAAACGCACAGCGACCACTTCATCGACGGCGTCCGCATTGCCGTCAGAGACGGGCTGATTCGCCCGGACGGCGCCATGTTCCATTACTTCGAACGTGACGGAAACAGAACAGTCGTATTTTCGCCACGTGTATATGCGGACGGACGCCTCTCATCGTGGCCTGCCGGATTTTTCGATCAGCATGAGGAAAACCTGGCCAAGCTGCTCGCGCCGAAACGCTGATATGCGCGAGATGATTCTCAATCACGCGAGCTTGTTTGCTCCCGATTCGGACCGCGGCTCAATCTCCAAATGGCTCAGGGATGCCGTGAGAGGCATGAACGGGCTGATTCAACACAAGGTTGTTTCCAAAAGTCTGCGCATGTCCCAAAATTTCATAGATACGCCGTGTTTGTCCGATTACTCGCTGCAAGACGCCTGTAATGAACTGAGGACGAGGGGTTACAGAGACGAAT
The DNA here is from genome assembly GCA_965242705.1 of Bryobacterales bacterium. Lineage (GTDB taxonomy): Bacteria > Acidobacteriota > Terriglobia > Bryobacterales > UBA6623 > CATQHP01. Next base: position 2,975,357 of record OZ251486.1, read on the forward strand.
ATGTTTCTCTGCTGGGACTGGCAACCAAGATACCCCTTTTGAGCGATGTTGAGGAAAGTGTCAAAGATCGGTTTCACGCCTGCGAGGAAATAATACTTCCATCGAACGATGGGGCGCCCTTGGTGTTGTGCGCCGTTACAGACGGAATAGCTGTCGGATTCCCATCGGATCCGATCTGGGACCGCGATCGGGCCACGGTCACTTTTGACGAGTTGTTACTCGACGAAACAATCAGCAAAGTATCCGAAGAAATCGATCAACTTACACGCTCCGCACACGCCGAACCCATCTGTGAACGGCATCGAGACAGACTTCGCGCAGGCGCCAACCCCCGTAAGCTGTGGGCAAACCGTCAAGCGATTTTCCCTCATCTTGTCTTTGGCCCGGATGTTGAAGGCAACCTCATGTCTTCAGCACATCTGATCGAAACCATCGTTGGGAAATTGGTGGCCATCGACCGATCTGCCCGGGATTGGCGCAACATGGGCGGGCCTGCCCCGCCTTGGGGAACAAAAGTATCCCCTGAGAGTTCCAATTTGAAGCCGGCTCTGCGAGAAAGGCGCAGGTTTCGATCCCATCGCGGCACATCGGAACTTTTCGAATGGCATGCCCGTTTCGGCAGCAGCGGGCGAATCCATCTTCGCTTCGAGGAAGCCGCCAAGGAAATCGAAATCGGATACATCGGGCCGCACCTGCCCTTGTGACTCGACATCCCAAAGCTGCGCTGTCTGAAGCCCAAGCGCTTCGCCCGCGGTCTTAAAATAGGAATTTCAGGTCAGAGTTTCGATGCTTCGCTTCGAATCACCGTGGATGTTCCTGCTCCTGTTGGCGATTCCGGCGTTGACGTACTGGAGCATGCGCAGCGGCAGCCGCGCGTCGCTGCGCTTCTCCTCCACCGCGTCCGCCGAGACGCTCGCCCGGTCGTGGAAGCAGCGCCTCGCCTTCCTGCCCGGCCTGCTGCGCGTTCTGGCGCTCGTCGGCATCGTCGTCGCCCTCGCGCGGCCGCAGCAAGGCGCCGAGCGCGTCCGCGACATCTCGCGCGGCGCGGCCATGCACATGGTCGTTGACCGCTCCTCGAGCATGAAAGCCCAAATGAATCTCGACGGCCGCGCGGTCACCCGTCTGGAAGCCGTCAAAAAAGTCTTCCGCGACTTCATCGATCCGGCAAGCGGCGATATGCCCGGACGCCCGAACGACCTGATCGGCATGATCGCCTTTGCCCGCTACGCCGACACGATCTGCCCGCTGACGCTTTCGCACGACACGCTGGGAGAACTGCTGCCGACCGTGCGCCTCGCCGAACATCCCAATGAAGACGGAACGGCGATCGGCGACGCCGTAGCGCTGGCCGCGGCCAGACTCCAACAGGCCGAAACGTTTCTGCGGGAAAAATCGGGCGGCAACCGCGATTACGAAATCAAAAGCAAGGTCGTCATCCTGCTCACCGACGGCGAAAACAACGCCGGCGACCGCGGCGTTCAGGACGCGGCCGAACTTTGCAGGGAATGGGGCATCAAGATTTACGCCATCGGCGTGGGCGGCACGCGCGGCCGGCAAACGCCGTTCGGCATGCTCACGACGCCGTTCCGACAGGGATTCGACGACAAAGCGTTGCGCGCGGCGGCCGAAACCACCGGCGGCATCTACCGCCTGGCGACGGACTCCAACTCGCTGCGCGACATTTACGCGGAAATCGACAGCCTGGAGAAAAGCGAATTCGAAGCCGTGCGCTTTCTCGATTACCGCGAACTCTTCATGCCTTGGGCGTTGGCGGCGCTCCTGCTGCTGCTCGGCGAGTCGTTTCTGCGCCACACGCTGCTGAGGAGGGCGCCGTGAGCGATTTCCGCTTCCACGACGTCGCCATGCTCAACTGGCTCTGGTCGGCGCTGCTGCCGGCGATCTTTTTCTATTACGCCGCCCGCAAGCGCCGAGCCGCGCTGACGCGCTTCGTCGATTCGCGCCTGTTGCCGCAACTCGACCCCAACGGCAACGCCGGCAACCGCTTCTGGAAAGCCGCGGCGACCGTGCTGGCAAGCGTCTTTCTGGTTGCCGCCCTGGCGCGCCCCGCGTGGAACCGCCTGCCCCAGACCATCCAACAACGCGGGCGCGACGTCGTCTTTCTGCTCGACGTTTCGCGCAGCATGTTGGCGGAAGACTTGGCGCCCAACCGGCTCGACCGCGCCAAGCTGGCCATCATGGACGCCGTGGACAAGCTCGAAGGCGACCGCGTGGCGCTGGTGGTTTTCGCCGGCAACGCCGTCATCAAGTGCCCGCTCACCCTCGATTACGGTTTTTTCCGCATGGCGCTCGACGACGTTTCCCCGCTGAGCGTCGCCCGCGGCGGTACGTTGATCGGCGATGCGTTACGAAAAGTCGCCGGCGGCGTCTTCGATAGAAAGCAGAGCCAATACCGCGACGTCGTGCTGATCACCGACGGCGAAGACCATGAGAGCTTTCCGGTCGAAGCGGCCAAATCGCTGGGCGAATTGCAGGCGCGGCTGATCGCCATCGGGCTCGGCGACGAGAACGTGGGCAGGCGGATTCCCATAACGGGCGCCGACGGCGAGATGACCTTTCTCAAGTTCAACGGACGGGAAATCTGGTCGAAACTCGACGCCGACACGCTCCGCGAAATGGTTAACGCCACGCCCGGCGGGCGCTATCTGAACGTTTCCACGGGCGCCATCGACCTGGGCGACGTTTACCGGCAACTCATCGCCTCGGCCGAACAGCAGGATATCGAGTCGCGCACGATTGACCGCTACGAGGAAAAATTCCAGGTTTTCCTGACCGTCGGCTTTCTGTTGCTGGCCGTCGAGATGCTGCTGCGCGAACGCAAGACCGGACGCAAACGGGGCAAGTCATCGCCGGCCGCCGCCGTGTTCCTCGGCGCGGCGCTGCTTTCCCTGCCCTCCGGCGCGCGGGCCGCGTCCGTGCGCGGCCTCGTCAACGAGGGCAACGAAGCCTACCGGCAGGGGGAGTACGCCAAAGCGATCGACTCCTACGAACAGGCCGCCGAGCAAGACCCCGACTCTCCTTACGCCGCGCTCAACCGCGCCAACGCCCTCTACCGCGGCGAGAGCTTCAGCGAAGCGGCCGCAGCCTACGAGCGGGCCGTGCAACAGAGCCTCGACCGCGGGCGCGCCGACCTGGAAGCCGGCGGACGCTACAACCTGGGCAACGCGCTCTACAGGCAAAGCGAGCAACTCGCCGAGCAAGACCCGCGGGGGGCGATCGACCTGCTGGGCAAGGCGGTGCGTTCCTACAAAGACGCCCTGCGCCTCGACCGCGGCCTGACCGACGCCGCGCACAACGTCGAGATCGCCCGCCGCCTGATCCGACAGCTTCGAGAGAAGGCCGAGCAGCAGCCGCCGCAACAAGGCGAAGAGCAAAAGCAGGACGGCGGCCAAGACCCGGAGAACGATCTGCAAAAAGCCGCAGACCGACAAAAGGAACTGGCGGAGCAGAGCAAGCAACTCGACGAAGACCGGCAGCGCAACCGGGACGCGGAATCGAAGCAGCGCCAACAGCAGCAGTCCAGGCAACTCGCCGACCAACAGGAAGACCTGCGCAAGCAAACCGAGCAAATGTCGCGCGATGCCGACCCGCAAACCAAACAGCATCTGGAAAACGCCGCCGAGCGCCAACAGGAAGCTCAGGAAAAACTGGAGCAAGGCCGCCCCGACCAGGCCGAAGATCGACAGCGCCGGGCAGCCGAAGAGTTGCAGCAGGCCGCCGACAACCAACGGAAGCGGCAGCAGGCCGGCGAGCAGCAGCAACAACAACAGGACGGGCGGCAACAACCCGCGGCCGCGCAGCCCTCTGAGCGGCAGCCCCAAAACGCCGGCAGGCAGGCCATGACCGCGGCCGATATCCTCGACAAGGAAAAGCGCGACAAGCGCGCCCGCCAAGCCCTGATGCGCGCCCGCATCGTTCCCGTCGAGAAGGACTGGTAACCGATGCGCGCGCTGCTCCGCACCCTGACGACCGCGGCCCTGCTCGCAGCCGCGCCGCTGCCGGCCCAACAACAGCAGCAGCCCCTGCAAGTCCGGGCGGCCGTCGAGTCGCCGCGCGTTTACGTCGGCCAAGGGTTCCTTTTCCAAATCCAGGTGCAAGGCGCCGACAACCCCGAAGCCGCCGACATCGGCGTCCTCGAAAACGATTTCATCGTTCAGGAAGCCGGCGGAGGCGCCAACAACAGCACTTCCCTGACGGTCGTCAACGGCAGAGTCAGCCAGGTCGTGCGGCGCGGCTACACGTTCAACTACCGCCTCGCGGCCCGGCGCCGGGGCAAGCTGACCATTCCGCCGCTGACCATCCGCCACGAGGGGCGTTCGGCGCGCACGCAAGCGATCGAAATCGTCGTGCAGCCTCCCCGGGAAAACGACGATTTCAAATTGCGGCTGACGCTCTCGGAACCAACGGCCTACGTCGGCCAGCCGGTCACGCTCAAGACGACCTGGTACGTCGGCCGCGAGGTCTCCGACTATGCGTTCACCATGCCGCTGCTCGACGACCGCCGTTTCGAGATCATCGACCCCAATACGAAAGCGCCCGGCGCAAACCAGCGCGACCACGTCGAGATTCGCCTCGGAGACCGCCGGGCGACGGCGCGGCAGGGCAACGGCGATCTCGACGGGCGCAACTATCTCACGCTGCAATTCGAAAAGATACTGATCCCGCGCGCCGCCGGCGGCATCGCCTTGGCCCCGGCGACGGTGACCTTCCGCGCGGTCAAGGGCTACCAGCGCAGCCGCGGCCTGTTCGACGATTTTTTCAGCGACAGCTTTTTCTCCGGCAGCGGCTTCGGACGGCAGGCCGTCTATGAGACGCTCGCCGTCCCCTCCAACAAGCCCGTGCTCCAGGTGCTCGACCTGCCCGACGCCGGGCGTCCGGCAACGTTCAACGGACTGATCGGGGAATACTCGATCTCAGCCGAAGGCGAGCCAACCGCCGTAAACGTCGGAGATCCGATCACGCTGCGGCTGAAAATCGGCGGCAAGGGCTATCTGGGCGGCGTGCGCCTGCCGCCGCTCGGCGGGCAGTACGCCCTGGCGCGCGATTTCAAGATTCCCGAGGAAATGGCCGCCGGCGAAATCAAGGGCGCCGCCAAGCATTTCACGCAGACGATCCGCGCCAAGCACTCCGGCGTCACGGCCGTCCCGCCCATCGAGTTGAGTTATTTCGACCCGCAAGCGGGCCGCTACCGCACGGCCAAAACCGAGCCCATCGACCTGACGGTCAAGGGCGCGCGCATCGTGACCGCTCAGGACGCCGAAGGGGTCGGCGGCGCGGGCGTCCGGCAGACGCGGGTCGAAAGCAGCGAGCAGGGCATAGCGCATAATTACGTCGATGCCGACGCCCTGATCCCGCAGTCCGCTTCCTTTGCGGAACGCCTCGTTTCTCCTTTCTGGCTGGGAGCGATCCTGCTGCCTCCGCTGATTTTCCTCGGGGCATCGGGCGCTCGCTTTCTGCAAGGCCGCGAGAGTCCGGCCGAGCGGCGCGCCCGACGGGCCTACGCCGATTGGCTCGCCGACTCGGCGGCCGCGTCCGCGGAACGGCCCGACGCCGTCCTGACGGCGATGCAGCGGTATCTCGGGGCGCGGCTGCGCCTGCCCGCGGGCGCACTGACCTACCGCGATATCCGCGAACGCCTTGCCCGAAACGGAATCGACGAACAAACTCTCGACCGCCTGAAAACGGTCTTCGATTGCTGCGAGGCCGGCCGCTACGCCGGGGCGGCGCTCGATGCCCCCGACAATCTGACGGTAGAAGCGCAAGCGGCCATAACCGCCGTTGAGGAGAAACTGCGGTGAAGCGCCTGTTGCCCGTATTGCGGCCCTTGATGTTCACCGCGGCGCTGCTGCCCGCGGCCGCGCAGGACCCCGCGGCAATCTTCGACGAAGCCAACTCGTTTTTCCAGCAAGCCAACGGCATGCAGGCGAGCAACCCCGAAGCCGCGCGCAATCTGTATCGGCGCGCCGCGCTGCGCTACGAACGCCTGATTTCGGAAGCCGGCATCCGCAACGGCAAGCTCTACTACAACTTGGCGAATACCTACTTCCAGATGGACGACATCGGCCGGGCCATCCTCAATTACCGGCGCGCGCTGCGCCTGAATCCGTCCGACCCCAACCTTAACCGGAATCTCGCCTTCGCGCGCACCCGCCGCTACGACAAGTTCGAAGAAGCCCAGGAAACCCAGGTCATGCGCACGCTGCTTTTCTGGCATTTCGATCTCGCGCCGGTTACCCGGCTGGCGGTTTTCACGGTCGTCTCGGCGCTTTTTTGGGGCGCCATGCTGCTCAGGCTCTACCGCCGCATGGCGCTGCCGGCGGGCGTAACGGCGGGCTTGGCGCTGGCCGCCGCCTGCTTTCTCGGCTCGATCGTCTACGACGCGGCGATAGGCGAGAAACAGCGCTACGGGGTCGTCACCGCGCCCGACACGATCGCGCGCCAAGGCGACGGCGAGACCTACGAGCCGAGCTTCGCCGATGCGCTTCACGCCGGAGCGGAAGTCCGGCTCATCGAGCAGCGCCCCGACTGGCGCAGGGTCGAGTTGCCCGACGGCCGGCGCTGCTGGCTGTCCGCCCGCGATATCGAATGGATCGATCCGTAGCCCGCCGCCGAAACCCGTTCACTCGACAGCGACGGTCAGCGGCATCCGCGTCCGCTCCTCGCCGGCGGCCAGGACAACCGGAATATACGCGCCGCTCGGCGTCGAGGCGCCGATGCGCACTTTGACCTGCATGAGGCCGGCGGCCTGACCCGGCGTTCCGCCGGCGTAAAGCACCTCCGCCGCGCGTCCGCCGAACGTCACGCTGACGGGCGCCCGAACCTCCGGCAGCACACCGGCGGCTACGGTTCTTCCGGCAATCGCCGGGGGATCGGTCAAGCCCAATCCGGTGGCGTAAAGGGTCAGAATCGCGCCTTTCGCCGCCGGGTTCGCAGGGCCGTTGAGACTGCCGTCCGCTTCATGGACCGCCAGCGCCTGACCGGCCCCCGAACCGTCCGCGGAAAACAGTCCCGGATTCGTTTCGCGGGGAAGAAGCAGCCGCGCCAAGTTCGACAACACGCCGTTACGCTCAACCTTCCAACGCGAAAGGCCGCGGACGGCGCCCGCCGTGAATGGAGCAGCCGCTTCGATCCGCGACGCGCTGACGGAAAGCAGGGGCAGCGCCCGATCGTTGAAAAGCACCCGCGTTCCCGCAAGCTTCTTCGGCAGGTCTCCGTAGTTGTCCGCGCTGCCTTCAACCGCCGTTTCCGGCCCCAGGCCGCTGCCGATGATCGTCACGACCTCGCCGGGCGAGAACCAACCCACGTAAGAGCTTGAGCTTGCCGTATTCGCGGGGTTCACGATCCACGGCCCACCGCCGGGATTTCCGGGATGCCAAGCGCCGCGCGTCGCCGCGCCGCCTGTCGTCCGCACCTTCACCGTGAAGGGACCGGAAAACGCCGGCTTGAAACCGACAACCGCCGAGAGCGAACGAACGTTCCCCTCGACTTCGTCTTCCATGCCGGTCACATCGAGGGAACACAACTCATTCTCCAGAAAAATCGGCGACAGAAACGAAACCGAACCGATCGCCTCGGGGTCGCTCGATATCCGGTTTCGCGTCCTCGGGTCGGTGTCGTAGATGTAACGCTCCAGAGAAACCACGCCGCCCGATACGCTGACGGTGCAGGAGCGGCCGATCTCGGAAACCGATTCGAACTCCAACGCTCCCGAAAGGGCGTTCTCGCCGCCGTCGTCATGGAACAGCGTCCATTCGAAGCGCTGCGAATCGCCGCTGCCGACCGCCGGCGAGACGAAACCGGGCAGCGCCGGCGGGCCGAACCCCGGATGCGCATACTCGAAATCCCGATTCTCCACGGCCGTCATCCCGCCGAAATCGAGCACCCGCGCGCGGACGGTCAGCGGCCCGGCGAAAGCCTGCGAAAAGACGATGCCGCCGTTGGACGTGACAAGCACCTCCCCGCGAGGACTTTGGGAAACGTCCAGCAGCGAAGGAATCACGGTGCAGTACTCGTTTTCGATCGGCGCCCCGTCCGGCGTCGTCCGCCGCACTCCCGATGCGCCCCACAGCGTGACCCTGTTCTCGGCGAGATTGTAGGCTGCGCCGCATTGCTTCGTCTCATCGGCGGAACGAATATCCAGGGAAACGTCGGCGATGTCCGATTGGCTGTCGGGGTCGCTTGCCCGAACCGAAAAATAAGACGACAGGCCGGCGGCGAAAGCAGTAAATCCCTCGATGACCGGAGGGCTGTTGTCCGCCGTTCCGCCAACAAACCAGGTTCCGTAGCGGGTATCGACGGGGACGAGTCCTTCGCTGCGGAACGACGTCCGCGCCTCGACCTGCAGCCGCCCCCGCGCGTTCCCGTTGAAAAGCACGTGAAAATCGATGACCGCCTTGCCGTCGGCAAACGCCGCCTGCGAGCGCGACAGGTCGAGACTGCAAGCCCAGTCGTAACGGAAACGGCCGAACGTCGAGCGGACGGGGTCGTACCGCCAGGCGCATACTCTTTCCCGCTCGCTGTCGTAAAAAGTCAGCTCCACTTCGGGCGCCAGGTCTTTGTTGACCGCGGGGACAACGACGCGGAACGTCTGCGCCGTGCCCGACCCGTGCGCGGGAGAAAGCTGCGCAACCTGCGCCATGCCGCTCGGATAGGGGTTCTGCACGGCAACGAACGATTGCCGGCCGACGAGCACCACGCCGCTGCGGCTGCGGAGATAGCCCGTATTGCGCCGCAGCTTGTAGCCGACCCGGCCGGGGCCGACGCCGGAAGAGCGCGCGGGGTCGATCTCTATCCAGCCGGAGAGCGACCAGGCTTCCCAGGCGCAGTTCGCCGGCGCCCGCACCTCGAAAACGCCTTCCTGCGGGAGCCAGGTATGGGCATGCGCGCCCGGCGAAACGCTGCGCACGCAGTCCGACGTGCGCTCCACCTGAACGATCATGCCGTCCGCGTCAACCGATTCCACCCTGAGCGACAACGACGAATACGGGTCGTCCCACGTCCGCCAGAGAGGCAAGCCGTAGTTGTGGACCTGATCCTCGCCCGGCGAAAAGTCGAGCAGGTGCGTAGATTCCGGACGCAAGCTGCGCAGCGCCTCGCTCTCGACCCGCACGAACGCCCCTTCCGCGCCGCCCACGACCGGCTTCCAGACTCCCCCGAATCCGTATTGCTCAAGAGCGGAACCGCGGGAGATCGCCTCCACCCAAAGCCATTCGTCGGTTCCCGCCCTTCGGCGAATGCGCAAGGCCGCGGGAAAGTCCGACGACGAGCCGCTGTCCGATGAGCCGCTGTCCAGCACCCTCACCTTGTAACGCCCTTCGTCGTAAACCGTGAATACGTCGTCGGGGTCGAGCCAGCCCAGACCGAGCAATTGCCGCGCGTTGAAGAACTTGTTTTCGGCGCCGTTGCCCATCGGGTCGTACCAGTCGCCGTATTCGACGATGGTCATGCCGTCGGGCGCCGCCTCCAGCGCTTCACCCTCCGCCAGAAGCGCCCGGCTGTGGCCCAACCCGAGACTGTGGCCGTACTCGTGGATGAGCAGCTCCGACAATCCGTCGAGCATGATGTCCGTCTGCAACTCGCCGTCGTGGGTTCGGTTGCGGATATTGGCCAGCAGATACGAAGCGCGGTAGGGGTTTGTGCGGCAGCCCAAAGAGGAAACCCCCACAATATAGGGCGAGGAAGTCAAGCCGTAGCCGATTGCCGCATAGCGGTTGTATTCGCCGAGATCGGTCAGTCCCGCCTTCTCGGCGAGCGCCTCGAAAGTCTCGTCGTTCGGCCTTGTGCGCATCCCGCGTTCGATTTCAACCTCGAACACGTCGCCGCTGAGCCAGGCCCTGCCCGCGGATACCGTGCTCACGTAGCGGTCGAGCGACCTTTCCTCTCCGAACACAAGCCCGCGGATATCCTCGGCCGTCAACGTTTTCCGTTCCCGCGGCCGGCTAACCAGGAATACGGCCGTCTTTTGCTCCCCCGTCGCCGCGCAGTTGACGGCGCTGTCGTAAACCCAAGGGGAAGCGGGAGCCTGCGCCGCGGCGGGCTCCAGCAAACGGGCTTCCCGCACGGCGACGCGTCCGCCGACGGCAACGCCGGAAACCGCGACGCGGTCGCCGTTGCGCGTCCACGCCCAACGCGGAACGCCGTAAGCCTCGATGCTTCCTTCCGGCGTTTCCAGCACGTGGAACTCGATGGAGCGCCGCTTCTCCACGTCGTCGGCCACGTACATCGCCGCCGCGCCTTCCCACGCCCCGTTTTCTTCGAGATGCGGCGCGATTTGCGGGCTGCGCGCCCGAAGCTCGTCGAGCGTTTCCCGCGGGAAAGCCGCGGCGAGCGCCCGGCCGGGGCTCCACTGCATCAGCGCGCCGAGCGCTTCGGCCCTGCCGCGGGCAAGCTCGAGCGTATCGAGAGCGGCGGCGCGCGGGGCGGCGCCTTTGGCCGGCGAGCCGGAAGCCATGCCGCTGCGCGCCAAGAGTTCGGCCCCATACTCCGCAACCGTCGTTTCCGCCACGTCCGCCTCCGCTTGCGCCGCCGCCGAGGCCGGCAGCAGACAGGCCAAAGCGCCGGCGAGCAGCGCGGGCAAGCGGCGGTTCACGGCGCGCGCCGGAAAATCGGGAATGGCAGGGGTTGGCTCAATGCGTCGAAACGCCTCTTTGCCCATCGTGGCCTGGATTGTACGGCAAAACCCCGAAAGCAGGCAACCTCGGCGTGTATGCAAGGTTACACAGGCCCGCCGCGGGCCGTTACGGGCGGCGAATTCTGCCGATCGCCGCCGTAGCCGCGGCGGCAACTTCGGCATCGCCGCCGCGCCGCAGCTTGGCCAGCGCCGGCAGCGCCGCCGGGTCGCGGCGCAAGCCGATCGAATTGATGACGCCGACGAGCAGGCCGCCTTCGAGCGCGTCCAGCGCCCCGCGCAGCGCCCGGTCGGCCGCCGCGCCGGGCATCGCCTCCAGCGCCGTGCGCGCATAGTGCGACAGCTTCGGGTCGCCCAGCAGTTTCGCCGCCGCGGGAGCCGTCCACTCGTCCCCCACCGCGGCCAACCGCTGGCAGGCCTTGGCCTTGAGGAACGCGGAGGCGTCGGGATCTTCGAGCACGGAGACCAAGCCCGCGGAATGCAGCTTCATGATTTCCGCCGCCTTGTACGGCGTCTCGGCAAGCTGCCGCTCAGCCATGCGGTTCAATTCCGCGCGCGACTGGCCGAAAAGCCGCTTGCGCGCCGCCGCCGCCAGAAATGCCGCCGCCAATAGCGTTCGCCGCAACATCCCGTTCTTCCTCAAAACAGCCGCCAGGGTTCGCGCATCGCGCGCGAGCGCATGCGGTTCGCTTCTTCGTCGAAAGGAAAACGATCCGTTGCGGGGTCGAATTCCAGTTCCCTGCCCAGTTGATAGGCGATGTAGGCCGCATGGCAGGCCACGTGGGTCTGGCACGCGGCCAGCGCGTTCGCCCGCGTTTCCTTGCGCGATTTCACGCAGTCCAGAAAATTGCGCGCGTGCCGCGTCGTCGCCTCGCGGGCGTCGTCGAAAGTCTTGCGGTATTGCCGCAGGCTGTCGGAGGTCTCGACGATTCCCGCGTCGCCGGTCTGCACCCAGCCTTCGGCGCCCTCGAAGCGCGCGGCGCAAGCGCCCAGCCCGTCCCAGCCGCTATCGCGGATAACCAGTTGCAGGCCGTTGGCGTAACGGCAATCGACGGCGTACGGCGTGACCCCCTCGGGCCGCCGCGGGCGGAAGCTCACCGGCGCCGTCTCGTCCAGTCCGGCCGCGGCGTGGCACAGATCGACGGTATGCGAGCCCCATTCCAGAATGCCCCCGCCGTGAAAATCGAAATACCCCCGCCAACGGCTCTTGACGTACAGCGAATTGTACGGACGCCACGGCGCCGGACCCAGCCAGCGATCCCAATCGACGACGCTCTTGGGCGGCTCCGGCTCGGCCGGCAGCCAATCGTGCGTCGTCAGCGGCGTATAGCGCTCTCCCGGCGCGGCGTTGGCATGCAGCGCCTGCAATTCGCCCAGCTTGCCGCCGCGGGCCAGGTCGATGCAGTACTCGAAATTCGTGCCGTTGCGGCGCTGCGTTCCCGCCTGATAGACCCGCCCCAGCCGCTGATAGGCGTCGGCCAGCGCGCGGCTCTCGGCAATGGTCATCGAGCATGGCTTCTCGCAGTAAACGTCTTTGCCCGACTTCGCGGTGAGGATCGAAAGCAGCGTATGCCAGCGGTCTCCGGTGGCGATCAACACGGCGTCGATGTCGCTGCGCGCCCACAGGTCATGCATGTCGGCGTACATCGCGCAGTCGTTGTTGCCGTGGTGCTTGTCGGCCTTCGACTTGATCGCCTCGCGGCGCTCGTTGCGCGCGTCGCAAATCGCCCGGAACTGCACGTCCTTCTGCAGCAGGAACGAATCGAGCACGCGCTCGCCGCGGCCGCCGATGCCCAGCCCGGCCAAGTTGATCCGCTCGCTGGGAGCGACGGCGCCGGCCAGCCCCAAGGCGCTGCCCGGAATGAACAGCGGAGCGGCCGCCTGCATCAGGCCGCGCCGGGAAACAAGACTCCCCGCGGCGTCCGCGCTCTGCTTGCCCGCCATGCTGCAACGATTCTACGCTCCCCGGCGAACGGAACGCAACCGCAATCCGTAAATCCGGCGAGGCCGCGCGGCAAACCGGGAAAAAATGTGCTTGAATGATGGCTGGAGAATCGCCATGCCTGCGCTTGCCGCCCCCAGCCTGAAACAAGATTCCAAGACGAACGGCCTCTACGACCGGGATTTCTACTCCTGGACGATGCGGCAGGCCGAGGCGCTGAAGCAACGCGACCTCAACGCCATCGACTGGGACAACCTCATCGAGGAGATAGAAGAGATTGGAATATCGTGTAGAAAAGAATGGAAGAATTATTGCGCCCAGGCGATTGCGCACCTTCTGAAGATCGAGTACTGGGACCACGCTACCGAAGGGGTACTGCAGCACTGGGAGGCCGAAGTGATGGACTTCCGCCAAGGGATGGCGGAAGTCATCGCAGAAAACCCGGGCATGAAGGGGCAGTACGACGAAATGTTCGCCGCCGCGTGGAAGCGCGGGCGCTCATTGGCCGTCAAGAGTCTCCAGAAATACGACCTCAAGCACCGCCCGCCTTCTGCTGAAAACACGTTCCGCAACTGGAGCGGCCGCCTGCCGCAGGAATGCCCCTACCAGCGCAAGCACGTTGCGGCCTTCGACCCCAAAACCGACCAAGCGCCGCGAGAAGATATCTGGCCGCCCTCCGTAGCAAGCATCCTCAACGCCCGGCTCGGAACGAACTATCCGGTGCTGCCCGAACCGGCCCGCGGCGGCTGGATCCGCTGAACCCATCCCGAGCCCCGGCCGTCTTGCATGTTGCCGATACAATCATGGAAGCGATGTCCAAAGCACACGCATCACCCATGAGCGCCAGCGCTCTCATGCAAAAACTAAAGCAGAGAGAGCGAAAAGGAAGCAAGCCTCGTTGCCACTGGTTGACCCACGGCTCGCGCAGGGCTGTCGCCGAGCGGCTCACGAAATTGGCGGCGGATCCAAAATTGGCGGCGGATCCGTTGGTAACGGTAACGGAAAAACCGTTGGTAACGGAGGAAAACTACTGGCTGCCGGATGGATTCTGCCAACCCAAGGAAGCAAGACTGGATAGTGAACCGGATTTGTTGTCGTCGGATGCACACCCCAACAAGTTGCGCAAGTGGTGGTTGGCCGTTGGGTCCAATACGCCCAAATGGGACATTGCCGCCACCTGCACCGTAGGCGACAAGGAAGGTCTGCTCTTGGTCGAGGCAAAAGCGCACCGTAACGAGTTGAAGAGTGAGACCAAGGGCAAATCGTTCGATCCCAATGAGACCAGCATGGACTCATGCAGGAATCATCATCGGATCGGCGAGGCGATCGACGAGGCGAACGCCGAGTTGACAGCGCAAACAGGACTCCGTTGGGCGTTGTCGCGGAACGAGCATTATCAGATGTCCAACCGCTTTGCCTGGGCGTGGAAACTGACGGAACTCGGTTACCATGTTATCCTGGTTTACCTCGGTTTCCTCAATGCCCAAGAGATGAGCAACCCTTTCGCCGACGAAAACTGCTGGGAAAAGTGCATCGAAGAACACAGTCGGCCCCTGTTCCCGACGGAAGTCTGGAACCGAAAATGGACGCTGCATGGCCGCGTTTTCGTGCCGTGCATTCGTTCGCGCACAATGAAGCATGACGCTCCGATATGAGCGAGTGCCGCCCCCGCGTCTCGTTTGCTCTCCCTTTCGAACCCCCATCGCCCATCCGCCCGCACGAGGTAAGGATGTACGGATTCACGGCGCGAGCGTCCGGGCAACACGGAAACCGTTGCCATCGCTGCGGTTCCCGGAGCGGCAGCGTACAGCCGGCGCCGCAACCGAAACCCTGCCCGCCACCCCAAACTAACCGCCGGATTGCGTCGAAAGAACATCCGGTGACCGGCTATGGTACGATTGAGAGAATAATGTTTCCCTGCCAACAAATCCTGCAAGGTGGCCACGCTCAGATCGCACACGAACTCACGAAATTAGCGCAGCCGTGGGGAACTGTATCTGCGACTGATCGCCAGATGGAGTTAGCCCGCCTAGACACGGATAAAGCTTCGGGTTTGCTGCCGAAAGGTGTTGATCCTAAAGCGCTGCGCAAATGGTGGTTGGCATTTCCTGAACTGCGGGGCAACACGCCCAATTTCGGCCTCGCCAGCACTTGTGAAGTGAAGTGCAAAAAGGGGTTGCTCCTGATCGAAGCCAAAGCGCACAGTAAAGAGTTGACGCAGTGTATCAACGGCAAATCGTTCGACCCCAATGAGGCCAGCATGGACTCATGCAGGAATCACCATCGAATCGGCGAAGCGATCGACGAGGCGAACGACGCTTTGATGGCAGAGACGAAACGCTGTTGGGCTCTGTCGCGGGACAAGCGCTATCAAATGTCCAACCGCTTTGCCTGGTCCTGGAAACTGAGGGAACTCGGCTGCCCCGTCATCCTGGTTTACCTCAGCCCCCTTCCCTATACGGAGTGGGAACAGGCTGTGAAGGCGCATAGTAGTCCCTTGTTTCCGGCGCAGGTCTGGAACAGACCCTTGACAGGCGCCGGCGGCCACATCTTCGTACCCTGCATCCGCTCGTTATGACTGTGTCGTCTCGTTTCCCATAACCTTGCGCCCCTGCACAAGCACTTGGCGCACGGATTTCGGCGGCGCACAGATTCTGCCCCAGACACGAACACCCTTCTCCCTCTCGAAACCCCATCGCCCATCCGCCCGCATGAGGTAAGGATGTAAGGATTCACGGCGCGAGCGTCCGGGCAACACGGAAACCGTAGAGGTAGTCGTGGTACCCGGATCGGTCCCTGAGGCGGTTCGCCGAACGGAGGTACCCCGGTCGGCCGAGCCAGGAACCGCCGCGCAAAACCCGACGGGAACACTCTCCTCTCTCCCACGCTTCCCCGTTATTCGGCGCTCCCCCGTAACTGTCATTGTAACAGTCCTGCACCCACTCATACACGTTCCCATGCATATCGTACAGCCCAAACCCATTCACACTGTAGCTCCCTACCGGCTGCGTCTCCTCGCCGTAATTCGCATCGCTCGGCGTTATCTCGTCCCCGAAGCTGTACCGCGTTGTCGTCCCCGCCCGCGCCGCGTACTCCCACTCCGCCTCACTCAACAGCCGGTACTCCTCCCCCGTCTTGCGGCTCAGCCATCTCACGTATGTCTGCGCGTCTTCCCAACTCACGTCGATCACCGGCCGCCTTCCGCGCCCCCAGCCATAATCTTTCGGCCTGTAACCGTCACAGCCCCCGGCCGCCGCGCAGGCGTCCCACTCATCGAACGTCACCTCGTAAACCCCCGCCGCAAAAGGTGTCCGGATCGTTACCCGATGCTGCGGTCCCTCGTCGCCATACCGCCCCTCCTCGCCCTCCGGCGATCCCATCAAAAAACTTCCCGACGGAATCACCACCATGTCCGGACACCACCGCTCCCATTCCTCGCAGTCCCGAAACCACTCCACCCCCGCAGCATCTCTCTCTTCGCGCATCTTCTCCAGACGTACATCCTGCGCTCTTCCTTCGTGCGCTTCCTGCCACATCAACAGTGCCTCCCATCCCATGACTACAGCCAGCAGAACCCCCGCGGCTGTCAGTATCTTCCACGGTCTTTTCCTGCTCCGGGCTTGTGACGGCATCGCTGTCGAAACAGCGGCCAACGGCGCTTTCTCTACCGCCCCCACCCCGCGCAGCGCACCCAACAATTCCCCGCAGCCGCGCACCCGCTCCTTCTCGTTCAGCTTCAGGCAGCGGTCGATGGCATCCAGCACTCCCGGCGAGAACCGCCCCGCGCCCAACTCTTTCGCTGACGGCATCGGGTCAGCCTCTCCGCGCATCGCCGCGTTGGCCCGCTTCTCCACCTTCACCGGATGCGGCGGCTCCCACGGCGGGTTCCCGCCCGCCGCGATCCGCCACATCACCGCGCCGACCGCGTACAGGTCCGTCCACGGCCCCAGCTTCCCTTCCCCCACCTGCTCCCAGGCCGCGTAACCCTCCGTATAGGGCGCCAGCGACTTGCTGTGTTCCGCGACCCCCTGTTTCGCCGCCCCGAAGTCGATCAGCACCGGCCGCTCATCCGAGCGCCGCACCAGAATGTTCCCCGGCTTGATGTCCCGATGCAGCATCCCCGCCTCGTGGACCTGCCGCAGCCCCTCCAGCAGCGGAACCATCACCGCCAGCAGATCCGCTTCATCGAACGGACGGCCCGACGCTTCGCGCCGCCGCAGCAACTCCGACAGCGGCAGCCCCTGCTCGTACTCCATCACCAGATACGCCGTGCCGTTGGCGCGAAAGAAATCGCGGCAGGAGACGATGCTCGGATGGGCTTGGAACTCGATCAGCGCCCGCGCTTCGTCGCGGAAGCGCCGCAGGCCGTCTTCGTAGCCCGCCATGCAGGCCGCGCTGCGCGGATGCACCGACGCGCCTTTCCTCAGCGCCAACTCGGCGGGCAGGTATTCTTTTACGGCGACGAGATTGCCCAACTCGTTGTGCCGCGCCCGATAGACGATGCCGAAGCCGCCGTGCCCCAACACGTCCTCGACCGTGTAGGCGCCCAGCGCCGCCCCGCACGGCAGCGCGTCCAGCCGTTCCTGCTCATCAGCCGCCGGCATTATCGAAACCTCACTCTATCGTTCCACATCCGCCGCCCGCATCAGGGAAAGGCGCAAGGATTCACGGCGCGAACGTCCGGGCAACACGGAAGCCGCCAAGGTTGCTGCGATCCTCTGCATCGATCATGCAGCGCCCCGCCGAACGGATGTCCCTACAGCCCGAAGCCGTTCGCCTCAAACTACTTCACGCAGAATGCAGTAACAACAGAAAACCCTTCCGACGTTTTCGCAAGCACCACCTTGTATTCGTTGCGGAAGAGCAACGACACCCTCTTTGTGGATTCGTCTTTCGAGCAATCGATCTCAGGATGCTTGTCAGCGTTCCTGATGACCCACGGCAACCACCGGATGCGCTTGGCTCTGCATAAATCGAACTCCCGGCCCAGTTCTTCCGGCCCCTTTGTGATGCAATGTTGAAATTGCTGATCCCTGCACTTTACAGGCTTACCGCGGAACCGAAGATTGCCACGTACTATCTCCCTGTCGAAGATTCTGCGGAGATGATCTTCATAATCATACCAGTCGCCCTCGCACTGCCCAAATTCCTCAAGCTCAGGCGGTTCAGATCGTGGCATAGCTCAATTTTAGCATTCTCGGCGGAGACGCCCCAATCCGCGCGCCCCGCTCCGGAAGGGCGCTCCCCGACCTGTGCGGCGGCAGCCGGAACTCTCCTCTCGCACTCCGAGCGTTGCAACAACACCGAAAGGGACGCATATGAACCGCGTCGATATCGCCGGGCGACCGGCGTTTTACGCAACCGACGGAGCGGATTTGCACGGCTACGCCCCCTCGTCTTTGCGCCGCCCTTCCTCGCTTTCCGACGAACCCGTCAAAAAAACTCCCGCCGGAATCATCACCACTTCCGCCCCTTCCGCACAATCCCGGAACCGCTTGCAGGGTTTGTCGTCCCAATCCAAATCCATTCACTCATCCATTATTTGAATGCAAAGCTGATCTGGATTTGGGCGGCGATGCGGACCGGCTTGCCGTCTTTTGTGCCCGGGGCGAAACGCCACTGACGCACGGCCTCTACCGCCTTCTCGTCGAGACCGAGGCCGGGGCTGCGCAACACGCGGATGTTGTGCGCCATGCCGTCTTCCCAAACCTCGACCGAGAGCATGACCTTGCCCTGGTATTCCGCTTTGCGCGCCTCTTCGGAGTACTCCGGCTCAACCTTGTGCAGCAAACGAGGACTCGAAACGCCATCGCCGATTCGAAAAACGCCGGCGGCGGAACCCGGTCCGGCCAATTCCAACTCGTTTTCCGTCCCCTCCCCCTTTTCCAAATCCGCCTTCGCATGCTCCTCTCTGGCGAGTTCCTCCAGGAGCGACTCCGCCAGCTTGACCCACACGTTTGCTCCTTCCACACCGCCGTATTCCTCGATATATGCCCGCGCCGCCTCTATGTCTCTCGAATCCCTGACTGCGTTCCATTGCACCTCTGCTCGTGCCATCTTTTCTCGTTCTTTGCTCTCCCTCGTTAGATCGTCCAGGCGAGATCGCGCTTGCTTCACAAACTCGGCAGCTTCAGCCTTGCGTTCCCACCGCTCAATGTAGGCGGTCAGTACGGACTCGTTCTGTGTCCCCTTGAGTCTTTCCCAAGCGGTCCGCGCCTCCTCCGCAGCCGCCCGATCCTGTTCATCCCTATCGAGTTCTTCAAGCAACGATTCCGCCTGTCCGACCCACTCGCCCGCTTCCTCGACTCCCCTGTATTCCTCGATATACGCTCGCAACTCCTCTATCTCTTGCCCCTCCCTGACCTCGTTCCACGCCGCCTCAGCTTGCGCCAAGGCCGCATCTTCCAAACTTGAGCGGCTCGCTCCGCCCCATGACGCGAACGCAAACCACGCCAACACCGACACCAACGCAACTCCCGCGGCCGTCAGCATCGCCCGCTGTCTTTTCCCGCTCCGTGCTTGCGCCGCTGCCGTCGAGGCCGCGGCAACCGAAGCTTCCCGCCGCTCCGGTCCGGGTTCTTGCTTGGCCGGTTCCGCCGATTCAGCCCCGCGCAGTGCCCCCAACAATTCCCCGCAGCCGCGCACCCGTTCCTTCTCGTTCAGCTTCAGGCAGCGGTCGATGGCATCCAGCACGCCCGGCGAGAACCGACCCGACCCCAACTCCCGCGCCGAGGGCATCGGGTCCGCCGCCCCGCGCATCGCCGCGTTGGCCCGCTTCTCCACCTTCACCGGATGCGGCGGCTCCCACGGCGGGTTCCCTCCCGCCGCGACCCGCCACATCACCGCGCCGACCGCATAGACGTCCGTCCACGGCCCCAGCTTCCCTTCCCCCACCTGCTCCCAGGCCGCGTAACCTTCCGTGTATGGCGCCAGCGACTTGCTGTGTTCCGCGACCCCCTGCTTCGCCGCCCCGAAGTCGATCAGCACGGGCCGCTCGTCCGACCGCCGCACCAGGATGTTCCCCGGCTTGATGTCCCGATGCAGCATCCCCGCCTCGTGGACCTGCCTCAGCCCTTCGAGCAGCGGAACCATCACCGCCAGCAAGTCGGCCTCATCGAACGGACGCCCCGACGCCTCGCGACGGCGCAGCAACTCCGACAGCGGCAGCCCCTGCTCGTACTCCATCACCAGATACGCCGTGCCGTTGGCGCGGAAGAAATCGCGGCAGGAGACGATGCTCGGATGGGCTTGGAACTCGATCAGCGCCCGCGCCTCGTCGCGGAAGCGCCGCAGCCCGTCTTCGTAGCCCGCGCGGCAGGCCGCGCTGCGCGGATGCACCGACGCGCCTTTCCTCAGCGCCAACTCGGCGGGCAGGTATTCTTTTACGGCGACGAGATTGCCCAACTCGTTGTGCCGCGCCCGATAGACGATGCCGAAGCCGCCGTGCCCCAGCACGTCCTCGACCGTGTAAGCGCCCAGCGCCGCCCCGCGCGGCAGCGCGTCCAGCCGTTCCTGCTCATCAGCCGCCGGCATTATCGAAACCTCACTCTATCGTTCCACATCCGCCGCGCGGCCGCCCGTCTTCACTATCCGCCGGCCGTTAGCCGCTGCCGCGCGATCTTGCCGAGGCCGAGTACGCCGCGCGCGGAGTGCGCGCTCATTGGGGGTTGGGGTTCAATCCGATTCCCAATCTGGCTGAGCTTTTGCAACAGCGCGGCATCAAGGTTTTCGACATGGACATCGCCGCCGCGGACGGCTTGATGACGCGGGCGCGCCTCGCGAGCGGGGGCGCCCTGCCCGTAATCGTCGTACACGGCGGGCATGGGGGCGAACGGCAGCGGTTTACGCTGGCGCACGAATTGGGCCACCTGGTTCTGGACGTTGCCGCGGACGTTGACGGCGAGCAGGCCGCGCAGCGCTTCGCCGCCGCTTTTCTGATGCCGGCGGAGACGCTGCGCATGGAGATCGGCCGTCGCCGCAAAACCGTCGGCCGGCGCGAGCTTCTCAACTTGAAGCGGATATTCGGCGTCAGCATGCAGGCTCTGCTGTTGCGCTGCAGGGAACTCGGCATATTCGGTCCGGTTCTGTTTCAGCGGCTGCTCGCCGAGTACGGTCTCCGCGGCTGGGGCAGGCCGCCGCACCGCGAACCCTGCGCCATGGAAAAGGAAAAGACGAGGCGTTTCGAACGCCTGTGCTTGCGCGCCCTGTCGGAGGGCGAGCTTTCCGCGGAGCAAGCAGCCGGGTTGCTGGAAATCCCGGCCGATGACCTGAACCGGCTGATGGAAGAGCCGAAAGCCGAACCGGAAGGAACGGGCGATTGAACGCAAAAACTAATTTTCAAGACTACTGTTGAATTGCATTTCAGAGGTCATCTTCTTCGCAGAACCAATTTTGGAACGCTTCTTTTTCGTCATCTTTCAGCCCCCTTATCCTGGAGTCGTCGAGAACATTCCGAATCAGGGCGTCGCGAATATTCTCTGCGCTTGGGGCGGCATCTGCGTCCAGTTTCTGACCGGCATACAGCAATCGACGGACTATGCGCGAGATCGGGTTCCGGCCGACAGGAATGTTCTCCCTGGAAAGATTGTCTCGAATTTTCGATGTGCAATCATTGAGGTTGAATTCCTTATTGCTTTCAAGTGTGTTGTTGCGCGCATAGAATTCAATCTCCTCGAACAAGGAATTCCAGGCGTTTTTACGGAGTCGAGGCAGCCCGGTTATTTGGCATACCCGCTCAACAGGGCCCGGGAGATCGACAGAGTGAATGGGTCCCGCTATATCCGGCGCTTCATGCAGAGACAGATTTCATATATAATGTCCTTGTGTGCAACCCACCTCAAAATTGAAAGGGGGGTGAAGCAGATAGAATAGAGGTATTATGGTGCGTTTGAGCAAAGAGCAATGAGAACGGATACGGGGGCATTTTCCGGAGGAGAACATTCCTGCGGGGCGCGCCGGGCACAAGCCGATAGAGACGCGGCGCGTGTTGGAGGCGGCGTTGCGGATCTTGAATACGGGATCCCGGTGGCATATGCTGCCGCAGTGCTACCCGAATTACAAGACGGTACACGGCGCTTTCAGCATTGGCGCCTCCGCGAAGCGCTGCGCGAGATATTGAAGGATTTGGCCAATACGCTGCGCGAACAAGGGAGCCTCAATACGTCGGAATGTTTCATCGACGTTACGTTTGCTGCGGCGAAGGGCGGGGGCGCTGCGGTTGGCCCCACGAAGCGCGGTAAAGGCGTGAAAATTATGGGATAGTCGATCGTCACGGGCTGCCCTTGTCGGTCAGCGCGCACGCTGCGAACCACCATGAAGTGACGCTGGTTCAGTTGAGTTTCGATTTCTACATGCTGGAGGCCAAGCCGCCGGAGAACTTGGTGGGAGATCGTGTTGACGACAGCGATCCGTTGGACGAGCAGTTGCGCCGGGAAGGGATCGAAATGATTGCGCCGCAGCGCAAGAATCGCAAGCGGCGCAAGACGCAGGACGGCCGTCGTTTGCGCCGCTATCAGAGCCGCTGGTTGGTGGAACGCTTTTTCGACTGGATTCAATGGCAACGACGCACCCTCATCCGCTGGGAATACTACGCCGAAAATTTCCTCGGCTTCGTTCAGCTACCCTGCTCAAACAATTTTGAGATAGGTTCTAGAGAGTCGGGCGGCCCGCGCCCGCTTCTGTTGCTGCTTGTTCGGAGTTTCCCAAGGGGGAATGGTGGACGGTATGGGACTCGAACCCACGACCTCCGCGTTGCGAACGCGGCGCTCTCCCAACTGAGCTAACCGCCCTTGCGAAACTCTTTCGAGTATAGCAGGCGCCGCCGGGCGGCGGCCCGCGCCGGGTTTCAAGCTGTGAAAACGGCGTCGTACTGCGACTTCAGGTATTGGAAATCGCGTTCGATCGCGGCCATTTCCCGTTCGATCCGCCGCGCCTCGGTCGGCGCTTCGATCCTGTACTCGACGTGCAGCGAGATCGGCCCGCTGAAACCGCCGGCCGCGAGCATGCGGAAGAACTTGGGGTAATCGACCATGCCCTGCCCCAGCGGACACATTCGCGCCTGCCACTTGCCGCCCGTTTTTTCCCAGAAAAAGTCTTTGCAGGCGACCATCTTGAGCTTGGGCAGCACACGGTAAAAGCCGATCTCCCAACCGGATTTGCCGCCCTCGATCGTGGCGTGGCAGGGGTCGTAGTAGAAGCCCACGGCGGCGGGGTCGGCGTCGCGCAAAACCCACCAGTGATCCCAGAGCGCGCTGCCGACGTAAGCGCCGGAGTGATTGTGGAACCCGCCGACGATCCCGGCGTGCCGCGCGATTGCCGCCAAGCCTTCGACGTCGGCTTTCACCTGCGCGAGATAGCCGTCGAGCCGGGAGAGGTCTTTGAATTTGTAGTAGCCGAGCTTGAAGAAGGGGATGCCGAGCCGGGCCGCGGCGTAGAGCATCGGGCGCGCCGCCGGGTCGTTGCGCGAGAGCAGCCCGGTGGTAATCATCGGAATCGAAACGCCTTCGGCGGCGAGGGCGTCGCGGGCGCGCGGCAGATCGCGCGCGGCGTTTTCGGGCAGGACGTGGCCTTTGGGCCGGGTCGTCAGATCGACGCCCGGAAAGCCCATCCGCTTGAGCGTCCGGGCCATCTCGCTGTAGCCGAGATGCGGCAGATGCTTGGAAAACAGGCACAGGGTCGGCTTCGCGGCGGGCTTGCGGTTTTCGGCGGCGGATGCGGCCGCGGCGCCGGCGGCCGCGGCGAAGACTTGACGGCGGGTGTAACGCGGCATGACTGCCCTCTATCTTACTGCCGGGCGACGCGCCCGGTCATCACTTGCCGCGGCCTTGAGCGGCGCGGTATTCGCCGCGCAGCTTGCGCACTTCGTCGAACATTTCGCCGGGCGCGTAGCGGCCGCGCATCTTGGGGTAGGCCGCTTCGACCGCTTCGGCCCAGGCGGCCTTCGTTGCCGCGTCGACGGGGATCACGTTGAGGCCGTGCTCCTGCATCCTGGCGATCGCTTCCTCGCCTTTCGAGCGGACGGCCTGCTGAATCTCCGCACCCGCCCGGCGGGCCGACGCGATCATTCGTTCCTGTTGCCCGGCGGGGATACCGTCCCAGATTTTCTTGTCGATCAAGGTGGCGCCGACGATGGGCAGGAAGCGCTCGCTGAGCATGTAATTCGCCGAGCCGAACCACTGATACCCGGCGGCGACGAGCGGCGGCGCGGCGAAAGCCTCGACCAGGCGGGTCTCCAGGGCGGTTTGCAGTTCGGT
This sequence comes from Bryobacterales bacterium, assembly GCA_965242705.1. Taxonomy (GTDB): domain Bacteria; phylum Acidobacteriota; class Terriglobia; order Bryobacterales; family UBA6623; genus CATQHP01. The sequence continues at coordinate 2,999,196 of OZ251486.1, forward strand.
CAGGTCGAGAGGGACGACCTTGAAGCCGAGCTCGGCGTAAAGCAGCAGCATATCTTCGTCGCCCTTGCCGGTGTAGAGCTTCATTTTGCGCAAGTCATCGACCGTGCGGAACGGTTTGACCGCGAAAAGGTGCGCCCAGCCGGCCTCGCCCCAATTGAGCACCTTGTAGTTTTTGGCTTCGATGCGGGCTTCGAGCTGGGGCTCCATTTTTTCCCGCACGTAATCGAACTCTTCGAGGGAGTCGAACATGAGCGGAACCTGCAGCGCGCTGACGCTCTTGTCCACGCGGGCCATGCCGGCGCCGGAGATCAAGGCGGCCTGGATTTGCCCCGAGCGTATCTTGCGCAGCATCGTTTCCTCGTCGCCGGTAACGCCTCCGGGGTAGATCGTCAGGTCGATGGCGCCGTCGGAGATTTCGCGCCAGTCCTGCCTCATGCGCAGCAGGACTTCGTGCCAGACGCTGTTTTTGGGCGCGACCGTACCGAGCTTGATTTTGATGCCGCGGCGCCGTTGGGCGGCCGCCGGGTTCGAGCCGCCCCAAGCGGCCGCGGCGGCCAGAAGCAGAGCGAAGCAGCGAATCGTTGCGTTCATGCGGGGTCTCCGTTCAGAAAAACAAGTCTTCGACGCGGGATTGCAGCCAACGGGCGCGCCGGTGCGCCAACGCATTGACCAAGCGGTAATTTTCGTATTTGTCGGCATCCACGGCAAGAGCTTTGGCCGTCATTGTTTCAAACAGGGCGCGGTCTTGAGCGGGAACGGCGACCGCCTCGGCGTAACTGAGGTGAAGGCCGGCCCGTTTACCCGCGGAAAGCTCCAGCGCCCGTTCATAGCTTTTTTTCATGGACGCGGGATCGCCGCCGCCGGGTTTCGCCGCGTCGAGGGCCAAGCGGATTTCGTACAGCGCGCCTTCGTCCCAGGCCTCATCGAGCTCGAGGGCGCGGTTGACCATGGCTTCGACCTGAGGCAGCCGCACCAGCATTTCCGGGTCGGTCGGGTCGATGCCGATGGACAGCCCCAACGCCGCGCTTGCCCAATAGAGCAGGTCGATGTCACGGGCGGAGACTTCGGCCGCCGCCGTCCGGGGGTCTTCGCCGAGGCGTTCGCTGAAGCCCGGGTGGCGGCGGTCGAGCGCCCGCAGCGCGTAACCGAGGGCGCGCGCATACAGCCGGCCGGCGCGATCACGGCCGGCCTTGCCGCGCTCGAAGTCGTCATCGAGCGCGGTTTCCGCCGGAAAATCGACGTAGGCCAGGGAATACAGCACGAATCCGCGCGCGGCGGTCAACAGCAGGCCGCGGTGACGCGGGGTTTCGGCAAGCAGGCTTTCGACCAGTTTCAAGCCGAAGGGCAGAGCGCCGCCGACCAGATCGACGTCGGAATCGGTCTCGTAAGCCGAGGGTCCGGAGGCAAGCGCGTCGCCGACCTGGCGAACGGCGAATTTCTTGACGGAGCAGCCCGGCAAGGTCAGGATGAAGGCCGCCGCCGGCGCAAGGAGTTTGCGTGTCATGGCCCGCTCTTTCAGTAAACCGCATTTGCGGAGCGCGTCCGATTCCGGCGGCGCTTGCAAACCGGCGGCATACCGCTACAATAATCGCCGATGACCGACGGCATTTCCCGACGAGACATGATCCGCCGCTGCGCCGCCTCGGGAACGGGGGCCGCGCTGGCGGCTGCTCCCGCGGCCGCGGCGCAGGCGGCTGAGTCCCCGGCGTACAGGAACTTTTTCGGCGACCTGCACAACCACAATCAGGTCGGTTACGCGCAAGGGACGCTGGAGCGCGCGTTCGAGATCGCCCGCAACCATCTGGATTTCTACGCCTTCACGCCGCATGCCTATTGGCCCGACGTGGGCGAGTACGACGGCAAAATCGAACACAAGTGGAAGAACGGGTTCGCCGTCGCCAAGCACCGCTGGCCCGACGTGGTGCGCCATGCGCGCGCCTACGACGACCCGGGCAAGTTCGTCACGATTCTGGGCTACGAGCGCCACGGCGCCGCGGAAGGCGACTACCACATTCTGTTTCCCGACCTGCAAGGCGATTACGAACTGATCGACGATCTCAAGGAGTTGCAGGCATTCGCCCGGGAAAGGGGCTGCATCCTGGTTCCGCATCATCCGGCGAACCGGCTCGGCCACCGGGGCATCGCCTCGGCGAGCATCGATCCGCGGGTTTCTCCATTTCTGGAAATCCATTCCGAATGGGGCTGCGCCGAGCACGACCGCGCGCCGCACCCCTACAAGCGCCATACGGAAGGCGGCCGCTGGACCCGGCACACGCTGCAGCACTATCTCAACGAAGGCCATCGTCTGGGAGTCATCGCCTCGACCGACGACCATTTGGGCTATCCGGGCGGCTATCGGGAAGGGCTGGCCGTAGTCAAGGCGTCCGCGCTGACGCGCGAGGCGCTGTTCGATGCGTTTCGCAACCGCCGCACCTATGCGGTAACGGGCGATCGCATCGAGCTCGATTTCTTCCTCAACGGCAAAATGATGGGGCAAGAGGCGCCTTACGCCCGCAAGCGCGTCATTCGCGTACACGTCCGCGGCTGGGATTTGGTTGACCGCGTTGAGGTGGTCAAGAACGGGCGCGTCATCCACCGCGATTTTCCGGTTGACCGCGAGCCGTCGGAGCGCAGTTGGTCAGGCCCGGTGGCGCTGCGTTTCGAGTACGGCTGGGGGCCGTGGCCCGCGCTCGGCTGGGGCGGCACGGCGGACTGGGATTTCACGATCGACGTCAAGGGCGGCCGCATCGAGGGTTTCCATCCGTGCTTTACATCGGGGCCGCTCGACGAGTTCCGCCGCGACCGGGTCGTTACGCACGACGAGCGCTCGGTTCGGGTGCAGTCGCACACCGCGCTCAAACAGATGGTGGACGATTATTCGCAGAAGGCGTTGGCCATGCGCATCCGGGGCGGGCCGGATACGCGCGTGACCGTAAGCTGCATCAAGCCGACGAAGTGCTCGCTCACGCAGACTCTCGCCGAGTTGAACGAATCGAACGAGATGCTGTTCACGCGGCCTTTCCCTTGGGAATCGGCTATGCTGCACCGCATCGTTTTTCAGGAAAATTGGGAAACGTCGTTCACCATCGAGGATGAAGACGACGGCGCGAAGGCCGATTGGTACTACGTCAGGGTGTTCGAGGCGAACGGCGAGTTGGCCTGGTCGAGCCCGATATGGGTCGAGGCGGCATAGAGGCTCGGCGGCCCGGCGCGCTTTCGCGGCGGACTCTCAGGCGTTCGGCGGCGGCTTGCGCAAGACGGCGATAAAGCTCGACCCGATCAGATGAGCCGGCAGGCCGTTGACGCGGCGCAGACGCAAGCGCAGCGGCGGGAAAACGGCAACCATGCGCTCGACCGCGAGCCCCGCTCTTTCGCCCGCCTGCCGCATCTGACGCGGCGGATGAGCAGTCAGCACGAACGAAGGCCGGCCGCGCAGGCGGTTGAGGACGCATAAGGCCGCGTTGGCAATTCGGTGGACCAGCGCCTTGCGGTTCGACCAGACGATTACCAGCCGTCCGGCGGGGCGCAGCACGCGCGCTGCCTCGCGCAGCATGCGTTCGACGGCCTGCGCATCGTACTGCTGGGCGAACTCCACGTTTACCGCGGTGTCCGCCGCGTTGGCGGCCAACGGCAGATTGAAGGCGTCGCCGCGTACCGCGGCGATTCCGTTGCGCCCGGCTTGGCGGCATGCCGCCGCATTGAAGTCCACGCCGATCACGCGGTTTCCGGCCCTGGCCAGAGGCAGGGTCATCAACCCGGCTCCGCAGGCCAGGTCCAGCGTCACGCCCGGCTGCTCGCCGACGGTCTCGAGGATCAGCTCTCGTTCGCGAAAGAAAGATCTTTCGGAAAGATAGCCGGACGCTTTGGGGCCGGTCTCGCCGAACTCGACGCGCAACTCGTCGTATATTTTGTCCGCTGTCTTGTCCGCGCGCGTCATGACGGCCTGCAGCAGGGGAGCGCCGGCGGTTGGGGCTGCGCGGCCCCCATCCATGCGCCGGGCGAATGGGCGCCTCTCGGCAAGGGCGCCGCCGACCCGCTATTGTAGCGCGGCTACCCCTTCAATAGTCCGCCAGACGCCGGCACAACCGCGGCCCAACCTTGTCGGTTACGGCGTTAGGCAGCGCGCGCCACAATTTTTGCGCCGATGCGTAGCGGCGATGGATATCGGCCGGCGGGTGGGAAAGCCACAGGACGGGGACGGGGCGGGCTCCGAATTTCTGTTTGAAGCGGCAGGGGCCGCTGCCGGTCGGGGATCTGCCGAAGTCCACGATGTCGGCGCCTTCGTCCAGGGCGCGTTCGATGAACCCCCAGAAGAGCAGGTCGTCCGGACACTCTTTGCAGAGCTGCGCCCCCGACCAAGGTACCCAAGCCAGCGGACCATCGCGGAACCAGAGCATAGCCGCCATCGTTTCGCCGCCGATACGCTTGCGCACCGTCAATATCCGCCCGTCGATCTCAGCGACCAGAGCCGCAAACAACGCCGCGGGCATGATCGGCGCGCCGTGCCTGTTGAGAGCGAGGCTCAGGATGTTGCGGAACGCCGCCAGAGCGGTCGGTCCGGTTTCCTCCGCAACATCCATCCCTGCTTTTTGCGCACGTCTGACTGCTTTGCGCGCCGCTCTTTTCAAGGCTCGTTCCCAAACAGCTTCCCGGTTGTGGGCAAACGCCGCAAGATCGAGCCGCAGAACGGCGGGCGAACCGGGCGGCAGTTCGCCTTGCGACGGGGTCAACGCACGGATGTTGAACGGGCGTCCGGCCGCCTCCCGCGCAAGCTGCCGCGCTTCGTCGGCGTTCAGGTCGGAGTAATTGAGCCCCGGCAGATAGGCCAGCGTCGGCGGCCCCAGCAGCCCCGGCACGACGGCGAACCGGCCTTTGCGCCGCCAGCGATAGACGCTGCAGAACACCGAGCGCCAAGCCGCGGCGAAATCCGCGCTATGCACCGCCGGCGGACGTTCGTCCACTCTATCGACCTTTCTCGACCCATTGTTCGCAGCAGCGCGACAGGGTGGACCATTCATAACCCTGCGCTCTCAGACGCTCGCCCAACGCCGCCAGATCGCCGAAGCCGCGCTGCCGCGCCCGCACCAGCGCATGCAGGCTTTTCATCCACAGCGGCAGGGGCGACAGGTCGAACCGGCCGTCGGGGACCAAGTCCATCATATGCATGTCGTAAACCAGCAGAGTCGGCAAAGAGGCCGCGCGGTCGAGCAGCCGCTCGGCGGACCATCCCATCAGTTGCCGATACGATTGCGTGAACGGAATGAAGGGAATGCCGAAGGCGCGCCAACTCGCGACCGGAAATTCCGCGAGCGAGCCGTCGATCATGAACCAGTCGCCGTTGCGAAACGCCCTGCCGCGATAGTTACCGAAGCCGATGCCCGGCAGGATTGAGGAATCCCAGGCGAAGCCTTCCGCCACCAGCACTTGAAAGATGTCTTCCGTCAAGCGGTAGGTATGCGCCCGGTAACCGCGGGGCCTCGTCCCCGTGAATTTCTGGAAGGCGTCGATGCCGCGCCTCAGGCTGTCGGCGCTGTCGCCGCCGGGACGGCTATGGTCGTAGCAATGGAGCTGCAGATCGGCGCCGAATTCCGCCAAGCGGCCGCACAGATCCGGGCGGATGGCGAACAGGCGCCCTTCGACAAAGGCGGTCAAGGGCAAATCGACTTGTCGGATTGCATCGAGCAGGTCGGGAAGACGATTCAGCGCTTCGCTCCCGTTGCCGTTGTAATCGTGCTCTACATCAATCGACAACACGGCGATTTTTTTTGTCAGCCGGCTGCCTGCGATCCTGTGCGCCCGGGCGTCAAACATCTTCGCTTTTCATTGTCCCGCCGGCGGGTTTCGATGCCTCTTTTTCATGATATTCCAGTTTATGCTTGAGCAGGGATACCTCCTGGATCAAATTTTTGATCGTGTATGAGAATTTGCTGATCTTTACGGATAGTTGCAGGATCAACAATGCGCACATGAAAATTCCCAGGAACAAGACGATCGTAACAACGTCTCCTATGCGCAGCCAATTTTTAAGTACGCTTGCGGCGCCGATCCACCATCCATATGTCGTAAATCCCAGGGCCACCACGATCCACAGCGCGGCATAGCGTTCCTGGAGCCGATAGGCGCGGATCAATTCGACAACGATTCCGAGTATAAGCAACCCGCACAGAACCGAAAAGTAAATATGGCGATCCAGGATGTCCATGGCTAGCGATTCTCGATCTTGCGAATTCTGCAAATAAACAAGGAAAGCATCATCTTGAATACATACCAGATCGGCGCGAGCCCCTTGTGCAGCGATCCTGTTACTTCATTGCCGTACATATAGACAGGAATTTCGCATACTCTGAATCCATTGCGCATTAGAAGCAAGCGTACGTCGGCGTCGGGGAAATCGTGCGGATAACGGTCTCCCGTCAGGAAACGCATGCATTCCGCGTTCATTCCAACGTACCCTGACGTTGGATCCGATATCCATGCGCCCGTCATGAGATACAGCAAGGATCGAAAGAGGACAATGCCCGTTTTCCGTAATTTCGTTCCTTTGTACAGATTATCCCGCGGTGGAAAATCCGTATCCTCATGATCGAGAAATCTCGAACCGACTACAAAATCATGATCGTCTAACGCCCGATGGATTCTCGGCAAAAATCGAGGATCGTGCTGCCCGTCTCCATCCACCTGGATCAAGTAATCGTACCCTTCGGCCAATGCGTACTTGTATGCCGTTTGTATGGCCGCGCCGTAACCGAGATTTTCGAACAAGGCGACTACTGGAATGCGGTGTTTTTTCAGGATTTCGCGCGACTCATCGGATGAGGCGTCATCAATAGCCAGAATATCGCATTGTTCCCGCCGGACGATTTCCAGCAAGTGCGGCAGCATCGACTCGAGGTTCCGCGCTTCGTTATGCACGGGGAAGGCAACGAGGATCGACGACGTCTTCACGGCAGACTCCTCTTCCGCCCCCCGGCCGCCGCGGCGGCCCAGAACAAGCCGACCGCGGCGGGCGAGGCCAAGCGGACGAGCAAGGCGGTCAGGGCGGCCGTTGCAGCCGGCGCGCCGAATCCCGCGGCGATGCCGGTGAAGCCCGCTTCCAACAGACCGATGCCGCCGACGGACGGCACGGGAACCGCCGCGGCCAAGTTGCCGCCGGCTGCCGCGAAACCCAGTTTGGGCAAGGCGATATCGAGGCCGATCGCTTGTCCGAGGACGCAGTAAGCGGCGATGACGGCTGCCCAGACGAACACGGTCGGGACGATGCAGCACCGCACAACGCGCCGCCGCCGGCTATTTTCGAGCCAACGCCGCGCTTGGTTCAAACCGCGGAGAAAACGGCGCCTGCGGCTTCGCGGACGTCCGATGCCGACCGCCAGTCCGGCGGCAAGGCGCAGCCATACATGCAGCGTCGCGGCGCCGACAAGAGCCAGTACGCAAGTTGCCGCGGCCAGGACGGAAAACGCGGGCGCATCGTCGTGAAAACCGAAGGCCGGCGGGATCGTCAGCAGCATGAAGGCGGCGACGACGGCCATGTCGAGCAGACGTTGGACCGCCGCGCAGGCAGCGGCCTCAGCGGCGTTCCAGCCATAGGCGCGCCGCATAGCGGCGATCCAGGCGATTTCACCCAAGCGCATCGGCAGCGCGATCAACCAGACCGCATGCCAAGCGGTGACGCGCATGGCCGTCAAAAAACCGCCGCTTCCGTCGGCGAGCCAATGCATGCGCACGGCGCTGAACAGGTTTTCGCCCACAAACAGCGCCACTCCGGCCCCGACGAGAGGCCATGAAATTTCACCGACCGCAGCCAACGATCGCCAATCCACCTGCGCGGCGACAAGACAAAACAGCGCCAAGCTGACGGCGCCGGCAACGGCCCAGACCGAAAGGCCGGCGCGCCGCGCCGTCCCCGCGCCGCGCGGGCGGCGGAACTCGTTCACAGCATCTGCGGACATGGTTTGTTCCATGAGGCGATCCTGCCGTTTTTCCGAAACCGCAAATGCTCAGACCGAGCAGCCGAAGGCATTCGGGACACCTTGACGGCCGACGAACGATTGGATTCCACTGATCTGCAGCCCGCTCCTCAAGTATTCCCGGGGGCGTTGCAGGCCAACCAAGCTATACCCGCGCACCTGCGCCTACAAGAGCATGGTACATCAAACCGCCCCTTGCGCACAGCTCCGCGACTGTTTGGGCCGCGACTGCTTGGGGCGCGCGGTTCACAGGCCCAGCATGCGGCGGACGAACTTTGCGGGAGGCGACCCGTAGGAGAGCACCTTGTCGTGGTACGCCCGCCAGTCCGCGATTTCGCCGCGCCGGGCGACCCAGGCATCGCGGATATCGTTGTGTTCGGCGGCGCCGACGAAATAAGTCGATAACTGCGCCGAGGTCAGGCGCGCGCGGGTCCATTTGCCGGCGGCTTCGCCGTCTTCCTGAAAGCCCTCGTCCATCATCAGCGACATCGCCTCGTCTTCGGTCATCGCTCCGGCGTGAATCTTCTGGTCGATGATGGCGTTGATGATGCCGCGAACCGCCATCTTGAGCGATTGCATCTTCACCTCGGGGCCGCCGTAGCCGTGCTCGCTCATGAGTTGCTCGGCATAGACCGCCCAGCCCTCGACGAACGATCCGGAGTAGAAAATCGCCCGCACCAGCGTCGGCGCCCGGAAACGGTTCGAGTGCGCGATTTGCAGATAGTGCCCCGGCACGGCCTCATGCACGGTGAGGTTCTTGAGCATGTACGAGTTGTATTCGCGGTAGAGCGAGAGCTTGCGTTCTTCGCTCCATGCTTGCGGCGCGGGAGCGATGGCGTAGAACGTTTCCCCGCCTTTTTCGAGCGGCCCCGGCGAATCGCAGTACGCGGTCGAAACGCCGCGCCTGAACTCCGGCATCAGGATGATCGACACCGGCTCGTCGGGCACGCTTACCAGTTTCTTTTCGCGGGTGAAGGCGATGGTTTCGGCCAAGTCGCGCTCGGCGTCGCCGAAAATGCTCTCGCTGGTGGGATGCGTTTCCGCCAACTCATCGAGAACCGCCCGGATAACGGCGCCGCGGTCGGAAACATCGCCGCCGGGATGCGATTTCCGGTAGAGCGGCAGCGCCGTCTCGTACATCGCTTCCCGGCTTTCCGCCAATTTCTTTTCGGCGCGCGCCAGAATCTCTTCCATCGAGAGATCGGAGTGCAGCACGAAGGCCAGCTTTTTGCGGAATTTTTCCTCGCCGATGCGGAAATTGCCGTTCGAGCGCGGCAGCAAATCGTTCTCGAGCCATTGGCCGTATTCCTCGAGCGCCGCGACGGCGGCTTGGCGCGGGGCTTCCATTTCAGCCTTGAGGCGCGGCGCTTCTTCGAGGAACACATCGAGTTGCCCGCCGATCAGGGCAATGGCGCCGGGGTTCTGGAGCATTGCCGTTTCGGTGTGAATCCGCGGCGGATTTTTCAGGTTGGCCTTGGCCGCGGAGATCGCCGCGGGTATGCCCTCGAGGCGCTCGTTCAGGTTGCGCAGACGTTCCTCAAGCGGGGCGAAGTCGCGCGCCAGCAGGCTGTAAACCGCGTTGCCGACGTTGTAGCGCATCGGGTTCCATTCCCACTCGCGCAACTCTTCCGCCGCCCAAATGCCGTAACGGATGCGGTTGTCGAGGATTTCGTAATCGACGGCGTTGGCCTCGCTGAGACCGGCCGGATCGATGGTCTGCAACTCGGCCAGGAACCGCTTGTCGAGTTCGAGGGACTTGGCGGCGCCTTCAGCCGAATAGTCGTCGAGCCGGTGGTCGTAGCGGTGGTCGCCCAACGACGTCGCATATTCGGGATTCATTTCCAGCAGCGCCTCGATGTAGCGCTCGGCCAAGGCAACGAACGCGGCGTCCTGGGGCGGCGGTCCGCCGGTGCAGCCGCCGAAGGCGAGCGGCAAAGCGAAAAGCGCGCGGCGCAAGGTCATACGCTTATTTTACGAACCCGACGCGAGGTCGGCCGGCTCTACAGGTCGAGCGTTTCCGCGTATTCGGCGACGCGGCTGCCGTCGAGAGGGATTTCCACGTCCGCCGTCAGATGCCCGCTTGCGTCGAACCCGGCGAACAGGGCCATCTTGACCAGCGCGTAGCGCTCGACCGCGGTCAGCTCGCGCTCGTGTTCGCGCTGCCATCGGCCGAACGCATCATCGGCGGCGAAGACGGTCACGGTGAAGCGGGCCGCGCGGTCGGAAGTGCAATTGAAGATATGCTCGCAGCCGGGGCGGCCGCCGCGTTCGGCCTGACGGAAGCCCTCGTAGAAATACTGGTAAACGTAACCGCTGTCGGCGGAATACATCTTTTCGCGGCGCACAGCGGGGCGTCCGCGCAGCGGCTCGGCAGCCGGCCCGGCGTTTCGCGCGAAGAGACGGCGGAGCCTGGAAATCATGTCAGGAACCGCGCATGCGCTCTTCGCGGAAGGGGTCGCCGTACATGTGGTAGCCGAGCTCTTCCCAATAACCCGCGCGGTCTTGCGCGGCGAAGACGAAGCCGCGCACCCATTTCGAGCTCTTCCAGGCGTAGAGGTGCGGCACGACTAGGCGCAGGGGCGCGCCGTGCTCTGCCGTCAACGGCTCGGGCTCGTGCTTGTCGGCGAGCAGCACGTCGCCGCGCAGCAAATCGGCGAGCGGCGTGTTGGTCGTGTAGCCTCCCTCGGCGCGCTGGATCACGAACTTCGCCTCGGGCTTGGGCTTGGCTCTCTCGACGAGCGCGCGGAAAGGCACGCCTTCCCATACGTTGTCGAACTTGCTCCACGTGGTGACGCAGTGAAAATCAGACCGGACGCGGACGCGCGGAAGTTGCTGGAACTCGTCCCAGCCGATTGTGAAAGGTCGCTCGACGAGTCCGCTGAAGCTCAAGTTCCAGGCCGCCGGATCGAAGTCGGGTATCTCGCCTTTGTGCAGCACCGGCCACTTCAGCGTCAGGTGCTGGCCCGGCGGCAGGCGGCCCTCTTCGCGCCGCTGATTTTCCAGTTTTTTGCGTTCGCTGGGCAAGGCCGCAAGGGAAGGGTTGGAGAAACCCCGCCCCCAAAATCAAGTTTACACGGCGGGCGGCGTCAGTTGCCGGCAACGGGCTCGATCAAGCGGTCGTAGCGAAGCTCTCCGCCTTGAATCCACAGGATTTCAGGCGCGCGCGGAGCGTTGGGATAACCGTCGGGCGTCTGCGCGTCCATCGCCTCGAATATCTTGCGCAGCCGGGCGACGACTTCGGGGTGCTGCGCGGCGACGTCGCGCTGCTCCCCGCGGTCGGCCTCCACGTCGAAGAGCATCAGTGGCTTGGGCGCCGGTCCGGTCGTCAGGCCCGGGCAATCTTCCCGCGTCGCCTGCTCGTACTGGGCGATGATCGTCAAGCCGTCGGGGGCGCGCGGGTCTTGCCGGCCGCTTGCGTCGTCAAGGCAGGTGAAGCCCGGCTGCGGCCGCCGCACGTGCAGCTTCCAGCGGCCGGAGCGGAGCAGCTTCAGTTCTTCGCCGCCCATGGCGAACACGGCTTCGTGAGGAGATTGTTTCGCCGTGCCCGTGAGCAGCGGCATCAGGTCGAGTCCGTCGATTTTGCGGTCGCCGGGCGGCTTGCCGCCGGCGGCGGCAACGATCGTCGGGAAAACGTCAACCGAAGCCACGACCGCGTCCGAGACCTGTCCGGCGGGTATCTTGCCCGGCTGCCAGGCGATCGCCGGAACATGAATGCCGCCGTCGAAGTTCGACCCCTTCATCGCCCGCAAGCCGCCGTTGGAGCCGCCGAACGTGGCGCCGTTGTCGGAGGTGAAGAAGACGAAGGTGTTTCTGTCGAGGTCGAGCTCGCGGAGCTTGGCGAGGATGCGGCCGACCGACCAGTCCAGCTCGCGAACCGCGTCGGAGTAAAGATCGTCCGGGGTTTGCGGCGTATAGAAATCTTCGGAAGCGGCCAGCGGCTTGTGCGGCATGGCGTGGGGCAGATAGAGAAAGAACGGTCGGCCGCGGCTGCGTTCGATGAAGTCGAGCGCCCGCCGGGTGTATTTCCTGGTCAACTCGGACTGGATGACCGGGTATTCGACGACGGTTTCGTTTTCGACAAGCTGCACGGGGCGCATGTCGTTCGAGTAGAGAATGCCGTAATACTCGTCGAAGCCCTGCTTGCGCGGCAGATATTTTTCGATATGTCCGAGATGCCATTTGCCCACAGCGGCCGCGGCGTACCCCAGCGGCTTGAGCGCTTCGGCGATGGTGATCTCCGACGGCGGCAGGCCGATCTCGTTGCGGCCAACGTCGGGGGCGGGGTTGCTGACCAGCGTCGTGCGGAAGGGGTAGCGGCCGGTCAGCAGGGTTCCTCGGGAGGGTCCGCAGAAGGGCATCGGCACGTAGAATTGCGTCAGGCGGACGCCTTCCGCGGCCATGCGGTCGAGGTGCGGCGTTTCGTGCGCCGTTGCGCCGAACGATGACAAGTCTCCGTAACCGAGATCGTCGGCAAAAATCACGATGAAATTGGGCGGCGCGGGCTGCGCCCACAGCGGAAGCGCCGACAGCAGCAAAAGGCCGATGCGGATGTTCATGGCGCCCTGAGTGTATCGCAACGCGGCGAAAGCCTGTCGGTAGAATAGGGGTTCGGATGTCTCTGACCGCGCCGCTGAATCCGCAGCAGAAGGAGGCCGTGCTGGCCGTCGAGGGTCCGGTGCTGATCCTTGCCGGGGCGGGCAGCGGCAAGACCCGCGTCATCATTACGCGCATCGCCCACCTGATCCTCGACAGGGACGTTCCGCCGCACGCCGTCCTGGCGGTTACGTTCACCAACAAGGCCGCGCAGGAGATGCGCAGCCGCGTCGAGGCGCTCTTGCGCGAGAACGGCATGCCGCCGCGCGCGGCGCCGCTGGTTTCGACGTTCCACTCGTTTTGCGTCAAGCTGCTGCGTGCGCACGGCGATGCGTTAAGCGAGGTCCGCTCGGGCTTCACGCGCCGGTTCAACATCTACGACGACAGCGATCAAACAGCCGTAGTCAAAGGCGCGTTCCGCGAGTTGGGGCTCGACCACAAGAATTTCATGAAGCCGCGCGCCGTCGTTTCGGCGATCGGCGCGGCCAAGATCGACGGGCGGACGCCGGAGGACCTCTACGGCGAGAGAACGTCGCCCGCGCAAGAAAAACTCGCCGTCGTTTACCAGAAATACGAAGACGCGCTGCGCTCGGCGAATGCGCTGGATTTCGACGACCTGCTGCTCGAGTCGGTGCGGCTGCTGCGGCGCAGCCGCGACGTCCGCGAGTGGGCCGTCTCGCGCTTCCGCTACGTGCTGGTCGATGAGTACCAGGATACGAATCGTCCGCAGTACGATCTGCTGCGCCTGCTGACGGGCGGCCGCGGCAACATTTGCGTTGTCGGCGACGAAGACCAGTCGATCTATTCCTGGCGCGGCGCGGACATCCGCAACATCCTCGATTTCGAAAAAGACTTCCCCGAAGCCAAAACCATCCGGCTGGAACAGAACTACCGATCGACAGGAAAAATTCTCGAAGCGGCGGGAGAGGTGGTGAAGCACAACGTCGCGCGCAAGGGCAAGAAGCTTTGGACGGACGGCCCCGCGGGCGAAAAGATCGTTTTCTACCAAGCAAGGGACGCCGAAGAGGAAGCGATGTACGTTGCCGACTATCTGAACCGTTATTTGAACGAATATCCCGGCGGGCGGGCGGCGGTGCTTTACCGCACCAACGCGCAATCGCGCCAGATGGAAGAGGCGCTGCGGCGCTGCGACCGGGAGTATCTCGTGGTCGGCGGCGTGTCGTTTTACGAGCGCGCCGAGGTCAAAGACCTGATCGCCTATCTGCGGGCGGCCGTTTCGCCGAGCGACGCGCTGAGCTTGCAGCGCATCGTCAACGTTCCGGCGCGCGGCATCGGCAAGACGACCCTCGAGCGCCTGCAGGCGCATGCTCGTGAAAAGGGGCTGACGCTTTGGGAAGCCGCCGGCTCGGCGGGCGCCGCGCCGCTTTCGGCGCGGGCGGCGGCGGCGCTGGGCAAGTTCCGCCGGCTGATGGACGCCCTGCGCGAACGGATCGACAACGAGCCAGTCCACGACGTTTTGCGTTGGGTGCTCGATGAGACCGGTTACCGCGCGATGCTCGAACAGGACCCCTCGGTTGAAGCCGCCGGACGGCTGGAAAACATCAACGAGCTGCTCAACGCCGCCGCGGACGCGGACGAACGCGGCGAGGACATCCACGCTTTTCTCGACCACGCCGCGCTGATATCCGACGCCGACCAGATCGACCGTCGGGCGCCGATTCTGCTGATGACGCTGCACAATGCGAAGGGGCTGGAGTTCCCGCTGGTTTTCCTGATCGGCATGGAGGAGTCGCTTTTTCCGCATGGGCGGTCGCTCGAAAACGAGGATGCGCTCGAGGAGGAGCGCCGGCTCTGCTACGTCGGCATGACGCGCGCAGAGGGGCGGTTGGCGCTGACTTGCGCCAGGGAGCGGCGGCGGTTCGGCGGCGGTTCGCCCGAGTGGACGACGCCTTCGCGGTTCCTGAGCGAGATACCCGTCCATCTTCTCGACGACCGCACGCCCGGGGGAAGCCGGCTCGGTCTCGATGAATGCGCCGGCGGGGACGCGGACGGCATGGATTTGTTCGCCGAACGCGATTACGTTCGCGCGGCTGCGCGGAACAGGCTTGCCGATTTCGAGGCCGGCGGCGGGAAGACGTACGATTCGGTCGAAGCCGTGGCCGGGTTTTTCAAGCAGCAAGGCATTGACGCGGGGAGGCCCGGGCGCGGAGGCCGTGCCGCTCCGACTGCGGGCGACGTCCGGCTCCCGGCCGCCGCGGCCGCGAAACCGGCGCCGCGCAGGCCGCAAGCGGGGCAAGCCGCCGTCAAGCTGCGCGACGCGGGGGGATTCAAGCGCGGCGCGCAGGTGCGCCACGCCAAATTCGGCCTGGGCACGGTGATGCGCCGCGAGGGCGCGGGCGAAAACGCCAAGCTGACGGTACAGTTTCCGCGCTACGGTCTGAAAAAACTGCTCGTGAAGTACGCCAATTTGCAGCCGGCGTGAGCGGGCGGCGGTCAGCGCTCGAGCCAGTTGCGCAGCGCCTCGCCGATTTCGCCGCGCACGCGTCGAAAAACGGCCATGCGCGCCTCGGCGCCGCCGGCCGCGGCGGCCGGATCGTCGAAGCTCCAATGGAGGCGGGCAACGTTTCCGGGGAAAACGGGGCAGCTTTCCCTGGCGTTGCTGCAAACCGTAATCACGCGGTCGATGCCCGCGTCGAGAAACTCATCGACGTGCTGCGACCGCTGCTGCGAGATATCGATGCCGATTTCCCGCATGGCGCGCACGGCGTCGGGATGGACGCCCTGCGGCCGGGTTCCGGCGGAAAAAACTTCGCAGCGCCCGCCGGCCATCGCGCGCAGCAGCCCCTCGGCCATCTGGCTGCGGCACGAATTTCCGGTGCAGAGGAACAGGACTTTTTCTTTCCGCGGCGGCGTCATCGCACAAGAGTATAGGGCCGTCCGATGACGAATTGATGACGAAAGAGGCGGCGCGGCGCAAGACGGATGCGCGGACCGCGGTGGAATATCCGTTTTTGTATGTGAAGCGGCGCTTCGGCTATGCGAAGTTGCGCTATCGCGGCTTGGCCAAGAACAGGGAGCGGCTCAGCCTATTGTTCGGCTTGGCCAATCTGCTCATCACCGAACATGATGCCACAGCCCGAGCGCCGTACCGCAGGAGTGGTGCGTCCACAGCGGCTGCTATAAACTTAAAATCAGCACAATTTCCATGCAAATCTCGATGAACCCCTCTTCTCAACCGCCTCCATCCGGCAACAGCAAATTTCCTCCGCTCCTCTTGCTATCTTGTTCAGGCCTGCGCTGATGAAACGAGCGCCTGCCGTGTCCGAACGCTTGGCCGCCTGCCCGAACAGCCCCAATTGCGTTTGCAGCGAAGAGGGCGAACCGCCGCGCAGCCGCATCGAGCCGTTCGCCGTACAGGGGGATCCGGCGGCGGCCTTCCGCCGCTTGCGGGAGTTGACGGCCGCTGCGCCGCGGACCGCAATCGTTGCCGCGACGGATGTTTATTTTCACGCCGAGCGCCGCACACTGCTGGGATTCGTCGATGATCTCGAGTTCCGCCTCTGCGCCGAGAAGCGCGTGATCCACGTCCGTTCGGCGTCGCGGCTGGGCTATTCCGACCTGGGCGTGAACCGGGCGCGCGTCGAGGCGCTGCGGCGGCGGTTCGTTGCCGCGGGAGACCTGTAGCGAAAGAACGGATATTCGCTGGGCGGGCGGCGCAGGGAGTTGCGGCGGGGACGAGCGGATGACGGGCGAAGCGGATCGCCGACGATGAAAATCGCCGCGGCCGGGGCGTGGGCGGCTCGGATACCCGCTTTGGCGGCGACGGCGGTTTCCCTTGCCGCTTATCCGAAGCCGCAGCAGCGCCATTTTTTTCCGGCGCCGCGCGCTATCGGGACGGCGAGAAAGATGCCCGCGGCGTTGGCCGCGGCATCGGCGTAACTGACCTCGCGCGGCGGCTGCCAGAGTTGCGCCGCTTCCAGCGCCAGGCCCATCGCCGTCAACCCCGCCGCGATGCGAAGCTCGAGCCGCGGCTCGCGGTAGGCGGGGTAACTTACCGCCATCAGCAGGAAATAGGCGGCCACGTGCTGCACTTTGTCGAGGACGCCCGGCAACGGGCTGCCGGGGCCGGTCAGCGGACTGCGCAGCAGCGGCGACAACGACGCCGCGCAGACGGCGGCCGCGCCGCTCCAGAAAACGAACTGCCAGAAGGCTTTTCCCTGTAACAGCTTCAGCAGCATGACGCACAACGCCGACAGGTAATAGAATACATCTTCAAGGCGGCGTCCGCCGCGGGAGGCGATGACATGACCCGATTTCTGTTTGCGCTTGCATCTCTGGGCGCTGCGGTTTTTTGTGGCGGAACGCTCCGGGCGGGCGACTGCGCGGCGCTGACGGGTCTCGACCTGCCAAGCATCCGCATCGACAAGGCCGCGGCTTCCGCGGGCGAGGAGGCGCCCCCCGAAAATCTGCCGGCGGGCGTACCTTCGCGGCTTTCGAAGGCCGTTGCGCCCCATTGCCGAGTCGAGGGCGTTGTCGGCGGCGAGATTCGTTTCGAGCTTTTGCTGCCCGACGATTGGAACGGCAAATTCCTGATGGGCGGCGGTGGCGGATTCGTCGGCAGTTTGGGGTTTCAGGGGCGTTTCTCGATCAACCGAGGCTACGCCGCGGCCGCCACCGACACCGGCCACCGCGCCCCCGGCATCCGCGCCGATTGGGCGCGCAACCAGCTCGAGCGCCAAGTCAACTACGGCTATCTCGGCGTCCACCGCACGGCCGAGGCGGCCAAGGCCGTTATTCGTTCCTATTACGGCAAGGCGGCGAAGCATTCTTATTTCTACGGCTGCTCCAACGGGGGGCGCCAAGCGATGATGGAAGCCCAGCGCTACCCGCGGGACTTCGACGGCATCGCGGCCGGCGCGCCGGCGCACGACTTCACCGGCGTACTGGCCGCTTTCGCCTACAACATGCAGCGCATCTTTCCCGACCCGAACGACGTCGAGAATCCGGTCATCACGGCCGACAACCGCAAGCTGCTGCAAGCATCGATCCTCGAGCAGTGCGACGCGCTCGACGGCGTTGAAGACGGCGTGCTCAACGATCCGCGGGAATGCGGTTTCCGCTTGTCGAGCCTGCCGCTCTGCCCCGGCGCCGCCGCCGCGCCGCACTGCCTGACGGTTGCGCAAAGAGAAGCCATCGCCGCGGTTTACGCGGGACCGCGCAACCGGGACGGCCAAATCTACCCCGGTTTCCCGCTTGGCGGCGAAGCGGAACGCCCTGCCTGGCAAAACTGGATCACCGGCCCGAACGCCGGTCTGTTGGAGGCATACGGCGAACCGAGCTCGCAGTTCGGTTTCGCCACACAAGGGTTCAAGCACCTGATATTCGACGACCCGGAATGGAGTTACGCAAGCTACGATTTCGAGACATTCGAAAGCGACTCGAAGAACCTGGCCTCGATCGCCGACGCGACCGATACGGATATTTCCGCGTTCAAGGCCGCGGGCGGCAAGCTGATCCTGTGGCACGGCTGGATGGACGCCGCCTTGACCGCTTACGCCTCGATCGATTATTTCGAGGCGGTCGAAAAAGCTGACCCGGACGTTCGCGACTACTTCCGCCTGTTCATGATGCCCGGCGTTTTCCATTGCGCCGGAGGCCCCGGCCCCGACCGCGTCGATTGGCTTGCCGCCATCGAGGACTGGGTGGAGAAAGGCGTTCCTCCCGAGCAGCCGCGGGCGGCGCGCGTCAGCGGCGGCAAGCTGGAGAAAACCCGGCCGCTCTGCGTCTATCCCAAGCGCGCGGTTTACAAGGGAAGCGGGAGCGCGAACGACGCCGCGAATTTCGCCTGCGAAGCGCCGCCCGAGCGGCTGAGGAACGCCGCGGCGCTTTAGGGAACCTCTGAACAAGAGCCCTGCAGGCAGGGATAATAGGGGGTGCGGAAGGCGCGAAGAATAAGGGGGAGAGCGATGAGCCGGCGGACGTTTGCGAACGTGGAGTACGAGGGGAAGAAAAAACAGACGAGGCGGGAGAAGTTCTTGGGGCGGATGGAGGCGTTGATTCCCTGGCAGCGGCTGGAGGAGCGCATCCGCCCGTATTACCCGCAAGCGGGGCGGGGGCGGCGACCGTACGAGTTGTCGGCGATGCTGCGCATCCACTGCGTGCAGCTGTTCTACAACATGAGCGATCCGGGGATGGAGGACATGCTGTACGAGCTCGAGTCGGTGAGGCGCTTCGTGGGTTTGTCGTTGGCCGAGCCGCTGCCGGATGAGACGACGATTTTGCATTTTCGGCGCCTGCTGGAGAAGCACGAGTTGGGCGGGGAGTTGTTGGCGGAGATCAACCGGCGCCTGGAGGCGCAGGGGTTGCGCTTGCAGAAGGGGACGATAGTGGACGCGAGCATCATAGAAGCGCCGTCGTCGTTGAAGAACAGCAAGCGGGAGCGGGACGGAGAGATGAAGCAGACAAGGAAAGGGCGGCAGTGGCATTTCGGGATGAAAGCGCACATCGGAGTGGACGAGGGTACGGGGCTGGTGCATAGCGTGGCGGCGGCGGGGGCGAACGTGGCGGACGTGACGCAAGTGGGACGGCTGCTGCACGGCGGGGAGGAACAGGTACACGGAGATGCCGGGTATCAAGGAGTGGGGAAACGGCCGGAGCACCGGGAGCGTGTGCTGGACTGGCAGGTGGCGATGAGGCCCGGTCGGCGGCGGGCAGCGCGGCGGCGCAGGCGGAGCGGCGCAAGGCGGCAGTGCGAGCCAAGTTGGAGCATCCGTTTCTGTATGTGAAGCGGCGCTTTGGCTACGCGAAGGTGCGCTATCGCGGCTTGGCCAAGAACAGGGAACGGCTCAGCCTCTTGTTCGGCTTGGCCAATCTGCTCATTGCCGAGCGTTATGCCGCAGCCTGAGCGGCGCAACGCAGGAGCAGTGCGTCCGCAGCGGCTCGAAACCGCTGAAACGGAGACATAACCACTGCCAAGAGCTCAAAATCAGCACAATTTCCATGCAAATCTCGTTGCCAACCCCTCCTCAAACGCCCCCACCCGCCAACATCATCCTTCCTCTGCCCCTCTTGCATTCTTGTTCAGACCTTCCCTAAAACCGTTTTTCGGAATCGAGCAGGATTGTTACCGGGCCGCGGTTGGTCAGTTCGACGTCCATCATGGCCTGGAATTGCCCGGTGGCGACGGTCAACCCCTTGTCCCGCAGGCATTGCGCGTAACGGCGGTAAAGCGCGTCGGCGCGCTCGGGCGGAGCGGCGGCGGTGAAGCTCGGACGGCGGCCGCGGCGAACGTCGCCGTAGAGCGTGAACTGCGAGACGACCAGAATCTCCGCGCGGGCGTCTTCGGCGGAGCGGTTCATCTTGCCGCCTTCGTCTTCGAAAATGCGCAGTCCGGCGGTCTTGTCGGCAAGGTAGGCGGCCTCGGCCTCGGCGTCGTCTTTCGAGACGCCGAGCAGCACCAGCAGGCCGGCGCCGATTGCGCCGACCGTTTCGCCACCGACCGAGACGCTTGCCCGGCTCACGCGTTGCACGACGGCGCGCATCAGCGCTTCATTTTAGCGGAACGGTCTCTCTGCGCGGCTGCGCGGCGTGGGTCAAGGCTGTGGCGCGGCAACTTCGGCCAAACAGGTCGAGCGGCGCGCGGCGGGTTCATGCAGGGCAGGGCGGCGATTGTTGCCGCCCGTTCTGCTGCTTTCGATCGCCGATGCCGAGAAGCTTTGCCATTCCTTTTACGAGCTTTGCAATCACCCAAGGCTTATATACGATGGGTTGTTTCAGTTGCGCATTCAGAGCCGCCAATTCTTTTCGCAAACACTCCAATTCCTCTTTGCTCATGGTCTTGATTTGCGTTTTCAGATCGCTTATCGCGTCTTGCAGATTTTGCAAGTTTTGCAGTTCCGCTCGATCCGCGGTTTGGGACTCTCCGATTTGCTTTTTCAGTCCGTTTAACACAACTTGCAAGTCCTTCAATTCTTTTTGCAGGCCAGACGATTCCACTTCGATTGGGTCTTTTCGGAGCGCTTCGATTTGCTTTTTCAGTCCGTCCAATGAGGCCTGCAAGCCCTTCAATTCTACTGAGCTTGGGGGCTTTGGGATCGCTTCGATTTGCGTTCCCAGTTCGTTTACTGCGTCTTGCAAGTCTTCCAACTCTTTCTGCAGGGTTGGCGATTCCACTTTCACTTGAATCGGGCCGCCGCGGACAGTTTCGATTTGTCCTTTCAGGTCGTTTATTGCGTTTTGCAGGACTTTCAATTCCGTTTTATTGTTCAGTTGCTTGATTGCGGCAGTCAGGGCTGTCAATTCGCTTTTTAAGTCTGTTTTCACTGTTGAGCCATTCGAGACTCGATTATACGCATTGAATATATTTTGCGAGGGCGGTTTGGGCTGGAGGGTATCCACAACCCCCATGAAAGACACCATAATTCCAACAAGTGAAGCAGCCAATGTCAGAAGTTCGTTTAATTCTATACCCTCTCCAATTCTGTGGCCGAAGACCAAGCGAAAACACCGAGAAGTTGCTTTCAGAAACTTCAATAACATTAGCTGCAACCCCAGCAACAAACCGCGGAATAACATTACTATCAGTAAAGGCATCGAAAACAATAGAAACAAAAACACTGCGATCGCCGAGAGAGAAATTGCCGCGGCCGCAATAAGCGAAATAGCCAAAACCGCTATGATCGAATAAATCACATGGAATAGCGCAAATACCACTGTAAATCCCGCCGCGAATGCAAGTACAAAGACCGATAGGGCGCCCCTGAGAACCGTGAGTGAAAATACGCGAATCGTTTCCTTAAGCGCCAAGAGAAGCCAGGGGGGAAGCTTGAGGGATTTATCCGGGGAATTGTTTTGAAACCAGTTTTTTAGATCATAGTACAACGACTGAATTTCAGATAGAAGTCCGGATGTTTTATACTTTGAAATGCGCCATAGGAAAGAAATTTCTCTTTTCCGAAAGAGCATTTTATTCCATTTGGATTTCATGCTCCCGACGGCGCAGGATAATTTGCGCCGCGCGAAACACAACGCGCCCTCAAGAAAAGAACGGCGCCTGCACCATGCGCGGCATAGGTTAACCTGTATGCGCAAAACTTTTTGTTTTATCCAGAAAAAATTTCGTTTTCTCCAACGAGGAAAATACTTTTTAATAAATTTATGTGCAATATGTATCACCACGAGCATAATGAAAAAGAAACCCAGGAGAAGGATACCGAGAAACAAGATTGAAATGATCTCGATTTTATAGAGAAAAGCGTAGTCGAGCAGCCAGCCACCTTTTATGAACAGCCAACTGCCTTTTATGAATTCAAGCATTCGATTTGTGAATTCAGACATTCGATTCCTCTTTTGGAAGCCGCCGCGGCTTTTATTCGTTTCAATTCATCTTCTCGACGCAACCGTCATGAACACGGCGTCAACTCGTGCGGCTTAGCCAAAGCCGCCCCGCCGTATTCAAAGCCATCTTCGTTGGGTCACGTGTGCGGGAGTCTTACCTATTGGCCGGTGGGAGTGGAGGCTTCCGGATTGTCGTTCGCGCCGGCGCCGGGCGCCGAGCCGGACGAGGTATTCTTTTGAGTTTTCCCGCAATCGCATCCCGAAGTAGGCAAACACCAGACAGCGAGACCGGCCGAGAAGAAAAAAGCAAGCCCTGCAGAGACCAAGATTGCTGTAGCAGAGCCGGGAGTAACTCTATCCCAAAGGAACGGCAACACGATTGTGAGCACTACGGCGATCCATATGGCGATCCGACCGAACGAACGCCCGACCTCGATCATCTGCCGGCTCTCCGCAGTGTGTTTATCGGTCATGATTTCCCTTTTTCTGTTTGTGTGATAATCCATCGGAAATTATTGCCGCTGGATTGTCAGGAAGGGCCCTGGGGGCGTGAAGACGCCCAGCACGTTCGCCGTTACGGGCGCGTCGCCGTCGGGCAGGTTTGCGGGCAAGCGCAGCGCGAACTGGTACACTCCCGCGAACCCCGGGGAGGCGCCCGCGTAGAGCACGTCTTGCGCGGCAACGGCGATGCCGCCCACGGTGAATGAGACCCGATAGGCCAAACCGGTCGGGCCGCGAGAAATGCGCCCCGCCTGGATGGCCGGATCGGTCGGCCCGAATCCGGTTCCGTACAGCGTGACGGTCTCGCCCGGCGCCGCCGGCGTGAACGCCGCCCCCAACTCCGGCGGGCCAACCAGCGCCGGTCCGCCGCCGTGATGCGCCGCCAGCGGGTTGCTCCCGTCGGGATTGTTGACGAAGTTGAAGAACGCCGGCGTCACGGCGGCAACCCTTGCCGTTGTCTCTTCGCCAATCCGCTGCAGCGTGTCCGTTGACCCGCCGCAGCCGCGAATCACTCTCACCGCTGCCCGCCCCGGCATCAGGTCGTGCGGCGCCTGAGCGTTGATCTGGTTCGGGGAAAGCAGGAAAAGCGGGGCGCGCTTGCCGCCGATCTCCAGACAGGTATCGGCCAGGATATCGGCAATTCTGCCGGAAGCGTTGAATTCGAGATTGACCGGCGGCGCGCCCGGCGTTGCGAAGCCGCTTCCGAAAGCGGAGAAAATCGCGTTGGGGGAGATACCGTTCACGATGGGGGTTCCGCTGGCCAGCACAACCCCTCCAGCGGAGATTCGCGGGGATTCAGGAATGCTCCCAGTCCATGGCGTCAAGCGGCGGACAGCGTAGTTGCCGGCAAGGAAGACGTTGCCGCCGCCGTCCACCGCCATGCCAAAGACTCTGCCAATTGAGGCGTCGACGGCCGGCCCGCCGTCACCGGTGGAGGCTATGTCTCCCGCTGAATTGTAATCGCCGTTTCCGGCAATGTGAGTAACGGCGCCCGTGGCGGCGTCGACTCTGAGGACGCGCAGCCAGTTGGCGACGAAGATGTTGCCGGCGCCGTCCAGCGCCATGCCATTACGATTGATGCCTATGGATCCGCCGACGGCTGCGGATAGTAACTCTTCGGCGACGGTGGAGATGATGCCCGTGGCAGCATCGATTTTGCGGATGCGGTCTTCTTCGGCGAACAAGATGTTGCCGGCGCCGTCCAGCGCTATGGCCCTGGGAGGGTCCAGTGCGGCTCCGGTGGCCGGCCCGCCGTCCGTAGAGTCTTCCCCTCCTCCCGCGACGGTGGTGATGATGCCGGTGGCGGCATCGATTCTGCGGATGCGCCGGTTCCCTGTATCGGCGATGAAGAGGTTACCGGCGCCGTCCACTACCAAGTCAATGGGATCGTGGAACCGAGCGTCCGCGGCCGGCCCGCCGTCCCCGCTGGAGCCATGTTCGTAGGATAATCCGGCGATGGTGGTGATGATGCCCGTGACGGCATCGATTCTGCGAATTGAGTTCCAGTCGCTGAGGAAGATGTTGTCGGAATTGTCCAAAGCTATGCCTCGGAGGAGGCCCAACTTAGCTAGACTGGCCGGTCCGCCGTCCCCGCCGGGGACACTGGGACCTTCCGATCTGTATCTGGCGATGGCGGTGATGGTGCCCGTAACGGCATCGACTCTGTAAATAAAGGAGCAGGTGGTGGCGATGAAGAGATTTCCTGCGCTGTCCAATTCCACATCTACGGGGGTCATTACAACGGCTGTGGCAGGTCCGCCGTTTCCCAAGATGGAATCACAGCTTCCAGGATGTTCTCCTAGTCCGGCTACCGTGTCGATCCTGTAAACGGGCGCGGTTTGCGCCGTTGCTGCCGCGGCCGCGGCAGCAACGCAGACAGCAAGCTTCAGCAGCCCGGCAAGCGCGGCGCAACACCTATGCGCCGCCTCGGAATAATTTTTTCGCGCCCCGGTCATCGGCTTGCCGAGCAACGTTCGGGAACAGTGCATGACAAGCGCGACTTGATTTGCTATTAAGCGCATGGTCTTTGTTCTTCTTATTGCCGCTGGATTGTCAGGAAGGGCCCTGGGGGCGTGAAGACGCCCAGCACGTTCGCCGTTACGGGCGCGTCGCCGTCGGGCAGGTTTGCGGGCAGGCGCAGCGCGAATTGGTACACTCCCGCGAAACCCGGAGACGCGCCCGCGTAGAGCACGTCTTGCGCGGCAACGGCGACGCCGCCCACGGTGAATGAGACCCGATAGGCCAAACCGGTCGGGCCGCGAGAAATGCGCCCCGCCTGAATGGCCGGATCGGTCGGCCCGAATCCGGTTCCGTACAGCGTGACGGTCTCGCCCGGCGCCGCCGGCGTGAACGCCGCCCCCAACTCCGGCGGGCCAACCAGCGCCGGTCCGCCGCCGTGATGCGCCGCCAGCGGGTTGCTCCCGTCGGGATTGTTGACGAAGTTGAAGAACGCCGGCGTCACGGCGGCAACCCTTGCCGTTGTCTCTTCGCCAATCCGCTGCAGCGTGTCCGTCGACCCGCCACAGCCGCGAATCACTCTGACCGCTGCCCGTCCCGGCATCAGGTCGTGCGGCGCCTGAGCGTTGATCTGGTTCGGGGAAAGCAGGAAAAGCGGGGCGCGCTTGTCGCCGATCTCCAGACAGGTATCGGCCAGGACGTCGGCAATTCTGCCGGAAGCGTTGAATTCGAGATTGACCGGCGATGCGCCCGGCGTTGCGAAGCCGCTTCCGAAAGCAGAGAAAATCGCGTTGGGGGAGATACCGTTCACGATGGGGGTTCCGCTGGCCAGCACAACTCCTCCCGCGGAGATTCGCGGGGGTTCAGGAATGTTCCCGGCCCACGGCGTCAAGCGGCGGACAGCGTTGTTGCCGGCAAGGAAGACGTTGCCGGCGCCGTCCGCCGCCATGCCAAAGATTGCGCCAATTGAGGCGTCGACGGCCGGCCCGCCGTCTCCGGTGGAGGCTGTGTGGCCCGCTGAATTGTAATCGCCGTTTCCGGCAATGTGAGTGACTGCGCCCGTGGCGGCATCGACTCTGAGGACGCGCAGCCAGTTGGCGACGAAGATGTTGCCGTCTCCGTCCAGCGCCAGACCGCGAGTATTGATGCCTAGGGATCCGCCGACTGCTGGGGATAGTAACTCTTCGGCTACGGTGGAGATGATGCCCGTGGTGGCATCGACTTTGCGGATGCGGTATTTTTCGGGGAAAAAGATGTTGCCTGCGCCATCCAATGCTATGGCAAGGGGTTGGGAGAATCTGTCCAATGCAGCTCCGGTGGCCGGCCCGCCGTCCGCGGGGTTTTCCCCTCCTCCCGCGACGGTGGTGATGATGCCGGCTACGGCATCGATTCTGCGGATGCGACCGTTCTCTCTGTCGGCAATGAAGATGTTGCCGGCGTCGTCCACGGCCAAGTCATTGGGAGAATGAAACCGAGCGTTCGCGGCCGGCCCGCCGTCCCCGTTGAAGCCACGTTCGATGCCGGATCCGGCGATGGTGGTGATGATACCCGTGACGGCATCGATTCTGCGAATTGAGTTCCCGTCGATGAGGAAGATATTGTCGGAGTTGTCCAAAGCTATGGCTTGGAGGGAATACAATTTAGCCAACATGGCTGGTCCGCCGTCCCCGCCCGGGGCGTGGGGGCCTTCCGACCTGTATCTGGCGACGATTGTGCTGATGCCCGTGACGGCATCGACTCGGTAAAGATTGGAGCATTCGATGGCGATGAAGAGGTTTCCTGCGCTGTCCAATGCTACATCTGTGGGGTTCATTGCAACGGCTGTGGCCGGCCCACCGGTTCCCAAGTAGGTGGAATCACAGCTTTCAAAAATTTCCCCAGGTCCGGCTCTTTCCCCTAGTCCGGCTACCCTGTCGATTTTATAGACGGGCACGGTTTGCGCCGAGGCTGCCGCGGCCGCGGCAGCAACGCAAACAGCAAGCTTCAGCAGCCCGGCAAGCGCGGCGCAACACCTATGCGCCGCCTCGGAATAATTTTTTCGCGCCCCGGTCATCGGCTTGCCGAGCAACGTTCGGGAACAGTGCATGACAAGCGCGATTTGATTTGCTATTAAGCGCATGGTCTTTGTTCTTCTTATTGCCGCTGGATTGTCAGGAACGGCCCTGGGGGCGTGAAGACGCCCAGCACGTTCGCCGTTACGGGCGCGTCGCCGTCGGGCAGGTTTGCGGGCAAGCGCAGCGCGAACTGGTACACTCCCGCGAAACCCGGGGAGGCGCCCGCGTAGAGCACGTCTTGCGCGGCAACGGCGACGCCGCCCACGGTGAACGAGACCCGATAGGCCAAACCGGTCGGGCCGCGAGAAATGCGGCCCGCCTGGATGGCCGGATCGGTCGGCCCGAATCCGGTTCCGTACAGCGTGACGGTCTCGCCCGGCGCCGCCGGCGTGAACGCCGCCCCCAACTCCGGCGGGCCAACCAGCGCCGGTCCGCCGCCGTGATGCGCCGCCAGCGGGTTGCTCCCGTCGGGATTGTTGACGAAGTTGAAGAACGCCGGCGTCACGGCGGCAACCCTTGCCGTTGTCTCTTCGCCAATCCGCTGCAGCGTGTCCGTTGACCCGCTGCAGCCGCGAATCACTCTCACCGCTGTCCGCCCCGGCATCAGGTCGTGCGGCGCTTGAGCGTTGATCTGGTTCGGGGAAAGCAGGAAAAGCGGGGCGCGCTTGCCGCCGATCTCCAGACAGGTATCGGCCAGGACGTCGGCAATTCTGCCGGAAGCATTGAATTCGAGGTTGACCGGCGATGCGCCCGGCGTTGCGAAGCCGCTTCCGAAAGCAGAGAAAATCGCGTTGGGGGAGATACCGTTCACGATGGGGGTTCCGCTGGCCAGCACAACCCCTCCCGCGGAGATTCGCGGGGATTCAGGAATGTTCCCGGCCCACGGCGTCAAGCGGCGGACAGCGTTGTTGCCGGCAAGGAAGACGTTGCCGGCGCCGTCCGCCACCATGCCAGAGACTCTGCCAATTGAAGCGTCGACGGCCGGCCCGCCGTCACCGGTGGAGGCTGTGTGGCCCGCTGAATTGTAATCGCCGTTTCCGGCAATGTGAGTGACTGCGCCCGTGGCGGCATCGACTCTGAAGACGCGCAGCCAGACGGCGACGAAAATGTTGCCGGCACCGTCCAACACTATACCGCGAGTATTGATGCCTATGGATCCGCCGGCGGCTCTCTGTGCTAACCCTTCGGCAACGGTGGAAATGATGCCCGTGGCGGCGTCGATTTTGCGGATGCGGTGGTTGCGGCGTTGTTCGTCAGCGAAGAAGATGTTGCCGGCGCCGTCCAGAGCTACGGCCCGGGTGTAGCCTAGGGCGTGTTAACGCAAAAGGTGAAAAGTGTGGTAGAATGCGGGGATGGAGATCAGTGCAGAGCAATACGAGAGGATAGCGTCTCTTTTTCCGGTGCAGCGGGGGAACGTGAGCTTGTCGAACCGGCAGGTTCTGAATGCGATTTTGTATGTGTGTGAGCACGGCTGCAAGTGGCGCGGGCTGCCGGCGCGGTTTGGCAACTGGCACACGATCTACACGCGCTTGAACCGCTGGTCGAAGAAGGGGGTTCTGGAGCGGGTGTTCGCGCAGATGCAACGCGAGCAGATGGTGCGCATCAAGCTGGAAGCGGTAGCTCTGGACAGCACGATTGTGAAAGTGCATCCGGATGGCACGGGAGCCTTAAAAAAAACGGACGGCAAGCGATCGGCAAGTCGCGGGGCGGGTGGACCACCAAGATTCATATGGTTGCCGCAGATGCTCGCACGGCAGTGACCTTTGCGCTGTCGCCGGGGCAGGCGCACGACGCGCCGCAAGGGCGCAAATTGCTGCGGGGCATGGCGCCGCGCCGGGATAACTTGCCCTTGCTGATGGATCGCGCCTACGAAGGCGAGCAGACCCGTCAATTGGCTCTGGATTGGGGCTTCGACCCCGTAGTGCCGCCGCGCAAGACCCGCCTCCAGCCTTGGGCATACAATCGCGAGATGTACAAGAAGCGCAACGAAATCGAGCGGCTGTTCCGCCGCTTGAAGGGTTTTCGCCGCATTTTTTCGCGCTTCGACAAGCTCGATGTCGTCTTCCGCAGCTTCCTTGTCTTCGCCCTGATCTGCGAAGGCTTGCGTTAAGCAGGCTGCTTGCTGCCCGGCTCAGCGGCCAAGCAAGGCCCCTCATCATCAGCCGCCCCTGATGCACAAGCCAATCAACCGACACAAGGCCTCTTCTGCCTTGCCTGTCCCGCAATAGCTCTTCCCATAAGCCCTACGCGATCCGCCTACCCGGCATAGGCCGCCCCGCTTCCTTCCTTCTTTCTCTACCCCTGCCCTATCTCCCTCCACCCATCACGCTTATCCCTTGCCCTTGACTCTTTGAGTGAACACGCCCTAGTGCAGCTCCGGTGGCCGGCCCGCCGTCCGCGGGGTCTTCCCCTCCTCCCGCGACGGTGGAGATGATGCCGGAGGCGGCATCGATTCTGCGGATGCGCTTGTTACTTGTGTCGGCAATGAAGATGTTGCCGGCGCCGTCCACTACCAAGTCAGCGGGAGCGCTGAACAGAGCGTCCGCGGCCGGTCCTCCGTCCCCGCTGGAGCCATGTTCCCATGATCCGGCGATGGTGGTGATGATGCCCGTGACGGCATCGATTCTGCGTATCTGATTCCGGTTGATGAGGAAGATGTTGTCGGAATTGTCCAAGGCTATGCCTCGGAGGTTCCACAACTTAGCTAGACTGGCCGGTCCGCCGTCTCCGCCGGGGCCGCTGGGACCTTCCGACCTGTATCGGGCCACGATTGTGCTGATGCCCGTGCCGGCATCGACTCTGTAAAGATTGGAGCATCCGCCGTCGGCGATGAAGAGGTTTCCTGCGCTGTCCAATTCCACGTCTCCGGGGGCCATGTGAGCGGCTGTGGCAGGTCCGCCGTTTCCCAAGTAGGTGGAATTGCAGCTTCCAAAATGTTCCCCTTGCCCGGCTACCGTGTCGATCCTGTAAACGGGCGCGGTTTGCGCCGAGGCGGCTGTCGCCGCCAAGTGGAGAGTGATCACCGCCAAGGCGGCCGCCAGCGACGAGTGAAGAACGAGAGCTTCGCGCCCGCGCGAAAGCCCCGTTTTAACGGCGGCGAGCCGAGTGCGGAAAGAAGACGAAAGGAAAAGCCGCGGGTTAGAGAGCGCAGCGAGCGCGCTTCTCCTTATACGGGCTGACGGGCTGACGGGCTGACGGGCTGACGGGCTGACGGGCTGACGGGCTGACGGGCTGACGGGCTGACGGGCTGACGGGCTGACGGGCTGACGGGCTGACGGGCTGACGGGCTGACGGGCTGACGGGCTGACCTTCCCTCAGTATAGCAAACCCGGCAAGCGCATCGCAACCAATTTGCGCCGCTTCAGAATAATTTTTTTCCGCCCCGGTCATGGGCTGCAACCCAACGCTCAAAGACACCTTAGAACAAGCGATTCGGTCGATGCAACAGTTCAGACGAATTTTTTTGAAAATCCAGTGGAACGGGTTGCGGCGGCGGCGGTCAGGGCTGCGGCGCGGCAACGTCGGCCAACAGGTCGAGCAGCGCGCGGGTCACTTCGACCGAGGCTTGCTTCTCGACTCGATTGGTTCCCAGCCATGTTTCGTAACCGCCGAGCTCGTGCTGCTCGGGCGTCGGCAGGTATTTCTCCGCGCCGTTGGCCAGGCTCATGGCGAAGGTCGGCCGGAGCGGGCTTTTGCTCTTGATCTCCAGGCCGGTTTCCGCAAACGTTTCGAAAGGCAGCGCGGCAACGCCCAGCTTGCCGATGCGCACGGCCTGCAGTTTGACAGCGACGGCATCGGGACCTTCCTCGAGGTCGACGGCCCGGCGGGCGTAGATATGCCGGCGCTCGTAGTCGGCGGGCGGAACGCCCTCCAGCAGCTTGCGCGAGCGGGCGTACGTTTCGGGGAGCGGCTTGCGCAGGGTCAACGCCAACTCGCGCTCGGCCATGGCCAAATCGGTTTGGGATTGGTATTCGATCGTGCGCCAAGCCTGGGCGGCGGCCCCGGCGAGTTTCCCGGCAACCTTGCGCGCCTGCTCGAAAGGCTCTTGCCGGGGGCGGGGCCGGGTGAAGTCGATGTTGTTGACGTCGCCGCTGGTTCCGTTCGAGAGCATGGCCACGAAGCCGTCCGGCGCGCGCAGTTCGCGGGCTATCGCCGAAGCGAATTCGCCGAAGTAATCCGCGGAGACCAAGCCGGGCGGGATGCCGCCCACATAGTGCAGTCCGTAGTTTGCCAGCAGGGCGAGCGGCCTGCCGGCGGCGGCGCGGATCGCGAGAACGGCGACTTGCGGATCGGTCGGACCCGCGGGGCGGACCAAGTTGGGGTCGGCGCGCGGCGGGTTCATGCGCACACGGTCGGTTTCGCCGCCGAACGGGTCGGCGGGAATGGCGCCGTCTTTCATGAACCAGCGGCGGTTGAAAACCTCGTCGGGCAGCTCGGTCAGCGCCCAGCCGACGGCGGCGGGCTCGAGGCGGGCATGGGCGCGGGCGATCGAGTCGGCGATTCCCTGGATGAGTTGTTCGGAATAGATCGCTTCGTTTTCACGGTTCGGCGCGGATTCCGGGCCGCGCAGGCCGACGCCCGGAGCGGGCGGCGGCGCGCTGTGCGTGTGGGTTGCAGCAATCAGCATGCGGCTCGCGGGAATGCCGGTCGCCCCGCTTGCCCGGCGCTTGGCTTCGTCGAGGACGGAACGGGGGACGTAGCAGCTATCGACCACGGCGAGGGCAAGCTGCAGCGAACCGTCGTCGAGAACGAGCGCGCGGGAATGGAGCGGGTCGCGCGCGCCGTTGGCTGGGCGGTAACGGAACGAGCCGACCATGGGCAGCGGCCACGCGGTCGGGGTCACATCGACGGCGGCCGCGCCGGCGCGGAACGGGTTTTCCTGTGCGCCGCCGCAGGCAAAAATCGACGCGCAGCACAAGAGGGCGAGCCGCGCCGGCGCGTTATCGCTCATCGCTCTTCTCCAATAGCAACGGTTGGGGGGCTTCGACCCGTCCCGGCGGGCGTTGCCCGGCCCCTGGGCGGCCGCGGCCGCCCAAGTCTGCGCGGGCTTTCTCGGCGAGCGCTTCGAGACGCGCGACGACTTCGGGATGCTCGGCGGCGACGTTGCGCTCGCAGCCGATATCGTCGAGCACGTGGAACAGCAGCGGCCGGGGCGCCGCGCCTTTCTCGAGGTGAGGATGACGGTCGAAACTCTCCAGCGGGACAAACAGTTTCCAAGGGCCGCTGCGCACGGCCTGGAGTTGATCGCGCTCGTAGTAATAGAAGGCTGCGCGCGGCGGGCGCGTTCCCTTTTCGCCCAGAATCGCCGGCGCGGCGTTGCGCCCGTCGATGCGCCGGTCCTCTTGAAGCTCCGCGCCGGCCCAGGCGGCCAGGGTGGGCAGCAGATCCATGGTTGCAATCAGTTCATCCGAGACTGTATTCGCCGGGATTTTCCCCGGCTGCCACATGATTGCCGGCACGCGGAAGGCGCCCTCGGCGGTCGTGTAGCCGTAGCCGTAGAGAGGCTTGTTGCTGCCGCGGGCGGGCGCGTCCTCGCGTCCGCGCGGAGCGCCGTTGTCGGAAGTCCACAGCACGAACGTATTCTCGGCGATGCCCAGCGCGGCCAGCTTGTCGAGGATGCGGCCGGCAGACCAGTCGATCTCCTCGACGGCGTCGCCCCACGGCCCGTTGCGGCTCTTGCCGCGGAACGCCTCGCTTGCGAACGGGGCGGGGGTGCTGCCCGGCATGGCTTGCGCAAGGTACAGGAAAAACGGCTTGCCGCGGTTCGCCTCGATAAAGCGGAGCGCGCGCTCGGTATAGCGTTTCGTCAGCAGGCTGCGATCGACCGGGGCTTCGATCACCGTCTCGTTTTCCATCAGCGGCAGGGGCGGCCAAGCGGCGCGGCCGAAACGGCCCTGCGTGCGCGCGCCGAGCGCCGGGGTCATGTCGTCGCTGTAAGGAATGCCGAAAAACGAGTCGAAGCCCTGACGGGTAGGCAGGAACTCGGGTTGGTCGCCCAAGTGCCACTTGCCGATGAGCGCCGTCGCGTAGCCGCGCGTTTTGAGCGCCTCGGCGATGGTGACCTCGTCCGGGTGCAGGCCGTAGGGAGAAATCGGCCGCAAGACGTGATCGTCGCGGGGGTTGCGGTGCATGCCGACGCGCTGCGCATACGCGCCCGTCATCAGACTCGCCCGTGACGGCGTGCAGACGCCGGCGGTGACGTAGAAATGCGTGAATTTGCGGCCTTCGCGGGCCATGCGTTTCAGATGCGGCGTGCGCTGAAGCTCCGAGCCGAAGGGCTCGATGTCGCCGTAGCCCAGGTTGTCGCAGACAATCAGAACGAAATTCGGCGGCTGCGCTGCGGCCGCGGTCAGCGCGGCGGCAAGCAGCGCGGGCGGCAACAGCTTGGCAAATCTCAAGAAAACACCTTTTCGATGACCTCGCCGCCGAAATCGGTCAGTTTTTCGTGGCGGCCGTTGTGCAGATACCAGAGCCGATGCTGATCGAGCCCGAGCAGGCGCAGGATGGTAGCGTGGAAATCGCGCATCGAGCAACGGTCTTCGACAGCGCGCAGCCCGAACTCGTCGGTCGCGCCGATTGCTTGTCCGCCTTTGACGCCGCCGCCGGCGAACCACATCGTGTAGCCGTGGGGATTGTGGTCGCGCCCGTTGCCGGATTCCGAAGTAGGCAGGCGGCCGAACTCCGCCCCCCAGATGACCAGCGTTTCGTCGAGCAGGCCGCGCTGCTTGAGATCGGTCAGCAGGGCGGCGATGGGCCGGTCGGTGTGTCCGGCCATCTTTTCGTGGTTGGCCTTCAGGTGCTTGTGGGCGTCCCACTGCATGACGATGGGGCCGCCGCCGGAATAAATCTGGATGAAACGGACGCCGCGTTCGACAAGCCGCCGCGCCAGCAGGAGGCGGGTTCCGAAATCGCGCGTATGGGCTTGCTCCAGGCCGTATTCGCGTTTCGTGCGGGCGCTTTCCGCAGTCAGATCGACGGCTTCAGGCGCATGGGACTGCATGCGGAAAGCCAGTTCGTAAGAGGCGGCGCGGGCGGCCATGCCGCTGTCGCGGGCGGCGCCGTCGAGGCGGTTCATTTGCTGCAAGAGGTCGAGCATGCGGCGCTGGCGGCCGGCGCTCATCGATGTGGGGCGCTTGAGGTCGAGAATCGGATTCGGCCCCGGCCGGAGCAGAGTTCCCTGGTATACCGACGGCAGGAAGCCGGGGCTCCAGCAGGACGTTCCCCCCTCGGGAGTGCCCTCGGGCTGGGGCATGACGACGTAGGCCGGCAGGTTTTCGGATTCCGAACCCAGTCCGTAGGTCGCCCACGCGCCGATGCTGGGATGCGTGGCGAACAGGCGGCCGTTGTGGACTTCGTACATGGCCGGCGCATGAACGACGCTGCGTGTGTGGAACGAACGGACGAAGCAGATGTCATCGACGCAGCGGGCGACGTGGGGAAACAATTCGGAGACGGGCAGGCCGCTGCGGCCATGGCGCTTGAACTTCCACGGCGTACCGAGGATGGGGGCGGAGCCGTCGGTGAACTGTCCGCCGACCTTGCCGAAACTCTTGGGCATGGGTTCGCCGGCCAGCCGATTGAGCAGCGGCTTGGGATCGAAGGTGTCCATCGAACTCGGCGCGCCGACGTTGAAGATGAAAATGACCGCCTTGGCCTGCGCTCGAAAGTGCGGCGACTTGGCGGCTAGAGGGCTGTCGACAGGCTTGGCGAGGCCGCCGCGCACGAGCAGATGCTGCAGGGCGAGGGCGCCGAAGCCGTTGGCGGCGCCGCGCAGAACGTCGCGGCGCGAGGGTTGCGCGGGCATTGCGGGGTTCACGGCGGCGTCTCCTAAGGTCGATAGACGAACTCGTTGCGGTTGAGCAGGGCCAGCGCGTAGTCTTCGAGCCGCGATTGCCCGTCGGCGAGAAACTGCTCGGCCATGCGGCGTTCCTCGCTGCTCGGCGCGCGCGCCAGAGCGAATTGGTGCGAGCGCTCCACCGCGCAGCGGATATCGTTGCCGCAGGCGGCGCGAATGCGCTCGGCGAACGCCCGCGACTCGGCTTGCATGAAGCGGCCGTTGAGCATCGTCAAGGCCTGCAGGGCGTGGGTCGAGCGCGGACGCACGGCGCACGACGTCATTGCGTCGGGCTGATCGAAATTGGCCAGAAACGGCAGCCGAACCGTGCGCCGATTGAGCAGGTAGAGACTGCGCCGGCGGTGCTGGGTCTCGTCGGGCGTGACGGGCCACAGATTGTCGGGCTCGGCTTCGGTGAATATCAGGTCGTAAACTTCCCGTTCGATGGGCACGCGCACCGGCTTGCCGCCCAAGGCGCGGTTGAGCCTGCCGGACGCCGCCAGCACGCTGTCGCGGATTGTCTCGGCTTCGAGCCGCTTGCGCTCGGCGCGCCAATACAGATTGTTTTCCGGATCGGCGCGGCTTTCCGCGGCGGCGTCCGCGGCCAAGCGGTAAGAGGTCGAAAGCACGATCATGCGGTCGATGGCCTTGACGCTCCAGCCCAGATCGATGAATTTGCGGGCTAGGAAATCGAGCAGTTCGGGGTGCGTGGGCGTTCCGCCGAGCAGGCCGAAATTGTTGGGGTCGGCTACCAGCCCGCGGCCCATGCGGAATTCCCAGATGCGGTTGACCATGACGCGGGCGGTCAGCGGATGCTCAGGGGAAGTCAGCCAGCGGGCGAGCGAAGCGCGGCGGCCCCGCGCGCCTTCGCCGGCCTCGACGCCGAAGGAACCGAGTACGCCGGGGAAGGCCGGGGTTACGGGTTGCTGCTTGTGCCGGTAGTCGCCCACCTCGAGGACGTGCGTGGGCGGGGCCTCGCGTCTGTTGGCGGTTGCGAAGGCTGCCGCGGCCGGGTCGGGGCGCTCGAGTTCGAGAGCGTGCATACGTTCGCGCAACTCGCGGCGCCGGGCTTTCTGCTCATCGGGAATCAAGGCGACAACCTCGTACCACATGGGCGAGATCTGCTTGCGCGCCTCTGCCGCCAGCCGCTGCTGCTCTTCGCTGCGCTTTTTCTCGCGTACGTCGAGAGCGGCGCGGAAATGCGGCGCGAGCCCGGCGCGCTTGATTGCCCGGGCTTTTTCGCGGTAAGGCTCCTCGATTTGCTTGAGTTGCTTCTTTATCGGCGCCAAGCGCGCTTCGTGTACCTTGACCGCCGCTTCGCAGCGCAGCAGTTCGTCCGCGGAAGCGGTGTTCAGATCGGCCAGGTCGGTGGCCGCGAAGAATGCTTGCAGGCGGTAATAATCGGCCTGCGCGATGGGGTCGAACTTGTGATCGTGGCAGCGGGCGCACCGCACCGTGAGACCGAGGAAAACCTGGCCTACGCCGGCGGTCATCTCGTTCAGGACTTCCTGGCGGGCTTCTTCCTTGTCCTGGTTGCCGCCGACGATATGGCGCGGTCCGGCGCCGTTGAAGCCGGTGGCCACGAGAGCTTCGACATCATGCGGAAACAACTCGTCGCCGGCGATCTGCTCCTGCACGAAGCGGTCGTAAGGCTTGCCCGCGTTGAACGAGCGGACGACGTAATCGCGGTAACGCCAAGCATGTTCGCGGTAGCCGTCGCGCTCGAAACCGTCGGTGTCGGCGTAGCGCGCGGCGTCGAGCCACTTCAACGCCCAGCGCT
Organism: Bryobacterales bacterium; assembly: GCA_965242705.1. Classification (GTDB taxonomy): domain Bacteria; phylum Acidobacteriota; class Terriglobia; order Bryobacterales; family UBA6623; genus CATQHP01. The sequence goes on from OZ251486.1 coordinate 3,035,178, forward strand.
CGCCGTAATGGGGCGAGGCGAGCAGGCGCTCGACCAAGTCGGCGTATGCCCGCGGAGAAGGGTCGTTGAGGAATTGCGCGGCCTCCTCGGGCGTTGGAGGGAGTCCGATGAGATCGAGAAAGACGCGCCGCAGCAGCTTCTCTTTCGAGACGGGCGGCGCGGGCCGCGCGCCCGCTTGCCGCAGCCCGGTGAGGATGAAGGCATCGACCGGGGTTCGCACCCAAGGCAACGCCGTTGCGGGCGGCTGCGGGTCGGCGATCGGCTGGAAAGCCCAGAAGCCGCGCCCGGCTTGCAGCCGCCGGCTCCATTCCGCGGAGTCGGCGGCCGGCGACGCCGCTGCAAACGGCAGCAACGCAGCGAACAGCACGGCGATGCGCGCGCCCGACACGGTTTCATTATGCCACCGGCGACGGGCGGGCATTCATTCCCCGCGGTTCATGCCGGCGGCCCCGCCGCGCCAACCCGCAATTTGCCGACTCGCGTCCCGGCGGCGCGGGAAGTCGGGCGGTGCTACAATCTTCAGTCAAGTTTCAGCCGCGGGCAAGTTTCAGCCGCGGGCGCTTGTACGCGGCGCGCGGCGGCAAGCCTTCTACTGTCGAGAGGAGAAACGAATTCAGATGAACACCAAAGCTCTGGTTGCGGAACTCACGGGAACATTTGCGCTGATCTTCATCGGCGCCGGCGCCGGTCAGATCAGCGGCAGCCTGACGGCCGTAGCCTTCGCGCACGGCCTGGTCGTGCTGGCCTTCGCCTACGCCTACGGCCCGATTTCCGGCACGCACATCAATCCGGCGGTGACCATCGGGCTGCTGGCCGGCGGCAAGATCAAGGCCGGCGACGCGGTCGGCTACATCATCTGCCAGCTTATCGGCGGCATTCTGGGGGCTTCGGCCCTGTCTTACGTGCTGGGCAGTCAAGCCGGCGCGCTGGGCGCCACGGTTCCGGCGGAGGGCGTCGGCGCGGGGCAAGCGTTCGTTCTGGAGACGATCCTGACCTTCCTGCTGGTCAATACCATCTATCACACCGCGGTCAGCGGCAAGGCGGGCAATCTGGCTCCGGCCGCCATCGGCTTTACGCTGGCGTTCTGCATCCTGATGGGCGGCCCGCTCACCGGCGCTTCGCTCAACCCGGCGAGATCGCTCGGACCGGCGCTTTTCAGCGACGCGCCGAATGCGCTCTCCACCCTGTGGATTTACTTTACCGCCTGTCCGCTGGGCGGCGTTCTGGCGGCGTGCCTCTACAAGTTCCTCGGGGACGAGGAATAGGGCGGGCGGCCGCCGTCCGCGCGTCCAAACTGAAAGCAGGGTCATGGGCGGTTTCGTTCCAGCGGCGCGGTTGTCGGCGAAGCCGATCGTGCCCGCCGGCGCCAAGCCGCCGTTGAATCCGGCGGGCAAGAGGCCGCCCTGGTTGAAGGCGCCGGCGCCGGGCGGCGAAAACTACCGCAGCCTGAAGCGGACGGTTACCGAGCTGAAGCTGCACACCGTATGCGAAAGCGCGGCCTGCCCCAACGTCGGCGATTGCTGGAACCGGCGCACCGCGACGTTCATGATCCTGGGCAACGTCTGCACGCGGCGCTGCGGGTTTTGCGCGGTGCGCAAAGGCGCGCCCGGCGAGGTCGATTACGACGAGCCGCGGCGCGTCGCCGAAGCGGTTGCGCGCATGGGGCTGCGTTACGCGGTGATTACCAGCGTTGACCGCGACGACCGCAAAGACGGCGGCGCCGAACTGTTCGCCTTGACCATCGAGGCGATCCGGCGGCGCGTTCCCGGCTGCCGGGTGGAAGTGCTCGTGCCCGATTTCCAGGGTTCCCACGCGGCGATGGACGTCGTGCTGGCGGCGCGTCCGGACGTGCTCAACCACAACACGGAAACCGTGCCGCGCCTCTACCGCACGGCGCGCATCGGCTCGGACTACCGCCGCTCGCTCGACATGCTGGGCTACGCCAAATCGGCGGCGCCCGAAATGCCCACGAAATCGGGCATCATGCTGGGTCTGGGAGAAAGCGGCGGGGAAGTGCGCCGGCTCATGCGCGACCTCAGAGCGCGGCGGGTGGACATCTTCACCATCGGGCAGTACCTGCGGCCTTCGCCCGATCATCTGGCGGTGCAGAAGTTCTACAGGCCCGAAGAATTCGACGCTTTCCGGGAATTCGGCCTGGGGCTGGGGTTCCGCCGCGTCGAGGCCGGGGCGCTCGTGCGCAGCTCTTACCACGCGGACGCGGCAGCGCGGGACGCGCCGGAAACCCTTTGCTGAAGAGCGTCAGCGCTTGCCGTAGTTCCTTTCGTAATAGGAACGGTACTCGCCGGAGCGGACGTTTTCCACCCAGGCGCGGTTGCGGCGGTACCAATCGACCGTGGCGGCCAGCCCCGAGTCGAAATCGACCTGGGGCTTCCAGCCGGTTTCGGCTGCTATCTTGGCGCTGCTCAGGGCGTAACGGCGGTCGTGGCCCGGGCGGTCGGCAACTGCGGCGATCAGCGATTCCGGCTTGCCGACGGCGCGCAGCAGGCGCTTGACCGCCGCGACGTTCGTCAGCGCGCAATTGCCGCCGACGTTGTAGATTTCTCCGGCGCGGCCTCGGTCGATCGCGGCGTGGACGGCGCGGCAGTGGTCTTCGACGAACAACCAGTCGCGGACTTGCAGCCCGTCGCCGTAGATCGGCAGCGGCTTGTCTTCGAATGCGTTGGCGATCATCAGCGGGATGAGTTTCTCGGGAAATTGATAGGGGCCGTAGTTGTTCGACGCCCGCGTGACGGTTACGGGCAGGTCGAACGTCGCCCCGTAGGAAAGCGCGAGCAGGTCGGCGCCGGCTTTGGAAGACGAGTAGGGGCTGGAAGGGTTGAGCGGATAGCTTTCGTCGGCTTCGGCGGGCGGCTCGATGCTGCCGTAAACCTCGTCGGTGGAAACATGCAGGAAGCGCCGCGGCGGGAACTCGCGGGAGGCTTCGAGCAGGATGCCCGTGCCCATGAAATTGGTTTCCATCGCATCCGCCGGCGAGAGGATGCTGCGGTCCACGTGGGACTCCGCGGCGAAATGAACGACCACGTCCGGGCGGAAGCCGCGGAAGGCGGCGCGCACGGCCTCGCCGTTGCGGATATCGACGCGCTCGAAGCGGTAGTTCGGCCTGCCGCTGGCGGCGGCGAGATTTTCCGGGTTGCCCGCGTAGGTCAGGGCGTCGAGCACCAGGATTTCGGCGCCGCCAACCGTATCGAGCGTCAAGCGCACGAAAGCCGAGCCGATGAAACCGGCGCCGCCTGTGACCAGATATTTCACTTATGCTGCGTTTCCCAATCGTAGGCGACGGCTTCGTGGTCGTAGGGGATGCGGCCTTCGTCCTCAGGGTCGTAGTGTCTGTCGGTGAGGTAAACCAGCATGCCCGGCTCGCGCCCGATCACCTTGTAGCCGTGCGCCACGCCCGGCGGAATCAATATCCTCCAGGGCCTCAACTCGCCGACGTAGAGCGTATTGCGGGCGCCGAAGGTGGGCGAGCCTTCGCGCAGGTCGGCGAGAGCGACCTGAAACATCCCCTTGGCGGGAACCCAGAGGTCGGTTTGGCGCATATGGTAATGGAACGCCTTGATCGTTTGCGGATAGCTCAGCGCAGCGGATATCTGCGTGGATTCCGGCGGGAAATCCGCGGGCAACCCCTGCTGCAGGCGGGCAATTTCCAGAAAACAGCCGCGGTCGTCGGGCCACAGGGAGCAGGGTTCGATGCCTACGCCGTCGATCGCCCCGCCGCCGTCGGGCTGCAGGACGACCTTGCCGATGCCGCGCCGGCAAGCGGGAAGGCGAACGACGAGGCCGGCCTCGGACTTCAAGACCCCGCCGGCGTCCGGGCTTTTTTGAGAAACGCTCATGGCCATCGGTATTCGGCGCTGCGCCGGCGGGCGGCGGAAGCGCCGCTTCCCCGCTCTAGGCCGCGACCAATTCGGCGCGGTGGGCCTTCCAGAGATCGACGTAGGGTTCGAGGCCGCGCATCATCGCGGCGAACTGAGGGAACGTCAGCGATTGGGCGCCGTCGCTCCAGGCGCATTCCGGGTCGGGATGAACCTCGACCATGATGCCGTCGGCGCCGACCGCCGCGGCGGCGCGGGTCAGCGGCGGAATCAGATCGCGCTTGCCGGTTGCGTGCGCGGGGTCGAGGATCACCGGAAGGTGGGTCATTTCATTCAACACCGGCACGGCGTTGATGTCGAGCGTGTTGCGCGTTGCGTTCTCGAAGGTGCGGATGCCCCGCTCGCACAAAATGACGTTGGCGTTGCCGTGCGAGACGATGTATTCCGCGGAAAGCAGCAGTTCCTTGATGGTCGTGCTCAAGCCGCGCTTGAGCAGCACCGGGCGGTGGGTGGAAGCGCCGATTTCCTTGAGCAGCGGGAAGTTCTGCACGTTGCGCGCGCCGACCTGCAGCACGTCGGCATAATCGGCGACAAGATTGACGTTGGCCACCGTCATGACCTCGGTGACGACCTTGAGGCCGGCCGCGTCCGCGGCGTTGCGCAGCAGCTTCAGCCCCGCTTCCTCGAGGCCCTGGAAGCTGTAGGGGCTCGAGCGCGGCTTGTAGGCGCCGCCGCGCAGGAACTTGGCGCCCGAAGCGGCCACCGCCTCGGCGCAGGCGTTGATCTGCTCTTCGGTTTCGACCGAGCAGGGACCCGCGCAGACCGCGAACTCGCTGCCGCCGATCTCGGCGTTGCCGATCGAAACCACGGTGCGCTCTTGCTTGACCTGCTTGCTGACCAGCTTGTAGGGCGCGGAAATCGGCACCGCGCTCTCGACGCCCTCGGACGAACGCATCACTTCGATGCCGTGCGTGACGTCTTCGACGCCGACGGCGGCGATGACGACCCGCTCGTCGCCCTGAATCGAGCGCACCTGGAAGCCCATGTCTTCGATGCGGTTGCAAACCCGCTCGATCTGTTCTTTCGTCGCCCCAAGCTTCATCGAAACAATCATGTATCCACCTGCAATCTTTCGCCTGAAAAAAAGAAATTTCACTCCGCCATCGAGCGGAAGCCGGCCGGCATGGACTTGCCGGAAGCTACGCCGCCCGGCCGGGACTGTCGGCCGTAAATCGGCGCCGGCGTCGATAAGGGTAAAACGGCATCGACGTTTTGCAATTGTCTGTTCTACCACGTTGCGCGGCGCGTGTCCAGCAAAAACGGCGCCGAGCGGTATTTTTCGCACAAAAGCCCGCACGCGCCGGAAAAACTTCCGGCTGCGCGGCAAAACAAGCCTTGACTCTGTATTCAACTACAGGGTTTATACTGAGATTTTCGGCTTCGGAGAGGGCGTATGCTGTTGAAAATCGGGCAAGTGGCGCGGCGCGCCGCCGTCGGCGTAGAGACCTTGCGGTTTTATGAGAAGCGGGGGCTGGTCAGTCCGGCGGGCAGAACCGCTTCGGGTTACCGCTACTACGATGCGGCGGTCTTCGAGCGTCTGGAGTTCATTCGCAAGTCGCAGGCGGTCGGTTTTTCCCTCGACGAGATCGCCCGCATCATCGACGAAGCCGGCCGCGGGAAGAAACCCTGCGCGGAAGTTCGGCGGCTGGTTGCCGGGCGGCTCGAGGCGCTCGACTGCAAGCTGGCCGAGCTCAAGCGTTACCGGCGCGAGTTGCGCCGGACTCTCGACGACTGGGAGCGGGAAGGCGAGAGCGGCGGCGAAATCTGCGGCCTGATCGAATCTCTGGATGCCGACCGCTTCCATCCGCCGAGCCGGGGAGCGCGGCGATGACGCCCCCGGCCGCGGTCGGGCGCGTTCGCTTGAGCGTCGGGGGCATGACCTGCCAAGGCTGCGCCGGCAGGGTCGAAACAGGGCTGCGCTCCGTGCCCGGCGTCCATAGCGTCGAAGTCGATCTGCAGGGCGGCGCGGCGGACGTCGAGTTCGAACCGGCGAAAACCGGAGTCGAGGCACTGCGGCAGGCGGTGACGGACGCGGGCTACCGCGCCGGCCCCGCGCCGGCAAGCGACGCGAACGGGCCGGCGCCGCTTGGCGGCGCGGCCCTCGCGCGCGCGCCGCGGCTCGAACGAGCCGACTTTCTCATCGAGGGCATGACTTGCGCCGGCTGCGTTGCGGCGATCGAAAACGCCGTCTCGTCGTTGGCCGGCGTCGAGCGCTGCGAGGTCAATCTCGCCAATCGGTCTGCGTTGGCGCGCTTCGATGCGGCAAAAACCGATACGGCGGCGATTTTTGCCGCTGTCCGCGCGGCCGGCTACGAACCGCGGCAACGCGAAGAGGAGCGCGCCCGAAAAGATACGGGCGGCGAAGGGGCGGCGTTGGCGAAACGTCTGTGGGTTGCGGCGGTCTTCACGCTTCCCCTGCTCGTGTTGGCCATGGCGCACGGCGCGGCCGATTTCAGGGGCAGCCGCTGGGCGCAGCTTGCTTTGACGCTGCCGGTGATGTTCTATGCGGGCGGCCCGTTCTACCGCGCCGCATGGCGCAGCGCGCGCCGCCGCCGGGCCGACATGCATACGCTCGTTGCGCTGGGGACGGGCGCGGCGTTCGCCTACAGCTTGGCGGCCACCTTCCGCCCCGAATGGGTGGGCGCGCAGGCGCCCGCGCCGGTTTACTACGAAACCGCCGCGGCGATCATCACCCTGATTCTGCTCGGGCGCGTTCTCGAGGAGCGGGCGCGGAACAAAACATCGAGCGCGGTGCGCAAGCTCATGTCCCTGCAAGCCCCCGCGGCCAGGGTCGTGCGCGGCGGCGTCGAGATGGAAACGCCCGCCGCGGAGGTCGCCGCGGGCGATACGGTGATCGTCCGCCCGGGCGAGGGCCTGCCCGTGGACGGCGTCGTCCTGGAAGGGCGCAGCGCGGTTGACGAGGCGGCGTTGACCGGCGAGAGCGTACCGGCCGACAAACGCCCCGGAGACCGCGTTTTCGCGGGAACGCTGAACGGAACGGGTTCGCTGACCTACAGGGCCGAAAGCGTGGGCAAGGAAACGGTTCTGGCGAAGATCATCGCCTTCGTTGAGCGCGCGCAAGGAACGAAAGCGCCGGTTGCGCGGCTGGCCGACCGCATCGCGGCGTACTTCGCGCCGGCTGTGCTGGCGGCGGCGGCGGCAACCTTTGCCGTCTGGTACGCGCTTGGCGGGGGCGGCGACCCGTTGCGCGCGGCGCTGGTGAACGCCGTTGCGGTGCTGATCGTCGCCTGCCCCTGCGCGATGGGGCTGGCGACGCCCACGGCGATCATGGTCGGCATAGGGCGCGGCGCCGAGCAAGGCATCCTGATCCGCAGCGGCGCGGCGGTCGAAGCGGCCCACAGCGTAAGCACGGTTGTGCTGGACAAGACGGGCACGCTGACCAGCGGCAAGTTCGCCGTGACCGACGTCGAGCCGTTCGGCGGCCTGACGCGCGAGGAGTTGCTCGACGCGCTGGCCGCGATCGAGAGCCGCTCCGAGCATCCTCTGGCGGCGGCCATAGCCGCGGCGGGCTCGGGACGGCGCATCGCGGTCGAAGATTTCGAGGCGCTGCCGGGGCTGGGCGTGCGGGCGCGCATCGCCGGGCAAGCATGGCTCGCCGGCAAGCCCGAGCTTCTGGCGCAGAGCGGCGTCGATTGCCGCCCGGCGCAGCGGACGGTCGAGCGGCTCGCGCAACAGGGCAAGACCGTGGTTCTGGCCGCGAGAGAGCAACAGGCCGTCGGGGCGGTTGCCTTGGCCGACGAAGTGCGGGAAGACGCCGCCGCCGCGGTCGAAGCTCTGCGCGGGCGGGGCATCGCGGCGGTGATGATTACCGGCGACAACCGGCTGACCGCGCAAGCGGCGGCCGCGCAAGTCGGCATCGACGAGGTTATCGCCGAGGTTCTTCCCCGCGAAAAAGCCGCGCGCATCGAGCGGCTGCAGCGCAGCGGGCAGGTCGTGGCGATGGTCGGCGACGGCATCAACGACGCCCCGGCGCTGGTTCAGGCCGACGTGGGCATCGCCGTCGGCGCCGGAGCCGACGTCGCCATCGAGGCCGCGGACATGATCCTCGTCGGCAGCCGGCCGAGCGATATCGTCGAAGCTCTCGAACTGTCGCGGATGACGATGCGCGCGATTCGCCAGAATCTGTTCTGGGCGTTTGCCTACAACACGGCGGCCATTCCCATCGCAGCGGGACTGCTCTACCCCTGGACGGGGATGCTGTTATCGCCGGTTCTGGCCTCGGCGGCGATGGCCTTGTCGAGCGTTTCGGTAGTGGCCAACAGCCTGCGGCTGCGGCGGCGCGGGCGGCGGACGGCCGCCGCGGACGGCTAGGGCGCGGCGGCGATTTCGTAAACCTTTTCGATGGCCGCGGCCAGAGCGCCGGGATTCCTGCCGCCGGCCTCGGCCATATCCGGGCGCCCGCCGCCGCCGCCGCCGACCAGCGCGGCCACGGCTCCGGCGACTTTGCCGGCGTGAATCCGGCTGCCCGCCACGTCTTTGGTTGCGGCGGCGATCAGCGCGACCTTGCCGTTGTCGGCGGCGCCGAGCACAACCAATCCGGAACCGATCTTGCCGCGCACCGCATCGGCAAGCGAGCGCAGTTGTCCGCGGTCCACGCCGTCGAGCTTGGCGGCAACCACCTTCATTCCGTCGATCTCGCGCGCGCGGGCGGCGAGAGCGTCCGCTCCCGACTGCGCCAGTTTCGTCTTCAGACGATCGATCTGTTTTTCCCGTTCGCGGCTTTCGGCCAGCAGCCTTTCGAGCGCGGCGACCAGATCGGGCTCGCCTACGCGCAGCATCGCCGCCGCGCGGGCGAGGGTTTCGGAGGAGTCTCGGAAGCGCTGCAATGCGCCCGTGCCGGTAACCGCCTCGATGCGGCGCACTCCGGCCGATACGCCCGACTCGGCGAGCAGCTTGAAAACGCCGATGTCGCCCGTGCGCGAGACATGGACGCCGCCGCACAGTTCCTTGCTGAAGCCGCCGATCGAGACAACACGAACCTTGTCGGCGTACTTTTCGCCGAAAAGCGCCATCGCTCCGCCGCGGACCGCCTCGTCGAGGTCTTCGACGGCGGTCTCGACCGGCGTATTGACCAGGATTTCGCGGTTGACCAGCCGTTCGACCTCGGCGATCTCGACTGGATCGATCGCCGCAAAATGGGTCACGTCGAAGCGCAGCCGATCGGCATCGACGACGCTGCCGGCCTGCTTCACGTGTACGCCGAGCACCTTGCGCAGCGCGGCATGCATCAAGTGCGTCGCGGTATGATTCCGCCGGATCGCGTCGCGCCGGACCGCATCGACCTCGCCGCACAGCGTATCGCCCAGCCCGATTGCGGCCAGGGTTTCACCGCGGTGAACGCTCAATCCCTTGAGCGGCGCCTGCGCATCGACGATGCGCGCCGCCGCGCCGCCCTTCCGCAAAAGCGCGCCGCGGTCGCCTACCTGGCCGCCCGATTCGGCGTAAAACGGCGTGCGGTCGAGCACGATTTCCACTTCGACGCCCGGTTCGACCGACTGCGCAGCTTCGCCTTCGACGAGCAGACCGACGACCGTCAAGCCCTCGGCCCGCGTATGCTCGTATCCCAGGAATTCCGTCGCGCCGCGGTCGAGCAGCTTGCGGTAAGCCGGCGCAACGCTTTCCGCGGCGGCGCCTTTCCAGCTTGCGCGCGCCCGGCTGCGCTGCCGTTCCATTTCGGTCTCGAAACCGGCGCGGTCGAGGGTCAGGCCGCGCTCGCGGGCCATCTCTTCCTGCTCATCGAGGGAGAGGCCGTAGGTGTCGTAAAGCTTGAAGGCCGCCGTTCCGGGAATCGTTGCGGCGTCGAGACCGCCGATGACCGTTTCGAACTCCCGCTCGGCCGCCGCGAAGCTCCTGCGGTAGCGCGCCTCTTCGTCGCTGACGACGCGGGCAACGCGGTCGGCCGATTCGCGCAACTCGGGGTAGCCCGGCGCCATCAGATCGGCCGCGAAACCGGTCATCTTGTGCAGGAAGGGGTCTTCGCTCCCGGCCAGCCGCGCGTGGCGCAAGGCGCGGCGGATGATTTTTCTGAGCACGTAGCCGCGGCCTTCGTTCGACGGCGCAACGTCGTCATGCGCCAGAAAGGCCGCCGCCCGGCTGTGGTCGGCCACGATGCGCAGCGTCGTATCCGCGCCGCCGCCGTCTCCGTAGCGCAAGCCGAGCAACTCGCCGGCGTAATCGACGAGCGGCCGGATCAGGTCGGTTTCGAAATTGGAAAGCGTCCCCTGCAGCACCGCGGCCATTCTTTCCAGCCCCATGCCGGTATCGATCGACGGCTTGGGCAGCGGGCTGAGATTGCCGTCGGCGCCGCGGTCGAACTGCATGAAGACCAGATTCCAGATTTCCACGTAGCGGGAAACATCAGCCGGAAACGGCTCGTCGGGCTCGCCCGGCTCCAACCCTTGCGGGCCGAGATCGTAGAAGATTTCGGAGCACGGGCCGCACGGCCCCGTGTCGCCCATCTGCCAGAAATTATCTTTGGCGCCGCAGCGAAAGATGCGCCCGGGGCCGATGCCGGCAGCCTTGCGCCATAGCTCCTCGGCCTCGTCGTCGTCCTCGAACACGGTGACGAAAAGGCGCTCTTTGGGCAGCCTGTAAACGCCGGTGACAAGCTCCCAGGCGAAGCGGATCGCGTCTTCCTTGAAGTAGTCGCCGAAAGAAAAATTGCCCATCATCTCGAAAAACGTATGGTGCCGCCGCGTACGGCCGACGTTTTCGAGATCGTTGTGCTTGCCGCCGGCGCGGACGCATTTCTGCGCCGTAACCGCGCGCGAATAGCCGCGCGATTCCTCACCGAGGAAGACCTGCTTGAACTGGTTCATCCCCGCGTTGGCGAACAGCAGCGTCGGGTCGTTGGCCGGAACGAGCGATGAGCCGGCAACGCGGCGGTGCCCTTTCGACTCGAAGAATTGCAGGAATTGCTCGCGGATATCGTTGCCGGTCATGGACAAACTTCCATTTTACGGCTTCCCGCCGGCCCGAACGGGATACAATGCCAATGGGCCGCCGGCTGCCGGCCGGCGACAAGGAGGTCTCATGTTCATTCGTTGCGCTATCGCCCTGTTGCTGCCCGCCGTCATGGCCGGACAGCAGTCGAATTATCCGCCGGAAATGCCCGGAGCCCGAGAAGAAATCTACAAATCGGTGGAAGGAACCGACCTCAAGGTATGGATCTTCGAGCCGCAGGGGCACAAGGCCTCGGATAAACGCCCGGCGATGATTTTCTTCTTCGGTGGCGGCTGGAGAAACGGAACCCCGTCGCAGTTCTACCGCCAAGCGAAATATCTCGCCTCCCGCGGGATGGTGGCGATGAGCGCCGACTACAGAGTTCTGAACCGCCAAGGGGTCAAGGCCTACCGCTGCGTCGAAGACGCCAAGGCAGCCGTGCGCTGGGCGCGGAAAAACGCCGGCAAGCTGGGCATCGACCCCGAGCGCATCGCCGCCGCAGGCGGCTCGGCAGGCGGACACCTCGCGGCGGCAACCGCTACCCTGCCGGCTCACGACGATCCGGCGGGCGATGCGGCGGTCAGCCCGCGTCCGAACGCCTTGGCGCTGTTCAACCCGGCGGTCGTCCTGGCGTCCGCGCCCGGCAAATACGAGATCGACCCGGAGCGGACCGCCGGCCTGCGCGAGCGCATGGGAGCGGAACCGGAATCGATGTCCCCCTACCACCACGTCCGGGCGGGACTGCCGCCGACAATCGTCTTTCACGGCAAAGCCGATACGACCGTTCCTTACAAGACGGTCGAAATCTACGCGGAAAAAGCCAAGGCCGCCGGCAACCGCTGCGAGTTGGTGGGTTACGACGGCCAGGCCCACGGGTTTTTCAACTACGGACGGGGCGATGGATCGGCCTATGCCGACACCGTGCGCCGCATGGACGAATTTTTCGTTTCGCTGGGCTGGCTGAGCAAGAAAGGCGATTCACGGAACAGCGAGTAGCGCCGGCCCGCGCCGGCGCGGCGGCTACTCGCCGGAACGCTGCAATTCCGCCTGGCGCGAAACCCAGGCGCGGATTACCTGAAACCCGGGGTCGTCTTCGCGGTAGCGCAGGCCGCCCTGATGGCCTTCTTCCTGTCCGGTCTGGACGTTGAGCGGCTTGCGCAGGAAAAGACTGCGCTCGGGGTCGTCGAGATCGACGCGCTCCTGCATGCGGCGGTAGTTCTCGAGCAATTCCTTCGGCGGGATGTATCCGGCGGCGTCGGGCGGATTGAGATAGAGCGTGGGCACCCGCCCGGGCACGCCGTGGCACGAGATGCAGGCGCGGTTGTCGCGCATGTCGATCTTGTTCATCTCGACGAAAACGTAGTCGCGGAAGTGAAAAACGTCGTCGAGAAACTCATCCGTCGCCGCGAGCGGCCGAGCGGCTGCGGACGCCGAGCCGGTTTCACTTTGCTTGCGAATCAATTTCGACAGCGCCTTGCGGTACGTCTCATCATCGTTTTCCAGGATGTTTTCGAGGCGCGTGCGGTAGGTTGCAACCGTTTCCTTATCGACAAAATCGCCAATTGCGCGCAGCACTTCGGGGTTTCTTCGCAGCGCCTGCGACGAGGCCAGCCTCGAGGCAATGTTGCGCGCCTCGCGCGGCGCGGCGGGGTCGAACCAGCGCACGAACATGGCGATAACCTTTTCCTTCGCCTGAACGATGGGGTCGATCACATCGACGCCGCTTTCATCCTTGACGAAACGATCGTCCCTGTCCTCGCGGGGCGTCAGTTTGACGTAATCGATGCCGAACTTGAACTCGGGCTCGGTTTCCGGGTTCGAGCCGAGGATGCGCGCCGACAGGCGGTTTTCGCCGGCAGCCAGGGGGAACACGCCCAACGATTGCGGTCCGGTCGAGGAATAGCCCTTGCGGAATCCGTCGAACTCGTTGACGATCGGATCGTCGTTGAGCGCAATCTCGACGATGCCGTGAGCCGGCCCGTAGAGAAACGCGGCGGTCAGCTCGTAATTTCCGGCTTGCGGGACATCGAGCTTGAAGGCGAGCCGCGCGTCGAGCTTGCCTTCTTCCCAAAGCAGCGCGCTGTTCTTGCCGACGATGCCTCCCGGGAACGTCTGTTCGGTCGTGCGCCCATAGGTCAACTGCAGGATTTTCAGATCTTCGGCTTCGGTCGCGCCTTCGAGCGCTTCTTCCATGGTCGGCGCGTCGCCGCGGTAGGCCGTCATCCATCCGGTGGAATCGAGCCAGAGCCGCGGATTGGCCGAGAGGTGCTCGAACGCTTCGCGGCGGTGCAGCGACCGATTGACGCCCAGGACGCGGGCAATCCGAATCGCCTGCTGTTCGGAAACGTCGTCGAGTTTGGCCGCCGCCGGAGCGGGCCTGCCCAACAGCGCCGCGGCCGGGGTCGGACGCGCCGCCGCCGAGGGCGAACCGGCGGCATCGAGCAGCAATTCGTAAAACGCGGATTCCTCCTGCTCGCTGAGTCCTTTGAAGTCCCACTTCATGCCGGCCAGGAAGTTCGCTACGGCATCGGCGTCCTCGTCTCGGCCGGCGGCGAGATATTCGCGCATCGCCTCGAGCATCGGGTTCAGCCTTGCGGGGACGGCCGGCAGAGACAGCGCCGCGGAATTGGCCAAGCCGCGGGCGGCGGCCGCAACGAAATCCTTGTCGCCGCCGAACACCAGATCGAGCAGCATGGCCTGCAAAGGCTCGTAAACGACGTTCCGGGCGCCTTCGATAACAATGGATCGCCAAGGAATCTCGGCGCTCATCTCGTTTTCGTACACATCGAACAGCGCCTTGCCGAACAACTCAGCGGCTCCGGGGGTGCTGTAGGCGAACTGTCCCGGGCTCTGCTGATTGGCTCGTTCCATGTAGTGCGAGGCGGCCATCGCCGCGAGGCGCCGATCTACGAGTCTGCGCTTTTCGCGCGGGGCTTCTTCCCGCCAAGCCGCCAGCGCGGCGTAGAAATCGGCCAGTTCCGCGTACTGCTGCTTGAGGAATTTGGGGCTGGTAATGTTGTTGACCTGTCCGTTGACGATGAAGAGCGAGATGGTCGAGTAGCGGAAGGCCATCTCGACTTGCGCTTCGGGCTCGACTCGGGTCAGGGCGTCGAGCCAAGCGCGGTTGATCGGCTCGCGTATCTCGGGGTTCCATACCCACCAGTGCCAAGCCGCCTTGAAAGCATATGCACGTACGCCGGGATGCGCATCGACCATGCCCGCGGTCAACGTGGCGAGCAGGTCTGAGAGAGACGCCTTGCTGTCCGAACCCGTGAGATGGGCGCGGGTCACAAGCGCATGCATCACCGATTGACGGGTGCGATCGCCGCCTTCCGCGAAAGCGCGGTGAAGCTCTCGCCAACCGATATCGTCGAGCAGCAACTGCCGCAGCGACCAGAACGCCGCCTCGCGGCAACTCTTGACGGGGTCGTCCAGATGCGCGGCCAGTACGGGCGCCGCATCGGGGACGAGCGCGGCGCCGAGACCGATTAACCCGTGATAGCGAATTTGCGGCGAGCGGCTCTTCACCGCGGCGAACAGGCGGCTCGCGTGTTCGCGGTTGCTTCTGGTCTGGATTTGGCGGATTGTCGAGACCGCCCGGGGAAGGCCGGCGTCCGCGAAGAAAACCGGCGGCTCGGCCGCGGAGATATCGTTGGGGTGCAACAGGCTCAGCGCACGGATGGCGTAAGCCGAGGTGACGAACCCGGTCGCCGCCGAGGCGTTCCACAGCCCGTAAGGATACTGATTGCGCAACAGCCAGTACACGCCGCGGCGAACAGCCGGGTCTTCCGCCGTGCGTCCGGCCGCTTGCAAACCGATCAGCGAAACCGCCGTCGGGGCGGGATAGCTGTAGTCCTCGCGGCGGCTCCAGGCGTCCGCCCTGTCTTCGCGGAAACCCGGGTCGAAACCCCAGCCGCCGTCTTCGCGCTGCAAGGCGAGCAGGCGCTCCAGATCAACCGCCGCTTGCGCTTCGAATTTCCGTTGGAACTCCCGCGCTTCGCGGACGCGTTCCGGGGAATGCGTCAACTCGCGCACCGTCTCGATATAGTCTTTGGGCCAGATGCGGTAAAAGAACTCGATGCGGTGGCCGAGGTCGTCGGTAACCTTGATGTCCTCATCGCCGGTCGCAACGACCTTCCGCGCTTTCTCCTCCAGCGCGAAGAAGTAACGCGGGTCGCCGGTGTCGCGCCAAGCGCGCTCGAGCACCTCGGCGCCGAACTTGAACACGACGTTGGGGCCGAAGTTCGACCCCGGTCCGGCGGCGTTGATGCCCTTGGGATCGGCGGTCTGCAAGACGTAGTTGGCCGTGCGCTGCTGCCAGTGGCGATGGAGTTTCTTGGGCCGGCGGGTGCGCTCATGCAGAACGATGTTGCGCCCCGCGACGCGCGTGCCCGCCGGACCGTCGCCCAGATCGTTGGGCGCGACGCTGGTGTTGACCGCGGCCTCTTCGAGCTCGTTGGTCAGCCGCAGCGACTCGTACATCGTGTTGATCAAACGCCGGTAGTTCTGCTCGATGCCGGGAGGCGGCGCGTAGCCGTTGCGCACCGCGTCAGCCAGTCCCCAGACGCCGCTTTGCGTGTGGCAGCTCATGCAGTTTTCGCCGAACAGCGCCGTGGCGTCGCGAATGCGCCGGTGCAGGGCGACGTTGCGCGGCCGATGGATCAGCCAGGCGTCGATCTCGGCCGCGTGATAGCGCACGGCCTGGCGCACCGCCGCGGTCGGGTCGTCGAACGGCGCCGGGTCGAACAGCCGCACCTCCATTTCGTAAGCGGGCTGGTTCGCCTCGACGCGCAGATAGTAGGTCTCGCCGGGCATCACCTTGCGGGTGATGAAGGTGCGGAACGAGCGGTCTTGCTGGTGGGCGCGTTCGTTGAGCGCCCGGCCTTCTTCGTAGGTGTAAACCGGCAGCGGCCCCGGGATCACGACCGCCGGAGGGTGGACGTAAGGAACGGGATTGCGGTTGGCGAAATCGTACGGATTGGGCACATCGCGGTCGCGCAACTCTTCCTCGCTGGGCGTTCCCTGCCTGTAAAACCGGATGCGGGAGCTGACGACGGGCTCCACGAGCTGCAGGTTCGCGCTGACGAATTTCGGTTTCGACCCCTTGTAGGTAATGCGGTACCAATCGTCGGGCGCATGCCTGCTGACCGTGTCGCTGTAGCCCAACAGCTTTCGCGACGGGTAAGCGCCCGGACTGTACAACTCATCGGACGCCTGCCCGGTGCTCGTGTTGTTGTAGTACTCGATGTCGTCCGCGCCGCCCGTGACATAAACGATCTGGTCTTCATCGCCGGCGCGGAAGGGCAGATCGATCGCCTGTTCCGGCGCATTGTTCGGTTCGGCTTCTATAACCGTGTCGCCGGCGCTCAGCGAAGCCAGCGGGCGCATCTCGACGGTCAAGGCAACGTCTTTCACCGGCGGCGTATGCGCCGGCAGCGGCGTGGCCAGAGGTGCCAAGCCGGTATCGTGCGGAATCTGCCCGAGCGGCTGCGGCCGGTCGGTCACGGTCTCGATGCGCAGCGAGTATTCGCCGGCAAGCGGCGCGCGGTAAACCAGATAGACATCCGGGTCGAGGGCGTGCAGCGTCTTTTCCCAATCGGCATCGGCCTTTACGCCCGGGTCTTCGCGATTGCCTTCGAACTCGGGCTGCGGAATCGCCGGCCCCGTCCAGACGACGTCGATGCGCGCGTTGGGCGGCAGCGCCGAAGGCTCGTCGATGCGGACGCTCAGCTCGAAAGCCCGCCCCTCGTCCAGCGTCCATTCCCGCTGAAACGAGCCGTCGAAATGGAGTGTCTGCGACCATTCCGGCGCCCCGTCGGCAAAAACGGAAAACGGCGCAGCGGCCATGAGAAAACCGGCAAGGAGCAATCCGCGCATTTCAACAGAAAGAATAGCAGTTTATGCGCTATGCGGGTTGCGTCGGAACCGGGAAAAGATTCCGTTACCATGGAAAATTCCGAGGCGCAACAATGCAAAATCCCCCCTGTCCGCAACCGCCCTCGGTCCGCGGCAAGCGGCTTGCTTGCGCCGCGGCTCGCCGCTTGTCATGGGCGGCCCCGCGCAGCGGCGCGGAATCGCTTGCCGGCGCCGGCAAGAACCGGTCCGCGGCCAAATAGAGCCGCTCGGTGTTCCAAATCGAAACGTCTTCACCGCTTTCGCAGCGGTTGGCCGTGCATTGCGGCGGCTTGCGCGGCGTCTCAGCCTCGCTCTTGCGGTGGCATGCCGGGGCCTCGCGCCGCGGTTCGGGGCGCTCGGCCTTGCGCCGGCGCATTTTCCGGCAGCCGCAATCCGCCCCGTGCAACGCACACGATTCGCCTGCCGCGTCGATGGCCGCAAGCAAGCCGCTCCAAGGCAGCAGCGCGCCCGCCGAATCGCCCCCGCATCCGCAACCGCGGCCCCTTCGTTGACACTCCGTTCGGGGCGGTGGTAGCGTGGAAACTTCCGGTTTTCACCGGCGCAACCTTCGGCATGGCCGGCTCCGCCGCTCTCGATACGCTCAGGAAGACCCCGCTGCACGAGACGCATCGGCAGGCGGGCGCGCGCATGGTCGATTTCGGCGGCTGGGATATGCCCGTCGAATACTCGGGCATCGTCGCCGAACACTTGGCCGTGCGCCGCCGAGCCGGCCTTTTCGACGTCAGCCACATGGGCGAAATCGAGATCCGCGGGCCGCAGGCCGTCGATCTGATCGACTCGCTTTGCTCCAATCGAGCCGCCGCCCTGCAAGACGGCCAAGCCCAGTATTCGGGGCTGCTCTACCCCAACGGCGGGTTCGTGGACGACCTGCTGGTCCACCGCTTTTCCGCCGAGCATTACTTCCTTTGCGTGAACGCCGCGAATCAGGAAAACGATTTCGAGTGGATTCGCGCGCACAATCCGTTCGACGCCGAGCCGCGCCTCGTCAGCGCCGATTACGCGCAGCTTGCCATTCAGGGGCCGCAAGCCCTGCCGACCGCCCAGGCGCTCGCGCCGGCCGACTTGTCGGCGATTCGCTACTATCGGTTTATCCGCGGCGAGTTCGCGGGCGCTCCGGCGATCATCGCGCGCACCGGATACACGGGGGAAGACGGCTTCGAGGTCTATATCCCCCCCAGCGAGGCCGCGCGCGTCTGGAACGCCATCTTGGCGGCGGGCGAGGCGTACGGCGTACTGCCTTGCGGTCTGGGCGCGCGCAACACGCTGCGGCTTGAGGCTTCGATGCCCCTCTACGGACACGAAATCGACGACGCGGTCACGCCCTACGAAGCCGGCTTGGGCTGGATCGTGAAGCTCCGCAAGCCGGCGTTCACCGGGCGCGAAGCGCTGGCCGCGCAGCGGCGCGAGGGCGTCCGGCGCAAACTGGCCGGCTTCGAGATGAAAGGCCGCGGCATAGCCCGCGATGGCTACCGCGTCCACGTCGGCGGCGAAGATGCGGGCAGGGTAACCAGCGGGTCTCCGGCGCCCTTTCTGGAAAAGAATATCGGCATGTGCAGGCTGCCCGCCGCAGCGGCCGAAGCGGGGCGGCCGCTCGAGATCGCCGTACGCAGCCGCATGGTCGCGGCGGAAGTCGTCCCCACGCCGTTTTATTCGCGCAACAACCGCAAGCCATGACCTATCCCCCGCAATACCGCTACACCAAAGATCACGAGTGGGTGCATGTCTCCGGCGAGTCCGCCGAGATCGGCATCACGCACCATGCCCAAGACCAACTCGGCGACGTCGTCTTCGTCGAGTTGCCCGACGTGGGCGCCAGGCTGCGGGCCAACGGCGCTTTCGGCACGGTCGAATCGGTCAAGGCGGTTTCCGATATCTATGCGCCGATCGGCGGGGACGTGACCGAGGTCAACGAAACGCTGATCGACAACCCGGAGTTGCTCAATTCCGACCCGCACGGCGCCGGCTGGCTGGTGCGCGTCAAGGTCTTCGACGCGGCGGAGCTCGAGGCGCTCATGGACGCCGCGCAGTACGCGGAATACGCCGCCGCCGAGGGCGGATAGCGAGGTCGCCGGTTGCGCTATCTGCCGAAGTCCCCCGGGGAACGCCGGGAAATGCTGGACGCCCTCGGCGTCGATTCCATCGACGAGCTTTTTGCAAGCATCCCCGAAGCGCTGCGCTGCCGCCGGCCGCCGGCCGTCCCCGACGGCATTTCGGAATACGAGATCATCGACTGGTTCCGCGCGCGGGCGGAAGAAGGAGCCAAAGGCTATGCGTCGTTTCTGGGCGCCGGGGCTTACCGCCACTTCCGCCCGGTGGTGATCGACGCGCTGGCCTCGCGCGGGGAATTCCTGACCGCCTACACGCCCTATCAGGCCGAGATTTCCCAAGGCATTCTGACCACGATTTTCGAATTCCAGACGATGATCGCCCAATTGACCGGCATGGAGGCGGCGAACGCGTCGATGTACGACGGCTCGACCGCCGTGCCCGAAGCGGGCATGATGGCGGCGCGGATTACCCGGCGCGGCCGTCTGCTCGCGGCGCGATCGCTGCACCCGGAATACCGCCAAGTGCTCGATACCTATAACCGCCGGCAGCATCTGCCGGTCGAAACCGTGCGTTACGACCGCGATTCGGGGCAGATCGACCTCGCCGACCTGGAAAGCAAGCTCTCGGACGAAGTCGCCGCGGTCATCGTGCAGTCGCCGAACTTCTTCGGCGTGATCGACAAGACCCGTGAAGCGGCGGAACTGGCCCATCGCCGCGGCGCGCTGCTGATCGTGATCTTTGCCGAAGCCGCGGCGCTGGGCGTTCTGCGGCCGACCGCCGAAGCCGATATCGTCGCCGGAGAATTGCAGTCGTTCGCGCATCCGACGAGCTACGGCGGCCCCTGCGTCGGCGTGTTGGCGACGAAACGGAAATATATCCGCCGGATGCCCGGGCGGCTGGTGGGCGAAACCGTCGATGCCGCCGGCAACCGCGCCTTCTGCCTCACCCTGGCCACCCGCGAGCAGCATATCCGGCGCGCCGGGGCGACTTCCAACATCTGCACCAATCAGGCGTTGGTGGCGCTGATGGCGACGATCTACATGACCGTTTTCGGCAAGCAGGGCTTGCGCGAACTGGCCGAGCAGAATCTCGCCAAGGCGCGCTACCTGGCCGAAGCCGTCCGCGCGCGCGGCGGCTCGCTGGTCTTCTCCGGCCCTTTTTTCAACGAATTCGTCGTCAGGCCCGCCTCGGCGGACGGCGCGCGGGTCAACGAGGCCGCGCTCGGCAACAACGTCATCGGCGGGCTGGAATTGGGGCGGCTGTACCCCGAATTGGACGGGGCGCTGCTGGTCTGCGCCACGGAAGTCAATCGGCGCGAAGAAATGGACGCCTACGCGGCCTGCTTCGGGCCGCCCGCCGGGGAGGATTCCATTGACTAAAATCCGCCGGCATCAAACGCAGAACGAGCTTTTGATCTTCGAGCGCTCGTCGCCCGGCAAGATCGGCTACCGGCTTCCGCCGCTCGACGTTCCGCAGATCGATGCGGCGGAAGCGCTGGGCGCGGAAAACGTGCGCCGCGAAATCGCCGGTTTCCCCGAAGTGAGCGAAGTCGAAATCATCCGCCATTTCACGCGCCTTTCGACCTGGAACTACGCGATCGACCTGGGCTTGTACCCGCTGGGCTCCTGCACGATGAAATACAACCCGCGCCTGAACGAAGCGGTTGCCCGCATCGAAGGGATCGTCGATGCGCATCCCTACCAGCCGCAGGCCCTGGCGCAGGGGCCGATGCGCATCCAGCAAACGCTCGAACGCTACCTGGCCGACATTGCCGGCATGGACGCGGTGACCTTGCAGCCGGCGGCCGGCGCGCACGGCGAGTTGACGGGCATTTTGCTGATCCGCGCCTATCTGGAATCGAAAGGCGATGCGCGCCGGGTCGTGCTCATCCCCGATTCCGCCCACGGCACCAATCCGGCGACCGCGGCTATCGCCGGT
The DNA here is from genome assembly GCA_965242705.1 of Bryobacterales bacterium. Classification (GTDB taxonomy): domain Bacteria; phylum Acidobacteriota; class Terriglobia; order Bryobacterales; family UBA6623; genus CATQHP01. Next base: position 3,055,937 of record OZ251486.1, read on the forward strand.
TACGGGGTCAAGGAAATCGCCTCGAACGCGCGGGGCACGATCGATATGGCTTCGCTCGAGGCCGCCGTCGATGATTCCGTTGCCGCGCTGATGGTGACGAACCCCAATACGGTCGGCATTTTCGAACAGGATATCGCCCGCATCGCCGCGCTGCTGCACGACCGCGGCGCGCAGCTCTACATGGACGGCGCCAACATGAACGCGCTGGTCGGCGTGGCGCGGCCCGGCGATTTCGGCGTCGACGTCATGCATCTGAACCTGCACAAGACGTTCTCCACTCCGCACGGCGGCGGCGGCCCCGGCGCCGGGCCGGTTGCGGTCAAGAGTCATCTGGAGCCGTTTCTGCCGATCCCGCGCATCGAAGAAGCGGACGGCGCGCTGCGCTACAACCACGATCGCCCCGATTCGATCGGGCGCGTGCGCGCGTTTTACGGCAATTTCGGCGTCCTCGTGCGCGCGCTCGCCTACATCCTCGCCCACGGCGGCGACGGCCTGCGCAACGCGACGCTCGACGCCGTGCTGAACGCCAACTACATCCGCAAGGGCATCGAAGACGATTACCACCTGCCCTACGATGCGCCGTCGATGCATGAGTGCGTCTTCAGCGACAACAAGCAGCTTGCCCGCGGCGTCAAGACCGGCGATATCGCCAAGCGCTTGATCGACTACGGTTTCCACCCCTATACGGTGAGCTTCCCCCTGATTGTCCGCGGCGCGCTGATGATCGAGCCGACCGAAACGGAAAGCAAGGCGGAATTGGACCTCTTCATCGATGCCCTCAAATCCATCGCGCGCGAGGTGGAAAACGACCCCGACCTGGTGCTGCAAGCGCCGCAAACGACGCGCACCCGGCGCGTGGACGAAACGCGCGCGGCGCGCCGGCCGATCCTCGTCTGGCGGCCGCCCGAGGACGGCGCTTAGAAACCCGTCATGCGGCGCGACCTGCTCATCCTCGCCGCCGTCGTCCTGCTGCTGCGGCTGCCCTTCCTCGCGCTGCCGGTGCAGGGCGACGACGTTTACTACCTGCTGTTCGCCGAAAACGCCTTGACCGACCCCTGGCACGCGCTGCAGATGGGCTTTCCCTTCCAAGGCGAAACGGTCTGGGCCGCCGGGCATACGCGGCCGCCGTTCAACGCCTACTGGCTGGCCTTGCTGCGGGTCGTTTTCGGCCCGCCGGGCGAAGCGCTCTATCACGCCGCCTATCTGCTCTTCTCGCTGGCGGCGGTCGCCGCCATGTACTCCCTGGCGCGGCGCTTCTCCGCCCCGCCGCTTCTCTGCTCGCTGGCACTGGCGGCGGCGCCCGCGTTTCTCGTCAACGGAACCAAGCTGGAAGCCGACCTGCCCCTGCTGGCTTTCTGGCTGGCGGGGTTCGCCTTTTTCACGTACGGGCGTTACCGCTTCGCGCTCCCCCTGCTGGGGCTTGCCGGACTGTGCGCCTATCAGAGCATTTTCGCCGCGCCGATCCTGGCGCATTGGGCCTGGTTCCACGACCGCAAAAACCCCGCGGCATGGCTCGCCGCGGCCGCCGCGCCGCTGGCGCTGCTGGCCTGGCAATTGTGGGAACGGGCGGCCGCGGGGGCGGCGCCCGCCGAGGTTCTGGCGGGCTATTTCGTCTCATACGACCTGCTGGCTTGGGAACGCAAGGCGAAAAGCGCCTTGGCGCTGGTTGCCCATCTGGGCTTTGCGCTCTCGCCTTTGTTGGTCGGATTCGGCATCGGCAGCAGGGCGATTGGCGCTGCAGCGGCCGGCGTTGGACTGCTGGCCGGCGGCGCGGCGGCCGGCTATACCGTTCCCGAGCGGTTGCTGCTCGGGGCGGCCGCCGCCTCGGGCGCGGCGGTGCTGCTTTCGTGCGCCGCCGCTTTGCGGCGCGGCCGCGCCGGCGATGACGGCTTCCTCGCCGCGTGGCTGCTGGTGTTTTTCGCCGGTTCGGTTGCGGCCTTCTACGCCGGCTCGGCGCGCTATCTGCTTCCGGCGGTTCCGGCCCTGGCCATTCTGGTTTTTCGCGCGCGGCCTCCGCGGAAACTCGCCGCGGGAGCCTTGGGATTGCACTTCTGCCTCGGCCTCGGGCTGGCCGGAGTCGAATACGAGCAGGCTTGCCGTTACCGGCAGTTCGCAAAAGAAATCGGACGCTTGGCCGGCTCGAAGCCCGTCGTTACCAACGCGGAGTGGGGGCTGCGCCACTATCTGGTCGAAGACGGAGCCGAGCCTCTCTTGCGCGATCGGGTTCTGTTCCCCGAAACCGTGTACGTCGAAAGCGAATTGGCTTCGCGCATTCCCCACGGCGTCCAGGGCCGCAAAACCGAGATTGCCCGCGCGCGGATCGCCGGTCGGATTCCGCTGACGACCATCGGGCGCGGCACGCGCTCCGGCTACTCTTCATGCGAATTCGGCGTGCTGCCCTTCGGCCTCGGGGCGCGGCCCGCGGATACGGTGACGGCCTACGCAATCGGCGCGCCGCAGCCCGCGGCAGGTTACCTGCGGATGCGCAGCGCGGAAGCCGACGAGCAGTTGCTGTCGGGCTTCTGGCCGCCGCCCGACGAGGCGCCTTGGCGCTGGATGGGCAAACAGGGCGCCGGGTTGCTGCTGGCGCCGCCCAATGCCTCGAAGTTCAAGCTGCGCTGCTTCGTGCCCGACGAAGCGCCCGCCCGCCGGGTGGAAGTTCGCCTCGACGGAACGCCGCTCATCGACCTGCGGCTCGAAGGCCCCGGCATGCACGACCTGGAGGCGCCGGCTTCCGTCGCGCCCGGAGCCGTCGTGTACTTCACTATCGCCGTGGACCGAACCTGGTCGCCGCCCGGCGATGCGCGCGATCTGGGCCTGGTCGTGCAGGAACTGGGCTTCGAATAGCGCCGCGCCCGCCCGACTCGCGGCCCGCGGCCTGCCGACTCGTGACTGCCGCGCAAACCCCGTCTCACAAATACTGCGGCGCCGTCAAGCATGACGGGGTTCATACAGCGAAAAGAAGCGCTTCATGCAAGCTTTGATCGCTTTGCCCGCCTATGCCCGCCAATGCGCGCTTATTTTCGAAGTCCCGCCGCCGAAATCGACCGGATGGGTTCAGATCTCTCTTCCCTGAAGCCGTGCGGTTCCCCCTATCCCCTAACCCCCAATCCCTACCGCGCCGCGGCGCGGCCTTCAGCCCTTCTTCAGGCTCCGACGAAAAGTTTGGCCAGGCGCTCGACTTCGCCGGGCTTGGCGTCGGCGATGTTTTCGTCCTCCAGCGGGTCGTTTTCACGGTCGTAAAGCTCGCGGCCCCGGCCCTCGAAATTTTCGACCAGCTTGTAGCGCCGATCCTGCGCGAAACGCCAGACCCCGGAGCGTGTCTTCAGCGACGAGCGCGAGAACTCGCGGTGGCCGCCGCCCGCGTTTTCCAGGATCGGCCGCAGCGATTGGCCGTCCTGATATTCGAGCGAGCCGGCTTCGCCGATGTCCATGAAGGTGGCGGTCAGATCGATGAGGCTGACCATCGCGCCGCTCTCGTAACCTTGACGGATTGACGGGCCGGCAAGCGTCAGCGGCACGCCGGCCGACGGCTGGTAGGGGCACGACTTGCCCCAGCGTCCATGGTCGCCCAGCATCTCGCCGTGGTCGCTGGAGTAGGCGATCACCGTGTTTTCGAACTCTCCCCGTTCCTTGAGTTTCTCGACGAATGCGCCCAGCCAACGGTCGATGTTCTCGATCATCGCGGCGTAATTTTGCCGGATGGCGACGTGTTGCTCGGGCGGAAACGGCCCGTTGTAGTCGTGGGGCTGCTCGAAGTCGTCGATGGTTCTGTCCGGGCCGCGGTACCTCGCGGCCATGGACGCGGTGATGTCCATAGGCGGATGCGGGCCGACGAAGTTGATCGCCAGATGCCACGGTTTGCCCTCGGGCGCCCTGTCGAGCAGCTTCAGGCCGTTGCGCGCGATCCAGTTGTCGCAGTAGGCGTCGTCCGGCAGCGGAACGGGTTTGGTTTCTCCCCACCAGGTCTCTTCCTTCAACAGGCGGTCGTATTCCGGGTTGTCCGGGTCGTTGACGATCCGGTTCCATTTCTTGCGGCCCAACCGCTTGATCTCGTCCGCCCAGAGCTTGCCGAGTGGGGGTTCGAGGGAGTCGAGGTAGGCGTAGTAGGGGTCTTTGGCGCCGACGGGATCGCGGTTATACGCGCCGGCGCCGCCGCCCTTGCCGCCGTTGTCGATCATGTCGGAAAAGCCCCACGCTTCCATGCTGCCGCGCCCGTCGATCCCCCATTCGTAGTTGCCTTTGTGCAAGTCGAGCTTGCCGCAGCCCATGACGTGATAGCCGCTGCCGCGCAGAGCCTTGTAGTAGCTGACGCGGTCGAGGGGGTAGTTGTCGCTGTTGTTGCGCACGCCGCAGCGCTCGTAAACGCTGCCCGAGGCGAGGCAGGCGCGGGACGGTCCGCAGACGGGCGAATCGACCACGGCGTTGACGAAAGAAACGCCGCGGTTGCGCAGGGCGGTCAGGTTCGGCGTCGGCGCGGGCGTTGCCGGGTTCCAGCCGACCCAGTCGGAACGGTGCTGGTCGGGAAAGAAAAACAGAAAGTTCGGCCGCGAGGCCTTTCGCGGCCCCGGAATGGATTGGCAAGCTCCCGAAACAGCGGCGGCTCCGGCGGCCGCCAGGAATTCCCGCCTTGTCGTTTGCCGTCTTGTCGATCGCATCGTGCCGTCAGTTTAGCGCCGCGAGGGGGGCGTTTGCAGCAGGAACAACAAAGTGCGCGCGCGATGACGGACGGTCTCGTATCATGATGTTGCCGGTTTGGAATCAAGCGGCACGGCGCCATGCGGATGAATCGACGCGTTGCCTTGAAAGGAATCGGAGGCCTGTTGACGCTTCCCCTGCTGGAAGAGGCCGCCGCCGCGCAGCCTCCGCCCGTGCGCTTCTTGGTCGTAGGCAATCCTCTGGGGATGCATCCCGAGCATTTCTTCCCAACGGAGTTCGGGAAGTCTTTCGCGTTTCCTGAGACGCTTCGATCTCTGGAATGGCTTCGCGGGCGGCTCACGATCCTGTCTCACACCGACCACGGAATGAACAACGGCCACGGCCGCGAAATCTCGTTCCTCAACGGCATCCTTCCCGAGAACGGTTCGGCCTACCCCGAGAAAAACATCTCGGTCGATCAGGTGATGGCCCGCCGCGGGTATGGACGCGTCCGCTTTCCGTCGATCCATACCGCGCTGGAAAACGGCATTCGGATGAGTTGGAACGCCAACGGCGTCGATCTGAAGCCGGTTACCGACCCGCATCGACTGTTCGACCACCTGTTCCTCAACCTGACCGCCGAGCAGCGAACGGCGCGCAAGCAGTTGATCGCTCGCAACGGCAGCATTCTCGACACGGTAGGCGAGCAGTTGGCCGGCTTGCAGCGCAGAGCCGGCAGGCGGGATCGGCAACGGCTGGATCAGTACGCGGCTTCGATTCGCGAACTGGAGTCGAGCTTGGCCGACCGCCGCGAATGGGTTGACCGTGACAAACCGAAGTTCGACATCTCGCGGCATTTCGCCGGCTCCGAGACGACCATCGCAAACCGGTACGAGGCAATCTTCGACATGATCGCCTATGCATTCGAAACCGATCTCACGCGCGTGGCTACGGTGGCCTTCCCCAACGAGATCGGCTATACCGACATCGACGGCGTGACGCGCGGCTACCACGCATGCACCCACAACGGCAAGAAGGAAGAGGTGATCGCCGAACTGATCGCCATCGAGTCGTTCCAGATCGAGCAGTTGTCGCGCTGCCTGCGCAAGCTGGACGCCGTCCGCGAACCCCATGCGGACGGTACGCTGCTCGATAGTACGATCATCCTGTTCGGCAGCGGCATGGGCTACGGCGGCACTCATTCGAACCGGAATCTTCCGATCCTGGTCGCTGGCGGGGGCTTCCGGCATTTGGGGCACGTCGATACCCGCGGCGGGAGCGGCAACAACATGCCGTTGTGCAATCTCTACCTCACGCTGCTGCAGCGCTTCGGCGTGGAGAAAGACCGGTTCAACACGAGCACGGGCGCCTTCGAGTTGCGCTATGCGTAGCCTGTGCGGCGCAGCGGCGGCAGCGCTCGCCGCCGCGCCATTGGTTTTCGCTGACGCCGCCGCCCCGCCCGGCTTGGCATTGCTGAAGAAGCATTGTTCGCCCTGCCACGGCGGCGCGGAGCCGAAGGGCGGATTCCGCATCTTTTCTCTGGCCGAAGACACGGGCCGGCAAAATACAGACCTTTGGCGGAAGAGCTTGGCATACGTCCGAGCCGAGGTCATGCCTCCGGCGGAAGCCGGCCGGTTGCCGGCAACGGAGCGCCGCGGCATCGCCGCTTTTCTCGAAGACCGGCTGCGCGGCGGGGAAGAGCAGGTCGGCGAGACAGACGGAGCCGCGCCGCGGCGGCTCAACAACCGCGAGCTCGCCAACAGTGTCCGCGACGTGCTGATGATCGAAGACGTCGGCACTCATCAGCCGATGGCCGATCTTCTCGGCGACACGCTGCAGGACGGCTTCGACACGGACGCCGAAGCTCTGGGCATGAGCCAGTTTCACCTTGAGCAGTACATCGAAGCGTTCCGCAAAGTCGTCGATGCGGCGATCCTTTCCGGAGAACAGCCGGAAACGCGCCGCTACGAAGTCACCGCCGGCGACATGCGCATGACCAGCTTGTCGCAGCGGCGGAGGCAGGAGCGCGCGAACCGCACGGCGGAGAGCATCGACTTTCTCGATCCCAGGCTGCGCGTGTACTTCGCAAACTTCGAAAGCGCGCCGGCAACGGGAAGATACCGCATCAAGATATGGGCCGCGGGCAAAGACCGCGGGCTGTACGACTCCGCCGAGACGGGCATCTACGACGGCGACCCGATCCGCTTGCGTCTCCACCTGGGCGGCCGTGTACGGACTTTCGATCTCCCCGACGAGGCGCCGGCCAAGATCGAGTTGGACGAATGGATTGCGGCGGGGACGCGGCTCGAACTCTCGTATCCAACGGATGGTTTGCGGCTGCGCGGCAACGGCAACTTCAAATTCCAGTTCTCGATCGCCCACGACCACATTCGCAAGACCGACCCGAAGCTGTACGCGGCGGTGCTGGAGAAAAACCTGCCCAAGGCTCCGGCGCGAACGGCCGGGAACCCGAGGCATTGGAGCCACTGGACAGAGCACTGGCAGGGGCCGCGGCCGCGTCTTTTTCGCGCCGAAATCGAGGGTCCGCTGTACGCAAGCTGGCCGCCGAAGCGGCAAACCGCTTTGCTGGGTGAGAATCCAACGGTGCGGAACGCCGCCGCGATCCTCCGCTCGATCGCGGAAAGAGCTTGGCGCCGCGGGTTGCGCCGCGGCGAGCTTGACCCGATCGTTCGTTTCGTTGCCTCCCGCACCGCGCAGGGAGAGGGGGACGTCGAAGCCCTCAAGGAAGGCATCGTCGCCATTCTCGCTTCGCCTTCATTCCTGCTGGTGAACTCGGGCGAAGGCGCTCCCGCCGAGCGGTTCGCCTCCAAGCTCAGCTATTTCCTCCGCGGCACGATTCCGGACAGGCGCCTCTGCGAAGCTGCCCGCAATGGCGGGTTGGCGGCGTTCGATGCGGTGCGCGCCGAAGTCATCCGCCGGTTCGAGCGATCCGAAGCGGACGAGTTCACGCGCGAATTCCCTCACGCTTGGCTGGAGCTGGACCGCATCAACTTCATGGCGCCCGACCCGGATCGTTTCCCCATATACGTCCGCAAGCGGTTGAGCGAAGACATGCTTGCTGAGGTGCTGCGGTTCTTCCGGCATGCGCTGGAGAACAACCTCCCCGTCCCTGAGTTGCTGACAGCCGATTACACGTTCCTGAACGCGGATCTGGCCGAGGTCTATGGGGTGGACGGAGTGCCGCAGGACTCGAAACTGCGCAAGTACGCGTTTGCCGACGGACGGCGGGGCGGGTTGCTCGGCATGGGCGCTTTCCTGACCCTGACCGCGGACAGCCTTTCGACGTCGCCCATCCACAGGGCGGTTTACGTGATGGAGAAGTTCTTGGGGATTCGACCGGCGCCGCCGCCAGCCGACGTCGAGATCGCTGAGCCCGATGTCCGTCAAGCCAGGACGATCAAGGAAATCCTCGCTGCCCACACGGCCGACCCAACCTGCGCATCTTGTCACCGCAGCATCGATCCGTACGGATACGCTTTCGAGAACTTCGACCCGATCGGGGCGTGGCGAGAGGCGTACACGATGCATATCGCCGCCAATCCGTCTCGGCAAGCGCTGCAAGAGATCGAAGAGCAAGACCGACGGCGCGCCGCGCAAGGACTGGCGCCCGCGGAAAGGCTTTGGGAGAGAGAGCCGATTCCGATTGACGCCGCCGCGCGCTTTCCCAGCGGCGGCGCGTACGACGGCATCGTCGAGTACCGCCGGCTTCTGAGCGCAGACGAGTACCGCGATCGCTTCGTCCGCTGCTTCATTGAGAAGCTGCTGACCTACGCGAACGGCAGGAAATTCGAAAATTCGCCGGAAATCGAGAGCATTCTGGCAAAGTCCGCTGAGAACGACTACCGCATTCTCGATACCATCGCAGCCGTAATCGACAGCCCGTTGTTCCGCGAATAGGCGCGGCGCAAGCGCGCGGCCAAGCCGACAACAATGGAACCCGCGCCTGCCGGTGCGAGTCGGGCTACGCCGTCCGATGCCGGGCTTCTTCCAGCAGACGCTTGGCGCGGTCGGGGTTGTACACGCCGCAAGGGCAGAAGCGCGCCAGCGTCGCCGCGGCCTGTTCGGGCGCGCGGCGGCCTTCCCTGACCATATCCAGCATTTTGCGCGCCATGTTGAACGACACCATGCCGTGTCCGCACATGGTCGAAAGCTGCAGGATCTGCGAGTTCGGCAAGTGGTCGTGGGGGTCGGCGAAACCCAGCGAGTATTCGACGCTGTGGCGGTGAATGCCGCAGCATTCGGCGACTTCTTTCGCGCCCTCGACCGAAGCGCTGATGTTGACCGAAAGCCCGAGATCGGCGGCGATGACGTCGCGCAGGCAGGCTTCGGCCTTCTCCCTGCAATCGAAAACCGCGGCCGCCGTACCGGGCTTGTTGACCTCGGCGATGACGCCTTCCCAGTCGGGGTCGGCGCCGCGCCTCCAGTGGGCCGTCGGGTTCAAGCTGCGCTCGGGCTTGAAGCTGCCGCGGTTGCCGTTGCCCATGTTGGAAGGGCCGTGCCGGGAGCAGATACGCAGGAATTGCTTCTGTTTTTCCACGGCGCCCTCGTCGTTTCGTCCCGGCGACGGAATGCAGAAGACGATGTAATCGTCGTCGAAACTTTCAGCCTTGCCGTAGCGGTGCAGCGTGTTGGTCATGCGGCTTCCTTGTGCTGCGCATTGGTGACTCGGCCGATGCCCATGTTGGTTTTGGCGCGTTCGTAAGAGACGCCTAGCTCTTCCAGCAACGGCGCGAGCGCCTCGTCTTCTCCCTGCTCGCCGCAGCGGGTCGAAATGCCCACGGCCGTCACGGTGTCGATGCGCTCGTTGACCGCTCGGACCGTCTCGCACACCGCTTCGACCCGGTCGAGCGTACTGCGGATCTCGACGATTCCGGAAAGAATTTTTTCATCGAGGACGTCTTCGCGCAGCGCGCCGGAGGACTTGTCGGTCATCAGATGGCTGATGGGGTTCTTTTCCTCGAAAACGATGTCGAGCTCGGCCAGCGCGCGGGTCATTTCCTGGATGTCGCGGAAGCGCACGCCCACGCCCGGACGGCCGAACTCGATGGTGTAGCCGACTTCGCCGACGCCCACGCGGGGGTTCACGTCGTTGGTCTTGACTTCTTCGGTGCCGCGCCCCTTGATGCCCGTCGATTTGTGCTCGACGACGGGGTCGGAGAAAACCCGCCGAATCAGGCGCGGCATGGCCAACTCGTTCATCTCGAACGCGGCGGTTGGGCAAACGTCGGGTTCGGGCTCGAAGCGAAAACGAAACAATTTGGCAAGTTTGCGGACGGCGCGCACCATGGTCGGGTTCAGGCGCTCCTGGCTCATGCCGCGGAAACAGGCGCCGCACTCGACGCATTCGTCCTGGTGGATCGTGGCGCGGTTGACCGCGGGATCGACGTAAATGGCGCCCATCGGACAGACGGGAACGCAGTTTGCGCATGCGACGCACTTGTCGGGGTTGATCAGCATGGCCGCCGCCGATTCGCTTAGTCTAGCATCGGCCGGCGGCGCTGCGCCGCATCTTCTTGCGTTTGCAGGCAATCCGTGTTTGCGGCAAGCGGGGGCGTGCTAGAATCCGACCGTCGATGAAAGTTTCAGCCCTGTTTCCGCTTTTCCTGCTGCCGTTCGTTGCTCATGCGCAGAGGACGGCCGTTATCGAGCATGCGGTATTGATCGACGGCAGCGGCGGAGCGCCCTTGCAGGACGCCGCGCTGCTTCTCGAAAACGGTCGTATCGCGCGCATCGCGCCGTCCGGTCGGATCGAGGCTCCGGCGGGCGCCGAGAGGATCGACGCCTCGGGGAAAACGGTGATTCCGGGCATAATCAATCTCCACGGCCACGTGGGCTTGACCAAGGGACTCGTCCAGGCGCAGGAGAATTACACGCGGGCAAACGTGGTCGAGAACCTGCGCACCTACGCGGCGTACGGGGTGACGACGACCACGAGCATGGGTACCGATTTCGACCTTATCGCCGGGATTCGCGATGAGATCGACGGCGGGAAATTGACGGGCGTCGCCAGGGTCGTTCCGGCGTTGCAAGGCTTTACCGTGCGCAACGGCTATCCCACGCATGCGCCGGGCGTGAAGGGCTTGGCGCAGGAAGTGACCTCGGTTGAAGGCGCCCGTAAACGCGTCGATGCGCTCGCCGACAAGGGCGCGCGCATCGTGAAAATGTGGGTTGACGGCCACCACGGGACCTTCGACAAGCTCACGCCCGACCTCTACGAAGCGATCATCGGCCAAGCGCACAAGCGCGGGTTGATCGCGGCCGCCCACATCTACGAGTTGGAAGACGCCAAGGGGCTGGTCGATGCCGGGCTGGACGCCCTCGTACACAGCGTCCGCGACAAAGAGGTCGATGCAAGCCTGATCCGGCGGTTGCTGGCCAAGAACGTTGCCTATGCGCCGACGCTGACCCGCGAAAAATCGACGTTCGCTTACGCCGACGGCCCCGAGTGGCTGGCGGACCCGTTTTTCGCCAACCGCGTAGAGGCGTCCCTGCTGACGGCCTTGCGCACCGACCTTCGCAAGACGCAGGCAAAAGACCCCGAGCGGCAAGTCAACATCGACGGTTTCCACATGGCCATGCGCAACCTGAAGAAGCTCGCCGACGCCGGAGTGCGCATCGGTTTCGGAACGGATACGGGACCTCCTGGGCGGTTCCCCGGTTATTTCGAGCACTGGGAGGCTGAATTGATGGTCGAGGCCGGACTGACTCCGATGCAGGTGATCCAGTCATTTTCGAAGCATGCCTCAGAGGCGCTGCGCATCGATCGCGATCGCGGGACCCTGGCCGAGGGCAAGTACGCCGACCTGATCCTTTTGAACAGAAACCCCCTCGGCAACATCCGCAATCTGCGCGAAATGGACGCGGTCTTTATCGGAGGCGTGAAAATAAAACCGGCGGGATCGGCGCCGCGGGCTCGTTAACCCGGATGCATTCCCAAATGAAAGCCCGATAAGCTGCACGGGATGCCGGTGAAAAGCCGCCCCATCGGGAAATATGCGGCCTACGCGGTCGATGCGGGCCTATCGTCTGAGGAATGCCGCCGCGGCGGCAGGCGCAGCGCAACCCAGCTTTCGAACACGAGCGGGTTTTCCAGCCAGACCAGCATCCAGCACAGCACTTCCTCTTTGACGCGGCGCTTGTCAGCGGACAGTTTGCGTCCCAGCAGGAATTTGAGCCTGTCTTTGGCGTTGCGCACCGCGCGGCGGATGTCCTCGGCGCGGGCGGCGTCCCCGGCGGCGGCGTATTCGCGCGCCAGCGCCGCCAGCGATTCTCGGGCGTCCGCGAGCGTTCCCGTGCGAATCCTGCCGCGGAGATCGACGGGGACGCCGCCCAGACGGCGGTCGATTTCGATCCCGGCGGCCGACAGGATATCCAGCAGATAGAGATCCGAAGGGGTTTTGCCCCGCGCCGAACCGAGCGCCGCTTCCTTGCGGATGGCCGCGAACGCCGCCTCATCCACCAGCGTCGTCCCGTGCTTCTCGATGTAGTCGAGGACAATGCTTTTGACGGCCCTCTTGGCAGGCGGTTTTGCGGCTTGGCTCATTGGCGCAGAGCGGCGCGTTCTCCGCGGCGCAGGTCGGCGACGCCCTCTTGGTGGGCGCGCATCGTTTTCGAGAAAAGGTGTCCTTTGCCGGCGTCCGGCTTGGCGACGAAAAACAGGTAATCGGTTTCAGCCGGCTGAGAGGCGGCTTCGAGAGCGGCCTTTCCGGGGTTGGCGATCGGGCCGGGGGGCAGGCCGGCGTGGATGTAGGTGTTGTAAGGGTGCGGGTTGCGCAAATCCGACAGGTAGATCTTGCCGCGGTAGCGGTCTTCGCGCACAAGCCCGTAGATGATCGTCGGGTCGCACTGCATCAGCATCCGTTTCCGCGCGCGGTTGTGGAAGACCGAGGCGACCAGCTTGCGCTCCGAGTCGATGCCCGTTTCCTTTTCGACCATCGAGGCCAGGATCAACGTCTCCCAATCCGATAAATCGGTCGAGCGGCGCTTGCGGATTTCGGCCATGACCTCACGGAATCGGGACACCATGGCTTGCAGCAAATCGCCTGCCGCGGATGTCCGCGCCAAGTTGTACGTATCGGGAAACAGGCACCCCTCGAGCGATTCGGCCGCGGGCAAGATGTCTTTCACCGGCGCGGGGTCGGCGGTCATGCGCAGGAACTCCTCGCGGGGGGCAAGGCCCGCCGCCGCGGCCGCGTCGGCGATTTCGAACCGGTTGTAACCTTCCGGAATGGTGATCGGGTAGAGCTTGACCCGGCCCTCGGCGAGCATCCCGAACGCCTCAGAGACGGGCAGAGGCGCGGCGAACTCGTATTCGCCCGCCATGAGAACGGTTTGCCGGTTCAGAGCGCGCTTGGCGAGGAAAGTCCACGGCGAATCGATCACCCCCGCCTCATGCAGCGTTTCGGCGATTTGCCGCGAAGTGAACCCGGCTTCGATGGCCACAATGACGGGCTCGGCGAACGGCTCCGCGTCCGAGGCGCCGCCCGCGCAGCCCGCCAGGACGGCCGGAACGGCGGCGAAGGCGATGCTAAGGCTTTTGCGCGGCAAGATAGCTTTCCAACAAGAGCATGGCGGCGGCCCGATCGACGGCGCCCTTGTCTCGGCGGCGGGGCGGCAGCAGCGATTCGGCCTGCCAGCTTGTGAGGCGCTCATCCCACAACACCACGTCGATGGCCGCCCGCTTCGCCAGCCGGCGGGCGAATTGTTCCGCCAGATTGGCCGATTTGCCGGCGGAGCCGTTCATGTGCAGCGGCCGGCCGACCACGACTTTGGCGATCCGGCGCGAGCGGACGATGTCGGTCAGGGCGCGCAGGTCGGCGTCGATATTCGTGCGCCGCAGCGTGGGCAGGCCGTTGCTGGAAACGCCAAGCGCGTCGCTCACGGCAATGCCGATGCGGCGCATCCCCCAGTCGAGCGCCATCACCCGTTCCGCCACGGCTTTCATTTTACTTTGCATAGCGGCTACATGGTCATCTATCGAGCGACGCCGTGCGTACGCCATGCGGCCGCGCGAACAGGGAATCAGTCGAAACCGGCGGACCAATCGTCGGGGCGGTTTGTTCGCCTGAAGATGTATATCCCCAAAATCCTGCCGCTGACTGCCTCCTGCTGTCCGCTGGACAGGAATTTGTCTCGACTTACCGACCCGGTTTCCTGGAATACGTAGCCGGCGTTGTCCAGAGTCCATCCTTCCGATTCGATCTGTTCGATAGGAGAGTCTTGCGCGCGCGCCTTCGATTTCTGAAGGTCGATGGGCCCGCGTTCGTCGACAGCATCTGTTCCTTGTCCGAGCAGCGCAGCATGACCGCTCTGGCCGATGGACCCATGCTCGTCGGCAGTATATGTTCCAATCATCGGAACCACATTTCCCGTTGTCTCGGAAATGACTTCCAGGAACTGCCAAACCTTGCGCTTGGCCTCCCATGCGGACCGCGCCATACCTTTTGGGCTTCGCAGAAAATTTTCGTACCGCTCCTTTTTGCGCTCGCGCTCCTGCTCGGCCTCGCGCTGTTGCCGCCTGTGCTCTTGCGACAATCTCTTCTGGAGTCTTGCTGAAAACCCCATTGTTTTCTTCCGGGATCGAGTCTAACATCCGCAAGCGGCTCGGCGGAAAGCAGCCGCTTAAAATGGTCGGAATGATCGCCGAGCGCATCGCCGCCGTGCGCGAGCGCATCGCCAGGGCCGCTTGGCGCGCCGGGCGCGACCCCGATGCGGTGACGCTCATTGCCGTATCGAAGATCAAGCCGGCGGCCGACGTTCTCGCCGCCTATGAGGCCGGCCAACGCGATTTTGGCGAGAATTACGTACAGGAGTTCCGGGCCAAAGCGTCCGATCTGCCCGCGTTGCCCGGCGCCCGCTTCCATATGATCGGCAAGCTGCAAAGCAACAAGGCGAAACCGGCCGCGGAGTTGTTCCATTGCATTCATACGGTCGATAGCCTCAAAGTGGCCAGACGGCTGAACGCGACGGGGAAACGCCTGTCCGTTTACCTCGAAATCAAGCTGTCCGCCGAGGAATCGAAGTCGGGCGTGGACGCCGCCGAGATCGCGCCGTTGAAGGAATTCATCGACGCCGCGCCGAACCTGAGACTCGAAGGCCTGATGACCATGCCGCCCTGGTCGGACAACCCCGAAAGCTCGCGGCCCTTTTTCCGCCGCCTGCGCGAGCTTGCCGCCTTGCACGGGCTGCCCGGCCTTTCGATGGGCATGAGCAACGATCTCGAAGTCGCCGTCGAAGAAGGCGCGACGTGCGTGCGCGTGGGCACGGCGATTTTCGGCAAGCGGGTCTATTCCCGGTGAGCGGCCTTACTCCCGGTGCGGCTATCGTTTCGCCGCTGCCGCCCGCACCGACCGGCGTCGCCGAATACAGCGCCCGCATCGGCGCCGCGTTGGCCGAGCGCGCTCCGGTTGCGCTTCTGACTCCGGCGCAAGCGTCCCGCGCCCGGGAATACGAGCGCGTCATCTACCAGATCGGCAACAACGGACTGCATGCCCCCGTTTACCGCGCGGCGCTCGAACGCCGCGGGGTCGTCGAGCTGCATGACGCGGTCTTGCACCATATGCTGCTGGGCGCCCTGACCCGCCGCGAATACGAAGACGAGTTCGCCTACAACGAGGGCGAGGGCAAGCGGCCGCTCGGCGCCGCGTTGTGGCGGGAACGGGCCTTGTCGGGCGCGGACGAACGATTCTTCCGCTATCCGCTGCTGCGCCGGCTCGTGGAGTCGGCGGCGGGCGTGATCGTTCACAATCCCGCGGCGCGCCGCCGCGTCGAGGCGGTCGCCGGCCGTCCCTGGGTTCGCGAGATTCCCCATTACGTCGAGGCCCCGGCGCGCAGTCTGTTCGAATCCGACGAGGAACTGCGCCGGCGCTGGTCGATTCCCGCGGGCAGCTTTGTCGTCGCCTGTTTCGGCCATCAGCGCCCGACCAAGCGCCTGCGGTCGGTGCTCGAGGCGCGCCGCCGCATCGGCGCGGACTGCCTGCTGCTGATCGTCGGCGATTTCGTCGAGCGGGAATACGAGCGCGCCTTGAGCGCCTTGCTGGAATCTCCGCGCGTGGCGCGCATCCCCTATGTCGCGGAAAACGATTTCTGGCGGTTGGCTTTCCTGACCGATGTTTGCGTGAACCTGCGTTACCCCCGAGCCGGCGAGACTTCGGCCAACGCCGTGAAGCTGATGGCGGCCGGCAAGCCCGTAATCGTGACGCGCGGCGAAGAACACGCGGCGCTGCCGCCCGGCGCGGTCATCCCCATCGACTCGGGCGAAACGGAAGTCGAGATGCTGACCGAATGCCTGCTCTGGCTGATGCGCGAGCCCGAAGCCCGCACCGCCGTCGGACGGCAAGCCGCGGCGCATATGCAGACCGCCCACTCGATCGAGCGCGTCGCGCAGGAATACCTGCGGGTTATGGAAAGCCTCGGCGCTCCGCAGTAAAACCCCTTGGCGGGCGCGCCGCCCTTCATTCTTCGCCGGAGCGGTGCAAGCCGAAGACGAAGACGCCGTTTTTGGTGGTAATCGCTACGTACTGCCGCCCGTTGCGCATGTAGGTCATCGGCGAGGAGCGGATCGTGCCGCCCGTGTTGAAACGCCAGAGCAGCTTGCCGGTCTCGGCGTCGGCGGCGATGAAGTTGCCCACCCGGTCGGCGAAAAACACCAGCCCGCCCGCGGTGGTCATCGTGCCCGCGAAGCTGACCTGCTGCGATTCATCGCCGAGGAAGGGGAACTCCCAGCGGATTGCACCGCTGCGGAAGTCGATTGCGCGGACGAGTTGCTGCGCATGCGTCTCCTGGTGATTGATGCTGTGGCCCGTGCGGTAGTAAATCCCGCAAGCGTCGCGCGACGCCACGTAGAAAAGTTCCGTCGCGGGGTTGTAGGAAGGAGCCTGCCAGTTCGTTCCGCCGTGGATGTCGGGGCAGACCAGAGACCCCTTCGTGCTCGGCGCCGCGTCTTTTTCGAGCACCGGCCGGCCGTCGGCGGCGATGCGCTTGGCCCAGGTCTGCTTGGCGAAAGGCTCGGCCAGCAAAAGCTCGCCGTCGGTGCGGTCGAGCACGTAGAAAAAGCCGTTGCGCGAGGCTTGCAGCAGCAGCTTGCGCGGCTTGCCCCGCCAGTCCGCGTCCACCAGCACGGGGGTCTGGTTGGCGTCCCAGTCGTGCTCGTCGTGCGGCGTGAATTGGAAGTGCCAGGCGAGCTTGCCGTCGTCCGGGTTCAGCGCCAGCAGCGAGGCGGTGTAGAGGTTATCGCCTTCGCGGCCGCGTCCGTCGAAGTCTTTCGGGCCGGGGTTGCCGGTGGGCCAATAGAGCAGGTTCAGTTGCGGGTCGTAGGTTCCGGTGGTCCACGGCGCTCCGCCTCCGGTCTTCCAGGCGTCGGTGTCGGCGGGCCACGTTTCCGAACCGGGGTCGCCCGGGGCTGGAACCGTATAGAAGCGCCAGACGCGCTTGCCGGTTTCGGCGTCGAAGGCGTGCAGCGCGCCGCGCAGCAGGCCGGTGTCGCCGCCGCGGGTGCCGAGCAGGACGCGGTTGCGCACGACGAACGGCGCGCCCGGGGCTCCGAAGCAGGCCTGCTCGTCGGTGAGCAGCGAGCGCCACAATTCGCTGCCGGTGCGCGCGTCGAGCGCAACCACATGGCAATCGAACGTGCCCAGGAAGAGGCGTTCGCCGGAGAGCGCGAACCCGCGGCTCCAGTTTGGCGGGCGGCCTTCGCCGCTCGCTTCGTGGATGTATTCGTAGCGCCACAGCGAGCGGCCGGTTCCCGCGTCCAGCGCGTGGGCGATGAGTCCGCCGATGGGCACGTACATCACGCCGCCGCGGACCAGCGGCGTCGCCTCGGTGCGCTGCGGAATAGGCACGAACTGGAACGCCCATTTCACGACCAGATCGCCGACGTTCGAGACATCGATCCGGTCGAGCGGGCTGAAGCGCTGTCCGCTGTTGTCGCGGTCGTAGCTGAGCCAGTTTTCAGCCGACCGGTAGCGCTCCTCGCGGAGACCGCCGGAATCGGCGGTGGCCGCGGGCGCCGCGCAAGCGGCGGCGAGGCAGAATCCGATGGCGAACGATGGTTTCATCAATAGTTCCTGAAGCCCCGCGGGATCGGGATGTACGAGTTGCGCAGGCGGTCGAGATAGGACAGCAGGTTCTGCAACTGCTCCGCGGAAAGCCTGTCGCCGTAGCCCCGCGGCATGGCCGATTGCGCGGGCTTGCGCAGCGCGGCGATCTCGTTCCGGTCGAGCAGGCGGAACCGCCCTTCGCGCGTCAGGATTTGCACGGAGAACGTGTCTTCGTTCTTGAGAATCCCCTCGACTTTGCCGCCGCCGCGCATGGCGGCGGTTGCCGCGCGGTAGCCTGCGGCGATTTCGGCGTCGGGATCGAGAACGTCGCGGCGGATGCGCTTGCTGGTCTTGCGCGCGGCGATGCTGTCGAGCGGCGGGCCGAGAAAGCCGCCCTTGCCTGCGACCTGGTGGCAGCCCGCGCAGCCGGCCGCGGCGAAGACTTCGCGGCCCGCCTCGGCGTCGCCCGCCAGAGGAGGCTGCAAGCCGGGCCGCGCCAAGTTGTGCAGGTAGGCGGCGATCTGCCAGATTCTGCGCGGCTCGAGGTCGGTCTGCGGCGGCATTTGCGTGCCCGGAAAGCCTTTGGCGATGACCTCGAACAGCGCAGCGTCGCTGCCGCGAGTGACGGTTCGGCTGCGCAACAGGCTTGCCGCCATGCTTCCGTCGGCGTCCTGGCCGTGGCAAACCGCGCAGCGCTCGAGGTAGAGCGCGCGCCCGGCGCGCACCGCCTCGGGGTCGCGCTTGAATGGATTCCCGGCCTTTCCCCGCGCGGTTTGTGCGAAAGCAGCCGCAGACAGACCGCCGGCAAGCACGGCGCCGATTCCAATCCTGAGCGCCCAAGGCGTCATGCGACAGTCCACATCATAGTGGACCCGCAAGCATGGCGAGGCGCCAAGGAAGGGTTGAAGGCTGCGCCGCGGAGCGGCGCGGCAGGGGTTGGGGGGCAGGGGATAGCGGGAACCGCACGGCTTCAGTGAAGAGAGAGCTGAACCCATCCGGTCGATTTTCGGCGGCGGGGCACAAAAATAAGTGATCATTGGCGATCATTGCCGCGCAAGGCGATCATTTGCACATGAAGCGCTTCTTTTCGGCGCATGAGGCCCTTCATGCTTGACGGCTGGCAGTGTTTCCGAGTCGGGCGCCAGCCGTTTCCGCCCGCTTGTTCAGGGGTTTCCTAGCTCGACATCGACGCCAGGAACTCAGTGTTGTTGCGGGTTTTGCTCATGCGGTCGAGCAGCAGCTCCGCGGCTTCGACGGTTCCGAGTTGGCTGAGCACGCGGCGCAGCACCCACACCTTGTTGAGTTCGCCGGGAGTGAGCAGCAACTCTTCCTTGCGCGTGCCGCTGCGATTGGTGTCGATGGCCGGGAAGATGCGCTTCTCGACGAGCTTGCGGTCGAGATGGCTTTCCATGTTGCCCGTGCCCTTGAACTCCTCGAAGATGACGTCGTCCATGCGGCTGCCGGTTTCCACGAGCGCCGTGGCGACGATGGTCAGCGAGCCGCCTTCCTCGATATTTCGCGCCGCGCCGAAGAATCGCTTGGGGCGCTGCAGCGCGTTGGAATCGACGCCGCCGGAGAGCACCTTGCCCGAGGGAGGCACGATCGTGTTGTAGGCGCGCGCCAAGCGGGTGATGGAATCGAGCAGGATGACCACGTCTTTCTTGTGCTCGACCAGCCGCTTGGCTTTCTCGATGACCATCTCGGCGACCTGGACGTGGCGCACCGCGGGTTCGTCGAACGTCGAGCTGATGACCTCGCCGCGCACCGACCGCTGCATGTCGGTCACTTCTTCCGGGCGCTCGTCGATCAGCAGGACGATCAGGGTTACGTCGGGCTGGTTGGCGGTGATCGAGTTGGCGATGGCCTGCAGCAGCATCGTTTTGCCGGTGCGCGGCGGGGCGACGATCAGCCCGCGCTGGCCTTTGCCGATCGGCACCAGCAGGTCCATGACGCGGCCGCTGAGGTTGTTCTTGTCGGTTTCGAGCTTGAAGCGGCCTTCGGGGTAGAGCGGGGTCAGATTGTCGAAGAGGATTTTCCGCCTGGCGACCTCGGGCGGCTCGAAATTAGTGGCCTGCACCTTGATCAGGGCGAAGTAGCGCTCGCCCTCCCTGGGCGGACGCACCTGGCCCGTAACCGTGTCGCCGGTGCGCAGGTCGAAGCGGCGGATCTGCGACGGCGAAACGTAGATGTCGTCGGGGCCGGCGAGGTAGTTGTACTCGGGCGCCCGCAGGAAGCCGAACCCTTCGGGCAGGACTTCGAGCACGCCTTCGGAGAAAATGAGGCCGCTGCTTTCCGCCTGCGCCTGCAGGATCTTGAAGAGAAGCTCCTGCTTGCGCAGCCCGGAGATGGCTTCGATGTCGAGTTCCTGCGCTTTGGCGTGGAGCTCGGTGATGCTCATCTCTTTGAGGGCGGCCAAATCGACGGGCGCCATGCCCTCGCGGCCGGCGGCCTCGAGTTCCGCCGCGTAGCGCGCTTCTTCGTCGATATCCTCGTCGGGGTAGCCGCGGCGCCTGCCGCGGTCGCGGCGTCCCTGTTGCCGGCGTCCGCGGCGGAAACGCTCGCGGTCGTCGTCCCGGTCGTTTTCCCCGGCTTCCCTGCCGGACGCTTGCCGGCCGGCGGGTTCGTCGGTTTCTTCGCCGCCGCGCCGGGGCTGCCGCTCGCGGCGCCGGCGGAAGCGCTCGCGGCCGCGTCCGCGGTCCCGGTCGCGCTCGTCCGGCTCCGCCGCGGTTGCGGCGCGGGCCGCGTCGGGGGAAAGGGAATCGCTCTCGCCGACGGGCTGCTTGCCGGCGTCGGCCGCGCCCTTGTCCGCCGCCTCGCCGGCGTCCGGCTCGGCCCCAGCCTTGTCATCGGCTTTCTCATCGACCTCGGCCCGGCGCGCGGGTTTACGGGCCGCTCGCTTGCGCGGCGCTTTCGCCGCTTTTTTCGCGGGTTTTTCCTCGGCGCCCCCGGCCGATTTCTCGGCGGCGTTGGCGTCAGCGGCTTTTTCCTCTACGGCAGGATCGGCGGTATCTGAAGGCAACGGTTGACCTCTGTTGTGTCGTCAGGATGAATCAAGGCGGCGGGGACCTAGGCGAAGGCCGCTTCGCGGATACGTCTCCAGATCGGCCGGACTCCCGCGCCCGATACGGTCGAGAACGGAACCGCCGCGAAAAAGCTTTCCTCGATAGATCGGAGCGAGCGCAATTGCGCCGCTCTCTTCAGGGTATCCGATTTTGACGCCGCAACCAGGAAATTCCGTTCGTGCGCCGTCAACCAGTCCGCCATGAGGCGGTCGAGCGGAGTGGGGCCGCGGCGGATATCGACGATCAGCACGACCAGCTTCAGGGTCTCGCGGCCGGTCAGGTAGCTTTCGGCCAGCTTTTTCCAGCGCTCGACCTCGCGCGGCGGAGCTTTGGCGTAGCCGTATCCCGGCAGGTCGGCGAAATACATCTTGCCGTCGATGCGGAAGAAGTTGATCGACTGGGTGCGGCCGGGGGTGCGGCTCGTGCGGGCGAGGCTCTTTTTGGAGACGGGCGGCTCGCCCTTGGCGCGCCCGCCGCGCAGCAGCAGCGCGTTGAGCAGGCTCGATTTGCCGACGTTGCTGCGGCCGACAAAAGCGATTTCGGGCAGGCCGTCGCCGGGAAACTGCCTGCGCCGATTGGCGCTGCGGACGAATTCGACTGCCATGGCCGCGGCGCGAAGCCGGAACGCCCCGCCGTCTCGATTGGGCCGCCTCGATTGGGCCGCCCTAGTTGGCGATTTGCTCCTCGCTGCGCATGACTTCGACGCCGCCGGGCACAAACGGGTTTTTGGCCAAGCCGACGATGGGCGTTTCGAGGGCGACAGCGAGCACGTCGTCCATCGTTTCCACGAAGTGGAGCTTCATGTCCTTGCGGATATTCTCCGGAACGTCGGGCATATCCTTTTCGTTGTCTTTGGGCAGGACGGCTTCCATGATGCCGTTGCGGTGCGCGGCGAGCAGCTTTTCCTTCAGGCCGCCGATGGGCAGCACTTTGCCGCGCAGCGTAACTTCGCCGGTCATGGCGATCTCGCCGCGTACTCTGACCTTGGTCAACGCGCTGACCAGGGTCGTGGTCAGGGTGATGCCGGCGGAAGGGCCGTCTTTGGGGATGGCCCCTTCGGGAACATGCACGTGGACGTCGAGGTGCTGGTAGAAATCTTTGGGCAGGTTGAGCGCCTGCGAACGCGAGCGCACGTAGCTCATCGCGGCCTGCGCGGACTCCTGCATCACGTCGCCGAGCTTGCCGGTCAGAGTCAGCTTGCCCTTGCCGTCCATGAGCGTGGCTTCGATGTGCAGCAGGCTGCCTCCGACCTCGGTCCAGGCCATGCCGACGGCCGAGCCGATTTCGTTTTTCTTGTCCGCGCCGAGATCGCGGTAGCGGGGAACTTTGAGGAAGTCGGCGATGTTGTTGGCTCGGACGGTGGTTTTGACCTTGCGCTTGCCTTTCTCGCGGTTGATGACCTTGAGCGCGACCTTGCGGCAGATGTTGCCGATTTCGCGCTCGAGATTGCGTACGCCGGCTTCCCGCGTGTACTGCTGGATGACGGCCGAAAGCCCGGCGTCGGCGAAAGCCAGATCTTTGTCTTTCAGCCCGTTGGCCTTGAGTTGCTTGGCGATCAGGTGGCGCTTGGCGATTTCGATCTTTTCCTGCTCGGTGTAACCGCTGATGCGGATGATTTCCAGGCGGTCGAGCAGCGGCGGCGGCAGCGTGTGCAGGACGTTGGCGGTGGCGATGAAGAACACGTGGCTGAGGTCGTATTCGACGCCCAGGTAATGGTCCTGGAAGGCGTTGTTCTGTTCGGGGTCGAGCACTTCCATCAGTGCGGCGGAAGGGTCGCCGCGGAAGTCGGTGGACATCTTGTCGATCTCGTCGAGCATGAAGACCGGATTGCGCGCGCCGGCTTTCTTCATCATCTGGATGATTTGCCCCGGCAGCGCGCCGATGTAGGTGCGCCGGTGGCCGCGGATTTCGGCCTCGTCGCGCACGCCGCCAAGGGACAGCCGGACGAATTTGCGCCCCGTGGCGCGGGCGATCGACTTGCCCAGCGACGTCTTGCCCACGCCCGGAGGGCCGACGAAGCAAAGAATCGAACCGCGCGGGTTGCGCACCAGGCGGCGGACGGCCAGGAACTCGAGGATGCGCTCCTTGACCTTTTCGAGGCCGTAGTGGTCGGTCTCGAGCACCTTTTCGGCGTACTTGAGGTCGCGGATTTCGCGCGGCTTCTTGCCCCACGGCAGGGCCAGCAGCCAGTCGATGTAATTGCGCGATACGGTGGACTCGGCCGACATCGGCGGCATGTTTTCGAGCTTCTTGAGCTCGGCCTCGGCCTTTTCCTTGGCGTCTTTGGTCATGCCGGCCTTTTCAATCTGCTTTTTGAGTTCGTCGAACTCGCTCTTTTCGCCGCGCCCGAGCTCCTTCTGGATGGCCTTGATCTTTTCGTTGAGGTAGTACTCTTTCTGCGCTTTTTCCATCTGGCGCTTGACGCGCTCCTGGATGGTGCGGTCAACGCCCAGTTTCTCGATCTCGATGTCGAGCACGTCGGCGATGCGGGCGATGCGCTCGATCGGGTCGAAGATTTCGAGCAGGTCCTGTTTCTCGGGGATGGTCAGTTGCAGGTTCGCGCCGATGGTGTCGGCCAGCTTGCCGGGGTCGTCCACGCGCACCGCGGCGATCATCGTTTCGTAGTTGAGGTTCTGGCTTTGCTTGATGTACTGCTCGAACGACGAAGTGATGCGGTTGACCAGCGGTTCGAGGTCGATGTCTTCGGGAATCGAAAACGACGACGTTTCGACCGTGGCCAGCATGAAGCCGTCTTCGGTGCTGACGTTGCGGACGGTCGCCCGCTCGATGCCTTCGACCAGCACCTTGATATTGCCGTCGGGCAGCTTGAGGCTCTGGACGATGCCGGCGATGGAGCCGGTGCGGTAAATCTGGTCGGGTTCGGGGTCGTCGATCGAGGCGTCGTGCTGGGTGGCCAGAAAGATTTTCTTGTCGGCGGCCAGAGCTTCTTCGAGGGCGCTTACGCTGGCCTTTCGTCCGACGACGAACGGCGTCATCATGTGCGGAAAGATGACCACGTCGCGAATCGGCATCATCGGCAGGCGCCGGCTCGTTTTCGTTTGCAAGGAAACTCCCATGCCTTTCATTGTAGAACGCGGCGGCCTCAGCGTTCGCGCGGCGGGCGCAGACGCGCCCAGGCGGCGGCGTTCTCCGCCGATACCGCCGAGATTACGGCCAGCGAGTCGGCGCCGGCGGCGAGCAGCGCCTCGGCGTTTTCGAGAGTGACGCCGCCGATCGCCGCCAGCGGCTTGCCGGTCAGCTTGCGCAGGGCGGGCAGGTTTTCGATGCCGATGAGCGGGTCGGGGTCGGCTTTCGATCGCGTGGCGAACATCGGGCCGACCGCGAGATAGTCCGCCGGCTCGGCGTCGGCTCCGGCAAGCTGCGCGGCGTCGTGGGTCGAGCAGCCCAGCAGCTTGCCGGGGCCGATAATCCGCCGCGCGTCCGCGGGGGGCAGGTCGTCCCGGCCGACGTGGACGCCGTCGGCGCCGACAGCCAGGGCGATGTCGGCGCGGTCGTTGACGATGAAGAGCGCGCCGGCCTCGCGGAAAAGCCGGGCGATCGCCGCCGCTTCTTCGAAACGGGCGCGCGTGAACTCGCCCTTGTGCCGGTACTGCGCGATGCGCGCGCCGGCCCGCGCCAGCATCGCGGCGAAGTCGAGCGGCGCGGCGCCGGCGCGCGCCAGATGCGCCGTATCGACGATGGGGTAGAACGCCGGGAGCAGCATTTACTCGGCGAGTTTTCGCGAATCCCGCGCGGCGGCGCGGAAGATGCCCTTGGCCATCGTCGAGGATTCCCGCTCGGCGCGCCGGGCGTAAATCTGCGCGCGGGCGGCGTGGACTTCCTTGCTTCGGGGTTCGGCGTCTGCCGCCCAATCGAGCAGATGGCAGGCCGGGCGGAACTCGTCTTCCGCGGCCAGCGCCTCGGCGCGGCGGACAAGGGCCGCGGCTCCCCCGGCCAGCGCGGCGATCTCCCGCGCCTGCCGGGCGCGCGGCGCCGGCTTGAGATCGGAAGGAACGTCGTTGTGCCAGCCGCCGTAACAGCGATGGACGTTGCGCACGATGAACTCCGGCTCGTCGTAAACCGGCTGCAGATAGGGTTTTTCCGCCAGTTCCCGCGGCGGGCGCGCCTCGGCGATCAGACGGTCGAGCGGCGCGCCTTCGTTCATCAGCGCCACGGTGCGGTCGTGCAGGGCTTGCAGGTAGTCCGCGGTATCGCCCAGGGCCTCGGCGACGCGGGCGCGGCCGAAGACGGGGACGCCGTGGCCGCACAGCAGCGTTTCCGCGCCGCGCTCGGCCATCTCGCGCAGCGCCGCCGCCCACTCGAGCGCGTAGCGCTGGACCTTTTGCGGGTTGCCCGCGTTCGGCGCGGCCCAGATGAAAAGATCGCCCGTATAGAGCACCTTGCGCTGAGGCAGATAGACCCAACTGTGATCGTCCGTTTCGCCTTTGGCGTGGGTAATCTCGAAACGCACGCCGCCGATCTCGCGGACGAGCCGCTCGCGGTAGGTCTCGGTCGGATAGATCGGCTCCGTCGGCCACTCGATCGACGCGCCGAACTGCCGCGCGTTGATAATCGTGTTGAAGCCGGCGGTGAGGATATAGCGATCCATGCGCGCCGCGACGCGCTCATGGCCGACGACATCGGGCGGCCGCCAACCGTTTCGCTGCGCTTCGGCCAGGAAGATCGGCAGGCCGTAGGCGTGATCGACGTGCCCATGCGAGTAGATCGCCGTGTCGATGCGGCTGCGGGAATAGCTGCGCACTTTCTCGAAAATGCGCTGCTGCGCGACTTCGTGAGACGATCCGGTGTCGATCAGCACGCAGCCCGCGCCGGTTTCGACGACCGCGACGTTGGAAAACCCCTTGTAGAAAGCCGTGCCCTCGGCGACTTCCTCAATCCGGTAGAGCGGCGTGAAGGGGTGGCGCCCCTTGTCGGAAGTGCTGTCGATTCCGTTCCACAGCCGATCGGAAAGTTGGGCGAGGGTCGGCATGGGGAACGGAGAAGGGGAAGAGGCGGGCCGCCGCTCAGCCGATTTCGAGGATCTCTTTTTCCTTCTTGGCGCCGGCCTCGTTGATGGACTGAATCATCGAGTCGGTCAGCTTCTGCACGTCCTGATGGCTTTTCTTGCTCTCGTCTTCGGAGACGGCCTTGTTTTTTTCGAGGGACTTGACGGCTTCGTTGGCCTCGCGGCGGACGTTGCGCACGGCCACGCGGTGCTGTTCGACGATGTCGTGCAGTTTCTTGACCAGTTGCCGGCGGCGCTCCTCGGTCAACGGCGGGATGGACAGGCGGATCAGCTTGCCGTTGTTGGTCGGGTTGATGCCCAGGTCGGAAGCCTGGATCGCTCTTTCGATGGCGCGGATTTGTCCGGCGTCCCACGGCTGGATGGTTACGGTTCCCGGGTCGGGCGTGGTCAGCGTGGCCATCTGGTTGAGCGGCGTGAGCGTTCCGTAGTAATCGACCTTGATCGGGTCGAGCAGGTTGACCGAGGCGCGGCCGGTGCGCACGGAGGCCATTTCGCGCCCCAGGTCGGAGACGGCCTTTTCCATGCGCAATTCGGCTTCCAGCATGATTTCGTCGATGGATTCGCCGTGAATGTGGGACATGAATGCTCCTTCCGCCCGCCGCCGCCCGCCGGTTTAGCCGCTCATGAGGGTGCCGGGCATTTCGCCCGCGGCGACGCGGCCGATGCCGCCCTCCGCGCCGAGGTCGAATACGAGCACGGGCATGCCGTTGTCGCGGCAAAGGGCGACCGCGGCGGCGTCCATGACGGCCAAGCCGTCGGCCAGAACGCGGTCGTAAGATATCTTCGCATACCGCCGCGCGTCGGCATGGGCGGCGGGGTCTTTGTCATAAACCCCATCGACTTTCGTGGCCTTGGCCAGCAGGTCGGCGCCGATCTCGACGGCGCGCAGCGAGGCCGCCGTGTCGGTGGTGAAGTACGGGCTGCCCGTGCCCGCGGCGAAGACGACGATGACGCCCTCGCCGAGCAGCGCAAGCGCCCGCTCGCGGTTGTACGGCTCGATACCCGAGCCCATCGGAACGGCGCTCATCACCTGCGCCGGCGCGCCCGCGGCGTTGAGAAAGTCGGCCAGCGCCAGGGCGTTGATCGCCGTGGCCAGCATGCCCATGCGATCGACCGTGATGCGCCGGATGCCCGTCTCGGAGGCGCGGACGCCGCGAAAGAAGTTGCCGCCGCCGACGACCAGCGCGATTTCAACGCCGCTTGCCGCCGCGGCCTTGAGATCGGCGGCCAAAGCGGCGAGCGCAGCCGGGGAAAGGCCGAAGCCCTCCGCCCCGGCGAGCATCTCGCCCGAGAGCTTGAAAACGATGCGCCGCGGCTTCATGGGGCGGAAAGGCGCGGCGGCGGGCCGCCGCGGTTCTTTCCATGATATCCGCGGACGGGCGGCGGTGGGGACTTATGCTCCAGGAACTCCGCTATCCGCGCCGCAACGATTCCGGGGAAGCCCGCAATTCGCACTCCCACACTGTCAAGACGCGCCGGCCCGCCGACTGGATCGCCAAGTTCGATATCGGCGTCCGTCCGTCTT
The DNA here is from genome assembly GCA_965242705.1 of Bryobacterales bacterium. Taxonomy (GTDB): domain Bacteria; phylum Acidobacteriota; class Terriglobia; order Bryobacterales; family UBA6623; genus CATQHP01. The sequence continues at coordinate 3,083,246 of OZ251486.1, forward strand.
CCGGCTTCACGTTGCCTGCTTGGCTTTGGTAAATCCTTCGAACAAACCTTCGAGACGCGCCATTCTCTCGCGCAATTCGCCGATGGCTCTCTCAGTCGCTTGCTGTCCGCGCCATTGCTGGAAAGCTAATCCTATCGCCGCAACGATGATCGTAATTGTGTCCGTCGTCACACCATGTTCCATTTGCCGCCGTTTTCTACAAGCAAAAGCAAGCAAGTAACATTATAGCCGCATTCGCTGTCACGCTTGAAAATTCGGCCACGTTGCCGCTGCTTTCAGCTTGGCGGCCAAAGCGGCGAGCGCCGCCGGGGAAAGGCCGAAGCCATCCGTTCCGGCGAGCATCTCGCCCGATAGCTTGAAAACGATGCGCCGCGGCTTCATGGGGCGGAAAGGCGCGGCGGCGGGGCCGCCGTTCATGCCGCCCCAAACAGGTTTCGCCGGCGGGAAATGGGCGTATCGCGTTGCTGCTGCGGGGCTTGGAGCTTTTCGGGCGGCGCGGAAAAGCTGCAAATTCCTGTTCAAAGCTGTTTTTTCTTGTTCGAAACCTGATCGAACCTGATCAAAACCTGTCCGGAATTGTCGAAAAATACCTCGTGGGGGCGCTTTTGATCTCCGATCGAAGGGGAGGCGAGCGGCCGAATATCGGGCGGGACGGGATGCCGCCGCGAGAAGCCTCCAACTCCCCTTCAAAACTGGCTAATTGATATACGCCAAACCTCCAACTCCCCTTCAGAACTGGCCGGCTCTCGCCGTATGAGCCTCCAACTCCCCTTCAGAACTGGCTCGTGCCATTGCGCCGTACCTCCAACTCCCCTTCAGAACTGGCCTCCCAGTCAGTGATGCTACCTCCAACTCCCCTTCAGAACTGGCATTGACACTGCCTATTACCCTCCAACTCCCCTTCAGAACTGGCCCCGGAACGCCGGAATCACCTCCAACTCCCCTTCAGAACTGGCCTGGTGTAGTCCACGCGACCTCCAACTCCCCTTCAGAACTGGCACCGCGAGTGATAGACAACCTCCAACTCCCCTTCAGAACTGGCAAAGACGGCCGCCGCCACCCTCCAACTCCCCTTCAGAACTGGCAATTAGCCAGCTATCTCATTATATTACAAGGGGAAAAGCATGTTTTGAAGATTGTTTTCGATGGCGGAAATAGGCGAGTATCAGCATTCGGATTCGATTTGGACATGGCAATCGAACAAGCGCGGCGCCAAGGTATCGTTGTGGCTGCCCTACGTTTCCGGCGCGGAGAAGATCGCGCGCCGGAAATGGCGTTTCATTTACAACGGCGGGGAGATTGACGCCGATCTGTCGAAACTCGATTGCCTCATGTTCTACGGCGCGTCGGGCGCGCTGCCGATTGCGCTGATCGATGAACTCTCCACGCAGCGCGTTCCGTTGCTTGTGCATCGGCGCAATATCGGGCGTCCGGCCGTGTTCCTGCCGGCTCCCCGCGCGGATGCCGACGACATCCTGACGAGGCAAATCCTCGCTCGAACCAACGAAACGCGACGCGTTTACATTGCCCGCACTCTCGTGCGCGAACGCTTCCGCGCCGTCGAGGAACTGTGCCCCGCGGCCGGCGAGGCTTACGCAAGGCTGGCGCGACTGCGCAACCTGAAGCGCGTGCGCGCTTGGGAAGCGGAACACGCGCGGAGATATTGGATGCGTTATTTCACGGGACTGGGGCTTTCCGGCGCGACCCGGAGGGGAAAAGGGCCGGTCCAGTCGGCGCTGAACGCGGGATCGATGTTCCTGTCCGGCGTGATCCTGCGGTGGGTGCTCGTGCATCGGATGTCGCCAAGTCATGGTTTTCTGCACGAGGGAAGCGATTATATGGGTCTCGTTTACGACCTGATGGAGCCCGCGCGTTACATGATCGAGCAGGCCGTAAGGCGCGCATACGAAGAAATCGAAGACGACGCTGAGGCGCTGACGAAACGAACGCTGTCTTTATTGAAAAGGTCTATGGACACCATTGTTTACGTTCCCGCGACCCGCCAGTTCGCGCGCCGGAAAAACCTGCTGCACGGCGGCGTCTTGGCTCTGCGGGCCTATCTGAACGGCGACATGCGCCGATTCGTCACGCCCAGCGCCGGCGAGCGCCGCGGAGGGCGGCCGCCGAAGGTGTCGTACAGACTGCCCGGCGATATTCCCGGTTACGCGGGGCGCGTTCCCAAAAGATAAGGGGTGGCTGCCTTTTGAAGGGCGCCCGGCAGCCGGGGCGCCTTCCGGGTCGAGGTATGGATGATCGGTCCTATACGCCCGGAAGGGAGTACAAGGCCATGATCGCCTACTCTTGCTCGGCTGTCAAGGCGCGCAGCGCTTCTCTCGACTTCTCGACGTCGATCAGCTCCAGGAAACGGCGCCCGATGTTGATGGCGGCGTTCTCGTCGGCGTGTCCCGTGAATTCGCAGTCCGTATAGACGCAAACGAAACGCGCCTGCGTGGTGTCGGGCGACATTTCGGACAGCGGGGCTTGACGCATATTCCGCTTGGCGATGCGCTCAAGCCAATCCCGCCGGCGTTTCCCTTGCCGAACCGGCGCGTTCAGCGGCGGCCTTTCCTTGCGCCGCCGGAACCGTTTCAGATCAGCCGGTGAATAATCGGCGCGTTCGAGAAGCCTTATCGCTCCGTTTTCGAGAACGATCCCGCCGTTTTCGCCTACATCGATCTCGTCCGGCATTTTGCGCAAAGCTTCAAGCACGTCGCGGTTGCAGCTATGGCAGATCCGGCTCGTCCCGGCAGGATTCACCTTGAAGCCGGGGAAAATTTTCAGCGGTTTGGGCCGACCGGAATGCGTTTGGGTCGCATCGTCCCGTTGGCGGACATGGATATAGGGATGCTCCCACCGTTCCGCCGTCTGCCAGTAGTGGCGGCGGGCGGCCTTGTGCGCGTCCACATTGGAGAAGGTATAGCGCCGCAAGACCGAACCGTAGATCATTTCCAGTTGGCGGCCGCCCGACTCGAAGTTGCCGACCGAGCTTTCGAGAATGGGAAACGCGCGGAACCGCGCGCACAGGGTGTCGATGCGGTTGCACACGTCGCCGATGACGTTTTCCCGGAACTGCATCAAGGCTTTGGAATAAGTCTGGCCGACTTTCTGGTTGGGCTGTTTCGACCTGCGATGGCGGCGCACGGCGGACATCAACCTGCGGAATGCCGGAACTGCGACTGATTTCACGGCAGGCTTTCCATCGTTATCGATCGCCGGACTCGGAAGGCCTTTCTCCAGGCCTTTCTCCAGAAAATCGAGGAGGGAAAAGACGGCGAACCCGACGCGCTTCTCGCCGAGGTCGATGGCTACGACGTTGTCGAACAGCAGGCTGTCCGTTCTCTGCGGATAGGGCCGGTCGTCGATCACGGGAACGGCGATCTCGGCTCTTGTATCCTTCGGTTCGGCCGTCAGGCGGATGGCCTCGCCCTCGACCGTCAACGACTGCTCGTATGACCGATCGAGAATCAGCGTGTAGTCGCCGAGCTTCACGTGCTCGCTTGTCAGGGCTCGGTCGAGCCAGGTTTTGAAGGAAGGCGCGCCGATCAACCGGAAGGCGGGTTGCTTCAAGGCTCTCCATCGTTGGAGACCTCCGCTGTTTTTCTTGAGCGGCAGGCCGGCGCGTCTCGGCGCTTCGCCGCCGCGGAGATCGAGTTCGACGAACCAATCGTGAGGCGCTTGGCGCAGCAGCGCCCGCGAACCGGGCTCTGGGAATTGGGACTTGCTCAAGCCCTGCGCCGTCTCGCAGGGGAGAACGGCGCCGGTCTCGTCGCGTTTGACGGCGGCAAGGGCAAGCCCTTGGGATATATCGCCTTTGGCCGAACGGTAGTCGTTGGGCGGGCGCCACGGTCGATCTTTGGGTGCGTAAAACAATGCGTCGCGATCGTTACGCATGAATTTCGCGCGAACAATGAAGCCGGTTCGAAACGCGCGGAACGACAGTCCGTTGATGACGCCGTGGAACAGGTTGAAGGCGCGCACGGCGACATCGCGGGAAACCTCGTCGGCATCGAGTTGCGCCGCAAGCAGCGGCGGGACGCGGACAAGTTCGTTGTCGGCGTCGTTGTCGATGCTTGGCCTTGCCAACTCTGCCGGAACACGGTTGGGCAAACCGCCAAGCCGATGCGTGAAAACGAACTCCTCGATAGCGAGCAGATCGCGAAGTTGGTCGCGCAGGAGCGCCGGGGCCGCTTCCGCGCCCAATCGTTTACGAACGCCCGCCGCGAGATCGTCCAGCCATGCCAACCAGTCGGTTTTGCGGGCGCGGTCGATGTCGATGTCATATTCCTGGTGGCGCGACGTGCTGAAAGGATGCCGGTAGATCGATCCCTGACGGTTGTAGAAGCAGCGGTTGGCGTCCTTTTTCTCCTTGAACAAGGGGGCGATGACTTCTCGAACCTGTTCGATGACATGAGGCGACAGTCGCCGCGACATGCCTGTTATGCCATGCAGGAGCCGCCGCAGCGCCTGCTCGTCGGCGCGGGCGGGTTTTTTGTTGCGATCCATGCGATCCAAAAGAGCCCTGCGCTCGCGTTCCGCCATGGCGGCCAAAGGGTCAAGTCCCCCGGCGTTGTCGTCCGCCCAAGCGGCAAGCCGCTGAAAGTGTTTGCGGCGTTCCCGCACGGCGGCGTTCAGATCGTTTTCCAGTCGTGCGATTTCGTTGTCGGCATTGTCCGTTCCGCCCGAGATTCTGTTCAGCTTCGGCGGTTCCTTGAGTTCCTTGGGAAGGCTCCGCCTGAGCGATTCGAGATATTGGGCTTTTTCTTTGTCGCTCTCTTCTTTGGCGCGCTCGACTTCCTGGCCGATGCGGTTATCGAGCATGGCGATCTGGCCGGCGATCTCGATCATGCCGTCCGCAACCCGTTCGACGCCGGCAATATGTTGCGATTCGGGGATGCCCTCTCCGCTCAAGACGGCGAGGGCGCTTCCGGCTTGCTCGATCCGTTCGGGAATCCGTTTCGCAAGCGCTTCGAGGCCAGCCGCGTCGCTGTGCTGTCCTGAAAACAGGAACCGGTTTTTATCGTCCAGCAGCGCGGATGGGATGTGAATCTCCGGCGGTTGGGAATGCAGCTTTTCGAGTTCGCGAACGCGATTCCAGTAGTTGGCAACCCATGAGGACATCTTGCCGCCGACGGAAAGGCGAAACTCGGCGTAACCGTCGGCGTCGAAGAACGGATTGGCTGGAATCGCATCGGCGAACGTTTTGAGTTGCTTTACCCGCCGGAGTTCGTTTTCGGGAACGGACAGGTCTTCGGCGATGCATTCAGCGTCTTTTTCCCGGAGATAGCGCAGCCCGTTGCCGAACAGCCACGACAAGCCGTTGTTCTGGCTTGTGACGACCGCGTTCTTCAGCTTCGATTGGAACTGCGGCGAAGACGAGTCGAACCCGTCTTGCCTCAGACGGGCGGCGCAAACTGCAACCGTCTGGTGCGGCCATATCCGCTCGTCGCCGGCCATGTCCACGAACGGCGATTCGGCATCGTAAGCAAAAGTGCAGTTCGGGGGGCGAATTTCGATTTCCGCCGGCAGGTTGCCCAGCTTCGGGAAGGAACCGCCGCGGCTTGTCAAGTATCTGTCGGCGCAAGCCAGAGCGCCCGGCACGTTGCCGGCAAGAGATTGCCAACCCTCGAACTTCCCGGCCACTTCGCCGGCGATACCGTTGGCGAGAGCGAGCATCGGTCGATCGGCATCGCTGTCACTTGGGGAGCGTCCGTTCCAAGCTTGAAACAGCCGCTGCGCGAGGTTGTCGGCTGACCACTCGAGCACAGTGCCTTCACGCCTTCTCGGGGGCGCCACGAAGACATTTTCAATGGACTGGATCGTAACGCTGGGTTCTTCGATTTCGAGATGCGTTTGCAGCGCATCGGCAAAGGCTTTTGCGGGGTATCTGTTTCGTTGTCGGAATTGGCGCGTTTCGTCGGCTTTGGAGAACAGACGGAATCCGGAGAGATGCACCGCGCACGCGAGGCCGATCAGGCTGCCTTGCCCGATCCCTTCGGTAACGTCGTAGGCGCGGGCGGCGGCTTCGAAGTCGATGTCGCCGGGTTGCGTCTCCAGCCCGAACTTGCAGGTGAATACGCGTTCCTCCCGTTGGCGCGCCAGCGCCGCAACTCGAAGGCGCCATTCACGCGCGTTCCGTCCTCCGTGATTGGACCGTCTCATTGTTTATTTATGCGAAGCATCTCGGCCTCAGACTTCATGTTGTCCGCCTGGCTTTGGCGGCCCTTTCGATCAGCATCGTAACGGCGTCCGTGGTCATGCCGCGTTCGATTCGCCGCCGAAAGAAGCGGACGGGCGGCCGCGGTTCTTTCCATGATATCCGCGGACGGGGAAGGCTGCGCGGGGAGCGAAACGGCGCGGCGTCACTCTTGGGGACGCGCCGAAGACTGCGCGCCGGGCGTGCTCATGCCGCCCCAAACAGGTTTCGGCGGCGGGAAATCGGCTTATCGCGTTGCCGCTGCGGGGTTTTCCCCGTGCGTAGCCGGGAAGCGTTTACGCGGCGATTTCAGCGCCTTGTTCCGCCTTCGTTTCGTCTTTGGCCAACCGCTCGACTCGCCGCGCTGCCGGCGCCGACGACAGAGGCTGCCCCAACCGCTTGCGCGCCTGGGCGATATCGCAGGCCGTTTGCCGCTCCATCCAGCCGTCAGCCGTAGCCCAACCGAGGGCTTCGAGTTTCATCGCCAACTCCAGCGACACCGGGTTATGCCCGTTTACGATTCTCGACAGATGCCCGCGGCTGACGCCCAGCTTCGCCGCCGCTTCGGTCATGCTCACGCCCCCTTCTTCCGGTTCGAGGTAGTCGGCCAAAAACACCCCCGGATGCAGCGCCTCCAGACCGCCGCCCTTCTCTCCGTAGATCATCGCCTGTTCCTCCTCTCAGTGATAGTCGATCAGATACAACATCGTAAACCATGCGCCCATCCGCGTGGAAAGCGATCCGCCGGTTAGCGGGCGCCTTCAGCGCCCAGGAACGCTGCTATCCGCTCTGCAACCGATTCGGGGGAAGCCCGCAATTCGCACTCCCACACGGTCAGGACGCGCCAGCCCGCCAACTGGAGCGCCGCGGCGTTTTCGCGGTCCCGCTCCCGCGTCCGCGACAGCTTGGGCCGCCAGTAGTCCAGGTTCGACTTGGGCAGGCCGGCGATGGGGCAGCCCGCGTCGTCGTGCCAATGCCAGAAACAGCCATGGACGAAGATCACCGCCCGGCGGCGCGGCAGCACGAGGTCGGGCGCGCCGGGCAGTCCGCGCCCGTGCAGCCGGAACCGATAGCCCATGCGATGCACCATCGAACGCACGGCCAGTTCCGGCTTCATGCCCCGCGAGCGGATGTTCGACATGCACCGCGCGCGGTCTTCAGGGCTCAGGTTGTCCGCCATTGGAAGCCGCCTGCATCGCCCGGTCAGCCTCTTCCCGCAGCAGAGATACAAGTTCTTTTTCCGGCAAGGCGTCCAACAGCACCACGCCGCCGCGCCGGTTCAACCCGATCATCCAGTCCCGGAAGACCTCGCGTTGAAACAGAATCGAGCTTTGCAGAGGCTTATTACCGGCTTCGTCCCAATGCTCCCGCATGACTGCATAAATGGCTTTCAGCACCTGCGTATTCATGGATACCGACGGGCGTTCGATCAGCGCGGAACGCACGTCCTGCCGGTGCAAGAGAATGTTCAAGAACCTGCGCGGATTTTCGTCGTCCACTTTGCGCGCGATGAAGCCCAGCCACCACAACCGCGATACGCCGTTATCGCGGATCAGGCCGCGGTTGCCGTTCACGAAGAAGTGGTTGCGCACTTCCCGGACTGCATCTTCATCCTTGGGGCGTTTTCCCAGCCATCGCCGCCGCACATACTGCGCGCATTCGGAGTGGCACAAATAGACCCACAAACGGTCGTCCGCCGCCTGCCGCGGCGTCAGCGCGGCAAGCGCATCGTACACAGCCATGGCATTCTCGGCGTCAGCCGTGCTTTTTGTCTGCGTCAGTTTTTCTCCGACCGGAGCAATAGACAATGACGCTTCGCGGATGTGGTCAGTTTTGATCTTGAGCTCCGCCCATTTGCCGCCCTTATAGTACCAATCCAGGCGTTTGCCTATATCCCGGTGCAGACCGCTTACGGCCCGCGCAGCGAGGTAACGGAGATTGCTCATGACTTGCCGCCGTCCGTCATCAGCGGCAAATGCCTGAAAGGTTCTTCCAGCAGTTTTTGTGCGTCTTCAAGCCGGTCTGCCGATTCGGAACCCAATTTCTTGCAGTCGTGATCTTCCAACCGTTTGGCGAGCGCGCGCCGCCAACGAAAATCGTCGTATTCGCCGTCTTTGTCACGGTCGGCCTGTTCCAGAACCCAGACGAGCGCGGGCAGGTATATCGAGTTCATGATGTAAGCCGCTTCAGGCGTGCCGTCTGCGCGGCCGCGCGCTTCCAGGAACCTGTCATGATCATCTTTTGACATTTCCAGCATTACCCGATGGTCGTCCAGTCGAGCGCGCCAAGTTCCGCCGTCCAAGTTTTTGTTCGAGCCGAGTTCGAAAATCGATCCGATCTTCGATTCTTCAACCGTATCGATCCAATACTCTTTGGGTTCATCTTGCGCCAGCACTGATCCAACCGGGATGTCGAACCGCATGCCGGTGAAATCCGGATGCCATCCCTCGGCATGAAAACCGGACAGGTTTCGCATGCATATCAGAAAAGGTTGGAATTCCGTCTGCCCGTACAATTGTCCGTCAGGTATTTCGTCCGCCAATTCCGGCTTCGCGCCGCGCTCCATGCTGCGGAAATGTGTTTTCGGACAGCGAATCAAGAGGGCGTATTGAGCTTTTCCTGAATGCACAAGGTCCAGCAAATCGGGATCGCTGAGCGCGAAATCGGCGGCGAACCGCAGATATGTCGTTCCCTCAATGCGCTTCAGATCGAGTTCGACTTGAAATTCGGCTCTTGGATAATCGCTGCTATTGGGGCGCAGTACGGGATGAGGATACGATTTTGCGGGGTTGAATTTCATTGGGTTTGAACGTCCCCTGCCCGCAAACAAAAGGCGCGGTTACGAATCGGCGCGCGGCTCTCGATCTCAAGCGTTCGCCGCTCGCCGTCTTTGAGCGCAACTTTGCCAAGGTCCAATTCTTCCCCGGTTTGCGGATCGAACGCCTGAATATCGTCCCTCGGCGTATCCGAAGAGTCGCCGGCTTCAGCGAACTGCAGCCGCGCCTCGCCGCTCCAACGGGGCATGAAGCTGACGCGGCAACGGCTGGGTTCATTCGGCAACGGCACTACCCGCAAGTCCTGGATGGGTACGCCCTTGCCCGCAGCACCCCTTCTGTCTTTCTTCCTCTGCGATTGGCCCGAGACGCCGCCCTGTCCGGGAGGATAGCCGCTTCCTTCCTCGTCTCCGGCCCCCTCCACATCTTCGTCTTCCGGGCCGACAGGCGGCATGGATTTGGGGCGCCGCCGCGGCTTGAGTTTGATCGACGGGCGGCCGGAGAAATCCCCCCCCCCCCCCCCGCACTATCACCGAAGGCTTCGTCAGGTTCGCTGTCGGGAAGAACGCGCGCCAATTCCGAAAGTACGGTAGTCCCCGACAGTTGCGGCGGCTTGGCTGCATCCTTGATTTGCCCGCGTATCCACTCTGTGATCTGCTTGAGCGCCTTTTTGCCTTTTTCTCTCTCGCCTTCCGGCAATCTGTCCGGTTCGAATTTGTCGTGCTCGGGGTTTTCCATCTTCCGCAGCAGTTCATTTCCCTTGCCGCTCTCGAACACGCAAACCGCGGCGAAGTCCTGCAGGCCGGGAAACCGGATCAACCCTTTCTGTTCGGTTGTAATCAACATTCCCGTGGCGCGAATCAGAGCGACCTTGCTTGGCAGCCCTTCGCCTACCCGAATCCACAATTTACAATGTCCGAAATCGTTGTCTTCTTTTTCAGCGGTTGGATTGGGATTGCCGGTCAATTCCCAAAAGTTCCGCGTTTCTCCCAGTTCTTCTTTCCCTGTCTGTTCCGATACATACTCGAACCAGTTGTCAAGCGACGATTTATCGATCTCGAGAAGACCGCGGTCCGTCATATCATTATTCGGCTCAAGAGTAACGGTTAACTTGCCTGTCGATATGGCATGGAAAAAATTCTCAATCACGCTTTCCGCGATTTGTCGCTGCCAATCGCTACCGCCCTGAAATCCGGCAATCCAAAGGGCGGTTCCCGGTATCGGCCGGCCGTCCTCGTTCAGAATGCGGAAGTGGGAGAAACGGGAATCTATCTCTGATCCGCTTAGCTCACTGCATCCATGTTTGAGGCCGAAGAAGCCCGTACCTTGCGTCGGGCCTTCTGCTCCTTTGTGCGATCGAAGTACGGATTTGCCCTGAAATTTTTCGATCTGTTTACCGTTCTCCTCGAAACATGTCCAGTAATAAACTGTCCGTAGCTGCGATACCTCGAACGCTGCATACTTGCCGATTCCATGAGACCCTCCCGCTCCACGATTATTCTTGCGGCTGGATCCCTGCATCTTTACCAAAGCGCGCCAGTTTGCACCGTACAAACCCGTGGTGTTGCGGTCCGATATTTTCAGGAACGTCAGTTTGTTTTTCTCCAATAGCGGCAGAGCAGACGAAAGCGCTTGGCAATGCTCTTCCGGATCTTTCTCTTCCGACGCAGCTTGACAACTCAATTGAAGCGCCGATTGCAGTTCTTGCCTGCCGATCTCTCGATTCCGATCCAGTTCCACCAGTTCAAACGATACATTGACCGGTTTCTTCAGCTCGTTTCGCGCCGCATCCAGCGAGTTTTGAAGCGTTTCCCGTACAAGGCTCCGCAATCTATTCCCTGCAAACGTAGCGATGCCGGGGGCGTTATATCCGTCTTCGAGGCCGCCGTGGTTCGGCGGGAAATGCCAGCCGATCTCGTTCGTCATCGCTATCCGTCCGCGCTCAGCGACCGGGCGCAAGCTTCGCCTGCCAAACTGGCCAAGCCGACGCACACCGCGTTGCCCAGCAGCCGGTATTGCTGATTTTCGGGAATGTCAGGGAAAATGTTTTCCGCCGGATCGAATCCTTGCAGCCGGGCCACTTCGTCAACGCTTAGCCGCCGAATCCCCCACCGGTCGCGGACGAAGGGCACATTGTGGCCGCCGCCGCCCATGTTCGCCGTCAGCGTCGGAAACAATCCGTCATTGTACGGGCGCACATAGGAGCGCCGCAACTGGCACACGCTTTCCGCCGATGCGTCCTTGGACAATTCTTTGTCGATCATCTTGTAGTAACGGTTCTCGGGGTCAAGGTAAGCGTCGCCGCCGCCGCGTACAGTCCGATCAACGATTTTATCGAAAGCCAGCAGCTTTCCGGATCCGTTGCCGGAGGCCGGCGGAACAAAAGGATTGTAGGGGAAATGCTCGCGGGACGCCGCCGCCATGAAAAGGCGCTCACGGCTCTGCGGCAACTCCGTCGCATCTTTCACGTTGACCGTCCAGCACGAATCGCCGCGGAACCAGTAGCCCGCTCGGCGCAGTTCCCGGCGGATGGTGTCGAACCATTCCCCGCCTGCGCCGACGCGCAAATGCGGCACATTTTCCATCAGAAGCAGCCGCGGCCGGTCTTGCGGGGCGAACTCGGACACGATGCGCGGAATCTCGAAAAACAGCTTGCCGCGGTCGTCTTCGAAGCCGTTGCGTTCTCCGGCTTGCGAGAAACTTTGGCAGGGAAACCCCGCCGCCAGGACATCGACCGGCTCCAGTTCCTTGGCGGAGAGTTGCCGCACATCCTTCTCGAAAAGCGGAACAGAGGGGAACCTGTGGCGGAATGTCGCACAGGCGTAAGGGTCGGCGTCGTTGGCCCAGAGCGCCTTGAAACCGGCGGCAACGAACCCGGAAGCGAATCCGCCCATGCCGCAGAAAAGGCAGCCTGCGGTCATCGCCGGCAAGCTGAACGCTCCTTTCGCAGTGCGGTCGAGGCTTGAGCTTTTTTGGAAAATCTGCGGCCCACGGCGTGAATGTACGGGATTCCTTACAAGGTATGCGAGCCGCGCCGCCCGGCGCAAGCGGCGGGCGGAACCGCCGGACCATGCGGCGCGGCGTCGAACGCGCTGAAAACTCTTCGCTCCACGGCGTACGCGGACAAAAGCCTTTGCCCCTGTCCGCTTGTTGGCGTATTGTGGGTGTATGGCCCGCACCAACATGGATATCGACGACGAGGCTTGCGCCGAGGTCATGCGCCGTTACCAACTGGCTACGAAGCGCGAGGCGGTCAACTTCGCGCTGCGGGAGCTTGCCGCGGAACCCTTGAGCATCGAGGAGGCCAAGCGGATGCGCGGGTCGGGTTGGGACGGGGATCTCGACGAGATGCGCCGCGGACGCTTGCCGCGGCCGTGATCGACTCGTCCGCATGGGTCGAGTTTCTTCGGGATACCGGTTCCACGGTCTGCCGCCGCGTCGAGGCGTTGTTCGGGAGCGAGATTGCGGTCTGCGACGCCGTTCGCATGGAGGTGTTCGCCGGTGCCCGGAACGAGAGGCATCTGCAAAGCCTGCGCCGATTGCCCGCCCGAGCGTCCGTACTGCCCACGGAGCGGCGGGACTACGACGATGCCGCCGCTCTTTACCGTATTTGCCGCCGGGAAGGGGAGACCGCGCGCAGGTTGATCGACTGTCTCATCGCTGCCGCCGCCATGCGCGCCGGCGCTTCCGTTCTGCATCGGGACGCCGATTTCGACGCCATCGCGCGCCATACGGGCCTGAAAATCGACGCGCAAGGGCGGCCTTCCAGCGGGGGGCGAGCCGTTGACCGGGCGCCTTTCCGCTTTGCGGCAGGATGCCATGCCCCGGCTTCAGGCGCGTCAGGCGGCGCGGGTTTCCTGCGCGGGCGGGGTTTCGCGCCGCATCTCGGCGATCCGGCGCACCACGGGAGCCGCCTCGTAGGGCTGCCCCAGTTGCTCGCGGGCGCGGGCGACGTCGTAGCGGGTTTGCATTCCCATCCACAGGTCGGCCGTGCCGCAGCCGCCGGCTTCGAGCTTCATGGCCAGGTCCACCGTTACCGGCGCCCGGCCATGCACGACCCGCGACAGGCGGCCGCGGGAAACGCCGAGCTTTTGCGCGGCTGCGCTGACGGTCATGCCCGCATAGCCGGCTTCTTCGCAGGCGTCCAACCAATCGCTGCGAATGACGAAGCCCGGATGCTGCGGGTTTTCCGCCGCCGGTCCCGTGCCTGGCGGTACGCCGATAATCATGGTTTGCCCCCTTGCTTTCCAATGGTAATCCGCCGGCCGCCGGACACGCTTACCGCCCAAGAGCCTTTGCGGTCGCCGCGCAGCCGATGCAATCCGAATCGGGGGGCGGCAAGTGCGGCCAACGGATCATTTTGATCCAGCCGCGCCAGGATTTCCCGAATACGCGCCAGATGCTCAGGCGAGACGCCGCGAACATTCCGCCGAAACCACAATCGCTTGAGCGCCCGGCTCCTGAACCCTTCGATCGCCACTACTCCCTATTGTGACGAGTTTGCGCACATACCAAACGGGCAGCGTCATGCCGCGCCCCTCTCCAGCCGCGCTCAGGCCGGCAAGGCCTCGCGCCGGCGCCCGAGGAGAGCGGGGGGCGCGTCAGGGGCGGATGATCGAGCCGTCGCGGCGGCGGGTCGTTCCCCAGTGGTAATCGAACGGCTCGTCGTAGCGGGAATCCACGTCGTATCCGGCGGCGAGCGTTTCGTCGATTTCCATGCCCCAGCCGGGGGCTTCGTTGGGGAAGAAGAAGCCGTTTTCGAGGCGCGGGCAGCCCTGGAAGACCTCGTGGACCGCGTCGGGCCAGGTGCGGGCTTCCTGGATGCCGAAGTTGTAGCAGCTTACATCGAGGGCGATGTTGGCCAGGTGGCCGAGCGGAGAGGTATCGCCGGGACCGTGCCAGGCCGTGCGCACGCCGAACCATTCGGCCAGCGCGGCCAGCTTGCGCGCCGGGGTGAGGCCGCCGATCTGCGAGATATGGACGCGGATGAAGTCGATCAGGCGCTCGGCGATCAAACCGGTGAACTCGTGCGGCGAGTTGAAGAGTTCGCCCATGGCCACGGCGGTCGCCGTTTGCGAGCGCATGTGGCGGAAGTAGCCGATCTGTTCGGGGGAAACGGGGTCTTCGATGAAGAACGGCCGGTATTCCTCGACGCGCTTGAGCAGCCACATGGCCTGCGCGTTGCTGAGGCGCTCGTGGACGTCGTGCAGCAGTTCGATTTCTTCGCCGAGGTTCTTGCGCATATGGGCGAAGAGCTTGGGGACGCTGAGCAGGTAGGGGGTCGGCTCGTACATGCGCTCGTTGTGGGGGCCGCCGGAGGGGGCGCCGAGGAAGCCGTCCGCGCGGGCGCCGTCGAAACGCGCGCCGTAGTTGGCGTTGCCGGCGACGGCGGCCTGGATGCGGATATGGCGCACGCCTTCGGCGATGTAGGCGCGGGCGGTTTCTTCGACTTCTTCGGGGGTTGCGCCGGAAGCGTGGCGGTACACGTCGGCGCCGTTGCGCGCCTTGCCGCCGAGCAGGGCGTAAACCGGCATGCCGGCGCGCTTGCCCTTGATGTCCCAGAGCGCCTGATCGACGCCGCTCATGGCGTTGTTGAGCACGGGGCCGTTGCGCCAGTACGAGCTGACGTACATGGTTTGCCAGATGTCTTCGATATGGTCGGGGTTCTTGCCCTTGAGGAAGGGGCGCAGGAACTCGTCCGCGGCGGCGACCACGGCCTTGGCGCGCTGGGTGAAGGTGGCGCAGCCGTAGCCGTGGAGTTCCGGCTCGCTGGTTTCGATCTTGACGATGAGCGTGCGCGGCAGGCCGGGCGGCGCGGTCAGGATGGTTTTCACGTCGGTAATTTTCAGTTCGGGCAGGCCGCGGCGGGGCTGCTGCGGGGCGGGCCGGGCCCGGGCGGCGGGCAGCGCGGCCAAACCGCCGCCGAAGATGCCTTTGAGTGCGTTGCGTCGATCCATCGCTGCGCCTCCTTGCGCCGTTATAATGCCGCCCCTATGATTCCGCACGGGGCGCGGCGGGCGCAAGCCTGCGCGGCGCGGGGCGTTCCCTTCGATGGACCGGCGGTTCGATGGAACGGGCTGTGATTGAATGGAAAGACCGTCCGTTTTTCCGGCGAAGCCGCGCCGGCGCCCGCGGACGGAAGAAGGGACGAAGCTCGTTGCGCGTGCTTGTATCCGGCGGGGCCGGTTTTATCGGCTCCCATCTTTGCGACTACTGGCTGGCGGCGGGCTGCGAGGTCGTCGCCGCGGACAATTTTTCCACCGGCCGGCGGGAAAACATCGTCCATTTGCGCGGCAACCCTCGTTTTCGCTTGCTCGAGCACGACGTTTGCGAGCCGTTCGACCCGGGCGGCCGGTTCGATTACGTGCTGCACATGGCTTCGCCGGCCAGTCCGAGGGACTATCTGGGGGCGCCGCTCGAAACCCTGGCGGTCAATTCGGCGGGAACGAAGACCATGCTCGAGATCGCCCGGCGCGACGGCGCGGCGTTCCTGCTGGCTTCGACGTCGGAATGCTACGGCGACCCGTTGGAGCATCCGCAGCGCGAGGACTACTGGGGCAACGTGAACCCGGTGGGGCCGCGCTCGGTTTACGACGAAGCGAAGCGCTTCGCCGAGGCGCTGACGGCGGCCTACCGCCGCGAGTACGGGGTGAATACGCACTTGGCGCGGCTGTTCAACACCTATGGGCCGCGCATGAAGCTCGACGACGGGCGGGTCGTGCCGGCGTTCGTCTCGCAGGCGCTGCAAGGCAAGCCGCTTACGGTTTTCGGCGACGGCTCGCAGACGCGGAGTTTCTGTTACGTGTCGGATACGGTGCGCGGGATTGCCCTGTTGATTGCCGGAAGCGAGCACGGCCCGGTGAACATCGGCAGTTCGCAGGAGTTGACGGTGCGCGAGTTCGCCGAGCGCATCCAGCGCATCGTCGGCTCGGCGTGCGCCGTCGAATTCCACGATCTGCCGCAGGACGACCCGAAGCAGCGCCGGCCGGACATCGCCAAGGCGAAGCGCGCGCTCGGCTGGGCGCCGACCGTTTCGCTGGAAGAGGGTTTGCGCGAAACGATCGGCTATTTCCGTTCGCGCGAGCTGGCGGCCGCGTAGGCCGGCGACCGGCGCGGATTCGGCGCCCTGCCGCCGCGGGCGGCTGCTTTGTCGGGATGGGGTTTGCCGGGATGGGGCAAAATGGATTCGTGGCGGCGATTTCCGAGACCCGTTTCCTGCTGACCAACGACGACGGCATCGACGCGGAGGGGCTGCGGGCGCTGGCCGGCGCCGCGGCGGGAGCCGCGGGGACGCTGATCGCGGCGCCGGCGGAGCAGCGTTCGGGGTCGAGCCACGCGACGACGACCGAGCGGCGGTTTCAGGTGGAGCGGCGCGGCGAAAACGAGTGGGTCGTCGATGCGCTGCCGGCGGACTGCGTGCGCGTGGCGCTGCACGATTTCCGCGGGCGCTTCGATTGGGTGCTGGCGGGAATCAACGCGGGGGGCAACCTGGGGGTCGATATCTACTATTCGGGAACGGTCGCCGCGGCCCGCGAAGCGGCGATGCACGGCCTGCCGGCGGTGGCGCTTTCGCACTACCGCGACCGGCTGCTGACGCCCGCGGACTGGCGGCGGGCGGGCGCCTGGATTCGGCCGATTCTGGCCGATCTGCTGGCGCGGGGGACGCCGCCGGGGGTTTTCTGGAACGTCAATCTGCCCTGTCCGCCGGAAGGCGAGGCGGCGCAGCCGCCGGTGGTCGAGTGCCGCGTCGATACCCGTCCGCTGGAGTTGGCCTACAGCCGTGAAAACGGGGAGTACGCCTACGCGGGGCGTTACCGGCAGCGGGAGCGCGCCGCGGGTTCGGACGTGGACGTTTGTTTCGGCGGCGGCATCTCGCTGAGCCGGTTGGAACTGTAGCGGCGGGCGGTCAGCGGCGGCGGTCGGGGCCGTCGAGGGCGTTCCAGCGGTTGCCGATCAGCGCCACCCAGACGGCCGAGGCCGCCCAGCGCAGGGCGCAGGCCGCGGCCAGCAGGCCGACGATGAGCAGCAGCCAGAAAAGCATCGGGCGAATGGGGCGCCGGCTCGGCCGCCGCGCACCCATAACATTATGCCCGCGCGGGCGGCGGCGCGTCCATAGCGCGGGGTCTATACTAAAACCGATTCGTTCGATGCGGCGGCGCGGGCTGGTTTTCGGTTTCTTGGCGGCGGCTTGGGCCGCCGCGGCGGCGCCGGCGCTTGCCGCGCCGCCGCGCGTCCTGCTGCTCGATCTCGACCGGGTCGTGCATCCGTTGACGGCCGAGATCATCGTCGAGGGGCTGGAAAAGGCCGGGCGCGAGGGCGATTCCGCCGTGATTCTGCGCATCAATACGCCCGGCGGCCTGCTCACGGCGACGCAAGAGATCGTGCAGGCGATCGTGGCTTCGCCGGCGCCGGTGGTTACCTACGTGACGCCGAGCGGCGGCCACGCGGCTTCGGCCGGCTTCATCATCCTGGTGGCGGCGGACGTCGCGGCCATGGCTCCGGGCACGAACGCCGGCGCTGCGCATCCGGTGTTGGCCGCCGGCGAAATGGACGAAACGATGAAGCAGAAGGTCGAGAACGATACCGCCGCGTCGCTGCGCGCCATCACCGACCAACGGGGGCGGAACAGCGAACTGGCCGAGGAAGCGGTTCTGGAAAGCCGTTCGTTCACCGAGCAGGACGCGCTCGAAGCGAACCTGATCGAAGTGGTCGCCAAAGACGTGGACGACCTGATCGAACAATTGAACGGCCGCACCGTCGCGCGCCTCGACGGCGAGGAGCAGATTCTCGAGCTCGCCGGGGCGCAGACCTACACGCTGGAAACGAGCCTGCGCCAAAAGGTGCTGCTGCCGCTGATCGACCCCAGCGTCGCGCTGGTCGTGCTGGTTTTGGGGCTGTTGGGCGTGTATATCGAGTTTTCCAGTCCGGGGCTGGTGCTGCCCGGCGTATTGGGCGGCATCCTGGCGCTTCTGGGGCTGATGGCGCTTTCCGTGCTGCCGATCGATTGGACGGGGGCGATGCTGCTGGCGCTGGCGGTCGTCTTTTTCGTAGTCGAAGCGATGACGCCGACGAACGGCATCCTGGCCGCGGGCGGGGCGGCGGCGATGACGCTAGGCGCGGTGATTCTGATCGAAACCGACGTTCCGGAACTGCGAATCGGCTGGGGGCCGGCCGCCGCGGTGACGCTGCCGTTCGCCGCGATCAGCGTGTTCCTGCTGCACTTGGCGGTGCGTTCGTTCCGCTACAAGCAGGCCTCGGGCGGCAGCGCCATGGTCGGCGAAATCGGCGTGGCGAAAACGCCGGTCGCCGGCGCGGGGCGGGTTTTCGTGCATGGCGAGTGGTGGAACGCGCGCTCGAACAGGCCCATCGAAGAAGGCCGCAAAGTGCGCGTGGCCGCGGTCGAGGGCTTGCGGCTCGAGGTCGAGCCGCTGACGGAAGAAAAAATGCCGGCGGAAGAAAGGAGTTGACATATGTTCGGTTTTGGCTTCGGGTGGATCGTGCCGATTATCGTCATCCTCTACCTGATCAACAGCATCAAGATTCTTTCGGAGTACGAGCGGGGGGTCATCTTCCGGCTGGGGCGGTTGATGCCCAGGCCGAAGGGGCCGGGGCTGGTGCTGGTTTTCACGCCCATCGACCGCATGGTGCGCATGTCGCTGCGGGTGGAGACGCTGGAAGTGCCTTCGCAAGACGTGGTGACCCGCGACAACGTTACGGTCAAGGTCAGCGCCGTCGTGTTCTTCCGCGTCATCGAGCCGGCCAAGGCGGTCGTCGAGGTGTCGCATTACGTGCATGCGACGTCGCAGCTTGCGCAAACGCGGCTGCGCTCGGTGCTGGGCGAGGCCGACCTGGACGAGTTGCTCAGCCAGCGGGAGAAGCTCAACGCGCGCTTGCAGGAAACGCTCGACGACCACACGGGGCCGTGGGGCATCAAGGTGCAGGCGGTCGAGGTCAAGCACGTCGATCTGCCGGAACAGATGATCCGCGCCATCGCCCGCCAGGCCGAGGCCGAGCGCGAGCGGCGGGCCAAGGTGATCCACGCCGACGGCGAAATGCAGGCGGCGGAGAAACTGACCGAGGCGGCGCGGCAACTCAGCGAGCAGCCGTCGTCGATTACGCTGCGTTACTTGCAGACGCTGACGGAGATCGGCGCGGAGAAGAACACCACGGTCGTTTTCCCGCTGCCGGTGGACATTTTTGCGGGCCTGGCGCGTTGGAGCGCGGAGCGGAACGGGGAAGGCGGCGGAGAAGAAAACAATTCGTAACCAAAATGTTTTGCTTTCGGTAGAATGGCGTCATGGCTCGCAAGCGGCAGGACGATATTCAACTGGTTGTCGGCAGCAGGCACTTGCTGTTTCTGTTCTTTTCGGCGGCCGTGTTCTTTTCGCTGTTTTTCTTTTGGGGATACACGATCGGTTATGGGCGGGGCGAGCGGGCCGGGCCGAGCGAGGCGGCGGTTTTGAGCGAAGCGCCGGAGCCCGAGACGCGGAAGGGGATGCTGCCGCGGTCGCTGCTGGAAGACCCGCCCAAGGTGGAGGCGCTGGTCGAGCCGGAAGCGAAGCCGAAGCCGGCGAAGGCCGCCGTTGCGAAGAATGCCGCGGCGAAGCCGTCCGCGGCAAAAGCGCCCGCCAAGCCGAAAGCGCCTGCGCCGAAGCCCGCGGCGCGGAAGCCGGTTGCCAAACCGGCGGCGAAAGCGGCGGCGGGTCAGAGGCTGCATTTGCAGGTTGCGGCGCTGCGCCTGGACAAGGATGCGCGGGCGCTGGCGAGCCGTCTGCGCGAGAGGGGGTACGCCGCCGCCGTCCGGCGCATGCCGGGAGACGAATTGTTCCGCGTGGTGGTCGGGCCGCTGCCCAGCGAGCAAGCGGCCGAGGCCGCGCGGAAGAAGCTGAGTAACGACGGCTTCGAGGCGCTGCCCCGCCGGTTTTAGCCGGGCGCGGGCGCGGTTTGCCGGTTCGGGGCGGGCTGCGGCGCCGGCGGAGCATCCGCCGCGTTTTCGGTCAACTCGAGCAGCACGGCGCCGCGGTCGGCGCGCAGGCCGAGCCGGTAGGTCAGGAACTGAATCGCCGCCCACGCGCCGAAAAACGCCGTCCAGGCCGCTGCAGGCGAAGTGGTCAGTTCATCCAGAATTCCGCAGCAAAGGCCGGCCGTCAAGATTCCGCCTCCGAGTCCGGCGGCGGCGCCGCCCGCGATGGCGAGCATACGATTCGATTGGCGGGACGCCTTGCGGGGGACGAGCCGAATCGCGCGGATGTCTTCCCGCGCAATCGCCGTTTCCGCCTTGTTGCGCTCGATGCGCAAGGCTTCGGCAGTCGTTCCGACGAGTTTCCCCTTCAGCCGCTTGCCCGACTGCAATTCGACACGGACCGCGGGCAGGAAATCGTCCTGCGCCAGCATGGTTTGCGCCTTCTGCCAGCCGACCCGCACGACAACGGTTTTTGCTTGGGCCGCGGGAGCGGCCAGCAAAATCGCCGAAAGCAACAGTACACAGATTTTTCTCATCGCCGGTCTCCTTGTGGGGTCGCTTTTGATTCTTGCAGTTGTTTCTCCTCGACTGGGGAAGTCTGCTCCGTTGGCAAGGGCGCAGACAGCGAAGCATCCGCCGCGGCCTCGGTCAACTCGAGCAGCACGGCGCCGCGGTCGGCGCGCAGGCCGAGCCGGTAGGTCAAAACCTGAATCGCCGCCCACGCGCCGAAAAATATCACGTAGCCCAAAGATACGCTGCCGGGGCTGCCGTCACCGAAGCAGCAATAAAGAGACGCCAAAGCTCCCCCTCCGAAGCCGGCGGCGGTTCCGGCCACGAGGGCAACGGCGCGGTTTTCCTGGCGGGACGCTTTGCGGGGGACGAGTCGAATTGCGCGGATATCTTCCCGCGCAATCGCCGTTTCCGCCTTCTTGCGCTCGATGCGCAAGGCCTCGTCGGTCGTTCCGACGAGTTTTCCCTTGAGCCGCTTGCCCGACTGCAATTCGACACGGACCGCGGGCAGGAAATCGTCCTGCGTCAGCATCGCCTGCGCTTTTTCCCAGCCGACCCGCACGACGACGGTTTTTGCTTGGACCGAGGGAGCGGACAGCAAGACTGCTGAAAGCAACAGCGCACAAATTCTTCTCATTTTTGGCCTCCTTATTGAGCAGCGCATTCGGAATCTACCACCGGATCGCAACAATCCTGCGAGAGATCATCCCGAAACCGGGCGCGAACAATCCGAATTGCGGCTTTTGCCGATGTCTTGCGCGAACTCGAGCTGTATGGACCATGCCATGTTCCGAGTCGGCTCCCGCTGCAATAGTCCGCGTCATTACAACCTGCTTGGGCGGCGCTGATTGTCAGATTGGGAAATCGCAGCGTTTCGACATGCGTATCGGTAGAGAATGCTCTGCCAATCCCTTTGCCATCGAGCTCGTAGAGCTGCATCCTATGACCGCTGACAGAGAAGCCGTTTGCGAATAACGCTTGGCATCCACCCGATTCCTTATAGCCGTCTCCATCGGAATCGGAAGGACACGGAACGTCAATGTAGACACTGCCGTCCCCGTGGTGATTGTTGCGTCTTGTGGTTTTCTGCTGCGTGTTGTTGTTGTGGTTGTAGAAGTCGCGATTCGGCGGCGACCACTCGTGGAACGTGCAGGAGTTCCACTCGTACCATGAATCGGTGCAATACCTCTTGCAGCGGTTGTTGTTGTCGCAAAGGATCCGATTGCGGCACCAGCCTTCGAACTGGCGGCCGTCTTTCTTGTCGCTGGATTCCGTCTGGACACCCCAATTGCCGAACGGCGCGCTGTGAACCCCACCCGAAGAACATTCGTTGTCGATCGGACCATAGACATAACGATCCTTGTTCTCAAACGAGTACTGGACCTCGCAGGTCCCGGTCTCATCCGCTTGCGCATAGGCCGGCGGCGCCGCGCTCAGGCCGAGGGCCAACAGCAACAGGGCGGCCTCGAGGCCGGAAACGATGCTCATCCATTTCGCTTTCATGATCGAGTCTCCTTTCGGCGAGGGAGCGGTTGGGAACGCCTGGATTGCGGCGCGGGGCGGCGGAAACGGCTCCGCCGCCATCGGGAAAATCCTTTCGGATTCGTTTTCGCGGCCGCGGGTTTCGGGCATGATTTTTTGTCCCTCTACCCCTATAACGAACGGGAGACGCTCGACCTTACATTTTTTTCTGATTTTTCCGAACTTTTTTGGCGTGGGGCGGCCGGCGGCGCCGTTGGCGCGGAAAACGACGCCGCGGGGGCGGCCCCATATACTGGGGTTTCATGCGGCTGCGGCGAATCGGCGTTCTGGTTTTGGGCGCGCTGCCGGCGGCGGTTGCGCCGGCGCAGTCGCCGACGGGGACGATCGTCGGCCGCGTCGTCGATGCCTCGGGCGGCGCGGCGGCGGGCGCGGAAGTCCGTTTGCGGCGGGTCGAGACCGACCGGGTTTCAACGACGGTTGCGGCCGCTGACGGCAGCTATATTTTCCCCGCGCTTGCCCCCGGCGAATACGAGCTTGCGGCGCGGGCGCCCGACCTGGTCTCGGCGCCGCGGCGGGTGCGGCTGAACGTCGGCCGGCGCGTGGCCGTGGAGATTGCGGCGGCGCCCGAGCGGCTGTACACGCGAATCGAGGTCGAGGCGGGCGTTCCGGCCATCGACGTGGGCAAGGCCTCGACGGGGACGGTCATCCCCCGCGAGGGACTCGCCCATCTGCCGCTGAACCGGCGGGAGTTCTTGCCGCTGGCGCTGCTTTCGGGCGGAGTCCACGCCAACGCGCCCGGCTCGGAGCTTTCGACGCAAAACGACAGCGGCCTGCACGTCAACGGCGCGCGCGAGGTCTCGAACAACTTCCTGCTCGACGGGGTCGATAACAACGACATCTACATCAACCGCCTGGTGGTCAGCCCGCCGCTCGATTCGGTGAGGGAATTCCGGCTGCACGCTTCGAGTTACGAGGCGGAGTTCGGGCGCAGCGCCGGCGCGCAGGTCAACGTGGTCAGCCGCTCGGGCACGAACGATTTGCACGGGTCGGTTTACGAGTACCTGCGCAACGACAATTTCGACGCGCGCAACTTTTTCGACCCGGCCGGGCAGCCGATTCCGCCGTTCCGGCGCAATCAGTTCGGCGTTTCGCTGGGCGGGCCGGTCGTGCGCCGCAAGACGTTTTTTTTCGGCGGGTACGAGGGGACGCGGATCGACGACGCGGCGACGCGCACCGCGGCGGTTCCGACGGCGGCGGCGCGCAGGGGCGATTTCTCAGCGCTGTCTTCGCCGGTGATCGACGTTTTTACGCAGGCGCCGTTTCCCGGCAACAGGGTTCCGGCGGCGCGGCAGAGCGCCGCCGGGCGCGCCCTGGCGGCTTACTGGCCCGACCCGAACCGCGCCGACCCGGTGCAGAATTTCGTCTCGACTCCGCTCGGCGCCGGGCTGGTGAATCAGTGGTACGGGCGGGTTGACCGCTATTTCGGCGGCAGCGACGCGCTGATGTTCCGCTACAACCTGAGTCACGCCCGCTCGTTCGACCCCTTCGGCGACGACAGCGGCGTGCCCGGGTTCGGCAATTTCACGCTCGACCGCGGGCAGAATCTGGTTGCGGCCGACACCCATGTTTTTACGCCGTTCACGATCATGGAGACGCGCCTGGGGTTCAACCGCCTGCGCCGCGAAGTCACGCATCAGAACGCGGGGAACGATATCGGCGGCGGGCTGGGCATTCCGGGGTTGTCCGCCGACCCGCGGTTTACGGGGTTTCCGGCGGTCAACGTTGCCGGGTTTTCGAGCTTGGCCGACGACGTTGCCCTGCCCATCCTGCGCGAGGATTCCACCTGGCATCTGGCAGCCCACGTGTCCCACGTCGATCGGCGCCACGCCTACAAATGGGGTTTCGAGCACCGCCGCGCGGCGCTGGACGGCATCCAGGGGCTGTTCGGGCGCGGGCAGTTCAATTTTCTGGGGGCGTTGTCGCAGCATTCCGTCGGCGACCTGCTGTTGGGCCTGCCGACTTTCGCCATCCGCACAACGGTCGATAATCCTTTCCGGCTGCGCGCGGGTTTCTGGAACGTTTACGCGCAGGACGATTGGAAGATCGCCGCCCGGCTGACCCTGAACCTGGGCGTTCGCTACGAGTACAACGCGCCCGCGGCGGACGCGGACGACCGGTTCATGCAGTTCGACCTGGGCGCGCGCGAACTGAAGCCCGCGGGAGCGCCGCCGCTGGGCCGCTCGGGTTACGCGCCCGACCGCAACAATTTCGCGCCGCGCGTGGGCTTGAGCTGGAACCCGCGCGAAACTCTCGTCGTGCGCGCGGGGTACGGGGTTTACCACGAGGTCCACGTCATCGAAGCGAACTCCGGCCTCTACTTCAACCCGCCGTTCTTCGATCTGCGCATTTTCTTCCCGTCGCAGACGCGGCTGCTGACGCTGAGCGATCCGTTTCCGGGCGAGGGGTTCGCGCCGCCGCCGTCGGTGAATGCGATCGAGCCGAATTTTTTGACCGGCTATGCGCAGCATTTCAGCGCCGGCGTAGAGCAAGCCCTCGCGGGGAAGATCACGGCGCGGGCTTCGTACATCGGCTCGAAGGGGACGAAGCTGCTGCGCCGGCGCGATCTGAATCAACCGGCGCCCGGGCCGGGGGAGGTCAACGCGCGGCGGCCCATCGCCGGGTTCGCCAACGTTGCGCTGTTCGAGTCGGCGGCGTCATCGGTTTACCACTCGGGCGTTTTCTCGCTGGAGCGGCGCTTCAGCGGCGGCTTGGGCTTTACCGGCGCGTTTACCTGGTCGAAATCGATCGACGACGTTTCGGCTTTCCTGAGTTCGCGCGGCGATCAGGCGTTTCCGCAGAACAGCCGCGATTTCCGCGCCGAGCGCGGCTTGTCGAATTTCGATCAGCGCAGCCGGTTCGTTTTCACGGCGGCCTACGATTTGCCGTTCCGCAACGCGCTGACGCGCGGCTGGCGGCTGCTGGCCATCGGCTCGTTCGGTTCCGGGCGGCCGTTTACGCCGCGGCTGAGCGAAGACAACTCGAACACCGGCAACACGGGCGGCATTTTCGGCGCGGACAGGCCGGACGCGGTGGGCAGCCCCCGGTCGGGGCGGGCGACGCCGGAGAGGTTTTTCGATACGTCGGCGTTCGCAACGCCGGCGGCGCAGACCTTCGGCAACGCGGGGCGCAACATCCTGACCGGGCCGGGGTTCGCGAGCCTCGACGCGACGGTCGTGCGTACGCTGCGCATCGCCGACAAGGCGACCATCGACCTGCGCGTCGAGGCGTTCAACCTGACCAATCGGGCGAACTTCGATTTGCCGCAGCCTTTCGCCGATCAGCCGACTTTCGGCCGGATTCAGGTTGCCGGGGCGGCGCGGCAAATCCAGTTCGGCTTGCGCATCGGGTTCTAGGGAAGGTCTGCGCAGGCAGTTGGTTGCGATGCTTGAGGGCTGCGCGGCCCCTTCTTCCCTAACCCCTAACCCCCAACCCCTGCCGCGCCGCCAGGCGCGGCCCTGTTTTCGGCCCGCTTGCTCATTTTCCGCCGGTTTGCGCTTGACAGGCCGTTGCGGGAAGCGTTAAGGTTGGTTTTCGGCGTTGCTGCGGGGGTATTTTTGATGTTTTGGCGGCGCGCCGCGGATTTCTTGTTGCGATGAGAGGTGAGGAGGATGTATCATGAGAAGAGGTCAGCCCGTCAGCCCGTCAGCCCGTCAGCCCGTCAGCCCGTCAGCCCGTCAGCCCGTCAGCCCGTCAGCCCGTCAGCCCGTCAGCCCGTCAGCCCGTCAGCCCGTCAGCCCGTCAGCCCGTCAGCCCGTCAGCCCGTCAGCCCGTCAGCCCGTCAGCCCGTCAGCCCGTCAGCCCGTCAGCCCGTCAGCCCGTCAGCCCGTATAAGGAGAAGCGCGCTCGCCGCGCTCTCTAACCCGCGGCTCCTTCTTTCCCTTCCGTCTTCTCTCCGCGCCCTGCTTGCCGCCGGCAAGGCGGGGCTTTCGCGCGGGCGCGGGACTCGCGTTCTCCACTCGCCGCCGGCAATTGCAGTCGTCTTGGCTGCGAGCGTCTGCGCCCCCGCCTTGGCGCAAACCGGCTGGGTCATCGAAACAGTCGCGGGAAACGCGGATATAGGCGACGGAGCCGCGGCAACGGCGGCGCAACTCCGCAGCCCCAGAGGCGTGGCGGTGGACGGGTCGGGCAACCTGTACATCGCCGATACGCTCAACGCCCGCATCCGCAAGGTGGACGCATCCGCGGGCAACATCTCCACAGTGGCGGGAACGGGGGCGTTCGGCTACGGCGGCGACGGAGCGGCGGCGACGGCGGCGCGACTCAACAGCCACAGCGGCGTGGCGGCGGACGGGTCGGGCAACCTGTACATCGCCGATTCCGGCAACCACCGCATCCGCAAGGTGGACGCATCCACGGGCAACATCTCCACAGTGGCGGGAACGGGGACGGCCGGCTACAGCGGCGACGGGGCGGCGGCAACATCGGCGCGGCTCCGCAGCCCCAGAGGCGTGGCGGTGGACGGCGCGGGCAACCTGTACATCGCCGATTACAGCAACCGCCGCATCCGCAAGGTGGATGCATCCACGGGGAATATCTCCACGGTGGCGGGAACGGGGTTGTTGGGCTACAGCGGCGACGGGGGGGCGGCGACGTCGGCGCGGCTCAGCAACCCCTATGGCGTAGCCGTGGACGGGTCGGGCAACCTGTACATCGCCGATACGAACAACCACCGCATCCGCAGGGTGGACGCCGCTACGGGCAATATCTCCACGGTGGCGGGAAGCGGGGCAACAGGCAACATCGGGGGAGCCTACAGCGGCGACGGGGGGGCGGCGACGTCGGCGCGGCTCAACGCCCCCATAGGCGTGGCGGTGGACGGGTCAGGCAACCTGTACATCGCCGATCGCAACAACCACCGCATCCGCAAGGTGACGGCTTCCACGGGCAACATCTCCACGGTGGCGGGAAGCGGGACGCAAGGCTCCAGCGGAGACGGGGCGGCGGCGACGGCGGCGCAAATCAGCCGCCCCAGAGGCGTGGCGGTGGACGGGTCGGGCAACCTGTACATCGCCAACCAGGACAACAACAGCATCCGCAAGGTGGACGCATCCACGAGCAACATCTCCACAGTGGCGGGAAGAGCAACATCCGACGGGGCGGCGGCGACGGCGGCGCAACTCAACTTCCCCTATGACGCGGCGGCGGACGGGTCGGGCAACCTGTACATCGCCGATGCCGGCAGCCACAGCATCCGCAAGGTGGATGCCTCCACGGGCAACATCTCCACCGCGGCGGGAAACGGGACGGCCGGCTACAGCGGCGACGGGGCGGCGGCGACGGCGGCGCAAATCAACAGCCCCAGAGGCGTAGCTGTGGACGGGTCGGGCAACCTGTACATCGCCGATCACAGCAACGGACGCATCCGCAAGGTGGACGCATCCACGGGCAACATCTCCACAGTGCCGGTGGGCGGGGGGGAAATCAGCCGCCCCAGAGGCATGGCGGTGGATGGATCGGGCAACCTGTACATCGCCGAGAGCTGGTACCACAGCATCCGCAGGGTGGACGCATCCACGGGAGCCGTCTCCACGGTGGCGGGAACCGGGACGCAAGGCTACAACGGCGACGAGGTGGCGGCGACGACGGCGCGGCTCCGCAGCCCCATAGACGTGGCGGTGGACGGATCGGGCAACCTGTACATCGCCGATACGCTCAACCACCGCATCCGCAAGGTGGATGCATCCACGGGGAATATCTCCACCGCGGCGGGAAACGGGACGGCCGGCTACAGCGGCGACGGGGGGGCGGCGACGGCGGCGCAACTTCGCAGCCCCGCCGGCGTGGCGGTGGACGGATCGGGCAACATCTATATTGCCGATTACAGCAACTCCCGCATCCGCAAGGTGGATGCATCGACGGGCAAAATCTCCACCATCGCGGGAACCGGGACGGCCGGCTACAACGGGGACGGCGGCGCAACGTCAGCGCAACTCAACGGCCCCAGCGGCATGACCGCGGACGGTTCGGGCAACATCTACTTCGCCGACCGGCTCAACCACATCATCCGCAAGCTCAGCCAGGCATCCTTAGCACCGCCACCGCCGGAACCGGGTCCGACGGTGGAGCCGGTGGGGGTTTCCGAATTGTCGTTCGCGCCGGCGCCGGACGCCGCCCCGGACGAGCCGATGTCGCAGACGCTCACGCTGCGCGCCGCAGGCGGCGCGACGGACTTCCAGGCGCTGCCCAGCGTGCGCTGGATCCAGGTCTCGCGGGCGGAGGGCAGCGCTGCCCAATGGCGGGGCCGCTTGGCCGACGGCGAGACGATCACCCTGCGCGTGACCGTCAATCCGCTGGGGCTGCGGCCGGGAACCCACCGCGGTCGGCTGTACATCCGCGCCGGCGGCCGCCTCACGGCCAGAGTGAATATCGTGCTGGAAGTCCCCCCGCCGACGGGGCCGGCGGTATCGGAGAGCGGCGGCGTGTTCGACGCCGCGCGGGCGAGCGCCTACGGCGAGGCGGGGCTGTTCGGGCCGCAGTTGCAGCCCGTGTCGCCGGGTTCGGTGGTGGTCGTGCAGGGGGTGAACTTCGCTTCCGGCGAGCCGGTCGTGGCCGAGGGCTTCCCGCTGCCGACGAGCCTGGGCGGCGCGCGCGTGTTGTTCGACGGCGCGGCGGTTCCGCTGTTTTCGGTGGGTCCGCGGCGCATCGAGGCGCAGTTGCCCTGGGCGCTGGGCATGGAACAGTTGGAAGCGGGCGGCTTGGCGTTGGCGAGCGTGGTGGTGGAGTCCGGCGGCGAGAGCAGTTGGCCGCGGCGCTTCTGGGTCGGCCCCTATGCGCCGGGCGTGTTCACGGCGTCGGGCGAAGGCAGCGGTCAGGCGCTGGCGCTGTTCGCAGGGACGACGGATCTGGCCGCGCCGCTCGGCTTCGCTGAAGGCAGCCGCCCGGCGCGGGCGGGCGACGTGCTGGAGATTTACGCGACGGGCTTGGGCGCGGTGGAGCCCGCGCCGCCCGCCGACGGCATGAACTCGTGCCCGCCGGACGGCCTCTGCCTGGCCGACGGCTCGAACGCGGTCTTGCGGCATACCGCAGCGCAGCCTCAGGTCTGGATCGGCGCGTACGCGCTTGCGCCGGAGAACGTCCTTTTCTCGGGGCTGGCGCCGAGCATGGTCGGCCTGTACGTGGTCGTCGCGGAGGCGCCGCGCAACATCCCGCCGTCGGCTGCGGCGGAGTTGCGCCTCAGCGTCGCCGGCCGCAGCAGCCAATCCGGCGCCACCATTGCCGTTGAATGAGGGCGCGAATCTTCCAGTCGAAAAGAGGATCAATCCTATTCGCAACCGCCCTCAACCGGCGGCATTCCGTTGCGCTTGCTCCGGTTGACGCTTGTTCAGGCCTTCCTCGGCGCGCTGCGCGATTGGGGCGCGCTGCACGATCGAGGCGCGCCGCGCGTCATAGTCATAAGAGGGCAAGGGGCCTAAAAGGGCAAAGGGCTGCGAAGGCATGGCGGAATACGTCCTGAAATACGCCGACCCCCAGGGCCGCGTACACGAAGAGGTCCACGCCGCGGCGTCCGCGGCGGAGCTTCGCGAGCAGTACGCCGAGCGGGGCCTGCTGATCTATTCGATCAAGCCGCGGCGCGCTCTGGCCGAGATGCAGTTCGGCGCGCGCAAGGGGCGGCTGCATCTGGAGCAGTTCATCATTTTCAACGAGCAATTCGTGACGCTGATCCGCGCCGGCCTGCCCATTCTCAAGTCGCTCGAGTTGCTTGCGGCGAACGTCAGGAACAAGACGCTGGCGGCGCACGTCGAGGCGGTGCATGGCGACGTCGAGACGGGCACGCCGCTTTCCGAGGCTTTCCGCAAGCGCGGGTTCTTCCCGCCGATCTACACGACTTCGCTGCTGGCCGGGGAGCGTTCGGGCGCGCTGGACGAGGTTATCGAGCGCTACGTCAACTATCAGAAGCTGGCCTTGGCGATCCGCAAGAAGATTCTGGTTTCGCTGATCTATCCGACGGCGCTGGTTTGTCTGGTGCTGGCGCTGGTCGTATTTCTGGTGACGTTCGTCGTGCCCGAGTTTTCGGCGCTGTACGACTCGATGGACGCGGCGCTGCCCTACGCGACGCAGGTTCTCGTCGCCGTCGGCGTGACGGCGCAGCAGAACGCGCTGCCGATTTTCGGCGCGCTGGCGGCGCTGGCCGCCGCCGCGGTCTGGGGCATGCGCACGGAAACGGCGGGGCGCTCGCTCGACCGCCTCAAGCTGCGCGCGCCCGTTTTCGGGCAGATCTGGATCAAGTATCAGGTTGCGCAGCTTTCGCGCCTGATGAGCACCTTGCTGGCCGGCGGCATCCCTCTGGTGCAGACGCTCGAAACGACGAGCGAGTCGATCGGCTCGCAACTGGTGCGCGCGGCCATGGGCGAAACGCGGGAAAAGGTCAGCGAGGGGCGGCCGCTGTCGAAGAGCCTGCTGGAAACCGGCATTTTCCCTTCGTTGTCGGTCGAGATGATCCACGTCGGCGAGACGACCGGAGCGCTGCCGCGGATGCTCAATTCCGTGGCGGAGTTTTTCGACGACGAGGTGCAGACCAAGACGGCCGCGCTGCTGAGCCTGATCGAGCCGGCGATCATGATCTTCATGGGCATCTTCGTCGCCTTCGTGCTGATCTCGCTGTATCTGCCGATTTTCACCCTGGCCGAGCAGATATAGCGGGGGCGCCGCGGCCGCCGCGCGCAAAGTCGATTGAACGCCGCGGGGCGTTGCGGCGTCCTTAACTATCAGGGGCCGCCGGCGCGGCCTCGGGTCTGGAGAATATGGCGGCGCAGAGCACGGCGGGGACGGACGAACCCATCCGCATTTCCCGCGAAGACGAGGAAAAGCACGCCCGCGAAGTCGCGGCGCGCTACCGCTACCGCTACATCGACCTGGGGAACGTCCACATCGACAGCGAGTTGTTCCGCTCGATTCCCGTCGATCTGATGTTCCGCTACAACTTCGTCCCCATGACGGAAGAGAGCGGCGCGCTGGAAATCGCCGTGGCCGACCCGCGGCAATTGCCCGAACTGGACGAGATTTCGCTGCTGTTGGGCAAGAAGCTGCGCATCGGCGTTTCGACGCTGTCGCAGATCAACGACCTGCTCAAGAAAACCGAGCAATCGCAGCGCGTGCTGGAGGAAGTCACCGAGGGTTTCGTGCTCGACGTGGTCCGCGCGGAAGACGCGGGCGAGACGCTTTCGATCGACAAGCTGACCGGCGACGCCGATATTTCGCCGATCATCCGCTTGGTCGATACGACGATTTTCAACGCGCTCGAACGGCGCGCCAGCGACATCCACATCGAGACGCGGAACGCCGAGGTCGCCATCAAGTACCGCATCGACGGCGTGCTGCACTACGCCATGCCGCCGATCTCGAAAGATTGGCACGAGACGATCGTTTCGCGCATCAAGGTCATGAGCGAGCTCGACATCGCCGAGCGGCGCGTGCCGCAGGACGGCCGTTTCCGCGTGCGCTACAAAGGCCGCCAGATCGATTTTCGCGTTTCGATCATGCCGACGGTGCATGGCGAAGACTGCGTGCTGCGCATCCTCGACAAGGAGTCGATGAGCGAGAAGTTTTCCGCGCTTTCGCTCGACGTGGTCGGCTTTTCCGAGCGCGACCGCAAGCGTTTCGACCATTACATCCGCGAGCCGTACGGCATGGTGCTCGTCACCGGGCCGACCGGTTCGGGCAAGACGACCACGCTGTACGCGGCGCTGAGCGACATCAAGACCGACGAAGACAAGATCGTCACCATCGAAGACCCGGTGGAGTACCAGCTTCACGGCGTGACCCAGATTCCGGTCAACGAGAAAAAGGGGCTGACCTTCGCCCGCGGGCTGCGTTCCATCCTGCGCCACGATCCGGACAAGATCATGGTCGGCGAAATCCGCGACCCCGACACGGCGCAGATCGCCATCCAGTCGGCGCTGACGGGGCATCTGGTTTTCACTACAGTTCACGCGAACAACGTGGTTGACGTGCTCGGCCGTTTCCTCAACATGGGCGTCGAGGCGTACAATTTCGTCTCCGCGTTGAACTGCATCCTGGCCCAACGCCTGGTGCGCCTGATTTGCGAGCATTGCAAGGTGGCGCGCCGCTACCCGGCGGCATGGGTCGAACAGGCGAATCTGCCCCTGGGCGAGTGGGCAGACTTCGAGTTCGCCGAGGGCGAAGGCTGCATCGAATGCTCGGGGACGGGGTTCCGCGGGCGGACGGCGATCCACGAGTTGCTCGACATGTCCGACCACATCCGCGAGTTGATCCTCGACAAGCGCCCGAACTCCGAGGTCGCCCGCGCCGCCCGCGAAGAAGGCATGCAGACGCTGCGCGATTCGGCCGTGGAGCGCGTCCGCCTCGGCCTGACGACCTTGAAAGAGATCAACAAGGTTACCTTCATCGACTAGCCGCATCGACCAAGCTGCCGCGCCATGCTGCGAATCCTCGACAGACTGCTGCCCGACCCGCCGCCGCCGCTCGTTTTCGAGCTCGGCGAAGAGCATTTGACGGGCGTCAGGCGGGCCGGGACGGCGGTGGAAGCGCGCGTTCGCCGCGGTCTGCCGGACGGCGCGATGCAGTTCGCTGCGGGCAAGGCCGAGATCGTCGATGCCGACGCGCTGCGCGCCCTGCTCGAGGAAATGCTGGCCGAGTTGGCGCCGGTTCCGCGCCCCGCCGCGGCCGTTTTGCTGCCCGACGCCGCTGCGCGGGTTGCCGTGCTCGATTTCGACGCGCTGCCGTCGAAAGCCGACGCCGTCCGCTCGCTGATCGCGCTGCGCCTGAAGAAAACGGTTCCCTTCGACATCGACGCGGCGCGAATCGGCTATCAGGCGCAGCGCGCGCGCGGCGGCGCCCTTTCGGTGCTGACCGCGGCCGCGGCCGCGGACACGGTGCGGCCGTTGGAGCGGCTGTTCGCCGGGCTTGGGCTGCATCTGGGTTTCGTCTCGCCTTCGTCGGCGGCGATGCTCAACCTCGTTTCGCCCGAGGAGATGACGCTCGTCACCCGGCTCTGCGGCGGCTCGATGACCATGATCGCGGTCGATGCGGCGGCCGTGCGGCTGGTGCGTTCCGTGGAGGCTCCGACGGAGCGCGGCGAGTCGATGGAAGCGGCGCTGCTCGAGCTCGCCGCGGACATGTACCCGACGTTCGCTTACATCGAAGACCGCTTCGGCGCGCCCGCCGCCAAGCTGCTGCTGGCCGGATTCGGCGAGGCGCTCGAACCCGCGATCGCTTGCTTTGCGCGCGAGTTCGGCTGTCCGGTGGAAGCCCTGCGCTCGGCAAGCGGCGCTGCGGGCGCGGAGGATGCGGGCATCCAGGGGTATTTGCACGCCGCTTGAGATCGAAGGGAACGATGCGCATCGAGATCAACCTGGCGGCGGAACCGTTCGGCGGCAAGCGCGCGTCGCGGCTGCTGTTGGGCGCCGCCGGGGGCGCGTTGACGGCGGCGCTGGCCGCTCTGGTCTGGACGTTCGCCGGCGGCAGCGAACTGCCCGGCGAGTTGATTGCGCGGGAAAAGCAGCTTCAGACCGAGCTCGCGCGCATCGCCCGCGCCGAGGCCGAGGCGGAATCGAAGTTGAATGCGCCGGAAGGCGTGGAAATACTCGACCGCTCGGCCTTTCTCAATCAACTGCTGCTGCGCAAGGGCATTTCCTGGACCAGGACTTTCGCCGATCTCG
Source organism: Bryobacterales bacterium (assembly GCA_965242705.1). Lineage (GTDB taxonomy): Bacteria > Acidobacteriota > Terriglobia > Bryobacterales > UBA6623 > CATQHP01. The sequence goes on from OZ251486.1 coordinate 3,116,867, forward strand.
AAAAGGTCTTGCCGCCCGACGTGCGGGCGGTGACGATCCGCCCGGAGGTCGCCTACGGCGGCACGATTCAACTCGACATGACGGTCGGCGCGAAGACGCCGGAAGATTTCATCGAGTTGCTGATTGCTCTGGAGAATTCCGAAGCGTTCGGCTATCCGAACGTGCGCGGCAGCGCGCCGCCGACCGAGACCAACCCCACGTTCCGCTATCAACTGGCGGTGAGCTATGAGCAGGAACTCTAAGAGCGGATTGCCGCCGGCGCCGCGGGCCGACCGGGTCAAGCCGAAGACCGCGCTGATCGCGATTGCCGCGCTGGCCGTTTTCGACCTGACGTTCTATCTGGCCGCAGTGCGCCCCTTGTCGAACCGCGAAGCCGAGCAGGGCGCGCGCATCGCCGCGCTGGAGGCGCAAATCGCATCGCGGCGGGAACGTCTGGCGGCCGCGGCGGGGGTCGCCGAGCGGCTCGAGTGGGCCGACGACGAGGGCAGGGAGCTCGTGCGGCAGATTACGCTCGATCGGCGGTCGGCGTTTTCCGCGCTGCTCAGCGAGATCGGCAGCGCCGCCGGCAAATCGGGCGTCGAAGTGCGCGAGACGGCGTACGAAGTGGAATCGGTGGACGGCAGCGACAACTACGGCATCCTGTCGATCAACGCCAACTTTCGCGGACGCTACGAAAATCTGGTCAAGCTGCTGAACGCGCTCGACCGTTCGGAACTGTTTTTCATCATCGGCTCGCTGGGCGCCTCCCCGCGCGCCGACAGCGGCGCGAACGAGTTGCAAATCAACATGCGCGTCGATACCTTCGTGAGGAACCTGTAGATGGCGCGGATGACGCTTGGCGCGGACAAGAAAAGCCTGACGCGGCTGGGCGCCGTGCTGACCGTGCTGGCGGCGGTGGTTTACTACCAGTTTTTCAGCGGAACTGCGCCTGCGGGTTCCGGCCGCTCGGCGGCCGTTTCGACTCCCGCCGCGTCGGCGGCGCAGCCCGCGCCCGCGAAAGCGGAGAAAACGTTCCGCCGGGGCGAGCGTTTCCGCCCGCGCATGGGCCGCTCGAAAACGGAAGCGCCGCCCGACCCGCGAACCGCCGACCCCACGCTGCGCACCGATCTGCTCGCGGGCGTGCGCGGCGTGGCCTTCGAGGCGATCGAGCGCGACATCTTCAATTTCGGCGTCCGCAAGCCGACTCCCCCGCCGCCGTCGGAGGAAAAAACGCGGGCGGCGCAACAGCGCTTGCAAGAGCAGCTCGCCAGGCAGCGGGAAGAACCCCGCGCGGAGCCGCCGAAGCCCGGCAAGCCGGCGATGCCGCGCTTGACCTGGAAATACTACGGCTTGGCCGGCAAGCCGGGGGCGAACGTCAGGCGCGGCTTTCTGCTCGACGGCGAGGAGATCGTCATCGGCGGCGAAGGCGAGGTTTTGCGCGGCCGCTATAAAATCAAGAGTATCGGCTTCGACGCCATCGTGATCGAAGACTTGCAGTTCGAACAGGAGCAGACGCTTGCGCTTGCGGAACCGCGTTAAGACGCCGCCGCGGGGCGACCCCCGAGGCGGCTACGTGCTGGTCGCGCTGCTGGCTTCGTCGGCGATTCTGCTGGCGTCGCTGGCGCTGACCGTCCCGCGCATGGCGGTGCAGGCGCAGCGCGTCAAGGAAGAGACGCTGGTTTATCGGGGCAAGCAGTACCAGCGCGCGATCGAACTCTATTTCCGCGAGCACAAAAAATATCCCGAGAAGATCGACGACCTTGAACAGACGGAAGACGTGCGCTACTTGCGCAAGCGCTACAAGGATCCGCTGACGGGCGAAGACGAGTGGCGCCTGATCCGCATGGGCGCGAACGGGCGGTTCAAAGATTCTCTGATCTACGACTTGGCGGAGGAGGTCGAGGAAGACGGTCTCGGCTCGGCGTTCGGGCAATCGAGCGGGCTGTCGGGCTTTGGCGGCGGGACGGCGCAGCGGCGGGACGCCGGGGGGCTTGCCTCCGACGGGCGGCCGGGGCCGGGCGGCTCAGCCCAAGAGCGCGTTGCCGAACAGCGCCGCGCCGCCCTTCCGCCGCAGCCCGTCGGGCAGTTCCAGGGCGGCGCGCGGGCGCGGGCCGTGCGCCGGTCGGCCGCGCCCGACCAGACGCAGCAAGCGCGCTACAACCAGGGTTTCGAATTTCCCGAGGGGACGCAGCCGCCCGGCGGGGAGCAGCCGCCGCAGGCCGGCCCCGGCGGGCGGCCGGTTCCGGGGCAGCCCGATTACAGCGCCATGCTGCCGAGCCGAATGCCGATGTTCGAGAACCGGCCGCTGCCCGACCCCAATGCTCCGTTCGGCCGGCAGGGACGGCGGCAGCCCGCCCCCGGTCCCAATCGGGGGCCCAATCGGGGGCCGCCGGGCTTCGGCGGCATGCAGCCGTCGATGCCCATCGGTTTTCAGACGCCGCCCGGCGCGGCGGGCGGCCGGCTGCGCATTACCCCCGGCGGCGCGCCCGCCGGATTCGGCGCGCAAGGCATTTCGGCGGGAGCGACGAGCATCATCCAAAAGCTGCTGACCACGCCGCGGCCCGGGGGCTTGGCCGGGTTGCAGGGTTACGCGCAAGCGCAGCAAGCCTCCGCCGGCGCTCCGACGGCGGCCTTTCAGGAAGGCATCGCCGGGGTGGCTTCGCTGGTCGAGGATTTCGGCGTCAAGACCTACCAGGGCCGCGAGATGTACAACGAATGGGAGTTCGTTTACGACTACCGCAAGGATCAGGCGGGCGGCGGCGGCGGCGCGGGCGGCGCTGCCGCGGGCATGGCCGGCGGGATTGCGGTTGAGGCGCGGCAGGAAGCGGACGCCGCCCCCTATCCGGCTTCGGGCGCCGGCGGTCTCGGCGCCTACGGCGCGGCGGCCGTCCCGTCCCCGGGAACGCCGACGCCGGGACTGCCGGGCTACGGCGCGGCGCAGGGCCAAGGTCCGGGAACGCCGGGTTACGGCGGGCCTCCGGATGCGGCCGGCCCCTACCTGCCCGATCCCAACGGTCCCCTTCCTCAGCCGGGAGAAGGCCCCTATGGGCCGAGCGGAACGCCGCCTGCGGGCATCCCCGGCGCGCCCTCCCCGTACGGCCTGCCGCCGGGAGCAACCGACCCGAACCGGACGATTCCGCCGGTCGGCCCGCGCGCGCCTTACCTGCCGCCCTCGCCGAACGGTGGCCGCCGCGGGAGGTGAAACCGGCGCATTCCTGGCGCCGCCTGTCGCTTTTTCCGGTTTTTCGCCGCTCAGTTCCCGAGCGCCCGCGCGACCGCCTCGGGATCGCGCTCAATGACGGTCAACAGGACGCGGGCGGCGCGGTCTGGAACGCGCCGCCCCTGCTCCCACTCCTGTACGGCGCGCGTATCGAGGCCGAACCGGTCCGCAAACTTCCGGCGGCTCAACTTCATGCGCTTGCGCAGCGCAAGAATGCGCTCCGCCGCGGGATCGTCGATAATGCGGCACGGCAACGCCGTTTCGCCGCGCACATGAGCAAGAACTTCCCCCAAGGCTTCCTCGATTTCCAGGCCTACTTGGGTTCGTTTCGTCGTCACCGGGTTGCCTCCTCCTTCTTGATCGCATTCACCAGCCGCAACAGGTTTTTCCTGTCTGCCGGAGTCAGGTCATCGTGATCGGCTTTTGCGTAGGCTTTAAGCATGTAGATTGTCTGTGACTTTACATGATAGGAGTAAGCCGCCCGTATTCCGCCTCGTTTTCCCCGTCCCGACCCCCTCTAACGCAATTTGCGAATGCCTCCCGTGCCTCGGATCAAAGGCGCTCCGCCGGGATCGGCAACAACCACAGCTTCCATTTCCTGGCGGTCCGCTTCTGACATAAGCTTTCGAACAGTGCGCTCATAGGCGCTAGGGCGTGTTCACTCTAAGGAAGGTCTGAATAATAGCGCAAGAGGGGCAGAGGAAGGATGATGTTGGCGGATGGAGGCGTTTGAGGAGGGGTTGGCAATGAGATTTGCATGGAAATTGTGCTGATTTTGACCTCTTGGCAGCGGTTATGCCCCCGTTTCAGCGGCTTGCCGCCGCTGTGGACGCACTGCTCCTGCGTTGCGCCGCTCAGGCTGCGGCATAACGCTCGGCAATGAGCAGATTGGCCAAGCCGAACAAGAGGCTGAGCCGTTCCCCCCTGCCTGATTGTTCGGACTTTGGTTATTCATCCACGCGGTCGATGACGTGGGCGCCGTTGTCTTCGGGGAAGCCTTCGAGCGGCCCTGTTCGTCGGAACCGGCCGCCGCCGCGGAGGTTGAAGTTTCGCGGCAGCCGCGGGGCATCGGCGTCGATGACGCGGGCGGCGGCAGCAAGTTCCTCGACGAGTTCGGGGCGCTCCGCGGCCAGGTTGTTGGATTCCTCGGGGTCGGCGAAGACATCGTACAGCGCCTGCTGCATGGCCGCCGGGGGGCCGCCCGGCCGCGACCCGCCTGCGCCGGGTCCGCCTCGTCCCGGCCCGCCCGGCCGCGGCCCGCCTGCGCCCGGCGGGACTCGGGCGGAACCGAAACCGCGGCCTTTGGGGACGGCCTCGACATATTTCCACCGTCCGCGGAAAAACGCGCGGCCGAAGGCGGAGGCGAAGGTCAAGCCGCCCCGCTCGACGGGAGCGCCGTCAGCGATCGCGGGCCACATGTCGAATCCGTCGAACGGCTTCTTGGCGGTCGAAGCGATTCCGGCGGCGGCAATCAGCGTCGGCAGCCAATCGTGGGCGCTGATTTGCTGCGACAGAACACCGGGGCGGATCTTTCCCGGCCAATTGACGAGCCCCGGCACGCGGATGCCGCCCTCGTAGAGGTTGCCCTTGCCGTCGCTCAAGGGGCTGTTATCGGCGCCCCCCGTTACCACGCCGCCGTTGTCGCTCAACCAGATGACCAGCGTATTGCGGCGCAGGCCTTCGTTTTCGAGCGCACTGACGAGAGCCGCAACCGAGTCGTCGATCTGCGTCACCATCGCACAGTAGGCGCGACGGACTTCGTCGTCGATGCGGGCGTACTGCTTCAGGTATTTCTCGGGCGCCTGCAACGGCGTGTGCGGCGCGTTCCAGGCTACGTACAGGAGGAAGGGCTGCTCCTTTTCGCGGTTTTCGATCAGGCGGAGAGCTTCGCGGGTATAGAGATCGGTCGTGTGGCCTTCCTCTTCGAGCGGCCTGCCGTTGCGGCGCCAGTCGGGGGCGCCCATCAGAACGTCGCTGTTGTGCGAGTAGTGGTCGAGCCCGCCGGTCAGCGAGCCGTAGGAATGACGCCAACCGCGCTCGTTGGGGAAGTAGGCGCGCTTATCGTGGCCGAGATGCCACTTGCCCAAGAACCACGTCTGGTAGCCGGCGTCCTGGAAGACGTCGCCCATGGTGGTTTCGTCGAGCGGCAGGCCGCCGCGGTCGATAATCGGCCCGGCCATGCCGAAGCGCAGCGGCGAACGGCCCGTCATGAGGGCCGCGCGCGTCGGCGTGCAGAAGGGGAAAGCGTAATAGCGGTCGAGGCGCACGCCCCCGGCGGCGAGCCGGTCGATCGCGGGCGTCCTTATCTCGCCGCCGTTGTAGCCGACGTCGTTCCAGCCGAGATCGTCGGCCATCATCAGCAGGATGTTCGGCGCGGCGCCCGCCGCCGCCGCGAACGCCAACAGCAGCGGCGCCAGACGTTTTGCTTGTTTGCCGAATTTCATGTCGAACCTCCCGGCCGTCAGCTCCGTTTGACTCCGATTGTGAGCGCAGCGATCTGGATCTTGCCCTCGGTCGTCATCGCGGGAAAGACGCCGACCGGCTCTTGTCCTTCCGTGGTCCAGTACTTTACCCGATCTTTGGAGTTCGGGTACGGCGTCGGGTAGCGCGGGGCGTAGGTTTCGGTTTGGTGAATCGCATCGGTCAGATCGTCGGGGAAATAAAGCTGCGTGGTGAGCAGCTCGCTGCCGCCCAAGCGGACTTTCACGTGAACGTGAACGGCGCGCGGCGTGTACCAGCCGGGGTAGATGGTCAGGAACTCGACCTCGCCCCGCTCGTCGGCCGTTTGCGCGCCGCGCAGAAACCGTTTCGGCCCGGTCGGTTCGCGGTGAAACCCGCGGAAATCGGCAGGCGGACGACCCGGGCGGCCTCCTGCCGCTCCCGGTCCGCCCGGTCGTCCGCCCCGGTTCGCTCCGCCGCCCGGAGGCGCGTTGGGATCGACATCGGGGCGCCCGCTGTAGTTGCCGAGAGCATCGCACGACCAGATTTCCGCGCCCGCGCCGGCGATCGCTTCGCAGTTGCCGGCATCGACGATCTTCATGCGCAGCAAGAGATCGACGCCCGGCTTGCCGGAGCGGACATCGCGCTGTTCCGGCGCATCCTCGACGTGGTAGGGGCCGTCGATTTGCCTCGAAGTCAGGATGCACTCGGCGGCGCGGGAGAAGTCCGGGCCGGCGGCGAGCGCGCCGAAGGCGGCTCCGCCTGCGATGAGCGCCTCGCGGCGGGTGGGCTTGACGATTCTCGATTCCCTGTTCTGCATCTCGTTGTCTCCTTTTTTTGGTTCTTGGAACGATTGTCCTGTTCATATGGGCGAAACATGGCCGGCGGTTGTCACGCCGGCCGCGGCGGCAAGCCGTCGAACGCATTCTGCAAGAGCGCGCGAATGCGCTTGACGGTTACCGGCTCGGGATTGCGGAACGAACCTTCCGCGGCGATTTCGGCCGCCTTGTCGAGTTCGCTTTCGGCTATGCCGATTTGCCTCAAGGCAGTAGGCGCCTCGATCTTCCCGGCCAGTTCGTATATGCCGGCGGCGTCCCGACTCTTGACGAAGACTTGGCGGCCGGGCGCCCCGGCGGTTGAACGGAGACCTACCGGTTGAACAGGAAGGCGTTCGAGTTGATCAGCGCCCAGAGCAGGTCTTGCGCCTGCGCCGCGCGGCCGGAAGCGCTGCGCATATAGGTCAGCGCGCTGTCCATCTCGACCGGCGAAGGGAAGCGGCTGAGCGCGGCGAGGTAAAGCTCTTCGACCAGTTCGCGGTCGGACTTGCCGGCCAAAATCGCCTCGGCGAGGCGGCCCTCGGGGTCGGCGACGGCTTCCGCGAGCGTCGGCCCGTTGACCAGGTTCATCGCCTGCGGCAGGCTCAGATCGCTGCGCCGCTCGCACTCGCACGAGGACTCGCGCTCCGGACGCCCGAACATATCGAGGAAACCGCCCTTGCCGACGTGCGGGTCGGGCAGTTGCTGCGCCGTGAAGTCTTCGGGCACGTCGGGGAAATTCGGACGCGAGCCGGTGGCCACGGTAATGGCGTCGAGCAGCGACTCGGCGGGCAGGCGGCGCGGCAGGAAGCGCGAGAAGTTCACCTCGTCGTTTTCGTTCCACTTGTTGGTTTCGATGCCGGTCTGGTACGTTCGCGAATTGACGATTGCGCGGATCAGATGCCGCATGTCGAAGCCGCTTGCGACGAAATCCCGCTCGAGGGCGTCGAGCAGAGCGGGGTTGATCGGCGGGTTCGAGCCGCGAATGTCGTCCACCGGTTCGATGATGCCGCGCCCGAGGAAGTAGCTCCACACGCGGTTGACGATGGCTTTGGCGAAAAACGGATTTTGGGCCGAGGTCAGCCACTCGGCCAGAGCTTCGCGGCGGTCGCGGAAATCGGCGATCTGCGGCAGGCCGGCGGAGGCGATCAGATACTCCGCGTCCACGACCTTGTTGGTTTTGGGGTGCTTGATGTCGTTGCCGCTGCGCTTGAGGTACACGATTTGCTCGTCGGCGTCGAAGCCGGGCTTCATGCCGACTGCGGCGAAAAACGCCGCGAGCTGGTAGTACTGATTCTGCGTCCACTTCTCGAAGGGATGGTCGTGGCACTGGGCGCAGACCATGCGCACGCCGAGGAACAACTGCGTCGTGGTCTCCATGGCCAGTTTGGGATCGTCGTTGACGCGGAAGTAGTTGGCTGCCGGCGATCGGAACGTGCTGCCGATCGAGGTCAGCAACTCGCGGGCGAAGTCGTCGTAGGGCTGATTCGAGGCGATGGCGTCGCGAATCCACTGGCGGAAAGCCCAGGTTCCTTTTTCGCCGAGGTGCTTGCGGTTGGATTGCAGCAGGTCGCCCCATTTGAGCGTCCAGTGATCGACGAACTCGCGCGAGCCGATGAGCCGGTCGATCAGCCGCCCGCGTTTTCTGCGCGGGGAAGCGGGGTCTTCGAGGAAGGCGCGGGCCTGTTCGGGCGTCGGCGGGATGCCGGTCAGGTCGATGTATATCCGGCGCAGGAACGTTTCATCGCTTGCCTCGGGCGCCGGCTGGATTTTCAGCCGCTCGAGTTTGGCGTCGACGTGCTTGTCGATGTAGTTGTATTGGGCAAGCCGCCGCCATTGGAAGCCAGGTTCGGGGTTGAGGATGGTCACCGGAACGGTTGCGAACTTGCCTTCGTAACGCACCAGCACCGCGGCCTCGCCGATGCGTTCGCCGCGGACCGAGCCGTCATCGTCGATCCCGGCCGTGCTGGTGGAGTTGCTTTCGATCACGGCCTCGCTCGAAACGTCGCGCGTCGAGCCGTCGCCGTATTTGGCGGTAACGCGCAAGGCGGCGCTGCCGCCGGGGCGCTCCATGAAGATTTCAGGGGGTTCGACTGAGATCTCGGCCGGGGCGTCGAGGGCGGGGTCGCCGAACGTCGCGCCTTCGGCAATCCATTTGTAGATCGTCTTGTAGTAGCGGGAATCGGCCTCGAAGCGCAGCCCGCCTTCGTGGGGGATTTGCATGGCCGGCTTGGCCAGCATCAGGCTTTGGGCCGGCGCGGCGCGGTTGAAGCGGCGTCCCGAAACCTCGAACAGCAGCGCCCTGTAGTCGAATTCCGGGTCGTAGCCGCGCAGGGAGAGCTTGAACCCGTTTTTGCCCTTGGCCGAGCCGTGGCAGGGGCCGCCGGTACACCCGGTACGGTTGAGTATGGGCATGACGTCGCGGATGAAATTGGTCGGCCGCTCGGCGGCGCCCGCGCCGGACGGCGCCAAGACAAGCGCCGCGGCGCAGCAGGCAAGAGAAAATTCGACGGCTTTCATGGTTTTCCTCAATCGTTCGCCGTTGCTATTGTACTGCCGGTTCCGACGACGAGCGCCGCTTCGACCGGCGCGACGTTGTAGGGCACGGCTTCTTTGTTTCGCCCGGCGAGCACGGATTTCGGCGCAATCGAAACGGCGTATTCGCCGGCGGCAACCTCGCCGGCCCGGCAGCGGAGGGTATAGCCGGCCGGGCTGTCGGCGATCGCGGCCGGCGCGCACTCCACGCCCAGCGGCAGGTTTTCGGCCTGGACGATCACTTCGGCGTCGAAATCCGGCTCGCGGTGGAAAGCGCCGCCGATTTCGAACCGCCCGTTGCGCGTTACGGCGATCGGTTTTTTCGGCGCTTCCACGCGGTAACCCTGCACGACGTCCACGACGACGGCCGGCGAAACGATTTGCTGCAGGGCGCCGTTGACGCGGATTTTCGCGGTCAGGATCAGGTCGAAGGTCATCGCGGGCGTGCCCATGGTGGTATTGAGCTCGAAAACGCCCTTGGTGTCGCCCGGCCGGATATTGCCGCCGCCGTTGATGCGCAGATTGGCGACGTTCGGCCCGTTGATGACGCTTACGGCGTCGGCCGGCCGGACGCCGGGGGCGCGGGCGGTGAACTGCCAGCGAATTTCGTGGGCCATACCCTGGATCAGGCGCAGTCTGCGCGGGGTCAGCACTTCCAGCACGCCCGCTTCGGGGCCGGCCAGTCTTGCCGCAACCGCGGATTCGCGCGAGGCGATGCGCAGCGGATTGCGGCCTTGTCCGGCGACCGGCGTGACCAGAGACGAGAGGGCGGCGCGGCGCCGGACGATTTCGCCCGAGGGCAGCGCGGCCTCGCCGCGGACGACGAACCGCAGCGGCTGCGGCTGCGCGCCCGGCTTGGCCGTGAGCGTGATGCGGCCGGTGCGCGACGTGCGCGCGGTGGTCATGCCGCCAAACTCGGCCGGAATGTGGCCGCCTTCGACCAGCACGTCTTCCGGCAGCCCTTCGACGACGAGCCGCACCGCGCCTTCGTAGCCGCGCCGGTCCATGGTGACCGACAGCGCGGCGCTGCCGTCTTGCGGGATATTCACCGAGGGTTCGTTCAGGCGCAGCAAGAAGTCGCCGGGCTGTTTGCGGGCGATCAGGCGGTAGCCGTAGCCGGCGCCGCCGCGCCCCAACAGGTCTTCCATGGTCAGGTCGATCCGCGAAACGCCCGCGGGAACGCGAAAGCCGATGTGCGGGTCGCCGAACGTCTCCGCGCGGGCGCGGATGAAGGTCAGCATCTCTTCCGGCTCCTGGTCTCCGGCGGAGCCCAATTTCCTGCCGTCCTGGTCGTAGAGGGTCAGCAGGGTGTAGAGGCGGGACGTGCCCAAGCCGGCGGCCTGCGTCTCGATCAGCCACTCTTCGCCTTCGCGCACGTCGAGGAAATAGCGGTCGGCTTCGCCGGGTTCGGCGATGCGCCCGTTGAGCACTTCGGCGTCGGTCAGGCGGTGCGGCCCGGCGCCCTCGGGCTCGAGCGCTTCCGGCCCTTCGCCGCGGACCAGCGGCAGCGGCAGCGAAACGCGCCGCCCCGGGAGGCGCGCCTCGGCGCCCGCCGCATCGACGCGCAGCGGCGCTGGCAGCGAGCCGCCCGAAAGCTCGATGGAAGCCGTTTCGCCGCGCGTCCAACCCAGGGGGAAAACCGAGTCCGCGAAGTCGATCGGCCCGATTTTCAAGCGGTAGAAGTTGGTTTTCTGCTTGCTGAAACGGGCGTCGTGAACGGCAACGAAAAAGGCGCTGGAGCGGGGGGCTTCGAAGCGCAGGCGGGCATCGACGCCGATGCCCGCGGCGTCGTTGTTGCGGGCGATGGTCTTGCCCTGCTCATCGCTTATTTCGATGACGGGGTCGATCGCCGATCCCAGGCGCTGCGCCTCGACTTCGAAGGTCAGCGCGTCTCCGGCGGTCAGCTCCAGGCGGTACGCGTCGCGGTCGGCGCCGTCGAGGGTTCCGTTTACCGTAACCGGCGCTTCCAGGGATTCGGCGTTCGCGGCGGCGTCGTTGGCGGGCAGGCGGCGCTCGAGCGTGGATTCCCGCTCCACGCGTTCCGGGAACGGCGAAACGGCGAACAGCCGCACGTTCGACAGGCCGGCGGCGGACTCGACTTGCAGCGGGTACGCGCCCACCGCTGCGCCGGGGTCGATTTCGAGCAGGTATTCCTTGACGCCGGAGGCGGCGCTCAGCGGCGTGAGCGTTCCCGGAATCTTCGAGTGCAGGGTCAATTTGCGGTCGAGGCCGCTGCCGCGCAGCGCGAGGCGGACCGCCGAGCCGGCTTGGCCGCCGGGAGGGTCGATGCGGGCCAGGGTCGGGCCGCCCGCGGAGAGGGCGCCGGCGGCGCAGGCGAGCGCCAAGGGCAGGCGAAACGAACCGCGCATCGGACTATTCCGCCTCCTGCGCCTCTTTTTCGATCGGTACGGGGATGAACGCTTTTTGCTCTTCGCCCGAGGCGGCGCCGCAGATGCGCACCACGCCGTCGAATCCCGCGGCGGCGAGGCGTTTCCCGTCCGGGTGGAAGGCGAGCGTGAAGATGCCGCCTTCGTGACCCTTGCAGGCGGCGATCCGACGGCCGGATTCCGTATCGTAGACGGGCGCTTCCGGGCCGATGCCGCCGACCGCGATACGCGAGCCGTCGGGGCTGAACGCCAGCGCGAAAATCTTGCCCTCCTGCTCTTCGAACTTGCGGATCAAGGTCGAATCGTCGGCGATCTTCAGCGCCCGCGGGCGATCCATCGTGTAGAGGTAGGGTACGCGGTCTTCGCCGCCGATGAGGATGTAATCGCGGCGGGGATGGCGGGCTACGGCGTAGAGCTTTTCGCGCAGCAGATTGACGTTTTCGCGGAACGCGCCGCTTTCGGCGTCGGCCAGTCTCGCGGCGCGGTCGCGGCCGACGGAAACGATCCGCTTGCCGTCGATGCCGTAAACCGTTTGCAGCACCCAATCCTCATGATGGCCGGCCTTGAAGAGTTCGTTGCCCGTTGCCAGGTCAACCGCGCGCACGGTCTTGTCGGCCGCGCCGAAGGCGACCCGCTTGCCGTCGGGCGAGACGTCTCCGGCGAAAAGCGTGTCCGCGGTCGCCGTCACCGAGCGGATCTGCTTGCGCGAGGCGGCGTCCCATATCTGGATTTCGCCGAAGCGCGCCGGCGTGCCGCCGACCGCCACGAGCAGGGCGCCGTCGGGGGTAAACGAAAGCGAGTGAATCTTGTCGGAGCGGCCGAGCAGCCGCGCTTCGACGGCCGATCCGTCGGCCTTGAGCAGGATGATTTCCTTGAAGCCGCCCACGGCCAGCGTTTCGCCGTCGGGCGAAAAGGCCATGGCGGTAATAACGGGCGGCTGGGTATAAGCGGGCGGCTGCTTGGGCGCTTGCGGCGCTCGGGCTTCCGCGGGCGTATCGTCTTCGGCGCCTTCCCGCACCCAGCGCGCCAGCAGCGCGGCGGCTTCGTCCGGCAGATTCGGCCCGCCGAGCGGCATGCGCGGCTCCATCGCGCCGGTGACCGAGCGCACCAGCGGGCTCGCTTCCGGCGATCCCGCGGCCACCGCGCCGCCGTGTTTCGCTCCGCCTTTGAGAATGCCCGCGTACTCGGTCAGCACGAGGCCGCCCATCTTGCTCGCGGGCTGGTGGCAGCCCGAGCAATAGCGCTGGATGACGGGGCGCACGTCGTTGTAATAGCTGACCGGCTCGGCGGCCTTCGCTTGCGCCGCGGGCAAGGCGGCGGCCAAGCCGGCGGCGGCAAGACATTTCAGGGCAGGAGCCATGCGCTCCTATTGTAGCCCCGAAATCGGCGGGCGCGGCGGCGAGACCGCGAACGGGCTACTGGGCCGCCTGCAAGGGCGTCGAGGGGTCGGTCCGCCGGTTGTACTGGGAAAGCGCGTCCCTTTCCCCGCGCAGCAGGCGTTCGGCGTCTCCCAGCAGAGAGCGGGCTTGCCGCACGACGGGGTCCAGTTCGGCCAGCACGCGCAGGCCTTCGTAGTAATCGAACCAGGAAATATGCAGATGGGTCTTCAACGAACGATGCAGGAAAGCGCGCTCCGCGGCCGATTGTTTTCTGTCGCTTACGATCTTCTCGCTGAGGAGGAAATCTTCCAGGCGGGCGAGCAACTCGGGCGAGGGGTCTTGGCCGCGGGCTATTTTGCGCCCGGCGGCGCGCAGCCCGGCGGCGAACCGTTCGACGCCGCGGCGGCGGCGAATTGCCGTTTGCACCGGCGTCAGGCGCGGTTCGCCGATGCGCACGTCGGGCGTAATTCCGCCCTGCTCGTAAACCTTGCGGCCGTCGTCGGTCAATTTGGCCGGTCCCTGCGCGGGGATGCGGCGCTCGCTGCACGGATTGCCGTAGTATTCCCTGCGCGAAATGTTTTCGTAGGGCCGCTGGATCAAGCGTCCGCTCGGCGTGTAGTAGCGCGCCGTCGTCAGCACCATGCCGGTCGATTCCGGCAAGGCGAATACCGATTGCACCAGCCCCTTGCCGAAGGTGGTCGTGCCGGCGATCAGCGCGCGCCCGTGATCCTGCAGGGCGCCGGCGACGATCTCGGATGCCGAGGCCGAGTTGCAGTTGACCAGCACGACCATCGGATAGTGCTGGGACCCATTGTCCGCGCGCGAGTCGTAGCGGCGTTCCCGCGAAGCCCGGCCGCGGTGCGACACCACGCTGACGCCTTCATCGAGGAACCGCCCGGCCATATGCACTCCGGCGGTCAGCAAGCCCCCCTTGTTGTCGCGCAAGTCGAGCAGCAGGCCTTCGATGCCGCGTTTCTCGAAATCGTCCACCGCGCGGTTCAACTCGCGCGTCGTCGTATCGCCGAAGTTTTCCACTCTCAGGTAGCCGATTTCGCCGTCGAAAATCGTCTGGATGGGAATCGTCGGCCGGGGGATATCGGCGCGTTCGAGATCGAGTTCGATCCAGTCGCCGGCGCCCTCGCGCGACAAGCTGAGATGGACGGTCGTCCCGGCCGGACCCTTCACCCGCGAGGCCACGTCGAGCACTTTGAGACCGCTGACCGACCGCTCATCGACCATGCGGATGACGTCGCCGGGCAGCACGCCGCTTTCGAATGCGGGCGTGTGCGGGAAGGGAAAATCGATTACGGTTTCGTTGTCGAAGTTGACGATCTGAATGCCCACGCCGACGTAGCTGCCGCGCTGATCTTCGCGCATTTTCTGGAATGCTTGCGGGTCGAAGAACGTCGAGTGCGGGTCGAGCGTCGCCAGCATGCCGGGGATCGCGCCGGAATAAACGGCCTTGTCCCAGTCGATGGCGTTCACGAAGCGGTCGTCGAGCCGCCGCGTGAAGCTCTCGATCCTGGCCAGATAGGGCTCGAGCGGTCCCGTTTCGATGAGGTTGCCGTTGGTGCCGATGCGCCGGCCGAAACGCCCGCCTACCATCGACGACGCCGCAATAATCGCGGCGGTCAGCAGCAGCCAGCGAAGATTTTTCATGTCCGGACGCAATGGATGCGGCGTTTCAATATAACGAGAGGCTCTATCCCGTCTGCAGAAGGTCGATCTTGGCCGCCAACACGAAGTCGGATTCGGTCAACCCGTCGATCTTGTGGGTCCAGATGCGAATGCCGACCTTGCCCCAGGCAAGATGAATGTCCGGGTGGTGGCCTTCGTCTTCGGCCAATTCGCCGACCCGATTGGTGAAGTCGAGCGCCTGGCGGAAGTCGGGGAAAGTCAACTCGCGTTCGAGCCGGCGGCTGTCCACGACGGTCCAGCGCGGCACTTCCGCGGCGAATTTCGCGAGTTCCCCGCCGGCCAGCGGCGGGACGCCGCCGCGGCAGGGAACGCAATTTTTCTGCGCCAACTCAGACATTGCATTCGACCTCGACGTTTTGGACTTCAACCGTATCTTAGCACGGGCCTTGCCGGGGGCGGGCCGCGGCTCAGGCCAGGACTTCGTCCAGGAAATTGCGCAGCGCCTGCCATGAGCGCCGGTCGGCGGTTTCGTTGTACACCGTGCCCGCGGCGGGGTTGTTCGCCTCCGGGTTGGTGAAGGCGTGCGCGGTCAGGCCGTAGGCGTGGATTTGCCAATCGGCTCCGGCGGCGGTCAGTTCCCGGCCGAGCGCGGCGACCTGATCGGGCGCGGCCATGGGGTCGTCCCAACCGTGCAGGGCCAGCACCTTGGCGCGGATCTTGCGGCCGGCAACGTTGGCGGCGGGGTGGAACAGTCCGTGGAAGCTGACCACGCCCCGCACGTCGGCGCCGGCGCGCGCCAGGTCGAGGACGCAGAGACCGCCGAAGCAAAAGCCCATCGCGGCGACGCGCGAGGCATCGACCGCTTCTTGCGCGCGCAGCAGATCGAGCGCCTGCGTCATGCGGCTCTGGAGCATGGCGCGGTCGTCGAGGAAGGGCTGCATCAGGGCGGCGTTTTCTTCGGGGCCCGCCCCCAGTACGCCTTTGCCGTAGAGGTCGAGCGCGAAACCGACGTAGCCCAGCGCGGCCAGATCGCGCGCCTTGCGGCACTCGAGATCGCCGCGGCCCGCCCAGGCATGGGCGATCATGACGCCCGGACGCTCGCCCGGTACGGCGGCGTCCCAAGCCATATAGCCCTCCATGACGCGCCCGCCGGCGGCGTATTCGACAAGTTGCGATCGGATGCTCATGCGCTGCCTCACCTTATGGCGGACCATTATCGCAGCGGCGGCGCGCGCGGGCAACCCGCCGCCGGGTACAATGGCCGGGATGGGCCTGGTAGTCAACGGCGAAAAGGTCGATGAGGCCGTACTGGCGCGCGAAGCCGAAAGCCTGCGGCAACGCTTCAGCCAACTCTCCGAGCAGGAGCGGCAAGCCTACGGCCTCACGCCCGAGGCCATGGAGCAGCGCGCCGTCGAGTGGGCGCGCGAAAACGTCATCGAACAGACGCTGTTGCGGCAGGAAGCGCTGCGAGACGCCGCGCCGCTGCCCGAAGAGGACGTGCGCAAGCAGTTGGCCGAAGCGGTCGAGCGCGGCGGCGGCATGGAAAAACTCAAGGAAGCCGGCATCGGCGAAGAGCGGCTGCGCAGAGACGTCGAGACGCAAATGCGCGTCGATGCGTGGATCGGCCGCATTACGGCCAAGTCGAAGCCGCCGAAACCGAAGGAAGTCGCCGAGTTCTACCGCAAGAACAAAGATCGCTTCAAGACGCCGGAAACCCTGCGCGCCGCGCACATCGTCAAGCACGTGGAAAAGGACGTGAGCGAAGCGCAGGCGCGGGAAGCCATCGACAAGCTGTACGCCGAGTTGCAGGCCGGGCGCCTGTTCGAGGATATCGCCGATGAGCAGTCCGACTGCCCGGGCAACGGCGGCGACCTGGGCTACTTCCCGCGCGGGCGGATGGTGCCCGAGTTCGAAGACGTTGTTTTCAACATGGAGGTCGGCGAGACGAGCGAGGTTTTCCAGACCGTTTTCGGTTTCCACGTCGTCAAGCTCATCGACCGCCGTCCGGAGGGGCTGCGGCCGCTCAAGGACGCCGCCGCCGAGATCGAGAAAGAGATGCTCAACGATCGCCGCGCGAAAGAGCTGGAGGCGGCCGTGGACGCGCTGCGCGAGCGCGCCGCGATACAAGGCGCCGCCGCCGTAACGGGCGCCGTGACAGGCGCCGTGACGGGCGCTGCGGCGGGCGCGGCGGGGAGCCGGTCGTGAGCAGCAAGACCGCGCAGGCGTCGATGGCGCAGTTGTCGATGGCGCAGGCGTCGATTCCGGCGATTGCGCCGACTGCGCCCGTTGCGCGCTCCGGCCCGCACCCCTGCTGCGCGCCGACCATCGATCGCGCGCGGGTTCTGGCCGAGTCGAGGACGCTTTCGGAGCGCCGCCGCAGAGCCGACAGGGGTTCCGTCGAGGGCATGATTGCGCTCGACGGCGGCAAGTTTCTGATGGGTACCGAGACCGATTGGGGCTTTCCCGCCGACGGCGAGGGGCCGGTGCGCGAAGTCTGCGTCGATGCGTTTTACATCGACGCTTTTCCGGTGACGGTCGAGGCTTTCGGCGAGTTCGTCGAGGCCGTCGGCTACAAGACCGAAGCGGAGCGGTTCGGCTGGTCGTTCGTGTTCCACAATCAGATTCCCGAGGGCGCATACGACCGGCTGGTGGACGATACGGTCGCCGGGCACGAGTGGTGGTGCAAGGTCGAAGGCGCCTGCTGGGCCTGCCCGGAGGGCCCCGATTCGGGCATTGCCTGGCGCATGGATCATCCGGTGTCGCACGTCTCCCACGCCGACGCCCTGGCTTACTGCGCCTGGGCCGGCAAGCGCCTGCCCACCGAGGCCGAGTGGGAGTACGCAGCCCGCGGCGGACTCGAGCAGAACGCCTACCCTTGGGGCAACGAGTTGGAGCCCGGCGGCAAGCATCTGTGCAACGTCTGGCAAGGCCGTTTTCCGACGGAAGACAGCGGCGCCGACGGCTACCGGGGCACATGTCCGGTCGATGCGTTTCCGCCCAACGGATACGGCGTTTATTCGATTACCGGCAACGTCTGGGAGTGGTGCGCCGACTGGTTTCACCCGGCGTATCACGCCGCGGCGACCCGCTCGAACCCGACGGGGCCGCCCGGCGGCGCGGCGAAGGTGATGAAAGGCGGCTCGTTCCTTTGCCACGCCTCCTACTGCAACCGTTATCGGGTCGCGGCGCGCACGTCGAACACCCCGGACAGTTCGACGGCGAACCTGGGATTCCGCTGCGTCCGAGACGGGGGGCCGCGCCTTGCGGCGCGGCAGGGGTTGGGGGTTAGGGATTAGGGGTTAGGGGGCCGCGCCTTGCGGCGCGGCAGCCGCCGGCGCGAGCGGCTTCGCCGCTGCGCTTTGCGCGGCCCGGATGGTATTCTCGGATCAGTCTCGAATTTTTCTACAGAATTATTGCAAAGCAGGTTATTTTGCTTCAGAATAAGATTTTCATGTTGCGCGGAGAGGTGAGAGAGATGTACGCTGAGAAGAGGTCAGCCCGTCAGCCCGTCAGCCCGTCAGCCCGTCAGCCCGTCAGCCCGTCAGCCCGTCAGCCCGTCAGCCCGTCAGCCCGTCAGCCCGTCAGCCCGTCAGCCCGTCAGCCCGTCAGCCCGTCAGCCCGTCAGCCCGTCAGCCCGTCAGCCCGTCAGCCCGTCAGCCCGTCAGCCCGTCAGCCCGTCAGCCCGTCAGCCCGTCAGCCCGTCAGCCCGTATAAGGAGAAGCGCGCTCTCCGCGCTCTCTAACCCGCGGCTTCTTCTTTCCCTTCTCTCTGTTTTCCGCGCCCCGCTCCTTGCGGGCAAGGGACTTTCGCGCGGGCGCGGAGCTCTTGTTCTTCACTCGCCGCCGGCGGCCCCAGCCCGCCGGCAATGTAGCTGGAAACGCGGGCGGCGAAGCGCCGTTCCGCGAAGGGTTCCCCTTTCCTGCTCCCCGCCGGCAAAAACGCAACAGACGAGCATTCTTATGTAATGCAAATTACATATTAAAAAATGAAAAAAAGTAAAATAAAAACAACTCGATTTGTCAGTAATCGGAAAGAGTCACATGATCGCCATACGCGCCGCCGCGCAGCTTTTTTTTTCCTTCTCATCTTCTTTTCCGCGTTCTTTCCGCGACTGCTTGCCGTCGGCAAGGCGGGACTTTCGCGATTGCCGCCGTCCTGGCGGCTGCCCCGGCTGCCTCGGCTCAGGGCATCCCGGTCGATGTCCCGCTCATCGAGACGGTCGCGGGAGGCGGGTCGGCGTTGGGCGACAACGGCCCGGCCGCATCGGCCCGACTCAACAACCCCTACGAAGTCGCCATGGACGCCGCGGGCAACCTGTACATCGCCGATGGCAACAACCGCCGCATCCGCAAGGTGGATGCATCCACGGGAAATATCACCACGGCCGCGGGAACGGGGACGCAAGGCGACAGCGGCGACGGCGGCGCGGCGACAGCGGCGCAACTCACCTTTCCTATCGGCGTGGGCGTGGACGGGGCGGGCAACCTGTACATCGCCGATGGCAACAGCCACCGCGTCCGCCGAGTGGATACGGCGGGGGTGATTACCACCGTCGCGGGAACGGGGTCGTCCGGCGACAGCGGCGACGGCGGCGCGGCCGCGGCGGCTCAACTCAATTTCCCTGCCGCCGCGGAGCCGGACGGGGCGGGCAACCTGTACATCGTCGACAGGAACAACCACCGCATCCGCCGGGTGGATACGTCGGGGGTGATTACCACCGTTGCCGGAACGGGGTCGTCCGGCTACAACGCGAGCCAGGACGGCGGCGCGGCCACGTCGGCCCAACTCAACACCCCAACCGGCGCGGCGCTGGACGGGGCGGGCAACCTGTACATCGCCGATACCAACAACCACCGCATCCGCAAGGTGGATACGGCGGGCGTAATTACCACCGTTGCGGGAACGGGAACGGCCGGCGACAGCGGTGACGGCGGCCCGGCAACCTCGGCGCAACTCAACAGACCCTTCGGCGTAAACGTGGACAATTCGGGCAACCTGTACATCGCCGGTAATTTTAACCACCGCATCCGCAAGGTGGATACGGCGGGCGTGATAACCACGGTCGCGGGAACGGGGTCGTCCGGCTTCAGCGGGGACGGCGCCGCGGCGACGTTAGCGCTACTCGGCAACCCCACCGACTTGGCGCTGGACAGTTTGGGCAACCTGTACATCGCCGACAGGGCCAACAACCGCGTCCGCAAGGTGACTTTGTTCCTGCCGCCGCCCCCCCCGCCGCCTGCGCCGCCCGGGCCGGAGCCTGAGCCGGAGGCGCAGCCGGTGGGCGTTTCCGAATTGTCGTTCGCGCCGGAAGCAGACTCATCCATGCCGGCGCCGCTGACGCTGACGCTGCGCGCCGAAGGCGGCGCCGTGGACTTCCAGGTGCTGCCCAGCGCCCGCTGGATCCAGGTCTCCCGGGCGGCGGGCAGCGTTGCCCAGTGGAGGGGCCGCCTGGCCGAGGGCGAAACGATTGCCCTGCGCGTAACCGTCAACCCTCTGGGGCTGCGCCCGGGAACCCACCGCGGACGGCTGTACATCCGCTCCGGCGGGCGCATCTCGGCCGCGATCCGCATCGTGCTGGAGGTTCCCCCGCCGACGGGGCCGGCGGTGTCGGAGAACGGCGGCGTATTCAATGCGGCGCGGATGAGCGCCTACGGCGAGCGCGGGCTGTTCGGGCCGCAGTTGCTGCCGCTGGCGCCGGGCGCGGCGGTGGTCGTGCAGGGGGTACACTTCGCTTCGGGCGAGCGGATGGAGGCGGCGGGCTTCCCGCTGCCGACGATGCTGGGCGGGGCGCGCGTGCTGATTGACGGCGCGGCGGTTCCGCTGATGGCGGTAGGCCCGCGGCGCATCGAAGCGCAACTGCCTTGGGCGCTGGGCGGCGAAGCCGTAGCTGCGGGCGGCTTGGCGTTGGCGAGCGTGGTGGTGGAGTCCGGCGGCGAGAGCAGTTGGCCGCGGCGCTTCTGGGTCGGCCCGTATGCGCCGGGCGTGTTCACGGTTTCGGGCGAGGGACAGAGCGCGGGCCAGGGGCAGGCGCTGGCGACGTTCGCGGGGACGACCGACTTGGCGGCGCCGCTGGGTTTCAGCGCGGGCAGCCGCCCGGCGCGCGCCGGCGACATGCTGGAGATTTACGCGACGGGCTTGGGCGCGGTGGAGCCGCCGTTGGCCGACGGGATGAACTCATGCGCCCCGGACGGCGTCTGCCTCGAAGACGGCTCGAACGCGGTCTTGCGGCATACCGCAACCCGCCCGCGGGTCTGGATCGGCGGTTGGCCCTTGCCGCCGGACAGCATCCGTTTTTCGGGCTTGGCCCCGGACATGGCCGGCGTCAACTTGGTGGTCGTGGAAATCCCGCGCAACCTCACCCCGTCAAACGCCGCCGAGTTGCGCCTCGCCGTCGCCGGCCGCATGAGCCAATCGGGCGCCACGATAGCGATTGAATAAGGCGGCGCAGCCACCCAACCCGCGACCGCCGCGCAGAGCGCGGCCCGACCCGCGACCGCCGCGCAGAGCGCGGCCCGTTCCGCCGGGGGAAATCCCGATCCGATAAAATAAAAATGGGCCGCCGCGGGCAATGCTGAAACTGATTTCCCTGGCGCGCAAGAACTTGACGCGCAACCGCCGCCGAACCGTGCTCACCGTGCTGAGCATGGCCGTCTCGCTGTTTCTGCTGGGCGTGCTGCTGTCGCTCTACGCGGCTTTCTATCACCGCCCGACGACCGACGCGCAGGCGCTGCGTCTGGTCACGCGCCACAGGGTTTCGCTGACCCAAGCCATGCCCGTCTATTACCGCAACCGCATCGCCGACATCGACGGCGTCGAAAATGTCACCGTTCTCAACTGGTTCGGCGGAACCTACAAAGACAACCGCCCCGAAAACATGTTTCCGCGTTTCGCCGCGGAGCACGACAGGGTCTTCGACATTTACTCCGAGTTCGAAATTGCCCCCGAGCAACTCGAAGCGTTCAAGCGCGACCGGCAGGGCATGGCCATCGGCAGCTTGGTGGCCGAGCGGGTCGGCCTCGAGCTTGGCGACCGGATCACGCTCAAGGGCGATATCTACCCTTTCGACCCGGAACTCACCGTCCGCGCGATTTTCGAAGGCCCCGACGACTTCAACAGCTTTTTCCACCAGGACTATCTCGAAGAAGCGCTGCCCGAAGAGCGCAAAGGCTACGCCGGCACGTTTACGATTCGGCTGCGCGGCACGGACGACGGGGACCGGGTCGGACGGGAAATCGACGCGATGTTCCGCAACGCGCCCGAACCGACCAAGACGGAAACCGAAGCGGCGTTCGCGCGTTCGTTCGTCGAGCAGCTCGGCAACATCAAGCTGTTCCTGATGAGCATCGCCGGAGCGGTGGTTTTCACCATCATGCTGGTCTCGGCGAATACCGCGGCCATGAGCGTGCGCGAGCGCATCGGCGAGGTCGGCGTTCTGAAGACGCTGGGCTTTCGCCCGGGCGCGCTGCTGACGATGATCCTCGGCGAGGCCGCGGCGGTCGCTCTGGCCGGGGGGATTCTCGGCAGCGCGCTTGCCTTCGGCGCAACGCACGCGCTGGCGGACGTGATGGTGAGTTTCTTCTCGGGCTTCGCCATGCCGCTTTGGGGCGTGTCCGTCTGCCTGACGGCGTCGTTGGCCATCGGGCTCGGCAGCGCGCTCATACCGGCGGCGCTGGCTGTTCGCACCGAAATCACCGACGCTCTGCGGCACACGGGGTAAACGGTCGATGGCGAACATCCCGCTGACGTACAACCTGCGCAACCTGACGGCGCGCAAAACCACGACGGTCATGACTGCGCTGGGCATCGGCCTGACCGCGGCCGTGCTGATGGGCATCGGCGCCCTGGTCGATGGGTTGACCGGCGCGCTCGCGGTCACCGGCCATCCGCGCAACCTGATCCTCATGCGCCAAGGGTCGACGGCCGAACTGGTCAGCACGGCGCCGAAAGAGAAATTCGACATCGTGAAATTCCTGCCCTGGATCGAAAAAAGCGGCGGCGAGCCGATGGTGTCGCACGAGGTCGTTTCGGTAA
This sequence comes from Bryobacterales bacterium, assembly GCA_965242705.1. GTDB lineage: Bacteria > Acidobacteriota > Terriglobia > Bryobacterales > UBA6623 > CATQHP01. The sequence continues at coordinate 3,139,290 of OZ251486.1, forward strand.
CCAATCTGCCGCTGCGCGGCGATCCGCTCTCGGTGAGCAACGTCACCGTGCGCGGCATGTCGCCAATGGGGCGCGAATTGCGCGGCGGCGTGCGCCTGATCGAAGGGCGCTGGTTCGAACCGGGCAAGCGCGAGGTCGTCGTCGGCTCCGGCGCGCACGCCATGCGCGCGGGAACGTCGATCGGCGATGCGGTGCCCTTCGGACGCGGCGATTGGCAAATCGTCGGCGTCTTCAGCGCGGGACGGACGGCCTTCAACAGCGAGATCTGGTGCGACGGCAACCTGGCTGTCTCTGACCTGGGTCGAGGCAGTACGCGCAGCGTCATTCTCGTGCGCGCCGAGAACGACGACGCCCTGATGAAGTTGGAAGGCACGGTCGCCGCCGATCAGCGTCTGGCGCTCGAAGCCAAACCCGAGCGCGATTATTACGCGGAGCAGATGATCTCGGCGGCGCCGGTGCGCGCACTGGGCATATTCGTCGCGGCCATCATGGCCATTGGAAGCTGTTTCGCGGCGATGAACACGATGTACACCGCCGTCGCCCGCCGGGCGCGCGAGATCGGCATCCTGCAGATGCTCGGCTTTTCCCGCGGCGGCATTCTGCTCTCGTTTCTGATCGAGTCGCTGATGCTCGCCCTTGCCGGGGCGGTGATGGGCTTGCTGCTGGTGCTGCCGCTCAACGGGATGGAAAGCCGCATCGGCAATTTCGTGACGTTCACCGAAACGACCTTCCGGTTTGCCCTGACGCCGGCGAACGCCGCCGTCGGGTTCGCCTTCGCCGCCGTCATGGGCGTGCTCGGAGGGCTGTTGCCGGCGCGTCAGGCGGCTTCCCGCGAGATTCTGACCTCGATGCGCGACTTGTGATGCCGGAAAACAGTAAAGTCAACGAGAGTCTGGCTTCCCTGAAGATCGACCGCGCAAAGTCCCGCCGCCCCCGCGAGCGCCGCTGGACCCGCTGGTGGATCGTTGCCGGCGCCTCGCTGCTGTTCCTGCTCGGCGCCTGGAACGCGTTTTTCTCCGGCGCGTCGGTCTATGCGGTCGAAACCTACCGCGTCAGCGCCGCGGCCGCGCGGGAGTCGGGCGCAGCCGTCGTGCTTGACGCGGCCGGCTATATCGTCCCGCATTACAAGATCGAAGTCGCCTCGAAAGTCGTCGGCCGAGTGGCCTGGATCGGCGTCGAAAAAGGCGTCGAAGTGCGCAAGGGGCAAGTGCTCGTCCGCCTCGAAGATGCCGAATACCGCGCCCGCGCCGCTCAGGCGGAAGGCCGTCTGGCCTCGCTGCGCGCCCGCTTGCAGGAGTTGGAAGCCGGCTCCCGCCCCGAAGAAATCGCCTTGGCCAAAGCCAATCTCGAGGAAGCCAAGGCCGAGCTCGAGAACGGCCGCATCGAGTTGCGCCGCGCCAAGGAGCTTTACGGCGCCGGAGTCATTTCCCGGCAGGAATACGACGCGGCGAAAACCCGCTCCGACGCTCTGCAGGCCCGCGCCGCCTCCCTCGACCGCGCTTACGAATTGCGCCGCATCGGCCCGCGCCGGGAAGAGATCGACGCCGTCCGCGGCGAAGTAAGCCAGGCTCTGGGCGAAGTCGCCTACAGCAAGACGATGCTCGACGCCACGATCATCCGTGCGCCCAGCAACGGCACGATCCTCGAACGCAACGTCGAGATCGGCGAGTTCGTCACCACCGGCTTCGTGGGCGAACGCGGAGCCAAAGGCTACGTCGTTTCCCTCGCCGATCTGAACGATATCCAGGTCGAGCTCGATATCAGTCAGGACGATTTCGCCAAGCTGCGCATGGGCCAACGGTGCATCGTCACCACCGACGCCTACCGCGATCGGGAGTACGAAGGCGAAGTCGTCGAAATCTCGCCCGAGGCCGACCGCCAGAAAGCCACCGTGCAGGTCAAGGTGCAGATTCTCGAGCCCGACGCCTACCTGCGTCCGGAAATGAACGCCAACGTCGCTTTCAAGGCGGACGGCGGACGGACGGACGAGGCGCAGCCGGCGGCGGCCCCGGCCGTTACCGTCCCCCTGTCGGCGGTGCGCGGCGGCAACACGGTCTTTCTGCTCGTCGACGGCCGCGCCGTCCGCCGCGCCGTCCGCGTGCGCGGCTCTACGGCAAGCAGCGCCGAGATCGCCGAAGGACTCCGCGGCGGCGAGGACGTCATCCTCGATCCGCCCGCCGATCTCAACGACGGCGACCCCGTGCGAAGGAAGGAATCATGAACGGAAACGACGGCGCCCCGGCCGTGCAGGCCCGCGGCCTGACCAAGGCATACCGCCGCGAAGACTTCACCGTCACCGCGCTCGACGGAGTCGATCTCGACATCCCCGACGGAGCGTTTTTCTGCCTGATGGGGCCTTCCGGCTCCGGCAAATCTACCCTGCTGCACCTGATCGCCGGCATCGACAAGCCGACTTCCGGCGAAATTCGCGTACTCGGCGAAGACGTCGCCTCGCTGAGTGAGCAGGCCATGGCCGGTTGGCGCAGCGAAAAGGTCGGCTACGTCTTCCAGACGTTCAACCTGATCCCCGTGCTGAGCGCGCTGGAAAACGTCGAGTTGCCGCTGCTGCTCACCGGCTTGAGCAAGCAGGAACGCCGCCGCAACGCCCGCACCGCGCTGGAAATCGTAGGCCTCGGCGACCGTCTCGACCACTATCCCCGGCAGCTTTCGGGGGGGCAGGAGCAGCGCGTCGCCATCGCCCGGGCATTCGTCACCGACCCGCGGATTATCCTCGCCGACGAGCCCACCGGCGATCTCGACGCCGCCTCGGCCAAAGACGTCCTCGAAATCCTCGCCGCGCTCAACGGCGACCACGGCAAAACCATCGTCATGGTCACCCACGACCCCCGCGCGGCCGAGTACGCCGACGTGCGCCGTTACCTGGAAAAAGGAACGCTGCAGGCCGCGGAGTAACCGGTTTCAGCCCGCCGCGGCGCGGCCTAAACGATTCCCGCCGCCAACAGCGCCGCGACGACCAGCAGCAGCGCGCCGACCAGCGATTGCACCGCCGCCGACGTTGCCTTGCGCAGATGCCTCTTGGCCAGAATGACGCCGCAAAGAGCGCCGGCAATGCCGCCGCCCACCAGCAGCCGCTGTTCCGCCCCGATGGGAATCGCCGCCCGCTCGGAAAACGGCAGTCCCGCGTAAACCGCGATGCGCACGCAGTCCACCAGCAGCCCGATGACCGCGTTCGAGCCGATGAACGCCTGCGGACCGATGCCGACCTTGATCAGGAACGCCGAGCGCAGAGCGCCCTGATGCCCCGACAGACCGCCGAAAAACCCCGAGAGCAGCCCGCCGAGCGGAAGATATTTCCTGTCGAAACGCAGCTTGCGGAAAGCCGGAGCAAGCTCGAAAACGGCGAAACCCGCCATCAGCGCGCCCAGCGCGAGCTTGACCGGCGTGATCGACGCGCGCACGGGACCCAGCGTATAGCCGGCCAACTCTTCGGACTGCGACAGGCGGCCCAATAGCAGCGCCCCCGCGTACGCGGCGCAAAGCGCGGGAACGCCGAAACGCAGCACCACCGCCCGGTCCGCGAGCCGGCCCACCGCCGCGGCCTTGAACACGCTGTTCGCCGCATGGACCGCCGCAGTCGCGGCAACGGCCGTTTCCACCGGAAGGAACAGGGCGAAGACCGGCAGGAGCAGGGTTCCCAGACCGAAACCGGAGTACAGCGTGAGCGCGGCGGCCGCCGCTGCCGCCGCGGCGGCGACGATTGCCGCGAGCATGGTTTCCTTTTCAACCCCGCGGTTGCCGGGCTTCCGTCAACTCCGCGCCGCGCGCTGGACGAAATCGGGGTTCGCCCGGCGCTCGCCGCTTTCGATCAGTTGCCGCGCGGCGCTCATGGAAGCGATTCCTCCCTGGGCGCCCAGCGCCTTGCAGTTGAGCGCGGCCATGGCGTTGGCGAACTCCATCGCTTCCGCGATGGAATAGCGCTTGATGACGGCGCAGCAGAACGCCCCGTGAAAAACATCGCCCGCGCCGGTCGTGTCCTTGCAGTTGACCACGAACGCCGGCGAGTAATGGAACCCTCCTTCGGTCAGCGCCAGCGCGCCGTGGGAGCCGAGCGTCATCGCCGCGACGGTCATTCCGTATTCCTTGCGGATCGATTCCAGCGCCTGGAAGGGGTCCGTCAGGCTGGTCCATTGCACGGGGAAATTGGTGCTGGCGATCAGATAATCGACGTAGGGCAGTACGCGGTCGAAACCGCGGTAGATGGTGTCCACGTCAACGGTGACCGGGATGCCGTTTTTGCGGGCGATGCGCGCCGCGTGCTCCACCGCCGGCGTATCGTGGCCGTCGATGTGCAGCAGCCCGGCGCATACAATCTGCTCCGGGGCGATCTGCTCCGGGGAAATGCGCAGGCAGTCGGGGCGCTGCCAGAGGATCGTGCGCTCGCCCGTGGTCTGGTCGATGACGATGTACGCCGATTGATTGGGGCAGTTGCGGCGCTGCTGCACGTGGGCGGTGTCGATGCCCGCCGCGCGCAGGCTCTCGAGCTGGATTCGCCCCCGTTCGTCGTCGCCGACGGCACCGATGTATTTCGCGGCGAGTCCCAGCCGGCTGCAGGTCACCATCGCGCTGGCGACCTGGCCGCCCGGCGAAACGATTTCCTTCACGAACGGCGCCTTGCCGCCGTAAGCCGGAAACTGCGGCACGATCAGCAGCGAGTCGGTCGCGTTCAACCCAACCCCGACAACGTCGAACCGTTTCGGCATCATTACCCACTCTAGCCCAGCGCGGCCCGCTCCGAAGGCTCGCGGCCGGATTCGCGTAAACTGAATCCTATGCCTTGGCTTCGGGTTCTGCTTCTTGCCGCGCTTGCCGCGGCGGCGTTTGCGCAGACGGACGGCCGCCTTCGCCGCGGCGACGCGGCGGAGCTTTACGCCGGCATAGCCGAGTTGATGGAAGCCAACCGCATCGTGATCCCCGAGTTGGCCCGCGCCGGGGCGCCGCTGGTGGAAAATTTCCGCCAAGGCGCGGCGACGCTGGCGTCCGGCCCCCGCGCCGACCACACCGGCGTACTCTACCGCATGTTGACCAATGCGCGCGTCTATCTGCAGGTGCTCGACGCCATGCCCAAACCCGAAGAATTTTCAGCGGAAATCGGCGATCAGAGCAACCGCTTGCGCGAACGGGTCGAGAAGCTCGAGCGCCATTTTCGGGCGACGCTCGACTTCCGCGAACAGCAGACGCTCGGCGCGGACCGCGACAACCTGCGCCGCTACGCCCGGGAAAACAACACCGTCGGTCCGCCCCGCGAAGGCGAACAGCGCGTCGTCTTCCTCGGCGACTCCATCACCGACGGCTGGAAGCTCAACCAGTACTTCCCGGGCAAGCCGTACCTCAACCGCGGCGTCAGCGGCCAGATCAGCGGGCAGATGCTCGGACGCATGAAGGCCGACGTGCTCGATCTGAAGCCGCGCGCGGCAGTCGTCCTCGCCGGTACGAACGACTTGGCGCGGGGAGTCTCCGACGATGCGATCCGCAACAACCTCGAAACGATCGGCCTGCTGGCCGAGGCCGCCGGCATCGTCCCCGTGTTCGCCTCCATCCTGCCGGTAAGCGATTACCATGCGGACAAAGACCCGCGGTACAAGAGGACGCCGCTGCGCGATCCCGCGCGCATCCTGGCGCTCAACCGTTGGCTCGCGCAGACCTGCCGCGAGCGCGGCTGGCCCCATATCGACTACTTCGGCGCGCTTGTCGATGACGCCGGCAGACTGCGCAGCGACGCGGCCGACGACGGCCTGCATCCCAACGCCGAGGGCTACAAGATCATGGCGCCGTTGGCGCAAAAAGCGATCGACGCCGCGCTGGCCCCGGCCCGCAAATCGAAACGCGGACTGCTAGGGTGGATCAAGAAACGATGAAATTGCTGGAACTTTTCGGCCTCGCGCCCCGCGAGCCGCAAGCGGAACCGACGGATTCGGATACGATCCACAAGATCAGCGAGGCCATCGATGCCTTGCCGCCCGACCAGGCCCGCTACATCGCCTCGTTCGCCTACATTCTCGGACGCGCGGCCAACGCCGACCTGCACATCAGCCCCGAAGAGGTCGCCGAGATGGAGCGCATCGTGGAGCGCGTGGGCGGCCTGCCCCAGGCGCAGGCGGCTTTGGTCGTGCAGATCGCCAAGGCGCAGCACGCCCTTTTCGGCGCCACGGAAAATTTCGTCGTCACCCAGCAGTTCAACCGCATCGCCGACCGCAGCCAGAAACTGGCGCTGCTGCATTGCCTGTTTGCCGTCTCGTCTTCCGACCGCTCAATCAGCGTCAAGGAAGACAACGAAATCCGCGGCATCTGCAGCGAATTGCGCCTCGACCACGCCGACTTCATCGCCGCGCGCTCGACCTACAGGGAGCATCTGGCGGTGCTGAAGGATTAGGGAATCTCCGACCACGCGGGCGCCGGCGGCGGGCGCAGTTGCCCGGCTCACAACCCCCGGCGCAGAAACACTGCGCAGCCGTCAAGCATGACGGGGTTCATGCCGCGAAAAGAAGCGTTTCATGCACGGATTGTTCGCCTTGTTCGCCAATGATCGGCAATGATCACTTATTTTTGTATCTCGCCGCCGAAAATCGACCGGATGCGTTCAGCGCCTTCTGGGCCGAAGCCGTACAGACGAAAATCGACGCATGGGCCCTGCTCGGGCAGGCCGGCTGCCCGCTGCTTGTTCAGAGTCTCCCTAAGAAAGGCCTGCGCAAGAGGCAAGCGGAACCCGCGGAGTCGTGCGATGCGGCAGGCGGCGGGCAAATTGTCTTCACGGGAATGCCGTTGCGAAAGCGCTGGGCGCCGTAGCGCGTGGTCGAGACCGTGCGGCCTCGGTCTCGCCGCCGGTAGGCGGGTCAGGGGTCGGGAGCGATCTCGGTTTGCCACAGCGCGCCCCGTTCGGGCGCGTACTGCCCCGTGCGGATGCGGGCAATTTCATAGTCGGGCAGGGGGCGGACGGCCACGCAGGCGCCGTCGATCACGACGCCGTATTTGCGGAAGTGGAAGTCCAGGTTGTCCATGCCGTAAGGCTTGCGGGCGGCGGGCAGGGCGGCCTCGTCTTGCGGCCAAGCGTGCAGGAAGAATCGCGCCCGCGCGTCCTGCGCCGAGCACCCTTGCTTGATGTAAATCAACTCCTTGCCTCGCCAAGAAACATCGAAACCGCCCCCGACCCGTGACCCGTGACCGCCGCGCAAAGCGCGGCCCGACCCGCGACCCGCGACCCGCCGACCCGCGACCGCCGCGCGAAGCGCGGCCCGATACGGATTCGCGCGGGTTGCGGCGCCCGTGTTGACCTTGAGCGCGTTGACCTTGAACACGGCGCCGTCGGCCGTTTGCGCCGCCGGCTCCAGGTTGGGGAGCGTGCTCAGCCAGGCTGCGCCATAGCCGGCAAAATTATCGCGGTACTCGCTTTCGAGCCAGACCACCCAAGCGCCGTGCGGAGCGTCGGCAAGCCTCGCTGCCGCCCGCTTCTGCCCGGCGTCGGGGCGGGCGTCGGGCGGCGAGTATCGAGATTTTCTCGACAAGAGTCGGTATGAAGCTTTTGCGCGGTTGTACAACGACAGCGCAATGGGTTCGTTGCTGTACACGGCGCCGCTGAGGGGGCCGCCGAGGGGGCCTGCGGAGGGGGCCGCCTCGATGTAACGCAGCGTCTCGGAATCGGCATAGGGAGGCGCGTTGTAGAGTATGTGAACGATGAGTTCAGCCGGATTGATTTGGCTTGTGCGGCGGGCATCGAGGAATCCGTCCGGATTGATTCGGCTTATGCGGCGGACATTGGCCGCGGCTTGCCCCGCTGTCCACAGGCAAAGCGCCGTCATGACGGCGACAGCCGGCAGCCCCCTGCGCTTCCGTTCCCGCCCGCTGCTCAGAAACCGGTCGAGCGCGAACGCCGCGAAGGCCAGCAGGGGAATCCAAAGCGGAAACAGATACCGCGCATCATCCAGCGGGGGAGCATAGCCCGCCGAGACCACGGTAACGAGCAGGACGAAATAGGTCAGCGCAAAGCCGGCCCATATCCACGATGCGCTTCGCGCGGCAGGGGCATGCCCATAGCGGCGTTGGATTGCGAAGGCCGCCGCAGCGCCGACGCCCAGCGCCGCCGCGGCGGCCCAAGCCAGGTCGAGATGCGTCCATTCCAGCAGAAAGAAGAAGGCTTGCTGCAAAACCTGCAGCAAGGGGTAGGGCCGTTCAAGCGCAAACCGGCTTTTTCCGGCGACGGAGCCTGTGAATGTGTCGGAGAGCAGGTAATTGCGCAACATCCACAGAGCCGCGGGCAGCCCGGCGGCCAGCCATACGGCCGCGGCGTCCCTTGCCCTCCGCTGCGGCGGTGCCCCTTGCCGCAAGAGCAGCGCCAACCCCGTAAAAACGGGTACGGCAACGCCGATGTAGCGGGTCAGCGGGGCGAGTGCGCCCCACGCCGCCGCGCCGGCCAACGAGCGCCTCTTGCCCGCGGTCAGGAACTTGTCGGTTTCGATCAGCGCCAAGGTGGTTAGAAGGATGAACAGGGATTCGGTCATGCCCCACGAAGCCACTTCCGCCAAGGGAACGGAGAGGGCCGCCGCGGCGCAGGCCCAGGCCGCCGCAAAGCGGGAATCGAGCCTGCGGCGCAGATAGCGCCCGAAGACGAATACGGTCAGCCCGAAAACGGCGGCGTTGAGCGGGCCGACAACGTCGAGCGGGTCGAGCCGGAGCAAAGCGCTTGCCGCCGCCAGCAGCAGCGGATAGAGCGGGGGCCACCACGTAAAGGGGGCCAGAACGCCCACGAAGCCTTCGCCCGCCGCCAGATGCCTCGCCGCGGCTATGTATTCTGCGCTGTCCCAGGTCAAAGACGGCCCGTAGCCGATTTCGCGCGCCAGCGCGAGGACCGCGCCCAGGAGGGCCGGCGCGGCGGGAAACAGGAGCGCGGCGGCGCGCTCGGCGGAGAACGTCGAACCCGTCCGCATGATTCATTATCCGCCGCGGACGGGGGCGGGCCGGCTTGCCGCTGCTTGTTCAGGCCTTCCCTGGGTTCCAGCCAAGCGCCGGAACCGGTCGAGCAGGAATTTGTCGGTCATCCCCGCGATGTAGTCGCAGACGGCTTGGTGCAGCGGCTCGCTTTCAGTCTGCTCGCGGTAGGCTTGCGGCAAGTCCTCGGGGCGCTGCATGAAATGGCGGAAGAGATCGCCCAACTTGCCGGCGGCGGCGCTTGATTCCTCTTCGATCACGGCGGCGCCGTAAAACTCTTCCTGCAGCAGCGCGCGAAGCTGACGCGCGGTTTCGACGCCTTCCGGGGCAAGCACGGCGACGCGTCGGTCGAGCCGTCGAACGGCTTCGGGGCTGTCCGCGCCGGCGGACGCAACGGCCGCGGCCGCGCCCTCGATCAACTGGAAAACCAGCCGGCCGAGCAGCCGGCGAATCGCTTCGTTGATTTTTTGATGCGCGGTGGCCGAGGGGTACTCCGCTGCGGCCTCCGCGTAGAACGCGCCGAACGCGGCCACGCGCCCGCAAGCGTCTTCCACGTCGATAAAGCCGGAATCGACCGCATCATCGAGATCGGCGCAGAGATAGGCGATTTCGTCGGCGGGGTCGATCAGTTGGGCTTCGAGCAGAGGTTGTAATTCGGGCAGATACTCGCGGGCCTCGTCGTCGCCGGGGTCCAACTCGCATGAATGCTTGAGCAGCCCCTCGCGCACTTCGAACGTCAGATTCAAGCCGCGGAACGCCGCGTATTTCTGCTCGAACCGCTCGACGATGCGCAGCGCGTGGCGGTTGTGGTCGAAGCCCGCTCCGTAGCGGCGCATTTCCCGGTCGAGAGCCTCTTCGCCGGCGTGGCCGAACGCCGGGTGCCCCAGATCATGGGCAAGCGCCAGGCATTCCACCAAGTCTTCGTTGAGACCCAGCGCGGCGGCGGCCGTGCGCGCTACTTGCGAAACTTCCAGGGTGTGCGTCAGGCGGTTGCGGAAATGGTCGGAGTGCGGGGCGGTGAAGACCTGCGTCTTGTGCTCCAACCGCCGAAAGGCGCGCGAGTGGATCACGCGGTCGCGGTCGCGCTGAAACGGTCCGCGGTAGGGGTGCGCGGGTTCGGGAAAGCGCCGGCCGCGAGACCGTTCCGGCGGGAAACGCAAACCGGCCAACATCGAGAAAATGGCGCGGTTAACCGCCGTCGGCCAGAGATTGCAGGTCGCTGTCGATCAACATACTCGCCGCTGCGCCGTTTTCCTGCCGCACTGCCGCCAGGATTTCCCGTGCTTTCTCAGGATTTCCCGCGGCGTAGGTCCGCGCCAAGGCGATTTGCGCGCGGGCCTTGGAAACGACCCGCGTCGGATTCGCGGCGAGCCGCTCGTAGTGTTGCCGCGCCTCGTCGAGCTTGCCGCTCTGCCGCAGCATTTCCGCCAGAGCCAGCCGCGCCAAGGCGGCGTATTCCGCATCGGGGCCGGCGATCGCCGCCTCGAACCGCGCGCCGGCCTCTTCCGTTTTTTCTTGCTCCGCGTCGAGCAGGCCGAGATAGTATGCCGCCGCGGAGGCCGGCGCGCTGCCGGAATACTCGTCGATGACGCCTTCGAGCGCCTCGGTCGTCCGCCGGATGCGTTCCAGGGTTGTCGCGAACGACGCGGCGCCCGACCGATTTTCCAGAGAGACCTCGCCGTGGAACAGATCGACCGCCTTGTGCAGCGCGGCGCGGCTATCCGCGGCCTTTGCCCGCTTGTAGGTCCACCATGAGCCGCCGCCGACAACGAGCGCCAGGGCAACCGCCCCCGAGACGATGACCTTGTTGCGGTGCGCGGACAGATATTCGACCTGATGGCCGACCTCTTCGGCGAAGCGGTCGCGCTTGAGATATTTTCGATTCAGCTTTGCCATGCGCTCTTCCCGATTTTACCGCATTTGCCGGGCGGGCCGCGCTTCGCGCGACGGTCGCGGGTCGGCGGGTCGGGCCGCGCTTCGCAGCCTCACTCGACGGCGCCCGCTATTCTACGGCAATCGTGGCGCCGGACTGGCTCATGCGGCCGGCGGCGGCGAGGCGCAACTCGGCGGCAGCGGATGGGGTGAGGTTGCGCGGGATTTCGACGATGACCAGGTTGACGCCGGCCATGTCCGGGGCCAGGCCCGAAAAGCGGACGTTCTCCGGCGATACCGCGTAAGCGCCGATCCAGACCCGCGGCCGCGCCGCCGTATGCCGTAACACCGCGTTCGAGCCGTCTTCGAGGCAGACGCCGTCCGGGGCGCATGAGTTCATCCCGTCGGCGATCGGCGGCTCCACCGCGCCCAGTCCCGTCGCGTAAATCTCCAGCACGTCGCCGGCGCGCGCCGGGCGGCTGCCCGCGCTGAAACCGAGCGGCGCCGCCAAGTCGGTCGTCCCCGCGAACGTCGCCAGCGCCTGACCCCGGCCCGCGCCCGAAACCGTGAACACGCCCGGCGCATACGGGCCGACCCAGAAACGCCGCGGCCAACTGCTCTCGCCGCCGGACTCCACTACCACGCTCGCTAACGCCAGACCGCCCGCCGCTACGGCTTCGCCGCCCAGCGCCCAGGGCAACTGCGCCTCGATGCGTTGCGGGCCGACCGCCATGAGCGGAACCGCCGCGCCGTCGATCAGCACCCGCGCCCCGCCCAGCATCGTCGGCAGCGGATAGCCCGCGTCCGCGATGCGCTCGCCCGTCAGGAAATTCACCCCCTGCACGATCACCGCCGAGCCCGGCGCCAGCGGCAGCAGTTGCGGCCCGAACAGCCCGCGCTCTCCGTAAGCGCTCATCCGCGCCGCGTTGAATACGCCGCCGTTCTCCGTCACCGCCGGACCCGTCGGCGGGGGAACCTCCAGCACAATGCGGATTGTTGTCGTGATGCGCCCGCCGGAACGGATGTACAGCCGTCCGCGGTGAGTTCCCGGCCGCAGCCCCAGAGGGTTGACGGTTACGCGCAGGGTAATCGTTTCGCCCTCGGCCAAGCGGCCCCTGTACTGGGCCATGTTGCCGTTCGCCGGCGAGACCTGGATCCAGCGGGCGCTGGGCAGCGCCTGGAAGTCCACGGCGCCGCCTTCGGCGCGCAGCGTGAGCATCTGCGGCGCCGGCGCGGATGAATCGGCGCCCGGCGCGAACGACAATTCGGAAACGCCCACCGGCTGCGCCTCCGGCTCAGGTTCCGACGCGGGCGGTTCGGGCGGCGGCGGCAGGTGAAAGGTCACCTTGCGGATACGGTTATTGTCCCCATCGGCGATGTACAGGTTGCCCAACCCGTCCGCAGCCAAACCGCGCGGGCCGCTGAGCTGCGCCAAGGTTGCCGCGCCGCCGTCCCCGCTGAAATTGGCGCTCCCCGTCCCCGCGACGGTAGTAATCACGCCCGCCGTATCCACTTTTCGAATGCGGTTGTTGTTGGTATCGGCGATGTGCAGATTGCCCGCGGCGTCCAGCGCTACGCCGTAGGGATTGCTCAATTGCGCCGATGCCGCCGGGCCGCCGTCCCCGCTGAAACCGGCGATCCCCGTACCCGCAATCGTGGAGATAGTCCCCGATACGGCATCGATCTTGCGGATGCGTCTGTTGGCGGCGTCGGCAATGTAAACGTTCCCCGCGGCGTCCGCCGCCACGCCGGTGGGATTCGAGAGTTGCGCCGCCGTCGCCGCGATCCCGTCCATGTTGTAGCCGGAAGTCCCTGTTCCGGCAATGGTGGTAATCACACCCGCCGTATCGACTTTGCGGATGCGCAGGTTGTCCCGATCGGCGATGTAGATGTTGCCTGCGGCGTCCACTGCCACGCCGATGGGGATGTTCAGGCGAGCCGATGTCGCCGGCCCGCCGTCTCCCAGCGGGCCGCTAATGGCCGCCGATCCCGCGACCGTGGAGATGTTTCCCGTGGAGGCATCGATCTTGCGGATGCGGTGTTGGATGCTGTCGGCGATGTAAACGTTGCCCGCGGCGTCCGCCGCCACTCCGCCGGGGGTGTGCAACCGGGCCGCTGTCGCCGGGCCTCCGTCCCCCAGGTTTCCGCTGGTCGATCCTGTTCCGGCGATTGTGGAAATGTTTCCCGAGGCGGCATCGATCTTGCGGATGCGGTGGTTGCTCGCATCGGCGATGTAAACGTTGCCCGCGGCATCCACCGCCGCGTCGTTGGGCAGGTTGAGTTGGGCCGCCGCAGCCGGGCCGCCGTCGCCGCTGAAACCGGCTGTCCCCGTTCCCGCGACCGTCGAGATGGCGGCGGCGTTTTGCGCCGCCAAGCGGGGAGTGAAAAGCGGCGAATGAAGAGCGAGCGCAGCCAAGACGGCCGCCGCAGGCGAGTGAAGAACGCGAGACCCGCGCCCGCGCGAAAGTCCCGCCTTGGCGGCGGCAAGCCGGGCGCGGAGAGCAGACGAAAAGGAAAGGAAAAGCCGTAGGTCAGAGAGCGCGGAGAGCGCGCTTCTCCTTATACGGGCTGACGGGCTGACGGGCTGACGGGCTGACGGGCTGACGGGCTGACGGGCTGACGGGCTGACGGGCTGACGGGCTGACGGGCTGACGGGCTGACGGGCTGACGGGCTGACGGGCTGACCTTTCCTTATTGTACATCTCTCTCACCTCTCCTCGCAACATTGTTGCCGTATTCGGAAACAAGAATAGCACGCCTTGATATAAAAATTCGCCGCACCCGCGAAAACCGCCGGCGGCGAACAATTTTTTCCGCGCGGGCGCAGTTTCCCGTTCATGGACTGCCGTTTTCCGGCTCGCCTACACTGAAAGTCGATGTCCGTTGCGCAATGGGTTGCGGCCGCCGTCTTGCCGTTTGCCGCGGCGCTGCCGTCCGCGGCTCAGCAAGCCGAGCAGTTGAAGGCCGATATACGCATGTTCAGCGTCATGGCGGCGATCAACGCCGCAGGCTACGACGACGGGCTTGGCGCGGCCTCCGACAGCCCGGCGCGCAAGGCGCTGCGCAAAGATTTGAGTGCGCTCGACGCCTCGGTCGTCACCCGCCTCAAGACGTTTTTCGAGCAAAACCGTCTGGAAAACCCCGACCTCAACCTGTCGCAATACATTTCGTTCGCGCTGATGTGCGGCGAGCCGCCGTTCTTCGATCTCAAGGCGGAGGTGCCGACCGACCTGCCGGCGGACGTGCGCGCGATCCGCGGGCTGTCGGGCCTGCTGCGCGAGTTTTACGAAAAGGCCGGCATCGAAAGCCTCTGGCGGAAATATCTGCCCGCCTACGAAGCCGAGATGCTGCGCTATCAGGACGCCTTGGTGCGGATGGTTTTCGAAACGAACGGCTATCTGCGGCTCTCGCCGACGAGCCGGGAAGCCCGCGGGTTCCAGGTTTATTTCGACTTGCTGGCCGCGCCCGGCAGCGTCAACACGCGCGCTTACGGCGGCGACGTGAAGGTTGTCATCCATCCGTCGGCGGAAATCCGCATCGAGGAGCTGCGCTCGGCCTACCTGCTGCACCTGTTGGATCGCCTCTCGATCCGCCACGCCGACGCCGTCGCCAAAAAGAACGTGCTGGCGCGGTTCGCGCTGTTCGCCCCGGTGCTGGAAGAAGCCTACAAAACGAACTTTCAACTGCTGGTGACGAAATCGCTGGCTCACGCGGTCGAGGCGCGCATGCGCTACGAAACGGAAGAGCGCAAGCTCGCCCGCGTCGAGGCTCGCCTGCGCGAAGGGTTCATCCTGACGCCCTGTTTCTACGAAAAACTCGCCGAATACGAAAAGCAGCCGAAGTCGATGCGCCGTTACTACGAGTCGATGATCCGCGGCATCGACCTCAAGCGCGAAGCGGCGAGGCTGCAGGACGTGCGCTTCGCCGAGCGCCGCGCGCGGCCCGCGCCGCGTCCGCGTCCGGTTGCCAGGCCCGCGGTTTCCGAGGTCGAAAAACTGCTGGCGCGGGCGGAAGGCCTGCTGCAGCTCGAGGAACTCGACGACGCCCGCAAGGCGTTCGAGGAAGCCCTGGAGAAAGCGGGCGGCAGAAACGCGCAGGCCAGCTACGGCCTGGGCCGCGCGGCGCTGGACGAAGCGGACCCCGACCTTGCCCTGGAACACTTCGCGGCGGCCGCGGAGGCCGGCGGCGGCGCGCGGCTGACCGCCATGTCGCACATCTACATGGGACGCATCGAAGACGTCCTGGGCAACCGCGAATTGGCCGTCGAGCACTACAACCGCGCGCTGGCCGCGGGCGACACGTCGCCGATCACCAGAAAATTCGCCGAAGACGGCCTGGCCGCGCCTTTTACCGGCGCGGAGCAGTGAGCGGCGCGCCCCGAGAGCCGAGAATCGAGCAGCCCATGAGCGACCGCAAAGACCTGCTGCGCAGTCTGCCGTCGGTGGATGCGCTGCTCGAATCGGAAGCGGGCGCGGCCTGGCTGCGGGCGCTGCCGCGGGAGCGCGTTGCGGCCCTGGCGCGGGACGCGCTGGCCGAGGCGCGCGCCGCCATTCTTGCGGACAAGACGCCCGCCGCGCGCCCCGCCGCGGCCGCGGTCAAGGCCGGCGTCGAAGCGAAACTGGCCCGGCTGACGCGGCCTTCGCTGCGCCGCGTCATCAACGCTTCCGGGGTCATCCTGCATACCAATCTGGGGCGCGCGCCGCTCGCCGAGGCGGCCGTCGAGGCGATTCGCGAGACCGCGGCCGGATATTCCAATCTGGAGTACGACCTGGCCGCGGGCGGGCGCGGACGGCGCGACGTTCACGCGGGCGGGTTGCTCGAGCAGTTGCTCGGCGCGCCGGCCGTCGTCGTCAACAACAACGCGGCGGCGGTCTTGCTGGTGTTGAACGAACTTTCGCGGGACGGCGAAACAATCGTTTCCCGCGGCGAGTCGATTGAGATCGGCGACGGCTTCCGCATTCCCCAAATCATCGAGCGCTCGGGCGCGGCGCTGCGCGAAGTCGGAACCGCAAATCGGACGCGAATCGACGACTACCGCGCCGCGGTCGGCGAGCGCAGCCGCGCGCTGCTGCGCGTTCACCCCAGCAACTTCCGGCAGATCGGCTTCACCGGCCGCCCCAGTCTGGTCGAGATGGCGGCGCTGGCGCGGGAAACGTCGCTGCCCCTGGTGGAAGATCTGGGCAGCGGCTGCCTCGACGACCTGCGCCCGCTCGGCATCGACGACGAGGCGCCGGTCGGCGCAAGCCTCGCAGCCGGCGCGGACGTAGTGACCTTTTCCGGCGACAAACTGCTGGGCGGCCCGCAGGCGGGCATTATCGCCGGCAAGCCGCAACTCGTCGAGCGCATCCGGCGCAACCCCCTGTTCCGCGCCTTGCGCGTCGATAAGCTGACCTACGCCGCGCTGGGGGCGACCTTGCAGGAATACATCCGCGGCAACCGGGAAAGCATCCCCGTCTTGCGCATGATGCATGCGCCGGCGGCCGCGCTGCGCGGGCGGGCCGCGCGTTTCGTTGCAAGACTCGACCGGCCGGGCGTCGCCGTCCGCGAGAGCGAATCGCTGCTCGGCGGCGGCTCGACGCCGCTGCGCGCGCTGCCTTCGCCGGTCATCGCGGTCGAGCCGGAGGCCGGCGGGTCGGCCCAGCGCGTCGAGCGGCGGCTGCGCGCCGGCGAGCCGCCGGTAGTCGCCCGCATCGAACAGGGCCGCCTGCTGCTCGACCTGCGCGCCGTCGCCGAAGCGGAGGAAGACGACCTGCTGCGGGCGCTCGAAGCCGCCCTGCGCGAAGAGCGCCGCGAATAAGTTACCTTCCCGCCGTGAAAAACGTCAAAACAGGATACTGCGCCTTTATGCGAACCGGACTCCTTGCCCTGCAAGCGTCGCTCGCAATCTCGCTGCTCTCGACGCCGGCTCCGGCGGAAGAGGCGGTCGGTTGGATCACGTCTTACGAAGAAGCCCTGCAGGAGGCCCGGCGGACCGGAAAGCCCATCTTTCTCGAGTTCCGCTGCGCCCCTTGACGCGCCGGACGTGAATTCGACGCACAGGTTGTGCTGACCAAGGCAGGAACGAAACGCGGCGATTTGCTCAGGCAATACGTCCCCGCCCGCATCGTGCGCATGGACGGGATCGATATCGGTCTGTTCGATTACGACCGCTACAACACGCTGTACTTTTTCATTCTCAACGCGGACGAGCATATCTACATGCGCTACGGAGGCCGCGACGCGCGCTCGCCGACAACCTACCTGAATCTGGAAAGCCTGGAGTTGGCGCTGGAGCAGGGACTCGATCTGCACCGCCTGTACCGCGCCGGAAAAATCGACCGCAAGCCCCGGCCCCCGGCGAAATATCCGCGGGACGTCCCCGAACTCCATAAGCGCACGACCGGCGCGGGGCGCTGCGTCGAGTGCCACCTGATCGGCGATCTCGAAAACGTGCAGCGGGAGCTCGACGGCGCCCTCGACAAGCTCTCGCAGATGTTCCGCTCGCCCGATATCCGCACGATCGGCATCGAGCTCGACGTCCCCAGGGGGCTTGCCGCCGCGCAGGCGGCGAAGGCGGCGGCCGCGGCGGGAATGCAGGCCGGCGATACGATCACCCACCTCAACGGCAAGCGCGTATGGACGTTCGGCGACCTGCAATGGGAGTACGACCGCGTGAACCGCCGCGCCAAGACGATTCAACTTCGCGTCGAACGCGGCGGAAAGAGCGTCGATCTCGATATCGACCTGCCCGATTTCTGGTGGCTGACCGATATCGGCTACCGCAACTGGAGCGTCGATCCGCGGGTTTACTTCAACTCGGAGCCTTTGACCGCGGCGGAAAAAAGCGATCAGGGGTTCGACCCCGACGGGTTCGCCTGCCGCGTGACCCATATCGACCGCGTCGCCGAGTTGCTGGGCAATCACGAGCTCGCCGTCGGCGATATCGTTTACGCCGTGGACGGCAAGACGCGGGACGAAATCGCCAACACCGCGGAGCTTTTCCTGAAACTGCGCACGCAAGCCGGCAGCCGCCACGTTCTCCAGATCATGCGCAACGGCGAACGCCTGGAAACCCCGCTCAAGACCGATAGAATGAGCTTCAGAAAATGATGTTTTCTCTGCGCCTCCCGACCGTTTTGCTGGCTTTGGCCGCGCCGGTTTTCTGCGGCGAATGGACGCCGCAGGCGCATGCCGAGCGGAACGGCCGCGCGCTGGCCTCGTACCGCGCCAAACTCGACGGCGAGTATCTGGTCGTCGAGGTCAAGACCGCCGAGGGATGGCACACCTACGCGATGGACAACAAGCAGCGCGCCCGAGAGGCGCTCGCCGGAAAAATGTCGCTGGGCGTCGAGGAAAATACGCGGGTGACCGTTTCGCAGGGGTTGGAGGTAAGCGGGCCGTGGCGTCAGTCGGAACCCAAAGACTTTTCGCAGCCCGATCTGCGCTGGTTCACCTGGGGTTTCGACGCTCCGGCCCTGCTGGCCGCCAAGGTCAGGCGCACCGGGGCCGGCCCGGCGTTGGTGGCCGTCCGCGCGCAAATCTGCGACAGCGTAAGCTGCCAGGCGGTCGATACCGAACTGGAACTGCCCTTCCCCGCGGAGGTCGGCAAGACCGAACTGGACATCGGCGCGCTGACCAAGGTGCGCGCGGACTGACGGCGCTCAGCCGCCGACGGAAACGACGCGGCCCGTTTTCGCCGATTGGCCGGCGGCGTCGGCCAGGATGAGCGCGCGGCGGCCGTCCTCGAACGTCGGCGAAGGCTGCCGCCCCTGCTCGACGGCTTCGACGAACGCCTCGACCTCGGCAACGTAGGAAGCGGCGTAGCGCTCGATGAAGAAATGGTGCAGCGGCGGCCTTGCCGCGGTTGCCGACCCGCCCCAGCGCTCGATTTGCGTCGGCGTCGGGTTTGCCGAGACGAGCATCCCTTTCGCCCCGAACGCCTCGACCCGCTGGTCGTAACCGTAGGCGCAGCGGCGCGAGCAATTGATGCAGCAGAGGGCGCCGGACGCCGTTTTCATGACGATCATGGCCGTATCCACGTCGCCGGCCGCGCCGATGCGCGCGTCCGTAAGCACACTGCCCAGGGCGGAAACCTCGACGAACTCTTCCGCGAAGATGAACCGCGCCAAATCGAAATCGTGGATGGCCATGTCGCGGAACAGGCCGCCCGACGCCTCGAGGTAATCGAGCCCGGGCGGCGCCGGGTCGCGGCTGGTGAGAATCAGTTTTTCCAACGCGCCGATCTCGCCGGCGCGCGCCGCCCGCTGCAAGGCGAGATGGCCGGGGTCGAAGCGCCGATTGAACCCGATCTGGATCGGAACGCCGCTTGCGGCGAGCGCATCGCCGCAGGCGTTGACGCGGGCGATGTCGAGATGGATCG
This sequence comes from Bryobacterales bacterium, assembly GCA_965242705.1. Lineage (GTDB taxonomy): Bacteria > Acidobacteriota > Terriglobia > Bryobacterales > UBA6623 > CATQHP01. Next base: position 3,158,461 of record OZ251486.1, read on the forward strand.
GTTTTTCGCAGAGAACCGCCTTGCCGGCGCGCGCCGCCCGCTCGATCAGATCGCAGTGGGTTTCGGTCGCCGAGGCGATGAAAACCGCGTCGATAGACGGGTCTTCGAGCAGCGCTTCGGGGGAATCGACGGCCGCCGCGCCGCATTCCGCCGCCGCTTCCTCGGCCGCGGCGCCGGCGGCGTCGTAGATCGAGACGAGCCGGGTGTACGCGCCGGCGGCCAGGTTGCGCGCGTGCATGCGGCCGATGCGGCCGGCGCCTAAAAGTCCGAATCGCAGCATGGCTCTCTTCGCTGACGGCGCGGCGCCCTAGCGCATGCGCAGAAACTGTTTCCGCTCCTGTTCGGCGGCGGAACGGAAATGCCGCTTGCGGCGCTCGTAACTCGCGCCGATGAAAGCCCGGAACAGCGGATGCGGCTCCAGAGGTTTCGACTTGAATTCCGGGTGGAACTGGCAGCCGAGATACCACGGATGATCGGGCAACTCGCAGATTTCGACGTAGGCGCCGTCGGGCGTGTCGCCGGTGACGCGCATGCCGCCGGCGGTCAGCGTCCGCTCGTATTCCGGGCGGTTGAACTCGTAGCGGTGGCGGTGGCGCTCGCTGATTTCGTCCGCGCCGTAGGCGCGCCGGGCGAAGCCGTCTGCGGCCAGCCGGCAGGGCCAGGCGCCCAGGCGCATCGTGCCGCCGAGGTCTTCCACGCCCTTGAGCTCGCGCAACTTGAAGAACACGCGGTGTTTCGCCGCCGGGTCGAACTCGGTCGAATGCGCCTGGGCGATGCCGCAGACGTTGCGCATGAACTCGATGACCATCGTCTGCATGCCGAGGCAAATGCCGAAGTAGGGAACCTTGTTTTCGCGGGCGTAGCGGATCGCTTCGGTCATGCCGTCGATGCCGCGGATGCCGAAGCCGCCGGGCACCAGAATGCCGTCGCAGCCGCCAAGCTGCCGATCGGCGGTTTCGCGGGTGATGCTTTCGGCCTCGATCCACTCGATCCTGACGCGCAGGCCGTGCGGCAGCCCGCCGTGCAGCAGGGCTTCCTTGAGGCTCTTGTAGGAGTCTTCGTAATCGACGTATTTGCCGACGATGCCGATAACGACCTGATCCTCGGGGTTGCGCAGCCCCTCGACCATCTTTTTCCACGGTTCGAGATTGCGCGGCCCGGCCGGCAGGCGCAGCAGCTCCAGCGCCATGTCGTCCACGCCCTGTTCGGCGAAGTTGACCGGCGCCTGGTAAACCGTGTCCACGTCGCGGGCGGCGATCACGGCGCGCTTGTCCACGTCGCAGAAAAGGGCGATTTTCTCGCGCAACTCGCGCGAGAGGTCGGTTTCGGTGCGGCACAGCAGAATATCGGGCTGGATGCCCAGAGCGCGCAGCTCCTTGACGCTGTGCTGGGTCGGCTTGGTCTTGAGCTCGCCGGCGGCGGCGATGAAGGGCACCAGGGTGACGTGAACGAAAACGCAGCCGCCGCGGCCTACGTCGTGGCGCACCTGGCGGATCGCCTCGATGAACGGCAGCGACTCGATATCGCCGACCGTGCCGCCGATTTCGACCAGCGCGACATCGACGCCGGCGTCGGAAACCTTGTCGATCTGCGCGCGGATCTCGTTGGTCACGTGGGGAATGACCTGCACGGTCTTGCCCAGGTAGTCGCCGCGGCGCTCCTTGGCCAGGATGCGCTCGTAAATGCGCCCGCTGGTGGCGTTGTTGTCCTTGTTCAGCGCGGCGTGCGTGAAGCGCTCGTAGTGGCCTAGGTCGAGATCGGTTTCCGCGCCGTCGTCGGTAACGAAAACTTCGCCGTGCTGGAACGGGCTCATCGTGCCCGGGTCGACGTTGAGGTAGGGGTCGAGTTTTTGCAGGGTGACGCGCAGCCCGCGGCTTTCGAGCAGATTGGCGATCGAGGCCGCGGCGATGCCCTTGCCGAGAGAAGATACGACCCCGCCGGTGACGAAAATATACTTCGGCCGCCGCATCGTCAGGGCGCTCCGCCGGGATTCGAAAGGCCGACTCCGCAGCTCTCGAAAGAGCGGCCGGCCGCCGGTTTTGGGGTGCGCCGTCGATCCATGCCGCCCCGGTGTACGTTCAAGGGTAGCACAGCGGGAAACCCCGCCGCCGGCGCGCCCCTCTGGAGCCGCCTTCGGAGCCGGGTTCGCCGCGGCGTCCGCTTAAACTGATAAGGTGCGGCGTCCGACCGGCGAAGGCGCCCGCCTCGGCGGTCTTCGATGCGCGAACGTGGCGGAATTGGCAGACGCGCTGGATTTAGGATCCAGTGGGGCAACCCGTGAGAGTTCGAGTCTCTCCGTTCGCACCAAATCCCGCCGGCCGCGCGGCGCTTGCCAATAGTGGAAAATGGTCGTGATGCATCGAGTGCCCAATTACATCGGTGGACGCTGGAGCGGTTTCGACTCGGACGAGGTTTCCTCGGTGGTCAATCCGGCCACGGCGGAAGTGCTCGGCGCGGTGTCCGCCGGCGGGGCGGCGGAAGCCGCGGCCGCCGTCGAAGCCGCCGCGGCGGCGTTTCCCGCGTGGCGCGCCGTGCCGCCCGGGGAACGCATCCAGTACCTTTTCAGGCTCAAGACGCTGCTCGAAGACAATTTCGACGCCATCGCCCGCGTCGTCACCGCCGAGAACGGCAAGACGCTCGCCGAATCGCGGGGCGAATTGCGCCGCGGCATCGAAAACGTCGAGGTAGCCTGCGGCATTCCGACGATGATGCAGGGCCGCAGCCTCGAGAACGTCGCGCCCGGCATCGACGAAACGATGATCCGCCAGCCGCTCGGCGTCGTCGGCATCGTCACGCCCTTCAATTTTCCGGTCATGATCCCGCTGTGGTTCATGCCCTACGCCATCGCCTGCGGCAATACCCTGGTGCTCAAGCCTTCGGAGAAGACGCCGCTGACGATGCGCGCCGTGTTCGAGTTGATCGAGCGGCTCGACCTGCCCAAGGGGGTCGTCAATCTGGTGAACGGCGGCAAGGCGGCGGTCGATGCGCTGCTCGAGCATCCGGAGGTGCGCGCGATCAGCTTCGTCGGCTCGACGCCGGTCGCCAAATACGTTTATGCGCAGGCGGCGCGGAGCGGCAAGCGCGTGCAGTGCCAAGGCGGGGCGAAGAACCACGTCGTCATCATGCCCGACGCCGATTTCGAGACGGCGGCGCGCATCGTCAGCGACGGCGCCTTCGGCTGCGCGGGGCAGCGCTGCCTGGCCGTTTCCACGGCCGTAACCGTCGGCGAAGCGCACGACGCTTTCCGCGATGCCGTCGTCGATACCGCCGGGGCGCTCAAGTTGGGCTGCGGACTCGACGACGGCGTGGAGATGGGCCCCGTGATTACCCCGCAAAGCCGGGCGCGCATCGAAGCGGCCATCGCCCGCGGCGCCGGCGAAGGCGCGAAACCCGTGCTCGAGGGTCGCGGCGCGAAGGCCGCCGGCTGCGGCGCGGGCAACTTCGTCGGGCCGACCGTGCTCGACGGCGTCGGCCCCGAGAGCGCGCTGGCCGAGATGGAAATCTTCGGACCGGTGTTGAGCCTGACTCGCGCCGCAACGCTCGACGAGGCGCTGGCCGTCATCGCCCGTAATCCGTACGGGAACGCATCGTCGATTTTCACCTCCGGCGGCGCCGCGGCGCGCAAATTCCGCAGCGAAGCGACGACCGGCAACGTAGGCGTCAACATCGGCGTGGCCGCGCCGATGGCCTATTTCCCGTTCAGCGGCTGGAAAGACAGCTTCATGGGCGTGATGCACGGCCAGGGCCGCGACGCGATCGAGTTCTATACGGACAAAAAAGTGATCATCGAGCGCTGGCCCAAGCAGTGGTCGCGGAAATTCTAGGGAAACTCCGAACAAGCAGCAACAGGAGCGGCCGCAGCCGTCAAGCCTGACGGGTTTCATGCAGGTAAAAGAAGGGCTTCATGCAAGCTTTGATCGCTTTGCGCGCCTATGCGCGCCAATGCGCACTTGTTTTCGCAGTCGCGCCGCCGCAAATCGACCGGATGCGTTCAGCCCTCTCTCCACTGAAGCCGTGCGGTTCCCCCTAATCCCCAACCCCTAACCCCTGCCGCGCAAAGCGCGGCCCAACGTCTGAAGGCAGGGGCGCGGGAGTTGCGGCCTCTGCATATGCTGAAAAAGGCCGCCGCGCCGCAACAAAACATTTTTTATGGCGATGTTGCATTGTGAATTTTTTCGCGGAATGTTATATTGTCGGTTTCAGTTTGGAGATCGTCTGATGAGCAACGTCGGCCGTTTTACCCCCCCCCCCCCCCGCAATTCAGGTAGGGCAAACTGCGCGCCGCCGCGCTTGCCTGGAGGCGCGGCCGTGAAACGGCCCGTGACTCGCGGCGCGCGGCCCGCGGCCGCCAAGCGGCTCTGCCGCCTGGCCGCCGCCGCGCTGGCGGCGTTCGCTTTCCACTGGGGCGCGCAGCGCGCCCCGGCGCAAAGGTACGCGTGGACCATCGACGCGTTCGCCGGAGGCGGCGGCACGGCGGTTCTGACGACGTTGAGCAGCCCCCGCGGCGTGGCCGTGGATGCGAACGGCAACATCTACATCGGCGACGTCTCCAACCACCGCGTCATCCGCATCGACGGCGCCACCAAAAACTATTCGATCTTCGCCGGGACGACGGGAACCTCGGGCAACGCCGGCGACGGCGGGGCGGCCACTTCGGCCACGTTGAACGAACCCTACGGCGTGGCCGTGGACTCCGCAGGCAACGTTCTCATCGCCGACACGGGCAACCGCCGCATCCGCAAGGTGACCCTTTCCACGGGCAATATCGCCGCCTTCGCCGGTACGGGCAGCGAGGGCAACACCGGCGACGGCGGCGCGGCGACGGCGGCCACCTTCGGCTGGGTTTACGACGTGGCGGCGGACGGGTCGGACAACGTCTATATCGCCGATCGATCCTACAGCCGCGTGCGCATGGTGACCGCTTCCACGGGCAACATCTCGACCGTTATGGGGCCGCAGATAGGTGTGGTTAATTTGGGCACCCTGGAGGGCGTGGGCGCGGATTCGGCGGGCAACGTCTGGGCCGCCAGTAATGGCGCCAACAGGGTTTTCAAGCGGACCAGCACAGGGACCAACTCCGTCTTTGCCGGCTCGGCGACGAGCGGCTTCGGCGGCGACGGCGGGGCGGCGACTTCGGCGCGGTTGAGCTCCCCCCGTGACGCGGCGGCGGACGCGGCGGGCAACGTTTACATCGCCAGCACGGGCAACGACCGCATCCGCCGGGTGGATACGTCGGGGAATATCTCGACCATCGCCGGCACGGGAACCCAGTCGAGCACCGGCGACGGCGGCGCGGCGGCTTCGGCGACGTTGAACAATCCCGAAAAGCTGACGGTGGACTCGGCGGGCAACATCTACATCGGCGAAACGAGCGGCAACCGCGTGCGCAAGATAGACGCGTCGGGGATCATTTCGACCATCGCCGGGCTGGGGCCGACGGCCGTGGGCGACGGCGCCGCGGCGGCTTCGGCGTCGCTGAACGGACCCAGCGGCGCGGCTGCGGACGCTGCGGGCAACATTTATATCGCCGATGCGGCGAACAACCGCATCCGCAAGATCGATGCTTCCACGGGCAATATCTCGACCATCGCGGGCACGGGAACGGCGGGCAACACAGGCGACGGCGCGGCGGCGACCTCGGCGACGTTGAGCTCCCCCTACGGCGTGGCTCTGGACTCCGACGGCAACGTCTATATCGCCGATACGGGCAACGACCGCGTCCGCAAGGTGACGGTTTCTTCGGGCAATATCGCCGCCCTTGCGGGCACGGGCACGGCAGGGTTCACCGGCGACGGCGGGGCGGCGACCTCGGCGACGTTGAGAGGTCCCCGCGGCGTGGCGGTGGACTCGTCGGGTAACGTCTATATCGCGGACTCGCAGAACGAGCGCATCCGCAAGGTGACGATCTCCACGGGCAACATCGAGACCATCGCGGGCACGGGGACTGCCGGTTCGAACGGGGACGGGGGCTTGGCGACGGCGGCGCAGGTGAACTTCCCCCACGACCTGACTCTGGACGCGTCGGGCAACGTCTATATCTGCGATACGTTCAACAGCCTCATCCGCAAGATCGATGTTTCCACGGGGAATATCTCGACCATCGCGGGCACGGAGAATACCGGTTTTAGCGGGGACGGGGGCCTGGCGACGGCGGCGCGGCTCAATTTCCCCCGCGGCCTGACTCTGGACGCTGCGGGCAACCTGTATATCGCCGATTATTCCAACCACCGCATCCGCCGGGTGGATACATCGGGGAGCATCGAGACCATCGCCGGGGCGGGAACGGCGGGCTTCAGCGGGGACGGGGGCCTGGCGGCTTCGGCGCAGCTCAACCGCCCCTACGGCGTGGCGGCGGACTCCGCAGGCAACCTCTACGTCACCGACTTTAACAACCACCGCGTGCGCAAGCTGATGCTGACGCTGCAGCCGGATGAGCCGACGGAGCCGGGAACGGGGTCGGGGTCGGGAACGGGGCAGCCGGAGCCCGAAGCGCAGCCGGTGGGCGGCGTCACGGAGTTGACGTTCGAGCCGGCGGAAGCCGCCGAGCCGACGTCGAAGACGCTGACGCTGCGCGCCGAAAACGGCGCGGTGGACTACCAGGCCATACCCAGCGCGCGCTGGATCGAAGTCACGCGGGCGGCGGACGGCGCGGCGCAGTGGCGGGGCCGTCTGGCGCAGGGCGAGACGGTAGCGCTGCAGGTGACGGTCAACCCGCTGGGGCTGCGCGAGGGAACCCACAACGGACGGCTGTACATTCGCTCCAACGGGCGGCTGACGGCGACGATCCGCATCGTGCTGGAGGTTCCGCCGCCGACGGGGCCGGCGGTAACCGAGAACGGCGGAGTGCTCAACGCGGCGCGGCAGAGCGCCTACGGGGAGCCGGGGCTGTTCGGGCCGCGCATTCTGCCGGTGGCGCCCGGGTCGGTGGTGGAAATCCGCGGGCGGAACCTGGCCGCCGATGGGTCGGCGACGGCGGAGGGCTTGCCGCTGCCGCGGAGCCTGGGCGGGACGCGGGTGCTGATCGAGGGGCAGGCGGCGCCGCTGTTTACGGTGGAGTCGGAACGCATCGCGGCGCAGTTGCCGTCCGGTCTGTTGCCCGAGGGCGCTCGAACGGCGCTGGCTTCGGTGGAGGTGGAGACGGAGCAGGGCGTGAGCTACGCGCGCTTTTTCCACGCGGCGGCGCAAGCGCCGGGCGTGTTCACGGTTTCGGGCGGAGGCGCGGGTCAGGGCTCGATCGTATTTGCGGGGACGGCCGAGTTGGCGGCGCCGCGGGGCTACGGCGAGGGGGCGGCGCGACCGGCGAGAGCGGGGGACGTGCTGGAGATCTACGCGACGGGCTTGGGCGCGCTGGAGCCGGCGCCGGCGGACGGCGAAGCCGGGGGCGCAGCGGTGCTGCGGCATGCGGCGTCGTCGGTGCGGGTATGGCTTGGGTCGCAGCCCTTGGCGGCGGAGGACGTGCTGTTCGCGGGCGGAGCGCCGTCGCTGGTGGGCGTCAACGTGGTGCTGGCGCGGGTTCCGGCGGGCATAGCGCCCAACGACGCGCTGGAAGTATACCTCGAAGTCGGCGGCGCCAGAAGCCAGCCCGGCGTAACGATTGCCGTGGAATAGCGGCTTGCGCCGCTATTCCACAAGCCGGGCCGCGCTTCGCACGGCGGTCGCGAGTCACGGGCCGGGCCGCGCCTGACGGCGCGGCGGTCGCGGGTCACGGGTCACGGGTCAAGAGTCGCGGGGCGCGGCAATCCCCGGCGCGCCCATGTTCCCCCACAACTTGCGTTTGACCTTCCGTTACGATGGGCCGCCGCCGGGGGCAGGCCGCCCGCGCCTCGACCCGCAGCCGCCGCGCCGTCAGGCGCGGCCCCTAACCCCCAACCCCTGCCGCGTGAAACGCGGCCCGGTTTTCCCTGGAGGTGCGTTGACGCCGCTTGCAGTATGCGGGCTAAAACCCCTCGAGGATGGCCGAGACCAGCGTTTCGGCCATCGCTTGGCCGGCGCGGCGCAGGGCGGCGCCGCGTTCCTCGATGAAGGCGTCGGGGTCGGCGCTGACCTCATAGGTTTCGCGCTGTTCGAGATTGGGGTTGAGGTAGAGCGATTTGCCCTGGACGCGGTCCCACAGATCGACGTGGACCCGCGTAATCGTGGTGACGCTCGTGGCGCGTCCGGTCGCCGGATCGAAGTTTTGCGGGAACGCATGGAAGGCGACCACCGTGCCGCGCAACAGGGCGTCGGCGTTGTTTTCGTCGTTGACGACGTTGTAGCGCGTGCGCGTGATGAATTCGCGGACGACCGCCTGCGTCAGATGCTGCTCGATCTTGAATTCCGTCGTGGCGTTGGTAAAGGCCGGCACGGCGATGGTGCGGACCGTGTCGGGCAAGGTATCGGCCCTGCCGGCCAAGCGGTAGCCGCACGAGACTGACAGCGCGGCAAGCAGGAGAGCCGACGGCGCGGCGGCGCGCAGGCTCTTGGCGGCGATCATGTCTTCAGCTCAGGCGCGGGTTCCGCCGGTTGCCCGGCGGGGGCGGAGATTCGCCGCCGAATGCCGCCGACGAGGCGCGTGACGACGCCGCTGAGCACGAAGGCCGAGGCCATGGTCAGCAGCACGGGCCGCGAGAAATTCCAGATCAGGAAGATCATCGCGGCAAAGAAGACCACGCCCAGCGACGGCTTGCGCATGAAGTTGAGGTCTTTGAAGCTGCGGTAGCGCCAGCCGGAGATCATCAGCGCTCCCAGGCAGGCGATCAGCAGGCACCAGAGCAAGCCCCAGGGCCACCAAGCCTCGATCGGCCTTCCCGAGCAGGCGTGAACGACGGCGGCCAGCAAGCCGGCGGCGGGCGGGATGGGCAGGCCGACGAAATACTTGCGGTCGGGGCGCCCCGGGTTCTTGGGCCGCGGATTCTTCTGCGCGTTGAAGCGGGCCAGCCGCGCGGCGCCGCAGGTCACGAACAGGAAGGTGCATAGATAGCCGATCGGCGGCAGCAACTCGGCGAAGACGCCGGCTCCCTCGATTTCCAAGCTGCGCACGCCCCAAGCGAAGGCCAGCGCAGCCGGCGCCGCGCCGAACGTGATGCAGTCGGCCAGCGAATCGAGTTCGGCGCCGAACTCGCTGGTGGATTTGGTCAGGCGGGCGATGCGCCCGTCGAGTCCGTCGGTGAACACGGCGATGCCGACGGCGATCGCGGCGAAATCGAGCAGTCGAGCCGCCTGCTCGGCTTCGGACGCCGGCAAAGCCATCGCTTGCAGCGTTTTCATCAGCGTGTAATACCCGCAGAAAAGCGTGCCGACGGTAAACAGCGTCGGCAAGGCGTAAGGCGGGGCGTCGCGTCTGCGTCTGCGAATTTTCATGCTGTCGGCGGCGTCCGTTTCGCGGCCAGGATCGAACGGCCTCCGGTTACGCGGTCTCCGGCGGCGGCGTCGATTTCCCACTCGGGGCCCAACACGATATCGACCCGCGAGCCGAATTTGATCAGCCCGAAGCGCTCGCCTTTGCGTACGCGGTCGCCCACCTTTTTATGGCACACGATGCGGCGCGCGATCAAGCCGGCGATCTGCTTGACCTCGACCGCGCTTCCGCCGCCGCCTTCTTCTTCGACGACCAGGGTGTTCTGCTCGTTGCTTGTCGAGGCGAGGTCGTTGTAGGCCGGCAGGAAGCGTCCGCGCCGGTATTCGACGCGCTTCACGCGCCCGCCGATGGGCGACCGATTGACGTGGACATCGAAAATGTTGAGGAAGATGCCGATGCGCGTTCGCCCGTCGGCGAGCGCGCGAACCTGCACGACCTTGCCGTCGGCGGGCGAGACGCAGACCGCGCCTTCGGGAATGCGGCGTTGCGGATCGCGGAAGAAAAAAAGGCAGAAGGCGCCGACCGCGAGGAAGGGCGCAGCGGCCGGGGGCGCGAGCAGCCAAGCCGCTGCGGCGGCCGCTGCCGCACAGCCGATGCCGTAGTAGATGCCGTCTTTGACCATGGCCGCGTTGCCGGCGAAAGATGCGTATGCCGCGCGCGCCGCGGCGGACTGCGCCGGGCTTCCTAGGGCATGCGCGCCGTGTGCCGATCGACGATCTGCTGCATCTGATCTTTCAGGTTGAGCTTGAGCTTCTTGAGCCGGATTTCTTCGATTTGCTCCTCTTGGGAGGGGTACCGCCGTTCGCCGAGCTCGTTGAGGCGGCGTTCGTAGTCCGCATGCTGATGCTTGAGTTTGCGGAATTCGGGGTCGGACTCCATCAACTCTGCGGCGATTTTCACGGATTCGGGCATTTGCATGGCGTGCGGTTTCCTCCTGCGGATTGAAGATGTCGGGCAGTCCCGCGGCGTTGTTGCGGAGCCGCTGCGCGGGGCCGGCGGAGAGGCCGCGCCGTGGGGTGTGGGGACTGCCGTGGGGTCAGCGGATTCGTCATCCGGCGCGGATTTACTCTAGCAGAGTTGCGGACGGGTTGCAATGCGCCCGCGGCGCGCAGGCCGCCGCGAGTCAGCGGGCCGCGGGGCGTCGGATAGCCGCGGCAACCAGGTTCTTGTCGTCTTTCAGCAACTCCTCGGCCTTGGGCAGCAACTCGACCGCCCGCTGCACGTCGGGGTCCAACTCGTAGTACACGCGCTGCCCCTCTTCGATGTCGTAGGCCGAGTTATAGACCTCGCGCTTGATGAAGCGCTTGATGAAGTCCACGTTCTCGATGAAGTCGGCCTGTTCGTACTCGACCTTTTCAGCGTTGAGGAACAGGCGGAACTCTTCCACCACGCCGTCGGTCACGTCCCAGCCGCGCGGCAGGTCGGGATGCTCGCGGGTATAGTCCTGGGCGAACGTGCTGATGACGAATTCGCGGACGAGCATCCACTGGAAATCGTTCGGCCTGCGTTCCTCGAACTCGATGTCGGGCGTGATGCCGCCGCCGGCGAAAACCCGCCGCCCCTTGTCGGTCAGGCGCACTTCTTCCTGATTCGGACGGTAGCCTTCGCTGCAGGGGTTGTTGTAGTAATCGATCATCGAGACGCCGTCGTAGCGGCGCTGGATGAGGCGGCCGCTGGGCGTGTAGTAGCGCGCCGTGGTAAGCGCCAGCCCCGAGGTCTCGGAAAGCTCGTAAACGGTTTGCACCAAGCCTTTGCCGAAGGTGTTGTGCCCCACGACGAGCGCTCGGTCGTGGTCTTGCATGGCTCCGGCGACGATTTCCGAGGCCGAGGCGGAATTGCAGTTGACCATCACCACCATGGGAAATTTTCGGTTGCCGTTGCCCTTGCGCACCGTATAGCTGCGCTCCTGAGAAGCGCGGCCGTGGTGCGAGACGATTTTCTGGCCTTTTTCCAGAAAGCGGTCGGAAACGCGGACGCCCTCGCTGAGCAGGCCGCCGCGGTTTTCGCGCATGTCGAGGATAACGCCCTTCAGATTGGCTGCGTCGAGTTTCTCCATCGCGGCGTCGAGCTCGCGGCCGGTGTTTTCGTTGAAGGTGTCGATACGGATGAAACCGATTCCCGGCTCGATGTGGAAGGCGGTCGGCACGCTGGGCCGGGGGATTTCGGCGCGCACCACGGTGAACTCGAGCATCTCATCGACGCCGCGGCGCTCGATGCCGATCAGCACCTCGGTATCGGCCGGGCCGCGCAAGCGCTCGGCCACCTCGACGACGGCCAGGTCTTCCACGTTTTTCTTGTTGACTTCGACGATCAGGTCGCCGGGGCGCAGGCCGGCGCGGTAGGCCGGAGTGCGCGGGAAAGGCGCGATGACGACGGTTCCGCCGTTGCGGTTGCCAATCTGCATGCCGACTCCCGCGTAGCGCCCCTTCTGATCGTCGCGAAGCTGCTTGAACGCCTCGGGGTCGAAAAACGACGAATGCGGGTCGAGCGCGCGCAGCATTTGCGGAATCGCGCCGTGATAGATGGCCTTGTCGGGATCGACGGCGTCGGCGTAGTTGTTTTCGATGACGCTCAGGACTTTCGTGAACTTGCGGATGCCGGCGTCGATCGCATCGCCGTCCGCGCGCGGGGCGGCCGGCGCCCCGGAAACTCCGAACGCAACGGCAAGAGCGCATAGCGCGGCGAAAAGGCAGGCGAGCCGGAGGGGGCGTTTGTCGTTTTTCATGAGCGGAAGCCCGTTCCCGCGGGCGCCCTCAGTATAGCAGCCGGTTTTTGCGCGGCGCGGCGGGCGGCGGTTGGACTATAATAGACGAGGGAAGGGCCGTCAATGAACAAGCAGGTGAAATTCGTCGTTATCATCGCCGCGATCGTGGTTACGCTGGCCTGGATGGGCGTGAGCGGCGTCAAGCAGAGCGCGACCTATTACGTGACCATCGAAGAGCTTTTCGACATGGACGATGCGCAGGCCAAGCGCATCCGCGTCGGCGGCGACGTGGCCGTCGGCTCGATCGTGCGCAGCGCCGATGCCGTATCGTTCACTATTACCCAACAGGACGAAACCATGCCGGAAGCGAAAGCGCTGCAGGTCGTTTATACCGGCGACGACCCCTTGCCGGACACCTTCCGCGACCGCGCGCAGGCTCTTTGCGACGGGCGGTTGCGCTCCGACGGCAAATTCGAGGCCAAGAGGATTCAGGCCAAATGCGCTTCCAAATACGAGGCGCAGCCCGGGCAGGAAGCCGCCCCGGTGTATGAAACGGCGCCGGCGGCGGCTTCCGATTGACCGCGCAGCCGCCTGCCGTTTCCGCCCGATGCCTCCACTGCGCCCGCCGTCTGCGCGCCGCGTTACTCTAAGCTATAGGCGATAGCCGGAAGACGCTTTCATGGAAAATCTCGGATACCTTGCGGTCTTGCTCGGCTTCCTCGTATCCGTCTATGCGGTCGTTGCCGCGCTGGCCGGCCGGCTGCGCAACAATGCGTTTCTGGAAGTCAGCGCGCAGCGGGCGGTGCTGAGCGCCTGGCTGCTGGTCACGGCTGCTTCCGGCATTCTGCTCCACGCCATCCTGACGGACGACTTCCGGCTCAGCTACGTCGCCTCGCGGTCGAACGCCGACCTCGACCTGATCTACAAATTCGCCGCGTGGTGGGGCGGCCAGGAAGGTTCGCTGCTTTTCTGGAGCTGGATCGCGGCCACCTATACGTTCGTCGCGGTGCATACGGGGCGCAAGCGCCACCGCAGCATGATTTCGTACGTCACGGCAATCATGGCCGCGACGCAGGCTTTCTTTCTGGGGCTCGTCGCCTTCGAGGCGAATCCGTTTGCGGTCATCATGTCCGGCCCGCAGATTACGGCCATGCCCGACGGCAACGGATTGAATCCGCTGCTGCAGCACCCCATGATGGCCATCCATCCGCCGATGCTCTATCTGGGTTACGTCGGCTTCACGGTGCCCTTCGCCTTCGCCATGGCCTCGCTGATTACCCGCCAGCCGGGCGAGCGCTGGATTCACACCACGCGCGTCTGGACGATGATCACCTGGCTGTTCCAGGGCATCGGCATCCTGCTCGGCGCGCGCTGGGCCTACGTCGTGCTCGGCTGGGGCGGCTATTGGGGCTGGGACCCGGTGGAAAACGCCTCGTTGCTGCCCTGGATCACCGGAACCGCCTTTCTCCATTCGGTGATGATGCAGGAAAAGAAGGGCATGATGAAGGTCTGGAACATCGTGCTGATTTCGGCGACGTTCTTCCTCTGCATTTTCGGCACGATGATGACCCGGGGCGGGTTGGTCAGTTCCGTCCACGCTTTCGCCGAATCGGAGATCGGCATCTATTTCGTCTGGTATCTGCTGCTCGGCGTAGGCGTCACGGCGTACCTGATCCTGAGCCGCCTCGATTACCTGAAGAGCGAGGCCGAGCTCGAGTCGGTCGTCTCCCGCGAGTCGAGCTTCCTGTTCAACAACGTGATTCTGCTGGCAAGCTGCTTTGCCGTGCTGTGGGGTACGCTGTTCCCGGTCATCAGCGAATACGTTTCCGGCGACAAGATCACGGTCGGCGCGCCGTTTTTCAACAAGGTCAACGTCCCCATCGGGCTGTTCCTGCTGTTCCTGACGGGCGTCGGACCGCTGTTCGCCTGGCGGCGGACCTCGACGGAGTCGCTGCGGCGCAATTTCCAGTGGCCGGCGCTGGCCGCGGCGGCGCTGGGCGCGGCGCTGTTCGCCGCCGGCGTGCGCCATTTCTACGCGCTGGTCTGCTTCACGCTATGCGCCTTCGTGGCGATTACCATCGTGATCGAGTTTTACCGCGGCGCCCGCGTGATTCAGGCCAGGCACGGCTTGGCTTTCGCGCCCGCGGTAGTCGATCTCACCCACCGCAACACGCGGCGGTACGGCGGATATCTGGTGCATATGGCCATCGTGCTGATGTTCATCGGTTTCGCCGGGGCGGCGTTCAACCTCGTTCAGCAGCAGGAGATGGCGGTCGGCGACTCGTTGACGGTGGGCAATTACGAGTTCACCCTGACGGGGATTACGGAAGACGACAACGCCAACTACTACAGCGCCGTCGCCGGCGTCGATGTCGGCAAGAACGGCGAGTTCCTGCAAACGATGCATCCGGAGCGGCGCTTCTACCACGCCTCGGAACAGCCGACCAGCCGCGTCGATGTGCGCTACCGGCTGCGCGAAGACGTCTATGTCGTCTATGCCGGGCAGTCGAACGACGGGAAAAACCCGATCATTCAGGTCTATATCAATCCGCTCGTGAACTGGATATGGATCGGGGCGTTTCTGCTCGTGTTCGGCACCCTGGTGGCGCTCGTTCCCAACAAGGTCAGGCGGTACGCCCGCCCGCGAACCGCCGCGGCGGCGGTCGAGGAGAAGTCCATTGCGGCAACGAATGCCTAGTCTGGCGGCGGCTTTGGCGCTGCTCGCGGCCCCGGCGGCCCTGGCCGATGAAATGTACCTCAAGGTGCGCGAGATTGGCGACCGCATCGAATGCACCTGCGGGTGTTCGTCAACCATCGCGACCTGCAACATGGTCGGCTGCCACGTTCGCGTGCCGATCAACGAAGAGATCCGCGCCGGCATCGAGGCCGGGCGGCCGCAAGAGGAAATCCTGGAAGCCGTTTACGAGAAGTACGGTCAGGAGATGCGCGTCGAGCCGCGGCGCGAGGGCTTCGGCGTCGTCGGCTGGGCCATGCCCTTCGTTTCGCTTCTGGCGGGACTGGCGGCGATTCCGTTCGTCGTCCGCCGCTGGCGCCGCAACGCGCGGGAGCAGGCCGCGGCGAAATCGACGCCCGCGCGGGTCGTTGAACGCTACAGCGAAGAGATCGAGCGGCAACTCGAGGAGATGGAGTAATCCCCCCAAGGGCCGGGGCATACGCCGCCGCCCGAGCGCACCGCCATGCTCATCGCCGCCGCCGTGATTTTGATCGCCGTCGCGTTCGCCCTGCCCTTGTTCGTGCGCCCCGGCGATATCCCCGAGGATGAGCCGGTTTCGCCCACGCAGCATCTCGACGACCGCAAGGCGGCGATTTACGCCAATCTGCGCGACCTGCTCGGCGAGTTCCAGATGGGCAAGATGTCCGCGGCCGACTACCGCGAGAGCAAGGCGGAATTGCAGAAGGAATTGGCCGGCGTGCTGGCGCGGATCGATGAGATCGGGAGGCGCGGGAATGCTTGAATCCGCGCCGCGCCGCGGCCGCCGCCGGGGAAGACGGCCGGCGGCTCTGCTGCTGTCGGCGGCGGGTTTCCTCTGGGCGGGCGTTGCGGGCGCCGCCGTCAAGGGGACGCTGCGCAACGGAACCACCGGCGAGCCGGCCGCCGGCGCGCTGCTGACCCTCTCGACCTTCCAGCGCGGGATGCGCCCCATCGACGAAGCGGTCAGCGGGGCCGACGGCAAGTTCGAGTTCGCCAAAGAGCTTCCGCAGACGCCCGAGGAGCAGCCTTTCCTTGGCGCGGTCCGCGCCGAATTCGAGGCCGTCGGCTACACCGAGTTGATCCGCCGAGAGACCGACCGCGAAAACCTCGACATCGTCGTGTACTCGGCCGCCGGAGAAAACCTGCCCGCGCCCGACGGCCGGATCGTCATCCTCGAGCCGGGTGAGAGCGAGATCGTGATCAACGAAAGCTATCAGTTTTTCAACGTCTCCGATCCGCCGGTGACCTACAGCAGCGGAGAGGGAACGCTGCGCTTTTTCCTGCCGCCCGAAGCCAAGGGCATCGTGCAGGTGTCCGGAACCGGGCCTGCCGGCATGCCCTTGCCCAGCACGGGGCAGCCTTCGGGGGAAGAGAACATCTACAAGGTGGATTTTCCGCTGAAGCCCGGCGAGAACCGCGTGGACGTAATCTATCTGGTTCCCCGCGCGGACGACGCGCTGGAACTGCGCGCGCTTTACCGCGGCGTGCCGACGCGCATTGCCGCGCCGGACGGCGTCGAAGTTGCAGGGGAGGGGCTGAAGCCCCTGGGGCGGGAGCCCGGCACGCAGGCGGCCATCTACGAAGCGCCCGACGAGTCGCAGACAAGCCTGCGGGTGACCGGATCGGGCAGCCTGCGCCGCTCGGCGGGAGAGGCGGCGGGCGGCGGGGGCGGCGGCGAAATCGCGGTTCGGACGGCGCCGGTCGCGGACGAGCTTCCCTGGATTGTCGGCCTGACGGCGGCCGTCTTCGGCATCGGGTTCGTTTATCTGCTGACGGCCGTCGGCGCGGCGCGCCCGCCCCGAGCGGCGCCGTCCGCGCAAAAGAAGAAGCGGCGGAAGTCATGAAATCACCCGCGATTCTGGCGCGCGGCGTTACCAAGTATTTCGGCGATTTCCCGGCGCTGCGGCGCGTCGATCTGGAAGTCGCGCCCGGGCGCGTCCTGGCGCTGTTGGGACGCAACGGCGCGGGGAAAACAACGTTCCTGCGCGTGCTGGCCGGCCTGACGCCGCCCACGGACGGCGAAATCGCCTTTCCCGCAGTCGGCGCGGATTCCGCTTCGCTGCGCCGGCATATCGGCGTCGTCGGCCACGGCCCGTGGATTTACGACGACCTGACGGCGGAAGAGAATCTGCGTTTTTTCGGCTCGCTGTATGAAGTTGAAGACGTCGAACGGAAACTCGCCGAATGGATCGACAAGGTCGGCCTGAGCCGCTTTCGGCGCTCGCGGGCGGGCGAATTTTCGCGCGGCATGCGGCAGCGCTTGGCCATCGCCCGGGCGTTCCTGCACGAGCCCGCGGTGCTGCTGCTCGATGAGCCGTGGACGGCGCTGGACGACCGCGCCATGCGGCTGCTCTCGTCGCTGGCCGCCGAGGCGCGCGGCCGGGGCCGAACCGTCGTCATCTGCTCGCACCAGCTCAGCGAAGCCCTCGCTCTCGCCGACGAGGTCGCCCTGCTCGACCGCGGACGCATTGCCTTCCGCGGGCTGAACGATGACGCTCTGCGCAGCGCCCCCGAGAGCCTGTACGAAAGGATGGCGTGAAACGCTTCGTCAACCAAGCCTGGACGATCGCGCGCAAAGACCTGCGCAGCGAGATGCGCAACCGCGAGGTGCTGAACGCCGCCCTTTCGTTCGCCCTGGCGGTGCTGCTGATGTTCAGTTTCGCCTTCGACCCGAACAGCGGCGCGGAGACGCGCAGCCTCGCCGGCGGCCTGCTCTGGATGGTCTATCTGTTCGCCGGCATGCTCGTGCTCAACCGCAGCTTCGCCCGCGAAAAAACCAACGAATGCCTGGAAGCGCTGGTCGCCTCGCCGGCTTCAGGCGATGCCGTCTTTCTGGGCAAGACTTTCGCCAACTGGGTGCTGATCCTCGCAGTCGAACTGATTTCCCTGCCGATCTTCGGCGTATTCTTCGATGTAAGCTGGACGCCGCATGCCGGGCCGCTGCTCGGCGTTTTCGCGCTGGGCGCCTGGGCGTTCGCCGCCGTGGGCGCGACCTTCGGGGCGGTCACCGCCAACAACCGGCTGCGCGAATTGATGCTGCCCTTGCTGCTGTTTCCGATCTGTCTGCCCGCGCTCATTGCCTGCGTCAGCCTGACTTGGGGCATTTTCCAGCCCGAAGCGGTGGCCGAGCTCGGTGCCTGGGTGCGCCTGCTCGTCGGTTTCGACGTGATCTACAGCTTGTTGGGAATCCTGCTGCTCGACTACGTTCTGACCGCAGGATAGCCGCCGCCGGTCGGCCGCGCGGCGTTTGCTACGATGCAAAAAAGAGTCGAAAACCACTTGGGAACCATGTCCGAAGTCGAGAAATCCACGCCTGAACCGGCCGACCCGACAGCCGTCGAAAATCCTGAGAAAGCCGCTGCGCGCAACGGCGCGGACGGCTCGGCGGAAGCCGAAGAATCGAGCGCCGCTGGCGAATCGCCCGAGCTGGAGCAGGTCAAGGCCGAGCGCGACCAAGCCGCCGGCGAAAGAGACGAGCTGCTCGACCGCTGCCGGCGCATGCAGGCCGAGTTCGAGAACACGCGCAAGCGCCTGCGCAGGGAAAAGGAAGAGGTCGTGCAGTACGCCGCTGCCGATACGATCGAATCCCTGCTGCCCATCATGGACGATTTCGAGAGGGCCATCGAAACGGAAGGCCTCGACCCGGAAATCAGAAAAGGGCTGGAGTTGATCCGCAAAAGGCTGCTCGATGCGCTGGCGCGGGCCGGGCTGCGCGAAATCGAGCAGCACGAGCGCTTCGACCCCCATTTGCACTACGCGCTTGACCGCGCCCCGGCCGAAGAGGGGCAGGAAGACCAGACGATCCTCGAGGTTTACCAGAAGGGCTACCGCTTCAAGGATCGCCTGCTGCGGGCGTCGATGGTCAAGGTAGCGGTCAAGGAATAGGTTTCCGTTCCGGGGGCGGCGGTCATGGTGGCGAAACGCGATTACTACGAAGTGCTGGGCGTCGGCCGCGATTGCAGCGCGCAGGAGTTGAAAAGCGCCTACCGCAAGCTGGCCATGCAATACCACCCGGACCGCAACCCGGGTTCCAAAGACGCCGAAGAGAAATTCAAGGAAGCCTCCGAGGCCTACAGCGTGCTGAGCGACGCCGACAAGCGCGCCCGCTACGACCGTTTCGGACACGACGGCCTTGCCGGCGGCGGGTTTCAGCCCGGCGATTTCTCAGATTTTTCCGAAGTCTTCGGCGATCTCTTCAGCGACTTTTTCGGCGGCGGGCGGCGGCAGCGCAACCGTCCGCGGCGCGGCTCTGACCTGCAGTACGAGCTCGAAATCGACTTCGAGGACGCGGTTTTCGGCTTCAGCACCGACATTCAGTTCCCGCGCACGGAGGCTTGCGGGCGCTGCTCCGGGGCGGGCGCCGAACCGGGCTCGGGCCGTGCGGCCTGCGGCGCGTGCGGCGGCCGCGGCCAGGTTTACTACCAGCAGGGGTTCTTTTCGGTGGGTCGGACCTGTTCCGCCTGTCAGGGGGCGGGGCAGGTCATTCGCAACCCCTGCAAAAGCTGCAACGGCGCCGGCTCGCAGAGGAAAGAGCGCAAGCTGAAGGTCAACATCCCGCCGGGCGTTGACCACGGCGCGCGCCTGCGGCTGAGCGGCGAAGGAGAGTCCGGCCCGAACGGCGGCCCCAAGGGCGACCTGTACGTCCTGGTTCACGTGCGCGAGCACGAAGTTTTTCACCGCGAGAAGTACGACCTGCATTGCCGGGTTCCGATCAACGTGGCGCAAGCGGCGCTGGGAGCGGAAATCGAGGCGCCTACGCTCGAAGGCGGCGAGCCGCTCAAGATCCGTCCGGGCACGGAGCCGGGGGCGCGCTACAAGCTGCGCGGGAAAGGCGTGCCGCACCTCAACAGCGGACGGCGGGGCGACCTCTACGTTCACGCGGCGGTCAGCATCCCCAAGAAGCTCACCGCCGAGCAGCGCAAGCTGTTCGAAAAACTCGGCGAATCGCTGCCCGCGGAGAACGCGCCCGCTGACAAGAGCTTCTTCGACAAGCTGCGCGATTACTTCGAGTGAGGCCGCGCTTCGGGCCGTCGCCGGCCGCATCAGCCAATCGGGCGCCGCGATTGCCGTAGAATAGCGCCGCGCCGTTACAGGGTGACCGCGGTCTCGATGGTTTCGCCGTCATACTCGCCTTCGACGGAGATCGACACGCGGCCTTCGGGGGCGGCGGCGCGCGCGGTGACGCGGCGCAGCGCGAGGCGCGGCTCCCAGCGGTCGAGCGCCTCGGCCGTTGCGCTGTAGATAGCGGCGAGCGTTTCCGGATTCAACGGCGCATCGACCAGTTCATGCAGCCGCGAGCCGTAATCCCCGCGCATGACGCGGCTGCCCAGCGGCGTCGTCAGGATGTCGCGGATGGACTGTTCGAGATGCGCGCGCCCGCGCAGAGATCGGCCCGTTTCTCGGTCCAGGCCGGTCACTGCGTCAACTCCTCGTAGGCGGCCGGCTCGCCGGGCGGCGAGGCGTACAACTCCGACGGCAGCGGCGGGCAATCGGCCTCGGCGGCCGTTCCCAGGCGCAGGCGCTGCGTCCAGGTCAGCGACCAGAGCGCCGCGCCGCGCTCGTCGAGTTCCGTCGAATAGAGGTTGTCGGCGCGAAGCTGTTCCGCCGCGCCGATGCCGTCGGTATCCCAGCGCGCGCGGGGGATATAAACCAGCAGCGCGTCAGCCAAGTTGCGCGCGGCGGAGCCGCGGGGCAGCCCGGGCGCATTGGTCGTCACGATGTAGATCGCCAATTGCAGGTCGGCGTAAACCTGCGCGTCCGCGGCGGCGGTATGGACGCGCGGCGCGCCCAGACAGGCAACGTAGATCGCGGGGGCGCGCACCGCGGCGCGGCGCAGTTCGGCGGCGTCGAAACGCCCGTCGCGCGGAGCGCAGACCGTCAGTTCGGGCAACAGCCGGGACAAGGCTGAGCAGATGGCCGCGAGCAGTTCGTTCATTTCCGGCGGGGCGCCGAAACGGGCGGCGCTCATCAACCGTTTTGGCAGCCGGCCGCCGCCGGCGCCAAGACCGAAGCGCTTCGGCAGGTCCGCCGGCGCCCGCTTACAGCGTCCGCGCCATCCAGCGCACCTCGCCGACCACCGCGGCGTCGGCGGGCCACGGCGCGGACGGCCAAGCGGGATGATCGCTGACCATCAGCAGACCGCCGTCGTCGGCACTACCCGCCCGCTTGACGACCAGGCCGTCGCCTGAGCGGATAGCATAGATGCGCCCGCCGCTCGGTTGACGCCGGCTGTGATCCACCAGGATCGAGCAGCCCTGGGGCAAAGTCGGCTCCATCGACTCGCCGGTTACTTCGATCACGCTGCACTGGGCCGGGTCGAGCGCATGGCGCGCCAGCCAGTCCCGTCGGAAGCCCACGTAGCCCGCTACCGCCTCGTCCATGTCCGCCGCGCCGCCGCCCGCGGCGGCGGCCAACCCGCGCACGGCGACAAGCCGCGTCCCCGGAAATTCGACAGCTTCTTCCACCGCCGCCGGCTGCGCCGCCACCCCGGCGTCCTCGAGCGCGTTTGCCGGCGGCTGCGCGGACGCCGGCAGGCGCGAGAGTATTTCGCGCAGCAAGGCGTCGGTGCGGTCGGTTTGCGCGGGCGCATCGACGGGGGCGCCGCTTTGCGGCGGGCCGACGTCGATCTCCAGGCCGAGAGCGGCGGCCGCGGCTTCGAGCGTCGAGCTCAGCGCCGCGCGCCCGTCGAGCAGTCCGCGAACCCTGCCCATCGGAATGCCGGTCCGCGCGGCAAACGGCCGCAGCCCTTCCGTCTCCACGCGCCGGCGCACCTCTTCGCGCAGCCGTTCGATGCCCCGCCGCGGCCGGCGATTGAACGTTTGTGTCATGGTTGACACGATTGTAGCACACTGCGGCAGGCCGGCCGCCGCCGGAATTTTTGCAGCCGAAACGCTGCATTGCTTCCACTGAAGAGCTTCGGCATTGGGCAAGGCTGCCCCTTGTTGGCAAGCTTGCTGTGTTGCGAACAGTCCGATTGTGTTATGTTTAACACAGAGCGATGCCTGACCACGCTTTGCAAAATCTTCATCCGGCGCAAGCAGCGCAGTCTTGCCGCGATTGCCCGCCTGAAAGCCGCCCGCGGCGAAATCCTCGCGCGTCTGGAGCATGGCGGCGGCGCGCGGCTTGCCGACCGCGCCGCGAGCCCGCCCGCCGCCGCCCCGCGCCCGGAGCCTCCCGCGGAGAAGAGCGCATGACTGCCGCGCAGGCCGGAAAGACTGCCGCGCAGCCGGAGGCCAAGCCGGAGCGCGGCGCCTTTGGCGTCAGGGAAATCGCCACAGCGATGCGGATCAGCAGGCAGGCCGTGCAGCAGCGCGCCGCGCGTCGGGGTTGGCCCTGGTTCGAGAGCGGCGCGCGCGGCGCGAAGCGCCGTTTGTACCGTTTCGCCGACCTTCCCGCCGACGTTCGCCAAGCGCTTTCCCGCTCCGACTCGGGCGATTCGAACCCATCCGCGGCATGCGGCGCGCAGCCGGAGGCCGGCTCGGCTTACGACCGGGAATCCCTGTGGAACTCCTATGCCCGCCGCCCGGACAAGGCCAAAGCCGAGGCGCATCGCCGCTGCGCGCTGCTGTTGCGGGTAGAGGCTCTGACGGAGGCCGGGCAGCCGTTGATTCAGGCGCTGCGCTCCGTTGCCGAGGCGGATGGGAAAACGAGTTGGCAGACGCTGCGCCGCTGGCGCTATGCCGCGCGCCCCTACGCCCGCGCCGACTGGCTGCCCGCGCTGCTGCCCAACTACCGCGGCCGCGGCAAGGCGCCGCTCGACCCGCGCGTCTGGGACTACGTCCGCGCCGACTATCTGCGGCCCGAGCGGCCTACTCTGGCGGCCTGCTACGACCGTCTGCTCGAAGCCGCCCGCAAGCACGGTTGGGCCGTGCCTTCGCTGCGCACCGTTGCGCGGCGCATCCACGACCTTCCGGTTGAAGAGCGCGTGCTGCTGCGCGAAGGCGAGCATGCCCTGTTGCGGCTCTATCCGGCGCAGCAGCGCAGCGTGCGCGGTCTGCGCGCGGGCGAGTGGGTATGCGGCGACGGCTACCGCCACAATGTTTTCGTGCGCGGCGGCGGCCGCGTTTTCCGTCCCGTCACCTGGATTTGGGCGGATGTGTATTCCCGGCGCATCCTGGCTTGGCGGACGGGCGAAACCGAGCACGGCGATCTGGTGCGGCTGGCTTTCGGCGATCTGATCGGCCGTTACGGCATTCCTTCGGCGGCGGTCATCGACAACACCCGCGCCGCGGCCAACAAGTGGCTTACCGGCGGCGCCCCGATGCGCCGGCGCTGGCGGCCGCGCGAGGACGACCCGCTCGGCCTGCTGCCCGCGATGGGCGTCGCCGTCCACTGGACCAGCGTCGAGGCCGGGCGCGGCTGGGGGCAGGCCAAGCCCGTCGAGCGCGCTTTCGGCGTCGGCGGACTGGGCGAGACGGTGGACCGGCACCCCCTGCTGGCCGGAGCCTACGCCGGAGCGTCCGCCGCCGCCAAGCCGGCGAATTACGGCGAACGCGCGGTTTCGCAGAAGGATTTTCGCCGCGCTTTGGACGACGGCATCCGCGTCTGGAACGCGCGCCCCGGCCGGCGCACCGAGATTTGCGCCGGACTGCTCAGTTTCGATCGGGCCTGGCGGGAATCGTACCGTCCGGACGATGTTCGCCGCCCGACTGCCGAGCAGATGCGCATGTGCATGCTGGCTGCCGAGGATGCGCGCGTCGGCCGGAGCGGAACGATTGCGCTCTCCGCGGGCGCGGCCGCTGCGGGAGGCGGGCGCAACCGCTACGGCGCCGACTTTCTTTTGCAATATGCCGGGCGCCGGGTCGTGGTGCGCTACGACCCGGCGCGGCTGCACGACGAGGTTCACGTTTATACGCTCGACGGCCGCTATTTGTGCGCCGCCGAATGCATACGGGCCGCAGGCTTCGGCGACGCGGACGCCGGACGCGAGCACACCCGGACCCGCCGCCGCAAGGCGCGCGCCGTGAAGGAAATCGCCTCTGCCGAACAGCGCCTCGGCGCCTTGGAAGCGGCGGCGATGCTGCCCGCGGGCGCGCCGCCGGCAATGCCGCCCGGCGTGATCGAAATGGATTTCGCCCGTCGCCCGCCGCGGTCTGCCGCGGCGGCGGCAGGGGAGGAAGAACGGGACTGGTCGGCCGCCGCGGACGACCTGATCCTGGCGATGGCCCGCGGAGCGGGACTGTGACAACCGCGGCGCCAAACCCCTCGCGTGCGAGGGAGAGATAGGAGTACGGGATGACTGCTTTCAATGCGCAGCCGACCGATTTGCACGGCGATTTTTATAACCGGGGCGCGCGGCTTGCCGCCCGCGGGGCGCGGCGAGACCGGCCGCGGACCTGGCCCTGGCTGATCGCCGGTCTGATGGCCGGTTACGTCTGGGGACTCGGCTCGCGGGCGGACATCGTCCGCGAGGACGGCTACAAGGAAGGCGCCGCGGCGGCCTGGGCGGCCTGCGAGTCGCGGCAGACCGCCGCGGTCGGCGGAGGCGCGGGAATGGGGGCGCGGCGGTGACGGCAACCGACAGCAGCGGCTTGCGCGAGTACGCCCGCGCGGCTCTGGCCGACGACGGCCTTTCCCAGGCCCGCGCCGCGCAGCAGATTGGCGTATCGGATACAACGCTCAATCAATGGCTGGCGGGCAAGTATCCCGGGCGGACTGCGGCCGTCGAGGCCAAGGTTTCGCGTTGGCTGGACGTCCGCGCCGAGCGGTCGACGCTGCCCGCGGCGCTGCCCGAAGCGCCGGCGTGGGTGGAGACGCCGACGGCAAGGCGCATCGCCGCCGCGCTGAGTTGGGCGCAAATGGCCGCCGACCTGACCGTGGTTTACGGCGGCGCGGGTATGGGCAAAACAGTCTCCGCCCGTTCGTACGCGGCGGGGCGCCCCAACGTCTGGATCGCGGTCATGACCCCCGCCGCGCAGTCGCCGGCAGCGTGTCTCGAACGGACGGCGGAGGCTTGCGGCGCGCGGCCGGCGCGGGGCGCGCGGCCTTCCCGCGCCGCGCAAATTGAGGCCGACCTGATCGAGCGGCTGGAAGGTTCGCGCGGGCTGCTGATCGTCGATGAAGCGCAGCATCTCGGCATCCGCGCCCTGGAAGGGCTGCGCGGCATTCACGACGCCGCCGGCGTCGGGCTGGCGCTGCTGGGCAACGAAACGGTATATGCGCGCATGACCGGCGGCGCGCGTTCGGCCGAATGCGCGCAGCTTTTCAGCCGCATCGGACGCCGGACGCGGCTGGCCCGCGTTGCGGCGGGCGACGTGGAAGCCCTGCTGGCCGCCTGGGGCATCGCGGATTGCGCGGCCTTGCGCGCCGCGGCGCTGGATATCGCCCGGAGTCCCGGAGCGCTGCGCGGCCTGACCAAAACCTTGCGGTTGGCGGCTCTGCTCGCCGCCGGCGCGGGCGCCGGCGGCGGAGACCGGGCGGCCGGCGGGATCGAGCTGCGCCATTTGCGCGCCGCAGTCAAAGATTTGACGGGAGTGTGACCGTGACCCTGATCGACATCGCCGGTCTTTGCCGCGCCTATGCCGCGGCCCGCGAACGTCTGAGCGAAACCGCCGAGCAGATTCGCGCCTTGCAGCGTCAGGCGCTGCGAGTGCGGCTGCGCGGCCTGCGCAACCGCGCCGCCGAGGTTTCCGCGGCCCGCGACGCCTTGCGCGCGGCCGTCGCCGCGCATCCCGAGTTGTTCGTCCGGCCGCGAACCCGCGCGCTCGAAGGCGTCAAGGTCGGCTACCGCAAAATGCCCGGCCGCATCGTTTGCGACGAAGCGCGCGCCGTCGCCCGCATCCGCAAGTTGCACCCCGAACGCGAGGCCGATCTGGTGCGCGTGCGGGAAAGCCTCGACCGCGCCGCCCTGCGGCGTCTCGATTCCCAAACGCTGGCGTCGATCGGCGTTTCGATCGCCGACGTTGAAGACGAAATCGTCATCGCCGCCGCCGGAGCGGATATCGACCGACTGGTGGACGCCATGCTCGACGAGGTGAAGGACGATGACGGGGGAAAGGAAACGCAGCCGTGACGGTCCTTGTTGATCCCTCCGTTGCGCAGGCCGCGCAGTCCCGCGCCCCCGCGGACGCCCGCCGCGGCCCGGAGCCCGGCCGCGCCGCCGCCGAGCGCCGGCGGCGCGAACTGGCGGCCATCCATATCGCCGTCAAGCGGCTCGGCCTCGACGATGAGAGCTACCGCAAGATGCTCAAAGGCGCCGCCGGAGTCCGCTCCGCGGCCGACCTCGACGCCGCGGGGCGCGCCGCGGTGCTCGACAGCCTGCGCGGCCGCCCGACGCCCGCGCCGGACAATCGCCGGATGATCGCCAAAATCCGCGCTCTGCTCGGCCGCCGCCCCGAAGCCTATGCCGAGGCGATCTTGCAGCGGCTCACGGGGCACGATCACCGCGTCCCGCTCGCCTGGGGCGCGCCTGAACAACTTCGCAAGGTCATCGCGGCGCTCCAATACGACGCAAACCGCAAAAGGAAACGGAAATGACGGCAACGGCATTCGATCTCTCGACTCTCAAATCTTCCCCGTCCGCGGTGAGGCGCTTGCCGCCGACGCTGCGCGAAATCCACGATTTGGTCGGCCGGCAGGCAACCCTGGCCCTGGTCGAACGCTACGGCGGCACGCACGTCCACGTGCCGCGCCGCTGCCGGGACGACCACGCGCTGACCTTGCTGTTGGGGCGCGAGCCCGCCGCGCGGTTCATCCATCACTTCGCGGGCATTCGGCTCTATGTGGCCAAGATGGACGCCGTGCTGCGCGCCGCGCGCGACGCCGAAATCCGCAGGCTCTACGACTCGGGGCTGTCGGCTGCGCGGCTGGCGCAGAAATACGACCTCAGCGAACGGCGCATCTGGTCGATTCTGAAGGGGTGCGATTAGGGCCGCGCGGCAGCCGCAAGCGGCAAATCAGCGGGCCGGCGGGTTTCCTTCCGCGCGCGCATGGGAATCGCGCCGAGACCGCCTACGGCGTCATGCATTGGCAATTTCCTTCCGCGCGCGCATGGGAATCGCTTTCCGGCTGATGCAACGCGGCTGCGCTATACTGATTGCGCCGCCATGCCGCCTGCCGCCAATCCCGAATTGGCCGACCCCGTTGAGAACCAGGGCCGCGTATTGCCCAACAATGCCGGGCCGAACAACACCGGGGCAGCCGCCCGCGGCAGTTGGCTGAGCAATGAGATTTTGACCATGCTCAGCGTCGGCATCGCCTTGGCCATGCTGCTGGTCATGCTCTTCAGCTTTACGAACAATCGCATCGACCGCTTGGAAATCAGGCTCGATACCAGAATCGACAGGCTCGACGACAAGATCGACAAGCTCGACGCCAAGTTCGATGCCAAGTTCGACAAGCTCGACGCCAAGTTCGACGCCAAATTCGACGCCAAATTCGATGTGCTCGACGCCAAATTCGACGCCTTGCTGCTCGAATTGACTCGCCGCAACGCGATTTCCGCGGGAGGAGCGGAGCGGGCCGCCAAGCCCCAATAGGCGGCTGAATGCCGCGCCTGACGGCGCGGCAGGGGTTAGAGGTTAGGGGTTGGGGGTTAGGGAAGAAGGGGGGCGTCGTTGAGAACCGGCGCGTTCGAAGCGCCCGGCGCCGCCGTGACGGAGGGAAACAGGGTGTAGTCGGCGGCTTTACCGCCGACTACAGTGGCGAGTGAAGAATGAAAAATCCATCCGCGCTATTCATTCTCTACAGGCGCGCCAAGCTTCCGCCGATGAATACGGCATGAATCTCGCGCAGGTTGCGGATGTCTTCGGCGGGATTGGCGTTGAGCATGATGAAGTCGGCGCGCTTTCCCGGGGAAACGCCGCCGCGGTCTTCGGCGGCGCCCAGCGCCGCGGCGGCGTTGGTCGAGAACGCGCGAACGATCTCGAGCGGGGGGACGCCCGCCTCTTGCATCGACTGCGCCTCGCGGTGGGCGAAGTAGCCCTCGAAGCGCTCCGCCGCGCCCGCGCCCGTAGCCAAGCCGATGCGCGCGCCGGCCGCGGCAATTGCTTTCAGGTTGCGCTTGGCCTGTTCGAAAGCGAAGATGCGCCGCGAGCGGTCGGGGTCGAGAGCCTGACGCATCAGCGTCTCGCCGTTGAGAACCGGCGCGACGCCGTTGGGAATCGATCGCTTGAAAAAGTTGTCGTAAATCCATTCCGCGCGGTCGCCGTATTCGAAGGCTGAGCGCTCGGCGGCGAGCGCGGCGGCATAGACGACCCGGTTTCCGAGCAGCAGGTCGATGAACTCGCGGTCAACGGGGCGGTCAACGACGCTTTGCGTGAGGATGTCCACCCCCGCCGCGGCCAGGCGCTTGGCGTCTTCGAGGCGCGGCGCCTGCGCGCTGACGGGCAGCCCGCGCGCCTTGGCCCGGCGGATGATTGCTCGATAGACCTCGGGCGGAAGGCCTTTCCCGCCGCCGCGCCCCATCCACAGGTGGATGAAATCGGCTCCGGAATCGGCCGACCGGGCGGCCGACCGCCGCGCTTCCCGCGCGGAATCGACCTCTTGAAGCGGACCGGCGAAACCGTCGGCGCGGCGCGGGCGGGCGCCTTTCGCGGCGAGTGTTCCGATCGCCGTCAGGACCCGCGCGGCGCCGGGGATTTCATCGGCGTCGATCCGCGCGCGGATCGCGGCGAGAAACTCCGCGCCGTCCCCCGATCCGGCGATGGTGGTCACGCCGAACGAAGCATAAACTCCGAGTTGGCGCAAGGCGTCTTCGCGCGTACAGCAGCCGCGCAGCGGCGGCAATGCGCTCGGCAGGCCGACGTGGGCGCGGAGATCGACGATGCCGGGAACGACGGTTTTGCCCGTTGCGTCGATAATTTCCGCGCCTGACGGCGCGCGCGCGGCGCCGGAACGCCCGACGCTTGCGATGCGTCCGCCCTCGACGACGATCGCCGCGTCCGCGCGGGGCGGGGCGCCGCTGCCGTCGATCAGCAGCGCGTGTTCGATCAACAGCGCGTCTTGCCCGAGCGCCGGCAGTGAGGCGAGCAGGCAAAAGAGCAGCCGGCGACGGGCGGCTCGATGCCGCCCGGGGGCCGGCGGGCGTTGCCCGCCGTCCGATTGCGCATGCGCCGGCGGCACTACGGGAGCGTCGGCTCTTCGATCGTGTACTCGACGTCGAGCGCCTTGAGGAAGGCCATCAGATCTGCTTTCTCGTCGTCGCTCAGATTGGCGTTCTTGGCGTCGGCCAGATTTTCCTCGTCGAGGTACTCGTTGGGCTTGCCGCCGCTGGTCATCAAATCGACGGCCTCTTCCAGCGTGGCCGCGCTGCCGTCGTGAAAGTAGGGCGCCGATTTGGAGACGTCGTAGAGGCTCGGCGTCTTGAACGCCCCGGTGTCTTTCTCGTCTTCGGAAATCTTGGCCCGGCCGACGTCGGGGTTTTCGGCGTCCATGCCGATGCCGACGTTGTGGAACTGCATGTCCGCGAGCAACAGCCCGTCGTGGCAGTTGGTGCATTTCGCCTTTTCCGAAAAGATCGTCCAGCCGCGGCGCTCCTGTTCGTTCAGGGCGTCCTCCTGCCCGTTGCGGAAGGCGACGAAGCGGGAGTTTTCCGTGGTCGTGACGATGGTGCGCATGAAGGCCGCGACCGCGTAGGCCGCGCGGTCGGGCGACGGCGGCCCGCCGAAAACCGCCTCGAACTGCTCGGCATAGCCGGGAATCTCGTTCAACTTGGCGCAGACTTCATCCATCGACGGCGCGCCGTCGTTGCCGGAGGCGCCCATGTTGCCGCCGCTCCAGGCTCCCTTGACCTGTTTTTCAAGCGCGCCGGAACGCCCGTCCCAGTAGAGCGACTCGTAGTAGCCGACGTTCCACATGGTCGGGGCGGCGCGGGTCAATGGCTTGTCGAACGCGCCCAGAGCGGTGGCGCGCCCGTCGGTCAGTCCGTGCTCTTTCAGATGGCAGCCGTAGCACGACCGATTGCCGTCGCCACTGAGGCGCTTGTCGTAGTAAAGCTGCTTGCCGAGCTCGACCTTGGCCGCGGTCATTTCGTTGTCGGCGGGGATCTCCATCATCGCGTAGCCGGCCACTTCGGGCCAGGACGCGGGTTCGGGTTCCGGGGTTTCGACCGGCCCTCCGCAAGCGGACAGCATCCAGGCCAGGGCGGTCAGAGCCGTGAAAGTCATTCGCAACATCTTGTGCTTCCTCCTGAAGGTGGACTCGATCGGCGCGGGCCGCGCCTCCGCGCCCGGCGTCCGTTCAGGCATTATAACCGCAATTCCGCGGATCAATAGATGGTTTCTTGCCGCTTCGGCCGCCGGTAGGGGCTTTCGAGGTGCTTACGCGCTTCGTTTTGCGCGCCTTGGGTATCGTCGCGGGTGCGGATGGCGAGCTGGTATTCGTTGACCGCGCGTTCCCGTTGGCCGGTGATGTCGAAAATCTTGCCCAAGTGGATGTGCGCCCAGACCTCGGTCCACGGGGGCTCGCGGTCGCCGTTGAGCGCCTCGCGGAATTCGTTGGCCGCCGACTGGTAGTTGTTCTGCAGGAAGAAGACTTCGCCGATGCGGTAGTGGGTCAGCGAACTGAAGCGGTTGATGTCGAGCGCGCGCTGATATTCGAGCAGCGCGTCCTGGTAGTAGCCCAGTTCGACGATCTGCTCGCCTTTGCGCACGGCCACCTGGACGCGGATTTCGTCGTCGAAGCGCAGGATGCGGTTGCGCGGGTCGAGGATGACCCGGCTGGGCTTGCCGAACGTTTCCAGAGAATAGTCCGACGAAGAGCCGATCACGTTGATTGTCTGGTATTCCGGCTCGCCTTCGGTTTCGATCTTGATCTCGACCGGCATGCTGAAGGTGTCCATGTCCTGCCGCACCTTGCCGATGATGCGGAAGCCCTGTCCGCCGCCGAGCCGGTAGATGGTGTATTCCTGCTTGAACTCGGGCGTTTCGGTCGATTCGGTCCATTGCAGGAAAAACGGGTCGAGGTCTTTGCCGCTGACGTTTTCCGCCAACTCGCGAAAGTCGTCGGTGGTGATCGATTTCCAGGTTCGCTCGGCAGGCAGTTTCCTGAGGATTTCGAAAAAGGCGTCGTCGCCCACGGCCCAGCGCAGCATGTGCAGCACCATGACCCCGCGCGCTCCGGCGAGCGCATGCATTTCGGGCGAAAAGTCGGTCAGGCGGCCGGCCTGGGTCATGGGGATATCGTTGTAGGTCAGCGATT
The DNA here is from genome assembly GCA_965242705.1 of Bryobacterales bacterium. GTDB lineage: Bacteria > Acidobacteriota > Terriglobia > Bryobacterales > UBA6623 > CATQHP01. Next base: position 3,189,352 of record OZ251486.1, read on the forward strand.
CGATGCGCGCTTCGCTGAGCCTGGCGTCGAACGCTTCCCCGCCTTCCATTTCTTCAATTTCGAGCAGAGCGGAATAGTAGGCCAAACCGTCCACGAGCCACAGATGGTTGCGGTTGCCGGGGCCGACGAGCGCGCCCCACCACTGGTTGGCGGCGAGCGTGCCGAGCAGGCGGCGGTTGACGGCCGGCCCGATGCCGTAAGGGTTCAGGAAGATCATGCCCGGAGCCCAGTAGCCGTTGGGGGCGTACTCGTCGATTTCGACGATCGCCAGCGATTTGGAGTAGGGCGCGCCGAACAGGCCGGAGTAGAAATTGACGATTTCTCCCGCCGCCTCACCGTACTCGCGGGCAAGGTCTTCCGAAGCGGAATCGAAATAAACCACTGCCGCCGTGCCGTCGGTTTCGGCGCGGACGGCGTTATCGGAGACGACGGCGATCGTGCCCGGGAATGAAGGGTAGCTGAACTCGAACGTGTGCTCGACGCCCTCGATGCCCTCGGAGCGGATGCCGATGCCGCTGCCGAGAACCTTCATGCCGTCGCCGGTGATGACCCTGATCTTCGAGGTAAAGCGGTCGGCGCCGTATGCGTTAACGGGAAACCAGCGCGCCCCGTAGAGCAGGAATGCGCGGTCGGCGTCGATCTGCGCCAAGCTGTAGCCCTCGACGGGCGACTCCTCGTAGCCCTTCAGGCGGCCTCCATAGCGGAAATCGACGATTTGCGGCTCGCCGGCGGGGAGCGTTTGCGGAAAACTGAGGTGGACCGTGGAGTCCTGACGGTAGCGCAGCGGGTTGAGACTCGAGCCGTCGGCCGTTTGCGCCGCATCGACGTTGAGCCCGTTGTGCAGCTCGAAAACCGCCATGTTCGTAGCCTCGCGGGGCGTGAAGCGCACGCGCGCCTCGGCTTCCAGTGTCTGCGCGAGCAAATCGACGCGGGCTGTGATGTCGTAGTCCTCGACGTCGATCAGCGGAACGTCTTGCGCAGAGGCCGGGGACACCGCGAGCAGGAGGAGCGCAACGGCAACGCTTTTCATGGGGTTTTCAGGGAATACTCTTCGCATATCGCATCGGCCGCGCGTTCCGCCGCGGGGGCGCCGGCGCGCAGCTTGTCCTTGATTTTCGCCAATTCCTCGACCATGCGGCATCGTTCGCGCTCCTGCTGAAGGAGACGAACGGACTCGGCGGCAAGTTTCGCGCCGTTGCATTCGCCCTGGATGAGCTCGGGGACGATGCGTTTGCCGGCGAGCAGGTTGACCATGCTGTAGAAGGGCGCATCGACAAGCATTTTCGCCAGCCAATAGCTTGGCGGAGCGAGCCGGTAGAAGACGATCATGGGGGCGCCGAGCAGCGCGGCTTCGACGGTCGCCGTGCCGCTGGCGACCAGGGCAAGATCGGCGTGGCCCACGGCGTTCCGCGTTTCGCCTTCGACGATGGCAATCGCTTGGCCGCGCCAACGCCGCGCGAAAAAATCTCTGCCGGCGGTGGCCGAGGCGGGCAGGACGAATTGGACTTCTTCCCGCGCGGCAATCAGCGCCGACGCCTCTTCCAGCGCCGGAAGGTGCCGCAGGGCCTCGCCGCGGCGGCTGCCGGGAAGCATGGCGATCAGGCGTTTTTCCGGGTCGAGGCCGTGCTTGCGAAAAAAGGTTTCGCGGTCGGCGGAGACCGCGGCGCGGTCGGCCAGCGGGTGCCCGACGAAGGTGGCGCGCACGCCGCGCGAGGAAAAGAATTCCTCCTCGAAGGGGAAGATCACCAGCAGGCGATCGATCAGCCGCCGCAGCGTTTTGACCCGCCCTTTGCGCCAGGCCCATGCCTGAGGGGCGACGTAATAGACGATGGGAATCTTGAGCCGGCGCAGTTTTTTGGCCAGGCGGAGATGGAAATCGGGGGCGTCGGTGAGGATGGCGAGTTGGGGTTTTTCCGCCCGAACCGCGGCGGCGAGGCGCCGGAACCGGAGGTAGATGCGGGGGACGTGGCGCGCGACCTCGAAGAGGCCGACCACGGCCAGGTCTTCGGCGCGGATGACCGCGCGCAGCCCTTCGTTGCGAAGCTGCTGCCCGCCGCAGCCGAAGAAATCGACCTCCGGCAGACGCTTGCGCAAGGCGGCGGCGAGTTCGGCGGCGTAGCGGTCGCCGGAGGCTTCCCCGGCAGAGACAAGTATCTTCATCCCACGGCGGCGGCGAACGAACCCCCAGTTTAGAACGCGCGCGGCGGCGGGGCCTTGGCGGCAAAGTTCGAGCGTGCGGCGAAAACCGAAACCGAATCGAACCGTCGAGCGTACAAGGATTCGGTGATCGCCGTGAGATACCGCAAAGTTTTTCCTCGTTTTCTTTTGCCCCGCGGGAACGCGGCTCGAATGCTCGAGCGTTCTGCGCGGCGGTCCGGCGTTTTCCGCGCCGCCGCGCGGCTTGCCGTCTGCGCCGTGTTGACGGCGGTGGCCGCGTGGGCGCAGCCCGCGGATGAGTGGATCATCGAGACGGTTGCCGGGGGCTCGTTCGCGCGGGACGGCGGCCCCGCGGTTCGCGCTTGGCTCCGCTTTCCCAACGGAGCGGCAGTGGACGGTTCGGGCAATCTGTACATCGCCGATACGATCCACCACCGCATCCGCAAGGTCGATGCCGCAGGCGTCATTTCCACGGTCGCGGGAAGCGGGCGGGACGGCTACAGCGGAGACGGCGGCCCGGCGGTTCGCGCGCAACTCGCCGAGCCCTGGGGCGCAGCGGTGGACGGCAAAGGCAACCTGTACATCGCCGATACGGGCAACAACCGCATCCGCAAAGTCGATGCCGCGGGCGTAATCTCGACTGTGGCGGGAAGCGGAGAATGGGGCTACGGCGGAGACGGCGGCCCGGCGGTTCGCGCGCGGCTCGCCGGCCCCTTGAGCGCCGCGGCGGACGGCATGGGCAATCTGTACATCGCCGACAAGGGCAACAACCGCATCCGCAAGGTCGATGCCGCGGGCGCCATTTCGACGGTCGCGGGAACCGGGGAGCGGGGCTACGGCGGGGACGGCGGCCCGGCGGTTCGCGCGCAACTCGCCGAGCCTTGGGGCGCCGCGGTGGACGGCATGGGCAATCTGTACATCGCCGACAAGGGCAACAACCGCATCCGCAAGGTCGATGCCGCGGGCGTGATCTCGACGGTTGCGGGAAGCGGCGGGTGGGGTTACGGCGGAGACGGCGGCCCGGCGCTTCAGGCGCGGTTCCTCGCGCCCAGCGGCGTAGCGGCGGACGCCGCCGGCAATCTCTATATCGCCGATACGGGCAACAACCGCATCCGCAAGGTCGATGCCGCGGGCGTTATTTCCACGGTCGCGGGAACCGGGAAGCAGGGCTACGGCGGAGACGGCGGCGCGGCGCTTCGAGCGCAACTCGCTTTCCCCCTGGGCGCAGCGGCGGACGGCGCGGGCAATCTCTACATCGTCGATGCGGGCAACAACCGCATTCGCAAGGTCGATGCCGCGGGCGCGATCTCCACGGTTGCGGGAACCGGGGACGTCGGCGACGGCGGCCCGGCGGTTCGCGCTTGGCTCGGCTTCCCCGGCAGCGTGACCGCGGACGGCGCGGGCAATCTCTATATCGCCGATACATTCAACGAACGCATCCGCAAGGTGGATGCCGCGGGCGTTATTTCCACGGTCGCGGGAAGCGGGGAGCGGGGTTACGTCGGGGACGGCGGCCCGGCGGCTCAGGCGCGGCTCGCCTCCCCTCTGAGTGCGGCGGCGGACGGGGCGGGCAACCTCTATTTCGTCGATGCAGGCAACCACTGTGTCCGCAAGGTCGATGCCGCGGGCGCGGTCTCCACGGTCGCGGGAAGCGGACGATACGGCTACGGCGGGGACGGCGGCCCGGCGGTTCGCGCGCAACTCGCCTTGCCTCGAGGCGCGGCGCTGGACGATGCGGGCAACCTTTATATCGCCGATACCGAAAACCACCGCGTTCGCAAGGTGGACGCAGCGGGCGCCATTTCCACGGTCGCGGGAACCGGGAAGCAGGGCTACAGCGGCGACGGGGGCGCGGCGGTTCGCGCGCAACTCGCTTTCCCTTGGGGCGTGGCGGCGGACGGGGCGGGCAACCTCTACATCGCCGACAGGAACAACCACCGTATCCGCAAGGTCGATGCCGCCGGCGCCATCTCCACGGTTGCGGGAAGCGGACAGTGGGGCTACGGCGGGGACGGGAGCGCGGCGGTTCGCGCGCAACTCGCTTTCCCTTACAACGTGGCGGCGGACGAGGCGGACAGCCTGTACATTGCCGATACCTGGAACGACCGCATCCGCAAAGTCGATGCCGCGGGCGTCATTTCCACAATTGCGGGAACGGGAGAAATGGGCTACAGCGGCGACGGAGGCGCGGCGGTTCGGGCGCGGCTGTCTTACCCCGCAGACGTGGCAGTGGACCGGGCCGGCAACCTCTACATCGCCGACAGCGGCAACAACAGCATCCGCCGCTTGCGCCGGTTGGGGAACTAGCCCGGATTTTCCGCCGCACGGGGCAGATTGTACAATCGTAGGACACCGGAGGGGCGGAAGGCGGACGAAGCGCCGCCGCGGCCTCTCTCTTGGGCGAAACAGGCGGAATCGTGATGCAGCAGCGTTTTACAGGAAAGAATATTCTCGTGACCGGGGCTTCGACGGGCATCGGCAGGGCGATCGCGGTGCGGCTGGCGCAAGAGGGCGGCAGCATCGCCGTCAACTACAGCCGCAACGACGCCGCGGCGGGGGAAACGGCCGCGCGCGTTCGCGCAGCCCACGAGGCCGGCGGCTACTCCGGCGCGCAATGCAGCCTGCACAAGGCCGACGTCTCGCAGGAACAGCCGGTCGAAGACATGATCGGCGAAATCCTGGCGGATTGGGGGCGCATCGACGTGCTCATCAACAACGCCGGCATTCAGAAGCCCGCCGCCAGCCACGAAAGCCTGACCGCGGACTTCGATCGCATCCTGGGCGTGAACCTGCGCGGCTGCTATCTGTGTTCGCGCGCGGCGATCGGGCATTTCCTGTCCCGCGGGGGCGGCGGCGTGATCGTCAACAACTCCAGCGTCCACGAGATCATCCCCAAGCCGAAGTATCTTTCCTATTCGATATCGAAGGGCGGCATGGAAAATCTGACCAAATCGCTGGCGCTGGAGTACGCCGACCGCGGCATCCGCGTCAACGCCGTGGGGCCGGGGGCGATTGTGACGCCGATCAACATGGCCTGGATCGACGACCCCGCCGCCCGCGGCGAGGTGGAGAGCCACATTCCCATGGGCAGGGCCGGCGAGGCGGAAGAAATCGCCGCGGTCTTCGCCTTCCTGGCCTCCGACGAAGCCTCGTACATTACCGGCCAGACGCTGTTCGCTTGCGGCGGCCTGACGCTCTATCCGGAGTTCCGCGTCGCTTGGTCGTCGGGCGAGTAGCGCATTTTCGGGCGGCGGGACCGCAGCCAAGGGGGAAACCGGGGTGAACCGGCGCAATCTGCTGCGCGCGGCAACGGCCGCCGCAGTTACCCGTTTATTCCACGATCCAGGGGCGGCGGCCGACGGGGCCGCAACCAACGGGTTTGACCGTTTCGGCGGCTGGACCGGCAGGAAATTCGAAGCCACCGGTTTCTTCCGCGTGGAGAAGGACGAGCGATGGTGGCTCGTGACTCCCGCGGGCAACGCCTTCCTCAGCTTCGGCGTCAACCACTTGTATCCCGACCTGTTTTCCCAGAAATACAACAAGGAGGCATGGAAGGCGCGGCTGGGCGTCGGCGAATTGCAGGGTCCCCGGTTTCGAGCCGCCCTGAAAGCGTGGTTCCTGCGAACGTGCCGCGGGTACGGCTTCAACAGCGTAGGAGTCCACAACTCCTTGGCGATCGTGAACGCCCCGCGGCCGTCCATGCCGTATCTGCAACCGATACGTTTCGTGGATATCCCTCATTGGAAGACTGATATTCCCGACGACAACTTCCTCGATGTTTTCGATGGCGCGTTCGCGCGCCGCTGCGATCGGCTGGCGGGCGAGCTGGCCGCTCCAGCAAGGGACGATCCGTTCCTGCTCGGCTATGCCATGACGGACTGTCCGCTGCTGACGGAGGAGGATTGCCGCGAGCGGCCCGACGTGATCGGCGGGGCCCGCCGGAAGTCTCGCATCGGCTGGCCGCGCCGCTTGCGGAATCTGGGGCCGCAAGCCGCCGGCAAATCGGCCTACGTCGAGACCATGCGGGATATCTATCGGGGAAAGATTGGCGGCTTCAACGCGACGTACGGCACGCGGTTCGACTCGTTCGACGCGCTCGCCGCCGCCGCGGACTGGAGACCGCGAACGGATCTGTCGAACGCCAACGAATCCCGCGATAATGCCGCGTTCCTGCAGCGCGTCGTTGCCCGGTACTACCGGACCGCGCGGGAAGCTATTCGCAGGCACGATCCGAACCACCTGTTCCTCGGCGACAAGATCAATGCCAATACCGATGCGCTGGACGTCGTGCTGCCGATCACAAGCCGGTTCACTGACGTCGTGTTCTACCAGATGTATGCTCGATACGAAGTGCAAAAGCCCGGGCTGGATCGCTGGTCGAAGCTCGTTGACAAACCGCTGATCAACGGCGACTCCGCGTTCACGATGATCGCCCCGGCCATGCCCCGGCCCTACGGGCCCGTTGCCGACAATATCGAGCAGCGCGCGGATTGGACGGTCGAATTTTTCCGCAGCGCGTTCGCGCGCCCGGAATTCGTGGGTTGGCATTATTGCGGCCTGATCGACGCCCCCAATCTTGTCCCGCGCAAGCAAGACCGCCAACATTCCGGCTTGCTCGACGGGTACGGCAAGCCGTATCCATTGCTCAAAGAGGCGCTCGCGGAATGCGCGGGCGGCATGTACCTGCTCGCGGCAAGCCGCCGCTGAGTCATCGCCGGACGAAGGCAAAGTCCTTGCGCCGCCGGAGTCGGGGTTACAATGGTTTCTTCCCGTGCGGGGAGCGATTCGGAGGGGGACACATGGAAAACTACGCGCATCCTGAAATGCTGGTCAGCACCGATTGGGCCGCCGCGCACGCGGACGACGCCTCCGTGCGCGTCGTCGAAGTCGATGTCGATACGGGTTCTTACGACGAAGGCCACATTCCCGGCGCCGTCGGCTGGGCCCGGGACAGCCAGCTTTGCGATACCGTTCGCAGGGACATCGTTCCGCGGGAAGCGTTCGAGCGATTGATGTCCCAGAGCGGCATCGCCAACAATACGACGGTCGTGCTCTACGGCGACAACAACAACTGGTTCGCCGCCTGGGCGCTGTGGCAACTCAAGATTTACGGCCACGCCGACGCGCGGTTGATGAACGGCGGCCGCGTGAAATGGCTTGCCGAGGGGCGCGGGCTTTCCACGCAAGCGCCGGAGCTTGCGGCAACGGACTACAGGGCCGCGGAACCCGATTTTTCGATCCGCGCGTTCCTGCCGCGGGTTGCCGAGGCGGTGGACAACAGCGCGGTGGAGTTGGTCGATGTGCGCAGCCCGGCCGAGTTCAGCGGCGAAATCCTGGCGCCGCCGGGGCTGCCCGAAACCTGCCAGCGCGACGGGCATATTCCCGGCGCGTCGAACATCCCTTGGGGCAAGGCCTGCAACGCGGACGGCACGTTCAAGAGCTGCGGCGAGTTGAAGGCGCTCTACGAAGGCGCCGGCATCACGGGAAACAAGCCGATCGTCGCCTACTGCCGCATCGGCGAGCGTTCGAGCCATTCGTGGTTTGTGCTCAAGTACTTGCTGGGTTACGACAACGTGACCAACTACGACGGTTCGTGGACCGAGTGGGGCAACCTGGTCGGCGCCGCCGTGGCCCGAGGCGCATGAAAGCCGAAGACTATTCCGAGCGCGAGTTGGAACTGGCCGGCTGGCCGGTGCGCATCGTTTCGTACAAGCTCGGCGAGACGTATTACGCCAAGGCGGACAACGTTTCTCCGGGCGCCGTGATCGCGCGTCGCGCGGCAGCAAGCAAGGCGGAGGCCGAGGCCAAAGTTTCGGCCGCGGCGGAAACGCGGCTTGCCGCTACCCGCCGCCGGGTTTAGGAAAGCTCTGCGCAAGCAGGCAACAACGGCGGGCGCAGCCCGCGAGCCGCCGAGAAGATAGCCGAAGGGCTTGCCGATCCGCTGGTCGTTGACTGGTTGAGCAAGCCGCTGCCTCGCATTTGAGGGGGAGAGACGATGACCGCCGAGAAGCTCACCGCCGAGATGATCCACAAGATACGCATTGAGGCGGACGGCGCCAGAGCCGCCGCCGTGCGTCTGTATGCGGACTACGTGGCGGCGATGTCCCAGGGGCGGCAGACCGTGGACGGCGAGCCGGTTGAGGCGCTGCGCGAGGCGGCTGCCCGTGCCGCCAGTGACGCATGGAAAGCGCATGTGGTCGCCGATGCGGCTGGGATCATTGAAGCGCATGATGCTGAGATTGAGCGGGCTGAGATCGAGCGGGAGGTCGCCGAGTACGTCGCTGAGTATGACGACGATTACGATGACGACGACGAGGACGAGGTGACGGCATGACCTACGCGCTGATCCAACTCGAAACCTACGGCGATATTCCGGGGTTCCTGTGGCGTACGCTGACAGACCCGGCGTATTGGGCGGTTATCCTCGTTATCGGCGTCATCGGCGGAGTCTGTAAATCCATCGCCGACAGCCAAGACGACGCGCGGAAGAAGCGCCGCTTGATGGCATCGGCCAAGAAGGGCAGAGGCGAGGGAGACCGCGGAACGGACGGCATGACGAAGGCCGGCGCGGGCAGTACTGGACGGAGCAGGCGCGGCGCGAGAAGCAGCGCGAGAGGCAAGAGCAAGCATGGCGAGACGATTGAGGGGCGGGGGCGTTTCACCCAGCGTGAATTCGTGTAACTTGGGGCGCTTGGCCGCGCTCGGCAACGTGCCATGATTTACTTGAGGATAGAGACGATGAAACCGACTGTGAAAATTCTGTTTGTTCTGTTGGCCGCGCTGTTAGCGCAAACGGCTTCGGCGCAAGATAACGTTTGCCCGCCTGGTGGGATCATCTACCAGCACGGCAACCTTATCGGGCGCGATCTGGACGGCGACATCTCCGAGCAGGAGGTGCAGGCCTTCCAAGAGCGGGGCTTGAGGTTCCGCGTCCATCCCGCGCACTTGGCGGGGCCGCATGGAGAGACCGGGCGCTATCGCACGGTGACGCTCAAGGCGGTCTTCGGAACCGCCAACAACGGGGGACCCTCGCGGGTGCTCGAGTTCTCGATTCCCGACGAAACGAACCGCACAGCGTTCGTCGGCACCAGCCCGTGGAGTTTTGAGCTTCGGAATCTTGGAGACGGCTATTTTCACCTGTACCCCGATAACGCGCCTCTCTACGCGCCTCGCATGATCTACACGGGTGATGTCTGCTTCTACCAAGCTGAGCAGCCGCAGCGTTGAGGCGGACAAGCTGAACAGGCAGGGGGTGGCGGCATGACCTACGCGCTGATCCAGAGCGAGCCCTACGAGCTTTTGGGGCCGCGTCGGCGTTTTCGCGCTGATCGCCATCATTGCCGCCGTCCAAGAGGCCAACAAGGAGCATCGGATAGGCCTGCATACGGTCATCTACCGCGTCCACGGGGAGGGCTGGCGCGCCGGCGAAACCTGCGTTGGCCAGGCGGCGGCGATGGACAGCGCCGCCGCCGTGCAAGACAAACACGGAGGCCGCCGCAAGTGCGACGTGGAGATTTTCGCCGGCGACGCCCGCGCTGCTGAGGCTGAGGCGCGGCGGCTGAACGGAGGGGGATAGGCATGAAGGGCGCGATCAAGTGGGTCTGTTGGCTGACGGCGCTGGCGCTGGGGACGGCGGCGGCGCTGGGGCACTCGAAGTGTATGTACACGGAGAACATCGATGAATTCGACGGCGAATCCACGAATATGTTTTTGTGCATCACGGAAGACCGAGCGGCGCATTTCTATATGATGTGCCATGAAACCGGGTATTTGATGGGGGTTGACCTTGTTGAAAGATATATGGAAACAGAGGGAGAGCGCATTAAGCTGGAGTATTCCATTGATCGCGGAAGGATTGTCGGAGACATCGAAACTGTCGTGCTTGAAATGAGCGACGGCGGGCAGCTGCAAGTTGTTGCTAGCAAGGAATCACAGGAAGCAGTCGAGAGATTGAGCGGATATTTTCCCGAGGCCAAGCAACTGGCGATTCGCTCGAAGCTGAAGCATCACGGAACGAGCACGGCGGTATTCCGGTTTGACTCTTCTTCCCGTTCCGCCCATGCCGATTTCGTGAATGCTTGCGGGCGGTGACGGAATCAAAGGGCGGTCAAAAGGTGGTCAACGGTCGAGCGGGGCGGGGGGCGGGCGCGTTTCATGCAGCCGGAATTCGTGTAACTTGGGGGGGGGGGGGGGGGGCGATGCGCGTACAGATATTTTCCGACATCCACGGCGACCTGAAAGCGTTGGAGCGGGCGGTTGCGGTCGAGGCCGACATCTACATCGCCGCGGGCGACTTGGTGACTTGGCCGGCGCCGCTCGACGACTGCGGGAAAATCCTGACGCCGCTCGGCGAGAAGCTGTGGGCCATGCCGGGCAACAATGAGACCGACGAACAGATCGCGGAGTTCTGCGCGGAATACGGCTTGCGCAACTTTCACGATACGGTCATCGAGGTCGCCGGCACGCATTTCGCCGGGCTCGGCTACTCCAATCCGACGCCGTTCGACACGCCGGGAGAGTACAGCGAGCAGGAGCTTGAGCGGCGGCTGGCGCGGTTCGCGGCGCTGCAGCCGCTCGTGCTGGTCTGCCACGCGCCGCCGCTCGACAGCCCGCTGGACGAGTCGGCGGGCGGCAATCACTTCGGCAGCAGCGCCGTGCGCGCGTTCCTCGACGCCCACGCCCCGACATATTTTTTCTGCGGGCACATCCACGAGTCCGCCGGCCGAGTCGCGCGCATGGGCCCAACGTTGGCGGCGAACGTCGGCAAGAAGGGCTATCTGCTCGAGCTGTAAGCCGGCGTCCGCGCGCGGCGCCGCGCGGCCCAAGTCGATTAGAATGAATGTTCGGCCTCGAGAAGGCCGCATCGAAGCATCCGATGGACTCCCCGCCTCAAGGCATCAGTACGGTTGCGCCCTCCGCCGCGGTCGAGCACGGAGCGCGCCCGGGTCTGCGGATGAGCGTTTTCACGCTGTGGCAGCGGGAAATCCAGGGGTTTTACAGGCAGCGCAGCCGGGTGATCGGCAGCTTGACGACGCCGCTGCTCTTCTGGTTCGTGCTGGGTTCCGGGTTCGGGTCGTCTCTGCAAACGCCGCACCAGAGCTATGCGCAGTTTTTTTTCCCCGGCGCGGTCGCGCTGGCTGTGCTCTTCACGTCGATTTTCGCCAACATCTCGGTCATCGAAGACCGTCGGGAAGGGTTTTTGCTTTCCGTTCTGGCCGCGCCGGCGCCGCGCCTGGGGCTGGTGCTGGGCAAGGTTCTGGGGGCGACGACCATCGGCGCCTTGCAGGGATTGCTGTTGCTGCTGCCGGCGCCGCTGGCCGGGGTTACGCTCTCGCCGGGCGCTTTTCCGGCCGTGTTTGCGATGGTTTTGGCGACGGCCTTCGGGCTGACCGCGATCGGGTTTTATTTCGCTTGGCGGCTCGATTCGGTGCAGGGTTTCCACTCGATCATGAACGTCGTGCTGATGCCGATGTGGCTGCTGTCGGGCGGGGTATTTCCAGTTGACGGCTCATCCGGATGGATTCGCTGGGTGACGGCCATCAATCCGCTGACCTACGGGGTAACCGGATTGCGGCGCCTGTTGGGGGCCGGCGTTTCCGAGACCGCTCCGCCGCAGGCCGTCTGTTGGGCGGTGGTTGCGGGCTTCGGCGTTGCCGCCTTGGCGCTTGCCTGGCGTCAGGCGTCGCGTCCCGGCGTTGGAAATCCGAATTGACAAGCCGCCCTGCTCTCGTGGAAGTCACCGATCTGCCCGACGTGAACGCAAGCCTGAACGCGCTTGCAGCCGTGCTGCTCGGCGCCGGCTACGCTTTTATTCGCGCGGGGGACGCGCGCCGCCACCGCGCATGCATGACCGCGGCGTTCTGCGCGTCGGCGGTTTTCCTGGCCTGCTACCTCGTGTACCACTATCGGGTCGGCTCGGTTGCGTTCGAAGGGCAGGGGTGGATTCGTCCGGTCTATTTCACGATTCTGATCACGCATATCGTCCTGGCCGCGGCGGTCGTGCCGTTGGCGCTGCTGACCCTGTACCGCGCCTGGAAAGGGCAGTTCCGCCGCCACCGCCGCATCGCCCGCTGGACCTGGCCCATGTGGATGTACGTTTCGGTGACCGGCGTCGTTGTTTATCTCATGCTCTACCGCTTGTAGGTACGTCTTCTGTCCACTCTGCGCAATCTGGTTCCCTACATGGTGCGTTACCGCTGGCGGTACGCGGCGGGTTTTTTCATGCTGTGCTGGCGCAGCGGCATGGCGGCGGCGCTGCCCTACATCATCGGGCGGGCCGTGGATTACCTCTCGGCGGATTTCACGGTCGAGGGGCTGGCTTGGTACGCCGCGGCGATGATGGCCGCCGCCGCGCTCAAGTCGGTCGGCCAATACTACATGCGCTGGATGCTGATCACGCTCTCGCGCGATATCGAATACGATCTGCGCAACGACCTGACAGCCCATCTGGTGACGCTCCCCAAGCGCTTCTACGACAGCTACCGCACCGGAGACCTGATGGCCCGCGCGACGAACGACTTGGCGCAGGTTCGCTCGCTGCTCGGACCGGGAATCATGTACACGTCGGAGATCGCCGTCACCTTCGTTGCCGTGCTGATCGTCATGGCGGCGACGGACTGGGCGTTGACGATGCTGATCTTCGCGCCCATGCCGCTGGTGTCGCTCTCGGCCGGTTACTTCGGCCGGCGGACCCACGCGCAGTTCCGGAAAATCCAGGAGCAATTCTCGGCGGTCAGCGCCCGCGTACAGGAACACTTGGCCAACATCCGCATGCTGCGGGCTTACGGGCAGGAGCCGCAAGAGCAGGAACGGTTCGCCAAGCTGAACGACGATTATCTGAGCGCGAACCTCGGCCTGATCCGCATCTGGCGGGTGTTCTATCCGCTGCTTGAAGTGCTGGTCGGCCTCGCTTACATCGCTGTTCTGGGGTTCGGCGGCTGGCGGGTGCTGCGCGGCGACATCACGCCGGGCGCGTTCCTCATGTTTCTTTCCTTTCTGCCCGTGCTTACCTGGCCGATGGTCGGACTGGGCATCGTGGTCAACATCGTGCAGCGCGGGACGGCGTCGCTGAAGCGCCTGACCGAGCTGATGGAGCAGCGCCCGTCCATCGCCGACGGGGTCGAGACGGACTACGGGATCGAGACCGTCCGCGGCGACGTCGAGCTGCAGAACGTGACCGTGCAGTACCCGGGCGCAATCGAGCCGGCGCTCAAGAACGTCAGCCTGTATGTGCCGTCGGGCAGCAGTCTGGCCATCGTCGGTTCGATCGGCAGCGGCAAAACAACGCTGGTGAGCCTGATCCCGCGCCTGCTCGACCCCACCAAGGGGCGGGTGCTCATCGACGGCCGCGACGCGCGCACGGCGCCGCTGGCCGTGCTGCGCGGCGCCGTGGGCATGGTTCCGCAAGAGACGTTCCTGTTCAGCCGGTCGGTTGACGACAACATTCGGCTCGGCGCCGCCGACGCCCCGCGGCGGCAGGTGGAGGAAGCCGTTGCCGGGGCAAGCTTCGAAACCGACGTTGCCGGTTTTACCGACGGGATCGATACGCTCGTCGGCGAGCGCGGAATCACGCTGTCGGGCGGCCAGAAGCAGAGAACCGCGATGGCCCGGGCGCTCGTGCGGCAGCCGCGCATCGCCATCTTCGACGACGCGACGGCGAGCGTCGATACCGAAACGGAGCACCGCATCCTGACCGGACTGAAATCGCGTCTGCGCAATTGCACGGTGCTGATGGTGTCGCACCGGGTTTCCGCCGCGCGGCACGCCGACCGCATCGTCGTCCTCGACGAGGGCCGCATTGTCGAATCCGGCTCGCACGACGAGCTTGCGAACCTCGGCGGCCTGTACTCCCGGCTGCACAGCCGACAACAGATCGAAGAGGAGCTTGCAAGAGATTGAGCCCTCCGCGAACAATCGGCGGCGAAACTGCGCGCTCGGAAGCGCCGCTGGGCCGGGTTTACGACGCGAAACTGATGGGCCGGCTGGTGACGTACCTGCGCCCGTACCGGACTTTCGCGGTACTCTCGCTTGTGCTGCTGGTGCTGCATTCCCTGCTCGGCGTGACGGGGCCGTATCTGACCAAGGTCGCCGTGGACCGTTACCTGAAACCCGCGCCTGAAGAGTATTCCCCATTTGCTCCGCTGCTGCCGCAAGAGCCGGCCGCCGGCCTCATCGCCGTTTCCGCGCTGTACCTCGCCGTGATGCTCGCCGGGTTCGCGGCGCGCTACTTCCACATCCAGGTCATGAACCTGACCGGCCAGCGGGTGATGCGCGACTTGCGGCGCGAGATATTCGCCAAGCTGCAGAGCCTCGGCGTTCCCTATTTCGACCGCCGGCCGATCGGCCGCATCGTCACGCGGATCACCACCGACGTGGACGTGCTGAACGAACTTTTCACTTCCGGCGTGGTGGCCATAGCCGGCGACGTCCTGACGCTGGCCTTCGCTTTCGGTGTGATGCTGTATCTCAGTCCGCAGTTGACCCTGGTTTTCCTGTCGATCGCGCCGTTGACGGCGCTGACGAGCTTTCTTTTCCGTAAACATGCCCGCGCCGGCTTCCGCGCCATGCGCGCCGCGGTAGCCAAGATCAACGCCTTCCTGCAGGAAATGTTTACCGGCATCTCGGAGATTCAGCTTTTCAACCATGAGCAGGCGGCGCTCGACGAGTTCGCCGCCATCAACGAAGAACACCGCCGGGCCAACTACAAGGCCATCCGCGCGCACGCGCTTTTCTATCCGACGATCGAGACAATCGGCGTTGCCGGACTGGCGATGCTGATTTTCTTCGGCGGAAGAGGCGTGGTCGAGGGCAGCCTGACGCTCGGCGTGGTGGTGGCTTTCATGCAGTATGGGACGCGGGTGTTCCGCCCGATCCAGGATCTGGCGGAGAAATACAACATCCTGCAGGCGGCGATGGCCGGCGCAGAGCGCATTTTTCAATTGCTCGATACGCCGCCCGCTGCTGCCGAGACCGCGCAGGGCGAGCCGGTCGCCGCCGGCGATCTGAAGGTGGAATTCCGCAACGTGTGGTTTGCTTACAACGACGAGGATTGGGTGCTTGAAGACGTCAGCTTCACCGTGGAGCCGAACCGTATGCTGGCCGTCGTCGGCCACACCGGCGCCGGCAAGACGACGCTGGTGAGTCTGTTGCTGCGTTTCTACGAAATCCAGCGGGGGGCGATCCTGGTCGGCGGCCGGGACATCCGCGATTGGCCCGTGCGGCAACTGCGCAAGCAGTTCGGCATCGTCCTGCAAGACGCCTATTTATTCGCCGGTTCGATCGCCGACAACATCGGCATGAACTCGTCCGAGGTCGATGCCGCCGCCGTCCGCCGCGCGGCGGCGAACGCCCACCTGGAAAAATACATCCGTTCTCTGCCCGCCGCCTACGACGAGCCGATGCTGGAGCGCGGCGCCTCGCTTTCGGCGGGCCGCAAGCAACTCGTCGGCCTTGCCCGCGCGTTGGCTCACGACAGGCCGTTTCTGATTCTGGACGAAGCCACGTCGAGCGTCGATTCGGAGACGGAGCACGAAATTCGCAAGACGATGGAGACGCTGCTGGCCGGCGGAACGTCGCTGGTGATCGCTCATCGGCTTTCGACGATCCAGCGCGCCGACCGGATCATGGTCATGCACAAGGGGCGCGTGGCGGAAATCGGCGCGCACCGCGAGTTGCTCGGCAAGGGCGGCATTTATTCGCGTCTCTACAAATTGCAGTACCTGAGCGAATCGGCCGGCGGCGGCTCTGCGGCGATAATGAATCAAAGGGAGGCGGTCCCGGGGAAATGAACGCGGCGCTGATCATTCCCGCGCTCAACGAAGAAGGCGCGATCGGGCAGGTTCTGGACGAAGTCCCGGACGGGCTGTTCGCCGCCGTGATCGTCGCCGACAACGGTTCGAGCGACCGCACGGCGGCGGTGGCCCGCTCGCGCGGGGCGCGGGTCGTCAGGGAACCGGCGCGGGGATACGGAAACGCCTGCCTGCGGGCGCTCGGCGAACTGCCGGAAGACATCGAAGTCGTCGTGTTCATGGATGCGGACGGCAGCGACTCCCCCGCGGATGCCGAGCGGCTGCTGGGGCCGATACGCGGCGGCTTCGCCGATCTGGTGTTGGGTTCGCGCGTGATGGGCCGCGGCGAGCCGGGAGCCTTGCCCCTCCACCAGCGCTTGGGCAACTTGCTGACGGTCTGGCTCGTACGCATGATTTGCGGCCACCGCTATAGCGATATCGGGCCGTTCCGCGCCATTCGGGTCGATCGGCTGCGCGAGTTGGAAATGCGCGACCGCAACTACGGCTGGACGATTGAAATGCAGATCAAGGCCTTGCGCCGCGGCCTCAGGACGGTCGAGGCGCCCGTGGCCTGCCGCCGGCGGCAGGCGGGCGAAAGCAAAATCAGCGGCACGTTTTGGGGCAGCCTGGCCGCCGGAGCGAAGATACTCTGGTCCGTTGCGCGGTTTGCGGTACCGGGCCGGTAGGAGGCATGAAGCAGCAGCGGCCCGGCTCAGTGACAGGGTTCAACGATAAGGCGCGCGACGTGCGCCGCGGGTTAAGCTGTTACGGTGTTGTTCCCCGCCATGCGCTCCATTCGCCTCTTCGCCGGGTTTGCCCTGCTTGCCTCCTGCGGCGGGGAGGCGCCGGAACCCGCGCGCCGCGGCCCCAACATCGTCTGGATCATGGCCGACGATCTTGGTTACGGCGACCTCGGCTCTTACGGCCAGACGCAGATTCAGACGCCGCATCTCGACCGCATGGCGGCCGAAGGCATGCGCTTTACCGACGTCTATGCGGGCTTTACCGTTTGCGCGCCGTCGCGAAGCGTGCTGATGACCGGACAGCACACCGGCCATACCCGCGTGCGGCGCAACGGTTCGCCGGGGCTGCTCGACGAAGATGTGACCGTAGCCGAACTGCTCAACGAGCAGGGTTATGCGACGGCCCTGATCGGCAAGTGGGGCCTGGGCATGGAAGATTCTCCGGGCGCTCCGTGGCGGCAGGGTTTCGACTATTTCTTCGGCTATCTGAGCCAGGGTCATGCGCACAATTACTATCCGCGCTTTCTGATGCGCATGGGCAAGCGCGTCGCCTTGCGCAACGAAGTCGTTCCTTCCGGCCGCTACAACGGCATGAGCGGCGTCGCCGTGAAGCGGGTCGATTATTCGCACGATCTGCTGATGGACGAAGCCTTGAACTGGCTGCAAGAACACGCGGACGAGCCGTTTTTCCTGTATTTGGCGCTGACCATCCCCCATGCGAACAACGAGGCCGGAGGCCGCGAAGGCGGCGGCGACCCCGGCTTGCAGAACGTCGAGGCCGACCTCGGCGCGCATCGCGGGCGGATCGGCATGGAAGTCCCCGACGCCGGAATATACGCCGGCAAAGACTGGCCCGGCCCGCAGAAGGGCGCGGCGGCCATGATCTCGTATATGGACGCCGGCATCGGCCGCCTGTTCGACGCACTCGAACGGCACGGCATCGACGAGGATACGCTGGTCTTCTTTACCTCCGATAACGGCCCGCACAAGGAAGGCGGCAACGACCCGTTTTTCTTCGACTCGAACGGGGCACTGCAAGGTTACAAGCGTTCGCTGCACGACGGCGGCATCCGCGTGCCCATGATCGTGCGCTGGCCGGGCGGGACGCCCGCCGGCGCAACCAGCGATTTCGTCTGGTATTTCGCCGATTTCCTGCCTACCGTTGCCGATCTGCTCGGATTCGAGATTCCGGGCGGGATCGACGGCATCAGCATTCTGCCGACGCTGACCGGCGCCCGGCAGGAACAGGCCGACCGCTTTCTCTACTGGGGCGGAACCCCGGGTAACGCGGAAGCTGTTCGCTGGGGTAGGTGGAAAGCTGTCCGCGAAGGCCCGCAAGAGCCGCTCGAACTGTTCGATTTGAGTCTCGACCCGGGGGAGGAAAATAATGTTGCGGAGGAGAACCGCGCAACTGTCGAGGCCGTGCGCCAATACCTCGACCGGGCCGTGACGCCGCTTCCCGCCGACTGAGACCTGAGACTTTTCCTCTCTCCTGGAGACAAGCCGCATGGCCGAGAAAACGGATCTGAAAAAGCAATACAGATCGCTGTTTACGGCCAAGACGCCGCCCGCGCTCATCGACGCCCCCACGCTTCCCTATCTGATGGTTGACGGCGCCGGCGCGCCGCAAGACCCTGCATTCCGGAACGCCGTCGATGCGCTTTACGCGGTTGCCTACGCAGTCAAGTTCGCCCGCAAGAAAGCAGGACGAAATCCGGACTATGTTGTCCCGCCGCTCGAGGCGTTGTGGTGGAGCGAGGGCGGGGAGGAATTCGATCTGGTTCAACGGCCCGAAGCGGTGCGCTGGACCGTGATGGTCATGCAGCCCGACTTCATCGAGGCCGGCCATGTTGCCGCGGGCGCGAAGGCGGCCAAGTCCAAACTCACAGCGAAAAAGCAGCCGGGCAATCCGGCTCTCGACGAGCTGCGGCTCGACGCTCTGACCGGGGGGCGCGCGGCGCAAATGCTGTACATCGGGCCGTATGCCGACATGGGTCCCCATATCGAGCGATTGCACCGGTTCATTGCCGCCGAAGGGCTTTCGCCCGCCGGCAAGCATCACGATGTCTATCTCAGTAATCCGCTGCGGACGCCGCCCGAAAAGCTCAAGACGATCTTGCGGCAGCCGGCCGCATAATTCTGCCGCCAGGTCGTCTGCCGGGGAGAGGACTTCGAGCAAGCGATGAACCGGGCGGCGCGAGCCTTGGAAGGCATTTCCGTCTTCGACGCGGCGGGCGCCGCCGCCTATTGCGGCAAGCTGTTCGCGGACCGCGGCGCCGACGTAGTGCCGGCGGGGCCGCCGGGCAGCGGGTTCGCCGCGCGCGGGCTTGCCCCATTTGCGCCGGGCGCCGCGCCGCCCGAGTCCAGCGCGATGCATGCTTGCCTGAGCACGAACAAGCGCAGCGTCGAGTTGGATATGGAAAACCCCGGGGACGCCGCGAAGTTTTTCGAGGCGGCGCAAGACGGCGCGCCGTTCGATATCGAGCGTCCCGCGCCGACGCTGGGACGACGCAACCGCGAGATACTGGACGGAATACCGGGGCTGTCTGACCGCGAGATCGCAGACTTGGCCGAAGCGGAAATCATCGGAGATCGCCTGCGGACGCCCGTCCGCCGAAAGACGGAAGGAAAGCGTCGATGAAGTTGTTGATCGCCAACCGCGGCGAAATTGCGATTCGGGTCGCGCGTGCCGCCGCCGATCTCGGTATCCCTGCCGTTGCGGTTTATTCCGAAGACGACGCCCGCTCGCTGCACGTTCTTCGCGCGGAACAAGCCGCCGCGCTTCGAGGCCGCGGCCCGACCGCCTACCTGGACATCGAGCAGATCATTGCGGCTGCGAAGGAACACGGCTGCAGCGCCGTACATCCCGGATACGGGTTTCTGAGTGAGAACGCCGCGTTCGCCGCGCGCTGCGCAGAGGAAGACCTTGTGTTCGTGGGGCCGCCGCCGGAAGCGTTGGTTCTGTTCGGCGATAAAGTGCGCGCCCGGGTGCTTGCCGAAGAGCACGGCGTTCCGGTCGCGCCGGGCGTTTCGCAATCCGTTTCGCTCGAAGAAGCGCAACGATTTTTCGAGAGCCTGCCCGCGGGTTCTGCGATGTTGATCAAGGCCGTCGGCGGCGGCGGCGGGCGCGGCATGCGCCTCGCGGCCGACCGCGGCGCGGTCGAGGACGCCTACGAACGCGCGCGTTCCGAGGCGGAATCGGCCTTCGGTCAAAGCGGCGTATTCGTCGAACGGTTCCTGCCGAGGGTCAGACACATCGAGGTGCAAATCGCCGCCGACGGCGAAGGCAGCGTGGCTGCGCTCGGCGACCGAGACTGTACGCTGCAGCGCCGCCGCCAGAAGATCATCGAGATCGCGCCGGCGCCTGCTCTCGACGGCGCACTGCGGGAGAACCTCGCCGCGGCGGCGGTCAAGCTGGCGCGCGCCGGGGAATACCGCAATCTCGGCACGTTCGAATTCCTGGTCGAGAATGCCGCCGACCCCGATGGGTTTGCATTCATCGAGGCCAACGCCCGGCTGCAGGTCGAACACACCGTGACCGAGGAATCTGCCGGCATCGACCTCGTCTGCTTGCAGATCGAGATCGCGCGGGGGAAATCGCTGTTGGAACTGGACGCCGCACAGTCCGCGGCGGCGCCGCCGCGCGGTTTCGCCGTGCAGGCGCGCGTGAATCTGGAGACGATGGGGCCGGACGGAGAAGCGCGTCCGTCGAGCGGCATCCTGACGGCTTTCGAGCCGCCGTCGGGTCCGCGCATCCGCACCGATACGTTCGGCTATGTCGGCTACCGCACAGGCTCGGCGTTCGATTCTCTGCTGGCCAAGGTCATCGCTTGGTCGCCTTCCGCCGATTTCGCGGACGCGGCGGCGCGGGCGGCGCGGGCGCTCGGCGAGTTCCGCATCGCCGGCGTACAGACGAACATCGCCTTCCTGCGGGCGCTGCTGACGCATCCCGACGTGGTCGGATGCCGCGTCTGCACGCGCTTTGCGGACGATCGGGCAAGCGAATTGGCGGCGGCCGCGCAGCAATACGAACCGGCGAGTCTGCCGGCTGCCGCAGGCGCGGAGGAAAACCGCCGCGCGGCGGGCGCCGTGATCGACAGCGGCGACCCGCTGGCCGTGCTCGCGCACGGCAAGACCGAGGACGAGCCCCGCGCCGCGGCTGCGCCGCCGCCGGCTGAAATCGAGGGCGTTGCCGTCGTTCGAGCGCCGATGCAGGGGACGATCGTGAGCCTGGACGTTGCCGCGGGCGGCGAGGTGCTGGAAGGGGAACGAATTCTCGTGATGGAGGCGATGAAGATGGAGCACGAGATATGCTCCACGGCCGGCGGTTCCGTGCGCGAGATCGCCGTTGCGGTCGGCGATACGGTTTACGAGGGAAGCCCGCTGGCGTTCGTCGAAGAAAAGGAAATTGCGGCGCGGGCTGCGGGCGGCGTCGCCGCTCTCGATCTCGATTTCGTGCGGCCCGATCTGGCGGAAGTTCACGAGCGCCGCCGCGTCACGCTCGACGAAGCCCGCCCTGAGGCGGTAGCCAAGCGGCGCAAGACGCGGCAGCGCACGGCCCGGGAAAACATCGACGATCTTTGCGACGAGGGGAGCTTCGTCGAGTACGGCCAACTCGCGCTGACTCCCGGGTCGGGACTGCCGCGCAGCGAGGCGATCCGCAAATTTCCGACCGACGGCATGATCACCGGCATCGGCTCGGTCAACGGCGGGCAATTTCCCGGCGAGGCGTCGCGCTGCGTCGTCATGGCTTACGACTACACGGTGCTCGCCGGAACGCAGGGCGTGACCAACCACCTGAAGACTGACCGCATGCTCGAGTTGGCGCGCAAGTGGCGGCGCCCGGTGGTGCTGTTCGCCGAAGGCGGCGGCGGCCGCGCGGGCACGGGGGGCAAGCGCAAGGGCGGAAGCGCAACTACCGGGGCGGGGCAGGGCCGCACCGATGACGCCTATCGCCCGCTCGACGTTCCGACGTTCGCCACCATGGGCTCGCTCAGCGGGTGGGTTCCCTTGGTGGGCATCGCCTCCCGCTACTGCTTTGCCGGCAACGCCTCGCTGCTGGGCTGTTGCGACGTGATCATCGCTACTGAAGACTCGAGCATCGGCATGGGCGGCCCCGCGCTGATCGAAGGCGGCGGGCTGGGCGTCTTCCATCCGGCCGAGGTCGGCCCCATCGATGTCCAGGCTGCCGGCGGCGTGGTCGATATCGCGGTCAAGGACGAAGCCGCGGCGACGGCCGCGGCCAAGCAATACCTGGCGTACTTTCAGGGCGCGGTCGGCGGCTGGAAATGCGCCGATCAGAGACTGCTGCGCAACGCCGTCCCGGAAAATCGGCTGCGCGTTTACGATATCCGCGCCCTGATTCGAACGCTTGCGGATGCGGACAGCGTCCTGGAGTTGCGCCCGCAATTCGGGTTGGGCATGGTTACCGCGCTGGCGCGCATCGAGGGCTGTCCGCTGGGCGTCATCGCCAACAATCCCAAGCATCTGTCGGGCGCAATCGACAGCGACGGAGCGGACAAGGCGGCGCGCTTCATGCAGCTTTGCGACGCCTTCGACCTGCCCATCGTCGTGCTCTGCGACACGCCGGGCATGATGGTCGGCCCGGAAATCGAGCGCAGCGGTCTTGTGCGCCACTGCAGCCGGCTGTTCGTGACCGGCCCGAACGTCACCGTGCCGCTGATGACCATCGTTTTGCGCAAGGCTTACGGTCTGGGCGCGCAGGCGATGGCCGGCGGCGGCATGAAGCAGCCGATGTTCACCGCGGCTTGGCCGACCGGCGAGTACGGCGGCATGGGACTCGAAGGGCAAATGAAGCTCGGTTTTCGCAACGAGTTGGCGGCCATCGACGCCCCCGAGGCGCGCCGCAGACGGTATGACCAACTCGTGGCTGCGGCTTACGAGCGGGGCCGCGCGCTCAACGGCGGCGTTTCGTTTGCCTTCGACGACGTGATCGATCCGGCGGATTCGCGCTTCTGGATCGTTCGCGCGCTGGAGTCGGTTCCGCCACCCGGCGAGCGCAAAGCCAAAAAACGCCCGAACGTCGATACCTGGTAGCTCGTGTATTCCGCTGATGGCTTGTATATTCTGTCTGTATGCCCCGGTTTTTCCTTGCGCTTCTGCTTGCTGGTAGCCTGCCTGCCGCTGACCTGAAGCTCGGCGATCCGTTGACTTTGCGCGAGCCGCTGGGAGTCGGCAAGCTGCTCGCGGCGGCGGATGATTACGTCGGTAAGACCGTGCAGGTGAAGGGAAAGATCACGGAAGTCTGCCTCATGGCGGGTTGCTGGACAATGCTTCGCGGCGAAGGCGGGGAAACGGTGCGCGTCAAGGTTGCCGACGGCGAAATCGTTTTTCCACGGGAAGCGGTGGGCCGCGAGGCGGTTGCCGAGGGCAGGTTCGCGCGCTTCGAGTTGTCGCGGGAGCAGGCCGCCGCCGCGGCGGCGCACGAGGCGGAAGAACAGGGGCGCCGTTTCGACCCCGCGAGCGTGAAAAGCCCGCAAGTGATTTATCGCATTGAGGGCCGCGGCGCCGTTGTCGAGTTCCCGTGAGGTCTCCCTTGGACTCGCGCAGCCTCGGGCGCCCTCGCATGACGCTGCAGGAAGCCACCGCGGCAAGGCGGTTTCCGGTTATGCGCCCCGACCGCCGATCGTGTGGGTCAACAGGCGCAGCCCCGCGTAGATTTTCGGGTCGATCCGGCGCCCCTCGGCGGCGTGCCCCTGCAGCCGGATATCGACCGCGTCGAGAGGCACGGTATGGACGCGGATGTCCTCACCCTCCACGCCGCCGCCCGGCCCGACCTTGGTCAATTCCGCCGCGTGGACAAAGGTAACGATCTCGCTGGTCATTCCCCCGGAGCTCGGCGTCTTGGCTGCAATCGAAAGCCGTCCCGCGCGGTACCCGGTTTCTTCCTCCAGTTCGCGGTTGGCCGCATCCAACAGGCTTTCGCCGCGGAACGCCGCCTCGTCGCCGACAAGTCCGGCGGGCAACTCGATCATTTTTGCCCGCACCGGCTCGCGGTACTGCTCGACGAGCACCAGCTCATCGCTTGCGGTAACGGCGATGAGAACCGCGACTTCGGTGACGCCGACCCGCTCGACGAACTCCCAGCCGTTGCGTTTTTGCAGGCGCAGGAAGCGGCCTTCGCCCAAAGTCTCGGTCTTTCCGCTCATAGCGCGTTTGCCGAGACGATATCAATTCCGGCCGCGGCCATTTCTTCCCAGGCCCGGGAGACATCGCCGGGTTCGAGATCGATGCCGCGGCAGCCCTCGCGGATCGCATGGGTGCGCCAACCGAGTTCGACGGCGTCGAGCGCGCTGAACTTGACGCAATAATCGGTAGCGAGTCCCACAAGGTAGATTTCGTCGATGCCGGCGTTTTTCAGGTGCTCGTGCAGTCCGGTCGCCCGCCGGCGCGCGTTGTCGAAAAACGCGCTGTAGCTGTCGAGCAGGCGATCGCTGCCCTTGCGGATAACCGCGTCGAGGCGCCCGGCGTCGAAACAGCGGTGCAGCGCGGCGCCCGGCGTCCCCTGGACGCAGTGGTCGGGCCAAAGAGTTTGCTGCAATCCGTCGAGATCGACGATGTCGCCGGGCGATTTGCCGGGGTGCTGCGAGGCGAAGCTGAGGTGATCGGGCGGATGCCAATCCTGCGTTGCGACAACGTGTTCGAAGCGCCGCGCCAAGCGGTTCGCCGCCGCGGCGGCCTCATCCCCTCCAGGGACGGCCAGCGCGCCGCCGGGCAGGAAATCGTTTTGGAGATCGATCAGGATCAGGGCTTTCATGAGCGCAGCAGCCTGGTCAGGTACTCGCGCACGCGGGCGCCGTGGTCGGGGTCGGCGAGGGCGAAGTCGATGAACGTTTCGAAATAGCTGGGAATGCTGCCGATGTCGTAGCGTTTTTCCCCGGTCTGGAGCTTGACCCCCACGACGCGCCGCCCGCTTTCGCAGATCATGCGGATGGCGTCGGTCAACTGGATTTCGCCGCGCGCATCGGGTTCGACGCGCCGAAGCATGTCGAAAATAACGGGGGAAAAAATGTAGCGGCCGGCGACCGCGAGGCGGCTGGGGGCTTCCTCGGGGCGGGGTTTTTCGATCAGCGTTCCGACCCGGAATACGCTGCCGTCGGTTTCGGGTTCGATGATGCCGTAAAGCGAGACGTGTTCGCGGGGGACTTCCTCGACCGCGATTGCCGCCGCGGCGTCGTGCTCTTCGTAAGCCGCCGCCATGCGTTCGCAGATCGTGGCCTTTCCGCGGGTTTTGATGATGGAGTCGCCGAGCGCGACGAGGAAAGGGTCGTGTCCGGCGAAGGCTTCGCCGTGCAGAACCGCGTCTCCAAGGCCGCGCTGCACACTCTGGCGCGTGTACCAGAAATGCAGCCCCGACTGCTCGAAATCGATCTCCGCGAGCAGATCGCTGCGGTTGACCTTGCGCAGGTGATCCACCAACGCTTGGTCGCGGTCGAAGTGGTTTTCGATCGACGTCTTGCCGCGGCCGGTGATGAACAGCAACTGCTGCGCGCCGGAGCGGGCGAGCTCTTCGACGACGTATTGCACGACCGGCTTCTTGGCGACCGGCAGCATTTCCTTGGGCTGCGATTTGGTCGCCGGCAGCAGGCGGGTGCCGAGGCCCGCCACCGGTACGACGGCGTTGCGGATCACTTCCCCAATCTATCAGACGGTTTTCGGGGCGGTCGGCGCTGCCGGGAATGGCGCCGTTGCGGCGCCTACAGCGGGGCGCTTCGATTCCAGAAATCGTCGAACAGGCTGCGCATGGCGGAAGCCAGGCTTTTGTGCTCGAACACGAGCGCGGTGATCTGGGGGTGGCTGACCACCGGGTCGTTCAGCGAGATCATGCCGCTGCGGCTGTCGAAGAGCGCCAGCTTCATGGGGATGTTTTTGCCCAGACGCACGTCCGCGCCCGCCTGCTGGAGCAGTTGCAGCCGTTGCAATTGATCGCGGCTGTTGACGACTTCGGAGTCGAACATCAGTTTGCAGATGGTGCCTTGGTCGGCGCGGCTGCGGACCATCGGCTCGCGCACGGGATCGACGCCGTACGGCGGCCGCGCGAACTCGAGGTATTCCGTCTCGGTCTGCCGCAGCATGCGGTGGTATTCCTCGACGATTTGCCGCGTATCGGCCACGATGCGCAGATAGTCGAGCGGCCCCCGCCCCTGGTTGCCGTTCTCGAATACGGCAGCCAAGTCGTCGCTGACGATTTTTGTGAGGCGTTGGCGGTCTTTCCATTCGCGCTGCAGCGATTCGCGCTTGCGGGTGATGTAGCCGTCGAGCGCCAAGCGGGGCTCCACGGCCGAAAACTGCTTGGCCTTGCCCTGCACCACGCGCACAAATCCCTTCTCGACCAAACTGTCGAGCACTTCGTAAATCTTCTGACGGGGAATTTCGGCCCTGCCCGCGACTTCAAGGGCCTTGAAATGCGCGTGGCCGATCAGAACCAGATAGGCGCGGGATTCGTAGGCGTTCAAGCCGATATCCTGCAGCCGGCGCGTCTGAAGCTCAATATCCAAACCACTTTTATTATACCGAGTTGCGGCGCGGCGGTTCCTCCGCCCGCGGCTGGAGAAAAAGATGGACGATCGCGGCGGCGGGCGCGAAGAGGCATTCGCAATCGCGTTTCCCCTTCGGTCTTGTTCCCGCCCTTGAAAATGCGCCGGCGGGTATCATAGGCAAACGGAGGGGCGGAAAGTTTTGGCGTCGTCGATGCGGAAACGCGCGATCCGAGGAGAAAATTTGCGGCCGCAGGGTTTCGCCGCCTTGCTTGCCTTGTCCATCTGGGCGGCTGCGTCCTGCGCCGCCGCGGATTCGTGGAAAGGCGCCGCGCATCTCGACGCGGCCATCGAGCAGGCGGTCGCCGAAGGAACCGCGCCCGGGGCCGTCGTCCTGGTCGAATCCCGCGGCAAAGTTCTCCACCGCAAGGCGTACGGCAAGCGAAGCCTTTTCCCCGACCCGGAAGAGACAGACCCGGAGACGATCTTCGACTGCGCTTCGCTGACCAAGGTCGTGGCCGCGGCGCCCGCGGTCATGATGCTCGTCGAAGAGGGCAAAGTGCGCCTCGGCGACCGCCTGACCCGGTATCTGCCGGACTTCCGGGGATCGCCGGGAATTACGGTGCGGCATCTGTTGACCCATTACTCGGGACTGCGCCCCGATCTCGACCTCGAACCCGAATGGAGCGGGTACGAGACGGGCATCGCCCTCGCCTGTGTCGAAAAGCCGATCGCCCCGCCCGGTGAGCGCTTCATCTACAGCGACATCAACTACATCCTGTTGGCCGAGGTCGTGCGCAAGGTTTCCGGCCTGCGCATCGACGCATTCGCGAAAGAGCACATTTTCGCTCCCCTGCACATGACCGATACGGGTTTTCTGCCGGCGGCAAGCCTGCGCCCGCGCATCGCCCCCACGGAGCGCCTCGAGGACGGAACCATCCTGCGGGGAATCGTCCACGACCCCACCACGCGGTTCATGGGCGGGGTCTCGGGCCATGCCGGAATGTTCTCGACGGCGGACGATCTCGCCCGATTCGCCCGCATGATGCTGAACGGCGGCAGCCTCGACGGCGCGCGCGTTCTCAGTCCGCTCAGCGTGCTGCAAATGACGACGCCGCAAAGCCCCGGCGGCAAGCGCGACCGCGGTCTCGGTTGGGATATCGACTCGCCCTACGCCTCGACGCGCGGCGATCTTTTCGTCGAGGGCTCTTACGGCCATACGGGTTTTACCGGAACCTCGATGTGGCTCGACCCCTTCAGCGATTCGTTTGTCGTGCTGATGACCAACCGGGTCCACCCCACGAGGGAAACCTCGGTTGTCGGCCTGCGCAGCCGGGTCGCATCGATCGTCGCGGCGGCGGTCGAAGGCCTCGACGACGGGGCTCTGCGCAAGCGTCGATGGGGCGCAAGCAGCGGAGGAGTTCCGGCTGCGCATGACGTGCGCACCGGCCTCGACGTGCTGGCGGCCGAGCGATTCGCGCGGCTCAGAGGCAAAACCGTCGGGTTGATCACCAACCGCACGGGAATCGACCGCGAAGGCCGCCGCAATATCGACCTGCTGGCCGCAGCGGACGGCGTACGGCTGCAATCGATCCTGACGCCCGAGCACGGTCTCGAC
Organism: Bryobacterales bacterium; assembly: GCA_965242705.1. Lineage (GTDB taxonomy): Bacteria > Acidobacteriota > Terriglobia > Bryobacterales > UBA6623 > CATQHP01. The sequence goes on from OZ251486.1 coordinate 3,217,154, forward strand.
GGGCTGCTTGATCATTCTGAAATCGACGACGGCGCGGACGCCGCGACCGGGCTGCCCGTCATCAGCCTCTACCGCGGGGAGCGCCGCCGCCCTACGGCGGAAATGCTGCAAGGGCTGCACGCGCTGGTGTTCGACATCCAGGACATCGGCGCCCGCTTTTACACCTATGCCACGACGATGGGCTACGCCATGGAAGCCGCGGCCGCGGCCGGCATCGAGTTTTTCGTCCTCGACAGACCCAATCCCATCGGCGGGACGCAGATCGAAGGTCCCATGCTCGACGACGATTTGCGCTCGTTCATCGGCTACCACGCCATGCCGGTGCGGCACGGGATGACCGTCGGCGAGTTGGCCCGGATGTGGAATGCGGAACGCGAAATCGGGGCCGACCTGAAAATTGTGCCGATGGAAGGATGGCGCCGGGACCTGTGGTTCGACGAAACCGGGCTGCCTTGGGTGAATCCGTCGCCCAACATCAGAACCCTCGATCAGGCCGGCCTGTACCCCGGCGTCGCTCTGCTGGAAGGTCTCTCGAACTATTCCGTCGGGCGGGGAACGGATACCCCGTTTCAATTCGTCGGGGCGGACTGGATCGACGGATCCGACTTGGCCGCCGCGCTGAGGGAGCGTGCCGTTCCGGGTGTGCGAGTTTATGCGCGCAGCCTGACGCCGGCCGCTTCGCGTTTTGCCGGGAAGACCATCGACGGCGTGCAATTTTCGATCGTTGACCGCGATGCCCTGCGCCCGACGGAGCTGGGACTGGCGATCGCGGCGGCTCTGGTCGAGTTGTATCCGGGCAAGGTGAACTTTTCCGAAACCGAAAAACTGATCGGCAGCCGCCAAGTTCTCGACGCTCTGCGCAACGGCCGCGAGCCGGAACGGGCGGACGAAGCAATCGAGGCGTTCCGAGAGCGCCGGCGCCGTTTCCTGCTTTATTGAGACCGGCAATCCCGCTCACGGCGCGGGAGAAAGGGCTGTGCGCCGCAGCTTCTCAGGCGGCGCTCGGCCGTCTCGAATCGACGATCCGCGACGCCAGCAGGCCGACCAGATAGGTCGTCGTTGCCCCGATGACTACGTACCAGGTCCAGGCAATGGACGTGGCGAACGTCACGTATCCGATCGCGGCGAAGCCCGCGGCCATGCCCGCGCCGGCAGCCGTCTGCGACGTGCTTTTGGTGAACACGCCGAGAGTGAAAACGCCCAGCATCGCCCCCAGCGGCACGGATGCAACGGCCAAGCCGTCCTCAAGCACCGATTGGCTGATTTGCCCCGCAACGATCCCGATTCCGAGCAGAACGATTCCCCAAAACAGGGTCGCGATGCGCGAAACGCCCAGAAGTTTCTCTTGCGCCGCGCCGCTGCGGCCGGTCAAGGGAATATAGAAATCCATGACGGTCGTGGACGCCAGCGAATTCAACGCGGCGCTGATGTTCGACATTGCGGCGGCAAGAATGGCGGCGATGACGACGCCCGAGACCACGGGCGGCAGGAAATTCCAGACGAAGCTGGGGTAGAGCCGGTCGAGCCGTTCCGGGGGCGCCAGTCCGTTCTGCTCGTAGAAAACGAACAGCAGAACGCCGATCAGCAGAAAGAGCGCAAACTGCAGGAAAATCACGACCCAGCTCGCCAGAAGCGCGGCTTTGCTTTCGCCCTCGGTTCGCGCGGCAAGCAGGCGCTGGACAACCAACTGGTCGGCGCCGTGCGTCGCCGTGCTCAGAAAACAGCCGCCCAGAACGCCGCCCCAGAACGAGTAGGTTTCGCTGAAAAACCCCGGGTCGGCAACCCCGGCGTCGAAATGGAAAATGCGGAACTTGTCGGCGGCCGCGGCCAGAGGAGCGGCCGCGGCCCATCCCCCGGCGATATTTTCCAGCACCATCCAGAAACTCAGCAGCGCGCCCGAAACGTAGAGCGCCATCTGCACGGCGTCGGTCCAGATGACGGCGGTCATGCCGCCGTGAAAGGTGTACAGCAGCGTGAGCAGCGTGATGATGACGATCGAGACGGTATCGCCGGTGCCCAGCACCACGGAAACCACGATAGAGATGGCGAACACGCGGACGCCCTCGGCCAGAGCCCGCGTGACCAGAAACGTGCCGGCGGTAAAACGGCGCAGCCCTTCGCCGAACCTGCGCCGGATCAATTCGTACGCGGTGTACATTTCGCCGCGCCGGTAGGCGGGAATGAAGACCAGCGAAATGAATATCCGGGCGAGCAGGTAGCCGAAAACGAGTTGGAGAAACCCGAGATCGGAGCCGAAGGCCAGGGCCGGAGTGCCGATGATGGTCAGCGTGCTGGTCTCGGCGGCGACGATCGACAGCGAAATCGCCCACCAAGGGGCGTCCCGGCCGCCCAGGAAGTAGTCCTTCAGCGATTTCTGCGAGTGCCGGAAACGCGAGCCGAAGACGGTGACGGCGACGAGATATCCCGCAACGATGGAGAGATCGACGATACGATCCGGCAAGAAAACAGCGCCCCCGCGAAACCCGCGGATTGTAGCAGACGCGCGCCGCGCCCGTTCGCTACAATACAAACGGCAGGACGCAAACGGCCGGAATGCCGCCCGGGGTCTCTTGCGCCCCTTGCATCCGGGAGGCCTTGCCTCTATACTTGCCGATTAGCCCCTGTTGCATTCAGGCGTGCGATGATGGGTGGAAACGCCCGCCGAGCGCGAAAGTTTGGGAGACGAACGAGTCATGTTGAGAAAAATTACCCCCTTGGCCGTTACGACGTGCCTGCTGGTCATGGTCGCCGCGGTCGCCGTCCCGTATCCGCAGGAAAAGAAATACAAAGACCGCGGCGAGTACGACGTGCTGTCGAAGGTCTATGCGGAAGCCGACCCGGCGAAGAAGCTGGCGCTGCTCGACCAGTGGAGCGAAAAGTACCCCGAAACGGACTACCACGTCGAACGCACGCAGTTTTATCTGGACAGCTACCAGAAAACCAACCAGAACGAGAAAGCCGTGGAGACGGCCAAGGAACTGCTGGGGAAAATGCCCGGCAACTTTACGGCCAACTACGCCATCACCCTGCTCAGCCCGTACCTCGGCAAGTCCGACGCCGGTACGCTCGACACCGCCGCCAAGGCCGCGCAGGATCTGCTTGCCGGCATGGACAAGCAGTTCGCGGCCAAGCCCGACAACGTGCCGCAGGAGGCGTGGGACAACGCCCGCAAACAGGCCGAAGCGCTGGCGCACAAGACGACCGGTTGGGCCGCTATGCAGAAAAAAGACAATCTCACGGCCGAAAAGTCGTTCACGCAATCTCTGAAAATCGACCAGACCCAGGCGCAGGTTTCCTACTGGTTGGGCGACGTGGTGCTGAAACAGAAGGACGTCGGGAAAAACGACTTGGCCATGTTCGCCTTCACTCGCGCGGCGGTGTACGACGGCCCGAATGCGATGCCCGCCGAGGGCCGCGCGCAGATTGAAGACTACGTGAAAAATCTGCTGGAAGGCTACGCCGGCGAGACGGGGCTGAATGAATATTGGCCGCGGCTCGAAGCCATGGCCAAGACCTCCGCGTTTCCCACCGAGGATCTCAACTTCAAGTCGAAGGCGGAGTTGGCCTTTGATGCCGAGCAAAAGGCGCGCGCTGACGACCCGCTGCTCTACAAGTACATCGATCTCAAGACGGCCCTGACCGGCGCCAACGGCGACTCTATCTGGGGCGATCTGCAGGGCAAACTGACCCCGAAAATGAACCTCTACGTCGTCTCCGCGTCGCCGCCGGAACGGCCCGCGACGATCAACCTGACAAGCAAGCCGGGCAGTCCGGTCGAAGTCGTGCTCAACCTCGAAAACCGTCGGCGCACCGGCGTCAGGTCGGGCAGCAAACTGACGATCGACGGCGTGGCGGCGTCGCTGACGAAAGCCCCCTTCAAGCTGGTGCTGAACGACGGCCACACCTTCTAGCCGCAGCTGCAGCAAAGACCTTGATCGGGCGGCGGCGGCAGGCCGCAGAGCGGCATTTCCCGTCGCCGGCGGGGAACTGAGCGCATGGTTTGGAGCAAGAGCAGACGGCTGACGAGCTTTGCGGGCCGCTGGGCGCGGGCGGCGGCTTTGCTGCTGGTCGGGGCGGCGGTTCTGTGGGCGCAGCCGATGCCGCCTGCGGGGCAGCGGGGCAAGGCCGGCCGCGGGTTCCGCGTGGGCGGGGGCTTTCTGGTCAGCGACACCGAGACGATCAATCCGGTCACCGGCAACGTGATGCTGCGCATTCCGCTGGCCTCGCTGCCGCCGGGCAGAGGCGGCTCGGCATTCACCTTGGATTTGCTCTATAACTCGCAGCTCTGGGACGTGGAGCCGGAGTTGTATCAGTACAGCGAGACGGAGTCGGAGTTGCGGCACAGGCCGCAGTTGTCGTCGCAGGGTGGCTGGCGGTACGGATTCGAGTACGGGTTGGAGTACGAAGGCCGGCTGAGGCTGGGCGGCAGCGACTGTATCAGAGACCACACGGCGGAATTCAATCACAAGATGCGGGTGCATTTCCCGGACGGGAGTTCGCATCTGCTGCGGCTGGTAAACGCGGAGGATACGCGAGGAGACGATACCGGCAACGGCTTCTACGCCTATCGTCCGAACGGCACTCGGGATATTTGTTACACGAGAGGCAGGAACATCACCGGGGACGTGCGCTACGTGACGACCGACGGCACGTTCGCGCACGTGACGCTGCACCGCGGCGCGGGGACGTGGAGGCAATGGCGCTGGACGATTCATTTCAATGACGGGCGGCGGATAGAGGGGCGGCGCGACCAGACGGAGCGAATCGTGGATCGCAACGGCAACACGATTCGGGTAAAGCGGCTCAGCAACTGCGCATACGGGACGCAGAGGAATCTTGTCTGCACGGTGCTGACGGACGATGCGGGGCGGGAGATCGAGATCATTCAGTTGGCGGGGGTCCAGCGGGGGCATGAGCTTGTGCGGGTTCCCGGGAGCGGCGGCGCGTTGGAATGGAAGATCGAGCGGGGCAGAGTGAGCATGAGAGGAGCCGCGTACCCTTGGGGCGGCTCGTCCCGCGCTATGGGCGGCTCTGTGGGCACGATCGACAAGATCAAGTTGCCGCGGCTGACGGGGCGGCCGCAACTGGAATACGTATTCGAGTATCACGGCACGACGACGGGGTTGGGGGAGTTGAAGAAGATTCACTTCCCGAAGGCGGCGGGCGCGGCGGCGGGCAGTGCGGGCAGCGTGACCTACAGCTATAGGGGCAACAGATTCCAAAGCAGCAATTTCATGGAGAGACCGATCGTGAGCAAGACGGTGGCCTACACCGAACCGCTGACGAGTCGGGCGTTGAGCGAGACGTGGAGGTACTCGATCGACAACAGGAACGTGACGACGGTGACGGCGCCGGACGGCGGGGTAACGCGCACCTATTTCTACGAGGAAGACGGGGTGGCGGCGAACAGCGCGGACGCCTGGAAGGCGGGGCTGGTGTGGAAGGTCGAGCAGCCGAACAGGGACAAGGTGGAGCGCTACTGGCGAAAGAACCAGATCAGCAATTCACCGGCGGTTCATGCCAGCGATGCGGGCAATCCTTACGTCAATGCGGAGTACCGCACGCAGGGGACAAAGACGGCGGCGCGGGCTGTGAGCTCGATAGACCGCAACGGCAACGTGCTGCGGGCGGCGGAATACGATTTCGGAATAACGGTGCGGCGCGACCGTTCGGGGAGGCCGAGCAGCGTGCCCGCGGGCAGGCCGGTGCGCACGACGGTGAACGCCTACGCTGCGCAGCCGCGAACCGCCGGTTACTACTGGCAAGCGCCGGCGGCGGCGGCGGCAACGGGCGGTACGCCGCCGCCGCGGCTGCTGTCGCTGACGGACTACAGCGAGGTGCGTTTGGGTTCGGCGAGCGGGACGGTGCAGGCCAAGACGGACTACACCTACGACGCGCGGGGGAACGCGACGCGGGTAGTGCGAGGAGTGAGTCAGGCGACCGCAACGACGAGGCATACTTACGACGCGCACGGCAACCTGACGCAAACGACGGACGCGCGGGGCAACAGCGTCAAGCTGACCTACGCGGCGATCAGCGGCTGTCCGGGGGCGCGCGCCGTGAACGGGAGTCGCGGGGCGGACGTGTCGGTGTCGAATCTGTATCCGACGAAGCGGGAGGAAGCGTACAACCGGACGGAAGAGCGCACGACGGATTACGCCTACGACTGCAAAACGGGGCTGCTGACCAGTGAGACGGACGATGACAACAGCAGTAGAGACGACAAAGTGGTTACGACCTACAAGTACGACCGCTTGGGGCGGGTGACGGAAGTGGGCGAATCCGGGATGCGCAAGACGAAGACGAAATACAACGATGGGGAGCGTCGGGTGTACGAGGAGCGCGACCGATTGCGGCCGAACGACGCCAAGCTGGCGGCGGAGAACCATTACGATCCGTTGGGGCGGCTGTGGCTGGAGCGGACGAACGGCACGGAGAAAGTTGAAGAGAGCAGCGGGACAGTGGGGAACAGTGAGACAGGAGGCAGAGTGCGCGTGGCGCGGGGCTACCGCTACAGCGGGTCGAACCGCTACGAGTTGGTATCGAACCCGTACAGGAGCACGACGGAAGAGACGATGGGCTGGACGCGGACGAAGTACGACCGCAACGGGCGGGTGGTGGAAATAGCCGCCTTCGCCGGCGGCGGCAGGCCGTCGCCGTGGGGGTCGAATAGCAGCAGCATGGGGCGGACGACGACGACGTACGGCAACAACACGGTGACGGTGCGGGACGCGGCGGGGGTCACGCGGACGAGCGCGTACGACGGTCTGGGGCGGCTGGTGCGGGTGAGCGAGAACAGCGTAAACACCTGCTACGAGTACGATGCGGCGGACAACCTGACGCGGGTGAGGCAGAACGCCTCGGTGAGCGGCAGCGGCGCCTGTACGGGCGGGCAGCTGCGCACGTTCGCGTACGACAAGCTGGGGCGGCTGACGAGCGCAAGCAACCCGGAGAACGGGACGGTGAGCTACGCGTACGACGGCAACGGCAACGTGCTGACGAAGCGGGACGGCCGCGGAGGGACGGTGACGCACGCCTACGATGCGCTGAACCGGGTGAAGACGACGAGCTATTCGGGGGGCGGGACGGATTTCGCCGGGACGCCGGGCGTGACTTATACGTACGACGCGGGATCGAGCGCGGTTTGCAAGAACAAGGGGCGGTTGACGTCGGTGGCGGCGGCGGGGGTATCGACGACGAGCTACGGGTGTTACGACAAGCTGGGGCGGGTGACGGCGAGCGCGCAGACGACAACGGGGGACGCGGCGCGGGCGTTCGCCTACGAGTACAATGCGGACGGGACGGTGAAGACGCAGACGTATCCTTCGGGGTTGAAGGTGGCGTATGAATACGATGAGGCGGGGCGGCCGAAGGCGGTGGGGAAGAACACGGTGGGGGCGAAGGAGTACGCGGCGGAGATGGCCTACGCGGCGCACGGGGGGCTGCGTACAATGAAGCTGGGCAATGGATTGTACGAGAGCCGGGGATACAACGCGCGGATGCAGCCGACGGCGATAAGGCTGGGGACATCGACCAGCGAGACGGAGAGGGCGAACAAGCTGTCGTTGGGTTTCAACTACGGGACGACGGCGAACAACGGCAACGTGCTGAGCCAGACGATCGGGCGCGAGGGCATGAGCTGGACATTGACGCAGTATTACCGCTACGACGGGGCGAACCGCTTGGGGCTGGTATCGGAAGGGGGGACGGCGCCCGCGTCCGCAAGCGGCTGCCCGACGACGGCGGCGTGGTGTCGGGACTACAGCTACGACGCCTACGGCAACCGGGCGGTGACGGGGGTGCGCGGGCACACCTTGCCGGCGGCTGCGCCGTCGGCGGTGAGCGCGTTCAGCACGACGACGAACCGGATGACGGCGGGGAGTTACGACGGGGCGGGGAATCTGACGTCGCTGACGGGCGTGGGGCGGCTGGGCTACGACGCGGAGAACCGGCTGAAGACGTATGACAACGCGGTGGCGTCGTTGCAGGAGCAGGGGACGTACTTCTACGACGGCTTGGGGCAGCGGGTGAAGCGGCAGGTGAACATCCGCGGGGCGAGCGAAACGACGGTGTACGTCTATGACGCCTTCGGGCAATTGGCGGCGGAATACTCGTCGAAAGCGCCGGCGGCGGGGTCGGGCGGCAGGTTCTTCATCACGCAGGATCACCTGGGCTCGACGCGGCTGGTGACGAAGCAGGACAAGAAGTTCGCGGAGTGCCGGGACTTTTTCCCGTTCGGCGAACGCATCGCTTCGGGGCAGAACGGGCGCAGCCTCGGCTGCTACGGCGGCGGCGCCGTCAAGCAGCAGTTCACGGGCAAGGAGCGCGACCCCGAATCGAGCCTCGACTACTTCGGCGCAAGGTACTACTCGGCCCGCCTGGGGCGGTTCGTATCGCCCGATGAGCCGCTTGTAGATCAATCCCCATCCGACCCGCAGAGTTGGAACTTGTACGGCTATGTCCGCAACAACCCGCTGCGCTTCTTCGATCCGACGGGGCGCGAGTGCGTTAAGACCGACGACGGCAGCACGGGGGACGACGGCGAAGGCGAGCCGTGCCGGGAAGTCATCGATGCAGGAGCGCAGCAAACGGATGTTTACGCCTATCCGCAGATCGATTCTGCTCTGGCTTTGGCCCTGCGTTCGGCGGCTTTCCGCGCCGAAAATACTTTTTGGGGCTTTGCCGAGGAGGCCGTATTTGCCGGCTTTACAGGCGGTCTCGGAAGAGCAGTTTTCACCAGTCCGAAAGCTTTCCTGTCGTTAGGCATTACAGGCAATATCGGCAGGATAGGTCACATCACTGCTGAGACGAGATGGAAGGCTGCTCAGCAAACATGGCTAAGTATTCCGCAAGATACCAGAAAGCCCATTATGCAATGGCTGGCGAGCATAAATCCTCTAACATCCCGTGTTCCCGGCCCGCCCCCGCCGGGACACGAACACATTCTACGAGCCTATAGAGATCTTTCGCGAGCGACCATAAACGCTGGAAAGGACTTTAGAGGAACCCAAGCTAGGCGAATTAAAGAAATCAACAAATATTTGCCGAATTAAGGAGCATATGATGTGTGATAATAATCAAAAAATAGATGTCGGAAAATACAAAATAATCGCGGCAATTCTTGATCCAAAGCCACGGTTTTTTGTGCCGAAATGGCTTCGAAAGTGTGAGTTTTTAATTGATGGTGAAGTATATACTGGACGACATATAAATCATGATTTTAATGGATTTTATGATTTTCTTCGCTCCCACATGGAAATTGTAGGAATTAGAATGACATTATTCTCCGATGACGAAAACCGGTCGATGCTTTATAGTTTGAAATCGGGAATTGGGATCAAAATTATCGATATTCACCACAATATGCCGAGTTTTGAAATTTACAATGGGCCGATCAGTTCGTACCGTTCCGAAGATTCCTGCGATCAATTCTTTGATTGTAATTACATTCTAAAAAATACTTCTGGGAATTATGCTATGACTTTTGGATTGTCGTGTTTGCCCCCCGACGAAATACAAGAAATAGAGTCTTGGTGTGAGAACAGTAGATAGGTTGCCCGACCGAAACGACAGAAGATGCACTGGCTGCATGAAGCTTATCGTTGTGAGCAGTTGTTGTGCGGTTCTTCCACAGGAGATGTGTTTGGCTTCGGTAACGACGAATTTACGGGTGTTACGACAAGCTGGGGCGGGTGACGGCGAGCGCGCAGACGACAACGGGGGACGCGGCGCGGGCGTTCGCCTACGAGTACAATGCGGACGGGACGGTGAAGACGCAGACGTATCCGTCGGGGTTGAAGGTGGCGTATGAGTACGATGAGGCGGGGCGGCCGAAGGCGGTGGGGAAGAACACGGTGGGGGCGAAGGAGTACGCGGCGGAGATGGCCTACGCGGCGCACGGGGGGCTGCGTACAATGAAGCTGGGCAACGGATTGTACGAGAGCCGGGGATACAACGCGCGGATGCAGCCGACGGCGATAAGGCTGGGGACATCGACCAGCGAGACGGAGAGGGCGAACAAGCTGTCGTTGGGTTTCAACTACGGGACGACGGCGAACAACGGCAACGTGCTGAGTCAGACGATCGGGCGCGAGGGCATGAGCGGGACGCTGACGCAGTATTACCGCTACGACGGGGCGAACCGCTTGGGGCTGGTATCGGAAGGGGGGACGGCGCCGACTGGCGCAAGCGGCTGCCCGACGACGGCGGCGTGGTGCCGGGACTACAGCTACGATGCCTACGGCAACCGGGCGGTGACGGGGGTGCGCGGGCACACCTTGCCGGCGGCTGCGCCGTCGGCGGTGAGCGCGTTCAACGCGACGACGAACCGGATGACGGCGGGGAGTTACGACGGGGCGGGGAATCTGACGTCGCTGACGGGCGTGGGGCGGCTGGGCTACGACGCCGAAAACCGGCTGAAGGCGTACGACAACGCGGTGGCGTCGTTGCAGGAGCAGGGGACGTACTTCTACGACGGCCTGGGGCAGCGGGTGAAGCGGACGACGAACATCCGCGGGGCGAGCGAGACGACGGTGTACGTCTACGACGCCTTCGGGCAGTTGGCGGCGGAATATTCGTCGAAGGCGCCGGCGGCGGGCAGCGGCGGCAGGTTCTTCATCACGCAGGATCACCTGGGCTCGACGCGGCTGGTGACGAAGCAGGACAAGAAGTTCGCGGAGTGCCGGGACTTTTTCCCGTTCGGCGAGCGCATCGCCTCGGGGCTGAACGGGCGCAGCCTCGGCTGCTACGGTGCCGCCGCCGCCGTCAAGCAGCAGTTCACGGGCAAGGAGCGCGACTCCGAATCCAACCTCGACTACTTCGGCGCGCGCTACTACTCGGCCCGCCTGGGCCGGTTCGTGTCGCCCGATGAGCCGCTCGTAGATCAGTCCGCCTCGGATGCGCAGAGTTGGAACTTGTACGGCTACGTCCGCAACAACCCGCTGCATTTCTTTGATCCGACGGGGTGCAAGTGCGTTACGACCGACGACGGCAGCACGGGAGACGACGGCGAAGGCGAGCTGCCGGAATCGGCTGTCGCGAGCTTGGCAATGACAACGCGAAAATCAAAGCCGCCGCGGTCTCGACAATCTCGCCGCACTCCGGGAAACCCAGTATTTGCGGCACGTTTTCCATTACGAAAACACGCGCGCAAGATAGCTTCACGACATCCGGAAAAGGCCGCCACAACTGTTTTCTTGCGTCCGAGCGGCGATTCTTGTTGAGCAGACTGAACCACTCACGGGGCCGCCGATAACTACATCCGCTTTCGGGATCGCATCCGCATTGTTTTCGAGAATGGAAACGATGTCGCCGGCAACACAGTGGTTTCCAAAATTCGAGTTGTAGGTTGCAACGGCAAAGGAGTTGACGTCATTCGCCCAGACGGGCCGAAACGACACCCCCGCGGCATTGACGAATCCCAATGTCATCCTGCCGGCGCCGCAGAAAAGATCGATCAGGCGATACTCGCTCGAACTTGCTGCTCCATTGCCAGCACTCTGTATTTTTCTGCTTGATTCGCCGGTCAGTTTACCATGCCGGCAACGCCCGTCAGCAGCGCGTCAGGCGCGATAGACGGCCTCGGCGGCGCGGGCGGCGCCGCCCGCGCCCAGGCACGTTTCCAGGGCTTGGAGCAGCAGCAGGACGTAATTGCGCTGCGATGAGGCGCCCATCAGGCCGACGCGCAAGATTTTGCCCGCCAGCGGCCCGAAACCGCCCAGCACCTCGATGCCGAACTCTTCCAGCAGCCTCTTGCGCAGCGCCGCTTCGTCCACGTCTTCGGGCAGCACCGGGGTGTTCAGCGTCCAGAGGCGGTTCGCGGCGGCAACGTGCATGCGCATGCCCAGCGCCTCGATGCCGGCGACGAAGGCGCGGTGGTTGAGGCGGTGGCGCGCGAAGCGGGCTTCCATCGTTTCGAGTTTGCACAGGCGCAGCGCTTCACGCAGGGCGTAGAACATGCTGATCGGCGTGGTGTGGTGATAGCGGTGCGCTTCCCCCCAGTAGGCATCGATCAGCTTCAGATCGAGATACCACGACGCGCAGAGGCTCTCGCGGTTGCGCAAACGCTCGAGCGCGCGCGGTGAAAGAGTCAACGGCGCCAGTCCCGGCGGGGCGCTGAGGCATTTCTGCGTGCCGCTGTAAGCGATGTCGATGCCGTTCTTGTCGATTTCCACGGGCATGCCGCCCAATGAAGTCACGCAGTCGCCGATGACCAGCGCGCCGACCTCGTGCGCAGCCTCGCAGATCGCTTTCGCCGGCTGCAAGGCGCCGGTGGACGTTTCGGCATGGACGAACGCGGCGATTTGGGGTTTTTCGCGCTCGATGAAGGCGCGCGCCTCGTTGTCCGCAAAGACCGCGCCCCAAGGTTTTTCGAAACGGACGACCTCGGCGCCCTGACGCTCGCACATCTCGGTCAGACGGTCGGAAAAATAGCCGTTGGCGAAGATGGCTACTTTGGTTCCGGCCTCGACGAAGTTCATCACGGCGGCTTCCATGCCCGCCGTGCCGGTGCCCGAGACGGCAATGGTGAACTCGTTTTCGGTACCGAAAACGTAGCGCAGCAGGTCGGACGTATCGTTGAGGACGCCGAAGAAATCCGGGTCGGTATGACCGATGACCGGAGCGGCCAGCGCGGAATAGACGCGCGGATCGACCATGCTTGGGCCCGGCCCCAGCAGGATGCGGTTCGGCGGTTGGTAAAAAGTGGTCATGACGGAAATCGCGGGCTAGTTGACGCAGCAGGCGGCTTCTTCGTCGTAGAGCGAATCGAGCGCCCCGCGGAGATCGCGGCACATGGCGCGGCAGGCGCCGACCGCCGCCTGTTTCCCGTTTTCGCTCAGGGCTTCGAAGCGCTCGCGCAGCATTCGCGGCTCGTCTTCGTCGCACTCGTGGACGGCGAAATACTCTTCGCCGGCCGGGTCGAGGTCGTAGTGCTCGCGGAGGCCTTGCAGCTTCGAAGCGGCCGTAGCCGGCTGCTGAGCTTCGAAGGCGTAGAGCGCGCCGATGGACGCCGCCGGATCGTCGAAAAGTTTGCGGGCGGTCGCAGTCAGACGGGCGGCGCCTGCGTTCGATGGGGTTTCGATGTCGGCGCCGAGGGTTCGCGCGAACCGCCGCCACAACTCGACGTGCGAACGCTCGACGGCGGCGGTCGCGGAGTCGCCGTGCGCCTCCCAGCCGCTGGGAACGGCGGCAATGAACGAGCCGTACTCGGCGGCGTAGCGCTTCAGCGCGGCAACGGGAAGCACACCCGCGCTCCAGGCTTGGTAAAACCGGCTTTCCAGCAGATTCCACTGCGCAATAGGTTGGTCGAGGGGATGAATGGCGTTCACGATTGGCGCTCCCGCGGGCGTCGAGCCCTTGTATTCCGGAAAAGACCAGAATAGCGAGCGGCGCCCGGCAACGGCAAGTCGGCAAAACCCGCTGATAGAATCGACGCATGGCCTTCGTGTCGGTCGAGCAGGCGTTGGAAGAGCTTCGCGCGCGCCGCATGATCGTCGTCATCGACGACGAAGACCGCGAAAATGAGGGCGATCTCACCGTCGCCGCCGAGCACGCCACCCCCGAAATCGTCAACTTCATGGCCAGGTACGGACGGGGATTGATTTGCCTGGCCATGACCGAGCAGCGCCTGGAGCGCTTGGGCATTCCCCCGGCCACGCGGCGCAACACGTCGATGTTCGGCACTGCGTTCTGCGAGCCGATCGACGCCGCTTCGGGGGTGACGACCGGCATTTCGGCAGCCGATCGCGCGCGCACGATTGAAGCGGCCATCGACCCCGCCTCGCGGCCCGAGGATCTGGCGCGCCCGGGCCACGTGCCGCCGCTGCGCGCGCGCAAGGGCGGCGTTCTGGTGCGCGCGGGGCAGACCGAAGCCGCCGTCGATCTCGCCCGTCTCGCCGGCCTGATCCCCGCTGGCGTGATCTGCGAAATCATGAAAGACGACGGCACGATGGCCCGCGTGCCCGATCTGCTCGAGTTCTGCGAAGTTCACGGGCTGAAGATGCTCACCATCGCCGACCTGATCCGTTATCGGCTGGAGCACGAGGCCTGCGTGCAGCGCATCGGCGAGGGCGCCGTCGATACGGAATTCGGAGAATTCCTGACGGTCGCCTACCGCACGACCCTCGATGACGAAACCCATCTGGCGCTGGTTCGGGGAGACGTATCCGGCGGAGATTCCGTGCTCGTGCGCATGCATGCGCACGACCTGTTCGGCGACGTTTTCGCTTCGCGGCAAAACCCTTCGTACCGGCAGATACACGACTCGCTGCGCATGATTGCAAGTGAGGGGCGCGGCGCGTTGGTTTACCTGCACCACGGCGCCCCGGGCTTCGGCCTGGACAAGAGCGCGGGCGGCGTTGAGCGCATCGTCGCCCACCCGAAGCTCGTCGAGAACGTCCGGTCGGGCAGCGGCCGCCGGTTGCAATACGGCGTCGGCGTTGGCGCGCAGATACTCAAGGACCTGGGACTGAAAAACATTCGCCTGCTGACCAACCGCCCGCGCCGGGTCGTTGGGCTGGAAGGGTTCGGCATCCGCATCGAGGCGCAGATTCCCATCGCCGAAGGCGCAGGCGTTTCCCGCCGCCGCTGATCGTCGCCGAAGCGCGCCGCGCCGGACTCATTTTTCGGGCGCCGCGGGCATCAGGTCGGCGGCCATGCCGCCCGAGGCCATCGCTTCGCGTTCCTTTTCGGTCAGCCGCCGGTGCGTTTCGCTTTCCGCCCGCGCGGCTTCGATCTTGCCCAGCCGCCGATAGACGCGGGCAAGGCGGTAGCGCGGCTTTGAAGATTCCGGGTTCAACTCGACGGCGCGGCGCAGGTGTTTCTCCGCCTCTTCGTAGCGCCGCTGCTTTTCCAGCAGCGCGCCCAATTCGAAGTTCGCTTCCCAGAAATCCTCGCGCCGTTCGAGCGACTCGCGGAAGAGTTTCTCGATCTCGCCGAGGGAATCGGCGTCGGCGCCCGCGCCGTGTTGCGCAAGCAGGATTTGCCCGTAGAGGAACGGCCCCAGGTAACTCTTCGAATGCTCTTGGTGGAAAACGCGGAGCCGCTCGACGGCGTCTTCCAAGCGGTGCGGCGCATGCTGCAGAACGCGGCCGAGGAAGGCATGCGGCTGTTCCATCGCCGGCGCGAGATGCGCGGCGCGCAGAAAGGCGTCGACAGCGTCGGGGAACCGCCGCTGCCCGTAGCGGGCTATGCCCAGGCCCAGATCGATCGCGGCGCTCTTGTCGAAGTATTTGCGGCCGTGCAGGAAGGCCGCCGCCGCCGCGTCGAAGTCTCGATGGCGCAGATGGAAATAGCCGAGATCGAAATGGAGGGACTCCTCGTAAGGCAGCGACTCGACGGCGCGTTCGAGGTGGCGGCGGGCCGGCTCCGCCTCGCCGACCGTTTCGTAAGCCTTGCCGATGACGTTATGCAGTTGCGGAGACTCGCGTTTTTCGAGGTCCGCCGCGGCGATCTCGACGGCCCGCCGCGGCATGTCCGCCTGCAGATACATCGAGGCGGCGCGCAGTGGGGCGTCGGAGTCGGCCTGATCGCTCGCGGCGAACGACGCTTCCCAGCGGGCGGCCTCGGCCCAATTGCCGTATTCGGCGTAGAACATCGAAAGGGCGTGCTGCACGGTCGGGTTGCCGCCGTCGAGACGGGCCGCTTCCTCGGCGTAGTTGTGGGCCTGCCTGTGCAGGTTGAGGATGGCGTAGATTTGCGCCAAGCCGAGCCATCCGCGGGGATCGTCCGGGGCTTCCTCGACGGCTTTTTCGAGATGCTCCTGCGCCGTCGGGATGTCGTGGCCGTTCAACGCGAGCAGTCCGGCGCGGATGCGCTCGGCGGCGGCGCCCGCTTCCTGCGCCGGCAGCAGCGAAACCGCCGCCGCCAGAGCCGGAACGATGAGACGCAATCCGGAAACGCCCACAGCTATCCACTATAAGCGGTATTCCCCATGGAAGCGCTGAACCGGCAATGCGCCGCCGCGGCGGGAGGACGCGGCTAACATAAATGGCTTGGAGAGCCGCCGCCCATGAAGACCGCCATCATCGGACTGCCCCAGGTCGGCAAGACTTCGCTGTTCAAGATTCTGACCGGCGCCGTCGGCGAAGGCCGCATGGGCGCAACCAAAGTTCAACTCGGCATCGCCAAGGTTCCCGACAGGCGGCTCGACGCGCTGGCCGAAATCTTCCAGCCGGCGAAATCGATCCAGGCCGTAGTCGAGTACGCGGACATGCCGGCGCTTGCCCGCAAGGCGCTGCGCGAGGCAAGCTACATCGCCGACCTGCGCAACGCGGACGCCTTTGCGCACGTGCTGCGCGCGTTCGAAGACGAGACGGTGATGCATGCCGCCGGATCGCTCGACCCGCCGCGCGATTGGGAAAACATCGAAGCTGAATTGATGCTCAACGATTTGCAGGTCGTCGAAAACCGGCTGCAGCGCGTGGAGAAAGACATCAAGCGGATGCGCAACCCCGAACTCGGCGCGGAGCGCGAGATGCTCATCCGCTGCCGGGACGCCCTGGAGGAAGAACGGCCTCTGCGCGAGGCGGAATTCACCGCTGAGGAAACCAAGCTGCTCAGCGGATTCCAATTTCTCTCGGCCAAGCCGATGCTGCTCGTCATTAACGCCGGCGAGGAGCAGGCGGCGCAGCTTGCCGCCATCGAAGAAAAATACCGCGCGGGGTTGCTTGCCGGCCGCGCGAATCTGGGGGTAACCGCCGTCTGCGGCAGCATCGAATCGGAACTGGTCGAACTGGCCTCCGAGGAAGCGCGGGACTATCTCGACAGTTACGGTCTTGCCGAGCCCGGGCGCGAACGCATCGTCAAGGCTTCTTACGACCTGTTGGGGCTGATGTCGTTCCTGACCGCCGGCGAGAAGGAGTGCCGGGCCTGGACCGTGCCCAGGAACTCGACCGCCGTCAAGGCCGCCGGAGCGATTCACAGCGACTTCGCCAAAAAGTTCATCCGCGCCGAGGTCATCCACTGGGAGAAGCTGGCGGGGCACGGGGGGTACGCCGCCGCGCGCAGCAGCGGCGACCTGCGCCTGGAAGGCAAGCAATACATCGTGCAAGACGGCGACGTGCTGACGATCCGCCACGGATAGAACCGCGGCCGCGGAGCCGGGCCGGGGATCAGGCGGGCGCGCGGCGCCGGCTTTCGACCGCGCGGACCAGGCCGCGGAGCCTTCGCATCGCCTCGGCGTCGCCGCCGAAGCGGGCGGCGAGATAGGCGTCGGTAAGCTCTTGCAGCACGCGGCGCAGCGCGGGGTCGGCAACCTGCGCGGGGAATTCCTGCGGCGTCAGGGAGTCGGGCTTGCGTATGCCCCGCCGCGCCAACGCATGCACGGCCCGGCGGTACAGCCCGGCCCCGGGGTGTTCACGCCGCCGGTCCGCGGCCCGCCGGAACCTCCGCCAACAGAGAAACGCCGCGGCAGCGAAAACGGCGGCGCAGAGCAACAGCGGCAGCCGCGATTCGGCGCGCGCGTCGAGAGCCGGCGCCTCCGCCGGGCCGAGGCCGCCCGTCAGTCTTTTCCACAGTCGGCGCGCCGTTTCCCAGACCGTTTCGATCGACAGAGCCGCCGCCAGCGCCGCGGACTGCGTGCGCAGCGTCACGCCGCGGGCAAGCTCCAGCCGGCGCTCGGCGTCGTAGTCGATGACCCACTCGCCCCACACGGATTCCAGCGCGTCCCAGATCATCCAGGCCTGCGCAAGCCACGGCGCGGCGAACGCATCGGGAGCGTCCGGGGTCGGATCGAACTCCAGCCAGCCGTAGCGCGGAATATACGCCTCGACCCAGCTATGCGCGTCGGCGGCGCGAATAACGCGCGTTCCCGAAAGCGGGTTGTACACGCCGCCCGCGAAGCCGTTGACCAAGCGCGCAGGGATGCCCATCGCGCGCAGCATGACGGCCATCGCCGAAGCGAAGTACTCGCAATGCCCTTCGCGGCGCTCGAAAAGGAAGTTGGCCAGCGGGTCGGCCGCCTGCTCGCCGGGCAACTCGAGCGTGTAGCCGAACGCCGTCTTCAGATGCGCTTCGACCGCGCGGGCGCGTTCCAGCGGGTCGCTGCGCCCGCCGGCGATTTCGAGCGCGTAGGCGCGGATGCGCGGGTCGAGATTGCGCGGCAAGCGCAGGTTGTTTTCCGCGAACCGGCGGGAAAAGAGCTCGACGGCGCGCCGCGGCGGGATCGAATCGGGGTCGGCGATCCAGGCCGACGCCTGATAGCGCAACTCCTGCGCCGGGGCGAGGCCTTCCACGAGCAGCGATTCGCTCGGCGTCCGCCACAAGCGGGGGAACGCGCCGCGCACCGTATCGGGCACGCCGGCGACGAACACCGCGCGGACGGGCAGCGGCTCGACGACCACGCTGTAGCGCAGTTGGCGGACCTGCGCGCCCCGGCGGCGCGCTCTCCAGTTCGGACGGTAGCCTTCCCGGTCGGCGCGCAGCGGGGTCGAGCGCTGCGCGGCCCGGCTCCAGCGCACCCCGTCGAACAGGCTGAGCGCAACGCCGCGCCAACGCTGCGCGCCGACCGGCGTTCCGTCGAGCGACTCCACGCGCATGACCGGCGTGAAATCGTTCTGCAAGGCGCCGGTCAAACCCAGATCGACGCCGTCGGAGAACCCCGCGGGGTAGTTCCGGCCGAACGGCGGCAGGCGGGCATCCGCCGGCGCGCGCGGCAGGACGAGGAACAGCGCCATGCCCAGCACAAGCGCCGCGCCGGCAAACAGAATCGAAAACCAGCCGATGCGGCCGGCGATGCGCGGGTTTTGCGCCGGCCCCGGACTCAGCGCCGGACGCGCGGCGCGGCTCCCCCCGCTGCGCATGGCAAAGCTGCCGTAACAGAAAACCGCTGTTGCCGCGAACACAGCCAACAGGACGAAGTAGCCGGGGCCGGAAAGGAACATCGCCGCCGTCAGCAAGTGCAGGAAGGCCAGGACGCCCAGATAAAAATAGTCGCGGCTCGTCTCGGCGGCGGCGATCTTGAGCGCCGTCAGCAGCAGCATCAGCCGCACGGTAGCGGCGGTAAAATCGCCGCCCTGCAACCGATACAAGTCGAACGGATAGAACACAAGCGCCGCGGCGGTGAGCGCGGATACGAGCCGCGGCGGGAGCCTGACCCCGCCGGAACGCATCAGGCCGCGCGCGCGGAAGGCGAACGCCGCGAGCAGCGCGCAGCCCGCAAGCGCATCCATCTGCCCGGCGGCCCAGAGCCCGAGCATGCCGTTGAGCAACAGGAGCAGCAGCGAGGCCTGAAACCAGCGCTCGGCCGCGTCGAGAAATCGGCCGGCTGCGTCGGGCCGCGGCACGGCCTTCATTGTATCCGCGAGGCCGTTTGCGCAGCGCAATCCGCGCGGTCAAGGTTGTTTTATGCATTTCGGTTACAAAAAAATTACAATCCACGTAGCAAACTCGGTTCTTCATGGGTTATATTTGTAATTCATTTGCAGGAAAGACATCGTGAAAATCTCGAAGATGCGCTTTTCCAGTCTTGGGAAACGCGCAGAACTGCATTGGATTTGCAACAGAAAAGGAGAATACTTCAATGAAGAACACGTCAAGGAAGCACGTGAGCAGAGGCAAACCGGGACGGATCGCCGCGTTGGCGGCGGGGATCGTCATGCTGTTCGGGTCGGCGGCTCCGGCTGCCGCTCAGGGTTTCGAGCTTGTTTTGGGAGAGGAGAGGTTCTACCCGGGCATCGTCCTGATTTTCGAGGGCGCGGTGCGCGACAGAGTCAGCCCGACGCAGGCCCATCTGGCGGAGGAGCTGACGAACGTCCACATCGAAGCGCGGGCGAACTGGGATGAGAACGAAGCCAACATTCCGCCGGGCACCCCCGCCGGGGGCTTCGTGGCCTACATGAACATCCATGCGCAGGTCACGAACGAAACGACCGGAAAAGAAGCCTTCGTCACGCTGACGCCGCACATCAACCTGATCGACAGCCTGCACTACGCGCGCAACATGGCGTTGCCGGGAGAGGACAGCGATCCCTACACGGTGGTTTTCACCGTCATGCCGCCGGACGGGCTCACGCTGGCGACGCACAGGGATTGGGACAACCTGCACGGACGAGGCTTCGGGCTGTTCCGAGGCAGAACGTTCAAGTACACGGGCGTGAATTTCTTCGACATTGCCACGGCTCCTCCGCGGGCCTCGGCCTTCGAGGTTCCGGACGAAGAAACCTACATCCCGGAATAGGCAAACCAGGCGGCGCGCGAAGCTCGGGTCCGGGACGGCAACGGCTGCGCCCGGCCACGCGGCGAATACGGGCGGGCGGCGCATCGCCCGTATTCGCCGCCGCAAGCGGCGGCGGCGTTTCGTTTACCGAAGGACGCCCGCCGGCGCCAGCTTGCGCGCGCCGCGGGAAACGCAAGCGGCCATAGAAACGGCAACAGCAAGGCAACACCGAAAACCATGCGCAACGACGACAGAGGCAAATTCAGAGGCGGCAAATGGGCGGCCGGCGCCTTGAGCATCGGCAGCCTCTTTTGTGCGTTCTTTTTTGCGCCGCCGCCCGCGGACGCGCAGGAGATCGTCATGGGACGGGAAGAGTTTTCTCCGGGAATCGTCATGGTCTTCAAGGTCGCGGTTGCCGCCAGGGTCGCCCCTGCCGAGGCTCATTTGGCGGAACGGCTCGCCGACGTCCGCATCAAAGCGCCGGCGAACTGGACAACCGATGCCGCCGCGGCGCCGCCGGGCGCGCCACTGGGGGGCTTCGCGGCCTACCTGCGCGTCCACGCGCAGATCACCAACGAAACGACGGGCAAGATCGCTTTCGTCACGTTGCTGCCGCACGTCGATTTGATCGACAACCTGCACTACGCGCGCAACGCGGCCCTGCCCGGGGAGCCGACCGATCTCTATACCGTGAAATTTTTCGTCGATCCGCCGAGCGCGTTCCGGCTGGCCATGCATCGGGACTGGGAAAACAGATACGGGCAAACGGACGACGAGACGCCGGACGACGCGCCGCTCTTGCTGTTCCAGCCCATGGAGTTCACCTACAGGCAAGTCAATTTCATGGATATCGCCGATGCGCCCGCCCGGCGCTGACCCTCGGCCCGCGGGACCGCCGAACGGCGCAATGCGCAAGCAAGCAGCCGGCAGGGTGCTGCGCCGCGCTCATCGAGGCGGCAAGGTTTGACGACTGCAACGCTATTGCATCAAGGTAAGCAAGGCAATGACTGCGATTTTCTCTTCCAAACCCATGCGCGCGGCGATCGCGCCGGCGCTGCTCGCGGTTTTTTCGGCCGCGGCCCACGCTCAGGTCTCCGTGGTGAACGCGGCGAGCTTCCGCGTCGGCAACCCGGTGGCGCCGGGCGGCTTGGCCTCGGCTTTCCTGGGCAGTCCGCTGGCGGTGGAAACGACGGTCGCCCCGGATTTACCCTTGCCGACGACCCTGGCCGGCGTACGGCTGCTGGTGAACGACGTCCCTGCGCCCCTGATCTTCGTCAGCGCCGGGCAGATCAATTTCCAGATTCCCAGCGGCGTCCCCATCGGCGAAGAGGTTGCCGTCCAGGTTGTCGTTGACGGCGGCGTTTCACAATCGGGGGCGCTTACCGCAGCCGCGGCGGACCCGGGCATCATCTACAACCCGAAGACGGAGAACCAGGAAGCGGTAGCGCTGCACGGCGCGGACAACTCGCTGGTAAGCAGCGCAAACCCCGCCGCCCGCGGCGAGGTCATCGTGCTCTACGCCGTCGGGCCGGGCGCAACGGACCCTCCGGTTCCCGACGGGACTGCGGCAGGCGGCAACCCGGTATCGCGGGTTACCGGCGAAACGAAGGTCTTTTTCGGCGGCGTCGAGGCGGCGGAAGTGCTCTTCAGCGGACTGGCGCCCGGTTCCGTCGGCCTGTGGCAGATCAACGTCAGGACGCCGCAGGACGCCGGCCTGAGCGGAGAGATCGAACTGCGGATCACGCTGGACGGCATCCGCTCGAACACGACCGCGCTGCGCATGGCGCCCGCCGCCCCGCCGGCGGGAGATGAAGATTGCTCCGGGCTGCTGTCGATGGCGCCGACGGAATCGCCCTTGCGGTTGGGATGCTTCGTGCCGATACCTCCCGGCGAGTTCACGATGGGCTCGGAAAGCGCCGAAGCGCAAGCCGACGAGAAGCCGTTGACCCGCGTACGCATCAGCCGGGGGTTCCAGATGGGCAAGTACGAGGTGACGAAAGAGGAATGGCTGCTCATCGCGGGGCCCAGTCCGTACGCCGACCCCGACTGCAACGTCGGCTGCCCGGCCGACAACATGACCTGGGACGAGCTTCAGAGCGATTTCCTGATGCGGCTCAACGAGCGCGATCCGGCGTTTACCTACCGGCTGCCGACGGAGGCGGAATGGGAGTACGCGGCGCGGGCGGGCACGAGCGGAGACCGCTACGGCGATGCGGACGCAGTCGCTTGGCACAGAGGCAACAGCAGCGGGGAGATGAAGCCCGCGGGGCAGAAGCAGCCGAACGCCTGGGGGCTGTACGACATGCTGGGAAACGTGTTCGAGTGGGTACAGGACATCTACGATCCCCGCGATCCTTCTCACCCGGGCGGCGAGGTGACGGACCCGACAGGCCCCGAGTCGGGCGGCCTCCGCGTCCGCCGGGGCGGAAGCTTCACGCAAGACGCCGGGGAGAGCCGCGCGCCGGCCCGCGCAGGGTCCAGCCAAGGGCTGCGCCGCTCGGATTTGGGTTTCCGCCTGGTGCGGACGCCAAAATAGAAAATAGCCTGCCGGGCGGCCGGAGGCTGCAATGGAAAATCGCCGCGCATCTCCGATCGAGGGGCCGCTCAGAGGCCGACGCGGCAGAGACGCCGCAAAAGGTAGAATCGGAGCATTGCCGGGCGGGCCGAGCAGGTTTTTCAGGAGGGCGCAGGGCGTCCGCTTTCTCGCCGGAATACTGATCGCCGCGGCCTGCGCTTCGTTCGCCGCCGCGGACCCCCTTCCCCGCGGCTACGCGCGGGCTGCGGCCCGCGCTCAGGAAGCGAGGGCGGCGCGGGAACGGATGCGGCGGGCCCAGTCGGCGCTTGCGGCGCAAAGCGCGCGGGCGCACGCGCGATCCGCGGGCGTCTCCGGCGCCGCGGCTTCCGGCGAAGCGTCCTGCCCGGCATGGGGTCCCGTGCGGTCAACCGCGCGGCGCATGTCGTTCGCCAACCCCTACGCCGCCCGCTTCGCGCCGACGCGGCCGCGGCGGGGAAGCGCCGCCCCCGGGAACGACGCCGGAAACGATGCGCAAACCCTTTTCCGCGAACGCCTCTCCGCCCGCGTCGTGCAGGCCAAGTGCGTCAACTGCCACGTCAGCGAGGGCATTTCCGGGCACACCCGCCTCGTCTTCCTGCCGGCCGCGGAGGCCGGCCGC
The DNA here is from genome assembly GCA_965242705.1 of Bryobacterales bacterium. Lineage (GTDB taxonomy): Bacteria > Acidobacteriota > Terriglobia > Bryobacterales > UBA6623 > CATQHP01. The sequence continues at coordinate 3,240,482 of OZ251486.1, forward strand.
GAAGCGCATAACCTGGAAGCGTTCCGCTCTTTCGTTGCGTCCGTCGGCGAAGGCGCAGACAGGATTCTGGACAAGATCCGCGGCATCGCCCACGGCGGCGGCGTACAGGTTCCCGCCGGCGCCGCCGACTTCGCCGACATGGAGCGCTTCCTGCGCATCCTCGAACGGGAAGCCGGCGGCTCGTCAAGCCTGTCGCCGGACACGCTGTTCGACGGCGTGACCATGGCTTCGCCGGCGAAGACGCTGCGCCGCGCCGCGCTGATCTTCGCCGGGCGGCTGCCCACCGACGGGGAAACCGCTTCCGCGGCCGACGGCCGGCCGGCGAGTCTGCGCCGGGCGGTGCGCGCGCTGATGAGCGGCAAGGGCTTTCACGACTTCCTGATTCGCGCAAGCAACGACCGCCTGCTGACCGACCGCCGCCTCGATTCCGTGCTCGACTTCCCGCTGGAAAGAAACCTCACCGCCCTGGCCGAGCGGAACTGGGAAATGGCCCGACAGGCCGTTGCCCGCGGCGCCGACAGAGCCGAAGACGACCCGCTCTACGCCGACTGGGAGGCGGCAACGCAATACGGTCTGGCCCGCGCGCCGCTCGAGCTCATTGCCCGCGTCGTCGAAAACGATTTGCCCTACACGGAAATCCTGACTGCCGATTACATCATGGCCAACCCGCAGGCCGCCGCGGCCTACGGCGCATCGACGCGCTTCAACGACCCCGGCTCGGCGACGGAGTTCCAGCCGTCGCGCATCGCGGAGTATTACAGGAACGACAATTCCAAGCTGGTCGATTTCGACAGGGACTACGGCACGAGAATTATCAATCGGGGGAATCTGGCGACGGACTATCCGCACGCCGGCATCCTCAACACCAACGTTTTCCTGCGGCGCTACCCGACGACGCCGACCAACCGCAACCGCGCGCGGGCGCGCTGGACGCTGCTGCACTTCCTGGGCTTCGATATCGAGGGGGCGGCCTTGCGCGCGCCGCAAGCCGTCTCCCCGGCGGACGCCGACAACCCCACGCTGAAAAGCCCGGCCTGCACGGGCTGCCACAACATCATGGACCCGATTGCGGGAACGTTCCAGAACTATGCCGAAGAAGGCGCCTACAAGAACAACTTCGGCGGCATCGACTCGCTGGCGGAGTCGTACAAATACCCGTTGGACGGAAAACCGACTGCGTACCGCTACGGCGACACCTGGTACCGCGATATGCTACCGCCCGGTTTCGGCGGCAGGGAAGCGCCCGACTCCGACAACAGCTTGCAGTGGCTCGCCGCGCAGATCGCCGCCGACCCGAGGTTCGCCGAGGGCGCCGTCGAGTTCTGGAGGCCGGCAATCATGGGCGCGGAAACCGCCGCGCCGCCCGCGGACAGAACGCATCCCGATTTCGCCGGGCTGCTGCTCGCCCGGCAAGCCAGGGCCGCTGAAATCGAGCGGCTGGCGGCGGGGTTCCGTGAGGGTTTCGGCGGAGTCATCAGGAAAGCGGCAGGGGCCGGCGCGGCGGCGCGTTTCCGCTTGCAGCTTGCGCGCGGCGCGGACTCCCGCGGCAAACTGTTCGTATTCGTGCAGGCGGCCGGCGGCTGGGACCCGACGAGCTTTTGCGATCCGAAAGCGAATACGCCCGGCGAGCTTCCGATCAACCACTGGGCCGAGCAGGCCGAAATCCGCCGGGCCGGAAACATCGCTTATGCGCCGTGGGCCTCGAACGAGGCGTTTTTCGAGAAGTATTACCGGCGCATGCTTGTCGTCAACGGCGTCGATGCGCAAACCGATTCGCATGACGCGGGCGTCATTCACAACTGGAGCGGCCGCATCGCCGAGGGCTACCCCACGACCACGGCGCTGCTCGCCGCGCATTACGGCGCCGGCCTGCCCATGCCCTATCTGAGTTTCGGCGGTTATTCCAACCCCGCCGGGCTTGCCGTCTATACGCGGCTGGACGATGCGCAAGCGATCCGCGGCATCGTCGCGCCCGAGGCCGGCGCTTATGCGGACGGCGATCCGTACATCAAGGCGGAAGATTTGCAAGCGCTGCGCGCCTTTCGCGAGGCGGGCGCGGCGCGCTTGGCGGCGGCGCCGAACCTGTTGCCGCGGGCGGCCGCCGGCCGCGGCGCGTATCTCGCCGCCGTTTCCCCGGAGGCCGCCGAAGGGCTGCGGGAGTTCGCGGCAACCATGCCCACCGAAGACCGGCTGGAGCGGGTCGAAGAGTTCGGGGAATTCACGAGCGCGCTGCGGCGGCAGGCGCAGTTGGCGGTTCTTGCCTTCAAGTCGGGCGCGGCGATCGGCGCCGATCTGTTTCTCGACGGATTCGACACGCACGAAAACCACGACAGGGATCACGTCCGGCTGCTGGCGAACCTGACGGAATCCGTCGATTTCCTGTGGGACTACGCCGAAATTCACGGCTTGGCCGACCGTCTGGTTGTGGTCATCGGGTCCGATTTCGGGCGCACCAATTTCTACAACGACAACCGAGGCAAGGATCACTGGCCGATCGGCAGCTTCATCGTGATGGAAAAGAACCAGCCCTGGACGAACCGCGTGGTCGGCGAGACGGACGACCTGCATTTCGCGCGGCGCATCGACCCGGTCACCTTGCGGCGGGACGACGCGAACGGCATCCTGCTGCAGCCGAAGCACGTCCACAAGGCGCTGCGCCGCTATCTGGGGGTCGCAGACTCGCCGGGCAGCTTGCAGTTCCCGTTTCACGGTGCGGAATCTTTGGCGCTGTTCGGTTGAGCGGCGCTGTAGTATGCTGAGGGTTGCGGACGGGCGCCCCGTCCGTGATCCCGACGGGAAACGTTCTCGCAGCCGAAGCGGAGGATTTGTGCGCACCCCGGTAGTCGCCGGCAATTGGAAGATGTTCAAGACCGCCGCCGAGACGACGGCGTTCCTGAGCGCGCTGCAGCCGCGGATCGCCGGCGTATCGGGCTGCGAGATCATCATCGCGCCGCCCGCGACGGCGCTGGCCGCGGCCGTCGCGGCGGCGCGCGGCGGCGCGGTAGCCGTCGCCGCGCAGAATCTGCACTGGGAGCCGCAAGGCGCCTTCACCGGCGAGATATCGGCGGGCATGATCGCCGCGGCGGGCTGCCGCTGCGTCCTCGTCGGCCACAGCGAGCGCCGCCAATACTTCGGCGAGACCGACGGCAACGTTCATCTGAAAACCCTCGCGGCGCTCGAAGCGGGACTGACGCCCATCGTTTGCGTCGGCGAGACCTTGCAGCAGCGGGACGCGGGCAATACCGAGGTCGTGCTTCGCGAGCAGTTCACAACCGGACTCGGCGCTTTGACCGCCGAGCAGTTTTCGCGTATAATTACGGCATACGAGCCTGTTTGGGCCATCGGCACCGGCCGCACGGCCACGCCGGAGATTGCCGCGGAATCGCATGCCGTTTTGCGCGCTTTGGCCGTTGAGCGTTTCGGCGCCGCCGCCGCGGACGGCTTGCGCATCCTCTACGGCGGCAGCGTCAAGCCGGCGAACGCCGCGGGGTTGATGGCGCGCGAAGAGATCGACGGCGTGCTGGTCGGCGGAGCGAGCCTGGATCCGGAATCGTTCGCGGCGCTGGTGCGATGCGGGGCGGACGCCGGGGCTTGACGGGAAGGAAAAGCCATGCTGATTTTATTGACGGTTTTGCACGTATTGGTGAGCCTGTTCCTGATCGTCGTCGTGCTGCTGCAAAGCGGCAAGGCGGCCGATCTGGCGGGGGCTTTCGGCGGCATGGGTTCGCAGACGGCCTTCGGGCCGCGCGGCGCGGCGACGATTCTCTCGAAGGCGACCACGACGGCCGCGGTGCTGTTCATGATGACCTCGATCACCCTCGGCATCTGGCAAGGCCGCAACGCCGGCGCGGGGCAATCGGTGATCGAACGCAGCGGCATCGCCGCGGAAGCGGAAGAGGCCGCGCAGGAAACGGAGGAAACCGAAACGGCGCCGGCGAGTGCTCCCGCCGAGAGCGCCGCGCCGGACGAAGGGGAGAACGAACAATGACCGCGGGCGCCGCGGCGGCAAACGGACGGACAATTGCGGAGGTGGCGGAACTGGCAGACGCGCTAGCTTGAGGGGCTAGTGGGAGCAATCCCTTGGGGGTTCGAGTCCCCCTCTCCGCACCAGTTTTGTGTTGAACGGCCGCGCCCGGCGCGGCAAACCGTCGAACGCCGCCCCTTTCGCGCCGGCAATCGAGCTATAATCGGGCACGGCCCGCGCTCAGCCGAGCCGCCGTGCGACAAGGAGTGAAACCATGACCCGTTCCGCACGTCTTCGCCTGCTGTTGCTTTCTCTGGCGGTTTGCGCCGCGGGCGCCGCCTACCGCCACTCGACCGAAGACATGATGGTCGGCGCGGCCAATGCTTTCCTGGCCTCGCTCAACCACAACCAGAAGCCGGCCGCCCATTTCAAGATGGGCAACCCCGATTACGAGATCTGGCATTTCGTGCCCGACAACAATTTCCTTACCGCTCACGGCTACGCGCGCAACGGGCTGACCTACCGCGACATGAGCCCCGAACAGCGTACGCTGGCCGACGCCCTCTTGTCCGCCTCGCTGTCGCAAGCCGGCTTCATCCGCGCCAAAACCATCATGAGCCTCGAAGAAGTGCTGCGCATCATGGAAAAAGACACCGTCGGACGCCGCGACGTCGAGCTCTACCACGTGAGCGTTTTCGGCGACCCGTCAAGCGAGGGCGAGTGGGCGTGGCGCTTCGAAGGCCATCACATTTCCCTGCACTTCCTGATGCAAGACGGCAAGCTGATTTCGGTTTCGCCGACGTTCTTCGGCTCGAACCCGCACGAAGTCCGCGAAGGCCCGCGCAAGGGAACCCGCGTTCTCGGGCGCGAAGAAGACCTTGCCCGCAAGTTGGCGCGCTCGCTCGACGAGGCCGGCCGCAAACAGGCCGTCATCGCTGACAAGGCTTACCCCGACATCCTGACCCGATACATGACGCGGGCCGAGATCGAGGGCGCGCCGCAAGGCATTCCGGCGTCGAAGCTCAACAGCGAGCAGTACGCGCTGCTGCTCGAGCTTGCCGCGCAGTACGCGCTGTCGTTTCCCGCCGAGCAGGCCGAAGCACGCGCCGCGAAAGTGCGCGCGACCGCGAAGGAAGACCTGTACTTCGCCTGGGCCGGGTCGATCGAGCCCGGCATGGGCGACTACTACCGCATCCAGTCGCCCGAGTTCCTCATCGAATACGACAATACGCAGAACAAAAACAACCACAGCCATTCCGTATGGCGCGATTTCAAGGGGGATTTCGGCCGCGACGTTCTGGCCGACCACTACGCGCGCTTCGACCACGGCCTCGAGGCCGAAGACGGCCTGCCCGCCGACTAGGCCGCGCCGCTTCCCCAGCAACAACGTCGAAATTTTTTCAACAACGTCAAAGAAAGGCGCCACCACCGCATCATGTCCGATCGACCCGAACGGGAATTCGGTTTCAACACGCGCTCCCTGCACGCCGGCCAGCGTCCCGACCCGGCGACCAACGCGCGCGCCGTGCCCATCTACCAAACCACCTCTTTCGTCTTCAACGACAGCGCGCACGCCGCGGCGCTGTTCGGCCTGCAAGAGTTCGGCAACATCTATACGCGCATCATGAACCCCACCAACGGGGCGTTCGAGGAGCGCATGGCCTCGCTCGAAGGCGGCATCGGCGCCTTGGCCGTGGCGAGCGGACAAGCGGCGCAGTTGCTCGCCGTGTCGAGCCTCTGCCAGGCGGGCGACGACATCGTTTCGTCGGCGACGCTCTACGGCGGCACCTACACGCAGATGGACACCACCTTCCGGCGGTTCGGCTACAACACCGTCTTCGTCGATCCCGACGACCCGGAAAATTTCCGCAAGGCGATTACGGAAAAGACCAAACTGGTCTATATCGAGACGATCGCCAATCCGCGCATGAACGTCGTCGATATCGAAGCGGTCGCCGCCATTGCCCATGAAGCGGGCGTTCCGCTGGTGGTCGATAACACCTTCGCCTCGCCGTATCTGTGCCGCCCGCTCGAGCACGGCGCCGACATCATCGTCCACTCGGCGACCAAGTTCATCGGCGGCCACGGGACTTCCATCGGCGGCGTGATCGTCGACGGCGGCAAGTTCGACTGGAACAACGGCAAGTTTCCGATGCTGAGCGAGCCGAGCCCCGGCTACCACGGCATGGTTTTCTCGGAGACTTTCGGCGAAATGGCGTTCATCATCAAGTGCCGCGTGGAAGGACTGCGCGATCTCGGCCCCTGCATGTCGCCGATGAACTCATTCCTTTTCCTGCAGGGTCTGGAAACCCTGGGCATGCGCATGGACCGCCACTGCGCCAACTCGCTGGCCGTCGCCAGGCATCTCGAAAGCAGCGATAAAGTGACTTGGGTCAAGCACGCGAGCCTCGAGTCGAGCCCCTATTACCCGCTGGCCTGCAAGTATCTGCCGAAAGGCAGCGGCGCGGTGTTTACCTTCGGCATCAAAGGCGGACTGGAAGCGGGGCGGAAATTCATCGACGCCCTGCAGTTGTTCTCGCATCTGGCCAACGTCGGCGACGCCAAGAGCCTGGTCATCCACCCGGCATCGACGACGCACCAGCAATTGAGCGAAAGCGATCAGGCCGCGGCCGGCATCACCCCCGACATGGTGCGCCTGTCCATCGGCCTGGAAGACGCGGACGATCTGGTCTGGGACATCGACCAAGCTCTGGCCGCGTCCGCGGCATAGCGGCAGCCCGCGCAAGCGGCAAAACTCTGTTTGCGCTATGTAGTCTATGACTTTCACAAGTCATAGTTCATGCGCGGCATTGGTTCAGGTCTTTCCACGCAAAGATACGGACTGAGGCTTGACGGCAGGGGGCGCTGCCCCCCCCCCCCCCCCCCCCCCGCACAAATTCAGTAGAGGCAGCATCCGCGCCGCGCTGCTCCGCTTGCCGGGAAATGCGGCCATGAAGCGGCTCGCGCCCGCGCAGCGGCTTTGCCGCTTGGCCGCCGTTATCCTCTGCTCCCTTTCCATAGCCGCCGCGCAGAGCGGCGGCTATTACGTCATCGACGCCATCGCCGGCCCCGGGTCCGTCGGCGACGGCGGCGCGGCAACCGCGGCCTGGTTTCACCAACCTTTCGACGTGGTCCTGGACGCCGGCGGCAACCTCTATATCGCCGACAGCGGCAATCACCGCATCCGTCGCGTGGACGCCGACGGCAACATCGCCACTTTCGCCGGCTCGGGGCTGGAAGGCTTCTCCGGCGACGGCGGCCCGGCCTCCGCCGCGCGGTTGTCCGCCCCCCGCAGCGTCGCTCTGGATGCCGGCGGCAACCTCTATATCGCCGATACCGGCAACCAGCGCGTACGCAAAGTCGATGCCGCAACCGGCAATATCTCGACCATTGCCGGCACAGGCTCGAGCGGCGGCAGCGGCGACGGCGGCCCCGCCTCCGCTGCCCGGCTTTTCAACCCCGCCGGCTTGGCGCTGGACTCCGCCGGCAACCTCTATATCGCCCACAGAGACCGCGTGCGCAAGGTCGATGCCGCAACGGGCGTTATCTCGACCTTCGCCGGCACGGGCTTGCGCGGCGACAGCGGCGACGGCGGCGCGGCAACCGCGGCGCAGCTTGACGGCCCCGCGGATATTGCCCTGGACGCCGCGGGAAACCTCTATATCGCCGATCTAAGCAACCACCGCATCCGCAAGGTCGATGCCGCAACGGGCGTCATTTCCACCTTCGCCGGCACGGGCATGCCGGGCCACACCGGCGACGGCGGCGCGGCAACCGCAGCGCGCATCTTCTCCCCCCGCGACGCGGCGGCGGACGCCGACGGCAACATCTACATCGCCCACTCCGCCGTCGTGCGCAAGGTCGATACGGCAGGCAACATTTCCACCATCGCCGGCACGGCGACGGCAGGCCACAGCGGAGACGGCGGCCCGGCAACCGCGGCGCAAATGCGCACCCCCAGCAGCGTGGCCGCGGACGCCGACAGCAACATCCATATCGTCGATACGAACAGCCACCGCGTACGCAAGATCGACGCCGCAACGGGCAACATCTCGACTATCGCCGGCGACGGGACATACGGATTCAGCGGCGACGGCGGCCCGGCAACGGCGGCGCACATGCGCCTCCCCAGCAGCGTGGCGGCGGACGCCGACGGCAACCTTTACATCGCCGATCAGAGCAACCGCCGCATCCGCAAGGTCGATGCCGCGACAGGCGCCATCTCGACCATCGCCGGCGACGGAGAGTTCGGCAGCAGCGGCGACGGCGGCCGGGCAACCGCGGCGCGGATGTATTACCCCTCCGGCTTGATCGTGGACGGAGACGGCCGCGTTTATTTCGCCGATCAAGGCGCCCGCCGCATCCGCCGCCTGATCCCCGCCGCGGCGCTTTCCGCGCTTCCGCCGCCGCGGATTACACTGCAAGCGCAGCCGTCCTCGGTCGCTCCCGGCAGGGAGGCCGCGCTGACCTGGACCGCAAGCGGCGCGGCAACCGTAACCATCGATCAAGGCTTGGGCGAAATGACGCCTCCCGCGGCGGGGAGCGTCCTTGTCCGACCGCGGCGCACGACGACCTACACCGCCGTCGCCCGCAGCGCTTCCGGACGCGAAGCCGCCGCGTCCGCCGCGGTCACCGTCATCGGCGGCAACGAGACGGGTCCGGAGGTGTATGCGCGGCCGCTGAAGCTGAGCTTCGCCCTGCCCCAGGACGCCGCGCCAGCTTCGCAAACGGCCGTGCTCTTCGTCGATGACGGCGAACTCGACTGGTCCGTCAGCTCAAGCGCGCGTTGGCTGATCGCCTCGCCGCGGCAAGGCAGCCTCTCCCCCGGCCGCGAACAGACGCTGACCGTCTCCGCCGACCCCGCCGGAATGCGTACGGGCGCGCATCGAGCACGGCTCTTCGTGCGCGCGGAAGGGCGCGTCTCCGCGCAAATCAGGGTCTCGCTCGACGTGCTGCCGCCGCGCGGTCCGGCGGTCAGCGAACACGGCGTGGTCAACGCCGCCGTGCGCAGCGCCTTCGGCCGCCCCGGTCTGTTCGGCCCGCGCCTGCTGCCGCTTGCTCCAGGCTCGCTCGCCGCCGTCCATGGCGTGAACTTCCTGCCCGACGGCGCAGCCCCGCGCATAGCCGAGGCCTTGCCCCTGCCCACTGCGCTGGGCGGCGTCCGCGTACTCTTCGACGGCATCGCCGCGCGGCTACGCTGCGGGCAGCCGCCCGGCGCGCGCCGGCGACCGGGTGGAAATCTGCGCCACCGGGCTGGGCGCGGTCGAGCCGCCCTTGGCCGACGGCATGAACTCCTGTCCGCCCGACGGCATGAACTCCTGTCCGCCCGACGGCGAATGCCCGTCCGACGGCTCGACAATCGTCATCCGCCATACGCGCGCCCGCCCGCAGGTATGGATCGGCGGGTACCGACTGGGCGAGCAGGACATCCTGTTTTCCTTCCTGGAGCCGAACTTCGTCGGGGTCAACTCGGTGATCGTGCGAATCCCCCGAAACATCCCCGCCAACGACGACGCCGAAGTGGTCATCGCCGCCGGCGGCCGCCTCAGCCAAGCCGGAGTGACGATGGCCGTCGAATGAAGCCGGCGGCGGCGGCGCCCGCTTCTTCGTTATGCACTATCCGCTGAGTCCCCGCCGTCAGGCGGCCTCTCGGCCGTATACCTTCCGGCCAGGTCGTTGCAACGGATCCTCACGGCATCGGCGAAAGCGCCGAGGCCGTCGAGGAGGCCGACGGTCGTACCTTCGGCATCGTTCCAGCGGATGGGGATTTCGGTAACGCCGTAGCCCAATTTCCCGGCCAGAAAGAGTTGCTCGACGTCGAAGCCGAACCCCACGAGCCGCTGGCGGGCGGCAATGTCCCGCGCAGCCTGCCGGGAAAAGAGCTTAAAGCCGCATTGCGTGTCGGCATATTGCAAGCCGGTAACCAAGCGGACAAAGAAGTTGAACGCGCGCCCCGACGTCTCGCGAAAGAACGGCTGGCGAACGCCGATCAACGAACGGTCGAGCGCGCGCGAGCCGATGGCCACCGCGCATTCGCCGCCGCTGACGGCGCGGAGCAGCTTGTCCGCCTCTTCGATCGGCGCGGAAAGGTCGGCGTCGCACATCAGCACCCACTCGCGGCGGACTTCGCGCATGCCGCGGCGGACGCTGTAGCCCTTGCCGCGGTTGACGGGATTGTCGATTACGCGGTACGCGGCGCCGATTCGCTCGAAAAGCCCCGCCGCCTGGGCGGCCGCTTCGCGGGTGCGGTCGCGCGAGCCGTCGTTGACGATCAGCACCTCGGAGGCATCCGACCGGGTGCGGTTCAAATAGTCCGCGATGCGCTCCAGCGACGCGGGCAGGCGCTTTTCCTCGTTGTAAGCCGGGATGACGACGCTCAGGGACGGCAAGTCGACGGGAACCCCAAAACGCAATTATAACGCGGCGGCGGCGCGGCCTTGAGCGCGGAGGGCGCAGGCGAGCAGCTTCTCATAACAGGGCCGGCATTCGGCCAGCAGCGGTTTCAGAAAGTCGGGGAACGGCTCCTGCTTCGGCGCGTAAGGCTGGAATCCCGTTGAGCGGTGGACGTTGCCGTACCAGTGCGGCGCCCAGACCCCGTCATACGGCTTCGGTCCGCGCGGCCAGGCAAGCATCGCCGGTTGAAAGTCGAGGCCGAGGCGCAGGCAGAGCTGCTCGAGAACCCCCGCCGGGTCGAGCAGCAGCTCGCGGGAGTCGAGCACGACCGCCGGGCGGCCCCAGCCATCAAGCATGTCGAGCAGCGCGCATTGTTTGGCCAAACCGGTGTCGGCCAGGGTCGGCCGCGGAATCTGATGGACGAGCGACGGCAGCATCTGCTCGGGGTCGCGCGTGAGCAGCACGTTGGCCGTCTCGCGCAGAAATTGCAGGTCGAGATCGACGAGATGATGCGCCATCTGCTTGAGAAAGAGCACCGGCGACTCGCAGGGCCCCATGACAACGCTGCTGACGACTCGTTCGCCGCCGCCGTCTTGCGCGGCGAGGACGCCGTTCCGGCCCGGATGCCGAGCGCCGGACACCCTGAGGTAGTGCGCGTACAGCGGCTCGTCCGCAACGCGCGTGTCGCTGCGCTGAGCAAAGGCGTACATCAGCGCCGTGGAAACGTTGCGGGGCCCCGACCACAAGCAGATGCGCTTGACCGCGCTGTGCATATGCGGCCCAGCGTAACAGAGCCTTTTGGCGGCGGGTCTTTCGGCGGCGGGAGGCCTTTCCCCGGAAACGAAACCCCGTCCGGTCAATCGGGGCGTCAGGCGACCGGCTCGTTCTCGATGCGCTGGAAGAGAATGACGACCTTGCCCGGCATCGGCTGCCCGAAGCTCATGGCCGGCTGAAATCGGCTCATCAGCAGGGCGTTGCCGATTTGTCCGCGGGAGCGCGTGTCCAGCAACTCGTTCTCGGCCACCTCGAAATCATAGACCTCGCCCTCGGCATTGACGTAGGCCAGAACGGTGAAGTCGCGGTCAACCGGATACGGCGAGCGCATCTTCATCACCGGCGCGGAGAGGAAAGCGTTGCTCAGGAATTTGACCGGAATGTCGTCGGCGTACGCGCTCGGCGTCATCCACAAGGCCGAGAGCAGCGCGGGCACCAGCAGCAGCGCCGACAGCACGCCGCCGATCGCCGGCACAGCCAAGGGTCGCAGCAAGTTCGCGCAGCGCATCTTGAGCAGATTCCACTGCCGGCGCGGCGCCGCCCGCCGCGCCAATTCGATGGAAACGGCCGAGCGGATGCGCACGCCGAGATGCGCGGGCGGCGCCGGAACGGCAACGCCGCGGATCATCGAGCCGACCGGCTCCATGCGTTCGTAGATCGCCAAGCACCGCGGACACTCCGCGAGGTGCGCGCGCAGCAGGAACGTCTCCAGTTCGTTCAACTCCCCTTCCAGGTATTTCGGGATTCGGTTTTGGGTCCAGTGGCAGATCATGGCGCTACTCCGTCTCCGTCTGCAGCGACCACCCGTCCGGCGCAAGGGCGGGCAGGCGGTGCTGCAGTCTCCGTTTCAGGGCTTCCCTGCCGCGCAAGATGCGGGACTTCACCGTGCCGGGCGGGATGCCCAGCATGGCAGCGATTTCGTTGTAGCCGAGACCTTCGATATCGCGCAGCACGACGGCTTGGCGCAAGCGCTCGTCGAGGCCGCGCAGTCCGCTTTCCAGGGCGGCCCGCACTTCGCGGCGCTGCGCCGAATCGAACGGCGTTTCAGCCGGAGAGGGCAGCGACTCCCACTGCCGGCCTTCCTCACCGGCATGAGCGCCGAGCGGCGTTTCGCCGAGGCGCCGCCGCGCGAACCAGCGCCGCCGGTTCGACGCTTCATGCACGGCGATGCGGTAAATCCAGGTTTTCAGGCTCGAATCCTCGCGGAAGTCCCGTATCTTGCGAAACACCTTCAGGAAAACTTCCTGGGTTACGTCGGGCGCTTCGCTGGGGTCGTCCAGCAAGCGATAGACAAAGGCGTAAATCGGGTTCTGGTAGCGTTCGAGCAGTTGCTCGAAACTGCGCTGCGAGCCGCATTTGAGGCCGCGGACGAGGGCGGAGTCCGGATCTGCCCGGACGGCGTCGAGTTCGAGTTGCGGCACTCGTTTCCTCCTTGGCCTTTCGCCGCTCCCGCGGCCGGTTTCAGCGTACCAGCCGGACGGCCGGCAAGCAACCCGCCCGGCGTAACTACAGACACCGGCAAGCCGCGCCCGGTTCCCCAAAAACGGGGCCGCGCCCGCCGGCAAGGCTATGATAGGGGTTCGCCGCCTGTGCGGGCGGAAATTTGTCCCGAAGTCTCAAGAGGGAGTATTCCATGGAAACGCTCCGCCAACCGCGCTTTGCCAAGCAATCGCGCATCGTCACCCGGGAAAAGGCCGCGGGAGCCACCTATACGCCCAGGGTTCTTGCCGATTTCGTCGCGCAGAAGATCATTCAGATTGCCGGAGATATCCCCGCTGACCGACCGCTTCGCATTCTCGACCCCGCCGTCGGCCGCGGAGAATTACTGATCAGCTTGCTCAAAGGTTTGGCCGAACGATCGAGCATGACCCTTGAGGTGTGCGGTTTCGAGACCAGTTCCGAGGCGCTTGGCGTTGCGGCGAATCGGATCAAACAGCAATTCCCAAGCGCCGCACTGCATTTTGAACAGGAAAATTTCCTTGAATTCGTTTATGAACATTTCGGCTGCGGCGGGCGCGGCAATCTGTTCCAGTCCAATGCTCCCCAAGCTTACGATTTGATTATTGCCAATCCCCCTTATGTCCGCACTCAAATTATGGGCGCCGCGCAGTCACAGCTTTTGATTGAGCAATTCGGACTTTCCGGCCGCGTGGATTTATACCACGCATTCATCCTCGGCATATCTTGCGTGCTCAGCCATAGAGGCATTGCCGGCATCATAGTATCCAACCGCTTCATGACCACTCGATCCGGGGCTGCCGTCCGTCAGGAGCTGCTAAGACGTTTCAACATCCGGCACGTTTGGGATTTGGGCGATACCAAAACCTTCGACGCCGCGGTCTTGCCCGCCGTACTGCTCGTCGAAGGACAAAACGGCCTCAAACAGCCTCCCGCTGCATTCACATCGATTTATCAGACTACGGAACCGGTGGACCAACGCGCGAACAACCCGATTGACGCTCTAACCAAAGAAGGCGTCATCGGCGTCGAAGATGGGCGGCATTTCAACGTCCGGCACGGCAAACTGGACACAAGCGGCACATCCAACGGCGTTTGGCGCATTGCCACAGAAGCCGTGGACGCCTGGTTAAAAAAAGTGGAAAACCATAGTTGGGGCGCATTCCGCGACATCGGCAATATCCGTGTCGGCGTCAAGACCTGCGCCGACAAGATATTCATTCGAGACGATTGGCAAGAGATGCCCGAAAGCAAGCTCCCCGAACTCCTCAAGCCGCTTTCAACTCACCACGCCGCCCGACGCTTCAAACCCCTCACCGCGCAGAGGCCGTTACGGATACTCTATCCGCACAAGGCTTCACGCGGCCGCCGTCATGTCGTCGGCTTGGCAAAATATCCGCGCAGCAAAGCCTATCTCGATACTCACCGAGCCGCTCTCGAAAGCCGTCGATACGTTATCGAAGCCGGCCGTGAATGGTACGAAATATGGGTGCCGCAGGATCCCGATGCCTGGCGCCGCCCCAAACTGGTTTTCCGGGATATTGCCGAAGAACCGACTTTCTGGATCGATCTGGAAGGGTCCGTAGTCAACGGCGACTGCTACTGGCTAGTCTGTCAAAATTCCGCGCCAACCAACTTGTTATGGCTTGCGGCCGCCGTCGGCAACTCAACTTTTATCGAACGATTCTACGATTACCGCTTCCACAACAAGCTCTATGCAGGGCGTCGGAGATTCATTACTCAGTATGTGGAAAAATTTCCACTTCCAGACCCGCAAGCCGCCTTTGGCAGAGCGATCATCGATAAGGCCAAACAACTATACGAATGTACTCCGTCAAGCGATGCCGTCCGTATTCAAAACGAGTTGGACCGCATGGTTTGGGAATCATTCGGATTGACTTCCCCAAAAATCAGCCGGTAACGAAATCTGTATTTTCTTGTTCAACACTTTATCTTGAAATTCCGGAAATCGCGTGAAGAATTTCTCGCCCGTTGTCAGAAAAATATGCGTCAGCGTAACGTTTCTTCCATCCGTTGCAGCATGGAACAGCGCATAGCGCACATCGCAATATCGAATTTGCCGAGCGCCTATCTTCGGCGCATCAAGCGCCTCTTCGCTATTCGGACGCGCCAAGCCGAGATCGATTGTCAAAGCAGTCTGTAATTTCACTTCGAGAAGCTGGTGGCGCACATCCGAGAACCGGCCGTCGTCTTTATAATCGGCATATCCCAACTGCCGGCACACCAGCCGATGCAGAGCCGCTCCCCTGTTACGTTCCTGGTCATGGCCCGCATCGGGGAAACTTTCGCCGACAAGCGGCTGCAGTCTTTCAAAAATCTTCTGAATCGTCAAAAGCCGTCCTTCTCGAGGGGGGCCGGCCGGGTTCGCAACAGGTTCAAAATCGACCTCTGCCCGTACGAAGGGTTGGAGCAGGTCTGTATCTTGGGCGGCGGCAAGCTCTGACTTCGATTCGCCGAAGATTAACCTTGCTTGATACTTTCGAGTCAGCGTACCCGTCGTATCGAGTTGAGCCAAGGCGGTTCCCGTAACCACTCTTGCTCCGGCGATGACGTTATCCTCTCCGATGCGGAAGAGCGCATAGCGCCGCTCCGGCGCAAGCCCTTCGTTCCAAATCTGCAAATTGGCGGATTTTTGGGCGTATGTGGCGTATGTATCGAAATCCTGACCTGGAAAGCGCGGCCGTACCCTCTTGAAACTGGGCGGTATGGTATAACCAAGCGCCCGGCAGACGTGTTCCTTCACAACCTTCGAGCGCGTGCGCAAGGGCAGACCGGCAAGCGATATGCCCGACAGCGATGCCTGCAGCAATTCTTCCAGTTGCGGCGTTGGTATCCAGAGTTCCGCATCACCGATCTCAATCGGGTCGTAGATCGTCAGGCCGCTGCGCCGAATCGCATCGACGTATCGGCTCGGAGCGTTGCTATCCATCCTTGTGCGGCCTCTCGGTCAAAAGCTCCGGTACGCTCACGTCAAGCGCCGCGGCAAAAATTTCCAGCGTGCTCAGGGTTACATTCCTCTCCCCTCTTTCCACCGACCCCACATAGGTCCGATGAAGGTTGCAAATTTCGCCAAATTTTTCTTGAGATATGCGCCTGGACTTCCGGTATCCGCGGATATTGTTTGCAAGAATTCGTCTCAATCCCGCGCTCGGCGATCTATGTTGCCTGCCGTCCAACTGTCGTTGTTGCCCCTGCAATGCGTTCGCTTGAATGAATTTCTAAAAATGATGACTATAAATCTACAGACTATAAGTAGCTAATTGCGGAGCCGCCGTCCTTGCGCGGGCCCGCGCAAGGAGTTTCGGCGATAAACTGAGATTTACCGGCGCGGCAAGAGTTTGCGATGTCGAGTCCCTACATCCTTGGAATCGATCTTGGCGGCACCAAGATTGCCGCCGCGGCTTTCGACGCCGAGGGTCGGCGGCTGGGCAAGACCGCCCGCCTGCCGACGATGGCCGAGATGAAGCCCGCGGCGACGCTCACGAATCTGAAGCGCGCCGCCAAGCAAGCCGCGGCCGAGGCGGGCGTGGCAGGTCCGCCGGCCGCCGTAGGCATGGGCAGCACGGGGCCGCTCGACCTGCGAAAACAACTGCTGCTCGACAAGGATTCGCTGCCGCGGCTGGTCGGTTTTCCCATTGGAAAATTCGTGGAAGACGAAATCGGCGCTCCGCTGCATCTGGAAAACGACGCCGCCTGTTTCACGCTGGGCGAAGCGCGGCAAGGTGCGGGGCGGGGCGCCTCGATCGTGGTGGGCGTCACGCTGGGCACCGGCTTCGGCTGCGGCATCGTCATCGACGGCGAAGTATTCTCGGGGGCGAGCCACAATGCCGGCGAAGTCGCCTACTGTCCGCTCGACGGGGCGGACTACGACACCGCCTGTTCCGGCGCCGGCGTCGTCCGCCGGTACGAACAGCTTGCCGGCTCCGCCGCGGGGCTCGATGCCGTCCGCATCGGCGACATGGCCGAGCAGGGCGGCGCCAAGGCCGCGGCCGCCTGGAAAGCGTACGGCGCGGCCGTCGGCGCCGCGGTCGGAACCATCGCGGCGGTTCTCGACCCGTCGCTGGTCGTCATGGGCGGTTCCGTCGCGCGCCGGGCGGATTTGTTTCAGGCCGACCTGGAGAGCGCGGCGCGGAAAATCCTGGCGCCTCCGGCCGCCGAGCGGTTTCGCCTGGAGCGCTCGCAACTCGGCGGCGGCGCCGGCGTAATCGGCGCGGCGGAACTCGCGCGTTCGGCGTATATACTGAAAAGTCAGGGAGAGATCGACAATGGCCAAATCCAAAAATGAAAGCAGCAATTTCGCTTGGTTTCTGGCGGGCGTGACGGTGGGCGCCGCGGCCGCCGTCCTTTACGCCCCGCGGGCGGGGCGAGAAGTTCGCGAGGCGCTGGGCGAAACCACGCGCAAGGGCCGCGAGCATCTGGAAAGAACCGGCCGCGCGGCCGCCGAGCGCGGCAAAGAGTTTTACGAACAAGGCCGGCGATTGGCCGGCGAGGCCGCCGAATCGGGGCGCGAAGCCGTTGAGCGCGGCAAGAAAGCGCTCAAGAAACAGAAATCGGATGAGCAGGAAGACGGCGACAGCGCGATTGAGGAAGCTCTCGGCGTCTGACCGCGCGGCCGCCGGGCGCAGCCCGGCGCGGGCCGTGCCATAATTTTCGATAGGGGGGCGCGATGTCTTTGCGAATCGTGTTTCTGCTTGCCGCAGCCGCCGTTTTGGCCGCGGCGGCAAAGCTGCCGGACTGGTACAGCCGCAAGCTCGAAAACGTCGAGTTCGAGGCGCGCCTCGTGCAGGGCGTCGAGCGCATCGAAAGCATCGCGGGCGACTCCCTGGACGGCGACTACACCCTCATCGAGATGAAGGTCCGACCGCTCTACGGCAGCCGCGTCGTGCTGCGGCGGGACGACTTTCTGCTGCGCTCGCGCCGCGGCAACGACACTTCCGAGGCGCAGTCCCCCGAGCGCATCGCCGGCGATGCGGTGCTGGCGCTGGGCGTCTCGCAAAAGGGGGGCGGCAACGTTTTCCGCAACGCCGTGAATACGCCCATCTACGGGGGCGCTCCGGGCACGAATTCGCGGCCGCGGCGCCTGGAAAGCGAAGCAAGCGGCATCGGCGGGGTGGTTTCGGGCGAAACCGAGGTCAATATCGAGCAGCGACGCGGCGGCGGCGCGACCCTGGCCGGACGGCTCGCGCAACTCGAATTGCCGCTCGAAACCGACGACAACGCCGCCGGGTACCTGTATTTTCAGGTGCCTGCGAAGGTCAAGCGCAAGCATCTGGAGTTGAGCTATAATGGAGAATTCGGAGAGTTCGTTATCGTCTTCAAGCAGCCGGAGTGAGCCGGCAGGCGCTGCGCTGCGCCGGCGGGGCGCGGCGAGGCTGAAACCCCCGGCGAAAACCGTGCGTATCTAAACTTTGAGCGTATCCGAGTCCTGAACGTATCCAAGCCCTGAACTTTCGACAAACCGGCCCATGATGGCCGGCAGCGTTGCAACCCCACATGCAGCATTCCGCCCGGCAGATTTTTTACTCCCTGGCTCTTTTTACGCTGACCCTGCCCGCGTGGCTTCCCGCCCCGAGCCGCGCGCAGGAAAACAGCGGCGAAGCCTCCGCGCAGACGGATCCCCGGCAGTCTCCGCGCGCGTTCCTCCTGGCGCAGGCGCAGCAGACGCCTTCGCCCTTCGAAGACGTGCCCGAGGAAGCGGGGGCGCAGCGTCCGGCTTCGCCGTTCGAGGAAGTCGAGGCCGAAGCACGGGAACAGCCCCGGCGACGCCCTGACGAAACGATTATCGAAACGGTCGCGTTCCGCGGTACGCGGCGCATCCCCCGCGACAGCCTGTCCGCCCGCATCTTCACCAAGCGCGGCGACCTCTACGACCCGCAGACCCTGCGCCGCGACTTCATGATCCTGTGGAATACCGGCTACTTCGACGATCTCCGCCTGGAAGTCGAAGACGGCGAAATCGGCAAGATTGTCCGCTTCGTGGTCGTCGAGCGCCGCATCGTGCGCACGATCCGCTACGAAGGCAACAAGTCGGCGACCATTTCCGACATTCTGGAGCGGTTCAAGGAACGAAAAGTCGGTCTGAGCGTCGAGTCGCGCTACGACCCGACGAAGGTCAACGCCGCCGCGTTCGTGCTCAAGGAACTGCTCGGCGAACGCGGGCGCCAGTACGCCGAAGTCACGCCCGAGGTGCGGCAGATTCCGCCGTCGTCGGTCGAGGTCGTCTTCAACATCGACGAAGGCCCCAAGGTCAAGGTGGGCAAGGTCAGCTTCGAAGGCAACGAGGTGATGTCGGCCAGGCAGGCGCGCCGGGCGATGAAGAACACGAAACCGATCGGCATACCCAGAAGCATCGTGCTCGAGAACATCTTCAAAAAGACCTTCGACGTGCGCAAGCTGGAAGAAGACAAAGAGCGCTTGCGCAACGCCTACCAGACCAAGGGCTATTTCCGCGCCACCGTGCTCAAGCACGACCTCGAGACGCGCGACCAGAAGGGGCGCAGTCTTTTCCCCATCCCGCTGCTCAAGAAAAAGAAGGCCAAGCTGGCCGACATCCACGTCACGCTCGACGAAGGCGATCAGTACCGCCGGGGCAAGCTCAGCTTCACCGACGTCGAGCTTTTCCGCGTGCCCGATCAGGTGCTCGGCCCCGTCTTCGCCATGACCGAGGGCGCGATCTTCGACGTGGAAAAGCTGCGCAAGGGCATGGAAAACCTCAAGAAACTCTACGGCGAGTTCGGCTACATCGATTTCGTGGCCGAGCCGAGCTTCGAGTTCCGCGAAGAGAACGGCACGCCGTTGATCGACCTCAACCTCGCCGTGGACGAAGGCAAGCAGTTCTTCGTGCGGCGCATCGATTTCGAGGGCAACGACACCACGCGCGACAAGGTCATCCGCCGCGAGTTGCTGCTCGACGAAGGCGACATGTTCAACACCCGCCTGTGGGACCTGAGCATGCTTCGCCTCAACCAGCTCGGCTACTTCGAGCCGATCAAGACCGAGGGGCCGGAAACCGACACCGACATCCGCCGCAACACTCGCGAGGGTCTGGTCGATCTGACGCTCAAGGTCAAGGAACGCGGGCGCAACACGATCAATCTCAACGGCGGCGTTTCGGGTTTCGCCGGCAGCTTCATCGGCTTCGGTTACGCAACCAACAACTTCCTGGGGTTGGGCGAAACGCTTTCGTTCGACACGCAACTCGGCAGCCGCGAGCGAGTGATCCAGTTCGGCTTCACCGAACCGTATCTGTTCGACAAGCCGATCCAGGCCGGCTTCACGGTTTTCACCAGCCGCTTCAACTGGAACCAGGCCCGCGAAACTTCGATTTTCTCCGGCCAGAACCTGATTCCGCTCTTCGAGCAGCTCGGCAGGGACAACATCCTCGACTACCGGCAAAACAGCATCGGCTTCACGACCTTCGTCAGCTACCCGCTGCGCAAGAGCTTCGCCCGCCTGAGCCTCAACTACAGCTACCGCAAATCGAGCGTCATCACCTTCAGCAAGTCGGCGGAAAATCTGTTCCGGTTCTACAGTTACGAAGGCGTTTCGGGGCCGAACTCGCTGGATGGAATCACCACCAGCCAGATCACCCCGGGGTATTTCTACAACACCGTCGATCACCCGGTTTCGCCGACGAAAGGCAAAAGCCTGTTCGCTTCGATCGCCATCGCCGGGTTCGGCGGCAACACCCGTTTCATCCAGCCGACGGTCGAAGCCAAATACTTCAAGCCCCACGGCGGGCGGCGCACCATCGCCATGCGCGGCCTGTTCTCGTTCCTGAGCGGATACGGCGGCAGGGTTCCGCCGCCCTTCAACCGCTCGTACATGGGCGGCGAAAACGACATTCGCGGATTCCAGATATGGTCGGTCATCCCCATGGTCTGGATTCCCGACTTCGTCGATGTGCCCATCCTCAACGATAACGGCGTGGCGCGCACGCAGGTGATGGAAATCGACGGCGTCGAGGAACGCGTTCCGGTCACTACCGAGGCGCCCATCTTCCGCCTGAACTATCCCGGCGGCGATACGCGCTTCGTGTATAACTTCGAATACCGCATCAAGCTCTTCGGGCCGGTCGTGCTGGCGCCCTTCTTCGACATCGGCTTCAACAAGATACTGCTCAAGAACCAGATGCGCCTGAACCCCGGACGCACGCTCGAGCTCAACACCAAGTTTCCGCATGCCGGGTTCAGCGACAAGCTGAGCGTAATTCCGGCCACGGAAAAGATACGCAGCTCCACCGGCATCGAATTGCAGGTCATGATGCCGGTAGTCAACGCCCCGTTCCGTTTCTACTGGGCGTACAACCCGTTGCGCGTCGAGCAATTCATGCAGCCGCCGATCGTCGCCGACCGCTCGCTGTTCCCCAACCGCAACACCTTTCTCGAAGGAATCCGCAGACACGGAACGGCCTACCCTTATTTCGAGAAGCGGTCAACGTTCCGCTTCACCATCAGCCGCACGTTCTGATGGCGCGCGGGCGGGCCGCGGCGGCGGAACCGGCGGCCCGCGTGCTATTCTGGAAACGCAAGCATCAACCCGAAAGAAGGTTCTTACCATGCGATCCGTTGTTTTGCCCCGAGCTTTCGCCGCCGTCTGCGCCCTTGCCGCCGCATTGCCCGCCGCCGCCCAGACGAAAATCGGCCTCATCAACGTCCAGCAGGCCATCGCCGGCACGCAAGAGGGTCAGAAATTGATCAAGGATCTGGAAGAAAAGTACAAGCCGACCCGCGACAAGATGGAGGAGGAAAACAGGAACCTTGCCGAGATGCGCGACCGCCTGCAAAAGGGCGCCAATACGATGAGCGACGAGGCGCGCCGCAATCTGATGCGCGATATCCAGACCAAAGAACGCAACCTGCAGCGCGACATGGAAGACGCGCGCGGCGAGTTCAATCAGGAGCAAACCAGTCTGTTCAACGCCGTCGGCACGAAGCTGATGGCCGTCATCGACAAGTATTCCAAAGACAACGGCCTGTCCATCGTCCTGGACATCTCGAATCCGCAAAGCCCCGTGCTCTACGCCGTCAACGAGGTGAACATCACCAACGCCATCGTCGAGTTGTACGACGCCGAGCACGCCGCGGGTTCAGCCGGCCCGGCGGAGTGACGCCGCCGCGCGGGGCCGCTGCGAGGTTGAAATTGCGGCGCGGTTGCTATATGCTGAGGCTTCAGCCGCCGGACGAACGGATTTTCCGGCCCGGCGCCGATGGCGGCGGGCCGACGCAAGGCGGCTGACCGCACGGTAATTTTCACGGCTTTCGAGAGCATCTTTTTCCGGCTCCGACGAGAGCATGGGACGGGAAGACCGAAAGCCGCCGAACCGAGAGAGCGAAGAGGCGCAGGGCCGACCGGCCGATACTGCGGCTCGACTGAACATCACGATATGCGAGAACAATCAGGCAAGAGACCCGGCAGATTCGGCAAACCCGGGAAGCGCAAGGGCGGCCGGAAAAACCGCTACGCCGGCGGAGCAAACGGCAACCGCGCCAACGGCAACGACTACCGCAACGGCAACAGCGGCGAAATGGGGGTCTGCATCAAATGCGGGCATCCGGCGCCGGACGGCAAGCTTTGCAGCTTCCACCGCTCGCTGCTGAACACCTTCCGCAAGGAAAATCCGGAGCAGGATCCGCGCCGCAACAAGTTCTGGTAAGCCCGCCGCCGCCCGCGGAAGTCTTTGCGCCTATCCCGCCGCGCCGCCGGACGCGGACGCCGTTTTCCGCCCGCGGCGCACTTCGTCGGAAAGCACCACGGCCTCGGCTACTTCCTTCATGGTCAAGCGCCTCTGCCGGCTCTGACGCTGCAAGGTCAGGTAAGCCTCTTCCTCGTCGAGACCCAGGTCTCGCTGGAGCACGCCCTTGGCGCGTTCGACCAGCTTGCGCGTCTGGAGCTGGTCGGCAAGCTGCAAAACCGTCGAATCGAGCCGCGCGCGCTCGATCTCGGAACCGACCAGAAAACCCGCCATCGAAACAATCTGTATCTCGCGCCGCGTATGCATGTGCGGCATGCGGTGCTGAAGGTTGATGACGCCGATCAGCTTGCCCCGCGCCACGACCGGAACCGACAGAAAGGCTTCGAACCGGTCCTCGGGCAGCTCGCTGAAAGCCTGAAAACGCGGGTCTGACGAGGCATCGCGCGCAACCGCGACGGGCTTGCGGTGCTGCGCCACCCAGCCGGTTATGCCCTCGCCGACCTTCAGCTTCAGCCGGTCAACGGCCTCGGGACTGGGGTTCTTCGACGCGCTGAGCACCAGTTCGCCGCCCTCCAGCACATAAACGAACACCGAATCCGCGCCGATAACCTCGTTGATGAAGGTCACCACGCGGTCGAGCACGACGCCGAGCGGCTCGGCCGAAGCCGGCGGGCTGCCCGCTTCATGCAGAAATTCGACGTCCTCCTCGACCGGCGCCGGTTCGCCCGGAATGCTCGCCCGGCGCTCGAGTTCAGGATCGACAACAGACACGGACATTTCCATCGGGCTCTCCCCTCCCTCTACGGTATGGGGCGGCGCCGAACGGAGTCCAATACGAAGTTTTTATGCCCTGAATAACCGCCCCAAGCCGGCGGCAAGCCGCCGCGGACCGGCGGTCCGCGGCGTGAGCGGCGTGGCGGACTGCTACGCCGCGCCCGTCTCTTCCGCCGTCTTGACGATGCCCTGCAACTGCGCCCCGTGATGGCTGTCGTGCCAGAGCATGAAGCTGATGTGCGCGTGCAAATCGCGCACCGGCAAATGCCCGGCGCCACTGTACGGGCGGTCGAGGTCGGCGTCGGCAAGTCCGGCAACGTATTGCCGATAACGTGTGCGCGCGTCCCGCAGCCGGGACGAAACCTCGTCAACGGGCGGATAGCGCGCCGCGTCGTCGAAAGTCTCGCTGCCGTTGCCGAACATGTCCTTCCACGAAGCGAGCGCCGGCTGCGCGCCCGTGTAACGCGCCAGAGCGCCGTCTTCGACCTGAGCCAGATGGCCCGCAATCCAGAGCGCATGAGGCCCGCCGGGGCGGAACCGCCGCATCCAGACGTCCAGCTCGCCGACCCGGTCGAGCAGGCGCCCGGTGCGGCCCCAGGAAAAATCCATCAACGCCAAGATGCGGCCCAGGCGCGTATAAGCGGCAGCTTCGTTGTTCATCGGTATGTCTCTCCTCGTTCCAGAAAGTTCAGAGATTCGCCGCCGGCATGCCCAACGGCGCGGCGGATTTCGCTACACTGACAATCGTCGCATGAAACGCCCGCTCGCTCTCGCCGCCGCCGCATCCGCTCTTTTCTGTTCGCCGGCCGAACCGCCTCCGGCCGCCGAAGCTCCCGCCTCGCCGCACGTCGTGACCTACGCGGGCGCCGGCGGGCCGGGCGGGGGCAAGTACGTCGTGCTCGTTTCCGGCGATGAAGAGTACCGCTCGGAAGAAGGGCTGCCGCAGCTCGCCAAAATCCTCGCAACCCATCACGGCTTTCGCTGCACCGTGTTGTTCGCGGTCGATCCCGAAACGGGCATCGTCAATCCTCACGTCAACACCAACATCCCGGGAACCGAGGCCCTCGACGACGCCGATCTGATGGTCATCCTCACCCGTTGGCGCGTGCTGCCCGACGAACAGATGGCGCCCATCGACCGCTTCCTGCAGGCCGGCAAGCCCGTCGTCGGCTTGCGCACCGCGACCCACGCCTTTGCGCCTCCGAAAGACGCCCACCCCGCCGTCAGAGCCTATCTGCGCGAATACGGCAAGGCCGAGAACCCCGACTCCGTTCCCCTGCCCGACGTTCCCGAAGAGGCTTGGGGCGCCTACGGCCACTACGGCGACGGCTACACCGGGGCGCGGTCCGAATGGCGGGACGGTTTCGGCCGCCTGGTGATCGGCGAGCGCTGGGTCGCCCACCACGGCCGGCACAAGCGCGAAGCGACCAAAGGGGTCTTCGCCGACGACGCGGCCGAACACCCCATCCTGCGCGGCGTCGCCGAAGGCGGCATCTGGGGTCCCAGCGACGTTTACACCGTCCGCCTGCCGCTGCCGGGCGATTCGCAGCCGCTCGTTTACGGCCAGGTGGTCGCGCGCAAGGGCGAGTACGACGAAAGCGACGCCATGTACGGCATGCGCCCCGACGACGGCCCGCCGGTGGCCGAAAAAAACAACCCCATGATGCCCGTGGCCTGGACCAAGTCCTACCAGATCCCCGGGGGCAGGCCGGGGCGCGTTTTCGCCACCACCATGGGCGCCTCCACCGACATCGTTGCCGACGGAACGCGGCGGATGATCGTCAACGGCGTCTTTTGGGCGCTGGGCATGGAAGAGCAAATCCCGCAGGACGGCGCCAAGGCCGACGTCGTGGGCGCTTTCAACCCGACCCGCTACAACAACCACCCGCCCGAATACTGGCTCGACCGCGCGGTGAAACCGGCCGATTTCAAGTAACTCGCCGCGCCGTCAGGAAACCGTCCGCGCGAGCGAAGCCAGATCGCCGCCCGAAGGCCGCTGGAAAGCGCGCAACTCGAAATACGGCAGCACGGCGAAAACGTGATCGAAGATATCCGCCTGGATCGCTTCGTAGTTGATCCAGTTCTTGTCCGCGCTGAAAACGTAAATCTCGAGCGGAATCCCGGTCTCGGTCGGCTGCAACTGCCGGACAAGCAGCGTCATGCCGTCGTGAATCATCGGATGCGCCCGCAAGTAGCCCGCCATGTACTGCCGGAAAGTGCCCAGGTTGGTCATCCGCCGGCCGTTGACCGGCGCCGAATCGTCCAGCCCACGCGCCTTGTTGTGCTCCGCCAATTCCTGCTCCTTGCGCTGGATATAACCGCGCAGCACCGTGTACTTCTTGAACTCCTCGATCATTTCCGGCGTGCAGAACTTCACGCTGGAAACGTCGATCCGCACCGCGCGCTTGATCCGCCGGCCGCCCGATTCCGACATCCCCCGCCAATTCCTGAAGCTGTCGGCAATCAGCGCATAGGTGGGAATCGTGGTGATCGTCTTGTCGAAATTCTGAACCTTGACGGTGTTCAAGGTGATTTCCAGAACGTCGCCGTCCGCGCCGAACTTCGGCATCTCGATCCAGTCGCCCGGACGCACCATATCGTTGCCGATCAACTGAATGCCCGCCACCAGGCCGAGAATCGTGTCCTTGAAGACCAGCAGAAGCACGGCGGTCATCGCGCCCAGCCCGGTAAGCAAAATCAGCGGCGATTGATCCATCAGAATCGAGATGGCCAGAATCGCGGCGCCGATCGAAAGCAATATCTTGACCACCTGCAAGTAGCCGAGGATGGGAATCCGCTGGGCAACCTCGAACCGCTGGTAAATCCGATTCGCCGCGTTCAAAGCGGCATAGGTCGTCAGCACAAGAGCGGTCATGCCGTAAACATCGGCGAGCCGCCGCACCCACAAGATCGTTGTGGGCGTCTCGAACGCAGCGGGCGCGAGAATAAAGACCATCAACGGCGGAGCCATATACGACAAGCGGTGGAAGACGCGGCATTCGATAAGGATGTCGTCCCAATCGGTCTTGGTGTTTTTTGAGAAGCTGTGCGCGGCGGACAGCAAAGCGCGCCTGACGAGCGGGGCGGTCGGAAAGGCCGCCGCCAGCACGAGGACGACTTCAATGGCCTCGACCGCGAACAAGGCCTGCCCCTCGCTCAATCCGAACGAAAGCAGAAATTCCATGATCGGTTTCAACATGCCGCTATCCGCGATTATAGTGAGACATGGCCGGCATTTTTCATTTGCTCTTCCGCGGCCGCCCGCCGAGGCGGCCAGCGATCGGCTGCCTGGCGGTTTTCTGCGCGCTGCTGTGCGCGGCCTGCGCCGCGGCGCAACCGGTAACGATCATCCATCTCAACGATCTCCACGCGCGCCTGCTGCCGGACGCCAACGGAATGGGCGGTTTCGCCCACGTCGCTTCGGCCATCGCCGCAGAGCGGGCCGCGGCGGAGAACGCGCTGGTCCTGCACGCGGGCGACATGGTGCAAGGCACGCCGGTATCGACTCTTTTCGAGGGAATTCCCGCGTTCGAGGCGGGCAACCGCCTGGGCATCGACGCGCATTGCCTGGGGAACCACGATTTCGACTACGGCTGGGAAAAAATCAACGAATTCGCCGATATCTCAACGTCGCCGCTGGTCAGCGCGAACGTCATCGACGCCGCGGGGCGGCATCTGGTCGAGCCCTACGTCATCCGTTCGGTCGGCGGCGTCGAAATCGCCGTTGTCGGCGCCCTGACGGAACGCCTGCCGCGGCTGCTGAAGCCCGGACTCACCGGCCCCTGGCGGGCGGCGCCGCTGATCGAAACGCTGCGCCCCATCGTTGCCGAAGCCCATGCCGAGGCCGATCTGGTGGTCGTGCTCGGACACCTGTTCGACGACGAGGACGAGCGCGTTCTGCGCGAGTTGCCCGACGTGGACATCCTCATCGGCGGCCACAACCACGGCGGCCGCGAGCAGCCTTTGACGATCGGCGGGCGCATCGGCGTCAAGCTGCGCGCCTACGGCCGCGAGATCGGCCGCCTCGAGTTCGAGTTCGACCGGCGAACCGGGCGCGCCGGCAACTACCGCTGGAAGCGTATCCCCGTCGATTCGCGTTACGTGCCGGCCGACCCGCAAACCGCGCTGATCGTCGAAGACTGGGAATCGCGCGTTTCGGAAATCGTCGATGCGCCCATCGGCGAGTGCCGCGAGACGCTGCGCAAGCCGGGCTTGAAGCGCGCCATCGAACAGGCCCTGCGCGAAAAGACCGGCGCCGACCTGGCCTACATGAACTCCGGCGGCATCCGCGACTCCATGCCCGCCGGGCCGATGCTGGCGCGCCACGTCTGGAACATCCTGCCCTTCGACAACGAGGTCGTGGAAGCGGTCGCCGCAGGCGCCGACGTGCCCGAGGAAGTTGCCCGCGGCCTGGTCCCCGACAAGCTCTACCGACTGGCGACCAACGACTTCGTCGCCGGGCAATGGGCCGGCCGCGGCCTCGACTTCAAGCCGACGGGAAAGACCTTGCGCGGCCTGTTCCTCGAATGGGTCAAGGAACGGCGCGTCTTGCCGTAGGGGGCCGCGCTGTGCGCGGCGGTCGCGGGTCGGGCCGCTTCGCGGCTTCACTCGCCGGCGGCCTTATTCCACGGCAATGGTGACGCCGGGCTGGCTTCTGGCGCCGCCGACTTCGAGATACACTTCCAGCGCGTCGTTCGGCGCAAGGCCCGCCGGAACCCGCGCCAGGATTACGTTGACTCCCACCAGCGACGGCGCTCCGCCCGCGAACAGCACCTCCGCCGCCGCCAAGGGCTGCGATCCCAGCCACACCCGCACCGACGCCGCCGCATGCCGCAGCACTGCTGCGCCCCCGGCTTCGCCGTCTGACGGCGCAGGCTCCAGCGCCCCCAAGCCCGTCGCGTAAATCTCCAGCACGTCCCCCGCTCTCGCCGGTCGCGCAGCCCCCTCGCCGTAGCCCCGCGGCGCCGCCAACTCGGCCGTCCCCGCAAACACGATCGAGCCCTGCCCCGCGCCCGCGCCCGCTGCCGTGAACACCCCCGGCGCTTGCGCCGCTGCGTGGAAAAAGCGCGCGTAGCTCACGCCCTGCTCCGTCTCCACCTCCACCGAAGCCAACGCCGTGCGCGCGCCTTCGGGCAGCAGCCCCGAAGGCAACTGCGCCGCGATGCGTTCCGACTCCACCGTAAACAGCGGCGCCGCCTGCCCCTCGATCATCACCCGCGTCCCGCCCAGGCTGCGCGGCAGCGGCAAGCCTTCCGCCGAAGCCGCCCCATCGGCGGCCAAGTTCCGCCCGCGGATCTCCACTACCGACCCGGGCGCCACCGGCAGAATGCGCGGCCCGAACAGCCCCGGCTCCCCGTAGGCGCTCTGCCGCGCCGCGTTGAGCACTCCGCCGTTCTCGGTTACGTCCGGCCCCGTCGGCGGCGGAACCTCCAGCACGATGCGAATCGTCGCCGTCAGCCGCCCGTTGGAGCGGATGTACAGCCGCCCGTTGTGGGGTCCCTCGCGCAGCCCCAGCGGGTTGACCGTCACCTGCAGCGCTACCGTCTCGCCCTGCGCCAGACGGCCCCGCCACTGCGCCGCGCCGTCCGCCGCCCGCGTGACTTCGATCCAGCGCGCGCTGGGTATGGCCTGGTAGTCCACCGCGCCGTTTTCGGCGCGCAGCGTCAGCGTCTTCGACGTCGGCTCGGCGGCTTCCGCCGGCTCGAACGTCAACTCCGTGACGCCGCCCACCGGCTGCGCTTCGGGCTCCGGCTGCCCCGTTCCCGACCCCGACCCCGTTCCCGGCTCCGTCGGCTCATCCGGCTGCAGCGTCAGCATCAGCTTGCGCACGCGGTGGTTGTTAAAGTCGGTGACGTAGAGGTTGCCTGCGGAGTCCGCCGCCACGCCGTAGGGGCGGTTGAGCTGCGCCGAAGCCGCCAGGCCCCCGTCCCCGCTGAAGCCCGCCGTTCCCGCCCCGGCGATGGTCTCGATGCTCCCCGACGTATCCACCCGGCGGATGCGGTGGTTGGAATAATCGGCGATATACAGGTTGCCCGCAGCGTCCAGAGTCAGGCCGCGGGGGAAATTGAGCCGCGCCGCCGTCGCCAGGCCCCCGTCCCCGCTAAAACCGGTATTCTCCGTGCCCGCGATGGTCGAGATATTCCCCGTGGAAACATCGATCTTGCGGATGAGGCTGTTGAACGTATCGCAGATATAGACGTTGCCCGACGCGTCCAGAGTCAGGTCGTGGGGGAAGTTCACCTGCGCCGCCGTCGCCAAGCCCCCGTCCCCGTTCGAACCGGCAGTCCCCGTGCCCGCGATGGTCTCGATGTTGCCCGTGGAGATCGTCACCTTGCGGATGCGCTCGTTCTGCGAGTCCGCGATATAGACGTTACCCGACGAGTCCACCGCCACGCCGCGGGGACCTCTCAACGTCGCCGAGGTCGCCGCCCCGCCGTCGCCGGTGAACCCTGCCGTGCCCGTGCCCGCAAGGGCGGCGATATTGCCCGAAGAAACCGTCACCTTGCGGACGCGGTCGTTGCCCGTATCGGCGATATAGACGTTGCCGTCGGAGTCCAGAGCCACGCCGTATGGGGAGCTCAACGTCGCCGAGGTCGCCGCCGCGCCGTCGCCTGTGTTGCCCGCCGTTCCCGTGCCCGCGATGGTCGAGATATTGCCCGTGGAAGCATCGATCTTGCGGATGCGGTTGTTCGCCGCATCGGCGATATAAATGTTGCCCGCAGCGTCCGCCGCCGCGCCGCTGGGCAGATTCAACGACGCCGAAGACGCCGCCCCGCCGTCGCCGACGGCCGTCGGCCCCAGCCCGGCGATGGTCGAAATGATCCCCGCCGCATCTATCTTGCGCACGCGGTTGCCGCCCCTTTCGCCGATGTAGATGTTGTCCGACGAGTCCAGCGCCAGCTTTTCAGGACTGTTCAACGTCGCCGAAGACGCCGCGCCTCCGTCGCCCGTGCTCGACGCGGCTCCCGTGCCCGCGAAGGTCGAGATATTCCCCGACGTATCCACCCGGCGGATGCGGTTGTTGCCCGAATCGGCGATGTAAACGTTGCCCGAAGAGTCCGCAGCCGCGTCGCGGGGCTGGCTCAACCGCGCCGAAGTCGCCGCGCCGCCGTCGCCAGCGAAGCCGCCGCCGAACACCGTCGAGCCGGCAAAGTGGGAGCCGGTCCCTGCGCTGGTCCGCTTGAAAACATGGTTGGCGTTCTGATTGACGGCCCAGAGGTTGCCCGACGAGTCCACGCTTACGCCCTCCGGGGCGCCCAATGAGAGCGTACCTATCTGCGGCCCCAAAATGTTCGAGACCTGCCCCGTGGAAGCGGTCAGCAGGCGCACGAGGCTGTTGGTTCGATCGGCCATATAGAGGTTGTTCGACGAGTCCGCCGCCACGTCGTAAATCCAACTGAACGTCGCCGACGTGCGGAAAGCGTTGTGGTTGCCGACGCTCCCCGTGCCGGCGAAGGTCGAGATATTCCCCGTGGAAATGGTCACCCGGCGGATGCGGCGGTTGCCCGTGTCGGCGATGTAAACGTTGCCCGACGAGTCCACGGCCACGCCGTAAGGTTCGTTCAATTGCGCCGAAGTCGCCGCGCCGCCGTCGCCGCTGAAGCCCGAGCTGCCCGTGCCGGCGAGGACCGAAGAGTTTTTGGTGGCGCCGTCGATGCGGATGACGCGGTGGTTGTTCACGTCGCCGACGTAGATGTTGCCGTTGGAGTCCACGGCCACGCCGCGGGGGGCGTTCAACGTCGTCAGAACCGCCGTGCCGCCGCCCCCGGCGAACGCGTCGATGGTCCACGCGTACCTTTG
The DNA here is from genome assembly GCA_965242705.1 of Bryobacterales bacterium. Taxonomy (GTDB): domain Bacteria; phylum Acidobacteriota; class Terriglobia; order Bryobacterales; family UBA6623; genus CATQHP01. The sequence continues at coordinate 3,271,360 of OZ251486.1, forward strand.
CGCCGGGGCGCGTTCCGCGCCCCAGTGGAAAGCGAACGCCGCCAACATGGCGGCGGCCAAGCGGCAGAGCCGCTTGGCGGTCACGGGCCGCGCGCCGCGGAACGCGAGCCGTTTCACGGCCGCGCCTCCCGGCAGGCGCGGCGGCGCGCAGTTTGCCCTACCTGAATTGCGGGGGGGGGGGGGGGGGGGGTAAAACGGGCCATGCCGACGTTGCTCATCAGGCGATCTCCAAACTGAAACCGACAATATAACATCCCGCGGAAAAATTCACAATGCAACACATCCATAAAAAATGTTTTTTGCGGCGTTGCGGCATTTTTCAGTGCGACGGCCGCAGATCCGCTCCCATGCCTTCAGGCGCACTTTTCGATTGGAATAGAGGCGCCCGCTTGTTCCGACCTTGTCTTGCGTTTTCCCCGTTACGCCGCGGCCGGCAGCGCGCCGGCCAACTGCGAAAAGACGTAGGGTCCCTCGGGGATAACAATGAGGCGGCCTCCGGCGGGCAGTCGCCTGAGCAGGTCGTCCGCGGCCTGCTGCGGGTCGGCGAAAGCCGGCCCCCAGAGCCGCGCCCGATCTTCGGGGGCGACGCCCGGAACGCAGAACGACAAGCGCGCCTTGCGCGCGGCAATGGCCAGTTTTTCCGCTTGCCACTGATCGACCTCGACCGCCCGTTTCGACAAGGCCTCGAGCAGCAGCGGCGAATCTTCGGCGCGGCGCATCAGGCCGCTGAACTCGGCGCTGCCGAGCCCTTCGCGGCAAGCGGCCGCGACCAGAATCTCGCCGCCTTCCCTGACGACGTGCGCCGCCGCCGTGACGCCCTTCACCGCTTGGTAAAACGTGAGATCGAGCGGATAGCCGCCCGAGGTCGTAATCACTGCGTCCGCGGGCTCGGCAATTTCGGCCAGCGTCGATTCGCGGACGAACTCCACGCCCCGGGCGTGGGCCGCCGCGGGGCCGCCGGCGAAAACCGCGGCGATGCCCCGAGTGCGGGTCAGCGCGACGTCGATCATGAAGTCGTGGCCGGCCATTTCCGCGATCTCCAGCAACTCGCGGTGCAGCGGATTGTCGGGAAAGGAACCTTCGCTGACCTTTGCATCGCGCATGTAGAGCGGGCTGTGCAGCCGCTTGATCGTCCGCTCGCCGGCGAGGCCGATGGCGATCAGCTTGCGCCCGCCGGAAAAGCCCGCCATCAAGTGCGGCTCGATGAAGCCCAGCGTGACGCGCAGATCCGCTTCGACGAAACGGCTGTCCACGAATGCCTGCGTGCCGGCGGCGGTCTCGCCCAGAAAGGTCTGCTCGTCGATCTCTTTCGCCCGGTGCGAATCGACGCGGCAGCGCGCCAGCGTGTCGGCGCCCACGATTTCGTCGAGTTCCTCGGGCGCAGCCTCCCGGTGCAGGCCGGTAGCGATCAGCACCGTGACGTTTTCAGCCGGTATTCCGCCGGCGTCGAGAGCGCGCAACACGTGCGGCAGCACCAGCTTGTTGGGCGCCGGCCGGGTGATGTCGCAAACCGCTATCGCCGCGCTGCGCTTGCCGCGCGCCAGCTTCGCGAGCGGCGGGCAGCCGATCGGCGCCGCAACGGCCGCCGCCAAGGCGGCGTCCGCGTCGGCTAGTTCCGCGCCGTAGCGGGGCTCCAGCACCGCCGCGTCGAGATCGTCGGGAAGCTCGATGACCGCGCCCTGCTTGTCGAATGCCAGACGGACTTTCACGGCTCGACTCTTCTGTTATGCTATCGTGTTCGCCGCCCCGGCGTCCGCATGGAAATCCTCGTCGAAATCAACCGCGCGGCGAATTCCATCGTCTGGGGGCTGCCGATGATCGTCTCGCTGATCGGCGTCGGCATCCTGCTGACCGCGGTGACGCGCGGGATTCAATTCTTTCGCTTTCCGTTCGCCGCGCGGCAGGTGCTCGGCGGATTCGGCTCGAAGCCCGCGGGCGAGGGCACGGTGACGCCTTTTCAGGCGCTATCGACTTCGCTGGCGGCAACGGTCGGCGTGGGCAACATCGCGGGGGTCTCCACGGCGATCGCTTCCGGCGGTCCGGGGGTTCTTTTCTGGCTGTTCGTTTCCGGCCTGGTCGGCATGGCCACGAAATTCGCGGAGATCGCCGTCTCCCTGCGCTACCGCGAAAAAGACGCCCAGGGCGTGATGCGCGGCGGCGCCATGTACGTTTTGTCGCGGGGACTGCGGCTGCCTTGGCTGGGCGCGGTTTTCGCCGCGTTGACGGCGCTGGCCGCGTTCGGCATCGGCAACATGACGCAAGCCAACTCCGTCGCCGACGTCGCCCGGACGAGTTTCGGCGTACCACCGCACCTTTCCGGTCTGGTTCTGGCGGCGGCGGCCTCGTTTGTCGTCCTGGGCGGCATCCGGCGCATTGCCGAGATCGCCGAATTGCTCGTTCCGGGGATGTGTCTGCTCTACTTCGCCGCGGCCGTTTTCGTAGTGGTCAAAAACGCCGCCGAATTGCCCGGCGTGATCCATTTGATCCTCTCCTCGGCGTTCAGCGGGCAGGCGGCGCTGGGCGCCTTCGCCGGCGCCGGCGCGCGCCAAGCCATGCAGTTCGGCATCGCCCGCGGGCTGGCCTCGAACGAGGCGGGATTGGGCAGCGCTCCGATCGTCCATGCCTCGGCCGTCACCGACCACCCCGTGCGGCAAGCCATGTACGGCATATTCGGCGTTTTCGTCGATACGCTCGTGGTCTGCATGCTCACCGGTTTCGTCGTGCTCTCGACCGGCGTCTGGACGTCCGGCGGCACCGGCGCGTCGCTCTCCGCGCAGGCGTTTCAGGCGGGACTGCCGGGAGCTTGGGGAAACTCGTTCGTCAGCATCGCCACCATTCTGTTCGGCTTCTCGACGACAATCGGTTGGGTCTATTACGGCGAAACGGCGATTACCTATCTGCTGGGAACCGGGGCGGCGCGGCCTTACCGCCTGATCTGGATCGGCGTCATGTACCTGGGCGCGGTCGGCAGCCTGCCGCTGATCTGGAGCCTGTCCGATACGATGAACGGATTGATGGCGGTTCCCAATCTCGCGGCCGTTCTGGGTTCCCTGGGGCTTCTCCGACGCCTTATCGCCGAGTTCTTCCCGGCCAAGGGCTGACGCCTTCCGCTGCGGGCGAACCCTTCCCGTTTTACAATCGAATTTCATGCGCGGCGTCGTTTTGGCTGGAGGGTTGGGCAGCAGACTCGACCCGCTGACCCGGATCGTAAACAAGCACCTGCTGCCCGTTTACGACAAGCCGATGATCTACTACCCGATTCGGTCGCTGGTCAACGCCGGAATCGAAGACATCATGATCGTGACCGGCGGGCGCAACGCCGGCGATTTCCTGCGTTTGTTGGGCAACGGCAGGGACTTCGGGCTCAAGCATATCGACTACACCTACCAGGAAGGCGAGGGCGGCATTGCCGAGGCGCTCGGCTTGGCCGAACATTTTTCGCGGGGCGAGAAGCTGTGCGTCATCCTCGGCGACAACATCATCGAGAAGAACATCGCCGACGCCGCCGAGGATTTTCGACGGCAGGAACGCGGGGCGAAAATCCTGCTCAAGAAGGTCCCCGACCCGGAACGCTTCGGCGTGCCCGAAGTGGAAGGCGACCGCATCGTTTCGATAGAAGAAAAGCCCGCCTCGCCGCGGTCGAGCTACGCGGTCACCGGAATCTACATGTACGACGGGACGGTATTCGACAAGATCAAGCTGCTGGTGCGCTCCGCCCGCGGCGAACTCGAGATTACCGACGTCAACAACCGCTTCATCGCCGAAGGAACGATGACCTGGGGCGAACTCGACGGCTGGTGGACCGACGCGGGCACCGTCGAATCGCTGCGGCGCGCCTCGAATCTGGTTGCCGAAACCGGCGCGAACCTGCTTTAGGGCCGCGCTTTGCGCGGCAGGGGTTAGGGATTAGGGGATAGGGGGAACCGCACGGCTTCAGGGAAGAGAGAGATGAAGCCATCCGGTCGATTTCGGCGGCGAGACTTCGAAAATAAGTGATCATTGGTGAACATTGGCGAGCAAGGTGAACAATCCATACATGAAGCGCTTCTTTTTCCTGGGTGAAACCCTTCGTACTGGACGGCTGCGCCGTGTTTGTGGTGGGTCGGGGGTCTGATCCCGGCGGCCGCGCCCGCCGTTTCCGCCCGCTTGTTCAGAGGTTTCCTAAGGCGCGGCGACGGACATGACCGCGTCCTCGGGGCCGGCGATTCCTCGGATGCCGATCGAGACCGAGGTTCCCGCCCCCGTTGCAGCGTCTTGCGGGATGCGCGCGCGAATCCGGAAAACCCCGGCGAAGCCCGGAGCCAAGCCGGCGGAAACGACTTCCGCGGCGCTGCCGCCGATCGTAACCGACGCTTCTTCGATTTGCCGGTCGTCCATTGCCGAGGCCGGGCGGCCGGTCTCGGCGGGCGGCGAAGTTTCCCCCTGGCCGCTGCCGAACAGCGTGACCGTTTCTCCCGGCCGCGCCGGCTGCGAGGGGCCGTTCACCCGGCCGTTCTCGTTGAGCGCGAAGACGGCGCGGCCGCCCGAAACGCGGAACAACGCCGGCCGCGCGGGCGAAACGGCAAGCGCCGCGCCGGGGCCGGCAACGCCGCCGTACGAGACGGCAAGCCTCACGTTCGCGCGGCCCGCGACCGCGTAGGGGATTTGGGCGTTGATTTGCGATTCCTGCGCGTACAGCAGCGGGATCGGCTCCCCGTCCAGCAACACGCTTGCGCCCGCCAGGGCGGACGGCAAGAGTCCCGTTTCGGGATCGACGGCGCCCCGAGCGGCCGTCGACGGGCCCAGGCCGGAGCCGAAGATGCTGACGATTTGCCCCGGAGCAACCGCGCCCGGAGCGAAGCTCGCGGCATGGACGACGCTATCGCCGGCGAAACGCGGCCCCGCGGACCATACCGCGGCTCCCGTTGCGCCGAAACCGGCAACCCGGGTTCCGTCGGGCGAAAAAGCAACGCCTCCGCCTCCGCCGGGGAAGACTGCCAACGAATCGCCGCTCGCGGCGTCCCACGTCCAGGTTGTCCCGTCGCGGCTTGCGCCCGCCAGGATCCGGCCGTCGGGAGAAAACGCCGCCTGTACGAAAGGCGCGCGGCGTCCTTGCAGTGTGAGCAATTGCTCGCCGGTCACGGCGTCCCAGACGCGCAGTTCGGGGGCCCGGCCGCCGTAGGTAACCATGCGTTCGCCGTCGGGAAAGAACCGCGCGCCGATACGGCTGCCGCTCGTCTCCACGGCGGCAAGCTCGGCGCCCGTTTCCACGTCCCACACCTGAACCGCGGGGCCGGGAAACCGCCCATCGATAGTCAGCAGCAGCGAGCCGTCGGGGGATTCTTCCACGTATGCGCCGCCCCTTTCCAGGGTCAGCGTCCGCACGACATCGTCCGAAGCCCAGTCCAGAACCGTTGCGCCGCCGCTCGAAGCGATCAACAGGCGCGCGCCGTCGCGCGACCAAGCCGCCTGCCGATATTCCGTGTCTTCCGTTCCGCTTTCCGGCCGGAATTCCAGCGGGGGCGATTCGAGATTGTCCATATCCCAGACGGCGACATAGGAGGTGTGCGCCGCGGCGACGCGCCGGCCGTCCGGAGACCATGCCGCGGCCTGTACTTGGCCATCGAACCTAGGGCGTGTTCACTCAAAGAGTCAAGGGCAAGGGATAAGCGTGATGGGTGGAGGGAGATAGGGCAGGGGTAGAGAAAGAAGGAAGGAAGCGGGGCGGCCTATGCCGGGTAGGCGGATCGCGTAGGGCTTATGGGAAGAGCTATTGCGGGACAGGCAAGGCAGAAGAGGCCTTGTGTCGGTTGATTGGCTTGTGCATCAGGGGCGGCTGATGATGAGGGGCCTTGCTTGGCCGCTGAGCCGGGCAGCAAGCAGCCTGCTTAACGCAAGCCTTCGCAGATCAGGGCGAAGACAAGGAAGCTGCGGAAGACGACATCGAGCTTGTCGAAGCGCGAAAAAATGCGGCGAAAACCCTTCAAGCGGCGGAACAGCCGCTCGATTTCGTTGCGCTTCTTGTACATCTCGCGATTGTATGCCCAAGGCTGGAGGCGGGTCTTGCGCGGCGGCACTACGGGGTCGAAGCCCCAATCCAGAGCCAATTGACGGGTCTGCTCGCCTTCGTAGGCGCGATCCATCAGCAAGGGCAAGTTATCCCGGCGCGGCGCCATGCCCCGCAGCAATTTGCGCCCTTGCGGCGCGTCGTGCGCCTGCCCCGGCGACAGCGCAAAGGTCACTGCCGTGCGAGCATCTGCGGCAACCATATGAATCTTGGTGGTCCACCCGCCCCGCGACTTGCCGATCGCTTGCCGTCCGTTTTTTTTAAGGCTCCCGTGCCATCCGGATGCACTTTCACAATCGTGCTGTCCAGAGCTACCGCTTCCAGCTTGATGCGCACCATCTGCTCGCGTTGCATCTGCGCGAACACCCGCTCCAGAACCCCCTTCTTCGACCAGCGGTTCAAGCGCGTGTAGATCGTGTGCCAGTTGCCAAACCGCGCCGGCAGCCCGCGCCACTTGCAGCCGTGCTCACACACATACAAAATCGCATTCAGAACCTGCCGGTTCGACAAGCTCACGTTCCCCCGCTGCACCGGAAAAAGAGACGCTATCCTCTCGTATTGCTCTGCACTGATCTCCATCCCCGCATTCTACCACACTTTTCACCTTTTGCGTTAACACGCCCTAATCCCGGGACCACCCCGATCCGCATGATCCCAGAGTTCGACGGAATTGAAGGACAACCGATCCGAGACGGTCAGGAAACGGCCGCCGCGCGGTGAGTACGACACCTGCTCGACGGGCCGCCGGGGCGGACTCAAGCTGGAAATCGGCTGGACGCGTTCCGGCAGTTCGTAGAGTTGCGCGCCGGTTTCCGCGTCCCAGACCCGGATCGAGCCGTCCCAGCCCGAGGTGACGAGGTGGGTCCCGTCGGGCGCGTATTCCAGCGCAATCACGGCTCCGTTGCGGTGTCCCTCGAAGCGGACCGTTTCCCGTCCCTCTGCTCCCTCTGCGCGGTTCCAGACGATGATTCTGCCGTCGGCGCCGCCGAACGCCGCTTGGCTGCCGTCGGGAGACCATGCCGCCGTCTCGACGGAGTTGAGAAAGTCGAGATGCAATAACTGGGTTTCCGCCTCGATATCCCAGATCTTGGCGGTGCGGTCCAGTCCCCCGCTGGCAAGATAGCGCCCGTCCGGCGAGAAGGCGACAGCGGTTATGCCGCCGTAATGGGGTATATAGGCGTCGTTTTCCGCGATGGGATGCCAGCGGACCAGTTGTTGGCCGCTCTCGGCGTCCCATACGCGCAGCGACGACATCTGCGCCACCGCGATGCGCCGGCCGTTCGCGGAGAGCGCCGCGTGATCGATCCGGTCGAGGCCGCCGAATTGGAAGGATGCATCGTTTTCCAGGGTATGCAGCAACCGCCATTCCTGCGTGTCCCACAGTTTCACCAAGCCGTCGTCGGCCGCCGTAACGAGACGGCCGCCGTCGGCGGACCAGAGCGGCGCGCGAACTGCGCCTGCCGGCGGGTCCGGGCCGTGAGCCTGAAAGGCGGCAACCTCCTCTCCGTCTTCGACCCGCCATACAGTGAGCGCCCCATCCCGTTGAAGAACGGCCAGACGCGCGCCGTCAGGCGACCAAACCATGCTGTAAACGTAACCCGCGGGGGAAAGCTCTTCGAAGCTGCGCAGCACTTCCCCGCTCGATGCGTCCCAGACATGCACGGCTCCGCGTTCCTGAAAGGCGATGCGGCCGCCCGAGGGCGACCAGACCGGCCTGCGCAGCCGCATGCGCTCGTCCCGGTCGAACTCGAACGCGGTTTCGCCCGTCGCGGCATCCACGATGCGCGAGGCGGCAAACGTCTCGATATAGACGCGGCCGCCGTCAGGGGAGACGGCCGCGGTATAAACCGTCTCTCCGTCGGCGAGCCGTACCGTTTCCTCGCCGGTCAGCGCGTCCCAGACGACCGCCGACCGCGTCGATTGCGAGAAGACGCTGCGGCCGTCCGGCGGCAAGTAACGCACCAGCCGCACCGTATCGCGGTGGCCGGTTATCTCCAGCAGGGGGGCGGCAGAGGCCGGCTCCTGTGCGCCGAGAGAGTGCGCAAGGAGCGGAAGCGAAACGGCCGCCGTCAGCGTATAGAGGCCGAATCGCTTTTTTGTCCTCATGCCGCCCCGCTTCAGGATACCACTTGCAGGGGGCGGGCGGATCAGAAATCGATCTTGACCAGTTCTTCGCTCTCGGCCTTCATGTTGCGCATGGCCACTTCGACGGCAAGCTGCCGGGCGATTTCCAGAAAAGCCCTGGACGCGGGGGCTTGCGGGTCGTAGATCACGATCGGCATGCCGCCGTCGGAAGTCTCGCGGACGACCGTCGCCAGAGGCGCCTTGCCCAGCACGGGAATCTTCCAGCGCTTGCTGATCGTCTCCGCGCCGCCCGCGCCGAAGATGTACTCGCGCTCGCCGGTCGTGCGCGATTCGTAGAAGCTCATGTTCTCGACCACGCCGAGCAGCGGCGTTTTCAACTGTTGGAACATGATGATCGCCTTTTCCGCCACGTTGACCGCCATCGGCTGCGGAGTGGTGACGATTACGGCGCCGGTCAGCGCCAGACGCTGGCAAAGGCTCAGTTGCACGTCGCCGGTTCCGGGCGGCAAATCGACGATCAGGTAATCCAACTCGCCCCATTCGACCTGATTGGTGAGTTGCTCGACCATCTTGGCCAGCATCGGGCCGCGCCAGACGACGGCCTGGTCCTGACGAATGAAGAAGCCGGTCGAAATGATGGGCAGGTCGTGCGCGATCAGGGGCATGATGCCGCGGCCGCCGGCCCGCGGCGCGGAGGCCGCGCCCATGATGTGCGGGATGCTGGGGCCGTAAACGTCGGCGTCGAGGATGCCGGTCTTCGCGCCCGTCTGCGACAAGGCTACGGCGAGGTTGGCCGCAACCGTCGATTTGCCGACGCCGCCCTTGCCCGAGGCCACGGGAATGACGTTTTTGACGCCGGGGATCGAGCCTTTGCCGCCCGCGCCCGCCGGGTTGACGCGGGCGCGCGGCGTCAGCGCGGCTTCGACGCGCGCCACCGCATCGAGAGCGCCCACGGCGGCCTTGGCGCTTTCCAGCACGCCCGCCTCCGCTCCGCCGCCGGGCGCGACGGCCTGCAACTCGAAGCTGACGGCGCCGCCCTCCACTTTCAGATTGCGGAGCAGCCCCAGCGAGACAATATCCTTCCCATAGTCGGGATGAACGACCGTCTTCAGGGTTTCCTGAACTTTTTGCCTGTCAGCCATGTTTCGCCTGGAACGCCGGAAGCTCCGGCAGGCGCCGCGGGTCGGTCAATACTACGAGACCGGCGACGAAGTGGTCCATTTCGTTTTCTCCGCACATCAAATCCTTGAGCGTCGTGCGGCTGAGCAATTGATCGACGACCGCCTGCACCGCCCGCCAGAGCGAGCGGATCGAGCAGTCGATCGAGTGGGTGCAGCGCTCTTCCCGCCCCGAGAATTTGCTGCAAAACTCGCCGCCGAAGAGGTCCCCGCCAAGCACGGTCATCGCCTGTTTGACGGCGATCTTTTCCGGCGGCCGCGCAAGGCGGTATCCGCCGGTTTGCCCGAGCGCGCTTTCGACCAGCCCGCCCTCGCGCAGGACGCGCATCATTTTCGCCGCGAGCGGCGCCGAGATTTTCTCGGCCCGCGCGATTTCATTGATCGTGACGGTCATGCCCGCCCCCGCCTGCGCCAACCGCAAAAGACAGCGCAAGCCGTATTCTTCCTGGGAACTGAAGTGCATTGCCGCTTCCTCAAAACAGGTTCAGGGCCAGCTTGGCCTCGTCGCTCATCTTTTCGGGCGTCCAGGCAGGCTCGAAAGTGATATCGACCGCGGCCGACTCCACTTCCTGCAAGCGCTCGATCTTGTACTTGACCTCGGCCGGCAGCGTTTGCGCCGCCGGACAATTGGGAGAGGTCAGGGTCATGACTACCTTGACCTCTTGGGGCTGCTCTTCGCTGATTGGGGCGTGGACGCGATAGATCAAGCCGAGTTGGTAAATGTCCACGGGAATCTCGGGGTCGTAGCAGGTTTTGAGCACGGCGACGACTTTTTCTTCGAGCGGCGCATCGGCGGCGAACTCCGGCTCCTGCGGCGGGAGCGGCGACGTCATCGTCATGTTCGAGTGCATGCTGGGGATGAACTCGTTGTACTTGGGCGCGTCCGCCAGCGCGCCGACGTTCAGCCCGCCGGAGCCCGCTTCGCCGCCGGGTGCGGCGTCGGCGGGGGCGGGGTCGGGATCCGTTTTCGGCCCCTCTTCATTCAATCCCAAGCGAATCAGCGCCATCAGCTAAAAATCTCCTTGGCCGTCTCGATTGCTTCGAGCAGCGCGTCGATATCCTCGCGGGTATTATAGAAAGCCAGCGAGGCCCGCGTGGTGGCCGGCGCCTTGTAGAAACGCATCACCGGCTCGGCGCAGTGGTGGCCGACGCGCACGGCCACTGCTTGGCGGTCGAGAATGGCGCCCAGATCCGCCGGGTGGATGTCGTCGAGAACGAACGAGATCGCGCCGGCGCGGTCGGCCGGTTCCCCGATGAAACGCAGACCTTCGACCGCGCCGAGCTTCTCGACGGCGTAGGCCAGCAGCGAGGTTTCGTAGGCCGCGATGCGCTCCATGCCGATGCCCTGCAGGTAGTCCGCCGCGGCGCCCATGCCCACCGCGCCGGCAATGTGCGGCGTGCCGGCTTCGAACTTGTAGGGAACTTCGTTATAGACCGTCTTCTCGAAAGAAACCGAAAGGATCATGTCCCCGCCGCCCTGATAGGGCTGCATGCGCTCCAGAAGCTCGCGGCGGGCGTAGAGCGCCCCGATTCCCGTCGGACCGCACATTTTGTGCCCCGAAAAGGCGTAGAAATCGCAGCCCAGAGCCTGAACGTCAACGGGCATGTGCGGCGCGGCCTGCGCGCCGTCGATCACGCTTGCCGCCCCGGCTTCGCGCGCCTTGCGGGCGATTTCCGCGACGGGATTCACCGTGCCCACGGCGTTCGAGACGTGATTGACGGCCACGATGCGCGTGCGCTCGGAAAGCATCCGGTCGAACTCGTCCATCAGCAATTCGCCGCGCTCGTTCATGGGAATCACGCGCAGCCGGGCGCCCGTTTTCTCGCAGAGTATCTGCCAGGGAACGATGTTCGAATGGTGTTCGAGCGCCGAAACGATCACCTCGTCCCCGGCTCTGACGCGTTCGGCGCCCCAACTGGCCGCAACCAGGTTGATGGACTCGGTCGCTCCGCGGGTCCAGACGATTTCGCTCGATTCGGCGCTGTTGACGAACCGCGACAGCTTCACCCGCGCGGCCTCGTATTTGTCCGTGGCACGCCGGCTCAACTCGTGAACGCCGCGGTGAACGTTCGCCCGGTCGCGTTCGTAGAAGCCAACGAACGCGTCGATAACCCGGCGCGGGGTCTGCGCCGAGGCGGCGTTGTCCAGATAGACCAGCCGGCGGCCGTGGACTTGCTGATTGAGCGCGGGGAAGTCTTCCCGCAGCCGCGCGGCGTCCAGCGCCGCCGGCGCTTCCGTCGTCAGGGCTGCTCCCGTTAGCGTCGTCATTCCGTGATTCCTCGGCGGTCTTCCGCCCGCTCCGCAAAAGTCCGCAGCAACAGCTTTTCGAAGTGCGCGCGCAGCGGCTCGATGCGGATGCGCTCCAGGGCGTCCGCGGCAAACGCATAGGTCAGCAGATTGCGCGCCCGCTCGGCGCCGACGCCGCGCGACCGCATGTAAAACAGGGCGGCCTTGTCGAGTTGTCCGATCGTGGCCCCGTGCGTGCAGCGCACGTCGTTGGCGTCGATCTCCAATTGCGGTTTCGTATTGATGTCCGCCTCGTCAGAGAGCAGCAGGTTCTTGTTGTTCTGGATCGCGTCGGTCTTCTGCGCGTCCCGCCGAACGAAAATCTTTCCATTGAAGACCCCGGTGGCGCCGCCGTCGAGCACTCCCTTGTAGAGTTGGTGCGAGTTGCAATGCGGCATGGCGTGGTCGATCGCCGTGTGATGATCGACGTGCTGCCGGCCTTTCACCGCGTACAGGCCGTCGAGCGCGCATTCGCAGCCTTCGCCGTTGAGCCGCGTGGCGACGTCGTTGCGGGCAAGCGCCGCGCCGAAGCTCAGCGAAAACGTCGAGACCCTGCTCGCGCGCTCCTGAACGGCCTGGAAATACCCGGTATGGAAGGCTTCGAGCGATTCGAGTTGCGCGCGGTAGTGATCGACGACGGCGTTTTCCCCGGCGTAAACTTCGGTGACGGCGTTGGTCCAATACCTGCCCGTTCCCAGGTAAGTTTCAATGACGCGCACCTGCGCATTGCGCCCCGCGGCGATCAGGACGCGGGGATGCGCAACGGCGGAAGCCGCCGCGAAGACCAAGTGGATCGGCTCTTCGACCACTGCGCCCGGGGCGGCCTCGATCACCGCGCCGTCCTCGAAGCAGGCCGTGTTGCGCGCCGCGAGCGCGTGATCTTCGAAGGCCGCGCAGTTGCCCAGCAGGGGCGCGAGTCCGCCGGGGTCTTCGCGCAGCCGCTCGGCAATCGAGCACACCGTGACGCCGCCGGGCGCCGCGCCTTCCGCCGCGGCCGGGCGCCCGGCCTCGAAACGAAGCGTCAGTCCGCCGAGCCCGGCATATGCGGCCACGCCCAAGTCCGCCGCGGGCGGCGCGCCGCCGGATTCCATTTGCGCCGCCGCCGACAGATTCGTGTACTTGTATTCCTCGTTTTTCACCGTCGGCATGCCCAGCGCGAAGAAGCGCTCCAGCGCCTGTTCGCGCCGGCGGCGCAGCCACTCCGGCTCGCCGGCCGCGCGCTCGCGCAGCGCTTCAAAGCCGCGCAGCCGGGCGTTCAGGTCTTCGACAACGGCAGCCATCGCTCAGACTCCGACCGGCCGCGGGTCGGCGGCGGCTTCCTCGACCCATCCGTAGCCTTTTTCTTCCAATTCGAGCGCCAGCGACTTGCCCCCGGACTTGACGATCCTGCCGTCGGCCAGGACGTGAACGTAGTCCGGAACGATGTAGTTGAGCAGGCGCTGGTAGTGCGTCACCACCAGGAACGAGCGGTTTTCCGAGCGCATGCGGTTGACGCCGGCCGCGACGATCTTCAGGGCGTCGATATCCAGCCCCGAATCGGTCTCGTCGAGAATGGCCAGCGTCGGCTCAAGCACCGCCATTTGAAAGATTTCGTTGCGCTTTTTCTCGCCGCCCGAAAACCCCTCGTTGACGGCGCGTTTGAGCATCGCCCGATCCATATCCAGCGGCTCGATCTTTTCCCGCACCAGCTTCAGGAACTCTCCCGCCGAAAGCTCTTCTTCGCCGCGGTGCTTGCGCACGGCGTTGAGCGCTTCCCGCAGGAAGTACATATTGGTCACGCCGGGAATTTCCACCGGGTACTGAAAGGCCATGAAGACGCCTTCGCGGGCGCGTATCTCGGGGGGCGTTTCCAGCAGGTCCGCGCCCTTGTAGGTCACCGCGCCCGCGGTCGCTTCATACCCTTCGCGGCCGGCCAGCACCGAGGCCAGCGTGCTTTTGCCCGAGCCGTTCGGCCCCATCACGGCGTGAACCTCGCCGCGGCCCACCGAAAGGCTGACGCCCTTGAGTATCTCGTTGCCCTCGATGCTTGCGTGCAGATCGTTGATTTCGAGCATGGTCCAAACTTGTTCTTTCCCTTTTCTCAGCAGCGCCGCCGCGCGCGGCCTGCCGCTCCGATGGTTCGATTGCCGTTCGCCGGGCGGGGTCGATTTCCCCATCTCCGGCTTCCCGCCTACCCTACGCTGCCTTCCAGACTGACGCCCAACAGTTTCTGCGCCTCGACGGCGAACTCCATCGGAAGCTCGCGAAAGACTTCCTTGCAAAAGCCGTTCACGATCATCGAGACCGCGTCCTCGGTTTCGATGCCCCTCTGATTGAGGTAGAAAATCTGATCCTCGCCGATTTTCGAAGTCGTGGCTTCATGCTCGACCCGGGCGCTCTTGTTGCGCACTTCGAGATAGGGGAACGTGTGCGCGCCGCATTTGCCGCCCATCAGCATCGAGTCGCACTGCGAGAAATTGCGCGCATTCTCCGCCCCGGGCATGATTTTCACCAGCCCGCGGTACGAGTTGCTCGAGACGCCGGCCGAAATGCCCTTCGATACGATCGTCGAGGACGTGTTCTTGCCGATATGGATCATTTTCGTGCCGGTGTCGGCCTGCTGGCGGTTGTTGGTCACCGCGACCGAATAGAACTCGCCGACCGCGTTGTCGCCGATCAGAATGCAACTCGGGTATTTCCAGGTAATCGCCGAGCCCGTCTCCACCTGAGTCCACGAAATCTTGGAGTTGCGCCCGCGGCAGGCGCCGCGCTTGGTGACGAAATTGTAGATGCCGCCGTTGCCGTCCTTGTCGCCGGGATACCAGTTCTGCACGGTCGAGTATTTGATCTGCGCATCGTCGAGAGCGACCAGCTCGACCACCGCGGCGTGAAGCTGATTCTCGTCGCGCATCGGCGCCGTGCAGCCTTCGAGATAGCTGACGTAACCGCCTTCCTCGGCGACGATCAGCGTGCGCTCGAACTGCCCCGTATTCATCGCATTGATGCGGAAATACGTCGAAAGCTCCATCGGGCAGCGCACGCCCTTGGGGATGAACACGAAGCTGCCGTCGGAAAACACAGCCGAGTTCAGCGCCGCGAAATAGTTGTCCGACGGCGGAACCACCGAACCGAGATACCGCCTGACGAGTTCGGGATGCTCTTGCACCGCCTCCGAAATCGACATGAAGATAATCCCGGCGGCGGCCAACTGCCCGCGGAAGGTCGTCGCCACCGAAACGCTGTCGAAAACGGCATCGACCGCGACCCCGGCCAGAGCCGCCCGCTCTTCCAGCGGAATGCCCAGCTTTTCGTAGGTCGCCAGCAATTCGGGGTCCACTTCGTCCAGACTTTTCGGCTTGTCGTTCTCGCTCTTCGGCGCGGAGTAATACGAAATGGCTTGGTAGTCGATCGGCGGGTAATGCACGTTCGGCCAACGCGGCTCATTCATCTTCCGCCATTGGCCGAACGCCTTGAGGCGCCATTCCAACAGCCACGCCGGCTCGTTCTTCTTGGCCGAGATGAAGCGGACGGTATCTTCGCTCAACCCCGGAGGCAGGGTGTCCTGCTCGATATCGGTGACGAAACCGTATTTGTATTCCTGACTCGCCAGGACTTCGAGTTCGTTTGTTGCCGTGCTCATGCGCTCGTTTCGATTCCGCTCCGCGAATGGAGCAAACTACAATCTATACTATATCGTACACATTGCCCGCAAGGGCATGCGCCGAAAAAATTCCGCGCGGCGGCTTGCGCGCAGTGCTACCTTCTTGAAATATGACCGAAGCGCCGCGGCAGGGGAGAACGATGCGCATGCGCGCCGCCGCGGCTTTGGGCGCTTTGCTGCTCGCTGCTTCGCTTGCGGCCCAGGACGCCGTCCATCTCGGCAAAACCCTTGCCCAATGGCGGGCGGATTTGACCTCCGCCGAGCGCCTCGACCGGCTGATCGCCGCCCGCGCGGTCGGCGAGATGGCCATAGCCGGCCGGCAGGGCGCGGCGAAAGCCCTTTTCGAGGCGATGGCCCACGACGACGGCGCCGTTCGCTACTGGGCCGTGGTCGCCGTCGGGCAAATGGGAGATCGCGGTCGGCCCGCCGCCGGGCCGCTGCGCGCCGCGCTGCGCGGCGAAACGCCCGAAGTGCGCGCCTGGGCGGCCTTTGCGCTGGCCGGGCTCGGCAGCCTCGACGAGGCGCTGCCCGCGCTCCGCAATCTGCTGTCCCACCCCAACCGCGGCGTCCGCCTGCAAGCCGCCCACGTCCTCGACGCGTTGGGGCCGCAAGCGGCGGGCGCCGCCGACGCGCTCAAACAGGCTCTCGACGACGATTTCGATTACGTCCGGCGCGTCGCCCGCCATGCCCTCTGGACTCTCGGCGAAAGGCCGTGCCCCTATCGACAATGCGACTGAATCGAATGCTCTTCCCGCTCATGGCCGCGGCCCTGCCGCCGCCGGCGGCGGACGGCGCCAAGACGCCCAACATCCTGTGGCTCTCGATTGAAGACACCGGCCAGCAAGTCCGCCCTTACGACGCCTACGCCAAGACGCCCAACATCGCCCGCCTCGCCCGCGAAGGCGTCACCTTCCTCAACGCGTTCTCGCATTCGCCGGTCTGCGCGCCGACCCGTTCCGGCATTATCACCGGCATGTATCCGACTTCCATCGGCACGCACCACATGCGCTCCGACATGGTTCCGCCGCCCTTCGTCAAGGCGTTTCCCGAATACCTGCGGCGGCTCGGCTACTACACCTCCAACAACTCGAAAACCGACTACAACTTTCCCGTTCCGATAACCGCCTGGGACGAGTCGGGGCGCCGCGCCCATTGGAAAAACCGCCCGGACAAGAGCCAACCGTTCTTCGCCGTCTTCAATTACGGCAGCTCGCACGAAGGCTCGGTGAGGCGCCGCTTCGCCGCCCGCGCCGCAGACCCGGCGGAGCGCACCCGCGACGCGGCGAAACTCATCCTGCCCCCCTACTACCCCGACACGCCGAAAGTCCGCGAAGCCTGGGCCGCCTATTACGACGTCGTCACGCAGACCGACCGCACGATAGGGGAAAAACTGCAGGAATTGGAAGACGCCGGAATCGCCGAGGAAACGCTGGTCGTTTTCTGGGGCGACCACGGCGTCGGCCTCGCCCGCGGCAAGCGCTGGCTCTACGACTCGGGGGTGCGCGTTCCGCTGATCGCGCGTTGGCCCGGGAAAATCGAGCCCGCAACCGTCCGCGCCGATTTCGTCCAGTTTCTCGACCTGGCCCCGACGATGATCGCCGCCGCCGGCGGCGAGCCGCCCGCCCATATGCATGGCCGCGTCATCCTGGGGGAAAAACAGGGGCCGGAACCCGAATACATCCACCACGCCCGCGACCGCATGGACGAGCGCTACGACATGATCCGCGCGGTGCGCAACAAGCGCTACCTCTACCTGCGCAATTTCGAGTCGCATAAACCCTGGGTTCAGTTCATGCGCACCCCCAGCCAGGGGCCGATCTATCAGGAGCTCGGCCGGCTCAAGCGCGAGGGCGGCCTCGACCGGCTGACGGGCGCATTCATGGGCGGCGCCAAGCCGTTCGAGGAGCTTTACGACACCGTCGCCGACCCCCATCAGGTGCGCAATCTCGCCGCCGACAACAGTTACGCCGCGGTCCTCCGGGAGTTGCGCAACGAGTTGCTCTCCTGGATGAAACGCACCAACGACCGCGGGCTGATTCCCGAACCCGAGTTGTACCGCGCGATGTATCCCCAGGGGGAAAGGGAAACCGTCCCTGCGCCGCAGGCCGAAAAGCTGCCGGCAAGCAACGGCGCCGTGAAAGTCGCGCTGCATACCGGCTTCGCCGGCGCCTCGCTGACTTATCGGCTCGGTTCCGGCGGCGGGCAGGCCGGCCGCTGGCTGCTCTACCGCGAGCCCGTCCTGCTGGAAAAGGGGCGGACGCTCCAGGCCGCCGCCGCCCGCCTGGGCTTCAACGACAGCCCCGCCGTCACGGTCTCGAACCCCTGACGCCGCGGGCAGGGCAGGCGATCGGCGTCAAACGACGCCCAGGGCCAGCATGGCGTCCGCGACCTTGACGAAGCCGCCGATGTTCGCTCCGCGAACGTAATTCACGAAATCGCCCTCGCGTCCGTAGCGCACGCACCGCCGGTGAATTTCCCGCATGACTTCCTGCAAGCGCCGATCGACCTCGGCCCGCGGCCAACTCAGGAACATGGAGTTTTGCGTCCGCTCGAAGCCCGACACCGCCACGCCGCCGGCGTTCGACGCCTTGCCCGGTCCGTAGAGTATCCGCGCCTTGAGAAATACGTCCACCGCTTCCGGCTCGGTAGGCATGTTCGCGCCCTCGGCCAAGCCAATCAAGCCGTTGGCCGCGAGCGCCTCGGCATCGGCGCGGCCAATTTCGTTTTGCGTCGCGCAGGGAAAGGCCAGGTCGGCCGGCGCGTTCCACGGACGCTTCCCCGCGTGGAAATCGCAGCCGAATTTCTCGGCGTATTCGCCGATGCGTCCGCGGCGCTCGTTCTTGAGCTTCATCATCCAGTCGAGTTTCGCCGCGTCGATGCCGTCCTTGTCGTAAACGAATCCCGATGAATCGGACATGGTGATCACCTTGGCGCCGAGTTGGATGAGCTTTTCCACGGTGTACTGCGCGACGTTGCCCGACCCCGACACCAGGCAGGTTTTGCCTTGCAGTCCGTCGCCGCGCCTGCGCAGCATCTGCTTCATGAAATAAACCAAGCCGTAGCCCGTGGCCTCGGTGCGGATCAGGCTGCCCCCCCAGCCCGCGCCCTTGCCCGTCAGTACGCCTTCGAACGTCCCGCTGAGACGCACGTACTGCCCGTACAGATAGCCGATTTCCCGCGTCCCCACGCCGATGTCGCCGGCGGGCACGTCGATCGTCTGCCCGATGTAGGGGTGCAACTCGGTCATGAACGACTGGCAGAAACGCATCACCTCGCCGTCGGATTTGCCCTTCGGGTTGAAGTCCGCGCCGCCCTTGCCGCCGCCCATCGGCAGCGTGGTCAGACTGTTCTTGAAAACCTGCTCGAAGCCGAGGAATTTCAGAATGCTTGCGTTCACCGATTTGTGGAAGCGCAGCCCGCCCTTGTACGGCCCGATCGCATTGTTGAACTGAATGCGGTAGCCGCGGTTCGTGCGCACGTTTCCTTCGTCATCGGTCCAGCAAACGCGAAAACTGATGCTGCGGTCGGGCTCGGTCAGCCGATCCAGGAGGCGCGCGCGGCGGTATTCCGGGCGTTCATGCATGAACGGAATCAGATACTCCGCCGCTTCATGCACCGCTTGGTGGAACTCGGTTTGGCCCGGGTTGCGGCGCATCAGCCCGTGCATGAAGCGGTCCACTTCGGCGCGGTGCTCGGAAGAAAGATTCAAGGCCATCGGTCGGGTTTCCGCGAATCGGCGCAACGTCAAAAACGACTGACCTGCCGCATGTAGCCCTCGTAATTGCGGCGCGTCTCCGCCAGCGAATCGCCGCCGAACTTTTCGAGGAACGCCGAGGCCGTGACCAGAGCGGCCATCGCCTCGCCGATGACGCCCGCCGCCGGAACGACCGCCACGTCCGAGCGCTCGTAGGCGGCGGCGGAAGGCTCGCGGGTGCGCAGATCGACCGACTCCAACGGGCGGCGCAGCGTCGAGATCGGCTTGATGTATCCGCGCACGACGACGTCCTGGCCGTTGGTCATGCCGCCTTCGAGGCCGCCCGCGTTGTTCGAGCCGCGGTAGAACGCGCGCTCGGGCTTGTTGTAATGGATCGTGTCCTGCACTTTCGACCCGGGGGACGCCGCGGCCGGCGCCGCCGCCCCGATCTCGACGCCCTTGACCGCCTGCATCGAAACCACGGCCTGCGCCAGGCGTCCGTCGAGGCGCGTATCCCAGGCGATATGCGAGCCCAAGCCCGCCGGAACGCCGTGGATCACCACCTCGAAGACGCCGCCGCGGGTGTCGCCCGTCCTGTAGGCTTCGTCAACCTCTTGTTTCATTCGCGCCTCGGTCTCGGCATCGACGCAGTTGAGCGCAACTTCATCTCTGGCCGCCAGCGCCTTGATTTCATCCCACGAGGCGGGGCGCTCGAGCCGCGCTCCGCCGAGCGCTGCGACGTGGCTCAGTATCTCGATGCCGAACTCGCCCAGGAAGAGCTTGGCCAAAGCGCCGGCGGCGACCCGCGCCGCCGTTTCCCGAGCGCTGGCGCGTTCGAGCACGTAACGCGCTTCCGGGAAGTCGTACTTGATGCAGCCGGCCAGATCGGCGTGACCCGGGCGGGGCCGATGCACGGGCTTGGCGCCGCCTTCGGCGCCCGTCGCGTCCTCCACCGGAAGCGCCTCGGTCCAATTCTTCCAATCGCGGTTTTGCAGCAGAACGGCGATCGGCGAACCGATCGTTTGCCCATGGCGGACGCCGGAAACGATATGCGCCTTGTCGGATTCGATCTTCATCCGCCCGCCGCGTCCGTAGCCTTGCTGGCGGCGCCAGAGCTCGCGGTCGATGCGCTCGAGCGCGATCGGAATCCCGGCGGGCAGGCCGGTCAGGATGGTTACGAGAGTCTCCCCGTGAGATTCCCCGGCGGTTTCGAATCGAAGCATGCAGGCTCTGCGCAAGCGGCGCGATTCTCTATCATAGCTTTAGCGTCGGCGGCGCAGCCTTGGCCCGCGGACTGCCTGAGCGGAACGATGCGGCGTCTGATGGGCATTCACGCGGTCGAGGCGGCGCTGCGCGCGGGCAGCCCGATCGACCGCGCGGCGGCGGCGGACGGCGCGAAAAGCCGCCGCCTGCAAGCGCTTATCGACGAATGCCGCAAACGCCGCATCCCGCTGCGTTTCGAGACGCAGGCCGGGCTCGACGAACTCGCCGCGGGCGGCAAGCACCAGGGAATCGTGGCCTTCGCCGCCGCCGCTTACCGCCCACTGACGGAAATTCTGGCGCAAGCCGGGAAACGCTGCCTGATCGTCGTGCTCGACGGCGTCGAAGACCCGCATAATCTGGGCGCCGTCGCGCGCACGGCCAACGCCGCCGGAGCCGCGGCCGTGGTCGTTCCCGAGCGCCGTTCCGCCGGGCTGACCGAAGCGGCCTCGAAGGCCGCCGCCGGCGCTCTCGAATTCCTGCCGGTCGCGCGCGTCAAAAATCTCGGCCGCGCGCTCGACGCGCTCAAGCAAGCCGGCTTCTGGATCTACGGGTTCGACGAAAGAGGCGGGCATATTCACCACGAAATACGCTACGACGAGCGCTGCGTTCTGGTCCTCGGCGGCGAGGGCGCGGGGCTGCGCCGCAAAACAGCCGAGCGCTGCGATTTCCTGGTGCGCATCCCGCTGTTCGGCGACGTCCCTTCGCTCAACGTTTCCGTGGCCGCCGGCGTCGCCTTGTTCGAAGCCGCCCGCCAACGGCAGCAGCCGTTTTGACAAGTCACGGCGGGATACAGTAAGAAAAAAGTTTTCCGGCTGCGGCGCGGATGGTATTCTTGGGTGAGTTACGGATTTCATGTTGCGAGGAGAGGTGAGAGAGATGTACAATAAGGAAAGGTCAGCCCGTCAGCCCGTCAGCCCGTCAGCCCGTCAGCCCGTCAGCCCGTCAGCCCGTCAGCCCGTCAGCCCGTCAGCCCGTATAAGGAGAAGCGCGCTCGCTGCGCTCTCTAACCCGCGGCTTCTTCTTTCTCTTCCGTCTTCTCTCCGCGCCCCGCTTGCCGCCGGCAAAGCGGGACTTTCGCGCGGGCGCGAAGCTCGCGTTCTTCCCTGGCCGCCTGCGGCGGCGGCCTTGGCGGCGATCGCTTTCCACGCGCCGCTCTTCACTCCCCGCTTGGCGGCGCAAAGCGCCGCCGCCATCGAGACGGTCGCGGGAAACGGGGCGCCTGGCTACAGCGGGGACGGCGGCCCGGCCGCGGCGGCCCAAATCGACAACTCCTACGGCGTGGCTGCGGACGGGGCGGGCAACCTGTACATCGCCGATACGAGCAACCACCGCATCCGCAAAGTGGACGCCTCTACGGGGAATATCTCCACCATCGCAGGGACGGGGACGGGCGGTTACGGCGGGGACGGCGGCTTGGCAACGGCGGCCCAACTCGACAACCCCTACGGCGTGACGCCGGACGCTTCGGGCAACCTGCACATCGCCGATACGCTCAACCACCGCATCCGCAAAGTGGACGCCTCTACGGGGAATATCTCCACCATCGCAGGGACGGGGACGGGCGGTTACGGCGGGGACGGCGGCTTGGCGACGGCTGCCCAACTCAACTACCCCAGCGGCGCGGCGCTGGACGCTTCGGGCAATCTGTATATCGCCGATACGTTCAACGACCGCATCCGCAAGGTGGACACAGCGGGCATGATCACCACCGTAGCGGGAACAGGGACGAACGGCGACAGCGGGGACGGGGGGCCGGCGACAGCGGCCCAACTCAACCAGCCGTCGGGAGTAGCCGTGGACGGCGCGGGCAATCTGTACATCGCCGATGCGCCCAACCACCGCATCCGCAAGGTGGACGCAGCGGGCGTGATCACCACCATCGCGGGAACGGGGTCCGGCGGCTTCAGCGGGGACGGGGGCGCGGCGACGGCGGCCCGACTCAACCAGCCCGCCAGTGTGGCGTTGGACGGGTCGGGCAACATCTACATCGCCGATTGGTTCAACCACCGAGTCCGCAAGGTGGACGCAGCGGGCGTGATCACCACCATCGCGGGAACGGGGTCCGGCGGCTTCAGCGGGGACGGGGGCGCGGCGACGGCGGCCCGACTCAACCAGCCCGCCAGTGTGGCGTTGGACGGGTCAGGCAGCCTGTACATCAGCGACAGGGTCAACCAACGCGTCCGCAAGGTGATCTTTCCTCCGCCTCCTGCGCCCGCGCCGGCCGGGCCGGAACCTGAGCCGGAGGCGCAGCCGGTGGGCGTTTCCGAATTGTCGTTCGCGCCGGACGCCGACTCCTCCATACCTGCGCCGCAGATGCTGACGCTGCGCGCCGAAGGCGGCGCCGTGGACTTCCAGGCACTGCCCAGCGCCCGCTGGATCGAGGTCTCGCCGGTGGCGGGCAACATGGCCCAGTACAGGGGCCGCCTGGCCGAGGGCGAGACGATTACCCTGCGCGTAACCGTCAACCCTCTGGGGCTGCGGCCGGGAACCCACCGCGGGCGGCTGTACATCCGCTCCGGCGGGCGCATCTCGGCCGCGATCCGCATCGTGCTGGAGGTTCCCCCGCCGACGGGGCCGGCGGTGACGGAGAACGGCGGCGTATTCAACGCGGCGCGGATGAGCGCCTACGGCGAGCGCGGGCTGTTCGGGCCGCAGTTGCTGCCGCTGGCGCCGGGCGCGGCGGTGATCGTGCAGGGCGTGAACTTCCTGACGGGCGAGCGCATCGCGGACGCGGGCTATCCGCTGCCGACGATGCTGGGCGGCGTGCGGGTGCTGATCGACGGCGCGGCGGTTCCGTTGATGGCGGTCGGCCCGCGGCGCATCGAAGCGCAGTTGCCTTGGGCGTTGGGCGGCGAAGCCGTAGCGGCGGGCGGCTTGGCGTTGGCGAGCGTGGTGGTGGAGTCCGGGGGCGAGAGCAGTTGGCCGCGGCGCTTCTGGGTCGGCCCCTATGCGCCGGGCGTGTTCACGGTCTCGGGCGGGGGGCCGGGCGCGGGCCAGGGTCAGGCGCTGGCGACGTTCGCGGGGACGACGGACTTGGCCGCGCCGCTGGGTTTCAGCTCGGGCAGCCGCCCGGCGCGGGCGGGCGACGTGCTGGAGATCTACGCGACGGGTCTGGGCGCGGTGGAGCCGCCGATCGCCGACGGCATGAACTCATGCTTGCCCGACGGCGTCTGCCTCGAAGACGGCTCGAACGTCGTGCTGCGGCATACCGCGGCGCGCCCGCTGGTCTGGGTCGGCGCATACGCGGTATCGCCGGAGAACGTCCGTTTTTCGGGCTTGGCCCCGGACATGGCCGGCGTCAACTTGGTCATTGTCGAAATCCCGCGCAACCTCACCCCGTCAAACGCCGCCGAGTTGCGCCTCGCCGCCGCCGGCCGCATGAGCCAGTCCGGCGCCACGATCGCCGTAGAATAGCGGGCGCCGTCGAGTGAAGCTGCGCCCCGGGCGGATGTGCCTTTCCAAGTCCATTTGCAAGATCGCCCCAGATGATCCCCATGCCCTTTCCTCCTTCCCCCTTCAGACTCATTTCTCGTTGGAAAGCGCCGCCCGGCTATGATAGAAGGCATTCGGCGATGTCTTTTATCCACGAAAATTTTCTGCTGCGAAACGAAACGGCCCGGCGGCTCTACCACGCGTTCGCGGTCAAGCCGCCGATACTCGATTACCATTGCCACCTGCCGCCCGCGGACGTGGCCGCCGACCGCCGCTTCGACAATCTGTTCGAAATCTGGCTGGAGGGCGATCATTACAAGTGGCGGGCGATGCGCGCCAACGGCGTCCCCGAAGAGCTTTGCACCGGCGGCGCCGACCCCTACGACAAGTTCGCCGCCTGGGCGCGCACCGTGCCGCATACGCTGCGCAATCCGCTCTATCACTGGAGCCATCTCGAACTCAAGCGCTACTTCGGCATCGACGACCTGCTCGACGAGGCCGGCGCCGAGAGCGTCTGGAAGCGGGCCAACGAGCAGCTTGCCGGCGAAGGCCTCACCGCGCACGGCATTCTGCGCAAGTTCGACGTGCGCGCGCTCTGCACCACAGACGACCCGACGGACGACTTGGCGCACCACAAGGCCATCGCCGCGTCGTCTCTCGAAACGAAGGTTTATCCGGCGTTTCGGCCCGACAAGGCGCTGACGGTCGGCCGGCCCGATGTCTTCAACCCCTGGGTTGCCCGGCTCGAGGCGGCGGGCAACGTCGAGATGCGCAATTTCCAGAGCTTTCTCGACGCGCTGAAGCGGCGGCACGATTTCTTTCACGCCATGGGCGGGCGGCTTTCCGACCACGGGCTCGAGCGGCTTTCCTGCGATTTCCCGTCCGACGCCGAGGCGGAAGCGATTTTCGACGCCGCCCGCAACGGGGTTCCCGCGGACGCCCGCGGGCAGGCGCAATTCGCCGCCTACATGATGGTTTACTTCGGCAAGCTCGACGCGGCGCGCGGCTGGACGAAGCAACTGCATCTGGGCGCGCTGCGCAACAACAGCGCGCGCGGCCTGCGCGACGCCGGAGCCGACGCCGGTTTCGACTCGATCGGCGACTGGCCGCAGGCCGAGGGACTGAGCCGCTACCTCGACCGCCTGGAGCAACAGGACGCCCTGCCGAGGACGATCGTCTATAACAACAACCCCAACGACAATTACCCCTTCGCGGCGATGATGGGCAATTTTCAGGACGGCGCCATCGCCGGGAAAATGCAGTTCGGCTCCGGCTGGTGGTACCTCGACCAGAAAGAGGCGATGGAGTGGCAGATGAACTGCCTGTCGAACGTCGGGCTGCTTTCGCGCTTCGTCGGCATGTTGACCGATTCGCGCTCGTTCATGTCGTACCCGCGCCACGAGTATTTCCGGCGCGTGCTCTGCAACCTGTTGGGGCGCGATATCGAAAACGGCGAAATTCCCGACGACGACCGGCTGGTCGGCGGGATGATCGAAAACATCTGCTTCCGCAACGCCCGGGAGTATCTCCGGCTCGAAGGCGTGTAGCCGTCGAGCCGGAGACGTTTCCCGTCCCGCGCGCGGGCTCGGGCTGCGCGGCTAGATGTCGTAGTAGAGCGAGAACTCGTAGGGGTGCGGCCGCTGGCGCACCTCGTCCACTTCGGCGCTGCGCTTGTACTCGATATAGCTCGAGATCAGCTCTTCGGTGAAAACGTCGTTCTGCGTCAGGAAGTCGTGATCCCGCTCCAGCGCGTTGAGCGACCCGGCCAAGTCGTAGGGCAGCGCGGGCACGCCCGCCAACTCTTCCGGCGTCAGATCGTAGATGTCCTTGTCGAGCGCTTCGCCCGGGTCGATCTTGTTCTGGATGCCGTCGAGGCCGGCCATCAGGCAGGCCGAGAAGGCCAGATAGGGGTTCGACGACGGATCGGGGTAGCGCAGCTCGACGCGCTTCGATTTCGGGCTGGTCGAGTACATCGGGATGCGGCAGGCCGCGGAGCGGTTGCGCCGCGAGTAGGCCAGGCTGACCGGGGCTTCGAAGCCCGGCACCAGACGCTTGTAGCTGTTGGTCGTCGGGGCGACGATCGCCGCCAGCGCTGGCGAGTGCTTGAGCAGCCCGCCGATATAGTGCAAGGCGTTCTCGCTGAGGCCGGCGTAGCCGTTGCCGGCGAAGGTCGGCTCGCCGTCTTTCCAGATCGACTGATGGGTATGCATGCCCGAACCGTTGTCGTTCCACAGCGGCTTGGGCATGAAGGTCGCCGACTTGCCGTTGCGGTAGGCCACGTTGCGCACCACGTACTTGTAGAGCATCATGTTGTCGGCCGACAGCACGAGCGTGTCGAACTTCTGGTCGATCTCGCACTGGCCGCCGGTGGCGACTTCGTGGTGGTGGCACTCGATTTCGATGCCGCACTGCAGCATCACCTGGGTCATCTCGGTGCGCAGATCCTGCATGTGATCGGTCGGCGGAACCGGGAAGTAGCCTTCCTTGTAGCGCGGGCGGTAGCCGAGATTGTTGTCGGGGCGGCCGGAGTTCCAGCGGCCTTCCTCCGAGTCGATCTTGTAGAAGCCGTAGTTGTACGACGAGTCGTAGCTGACGTTGTCGAACAGGAAAAACTCGGCCTCGGCGCCGAAGAAAGCGGTGTCGCCGGCGCCGGTGTACTGCAGGTACTGCTCGGCTTTCTGGGCGATCCAGCGCGGATCGCGCTCGTAGTGCTGCTTGGTGATCGGATCGACGATGTTGGAAACGATGCACAGCGTCGGAACCTGAGTGAACGGGTCCATGAACGCGGTGTTCGGGTCGGGCATGATCAGCATGTCCGATTCGCTGATCGCCTGCCAGCCGCGGATCGACGATCCGTCGAAACCGAAGCCTTCCTCGAAGCTGTCTTCTTCGAGTATGGCGATCGGGTAGGAAACGTGCTGCCAGATGCCGGGAAGATCAGCAAAGCGCAAATCGAGCATCTCCGCGCCGCTCTCTCTCGCGAACGCCAAGACCTCTGCCGGGGTTCTTTTCGTAGCCATTCAACCTCCTGGGGGTGTTCAGAAAAAGGAAAACGGATTCAACCCGACCGCGCAAACCGGAGACGGGTCAAACGGAAAGGATAGCACGGAAGCCGCCGCGCGCGCGACACTTGATTCCGATAAAAACTTTCGATATGCGGCCGCGCTTCGCGCGGCGGTCGGGCCGCGCTTTGCGCGGCGGTCACGGGTCGGCGGGTCGCGAGTCGCGGGTCGGGCGGCTGCGCCGCCTCACTCGACGGCGCCCGCTATTCTACGGCAATCGTGGCGCCGAACTGGCTCATGCGGCCGGCGACGGTGAGATACACTTCCGCCGCGTCGGAGGGCGGCAGCCACGTCGGCAGTTCCACGACCACCAGGTTGACCCCGGCCATGTCCGGAGCCAAGCCCGAAAAACGGATGTTCTCCGCAGGCAAGGGCCAACCGCCGATCCACACCCGCGGCCGCGCCGTCGTATGCCGCAGCACCGCGTTCGAGCCGTCTTCGAGGCAGACGCCGTCCGGGGCGCACGAGTTCATGCCGTCGGCGAGCGGCGGCTCCACCGCGCCCAAGCCGGTTGCGTAGATCTCCAGCATGTCGCCGCCCCGCGCCGGACGGCTGCCCGCGCTGAAATCCAGCGGCGCCGCCAAGTCCGTCGTGCCCGCGAACGTCGCCAGCGCCTGACCCTGACCCGCGCTCTGTCCCGCGCCCGAAACCGTGAACACGCCCGGCGCATACGGGCCGACCCAGAAGCGCCGCGGCCAACTGCTCTCGCCGCCGGACTCCACGACAACGGAGACCAAGGCCAAACCGCCCGCCGCCGTCGCTTCGCCGCCCAACGACCAAGGCAACTGCGCCTCGATGCGCTGCGGCCCTACCGAAAACAGCGCCGCCGCCGCGCCGTTGAACAGCACGCGCGCGCCGCCCAGGTTCGTCGGCAGCGGGAATCCCTCGGCCATGACCGGCTCGCCGGAAACGAAGTTCACGCCCTGCACGGCAACCAGCGATCCCGGCGCCGTCGGCAGCGCCTGCGGCCCGAACAGCCCCGCCTCGCCGTAGGCGCTCATCCGCGCCGCGTTGACCACCCCGCCGCTCTCCGATATGTCCGGCCCCATCGGCGGGGGAACCTCCAGCACGATGCGGATCGTTGCCGTGACGCGCCCGCCGGAGCGGATGTACAGCCGCCCGCGGTGCGTTCCCGGCCGCAGCCCCAGCGGGTTGACCGTCACCCGCAGGGTGATCGTCTCGCCCTCGGCCAAGCGGCCTCTCCATTGGGCCATGTTGCCGTCCGCCTGCGAGATCTCGATCCAGCGCGCGCTGGGCAGCGCCTGGAATTCCGCCGCGCCGCCCTCGGCGCGCAGCGTCAGCATCTGCGACATCGGCTCGCCCGGGTCGGCGTTCGGCGCCGGCGCGAATGACAACTCGGAAACGCCGCCCATCGGCTCCACCGTCGGCTCGGGCGCCGGCGCAGCCGGTTCGGGCGGGGGCAGGAAGAAGGTCATCTTGCGGATGCGGTTGTTGCTCGTATCGGCGATGTACAGGTTGCCCGCGCCGTCCGCCGTTACGTCCCAGGGGAGGTAGAGTTGCGCCTCCGCCGCCGCGCCCCCGTCCCCGCTGTAGCCGAGGGTCCCGTTTCCCGCCACCGTGGAGATATTGCCCGCGGCGGCGTCTACTTTGCGGATGCGCAGGTTGTACGTATCGGCAATATAGAGATTGCCGGAAACGTCCGCCGTTACGCCTTGGGGAAAGAAGAGCCGCGCCTCCGCCGCCGCCGCCGGGCCGCCGTCGCCGCCGAAACCGGCGGTCCCGCTTCCCGCCACCGTGGAAATGACGCCCGTGGAAGCATCCACCTTGCGGATGCGGTGGTTGCTCCTGTCGGCGATGTAAAGGTTGCCCGAGCCGTCCGCCGCTACGTCGTGGGGCCTGTTGAGTTGCGCCTCCGTCGCCGCGCCCCCGTCCCCGCCGTAGCCGGCGCCGCCGCTTCCCGCCACAGTGGAGATGTTGCCCGCCGCGGCATCTACCTTGCGAATGCGGTGGTTGAGAGAATCGGCGATGTAGATGTTGCCCGAAACGTCCACCGCCACGCCGCGGGGAGAGCGGAGCCGCGCCGCCGCCGCCGTCGCCGGGCCGCCGTCGCCGCCGAAACCGGCGGTCCCGCTTCCCGCTACCGTGGAAATGACGCCCGTGGAGGCGTCCACCTTGCGAATGCGGTTGTTGCTCCTGCCGGCGATGTACAGGTTGCCCGACCCATCCACCGCTACGCCGTAGGGAAGGCGGAGATGCGCTTCCGTCGCCGCGCCGCCGTCGCCGCTGTAGCCCAAAACCCCGGTTCCCGCCACCGTGGAGATATTGCCCGTGGAAGCATCCACCTTGCGGATGCGGTTGTTGTTCGTATCGGCGATGTAGATGTTGCCCGCGCCGTCCACCGCCGCGCCCAATGGGGAGTGCAGTTGCGCCGAAGTCGCCGCGCCCCCGTCCCCGCCGGGGCTGGTGGTGCCTCTTCCCGCTATCGTGGAGATATTGCCCGTGGAAGCGTCCACCTTGCGGATGCGATCATTGAACGCATCGGCGATGTACAGGTTGCCCGAACCGTCCGCCGCCGCGCCCGATGTGAAATTGAGTTGCGCCGCCGTCGCCGCGCCGCCGTCCCCGCCGTAGCCCAAAACCCCGGTTCCCGCCACCGTGGAGATATTGCCCGTGGAAGCATCCACCTTGCGGACGCGGTGGCTGGCGGTATCGCCGATGTAGATGTTGCTCGACCCGTCCACCGCCACGCCGCGGGGAAAGCGGAGTTGCGCCGAAGTCGCCGCGCCCCCGTCGCCGCTGAAGCCGCCGGTTGCGCTTCCCGCCGCAGTGGAGATATTGCCCGTGGAGGCTTCTACTTTGCGAATGCGGTGGTTGTCCCTGTCGGCGATGTAGATATTGCCCGACCCGTCCACCGCTACGCCGGAGGGAAGGCGGAGTTGCGCCGAAGTCGCCGCGGCCCCGTCGCCGCCGTAGCCGGCAGTCCCGTCTCCCGCCACTGTGGAGATGACGCCCGTGGAAGCAGTCACCTTGCGGACGCGGTGGTTGCTCGTATCGGCGATGTAGATGTTGCCCGACCCGTCCACCGCCACGCCGGAGGGAGAGCGGAGCCGCGCCGCCGCCGCTGTCGCCGGGCCGCCGTCGCCGCCGAAGCCGAACGCTCCGCTTCCCGCCGCAGTGGAGATATTGCCCGTGGAGGCGTCCACCTTGCGGATGCGTTGGTTGTTCGTATCGGCGATGTAGATGTTGCCCGACCCATCCACCGCTACCCCCAATGGGGAGTACAGTTGCGCCGCCGTTGCCGCGCCTCCGTCGCCGCTGAAACCGACGGTCCCGTTTCCCGCTACCGTGGAGATATTGCCCGTGGAAACATCCACCTTGCGAATGCGTTGGTTGCTCGTATCGGCGATGTAGATGTTGCCCGACCCATCCACCGCTACCCCCCAGGCAGTGCGGAGTTGCGCCGCCGTCGCCGCGCCCCCGTCGCCTGCGTCCGCGTTCCCCGCAACCGTTTCGATGATCCAGCCGGTTTGCGCCCCGGTTTGCGCCAAAGTCGAGGCGGATGCCGCCAGAACGGCGGCGATCGCCAGTACGGAATGAATCCGACCGGAGAAAGGAAGAGCCGCGGAAAGGCGGTTCGTTGACCGTTGTTGCTCAAGCCCTGCGGCTGACGCGCCGACCTGTTTCTTATCGCTCATTTCGCTCTCCTTGACCTTGCCGACAAGAAACCGGAGCGTCCGCGTGGAAAGCGCCCGGACAGCAGACGCCTCGAGGTTGCTTTACCTGTTTCTTGGCGTTTCCGCCTCTTCTTGCCGACAACGGCAGTCTTATTTTACAGAGGTTAAAACGGCTGCGTCTTGCGCTTGGCCGGGTCCCGTTCGTAAATCTTCCCCGCGCCCTTGCCCGCAAACGCCGTCTCCAGCCGCTGCGCGAAAAGCCGCGAAACCTCAGCCCGCCGCTCGATGCCCCGCTCCGGGTTGTAATCCCAGCCGAAATCGATCCCCGCCGGGGCCGGCGCCGTTCGCTACACTGGAGGAAGGGGCGCGCCGGTTCCGGCGCGCAGCCCCGTAAAGTCCCCTTTCCCCATTCGAGAACCGGAGGATCGCCGTGAGCGATTTCGATCGACAATTCCAGAAAATCAAAACCGAAAACGGATTCATCGCCGCCCTGGACCAGAGCGGAGGCAGCACGCCGAAAGCGCTGCAACTCTACGGCGTCGACGGCGGCGCCTGGTCGAACGACGACGAGATGTTCGCGGTCATCCACCGCATGCGCTCGCGCATGGTCGCCAGCCCGGCCTTCCGCGGCGACCGCGTTTTCGGCGCGATCCTCTTCGAAAACACGATCGACCGCGAGATCGAGGGGCAGCCCTCGGCCGATTACCTGTGGAACGTCAAGCGGATCGTCCCCTTCCTCAAGGTCGATAAGGGGCTGACCGAGGAAGCGGGAGGCGTCCGGCTGATGAAGCCGATGCCCGATCTGGACGGGCTGCTGGCGCGGGCCAAGGCCAAACGCATCTTCGGCACCAAGATGCGCTCGGTTATCGCGCGGGCCAACGCCGAGGGCGTCGAAGCCGTAGTCGGGCAGCAGTTCGAAATCGGCCGGCGCATCGCCGCCGCGGGCTTCATCCCCATCATCGAGCCGGAAGTCGATATCCGCTGCCCCGAAAAGGCCGCGGCCGAGAGTCTCCTGAAAGCGGCGCTCGCCGCCGAGCTCGACCGCCTGGAAAGCGGGCAAACCGTCATGTTCAAACTCACCCTGCCCGAGCAAGACGGCCTCTACGCCGACTTCGTCAAACACGACCGGGTGCTCAAGGTGGTTGCGCTCTCCGGCGGCTACTCGCGCGAAGAGGCCAACCGCCGCCTCGCCCGCAACCCGGGCGTCGCCGCCAGCTTCTCGCGCGCGCTCGCCGAAGGGCTGAGCGCCGGGCAGAGCGACGACGAGTTCAACGCCGCGCTCGAGCGCGCTATCGCCGAGATCTACGCGGCCTCCATAACCTGAGCCGCCGGCGCGCTCGACCGCCCCTCTCAATCGACCGAATAACCCGACCCGATCAGAATCGGCGTCCCGAAAGCGGACGCCCGCTTGACGAAGCCGACCTTGTTTTCCCTGCGCCCTGACGCCGGATTCAACGCGCTGTAATAGAAATAGGCCTCGCCGAAGGTCATGGCGATCTTGAAGGGGTCCCTGCCGCTGAAAAGCGCCGCCGGGTCGCCGCCCCACTCGAGCGCCTCCCGGCCTTCGACCCGGACGGGGTTGCCGGTGAACAACTGGTTGCCCGACTCGTCAAAAGCGAAGACATAGACCGAGCCGCCGCGCCAGCGCCGGCCGCGGGTCAAATGCCGCATGGCGAACCAGCCGCCCGTTTCGAGTTCCCGCGCCGCGCAGGTCACGAACGTTTTGAGCGCTTCCTCCGAAGGCGCCGCCGCGAGCTTGCCCGCGTTGACCGCCGGCGCATGGCACGTGCCGGGAAGATCGTCTTCATAAATGCCCGCGCCGACGAGCGCTTCGACGCCGTTCCAGTCGATCCGCGCCACGTAGCTGGCCTTGGGCTCGATCAGCCCCGTGGTGAAGTCCGTCCAGCCGTAGTACCACCAGCCCCGGCCGGCCTGCTTGAGGATGCGGTAGCGCTCGGCGTGGATGTCCGCGCCGAAATCGTCGGGGTAATTGCCGGAAGGGACGCCTTCCAGCGAGGGGTCGGGCGGATAGACGAGCGTGGTCACCTCGTCGCCGCTCGGGTCGAGCGTGTCCACGAAAAGGTAGTACGCGCCGCTGCGCCAGCGCTCATCCTCGTGGAACGCGCGGTAGGCTTCTTCGGTCCCCATCTCGCGGACGTATTCGGCGGCGCAGAGCACGAAGGCGCGGATGTCGTCCCGCGTGCGGATTCCCTCGGCGGCAACCGGCTTGTCCGCGCACGAAAAATCAGCCGCCGCGGCCCCCGCGAACAAACCCGCGGCCGGCAGCGCAAGCGCCGCCCAAAAGAGGCCTTTCCACGTCATTTCCTTATGATAAGAAATCGGGGCCGCGGCGCGGCGCCCGCCCACTCGTGCCCATCCCGGACAGCCCCGCGCGGCGCAGGCCGCGGCTTGCCGCCCTGCTGCCTCCGCTCTTGTGCGCGGCGGCCGCGGCGGCGCTCGGCGGCCAAGCTCGCTTCGAAAACACCGCCGCCGAAGCCGGGCTGCGGTTCACGCTCGACAACGACGCAACCGCCCGCAAGCGCCTCATCGAGACCATGGCCGGCGGGCTTGCCGTGTTCGACTACGACGGCGACGGCCTCGCGGATATCTTCTTCACCAACGGCGCGGACGGCCCCGAGATGGTCAAGTCCGACGCGAAATTCCACAACCGGCTCTTCCGCAACGAGGGCGGTTGGCGCTTCCGCGACGTCACCGCCGAAGCCGGCGTCGGCGGAGCCGGCTACTCCATGGGCGCGGCCGCCGCCGATTTCGACAACGACGGCGACAGCGACCTGTTCGTCGCCGGCGTGTTCCGCAATCTGCTCTACCGCAACGAGGGGGACGGCTCATTCGCCGACGTTACCGACTCGTCGGGCATTGCAAGCGACCGCTGGTCGGTGGCCGCCGGATGGTTCGATTACGACCGCGACGGCCTGCTCGACCTCTTCGTCGTCAACTACGCCGAATGGTCGGTCGAAGAAGACCGCTATTGCGGCGACCGCGCCGCGGGACTGCGCGTTTACTGCCACCCCAAGTATTTCGCCCCCATCGCCAACCGGCTCTACCGCAACCTCGGCGGCGGGCGCTTCGCCGACGTTTCCGCCGCCGCCGGCATAGCCGCCCGCAAGGGCCGCGGCATGAGCGCCGCCTTCGCCGACTACGACGACGACGGCTTCCTCGATGTCTTCGTCACCAACGACAACCTGCCCAATTTCCTTTTCCGCAACGACGGCGGCGGCGCGTTCGAGGAAGACGCGCTGCTCGGCGGCGCCGCGCTGCTCGACCACGGCAAGCCGGTGGCCTCGATGGGCGCCGACTTCCGCGACTACGACAACGACGGACGGCCCGATATCCACGTCACCGCCCTGTCGGGCGAGACCTTTCCCCTGTTCCGCAACGAGGGCGGCGGCTTTTTCTCCGATGCGACCTTTTCCGCCGGCATCGCCAAGGCCGCCGCCGACAAGGCCGGCTGGTGCAACGGTTTCGTCGATTTCGACAACGACGGCGACAAAGACCTCTTCACCGCCAACTCCCACGTCAACGACCTGGTCGAACGCACCGAAAACTACCGCTACGAACAAACCAACAGCCTGCTGATCAACGACGGCGGCCGCTTTGCCGACCGCTCCGCGGAGGCCGGATTCGCCGGCGCCGCGGCGGCGCACCGCGGCTGCGGGTTCGCCGACTTCGACAACGACGGCTTGGTCGATATCGTGGTCAGCAGCCTGAACGCGCCCGCCGAGCTATGGCGCAACGCCGCGGCGGACGGAAACCATTGGCTGCGCTTCCATCTCGTCGGCCGGCAAAGCAACCGCGGCGGCTTCGGCGCGCGCCTGCGCGTCGGCGGACAGTGGAACGAAGCGGGCAGCGCCGTCGGCTACGCCTCGTCGAGCGACGCCGGCGTTCACTTCGGGCTGGGCGCGGCGGCGGTTGCGCAAGAAGTCGAAATCCTCTGGCCGAGCGGCGTCCGCCAAGTCTTGCGCGGCGTCGCCGCGGACCGGGTCGTGACCGTCGAAGAACCCGGCGCCCCGCAGTGAAAGCCGCGCGGCGGCGCCGCGCAAAGGAGCCGGCATCGCGCAAGGGCTTGAAGCGGACCGCTACTGCGGAGCCGTGATGCGCGCGTCTTCGAGAAATGCCGCGGACGCCCGGCGCTGCTCCGCCTGCATCCGCCGGTAGCGCTCGAGCAGCGGCGCGACGGCCTCGCGGTCGCCGCTTGCCCGATAGGCCTGGGCAAGCTGGTAGTGCAGGCTGCCGTCGTCGTCGAGCGGCAGCGCCTTCTCGATGTGCGGGACGGCGTCGGCGCCGCGCCCCATCTGCGCATAGGCGCGCCCCAGCGCGTGATGCGCCGGCAGCAGATCGGGGTCGAGGCTCACCGCCTTGGCCAGCAGCGGCGCGGCTTCTTCAACCTGTTGGCGGCTGAGCAGGATGTCGCCGAGCATGAACGGCCATTCGGCTTCGCCCGGAAATTTCCGCAGCAGCGCGCGGATGCGCTCTTCGGCCTTGTCGAATCGGCGCGCCTGGTAGAGCGCGCCCGCGAGCTCCGCTTCGAGTTCGGCGTCCGCCGGCCGCAGCGCCAACGCCGCGGCCCACTGCTCCGCCGCGGCGTCGAACTGCCGCAATTCCTTGTGAACCTCGGCGCGCGCAACGTGGACGGCGGCGGAAGGCGGCATCTTTTCCAGAGCGCCGAAGGCGCGCTCCGCCAGCAGGTTGCCGGCCTGCGCCGTCCAGTACCAGCCCTCGGCGGTGTCGAGGGCGGCGGCCGCCCGGCGCAGCGCGTCGAGCTCGCCCTCGGCGAAAAGGCACTCGAAACGCTCGGCCCCGCAGTCGAGGCTCTCGGTCGGCGGCTCTTTGGCCTGCTCGGCCTCGGCCCACTCGTCATGTCCGCTGCGGCGGTAGATTTCGGCGATCGCGGCGTGCAGTCCGCGCCGGCCCGGCTCGCGCTCCAGCGCCTGACGGTAGAGATAGAACGCGCTGGGATACTGTCCGGCGCCGAAGCGGATATCGCCGACCAGCCGCAGCATCCAGGCCGACTCGGGCGCGGCGGCTTCGAGCCGGGAAAAGGCTTGCCGGGCAAGCGCGGCGTAGGCCTTGCCCAGCGAGGCTTGGGCCGCCGGGTCGTCCGGCTCGAGTGCGGTCAGTTTTTCGAGATGCGGCAGC
Organism: Bryobacterales bacterium; assembly: GCA_965242705.1. Taxonomy (GTDB): domain Bacteria; phylum Acidobacteriota; class Terriglobia; order Bryobacterales; family UBA6623; genus CATQHP01. The sequence continues at coordinate 3,306,839 of OZ251486.1, forward strand.
GCGTCCGCCGGACGCCCGAGCTCGAGGCAGGCCGCGCCCAGCATGCGCCGCGCCGGCGCGTGCCCGGGGTTGAGCTTCGCCGCCGCTTCCAGCGCCGCCGCGGCCTCGGCGAAGTTGCCCAGGCTGAAATGGCTGCCGCCCAGAAATAGCTGCGCCGGAAACGCGCCCGCGTCCTTGCCGACGGCTCGTGAAAGCGGCTCGATCGCCTCGGCGTGCCGTCCGGCCAGGCTGCGCGCCATGCCCAGATTGACCAGCATGCCCAGGTCGTCGGGCGCCAGCGGGTACAACTTGCCGTAAAGCTCGGCGGCCTGCGCGAAACGCCCTTCCGACATGGCCCGCCGCGCGGCCGCGGCCGTTTCCGCCGGGCTGTCGGCCTGAGCGTGAAGCACGGCGCAGGCAAACAGCAGCAGAGACGCGGTTCTCATGTCTTTCGCCTTGCGCGCCATCGCAAGAAAAACGGCGGCTCCCTCCGCAGAGGGAGCCGCCGCGGGTTGTTGACCGTCAGCCTGCTACCAACTGAAGCGCAAGCCGAGGCGGATTTGCCGGTCGGTAAATCCGGTCGTACTGACGACCGACAAGAAATTGCCGCGCCAGATGTCTCTCACGGGGCGTCCGAACTTCGGCGTGTTGGTCAGGTTGAAGAACTCCACGCGGAACTGGGCGTTGACCTTTTCGCTCAGCGTCATGTCTTTCATGATGCTGAAGTCGAGGTTGACCACGCCGGGCTGATTGATGATGTTCCTGCCGGTCGTGCCGAAGCGCTGCTCGGTGACCGGAGCGAAGGCGTCGGTGTTGTAGAAGGTCGTGCCCGGCCCGACGGCGCCGATCTTGCGCACTTCGCCGACTTGGTCGGGCGTTTGCAGCGCGCTCGTCGCGTTGAGCGAGCCGCCCGGCGCGCGCATCGTGAAGGGTTGGCCGCTGAGCAGCGCGCCGATGCCGCTGATCTGCCAGCCGCCGAGGATGTGCGAGGCCGCGCCCGTCGTGGCCAGCGCCTTGCCCTCGCCGACCGGCAGCTCGTACACGAAGCCCATCTGGAACATGTGTTCGCGGTCGAAGCCGGTGCGCGAGCGGTTGCGGTGGAAGACGTCGAGATGATCCCAGGCGACGCCCGCCCAGCCCTCGTCGTCGGCCATGCCGATGGCTTTCGACCAGGTGTAGGCGCCCTTGAGCGACATCCCCTTCGAGAAACTGCGGTTGACGGCCACCTGCAGCGAATGGTAGTTCGAGTTCAGGTAGCTGTCCCACATGTTGATGTTGACCGCCCGGCCGGTAATCGAGGCGAACGGCCGGCCGGCGTTGCCCTCTCCCGGCCCCGAGGCGTTGATATCGCGGTCGGCCAACATGCCGATCGACGCCGTGCCGACGTAGGCGACGCTGGTGATGATGTCGCCCGGCATGCGCCGCTCGACGGTGAAGTTCCACGACTGGATGTAGCCGCGGTCGATCGTCGAGTTCGGGTACGGGCTGCGCAGCGAAGCCGACAAGGGCACCGGGATCGGCTGCTTGTTCAGGTCCGGCCCGACCACATCCGGAATACCTTGGGCCAACGTGCGGAAACGCTGGAAGCTTCCCGGCCGCTGGAAGTCGAACGTCACCGTGACCGGATACTGCCCGCGCAGCGGACGCGACCAGGGGATCGGGCTGAAGTTCAGGCCGTAACCGGCGCGGATGACCGTGTTTTCATCGACGCGGTAGGCCAAGCCGAAGCGCGGCGAGAACAGCTTGTTGCTCACCGACAGGCCGTTGGCCGTGGGGATGCCGCCCAGGCCGCCGACGGTCATCGTGTTGTTTTGCGCGTCGTACACCTCGATGCCCACGCCGTCGTCGCGCTGCATCAACGGATAGTTCTCGTAACGCAGGCCGAAGTTGAGCGTCAGCTTGTTGGTCGCCTGCCAGCGGTCGGTCACGTAGAAGGCGAACTGCTTCTCGCGTCCGGTGGCCCTGATGTGCTGGATGGCCTTGCGCATGCGGCTGCTCTGCCCCAGCAAAAACGCCGCGTAGGTGTTGAACTGGTTGTCCGCGGCGCCGCCTCTCAGCGCCGTCATGTCGCCGTCGAAGTGGATGTTGCCGCGCGGGCCGCCGCCCAGCTCGGGCTGCCAGTGGTTGAGCGTCAGGAAGATGAAGTCGAAGCCGAAACGAATCTGGTGCCTGTCTTTGATCCAGGTGAAGTTCTGGCTCGTCGTCCAGTTCTGCTCGATGCGATCGAGCGGCTGCCAGCCGGGCGAGCCGAAACTCGTGTAGCCCGGGTGGATGTTGGGAAAGCCCTTCTGCCGCGGGTCGTCGCCGCCGACGCCGGGAATGCCCAGGTCGAAGTCCTTGCCGAAATCCAGCGGCTGCACCGCCTGATCCTGACGCCAGAAGCCGACCACGCCGTCGTAGAGGAACGTCGGCGTAAAGGTGTAGTTGTGGCCGATGGTGAACAGGTTGACTTGCGTATCGGCGTTGCCCGGGCTGCCGCCGGGCGCCGGACCGCCCGCTTCGCCGAAGATCGCCGTGCCCGAAACCGGCGCCAGCATGTTCGAGTACTTGCCCCAGATGCGGTACTTGTCGCTGTGGTTGTAGTTGATCTTGGGGTCGATCTGCTGGCGGGCGAAAGGCGGCGCGCCGGCGGAGTGGAAGTTGTTGTTCACCCCGGGCTGGTTCGGTTGCGGGTAGTATTCCTGCACGCGCCGCGCGATCGGGCTTTGCATGGTCATCGGAATCGTCGCGTTGTTGAACGGCTCGCGGTCCTTCGCGAACATGGGGTCGGCTGTGTCCTGAACGCCCGTGAGGGGGTTGTAGATCATCGTGTTGTAGGCGCTGAAGTCGCCCATGCGCTGATCGTTCGTCGGCACTTCGTCGCCGGTGCGCACACCCGCCACGCGCTGCGTCGTCTTGTCGTAGCCGAAGAAGTAGAACAACCTGTTGCGCACGATCGGCCCGCCCAGCGTGCCGCCGAAGTTGTTGTAGTTGCTCACCGGCTTGGTCGCCGAAAAGAAGTTGCGCGCGCGCATACGCTGGTTGTCGTGAAACCAGAACGCCGAGCCGTGCAGCTCGTTCGTTCCCGACTTGGTGATCACCGTCGTCGAAGAGCCGCCGCTCAGCCCCTGCTCGGCGTCGCCCGAGCCGGTCGTGATGTTCACCGTCTCCACCGTGTCCGCCGGGGCGATATAGCCGGCGTGGTGCGGCAGCCAGACGTTGATGCTGGCCGCGCCGTCGATGCGCGTCACGTTGTTGTTGCGGTTCGTCCCGTTGATGTTCGTGCTCAGCGCGCGGGCGGGCGTGTCGAGAATCGAGTTCTGGAAACGCGCCGGCGTCGCGCCGGGCACCAGATTGACCAGGGTCTGGTAGTTGCGGAAGCCGGGCAGCGGCAGTTGGGTCACCGCCGAAGACGTGATCTCCGCGCTGGTGCTGGCCTTTTCCGTTTGCAGGCGGGCGGCCGTGGCCTCGACGGTGATCTGCTCGGTCACCTGCCCGATCTGCATGCCCACGTCGACGCGGGTGACGGTGTTCGCCGTCACGATGACGCCCGCGGAAGTGAACGAGCTGAAGCCTTCCGCCGTGACGCTCACGTCGTAACTGCCTTCCTGAACGTTGACGAAATTGTAGAGACCGTCCGCGGACGTCTCTCCTTCCCGGCTGTCGCCGGTGGCCGTGTTCATGATCGAAACCGACGCGCCGGGGATCGAAGCCCCGCTCTCGTCGGAGACGGAGCCGACAATCGATCCGTAGAGAACCTGCGCGTCGGCCGTCGAAACGAAAACCGGCGTCAAGGCAAGCAAGACGCCGAGCAATCCGCAAACAAACGTTTTGAATTTCATGAGGTGCCTCCTGAAAACCCTTTCGTCACCTACTATAGCGCAGAAAATTCCGCTGTCAAGCGGCAGTTTAAGCCTGATGAAGGTTTCATGAATGAAAATAGTGCGAATTCATACCGCGCGCGGGCTGCGGCGGCCGCTCGACCGCGGCCGGCGCCGCGAAAACCGCGGCAAACAAAAAGGCGGCTCCCTCCGAAGAAGGAGCCGCCGCGGGGGTTGTCGTTACGTTGTGTTCGGTGTTGTGTCGGTTCCGTCGGCTTGCTACCAACTGAAGCGCAAGCCGAGGCGAATCTGCCGGTCGCCGGACGCGCTGACCACCGACATGAAGTTGACCGCGTTTACGCTGCTGCTCGGGCGTCCGAACTGCGGCGTGTTGGTCAGATTGAAGAACTCCGCGCGCAACTGGGCGTTGACCTTTTCGCTGAGCGCCATGTTCTTCATGATGCTGAAGTCGAGGTTGACCACGCCGGGGTCGTTGATGATGTTCCGGCCGCTGGTGCCGAAACGCTGCTCGGTGACCGGGGCGAAGGCGTCGGTATTGTAGAAGGCCGAGCCCGGCCCCACCGCGCCGATCTTGCGCACTTCGCCGACCTGATCGGCCGTCTGCGCGCCGCCCGCCGCGTTGAGCGAAGCGCCCGAAGCGCCGACCGTGAACGGCTGCCCGCTGAGCAGCGCGACGATGCCGCTGACCTGCCAGCCGCCGAAGATGCGCGCCGCCGCGCCCGAGGCGGCAAGCGCCTTGCCCTTGCCGATCGGCAGTTCGTACACGAAGCCCATCTGGAACATGTGCTCGCGGTCGAAACCGGCGCGCGCGCGGTTGCGGTGGAACATGTCGGCCTGATTCCACGAAACGCCCGCCCAGCCTTCGTCGTCGGCCATGCCGATGGCCTTCGACCAAGTGTATGCCCCCTTGAGCGAAAGCCCCTTCGAGAAACTGCGGTTGACGGCCGCCTGCAGCGAATGGTAGTTCGAGTTCAGGTAGCTGTCCCACATGTTGATCCCGATCGCCCGGCCGGTAATCGAGGCGTACGGCCGGCCGGCGTTGCCCTCGCCCGGCCCCGAGGCGTTGATGTCGCGGTCGGCGAACATGCCGATCGACGCCGTGCCCACGTAGCCGATGCCGGCGATGATGTCCGCTGGCAGCCGCCTTTCGACGGTGAAATTCCACGACTGGGTGTAGCCGCGGTCAATCGTCGAGTTCGGGTACGGGCTGCGCAGCGAAGCCGTCAGCGGCACGTCGATCGGCTGCTTGCTCAGGTCCGGCCCGACCACCGGAGGAATGCCCTGATCCAGCGTGCGGAAAAGCTGGAAGGCGCCCGGCCGCTGGAAGTCGAACGTCACCGTGACCGGATACTGCCCGCGCAGCGGACGCGACCACGGAAGCGGACTGTAGTTCAGGCCGTATCCGGCGCGTACGACCGTATCGCTATCGACGCGGTAGGCGAGGCCGAAACGCGGCGAGAACAGCTTGTTGCTCACCGACAGGCCGTTGGCCGTCGGGATGCCGCCGAAGCCGCCGACGGTCATCGTGTTGTTTTGCGCGTCGTACGTCTCGATGCCTACGCCGTTGTCGCGCTGCATCAACGGATAGTTCTCGTAACGCAGGCCGAAATTGATCGTCAGCTTGTCGGCCGCCTGCCAGCGGTCGGTCACGTAGAAGGCGAACTGCTTCTCGCGTCCGGTAGCCCTGATGTGCTGGATGGCCTTGCGCATGCGGCTGCTCTGCCCCAGCAAAAACGCCGCGTAGGTGTTGAACTGGTTCGGAGCCTCTCCGCCCCTGAGCGACGTAACGTCGCCGTTGAAGTCGATCACGCCGCGCGGGCCGCCGCCCAGCTCGGGCTGCCAGTGGTTGAGCGTCAGGAAGATGAAATCGAAGCCGAAACGAATCTGGTGCCTGTCTTTGATCCAGGTGAAGTTCTGGCTCGTCGTCCAGTTCTGCTCGACCCGCTCGAGCGGCTGCCAGCCGGGCGAGCCGAAGCCCGTATAGCCCGGGTTGATGTTGGGAAAGCCCTTCTGCCGCGGGTCGTCGCCGCCGACGCCGGGAATGCCCAGGTCGAAGTCCTTGCCGAAATCCAGCGGCCTCACCGTCTGATCCTGCCGCCAGAAACCCACCACGCCGTCGTAAAGGAACGTCGGCGTAAAGGTGTAGTTGTGGCCGATGGTGAACAGGTTGACGTGCGTATCGGCGTTGCCCGGGCTGCCGCCGGGCGCCGGACCGCCCGCCTCGCCGAAAATCGCCGCGCCCGAAACCGGAGCCAGCATGTTCGAGTACTTGCCCCAGATGCGGTACTTGTCGCCGGGGTTGTAGTTGATCTTGGGGTCGATCTGCCGGCGGGCGAAGGGCGGCGCGCCGGCGGAGTGGAAATTGGCGGCCGCGCCCGGCTGGTTCGGCTGCGGATAGTAGTCCTGAACGCGCCGCGCGATCGCGCTTTGCCTGTTCATCGGAATCGCCGCGTTGGGAAACGGCTCGCGATCCGCCGCGAACATGGGGTCGTCTGTGTCCTGAACGCCCGTGAGAGGGTCGTAGATCGTCCTGCCGTAAGCGCTGAAGTCGCCCATGCGCTGGTCGCCGGTGGGCACCGCGTCGCCCGTGCGCACGCCGGCCACGCGCTGCGTCGTCTTGTCGTAACCGAAGAAGTAGAACAACCTGTTGCGCACGATCGGCCCGCCCAAGGTGCCGCCGAAGTTGTTGTAGTTGCTGACGGGTTTGGTGCTTGAGAAGAAGTTGCGCGCGCGGAAGCGCTGGTTGTCGTGAAACCAGAACGCCGAGCCGTGCAGCTCGTTCGTCCCCGACTTGGTGATCACCGTCGTCGATGCCCCGCCGCTCAACCCCTGCTCGGCGTCGCCCGAGCCGGTCGTGATGTTCACCGTCTCCACCGTGTCGGCGGGGGCGATGTAACCCGCGTGGTGCGGCAGCCAGACGTTGATGCTGGCCGCGCCGTCGATGCGCGTTACGTTGTTGTTGCGGTTCGTCCCGTTGATGTTCGTGCTCAACGAGCGCGCCGGCGTATCGAGAATCGAGTTCTGGAAACGCGCCGGCGTCGCGCCGGGCACCAGATTGACCAGGGTCTGGTAGTTGCGGAAGCCGGGCAGCGGCAGTTGGGTCACCGCCGAAGACGTGATCTCCGCGCTGGTGCCGGCCTTTTCCGTTTGCAGGCGGGCGGCCTCGGCCTCGACGGTGATCTGCTCGGTCACCTGCCCGATCCGCATGGGCACGTCGACGCGGGTGACGGTGTTCGCCGTCACGATGGCGCCCGCGGAAGTGAACGAGCTGAAGCCTTCCGCCGTGACGCTCACGTCGTAGCTGCCTTCCTGAACGTTGACGAAACTGTACAGCCCGTCCGCGGAAGTCTCGCCTTCCCGGCTGTCGCCGGTGGCCGTGTTCATGATCGAGACCGACGCGCCGGGAATCGAAGCGCCGCTCTCGTCGGAGACGGAGCCGACAATCGACCCGTAGAGAACCTGCGCGCCGGCCGTCGGAACGAAGGCCGGCGTCAAGGCAAGCAAGACGGCCGGCAATCCAAAAACAATGATTCTGAAGTTCATGATCGTGAGGGACCTCCTGAAAACCCCCTTCAATCTCAGCCTAGGAACGAAAATTTGCGGTTGCGAGGGCCGGCCGGCGCCGGTTGTACGCAGCAATACCGCGAAACCGGCCTGTTTGTAAGCAGCCGCACCTTGAGGCCGGCGCAGGCTGTGCGCATCCGTACATTGCGGCCCGCGCGGCGGCTTTTCCGTCCGCTTTTCGCCCGCCGCCGCGGCCGCGCCGCGGCTGTGGTAGCATGGCCGCGGTGGATCGTCCCGACCGGCGCAAATTTCTGCGCGGAGCCGGCATCGGCCTCGCGCTGCCCATGCTCGAGGCCTTCGCGCCGCGCCGCGCCCGCGGCGGCCGGCCGGCGGACGATCGCCCGCGGCGGCTGGTCTGCGCGGGAACCTACCTCGGCTTCCACCAGCCCGATTTCTTTCCGGCGCAAACCGGACGCGATTACGAGCTGCCGCCCGTCTTGCAGCCGCTGCTCCCGCTGCGCGGCCGAACGACCGTCTTCTCCGGCCTCGACCACCGCGGACGCAACGGACATCAGGGCTGGAAGGCCTGGATGACCGGCTCGGCCGCGGGCGGCGTGTCGCTCGACCAGGTTGTTGCGCCGAAGATCGGCGCGGAAACCCGCTTCGAATCGCTGCAGGTAACCTGCGGCAAGCCGCCCGCCGACGCCCGCATCAGCTTCACCGAAGAGGGCATAGCCCTGCCCATGATCGGCCGGCCGAGCGTGCTCTACGGCGCCCTGTTCGGCGCCGGCGGCGACAAGGCGCGCCTCGATTCCCTGCTGGCCGGCAACCGCAGCATCCTCGACGGCGTCCGCGGCGAAGCCCGCGCCCTCGAGCGGCGGGTCGGCGCCGCCGACCGCGAGAAACTCGGCGAATACTTCGCCTCGCTGCGCGGCGTGGAAAAGAAGCTCGCGCGGCAGCGCGCGTGGCTCGACAAGCCGACGCCCCAAGTCGAGTATCCGCTGCCGGAATTCGATCCGGTCGCCCCCGACCTCGCGCTGGAGTGCGAGTCGATCATGTACGACCTGATGGCGCTGGCGCTGACCACCGACTCGACCCGCGTGCTGACCTTCATGATTCCCGGCTGGAGCCAGGTCTTCACCATCGGCGGGCGCAGGCTGAGCGCGGGCTACCACGGCCTGTCGCACCACGGCAACGACCCCGCCAAAATCGCCGAATACAATCTGGTGGGCCGCGAGCACGTCAAGCGCTTCGCCGCCTTCCTCGAACGCCTGCAAGCGAACCGGGACGCCGCAGGCCGGCCGCTGCTCGACACCACCGTCGTCGTCTTCGGCAGCGGCATGGGCAACGCCAATACGCACGACAACAGCAACCTGCCGACGCTGGCCGCCGGCGGCGGCTTCCGCCGCGGCGCGCACTGGAAAATCGAGCGCGGCGGCCCCGCGCCGCGCCTGCTGGGCGACCTCTACCTCACCGTGATGCAGCAATTCGGCATCGAGATCGAACGGTTCGCCGGCGCCGAAAGCAATCTGAACGAATACTTGGCATAAGGGATAACGACGCCGTGCTTCCGTTGCTCGCCGCCGCTCTGGCCTCCGTCGCTTTGGCCGCCGCCCCGGCTCTGAGCGCCGCCCCGGCGCCGCTCGATCCCTTCGCCCGCGGCTTTCTGCGGCGGCACTGCGCGGCCTGCCACTCCGGCGCGGCGGCGCAGGCCGGCGTCCGCCTCGACGCCGCCGAGGTCGATTGGCGGGCGCCCGAGGCGGCGGCCCATTGGGAACGGGTTTTCAACGCCCTCTCCCGCGGCGCGATGCCGCCCGCGGACGCGCCGCGGCAGCCGGCCGAGGCGGAACGGCGGCGCATGGCCGCCTGGCTCGACGCCCGGCTCCGCGAACATGCGCCCGCCGGCGGCGCGGTCCCCCGCCGGCTCAACCGCCGCGAGTACGAGAACACCATCCGCGATCTGTTCGACCTGCCGGAGTTCCGGGTCCCGGACTCCTTCCCCGCCGACGATTCGGCGCACGGCTTCGACAACGTCGCCGAAGGCCTGATCCTGTCGCCGCCGCTGCTGGCGCAGCTTCTGGAGTCGGCAACCCGCGCGGCGGACGAGGTGCTGCCGCCCGACCGCGGCCCCGCGGACGCCGAAAGCAAGCATTACGCGATCGGCGCCGCCGGCCTGGCTGCGGGCGAAGGCTCGCAACCAGCCGCAGGCCGCTTTCGGCTGGCCTCGTCGCGCAACATGGCCAACGCGGCCGTCTGGCCGAAGCGCTTCGAAGCCCCCGCGAGCGGCGTGTACCGCCTCTCGATCGAGGCCGCCGCGTTCCAGACGGACAAGATGTTCTACCCGCGGCGGCGCGAGCCGCTGCGCTTGGCGGTTTACGCCAAGCCGAAAACCGAGCAGGTTTACGATCCCCTCGGCAAGCTGCGCAAGCTCGCCGTGCTCGACGTGCCGCCCGACGCCGCCGCGCCGCGCGCGCTGACCGTCGATATCGAGCTTTTCAAGGGCGAGGCGTTCGGGCTGCACTGGCAAAACGGCCCGGCCTTCTCCGACCCGCCGGCGCGGGAGTATTCCATAACCTTCCTCGCCGATCGGCTGCGCGCCGACCGCCTCTACTACGCGGCCATGCTCGCCTACGGCGGCGGCCCGCGCGGCGCAACGCAAAAGCAGATCTACGACGACACGACGGCCTTGATGAAGAGCGGCAAGCTCGACTTGAGCGACCCGCGCCTCGACAAGATGCCGGAACGCTGGGGCGGCGGCCTGTCCAACGCCCCGCACAATTGGATCAAAGCCTTCGTTCAGGAAGAGATGCATCGTTTCGGCCCGGCGATCGACCTGACCGGCGCCGCCGTCGAAGGCCCGCTGCGCCTGATCGACGACGACGAAACCCGCGCCCGCAAGGCGCGCAAGCAGCGCTTCCTGGGCGCGCGTCCCGCCGGCGCTTCCGACCGCGAATACGCCGAAACCGTCCTGCGCCGCTTCCTTTCGCGCGCCTTCCGCCGGCCTGCGTCCGACGAGCAGGTCGCCGCCTACGCGGACCTGGCCGCGCAGGCGGAAAGCCTGGAAGCCGGGCTGCATCCGGCCGTCCGGCGGGCGCTCGTCTCGCCGCATTTCCTCTACCGCGGGCTGCGCCCGGGCCGTCTCGACGATTTCGATCTGGCGAGCCGCCTGAGCTACTTCCTGACCTCTTCTCCCCCCGACGCCCGGCTCGCCGCCGCGGCCCGCGCCGGCGAACTCGCCGACCCGGACGTTCTCGAGCGCGAGACGCTGCGCCTGCTGGCCGCGCCCCAAAGCCGCAACTTCGTCAGCAGCTTCACCGGCCAATGGCTGGGAACGCGCCTGCTCGAAGACATCATGCCCGACCCGCGGCTGCTCAAGTTCATCGACCACGACCGCCGGGCGATGATCGACGAAACCGAGATGTTCTTCGCCGAAATCGTCCGCGAAAACCATCCCGTGGAAACGTTTCTCGACCCCGGCTTCAGCTACCGCAGCGCCCGCCTGAACAAAATCTACGGCGGCGATCTGGAAGGCAACCATATGCGCCGGATAACCTTCGCCCGCGGCGGCCGGCACGGCGGGATTCTGGGGCTGGCGGCCGTGGCCATGGCCACCGCCAACGGAGTCGATACGCACCCCGTCGAGCGCGGAGTCTGGCTGCTGGAAAACGTGTTCGGCGAGCCGCCCCCCCCGCCGCCGCCCAACGTGCCCGCCATCGCGCCCGACACCAGCGGCGCAGCGTCGATGCGCGAGCAACTCCGGCGCCATCGCTCCGACCCGAGCTGCGCAAGCTGCCACAAGCGCATCGACCCGCTGGGCATGGTCATGGAAAACTTCGACCCCGTCGGCCGCTGGCGCGGCCGTTACCCGCGCTACACCCAGCCGCCCGACGGCGCCGAAGCGCTGAAAGAAGAGTTTTATTCCTCCATCGGCCGGGGCGTTGCGCCCGGTCCGCCGGTGGACGCGGTCGGCGTCATGCCCGACGGCGCGCGGCTCGAAGACGTCACCGATCTCAAGCGCTACCTGCTCGACCGCCCCGACGTCTTCGCCCGCTGCCTGACGGAAAAATTGCTGGTTTACGCCTGCGGCCGGCCGCTGACCTACGGCGACCGCAGGGCGGCCGCGCGCATCGTCGCCGAAATGGAAACCCGCGGGCGGGGCTTCCGCGGCCTCATCGCCGCCGTCGTCCGGAGCAGCGCCTTCCGCACCCGCTAACGAAGGTCTGAACAAGAGCGCAAGAGGGGCGGAGGAAGGATGATGTTGGCGGATGGAGGCGTTTGAGGATGGGTTTTCATCGAGATTTTCATGGAAATTGTGCTGATTTTGGCCTCCAGGCAACAATTCGAACCCCGGCGAAGTTCGCCATGTCTTGAGTAGCCCGGTCTATCCCCGCGCGTGCGGGGGAACCACACCAGCGGCGGACAGGTCTCGGGCTCGCGCGGGTCTATCCCCGCGCGTGCGGGGGAACCCGATGCAGGCCGGCGGTACGGCATCAACGCGGAGCGTTTGCAATGCGCTTGGGGTTTTCGGCGGCTTCGCGCCAGAGGCCGCCGAGCATCCACTTGCCGGCGTTGCGGATCGGGTTTGGAATCGGGAGCACCTGGAAATCGCCGTTCTCGATCCGCTCCACGACGTAGAGATACCAAGCGCCCTGCACCTGTTCCTCGAAGGCTCTGTGCGCTTGCGCTCGGCTCAACTCCACGACCTCGTTTTCGGTCCAAGGGCGTCCCTTGCCCTTCACTTCGATCAACCGTTCTTCCCCGGTTGCCGGATCGACGCTGCGCAAATCCCAGCCTGCCTGATGCGGATCGCCCAACTGCGGCTTGCGCCCTGCTTCCTTTTCGTACCGCGCGGCGATTTCGCGGTAAACCTCGTCGCCGATCCCTTCCCTGGTACTTCTGAAGCCGATCAGTTAATCTTTCGGTTCGGGCAGCGACGTTCTTGAAGGAAACTCTTCCGTGTTTCAGGGCTTTCATCAATTGGATATACTACTCGCGATTTGCCGCCTACTTTGGGAATCAGGTTATGGTCGACAAAATCGACCTTTAATTTTTTGTCATTTGAACACAAAAGCAATGCGTCACTCGCCAACGCCAATTCGAGAATATGCTTATCGTTGGAACGGATAGAAGTATTACGCAATTTTTCTTCAGCGATTTTAAGCTTTGATTCAGTAATTAGTTTCGCTCGTTGTGCTCTACGGTATTCATTAAACAGACGTCCTATTCTCGGGCTGTGAGAAATTTCTCTAAAGTATTTTCCTCTTCTGGAATACACAAGAGTGGCATGTCCTTGACTAATCCATGAGCATAGCTCAATATCTCGTCTTTGCTCCTTATTCGATGCTGGAGCTATTTTCCATAACACATTTGTATCTATTATCGTTACCGTACACACATGGATACCCTCTGCTATTGAAATCCCAGTAGAAATTCAGCCTCTCTCAGGAAAAATTCCCGATAACCATCCGGCACGTTCAACAAGTTGCCGTCTATATCTACTCCTATATTATAAATTTGAGAACTTTTGCCATCCGAACTCCGATCAAAATAGAGGATAGAAAGTTCTTCGGGTTGCAATTTTCCCGCCATAACACATATACGAAAACGATCTGTGAAGTGCTCGCTGTGGGTTTCGATCAAAAATTCACGATCACTCTCGGCCATAATCTGAGCTAACCCGGCCTGCGCGAAAGGGTGAAGGTGTATCTCCGGTTGTTGAAGCAGGAAAATCGTTCCAGATTTGCTTTTTTGTATCGTATGCAACAGTGACAATAGACTGTAAACACCATACCCTACATCAATCAGATTGTGCTGTCCGGTTGACATCTCAATCAACACTTCGACATCACGATTATTGGGGTTTCTTCGGAAAGAAATTCCATTCCAAAGATCAAGTTTTCTTCCAATTTCAATCAGATAGTCTCTATTTGCACCATAGGCTGTATCCAGATATTCAGGTAGTGCTGGATATGTGCGTTTTCGGAGCAAAGGCGGGGCCGGGTCAGGGGATTCGACAACGAAGGAACGGTTTTCATCAGGCAATGGCAATTCCGACCTGAAGAACGACAAGAACTTGCCAAAAACCACGTCATCCTCACTGGATTTACGTAAGGGACTACGTTGTCTGAATTCACTCGGCTCACCATTAAATGGAAGAATGCCTCTTCGGACTGAACTTGACAGCCATGCCGTAATCAATCTGTATGAAATTTCCGAACAGTCAAGATCAAAACAAAAATCCGATTCCTTAAATCGCAATATATCCGGTCTGTGCAAACGTTCGATATCAAGTGTCTTTCTCCTTCCATTCACTCCGTTGAAACTCAATCGAATCTCCTTTTCCAACGGTAGCGCATCTTCCCCGGAAAAGAACGTAAATGCAGCGTCTGTATGACAGTGACCTTCGAAATTGGCCCCTATCTCAAAATCCGATTTCCCCGATCTAACAATCGTATCGAATGAGCCCATGTGGAACGGTTCACCTTCGAAGTTGTTCGAATCATCGAGGTCGATGAGATTTGCCATTTTCGCGAGTGCTTTATAACAGCCGAGAAATGTCGATTTTCCTGCGCTGTTTTCACCTACCAGGAGCGTAATCCGCCCAAGTTTGGTGGATTGCTCATTTTCGAAACACCGCACGTTTTTTAGGCGAAGTTCAGTGATTCGACCCATTAGTTTCGCCTCCTTGAAACTTGCAGTGCTTTGATACCCCAATTCCTGACTCTGCCGAAGGGCGTCTTCAACGCAGATAGTGGCGGCTCCCCAGCGGCTTCCATGAGAAATGGATAATGGTACTGGTCTCCTTGTGCGGTATTCTCGCACACCGAGCAGGTGCTTGCACACTGAGCCCGTTCGAGTTGCAGCCGGTTCGGGATCAGGCCGTAGTGCAGTTTGCCTCCGGTATCAGGCCACCAGCAAGCAGCCACGATTAGCCGCACCATCTCGATTACCATGAAACTGGCCGCATTCGCACTGAAAGGAAATACATTCTGGTTGGTGGGAACATCGTCGCCTGTCCCCAATCTGCGAATGTAGGCGGGATCGTCCAACGAGCCGTCTTTCTCCATAGAGACATCCGACGTGGTGTACTGTCTGTCGCACCGTAGGCAGCGTTGTCCGGGGCCGACTGTCGAAACGCTCCAGGTTGCCTGCCCCAATGTACCGTCCGGCTTGGTGTCGATGAAGACGCCACCGGAAATCACAGGAATACAATGGGAGTAAGCGATACGGTTCAACGCGTCCTTCGGCAAAGGCCGGTCGACAGCCGAGAACAGCACGTCGCAATCAAGGGCTGCATCCCAAGATCTTTGGTGCTGGATCGGGTTCTTGTGCGGCCATACCTCGAAGTTCTCTGCGGTCGCGCCATTCCGCAGATGTTTCGATGCCAGTTCCACCTTGTAGTCTCCGATATTTTCCTGTGTGGTGTACAGCAGCCGGTCAAGATTGTGCAACTCTACCCTGTCCGGGTCGATCAGCGTCAACTTCTCGACGCCTATTCGAGCCAGCATCTCAGCTACCATCAAGCCGACGCTCCCTATTCCCACGACGCCGATGCGGAGGCGGGCGATGTCGCGTTGGCAGGCCTCACCCCAAGTGTCGATCGTCCGACGCAGGATTGGCCGACGCCGGGGCGGAGGCATCGCATCGTCGTTGAAAGTGACACGCAGCCGTTTCCCAACTACTCGCACTTTGTCACACCAGGATCGTTTGAAGTGCCGGCCGTCCCATGTCCAGAAGCGGGCGCTCCAACTCCCATCGACCCCCAAAGTCAGGCCGACCAGTGGAAGCCCGGTTGCACGCGCCGGCGGTGCGATGCGATCTCGTTCCGCGATTACATCTTTGCTGCTCATGTGTTGCCATCCCTTGGACAAATGATTATGCATGAACGCCAAGCCGGTCTTTCGCGAACAGGCAAGTTTTAGAGCGCGCGCCAAGTAGCTCGACTCGAAGCTCGCGTTTCCGTGGAGATGGCATTCTCCTTCGAGAGGCGGAAGTATCTCGAATACCAGTGCCGATTTTCTCGTAGCACCGGTGCTTGGCCGCCAGAGGGCGAAGCACAAAGCTTCCTGCCTCTGTCCTTTGCGGATATGTCTCAAGAGGAGGCTGCATGCCTGCTCGTGGGCCGCCTCAGTCAGTACGGCATCGCACTTCAAAGTTGACTCCAGAACCTGGCCAAGTGGCGGTGGATATAGGTTTTCATGTTTTTGTCAGAGGACGGAAGCCTGTCCCAAAAATCACTCGGAGGTACACTGAACATGGACCACTCGTCGTTTTCCCGGAGGTGGGAACTGTGTACCGGGATGCTTGGATCCGAAAGATTCACGACGCCTACGAAGTGCGGCGGATACTCCGGATACGCATTTTCTTGAAACCCGATACCCACTTTGAAAAGTTGTCCCTTGTAACGGCCGCAGGCGGGTTGGTAGTCGATCTCGACGAGCTCGCTCGGCGTAAATCCATTAAGAGGAACGACTCTAGGCTTGTATCCCAGTTCCTGGAGTTCCTCAGAAATTTTCTCCAGCGAGCTCATGCCACCGGCGTCCTTCCGCGATGAAGAGCCAAAAATTGCTCCCCTTGCTTAATGGTAACTTGGTCGGCTGCATTCTCGTACTTGCGTCCGTCGTCGATGCTTTCCAAGTAGTAATCGCTGATTTGTGCAACGTCGATGCTCGCGGCGCGCCCCGCGTTCCGCAGAATTTGCTCTACCGTGAGAGTGCGATGTTCCGTCGTTTGATTCTCTCCGTTGACTTTGTAGTGAATGTTTTGTTCCACGGGAAGCGAACGATCCCGAATCTTCGTCTCAAACCGGTCGCCGTCTCGGATTTCGATCTTTTGGTCCGGGTTGGAGTACTCAGCATCCTTCAGGATCAGGTAGAACTGATCCGACGGCCTGCCAGCGCGTTCCAGCACCTCGGAGACGGTCATCTCAGGCGTATCCGTGTAGAAATCCTTGCCGTCCACAAAATAAGTGATTTTGCTCATGTTGCTGCTCCCTGAATCGACTGCCTTTTCGACAGTCTAACTCGGATCGTTCCACCGTATGCGGTGCGTTCAAACCTCAAACTCAGTGTAGAGCGGGAGGGCAGCCGAGTCAAGGCAGCCCGTCCAAGATGTTTCGTCCGGCACCCAAAATCACTGAACTCGCAATTCTCTTCCGATGCGGTTGGGTTTCTCGGCGGATTCCATCCCGACGCTCGCCACACTTCCACTCTATTGTAGCTTACTCTGTAAGCGTGAGGCCGCTGATTCGCATCGCCAATGGGCAGGGGTTTTGGGGGGATTGGCCGGAAGCGCCGGCGCGGCAGGTTTCGGGTGGGCCGATCGACTATCTCGTGCTCGATTACCTGGCCGAGGTCACCATGTCGATCCTGCAGAAGCAGAAGGCGCGGAACCCCGAGGCCGGCTACGCGCGGGACATCGCGCCGCTGGCCGCGGGACTGCTGCCGGAGCTTGTCAACCGCAACATACGGATGGTGTCGAACGCCGGCGGCGTGAACCCGCGCGGCTGCGCGCGGGCCATCGTTGCCGCCGCCAAGGAAGCCGGCGTACGCGGCGCGAAGGTGGCCGTCGTGAGCGGAGACGACATTTTCGACCGGCTCGACGAAATGACGGCGCGGGGAGTGCGCTTCGACGATCTCGACAGCGGCGCGGGCATCGAGACCGTCCGCCGGCGCATCCTGAGCGCGAACGTCTATCTCGGCGCGTTCCCGCTCGTCGAGGCGCTGCAAACCGGCGCGCATATCGTCATCGCCGGCCGATCGACCGACACGGCGCTGACGCTGGCGCCGATGATCCACGAGTTCGGCTGGCCGGCGGACGACTGGGACCGCTTGGCCGCGGGCACGATCGCCGGCCACGTCCTCGAATGCGGCGCGCAATGCACCGGCGGGAATTGCTCGCTCGATTGGCAGTCGATACCCGACATGGCCAATATCGGATTTCCCATCGTCGAGGCGCGGCCCGACGGCAGTTTCACGGTAACCAAGCATCCCGGGAGCGGCGGGCGGGTGACGCCGGCCGTCGTGACGGAACAGTTGCTCTACGAGTTGGGCGACCCCAAAGCCTATCTGACGCCGGATTGCAGCGCCGATTTCACCAGCATCCGCCTGCGGGAGGACGGCCCCGACCGCGTGGCCGTCGAAGGCATTCGCGGGGGGCCGCGTCCGCCGACGCTGAAGACCTCGATCACCTATGCGGCGGGGTTCAAGGCCATCGGCAGCCTCGTCTTCAGTTGGCCGGACGCGCGGGAAAAGGCGCAGGCCGCCGACCGGATCGTGCGCCAACGGGTTGCCGCTCTGGGACTCGAGTTCGACGAGATGCATACCGAGTTTCTGGGCATCGACGCCTGCCACGGGGCGCTTGCCGCCGCGCCCGCCGACCCGCAGGAAGCGGAGGTGCGCATCGGCGTCCGCGGGCAGCGGCGCGACGCCGTCGAGCGCTTTACCCGCGAATTGATTCCGCTGGTGCTGAACGGGCCGCCGACCGGCACGGGTTTCGGCGCAGGCCGTCCGCGGGCGCAGGAAGTCGTCGCCTATTGGTCGTCGCTGCTGCCCCGCGGGGAGATTGCGCCGACGGTCGATGTTTACGAGATTCCGTGACGCCCGCGCCGGCGCCTACAGGGTGCGCAAGTGGAAACCGCCGTCCACGTTGAGCACTTGGCCGGTCGAATAATCGAGGCGTCCGTCGGCGACGGCGCGCACCGCGGCGGCGACGTCCGCGGGGGTTCCCAGCCGGCCTTGCGGCAGCAGCCCTTCTTCGGCGAGTTTTTCGTATTTGCCGCGCACCGCGGCGATCATGTCGGTTTGGATGATGCCGGGGCGGATCTCGAAAACGCCGATGCCGTCCGCCGCCAAGCGGTCGGCGAACAACTTGACGGCCATGCTCAGCCCGGCTTTCGAGACGCAGTATTCGCCGCGGGCGGTCGAGGACGCATAGGCGGAAATCGAAGTGACGAAGACGATGCGTCCGCCGCCGCCCGCGCGCATCAGCTTGGCCGCCGCCTGGGTCAGGAAATACGGCCCCTTGAGGTTGGCGTCGAGAACCTCGGCGAAGCTTTCTTCCGTAGCTTCGAGGATGTCGCGGCGCTCGCGCGGGGCCATGCCGGCGTTGTTGACCAGCAGGTCGATGCGGCCGTGCCGTTCGCGGACGAACCGCACCAGCGCCGCGCGGTCGGCAGCCGAGGCGGCGTCCATGCGCACGGTTTCGGCGCCGGTTTCCTCGCGCAGGGCGCGCGCGGCTTCGGCGTTGCCGCGGAACGTGCCGACCACGGAATGAGTCGCAGCCAACTCGACGGCGACGGCGCGGCCTATGCCGCGGCTCGCGCCGGTAACGACGGCGACGGGCTTCGCAGGGGCTGCAGGATCCGCGGGGGCGGCGATAGGCTTCGATACGGGCATCGGAACCGCGGGCCGCTACGCCAGTATCTCGTTGACGACGTTACCGTGAACATCGGTCAGGCGGAAATGCCGCCCTTGGTACTTGAAGGTCAGCTTTTTGTGATCGACGCCGAGCAGGTGCAGCAGGGTTGCATGCAGGTCGTGGACGCTGACGGGGTTTTCGACGACGTTGTAGGAAAAATCGTCGGTCGCGCCGTAGGTTGCGCCGCCCTTGACGCCGCCGCCGGCCAACCACAGCGAGAAGCAGCGCGGGTGGTGGTCGCGTCCGTAAACTTCGCGGGTCAGCTTGCCCTGACAGTAAACCGTGCGTCCGAACTCGCCGCCCCAGACGACCAGCGTGTCTTCCAGCATGCCGCGCCGCTTGAGGTCTTTGACCAGCGCCGCCGAGGCCTGGTCGGTCTGCCTGCATTTCTCGGCGAGCCTGCGGGGCAGGCCGTTGTGGTGGTCCCAGCCGCGATGAAAGAGTTGGACGCAGCGCACGCCGCGCTCGACCAGCCGCCGCGCCAGCAGGCAGTTGCTTGCGAAACTGCCGGGCTTGCGCGCGTCGGGGCCGTACATTTCGAAGACGTGTTCCGGCTCGCCCGAAAGGTCGGTCAATTCGGGCACCGAGGCCTGCATGCGGTAGGCCATCTCGTATTGATCAATGCGCGCTTCGATTTCCGGGTCGCCGTATTCGGCGTAGCGCAGGCGGTTGAGGGAGGCGAGGTCGTCGAGGTAATGGCGGCGGTCTTCCCGCGAAAAGCCTTGCGGGTCGTTGAGATAGAGCACCGGCTCGCGCCCGGCGCGGAATTTGACGCCCTGATAGCGGGTGGGCAGGAAACCGCTGCCCCACAGCCGCGAATAGAGCGGCTGGCCGCCGCTGCCCAGCGAAACCATGACGACGAACGCCGGAAAGTTCTTGCTTTCGCTGCCCAAGCCGTACGACAGCCACGAACCCAGGCTGGGGCGTCCGGCGAGTTGATGCCCGGTTTGCAGGAAGGTGATCGCCGGGTCGTGGTTGATCTGTTCGGTATGCATCGAGCGGACGACGGCGATCTCGTCAGCAATGCCGGCGGTATGGGGCAGCAACTCGCTGAACTGCTGCCCCGAGCGGCCGTGGCGGGAAAAGCGGAATTTCGAGGCGGCGGTCGGAAAGCTGGTCTGCGCCGCCGTCATGCCGGTGAGACGCTGGCCGTTGCGCACCGAGTCGGGCAACTCCTGCCCGTGGAGTTTCGCCAAGCCGGGCTTGGGATCGAAGAGGTCCATTTGCGACGGGCCGCCGGATTGAAACAGGTAGATAATGCGCTTGGCCTTGGGCGCCAAGTGCGGCAGTCCCGGCAGGCCGGGCCGGTCGGCGGCCGCCGGCAGATCGTCAGCGAGCAGGTTGCCCAGCGCCGCGACGCCCAACCCGTGAGCCGACCGGGAGAAGAAATGGCGGCGGGTAAGTTCGAGATTCACAGCGGGTTTCATGGGCTTATTCCCTGGTGATGGTTTCGTCGAGGTTGAGGATCATGCCGGCGACGGCCGCGTAGGCGGCCGCTTCCGGCGCGGCGATCGACTCGTCGCGCGGATGCTCGCCTTGCGCCAGGAATTTTTCGGCGTCGGCGGGGGTTGTGCGGTAGCGGTCTTCGTAGCGGCGCAGGGCGCGCAGCAGGATGCGGCTTTCTTCCGGCGCGGGACGCCGCGCCGTAGCCAACTCGAAGCCGTAGGCCAAGCGCGCATCCGCCCGCGCGCCGCCTTCGCGGATCATGCGCTCGGCGAACAGCCGCGAGGCTTCGACGTAAGTCACGTCGTTCATCAGATTGAGCGCCTGGATGGGCGTGTTGGTGCGCACTTCGCGCACGACGCACGATTCGCGGTCCGCGGCATCGAAGGCCAGCATCGCCGGCGGCCCCAGCGTGCGTTTCCAGAAGGTGTAGAGGCTGCGGCGGTAGAGCTTGCCGCCGCGGTCGTTTTCGTACGCGCCCCAGTTGGAGAGTTCTTTCCACAGGCCGGCGGGCTGGTAGGGCTTGACCGAGGGGCCGCCGATCTCGGGGTTGAGCAGGCCGGCGACGGCCAGCGCCTGATCGCGGATCGACTCGGCCGGCAGGCGCAGGCGCGGCGCCCGCGCCAGCAGGACGTTTTCGGGGTCGCGGGCGATCGTCTCGGCGGTCTGTTTCGACGATTGGCGGTACGCGGCGCTCATCATGATCGTTTTGAGCAGGCGCTTGACGTCCCAGCCGTTTTCCACGAAATCGACCGCCAGCCAGTCGAGCAACTCGGGGTGCGAGGGCGCGGCGCCTTGCGAACCGAAATCCTCGACCGTGGAAACGATGCCGCGGCCGAACAGCATCTGCCAGAAGCGGTTGACCGTGACGCGCGCGGTGAGCGGGTGCGCCGGGTCGGTGAGCCAGCGGGCCAGGCCGAGCCGGTTGTCGGGCAGCCCCGCGGGCAGAGGCGGCAGCGCCGCCGGCAGTCCCGGCAGGACGCGCTCGCGGGGGGCGTCGAAGGCGCCGCGGTGGAGGACGTGCGTCGGGCGGACGTCGGCGCGCTCGTCCATGACCATGACGGTCGGCAGCGAGGCGGCGAAGTCCTCGCGTTGCAGGCGCAGGCGGCGCAGGCTGCTCCAGGCGTCCCTGACGGGCGCGGGGGCCATGGCGCTCAGGTACGCCCAGCGCAGCTTGCGTTGTTGCGCCGCGCTGCGTTCGCCGGCGGCGAGCGCGGCGATCTGCGCCGGCGTTTCCGCAACCGCGAGCAGGCCGACTTCCTCGGCGCTCAACGCGCGGGAATAGAGCCGCGCCTCGTCGATCGCGCCGCGGAAGCGGTCGTTGGCGCCGGGGCCGAAGCCGATGCGCAGCGGCGCCTTGACCCGCGTGGGGTTGAGCGATTCATCGACTACCATGCGCGCGGCGGCGGGGCGGCCGTCGATGTAGAGCTTCATGCCGTCGGTCGTGCGCGTCCCGTCGTAAACGCCGGCGACGTGCGTCCAGCGGCGCAAGGGAATCTCTGCGAGCGACTCGACCCGCATGCGGTCGGAGATGCTCGCGGTGTCGATGCGCAATTGCAGCTTGCCGTCGATCAGGAAAAGGCCGTAGCCCTTAGGCGCGGGCAGGCAGCGCGCGGCGATGCCGCCCGTTGGGGACTCGGGCGCAATCCAGGCGGAAACGGTGAAGGGGTCGTAGAAATCGTAATCGCCCGCGTCGCCCAGGTCGTAGTAGCGCTCGCCGTCCAGATGCGCGGCGCGGCCGATCTTGCCTTGCGCGCGGCCGGCGTCGTCGAAGCCGCGGCGGGCGGCCAAGCGCTCGTCGAAAATCCACGAGGGGAATTGCTCGGGCGCGGCGGAATCGATGCCTTGCGCGATTTCGTCCCGGCGGGCGGCCAAGCGCTGCTCGGCCTCGCGGATCTGCGCGTCGAGGGCGTCCAACCGCTCTTGCTGCGCGTTGGTCGGCGCCGCGACCAGCGGCGGGGTGTTGCCGTATTTGAAATACCGCCCGCGGTCGGAGACGTTGTTGAAATAGGCGTAGAACTCGTAGAATTCCTTTTGCGTAATGGGGTCGTACTTGTGGTCGTGGCAGCGCGCGCAGCCCATCGTCAGCCCCAGCCAGACGGTGGCCGTGGTTTCGACCCGATCGACGGCGTATTCGACTTGGTATTCGTCGGGGTCGGTGCCGTTCTCGGCGTTGCCGCGGTGGTTGCGGTTGAATCCGGTGGCGATCTTCTGCGCCAGAGTCGGGTTGGGCAGCAGGTCGCCGGCCAATTGCTCGACGGTGAAGCGGTCGAAGGGCATGTTGCCGGCAAACGCCTCGATAATCCAGTCGCGCCAGCGCCACATGTCGCGCGGCCGGTCGTTCTGATAGCCGTTGGTGTCGGCGTAACGCGCCGCGTCGAGCCAGCGGTAGGCCATGCGTTCGGCGTATTGCGGCGAGGCCAGTAGGCGGTCGAGGACTTTTTCGTAAGCGTCGGGCGAGCGGTCTGCGGTGAACGCCCGCACCTGTTCCGGCATTGGCGGCAGGCCGGTGAGGTCGAGCGACGCCCGGCGGATCAACGTCGTCCGCGGGGCGGGTTCCGCGGGCGTCAGCCCTTCCTGCTCCAGGCGCTTGCGCACGAAGCGGTCGATGGCGTTGCGCCCCCATGAAGAAGACGTTTGCGGTTCGGGCGCCTTGCGCGGCGGGAGGAACGCCCAATGCCGCTCCCAAGTCGCCCCTTGGCGCACCCATTCGCGCAGCGCGGCAATCTCTTCGGCGCTCAGCGGGTCGTGTCCCATCGCCGCGGGAGGCATGCGCCGCGCCGTGTCGGCGGTCGAGATTCGCTCGATCAGCGCGCTTTGCTCGGGCTCGCCGCGGACGATCGCGCGGCCGCCGCCGGCCAACTCCGCGAAGGCGTCTTCTTCGATGTCGAAGCGCAGCCCGCTCAGGCGCTTGGCCTTGTCCGGCCCGTGGCAGGCGAAGCAGCGGTCGGAAAGGATCGGGCGCACGTCGCGGGTGAAATCGATGGCGCCGCCGCTCTTCGGGGCGCCGAGCAGGCTCAGCGGGAGAGCAAGGGACGGGACAAGGAACCGCGCCGCGCGGGCCGCATCTTTCCGCTTGCCTGCCTCAGCCATTGCCCGCCTCCTTTGCATTCGTTTTCGTCATGGCGGAACACTATTTCCAGGTCACTTCCATGGCGAAGAAGTGATCGAAAACTTCGCGGTCGGGGTGGTTGGCCGCGTTCTTTTCGGGGCTGCGGATGTAGAAATCGAGTTGCTGCAGGGCGGGGTTCACCGCGCCGGCGGCGCCGCTCTTGCCTTCGAGCGGGTAATGCGCGACCAAGTCGCGGCTGCGCATCCCCTGGGTCACCATGAAGTGGATTTCGTAGTTGTCGTAGAGCGTCTCGCCGTTGAGCGTAGCCGAGCCCATGCCCCAGCCGGCGACGTAGAGCAGGCTTTTGGGCCAGTTGGCGTCGCCGCAGCCGGAGTCGCCGTGCTCGAACAGGAAGGCGGCGATGCCGCCGTCCTGACACGGCGAGAACTCCTTGATTTCCTTGAGGTCGATCACGTAGTCGCCTTCGGGCAGCTTGAGTTCCGCGCGGAAAGTACCCGTGTTTTCGATTTCGTTGACGTCGATTTCAGCCGTGCCTTCGACGGGGCGCAGCGTGGAGGCGTCGTTGCCCATGTGATCCCACGGGCTTTCGTCGTTGAGCGTGCCGACTTGGTGGATGCGCGTTCCTGAAATGACGAACTTGCCGTCGTAAAGGTCGTGCTGGGCCGGCGCGTAGAGTCCCATTTCCGTGCCGGGCTGGGTGCGCGGGCCGCGCTCGGCCTGCTCGGCGGCGGGCGGCGGCGCGGGCGCGGCGCAGCCCAAGGCGGCGGCGCACGCGAGCGCGGCGTAGAACGCGGGATTTTTCGTTTTTTCCATCGGTCGAGCCTCCTGCGGGGAACGATTGCCCCTCTACAGCATAGTGGATAGGGGGTATGGAATAGTGTAAGAGAGGCAAGCGATGCGAGCGATTCGACTGATGGAGCCCAGGCATTTCGAACACGTCGAAATCGAAGAGCCGGGGCCGCCCGGGCCGGGGCAGGCGCTGGTGCGGACGCAGCGCATGGGCATTTGCGGAACCGATTACAGCGGCTATCTGGGCAAGATGCCGTTCTTTCGCTATCCGCGCATCCCCGGCCATGAGCTCGGGGTCACGGTTCTCGAAACGGGCGAGGGCGTCGCCAACGTGCGGCCCGGCGACCGCTGCAGCGTCGAGCCGTACATGAATTGCAGCGCGTGCTTCGCCTGCCGCAACGGCGGCCCCAACTGCTGCCAGGCGCTCGAAGTGATCGGCGTGATGATCGACGGCGGCCTGTGCGACCGGTTTTTGATCCGCGCGGAAAAGCTGCATCCGTCGGCCAATCTCTCGCATGAGCAGCTTGCGCTGGTGGAAACGCTGGGCATCGGCTGCCACGCAACCGACCGCGGCGGGGCCAAGGAAGGCGACCGCGTGTTGATCGTCGGCGCCGGCCCCATCGGCCTCGCCGTGCTGGAGTTCACGCGGCTGACCGGCGCTGAAATCACGGTCATGGACATGGTCGAATCGCGGCTCGCGTTTTGCCGCGAGCGCTACGGCGTCGCGCATACGATCCTTTTTCAGGGCGGCGGCGAAATCGAGCAGATGCGCGAGGCCGCGGGCGGCGGCATGTACAAGGTGGTTACCGACGCCACCGGCAGCAACCGCTCGATGAGCGCCGCGCTCGGATACGTTGCGCACACCGGCACGCTCGTTTACGTCGGCATTACCACGCAGGAGATTGCGTTCCCGCATCCGGCGCTGCACCGGCCCGAAATGACCATCAAGGGCTCGCGCAACGCCTTGCCGCGCGATTTCCGGCGGATCATCGGATTGATCGAAGACGGCACGATCGACACGCGCCCATGGATTACGCACCGCACGGCGTTCGACGACGTGATCGGCAACTTCGACGGCTACACGCGGCCTGAATCGGGCGTCATCAAGGCCGTCATCGAAGTCGGGAGCGAAGCATGATCCGCTCGGCGGTTACCGTCAGTCTCGTCGAGCAGGCGCGCGGCGGTCCGTTCGTCTTCTGGGACGCTCTCGGCGCGGCTTGCGCCAAGGCCGCCGATCTGGGTTTCGATGCGGTCGAAATTTTCGCGCCGTCCGCCGACGCGGTCGATCTTGATGCTCTGCGGCGTCTGACGGCCGAGCGCGGCCTCGAAGTTGCGGCGGTAGGCACGGGCGCGGGAATGGTGGTTCACGGGCTGAGCCTGACCGACCCCGAGCCGCGGCGGCGGCGTGAAGCCGCGGATTTCGTGTGCGGGATCATCGACTTCGGAGCGGCCTTCGGCGCGCCCGCGATTGTCGGCTCGATGCAGGGCCGCTGGGGCGGGGCGATCGACCGCCCGACGGCGCTGGAACTGCTCGGCGGCGCGCTGCGCGAGCTCGGCGCTTACGCCGGCGAACGCGGAACCGCGCTCATTTACGAGCCGCTCAACCGTTACGAGACCAACTTGGTGAACACGATTGCGGAAGGCGCCGCGCTGCTGCGCGAGCACGGCGCGGCGAACGTCAAGCTGCTCGCCGACTTGTTCCACATGAATATCGAGGAAGCGGACATCGCCGAGGCGGTCCGCGCGGGGCGGGGCGCAATCGGGCACGTGCATTTCGTCGATTCCAATCGGCGCGCCGCCGGCATGGGCCACCTGGACTTCGGCCCGATCGCGGCGGCGCTCAAGGAAATCGGATACGGCGGCTACGCCTCGGCAGAGGCCTTCCCGCTGCCGGATTCCGCGGCCGCGGCGCAAGCGACGATCGCCGCATTTCGACGCTGGTTCGGCTGAGGCCGCCGCGTCAATGGGGGGCTTTCCTCCTCAGACGGCGACGGGGTTGATGGGGATCGGCGTACGGAAGCCTTCTACGACGACGATGCCGCTTTCCGAGACGTGGTAGCGCCCGCGGTCTTGCTGCTCGTCGAAACCGATGCGCGCGCCGGCGGGGATGCGCGCGTTCTTGTCGATGATCGCCCGGCGGATTTTCGCGCCCGCGCCAACGTGGCAGCGCGCCATGACGATGGAGTCTTCGACGGTTGCGCCGCTGCCCACGAAAACCTTGCGCCCCAGGATCGAGCGGACGACCTCGGCGCCGTAAACGATGCTGCCTTCCGAGACGACCGAATCGACGGCGCGGCCGATGTTGCCTTCGGTGTCGGCCGAGTAGCGCGACGGGCCGGCCGGGTAGTCCGCGGTGCGCAGCGGCCATTCGTAGTTGTAAAGGTTCAGGGACGGTTTGGGCGAACGCAAATCCATGTTGGCGTCGTAGTAGGCTTCGATGGCGCCGACGTCGCGCCAGTAGCCGCGGTTGTGGGGCAACTCGCCGGGGACGGCGTTCGAGTGGAAATCGTAGGCGTAGATCGGCATTTCCCGGATCATCTCGGGCAGCATGTTCTTGCCGAAGTCGTGGTCGCTGTCGGGGCGGGCGGCGTCGCGGCGCAGCTCGCTGACCAGCGCGCCGGTTTCGAAGATGTAGTTGCCCATCGACGCCAGACACCAGCCCGGGCGTCCGGGGATTTCCGGCGGACGCTCGACTTTCTCGTGGAAAGCGATAATGCGCCAGTCGGCATCGATTTCCATAACGCCGAAACGCTTGGATTCGGACACCGGAACGGGCAAGGCGGCGATGGTTCCCTTGGATTCTTTTTGCCGGTGGAAATCGATCATCTGGCGGATGTCCATGTAGTAGATGTGATCGGCGCCGAAGACCGCGACCAACTCGGGGCGGGAAAGCTCGATGAGGTGGATGTTCTGGTAAACGGCGTCGGACGTGCCCTGATACCACTTTTCGCCGCGGCGCATCTGGGCGGGCACGGGCAGGATGTATTGATCGGACAGCAGTTGCGAAAACTGCCAGGCCTTGCCCATGTGTTGGAGCAGCGACTGGCTCTTGAATTGGGTGAGGACGTACAGGGAATAGATGCCCGAATTGACGAAATTGCTGAGAACGAAGTCGATGATGCGGTATTTCCCGCCGAAAGGAACCGCGGGCTTGCTGCGCTCTTTGGTGAGGGGGTGCAGCCGCGTCCCTTTTCCTCCAGCCAGGATCAATCCGAGGACGTTGACATTTTGCATGGAGACGGGCTCTGTACCGCCCAGTCTAGCGCAGCCGGCGATGGCCGCCGGATGCGCGCCAAGCGGCTTTGCCGCCGGAATCGTCGCCCGCGGCGGGGTCTAATACTTGGGCACCGTCGGGTCGACTTCGTCGCTCCAGCGCAGGATGCCGCCGGCCAAGTTGGTTACCCGGCTGAAGCCCATGTCTTTCAACAGCCGCTGGGCCTTGCCGCTGCGCATGCCGCTCTTGCAGTGGATTACGATGTCGGCCGTCGCGTCCAGTTCGCCGACACGCTTACCCAGTTCGCCCAGCGGGATCAGCGTCGTGCCCGGGATGTTGGCGATGTCGTATTCGTGCGGCTCGCGCACGTCAAGCACGAACACGCCGTCGCCGGCGTCCATGCGCGCTTTCAGGGCGGCCGGCGCGATTTCGGGCAGTTTTTCTTCCGCCGCTTGCGCCGCGGCCTGCTGCGGAATGCCGCAGAACTGCTGGTAGTCGATCAATCCCTTGACCGTCGGGTTGTCGCCGCAGACCGGGCAGGCGGGGTTGCGGCGCAGCTTCAATTCGCGGAAGCGCATGTTGAGGGCGTCGTAGAGCACCAAGCGGCCGCTCAGCGACTCGCCCTTGCCCAAGATGATTTTCACCGTCTCGGTGGCCTGGATGCTGCCCACCAGCGCCGGCAGAATGCCCAGCACGCCGCCCTCGGCGCAACTCGGCACCAGCCCGGGCGGGGGCGGCTCGGGGTACAGGCAGCGGTAGCAGGGGCCGTTTTCGTGGTGGAAAACCGTCGCCTGCCCCTCGAAGCGGAAGATCGAGCCGTAGGCGTTCGGCTTGCCCAGCAACACGCAGGCGTCGTTGACTAGGTAGCGGGTGGGAAAGTTGTCGGTGCCATCGACCACCACGTCGTAATCGGCGATGATTTCGAGCGCGTTGGCGCTGGTCAGCGTGGTCTCGTATTTGACGATTTCGAGGTAGGGGTTGATGTCTTGCATCGTCTCGGCGGCGGAGTCGATTTTCGAACGGCCCACGTCTTTCGAACCGTGGATCACCTGCCGCTGCAGGTTGGTTTCGTCCACCACGTCGGCATCGACGATGCCGATCCTGCCTATGCCGGCCGCGGCCAGATACAGCCCCAGCGGCGCGCCCAGGCCGCCGGCGCCGACCAGCAGCACTTTGGCGCCTTTCAACTTGCGCTGTCCGTCGATGCCCACCTCCGGCAGGATGAGGTGGCGGCTGTAGCGCATGATCTCTTTGTTGGAAAGATCGGGCAGGCCGTTCGTCGACCCGCCGGCGATGGAGGGCACGATGCTGATCGTGTCGTCTTCGCCCACGGCGGTCGCTTCGCGGTCGAGATAGCGGATGTCTTCGTCGCTCACGTAGATGTTGACGAAGCTGCGCAGCTTGCCTTCGCTGTTGAAGAGGTTGTTTTCGATTTCGGGATGCGCTTCGACGAGCTTCGCCAGCGCTTCGCCGACGTTCGCCGCCTCGACATCGACGGAGTCGTTGCCGCCGGCGAACTGCCGCAACGGCGTGGGAATGATGATTCTGGCCACGGATAAGCCCCTGTCTTGATGCTAGGGAATCCCCCGAATCGGTGTCAATCCGGGCGGTTTCGGGGCAGGCGGCAGCCCGTTTCCGGCGCAGGCTGAAAGCCCGGTGTCACGTTTGTTCCCACTCGGCGATTCCTCCGGGGACGACACGGAAGAGCGGATGCGGGGCGGCTTCCGAAACAGCGGACTGCGCGGCATGACGCGCGGGATCTCTCGTTTTCAGCTTGCCCATCAGATGCCGCCACTCGAACTCCAGTTGTCCGCGCGGCGCCTCGAGGCGGCCGCGGATGCGCTCGGCTGCGATTTTACCGGCGTCGAAGCGGTAGCCGCGCGCGGCGGATTCGGCATGCACCTCGCGCAGGTAGGCGGCAATGCATGCAACCGGCGACGGGTGCGCGCGAAAGCGGATCAGTTGGGGGTGGCGTCGATACCCGGCGGTTGTTCCCCGGAGCACCGCCTGCGCCAGGAGCCCTTCGCGCCACAGCGCAACCAGCCCGCGGGCGTCCAGATATTTCGGATGGAGGCTCCAGAGCCGCAACCCGATCCCATTATGGCCGCCGTTCGAACCGGAACCGAAAAATCGCCCGACCAATGGACGCAACCCAAGACCGGCGCGCCGCGGGCGCGTTGCGCTAAACTAGCGGTTTCGGAGGATTATCGAAAAATCATGCTGAACAAGCGTTTCTTCTCGCGTTTTCTCACTGGGGCATTCCCGGCGGCGGTCTTGAGCCTGGCCGCGCCTTTCGCTTTTGCGGGCGACGGCGACGGCGACTTTGAAGCGGGCAAGGAAGCCTTCGAGACGAAGTGCGTGGTCTGCCACAACGCCGACAACATGGAAAAGAAGATCGGGCCCGGCTTGGCCGGCGTCAAGGACGGCAAGCTGCCCAGCGGCAAGGAGGCGACCTACGACAACCTGCTCGAGAATCTGAACAAGGGCGGCGGCGGCATGCCCGCTTTCGAGAAGCTGATGAGCGACGAGGAGAAGGACAACGTCATCGCCTATGTGCGAACGCTCTGAAGCCGTCGTCGAATCCCGTTCGTTCAGCCGCGTATTGCCACGGGCGCCGGAACCGGGCTAGAATCAGAGATTCGTCGTAACCTCATGGGGGAGGGTGTATGGACATCAACCAGAAAGTTGTCGAAATTATCTGCGAGCAATTGAGCGTCGAGGCGTCGGAAGTGACTGCGGAAGCGTCTTTCCAGGAGTCGTTGAACGCCGATTCCCTCGATGTCGTCGAGTTGATCATGGGCTTCGAAGAGGAATTCGATATCGAAATTCCCGATGAAGACGCGGAAAAGATCCGCACCGTCGGCGACGCAGTCGAGTACATCAAGACCAAGAAGCAATGAAAGCGCGGCGGTCGTAACGGGGCGGCTTGAATCTGAAACAGTCGGGGCAGTCCTTGTCGAAACGAGTCGTTGTTACCGGTGTCGGCCTGTGTTCTCCGGTCGGGCCGGACACGGAAGCATCGTGGGCGAGCCTGTGCGCGGGGCGCAACGGCATCGGGCGCATCACGCATTTCGACACGGAAGGGTTCGGCTGTCGCATCGCCGGCGAGGTCGAGGGTTTCGACCCGCTCGATTTCGTGGACAAAAAAGACCTGCGCAAGATGGGGCGCTTCATCTTTTTCGCGCTTGCTGCGAGCGAGTTTGCGATGAAGACGGCCGGCCTCGAAACGGCTCCGGGCAATGCGCACCGCGTGGGCGTTTACGTCGGCAGCGGCATCGGCGGCTTCGATGTGATCGAGCGCGAGCATTTGAAGCTCGTGCGGGGCGGACCGCGCAAGATATCGCCGTTTTTCATTCCCGCGTCGATCGTCAACCTGGCCTCGGGCCACGTGTCGATTCGCTGGGGGGCGAAAGGCCCCAACTCGGCCACGGCGACCGCCTGCACCAGCGGCGCCCATGCGATCGGCGATTCCTTCCGCCTGATCCAGCGCGGCGACGCCGACGCCATGATTTGCGGCGGGTCGGAGGCCGCGATTACGCCGCTGAGCGTGGCCGGCTTCGGCAACATGAAGGCGCTTTCGACGCGCAACGACGAACCCGAACGAGCCAGCAGGCCCTGGGACATCGAGCGCGACGGTTTCGTCATCGGCGAGGGCGCCGGCATCCTGGTTATCGAGGAATTGGAGTTCGCGCGGCGGCGCGGCGCGGAGATCGTCGCCGAGCTGGTCGGCTACGGCATGAGCGGCGACGCGTTTCATATCACTTCGCCAGCGGAAGACGGCGACGGCGCGCAGCGCGTCATGCGCAGCGCCATCGAGGACGCCGGCATCGCTCCATCCGATATCCAGTACGTCAACGCGCACGGCACATCGACGCCTCTCGGCGACCGCATCGAGTCGCAGGCGGTGGAAGCCGTGTTCGGCGGCTGCGCCAAATCGGTAGCCGTGAGCTCCACCAAATCGATGACCGGGCATTTGCTGGGCGGCGCAGGCGGTCTCGAGGCCGGCATCGCCGTATTGGCGATCCGCGATCAGACCGCGCCGCCGACGATCAATCTCGAAACGCCCGACGAAGGCTGCGATCTCGATTACGTGCCGCGGCAGGCGCGCCCGATGGAAATCGAATACGCGCTGACCAACTCGTTCGGCTTCGGCGGCACCAACGGCGCGTTGATCTTCCGCCGCTACCGCGGTTAGGGAAGGTCTGAACAAGAAAGCAAGAGGGGCGGAGGAAGGATGATGTTGGCGGACGGAGGCGTTTGAGGAGGGGTTTTCATCGAGATTTGCATGGAAATTGTGCTGATTTTGAGCTCTTGGCAGTGGTTATGCCCCCGTTTCAGCGGCTTCGAGCCGCTGTGGACGCACTGCTCCTGCGTTGTGGCGCTCAGGCTGCGGCATAACGCTCGGCAATGAGCAGATTGGCCAAGCCGAATAACAGGCTGAGCCGTTCCCTGTTCTTGGCCAAGCCGCGATAGCGAACCTTCGCGTAGCCGAAGCGCCGCTTCACATACAGAAACGGATGCTCCACCTTGGCGCGCACCTGCGCCTTGCGCCGCTCCGCCTGCGCCGCCGCGCTGCCCGCCGCCAACTGCCGCCGCCGGCCGGGCCTCATCGCCACTTGCCAGTCCAGCGCGCGCTCCCGCTGCTCCGGCCGTTTCTCCACTCCTTGATACCCGGCATCTCCGTGTACCTGTTCCTCCCCGCCGTGCAGCAGCAGCCCCACTTGCGTCACGTCCGCCACGTTCGCCCCCGTCGCCGCCACGCTATGCGCCAGCCCCGTCCCCGCGTCCACTCCGATGTGCGCTTTCATCCCGAAATGCCACTGCCGCCCCTTCCTCGTCTGCTTCATCTCTCCGTCCCGCTCCCGCTTGCGGTTCTTCAACGACGACGGCGCTTCCATGATGCTCGCGTCCACAATCGTCCCTTTCTGCAAGCGCAACCCCTGCGCCTCCAGGCGCCGGTTGATCTCCGCCAACAACTCTCCGCCCAACTCGTGCTTCTCCAGCAAGTGCCGAAAATGCAAGATCGTCGTCTCGTCCGGCAGCGGCTCGGCCAACGACAAACCCACGAAACGCCTCACCGACTCGAGCTCGTACAGCATGTCCTCCATCCCCGGATCGCTCATGTTGTAGAACAACTGCACGCAGTGGATGCGCAGCATCGCTGACAACTCGTAGGGTCGCCGACGAGTTCCCGGGCATTCGCAGCGGCAACGCCGACTATTACACCCACGTTTACGCCGGCGAGCACGACCTCTACCGGGGCGCCGAGCCGGCCTACGTTTCGGGTTATTCGACCGACCTGTTCGCCGAGGCCGCCTGCGAGTTCATGCGCCGCCGGCGAAGACGAGCCGTTCCGCTTTTTCGATCTCGAAAACGACTTGGCCGAAACGAAAGACCTGGCCGCCGAAAAGCCGCGCGCCCCGGCCCGCCTGAAGGCGGACTTCGCGCAATGGCTGCGCGAATTCGAAAACTGACCGCGCCCGCAAGCGGCCCGGCGCCGGTCTCAGCGGCGGTCTTCGCCGCCGACCCAGATGGGAGAAGACCATGCGCGGGCGCCGTCGAGTTGATCGGCGCGCACATAGTAGTAGTCGCCTTGCCGCGCCTCGTCCCGATCGACGTATTCGATCGCGTACTCCATCGGCTGCCCTTCGTCGATCAACTGGAAGCTGACCGCGTCTTTGTCGCTGCCGATAGAGGCGTCGATGACGGCGTACCCGCCGCTCAAACGGTTCAGCGCGAATTCCAGGGTCTGGGCCGGCAGCTTGCGCATCGGCCTCACCGGTACGGGCGACTTTCCCCACTCCTGCGCCGGTTCGAGGTCGATCGTGATCGCCGTCGAGGGCGCGGCGCCCTCGAGCTCGAGCAGCAGGGTGTCCGCCCGCCCGCGGGTACCGGTCGAGAACTCGACCTTGCCCGGATTGGCGGAGTCCGTTTTCACCCATTCCTTGTGGCGGTTGTCGAACATTTGGCGCACGCCCGCGAGCTTCGCGCCGCTGACCGTCAGGGTTCCCGTCCAGGTCCGGTAGCCGCGCGGGTTGTCGCGGAAATACGGCTGGGAACCGGACTCGAAACCGACCAGCAGCCGGGTTTTGCCGCCGAGATCGTCCGCCGCGGCTCGTTTCGTGTAAACCGTCCGACCGTTCTTGACGACATGCAGGGCGGTAATGGGCGCCGTGCCGATGGCGCGCGCCCGCAGGCGGCGGTCGCCGGGGAACGGCGCGCGTTCGCCCATGCCGGCGCCGTTCATTTCGAGATCGAGGATGATGCGCCGCGCGTCGGTGACCGCGTAGCCGCGGCGCTGCTTCAAGCTTTCGAAAATAGCGTCGGCCGTCTTTTCCCGCGCCAGAACTCCCGCCAATCCGCCGAACTGGCTCAGCGACGAAGCCGGCTGGCGGCTCGACGTGGAACTGTATCCGGGGCGCGCTCGGTGGTCGTCGGACGCCGCCAGAAAGCCCACGCGGTAGCCCCGGCGCAGATAGTAGTTGCCGAACCATTCGAATGTGCCGTGCATCGACATGATTTCGATCATGCTTTCCATGTCCGGGTCGTTCTGCCGCCAGTCGCCCGCTTGGTGGGCATGCGGGATGATGACGACGTCGTTCGTGTCGTAACGCTCGCGCAGCCCTTGGTAGAGCTTGCTCAGCGTCGGCGCGATCTGTGAGCCGACCCGCTCGCGGCGGTAGGGCGTGCGGAAGAAAACGTTGTGATGGCCGCCCCACTGGCGGCGGACGGTCCACTCGTATCCCAGGAAGGCAACGAACTTGCCCGGCTCGGAGTAGCGCACGACGGCGCGGCGCATGGCTTCCCATTCGGCGTCCGTGAGCCAGATGCCGTGTTCGGAGAGCCCCGAGAAATCGAGTCGGGCGTCGTCGCGGGCGAAAGCATATGAGCGGTCGAGTGACCCCTGCCCCTCGGCCATGCCGGTGTGCGTGTGCGTTTCGCCCCAGTAGAGCCGGTAGGGCGGGTTTTCCCGCACCCAGACGGGGTTGCTGAGCGCTTCGATCCTGCCGTCGGCCGAGGCGGTCTTGAAGCGGTATATGCCCTCTTCTTCGATCTCGATGTCTTCGATGACGCGAATCGCCGGGCCGCCGGCGTCGAGGCTGCGGAAAGGCTTGCCGTTGAGCGTGATCTCGGCGGCAGGCATGCGCCCGGAAGCGCGGTTGCACACGAAATCTTCCCAGCGGATGGAAAGGTCGAAAGGCTCGCCGGGCTCGACGATCGACGGCGCAACCGCGCTGACGCCTTCGGCCCCGCCCCCGACGACGCTGTACGACGGCCACTCGGGCGTCAGGAAGCGGCCGCCGCCGTCGTGGTCGATGTAGATCGGCAGCATGGCCTGATCGGTGGCGAACGTCTGTTGCCGCCAGCCTTCGCCGCCGCCCGAGCGGTCGCCGTAAACGATGGTTACGGTATCGCCGGCGCGCAGCGTCCCCTGCTCGACGAGGAAGGTCGGCATGGGCGCCGGGGCGCGGAACCCGCCGTGCATCCCGGACAGCGGCACGGTGGTCTTGCCCAGTTTGACGGCGGGGTTGGACGCCGACGCGGAGACGTAGTTGTTCCCCGCCGGGTCGTCGAACTGAAGGCGTCCGCCGTCGGCCTGGAGTTGGCGGGCGACCATGATTCTCGCGCCGGGGCCGAGGGGTTTTTCGCCGACCGTGTAGATCTGCTCGATGGTCTGCCGGGAACCGGCCCGGACGGTTCCGGCGGTCTTGAGAACGGCCTTGCCGAGGGCGCGGGGTTGTTCGTCCTTGACGGTGAACTCATAGATGTAATCGTCGATGGGGCGCATGACGGCGCCCGGCGGCGGCGCGCCGCCGCGTTTCCAGTCGTTGACGGCGCGCGCGGCGGAAGCGGCCGCGAGCGTGGCGTTGACCGGAACCGGGCCGCCCGTCAGCGAATAGGCGTTGATCCACTTCCAGAGGGCGGCGAGGCGCGCTTCGACGTTGGCCGTCGAAGTCGGGCCGGCGCGCGCCGCCCGCTTCAACGTTTCGACGGTTTCGCGCAACTCGGGCGAAAGATAATCGCTTTCCCGCCCGCGCTGGGCGGCCCCTTGCGAAACCCAGAAGAAGACCGCGGACGCGGCGGCGAGCATGGCAGGCAACAAGCGTTTCATGGCGTATCGAAAGCTATTGTAGCCGCGGCTTGACGCGGCGGCGCGGCGGCGCTATATTTGGAACGCCATGCGGGCGCGAATTGCGGCGGTTTTTTTGCCGGCGGTCTTGCTCGCCGCGCAGTCGCCCGCCCCGGTGGAAGAAGACCCCGGACTGATCATCACCGCCGAATCGACCCTGGTGGTCGTGCCGCTGCACGTGTACCGCAAGAAAACCACCGTCGGCGGACTCGGCCCCGAGGCCTTCGAGTTGCGCGAAGACGGCGCGGTGCAGAATATCGCCTTCGTCGAAGGGCCTCCCGCCGAGGGCGAAGACGCCGCGGAACGCACCGTGCCCACCGAGATCATCTTCCTGCTCGACGTCAGCCACAGCGTGATGCGGCGCGGACTGCTCGACGGCAGCATGATCGGCAACAGCATGCTCAAGGGGCTGCGCGATGACGTTTCCATTTCGGTCTATGGATTCGCCGGCAAACTGCACCGCTTCACAGGACCGACGCGCGACCCCGCCAAGTTGCAGCGCGCGCTCGATCTGGCCTACGCCGCCGAGGCCGGCGGCAGCCGCGTTTACGAGGCAATCATGCAAACGGCGAGGGACGCGGCCAACCGCGGCGGCAACGCCTCGCGGATGATCGTCGTTTTCTCTGACGGATTCAGCACCACCAAACTCAGCCCCGATCTGGTCGTCCGCTCGGCGAACGCTCTCGGCATCCCGCTCTATCCCGTAGTGCTGGGCCACGGCGAAATCGCCAAAAGGGCGGCCAGAGGCGCTTTGCAGATACGGCAGCCCTCGCGAAATAATCCGACTGCAGGCGCGCGGCGGCAGTCGTATGCCAATATGCAGGAATTGCGTCAAAGGCACTTCGCCGACATCGGCCCGAAAACCGGCGGACGCAGCTACGACCTGACGGTCATCAACAATATGGTGATCCGCAAAATGCTGACGTCGCTCGCCACTCTGGCGCAAACCGAATACATCGTAGGCTACTACCCCGGCAGCGTGGACGAGCCGCTTACCGCGCATGAAGTGGAAATCCGCCTGACCGACAAGAGCGTCGGCAAGCTGTACGGAGGCCGGCGCCTGATCGTCCACTGACCGGGAAGCGAAAACAGCCATACCCGACCGAGAGAACCGATACGGCCATGCGCTTGAGTTGTTTTCTGCTTGTCCTGTTGCTCGCGCCGGCGGCCGGCGGACAGGAGCCGGACCGCCAAGAGTGGCTCCAACTCTTCAACGGCAAGAATCTCGACGGCTGGATTCCCAAAATCAGGGGCTACGCGGCTGGGGAAAATTTCGGCAACACGTTCCGCGTCCGCAACGGAGCCATCCAGACCGGCTACGAGGCCTACGACGGGCCTTTCAACAATCGTTTCGGGCATATTTTCTACGAGAAGCCCTTCTCCTATTACATCCTTGCGGCCGAATACCGCTTCATTGGCGAGCAGGCGCAGGACGGGCCGCGCTGGGCGGTGCGCAACAGCGGCCTCATGCTGCACTCGCCGCCGCCCGAAACCATGGGCAAAGACCAGACCTTTCCGATTTCCATCGAGGTGCAGCTTCTGGGCGGAACGGGGGAAGGCGAGCGGACGACGGCGAACCTGTGTACGCCCGGCACGCACGTCGTCTTCAACGGCCGGCTGCAAACCCGGCACTGCGTACAATCGAAATCGAAAACCTACCACGGCGGGCAGTGGGTTCGCGCCGAAGTGATGGTCCTGGGCGGCGCGGTCATCCGGCACATCGTCGAAGGCGAGACGGTTCTCGAATACGAGCTGCCGCAAATGGGCGGGCGCAACGTCGAGGGACACGACCCGGAGATGCTTCAAGAGGGCAAGTTACTCGAAGGCGGCTACATCTCGCTGCAGAGCGAAAGCCACCCCGTCGAGTTCCGCAAGGTCGAGTTGCTCAACCTGGCCGGCTGCATGGACCCGAGCGCGGCCAACTACAAGAGCTACTACGTCAAGTCCGAACCGGCGGCCTGCCGCTACTGAAAACCCGAGAACGCAGGGCGGCCGGGGGAGGCGGGCGTTCAATCGACGGCGTTCAATCGGCAGCCCGATCGCCAACCCAGTCGGCGACGAAGATGTTGAATTCGTAGCGCGACTCGGCGTTGCGGTCGGAACTGAAGACCAGTTGCCTGCCGTCGGGAGAAAACTCGGCGAACGAGGTGAAGCCGCCGAAATCGGTCACTTGGCGCAGGTTGGAGCCGTCGAGGTCGATCAGGAACAGGTCGAACTCGCGGCTGTCGCAGTTGTTCCTGTTCGACGAGAAGATAATGCTCCTGCCGTCGGGCGTGAACTGCGGCGCAAAGCTGGCGCAGCCGAAATCGGTAATCCGCTTCGCGCCGCTGCCGTCGGCGGCGCCGACGAAAAGCTCCATTTTCATTGGCGCGGTCAGGTTGTCGGCCAGCAACTCGGCGTACCGCGCGGAGGCTTCGCCCTGCGCCGGATGGTTGGCCCGCCAGACCAGCTTCGCGCCGTCGGGCGAGTAGAACGCGCCGCCGTCGTAACCGAACGAAGACGTAAGCTGCCGCTTGCCCGACCCGTCGGGGTTCATCGACCACAATTCGAGATCGCCCGAAGATTTCGACGTGTAAACGATTTTGCCGGTCTTCCAGTTGACGGTGGCCTCGGCGTCGTATCCCGCGGCGTCGGTCAGGCGCGCCGGGGCGGCGCCTCGATCGTCGGTCAGGAAGAGGTCATAGCCGGCATGGACCGGCCAGACGTAGCCTTTGCTGCGGTCGGGGCGGGGCGGGCAGTCGTCGCCGGCCAAGTGCGTCGAAGCATAAACGATGCTCTTGTTGTCGCTCAGAAAGTAGCCGCAGGTCGTTGCGCCCTTGCCGGTCGAGACGCGCCGCACGTCGGAGCCGTCGGCGTTCATGACGTAAATCTGGTCGCACTCGGCGCCGTCCCGCGTGGACTGGAACGCCAGCTTGCGCCCGTCGGGAGACCAGTAGGCCTCGGCATTCTGCCCGCCGAAGGTCAGTTGACGGATGTTCGTCAGGAAGCCGCCGCCCTCCGCGGCCGCCTCGGAAGGCTCCGTCGGGCGTCCGCAGGCCGAAAAAATCAGCGCGGCGGCGAGAGAAACGGAAAAAAATTGCATGGCGGCTTCTTCTGACATACCATGTTAACCGACTGAGAAGAAACGACATATGTGCGAATGGGTAGCCATATCTGGTATTTTTTTCCGTAAAGGCTACAAAATCTTGTTGCGAAGTTCCATTTGCTTGAGTTAAGGTAACAATGACGCTACGCCTGCGGATGGGGCGCACATCGCGGTGCAACGCCCGATTGAAAGTCCTTCTCAGCCCAACCCGCGCCCCATCCCTTGGCGTCCGGCGCATCGGCGGAACCGTGCGGGGTAGAGTTCGTTGCTGAAGCTGAAAAAAGTCGAGTTGCTCGGTTTCAAGTCGTTCTGCGACCGCGGGGAGCTGCGCTTCACCGGCAACGGCATTGCCGCGGTGGTCGGGCCGAACGGCTGCGGCAAATCGAACATCGGCGACGCCGTAAGCTGGGTTCTCGGCGAGCAATCGGCGAAGTCTCTGCGCAGTCGGCGCATGGACGACGTGATCTTCAACGGCTCGCGCAACCGCAAGCCCTCCGGAATGGCCGCGGTGACGCTGACCCTGGTCGATCCCGACGCCGCCGTTGAAAAGCCGGTCCGCGGCCGGCTCAACGGCAATGGCAACGGTAATGGCAACGGCAACGGGGCGGCGCGCCCGCGGAGAGGGCGTCCGGGCGAGGTCACGGTCACCCGCAAGCTGTTTCGCAGCGGCGAAAGCCGCTACCTGCTCAACGGCAAGACCGTCCGCCTGCGCGACGTCCACGATCTCTTCATG
Organism: Bryobacterales bacterium; assembly: GCA_965242705.1. Lineage (GTDB taxonomy): Bacteria > Acidobacteriota > Terriglobia > Bryobacterales > UBA6623 > CATQHP01. The sequence continues at coordinate 3,346,029 of OZ251486.1, forward strand.
GGCACGGGGCTCGGCCCGAATCACTACGCGATTATCGAGCAGGGGCGCATCGGACAAATCCTCAGCGCGCGGCCGGTCGATCGGCGCTCGTTCATGGAAGAGGCCGCCGGCGTCACCAAGTTCAAGGCGCGGAAACGACTGGCGGAACTGAAACTCGAAAACGCCGGGCGCAACCTGCACCGCGTCAACGACATCTTGCAGGAAATCGTTCGGCAGTCCAATTCCCTCAAGCGCCAGGCGGCGAAAGCGAAACGCTTCGAGGAATACCGCGAATTGCTCGACGAGGCGCTGGCGAGGCTTTCCGGCTGCCGTTTCCGCCGCATGGACGCGCATCGCCAACGCCTCGCCGACGAGGCAAAAGCGGCGCAGGAGGCCTTCGGCGCGCGTTACGCGCAAACCGAAGCCCTGGAGCAGGAACTGGCCGAACAGCGGGGCGGCGAGCAGCGCTGGGAGGCGCAGGTCGAGTCCGCGCGCGAGGATCTCGCCGGCCTGACCGTCGAGGTCGAGCGGCTGAAGGCGCGCGTCGAGCAACAGGCGCGCACGGCCGAAGAGAACGCGGCGCGCAAGCAACAGGCGGAAAACGAAGCCGCCGAAATCGTCAGCCGCCTCGAGAACCTGCGCGGAGAGATGCGCGAAGCGGAAAAAACCGCGCGGGACGCGGAGAGCGCATCCGCCGCAGTGCAGGAAAACTTGCAGGCGAAGGACAGCGAGATCGCAGCCGAGCAGCAATCGCTGCAAGCGCTGCTGTCGGAAGAAGAGGCGGGCCGAGCCGGAACCTTGGCGCTGTTGGGCTCCATTGCCGAGGCCCGCGGCCGTCTTGCAAAGCTCGAGGAGTTTCTGGACGGCAACGAAAGGCTCGCCGAGCAGGAACGGCAGCGCGAGGCGGCCGCCGCCGAAGAATTGCTGCAATCGAGGGAGCGCCGCGCACAACTCGCCGAGCAGGCCGAGGCGCAGCAAGTCCGCATCGAGCAATCGATCGACGAAAGCAACGAGTTGCGCGCGGCGATCGAATCCCTCGAACGGCAGCGCCAACGCCATGAAGCGGACGCGAACCGGCTTCGCGAAGATGTTTCGCGGCTGTCGGCCCGGCGCGAGTCGCTCAACGAAATCCTGTCGCACCGGGCCTACACGACCGAATCGGTCAAAAACATTTTCGACACGGTGGAACAGAAGCGGGTCGAGGGCTTCAAGCCGCTCGGAATCCTGGCGGACTATATCGAGGTGGACGCCGGCTGCGAGCGCGCCGTCGAAGGATTCCTGCGCAACGAGCTGGAGTACGTCGTCGTCAGCGGCTGGGACGAGGCCAGGACGGGGGTCCGTCTGGCGGGCGGCGAAATTGGCGGGCGCGCGACGTTCCTCGTCCATCCCGAGCAGCCGGCCGCCGGGGAAGCGTTCGAGCCGGGGCCGGAAGAGGGCGTTTCCGGCCGGTTGACCGATCACGTTCGACTGACGAACGGGCTCGCGGCTTCCGCGGCGGAGCTTCTGCCCAAGCTGCGCCGCTGCCGGCTTGTCGAGGACGACAAGACGGCGCAGCGCCTGGCCGAGCAGTATCCCGATTACTACTTCCTCATGCCGGACGGCTCATGCTACCGCGGCCGCACCTTGACGGGAGGCGGCAAGGCTTCCGCCGGCCCGCTTGCCTTGAAACGCGAGTTGCGCGAACTGACTCCGCGCATCGCGGATGCGCAGAAACGGCTCGACGGCGCGGCGCGGGCGGCATCCGAGGCGGCGGCCGAAGCGGCGGCGCGAACGGAACGCCTGGAGCAGGTTCGCAGCGAATTGCAGGCGCTCGAAAAAGGCGCGCTCGACGCCGAACACGAACTGCGTCAAACGGACGACCGAATCCGGCGGCTGGAGGACGCCGCCGCCGCCGCCGCCCGCGAAATCGAGCGGCTGCAGGAAGAGTCGGCTCAGGCGCGCGGCAATTACGAAGAGCAAGCCGCCGCCGCCGCGCGGTACGCCGACGAACGCCTGGAGTTGGAATCGCGGCTGGCGGAACTGACCGACCGCGCCCGGGGGCAGCGCGAAAGGCTGACGGCGCTAGGCGAGCGGCAGGCCGCGTTGCGCGCCGAGGCGGCCGCGCTGGAGGAACGGCGGCGCGCGGCGGCCGCAGCGCTGGAACGCGCGCGCCGGGCCTGCGAAGAGCAGCAGCAGCGGCAAGAGCAGATTGCGCGGCAAATCGAGCGCTGGGACGAGGAACGCGCGCAGCTTTTGGCCGACAACGAGAGCCTCAACGCCCGCATCGACGCCGGCGCGGCTCGGCGCGCGGAACTGCGCCGGACCGTCGAGGAAACGGCCGCGGCGCTCAAAACCTCGCGGGAACGCAGCGCGGCGCTCGCCGGCGAGATCAAGCAACAGCGCGAAGCCGCCGAGACGCTGCGGCAAGAGCTATCCGACAAGCAGTTGACCCTGGTCCAGGCGCAGGCCGATCTGAAACATCTCGACGAAACCTGCCGGGCCGACCTCGGCAAGCCCATCGAAGAAATCGCCCGCAGCGCGCCCGAAAACCCGAGCGACAGGGACTTGCGGGAGGCCGAGGAGCAATACCGCGGCTTCCAGCAGAAAATCGAGCGGCTGGGGGCCGTGAACGTCCTTGCCCGCAAGGAATACGAGGAAGTCGAGCAGCGCCGGATATTCCTCGATACGCAGCACGGCGACTTGCTGGCGGCCGTCGAGGATACGCGGCAGACGATCCGCGAGATCGACGCGGCTTCGCGGGAAAAACTCGAAGAGGCTTTTCGCGCGGTGAACCGCAACTTCGGCAAGATGTTCGCCACGCTGTTCGGCGGCGGCGTCGGCGAAATGCGGCTGACCGATGCGGAAAACCCCGACGAATCGGGCATCGACATCGTCGCCCAACCGCCCGGCAAACGCCTGCAGAACATCGCCCTGCTCTCCGGCGGCGAGAAATCGCTGACCGCGCTGGCCCTGTTGATGGCCACCTTCCAGTACAAGCCCAGTCCGTTCTGCGTGCTCGACGAGGTGGATGCGGCGCTCGACGAAGCCAACAACGTCCGCTTCCGCCGGTTGTTGCGGGAAATGAGCGACCGTACGCAATTCATCGTTGTCACGCACTCCAAGACCACGATCGAAATTGCCGAATGCCTCTACGGCGTGACCATGAGCGAACCCGGCGTTTCGGGGCTGGTCTCGGTGCGAACGGCGGACGCAGCGCCCCGCGAGCCGTCCGCGGGCGAGCCGGGCGAGAGCAGCGTTGCCGCCGCCGGCGCCGCCGAGCCGCCCGGGCATCGAGCGCGGGCCTGGCGCTGATTCCGTACGCGAAACGCGCGGAAGACAGCCGTCCAAGGAACATTTCCTCACCAACAAACGGCGATTCCGCAAGCGATTGCGCTTGCAAAATGTCGGCGGTGTGCTTCAATGAGAGGGGTACGCCCGGAGCGAGGCAATGAGGAAGGGTGCGATGACAGGCTTTCCAAAGGCGTTGACGCTCTTGGGGGCGGCGTTGACGTGCGCCGCGGCCGTCTCGGGACAGTTGATCGACCGCACCGCGGAGCCGGACCGCTTCGCGCTTCCCGATTCCGAATTGACTCTCGAAAAACGCGCCGATATCTACATGGCGCGCAAGATGTACCGCGAGGCCCAGGAAACTTACGGCGAGGCGCTGGCGAACGAACCCGGCTCGGCCCGCCTTCACAACAAGCTGGGTATCGCCTGCCACCAGCAAACGAACTTCGGCTGCGCGCGGCGCAACTACGAGCGCGCCTTCAAGCTCGACAGGAAATACAGCCAAGCGGTCAACAATCTGGGAACGGTCTATCACGCCGAAGGCCGCCACAAGAAAGCCTGCCAGACTTACAGGAAAGCGCTGAAAGTCGCTCCGTACTCGGCTTCGATCTACAGCAACCTCGGCACTTCGCTGTTCGCCCGCGGCAAGTTCAAAGACGCCTCGAAAGCCTATCTGACGGCGCTCCAACTCGACCCGCTCGTTTTCGAGCACCGCGGCGCGAACGGCACGCTGCTGCAGGAGCGTTCGGTTGCCGACCGCGGCAGATACTACTTTTTCATGGCCAAGGCCCACGCTCAGGTCGAGCTTTACGACAAGGCGCTGCTTTACATCCGCAAAGCACTGGAAGAGGGCTACGTCCGGCGCGGGAAGATCGCCTCGGAAAAGGCGTTCGAGCCGATGCTCGAAATGCCCGAGTTCCAGCGCGTGGTCTTTCCGCAAGTCGCCGCCGCGGCAGCGGCCGGCGCGTCCCCGTAGAGCGCGGCGGCAGCCTGCTCACAGCACAGCAAGGCCGGCTTCGAACGCAGCGTTCCCTGCGGTTACCATGAGGTTTCGCCCCGGCAGCCCGTGACGCTCTTCCTGCTCCGATACCGCCTGCGGATGTTCCTGCGCCTGCTGCGGGACCGTTTCTTCACGGCGTTCGTGCTTGCGCCGATGATCCTCGGCGGAGTTTTCTACACGGTTCATCCGGCCGCCTCAGCACTCGCGGAAACGGTTCTTCGCGCGGGCCGGCCTTTCCCCGAGCCATTCGCCCTGACCCTGCTCGGCCTCGCCGCATGGACGGCGGTTTTCCATCCGAGCACGGCCAACGAAATCGCCCCGGCGCGAACCGCGGCGGCCTGTCTCGAAGCGCTGCCGGTTCCCGCGTCCGCGCGGTTTCACGTTGCTTTCGCGGTCTGTTTCCTGCGCAATGCGCTTCTCGCCGCGCTGCTGCTCGCCGTATGGGCTCCCGAACATCTGCGCGGGACGGCGCCCTACGCCTTTTCCGCTTTGGCGGCGGGGTTGCAACTCGCGATCGCTGCGCTCTACTTGACTCAAGGGAAGACCGCTGCGGCAGTTGCCGGGCTCGGATTGACCGCGGCGGCGGCCGTCGCCTGGACGGCTCTCCCCGCAATCCCGGCCGCGGCGTTGGGCTGGGCGGCGGCATACCGGCTCGCCGCCCGGCGTCCGCTGCCGTCCGGCGCGGGCGCCGGGCGATCCGAAACGCGCCCCCGGCGCGGCGGTTTCGCTTTGCCCCGCCGCTTGGGCGCAGTTCGCCCGCAGCTTCTGCGCGACCTGCTGCTGACCCGGCGCTTCTTTTCGCCCGCGGTGTTCCTTGCCGCGGCGGGAGCGGTTGCCTCGCTGGGCGCGGCCTGGACCCTGCGCGCCGCCGCAGGCCCCCGCTGGAGCGCCGCGGTAGTTCTCGCCGGATGCGCCCTTGCCGCGCTGGCGCTGAGCTCTCTCGCTCCGCTGCTGCTTCGTTGGCAAATCCCCCATTTCTGGCTCGAACGCTCGGCGCCCGTCCAGGCGGATTCCATCCGGCAAACCAAGGTCTGGCATGCGTCGATTGTTGCGCTTCCGCTGCTGCCGGTTGCGTTCGCCGCGCTCGCTGCGCTGCCCGGCGGGAACCTCGCGGTTTCGGCGGCGCAGGCGCCGCTCGTCATCTTCGCCGTGTCGTCCGCCGTCGCGCTGCTCATGTTCGAGACGGCCGATCGCCCGGCGCTGGGGCTGATGCCGGCGGCGCTGCTCGGTTTCGGCTTCGCCGGGTCGTACGTTCTCTTTTGGCCGTATCTGCCGTGGATCGCGGCGCTCCATGCCTATGCGCTCCATGCTCTCGCCAACCGCGCGCGGCAAACGGCCGCCCGCATCGGAGGACCGCCGCTTTGAGCGCCCCGGCATTGGCGGTCGAAGGCTTGACCAAGCGCTTCGCGAACACCGTCGCCGTCAACGGCGTCTCATTCACCGCCGACAGGGAGATTTTCGGCCTGTTGGGCGCCAACGGCGCGGGCAAATCGACCGTGTTGAAAACCGTCCTGGGGCTGGAGACGCCGGATGCCGGAGCCGTATCCGTTGCGGGAACCGACCCGCGGCGCGAGCCGCTCGAAGCAAAACGCAAAATCGGTTATTTGCCCGAGGAACTGATCCTCTACGACCTGCTCACCGGCCGGGAGTTCCTGGAATTCGCCGCCGGAATCAAGGGAATCGACGCTGCCGCGCAGATCGACGCCGACCTGGACTACTTCGCGCTGACCCGCCAAGCCGACGCGTTGATCCGCGGCTACTCGTTCGGCATGCGCAAGAAAATCGGCATGATCGCCGCTTGGCTGGGCAATCCGCCGCTCCTGCTGCTCGACGAGCCGCTGAACGGTCTCGACGCCGAGAGCATGCGCCTGGCGCGATTGCGGCTCGAACGGCTGCGCGCTGAGGGTTCGACCGTCGTCATCAGCTCCCACTTGATGAGTTTTGTCGAGCGCGTCTGCAACCGCTGTCTCATTCTGCGCGAAGGCTCGATTGCCGCGCAGGGCTCGCCCGCGGAGATTCGCGCCGCGGCGGGCATGCCCGACGATTACTTCGAGGATGTCTTTCTGAAGCTCGCCGGCGGCGCGGACGGAAGCAGGTCGGCCTGAACCTGGAAATTTCGCGTCCGGCGGCGAAAAGGCGTATCGTAATATCCATGCGCCCCGCCGTTTTTGCATGCCTGATTTTCTGGGGCTGCTCCTCGACCGCGCCCCCCAACGACGCCGAGCGGCAGGCCCGCGAGGAAGCCTTCGCCGCATCCATGCGCGGAGTCGTCCTCGAAGGCAGTTTCACCATCGACGGGCGCGAAGACCGCAAGCTGCGCGTCGAGCGCTACGAGATCGAGAAAGTCGCCAAGCTCGGCGGCGATATCTGGACTTTCCATTCGCGCATCCAGTACGGCGACCACGACGTGACCCTTCCGGTTCCGGTCAAGCTGCTCTGGGCCGGGGATACGCCGATGGTCAGCCTGACCGACGCAGGCATTCCCGGGCTGGGTACGTTTACCGCCCGCGTACTCTTTTACGAAGACCGTTACGCCGGCATATGGCGGCACGGCGAGGCAGGCGGCGCCCAGTTCGGGCGGATTGTTCGACCGGAAGAGTAAGCCCGCCGGCGGCGTGCTAAGCTGAAGCAAAGACGCATGGATGGCTGGTCGTCTAATGGTAGGACACGGGCCTTTGACGCCCGCTATGGAGGTTCGAATCCTCCCCGGCCAACCAATTTCATCCTTCCTGCGCCCGCCGGATCCGCCGCCGGATGCTGAAAGTCGGCCTGACCGGCGGCTTGGCAAGCGGCAAGAGCTTCATCGCCGCCGAACTGGAACGGTTGGGCGCCCGCGTCGTCCGCGCCGATAAGCTCGGCCACGCCGTGCTCATGCCCGGCGGCGAGGCCTATGCCGATGCGGTCGAGACGTTCGGCAAGGCAATCCTCGCCCCCGACGGGACGATCGACCGCAAGAAACTCGGCGCCGTCGTCTTCAACGACCCCGAAAAGCTCAAGCGGTTGAACGCGCTGGTCCACCCGCGCGTATTCGAAAGGCAGCAACGGTTTTTCGCCGAAGTCGAGGCCGGCGGCGCCCATGCCGTCGCGGTTGTGGAAGCGGCCATCATGGTCGAGAGCGGCAGCTACAAGCGCTACGACCGGCTGATCGTGGCCGCCTGTCCGCGCAGCGTGCAAATCGCGCGGTTCGTCGAGCGCGAAGGGGCTTCGTCCGCGCAAGCCGAGGCCCGCCTGTCCCGCCAGATGCCGCTCGCGGAAAAACTGAAACACGCCGACTTCGTAATCGACACCGCCGGCAGCAAGGCCGCGACGCTGGCCCGCGTCAGAGACGTTTACCATAAGTTGAGGAACGAGGCCGGCGGCGCCCGGGCGGAGATTCCATGACGGCACGGCGAGCGAGCGATTCCTCCGGCATGCGCCGGGTGATTCTGACCGTCCTGTTCGCGGCGGCGTTCGTCGTCTGGACCGCGGCGCCCGATCTCCTGCCCTTCGACCGCCCCGCCGCCCCGCCGCTCCATTCCAACGGACTTTCCTTGACCGAAGCCGATTCGACGCTTACCCCCGAAGAGTTGTCGAACATCGCCATCTACGAAAGGTCGTACCCGGCGGCGGTGCATATCACCAGCGTGGTCTTGCATCGCGACTGGTTTCTGGAAATCTATCCCCAGGAATCCAGCGGGTCGGGGTTTCTGATCGACGCCGAGGGGCATATTCTGACGAATCATCACGTTGTCCGCGGCAGCGCCCAAATCGAGGTCGCGCTGTTGACCGATGAAGCCGACAGTCCGCGCTACAAGGCGAAGGTGCTGGCCGTCGATCCGCCGAACGACCTCGCGCTGGTCCGAATCCAGGCGGAAAACCCCCTGCCGTATTTGCGCTTGGGCAAATCCGACAACGTGCGCGTAGGCCAGAAGGTGCTCGCCATCGGCAATCCTTTCGGGCTGGAAGGCACGTTCACCACGGGCGTGGTCAGCTCGGTCGGCCGCTCGATCCAGGACCGCTCGGGCGTTTTGCGCGATCTGATTCAGACCGACGCGGCGATCAACCCGGGCAACAGCGGCGGCCCGCTGCTCGATTCCAGCGGCAACGTCATCGGCATCAACACCGCGATCTACGGCCCCAGCGGGAACATCGGCATCGGCTTCGCCATGCCCATCAGCCGCGCGCAGCCGCTGCTGCGCTTCGTCAAGGGCGGCGCCGAACCGCCGGAGGAAATCGGCATCGAAGGCTTTTTCGTGCCCTCCCGTTTCGCCCGCGCGCTGAAGCTGCCTTCCACCGGACATCTCATCACGGGCGTCGCGCGGGGATCGGTCGCCGCCGAAAAGGGGCTGCGCGGCGCCCGCCGCGAGATCGTCGTCGGCAACTACCGGATTCCCTGGGGCGGCGATTTCATCGCCGCCGTCGATGACCGGCCGATTGCAGCCAAAAGCACGCTCAGCGAAGCGCTTGCACTGAAACTGGCCGGCGATACCGTCAAGCTGACGATCGTCCGCGGCGGCGAGGAGATGGAAGTGGAGATCACGCTGCGCCCGCGGGCCGGGTCATTCCGCTTCTGACGGCGCCCCGGGTCGCGGACGCAGGTCAAATCAGACTGCCGTCCGCGGCGATGCGCTCGGCATCGAGGTACGGCCGCAGCGCTTCGGGAAGTTGCACCGAGCCGTCGGCCTGCTGGCAGTTCTCGACGATTGCCAGCCAAGTGCGCCCCGCGGCGAGGCCGCTGCCGTTCAGTGTATGCACCGGTTGCGCCTTGCTCTTCCCGGCAGCCGGGCCGCGAAAGCGAATCCCGGCGCGGCGGGACTGAAACGCCTCGAAATTGCTGCACGACGAAATTTCCTTGTACTGCCCAAGTCCGGGCAGCCAGACTTCCAGATCGTAGGTCTTGGCCGAACTGAACGAAGTATCGCCGGCCGATAACACGACCTTGCGGTAAGGAAGACGCAGCCGCTGCAAAATGTCTTCGGCGTCGGCGGTCAGGCTTTCCAACTCGTCGTAGCTTTGTTCCGGCAAGGCGAACTTGACGAGCTCGACCTTCTGGAACTGGTGCTGGCGAATGATGCCGCGGACGTCGCGGCCGTAGGAACCGGCCTCGCTTCGGAAACAAGGCGTGAACGCCGTCAGCTTGATCGGAAGCTCTTCGGCCTGCAGGGTTTCGCCGGCGAACAGGTTCGTAAGCGGCACTTCGGCTGTGGGCGTCAGCCAGTAATCCGTGCCTTCGAGCTTGAACAAATCGCCGGAAAACTTCGGAAGCTGCCCGGTGCCGTAAAGGCTTTTCGAGTTTGCCAGAAACGGCGGCAGGATTTCGCCGTATCCGTGTTCCCGCGTATGGACGTCGAGCATGAAATTGATTAACGCGCGCTCGAGTTTGGCTCCCGCGCCTCGGTAAACGGCAAACCGCGCGCCGGCGATCTTGGCGGCCCGCTCGAAATCGAGAATGCCCAGATCGACTCCGATATCCCAGTGCGGTTTGGGCGCAAAGACGAAATCGCGCGGAGCGCCCCAGCGGGAGATCTCCACATTGGCGGACTCGTCCTTCCCTGCAGGCACGGATTCATGAGGGATGTTCGGGATGCTGTCGAGAATGCCGCGCAGAGCCTCGTCGAGATTCTTGACCGTTTCCTCACGCTGCTTGATTTGGGCGCCGACCGTCTTCGACTGCTCCATGACGGTTTCCGCGCTTTGCCCTGCCCGTTTCGCCGCGGCAACCTCCGCGCTCAGCCGGTTCCGCTGGGACTTCAGAGCTTCGATTTCGGTGACTGCCGACCGGCGGCGGTTGTCGGTGTCGAGGAACTCGTCGAGGGTATTCTCTTCGACGCGGTCGCGGAGACGCAGCTTCGCTTCTTCGAAATTCCGGCGCAGCCAACCTGAATCGAGCATTTTTCAGTAGGGGAAACCGCTGCGCAGTGCGCAAGGGAATTTCCAGTGTAACGCGGGGACCCGCCTGCCGCCGGTTGGGAGTTCAGCGCTGAGCGGCAGGAATGGCTTCATGCCGGGATTGTTCGCCAACGTTCGCCCATGTTCACTTCAATGAAGCCTCACGCCAAAAATCGACGGATTGGCCGTACCCCGGAAAGGGGCGGCGGCATCGTTGCGGCAACCGCCCCAAATCGACTGAATCGACTCGATGATTCGCGCCTCGCCGGCGCGGTTTGCGGCTGCCCTGCTCAAAATATCCGCCTGCGCGCCGGTGAAAATTTTGTTGACAGGCGCACGGCCCGCCTGTTACCCTCGTTGAGTTCCTTGCTTGGGATGCTCTATAGTCAATACTGACGGCGGGCGTCCAAGCGTTATCCGGGGCCGGCTGACCCCTACGCGGTACCGCATGAGCAAAAACTATTTTATCGTGGTGGTCGGCCACTCCGTGCATGGGCGGATCAAGCGTCTGCGCATTCCGCACTATTTCATGCATCTTGCCGGAGCCGGCGCCCTCTTTGCGCTGATCGCCGGCATTGGGAGTTTCGCCAGTTACGGACGAATGTTCCACAAGGTGCAGGAGTTCAACAAGCTCCGCGCCGAAAACACGGCGCTGCAACGCGAATACGACCGGCTGCAAGCGACGGTCGAAGAACGCGAAACCCAACTGGCCTCGATGGGCAGCTTGGCCAACGAGGTTTCGGTTGCCTTCGGCATTCAGCGAAAACCGGCCGAACCGGCTTTCGGCAACGAAGGCGACGCCGCCCTGTTCTTCACGCAGTCGATGAACCAGTTCGACATGCTGCAGGAAGTGTGGCTGGGCGGACGGACCGACGATGCGATGTTGTCATGGTCGGCCAACACTACGCCGTCGATTTGGCCGGTCAAGGGGCGCATCAGCAGCAGTTTCGGAACCCGCAGCGACCCCTTCAACGGCGAAGGCGATTTCCATTCCGGAATCGACATCCGGGCGCCCGCCGGCCGGCCGGTCGTCACCGCCGCCGACGGCCGCGTCGTGGAAGCGGGCTGGGCCGGAGCGTTGGGCCGTTGCGTGAAGATCGATCACGGCAGCAACGGGCTTGCGACGATCTACGGCCACCTGATGCAAATCTACGCTCGGCCGGGCCAAATCGTCCGCCGCGGCGAAGTGATCGGACGCACCGGCAGCACCGGGCGCGCCACCGGCAAGCACGTTCATTACGAAGTCCGCTACAAGGGCACGCCCGTCAACCCCTACAAATACCTGCAGAAGAATGCCGGCCGCATCAGCGGTTTGTCTCTGGCCGACTGAGCCGGTTCTGCAAATCGAGCAAAATCCCGTCTGCAAGCTCCAGCGACAGGTACGCCTCCGTTCCGCCGCGTTCGATCGAGCAACCCTCGATTGCCGGCAGCCAAGCGCTCGAAGGGGCCGTTGCGCGAGTCACGGCCTCGATGAATTGCAGGCTTTCGGTCAGCGATTCCCGCAGCGCTTCGGCCCGCTCGGCATCGCCGGCATCGAGAGTCAAGCGCAGGCAGCGCAAGCATTCCCCCGGCACAATCAGAGAAGCCGTTTGCGCATTTCCCAGCGCCTTGGCCAGGAAGTTGAGGTTGAAACCCCGCGGCGCGATTTCGGCCAAAGCGTACAGCGCCGTCGGGCGGAAACGTATCTGCGCGGCGGCGGACCCGTCGGGCGGCGGCAGGGGAAGCTCCGTCTTGAGCGGCGGCGCAAGCGGCCGGCGGTTGTCCAGACCGACGAGCAGCAGGCGGTCTCCGAGCCTCTCGACGCTTGCCGAGCCGAGCGCGGCCAAAGCGCCCTTATAGGCGGAACCGGCGCCGATGACGAGTTGCGTTTTCCGCGGCATGACGACGCCGACGGCAAACTCCGGCTGCAGCGCCTCGAGCGCGCCGCCGCCGATTGCTTCGACGAGGCCGAGCAACGCGGGCGACGCGGCAAGACGGGTGAAATCGGCATGGAAATAGACGATTCCGCCGCCGTCGAGACGGTCGTACAGCCGTTCCAGAGGCGAGGGTTCGGGCAGGGAGCAGGCAGACAGAAGGATCGCCGCGGCAACTCCGCGCAACAATCCGGCGCACGGGCCGCCGGGTGCGCAGAGCATGGCCGAAAGTCAGTGCTCGACCTGGTAGTTGGGCGCCTCGGTCGTAATCAATACGTCGTGAACGTGGCCTTCCCGCAAGCCGGCCTGCGAGGTCTTGATGAAGCGGGTCTTCACGCGCATTTCCTCGATCGTGCTGCAACCGCAATAGCCCATCCCCGCGCGGACTCCGCCGACCAACTGATGCACCAGGTCGGCCAACCAGCCTTTGTGCGGGACACGGCCCTCCACGCCCTCGGGCACGAGCTTGCCGCCCGACCTGTCCTGCTCGTACCGGTCGCTGCCTTGCTGCATCGCTCCGAGCGATCCCATGCCGCGGTAGGTCTTGTAGGTGCGCCCTTGGTAGAGCACCGTTTCGCCCGGGCTTTCCTCGGTTCCGGCAAGCAGGCTGCCGATCATGACCGCATGCGCGCCGGCGGCGATGGCCTTTGAGATGTCGCCGGAATACTTGATGCCCCCGTCGGAGGTGATCGGCACGCCGGATTCCTCGGCGGCCTTGACGCATTCGGCGACGGCGCTGATCTGGGGCACTCCGGCGCCCGAGACAACGCGCGTAGTGCAAATCGAACCCGGCCCGATGCCTACTTTCAGCCCATCGACGCCCAGCGCGATCAAATCCCGCGCAGCTTCGCCGGTGGCGATGTTGCCGGCGATAATTTGCACGTCGGGAAGTTCACGGCGCAGCGTCTTGACCGCTTCGAAAACGCCGCGCGTATGACCGTGGGCGGTGTCGATCGCCAGCACGTCCGCCTTTTTCTTCCAGAGTTCCCGCGCCCGCTCGACGAAATCGCCGGAAGCGCCGACCGCCGCGCCGACCAGCAAGCGGCCCTGTTCGTCTTTGGCGGCATGCGGATACTTGCGTTTCTTCTGGATGTCCTTGACGGTAATCAGCCCCTTGAGTTGATAATCGTCGTCCACGACCAGGAGCTTTTCGATACGGTGCTTGTGCAGGAGTTTCTCGGCGTCTTCCAGAGTCGTTCCCACGGGGACGGTGACCAGATGATCTTTGGTCATGACCTCTTTGACGGCAAGGTCTCGGCGCGTTTCGAAACGCAGATCGCGGTTGGTCAGGATACCCACCAGCTTGCCGTTGTCGGTAACCGGCACGCCCGAAATGCGGTAGTGCCCCATCAGATCGAAGGCGTCGTAAATCCTGCTGTCGGGCGAAATGGTGATCGGATCGACGATCATCCCCGACTCGCTGCGCTTCACGCGGTCCACCTCTTCCGCCTGGCGCGCGATCGGCATGTTGCGGTGGATGAACCCGAGGCCGCCCTGTCGGGCGAGCGCGATGGCCAGCCGCGACTCCGTAACCGTATCCATCGCGGCGCTCACCAGAGGGATATTCAGTTCGATCCCGGCGGCGATGCGCGTGCGCACGTCGGTTTCAGTCGGCAGAACTTCGCTGTAAGCGGGAAGGAGAAGGACGTCGTCGAACGTGAGGGCTTGGGGCAGCGGATCGATGACCATACACAATTTTACGGCTTGCGGCCGGCGCGGCGCAAGTCCCGCCGCGCGCGAAAGCCGGCTACGCCAGACTGAGCGACGGCTGCGCGGCCAGATCCATGCCGTCGAACGAACCACGCAGAAAGCGCGGATACGCGGCGGCGGCGATCATGGCGGCGTTGTCGGTCGAGAGCGCCGGAGTCGGGAAATACACCGGATAAGGCAGCGCAGCGAACCGTCCGCGCAGCCCGGAGTTCGCCGCTACGCCGCCGGAAACGATAATCGAGGCGGCGTTCTGCTTGCGCGCGGCCTCGACCGCCCGCTGCAGCAGTTCCTCGATGACGCGGGACTGGAAGGCCGCCAGCAGATTCAGCGTCGTCTCGCTCGCCGTTGCTCGGGCTTCTTCGACGGTAAGCCGCGGGCCGCCGAGCAATCTCTTGCGCGCGGCGATTTCGTCGTCCAGATCGGAAGCCCTGACGAAGCGCAGCACCGCGGTCTTCAGGCCGGAAAAACTCATGTCCAGCCGGTTGCCTTTCATTCGCGCGGAGGGCAGCTTGACCGCCCGCGGATCGCCGTAGGGAGCCAGCTTGTCGATGAGCGGGCCGCCGGGATAGCCGAAACCGAGCAGCTTGGCAACCTTGTCGAACGACTCGCCTGCGGCATCGTCGCGCGTACGCCCGATCAGCCTGTAGGAGTACGTGTCCCGCTCGGCTCGCTCCGCGAGAAACATGTGGCTGTGGCCGCCGCTGACGACCAGCGCCAGAGCCGGAAATTCCACTTCTGCGCCTTTGCCGCGCTGCTCCAGGACAACGGCGTGGATGTGCCCCTCGATATGATTCACGCCGATCAGCGGCACGCCCAGCGAAACCGCCAGGCCCTTGGCATAGGTCAAGCCGACCAGCAGCGAGCCGACGAGCCCCGGGCCGCAGGTCGCGCCGACCGCGTCGAGATCGCGGTAGCCGACCCCGGCGCGTTCCAGAGCTTCGCGCACCACCGGGACGATCGCGCGCAAGTGCTCGCGCGACGCCAGCTCCGGCACGACGCCCCCGTACTTCGCGTGAACGTCGAATTGCGACGAGATCACGTTCGAGCGCATGCGCGAGCCGTCTTCGACAACGGCCGCGGCCGTTTCGTCGCACGAAGTTTCAATGCCGAGCAGATACATCACCGCCTCAATGGAAACCCCCGCAGGCTCGGTTCGCCGGCGGGGGTGGAGCGACGCCGCGGCGCCGCCTCTCTTTGTGCCAGTAGAATTGTCCGAAAATGGTGAGTGCCGGTCCACGGGAGCGGCGTCCCCTCACTGGCAATTCGGGGAATCGGAACGTTCGTACGGCAGCCTCAGCTTTCGGCCACCTCACCATTCAGATAACTGCTACCAGTGCTTGAGTCACTCATCGTTCTGAATCACCTCCTTTCGCCAGCGTGGCTGCGTCCATCGTAAAACAGCGGCGGGAGGCAAGTCAACCGCGGCGGGAAATCCGCCCCAAGAATGGTCTGAACAAGCAGGCAACAGCGGCGGGCGCAGCCCACTATCCACTGGCGCGTGTAGCGCGCCCCGACTCACAAGCCTCGACTCACAAGCACTGCGCCACCGTCAAGCGTGATGGGGTTCATGCAGCGAAAAGAAGGGCTTCAGGCGCGGATTGTTCACCTTGCTCGCCAATGATCGCCTGGGATCACTTATTTTTGTGCCGCGCCGCCGAAAATCGACCGGATGGGTTCAGCTCTCTCTTCACTGACGACTTACAGACGAAAATCGACGCATGAGCCCTGTCCGGTCAGGCCGGCCGCACGTTGCTTGTTCGGACCTTACTTGGCATAGACGTCCGCGGCCGGGGTTATGGGGCCGGCGGCGCTGCTATAGTGTTCGGCGTGAACCGCCGCGCCGCAGTCAAAATGTTGACGGCCGTTTCAACCGGGCCGTTCTTCGCGTTCTCGAAAACGCAGCAGGCCAACCTGCTGTTTCTGTGCTCGGATCAGCATCAGGCCGCCGCCTCGGGATGCTACGGCCACGACCAGGTCAAAACCCCGCACATCGACGAAATCGCGGCGGACGGGGTACGCTTCAACCGAGCCTACTGCCAATCGCCCGTTTGCGTGCCGTCGCGGGGGTCGATCGTCACCGGCGTTTATCCGAGCAAGCACGGCGCCAAGATCTTGCGCGACCCCCTGCCCAACGAGGCGCGCACGGCGGGGCATTTCTTCAAGGAACAGGGGTATGCCACGGCGGCAATCGGCAAAATGCACTTCGTGGACGAATCGCGTCGGCACGGCTTCGACCACCGCATCAACGCGGACGACCATCAGGCGCGCCTGACGAAAGAAGAGTCGCAGTCCTTTCGCAAAGATCAGGGCGAAGGCGGCGGGACCACCGGGCGGCCGTCGAAAATGCCCGAGCGGCTCTTCCGTGATACGTATTACGCGGAGGAGTCCGTTCGCTTCCTGCGGGCGCACCGCAACAAGCCGTTTTGCCTGTGGGCGTCGTTTTTCATGCCGCATACGCCGCTGACGCCTCACCGCAAGTACTGGGATCTCTACGAGGGAACGCGGCTGCGCTTGCCCGAGCGCTCCGACCGCGAACTCGAAGACGGTTTTCACGGCCACTTGGCGCGCGCCAAAGAGCGCGGCTGGTATCGGCAAACCGACGGGCAGCTTCACGAGGCCATCCGCGGCTACTACGGCAACATCAGCCAGATGGATGCGAACGTCGGGCGCGTGTTCGACACCTTGCGCGATCTCGGCCTCGACAGGAATACCGTGGTCGTCTATACGTCCGACCACGGCGAAATGGCCGGCGCGCACCGCATGTGGACGAAACACAACATGTACGAACAGTCGGTGAACGTACCCTTGATCGTGCGCCTGCCCGACCGGATGGAAGCCGGCAAGCTGCGCGAACACATCGTCGAGCAGGTCGATCTCTTGCCGACGCTGGCCGAGTTGTGCGGATTCCCGGCGCCGCGGGGACTCGACGGCAAATCTTTTGCGCCGTCGGTGCGCGGCGGCCGCTTTGCCGCCAAGGAAACCGCCTACTCGGAGTACTACTTCTGCCACAGGGTTTTTACGGCCGATAACCGCTTCGTGGGCAAGCCGCCGATCCTGATGGTGTGCAGCGACCGCTGGAAACTGAATTACCTGAGTTGGGAGCGCAGCGAACTGTTCGACTTGGCCGACGACCCGGGCGAGTTTCGCAACGTGATCGACGAACCCGGCAACGCGGGCATCGTCAAGGAGTTGACCGCGATCGCCGAACGGAACTATCGGGGGTAAGCGCCGATTTCGCCCCGCTGTGCTGCTTCCCCCATGCGGACGGCGAAACCGACCGGATCTTGTTGCTACAATGCCGCCGGCATGAACAACGATCTCGACCGCCGCGGCTTCTTGAAAACCGGCGCGGCCGCGCTTGCCGCCGCCGCTTCGCCCAAGCCGTCCTCAGCATCCGTCACGTCCTTTGAGCGGCCGGACACGCTCTACCACGGCCATGATTGGGAATCGCTCAACCCGGGCTACTGGCAAATCAAGGGGAACGCGCTGCGGCGCCGCATCCGCAACTACGGCGACCGCGCCCGCAAGACGGGCTTTCCCTATCATTACGAAACTCACGGCGACCGGCTCGGCGCCTACGCCATGCCGGTGGACTACGACCCTTCCCTGCCCCCCGGCTTTCTGTGGAACCGCAACTGGAAACTCAAGGGCAATTACAAACTCGAAATCAGGGGGCGCATCGTCGCCCGGCCGCACCGCCCGGGCAAAGGCGACAGCGCCGAGTGGAAGATGCACCGGCCGGGGTACGGGTTCGTCGGCTTGGCGTTCGGGTCTTCGACGCTCTACGAGTCATTCGGGCAGGCCGGAGCCGACGGCAAGGCCGCCTGGTTCGCAGCTTGGCGCGACGACGGCCGTTTTGGCCTCTACGAGCACGGCGCGCAAACGAGCATCGCCGACAAACGCGCCGAACGCCCGGCGCGCGGCAAGGAGTTCAAGCTCACTGTATCCGTCAGCGGGGACGACCCTCTCCGGGCCGACCTGACGGCCGCACTCGAGATCGCCGGCAACCCGGGCGCTTTCCGGGTCGAGCAGCGTTCCATCGAGCGCTCCGCCTGCGCCGAGGGCTATGCGGGCGTCGCCGCCCAAGGTCTGCTCGATTTCGAGATTACCGCCTTCACCGTCGAGCCCGGCGAGAACCGGGCGCTGTCGCCGAAGATCAACGACTGCCACGTCTGCTATGCGCTCGGCGACACGCTTGCGCAACGGAACGGCGCTTGGCGGGTGCGCTTTATCGGCTTGTTCCGCTCGGACGGGGAAAGGGCCGAGGTGCGCATCGCCGACTCGCCTTCGCCGCCCGGCGGCTGGGCGGAGGCGCCCGTTGCCGGCTCGGGCGCGATCATCAACAATGACTTCCGCCGCAACACTGCCGTTATCGACGCCGAGCTTCCCGGCAACCCCGCGCAGACCGCCTTCTATTACACGGTCTGGAAAGACGGCCGCGACGTCACCGCCGACCCGCGACTGGGCACCGACGCCGTCGGCATCGGCGCCGGCCAGGTCGGCCGCGTTCCCGACGACGGCAATTACGTCGGGCGCCTGCCGCGGCTGCAAGCCCCCTACAAACTGTGCGGCCTCTCTTGCCACGCCATTCACGGCGGCGGCCCCAAGCTGCCCGACTCCGGACCCGGCGGCGGATTCTTCGTCCACGACCAACCCACTCCCGACGCCTACAAGCACCTCGACGACTACAACTTCCAGGTCATGCTCTGGGAGGACGACGTCTGGTACATGGAGTTGCTGCTCTATCCGCCCTCGCCCGACGACGCCTACAAGATCGTCACGACCACTCTCTGCGGCCCCGCCTCGCGGTGGCAGATGATGCGCCATTGGAACGTCATCAACCCCGGCGATCACGATTACGGCATGGACGACATCAAGGGGCCGGAACAAATCGCCGTCCGCAATCACCCCGACCTCGGGCAGGATGTCGATTACATGCGGCGCAACTTCCAGATCGTGCATCACCTCGTCACGGGCGCCGAGTCTCCGTCGGGAACCGAAAATCCCAAAAAATGGCGCCGCTGGAAGATGCCCAACCGCGACTTCAGCCTGCTCGTCCTCGACAGCCGCTTGTGGCGTTCGAGCCAGGACACGAATATCTGGGACGACGAAGGCTGGGGCAACAAGCAAAGCCTCTATTCCCGCCGCGACGTCACCCGCAGCCTGCTCGGCGAGGAACAGTTCGCTTGGCTGAGCGATACCGTCCGCACCGATTCCTCGCCGCTGGTCTGCCTGACCGGCATCAACGGCATGCATACGATCTGGACGGGCGACGGACGCAGACCCGGTGCGAAAATCCGGCTTTACGAACGCGACCGCGTCGCCGCGGACTACGCCGGATGGGTAGCCGCCGGAGTGGATCGCATCCTCGACGTGCTGGGCTCGCGCAGCGGGGTCGTCAGCGTTTACGGCGACGTCCACGTCGGCATGATCCTGCGCAACGTCGAACACCGTATCTACGAGTGCTCGTTCGGGCCGATAGGCCGCAGCGGCGGCCGCGGCGTCAAGGAAGGTTTCGGCCCCAGGATGCAGGACTTCGACGGCCGCCGCGTCGAAATCGAGGCGCTGTATCACCAACGCTACGACACGCCCATGCTCGAGAAAAAAGACGGGCCGTTCTATTGGAACTTTCTCGAGATGGAGTTCGACCCGCGCGGCGCGGAGCCGCGCTTCGGGCTGCGCGTGCGCAATCTTGTCGACCCGCCGAGCGAAGAGCCGCGGGGAGGCGGGTCGGTTGCCGAGTCCGCCGCCAACACCGGCCGCCCGCCGACGTGCCGCCTCCCGCCGGTCAAACTTTTGCCGGATGCCGACGTGCTGCTTACCGACGGCGCGGGACGCCCCATCCGCGGCGGTCGGACGCTGCCCGACGGATCGCTGCCGATCCGCGGACTCACCGGACCCGCCGCCGGCGAAATCGTGATCCTGACCGCCCGCAAGGACGGGGAAGTTTCTTCCCTGGCCGTGAAAACGACAACCGTCGAGGCGTAAGCGAGCGCAAGCGGCGGGACGAAATCCGCCCTACGGGCCGACCCGGTCGATGCGTTCCGCGCCGAACAACGTCCAGCCCATCGCGGGGTCCTCGCTGCGCAGCACGATCTCGAAAACGACCTGCGGAGGGTCCGTGCGCTTGTATTCGCGCATCCGCGTCCACTGGCTGAACTGCAAACGGGAACTCGACTGCCAGCCAATCTTGCCGAACGACTCCGGCACGAGTAACGCGCCGTAGGCCACCAGGACATTCTCGGTCTGCGGCAGCCAGTCCACGTCGCCCATGGCGACGCTCACGACGCGCTCCGGCCCGAACGATTCCGACTCCCACTTTTCCCGCACCGTCATGTTCTCTTCGTCGATCGCGTATTCGACCGCGCGGGAATAGGTCTTCTCGATAGCCGCGGGTTTGCGGAACGGCCTCGCCTGATAGTTGCCGTTGTCGTAGATCAGCAGCGTCCCGTTCGGCGTCGGGTTGGGGGAGTGCTGGTGGTAAGGCCACTTCACGGGGCCGTCCGCCCTCAGCACCTTGTCGGCCAGCTTGCCCCAGCCGGTCGGCTCGCCGAAAATCCACTTGATCTCTTTCGTCTTGCGGTCGATCTTCATCGCCGCCGCCTGATAGCGGAAATTCACGACGATCGAATCGTCGCTTTCGTCATAGAGCAGATTGTTGGCGTGGCTCCAATCGACCGTGTCGGGGAACCCGCGGCGGATCCAGTAGTTCGAAAACGTCTCGTAGCCGATGCGGAACGGGTCCATGTGATCGAACGCGCGCCATTCCCAGACGATCTTGCCGGTCTCGCGCTCGAACTCGACAATCACGTCGCCCATGACTTTTTGCCGCTTGCGCGGCGCCCGCTCGTTGTACTCGTCGGTGTAGTAGTTGTCGATCTCCTTCCATTCGCTCGAAAGCACGATGATGTTGCCGTTGGGCAGTTCGTCGATCTCGTGATGGAAGGTCAGGGTATCGACCGCCGTGCCCTCTTCGGGCGGTCCGCCGGGGCGGTTCCCGGCATACCATTGATTCACGGTATTGCCCAGCCAATCCGTCTCGATCAGCCGGAAATCGGCGGTGCAGAAGATGATATTCCCGTTGCGGACTTTCTCGAAATCGCTGATCCGCGAATCGACCTTGTAGTACCACACCGGCTCGCCCGCCGCATCGACGGCCAGCAACATGCCGAAGCCGGCGTTGAAGTCCGCCGTCTGTTGTCCGACGCCGACTCTTCTGCGGCGCGGGTTGAACAACGTTACGCCCGGCTCCATCTCGTCCGGCTTGCTCACGCGCACGTCGAGCGGAGGAAACTCGACGCCCGCATCGGGCAGACTTGGAGTGGCGAACTCGAACGGGCCCGCTTCTGCGCTGCCGGAGTCGTTGCGGATCGTGACTCCGATCCGATGGCTGCGTTCGGGACGCATCCCGACGACGGCGAGACCGGCCGCCGGATCGACGGATTCGCCGTAGCGCAAGTCCCATTCATGCGACCCGTCGGAAACATGGATTGTCGTTGCAACCGGCGCCGACGCCTCGAAGGCAACCACCGCCGCCAGCGGCGCATTCGGGTTCGGGTTCGGCGAAACCGTAACCTCCGAGGTGAACGACGGCCCCGAAGAGCAGCCAAGCGAAACGCCGCAGACAACCGCAAGGCAAGCAAGCCGCTTCACAAACATCGCAGGGTATCCTCCCTTTTCTACATGATGCATCTTCATGGACTGGAAAGTGAAGCGTAACGCGGCGTTCGGCGCGGCGGTTCAAGCCAGTTGCCGATAGACGTAGTTGGCGGCGGCGATGTCCTGGATGGCCAGCCCTTGCGACTCGAAGAGCGTGATCTGCTCGGGGGAGGTGCGTCCGGGCTTGCCGCCGGCGATGATCGCGGAAAGCTCCACCGCCCGGTTCCAGTCGAAATGCCCTTCGGCGGCGGCCTGGATGAGATCGCCGGCTTCCATGCGCGCCTGTTCGATCGAGTCCGCGGCGACGACATCGCAGCGGCTGACGGCGGCGGCGTCGAGTTCCCGGCGTTTGGCGTGATTGCTGCCGGCGGCGTTGATATGCATTCCGGGGGCAAGCAAACCGCCGGGGAACACCGGCTCGCGGGCGTTGGTCACGGTGGTCACGATGTCCGCGCCGTCGAGCGCCTCTTCGCCTGAGGCAACCGCGCGGATTTCCATGCCCAGCTTGACGCTCATCCGCGCGGCGAAGCTCTCGCGCTTTTCGGCGCTGCGGCTGTAAACGGCAACATCGGTCAGCGCGCGCACAGCCGCTACGGCCTCCAACTGCGTCTCGGCCTGGAATCCGCTGCCGAACAGCGCCAGCCGCGAGGCGTTTTCCGCGGCCAGCCGGCGGGCCGCGGCGCCGCCGGCGGCCCCGGTGCGAATCTGTCCGAGGGCGTTGGCGTCGATGACCGCCAGAAGCTCGATCGCCGCGGCATCGAAGAGCAGCACGACGAACCGCGCGCCGACCTTGCGGTTCGTCGCGTAAACCTTGGTTCCCACCACGGCGTCCGGGTTGTCGCCGCCGGCCATGTAGTGCAGCAGCGTTCCGTTGCGCATCGCCACGCGCCGCCGCGGATGATTTTCCGCGCGGCCGTCGTCGAGGCGGCGGAACGATTCCTCGACCAATTCGATCGCCTTGGACATCGACAGGACTTCCCGCACCTGCCGCTCGGTAATGTGAATCATGCCTGCCTCGACGCCGTATTGTACAATTCGTAATTGGGGCGCAGTGGGTTTCCGTCCGCTGCGCGCCCCGGCGAGGCCGTCCCGGGAAGGGAGGTGTTCCCGTCCGTATGGCAGAAGTTTATCTCAACGAAGGCGAACCGATCGACGCCGCGCTGCGGCGCTTCAAGCGCAAGGTGCAGCAGGAGGACATCATCAAAGAGGTCAAGCGCCACTCCTATTACATGAAGCCCGGCGAGAAGCGGCGTCTCAAGCAGGCATTGGCCAGGAAACACCGGCGCAAGAAGTTTCGCCGTGACCGCGACTAGCCGGCAGAGCGGTGTTCGCTTGCGAAAGGCTTGGGAAACCCCGAGCCTTTCGCGCATTGGCGGCGCTTTCAAGCATCGGCCGCGGGCGGCGGGGCGCTTCATTGTCTGCCTGACGGCTTGCCTTGTTCTCTGCTTCGGGACGGCCTTCGCCCAGATCGAAGGCCCTCTGCGTCCGCGGCGTCGGCCGCCGCCGCCCGAAAACGGGGGGCAGGCCGCCGCGCCTCTTCCGCCGCCGACCCCGAGCAGCGCGCCGCGCAGCCGCGCACACGACGACCCGCTCATCCGCTTGGCCCGCGCGGCCAACGCCGCTTTCACCGAAAGCCTGCCGGACTTCGTCGCCGAGCGGCGGGTCGAACGCTTCGTCAGTTTCAATCGGGGCCGCATCTGGGCTCTTGAAGACGTGGTAGAGGCCGAGGTGGTCTATGCGCAGCGCAAGGAGACCTACCGCAACGTTCGCATAGACGGCCGGCGGCATGACGCCGGCATGGAAGATTTGGGCGCCGCCTGGTCAACGGGCGAGTACGGCACGCTGCTGCGCAATCTTTTCGCCCCGCAGCTCGGCCTCGTCTTTACGCGAAACAGACGCCGCGACGACGAGACGCCCGGCGCGGCGGCCTACGCCGTCCAGGCCTCGCGCGAACAGTCCACGTGGAGCATTCATTTCAACGAGGCGCACATCCGGCCCGCGTACCGCGCCGCCGTCTGGCTTGCCCCCGAGAGCGGGCGCGCGCTGCGCGTCGAGATGACCGCCGAAGCGGAGCTGCCGCCGGGCTTCGGCCTGCGGCTGGTCAAGACGACCCTGCGTTTCGCTTCGGCAACGGTCGGCGGCGCGCAGTACCTGCTGCCGGCCTCGGCGGCCACCCTGAGTTGTCTGCGCCGTTCGGTCAAGTGCTATCGGCACGAGATCGCCTTCGACAACTACCGCAAATTTTCGGCGGAATCGTCGATCTTCCACGTGGAATCGGACGTTTCTTTCGGCAACGGCGCGGCGGCGCAGCGCTGAAGCGATCGGCCGTTACGCCGGATGCCGTGTGATAAACTGCGCACATGAGCGTGAGGCTGCAATCGGCGCCCGCCCATTGCATGGCCCATTACATGGCCCATTGCATGGATTGAATGCCGTGTTCTCGCAGCCGCGCAACAACCCGCAACGGATCCGTCCGGGGACATCGCCGTTTCCTCCCCTCGCGCCCGAGCGGGTCGCGGCGGCGCGGGAGCGGTACGGCGGCGCCGTCGATCGGTATCTGGAGCATCTGCGCATCGGCGATCCGCCGGCTGATGAACTCGTGCGCTGCTTCGAGCAGATGCCGCCGGGCACGGGATCCCGCTTGCTGTCGCGGGCGATCAAGGAAGGCATCGACGCCATCGACAATCCGCCGGCGCCGCTGGTTGCGCTGTTCGAGCAGATGGACTATGTGCCTTTCTGGGTGGACTGGGACACGATGCTGGTTGCGAGCCGGAAGATCGTGCGCTCCGGACTCCTGACCACTCTCGCCTTCGCCGCCTACGCCCTGCCGCATTCCTACTTGGCGACCGGCAACCGGCCGCTCGCCTTCACCAGCGCGCTGCTTGACGAATCCCCCCGGCGCTACGCCCAGACTCTGCGCTTCGTCATCGAAACCTTTTTGCCCGGCGGCCTGCGGCGCCACGCGGACGGCTTCAGGCTGGCCATCTGGGTGCGCATGCTGCACGCCCGCTCGCGGCGGAAGATCCTGCAGTCCGGCGACTGGGACCTCGGCGCGTCCCAGATTCCGCTCAACCAAGCGCATTCCGCGGTAGGCACGGTCCTGTTTTCGTTCTACGTCGTCGAGGGCATGCGCCGGTTGGGGGTGCGTTTCAGCCGCCGCGAGGTGGAGGGCGTCTTGCAGACGTGGCGCTACGTCGGCTATCTGCTCGGCGTCAATCCAGAACTGGTCTATACCTCGGAGGAACAGGCGCACCGCATCCTGGATATCGCGTTCAGCCTGGAGTTCGACCCCGATGAGACGTCGAAGCAGTTGTGCGGCGCCCTGATCCAGGCCGGTCCGAAATTCATGCAGATCGAGAAAAATGCATGGCAGTCGCGGTTTTTCGTCAGCATGGCCGGCCCCATGACGCGTTATCTGCTCGGCGACCGGTTGGCGGATCAGTTGGGCTATCCGCCCGAGAAGCGGCGGCTGCTGTGCCGCGCTTTCGTCGCCCTGGTATGGATATCCGAACAGGCGCCCTGGTTGTTCCCCCGCGTCGTGCGCGACTACAAGGGCGTGTTGTTCTGGCTCGAGAAGAGCGACTACGCCCCGGACAAGGCGCAGTTCGATTAACCTTGCTGCGTTTCGCGGGAGCGTTCATGTACGCGAACCGGCAGTCCGTTGCGAAAGAAGTAGCCCGCCATCGTATTCAGCGCCGGCGGCCGCTCCGAGACCACCTCCAGCCGCCAGCGCTGCGCAACCGCCGCCAAGGCGAAAACCGCGCTCATGCGGGCGAACGCCTCGCCGACGCAGCCTCGCGAGCCGGCGCCGAAAGGCATATAGGCGTATTTCGGGCGCTCCGGCTGCGGGGCCGTCCAGCGCTCCGGGAGGAACCGGTCGGGTTCCGGGAAATAGCGCGCGTCGCGGTGGGAAAAGTAGCAGCAGAGTTGCACGTTGGCGCCGGCGGGAACGGCGCAGCCGCCGACGGAGCAGTCGGCGACCGCCTGGCGGCCGATGTAGTAGGACGGCACGGCGAGGCGCAGCGTCTCGTCGAGCACGGCGCGGGCGTAAACGAGCCGATCGTAGTCCGCCAGAGTTGCCGGGCGGTCCCCGAGCAGCGCATCGACTTCCCCTTCCAGACGTTCGCGCGCCGACGGGTTGCGGCTGAGGAAATAGAACGCCCAAGCCAGCGTGGCGCCGGTGCTTTCATGGGACGCCATCAGCATCTCGATCACCTCGTCGAGCACCTCGTCCTCGCTGAATGCGGGGCCGCCCTGCTCGTCGTTGGCGCAGGCCAGAAACGCCGTCAGATCGGCGCGCGACCCGGCGGGGGCAGCGCGGGCGCCGCGGATAGACGCTGTGATGATCTCGTCCATCGGCGCCTTCAGGCGCAGCAGCCGCCGATAGCGGGGCATCATGCGCTTGATCAGCGCGCGACCCGGCAGCAGCGCCAGCTTGAAGTCCAGGATCAGCAGCGCGATCAGATCGCGGGCCATCTTGACGTCGATCCGTATGCCGTCCTCGAAGAAGATATTGAGCGAGACGGCCAGCGTCAGGTTGCGCATTTCCGTGTCGGCGTCGATGATTTGTCCGTGCCGCCATTCTTCCCGCTTGGTGACCGCCCGTTCGACCATGGCCTGGGCGTAACCGGCCAGCGCCTCGCGGTGGAAGAACGGCTGGACGATCCGCCGCCGGCGCTTGTGGTCCTGGCCGTCCCCGGTCACGATCGTCGGCCCGTGGAGCACCGTGTTGCGTTTGTAGATGAACCCCTTCTCGAACGACGACCGCTGCTCATCGACCACCTCGCGGATCATTTCGGGATCGAAGACGATGCAGAATTCCAGAAAGAGTATCCGGTAGCGGACAATATCGCCGTAGCCGCGGCGCAGCGCGGTGAACAGTCCGAGCGTGTCGCGGAGCCGCGCGATCGTGTTGCGGATGTAACGCCCCCGCGCGAGTGGCGGGAGTTTCGCGGTTGCAGCGGCAGGTTTCGGCATGTCGCCCCGTCTCTTGCCGTCGGCTTCGAGGCCGGGCATATTCAGTTATAGCCCATAAGAGTCTGGCCGGGTGCGCAGGCGTCGGCAAGCAGCGCCTGGTCTTCCGCGCCGAGGCGCGTCCAGCGCGGCGACTGCGGCCGCGCCAAGGCGCGGGCGGCCTCCAGCCACCGACCGTTCTCATACTCCGGCCCGATAAAGCGGATGAATCGCTCCAGCTCGCGCTGGGGCTGCTCCAGCAGCGTTTCGTAGCGCATCGACAGGACGCGCCCCGGCGGCGCCGCCTCCAGCGCCGAGGCGCCGCGCACGATCACGCGGCTCCAGAAACGCCCGAACGCGGGCAGCGCGATCTGTGTGCGGCGGTAGCGCTCGGCGGTGAAAACCTGGAACCGCAACCACTCGGAGAACGGCCCCCACGGGCTCGCGCCAAGCAGGTTGAACGGACGGCCGGGGTCGATGCCGAAGGCAAGCAGCAACTCTTCCGACTGCACGCGCAGACGGAAGTAGTGGTGCCGAGACATGGATATTGCGGTATCTCGGCCGTCCCGATAGATGTGAACGAAACGGGCGTCGGGAAAAAGCTTCATGAACATCGGAACGAAGGGCAGCGAGAGTCCCGAGCGCTCGATCCAGACCTTTTTGTCGAAGCGCTCCGCGAGCCACTCGAAGATGAAGCGGTAATGCCCGGCCGGCTGCGCCCTCCCGCGCGCGCGCAGCGCCGCGGAAAGGTCGTCCCAGAGACGCTCGTGATCGGCGGTCAGGTGGGGCAGCGTGGCGCACAGGATCGCCGGCACCTCGCCGGCGCCGTAGCGCGCCTGCGGTCCGAGCGGATAGAGAAACTCATCGACGATAAAGCCGTTGGTCAGCAGCGCCCGGCCGCCCGGGGACAGCGTGTTCAGCCGCCGGAAAATCGTCTCGCCGGTCGGATTGCGTCCGCGGAAAGCCCGGCTGGCCAGCGACGTGAAGAACTCGGAAACGCTCAGAATATCCGGGTGCAGCCGCACCATGTTCGACAGCATGGTAGAGCCGCACCGCCCCGTGCCGACGATGAAGACGGGAGCCGTCATGCGCCGCGCTTCCGTCAGGCGCGCCGCTCGGCGCCGTCGGCGACTTCGACCCAGGGCACGCTGTGGTCGCCGCTCACGGCCAGCGTTTCGGGCGGGGAATCGATATGAAAGATCGACCACGGACCAGGGATAAAGGGGTACTTTTCGACGACGGACTCGTTGACCTCGACGCCGATGCCCGCGCCGTCGGGCATGACCAGAAAGCCGTCTTCAACGTTCAGCGGTTCGGTCAGAATCTCATCCGCCGCGGGGAACGGGTACATGCCCGGTTTGCCGTCGTTCGCATGCAGCGGGTATTCCAGCCATTCGACGACGCTCTCATCCCGGCAGACGCCGAGTTGCGCCGCCGCGATTACTTCGAGCAGCGTCCCCCAACTGTGGAAGGCGAAGCGGATGCCCTGCTCTTCGGCAGCGTCGAAGATGCGCCGGCCCATGGCGAATCCGCCTTGGCAGCACACGTCCATTTGTACGAAATCGACTCCCCCGGAACGAATCAGATCGAGGAAGCCGGTCTCGTCGGGTTCGTGTTCGCCGGATGCCAACGGCACAATCCCCTTGCCGCGCATGGCGGCGTAGGCGGCATGGTCGTCGGGGTCGAAAGGTTCTTCCACCCAATAGGGGTTGCAAGGCGCGAGATCGCAGCACAGGTTTTCGATCGTCTGCGGCGAATAGCTGCGATCGCCCATGCGCCACCACGCATGACAATCGAGCATCAGCCCGAAATCCGGCCCCGCGGCCCGGCGCATCGCCTCGACCGTTTGCAGATCTCCTTGCGGCCCCGCCGCCGGGCGCAGCTTGTAGGCGGGGAAGCCCAACTCTCGCACGGCGGCGGCTTCGGCGGCGTAGTCCTCGGGAGGCATGTACATCCCCGCCGAGCCGTAGCACTTGATGCGATCGCGCCGGCGCCCGCCGAGCAGGTCGGACATGGGCGCGCCTTGCGCCTTGGCCGCCGCGTCGATCACGGCCACCTCGACGGCGTGGTAGGTTTTCTTGAGTTCCAACCCAGCCTCGAAGCCGAAACTCCGCCAGTCCGCCGGATCGCGGCCCTCCAGGAAAGGCCCGATCGTCTCCGCGATTTCCCGCGCCGCGCGTTCATGAGCGGGTCCTGGGGCGAAACCTTTCAATCCGGCGTCGGTTGTCACGCGGATGAGCATCGCGTCGCGCTTCAGGATCGTGCGCAGGCCGCCGTAAAACGGGAGCCGCAGCGGCTCCTCGAACGGACACGACATCAACAGGCCTTCGACTTTGGTGATTTTCACGGTTTTCCGGGGCTATGAACGGCGGACGGATACGACTCGGTCGATCCCGGCCAAATCCTGATGGAACTCCGGTTTTCGCCACTCCGGGCAGCGCAGCAGCGCTTCGACCGCGGCGCGGCTGTTCCAGCCAAGCTCCAGGATAAGCCATCCGCCGGGCTTGACGATGCGCGCCGCCCCCGGCACAAGCCGGCGGTAAACCGCGCAGCCGTCTTCCCCGCCGAAAAGCGCCAGCGGCGGCTCATGGCGCAGTTCCCGCTGCAAGCCCGCGCTGTCTTTCCGCGGCACGTACGGGGGGTTGCACAACACGGCGTCGAACGTCTGCGGCAAAACGGCGCAGTCGAGATCGGCGGTAAAGAACTGCGCGCGCGCGCCCAGCCGCCGGGCGTTTTCGCGGGCCGCGCGGACGGCGGCGACGGAAAGATCGGCGGCGTATATGTCCGCTTCAGCGGCGTTTGCGGCAACGGCGACGGCGATCGCCCCCGAGCCCGTGCCGATGTCGATCACGCGGTCTCCCGGCCGGATGCGATCGAGGGCCGCCCGCACCAGATGCTCGGTTTCGGGCCGGGGTATCAGCACATCGGGGCTGACAAAGAACTCGAGCCCGTAGAATTCCTGCACGCCGCGCACGTATTGCGTCGGCACGCCCTCGCAGCGCAACGCGATCTGCCGCCGGTAGGCTTCCCTTTCCACCGGGTGCAGAACGTGGTCGAAATGGGCGTGCAGCCACTCCCGGTCGTGGCGCAACATGTCGGCGAGCAGCAATTGCGCCGTCAGCTCGGGAGCATCGACGCCGTGTTTCTTCAGAGAACGGACGCCGATGCGCAAGGCGTCCCGGGCGGTAATCGGCGCCGGGCCGGGTCTCAGGGAATCGACCATTTGCTGCGGGCCGGGGAAACGGAAGCGCAAGGCTGCAAGGCAAGATCGAGCCGCAGGTGGCTCGGCCCGCCGGTCGGCTCTCCTGCGGCGTCGGCCGCGGCCAAGCACAGGCTCGGGTCGGCGGCCGGACGCACGCGGCCGTCGGCCCAGGCGAACTCCTGCAGCGCGGCGCCAGAGCACTTTTTCAACCGCACCTGCGCGCCGGCTTCGGCCTTGTCGGCCTCGACGCACAGCGAATAGGCGGGCATGGAAAGCCGTCCTTCGGTTGGAAAATCGGCGCGAAAAATTTCGTCGTCCGCGCCGGGCTTGCAGGTATGCGCCGTCAGCGGCGCCTGCAAGTTCAAACTGCGCCCCCAACCGGGCACGTCGAGGCAGTAGAACTCAGGCTCGTCCAACGGGTCTATCAGCTTGATCAAGCCTTCTCCGCCGGCGGACGCGCCCCAAGGCAAAAGCAGCGCCGCCGCCGCGGCGATACGACGGAGACAACGATTGAACACGGCAGTTTCAATATAGCGCGCTTTTGTATAATCGAAAATCGCCCGAGGCGGCCCGCCGTGATTCCCTTCCCCGAAATCGAAACGATCTCAGACGTCTTTCCCTTCGATTGGCGAACGGCGGTGACGGTTGCTCTTTTCTTTTTCCTGATCCGGATCTGGTCGCAATTCGAGTTGCAGGCGGCGGAAGAGCAGCCGCGCCGCGAAGAGAGCGGCAGCCCGCGCGCAAATGACAGCGGCGCGGACGGCGGTTAGAAGATGGGACTTTTCAAGACTCGAACCGCCGCGCTCTACGGCGTCAACGCGCTGCCCATCGACGTGGAAGTCGATATCTACCGCGGCAGCGCCAAAGATTTTTTCATCGTCGGACTGCCCGACACGGCAGTCAAGGAAAGCCGCGAGCGCCTCAAGTCGTCGCTCACCAACGCCGGGTTCGGTTACCCCAACCAAGCGATCACCATCAACTTGGCGCCGGCCAACATCCGCAAGGAAGGCGCGGGGTTCGACCTGCCCATGGCGCTGGGCATCCTGGGCGCTTCGGGCACGTTTGCCGAAGACGCCGCGGACGGGTTCCTGATATCCGGCGAACTTTCGCTCGACGGCGGCATACGCCCGGTGCGCGGCGCTCTGCCGATTGCCGTATGCGCCAAGGAGCAAGGCATCCGCAACCTTATCGTGCCCGCGGCGAACGCCGCCGAGGCGGCGGTGGTCGAAGGCGTCAACGTTTACGCCGTCAGTCATCTGCGCGAGATTCCGAAGCTGCTCGAAACCCCCGAGGAGCATCCGAAAGCCGCCCGCAACGGCGCCGAGCCGAACACGGCGAGCGCGCTCAGTGCGGATTTCGGCGAGGTGCGCGGCCAGGAGACGGCCAAGCGCGCCCTGGAGATTGCCGCCTCGGGCGGTCACAACGTGCTGATGGTCGGCCCGCCGGGCTCGGGTAAAACGATGCTGGCCAAGCGGCTGCCCGGCATCCTGCCCAAGCTGACCTCGGACGAAGCCGTGGAGAGCACGAAGGTCCACAGCGTCGCCGGCATCCTCGGCGAGCACCGCGGCCTGCTGCGGGAGCGGCCCTTCCGTTCGCCGCATCACAGCGTTTCCAACGCTGGGCTGGTCGGCGGCGGCTCCGGCATGCCGCGCTGCGGCGAAGTCAGCCTCGCCCACAACGGCGTGTTGTTTCTCGACGAGTTTCCCGAGTTCCCGCGCAGCGTGCTCGACCTGATGCGGCAGCCGCTCGAAGACGGCCGGATCACGGTCGCGCGCAGCGGCATCAGCCTGACCTTCCCTTCGCAATTCATGCTGGTCGCCGCCATGAACCCGTGTCCGTGCGGCTATTTCGGCGACCCCAATCGGGAATGCCGCTGCACGCCGCCGATGATCCAGCGCTACGTCGGCAGGGTCAGCGGCCCGCTGCTCGACCGCATCGACATCCACGTGGAAGTTCCGCCGGTCAAGTACCGCGAGTTGCGGGATGAGCAGTCCGCCGAAGGCTCGGCAAGCATCCGCGAGCGCGTCGAGCGGGCGCGCGAAGTCCAGATGCGGCGCGGCTACGCCAACGCCTGCATGCCGTCGAGAATGATCCGCAAGCACTGCAAGCTGGACAAAAACGGTGAACTGGCGCTGGAAAACGCCGTGAGCAAATTGGGGCTCTCGGCCCGCGCGCACGACCGCATCCTGAAAGTGTCGCGCACCATCTGCGATCTCGAAGGCGTGGAGGACATCGGCATCAAGCAACTGGCCGAGGCGGTGCAGTACCGCAGCCTCGACCGCACTTACTGGATATAGCCCAAGCTTTTGAGCACTTCGGCGTCGCGCTTGGTCAGGCGCGCCTCGTGCTGTTCGAGGTTCGTCGATTCGTACCAGCGCTCGAACGAGGCGATTTCGAACTTGTAGCGGCGGTCGCCGGGGCCGAACTCGCGCGGGTCGAGCTCGAACGGGTCGGCGCTCAGATCGTGGATGCGGAATTGCTCGTCGCCCGGAACCCAGACGCTTTTCATCATGCCGTCGATCTTGCCCATCTTGAGCGGAAGGCTGCTGTTTTTGATCCACATCCACGAGAGCCATCCCGGCGTGAACCCCTTTTTGCCCGCAAAGGCGACGTAATGCACCGTCCGCCGCGATTGCCCGGCATTTCCGGCAATCGCCGGGACCTGGCTGCGGCCCGCGAACGAAATCGAGATTTCGTTTTGCCTGCGGTATTGCGGAACCGCCAAGTCGAGGATCGTCGGGGCGATATCCAAAGTCGAAACGTTGCGCTCGACGACGACGCCCGGCTCGATCGTTCCCGGCAGTTTCATGACCCAGGGAACGCGCATGGTGCTTTCGGTCAGCCAACGGCCATGCCCCACGAAGCCGTGCTCGCCCAGGCCTTCGCCGTGGTCGGAGACGAGCACGACCAGCGTGTCGCCGGTCAGACCGTGCTCGTCGAAACGGTCGAGCAGCTTGCCGATATAGCGGTCAACGTAGCCGATTTCCGAGTCGTACTTGCGGACGCGCTGCGCCACCTCCGACGAGTAACGCGCGACGGCGGCGCTCGGCTCGCCGAGCGCTTTCGGCGAAGCGAACTCCTCGCGCAGGTGATACGGCTCGTGCGGGTCGAAATAGTGGACCCACATGAAGATGTTGCGCTCGTCCTTGTGCTCGTCGAGCCAGCGCACGGCCTTGGGCGTAACGTCTTCCGCCCAGCGCATCGAATGCAGGAACTGATAGGTGCGGCCGGTCTCTTCGTCGTAGTGGTCGAAACGCTTGTCGAGATGCGTCAGCCGCCCGATCAGGGGCCATGCGCTGACGAACGCCGCGGATTTGTAGCCGAACCTGCGCAGCACCTGCGGAAACATCATCCACTTCGATTCCTGCGGGACGGCGACGCCGTTGATGCGCGCGCCGTGCTCCTGCGGGTAGCGCCCCGTAAAGATCGAGAAGTGCGAAGGCCCGGTCATGGGGATCGCCGCATAGGCGCGGTCGAAGCGTACGCCCTCGGCGGCCAGGCGGTCGATGCGCGGGCTGGTCTCGAGGTGGTAGCCGTACGAGGAAAGGTGGTCGGCGCGCAGGGTGTCCACCGTAATCAGCAGCACGTGGGGCTGCTTGGCGGCGGCGCCCGCGTCAGCCGGAGATGCGTCCGCATCGGGCGCTTGCGGCGCCGACAGCGCGACCGCCGCGGCGAGGGCGGCCGGAATAAACCGTTTCCGCATCTTGTCAAGTGTAGCGAAACGCCCCGCCGGAGACAATCCGCGCGGGGCGTTCCTGCCGTTTGCAGTCGCGATTCGCCGGTTGTTCCCGGAATCAACGGTTGACGACGACGAAACGGGCGTTGCCCCGCCTGTTGAGCAGCAGCAGGAGCGGCTTGCCGCCGGTGGCCGCCGCCGCATTGCGGAAATCCGCGGCCGAGGCCGTCTCGCGGCGGTTGACCTGTTCGATCACGTCGCCGCGCCGGATGCCGGCCCGCGCCGCCGGGCTGCCCGGCTGCACGCGGGCCGCGACGACCCCGCGGGTCTGCGCGCCGACCTGCAATTGCTCGGCGATCTCGGGCGTGAGCGTCTGCACGCCGAGGCCGATCGGTCCCGGCGCGGATTTGGCCGCGCGAAACTGCGGATTGTCGAACTCGGGATGCTCGCCCAGCTTGACGGTCAGCTTGCGCTCCCGCCCGTCCCGCAGGACGGCCAGCGACGCTTCGCTGCCGGGCGCCTGCTCGGCGACTTTCAGGCTGAGCGTCCGCGGATCTTCGACGGCTTCGCCGTTCAGCTTGCGGATGATGTCCCCTTGCTGCAATCCGGACTTGGCGGCGGGGCTTTCGGGTTCGACGCCGGAGACCAGCGCGCCGCCCGGCTCCGCCGCGCCGAACGCTTCGGCGATGTCCCGGCCCACGGGCTGGATGCTGACGCCCATGTAACCGCGGCTGACGCGGCCGGCGGAAGCAAGCTGCTTCATCACGTGGTGCGCCATGTTGATCGGCGCCGCGAACCCGACGCCCTGATTGCCGCCGGCGCCGCGGGAGAGGATCGCCGTATTGATGCCGATCAACTCCCCTCGAACGTTGACCAGCGCGCCGCCGGAATTGCCGGGGTTGATCGCCGCGTCGGTCTGGATGAAGTTCTCGTAGCGCTCGATGCCGAGGCCGCCGCGCCCGGTTGCGCCGACGATGCCCATCGTCACCGTCTGCCCGATGCCGAACGGGTTGCCCAAAGCGAGCACGATGTCGCCGACTTCGATACTTTCCGAGTTGCCCAGAGCGATTTTCGGCAAGCCTTCCGCCTCGATTTTGAGCAAGGCGACGTCGGTCTGCGGGTCCGCGCCGATGACTTCCGCTTCGAACTCGCGCTTGTCCGTCAGATGGAGCGTGATTTTCTCCGCGCTTTCGATGACGTGGTGGTTGGTGACGACGTAGCCGTCGGAAGTGAGAATGACGCCCGAGCCGATGCCGCGCCTCTGCCGCGGGCCGGGCATTTGCGGAAGCGGAATCCCCTCGGGAGCAAAGAAATGCGGCAGCGGGCCGCCGGAGGCCGCGCCGCTCGTCCGCTCGACGGCAATGCTGACCACGGCCGGCAGCACCGCTTCGACCACGGGCGCAAACGTCCCCGAGGCCGGCAGCGAGCCGCTCGCCGCCGCGCGCGTCTTCGGCGCCAGATCGGGCAGCACGACCGCCTCGCGGGCGAACGC
The DNA here is from genome assembly GCA_965242705.1 of Bryobacterales bacterium. Taxonomy (GTDB): domain Bacteria; phylum Acidobacteriota; class Terriglobia; order Bryobacterales; family UBA6623; genus CATQHP01. The sequence continues at coordinate 3,380,748 of OZ251486.1, forward strand.
GGGCCGCGGGTCGGCCATCTCGATTGTCAGGCCGCCGGCAACCGTCAAGGCCAGGAACGCCGCGGCGGCGGTCAACAGTTTCGCAGGGCGCGGTTTTTGCATGGCTGTATCTCCTTTCGCGCAAGAAAGCGCTTTCAACTTTCTTGGACGCGGGGAACGCGGGCAGGTCTTGCCTGCTCCGACTCTTGTGTGCGTTTGCGCACATATGCCTCGAGTTGCGGGAAAAATTGCGCGAAATCGGCTTCGAGTTCCCTGTATTGAGCGCGCAATACCGAAACCGCTTCGCCGAGCGGATTGCTCCGCGTCAGGCGGCGCGAGACGCCCTGGAGCGCCCGGTCGATGTTGTCGATTTCGCGGTAGGAGCCAAGCCAATCATCCCGCCGCATGAGCCGCACGACGCGCTGGAAACGCTCGCCCGGGTAAACGCCTCGGTGGTTTTCGAGATTGCGGTAGCTCTCGCGGGCGAACGCGTCGAGAGAAACGCCGGCGCTGTAGCTGCTCCAGTTCCGCGCCAGGAAATGATCGAAGAAAATATCGAGCAGGACGTTGCCGTAACGGCGGTAAGGCGGATTCATGCGCCGGCGGGCCGCCTGCGCGACCGGATGTGCATCGGTAAAGACGTCGATGCGCTGATGCGCCCGAATCCCGGCGCGGATGCCCGGCGCGAAACCGTCGATTTCGCCGGCGGCGACGAAATCCGCCAGCACTTGGCCGACTTGCGCTTGCGGGTCGTCTCCGGCCAGATAGAGATGGGCGAGATAGTTCAAGTTCCCGGCCGAGACCCGCCGCGCGGCGTCAGCGCCCGCGCACCCAGTCGAGATCGAAGCGGGCTACCGTCAGATACTTGATGTGCGTGTAGCTGCCGGACGGCGTCCCGTTTTCGTAGATGCAATACACCGCGCCGTCCGGGCCGACGGCCAGATCGCTGTAGCCGCTCATGCCGGGCTCGATCGCCCGTTTGTAGTGCCAGGTTTTTCCGTCGTCTTCGCTCAAGCGGACGGTGACGTTTTGCCGCTTCCAACTGCCCAGCGGCTCGTCGGGGTTGCGCGGCTCGGTGGTGTCCGGGTTGGCGAACAGGATCGCATCGCCCGCGCGGATCAGACTGCCCATGCAGACCGGCTCCACCAGCGCGTCGTCGAAGCGAATCGGCGACCAGCCCGCGGCGCCGTCCGGGCTTATGCTGACCGCGCGGCGGTGTTCCGGCGACTCGTTGCGGATGTTGAGCATCACGCTGCCGTCGGCAAGCTCGACCGCCAGCGTTTCGCTGGGGTTCTTCAGTTCGGGGTGGCGCACGACGACTTCGCCGCGGCGCCAGGTCGCGCCCGCGTCGTCGCTGTAGATCGTCGATACGATCGAAGGGCGGTGGGCGTGGCCCGCGGTTCCGTCGGAAAGCCAGACGGGGACGATCAACCGTCCGTTCGAGTGGCGGATGCCGTGGCCGGGGCCGGTGGCAATGACCATCCAATCGTATTCGGACTTGAACTCCTCGAACGCCGCGGTGATATCGACGGGCGTGGAAAACGTTTCGCCGTCGTCTTCGCTGCGCATGTAGTAGGCGCGGGCGTACTCGATGCAGAACAGAAAATGCATGACGCCGCGTTCGCTGTCCACGATGGGGACGATGTTGTTGTAGGTCACCTCGCCGGGCTGCGCCAGGTCTTGCGCCAGCGACGCCGGGTTCAGCTCGATCTCGCCTTCGACGCGGGCGATCTTGCGCGGCGCGTCCCAGGTTTTGCCGCCGTCGCGGCTGCGGCGCATCAGGATGTCTTGCGTTCCCCAGTCGCCGCGCTCGCTCTTGCGCGCCTCGACCATGGCCATCACCGTTCCTTGAGGAGAAACGGCGATCGCCGGTACGCGGTAATGGGCGTAGCCGCCGACCTCGGCCTCGAAGATATTGACCTTTTCGATGCCCGCTTCGGGAACTCCGCTTTCTTGCGGACCGCCGCCGCAGCCCAAGAGCACGGCCGGCAACAGGAAAATTCGCAGTATCGTTTGCAAGTCCATTGAAATTATCTCCAGACCGCCATCGGCGCATCGATTTCCTTGAGATACGCCTGCAGCCGCTGCTCCAGGCGCCGCGCCGTTTCCGGGTTCTTTTCGGCGGCGTCCCGCGTCTCGCCGATATCGTCGGCCAAATCGAACAACTTGATCTCTTGCGATGCGTACAGTTTGATCAGCTTCCAGTTGCCCGAGCGGATCGCCGACGACGGCTCGCTGCCCTTGTCGGTCTGGTAGTGCGGGAAGTGCCAGACCAACTCACTGCGCCGGCGGCGCACCGCCCCTTCTCCGCCGTTTTTCAACACCTGCGCCAAGCTGCCCCCCTCGATGCGCCGCGGCAGCTCGGCCTGTACGCCGAGCCATTCGGCGATGGTCGGGTAGAAATCCATGCCCGTCACGGGAACGCGGCTTACCGCGCCGGCCTTCACGCCCGGGCCGCGCACAAAAAGCGGCACGCGGATGCCGCCCTCCCAGATCGACGCCTTCTGCCCGCGCAACGGGGCGTTGGTCATGATGCGCTCGTCCCCGGAATGGTGGTACGAGCCGTTGTCGGAAGTGAAGATGACGTAGGTGTCATCGGCGAGCTCGAGGTCGTCGAGCGTTTCGAGCAGCCTGCCGACCGCCGCATCGGTCTCGTGCGTCATCGCCGCATGGGCCGCGTGGTTGTGCCGCTTGCCCTTGGGGCTGCCCTCGAACCAGCGGATCGTCTCGTCGAAGGCGAAGACGCCCAAGTGGACGGCGTAATAGGAAACCTGCAGGAAAAACGGCTCGCCCGCCTGCTTGCGGTGTTGGAGAAAGTCGATGGCGCGCGTGGTGACGCTGACCGTGCGCTTGGGGTCGGGCGCCGCCGACCTGCCCTCGCGGTTGCTCGTCGCGCCGCTGTGCTCGTCGTAACCGTGCCGCCCGGGGCCGCCGCCGGCAAGATGCCACTTGCCGAAATGCCCCGTGGCGTACCCCGGCCTGTGAGCCTCGATCAGTTCCGCGATGGTCGTCTCTTCGTGCGGAATATGGTCGATGTGCCGGGGCGGGATCATCGGCAGGCCGTCGTAGTAACGGCCGCTGTTGCGGTTGATGATGTCGGTCATCCGCAACTGCGCCGGCGACTTGCTCGTCTGGATGGCCAGCCTCGTAGGCGAACAGTTCGGGTGCGGCGAGTAGGCGTCGGTGAAGCGCATGCCCTCGCGCGCGAGCCGCTCGAGGTTGGGCGTTCGGTGGTAGTCCGAGCGCGAGCCGGGGATATCCGGGTCGATCCGTACGGACGTTCCGACCCAGCTCAGGTCGTCGGCCAGGATCAGCAGCACGTTCGGAGAGGCAAGCGCCGGAGCCGCGCAGAAAGCGGACAACAGCGCGGCAATCGGCAGATTGGAGTAGCGCATCGCCTGCAATTGTCGCCCGAAGCGCCGATCGAAAGCAACCCGGCGCCGCCCGCGGGATTGCAGCGCCGCCGCCGATACAATGGAATTCGCCTGCAATGCCCGCCGCCGACCTGGCCTGTTTCAACCCCGACTGCCGCGAGCGCTATCGCATCGACGCGGCGATCTACAACTGTTCCCGCTGCGGCGCGCTGCTGGAGGTCGCCAACCGTTACCCCCAAACCGATCCCCAGGCGCTGAAAGCGCTTTGGGACAAGCGCCGGACGAGCCGCGCCAAGATCGACGTCAGCGGCGTATGGCGCTACCGCGAAATGCTGCCGTTCGTCGAAGACCCGGCGCAAATCGTGACTTTGCCCGAAGGCAACACGCCGCTTTTCGACGCCCCCGGCGCCGCCGCGTACGCCGCTGTCGAGCGCATCGAGTTCAAGCACCAGGGCTACAACCCGACCGCTTCGTTCAAGGACAACGGCATGACCGCCGGCGCAACCCAGGCGGTCAGGCTGGGCATGAAGCGCGTCGCCTGCGTCTCGACCGGCAACACGTCCGCCTCGATGGCGGCCTACGCTGCGGCCGCCGGCCTGCAGCCGATCGTTTTCATCCCGCGCGGCAACATCGCCTACGGCAAGCTGGCGCAAGCCCTCGAGTACGGCGCGCTGACGATCCAGGTCGAGGCGAACTTCGACCGCATCCTGGCGCTGGTCCGCGAGCTCGCCGACGAAGTGGGAATTTACCTGCTCAACTCGGTGAACCCCTTTCGCATCGAAGGCCAGAAATCGATCGTCATCGAGATGCTCGATCAGCGGGGTTGGCGCGTACCCGACTGGATTGTCCTGCCGGGCGGGAACCTCGGCAACGTCTCGGCGCTGGGCAAGGGGCTGCGCGAGCTCAAGGAAATCGGCCTGATCGACCGCCTGCCCCGAGTGGCGGTCGTGCAGGCCGCGGGCGCGGCGCCCTTCTACGACTACTTTCGCAGCGGAGGCGGATACAGCGCCGTGAGCGAACCGGAAACCCTGGCCACCGCGATCCGCATCGGCGACCCGGTTTCATGGCCCAAGGCCGCATTCGAGATCACCGCAACGGACGGCGTCGTGGAAGCGGCCGCGGAACAGGAAATCGCCGACGCCAAAGCCGTGATCGGACGCTGCGGCATCGGCTGCGAGCCGGCCTCGGCGGCCTCGCTGGCCGGAATCCGGAAACTGGCCGCCGCCGGCGTAATCGACTCGGACGCGGACATCGCGGCGATCCTGACCGGCCATCTGCTCAAAGACCCCGATTACGTTTACCGCTACCACACCGGCCGCCTGGAAACGCCTTCCGGCGGCAGGATCGATCCCTCGTTCGGCAACGCGCCCGTGACCGCGCCCGACGACCGCGCGAAAATCGCCGCGCTGCTGCAGCGTTCAGGAATGGTCTGAACAAGCAGACAAAAGGAGCGACTGCCGTCCTGCTGCCGGGATGAGTACCCGATGCGTACCCGTGTCGTCTGTCGATTTTGCGGCCGAATGGCGGCAGTTTTGTTCAGTTTGTTAGCAATGTTCCCATAAAGTACGCTTGGTGGCCGGCGAACGACGAAATTTGATCAGAGCTTTCCTTGGAATTCCACCCGATCCTCAGCCAAGGGCTATAATCCAATCGGAGTTTGGCGTAGGGAGCCGGCGCAGGCCGGTTCCGGGAGTTCGCCGATGGGTAACGATGCCGCAGCACGGGAGCGCGCAGCCTTCGGCCTGCAACTCGCCGTCTGGTTGCTGCTCTGCGCCGCGCCAGGCTCCGCCGAGCCGAGCGCGGCGGCGGCGCGGCGGACGCTCGACCGCTACTGCGCGGCCTGCCACGGCGAAGCGCTGCAGACGGCCGGCCTGCGGCTCGATGCCGCCGACCCGGCGCGCGCCGGCGAAAACGCCGCGTTGTGGGAGCGGGTCGTCCGCAAGCTGCGCACCGGCATCATGCCTCCCGCGGATATGCCGCAGCCCCCGCCTCAAGCCCGCAAGGACTTGCTCGCGCTGTTGGAAACGTCGCTCGACGAAGCGGCGGCGGTAAAACCGAACCCGGGACGCACGGAAGCGCTGCGCCGGCTCAACCGCACCGAATACCGCAACGCGGTGCGCGATCTGCTGGCGCTGGATATCGACGCGGCGGCGCTGCTGCCGCACGACGAGAGCGGCCACGGCTTCGACAACGTCAACGTGGGCGGCCTGCCGCCCGCCCTGCTCGAGCGCTACATGGCCGCCGCGCAGAAGATCGCCCGCCTCGCGGTCGGCGGCGCGGCGGCCATTCCCCGCAGCGAAGTCATCCGCGTGAAACCGGACTTTACCCAGGAACGGCACGTGCCGGGACTGCCCATCGGCACGCGCGGCGGGGTTTCGATCCCGTTCAATTTCGCGCAGGACGGCGAATACGACATCCAGATCTGGCTTTCGCGCAACCGCAACGAGGAAATCGAAGGCCTCTCAGAGGCCCACGACGTCTATCTTTTGCTCGACCGCGGGCGCGCCGCAGCATTCACGGTCAGGCCGCCTGTTGACCGCTTCGACCACTCGCAGGCGGACAAGCATCTGAAAACCCGCTTGCGCGTCTCGGCCGGCCCGCACGAATTGGCGGTAACCTTCCCCAGGACGCGGGGGTCGCTGCTCGAAATCATGCGCCAACCCACGCAATCGCGCTTCAACATGCACCGCCACCCGCGCACCGCGCCCGCGGTTTACCAAGTTTCGGTTACCGGGCCGTACGCGCCGCGGGGCGCCGGCGATACGCCGAGCCGCCGGCGCCTGTTCGTTTGCCGGCCGGCCGTCGCCGAGGAAGAGGAAGGCTGCGCGAAGAAAATCCTGTCCGCGCTGGCGCGGCGGGCTTACCGCAGGCCGGTTTCCGCGCCCGACCTGGCCGGCCCGCTGGCCTTCTACCGGCAGGGCCGAGCCGCCGGCGGTTTCGATACGGGCATTGAAAAGGCGCTGACCGCCGTGCTCGCCGCCCCGGAATTCCTGTTCCGCGCGGAACTGGAGCCGGAACGCGCGCCGCCGGGCGGAGCCTACCGCATCGACCCCGTCGAATTGGCCTCGCGCCTGTCGTTTTTCCTGTGGAGCAGCATTCCCGACGACGAGTTGCTCGATGCGGCCGAGAGCGGCGAGCTCGGCCGGCCGGAGGTTCTGGAGAAACAGGCGCGCAGGATGCTTGCCGACCCGCGCGCCGCCAACCTCGCCGAGAACTTCGCCGGGCAATGGCTCCACCTGCGCAGCTTGGAATCGTTTTCGCCCAATGCGCGGCTCTTTCCCGATTTCGACGACAACTTGCGCCAGGCGTTTCGCAAGGAAACCGAGCTTTTCGTGGAAAGCATCCTGCGCGAGGAGCGCAGCGCGCTCGACCTGATCCGCGCCGATTACACCTTCCTCAACGAGCGCTTGGCCAAGCACTACGGGATTCCCGGCGTTTATGGGACGCGCTTCCGGCGCACGGCGCTGGGCAAGGGCAGCAAGCGCGGCGGCCTGCTGCGCCACGGCAGCATCCTGACGGTGACCTCGTATCCGACGCGCACGTCCCCGGTGATCCGCGGGACGTGGATACTGCAGAATATCTTCGGCGCGCCGCCGCCCCCTCCGCCGCCGAACGTGCCGGCGCTCGACAACTCGGTTTCCGCGGCGCTGCCGATGCGCGAAAGATTGCGCGCGCACCGCGACAACCCGGCCTGCGCAAGCTGCCATAATACAATCGACCCGGTTGGGTTCGCCATGGAAAATTTCGACGCCCTCGGCCGCTGGCGGGACTACGAGGACGGCGTCCCCGTGGACGTTTCCGGCGGTCTGCCCGGCGAGGCCGCGTCCGACAGGGGCGTTGACGGCATCGAAGACAGCCTGTTGGCGCGCCCCGAACTGTTCATCGGAACGCTCGTCGAAAAGCTGCTCACGTTCGCCCTGGGGCGGGGAATCGAGTCCTACGACGCGCCGACCGTCCGCAAGATCGTCCGCGAAGCCGAGCCGGACGGCTACCGCTTGTCCACGCTCCTGCTGGGCATTGTCAGGAGCGTGCCGTTTCAGATGAGGAGAGCGTCATGATCGTCACCAGGAAAGCGCTGCCGCGGCGCACCTTTCTCCGCGGAGCGCAGGCCGCCGTCGCCCTGCCTTTGCTGGACGCGATGGTTCCCGCGGCAACGCCCCTCGAAAAGACCCCGGCCAAGCCCGTGCCGCGGCTGGGGTTCGTGTTCATCCCGATGGGCTGCGACCATTCCCGCTGGACGCCCGGCGACGCGCCCCTGCTCGGCGAGTTGCCGCCCATTCTCAGCCCGTTGGAGCCGCTCAAGGACGACCTGACGGTTTTCACCAACTTCGAGTTGCAGAACGCCTATCCGGGAACCCACTCGACTTCCAACGCGGCCTTCCTCAGCGCGGCCTTCGCCAAGCATACCGAGAGCTCGGACTACTATCTGGGGACGACCGTCGATCAATACGCGGCGCGGCAGTTGGGCAAGGAAACCCAGTTGCCTTCGCTGGAGTTGTCGATGGACCTGCTGCAGACCGTCGGACAGTGCAACAACGGCTACGCCTGCGTCTATCAGAACAACCTCTCGTGGTCTTCGCCGACGACGCCGCTTCCCTCGGAAGCGCACCCGCGCATGGTCTTCGAGCGGCTCTTCGGCGAGGGCGGCAGCGTCGATGAGCGGCGCGAGGCGCTGCGCGAGCGGGCGAGCCTGCTCGACTGGATTCGCGGCGATTTCACGCGGCTGAAGAAGAAACTGGGGCCGGCCGACCGCGCCCGCGTCGAAGACTATCTCGACGGCGTCCGCGAAGTCGAGCGCCGCATTCAGCTTGCCGAGGCGGGCGCCGCGGACAATCCGCTGCCTGACCTCGACCGCCCGAAAGGCGTTCCCGCCGCCTACGCCGACCACGCCGGGCTGATGTTCGATTTGCAGTTGCTGGCTTTTCAGGGCGACATTACGCGGGTCATCACCTTCCAGCTTGCGCGCGAGCTCAGCGGCCGCACCTACCCCGAGGTCGGCGTGCCCGACCCGCACCATCCGCTGAGCCACCACGGCAACGACCCGGAGAAAGTCGAGAAAATCTCGCGCATCAACCGCTTCCACGTTTCGCTGTTCGCGGAATACCTGGGAAAACTGAAATCGACCGCGGACGGCAACGGCTCGCTGCTCGACCATACGGTTTTGCTGTACGGGAGCGGGATGGGCAATCCCAGCACGCACGACCACGAAAATCTGCCCATTCTGGTCGCGGGCGGTTCGGCCTGCGGGGTGAAGGGCGGGCGGCACGTCAAGTACGAACAGGGCATGCCGCTGGCCAATCTCCATTTGACGCTGCTCCACCGGGTGGGCGTTTATCTGGACTCCTTCGGCGACAGCAACGGCAAGGTCGAAGACCTTTTCGACGCCGTGCCCGTATGAGGCGGCGAACTCGGCAGGAGGCGCGAGAGATGCATTGGAAGCGAATCGCCGAAATTTCCGTTTTGTGGCTTGCCGCGTCCGGCGCCGCGGCGGCGGGAGACGAGGCCGGGCTCGCCGCCGCGGCGGAAGCGCAGAACGCCGCCGCCGCGCAGTCCCTGCTCGAGGCGGGGGCGGACGCCGGCGCCGCGCAGGTTGACGGCACGACGGCGCTGCACTGGGCGGCCTACCACGACGACGCGGAGACGGCGGCGCTGCTGCTGCGGGCCGGCGCCGACGCGAACGCCGCGAACCGCTACGGGGCGCGGCCGCTGGCGCTCGCCTGCGCCAATGGAAACGGCGCGCTGGTGAAGCTGCTGCTCGCTGCAGGAGCCGACGCCGGCGCCGCGCGCGGCGGGGGAGAGACCGCGCTCATGACGGCGGCGCGCAGCGGCAGCCTCGAAGCCGTCGAAGCGCTGATTGCCGCCGGCGTCGAGATCGATGCCGCGGAGCGCAGCGGGCAGACGGCGCTGATGTGGGCGGCGGCGGAAGGGCACGCTCCGGTCGTCGAGGCGCTGATCGCCGCCGGCGCCGATTTCCGGCGGACGCTCGATTCCGGCTTCAACGCGATGTTTTTCGCCGTGCGCGAAGGCCGTTCCGCCGCGGCGCGCGCGCTGCTTGCCGCCGGCGTCGATGTCAACGAGCCGCTGCAGCGCAAGGGCCGCCCCAAATACCAGTTCGCCGACAGCGGCATGAGCCCCCTGCTGCTGGCCGTTGAGAACGGCCATTTCGAGCTCGCCGCCGCGCTGCTGGAAGCCGGCGCCGACCCCAACGACGAGCGCAGCGGATACACGCCGCTGCACACGATTACCTGGGTGCGCAAACCCAAAAACAGCGACTACGGCAGCGACCCTGCGCCGGAAGGCTCGGGCAACCTGTCGAGCTTGCAGTTCGTACGCACGCTCGTTGCGATGGGCGCCGACGTGAACGCGCGGCTGAAAAACGGCAAGCCGCAGGCGCCGAAGATCAACACGCAGGGCGCTGCGCCCTTCCTTTTCGCCGCCGACAAGGCGGACGTTCCCCTGATGAAGACGCTGCTCGAGTTGGGGGCCGACCCGTTCCTGCCCAACGTCGAGAACACGACGCCGCTGATGGCCGCCGCGGGCCTGGGCACGACCGCGCCGCTCGAAGAAGCGGGCACGGAAGAAGAGGCGCTGGAAGCGGTGAAGCTGCTGCTCGATCTCGGCGCGGACATCAACGCCGCGGACGACAACGGCGAAACCGCGATGCACGGCGCGGCGTACGGCAGTTTCCCGAAGGTGATCCGGCTGCTTGCGGACAATGGGGCCGACCCCGATTTGTGGAAGCGGCCGAACAGGCACGGCTGGACGCCGCTGTTCATCGCCGAGGGCTATCGGCCCGGCAATTTCAAGCCCGCGCCCGCGGCGATCGCGGCGGTCGAGCGCCTGATGGCCGCGGCGGGCATCTCGACCGAAGGCCCGCGCCCGCGGCACGTCGGCACTTACGAAAAAGCGCGCCTCGCGCGGCAGAAGCAACACTGAGGGCCGCGGAGCGGAGCGGCAGGGGTTGGGGATTAGGGAAGGTCTGAATAATAGCGTAAGAGGGGCAGAGGAAGGATGATGTTGGCGGATGGGGGCGGTTGAGGAGGGGTTTTCATCGAGATTTGCATGGAAATTGTGCTGATTTTGGCCTCCAGGCAACAGTTATACCACCGTTTCAGCGGCTTCGAGCCGCTGTGGACGCACTGCTCCTGCGTTGTGCCGCTCAGGCTGTGGCATAACGCTCGGCAATGAGCAGATTGGCCAAGCCGAATAACAGGCTGAGCCGTTCCCTGTTCTTGGCCAAGCCGCGATAGCGCACCTTCGCGTAGCCGAAGCGCCGCTTCACATACAAAAACGGATGCTCCACCTTGGCCCGCACCGCCGCCTTGCGCCGCTCCGCCTGCGCCGCCGCGCTGCCCGCCGCCAACTGCCGCCGCCGGCCGGGCCTCATCGCCACCTGCCAGTCCAGCGCACGCTCCCGGTGCTCCGGCCGTTTCTCCACTCCTTGATACCCGGCATCTCCGTGTACTTGCTCCTCCCCGCCGTGCAGCAGCCGCCCCACTTGCGTCACGTCCGCCACGTTCGCCCCCGTCGCCGCCACGCTATGCACCAGCCCCGTACCCGCGTCCACCCCGATGTGCGCCTTCATCCCGAAATGCCACTGCCGCCCCTTCCTCGTCTGCTTCATCTCTCCGTCCCGTTCCCGCTTGCGGTTCTTCAACGACGACGGCGCTTCTATGATGCTCGCGTCCACGATCGTCCCTTTCTGCAAGCGCAACCCCTGCGCCTCCAAGTGCCGGTTGATCTCCGCCAACAACTCCCCGCCCAACTCGTGCTTCTCCAGCAAGTGCCGAAAATGCAAAATCGTCGTCTCGTCCGGCAGCGGCTCGGCCAACGACAAACCCACGAAACGCCTCACCGACTCGAGCTCGTACAGCATGTCCTCCATCCCCGGATCACTCATGTTGTAGAACAACTGCACGCAGTGGATGCGCAGCATCGCCGACAACTCGTACGGTCGCCGCCCCCGCCCCGCTTGCGGGTAATACGGGCGGATGCGCTCCTCCAGCCGCTGCCAGGGAATCAACGCCTCCATCCGCCCTAAGAACTTCTCCCGCCTCGTCTGTTTTTTCTTCCCCTCGTACTCCATGTCCGCAAACGTCCGTTGGCTCATCGCTCTCCCCCTTATTCTCCGTGCCTTCCGCACCCCTCTATTATCCCAACCCGCTGTGCTCTTGTTCAGAGGTTCCTTAGGGGTTAGGGGGAACCGCACGGCTTCAGTGAAGAGAGATCTGAAGGCATCCGGTCGATTTCGGCGGCGCGCGCCGCTGCTGCGCGCTTGTTCAGGCCTTCCCCAAGAAAGCTCTGAACAAGCAGTTGGCGGCGATACTTGAGGGCTGAGGAAAACGCGGCGTTCGGCAGGAGAGGCGAGCAGGCGCCGCCGCTTCCCGGTATGCGTTCCCCCGGTTATGTATTCCACCGGCCGGCGGCGTCCTCTCGCACAACGTTTCCGCAGCAGCGGGAGCCGCCCTGCCTGCCGCCCGCGTCCATATGCAACAACACGTTTCGGCAAGAGGGCGCGGCGCGGCAATCCGCCCCCGCCCGCGGCGGATAATGAATAGCGTGGAGGGTTTCCACTCCCCCAAGCGCGCCGCCGGCGCGCTCCTGTTTCCCGCCGCGCCGGCCCTCCTGGGCGCGGTTCTCGTGCTGGCGCGCGAAATCGGCTACGGGCCGTGTTTGACCGGGGACGGCGCAGAATATATAGCCGCGGCGAGGAATCTGGCGGCCGGCGAAGGCTTCGTGGGCACCTATGCCCCCTTTACGCTCTGGCCTCCGCTCTATCCGCTGCTGCTGGCGGCGGCGGGAGCTCTGCTCCAGCTCGACCCGCTCGATGTTGCCGGGCCGCTCAACGCCGCCGTTTTCGGGCTGACCATATTCGTCTTCGGGCGGTATCTGCGCCGCAGGCTCGATTCCCGCTTTGCGGCGGTGTGGGCCTGTACCGTGCTGTCCCTCTCCGTTCCCTTGGCGGATGCGGCTTCGTGGATACTGACCGAATCCCCGTTCATCCTTCTAACCACCTTGGCGCTGATCGAAACCGACAAGTTCCTGACCGCCGGCAAGAGGCGTTCGTTGGCCGCGGCGGCGGCGTGGAGCGCCCTGGCCGCGCTGACCCGCTACATCGGCGCGGTCGTAGTGGTTTTTGCAGGGTTGGCGCTGCTCTTGCGGCAAGGGGCGCCGCCGCAGCGGAGGGCAAGAGAAGCCGCCGCCTTCCTGTCGGCCGCCTGCCTGCCTGCGGCTCTGTGGATATTGCGCAATTATCTGTTCTTCGATACATTCGCGGGCAACAGCGGACAAGTACGGTTTGAGATGGAAAGGCCCCGTCCGTTGCTGCAGGTCTTGCGGGAAGCCTTCTTCTTTCTGCTGGACTGGACGCATCTCGACTTGGCCTGGGCCGCGGCGCCGGCCGCAATCGCCGCCGCCGCCGCCGTCGCGGTCGCAAGCCGACGCCGCGGCCAACGCGCCCATGCCGCGCGAAGCGCATCGTGGGTATGGGGCGGTTTTGCGCTGCTTTATTTCGTCCTGCTCATTGCCGCGGTCTCGGCGGGCTATGCTCCCAGTATGAATGCGCCAAGCAAAGCGCGGTTTCTGTTTCCGCTGTGGATTCCCCTGCTGGCCGCCGCGGCGTTTGCGCTCGACCGGTTTCTGAGCCGCGGGCGGGAACGGAAGTACGGGGGGGGGGGGGGCTGCCGGCGGCAGCCGTCATGGCGGCGCTTTGCCTGTGGACGGCGGGGCAGGCCGCGGCCAATGCCCGCCGCATATGCCAAATCAATACGGCCGAATCCCTCGATCAATACTGCCACAACGAGCCGCCCTATGCCGATTCCGAGATGCTGCGTTACATCGAGGCGCCCCCCTCCGCAGGCCCCCTCAGCGGCCCCCTGAGCGGTGTTGTGTACAGCAACTTACCCTATGTGCTGTCCATGTACAACCGCGCAAGAGCCTCATACCGAGACTTGCCGAAAGAACCTCCATACCCGCCGCCCGCCTCGACAAGCCCCGACGCCGGGCAGAAGCGGACGGCGGCGAGGCTTGCCGACGCTCCGCACGGCGCTTGGGTCGTCTGGCTCGAAAGCCTGTTCCACGATCAATTCGCCTATGGCGCAGCTTGGCTGAGCACGCTCCCCAACCTGGAGCCGGTAATGCAAACGGCCGACGGCATCATGTTCAAGGCCAACGCGGGCGCCGCGCCCCGCCCGAATCCGTATCGAGCCGCGCTGCGCGCGGCGGTCGGGGGTCGCGGGTCGGGCCGCGCTTTGCGCGGCGGTCGCGGGTCGGCGGGTCACGGGTCGCGGGTCGGGGGCGGTTTCGATGTTTCCTGGCGGGGCAAGGAGTTGATTTACATCAAGGAAGGGTGCTCGGAGCAGGACGCGCGGACGCGCTTCTTCCTGCACGTTTGGCCGCAAGACGAGGCCGATCTGCCCGCCGAGCGCAGGCCGCACGGCATGGACAACCTGGACTTCTGGTTCCGCAAATACGGCGTTGTGCTCGACGGCGCCTGCGTAGCCGTCCGCCCCCTGCCCGGCTACGTCGCCGCCCGCATCCGCACGGGGCAGTTTACGCCCGAACAGGGCGCGCTATGGCAAACCGAGCTTCACCCCCGCCCCTGACCGCCCGCCGCCTCAAAGCCCTCAACGGCTCCACTCCCCACCAATACATCTGCAACCTCTATGACTCAGAAGAAAACCACCGCTTCCACCTCAATCCGTATCATCACTTCGCGGGACCGAACACCTATCCGGTCGATTTCGGCGGCGCGACGTCGAAAATAAGTGATCATTGCCGATCATTGGTGAACATTTGCGCATGAAGCGCTTCTTTTTCGTGGATGAAACCCTTCGTACTAGACGGCCGCGCAGTGTTTCTGAGTCGGGGGGCTGAGTCGGCCAGCGGCGTCCGCCGTTTCCGCCCGCTTGTTCGGGTCTTCCCTAACGCCGCCGGCGCTTTTCGTGTTCGTAGAGCAGCTTGCCGTTTTCGTCGTAAAACCGAAAACGCGCTCTTGCCGCCTGCCCGTCCGGCTCGACGGAGACCGTCAGGAATCCGCCCGTCGCCTCCACGTCGGTGTAGAGTTGCGTAATTTTCCCTTCGGGATCGGTCGTATCGGCTCCGCCGGGTGTAACGCCCAGGCGCGAGTTGGTATCGACCAAGGCGCCGCTTGAGAACTCCTCGAAGCCGCTCGGGTGCCGGGAACGGTATTTCCAATGGCGGTCGCCGCAAACGATGAAGAACTCGTCCCGGTCGAAGCCGTTGGCGTCGAGCCAAGCGAAGAACGCATCGCCCTCGTGCCGGAATCCGCCGATATTGGCGTGGTTGTCGCGCTTGCCGTTGCCGTCGGGGCCGACCATCGGCGTGGCCGAGACCAGCATCTTGAACGTCGCATCGCTTTCCTTGAGCGTTCGCTTGAGCCAGTCGGCCTGTTCCTTGCCCCAGATGGTCTTGTCGGGGCCGTCGGGCATGTCGTTGGGGCTGCGGTAATCGCGGCCTTCGACGATCCACATATGCAAGTCGCGGCTGACCCGGTGCGCGCGGTAGGTGACCGCGGCCGCGTCGGCCGGATCGACCACGGGCAACTGTTCGCGGAAGATGCGTACGCCCAACTCGTGCGCGGGAGCGAAACCCGAGCCGGACTCGCCCTCGTAGGCGTTGGTTTTGGGGTAATACGCGCTGCGGGTCGATTGGCGGATCAGCACCGGATTGACCGCGTCCGAGTCGTTGAAGCGGTGGTCGTGGTCGTCTTTGAGCCAGTAGGAGGCGGCCTCGCGGAACAGCGACAGAAAGCGCGGCTGCGAATACTGCTCGTGGTGTTTCTTGCGCATCTCGTGGGCGCTCTGCGCGCGGCCGCGGTGTCCGGGGTGGTCGTAATAAACGTTGTCGCCGGTACCGATGAAGTAATCGGGGCCGAGCTTGCGGATCGCTTCCAGGGCGGGGTAGCCGAGGTGCTTGTCTTCGCCGGAGTAAGGCGGCCTTCCGGCGCCGCCCGTGTGATGGAAGAACGAGTAGTTCATGCCCGTGACGACGGCGAAAGTATAAGCCGCCGGGCTGCGGCCGGCATGCGTGCGCAGCGCCGCGCTTTCCGAGACGCGCAAGTCCCGCCTGTCCGCGCCGTAATGCAGCCGGTAGAAATAGCGCGTTGCGGGCTTGAGGCCGGCGATTTTCGTTTTGACGATGAAGTCGTTGGCGGGGAGAGCCTCGAGCCAGGCGGTTCTTTGCGCCGCGCGGAAATCGGGGTTGTCTGCATACTCGAAGAAAGCTTTGCCGCGGGCGCCGCGCAGGCCTTCCCATGCCTTGTCCTGGTAGGGGTTCGACGACGTGAGCCGGGCTTGCAGGATGGCCGAGTCCGCGCTGACTTCGCCGGCCATGATCCCTTGGCGCAGGTCGATTGGAAAACCCTCGAGGCGCAGCGGCCCTTGGGCCGAGGCGGCGCCGGCGGCGAGGATGAAAGCGAGGCAAGGGCGGGTCATGAATGCTGTCGGCCGATCATCATAGCCGAGACCAGCTTGCCGCGTCCGCCGCGGGCAGCCCTTCGACGGCTTGCACCAGCGCGCCTCTGCGGGAGAGGACGAAGCGCCCGTTGGGAGCGGCGCCGCGCAGTTCGCCGGGAGATTCCTCGGCGGTCTTGAAGCGCCCCCATTTGCTCGCGCAGACCTGCTTGTAGAGTTGGAAGTACGCGGCGGCGGCCTCTTCGTCGGCCCAGAGGGAAGCGTAGCGCAGCAGGGTTTCGCCGGAGCGGCGGCGCTCGTACAGCTCGTAGTTGGCGCCGCGCCATTTCTGCGCGACCGGAAATTCCCGGTCTTCGCCGAGATGCCGGCGCAGCAGCACCTCGTGCTCGAGTTGCCCCAGAACGCCTTTCTGGATTTTCCTGTAGCCTTTCGGCTTGCGCAGCGCGGGAAGAGCCGCCTGCCGCGGCCGGACTCCCGCGTAGTAGAGTTCCGGCTGCAGGACTTGCTGGGTCGAGAGCGGGGGCTGCTCGAAAATCCTGGCGAACCCCGCTTTCCCATAGCGTTCGATCAGCGATTGCTGGAAGAGCAGGCCGTCGGCGTAGGGGAAGATCAGCGTTTCGCGGATGTACAGCGGGGCTTGCGCGTACACCGGATAGTCCATGGCCTCGATGCGCGAAGCCGAGGCCGCGGCTACGGCAAGCAGCCGCTCATCGGCCAGCGATTGCCCGCGCCGGCGCATGACCCACTCGGTCATGACCCATGACGCCTGCCCTTCGATGACGGCGGCTCGCGCCAGGTCTTCGTCGGCCGACTTCGATTGCTTGACGAACCGCTTCAACCCGAAGCGCTGGTCGGCGGCGGCGTGGGCCAGCTCGTGAACCAAGGCGAACTCCTGCATGTCTTTCGGCGTCCAGGCCGCAAGATAGAGGTTCCGCGTTTTGTAGTCGTAGAGCGCGGTGGCCTGCTCGGTAAGCACATCGACCAGCGATTGCTTGAGGTCGAAATCGTCCGCGGCGAGGCCGAACGCCCTGAGGAACGCTTCTTCGCGGCGAATCTCTTCCGGCCTGACCTCCTGGGCGAGGCGCTTGCGCACCAGCGCGTTGATCCGGCTTCGCGAAAGGATCGATCGCCGGACCGGGCGGCTGACATCGAAATCCATGATTTCGCGCACGTCCGCCAGCATGGCGTCCACGCGCGCGAACAGCGCGGCGCCCCGCTCGGGCGCGATCTCTTCTTCCGCGCGGCAAAGCGGGATGAGGAAGAGGCAGCAGCAGAGAACCGCCGCGGGGAGCAAGCGGACGCCGCCCGGCGGACGCCCTGCGCTCACGTCCGCCGCCCCGTCGGGCGGGCCGGGCGCGGCGTCAAGGCTGCGGCTCCGTCCCCGGCCGCACGGACAAGGGCTGCCGCTCTCCCGTTTCCTCCGCGGCGCCGCCTTCAATCGTTTCGCCGAAGGTAATCGTCGCTTCGCCGCCGAAGCGCTTGTAGTCCTCGTACTTGATAATCATGCGCATCTTGATCGCGCCGTTTTTGAATTGCAGCGTATCCCTGGCGCTGGTGTAGATCGGAAACCAGTATTTGCCGTCGATCTGGTCGCGGTAGGTTTCGAACCGGGGGAACTGTTCGTCGTCGTTCTTCTTGCGGTGGCCGACGCCCTTGCCGTAGGTCTTGACGATTTGCAGATCGATCTTGTCCACCCACACCTGCCCTTCGAAGTAACGTTTGCCCTTCTCGATCTTCTTCGGCTTGACCGAAAACATGTAGGTTTCGATTTCATCGACCTGCTGCTCGCCCAGGTAATCGATGCGGTATTCATGGGCGTTTTTGCGGGTCATCACGAAGGGCTGCACGTCGCGCAGGTCTTGCATGTCGTTGGGCGTCAGGACCAGCCCCTGGAGCGTCGAAACCGGAGCGTAAACGACGCGCTCGGTGCGCTCGCGGTCGGGGCCGAAGATGATGTCCTGCACCAACTCGAAACGCCCCCGCACGCGGTCGTTGTTGCCGTATTCCAGTATCTTGACCGTCTGCCGGTAGGTGTAGGCCTCGCGGGCCTTGGCGAACTCGGTTTCCTTGTCGATGAAACTGTCGATGATGCGTTCGACCGGGACTTCGGGCTGCGCGGTTGCCGCCGAGGCGGCGGGAACGGCGGCGAGGGCGAGCAGCAAGGGCAGAGCGGCAGGGTTGATGCGCGGCATGGTTTTCATAGTGTATTCCAAATCCCCGTACTATTCCAGACGCTTCCAACGCCCGCGGGGTTGCGCGCGGCTCGGCTACACTAGGGGAACCGATGCGCTTCCCTGCTTTTCTGCTCGCCCTTTCCGCTTCCGCTTCGCTTGCCGCCGTGACGCCCGTTCCCAGCGAGGTTTCGCCGAAGAAAATCTCCGGCGCCAAGCCGCGCAGCGTCGTTTTCATCCTTTCGGACGACCACCGCTACGATGCGATGTCGTTCATGAAGCACCAGTTCGCCAGGACGCCGCACATGGACGCCATGGCCGCCAACGGCGTCCATCTCAAGAACGCCTTCGTGACGACCTCGCTGTGCTCGCCGAGCCGCGCGTCGATTTTGACCGGCCTTTACACCTTCCGCCACCGCGTGATCGACAACAACCGGCTGGTGCCCGAGGGCACGTTGTTTTTCCCCCAGTACCTGCAGAAGGCCGGTTACGCGACGGCGTTCATCGGCAAGTGGCACATGGGCGGCGCAACGGACGAGCCGCGGCCCGGCTTCGACCGCTGGGTCAGCTTCCGCGGCCAGGGGCACTATCTGCCGCCGTCGCCCGATTACACGCTCAATGTTGACGGCAAGCGCGTCAAGCAGAAGGGCTACATCACCGACGAGTTGACCGATTACGCCATCGACTGGCTCGAGCGGCAGAAGCCCGCGGAAAAGCCCTTTTTCCTTTACTTGTCGCACAAGGCCGTTCACGCCAATTTCACGCCGGCGGAGCGGCACGAAGGCTCGCTGGCCGAGGTTCCCTTCCAGCGTCCGGCGAGCGAAGCCGCGACGCCCGAGAACTACAGGCACAAGCCGCGCTGGCTGAAAGACCAGCGCAACAGTTGGCACGGGGTCGATTTCCCCTATCACAGCGAACTCAACGTCGAGCGCTACTACAAGCGCTATTCCGAGGCGCTGCGCGCCGTGGACGACAGCCTCGGGCGCATCACGGCGCAGTTGAAGAAGATGGGCGTCCACGATGAAACGCTGGTCATCTACATGGGCGACAACGGTTTCATGTTCGGCGAGCACGGCCTGATCGACAAGCGCGTCGCTTACGAGACCTCGATCCGCGTGCCCATGCTGGCGCAGTGTCCCGAGCTGTTTCCCGCCGGCTCAGCCGTCGAGCAGGTCGTGGCCAACATCGACGTCGGCCCGACCGTGCTGGAAGCGATGGGACTGGAAAAACCGGCGCACATGGACGGCCAAAGTTTCCTGCGGCTTGCCGCCGGAAAGGAAACCCCCTGGCGCGACTACTTTCTCTACGTCTATTACTGGGAAAAGAACTTTCCCCACTCGCCCACGCAATTCGCCTTGCGCGGCGACCGCTACAAGTACATCACCTATTACGGCCTGTGGGACACCGATGAGCTTTACGATTTGCAAGCCGACCCGGGCGAGACGAAAAACCTGATTCACGACCCGGCGTTCGCCGCTGAGGGCCGACGCATGGAAACGCGGCTGTACGCGATGATGGCCGAGTTGGGCGGCATGGAGATTCCTCTGAACGCGCCCCGCGGCAACTCGCAGAACAAGCGCCTGCGCGGCCGCGGCGGCAAGAAGGCCGCGGACTTCCCCGAGCCGCTGGTGATGGACGCGCCGCAGCACACGAACGCGCAATAGGGCGCGGCGGCCGTCCGGCGTCTGTGGTAGCATTGCCAAACCCGCCATGACGAGCCAAGCCGGCTACGACCCCTACGCCCTCAAGGCCGAGAACGTCCGCGAGCCGCCGAAGACTTTCGGCGGGACAATGCGGTTGATCGGCCCGGGGCTCATCCTGGCCAGCTCGATCGTCGGTTCCGGCGAGCTCATCGCGACGACGGTGCTGGGCGCCGAAAACGGCTACATCCTGCTCTGGCTGATCGTGCTGAGTTGCCTGATCAAGACAGTCGTGCAGAACGAGTTGGGGCGCTACGCCATCGCCGCGGGAAAGACCGCCCTCGAGGCGTTCGACGAGGCTCCCGGTCCGCGCTGGAGAGTTTCGTGGCTCGTCTGGATGTGGGGCTTCATGGTGACGGCGACCCTGTTCCAGATCGGCGCCATGCTGGGCGGCATTTCGGAAATCCTCAACCGTCTGTTTCCGGCGGTTCCCATCGCCGCGTTCGTCTGGATACTGGCGGCTCTTTCGATCGTGCTGCTCATCGCCGGCAGGTATTCGATGGTCGAGCGCATCGCCATGGGCCTGGTCGTCAGTTTCACGGCGTTGACCGTAAGCTGCTGTTTCCTGCTGCTGAAGCTGCCCCAGTATTTCGACTGGAGCGCCGTGCTGGCGGGCTTGACCTTCCGCCCGCCGGAGGGCGGCATGGGCACGGCGGTCGCCGCCTTCGGCATCACCGGCGTCGGCGCGACCGAACTGGTCATGTATCCGTATTGGTGCATCGAAAAGGGCTATGCGCGCTATAGCGGCAAGCGCGACGATTCCGATAGCTGGCGGCGGCGCGCGTTGGGCTGGATTCGCGTGATGGGCGCGGACGTGGTCAGTTCGATGGCCATCTACACGTTCGCCACGGTTGCTTTCTATTTCCTGGGCGCGGGCGTTCTCAAGGGCATGGGGCTGATTCCCGAGGGGTCGGAAATGGTGCTCGTGCTGTCGAATATCTACACGCAGACGCTGGGCGGCTGGTCGCTGCCGCTCTTCATGATCGGCGCGTTCGCCGTGCTTTATTCGACGGTTTTCGCCTCGACCGCCGCCAACTGCCGCGTCTGGGCCGATTTCGTGGGCATGCTGGGCATCTACGACAAGAGCGATTACCGCAAGCGCTTGCAGGCGACCCGCTTTTTCGTTGTTTTTCTGCTCGTCGTGCCCTGCCTCTATTTCATGCTGCTCGAGGAACCCGTGCTGATGGTCAAGATCGGCGGCATAGCGCAAGCGATCATGCTGCCGGTCATCGGCTTTTTCGCGGTTTATCTGCGCTACCGCAAGATGCCCGCGCGCGTTCTGCCCAAGGGCTGGATTACGTTGATGCTTTGGGTTTCGGCGGTCCTGATGGCGGTCTTCATGGGCTATTCGGCGATCTCCCGCCTGTGATCCCGCGCGCAGGCTCACTCCATCAGCAGATTGGGCAGCCAGAGCGCCAAGTTGGGGAACAGGGTCAGCAGCAGCAGCGTTGCGACGTTGGCCGCGAGGAAGGGCGCCGCGCCGCGGAAAATCGCGCCGATGCCGAGGCCGGAAACCGCGGCGCCGACGTTGAGGCACGTTCCCACCGGAGGCGTGCATGCCCCGACCGCCAGCCCCGAGACGAGCAGCACGCCGAAGAGTATCGGCGAAACCCCGGCCTGTTCGAGCGCCGGCAGGAACACGGGCGTCAGCAGCAGGATCGCCGGACTGACGTCGATGATCGTTCCGGCGGCGAGCACGATCAGGTCGATCAGCAGCAGCGTTCCGGCGGCGCCCAAGCCGAGAGCGGCGACGGCGTCGGCGACGGCCTGAGGAACGCGCTCGAGCGCCAACACCCAGATATAGGCCTGCGACATGGCGATAATCAGCATGATCTTGGCGCTGGTCAAGGCCGCTTCCAGCAGGCAGGCGCGGAACGCCGCGGCGGTCAGCGCGCGCGTTACGGCCAACCCGACGAGCAGGGCGTAGAACACGCCGAGCGCCGCGGATTCCGTGGCCGTGGCCATGCCCAGCACGACCGCGCCGACGACGAAAACGGGCATGCACAACACCGGCAGCGAACGCCCGAGTTCGCGCGCGGCATGGCGCAGGCCGCGCGGCGTTTCCTCCCGCGGATAGTTGCGCCTGCGGGCGAAGAGGGCCGTCAGGCCGAGTTGCAGGACGCCGACGAGCAAACCGGGAAACACGCCGCCCAGGAAGAGCCGCCCTACCGACTGCTGCGCCGTCACGGCGTACAGCACCATGGGAATGCTCGGGGGGATGATCATGCCCATCGTCGCCGAGGCCACGGTGATCCCCGCGGCGAACGGACGCGGATAGCCGCGGCGCGCCATCTCGGGGATCAGCACCGAGCCGATCGAGGCCGTGTCCGAGGCCGACGATCCCGAAATTCCGCCGAACAACATACTGGCCAGGACGTTGACCAACCCCAGGCCGCCGCGAAAGCGGCCGACGAAGAGCAGGCTGCAATCGATCAGGCGGGCCGTGATGCGCGCGGCGTTCATCGTTTGCCCCATCAGGATGAAGAGCGGCAGACTGATCAGCGCGTACGAATCGAACCCCGAAAACAGCCGCTGGGGCAGCACCAGGAGCAATTGGGGGTCGTCAACCAGAAAGTAGAGCAGCGCCGAAAGCCCGAGTGCGTAGGCGATCGGCGCGCCGAACGCGATCAGCAGCAACAGCGAGGCGAACAGCAGCGCGATCATGGGCCGCCTCTCCCGCCCCGCGCCGTTTCCGCCAGCCGCGCAAAGCAATAGAGCGCGGCGAGGCCGCAGCCGAGCGGCACGCTGACCTGCGCGGCGATGCGCGGAAGCTGCGTCGCCGGCATGAGATAACCGCCGGTGACGCGGATCCATTCGATGCCGCGCTCGACCAGCACGACGTTCAGCGCGCCGACCAGAAACAGCGAGAGCGCATGCGCCGAGCGGCGTCCGCGTTCGCCGAGGCGCTCCGTCAGAAACTCGACGCGGATATGTTCATCCCTGCCCGCGGCCAGCGCCGCGCCGATCGACGAGGCATAGACGAAAACAATCGTCGCGCCTTCATTGGCCCCGACCACGCCGGCGCCGAAAAAATAGCGCAGGAAAACCAACCCCGCAATCGCCGCGAAAATCAGGAACAGAGCGATCTGCAGCGCGGCCTCCAGCACGGCGGAGAGCTTGCGCGCGGGCGGCGGCATCGGGCTACTCTCCCCTCGCCGCGCGGCGGGCTTCCTCGACCTCTTCCCAAGTGAAATAGCCCTTGCCGATGAGATAGTCGTAAACCGGACGCGCCGCCTCGCGGAACGGCTCCAGGCCGCCGCCTTCGACGTAGTTCGTCTCCAGATGTTCGGAAAGTTTGCGGATATACGCTTGCTCGCTCTCGCGGTTCATGCGGTCGCTGTAGGCGATGGCCTCGCGGGCGGCGGCGTCGAAGATGCGCTGCAGGTCGGAGGGCAGCGATTCGTACCAGGCGAGATTGACCATGAAGGGGTCGGGGCCGGTGCTGTAGTTGGTGATCGTCAGATATTTCTGCACCTCGTGGATGCGCATGTCCCAGAGGTTGGAAGGCGCGTTGTCCTGGCCGTCGATGACGCCCGTCCTGGCCGCCTGATAGACCTCGGTAAAGGGCAGTTCCTGCGGGTTTGCGCCGAAGGCCCGCGCGGTAATCATGTTCGTTTCCTGCGCGGGGACGCGCATTTTCAGGCCGATGAAATCTGCCGGGCGGCGTATCGGCCGCACACTGGTCGTGTGCGCGCGAAAACCCTGCGAGATGCCGCAAGCCGGAACGTGAAAGCCGTTTTTGCGCGCTCCGCGGTTGATGCGCGCGGCGAGGCCGCTGTTGACGAGCCGCAGCGCCTGATCCCAGTCCTCGACCAGAAACGGCAGCAGAAACAGGGCGTATTTCGGGTTCGCGTCGGCAAAAAACCCGCCGCGGGTTCCTTGCAGGACGTTGAGCGCCGTCATGTCCATCAACTCGCGCTCGTTGCCCAGGACGCCCGAATAATACGTCTCGACTGCGATGCGGCCCTGGGCGCGTTTCTCGATCTCTTCCGCGAAAAAATCCATCGAGACGCTGCGCGGGTGCTGGGGCGGCTGGGTATTGGCGTAGCGAAAGCGATAGGCCGGACGCTCGGCGCCGCAGCCGCAAAGGGCGAGGCAGGCAAAAGCGGAAAGACAGGCGAAAACGGCCAGGCAACGCACGGATTCGCAACAGTTTACTACCCCGCGCGGCGCGGGGCTGCTTTGCCGCGGTGGTAAGCTTGTAGCGAAGGCTTTTGCGCATGACGCACAAGCGGACCTTGGCGGACCGGCGGACCGCGGACGGCGCGGGGGGCGCCGCCGGCGGAAACGGCGATTCGCGGTGAAGTCCGGGGCATTCCTTCCATGCGCCGCAATTCTGGGGGCGGCGCTCGTTGCTCCGGCGCAAATTCTCTTGCCGGAGGGCATTCCCTCGCCGGAAACCGAGATACTCCGTTGGCAGGCGGTGGATGACGGAGACGCCGACGCGCAGATCATCCTCGGAACGCTCCACGAAGAAGGCCGATACGTTCTCCGGAGCAACAAAATGGCGGCGCAATGGTATCGCCGAGCGGCGGCGCAGGGACGCCTCGAAGCCCAACTCAAGCTGGGGTCGCTGTATTACGAAGGCCGCGCCTTTCCCCGAGATAACCCGCTTCTGCTGGAGTGGCGCCGCCGAGCGGCGGCGCAGGGGCGCTCCGAGGCGTCGTTCCGTTTTGCGGCGCTCTTGGGGGAATTGTACGCCGGGGGCCAAGACTTCCCCCGCGATTACAAAAAAGCGGTGCAAGGATACCTGCCCGCGGCGGAGCAGGGGCACGCCGGCGCGCAATACGTTCTTGCCTGGATGTATTACACGGGCCGCGGCATTCCCTGGGATTACCCGGCCGCGCTGCATTGGCGCCGCCGGGCGGCGGAACAGGGGCACGCCGGCGCGCGGTTCGACCTTGCCCTGATGTACGCCAAGGGACAGGGTTTTCCCCGCAACTACGAAGAGTCGAAGAACGCTTGGGATGCCTTGCGGAAAGGAGCAGCGGGGTCCCCGAGCCGCATGGCCGCGCTTGCGGCTGCAGCGGCGGCCTGGTTCAGCGCGGCCGCGCTGCCTTGCGCGGTTTACTTTTTCCTGCGCCGAAAAAAAGCTGCTGCGGATATAACCGGAGCGGCCGCCCGTACCTCGCTCCGACCGAAACGGACAGCGGCCGCTCGAGCGCTTTCCGCCCTTCTGTTTGCATTGTTTTTCACCGGCCTCGACCGCGATTTCGTGCGCAGAGGCTGGCTGCCCATTCCCGAAATTGTCGTTTTCGCCTCATGCATGGCTTCCATCGCCGTCTGGGCGGCGGTCGGTCCCGGACGTTCGTGGGCCGGGCTTTGGCGCTATGCCGCCTCGCTGCTGCGCCGGCATCGGGACTTCGCGGCGGCGTTCACGGCGCTGGCAGCGCTCAGCCTGACGTATTGGCTCGTCCATCCTGACGCAGATATCAGAAGCGTGCTGACCATTCTGGTTGCGCTCTGCACGTGCGCCGCCGGCGCCCTGCTGGCGGTGCTGCCCCAAGTGCGGCGGCGCTGGCGGGGCCGGCTCCGGCTCGCGCTCGCGGTCTATGCCCTGACCATCTGGGCGGACGTCGCCCGGCCCGGTGCGTTTTCCAATACCGAAACACGGGCCGCCGGCGCGCTCATGGACGCCAACGCCGGAGCCTATCTGCTGACGCTGTTCGCCGCTTGCCTGCTGCCGCGCCGCATCCCTTCTTCAGGCGGCCTGCTCTTGCTGTTGACGGTGGGCATGGCCGGCTTGCCGACCCTGTCCCGGTCGGGATTGCTGGTCTATGCGGCGCTGTGCGGCAGCTATTTCCTGCTTGCGGTCATGCGTTCTCCCGGCCGCCGCCGTCTCGTTTTCCTTGTCTCCGGCGCCGCGGTTGTCGTCCTGATCGTTGGCATGCATCTGTCCATACGCTCCTTCGATTTCTTCTCCAGCGCCGAAGCCTCGCGCAGGATCGATCTGATGACCGGCAAAGGGGATTGGTTGCGCGACCGCGCCGACGCCCGCCAGAGCGGCGCGGCCGAAACCATCGCCGAGCGCAATGCAAAGCTGCGTCTCCGCTCCGCGGAACAAGACGCCGCTCAACCCGAAGAACGGCCCGCCGCCGAGCAGTCGGACGGCGGGTTCGTGTACTTTCCCGCGCCAAGAATCATCCGCCTGCAGAACGCCCTCGACGCCATCGCAGCCTCTCCGCTCTGGGGGCACGGAACCCGGTTCAGCCTGCGCCGGGATATCCAGCCGCACGTCATGTATCTGGCCATGTGGATCGATTTCGGCATTCTCGGCTTCCTGCTTTACATTGCCTTTCTGGCCGCCGGGTTCCACTGCTTCTACAAACTGCGCTTCCCGCCGGGCATGTTCCTGATGGGCGCGACAGCCTGCTGGAGCCTGTTCATGCACACCATCTTCGATTACCGCCCCCTGTTCATGCTCCTGGGGCTGCTGCTGGCCGTTGCGGCGCCGGAAAACGACGGCGGCGGGCGCGGCCGGACGGCGGCGCCGTCTTGACCGCGGCTTTGGACGCGGCCTCAACGCGCCGCGATGCGGCGTTCCCTCCACGGAGCGGCGGACGGCAACCCCGTCGGCGGGAAAGAGTCGGAAAGCGGCATGGCCGGAAACAGTGCGCGCCGGGTTAAACTGGGATTGCGAGACAGCCGTGCCCGCCGCTTGCGCAACGATGAACCGAAACTCCGGCGGACGCCGGGCTTGCCTGAGCAGGCTTTTTTTGCTCGGGCTCTTGACGGCTGCCGCCGCATGGCCGCAGGAACGGGCCGCCGCGCCCGAGGAAGGGTTCAACGGACGCTGGATCATCGCCCCCAAGGAACACCCCGCGGGGCGCGTACTGTGGCTCTCGATCGAGGGCGCCGGCAGCAGCGCAATCAGTGGTTTCGCCGTCGGCGGCAGCGCGGGCGAGGAGGTCGACCCGATCGTCGATGCCGCAATCGAAGACGGCGTGCTGACCTATCGGGTCGAGCGTCCGCTCGGGCGCGGCGAAACGCGCCGGACCGAATCGACGCGCTCTCATGCGCGGCCGGCCGGCGGCGAACTGCACGGCGCCACGCGCTCAGGAGACCCCGAGATAGAGTGGATAGGCCGCCGTGCGCCCGTTATCGCCGACCGCGATGACGGCTCATGGCGCGAGGGCGGGACGGTCGATCTGCTCAGCGGAGAAAGCGTCGAGGCGGCGTGGGCTGCGCTGCGGCCCGGCCGCGAATCGGAATGGCTCCTGCGGGACGGCGTCCTGCGCAACAGCAGGCAAGCCGACATCCTGGTTTCCAAAGAGAAATTCTGGAATTTCAGGCTCCATGCCGAGTACCGCATAGCGCCGGGCGCCGACAGCGGCATCGGGCTGCGCGGGCGCTACGAAATTCAGATCGCCGACGACCGCGGGCGGCCGCCGTCCAAAGCGGGCAGCGGCGCGCTGCGCGGCCGCATCGCGCCGAGCGCTAATGCCGCCAAGCCCGCGGAAAGCCTGCAAACGCTGGCGGTTACGTTGATCGGGCGCGACCTGACGGTCGTGCTGAACGGGCGAAAAGTGATCGACAAAGCAACGGTAGAGGGCTTTACGGCGCTGGCCACCGATTGGCGCGAGGCCGAACCGGGTCCGCTCACACTGCAGGGGGACCGCGGCGCGGTCGAGTTCCGCAAACTCGTTGTCTTCCCGCTCAAGCCATAGAAATCGAAGCCCCGGCCCGGCTGCGCGAACGCCCGGCCCCAAGCGGCCCCGTGTTTTCCAAACAAGCGAAAATGGAAACGATGCCTGAAAAAATCGAAGTCGGCGTGCTCGGAGCGACCGGCATGGTCGGCCAGCAATTCATCAACCAGCTCCAGGGCCACCCCTGGTTCGATCTCGTCTGGCTGGGCGCCAGCGCCCGCAGCGCCGGCAAGCGCTACGCCGACACCGTCCATTGGAACCAGGACGGCTCCGCGCCCGCATCCGTTGCCGGCCTGACGGTGCAGGAGGCGAAACCCGCCGCCGATGCGCCGAAGCTCATGTTCTCGGCCATGGACGCTTCCGCCGCCGGCCCGATTGAGCAGGCGTTCGCCCGCTCCGGCCGGTTCGTCGTTTCGAACTCGCGCAACCACCGCATGCTGCCCGACGTGCCGCTGCTGGTGCCCGAGATCAACGCCGACCACTTGGCAATCATCGAAGCCCAGCGCAGGAACCGCGGCTGGCCGGGGGCGATCGTCACCAACCCCAACTGCTCGACGATCGCGCTCACGATGGGGCTGGCGCCCTTGAAGCCGTTCGGCATCGAAAAGGTCATGGCGGCCACCATGCAGGCCATTTCCGGCGCGGGCTACCCGGGTTTGTCGGCGATGGATATCACCGCCAACGCGATACCCCATATCAGCGGCGAAGAAGAGAAAATGGAATCGGAGACGCAAAAAATCCTGGGGCGCTTCGCCGCGGGCGAAATCCGCCCCTTGCCCGCCGTGGTCAGCGCCCATTGCAACCGCGTGCAGACGATCGACGGCCATCTGGAGTCCGTTTCCGTCGCGCTCGCGCAGAAACCGGGCATCGACGCGCTGATCGAGGCTTTTCAGAGCTTCCGCGGCGTTCCGCAGCGGGAGAGTCTGCCGACCGCCCCCGCGCAGCCCGTCCATTGGCTGCCGGAACCCGACCGACCGCAGCCGCGGCGCGACGCCATGCGCGAAAAGGGCATGGCGGCGAGCGTGGGCCGCGTCCGCGAGTGCCCCATACTCGACTACAAATTCGTCGTGCTGGCGCACAACACGATTCGCGGAGCGGCGGGCGCCGCCGTGCTCAACGCCGAGTTGATTCACTCCCGGGGTCTGTTGGCGTCCTGAGCGCGGCGGGCATCTTCAGGGGCGGCAAAAATTCCGCCGCCCGCGTGTAACCGGAGAGGCAGCGGCATGCGTCTTTTCAGCAGTCAGGGTTCCCGGAACCCGCGTGTTTCAGACTCTCGAAAGGAAATCCCCATGTCCCGTTATCCCCGTTTTGCGGCTTTCGCCGCCGTTGCTCTTCTGCTCTCGACGCTGCCTTTGGCGGCGGCGGACGGCGCCTACCGCGAAGAGGCGCTCATGGATCTGAAGAACCTCGAAGACAAGTACGTCAAACTCGCCGGCGCGATGGACGCCGGCAAATATACCTACCGGCCCAGCGACGACGTGCGCTCGGTCAGCGAGTTGTATCTGCACGTTGCGGCGGCCAATTTCGGCATCGCCGCCCGCGCCTTCGGGGCCCCGCCGCCGGCCGGCTTCGATATGCGCGGCTTGGAAAAGTCCACGACCGACAAAGCTGCGGTCGAGAGCAAGCTGGCCGAGTCTTTCGCGCACATCCGCGGCGCGATTGAGAAACTGGGCGACGGCGACCAGGAAAAGGCCGTAAAGATGTTCGGGCGCGACACGACCATGCGCGGCGCGCTGGGCATGGCGCTCGGCCATATGCACGAGCATCTGGGCCAATCCATCGCCTACGCCCGCTTCAACGGCGTGACCCCGCCCTGGAGCGAATAATCCGTTGAATCCCTCGGGCGCGGTCCGCCGCGCCCTTTCGTCCGCCCCGTCGGCGGACGACTGCAAAGGAGGATTGCCCCATGTTCCGACACCTGCCCGCGGCTGCGGTTTGCGCGGCGGCCGCGCTTGCGGCGCCCGCCGCGGCCGCCCAAAGCCTGACGCTCGAGTCGCCCGACGGCTTGAGCCTGCACAACAGCGTCGTCGAAGCCTCGACGCTGAAAGGCAAGAAAGGCCTCAAGATGACCGCCGACCCCGAGGTCGTCAAAGCAACCGCCGCCAAGCGCAGAAAAATGATGGAAGAAATGCGCGCCCGCGGCGAAAGGCCGTCCGGACCGGGAACGTTCGAAAGCCTGCGCACCAATCATCTGGCCATCGTCGATGGAGTCGAGTTCGGCAACGGCACGATCGAAGTCGAACTGGCCGGTACGCCGGCGCCCGGCGCCCAAGGCGGCGCGCGCGGCTTCGTAGGCGTCGCTTGGCGGCTGCAGGACGATAACCACGCCTACGACTGTTTCTACTTGCGCCCCACCAACGGCCGCGCCGACGATCAGGAGCGCCGCAACCACAGCGCCCAGTACATTTCGCATCCCGATTGGACGTGGTACCGCTTCCGCAACGAAACCCCGAGCAAGTACGAAACCTACGTCGATATCGTCCCCGACGAATGGATTCGGGTGAAAATCACGGTCGAGGGCGAAAAAGCCCGTCTGTACGTCAACGGCGCCGAACAGCCGACGCTGGTGATCAACGACGTCAAATCGGGCGCCGATGCGAGCGGCAAGGTCGCCCTGTG
This sequence comes from Bryobacterales bacterium, assembly GCA_965242705.1. Taxonomy (GTDB): domain Bacteria; phylum Acidobacteriota; class Terriglobia; order Bryobacterales; family UBA6623; genus CATQHP01. The sequence continues at coordinate 3,410,671 of OZ251486.1, forward strand.
GATTGAGGGCTCGACCATCGGGCGCTTCCGCAATCTGAAGATTACGCCGTAGGCGGCGCCTGTTTGCGGCAAGCGCCGTTTTTTTGCTGCGCCTCGGCAAGGCAATCGAGTACGATGTGAAACGACCATGAAACGCCGCGACTTCATTCGACACGCCCTGCTCGGCGGAGTTTCCGCCGCCGCGCTGCAGCAACGGCTCTACGGCGCCGCACCGGTCGGCTACAGCGAATCTCCGGCGCGCCGCTTCGCCAACGACGCGGTCAGGCTCGGCCCCGACGGCCTCGCGCCGTCGCGTCTGGCGATGGGCACCGGCACCAGCGGTTTCCGCGGCGCGTCCAACCAGACCCGCAAGCTGGGCGTCGGGGGACTGACCGATCTCTACCGCTTCGGTTTCGACAACGGCCTGACGTTCTGGGACACCGCCGACGGCTACGGCAGCCATCCGCACATCAAGAACGCCCTCAAGCACGTGCCGCGCGAAAAGGTCGTCATCATGACCAAATCGCAGTCGAAAACCGCCGGCGAAATGCGCAGCGACATCGAGCGCTTCCGCAGCGAGATCGGCACGGACTACATCGACCTGCTGCTGCTTCACGCCGTCCGCGAAGAAGACTGGCCCCAACAGCGCGCCGGGGCCATGGAGGTCGTCAACGAATACAAGCAGAAGGGCATTGTCCGCTCCCGCGGCATTTCCTGCCACTCCCTGCCGGCGCTCAAGCGGGTCAAGAACGAAGCGTTCATCGACGTCGACCTGGCCCGGGTCAACCCCATCGGCGCGCGTATGGACGCCGACCCGGCAACCGTCATCGAAGAGTTGTGCCGGATCAAAGCGGCAGGCAAAGGCGTCATCGGCATGAAAATCCTGGGCGAAGGCGTGATGCGCAACCGCGTGAGCGAAGCCTTGCAGCATGCCTTGGCCCTCGACTGCATCGACTGCTTCACCATCGGCGCCGAAAACCGCTTCGAGCTTGCCGACCTGATCCAGCGCATACCCGAGGCTTCCACCCTGGGCTGGAACGCCTGACGAGGAGGGAACCCATGTTTGTACGTCTGTTGCCGGCCGCCGCCGTTCTCGCCGCTTTCGGCTGCGGCGGCGCCCCCGAAAACGGCGGCGCTGCTGAAACGGCGCAACTGACCGCGCCCCCCGAAATCCGCGAAATGGACGTGGACGGCGTCGCCGAGCGCCTCGCCGCCGGGGAAGACATCTTTCTGCTCGACGTGCGCAACCCCGACGAAATCGAAGAGCACGGCGCCATCGAAGGCTACGTCAACATTCCCATCGACGAGCTCGAAGGCCGCCTTGCCGAAGTGCCGCGGGACAAGCCGATCGTCGCTTATTGAATGCGCGGAGGACGCGCCTCCCGTGCGGGGGACATACTTCGCAACAACGGTTACACGGGCGAGATTCAGACCGGCGGCATCACCCAGTGGAAAGAGAAGGGCCATGCCGCGGCCGCACCTGACGGGCAACCCGCCTCCGCGGACAAGGAATAACGGCCGGGCCGCGGGCTCGGCACTACGCCGCGCCTTGCTATAGTCTCCGCATGAACCGGAGACGCTTCCTGCTCGCCGCTTCCGCGGCCGGCGGCCTCGCCGCCGCCCCGCGCTACCGCGTCGGCATTATCGGCCACACCGGCCGGGGAAACTACGGGCACGGCATCGACGCCGTCTGGTCGGCGTTCCCACAGGCCGAAGTCGCCGCCGTAGCCGACCCCGACGCCGACGGCCGGGCCAAGGCCCAGGCGCGCGCGGGAGCGAAAAACGCCTATGCCGACTACCGCGAGATGCTCGACAAGGAAAAGCTCGACATCGTAAGCATCTGCCCGCGCCACCTCGACCAGAGAGCGGAAATGACCGCCGCCGCCGCGCAAGCCGGCTGCCACATGTTCCACGAGAAGGCCTTCGCGGCCACCCTGCCCGAGGCCGACCGCATGGTTGCCGCCATCCGCAAGGCCGGCGTCAAGGTGCAGCTTGCCCATCAGATGCGCCGCTCGCCTTTCACAATCAAGGCCGGCCAGATGATCGAAGCCGGCGAGATCGGCGAGATTCAGGAATTGCGCGGACGCGGCAAGGAAGACTCCCGCGCCGGCGGCGAAGACCTCGTCGTTCTCGGCTCGCACATTTTCGACATGATGCGCCATTTCCTCGGAGACCCGGAATGGGTCTTCTCCCACGTGACGACCGGCGGGGAAGAGCTCGATTTCAACCACATGGGCAAGCCGCGCGAGCCGGTCGGCCCGATAGCCGGCCGCCAGATGGCCGCCATGTTCTCATTCGGCCGGGGCGTCCACGGCTACTTCGCCTCGAAACAATGCTCCGAAACCCACATTTGGCGCTTTGGAACGCACATCTACGGCAGCAAGGGCGTCATCTTTCTGCCCAATGCGGTCTATCCGAACGGGGCGCAAGCGTACATCCTGCGCAGTGCGGCCTGGGTTCCGGACGAGCGGCATGAATGGGAGCCGATCGAACCCGAGCACCGCAGCTTCGGCGGCGACCGGTACATCACCGCCAACGCGCTCATGGTCGAAGACCTGCTCGACGCCATCGAAAAAGACCGCGAACCCGTATGCAGCGAGCGGGCCGGGCGCTGGACGGTCGAAATGACGCAAGGCGTTTACGCCTCGCAACTCCAGGGCAAGCCGGCCGCCTTTCCGTTGGCCGAGCGCGGGCATCCGCTCGCTGCGCTGCGGCCTTGAGCCCGCGCGGACCGCTAGATCACGCCGCGCCGGCCGCCGCTGCCGACGAACCGCGGATCCTCGGCGCCGCGGCGATCTTTCTGGAAAACCCGCCAACTGTCGTAAACGACGCCGCCGACGTAATAGGCGTCGCGGTACAAGCTGTGCTCTCCGGGCAAATCCTCTTTCCGCGCCGGATGCTTCAGTTTCGGAAACAACACGAAGTCCAGATAGGTGAAGGCCCGGTAGTTCACGCCCTGGAAGGCGATTTCCGACAGCACGTCCGGGCATTCGCGGCGCATGACGTCCGCGGCTTCCTCCGCGTCAGGGTCGTCCGGCAATTCCGCGAGGCGTGTTTTGACGGCGGCCAATTCGGCCTCCACGGTTGTTTTTCCCCGTCGTTTCCAAACGCTCAAGCGATGCAGAAACGCCCGCAGCCGAAATCGTCCGAAACCCAGCAGGATCAAGCCGGCGAAGAGCGGCAGGTAACGAAACGCGGCGCCGCTCTCGCCGCCGGCGGCAAACAGCCGAAAACCCCAGAAGCCGAGCAGCGCCAAGCCGGCGGCCGCGGCCGCCAATCCCGGATAAAGTCTCTTGGTGACCACGCGGCGCCAATAAAACGATTCCAGCTCGGCGACCGCCGCCTGCAGCGCCTCGCGGGCGCGGGCGGCCGCAAATACCGACTTGTCCCAAGCCTCATGCGCCGCCGCCGGCGGGTAGTAGAGGATAAAGAGCTTCTCTTTCGGCGCCGGACGGCCGCTGTAACTGCAGATCATACCGGTCGCGCGTACGCGCCGAAGCGGGCCGAAGCCCGCGGCGCCAGCGCCGCGAAAATCAACATTCAGAGTATCACGGAACGCCCCGAAACGATTGCGCCGCGGGTCCGCGCCGGGTGGAAGACGCTGTTTTTGCCGCCGGATCGCCGGTTTCCGGAATTTTTTTTGCGGGTGAAATGAGTCGAAAAACTAGCGCAAGTTATTGATATAAAAAGGATTGACATTTAATCAAGAATATCTATCGGAATAAAAAATACAATTTTTTGGAGAAACGCTTGCAATGGGCTATGAGCTTTTGTATATTGAGATCAATGCCGGGGGGGTAACCCCACCAAAGCGAGACTAACCTCAACCCAAAGACCCCTGAAACACGCCCCTCCGGCACTTCTTCTGAGACATTGCGTTCGCTGGGCGGTTTCTTCGCAAATTACACGGGGCGGGCTGGACTTCATTCGCTGCATGATTTATAGTGGGGATGAGTCGCAGGCGGACCGATGAGCAAGTCAACCAAACCAAGCCCCCTTGAAGAGCCGATTATCGACCCGCGTGTGCTCGATGCCGCGCGGAAAACCGCTTTCGAGCCGAACCCAACCCGCACCTTTCCATGCCGCATCTGCTCCGAACCCGGCGCCAGCGAGCAGTCCGAGGGCTTGTGCTGGGTATGCCGGCGGCTGAAAATCAGCGCGTGGCGCGACGTCGAAGTGCAGATCCCGATGTCCAAGTAGCCGCTTCCTCCGGCTGCGCGGGGCGTCCGGGCACCGGCGGGCGCAAGATATGATCATGGGGTTCCCCTTCGCGCGCCGGAGCATCGCGCGGTAATGCCGTGGCTGCGTAAAACCGACGAGCCCAAAAAGGTCCGCACCGAGGGCCTCTGGATCAAATGCGACTCGTGCGCCGCGACGATCTGGAAGAAAGACCTCGAAGCCGCCGGCATGGTCTGCGCGAAATGCGGCTTCCATTTCAAGATCGACGCCCGCGAACGGCTCAAGCTGCTGTTCGACGACGCGCAATGGGATGAGTTCGACTGGAGCCTGCGCTCGACGAACGCCCTGCAATTCATCGATCGCAAGCCCTACGAGGAACGCCTCGACGACGCCAAGCGGAAGACCGGCCTGAACGACGCCGTGATCTGCGCCGAAGGCAAGCTGGCCGGCCGCGGCGTGATTATTTGCGCCATGGAGTACCGCTTCATCGGCGGCAGCATGGGCGCGGTCGTCGGTGAGAAGCTCACCCGCGCCGCCGAGTCGGCGAAAGAGCGCAAAACGCCCCTGATCGTCGTCTCCGCATCGGGCGGAGCGCGCATGATGGAGGGCGTGATCAGCTTGGTGCAAATGGCGAAAATTTCAGCAGCGCTGAAGAAGCTCGACCATGCCGGCATACCCTACATCAGCGTGCTGACCGACCCCACTACCGGCGGCGTCACCGCCAGCTTCGCCATGCTCGGCGACCTGAACATCGCCGAGCCCGGCGCGCTGATCGGCTTCGCCGGGCCGCGCGTGATCGAGCAGACGATCCGCCAGAAACTGCCCAAGGGCTTCCAGCGCTCGGAGTTTCTGGAGAAACACGGCATGCTCGATGCGGTCGTCCCCCGCGGCGAGATCAAGAGTTACATTGCCGCCGCGCTCGATTTTTTCTGTGGAATTCCGGCGAAACCCTCCTGATGGGGCCGCCTGATTGGGGCGATGGAGTACGAGCAAGCCGTCCGCTACCTTTTCTCCCTGCTCGGCTCGATACGCAAGGAAAACTTCGGGCTGGAGCGCATGCGCCGCCTGATGGCCGAGTTGGGCCGTCCCGAGCGCGGACCGGGCATCGTCCACGTCGCGGGTACGAACGGCAAGGGATCGACAGCGGCGATGATCGAAGCCGGATTGAACGCCGCCGGATGCACGACCGGCCTCTATAGCTCGCCGCATCTCACGCGGATCAACGAGCGTTTTCGCATCAACGGCCGCCCGGCGGACAATGAAGCCGCGGCCGCGGCGATCGAACGGGTGCGCCGGGCAAACGAGTCACTTGCCGCCCGCTATGGGCGTTCCGCGCATCCGACTTTTTTCGAATCGGCCACCGCTGTTGCCCTCTGCCTGTTCCGCAGCGCGGGCGTTGCCTGGTGCATCGTCGAAACCGGACTGGGAGGGCGTCTCGACGCCGCCAACGTCGTCGAGCCGGAAGCCGCCGTGCTGACGCGCATCGCCTTCGACCACGAAGCGTTTCTGGGCGGCAGCCTTGCGCGCATCGCCGCGGAGAAGGCCGCGATCATCAAGCCGAACTGCCTGGCCGTAATCGGGGCGCAGGACGAAAGCGCCAAACGGGTTTTGCTGGAACGCGCCCGCGAATGCGGCGCGCAGGCGGTCGATGCGCCGGCGGTCTGGAAGGTCGAGAAACTGAGCTACGGCGGCGGATTCGGGCGGTTCGAGGCCGTCGGCCCCGGCCGAAGCATCCCCGTCCGCTTGTCCCTGGCCGGCGCGCACCAAGTCGAGAACGCCGTAACGGCCATCGCCGTCCTCGACGCGCTGGGCGTCGCAACCGAAGCCGTCGCCGCGGGACTGGGCGGCGTCAAGTGGCCGGGCCGCATGGAGTGGGCGGCGCACGCCGAACCGAAAGTGCTCTTGGACGCCGCGCACAATCCGAGCGGCGCGCGCTGCCTCGCCGATTTTCTGGCGCAGCATGGGCAAGGCCGCCGCGCCGTGCTTATCTACGGTTCTTCCCGAGAAAAAGCGGTGGACGAAATCGCGGGACGGCTGTTTCCCGAGGTCGAACGGGTCATCCTGACCCAGGCCGGGGTCCCGCGGTCGCTGCGCCCGGAAACCCTGCTGGCGGTCGCCGGCCACCACCACGACCGCATCGAGACTGCGCCGACGCTGCAAGCCGCGCTGGCCGCCGCGCGGTGCGGAGCCGGCGCCGAAGACTGGATAGTTGTCGCCGGTTCGATCTTCCTGGTAGGCGAAGCCCGCGAATTGCTGGGCTGCGAGTAGGCAATGAATTGTTGTTTTCAGCGGACGAAAACGGGGCGCGGCGCATGCCGGAACTGATTCTCGACCCGGCCGGCGCGTTGCGCCGCACGATCGACCGCGCCGTCCGCGGGCGGCGTATCCTTGTTTTCGCCGGGCTTCCCGGCACGGGCAAAAGCCTTCTGCTGCAGCAGGCGGTCTTGCTGGCGGGGCGGGCCGGGCGCGGCGTCCATCTCTTGCAGTGGGACGTCACGCGCGCGGCTTTCGAGACCGAGGCGAACCTGAGGCGCTATCCGCAAGTCGGCGGGGTCACGCACATTGCCGTGCGGCGCGCCGTCGGCCGCTGGGTCCGTCAAGGGATTGCCGATTGGCATGCCGCCGCGCCTCCGAGCGGCCTGCTGATCGGCGAGGCGCCGCTGCTGGGCAATCGGTTGATCGAGTTGGCCGCGCCCGCGCCGGATGCGGTCGAACCCCTGCTGCGCGGCGGGCAGACCCTGTTTCTGATCCCGGTTCCCTCGCGGGAAGTGCGGCGGGTCATCGAGGCGGCTCGGGCGCGCACCGCGCGCAAGCCGCGTCACGAACGCGAGAAAGAAGATGCGACGCCCGACGTTCTGCGCAGCCTTTACCGTGAAGTCGAACTGGAAGCCGAGCGGATGGGGATCGCCGCGGCGGCCGGCGGAGGCTACGACCCGGACATCTATTCACGGGTATTCCGGCGTCTGTTGAAAGACCGCAACTGCGAGGCGCAGGCCGTTGATGAGGCGCTTCCCGTTACGGGCTCGGTTTACGATCTGAATGCGGTCGAGGGCGAATTGGCCGCGGACCCCGCGGCGGTTGCGCGGTTCCTGCCGGATTAGTTGGGGCGCGCCGCAGGCGCGGAGCCGCCGAACTCGTCGCCGATGCGGCGGCGTCCGGCGAAGCCGTCGTGGGCGTGGTGCCACCACTCGATCTTCGGCTCGCCCAGCTTCCAGCAGAGATAAACCTCGTCTTCGCCGAGCAGGGCGGGGAAGTCGAGCAAACCGATGTCGAGGTCTTTGACCACGCAGCCCGTATTCTGGATTTCTTCGACGGCGCCCTCGATCGATTTCACCAGCGAGGCGCGCTCGAACTTGCGCCGCGCGGCCCGGCCGAGATTGATCTCGCTCCCGCCGGCCATGCTGATGCGCGCCGAGATTTCCTGGAATTCGGCGTCGATCGCCGCCAACTCGGCTTTGGCGTTGATCGCCGCTTCCAACCGGGAGCGGATGGAAGGAAGCAACTCCTCGGCTTCTCGCAGCGTGAAATAACGGGGCATGAAACAAACCGCCGACAGACTCGGCGCTGCTGCTATTTGTAGTATAGCAGCGCGCGCCGGCGGCGCGCCGACAGACCGGCCGGCGATGTTGGATGAAGCCTTCCTGCGGATTCACACGGGGATTCCCCGCGGCGGACCGGGCAGCGATGCGTGTACGCGGCGGGCGCTGCAACTGCTGCCGGAATTGCCGCCGGCGGCCCGCGTGCTCGATCTGGGCTGCGGGCCGGGCAGGCAGACCCTTGTGCTCGCAGCGGAAGCGCCGGAGGGTTCGCGCATCGTTGCCGTGGACATCCATCGGCCCTATCTCGACCGCTTGCAGCGCGCCGCTTCCGCTTCGGAATGGGGCGGCCGCATCGAAATCCGGCAGGCCTCGATGGACAAATTGGACGTCGCGCCCGGTTCCGTCGATCGGATATGGGCCGAAGGCTCCGTGTATTGCATCGGAGTGGAAACCGCGCTGCGGCTGTGGCGCCCGCTGCTCGCCGCGGGAGGGTCGATAGCGTTTACGGAGTTGACTTGGCTCGCGGAGAAGCGGCCGCCGGAGGCCGCGGCGTTCTGGACGGAAGCCTACGCGGAGATGACGGATATCGAGGGCAACGCGGCTCGCTTGGCCGCCGCGGGCTACGAAATGCTGCATGCGTTCGCCTTGCCGCCGAGCGCTTGGTGGGACGAGTACTATACGCCGCTGCTCGAGCGCATTGCGTTCCTGCGAAAAGAGACGCCCGGAGACGCCGGCCTCGCCGCGGCAGCCGCGGCGGCCGAGCGGGAAATCGAGATATACCGCCGCTGCGGCGAAGCTTTCGGTTACGTGTTTTACCTGGCGCGGCTCCGCGGCGGCGGTTGAGCGGACGCGCCCGCTTCACTCCACCGGGCAGGGGCCGTCGAGTGCGGCTTCCATCGTTTTGCGTACGCGGGCGATCAGTTCCGGCCGGTTTTCTTCCCCCAGCCCGACGGTTTCCACCGGCGGGTGAAAGACCAGCGCGACGCGCCCGGGCCGCAGCGCGAAGCTGCCTTTGGGCATCAGCTTTTCGGCCCCGTGAACGGTCACCGGCACGATCGGGACGCCGGCTTCCAGGGCCATGGAAAACGGGCCGGGATGGAAGGGCAGCAGGCGTCCGTCAGGGCTGCGCGTGCCTTCCGGAAAAATCATCAGGCCGATGCCCTTGCGCAGGGTCTTGACGCCTTCCGTCATGGCCTGCTTGCGCGAGCCGCGGGCTTTGCGGTCAACGTAGATAAAGCCGCCAAGCCCCATGACGTAGCCGAGAAAGGGAATTTTTGCCAGCTCTTTCTTGAGAATGAAGGCGATGCGCGGCAAGACCGCGAACAGCGCGGGCGGCTCGACGTTGCTGACGTGGTTGGCCACGAACAGCGACGTGGGGCTTCGGAACGCATGGTCGAGGCCGACAATGCGCATGCGTACGCCGGCGAGCCGCAGTCCCAGTCGGCAGCCCTGCCGGGCAATCCAGTAGATCGGGCGAATATCGCCGGTCGCCCAGGTCAGCGGGACGAAGACGAGCGTCGCGACGGCAACATATACGGCCAGGAAGGGAAAGGCCAAGCAATACGAGCGCCACATCGGCTCGAACCATTTTGCAGCCCCGGGCGCCTGCGCCGCAACCCGCCGAGCGCGGCGCTCGCGGGCAAGCAAACGTGCGTTGCGCAAAGTCGGACGGCGATTGGCAACTCCTTGTTGGCAGGAGCATTTTTTGGAATCGGTACACTAATTGCTACAGAGCCGCGGGCGCAAACCCCGCGCGCATCGTGACGATGCGGCAGACGATGCAGCAACGGGTCGGCATGAAGCTTCGGCAGAAGCCCGTCCTGACGCAGCGCATGCGGCAACTCGTCGAGTTGCTGGCGCTCAACCGGCAAGCTCTGGAAGAGAAACTCAACCAGGAATTGGAGATGAATCCGCTGCTCGAACGGGTCGAGGAAGCGGAAGCCGCAGACTCCGCGGACGAGGAACATCCCCTTGCGCAAGGGGAAGCGGATACGGACGACGAGACCGGCAGCGCTCTGGAAGATATCGACCTCGAAACGTTCTATGAGGACTGTTTCGACGGCGCGCCGGCGGGCGCCGCCGCCGAGGCCGACGCGAAGCCTTCGCCCGAGTCGTTCCTGGCCGCTCCGACCACTCTCAGCGGCCATCTGCTTGAGCAATTGAACCTGTCGCCGGTCGAGCGGGGCGTGCGCCGCGCCGCCGAGTGCATTATCGGCAACCTCTCGGACGACGGCTACCTTTCCGTTTCTCTCGACGAGGTTGCGCGGGAAGCTGCCGGCGATCTTGCTGACGCCGAGCGGGCCTTGCGCCTGGTGCAGGGATTCGATCCGCCCGGCGTCGCCGCCCGCAGTCTGCGCGAGTGCCTGACGATTCAACTGCGGGCGGCCGAGGGAGAAAACGGCGCCGCTGCCGCCGTGCTTGCCGACTGCTTCGAGAGTCTCGCGCGGGGAGAACCGGAACGGGCGTCCGCGGCTCTGCGGCGCTCCGAGCAAGAAACCGGGCGCATCGGGCGGACGATCCAGGCGTTGGATCCGCGGCCGGGGCAGCGCTATCGTCAAACGCAGAATCGGTACGTGGAGCCCGACGTGTATTTTGCCCGCGCGGCTCAGGGGTTCCGCGCCGTGCTCAACGAAGATGGCTTGCCCGATTTGCGCATCGACCGCGGCTACCGCCGGCTGCTCGAGCGCAGCGCCACCGATAAGGATGTGCGCGGCTACGTCAGGGAACGCGCCAACGCGGCGTTTCGACTGCTGCGCAATATCGAGCAGCGCCGGCTGACGATCCGCCGGATGTGCGAGGCCGTCATCCGCCGCCAATCCGCGTTTTTGGCCGACGGAGCGGACTTTCTGCGGCCGATGACGATCACGGACGTCGCCGCGGAAATCGGCGTTCACCCGTCCACGGTCAGCCGCGCCGCGGCCAACAAATACGCGCATACGCCGCACGGCGTTTTCCCGCTGCGCTCCTTTTTTTCCGAGAGCGTCCGCGGTCCCGCGGGTGCGGCGGTTCCGCTGCCCCTGCTCAAGCGCAAGGTCAAGCACATGATCGAAGCCGAAGACCCGGCAAGGCCGTTGACCGACGGCGCGATCAGCGAATTCCTGCGCGGCGAGGGCATTCACGCCGCGAGGCGCACCGTAGCCAAATATCGGGAAGATCTGGCGATTCCGCCGACCCACAAGCGCCGCCGCAAGCGCGCCGCCGAATTTTGGGAAAATGGAAGGAACGGAAAGGGGACGGATGAGAGTCCATTACACGTGCCGCAAAACGGAGCTCGACGAACGCCGGCAGAAAAAACTTCAGGGAAAGTTCGATAAGATTCACCGCGTCTTGAACCGCCGGTCCGATCTGGAGGCGCATGTGACCCTGTCGCGGCAGCGCCACTTGTGCGAGGCGGAAGTGACGCTGCGCGCGCTGCGCCACACGCTGGTGGTGACGCACGCGGCCGTCGAGCCGTTCAGCGCGGTGCATGGCGCGCTGGAAAAACTCGAGAAACAGGCCGTCCGCAACAAACACAAGATCATCGACACGAACCGCCCCGGCAGGCAGCGCGGCCGCCCGGCGGCGGTCGTTGCCGCGTCCATCGACGAGCTGGATGAAGAGATCGCCCGCGCGTCCGCGGCCGAGCCGCGGAACCCGAAGCCGATCGTGCGCTCGAACAGCCTCGCTCCCAAGCCGATGACCGCGGAAGGCGCCGCGCTCGCGCTCGAAGAGAGCGGCCGCGATTACATTTCCTACCGCGACGCCGACAGCGGCCAAGTCAACGTCCTGCTGCGCCGCCGGGACGGCTCGCTGGAGCTTGTCGAGGGAGGCTGACTCGATGCCTTCCGGCGCGGAACCCGCGGCTGCGAATCCGTCCGAGGACATGCGCTTGGTGATTATCACCGGCTTGAGCGGCTCGGGCAAGGAAACCGTCCTCAACGTTTTCGAGGACATGGGCTTCTATCCGGTCGATAATCTGCCGGTCGATCTGATTCCGGCGTTCACCGATCTTTGCCGCACGTCGGCGGAGATATCGCGGGTCGCCCTGGTCGTCGATATTCGCGAAAGGGAAGGGCTGAGCCGGTTCCCGCAGATTTACAATCGGGTCAAAACGGAAATCCCCTCGCAGCTTCTCTTCATGGAAGCCAAGGACGACGTGTTGCAGCGCCGCTTCAGTGAAACGCGGCGCCCGCACCCCATCGGCGGCGCCTCGGTACAGGAAAGCATCGCCGGCGAGCGGCGGCTGCTGAGTCCGATCTGGGAGCTGGCGGACATCGTCATCGACAGCTCGCAGTACGACATTCACGGCCTGCGGCGCAAGATACGGTCGTTGTTCGAAAAAGTCGATACGGCGCCGGTGATGCGCGTCACGGTAGGGAGTTTCGGTTTCAAGCACGGCGTACCGACGGATGCGGACCTGATCTTCGACGCGCGGTTCCTGCCCAATCCGTATTACGAACCCGCCTGCCGTTACCTGAGCGGCAAAGATCGCACGGTGGTCGATTTCATCCGAAAATTTCCCCAGACGCAGGAATTTCTTTCCCGCGCGGCGGACATGGTTGCTTTTCTCCTGCCGCACTACATGGCCGAAGGGAAAAGCTACCTGACGATCTACTTCGGCTGTACGGGCGGGCGGCACCGCTCGGTCTTTCTCGCCGAGAACGTCGCCGAACGCTTGACGGCGGCGGGCAACTCGGCTGCGGTTTACCACCGCGACATCGAAAAAGGCGGCTGACTCGGGGGCGCCCGCGCCCGCCGCTACTCTTCCTCGATTTCGGCGGCGATGTCGATATCGATCGCGCCCTTGACGCTCATCGCCGCGGGGCACTTCACCGGATGCGTATCGACCGCCCGTTGCGCGCGCTCGCGCATGCCCGCGGGAATCTTGATGCGGTAACGAACCCGGATGCGCGTAATGCGCATGATGCCGTCGATATTTTCGACGTCGCCTTCGACCTCGCTCCAGACCTTGTCGGGATGATTCGGAATCTTGCGGACTGCCAGGGCCCCTGACAGAGTGCCGGTCAGTCAACCGCCGACCGCGGCGACGATGTGATCGAGCGTCGCGGGCAAATCCCTGGCCGGCTCCATGCCGTAGAAATGCTTGATTCCGCCGTGGACTCCGAAGAGCAGCGGCTCTTCGAAGCCTTCGATGTACGCCCGGCGCTCCGGCGGTTTGTCCTGATGAATCCTGATGTGTGACGTGTGGACGACTTCTGCCATGGGGCTATTGTAGCCGCTCCGGCGGCGCACGGCGCACCCCGTTCAGCCGAAAAGGTCGAGCCGGCCCGGCAAAGCGGCGATATTTTCGAAAACCGCGGTGGGCCGGTAGGACTTGAAGGCTTCCGCCGGCGTGGTTCCGCTGAGCACGGCGGCGAACGGAATCCCTGCGCGGCCGGCGGTCTCCGCGTCGGTAACGCTGTCGCCGACGTAGAGCACGGCTTCGCGGGGCTGCTCCATTTTGGCCGCGGCGGCGAGCAGCCCCTCCGGCGCAGGCTTGAACTCAGCCACGTCATCGCCCCCGACGATCGGGTCGAACGCGCCCGCCAAGCCGTCGCGCTCGAGAACGTCCTCGATGCGGCAGCGGAATTTCGTTGAGACGATGCCCAGACGCAATCCGCGCCGCAGCAGCGCGCGCACCGTTTGGGGAACGAACGGGAACAGGGTCGTTTGCGCGACCATGATCTTGTCCGAGAGCTCGCGGAAATAGCCTCGAAACTCCTCGGCGCGCGGGCGCTGCGCCTCGCCTGTCAGACGGACAAGCGTTTCCGGCAGCGAAAGGCCGATGGTGGCGCGCACGGCGTCCGCGGAGACCGGCGGCAGCCCCATCCGCTCGAACGCATGAGCCGCGCAGGCTATGACGGCGGGCGACGAGTCCGCAAGTGTGTAATCGAAGTCGAATACGATCGCCGCCGGCAACTCCTATTGTCCGCGATCGGAGGCCGGGTCGGCTGCAGGCCAGAGGACGGCGAGGAACGGTCCTTGGGGCGTGGAAACGCCCTGCACCGTCGCGGCGACCGGTAGGCGGCCTTCGGGGAGGCCATGCGGCACTCGCACAGTGAATTGATACAATCCCGCGCAGCACGGCGCTGCGCCCGCGTAGAGGATATGCTCCGCAAGAAGCGTAATGCCGCCGAAGGCAATCTCGACATCACTCGCCAGATTGGCGGCGCTCCCGGGAATTTGTCCGGCTTCCAACGGAGGTTCGGTCGGTCCAAAGCCGGTGCCGAACAAGGTAATGACATCGCCCGGCGCAGCCGGGTAGATATCGATTCCGGGAATCGAGCCGCGCGAGCCGACCATGTCCGGGCCGTTGCCGTGCAGCGCAGCAACCGGGTTGCGCCCGCCCGAGTTGAGCGGAAAGCTGAAGAAGGCCGGCGTGACAGCGGCCGTTTCAACCGTCACCGCCGGACCGCGTTGCTCGTCCTCAGTGCCCAGCCGCCTATTGCTTTGACTTGCGCCTGCCCGGGCGTCAGGTCGTGCGGCGCCTGAGCGTTGATCTGGCCGGAGAAGACGGCGAACACCGGCGCACGCTTGCCGTCGACCTCCAAGCAAACGCGGGCAAGGTTGGCGGCAACCCTGCCCGCGCCGTCGAACGCAGGGCTTGCCGCCCGCGTCCCCTCCGGCAAGAATTCGCGCCCGAAAACGGAAACGATGGCGTTGGGGGAGATGCTGTTGACGATGGGTGATCCGGTAGCCAATACGACTCCGCCCGATGAGATCGATGTGCCGCGCTCGGGCGCCGGCGTCAAGCGGCGGATGAGGTGGTTCAAAGTATCGGCGACATAGAGATTGCCCGCGACGTCCACGGCCACGCCTCTGGGGTGGAACAATCGCGCGTCGGTCGCCGGGCCGCCGTCGCCGCTGGAGCCGGCTGTTTCCGTGCCGGCGATGGTGTCGATGATGCCGTCAACGCTTACCCTGCGGATGCAGTGGTTGTCGGTATCGGCGATGTAGAGATTGCCCGCTGTGTCCATCGCCACATCCTGGGGCAGGAACAATTGCGCTGACGTAGCCGGGCCGCCATCGCCCCTGAACCCTCCCCTTCCTGTGCCGGCCACGGTAGAGATGTAGCCGTCAAGACCTACCCTGCGGATGCGGTGATTGAGGGTATCGGCAATGTAAAGATTACCGGCGCTATCCACTGCCACGCTGTGTGGTTCGTGTAGTTCCGCGGCGGTTGCGGGGCCGCCGTCGCCGCTGAAATCGCGCGCTCCTGTGCCGGCGATGGTGTCGATGATGCCGTCAACGCCTACTTTGCGAACGCGGCGGTTGCCAAAATCGGCGATGTAGAGATTGCCCGCATTGTCCACCGCTACGCCGGGAGGGTAGGTCAGTCGCGCCTCGGTTGCTGGGATGCCATCTCCGCTGAAGATCGGGAATCCCGACCCGGCGACCGTGTCGATTACCCACTCGTCCGCGGTCTGCGCCGCCTCAAAGCCCTCAACGGCTCCACTCCCCACCAGTACATCTGCAACCTCTATGACTCAGAAGAAAACCACCGCTTCCACCTCAACCTGTATCATCACTTCGCGGGACCGAACACCTAATCCCTAACCCCTGCCACGCGAAGCGCGGCCCCCCTAATTGCTCAGCCTTTTCACGGCGATGTTGCGGAAACGGTGTTCGAGTCCGGGCCGGCAGCGCTCGCCGCCGTGAACCTGCAAGGCCACCATGCCCTCGACCGCGCCTCCCGGAAGATGATTCGCCGTATCCTGGAAATCGACGACCTGTACGCCGTTCATCCACACCTGGATCGCCGGGGCTTCCTTGACGATGCGGGCGCGGATCGAGTTCCAGTCGTCCTTTTTCCAGACCTTTTCCCAGCCCTGCGACGCCGTGCGTTGGACGCCGGAGAGCCGCTCGCCGTAGATGCCGCCCATGTTGCCGCCTTCAAGATAGTCGAGCATGACCTGATAGGCCTGCCCGTTGCCGTTCGAACGCAGGAACAGGCCGCCGTCACAGCCGAAATCCGGCTTGATCTCCAGATAAATCTCGAAATCCGCGTACGTCTCGTCGCTGAGCAGGATTCCCCCGTTGCCTTCGCGGTCTTGCTTGCCGATCACCGCGCCCTCGAAAACGCGCCATTCCTTGGTGTCGCCGTGGTGGTTGGTCAGGCTGACGCGCCACCCGGCGAGATTGCGTCCGTTGAAGATCGGCTCGAAGCCTGCGGGTATCTCCGCTTGCAGGCAGGCGGCCGCGGCAAGGGAGAGAATGAAAAAGCGCCTCATCGAGGCGTAGCATAACATAAGACCGCGGACGCCGCCGCCCGGCGCGGCGGGGTTGCCGTCCGCGGCCGCGAAGGAGAATGGCGCAGCGCATGGCGGGATACTACAACCAGGACGATCTGCCCCGCTTCGGCGAAATGGGCGAAAACGCTCCCGATCTCTGGGAGAAATTCAGCGCGTGGTACGGCGCGGTGTTCGAAGAGGGCGCCTTGAGCCAACGCGAGAAGCGCCTGATTGCTCTCGCGGTCGCTCACGCGCTGCAATGCCCTTACTGCATCGACGCCTATACGCAGGAAAGCCTGGAGAAAGGCGCGAGCATGGAGCAGATGACCGAAGCGGTTCACGTGGCCTCGGCCATCAAGGGCGGCGCAGCGCTTGTCCACGGGTTGCAGATGCGCAACACCGCGGAAAAGCTGAGCATGTAGGCGGTCGTGGGTACGAGCCTCATCGGCGCGCCGATCTCCCCGCCCGCGGCGGAGCAACTGCCCGTCCTGAACAATCGCCCCGACCGCGGCGCGGAACGTCCGTTCGACGAGGCCCTGGCCGCAAGCGGACTGCACCCGCTGCAGGCAGCCGGCATCGAGATCTTTCAGGTCAACGTCGGCAAGCTCTGCAACCAGACCTGCAAGCATTGCCACGTCGATGCCGGCCCCGACCGCACGGAAGAAAACATGACCCGCGAAACCTTCGATCTGTGCCTCGACGCGGTCCGCCGGCTCGACCGCCCCAAAGTCGATATCACCGGCGGAGCGCCGGAGCTCAATCCCAACTTCCGCTGGTTCGTCGAGCAGGCGCGGAGCCTCGGCTGCCATGTGATCGACCGCTGCAACCTGACGGTGCTCACGCTGAGATCGCAAAACGGTCTCGCCGAGTTTCTGGCGCGAAACCGGGTCGAGGTGGTCGCCAGCCTGCCGCATTTCTCCGCCGAGCGGACGGACGCCCAACGGGGCGGCGGCATTTTCGAAAAATCCATCGCGGCGCTGCAAAAGCTGAACGCCCTGGGCTACGGGCGGCCCGGCTCCGACTTGGCGCTCAATCTGGTCTATAACCCGACGGGGGCGTTCCTGCCTCCCGACCAGAAAGCGATCGAAGCGGACTTCCGGCGCGAGCTCCAAAAACGCCGCGGCATCGTTTTCCATTCGCTCTACACCATCACCAACATGCCGATCCGCCGTTTCCTGGAGTTCCTGCTGCGCAGCGGCAATTACGAACGCTACATGAACAAGCTCATCGCCGCCTACAACCCGGCGGCCGCCGGCGGCGTGATGTGCCGGAACACGCTTTCCGTCGGCTGGGACGGCTCGCTCTACGACTGCGATTTCAACCAGATGCTGGAGTTGCGCGCAGGCTTCGGCGCCCCCGCGCATATCCGCGATTTCGACCCCGAACGGCTTGCCCGGCGGCGTATCGTCACCGGACAGCACTGCTACGGCTGCACCGCCGGAGCGGGCTCCGGTTGCGGCGGCGCCGTCGTCGGCTGACGCCGCCCGGCTACGTGCGCACCCGCAGGAACAGGTACGCGCCGCCGAGCGCGAAGATCAGACAAGGCGCCCAGGCCGCCATCAGCGGCGTAAGCTGCCCGTTGCGCCCAAGCTGCTCCGCCAGGGCGTTCAGCGCGTAGTAGCCGATGGTCAAGCCGAGGCTGAAGACGACGGGCGCCATCGCCCCTTGACGCCCGATCAACATCGCGAACGGCGCCGCCAACAGCGCCATGCTGAAAGCGAACAACGGAAAAGCCAGCTTCTTGTGCAGGCGCACCTGCAGCCGGATCGTATCGAAGCCGCTCTGCGTCAGATCGACGATGTACGCCTGCAGTTGCCGCCAGTTCATCTGCTGGTCGTGGCGGTCTTCTTTCAGGAAGTAATCGGGCGGCTCCGCGATGTCGGGGAATTCCCGGCGCTCGAACTGCTCGAAGCGAATGGGGTGGATACCCTCCAACTCGCGCATCCAGCCCCGCTCGAATACCCAGACGCCACGATCGGCGCTCCACCATGCGCGTTCGGCGGCAATGTGCCGGCGCAACTCGAAAGGCTCTTCGCGCAGATCGTAAACGCTGATGCCCGAGAACGTCATGGCGGTCGAATCGAACGCGCGGTGATAGAAAATGCGGTTGCGCAAGCCGAACGTCCACTGGCGGTCGGGCCGCAGGTAGGTGCGCGCCGGGCGGCCCTTGATCTCGTCGCGGATGGCGTCCTGGCGGCGGTTCGTCTGCGGAAGATAGTAGTGGTCGAGCGCGAAAAGACCGCCGCTCAGCAGCAGGGCGAAGGCCAGCACCGGCCAGGCCAGCCGGTAAAGACTCACGCCCGAGGCGCGAAACGCCGTCAGTTCATGGCGCTTCGCCAGAAGCCCGAAACAAATCAGCGTGGCGGCCATGACCGCCAGCGGAGCCGTGTTGTAGATCAGAAACGGCGTCAGATAGTAGATGTAGGGGATGAACCGGCCCAGCTTGCCCCGGGCGAGCATGTCCGTCAGCAACTCGAAAAAACTGAAGACGAACCAGATGGCGATGAACGCCGCGGTGAAGACCGCCAGATGGAACAGAAAGCTGCGCAGCACGTAGCGGTCCACGATGCGCAGCGCGGGGCCGCTATGCATATCGGGCGCCCCCGAGCCGTTGGCGCCGGCGCCGTTCCGCTCCCGCCGGCGCGCGAGCGTCTTGGCCAGACGGTCGCGCAGCGCCGACCACCGGGCCGCAGCGGCGGCGCTCCAGTCGCGGCGGTTCGGCGCATCGAGGCGCGCCAGCAGGAAAACCCCGGCCAGGCCGAACGCCGCGTTGGCCGCCCATGCCGCGAGCGCCGGGACGACGGTTCCTTGCTCCGCCAACGCCGTTCCGGCCAATTGGATCATCCAATAGACGAAAACCAGCGCCAGCGCCGTCAACACTCCGCCGGAGCGCCCCGCCCGGCGGCTCGCAATGGCCAGCGGTATGCCCGCCAGCGGCAAGAGCAGACAAGCCGGCGGAAGCGCCAGGCGCTGCTGCCATTGAATGCCGGCCCGCGGGTCGTCTTCCGTCCTTGCCGCCCGCGCCAACTCCGCCGTCGTCATCCTGTCGTACCGCTTCGCTCCCGGGTCGAAACGGCTCGGGCGCGCCTCCAGCACCTGATCGCTGCTCTCCGAGCGAAAACCGTGGTACTGCTTCGGGTCGAAAGACTGCTCGTAGGTCGTCGTCATCGGGAAGCGCACCTGGATGCGGTTCTGCTCGGGGCGGGGAATGACGAAAGCCTCCGAAGCCAGCGTGATGCGCGGCCCGTCCACCGCCGCGTTCGCGCCGGCGAACGAACCCCGGCGCTCGGGCGCGCGCATGTCGGCCAGGAAGATGCCCTTCCAGTGAATGCCTTCGCCGGGCAGCACGTCCTGCACGCGAATCACGCGATCCGGAAAATCTTCGATAAAGACGCGCGGCCTGACCTCGGCGCCGGCCAGCGGGATGCGGAACGATTCGGCGATGCGCACCTGTTCGCGCAGCGCCCAAGGCGTCAACCACAGCGTCGCGGCCGCGCAAACCGCCGTCCCCAGAAGCGCGAAAACCGCGGCCGGCCGGACAATGCGCAAACCGGGAATCCCCGCCGCGCGCATGGCCGTGATTTCGTTGTCGGCCGACAAACGCCCCAGCGCGAGCAAGATGCCCACCAGAACGCCGATCGGAATGGTAAATGGAAACGACTGCGGAATCGTCAGGGCGAACAGGCGCAAGACCTCCCCGGCGGGAGCGCCCGGCCCGACCAGCAAAGCCATGACCGGGCCGACGCTCTGCAGAAAGAGCGCCAGCGTGAAGAGCAGCGCGCCAATCAGCGACGCGGCGGCGACTTCACGGAAGACGTATCGATAGAGGATGCCCACGGCGGCGCGGCGCAAAAATCCCATTATCGCAGCCCGGCGCGCGGATGCCCCGCCGCCCCCGAGCCGCTGTTGACCCGCCGCCGCCGCTCGGTTACGATAAAGATGGCCGAGGCGCTATCGTCTAAGGGTTAGGACAGGGCCCTCTCAAGGCTCAGATCGGGGTTCGAATCCCCGTAGCGCTGCCATGCCCTCCATCGCACTCAATCGACGCGGCATCGGGCTTGCCGTCGGCCTGATCGGCTTCACCGCGATTCTGCTGCTGCCGCGCCCCGAGGGGATGGAGCCGGCCGCCCAGCGAACCGGCGCCGTCGCCTTCCTGATGGCCTCCTGGTGGATCAGCGAAGCCGCCCACATCGCAGTGACGGCGCTGCTGCCGCTCGTGCTCTTCCCGGCGCTCGGCATCCTGCCCAGCCGCGCCGTGTCGGCGCACTACGCCAACCACATCATCTTCCTGTTCCTCGGCGGTTTCATCATCGCCATCGCCATGGAAAAATGGAACCTCCACCGGCGCATCGCCCTGAACACGATCGCCCGCATCGGCTCCGAGCCGCGCTCGCTGATGCTGGGCTTCATGGTTGCCGCGGCGCTCCTGTCGATGTGGATATCGAACACCGCCACAACCATGATGATGCTCCCCATCGCCATGGCCGTCGTCAATCAATTGGCCGAGATGGGCGAGGTCGCCGGCGGCGGTTCGCAGGCGGAAATGCAGGCTTTGGTGAAGAAGAATTTCGGACTCGCGCTGCTGCTGGGCATTGCCTACGCCGCGAGCATCGGCGGCATCGGCACAATCGTCGGCTCGCCCACGACGGTCGCCTTTCTGGGTTTCGCCTCGGAAAATTTCCCCGATCTGCCCCAGATCGGCTTCGTCCCCTGGTCGGCCGTCTGCATCCCCATCGCGGCGGTCTTCCTGCCGCTGACCTGGGTCTATCTCTGCCGCTTCGGCGCCGATCTGCCGCTTTCCGCAATCAAGTTCCGCGGCAGCCAAAGCGTCATCCGCAGCGAGTTGCGAAAGCTCGGCCCCATCGCGCCCGTCGAGCGCCTGGTGCTGATCGTATCGGCCGGGACGGGGTTGCTCTGGATCACGCGCAGCCCGATCGATCTCGAATGGTTTACCGTGCCGGGCTGGTCCGCGCTGCTTCCCGGAGACTCGGGCATCCATGACGCGACGGTAGCCATGGGCATGGCCGTGCTGTTGTTCCTGCTGCCAGCCGATTTGCTCGGGCGCGGCTCGGCGGACGGCCTTGCCATGGACTGGAAAACGGCCGCGGAGCGCATGCCCTGGGGAATCGTGTTTCTCATCGGCGGCGGCTTCGCCCTGGCCGCGGGCATTTCCGAAAGCGGACTGGCGGCCTGGATCGGGTCGCAACTGAGCGTGTTGAAAGGCACGCCCACGTGGCTCCTGGTGCTCTTTACCTGTCTGCTCTCGACGATGCTCACCGAGGCCACGTCGAACGTCGCCACCGTGCTGATGTTCTCGCCGATCATCGCGGCGATGGCCGCCGAGGTGGGCGTACACCCCTACCTGCTGCTCATACCGGTGGCGGTCATGGCCTCGTTCGCGTTCACGCTTCCGGTGGCGACGCCGCCGAACGCAATCGTTTTCTCCAGCGGCTGGATCACCATCCCCAAGATGTTCCGCGCCGGCATCGCGCTCGACGCGCTCGGCTTGGCGGTCGCGCCCCTGATGGTTTATCTGCTCGGCGCAAGACTGTTCGGCTTCGATTGATTTGACCTTTGCCCGTCCGCTGCGTAAGATAAAGGAATGATTGCCTAGGTAGCTCAGGTGGTAGAGCGCGGCCCTGAAAAGGCCGGCGTCGGCGGTTCAACTCCGTCCCTAGGCACCACCCCTTCCTTACGCCGTCCCGCGTTTTTGCCGCGCCTCCCTTCTGCGGCTGCGCTGAAGGCGGCGTTTCGCCGCCGCCGTCCGAAGAAGTGGGTTCTGGAGCGGGTATTCGCACAGATGCAACGCGAGCAGATGGTGCGCCTGAAGCCGGCCGCTCATGCCTCAGGCCGGTCGAACCACCAGCGGTCGAGTTCCGCGCGGAGCCTGCGAAGCGGGCTTGCGAATCGGGGATCGTCCGCCAGATTCTTCGTTTCCAGAGGGTCCGTTTCGAGATCGAAGAACTCCTCGCGCGGCCGCGGCAAAGGGTAGGGCGTGCGCAAGGTGTCCTCGCCTACGCCTTGCCAATTGCGGATGATCCGGGGCCGCAGCAGCGGCGTGTGCGTGGTGATATTGCGGATCAATTTGAAACGTCGGTCGCGAACCGCGCGCAAGTGGTTCCGCTCGTGGTGTTCGCTGAACACGTACTGCCGGCTTGCGGCGCTTTCCCCCGCCAAGCGCGCGCTCAGGTCATGCCCCTGGAGCCTTTGCGGCGCCGCGCCGCCCGCGAGGCTCATCAGAGTCGGCGCCATGTCGATTGTCGAAGCCAGCCCGCGGTCGACGCGCCCCGCGCCGGAAATGCCCGGCCCGCGGAAGAGCAGCGCCGAATGCGTCCCCCATTCGTAAAGCGAAAATTTCGCGCGGTGCATCGACGGCCCGTGATCGGTGCAATAGGCGATGATCGTGTTGTCCAGCGAACGCGAGGTTTCGATCGCTTGCAGCAATTCCCCGATCTCCGCGTCCATGCGGCTGGTTTCCGAGAGATAGCGGGCGTAGTCCTCGCGAACTTGCGGCGTATCTCTCAAGTACGGCGGCAGCGCTCCGGCTACCTCGTCGGGCCGGTACGGAAACTCCGGGTGTCTGCGAAACGGCCGGTGCGTATGCGTAGGGCAAAAATACAGGAACCAGGGGTTTTCGCGGTTCTCGCGCAGGAACTCCAGGCTGCGGGCGAGATAATCCGCGCGTTCCGGGAAGTCGCGCGCGAACCCGTGCGCAGTCGGGCCGGCGGTAGAGAGATGCCACTTGCGCGCGGCGGCCGTCTCATAGCCCATCTCGCGGAATCCCTTGGCCAGTGTCCAAACCGCCGGGTCGAGCGAAAGCGCATCGGCCTCAGCCCCCTGCACCAGCCGCGTCACGCCGTTGACGTGCGGATACAAACCCGTCATGACGGCGCTGCGTCCCGGGCTGCAAAGCGGCGCGGTGGTGAAGCAGCGTTCGAAGCGGACGCCGTCGGCAGCCAAGCGGTCGAGGTGCGGAGTGCGCGCGGCCGGGTGGCCGTAACAGCCCAGATCGTTCCAGCCGTGATCGTCGGCGACAATCAGTAAGACATTCGGAGGGATACTCTATTATGCCCGAGCGGGGAACCGTTTTTCATCCGCCGTTGCTAAACTCGCGGGGGCCGTCATGCGTCTTCGTTCCCTGATCGCCGGGCCGGCCCTTGCGCTGCTGTGTTCGTGCGCAGGCAATCGGCCCGCGGACGAAAGCGAAACGCCCCGGTCCGGCGTGCAGGCAACCCGCCAAGAAGATGGCTATCTGTTCGAGGAAAATGCCCGCCCCATCCTCTTTTACCGCTTGGCGCCGAAGTCGCTCGATGGCCGGTACGAACGCTCGAACTACATTCATCCGCTCTACGGTCTCGACGGCGAAATCCTGACCGAAGACTTTCCCGAGGATCATTTCCATCACCGCGGCGTTTTCTGGACGTGGCATCAAGTCCTGGTCGGCGGCGTGCGCGCCGGCGACCCTTGGCTGGCGCAGGATTTCTTGTGGGACGTGCAGGAGTCCGCCGTGTTCGCGGACGGCGCCGGCGTCCGCGTCCGCTTGCATTGGAAGTCGCCGGACTTCCGCGGCGGCGCGGAAGCCATCGTCGAGGAGACTACGGCAGTGTGCGTCCACCCTGCCGAGGGCGCCTTGCGCAAAGTCGATTTCGAGATCCGCCTGACCCCGCTGCACGACGATTTCCGCCTGGGCGGCTCGGAAGACGACAAGGGTTACGGCGGTTTTTCGCTGCGCGTCAAGACGTTGCCGGACCTGACGTTCACCGCGGCGAGCGGTCCGGTTACCGCCGAGCGCAACGCCGTGGACGCCGGCGCATGGATGGATTTCTCGGCAACTTTCGGCAGCGGGGGGAAGAAAAGCGGCGTTGCCGTCCTGGCGCATCCGTCGTCGATCGGCTATCCCCAACCCTGGATTATCCGTGCGCTGCCGGCGAAGAGCATGCAGAACCCCGTTTGGCCGGGCCGCGGCCCGGCGCCGTTGGCCAAGGGGCAAGAGGTCGTTTTGCGCTACCGCCTGATCCTGCACCGCGGCGGCGCGGACGCGGTTCCCTTGGCCGATCTCTGGGACGAGTACCGCAGAGAGCGCCTCTGACGGCCGCCGGCCTCGATTGCCGGCGAAGGCCGAAATTGAAGCGCGGCTGCAAAAAATTTGCGTCCGGGCTGTTGCATGGGCTGGATAGCTTGTTTCAAGATGGCTCCGGTAATGACCGGGGCGCAGAAAAATTATTCCGGATCAGTGCATAGGGGGGCCTTTCCAAAGGGCGTTTCCTGTGGTACACTACGCGCGGAAGTTTTGCATGCGCGCGCTACGCAACTGCTTGGCCTTGACGGTGCTCTTGCCGCTTGCCTGCTTGGCGGCCGGCGCAGGGAAAGATCTGTTTCGCGACATCGTTCAGCCCACGCTCAAACAGCAGTGCTTGGGCTGCCACGGCGAGGGCAACATTTTCTCCGATCTCGATCTGCGCACGCGTGGCGGGGCGTTGAAAGGCGGCCGGCGCGGCGCGGCGGTCGTTGCCGGCGACCCCGATTCCGGGACGCTGCTCGCCGCCCTCGAACATGCCGGCGATCTCAAAATGCCGCCCGGGGGCGGCGAAAAGAAGCTTCCCGCCGATACCCTGCGCGCGTTCCGCGAGTGGATCGCAGCCGGCGCGCCGTACGGCCCGGCGGCAGCGGAAGCGGTTTGGGACTACGCCGAGGAAGATATATGGGCGTTCCGTCCGCTCAAGAAAACAGCCCCGCCGGACGTTGCGGGCGGCGTCCGCACTCCGGTCGATCGGTTCATCCTCGAGAAGCTGGCCGAAAAGCGCCTGCAACCCGGCCCGCGTGCGGACAAGCTGACGCTGCTGCGCCGCGTGACGTTCGACCTGACCGGGCTGCCGCCTACGCCGGAGGAAGTGCGCGCGTTCCTTGACGACGACAGCGAAGGCGCCTACAAGAAAGTCGTCGAGCGCCTGCTGGCATCGCCGCGCTACGGCGAGCGTTGGGCGCGCCGCTGGCTCGACGTCACACGCTATGCCGACACGTCCGGTTATTCCAACGACTTCGAGCGTCCGAACGCTTGGCGCTACCGCGACTACGTGATTCGCAGCCTCAACAACGACAAGCCTTACGACCGCTTCATTCTGGAGCAAATCGCCGGCGACGAAATTTTCCCGGACGACCCGGAAGCAGTCCTGGCGACCGGTTTTCTGCGCACGGGACCCTGGGAGCACACCGGCATGGCCGTCGCGGCGGTGACGCGGCAATTGTTTCTGGACGACGTCACGCATCACGTCGGTCAGACATTTCTCGGCCTGACGCTCGGCTGCGCGCGCTGCCACGACCACAAGTTCGATCCGATTCCGACCAAAGATTACTACCGCATGCAGGCGGTGTTCGCCACGACGGCCTTCGCCCGGCGGCCGTTGGACTTCCAGCCGTACGAGTCCACCGCGGGATTCGCCGCGGGCAAGAAGTATTACAGCGACACGATTGCCGACCTCGACCGGCGCATGGAGTCGATGCACGAGCGGGCGCGGGTGCGTCTGGCCGCAGCGAAGGGCAAGGAGGCCGCAGCGAAGGCCGCGAGCGGCGCATTGCAGCGCTACCTCGAAAAGGAAGAAGCCGAGACGCTCAAGCTGCTGCGCAAACAGAAAACCCTGCACGAGGGTTCGGCGCAGCGTTTCGATCCGACGGCGACCGTCGTCAGCAGCGGGTTGGTCGCAGATTGGAACGACATCC
This sequence comes from Bryobacterales bacterium, assembly GCA_965242705.1. Lineage (GTDB taxonomy): Bacteria > Acidobacteriota > Terriglobia > Bryobacterales > UBA6623 > CATQHP01. The sequence continues at coordinate 3,436,295 of OZ251486.1, forward strand.
CTTCCGGGGCGAACAGCTACATGAAGAAAGGCGACTACGCGAAGGCGCGGACGCACGTTCTCGTCGGGGGCGACCTGCAATCGCCGGGAGACCCCGTTTCGCCCGGTTCGCTCGCCGCCGCGGCGCGCTACTCCGACCTGCCGGCGGCGGCGATTCCGCGGACGACGGCCGGCCGGCGGCGGGCGCTGGCGGAATGGGTAGCCGATGCGCGCAACCCGTTGACCGCGCGCGTGATGGTCAACCGCATCTGGCAATACCATTTCGGCCGCGGCATCGCCGCCAACCCCAACAATTTCGGCAAGATGGGCAAGAAACCGAGCCATCCGCAACTGCTCGACTGGCTGGCCGGGTTCTTCATCGAGCAGAGTTGGGGCGTGAAAGCGGTTCACCGCGTGATCCTGCTGTCGGAGGCATACCAGCGCTCGACCGCGCATCCGGCAATGGATGCGCTGCGCGAAGCCGATCCCGAAAACATCTACTTGGCGCGCTTTTCGCCGCGGCGTCTGGAAGCCGAGGAAATCCGCGACAGCATGCTGGCGGTGTCGGGTGAGCTCAGCGATTCGACGGGCGGGCCGGGAACGTATCCGCAGATCAACTCCGACGCGGCGCGCCAGCCGCGCCACGCGCAGGGTTCGCTGCGGCCCGCGTATCAGCCTGCTCCGAAACGACGGGACAGGAACCGCCGCTCGATCTACAGCTTCCAGCAGCGCAGTCTGATCGACCCCATGATCGAGGCGTTCAACGGCGCGAACCCCGATCTGACCTGCGAGCGCCGCGAGTCTTCGACGGCGCCCACGCAAGCGTTCGCGCTGCTCAACGGCGAGCAATCGCACGACATGGCGCTGATTATGGCCCAACGGGTCGAAAGCGAGGCGGCCTCCCCGGCTCGGCGCATCGCGCGGGCGTTCGATCTGGCGTACGGGCGCGCCCCCGCGGACGATGAGCTTGCGCTTGCGCTCGACCACTACGAGAAGATGCGCGCGCATCATGCCTCACGGCCGGCCAAGCCGCGCGGAGAGGAACCGATCATTGTGGCGACGATCACCAGCGAGCTGACCGGCGAGAAATACCAGTTCGCCCAACCGCGCCTGAAGGTCGATTACGAGCACAACCCGCACCCCAGCGAAGCGGCGCCCGAGACGCGCGCGCTGGCCGATATCGCTTTGGCGCTGTTCAACTCCAACGAGTTCGTTTACGTGTACTGAGGGAGCGGCATGAAACGAAAAGTTCTGACGGCGCAACCTTCCCGCCGGGAGTTCCTCTACCACTCCGGCATGGGCTTGGGATCGCTTGCGTTGACGGCGATGCTCCACCGCGAAAAAGCCCGCGCCGGGGTGCTTGCGCCGAAGCAAGGCCACTTCCCGGCGAAAGCGAAAAATTGCATCTTCCTGCTGATGGAGGGCGGCCCCAGCCATATCGACACTTTCGACCCCAAACACAAATTGATCGATCTGCACATGACGGAATTCGTCAAGGAGCGGACGAAGTTCGAAGCGGCGATGAATACCGGCCGGCGCTATTTCGTGCGCAGTCCGTTCGAGTTCCAGCGCGCCGGCAAGTTGGGCATCGAGATCAACAAGAAGTTCCGGCGCCTCGCCGACTGCGTGGACGATATCTGCTTTTACCGCGGCTTGCAGGCAACGTCGGTCAACCATCCGACGGCGCTTTACCACCTCAATACCGGCAACCGCTTCGGCGGCGACCCGGCGATGGGTTCGTGGGTGACTTACGGACTGGGGACGGAAAACCAGAACCTGCCGGGGTTCGTCGTGCTGCCCGACTTGGCTTATCCGCAAGGCGGCGCGGGGAATTGGTCGAACGGTTTCCTGCCGGCTTATTTTCAGGGTACGCCGCTGCGTTCCCGGGGTTCCCCGGTGCTCGACATGAATCCGCCGGAGTACGTCAATCGGGAACAACAGCGGGCGAATCTCGATTTTCTCGGCGAGATCAATCGGCGGCACATGCAGCGCCGTCCGTCGCACGACGAGCTGGCCGCGCGCATCGAAAGCTACGAGCTCGCCTTTCGCATGCAGGCCGAAATGCCCGAGGCCATCGACATCGACTCGGAACCCGAAGCGACGCGCGAGCTTTACGGACTGGACAGCGAGAACGCCGACGTCGTTTCTTTGGGCAGGCGCTGCCTGCTGGCGCGGCGCTTGGTGGAGCGCGGCGTTCGTTTCGTGCAGGTGATAGCCGCCGGCTGGGATTCGCACGATTACATCGAAAAGGCACACGGCTCGCGTATCGACTCGGTCGATCAGCCCATCGCCGCGCTGCTCAAAGACCTCAAGCGCAGCGGTCTGCTCGAAGAGACTCTGGTCGTCTGGGCCGGCGAGTTCGGCCGCTCTCCCGACAACGGCATTCGCGGCGTTGACAAGGCATGGGGCCGCGACCACAACGCGCCGGCAATGGCCTTCTGGATGGCCGGCGGCGATGCGCCGCGCGGCAAGATCGTCGGCGCCACCGACGAAACCGGGCGGACCGCGGTCGAGACCGCGCATCCGATCAAGAATCTGCACGTGACGCTGTTGCGCCTGCTCGGCCTCGACGACGCCAAACTCACCTACTTCGCCCAGGGCCGCGACAAGCAACTCAGCCAGACCGGCGGCGAGACGATTCGCGAACTCATCGCCTGACGGGCTTTCGCGCACTCAATTGGCACGCCGGACGCAACGAAAACCTTTAAGACATGGCGGCAGCATATAAAGAGGCCATCGCATCTCTGATTCGTGCGGCGCCGTTCGATATAGATACAGAGATACAGGTAAGCGGCCGGCCGCCCACAATGGCGAGTTCCGAGTTCCTCACGAATAAGGAACAAGGGGATTGGGCTGAGCAAATAGTGTTCAATGCGATCAATGAAAATTCAGAAGAGTACTGTGCTTTCAGATACGGTCGTGCGGATAATCTTTCAGCAGGAGACCCGAAATTTGCCGATTTTTATTCGGGTTACCAGGATGAGCTAAACAATATCGGCAAGAAACCGGATCTTTTGCTTTATCGTCGTTCGGATATTTCAGAAAACAACTGCGATCTTGACGACGATGATTTTGTACGCAGATCGATTGCAGCTATCGAAGTTCGCTCCAGCAGTTTCTTGGCAAGCAGATATTCTGCTTTCATGGAAGACAGAACCCGCAAAGCCGAGGCGGAATGTAACAGAATCAAGAGAATTATTTTAAAAGAGCCGTTGTCCGGCTTGCTGATGGAGAAAAGCCCGGAAGTTCACAGACTGATTCGAAATTCTACGCCGAGCACATTCCGTGAGATCGATTTTCGTTTGCGAACATGGTCGTCATCTGAAAACCTTAGAAAACTCAGCGCGTGCTTGAAACTCCTCAAAGAGCAAATCAAAATACTGCACAAAAGAGATTATTTGAGCATCACGCCAAAACTTGAAGACATGGCGCTTGTAAACCGCTGGATTCAGCGGTACGGCGTCAAACATTACTACCTACAGGTATTTTTCGACAAGGCTTACGTCATACCATTCAAAGGTATTCTGAATTTAATTTCCGATTCCCGAAATGAAGGGGTTGTTTTTTCAGTTGAACGAGATGTCAAAAACCAGGGGAAAACAACTATCAAAATCAATGTTCAAGTCGGCAAGGAGATTCTTGGCCGAATCGATATGCCCAAGCACCGCTCCGCCTTGAAAGAACTCGACCGCGGCAGACTTTTGTTTTACGTTACTTTTGCGGGAGGCCGAGGTTATCTCGACCCAGTAGTTTTTTCACAAGAAATAATCAATCATGCTTGAATACTTGCAGCATGCAGGCGACGCTCATCGAAAGGCTTTCGGCCAGTTTTTCACTCACCCGGATGTCGCCTCATTCATGACAAAATGGGTTCTTTCTTCCGGAAAGAAGAGTCTCTTCGATCCTGCATTTGGCCTGGGGGCATTTCGCAAAGCAATGCCTGCAGGCTCGGATATCGAATTTTCCGCATGTGAAATAGACCCCAAGATCATTGAATTCTGGAAGCGCAAAACAGGCGAAAACACCAATTTTATTACCGCAGAAGACTATTTGAATGTTTGGGGCGGGAATCATTCGAACATTGTCTGCAACCCTCCCTATATGCGTTTTCAGAAGTTTGCGAACAGGAATGCTGTTTTCCGCGAATTTCAACATCATCTTGGAATCAGGCTTTCCGGCTATACGAACACCGCCTCTGCTTTTCTTCTGAAGTCGCTTTCAGAACTCGATGCAGCGGGGAAAATGGCATACATCATGCCTCTTGAATTCCTGAATACGGGTTATGGAGTATTGATAAAGAAAAAACTTGTTGAGTCCGGCCACTTGTTCGCCATTCTTCGCTTTGACTGCGAAAAAAATATTTTCCCGGACGCAACCACGTCAGTGGGGATTATTCTTTACGATAAAGCCGCCTGCTATGCCGCAGTGAAGTTTTATGTACTGGAATCCATCGAAAAACTTGCGCGCTTCAATGAAATCAGGCCGATTTCCACAGTACCTTTGGCGCAATTGAATCCTGAAGCGAAATGGCTGCCGTTATTTCAGTCAAGAAAAATCGAAGCGGATGGAGCGCAAACAACAGCCTTGAGATCTTACGGCAGATTTCGCCGGGGCATTGCCACTGGGGCAAATGAATTTTTCGTGCTCCGTCCTTCCGCCGCACAGAAAAAAGGAATTGGCGCGGAATCCGAGTGCGCGCCATGCATCACCAAAAGTTCACAAATCAAAAAAGCGGTGTTCGATGATCTGGACTACAAAGACCTGTTCGATGCGGACAGGCCGGTTCTTTTGTTTTCCGTTGGCGGCAAGCATTCCAGGCAGGCGGGCAATTATATCCAGTTGGGCGAGAGTCTGGGTTTCAACAAGCGTTTTCTCACCAGGAACCGCAAACCTTGGTATAAAACGGAAAAAAGAAATTCCTCCCCTCTTTTGTTGGGGGTCTTTTCTCGGGGCGGATACAAGGTTATTTTGAACAAAAGCGGCGCATTGAATTTGACTTGCTTTCACGGATTCCAGCCGAACTTGTTCGGGCGTCGATATATCGAGCATCTTTTCCTTTATTTGTCTTCGAGAACAGGGCGGGAAATAATCTCGCTATCCATGCGCAAATACGGCGATTCGCTGGACAAATTCGAACCTAACGATTTGAATGATGCTTTGGCTCCATCCCCTGATTTTTTTGCTGCAATGCCGACAAGGCAAGTTTCCGAAGCCGTGAAAATCATGGAAGAGGCAAAAAAATTGCCGCAGTGGGCCGAGGACTTTTTCGCGCCGCTGAAAATATCCGCCGGGACGAGATGCCGCCTTTCAACACGCTGAGGCGGCGGCGCCGTCGCGATCGCGCAGGACTGCATCACGAACGGGAAGCCCAACAGCGTGCTGTTTCCCGGCTGGTTGACCCGCGGCATGCCTCTATGGGGTATGATGCGGTCATGCCGAACCGCCGCTCGTTTCTGAAAAGCGCCTTGGGCGCCGCTTTTCTGGCCGAAGCGCCGCAGGTGCTGCGCGCTTGGCCGCAGGCGCGCAGCCTGCTGGGAAAGGTCAAGATCACCGCCGTCAAAACCGCGTCGGTCATGATCAAATATCCGGCGCACTTGGTCAAAATCGAGACCGACTCCGGAGTTTTCGGCATCGGCGAAGCGTACAACCGCGCAGGCATCCTCGACCATGTTCGCGATCTTGAAGAATTGCTCATCGGCGAAGATCCGCTGTAGGTCGATTATCTCGCCGTGAAGATGGCTGAGGCGAGGCTCGGGCACGGCTCATGGACCGGTTCGCTGGCCGGCGCGATCGCCGGCATCGAGACCGCGCTGTGGGACCTGGCCGGCAAGATTCTCGATGTTCCCGTCTATGTGCTGCTAGGCGGAAAATTCCGCGACAAGATATTGATCTACCACGACACCGGATCGCCGAAAACGCCCGACCCGGCGGCTTGGGTCGCCGAGGCCGAGAAGTCGCTCGAATACGGTTTCGCCGCCACCAAATTCGACATGGATTGGGAAGGCCGCTCGATGACCATGGCCGGCCAACCGTACCGCTACCGGCGGGAACTTTGGAACCGCGCCATCACCCCCGTCGAGATGGAGCAGTGGCGCAACATTCTGGTTGCGGTCCGTGAGCGTCTCGGCGAGCATTACCCGCTGGGCATCGACCTGCATTTCAACTACAACTATGCCGACGCACTGCAATTTTCGTACATGGTCGAAGATCTCAATCTGTGGTTTATCGAAGACCCGATCCCGCCGCAAAACGCCGACGCCATGGCGCGGTTCACGCAAGAGTGCAACGTGCCGACCTGCACGGGAGAGAACCTCTACACGCGCCATTCGTTCCGGCCTTTCATCGAAAAGCAGGCTGCCGACATCATCCAGCCCGACCCGCAAAAATCGGGCGGGCTGCTCGAAACCAAGCGCATCGCCGACTGGGCCGATCAGTACTACATCACCTTCGCCTGTCACAACATGTGTACGCCGGTGGGAACCGTAGCGAACGCGCACGTTTGCGCCGCGATCCGTTCCTTCGCCGCCCTGGAGTCGGACTCGGTGGAACTCGAACACTGGGACGACCTGATCGTCCGCGACGGGCCGTTTTATCGGGACGGCCATTACGTCCTCGACGACAAGCCGGGGCTCGGCATCGAACTCAACGAAGAGGTTTGCCGCCGCCATCTGGCGGAAGGCTCGACATATTTCGGCGGTTAGCGGCCGCGGCGCCGACTCACTTGCCGCCCGGCGAGAGATCGCGCACGAAAATATCGGTGAAACGCATCTTGCCCTCGCCGCCGGAGTGCAACTGCAAGGCGATCGCCCCTTCCTCGGCGCCTGGAGAGGGGTAGGTGAAATCCAGTACGCGGATGCCGTTCAAGTGGACGACGTAATGGTTGCCCTCGACTTCGATCAGCATGTCGTTCCAGTCGTAGGGGCGGATGACCGTTTCGTACTGCGGGGACGGCCAAGCGATCCAACCCTTGCCGTCGCCGTAGATTCCGCCGGTGTGATGCCCCAGCGTGCGGTCGATTTCGATTTGCCTTCCGGCGATGATTTTCGGCGTATCGCCCTCGAACTCGGTGTGGATATAGACGCCGCTGTTGCCGTCGGCCTCGCACTTGAAGCGGAGCGAAAGATGGAAGTCGCGGTAGGATTTTTCAGTGACCAGGTAGCCGTACGCGTCGGTGACGCCCTGGCCGAAGATAACGCCGTCGATGACCTCCCATTTCTCTTTGCCGACCTTTTTCCAGCCGGAGAGGTCTTTGCCGTTGAAGAGCGATTGCCACTCGGCTCCGAGCGCGCGGGGGCGGGGTGCGCGGTTTTGCGCCGTGCCCGCGGCAACCAGGATGAAAGCAACAGCAGCGGCGGCGATTCGGTGTTTCATGGCTTCTTCATGCTAACAGGCCGCGCTGCCGGCGCCGTCCCAAACCGAACGACCGCTTGCGCTCAAGTCAGCCGCTGCGCCGCGCTTCCAGCATACGGTAGGCGTCCCGCTTGCTCAGGCCGCGCTCGCGGGCCGCGCGTTTGACGGCTTCCATCCTGTCGAGGCCCTGGCCGATCAACGCAGCGACCCGGGTTTCCAGAGGGGCGAGTCCGTCCGTTGCGGAGGTCTCGGCGGCGCCGATGAGCAGTACGATCTCGCCTTTGACCACGGGCCGGCTTTCGAGTTCGGCGGCGATCTCCTCCGCCGTCCCGCGCAGGCATTCCTCGTGCAGCTTGGTCAACTCGCGGGCCAGTACGAGCGGCCGCGGGCCGAGCACCGCGGCGATATCTTGCAGGGTTGCGGCTATCCGGTGCGGGGCTTCGTAGAAGACGACGGTAGCCGTCTCGGCGCGCAGCGGCTCCAGGGCGGCGCGGCGTTTGGTCTTGCGCGGCGGCAGGAAGCCCTCGAAGCGGAAACGGTCTGTCGGCAGTCCCGAGGCGGTTAGCGCGGCCAGGGCGGCGTTCGCGCCGGGAATGGGCACAACCCGAACGCCGGCCTCGACGGCGGCCCGCGCCGCACGGAAACCCGGGTCGGAAATGCCGGGCGTGCCGGCGTCGGAGACGACCGCGATCGATTCTCCGCCTTGCGCGCGCCGGACCAATTCCGCTGCGCGCGCCGCTTCGTTGTGTTCGCGGTAGCTGAGCAGCGGCTTGTCGATCTCGAAACGGCGCAGCAGGCGGCCTGTGCGGCGGGTGTCCTCGCAGGCTACGAGATCGACCTCGCGCAGCGTGCGCAGCGCGCGCAAGGTAATGTCCTCGAGGTTGCCGATGGGAGTGGCGACCAGATAAATCACGCCGGCCATAGGCGCCGTTTTCCACTATGGCACGGATGCCGGACGCGGGGTTCGCAGCGATTGGGTACACTGCGGAGACGCTCCGGCGGCAGCCGAAAACGTTCCCATGCCCGCACGCACAAAGTCCGCGCGCCCCAACGTCATCCTGATCGTCGCCGACGACATGGGTTACGGCGATTTCGGCGTTTTCAGTGAGGGCGTCGTGCGAACGCCTCATCTCGACCGTCTCGTTGCCGAGGGCGTGTGCTTTCGGCAGCATTATTCGGCGTCTCCCATTTGCGCGCCGGCGCGGGCGGCGCTGCTTACGGGGCGGTACCCGCACCGCACCGGCGCGATTACCCAGCACGAGATCCACGGGCTCGACCGCATCGCCTTGTGCGAGGTTACGATCGCCGACGCTTTTCGCGCGGCCGGTTACGCCACCGCCCTGATCGGCAAGTGGCACAACGGAACCTTCGACCGGCGCTACGAGCCCAATGCGCGCGGCTTCGACGAGTTCATCGGCTTTTGCGGCGGCTGGAGCGATTACTACCGCTATTACCTGCGGCGGAACGATTCGCTTTCGCCTTCCGACGGCACGTATCTTACCGATCTGCTGACCCATGAAGCGATCGCTTTTATCGAGCGCAACCGCAGCGCTCCGTTCTTTCTCTATCTGCCTTACAGCGCGCCGCATTCGCCGTTTCAGGCGGCGGCGGACCGCGTTGCGCATTACCGTTCCCAAGGCTTCAACCGCATTGCGGCGACGACCTACGCGATGATCGAGCGCATGGATGAAGGCGTCGGCCGCATCCTCGAAACGCTCGACCGCGAGGGCTTGGCCGAGAACACCGTGGTGGCCTTCACCAGCGACAACGGGCCGGCGTTTTTCAACCCTCCCTACATGCTCGAAGAGGGCGAAGCGGTATTCAACGAGCGCTTCAACGCCGGGATGCGCGGCAGCAAGGGCTGGGTCAATGAGGGCGGCATCCGCGTACCGATGATCGTGCGCCGGCCGAACGGCATCGCCGCGAACCGGTTTTGCGATGCGTTGACGCACTTCACCGACTGGATGCCGACCTTGCTGTCGCTGTGCGGCTGCCCGCGCCCGCCCGGACCGGCGCTCGACGGCCATGACCTTTCACCGCTGCTGCGCGGCGAGCCCTTGCAGATCGAGCCGCGGCGGTTTTGGCAATGGAATTTCTACTTCCCGAATATCGGGACGAACGCGGCGGTCCGCAACGGCGATTGGAAGCTGGTGCGGCCGTTGATCCGCGGCACGCGTTTCTTCAGCGACGATCTCTGCGCTTCGGAGGAAGACGTTGCCCGCACGGCGGCTTTCGTCGAAGCGGATCTCAGACACAAGGAAAATCCGGCGAGCATCGAGCGCATTCTGCCCGTGCCGCGGCTGAAGCCGCAAGAGCCCGAGCCGCCGGAACTCTACAATCTGGCTGAAGACCCCGGAGAGGCGAACGATCTCGCGGCGGAGCATCCCGACCGCGCGCGACGGATGCTCCGCGATCTGGAAAATTGGTTCGAGGATGTCTGGGCGGCTTCGCCGGACGCCGCCGCGAGCCGTTGAAAGGTTTGAGGCGCAGGCGAAGTTGAAGTCATGGAGAAAGTCCGCGTTTGATTTTGTGCGGCAATGCCGTACAATAAAAGCATGCGTTTACGTATCATCTACACTAGGGCGTGTTAAGGAACCTCTGAACAAGCGGGCGGAAACGGCGGATGCCGCCGGCAGACTCAGAACCCCCCGACTCAGAAACACTGCGCAGCCGTCCAGTACGAAGAGTTTCATCCGCGAAAAAGAAGCGCTTCATGCACGGATTGTTCACCTTGTTCGCCAATGATCGCCTGAGATCACTTATTTTCGACGCCGCGCCGCCGAAATCGACCGGATGCCTTCAGATCTCTCTTCACTGAAGCCGTGCGGTTCCCCCCAACCCCTAACCCCTGCCGCGCCGCAAGGCGCGGCCCCCTAACCCCCAACCCCTAATCCCTGGCCCCTGCCGCGCGAAGCGCGGCCCAGCGCGGCAACCCACACTGCCTTGCCGCGGATATGCTGCCCGGTCTGAATGCGCTCGATGGGATATGCGGGCAGGGGAACGACCGCCGCGCAGTTGTCCCGCTCAAGCACTGCGCCGTACTGCGGAAAAAAGAAGTCCAGGTTGTCGAAAAGGAACTCCGCCCGCCGTTCGGCGGCGACGACGGCCCTGTCCCGCGGGAAAACGTGGAGGAAAAACGGCGTCTGCGCGTCTTCGGACGCACACCCTTCCTTCACGTAAACCAGTTCGTTTCCGCGCCAATAAAGATCGAACCCGCCCCCGCCGGCGGCGCGCGGCAGCTTGCCCGCCCGCGCCTCGCGCAGCGCGGCCTCGACCCGCGATTCGCGGCCCGCTCCCGGTTGAGCGGCGGCGGCGCGGCGCGAAACGCGCCAGACGCCGCCGTCGGCGAATTCCTCGACAACCTCCAGGCTCGGCGACGCGCGCAGCCACGGGGCGCCCCAGCCGACGGCGTGGTCGTCCGCGGGCAGGGCGTACCACACCAGCCAAGCGCCCTCGGGCGCATCGGCCAGTCGCGCTTCCAGGCGATCTTGCCCCTCGGCGGCGTAATCGAGAAGGGCAACACGCCCATTCACCAAATCACGGTTCAGCAACTCGCGGTCTTCAGCAACGTACAGGCCTGTGTATTCGGCGGCGCCCGGGTTATACATATCGATCAGCAGACAGGGCTGCCGGCAATAAACCGGGCCGTCGAGGGGGTTTTCGCGCAGACTGCGCAGCGTCTCCGAATCGGCGTAGGGCGGCGCGCCGTAACCCGGCTTCATGTCGCCCCGCGGACGGCCCGCCGCGGCATGGCCGATGCGCTCGACGTGCGGCGCCGCCTGCCCCGCCAGCCAAAGCGCCCCAACCGCCGCCGGCGCCGCAACCAACGCCGCAACCGCCCGGCCCGCCGCCGGCGAGCGCCCGCGCAGCCTCGCCGCCGCCGGACGAACCCGCCGCCGCAGCCCGTCGAGCGCAAACGCCCCGGCGAACAGCAGCGGCGCGTACAGCGGCGTCACGTAACGCGGCCGCACGTAGTGGTCGGAATAACCCGCCCACGCCGCCGCAACGAACAAAACCCCGTAGGCCAGGGCGAACCCGCCCCATACCGCAACCGAACGCCCCGCGGCGAAACCGCCCCCGTCCGCCGCCCCCCGCCCGACGCCCGACGCCGCAAGCGGGCGCAGCGCCCCCCAGCACGCCGCCGCCAATACCGCGCCGGCGCCAACGCCCCCAGGCAATTCGTAATGCGTCCAGCCCCGCAGCACGCCGCCCATCCCCCGCAGCACCGACGACAACGAAACGTCGTACATCGCGCGGATTCCGCCGAATTCGCCCACCAGCAAGTAATTGCGCAGCATCCACAGCGCCGGAAGCAGCCCGGCCGCAAGCGCGAACGCAGCCCCTTCCCATACCTTCCGCCGCAGCGGAACCCCCTTGCGCAACAACACCAGCAGCCCGACGAAAAACGGTGTTGCAACGCCGATGTAGCGCGTCAGCCAAGCCGCCGAACTCCACGCCGCCGCCCCAAGCAAGCGCCGCCGCCCGCCCGCCCGCAGGAACTCCTCAGCCTCGATCAACGCAAGCATGGTCAGCAAAACGAACAACGATTCGGAAAGCGCCCACGAAGCCGCATCGGTCAACGGCAGCGACAGGACGATTGCCGCGCAGCCCCACGCCGCCAGGAAACGCGATTCCAGCCGCCGCCGCAGATAACGCCCCGCAACAAACGCCGTCAAGCCGAACAGCAGGACGTTCAACGGGCCGAAAACCAGCCATGAATCCAGCCCGGTCAGCCGTTCGACCGCCGCCGCCGGCAACGGATAAAGCGGCGGCAGCGACGTATAGGGGTAGCCCCTTCCGTTGACGAAACCCTCGCCCGCGGCCAGTGACCGCGCCGTGGTGATGTACAGCAAGGAATCGCCCGACAGCCCCGGCCCATAGTCCACTTGCCGCGCCGCCGCCAGCAGCGCCGCCAGCAGCGCCGCCGCCGCCAGAAAAAGGGTGTGGGGCTGCGCCGCAAAGCGGCGCGGCGGTCGGCGGGTCTGCGCGTCGCGGGTCAAGCCGCTTCGGCCTGAGCTTCGGCCGCTCCGGCGCGCAGCAACGCCTGCCCTTCAACCCAAGCCGGAGCCTGAGTCAGCGGGCGGTTCAGACGCTTGCGCTCCTGGGCGATGTCGTAGTTCATCTGGTAGGTCATCCAGATGTTGGCGGTCGCCCAGCCGAAGGCTTCCAGCTTCATGGCCAAGTCGAGCGTGACCGGCCCCTGACCCTTCACCACGCGCGAAAGCCGCGAACGGGAAACGCCGAGCTTGCGCGCCGCTTCCGCTACGGACATCCCGGGGTAATCGTCGGCGGGTTCGAGATAGTCGGCGACGTGCTCCCCAGGGTGACCGGGGTTGCGGCTCAGCCACGAATCGGGACTCAGTCCGGCAATCATGTTTCAGTCCCCGTAATGCTGCGTCAGATCAAGATCGTAGACATCTCGGCCATCGTAGCAAAAAGTAATCCGCAATCGCTTGGAAACATGTACGCTCCAAACGCCTTTGCGGTCTCCCGTGAGCGGATGCAGCCGCCAGTTTTTCCTTTTGTGCAAAGCCGTCAAGGGTTCCGGCCCGTTGAGGATGCGCAGAATTTGCCGAATCCGTCGAACGTGTTGAGCCGGCAGTTTTCGCGCGTCCTGTTTCTCGGCAAAGCGCTTGAGCGCTGCGCTTTTGAAACTCTGTACCGCCAAAGCCCATTGTAGTGAAAGCCGCGCCAAGCGCGGCCCCCCGTCTTCCCTAACCCCCAACCCCTAATCCCTGCCGCGCCAAGCGCGGCCCCCCTCTTCCCTAACCCCTAACCCCTAGTCCCTAACCCCTGCCGCGCCAAGCGTGGCCCTCCACTTTTCGCCCCCGGCCCCGTATTGACCCGTTTCGATGCTCTCGATCTCATACTCCGGCAGCGGACGAACCACCATGCACGCCCCATCGAGCGCAATGCCGCGCTCGACGAAAAAGAAATCGAGATTATCGAAACCGTACGGCGCGCGCTCAACGGGCAGGTCGGCCCTGTTGCTCGGCCGGACGTGCAGGAAAAACTTCTCGCGCACGTCCGCGGCCGCACACCCCTGCTTGACGTAAACAAGCTCCCCGCCCCGCCAATAAAGATCGAATCCGCCCCCGCCCGCGGTCCGCTCTTCACCCGGCGCTCTCCATGCTCCGCCGGCCGCCGGCGGACGCGTTCCGCGCGCAACGCGCCAAACGCCCCCGTCCTCGAACTCCGCAACCGTTTCCAGACTCGGCGAAACGCGCATCCAGGCCGCCCCGTAGCCGACCATGTTGTCCCTCCACGGCGCGGCGAACCAGACCACCCAGGCGCCCTCGGCAACCTCGGCCAGCTTCGCCTCCAGCCGCTCCTGCCCGGCCGACGCCGACACGGCGGGGTTCGCCCGCAATTCCGCGTCCGTAACCGCGCGCAGGTTGGCGTACTCGGCCTCGCCGCGGTTGTGCATGGCCAACAAGATGCGGATTTCGTTGCAATACACCTTGCCGTCGAGCGGGTTTTCCCTCACCCAGCGCAGCGTTTCCGAATCGCGCCAGCGCGGCCCGGCGAAACCCAGATCGACCTCGCCGGCGTTGGCCCGCGCAATGCGCCGCGCGTGCCCCGCAGCCTGCCCCGACAGCCAGACGAGCGCCGCAGCCGCAGCCGCAGCCGCTGCGAAACGGCCCGCCGCCGTCTTCACCCGCCGCGGCTGCGCCGCAAGGCGCGGCCCCGCCGCCAACGCCGCCGCCGCCAGCAGCGGAATGTACAGCGGCGCCAGAAAGCGCGGCCGCACCGTCGGATAAACCACGCCCCAAGTCATCGCCCCGACGAACAACAACAAATAGACCGCGGCAAAGCCCCCCCATACCCGCAACGGCCCGATCCGCGGCCCGCCCCGCCCCCGCGCCCCGCCGCCAACGCGCCCCGCCGCCGCCAACGCGATCGCCGCCGCGCCCCCCAGCGCCGCCGCGGCCGGCGCCGCCCATTCCGGCTCGAACCGCGCCCACGCCCACAAGCCCGCGCCCACCTCGCCCAGCACCTGCGGCAACGGACAGTCGAAATGGTCGCGCCCCCCGGTCAACGCGCCCGTCAGCAGATAATTGCGCAGCATCCACAGCGCCGGGAGCAACCCGGCCGCAAGCGCGAACACGGCCCCTTCCCGCGCCTTCCGCCGCGCCGGAACGCCCGCGCGCAACAACACCAGCAGCCCGACGAAACCCGCTACGGCAACGCCGATGTAGCGCGTCAGCCAAGCCGTCGCGCTCCATGCCGCCGCCGCAAGCAGCCGCCTCCGCCCGCCGCCCCCGCTCAGCAACTTGTCCGCATCGATCAGCGCCAGCGTCGCCGCCAACAGAAACAGCGGCTCCGACAGCGCCCACGACGCCGCCTCGACCAGCGGCGGCGAAAGCGCCAACGCCGCGCAAACCCACGCCGCCAACCAACGCGGCTCCAACCGCCGCAGCAAATGCCGCGCCGCGAAAAACACCGTCAGCCCCAGCAGCAGCGCGTTGAGCGCGCCGGCAATTTCAAGCGGATCGCGCCCGGCAACCCCGCCCGCCGCCGCCAACAGCAGCGGATACAACGGCGGCCACGACGCATAAAGCCCGCCCCGCGCGTTGACCAGCCCCTCGCCCGCCAACAGGCTCCGCGCCGTGCTCACGTAATTCAGCGAATCCGGGCGCAGCCCCGCCCCGTACTCCGCCTGCCCCAACAACACCAGCGCCGCCGCCGAAAGACCGGCGGCCGCCGCCGCGCCTAGCCGCGCCCGGTCTCCGCTATCCACCAACCGCCAACCCCCGCCCGCCGCAGCGCCCGGCGCGGCCCCGCCCGCGGACGCCGCGCCGCAAGACCCGGCCCCTCAGCGCGTCATCGCTTCCGCCGACCAAATCCCGCCCTGATCGGTAAGCTGCCCGGTTCGCAGCATCTCGACGCCATAACCCGGAAGGCTGTACGACATCAGGCAACGCCCGTCTTCGATCATGCCCTTTCCCTCGAAATAGAAGCTCTCGCCGGCGAAACCGTACTGCTTGCGATCCTCCGGCAAATCGGCCGCGTCCGTCGGATACACGTGTATGAAAAAGCGCTCCTCCGTATCTTCCTCGGCGCACGGCTCCTTGAGATAAATCAGCGAATCCCGCCAATGGTACACGTCGAAAACATCGCGCATCAACGGCTCGCCCGCCTTGCCCGAAACAACTGCCCCATAGGCCGCCCGATACTCGAGCATGCGGCTCAAGGCCTCCTGGTTGACCGTATAAACCACGGCGTCGTCAGCCGGAAACAGCCTCTTTTCATCCAGCGCCGGCCAACCGCTCATGCGCTCGGGGCCGTAATCGAAAAGGTCGTTGCCGGGCGCGTCGTTGAACCAGATCAGCCAGGCCCCGTCCGCCGCCGCGCCGAGCTGCGCCTCCAGCCCGACGAAGCTCCGGCGCAAGGGGCGGTAGCGCTCGCCGCCCGCGTTGCGCAGCGCCAACAACAGCGGCGCGTTGCTGTAAACCTCGCCCTCGAGCGGGTTTCCCTCGATGTGCTTCAGCGTCATCGAATCGGTCCAACGGGGAGCGCTCCAGCCCGTCTCCACCCCTTCTCTGTTGGCCTGCACGATCGCCTGCGAGCCGGGCGCAACCTGCCCCGCCGTCCACAAACAAAGCGCCGTCATCAGCGCCGCCGCGGGCACGCTCGCCCGCCCTTCCGCGCGCTCCCGCTCATGGCGGAAAAAACGCTCCAGCGCCAGCCCCGCCGCCACCGTCAGCGGCGCGTACAGCGGAGCCGGCCAGCGCGGCTGCGCCTCGGGGTCGAGCGCGCCCGCCGCAGCCGCCGCAGCCGCCGTCACGAAATACACCGGCGCGAAACCAACGAATACCCCCGCCGAACGCCAAGCGGCAAAGTTCCGCTCCCGCCACTCGCACTCGACGAAACGCCAAGCGGCCCAGGGCAGCAGCGCCGCCGCGCCGACCGCCGCCAAGGCCAACACGATGCCCACCGGCGAAAAAAGCTCCGGCGCGGGCAGATGGAAATCCGTCCAGGTAGGCAAAACGCCCGCGAAATTCCGCGCCAGCGCCGCCAAGGAGTAGTCGTATTCCACCCGGCTCGCGGAAATCGCGTAGTTGCGCGCCGCCCAGGCGGCCATGGGCAGCGCCGCCGCCGCCCAGACGATGCCCGCGTCCCGCGCCGGCCGCGGCCACGCGGCCTCCCGCCGAAGCAGCAGCAGCATCCCGGCGAACAGCGGTACGGCAACGCCGGCGTAACTGCTCTGCCAAGCCGCCGCGCCCGCCGCGGCAACGGCGATCAGAAACCGCGTCCGGCCCGACCGCAGAAACTCGTCGGCCTGCGTCAGCGCCAGCATCGCCGCCGCCATCGTCAACGGCTCGGGCGAAACCCAGAACGCCGTATCGCCCAACGGCACGGAAAACGTCAACGCCGCGCAAGCCCACGCCGCCGCAAAACGCGACTCCACCCAGCGCCCCAGATACCGCCCCGCAAAGAAAATCGTCAGCCCGAAAAGCACGGCGTTCAGCGGAGCCGCGAAAGCAAGCGCATCCTGCCCACCCAACGCCAGCAGCAGCGGATACAGCGGCGGCCCCGCCGTATAGGCCGCCCCCGCGCCGTCAACAAAACCGCCGCCCGCCGCCAGGCTGCGCGCCGTCGTGACGTACTCCAGCGAATCGCTCGACAGCGCCGGCCCGTGAGTAATCCCGCGCAGCAGCGCCAGCACCGCCCCGATCACGCCCATCGTCGCCGCGAACAAGGTGAACTCGGAAATGAACTCGCCCCCGCCCGCCTCCGCGCCCTGCGCCGCAGCGGCGTCCGGCAATCCGGCCTCCCCGCCGGACGAAACCGGAACGCCCGCGCCGCCGGGCGAGGAATCACGAGGTAGAGCGGCTTCGCCGCCGATCTTCGGTCCTTGTTGAGTCATAAGTCACCGGCCGGCCGCGCCCTTCCCCGGCGCAGCCGCCCTATCCACTATACATTACGCTGGGCCGCGCTGCGCACGGCGGTCGCGGGTCGCGGGTCGGGCCGCGCTGCGCGCGCCGGTCACGGGTCACGGGTCGGGCCGCGCTTCGCGCGCCGGTCGCGGGTCACGGGTCGGAAGGTCACGGGTCAAGCCCCGCCGCGCTTTGAGCGGCGGCCGCCGCTCAAGTAACGCATCAGCCCGCCGATCAAGTTCCCTGTTTCCGTCGAGAGGCCATACAATTGGTCAAAACGAGGTTTGCTGATAAAACCCGCATCCAAAGCAACGTACAACTGCGCCTTCACTTCCCCCGCCGACCCCTTGGCTATCGCCAAAAATCGCCGAAACTCCGCATCCCCTCCGCGCTCGTACCCTTCCGCGATGTTCGACATCACCGATACCGCAGCCCGCCGAATCTGACCGCGCAACTCGAAATCTCGAGAAAATGCGCCCTCGTTCGACAGCACATAGACTTTGCGCGCCAGCTCTCGAGCCTTTTGCCAAGCCTCCATGTCTTCGAATCGCTCAATCCCGGCCATTCGCCCTCCCTTCCTCCCTAACCTCTAACCCCCAACCCCTAGCCCCTGCCGCGCCGTCAGGCGCGGCCCCCTCTTGCCCCGTTTCGATGCGTTCGATCGCATACTCCGGCAGCGGACGAACCACCCGGCAAGCCCCGTCCGACACTGCGCCGTATTCCGTAAAAAAGAAGTCCAGGTTGTCGAAACCGTACTCCCGCCGCTCGGCGGGCAAATCGGCCGCGTCCCGCGCATGCACGTGCAGGAAAAACCGCATCCGCGCCTCCGCCGCCGTACACCCCTCCCGCACGTAAACCAGCTCCCCCCCCGCCAGGAAACATCGAAACCGCCACCCGACCCGCGACCCGCGACCCCCGACCCGCGACTGCCGTGCGCAGCACGGCCCGACCCGCGACCCGCGACCCGCGACCCGCGACCGGCGCGCGAAGCGCGCCTATATACCCCTCCGTCCGCCAATTCCGCCGCGACTTCCAGACTCGGCGAAACGCGCAGCCAAGGCGCGCCGTAGCCGACCGCATTGTTGGCCGCCGGCCGCTTGAACCAGACCAGCCAGGCGCCCTCCGGCGCTGCGGCAAGCTCCGCTTCCAACCCGTCCTGCCCGGCCGAACCGGGCTCCTCGCTCCGCTCCGCCGGACGTCCGTCATACGGCGCAAAACGGTAGCGGCGATCCATGTTGACCTCCAGATCGCGGTACGCCGCCTCCCCCGCGTTGTGCAGGCACAGCAGGTCAATCGTTCCGTTCGTGTAAACCACCCCGTCAAGCGGATTTTCCCGCAGCCAGGCAAGCGTCTCCGACTCCGCGTAGGGCGGCGCGCCGAAACCCGGCTTCATGTCCCCCGGCGGACGCCCCGCCGCCGCCTGGCCGATGCGCTCGACGTGCGCCGCCGCCTGCCCCGCCGTCCATAGCGCCCCAACCGCCGCCAACCCCGCAGCCAACCCCGCAGCCAACCGGCCCGCCGCCGGCGAGCTCCCGCCCGGCCCCGCCGCCGCCGGACGAACCCGCCGCAGCAGCCCGTCCAGCGCAAACGCCCCGGCCAACAGCAGCGGCGCGTACAGCGGCGTCACGTAACGCGGCCGCACTTCGGGGTCCGAATAACCCGCCCACGCCGCAGCAACGAACAAAACCCCGTAGGCCAGAGCGAACCCGCCCCATACCGCAACCGAACGCCCCGCGGCGAAACCGCCCCCGTCCGCCGCCGCCCGCCCGCCGTCCGCCGCGCGCGGGCGCAGCGCCCCCCAGCACGCCGCCGCCAATACCGCGCCGGCGCCAACGGCCGCCGGCAACTCGAAATGCGTCCAGTCCCCCAGCACGCCGCCCGCGCCCCGCAGCACCGACCGCAACGAAACGTCGTACATCGCGCGTTTTCCGCCGAACTCGCCCACCAGCAAGTAATTGCGCAGCATCCACAGCGCCGGAAGCAACCCCGCCGCAAGCGCGAACGCAGCCCCTTCCCATACCTTGCGCCGCAGCGGAACCCCTTTGCGCAACAACACCAGCAGGCCGACGAAAAACGGCGCCGCAACCCCGATGTAGCGCGTCAGCCAAACCGCCGAACTCCACGCCGCCGCCGCCAGCAAGCGCCGCCGCCCGCCCGCGCGCAGGAACTCCTCAGCCTCGATCAAGGCAAGCACGGTCAGCAAAACGAACAGCGATTCGGAAAGCGCCCACGAGGCCGCATCGGTCAACGGCGGCGACAGGGCGATTGCCGCGCAGCCCCACGCCGCCAGAAAACGCGATTCCAGCCGCCGCCGCAGATAACGCCCCGCAACAAACGCCGTCAAACCGAACAGCAGGGCGTTCAGCGGACCGACAACCAGCCATGAATCCAGCCCGGTCAGCCGTTCGACCGCCGCCGCCGCCAGCGGATAAAGCGGCGGATACGTCGCATAGACGCTGCCCCGTCCGTTGACGAAACCCTCGCCCGCGGCCAGCGACCGCGCCGCGGCCACGTACTGCAAGGAATCGCCCGCCAGCCCCGGCCCGTAGTTCACCTGCCGCGCCGCCGCCAGCAGCGCCGCCAGCAGCGCCGCCGCCAACAGAAAAAGGACGCCGGGCCGCGCTGCGCACGGCGGTCGCGGGTCGCGGGTCGGGCCGTGCTGCGCGCGGCGGTCGCGGGTCACGAGTCGGAAGGTCACGGGTCAAGCCGCGCCGCCAAGCGCGGCCCCGTCTTCCCCGGCGCCGCCTTCCCGACCGGCCTGTTTCTCTTTGCCGCCCCGCTGTTCGCCGGCGCCGTCATGCTTGTTTTCTTCCTCGTCAAGGGCAACCCGGGCCGCGCCTCGCGGGCGGCGCGCTATTTCCACAGAAAGAGACCGACGGCCGACGCCGCCATGAGCGCCAACAGCAAGCCCAGCAAAGCCAATTCGGCGCCCAGGCGCGCCGCGATCCGAGCGCGCAGCACGGCGAACCTTTTCTTCCGCTCGGCCGATTTGGCGTCAATCGAAGCAAGAAATTCCCGATCGCCGTCGTCCATGTTGCGAATCCCTCTCCCCCAACGCGCGCGCCGATACGAAATAGTGTATAGCAAACGCGGGCCGCGCTTCGCGCGGCGGTCGCGGGTCACGGGTCGGACCGCGCTTCGCGCGGCAGTCGCGGGTCACGGGTCGGGCCGCGCTTCGCGCGGCAGTCGCGGGTCACGGGTCGGGCCGTGCTTGGCGCGGCGGTCGCGGGTCGCGGGTCGGGCCGTGCTGCGCACGGCGGTCGCGGGTCACGAGTCGGAAGGTCACGGGTCAAGCCCCGCCGCGCTTTGAGCGGCCGCCGCCGATCAAGTAACGCATCAGCCCGCCGATCAAGTTCCCTGTTTCCGTCGAGAGGCCATACAATTGGTCGAAACGAGGCTTGCTGATAAAACCCGCATCCAGAGCAACGTACAACTGCGCCTTCACTTCCCCCGCCGACCCCTTGGCTATCGCCAAAAATCGCCGAAACTCCGCATCCCCGCCGCGCTCGTACCCTTCCGCGATGTTCGACATCACCGAAACCGCAGCCCGCCGAATCTGACCGCGCAACTCGAAATCTCGAGAAAATGCGCCCTCGTTCGACAGCTCATAGACTTTGCGCGCCAGCTCTCGAGCCTTTTGCCAAGCCTCCATGTCTTCGAATCGCTCAATCCCGGCCATTCGCCCTCCCTTCTTCCCTGACCTCCAACCCCCAACCCCTAATCCCTGCCGCGCCGTCAGGCGCGGCCCCGTATTGCCCCGTTTCGATGCGCTCGATCGCATACTCCGGCAGCGGCCGAACCACCCGGCACGCCCCGTCCGACACTGCGCCGTATTCCGTAAAAAAGAAGTCCAGGTTGTCGAAACCGTACTCCCGCCGCTCGGCGGGCAAATCGGCCGCGTCCCGCGCATGCACGTGCAGGAAAAACCTCATCCGCGCCTCCGCCGCCGTACACCCCTCCCGCACGTAAACCAGCTCCCCCCCCCGCCAGGAAACATCGAAACCGCCCCCCGTCCCGCGACCCGCGACCGCCGTGCGCAGCACGGCCCGACCCGCGACCCGCGACCC
The DNA here is from genome assembly GCA_965242705.1 of Bryobacterales bacterium. GTDB lineage: Bacteria > Acidobacteriota > Terriglobia > Bryobacterales > UBA6623 > CATQHP01. The sequence goes on from OZ251486.1 coordinate 3,457,571, forward strand.
GCGACCGCCGTGCGCAGCGCGCCCATATACCCCTCCGTCCGCCAATTCCGCCGCGACTTCCAGACTCGGCGAAACGCGCAGCCAAGGCGCGCCGTAGCCGACCGCATTGTCAGCCGCCGGCTGCTTGAACCAGACCAGCCAGGCGCCCTCCGGCGCTGCGGCAAGCTCCGCTTCCAGCCCGTCCTGCCCGGCCGAACCGGGCTCCTCGCTCCGCTCCGCCGGACGTCCGTCGTCCGGCGCGAAACGGTAGCGGCGATCCATGTTGACCTCCAGATCGCGGTACGCCGCCTCCCCCGCGTTGTGCAGGTACAGCAGAGCAATCGTTCCGTTGGTGTAAACCACCCCGTCAAGCGGATTTTCCCGCAGCCAGGCCAGCGTCTCCGACTCCGCCCAATACGGCGCGTTGTAGTCCAGCGCCGAACGCAACGCGCCGGAATTCTTGCCCGCAATGTGGCCGGCGTTGGGCAAAACCCGCCCGGCCAACCAGAAACAGGCCGCCGCCGCAACCGCCGCCCGCAACGCCCCCGCAACCGCGCCGGACCGCCGCCGCCCGCCGCCCGCCGCCCCCAGCGCCCCGGCAATCACCAGCGAAAAATAAAGCGGCGCCGCATAGCGCGGCCACACCCGGCAATCGTTGAACCCCAAGGCAATCGCCGCCGTCAGCAAAAGCGCATACGTCAGCCCAAACCCCAGCCACAGCGCGGCCCCGCTCGCAACCTCCGCCCGCCGCCCGCCGCCCGCCGCCCGCCGCGCGGCCCACCCCGCCGCCGCCGCCGCGCCTAGCGCCAGGGCCGCCGGGTCGGCCCATTCCATCAGCCGCGAACCCAACAGGCTCAGCGTCTCGGACAATCCGCAGTTCCACATCCAACGCCCGCTGAACGCGCCGAAAACCAGCGCATTGCGCAGCATCCACAGCCCCATCGGCAAGCCCGCCGCCGCCCAAACCAGCGCCGCCTCCCGCGCCTTCCGCCCCGGCCGCGCCCCGCGCCGCAAAAGCAGCAGCAGCCCGATGAAAACCGGCGCGGCAACGCCGATGTAGCGCGTTTGCCAAGCCAACGCGCCCCACGCCGCCGCGCCGATCAACGCCCGCTTCCCGCCCCCGCGCAAAAACTCGTCGGCATCGACCAGCGCCAACGCCGCCAACAGCAGAAACAGCGGCTCCGACAGCGCCCAAACCGCCGGCTCCGACAGCGGCAGCGAAAGCGCAACCGCCGCGCAGACCCACGCCGCCGCCATGCGCGACCCCGTCCGCCGCTGCGCATAGCGCCCGGCAACGAACACGGTCAACCCGAAAATCAGCGCGTTCAGCGGCCCGGCAACGTCCAGCGGAGCGATCCCGGTCAAGCCCGCCGCCGCCGCCAACAGCAGCGGATAAAGCGCCGGATAGAGAACGTGCGCGTTCCCCGCGCCGTCGATGAAGCCGTTGCCCGCCTGCAGGTTGCCGGCCACCGACAGATACTGCAGGGAATCGGGAAACAGCCCCGGCCCATAAACAATCTGCCGCGCCAACGCCAGCGCCGCGGCCGCCGCGGCCGCCGCCGCCGGAAACAGCACGGAATCGAGCGGCGACCGGCCTTCCCTAGCCACTATCCCCCGGCGGCGCAGCCGCCCCCGGCTCCCCTAAACGTCAAACAGAAAGCGGTAGAACACGCCCATGACAATCGAAAACACCAGGACGACCAGCGGCCACACCACCCGCCACATCACCTGCCGCAGCATGTCGATGCGGCCGTTCACGACGCGAATCTCAGCCATGACTTCGCGAAAACGGGCGTCATTATCCGCCTTCATCTGGGCAAAGCGGGCGTCATTCTCAGCCTTCATTTCGCGAAAACGGGCGTCGTTCTCAGCCCTCATTTCGCGAAAACGGGCGTCGTTCTCCGCCTTCATCTCGCGAAAGCGGGCGTTCATCTCCGCCCTGGTTTCGGCGTTGTCGGCCTTGATCGCCGCGATGACGTTCTGCCCCGCTTGCGAACGCACTTCTCTATCGGCGCGGTAGGCCGTCTCGATATCCGCGCCCGCGTCCTGCAAGGCGCGAAAAAGCTCTCCCGATTGCTCCTCAACCGGCGGCGGCTCCATGACTGGCGGCATATATCCTTCCCCCGCCCACTACTATACCGCAATCGGCGACAGCCGCCCCCGGCTCCCCTAAACGTCAAACAGAAAGCGGTAGAACACGCCCATGACAATCGAAAACACCAGGACGACCAGCGGCCACACCACCCGCCACATCACCTGCCGCAGCATGTCGATGCGGCCGTTCACGACGCGAACCTCGGCCTTGACCTCGGCAATCTCGGCTTTGATTTCGCGAAAGCGGGCGTCATTTTCCGCCTTCATCTGGGCAAAGCGGGCGTCGTTCTCCGCCTTCATCTCACGAAAACGGGCGTCCATTTCGCGAAAGCGGGCGTTCATCTCCGCCCTGGTTTCGGCATTGTCGGCCTTGATCGCCGCGATGACGTTCTGCCCCGCTTGCGAACGCACTTCCCTATCGGCGCGGTAGGCCGTCTCGATATCCGCGCCCGCGTCCTGCAAGGCGCGAAAAAGCTCTCCCGACTGCTCCTCGACCGGCGGCGGCTCCATGACTGGCGGCATATATCCTTCCCCCGCCCACTACTATACCGCAACCGGCGGCTGCCGCGCCGCCAGGCGCGGCCCTAGTTATCGGTCAGGAAGCGGTAGAGCATACTGAAGATGGTCGTCGCCAACAGCGCGAGGAGCGGCCATACCACCCGCTGCTGCGTGTCGATGCGGCTATGCACGGCGCGAACCTCGGCCTTGACCTCGGTAATCTCGGCCTTGATTTCGCGAAAGCGGGCGTCGTTTTCCGCCTTCATCTGGGCAAAGCGGGCGTCATTATCCGCCTTCATCTGGGCAAAGCGGGCGTCGTTCTCCGCCCTCATCTGGGCAAAGCGAACATCGTTCTCCGCCCTCATCTCGCGAAAACGGGCGTTCATTTCCGCCCTGGTTTCGGCATTGTCGGCCTTGATCGCCGCGATGACGTTCTGCCCCGCTTGCGAACGCACTTCTCTATCGGCGCGGTAGGCCGTCTCGATATCCGCGCCCGCGTCCTGCAAGGCGCGAAAAAGCTCTCCCGATTGCTCCTCGACCGGCGGCGGCTCCATGACTGGCGGCATATATCCTTCCCCCGCCCACTACTATACCGCAATCGGCGACAGCCGCCCCCGGCTCCCCTAAACGTCAAACAGAAAGCGGTAGAACACGCCCATGACAATCAAAAACACCAGGACGACCAGCGGCCACACCACCCGCCACATCACCTGCCGCAGCATGTCGATGCGGCCGTTCACGACGCGAATCTCAGCCATGACTTCGCGAAAACGGGCGTCATTATCCGCCTTCATCTGGGCAAAGCGGGCGTCGTTCTCCGCCTTCATTTCGCGAAAGCGGGCGTTCATCTCCGCCCTGGTTTCGGCATTGTCGGCCTTGATCGCCGCGATGACGTTCTGCCCCGCTTGCGAACGCACTTCCCTATCGGCGCGGTAGGCCGTCTCGATATCCGCGCCCGCGTCCTGCAAGGCGCGAAAAAGCTCTCCCGATTGCTCCTCGACCGGCGGCGGCTCCATGACTGGCGGCATATATCCTTCCCCCGCCCACTACTATACCGCAACCGGCGGCTGCCGCGCCGCGCTTCACGCGACGGTCACGGGTCGACGAGTCTCGGGGCACGGGTCATGCCGCGCCGCCAGGCGCGGCCCCGTCTTCCCTAACCCCTAACCCCTAATCCCCAACCCCTGCCGCGCGAAGCGCGGCCCCGTCCCGCCGAAAGATAAAACCATCCTCCAACTCCGCCTCGACCTCCGTCCCCGGCAGCGCGCGCAGCCGGGCTTCGCCGCCGGCGTCGTCCCGCCCGATGCCCTTCAACCAGACCACCCAGGCACCCGGCGGAGCCGCGGCAAGCCGCGCCTCCATCGACTCCCGCCCGACGGCGTCATCCGCCGGCAGATTGAAATACTCCGCCCGCCCCGCGTTGTGAAAAGCCGCCAGCAACAGCAGCCCGTTGCCGTAAACCGCGCCGGCCATCGGGTTCTCGCGGATATAGGCCAGCGTCTCGCTGCCCGTCCAGCGCGGCGTATTGTAGGCCGCCTCGCCAATTTCGCCCGCGTTCTTGCGCGCAATATGGCGCGCGTTGGGCAAAACCTGCCCGGCCGTCCACAGACCCAGCGCCGCCGCAAGCGCAACCCGCGTCGCCCCCCGCGCCCCGCGGCGCGGCAGACGGCGAAACAGCCCGTCCAGCGCCAACGCCGCGGCCATGATCAGCGGAATGTGCAGCGGCGTCACGTAACGCGGCCACACCCGGCTGAACGCATTGCCCGACGCCATCGCCGCAACCAGCAATAGCCCATAGGTCAGCGCGAACCCGAGCCACAGCGCAACCGCCGCGCGCCGCGCCCCCCCGTCCCCGCTCTCCGCCGCCCGCCGCCCGCCGCCCGCCCCCGCGCGCAGCGCGCCCCACGCCGCCGCGCCGAGCGCAACCGCCGCAGCCGCCGCCGGCAACTCGAAATGCGCCCACCCCGCAAACCCTTCCGCGACGCCGCGCATCACCCGCCCCAAAGGCACGCCCGCCCCGCCGCGATCTCCGGTCAAGGCCCCGCCCAGCAGATAATTGCGCAGCATCCACGGAGCCATCGCCGCCCCCGCGCTCAGCCAGACCGCAGCCGCCTCCCAAACCCGCCGCCGCCCGCGCCGGAAAAACAACAGCGCCAACCCCGCAAACAACGGCGTTGCAACGCCGATATAACGCGCCTGCCACGCCGCCGCGCCCCACGCCGCCGCCGCAATCAGCGAGCGCGTCCTGCCCCCGCTCAAAAACCCGTCAATCGAAATCAGCGCCGCAACCGCCGCCGACATGAACAACGCCTCGGACAAAATCCACGACGAAACATCGGCCAGGGGAATCGACAGCGCCAACGCCGCGCAGCCCCACGCCGCCGGCCAGGGCGACGCCGTCCGCCGCATCAGATACCGCCCGGCAACGAATACCGTCAGCCCGAAAAACAGCGCGTTGAGCGGCCCGGCAACCTCCAGCGGATCGAGCCCCGCAACCCCGCCCGCCGCAGCCAAAACCAGCGGATAAAGCGGCGGCCAGAGCATCTGCAAGTTGCCCTTGGCATTGACGAACCCCTCCCCTTCGAGCAGACTCCGCGCCACCGAAACGTACTGCAGCGAATCGTAGTCCAGCCCCGGCCCGCAGCCGATCTGCCGCGCCAAAACCAGCCCCGCGGCCAACAACCCGCCAACGATGGGAACGAAACGCCGCACTACCCCATTCTCACTATCCACCATCCCCCTCTTCTCTTCCCTAAGGAACCTCTGAACAAGAGTACAGCAGACAGGGATAATAGGGGGGTGCGGAAGGCACGGAGAATAAGGGGGAGAGCGATGAGCCAACGGACGTTTGCGGACATGGAGTACGAAGGGAAGAAGAAACAGACGAGACGGGAGAAGTTCTTGGGGCGGATGGAGGCGTTGATTCCCTGGCAGCGGCTGGAGGAGCGCATCCGCCCGTATTACCCGCAAGCGGGGCGGGGGCGGCGACCGTACGAGTTGTCGGCGATGCTGCGCATCCACTGCGTGCAGTTGTTCTACAACATGAGCGATCCGGGGATGGAGGACATGCTGTACGAGCTCGAGTCGGTGAGGCGTTTCGTGGGTTTGTCGTTGGCCGAGCCGCTGCCGGACGAGACGACGATTTTGCATTTTCGGCACTTGCTGGAGAAGCACGAGTTGGGCGGGGAGTTGTTGGCGGAGATCAACCGGCGCCTGGAGGCGCAGGGTTTGCGCTTGCAGAAGGGGACGATAGTGGACGCGAGCATCATGGAAGCGCCGTCGTCGTTGAAGAACCGCAAGCGGGAACGGGACGGAGAGATGAAGCAGACAAGGAAGGGGCGGCAGTGGCATTTCGGGATGAAAGCGCACATCGGAGTGGACGCGGGGACGGGGCTGGTGCATAGCGTGGCGGCGACGGGGGCGAACGTGGCGGACGTGACGCAAGTGGGGCTGCTGCTGCACGGCGGGGAGGAGCAAGTACACGGAGATGCCGGATATCAAGGAGTGGAGAAACGGCCGGAGCACCGAGAGCGTGCGCTGGACTGGCAAGTGGTGATGAGACCCGGCCGGCGGCGGCAGTTGGCGGCGGACAGCGCGGCGGCGCAGGCGGAGCGGCGCAAGGCGGCGGTGCGGGCCAAGGTGGAGCATCCGTTTCTGTATGTGAAGCGGCGCTTCGGCTAGGCGAAGGTTCGCTATCGCGGCTTGGCCAAGAACAGGGAACGGCTCAGCCTGTTGTTCGGCTTGGTCAATCTGCTCATTGCCGAGCGTTATGCCGCAGCCTGAGCGGCGCAACGCAGGAGCAGTGCGTCCACAGCGGCTCGAAGCCGCTGAAACGGGGGCATAACCACTGCCAAGAGCTCAAAATCAGCACAATTTCCATGCAAATCTCGTTGCCAACCCCTCCTCAAACGCCTCCATCCGCCAACATCATCCTCCCTCTGCCCCTCTTGCGCTCTTATTCAGACCTTCCCTAACCCCTGCCGCGCTGCTTCGCGGCGCGGCACTCACTGACGACTTACAGCAGAAAATCGACGCATTCGCCGTGCCCCGGAGCCAATCGCTGCGGCTCAGGCCGGCAGCCGCGCCGCGACCAATTGCGCCACGTCGAGAACCTTCACGTCCTCGCGGCCGGCCTGATTGGCGGCGTCCTTGAGCATGATCGGGCAATAGGGGCAGGCCGCGGCCACGACGCCGACCTGCGCCGCCTCGACTTCTGCGAATCGCTTGTGATTGACTCGGCCGCCCGGCAATTCCTCCTTGTCGTCGGCGATATACAGTTGCGCTCCGCCGGCGCCGCAGCAGAAGGTCTGCTTGCCGTGGTGTTTCATCTCGACCACGTCGGCGCCGATTGCCCGCAGCACCGCGCGCGGCTGCTCGGTGACGCCGCGGCCCCGCGCGAGATAGCACGGGTCGTGCAGGGTCAGGCGTTCCAATGAAGGCGTCAGATCGAGCGCGGGCAGCAGGCGCTCGAGAAGCTCGGTGTGGTGGACGACCTCGATTCCGAGATCGGCGAACGATTCCTCTTGGCGGTAATCGAGATCGAACATCCGCGCGCAGTGCGGGTCGGCGGTGACAATTTTCCTGACGGAACCCGCCCCGAAGGCTTCGATGACCTTCTGCGAAAGCTCCATGTAGAGGTATTCGTTGCCCGCGCGGCGGGCCGGTTCGCCACAGCAGGTCTCGCGCCGCAGTACGCCCCAGGACGCGCCCGCGGCATCGAGTATCCGCTTCATCGCGCGCGCTGTTTCCTGGCCGTGCGGGTCGTAGCTGCAACCGCAGCCGAGCCACAGCAGCCACTCCTGCGAGCCGTCGAAAACGGGAAACCCCTCGGTCTCGACAAACTTCCTCCGAACGTCCTGCGAAACGCCCCAGGCATTGTGCGGCGAACGCTCCATCGTCGTGAACATGCCGGTCAGGTTGTCGTTGTGCGTGCGCCCCTCGCTCACCAGACCGCGCCGCAAATCGAGGATTTTCATGCCCACGTGCTCGATGCCTACCGGACAAGCCTGCTCGCAGGCGCCGCAGGAAAGGCATTGGAAGAGGTCGCCTTCCGCAACCCAGGCCTTGCCCGCTTCCACTTCTCCGGCCGTCCCGGCAATCGTTCCGCCGCCGGCCGACAGTCCGCGCTGCATCTGCAGGACAATCTCTTTGGGATTCAGGGTTCCGCCCACGATGTTGGCCGGACAATTGTCGGTGCAACGCCCGCATTCGACGCAGGCGTTCACGTCAAGGATGTCTTTCTGCGAAAGGCCGCCAAAGTCGATCATGCCGAAATCGTCGTCATCGTCTTCGCGCAGCGCGCGTACGCTGCTGGTAACCTCTCCGCGAAAGAAAATCGCCGCGGGGCCGAGCACGAGATGCAGATGCTTCGAGCGCGGAATCACCCACAGCATGGCCAGCAGCGCCGCGGTATGCGCCCACCAGTTGGCTTTCCAGGCGGCGGAGGGCGCTTCGAGCCAGCCCCAGCCGGCCAGGTACGAAACCATCAGCGCGACAATCAACGCAGCCACCGCGGCGGACGTTTTCGAAACGTGCGCCCCCAAAGCCTTCGGCCGCACGATGAACCGCCGATAACTGAGCCCCAGAATGCCCGCCAGAACGGCAACGGCCCACGCCGCGGCGAACCAGCCGTACCGCGACTCGTCGGGCGCGGCGTGGTCAAGTCCCTCGAAACCATGCCGAAAATGCTCGATGCTCACCCAGGCGAAAGCGAAAAACCCCCACATGACCAGCGCATGCAAGATGCCCGCCAACGGCCTCTCGCGAATGACCCGGGTTTGCAGCATCGTCTCGCAAAAGACGGCCCACAAGCGCTTGGGCAGATTGTCGAACGGTAGGTTGCGCTCCTTCGCCGCGCGCATCCCGCCGAGACGGCCGGCAACGGTTTTCAGAAACCAGGCTACGCTCGCGGCGGTCGCCAAAAGCAGAACGATGCGGGTCGGCACAGTTTAGGATGATAGCCTAATGCCCATGCGAACGAATATGCTGCGCGCGTTTGCGGGAATCGTCATCGCCGCTTCCTGCCTTTCGGCGGAAACTTACCGCGTTTACTACCTGGGCGGCCAATCGAACATGGACGGCTACGGCAAAGTCAACGAGTTGCCCGCCGACATCAGGGGCGCGGCGGACGCCGTGCCGATCTTTCACGGAGACCCGCGGCCCGACGCCGAAAGCGGCGGCGGCGCAGGCATCTGGGCCATGCTGCGGCCCGGACACGGCGCGGGCTTCCGTTCCGACGGCAAAAGCAACGCCTACTCCGAACGCTTCGGCGTCGAGTTGACCTTCGCCCGGCGCATGCGCGAGCTCCGCCCCAACGAGAAGATCGCCCTGATCAAGTACTCGCGGGGCGGCACGTCGATCGACGAGACCGCGGCGCGCTGGTTCGGCAGTTGGGAAGCGGATTTCATCGGCGGCCCGCTCGAACACTCGGGCATCAACCAGTACGACTATTTTCTGGCCGCGCTGCGCAACGCCTTCGCCGCCCGCGATATCGACGGCGACGGTCGGGACGACACCTTGATTCCGGCCGGCATCCTCTGGATGCAGGGCGAGAGCGACGCCGGAACCGCCGCGGTCGCCAAGCGCTACGGGCGCAATCTGAAGCGCCTGATGGATCTGATGCGCGCTGCGCTGCGCGTGGACGATCTGCCTGTGGTTATCGGGCGCATCTCCGATTCCGCAAACGACCGCGACGGCAAGGTCTGGAACTACGGCGGCGCCGTGCGCCAGGCACAGCAGGACTTCGTCGATTCCGACGCCGTCGCCGCGCTCGTCACCGAAACCGACGAATACGGTTATTCCGACCCCTATCACTACGACACGGCGGGCTACATCGAGTTCGGCAAGCGGTTCGCCGAGGCGATGCACGCGCTTCGCCGGCGGTAACCGGTTTCAGATCTTCTTCCACGGGTCGGATTCCGTGCGCGGCAGCAGCCAATCGACGGAAGTCCCGAAACCGCTCAAGACCGCGCAGCCGACGGCGATATTCCAGAAAGCGAACATCACGCACCAGCCGATTACGGGAATGAACTGGATGAACGTAATCAGCACGGCGCCGGTGACTGCCGCGCCGAGAACGCCGACGTTGCGCAGCAGGCCGCGTCCGACCCAGTAGCTGACTCCGCAGTAACCGACGATCGAAAGCACCACGAAAAACAGGAATACGGGCAGCGGCAAGGGAAAGGCAATCGCCGCAATGCTGACGATAAAGAGCGCGATAGACGTGCCGATGCCGACCGCGAAGGCGAAGCCGCCCCGCTGTGCGGCCGTGTCGGCCAGCACGCGGAAGCGCCGCTCCCTGAGCACGGCGAAGCCCAGCATGACCAGCAGCGGATGGATTGCCAGCACGGCGAGCAGAAACAGGCACAGGCCGATCAACAGCCCGGAGACGGCGAGCTTCGCCGATGATTCGCCGGCGAACTCCACGACGTCGCCGGCAATAGCCGCCCGGTCGGCGCCGCGAATGCCGCCGAAAACGGCCGCGGCGTCGCCGTTGATCGCAACCCCCGGGGACAGGCTGAGACTGCCCGCAACGGCTACGGCGTCGCCGTCCACCGCGGCGCCCAGTCTGGCGTCCCCGGCCACTACGACCACGTCGCCGTCAATCGGCCCGGAAGCGTCCAGACTGCCGGCAAGCACCGCGGCGTCTCCGTCCGCGCGGCCCTCGATGACCGCATTGCCGGCAATCACGACGAGGTCCCCAACGGCGCCCTCGACGCGCACCGAACAAGCGATGCAAACGACCTCATCCACTGTTTCGTCCGGGCCGATGTGGATATCCTCGGCCACCATGAAACGTTCGGAGCAGACCGCCGGCGTTGGCAGACCCGCGGCCAGAACCATGCCGCACACGCCCGCGAACCGCCGCTTGCTCAGGAAACCCACGATAAACAATACGCGGCTAAGACGCTGAAGTTCCCTCGGGGATGCGACCGCCGTCGGGCGCGATCAGGCCGGCCAGCGCCAGCACCAGACGCTTGAGCCCGAGTTCCCGTCCTTCCGGGTCGTACCATTCGCTCGGCGTGTGGGTCTCGCCGCCGCGTCCGCCCGCGCCCACGGTTACGGCCGGAAGCCCCTTGGCCAGGGGGATATTGGCGTCGGTGGAAGCGTAATCCACGCGGGACGGAATGTTCAGATAACGGTCCACCGCCTGAAAGCAATCGACCAGAGGGTTGTTCTCCAGCGGAGCCACGGCCGGGCGGTTGCCGACCTCGCGCAGCCGGTAGGTTTTCAAACGGTCCGCGGCGCGCCGGTTTTCCTCGCGCACCGCTTTGCGCGCGGCATCCTCGACGATCTCGACCGCCTTTCGAATGCCCGCGCGGTCGCGCGAGCGCACATCGATTTTCGCCCGCGCCGAGGTCGGGATGGCGTTGATGCCCGACCCTCCCTCGATGACGCCGACAGTGAGCGTAACCCGCGGATTGTCGGGCAGCGCGGCGTCCGCCATCAGCGCAACCGCCCGCGACAACGCATGCACCGGGTTGGCGCGGCCGAAATCGTTCCAACTGTGGCCCCCGCATCCTTCAATGGTCAACTCGAAGCGCCGGCTGCCCAGCGCCTCCGCGGCGATGTGGCCGATCGAAGCCCCATCGACAACAAGATAGCGGTCAACCCGCTCGGCATAGCGCGAGTGCTCGGCGATGTAACGCATTCCCTGCAAGTTGCCCTCGCCCTCCTCGGCGACGTTGGCAACCAACAGAACGTTGCGCCCGGCTTCCGGCAGCAGAGGCGCCTCCAGAACCCTGGCCAGCGCCAGCAGAGCGCTCAGACCGGCGCCGTTGTCGGTAACTCCGGGGCCTTCCATCGTGCCGTCCGGGCGGATGCGCACGTCTTCCGGGTGCGCTGGAGCGAGGATCGTGTCCATGTGAGCGGTCACCGCCGCATAGGGCCGATCCTTTCCATAGGTCACGGGAACCAGAACGTTGCCCACTTCGTCGAGTTGCGGACAATGCCCGATCTCGGCGAATTTCTTGCGCAGATACTCCGCCCGCCGCTGCTCGCGGAAGGTCGGCGCGGGGATGCGGCAGATTTCCAGGTGCTGCCGGTCGATCCAGCGCTTGTTTCTGCCGATGAAGGCGAAACCCCGCCGCACGCTTTCGAGCGAGGCCAGGGACGCGGCGAAATCCGGCCGCTCCGACCCGTTCCGCCCGCCCCCCGCCGGCAGCGTTGCGCGGCCCATCATAGAGCAGTAAGTTTAGCAATCCATAAGGCCGCGCCCGGCGCCGGCTATTTGCTCCAGTAGGACTTCGAAGCATCCTGACTCGCGGTTATTGGGGACGAGAAACAAGTATCGTCGGCAACCGGCAGATCGAGAGTTTTTATGTGCTTGCGCATCTCATTGCGCCGCTGCGCAAGGGCGGCAAAGGCGCTCGATGCGCTACCGTAGCGAATAGGGCCGGGAACGAAAGGCCGCTTCGCGAGAGGGCATGAACAACCGACTCGACTGGATCGCCAATTTCATCTGGGGCATCGCCGACGACGTACTGCGCGATCTCTACGTGCGCGGCAAATACCGCGACGTGATCCTGCCGATGACGGTCTTGCGCCGACTCGACGCCGTGCTCGAGCCGACCAAGCAGGCCGTACTCGACAAGAAGCGCCTGCTCGACGCGGCGGGCATCGTCGAACAGGACGGGCCGCTGCGCGCCGCCGCCGGCCATGCTTTCTACAACGTCTCGGAGTTCACCATGCGCGACTTGCGCGCTCGTTCGAACCCGCAGCGTCTGCGCGCCGATTTCGAGGCGTACCTCGAAGGCTTTTCGAAGAACGTGCAGGACATCCTCGACAATTTCGAGTTCCGCAACCAGATCGAGCGCCTGGAAAAGGGCGACGCTCTGGGAACGTTGATCGCGAAGCTGACTTCGCCCGAAATCAACCTGAGCCCCGAACCGGTGAAAGACGCCGACGGCAACGCGAGGCTGCCAGGCCTCGACAACCACGGCATGGGCACCATCTTCGAGGAGCTGGTGCGCCGCTTCAACGAGGAAAACAACGAGGAAGCGGGCGAGCACTGGACGCCGCGCGACGCCGTGAAGCTGATGGCCGAGCTCGTTTTCCGGCCCGTTGCCGACAAGATAGAGTCCGCGACCTACCTGCTCTACGACGGCGCCTGCGGCGCCGGCGGCATGCTGACCGTGGCCGAGGAGACGCTGCAAGCACTCGCACGCGGGCGCGGCAAGCAGGTTTCCACGCATCTTTACGGCCAAGAGATCAACGCCGAAACCTACGCCATCTGCAAGGCCGACCTGCTGCTCAAGGGCGAGGGCGCCGCAGCGGACAACGTCGCCGGCGGTCCCGAGCGCTCGACGCTGGCCAACGACGCTTTCCAGTCGAAGGAGTTCGACTTCATGCTCTCGAATCCGCCCTACGGCAAAAGCTGGAAGAGCGACCTCGGGCGCATGGGCGGCAAGGACGAGATGCGCGACCCGCGCTTCGTCATCGAGCACGCCGGAGACTCCGAATACTCGCTGGCCACGCGCACCAGCGACGGCCAGATGCTGTTCCTGGTCAACATGCTGAGCAAGATGAAGCACGGCACGCCGCTCGGCAGCCGCATCGCCGAGGTGCATAACGGCAGTTCGCTCTTCACCGGCGACGCCGGGCAGGGCGAAAGCAATATCCGCCGCTGGATCGTCGAGAACGACTGGCTGGAGGCGATTGTCGCCCTGCCGCTCAACATGTTCTACAACACCGGCATCGCCACCTATATCTGGGTCTTGAGCAACCGCAAGCCCGAGCGACGCCGCGGCAAGGTGCAACTCATCGACGCCTCCGCGTGGTTCCGGCCGCTGCGCAAGAACCTGGGCAAGAAAAACTGCGAACTGTCGGCAGAAGACATCAAGCGCATTTGCGACGTCTTTCGCGCCTTCGAGGAGAGCGGACAATCGAAAATCTTTCCCAACGAGGCCTTCGGCTACTGGAAGGTCACGGTCGAGCGCCCGCTGCGGCTCGCCGTCGATCTGTCGCCGGAGCATCGCGCGCGCTTCCGCGAAGCCTGCCGCGCAGCCGGGGAAGAACCGCTCGCCAACGTGGTCGATAGCGCGGCCAAGGTCTTGGCCAATACGGGGGGGGGGGCTTCAACCGCTTTTTGGATGTTGCCGCCGCGGAAGCCGGCTGGCGCGGCGTCAAGCTGACGGCCAAGCGGAAAACGCTGCTGCGAACCGCGCTGGCGGAGCGCGACGAAGCCGCCGAGCCGGTCGTGCGCAAGACGCACAAGAGAGGCGCGGAGGCGAACCCGCTGCGCGGCCTGTTCGAGACGCAAATCAAGGGCAGGCGCGCGGTCGTCGAGTACGAACCCGACAGCGAATTGCGCGACACGGAGCAAATCCCGCTGCTCGCGGAAGGCGGCATCGAAGGCTTCCTGCGCCGCGAAGCGCTGCCTTGGGCGCCCGATGTCTGGTACGACCCGCAGAGCGTGAAGATCGGCTACGAAATCAGCTTCACGCGCTACTTCTACAAGCCGCAGCCGCTGCGCCCGCTCGCGGAAATCCGCGCCGATATCCTGGCGTTGGAGCAGGAAACGGAAGGGCTGTCGGCGGAGATGGCAGGAGCCGTGCAATAATGATTACTGGTTTCCTCCAAGATAAGGGACAGAGCGCGGTACGGTGCAGAACTACGAACACAAAAAGCTGATCGAGCACATTACGGAGATGGACCGACCTCCTGACGATCATTCTGCTTACGCAGCATGGTTAGCTGCCAACGCGCATCTCGAACTCTTGCGTCAGAACGCAGACGAGGATGAACTGATCGTCTATGCATTAGGCAAACATACCTTTATCCACGCCGTCGCGGTCAAAGAAAATACTCTCGATCCAGTCGATGCGGATGACTTACTTCGATGGAGTGGCAATCCTTTTTCCGCTTGTTCCGCGTCATACGCCTGGGGCGGAGGTAGAGACGATGTATGGATTGAACGCTCCGCACCTGTAGTGGGATCGAAAATTCTCTGCGCATCATCCCCGCTCATATTTGGCAGAAGTATAGATAGGCTTCCCGGACAAAGCATTTCATATTTCGAGGTATCCCAAGAATACGCTCATATGAACGACATCCACCACTATACCGAACATCGCGCATATTGTCGATTCGACAAACACGGCGATCTTGAGAAGGTTGTAACGATCACTCATGATGGTCGCGGTGCTTCTCTCGTGACTTTCAAGCGTAGCTTGTTGGAAAAATATCTTGCTGCGTCCGACTCTGCTCTTGTCAGGATGTTTGATTTCCAATTGGTGAGAGATAAGCAGATCAGAAGCTGGCCGGATACTCCTGAGAACGTCTTCGTACAGAACCCGATCTTCTACCGACAGAAAATCGATCCGGGGAAAGCCGCATATACTCGCGGAGTGCAGATTATTCTCCCCGCAAGGCCTAAAGCGGCGATTTTCTCGGCTATAAAGAAGGGACATGGTGAAGATGATCGCTATGTGGATTTTCTGGCGCATGACTTTCGCAACGATGTGGTGACGAGTATTTCCACCGACCCTCAGGCTACCACAAACTACTTTCAGGCAGATTCCAATTCTCTCCCGTACGAAACTTCACCGGCATTCTTCAAATCGGAAGTGCTTGTAAAATACAAAAATGATACCGATAAATACGCAATTGAAGAACGCAATATCTACTGTCGCGGCGCATGGATGCTTCGTGGTTATGATGTAAACAAGGCCGGGCAGATTCACGTGTATATTTGTGATTTCCAAAATCTTCCATATGAAGAACAGCTATACTGGAAGAGCTTCAACGAACATCCCAAATCTGGAATATCGGAGCGCGCTATGCGAAACGACTTCTGCGGCCAATGGTTCTACTACACCGATCCTTTGCAAAGGATCAAGAATATACTTGAAGATTGGAAAAAGTCGAATACGACTTGGTGGAAACTTCGCGATCCAGTGCTGGTAAGGCGCGTCGCTGTTCCGCGTACAGATAGTCTTGATGAGTGGGCTCGAGAATTCAAAAACCTGTCTATGCTTGTTATCGAAGGCTTCGATAACAAGGTGATCCATCACAGATTGAAGGAAATGAAGCTGCAATGGGAATCCGACGAAAAAAGCCTTGTGCTTTTGGAGCGGATACTTTCCGGCTCACCTGCGAACGGCAGTGAGCGAAAGCTGAATGGCCTGAGGCTAGTGCAACGTATCCGCAGCAAGATCGATGCCCACGCCCGCGGCGGGGAAGCTTCGGGCATCGCGGATCGCGCCATCCGGGAGCACGGCTCCTATTCAACGCATTTTGAGGCCGTGTGCCTGCAAATCGAAAGTGAGTTAAAATCCATTGAGCATGCTTTCAACGTAGTGCTTGAAGAACAGACGGAGACGACATCATGACCGAAATTATTTTCGAAGTCAGCGAAGACGAGGTGGACAGGGGATACGTAGCTGATGACTTGGGCTGCGGGATCCACACCCAAGGCAACTCATTCGAAGAAGTCCGCCGCAACGTCAAGGAGGCCGTGGACCGTTACTTCGACGACTCCATGCAGCGGCCCAAGTCGATACGCCTGCGCTTTGTCCGCAATGAGGTTTTGGCGGCGTGAAATCGCCCCGCAATGTGGGCGGCGCCCTCAGAGCCTACCCTGACTACAAGCCCTCCGGCGTGGAGTGGCTGGGGGATGTGCCGGCGCATTGGGAAGTGTTACCCAACCGCGCCGTTTTTGCCGAAGCGAACGAGCGGAATCATCCTGAGGAGCAAATGCTTTCCGTAACAATCACGCAGGGCGTGATTCGGCAGAAGACATTACTCGAGGATAGTTCCAAAAAGGACGCTTCACGCCTTGATCGATCTGCTTATAAATTGGTTTGTCCCGGCGATATCGCATACAACAAGATGCGAGCCTGGCAGGGAGCCGTCGGCGTGTCGGAGTACAAGGGCATCGTCAGCCCCGCGTATGTAGTGCAACGACCTCGGAGCAGGGCTTGTTCCCGCTATTTGCATTATCTGCTGAGAACGCCGATGTTCGCAAAAGAAGCCGAACGCTGGTCTTACGGCATCGCTTCGGATATGTGGAGTTTGCGTCCGGAACACTTCAAAATGATTTATTCTTGCATTCCGCCGCTCGCTGAGCAGAACGCCATCGTGCGCTATCTGGATCATGTGGGCGGGCGCATCGGGCGCTATATTCGAGGCAAGGAGAAGCTGGTTGGGCTGTTGGCGGAGGAGAAGCAGGCCGTTATCCATCAAGCCGTGACCCGCGGCCTCGACGCCAACGTCCGCCTCAAGCCCTCCGGTGTCGAATGGCTCGGCGACATTCCGGCGCATTGGGAAGTGCGGCGGTTGAAGTCGCTCTGCTCTCAGTCAGCACTTTATGGAGCCAACATACCCGCGAATTCTTACACAGCCACGGGGGTTCGCTTTCTTAGAACGACAGACATAATGGATAATGGGCGGCTGAAAACAGGAGGGGTGTTTCTCCCTGATGACCAAGTACACGGCTATATTCTAAGTGATGGCGACCTTCTGATTTCTCGAAGTGGCACTATCGGGCGTTCGTTTCTCTACAACAAAAAATATGGGAAGTGCGCTTATGCAGGTTATTTGGTGCGATTTGTTTTAGGTATGGGGGTATTGCCCAAATATGTATTCCTGTTTACCAAAACACGCGCTTTCGATGAGTTTTTGCGAGTAATGGCTATATCTTCAACCATTGAAAATGTAAACGCTGCAAAGTATGCTAATTGTCATCTGCCCTTTCCGCCCCTTGCCGAGCAAACCGCCATCGCCGCCTATCTGGACAGGGAAGCCGCCCGCATCGACGCCGCAGCGGCCCGCGCCCGCCGCCAGATCGAACTGATGCGCGAGTACCGCGAGCGGCTGATCGCCGACGTGGTCACGGGCAAGCTCGACGTGCGCGGGGCGGCAGCCAAGCTGCCGGACGGCGACGAGGCATAATCCAGGGGGAAAAGTCCCTATGAGCGGCGGCGACATCCGCGAGGCGCTGCGGAGCGCAACCGGAGGGAAGTTCACCTGCTCGGAGCACGGCGATTTTCAGCGCATCCGCACGCCGTATCTGTACCCGGACGGCGACCATATCGATTTGTTCTGCAAGGCCGAGGGCGATGCGGCCACGGTGACCGATCTCGCGGAAACCGCGGGTTGGCTGCGCATGCAGTCGGCGGCGGCCCGCCGCCCGTCGGAGCAGAACCGGATTATCGACGAGGTCTGCGCGGCGCGCGGGGTCGAGTTTCATCGGGGAATGTTCCGTTCCCGCTGCCGCTCTGTCGGCGAATTGGCCGCGGCCGTCGAGCGGGTAGCGCAGGCGGCGCTGCGGGTCTCCGAATTGTGCTTCCATGCTGCGGCCCGCCGCGAAGATGTACCGTAATGGACGGCAGGAAGCAGCCATGATCGAGTACAAGACCGGCGACATCCTGAGGGAGGACGCCGAGGCTCTGGTCAATGCGGTCAACTGCGTCGGGGTCATGGGGCGCGGCATCGCGCTGCAATTCAAGCGCGCCTTTCCCGAGAACTTCAAGGCTTACGCCGCGCGGTGCAGGCGCGGGGAAATGCAGCCCGGGCGCGTGTTCGTCTTCGAGACGGGGCGGGCGCGCCCCCCGCGCTACATCGTCAACTTCCCCACCAAGCGGCATTGGCGGGAGAGCAGCCGCATCGAGGATATCGAGTCCGGCTTGGCTTCATTGGTCGCGGAAATCCGGGCGCGGAGCATCCGCTCGGTCGCCGTTCCTGCGCTGGGCAGCGGGCTGGGCGGGCTGCATTGGCCGGCGGTGCGGCGGCGCATGCAAGCGGTGCTGGAGAAGTTGCCGGAAGTGAAGATCGTCATCTTCGAGCCGCGCAGTGGACCGCCGATAAGGGGATAATGGGAACCGATGACCGGTCGACGCTTGCAGATAACCTTGCAGCCCGACGTGCTGCGCTGGGTGCGGGAGAGGGCGGGGTTCGCCCCGGAGGAACTGGCGGGCAAGCTCGGTATGAAACCGGAGCGCGTCCTGGAGTGGGAGCGCACCGGAAAGATCAGCATCGCCCAGGCGGACAGGTTGGCGCAACGCACGCATACCCCGCTGGGTTTTCTGTATCTGATGGAGCCGCCCGAGGATCGCCTGCCGATACCCGATTTCCGAACGCGGAGCGGGTCCGCGCCGCGCAGGCCGAGTCCCGACCTGCTCGAAACCGTGGAGACGATGCAGCGCCGCGGGTGGTGGATGCGCGGCGAGCTCATCGAATCCGGCGTCGAACCGTTGGCGTTCGTCGGCTCTTGCAGGAAAGACGACGACCCGGCGCAGGCCGCCCGCGTTTTGCGCGAGGCGCTGCGGCTCGCTCCCGACTGGGCGGCGCGTGAACCGACCTGGATGGATGCGTTCAGGCGGCTGCGGGATTCTGCCGAGGATGCCGGCGTGTTGACGGTTTTCAGCAGCGTCGTGGGAAACAGCGCGAGCCGCAAGTTCGATCCGAACGAGTTTCAGGGCTTCGCCCTCGCGGATGCGTACGCCCCGCTCGTTTTCGTGAGCGGCGCCGATTGCAAGGCGGCGCAGATGTTTACCCTGGCTCACGAACTGGCGCATCTTCTGATTGGAGAATCGGGGGTGTCGGCTATGGAGGCCGTCCAACCCGCCGACCATGCCGTGGAACGGTTTTGCAACCGGACGGCCGCGGAGTTTCTGGCGCCGGCGGAAGATTTGCGGGCTTTCCGGCCCGAAGCCGAGCGGGTGGGCGATCTTTGTCGGGCGCTTGCGCGGCGGTTCAAGGTCAGTCCGCTGGCGGCCGCCCGCCGCGCCCTCGATCTCGACCTGATCGGACGGGACGATTTTTTCGATTTCTATCGGGAATATGCGGCAAGCGAACGGCGCCGCGCGCAGCAAGACGAATCGAGAGGCAATTTCTGGAGTACGCAGAGATGGCGCGTCGGCCCGCGTTTCGGCGGCGCGGTAGCGCGCGCGGTCAAGGAAGGCCGCCTGCTCTACCGCGATGCGTACAGCCTTACCGGACTGCGTGGAAAAACCTTCGATACAATGCCGGAAAAGATGGAGGCGGTTTTGTAATGAGTCGAACGCATCCCTTGTTCCTGTTGGACACGAATGTTTTTATAGAAGCCTGTAACCGCTATTATTCTCAGGATATATGTCCTGGTTTCTGGGAATGCCTGGAATACTATTGCCAAGAAGGCAAGGTGGTAAGCGTCGATCGCGTTCGTGAAGAGATACTCCACTCGGGGACACTGGCCGAATGGGCGGATCAGGCGCCCGACAAGTTGTTCGCGCCGTCATCGGAACAGCCGGTCACAGGCGCGTACAAGGAGATCATCGGCTGGGTGCAAGGCAACAGCCGGTTTCTACCTGCGGCGAAAGCCAAATTCGCGAGAGAGGCCGATGGATGGGTCGCGGCTTATGCCAAAGTCCACGATGCGGTTGTCGTTTCGCATGAGGCATTCAGTTTGGACGTGAAGAGAAAGGTTCCTTTGCCGAATGTATGCCGGCAGTTCGGCATCGAATACAAGGACGCCTTCGGAATGCTGCGCGAGCTTGAGGCCGCTTTCGAGTGGACTCGCCCCGATGACCGCCGCTTCGCCGCCTGATTGCCCCTGCTTCCCATGCCCACCGACACCAGCGAGCGCGGTTTTGAGCGGCTGATTTGCGCGGCTTTGACCGGTTCGCCTTGCGACGCGGGCGGGGCGGGGGAAGCGCCGGCCGAGGGCGGCGCCGGCTGGATTTGCGGCGGCGCGGACGATTATGACCGCGGGCATTGCCTCGACTTGGCGCAGCTTGCGGCGTTTCTGCGGGCGACGCAGCCGGCGGCGGCCGAGGCGCTGGCGTTGGACGCGGACCGCCCGGCGCGGGGCAAATTCCTGGCGCGCTTGCAGCGCGAGATCGACAAGCGCGGAACCGTCGATGTGCTGCGCAAGGGCGTCAAGCACGGGCCGCGCAGCATCGATCTGTTTTTCGGCGCGCCTTCGCCGGGCAACTCGAAGGCCGCGGCGCTCTACGCCGCGAACCGCTTCTCGGTGACGCGGCAGTTGCGCTACAGCGCCGCGGAGACGGGGTTGGCGCTCGACTTGGCGCTTTTCGTCAACGGCCTGCCCATCGCCACCTTCGAACTCAAGAACAGCTTGACCAAGCAGACGGCGGCGGATGCCGTCGATCAGTACAAGCGCGACCGCGGCCCGCACGAGAAGCTGTTTCGCTTGGGGCGCTGCGCCGCGCATTTCGCGGTCGATGAGCACGAGGCGCGTTTCTGCACGCATCTCGACGGCAAGAAGTCGTGGTTCCTGCCCTTCAACCGCGGTTGGAACGACGGCGCGGGCAACCCGCCCAACCCCGGCGGCCTCAAGACCGATTACCTCTGGAGGCGGACGCTGACCCGCGAGAGCCTGACCGACATCGTGGAGAACTACGCCCAGCTTCTCGACGAGAAAGACGACAGCGGGCGCAAGACGCGCAAGCAGATTTGGCCGCGCTATCACCAACTCGACGTGGTGCGCAAGCTGCTGGAGGACGTTCGGCGGCACGGGGCGGGGAAAAGGTATCTGATCCAGCATTCGGCGGGCAGCGGCAAGTCGAACTCCATCGCCTGGCTGGCGCATCAGGCGGTCGGCCTGCTCAGGGACGGCAAGCCGGTTTTCGATTCGATTATCGTCGTCACCGACCGGCGCGTTCTCGACCGGCAGATTCGCGATACGGTCAAGCGGACCGCGCAGGTCGGGGAGACGGTCGGCCATGCCGAGCGGGCGGGCGATCTGCGCAAGTTTCTCGAAACCGAAAAGAAGATCGTCATTTCCACGGTGCAGAAGTTCCCTTTCATCCTCGATGAAATGAGCAGCCGGAGCGGGAGGAAGTTCGCGGTCATCATCGACGAGGCGCACTCGAGCCAGGGGGGCAAGACGTCCGCGGCGGTTTCGCGGGCGCTGATGGAGGACGAGGGGGAAGAGGAGACTTTCGAGGACAAGATCAACCGCATCATCGAGTCGCGCCGCTTGCAGCCCAACGTTTCGTATTTCGCCTTTACGGCCACGCCCAAGAACAAGACGCTGGAGCTTTTCGGCGCGAAGGCGCCGCAGCCGGACGGCGTGGTCAAGCATCTGCCCTTCCACGCCTACACGATGAAGCAGGCGGTTGAGGAGGGCTTCATCCTCGACGTGCTGGCCCACTATACGCCGGTGCGGAGCTATTACCTGTTGGCCAAGACAATCGCGGACGACCCCGAGTTCGACACGAAAAAGGCGCAGAAGAAACTGCGCCGCTACGTGGAAGGCCACGGTCACGCGATCCGGCAGAAGGCCGAGATCATGGCCGACCACTTCCACGAGCGGGTGGCGGCGGCGGGCAAGATCGGCGGGCAGGCGCGGGCGATGGTGGTGACCGACGGCGTGGACCGGGCGATAAGCTACTACCGCGCGCTCAGCGCGTACCTGCTCGAGCGCAAGAGCCCGCACAGGGCGATCGTCGCTTTTTCCGGCGAGCGCGAGCACGACGGCGCAAAGGTGAGCGAGGCGTCGCTGAACGGCTTTCCCTCGTCGCAGATCGCCGACAAGATTCGCCGGGAACCCTACCGTTTTCTGGTCTGCGCCGACAAGTTCCAGACCGGCTACGACGAGCCGCTGCTGCACACGATGTACGTGGACAAGACGCTTTCGGGCGTCAAGGCGGTGCAGACGCTGTCGCGGCTCAATCGGGCGCGCCAGAAGAAGTACGACGTTTTCGCGCTCGACTTCATGAACGACGCCGACACGATCCGCGAGGCGTTCGAGCCGTATTACCGCTCGACGATTCTGGCCGACGAAACCGACCCCGACAAGCTGCACGACCTGAAGGCGGCGCTGGACGACAGCGGGGTTTACGAGCAGGCGCAGGTCGAAGAGCTGACGCGGCGTTGGCTGGCGGACGAGCCGCGCGGCAATCTCGACCCGATCCTCGACCGCTGCGTTGCGGCCTACCTCGCCGAGTTGGACGAGGACGGCCAAGTCAGATTCAAGGGCAAGGCCAAGTCGTTTATCCGCACCTACGGCTTTCTGGCCATGCTGTTGATCTACGGCAGCAAGGAGTGGGAAAAGCTCTCGATCTTTCTCAATTTTCTGACGCCGAAGCTGCCGGCGCCGCGGGAGGAAGACCTTTCCCGGGGCCTCCTGGAAGCCATCGACATGGACAGCTACCGGGTCGAAAAACAGGCGGCGATGGATATCGGCCTGCCGGATATGGACGGCGAGATCGACCCCGTGCCCGTTTCCGAGGGCGGCGGCAAGGCCGACCCGGAGTTGGAGATGCTTTCCGACATCCTGCGCGAGTTCAACGAACGGTTCGGCAGTATCGACTGGAAGGACGCCGATCGCGTGCGGCGGCTGATTACCGAAGACATACCGGCGCGCGTGAAGGCGGATGCGGCGTACGGCAACGCGCGGCGTCATTCCGACCGGCAGAACGCGCGCGTTGAGCACGACAGGGCATTGGAGCGGGCGATGAACGCCATCCTCAGTGACGACACGCAGTTGTTCAAGCAGTTCGCGGACAACGAGGACTTCAAGCGCTGGTTGACGGACATGGTATTTCGCAAGACTTATCGGCAGCCGCCGGCCGAGGAGCCGGGGGAGCGGGAGGAGCGCGCGGCTTGACGGCAAAGCCCGTCCGCGTTGCGCCGGTCGAGAGTTTTGCCTATGCTATCGGCATGTTGCCGGTCGCTGCCGCCGCGGTGCTGTTGCTGGCGTCGTGCGGCTCGACTGAGGGACCTTATCCCTCGAAAGAGATCAAGTTGATCGTGCAGGCCTCGCCCGGGGGCACGTCCGACACGGTTTCGCGGGTGATGGCAAGCCTTGCCGAGGAAGGCCTGGGCGCGCCCATCGTTTGCGAGAACAAGCCCGGCGCCAGCGGAGCGCTGGCCTTTTCGTACGTTGCCCGCCGCCCCGCCGACGGCTACACCATCGGCCATGCGCCGGTCGAAATCGCGGTCGTGCGCTCGCTGGGCTACGCCGATATCGGGCCGTCGGACGTTTCGTTGATCTGCATGGTCTCGAAGACCGCTCCGGCTCTGGTCGTGCGCGCGGAGTCGCCCTGGGACACGTTCGAGGAATTCGTCGCCGACGCCAAGCGCGAAGCCGGGCGCATCGTCATGGCCAATTCGGGCATCGGTTCGATCTGGCACTTCAACGTCCTGCTGCTGGAGCAGGGCTCCGGCGTACGCTTTACGCATTTGCCCTACGCGGGTTCTTCCGGGTCGTTGGTGTCGTTGATCGGCGGCCATTCCGACGCCGCGGTCGCCGGCGTGGGCGAGGTCGCCGCGCACGTGCAATCGGGCAGACTGCGGCCGCTGGCCGTGTTCGACGCCGAGCGCTCCGGCGTTTTCCCCGGCGTGCCGACAACGTACGAATTGGGGTACAGGGTCGGCGCGCCGGCCTGGAGCGGATTTTTCGGGCCTGCCGGATTGCCGGAACAGATCGTGCAGAAGCTGGCGGCCGCTTTCGAAAAAGCATTCCAAACCCCCGAGTGGGAAAAGCTGTGCGCCGAACGCGGCATGGAATCCCTCTATCTCGACAACGAAGAGTTCGCGCGGTTCGCCTTGGAACAGGAGCGGTTCTTCAGCGGCGTCATTCCGCAACTCGTTCGTTTGGGGGCCGACTGAATGGCGCGGCCCGACGGCATCGCCGCGGCGGGATTCGCCGCTCTGGGGGCGTACCTGATCGTCAGCGGCGGCGGCTTTCCGGCCGGCGCCGGAGGTCTTCCCGGAGCGGGCTTCTTTCCGCGCACGATCGGCGCGCTCATGGCCGCGATGGCTCTCGGCTTGCTTTTCCAGTCGCGGCGGCGCGGCGGAGACGCCGGGTTCGCCTTCGCCAACGCGCCGCAGACCGCCGGCGCCGCGGCGATGCTGTTCCTCTACCTTGCCCTCTGGGGAACGGGCTTCTTCCCCTTGCGCACTGTCCTGTTCCTGACCTTGTTCCTGAAATTTCTAGGACAGCGGAGCCGCTCCGCGGCGGGCGCCGCGCTTGTGCTGACGGCCTTGGTAACCGCCGCTTTCCGCTACGGATTGAACGTTTCTCTGGAGTAGCGCCTTTGCCATGCCGCGCGAAAAAACAAGAAACGGAAGGGGCGGCGCGTGAGCGCTGAACTGCTGGCCGGGCTGACGGCCGTGCTCGATTGGGAAGTGTTGGGCTTCCTCACCGCCGGCGTGACTCTGGGCGCGATTTTCGGCGCGCTGCCCGGATTGACCGCGACCATGGGCGTCGCCGTGCTGACCCCGCTGACCTTCTGGGTTTCCGCCGAACAGGGGCTGGCCATGCTGCTGGGCATTTACTGCGGCGCCATCCCGGCGGGCGGCATCCCGGCGATTCTCATCAACGTTCCCGGAACGCCCGCCTCGATCGCAACGTCATGGGACGGCTACGCCCTGGCGCGCCGGGGCCGCGCCGGTCTGGCGCTGGGCGTCAACGCCTTGATGTCCGCAGTCGGCCAACTCACCAGCATCCTGTTCCTGGCGCTGCTGGCCTTTCCGATCGCCGAGTTCGCCCTGCAATTCGGGCCGGCCGAATACTTCGGCTTGGCGCTTTTCGGCATCAGCCTGATGGCCGGCATCTCAAGGGGCCGGGTGCTCAAAGGCCTGCTGGCCGGAACGCTGGGACTTGCGCTGGCGCTGGTCGGGCTCGACCCGATGACGGCCTATCCGCGTTATACCTTCGGCATGTCGGAGTTTCTCGACGGCATTTCGTTCGTGCCCGTCATGATTGGGCTTTTCGGGTTGGCCGAGGTATTGGCGCAGATTTCGGAACGCCACGAGGTCCGCAATCTGCCCGCCGGGGCGTTGGGGCGCATTCTGCCGCGCCGCAGCGAATGGAAGCAGATGCTGCCGTCGATGATGAGCGGCGCCGGGCTGGGCGCGATCGTCGGCGCGATTCCGGCGTCCGGCGGCGACATCGGCTCGGTCATCGCTTGGGAACAGGCTCGCCGCATCTCGCCGGACAAGGAAGAGTTCGGCAAAGGCTCCCTGCGCGGGCTGGCCGCGAGTTGCGCCGCCTGCAACGGCGCCATCGGCGGCGCCATGACGACCATGCTGACCCTGGGCATCCCCGGCGACGCCGTATCGGCCATCCTCATCGGGGCGCTGCTGATCCACGGCATCCAGCCCGGGCCGCTGCTGTTCCAGAACCACCGCGCTTTCGTTTTTTCCATCGTCTTCCTGCTGATCTTCGCTTCGCTGGCGATCATGGCGGTCGGCTTGGTCGGAGCCAAGCCGCTGGCCGGCATCCTGCGCATTCCCGCCCCTTGGCTGTGGGCGGGAATCGTCCTGTTCGGCACGGTCGGGGCTTACGCCCTGAACAACGCCGTCGCGGATATCTGGGTCATGTTCGCGGCGGGCATTGCCGGATTTCTCTTTCGCAAAGCCCAAATACCACTTGGTCCGCTGGTGTTGGGCCTGATCCTCGGCCCCATGATGGAGGCCAACCTGCGGCGGGCGCTGATCATCGCCCGCGGCGATTGGGCGGGCATTCTGAGCCGGCCGATTCCGTTGTTGTTTCTGACTGCTTCGGTGCTTTTGCCAATTCTGCCCTTGCTTCGGGCAAAGCTGTTCAAGCGGGGGGCGTAGCGGCCCGCGCCGCGCTCATTCCCGCCGCCCGGAAAGACGGCGCCACATCGCCGTCAACTCTTCCAGGCTCAATTGCTGCGCCCGCAGGTTCGCGCAGGGGTCGGAGGCCGCTTTCGCCGCCGGGAAACGCGCGGCGAGGTTGTTGCGCAGCATCTTGCGCGGCGCGCGGAAGCAATCGCCGAGAAACTCGATCAACTCGTCCGCGGGCGGCTGCGCGTGGAGGGACATGGAAATCACCGCCGAGCTTACCTTGGGCGGCGGTCGGAAAGCGCCCGGCGGCACGACGAAAAGCTTGCGCGGAACGCCGCGGAGTTGCGCCAAGCAACTCAGATAGCCGTAGTCCCGACTGCCCGGCCCGGCAACGATGCGGTCGGCGACCTCTTCCTGCACCAGGAAGACGCAGTGCCCGCAAAAGCCCTGCGCTTCCCAGACCTTGCGCAGGATCGGGGATGTAACGGCATACGGCAGGTTGCCGACAACCGCGGCCCGCTGCGCCGTCCGCGCCCGGATCAGCCTCGGCAAATCGACGCGCAGCACGTCGCCGCAAATGACCTCGAGCCGCTCGGAGCAGCCGCAGAGGCCGGGCAGCGCCGCGGCCAGCGCGGCGTCCAACTCGATGGCGGCGACCCGCCGCGGCCGGGCGAGCAGCCGCCGCGTCAACGCCCCTTTCCCAGGGCCGATCTCGACAATCAGATCGCAGTCTTGCGGCACGGCTGCGGCGATGCGCTCCAGCAGGTCGTCGTCCGCCAGGAAGTGCTGCCCCAGCTTGGGTTTTTTCGTCAAAAAGCCAGTGTAACGGCCGCCGGCGGAGCCGATCTTCCGCGGGCGCCGCCCTCCGATTCCCGGATAAGAGGTGGCGTGGGATAGGGAAACATAGATATATGGGAATGGTTAAGGGGGAGGAGAGGGGCGAGGGATATTCGCTTGAGGGGAAAAGAAATGCCGTCGGCAAACGGCCGGCAGCAGTGCGCCTGCGCCGGCCCTGCTCAGCCTCCGCACAACGGTAAAAACCGCCTCCTGGCCGCTGCCACTCTCTCCCAAGCGCCTTGCGGCTATCCCTCCGCCCCCTTCTTCCTCCCTCTTGCCCTCGCTCATCCCCGCTCTTCCTCTTCCTTATCAGGGAATCGGGGAGGGGTATGTCGAAGCCCCCGGCCCCGGGCGGCTGCTAAACTTGTGGGGCAACCGCCCGTGCCCCTGCCCGAGAACAAGTCGGAGTCGGATGATTCGCGCCGGCGGCGCTGGTGGTACGCGGCCGTCCTGGTCCATTTGGGGTTGTGGATCGCGGGGCTGTATCTGTTTTCCCGATATTTCGGGGCTGCCCGATGAGCGCGGCGGACTGGGCCGTTCTCGCCGTCTCGTTCGTCGTCATCATCGGCTACGGCCTGTGGCGCTCCCGCGGGCGCCAGTCGCTGGAAAGCTACGTCGTCGCCGGCAAGCAGATGCGCTGGTGGGTGATCGGCCTGTCGATCATGGCCACGCAGGCGAGCGCCGTCACCTTCATCGGGACCACCAGCCAGGGCTACGCCGACGGCCTGCGCTTCGTGCAGTTTTATTTCGGTCTGCCCATCGCCATGGTGCTGATCGCGGCCTTCGCCGCGCCGGTTTTTCACCGCTCCGGGGTGTACACGGCCTACGAATATCTGGAGCGGCGGTTCGATGCGAAAACCCGGACGCTGACCGGGCTGGTTTTTCTGGTGCAGCGGGGGCTGGGCGTGGGTTTGGCGCTGTATGCCCCCGCCGTGGTGCTGTCCGTCATCCTGGGCTTGCCCGAATGGATGACCATCGCGGCAACGGGCGTGATGGTTTCCGCTTACACCATGATCGGCGGCATCAAGGCGGTGATGTGGGCCGACGCCTTGCAAATGACGGTCATGCTCGCCGGCATCGTTGCCGCGTTTTTCGCGGCCGCGGCGGGGCTTCCCGAAGACGTTCCGTTGAGCGGCGCGCTGCGTCTGGCCGGCGCCGCGGGCAAGCTCAACGCGGTGGAAAGCTCGTTCGACTGGAGCAGCCGTTACACGCTCTGGTCGGGGCTGATCGGGGGCGCCTTTCTCGCGCTGGCCTATTTCGGCGCCGACCAGTCTCAGGTTCAGCGGTATCTCACGGCCAAATCGGTCGATCACAGCCGCGTGAGTCTGCTGTTCAATGCAGTGCTCAAGGTTCCGCTGCAGTTCTTCATCCTGCTGACGGGCGTTGTCATTTACGCCTTTTTCGTGTTCGAGCAACCGCCCATGCTGTTCCACGCGGGCGAGGGGGCGCGGGTCGAGCAGGCCGCCGGCGAGCGGTTCGAGCGCGTCGAATCGCGCTACGCGGAAGCGTTCGACGCTCGGCGGGCGGCGGCCCGGCGCATGATGCAGGTTCCGACGGCGTCCGCGAGACAGGGCTACCTCGAAGCCGAGCGGCGCTTCCGGGACGCGCGGGGAGAGGCAACGGCGCTCGCCGAAGAAGGCCGCGAGCCCGGTTCGTACAACGATACGAACTACATTTTCCTGACGTTCGTCTTGCAGCATCTGCCCGCCGGCCTGGTCGGTTTGATTATGGCCGGGGTCTTCGCCGCGGCGATGTCCACCATTTCGTCGGAATTGAACTCCCTGGCGACGGCGACGGTGGTCGATCACTACGGGCGTTATATCCGCCCGCAACTCGACGACGCGGCGGCTCGCCGGGCGCTGAGGCTGGCAACCGTCGGCTGGGGCGTTTACGCGACCGTGTTCGCCGGTTACGGGGGGCGTCTGGGATCGTTGATCGAAGCCGTCAATTTCGTCGGGTCGCTCTTTTACGGCCCGATGCTGGGAGTTTTCGTGCTTGCCTTCGTTTTCCGCAAATGCACCGCCGACGGGGCGTTTTGGGGGACGGCGCTCGGTTTGGCCGCCGTCTGGAGCGCGAAGCTCGTTTTTTCCGATCTGGCTTTTCTCTGGTTGAATCCGCTGGGCTGTCTGACGACCGTCGCCGCGGGGGCGGCGCTCTCCGCGGCGCGGCCCGCGGCTGAGTCTGCCTGAGGGGATTTTCTACACGTTTTACGATGCCGGGCGGCTCTCGTGAGATCGCAGCGCCGCGGGGTTGCCGTACGCTCTGAGCAGAATGTCCTTGACTGTTGCCATGTCGGATTTCAACCCGGCCACGTCCAACTCCACCGAGCGCAGCCTGTTGTCGAGTTGGGAACAGGCGCGCCAACCAATGCTCAGGATGGCGGCGCCCACGCTCAGAATGGCGACGCCCACGCTTATGATTCCAATCAATTCAGGGCTCATGGAAAATCCTTTCCGTCGTCATTGTAGGCCAAGCCGGCTGCGACGGCAGGGCATGGCCGCCGATGCGCCGCTGTTTTGCGGCGAATTCCCGGAAAGTCGGGAGCGGCCTCACCGGAGGCGGCGGAGGCGCCTGTCGATTTCGGCTTTCGGCAGGAAAACCGATGAGTCCTTGCGCCATGTTTCGAGGGCGGCAACCAGAGAATTGCCGCTGCAAGCGCCCGCCTTTTCGCATTCATCGACGACCCACAGGACGCCATGCAAGCAGACCTTCAGTTGAGCGGCAACACGGCGCAGAATGCCGTCGCCGGTCAGCAGGACGCTGTTTTCGCAAGACTGCGCCGCAGCGAGGCAGAAACAGTCATTGGCCGATAGGCGGGGATGCCGTCTTTTCAGGGCAAAGGCCTCGCTCACCTGTTCCGGTTGCAAATCGAAGGTTTCCATCCCGCCGTCGTCGAGCAGCCGCCATTCGTCATCCGTGAAGTCGAGCAATTCGTGCTTGCGAAGCGGAAGAGGGACTGCGAAGCGGTAGGGCAAGCTCAGCATGGCGGGCAGAAGCCGGCCTTTTCGCAGATCGATCAGGCAAGACGCATCGGTGACGACGACGCGGGTCACCAGTCGCCCGCCCCCCTGATTTCATGTTCCATGACGCGTAGAGGCTGTCTGAGGAATTGAGCCGCGCGCATTGGAGAGATCAACCTTTCTCCGAGCGCCCGCCAGACCAACTGCTCGAACCGCCGCGGCCTCTCGAAGGCCGCGAACCCTTCGTTGTCGTCGATCGGTTCCGGTTCTTCGCTGCGCCATTTGCGGGCATAACTCCGAAAAGCGTACTCGATTGCGGTTTGGGGCAGGATGCCGACTTGGCCGAGCCGCATGAGCATGGCGGAAGCGGAAACGCCGTAGCCTTGTTTCAAGCGCATCAACTCGCGATGGGTCATCCGGCTCCGCCGCCCGCCGGCCTCTTCCAGCAAATGCTCTTCAGGGACGAGGAAGGCTCCGGCAAAACGATTCATCGCCTTTTCGGTCTTGATATTCGGGTTGCCGGTCTCTGGAATGACGCGGTGCGCCAACTCGTGCGCGAGGTTGAAGCGTTTTCGCTCGATATTGGTCCGCATCGAGACCATCACGACTTCGGTGTCCGGCCTTCCGCCGCTGCGTTTCACGCTGCAGGCCAAGCCGTCGAAGCGCCGCGGGAGATCGGCTTCGATGACTTTGATCCCTTTGTCTTCCAGCAACCCGGTCATGCTGGGGATCGGATCGATGCCCAGTTTCCAGCGCCGCCGCAGCTCTTGCGCCTTGCGGTCGATAGCTTCGAAATTCTCGAACCGGCTGCAGCGGAGAGCGCCGAACGAGTCGGGGCGTCGATCGATATCGAGAATGTCTTCGATCGCCAGATAGTCTTCGAGTTTCTCGGTCACGAGCGCTTCGGCAAGAGCGCGGTCCTGAGCCGAAGTGCCGGAGTGTTTGCGGAATGCAACGCTGTCGAGTTTCTCGATTTGGCCGCCCATCAGAAAGTCGAGGGAAACGTCCAACGCTTGGCCGAGTCCGACCAGAACGGCCGAGGAAGGCATCATCTTTCCCGCTTCGTACTTGCCGATTGCCTGCGCGGTAACTCTGGGGTCGGCGCGGTCGGCAAGCCCCTGCATCGAGAGCCCGGCCTTTTTCCGCGCCAACCTGAGACGTTGTCCGAACATGCTGCCTTCTCTTTCGCGCATTTTGGTTGACATACGCAGATATATATGTATATTGAAACACATGGTTGGAAATTTTCCAATGAACTCACTCAAGGAGCATTTCGAAAAATGAAAAGGAAAAATCAACACGTTGTCCCTTACCGCGGAGATTGGGCAGTTCGGGGCGCCGGCAATCAACGAGTAACATCTGTCCATGAGACGCAGCGCGAAGCGGCCCAAGCGGCACGGCAAATAGCTATCAACCAGCGTGCTGAGATGCTGATTCACGGTCGCGACGGTCGGATCAGGGAGCGCAACACTTACGGCAAAGACCCGTATCCGCCGAAAGGCTGAGTATCGCGCCATCGCCCGCTGTGACCAAGCCGCGCGGCCTTATCGGCGGCGCTTGCGCGGGCGGCGTGGAAAAGCAGTAAAGTATAGCGTATGCTTTTCCGAACGATTCTTTGCCTGTCGGCATTGCTGCTGCCGCCCGTTGCCGGCGCCGCCGACCGGCCCAACGTGCTTTTTATCGCCTTTGACGATCTCAACGACTGGATTGAACCGCTGGGCGGGCATCCCCAGGCGCGAACGCCGAACTTGTCGCGGCTGGCGCGCCGGGCGACCGTGTTCGCCCGCGCCTATACCGCCGCTCCGGCCTGCAACCCCTCCCGCGCCGCCTTGATGACGGGGATCGCTCCCTACAAGTCAGGCGTTTATTACAACGATCAGGCTTGGCGGCCGGCGATGCCCGACGCCGTCACGCTCCCGCAGCACTTCATGCGAAACGGCTATTGGGCCGGCGGCGCCGGCAAGATATACCACGGCGTATATCCCGATCCGCCTTCGTGGAACGAATACTGGCCGTCGAAGGAGCGCAACCGCCCCGAAGACCCCAAGCCGCCGACGCTGCCGGCCAACGGCATTGCGAAAACCGGCAATTTCGACTGGGGGCCGCTGCAGGTCGACGTCGGCGAAATGGGCGACGCGCAGGTGGCCGACTGGGTTGCGGCCAAGCTGCGGGAGAAGCACGACAAGCCGTTTTTCCTGGCGTTCGGCCTGTTCCGGCCGCATCTTCCCTGGCACGTTCCCCAACGCTATCTCGACCGCTTTCCCCTGGAGTCGATTCAGGTTCCGCCGGTCTTCGACAAAGACCTCGGCGACGTTCCGGAGGCCGGCGTGAAGATGGCCCGGCCGGAACGGGACCACGCCAACGTGATCGAACATGGGCAATGGAAGCACGCCGTGCAAGCCTACCTGGCGTCGGTGAACTTCGCCGACGACATGCTGGGCCGCGTGCTCGACGCGCTGGACGAGAGCGGCCTCGCCGACGAAACGATCGTCGTCACGTGGACCGATCACGGCTGGCATCTCGGCGAGAAACACCACTGGCGGAAGTTTGCGCTTTGGGAGGAAGCAACCCGGACGCCGCTGATGTTCGTCGTGCCCGAGGGCGCGCCCGGCCTGCCGGAGGGTTCGCGCGCCGGCGTCCGCTGCGACCGCCCGGTGAACCTGCTCGATATTTACCCGACGTTGTCGGAATTGGCCGGACTTCCCGTCGGCGACGCGCTCGACGGCAACAGCCTTGTTCCGCTGTTGCGCAATCCGGACGCTCCGTGGCAGCCGGCGGTATCGACTTACGGCCGTCTCAACCATGCCGTGCGCAGCGACGATTTCCGCTACATCCGCTACGAAGACGGCTCGGAAGAGCTCTACGATCACCGCGTCGATCCCATGGAATGGACCAATCTCGCCGCGGACGCCAACTACCGGGAAATCAAGCGGGAATTGGCGCGCCGGCTGCCGCGGACCAACGTTCCCGGAGCGCCCAGGCAGCCTGCCGGCAAGCGCACCAACAAGGCGGCCATGCCGGAATGAGGCCGGTCGGGCGATGGGATGGCGCCCTTTGCGCCGTAACTTGACCCGAGGCGGAATCGCCTGAATTTGCGGAGTTCATGCGGCGCATAGCCAAAGAGCAGCGCGCTGGAGCGATTGTCATCGCCGCAACCGCGGCGGTGTTCGCCTTGATGGCCGCGATGCAGTTCCACTGGACCGGGCAGTTGAGCGAAGCCCAGCGCGCGTCGATGGAAGCCGCTCTGGAAAACTCCGTGCGCCAGTTCGAGCGTGATTTCAACCGCGAGTTGGCGTACTTGCTCAGCGTTTTCCGCCCGGCCCCGCTTGCGGCGGCCAACGGCGAATGGGAGCGCTACCTCGAACGCTACGACGAGTGGCGCCACAGTTCCAATTACGCCCCTCTGGTTTCCAGAGTCCTGCTCTATCTCACGCCGGCCGGCGGCGCGCCGAGCCTGCATGAGCTGCAACCGGCCGAGTGGCGGATTGACGCGGCGGACTGGGAAGAAAGCCACCGGCCGATCGAGCGGCGCCTCACGCGGTGGGCCGATCTCTACCACCGCGGCCGGCCGCGGGACATACGAATGTTCAGGTGGGGATTTTTCGTACAGGAGAGGGTTTTCGTCCGCCAGATGTACTCCATTGCCGGGGGCGCCCCGGGGACGCGCGTTCCCGCGGACGCCGAGACGGCTGGTTTTCTGCTGGTCGAGATCGACTCCGCTTACCTAGCCGAGCGGATACTCTCCGATATGGCGGCGCGTTATTTCTCCGGACCGGACGGCGAGGAAATCTACCGGATTGCGATCGTCGAGGAAAACGGCGTCGGATTCCTGTACCGTTCCCACGATTCCATCGACGAAGCATGGTTGCGCGATCCCGACTTTCGCAAGACTTTGTTCGCGGCGCGTCCCGGCAATCCGCCGCGCGGCGGCAGGGGGCCTGGTGACTTGCTCGATGCGGGATTGCCACTGCCGCGCCGCGAGGGGCCGCGCGGGCGCGAAGGGGAATCCGCGCCGCGCCCGCGGCGGCAGGGGGGCTTCACTGGCGGAAAGACGGCGATGTTCCTGGGGCGCGCGGTGGTTTTCTACGCCGGGAGCGGCCGCACCAGCCGCCTGGTTGTCTCCGCAAAGCATATGGCCGGGTCGCTCGACGCGGCGGTGCAACTGGAGTGGCGCCGCAATCTCGCCGTCGGAGCGGGCTTTCTGCTGCTCTTGGGCGCAGCGATGGCCATGACGGTCGTTTCAGCCTGGCGATCCAGGCGCTTGGCCGATATGCAGATGGAATTCGTGGCCGGCGTGTCCCATGAGTTGCGCACGCCGCTGACGGTGATCCGCGCCGCGGGCGACAACCTGGCTTCCGGCGTAGTCGGATCGGGGAAGCAAGCCGCGGAATACGGGCGCTTGATCTGCGATCAGGGCAGGCGTCTTTCGGAAATGGTCGAGCGAACCTTGCGCTTCGCGGTTCTGCGCTCGAACAAGAGCAAATTCAAGATCGAGTCGGTCGATGTTGCCCAAGTCATCGCCGAAACGCTTGCCGAAGCGCGTCCCGTGATCGACAAGGCCGGCTTCGATCTGCGGCAGGCGGTGGAGCGCGGTCTGCCGCCGGCGCGGGCCGATCGGCAAGCCCTGCGCCAAAGCCTGGAAAACCTGGTCGGCAACGCGGTCAAGTACGGCGCCGAGGGCCGTTGGCTCGAAGTCGAGGCCGCCCGCGCCGGCGTCAACGGGGCGCGGGAAGTGCAAATCCGGGTGCGCGACCGCGGGGCCGGCATTCCGCCTCAGGAGATGGAAAGCATTTTCGAGGCTTTTTACCGCGGCTCAGCCGCCTCAGAGGCGCAGGTCGAGGGTTCCGGCTTGGGGCTGAAGCTGGCCCGCGACATGACCCGCGGCATGGGCGGCGATCTGACGGTGGAGAGCAAGCCGGGGCGGGGCAGCACCTTCACGATCCATTTGCCGCTCGCCGAAACACAATCATGAGCTACGAAAGAATCCTGCTGGTCGACGACGAAATCGGCATTCGCGTGACGCTGGCCGACCGCCTGCGCTCGGAAGGCTACGAAGTCGAAACCGCCGAGGACGGCGAACAGGGACTGGAAATGACGCGGCAAGGCGGGTTCGACCTGTTCCTTCTGGACATCATGCTGCCGAAAAAAAGCGGTCTCGACCTTTGCCGCGACCTTCGGCAACTGGGCATCGTCACGCCGATTCTCATGCTTACCGCCAAAGGGCAGACGGTGGACAAGGTCATCGGCCTCAAGCTGGGCGCGGACGACTATATGAGCAAGCCTTTCGACATGCTCGAATTGCTTGCCCGCGTCGAGGCTCTGCTGCGCCGATCGGCGAACACGCTCGGCACGGAAACCGCGATCCGCGAGTTCGGCGACATCAAACTCGACCCGCGCCGCACCGAGGTCACCCGCGCGGGCGAAGTCCTGTCGCTTTCGGCGAAGGAATACCAGTTGCTGCTCTACTTCACGCAGCACCCCGAGACCACGCTGTCGCGCGAAGTCCTGCTGCGCGAAGTATGGGGGTACGAAGCGCTGCCGACGACGCGCACGGTCGACGTGCATGTGGCCTGGCTGCGCCAGAAGCTCGAGGCCAACCCGGCAAAACCCAGCTGGATCACCACGATCCACGGCATGGGATACCGCTTCAGTCCGAAGTAGCCGGCGGGGACGGCGGCGCCTTGCGCCATGGCTCAGTGCCGGAAGTGGCGGACGCCGGTGAAAACCATCGCCAGGCCCAGGCGGTCGGCGGCGGCGATTGTTTCTTCGTCCCGCTTGGAGCCGCCCGGCTGGATGACCGCCGTTACGCCGTGTCGGGCGATCTCTTCCACGCCGTCGGCGAAGGGGAAAAAGGCGTCGGAGGCGGCCGCGGCGCCTTCGAGCGGCAGCACGGCCTTCGCCGCCCCGATGCAGGCGGCGTCCACGCGGCTCATCTGACCGGCGCCAACGCCCACGGTCTGCCCCTCGCGCGCGTAAAGGACGGCGTTCGATTTGATGTGCTTGACCACCTTCCAGGCGAACTCGAGATCGCGGCGCTCGGCAGCGTCGGGCGGGCGCTTGCTGACAACGCGGAAGCCGTCGGGGCTCGTTTCGCGGCGGTCTTCGCTTTGCAGCAGGCAGCCGCCGGAGATGCTGCGCAGCACGAAACCGGGGGGCGGGTCTTCGACTTCGAGCAGGCGGATGTTCTTCTTTTTCGTCAGGATTTCCCGCGCCTCGGCGCTGTAACCGGGCGCGGCGACGGCCTCGATGAACAACTTGGCCATCTCCGTTGCCGTCTCGGCGTCGATCTCGCGGTTCACCGCGATCACCGAGCCGAAGGCCGATACGGGGTCGCAGGCCAGCGCCTTGCGGTAGGCCTCGGCCGGCGAAGCGGCTTGCGCGCAGCCGCAGGGGTTGGTGTGCTTGACGATGGCGGCGGCGGGTTCGTCGAACTCCCCGATCAATTGCCGGCAGGCGTCGAGATCGACGAGATTGTTGTACGAAAGCTCCTTGCCGTGAAGCTGCCTTGCGCCGGCTATGCCCGCTTTGCCGTCGCTGTAGAGCGCGGCTTCCTGGTGCGGATTTTCGCCGTAGCGCAAGGTCTGCCGCAGCGGCAGCCGCAGGTCGAGCAGCGCGGGCAGTTGCGCCGCGCCGCCGCCGCGCGGCTCGCCCGCGGACGTCCGCTGCGCCAGCGTTGCGGCGATGGCGCGGTCGTAGGCCGCGGTAACGGCGAAGGCTTTTTGCGCCAGCCGCCAGTGCGTTTCCGCCCCGAGCGCCGCGCCACCGGCGTCGAGCTCGTCCGCGAGCGCGGCGTAGTCGGCCGGGTCGGTCACCACCGCAACATCGCGGAAGTTCTTGGCCGCCGCGCGGATCAGGCTCGGTCCGCCGATGTCGATGTTTTCGATGATCTCGTCGAATGAAACGCCTTTGCGGGACGCGGTTTTCTCGAAAGCGTAGAGATTGACCACGACCATGTCGAGAGCGGCGATGCCGTGCTCGGCCAGCGCGCTCACGTGCGCGGGGTTGGAGCGCCGCGCCAGGATGCCCCCGGCGATGCTCGGGTGCAGCGTCTTGACGCGGCCGTCGAGGATTTCAGGAAAACCCGTGACTTCGGCAACTTCGCGCGCGGCAAGTCCGGCTTCGCGCAAGAGGCGGGCGGTGCCTCCGGTGGAAATCAATTCGATTCCATGGCCGGCCAACCGCTTGGCGAAGTCGGCGAGTCCGGTCTTGTCGGTCACGCTCAGCAGCGCGCGGCGGATCGTGGGCATAAACGGATATTGTACGTTCGCGGGGACGGCGCGCCGCGGCCTGCGTCAGGCGGTGAGCGCGGTCAACTCGCCGGCGCTGTCGGCGAAAGACCGCGCCGGCGAGTCCATCTTGTCGAGCAGCGTCACGAACAGATTGGCGAGCGGCACGCCGGCGTCGAATTGCAGGAAGCGGCCGTGTTTCATGCCCAGCCCGCGGCCGCCCGCGAGCATCAGGGCGTAATTTTCGTTGACGTGGGTTTGACTGTTGCTCGTGCCGTAGAAGACGATTGTGCGGTCGAGCAGCGAGCCGCCGCCCTCGGGCGTGGACTTGAGCCTGTTCAGGAAATAGGCCAACTGCTCGTTGAGGAACATGTGCCAGCGGCCCAGGGGTTCGGCCCCGGCGTCGCCGCGCCGCGCGCCGTGCGCCAGGGAGTGCATGTTGTCGGCCAGCCCCAGGAGTTGCGGAAATTTGCCGGCGATCGAGGTTGCGCCGTTCATGTTGCCGAGCTGATAGGTCGCGACCCGCGTCGAGTCGGTCTGAAAGGCGAGGTAGATCAGGTCGTACATCGTGCGGATCAGCTCGGCGGGAGTGGAATCGTCGGCTTCGAGGCTCAGGCCGCTCGCATCGACGCTTGGTTTGGGCACGTCCAGCCATTGCTCCGAGCGTTCGACGCGCTGCTCGATGCGGCGTACGGAGTCGAGATACTCATCGAGTTTCGCCTGATCGATCTTGCCCAACCGCCCGCGCAGCGCGTGGGAGTGCTCGAGGATCAGATCCAACATGCTGCCGGAGTTGCGCAGTTGGCGCCGCCGGGCGGCGAGCGAGTCGGCGTTGACGCCGAAAAGGCGGTCGAAAACGAGGCGCGGCTTGTTTTCGGCGGGCACGGGCGCGCCGTCGCGGTTGAACGACAGGGTGCTGGCGCGGGTAGGCTCGCCTACGCCGCCGTCGGTCGAGACAACCAGCGAGGGGTAGCGCGTGCGGCTGCCCAGGCGCATGGCCATGATCTGATCGACGGACACCGTATTGTTGAGATGCCCCTCTTTCATCTCGGCCCCCGTCAGCCATGTGTCGGCGGTGTCGTGGCCGCCCATCTTGCGGCATTGGGGGTGCGACAAGCCGCCGAGAACCGTCAGATCGCTGCGCAGCGGCTCGAAAACCCGATGGCTCTTGCCGAAATGGAAATCGCGGCCCGCGCCCGAGGGCGTCCAGTTCCATTGCGCGGCCTGCGTGCCGGGTTCGCGCGCCACGACGCCGTAGGGGAAATAGACCGCGGCGAAACGCTTGGGCAGCGTCTCCGCGCTGGTTTCAGCGCGCATGCATTCCAGGAAGGGCAGCGCCAGCGAGACGCCGCTTCCGCGCAGGAACGCGCGGCGGCTCAAACGCCATGACTTGCCGGACACAGTTACTCTTGGCCTCCTCGAAACGAATCGCTGGTTGCAATCATTGTAATCAAGCTGCGCAGCCGATAGCCTCCGGCAATGAAATTTCGGGTCAGGGCATCGACGGTTTCGTCGTCGCCCGATTCGAGCGAGCGGCCCAGCGCGTAGGTCAGCAGCTTGGCCGTCAGGGCGCGGGCGAACGCGCGATCTTTTTTGCGCAGCAGGTAATCGAGCAGCGCCTCGAGTCCGTTGACCGCGCTGCCGTCGGGCAGGGTTGCCGCGGCATCGACCGTATGCCATGCCTCCTGTTCGCCGTTGCGGCGGAGGATGCGTTCGCGCTTCAGGCCGACGGCGTCGTATTCTTCCAGCGCGATGCCCCAAGGGTCTATGCTCCGGTGGCAATGCGCGCAGGCGGCGTTGTCGCTGTGCCGTTCGAGTTGCCGCCTGAGCGGCAGCAGCGCGCCGGCTTCCTCGTCGCCGAGGTTGGGCACGGCGGGCGGCGGCGGCGCGGGCGGGTCGTCGAGCAGCGCGCGGCGAATCCAGACCCCGCGCTCGACCGGGTGCGAGTCTTCGCCGGTCGAGTTCGATAGCAGGACGGACGCTTGGCTCAGCAAACCGCCCGGGCGGCCCGAAGCGGCCAGGGAGACGCGCTCGAATGCGCCGCCGCGCGGCCCGCGGACGCCGTAATGGGCGGCGAGCGGCTGGTTCATCAGTGAGAAGTCCGAACGCAGCAGGTTCAGCGCGCTGAGGTTGCCGCGCAGCACTTCGGCGAAGAAATGCTGCGTTTCGCGGCGCATGTCGGCCTTGAGCGCCGGGTCGAAATCGGGGTAGTAGTTGGGGTTGACGGCGATGCGGTTGACGCCTTCCAGGTCGAGCCAGGCATCGGAAAATTGTTCGATGAACGACCACGAGCGCGGGTCGTCGAGCAGGCGCTCCGCCTCGGCGGCGAGGATTTTCTTGTCGCCGAGCTTCCCCGCGTCGGCGAGGCGGCTCAGGCGGTCGTCGGGGGTCGTTCCCCACAGGAAATACGACAGCCGCGAGGCCAATTCGTGGTCGTTCAGGCTTTGCCCGCGGCTTTTGGCCGTTTCGACGCGGTAGAGGAAATCGGGCGAAATCAGCACCATGGCCAGGGTTTCGCGCATGGCCTGCTCGAAACTTGCCGCCGCCGGCCGGACATTTGCAAAGAAGGCAAGAGCCTGGGCGACGTCGGCGTCATCGACCGGGCGGCGGAAAGCCCGGCGCATGAAGGGGCGCAGCGCGGCCTCGGCGGCGGCGGGTTCGGCCGCGGCCGAACCGGGCGTCTGCGGCAGCAGGCGGCGATGGCGCTCCGGCGGCCAACGCGCGTAGAGCGGGGCATGGAAATCGACCGATTCGACAACGATTTTGGGGAAGCGCGGGTCTTCGCGCCAGACGTAGCGTTTCTTCTGCTTCCCGTTGTTTGCGGAGACGATTTCCTCGGGTTCGGGGGGCGGCCGCCCGTCGCTGTAGGCGTTGCGAATCCAGATCAGCAGGCCGGGGTATTTGCTTTGCGTGCGGCTCTGCCGGGGGAACTCCTCGATGCGCCCGCGGAAGACGAACTCCTCGGCGGTTTCTGAGGTGACGTCCACGAGCGCGACTTGCCGCGACGGCGTTTGCGTGTCGGCGCGGTAGCCCAGCGAAACGCGCATGCGCGGGTAGGGCGAATGCTCGTCGGGCAGTTCCGCGCGGGCGCGGACGCGGATCAGGAACTCGCCCCGGTC
Organism: Bryobacterales bacterium; assembly: GCA_965242705.1. Taxonomy (GTDB): domain Bacteria; phylum Acidobacteriota; class Terriglobia; order Bryobacterales; family UBA6623; genus CATQHP01. Next base: position 3,497,768 of record OZ251486.1, read on the forward strand.
GGGGAAAGCGTCCGAACGGACAACGAAGGTTCCCGTGCGGCCGAGTCGGTTCGACCAGTGTTCGCGCACCTTGTCCGCGACGGTTTCCGTCGCTCGATGGGAAACGATCCGCGGCGGAGGCCCTTCCACGATTGCCGAGCGCAGGCCGCGGCGCGCGGCTTCGAGGTAATACTCCAGTTGCAGCGCCGACATGCGCAGCGCCGAGCCGTTGTTCTTGAAGCCGCCGCGGCTGAGTTCGTCCGGCGGCAGATTTTTCGTGTAGTCGAGGTCGAGTCCCAGCAGGCCGCGCATGGTGTTGCGGTACTCGACGCGGTTCAGCCGGCGCATCGCCGTCTTGCCGCCCGTGCCGCGCCGTTGCTCGCCGGCGGCGCGGAAGGCGGCGGTGAGCCAATCGACAACGGCGGCGCGTTCTCCGCCCGTCAGTTGCGGCGCCCCGCGGGGCGGCATTTGCCCCTTGTTGAGGGCGTTGAGCACGTCGCGCCAAGTTTCGGCCGCGCGGCGGTCGTGGAGCAGGTCGGGGGAAAGATTGTCGAGGCGGATATCGGCGTTGCGGATTTCCGGCCCGTGGCAGGAGACGCAGCGCCGCTCCAGGACGGGCGCAACCGCGCTCTCGAAATCCGCCGCGCCCCAGACCGAACCCGCCGGCAGCAGCAAGCCGATCGCCGCATGGGAAAAACGCACGCCGGTATTCAGTTTAGCGGTAACGATACTCTGGTATCGTGGCTGATTCGAGAGGCGCCGTGACGCAAACGAAGCTCGTTTTGCCCGTGCGGCAGGGATACGATCTCTGGGCGCCCCATTACGACCGCAAAGGGAATGCGGCCGTCGCCTTGAAACAGCGGGAGATCGGCCGGCTGATGGGCAACGTGCATGGCCGTAGAGTGGCCGATCTGGGCTGCGGCACCGGCGCGAACGCGGTTGCCATGGCCGCGGCCGGCGCCGAGGTGACGGCGGTCGATTTTTCGCAAGGAATGCTGGCGCAGGCGCGGCAAAAACCGGGCGCGGGCCGAGTGCGCTTTATCGAGCACGACATCGAGCGTCCGCTGCCCCTGGAAACGGACGCCTTCGACAAGGTGCTTTGCGCCTTGGCTCTGGAGCACGTCGCGAAGCTCGACGGCGTATTCGCCGAGATGGCGCGCGTTTGCCGTCCGGGGGGCGAGGTCGTTGTGGTCGAGATGCATCCGGCGATGTTTCTGAAAGACGTCAGCGCGCACTTCCACGACCCGGCGACGGGTCGCGAGATCCGCCCGCGGAGCATCGCCCATCAACTCAGCGATCTGGTCATGGGCGGCGTACGCGCCGGGCTGTGCGTCGTCGAAATGGGCGAATTTTTCGCCGACGGCAAACACGCGGGTTGGCCGCTGCTGGCGGCGATGCGCTTCAAGCACGCCGCGGCCGATGCGGTTTGAGATGATGGGCGGCGATGTCCCGGCCTGCGGTTTTTCGCATCGGCGCGCATACTTCGACCGCCGGCGGCGTCCACAAGGCTGCTGAGGAAGCGGTCGAACTGGGCTGCAATACGCTGCAGATTTTTACCCGCAGCCCGCGCATGTGGCGCGGTGCGGCGCCCGCGGCCCGCGGCGTAGAACGGCTGTGCGCGCTGCGCGCCGCGCACGACTTGACGCCGCTCGTAGTCCACGGCAACTACCTGACGAATCTGGCCGCTGCCGACCCCGATTTGCGGCGCAAGTCGATGCAGTCGTTCCGGCTGGAAATCGAGAACGCCCGCGCGGTGGAGGCCGACTATCTGGTCATCCACCCCGGAAGCGCCAAGGGCAGGCCGGTCGATGAGGCGATCGAGGCGTTGGCCGACGCCCTCGCCGAGGCGCAGCGGGGTTTTGCCTGGGGCCGCTTGCGGCTGCTGCTCGAGAATACGGCCGGCGGCGGCGCGGCGCTCGGCCGCAATTTCGAGCAATTGGCCGTGCTGCGCGCCGCGGTCGAGCGGCGGGCGCCGGTTCCGCTCGGCTATTGCCTCGATACGGCGCACTGTTTCGAGGCCGGGTACGACGTTTCCACCACGGCGGGACTGGGAGAAACGGTGCGAGAGATCGAGCGGCATGTCGGCGCGGAAAACGTGCCGGTGATCCATGCCAACGACTCGAAAACCCCGCTGGGATCGCGCCGCGACAGGCACGCCTCGATCGGCAAGGGATACATCGGGATGGAGGCGTTCCGGCGCATCCTGCGGCATCCGAAGCTGCGCCGCAAGGCTTTCATTCTGGAAACCCCCATGGACGAGGACGGTTCCCACCGGCCGAACGTCGATCGGCTGCTGGCGCTGGTTCCCGGGCGCGGGCGTTAATCGTCGCGACCGCCCAGCAGACCGGCGCGCATCAGGAAGTAGATCAGCGTCAGGATGCTGGTGACGGCGGCGGCGACGTAGGTCCAGGCGGCGGCGTTGAGCACCTTGTCCACGCCGGTGCGCTCCTGAGGCGCGAGGATGCCGTAGTTGACCACCAGTTGCTTGGCCCGGTTGCTGGCGTCGAACTCCACGGGCAGCGTGACGAGCTGGAAGAGAACCGTCGCCGAAAACAGCAAAATCCCCAGCATGACCAAGCCTTGCGCTTGCAGGAAAAGGCCGGCCATGATGGCGATATAGCTGAAGTTGGAGCCGATGTTGGCGGTGGGCACGAGCGCCGAGCGCAATTTCAGCGCAGCGTAGCCCTGAGCGTGCTGCAGGGCGTGGCCGGCTTCGTGGCAGGCGATGCCGACGGCGGCGATCGAGGGACGGTCGTGGACGTCGGGAGAGAGCGCCAAGCTGCGGGTCATCGGATTGTAGTGGTCGGACAGCATGCCTTGGGAGTATCCGATTTTGACGTCGTAAAGCCCGGCCTGATCGAGCATCGCCCGCGCGGCCTGGGCGCCGGTCATGCGCGCCCGCACGTCCGAATACTTTTTGAACGCGGATTTGGTGCGCGCCGTCGCCCACAAAGAGAGCAACAGCCCGGGGATCATGAACACGAAGTAAAGCGGGTCGAAGTAGAACATCGCTCTTACAGTATAGGATACGGCCGCCGGCGCCGGTTCGTTCCGCTTTCGTTTCGGCGGCTTGCCGCTTTGGGTGCGGCGGCGTTCCGCGGGGGCGGCGGCGCGCGGTTGCTATCATCGCCCTGCGGAGCAAGGCTGCCTCTACCATAATGGTTTCCGCATTTGGCCCCGGATATCGGAAAAGATGGCGCGGATTCGCTTTATACATGCCGCCGACCTGCATTTGGACAGCCCCTTCACAGGCTTGAAAGCCGCGGCGCCCGAAAATGTGGCGGCCGCGCTGTACGATGCGACCTTCAAGGCGTACGAAAACATCATCGACCTGTGCATTTCCGAACAGGTGGATGCGCTGCTCGTCGCGGGAGACGTGTACGACGGGGCCGACCGCAGCCTCCGCGCCCAACTCCGCTTCATCGAGGGACTGAAGAAGCTGGATTCCTCGGGCATCCGCTCCTTTGTCTGCCACGGCAACCACGACCCCCTCGACGGCTGGGAAGCGCGGCTGAACTACCCGTCCGGCTGTCATCGTTTCGGGGCGGAGTGGGCCGCCGCGCCCGTGTTCGAGGACGAGCCCGAACGCGCGGTCGTTCACGGCGTCAGCTACCCGGCGCGCGAAGTCAGGGAGAACCTTGTCCGGCAATGCCGCGGCGTAAGCAGCGGCCCCTACACCATCGGGCTGCTCCACGCCAACGTCGGCAACAATCCGGGTCACGATTCATATGCGCCCTGTTCCCTGGATGATCTGCAGCGCTCCGGGATCGACTACTGGGCGCTCGGCCACGTCCACACCCGCCAGGAACTCAGCACGGGAACTCCGACTGTCGTTTATCCGGGCAACTCGCAGGGGCGGCAGCCGAACGAGAGCGGCCCCAAAGGCGCGTACCTCGTCGAGGTTGACGACTCCGGCCGCACGAAGCTCGATTTTCGCCCCGTCGATACCGTCCGCTGGGAACATATCGACCTCGATGTTTCCGGAATCGAGACGGAGCAAAACTTGCTCGACCGTCTGCACGAGAGGATGGAGAGCGCCCTTGAAAGCCGGGATGGGCGGGGGGTTGTGGCGCGGGTCACGCTATCCGGGAGCGGCGTCCTGCACGGTTCCCTGCGGCGCAGCGATTTTCTGGAGCAGTTGACGGATACCATCAACAACGATTGGGCGGCGGGGGCGGCGTTCGCTTGGTGCGAGCGCATCGAAGACAAGACGGCATCGCCCTTCGACCGCAAGGCAAGGCTGGCGGGGTCGGATTTTCTGGCCGAGTTGCTCCGTACGGCGGACCACGCAAAGGACGACCCTGAATTGATGAACCGCTTACGCGGCGGGCTTTCCGACCTCTACGAACATCGCCGCTTTCGTCGGTATTTGCCCGAATCGGCCCCAAACGAGGCGGAACTAGCCGCGCTGGTCGATGAAGCTGAGGCCATGATCGTAGACCTGCTTATTGAAGACGACTCATGAGGATACACCGCATCCGCATCGACGGCTTCGGGCGTTTTGCCGATCGGTCGCTGGGCCCATTCGACCGGCCCGTCACCATATTCCACGGCCTGAATGAGGCGGGCAAGAGTACCTTGTTGGAGTTCATTCGGAGGCTATTGTTTGGGTTTCCCGACGGCCGCAGCAGTCAAAATCCTTATCCCCCTCTGGCAGGGGGTAGGCACGGCGGACAAATGACCGTCATCGACCAGGCAGGGAAACGTTACGCCGTGCGCCGATACCAAGGGAGCAAGGGCGGGCCGGTGACGATAACCGGCGGAGGAGGAGAAACCCTCGATCCAACCACGCTCGAGCAATTGCTGGGGCATCACTCCAGAGACGTCTTTCAGAATGTCTTCGCCTTCACGCTGGACGATCTCCACAGCGAGAAATTGCTGAGCGACGACAGCGTCAACAGCCAGATCTACAGCGCAGGCATGGGCGCGGCCAAACTGCCCGACGCGTTAAAGGTGCTGAACGAAGACAAGGGCAAGCTGTTTCTGAAGGGCGGAAGCAAACACGCTATCTACGATGCTGCGAGCAAGCTCGATGAAATAGATAGCTCTCTGGGGGCTGTAGCGGATCACGCCGCCGATTACGGGCGGTTGACCGGCGAACTGGAAGAAGTCGAGACGTCGCTAAAAGAGAGAAACGCGAAACGCCGGTCCTGCCAGAAGCAACTTGACCGCCAAAAGCAATTGGCGAATGCATGGAGCGACTGGAACGATCTCAACGAGGTCGAAAGACAATTGTCCGAGTTGCCTGTCATCGACGACTTCCCGGTCAATGGCGTTAACCGCCTTGAAACCATGGAAGAGAGGATCAGGACCGCGCATCGGGAGTGGGAATCCGCGGGCCGGGACGTGACCGAAGCGGAAGCCAAGGCGGCGGCTCCGGTCGAGCACGAGACCATCCTCGACCGCTCCGCCGACATCCGCAAACTGGAGCAGGGCCGCACGTCTTTCGATTCATCCGACCGCGATCTGCCAAAACGCAAGACGGAACTTGAAAGATATGAGAGCGACTTGGCCGTGACCCTGAAGGGCTTGGGGGCGGATTGGGACAAATCCCGCCTTGAGAATTTCGATCTGTCGTTGGTTGTTCGCGAGGAAATTTCGCAATACCAGGAACGCCTGCGAGAGGGCCGAGGAGAACTTGACCGCTGCAAGTCCACGCTCAACCAGGACGAAACTGCATTGCAGGAGGCCGTCGAGGCGGAGAATACAGCCCAACGAGAGATCGACTCCGCAGCGGCGCCGGAACTCGACGCCGGCCAAATAAAACAACGCCGGAACCTGGTCCGCGCCGCAAGATATCGGCTTGCCGAGATCGAACGCGAACGAGAAGAGATATCCAACCTGCAAAGTCAGATCGACAGCCTTGAAAACGCCTCGTATCCGCGCGGCGGCCCGGGTGGAACCAGGGTGGTTGCAGCAATCGCCCTCGTTGCGGGAGTCGCATTCCTGGCCGCGGGATCGATACTCGGAGGCTCGGTTCTCCCCGTTGGCATTGCCGCTGGGATCGCGCTCATCGGTATTGCCGCATGCCTGTTCTTTTTGGGGCGCCCCTTTCGCGGCGAGCAGGCGGAATCCCCCCTTGCCGCATCGCTCCGCAAGTCACGCAGCAAAGCCAAGACGAAGTTGGATAGCCTGCAATCCACGCTCGAACAAGAGGCCGCTTCCCTCGGTTTGGAAACAATCGACGAGACCTCTCTCATCGCCGCTGAAGGCTCGCTGGACGACCAACAGGAGCGGATCCGCCAATGGGATCGCCTTTCCGAAGCCTTCGGCAGCGCAAAAAATCTGACCGAACAGCGGAAAAGCAGAGTGGAAAGGTCCCGGGAAGCTGTCGAGGAGACCAAGAGATCGCTCGAATCCGTCGAGGCCGAGTGGCGGCAGTGGCTCGCAGACCGCGGCCTTCGCGAGACATTCTTGCCGGAGACCGTGGGGGAGCTTTGCAGCAAGGTCGAGAGCGGACTCAACCAACTTCGCGATCTGAAGAGCCAACGGCAGCGCATCGACGCTATTCAGAAGGATATCGACGATTATGTTGCCATAGCTGCGCCTCTGGCATCGAACTTTGGTGTTGCTCTCAACAGGAATGACCTTCGCTCCGTCGCCGCGGCTGCCGAAAATCTGGTTGATCTGCATGTTGAGGTGCAAGAGAAAAGCAGGAAACGAACGGATGCGCAAGCCGATTTGGAAGAAGCGAAGCGCCGGTTGCAGGAGCGGGAGAGCAGCCTCCAAAAGACGAAGGATGAGATGAAAAGCCTGCTCCAATCCGCCGCCGCCGCCGATACCGAGGACTTTCGCAAGCGGGGGGAAACATACTGTCGGCGAGTGGAATTGGAAGAGAAAAAACGTGGCACTCGCGCTCGATTGCAGCGCCTCAGCGGCACTGGGGAGCAGTTCGAATCCCTGCTAAGGAATCTCTGAACAAGAGCCCTGCGGGCAGGGATAATAGGGGGGTGCGGAAGGCGCGGAGAATAAGGGGGAGAGCGATGAGCCAGCGGACGTTTGCGGACATGGAGTACGAAGGGAAGAAGAAACAGACGAGGCGGGAGAAGTTCTTGGGGCGGATGGAGGCGTTGATTCCCTGGCAGCGGCTGGATGAGCGCATCCGCCCGTATTACCCGCAAGCGGGGCGGGGGCGGCGACCGTACGAGTTGTCGGCGATGCTGCGCATCCACTGCGTGCAGTTGTTCTACAACATGAGTGATCCGGGGATGGAGGACATGCTGTACGAGCTCGAGTCGGTGAGGCGTTTCGTGGGTTTGTCGTTGGCCGAGCCGCTGCCGGACGAGACGACGATTTTGCATTTTCGGCACTTGCTGGAGAAGCACGAGTTGGGCGGGGAGTTGTTGGCGGAGATCAACCGGCACTTGGAGGCGCAGGGGTTGCGTTTGCAGAAGGGGACGATAGTGGACGCGAGCATCATAGAAGCGCCGTCGTCGTTGAAGAACCGCAAGCGGGAGCGGGACGGGGAGATGAAGCAGACAAGGAAGGGGCGGCAGTGGCATTTCGGGATGAAGGCGCACATCGGAGTGGACGCGGGTACGGGGCTGGTGCATAGCGTGGCGGCGACGGGGGCGAACGTGGCGGACGTGACGCAAGTGGGGCTGCTGCTGCACGGCGGGGAGGAGCAAGTACACGGAGATGCCGGGTATCAAGGAGTGGAGAAACGGCCGGAGCACCGAGAGCGCGCGCTGGACTGGCAGGTGGCGATGAGGCCCGGCCGGCGGCGGCAGTTGGCGGCGGACAGCGCGGCGGCGCAGGCGGAGCGGCGCAAGGCGCAGGTGCGCGCCAAGGTGGAGCATCCGTTTCTGTATGTGAAGCGGCGCTTCGGCTACGCGAAGGTTCGCTATCGCGGCTTGGCCAAGAACAGGGAACGGCTCAGCCTGTTGTTCGGCTTGGCCAATCTGCTCATTGCTGAGCGTTATGCCACAGCTTGAGCGGCACAACGCAGGAGCAGTGCGTCCACAGCGGCTCGAAGCCGCTGAAACGGTGGTATAACTGTTGCCTGGAGGCCAAAATCAGCACAATTTCCATGCAAATCTCGATGAAAACCCCTCCTCAACCGTCCCCTTCCGCCAACATCATCTTTCCTCTGCCCCTCTTGCGCTATTATTCAGACCTTCCCTAAAGGCCCTCAGGGAAACGGATCTTCAGGCCATCGAGCATGAGGCTCTTCGGGCGGAGGAAGAACGCAGTGCAGTCGATGCTCAAATTGAGAGTTTGTCCGCCAAGCGCGGGGAGATTCAATCCGATCTCAAGAATCTGACCGGCGAGGAAGAGTCGTCGAAGCTGCGGGCGGACCGTCAACGGCTGTTGCAGGAGATGCGCGGACATGCGCGGGAATGGAACGTTCTCGCCATTGCCGAGAACCTTCTCAACGAATCGCGGCTCAAGTTCGAAAAAGAGCGGCAGCCTGAAGTCGTCCGCAGCGCCGCATCGTTTTTCAAGACCATCACGGAAGGGCGCTACGAGAAGGTGTTCGCTCCGCTCGGCAGATCGGAGATCCACGTAACCGATTCCACAGGCAACGCCAAACAGCCCAGCGAACTCAGCCGCGGTACGCGGGAGCAATTGTTCCTGTCGCTGCGGTTCGGTCTCGTCCGCGACCTGGGCCGGCGGGCAGAGCCGCTGCCGGTGATCGTAGACGAGGCGTTGGTGAACTTCGACCCGCGCCGAGGATTGCGGGCTGCGAGCGCGTTCGTGGACCTCGCGCAGACCAATCAAGTGCTCGTATTCACTTGCCACCGGCAGATAGTGGACTGGTTCGTGAGCGCGGCCTCCGAGTGCGGCGCGCAGGAACCCGAGGTGATCCCGATCGAATGATCCGTCCGGCGAAATCCGCCCACTCGTCCGCATAAAAGCGCGGTTGCTATCATCGGATTCAGTTGCGGAAAACGCTTCGAGCGCTGCTGCCGGCCGCCGCCGCGGTCTTGCTGGGCTATGCTGTTTCGGACTACGCCGACTCGCGCAGCACTCGGCGGGGAGACGCGGCCCGATCGACCCCGAAATTGCCCGTCGAGGTAGCCGCAAAGGCGCAGTCCTGGAACTGGTCGCAATCGACCGGCGAGTCGTCGCGGGTCGAGATTTTCGCCGAGTCGTTCTCACAGGATGCGGCCGACGGGCAAATCGACCTTTACGGCGTCGAGTTGCGCATTTTCCATGACGACGGTTCGATTTACGACCGAGTCGTCAGCGGCGCCGCGGCGTTTTCCGTAACCGATGCAAAACTTTTCAGCGAGGGTGAAACCGTTATCACGCTCGACGTGCCCTCGGAGGGGCGGGCGGAGCCGCGCACGGTGATTACGACTTCCGCCGTCACGTTTTACACCAAGGGCAATCAGGCGCGCACCGAGCAGCCGGCCGATTATGTTTTCGACGGCGGGCGCGGCCGCTCGGTGGGCGCGGTGTACGAAGCCGGCGCGGGCGTGCTGCACATGAAATCGGATGTTTATCTGGAGCGTTTCGCGGCGGGGCGGGGAACGCCTGCGACGCGCATCCGGGCGGGCGAGCTTTACTACCACGAGCAGGCCAGACGCATCGATTTGCGCCGGCGCGCCAGGGTCGAGCGGGGCGCGCAGTGGCTGGACTGCAGCGAAGGAACGGTTTGGCTCTACGAAGGGGCCGTGCGCCGGCTCGAGGCAATCGAAGCCGTCGGCGGCGAACGCGGGCGGGAGCGCGGCATTCGCTTCGAGACGCCCCGCTTCGAGGCGTATTACTCAGAGAACCAGGTTCTGGAGCGGCTCCACGGTTACGGCGCAACGACTTTTACCGCGGCGGGCGAGTCGCAAACGCTGGCCGTCAACGGAGAGAGGATGACGCTTTTCTACCGCTCGATCGACGGCGGGCATGACGGCGAGTTGGAGCGGGTCGATGTGCGCGGCGCGGGCCGCGTGCGCAGCGAACCGCGCGGCGCGGGGCTGCGGCGGACGGTCGTTTCGGAAATCCTGGAGATGCGCATGCGTCCCGGCGGCCGGGAAGTCGAGCGGATCGAAACGCATGCGCCGGGACGCATCGAGTTGCTTCCCACAGGCGCGGCGGGCGGCAAGAGAACGCTCGACGCCGAGCGGATAGGGATCGCTTACGGCGGCTCGAACCGCATGCGCAGCCTGTTGGCGTCGGGCAGCGTGCGCTTGGTCCGCGAGCCGGAAACGGAGGGCGCCCCCGCGCTCGAGACATGGAGCGGCGGACTCGAAGCGGACTTCGGCGCGCAAACCGATGCGATGACCCGGCTGCGCCAGTGGGACGGCTTCCGTTTCGTCGAGGGCGAGCGGCGGGGGCGGGCCGATGAAGGGATATTCGACGTTGCCGCCGATGTTCTGGAGTTGACCGGCAAAGCCGAGGTCGTCGATGCCGCCGGGCGCGTCGCGGCGCGCCGCATCGTGTTGAACCGCGCCGCGCAGCGGCTCGAAGCCGAGACGAACGTGGCCGCGGTCTTCTACGGAGAAGGCGGCGCGCCTTCCGCCGGGCCGGGCGCCGGGCTGTTCGCCGAAGACGCTCCCGTATATGCGGCCGCCGCAACGATGCTGTCCGACCAGGAGAGCGGCGTCATCGAATACCGCGGGCAGGCGCGGCTTTGGCAGCAAGGCAATCGGGTGGAAGCCGAGCGCATTACCATCGACCGCGGCGCGCGGACGCTCGCGGCGCAGGGCAAGGCGGCAACGACCCTGACCGACGGCGGCGACCGGGAGGAAGCGCCCGAAACGGTGACGGTTTACGCCGACGACCTGCGCTACGACGAGGACTCCCGCCGCGCGGTCTTCGATGGGCAAGTGGATTTCCGCCGCGGCCGTCTGCGCGTGTTGTCCGATTCCCTGACCGCCGTCCTGGCGGCGGCGGACGGCGAGGCGGGCGGCATGGAGAGCGCCGCCGCGGCGGGCGCCGTCAAAATTCTCGAAACAGGCGGCGGCGCGGGCCGCAGCGGCTTCGGCGAGCGGGCCGTTTACGACCCCGAGGCGGCGTCCGTCGTGCTGACCGGCCGGCCCGCGCGGCTGGTCTCCGCGGCGGGAGACGAAACCCGCGGCGCGGAATTGATCTACCTGACCGACGGTGATAGGCTGCGGGTTTCGGGCCGAGACTCCGACCGCGCCTACACCTACCGGCGCGCGAGGAAATAGCGTCATCCACCTTTCCCGCCCCGTTCCATGCAGGTTCTGCGCACAGAAAAGCTCATCAAGAGCTATCGGCGGCGGCGTGTCGTCAATGGGGTTTCGCTGGCCGTGCGGCGGGGCGAGGTGATCGGCCTGCTGGGGCCGAATGGAGCGGGGAAAACGACCTCATTCAACATGATCGTCGGTCTGGAGACCCCCGACTCGGGGCGCGTGTTCCTCGACGACGAGGACATTACCGAGATGCCCATGTACCGGCGCGCTCGCGAAGGAATCGGCTATCTGCCGCAGGAAGCGTCGGTGTTTCGCAAGCTGACGGTGGAGGAAAACATCCTGGCGATCCTGCAGACGCTGCCGCTCTCCCGTTCGGAGCGCCGCGAGCGCCTGGAAGATCTGATCGCGCGCTTCGGACTCGACACGGTGCGCCGGAACCGCGGCTACCAGCTTTCCGGCGGCGAGCGGCGGCGCGTGGAAATTGCCCGCTCTCTGGTCATTTCGCCGGGTTTCCTGCTGTTGGACGAGCCGTTTTCAGGCATCGACCCGAAACAGGTGATCGAGCTGCAGAAGATCATCGCCGACCTGAGCGATTTCGGCATCGGCATCGTCATCACCGACCACAACGTGCGCGAGACGCTGAGCGTGACCGACCGGGCGTTCATCATGCACAACGGCTCGGTGTTCCGTTCGGGGGTTCCGCGCGAACTGGAAGCGGACGCCGAGGTGCGCAGGCTTTATCTCGGCGAGCATTTCGACTTGCCGGCGCACGTCCGCGAGCGGTCTTAGGAAAGCGGCTGCGCAGCGCCATGCCGACCGTAAGACTTGAGCGCGAGGGGCTTTTTGGGCCGGTCGGCGTGGTCGATACGGCATGGGCGCGGCGGTTCAGCATAGCCGGGGTGCTGCAGGGGGCATCGCTGTTGCAGCCTTCCGCCGGCGATATCGACGCGGCCTTGCCCGCCGGGCCGGGGCCGGTGATCGAAACGCGCTATCAGCTTGCCTGGCTGTTGGCCGGGCGGCGGCATCCGGCGGGCCGCGGGCTGATGATCGGGTTCGGCGGCGGGAGCGGCGCGGTCGGCCTGCTGCATCAGTTCCCGAAATTGCGCCTCGACGCCGTCGAGATCGATCCGCGAGTCGTCGAGATGGCGCGCGAGTTCCATCCGCTGGTGGGCCGGTACGAACAGGAGGGGCGGCTGACCTTGCGCACGGCCGACGGCGCGGATTTCCTCGCGGAAGCCGGCTCGTACTGGGATTTCGCCATCGCCGACGTCGTGACGGCCGGGGAAGACGCGGAGACGCTCAAGCCGCCGGCGATGATCGACGCGTTGACCGCCGCGGCGGGCGAAGTCTGGCTGCACGTTTTCGGCGCGGTTGGGGATGCGCGCCTGCATGAAGCGCTGGGCGGGTTCGACGCCGCCGGCCGACCGGCAACCCGACTGTTTTCGCCGGTGCGCATCGACGTTCCCTTGCCGGCGCAGCGCAACTGGGTTGTGACCACCGCGGCGCCGCCCGACTCGCGCGGGTTCACGCCTTTCGCCGGCTTGCGCGGTCCGCAGGTCGAGACGATCCGCGAGGGGTACGCGAAGCTGGCCGCGAACGCGGTCACCCGCGCCGAAGCCGCGCGTTTCGCGCCGGGTTGAGACGGGGGCGCGATCTACTGAGTCAAGCGCCAGATAAATCCAAGCGCAAGCAGAACGATGAGAGCCAGCGCGATGGAGCCGATGACCTTCACGCTTTTGATCGCTTGCAAATGCTCGCGCGAGACCCGCTGGAGAACATCTGCAATCATTTGATGGCCGGCCTTCACGGTATCGGCCGTCATTTCCCGGTCATTGCGTGTTTCCGCCGTGAGTTTCCCGGATATGTCCGAAAGTTCGGAAAGCAACCGATTCTGAAACTCGGCGTTGCCGGCTTCGACTTGCGCTGCCTGCTCGGCGGCGCTTTCGAGTTGCGCTCCGATTTTCGTAAGTTCCTCGTGGATTTTCGCCGGGTCGGAGCGCTGCAGGATTTCGACGGCTTGGCGGAGCGCCGCCAAAGTTTCATTGAGGGACTTTGCCGCGGTCCCGGCCTCGGACGCGAATTCTCCAATGTTGGCGCTCGCTTTGTCGAGTCCCTGTACGGCGGCGCCAAGCGATTGCTCGAGCGATTTCAGTCCTTCCAGACGCCGAATCAAATCGGCGGCTTGGCTCTCGGCTTCCGTGAGCCGCCCTTCAACATCTTTCAATACGCTCATGTCAATCTCCTTTGCAGCGCCTGCAGCGTCTGTTTTACCGGCATTGCTTCATAGCGGGGGACAACGCGCTCCACTGCCGTCGCCAGTATGCCGGTTACTCCGTGCAGCTTCCGTGTCGTCACCGCGGCCTGCGCGAGAGGGGCGTTTATCTCGCCGGCCATCTTCAACCCTTGCTTTGCGGCGAACGAAAGGCCGGGGTTGCTTTCGTCGAGGTCGATGAAGAGCAATGCATAAACGAGAGGCGGCCCCAGGTCGGGCGCGCGCGTAGTTGCAAGAGCGAACAGAGCGTCGATAACCGCTTCAACCTCCGTTTGCGCAAGCCCATACTTTTCGATACCCGTGCGGATTGCCGCCCCGATGCCCCGCGAGATCACGTCTTCGTCGCGGTCGGAGCACATCGACTCGGCCGCCGCGCGAATCAGTAGAAGACCCGGGTGGTCAGGGTAGGATTCGAGCGCGCGGATGGACAGGCCGCGGAGTTCCCCCGCGTCCATCGGCGTCTGGACCTTTTCGACAAGTTCCCACCATGCAGGCAAATCGATCTCTTCGCTGTCGAGAAGCGAACCGATGCGCTCGGCGCCGAGTCCCTCCTGCAGATAGTCGAGCAGCCGCCCGCGGATTTCGTTGTCACTCTCCGCTTGGCGGGCAAGCAAAACCGACTCCTGGATCATCCTCCGGCGAGAGCGCTCGACGACGTCGTACACGAACGCGATGAACATCCGAGCAAGCGCAAGCGCATTGCCGTGCGGAGCGCCGGAATCGAGCTTGGCCACCTGTTGCGCGAACAACTTGCCCATCGCCGGCTGCGCGGCGTGAACGTACTCAAGCAGACATTGCTTGCAGCGGTCGAGGTCGAACGCTCGGGTGTGGACGTGAAGAAGCTGCCTTCCGTAATCGACTTCATAGTCTTGAATCGCGCCGATCTTGAGCAGGCGGCAGATTGCTTTTTCTTTGCGCCTTCCATCGTCTTTTTCCCGGAGAGGCAGTTTCACGGACCGTTGGACGGAGAGGTCGCCGATCTCTTTGAGCACACGGTCCACGTCATCGATCTCCCGTTCCATTCCTGCGAACGCTTGCAGGTGAAACCAAAGCGATCGCGTCACGTCGTCGCTTTCCGCAAGGTTTCGATTCTCTTCCTCGGAGAGCTTGCGGAGAGCGTCAAGATCGATGTCGGGGTCGAGCAGTTTGTCCGAGCGGTCTCGGTCGTACTCGGAAAATACGACGATGCAGCGGGCGGGTTTCCGGTCTCTGCCCGCGCGCCCCGCTTCCTGATAGAAGCTCTCCAGTGACGACGGCATGCCGAAATGCACCGTATAGCGGATGTTCGGTTTGTCGATGCCCATTCCGAACGCCTTGGTGGCGACCAGCACGGGCGCGCGGTTGCGCTTGAAAAGCGCCGCGTTCTCCTTTTTGGCGGCGTCCCATTCGTCGCGATCCATGGGATCCGGCGGCGAACCGGAATACACGGCAACCTCTGCGCCGGTAGCTCTTTGCGCGATATGGCGCGCTTCCCGCAAGCCGTACGGCCGGGCGTTGACGGTCGGCACGAATACAATGCCCGATTGCGTGTTGTGTCCGGCGGAGCGGTAGAATTCCGCCCGCGGCAGCGAAAATTTCCCCGGCAGCGCATGCAGCGCCCCGCGCAATTTCGCTTGCGGATCCTCGGTTGGCGAGGTGCGCACGATCTCGAAGCAGAGTTCGGGGCGGTCGAAAGAATCCGGGCGGATGAGCGCATCGGAGCGGTTCCGATCGATGCCGAGTTCGACAAGCATATCCCGCAGCACTGCGCGCGAGGCCGTCCCGGTAAGGGCGAGCACCGGCGGCGGCAAGCCTTCCTTGTCCGCGCCGAACCGGCGCAAGTTGCCTGCGAGGCCGAGATACGCGGGCCGGAAGTCGTGCCCCCATTCGGAAACGCAGTGGGCCTCGTCGATGACCGCAAGGTTGACGAGCGAGCTCACGGATAGCGACTGGAGCGACCCGCGGAATTGGGGCGATTGCAACCGCTCGGGAGGGTGCAAAACAAACTGGTACTCGCCGCGCTCTACGCGGATGAGCAGGCGGCGGCGTTCCTCACGGGCAAGGTTGCTCGAGATCGCTGCTGCGCGGTCGATTCCATAGGCGCGCAGACCTTCGACCTGGTCTTCGAGCAGCGCAATCAACGGATCCACGACGAGCGTCACGCCGGGCATCAGGAGTCCCGCGAGTTGGTAGATGATGCTCTTGCCCGCTCCGGTCGGCAGCAGCACCGCGCAGTCGTTGCGGCGAAGCGCGTTGAACACGGCTTCTCCCTGCATGGAGCGGAATTCACGCTTGCGAAAAACGCTCTGCAGGAAGACCCTCAGCGTTGGGCGCGCGTCGCTGTAGATCGTCGGCGCGATATCCCGGCGTCCGAAATCAGCCGTGTGCTCGGCTGCGAATTCCACCGGGAGAAACGCGGGACGGATGACGAAATCCGCTTGTTCGCCGTGCGAAGCGCGATGAAACGGGCTTGCCGCGGATTCAATGGCGATGCGTACGATCTCGCCTTTTGCTTCGGCATCGACGGTCTCGACCCACTCGCCGCCGGCGCCGCGGACCCACGTGACCGCGGGTCCGCCGCCGGTGCGGACGGTGCAGCGAGTCGGCGTCGAGCTTTCGCCGTAGAGAACGTCGAATCCGACAAGCAGCCGCAGCGCATCCAGCACGCCGGCGGCGGCTGCGGCCCCGGCGCCGCGGAGATGGATCGCCCATTCCCGGCCTGCCGTGAGCCAACCGAGTCCGACGGCGCGCGCGAGTGCGAACTGCACCTTTGCGGCAACTGCGCAATCGCCGACGAGAGCGGCGGCCTGCTTATCGGCGGAGGCTGAATCGAACGCCGTCAATGCTCGGTTGCAATGGCTTCGAACACGGTCGAGGGCGGCTCCTCGGCCCTGCATGACTTCTTCGTTGGGTACGCGGACGACCTCGATGCCGATTGCCTGCAGCGCCGCATCGCGCGCCGCATCGACTTGGGCCGCCGAAGCGTGGTCGGCGCCGTCGATCTCGATCGCCAGCGGAGGACCGCCGGGGTGGTGGAACAGGAAGTCGATGCGCCGCGCGCCCTTTTCGTCGGCTCCGCGGGATTCCAGCAGCTTGTCGAGCGGGGCTTGCGGGGTGAACCAGTGTCCCGCCGCCGGCCCCAGGGCTTTGGGCGTCCACTCATTCAGAAACCGGGATTCGGCGGCGCTTTGCAGCATCGTGTCTTCCGAATCCAGGCGGAAGTCGAATGCAGGGTCGAGGATAAAACGGTCTTTGTTTGCGAGCGCCGCAACGACGGCATCGGCGTCGAGGCGCGGCCGCGCGCCGGGCCGTAATTCCCAACCCATTGCCGCGCCGTCGGCTGCGAGATCGCAAACCGCATCCAGGAGGCCGCGTTTCCGCAGCGCTTCGCGTTCGATCTCCAGCGTCGGCAGGGGAGTCCGTCCGCGCTGCAGCAACTTGACGAGCAGCGCGCTTGCGAGGCGGGCGTGGCCTGCGGCTTGACGCGGGCGGCTTCGGCGCGTGAGCAACACGCATTGACTGAGGCTGCGTTCGAGTTTCGCGTTGCCGCTCAGGCGCTCGCGAAAGACGCCGGGCAGCGCCCCGACGGATATGTATTCCGGGATAAAGTCCCGGCGGTAAGCGGTTTCCGTCCAGGCAACGGGAAGCGATGCGGGGGGCGGGAAGGCGTCGGCGGGGGACGAATCGGGTTCGGAAGAATCGATTTTCGCCGGTTCCGGCTGGTCGTTGATGTTTCGCAGGCCTGTGCAATCCGGGTATAGGGTACAGCCCCAGAACCGGTTTCCCTGGTTGGGCCCCTGCCTCGCCGTGCGCAGAGCCATCGGCGCGCCGCACACGGGACAAGAGGGCGCACCCGGCATTCGGCCATTTTAATACGCGCCCGCCGATGTTTCGGAGCCGCCGCCGCACAACCGAGCGCCGCGCCGGGTTGAGGCGTGGGCGCGAGCTATTGATTCAGGCGCCGGATACAGAGACGGCTGCGCGCTGTTTGTGCGGCGGCGCCTGCCGCGCCGGCGGCGCTTGAACCCCAGGCCGGCAACATTTGGGGCAAGGGGACTATAATATACAGGCGCCGATGGGGCAGCGGATTCGCAAGGCTGTGAGCAGGCGTTGCCCGGCCGCGGGTCTCAAAACTCAGCGAGGGAGGCGAAGCAGCATGAGCAGTCTGTCATTTCGGGTTGCTTTGCTTGCAGCGCTTCCGTTTTTTGCGACCTTGCCGGGCGCCGGGGCGGATATCGATTTCACCCGCGACATTCGGCCGATTCTCTCTGAGAAGTGCTTTCGTTGCCACGGCCCGGACGAAGAGACTCGGGCAAGCGGACTGCGGCTCGATGAATACGCCGCGGCCGTTGCGGAGCGGGGAGGCAAGAGGGCGATCTCCCCCGGGGAGCCGGCGGCGAGCGAGTTGATTGCGCGCATCAGGTCCGACGACCCTTCACGCAGGATGCCGCTCGGCGGCGACCGTTTGGACGGCAGGCAGATCGAACTGCTGGAGGAGTGGGTCGCCGCGGGCGCGGAATACAAGCGCCACTGGGCCTACAAGAAACCCGAACGTCCGCAGCCGCCTTCCGTCGCGGACATCGGCCGGGCGCGCAACCCGATCGATCGCTTCATCCTGAACAAGCTGGACGCGGCGGGGCTCAAGCCTTCTGTTGAAGCCGATCCCGCCGTCCTGATGCGGCGGCTCTACCTCGATCTGATCGGGATTCCGCCGCCGCCCGAGCAGATTGACCGCTTTCTCGCGCAACCTTCCGATGAAGCCTATCCGGCAATGGTTGAAGAGCTGCTCGAGTCGCCGCAATACGGCGAGCACTGGGCGCGGCATTGGCTCGATCTCGCCCGCTATGCGGACTCCAACGGGTATCAGCACGATGACCTTCGCGAGATCTGGCCTTACAGGGATTGGGTCATACGGGCGTTCAACGACGATATGCCTTTTGACCGGTTCACGATCGAGCAATTGGCGGGAGACCTGCTTGCAGAGCCTTCGTTGGATCAGCTCATCGCGACCGGTTTCAACCGCAACACTCCGATGAACGGGTCCGGCGGGTCGAAGATCGACGAGGTTCGCAACGCCATGCTGGTCGATCGCGTGAATACAACCGCGACGGTCTGGCTCGGGTCCACGCTTGGTTGCGCACAGTGCCACACGCACAAGTACGACCCCTTCACGATTGAGGAATACTACCGTTTCTACGCCTATTTCGACCAAGGCGTTGACGAAACGGTGCTGCGCGGCGGCGGCAACACGCGCAAGTACTACGTCGGCGCGCAGATCGAGCTGCCCATCCCACCGGCGCGGCAGTCGCAATACGCCGCCGCGAAGGCTCAGCACGAGTTCCTGAAGATGGCGGTCAATCAGACGGAGTTCGAAGCGCTGGCGGATCTTCCGAAGTGGGTTGAGCGGCAGATGAAGAATCGGGGCTTGCCTCCGCGCGTCAGGAGCGCGCTGGCCAAACCGAAAGAAGATCGCACGGAGTCTGACAACAACACGATTCGGGACGCCTTCTTGGGCACTCGACCCGAGGTTGTCGAGCTCCGGAAAGAGCTGGAGCGCCTTGCCCAGCGGATGAAGACTCTGGCGCCGCCGACGACGCTGATTATGGCCGACAAGCCGGCTCCCGTTCGCACGCATCTGCTCAAGCGGGGCCGGGTCGGCAATCATGGGAAAGCAGTGGAACCCGGGGCGCCCGCGGCGCTGCACGCCCTCGACCCCGGTTTGCCCGCCAACCGCCTGGGGTTGGCGAAGTGGATCGTTTCGCCGGAAAACCCGCTCACGGCTCGGGTGACCGTCAACCGCATTTGGGCGGAGATCTTCGGCCGCGGCATCGTCGCTTCGGCCGAGGACTTCGGCCGGCGGGGCGAAGCTCCGACTCATCCGGCTTTGCTCGATTGGCTTGCCGTGGAATTCGTCGAGAGCGGCTGGTCGATCAAGAGCATCGTTCGCCTGATCGCAACCTCGGCGACCTATCGCCAGAGCTCCCGCGGGTCAGCCGAACTGCAGGAGCGAGACCCGGACAACGTCCTGCTGGCGCGGGGGCCGCGTTTCCGCCTTTCGGCTGAAGCGATCCGGGACTCGCTGCTGGCGTCGAGCGGCCTGTTGTCTCTCAAGATGGGCGGGCCTCCCGTGTATCCGCCGCAGCCGGAGGGGCTGTGGAAGGAGATCAGCGGTGTAGGAGACCCGAATTATCCGACGTCGAAAGAAGCCGACAGGCGCCGCCGCGGGATATACACGATTCTTCGCCGGGGAGCCCCCTACCCCAGCTTCACGACATTCGACGCCCCTCCGCGAGAAACTTGCGCCGCCATGCGATCGCGCACCAATTCGCCGCTGCAGGCTCTGACCCTGCTCAACGACCCGGCTTACGTCGAAACCGCCGCCGCCCTGGCGAAGCGCGTCATGGACATGCCGGCGGCGTCAGACCGGGAGCGGCTCATTTACGCCTTTCGGCGTTGCGTGACCCGGCGGCCCAGCAAGGTCGAGCTTCAAGAGCTCGCTCGGCTGCTGAACGAATTCCGCGGGACGTCGGAGCGCGAAGCCGAAGCCTGGGTCTCGCTGTCCCGGGTCCTGCTCAACCTCGACGAGACGATCACGAAAGGCTGACGGGCATGGACGATCCCCTCGTCTCAGCAATGCTCCCGCGCAGGGCATTCTTGTGCGCCGGCGCGGCCGGCTTGGGGTCGATTGCTCTACGGTCTCTGCTCGCGGCGGACAACGGCGCAGCCGAAGCCGCTGGGCCGCACTTCGCCGCGAAGGCCAAGCACATCATTTTCCTGCATATGCTCGGCGGTCCGTCGCAGGTCGATCTGCTCGACCCCAAGCCGGCCCTGGCGAAGTTTGCAGGCAAGCCAATGCCCGACAGCATCTTGAAGGGCAAGCAGTTCGCCTTTATTCCCAAAGGCGCGGGGGCGCTGGCGTCGCCTTACGAGTTCAGGCGGCACGGCGAGTCGGGCGCGTGGTTTTCCGAGCTTCTGCCGCATCTGGCAAAGCGCGCGAATGATTTGACCGTCGTCCGTTCGATGCAGACCGACGAGTTCAACCACGGCGCCGGCGAGCTCTTTCTGCATACCGGCTTCGGGCGCCTCGGGCGGCCAACGTTCGGCGCGTGGGTCTCATACGGGCTGGGCTCGCTCAGCGACAGCCTGCCGACTTTCGTCGTTCTGGGCACCGGCTCCAATACCGCCGGCAACAGCGCTTGGGGAAGCGGCTTTCTGCCCAGCATCCACCAAGGCGTGAAATTCCGCTCCGGAGCCGAGTCGGTCCACTTTCTCGCCAACCCGAGCGGAGTTGACGCCGGCCGCCAAAAGAGCGTGATCGATGGGGTATCGGCTCTCAACAGACTGGCTTTCGAGCGCTATGAGGACCCTGAGATTGCAACGCGGATCGCGCAGTACGAAATGGCGTTCCGCCTGCAGGCGTCGGTCCCGGAACTGATGCAACTCGAGAACGAGCCGCAGCGCGTGCTTGAAGCGTATGGAGCGAAGCCGGGCGCGGCCGGTTACGCCAATCTCTGTCTGCTCGCGCGGAGAATGGTTGAGCGAGGCGTGAGATACGTGCAAATCATGGTGGCCGGTTGGGACCACCACAGCGGCATCTACGAGCCGGGCGGACTTCCCCGCTCTTGCCGCAACATGGATCGCCCGACCGCCGCGCTGATCGATGACTTGAAACAACGCGGTTTGCTCGACGACACTCTTGTCATCTGGACCGGAGAATTCGGCCGTACGCCGATGGTCCAGGCCCTCTCTCCGCAGGGTTTCACGCAGGAACCCGGGCGCGACCACCACAAGGACGGTTTCTCGCTGATACTGGCCGGCGGCGGCGTCAGGCCGGGTCTGACCTACGGCGCCACCGACGAGTTCGGTTTCGAACCTGCCGAGAACCCCATGCACGTCCACGATCTCCACGCGACCGCTCTCCATCTGCTCGGAATCGACCACAAGAAGCTGACGTTCAAACACCAGGGGCGAAATTTCCGGCTCACTGACGTCCACGGGCGAGTCGTCGAAGAGTTGCTGACGTAAGGATCGCAAAGCCATGAAGAAAGACATCGCAATGACGCGCCGAAGCTTGCTCGCCGGTTCCGCCGGCGTCTTGTCTCTTGGGCGCGCATCCGCCCAGAGCACATGGCGGCCCTTGTTCGACGGCAAAACTCTTGCCGGCTGGCGCGCGATTCATCGCCTGCCGGCGGCTCGGCTTCCCGGCGCGCCGCCTCCCGCAGAGAGCAGCCCTCGATACCGCAAGGCCCTCCAGGGCAAGGGCGACTGGAAAGTCATCGAGGGATCCATCACGGGGGGACAGGACCCGCCGGGGTCCGGCGTCGGCGGCTACCTGATCAGCAACGAGAAGTTCGCCGACTTCGAGCTCAGCATCGAGGCGAATCCCGATTGGGGGGTTGACACCGGAGTCATGATTCGCGCGACAAGCAGGGGAAGCCAGGGCTTTCAAGTGCTCGTCGATCACCGCGAGGGCGGCAACGTCGGTTCTTTCTACGGCAACGGCATCGGCGGTTTCAACACCCGCTCGTTCGGCTTCAAGGGCAAGAAGGATGCGGCGGGCAAAGTGGTCGGCATGACGCCGGTAAGCTACCGGGATTTGGACCCGCAACCCGACCCGGGCAAGAGCGAGGCGAGTTGGTCCGCCGGGCCGGACGCGTTCTTCGAGACGTGGCGTTTCGGCGAGTGGAACGAAATCCGCGTCCGTTGCGAAGGGCGCTTGCCGAAGCTCTCCACCTGGATCAACGGCGAGAAAATGGCCATGCTCGATGCGGCGGGCATGAAGGCGAAAGACTACGACGCGGAAGCCGTAGCGGCGCTCCTCGGCCGCGCCGGCCACGTCGCCCTCGAAGTCCACAACAGCGGGGGCGGCGACCGCTTGGGAGAAGAGCGCTGGCTGCCGGGCAGAGTCTGCCGCTGGCGGCGGATCCGCGTGAGGGAACTCCGGGTCCAATGAAAATCCTGCAGCGGATCAAGCCCGCAGCCCTGTGCTCGATTCTCTTGCTGCTGTGCGTTCCCGTCCATGGCCGGCAGCTTGACCCATACGGCGGCTTCCTTGACATCACGGGCAAGCGGACGGGTTTCTTCCACACCGAGCGAATCCAGGGACGCTGGTGGCTGGTCACTCCCGACGGGCACGGCTTTTTCGGGATTGGCGTCAGTCATCCGATCACGAGCATGTCGGAGGGGGCCATCACATTCGCCTACAACGGCAGTCAGGAAGAGTGGATGCGCGACGGCATCCGCAAGATGCGCCAACTGGGCTTCAATAGCGTATGGTCGGGCGCTTACAGTCTTGAGCGGATTCGCTTCGGCAACATTGACGCCGACCTGGCGGACAATATCTACCGCGAAGCCAAGATCCCCTACGCCATCCATGTTCCCTTGATCAAGCACTCCGTCGAGCTGAAACCCGGCGAGAAACGTCCCGATGTCTTCAGCGCCGACTATGCGCGGTATGTCAGCGAGGAGGCCGCCAAACGCGCCGCGCCCAATAAGGACAATCCGTGGGTCCTCGGCTACTACTACGGCTACGGGTCGTTCATGCGGGAAGACCTTTGGATCAACCAGACCCTTTCCCGCGCGCCTGAAAGCCCCGGACGCGAGCGGCTGCTCCATGTTCTCGAACAACGCTACCGCGGTGACATCGCCAAGCTGAACGCCGTTTACAGGACGAGGTTCGCCTCTTTCGAAGACCTGCGCAAGAACGGCTCGCTGACCTATCCGCGTTGGATCTCGGCAGTCAAGGCCGGCGAACCGCTGCCCGCGCAAGCCGGTTCCAAAGACATCCTCGCCGACGCGGAGGCGCTGCTTGGCGAAATCGTCGAACAACTCCACAAGGTCTCGCACACCGAGATCCGCAAGCATGACTCGAATCACATGGTGCTCGGGTCCTACGTCAAGCACACGACGTATACGCAAGGCATCTGGAAACGCATCGCCCCCTACATCGACGCTCTCGGCCCGCAGGATCTGAGTGACGTGAACCCCATTGGCCCCAGTGTCGAAGCGATAGGAACGCCGGCTGTGCTGAGCGATCAGGAGTTTGGAAACGTCTATCCCCTCGCTCTTCAGGGCAAGGCCGGCGCTCCCGGCGCCGTGCCTGACCACGTTGATCGTCGAGTCCTTTACGACCTGCTGGCCGGACGCATCGCTCGCGACCCGAATTTCATCGGCGTTTCCTACTGCGCGGTGCTGTTCGATCAGTCCCATTGGCGGCGGGCCTACGACCGCGGCCAACCGGGTTTCTACAATATCGACGGCGAACCGAACCGGAGCCTCGTAGAAACTGTCCGCAGCGCGAATCGAAGGATCTTCGATGCGGTTCGCGAACCTCTCGACAAGCAGTCGATCAGCGAGCTTCACGCCGCCTATTACAAAACCAAGGCCGCCTATCGGCGCATCATGGAACAGCGGCTTGCTTTGCTGAAGAAACGTACGGACAAATAGCCATGCCCCTGACTCGACGTCGATTCCTCAGGCATTCCGCGGTTGCGGCAACCGCCGGCGGCGGTTCCTCCGCAGCCCGAACAACCCAGACCCAACCCGACGGCTTCTTTACCCTGGGCCGGCGCGGCGGCCATTGGTGGCTGATCACGCCGGAAGGGCGGCCCTTCTTTTCACTCGGGCTCAACCATATCGATCCGGCGAGCCTGCGCTACCCGGAGAACATCCGCATCTGGCGAGACAAGTACGGCGGCAGCACCACGCGGTGGATCCGGGAATCGGTAGCCCCCAACCTCAGGAAGTGGGGGTTCAACACCGTCGGCTGGGTCCAGGAAGTGACCGTGCGCAAATGGAGGCACTCCCGCCCGTTCACCAACGACGAATACCGGGCGCTGGACATGCCCTTTTGCCACCTGCTCCCGTTCACCGAATCCCACCAGTGGGAGCAGCACACCCGCCACTTCGACTTTCAAGGGCCGCAGTGGAAGGAATGGGCAGACTATGTTGCGCGCTCGCACTGCGCCGCGCTGAGCGAAGAGCGCAACCTCGTCGGATACTTCTACAGCGACTGCCCGACGTGGGTTCACGAGCGCGCTGAGAACGCTTGGCGCGGACCGATTTTCGACACGGAACGCCTCAAGACCGAGTCGGGCCGCCGGGAACTCGCCGCGCTGGCCCGCGCCTATTACCGGACGACCCGCGACGCCATCCGCCGCTATGACCCTCACCATTTGATACTTGGCGACCGGTACGAGGCCAACGCCGCCATCGCCAAGGAAGTTGTTGACGCCGCGGCGCCTTTCGTTGACGTGCTTTCGTTCCAGGACTTCCGCGATCCGGTTACCCATCTCGACGAATGGCATGAGAAAACCGGCAAGCCCGTGCTGCTGGCCGACGCGGCAGGGATCGAGCGTCCCGCTCCCGCCGAAGGTTTCGTCCCCAACAACGGCGAATGGTACGCGGAAGTATTGGCGGACCTTTTCAACAACCCCGGCTGTGTCGGTTTCCATCTGTGCGGAGCCTACCAGCGCAACAAGGCGCGCCGCCGCGGCCTGCTCGACGAGTTGGAAAGGCCCGATCGCGAGAACGTCGAGCTAATCAGCGCTGCAAACCGGCGGATCAGCCGCTTGATGGATGAACGGTTCTGATCGGGCCGTTCGATTCCCCCGGGGGCTGCCCCCGATCTTCGCGATTCGCGTTGACTCCGGGTATCGAGCGGGTTATGCGAAGCTGACCTTGCGGACGCGCCGCCCCTTTGAGCCGGGATTGACGGTTTCCAGGCGCACTCAGCCGGCCTTGGCCGGTTCGAAGGCGCGCATGCCGGAGACGTCGGGGTCATGGAGCTCGGGGATTTGCACCCTGACGCGAACGCCGCCCCCTTCCCGGTGTTCGACCGTCAGATGGAAGTCGTCGCCGAACAACACCGACAAGCGCTCATGTACGTTGCTGAAGCCTATGCCCTTGTGGAAGACGTGCAGCATGACGTCTTCGGGGATGCCGATGCCGTCGTCCTCCACCTCGATCTGCAATCGCCCGCCGCGCAGGCCGCTGCGCAGCCGGATCGTTCCCCCCTCGACTTTGGGGCCGATGCCGTGCTTGATCGAGTTTTCGACGATAGGCTGCAGGATCATGCTCGGAATCAGCGTGTCGAGGGTTTCCGGGGCGGCGTCCTTTTCAATGCGCAGCTTGTCGCCAAAGCGGACCCGTTCGATTTGCAAATAGTCGTCGATGAAGGCGAGCTCGTCGCGCAGCGGCGAAAAGGCGTCGTGCTTGCGCAGCAGGCGGCGCAGGATGGTCGAAAGCCTGAAAACGGTCTGCCGCGCCTGGTCCTGGTCGATGCGGATGAGCGAAGCCACCGAGTTCAGCGTGTTGAACAGGAAATGCGGGTTGATTTGGCTGGTCAGGTTGAGCAGGCGGGCTTCGATCAGCAGGCGCTGCTGTTGTTCGAGCTTCCATTCGTTGCGGGTGTTGTTCCAGACCTTCAGCGTCAGGCCGACGCATACGGCCGTGGCGCAATAGACGAGAGCCACGGTCAACGGGTTGAGAGCGGCGTCTTTCGGGTAGGGGGCGAACAGCCGGGCGCGGTCTTCGAAGGCATGAGCCAGGCTGGTGCGCACGAACTCGATAGACAGGCAACTCGCCAACAGCAACAGTTGAAACGCCCCCTGGCTGCGGGGGATGCGGCCGCGCGTCCACGACCAGAGCGTAAACGGGAAGAACGGGGAAAAGCGCCACACTTCCTCGGGGCCGGGGGAGAGTGCGCGAATGAGTCCGCCGAGAGCGCCGACGCCTACCAGCAGCGGCAGCGACGCCCATTCGAAGCCGGGCGAGAGAAACGCGGGAAGGGCGATGACGGCGCCGGCGACCGATCCGGTGACGTAGCCGCCGACGAGGCCGGAGACGAAAGCGCCTTCGAGGCCGACCTCGGCGGCGCGGTAGCCGAGCACCACGCGAACGAGCGTGCCGGCGGCGAACACGGCGCCGAACAGCGAGCTGAGTTCGAGGCGCTGGCGGATAGTGCGCTGCTCGCGCAGGAACATCCGCTTGGCGAAATTCCAGCGCAGCGAGATGCTGGCCATCGAGGCGATGACCGCGATCTTCACCAGCAGGGTAACCAGTAAATCGGCTTGGGCCATGGGCGCGCCCCGAAGCGCGGCCGCGGGGCTTGGACGGCGCTGCAAGACGCCTATAATGATTCTAGGGGCTTGAGCGGCGCCCGCCCCGTGTTTTTCGGCGCGGGCCGCGGGCAATCATGGCGGAAGGAAACCAGGCGCTGCCGGCCGTCACGGTCGAACAGGTGGCCGAGGCCGATTTTCCGTCGCGGTACGGGGCGTTTCGGATTTGCGGTTTCCGCGCGGCCGGCGGCGGCGGCGAACAGGAGATCGTCGTGCTCAAGACGGGCGATCTGTCGGGCGAAGGCGCCGCGCCGATGCTGCGCGTCCATTCGCGCTGCCTGACTGGAGAAGCGTTTGCCGGCTTGCGCTGCGACTGCGGCCCGCAGCTCGAGATGGCGCTGCGCGCGATTGCGGCATCCGGCCGCGGCCTGTTGATTTACGACCTGCAGGAAGGCCGCGGCATCGGCCTGCTCAACAAGCTGCGGGCGTATCAAATCCAGGACGAAGGGGCGGACACCGTCGAAGCGAACCGGCAACTGGGGTTCGACGCGGACGAGCGCGACTACGCGCCGGCCGCGGCCGTCTTGCGCCATTTCGAGTTGCGCGAGGTGCGCTTGCTGTCGAACAACCCGGAAAAAGCGGCCGCGCTGGAGCGGGCGGGCGTTCGAGTCGTCGAACGGATTGCCTGCGACCCCGAAGTCGGCGACCGGGCGGCGGCCTATCTACGCACCAAGAGAGAAAAGCTGGGGCACGCCATCGCGTCCCGCTGAAGCGCATTCCCCGGCGGAACGGACGTTTTGCGGTTCGCCCCGTCCTGAGGTTCTTGCGCGGGCGCCGCCGCGCGGCTCCTCGGGCGGGCTGTTACAGATCGGCGAAGCCGACAAAGGCGATACCCAACTCGGCCGCCCGCTGCTTGACCCGCGGCGAGGTCAGGGCGCGCAACTCGGCTTCGCGGCTTTCCTTCAGGCGGGTAGCGGCGGCGCGCAGTTCCGCGCCGCAGATGCCCGGGTGGCACATGAGCTCGCCCGTGCCCTCGGGCAGGCGGTCGAACAGGGTTAACAATTGTCCTGTCTGGAATCCGCCGGTCAGGCGAAAACCCGCGAAGTAATCCGCGGCGCGGCGCCGGCGGCGGCGCAGCGCCTCGGCAAACGGGATTTCGAGCGGACGGAGCGCCGCCGCGGCCAAAGTTCGCCGCAAGCTCGGGGCGAAACCGCCCAGCGGCAGATCGAACGGGCGGCGGACCCAGGGAATGCCGTATTCTTCCGCGGTGCGCAGAAACGCATCGAGGACCGGCGGCAGCAAATGCGTATGCTTGTGAGTGTCGAGGTGCGTCGGCCGGATTCCCGCGCGGATGGTCTTTTCGACTTGCGCCCGGAACTCGCGGGCGATCCATGCCGCGGGCGGCAGGCTGCGCAACAGCCGCGGCAGGGTCTCGGGCAACCGGCAATTTGGCGCCGAGACGCTTTCGCCGCCGACCAGCACCAGATGGCAGCCGACGTCGAGGCCGGGATTCTCGGCGGCGAGGCGCGCCGCGTCGTCGAACGCGTCGCCGTTGGCCATGAGCGAGGTCGAACGGAGGATGCCGTGTTGAAAGCAATGCACGATGCCCTCGTTGACATCTCGGGTGAATCCGAAATCGTCGGCGTTAACGACGAGGCGGCGCGCGCGCGGCACGATTCCTCGAAGGTTAGCAACCCGCGGCGCAGGCCGCGCGGGGGCGGGGTTGGCGTGAGGATTGCGTCCGCCACAGGCAGGCTGTACTTTTAGAGACGAGCCGCAAGGGCGGTCCGTTCGCCTGCCGGAAAAATTTTGCGGCCTGGATCGATGTCGAAAGAAGCGATGGAAGCGAGCGGCGGCGGGTGGAGGCGCTTCTGAGGGCTGAAGAGAAAAACAGCGGGGAGTGGGCGCTCCCCGCTGCCTATCTTTCTTGTGGTTTCACAAGGAGAAGCAATCGAACCTTTTTCTCGATTTCTATCGTCACCAAGTAAGACGAATCATGACGGCGTTTTTTCGGCAAGGAAACAAAAAATATTTTTGGAATCCAGGCCGTGCGGACGCAACTCGTTGAAAAGAGAATGGTTGCGCAACGCGGCGTATTTGCGGAAATAATGGGGTTGGCGCGCCGCGTCGTCTTTTTGCGTTTCCGCGGCGTCTTGCCTAGTGGACGGACAGTGCGTTGATCTTTCGCGACGTCGAAGACCGCGATCTGATTCTGCGCGCCCGCAAGGGCGGCGTCGAAGCCTACAACATACTTGTATCCCGTTGGGAAAAAAGGGTTTACAACTATATCCTGCGGACGGTGGGCAATCGCGAAGACGCTCTGGATCTATGCCAGGAGACCTTCTTGAAAGCCTACCGCGGCATCGCCAAGCTGAACGACCCCGCGCGGTTTCCACAGTGGTTGTTCCGCATTGCGCACAACGAGACGATTTCGCTGTACCGCCGGGCGAAGCCCGTCGTCGAAGACGAAAACATCGAGCAGGCGGTCGATCCGGCCGGATTGGCGCGCGCGCGGTTCGACGGAACGACCTTCGCCGGCGCGGAATTGAGCTTGGCGGTCGAGCAGGCGCTGGGGCGGCTGAACGGCGACCAGCGCCAAGTCGTGCTGCTGAAGGTGTATCAGGGGTTCAAATTCGACGAGATCGCGAAGATTGCCGACTGTCCGACTTCGACGGTGAAATCGCGTTTTTACAGTGCGTTGGACGTATTGCAGGGTGCGTTGGCTCCGGCCTAGGGGCCGCCGTCAGAAATGGAGGGAAAAGAAATGCATGATGCGCCTCATCGCTTGTGGGATTACTTGCTCGACGAGTTGACTCCGGCCGAGCGGGCCGAGGTCGAAGCCTGGTTGCGAACCTCGTCCGCGGGACGGGCGGAACTGGAGCGTCTGCGGCTGATGCATGCCGCCTTGCTGCGTCTGCCGGAAGAGGAGATTCCGCAGCGGATTGCCTTCGTTTCCGATCCGATCCTGGAACCCTCGGCGGCGCAGCGCTTGCGGCGGGCTTTGCTGGGCGGAGCGCCGCGGTTCGCCTTGGGCATGGCGGCGCTGCTGCTGGTGTTTTTCGCCGGGTCCTGGGCGACGCAGCCGACTTTGGCGCGAACCGAGGGCGGCTGGTCGCTGACCTTCGGCGCGCCGGCGCCGGCCGTCGATTGGCAGGGAGAGATGCAGGCCGCGGCGCGGGAAGCCGCCGCCGCGGAGGCCCGGCGCATCGAGGCCGCCGCGGCCGGCAACGTTTCCGCCGCGGAAATCGATCGGGAATGGGTGGCCGCGCAAATTGCCGAGGTGCGCCGCGAGTTGGCGGAGGTCCACGAAGACGCGGCGGTTGGGTATGAGCTGGTCAATACCAAGCACGAAACGCTCAAGCGGCAACTGTTCCAGATCGATACGGCCTCACTGAGAGGGTTTGGGCAATGACGGCGCGCATCGTGGCTTTGGCTTTGCTCGCCGCCGCGGCCTTCGGCGGCGAGATTCCGGCGCGGACGACGGCTCTCGGCAAACAGGTGGCCGCCATGGAAAAGGCCGTGGACAAGCATTTCCGTTCGATAAGCATCGTCCCGGCGATAGCCATGGTCGGCACGGCGCGCGGAGCTTATCTGGCCGATTACGGCGCGGTGTTTTCGGTCGAGATCAATCTGGTTCCGGTGGCCAACGTGAGCCCTTTCCGCAGCGCCTATACCGAGGAAGAGAAGCGGCAGTTGAATATCCGCAAGCGGCAGCGCATGGAAGACCTGGAGCGCATGATGCGCGAAGTGTTGACGCGCGAAGGCGCCGGGTTGACGGAAGTCGGCGCGGAAGAGCAGGTTGCCCTTGCCGTTTCGCTCTTTTATTTCCCTTGGGAAGATTTGACTCAGCTTCCCAGGCAGGTAGTGATGGCCGGCGCGCGGGGCGAGTTGGCTTCCGCCGCGAGCTTGAGCACGAGGTACTACTAACGGTGAACGTCGAAACGCCGTCTTCGCTTGCCGTTGTCCCGGCGCCCCGGCGGCTGGGCGAAATGCTGGTTGACAGGGGGGTTGTGGACCCCGGCGACCTGGAGCAGGCGCTCGAGTTGCAAAAGGAGCGCGGCGACAGGATCGGCCGGATTTTGGTCGATCTGGGGTTCGCCGCGCCCAAAGACGTGCTCGAGACCCTGGCCGAGCAATTGGAAGTCCCCTTGCTGACGACGGAAGATTTTCCGGAAGCGCTTCCCGATATCGAACGCCTTTCGCCGCGCTATATGCGGCAGTATCTGTTCCTGCCGCTCTCCTGGGAAGAATCGGCGCTGCGGGTGGCCATGGCCGACCCGCTGGATTTCGAGACGCTGGCGACGATTCGCAACTTGACCGGCGCAAGCGTTGTCGTTTCGCTGGCGTCGGAAGGCGATATCCTCGATGCGCTCGAGCGCTGTCACGGCGCCGAAGAGGAAGAAGCGCAGGAATACGAAGTCGGATTGGCGGAAGGGGACTCGGCGGACATCGAGCACCTGCGCGACATGGCTTCGGAAGCGCCGGTCATCCGCTACGTGAACGCGATGATCGCGCAGGCGTTGGACCAACGTTCGAGCGACATTCACATCGAGCCGTTCGAGAAGGATTTTCGCGTGCGCTTCCGCATCGACGGCGTCTTGCAGGAGCAGGAGACTCCGGCGCGCGAGTTGCGGGCGGCGGTAATCTCGCGGCTGAAGCTCATGGCCAAGCTCAACATCGCCGAGCGCAGGCTGCCGCAGGACGGCCGCATCAAGATCAAGGTGCTCGGTCATGAAGTCGATCTGCGCGTTTCGACGCTGCCCACGCTCTACGGCGAATCGGTCGTCATGCGCCTGCTCGACCGCTCGGCGACCGATTTCTACGAATTGACGACGCTGGGTTTCGATGAGCATATGCTCGCGCGGATGGAGTACTTCACCGCGCTTCCCCACGGGATTTTCATGGTTACCGGCCCGACCGGCAGCGGCAAATCGACGACGCTTTATTCCGCGCTGAAGCGGATTAACGGCCCGACCAAAAAAATCATCACCATCGAAGACCCGGTCGAGTACCAGATGGACGGGATCAACCAGATTCACGTGAACCCGACGATCGGGCTGACCTTCGCCGCCGGGCTGCGGCATATCGTGCGCCAGGACCCGGACGTCATCATGGTTGGCGAGATTCGCGACCGGGAGACGGCGGATATCGCCATCCGCTCGGCGCTGACCGGCCACTTCGTCTATTCGACGCTGCACACCAACGATGCGCCCAGCGCGGTGACGAGGCTGACCGACATGGGCGTAGAGAACTATCTGATCACGTCGTCGGTCGTGGCGGTTCTGGCCCAGCGGCTGGTCAGGGTGATCTGCAAGGATTGCCGCGTTGCCGGCGAGACGGTCGATACGCCGGACGGGCGGCGGGCGCAAACTTACCGCGGCGCGGGCTGCGAGAGTTGCGGCGGCATCGGCTACAAGGGCCGCATGGGCATCTTCGAACTCATGGAACTGAACGACGAGATTCGGCAATTGACGATGGAGAACCGCGACGCGTCGGTATTGACGGCGGCGGCGCGGCGCAACGGCATGCGCAATCTGCGCGAGGACGGCTGGGAGAAAATCGAGCGCGGCGTGACCTCGGTGGAAGAAGTCGTGCGGGTGACGCAGGAGTTTTGATCGGGCGTTTGCAAGCGATGACGACGTTTCATTACAAGGCGCTGGCCTCCGACGGCAAGATGCGCAGCGGGACTCTCGCCGCGAACGACAGCCGCGCGGCTGCCCGCGACCTGCGCGCGATGGGCATGACGCCGACTTTCA
Organism: Bryobacterales bacterium; assembly: GCA_965242705.1. Taxonomy (GTDB): domain Bacteria; phylum Acidobacteriota; class Terriglobia; order Bryobacterales; family UBA6623; genus CATQHP01. The sequence continues at coordinate 3,529,908 of OZ251486.1, forward strand.
TCGACTCCGCCAAACCGGGCGGATTTTCGTTCGAGTTGCCTCGATTCCGCCGCGCCTCGAAAGACATCTTGCACTTCACCCAGGAAACGGCGACTCTGCTCAACGCCGGCATTCCTCTCGATCGGGCGCTGACGATTACCGCGGAGCTTACCGAGCGCAAGGATTTTCAGGCCGTCGTGCAGGATATGCAGCGTTCGCTGCGCGGCGGCAAGTCGTTCGCCGAGGCGTTGGCCGGGCATCCGCGGGTTTTCAGCGAGCTTTACGTGAGCATGGTTCGCGCGGGCGAAGTTTCGGGCGCGCTGCCGCTGGTGATGGACCGGCTGGCCGAGTTCGAGAGCGGCCGCGATGAATTGCGCGGCTACATCCTGTCGTCGCTGACCTATCCGGCGTTACTGGTCGTGGTCGGCTGCGCGTCGATCTTCGTCCTGCTGCATTACGTGATTCCGCGTTTTGCCGAGGCGTTTACGACAACGAACATGGAGATACCGCTGCCCATGCAGCTTTTGCTGAGCGCGAGCGATTTCGTGCAGCAGTGGGGCTTGCCGTTCATCGCGCTGCTTGCCGCGGCCGCGCTGGGCTTGCGCGTCTGGATTCGTTCCCCCGCCGGCAGACTGCGCTGGGACGCGCTGCTGTTGCGGACGCCGCTGCTGGGCGATGCGCTGCTCAAGGCCGATACGTCGCGCATGGCGCGGGCGATGGCGACGCTGGTCGCCAATACGGTGCCGCTGGTGCAGGCGCTGCAAATTTCCAAAGGCATCCTGTCGAACAGGGTGCTTGCCGCCGCGCTCGACCCGGTGGCCAAGGGCGTCAAGCGCGGCGAGGGGCTGGCCGGGCCTTTGACGCGCACCGGCAAATTTCCGCCTCTGGCCGGCCACCTGCTCACGGTCGGCGAGGAAACCGGGCATCTGGACAAGATGTTCGTGCGCATGGCCGACATCTACGACAAGGACACCCGTACGGCAATAAAGCGTTTCACGGCGTTGTTCGAGCCTGTCGTTATCCTTGTAATGGGCGTCATCGTGGGCGCCATGATCCTGAGCATCATGCTGGCGCTGACCAGCATCAATCAGATGGGGTTCTGATGAACTACGAACGGAAAACGTCAAGGCGGAACCGCCGCCGCGCGGGCATCACCTTGATCGAGATGCTGGTGGTGGTTACGATCATCGCCTTGTTCGGCGCGATCGCCTTCCAGCAGCTCGGGCCGGAGGTCGAGAGAGGGCGGCGCGTGGCGGCGCAGACGCAGATCGACGCGTTCATGACGGCGCTGCAGCGCTACAACTTGCAGCACGCGCGGTACCCGGAAGCCGGGGAAGGGCTGGAGGCGATCCGACCGTTCCTCAGCAAGGACATTCCTCTCGACCCTTGGGGCAACCCGTTCATCTATCGCTATCCGGGCGAGCACGGGTCGGGGCCCGAGGTCATCAGCTACGGCGCGGATGGAGAGCCGGGCGGCGCGGACGGCGCCGCCGATGTCGTCAGTTGGCGTTAGCGGCGCGCGGCAAAGCCGGACAAGAGGCGTTGCGCCCTCAGAAACCGATGCAGCATCGCATGGGCCGCCGAGACTCGCCGGCAGACCGCATGCGGGCCGGCGTCACCCTGATCGAAATGCTGGTCGTGATGACTCTCGTCGGGCTGGCGGCGAGCATCGCCTACCCGACGGTGGCCGGCGGGTTGTCGGGCATCCGGCTGCGCGGTGCGGTCGAGCAGGCGCAGGCGTTCTTCCTGCAAGCGAAGCAATACGCCGACCGCCGCCAGGAGGTCGTGCAGATCACGATCGATCCGCGGGGCAACCGGCTGCGCGCGCTCGCCGAGAGCGGCGGTTGGGTTGAGGCATTGGAGTTCGAGGACGGCGTCGCGATTGCCGGCCTTGAAGAAGCCCACAGCGTGATTCTGTTTCCGGGCAGCCCGGCGCCGGCGTTCGCGTTGATGCTGGAAGCCGGCGAAGGCGAACGGCTGGGATTCCGCATGAATTTCCTGACCGGTCTGCCCGAAGAGTGGGAGGGCGGCGAATGAGCAGGCGCGAGAAACGAAGCGGCTTTTCCCTGCTCGAAATGATCGTAGCCATCGCCCTTCTCGGGCTGGCGGTAACCGGGCTGATTGCCATGATGAGCGCGTCGCTCGCCGGGGCGGCGATGACGCGCGAATATACGCGGGCGGCGATGCTGGCCAAGACGCGCATGAACGAATTGCTGACGATGCGCCCGATCCCGTTGGGAACCCCGATGCAGGGCGGATTCGACGAGGCCTCCGGATGGGAAGCCGAGGCAACGCCGGCCTTCGCCTATGGGATGAGCGCAACCGGCAGCCGGCTTGTGCGCATCGATCTGAAGATCTGGTGGGAATCGGGCGGCGAGCGCAGGTCGGTCGATTTCGAGGGCTATCGGCGGGTGCGCATCCGATGACGCGGCGAAACTCGCGCCGGGCCGGAATGACTCTGATCGAGACCCTGGTTGCATTTACCCTGCTGGGCATGTTTTCGCTCGGATTGGTGACGGCGCTGCAAACCGGCGTCGGCGCGTGGCGGGATTCGAGGGAGGCCGTTGCCTTCGACCGCCGCATCGCCAACGCAAACAACCTGCTCCACGCCGAACTGGCGGGACTCGTGCCGGTTGTGGCCCAGCCGCCGCCGAACCGCCCGGGCGTTCCCATGTTTCCTTTCTTTCACGGCGGGCCGTCGCAGATGCGTTTCGTTTCGGCGTACTCGCTGCAGGCGGGAGTCCGCTCGGGGCTGCGCCTCGTGGAATTGTCGGTGATTGACGGCGATGAAGGCCGGCGGCTGATCCTGAACGAATTGCCGTATCGGGGGCCGCGCAGCCTGGGCGGTTTCGTCCTGCAGGCAACGCCGGACCCGACGAGCTTTTCCGGGCGCCGCCTGATTTTTGCGCCGGTTCGAGCGCGCGCCGATTCGTTGATCGCCGCCGACCGATTGCGCTTCTGCCGGTTTTCGTACCTGAGATATCCGCGACTGCAGGAAGCTCCGGGGGAATGGGTTCCCGTCTGGGACGACTGGCAAAGACTGCCCGTTGCGGTGCGGGTTGAGATGGTGCCGGCGGCTGTCGAGGCCGGGCTGCAGCCCGTGACGGTCACCGCGCAGATTCGGGCGGAATACCGCGAGCCGGACAATGCGGACGACGAGGAACTGTGGCTGCTGATGAGCTACGGGAGGTAAGGACGCGGTGCGCCGAGCAACTTGCCGGGAACCACGCAAGGAAGACCGCCGCAACCGCGGTTCGGCGTTGATCGCCGTATTGTGGACGGTCATTGTACTCACGGCGGTCGGCTTCGCTCTCTCGGCGTCCGTGCGCAACGAAATCGACCGCGCTTCGTTGCAAATCGATTCGACCAAAGCATATTTTTTGGCCCATGGGGCCATCGAGGCGGCGATGCAGCGTATTGTGCGCCGTGCGAATCCGGACAAGCCGGATGAAGGGTTTACGGTCGGGCAGCGTTTCATGCGCTTTCAGTTCGAGAGCGGCAGCGCCGACGTCGAAATTGTCGGCGAAAACGGCAAACTGGACGTCAACCAAGCGTCTCCCGAGGCGCTGGCGCGGCTGCTCGTTTCGTCGGGTATGGACAGCGGCCGGGCGTTGAATTTGGCGTCGGCGGTCGCGGTTTTCCGCGAGCGGTTGAGGCAACGCGAGGTCAGTTTGTATGGGGCTGCGGACGGCGGACAAATAAATCCGACTTCCGATTCGTCTTTTGACGGTCAACCTACGTCTATCCAAGAGACGGAGGAACTTCTCGTTATCCCGGGAATCACGCCGGATCTGCTTTATGGCGCATTCCGCGAAACGACGGAGCAGGCGGCCGGAGGCCGCGGGGATGCTCGGCCGCGGCTGCTCAGGACGGGCGGCCTGATGCGCAACTTGACCACCAGAGGCTCGACAACCGTGAACGTCAACTATGCATCGCGCGAAATGTTGCTTGCGACCGGCTTGACGCCCGATATCGCCCGCGCGGTCGAAACCATTCGCGCCGTGCGGCCGTTGACGTCCGACGACCCGGGCATGAGCGGCCTGGACAAGTTCCGCGCCGGGATACGCTTGGGACTTGGAGGCAAATCGCTGCGCTATACCCTCACGGCCGTCGCGCGTTTGGCCGGCGCCGGTTCGGACGGACCTCGGGCGGTGCGTTCGGTTTCCGCCGTTGTGGAATTCGGTCGTTCCGACGGACCCGACCCGATTCGGATCGTTCGCTGGTACGACCAGCCGTTCTAGTCTAACCGCGCTTTTTCAGGAACAAGGGGTTTTCAAGACAACGGCGCGATGTGGAACGCTGTCAAACGCTGGGGAGTGGGTTGCGGAATCGAAATTCGCGGCGATGACCTTGTTGTCGTGGCGGCGAAATCCCGCCCCGGCGGCGTACGCATACTTGGGCGCTGCACGATCGCCGGGTTCCGTACGCGCGAACCCGGCGAATGGGGCGCGGAGTACGCCGGCTTCCTGCAAAAGATCGGACTTGATCACGTGGCGGCGACGGTGTGCCTGCCGCGCCGGGAAGTGACCGTTCGCCGTCTGCAGTTGCCGGCGATGAGCCGCAAGGAGACGGCCGCGGCGGTTGCCCTGCAGCTTGAAACGCTGCATCCGTTCGGTGACGAGGATATCTACCATGCTTATGCGCTGCTGCCCGGCGTCCGCCCTGCGGATAACCGCATTTCGCTGATGGTCGTCATTGCCGAATCCTCGGTCATCGACGGTTACGCGGATCGCTTTGTGGCGGCCGGCATGGCCGTTGCCTCGTTCAGCGTGGCCGCGGCGGCGCTGCGCACGGCCTTGCGGGTTCGTTGGGATGAGCCGCCCTCGCCGCTGGTCATCGGCGATTTCAGGGCCGATTGCCTGGAGCTTTACGGTGAAGCGGAGGGGCGCGAAGCCTGGACGTCGGAGTTCGATCTGGCGTCGGTTTCCGCGGGGCGCGCCATGCAACTGGCCTGTTCCGATTTGCGCCTGACGCCCGAGGATCCGGCTGCGTTCGTCGCCGTCGGCGGTTTCGAGGCGCTCCCCGACTTTCCGGGATTCGAAAAAAAAGCTGTCGAGTCCGTGCTCCCCGTCCCGCTGGAATCGCCCGAAGGATTCGATTTGCAGCGCGATTTGTCGGCCATGGCCGCGGCTCTGGAATCCGCCTGCCCCTACCTCGGCTGGCGGGCCAATTTGTTGCCGCCCGAGCGCCGCGGAGCGAACTCGCGGTTGATGTATGCGCCCACGGCGGTGCTGCTGGCGCTGCTCGGTTTGCTGGGACTGGCTTTCGCCGCGCGGCCGCTGATCCAGAACAGCGCGTACGCGAGCCGCCTCGAAGCCGAGATCCACCGTCTCGACCGTATCGTGTTCGAAGTCGAGAAAAACAGCAAGCAGACAGGCGATGCGCGGGAAAAGCTGGAGCTCCTGCAGAGACTCCGCGCGCGTACCGAGATCGACATGCGGATGATGAGCGATATGTCGGACCGGATTCCCGATACCGCTTGGCTCGACAGTCTGGAGATCGACGATTCCGGGGTGCGCATCGAGGGCACGGCTCCGGAAGCCGCGCCGTTGCTCGCATTTCTCAACGAATCCTTGACGATTACCGGCGCGAAGTTCCTGAGATCGCTGACCGTGACCGAAAACGGCGAGCGGTTTCGCATCGCCGCGGAGCGCCGTTCTCTGAATTCGGCGCCGCCGGTTGCAGACGCGGCGCCCGCGCGGAATGCGCCTGCGGCCCCGTCGCAACAGGCATCGACGCCGCAGACTGAAATGTCGCAGGCCGAGGGCGCCGGGCCAAACGCCGGCGCCGCTTCCGAAGAGGAGCAAGACGGGAAGCCATGAAGCAACTTACGCAACGGGAAAAGCGGATGCTGCTCGGTTTGGCGCCGGCGCTTCTCGCGGCCGGCTTGTGGCAGATCGGCGTTTGGTCGTCACAAAGCGAATCGGCGCCGGCCGACGGTTCGGTCGAAGCTCAGGAGCAGCGTTTCGCGTTGATGCGCGAACAGGTGTGGCGGAAACCGCTCAGCGACGCCGAATATCGGGCGGTCGAGCAGGCATTGGAACGAATCGAGGGGCTTCTGCTCAATTCCTCTACGCCGGCGCTGGCGCAGGCGGAGGTGCGCTCGCTGCTGGGCGATTTGCTCAAGGACGAGGGCATTGGGATGCGCAATTCACGATTCGAAACGGTTTCGCTGGAGGGCAAACACTACGCGCAGGTTCCGCTTACAGTCGATTTTACCTGTGCGATCGAGCAGTTCGTAAATCTGATGGCGGCCATTGCCAACGCGCCGAAGCTGCTGACCACCCGCAGCCTTCGACTCCAGCGCAGCAATGCGCAGACGAAAGCGTTGAGCGTGCGCATGACGGTTTCCGGTTACCTCCCGGCCGAACGCGCCCCCGAGCTCGTCAAGCGCGCCGAACAACCGAGGGTAGGCCTGTGAAGAAAAAACTTGGGTTGCTCAATGTCCTCCTCGCGGCGCTGTTCGTCTGGGGCGGCTTGGTTTTCTACGGGCAATACGAGCGCGCCCGGCAGCGGTATGCGGTTTTCGATGGCGCCGACGGCATGGCCGATCTGCCGGCGATGCCCGCTGCGGCTGAGGCGCCGGCCGTCCGGGCGGCGGATTATGCGGCGATTTCGCAGCGTCTGTTGTTGTCGCGCGACCGCAATCCCGTGATCGAAGTCATCGTTCCCGACGAGGAGGAGGTCGAACAGCCGCGGCTGCCGCTGCTGCGCGGAGTGATCGACTTCGGCGACGGTCCGTTGGCTTTGCTGGCGCCGGACACAGAAACGCCGCCCCGCTGGACCGGCGTGGGAGAAAAAGTCGGTGAATATACCTTGGAAGAGTTCGCCGAAGATACGTTGACGCTCGGCTGGAACAGCGAAAGCATCGAGTTGCCGAGATCAGACCTTGCCGCGGTGAAGTTCGACGGGCGCGAAGAGGAAAGACAACGGCCGCCGCGCCGTAGAACGGCAAGCAGCTCTGTGGCAGCTCGAGAAATGGCGGATTCCAGGAACAACAAACCGAAGGCAAGCCTCGCGTCGTCGAATGGCGCCGTCGAAAAGGGCAAGTACACCATCGGCAGGCAGGTGAGTGAGCGCGGGTATGCCGCCGACCCGACTGACGGCGCTCCTGACGGCTTCGAATACAAAGGCTACATCCGCCGGGTACAGGCAACGCCCTTCGGCTCGCAGCACTGGTGGGAAAAGAAGGAATAGAGAAAAACGAATCCCCGGGTTCCGACTCCCGCGGAGGGACGGGGCCGGCATTTACCGAAAATTTCACGCGAGAAAAAAATGAAAAACTCATGGCAGCATTTCCAAAGGTTGGCGGCATTGGCGGTGTTCGCGTCTCTTGCGGCATTCGCGCAGCAGCAGCCCGCCGGGCAACAAGGCGGCGATCCGCCGGCGAACATATCGTTCAACAACTTCCGCGATGCCGGCATGTTCGACGTGATCGACGTCCTGGCGCGGAAACTCGAGATCAACTACATCATCGATCCGGCGATCGAAGATGGTTCGGTCACGATCAACACCTACGGACTGCTTCGCGAGAGCGACCTCTTTCCCTTGCTGCAAACGATTTTGCGCATGAACGGGGCCGTCGCCGTTCAGGTCGGCAACACGTACCGTATCGTGCCGCTGGAAGGCGTAACGCAGGCGCCGATCGGCCCGCAAACCGATGCGAAAGACTTGCCGCCCGATGAACGCATGGTGTTGAACGCGATTCGCCTGAACTATTCTTCGGCGGCGGATCTCGGCGAAGTCCTGGCGCCTTTCCTGGGCGATGGCGGCAAGTTTCAGGTTGTCGCTCAGGCCAATACCCTCATCGTGCTCGACAACAGCCGCAATATGCGGCGGACGATGGAATTGGTCGAGCTTTTCGATACCGCCGAGATGGCGCGCCAGCGCATGCGCCTGTTCAGCGTGGAAAACAGCTTGGCGACGACGTTGGCGGAAGAGCTCAGCAGTGTTTTTCAGGCATTTTCCCTTTCCGAGCAGTCGGCGATTCAGTTCGTGCCTTTGCCGCGCATCAACTCCATCCTCGTAGTCAGCTCGAATGCCCGCGTGTTCGACGAAGTAGGGGATTGGATCGGCAAGCTCGACAAGGCCGCCACGGTCGGCGGCGTGCAGAACTTCATCTACCGCGTACAGTACGGCTTGGCCGCGGACCTCGCGGGCACGATCATGCAGCTCTACGGCGTGGGCGGGTATGGCATGGGCGGCGGCATGTACGGCGGCTATGGCATGGGCGGATACGGCATGGGCGGGTACGGCATGGGCGGGTACGGTATGGGCGGATACGGCATGGGCGGCGGTTTCGGCGGGGGCATGGGCGGCCGCGGCCCCTACGGCGGCGGAGCGGGCTCTCCCTACGGCGGATACGGCATGGGCGGATATGGTATGGGCGGCATGTACGGCGGGGGCGGCGGATTCATCCAGATTCCCGGCGTGAGCCCGGGATTCTCAGGCGTCCCGACGGTTGCCCCGGGCGCGTCGGACGACACCGGATCGCTGCTCGGCGAGGCGGCGGATGCGGCGTCCGCGGCGCGGGGTATCCGTATTGTTCCGGACTACGTGAACAATCTCATCCTGGTGCAATCGACCCAGCAGGAATGGGAAGTGATCCACAAGACGCTGCAGGAACTCGACTTTCCTCCGCGGCAGGTGTTGATCAACGCCAAGATCTATGAGGTGGTCTTGACCGGCTCTCTGACGAGCGGGGTGTCCGCGTACTTGCGCAACCGCCCGTCCTCGCGGGTCAACGGCAAGCTTACCGGCAGTTTCAACACGTCGGGGCTGACGCGGTTGAATATCGGTACGCTCGTCGGCAACACGCGCGAACTAGCGCTGTTTTTGAGCGGAAATGAGATGCGCGGCAAGACCCGGGTGATTTCGGCGCCGTCCGTGATTGCCACCGACAATATCCCGGCGACCATGACGGTGGGCGAATCGATACCAACGCTGTCTTCGCAGGCCTTGACGGCCGGCGCGCAGGCGGAAGGATCGTCGCTGTTTACCAACACGATCAGGAATGTGCAGACCGGCGTGACCCTGTCGATCACGGCGCGGGTCAATGCATCCGGCATCGTGACAATGATTATCAATCAGGAAGTCTCGTCGCCCACCGGCGTCAGCGGGGCGATCCAGTCGCCGACGATCGCGCGCAGAAACGTCGCAACTCAGGTGACCGTAGAGGACGGCGGCACGGTGGCCATCGGCGGCATCATCCGCGAGACGAACACCTACGGCGCCAGCCGCGTGCCCGTGCTGGGCCGGATTCCCGTGCTCGGGCGCGCTTTCGGCAGCACGACGCAATCGAGCAACAAAACCGAATTGATCGTGATGCTCGAGCCCCGCGTGATTTATGACGAAAACGAGATTACCGGCGCGACCGAGGAATTGAAGAGCAATCTGAAGGGCGTGCAGCGGTTGATGCGGGCGGAGCTAAAACGCGCCGCGAAAAATCCCGTAGCTGAAAAGCAGGCCGAGGAGTCCGGCGAAGACGACGTAATAGAGCATGGGCGCGATAGTGCGCCGGATCAGTAGCCCCTCGCAGCCGACCAGCCCCACCGTAGCGGCCGCGGCAACAACATTGTGGACGGTAATCATGTTTCCGGCCGCCCCGCCCAGCGCCTGCAGCCCCAGGATGACGAGGCGCGGGACCTGAATACGGTCGGCCACGCCGTACTGGAACAGGCTGAACATCAGATCGCTGACGGTATTGCTGCCCGCGACGAAGGCCCCGAGCGCGCCAATCATGGCGGCGAAGAACGGCCATGCCGCGCCCGCTGTCGAAGCCGCGAATTCGGCCAGCACCAGCGGCATGCTCTGCATGCCCGAGGCGTTCGTGTCCGAGTCGATGAAGACGCGCACCAATGCGACCGCGAAGAGCAGGGCGAAGGCCGGCCCGGCGAGCATTTTGACCGATGCCGCCCAAGCGCGTTTGGTTTGCTCGGCGCTCATGCCGTGAAGCCAAACCGTGACAAGAGAGACGATCATGAAAATCGTGCCCGGCAGATAAAGCGGCTGAATGCCTTGGGAGAGGCCGCTGCCCAGGATGTCGGCCCAGACGATCTGAATGGAGCTCAGCCATGCCTTCAAGGGCAGTTGCGATAGCCGCGTCAGCACGAGCAGCACGGCGACGAGAATGTAGGGGGTCCAGGCGCGGCTGAGGCCGATGCGCGGTTCCCCTCCGGAAAAATCGGGGCTGAAGCTGCCCATCCAGTTTTTCTCCCACTGGTTCCGAGGCGGAAAATCCCAAGGCTCGCCATCGGGGATGAAAAGGCCGGCCCGCGCGGCGCCGACGACGCAGGCAAGGCCGAACAGTCCGCCCAGCAGGGAGGGGAACTCGGGGCCGAGCAGCACCGCCACCAGGCAGTAGGGCACGGTGAACGCGAGGCCGGAGAAGAGCGCGAATTTCCATATCCTGATCCCGTCGGCGAAAGACCGCTCCGCGCCGAAGAAGCGAGTCATCATCGCACAGATAATCAGCGGGATTGCCGTGCCGACGATAGCGTGCGGAATTGCCGCGAAAACGCCGATGCGGTAGATGAAATCGGCATATGAAATGCCCGCGGCGGCGAGGGCGTTTTCGACTTCGGGTACGTTCAGAGATTCCGCCATGCCGACCAGAATGGGCGTGCCGACCGCGCCGAAACTGACCGGCGTGCTCTGAATGATCAGGCAGCACATCACTGCGGCCAGAGCGGGAAAGCCCAGCGCAAGCAGCAGCGGCCCGGCCACGGCGGCCGGCGTGCCGAAGCCCGATGCCCCCTCGATGAACGCGCCGAACATCCAGGCCACGATGATGAGTTGCACGCGGCGGTCGCGCGAAACGTCCATGAAGCCTCGGCGTATCGCTGCGGTGGCGCCGCTTTCGGTCAGGGTTTGCAACAGGACGATCGCGCCGAAAATGATCCAGAGCAGCGTGACGGCGATGACGATGCCGCGCAGCGACGCCGCGGCCACGTGGAGCGCGGGAACCTTCCACAACAACGCCGCGAACGCGGCTGTCATCGCATAGGCGACGGGCATGGCCCGTGTTGCCGGCCAGCGCAGCACAACCAGGAAAAACATCACCGCCATGATGGGCAGCAGGGCGATCAGCGCGTAGAGGGCGGACGATTCGATCATGAACGGCTGTAAGGGTACGAATCGCGGGGCATGCGTGTCAAGCCGGTGAAAGCCCGGCGCCGTCCGTCAAGGTTGCGCAGACGTCATTTGCTAAAATCATTTCCGGGCTATGCGCCTGCTCGCAGTATTGTTGGCGGCGGCTTGCGGCGGCGGGTTGTATGCCGCCGGGGGCGAAGAATTTTTTGAGAAGAAAGTCCGCCCGTTGTTGGCTGTAAAATGCGCCGAATGCCACGGCGAGAAAGTGCAGTCCGCCGAGGTTGATTTCCGCGATCCGGCAACGGTGATCGGCAAGGTGGCGATTGCCGGAGACGAATCGAGCCCGTTGATCCGCGCCGTTCGATACGAGAGCCGTATCAAGATGCCGCCGACGTCGAAGCTGGCCGAGGAAGAGATCGAGGTGCTGATCGATTGGGTGCGCATGGGCGCGCCTTGGCCGAGTTCCGATGTTCCGTTACCGGCGACGGCGACGGAAGAAGAGGCCGTCAGCAGCGATCACTGGTCTTTTCAGCCGGTCGCCGACCTGTCGCCGCCCGATGTTCGCGGGCAGTCGTGGGCGCGCAACGACGTAGACCGGTTCATTCTGGCCAAACTGGAAGCGGCCGGCCTGCAGCCTGCGCCCGAAGCGCCGAAAGCGACCCTGCTGCGGCGCGCAAAATTCGATTTACTGGGGCTCCCGCCAACAATTGAGGAAATCGAGCGATTTCAACGGGACACGGAGCCGGGCGCTTTTGCTCGTCTGGTGGACAAGTTGCTCGCGTCGCCGCATTACGGCGAGCGCTGGGGCCGCCGCTGGCTCGACGCGGCCCGTTATGCCGATTCCATGGGCGTGGACGAAGACAACCTCTACGAGCATGCTTGGCGTTATCGGGACTACGTGATCGACGCCTTCAACCGCGATTTGCCCTACGACCGGTTCGTTCGCGAGCAGATCGCCGGCGATTTGCTGCCTGCCGAAAACCCGGGTGAAATCAACGTGCGCGGGATGATTGCCACCGGGTTCCTGGCGTTGGGTCCGAAGGCGCTGGCGCAGCGCGACCCCGTGCAGAAGAAATACGACGTGGTCGATGAGCAAATCGATACGACTTCGAAAGCCTTCCTGGGACTGACTATCGCCTGCGCGCGCTGTCACGACCACAAATTCGACCCGATTTCGACGAAGGATTATTATGCGCTGGCAGGCATCTTCGCCGGCACGAAGTCTTATGACGATTGGCGTTCGGACGATTCGCGCGGATACACGTGTTTGCTTGTGCGGCCGCAAGTCTATAACGCTTACAGACGGCGCGCCGAACGCGCCGAGCAATGGGAGCAGATACAGGAAATGGCCGAGGAGGCCGCCGTCGCGCGGTACCTTCTCGAAGGACCCTCGCGGCGGTTTGCCGACTACATGCCGGCCGCGGGCGCCGCAGCCGCGCGGAGCGGTCTCAATGCGCAGACTGCCGCCTGGTTTGCAGAGTATTTGCAGCCGCGCCCGATACTGCGGCCTCATTTGGCGGCATGGCGGGATGCGCCGGATGCGCAAAAAGCCTCTGTGGCCGCTGCCTATCGAGAGGAGTTGCGCTGGACCCTCGGAGAGAGAGCGGAGATCGCGGACGCTTGGCTGGAAAAGGCAATGGCCGCGGCGCGCGAGGGAGAGAGGGCGCCGGAGCTTCCCGACTTGCCGACGTCGTTGCTTTACGAGAATATGATTGCCAAGGGGGCGCCCTACGATATCGACGCGAAAGATGAAGCGGCAAAGTTCGGTGAGGAAGACCGCGCGCGGCTGGCTGCTCTGGCGGAACGCGTCGAAGAAGCCGAGGCCTCCGTCGTGCTTCCCGAATCGCCGCTGGCGAACTGCGTGACGGAGGGAGAAGCCGTCAACCAACGCGTTTTCATACGCGGCAACCACAGAAATCTCGGCGAACCGGTAAGCAAGCGTTTCCCGTTGACGCTTGCCGGGGCCGAGCAGGCCCCGCTCGAATCGGGCAGCGGACGTTTGGAATTGGCGCGCTGGTTGGGGTCGGCGGCCAACCCCTTGAGCGCGCGCGTGATGGTCAACCGCATCTGGAGCGGGCATTTCGGCCAAGGCATCGTGCGTACGCCGAACAACTTCGGGCTGATGGGGGAGCGTCCGACGCACCCCGAATTGCTCGATTGGCTGGCCGCGCGGTTCGTCGAAAACGGCTGGTCGGTGAAGCGGATGCACCGGCTGATCATGACTTCGGCGGCCTACCGCATGAGCAGCGTCGTCTCCGAGCAGGCCTGGGCGCAAGACCCCGACAACAAACTTCTGTCGCGGTTCATGCGGCGCCGGCTGACGTTCGAAGAGATGCGAGACGGCTACTTGGCCGCGGCCGGCATGCTCGATCCGACTGTCGGCGGCAAAACCGCGTTGGGGCCGTGGCGGTTGGAAGATTATGACAACCGCAGGCTCGACCCGGACGCTGCCGTTCGCCGCAGCATTTATATGCCGCTGAGGCGGGGCAAGCTGCCGCCGTTGCTGGCGCTGTTCGATTTCGGAGACGCCGCGCGGACATCCAAGGGCAAGCGTTCCGTGACGAATACGGCGCCCCAGGCGCTTTACGCGATGAACAGCGGGTTCGCCGACCGCGCCGCGGCCGGCATGGCGCAACGGCTGCTGCGCTCTTCAGACCGACTGAAAGTCGCTTACGAGTTGCTGTACGCGCGTCCGCCGAATGAATGGGAACGCGGCCGGATGCAGGATTTCCTGTCAACTTTCGCTGCGCGGCAGACTTCGTCCGAACGTCCGCAAGAGGCGGCATGGAAAAGTCTTTGCAAAATACTGCTGGCCTCGAACGAGTTTCATTATGGAAGGTCTGAATAATAGCGTAAGAGGGGCAGAGGAAGGATGATGTTGGCGGATGGGGGCGGTTGAGGAGGGGTTTTCATCGAGATTTGCATGGAAATTGTGCTGATTTTGGCCTCCAGGCAACAGTTATACCACCGTTTCAGCGGCTTCGAGCCGCTGTGGACGCACTGCTCCTGCGTTGTGCCGCTCAGGCTGTGGCATAACGCTCGGCAATGAGCAGATTGGCCAAGCCGAATAACAGGCTGAGCCGTTCCCTGTTCTTGGCCAAGCCGCGATAGCGAACCTTCGCGTAGCCGAAGCGCCGCTTCACATACAGAAACGGATGCTCCACCTTGGCCCGCACTGTCGCCTTGCGCCGCTCCGCCTGCGCCGCCGCGCTGCCCGCCGCCAACTGCCGCCGCCGGCCGGGCCTCATCGCCACCTGCCAGTCCAGCGCACGCTCCCGGTGCTCCGGCCGTTTCTCCACTCCTTGATACCCGGCATCTCCGTGTACTTGCTCCTCCCCGCCGTGCAGCAGCCGCCCCACTTGCGTCACGTCCGCCACGTTCGCCCCCGTCGCCGCCACGCTATGCACCAGCCCCGTACCCGCGTCCACCCCGATGTGCGCCTTCATCCCGAAATGCCACTGCCGCCCCTTCCTCGTCTGCTTCATCTCTCCGTCCCGTTCCCGCTTGCGGTTCTTCAACGACGACGGCGCTTCTATGATGCTCGCGTCCACGATCGTCCCTTTCTGCAAGCGCAACCCCTGCGCCTCCAAGTGCCGGTTGATCTCCGCCAACAACTCCCCGCCCAACTCGTGCTTCTCCAGCAAGTGCCGAAAATGCAAAATCGTCGTCTCGTCCGGCAGCGGCTCGGCCAACGACAAACCCACGAAACGCCTCACCGACTCGAGCTCGTACAGCATGTCCTCCATCCCCGGATCACTCATGTTGTAGAACAACTGCACGCAGTGGATGCGCAGCATCGCCGACAACTCGTACGGTCGCCGCCCCCGCCCCGCTTGCGGGTAATACGGGCGGATGCGCTCATCCAGCCGCTGCCAGGGAATCAACGCCTCCATCCGCCCTAAGAACTTCTCCCGCCTCGTCTGTTTTTTCTTCCCCTCGTACTCCATGTCCGCAAACGTCCGTTGGCTCATCGCTCTCCCCCTTATTCTCCGTGCCTTCCGCACCCCTCTATTATCCCAACCCGCTGTGCTCTTGTTCAGAGGTTCCTTATGTCGATTGACCGCGACCGGCAAAGCGCCGCGGATGCGTCCTTGCGCCGCTCAGGCAGGCCGCCTTGGCTGAACCGCCGGGCGCTGCTGCGCGGCTCGGCTCTGGGCTTCGGTTCGCTCGGACTCTATGGGCTGTTGAAAGATTGGGATGGGTTTGCAGCCTCCCCTGCCGGTCCTCTGGCGCCCCGGGAAACGCATTTCGCGCCGCGCGCCAAGCGGGTCATTTTCCTGTTCATGCACGGCGGCGTTTCCCACGTCGATTCCTTCGACCCGAAGCCGCGGCTCGACGCCGACCACGGCAAGCCGCTGCCGATCAAGCGCTTGCTGACCTTCAACGCCAAAGAGGCCGGCGCGCTGATGCGTTCTCTCTGGAAATTCGAGAAACACGGCGAGAGCGGCACCCCGGTCAGTACGCTGTTTCCGGAGATCGCCCGTTGCGCGGACGATCTTTGCGTCATCCGCTCGATGGTCGGCGAGGGCGTGGACCACGGCGCGGCCATGCTGCAGCTCTTTACCGGGACGCTTTCGTTCTCGCGGCCGAGCATGGGCTCGTGGGTTCTCTACGGTCTCGGCTCTGAGAATCGCAATCTGCCCGGCTTCGTTACGATCAAGCCGACGCAGGGGCATGCCGCCGACCAGATATTTGCTTCGAGCTTTCTGCCGGGAACGTATCAAGGGACGCCGATCGGGTTGTCGCCGATGCGGACGGACGACGTCATCGCCAACCCGATCGAGCATTTGCGGCCGCTGGGCGCGACCACTGACGAGCAAAAGCTGGAGTTGGATTTCTTGCGCGCCGTCAATCGGCGTCATGCCGACGAGCGGCGCCGCGATGCCGACCTCGAAGCGCGCATTCAAGCGTTCGAGTTGGCCTTCCGCATGCAAATGGAGGCGCCGGAAGCCCTGGATGTTTCGCAGGAAAGCGAGGCCGTCAAAAAATTGTACGGCCTCGACGAAGAGGTCACGCGCGACTTCGCTTGGCAGTGCCTGCTGGCGCGGCGGCTCAGTGAGCGCGGCGTGCGCTTCGTGCAGGCGACGCATTCGGGCGCAACTGAAAAGTGGGATCATCACAAGGGGCTTCCGTCAGGCCACCCGGCGGCGGCGCGGGAAGTGGACAAGCCCATTGCCGGGTTGATCCGCGATCTCAAATCCCGCGGGCTGCTGAACGAAACCCTGGTCGTATGGGCCGGCGAGTTCGGGCGCTCGCCGTTTTCCGAAGGCGCGGACGGCCGCGACCACAACCCCTACGGCTATTCAATCTTCATGGCTGGCGGCGGCGTGAAACCCGGCTTTGTCTATGGGGCGACCGACGAGTTTGGCTACCACGCCGTGGAAGACCGCATGCATGTCCACGACCTGCAAGCCACGATCCTGCATCTGTTGGGTCTCGATCATGAACGGCTGACCTACAGCTACGGCGGACGGGATTTTCGCCTCACCGATGTAGCCGGAGTCGTTGCGCAAAAGATTCTCGCCTAGGTGTAAGGTCCCACAGACCGGCAGGGAGGGGATGACGGGGTGGTAGGAAATAGCGTACCCGCGGCCGCGCTTACCCTGCAGCGGAGACCGGCGGCGGCCTTGAAAATCCCTCATTGTTCCGCCGCCTGCGGGGTTCGCCGCCCTCAAATCCATCGGTCGCCAGGGCGTTGCGTGCGTGACGCGGCATGCGCCAACGCGGTAGAATCGTTCTGATCGATGCTTGGCGGGATTACAGAGGAATTTCATTCCGAATGAGTGAAGGACTTTCGAGCCGCCGCGCAGCGGAACTTGCCGATATTCGCAGCGAGCGGGCAACCGGCGCGCCGCGGCAGATCCCGCTTGATATCGAGTATCTGCCGGACTCGGGGCAGCCGGCGGACGCATCGGGCGAAACCGGCTCCACGAGCGCCGGAAACGGCGCAGCCGCCAACGGATGCGCCTTTCGCGACCCGGCATTCATGGCCAACCGCGAAACCCCGGTTCACCGCTGGGTTCCGTGGATCGCCGGGTTTTCCAAAGATTTCGTAGAAGACGCCCTGAAGCGCTTTACAAGCGGTCCCGGCGTCGTTCTCGACCCGTTCTCGGGCGTCGGAACGACCTTGGTCGAAGCCGACATCGCCGGGCATGAAGCCGTCGGTTTCGAGATCAACCCCTATGCCGCTTTCGCCTCGCGGACCAAGCTGGAAGCGCACAGGGTGGAAATCGACCGCTTGCGGGATACGGTTGATGAATTCCAGACATTCGGGCGCCGGGCGGCTGCCGAGGGCGCCCGCCCGCGCATGACCCCTCCCGCCGGCTTCCGTACGCGCTCTCCTTTTTACAGCCCGGACGTGCTGCAAAAGGTCTTGCTGGCTCTGGATTTCATCGACCGGCAGGAAGATGCGCGGATTGTCGATATGTTCCGCCTTGCTTTCGCGGCGACGATGGTGGACTATTCCAACTACTCCTACGAACCCAGCCTGGGACGCAAGTCGGCCGCAGGCCGGCCGGAAGTCCATGACTATCCGGTGATCGAGACGTTGGCCAAAAAAATCTTGCTGATGGCCGACGATGCGGCCTGGTACCGCAAGCAACGGAGCAACGGCTGCCGTCCGCCCGGGCGCGTGCGCCTGAAATCGTTTTTCGACGGATACGAGGCCTTGCCGCAAGGAAGCGTCGACCTGCTGGTCACGTCCCCGCCCTACTTGAACAATTACCACTACAACCGCAATACCCGCCCGCATCTCTACTGGCTGGGGTTGTGCGAAACCCCCGGCGATCTGAAACGTCTGGAAACGCTCAACTTCGGAACCTACTGGCAGAACGCCCGAGAAAAAGAGCAGGTCGAGCTCGACCCGGCCATCGGCGGCAATGAGATTCGCGAGACCCTTGCCGAAGTGCGCGGCAGAAATCCCGAGAAGGGCATCTACGGCGGGGAAGGATGGGCGAACTATGCCGCTCTATACTTCAACGACTGCGTACGGTTCGCCGCCGGCGCGGCGTGGTGCCTTCGGCCGGGCGCAACTGCGTTGGTCGTCATCGGCAACAGCATTCTGCAGGGAGTGCCTGTGCCGACCGACCGCTTCCTTGCGAAGATCGCGGAATCGCAAGGGCTTCAGATCGCCGGCATCCACGTTCCCCGCGGCGCCCGGGTCGGAAACAGCATCGTCAACTCCAGCGTGCGCGCGGGAAAAACCGGGAATGGATGCGCGCTGTATGAATCCGTCGTGGAGTTGCGCCGCCCGCAAGGCAAACGATTTCTTCGCCGCGTCCGCCCCGCTGCGGCGGGAATGAAGAACGCGAACCGCCGGCCCGCCCGCCGGCGCGTGATTTCGCCCGGCGGCGGAGATAGTGTATAGTTTAAGATGGACAAGAGGCGGGGCGGGCTCCCCGCAAGGCAGAGAAACGGAAACTACAGACCTCGGGGCGCGGTCTGACGCCGCAGAGTCCCGGGGAGGAGCAAGCTATGGCTACTTCGGTTGGAACCATTACTCCCCCTCTTTATCTGGAGAAAGGAGGGGCGCACCCGCCGGAGTTCCCCTATCCGGGCATCGCCACCACGTCGGACGGCGCCGGCGCGGTCGTCTGGGTCGAGACGCGCATCTGCCAGGGCGCCTGCGCCTATCCCATCACTTCCTCCACCACCATGGGCGGCGGCTTCGAGTCCGCCGTGGCCAACGGGCAGAAGAACCTCTGGGGCGAAAAGCTCGTTTTCATCGAACCCGAGTCCGAGCACAGCGCCGCGACAACCTGCGAAGGTTTCGCGGTCGCCGGCGGACGGGTGACCAATTTCACCTCCGGCCAAGGGCTGGTGCTGATGAAAGAGGTGCTGTTCACGATTTCGGGCAAGCGTCTGCCTGTCGTCTTCCACATCGGCGCCCGCGCGCTGACCTCGCATTCGCTCAACGTTCACGCCGGCCACGACGACGTGTACTCCGTATCCGATTGCGGCTGGGGCATACTCTACGGGCGCAACGCCCAGGAAGCCGGCGACTTGGCGCTGATCTCCCGCCGCGCCGCCGAAGACTCCGACACGCCCTTCCTCAACGTGCAGGACGGCTTCCTGACGACGCACACCATCGAAAACGTGCGCCTGCCCGAGCCGGAGATGATGAAGCATTTCGTCGGCGACCCCAATCAGCGGCTGCGCAACCTGATGGACCCGGCCATGCCGGTGATGTCGGGCGTGGTGCAGAACCAGGACTCGTACATGAAGGGCAAGATCGCCCAGCGCCACTACTACGACAAGGTCATGCCCGCCATCGAAAACGCGATGGAAGAGTTCTACGCGCTCACCGGCCGCCGCTACGGCGCGGTGATGCCCTACCGGCTGGAAGACGCCGAATACGCCATCGTCGGTTCCGGCGGCATGATGGAAACCGGCGAGGCCGCCGTGGACTGGGTGCGCGAAAACATGGGCATCCGCGTCGGCCTGCTGCACCTTACCGCCTTCCGCCCTTGGCCGGGCCGCCGCGTCGTCGAAGCGCTCAAGCACGTGAAGTCGGTTACCGTCATCGAGCGGCTCGACATCCCCATGCAACAGTCCAACCCGCAGCTTTGCGAGTTGAAAGCGTCGTTCGCGGACGCCCTCAACGGGGCGCCCGGCTACCCGCAAATCGAGCGGATGCCGAAGTTCTACGGCGGCTCGGCGGGGCTGGGCAGCCGCGACGTCCGCGCCGGCGACTTCATCGCCATCGTCGAGAACATGGTCAGCAAGACGCCGCGCCACTACTTCAGCATCGGCATCAAGCACGCCACCGCCCTCGAACCGCCCACCGACCCCGACGTGCGCAGCCCGGGCTCGTTCTCGATGCGCGGCCATTCGGTCGGCGGCTACGGCTCGGTCACCACCAACAAGGTCATCGCCACCATCGCCGGCGACGCCTTCCGCATGGACGTGCAGGCCTACCCCAAGTACGGTTCCGAAAAGAAGGGGCTGCCGACCACCTACTACCTGACCATCGCCAAAGAACACATCCGCACGCATTCCGAGCTCAACCACGTCGAGTTCATCCCCATGAACGACGTGAACGCCTTCAACAACGGCAACCCGCTGGCCGGCCTCGCCGACAACGGCAAGGTTTTCGTGCAAAGCCCCGATACCGACCCGGTCAGGATTTGGGCTTCCATCCCCGCTTGGGCGCGCAACCGCATCCGCGAGCACAATGCCCGGCTCTTCGCCCTCGATACGGTGGCCATCGCCCGCGACGTGGCCAGCGAAGCCGACTTGCAGCAGCGCATGCAAGGCATCGTGCTGCTGGGCGTCTTCCTCAAAGTGACGCCCTTCAAGGAAGCCTCGCAAATCAGCGACGACGACCTGTTCAAGAGCGTCGAAAACTCGCTGCGCAAGTATTTCGGAAAGCGCGGCGAACGCGTCGTGCAAGACAACCTGAAGGCGGTGCATCGCGGCTATTCGGAAGTCATCGAGATTCCCCGCCGCGTGATGAACGCCACCGAAGCCCAGGATCAGATTGACGGAGCAATGAGGATCATCCAATGAGTACGCATGTCAACGGAGCGCCCGACCAGGCGCTGATCAACGATTTCCGCGAGCACGTCGTCGATATCGCCGATTTCAACGAGCGAGTCGTCGGCGCCTACAACAACGGCACGGCCGAAATCGGCCTCGCAGCCGATGTGCAGGTCTCGCGCAGCGTCATCCCCGCCGGAACCGGCGCGCTGCGCGATTTCAGCTACATCGCGCCGGAGATACCCGAGTTCCTTTCCGACAAGTGCGTCGGCTGCATGGACTGCGTGACGCAGTGCCCCGACACCGCCATCCTGGCCAAGGTCATCGAACCCGAAACGCTCGAAGACAAACTCGCCGGCATCGAAGACGAAACCGAGCGCGAAAAGATGCGCGAGCAGTGGACCGAGACCAACAAATACTGGAAGGTGCGCGAGAAAAAGGGCCTCGGCGGCGGCAAGTTCGGCATCTTCATCGACCCGACCAAGTGCAAGGGCTGCGCCGAATGCGTGGACGCCTGCGGCGACCACGACGCGCTGAAGATGATCGTCAAAGACGCCGACAACATGGAGTGGTACAAAGACGCCTTCCATTTCTTCAACCGAGCGCCCAGCACGCCGCGCAAGTTCATCAACGAAAAGGCGCTGGCCGACATGATGCTGGCCGACGACGCCCTGCTCTACGTCGGCGGCGCCGGTTCCTGCATGGGCTGCGGCGAAGCGACGGCGCTGCGCATGATGCTGGCCGCGACCGGCTTCGTGTACGGCAAAGACAACGTGGGCATCGTCGCCGCCACGGGCTGCAACACCGTTTACACCTCGACCTATCCCTACAACCCGTACCTCGTCCCTTGGACGAACTCGCTCTTCGAGAACGCCCCCGCGGACGCCATGGGCGTGCGCGCCAAGTGGAATCAGAACGGCTGGAGCGACAAGCGCCTGTGGGTGATCGGCGGCGACGGCGCGATGCTCGATATCGGCTTCCAGTCGCTCTCGCGCATGCTGGCCTCCGGCATGGACATCAAGGTGCTCGTGCTCGATACGCAGGTTTACTCCAACACCGGCGGCCAGGCCTCGACCGGCTCGTACATGGGACAGAACGCCAAAATGGCCACGCACGGCAAAGACATCCACGGCAAGACCGAAAACCGCAAGGAAATCGCCAACATCTGCATGATGCACAAGGACGTCTATGTCGCCCAGACCACCTGCGCGCACACCAATCACTTCTACAAGGCGATCATGGAAGCGAACGAGTACCCCGGGCCGGCGATCGTCAACGTCTTCACGACCTGCCAGCCCGAGCACGGCGTGGCCGACGATATGGCTTACCACCAAGCCAAGCTCGCCGCCGACTCGCGCACTTTCCCGGTGTTCATCTACGACCCGCGCAAGGGCGAGCGTTTCCGCGAGCGCCTCAGCTTGGTCGGCAACCCCAACGTCAAGGCCGACTGGTACGTGCATCCGAAGACGAAGGAAGAAATCAATTTCTGCTACTTCGCCAAGACCGAGGGGCGCTTCGCCAAGCACTTCGACCGGGAAGGGAACCCGTCGTCCGACATGCTGACCGCGCAGCAGGACCGCCTCGAAAACTGGCGCCTGCTGCAAGATCTGGCGGGTATTCGGCAGTAGCTGAGGGCGTCTTCGGCGGCGGTTCGGCGCCCGCGGGCAACGCCCGCGCGTCCGCAGGTTTCGATGCGCATTCGAGTCCTCTTTTTCGGGCAACTGAAAGACGTCGCCGGGCGCTCCGAAGAGACGCTCGATCTGCCGGCCGGCTCGCGCGTGGAAACGGTATTCCGGCACTATGCGTCTCAATTTCCGAAGTTGAACGCAATGGCCGAAAGCATCGCCGCGGCGCGCAACGGGGAATTTTCCGAGTTGAGCGCGGGCATTGAAGACGGTGACGAGGTCGCCTTGATGCCGCCCGTGAGCGGGGGCGCGGGGGCGTCTCTGCCGGCTGCCCCTTTGCCTGCTGCTCCCTTGCCGGCCGTTCGCAAGTCCGCCGACGCCTACTTTGCCGTTACCGCCGACCCGATAGACAGCGCCGCGCTTGGCCGCCGCATTCAGAGCGGCGGCGACGGCGCGCTGCTTACCTTCGAGGGCGTGGTCCGCAACAATTTCAAGGGCCGCCGAACCCGCTGGCTCGATTACGAGTGCTATGTCCCCCTGGCGCTGAAGACAATCGAGGAAATCGGGCGCGGCGTGCTGCAGCGGTTCGACGTGCGGCGCATCGCCGTCGCGCATCGCGTGGGGCGGCTCGCCGTCGGCGAAACCAGCGTCGCGATCGTCGTCGCCGCGGCCCATCGGCGGGACGCTTACGAGGCCAGCCGCGCCGCGATCGATACGCTCAAGAAGCGGGTTCCGGTTTGGAAAAAAGAGTATTTCGAGGACGGCGAAATCTGGGTCGAAGGGCAGTGGGACGACGATATTCCGCGGTCGGCCCCGCCGGCGTCAGCAATCGCCGGCGAGTCGTGATCGCCTCCCTGATCCTGTTGACGCTGTTGCCGGCCGCGGCCGCCTTCGGCCAGCAGGCCGCCGAGACCGTATTTACCGCCGACGTCCGCTTGGTCAACCTGCTGGTCACGGTGAAAGACGCGCAGGGCGCGCCGTTGGCCGACTTGACCCGCGAAGATTTCCGCGTGACCGACGGCGGCCTGCCCCGCGAAATCGCCGTGTTCGAAAAACGCACGAACCGCCCGCTGTCCGTCGCGCTGATGGTGGACGCCAGCTTGAGCACGGCCATCGAACTCGAATTCGAGCGCGAGGCCGCCGCGCGTTTTCTGGATAACCTCTTGACGGAGGGATCGCACCCCGACGACCGCGCCGCGGTGTACAAGTTTTCCGACTACGTGGAGATGCTTGCCGACTATACGCGCGCGCGCAAGCGGTTGACCAAGGCGCTGAACGACGTGCGGCCGGAGACCGGCACCTCGGTTTACGACGGCATCTTGCTGATTTCCGAAGATCTGGCGCAGCGCAGCGGGCGGCGCGTCATCGTCATGGTCACCGACGGCGGCGACACCACCAGCCGCGTTTCCTTCGCCGAGGGGCTCAAGGCCGCCCACGACGCCGACGTTGCGATCTATCCGCTCATCGTCACGCCGATCCGCAGCGACGCGGGGCGCAATATCGGCGGCGAGAACGCGCTCAAGACCTTCGCCCGCAACACCGGCGGCCAGGCGTTCGTGCAGCACGGCGCGGAAAACCTCGACGAGGCGTTCGCTGAAATCGTGCGCAGCCTGCGCACGCAATACCTGATCGGCTACTACCCGCCGGCGGATGCGGAAACGCCGCGGGACGGCTTCCGCCGCGTCCGCGTGGACGCGGCGCTCGAAGGCGCGGCGGTGCTGTCGCGGTCCGGCTATTTCGTTCCGCAAGTTCCCCAAACAAGGCGCTACCGGCCCGCGGCGAAAAGCCCGCAAAAAGTAAGTCTGCGTCCGCCGGCCGCGGGCGAACCCAAGCGCGGCGGCCGCGCCGGCGAGCCGCAAGCGGAAGATGCGCCGAAGACAAGACCGCGCCGCGGCGAGCGCCGAACGCCGATCGTAAAACCCGCGCCCTGACGCCGCCCGCCCGCCGGATTGGTGCGATGATAGGGCGGGGAGGGATTTCATCCGTGGGTTTCCAAGCGATCCAATCCGCCATAGGGGAATTGCAAGAGTTGGTCGCAAGCCTGCCTGCCGAATGGAGCGCCGTCTCGGACGAGCAGGCGGCGTGTCCGCGGGACGACGGCGGCTGGTCGCGCAAGCAGATCGTCGGACACATGATCGATTCCGCGACCGTCAATCATCAGCGGTTCATCCGCGCTCTGGCCGGCGAAAAGGATTTCAACCTTCTGTACGCGCAAGAGGAATGGGTCGATCTGAACGGCTATCAGTCGCGCGACTGGCGCGGCGTCATCCGGCTCTGGGAAGAAGTCAACCTTCATCTGCTGGCCGTTTGCCTGCGCATTCGCGAAGATCAGGCCGATCTCGTCTGCGGGCGGCGCGGCGACCCCGGCCCGTGGACGCTGGCCTACCGCGTGCCCGATTACGTAGCGCATCTCGAAATGCACGTCGAGCAGATGCGCCGCGGGCCGTGGCGGCATTATCAGGTGTAGATCCCCGCGCGGCTTTTGCCGCGGGCGGCTACGCCTCGCGCAGCTTCGCCCCGAGTTCGCGGCGGATGTCGGGCAGGTCGAAGGCCTCCAGAACGCCGGGCGCGAAACTCGACAGCGGCTGGTCGTACAGTTTCGTTTCGGCGATTTGCCGATAGGAATCCGGCGCCCCTTTCAGCGTCACCTTGCGCACCGCATCCGGGGAAAGCACGGCGGCGAACATCGCGGGAAGCGTTCCCCATCCCGCGGCCGCAAGATGGATTTCGTCGTGGCCGTATCGTTCGAGCCAGGCGATGACCGCCAGCGCGTCGTGGGTTTTGCGCCCAACGTAAGGGAGGTCGAGCATGAGCGAATGAACGGCGTAGAAATAATCGCTGCCGTAGGGCGTCAGAAAGCTGTCGGCGCGCGTCGTGTCGGGGCGCGACTCGCCGATGCCGCGCGCGTCGCAGGCGAAAAACGCCGCGTCGGGCTCGGCGGCGAGCAATTCGCCGACCAGCGGCTCTTCGCGCATTTCCCTGTCGGCCGAATGGTGCGCAAGGTAGAGCACGGCGCGCCGCTTGCCGCGGGGAGGCCGGGAGAGCAGCCGGTCGTCCGCAAGCCGGTAAACCAGCGCCTGGATGCCCGGCTCGGTTTCTACGGCGTAGCAGGCGGCATGCGGCTTGGGGTAGCCGCGATTGTCGCGCGGGCGCAGAATCCGCGCATAGGGCGCGCCGTTTCGCCGCCCCAGACGCAGCTTGCGGCGGACGGCCGCGCGCAGCTCCCCGCCGGAGAGCGCGGGGCGGGCGGCTGAGAGCGCTGCGGCTTTTTCGGCGGTGAAGGCGAAAACGGGCTTCGACCCCATCGCGGCAACTTGGCCGTGCGGCGCGCAGAACAGCGTTTCGTCGGCTTCGATGGTCAGCTTCGGTTCCCGGGAATCGGCGGAAAGCCCCGCCGCCCGATTGAACCAGCCGTACATCGCCTCGCGGTTTTCCCGGGAAAAACCGTGGTAGGTCGGGCCGACGAACAACGCCAGATTCTCTTCGGCGCCGAGCAGCCGCCAGAGGCGCTTGAGCCGGGCGTACGCCTGCTCCGTGCCGCGCACGTCGAAATAATCCCTTTCCTTGGCCAGGATCATGACCGGCTTCGGAGCCATCGCGGCGAGGAAATCTTCGTGGTCGAGACCGAGCGCAACGGCTCGCGGAGGGCATTGTTCGGTATCGGCCGGCAACTCGTTTTCGAGGTTGCGGCGGAAGGTGGTGACGAAACACGACGGCGCGGCCATGCTCCAGCGCTGCTCCAGAGCGCACAGCCAGGTGGTCATCGTGCCGCCGCCGGAGTTGCCGGTTACGCCGACGCGGCGCGGATCGACTTCATCGCGGGAAAGCAGGTAATCAAGCGCGCGGATGCCGTCCCAGGCGCGCCACGACCCGAAGAATTCGCTCACCAGAAACTGCTGGTTGCCGGCGTGCAGATGTTCCCGTGTGCCCGTTCCGATCAGCCCCTTCCATTGGGCGTCGACGTATTGCAGGCGCTCGCCTTGCCCGATCGGGTCGTAGAGCAGCACGGCGTAGCCCTGCCGCGCCAAACCTTGGGCGAACGACTGGTAGGTTTCCGCCGCCTTGCCGTTGGCCGAATGGCCGCAGGTCCCCACTACTCCGGGCGCCGGACGGTCGAGACCCTTGGGCAGATACAGGTTGGCGGAAACCAGAAAATCGGGGCGGCTTTCGAAGACGACGTTTTCGACGCGGTAGTCGTCCCGCTCGAAGCCGCCCGTGACCCGGGCGCGGAGCGGCGTTTTCTCGGGGAACGGTCCGAAACATGCGGCGATGCGCTCGCGCACGGAGCGCACGTGAGCCTCGGCTTCCGCTTGGGAAGCGATCGCGTCGAAGCGGGCAAGACGCCGGCGCTCGGCTTTGCGCAGCCGCTCGACGAACCACTCGTGGACCATCCGCGGGAAGCGGTTGAGCGGCTCGAAAGCCCGCTGCTCGGCTTGCAGTCCGCCGCACAGGACGGCGCCCGCGCTCAGACGGCAGAAGCGCCGCCTGCCGGCGCTCCGCCCCGTTGCGCGGCGCTCGTATCCCGGCACGGCCCCAACCGCCCGCGGCCGCCTATTCGCCGGCGCTCGACCGCCGTACGGTCCCCTTCTTGCGGGTCTTGGCCTGCTCGGCCGCCTGGGCCGCGTGCCTGCGCTGCAGCTTCTTGACCGCTGCGCGAATCGTCGGCGCGTCTTCCTCGCTCGCGGGCAGCGCGTTGAAAATGAGCGACCCCATCTCGTCGAACGACGACAGCCCCCAGGTTACGCGCTCCGGCGGATTGTGCGGATTGCGCGGGTTCCCGGCCGAGTTGTCGTAAACGATCTCGGAATGCATCGTCGTTCCCGCCGGAAGCCTGACCGGCTCGGCGTAGGTGTAGCTGTCCTGCCAGGAAAAATCCCAGTCGGGGACGTGGATCAGCGGAACCTCCCCGCCGTCGGGCAGCACCGCCCAGCCCTTGAACGATTTGGCGATGTAGTGGGCATGCGGGGTAACCGTGTAGATCTCGATCGGCGCGGGCAGCGTCATTTGCTCGCGGATCGTAAATTCCGCCTCGCCGGCCGGGATGTCGATGTTCGCGCCTCTGCCGTACAGCGGCGGAATCTGGAAGCCGATGGTCGTGCGGCTCGCCGGCTTGTCGCTGAAGTATATGCCCGCGGCCGAAACCTCGGTTTCGACCTTGCCGGAGGGGTGGAAATGCGACTGGAAGATGAAATCCGCGTTCGGCGGCAGCCGCTTCGGCGACTCTTGCGGAAAGATGCGCGCGTTGCCGCCCACGGCCCATCCGCCGAGATTGACCAGGCCGCGGATGCCCGCGTCCATGCCGCTGTAGCCGGGCTCGTTATCGCGCGCGTCGATTTGGCGCGCTTTCCCGCTGGTGTCGGCGCGGAACAGGCTGTGATGCATCACGGTGCGCGCGCCCGGACGGAACTCGATGGCGCGCACCCATTTCTCTTCCGCAGTGTCGATTGCGGCGACGAAGTTGCGGTAGATGTCGGCGCCGTCGGCGGGAACGCTGTAGGGCTGCTCCATCTCGACAACCAGATCGGGCTCGCCGAGTTGCCAGCCTTCGGGGAAGTCGGGCGGCGCAGGCAGCTTCGCGGCGTCGCCTTGCGGCATGCCCGCTTCGACCCATTGGTCGATCGTCTCGATTTCCGCGTCGGTCAGGCGGCGCTCATCGGCGAACTTGCCGTAGTTCGGCGCGGCATGCCACGGCGGCATGTAGCGCGAGCGGGTCACCGCGCGGATCAATTGCCCGCGCTTGGAGACGTCGCTGTAGCTCAACAGGGAAAAAGGCCCCGCCTGCCCCGGGCGGTGGCACGACGAGCAGTTGTTGAAGACGATCGGCGCGACGTGCTCGCTGAACGTCACCTTCCCTTCCGCGCTCGTCTTGGGAGCGGCGGCGGAAAACGCAGGCAGCGCGGCCAGCGTGAGAATCAGTACCAAGCGGATCATGAGGCGGCCTCCTTCGACTCTTATAATATCCTGAACCGAAACGTTCCGCCCGCGCCGCAAAATTTTTTCGGCGGCGCGCACAGCGGGCTCCGCGCGCCGCCGGTTGGAGAGAAACGTCCGCCGCGGGGCGCTCCGCCCGTATGAAGACATCGACGACGACGTGACCGAACTGCAAAGACGACTGGGGCTGCTGAACGCCGCCACCATCAACATGTCGAACATGGTCGGCATCGGTCCCTTCATCGCCATCGCGCTGATTCTGAAAACCCTGGCCGGCCCGCAAGCCTATCTGGCCTGGATCGTCGGCACGGTCATCGCGCTCGCCGACGGCCTGGTCGTGGCCGAGCTCGGCGCGGCGCGGCCCGCCGCCGGCGGTACCTACGTCTTCCTGCGCGAAGGCTTCGGCCCGCGCTCCTGGGGGCGCATGCTGGCCTTTCTCTTCGTCTGGCAAATCCTCTTCGCCGGCCCGCTGGAAATCGCCAGCGGAACCATCGGCCTGGTGCAGTACCTGCGGGTCTTTCTGCCGCACATGACCGACTTCCAGAGCAAGCTGACCGCCGCGGGCGTATGCCTGCTGCTCATCTTCGCGCTCTACCGCCGCATCGACGACATCGCCCGGCTGATGTTCTGGCTGTGGTGCGTCATGCTGCTGACCACCGGTTGGGTCATCGTAAGCGGCATACTGCATTTCGACCCCGCCTTGGCATTCGATTTTCCGCCCGGCGCGTTCCGCTTCGATCTGGACTTCCTGCAGGGTTTGGGCGAAGGTTCGGCCGAGGTGCTCTACCTCTTTCTCGGCTATTACCAAGTCTGCTATCTCGGCGGGGAAGTGCGCGACCCCGGCCGCACGATCCCCCGCGCGGTGATCTATTCGGTGCTGGCGGTGGCGGTCATCGACGCGGCCATCTCGCTCAGCTTCATCGGCGTCGTGCCCTGGCGCGAGGCGATGGAGTCGCAGTTCCTCGGCGCCGCCTTCATCGAGCGCATCTACGGCCCGGCGGCCGCCAAGCTGCTGGCCGGCCTCATCGTCGTTACCGCCTTCGCCTCGATTTTCGCCTTGCTGCTGGGCTATTCCCGCGTACCCTACGCCGCCGCGCGCGACGGCGTTTTCTTCCGCCGACTCGGCGTGCTCCATCCCACCAGAGGATTCCCGCACCGCTCGCTGCTGCTGATCGGAACGGGCGCCGCCGTTGCCGGTTTCTTCAGCCTCGACAGCGTAATCAAGGCGCTCATGGCCGCGCGCATCCTCATCCAGTTCCTCGGGCACACGGTCGCGCTGTTCCTCATCCGCGCGCGCCGCGCCGACATCCGCCGCCCCTACGGCATGCCCGCCTACCCCTTGCCCGCCGTCGTTTCGCTGCTCGGCTATAGTTATGTATTCGTCTCTCTTGGCGCTTCGTTTATCCTGTTCGGTATAGCGACCCTGCTTCTCGGCGTGTTCGTCTATCTGGTCGTTGCCCGGCGGCAAAAGGAATGGCCGTTCGGCGCCGGCGCTTCCTGACCGCATCAGAGGGAGATTCGCATGCGTTTCCAACAAATCCCGGTAATCGTTGCCATGACATTTGCTTCGACCCTTCCATCCCCTGCTGAAATCCGCGTGATCGCCGTCGGCGCCCACCCCGACGACTGCGACATCAAGGCGGGCGGCATCGCCGCCAAATACGCCGCGGCCGGCCACAAGGTCAAATTCGTTTCCGTCACCAACGGCGACGCCGGCCATCAATCCGAAGGCGGCGGCGCCCTCGCCGCGCGCCGCCGCGCCGAGGCCGAGGAATCGGGCCGCCGGCTCGGCATAGAGTACGAAGTGCTCGACAACCACGACGGCGAGCTCGTGCCCAGCCTCGACGTGCGCGTGCAGATCATCCGCAAAATCCGCGAATGGGACGCCGACATCGTAATCTCGCCGCGCCCGAACGACTACCACCCCGACCACCGCTATACCGGCGTGCTGGTGCAGGACGCGGCCTACATGGTCACCGTTCCCAACCTCGTCTCCGATACGCCGGCGCTGCGCAAGAACCCGCTGTTCCTCTACTTTTCCGACCGGTTCACGCGCCCGCAGGCGTTTCGCCCCGATATCGTCGTCTCCATAGACGATGTAATCGACAAGAAATACCGCGCGCTCGACGCCCATGCCTCGCAGTTCTACGAGTGGCTGCCCTGGCATGCCGGCGTTCTCGACCAAGTGCCCAAAGAGCCGGCCGCGCGGCTCGCCTGGTTGAAATCCCAGCGCAATTTCTCCATCGGCGGCGACTGGCGGGAAGCGGCGCGCAAGCGCTACGGCGCCGCCGCCGACGCAATCGAAAACGCGGAGGCTTTCGAGATCACCGAATACGGCGTGCAGCCCGACGAAGAGGATATCCGCCGGCTGGTTCCCTTTTTCCCGGAATGAGGCCGCGCTATTCCCATTCGATCGTCGAAGGCGGTTTGTGCGAAACGTCGTAAACGACCGCGTCGATGCCGTCGATGGCGCGGATGCGCCGCGCCAGCTCGAGCATCGCCTCGGGCGGCAGCTTGGCTACGGCGGCGGTCATGCCGTCCACTGAAGTGATCGGACGCAGGGCGATCGTTTCGCCGCCGCTGCAAGAGAACGGCAGCAGCACCACCGGGCATTGCCAGACTTGGCGGTAGAGCCCCTCGCGGTAGAGGAACTCGGTTACCGCGCGGTCGGCCGTTTGCAGCAACGAGACGCGCTCGGCGCTCAGCGCAGCCGGCGCGATCTTCCAATCCTCGACGGTCAGGCGTTCCGGCGCCAGAGCCGCGACGATGCGGTTGGTGCGGCGGAATTGGTTGGTGACCGCGGTTGCGGCCGGCAGCAGCCTGTCGTAGTCGAACGCTCCGCCATGGAGAACCGTCAGCTTGGCGTAGCTGCGGCTGTCGCCCTGCACGCCCACGCTGCGCAGCGGCAGCAGGAACGCGCGGTAGCCCCAGCGCCCGGCCGCTGCGGCGATCTCCGCGTCCGGCTCGGGCCGCGCCGCGCCGCCGCGGCAGATGCAGCGGATGGCCAAACCGGGGCCGGGGAAAGGATGGCGCTCGAGCAGCCGCGGCGCAAGACCCAGCGCGCGGCCCAACTCGCGCACCTCGTCCTTGTAAAACTCGGCCAGCGGCTCGAGCGCCCGCCCCTCGTCGATCAGTTCCTGGATGCGCGCCACGCGGTTGTGATGCGTCTTGATGACCGCCGCGGACTGCGTTCCTCCCGATTCAATCGTGTCGGGATAGATCGTGCCCTGACCGAGCATCCAATCGTGGCCGCGAAAGCGCTCCCCGGCGAGGATTTCGTCCTGCAAATCGACGAACGCCTTGCCGATGACCGCGCGTTTCTCTTCCGGGTCGATGACGCCTCGCAGTCTGTCGAAAAACATCTGCGAGGCTTCGACGACCTGCAAGCGGCCGAGGTTCATGGCCTGGAACGCCTCTTCGATTTCCTCGGTCTCGCCGGAACGCATGAAGCCGGTATCGACATAGACGGCCTCCGCCGCCTCCGCGCCGACGGCCTGCACCGTCAGCGTGTAGGCCACCATGGAATCGACGCCGCCGCTGAGGAAGAAAAGCACCCGCCGGCCGCCGGTTTGTTCGCGGATCGCGCGCTTGAGTTGCGCGGCGCGGTTGCGCGGACGCCACTCCATGCGGCAGCCGCAGACCTTCTCGAGGAAATTGCGCAGCATCCGCCCGCCGTTCGGCGTGTGCGCGACTTCAGGATGAAACTGGATGCCGTAGAGGCCGCGCCGCGGATGAGCCATCGCCGCGATGCCGCATTGCTCCGTGTCGGCTAGTACGGCGAAGCCCGGGGGCGGCGCCGCGACGTGATCGCCGTGACTCATCCAGACGCGCTGGCCGCCGGTCAGGCCGGCGAACAGGTCGGCGTGACGGCAAATGCGCAAATCGGCGCTGCCGAACTCATGAGCCGCGCCTCTTTCGACCGTACCGCCGAGATAGCGCGCCATCAACTGGTGCCCGTAGCAGATGCCCAGCATCGGCTTGTCGAGATCGAAAAGCCCGCGGGCGGGCTGCGGACTCTCCGCCGCGAACACGCTGGCCGGCCCGCCCGAAAGCACGATGCCCCGGAACGGCTCCAGCCGGGAAAGGGCTGTCCCCACGGGCAGGATTTCCGCGAAAACGCCGAGGTCTCGTATCTTGCGCGCGATCAGGTGGCAGTACTGCCCCCCGGAATCGAGAACGGCGATCTTTTCCATGGGAACGCGGCTTCAGCCTGGAGAATTCAACTTGGAGAAATGGCGCCAAAGCCTTGCGCGGCGCGCCCGAAAGCTGTATCCCAGTGTAGCAACGCCGCCGCGCCGCGGGCGTCACGGGTATGCTGCCGGCGGCCGGCGGCGTAACCGTCAACGCCCCCGGCGGAAGACCGGAACGAATCGCTGTTTCGGGAAGCTGCCTGCAAGTGAACCCGAAGCAGGGCCCCGCCCCTGCCGTATTCGATATGGAAAATGCGGTCACTCGACGGCCGGCGGCAGCGCGGGGTAGGCGCCCGTATCGGCAATCACGATCAGCATGGGCGTTCCTTCCGTCTTGCTCTCGATAAACGCCTCTGCCGGTGAATCGCGCGGGAGACTCCAAGTGATAAAGCCGATGTTTGAGAACGCTATGGCCGACGCCGCGAACTCGTACCCCCGCTCTCCGTCGAAAACGAATACCGATTTCCCTGCGCCGGCGCCCTCGCCGGTGAAATACTGCGTAGCTCGCCGCGGATCATCGGGGCCGATCGGGAATTCTTGTGCGCCGTCCCAAAAACGGACTACAAAACCACCGCCCGATCCGCGGAAATGCTTGACCGCAAAACCGGGTTCCAACTCCAGGTCGTTGGGCGTCAGCAATGCGCCCACGCCCTCCTCCGCCGACCACCACATATCGCCGGGGACGCCGCCGTTGCCGACCACGATCGGTATCCGCGCAGTCTCGCCCTTGCCCGCCGCGAGCCACGTATCGACGCCGGTCCTCACCTTGACGGTTGCCGCCGCCGTTGCGGTCCCCGTTGCGCCCGTTGCCGTCAGCGTATAGGTCGTCGCGGCCGCGGGCGCGACGGTCACGCTGCCGGCGGCAACCGGCGCGACCGCGCCGACGCCGTTGTCGATCACGGCGCTCTGCGCGTTGGTCGTGCTCCAGGTCAACTGCGTCGAATGCCCGCGCAGGATCGTCGATGCCAAAGCGGTCAACTGCGCCGTCGGCGTGGGGTTGATCGCCTGACCGGGGTCGGCAATCGCAAACACCACCGTGTCGCCGCGCTCAATCGACGACATGAACGCGCCGCGCGCGCCGCCGCTTGCCATATTCCATCGCGTCCAAAAGCGTCCTGCCGCGGCCAACGTCGAGTAGGGAGCCTCGATGCATGATGCGCCGGCAAAATCCGACCCGCCGGGTACGCGGCAGAAATACAGCGACTTGTTGTGCCCCGCGCCGCCGAAGGCCCAAAACTCGCGGTTGTTTCTCGAAGCCCCCAGATGTTGGACCTCGACCCTGCCGGCGCCGGCGTGATAGGCAAGGTAGAAAATGCGGTCGGCCCGGTTGGTTCCTTGAGCCAACGCATCGCTGCCGTATTGCAGGCCGCCGACCTCGCCCGCGTCGGCCCAAAGCAGATCGGAAGGGATGGTTCCCCCGTAATGGGTCTGGAAGATGATGTACGGCCTGTTCGCGCTCGTCGCCGCGTTGCGGATTTCCATCCGCGCCAGTTGGCCGCTCAGCGCGGGCATCGAACGCCCGACCGGCAACTCGACCGCCGGCGCCAGCGCGGGGTACGCGCCCGTATCGGCAATGACGATCAGCATCGGCGCTCCTTCCCCTTTGCCGTCCAGGAAAACCGCCGCCTGTGAAGCGGAGCCGAGGCGCCAATGGATACGGTCGCGTCCGGCCGGCGACGCGGCCGCCGCGCCGAACTCGTACCCGCGCTCGCCGTCGAAAACGAATATCGACTTGCCGCGCCCGAGCCCCTCGGGGCCGAAATAGTCCGCCGCCCCGCGGCTGCTGACGGGCCGCGCACTCGACCCGCTCCAGAAACCGATGCCCAGCGTATCCGCTTGCCTCGACCATGAGATATCCTTGACCGCCAGATCGGACTCCAGCATCAAGTCGTTGGGCGTCAGCAGCGTCCCCGCGTTGCTCTCTTCCGCCGACCACCATGTATCGCCGGCGGCGCCGATCTCGATCGGTATCCGCGCCGCTTCGCCCCTGCCCGCCGCGAGCGACGTCTCGATGCAGACTTTCACCGTTGCGGTTGCTCTCGCCGCGGCGGTTCCCCCCGCCCCCATTGCGCTGAGCGTGTAGGTCGTCGTCTTCGTCGGCCTCGCCGTCACGCTGCCGGCGGCAACCGGCTTGACCGCGCCGACCCCGTTGTCGATGCTCAGGCTCAAGGCGTTTCTCGTCTCCCACGACAGCGTGACCGCGCCGCCGCTGACGGCGCAGATCGCCGAGGCCGTGAACGCCTCGATCGATGGGTCCGGGTTGAACGCAATGCTTGCAACCGCGGGCGTCGCGCCCGCGCCGCCGTAGGCCGTAAGCGTGTAAACCGTCGGAACCGAGAGCTTCAAGGCGGCCGCGGACCCCGACCATGCCCCCGCCTCGGGCTTCGATCTCGAAATGATGGGGCTGCCGGAATCGGAACTGGAATCAATGACGATCCGCTCGGTATTCGATACGTTCCATTCGAAAAGATACGACCCTGCCGACCCTCTTCCTGCGAAGAAATCGACGGTCGGCTGTCCCTGCGGCGGATCGACAACCGTAACCCTGGCCCGCGCCGCCGCCGGAGGCGTTCCCTCTGCGCCGGTTGCGGTCAGCCTGTAAGTCGTATCCTTCGTCGGGTTCACGGCCGTGCTGCCGGAGGGCTTGACCGCGCCGACCCCGTTGTCGATCGTGATGCTCCGTGCGTTGGTCGTCCTCCAACTCAATGCCGCCGACCGCCGTCCGCGCTCAATCCTCGACGGCGAAACCGTCAACCGCGCCGTCGCCCCCGGCTCGGTGACTGTGATTCCGGCCGAGGCCGCCGCCGGAGATATTCCCTCCGCTCCGGTTGCCGTCAGCGTGTAGGTCGTTGTCTCCGTCGGCGCCACGCTCGCGCTGCCGGCGGCAACCGGAGCGATCGCGCCGACCCCGTTGTCGATGGCGGCGCTCCGCGCGTTGGTCGTGCTCCAGGTCAACGCCGCCGAGCGACCGCGCTCGACCGTCAGCGGCGAAGCCGTCAACCGCGCCGTCGGCGGCAGCTCGGTGGTCACGATCTTCTGGCCGGGATCGGCAATCAGAAACCAGAAGCGAATCGCGCCCGCCCGCTTCGCCAAAGCCTCCAGGAATACGCCCTGCGGCGCCGTCGGCTCGAAATCGAAAAAGACCGTGCGGCCGTTGAGAGAAGTGCGCGAAGGCTGGAACGCCGCATATGGAACCTCGACAAAACTCTCATCCGAGGCGAAGTAAAGGCTTTTCGACGCTCCTTCGCCCGCGGCGCTGAAATAATCGCGCGCCGTCTGCGCCGTTCCCTCTACCGGGACGCAGTACATCTCGATCGTGCCCGTGTCGGCGTGGTAGTCCAGCTTGCGAATTTGCATCGCGCCGCCGATGCGGTCATCGCTGCCGGCGGCTAGAGTCGAATTTGTCGGGGCGTACAATACATGGCTGTTTCCGATGTTGTAGGTGCTGACCATCCCGGTCGCGATGTCCATCTGCGCTGCTTTGCCGGCCGGCGCCCCCGCTGCCAGAGTGGGGAAGGCGCCCCTGTCGGCAATGACGATCAGCATCGGCGCGCCCTCCGTCTTGCCGTCGAGAAACGCCGCCGCCGGAGAAACGGGCGTCAGCACCCAGTTGATGAAGCCGCCCCCGGCCATCGACGCGGCCGCCGCCGGGAACTCGTACCCCCTCTCGCCGTCGAAGACGAATATCGACTTGCCGTGCCCGGGGCCGCCGGGTCCGAAATAGGCCGAAGCCGCAATATCGGCGGAGCCGGCCACCGCCGCGCCGATGCGGCCGGGGCCGATGTAGGTCGAGGCCCTGCGGTTGCTGAAGGATTGGCCGACTGGGCCGCCCCCAAAATGGATGGCCAAAGTATCCCATTGCTTGAACCAGGTGATATCCCTGACCACAAAATCGGACTCCAACGCCAAGTCGTTGGGCGTCAGCAGCGTCCCCGCGCCGCTCTCTTCCGCCGACCACCACCTGTTGCCCGAGGCGCCGCCGTCACCGACCACGATCGGTATCCGCGCCGCCTCGCCCTTGCCCGTCAGCAGCGAAGATCCGATGCCGGCTTTCGCCGTTGCGGTTGCCGCCGCGGCTTCCCCGCCTCGGTCGCCGTCAGCCCGCAGGCCGTTGCCGCCGCGGGCGTGTTCCTTGTCGAGGTTCTGGGCGCAAACGCCGCCCGCAGCCAACAACAACAGGCCGCCCGCCGCGTGCAGCCGTCCGCCGAACGGACGAGCGGAATGTTTGCGCGGCGCAAAAACATCGAGCGGGCGCAGAAACCTCACGATATACGCGCATTTTACCAAGCGGACGCAGTGTGTCTTTTTCGGCGCAAGACGCGCCTCATCTTTCGATGCGGCAGAGAAACGCCGCCCGCGGGTTCAGCGGTTTTTCGTCGGCGGGCAGGCCTCGACCCGGCAAGGCACGGCCTTGTGATGGGGGCAGCCGCTGATCGGGTCGCGGTCGAAGGCGTCGGTGATTTCGTTGAGATTCACGCCCTGCATGACGAGCTCGCCGGTCTCGGCGTCGGGATAGACCGCGCCGAAACCATTGGGCGCCCAGACGTGTCCCGGCAGAACCTTGCGGTCGATTTCCGCGGGCAGCTCCAGCGCGCCGCGGGCGGTGCGCAGAGCTGCCCGGCCGCCGTCGGCAATGCCCGCGGCCGCAGCGTCGTCGGGATGCAGGTGCAGCGAGCAATGCGGCCCCTTGCCCTTGCGCCATGCCGGGTCGCGGTGGATGGCGTTGGCCGTCCAATGCGTGCGCAAGCCGGCGGCGAGCAGCAACGGAAATTCCTTCGTCAGCGGCGCCTTGAAAGCAAGCGCCCGCTCGATTTCGGCGATCATCGGCTCAGGCAGCAGGCGCACCCGCTTGTCTTCCCAGCCGACGTTCGCCTCGAAATTCCGGGCGCGGTCGGCAACGGCCGCGACGACGCCTTCGGGATGGGCGAGCATGCGCCGGAACATCTCCAGCCCGAGCCGCGCGGCGCCGGCGTCTTTCCATTCGCCGCCCAACGCCCGAACGACGGCTTCGGGGCGTTGCCGTCCGTTGTCGATGCAGCGCAGCAGCAGGGCAGCGGGGCCGGGTCCCGGCAATTGCGGCCCCAGCGTGCGGTAGGCCCAGAAAAGGGCGCACGGTCCCGCGTCCCTGCCGGCGCGCTCCTTGGCCGCCCGCCCCAGGCGCTCCATGTAGGGGCCGATGCCGTCGGGCTCGAGCGCGGTTTCGGCCAAGGCATGCAGATCGGCGGGCGGCTCTCCGAAAAGATCGAGAGCTTCGGCCAATCTGGCGTAAATTTCGGGTTCGGGCAGGGCTTCGCCCGGCGGCGGTACGACGGGCGGGCGAAGCTGCGTCCCGATTTTCGGAAAGCCGCCCTTGGCGAACCCGGCCCACTCCCATTTCTCGTAACCAACCGGTGCGGGCAACACGTAGTCGGCTTCCATCGCCGTCTCGGTCATGGCCACTTCGACAACCGCCATCAGTTCGAGTTTCTTGCGCGCTTCCCGCCAGCGCGGCGTGTCGGCATAGGCCAGCCAGGGGTTGGAGTTGTCCACCAATACGGCGCGCAGCCGCCGCGGGTCGTCGGTGAGGATTTCTTCCGGGACGACGTTCGGCGAGGTCATGGCGAAATTGCCCAAGGCGCGGATCGCGGGTACGCCCGCAACCACCGAGCGCTCGGGTTCTCGAAAGCGGTTTCTCGATCGCGCCGGCGGGCTGAACCCCTCGCGGAAAAAGTTCGCGCCCGGCCGAGAGACGTTTCCCGTCAACGAGAGAATGAGCTTGATCAGATACGAGTTCAACGTCGAAAACCAGGTTTGCTCGACCGACAGGTCGTACATGATCGAAGCGGCTTCCGCGCCGGCGATCTCGCGCGCCGCGCCGCGAACCTCGTCCTCGCGCAAGCCGCAGCGGCCGGCCATATCGCTGACCCGAACCGCAGCCAGCGCGTCTTGCAGCCGCTCGAAGCCGACCGTTCTTTGCGCGATGAAAGCCCGATCCGCAAGGTCTTCCTCGATCAAGGTCTTGGCGACGGCCAGCAGCAGGAAAACGTCGGTCGCGGGTTTCAGGCGCAAATGGACGTCGGCGCCCGCCGTCGTTTCCGTGATGCGCGGGTCGATGACGATCAACTTGCGGCCGCGGTCTCGCCGCAAGTCGTTGAAGACGATGTTGGGCTTGGGTCCGCGGTTCGAAACACGCGGGTTCGTGCCGATGGCGATCAGCAGCGGGGCGTTTTCTTCGTCGGGTTGCAGGCTTGTGGAAGGCGGCGCGTCGAACATCCACTGGTCGATCAGGTGGTGCTGCGATTTTTCCTGCGCATACGAGCTGTACCACCGCCGGGAGCCCAGAGCGGCGGTAAGCGAGAGGCCGTAAACGCCGCCCAGGTGGTTGCCTTGGCCGCCGCCCCCGATCAGGCCGATCGCGTTGCCGCCGTGCTCGGCGCGAATCCGCCGCAGCCCGGCGGCAATCTCGGCGATCGCGGTTTCCCACGAAACGCGCTCGAACGAGCCGTCCGCGCGGCGGCGCAGAGGGTATTCGAGACGCTGCGCGTGCTCGACCGTAAGCGGGATGCTCGCGCCCTTGTTGCAGATGTAGCCCGCGGTCAGACTCGACTCGTCCGCTCTGACGGCGGTAATCCGGCCGCCGGACGTATCCACGCGCACGCCGCAGTTGTGGCTGCAAAGTACGCAGACGGTGGCCAGGTCCCGCGCGTCGAGAGGAATCGGGAGGCGGGAAACCGACGGATCGACGGAAGCTGCGCCATGCGTTGCCGTTGCCATGCTCAGCAACAATTCTAAAGAAGGCCTGAACAAGCGTCAACCGGAGCAAGCGCAACGGAATGCCGCCGGTTGAGGGCGGCAGCGAATAGGATTGCTTCTCTTTTCGACTGGAAGATTCGCGCCCACTCACTCGACGGCGCCCGTCATTCCACGGCGCCCGTTATTCGACAGCAATGGTGGCGCCGGATTGGCTGATGCGGCCGGCGGCGGCGAGGCGCAACTCGGCGGCGTTTGACGGGGTGAGGTTGCGCGGGATTTCCACGACCACCAAGTTGACGCCGGCCATGTCCGGGGCCAGGCCCGAAAAACGGACGTTCTCCGGCGATACCGCGTATGCGCCGATCCAGACCCGCGGGCGGGCCGCCGTATGCCGCAAGACCGCGTTCGAGCCGTCCTCGAGGCAGACGCCGTCCGGGGCGCATGAGTTCATCCCGTCGGCCAACGGCGGCTCCACCGCGCCCATGCCGGTTGCGTAGATCTCCAGCACGTCCCCGGCGCGCGCCGGGCGGCTGCCCGCGCTGAAACCCAGCGGCGCCGCCAAGTCGGTCGTGCCCGCGAACGTCGCCAGCGCCTGCCCCTGCCCTTCGCCCGAAACCGTGAACACGCCCGGCGCATAGGGGCCGACCCAGAAGCGCCGCGGCCAACTGCTCTCGCCCCCGGACTCCACCACCACGCTCGCCAACGCCAAGCCGCCCGCCGCTACGGCTTCGCCGCCCAGCGCCCAAGGCAATTGCGCCTCGATGCGCTGCGGGCCTACCGCCATCAGCGGAACCGCCGCGCCGTCGATCAGCACGCGCACGCCGCCCAGCATCGTCGGCAGCGGAAAGCCCGCGTCCGCGATGCGCTCGCCCGTCAGGAAGTTCACGCCCTGCACGACCACCGCCGCGCCCGGCGCCAGCGGCAGCAACTGCGGCCCGAACAGCCCGCGCTCCCCGTAGGCGCTCATCCGCGCCGCGTTGAACACGCCGCCGTTCTCCGTCACCGCCGGACCCGTCGGCGGGGGAACCTCCAGCACGATGCGGATTGTTGCCGTGATGCGCCCGCCGGAGCGGATGTACAGCCGCCCGCGGTGGGTTCCCGGCCGCAGCCCCAGCGGGTTGACGGTTACGCGCAGCGTAATCGTCTCGCCCTCGGCCAGGCGGCCCCTGTACTGGGCCATGTTGTCGTCCGCCCGCGAAATCTCGATCCAGCGCGCGCTGGGCAGCGCCTGGAAGTCCACGGCGCCGCCTTCGGCGCGCAGCGTCAGCATCTGCGGCGCCGGCGCGGAAGAGTCTGCGCCCGGCGCGAACGACAATTCGGAAACGCCCACCGGCTGCGCCTCCGGCTCAGGCTCCGGCCCGGCCGGCGCAGGGGGCGGCGGAGGCAGGAACATGGTCACCTTGCGCACGCGGTGGTTGTTCGCATCGGCGATGTACAGGTTGCCCAGCCCGTCCAGCGCCATGCCGCGGGGTGTGTTGAGTTCGGCCGCTGTTGCCGCAGCGCCGTCCCCGCTGTAGCCGCCCGGCCCCGCCGTCCCCGCTACGGTGGTAATCACGCCCGCCGTGTCGATCTTGCGCACGCGGTTGTTGTTCGTATCGGCGATGTACAAGTTGCCCAGCCCGTCCAGCGCCACGCTGTCGGGATTGTCCATATGGGCCGCTGTTGCCATGCCCCCGTCGCCGCCGTAGCTGGCCGTCCCCGTGCCCGCGATGGTGGTAATCACGCCCGCTGTGTCCACCTTGCGGATGCGGTTATTGACCGTATCGGCGATGTACAGGTTGCCCGCCCCGTCCACCGCCGCGCCGTAGGGGTATTGGATTTGGGCGGAAGTTGCCGCGCCGCCGTCTCCGCTGTAGCCGGCCGCCCCCGTTCCCGCTACGGTGGAGATGTTTCCCGTCGAGGCGTCCACCTTGCGGACGCGGTTGTTGTTCGTATCGGCGATGTACAAGTTGCCCGACCCGTCCGCCGCCGCACCGAAGGGCCCGTTGAGTTGGGCCGCCGTGGCCGCGCCCCCATCCCCCAGCGACGACCCGCCTCCCGCGACCGTGGTAATCACGCCTGCCGTGTCCACCCGGCGGACGCGGTTGTTGTTCCTGTCGACGATGTACAGGTTGCCCGCCCCGTCCAGAGTCACGCCGAGGGGGTTGTTGATTTGAGCCGCCGCGGCCGCGGCGCCGTCGTCGCTCGCGCGGTAGCCGTTGGTTCCCGTTCCCGCTACGGTGGTAATAATCCCCGTCAAGGCATCCACTCTGCGGACGCGGTGGTTGCCCGAATCGGCGATGTACAGGTTGCCCGCCCCGTCCAGAACCGCGCCGGCGGGGCCGTTGAGTTGGGCCGATGTTGCCGGGCCGTCGTCGCCCAACGCCGACCCGCCTCCCGCGACCGTCTCGATGAGCGGGACAGCGACCGGGATACCCTGAGCCGAGGCGGCTGCCGCCGCCAAGTGGAGAGCAATCGCCGCCAAGGCCGCCGGCGGCGAGTGAAGAACGCGAGACCCGCGCCCGCGCGCAAGTCCCGCTTTGCCGGCGGCAAGCCGGGCGCAGAAAGAAGACGGAAGGGAAAGAAGGAGCCGCGGGTTAGAGAGCGCAGCGAGCGCGCTTCTCCTTATACGGGCTGACGGGCTGACGGGCTGACGGGCTGACGGGCTGACGGGCTGACGGGCTGACGGGCTGACGGGCTGACGGGCTGACGGGCTGACGGGCTGACGGGCTGACGGGCTGACGGGCTGACGGGCTGACGGGCTGACGGGCTGACGGGCTGACGGGCTGACGGGCTGACGGGCTGACGGGCTGACGGGCTGACGGGCTGACGGGCTGACGGGCTGACGGGCTGACGGGCTGACGGGCTGACGGGCTGACGGGCTGACGGGCTGACGGGCTGACGGGCTGACCTCTTCTCATGATACATCCTCCTCACCTCTCATCGCAACAAGAAATCCGCGGCGCGCTGCCAAAACGTCAAAAATACCCCGCAACAACGCCGAAAACCAACCTTAACGCTTCCCGCAACGGCCTGTCAAGCGCAAACCGGCGGAAAATGAGCAAGCGCGCCGAAAACCGCGCCGAAAACAGGGCCGCGCCCGGCGGTGCGGCAGGGGCTGGAGGTTGGAGGTTAGGGGTTGGGGGTCAGGGAAGAAGGGGCCGCGCCGCCCTCAAGCACCGTAACCAACTGCCTGCGCAGATCTTCCTTGACCGCAGCGGCCCGGCTGACCCGCGGCGTTGTAAACTGACCGCAGGCGAGTTTCCGCAAAATGGGCGCGATGGGTTGGCGATGGATTGCCGCGGCGGCGTTGACGGCGCTTTGCGCGCCGGCGCAGCCGGTTGTCGAAACCATCAGCCCGCGGGGCGCGCGGCGCGGAACCGCCGTGCGGCTGACCTTGACGGGCGAGCGGTTGGGAACGCAGGCGCGGTTGCTCAGCGATATCCCGGGCGGAGCCGTTCCCTTGAGCCCGGCGTCCGCGGCGTCGCGCGGACCGGCGGAGAGCGTCTCCTGGCTGGTCGAGGTTGCCGCGGACGCGCCGCTCGGCGCCTACGCGTTGCGCGTCGAAACGCCCGAAGGCATATCGAACGTGTCGCTGTTTGCCGTGGGCGGGTTCCCGCAGGTCCAAGAGGCCGAATCCGCAGCCGGCCAAGACGAACGGACGCCCGCCAACGACTTCCCGGAGTCGGCGCAAGCAGTTGAAACGCCGGTGACGATCGACGGCCGGCTGCGCGGGCCGGAACGCGACCTGTTCCGCTTCCGCGCGGCGAAGGGCGAAAAACTGGTTCTCGAAGTCGAAGCGCATCGGCTCGGCTCGGCCATCGACCCCCGCCTCGAGTTGCTCGACCCGCAAGGCCGCGTTTTGGCGCGCAGCGCCGACGCTCGCGGGCTGGGCGTCGATGCGCGGCTGGATTTCGAATTTCCCGCCGACGGGGAATACTTCGCCCTGGTTCACGATGAACGATTCAGCAAGCAGAAGGCGGATTTCTACCGCCTGACGATCGCCGATTACGTCTATGCCGACGGCGTCTTTCCCTTGGGCTGGCGGCGCGGCGAGCGCGTGCGGGCCGAGTTCTTCGGCGGCAATCTGAAGGCGGCGGCCGCTGCCTGGGTCGATCTGACCGGCGTCGATGCCCCGGA
Source organism: Bryobacterales bacterium (assembly GCA_965242705.1). Lineage (GTDB taxonomy): Bacteria > Acidobacteriota > Terriglobia > Bryobacterales > UBA6623 > CATQHP01. Next base: position 3,573,052 of record OZ251486.1, read on the forward strand.
GGCCTGGGTTCGCCCGCCCCATTCGCCGGCAAGACTGCACTTCCTGGCGGGCGGCGACCCCGAAATCTTCGAGGATGACGCCGTCGACTCGGTGCTGCCCGAGGGGACCGTCGTCAACGGACGCATCCTGCAGGACGGCGAGATCGACCGCTACCGGCTGCCGGTCGAGCCCGGCGAGCATTGGTCTCTCGAGTTGCGCTCGGGCGAGTTGCCCGGGTCGGAGTTGTACGGCGTGCTCACGGTGTCGCGCGGCGGCGAGGCGCTGGCTGTGGCGGGACGATACGCGGGAGACCCCCGCCCGTCCGTGATCAGCACTACGGGACAGACGGCGAGCTACCCCTTCATCAACCTCGAAGTTCCGCCCGGAACCGCGCAATTGACCGTTGCCGTGGAAGACCTCTTGCAGCGCGGCGGGCCGGCGCACGGCTACCGCCTGACCGCCCGCCGCCAAGGGCCGGATTTCCTGGCCTCGCTCGACGTTCCGTTCGTGAATGTCCCGGCGCGCGGGTCGGCGCTGGTCAACGTGACCGTCGAGCGGCGGGGCTACCAGGGCGCCATCGATCTTTTCGTTGAAAACCCGCCCGACGACATCGTTGTCGGCGGCGGACATATTCCGCCCGTTTCGCGCCTGGGCAGCACGCGGCCGCGTTTCGCCAAGGGAACGCTGACCCTGAGCGCAAAACCCGGAGCGCAACTCGGCGCCATGAACCTCGTCGTCCGCGCCCGGGGCGTTCGCGAAGACGGCAGCACGATCGAGCGCCGCGCCCGCGGGCCGGGAATGCGCGTCGAGGCGGCGGGCAAGGCAAGAGACCCGCTCACCGCGCCCTGGTTGGGTTACGACCTGCCGGCCCGACTCGTCCCCGAACAACCGGCGGCGGTCGAGTTCCTGACGTCCCGCGCGCTGCGCGTGGTGCGCGGCGGCAAGCGTCACGCCGTGCGCTGGGCCGTCAATCTGCGCGGCGGCGCGAGTCTGGCCAAACCCTTCGACCTGCCCCGCAGCGCCGGAGCGCTGCGCCTGCGCGTCAATGACGACAAGAGCAAGGCGAGGCAGGGCGAATTCCTGATCTTCCCGCACGAACGCACAGCACTCGGCAAGACCGATTTCAACATGAAAGCCGAGGTCCGCGCCGGAGGCAGAACGCACACGGTGTATTCGGCGCCGCTGGAGATCGAACTCGTGGACGGCTACGGCTTGCGGACGGCGGACGCCCTCGAAATCACCGCCGGCGGAGCCGCGGCTTGGAGCGGCTCCATCCGGCGCGACCCCGAATTCCGCCGGACGGTCAAGGTGTACGCCGAAAATCTGCCCGTCGGCGTGGCCTGCGAAGCGGCCGAGTTGCCCGCCGCCGCCGCCGACTACCGGCTGCAATGCACGGCCTCCGCTGATGCCGCCGCGGGCGAATACGATGTCGAGATCCATGCCCAATCGACCCTCTCAGACGAAGCGACGACGCCCTACGCGGTCGATCCGCTCAAAACGAAATTGACCGTCGTCCGAAATTGACCGCCCCCCGCTGACGAGCCGCCGCCCGCATCGTATATACTCTGTAACGTCCGCGGTCGAGCGCGAATCGACCGCACCGTATCCATGCCGACTGTATTCATGCCGCGCGTGACCGCAACCGCCGCCGCCCTTGCCCTCGTCCTCGCCGCCGCGATGCTCGCGGCGGGCGCCGCGGCGCAGCCGGCGGAGCCTTGGGTTGCGCCGCGCACGCCCGACGGCAACCCCGATCTCAACGGCATCTGGCAGGCGCTCGGCTCGGCGCATTGGGACCTCGAAGATCACGCGGCGCGGCCCGGCCCCGTGGAAGCGCTCGGCGCGCTGGGAGCGATTCCCGCGGGTCTGAGCGTGGTCGAAGGCGGCAAGATTCCCTATCTTCCTTGGGCGCGGCGGAAGCGCGCCGAAAACCGCGCCGACTGGCTGAATCTCGACCCGGCGGTCAAATGCTTCATGCCGGGCGTCCCCCGCACGGCCTACATGCCTTTCCCCTTCCAGATCGTGCAAACCCCCAAGAAAATCCTCATGGCCTACGAGTTCGCCGGCGCAAGCCGGGTCATCCGCCTCGACCGCCCCGGCTCCGCGGCCCCGGCGGCGTCGTGGATGGGCTACTCCCTGGGCCGCTGGGAGGGCGAAACGCTGGTCGTCGATGTCAGCGACCAAATGCCGGACACCTGGTTCGACGGCTCGGGCAATTTCCACAGCGGGGAATTGCAGGTCGAAGAGCGCTACACGGCAACCGGCCCCGACTCGCTGCGCTACGAAGCCCTCATCACCGACCCCAAGGTGTTCGCCCGCCCGTGGAAGATCGTCATGCCGCTCTACCGCCGCCTGGAGCCGAATATGCAGATCCTGGAGTTCAAATGCGTGCCGTTCGCCGAAGGCGCCGTGTACGGCCGGCTGCGCCGAGGCTACAAGCCGCCGCAAGCGCCGACCGAATCCGAATCGAGCCGAGAAGGAGCAAAACCATGACCCGATGCGCCGCGCTCGCGGCCGTTCTCGCCGCAGCATCCGCCTTTGCCCAGGAGCCGCCAAGAACGTCGTGGGGCGCGCCCGACTTGCAGGGAACTTGGGATTTCCGCTCGATTACGCCCTTCGAGCGGCCGGCCGAGTTCAAGGACAAGGCGTTCCTGACGGCCGAGGAAGCAGCCGACTGGGAACGCAAAACGCGGCGGGCGAGCGCGGCGCGCAGGGCGCAAAGAAACCGCGAAGCGGCGCAGAATCAGAGCGACGTCGATGTCGGTTACAACGCTATTTTCCTCGACCGCGGAGAAAAGATGACCGGTACGCTGCGCACGTCGCTCGTCGTCGATCCGCCCGACGGCCGCGTTCCCGCGCTGACCGCGGACGCCAAGCGCCGGGCAGCCGAGCGTTTCGAACGCTGGGGACGACCGCCCGCCGGTCCCGAAGACCGCAACCCGCTGGAGCGCTGCATCGTGGGCTTCAACTCCGGCCCCCCCATGAACCCCGGCGCCTACAACAACTTCATGGAAATTTTTCAGACAAAAGACCATGTCGCCATCCTCAACGAGATGATTAACGACCACCGCATCATCCCGCTCGACGGCCGCCGGCACGCGCCCGCGGACGTCCGCCTGTGGAAAGGCGATTCGCGCGGCGCGTGGCGCGGCGATACGCTGGTCGTGACGACCAAAAACTTCACCGAGCACACCAACTTTCGCGGCTCGGGACCGAACATGATCCTCGAAGAACGCTTCACCCGCACCGGCGCCGATACGCTGCTCTACGAATACACGGTCAACGACCCGCAATCGTTCGAAAAGCCCTGGTCCGTCGCCCTGGAGATGAAGGCGACCGACGACCCGCTGCTCGAGTACGCCTGCCACGAGGGCAACCGCTCCATGACGCTGATGCTGCGCGGCGCGCGGGTTCGGGAAGCGAAAGGCGAGACGGACGGGCAAGACTGGCTGGCCAGTTGGTACGGCGGGGCGAAAGCGGTCAAGGCCGCGCAAGAGTTGCTCCAGGAAGAGCAGACGAAAGCGCCCGGCGAGCAGTGATCTTCAGCGCCGGCGGCGTTCGCTGGGGTCGGCCCCGTCCGGCGGCGCCCCCGTCCCGGACGAACCCATGAACAGGCTGCGTCCGTCGGAAAACGTGATGTCGCGCCCGCTGCCCTTGCAACTCGGGTCGCAAATCCGGTCTTTGCTCTGATAGCCGCGCACCGTGACCTCGGCGCCGGGCGTCAGCAGCGTTTTCGTCAGGCCGCGGCGGATCAGCGTGTTGGGCGTGCCCGCCTCGAGTTCCCAGATCAGCGCCTTGCCGTCTTCCTGCAGGGTTTCAACGTGAACCCATGCGTGCGGGTTGATCCAATCGACCTTGACCACCCTGCCTTCCACCCGAATCGGCGCGTTGGCGTCGAACTCGGCGGAAAAGGCGTGGTGGGCGCGTACCCAAGGTGCGGCCGCAAGCAACAGGGCCGCAAGCGCGAAAGCGGTGAAACAGCGGGTCATGGCGGGCTCTTTCCAGTCGAAACGGATCGGACTGCCCCCATCTTATCAGCGGCGCGCCGCGAGAAGAAGCCAAAGCCGAGCGGCGCGGCGGCGTTCGCGTGACCCCGCGCGCAAGCACGGCTGCGCGCGGAAGAATCGTCAACCGCCGGCGCGGCTGCGAAACGTTATCCGCGCCGCGCGGCTTGGCCAAACCGCCGCCCCGGCTCTGCCGCGTTGCGGCGCTTGCGCGCTCGAGCCAAGTCGTACTTGCTTTGCAGCCGCAGCCAACTTTCTGCGTCCGACCACCCCGCGTCTTCCAATTTCAGCGCCATTGCCGGCGAAATGCCGGCTTTGCCGTTCAGAACCCGCGAAAGCGTATGCCGCGCCGCGCCCAACTTGGCCGCCGCTTCGCCGACGGTCATCCCATCGACGATCCATTCGTAACGGATGTGGTCTCCCGGATGGGGCGGATTCCGCCGCAGCCAAGCTTCCCTCGGGTCTTTCCATTCCGCGTTCGGTTCGTTGTCATTCTTGTCGATTAAAGTCATGGTCATTCGTAAGTATCTGCAATAAGAGCGAACGGGCGGATAACAGCGGCGGGCGCAGCCGTCAAGCCTGACGGGTTTCATGCGCCGAAAAGAAGCGCTTCATGCACGGATTGTTCACCTTGCGCGCCAATGATCGCCTGGGATCACTTATTTTTTTGCCCCGCCGCCGAAAATCGACCGGATGCCTTCAGCTCTTTTTCACTGAAGCCGTGCGGTTCCCCCCAACCCCTAACCCCCAAGCCCTAACCCCTGCCGCGCAAAGCGCGGCCCTCACTGAAGCCGTGCGGTTCCCCCTGACCCCTGCAGCTCCGCGGCGCGCCTACTGCGCCGCTCTGTCGATGTTCGCCCGCGAAATGACGTACTGGCGGACAAGCTCGGCCTCTCCTTCGTCGAGCTCGTCCTCGAAGCTGTCCATGCCCAGCTCCTTCAGCAGACCGCCGCGCACGATGTCGTGGAAAGCGTCGTGGATAGCCGGGGCCATCGTGCGCAGGTCGGCGTTGCGGTAACCCCGCGCCCGGGAACCGTGGCACGAGCTGCAGAAACGGTGGTAAAGCTCGCCGCCGCGGACGATCTCCTCGGGCGAAGCGGTCAACGGCGGCTGTTGCGGAATCGTCGTGTCCCGCTTCGGGGGTTCTTCCAACTCCGTCTCTCCGTCCAAGGCGAAGGCCATGATCTTGCCGTAGTTTTCGTATTCGAAATTCGCCGAAGCAACCAGCGCAACGTACTGCCTGCCGTCGATTTCGTAGGTCATCGGCGGCGCCTGAATCGAGCCGTACGACTCGAACTGCCACAGCCGCTCGCCCGTATCGCTGTCGTAGGCCGAGAAGGCGCCGGTTCCGTCGCCCTGGAAGACGACGCCGCCCGCCGTAGCCAGTACGCCGCCGACGCGCGCGGTCGCGTTCTCAACCGCCCAGAGCGTCTCGCCCGTCAACGGGTCGAACGCCTTGAGAATGCCCTTCGCCTCGGGCGGCGCTTCCGCCTTGGCCGTCAGGCCGAGGCGGTAGGCTCCTCTGGCCACGCCGAGATTCATCGAAAACTCGCGCGGCGTATAGCGTCCGGTTTTGACGAACTCCTCGGGCAAAGCGAAAAAGTAGGGGATGTCGTGGGTCGGGATGTACATCACGCCCTTGCTCTGGTCGAACGACATCGCCTCCCAGTTGTGCGCCCCGGTGTTGCCGGGCAGTATCCACTGCGGCTTCTTTTCCCAGACGGCTTGCGGGTTCTCGACCGGCCTGCCCGTCTTCATATCGACGTGCGTGGCCCAGGTCGCCGCGCCGTAGCGGTGGGCGCGCAGCAACTCGCCCGTCTCGCGCTCCAATACGTAGAAAAAGCCGTTTTTCGGAGCCTGCAGCAAGACCTTGCGCCGCCGGCCGTCCACGGTCATGTCGGCCAGGACGATATCCTGCGTGGCGGTGTAGTCCCAGTTGTCGCCCGGCGTCGTCTGGTAGTGCCACTTCATCCTGCCCGTATCGGGATCGACGGCGACGATCGAGGCGAGAAAGAGATTGTCGCCGCCGCCCGGCGAGCGAATTTCCCGCGACCAGGGGGCGCCGTTGCCCACGCCCATGTAAACCGTATGCAGCTCCGGGTCGTAAACGATGCTGTTCCATACCGTGCCGCCGCCGCCGAGCTTCCACCATTCGCCGTTCCACGTCTTGGCGGCCAACTCCATTTCGGGATGCTCGAAGGGCAGGGCGGGATCGCCGGGAACCGTGAAAAAGCGCCAGACCTTCTCGCCCGTCTCGGCGTCGTAGGCGGTGAGATAGCCGCGGTGGTCGTATTCCGAACCGCTGTTGCCGATGTAGATTTTGCCCGCCGCGGCCAACGGCGCGCCCGAAATGGTGTAGGGGACGCGCGACGGGTAATCGGCGGTATCGACCTCCCAGACCTTGCGCCCGGTCGCCGCGTCCGCCGCGACCAGGCGGGCGTCGAAGGTGGCGGCATAAACGCGGCCCTTGTAAACGGCAACGCCCCGGTTCATCGGGCCGGCGCAGCACGACCAGCGGGCGTATTCGCGGCGCGTCTTCGGGTCGAACGTCCATATCTCTTCGCCGGTCGCGGCGTCAACGGCGTAGATGACGCTCCAACTGTCGGTGTAGTACATCGTCCCGTCCGCGGCCAGCGGCGTCGATTGCAGGCGGTGGCGCATGGCGATGGGCTTCGTCCAGGCAAGGCCCAGGCCGCCGACCGTCTTGCGGTTGATCTGCGCCAGCGGCGAGAAACGCTGCTCGGAATAGGTGCGGCCGTAGGCGAGCCAGGCGCCCGGCTCGTCCTGCGCGGCGCGGGCGATGCGCGCGTCATCGACGAAAGCCGCGCGCGCCGCCGCGCCGCCGCCGGGAGAATCCGCGGCGGCGCAGCCGATGGCCGCAGCAGCCGCCAGCCCCGTCAGCCACCCCGCAGCCGCCTCCGCCCGTGTTCTGCTCACGTACCCCCTCCGCCGCACCGGCGCGCCGAACGCCTGCCGGAGTATAGCCTATCCGCGGCTCGTTCCGGCGGCTGAGCGCCCTTTGAAGTGCCGGGAAAGTTTGGATCGCGAAAAAGCACTGCGGGGCCGCCTCGCGGCCCCGCAGTGGATAGTGAATCGTGGTGAGTGGAAAGTGAAGAAAAAGCGCGGGAAATGCAATGCGTTGGTTGACAAGCCGGCGCGGGAAGCGGAAAATAGGATTTCATCGGCGGCCAGGATGATTTTCTCGGGGTGAGCCGCGGGTTTCTTGTTGCACGACTTCTTGTTGCGAGGAGGGGTAAGAGAGATGTACAATAAGGAAAGGTCAGCCCGTCAGCCCGTCAGCCCGTCAGCCCGTCAGCCCGTATAAGGAGAAGCGCGCTCGCTGCGCTCTCTGCGCTCTCTAACCCGCGGCTTCTTCTTTTCCTTTCGTCTGCTCTCCGCGCCCGGCTTGCCGCCGGCAAGACGGAACTTTCGCGCGGGCGCGGTCTCTTGTACTCGCCGCCGGCGGCGGCCGCCTTGGCGGCGATCACTCTCCACTTGGCGGCGGCAGCCGCCTCGGCTCAGGGCATCCCGGTCGCTGTCCCGACCATCGAGACGGTTGCGGGAACGGGAGCCGCCGGCTACAGCGCGAGCCAGGACGGCGCCACAGCAACATCGGCCCAACTCTACGGCCCCTACGGCGTAGCCGCGGACGGGTTGGGCAACCTGTACATCGCCGACACGGACAACCACCGCATCCGCAAGGTGGATGCAACCGGGGTGATTACCACGGTTGCGGGAACGGGAGCGCAAAGCTACGGCGGGGACGGCGGCGCGGCCGTTTCCGCCCAATTCGCCTACCCCGTCGGCGTAGCCGCGGACGGGTTGGGCAACCTGTACATCGCCGACACGGACAACCACCGCATTCGCAAGGTGGACGCGGTGGGAGTGATTACCACCATCGCGGGAACGGGAACCGCCCCCTACAGATCTGCCGACGAAGGCGTCGCGGCAACGGCTGCCCAAATCAACGATACCTACCACGTAGCGTTGGACGGGGCGGGCAACCTGTACATCGCCGATACGTTCAATCACCGCATCCGCAAGGTGGACACGGCGGGGGTGATTACCACCATCACGGGGACGACGCTGGGCTTCAGCGGCGACGGCGGTGCGGCGACGGCGGCCCAACTCAACGCCCCCTACGACATGGCGTTGGACGGGGCGGGCAACCTGTACATCGCCGATACTCAAAACAACCGCATCCGCAAGGTGGATACGGCGGGGGTGATTACCACGGTTGCGGGGACGGGGACGCAAAGCTACGGCGGGGACGGCGGCGCGGCAACAGCGGCCCACATGCACCATCCCAGCGGCGTAGCGTTGGACGGGGCGGGAAACCTGTACATCGCCGATGCCAACAACCACCGCGTGCGCAAGGTGGACACGGCGGGGGTGATTACCACCATCGCAGGAACGGGAGCGCAAAGCTACGGCGGCGACGACGGCGCGGCCGTTTCCGCCCAACTCAACCAACCCCGCGGCGTGGCGGTGGACGGGTTGGGCAACCTGTACATCGCCGATACGGGCAATAACCGCATCCGCAAGGTGACCCTCTTCCTGCCGCCGCCCCCGCCTCCGCCCGGGCCGGAACCTGAGCCGACGGCGCAGCCGGTGGGCGTTTCCGAATTGTCGTTCGCGCCGGACGCCGATTCCTCCATGCCTGCGCCGCAGACGCTCACGCTGCGCGCCGAAGGCGGCGCCGTGGACTTCCAGGCGCTGCCCAGCGCCCGCTGGATCCAGGTCTCGCCGGCGGACGGCAACATGGCCCAGTGGAGAGGCCGCCTGGCCGAAGGCGAGACGATTACCCTGCGCGTAAGCGTCAACCCTCTGGGGCTGCGGCCGGGAACGCACCGCGGACGGCTGTACATCCGCTCCGGCGGGCGCATCTCGGCAACGATCCGCATCGTGCTGGAGGTTCCCCCGCCGACCGGCCCGGCGGTGACGGAGAACGGCGGCGTGTTCAACGCGGCGCGCATGAGCGCCTACGGAGAGCGCGGGCTGTTCGGGCCGCAACTGCTGCCGTTGGCGCCGGGCGCGGCGGTGGTCGTGCAGGGCGTGAACTTCGCATCCGGCGAGCGGATGGAGGCGGCGGGCTATCCGCTGCCGACGATGCTGGGCGGGGCGCGGGTGCTGATCGACGGGGCGGCGGTTCCGCTGGTGGCGGTCGGCCCGCAGCGCATCGAGGCGCAACTGCCCTGGGCGCTGGGCGGCGAAGCCGTAGCGGCGGGCGATTTGGCGTTGGCGAGCGTAGTGGTGGAGTCCGGCGGCGAGAGCAGTTGGCCGCGGCGCTTCTGGGTCGGCCCCTACGCGCCGGGCGTGTTCACGGTTTCGGGCGAGGGTCAGAGCGAGGGGCAGGGGCAGGCGCTGGCGACGTTCGCGGGCACGACGGACTTGGCGGCGCCGCTGGGTTTCAGCGCGGGCAGCCGCCCGGCGCGGGCCGGCGACGTGCTGGAGATCTACGCAACCGGCTTGGGCGCGGTGGAGCCGCCGTTGGCCGACGGGATGAACTCATGCTTGCCGGACGGCGTCTGCCTCGAAGACGGCTCGAACGCCGTGCTGCGGCATACCGCAGCGCGCCCGCGGGTCTGGATCGGCGCATACGCGGTATCGCCGGAGAACGTCCGCTTTTCGGGCCTGGCCCCGGATATGGCCGGCGTCAACTTGGTGGTCGTGGAAATCCCGCGCAACCTCACCCCGTCAAACGCCGCCGAGTTGCGCCTCGCCGCCGCCGGCCGCATCAGCCAATCGGGCGCCACGATCACCGTAGAATAAGGGCGCCGTCGAGTGAGGCGGCGCAGCCGCCCGACCCGCGACTCGCGACCCGCCGACTCGTGACCGTCGCGCACAGCGCGGCCAAGCTACCATGAGCGCGTCATGCAGGCGCCGAAGCCGAAGCCGAGCCGTCGGGATTTCATCCAAGCGGCCTGTCTTTCCGGCGCGGCGGGCGCCGCGTCGTGCGGAGCCGGCCCCGCGGCGAGTCCCGCCGCCGGTTTCGAGTTGGCGGAAATTACCGTCGCCGCGCTGCGCGCCGGCATGGAGCAAGGCCGCTGGACGGCGCGCGCGGTCTGCGAGCTTTACCTCGAGCGCATCGCCGACATCGACCGCCAAGGCCCTGCTCTCAACGCGGTCATCGAGATCAACCCCGACGCCTTGCGCATCGCCGACCGCCTCGACGCCGAACGCGGCGCGGGAAAAGTCCGCGGCCCGCTGCACGGCGTTCCGGTCATGCTCAAAGACAACATCGACACGGCCGACGGGATGCAGACCACGGCCGGCTCGCCGGCCTTGGTCGGCTCCGGCGTGCGGCGCGATTCCCGGGTTGCCGCGCGGCTGCGCGCCGCGGGCGCGATCATCTCGGCCAAGACGAACCTCAGCGAATGGGCCAACTTTCGTTCACGGGACTCCACCAGCGGCTGGAGCGCCCGCGGCGGCCTGACGAAGAACCCCTATGCGCTCGACCGCAACCCCTGCGGGTCGAGCTCCGGGTCCGCGGTGGCCGTTTCCGCAAATCTCACGGCGCTGGCGGTCGGCACGGAAACCAACGGCTCCATCGTCTGCCCCGCGTCCGTCAACGGCATCGTCGGCGTCAAGCCGACCGTGGGACTCGTCGGGCGCTCGGGCATCGTGCCCATCGCCCATTCCCAGGACACCGCCGGCCCCATGGCGCGCACGGTCGCCGACGCGGCGGCGCTGCTCGGCGCGCTGACCGGCATAGACCCGCGCGACGCCGCAACGGCAAGCAGCGAGGGGCGCTCCCACGCCGATTACACGCAGTTTCTCGACCCCGACGGGCTGCGCGGCGCCCGCATCGGCGCGGTGCGCAGTTACTGGGGCCGCAGAGCCGCAATGGACGCCGTCCTCGACGCCGCTGCGCAGACGATGCAGGCCGCGGGCGCGGAACTGGTCGAAATCGAGGAATTGCCCGTCCCCGATGGAACCGATGCCGCGGCTTTCGAGGTCATGCTCTACGAGTTCAAGGCCGGCCTGAACGCCTACCTCGCCGATCTCGGCCCAAGCGCCAAGGTGCGCACGCTCGCGGACGTTATCCAATTCAACCGGGAGCGCCGCGGCGAAGAGCTGCGCTGGTTCGGCCAAGACCTGCTCGAGGCGGCGCAGCGGAAGGGGCCGCTGACCGAACCGGCTTACAGGGAAGCTCTGCGTAAGAGCCGGGACGGTTCGCGGGCGGCCATCGACGCCGTTCTGCGGGAACGCCGCCTCGATGCCCTTTTCGCCCCCACCGCCGGGCCGGCCTGGGTCACCGATCTGGTACACGGCGACCGTTCCGGCTTCCCCGGCAGTTCGTCTCCCGCGGCCCGCGCCGGATACCCCAACGTCACGGTTCCCGCGGGCTTCGTCGCTGGCCTGCCGGTAGGCGTTTCGTTCTTCGGCGCGGCCTGGGCCGAGCCCGCGCTGCTGCGCATCGCCTACGCTTTCGAGCAGGCCGCGCCCGTCCGCCGCGAGCCGCGGTTTGCGCCGACGGCCGAAACCCTACCGGAAGTAGAACCACAACGACAGCACGGCGAGGCCCACGACCGCGGATAGCGCCGCCAACAGGCGGTCGGAGGCAGTCGCCGCGCCGGACGCCCGGCGGCTCGACCAGTCGATGGTCAACCCGGCGATGCGCGGGGCGATCGGGCCTTCGCCGAGCTTGCTCACCGCGTACATCGTCAGCAGGCAGCAGAAAAATACGCCGACGCTGTAGTTCAGAAAGGGAATCGCCGCCAAGCCGCCGAGCGGCCCCAGGCTTATGCCGTACGCCTTGCTCAGGATGTCGAGCAGGAACCTGCCCCCGCCGGCTATGCCGCCCCCGACAAGCGTCGCCAGCGCGGCCCGCGCGGTCGCCTTGCGCCACAGGATGCCGACCAGGAACGTTGCGGTGATCGGCGCGCCGATGTAGGCCTGCACGCTCTGCATGTATTGATAGACCTCGGTGCTCAGGTAACGGATCATCGGAATCCACAGGATGCTCAGCACGACCACGATGCCCGTGACGACCCGCCCGACGAAAACCAGGCGCTTCTCGCCGGCGTCGGGGCGCATTTTCTTGTAGATGTCCATCGTAACCAGCGTCGAACAGGAGTTCAGCACGCTGCTCAGAGACGACATCAAGGCGGCCAGCAGCGCGGCCACCATCAGCCCGGAAAGCCCCGGCGGGAACAGGCGCTTGACCATCAGCGGAAAGGCCGCGTCGCCGGCCGCCTCCTGCGGCCACAGCGCGCGCGCGATGAGTCCCGGCAGGACGAGGATAAACACCGGCAGTATCTTCAGCGCCGAAGCGAAAATCGTGCCGCCGCGGGCGTGCGCCAGATTGCGCGCGCTGAGCGTCTTCTGGACGATGACCTGATCCGTACACCAGTACCACGTGCCCAGGATGAGCGTGCCCAGAGTCGTTCCCAGCCACGGATACTCGGGGTGGTTGAACCCCTTGACCAAGTGGAAGAAATCGTCCGGCAGGGTTTCGCGAAGCTGTCCGAAACCGCCCGCCTCGCCGAGGCCGATCCAGGTCAGCAGCACCGAGCCGGCGATCATGATGAAGGCTTGCAGCAGATCGGTATAGATCACCGCCGCCAGCCCGCCGGTAATGGTGTAGATGCCCGTCGCCGCGACCAGCAGCACGGCGGTCGTCGTGTAGTCCCAGCCGAAAATTTCCCGCGCCAGGATTCCCGCCGCGAACAGCGCGACCGAAATCTTGGTCAGCACGTAGGCGAGCAGCGATACGGTTGTGAGATACCGGCGGCAGCCCGGGCTGAAGCGTTTCTCCAGGTACTCCGGCATGGTGAAAACGCCGCTGCGCAGATACTGCGGAATGAAAATCCAGCCGAGCAGCAGCAGGCAGAAACTCGCCGACCACTCGTAGCAGCCGACGGCAAGCCCACTCGACGCTCCCGAGCCGGCCAGGCCGACGACGTGCTCGCTGCCGATATTGGTGGCGAAAAGCGTGGCGCCCACCGCGAACCAGCCGATATGCTTGCCCGCCAGGAAGTATTCCGTCGTCGTATTCTTGTTGCGCGAGTGGTAGAACCCGACGGCGAACACGGCCGCGAAGTAGGCGGCGATAATGAAGGTGTCCATTGGAGCGACAGTATAACCCGATAGGCGCCGAATGACGGACCCGCAGCGGATCGGCTTGGTGGTGTTTGCGCACGGCTCGCGCGTGGCCGCGGCCAACGAAGGCGTCGTGCGCGCGGCGCGGCAAGCCGCCGAAGCGGGGGGCTTCGCCTTTCACAGCGCGGCTTTTCTCGAGCTCGCCGAGCCGACTCTGGAAAGCGCGGTTGCCGCTCTGGCCGCAGCCGGCGTCCGGCGCATCGTCGTCACGCCGTACTTCCTGACCATGGGACTGCATCTGACGCGCGATTTCCCGCGCCTCATCGACGCCATCCGCGCCGCGCATCCCGGCCTGGAGTTGACGGCGGCCCCGCCGCTCGACGGACACCCCGCTCTGGCCGGCATCCTCGTCGAGCGCGCCCGGGAGGCGCTTCAGCGAAGGTCTGCTTAAAGGGGCGGAGGGGGAACTGCGTGGGCGGGAGCGAGTCCGGCGCGGCGACTTTGCCGCAGAATCCGCAGATCCGCGTCGAGGTTTTTCGAATCGGTGCTAGACTTGCCGTTTTAATGAGAGGGAGACATAGCCGCATTGACTGCTCAATGGAAACCAATCATTCACGAGTGCCGCAATTATGTACCCATCATCGAAGGAGTGAGCCACGTGGGGGCGGGCCTGCTCGTTTCCCGGGACGGCTTGATCATCACGAACGCGCATGTCGTCGACGGCAAGGGAACGCTCATGGTTTCGCTCCGCGACGGCACTCGCGCCAAGGGCGTCATGATCCACCGTGATGGACGCGCCGACTTGGCGATCGTAAGAGCCGCTATTCACACAAGCCGGTTTTTCGCATTGCCCGACCGTATGGCGGATGGATACGACGCCGGCGATGAGGTGCTGGCCATCGGACACCCCCGCGGCCTGCACTTCACGTCCACGAGGGGCATCGTCAGCGAAGGCAGCCGCTTCTTGCCGGACGGTCGTTTCGTACAAACCGACGTAGCCATCAACCCGGGCAACAGCGGCGGGCCGCTGCTGGACGCCAAGGGCAACCTCGTAGGCATCAACACGCAAATGCGAACCGACTCGCAGGGGCTTGGTTTCGCCATTCCCGGCGTACAAGTCGTCGAATATCTGCAGGATTTCTACAGACGGCGTGACGCCAGAGATGTTGTGATTCCCTCCGACGAGCAACTGGCTCAATTGGAACAGTCCCTCAGCCCCCCGGAGCTCTTCGAAGCGGCGGCGGAACTCGCCGAACTGACCATTTCGAGAAACGAAGACATCAAGGACGACAACTGGCGTTGGGAGGTGCTCACGGAGTCCGGAAACAGATTTTCCGCCGCTATCGGCGAAAAATTCTTCATGTTAACGCGACACATCGCCGAATTGAACTCAATCCACCGGCAAGACGCAAATCTGCTCTTTCAACTGCTCCGATGGCAGGCCAAAATCCATTTGTGCAAGTTCAATATCGACGAAGACAACGATCTGTTTCTTCGTTATGCTCGGTCTTTCGAGGACCTCGACGTATCGGAAGCCGGCCTAGCTTTGCTGGTAATGGCAGATGCAGTGGACTCATATCTGGGTCCTCTTGAGCGCTACTTCAGGGAGTAGATCATGGCGGACATCGATTCGTTGAAATTCCCGACCCGCGGTGCGGCGCGACCGCCTGCATTCGCGGCAGCCAAGCTTCGAACCAGCTTTGGAACTCGCGCAGTTGGCGGCGGCGCTGCGGCGACGGCGCGAAGGGCAGGCGCGCCCGGAAGAGACCGCGCCATTGGGCGATGTGCTTCAGCCCCCAAGGGTAGGGCAGCCGCTCGTTGTGCTCGATGAACTCGGCGTACAGCGCGGCTGCGTGATCGAACCGATCGGGGTCGCCCGCCGAGGCGAACAGCGCCGCTGCGGCTTCGGGAACGACGCTCGCCGGACCGGAGATTACGGCGTCGATAAACCCGCCCCGCAGCGCCTCCGCCAGCACCGCGTCGTGGCCTAGCGCCCGCGCCGCCTCGGTCGTCCCGAGCCGGGTCATTTCCTGGAGCAGTTTCAGGCTGCCGCTCGAGTCTTTCACGCCGACGACGTTCTTCTCCGTCTCGATCAACTCGAGAATTACGTCGTCGGGTACGGGGCTGACGAACGCCGTCAGATTGTAGATCAGCAGCGGTCCCTCGATCGCCCGCGCGGCCTGACGGTAGAAGCCGGCCAGGTCGCAGCCCTCGTAGCGGTAGAAATAAGGGGGCGGCAAGAGCACGGCGTCGGCGCCCGCCTGCAGGGCGCGGCGGCCCAAGTCGATCGACTCGTCGATGCCGGCGGCGCCGACGCCGGCGATCAGCAGCCCCTTGCCGCCTACGGCCGCGGCCGCCCGCTCGATCGCCTGCTTGCGCTCGCCCGGCGGCAAGTCGAAGTATTCGCCGGTTCCGCCGCAGGGAACTACGCCGCGCATGCCCCGCTCCAACGCATGCGCGGCGGTGCGCTCGAGCGCCGCGAAGTCAATGCCGCCGGAATCGGTGCGCGGGGTCGGCAGCGCCGCTAGAGGTCCTTCGATCTGTTTCATGCCGGATAGGAAAGTCTAGCGAAAAGCGCTATCATCAAGAGTGGCGGTTGGCGAGGGCGGTATGCAACCTACCCGCAGGGCGTGGCTCCGATCCGGCATAGGCATGGCGATGGCTCCGACGATGATGATTCCCAAGGCGGGCGCGTACAGCCTCGCCGAGATCGAAAGCAAGCTGGCCAAGGGGGCGGGCATCGACGGCGTGGCCAAGGCCGATTTGCCGACGCCGTCGCTGGCGCTCGACCTCGACGCATTCGAGGCGAACGTTGCCCGCATGGCCGCTCACGCCGGGAAGGCCGGCCTCGACTTGCGGCCCCACGCCAAAACCCACAAGTGCTCTGAGATCGCCAAGCGCCAGTTGGGCGCGGGCGCCTTGGGCGTCTGCGCGGCCACGATCCGCGAAGGCGAGGCCATGGCCGCGGCCGGCGTCGGCGGACTGCTGCTGACCTCCGAAATGGTCGGCCCGAACAAGATCCACCGTCTGATACGGCTCACCGAAAAACGGCCCGATACGATGTCGGTCGTCGATCACCCGCTGCACGCCGAGCAACTGAGCGAGGTGGCCGGGGCGGCCGGCGTCACGTTGAACGTAATGGTCGATATCGACCCCGTCGGCCGCCGCACCGGCATTGCTCCGGGAAAGCCGGCCGTCGCCCTCGCCGAGACCATCGACCGGCTGCCGCATCTCAACCTCAAGGGCGTCCACGGCTATTCGGGGGCGTCGTCGCACGTCAAGGGATTCGAAAACCGCAAGGCGCATTCGCGCAAGCACATGGAGCCGGTGCTCGAATCCTTCGCCGCCATGCGCCGCAAGGGGTTGCCGGCCTCCATCATGTCGGGCGCAAGCACGGGCACCTACAACATCGACTCCGAACTCGACGGCATGACCGAGATGCAGGTCGGCTCCTATGCATTGATGGACGTGGACTACAGCATGATCGGCGGCAAGGGCGGCGACGTTTACAGCGACTTCGCCCCGGCGCTGTTCGTGCTGGCGACCGTAATCAGCAAGAATCACGACGACATCGCCACCGTGGACGCCGGGTTGAAGGCGTTCGCCACCGACCGCGCTTTCGGCCCGCGGGTCGCCCGCCCAGAGGGACTGGAATACGCTTTCCGCGGCGACGAGCACGGACAATTGGATCTTGCCGGCGCCGCGCGCGAAGTTCGCCTCGGCGACAAGATCGAGCTCGTCGCGCCGCACTGCGACCCCAACGCCAACCTCTACGACCGCATGTACTGCGTTCGCGGCGAGTACGTGCGGCAGGTCTGGAAGATCGACGCCCGCGGACACGTCTAGCCGCACTTTGCGCACCTGTCGCGGGTCGGGCGGTTACAGCCGCGCTATGGACCGACAGTGCGCCCGGCGAATAGCAGATAGCGCCGCCGGACGGCTATACCCCGGGCATGGCTTTCTTCAGCGGTTTGAGCAGCAGCGCCAGAACCGCCGCCGTGGCAAAACACATCAGGCCGAGCACGGCGAAAAACGTCGAGTGAGGCCACTCGCTCCAGTAAACGCCGATCGCGGTCAACTTGTTGCCGATCGCCGTAGCCGCGAACCAACCGCCCATCATCAGACCGCGCAAACGGTACGGGGCGACTTTCGAGACGAGCGAAAGCCCCATCGGCGAGAGCAGGAGTTCGCCCAGCGTGACCACGCCGTAAGACGAGATCAACCACGCCGGCGAAACGCGGAAGGCGTAGATGTCATCGCCGGAAACACTCGCCTCGCCGACTTTGGCGCCCCAATACAGGATGAAGAACGAAAGCCCGGTGAGCACCATGCCCAGGCACATCTTCGTCTGCGTCGAGGGTTCGACGCCGCGGGCGCCCATGCGCCGCCAGAGCGCGGCAAGCGGAAACGTCAAGACCAGGATCCAGAACGGATTGATCGAGTTCGAAGCCGTGCCCGAGACGTTCCAGTCGGTGTTGTCGTTCGCCCAGTAGGTCAGGGTAGAGCCGTTTTGGTGGAAAGCCATCCAGAAGACGACCACGATCAGGAAAATGACGAGCAGCGCCATGATGCGGCGCGATTCGGGAACCGCTTCGATTGCGCTGTTCGCGGAGGCGCCCGCATCTTCGGCGCCCGGTTTCCGATCCGCTCCGGCGACGTGTTCGCGGAAAAACCACAGCGTGGCCACCGAAACGACCATGCCCACTCCGGCTACGGCGAAAGCGGCGTGGTACCCGTAGAGTTGCTTGAAGAGTTCCATCGTCAGGCCGGCGGCGAAGGCCCCGACGTTGATGCCGAAATAAAAGATGAGATAGGCCTGATCCCTGAGGTTGGAGCCTCCGGGATAGAGATTGCCGACCATCGTCGAAACGTTCGGCTTGAAGAACCCGTTGCCGACGACCAGACAGGCCAAGGCGGTATAGACGACGGTCAGGGAATGGAACGAAAGCAGGAAGTGCCCGGCGACGAAGAAAACGCCGCCGACCATGACCGAGCGGCTGTAGCCGAGATAACGGTCGGCAAGCAGGCCGCCGATCAGCGGGCTGAAGTAAACCGCCGTCAGGTACCAGGAGTAAAGTCCGGTAGCTTCGGCGTCAGACCAGCCGAACCCCTGTTCGACGTCCTGCAGATAAAGCGTGAAGAGCGACAGCATGGAATAGAAGCTGAACCGCTCCCACATTTCAGTGGCGAAGAGGACGTAAAGTCCGCGGGGATGCCTGGCGGCGTTGGAAGCCATTGCGTCCGATTATAGCGGCGGCGGAGAATCGAATGAGGCGGAGCGGGCTGGGGATCATGCTGCGCATGGAGACTATCGGCATCGTCGGCGCAGGCCGCGTCGGCCGGTCGCTGGGGGCGCTGTTGGGCCGTCGCCGTGAGATCTGGATCGCGTCCCGGAGCGGCGCCGCGAAAGCGGCGGCGTTCATCGGCGGCGGCGCCCGTGCGGCATCGTCGGTCAACGAGTTGGCGGAGCGCTGCAGCCGCGTCATCGTGGCCGTGCCGGACGCGGCGGTCGGCGCGGCGGCGGAGTCTCTGCGCGGCGGCTGCGTCGAGGCGGCGCTGCATACCTGCCTGCGGCGCGCGCGGACCGTCGGCGCTTGCCGCGCTGGCGGAACAGGGAGTTTCCTGCGCCGCTTTCCACCCGTTGCAAACCTTCGCTTCGCCCGAGCAGGGCGCGGCGCGCCTGCCCGGCTCGGCGTTCGGCATTTGCGGGACGGGCGCCGCCGGAGACTGGGCTTTCGAATTGTGCGCGGAGCTCGGCGGCGCGCCCGTCGTCGTGGCTGAAGATCATCTTGCGCTCTATCACGCGGCGGCCGTCTTTGCCGGCAACTATGCCGTCGGCCTCGTCGATGTTGCTGCTATGCTGATGGAGCAGGCGGGAATGGAGCGTGAAACGGCGCTGCAAGCCCTTGCGCCGCTCGTCCGCGCGAGTGTCGAGAACGCCTTTATAATGGGTCCCGAAGCCGCCTTGACCGGCCCAATCGAGAGGGGAGACATCCCGACGGTCGAGAGCCGTTTGGAAGCCTTGCGAGCGGCTCCGGCCCGCGCGGACGCCGTTTACCGCGCGCTCGGGCGGCAGCTTGCCGGCGTCGCGCGGCGCAAGGGGCTGCCGGCCGAGCAGGCCTCGCGCATCGAAGCCCTGCTGCGGCCCCGTTCCAGCTCATGAACAAAACCATTCAACCGGTGCGCGCGCCCGATTTGCGGCGCATGAAACAGTGCGGCGAGAAGATCGCCATGCTGACGGCGTACGATTTCACGATGGCGCGGCTGCTCGACCGCGCGGGCATCGACGTGCTGCTGGTCGGCGATTCCTTGGGAATGGTCGTCCTCGGCCATGAAACCACGGTACCGGTGACGCTCGATGCGATGGTGCATCACGCGGCCGCGGCGGCGCGGGGCGCCCAACGCGCGCTGGTTGTGGCCGATATGCCCTTCATGACTTATCGAACGAGCATCCCGGCGGCCATGAGCAACGCGGCGCGGCTGATTCAGGAGGGCGGCGCGGCGGCGGTGAAGATCGAGGGCGGGCACGCCGTGCTCGAAGTCGCGCAGCGCCTCGTCGAGGCGGGCATACCGGTGATGGGCCACCTGGGTTTGACGCCGCAAGCGGTGCATCAACTCGGGGGGTTCCGCAAACAGGCGAAACATCCGCGGGAAGCCTCGCGTTTGCTGACCGCCGCGCGCGCTCTGGAGGCCGCGGGCGTCTTCGCCGTCGTTCTCGAGTCGATTCCCGACGATTTGGCGGCGGAAGTGAGCGGCGAGTTGGAGATTCCGACGATCGGCATCGGCGCCGGGCCGTACTGCGACGGGCAGGTGCTGGTCAGCCACGACGCCTTCGGCCTGTACGACGAGTTCACGCCGAGTTTCGTCAAGCAGTACGCGCAACTCGGACGGCAGATGACCGAGGCCGCCGAGACCTACGCGAACGAGGTGCGCCGCGGCGCCTACCCCGCCGCAAAGATCCGCAAGGGCGGCGCGGTTCCCCGGTAGCGGGCGATGGCGGCGCTGCAGGTCGAGTCGATAAACGGCCTGCGGGCGCGGGTTCGGACGGCCCGCGCACGGGGAAAAACGATCGGCTGCGTGCCGACGATGGGGGCGCTGCACGCCGGCCATGCGGCGCTGCTCGACCGGGCGCGCGCGGAATGCGGCTTCGTCGCGGCAACGCTGTTCGTCAATCCGATCCAATTCAACGAACGCGCCGATATCGAGCGCTATCCACGCTCGCTCGAAGACGATCTCGCGGCTTGCCGGCGGCACGGCGTCGATGCCGTGTTCATGCCGTCGGAGGCCGAGATGTACCCCCGGCCGGCCGCGGCGTTCGTGGACGTCGAGGGGCTGACCGGCGTTCTATGCGGCGCGTTTCGTCCGGGCCATTTCCGCGGCGTGACGACCGTGGTCATGAAGCTGCTGCACATCGCCGCTCCGGATCGCGCCTACTTCGGCGAAAAGGACTACCAGCAACTGGCCGTCATCCGGCGCATGGTCGAAGACATGAACATGCCGGTCGAGATCGTGTCCGTCGCCACGGTGCGCGATGCCGACGGGTTGGCGCTGAGCTCGCGCAACCGGAATCTGACGGCGGAGCAGCGGGCGGCGGCGTTGACGCTGCCGCGGGCGCTCGAAGAGGCCCGCCGCGCCGCCGCCGCAGGGGAACGGGACGCCGAAGCGCTGCGCCGCGCCGCGCGGCGGCGGTTCGAGCGCGAACCCCTGCTGCGGCTCGAGTATTTCGAAATCGTCGATCCCGACTCGCTGCAGCCGGTTGAGCGCATCGCCGGCCCGGTGCGCATCGCCGCCGCCGCCTGGGCGGGCGAAACCCGCCTGATCGACAACGCCGCCGCGGGCTGACCAAGCCGCCGAGCCGCGCGGTCGGCGATAATGTCGCCTATGCCTCTCTTTCTTGCCGCCTTGTCGCTCGCAGCCTGCCTTGCCGCCGGACCCGCTTTGGCGGCGCCGAACATCGTGCTCCTGTTCGCGGACGATCTGGGCTACGGCGATCTCGGCGTCAACGGCAACCCGACGATCCGCACCGAAAACCTCGACCGCCTCGCCGCGCAGGGGTTGCGCATGACTTCGTTCTACTCCGCGCCCTCATGCGTCCCGGCGCGGATACAGTTGCTGCTCGGCCGTTATCCGAGCCGCGTGGCGCTGGGAGGCACGAGTGCGGGCGGCTCCGGCGGCATTCCCGACGGTGAAACAACGCTCGCGCAGGCGCTGCGGGCAGTCGGCTATCGGACGGCCATGGTCGGCAAATGGCATCTCGGCTACGCGCAAACGAAATATCTTCCGACGGGGCGCGGCTTCGACCAATGGTTCGGGCTGCCCTACTCGAACGACATGCAGCCCCCCTGGGTAGAAACCGATGTCCCTCTGTGGCTCTACCGAGATGCCGAGCGCATCGAGCATCCGGTCGATCAAGACCGGCTGACGGTGCGCTACACCGAGAACGCGGCCGCCTTCATCTCGCGGCAGGGCGCCGCTCCGTTCTTCCTTTACTTGGCCTACAGCATGCCGCACCTGCCGCTGCATACGGCGGACGGTTTCCGCGGACGGTCGCGCGCCGGTCTCTATGGGGACGTGATCGAGACTATCGACTGGTCGGTCGGCGAGATCGCGCGGGCGCTCTACGAAGCGCGGAAAATCGAAGACACCATCGTGATCTTCACCAGCGACAACGGCCCTTGGCTGAATCTGCCCCCGCGTATGCTGGCCGGCGGCGTCGAGCCGTGGCATGCCGGTTCGCCGGGGCCTTTCCGGGGAGCGAAGCACACGACCTACGAGGGCGGCGTGCGTGTGCCGATGATCGTTCGTTGGCCGGGGAAAATCCCCGCGGGCGGCGTGTCGGCCGAAATGGCGTCCACGCTCGATCTTTACAGTACGCTGGCGCAGGCCGGCGGCGCGGCCGACCCCGAGCGGGACGGCTGCGATCTGATGCCGTTGTGGACCGGGACGGTCGGAAAGTCGCCGCGCAATGAGTTCGTTTATCACCGCGGACGGGAAATTCAAGGTATCCGCGCTGGGAATTGGAAGCTGCGAACCGCCGACGGCGACGAGTTGTTCGACCTGGAGATCGACCCGTCGGAGCGCTATAACCGCGCGCAAGACTTCCCCCAGGTCGTTGCCGATCTGAAGGCTCGCTTGCGGCGCTATATCAACAGCCTTTAAGCGGCGCTTGAGGGGCCGCCCCCATCTTCGAGCAAGCGGACGGGAATGCCTTCGGCGGCAAGGATTCGTTTCAATCCGTTGGAAGTATAGGTTCCGTAGTGGAAGATCGACGCGGCCAGACCAGCGTCCGCTCGGCCCTCGGTCAGCACTTCGACGAAGTCGCGGGGCTCCCCTCCCCCGCCGCTGGCGATAACGGGAATCTTCGTCGCCTCGGAGACGGCGCGCGTGAGCTCGCAGTCGAAGCCGCTTTGCGTGCCGTCGGAGTCCATCGAAGTGAGCAGGATTTCGCCGGCTCCTCTGGCCTCGGCTTCGCGCGCCCACTCCAGCGCGTCGATGCCGGTGTCGCGGCGGCCGCCGTAGGTAAAGACGTTCCACCGTAACGGGCCGGAACGGCGGGCGTCGAGGGCGATAACGGTTGCCTGCGCGCCGAATTCGTTGGAAAGCTCGGTCAGCAGAGCGGGGCGCTCGACGGCCGCGGTGTTGACGGAAACCTTGTCGGCGCCGACGGTAAGGATTTTGCGGGCGTCGGAGACGGCGCGGATGCCTCCGCCGACGGTGAGCGGAATGAAGACCTTGCGCGCGGTGCGCTCGACGACGTCGATCATGATGCCGCGGCGGTCGCTCGACGCGGTGATGTCGAGGAAGACCAGTTCGTCGGCGCCGTCCCGGTTGTAGCGCTCGGAAAGCTCGACGGGGTCGCCGGCGTCGCGCAGGCCGACGAAGTTGACGCCCTTGACGACGCGCCCGGCCTTGACATCGAGGCAGGGGATGATGCGCTTGGTCAGCATACCAGGAAATTCCTGAGTATTCGCCGGCCTACCGGCCCCGATTTTTCCGGGTGGAACTGCACGGCGAAAACGTTGCCGTCTTCCAGAGCGGCGCAGAAAGTCGTGCCCGCGTAGTCGCACAGCGCGGCGGCGCGCCCGCCGGCGGTTTCGCGCGGAACGTAATAGCTGTTGGCGAAATAGACGTAGGGCTCGCCGCCGAGACCCGCCAGCAAACGCGGACTGCCCTGCCTGCGCAGAGCGTTCCAGCCCATCTGCGGCACGCGCGTATCCGCCGGAAAGCGGATGACCCGGCCGGGAAATACGGCAAGCCCCCGCTCGGGCGATTCCTCGCTGGTTTCGAACAGGGCTTGGAAGCCGAGGCAGATGCCCAGAAACGGCGTTCCCGCGGCGATCCGTTCGCGGATTGTTTCGCGCACGCCAAGAGCGTCGAGCGAACGCAGCATCTGGCCGTAGTGGCCGACCCCGGGCAAAACGATCTTGTCGGCCCGGCGCAGACCGGCGGAGTCGTTGACGACGGCGAACGGCTCGCCGACGGACGCGAGCGCGTTTTCCACCGAGCGCAGGTTGCCCGCACCGTAATCGAAGATGGCGATCATGACGGCGCTTCCATCTTCGGCGGCGCACCGCCGGCCGCGCGGCCTTGCTCCAGCAAGCCCTTCGTGCTGGGCAATTGATCCTTGAGCCTCGGGTCGGTTGCGCAGGCGAAGCGCATGGCCTTCGCCCAACACTTGAAGACGGCCTCGATCTTGTGGTGGTTCGAACGGCCGTAGAGGATGCGCGCGTGCAGGTTTGCGCCGCAATGCACGGTGAAGCCGTCGAAGAAATCGTGCAGAAGCTCGGTCTGCAAATCGCCGACCGTCCTGAACCGCGTGGGGGCGTGATAGACCAGCGCCGGACGGCCGCTCAGGTCCACGGCGGCGACGGCGAGCGTCTCGTCCATGGGCATGACGAAATATCCGGCGCGGTTGATGCCGACCTTGTTGCCCAAGGCTTCCGCAAACGCCTGGCCCAGGGCGATGCCGCAGTCTTCGACGGTGTGATGCTGATCGACGTCGAGATCGCCTGCGGCGCGCAGCTTCAGGTCGAAAGCGCCGTGCCGGGCGAAGAGTTCGAGCATATGGTCGAGGAAGCGGATGCCGGTCGAGATTTCACAGCGGCCCTTGCCGTCGATGTCGAGAGCGACGCGGATTTGCGTTTCCTTGGTGATACGCTCGATTTTCGCCTGCCGCCGTTGGGCCATCAGAGCCGCCTCTCGATCTCGTTGACCGTATCGATGACCGCAACCGCGCCCAGACCGCGGAACAGCCGCGTCGTCTCCGCGGCGCGCGGCGCGCCTGGATGCACGATGCCGACAAATCGCACGCCCGCTCCGTTGGCGGCCTTGCAGTCGTCGATGTTGTCGCCGACCATCGTCATCGCGGCGTCGGGTATTTGCCGCAAAATGTTGAGCAGCCCGTCGGGCGCGGGCTTGAGGTTGTCGCATTGTTCGCTGGTCATGATGGGGTCGAACACAATATCGGGATAGAACCGGCGCAGCGAGTGCGCCGCGGCGGGCATGGGGCGCCCCGTAAAGATGCCCAAGCGGTGGGTCTCGGCCAAACGTTCGAGCAAACCGTCTGCCGCCAGCGGGCGTTCGTTGAGGATCATGCCGTCGGCGTTTTCGCCCCAATAGAGTTGCCGTCCGTATTGGCGCACTTCGTCGAGAGACGCGTTCACCCCTGCCTCGCGGACGTAGAGCATGGCGATCTCGGAGTTGTCGTTGTAGCCGCCTTCGTTCTTGATGCGCACGACGTCGTCGTCCGTAATCTCGATTCCCGTGAAACGGCGCACGGTTTCGATGAGCGCGAGGCGGTACGTGCGGGTCGGATCGATCAACACGCCGTCCATGTCGAAAACCACTGTCGGCGTGCTCATCGTCCCAAGACCTCCCGGAACGCCGCGAGAAACCGCACCGTTTGCTCCAGCGTGCCTACGGTGACTCTTACGGCGCCGGAGATGCTCCGCGTCTGGCTGCGCAGCAGGATGCCTTTCTCGCGCAGCGCCGCGCAGATTTCGTCGGCTCGACTGCCCAGGCGCAACAGGACGAAGTTGGCCTTCGACGGGTGGAAATCGACGCCCAATTCTTCCAGCGTCCCGCAAAGCAACGCCCGCGATTCCAGCACTTGGGCAACGTAGTCGGTGATGTAGTCCCTGTCTTCGACGGCGGCCGCGGCGCACTCGACCGCAAGCGAATTGACGCTGTAGGGCGACTGCCCCTTGCGCACCTGCGCGATGTTCTCCTCGCTCGAAACGAGGCAGCCGATGCGCAGGCCGGCCAAGCCGTAGGCTTTCGAAAACGTCCGGCTGACGAACAGATTGGGGTAGCGCGGCAGCAGGCCGAGCGCCGTCACGCCGTGAAACTCGAAGTAGGCTTCGTCGATCAGCACCGCCCGACCGCCCGCGGCCTGCAGCAGTGCCTCGATAGCGCTGAGCGGCAAGGCGTCGCCGGTGGGATTGTTTGGGCTGGCGACCGCGATGAGCCTGGTGCGCGGGCCGATTGCGGCGAGAAATTCCTCGAAGGGAAACTCCAACTCCGGCTGCCGGTAGTCGATCGGCTTGGGCGCGCCCGCGGCGACCTCGGTATAAAACCGGAACATGCGGAACGTCGGCCAAGGCATCAGCACCTCGTCGCCGGCATCGACATAGGTATGAACAACGCTGTCGATGATTTCGTCGGTGCCGTCGCCGAACATGACCTGCGCGCCGCTTACGCCGAGAAACTCGCCGATCTTTTGCCGCGCCTGCTCGTACTGCGGGTAGGCAGCGATGAACCCGCGGGTGGCGGCGCGGCGGATCGCCTCGATGACCAGCGGCGAGCAGCCGACGGTGTTCTCGTTGAAGTCGAGGCGCAGCTTGCCGTGCCGATCGCCGATGGGCGGCCGGTAGGGCGCCATCTTGCGGATGGCTTCGCGGGGTCGGGGCGTGCTAACCATGGGTGCGCATCTCGACCGACCGCGCGTGAGCTTCGAGCCCCTCAGCGCGGGCCAGGGCGGCGACCGCGGGCGCGATGCCGCGCAGCCCCGTTTCACTGAGTTTCTGGACGGAGATGATTTTGACGTAATCGAGCACGCTCAGACCGCCGCGCAGCCGCGCCGCGCCGCTCGTCGGCAGCACGTGATTGGGCCCTGAGGCGTAGTCGCCGGCGGCCTCGGGGCTCCATGCCCCGATAAAGACGCTGCCGGCGTGGGCGATGCGGTCGAGAGGAACCGACTCGCTCACGGCAAGATGCTCCGGCGCGAAACGGTTGGCGATCTCGCATGCTTCGTCGATCGTTCGCGTCACCACCGCCGCGCTGTTGTTGCGAACGGCGGCTTCGGCGACGCTGCGCGTGGGCAGGCCGGGCAACTGCGCTTCGATCTCGCCGGCGACGGCCTGCGCGAGCGCGGGTTTCGTGGTCAGCAGGATAGCCGCCGCATCGACGTCGTGCTCGGCCTGCGCCAGCATGTCGGCCGCCAGAAGCCGCGGGTCGCCGTCGTCGAAAATCAACAGAATCTCGGTCGGCCCGGCAACGAAATCGATGCCCGCTTCCCCGGCCAGCAGTTTCTTGGCCGCCGCGACGTAGATGTTGCCGGGGCCAACGATGCGGTCCGCCTTCGGCACGGTCTCGGTGCCGAAGGCGAACGCGGCGATCGCCTGCGCGCCGCCCATGTGAAAAACATCCTTGACTCCGAGCAACGACGCCGCGCCGAGAGTTTCCGCCGACGGGCCGGGCGAGGCGATAGAAACCGCGCCCACGCCCGCGACCTGCGCCGGGATGACCGTCATCATCACCGTCGAGGGCAGCGGATAGCGGCCGCCGGGAATGTAGGCCGCAACCGCTTCGAGCGGCCGCACCAATTGCCCGAGCTCGATGCCGTCGCCCGCGCTTTTCATCCACGATGCAGGCATTTGCATTTCGGCGAAGCGGCGAATCCGCTGCGACGCGGTTTCGACCGAACGCAGGAAGGCGGGGGGCAGCGCGCGTTCGGCTTCCCGCAGCTTCTCCGCCGCTATGCGCACCCCCGGGGCGGCGAGACCGTCAAGCTCGCGGGCATAGCGCAGCAAGGCCTGATCGCCGCGCTTGCGGACGTCCTCGAGGATGGGCGCAACCGCGGCCTCGGCTTCGTCCATGCGCCGGGAGCGCCGCTGGAAAAGCGCTTCCAGAGCCTCGCGGCTGCTACTGGAAATGATGCGCAGCATGAGAAAAGACCGTCTCGGAGCGGATTATCCGTAAACCGCCCTAGGGTCGTAGGAGGGGTCTTCGCATTGCTTCCACTCGCCGTTGTCGAGCCGGCGGTAGAAGCAACTGCGGAATCCATTATGGCAAACGCCGGGGCCGATCGCTTCGGCCTGGAAAAGCAGCGTATCGCGATCGCAATCGACCTGAATATCTCTGACGAGCAGGTAATGCCCGGAACTGCCGCCCTTGGTCCACAACTCGTTCCGCGAACGGCTGAAAAAGGTAATCCTGCCGGTTTCGACCGTTTTGGCGAACGCCTCCTCGTTCATGAATCCGACCATGAGCACGCGCTGGTCGGCTTGGTCTTGCACGACGGCGGGCAACAAGCCGTCGAGCTTGGAAAAATCCAGCCTCATGTTCGTTCCCTCCTCGAAATGTTTTCTGAAAACAAAAAACCCGTCCGGCCGGGGCCGACGGGCTGTTCGCTCTGGTGTAGAGTGTGCTTGCTAACCGCGCGAACCCCGCCGGCCGCCCTGCCCGCGGCGGGCAGGGCGGCGATGCTTGCGATGGACATCGCGTAGCACTGAGCATTCAGCATAGCACGGAGCCTTTTCTGCGATGGAGACGCTCGATGTACGCACCCGTGAAGAATGGCGGCGTTGGCTGCGCGCCAACCACGACGCCGAATCCGCGGTCTGGCTCGTCTTCCACAAGCGCGCCTCAGGCGTTGCCTGCCTCGAATACAACGCAGCCGTCGAAGAGTCCCTGTGCTTCGGCTGGATCGACAGCCTCATCAAGAAGCTCGACGATGCCCGTTACGCTCGGAAGTTCACCCCGCGCAAGCCGGACAGCAGGTGGTCCACGATCAACCGGCGGCGCTACGCCGATCTCAAGGCCCGCGGACTGCTGGCCGAGCCCGGGCTGCGGCGCGCGCCGACCGATCGCAGCGGAGACGCGCCGCCGCAGTCAGCCTTTGCGGCAACGCCGACTTACATCGAAGAGGCATTGCGGGCCGTCCCGAGCGCATGGCGGCATTTCGAGCGTTTGGCGCCCTCGTACCGCCGCGCATATGTCGGCTGGATCGACTCGGCCAAGCGCGAGGAAACGAAGCAGCGGCGACTGCGCGAAGCGCTCGACATGCTGGCCGCGGGCAAAACGCTGGGTCTGAAATAAGTTCGACTGTGTTACCCTTGCAGCGCGCTTATGGCCGACCACGCGCAGGCGCCTCCGCCCGCCGAGCAGCCCTATCCCCCGGAACGCTACTGCTGGTACGTCGTTTCGGTGCTGATGGTCATCTATATCTTCTCGTTCACCGACCGCCAGATTCTGAGCCTGATGGTCGATGATCTCAAGGAAGGGCTCGATCTCGAATACGACTGGCAAGCCGGCTTTTTGATGGGGCCGGCCTTCGGCATCTGTTACGCGCTGTTCGGCGTGCTCTTCGGCCGCTTGGCCGACAGCCGCGGCCGCAAGGGGTTGATCGCGTTCGGCCTGACGGTGTGGAGCCTGCTCACCGCGGGCTGCGGCCTGGCCCGCAATTTCATTCAGATGGCGCTGCTGCGAGTGGGCGTGGGCATCGGCGAAGCGACGCTTTCGCCGAGCGCCTACTCGATCATCGCCGACTGTTTTCGGAAAGAGCGCATCGGCACGGCCATCGGTTTCTACACGATGGGCATCTATTT
The DNA here is from genome assembly GCA_965242705.1 of Bryobacterales bacterium. Taxonomy (GTDB): domain Bacteria; phylum Acidobacteriota; class Terriglobia; order Bryobacterales; family UBA6623; genus CATQHP01. The sequence goes on from OZ251486.1 coordinate 3,601,905, forward strand.
CGGTTCGGGGGCGGCTTATCTGGTCGGCGGCCCCGCGGTCAATTACGTGAGGAAGACCCTGCCCTGGCAGTTGCCCCTGCTGGGCGAAGTGGCGCCTTGGCAGAAAGTCTTCCTGCTGGTCGGCCTGCCCGGTCTGCTGATGCTTCCCGTTCTGCTGCTGACCGTCAGGGAACCCGTGCGGCGCGGGCTGCTGCGGTCAACCGCTGGCAAGGCGTCGATCGCCGTGCCGTTCTCGCAGGTCGCGGCCTATTTCCGGCTGAACTGGAAAACGATGTTCTGCCACAACCTGGGTTTCGCCATGCTGTCGTTTTCCAACTACGGAACCGGCGCCTGGGTGCCGTCGATGTTCAAGCGCGTTCACGGCTGGGACGCCGCGCAATTCGGCCTGGTTTACGGCACGGTCGTGTTCGTTGCCGGGGCGCTGGGCATCTTCACCGGCGGCTGGTTCGCCGATATCCTCAGGCGCAAGGGCCGCAGCGACGCCAAGATGCGCATCGGCTTCATCGCCTCGTGGATCTGGTTTCCCTTCGGCATCGTGTATCCGTTGACGGGCAACGCCTGGGTGGCGATGGCCTTTCTGGTCGGCTCGGTCTATACATCGTCGATGCCGCACGGCGTCGCGCCCGCCGCGATGCAGGAAATCATGCCCAACAACATGCGCGGACAGGCCTCGGCCATCTACCTGCTCATCGTCAACTTCATCGGCCTGGGCGTCGGCCCGCTGCTGACCGGCGCTCTCACCGACTACGTGTTCACCGAGCAGAGCCACGGCATCGAAGGCGTGCGCTATTCGCTGCTGTCGCTGACGCTGACCGCGCATGCGATTTCCACCGTCCTGCTGTGGAAGGGCATGGGCTACTACAAAGAGAGCCTGCGGCGCCTGGAGGAGTTGACGGCATAACGGCCCGCGGCGAAAATCCCCAAGGAAAACGCAGCAGGACGCATTACAATGGTTGTGCCGGCACGGTGCTTTGCCGGCTAAACCGTGGAAGCGGCTCGAGCGCCTGCAAGCAGGATAATGGAAAGGAAAACGGTGTCCACGGTACAATCTGAGGTCATCGGGTTGTGGTCCCCTGGCGAATCCGACCCGATTGCCGTTTCGCCGATTCCGGCGGTAAATGTCGCCTCTGTGCCTCAGCGCAGCCCTCTCCGTTATCCCGGAGGGAAAACGTGGCTCATCCCCCACGTTCGAACTTGGCTCAAGAATATCGAACCGCCGCCCCGTCTTCTCATCGAGCCGTTTGCCGGCGGGGGGATCGTTTCGCTGACCGCCTTGATGGAGGAATTGACAAGCCGCTGTCTCATGGCGGAACTGGACCGCGATGTAGCCGCTCTTTGGCATGCCTGCCTGCGTCACGGTCACAGGCTTTGCGAGAAAGTTTTGCGATTCGAGCCTACACGAGAAGCCGTCAATGCGATTTCCCGTCAATACCCGCGCGACGTGGTCGAGCACGGTTTCCGGACTCTCGTATTGAACCGTACGCGGCGAGGCGGCATTCTCGCACCCGGCGCATCGCTGAGCCGTGCGGGAGAGAACGGCAAGGGAATCGCTTCCCGCTGGTATCCCGAGACCATCGTCAGCCGTCTGCATCAGATTATGAAATACGCAAACCGTATCGGTTTTTGCGAAACGGACGGCATGAAGTTGCTGGATACATTATTGGACAGTTGCGGACGCGAAACGGTCGTATTCGTGGACCCTCCTTATACCGCCGGCGGCAAGCGGGCCGGCCAACGGCTTTACGCACACAGCGAGATCGACCATCCGCGGCTGTTCGCCATGTTGTCCCACTACGAAATAGACTTTCTCATGACCTACGATCAAGCGCCCGAAATCTTGCGGCTGGTTCAAAGACACGGGTTCCACGCCTTGCAGGTAACCATGAAAAACACGCACCATGCCCGCATACCCGAACTGGTGATTACCCGTCGTCCGGTGTTTGTCCATTGACTTCTCGTTACGGCATCGCAGAATGGTACGGGCAACCGTTCCTCAATCTCTCGCCCGAAGAGCGCCTCCGGATCGCGGCGATAGCGGCAAACGGGGGGCGCGATGTTCCGCCTTGCCCATTTCAGAAGGGATGTCCGCCATGCCGCAAGCGCGGCGGCGTATGCTCTCTCCACCGTTATGAGAAAGACCGGGACGGACGGATCGGCTCGCCATTGGGCGACCCGGCTATCGTTTGCCCGGCGCGGTTCGAGGAAAAGCAACTATTGGTGAGTTGGCTTGCCGAGATTGTCGGCTTTTCGCGGGATGAGGCCATGACGGCCCGCGAAGTGCCTTTCATGCGGGGAACCGGCACGGACAAACCGGCGGGAAAAATCGACCTCGTTGTCGCCAAGACGGCCAACGGCGGCATCCAATGGTACGGATTGGAAATCCAGGCCGTCTATTTCTCGGGCAAGGGCATGCAGTCCGAATTCGATAGATTGCAGAACGACCGTCATCTCAAACCGCCTTTCCCGGATGCAATACGCCGGCCGGATTGGCGTTCTTCGAGCGCAAAACGCCTCATGCCGCAGTTACAGGTCAAAGTTCCGACTCTGCGGCGTTGGGGGTCGAAGATGGCTGTCGCGGTCGACCGTCCGTTCTTTGATGCGGTCGGCGGTCCCAGCACTGAGCCCAAACACGACCTGAACGACGGCGATATCATCTGGCTGGTTCCGCAACTCACGCGCGATGCTGATGGGAGTTATCGGCTTTCGCGGGGGCATTGGGAAGTTCTTACCTTGGAAGAGGCCGGCAAGAAACTCCTTGCAGCCGAGACCGTTCGGCGTGAAGCGTTCGAACAAGAACTCAAAGGCAAGCTCGAATCTTTAAGCTGACAACGCCGCCCTGCCCTTATGATGAATGCATGAGCGCCGATCGTTTCCGCGCCCCGGACGTTTCGCTGAACCGCATCTACACCCGGAGCGGGGACGGCGGCCAAACCAATTTGGTCAACGGCCGCCGGGTGGCCAAAGACGACCCCAAGGTCGAAGCATACGGGACGGTGGATGAGCTCAACTGCCTCGTCGGGGCAGCGCTGACTACGCTGCGCGGGCTCTTTCCCGCCGGCTCGGCGCCGGCGCGCTTGGGCGAGACGCTTCTGCGCGTGCAGCACGAACTCTTCAACTTGGGCTCGCAGCTTGCCACAGACCCGGACGCCGTCGGCGAAAAACAGCCGCGTATCGGCAATATCGAAATCGAGCGGCTCGAGCGCGAAATCGACGCCATGAACGCCGACTTGCCCGACCTGCCGTCGTTCGTGCTGCCCGGCGGCTCGCGGCTGAACGCAGACTTGCACCTTTGCCGCGCGGTATGCCGGCGCGCCGAGCGCCGCGCCGCCACTCTGTCCCGACAGGAAGACATCGACGCCCCGCTGCGTTACCTCAATCGGCTTTCGGACGCGTTTTTCGTCTGGAGCCGCTGGATCTGCCTGCAGACCGGCGAGAAAGAAACGCTCTGGCAGCCGAACACGCCGTCAGTCGGCCCGCTTTCTGTCGATGGGGCATAATGTCCCTGATGCTCAATCGACGGCACTTCATGGCCGCGGCGGCCGGGGCGGGCGCGGCCGCCTGCAACCGCGGCAGCGGCGAGCGCGTTGTCGGCGTGGCGCCCAAGGGAACCAATCATCTTTTCTGGCAGACCGTTCACGCGGGCGCGCTCAAGGCCGGGGCGGAGTTCGACCTCGAGATACTGTGGAACGCCCCCCAGATGGAAATCGACGCCGGCCGGCAGATCGCCATTATTGAAAACATGATCGCGCGGCGGGTCAGCGGCATCGTGCTGGCGCCGGTGGACGAGGAGGCGCTGGTGAGCGTTGTCGAGCGGGCGGTTGCCGGCGGCATTCCGGTGTCGATTTTCGATTCGGCCATCCAAACCGACAAGATGATCAGCTTCGTCGTGACCGACAACTATCGGGGCGGCGTGATGGCCGCTGAACGGATGGGCGAAATCCTCGAAGGCAAGGGACAGGTCGGCGTGATTGGGTTCATGCCCGGCAGCGCGTCCACGATGAAGCGCGAGGCGGGGTTCGTTGAAACGATCACGGAAAAATTTCCGGGAATCGAGGTAGTCGGCGTCAAGTTCAACATGGCTGACCGGGCCAAGGCTTTGGCCGAAGCCGAGAATCTGCTGACCGCGTATCCCGATTTGGCGGGATTTTTCGCGGACAACGAATCGAGTCTCGACGGGACGGTGCAGGCCGTCAAGCAGCGCGGCTTGACGGGCAAAGTCAAGATCGTCGGCTTCGACGCCTCGGATACGCTGGTGGCGGACATGAGAGCCGGCGTGATCGATTCGATCGTTGTGCAAGACCCGTTCAAGATGGGTTATGAAAGCACCCGGCAGTTGGCGATCCATCTCGACGGCGGGCAGCCGGAAGCGCATATCGACTCGGGGGCGTATCTGCTGACGCCCGAGAACGTGGATACGCCCGAGATGCAGGCGGTGGTATTTCCCGACATCGGCAAGTGGCTGGGGCGTCCGGCCGGCGGCCATTGACGTGAACGGGACAGCGGACGAGCGCTTCATGCGCGAGGCGCTGGAGTTGGCCGACGCGGCCGAAGCCGCCGGCGAGGCGCCCGTGGGCGCGCTGGTCGTTTGCGGCGGGGAGGTCGTCGGACGCGGCGCGAATCGGCCGATCGCATCGAGCGACCCGACGGCTCACGCGGAGATCGTCGCGCTGCGCGAAGCGGCCCGGCGCCTCGGCGCGTACCGCCTGACGGGCGCAACACTGTACTGCACGCTCGAACCATGCGCCATGTGCGCGGGGGCGCTGGTGACGGCCCGCGTCGAACGGCTCGTTTTCGGCGCGCGCGATTTACGCTTCGGCGCCGTGCGCAGCAAGTTCCGCATTGCCGATTCGGACCTGCTCAACCATCGGCTGCAGATTGTCGAAGGCGTTCTGGCCGAGGAGTGCGTCCGCCGGCTGCAAGCGTTTTTCCGGGCGCGCAGACGCCGCGCCGGCCTGGCGGATTAGCGGATCTGGATGATTAGCGAGCGGAACGGCTCGGAGCCGACATTGACCAGTTTCGGGGCGTTCTCGCCCTTGTCGTGCCAGATGACGTCGCCGCCCTTGCGCCGGCGCACGATCGTTTCGCCGGTTTCGGCGTCGATTCGCTCGTATTCGGCATCGTTCAGAAAGACGATGACTTGATCGGCCGGGCGGACGTAAGGAACGCGCTCGCCGCCGGGCGGAATCGAGCGTTCGATGACCTCTACGCGGGGGTTTTCGAGCACCGTTCGCCGCGTTGGCGCTTCCTGGGCATGGATCGATTGCATGACGACGGCCGCGGCGAGCGCGGAAATCACGGCGGTCCAGACGATGGTTTTCATGGACAAGAGTTTGCCACAAAGAGGTGCGGCGGCGCAGAGGCCGCGGTTACCCCGCATCGGGCATGAGCGCTTTGCGCAAGTTGCCGCCGCATTCGGCGAGCCGCTTTTCGGCTCGGCCGCGGTCGATGCGCAGTTTCTGCATCAGAACGGCGATTCTGACCTGCCGCCCCGAATCTTCGACGGCGCGGGCCGCTTCTTCGGGCTTGCAGCCGGTGACGGTTTCGACGATGCCGCTGGCGCGGGCGGCCAGCTTGGCGTTCTTGACCTGAAGATTGACCATCAGATTGCCCAGCACGCAGCCCATGCGCACCATGAGTCCGGTCGAGATCATGTTGAGCACCAGCTTTTGCGCGGTGCCGCTCTTCATGCGGGTCGAGCCGGCGATCACTTCGGGGCCGACGATGGGCGTGATGGGAAACCGCGCGAGCCGTTCGAGGGGTGAGCCGGGGTTGCAACTCAGGCCGACGGTTGCGGCACCGAGATCGTTGGCGAAGGCGACGGCGCCCAACACATAGGGCGCGCCGCCCCCGGCGGATATGCCCACCAGCGCGTCGCCGCTTGCGAAACCGCGTTCCTGCAGGTCACGGACGGCGTCTTGCGGATGGTCTTCGGCGCCTTCGACCGAGCGCAGCAGGGCTTCCGGACCGCCGGCGATCACGCCCTGGACGCGGTCTGCGGCGACGCCGTAGGTCGGCGGGCATTCGGCGGCGTCGAGTACGCCCAGGCGGCCGCTCGTGCCGGCGCCGATATAGAACAGCCGTCCGCCGCGCTCGTAGCGCTCGACGACGGCGTCGAGCGCCGCGGCGATGCGCGGGATCTGTTCGCCGACCGCGGCCGCGACGGAGGCGTCTTCGCCGTTGATCATGCGCAGCAGGTCTTCGCCGGCTGCTTCGTCGATGGCCGCCGAGGCCGGATTGGCCTGTTCCGTCAGTCGGGCGCGGTCTTCCATTTTCCGAATCGGGCGAACGCCGCCTCCACCCTTCATAATCAGTTTCCGCGAAACGGAGGCGGCTCGGCAAGGATGCGATGCTGCCGGTCGGAAATGAGGCCGCTTGGGGTTGCGGATGCCCGCGGGACAGTGTAGGGTAGAAAATATATGTTTTTTCTACCCAGAGAACGCCGATGAGCCTCAACATCAAAAACAATGAAACCTGCCGCCTTGCCCGGGATCTGGCTCAGTTGACAGGCGAGACCATGACCGGCGCGATTACAGTCGCATTGCAGGAACGCCTGGAGCGCGAGAAACGCGGTCGAAGCATGGGCGACCGGCTTCAGGAGATGCGCGCCATCGCGGAGCGCTGCGCCAAGCTCTTGGGGCCGGGGCCTTCGGCTGTAGAACACGGCGATCTGCTCTACGACGAGCGGGGATTGCCCAAGTGATTATCGATAGCTCGGCAGTGCTGGCCATTCTTTACCGCGAGCCGGATGCTGAGCGCTACGAGACGGCAATCGCAGCGGCTCCGAATTGCCGCATGTCGGCGGCCAATATACTGGAAACATCCATCGTGGTGGAAAGCCGAGGGGGTGCAGCGGCTGGGTACGATCTCGATGCATTCCTGGACAGTGCCAGGATCGCATTGGCGCCGGTTACAGCCGAACATGTTGAAGCAGCCCGCCTCGCATGGCGACGCTTCGGCAAGGGCAAGCACCGGGCGGCACTGAATTTTGGAGACTGTTTCGCCTATGCGCTCGCAAAAACCGCGGGGGAGCCGCTACTGTTCAAGGGCGGGGATTTCACACATACCGATATCGAACCGGCATAAACAGGAAAGAAAGTGCTTGGGAATTATCCAGAAAACCAGCCGAGACAAGAGCCGGAAAATTTCATGACAGAGAACGTGGTGCGGACAGGGATTCGTAGTCGTATGGATATCCGCTCGCCGACCGCGGCCGCGACGGAAGCGTCTTTGCCGTTGATCATGCGCAGCAGGTCTTCGCCGGCTGCTTCGTCGATGGCCGCCGAAGCCGGGTTGGCCTGTTCCGTCAGTCGGGCGCATGAAGTAGCAGTGATTAGCCGCCTGCGCGAACGAACGAGAAAGGAGAATGACTGATGATTGATTTCGTCAGGTGGTTGTGTTGGGAGTTGGCGCTCGGCCTGAGCGTCCTGCTTGGGACGATGGGAAATCCGATCATGGATGGACTCTCGCTGACCCCGTACTTGAAGATGCGGCTGCGCTGGACTGGCGAAATCACGACCATCGAGCAGGTGATGTTGGAGTATTTCGTTTGCGTCTGCCTGCTTGGGGCTGCGTGCTGCGTGATGATCTCCATCGAATTGATTCGCACGAGAAGGGAGAATGACTGATACCGCCCTTCGTAACCAGTTTCCGCGAAACGGAGGCTGCTCGGCAATTCTTGAGGACCGCCGAGCGGAAATGAGGCCGCTTGGGGGTTGCGGAGTCCTTTCCAATCCGCATACAAGCCTGAATGAGGAGGTGTTCAGGCGGCGGTGCGCAGTTCGGCAAAGAGGGCGCCGCGGGCGGCGTAGAGCTCTCGCGATCAATCTTCCGCGCGGCCGGCGGCGAGGCGTTCGATAACCGACAGGTCTTCGAGCGTGGTGACGTCGCCGCTGACTTTTTGGGTGGTGACGATTTCGCGCAGGAGGCGGCGCATGATCTTGCCCGATCGCGTTTTGGGCAGCGCGTCGCTGAAGCGAATCTGTTTCGGCCGGGCGAATTTGCCGATCTCCTTGGCGACCCACTCGCGCAAGTCGGCGGCCAGTTCGTCTCCGGCTTCCACGCCCTGTTTCGGCGTGACGAAGGCAATCACCGCCTGGCCGGTCAGTTCGTCGGGCACGCCCACCACGGCGGCTTCGGCGACGGACGCATGGCGCACCAGCGAAGACTCGAGTTCCGCCGTCGAGAGCCGGTGGCCGCTGACGTTCATGACGTCATCGACGCGGCCCAGCACCCAGATATAGCCGTCTTCGTCTTTGCGCGCCGCGTCGCCGACGAAATAGACGCCCGGGATCTGGCTCCAGTAGGTTTGCCGGAAGCGTTCCGGGTCGCCCCACAGGGTGCGGAACATCGACGGCCACGGTTTGCGCACCACGAGATAGCCTTCGCCGCCGGCGGCGACCGGGACGCCTTCGCCGTCCACCACGTCGGCGTCGATGCCGGGAAGCGGGAAGGTTCCCGAGCCCGGTTTCAACGGCGTCGCGCCGGGAAGCGGGGAAATCATGATCGAGCCCGTTTCGGTTTGCCACCAGGTATCGACGATGGGGCAGCGTCCGCCGCCGATCACGTTGTAGTACCACTCCCAGGCCGAGGGGTTGATCGGCTCGCCGACGGAGCCCAGCAGGCGCAGGCTCGTCAGATCGTGATTGGCGGGATGTTTTTCGCCGAAGCGAACGAACGCGCGGATCGCGGTGGGCGAGGTATAGAGCACGTTGACCTTGTACTTATCGACGATGCGCCAAAAGCGGTCGGGCGCCGGAAAATCGGGCGCGCCCTCGTACATGACGGTGGTCGCGCCGACCAGCAGCGGGCCGTAAACGATATAGCTGTGGCCGGTGACCCAGCCGATATCGGCGGCGCACCAGTAGGTATCGTCTTCCTTGATGTCGAAGACCCAGCGCATGGCCATCGAGACTTGCAGTTGATAGCCGCCGGTCGAGTGGACGATGCCCTTGGGCTTGCCCGTCGTCCCCGAGGTATAGAGCACGTAGAGCGGATGCTCGGCGTCGAGCTCTTCCGCCGGGCAGAAGTCTTCCGCCTCGCCGTGCAGATCGTCCCAGCGATGATCGCGGCCTTCGACGTATTCGATATCGAGGAGGCCGGCCCGGTCGTAAACCACGACGTCGCGCACGCCCGGACAATCTTCGAGCGCATCGTCAACAGCATCCTTGAGCGGAACGATCCGGCCCCGCCTGTAACCGCCGTCGGCGGTGATGACGATGCCCGCGTCGAGGTCGAGGATGCGGGTTTTGAGCGCTTCCGCCGAAAACCCGCCGAAAACCACGCTGTGGGTAATGCCCAGCCGCGCGCAAGCGAGCATGGCGATGGGCAGCTCGGGGATCATCGGCATATAGATAATCGCCCGGTCTCCGGCCTTGTAGCCGAGAGTTTTCAGCGAATTGGCGAAGCGCCCCACGAGCCGCGCAAGCTCCTGGTAGGTGAGTATCCGCTTGCCGCCGATCTCGCCTTCCCAGATAATCGCCGCCTTGTTTTTGCGCCAAGTTCGGCAATGGCGGTCGAGGCAATTGTGCGCCATGTTGGTGCGCCCGCCGACGAACCACTTGTAGAACGGGGCTTGCGAGTCGTCGAGCACGCGATCCCATTTCCTGAACCAGTCGAGATGCTCTTCGGCGAGCTCAGCCCAAAAGGTTTCGGGGTCTTCGGCCGCGCGCGCGCAAAGCTCGCGGCAGGCGTCCATTCCGGACACATTGGCTTGAGAAACGAATTCTTCGGATGGGTGGTAAAGGGGCATGGGGCAACGACTCCGTGCGCGGGGCTCAGGGACAATTCAAGGATAACAACAAGGGGAAAGCGAAGGGGAAAGCGCGGCCTATTGCCAAGGGCGCGCGGATTGCCCGGACGTGACCAGCGAATCGAAAATCGCCAGCACGCGCTTGCGGTAAATGTACATCCGCTTGAGTTGCTCGCGGAAACTCTGGTCGTACTCGCGGGCGCGCATCCATTTGCGGAACACTTGCGGGGGGATGTCGATTTGGCGGCGCAGCGAATCGGCGGAATGCCCGCGCAAGAACATGCCGTAGAACATCGCCGCTTCGTTTTGCGGCGAATGGAACTCCTTTTCGTAGGGCTGCATTGCGGCTGTGTCTGCGGCTCGGAAATTGCGCGGATTGCAAAAGACCTTCAGTATAATCGCGGCTGCTCGAATGGGCAAGGATGCTCTCCGGGGCGGTAGAATCGCCGCTATGCGGCTTGGCGGTTTTTGGCGGACGGGGGGCATTCGCCGGCTCGCGGGCGGCGGACGGCGCATTGCGCTGACTTTCGACGACGGACCCAGCAACGAGACCCCGCGCTTTCTCGAGCTGCTCGACCGCTTGGCGGTTCCGGCAACGTTTTTCGTTTGCGGGAAAAACGTTGCGCGGAGGCCGGCGACCGCCCGGGCTGTTGTCGAGGCCGGCCACGCCGTCGGCAATCACACGTATTCGCACCCCGTGCTGCCTGTCCGCGGCCCGCGGCGCATTCGCGAGGAGATCGTGCGTACGCAGCGCGTGATCGAAGAGGCAACCGGCGCAAGCCCCGGGCTGTTCCGCGCTCCGTACGGGTTGGGCGCGCCGGCTCTGGCGCCCGTTTTGGCCGATCTCGGGCTGCGCAGCGTCCACTGGACCGTGATCGGCAACGATTGGAAACGGCGCGCTCCGAAAATCGCCGCCCGCGTACTTGCCGCGGCCTGCCCCGGGGCCATCGTCTGCCTGCACGACGGCCGCGGCGCGCGGCCTGAAGCCGACCGTTCGGAGACGCTGCGCGCCGTCCGCGAAATCGTACGCGCGCTGCGGGCGGAGGGCTACGCTTTCACCGCGCTGGACGGGCGCGGCCCAGGGGGCTGAGCCGGCGGGTCCGGGCGGCAGTCGAGGCGGGCGCGTCTATTGCGCCGTCCAGCCGCCGTCGATAACGATATCCGCGCCGGTGATGAAGCCCGCCTCTTCCGAGCACAGGTACACGGCGAGCCGTCCGATCTCCTCGACCTTGCCCCAGCGTCCGACCGGCAGCCGCGCCAGGAATTGGCGATTTTTCTCCGGGTCCTGGATCAGCGGCTTGTTCATTTCGGTGGCGAACGGCCCCGGGCTGATGCCGTTGACCGTGACGTTGTGCGGCGCCAGCTCCAGAGCCAGCGCGCGGGTGAAGCCCAGCAGGCCGGCCTTCGTCGTGGAATAGCCGGTGCGGTTGGGCAGGGACACGTGGGACATGATCGAGGTCATGTTGACGATGCGCCCCCAGCCTTTTTCCTTCATGCCGGGAACGAACGCCCGCGACATCAGGAACGGCCCGGTCAGGTTGACGCCGAGGATTTCGTTCCATTCATCGAGCGTGAAATCTTCGATCGACTTGCGGTTGTTGATGCCGGCGTTGTTGATCAGGATGTCGCAGCCGCCCAGCGATTCCGCAACGGCGTGCGCGGCCTCCGCCGCCGCCGGCTCGTCGGTTACGTCGGCGACGATGGTCTCGACGGCGCCGCCCTTTTCGCGGATGCCCGCGGCGACTTCGTCCAACAACGTCTTGTTGCGCGCGATCAGCGCAACGGCCGCGCCGGCTGCGGACAGCGATTCGGCCATCTGCCGGCCCAGTCCCCGGCTCGCGCCGGTAATGACGGCAACGCGGCCGGCAAGTGAAATCGTGCTCACGGGTTGAAATCCTCCTGCGGACGGCGGCGGTGCCGCAACGGACAGGATAGCAAGCGGCGGGCCGCCCGACAGAAGGCGGTGCGTTATTCGCCCGCGGCCTTATTCGATGGCGATGGTGACGCCGCGGGGGCTTTCCCTGCCTTCGACGGCAATCGTCAGCGATGCCGCATCGGACGGCGCAAGACGTCCCGGCGGCACTTTCGCGATGATCACGTTCACGCCGACCAGCGCCGGAGCCAGTCCGTAGAACAGCACGTCATCGTCGGCAAGCCAAGCGTTCCCGATGCGCATCCGGGGGCGCGCCGCCGTGCGCCGCAGCACGACGTTCGAGAAGTCCGCCGCGCAGACGCCGTCCGGCTCGCACGAGTTCATGCCGTCGGCTATCGGCGGCTCTGCCGGCCCCAGACCCGTGGCGTAAATCTCAACCACGTCGCCGGCCCGCGCCGGACGGCTCCGGCTGCTGTACCCGAACGGCGCCGCCAGAACCGCCGTGCCCGCGAACAACGCCGCCGCCTGGCCGCTGCCGTCTCCCGACGCCGTGAAGATGCCCGGAGCGTGGGCAACCGCATGGAAGTTCCGCGGGTAGCTGCTTGCCTCGGCCGTTTCCACCGTTACCGCCGTCTGAATGGGCAGTCCTGTCTCCAGAGTTTCCATGCTCAGCGCGGACGGCAACTGCGCATCGATGCGGTTGGGTCCCATGGCGAACAGCGGCGCTTCCAGCCCGTTGAACTTCACCGTTACCCCGCCCAGACTCGTCGGCAGGGGAAAACCCGCGGCTTCGATGCGCCGGCCATCGGTGAAGTTCTGCCCCAGCACTGCAACCATCGATCCCGGTGCCACGAACAACGGTCTCGGCCCGAACAAGCCCGGCTCGCCCAAGGCGCGCATCGAGGCCGCGTTCACCACGCCGCTCTCCGACACCGCCGGCCCCAGCGGTTCCAGCACTTCCAACACTACCGCCACCAAAGTTGTGACGCGCTCCTCGGAGCGGATGTACAGCAAGCCGCGGTGCATTCCCACCCGCAGCCCGAGCGGATTCACAGTGACCTCGACCGCAGCTTTTTCGTCCTCGACCAAGCGTCCGCTCGACGGCGCTGCCGCGAGCCACCGCGAGCCGGACCGGACTTCGAATGCCGTATTCCCTCTTGCAACGTACAAAACAACCGTTTGGGAAGCCGGCGCGGCATCCTGCGGCAGCGCAAATGACAGTTCCGGCACGCTGGCGCATACAGCGGGGGCCGTCTCGCCGGACGCCCCGCGGCGCCCGCGCCCTGCAACTGTACTAATGACCCCATTCCGGTCAATTTTACGAATGCGTCGGTTGCCTTGGTCGGCGATATAAACGGTGGGACCCAAGCCCGCCGTCATGCGGGCGGGTCGATTGAGTTGCGACTCGGCCGCCGCAATGTTTTCCCCGCGGAATCCGCCTGCGCCGGTTCCCGCGATCGTGGTTATCGTACCCAGGCGGTCAACCTTGCGAATGCGGTGATTGTCAGTGTCGGCGATGTAAACGTTGCCCAGCCGGTCCGCCGCCACGCCTTGGGGGTTGTTCAATTGCGCCGCGTCCGCCGGACCGCCGTCCCCGCCGTGACCGGCGTTCCCGTCCCCGGCGATCGTGGTAATGATCCCATCCCGATCAACCTTGCGAACGCGGTGGTTGCTTGTGTCGGCAATGTAGATGTTGCCCAGCCAGTCCACGGTCACGCCTTGTGGTTCGTTCAGCCGCGCCGCGTCCGCCGGGCCGCCGTCCCCGCTGTAACCGGCGCCCTCGGCATCCAGAGACCAACCTCCTGCAACCGTGTCGATCAAATACTGTTCGGGGTTGATGGAATCGGGGTAAATCCTGCGAATGCGGTGGTTGCCCGTGTCGGCAACATACACGTCGCCCCGGAGTCCCACTGCTATGCCGGAAGGGGAGAACAGTCCGGTGTCAAGCGCATCGCCGCGGTCGCCGCAGACCTTATCCCGAGGGAAACAGTCCTCCCCGGAACCGGCAATCGTAACAATCGTTCCCGCGGCAGCGTCGATTTTGCGGATGCGGTGGTTGCCCGTATCGGCGATATAGACATTGCCCGCCGCATCCACCGCTACATCCGATGGAGATATCATCCGCGCCGCGGTTGCCGGGCCGCCGTCGCCTTCGAAGCCATATCGCCCGTTTCCGGCAATAGCGGCCATCCTTTGGGTGACGGCATCGACCCGGCGAATGCGTCTGTCGTCCTGGTCGGCGATGTAAACGTTACCCTCACCGTCCAGGGCCACGCCGGAGGGAGCATCGAGAAACGCCTGCGTGGCGGCGCATTCGTCGATCTCTTCCTCTTCATCGACATTCTGCGCCGGCAGCGGAATCCCGAGACCGAGCAGCATCAAGCCCGAGATCAATCGCGGAAACATGGTCTTTCCCCTATGCATTCGCAGTCTAGCACGATATCCCCGCAAGCAAGCGGCAAAAGGATTATTTCGCACAAAGGGCAGGAAGTCTTGCATATGCCCAGGAAAAAGCCTGACGGCCGGGGCGCGGGCTAGAGATCGGCAAAAGTCCGCTTGGCGCAGGCGATCGTTCCGTCGATGTCGTCTTGCGTCATCGCCGCGGAAACGAACGCCGCTTCGAACTGCGAGCAAGGCAGATAGATTCCCGATTCCAGCATTCGGCGGAAGAACCCGGCGAATTGCCGCGTGTCGCTCGACGCCGCCCCGCTCCAATCGCATACCTCGCGATCGGTGAAGAAGAACGTGATCATCGACCCGACGCGGTTGACGGTCAGAGCAATGCTGGCGCGGGCGGCCGCCGCGGCGACGCCTTCTTGCAGGCGCGCTCCCAGAACTTCGAGCTTTTCGTAAACGTCCGGGGCGCCGCGCAGCAACCGCAGCGACGCCAATCCGGCGGCCGTCGCCAGCGGATTGCCGGATAGCGTGCCCGCCTGATAGACGGCCCCGAGAGGCGCCGCCGTCTCCATGATTTCGCGCCGGCCGCCGAACGCGCCAACGGGCAGGCCGCCGCCGATCACCTTGCCCAGAGTGGTCATGTCGGGCGTCACGCCGAAACGTTCCTGCGCGCCGCCCAACGCAACCCGAAAGCCGGTTATCACCTCGTCGAAAATCAGCACTGCGCCGTAACGCGAGCAAAACGCGCGAAGCGCTTTCAGAAATCCGGGTTTCGGCGGAACGCAGCCCATATTGCCCGCGACCGGCTCGACGATTACGGCCGCGATGTTCTCTCCCTGCGCGTGGAACGCCTGCTCGACCGCTTCGACCGAGTTGTAGGGCAGCGGAATCGTCGTTCCGGCGAAACCGGCGGGCACCCCCGCGGAATCGGAAATTCCCAGCGTGGCCAGTCCCGACCCCGCTTTCACCAGCAGCGAATCGACGTGGCCGTGATAATTTCCTTCGAATTTGACCGCCAGATCGCGGCCGGTGAAGCCGCGGGCGATGCGCAGCGCGCTCATCGTCGCCTCGGTGCCGGAATTGACCAGCCTGACCATTTCAATCGACGGCACGATCTCGGCGAGCAACTCGGCCATCTCGACTTCGCGCTCGGTCGGCGCGCCGAAGCTGGTTCCGCCGGCGAGCGCTTCTTCGATTGCGGCAATCACTGCCGAATGGCGATGGCCGAGCAGCATCGGCCCCCACGAACCCACGTAGTCGAGATATTCGTTGCCGTCTGCGTCCCACAGACGGGCGCCCTCGGCGCGAGTAAGGAACGGCGGGTCGCCGCCAACGGATTTGAAAGCCCGCGCGGGTGAGTTCACGCCGCCCGGAATCCGTTCTTGCGCTCGGCGGAACAGTTGGCGGGATCGGGAATGCTGCATGATCAACGAAGTTACATGGAAAGGTTGCTGCCGGGGGGCGGCGCCTGTCCGCCGCCTTCGAGGGGAGGGTGCCCCGGCGGCAGCGCGGCCTCGGGCGCATCGAGCGGCGGGTGTCCGGGCGGCAGCCCGCCAGTTTCAGGCGGCGTTTCCACGGCCGGCGACGAAGGCTTCACGCGCCAACGACCCGAGCGTTTTTCCAGATCGTAAACCATCCGCATCGCTGCCGCCGCGTCGTCCGACGCCGTGATCGTTACTTCGACCTGCGCCCGATTCCCGTTCGTTTGCACGGCATCGACGGAAACTTCCATGTTGTCCGCGGCCAATCCGACGCGCCCGGCCAAGTAGTCCTCGACCGCCGTCCGCATCTGCGCGGGGAGGTCGTCTTCGCCGCTTCCGCATGCCGTCAACAGGAAAATCGTCAGGAATGCTCCGGCGCGGCCCATCCGAGATTCAAGTATAGCGAGCGGCTAACGAACCGCTTCCCAAGCCAGATGCGCCAGTTCCGGCTCCAGTAGTTTTTCCCAGGCCAAGCGCACCGCCGCGGGCGACCCCGGTGTCGAAACCACGATCTTTCCGCGGTAAACGCCGGCCGCGGCGCGCGACAACATCGCCGCCGCCCCGACCTGCTCGTAGCTCAACATGCGGAAAATTTCCCCGAAGCCGGGCAATTCCTTTTCGAGATTGCGGCTCAAGACGTCGTACGTGCGATCCCGGCGGGAGATTCCGGTACCGCCGTTGAACAGGATGACCTGCACCTCGTCCTCGGCGGCCAGAGCGCACAAGGCCGCCTCGACTTGCTCGGGTTCGTCGGGGACGATGCGAATGGAGTGCAGGCGGTTTCCGGAACGCGCGGCTGCCGCGGACAGATAAGCCCCATTAGCGTCGGTTTTCTCATTCCGCGTATCGCTCACGGTAACCACCGCCAGTGTTACGGGGCCGCGCTCGGCGGCGCGGCGCTTGTGTTCGACGCTGCTCGGCGACGTCATCGACCAAGTCTAGCAGTCCGCGGCGGCGGGCGGCCGCTTGCCTCGTCCCCTGACTTTGCTCATAGTTTGTTCCCTTCCCCGAAAGCCGCGGCTATGGATCGGCAATATCTGCTCTTGCCGTCCGCCCCGCCGCGCTACCCTGATAGCATTCGGCCATGCAGTCGGCTCCCATCGCCCGGCGGCCCGCGCCGCGCCTGCCCGCGTGGCTGCGAAAACCGGCGACCGACTTTCAGGCGCTGCACGGCCTGAAAAGCGAGTTGCGCGCGCGCGGCCTGCGCACCGTCTGCGAATCGGCGCGCTGTCCGAACATCCACGAATGCTTCGGGCGCAAAACGGCGACGTTCATGATCCTGGGCAACGACTGTACGCGGACGTGCGGGTTTTGCGCCGTGCCGCAAGGCCGCGGAGAAGCCCTCGACAGCGGCGAGCCGCGGCAGGTCGCCGCGATGGCCGCGCGCATGGGGCTGCGCTACGTCGTCATCACCAGCGTCAACCGCGACGACCTGCCCGACGGCGGCTCCGCGCACTTCGCCGCGACGGTGCGGGAGGTCAAGCGCGCGCTGCCCGAAGCGCAAGTCGAAGTTCTTGTCCCCGATTTTTGCGGCGACTTCCGCGCCGCCGCCCGCGTACTCGACGCCGCTCCCGACGTTTTCAACCACAACATGGAAACCGTCGCGCGGCTCTACCGCCGCGTGCGGCCGCAGGCCGATTACGCCCAGTCGCTGGAAGTCCTGCGGTTCGCCAAACGGCAGGCGCCGCGCATACTGACGAAATCGGGGCTGATGGTCGGCTTGGGCGAAACCGAGGACGAGACGCGGCGCCTGCTCGACGACTTGCGCGCCGCCGGCGCCGACATCGCCACCATCGGCCAATACCTGCAGCCGCGGCGCAACCGCCTGCCGGTGGAAGAGTTCATCCGCCCCGAGGCATTCGAACGCTATCGCGAATACGGCGAATCGATCGGCTTTCGCGCCGTCTTCAGCGGCCCGTTCGTGCGCAGTTCATACATGGCGGACGTCGTGGAAAACCAAGCCGCCGGCGAGACATGAACCGCGGCCCGGCGCTCCGCCGCGCTTTGCCTTTTGCCGGAGCGCTGACGGCGGGGCTGCTGCAAGTCCTCGTATTTCCCCGGGCGTCTCTCTCATGGCTTGCGCCCGTCTGCCTCGTTCCCCTTCTGGCGGCGATCATCCGCGCGCGGCCCCGCCGGCGTTTTCTGCTCGGCTGGCTCTCGGGAGTCGTTTTCTGGGGCGGCGCCTGCTACTGGGTCTTTCCGGTGATGCGCGACTACGCCGGCATCGCCGCGCCGGCCGCGGCGGCGCTCTACGCCGCTTTCGCCGGCGTCAAGGGACTCCACGCGGCGGCGTTCGCCGCTTTCGCCGGCCCTCTGCTCGGACGCCCCTGGGCCGTCCCGGCAATCGCCGCGCTCTGGACGGCTCTCGAGGGCAGCCACCAATATCTCGGCTTCACCTGGACCCTGCTGGGCAACGCCGCCCCCGACTTCGCGCTACCGCAAGCCGCGCGGCTTGCCCCCTGGACGGGCGTTTACGGCCCCTCGTTCGTCTTTGCCGCCGCGAACGCGGCCATTGCTCTTGCGCTCATCGAGCGGCGGCTCAAACCGCTGCTTTCCTTGGCGCCGCTGCTGCTGCTGTTTTTTCTGCCGGCGCTGCCCGAGAGCGGCCCAGGCTCGCAAAAGGCGCGCTTGGTGCAACCCGCCGTTCATCCGGACGCATTGCAGTCCGGCGCGTGGAGCGATCAACGGGGCACGGAACATCTGGCGCGCATGCTCGATCTCTCGACGAACTATGCGCCCGAGGAAAAACCCGCGCTGCTAATCTGGCCCGAGTACCCCGTCGCCGCGTTCTATTTCGACGACCCCGCTTCCCGCGCCTTCATGCGGCGCGTCGCCCGCGAGGCCGATGCGCCCTTCATCTTCAACACGGTGACTTTCCAGCAGGGCGACAGGAACCGTCCGCAGAACAGCAGCGCCGCGATCTCCCCCGACGGCAAACTGCTGGCGCGCTACTCGAAAATCCACCTCGTGCCTTTCGGCGAGTTCGTGCCCTGGCCGTTCCATTACTTCGTCGAAAAGATCACGATGCAGGCGGGCATGTTTCAACCGGGAACCGAGATCGTAGCCGCCCGGGTTGCAGGCCGCGGGGTAAGCGTGTTCATTTGCTACGAGTCGGTGTTCGCCTCGGCAATCCGCAAATTCACGGCCGCCGGGGCGGAAGCGCTGGTCAACATTTCCAACGACAGTTGGTACGGGCGCAGCGCCGCCCGCGATCAGCACCTGCTGATCGCGCGCATGCGCGCGATCGAAAACAGCCGCTGGATTCTGCGCGCCACCAACGACGGCGTAACCGCCGCAATCGACCCCGCCGGGCGCTTGCGCGGGCAGCTTCCCTCGTACCGGCAAGGCGCCTTGACCGTCGGCTTCGACTACGAAACCGCGCGGACGGGCTACGTGCGCTGGGGGGAATGGTTCTGGCTGCTGACGCTCGCCGCTTCGGCAGCCGCGTTGGCCGCCCTGCGCCTGCAATAATCAAGAAAGATGACCATCGACGAACTCCAGCGCGAATTCCAGCCCCTCCGCGAGCGGACCCGCCAGGTCCGGGGGTATCTTTGACGTCCCGCGGGGCAAAGAGCAACTACAGAAAATCGAGCGGGAAATCGCCGCGCCCGGCTTCTGGAACGACCGCGCCAAAAACGAGGCCGTGCTGCGCGAGCGCAAGCGCTTGACCGAATCCGTCGAGGCCGATGAAGAGCTTGCCGGAGCGGTTTCCGACTTGGAGGCGTTTTTCGAGCTTGCCGCCGAAGGCGAGCCCGTTATCGAAGAGATCGCCGTCGAGATGCAAGCGCTCGCGGAGCGCCTGGATGCCGTCGAAACGGCGTCGCTTCTCGGCGGGGAAAACGACCGCCGCAACGCCATCGTCGTCCTGCACCCGGGCGCGGGGGGCGTGGAATCGCAGGACTGGGCCGAGATGCTGCTGCGCATGTATCTGCGCTGGGCCGAGCGGAACGATCTGAAGACCGAGGTCAGCGACACGCAGCCGGGCGAGGAAGCCGGCATCAAATCGGCAACGTTCACGATCAAGGGCGAGAACGCATACGGCCTGCTGCAATCGGAAATCGGGGTCCATCGGCTCGTGCGCATTTCGCCGTTCGACTCGAACGCCCGCCGGCATACCTCGTTCGCGTCCGTTTTCGTCTATCCCGAGATCGACGACGAAATCGCCATCGACGTCAAAACCGACGACCTGCGCATCGACACCTACCGCGCGGGGGGCGCCGGCGGACAGCACGTCAACATGACCGATTCGGCGGTGCGCATCACCCATCTGCCGACCAACATCGTCGTGCAATGTCAAAACGAGCGCTCGCAGCACAAGAACAAGGCCACCGCGATGAAGATGCTGAAATCGCGGCTCTACGACCACGAGATGCGCAAGAAGCAGGCCGAGGCGGACAAGCTCGAATCGTCGAAATCGGCCATCGATTTCGGCAGCCAGATTCGCAACTACGTGTTGGCGCCGTACCGCTTGGTCAAGGATCTGCGCAGCCGCTTCGAGGCCGGCGACGTGGACCGCGTGCTCGACGGCGGCCTCAACCCGTTCATCAACGCCTACCTGGTGTTCCGCAAGACGGGGAAAACGGCCGACGAGCGCTGACGCGGCGCCGCAGCGTTCAGCGCGGCAGGGCAAAAGCCGCCACGTTGCGGCCGGCGGCGACGGCCACGTACTGCCGTCCGTCGATGCTGTAGGTCATCGGCGAGGCGCGGAACTGCACGTTGAGTTGGAAGCTCCACAGCGGCTTGCCGTCTTCCGCCCGCAAAGCGGCGAAAGCGCCGCTGTCGTCGCCATAGAAAACCAAGCCGCCGTCGGTAGTCAACACGCCGCCCCAAGTGCCGCGGCCGCCGATCTGCTCGACCTCCCAGCGAACGTCCCCGGTGGCCAAATCGAGCGCGCGCAGGTACTTTTTGTGCGGCTCGCCGGGAACGTTCTTGGCCGTGCCGCCGAAGTATTGCTTGCCGGGCTGCCAGACCTCTTCGCGCTTGGTGAAAATCTGGCAGCCTTCGGTGGCCTGCACGTAGAACAGGCCGGTTCCGGGGTGATAGGCCGGCGACATCCAGTTCGTCGCGCCGGCAAGGCCCGGACAGACGACGTTGCCCGCCGGAGTGGGCCGCTTGCCTGGAATGAGCATGGGGCGTCCGTCGGCGCCGATGCCGCTCGACCAGGTCAGCTTTTCGACGAACGGCTTGCCGCGCAGAAGCTCGCCGGTAACGCGGTCGAGCAGATAGAAATAGCCGTTGCGGTTGGCGTGGGCCAGCACCTTGCGCGGTTTGCCTTGCCACTCGACGTCGAGCAGCAGAGGCGTTTGGTTGGCGTCCCAATCGAACTCGTCGTGCGGCGTGTACTGGTAATGCCATTTCAATTCCCCGCTGTTCGGGTCGAGCGCCAGCATCGAATCGGTGTAGAGGTTGTCGCCGAGGCGATCGTCGCCGTTCATGTCGGGGCAGGGGTTGCCAACCGGCCAGTAGAGCGTGTCGAGCTCGGCGTCGTAGGAGCCGGTCAGCCAGGTCGCGCCGCAGCCGCGGGGAAGCACGCCGCCTTTCCACGTCTCGGCCAGAGGCTCGCCGGGCAGGGGAACGGTCCAGAACCGCCAGGCTTCCTCGCCCGTTTCAACGTCGTAGGCGGCCAGAAATCCGCGGATGCCCTCGTCGCCGCCGCCGACGCCGCCGATAACCTTGTCGTTGACCGCGAGCGGCGCCAAGGTGCCGCCGTAGTGCAGTCGGTAATCGGCCATTTCGGTATCCCAGAGCAAACGCCCCGAGAGCCGGTCCACGGCGATCATGTGGGCGTGGTCGGTGACCAGAAAGACCTTGTCGCCCAGCACCGCAACGCCGCGGTTGGCGCCGCGGCCGGCATCGCCCATCACGCCCGGAACCCGCGGTCGTTGGTAGGTCCAGATTTCGCGGCCCCGCGCGGCGTCGAGCGCGTGAATCTTGTTCGCGGTCGTGGCGTACATCACGCCTCCGACGACGATCGGCGTCATCTCCAGGTCGCGCGGCGCGGCGATGGGGAAAATCCATGCCGGCGCCAGTTGGGCGGCGTTCCCCGCGTGGATTTGCCGCAAGCTGCTGTGGCGGTTGCCGCGGATGTCGCCGTTGTAGGTCGGCCACTCGCCTTCGGCGGGCCGCAGGATGCGCTCGAAGCCGATCGCCCCGGGAAGCGGCTGTTTGGCCTCCTGGGGCTGCGAGCCGTCGAGCTTGGCGAGGTAGGCGGTGAGGTCTTCGATTTGCGGCTCTTCCAGATCGCCGGCAGGCATCAGCGATTTGCCCACCGGCCTGACGGCGCGGTACTCGGCGCGCCGCAGCAGGCGCAGTTTGCCGTCGAGTCCCTGCAATTGCAGGTCGTAGTTGCTGGCGTTGCGCGAGAATCCGCGCAGAACGGCGCCGTCGGCCAGTTCGACATCGACCGCCGCGTACCCTTCGGCCGTCGAGGCGTCGGGGTCGGCAATGGCTTCGCGCAACTCGTTGAGCGTTTTCTGCGCGCCGATTGCCGACAGGTCGGGGCCGGCCATGCGCATGCCTTCGCGGCGCAGGTGGCACCCCGCGCACAGCCGTCCGAAGAGCGCCGCGCCCTTTTGGGGATCGCCGGAGGCGACCGTCTCGCTCGCGGGCGCGATCTGCGCGCGGTAAAAGGCGATCAGCGCCGTCAATTCCGGTTCGGGCGCCTGCAGGCCGGGCATGCCGAAATCGGGCAGTCCTTCGGTAATCAACGCGGCCATTTCCTCTGCGCTGCGCTGCGGAACGAGCCCGGGCGTGACGATATCGGGAGCGCGCACGCCGCCCTTGCCGTCGCCGCCGTGGCAGCCGCCGCAGCGCGCCTCGAAGGAACGCCGTCCGTCCGCCGGCGGGCCGTCGTCCGCGGCGGGCGCGGCGGGCGGCGAACCGGCCAAGCCGAGAAGCGCGAGAACGAGAACGAACCGATGCGAAAACGTCATGGAAAATATCTCTGCAAAGGGAGAATGCGCCGGCGGCGGGGCGGCGGGGCGAACCGGCGATTTCTTGTGTTATGTTGAGCTTTATGAGAGGCCGTTTCCTTACAGTAGCAATGCTCGCGGGGTTTTCCGCCGCGGCGTTCGGCGCCAACGAACTGTCGAACCGCCGCGCTCCGGGGTTCGCCCTGCCCGACCTGCAGCAAAAGTACCACGACATCGCCGATTACCGAGGCCGCGTGGTCATCGTCAACATCATGAACGTCGGCTGTCCGCATTGCCGGGCATTCTCGAAAGTTCTGAACGAGGCGGAGAAAAAGTACGGCGAGCGGCTGAAGGTGTTGTCGATCGTGAACCCTCCCGACAACCAGCAGGACGTTCGCGGCTACATGATCGCGAACCGGATTTCGACCACGATTCTGTTCGATTCCGGCCAAGCGTCGGCTTCGTACATGAAAATCAGCGCAAGCAACCCGACTTTCAGCGTGCCTCACTTTTTCGTCATCGACCGGGAAGGCGTGATCCGCGAGGATTACGGCTACGCCCCGCTCGAACGAGGCGCTTTCGAAAGCGAGGGGCTGTACAGGATACTCGACAAATACGCCGCCAAGCCGTCCGCCGCCGGAGCGGCCGGCGGCAAGTCGGTGGACTGAGCGCCATGGAACTGCGCGGAAGAAGAGTCGCCGTACTCGTCGAAAACTATTACCAGGAACTCGAGGTCTGGTATCCCATCCTGCGGCTGCGCGAAGCCGGTGCGCAAGTCGCCGTCGTCGGCGCGGAAGCCGGCGCAACCTACAAGAGCAAGCTCGGTTATCCGGTCAAGGCGGAGGCGGGAATAGAAGACGTGGCGGCGGACGATTTCGACGCCGTGGTCGTGCCCGGCGGCTGGGCGCCCGACTACATGCGCCGCAAGCGGGCCTTTGCCGACCTGGTCGCCAAGGCGGCGGGCGCCGGCAAGCCCGTCGGCGCGATCTGCCACGGCGCCTGGCTGCTCTGCTCGGCGAACGTGCTGAAAGGCCGTCGGGCCACGTGCTTTTTTTCGATCCGGGACGACGTGATCCATGCCGGCGCCGAATACGTGGACGAGGAAGTCGTCACGGACGGCCCGCTGGTGACTTCGCGCACGCCCGACGATCTGCCGGCGTTCTGCCGCGCCTTCATCGAGGCCGTTGCGGCAAGGCGGGCGTCTTCGGGATCGGCTGCGGGATCGGCTGCGGCCGGGAAGACTGCCAAGACCGCCGCGAAGCCGGATGGACAAGCCGGGTGAGCCGGGCGCAAGTACGCCAATCACCTGCTGTATCTCTAAGGTAGACTCCAATTCCCACTTCAGGCCGGGAACGGAAAGTCACGCGTTGTTGGAGATTCTCCGTCCGCAACCCCTCATGTATGAGCAATACATGGAGAAAGGCGGCAGGAGCAGGTGTATGCGCAAGGCCGTCGAGCGGGGCTGCGTCCGGGCCGCCCGCATAGAGTAGGGGCGCATACGAGATGGTCGGCTGAGCGGCCGGCTACGCCGCCGCAACCGGAATCCGCCCGCTGGTGAGCGTGCGCAGGCGGCACAGCCAACCGTGGGAGCAGAGGTAGAGATCCGCGCCGTCCCCGCCCCAGCACAGATTGGCGATGCGCTCGCCGGTTTCGACCCTGCCCAGCGCCGCGCCGTCGGGGTCGAGCGCCCAGACGCCGCCCGGTCCGGTGGTAAACACGTTCCCGCGGCGATCGACCGTCATGCCGTCGGGCAGACCGGGCATTTCCGGCGCGTACGCGGTGAGGTCTTGGAAAACCTTGCCCGCGCCGAGCGCGCCGTCGGCTTTGAGCGGATACCGCATCACCACCGCCCGCTCAGGATTGGACTGCGTGACGTAGAGATGCTTTTCGTCAGGCGTGAAGGCCAAGCCGTTGGGGTTGCGCAACTCGTCGGTCAGCAGCAGCGGCTCGCGCTCGCCGGGGCGGACGAGGTAAACGCCGCAGAAATCCAACTCGCGGTCGGGGTCTTCGTAGCGGTGGTGCAGGCCGTAGGCCGGATCGGTGAAATAGAGGTTGCCGTTGGAGTGAAAGGCGAGATCGTTCGGGCTGTTGAGCCGCTTTCCCCGGAAGCTGTCCACGACCGTCTTCTTGCCGCCGTTGGGCTCGAGCCGCGAAATGCGCCGGTCGCCGTGCTCGCAGGCGTGGAGGCGCCCCCGGTCGTCGAAAGCCAAGCCGTTCGAGCCGGGTTCCTTGCCGTAATAGGCGACGCCGGTATAACCGGAAGGCTGCATCCAGATGCGGGCGCCGGCGGCTTCGCTCCATTCGATAATGGCGTTGCGCGGGATATCGGAGAAAAGCAGCCTTCCGCCGCCGGCGTCCCAAACCGGGCCTTCCGACCAGGCGAAGCCCACCTCGAGCCGCTCGATGACGGCATCGGGGGCGATCAGCGTATCGAGCGCGGGGGCGAAACGTTGGATGCGTCCGACGGTTGGGAAACGAGCCATAAACGGATTATCCCAACAGCCCGCGGCAAAAGTCGCGCGGGCTTCATCTCCGCCCCGAACGCGCGGCGGCTTCGGTCCAACTCAACCAACCCTGCGGCGTGGCGTCGGACGGAGCGGGCAACCTCTGCATTGCCGATTATCTCGGCAATACTCATTCGCAAGGCAGCCGCCCCTGCGCCGGCGGCGGTGTCGAAAAGCGGCGGTGCGTTCAACGGCGGCGGCGGAAGCGCGCCTTGCCATCGCCGGCAGAAGCAGCCAATCCGGCGCCACGATAGCGATTGAGAGCGATTGAGCGACGGGCGCCGTCGAATAGCCGGCCCGTTGCCCGAATCAACCGGCAACTTGAACAGGCAAGGGCATTCCCAATTGTCGGACGGAAGTCCCAACGGCCTAAACTCGACGCCGCCCGGACTCCGCCAGAAAAAGCTCGTGGACGCGGGCGTCGTCCGTCAACTCGGCGTGGAACGTCGCCGCCAAGTGGCGGCCCTGTTCCACCAGGAGCGGGGTTTCCCCGTCGCGGATCAGCACTTCGGCCGCGGGGCCTACCGAGCGGATGATGGGCGCACGGATGAGCACCGCTTCGAGTTCGCCGCCCCGCGTCCGTTCGATGAACGACTGCTCGGGTTTCACGCGCCGGATCGAGCTGTCGATCTGCCTGCCGTAGGCGTTGCGCTCGACCGAGAAATCCATCGCGCCCAGCGAGCGCTGCGCGGGCGCGGCGACCTCCCGCGCCAGCAGGATGGCGCCGGCGCAAGTGCCCAGAATGGGCTTTGCCGCGGCAAACCGGCGCAGCGGCTCCCACAGACGTTCGCTTTCGAGCAGCAGCAGGTTGACCGTGCTTTCGCCGCCGGGCAGGATGAGACCCTCGACGGCCTCGAGTTGCCGGGCGTAGCGCACCTCGACCGGCTCCGCGCCAAGCTCGGCCAAACGGCGCCCGTGGGCTTCGAAATCGCCCTGCAAAGCCAGGATTCCGATTTTCATTGACGGCATGCCGCGGCGGAACCGCGGGCTACCAGCCGCGGGTCTGCAGCAGGTCGTCCGCGGCGATCTTGCCGATTTCGAGGCCCGGCATGGGTTCGCCGAGGTCCGCGCAGGCTTCGAGCAGCTTGTCGGGGTCGCTGTAGAACGTGGTTGCCTTGACGACCGCGGCGGCGCGGCGTTCCGGATCTTCCGATTTGAATATGCCCGAGCCCACGAACACCGCTTCCGCGCCCAGACTCATCACCAGCGCGGCGTCCGCCGGCGTGGCGACCCCTCCGGCGGAAAAGTTCGGAACCGGCAGCGCGCCGTGCGCGGCAACCCACTCGACGAGCTCGAGCGGCGATTGCAGTTCCTTGGCCGCCGCGGGCAACTCGTCCTTGCCCGTCACGGTGAGTTGCTTGATTTCCTTCTGGATGGTGCGCATATGCCGCACGGCCTCGACGATGTTGCCCGAGCCCGCTTCGCCCTTGGTGCGGATCATCGCCGCCCCTTCGCCGATGCGCCGCAGCGCCTCGCCCAGGTTCCGCGCGCCGCAGACGAAGGGCGTCTTGAAGCCGCGCTTGTCGATGTGGTGCTCTTCGTCGGCGGGAGTGAGCACTTCGCTTTCGTCGATGTAATCCACGTGCAGCGCTTCGAGCACCATCGCCTCGGCGAAGTGGCCGATGCGCGCCTTGGCCATGACCGGAATGGCGACCGTTCCCATGATTTCGCGGATGACGGCGGTGTTGGCCATGCGCGCCACGCCGCCTTCCTTGCGGATATCGGCCGGGACGCGCTCCAGAGCCATGACGGCCGCCGCGCCGGCGTTCTCGGCGGTCTTGGCCTGCTCGGCGTTGGTGACGTCCATGATGACGCCGCCCTTGAGTTGCTCGGCCAAGCCGACTTTCAAGCGGAACTCATCGGTCAAATACATCGTGCGCCCTCCGGACCCGCCGGCCCTGCGGCCGTCAAGGAACCGCCTGCTTGCCGGCCCTGGAGCCGGGCAGCGTCTCTATTCCTTCATCGTAGCGCCGTCCGGACCGCTCTTCAAGCGTCCGCGCAGTCGCCTCCGCCGGACGAGCGCGCCCGCCGCGCCGCAGCAAAGCGCAAAGCCGATGCCGCTGAGCGCGGCGCCGGCATAGAAGCTGCCGGGGCGGTAGTTGAACTCCACGACGTTCTCGCCGGCGGACAGCATCACCGCCCGCGCGCCCCGGTAAGCGCGCAATATCGGCGTCGGCTTGCCGCGGTTCGCGGCCGTCCAGCCGGGGTAGTACGGGTCGGCAACGACCAGATACGCGGCGCAGGGAGACTCGACGCGCACCCGCACCGTTTGCGCGGAGACAAGCGCGTACTCGATGTTGCCCTCGCCGCTGCAGCCGTCCGGGGAGAAGGCGCCGGCATCGGCCGTCTCGATGTTGTCCGCCGTATGCTCCAGCCACGCCCGCGGGCCGTGATTCGGGTTGAAATAGACCTTCCAGGCGGTATGCGGATCGGCATAGACCTCGACTTGGCTCTCCCGCGTCGGTTCCCGGGCAATGGTGTATTTCGTGTTCAGCCGCAGCCGGCCCTCGTCGTACGACGGCCAAGCGTCCATGAACGCGCGGATATCGTGCGTCAACGAGGCGGTAAAACCGTCGGACGCCTCGACGCCGTACCAAGCCGAAAGGCTCATCGCGCGATCATGGCTCAGTTCCGAGCGGAAGGGCTTCTCTTGTTTCCGGAGAAACTCGTACACTCCCCGGAATTCCCGAAATTCCGTCAGGAACTGGATCTGATTGGGGTCTTCCCGGTGCTTGATGTGCCATATCTGCACCGAGAACAGCTCGTGGACCATCAGCAGCAGCAGAGCCGTTTTCAGCGCCGGCGCGCCCAGGGAAGAGCGCCGCCAAGCCTGCAGAAGGGCGGCGAAGAGAAACGCCGAAACGGCCGCCATGGCGAATTGATCGCCGGGGACGGCCTCCATCTTGCCGTCGGCCGCCTGAAAATAGAGCGCTGCGAGGAATACGGCGCCGAAACCGAGCAGCGCCCGCTGGACGCGGACGGTCCAGCGCCCGCAGTCCGCGTCGTCCGGCCCGGCTTCGAACAGCCGGTCGATCCCGTGAGCGGCCAGGACGATCAGCGCAAACTGATGGATGTAGATGGCGTGGGAAGCGCTGCGCGCCTTGTCCGCGAAGGGGATGAAGGCATACGCCCATCCGTGGAAAACGGACAGTTGCGCGGACGAGAAGCTCAGCGCGGCGAGTCCCAACACGGCATATACGGGCGTCCAGCGCTGCTTCCAGGCCAAGGCGGCGCCCATGACGGCCAACCCCGCGCAGACGAATCCGACCAAGCCGTTGACGTTGAAGTTCAGGCCGGGAACGACCGCGCCCAACCAGGCGATCGGGTAGAAGCGCAACTCGTACATCGCGTAGTAGGGCAGCTTGTCGTCGATGCCGAGCGGCTCGTCGGTGCTGACCCAGCGCACGGAACGTTCGGCGTATTCGAACATCGGCAGCAATTGCATCGCCGCGACCAGGAAAGCGGCCCCGGCGATCGCCAGGCACCAGCCGCACCAACGGCCGAGGCGCGCGCTGGAAGCCCGCCGCCGCCAAGCGAAAAGCAGGAACAGCCCGGCAAGGCTGAGCAGCATGAAAACGGGCGTCTGGTGGTGGCCGCTGAGCAGCGCAAGTCCGACCGCACCGCCGCACAACACGGCGTACGGCAGGCGTTCCGCCGCGGATTGCGCGCGTTCGACGCGGTGAAACAACAGGAAGACCAGCGGCAGCCATATCGCGCCGTGCAGCATTTGCGGCCAGCCGATTCCGGCCAGGTAGCCTCCGCAGGCGAAGGCCGCGCCGCCGAAAACCGACGCGTAGCGGCTGCGCCCCAACTCCCGCAGCAGCCCGTACATGAACAGCGCCGCGAGCAGATGCATCGCGGCGTAGTGCCAATGAACGAACTTGAGTTGGATAAAGCCGTCCTTGAGCGGAGCGAGGAAAAGCGGCCAGTTCAGCGGAAACGCCGCGCCGGGCTGCATCTGCCCGACAAGCGTTTGCCCGCCCCAAACGTAGGGGTCCCACAAGGGAAACGCGCCGGCGTTCCATTGCGCCGCCTGCACTTGGTACCAAGGCAGGATTTGATAGACGTGATCGGGCGAATCGAGGAACGTGAACCCGTCCGAGAAAAACAGCTTCCACCAAAAGAGAGCCGTTACCGCCAGAACGATTACGATCGGCCGCTTGTCGAACCAATCGGGCTTCATGAAGTTCCAGGATAACCGCGGCGCCGCCGCGGAACCGCGCTATCGATCCCGTCGGCGGCGGCGGCTAGGGCCGATCCTTGGTGAAGTAGTACGTTACCGCCGCGCCTACGAAGCCGGAGACAACCGGCAATACGGTGCTGAACAACTTTTCGATTTGTTCCAGCCCTTCAGTCTTTCCGTTAATCGCGGACCACATTGTGAAACCGTACTGAACCGCAATGATGGAGACGAGAATCCATATGAGCCGACCGGCGATGTTGCGCGCCGTTTCATCCCGGTACCTACGGGAATCGTATTGGCTATTCGCTAAAGAAACACTCTCTTTCTTGTTCGAACTCGGCGAACGCCCGGCGTCGGAGTCGTCTCTTTGGGGAAGCGCGGCCGACATGTTTTCTTATGGGACCTCGTATAGTCGTCGTCGGCCTTACTGATCGGGGAAAGTCAAAATCCTCATCTCGCTCGTTCGGGGATTGCGCATCAGGATCTGGTTGAATCCTTGTTTCTTTTCGGATTGCAGAGCTTTCTGGATTCTGAGCGAGTCGCTGACGACCTCTCCCGCAGATTTGTACCCGCGGTCTTTCCGCACCTCTTCGATGTGTTCGACAGCAGCATCGTCGAACTCAAACGTAACGCTTTTCGGCATTTCCATTTCCTCCCCGCGCCCTCAATGGGGACTCCAAAGACAGCATAGCAGGGTTTTCCGCGTCAAGTCCGCGGCCCCTCAGCGGGCCGCCGCCGGTTTCGCTTCCGCCGGCAATTTCCGGTAGTTGCCGTAACTGCCGAGAATCTCGCGGCGCAGCGTCAGCAACGGCCCTACCCGCACGTCGGCGCGCATGCGGAATCTGTCCAGCGCCCACACGCCTTCTTCCAGCTTTTTCCGCCGCAGGCTGAACGTGGAGCCTTTGGCCAACCGCAACAGGAACATGCGGAACGGGGCGGCGTCGAGCGTTTCGGCCTCGAGCCTGACCCAGCCGTAATCTTCTTTTGCAATCCAGAAGGAGCCGCGCACTTTTTGCAGGAACCTGGCCCGTTGGCTCCGCGGTTGGTAGTCCGCGCGGGGCTCGGCGCGGATGACCCAGGTTTCCATGCCGTCGAGGGTTTCTTCGCCGGCGAGGCTGAAGGCGAAAAGGTCGCGCATCTCGGCTATGCGGGCGTACTCTTCCTCGCGTTCGCGCTCGATTTTCTCGGTCCGCTTGCGGCGCTGCGCCGCGCTCCGCCGCTCGATGCTTGCGGCCCGCTGCTCGAGCTTGCGCCGCTCCCGGGCGTCTCTGCGCGGGTCGAGCGGCCGGTCATCGACGGCAATCAGCCGCTCGTGCTCTTCGCCGAAAAGAAACGTCACCTCGTAGGTTTTCGTTTCCGCGCCGGCAATCTTCCCCCCGCGGTCGAGGCTGCGCCGCTCTTCGCGGAAACGGAAGGCGTAGCGGCGGGATTCGGCCTCGTTGGCTTTCTCGCGCAGAAAAGCCCGCTTGACGATTTCGTCGACGTCCGCAGCCGCCGCGCGCTGCTCCGCGGCGGGCGCCGCCGAGAACGCAAGCGCAATAGCGGCGGCGACGGTTGGCGGCAAGCGGTTCATACGCCGCCGCTCATTATATGCCGCCGCCCGTCCGCCCGCCGGCCGGTTTCCTTTTGAGCGGCTTCAGACGGTATTTGACGATGCACCACAGCGCTCGGAACCCGTCTTTCGCGCCGATCTTCTTCCCTTCTTCGTAGGTGCGCCCGTGGTAGGAAATGCCCACCTCGTAAACGCGCGCGCCGGCCTTGGCGATCTTGGCGGTAATTTCCGGCTCGAAGCCGAAGCGGTCTTCTTCGAGCACGATCGATTGGATCAACTCGCGCCGAAAAACCTTGTAGCACGTCTCCATGTCGGTCAGGTTCAGATTGGTCGCCATGTTCGACAGCAGCGTCAGGAAGCGGTTGCCCATCTCGTGCCAGAAATAGAGTACGCGGTGCTGTTCCGTGGTCAGGAAGCGCGAGCCGAAGACGACGTCCGCCTTGCCCGAGAGCAATGGGGGCAGCAGCTTGAGGTAGTCCTGCGGGTCGTATTCGAGATCGGCGTCCTGCACGATGACGAAGTCGCCCTCGGCATGGTCGAAACCGGTGCGTAGCGCGCGGCCCTTGCCGCAGTTCCGCTCGTGGAAGAAGACCTTGACGTTCGCCGCTTCCGCGGCGATCTCCGCCAGCGCTTCCCTTGAGCCGTCCGTCGAGCAGTCGTCCACCAGGATCAGCTCTTTCGACACGTCCGCGGCCTGCACGCGGGCGGCGATTTCGCGGATCGTCGCCGCTTCGTTATAGACGGGAATCACTACCGAAAGCTGCATGGGTTATGGCGGGGCGCGCCTTTTCAGCCTACGGCATCCGCCCTCAATCGGGAAAAGGGCGGGTTTGCACCGCTTCGAGAAAGGTCGGATTCCGCCGGCGCAGCCGCAGCGAAAGCTCTTTTTCGGCGCGAGCTTTCGTGCGTTCTCCCAAGCGGAAGTACGCCTGCGAAAGCAGCAGGCGCGGCTGCGGATGACGCGGCTCGACGCGCGCCGCCTCGCGCAGCGCGGCGACGGCCGGCTGCCAGCGCCTGAGGCCCATCAGCGCCCGCGCCAGGCTCATCCGCGCCGCCATGTAGTCGCCGCGGACGGCGACGGCCTTTTCGAGGAACTCCAGCGCCTCTTCGTAGCGCGCCTGTTTCACCAGCCAATCGCCGTAGAAAAAAAACGGTTCCTCGTAGTCCGGGGCGAGCGCCATCGCTTTGCGCAACAGCGGCAGCCCCTCGTCGAAGCGTCCGGCCTTTTGCAGATGCCAAGCGTACTCGAAGTTCGCCCGCGCCGATTGCGGATACTTCGCGGCGGCCCGCTCGGCGAGCTTCAGCCCGCTGTCGTAATCGCCCGCCTGCTGGTAGGCGCTCAGCGCGAGATAGTAGAGATTTTCGTTGTCGGGCTGCAGATCGAGCGCCCGGCGCGAAAGCTCGGCCGCCTCGCGGTGGTAACGGCCCTTGCCGTATTCAACCGCCATCGCCTGCATCAGCTTCAAGTGGTCGGGGCGGATGGCCAGCGCCGCCCGCCAGGCGCGCAGCGCCTCTTCGGGCTTGCCGCCTGCCCTGTGCGCCAGCCCCAGCAGGTAGCGCGCGTTGAAGTCGCCCGGGTCGGCCGCGGCGGCCTTTTCCAGCCAGCCCGCCGCTTCCGCCGGGCGTCCGCCGGAGTAGTGCATGAAACCCAGATTGAAGAGCGCCGGGAAATAGTCCGGCGCCAGTTCCGCCGCCTTGCGCCAGAGCTTCGCCGCGGCCTCCGTCCGGCCCTGCTCGGCGAGGCCCCGCCCGGCGTCGGTAAGCGCGGCCGGGCTGCCGCCGCCCGCGGGCGGCGGCGCGGCGTCCTGCGCCGGCAGCGCTGAAACGATGAGAGCCGTCAGCAGCGCGCGCGGCGCCCGGAGCCTGCCCGCGCGGCCGTTCATTCCGCCGCCGCAACCTTTCCGGAGCCTTCGACCAGCAGCAGCGTGCGCCCGCCCGCCGCCCCGGGAAACCGCTCCGTTTTCCCTGACGGCCAGCGCACCTCGACGCCCTCCACCCGCTCCGCCGCGCCCAAGCCGAAGTGAACGCGCAAATCGTTGTGCGAGACGTAGCTCGACTGGCTCAGCACGGCCTCGGTCTGACGTACGCCCCCGGCATCGATCGTCACCGCGGCGCCGATCGCCGCCCGGTTCGATTCGGTTCCGCGCAACTCGATGCGCACCCAGTGGTTGCCGTTGTCGAGATCGTTGCGCAGCAGCGACGCCGTATCGGCCATGTTCATCACGACCGCGTCCATGTCCCCATCGTCGTCGAAATCGCCGAACGCCGCCCCGCGGCTCGACTTGCGGATTTGCAGGCCGGGGCCGCTGAGGGCGGTCACGTCTTCGAAGCGGCCGCCCCCCAGGTTGCGGTAAACCAGATTCGACTGCTTGTAGCTTTCCCGCACCTTCGTTTGCCGGTCGAGTTCCGGGTAAACGTGGCCGTTGGCCTGGAAAACGTCCTGCAGGCCGTCGTTGTCCAGATCGACGTATTCGACGCCCCAGCCGACGTATTGCGGATTGACCGCCAGGCCCGCGCGCACCACGATGTCCTCGAAAAAGCCGCCTTCCTGATTCTGATAGACGTTCGGATAATCGCCCGCGAAATTGGTCTTGATCAGATCGAGCCGGCCGTCGCGGTCGAAGTCGCCGACGCCGATGCCCATCCCGCCCTGCTCGAAGCCGTGCTCGTTGAAGGCCAGCCCGGTTTCGGTGGCGAAGTCGGTGAACGTGCCGTCGCCGTTGTTGAGCAGGAAAATGCTGGGCGTCGAATCGCAGGCGATGTAGATGTCCTGCCGGCCGTCGCCGTCGAAATCGGCCGCGGCCGCCGTGAAGGCGTAGTAGCCTGCCGCGCCGCGCGCGCCGGAAGCCTCGCTGACGTCGCGGAACCGCCCGCCGCCTTCGTTGCGGTACAGCGTGACGTTGCCGAAGGGCAGCCCGCGCGGGCCGCAGTAAACCGGCATGCCCTTCCATTCGCAATTCGAGGCTTTTCCCGGAGGCGGCGCCGTCGCCGGGTCGAACTGCTGGTATTGCGTCACCAGCAGATCGAGCAGGCCGTCGCTGTCGTAATCGACGAACGTGCAGCCGGAACTCCACTGCTTGCCGCCGCCCGCCACGCCGGCCGCGGCCGCGGTTTCCTCGAAGCGCCCCTTGCCGTCGTTGCGGTAGAGCGCGTCCGTCCCCCAATAGGCGACGAACAGATCGAGCGCGCCGTTGTTGTCGTAATCGCCGGCGCAAACCGCGCTGCCCCACCCGGAGCGCGCCAGTCCCGCGGTTTCCGTCGCGTCCTCGAACTTCCCCCCGCCGAGGTTGCGGTAGAGCCGGTTGGTCGGCGCGGGACCGCCGGAGAAGCCTTCGAGTTTCGACCCGTTCGCCAGAAAGATATCGAGGCGGCCGTCGCCGTCGTAATCGAGAAACGCGGCGCCCGAGCCGTTCGCCTCGATGATGTAGCTTTTCGAGTCTTCGCCCCCGTAGGTGAAGCGCAGGTCGATGCCCGCCTCGGCGGCGGCGTCGGTGAATTGCGCGTCCCAGGGCAGTCCCGAGGCTTTGACGCTGCGCACGGGCTGCGCGTTCGAGCTGGCCACGCCCTGCGCCGCCGCGCGCGCGGTACACAGCGCGAGCGCCGCCGCAAGGAACGAAAAAGACTGTTTCAGCGGAAATTGCACGAATGCGGCGCAAACGCCCGGATATTTGGCGGGGCCCTATTGACACTCTAGCGCCGATTGCCCTATGCTTGGAAATGTCTGTTTCTCTGGAGTTGTGCGTGCGCTTCTCATGGAGCGGCGCCGTCTTTCGCGTCTCGCATGGAACAGACCGAAATTTCAGGAGGATCGAAATCATGTTGAACGTTTCCAGAGCCTGCCTTGCTCTGACCGTTTTGAGCCTGCTGCTGCTCGCGCCGTCGGGCGCGCCCGCGCAGACCCAGGCCACCATCGTCGGCGACGTCACCGACCCGTCCGGCGCGGCGATTCCCGGCGCTTCGATTACCGTGACCAACCAGGGCACAGGCATCGAGCGCATCGTCGAGTCCAACGAAGCCGGCCAGTTCCGCGTGTTTCCGCTGAACCCGGCCGCCTACATCGTCCGCGCCGAGTCGGCCGGATTCAAGACCCAGGTGCGCGACAACGTCGTCTTGCAGGTCGCCGACGTGCTCGAGGTCGATTTCATCATGGAGCTCGGCGAAGTGACCGAAACCATCGAGGTCACCGGCGCCGCGCCGATCATGCAGACGCAGGAAGCGTCCGTCGGCGGCGTCGTCAACGAGACGGAATTGCAGCGCCTGCCCGTCAACCAGCGCAACTTCACCCGCCTGATCCTGCTCATGCCCGGCACCAGCTCGCGGCGGCGCAGCCAGTCGCGCGGCGTCGGCGAATCCGGTACGGAACTCTATTCCGTCAACGGCGGCCGGCCGCAGGACAACAACTACACCCTCGACGGCGTGGACTCCAACATGCAGATGATGAACTCGCCGGGCATCTCGCCGCCGATGGACGCCATCCAGGAGTTCAAGGTGGCCACCAACACCGGCTCGGAGTTCGCCCGCTCGGCCGGCGCCAACGTCAGCATGGTGCTCAAGTCGGGCACCAACGAGCTGCACGGCACGCTCTATGAGTTCTTCCGCAACGACAACCTGGACGCCAACGAGTTCTTTTTCAATCGCAGCCGCGGGCCGGATTCCCCGAAGAGGGTGCCGTTCAACCTCAATCAATTCGGCGCCGCCGTTGGTGGTCCGATCCCCGGCCTCAGCGACAAGATGTTCTGGTTCGTTTCGTGGGAGGGTTTCCGCCGGCGCCGCGGCAGCACCACGTTTTTCTCGACGCCGCCGGCCGACTTCCGCCAAGGCGATTTCTCGCGCGTTGCGGACACGCTCGTCGATCCCTTTACGGGCGAACCGTTCGACAACAATACGATCCCCATGGATCGGCAGATTCCGACGGTCCCCACCGCCATCCGCCTGACCAACCCCGACGGCCCGAATATTCCCGGCCGCGACACCAACAACTTCGTGAACAACCGCGGCCGGGCGAACAACCGCGACCAGCTCCATTGGCGCTGGGATTACAACCTGGACGCCAACGACACGTTCTTCTTCCGCTTCAGCAACCAGAACGCCGATCTGGCCAGGCCCGACTCCAACCCGCTTTTCAGCAGGAACAGCGGGTTCGACGTGTTCAACTACGGCGGAACCTGGAACCACGTGTTCGGCGCGACGACCGTCCTGACGACGACCTTCGGCGCCAACCAGCCCGACAACCCGAGCATCACGGAAATCTCGTCCGGGCTGACCCGCGGCGATTTCCTCGACCAGACCGGCTTGCGCATGTACCAGCGCGACGTCTTCCAGGATCCGCTGGTCAGCATCTCCCTCGGCGCCTACCGCGCCGGCCAGGGGGGGGGCACGGTCACCGGCGACGAGGTGTACCAGTTTTCCCAGAACCTCTCGTTCGTCAAGGGCCGGCACAACTTCAAGGTCGGCGGCCAGTACCACCGCCGCCGCTTCTACACCAACACGACGAACCCGATGAACGGCAACGCCAACTTCACCGGGCGGCTCACCGGCTTCCCCATGGCCGACGCGCTGCTCGGCTACCCGTCGGAAATTCGCCGCGGCCAAGGCAACACGCTGACCAACGGCATCGGGCACTTCATGATCGCCCATGTCCAGGACGACTGGCGCGTCAATTCGAAGCTGACCGTCAACCTCGGCCTGATGTACCAGTTCGGCAGCCGTCCGTACGACACCACCGACCGCCTGGGCAACCTCTGGGTGCGCCGCGACCCCACCAACGGCGAGTACTTCGGGACGCTGCTGTGGGCCGCCGAGAACCCGCAGCCGGCGCCGCCGGACGGCCGCGTGCCGGCGCCGCTGGATACGTTCCAGACCGGCCTGCCGGCGAACATCGGCGGCTGGGGCCGCGCCTTGGTTGGCTCCGACAGGAACGACTTCGCGCCGCGCGTGGGCATCGCCTACCGCCTCAACGACAAGACGGTCATCCGCAGCGGCTTCGGCATCTTCTACAACTCGACCTTCGTGCAGGAGTTGCAGGACTTGCGCAAGTTCTGGCCGTTCACCGTGCAACAGGTGTTCAGCCCCAACCGCGGCGCGGTACCCGACTTCCCGATCACCGACGAAGGTCCGCCGTTCTCCTCGACCGCGGCGATCGGCGGCTGGCCGCAGCAGCCGACCAACCGCTCGCCCTACTCGATGCAGTGGAACTTCACCATCCAGCGCCAGGTCATGGACGACATGACGCTGGACGTCGGCTACGTCGGCTCGTCCAGCAAGAAGCAGATCGGCTATTCCCCGTTCAACAACGCGCTGCGGCCGGGGCCGGGCGACGTGCAGCCGCGCCGCCTGCTGCCCAGCTTCGGCGATCTCGACGGCGGCTCGAACCAGTACAACGGCACCTACAACGCCTTGCAGGTCAAGTTGCTCAAGCGCTTCAGCAGGGGCTTGCAGTTCAACATGAACTACACGTGGCAAAAGGCTCTCGACGGCCAGTCCTCGCTGGCCGAGGTCAAGGTGCAAGACCCCTTCAACCGCCATCTCGATTACTCGCGGTCGAGTTGGGACACCCGCCAAGTCTTCAACTTCGCCTACGTCTATGAGTTGCCTTTCGGCCGCGGGCGGCAGTTCGGCGGCGACATCGGCGCCGCGGCCGACGCCATCCTCGGCGGCTGGTCGCTCGAAGGCATTACCCGCCTGGAGACCGGGCCGCCGATCAATGTTCGACTGGGCC
Organism: Bryobacterales bacterium; assembly: GCA_965242705.1. Classification (GTDB taxonomy): domain Bacteria; phylum Acidobacteriota; class Terriglobia; order Bryobacterales; family UBA6623; genus CATQHP01. The sequence goes on from OZ251486.1 coordinate 3,639,272, forward strand.
GCGATATCGCCAACACGGGGCGTTCGCGCCAGCGTCCGAATCTGGTCGGCAATCCCAACAACGGGGCGAAAACACCCGAAGCCTGGGCCAATGCGGGCGCCTTCGCCGTTACGGACCAGCACACCTTCGGCAGCGCCGGGGCGTACATCACCGAAGCCGACGGCATTGTCTCTTTCGACATCGCCATCCAGAAGGAGTTCCAGGTCAGCGAGCGGCATGCGATTGAATTCCGCGCGGAGTTCTTCAACGTGCCCAACCATGCGAATATGGGGCTTCCGCAGGAACTCATGAACCGCGGCAACTTCAACCAGATCACGAGCCAGACCGGTAATCCGCGTCAGATCCAGTTGGGGTTGCGCTGGCGCTTCTAAACCCTTCCCGTTCTCGAACGGAAACAACCCAAAGCCCCGCCGGTCGAGCCGGCGGGGCTTTTTTGTCTCGGATTTGTTGCGAGTAAGGCAGAATGCGGCACTACGGACAAGGTCCGTTTGTACCTCTGCAATTTTGGGAACACTTACCCGCCTCTTTGCTTACTCTCTGCTCGCAGTCGAAGTGATCCTGTCCGCAGGCGATCCAACAGTTCCCAAAATCAGTCGACCCCAACGAATCATCGATTGCATAGCAGTCATTCTGGCAGGCCCGCCTGTCTGCCTCGCACGCCCGGTACCCCGTGTCGAGTTCCGCGTCGCAGGCGGCATAGCAGTCGTCACACGCACTATCCGCGCGGGCGGACGCGGGCGGAGCAACGACTTGGGAGAAGACCGCCAGCAGCAAGAGCGCCAGCAGGGAAACTCCCAAGATTCTCAATGACAATTTGCGCATTTCACACCTCCTGAGCAAGTTGACGCCCTCATTGTACGCCCCCGGGTGTGAATGTCAAGCTCACATTAAAAATAATTGAATTTGAGTTCAATTTTTCCTTTTGCAAAATATCTGCCGCCATTACATCCGCGTCTGAACCGCCCCGTTGCCGCGAAACATTGGTCTCTTGATCCCCGGCGGGGCTTTTTTCTGCTTGCGGGTCGTATCGCTGGCGCTATTCAACCGCCCCGCGGTCGAGTCCGCCGAGCGCACACGGCGATTCAGCCGCGCGGCGTCAGGCAGCCTGAGCGGAGGGCGCCGGGTTCTTTGCCCAAGCCCCGAGTGCGAGCGCCCGCGCGGGAGCAGAGTCCCAGCGCCGGCGGGAAGTTATCTCCTGTCTTCGCGCCCCGTTCCCGCCAGCGGCCTGCCCCGCACGGTAAAAGGTTTGAGCGCCGCCGGCTGCCGCGGTTCCGCGGACGCTTCCTGAAACCAGGGGTGGTTGCGGTTGATGCGGATCGCCGTGGTCGGCTGCATCGGGTCGCGGGGGTTCGAAATCTGGCTCGTGAGCACCAGGCTTTTGCTCGTCGCCTCGCGGATCAGTCGTCCGCTGAGGCCGCGGTCTTGCGCCCATGCGTAGCCTTCCGTCGGGAGAAAACGGTCGCGGAACCATTTCAAGCCCACGAAGTCCCGCGATTGCTCGGCGCGCTCGAGAGCGTCCAGCAACTCCGATATCTCGGGACGCGGCCGGACGTCCTCCTCCTCGTAGGGGCGGCGGGCCGGCTGTTCTTCGCCGTAGTCTCCCTCATCCGCGTCGAAGCGCAGAATCACCTCGCAATCCTCGGGACGAAAGTCCTCCGCTGAAGAGTACGAATAGAGCCTGCGGCCCCGCCTGCGGATCGTCACGCGGGGCGCGGCGGCCTGCGGGAGCAACAAGCGCAGCCCTTGCAAGGCCTCCGGCAGATCGTCCGCTTCTTGCACGGCTTCCAGGCTGTCCTCGATTCTCCGCTGCAATTCTTTAATCGTCATAACTTCTCTCCTTTTAGAGTTGTAGCCGTCGAAATATCGACTCGCTATCCATTTTACGAAGCTTGGGCGGAGGCGGCAACCTTCCCCGGAAAGCCTGGGGCCGGCGGCGGGCAGCCGTTATGCCGGAGTCAGGAGAGGGCATGGCCTGGGGAAGAAAAAAGATGGAGCGGAAGAGCCGCAGCGATCGGCTCTGGGTACGGCCAATCCGTCGTTTTCGCCTGCAAGGCTTCAGATCTCTCTTCACTGAAACCGTGCGGTTCCCTCTAACCTTATTCCGAATCTTCTTGACGAAACGCCGCCGTCAGCCGCCGCCAGGTCACGTCCAGTTCTTCGGGCACGATGCGCGTTTCGCCGATGACGCTCGCGAAGTTCGTATCGCCTGTCCAGCGCGGCACGGCGTGCATGTGGATGTGTCCGGCGACGCCGGCGCCGGCCGCGCGGCCGATGTTCATGCCGATATTCATGCCCTCGGGCTTGTAGAGCGAGCGCAGCGCCCCTTCCAGCTTCTGGGTGAGCGCCGCCATCTCTTGCAGCGCCGCGGCCGGCAGCGCCGAAAGCGTATCCAGATGCGCGTAGGGGATGACCATCGCGTGCCCGCCGGCGTATGGGAACCGGTTGAGGATCACGAAATTCTCCCGCGCGCGATGCACGATCAGATTTTCGCGGTCGCTGCTTCCCGAGTCGAGGATGCGGCAGAACACGCATTCCCCGCGTTTCGCGTCCGCCTCCTCCGCGACGTAACGGTAGCGCCAAGGGGTCCAAAGGCGGTCCATCGCGGGGAAAGGCCGATCAATCTTCGCGGTTCAGCGGGTCGGCCGGCGGCGGGCCGTCGTTCACCATATCCCGCAGCGCTTTGCTGGGTTTGAAATACGGGATGGTTTTCGGCGGAACCGTCACCTTTTCGCCCGACTTCGGGTTTCGCGCGATGCGCCCTCGGCGCGGACGGGTGCGGAAACTGCCGAAACCCCGCAGCTCGACCTTGTTGCCGCTCTTCAGCGAATCCACGACGCTCTTGAAGAGGGTATCGACAATGATCTGGGCGTCTTTGTGCGTGACCTCCGTTACCTGGGCCACTTCTTCGATCAGATCGGCTTTTGTCATCGGCAAATGCTTCCAATTTCCGTTTTGTCGATTTTAACCGGTTTCGGCCGCGGCTTCCGCCGGCTCTTGCGGCTCGTCTTCAAGCGGCGCGGCGCTTTCGCAGCGCAGGCTGATCTTGCGTCCCGATTCGTTGATCCGCAAGATCGCAAAAAGGTAGCGCTTGCCGACCTGCAGCGCCTGTCCGCCCCGCCGGGTTTTCCGCGGGATTTGCGAACTGTGGCACAGGCCTTCGACTCCCGGCGCCACTTCCACGAACGCTCCGAATTTCGCAATCCGCGTGACCAGTCCCGCAACCTTGTCCCCTGTTGCGTTTTCACTCAGGAAAGTGTCCCAGGCGTCGGGCTCGAGTTGCTTGATGCCCAGGGAAAGACGGCGGTTCTTGCGATCGACGTGCAGGATGACCGTCTTGATTTCCTGCCCTTTGCGGACAATCTCTTTCGGGTTTTTGATGCGGTTGTTCCAAGTCATGTCCGAGAGATGCGCCAACCCGTCAATGCCTTCGCGAATCTCGACGAACGCGCCGTAGGTCGTCACGTTGCGCACGCGGCCTTCCACGGTCTTGCCGACCTGGAATTCCTCGCCCAGCGACTGCCAGGGGTCGGGCTGGAGCCGTTTCAGGCTCAGCGAAATGCGCCGGTCTTCCGGGTTCGCCTTGAGCACGACGCACTCGATCTCATCGCCGACTTTCAATGTCTTCGACGGATGCCGCAGCCGCCGCGACCAAGTCATCTCGGTGATGTGGATCAAGCCCTCGACGTCCCGCTCCAACTCGACGAACGCGCCGTAATCGCTGATGCTCGCGACGGCGCCCTTGACGCGGCTGCCCTTGGCGTAACGCTGCTCGATGCCTTCCCACGGGTCGGGCTGCATGTGCTTGATGCTGAGCGACACGCGCTCCTTTTCCGCGTCGAAGCGCAGCACGCGGGCGGTGACCTCGCTCCCCGGCTGCAGCATCGCCGAGGGGTCTTTCATCCGCCCGTATGAAATGTCGGTCATGTGGATCAAGCCGTCGATGCCGCCGAGATCGACAAACACTCCGTAAGACGTGATGTTCTTGACGCGGCCGGTGATCGGCTCGCCCTCCTTGAGCTTGCTCAGCGTTTCCTGCTTCAGCGCCTGGAGTTCCGCCGCAAGCAGTTCCCGGCGCGAGACCACGACGTTCGCGCGACGCCGATTGACCTTGACCACCAGAACCTGGATTTCCCGTCCGAGCAGAGCCTCCAGATCGTGGACCGGACGGGTATCGGCCTGCGACCCGGGCAGAAATGCCGAAACGCCGATATCGACTTGCAGGCCTCCCTTGACCCGCTCCACGACTTTGGCTTCAATCGGCGTGCGGGACTGGTATGCAGCCTCGACCTTGCGCCAGGCTTCATCCTCGGCGGCATCGTGGTAAGAGAGCGCCGCGTACTCGCCGAGATTGCCGAACCGCTCGAAGACGACATCGATTTCCTGGTCCGGCTGAACCGTGACGTTGCCTTCGGCATCGCGCAGTTCGTCCAAGGGAACGAGCCCTTCGATCTTGGCGCCGAAGGCCACCAGAACGCCGTTCGACTCGATGCTGACAACACGGCCGGTACGGCGCGTTCCCGGGCGAATCTCCAGAGCTTCGGAAGGGAAACGCTCGACCGGCTCTTCGAAGCCGATCGCTTCGTCGTCGTTATCTTCGCCGGCGCCCGTCGATATATCCGGCAGGCCGGGCATGGGCGGACCGGGAATCCCGGCCAATCCCAGCGACTCGGCTGCCGCTGTCGCGGTTTCGCCGGAAGCTTCGGCAGGAGCCGCCTGGGCCGGAATCTCCGCCGGGCTTGCCTCGGCTTCCGGCGGCGGTTTCTCTTGCGCCGCCTCCGCGGCCGCCGGCCGGGAGGGAAGCTCGGGAGCGGGCAGCGGCGGCGCCACAAGCGGCGGCGGCGCATGGGCAGCGGATGCTTCCGCGGCTTTCGGCGCGGCGGTGGCGGCTTCCGCGGGCGCAGGCGGCTCGGCCGCCGGTTCGCCGGTTTCCGTCTGCGGCTCGGCAGCGGTCGGCTGCTCCGCCGGGTCGTCCGCTCGACTCAGAACATCCTCGGAAGTCCGCTCCCCGCCGCCCTGCATTGCAACCCTCCGTGCAACACCGGCCGGCTCGCGAAGAGAACGAAAGGCGCGTCAAGCCGGCTTTCGCTTGAAACGCCGCCTGCCGCTTCGTCCCGACACGGCCGCCCGCTGCCGCGTGTCATCCAACAAAGCCCTGCGGAACCGATATCCTCGACCGCCTTCCACTGCCGTTGTCGAACTTTCGGTCCCGCGGTTCTACTTCTCTGAAAATAAAGTAGATTAGCTTACTATAGCCGAACGGAAAACGGCCTGTCAACGAATTTTCCCGGCGCCGCCCGGCAAAGCGCCGCGGCCGGCCGGGTATTTCCGCGGGAATCGCGGGGCGGCGCCGACTACACTGGTAACGATGCGTTTTCAGCTCATGCCCATCGCCGCGGCCGCTCTTGCCGCCGCCGCGTTTGCCCAACGCCCCGGTTTCAACTACGACGAATCGAAAGTCCCCGCCTACGAGTTGCCCGATCCGTTCGTCTTCTCCAACGGCGAACCCGTGCGTTCGCCCGCCGATTGGACGAACCGCCGCCGCGCCGAAGTGCTGGCTCTGTTCGAGGAACACGTTTACGGGCGCGCTCCGGCGCGGCCCAACGACCTGCATTTCGAAGTGCTGGAGCAGGACGACAACGCCTTGGGCGGCCGCGCGCGCCGCAAGCAGGCCGCGGTCTGGTTTACGGCCGGCAAACAGGGCCCGCGCATGGAGTTGCTGCTCTACCTCCCCGCCGGCGCAAGCGAGCCCGCGCCCGTCTTTCTGGCGGCGAACTTCAGCGGCAACCATACGGTTCATCCCGACTCGGCCATCCGCCTTTCCAAAAGCTGGGTGCGCGCCAAAGACGCCGGAGTAGTCGAGCACCGCGCCACCGAAGCCTCGCGCGGGGCGAACGCCCGCCGCTGGGCCGTGGAAAAAGCGATCGAGCGCGGCTACGGATTGGCAACCGTGTACTACGGCGATATCGACCCCGATTTCGACGACGGGTTCCAAAACGGCGTACACGCGCTCGACCGTCCGCGGCGCCCCGACTCCTGGGGCAGTCTCGCCGCCTGGGCCTGGGGGCTGAGCCGCGCTCTCGACTACCTCGAAACCGATGCGGACGTCGACGCCGGGCGCGTTGCCCTGATGGGCCACTCCCGCCTGGGCAAAGCCGCCCTGTGGGCCGGCGCGGCCGATGAGCGGTTCGCCATCGTCATCTCGAACAACTCCGGCTGCGGCGGCGCGGCGCTGAGCCGCAGGCGTTTCGGGGAAACGATAAAGCGCATCAATACCTCGTTTCCACACTGGTTCAACGACAATTTCACCAAGTACGACGACAACGAAGACGCGCTGTCCGTTGATCAGCACATGCTTCTGGCGCTGATTGCGCCCCGTCCGCTCTATGTCAACAGCGCCGAGGAAGACCTCTGGGGCGACCCCAACGGCGAGTTCCTCGCCGCCATGCGCGCCGGCGCGGTTTACGATCTGCTCGGGGAAAAGGGGCTGGGCGTCCGCGCGCAGCCCGCTGTTGAGCAGCCGGTCATGAATACCGTCGGCTATCACGTCCGCAAGGGACGGCACGACGTGACCGAGTACGACTGGCTGCGCTGGCTCGACTTCGCCGACATGCATTGGCGCCGCTGAAGCCCGCGGCCGCCGGCAGGCTATTGCGTCGTCAAGGTCTGCTGTTCCGGGGCGCCGCCGCCGTCTTCGCCGATTTCGGCTTCCTCGTCGATCTCGTCGGTTCGCGGCGCCACCGCAGCCGCGGCGACCGTGTCGCCGTCCTCCAGATTCACCAGCAGGACGCCCTGAGCGCCGCGGCCCGTTCGGCGTATCTTGTCCGAGCCGATGCGGATGATCTTGCCGTTGCGCGTGATAATCATCAGGTCGTCTTCTTCGGCGACCTTCATGACCACCATCGCCGGGCCGTTTTTCTTGGTGATCTTGAGGTTGATGACGCCCTTGCCGCCGCGGTTGGTCAGTCGGTAATCGTCCAGCCGGGTTCGCTTGCCGAAACCGTTTTCGCTGATCGTCAGCACCAGGTTTTCCCTGTCGACGCACAACAAGCCGATCGTCTCGTCGTCCGCGGCCGTCTTGATGCCGCGTACGCCCCGCGCCGTGCGGCCCATCCGCCGCACCTGGTCGTGCTCGAAGCGCACAGCCTGGCCCCTGCGCGTGGCCAGGAAGATTTCCTGGCCTTCCTCCAGCAGCCGGGCTGAAACCAGTTCATCGCCTTCGTCCAGCCCGAGGGCGATGATGCCCCGCGCCAAGGGCCGAGAAAAGACCTCGAGCGAACACTTCTTGACAATGCCGTTCTTCGTGGCCATCACGATGAACTTGTCGTCGGCGAAACTCTTTACCGGCAGGAATGCCTGCACCGTTTCTTGCGGCTGCAAGTTGACGATGTTGACGACGTTGCGTCCGCGCCCGGTGGTGCCCCCGTCGGGGATGTTGTAAACCTTGAGCCAATAAACCCGTCCCAGGTTGGTGAAAACCAGGATGTACGAGTGCGTCGAGCCGATAAACAGATGCTCGATGAAATCGTTGTCGCGCGTGCCCATGCCGATGCGCCCGCGTCCGCCGCGCGACTGCTTGCGGTAGGTGTCCAGCGAGGTGCGCTTGACGTAGCTGTTCTTGCTCACCGTCACCACCATGGGCTCGTCGGCGATCAGATCTTCTATCGAGATATTGCCCACTTCCTCGCCGATGGCCGTGCGCCGCTCGTCGCCGAACTTCTTCTTCACGCTGCGCAACTCGTCGATGACCACGCCGTTGAGCACCTCCTCGGAGTCGAGGATTTCCAGATAGCCGCGGATCTTCTCCTGAATCTCGGCCAACTCGGCGAGAATCTTCTGCCGCTCCATGCCGGTCAGCCGCTGAAGCTGCAATTCGATGATGGCCTGGGCCTGGCGCTCGGTAAAATCGAACGGCAGCATGTACGTGGGCGGCGCCTCGCTGCGGATGTATTCCCTGTAATCGATTTCGACTTCGCCCATCAGGCAGCGGCGCGCCTGCTCCGGGTTCTCCGAAGCGCGGATCATGGCGATCACGTCGTCGATTCGCTGCAGCGCTTTCTCGAAACCCAGCAGGAGGTGCTCGCGGTTGCGGGCCTTGCTCAGCAGGTAGTTGGTGCGCCGCCGGACGACGTCCTGGCGGTGGGCGATAAACAGCTTGAGATACTCGATCAGGCCGAGCTCGCGCGGCCGGCCGTTGACGATCGCCAGCATGATGATGCCGGAACCCTGCTGCAAATCGGTCTGCTGATACAGGTTGTTGAGAATGACCTCGGGTTCCTCGCCGCGCTTCAACTCGAAAACGATGCGCATGCCGCGGCGGTCGCTTTCGTCGCGGATGTCGCTGATTCCCTCGATCTTTTTCTGATTCACCAAGTCGGCGGCTTTGCGGATCAGACGCGCCTTGTTCACCTGGAACGGGATTTCCGTGACGATGATCGCGTAGCGGTCTTTGCCGTTCTGCTCGATGTCGGTCTTGGCGCGAACCACGATATGGCCGCGGCCGGTCTTGTAGGCCGACAGCGCCCCGGCGCGGCCGCACAGGATGCCCCCGGTCGGGAAATCCGGCCCCTGGACGATCTCGATGATCCGTTCGAACCGGGTCCGCGGATGCTTGATAAGCTGGATTGCCGCGTCGATGACCTCGCCCATGTTGTGCGGCGGGATGTTCGTCGCCATGCCGACCGCGATGCCGTTCGAGCCGTTGACCAGCAAATGCGGCGCCGCCGCGGGCAGATACTCCGGCTCTTCCGCCGAATCGTCGTAGTTCGGTCGAAAATCGACCGTGCCCATGTCGATGTCTTCGAGCAGCGCCTCGCCGTACGAGGCCAGCCGCGCTTCGGTGTAGCGCATCGCCGCTGGCGGATCGCCGTCGATCGAACCGAAGTTGCCCTGGCCGTCGACCAACAGGTAGCGCATGGAAAAATTCTGCGCCATGCGCACGAGCGTGTCGTAGATCGACGCATCCCCGTGCGGATGGAACTTGCCCATCACCTGGCCGACGATGCGCGCCGCCTTGCGTGGCGGGCGGTTCGAGCGCAAACCCTCTTCCCTCATGCCGTAGAGAATGCGCCGCTGCACGGGTTTCAGGCCGTCGCGCACGTCGGGCAGAGCGCGGCCTACGATGACCGACATCGCATAGTCGAGATACGACTTGCGCATCTCGTTCTCGATATCGATCGGAATGATGTTGACGCCGTCGGCGGCGCCGCTGCCGTCGAGGGGCAACTGTTCGGGGGTGTTCGAGAGTTCTTCGGCCACGATTAAGAAAGGGGGAAACCTTCATTCTAGCGGATTCGCCCCGTCGCGGGCAACTGCCGGGCGGGATGCGTCAAGCCGTTTGCAGCAGCCGAACGGCCATCGCCGTCAGGCACGCATACAGCACCGGCCGAATCAGCTTTTCGCCTTTCCCCAGGCTGAGGCTCGCGCCGGCCCATCCGCCCGCGCTCATGCCGGCCGCCAGCACCGCGCCCGCCCACCACTCGACCTTGCCGTTGAAGGCGTAAACCGCGAGCGAAACGGGCGTATAGGCCAGCACGATGAAAACCTTGTGCATGTTGGTGCGCACCAGGTCCAGGCCCATCGCCTTGTGCAGGATCGGCATGAGAATGAAACCGGTTCCGGCCTGGATGAATCCGCCGTAAGCCCCCGCTCCGAGCATCAGCACGTGGCCGAGGACGAGATTGCGCGGTTTGTCTCCTCCCCCGCCCTTGCTTCCCAATGGCGCCGCCATCAGGATCGTCACGGCGATCATGACGGCCGCCAGGATGTAGTTCGTGTAGCCGCTCTCCAGCCGCGCCCCGAAAACGGCGCCCGCCGCAGCCCCGGGCAGCGCGCACAACGCCAGCGTGAGGCTCAAGCGGAAATCCTTGAGGCCTCCGCGCCGAAAGGCCGCGATTGCCGAAACGTTTTGCGCGCAGATGGCGACGCGGTTCGAGCCGTTGGCCGTTGCGCCGTCCATGCCCAGCAGGATCAGCGCCGACATGCTCAGCAGCGAGCCGCCTCCGGCCAGGACGCTCAGAAACCCGGCGCCCGCGCCCGCGGACAGAATCAGTGTCAGTTGCGTGAAATCCATGCCCGCCGCCGGCTACGTCAGCGGCATCAGGATCGCCGCCGCTTGCGTGACGACGTAGCCGGTTACGCCCATGATCGCCAGCAGCGGCGTCCACGTCTGCAGCGCCTCGACTTCGGTCAAGCCCGACATCTGCTTGTAAACCCAGAAGCCGGAATCGTTCATCCACGAACCGACCAGCGACCCGGAACCGATCGCGCAAGCCACATAGACGGGGTGGAACCCCGGAGGCGTATCCAGCACCAGCGGCGCCATGATCGTCGAAACGGTAATCATCGCCACCGTGCCCGATCCCTGCGCGACCTTCAGCAGCGCGCCCAGCAGAAAACTCAGCAGCAACAGCGGTACGCCGAACTCCTGCGACGTCTCGCCGATCGTCTTGCCCACGTCGGCCTTGACCAGCATCTTGCCGAACGATCCCCCCGCCGCGGTAATCAGAATGATCAACCCGCCGCTGGCGAACGCCGTCTCGACCGGCTTCGACAACTCCGCCAGTGAGTAGCCTTTTTGACTCGCCACCAGATAAAGGGAAACGGCCGCCGAAATCAGCAGCGCGAAGTTGGGGTTGCCGATGAAAGCGGTCAACTGCTGCAGTCCGCCCGTGACGCCCAACGCCCCGATTGCCGTATTCGAAGCGATGAACAGCACAGGCAGCACAATCGGCAGCATGGCCATGAAAAAGCTCGGCAGCTTTTCTTCTCCCTGTCCGGCGAGGGTCTCCAGCTCGTCGAGGGTCAACCCGGGCGTTTCGCGCAAGGGAATGTCCAGTTGCTTGTCGCGCAGCACGCCGTACGCCCAGCCGAGCAGCGACATCGGCAGGGCGATGGCTGCGCCCACCAGGATCATCGTCCCCAGATCGATATCCAGCGTCGCGGCCATCGCCAGCGGACCGGGCGTCGGCGGCACCATCGAATGCGTCACTGCGCCCCCGGCCGAGATGGCCATCAGAAAAAGCAGATAGTTCTTGCCCATGCGTATGCGCATGGCCCGCGCCAGCGGCACCAGCAGATAGAACACCGTGTCGAAGAACACCGGCACCGAAAGCACGTATCCGCTCGACAGCAGCGACAGCGAGGAATGCTTTTCGCCGAAAGCTCTGACGAACACCCGCACGATCTTGTCCGCCGCGCCGCTCTCCATCAGACACTGGCCGATCAGCGCCGCGAGCGCGATGACGATGGCTATGCCCGCGCATACCCCGCCGAACTCGGTCGCCACCGAGGGCATCACCTCGCCCAGCGGAACCTTCGGCGAAAGCACGCCCACCGTCATCGCCGCCGCGATCAAGGCGATGAAAGCGTTGATCTTCAGGCGGATGATGAGCAGAAAGACGACCGCCACCGCGATCAACAGCACGATCAGGGGATGGATTTCCATGTCGGCGGGAATGTTAGCAGAATGCGCGGCGCGCTTGCCGCTTCGCTTGAACGCTTCAGTCCAGGATCGCGCTGCGCACCTTTTCCGCCTGCGCTTGGCGGAAGTCCTTGAGCTTGCTTTTCAGCGCCGCGTCGGAGAGCGCCAGGATGGCCACCGCTTCGAGCGCCGCGTTCTTCGCTCCGGCGCGGCCTATGGCGAACGTGGCGACGGGAATGCCGCCCGGCATCTGCACGGTCGAAAGCAGCGAATCCACGCCGTCGAGAACGCTGGGCATGGGCACCCCGAGAACCGGCAGCACGGTGTGCGCCGCGCAGACCCCGGCCAGATGCGCCGCGCCGCCCGCCGCCGCGATGATGACTTTCGTGCCGCGTCCTTCGGCGGCGGAAATATACGACGTCGTAAGTTCCGGCGTGCGATGGGCCGACATCACCTTGCACTCATGCGCTACGCCGAAGCTCTCGAGAGTTTCGGCGCAGGCCTTCATCACGGCCCAATCGGAAGTGCTGCCCATTACAACGGAAACCAGGGGCGTTGCATTGTCGCTCATAATGTCCCTTCCAGCGTGTTAGGATTTTCTCGGGGAGGCGCAATGAACCGCCGCATCGAGACCGCGATTCCGCCCGAAACCGACATTCTAACACCGCGTCCAACACCGCGCGCTTTATCACAGTGCGTTTTGTCACCGCGCGCTTTATCACAGTGCGTTTTGTCACCGCGCGTTTTGTCACCGCGCGCCGCGTGTCTCTTTTTCTTCTGCCTCTGCCTTTGCCTCTGTGTCTGCGGCGGCGGCGCGGACCGACGGAAAGCCGATGCTCAGCCGCCTCCGGCCGGCGGCCGGGAACTGCAGATCGCCGCGGCGACGTCATTCACCGAAGGGCCGACCGTCGATCGCCAAGGCAACGTCTATTTCAGCGACATCGTGCCGCAGCGCATCATGAAGCTCTCGACCGACGGCGTGTTGTCGGTCTTCCGCGAGAACAGCAACCGCGCCAACGGCCTCGTCTTCGACGCCCAATGGCGCCTGATCGCCTGCGAGGGAAGCGGCGCCGAAACCGATCGCCCCCGCGTCACGCGCACCGACGTGACGACCGGCGAAATCGAGGTGCTGGCCGAACGCTTCGAAGGGAAACGGCTCAATCAACCCAACGACGTGACCTTCGACGGCAAAGGCCGCCTCTATTTCAGCGACAGGCCCCGGGCCGACCCCTCTCCCGACCAGGTTCCGCTCCATGCCGTTTACCGCATCGACCCCGACGGCTCGCTCCAGCGCATCCTGGCCGAACCCGAAATCGAAAAGCCGAACGGCTTGGTCATTTCGCCGGACGACAAGACGTTCTATCTGATCGAAGCGCATCCCGACGAGGGGCGGGCGCGCATGATCCGCGCCTACGATCTCGACGAAGACGGCAACGTCAGCAACATGCGCGTCTTCCACGACTTCTACCCGGGCCGTTCCGGGGACGGCATGACCATCGACAGCGAAGGCAACCTCTATGTCGCCGCCGGCCTCAACCGCCTCAGAGATACCAGCGAAACCCTCGACACCCCCGCCGGCGTGCATGTGTTCGCCCCGGACGGCGCGCTCAAGGAGTTCATTCCCATTCCCGAAGACACCGTAACCAATTGCGCGTTCGGCGGCGCCGACCTCAGGACGCTCTACGTCACCGCCGGCAAAACGTTGTATGAATTCCGCACCGAGATCCGCGGCACGCGCCGCTAAACCGCCCCGTCCGCGGCGTTTTTCTCTCGATATTGCGGATTTCCGTTTGATTTTCCGCAAACGTTCCGCTAACATTGTGGTTTCATGTGCATTTTGCGCGGCGGCCCTTGCCGCCCGCAACCGTTTCTCACATGAGCCATAACCGTTTCGCAGCCCTTCTGAGCGCGGTTGTCTTAGGTTGTTCCTGCGCCGGTTTCCGCGCGCGGATGGCCGACAAGCTGTCGCCGCCTCTGTCCGGTTCCGGCGGCGGCAAGTCCGCGCCTGTCGCCGCCTCCTCCGACCCCGACCCGTCCGACCGCGAGCCGTTCGATTACGAGCGGCAGCCCGTCGACCGCGAGCGGCAACTCGCCGAAATCGAAACGGAAGCGCTGCGCGAACCCCCGCCGCTCGACGACGTCGATCAACCGGCGGTCGGCCCCGAAGAAATGGCGCTGCTCGACGAGTTGACCGAGGCGGCCATACCTGAGGAAGCCCCCGTTGCGCTGAGCGACGAAGAGCGCCTGCGGCAAACGCCCTCGGCTCTGCCCCTCGTGCTCAACGACCAGGTGCAGCGGTTGATCCATTACTTCACGCAAACCAAGCGCGGCCAAGCGACGATGCGCGCTTCCCTGGGCCGCGGCAGCGCCTACCGCGGGATGATCGACCGCATTCTCGAAGAAGAGGACGTTCCCGCCGATCTGTTCTATCTGGCCATGGCCGAATCCGGTTTTCGTCCGAAGGCGCGCTCCTACGCGCGGGCCACCGGCATGTGGCAGTTCATGTCTTCGCGCGGCAAGCAGTACGGCCTCAAGCAAGACCGCTACGTCGACCTGCGCTACGCGGTCGAGCGCGCCACGCGCGCCTCGGCCAAGCACCTCAAAGACCTCCACGTCGAGTTCGAGGACTGGAATCTGGCGATGGCCGCCTACAACTGCGGCCCGAACTGCGTCGCGCGGGCCATATCGCGCGCCGGCGGCAGCCGCGACTACTGGGAGCTTTCCCGTCGGCGCCTGCTGCCCAGCCAGACGCGCAATTACGTCCCGATCATCATGGCCATGACCTATGTCGGCAAGAACCTCGACTTGTTCGACATCGGCGAAATCGACGCCGCGCCGACCCGGGAGGTCGATCTCGTAGCAACCGATTCCGAAATCAGCTTCGCCCTGATCGCCGACATTGCCGGCATATCGACCGAGGCCGTAAAAGAGCTCAATCCGGCGCTGCTGCGCTCGGCCACGCCGCCCTACGGCTATGACTTGATCCTGCCCAAGGGCGTCCGCGGGCAGTTCCTGGAAGAGATCGCGCTGGTTCCCGCCGACAAACGCCTCAACTGGCGCCGCTATCGGGCGAAAAGCGGCGAGACGCTCACCGCCGTCGCCAAGCGTTTCGGCGTCAAGACCGAAACATTGGCCGAATTGAACGAAATCGAGGACGGCGCGCCGCTCGACGGCCTCGCCCTGACCGTTCCGACCACAACGAAGCTCGCTTCGTACCGTTATTACGGCGGCGGACGCGCCGGGGGCTTGCTCGAGCCCGGCACGGGGCGCTACCGCATCGCGCGCGGCGACACCCTCGGCGGCATCGCCCGGCGCTTCAGCACGAGCGTCGCCCAACTCAGGGCCTGGAACAACTTGGCCAGTACGCGCATCCGCGCCGGACGGTATCTCATCGTCCGCCCCGAGGGCGCTGGCGCGCCGGCCTCCTCGCGCGCCTCGTCGGGCGCACCGCCGTCGGGAAGCTACCGCGTGCGCAGGGGCGACACGCTGGGCAAGATCGCCGGACGCTACGGCGTCAGCGTGGCCCAACTCAAATCGTGGAACGGCTTGCGCGGCTCGACGATCCGTATCGGGCAGACGTTGAAGGTGCCGGCTCCGGCGCGCGCCGCCTCCGCGTCGATTCCGGCCCGCCAAGCCGCCCCCGCTAACGGGCGATACCGCATTCGCAGCGGCGATTCGTTGATCGTCATCGCCCAGCGCTTCGGTGTTACGGTCAACGATTTGCGCCGCTGGAACAACCTGCGCGGCAGCCGCATCACCGCCGGAAAATACCTGATCGTCCGCCCGCCTTCTAGCAGCGCCGCCGCGCGCGCCGCCGCCCCGAAGCCTGCTGCCCAACCTGCGCCGCCGGCAAGCTCAACCCCCGCCTCATACACCGTTCGCTCGGGAGACACGCTGGGGCACATCGCCGAAAAATTCAACGTCCGCATCGGCGACCTGCGCGCTTGGAACGGCATCCGCGGCTCGCGCATCAACGTGGGGCAAAAGCTGACCCTGCGCGCGCCGGGCGCCTCCGGCGGCCGTTACAAAATCCGCCGCGGCGACACCCTCGACACCATCGCCCGCCGTTTCGATGTCTCCGTCGCCGAGCTGAAGCAATGGAACGGCCTGCGCTCCTCGCGCATCGTGGCCGGCAACTACCTGATTGTCCGCCGCTCCGGCTCGTAACGCGCGGGACCGACCTGAAGCGCGCCGCCGCCCCGCTTCACCCCTTCAGTAGTAATCGGCGCAACTCATGTAGTAGCCGCAGTCGCGGCAGAAGAGCTTGCACTTGAGCTCCTCGAGCCGCCGCGAACAATTCGGGCAGTACAGCATGGCTTCTTCCGCATGCGCCGCCGCGGGTTGTTGCGGCGCAGCGGCGGAAGTTGCGGCTGCCGTTTCGGCCGGCCCGTCCGAGGAAGACTTCATGGCAAGCGCTGCGGCTAAACGCCGACTTGTCGGATGATTTCGAGCTTGTCGTCGCTCAGATAAGCGTAGCGGTTGACCCAGTAGCCGTGCCGTCCGGCGTCTCGGGCAACCTCCAGCCGCTTGCGGAAATCGTCCGGCGGGCCGTATCCGTGCGCCAGCGCATAGACGGGCGTATCGCCGGCGCCGCGCTGAGCCTGGGCGATCTTGCGCGCCTGCGCCCGCGCCCCGACCGGGTGCGCGGCATCGGGAGGCGGATAGGCGTAATCCTCCACGGTTTCCAGGCCGCCGTCGTCGGCGATATCGAGCAGGTTGACCAAGGCCTTGGCCAACAGCCGGCTTGAAAGGCCGGGATTGGCTTGCAGTATCTGATCGCCGTAGAAGCGCAGGATCATCGGCCAGTGCATCGTGTACAGCTTGCAACTGATAGCCGTCGAGAAGCGCGCAACGCGGGTGAAGTCCATCCCCGAAAAAATCGTGAAGGGCGGCGGAAAGGCGTTCGGCAGCAATTCCATCCGCGCGGCGCCGGCCTGGTTCATCACGCGCCGGAAACCGGCGATCATTTCTTCCACCAAGCGCGCCTTGAAACGCAGCCACGAACCGATGCCGGGATGGTCGGACAGCAGGCGCAGCAACCCATAGCGCCCGCCGTCGGCATCCTCGGCCCAGGGCTTCAGGTCGTCGTCGCTGAGGCCGCCGTGGATTTTTTCGTAGAGCGTCCCGGCGCCGCGGCGCATGCGTTCGAAATCGAAACCCATGCGCTCGGCGGCTTTTTCGGCGTGGTACGAAAAATCAAGGAAAGCGGAATCCAGAAAATAGGGCGGGTACTCGGGCCAGTCGTAACGAATGCCGGTCAGGTCGGGATAATTCCGCGCGACGTCGCGGATCAGCGCATGCTCGTAGCCGAGGATTTGCGGACTTGCCAAGCTGCCGTTTTTCGCCAAGCGCTTTTCCGGGATCGTGCCGTCGGGCAGCCGGGCGCGGTCTTCCTCCGCCGGTCCCCCGAACTGCACGCGGTAGCCGGGCGGGATGGCCGCCTGAATCTGAAAATAAACCTTGATGCCGCGCTTGCGGGCGGCGGCGATGAAGTCGTTGAGGATGCGCCCCCGGCTGCGCGTGAGCTCGGTCGGCTCGGCCGGCTGGTAGCGCAGACCGCGGTAGAGCGCGCGGTCGGGCGCGAAGCTCGGCGCCGTGCGCACCCAGACTTCGCGCTTGCCGAACAGCGGACGGTCGAGCAGGCGCACGCCGCCGGCGCCGGCGTCCGCGGGCGGCTCGCGCTGGCCGGTTTCCTTGTCGGCCTCCTCCATCAGATACGGAGAGGTGGCGACCGCGTTGGCGCCGATGCGCTCCAGATTGTCGAGTACGCCCGCGACGCCCTCGCTCTGAATGTACTCGGGAAGAACAGTGATCCCCAGGAATTTGCCTTCGGCCATGCCGGCAAAATATCACAATCGCAGCCCCGGGCTCAGCGCCGCTCGATCCAGATCGGGCTCGACCAGGCGATCTGCTCGTTCGCTTGCTGGACGCGCACGTAGTAGTAGGTGTCGCCCGCCGGAGCGTCGTTGTCGATAAAAGCGATGTCGATCTCGGCTCCCCGGTTCTGTACGGTATGGATGAACGCCCCCTCGCGAACGATGTCGAGCTGGCGAATCGGCGCCGTTCCGACGACCTTCACCAGCAGCTTGGGTTTCCCTGAAGAAACCGCGGCGATGTCGCCTTGGATGTGCTCATTGCCGTCCGCCTGCAAGCGGTAGTCGAGCACGATGTTGTCGGTCGCCCCGTAGCTGTGGCGCTTGCGCATCGCGTCGAGCAAGCCCTCGCGCGTGAACTCTTCGGCCAGCGTGCAGGCGTAGGAAATATGCGTGGAGAGATGGTCGGAGCTTGCCTGTACGCCGAGCTTGTAGCCTTTCGCCCAGGCGTTCCAGACGTAGCCTTCGGGACGGAAGCCCCCGGCATGCGATGTTTCATCGCCGGCCGAAGCGGCTTTGGGCGCCCCTTCGTATTCCGCCGAAACCCTGTCTCCCTGGTAAATCTCGACCAGCGGCTCGTAATCGCCGCCGTCGTCGCGCCAGTCCGTGCCCATATTCGTCGCCGACGTGTGCGGTATCGAGATGCCGTCGTATTTCCTGAGGTAGTCGAACAGGCCGACTTGACCGCTCGAGGTTTGCCTTTCATCCGGTTGATCGGGAAAAGTAGGGTTCCCCCGCTTGGCGAAAAAGATGTTGCGGTGTCCGTTGGGGTAGCCGACGCCGCGTTCATAACCGTAGATCGGGACGAAACGGCCGGGAACGGTATAGACGTCGACCCTCTGTCCCAGCAGCCAGTTGATGTATTCGATATTCGGGCCGCCGTTGTTGTGGTGTTCGCTCAAGCCGAGATAGTCGAGGCCGGCCGCGTCGAGAGCGTAACGGTAGGTGTCCGTGATCGAACCGTCGTTGTTGCCGTCCGCCGACCATTCCGTATGGCGGTGCGTATCGCCGCGAAAGATGCGGTAGGTCTTGCCTTCCGACTCGATCCTGTAATTGCGGATGCGGGCAAGGTCTTCCGCCTCATTCGGATGGCGGTTGAAGATTTTGAGCGCTTCGAGGTTTTGCAGCGGTTCGAGTTCCGCGGGGTTCGCGCCGCCGCCGAGGTCGGGAAGCGCGGCGAAATAGACGTCCGCTTTCTGAAAAAGGTAATCGTCGTAGTTGCGCTGATCGCCGGACCAAACGGCGAAAAGGCGCCCCTCGCCGCCGCGGGCCACGCGGGCGAGGTGGTCGGAACGGCCGCCCGTTGCCGGTACCGGCAGCGGGCGGGTCCAGCTTGATCCCTCAAGCGCCGTGACGTACGTTTCCCACGAGGCGCGGTGCGCGGCGGCGGTGAAGGGAACTTCGCGCTGGCGCAGCAGACGGTGGCGGAAGACGACCGCCGGACGCCCCTGCGGGTCGATGACGACCGCCGGCAGATCGTTGAAGTTTTGCAGCTCGGCCGGCAGCGATGCCTCGATGGCCGCCGCCGGCTGCCGCCACTCGCCGCCGTCATGGACCGCAACGCGCATCCAGCGCGATTGATAAAGCTGCGCTGCCGGACGCCGCACCAGCAGGCCGGCGTCCTTGCCCCACTGCATGTCGCTTTCGTTCCACGCCGCCCACAGGCGGTCTTCGGCGTCGCAGGCCAGGCTGACGTAAGCCTCGTAACGCAGCGAGTCGGCGACGGGCGCCGCGTCCGACCAGGCTTCGCCGTCGTAGCGGCGCATCGCGATGTCGTAATTGCCCTTGTCGTAAGTGTCCCAGCCGACGTACACGCTGCCTTTGGAGTCGGCGGCGACGGCGGGGTTCCAGTCGTTGCCCTCCGACGGCGAGACCCGCTCTTCCCTCGACCAGCGAACCCCGTCGAAACGGCGGGCGAGGATGTGCGACCGTCCGCCGCGGAAACCCTGCCAGACCAGCCACAGCCGCCCCCTGGAATCGGTGGCCGCGGCGTGGTGGATGTCCGGCCCCGGGGCTGTGCTGAGGCGTTCGACGCGCGACCATTGGTTGCCGTCGAAACGCCGGCCGTACAGGTCGAAATTGCCTTCCACCTGATTCGACCAGATGACCCAGACGCCCGTATCGCCCGGTATCTTGCTGTCCGCGCCGCCGTCGCGGCCCAGGCGCGTCTGGTAGATGTCGCTGCCGGAACCGCTCAAGGCAAGGGGTTCCAACCACGAGCCGGGCTTGCCGCGGCGGGCCATGACGGCGTTGCCTCCCTCCGCGTAGGCAATCCAGGTTGTCCACAATCCGCCCGCTCCGTCGGCGATCAGGTCGGGAAAATCGTTTTGCTCCGGGCCGTTCGTCAGCAGTTCAATCGCCGCGGCGCGCTCGACGGCGGCGGCGCCGTCGAGAAAATGCAGTACGCCCTGCTCGACAACCTCGCTGAGGCGAAACGAAAAATCGCCGTTCACGGTCGAAACGTCGATCTTGGCGTCGGCCTGCGTATCGACGGTGACAATCAGCCCCGCGGCGTTGACGTAATCGGGCACGGGCGAGGAGGGCTCCGGCTCCCAGGCGCGGTAACGGAATTTCCTGCCCGCCGCGGTTTCGATCTCCCAAGCCGCGCCCTCGATGCGGTCGGTTTTTCGCGGCCGCCAACTTTGCAGCATGGTCACGGCGCCGCCGGTAACCCTGACGGAGCCGTTCCACGAGCGCGGCGCGGCGTCGGTCAGTCCCAGCCGTATGCGCAAACAGAAGTTCTCGGCCTGCGCCCCGAGCGGCAGCAAAACGGCCGACGCGGCCAAGAAGAAACGGATCACGTCTTGCGCTCCTTGTCGCAGCCGATCAGTAATACGCGCGGGTTATCCACTCGGCGGCCACGCACGGCTTCGGCGACCCCTCGATCTCGACCGTGACGCCCCAGGTGGTCTGAATGCCCCACTCGTGCTCGTCGAAAGCCTGCACCGTGAACCGGCCGCGCAGCCTCGAACCCGCCGGAACGGGCGCCGGAAAGCGCACCCGGTTCAGGCCGTAGTTGATGCCCATCTTGAAATCGCCCTTCACGCGCACCGTTTCGTACGACATCTTCGACAGCATCGAAAGGCTCAGGAAACCGTGCCCGATGGTCGTCTTGAAAGGGGACTCCTTGGCCGCCCGCTCGCTGTCGATGTGAATCCACTGGTGATCTTCGGTCGCGTCGGCAAATTGATTGATGCGCTCCTGGCTGATTTCGATCCACTCGCCGACCGCGGCTTCCCGGCCGACCAGCCCGCGCATCTCTTCCACGGGTATCTCGCGTTTCGCCATGCCCAAGAGTTTACTCCATGCGCGGCGCCCGCGGCTCTCGAAAAGTCGTCCGCGCCGGAAAATCCGGGAGCCTCCGGGCGAGTATGGGAAAATCAAGGCTCAGGCTGCTGCGTTCCCACAGGCGTTCCCTTTGCCCGAACAACCCAAGCTCGGACTCCTCGTACAGACTTTTCGGGCGTTCCGCTACAGAAACTTCCGCTGGATGTGGTTCGGAGCGTTTACCTCCACCACGGGGTTTTTCGTCCAGCAGGTAGCCGAGAGCTGGTACATCTATACCCAGACCGACCGTTCGGGGCTGCTGGGGCTGCTGGCGTTTCTCAACGGAATGCCGATTCTTCTGTTCTCGGTTCTCGGCGGCGTGCTGGCCGACCGCATGGACCGCCGGCACTTGCTGATCGGCTCCCAGGTGCTGCAGATGACGGCGGCCCTGGCGCTGTCGCTGCTGTTCTTCAACGAACGCATCGAGGTCTGGCACATCATGGCGGCGGCGTTCGCCGCCGGCTTGGGGCAGGCGTTCGGCGGCCCGGCGTACCAGGCGCTGATCCCTTCGCTTGTGCCCAAGCGCCACCTGCCCAACGCCATCGCCTTGATCTCGATCCAGTTCAACCTGGCCGGGGTGGTCGGGCGCCCCATCGGCGGCGCCGCGTTCAAATACCTCGGCCCCACTATCTGTTTCTTCGTCAACGGTCTGAGTTTCCTGGCCGTGATTTTTTCCCTCTTGGTCGTGCGCGTGCGCTTCGTGCCCAAGCCGAGCAAGGCGAACATGCTGAGCAGTCTCGTCGAGGGGCTGCGCTCGGTGGCCGTCAGTCCGCCCATGCGCTCGCTGATGCTGCTGTCGGTCGTCACCGCGTTTTGCGGCGTGCCGCTGATGACGCTTCTGCCCGTGTTTGCGCGGGATACGTTCGGCCTCGACGCCCGCGGCTTCAGCGTGTTGACGGCGATTGTCAGCCTGGGCGCGGTGCTCGGCGCGCTCATCGTGGCGCGGCTGGGCAACGCCCCGGGAAAGGGCCGCCGCTCCCTGCGCATGCAACTCCTTCTGGGCGCCGCGGTGCTGCTCTTCGCGCTGACCGATAACCTTTATGCCGGCGCAGCGCTTCTGTTGATCTGCGGCGGGGCGCTCCTGGCCGTATTCGCGCTGATGAACTCGCTTGTCCAACTCAATGTCGATGAGCAGATGCGCGGGCGCGTCATGAGCGTGTACAACACCGCGTTCCGCGGCGCGATGCCCGTCGGCAATCTGGCTTCCGGCTTGATCGCCGACAAGCTCGGGGCCGCCCAGGTCATGGGCTTCAACGGAACGGCGCTGATTGCCGCGGCGGGCTATTTCCTTTTCGGCGGCGGCCGCATGAAGGATTTGTAACGCCGGGCTTCCCCGCCGTCGCGCGCCGCGAACAGGCTGGTACGATAATTTTCCAGGGGAGCCGGGCTTCCGCCGGCGCCCCCGAAAGGTTCGATCCGCAGTGGCCGCGGCTATGGAGTTTGCAATCGGCAGCGCCGTGCTGGCCTTGATCGAGGGGGATATCACGCAAATCCCCGCCGACGCCGCGGGCAATGCCGCGAACGCCCGCCTCGCCGGCGGCGGAGGCGTTGACGGCGCCATTCACCGCGCCGGCGGACCGGCGATCATGCGCGAGCTCGATGCGATCCGGCGGGAGATCGGCCGCTGCGAGCCCGGCCATGCCGTGGTCACCTCCGCCGGCGCCTTGCCCGCCCGCTGGGTGATCCACGCGGTCGGCCCGATTTATCGGGACGGAACGCGCGGCGAGCCGGAATGCCTCGCCTCTTGCTACCGGCGCTGCCTGGAGTTGGCCGACGAACGCGGCGCGCGCTCCCTGACGCTGCCCTCGATCAGCACCGGCGTTTACGGGTATCCCCTGGCCGAAGCGGCCGATATTGCGCTGTCCGCCGCCGCGCGGTTCCTTCAGCAAAAAGAAACCTCGCTGCAAAAAGTTTCTTTCGTGCTCTTTGGCCGGCCTGCGTTCGATACCTTCGCCGCGGCCGCCCGCCGGTTGTTCGCCGGCGGCGGTCGGCCCTAGGCTTTGCCGCGGCGCGTTCGCATGCTCCGCAAACGGCTGACGGATATAATAATCGGCATGAGCAACAAAAACTGCGTCGTGCTGATCCGCGGCGCATTGGCGCTTGCCTTTGTCTTCTGCGCGGCGGCCGCCGAAGAAGCGGAGCCCCAATACAGCGCCTCGGCGCCCGATGCCGTCAAGGAATCGCTCGCGGCAAGAGTGCGGACGTTCTATGAGTTGTTTCAGGTCGGAAAATTCAGAGACGCCGAGGCGATCGTGGCCGAAAAAGCGCGCGATGGCTTCTATAACTCCCGGAAAAGCCGCATTTACGGTTTCGACGTCAAAAGCCTGCAATTTACCGAAGATTTCCACTCCGCCAAGGTGCTCGTGACGTGCAAGATGACCGTCCCCATGCTGGGCGGCAAACTTCTCGACATTCCGGTAAACAGCCGTTGGCGCTGGGAAAACGGCGACTGGTTCATACATTTCGGGCCGCGCAAGAATCCCGATGGATCGATTCAGACGCCTTTCGGACCGATGAAAGGCGGCCCGAATGTGGGGGCGGCGCAAAGCGGCGCGTCATTTCCGGGCGTGGGAGCCGGCCCAACCCTGGAGTCGCTCCAGAACATGGTCAGCGCCGACCGCACGGAGTTGCGCATGTCCGGCGGCGAGCCCGGCGAAGAGACGATTTCCGTCAGCAATCGAGCCGCCGGCCCGCTCACCCTGAGCACCCGCGGCCGTCTGCCCCCGGGAGTGCGGGTCGTCTTGCCGGAACGAGTCGAGGCGGGCGCGGAAGGCGAAGTGCGCTTTGTCTATACGCCGGGCGAAGAGCCGCTCGCGGGCCGCCATTCGGTCGAGCTAATCGTGCTGCCGATCAATCGGCTCCTGAAAATTTCCATCGATTTCTGATCCCGCCGGGCGCTTCGCTGCCCCATGAAGATCATTGGCATCGGCGAAATCCTCTGGGACCTGATTGCCGGCGGGGAGCACTTGGGCGGGGCGCCCTTCAACTTCGCCGTGAATGCGGCGCGGCTGGGGCATGATGTTGCCTTCGTCAGCGCGGTGGGCGCCGATGCGCGCGGCAGGCGTGCTCTGGAGCAGGCGGCGCGGCGCGGGCTTTCAACCGCCCTGATCGCCCGCGCCCCCGGATACGAAACCGGCGTTGTCGATGTCGCCGTCGGCGGCGCGGGCGAGCCCGGTTATTCGATCCGCCGCCCGGCGGCTTACGACTTTCCCCGTTTGTCCGATGAACAGATCGCCGCGCTGGCCGCGGCGCGGCCGGATTGGCTCTATTTCGGCACGTTGCAGCAGACCGCCGAGGCGGCCCGCCGGCTGACGCGGCGGCTGCTCGATGCGAATCCCGCCGCGGGGCGTTTCTACGATGTCAACCTCCGCCGCGGCTGCTGGCGCCCCGATCTGGTCGAAGAACTGCTGCGTCTTGCCGACGTCGTCAAGCTGAACGACGAGGAAGCCGCCGAATTGAGCGGCCTGCTCGGCTTCGCCGACGGCTCCCCGGAGCGGTTTTGCCGCGAGGGAACGCAGCGCTTCGGCTGGCGCGGCGTCTGCGTGACCCGCGGCGAACGGGGCTGCGCGCTGCTGCTCGACGGGCGCTGCGCGTCGCGGCCGGGGCGGCGGGTCCGCGTGGTCGATACCGTTAGCGCGGGCGACGCCTTCGCCGCGGCCTTTCTGCACGGACTTTCCCAGGGCTGGAGCGTCGAGCGCATCGGCGATTTCGCCAACCGCGCCGGGGCGCTGGCCGTCGGCCGAGCCGGCGCGGCGCCGGCGTGGGAGCCTTCCGATTTGTTGCCCGACGCGGCCGAGCCGAAAAGTGAATGCCGATAGAAAGCAGGCAAAATCGGCGCAGCCCCGCCCCTACGACAGTTCCCGGGAACGAAACCTCCACAGCGCGAGAAGCAGGAAGATCGCCGCCGTGTCGAGAGCGTAAAGAGTGAGCATGGCAACGTCTTCCAGAGCGATCAGTTGCCCCATGACGATTTGAGGAAAAACATTGAATCGGTCGTAGCTCGGCAAAATGAAGTAGAGCGGATTGGGCGGCGAAAAAAAGCCGGCGCTCGCAAAATAAGCGGCGGCTCCGGCGACGAGCGGATGCATCAGCAGCGACAGGAACAGGGCAACCGACCCGGCCATGAGAGCTTGGCAGAATATGAGCCAGGGCGCGTATTGCGCCGCCGGAACCGGCTCCAACCCGTTCACTCGAGTGAAGACTGCGAGAGCGATGCCGGCCAGCGCCGAGTAACCGCACAACACCGCAACGGCGCCGCAGTATTTGCCCAATAGAAACTGCGTCCGCGATACGGGCTTGGCCAGAATCATGGAAATCGTCCCGCTGCGAATGTCGGCCGACGCCGCGGTGGAGCAGACGGCCAGCGCTATGATCGTTCCGCCGAACCCGGCGAACCAGTAGAACATCGCCAGAAACGTCGGCCCCGCCGTTTCCAGGACGCGCATTCGCTCGCGTTGTTCCTGCTCCGAGTCGGCCGGCTGCGCCTCGGCGGCCCTTTGCACCCGCTCCAGCATCCACTCTTGCGCTCCCGAAAACATGACCGAGAAGACGAGAGTCAGCCCCAACATGGCCGTCATGAGCGCCGCCGGCAGCCGCCGGTGCAGCAACGAGCGGACGCTGTCCGCGGCGATGAGCAGCAAGGTCCTCATGGCGGCCCCTCCCGTTGTATCGCACTGAAAAAGATATCCTCCAGAGACTGCGTTCGCGGTTCGATTCGTTCGATCTCCGCCCCGCAGCCGCGCAGCGCCTGCTCGACTTCGCGCCGCGTCGCGTCGTCGCCGCACTCGATGACGGCTTCCGCCCCCGCCAGCGTCACCCGCGCGGCGGAAGAGGCCAACGCCTCCATGGCTTGGGGCGGCAGATTCCTCACCTCGATCCGGCAGCCCTCGGCGCGCGACAACTCTGCAAGCGTTCCCGTCTTGTTCAATCTGCCCTGTTGCACGATGGCTACCCGATCGCAAACCGTTTCGACTTCAGAAAGGATATGCGAGCAGAGAAAGATGGTTTTCCCGCGCGCCTTGAACTCCAACAGGATGCCGCGCGCGTCCCTGCGGGCGACCGGGTCGAGATTCGACGTCGGTTCGTCGAGAATCAGCAAATCGGGGTCGTTGAGCAACGCCTGCGCCAACCCCAGACGCTGCACCATTCCCTTGGAGTACTGCGAGATCTTTTGGCCGCCGGCGTTTGCCAAGCCGACCCGTTCCAGCATTTCCGCGGCCCGCCGCGGGCGCTCCCGCGTTTCGAGGCCGAGCAGCCCGGCGTAGAACTCGAGTACGCCTTGCCCGCTGTAATAGTCGTGCAGGCTCACGGTTTCGGGCAAATACCCGACGTTCCGCCGGGCCTGCGCCCAAGTAACGGGCCGGTCGAACAGAAAAGCGGCGCCGGCGCTGGGGCGGATCAGATTCAGCAGGAGTTGAATCGTCGTGGACTTGCCGGCGCCGTTGGGCCCCAGAAAGCCGAACGCCTCGCCGGCATGGACTTCAAGATCGAGACCCGTGAGCGCGGCCGCGCCCCCCTTGTAGGTCTTCCCCAGGTTCTCGGTGCGGATAACGCTCAAATGCTGTCCTCCGCGCGGCCGGCCGACCCGCGGGATACGCTCCTTTTCGTCAGCCGCTCGAGCGTCTTTTGCAATCTCGTCTTGAACGTCGGCCCGGCCCCGGTGGAAACGAACTTGACGCGGCCGTCCGTGCCGACCACTACCGTCAAGGGAATGGCGCGCACTCCGAATCGTTTGCCGATGGCGCTCTCCCGATCTGCTACCACGCGGAAGGTGTAAGCGTTCTCCTCGACGAATTCGCTGATGCGCCCGGGTTCCTCCCCCAGATTCACGGCGACAAACTCCACGCCGCGATCCCGGAACTCTTCATGCAGTTCCTGCAAGGCCGGCATGGCCAGCCGGCAAGGGCCGCACCACATGGCCCAGAAATCGAGTACGACCAACTTGGTTCCGCGAAATTCCGCAAGCGCGACGCTCCGCCCTTGCAGATCGACGGCTGAAAAATCCGGCGCTTGGCTTCCTCCCCGGACAACTCCGCGTCTGCCGTAGGCCGAACCCCTGTGTCCGGCCATTTCGATTTTTACCTGGTAATGAATCGCGGCGCTCGCGAGAACAAACAGGGCGCCGCCCGCAGCCCGCAAGATGTTCGACCTGTTCAGCTTCACTTCGGCTCTGAGACCGCCGCGGCTCATTATACGGCGCCGCCCGCGCCGGCTGCCGTGAATCTCCCGGCATGCGGGGCCGTCCCGATGCCTTCAGCGCGATCTTCACTGAAGCCGTGCGGTTCCCCCTAACCCCTAAGGAAGGTCTGAATAATAGCGCAAGAGGGGCAGAGGAAGGATGATGTTGGCGGATGGGGGCGTTTGAGGAGGGGTTGGCAACGAGATTTGCATGGAAATTGTGCTGATTTTGGCCTCTTGGCAGTGGTTATGCCCCCGTTTCAGCGGCTTCGAGCCGCTGTGGACGCACTGCTCCTGCGTTGCGCCGCTCAGGCTGCGGCATAACGCTCGGCAATGAGCAGATTGGCCAAGCCGAATAACAGGCTGAGCCGTTCCCTGTTCTTGGTCAAGCCGCGATAGCGAACCTTCGCGTAGCCGAAGCGCCGCTTCACATACAGAAACGGATGCTCCACCTTGGCGCGCACCTGCGCCTTGCGCCGCTCCGCCGCGCTGTCCGCCGCCAACTGCCGCCGCCGGCCGGGCTTCATCGCCACCTGCCAGTCCAGCGCACGCTCCCGGTGCTCTGGCCGTTTCTCCACTCCTTGATACCCGGCATCTCCGTGTACTTGCTCCTCCCCGCCGTGCAGCAGCAGCCCCACTTGCGTCACGTTCGCCACGTTCGCTCCCGTCGCCGCGTCCACTCCGATGTACGCCTTCATCCCGAAATGCCACTGCCGTCCCTTTTAGCGCGTTTCCGGCCGGCCGGGCGCCGGCGTTCCCGCTATTTCTCGGGTTTGGCGTGGCCGACCGCGTGCTTGCCCCGGCTGTGCGCCGCGGCCCGCTCTTCCTCGCTCAACGTCACGTTGTAGGTCGCCCCGAAGCCGTCGGTCTGCCTGTAAGGGTAGGCCTGCCAAGGGTCTTCGCCGCGGATGCGCGGGTCGTTCGTTTCCCGCAGATAGTTTTCCAGTTGCGCAGCCATGCGCTGCTTGACCTCGGCGTATTCGGGGTTGCCCGCCAGATTGGCCGTTTGGTGCGGGTCGGCGTTGCAGTCGTACAGCTCCTCCGCCGGACGCTTGCCGAAGCCCATCTGAAATTCGCGGGGGAAGTCCAGCCGTACGCCCTCGCGCAGCATGAAGTCCTTGAACGGCCCGTCGTCGATATCGCCGTGCGGCGCCTTGTTCGACGAAATGAACTCCGGGCCGCCCGTCGGCCAGCGCTCCGGCTCGAAGTTGCGAATGTAGAGGAAATCGTGCATGCGCAGAGCGCGGATCGGGTAGGTTGCCCCGTTTTCGCGGCAATAGGTATGGCGTTCGAGGCCGGTGACGATGCGATCGCGCGCGGCGTCGACCCGTCCGGAGCGATCCGTCTCCAGCAGCGGCAGCAGGCTTTTGCCGCTGTGTTCGGCGATCGGCTCGATGCCGGCGGCTTCCAGGAAGGTCGGCGCAAAGTCGATATGGCCGATGAAGTCGTCGATGACCCGCCCCGCGGGGGCGCGGTTTCCCCAGCGCATCGCCGTCGGCATGCGCACGCCGCTGTCGTAAAGCGTGGTCTTGGTGCGCGAGAAGGGCATGCCGTTGTCTGAGGTGGCGACGATCAGCGTATTGTCGAGTTCGCCGATTTCCTCCAGCTTGGCCAGCATGCGGCCGAGATGCTTGTCGAAGTGCTCGATCTCGTAGTAGTAATCGAGTATCTCCGAGCGCACTTCGGGCGCGTCGGGCAAATACGGAGGAACGGGAACGTCGGCCATGCTCAGGCCGCTGCGCCGGCCGATGCCGACCTCGTAATCGCGGTGCGGCTCGGTGCAGCCGAACCAGAAAAAGAACGGCGCGCCGTCGGGCCGTTCCGCCAGGAAGTCCGCGAAGTTCGCCGCGTAGTCGCGGGTGTCGATGCCGTGCGGCGGGTCGGGCTCGGCGCGCTCGGCGTACTCCTTGCCGATCGGATGCCGGGTCAAGCCGCCCGCCCGCCAGTCTCCGGGCGCCCACGGCTTGCCGACGAAACCGACGTGGTATCCGGCGTCGGCCAGCCGGTGGGTGAAGAGGGGGTGCTCCGGGTGCAGCGTTCCGTACAGAACGCCGGCCTCGCCGATTTCCCAGATTTGCCGCCCCGTCAGCACCGCCGACCGCGACGGAGTGCAGGAGGGGCAGGCCGTGTACGACTGCGTGAAGAGAATGCCCTCGCGCGCGATGCGGTCGAACGCCGGCGTCTTCACCACCGGGTCGCCGTAAGCGCTCGTATGCATGTACGACTGATCGTCGGAAATGGCGAAAAGGATATTGGGCCGCTTGCCCGCGGCCGGCTTCTGTTGCGCCGCACAGCCGGCGGACGCGGCGGCGATGCTTCCGAACAAAAGCTCCCGGCGAGTCATGGGCCCCGCCAGACTACCACACGGCGGGCTTGCCGGCCGGCGCGGAAGCCGCATCCCGCAGGGAAATCTCTGGTAAGCTGATTTTTGACCGCGCAGCCGCCGCCAAGCATCGGTTGCGCCGCTCGGGGCGCGTAGCTCAGTTGGTTAGAGCGCCTGCTTCACACGCAGGAGGTCCCCAGTTCGAGTCTGGGCGCGCCCACCATGTCCGCAGTCGGCTTTCCCCGAAAAAGCCGGCGGGTTAGAGTTCGCCGAGCGCTTCGGAGTCGAAGCCCAGAACGATCTTGCCGCCCGCGGCCGTAATCGGCCGCTTGATCAGATTGGGATTTTCCGACATCAGGCGCAGCGCCTCCGCGCGCGGCGGAGGGTTCGTTTTCATGCCCATTTCGCGGTAGAGCGCGTTGCGGCTATTGAGAAACTGCTTGTAGTCGCGCTCGCCGATCAGCTCTTCGAGCGCTTCGACGCTGAGACCCTTGTTCAGGTCGATCGACTCCAACGCGGTGCCTCGTTCGGCCAGGAAACTCCGGGCCTTGCGGCAACTGGTTCAACCGGGTTTTTGATAGAAACGGATCGCGGCCACCTGCCGATTGTACCGCGGCGCTAGACTAAAAGCGTTATGAAGAAACCGTGCAGCGCATTGTTCCCTGTTTTGGCTCTGGCTCTGATTCCGTTCGCGCCGGCGTTCGCGCAAGACCTGGGTTCCCTCGACTTTGCCAATTCCGGCGCTGCGGCGGCGCAAAAGCCGTTTCTGCGCGGCGTCCTGCTGCTGCACAGCTTCGAGTACGACGACGCAGCCGAGGCGTTCCGCGAAGCGCGCCGCGCCGACCCCGATTTCGCCTTGGCCTACTGGGGCGAGGCCCTGACTTTTTACCGCCCCGTGTGGGCGCGCGAAGAGCTTGCCAAAGGCAGGGAAGCGCTCGATAAAGGCCGCAAGACGCGGCCCGCCGACGCCCGCGAGCAAGGCTATTGGGACGCCGTAGAGACGCTCTTCGGCGAAGGCGGCCGGGAAGAGCGCTGGCTGCGCTATGCCGAAGCGATGGAGCGGCTTGCCGCGGCGTATCCGCAAGACCCCGAAGCCGCGGCGTTTCACGCGGTCTCGCTTTTCGGAACGACGGACGGGGAGCGGGACTTCCGCACTTACATGAAGATCGCCTCCATCGCCGAGGAACTCTATGCCGCGAACCCGACCCATCCGGGCGCCCTGCACTATCTGATCCACGCCTACGACGATCCGGTTCACGCGCCGCTGGGTCTGCGCGCGGCGCGGCGTTACGCCAAAGTCGCCCCGTCGGCGCCCCACGCCCAGCACATGCCGTCGCATATCTTCCTGGCGCTCGGCATGTGGGCGGAGTGCGTCTCGTCGAATATCGATTCCTGGAATTCCTCCGAGGCGCGCGTGATGCGCCAGGGGTTGGGCTCGGAACAACGCGGCTACCATGCCCTCTGGTGGCTGCTCTACGGCTATCTGCAGCAGGGGAAGTTCGACGCGGCGCGCGGGCGACTCGAGATCGCCGCCGCCGACGCGGCGCGGGAGGACGCGCCGCAGGCGCGCAACCATTACGCCTACATGCGCGCGCATTATCTGGTGGAAACCCGCGAGTGGGGCGCCGACCTGCCCGTTCTCGGCGGCGCGCCGTCCCCGGCTGCATACGGCGCGAACGCTTTTGCGGAAGGCCGCCGCGCGCTGCACGCGGGAGACCGCGGGAAAGCCCGCGAGTGGCTGGCGAAACTGCGCAAAAAGGCGGACGCCGCGGGCGAAGCGACTCCTTCGCTGCCGGTTGCCGCGCTGGAATTGGAAGCCCTGCTTCTGCTCGATGCCGGCAAGGGCGGGGAAGCGGTCGAAAAATTGCGGCAGGCAACGAAACTGGAAGAGCGGATCGCTTTTCGCGGCGGCCCGCCGCTGCCGGTCAAGCCGTCGCATGAGCTTTTGGGCGAGGCGCTGCTCCAGCTTGGCCGTCCGCGGGAGGCCGTGCGCGCGTTCAAGGTTTCGCTCGACCGCACGCCGCGCCGGGCCCTGTCGTTTCTCGGCTTGGAGCGCGCGGCGCAGGCCGCGGGGCAAGAAGACGCCGCCGCCTGGGCGAGAGCCGAGTTGCGCGGCTACGCGGCGCGGCCATAGAGGCGGCTGCCGCGCGCGTTGCTAACCTCTGAATTGCGGTGAAGGGATTTCTCACAAGGCAGGCTCCGCCGCTGACGCGGCTGTTGCTGATCGAGAGCGGGCCGCGGGAGTTGTCGCAGCGTCTGATTCCCCGATTGCGCGAGACGTTCGGCGGCGATTTGCCGATTGACCTGCTGACTTGCCTGCCCGACGACCCGCCCGGCCTGAACGGGGAAGCAAGGGTTTGGCGCACGCTCGACGTCTCCGGCGCCGCCGGGCGCTGGGCGCTGTTGCGGGCGCTGCGCCGCGAGAGGCATCCGGCGGCGGCGGTGCTTTACGCCGGCGGCGCCGTCATGGGGCCGTGGCGCCTCGCCCTGTTGGCCATGTTGCGCGCCAAGTTCCTGATCGTCAACGAGAACGCCGATTTTTTTTGGTTCGACCGCGGGAATTGCGGCTTCGCGGCGCGGCTGCTGCTCGAGCGGACGGGACTGCGCGATCCTTTCGCGGCGCGCACGCTGGTGCGGGCGGCGGTTTTCCCGTTTACGCTGGTCTATCTGCTGGCGTTCGCCGCCCGCGTCCACGTCGTGCGCGCTCTGCGGCTCGCGCGCCCGGGGCAGAACGATTGATTCCGGCGCAGGGTTTCGCGCCGAGGGACTGCTAAAATGGGCTTTTACGTCTCGTTACGGGGCGCAAGTTTCTCAAGCGGGGAGTTGGCATTGGCTGATACCGAGAGTTGCACCAGCGAACTCGAAATCGAGATCCCTTGGGCGGAAGTCGAGCGGGAGTCCGACAAGGTGTTGAAAAACCTGTCGAAAAACGCCGGCGTGCCCGGATTCCGCAAGGGCAAGGCGCCCAAGTCGGTCTTGCAGCTTCGTTTCCAGGAAGAAATCAGGAGCGAAGTCCTCGATCGCCTTGTGCCCAAGAATTTCCGGCAGAGGGTCGAAACGGAAAACATCAGGGTCGTGGGCGATCCCGACATTGTCGATCTTCGCTTCGAAAACAACGAACCGATCACGTTCAAGGCGGTCTTCGACGTTTTCCCGGAGTTCGAGTTGGGAACGTACCGCCGGCTCGAAGCGCCCTATCTGGAGCCGGTTGTCGAGGATTCCGATGTAGATGAAGAACTGGAGCGCCTGCGCGAGATGCATGCCGACTACCGCAATCTCGATCCCCGGCCGCTCAGGGACGGCGATATTGCCGTGCTGTCGCTGAAGAGCGAGCCGGTAGGCGATGCGCCGGCAATCGACCAGGACGAAACGACGCTGACCGTCGGCGCCGACGAGACCCTGCCCGATTTCAGCGATGCGCTGCGCGGCCGCGCCCCGCAAGAGGAAGTCGATTTCGAGGTGGCCTACCCCGACGATTTCGCCAACAAGCAATTGGCCGGCAAGCGCATCCCCTTCCACGCCAATATCCTGGGCATCCGCGAGAAGGAATTGCCCGCGCTCGACGACGATTTCGCCAACGAAGTCGATGAGCGGTTCAAGACGCTCGACGACCTCAAGAACGAGATCCGCGAAAACCTGCTCGACGCCCGCCGCAACGCCGCGACGCGGCAGGCCAAAGCAAAGCTGGTCGACAGCTTGGTCGAGGCGCACGATTTCCCGCTGCCGAAAAAGCTCGTCGATATGCTCATTGAAGAGCAGTTGCAGAACTTCGCGAATTCCTTGGCGCGGCAGAGAGCCGATATCGACAACCTCGATATCGACTGGAAAGATATCGCCGAAGCGGAACGCCCGCGCGCCAAACGCTCACTCAAGAGGGATTTGCTGCTCGAACGGATTGCCGAGGTCGAGAACATCCAGGCGGACGATGCCGCGGTCGAAGCCGAAATCGAACGCTATGCGCAAGAGAACCAGCTTACGGTCGGCGGCGCGCGCAAGAAGCTGACGGAAAACGGCGCTCTTGGCCGGATGCGCGCCTTCCACCGCGACGAGAAGGTGCTGAGTTTCCTGTTCGACGAGGCTGAAAAAGTCGATCCCCCGGAGGAAGAAACCGCCGGAGCCGAGGACGCCGCGGAGGAAAGCGAAGAATAAAGCCATGCCCAACATCCACGGAGCCTACGCCGGGCTTGTTCCCATGGTGGTCGAGCAGACCAGCCGCGGCGAGCGGGCCTACGACATTTATTCCCGGCTGCTGCGCGACAACATCGTTTTCGTCGGCTATCCGATCGACGACACGATCGCCAACCTGATCACCGCGCAAATGCTGTTTCTCGAGGCCGAGAACCCCGAGCGCGATATCTGGCTCTACATCAACTCGCCCGGCGGGTCGATTACCGCCGGCATGGCGATTTACGACACCATGCAGTTCGTGCGTCCGGACATCACCACCGTCTGCATCGGCCAAGCGGCCTCGATGGCCGCCGTGTTGATGGCCGCCGGGGCCAAGGGCAAGCGCTACGCGCTGCCGAACTCGCGTTTCCTGCTGCACCAGCCGTCGATGTCGGGACTGGCCGGCCAAGCGACTGATATCGACATCCACGCCCGCGAAATCCTGCGCATGCGCGAAAACCTCAACACGATTCTGGCCGGCCACACGAACCAGCCGGTCAAGAAAATCGAGCGGGACGTCGAGCGCGATTTCATTCTCGAGGCCGATCAGGCCAAGGAATACGGCATCATCGACGAAATCATCACCAAGAAAGAATCGGCTTAGCCCCGGCGGCGCGCGCTGCCGCCCCTGCCGTGCGTCTGCTACCCTGTTGCCCATGAAAGTCTGGCGGGTCACCCATTACGGCGAACCCGAGGAGATGTCATTCGAGGACGCCCCGACGCCCTCGCCCGGCCCGGGTCAGGCGCTCATCGCCAACCGCGCCTGCGGCCTCAATTTCTTCGATTTGCTGCAGTGCCAAGGCAAATACCAGTCCAAGCCGACCTTCCCCTTCACCATCGGCGCGGAGGTATCGGGCATTGTGGAAAGCATCTCCGCCGGCGTGCAGGGCATCGCCCCGGGAGACCGCGTACTGGCGCTGCCGCGCGGCGGCGGCTTCGCTGAATACACGGTTGCCGACGTCTCGCGGATATTCAGGATTCCCGCGAACATGCCGTTCGCACAGGCCGCCGCTATGCCGGTGGTCTATCAAACTTCGTATTTCGCGCTTGTCCGCCGCGCGGAACTGAAAGCCGGCGAATGGCTGCTGGTCCACGCCGGCGCGAGCGGCGTCGGCACAGCCGCCGTGCAACTCGGCAAGGCAATGGGCGCGCGCGTCATCGCTACGGCCGGCAGCGAAGCGAAGCTCGACTTCTGTCTGAAGCAGGGCGCGGACCACGCCGTCGACTACCGCACCGACTCGTGGGTCGAAACCGTCAAGGCGCTTACCGCCAAGCGCGGCGCCGATGTCATTTACGATCCGGTAGGCGGGGACGCGTTCGATCTGTCCACGAAAGTCATTGCGCCCGGAGGCCGTCTGCTGGTTATCGGTTTCGCCTCCGGACGCATCCCCTCGTTGGCCGCCAACCGCGCCCTGCTCAAGAACATGGCTCTGGTCGGCGCCTTCTGGGGCCGCCACTGCGATGAAAACCCCGGTTACATGGCCTCGACGCACCGCGCTCTCATCGAGCTTTTCAACGACGGCAAAATCGACCCGCAGGCGGGCGCGTCGTACCCGCTGGCGCAGGCGCCCCAAGGCATCCGAGACTTGGCCGACCGCAAAATCACCGGCAAGGCCGTGCTGATCGCGGGCTGAACGGCCCGCTCGGTTCCACTCATTCCAGAGGAGGGGATACCGCGGACTCGCACCGCCGCCGCCTCGGTAAAAGATTCGCCCGCGCCCGGGTCGCTCGCCGGCGCTGCGCTGCTTTGCATGGGCGCGGACCATTGCTCAACCACG
Organism: Bryobacterales bacterium; assembly: GCA_965242705.1. Taxonomy (GTDB): domain Bacteria; phylum Acidobacteriota; class Terriglobia; order Bryobacterales; family UBA6623; genus CATQHP01. Next base: position 3,674,336 of record OZ251486.1, read on the forward strand.
GATCTGGAATGACTTGGGCGAGGGCTGGGAAGAGCCGCAGTTCCAGCCACCGCGCCTTGTCCGGGGCAATCCGCCCTTGAAGCATCGCGCTTGGCGATTGGAATTTTCTGTTCGGCTGCAACGAGAACGCACGGCGGGCTGATGACCCTCGCACGTTGACATAATCTTCAAGAGTTGCTACAAACTTATCGGGACCGGCACACCGGTGACGGTCGCCGCGGTTCGGCGTGGCGAACGGCGTCTTGTTGACGCATTGACCGGCAGCGGCCGCGATGGGAGAACAGCCATGCCCTCGACGAACTCAATTGCAGCTTTGTGCTTGACGCTCGCGATGCTCGCCTCGTGCGGAGGCGGCGGTCCGGCCGGCGAGGCCGGAGAAACGAGCGGAACGATTCGCTCGCTCACCGCTGCCGAGTACTACCGGAAGGTTCACGGGGCGTGGCTCGGAGAGGCCGTCGCCGGCGCATTGGGGATGAGCGTGGAGGGCATGCACAAGCGGGAACTCAAGCCCTTCCTCGAGGAACTCGGGCAGTGGCCGCTGACCGACTACATCAAGACAGTCCCGCCAATTCGGAAGCAGAGCCGCAGGCAGTCGTACACGGCAGACAACTGGGGACCGACGGGGTTCGGCCCGGACGATGACTCTCTCTATCAAATCGCGAATCTCCTGCTGATCGAAGAGAAGGGTCCCGACATCACGAGCCAGGACATCGCCGACAAGTGGCTCGCGTCGTTCTCCGTTTTCGAGGCGCAGAACTGCGGACGCGCGGTGCGGGTTGCAGAAGAACTCTTGAAGAAAGGAGTTCGGCCCCCGGAATCCGGCCAACACGAGATGGGCGAGTTCATGGGGGGCCAGATGAAAGGAGAGTTCTGGGGCTTCCTGCTGCCCGGGAACCCGGCCGCCGCAGCGGAGTACGGCCGCATGGATGCCGAGGTCTCGTTCCATACTGACGGCGTCTATGGCGAAATGTTCATGGCGGCGTTGACAGCCGAGGCCTTTTTCGAGTCCGACCCCGTGAAGTTGCTGGAAGCCGGGCTGGCGGCGATACCCGCGGAATGCGATTACGCCCGCTGCATACGCGATGTCATGGAATGGCGCAGGCAGTGGCCGGATGACTGGGAGCAGGCCCACGAGCAAATCGATGCGAAATGGGCTCCTGAAGGCCGCGACAAGAATCGCCGGGTGTTCCCGAACAACGCGGTCAATGCCCTTGCCTTGCTCTACGGTCAGGGTGACTTCGAGAAGACGATTTCGATCGCTGTCATGGCGGGCTGGGACACGGACACGAATGCAGGCGACGTGGGGCCGGTCATGGGAGTGATCCTCGGACCGGAAGCGATCGCCGAGAAATGGACCAAGCCGATCGCGAACATCTTGCGCTCGGACGTGAAGGGCGCTGAAGAGTGGAAAATCGACGAGCTGGCGCGTCGCACGGCTGACGCTGGAATGCGGATGACGGCGGCAAGGTCCGCGGGCGTTGTGGAGATCGCCAATCCATAGCAGGCGCTCTGCGGCCGGAGCGCCCAGCGCCGGCTCGGGCAGCCGTTGCGGACGAGATCGAGAGCGCCGGCATCCATTCTCTGGAAGGCGTCGGCCTGCCGGCGCGCACCGTGAACCAGCGCCGCCCCGACCCGCGCTTCTTCGATATCCAGTACACGCTCAACGGCTCGATCTGCTACTACGCTGCTACTACAACGCGACGAAGGCAACCTTGCGCATCTCGCGCCGTGCTGGCATGTCGGTCGAGGATCCGCAAACTCCGCTGGCTCATCGCCGTTTTTCTTTACGGCGCCGTTTTCATCGCGCAGCGCCCGGTATCGTGTAGCTTTCGCCCGCCTCGGTCGGCAGGATTTGCAACTCGTCCTCGCCGGCGATGCGGATGCGGCATTCCCGGCCCAGCCGCGAGAGGATCGTTGCGCTTTGCAGCTTGCCTTTCGCCCAATCCATCGAGACTTCAAAACCGCCGCGCGCCTTCAGTCCCTTGACCGAGCCGCGGCTCCAGGCGGCGGGCAGGGCGGGCAGCAGGTGAAGCTCGCCGCCGTGGGATTGCAGCAGCATCTCGACAATGGCGGCGGTTCCGCCGAAGTTGCCGTCGATCTGAAACGGAGGATGCGTGTCGAACAGGTTGTCGAGCGTCGATTTGGTCAGCAGCAGCTTCAGATTGTCGTAGGCCTTCTCGGCGTCTTCGAGTCTGACCCAGAGGTTGATCAGCCAAGCGCGGCTCCAGCCGGTATGGCCGCCGCCGTGCGCCAAGCGGTGTTCGATGGATTTGCGCGCGGCGGCGGCAAGCTCGGGCGTTCCGCGCAAGGTGAACTGTTCGCCCGGGTGCAGGCCGAAGGCGTGCGAGATGTGGCGGTGGCCGGGGTTTTGTTCGACGAACTCCTCGGGCCATTCCATCAGCCGGCCGTCTCCGCCGATTTGCGGCCCGGCCAGCCGGCCGAGCTTTTCCCGCACTTCCGCCGTGAACCCGTCTTCGATGCCCAGCGCCTTGGCGGCGGCCAGGACGTTTGTGAAAAGGTCCCAAACGATTTGCTGCTCCATCGCCGGGCCCATGGTCATGCGCGCGGGACGCCCGTCCGCGGTGAGGAAGACGTTTTCGGGCGAGGTCGCCGGGCCGCTGACGAGCTTGCCGGTTCGCGGGTGCTCGACCAGCCAATCGAGGAAGAACTCGGCGGCTTCCTTGAGGATCGGCCAGGCGCGGCGGCGCAGAAACGCCTTGTCTCCGTTGAAGCGGTACGACTCCCAGAGATGCCGCGCGGTCCAGGCGGCGCCCGTGGGCCACATGCCGTACTGGGCGCGGCCGATGGGACTGGTCCACCACCAGGCGTCGGTCGTGTGATGGGCCACGAAACCCCGCGCGTTGTAAACGTCTCTGGCGGTCTTGCGTCCGCGCAGGCGCAAGTTGTCGAGCAGATACCACAACGGCTCCTGAAGCTCGGAGAGATTGGCGGCGTCCGCAGGCCAATAGTTCATCTGGACGTTGATGTTGATGTGGTAGTCGGCGTTCCAGGGCGCGTCGATATGGTGGCTCCAGATGCCCTGCAGGTTGGCCGGCATGGAGCCGGGGCGGGAGGAAGCCATCAGCAGGTAGCGTCCGTACTGGAAATACGCGGCGAACAGGTCGGGGTCGTCCGCGCCTTCGCGCATGGCGCGCAGGCGGACGTCGGTGGGTTTGCGGCGCGCGGCCTCTCCGCCCAGATCGAGCGAGACGCGGCGGAACAGCGCGCGGTGATCGGCCGTGTGGCTTTTGCGCAGTTCGGCGTAATCGACGCCCGCGGCGGCGGCCGATTGCTGCGCCGCGGCGGCGGAGGGATCGTGGCCGCGGTAGTCCGTCGCGGCGGTCAGGATCAAGGTTGTCGAGTCGGCGCCGTCGATGACCAGAGAGGCGCCTTCGGCGCGCAGCGAGCCGCCGTTGACGCGCGCCTGCAGCCGCGCTTCGAAACGGACGCCGGGATGCTTGCCCGCATGGCTTGCGCGTCCGCGCAAGACCAGCGCGCCGTTTTCGACCGTCGTTGCGGCGTCGGCGACGCGGTCGAGGCGGACCCGGCGCGAAATCATGCCCGGCCGGTCGCATGCCAAGCGTACGACGAGCGCTTGGTGCGGCGCGCTCGCAAAGACTTCGCGGCTGAAGGCGGCGCCGCGCTCGGTCCATTGCGTGCGCGCGATGCCCGTATCGAGATCGAGCTCGCGGCGGTAGTTGCGAGGGCTTTGCGGCGGGTCAGCGTCGATCCGCAGGTCGCCGAGGGTCTGATACCCGCGGGGATAGATGCGCTCGCCCAGGATTTTTTCTTCGATCAGACGCTCGGCCTCGACGTACTTGCCGTCGAAAAGCATTTGCCGGATTTGCGGCAGGCGCTTCCATGCGCCCTTGACGTCGCGCTCGACGGGCGACCCCGCCCAAACCGTATCTTCGTTGAGTTGGATGCGTTCGTCTTCGATGCGTCCGAAGACCATCGCGCCGAGGCGGCCGTTGCCGACGGGAAGGGCTTCGATCCATTGACCGGCAGGCCGGTCGTACCAAAGCAGCGGCTCGGCAAGCGCGGGGAGCGCCGCCAAAAGCGCAAATGCGGGGAGTCTCATGGCTAACTGAAGTATAGAGGGCGTCAAGCGAACGTCAGGCGGAACACCGCGGACAAACGAACACGAGTCAGAAATGGAGTGGGATGAGATAACTGCATGGCCGCGCGCGAATCGCTTCCACCGGAGCGATTGCTCCTCGCGGAAGTGCGGGATAACGAACACATTGTTCGGCATTTCTGCCGCCGCCGCTCCATGCCGTCATTCGACGTTCGGGGAACGCATCGCATCGACAATCTCCCCGATTCCATCGGTACGGGAATGTCACCCCGCCTGCGCCGCAGAAAAGATTGATTAGGCGGTACTTGCTAAAGCCCGCCGCTCCATTACCGGCACCCTGCATGATTCCTAATTTTATTTGCCGAACGGTTTGCCGTGTCCGCGGCGCCCGCAAGCGGAGACCGCCGCCGGGGCGGCCGCCGCCCTACCCCGCTTTCTTCAAGCCCCGCCGGGGCAGCATGGCGATGGCCGCGGCGCCGAACGCCGCCAGTCCGAAAACAGCCCAGAGCGCTTTCCCGTAGCCGCCCCAGCCCGCCGCCAGCGAAGCGATCACGCGGGGCGTCCAGAACTGCATAATCGTATCGCTCGGCAGAATTGCCGACATCGCCTTGCCCAAAGTCGCCAGCCCGAAGACGTCGGCGGTCATCAACGGAATCAGCATGTAATCGGCGCCCATGGCGAAGCCGAAAACGACGGCGAACACATAGACCATGCCCGGTTGATCGGGGGTCACCAGAAACAGCAGCGGAATCGCCGCCGCGACGACCAGATACGTCGCCAGCATGACGTATTTTCGCGGCAGCCTGTCCGACAGATAGCCCGCCAGCAGCCGGCCGGCGATGCTCGACAGCAGATACGAAGTCGAGGCGCTGGCCCAGACCGCATCGCGCTGGGCCTGATCGACGAAGCCCTGCTCTTCGAAAACGAATTTCATCAGGAAATTGACCGCGGCGATCGACCCGATCGAAGCCGCGCTGCCGACCAGCAGGAACCAGAACGCCGGTTTGCTTGCCAGATAGGCGAAGCTGCGCGGCTCGCCCTGTTCCCGCGCCGGCGCCTGCGGATCGGCTTCCAACTCGGCGGCGCTGCCCGCGCCGTCCGGCAACTGCCCCACGTCCTGCGGTTTGTCCTTGAGCACGAACAGCGCCAGCGGCCAAGCGAGCAGCAGCAGAAAGCTGAGGTAGTGCAGCGCCTCGGTATATTCCATCCTCGAGGCGAGCCGGGGCGCCAACTGGTTGCCCAGCGCGCCCACCACGGCGACGCCGACGTAGGCGATGCCCATCGCGCTGCCGCGCTTGCGCTTGTACCAGTTGGAAATGATGACCTGATGCGGAATCGGGCCGGCCAGAAAATAGCCGAACATGTACAGGCACCACGCCGCGTAATACTCGTAGGGGTTCCCGCTCAGCCGCGAAAACCACTGAAACGCCAGGAAGGTCAGCCCCGTGCCGACGAGGATCAATTTGCGCGGGCTGGCCTTGGGCACGATCACCGGCCCGGCCCAGATCGACAACAGGACGGCGATCGGCGCGCCGGTCGTCACCAACTGCGCGGTCCAGCCGTGCCCGTCGCGGAAATAGTCGAAGAAGAAGGCGATGTTGTAGTAGGGAAATCCCGTCGATATGCCGAAGGTGACGAAGCTCGCCGCAACGATCCACGGGCCGTAAAAGGGCTTCCGGTTTTCTTCCATGAGTCTCTCCCGATGCGGAATGGAATAGTGTACCCGATGCGGGCGCCCCGCGCCGGACTTGCTAGGCTTGAAGTGCGCCGCTCATGCCCCGCGACCGCCTGCAGCCGGTGAATGGGATCGTAGCCGCGGCGGCTCTGGTCATCCTCATCGCGGGGATTCGCGCCGCCGCCGCTATCGTCGTCCCGTTTCTGCTCTCGATTTTCATCGCGGTGCTTTGCGCGCCGCTGGTTTTCTGGCTGACCGAGCGCAAGGCGCCGACGGCGGCCGCCGTGCTGCTGGTCATCTCGGCGGTGCTCGGCGCCGGCGCTCTGATCGGCGGCGTGGTCAGCGCCTCCATCGACGATTTTTCCGATCGATTGCCCGCCTACCGGCAGAGCTTGCGCGCCGAGCTCGAGGCGCCCGCGGCCTGGGTCGAGCAACTCGGCCTGGAACGCTACGGCATCGAGGTTTCCTTCGATGCTCTGGGCGAAGTCATCAACCCCGCCGCGGCCATGGATATCGCCGGCAACACTCTCAGGGAGATCGGCAACTTCCTGACCAACATGCTGCTGATCCTGCTCACGGTCATCTTCATCCTGCTGGAGGCTTCGGGCTTCCGCGCCAAGTTCGCCGCCGCGTTCGGCGGCTCTCATTCGACTTTCAGCGGGTTCGCCGCCTTCGCCGGCAGCGTCAAGCACTACCTCGCGATCAAGACCGCCGTATCGCTGCTCACCGGCTGCGTGGTCGCCCTGTGGCTGTGGATACTCCAAGTCGATTTCCCCGTCCTCTGGGGGCTGTTCGCCTTCCTTTTCAACTACATCCCCAATATCGGCTCGATCATTGCCGCCATTCCGGCGGTCTTGCTGGCCTTTATCCAATACGGGGCGGGCGCCGCGCTGCTGGCGGCCGGCGGCTACGCCGCGGTCAACCTGTTCGTGGGCAATTTCATCGAGCCGAAATTCATGGGGCAGGGGCTGGGGCTTTCGCCGCTGGTGGTTTTCCTTTCGCTGGTGTTCTGGGGCTGGCTGTTGGGAACCGTCGGCATGCTGCTCTCCATCCCCTTGACGATCACCGTCAAAATCGCCCTGGAAAGCAACCCCGATACGCGCTGGGCGGGCATCCTGCTGGGGCCGGCGAAAACCTGAAACCAAGCGTAGAAATCTGAAACAGCCGTGCTGTGCAAGATCAAAGCCGAGGAAGCCCGCGTGAACCGCGCCCGCGTACTATCGAACTTCGCCTTGGCCGCAGTGGAGCAACGCGCTTGGAGCCGCGCGCTCAAACAGCTTGCGGAAGCTCTGGAAGTCTGCGGCGCATGCGCGATCGGGGCGACTCTGCGCAAGAATCTCGGGCTCGTGAAGTCACATGCGGGAGACCGGCCGGGAGCCATAGCCGAGTTGCGCGAGGCGGTCAGGCTCGCGCCCGGCGACCGCGATGCGCAATACGCCCTGGAATTGCTGGAGAGACCCGCGCCGGAGTAAGCCGCGGCAACCGGAAGGGGCGTTATGGGCAAGACGGACAACGGGCGGGAACAACCGGAAGCGGCCGTGCGGCAAGAGGTGAGCCGGCGGCTCGACGCCCTGGAGCGGGAAGAGGGCGTGCGCGTACTCTACGCCTGCGAGTCCGGCAGCCGCGCTTGGGGCTTCGCCTCGACCGACAGCGATTACGACGTGCGTTTCCTGTACGTCCGCCCGCGCGATTGGTATCTATCCATCGCCGCCCGCCGCGACGTGATCGAGCAGCCGATTGTCGATCCGTACGACGTGAACGGCTGGGATTTGCGCAAGGCGCTGCAACTTTTCCGCAAGTCGAATCCTCCCTTGCTGGAATGGCTCGGCTCGCCGATCGTCTATCGCGAGCGAACGTCCGCCGCGGCCGCCTTGCGCCGGCTTGCCGCGCGCCACTGCTCTCCGCGCGCCTGCGCGTTTCACTACCTGCATATGGCCAAGGGCAACTACCGCGACTATCTGCAAGACGACTCGGTGCGGCTCAAGAAATACTTGTACGTGCTTCGGCCGCTCCTCGCCGTCCGCTGGATCGAGCGGGGCAGGGGCATCGTTCCGACCGAGTTCGGCCGGCTGGTTGATGAGACGGTCGAGAGCGCCGAACTCAAACGGGCAATCGAAGCTCTCCTCGAACGCAAGCGCAGGGGCATCGAGAGCGAAAGGGGCGCAAGGATCGAGGCGCTCAGCGCGTTCATCGAGGCGGAACTCGCCCGGCTCGAGTCCGGCTTCGCGGCGGAGGCGGTTGCCCCTCCCGCGGCGGAAGAGATGGACGCCCTTTTTCGCCGGACGCTGCAGGAGGCGTGGAGCGGCGGCGCTGCGGACGATGCGAAGAAAATTGGTCGGGCCGCCGAGATTTGAACTCGGGACCTCTTCCACCCCAAGGAAGCGCGCTACCAAGCTGCGCCACGGCCCGACTTCTCTTAGTGTACTTCCCAAGCCCGCGGATGTGTTAGCATGAATAGGCTTTCGCACCATGTCCGCGCCCACCCAGGTATCCAGCGTCCGCGAACCGCTTCGCCGCCGCGGCATCCGTCTCACGCGGCAGCGCGAGTTGCTTTTCGAAATCATCCACAACTCCCACCGGCATTTGAATGCCGATCAGCTTTACGAGTTGGCCAAGAAGCGCGACCCCAAGATCAACCGCGTTACGGTCTATCGCACCCTCAAGCGTCTGAAGGAAGAGGGACTGGTCGATGAGCTCGACCTGATGCATTACGAAAGCGAACACCATTACTACGAAACGCGGCTGAAGCGCGAACATGCGCATCTGGTGTGCCTGGGCTGCGGAGCGGTGATGGAATACTTCGGCAATCCGCTGCAGCAAATCAAGGAACAGATCGAAGATCAATTCGGCTTCAAGGTCGAGGTCGCCCGCACCGAGGTGGGCGGGTACTGCGCCGATTGCCGGCAGGGAGATCTGCGCAGAGACGCCGATTCCGGCGAAGCCCGCGGTCTTGCCGCCGGACGGGCGTAGCCCCTTCGCCGCCATGGCGCCTGTTCCATCGGCAACAGCGGAGCCTTCTTCCCTGGAAGGTTTGTTGCTCACTGTGAAATCCCCCTCGGGCGAGACCGCCGAGTTGCGCGTTGACCGCAGCCCGTTCCGCATCGGCAGGCTGGCGGAGTGCGACCTGGTGCTGCGCGACAGCCGCATCTCCCGCGCGCACGCGCAAATCCTGTTCGAGGACGGCGCCTATTTCATCGAAGACCGCAACAGCCGCCACGGCTTGCAGGTCAACGGCGAAAAAACCGGGCGCGTCCGGCTGCGCGACGGAGACCGCATTCGCTTCGGCATCGAAGATTCGTTCGAGATTGCCGTCGGCCGCGAGCGCGGCGTTTCCGCGCCGCTGCTGCAAAAGGTCGCCTCCATGCCGCGGGAGCCGGACCGCACCGGAAACCTGGGGCGGCTCTCGGCAGTGCTGGACGTCGCCCGCGCTCTGGAATCGTCGGGAACCGTCGATGACGTGCTGGAGGCCGCCGTCGATGCGGCCTTGACCGTGACCGGCGCCGACCGGGCGTTTCTGCTGCTCAAGGGCGCGGGAGAAGAGTTGGAAATCCGCGCCGCGCGAAACCGGCAAGGCGCGCCGCTCGAACCGTCGGAACTCCGCGTGCCGCGGTCGGCGATCGCAGCCGCGCTGCGCAAGAGGCGCGATCTGTTGACCGTGCCGGCCGACAGCACGCTGGACGAAACAGCCGACCCGGCGAAATCCGCCGCGGCGGCGCAGCCCCGCAGCGTGTTGTGCGTGCCGCTGGTGAAAATCCGCATCGGCCAGGAACACGAAACCAGCCTGATCTCGGCAAAGGACGACACGCTGGGCGCGCTCTACATGGACAAGCGCGGCGCGGACGCAGACCTCGCCGCGGGCAACAGCGAACTGCTGCAATCGCTGGCCATCGAGATCTCCACCGTGCTCGAAAATGCGCGCCTGCTCGAAGCGCAGCGCGACAAGCACCGTCTCGAGCAAGAGCTGCAATTCGCGCGCGACATCCAGCAATCGCTGCTCCCGGCCGAGTTGCCGATGGAAGGCTGGCTGACGGCGGCGGGGCGCAGCGAAGCCTGTTTCCAGGTGGGCGGCGATTACTACGACGTGATGCGGATATCGCCCGATCGCTGGGCGGCGGTGCTGGCCGACGTGTCGGGCAAGGGCGTCGCCGCCGCCCTGCTGGCGTCGCTGCTGCAAGGAGCGTTCTTCGCCGGCGCGGACGCCGATTCCCGGCTGTCGGACGTCGTCGGGCGCATCAACCGCTATATCTGCGCGCGCTCCGGTCATGCCCGTTTCGCCACCGCGTTCGCCGTCACGGTCGATGCCGACGGCTTGGCGAAATGGGTGAACGCCGGGCACTGCCCCACGCTGCTGGTGCGCGGCGGCGGCGGCGTCAGCCGACTGCAGCCGAAAAGCTTCCCGCTCGGGTTGTTCGCCGACGCGGAGTTCGAGGAAAGCGAATGCCGCCTGGCCCGCGGCGACAAGCTGGTCATCTACAGCGACGGCGTTTCCGAAGCGAACAATTGGTCGCGCGCGCAGTTCGGAGAGGAACGGCTGCGCCGCGCCGCGGCCGCAAACGCGCAGGCCGGCCCGCGACAGCTTTTCGATGTCCTGCTCAAGGAGATAGGGGCGTTTACGCAAGGCGCGCGGCAAAACGACGACCTGACGCTGCTGGTCATCGGCTACCGCGGTTAGCAAGCGCCCCGGGCTTCACAGCCGGGGCGCCTCCTGTCTTTCCGTTATGGGCGCGGCTGCGGCTCGCTTCGTCTCGTGGCGCGGCGCCCGTCCGCTTCAAGGAATGCGGACTAAAACGCGATGCGCAGGCTGAACTGCATCTGCCGCGGGTCGGTGTTCGTCGAGCGGATCGTGCCCGCCGCCGGCGCTCTCACGTTGCGGTTCGGGGTTCCGTAGCTGGGGTGGTTGGTCATGTTGAAGACCTCCCAGCGGAAGCGGACATCGACCCGCTCGGTCGGCTGGAACGATTTCTGCAAGCCGATGTCCCAGTTGAAGATGCCGGGCTCCTGCAGGATGTTGCGGCCGAGATTTCCGAAGTTGCCTTGGCCGTTTGCGTCCCGCGGGATGGCGAAGGCGGCGGGGTCGTACCAGCCGTCGGGGTTGGGGTTGGCGACCCTGTGCTCGCCGACCACGTCCGGACGCCAAGTGCCGGTAGTCGTTCCCAAGTTGCTGAACGCCTGCGGCAGCGTCACGCTGTAGTACTGGCCGGTCTGCGCCTGCAGCATGCCGCTGAATTGCCAGCCGCCGAAGACGGCGTTCAGCGCGCCGCCCTGGTCCATGAATTTCTTGCCGCGGCCGAAGGGGAGTTCGAGCACGTAGCTGGTGGCGATGCGCTGGCGCACGTCGCTCGAATTGGAACCGCGTTGGCAGGCGAAGCAGGTCGGGTCCTGCACGCCGGTCTCGCCGCCGACGAACTGCTCGGGCACGTTGCCGATGCCGTGCCCCCAAGTGTAGGCGATCGTCCACATGTTGCCCGCGGCGAAGCGCTTGGCCAGAGTGGCGTTGAGTCCGTTGTAGTTGCCCGAACCGTAAGGCGTGCGGTAGTTGAGATTGCGAACGTCCTCGAAGTGCCTGCGCCGCGAAGGCTCGCTGGAAGCCGGGCCGCGCGCGGCCGCGTTCTCGTTGTAGTTGCCCAGCAGGTAATTCGACGATGAGCCGACGTAGGCCAAGGTAAGGCCCAGGTTGTCGTCCAACTGCCGCTGCACGCTGAAGTTCCATTGATAGGTGGTCGGCAGCGGAAAGTGCGTGGACCAGTGCTGCAGGTTCAGGTTGTACGGCCGGTTGTCGGGGTCACTGAGGTCGCCGAGGAAATCGGACGGAAATCCGTCTTTGAGCAGGAACGCCGGCGACTGGCGGCCCGACGGGCGCGCAACTTGGGCGACCAGCGGGAAGTTGGCCAGCATGCGGCCAGAGGCGCCCAACCCCATCTGCCCGCCGTAGAAGACGCCGCCGCCGCCGCGGAACGTCCATTTCTCGCCGGGCTGCCAAGCGAAGCCCACGCGCGGGGCGAAGTTGTTGGTGTCGGTGTTGACCAGGGCGCGGGACGACCAACTGTCGCCGTTCTGCCCCGCCATGATGGTCTGTCCGTACGTATCGGCGTCGATCGACAGCTTGTTCATGCGGTTCTCCTTGTCGAACCACGGCGAGGTCAATTCGTAGCGAAGCCCCAGATTGAGCGTGAACTTGGGGGTGATCTTCCAGTCGTCCTGAGCGAAGAACATGTAGCTGCGGAAAAGCTGCGTGTTCAGCACTTGGGTGCTCTTGGTGGCGCTGTTGAGCCAGCCGAGCAGGAAATCGCCCATGCTGACGCCGCTGAACTTGCCGTTGACGTTGAGGATGCCGCGGGCGTTCTGCGAGCCGGTTATGTCGGTCGTGTCGTAGCGGACGTCGGCGCCGATCTTGAAGCTGTGATTGCCCTTGATGATCGTCAGGTTGTTGAGAAACTGGTACGTCCAGGTGTCTTTGATGTTCGGCTGGAAGCCCGAGCCGCCGAGGCCGATGAAGCCCAGGTTGCCAGCGAAAACGAAGCGGGGCAGGCCGAACAGGTTGGGCGAGGTGTCCACGCCCTGGATGCCGAACTGCGCGGCCGCGTCGGCCAGCGGCACGTCGCTGTCGATGTCTTTGTTGACGCCGAGGAATTTGCGCCCGAAGCGGAACTCGTTGATCACATTGGGATTGAAGACGTGCGTTTCGGAAATGACCAAGTGGCTCCCGCCGTTGTCGTCGCGGGCGCGGTCGTTGCCCACGCCGCCGCGCGCCAAGCCGGGCAGCGGCGCGCCGCGGTTCTGGTCGAAGGTGTAGGTGCTGTAGCGCACGAACATGCTGTCGTTCGTGGAAAACGTCTGGTCGTAACGAAAATCGTACTGGTTGCGGTCAGTGAACCACGGCTCGCCGCTGGTGAAGTTGTTGCGCGTGGCCGGGTCGGAAAGGTTCGGGTTGGGGTAGATCTGCGCCAGCGCGGAGCCGACCGGATCTTGCATCGTCATGGGAATGACCTTGTTGGGAAAATCCGTGCGATCGGCGACGACGGTCGAGCTGGTGGGGTCGATCAGCCGGCTGAGGTTGCGGGTTGCGCTGAAGTCGCCGGCGCGCTCGGCGGCGGTCGGCACGATGTTCAGGTCGTTCTGCGCGCGGCGCACGCGCCAGGCTTCGACGCTGCCGAAGAAGAACGCCTTGTTCTTGACGATCGGGCCGCCGAACGTGCCGCCGAACTGATTCTGGCGCAGCACGGCCGGGTCGGCCTTGCCGTCGCCGTCGCGGTCGTTGCGTCCGAAGGTCGGGCGCGCGTCGAAGATATCGTTGCGCACGAACTCGTAGGCGCTGCCGTGGAACTGATTGGTGCCGCCGCGGATCGAAACCTGGATCACGCCGCCGGCGTTGCGGCCGTACTCCGCCGAGTAATTCGACGTCTGCACCTTCATTTCCTGCACCGCGTCGAGGGAGGGGATGACGGCCTGCGATTTGCGGTCTTGCAAGCCCATCACGGTGGAATTGTTGTCCACGCCGTCGATCAGGTAGTTGTTCTGCAGGGCCGGCTGGCCGTTGACGCTGAGGCCGTTGCCGAACGACGAGGTGCCCAGCGGGCCGCGGTCGCGGCCGCCGATTTCGGGCGCTACGCCGGCGCTCAGCAGGGCGAGCGACTGGTAGCTGCGTCCGTTCAGCGGGAATTCCTCGAGCTGCTTGCGCTCGACGGTGTAATCGAGCGTCGCGTTCTCCGTCTTGAGAACGGGCGTCGTGCCCTCGACGGTGACGACCTCAACCAGTTCGCCGACCTCGAGTTGAAAGTCGATGCCGATACGGTCGCCGGCGTGAATCTCGACGCCCGAGCGCACCGACCGCTTGAAGCCGTCGCTTTCGACCGAAATCTCGTAGGAGCCGATTTTCAGCGGACCGACAACGTAGGTGCCGGCTTCGTTCGAGCCGGACGAGATGGTGACGTTCGTATCCAGGTTGCGCGCGGTGATCGCCGCGCCGGGAATGACCGCGCCGGTCGAGTCGGTGATCGTGCCGGTGATATTGCCTTGATCCTGCTGACCAAGCGCGGGCGCCGCGGCAATCAAGGCCGCGATGAGCAGCGTATAAGTCGCATGGCGAGTCATGTTTTTTGTGCCTCCCGGGGCCGTTTCCTCAGAATCGAAAATCGTCAGAATGCCCAACCCCGCCCATAGCGTAGCAGCGGCGGGGGGCCGATGCAACCGCCGATTTTTTCACTGGGAAGGCCGGCTGCTACTGCAGATCCATTTGAATCTTTGCGATCAGGTTCGGCAGGTAGGCGCGGAATTTGCCGTGGGCTTTGGGGTCGCTCTGCGGCAGCGCCGCGATCGCGTCGAGCGCCGGCTTGGCGCGGCCGTCCATGTAGTCGAGCGCGTTGAGCGCCGCCATGGCGATGAAGACGCCGTGCCGCTCGGCGTCGGCGTAGGGCAACAGGGTTTCCAGCGCCTTGCGCGCGTCGGCGTCGGAGCCGTAGCGCCCCAGGGCTTCGGCGGCGGCGATGCGCACATAGGGCGCCGCGTCTTGCAGCGCGCCGCGCAGCCGGGGTGCCGTTGCGCGGACGCCGCTTTCCCCGCGCATCAGGCAGCCCATCGCCGCCCAGTAGCGCACGGCGCTGTCGCCGTCGCCGAGTCCGCGCGCAAGCCGCGGCAAGGCGTCGTCCGCCGCGGACGCCGCCAACTCGGCCATGGACATCACGCGGCGCAGCGGGAAACGCATGTCGTCGTGCGCCATGTCGTAGGGCGTTGCCGCTCCCGCCCGCGCGTGAATCTCTCCCTCGGGCAGAAAACCCGTGTCGCGAATGCGCAGCGACCAGGCGCGGCGCGCCTCGCGGAAACGGGTGAGCACGCTCCGGTATTGCGGCGACGCCGCCAAGTTGACCGTCTCGTCGGGGTCGTTCTCGAGATCGTAAAGCTCTTCCGCCGGTTTCGTTTGCCAGAAATGGGTCATCGGCGCGGCCAGCTTGCCCGCGGCGTAGAGCTTGTGCCAGACCGCCGTGGTCGGCGTCTGGAACATATAGGCGATGTACTGCCCGTAAATCTTGTGCGGCTTGAAATTGCGCATGTAGATGTAGCGCTTGCCGCGCACCGCGCGCACCATGTCGTAGCGCTCGTCCATGCGCCCGCGGAAGGCGTAGCCGTAGGGCTGCTCCGGCGCTTCGTAGTCGCCGGCGAAAGCATGCCCCTGGTAGAACGCCGGCGGCTCGACGCCGGCCAGGCTGAGCACGGTAGGCGCCAAGTCGATGAAGCCGACCAAGCGGTCGCTCTCGCCGCCGGCGCGGTAGCCTTTCGGACGCAGATGCTTGAACTTCTCGGGGACGTGGAGCATCATCGGCACGTTCAGCCCCGAGTTGTACGTCCAGCGCTTGCCGCGCGGCATGCCGGGGCCGTGGTCGCCCCAGTAGAAAATCACCGTGTCGTCTGCGAGGCCGTCTTCCTCGAGTTGGGCGAGAACCTTGCCGGCCATCGCGTCCATCTCGGTCATCTTGTCGTAATACTGCGCCCAGTCGCGGCGGCTCTCGGGCGTGTCGGGGTGATACGCCGGAATGCGCACTTTCGCCGGATCGTGCGCCGGCGTATGCGGACGCTTGCGAATTTGCGACTCGTGGGTGACGGTGAAGTTGAAAACGGCGAAGAACGGCTGCCCGGCGGCGCGCTTGCGCCAGTGCGCCCCGCGGCTCGATTCGTCCCACACCTTGCCCGGCTTTTCGAGGTTGTAGTCTTCCTTGGCGTTGTTCGAAACGTAGTAGCCGGCATCGCGCAGATACTGCGGGAACATCTTCATGTAGCTCGGCAGCCGCGTCAGCGAACGCATATGCTGCGAGCCGGTCGAAGGCGGGTACAGGCCGGAAATAATCGTCGTTCGGGCCGGAGCGCAAACGGGGGCCGTTGACCAGGCGTTGCGGTAGATCAAGCCCTTGCGGCCCAGGGCGTCGAGATGGGGCGTGTCGGCGTAGGCGTCGCCGTAAACTCCGAGGTGCGGCCCGTTGTCTTCGGAGCTGATCCACAGAATGTTGGGGCGGTCCGCCGCGGCAAGCGCGCAAGCGGAGGCCAAAAGCAGAAAACAGAATCGGCGCATGGTTGCCAAGAGTATAGGCCTTTTCCGAATCGGAATCTCTTCCAGCGGCAAGATGAGCCGGGAGCGCACGGCGTACGAATGTCTTGTCTTGGGTTTTGAGCGCATGGCGTTGTTTCCGCGGAGGTTATGGGCCGGTTGGGCGGCGTTCCAAATTTGATTTTTCTTGATCAAAGCTGCTCTTTTCCTGCTCAAAACGTATCCGAAACGTATCGAAACCTATTCCAAAGTTAGCGAAAACGACTCTCGAAGATAATTTTGGCTTCATTTTGAGCGTCCGCCGCCCGTCCGAATCTCGGACGCCGCGGGGCGCGCCGAAGAGCCGCGGCGGCACCAAAACCTTCCCCCGAAAGTCCCTCGTGGTGGCGAACCGATGCTGCGGCGCATGGACGGGCCGGGCATCGAGGCCGGTTGGGCCGCGCGGGAGAGATTTTTTTCAGAAAACCCGTTTGGGTATTGACGTTTGTAGCGTTACGCACTACAATAAAATTCGACAGTCAAAACCCTTTGGGAAGAAAGGAGTCCCCATGCCTGAGAAACACATCCACCCCGGCCGATACGTGAAAGAGAACATTCTGCCGCCCGGCCTGACGGTTACCGCGGCCGCCAAACTCCTGGGCGTCGTCCGCCCCACGCTGACCAACTTCCTGAACGGCAAGGCGGCGTTGTCGCCCGAGATGGCGCACCGTCTCGAACGGGCGTTCGGCGCGGACCGTCAACGGCTCCTTGAGCTTCAAACCCAATTCGACTCTGCGAGGGAACCCATGTATCTACAAACCACGCCCGCCGGCGCCTATGCGCCGGCCATCCATGCGATCAAAGCGCAACAGATAGAAAGTTGGGCCGATAGGAACGAGGCCAGGCAGCAGCTTGCGGCGCTTCTGAGAAGACTGATCCACTCGACCGGGCGGGACCTTACGCTGGTGGATTTTCCCGCCTTCGACAACGCCGAACAGCCCGGTTGGGACGGCATCGTTGAGACGGCAGAGCCTACGCCCTGGATACCGGCAGGCCGGTCCGGCTGGGAATTCGGTTGCGGTCAAGATCCCAAATCGAAAGCCGATCTGGACTACGCGGCGCGGATAAAGTCCGTGCCGCCGAAAGATCGAAACGGGCTTACTTTCGTTTTCGTGACGCCGCGCAATTGGCCGGGCAAGCGTCAATGGGCGGTAGCCAAGAAAGCCCGCGGCCACTGGAAGGATGTCAGAGCCTATGACGCGAGCGACCTGGAGCAATGGATCGAGCAATCCGCGCCGGTGCAGGTCTGGTTTGCCGAGCGCCTCGGTCTGCCGACCCAAGGCTATCGTTCGCTTGCGCAATGCTGGTCGCGCTGGGCTTCGGCAAGCGATCCTGAATTGTCGCAAGAGCTTTTCGACGCTGCGGTTCGGGAGTCCGAGAAAAAATTCGCGGATTGGTTACAGGGAGAGCCCGGCCGTCCTTTCGTCATCGCCGCGGATTCGCGAGATGAAGCGCTTGCCTTCCTTGCGTCTCTTGCTGAGCGCGGGCAAATAAACTTCGATGGTCTGGGGCAACGGGCGATTGTCTGCGATACGCCGGAAGCGCTGTGGCGTCTCGATACGGCGGCGCCGGCCTCTCTTGTGATCGCGGTACACGGCCGGGACGCGGAAAGGGGGCTTGCAAACTTCTATCGCCGTTTTCATTGCATCGTCATCAGTCTGCGGAATGCCGTAAACTCCAATCCCGATATTACGCTTGCCCCTTTAAGCTACGAGAATTTCGAAAAAGCTCTCGGCGCGATGAACATCGTAGAGGATAGGGCTGAGAGACTTGCCAGGGAATCCGGGCGGTCGCTGACCATTCTGCGGCGGCGTCTCTCCAGGATTTCCGCCATCCGAGAGCCGGAATGGGCGGCAGACCCGGCTATTGCGAGAAAACTGGTTCCGATGGCGCTGGCCGGCGCATGGCATGAAACGTCGCCCGCTGACCGCAAGATTGTTTGCCGGCTTGCCAATACCAGCGATTATCGAACGGTTGAAGACAACGTCGCGGAGCTGCGGCGCCTCGACGATCCGCCAATCTGGTCAGTCGCAGATCATCGGGGTGTCGTCTCCCGGATCGATGCGCTGTTCGCGATTGCCGGTTTCATTACCAAGCAGAACCTTGAAGATTTCTTCCTTGTGGCCGAATATGTACTTTCGGAGACTGACCCCGTCCTTGATCTGCCTGACGACAAGAGATGGACCGCCGAAGTTTATGGGAGAGTGCGGAGCCATTCGAGGGCCTTGCGCAACGGGATCCGTGAGACTCTGGTTTTATTGGCCGTTTACGGCAACGATCTTCGACTGGATTCCGAAGTCAAGGGATGGGTTTCAAGGCTTGTCCAAAAACTGCTCGATACGCTTACCGCCAAAAATTTCTTCTCGTACAACGACGACCTGCCGGACTACGCGGAAGCCGCTCCCAAGACATTTCTGAGTCTGATCGAACAGGACTTGCTCGAACAGGACCCGCGCAAAAGCGAATCCGCAACTCTCGAGCTGATGCGTCCGATAAACGATCCGCTCTTCGTCAGCAGCCCCAGTCGGGCAGGCTTGTTGCGGGCGCTGGAACGCTTGGCTTGGAAACCCGACAATCTGCCGCGTGTCGCGCATATCCTCGCGCGGCTTTCCAGTCGGAAGATCGAGGACAACTTGGCGATCAAGCCGGAAAACTCGCTTCAGCGCATCTTCTGTTCCTGGATGCCGCAGACCGCCGCTCCCGTGGAAGACCGAATGCGAGTGTTGGAAAAACTCGTATCATGCTATCCCGAAGTCGGTTGGGCGTTGTGTATCAAGCAATTCGAACCGGGGCAGCAGATCGGCCACTACAATGCCCGCCCAAACTGGCGAGACGATGCATCGGGAGTGGGGCAGCCTGTATCGCAGGCAGAATGGGTCTCATTTGTCTGCAAAGCTATCGATCTTGCCTTGAATCGGCCCGATCATGACGAGAGGACCTTGCTGGATCTCGTAGGACGGCTCGAAGCACTGGAAGAAGGGCACAGGGAGGCTGTCTGGAAATTGGTCGAACACTGGGCGGACGGCGATGCGTCCGAAGACGCCAAAGCCGAGTTGCGCCAACGCATCCGTAGCCATATGTATCTATTTCGACGTCGGGGTAAAGGCAATCTCTCAACGAGCCTTGCGTGTCCTCCCGAAGTTTTGGCGAAGCTCCAACCGAAAGACTTGGTCATTCGCCATGCGTGGCTGTTCTCATCAGTCTGGAACGAGTGGTCGTTCGATGATCCGGAATACGAGAACATGGACGACGAGGAACGAAATAAGAAAATTCGTGAGCGGCAACTTGAAGTGCTGAGCGATATCTGGCGCGAACGCGGCTTTAGCGGCGTAGATGCCTTGTTGGATCGAACCGAACCGGGCATTGTCGGGCAGATCGCGGCGGAGTTGCTGACAGAGAAAAGCGAGAGAATCGAATTCGTTCGGTCGTGTCTGCGGGCTGTATCCCAAGGGGCGAAGACGAAATACGAAAAATGCCTTAAGGGATTTCTATGGAAGGAAGATTCCGATTTCATTGCACGGTTCTCAAAAGACAGCGGCGGCTCCTGTTCGCAGGGCGATCTGCTTTTCCTCCATCTCTGCCTGCCGTTCCGAGCGGAAACTTGGCGGCGTATCGACGCTGAATCGGAAGAATTCAAGAATTCGTACTGGCGTCAAGTTGTCCCATTGGGGAACTATGATGAAAATTGCATTGACGAAATAATCGACAGGCTGTTGGAAATGGATCGCCAATGGGAGGCCTTCGATGTAGCTTGTCGAAACTGGAGCAAAGTTGAGACGACGAGGCTAGTGCGACTTCTCGAAACTCTTCCTACGGCCATCTCCGAGAACCGGATTACTCATGGCCTGCTAAGGCACTACATCTCCAAAGCTTTCGACGAACTGGACAATCGACTTGAGGTGGCGGACGAGGAAAAGGCCCGCCTAGAGCTTCGGCATATTTCGGTACTCGATCGGAACGAACACGGCATTCCCAATCTCGAAAAACAGATTGCTAATTCTCCCGCACTGTATGTGCAAATGATCGCCTTGAGTTTCAAACGTGATGGTGACGGAGAAGATCCGCCCGAATGGCGTATCGACGACTCCGAACGGCACGGAGCGATGCAGAAAGCAGCGTTCCATATTTTGTATCAAATGCGTCGTATTCCAGGCGCCGACGATCAGGGCGAGATCGATGCAGACAAACTGAAAAACTGGATTGGAGAAGTTCGCGTGCTTTGCAAAAAGCACGGGCGGGCTGTGATCGGCGATCAGATGATCGGCCAGCTTCTCGCTCGCGAGCGGCCCGAAGGGGATGTCGGACGGCCTCCTTGCCGGCAGATCTGCGAGGCCCTTGAATGGATGGCCTCGGAACATGTCGGTAGGGGCTTTTCTGTGGGGATATTCAACAACAGAGGCGTCCATTCGCTGGGCAAAGGAGGTCAGCAAGAGCGAGATCTCGCAGCCGCTTATCGTGAATGTGCGCGTCGGATATACTTTGAATTTCCATATGTCGGGAGTGTTTTGGAGGACATCGCGGATAACTACGAACAACGGGCAGGCTGGTGGGGTGACTAAGAGAATGTAAGGCAGCGGTTACCCTAACCCTACCCGGATTGTTTCTCTTGAGACAAAGTCGCCGATTCGTCGGCTTCATTGGGCAGGTTGGCCGCTGCTTCGCGCACGTCGAGCTTGCCGGTGACGACATTGGCGGCCAAGCAAACGCGGTACTCGCGCAGCAACTCTATCCAACGGCAGGCGCCAGCAACGGCGGCGTCGATGGCGGCAACCGCTTTGTCGAGATGGGCAGCGATGGCGGCTTGCTCGGCGAGGGGCGGAAGGGGCATAACCAGATTCCCGATGAACCGCCAGTCGGCGCGCGGCATCTTGGCGCCGAACGTCGAGGCATCGACGGCATCGATGATCGGTTTTGAGCGAAGAAGTTGTTCAAGATAGCCGGGTAACAAGTTACCGGCGCGAGGGCGCAACACCAGAAACTCACCGACGCAGACGCCGCTTCGGTCAGGGCGCGTCACCTTGGCCAGATAAGGACGCAGCTTGCCGAACAACACGTCTCCTGCCCGAAATTGCTTGACCTGACTGTCGAAACCTGCGTCCGGGTTGGTCTTGCGAATTTTTCCGGTCCAACTCTCAACGTGTTCCAGGGCGATATAAATTTCGTCGATCCCCCGCTCGCGGGTTTGGCGGACTACATTTTCAGCGGCCATCTTCAACCGCCGCATCCGCCAATGCGCCGGTACGCCGCCGAGCCACTCCACGCCGGAGGGCTTGAGGCGAACATCGGGCTCGAGGCCGCGGGTCACGGCTTGATGGATAACGGCGCGGCGTTTCTCCTTCAGCAGGCCGATGAGCCGCTCCCCGGCGTCGATGCAGCGGTGGATGCGCTCGTTAACGCGGTCGAGGTAGCGCGCGATGGCGGCCTGTTCGGCGGGGGGCGGAAGGGGCAGAACCAGATTCCCGATGAACCGCCAGTCGGCGCGCGGCATCTTGGCGCCGAATGTCGAGGCATCGACGGCATCGATAATCGGTTTCGAGCGAAGCAGTTGCTCAAGATAGCCGGCCGTCAGGTTGTCGTCGCGGGGGCGCAGCACCAGGAATTCGCCGACGCAGGCGCCGCTTTCGGCGGGGCGCGCCACCTTGGCCAGATAGGGGCGCAGCTTGCCGAACAACACGTCTCCCGCTCGGAATTGCTTGACTTGGCTGTCGAAACCCGCGTCCGGGTCGGCCTTGCGAATTTTTCCGGTCCAACTCTCGACGTGTTCCAGGGCGATATAAATTTCGCCGCTCTCCCGCCCGCGGGTTTGGCGGACGACATTTTCAGCGGTCATCTTCAACCGCCGCATTTCCCAATGCGCCGGCGCGTCCCCTAGCCACTCCACGCCGGAGGGCTTGTAGTCGGGGTAGGGTTCGAGGCTGGCGTTGGCCGTCTCGCGCCTGCCGATTTTCCCGCGCCGCATGGAGAACGCCCTGTTTCGATTGTCGCAGTAACGGGCCGCGCCGAACGGCGCGGCGGTCACGGGTCGGCGAGTCGCGGGTCACGGGTCAGGATGCGCCGTTCGGCGCATCAGTCGGGCCGCTGGCGCGGCGGTTGCGGGTCAACGAGCCGCAGGTCGCGAGTGCATGCGGATCGGCAAGGACTATCGGGGCGGGGAAGCCGCCGGCGGTCAGCGTTTGCCGCGCGGGTCGCGGATGAATGCGCTGCGGTTGGGCATTTCCACTTGGGGCAGCGTTTCCGCGTTCATGGTTTCGTCTTCGCCGACGAGGCCGTTCAGATGCAGGATGTACGCGGTCACGGCGTAGATCTGGTCGTCGGTCAACGTGCCCGGCCGGTCGAAGGGCATGGCCCGGCGGGTGTAGTCGAAGAGCGTCGTGGCGTAGGGCCAATAGCTGCCGACGTTGCGCACCGTTTTCTCGCCGAGCAGTTGCTCCGGCTTGCCGATGAAACCGACCTGATCGCCGCCCGCGCCGGCTTCGCCGTGGCATTCCTTGCAGCGGACTTCGTAAACCTGCGCGCCTTCGCGGGCGCCGCCGCCGCCGGGCGGCAGCCCCTTGCCGTCGGGGCCGATGGTGATGTCCCAGGCAGCGACCTCGTCCGCGCCGGCGCTGCGCCCCAAGCCGTACTGCTGCGCCGCGGCGGCGCCCGCCGTCAGCGCCATGAGCGCGGGCAGCGCGGCCCAAAAAGTCACGCGCCGCGGCGCGGCGCCGGCCGCTCTAAGCCTGCGCATTGCTGACGCTCCCATCGGCGGCGATTTTCCAGCCCTTGATGCGGTTGCAGTGATAGAGCGACTTGCGCCCTCTTTCGGCAATCAATTCGGCGAGCGTCGGCTGGACGTAACCCGTTTCATCGCGGCAGCGGGAGAGCAGCACGGCCTCTTCGCCCGTCCACTGCCAATCGAAGGTGAAACGGGTAAAGGCCTTCGCGCGCACCGGCTCCTGCAGCCGGGCCTGTTTCCACGAGGCGCCGCCGTCGGTGGAGACCTCGACCCGCTCGATTTTTCCCCGTCCCGACCAGGCGAGGCCGCTGATCTGCCGATAGCCTTGCGCCGCGAGCGTTTGCCCGCCCGAGGGCGAGGTGATGACCGATTTGGCGTCCATCTCCATGGTGAATATCCAGGCCTTGCCGTCTTCCATCAACTCGGTGTATTTGGATGTTTCGTCCTTGACGTATTGCGGCCCTTCGGTGAGCTTGATGCGCCGCAGCCATTTGACGTTGGCGTTGCCTTCCCAGCCGGGCAGCACCAGCCGCAGGGGGTAACCCTGCTCGGGGCGCAGCGCTTCGCCGTTCTGCCCGTAGGCGACCAGCGCATCGTCGAGAGCTTTCTCCAGCGTGACGCTGCGCTGCATCTTGCAGGCGTCGGCGCCTTCGGCGAGCAGCCATTTCGCGCCGTCTCGGACTCCGGCTTCGGCCAACAGGATTTTGAGCGGCACGCCGGTCCATTCGCTGCAGCTTGCCAAGCCGTGGCTGAGTTGCACGCTGGGCGCTCCCGCCGCCGACCACTCGCCGCCGCTGTTGCCCGAGCACTCGATGAAATACGGCTGCGAGACGGAGGGAAGCCGCTCGATGTCTTCCAGGGAAAAGACCAGCGGCCGCTCGACCAGTCCGTGAATCAACAACTTGTGCGCGGCGGGGTCGATTGTCGGCACGCCCGCGTGGTGGCGCTCGAAATGCAGCGCGGAGGGCGTAATCGTGCCGTAGGAGTCGGCGAGCGGCGTTCGGGACGAGGCCGCTTCGGGCGTCTGCGTGTCGCGCACGGCGCGGGCCGCGGTCTCGTGCGGGCTCCTGACGCCGTAGCGGCGCACCGGCTCGCCGAGCAGGCTGGGCAGTTGCTGTTCGGTTTCCGCCGCGGGTTCTTGCGTGCGGCAGGCGGCGAGCGCCGTTCCGAGCAGGGCGCCGGCCCCAAGAAAAGCACGGCGGCGAAAAGCGCGGCGGCTGGAAGCATCTTCTGGCACGGTAAGCCAATTTTAGCAGCAGGCGGCGGGAGTCGGGCTGCGCCGGCTCGCTGAAAATTTTTTCATTCGCCCCATTGCCGGCTGCGGCCGCTGTCGCGGATTTTGCCCAGAAGCGCGGTGAGTTTGGCGACGATGTCCGGGCGCTGCTCGTAGAGGTTGGCGCGCTCGGCGAGATCGTCGGCTAGGTTGTAGAGTTGCGCCGGCGGCCGCGCGGGGTCGAACCGCTGCTCGTCCGAGCCGATGCCGCCGCCGTCCTGCGCCAGCAGCAGCTTCCAATCGCCCTGTCGGACGGCGAACTTGCCGCGGTTGCCGTCATGCACGATCGTATCGCGGAGCGCGCTCCGCGGCGTTCCGCCGGTCAGCGCGGAGAGATAGCTGAAACTGTCTTCGGCGGTGCCCAACGGCAGCGGCTTTTCGATCAACTCGGAGATGGTGGCGATGGTGTCGGTCAGGGCGGCCAGCCGGTCGGAAACCGCCCCCGGCTCGATGGTTCCCGGCAGGCGCGCCAGCAGCGGGACGCGGTGGCCGCCTTCGTAGATTTCGGTCTTCTGCCCGCGCAGCGGTCCGTTGGCCTTGTGGCCGTCGTAATCGACGACGTCGGCCGGGCGGTGCCCCATTTGCACGCCGCCGTTGTCGCTCGAGAAGAACACGAGCGTATCGTCGGCCAGCCCCAACTCGTCCAGCGTGTCGAGGATGCGCCCGACCGACCAATCGAGCTCCAGGATGAAATCGCCGTAAACGCCGATCTCGCTTTTGCCCGCGAAGCGCGCGTTGGGCTTGAGCGGCGAATGGACGTTGCGCTGCGCGAAGTAGAGAAAGAATCGGTTTTGCCGGTTGGCGCGCAGCCATTCGACCGCTTTTTCGGTCAGGCGGATTGCCAGATCCTCGTGCCGGTAGAGAGCGCTTTCGCCGCCGGTGAAGGTGTGCCGGGGCGTGAGGTTGAAGCGTTCGAGGAACGAACTGCGCGCGGCCAGCCGCTCGTCGCGAACGATGCGCAGCGGCGCGTCCGGGCGCAGGCCGACAATGCGGTGGTTCTCGATGTAAACATGAGGAAACTGCCCCACGTGGGGGATGCCGTAGAAGTAATCGAAGCCCGTTTCAAGCGGGCCGGGCTTGATCGGGGCGTTGTAATCGGGGCCGAGGTTGCCCAGCCATCCCGACTGCCCGGGCGCGCCGAAACCGAGATGCCATTTGCCCACGCAGCCGGTGGCGTAGCCGGCGGAGCGCAGCAGCTTGGGCAGGGTCATGCGCTCGGTGTCGATCAGCAGCGGGTCGTCCGACCAGACGCAGCGGCTTTTCGCCCACGTCCGCCAAGCGTAGCGGCCGGTCAGCAGGCCGTACCGCGTGGGCGTGCAGACCGAGTGCGGAGAATGCGCGTCGGTGAAGCGCATGCCTTCGTTGGCCAGCCGGTCGATGTTGGGGGTGCGCACCTTCGTTGCGCCGTAGCAACTCAGGTCGCCGTAGCCCAGGTCGTCGGCCAGGATGAAAATGATGTTGGGCAGAGCGCCGCGCGCCGCCGCGAACGGCAGAGCGAGCAGCAACAGGCAGCAGGCAAGGCGAAGCGGCATGGGCACACGATAGCAAAGGCGGGGATAAGCGGCGAATCGCGGCGCCTTCGGGGCGTCAAGCCCGCGTTGCCGCAATTGTGACGGCAGCGTACGGCAGAACCGCATAGCCCGCTCAAGGGTCGTTTAACCGCCCTTTAAGCCGCCTGCAAGCGGCTTTTGAAAACGGGCTGTAATGCTGACAACCGATTTGCTACTGTTTGTTGTCGAGCGAGCCGGCAGGCATCGCGGAAACGAGCGGGGCTTGAGGCGGCCTTCGCCGTCGGCCGGCGGAGAAGGATTGAAAACACGGAGGAGGCGCGATGTCGAATTCTGAAGATAACCAGAAACGCCTTGAAGAAATTGCCGAGGAGAGCTTGGACACCTTCGCTGAGGTAGCTGAATCCGCCAAGTCCAAGATTGCCGAAGCATTGTCTTCCGGCGGGTCCGGGGTTATCGCCAATCCCCATTCTTGGGATTCTCACCGGGCAATCGCGAATATCCAACAGATCAACCGGGAAGTCACTGAAGGCTACAGGATACTGAGCCGCGAACCCGCTATCGCCCGCGTGGCCGTGACCGATGAGGACGGGAACAGGACAACCTACTACATTTGCCGCACAGCGCCTCCGATTACCGACAGCGCAGGAATCAAGTTGGTAAGCTACCGTTCGACAAAAGGGCGCTTGGCTGCGCTTCCCGTTGGAGAAGAGCGTACCGTTACTCTGCCCGGCGGTAAAACCATCTACGTCGAGATCCTGGAGAACGCGAAGTTTCATCCGGTATCGGAGAACGGGGAATGGGACTCCCGGAACTCAATTCTCGAAGGCTGCGATTACGGGCCGCTGACCGTTGAATCGCTGCGCGCTTTGCTCAAGACGAGCGCCGAAGCAACAGACATCCTTGAAAGTCTCCTGGAGGCAGACGCCCAGGACGATAATGTACGGCAGGGGCTGCGCCGCAGCGTCATCCAGAGCATGGACCTGCGCGACCAGCCCATCCTGGACCAGTATCAGGATGAAATCTTCCGCCTGCCTTTGAACAGCCGTTTGCTCATTCTCGGCGCTCCGGGCACGGGCAAGACGACGACGCTGATCAAACGCCTCGGGCAGAAACGTAATCTGCTGTTCCTCGATGAAGACGAACGACAGGTAATCCAGAACAATACCTTCGGCGGCGCGGATGATCACGCAAGAAGCTGGATCATGTTCACGCCGACGGAGTTGCTGAAGCTGTATGTGAAGGAGGCGTTCAACAGAGAAGGCGTCCCGGCTCCGGACGCATGCATCAAGACCTGGACAGAGTTTCGCAACGACTTGGCGAGGAACGCATTCGGCATCTTGCGCTCGGCTGCAGGCAGAGGCTCCTTCGTGATGAAGGATACTGCGCAGACTCTCACGGCCGGCACGGAAACGGATCAAATCTCCTGGTTTTCCGATTTCGACCAATGGCAGAAATCGGATTTTTGGAAAGAGATGCGCGCCTCGGCGCAAGGTTTGAGCGAGAACCCGGCGCAAGAGATAGCCGAGATCGGCAGCAGGATTCTGAAAATATGGGACAAGGCCGGCCCGAAACTGCCGACTGACGCTTTTGCGTCCCTTGCGGGGATGGCAAGCGAGATACAGGAGTTGGTCAAGGGCATGAAAGAATCCACGGATGGGAAAATCCGTGAAGCGTTGAAAATCCAACTCAAACGTGACGAGCAGTTTATTGCGGATATGGCGCGGTTCATCGAGGAGCTGACGGGGACGAGCGACGAACCGGAAGATCCGGATGCGGATGACGAGGAAGAGGAATCCAATCAGTCGTCGGGCGGGCGTACCACGCAGACCGTACAGCATTATGAACGGGCGGTTCGCGCCCATGCCAGGGCGCGGGCAAGAGGGCGGCGCGTCGCCCCGGCGAGCCGCACGGGGCGGCTGCTCGAATGGATAGGCGATCGTTCGCTCGCAGACGCCATCGAGGAAGCAGCCAAAGATGCCGACGGAAGGTTGATCGAATGGATAGGAGATCGCTCGCTCAACGAACAGGAACTTTTGGAAGTCGGCAAAAGCCTTGTCGTGCAATCGGCGCTCAGACGGTTCGCAAACCCTGTTCGCAGATACATCAACGGCATTCGCGGGCGCTATCGGAAATTCCGGCGGGTTCGACAGACCGAGAAACGCTGGTACAGCGGCAACGGATTTCGTCCCGCGGATATTCATCCCTTGGAAGCGGACATCGTCCTGTTGACCGTGATGCGCGCTACGGACGCCCTGATTACGGGCGCGCGCAGCTTGCGCAGCGAGGGCAACCCGGCAAGAGCCGCGTTGGAGAGGCTGCAAGGGCTGTACCGAACGCAAGTGCTTGTGGACGAAGCAACGGATTTTTCGCCGGTACAGCTTGCTTGTATGGCGGCGCTGGCGCGGCCCGGAACGCGTTCGTTCTTCGCCTGCG
Organism: Bryobacterales bacterium; assembly: GCA_965242705.1. GTDB lineage: Bacteria > Acidobacteriota > Terriglobia > Bryobacterales > UBA6623 > CATQHP01. Next base: position 3,702,096 of record OZ251486.1, read on the forward strand.
GCGACTTCAATCAGCGCATTACCAACTGGGGCGTGCGCTCGGACAGGGATATGCAGTGGGCGGTTCCCGATATGGATACCAAGCGTATCGAAATAGCCTACAGGCAGAGTCGTCAATTGCATGACCTTGCCCGGCGGATTGCAGACCTGTCTGGAGACGGTGCGGCGGATACCGTGTTGCCCGAAGGCTATGCGGACAATGATGGCGTTCCGCCTGTCCTGGTGAAAAACATGGCCGAAGTTCCGGCGATTGCCGATTGGCTGACCGGCCGCATCGTGGAAATCGAAAAGTTCGTCGACAAACTGCCGTCAACCGCGGTGCTCGTAAACGATGAAGATGAGGTGTCCGACATCACGGCTGCCCTTCGCGACCCCTTGGCGGATCAGAACATCCAGGTTACAGCCTGTACGAACGGGGAGGTGCGCGGAAACGACGGCTCGGTTCGGGTGGTCAACGTGCAGCACATCAAGGGGTTGGAGTTCGAAGCGGTGTTTTTCGTTGGAATCGACAAGCTTGCGAAACGTCATCCCGACCTGTTCGACAAGTTTCTTTATGTCGGCGCTACCAGGGCGGCTGTCTATCTCGGGATGACGTGTGAAGGGGGCCTGCCGGCGGCCATGACGGGATTGGATGAATTGTTCGCTGAGGGTTGGCGGTAAAACGGCGCAACTGCCGTCGCTTCATGGATCGATTTTCCGGCGTGCTACAACGGTAGATTCGATGTCCGATGCTTCGCGGTTCGCCGTCTCCGCCGCCGTTTCCTTCCCGTTTCGCGGCGGCGCGGTTGAAGGGCATATTGCCGCCAAGCAGCGCCGGTTTGCCGTTGTCGTCGATGCGGAAGAGCAAGAGTACCGCGTCCCGTGGCATATGCTCTCCCATCGGGAGGGCGCCGAGCCGCGGCGCGTCACGACGCGGAGCGACAAGCTGAAGGCGGATTTCCGCCCGGGGGACAAGGTCGCTTTCAAGTATGGTTCCGAGATTCTGCAAGGGGTCATTGTCCGGCTGGGTCCCAAGCGCGCCGTGGTCGCGTGCGGCGACGGGCGGGAATTCCGCGTGCCTTACCCGGCGCTGCAAGCGGTTGCGCCGCGGGCCGAACGCAACGGCGAACAACAGCTTGCCGAAATCGCCGCGGAAGCGGAGCGCCTGGTCGCCCTGCACGGGCTTGCCGGCTGGAGCGTCCAGTTCGACGACGCATCCCGGCGGGCGGGCCGCTGCAGTTACGAAACCAGGGTCATCGGCCTGACGCGCCTCTATTGCCTGACGGCTCCGGCGGATGAGGTGCGCAATACGATCCTGCACGAGATCGCCCACGCTCTCGTCGGCCCCGAACACAACCACGATGCCGTGTGGAAAGCGCGGGCGCGGGCGATCGGCTGCACGGGCGAGCGCTGCCATGACGTCGAGTTCGCTCTGCCGCGCTACATTGTTTCGTGTCCCCGCTGCGGCTGGGCGCAAGGGGCGAACGCAAGGCGGCGCGAGGGGCGCTGCAAGACCTGCCGCCGAGAGGTTTCCTACAAGGCATTCACGCGGGAAGCGTGGGAGCGGGCCACAGCGCAAGGCCGGCGCTGACCGCGGCGAAAACCGGATTAGCGGCTGACCCGCCGATGCGGTATAACGCATCGCCATAGCTTTACCCGGTCAATGACCGGTAGATACAACGGGGAAAGCCAACAGCGCGTGCCGAATTTCGATTTTCGTGTTGCTTGACGGTCGGATATGTTGGCTTGAGAATCGTGTTACACAACCAATAGGCGGCATGTCTTGTATTGATGCAACCACGAGCCCTACTTTGTCTTTCTTTGCCGTGATGGCCTCCCGAACTCTCGAATCAGCAAACTCCACATCGCCATCGAGGACATATCCGAGCATACATCCCACGGGAAGATATTCCGCGTATTTTTCTTGGACGAAACGTAAGATACCCTCCATTACGTACTGCGTAGATTGAGAGCTTCTGATTCCATTCCGTATGACATTCAGACGCTTGCACTCATAAGCGAGATACTTTTCGTGATCCCGATTAAGAAACACCGCCATGTCGATTTTCCCTTTACTGTAAGGTGGTTCAGACTGGAATTCGATCCAATGAAACAATCGCCGAGCGCAAGAATCTTTTAAAATGACAGATCTAAGATTTTTTGTGATGGTGTCTTCATCGGGTTTATCCAGCAGAATAGCAAGACATCGCGGCCATACCTTTGCCACGCATTCCAAAAACCGTATATCCAGTGACCTGAATTTTTTTGCCCATTCGGTCGGGGCGCCGACTTGTGTCACGCACGACTCCGTTCGTCGAGTAGCCCAATTGCATCCTGCAAATCGAGAGCAATGGCATCGGCATCGGCCAAGGCTGTTGATCTCAGCCAAAACCGCTTCTGAATAGGTTTAACGAGGTAAAGGTCCTTGCCGATAAAAACACGGAAATTGGGAATCAACTGAAAATTTCTTCGAATGGGTTGTGAAATGCGCGAAAATATATTTGCCAATGCTTTACTCAAAGATATGTTACTCTCTTCTATGTATGTAGAATTGTTCGGCATCTCCTGCAGAGAGAGGCAGAGAAGGGCCGAGTCTTGATTTTTTGCCTTGAGTTTGATTCCTATAGTGACGTTTTCAGCAAACCACCCATCCATAGCATGAACAAGTGTATCGGCATAATCTCGGCGATCGTTTTCCTCTGAATGTTTCCATATCGCAGGGAATGTACTTGCCCCGGGGTGGGAAGCAAGAATCACTTTTTCTACTGTGTCATCAATCAGAATAATTTCTTCTTTTGACAGGCAGAAAAATTCTGTGACCAAACGATCAAGTTTGCCGAAAATCTCGTTTTTGCAACTTTTCGGAAGGAATTCTCGACTTTTCTCAGTGCGAATGGCTTCATCGACTATAGAGACCAGAGCTTTTTCTGCCGACTGCGACTGTTCCGGATCCGGCATATCGCTCGGTGAGGGAAATGGGAGATGCAACAGCCCAGTCTGATCCACTATGGGACGATCCGCACCGAATGACGCCGTGCCATGGAATGCAAACCACAACATCGCCTTACTGTTAAGCAACGCCGTTAGTAGCTTTGCACGATGCTCGGCGCCCTTGGGGACGACGATAGCTTGAATGGAGTCCTGAAATGTAAGCGGATTTTCCGTGTAAACTGCACGGAGCCTGTGCTGCCTGGTTATGACGCCCTGTGGGATCAATACGCGCGGCCCATCAAAACCTTCCTCAAAGCCTTTTCGGTGTACCCATCCATTATCCATTGGCGTCAAATTGCTGCAGTTTTGAGTTAATGCAGAAAAAGCTTTTGTTGGCAAGTAGGGAATTTGGGTAATAATATCACTATATTCGCTTTTATAAGAAGATTCTGCGCGTCGACTACTATTGGCCGGCTTGAACCCTTGCCCGATAATCCAATGGCCATCCACTGCTTCACCTCGACGCGTGAGCATACGGTACCCTTTAACAATATCTCTCAATTTGGGGAGCGTGGACATGTAGTTGAAAAGTTTGGCTTCCGGATCAGTCATCCACAAGCGTTTTTTGAATATGAAAGGGTCTTTTTCTGCCATATGAGAATTGATTTTGGATTTATCGACACTGCTAAGGGTAATCAGCCGCTTGGCTTTCAGGTTGAGATCACTCTTGGGGGCCCAGTAATCGAAGCGATAGCCCGATGCATTTCTAAATGCATGCCTGAATATGATCAATGCAGCCGGCCTGACGGCTTGATTGAACAACTGAAATCTCAAATCGGCAAAATTGATAATGCGCACAATTTGAGTATCACTCATAAAGCGATTTCGCGCCTTAATCGCCTCTTTCGAGTGATTATGCAAGAACCCCATAGCAGGAAGAAGGAAAGCGACAACACCGTCTTTCTGCAGATGACGCAGCGATTTCCAAACAAAAGCCCAAGCATCTTCTTGACTGGGCGCGGGAAGGCTCTCCGTATTACACCAAACAATAGAAGATCGATTCGACCCTTTTCGACTCACCCAAGGTGGATTACCGATGATTACATCGAATTGCTTATCACTGGAGGGAATGTGAAAAAAATCCTGGGCACGGAGATTGTGTCCCCAAAGGAGGGGGAGCGCCTTTCCATTCTTTACAAGGAGTCGTATGTCCGGCGGGTCTACTTCTTCAAGCAAGGCAATGTACAAGGAAAATACCGCTACGCGAACTGCGGCGCCGTCTATGTCCCATCCGTGCAATCTTGCAAGAATTTGACGCAGAATTTCCCAGTCGATTGTTTGAACTTTTCGCGCTTCGCGCCAGTGCTCGCAAAGACGTTGAAACAAACGCACGAGGAACATGCCCGAACCACAGGCCGGGTCAAGAAATTCACCTTCATTTTTTGTCGGTTCCGATAGAGTTTCCCACGTCTGGGAAACCACCGTATCGGCGAGGAACATAGGCGTGTAGTAGGCGCCTTGTTTGCGGCGATTCTCGCCCAAAAACCGATCATAAACAGCGCTGATCAGTTCGATGGGTATGTATTGGAAGTTATATCCCCAGAAACGGTACTGGCCGGCATTTTCACTCATCTCCACACGCCCGGAACGGAAATCGACAACAACTTTCAAATGGAAAGTCCCAAGAGGCGGATCGGAAATTTCCTCTCCAAATGAGCATGGCGCAGTAAAGAGATCACCATTGAAATCTTCACGCAGCTTTCGAAAGAGATGTTCCAGTGACGCAACTTTCTCCTGCCTCAGCAATTCGGAGAATGTACTTGCTTGACTGTTAGAAGCGGCTTGGAAGTATTCCTGTCCGATGATCTCCCTGTCCTCCAGATAGGCGATAAACATTGTCTGGATGAGCAATGCCTGCGACGCATCGGCAGGCAAGCCGTTGCTGGAGAGTTTTTGATGTGCTATGGTGAGATTATTCAGAAGAACTTGGTCGATTCGTTCTTCGGGTCTGAAATAATCCGCATACTTTTCCCACAACCGACCGGATTCAGCACCATAGATAATATCTTTGATTGCAAGGACTTCGCTTGTGGCGTTTAATGTCCGAACAAGACATCGATTGTTGAAATCGTGGTCTTCTTTATGTGGGATTCGATCGAGCGAGAAAGCACGTACAGTGTCGTCATTATCGGAAAGGACAATGAGAAGGCTTGCAAGACCCTGGTTCCAGAGGTCAGCATGCAAACGGATTATTGACTTCCGCTTATATTCGGGGACCCGAAGAATCGCGGTGGTCGGTACGTCCTGAACGCAAAAAACCGCCTGCAAATTCAATTCCCGGATTGCCGTGCGTATAGCTTTTGCGTGCGGCGTATTCTTCACTTCATCGACATTCTCATAGAATTCGGGCGGCTGACGGAAGGAAAAATCGAGTCGTTCCTTCCATTGCTGCCATTTCTGAGCATGCGGCATTGACTGTATGGCCGTCATCGGAGGAACTCCTGTGTTGCGCGGCCGGGTTGCGAGTCGGCCGCAAGGTGAAGGTAACGGCTGAACAGCCGTTTGCACTCATCGTCGGCCCTCGGACGCCATCCAACCAAAATTGGCTCCGCATCCGGCCTGCTCGCCTTTTGGTCTTCCTTCACGTCTGCCCGCGGCATACTGGCGTGTAAGAAATCGCTTACGCCGACCATGTGCTTACATCCTCCTTCACCGAAAGGCCGAGCCCCCCGCCGGCGATATTTTTCCAACACGACCTTCGGTACGTGAAACCGGTACCGGATGCCGCCGGCTACAGATTCCGGCCACAGAGTAACAGCTGAAACATTCAAAAAGCAAATTTTTTGGAAATTTTTCGTTCCTGATTTCGTAAAATTTCCCTGTCTCGAATGCTCCGCAGGGCGGGCAGAACTCTACTCTACCACCGAAAACTCAAAATCGACAGTAGATTTTAGCGGATATTTTTTCAATATTTTGGACTTCCCGGAGAGACTGCCAACAAGATCGCCGCGATGCGGCGGGCGGCGTCGGTGAAGTGCTGGACTTCTTCGGGGCGCAGGGGGCGTTTGAGGATGGGGCGCTCGCGGTAGGAGAGCCACTTTTTGAGGACCTGGTAGCCGCCGAGCTTGTAACGCCAGACAGCGGCGGGGACATTGCGCCAATAGGCGTTGCCGTTCAGGTACACGTCGAACGCCGTTTCGCCCAAGGCGGGCAGGGCTTCGCCCAAGGCGGCGCGCTCGTCCGGCGCGAAATCACGCTCGACGGCGCGGCCCTGGCCGGGCATGACCGCTTCGCCCGACCCATTGTGCCCCCAACCGGCCGTAAGCGCGAAATCTTCGCCGGTCATGTGGCGCCCCTGCTTGACGGCGGGTACGGCGACGGCGGCGATTTCCGGTCGCAACGCGCCTTGCGTAACGCCGGGCGCGGGCGTATCGGGATCGAGCAGGGCGGCGAGTTCGCGGCCCCGCGCCGCCGAGCGGACGAGCGTTTCCGTCGCGCCTCTGGCTTCGCCGTCGGGCCAGCCGGGAAGCGGGATGCGCGGCCAGCCCATGCGCAGTGCTCCGGCGTTGGCCTCGCGGTAGGCCGGATCATGCAGCACGGCGAGGACATGGTGGAACAGGTCTTCGACGCTCGCGTCGATATGGCTGAGATAGCGTTGCGCCGCGCAAGAAAGGTTGGGTTGGCGCAGCGCACCGAGGCCGTTGTTGCACAGCCATGCGGAGAAAAAGCTCGACAGCCCGTTGCCAAAGTTATCGGCAAGATGAAAAACTGCGGTTCCACGGGAAAAATCTTCTTGGGCTTCTCGTTCGCGCGCTTCAATCCACAGATTCCCCTCGAACACATGCGGTCTGTAATCGGCGCGCTTTTCGTCCAGTAGTTTGGTTTCCCCCTCCCAGTAGAGCCAGCGGTTATCGAAGGGCCGATAGGTAAAGCGGACAAACCCGGCCTCGTTCGGGCCGCCGCGCGCGAGCAATGTTTCGCGCACCGCGCGGGCATCGAACCGCGCCGCGTCCTTCATCGCGATGGGATAGCGCCGCGTGATCTCCTCGTGGCTTGAATCCGGGTTGAAGTAATCGCCGATGCGCGCCTTGAGCCGGTCGAGATCGACATCGACGAGAAATCCGTCGCGGCTGGTCTTGACGCCCGGAAACGATACCGGCAACAGATCGGGCAGCGAAGGCCAGTCGAACCAACGCTCACTTGTCGCACCCGGCACGAACGGCAGACCAAGCGGCAGATTGGGGTCAATGTTGCCATAGATCGCGTTCGGTTCAGCCTCCGCGGTCTTCAGCAGTTCATCCCGCTTGGCCTGTCCCCACAGGTGGCGGAAGCCAACCGTTTCGGCGGGCGCATGATCAGCCTTGCGCACAAGTGTCGTAATGACTGTTCCGACCTGGATGCCAATCGGGTCTTCCGCCGTTGAAAACACACTGGGGTCCGGCGTACCGTCGGGCGCAACTTTGCCGGTCTTGTACTTGTCGCCGTTCAGACAGTCGATGCGCACTGCGTCGAACGCTTCCAGATAGCGTTCCCTCATGCCCGTAAACGAAAGGCCGTCCAGCCACGAATAATTGGAAATGAAGCAGACCACGCCCCGCCTCGTCTTGTCGGCGATGCGCCGCTCGGCCATGCGGAAGAAGCGGACGTAGAGATCGTTCAGCCCCTGCCCTTCGGGACGCCGCACGCGCCGCGTCTTGCGATAGGCTTCCGAAAGCTCCCGCTCCTCTTCGACGGCGACACCCGCGAAGCCGTTGTAGGGCGGATTGCCGAGGATGACCAGGATCGGCTTTTCCCGCTTCACCTGCTCGGCGCGGTCGCGTTCCTCTTCCAGTTCGGGGAAGGGCAGCGGCTTCTGGATCGTCGGCTCCCAGCCGGTCAGCGCGTTGGTCAGGAAGACTTGCGCCCGTTCCGTATCGTCGTCGGCAAGCGGCGCGTCGAGCGCCTGCATGGTCAGCCCCACCTGCAAATGGGCGACGACGAAAGGCGCGGGCATGATCTCGAAGCCGAACACCCGCCGCGCCGCCGCCTGCTTCACCCGCGCGCCGGCCAACGCGCCCAGGCCGCGGCCTGCGAGATTGGCGGCGATGCGGCGCAGCACTTCCGCCAGATAGGCTCCCGTGCCGCAGCACGGGTCGAGCACATAGACGTTTTCCGCCGCCAGCCCTTCGGGGATGCCCAGATCGTCTTTGAGCGCCCGGTCCACGCGGGCCACCATGTAGCGCACGACTTCCGCCGGCGTGTACCAGACGCCCAGCTGCTTGCGCAGTTCGGGGTCGAAGGCCTCCAGAAACGGCTCGTAGAAATAGGGCACCGCCTCGCCTTCGCGGAAGCGCGAGAAAAAGGCTGCGCGATCCACGCGGTCGAGCACGGCGGCCGTCCAGTCCAGCACCTCGACGAGTCCCAGAGGCTGCAAGCGTCCGGGATCGGAAAGCTGCTGGAACAATGCCCGCAGCACCGGCGCGCGCAGATGCCAGACCGCCGTGCGCCAATCGAATTTGCCCGCGGGCGGCGGCATTTTCCTTGCCCACAGCACCCAGGCGGAAAAGACGCCGTAGAACAGCGTCTGCACCAGCGTCGAACGGAAAAAGCGCGCGCCCTTTTCGCCCTCGAAACGCACGCCCAGGGCTTCCTCCAGCGCGGCGCGCACCGCCGCAAGCTGCGGCGCGCCGCCCGCCGCCCCGACCCGCGCCAAGCCGTCGCGGGCGTAGGAAGCAAGCAGCCAAGCCAAATCTTTCGGCTCGGCAAGCGCCGCGCGGTGCGCCAGCGCCCGGCAGAGGTATTCGCCCAAGCCGGCGCCCTTGGCGCCGGCGAAGGCGCGCGGCTTTTCCAGCATGTTTGCGAACGCCTCGGCGTCGGCGGCCAGTCGAAAGGTCTCCAGTTTCGCCGGACGGCCCGAAGCGTCTTCGCCGACGAGCACGAAATCGCGCGTGTTGGTCACCAGCACCAAGCGGTAGCGGTTCCAGTAGCGGCTTACTTGCGCGCTCTCCGCGGTCAGCCAGGCGTCATCCCCGGCGGCCTTCACCTCGACCACGCCGCGCTCCGGGATTTGCCCTTCCCGCGGTCTGCCGCGCTGGACCTGCTTCGCCGCAAAGAGGCCGAAGTCGGGATGCCCCGCGCCCCGGTCGGCAAGCTCGGCGATGCAGAAGACCTTCGGTTTGAGCGCCGCGCCCACCGCGTTCAACAGGTTGGACAACACCGGATAGCTCGACCGCTCGCCGGTTGCGCCGCCCGACGCCCGAACCTTCCGCAGGTCGGAGAAATAGATCTCGACCGCCGCGGTCAGCTTCTTGCTCGTCTGCGTCATCGCGCCTCTTTTCCTATCATGGCGCAGCGTGGGGTTTGCGCCGCGTTCCGGGCTATCCTGAAATTCGATGTCCGCATTAGCCGAGTACGTACAGGCGCACGGGGCGCGGTTCGAGAGCGAACTGTTCGATTTTCTGCGCATTCCGAGCATCAGCACCCTTCCCGAGCATCGGCCGGACATGGCCCGCGCCGCCCGGTTCGCCGCCGCGCGGTTGGCGGACGCCGGCCTCGAAAACGTGGAGATCATCGACAACGACGCGGGCCGGCCGCTGATTTACAGCGAGCGGCTGCGCGCCCCGGGCAAGCCGACGGCGCTGTGGTGTCGAACACCGCCATGTACTCGCCGGGAATTCGCCTCTCCTCGCCGGTGCGGCGGTCAGGCCGTTTTCGTTGCGTACGCCGGTTCGGGCGAGCCGCCGGCCGCGGCCAGGCGCGACGCCGTTTCGCGCGACACGGCCTTTTCATCGGCCGAGGAGAAACGCACGGCGAAAGCGAGGAACGAAACCGTCGTCACGACCGCGCCCAGGATGAGCAGCGCCTGCGGCCAACTCAGAGCTTCCGTCCTGAAAAGGAAGCCCGCGGCTACCGCCCCCGCGTTGCCGCCCGCGCCGACGATGCCGGCCGCGGCGCCGAGCGCCTTCTTGTTGATGAAGGGAACCACCGAATAGGTGGCGCCTTCCGACATCTGCACGCAGAGACTGAAAAGGATCATCGTGCCGATAGCAATCGGCAGCACGGTTTGCTGGGAAAAGATCATCAGCGCGAGGCCTTCGAGGAAAAGGATCATGCCCAGGAAGCGCACACGGCCCTTGAGTCCCCATTTCAGCCCCCATTTGTCGCCGACGATGCCGCCCAGCGTCCGCGCAAAGACGTTCATCAAGCCGAACAGCCCGGCGATCATGCCGGCGGCTGCCAAGCCGAGGCCGAAGGAATCGTGGAAATACAGCGCGGCGATGTTGTTGATCGTCAACTCTACGCCGAAACATGCGCCGTAAATGACGAACAGCACCCAGACGCGGTAATCGGCGCAAGCCTTCAGAAACGCGCCGGTGACCTTGTTAGCGCCTTCCATCTCGCCCTTGGCGCGCAGGACTTCATAGCTGCCGTCGGGCGAATCTTCGGTGAACTTCCAATAAATCAACGCGGTCAGCAGCAGAGCGGCGCCGGGAATGACCATTGCCAGGCGCCAGCCCAGCGCCTCCTGAGCCGTGAACGTCATCACGCCGGCGAAAATCAAGGGCATCGCCATCTGCGTGACGCCGCCGCCGAGATTGCCCCAACCGGCGGTCGTCGCGTTCGCCGTGCCGACCGTATTGGGCGCAAACATCACCGACGTGTGGTATTGCGTGATGACGAACGAAGCGCCGATCGCGCCGATCGCCAGCCGGAACAGCAGGAACGTCTCGTAACTGTCGGCAAGTCCGATGGTCATCACCGGGATCGAGCCGACCGCCAACAGCCAGGTGTAGGCCTTCCTCGGCCCTATCTTGTCGCACAGCCAGCCGACGGCCAACCGGGCGACCACCGTAATCGCGACGGAGGCGATGATCGTATTGCCGATTTGTTCTTTGGTCAGGTTGAGGTCTTCGCGAACGATCGCCATCAACGGCGCGATCCCGAACCAGCCGAAAAAACACAGGAAAAATGCGAACCACGTCATATGAAACGTGCGCATGGGGATGGTGTTCAAGCTGAACAGGTTGATTTTGGTTGCCTTGCCTTTGAAATCCATTTTCGTTCTCCGTTTCGTGCCGGACGTATCCGGCGCCGCGCGCAGCTTGCGCCGCGCGCTCGATATTTGTTTCATCTGTGAAACCGCCGAACGTCCGGGTTCGGCTCGATCCCTCGCCGACTGGGGAGGGCGGACTGCAATTCAAACGGCGCTTTCGGCGCCGCTCTTCTCTACGCGGACCGCCGCCTGCTTGTAGTTCGGTTCCCGCGAAATGGGGTCGAACGCGCTTTGCGTCAGGCGGTTGGAGTTCTTTTCCTCGTAGTGGAACGGCATGAAAACTTGGCCGAGCGCCACAATCTCGGTGATGCGCAGCTCGATGTTTTCAACGCGGCCCCGCGGCGAGACGACGGTAACGCGGTCATGCGGTTTCAGCCCGAGGCGGCGGGCGTCGCGCGGATTCATCTCGAGCCACGCGGTCGGCGACATGCGTTCCAGGATTTTGACTTCCTTCGTTTTCGTGCGCGTGTGCCAGTGCTCGACCGTGCGGCCCGTATTGAAGACGAAGGGAAAGGCCTCGCTGGGCTGCTCGGGGTAGGAATCCCACTCGACCGCAAAAAGTTTCGCCTTGCCGTCGGGCGTCTGGAACTTGCCGTCGGCGTAGAGCCTGCTCGTCGGCGGACGCGCGCCGTTGGTCCGCCGCGCCTGCTCGGGCGTGAACGGCCACTGCACGGCGTGATGTCTTTCCAGCAACTCGTAGCTCAACCCGGAGTAATCGCACAGGCGGCCCGCGGAAACCTTGCGCCATTCGTTGAAAGCGTCCTCGGGGCCGGCCCAGCCCGGGTAAAGTTTCTCTTTGACGCCAAGCTCTTCGGCGAACGCCAGGAAGACGTCGAAATCGGATTTGGCTTCGCCGGGCGGCTCCACGGCCTTGTTGACCTTGCTGACCCGCCGCTCGGAGTTGGTGTAGCTGCCCTCCTTTTCGCCCCATACGGCCGCGGGCAAAACCAAGTCGGCCAAGTCGGTCGTGGGCGTCGGGTGGAAACCGTCCTGCACGACCAGAAAATCGAGATTTTCGAGTCCCTGTTTCAGCACTCCGACGTTGGGGAACGAAACCAGCGGGTTGGTGGCGATGACCCAAAGGGCGCGGATCTCGCCCTTGACGCAGGCCTCGACGATATCCGGGTAAGCGTGGCCGCGCTCGGCGGGCAGCTCGTCGGGGGAGATGTTCCAGAGTCGGGCAAGCTCTTCGCGGTCGCCGGGATCGTCGAATTTGCGGTAGCCCGGCATGGAGGCCGTGAAGGCGGTCTCGCGTGAGCCCATAGCGTTGCATTGGCCGGTAATCGAAAACGGCGAGGCGCCGGCCTTGCCGACGTTGCCCGTCAGCAGGGCGAGGTTGTTGATGACGTTAACGGTCTCCGTGCCTTTCGTCGAGTGGTTGACGCCCATCGTCCAGGCGAGGAAAGGCGCTTTGGCTCGGCCGTAGAGCAGCGCGGCGCGGTAAATCTGCTCTTCGCCCAATCCGGTGACGCGGGCGACGCGCTCGGGCGTGTATTTTTCGAGATGCTCCTTGAGCCGCTCGAAGCCCGTGGCGTGCGCGTCGATGTAATCACTGTCGATCAGGCCGGAGCGGATCAGGATATGCGCCATGCCGTTGAGCAAGGCGATATCCGAGCGCGGCTTCAGCGGCAGGTAGACGTCGGCCATGCGCGCGGTCTTGCTGACCCGCGGGTCGGCGGCGACGACGGTCTTGCGCGGGTTCTGCTCCAGGCGGTAGCAGAGGATGGGGTGGTTGTCGGCGATATTCGCGCCGATCAGAAAAACAACGTCCGCTTCCTCGAAATCGTCGTACGCTCCCGGCGGGCCGTCGCTGCCGAACGAGCGCTTGTAGCCGGAAACGGCGCTTGCCATGCACAGCGTCGTGTTGCCGTCGTAGTTGTTGGCGCCGAAACCGAGTTGGATCAGCTTGCCCAGCGCGTAGAACTCTTCGGTCACCAGTTGCCCGGTGCTGACGACGCCCAGCGCCCGCGGGCCGTAGCGCCGCTGCGCCCGCTTGAACTCATCGACCGCCCGGCGCACCGCCGCGTCCCAGCCGATGCGCGCGAAGCGTCCGTTTTGCTTCAGCAGCGGATATTTCGCGCGGCTTGCGGCCGAGAGCATCTCGTGCTCGGCAAGACCCTTTGGGCAGAGCTTGCCCAGGTTGACCGGATGATCTTCGTTGCCGCGCACCGCCGCGGCTTTGCCGCCGCGCACGCCGATATGCATGCCGCAGCCGACCGAGCAGTAACCGCAGGTCGTCGCCACCCAGCGGTCGGGAATCTTTGCCGCCGCGGTATGGCCGAAACGCGGGTCGCGGCCGTAAGCGTACTTTTCCTTGAGCGTGTCGAGGCCGAGCAGCCGCTTCAGGTTCATGCCGCCTCCCGCCGTTCGAAGAAAGTCATCGCCATGTTTTTGGGCACGACGCTGACGAAAAACAAATAACGGCCGAGCAGCGCCGCGGCCAGGGTCAGCAAGAAGCCTTCCACCGCCCGGCCCATCGCCGGCAGCGCGACGGCGCCGACGATCGGCAGCCCCAGACGCAGCAGGAACAGGCGGGCAAGTTCGCCCGAGAGCAACCGCGCCGAGGCCTGTTTCTCGTATTCGTCCGAGCGCACCAGACGCAGGAACCGCCAAAGCTGGTTCAGTAGCTGGGCGACGGCGGCCAACGCCGCCGCGGGCGCCGCGAAAGCGTATCCGCCGCCGACCGCGGCAAGCAGCAGAGGTCCCAGCGTTGCCGCGGTCAGCAGGAAATCGACAATCGTTTGCCGGCTGTTCCATGCGGGCCGGCCGGGAACCAGGTAGATGCGCGCGCCGGCGTACAGGCCGAAAAGGCCGATCAGTGAAGCCAAGCCGCCGACAACGGGCGCACCGGGCGCCTCCCAAAGCAACGTCGCCGCGTAAATCGAAGCCGTCAGCCCAAAGCTGCTCAGGCCGAGAATCTCGCGGCTCAACCACGAGGTCCTGAAGTTGCGCACCGCCAGCGGCGCATAGGCCGGCCTGCCCAGATGCAGCGGCGCCGCCGCCAACGAGGCCAGCCCCAAAGCCAAAGAAAGCAGCGCCGCCGTTCCCAGTCCCTCGGGGCTGTCGAAAAGGCTCATCAGCCAGGCGCCGGCGAATCCGCCCACGGAAAGTTGCGTGAGCACCGTCACCGCCACCAGGGAATAGTGGGGCTTTTCCGGCCGGACACGGTGATAATCGGCCTTTTCCGTGTTCAGCGGCATGTCCGCGGGCAGCGTCACGCGCGTGGTCGAAATCGTGTCGTCGGCGCTGGGCAGTCCCGGAGCGTTCGCCTCGCCGCGGTATTTGCTCTTCCACTCGGCGATATCGACAACCTCGATGGCCAGCGCCTCGGAAGGGCAGGCGTCGACGCAGGCGGGCTTGTCGCCGTCGGCAAGCCGCCCGCTGCACATGTCGCATTTGCCCACGACGCCGCGCTCGGGGTTGAACGCCGGTACGCTGTAGGGGCAGTTCCAGATGCAGTATTCGCAGCCGATGCAGACGTCCGCATCGTGCAGCACGATGCCCGTCGCCGCGTCTTTGGTATAGGCGTCGGTGGGGCAGCCGCTCATGCACGAAGGATCGACGCAGTGGTTGCAGCCCATGGAAAGATGCAGCCGCTGGGTGTACGGGAAAACCCCGCCCTCGACCTCGCCCACGCGGCGCCAGGAAATATCGGGCGGATTGTTGTTTTGCTCCGCGCAGGCGACTTCGCAGCACTTGCAGCCTACGCACTTCGCCATGTCGAAGTGAAAGCGGTACTGTTGGCCGTTTTCCAGGGGGATTTGCGGCATGAGCGCCGAGCGGCCCGCGGCGCTCGGCTCAACGCGGGGCGGCGGATCCGCCAAAATCACGAATGGGTTCGCGGCGGACTCTGTTGGTGCGGCTGTTGCGGCCATCGTGTGCTTTCGCTTTCCTTTCGCAAATGCAGCCTTCCCGCGCGCCGCTTGCGGTGAAAAAAGCGGCGGCCGCCGGTCAGGACAGCCCCGGGAACAAATTGCCCGCGGTTCGCCTCGACTCAGAGACGGAACGCTTCCGTGCAGGGGAATCTACGGAGATCGGGCCGCGCTGGACAAGCGAAGTCCGCAGCGCGACAACCGCCAAGCTCGACGCTTGCGCGGCCAAAACCGTCGTGGTTTTGCAAGTTCGGCTCAGGCGGCTTCCGTCAGCCGCCAAGCCTGTAACCAACATATCCGCGGACTTCCGGCGCCGTCAAGAAAAAAGCTTTTATCCGTCCGATAACAACATTTTTATTCCCTTGCGGTACTTGCGCATTGTTTAATTGAAAGAAATGTACGCGACCTGAGCCGCGTACCTCTTCGCCGCTCCCCGCCGAGCGCAAAACCCGCGTCTTTTACAGATTTGCTTTTGCCGGACCCGGCCGCCGCGGCTGCGAAGCCGCCCCGTGCGGGCGCCGCCGGTTTCCGCAATGCTTGCGCCGGGAGGTGTTTCCGTGGCGGGAAAACGAACAACAACCGTGGTGATCGGCAACGGGCCGGTCGGCCACCGTTTCTGCGAAAAGCTGGTTGCCTTCGACAAGCAGCGAGCGCACAAGATCGTGACCTTCTGCGAGGAGCCGCGGCCGGCCTACGACCGCGTGCATCTGACCTCGTATTTCGATCACCGCGACATCGCCAAACTGACACTCGCCAAGCTCTCGTGGTACCGCGGCAACGATATCGACATCCACGTCGGCGACCGCGCAAGCGCCATCGATCGCGGGCGCCGCGTTGTGCTTTCGGAGGGAGGCCGCGCCATCCATTACGACCGCGTGGTGCTGGCTACGGGGTCGAGCCCCTTCGTACCGCCGATCGACGGCATCGACAAGCGGGGCGTTTTCGTGTACCGCACGATCGAAGATCTCGACAAGATCATCGAATACGCCGGGCAGGCGAAAACCTGCGCCGTCATCGGCGGCGGCCTGCTGGGGCTGGAGGCGGCCAAGGCCGCCTACGACCTCGGCCTCGAAACCCACGTCGTGGAGTTTGCGCCGCGTCTGATGCCGCGCCAGATCGACGATGCCGGCTCGCGCCTGCTCGTCAAGAAGATCGAAGACTTGGGCGTAAAGGTCCATTTGCGCAAGGCGACGCAGCAGGTCAGCGGCAACGGCAAGGTCCGCGGCATGGTCTTTACCGACGGCGGCAAGCTCGACGCGGACATGATTATCGTCTCCGCCGGCATCCGTCCGCGCGACGAGCTGGCCCGCGCATGCGGCCTCGAAGTCGGCCCGCGCGGCGGCGTCGCGGTCAACGACAAGCTGCAAACCTCAGACCCGCGCATCTACGCCATCGGCGAAGCGGCGCTGCACCGCGGCATGGTTTACGGATTGGTCGCGCCCGGTTGGCGGATGGCCGAGACCGCCGCCCGCAGGCTCGCCGGCGAAGACAGCCTCTTCACCGGAGCCGATCTCTCGACCAGGCTGAAGCTGATGGGCGTGGACGTGGCCGGCTTCGGAGATTACGAGGCTCCGCAAGACCGCGCCCTGCCGCTGATTTACGAAGACCCCTTCTCGGGCGCCTACAAGAAACTGCTCTTCAGTCTGGACGGCAAGAAGCTGTTGGGCGGCGTACTCGTCGGCGACGCCTCAGACTACGCAACGCTGTCCGCGCTGGCCAAGAGCGGCGAGCCGCTGACCACTGCGCCCGCCGCTCTGATCGGCGTTGCGGGCGCCGGCGCGCCCGCCGACGGAACGGCCATGAGCAACGAGGCGCAGGTCTGTTCCTGCAACAACGTCTCCAAGGGCGAAATCCGCTGCGCTATCCGCGAACGGAACCTGACGACCGTCGGCGCAGTGAAAAGCGCAACCGCGGCCGGCGCGGGATGCGGCGGCTGCCTTCCGCTCGTAAGCGCACTGCTCAACGCCGAGATCGAAGCCGCAGGCGGCAGCATCGACAACAATCTCTGCGAACACTTCGACTACACGCGGCAGGAACTCTTCGACATCGTAAAAGTCAAGCGGATCAAGACCTTCGACGCCTTGCTCGCCGATTGCGGCCGGGGCCGCGGCTGCGAAGTCTGCAAGCCGGCGGCGGCCTCGATCTTCGCTTCGCTGTGGAACGAGAGCATCACCAACCCCGAGCACCACACGCTGCAAGACACCAACGACCGCTTCCTGGCCAACATGCAGCGCGGCGGGCTCTACAGCGTCGTCCCGCGCGTGCCCGGCGGCGAGATTACTCCCGAAAAATTGATCGCGCTGGGGACCGTCGCCCGGAAATACGGGCTTTACACCAAGATCACCGGCGGCCAGCGCGTCGATCTGTTCGGCGCGCAACTCCATCAGTTGCCGGCAATCTGGGAGGAATTGATCGCCGCCGGCTTTGAAAGCGGACACGCCTACGGCAAGGCGCTGCGCACGATCAAAAGCTGCGTCGGCACGACCTGGTGCCGTTACGGCGTGCAGGACTCGGTGGGTTTCGCCATCCGCATCGAGCAGCGCTACCGCGGCATCCGCGCCCCGCACAAGGTCAAGGGCGCGGTGTCCGGCTGCGTGCGCGAGTGCGCCGAGGCGCAATCGAAAGATATCGGGCTGATCGCCGCCGACAAGGGATACAACCTTTACGTCTGCGGCAACGGCGGCGCCAAGCCCCGCCATGCCGACCTGCTGGCCGCCGACCTCGACGAAGAAACGGCGATCCGCTATATCGACCGCTTCTTCATGTACTACATCATGACCGCCGACAAGCTGACCCGCACGGCGGTCTGGATCGAGCAACTCGACGGCGGCATCGACTATCTGAAACAAGTCGTCATCGACGACAAGCTGGGCATCTGCGGCGAGCTCGAACGACGCATGCAATTCCTCGTGGACAGTTACCGCTGCGAATGGAAGGAGGTCGTCAACGACCCCGAGCGCCGCAAGCTCTACCGGCAGTTCGTCAACAGCGGCGAGACCCCCGCCGGCATCGAAATCGTTACCGAGCGCGGCCAGAACCGCCCGGCCGACTGGCCCAGGAACGGAGTGATGCTCGACCGGATCAAGCTGTTGAACGGGAAAACCCTGGGGGAGGCGAAACGGAACGGCAACGGCAACGGCTCCCGGCCGCGCAAGTTGAACTGGGTGCGCGTGGGCGGCGTCGGCGATTTTCCGCCCGGCGGCGGCGCGGCCGTCAAGTACGGCGACGCCCAGATTGCGGTTTATCATTTCGCCGACCGGGGCGAATGGTACGCCTGTCAGAACATGTGCCCGCACAAAAACGCCTTCGTGCTCTCACGGGGCATTACGGGCAGCGCCGGAGGCGCGCCCAAAGTCGCCTGCCCGCTGCACAAGAAGCCGTTTTCGCTCGAAACCGGCGAATGCCTGTCGGGCGAGCCGTATTCGCTGAAGGTCTTTCCGGTGCAAGTCGCGGGCGACGGCGTGTACCTGCTGCTGCCGCCGGAGAAGCAACTCGACGCGCTGCTCTCCACGCAGATGCGCTGCATCCGCGCAGCCGGGGCCGCAGAGCAGCCCGAGCCTTGCGCGCTGCATGCTTGAGCCGCGGCGAAAGCCGGCGTCCGCGCTCAGCAGCCGAAGAAGAGGAATCGGGGGGCGCCGGAGCGGGGTTCGAATGCGCCGCCCCGCATGACTTGCTGCAAGGCGTTCAACGCCCGGCGGGCGATGTCGGCCCAGGCGCTGGAGGGGTCGAGTTGGAGGTAGCGCCGCCAGTGCTTCACCGCATCCATCGGCCGGTCGAGCCGCTCTTCGGCGAGCGCCAGATTGTAATGGGCGTCGGCGTAAGAATCGTCCAGCGAGATTGCCGTCTCGTAGCGCTCCGCCGCTTCTTCGAGCCGGCCCGTTTCCTCGCAGACGTTGCCCAGATTGAAATGCGCCAGAGCGTAGCCGGGAAACGCTTGCAACGCTTGGCGGTAGCAGTGTTCGGCTTCGCGCAGGTTGCCTTCGCGGTAGTGGACGGTGCCCATGTTGACCCATACGCCGGCTGCGGCGGGGTTCGCCTGCAGCGCCTTGCCGTAGGCTTCGAGCACGGCCTTGAGTGGTTCGCCCCGCTCTTCGCGTTCGAGTCCCCGGTGAAACCAGAACTCGCTTTCTTCCATCGAGCCGCCCGGTCTCTCGGCCCGCCGGGGCGCCTCGAAAGCGGCCACGGAACGCAAATTCGAAACGTCGAAATCGAAGAGCATCTGGCCCGTCAGCGCTTCCATCTTGCCGCCGGGCAGCCGCACGGCCACCTTCCTGCCGTCGGAGACGATCTTCAGCTCCCAGAGCGGCCGGTCGATGTCGGAAAGCTTTTCGCGCAGCGAGCGCAGCGCCTGTTCGATGCGTTCGGTCGGAATGCGGTTCTCGCGGAGCTTCTGCAGCGTCTTCAGCGCGATGAGATCGACGAACTCGAACTGCTCTTGCGGCGCGCAAAGCCCCGCGCGCTCCCAGGAGCGCAAGCGGTTCTCGTTGATCTTGAGGATGCGGCGAACTTCGGTCCGCGAATACGCCGTCTTCGATTCCACTGGTGAATTTTAGCGCAGGCGGACGGGCGCAAAACCCGCAGGGGCGCCGCGCGGAGTCAATCTTCGAGGACTTTTGCCGCGAGTGCGCCGCCGACCGCGCAGAATCCCACGGCCGCGGCGCACTGCACGGCGAGGCCGAAAAGCAGGGCCGCGGCAAGCAGCGCGGGGTTTCCCAGCAATTGCGCGATCTCTTCGCCGCCGCCGAACTGCCCGGCTTGCTGCTGCAACACTTGTGCGATCTCGCCATGTCCGGCCAACAGCAGGCTCAGCGCCTGGATGACCAGCGAGATGACGAAGCTCAGCAGCCCCGTCAAAGCGCCGAGCTTCGTCCCCGCGGAATCCGCCTGGGCCGCGCCGAAGCGCTTGCGCACGCTGAAGACGGTCAGGAAACCGGCCAGCGGATACCAGATGAAGCAAAGGAAGCCGGCCAACGGAATCGACGACAGGAACGCCGCCAAGCCGGCGGGGAAAACCGCGGCGCGGATATGCTCCGCGTTGAGGCCCAACGATTTGTCGGCGCGGTCAACCCCCGGGCTCGCGTCCGGCGCCGGCGGGTCGGGTTCGACTTCGGGTAGCATTCCCGTAGGCCGGCCGCATCTGGGGCAGAAACCGGCGCCCGACGGCAGGGCCGCGCCGCAGGTGCAGAACTCATCCATGACGGCGCCTTGCGAACCGCGGGCCGGCGAACCGCTCGACCGCCGCCGCGATTTTGTCATTCTCAGGAAACGAAGATTTCATTGCACTGTCGGGAAAATACGGTGCTACACTGAAAACAGAGAGTTAGTATAGGCCATCGAGGCCTGAAGAAGTGCCGGCGCCTTCCTTGTTGGGATTCTCCCGTGTTTTTTCGCCCCCGAGTTCCAGGCCTTGCTTTCTGAAAGGAACATTGTGAAAAACATTTTTGTCGGCAATTTGCCCTACTCGGCCACCGAAGACGAGTTGCAAACCCTTTTCGCGCAGCATGGCGCGGTCTCCCGGGTCAAGATCATCACCGACCGCGAGACCGGGCGCTCGCGGGGTTTCGGCTTCGTCGAAATGGATAACGATGAAGAAGGGGACCGCGCGATCGAGGCCACCAATGGACATGACCTGGGCGGCCGGTCGTTGAACGTGAACGAAGCCCGTCCCCGCCGCGACGACTACGGCGGCGGTGGCGGCGGCCGCGGCCGCTGGTAAGCATCCCGGCCGGAAAAATCGATTGGCCGGCCGGCGTCTCCGTATCGAGGCGCCGGAACCGGTTTACCCTGCCGCGTTGCGCACGATGGCGAGGATTTTCTCGCCGTACTTGCGGACGAGTGCCGGGCCGACCCCCTTGACCGCCAGAAGCTCCGACTCGTTTGCGGGCTGCTGCTCGGCCAGCGCCAGCAGCGTCCGGTCGGGAAAGACGCGGAACGCCGGGACGCCGAACTTGCGAGCCTCGCTGCGCCGCCACGCGCGCAGCGCAGCAACCAACACCTCGCTGACGTCTTGCGCAGGCGGGACGTCGTCGAATGCGGCCTGTCGCGGCCCGCGGACGCGGCGCGGGGGCGCCGGCCTGTCGTCCTGTTTTTTCGGCGCAGACTTGCGTTTCTTGGCGGGCGGCAGCGGCGCCGACTTTTCGAGAGCGACGAATCGCGCCGGCGATTCCTTGAGATCGCGGCCTTCGGGGGTCAGTCCGATGCGTTTGTACTGGATCTCGCGGCCGTCTTTTTCAAAGGAATCCTCGGAAACGACGAGCAGCCCGGCTCGGGACAGCCCGCCGATCAGCCGGTCGTAGGCCTTGCGGTCGATGGCTGAGTCCTCGAAACGATCGCGGAAAATCTTGCCCAGCGATTGACTGCCCCGCCCGCGCAGAGTCTCGATAATCTCCGCCAGCGCCGCTTCCTCAGCAGCGTCCGGCTCGCGGAACTGCCTGACCAGACAGCGCTCAGGATGGCAAATATCGCACTGTCCGCAGGGTTTGAGCGAGTCTTCCCGATCTCCGAAGTGAGCGACCAGATCGATCATGCGGCAGTTCAGGGAACGGGTATAGCGCGTGGTCGACTCGAGTTGCTCGGCCTTGTGCCCGCGTTGCATCCGGTAGGGAACGCGCCAGTCGGCATCGCCGCGCAACACGTTGTCGTCGGCGTCGATGCGCGCGCCGCCGTGAATCCAGAGTTTTTCCAGCGCCTTTTCGAAAATCTCCGCGTCGCCGTCGAAACCGCGCTCCAGGTCGGGGCGCGGCGCCGGATTTTCGCTGAGCGCGTCGTAGAGTTTCTGCAGCGTTTCGACCGGGGGATAGTCGCGGTTGAGGAAAAATTCATGGGTGCGCCGGTCGGCCCAGGAGTACAGCAGCACGGCCCGCGAGGGCTTGCCGTCGCGCCCGGCGCGTCCGATTTCCTGGTAATAGCCCTCGATCGTTCCGGGCAGGCCGGTATGCGCGACGGTGCGCACGTCGGCCTTGTCGATGCCCATGCCGAAGGCGATGGTGGCGACGATGACTTCTTTCCGTCCGACGAGGAAATCGTCCTGCACGCGATCTCTGGCATGCGCCGTCATGCCCGCGTGGTAGGCCGCTGCCGGCAGGAATTGCTGCAGCTCCTGAGCCTGCGCTTCGGCGGCCTTGCGCGTCGGGGCATAGACGATGGCCGGGCGGCGGCCGGGAGCGTCGAGCAGCTTCAGCAGCGCGGGCGGCCGCTGCGAGGGCGTCAATTCGACGATTTCAATGGCGATGTTCTCTCGCCGGAAACCGTGGGTCGAACGCAGGCAATTTTGCAGACCGAGTTGCTCGACGATGTCTTCCTGTACTTTGGGGGTCGCCGTCGCCGTCAGCGCAATCACCGGCGCCGGACGCAGGCTCGGCAGCCGTTCGCCGAGCTTGCGGTAATCGGGGCGGAAATCGTGGCCCCATTGGGAAATGCAATGCGCCTCGTCGATGGCGATCAGCGCCGGCGGGTTTTCCGCCAGCTTTTCCGCAAAATCCGCGACGCCGAACCGCTCGGGCGCGATGAAGAGAAAATCGAGGCCGCCGGCGAGATAGTCGTCCAGGACTTGGCGCGACTGCTCGGCGCCGCGCCCCGAATGGATGCGTTCGGCGCGAAACCCCAGCTCTCGCAGCTTGGCGGCTTGGTCTTCCATCAAGGCGATGAGCGGGCTGACGACCAGCGTCCCGCCGCCGCGGGCGATGCCGGGCAATTGATAGCAGAGCGATTTGCCGGCGCCCGTGGGCATTACCAGCAGCACGTCGCGGCCCGCCGTCACTTCGCGGCAGACGTCTTCCTGGTGCGGCCGAAAGCTCTCGAAACCGAAGTTTTCGCGCAGCACTTGCAGAAGTCGGCCGGAAGACACGGGGCGGCCGGCGGATTGGGGCGGCCGAGACGGCTTTTCGGCAGGCGCCTTGCCGAATACGGCCTCGGCTTGCCGCGCGGCGCCGCCCGACCCGGACCGCGGGGCGAGAGGCGCCGCGCTCGCGGCCAGAGACGGCGCCGCCGGCCGCCCGGCGTCCGCGGCGTCCGTTTCCCTTGCCCGTGAACCGCCTTCCCCGGCGCCGCCGGCAACGGATGCCTCCCGGCTGCCGAGCGCCGCCTTTTGCCTGTCCCGAAACGGTTGTTTCCCGGCTTTCCCGGCGCCGACCACGGCGCGGACGTACGCCTCGATGCCCACCATGAAAGCATCGAAGCCCCCTTCGCCGCGCTCGATGCGCTTGAGCCGGGCTTCCCATTCGCCGGTCATCGCCGGGCTCTTGACCTCGGGGTGGACGATCTCGATAAGCCCGATGCCCTTGTCGGTAGCCTCCAGATTTTTCTTGTTGCGGACGGCGTAGTCCCGCTTGAGCAGAGTCTCGATGATCGCGGCGCGGGTGGCCGGCGTTCCCAGCCCGCGTTCCTTCATGGCGTCGGAAAGTTCCCGGTCGTCGAGGGCGGCGCCCGCCGATTCCATGGCCGTCAGCAGCGCGGCCTCGGTCAGGCGCTTGGGCGGGCGGGTCGTCTTGCGCAGCGCATTGGCGTCTTTTACCGTTGCCGGCTGCCCGTTTTCCAGGCCGCCGGGCAGGGGCGGCTCTTCGTCCTTCTTGCGCTGCCGGGCGGTCGGCGCGTCGAGCGCTTTCCACCCTTCCTGCTCGATGGATGCGCCGGTCGAGAGATAGCGATCGGTTTCGCCGTCCGCGGCGATTGCCGTGACGACCGTCGTCACCGCGCGGATCAGATCGTCGTGCCACGCCTGCAGCAGGCGGCGGCAGACGAGATCGTAGATTTTGCCCTCGGCGGAGCGCTCGTCCGGCGCGGCGGCGGCGTTTCCCGTGGGAATGATGGCGTGGTGATCGGTGACCTTGGCGTCATCGACGTAACGCTTGCCGAGCGGCTTGACGCCGGTTCCTTCGGCGGCGAGATTGGCGTAGGGCGGGGAAACCGCGCGGACGATCTGGGGAAGCCGGGCGGCGATTTCGGAAGACAGGTGGCGGCTGTCGGTGCGCGGGTAGGTGATCAGTTTATGGGACTCGTAGAGTTTCTGCGCCGCTTCGAGCGTTTGCTTCGCGCTGAAGCCGTAGAGCCGGTTGGCATGCCGCTGGAGTTCCGTCAAATCATAGAGCAGCGGCGGCGCAAGCCGCTTTTTTTCTTTCTTGACGGAATCGACCCGCGCGGAACCCTTGCGCGCCCGCTCGGCGATCCGTTCGGCGGCTTCGCCGTCCGCCGGCAGCCGGCTTTCGCGCTTGCCCTTTTCCAGCCGGAAGTACGTTCCCTTGTATTCCCCGGCCTCGGCGGCGAAAACGGCCTCGACTTCGAAGTAGGCCTCGGGAACGAAGTTGCGGATGGCCAACTCGCGCTCGACGAGGATGGCCAGCGTCGGCGTTTGCACGCGGCCCACTGAGAGGACTGAACGGTTATCGCTGTAGCCCAGGCTGTAGGCGCGCGAAAGATTCATGCCCACCAGCCAATCGGCCCGGTCGCGTGCGCGGGCGGCGGCGGCCAGCGGCTCGTAGTCCCTGCCCGGCTTCAGGTTGGCGAAACCCCGGTGGATGGCCGCCGGCGTGAGCGACGAAATCCACAGGCGGTCAATGGGCTTTGTCGAACCGGTTTTCTCGTAGATGTAGCGGAAAATTGCTTCGCCTTCGCGTCCGGCGTCGGTGGCGCAGACGACGCGCTCGACCTTGGGGCTGTTGAGAATCCTGCGGATCGTCTCGAACTGATCGGAGGTTTTCTCGTAAACGACCAACGGCCACTCATCAGGAAGCATCGGCAGCGATTCGCGCCGCCAGCGCTTCCATTCGGGATTGATTTCATGCGGTTGGCCGAGAGCAACCAGATGGCCGATGGCCCAGGTGACGACGAAGCCCCCGCCGTGGAGATACCCCGAGCCGCTGCCGGAGACGCCGAGCGCCTTGGCGATATCCCGCGCAACCGATGGTTTTTCGGCAACGACGGCGCGAAGCCGGTTCGGCGCCGCTTGCGCGGCCGCGGACGATGGACGGTGAACCTTTGAGCGCAAGACCGCTACTCATCGAAAGGCCGCGGGAAAGTCGCGCGGCGTTGGGCGCGGGCATATGCCGTCTGGACGGACATGAGGCTGTCTCGTGAATCCTGCGCAGGCCGCTGCGCAGAGCCGCTGCCGCAGCGAGCATCCATTGTAGCGCCGCCGGCGCGGACTTGGGGACTGTAAGCAAGACGCTGAGTCCGTTGACCATTCCGCTCCAACAGACGAAATGCTTCAGGAAAGGTCTGAACAAGCGGCAACAGCGGCGGATGCATCCGCCTGATTCACGCCCGCGGCTCAGCCGTCAAGCATGATGGGTTTCATGCAGCGAAAAGAAGGGCTTCATGCAAGTTTTGATCACTTTGCCCGCCTATGCCCGCCAATGCGCACTTATTTTCGAAGGCTCACCGCCAAAATCGACCGGATGCGTTCAGATCTCTCTTCACTGAAGCCTTGCGGATAAAAATCGACGGATTGGCCGCACCCGGAGCCGGCCGCTGCAGCTTCGCCGGCGCAGCCCAAATCTTCAATCTCCATTGCCGCGCCGCTTTGCGGTGCGGCCTTCAGCGCTTTCCTGATGCGCCATGCGCGTCTCGCGGTTCATGTAATCCGCCAACAGATACCGGCCGAGCGTGTACGGCGTGGTGAAGCAGGCCTTGCCGCGGCAGATTTCCGTGATCTTGCGGATGAACTGCATCAAGTCGTAGTCCCACGCCGGCATGAACGTGTGAATCGCAATGCCCTGGCGCTTGCACCGGTGGGCTTCGTCGAGTGTTCGCTCGATCACCAGCGGGTTGAGGTCGAACGGGTTTTTGTAAATGCGCCCGTCCGGCAAAGTGAGCGCCGACGGCTTGCCGTCGGTAATCATCACGATCTGCCGCATGTCTTTTCGGCTGCGGTTCAACAGCCGCCGGGACAGAGCCAGTCCCTCGCGCGTGTTGGTGTGGAAGGGGCCGATGCAGGCGCGGGAGAGCCGCGGCAACGGCACGTGCTCGGCCGAGTCGTGAAACAGCGCCAAGTCGAGCGTGTCGCCGGGAAACTGCCTGCGGATCAAGTGCGCCGGCGCCAACGCCGCCTGTTTGGCGGGAGCGAAACGGTCGTTCGCCGTAAAGAATCATCGAGTGCGAGCAGTCGAGCATGAGCACCGTGGCGCAGGAACTGCGGTACGCGGACTGATGCGCCATCAAATCCGCGTGTTCCAGGTTCGCCGGCGTCCCGGCGGAGCCCTCGCGGCGGAACGCGTTCGACAAGGTGCCGGCAATGTCGAGATTGAGGATATCGCCGAACTCGTAAGGCTTCGATGAGCCGGACGTTTCGACGCCGGCCGCCTGCTCGCGCGTGTCGTGGCTGCCGAAAGACGACCTGCCCAGCGCGCCCAACAGGTCTTTGAACGCCTTGTAGCCGAGAAAATCGAGGTCCTTGCTCGAAAGCTCGAAGCGCAATTCGGACTTGGGGCTGCCGATTTGCCCCCGCGCCGCGGAGACCGGCGCGCCGTCCGATTCCCTGGGACGGCCGGCCGCGGCATAGCCGTCGGCGGCGAGGCGGCACAGCAGATTTTCAATCAGACGCTCGACCTCTTCCGGCGGCATCTCGGCCGGCCGTGCGTACAGCGCATCGCGCTGCGCGGGGTTGAAGAGAGCGCCAGATTCGAGAGCGTCGCGGACGGCTTCGCGCAACTCCTCCCAGGATTGCTCGGCGTCCCTTCCATACCAAGGCGCAAACCGGGTTTCGAAGCCCGAGCGCAAGAAGTAGCCCGCGCGCGCATGATGTCCTCAGACGAGATGCCCAAGCTGTCGCCGGTGAATTTTGTCCAGTTGACGTACCGCATCGGGCCGCGTTCATTCTAACCGACCGGCCTGCCAACGGCGGAGCCTCAGTTGTAGGCCGTGTCGATGTCCTGCGCGCCGAAGTCGCCGGGTTCCTCGCGGCGTTCCTGCCGGGCGGCGCGCGGCCGGCTCGTGTAACCGGTTTCCTCGCTGCGGTCGATGCGGCGGGCGTAGAGTCCGTCGAGGATGAATTCGTCCGCCGCGGCGCGGATTGCGTCCTCCGCTCGTCCGTTGGGGATGAGCGAAGCGGCGAGATCGAGCAGACCCTGGATTCGGTCGAGTTGCGCGACGACCGTCGCGGCGTCCGCGTCGGCGGCGGTGCGCAAGCTGCCGCCCACCTCGAACCAGTTGACGATATTGGCGGTCGCGCCCTTTGAGAAATAGCGCTCGAAGACCCGCCCGACGGCGGTGCGGATCAGCTCGTGCGCGATGTGCTCGGCGCCTTTCAATTCGCCCTCGTATTCGAGCTCGAAGCGGCCGATGACGGACGGCATGGCCGCGTAAATGTCGCCGACGCGGGGCGCGGCCGGCGATTCGTACGCGGCAAGCGCGCGGCGTTCCGCGTTCGAGACTGCGTTTTCGAGACACGAAATCGACAGCCGCTGCGAAACGCCGGAACGCTTGTCGATTCGGGAATCCTCGCGCGCGGCGAAAGCAATCTGCTCGACGGCTTCGCGAATGAAGTCGGGAATGAACGTCTGCATCGCGCCGCTGCGCTCGGCCCAGGCTTCCCGGCAGGTGATTTCCATGGCCCGCTCGACGTCGAGCGGATAGTGCGTACGGATTTCGCTGCCGATGCGGTCTTTCAACGGCGTGATAATTTTCCCGCGGGCGGTGTAGTTTTCGGGGTTGGCGCTGAAAACCAGAAGAACGTCAAGGGGCAGACGCACAGGGTAGCCTTTGATCTGCACGTCGCCTTCCTGCATGACGTTGAACAGCCCGACCTGTATTTTGCTCATCAGATCGGGCAGTTCGTTGATGGCGAAAATTCCGCGGTTGGCGCGCGGCGGCAGGCCGAAACGCATCGTCGATTCGTCGCCGAGTTCGATGCCGTCCCGCGCGGCCTTGATGGGGCCGGTATCGCCGATCATATCGGCGATGGTCACGTCGGGCGTAGCCAGCATTTCGACGCAGCGCTGCTCGGGCGTCAAATAGGCGATGGGCGCGTCGCCGCCTATTTCGGCCGCGGCCTCGCGGGCGGGCTTGCCGATCGGCGCGTAAGGGTTGTCGTGCAGCTCGGAGCCGGCGATGTACGGCAGCGCGGGGTCGAGGAACGCGGTCAGTTGCCGCAGGATGCGACTCTTGGCCTGACCGCAAGCCCGAGCAGGATGAAATTGTGCTTCGACAAAAGCGCGTTGACGACGTGCGGGATGACGGTGTCGTCGAAACCGACGATTCCGGGGAAAAACGGCTCTCCCGCTTGCAGCTTGACCGTCAGATTCTCGCGAATCTCATCGCGGACGCCGCGCTTGGCCGGCCGCCGTTCGCTGAAATGGGGATGCTGGCGCAGCGCGCCAAGCGTTTTCGGAAGGTTCGATGCGGATATGCGGCCTTCGAGAGCATTCTACCGCCTGCCGACCGCCCCGCCGAGTTCGGCCGCAGAAAATCGGCCGGCCGGCAGTTGCTAGGATTGAGTCGGAATGGGACTGCGGAAATATGCGCTGGACGACAAGTACCGCGCCGAATCTGGCGCGGCGTACATGTCGGGCATTCAGGCGCTCGTGCGCCTGCCGATCGAGCAGATGCTGCGCGACCGGCGGCTCGGCCTCAATACCGGATGCTTCATTTCCGGCTATCCGGGCTCGCCGCTGGGCGGGTACGACACGGCGCTGCTGCAGGCGCGGCGGCATCTCCATCCGTATAACATCCATTTCTCGCCCGGCGTCAACGAGGACTTGGCGCTCACCGCGGTGATGGGCAGCCAGTTGTTCCAGCGGCTGCCCGACCCGGCGGCGGACGGCGCGGTGGGCATCTGGTTCGGCAAAGGGCCGGGACTCGACCGCAGCGGCGACGCCTTGCGCCATGCGTCTTTCGCCGGTACGGGCAAGAATTGCGGGGCGCTGGCGCTGGCCGGCGACGATCACGTTTCGAAAAGCTCGACTATCCCCCACCAGAGCGAACTGTCGTTCTACAACTGCGCCGCGCCGGTGCTGTCGCCCTCGAACACGCAGGAAGTGCTCGATTACGGCCTCTACGGCATCGAGATGTCGCGGTTCAGCGGCGCTTGGGCGGGCTTGAAGCTGGCCACCGATCTGTGCGACGGAGGCGGCATCGTCGAGTTTTCTCCTGAGCGCTGCCCGCTGACGATCCCGGAACTGTCGTTCGATGGCGAGTCCTACGAGAAAACGATGGCGACGATGCTGGTCGTGCCCTACAGCTTGGGACTCGAAGCCGACGTTCAGCACCGCCGGCTGGAAGCAGCGCGGCATTTTGCGCGGCAAAACGGCCTGAACCGCATCGCCGTCAGGCACGCCGGCGACCGCTTGGGGATCGCCGCCTGCGGCAAGAGCTACGCCGACCTCATGTCGGCACTGCGCGCGCTGCGGCTCGACGAAGACGACTTGGCGCGCGAGGGCGTCCGCATCCTCAAGATGGGTATGGTCTTTCCGCTGGAACCGCGCATTATCGACGAGTTCATCGACGGACTGGAAACCGTCCTGGTCATCGAAGAAAAGCGTTCGTTTCTGGAATTGCAGCTTCGCGAGTTGCTTTTCAACCGTTCGGCGCGCCCCGCCGTTTACGGAAAAACCGACGCAGCGGGCGACCCGCTGCTGCCTTCCACGGGCGAGCTCGACGCCGACATGATCGCTCTGGTTCTGGGGCGGTTCCTCCAGCGCACGCCCAGCGTCGAGCGCGAAATCGAGCGAATCGCGGCGGCCAGTGAAAAGTTCGCCAAAGACCCGCGCGTCCGCGGCGCCCGCGCGCCCAGCTACTGCTCGGGGTGTCCGCACAACCGCTCGACGCTGCTGCTCGAAGGGCAGATCGCCGGCGGCGGCATCGGCTGCCACGGGATGGCCGGCCTGATGCGCGAAGTCAGCCGCGGCATCGAGTACATCTTTCAGATGGGCGGCGAAGGCGCGGCGTGGATTGGCGCCGCGCCCTTCAGCGGGAAAAAGCACATCTTCCAGAATCTCGGCGACGGCACCTATTTCCACTCGGGACGCATGGCCGTCCAGGCGGCGGTCGATGCCGGCGTCAACATCACCTACAAGCTGCTCTACAACGACGCGGTGGCCATGACCGGCGGACAGACGGCCGCCGGCGGATTGCCCATCCCGGCTGTGACGCGCGAGCTCGAGGCCCAGGGCATCGAAAAAATCGTCCTGCTCAGCGACGACACCGCAAAGTACGGCGACCGCTCGGTGCTGGCGCGCTGCGTCGAGGTGCGCGAACGCGGCGAACTCGAGGAAGTTCTCGCCGAACTCGAGCAGGTCGAAGGCGTCTCGGTAATGATCTACGACCAGATGTGCGCCGCCGAGAAACGCCGGCGGCGCAACCGCGGCATCCTGCCGCAAGCCGAGCGCCGCATCGTAATCAACGAACGCGTTTGCGAGGGCTGCGGCGACTGCGTCAAGCACGCCAACTGCGTCTCGCTGCTGCCGGTCGAGACCGACTTCGGCCCGAAAACGCGGGTTCATCAGTCTTCCTGCAACGCCGATTACACCTGCACTTGGGGCGATTGCCCTTCGTTCGCCTCAGTGACAATCGAAGAGGGATCAGGCCTCAAGCGGCGGCCGCTGCCCAAGCTGCCGGCGGTGGAACTGCCCGATCCCCCGCGGAAGGCCGAGGCCGGCCAAGGCTATCGCATCTTGATGCCCGGCATTGGCGGCTCCGGCGTCGTCACGATCAACGCCGTTCTGGCAACGGCCGCGCTGCTCGACGGAAAGCATGCGATCACGCTCGATCAAACCGGCGTCGCCCAGAAAGGCGGAGCCGTGGTTGCGCATTTGACGATCAGCGACCGCCCGATCGAATCCTCGCAGCGCATCAACGCCGCCTCGCTCGATCTCCTGCTGGGCTTCGATCTCGTGGGCGCGGCGTACTCGCAGAACTTGAAATGCTGCTCCCCCGAGCACACCGCCGCCGTCGTCAACTCGAAGGAAATCCCGACCGGCGAAGCCGTGCGCAAAGGGTTGACCGTGCTTTCGGCCGACGGCGGTTACATGCAGGCGGTCCGCGGCAATACTCGCGAGGCGGACAGTCTGTTCGTCGATGCCTCGACACTCGCCGAGACATTGTTCGGCGGCCACGTCTTCACCAACATTTTCCTGGTCGGCGCGGCTTACCAGCAAGGGCTTTTGCCGCTGACTTCAGAAGCGATCGAAAAAGCCTTGCGGTTGAACGGCACAGCCGTCGAGCGCAATCTCGAAGCGTTTGCCTGGGGGCGGAAATTCGTCGAGGACCCGCGCGCCGTCGAACGCTGCTTGCCGCAAGCGGAAAAAGCCGCGCCCGAGCGGACGCTCGACGAGTTGATCGCGCACCGTGAAGGCGAATTGACTGCTTACCAGAACGCCGCGTATGCCGCGGAGTACCGGCGGTTCGTCGAACAAGTGCGCGGCGCCGAGCAGCGCATGCGTCCAGGCTCGGAAAAGTTGACTCAGGCCGTCGCCTGGAATCTGCACAAGCTGATGGCCTACAAAGACGAGTACGAGGTGGCGCGGCTGCTGACCGACCCTTCATTCCAGAAACGGATCGACGATACTTTCGAGAAACCGGGCAAAGTCGTTTTCCACCTGCACCCGCCGTTTCTGCGTTCGCTGGGTTTCCGAAAAAAAATGGCGTTCGGCCCTTGGTTCCGCCCGTTTCTGCGCTTGCTCGCGCGGGGCAAATTCCTGCGCGGCACGCCGTTCGATCCGTTCGGCAGGCTGCCTGCGCGCCGCGAGGAACGCGAACTGATCGCCTGGTACCGCCGTGAAGTCGGCGCGCTCGCCGAGCGTCTCGATGCCTCGACCCTGGCGCTTGCCGTCGAGATTGCCCGCGCGCCGGAGGATATCCGCGGCTATGAAGACGTGAAACGCGAATCCGCCGCGCGCGTCAGGCAGGCGGTGGCCGCGCGCCTTGCGCAGGCCGCCCGGGACGAGGCTGCTTAGAGCGAAGTCGCTTAAACCACTTCGGCCACGCAGTGCCGCGCGTAAGCCTGTTGCAGTGCAGCGGCGATCTCCGGGGCGTCGTTGCCCTCGATCTGATGGCGGTGCATCACGAAAACAGGCTCGCCGTCGCGGAAAAGCGCGAACGAAGGCGAGGAAGGCGGGTACGCCGCCAGCTTTTCCCGCCGCAGATGCGCCGTCGCTTCGACGTCTGCGCCGGCGAAGACCGTGGCCACATTGTCGGGCTTGACTTCGCCTTGCAGCGAGCGCACCACGCCGGGCCGAGCCTTGCCCGCCGCGCAGCCGCAGACCGAATTGACGATCATCAGCACCGTCCCGCTGTCCGGGCTGAGGACGCGGTCGACGTCTTCGGGGGTTTTGGTCTCTTGGACTCCGTGGCGGGTAAGCTCCTCGCGCATGGGGTAGATCATCAGTTCCGAATAGGGCATTGCCTGTTCCTCCGTTGCCTTTTCCGTCAGTTTAGCAGGATTCGTTTCCGCAATTGCCGCAGCCGCGCGTTACTCGCCGCCGCCGGCAAGGCCGAATGCCAAAAAAACGTTGCCGGGGGTCGAGCCGAACTGGCCGTAGCCGGAGTTCACATAGACCATGCCGTCCACGATGACCGGACCGGGGCCGTTGAGCGATCCGCCGCGGGCTTCTACTCCGTTGACGGTCTCATACGCGCGGACGGTGTCGAAGTCCCAGATCACCTTGCCCGATTCGGACGCATAAGCCCGCAGATGACCGTCGAGCGAGCCGGAAAACACCACGCCGGGGATGACGCTGACCGCGGCCGACTGCGCGGGCGAGCAGCCCTTGCGCCCCGGCGGACAGGTGAAGCCGCGAGCGAACCATTTGCGCTCGCCGGAGGCGAGATCGTAAGCGCTCAAGCCTCCGCCGGAGTTGGGCACGGGGCCGCCGGCAACCTTGCCGTCCGGCCCGCGGGTGGTGATGCGCTGGATGTCCGAGAGCGCAACATAGACGTTGTTTCGGTCCGCCGCCGGGCCGAACTGAATGCCGCCGAGCATGCCCCCGCGTCCGACGCGGCGCTGCCAGACGATGGCGCCGTTGCGGTCGGGATCGACCGCGTGCAGGATGCCCGATTTCTGGCCCAGCAGCAACAGGCGCTTGCCGCCGAGAATATCGACGAGAATGCCCGAGGAGCCGAAGTCGAAATCGGGACCTTGCGCCTGCGGACAGTTGACGTGGTCGCTCGCGGCTGAACAGGCCATGTTCCACGCATCGCCCGGAGTAAATTGGCGCGACCATACGCGCTCGCCGGTCTTCAGGTCGAAGGCGATTACGGCGTCGCTGTCGTCGGTTGCCGGGTCGGAGTAGTTGTTGCCGGTCGTAACGTAGATGCGTCCGAGCTTTTTGTCGATGGTCGGCGCAGACCAGATTGCCGCTCCCGACGGACCCCAGAGTTGTACGCCATTGCGGTTTTTGCGAACCTTCGCGGGTTCCTCCGGAATCGTGTAACTTTTCCATATCCGCTCGCCGGACAGGGCGTCCGCGGCGGCGACCGCGCCGCGGAATTTGCAGCATTCATAGTTCGCGCGCGAACCGAGAAGATCGCCAATCGAACTGATCGCGGCGAAAACGCGGCCTTCATGAAGCAACGGAGAAGCGGTGATGAGCGCCCCGGGATGCTCGTCGATGCGATTCCTCCACAACTCTTCCCCGGTCTCGGCATCGACGGCGTAGAGGTTGGCGCGCTGATCGCCGAAGTAGGCGATGTAACTGCCGGTTTTCTCGCCGGGGCCGATGACGATCGCGCCGCGTACGCCGCCGCGCGCTTCGTATTTCCAATACAGGCAACCGGATTTCGCGTCCAACGCATAAACGGCGCCGGATTCGCTGCCGACATAGAGGCGTCCGCCGGCAACCGCGGGGTGGCCCCTGGCCTTCGCGGCGCCGCGGAAACCGAACGCCCATTTCAACTCGAGCCGCGCAACATCCGCGGCCGCGAGGCCGGCGGATTCGCCCGATTGGAAACGGGAATTTCCCACATCGGCGCCCCAGCCGATCCAACGCGGCCCCTCGAAGGGGTCAGAGAACGGAACGGACGCGCAGGGAAATGGATTCGAATCCGCCGGGAGCGGCGCCGACTCGGCGCTCGAAATATAGGCGGCCACTGCGGACACGGCCGCCGCAGGCAGCCGGCTGCCGACGAAACGCATGTTGCCTTCCCGCAGCGATTGCACGATCGCTTCTTGCGAGAACAGCCGCAGGGTTTCGAACTTGGGCGCGCGCCCCTCGCCGCCGTCGTGGCAGCGTGCGCAAGCCTGCCGGTAAACGGCCGAACCGGGCGCCGGCGCAGCCTGCAGCGCCGCCGCCAAAAGAAACCTAAGCGCGAGGACAAGGGGCATTCCGCGATTGAGTATGCCATAGACACGCCCCCGGCGGGCGCCGATGCATCCTGCCAAAATGGATGTCATGAAAATTGGAATCCTGTCCGCGGCGTTCTGCTTGTCGGCGGCGTCCGCGGCAGCGAGGCCGCCGAACATCGTCCTCATCATGGCCGACGATTTGGGCTACGGCCATCTCAAGGCGTACGGCGGCGCGAAGATCGAAACTCCGCACATCGACAAGCTCGCCGCGGAAGGTATGCGCTTCACGCAGGCGTACGCCGGCTCGACGGTCTGCGCGCCTTCGCGGTCGGTCTTGATGACCGGGCTGCACGGCGGCCATACCCCTGTGCGCGGCAATCTCGGCGACGCGCATATCGCCGACGAAGACGTGACCATCGCCGAGGTCCTGCGGCAGGCGGGCTACGCGACCGGCGCCTACGGCAAATGGGGGCTGGGGCTGCAAGACAGCCCGGGCAATCCGCTGCGGCAAGGGTTCGACGATTTTCTCGGCTACCTGCACCAGGTTCACGCCCATTTCTTTTACCCCTACTGGCTGACGTTCAATTACGGCCGCATGATGCTGCCCTGGAACGAAGGCGGGAAGCGCGGACAGTATTCGCACGACGTGCTGATGGAGCGCGCCCGATACTTCATCCGCAAGCACAAAGACCGCCCGTTCTTCTGCTACTTGCCGGTTACCATCCCGCACGTCGAGTTGGCCGTTCCCAACGAATCGTTGCGGCAGTATTACGGGCGCTGGCCGGAAGCCCCGGGGTTTCAGGAGAAACGCGAGGGTTACATCGTCTCGCCTACTCCGAAGGCCACGTACGCGGCAATGGTCTCGCACCTCGACCGCGGCGTGGGCCGCATCATGGCCCTGCTACAGGAGTTGGGACTGGACCGAGATACCGTCGTCATTTTCAACTCGGACAACGGGGCCCAGTCGGCTTTCGACGTCAACGAAGCGTTTTTCGAAGCGAGCGGGCCGCTGCGGGGCTTCAAAGGCTCGATGTACGAGGGCGGACTGCGGGTTCCGCAGATCGTCCGCTGGCCGGGCAAAATCACCGCCGGCGCCGTGACGGACCACGTAACTTATTTCGCGGACGTGATGCCGACTCTGGCTGAGCTGGCCGAGGCCGGCGGACTGCCGCCGAACGACGGCATCTCGTTCGCGCCGGAGCTGCTGGGCAGAGATCAGAAAAAGCATGAGTGGCTCTACTGGGAGCTGATCGGCGGCGCAGACCGCGGACTCGTGCGCCGCAGCGCGCGCAAAGGCCGCTGGAAATTCGTCCAGAACGACATGGCGAAACCGGTGGAATTGTACGATTTGCAGGAAGACCTCGGCGAAACGACCGATCTGGCCGGCGGCCGCCCGAAACTCGTCGAAGAATTCGAGCGCTGGTTCCGCGCCAACAGAACAGAGCCGCGCGAGCAGCCCGCGCGTTCGGCGGTGAGCTACCGTGACTACGTTCGCTAACCGGCTGCGCGCGGCGGCGCAGCTCGCCGTCATGGCCGCGGGGCTGGCCTGCTTGCCTGCATGCATGGAGTCCGGCGGGCGGCTGCCCGCGGAAATCCGGCTGCTTTCCGGCCCGGTAAACGGCGCCGTAATTACGCGCGGCGGCGCAAACCTCGTTTTCTACGGCGACCCGAGCGGCGAATTGGCGTCTGCCGAGAAGGTTCTCTTCACCCATCACCGCCGCGACATCGTCTGGGCGGGGCGGGCGCTTGCCGAAAAAGGCGCCGCGGTCGTTGCGCCCATAACGGAACGCGCCTACTTCGACGGCGCCAAGGAGTTCTGGGAGCGTTTTCGGCAGGAACGCTTCCACGACTACGGCCAGCAATCGACGAAGATATTGACCGAGTCCCTGCCGATCGACGAACCCGCGGTCGGAGGCCGCGCGATCGACTGGCGCGGGATTGCGGTCGAGACGCTCGACACGCCGGGTTATACCCGCGGCTCCGTCTCGTACATGGTCGAGATCGGCGGGAAACGGGTCGCTTTCACCGGCGATCTGATCTACGCCGGCGGCCGCATTTTCGACCTTTACAGCCTGCAGGACGCCATTGAGGAAACGGAAACCCGCGGCTACCACGGCTACGCGGCGCGGGCGGCCGACGTGCTGGCGAGCCTGCGCAAGCTTGCCGCGCGGGAACCCGATATTCTCATTCCGGCGCGGGGCCCGCCAATCCACAACCCCGCCGAAGCCGTCGAAACGTTGATCGGCCGCCTGGAGCGCCTGTTCGGCGCCTATTTTCAGACCGACGCCCTGCGTTGGTATTGGGGCGAAGACAACCTGCGCAAGCGCGCCCGGCGGGTTCTAGGCGAACAAGAGATCGACTGGATGCCGCTGGCCGCGCGCATCCGGCAAACGCCGCCGCGCTGGTGGCGCAAGTTCGGCACGTCGCGGCTGATTATCTCCGACAGCGGCGCGGCGTTCCTGATCGACTGCGGCAGCCGGCAGGTTTTCGACGACATCCTCGCGCTGCAGGAACGGGGCGTCTTCCACGCGCTGGAGGGCATATTCGTCACGCACTTCCACGACGACCATACCGATTTCGTGCAAGCCATGGCCGAGCGGGCGCGATGCCCCGTGTACGCGGGGGCGGAAGTGCGCGACATCCTGGAAAACCCGGCGGCCTACCATATGCCCGCGATGACGCATACGCCCATCCGCCCGGTCCACGGCCTGGAGGAAGGGCGCACGCTGCGCTGGCGAGAGTTCGAGTTCCGTTACACCTACTACCCCGGCCAGGCAATCTTCCACGGCGGGCTCGACGTCCGGCGGGACAACGGCGAGCGGTTCTTTTTCATCGGCGACTCGTTCAGTCCGTCGGGACTCGACGATTATTGTCTGCTGAACCGGCATTTCCTGCATCCCATGCTGGGACACTTCCGCTGCCTCGACATTATCGAAGCGATCGAGGGCGACTATCTGCTCGTCAACCAGCACATCGACGAGTCGTTCCGCTACGACGACACGCAACTGAAGTTCATGCGCAGTGTGCTGGAAACCAAGCGGCAGATCATCGCCGAGCTCACGCCTTGGGACGACCCGAACTTCGGCACGGACGAACAATGGGCGCGTTTCTATCCCTACGGCCTGACGGCGCCGCCGGGCCGGCCGTTCGATCTCTACGCCGTGGTTTTCAATCACCTCGACGAAACGGAGACGTACCGCGTCACGCCGAACGTACCCGCGGGCTGGCGCAGCGAACCGGCCTCCGCGGAAATCGTCGTCGAGGGTCTTGCGGAAAACCGCGCGCGCTTCCGTATCACGCCGGATGCGTCGTTCTCCGAACTTGAAATCGTGACCGCCGACGTTGCCTTCCGCGGCCACACTCTGCGGGAGTGGATCGAGGCCATGGTCGAGCCGCGGCTGCCCTGACCGGCGGGCGGGCCGGCCCCGCGTTCAATCGAGAAAAAAGACGGCGAGGCGGTCGTCTTCGATCGCCGGCGGACCGCATTGCTCGGTCAGTTGGGCGCGCGCGGCGTCCATCGCCTCGTCGGGTACGCCGCCCAGCCGCAGCGCGTTTTTCCGCCCGAGAATATCGCCCGGCGCAACGGTTTCGACCGCTTGCTTGCCGTAGCTTGCGCGGCGGTACTTGTGCAGGATGACGGCGCCAATGCCGAGTTCGCGCAGGCGCGGCGCGTCGATTTCGGTATCGGGGCGCAAGGAACCCGCGAGGTCGGCGAGAGCCGGCTCGGCCGCAAGCGCGCGCAGCGTTTCCGGCGAATAGACGCTGACGTAGCCGCCGGCGATCGGGCGTCCGTGGACGGTCTGCGCCGCCATGTTATGCACGGTGCGGCTTCTCTGGTGAAAGGGGATATCGAGCACGGCGCCGGGACGCTCGGCCACGCCGCGAAGCAGCGGGGAAAGCTCGACGCGGCGGACGGGGAACGGCAGCCACAGGTACTCGAAAAGAATTGCGCCGGCGATCGGCAGGAACAACAGTCGGCGGCGTTTTTCGCCGAGCGCCGTCCAGCCCAGTCCAGTCAGGACGGCCAGCGCCAAGCCGGCCAAAATCAGGAACCGGTTGGCGACGCGAAGGCTTTGGACAATGGGAATCTCCG
This sequence comes from Bryobacterales bacterium, assembly GCA_965242705.1. Taxonomy (GTDB): domain Bacteria; phylum Acidobacteriota; class Terriglobia; order Bryobacterales; family UBA6623; genus CATQHP01. The sequence continues at coordinate 3,740,212 of OZ251486.1, forward strand.
CGAGCAGCGCGAATGGAAGCGTGATCGACTCGACCAAGCGGCCGTTCCAGAATGGATTTTTGCCCAGCGACAAAAGCAACGCGGCCAGGAACAGAGCCGTCCATGCGGCCGCCTGCCGCTGTTTTCTGAAAACCGCAAGCAGCGCAAGCCCCAAGGGAACGAAACCCAGGTAGCAAACGAACCCCGATGCCTGATAGGCGCGCTTGAGGTACGCCGGCGTGACCAGCGGACCCCAAACCGGATGCGCATACGCCGGCGTGAGCAGGTACGCGGCATCGATGCCTCTGGGCGCGGGACCCTTGTAGGAATCCGCTCCCCCGGCAATTGCGGCGAGCAATGGAAGAACCGCCGGCAGCGCAAGCAACGCCGCGGCGCCCGCGGCGGCGGCCAAGCCGCGCACCGCGGCCGCCGGCGAGCGGCGGGAGCGCCACAACACCCAGAGCGCCCACGGCGCGAGGAGCAGAGTCAACTTCAAGCCCAGGTGCCAACTGCACAACGCATTGAGTCCGAAACACAACCCCAACGCCGCGGCGTCGATCATGCGCCGCGCCCGTGTCCAACGAACGGCGTAGAACAGCGTCAAGGGGATGAACTGGATGGAAAACAGATTGACGTGCTCGAGCGTCTGTTCGATGTGCTGCGGGAAAAAGGCGAAAACGAGACCGGCCAGAAAGCCCGCCCGCGAGTCGCCGGTCAACTCGCGGACCAGCAGCCGGCAACCGAAAGCCGACAGCGACAGCGCCAGGAAAACGCTGAAATTATAGGCCGCGGCCTCGCCGAAAACGAGGTTTACGGGCATTGCCGCGATCTGATTGAAGACCGAGTGGGTATGAAAAACGAGGTCGATGCCGAAGGGGTGGAACAGCCAGTCGCTGCGGTAAGGGTTGAGACCTTCAAGCAGACATTTTTTCCACCACCAGAAATTCCAGTAGTTCTGCCACAGGTCTCCCGCTCCGGCGGGCAGCGCGCCGCGCCAGTTGAGCGCCAGCGGCCAGGTCATGGCCGGCGTCAGCAGCAGATAGGCGAAGGCAACCCGCGGGCCGCTGTCGAGAAAGCGGTCGAGCCGCGCGGAAAATGGCGAACGATCTGTCAAGGGTACGGGTCTCCGCTGCGTTCCGCGGCGTTCTGCGGCGGACGGGATCGACGAATGGGGGTTTCTTTCGCGTCAGTCGGCCGGCCCCTGCTCGAAAACGATATCGACAGGGATATCCGCATGCTCCAAACGGTCGAGATCGGCTTGCAATTGCCCGTCTATACCGCCCATGGCATCGACGAAGGCCGCCGCGCCCGCGTAGTCGCCGTCGCCCTGCAAGCGAAGGATTTTCTCGGAAAGGGCATCGACCGCGGCTTGCATCCTGCCGAAATTGACGCGGTACGTTCCGCTCGGCTCATCGCGGGAGAACGCGCCGGCCCCGCGGAAAAAGTTGAAGCGCAGCGTGTTGGCGACGCCGTGCGCGCTTGAAGCGCCGAAGCGGATCGAACGGAATATGCCGGCCAGAAAGGTGACGTAATTATCCGTCAGGCCGGCGCCGCCCAACTCACCTTTTTCATGTAGCTTGGCGACCATGTAAAGCCCCAGGATGTCGGCCTTGCCTTCTTCCAGGGCCGCGCTTTTTTCCTTGAGCGCCTCGCGGACGGTTCCCTTGCCGTCGAGCGTGTTCTTGATGCCGAGCCCGTGGGCGACTTCATGAAACATGGTGTTGGCGAAAAAGGCGTCGAAACGGATATGGCTGCGCTGGTCTTCGGCAATCAACACCTCGCCGATCGGCAGCAGAATCTTGTCGAACTTGGCCCGCATGGCGTTTTTAAGCTGCAAGCGCCGCGCTCCCGCGCGAAGCTGCACCTCTTCGTCGTTGGGCAGATTGATGGCGATCGTCTTCGCCCCGGCGTTGCAGTCGCCTGCATAGTAAACCGCGTCGTAAACGTTGAGATCGGAGTCGGTTCCGGGAGTTTCCCGCTTGTACTCGGGCGGTACGGGCAGGCCGTCCTGCAACTCGGGCAGCATCGCGGCGTATTTGGCCAAGCGGGCGCTCCATTCCATGTCCTTCACCAGGACGTACGCCTCGAATGCCGCCTTGTAGCCGAACAGTTGGTCTTCGTAGGTCTCGATCGGCCCGATCACGATGTCGAGCACGTTGTCTTTCATTTCCATCCAGGCGAAATCGCTGGGCTGGTAATCGTCGGTGACGAGAGCTTCGGCGCGCAGCGCGAGGTATTTCCTGAATCCGGCGTCTTCGGCAAGAGCGGCGGCTTGGCGCAGCAAATCCGCGGCGGTCTCGAGCTCCTTGCGGAAAATTTCGGAATAGGGCTCGGCTGCAAGTTCGCCGTCAGCGCCGCGGCGGACGAAAGTGTAGAGGCTCTTCAAGGCCTCGTTGTGCGCCGCGGCGGCAAGGAACTCTTCTTTGGTCATGTCCGCCGGATAGAACTGCGCTCCGGGCGGCTTGGGGCCGACGCCGGGCAGAAACGGCGCGTTGCCGTCCAGGCGGTCCCACGGGCCGTAATTGATTGCGGCCAACCGCCGTGCGGCGGGGTTTTCGATGCCTTCCAACAGCTTCTGCCGGCCGCCGTAAGCCTGCCGCCAGAACAGGCCGTCCATTACCTGCGCGGCCTCGATCAGCAGGGGGAGCATTTTCCTGTGGTTTTCAGACAGGGCGCCGAGGTCGGTTTCGAGCCTGAAGGAAACGTAATCGTCAACTTTCTCGCTGTAGTTCATCGCGGGAGAAGCGGAGTCGGGCGCCGTCGGGGAACAGGCGAAAGAGCATGCGCAAACAAGCGCCCCGGCCGTCCGATGCATGATTTCAATGTAACGCAGGCGCCGGACGGGACCGGGGCGCCGCGGATTTGCTAATCTCTCGGAGACATGCGCGCTTCGACCTTTCTCATCACGCCTCTCTTTGCCGCGGTTCTCGCTTGCGGGCCCGGCGCCGGCCCTCCCGACGGCGTTTCGATTACGCACGGCCCGGTGCTGGGCCGCGTCGGGACGAACCATATCGGCGTCTGGGCGCGCACTTCCAGACCCTCCGCATTTCATGTTTTCTACGGCGACGCCCCTGACCGGCTGACCTCGACCGCAACCGCGCAGACCGACTTGGCAAACGACAACACGGGCTGGGCGCTCATCGAAGGCCTCGCCGCCGATACCAAATACTTCTACGAAGTCGGCATGGGGGGCGCTCCGTCGGGAGACGCGGAGCGTTCGGGCGCGTTCCACACGCTGCCCGACGCGGCGGCGCTCAAGAGCGAACACAATCCGCAAGGCCGCTACAACTTCCGTTTCGAGTTCGCCTGCGGCAATAACCAGAACCCCAGCGGCAGCCCGATCGGCGCCGCTCTGGCGACTCACGGCACCATGCTGCGGACTCTGATCGGCCGCGAAGCCAAGAGCAAAATCGACTTCGCCATCCTCAACGGCGACTGGTTGTACGAGAACGATTCGCGGCTCTACAGCCCCGAGCAGTGGCGCGGGCAGGTCGGCATCGACGAGGGGGCAACGCCGCGCGTCGTGCGCCTTATGCCCAACGTCGTCGGCGTCTGGGAAAACTACAAGGACTTCTACAACAAGGGCAAGAATCTGCGCGACTGGCACCGCAACGTGCCCTCGTACTACACCTTCGACGACCACGAGCTCTTGAACGACATCTACGGTTCGGCGGAACCGGGCAGGCGCAACCGCCGCGCCGTCTTCCGCGACGTCGGCACCACGGCGTGGTACGACTACCTCGGTTGGAGCAATCCGGTTCCTGAAACCCGCGGCATTGTTTACGGCAAGGCGCAGTTGCAGGCGGGCAGCGACGTCCTCACCGACCCCGAAGCGGATTTCGAGGGGCTGGACAAGGAAGCCGCGCTGCACGTCCACTGGGGAACCCCGAATTGGGGCGCGATGCTGCTCGACCCGAACCCCGACGGCAGCGACCCCGACGAAGTGGGCGGCGACCCGAACTCCAACGTTTACGAAATCGTCGAAGTCATCGACAAGACCAAATTGCGCATCCGCCCCTCCGCCGAGGCGGACGGCGAGGCGACCTATTCCGTCGGGCGGCGCTCGTATTTCAGAATGCGCGTGGCCAATGCCGATTTCCTTTTCGTCGATACGCGCTCGTACCGCATGATGCACGACACTACCGACCGCGAGAAGCACGGGCGGACCATGCTGGGCGAAACCCAGAAGGCATGGATCAAATCCGAGATGAAGGCCTCCGACGCCGATTTTTTCTTCATTGTTTCCTCGGTCAACTTTTCGATTTCGCACGTCGGCGGCACCGGCAGCGCCAACATTTCGGAAGTGAACAAGGACGACGCCTGGACGGCCTTCCTGTGGGAACGCGAAGACATGATCGATTTCTGGGACGGCCTGGGCAAACCGGTTTTCGTTCTGACCGGCGACCTGCACAACAGCTTCGCCATCAAGCTCACCGATCGAGTCTGGGAATTCGCCTCCGGGCCGCACAATTCGACCAATCATCCGCTGCGTTCGGAAGGCAACCGGCCGAACTCGGGGGAGTACGACTCCTTCGGGCGCAAGAGCGAAATCCGCTGGTCGAGCTTCATCGTCAACGGTACGCCCAACGAGTGGCGCAAGCGCCCCGTTTATTGCGTGGTGCAGGTCAACAACGTATTCAACAATCCGACCGACCAGGGCGACCGCTGGGTGGCGTACAAGAACCCGCAGGCGGTTTTCCAGTACTACGACGGGCTGACCGGCGACCTGCTCTACGCCGAGTCGGTCGTATCGCGCTGAGGCCGCCCCGCGCAGGGCGGTTCCTTCGGGTTGTATGATAAATTCACCGACTCCGGAGAATTGGCCATGAAAACCGTTCGGCTCATCTCGTTCGCATTCCTTTGCGCGCTGGCGCTGCGCGCGGGCGACGTTCCGCGCAAGGCGCCCGATTTGAAGCTGCGCACTACCAGCGGCAAGACCGTGTCGTTGGCGGCGCTCAAGGGCAAGGTGGTCGCGGTGATGTGGTTTTCGACGGATTGCCCGCATTGCCAGCAGACCTCTGAGATGCTGGGGCCGATCTACGAAGAGCTGGCGCCCAAGGGTCTCGAGATTCTGGGTCTCGCGGTGAACCCGAACTCGCCGGCGAACATCGACGCTTTCGAGCGCAAGCACAGAGTGAAGTTCCCGATCGGCGTCTCGAACCGCTCCGAGTGGATGCGTTTCGCCGATTTGTCGGTGATGGCGCGGGCTTACGTGCCGTACGTGATGATTGTTGGCCGCAAGGGCGTCATCCGCTACGAACACCCGGGGCGGGACCGCATCTTCTGGTCGGATCAGGAAGCCAACATGCGCAAGGAATTCAGCAAGCTGCTGGCCGAGAGCGCGGGTGCAAGCGATTAAGGAGCCGCAGGCGGAGACCGCGCGGCGCCCCGCCGTTTTCGACAGCGAAGACTGGCGGCTCCCTTATTTTCCGCTGATCCGCCGCGGGGATTTGCAGACGATCGCCGGCCGTTACTGGCGGGTGTCGCTTGACGAGCGGCGCCGGTCCACGCAGTCCCGGCTTTTCCGAACCGAAGCGGATACGCAGGTGCTGGCGCGGCTCAATCTGCAGCCGAGGGAAGCCCGCCCCGAAGCGCGGCCTACCGTTGTGGCGGTGCATGGCCTCACGGCTTGCGACCGCGCCCCGTATATGCTCTCGAGCGGGCGGGCGGCGCTGGAAGCCGGTTTCGATCTCGTTCGGCTGAACGTGCGCAACTGCGGCGGCACGGAACACTTGACGCCTACCCTGTACCATTCCGGCCTGACCATCGACCTGCGCCGCGTGGTCGAGCAGCTCGCGCCGCGGCCGCTTTTTCTGTTGGGTTTTTCGATGGGCGGAAACATGGCGCTGAAACTGGCCGGCGAATGGGGCGCAAACCCGCCGGAGCACGTGCGGGCGGTCTGCGCGGTTTCGGCGCCGATCCGTCTCGACGTTTGCTCGCGGCATATCGGCAAGCCGCGCAATCGGATATACGAACGGCGGTTCCTGCGCCAACTGCGCGCGACGATGGCGCGCAAAAGCCGCGTCATGCCCGAGCGCTATCCCGCGGCCGATTTTTCCGGCGTCGATTCGATTTGGAAATTCGACGACAAGTTCACCGCGCCGAGCTTTGGTTTCCGCGATGCGTCCGACTATTACGATCGGTGCTCGGCCGCGGGGTTTCTGCACCGCATCCGCGTTCCCGCTGTACTGATCCAGGCCGAAGACGACCCGTTCATCCCCTTCGACGCGTTCCGCTGCCGGGCGTTCGCAGCCAACCCCTGGATTCGGCTCCTGGCCGAGCCGCACGGAGGGCACGTCGCTTTTCTGGCGCGCAAAGGCGCGCGCTTCTGGGCTCAGGCGCAGGCCGTCCGCTTTTTTCAGGCGGCTGCCCGGGCAGGTTAGGGAAGGTCTGAACAAGCAACGGGCAGCCGGCCCTGACCGGACAAGACCCATGCGTCGATTTTCGTCTGTACGGCGTCAGTGAAGAGAGATCTGAACCCATCCGGTCGATTTTCGGCGGCGGGACTTCGAAAATTGGTGAGCATAGGTGAGCATAGGCGCGCAAAGCGATCAAACTTCGCATGAAGCCCTTCTTTTTTCTATATGAAACCCGTCGTGCTTGACGGCTGCGCAGTGCTTTTGAGTCGGGGGGGCTGCGCCCGCCGCTGTTGCCTGCTTGTTCAGAGTTTCCCCAAGCCGCCGGCGGCTACTGAATCGTCGAGCTTCCTTCCATGCCCAGCGGCGCCGTGGTCACGTTGCGGTTCACGTGTTTGTCGAGGTCGATGACGTATGTTTCCGGTGCGGAGAGCAACTGCGGGGAATGGGTCGCCGCGACGATGCGGAACCCTTTTTGGTCGGCAAGCTCCTTGAGCATCTTGAGAATGCGGCGCTGATTCGATTGCGACAAGGCCATCTCCGGCTCGTCGAGCAGCAGCACCGACCCTTCCGGCAGGGATGGAAACGTTTGCTGGAACAACGACAACATCACCTGACCGTGGCTGGCGCTCTGAATGAATTCGCGCATTGCCGGATCGTCGTCGAACAGTTCCGGCTTGTTGCGCGGATTGTGCTGTTCGGCATCGAAGAGCAACACTTTGGGCCACGCCTGCCCGCGCGCGTCGAGCTTGTAAGCGAAATTGTCGATATCCTCTCCGCGCAGCGCGTAGTAAATGGAATGCAGCAGCGTCGATTTGCCCGATCCGTTCTCGCCCGCCAACATGATCAGCGGATGCGACAAGTCCACGATCATGGGCATGTGGAAATTGAGATTCATGAAAATCGGATGGGTCAAAATCTTGAGGAACATCTTTTCCAGCATAGCCCGCCGGCCGCGGGCGAACAGTCTGCGCGGCGGCGTCGGCTAAAATAACGGCTTCGCGTACGATGCGGCGCCCAGAGCGGCGCTCCGGCATTCGCCGGCTGAGACGCGGCGCCGCGCCGTCGGCGGCTCGAAATCGCCATGCCGGAAAATCTCGTCATCACGGTTCTCGGCTCGGGAACCAGCGTCGGCGTACCCACCATCGGCTGTTCGTGCGCGGTCTGCCGTTCTTCAGACCCCCGCGACAAGCGCCTGCGCCCGTCGATCGTCGTCGGCTACCGGTCGGGCGGCGCGGAACGCAACGTGCTCATCGACACGACGCCCGACTTGCGGCGGCAGGCGCTCGACGCCGGACTCAAGAGCCTCGACGCCATCCTGTACACGCACGATCACGCCGACCACATCATGGGACTCGACGACGTCCGCCCGTTCAACTACGGCCGGCCGGAACGCCTGCCCATATACGCCTCGGAGGAAACGCTGCGCTCGCTGCGCCGCGTGTTCCCGTACGCGTTCGCGGGAGAGTCCGGCCATCCCGGAGGCGTTCCGCGGCTGACGGCCAACGCCATCGACGGCGAGATGCGCAACGGCGGGGGCATCGACCTGTTCGGTCTCGAATTCAAGCCGGTCAAGGTGCATCACGGCCCGAAGAAAATCGTGGGCTTCCGTTTCGGCAGTGCCGCGTATGTTACCGATCAGACCGGATTCCCAGAAGAATCGCTGCCCTTGCTCGAGGATCTCGACGTGCTCTTTCTCGGCGCCTTGCGGCACATCCCGCATCCAATGCATTCGACGGTCGAACAGGCGCTGGCATGGGTCGCGCGCCTCCGCCCGCGCCGCGCCTTCCTTACCCACATCTGCCACGATCTGGGGCACGAGGAAACGAGCGCCAACCTTCCCGAAGGCGTTGCGCCGGCCTACGACGGGCTGCGCATTCGGGTGGAAGACTAATCCGCGATGGCCGTGCATTTCCACCGCATCGAAGATCTGCCGGCGGAGTTCGGTCCGTGCGTGCTGACGATCGGCAATTTCGACGGGGTCCACCGCGGCCACCAAGCGATCCTGCGGCTCGCCGCTGCGCGCGCGCGGCGGTTGCAAATCGAATCCGCGGCCCTGACTTTCGATCCCCACCCGCTGGCCGTGCTGGCGCCGGAACGGGCACCGCTGATCCTGACGACCGTCAACCAGCGCGCGCGGCGGATGCGGGAGATGGGCATCGACCGCATCGTCGTCCTGCCGTTCACGCGCGAACTCTCGCGGCTGGCTCCCGCCGATTTCGTGCGGCGAATCGTCGTGCAGAAACTCGCGGCGCGGCACATCGTTGTTGGCGGCAACTTCCGCTTCGGCAGCCGCCAAGCGGGCAACGCGCAGGCGCTGCAGCGCCTGGGCAAGGAACTGGGCTTCGCCGCGGAGGCCGTACCCGCAATCGAAATCGCCGGCAGCGCGGCCAGCAGCTCGCGCCTGCGCGGGGTATCAGCGCGGGGTGAAATGCGCGCCGCCAAGCATCTGCTCGGCCGGCCGTTCTCGCTCTGCGGCAGGATCGTCCGCGGCGCAGGCATCGGTTCTCGGCAAACCGTTCCGACGCTGAACCTCGAACCCGATTCGCAGGCGCTGCCGGCGGACGGCGTTTATGTATCGCTCACCCAGGATGCCGACGGCGGGCGCTGCCTGGAATCGATCAGCAACGTCGGCATGCGGCCTACGTTCGACGGCGCCGGGCGCACCGTGGAGACCTATATCCTCGACCCGCCCGACGGCGAATTTCCGCAAACCGTCGAGTTATATTTTCTGCGCCGGATTCGCGGCGAGCGGCGCTTTGCCTCTGCGGAGCACCTGAAAGCGCAAATCCTGAACGACGCGCGGCTTGCCCAGCGCTATTTCGCCAAGCTCCGCTCGGTGCGCAACGCGCCGGCGGCCGTTTCGTAATGCCGCGGGCAGCCGGCGCTTGCTAAGCTGGCGGGTATTGTGCGCTGCATCACCATGCCCGGACTGCTTCTTTCCTTCGCGGTTGCTCTGTCGGTCGGCTGCTCGGGGCCGCCTCCCGCATCCGACCGACCCAACGTCGTCGTCATCCTTGCGGACGATCAGGGTTGGGGCGACCTCGGCATCCACGGCAACACCAATCTGGAGACGCCGAACATCGACTCGCTGGCCCGCGACGGCGCGATTTTCGAGCATTTCTATGTTTGCAGCGTTTGCGCCCCGACCCGCGCCGAGTTCCTGACAGGGCGCTACTACGCCCGCGGCGGCGTGCGCGGCGTCAGCACCGGCCAGGAGCGGCTGAACCTCGACGAGCACACCATCGCCCAAACCTTCAAGGCCGCGGGTTACGCCACCGGGGCGTTCGGCAAGTGGCACAACGGCACGCAGCACCCCTACCACCCCAACGCCCGCGGCTTCGACGAGTTCTACGGTTTCACCGAAGGCCATTGGGGCCACTACTTCGGCTACGAACTCGACCACAACGGAAAACTCGTCCGCGGCGAGGGCTTCATCATCGACGATTTCACCAACCGCGCGCTGGCGTTCATCGAACAGAACCGCGAAGGGCCGTTCTTTGCCTATTTGCCGTTCAATACGCCGCACTCGCCCATGCAGGTTCCCGATGAGTTCTGGGAGCGCTTCGCCGCCAAAGACCTGGAGAAGCGCCACCGCGACCCGGACATCGAAGACGTGCCCAAAACGCGGGCGGCGCTGGCCATGGTCGAAAACATCGACTGGAACGTCGGGCGCGTCCTGGCCAAGCTCGACGATCTGGGCTTGAGCAAAAACACGATTGTCCTCTACTTCAGCGACAACGGCCCCAACAGTTGGCGCTGGAACGACGGTATGAAAGGGCGCAAGGGATCGATTGACGAGGGCGGCCTGCGGTCACCGTTCCTGATTCGCTGGCCCGGCGCCATACCGCCCGGTTCGAGAGTCGGCAAGATCGCCGGGGCGGTCGATTTGCTGCCGACGCTGGCCGATTTGGCGGGCATCCCCGTCAAGAGCGAAAAGCCGCTCGACGGCAAAAGCGTCAAGCCGCTTCTGCTGGGCGAAGAATCGGATTGGCCCGACCGTCTGCTTTTCTCGCTGCGGCGGCAACAGGTCAGCATACGCAGCCAGCGTTTCCGTCTGGACGGCGAGGGGCGGCTGTTCGATCTGGATGCCGACCCCGGGCAGGCGCGCGACGTCTCCGCCGAACATGAGGAAACCGCCGCCGAGTTGCGCGAGGCCGCCGCCCGCTGGGGCGCCGAAGTGCTGCCCAACGTCGGCCCCGACGACCGCCCCTTCCCCGTGGGCTACGCGCCGACGACCCTGCTGCCGGCCCGCGACGGCGTGCCGCACGGCGGCGTCGAGCGTAGCGCCCGCGCGCCGAATTGCTCGTATTTCACCAATTGGACAAGCCCCGACGACGCCATGACCTGGGATATCGAAGTCGCCGAAACCGGCGATTACGAGGCGGAAATCCATTACGCCGCGGCCGAAGCCGGCTCGACGATCGAGCTCAGCTTCAACGGCGCCTCCGTATCCGCCAAGATCGACGAAGCCCACGACCCGCCGGCCTACGGCGCCGCGGAAGACCGCGTGCCGCGCGTCGGCGAGTCGTTGGTCAAAGACTTCAAGCCGCTGAGCCTGGGGACGATTTCCCTCGCCGCAGGGCGTGGCGAGTTGAAGCTGCGGGCCGTGGAAATCGCAGGCAAAGAGGCCGCCGAAGTGCGCTACGCGGCGCTCACGCGCAAGTGACCGGGCGGAGGACGGCCTCCCGAAGAACCGTCAGAAACCGATCTTGACGCCCAGATTGACTTGGCGGAACATCCCGGGCTGAATGCCTTGCGGCGCCCGCGAAGCGATATACAGCCGGTCGAACAAATTCTTGACCGTGAAATAGGGTTGCAACTCCCAGCGTTCGCGGCGAATCCTGTAATCGACGATCAGGTTGGCTACGTTGTAGCCCGGCAGCAGCCCGATTGTGCCGTCCGCCGAAGGCGCGATTGTTTCGTTGCGGTCGCCGAACTGCTCGCTCATGGAGTTGAGATCGAATTGCACTCCGAAGCCGTCCGGCTGTCTCAGTCCCGCGATCAGGCCGAACGTGTTGCGCGGCGCATAGGGCAGCCGGTTGCCCCCGTACAACTCGTTTTCGCGGAACTGCGCCGTAGCCAAGTACATGTGGCGGACATCCGTGTAGAGTCTCCATCCGCCGAGATCGGCCAACTCGTTCCAGTTGACGCGCAGCGAGCTTTCGATGCCCTCGTGCAGCGAGGCGCCGCCGTTGACCAAGGTCGTCGTCGCCCCGCCGGACTCCGCCGCCGTGATGACCTGATTCGAGAAATCCAGGCGGAAATAGTTGAACTCGCCGCTGACGGCCCGTTGCGCCCCGAGGCGAACGCCCGCTTCGTAGTTCCATGACAACTCCGCTTCGAGTTGCAGATTTTCGCCGCCGCTGGTGATCGCGATTTTCGTTCGCGGAGGAGCGAATCCGCGGTGAACTCCGGCGAAAAACGTCACGTCTTCCGTCGCGCGCAGCGAGGCGCCCAGACCCGGAATGGCCGTCGTAATGTCGTTGTCCTGCAGGCGGTCGACGTCGGTCGGCGCGCCGTTTATGCGCAAGCGCATGATATGCCGTTCCTGGTTGTAGCTTTCCAGGCGCAGCCCCGGCGTCAGCGTGAGGCGCGAGCCCAGTTTGAAGCTATTTTGGAAGTAAGCTGAAAATGCCCGCCCCCTGCGTTCCTCGTCGTCGCGGAGGGTTCCCATTCGCGCAGTGAACGGCGCGCCGTTGATCCGCTGGTCGCGCGCCCATTCATGGACGTAGCGCAGGCCGAAATCCAGGCTGCCGTAACCGTGCTCGAGCCGCGCGCCGGTCTGCGCGCCGAAAACTTCGAATTCGCGGTTGCGGTTGCCCGCCGAGTCGCGCAAAAACAGCGCGCCGCCGGAGATGGACGGGTCTCCGAAGACCCCCAGGTAGTTGCGCCCGCGGTCGCTGCGGTCGAAATCCTGGCGCCCCCAGAAGCGCCTCGTCGCATAGGTAAAAAGCGCCGTGTTCCAGACCATGCGCGGGCCGACCACATAGGCGTGCGAGACGGACGCCGCCTTGCGCTCGACGTCGAGCGTATCGCTCGGAACTGCGTTCTGATTCGGGTCGGCGTCGAACATGGGCTGCGTGAGCCCGACATAGGTGGAGTTGGATATTTCGTTGTAGAGAGAACCCTTGACGGCCAACGTATGGCGGTCGTTGGGCTTGAAAATGAATTTCCCCTGGATATCGTCGATGTCGAAGTAGAAATCGCGCCAGCCGTCGCCTTGCTTGCGCAGGTAACTCGTAATCCAGCCGATCGATTGATCGCGGTTGCTGCCGCCCAGCGAGCCGTTGCCGACGAACAGGCCGCGTTGGCCGCCCTCGATGTCGAAATCGCCGTGAAGCTTCGAAGGCGGATCGGGCGTGACGAAGTTGACGACGCCGCCCACGGTTTGCGGGCCGTGTACGATCTGACCGCTGCCCTTGAGGATTTCCACGCGGCGCATGCGCTCGATCGGCGGCGAGTAATACATTTCCGGCTCGCCGTAAGGCGCGAGGGCGATGGGAATGCCGTCTTCCAGCATCAGCACCTTGCGGCTGCGGTCCGGGTTGAGTCCGCGGATGCCGACATTGAGGCGCATCGCCATCGGGCCGGAATCCTCTCGCACGATCACGCCGGGCGAACGCCGCAAGACTTCGTTGGCGTCGAGCGGTTTGGAAATCTCAAGCTCTTCTTCGAGAATGAGATGCATCGAGCCCGGGATTTGGGCGCGCAAATCCTCGGCGCGGGCGACCACCTCGATTGAAGTTGCGTAATGCTTCAGATCGGTAAGGCGGACGGGGAATTCGACCGTCTGCGCCGGGACCTGGAACTCGGACGGCTCGAAATCGTCGGCCGTCACCCGCAGCGTGAATTCCTCGGCAGGCGCCAGCTCGAGACGGTAAGCGCCGAAGCCGTCGGTGCGCGTCCGCTCTTGCGTTTCCACGACTTCCACCAAGGCGCCGGGAATCGGAAATCCGTCCGTTCCCATAACGGTCCCCTGCAGGGGCCGACCGTCGGCGGCGCACAGCGGCTGCGCCGCCAATGCAGCCAGCGCAGCCGGCACGGCAAGCCATTGCAATTTACGCATCATGGGAAACTCCGTTGACGAATCGCGGCAAAAGAAAACCGCCCCGCCAAGTCCCAATCTAGCAGCGTTTGCAACTGAATCGCAATCAATTTTTTGCCGCAGGATTGCAGGCCGCGCGGCGAGCCGCGGTTAACATGGTCGAATGAGCCGCGCACTCGTCATCGGGGGCACTCTTTTCATCGGCCGGGCGCTGGTGCGCCTGCTTCTGGAGCGCGGCGACGAGGTGACCATCCTGCACCGCGGCAGCCGCAACCCCTTTGCCGGACGGACGCAAGAGATTCGTTGCGATCGCAACGACGGCGCGGCCGTCGCCGCCGCCGTTGCCGGCCGCGGGTTCGAGCTGATCTTCGACAACGTGTACGACTGGGAGCGCGGAACGACTGCCGCCCATGTTGCCGCGGCGGCGGAGGCTGTCCGCGGCCCCGACCTGCGCCGCTACGTGTTCCTGTCGAGTTGCGCGGCATACGGCGAAGGGCGCGGCCTGACCGAGGATGCTCCGCTCGCGCCCGCCGACTGCCCCGATCTCTATTGCCGCAACAAGGCCGATTCCGAACGGCTGCTCTTCCGCCTGCACCGGGAAAACGGCTTCCCGGCGGTAACCCTGCGGCCGCCTTACGTTTACGGCCCCGAGAACCCGTTCTACCGCGAAGCCTTCTTCTGGGACCGCTTGGCGGCCCGCCGGCCGGTCATCGTTCCGGGAGACGGCAGCCGGGCGATGCAATTCGTTCTCAGCACCGATCTTGCGCGGGCCGCCGTGCTGGCCGCGGATTCGCCCGCGGCGCCCGGCAGGGCTTACAACGTCGCCAACGACGGGCCCATTACGCAAACCGCCTTGGTCGATGCTCTGGCCCGGGCCGCCGGGGTCGAGCCGGAAATCCGCTGCTGCGTTCCGCGCAAGCGCATCGAGGCGCTCGGCGGCAACGTCTTCGCGCCTCCGTTCTATTTCGGACAGTATTTCGACATGCCGCCCATTACGGAAAATATCGGCCGCGCGCGCCGGGAACTGGGTTTCGAACCGACTTCCTTCGACGAGGGGCTGCGGCAAACCTGGGCATGGCATGCCGCGCAGCCGGCGCGCCCGGCCCCCGATTTTTCGTTCGACGAAACGCTGCTGCGCCATGCTTCGCCGCTGCCCTGACAAGCCGCCCGCTTCCCGGCGAAAGCCCCGCCGCAAAAGGGCGCGATGCGCAGGTTTTTCGGCAAGCGCCTATGATGGATAAGCGATGAGAACCGGCATGCGCATCGACCGCAAGACGACCATGACCGCCGCCCTGCTCGCTCTCGGTTGGGCCGCCGTTTCCGCGAACAACGGCCCCGGCGCGCGGGCCGCGTCAACCTCCCGGCAGGTTTCCGACACGCATGTTTTCGACGAAGTTGCGCCGGGCGTCTATTTCGCCGCGGGCGCGGGCGCGCTCAACGTTGCGAGCAACGCCATGGTCATCGTCAACGAAGAAGACGTCGTGGTCGTCGATTCGCACATTACGCCCGACGCGGCGCGCGCGCTGATCCGTTCGGTGAAGGCCGTTTCCGAAAAGCCGATCCGCTATTTGATCAACAGCCACTTCCATTTCGACCACGCACACGGCAATCAGGCGTTCCCGCCGGGAGTCGAGATCATCGGCCACGAATACACCCGCGAGCGGCTGCTGGGGAACGTCCTCGAAGAACCCACCTACCGCGTGATCGGCAGCCCGCCCGCGCAGCGCAAAATCATCGCCGCCCTGGAGTCGAAGCTGGCCGGCGCAACGGGGAAAGAACGCCAAGCCCTGCAACTCCGCATCACGGCGCTCAAACGCCACGTCAAGGCGCTGGACGAGGTGACGCCCATGCCGCCGACGATTACGCTTGAGCGGCAGATGACCCTGTTCCGCGGAATGCGCGAAATCCGCATCCTGCACTTGGGGCGCGGACATACGGGCGGGGACGTGGTCGTTTACCTTCCCGCCGAGAAAATCCTGTTCACCGGAGACCTGTTTTACGACGGCCCGCCCTATCTCGGAGATTCCTTCCCCAAGGAATTCGTCGCCGCTCTGGATCGGCTCAAGGAGATCGAGACGATCGTCCCCGGCCACGGTCCCCTGGTCCGCGACCCGCGAAAGATCGACATCCGCCAGGACTATATTCGGCGTTACCGCGGCGGAGTTGCCGCTCTGCGCAAACGCGGGCTTTCCGCCGCGGAAGCGTCGGCGCAATGGAGCTTTGCCGGTTTCGACCATTACCCCGGCCTCGCTTCACGCAGCCGCGGAACCGTGGAGTTGGAAATCCGCCGCATGTACCGGGAGATCGACGGCGGGCTTTAGCCGGGAACCGGCAAAAGGGAATATGGCGCAACGACGACCGAAGCGAACCCGGCCCGGCATGGGCGCAATTCCGGAGCCGCTCGGGCGCGGAGAGGCGGCGCCGGTGCGCTACCGAGAGGGAAATTTTCCGCCGGAGGCGCGCCTCGATTGGCCGAAACTGGTCCCGCTGATCGGCCCGGCCGCCGCGGCGGTGGCGCGGTACGACGGCATGCTCTCCGCCGTGCCCAACGCAGACGTTCTACTGAGTCCTCTGACCACCCAGGAAGCGGTGCTCTCTTCGCGCATCGAAGGCACGCAAGCCACCATGGGCGAGGTGCTGGAGTTCGAGGCCGGACAGGAACCCCGCTTGCCCGAACGCCGCGACGATATCCGCGAGATCCTGAACTACCGCGCCGCAATGCGTCACGCGGAAGAAATGCTGCAAACATTGCCGCTTTCCCAGCGCGTCGTTCGCGAGGCGCACCGCATCCTGATGTCCGGCGTGCGCGGCGAAAGCAAGTCGCCCGGCAACTACCGGCGCCTTCAGAATTACATCGGTTCGCCCGGATACGGCATCGAAGAAGCCGAGTTCGTGCCCATCGGGGCCGACAAGCTCCCTGATGGCATGAGCGCATGGGAACGCTACATCCACAACGAAGCGCCCGACCGTCTGGTGCAACTCGCCGTCCTGCACGCCGAGTTCGAAGCCCTGCACCCTTTCCTGGACGGCAACGGCCGCTTGGGGCGCATGTTGATCCCCTTGTTCCTCTGGCAGCACGGCCTCATCCGCAAACCCGTGTTCTACATCAGCGCCTACCTCGAAGCCCGCCGCGATGCCTATTACGAAGGGCTGCGCGCCGTATCGCGCGACGATGACTGGACCGGCTGGTGCCGGTTCTTTCTCGAAGCGGTAAAGGAACAAGCCGAAGAGAATCTGACGAAAGCGAAGGCCATCCTCGATCTGTACGAAGATATGAAACGCCGCATCCCCGACCTGACCAATTCACGGTACGCCATCCATACTTTGGACTGGATATTCGCGCGTCCAATCTTCCGCGGCGCCGATTTCGCCGCCTCGGCCGACCTTGCCCCGCGGACGGCGCGGCGGATTCTGGAGACGCTGTGCGAAGGAAGAGTGCTGCAAATCTTCAGTCCCGGCGGCGGCCGCCGCCCCGCCATTTTCGTGTTCCCCAGCCTTCTGAACGCAGCGGAAAGCGAAAAAGCGTTTTGACGGCCAAATTTCCTGAAAAATGGCCAACAACGAATTTTGACGGCCATAGGTGACCGACAAGCCCATTTGACGGCCAAATTTCCTGAAAAATGGCCAACAAACAGTTTTGACGGCCATAGGTGACCGACAAGCCCATTTGACGGCCAAATTTCCTGAAAAATGGCCAACAAACAGTTTTGACGGCCATAGGCGGCCGACAACGCCGCATCGCCGCGTTCTCTTCCGGCTCTGCGCGGCTCTGGTACGCTTTTCTCGATGCCCCGCCTGCTCTTGACGCTCTTTCTTGCCGCGTCCGCGTCCGGCGCGGACCGCCCCAACATCATCGTCATCATGGCCGACGATATGGGCTACTCCGACGCCGGCTGCTACGGCGGCGAGATCGAGACGCCCAACCTCGACGGGCTTGCCGCGAACGGCCTGCGCTTCACCAACTTTTACAACGCTTCGCGCTGCTGCCCGACCCGCGCGGCGCTGATGACCGGACTCTATCCCCATCAGGCGGGCGTCGGACGCATGACTTTCAACCAGGGCTCGCCCGGCTATGAAGGCCGCCTGAAAGCGAATGCCGTAACCATCGCCGAGGCGCTGCGGGCGGCCGGCTATTCGACGGCGATGGTCGGCAAGTGGCATCTGTCGTTGACCAAGCGCACCCCGAAAAACGCCGCATGGGTCAGCCGCCGCCTCGACCTCGGCCGATTTTCCGACCCGCGCACCTACCCCGTGAGCCGCGGCTTTCAGGAACATTGGGGCACCATCTGGGGCGTCGTCGACTTCTTCGATCCGTTTTCGCTGGTTCACAACACGAAACCCGTCGAGTCCGTGCCGGACGGTTTTTATTACACCGACGCCCTCAACGACCGCGCGGCGGCGTTCGTAGAAAAGTACGGCAAGCTCGACCGTCCGTTCTTTCTCTACGTCGCCCATACAGCGCCTCATTGGCCGCTCCACGCGCTGCCCGAGGACGTCGCCAAATACGCAAACACCTATACGGTCGGCTGGGACCGCATCCGCGAAGCGCGCTACCGGCGCATGGTCGATCAGGGGCTGCTCAAAGCGGATACGGCGGTGCTGTCGCCGCGCCATGACAAGGAGAAGCGCTGGGAAGACAACCCCGACAAGCAATGGGACGCGCGGGCGATGGCGGTCCACGCGGCGATGATCGACCGGCTCGACCGGGGACTGGCGAGCATCGCCGCGAAGCTCAAGCGCATCGGGGAATACGAAAACACCTTGATCTTTTTCCTCTCCGACAACGGCGCCAGTCCGGAGCAGCCGTCGCGGTTCGGCCCCGGGTTCGACCGGCCCTCACATACGCGCGGCGGACGGGAGATTCCCTACGATACGGAGAAAAAGGTCATGCCCGGCCCGCAGCTCTCGTACAGCGGCATCGGGCCGATGTGGGCCAACGCCGCCAATACGCCTTTCCGCTACTGGAAGAAAGAGCAATACGAGGGCGGCGTGGCGACGCCGTTCATCGTCCATTGGCCCGCGGGGCTCAAAACCGAGCCGGGAGCCGTCACGCACCAGCCGGGCCACGTGATCGACATCATGGCCACGGCGCTCGAAGTCGGCAAGGCGCGCGTCCCGCCCTATTTCCGCGGACGGGCGGCGCCGCCCGTCGCCAGCAAAAGCCTTGTCCCCATTTTCGAGGGAAAAGAGCGCGACCCTGACAGGGCGATCTATTTCGAGCACTTCACGGCGCGGGGCATCCGCAAAGGCAACTGGAAGCTCGTAGCGTTGGCCGGCAATCCGTGGGAGCTGTACGACCTCGCCAACGACCGCACGGAAACCCGCAACCTAGCCGCTGCCGACCCTGAACGAGTGCGGGAGCTTGCCGCCGATTTCGAGGCCTGGGCTGAGCGCGCCGGCGTCTATCCGCTGCCGGCGCGGCGGTAGTACCGCCCGCCCGTCGGCGCCAAGACTACGCCCGCGCGCGGTCCCATTCGGCGAACGTCTTGCCCGCCGCGGCCAGTTCCTTGAGCAGGGGCGCGGGACGCCACCAATGCCCGTGAACGGCATGGAATTCATCGACCCGCGCCAGCACCCGATCGAGGCCCACAGTGTCGGCGTAGAACATCGGACCGCCGCGGTACGGCGGAAAACCGTAACCGTAGAGATAGATGATGTCGATATCGACGGCGCGCAGGGCAAAGCCCTCTTCCAGAATGCGCGCGCCCTCGTTGACCAGTGAGTAAACGATGCGGTCGCGGATCTCGTCGTCGTCGATCTCGCGCTGCTCGATGCCCGCTTCGGCGGCGAGCTTGCGCAGCAGGGCTTCGACTTCGGGGTCTTCGCTGCGGCTGCGGTCGCCGCCGTAGAGGTACCAGCCCGCGCCGGTCTTTTGTCCGTAACGGCCCGCCGCGACGAGCGCATCCTCGGCAAGCGGCCGGCGCGTTCCCTCGGGGAAAAGGCCGGGGTTGCCTTTGCGCACGCGCCAGCCGATGTCGAGGCCGGCCAAGTCGCCGACAGCAAGCGGCCCCATCGCGGCGCCGAACTCGTAAATCACGCGGTCGATCTCCGCAACCTTGGCGCCTTCTTCGGCGAGGAACTGGGCTTCGCGGCGGTAGGGTCCGAACATGCGGTTGCCGACAAAACCGTGGCAGTTGCCGACCAGGACGCCGATCTTGCGCAGCTTGCGCGCCAGCGCCATCGAAGTCGCGATGACGCCCTTGCTCGTTTTCTCGCCGCGAACGATCTCCAGCAGGCGCATCACGTTGGCCGGACTGAAGAAATGGTGCCCGATGACCTGCTCGGGGCGCGACGTGGCGGAGGCGATCTCGTCGATGTTCAGCGTCGATGTGTTCGACGCCAGCACCGCGCCGGGCTTGGCGATCCTGTCGATCTCGCCGAAAACCCTCTTTTTGAGGTCCATTTCCTCGAAGACGGCCTCAACGACGATGTCGGCGTTCTCGAAGCCTTCGTAACTCGTCTGCGGCGTAATCAGAGCAAGCCGCTGCTTGACGAACTCCGGCGTAAAGCGCCCGCGCTTCACCGATCTCTCGTAATTGCTGCGGATGATGTTCATGCCGCGGTCGAGAGCTTCCCGGTCGGTTTCCTTGATGATCACCGGGATTCCTGCGTTGGCGTAGCTCATGGCAATGCCGCCGCCCATCGTGCCGGCGCCGATCACCGCAGCGGAAGCGATGTTCATGGTCGGCGCGTCCTTGGGCGCGTCGGGAATCTTGCGCACCGTCCGCTCGCCGAAGAACGCGTGGATCAGCGCTTTCGACTGCGTGGAAAAGAGGCATTCGCGGAACAGTTCGGCTTCTTTTTTGACGCCCTCGTCGAAGGGCAGCACGGTGGATGCCGCCACCGCTTCGATATTCTTCAACGGAGCGAAGAATCCGCGGCGCTTGCGGGTGGCCGTCTCTCTGGCCGCGGCGAAAAGAGGCGCGTTTTCTTCCGGGTTTCCCAGCTTTTCGCTGCGCTCGCTCACCCTGGGCGGCGGCCCTTCCCTGCCTGCCGCCTCCGCGGCGAAAGCCGCCGCGCCGGCCAGCAGGTCGTCGTATCCGGCGCCTTCTACGACGCGGTCGATGATGCCCAGGTCCCGCGCCTCGGCGGCCGAGACCGGATCGCCGATCATGCACATCTCCAGCGCTTTGGCCACGCCCGCAAGGCGCGGCAGGCGCTGCGTGCCCTGCGCGCCGGGGATAATGCCCAGCTTGACCTCCGGCTGGCCGACCTTGGCCGAAGCGAGAGCGACCCGATAATGGCAGCCCATCGCGGTTTCGAGTCCGCCGCCGAGAGCGTTGCCGTGGATGGCGGCGACCGTGGGCTTGGCCGAGGCCTCCAGGCCGGCAATCACCCGTTGCAGCCCTGGGCCGCTCCTTTTCTTGCCCGAGGTGATCTTGCCGAATTCCTTGATGTCGGCGCCGGCGATGAACGTGCGTCCGGCGCCGATGACCACGATGGCGCGCACCGCGTCGTCCGCCCCGAATTTCTCGATGCCGTCGAGAATGCCCTCGGGCACCCCGGGGCTCAGCGCGTTGACCGGGGGGTTGTCGATGGTGATGACCCCGACGCCGCCTTCGCGGGAGTGAATGACCAAATCGCCCATGTATCTCTCCTCCGTAAACAGGGAAACTCAAACCAGCGTAGCGAACTCGGCGCCGTTTCTCAGCGCCGGCCGGGTTTTACTTGGCTTCGACATCGACGCGGATTTCGCGCCACGGCGGCAGGCTTTGCAGCGATCCCATGGCTTCGAGGCCGGTGTCGATTTCCATGGCTCCGCGCGCTTCCAACGGCTCCGGCAGCACGATGTCGAACGCGCCGAGCGGCGGCGCGTTGTCGGCGGCCTGCTCGTGGCGCAACAAGACGCGCAGCGCAACCGATGCGGCCTCGTCCGAATGATTGGCCACGAACGCCTTGACCTTGGTTTGGTGCTCGTCCGTGTAATAAGGCCGGATTCCGGCCACCTCCAAAGGGCCTTGCGCGCCGCGGCTGAACGTTCGCACCGACTCTTCCGCGGGCTCGGCAACGGCTTCCAAACGCAGCAGGCCGGGCCGCGACAGCCACACCGCAGCCCCGACGGCCAGAAGCAGCGCCGCGCCGAAAAGCAGCAAATGGCGCGGGCTGACATCCAGGGAACTCAGGGATTTCTTCGGCGCAGCGGGCCGGCTCTGCCGCGGAGCGGCCTCTTGCCGAAGACGCCGCACAGCCGGCGCAGGGGGCGGGGGAGCGGTTGCCGTTTCAGTCGCGGCTTCGGCGGGCGATTCCCCAGCGGCCGCACAGCGCGGACAGGTTTTCTGCGCGACATCGACATCTTTGCCGCATTTGTGGCATATCCAGGTGAACATATATCTATTGTCCCCCAGCAGCCGCGCGGGCGGAACGGCGCATGCTTTCGACCAAGCGCCTTTGCGCGCCGATCCCCTTTTGCGCGAAACTACAGGGACCATGCAGGAAGCCGTTATCGTCGAATCTCTCCGAACCCCTCTGGCCAAATCGTTCCGCGGATCGCTGAACCTGACCCGCCCGGACGATCAGGCCGCCCATTGCATCCGCGCCGTGCTCGACAAGACGCCGCAACTCGACCCGCGCGAAGTCGGCGACGTGGTGCTCGGCTGCGGCCAGCCGCACGGGCCGGCCGGACACAACATCGCCCGCATCGCGGCGCTGCTGGCCGGGCTGCCGTCGTCCGTCGGCGGAACGACGGTCAACCGTTTCTGCTCGTCGGGGCTGCAGGCCGTGGCCATCGCCGCCCATCAGGTGATGATGGAAAACGAGACCGCCGTGTTCGGCGGCGGCGTCGAGTCGATCACCATGATGCCGCGCGACGGCTCGCCCCATCCGAAGCTCAAGGAAACGAACCCCGGCGTCTATATGGTCATGGGCGACACCGCCGAAGTGGTGGCCAAGCGCTACGGCATCGCCAGGGAAACGCAAGACAAGTATTCCCTGCAAAGCCAGCAGCGCACGGCGCGCGCCCAGAACGAAGGCTTCTTCGCCGGCGAATTGGCGCCGATGGAGGTCACGCGGGGCATCGTGGACAAGGCGACCAGGAAAATCGCCGCCCAGGAGCGGCATACGCTCGGGGCCGACGAGTGCAACCGCCCCAATACGACGCTCGAAGGACTGGCGGCGCTGCCGCCCTATTTCGACCCGCATTCGGGGGAAGGCTCGGTGACCGCCGGCAATTCTTCGCAGCTTTCCGACGGCGCTTCGGCGACGCTGGTGATGTCGCGCAAGCGGGCCGAGGAACTCGACATTCCGTACAAGCTGGTTTTTCGCGGCTTCGTTACCGCCGGATGCGAGCCGGACGAGATGGGCATCGGCCCGGTTTTCGCGGTTCCCAAGCTGCTCAGGAACCACGGCCTCACGATTGACGATATCGATATCTGGGAGCTGAACGAAGCCTTCGCGGTGCAGGTGGTCTATTGCCGCGACCGGCTGGGCATCCCCAACGAAAAGCTCAACCGCAACGGCGGGTCGATTTCCATCGGACATCCCTTCGGCATGACGGGCTCGCGCATGGTCGGCACGCTGGCCAACGAGATGCGCCGGCGCAAAGCCAAGTACGGCGTGGTGACGATGTGCGTCGGCGGCGGGCAGGGCGCCGCCGGACTGTTCGAAGGCGTCTGGTAATCGCGCGGGAATCGGCCGCCGCCGCGGCCGGTTCCTCTCGAAACGGCTACAGCTTGCTGCAGGCGCTCGCCGCGCCCATCGGGTCGATGGCGTCTCCGCCGGTCTCGACGTGGGCGATCTTGCCGCTCTTGTCGATGACGAAGGTCGTGCGGTTCGACATGTTCCTCTCGGCGTTATAGATGCCGAATTTCTTCGAGACCGCGCCGTCCTCGTCGCTCAGCAGGGCGAACTCGAGGCTGAGCGACTCGGCGAACTCCTTGTTGCGCTGCAGGGGGTCGGTGCTGATGCCGAAAACAACGGAATCGCTGCCCGTGAACTTGGAGATACCAGCCTGGTATCCCTTCATTTCGCGCGTTCAACCGCCGGTGAAGGCTTTGGGGTAGAAGGCGAGGACGACGTTTTTCTTGCCCTTGAACGCGGACAGTTCGGCGTCTTTGCCGTCGGTGCCGGGCAGTGTGAAATCAGGGGCGGCGTCGCCCACGGCCAAGGCCGCCGACGCCGTGCCCGCGGCGGCCATCGCAGCGCCGGTAAGCAGGATTTCCCTTCGTGAGAGGCGATTCATGGTTTCTCCTTCAGAGCTCGATCGAGTTGGAATGCAGACGGACGCGAAGCCCGGCCGTAACGTTTCGTCCTGAGTGTAGCAGCTTTGCGTCCGAACTGCTAAACTGTTCGCGGCCATGACCAGCCGCCGCTCGTTTCTGACCGGCCTCGCATCCGGCGCTCTTCTGCCGCCGCCGGCGGTTCCCGAGACCAAGGGGAAACTGCGCATTACCTCCGTCGAATGCATCCCTGTGAAGCTCTGGGCGCGCAGCAATCAGGGGCGCCTGCCGGAGTTTCAGGGCGATTTCGACCCGGCCCGCTGGAGCTATTCGGGTCCGTATTCTCAACTCGCCAGCGCGCAGATGGTCATGATCAAGACCAACCAGGGCATTACCGGCTACGGGCTGGGAGCGGGCGGAGCGGTCGCGGCGCAGATTATTCACGGCCATTTGCGGCATTTGCTCGTCGGCGCGAATCCGCTCAACGTCGAGTTGCTGTGGGATCAGATGTACGCCTCGTCGGTGATGTACGGAAGGCGCGGCGTTTTCGTCATGGCGCTCAGCGGCATCGACAACGCGCTGTGGGATATCGTCGGCAAGTACGCCGAACAGCCCGTTTACCGTTTGATCGGCGGCGCGCGGATGGAAAAGGCGCCCGGCTATTTCACCAGCGCCGACCCCGCGGCCGGGCTGGAACTGGGCTTCGAGCACTTCAAGCTCCCGGTGCGGGACGGCGTTCGGCAGGGACGGGACGGCATGCGGCGCACGGTCGAAACGCTCGCCGAGGCGCGCAAGACCATCGGCCCCGAGCGCACGATGATGATCGACTGCGGCACGCGCTGGAACGACGAAGACTATACGCTCGAAATGGCGCGGCTGCTCGAGGACGTCGATCTCTATTTCATCGAAGAGCCCCTGTCGCCCGACAACATCCTCGGCTACGAACGGCTGATCGACGAAATCGACAGCACGTTGATCGTCAACGGCGAGCACGAATACACGCAGTACGGCTACAAGATGCTGCTGCACCACAACGCCACGGAGATCCTGCAGCCCGACATAAGCTGGTGCGGCGGGCTGACGGCGCTGCGCAAGATCGCCCAGATGGGCGCCGAGCGCGGTCTGCCGATCATCCCCCACCGCGGCGGCAGCCGCTACGGCATGGCGGTCGTGCTGACGGCCGGCGCGCCGCTGGCCGAGAGCTTCGGCACAGGCGACAACGGCACGGATCTGATGATGGCCATGTCGTCGCCCTACAAGGACGGCTATTACTACCCCACGGACAAACCGGGGTTCGGAACCGACGTGACCGAGCAGATGATTCGCCAACATGCCGGCAGCAGCGCAGTTTAAGATTTCGCGGCGGGCGCTTCTGGCCGCTCCCGCCGCACTGTGGGCGCCGCGGCGGACGGCGGCCGCGGACGCCCCGAGCGGCTTCCGCGGCATTTTTCCCATCACGGCCACGCCCTACCTCGAAGACGGCGGCGTCGATATGCCGACGTTGGCCGAGGAGGCGCGCTTCCTGCACCGCGCCGGCGCACACGGCATCGTCTGGCCGCAGCTTGCCAGCGAGTACGCGCTGCTGACCTTCGAGGAGCGCATCGAAGGCGCGGAAACCATCGTTGCCTCCGCGAAGGGACTGCGCCCGAAAGTCGTCATCGGCGTACAGGCGGAGAATGCCGAAACAGCGGCCGCCTACGCGGAACACGCGCATAAAATTGGCCCGGACGCCGTCATCGCGCTGCCGCCGCGCAAGGCGGACCAACGGCAATTCGACCTGGACGCCGTCGAGGCCTACTACCGCAAGATCGCCGCGGCCTGCCCGCTGCCGATGTTCATGCAGGCCGTCGGCAACATGAGCGTCGAGTTCGTCGCCAAGCTGACGCGCGAGATTCCGAATCTGCACTTCGTCAAGGACGAAGCAGGGCATACCCTGAGCCGCATCACGCAATTCCTGGAGTTGCCGCAGGAGAAAAAGCCCGTGCCGTTCACCGGCGGCCACGGGCGCACCTTGATCGACGAAATGGCGCGCGGCAGCGCGGGAAGCATGCCGGCGGCTTCCTTCGTCGATCTCTACGTCAGGGTGTGGGAACTGTGGCATCGGGGCAGCCGCGCCGAGTCTCTGGACATGTTTTCCAAGACGATGCTTTTCGTTACCCAAGTGAGCGCTTGGGGGCTGCCCGCTCTGGCCTACGTGCTGCACCTGAGGGGTGTTTTCCCCAATTGGCGGGTGCGCAACCCCAAAGCCCGCGAACTCGACGGCCATGCGCGGCGCGCGCTCGAACGGACGCTCGATTTCGTCAAGCCCTATCTGATCGCGCAGTGAGCACCGGGCGGAGCTTGCCCGAGCGGGCGCGCAATACCCGCTTCCCGCGGGGGATACGGTCTTTTCTGAAGTGGTCGGCCGCCGGCGGGCGATGGGCGGCCGACCGGCTGAGAACAGCACTCCGGCATCTCGAAAGCTCTCTGCGGAGCCGGCGAATGCGGGCCAAGCCCGCGCCGGCGCAACGGACGCCGGACGAGCCGGTTCCCGCCTTCGACCTGCGCGCCTACAACCCGATCGGCCTGCGGCGCAGCGGCGGCAACGAAACGGCGGCGCTGGGTCCTATGGAACTGCTGCCGCCCGGCATTCGCGCCCGCCGCGTCATCGCCCGCCGCAACCTGCGCCGGCTTCGACGGGCCGGCCGCATCGAAG
The DNA here is from genome assembly GCA_965242705.1 of Bryobacterales bacterium. Taxonomy (GTDB): domain Bacteria; phylum Acidobacteriota; class Terriglobia; order Bryobacterales; family UBA6623; genus CATQHP01. The sequence goes on from OZ251486.1 coordinate 3,766,444, forward strand.
ACGCGGCGGCGTTTCACGCCGACCCAGCGGCGCGGGCCGCGGAGTTGGTCCGCTTGGCCGCCGCCGGCGCGGCGATACACTTGGCGGACGGCGGGGACGAGCTTCGTCCGCTGCTCGGCGGCGAACTGCACCGGCTGATGACCGTCGATACAAACGGCATGGCCGCCGTCGAGCACGAGATACTCGGCGCCGCGATGCGCCGCGCGGCCCTGCGCGGGCATTCGTCGTGGGCCCGCGCCCGGCGGAACGCGCCGCGCGATGCGCCGAAGCTTCCGTTGGTCTCCATCCTGCTGGCAACCCGGCGGCCCGGGTTTTTGCCGTGGGCGCTCGCCGCCGCGGCGAGACAGACCTACCCCCGGCTGGAACTCGTCCTGGCGCTGCACGGCGGGGGGTTCGCCGACGTCGTCGAGCGGCAGATTGCCGCATTGCCGTTCACGGCAAAAGTGCTGCGGACCGCGGCAGGCGAGCCGCTCGGCACCGTACTCAACGCCGCCGCGGAGGTTGCCGGCGGGACGCTGCTGACCAAAATGGACGACGACGACGCCTACGGCGCAGAGCATATCTGGGATTTGGCGGCGGCGCAGGAGTATTCAGGCGCTGAACTGGTGGGCAAGTGGATGGAGTTTACTTATCTGGCCGCGTCGAACCGCACCGTGTACGCGCCCGGCGGAGGCGGCGAACGCTATTGGACGCAGGCTCCGGCCGGCGGCGCCATGCTGATTTCCCGCCGCGGCCTCGATCTCGCCGGCGGCTGGCGGAAGGTTCCGAGAAGCGTCGATCTGGCCTTGACCGAGGACGTTCTGCGGAGCGGCGGGCGCGTTTACCGCACCCACGGCGCCGGCTTCATGCTGGTGCGGCACGGCGACCGCCATACCTGGGACGCCGCCGGCGAGGGGTTCGAGGACTATCTGCTGTCAAAGGCCGAGAGCGTCTGGCCCGGGTTCCAGCCGTCCCGCGCCGGCATCGAGCCGCCGTCCCTGCCGCATCCGGCGCTGACGCCCGCGGCGCTGCGCAGCGCAGAACGCTCCGCCGTGATGGAACCCTGCCTGGAGGCGCGCCCATGAATATCGGCAAGCTGCTGATCGCGGTCGGCTTGGGACTGGCCGCGCTCGGCCTGTTGACGGTTGCTGCTTCGAAACTCGGCTTGCCGCGCCTGGGCAAGCTGCCCGGCGACATCGTATATCGCGGCAAGAACACGACCGTATATTTCCCTATCGTCACCTGCATCGTACTGAGCGCGCTGCTGACCCTCGTGCTATCGCTGATCGGGAGACGCTAAGGCGCCGCCGCTTGCGGCCGCGGCTCAAGCGCAATTTCGCCGCTGCGAGCCAACGATCGTATTCGTAAAGTCGATCCTTCGCCGGCGGGCTTGCATTTCGGGCGCGTTTCTCGAAATGATGGAGCGGTCATGAGCAGACTGCTTTCCCTCGCCGCCGTTTTCGCAACGGCGGCGGCCGCCGCCGGGCCTTCGCCGGAGATCGCCTTCGAGAAACATACGCTCGACCTGGGGCGCAGCGAGACCTGCGCCGCCGCGGACCTGAACGGCGACGGGATTCTCGACATCGTTTCCGGCGAGCACTGGTTCGAGGGGCCGGACTACAAGCGCCGCAAATTCCGCTCGATCCCGTTCCGCAACAACTACAACGACAATTTCAGCGATCTGCCCGTGGACGTGGACGGCGACGGCGCCGTCGATATTGTCAGCGTGAGCTGGTTCCAGAAGCAGGTCGCCTGGTGGCGCAACCCGGGGCGGGCAAGGGGCGAATGGAAGAAGCAGACGGTTCACCAAGGGCTTTCGGTCGAGTTCGCCTTACTGGTCGATATGGACGGAGACGGGAAACGGGCGGAAGTCCTGCCGCAGTTCGGAGGCCGGGACGCCGACAAGACCTCATGGTTCGCCATCGAGGGCAGCGGAGAGGCCGCGCGGTTCGTCGAGAGGCGAGTCCGCGGCGAGGCGCACGGCCACGGGATCGGCGCGGGGGACGTAAACGGCGACGGGCGCGTTGACGTGCTGACGCCGAGGGGCTGGCTCGAAGCGCCGCGCGACCCGCGCAAGACGCCTTGGGAATACCACGCGGAGTTCCGCATCGAGAAAGCGGCCGGATTTCTGCACGTCCTCGACGTGGACGGCGACGGGCTGCGCGACATCGTGAGTTCCAACGCCCACGACTACGGCCTTTTCTGGCTGCGGCAGCAGGCCGGCCCCGGCGGCGGGAGAAACTGGGAGCGGCGGCTCATCGACGACTCCTGGTCGCAGCCGCACGCGACGACGCCGGCCGATCTGACGGGCGACGGCCGCCCCGAAATCGTGACCGGAAAGCGGCTCTACGCGCACAACGGGCATGACGCGGGCGGACGGGAGCCGTTGGGTCTCTATTGGTACGAATACATCGACATCGGCGAACGGCGGGAGTGGGTGCGGCATATCGTCCACTATGGCGGGCGCGTGGGCGGCGGCATGCAAATCCCGGTCGTCGATATCGACGGCGACGGCGATCTGGATATCGCAGTCGGCGGCAAGGGCGGCCTGTTTCTGTTCGAAAACCTGTCCAAGTGAAGCGGCGCGATGAGCGCCAAGGAATAAGCAGGACGGCGCGGCGCGCCGCGGCGCCTATAATGAAATCTCTCCCGTCCGAATGGATCGAATCAAGGTAGCGTTTCAAGGCGCCCGCGGCGCGTTCAGCGAATTGGCCTGCCGTCAATTGCTGGCCGGATGCGAGTTGGATTTTCATCCGCTGGAGCGCTTCGTCGATGCCTACGAGGCGCTGCGCGCGGGGAAGGCCCGTTACGCGGTGATTCCTTTCGAAAACACGCTCCACGGTTCCGTCCACGAGAACTACGACTATCTGCTCGAGTACAAGCCGGCCATCCTGGCGGAGACGCGGGTGCGCATCGTTCACAACCTGATCGGCAGGCCGGGCGCTCGCTTCAGCCGCATCGAGCGGGCGATTTCGCACCCGGTCGCGCTGTCGCAGTGCATGGAGTTCTTCCGCAGGAACCCGCGCATTCGCGCCGAGAGCCATTACGACACCGGCGGCAGCGTGAAGACCGTGATGGAAGGCGACGACGAGTCGGTCGCCGCAATCGCTTCGGCGCACGCGGCCGAGTATTACGGGGCGGAAATCCTGCGCGAGTCGATCGAGGACGACCGCGAGAACTACACCCGTTTCTTCCTGCTGAGCCGCGAAACGCCGCCGGATTGGGATCGTCCGGCGGGCAAGCTGAAGACCTCGCTGGCCTTTGTCACGAAGAACGTTCCCGGCGCCCTGTTCCGCTGCATGAGCGCATTCGCGCTGCGCGATATCGACATGACCCGGATCGAGTCGCGTCCGCTGAAGGGGCGGCCTTTCGAGTATCTGTTCTACGTGGACATCCTCGGTTCGCCGGACGAAGAGAATTGCGCCAACGCGCTGCGGCATTTGCGCGAGATGACCGAGATGCTGGCGGTGCTCGGCTGTTACCCGCCCGCGGAATAGCGCGCGGGGGCGCGGCGAATGACCGCGGCAACCCGCCGTTGCTATGATTTTTGAGAGACCGTCTCAGGAGGATATCGACGCATGGGAGACATCGAAAATCGGGAACTCTTCAAGCTTTTGCGGAGCGGCGCCGCGCCGGATGCGCAGGCTGCGGCGGCGCGCAAGCATTTTTCGACAAACGACCTCGGCGACGGGTCGGCCGTAGCCGCTTACGGCGGGCAATTCGTCTGGGCGCTCGCCGCAGAGAGCCGGCCGCATCTCTATATCAACGACGAGCCGGCCAAGCCGATGCGTTCGCTGCCGGGGAATCTGTGGGTCCATGCCGCAACGCTGCGCACCGGGACTTCTCACGCCCACTACTACCGCGTGCAGGGCGCAATTCTCGGCGGCAAACGTTTCGACACGGCCGCCTACGGCCTCGATTCCTATCCGCAAGAAAACGTCCCCCAAGGCAAACTTTCCGAGGAATTCGTCCATGAGAGCGCCGTTTACGGGGGCTGGAAGGTCTCGTACTGGGTTTATGCGTCGCCGGGCGTCGACCCGTCCGCGCCCGCGCCGGCGATGGTCTGGCAGGACGGCCACCGCTTTATCGAACGCGGCAAACGTTCGCGCAGCATGACGGTGATAGAGAATCTGGTTCATCAGAAGAAGATTCCGCCGATGGTGCAGGTGCTGATCGCTCCGGGAGAAATCGGCGACTACGACAACGATTCCGGCTATGCGCCGCAGTCGATCGGGCACATGCGCAGCGTGCTCTACGACACTTTCAACGACGACTACAACAAAATGGTCGTCGATGAGATTTTCCCCAAGGTCGATGCGCTGTACCGCCTGCGCGGCGACGGCTACTCGCGGGCGATCGGCGGCCAGTCTTCGGGGGGCATCTGCTCGCTGAACTCGGCTTGGTTCCGCCCGCAGGCGTTCGGCCGCGTGCTTTCGCGGATTGGCAGCTACGCCTCCATCCAGTGGCGTTACGGGCAGGAGAACCCGCGCAACGGCTACCCGCTCGGCCGCTTCGGCGCCGACGACCCGGCCGAGACGCTCGACGGCGGGAACATCTGGCCGTTTCTGATCCGCAAGCGGGATCGGAAGAACATCCGCATCTGGCTCGAGGACGGCAGCTACGACCTCGAAAACGCGTATGGAAGCTGGCCGCTGCAGAACATCCAGTTGGCCAACTCGCTCAAGATGAAGGAATACGATTTCCGTTTCAGCTTCGGCAACGCCCAACACAACACGCAGCACGGCAACGCCGAGTTGCCCGAGGCGCTGACGTGGCTCTGGCGCGATTACGATGCGCAGAAAACGCATCAGGAGTTCGCCATGGACCCCGCGGAAAAATCGAAGCCCTACTTCCGCGTCAAGATCGTCAACCGTTAGCGGCGGCGCCCCGACGAGCGCGCAACGGCGGCGCCATGCCCGTTCAAGCCCGAGAACACATACGCAAGATGCGCGGAGGCGCCCACGCGCATCTGCTGCTGGCGAGCGACGGGAATTTCTACGTCGTCAAGTTCCGCAACAATCCGCAGCATCCGCGCGTACTGGTCAACGAGTTGATCGCCTATACGCTGCTCAAGTACCTGCAACTTCCGGCGCCGCCCTGGGATTTGGTCGAGGTTTCTCCCGGCCTCATCGAGGTCAGTCCCGATCTGGCGATGGAAAAAGGCTATAGCACCGTGCGTTGCGAGCCGGGGCTGCACTTCGGCTCGCGCTACCCGCTGGACCCGAGCGCCCATGCGGTTTACGATTTTGTGCCTTCAACCGTGCTGCGCACGGTGTTGAACCGCAATGCTTTTCTCGGCGTGCTCGTGTTCGACAAGTGGGTGAACAACGTCAACGGCCGCCAGGCGATCTTCTTCCGCGACCGGGCCGGGCGCTGGCTTGCAAGCAGCGGCGTTGTGAACGGGAAAAACACGCCGCCGCGGCAGCCGGTCTATGTGGTCAACATGATCGACCACGGGTTCGCTTTCAACGCGCAGCACTGGAAGTTCGCGGACTCGCCGGAGCGGGGGCTTTACATGCGCCGGGAAGTATATGAAAACGTAACGGGATTCGAGAGTTTCGAGCCGTGGCTGACGTTGGCGCGCGAATGTCCGCCCGAAGTGCTGGACGACGCCTACAAACGGATTCCGCCGGAATGGCTGGGGGCGGATTACACGGCGCTCGAAGATTTGCTGGAGCAGCTTTTCATCCGCCGGGGGAACATTGCGGCCCTGGTGCGGGCGGCGAAGGATGCGGCGCGGGACCCGTTCCCGAAGTGGGAGGGCTGGGCTTCGTCGGGCGGAATTTCCCGCGGCGCGGAAGGGAGCGGCGGATATGAAGCCTGAGAGAACCGAACCGGCGGCAGAGACGAACCGCATCTGGCAATACCGCCTGTTGCGCTATGTTCCCAACGTCGTATCGGGAGAGTTCTACAACCTGGCTGTGCTGCTCTACGACGCGGACGGCGTGCTGGTGGAAGCCCGCTTTGCCCGCACCTTCGAGCGGATCGCCTGCCATCCGCTGGCGGACGCGCCCTTGCTGGAAGCTCTTTGCCGGGAATTCGAGGAACTTCAGCAGGCGGGCGAAGGACTCGACGACCGGCTCGCGGCGCTCGAGAAGCGCCTTGTGCGCAGCTTCGTCTTTTCACCGCCGAAAACGTTTCTCGGCGGGCGCGCGCCGGAAGAGATCGAACGGCTTTACAGGCAGCTTGTCGCCGACCCGCCGCGGCTCGGGGCCGGGAGAGCAGCCGCGACTCCGGCGCCGGGGACACGCCCCTATCTGCTGCAAAAGATCGACGAGGCTTTCTCCGAGTTGCGGCTTTTCGATCTCGGCGTCGAAAAAAATTGGGAAGTCCCCTACGGTAAGGAGGGCGAGGTGAAGATTTTCGATTACGCCTACCAACCGAACGGACACCACGATTACGTGCAGGCCCTGGCGCTGAGAGACGCTCGGCAGCAAGCCGAAAGCTTGAAAAGCATTAAAAATCATCTGGCCGGCGCGGAACTGAACGTTGTGGCGGATACGCGCATTGGCGGCGACACGCGCGAGTTGCTGAAGGAATCGGAAATCCGCGTCTGGACCGAGCCGCAATTGGGAGACCTCGCGCAGCACGTTCATGCGCAACTCACGCAGTGAGCGCACGCTCCGCCGCTATTTTTTCAGGTAGGCGAGCCACGCTTCGAGCCGGCCCGCGGCGTCGAAGTCCGTCCGCCAGTGGTCGAGGAAGCACGCGGTCCGCTGCCGTTCGCGGTCTTGGAGAAAGGCGGCGAACCGCTTGCTTTCGGGGCTGTCGGCCGGCCCGGCTTTGCGCAGCAGGCGGATCGTTGCAGAGCAATCGCTGATCTCGCCGAGATAACCTTGCACCGTCTTGAGTTCGTCGATGCGGCGGTCGATGCCTGGGCCGTAACAGGGCGCGAATATCTCCAGGCAATAGCGCAGCCGCTTGCCGCGCAGCCGCAGCTTGTGCAGCGCGCGCGGGTTCGCATTCCCGCCGACGGCTTCGCGTCCGATCTCGAAAAACTCCGCCGCCAGCCGGGGCAAGACCCGTTTGGCGTTTTCCGCGGCGCCGGCCGAGAGTTTCCAACCGGGGCTTTTGCCTGCGCCCGCCATCAGCGCAGGCCGAGTCTCTCCCGCCAACGCGCCGAAAATTCGCGGATGCCGCCCCGCCGCAATTCCTGTTGCAACGTCAGAGCATTCTGCCGGCGCTTCGCGGCGAGAGACGCGGCCAGAGGCGCCCCCCGCTCGATTCCGGCCTCGGCGGCCAGTTGCAGCGCGATGTCGTAGTCGCGGACGGCGCCGGCGGCCTTGAGCACTCTCTCGATGCGGCGCTTGAAGGCGCGCAAATCCTTTTTGTCGAACAACCGCGCGAAACAATCGAGAGCAGCCGACAGCCTGCGCATGGAAACGCGCAGATCGTGAACGGCGTCCGCGGTCGCCGCCTGCCTCGCGGCCCCGAGTTGAAACGCCGCGCGGTCGAAGCGCTTGGCCGTCTCAACGATGCCGAAGAGCCTGAACGGCAGTTGACCTTCGGTTTTCATAAACAATCAGCATCGTACCGCCGGAGCGGCAATGTCAAACGCCGCGTCCCCGCGGGCGGAGACCGCTTAAGGAAGGTCCGGCAGGGGATAGGGGTTAGGGGGGAACCGCACGGCTTCAGTGAAGAGAGAGCTGAAGGCATCCGGTCGATTTTCGGCCGCGGGACTTGAAAATAAGTGATCCCAGGCGATCATTGCCGCGCAAGGTGAACAATCCGTGCATGAAGCGCTTCTTTTTCCTGAATGAAACTCTTCATGCTAGACAGCTCGCCGCGGGTCTGAGCCGGGCGGCTGCGCCCGCCGTTTCTACCCGTTTGTTCGGATCTTCTCTAAAACGGAACGTCGTCGTCGCTGACCCCTTGGCCGTCGAAATCGCCGCCGCCCTTGGCCGGCGCGGCCGCGGAAGACCCGCCGGAAGCGCCCGCGCCGCGCGAAAAGTCGCCTCCGCCTCCATCGCGGCCGCCGAGCAGCATTACCCCGAAGCTGTCGGCGACGACCTCGGTGCGGTAGCGCTTCTGACCGTTCTGGTCTTCCCAGCTTCGCGTTTGCAGCCGGCCCTCGACATAGACTTGGCGGCCTTTCGTCAGGTATTCGGCGACTTTTTCGGCGCGCCACAGCACGACGTCGTGCCAATCGGTATGTTCTTTCCACTCGCCGGTCTGAGCGTCTTTCGAGCGCGCGGTCGTAGCTAAGCTGAAGTTGGTCACGGCCGTGCCGCTCGGCGTATAGCGCGTCTCGGCGTCTTTGCCGAGATTTCCGATTAACATGACTTTGTTGAGACTGCGGGCCATAGCCGTCAAGGTACAATCAATCGTTCCCCGAAATCAAGCGTTGGGGAGGAATCTTTTCATGTTGTCAGGGGTTGCCGCACTTCTGCTTGCAGGCTCCGCCGCAGCACGGGCCGCGGACGGCGCGGCTCTGATGGTGGTGGAGAAAAAAGCGAATCAAGTCGGGTTCTACACCTCGGCCGGCGAGCGCGTCGCGGGCATTGCCGTCGGTGAAACGCCGCATGAAATGGCGCTGTCCGCCGACGGCAGGCATGCTTACGTCTCCGATAACGGCGTGCTCTGGATGGACTACGACGGACCGGGCGGCAATACGGTTTCGGTCATCGACGTCGCGGCGCGCAAGCGCGTCGGCATCCTGCCGCTGGGCAAGTTCCACCGCCCGCACGGTATCGGCCTCGACCCGCGCTCGAGCCGGGCGTTCATCACGTCGGAAAATCCCGACCGCCTCGTGCTGGCCGACCTCGACGCTCTGGCGGTGATCGGCGATTTCGACAACGGCGGCGCCGACCCGCACATGGTCACGTTCGACAGCCGCGGCGAGTGGGGCTACGTGTCGAACACGGCTTCGGCGACCGTCGGCGCGGTTCATGCGGTTACCGGCGAGCTCGAGCTGATTCCGGTAGGCAAGGGTCCGCAAGGCAGCCTGCTTTCGCGCGACGGCTCGAAGCTGTGGGTGACCTGCCGCGACGACAACCGCATCGACATCGTGGATACGGCTGCGAAGACGGTCGTCGGCTCCATCGCTACGGGCGAGGGCGTCAACCGCGTCGCGGCGACGCCGGACGAGCGCCTGCTGGTGTATTCGCTGCAGCACGGCGAGGCCGTGGGCATCGCCGACGCCGCGGCGGGCAAGCAGATCGCCGCCGTCCCGCTCGGCGGCGCGCCGCTGTCGATCTCGCTCTCGCGCGGCGGCGAATACGCCTTCGCGGGCGTGCAGGACAAGGATCAAATCTGGGTCGTCTCCGTCGGCGAGCGGAAAGTGGCGCAGGTCATCGATACGCCGCCGGGCTCCGGGCCGGACCCCGTGCTGGAGATCGGGCGCTACGCGCCGCCCAACGGCCGGCGGGAATGAGCGGACGGCAACCATGAACGAAGAACAACTCCGAACCCTTCTGGAAGCGGTGCGCGGCGGCTCGCGCGGCGTCGATGACGCCCTCGGCGAGTTGCGCCGCCTTCCGTTCGAAGACCTCGGGTTCGCCAAGGTCGATCACCACCGCGCCTTGCGCCACGGCATGCCCGAAGTCATCCTGGGGCGGGGCAAGACGGCCGCCGAAGTGCGGGCGATCGCCGAAAAGCTGCTGGAACGGTCGCCGAATCTGCTGGTGACCCGCGCGGACGAAGCGATGTTCGAGGCGGTGCGCGGCCTCGACGACAAGGCGGAGTTTTTCCCGCGTTCGTCGGCGGTCAGGGTTTGGGGCGACCGGCAGAACCGCGGCAAGGCGAAGATCGCGGTCGTCTGCGCGGGCACGAGCGACATCCCGGTCGCCGAGGAAGCCCAAGTTACCGCCGAAGTGATGGGCAACGCGGTCGAGACGATCTACGACGTCGGCGTCGCCGGCATTCACCGCCTGTTGTCGAACCTCGATCGACTGAACGAGGCGCGGGTCATCATCTGCTGCGCCGGCATGGAAGGCGCCCTGCCCAGCGCCGTCGGCGGCATGGTTTCGGCGCCGGTGATCGCCGTGCCCACGAGCGTCGGTTACGGCGCCAGCTTCAACGGGCTGTCGGCTCTGCTGGGCATGTTGAACTCCTGTTCGAGCAACGTGTCGGTGGTGAATATCGACAACGGTTTCGGCGCCGCTTACGTGGCGACCCTGATCAACCGCATTTAGGCGGGTGCGGTATGCGAAACTGTGTGCATATGAAACGCCGTTTCCCGTCCGCCGCCGCTTTCGTTTTTCTCGCCGCCGTTTTTGCCGGCAGCCTGCAGGGGCAAGACGGCAAAAAGCACATTCTCGCGCTGGGCGGGTCCGAAACCTTCGCCCACGATTCGGTCTCGCACGCGATGTTCACCTTGGCCAAGATCGGCGAGCGCAGCGGCCTTTTCGACGTGCGTTTCCACACCGATACGAGGCTGCTGACGAAGCAGAAGCTGCGGGGCAACCGCAAGAATCTCGATTACTACGACGCGGTTTTCTTCTATACGCAGGGCGACCTGCCGCTGACCGACGACCAGAAAGCGGATTTGATGCGCTTCGTCAAGGAAGACGGCAAGGGCATCCTGGTCGGCCACAGCGGCACCGACTCGTTCCGCGAAAGCTGGCCCGAGTACATCGACATGGTCGGCGGCGCCTTCAACCATCACCCTTGGCACCAGGAAGTGACCGTGCGCGTGGACGACCGCAAGCATCCGATCACGAAGCATTTTCCGAAAACGTTCCGCATTACGGACGAAATCTATCAGCTCAACCGCTATTCGCGGGACAAACTGCGCGTGCTGATGAGCCTCGATGCCTCGAGCGTGGACATGACGAAGAAAAACGTGGAAAGGACGGACGGCGACTACGCTTTGGCCTGGGTGCGCGAGTTCGGCAAGGGGCGCGTGTTCAGTTGCGTGCTGGGCCACCGCGAATCGGTTTGGGACCGCCCTGACATGCAGCAGATGTGGCTCGAAGGCATCCGCTGGGTTTTCGGCATTACCGACGGCGAAACGGCCTCGATTGCGCAGGCTTTGGAATAGGGCTGCGGCCGGCCGGCGCCTATTTTTGGAGCCGCCGGCCGGTTGAGATTATGGGCGACAACACGCAACCCGCTGTTCGCAAGGTCTGCGGCCTGACGCGGACCGAAGACGCGCTGCATGCCGCCGCCTGCGGCGCCAACGCGCTGGGCATGATTTTCTATGCCGGCAGTCCGCGGGCGGTCAGCGCGGCGCGCGCGCCGGCGATCGCGGCAGGCGTTCCGAGCGGCGTGCGGCGCGTCGGCGTGTTCGTCGATGAAGACCCCGAAACCATCGCGGATACAGTGCGCGCGGCCGCGCTGACCGTCGTGCAGTTGCACGGCAACGAAACGCCGCGGCGCTGCGAGCAGGTTCGCCGGAAACTGCCCCAGGGCGTCGAAATATGGAAAGCGGTTCGCGTCGGCGCGGGGTTCCGCGCGTCGGCGCTGGCCGCGTTCCGCGTCGATGCGTTCCTGCTGGATACCGCGCGGCCCGGCGTTTTCGGCGGTACCGGCGAAACCTTCCATTGGCCGCCGGCCGTCGAAGCCAAGCGCTACGGCAAGTTGATTGTTTCCGGCGGTCTCGACGGCTCCAACGTCGCCGAGGCGGTGCGCTGCATCGCGCCTTGGGGAGTGGACGCGAGTTCCCGCCTGGAAAGCGCGCCCGGCGTCAAGGATGCGCGCAAGGTGCGGGCGTTTCTGGCGGCGACGGCGCCGAAAGCCGCGTAGGGAGCCGCCGTGACGACCGCTCAGCGTATGTTTTTCCTTGTCGGCGACCTGCTTTCCGCTGCCGCTTCAGGCGCTGCGGCGGCGGTGCTGGCGGGGGCCGTGCTGCCCGATTCCTGGCCCGTCTGGGCAACGATGCCGCTGGGCATGGCGCTGGGCATGGCCGCGGCATTCGCGGCCGCGGCGCCGTTTCAGTTGGCATTCGGCTGTTTCGAGGTGATGATGCCCTCGATGCTGGCCGGCATGGCCGCGGGAATGACCGCCGCGATGCTCAGCGGCGGCGCGGGGCGTTTCGCCGCGCTGGGCGCGGCCGTCGGCGCGGCGGCGTTCCTGTGTGCGTCTGTAATGAACCTGCTGCTGCGGGGCGAGGCTTCCTGATGGACGAAGCGGCCCGCCGCAAGTGGAACCGCGCGGCGGCGTCATACGACCGCTTCACCGCGCGGGCGTCGGAACGCCGTTGGGCTGACTACAAGCGGGCGTTGTTCGCGCCGATGTCCGGCAGGGTCCTCTTTCTGGCGGTCGGCACGGGTCTCGATATCGCCCTTTTCCCGCCCGGACAAAACATCGTCGGCATCGACATCAGCGAAAACATGCTCGAACGGGCGCAACCCCGGGCAGCGGCTTATGACGGCGCGCTGGAACTGCGGCGGATGAACGTCCACGAAATGGATTTCCCCGCGGCGCGCTTCGATCAGATCTACACGTCCTGCACGTTTTGCTCCGTGCCGCGCCCGGTCGAGGCGCTCGGGCAACTTCGGCGGGTGCTGCGGCCGGGCGGCGATCTGCGCATGTTCGAGCATACCGGCAGCCGCTGGTTTCCGTTCAATCTGATGCTGCGCGCCATGAACCCGATCACGCGCAGGCTCGGGCCGGAAGTCGTCCGTCCGACGGTGGAGAACGTTCGAGCCGCGGGCTTCGAGGTGCGCCGCGTCGTCAACCACTATCTCGATATCGTCAAGAGCGTCGAGGCGGTCAACCCCTGACGCGCCCGGCGCTTGGCGCACAGGGGCTGCCTGGCGCGCAATGCGGCCGGCGTCAGGCTTGACGCCGTTCGACCGGGGCGCTCTGCGCCGGCTGCGGTTGGGCGGGCCGGGGCTGAGGCGCCGACTGCGGTTTGGCGGCGGCAGGCTGCTGTTTCGTCTCGTCGGGCATCTCGATGTGTCCGCGGAAAACGGCGCCCTCTTCGACGAATATCCGCGCCGTGGTCAGATTGCCGTCCATCACCGCGGTTTTGCGCAACTCGACGCGGCTCGAGCCTTTGACATCGCCGCGGACCGACCCTTGAATCGAGACCTTCGACGCCTGGATATCGGCCTGCACCTCGCCGCCCGGCGCAATGACCACCTGCTCGGACTCGATGTCGATGCTTCCCTGCACCTTGCCGGCGATCAGGCAGGTTTCGGAACCCTTGATATCGCCCTTGATGCGCACGTTCGGGCCGATGTACGACCCGCCGGACGGGCCGAGAGTTTTGGAGGCGGTTTCACTCATGTTCTTTACCTTACCAGCACCGGAGTCCCGCCGGCGCGCCGCCGCAGGTTTTTTCCCCGGCGGTTTTTTGCTATCCGCCGGCGATTTTGCGGCTGAACCACGGGCGGCCGTTGCCGTCTTCCAAGCTCAGGCCGGCGACAATCGAGCGATGCACTTCCTCGATCGAACGGTTGCCGTCCACGGTGAGCAGCATGCGGCGCTCGCGAAACAAATCGAGCAGCGGGCGCGTTTTCTCATGGTATTCACGGAGTCTCGTCTTGAGCGATTCGGGATTGTCGTCGGCTCGTTTGGTGAAGCCGCTCCCTTCGCCGACGCGGGCGCGGTGCAGCACGCGGTCGCGCACCACTTCGTCGGGCAGATCGAGATAGACCGCGTAATCGAGATTCCAGTTCTCGAAAAGATACAGCGCCTGCGGCTTGGTGCGCGGAAAACCGTCAAGAACGAATCCGTAGTTCCAGTCGTGCATTTCGAGGCGGTCGCGCACGACGGTCTCGACGATGTCGTCCGGCACCAGCCGCCCCTCGGCGGTAATGCGGTTGACCCGCGCGCCGAGCTTGGTGTGGCGCCCGACGTGCCAGCGGAAGATATCGCCGATGGAAATGTGGACGAAATCGTAATTCTGGGTCAGCAGTCCGGCCTGCGTCCCCTTGCCCGAGCCCTGCGGGCCGATAATGATAAATTTTTGCATGGATGAATGAACGCCGCCGGCCGCGGCAGGAGACATGCTTTCCGTCTTTCATCGTAATACGACAACACGGAGCCGCAGGCGCAGTGAATGATCTTGAGGGCAAGGTCGTGGTCGTTACCGGCGCGGCCCGCCGCATCGGGCGCGCCATTGCCCTGGAGCTTGCCGGGCGCGGCGCGCGGGTTGCGGTCCACTACGGCGCTTCCGCCGACGAGGCCGAACAGACGGCGTCCGCGTGCGGCGGCCGCGCCTTTCAGGCCGACCTGACGCGGGTGGACGACATCCGGCGGTTGTTCGCCGAAGCGCATGAGGCGTTCGGGCGTCTCGATGGGCTGGTCAACAACGCGGCGCGCTACCGAGAGATGGACGTGCATGAAGTCACCGAGAAGGATTGGGACGACGTCCACGCGGTCAATCTGAAAGCGGTGTTTTTCTGCTGTCAACAGGCCGCCCGGCTCATGCTTGAAAACGGCGGCGGCCGAATCGTCAACATCAGTTCGCTCGGCGGCATCCGGCCCTGGAGCCGGCGCATCCCCTACGGAGCGTCGAAGGCGGGCGTCATCATGCTGACCCGTTCCCTGGCCAAGGCGTTGGCGCCGCAAATCACCGTCAACAGCGTCGCCCCCGGCGTGATCCATTTCGACGGCGAAATGCCGCAAGACATCGCGCGCTTGGCGCGGGCCGCGCCGATGGGGCGCAGCGGCCGCGGCGGGGAAGTCGCCCGGGCCGTGCTGCATTTCCTGACCGGCCCCGACTTCATTACCGGGCAGACCCTGGCCGTTGACGGCGGGCTGTCGCTCAAATGAAGCCGCGCGGGGTCACCAGCCCAGTTGCCCCTTGATGTGCTGGAAAATGGCGCGCGTCGCAGTCGAGCGGTTGAGCGTATAGAAGTGCAGCCCGGCCACGCCTTCTTGCAGCAGTTGCTCGCATTGACGCGCGGCATGCATCGTGCCCAGCGCGCGAACGGCCTCGGCGTCGTCTTCGACCGGCTCGAGCTTGGCCAACAGGTCGGCGGGAATCCGCGCGCCGCACATCTGCGCGAACCGTTTCGTCTGACTGAGGCTGCGCAGCGGCATGATGCCCGCCAGCATGGGCGCGCGTATGCCCGCAGCGGCGGCCCTGTCGCGGAAGCGGTAGAAGTCGGCGTTGTCGAAAAACAGTTGCGTGATCAGAAAATCGACGCCGGCATCGACCTTGCGTTTCAGATTTTCGAGATCGGCCGCCGGACTCGGCGCCTCGGGGTGCGTCTCGGGGTAGCAGGCTCCGCCCAGACAGAAATCGTAGCTCTCGCGGATGAAAGCGGCGAGTTCGTTGGCGTAGCGAAACCCGCCCGCCGCCGCCTCGAAGGTTTCTTGCCCCTTCGGCGGGTCGCCCCGCAGCGGGAGCAGATTTTCGATGCCGCCCCGACGCAGAGTTTCCAGCACGGCGGCGATCTCGGCGGAAGAGGCGCCGACGCAGGTCAGGTGCGCCATGGCCTCGATGCCGATATCGTGCTTGATGCGCTTGACCAGATCGACGGTCTTGCGGCGCGTGCCGCCGCCGGCGCCGTAGGTTACCGAAACATAGCTCGGCTGCAGCGGCTTGAGCGCCTCGACCGTGTCGAACAGATCGCTGAAACCCCGGTCGTTTTTCGGCGGGAAGAACTCGAACGAGACGGTGCGCCGACCCTGCCGCAGCATGTCGATAATCTTCATCGCCGGGAAGCTTCAGGGTATCACCGCGCCCCGCGCCCGCCGGCGCAGCCCCCGCGCGGGCGGCGGGGCGCTCTCGGTTGATACCCTGAAGCGATGCGCGCCCCGGCGGAGTTGCTGGACGGAAAATCGCTCAAGCGTCTGGAGCGGCTGACGATTCGTTGGAATCGGTCGTTTCAGGGACTGCTCGGGGGCAACAACGTCTCGCGCTACGCGGGCGTGGGGCACGAATTTCTCGACCACCGCCACTTCCACCGCGGGGACGATCTGCGGGCCGTCAACTGGCGCGCGTACATGCGCCTGGAGCGGCTTTTCCTGAAGATGTTCCGCACCGAGCCGCGCACTCCGGTGCGCATCCTGATCGATGCCAGCGAGTCGATGGCCTGCGGCGGGGCAAGCGCTGACCAGGCGAAGTTCGCCTATGCCTGCCGCTTGGCCGCCGCGCTTTGTTACATCGGCCTCGTGCGGCTGGAGACGATCGTCCTGCAGCCCTTCGCCAGCGGGCTGGGCGAGGAGTTTCGGGCGCAGGGTGGGCGGCAGCGCTACGCTCTGGCCTCGCGATTCCTCAGCGGCCTGCGCACGGGCGAGCCTTCGGATTTCGAGCGTTCGATCCGGGACTATCTGACGAAGTACCTTGCCCCCGGACTGATGTTCGTGATTTCGGATTTCATGGACGACTCTGCCGGCGAGCCGCCGTTCGAGTATCTGGCCAACGCGGGCCACGAGGTGCAGCTCGTTCACTTGGCGGGGCCGGCCGACCGCGAGCCGCCCTGGCGGGGAGAACTGGAGCTTTACGACGCCGAGTCGGAGCGCGTGCTGCGGGTGAGCGTCGATGACGCGGCCGCCGCGGAGTACCGCCGGGGGTACGACGATTTCTGCGCCGCGCTGGAGCACCGCGCCAAGCGTTTCGGCTCGCGCTACATCCACCTCTCGACGACCTTGCCTCTCGAGAACGTTCTCTTCGGTTCGCTGCCCGCCGGCGGGTCGGTCGCCGCGCAGTAGGTAAGCCGTGGGTCTGTTGAATCTGGCGTTGGGGCAGCTTCTGGGGCTGTATCTGCCCCTTGCCGGCCTCCTGGCAGCGCTCTACTACTACGACCGCGCCCGGCGGCGAGCGGTGGTTTCGACGCTGCGCTTCTGGCCGCGCCGTCCCGCGCCGGCGGTGCGCCAAAGGCACAAGACGATTCAGCAGCCGCTGTCGCTGCTCTTGCAATTGCTTGCGCTGCTGCTGTTGTTGTCGGCGATCGCCGACCCGCGCCCTGACGGTCTCAGTCGTCCGGCGCGGCGGCACGCGATCATCCTCGATACTTCCGCCGTGATGGCCGCTTCCTCGGAGAACGGGGCGGTGCTGATGGAGCAGGCCAAGGCGCGGGCGCTTGCCTGGTTGCGGGCGCTGCCCGCCGGGGATTCGGTTCTGTTGATCGAAGCGGACGGTTCCCCCGCGGTGAAGGCCGCCTTCACCGCGGATCGGGAAAAGCTCGCCGCGGGCATCGCCGAAGCGGAGCCGGGTTTCACGGCAACCGACTTGTCGAGCGCCTTCGAGCTTGCGGCGGGAGCGCTGCGGCTTGCTCTCGACGCCTCCGACGCCGAGCTTGCCGAACGCGCCGATATCGGGGAAACCGTCTATATCGGCCCCGGACGGGTGCGCGAGAAAGCGGTGCGGGTCGGCCGCCTGCCCGCCGTGCGCTTCATCGCCGCGGACGCCCCGGCGGATACTTTGGGTTTTCGCTCTCTTCGCGCCGCGCCCAACGCCGCGGAGTCCGACAAATGGGACGTAACCGCCGCGGTCGAAAACTATTCGGACGAGCGGCAGACCGCCAATCTGGAGTTTTTCTTCAATGCCGCGCGGCTGGGCTACCGCAAGCTGGATATCGCCGCGAACGCCGCCGGAGAATTGGCCTTCCGCATCCGCAGCGAGCGCCCCGGCCGCCTCACGGCGCGGCTGACCGGCGACGACGGATTCGCCGCCAACAACGAAGCGGCGGTCGATCTGCCGGCGGCGGCGCATCCCGCGATTGAAATTATCGGCGGCGCCCCGCGCGATTTCGAGCCGCTGTTCGCGGCAGGCGCCCGCGTGCGGCCGCGCTACGTCTCGCGGCCCGGCGATCTTTCCGCGGACGCCGTCCACGTCTGGGCGGGCGGCGCGGCCGGAGCGTCTTCCCGGCGGGCCGTTTATATCGCCCCCGAAACCGCGCAGTCGCCCGTGCCCATCCAACGCCGGGCGTCCGCCGAACCGATCGTCGAATGGGCCGTGGAGCATCCGCTGGCGCGCGGCGTGCGCGACCGCGACTTCACCCCGCGGAGCGTCTCCATCTTCGAGCCGCAGGACGGCGACACGGTGATCGCCCGAACCGCCGCGGGACCGGCGGCGGTGGCGCGTTCCTCGGCAGGCCGGCGATTCGTGGCCTTCGGTTTCGATCTTGCCGGCGGCGCGGTGCGCAACCATCTCGCGGCGCCGCTGCTTTTCGCCAATGCCGTGGCTTGGCTCGAGCCGGACGCCTTCCAGACCGGAACCGTGGAGGCGCGGCCCCCGGGACTGGTTTCCCTGGCGGCGGGCGGGTACCGCCGCGGTCAGATAGAGGTGCGCCGCGCGGACGGGCGGACGGTTCCCTGGGTGTTGACCGATGACGCCGTGCGTTTCTACGCGGAGCAGCGCGGAGAGTACCGCGTCGCCACGCCCGACCGGCGCGCGGCGCTCCATTTGAACTTGCCCGAGATCGCCTCCGAGACGTGGGAGCCGGGCGGCGAAGTTCGACGCGGCGCGCCGCCGGCCGCAGCGGCGTCCGCTGCGCCGATTGTTCTTTGGCCGTGGCTGGCGCTGGCCGCCGGCGCGATCCTGATCTTCGACTGGATACGCTTCGGACGCGGCGGCCTCTCGGGTTCCGCGGCGGTTTCGCCGGAGCCGGTCCGCGCGGGTTACGCATCCCTTGCCGGCGCCGGAGCCGGCGCGGAAGAAGCGCGGCAGGCGGAGGAGGCGCTGCCGTGAGCTTCGCCCACGAATGGCTGCTCGTCCTGGCCGCCGCGCCGATAGCTTGGTGCGCTTGGGGATGGCGGCGAAGCTACCGCCGTCTGGGGCTGCTGCTGAAAACAGCCGCGCTGCTGGCGATCGTCCTCGCGTTGGCCGAGCCGCGGCAACGGATTGCCGAAACGTACGCGGCGGTCGCCGTGCTGCGCGACGTTTCCGCCAGCATCCCCGAAGCGCAGCGGGAGCGGCAGGAGGCCTTTACAAGCCGCGCGCGGGGCGCCGCCGGCGGACACAGCCTGCGTCCGATGGACTTCGCCGCCAGAGCCGCGCGTTCGCTCGAAGACGAAGCCGCCGCGCGTTCGACGAATCTCGAAGCGGCGCTGCGCGACTCGATGAGCGCCCTGCCCGCGGACCGGGTACGCCGTATCGTCCTGATGAGCGATGGACTGGCCAATGAAGGCGCCGTTGAGCGCGCCGTTTTCGAGGCCCGCCGGCAAGGCGTGCCGATCGACACGGTTGCGCTGCCCGGGCGCGAGCCGCCGGAACTGAGCCTGCGGGCGGTGACCATGCCCAATCGGGCGTTCGTCGGCGAGCGGTTCCCGATCTCCCTGACGGTGCGCAGCCCGGCGGCCGCGGCGGCCGCGGTCGAGTTGCGCGCGGAAGGCAAGACAATCGGCGAGTCGGTGCTGCAACTGCCCGAGGGCGAAAGCCTGGTCACGGTTCGCGCGCGCCTGGACGCCGCCGGATCGCATTTGATCGAAGGCGCCCTGCGCTCGCCGGCTCTCGGCGAGGCGCGCTTCGCCGGCGCCGTTTCTCTGCGCCGCCCCCGCGCGCTGCTGATTACCGGCGACGGCAGCGCGGCGGCAGCGCCGCTCGCCGGCATCCTGACGTCTTCCGGTTTCGACTTGCGGCAGGCCGGCAGCGCTTCGGCGCTCGATGAAGAGGCGCGGCGGCAATACGACGTCATCGTCGCGGCGAACGAGAATTTCGAGGCCTGGAGCGAGAAAACCAAGGCGGCGGCGGAGCATTTTGTCCGCGAAGGCGGCGGCTTCCTGCTGATCGCCGGCGAGCGCAATCTGTATCGGGAACCCGACGAGCAGGCGGAAGAAGACATCTTGCAAGCCATGCTGCCGGCGAAGCTCGCGCCGCCTCGGCTGCCCGAAGGCATCGCCGTCGTGCTCGTGGTGGACAAGTCGTCGTCGATGGAAGGCAAGAAGATGCAGCTTGCCCGGCAATCGGCGCTCGGCGTCGTCGAGAATCTGCGCACGATCGACAAGGTCGGCGTGCTGGCTTTCGACAATTCGTTCGAATGGGCCGTTCCGCTGCAGCGCAACGAGTTCCCCGCGGCGACGCAGAAACTGATCGGCGGCATCATCGCCGACGGCGGCACGCAGATCGCGCCGGCCCTGCGCGAAGCCTACGAGGCGATTCGACCTCAACAGACCGTCTATAAGCATATTCTGCTGCTGACCGACGGCATCTCGGAAGAAGGGGACAGCATCGCCCTGGCCCGTGAAGCGGCGATGAGCGCGATTACGATTTCGACGATCGGCCTGGGGCAGGACGTCAACCGCTCGTATCTCGAGCGCGTCGCCAACAGCGCGGAGGGCAAATCGTATTTCCTGCTGGATATCTCATCGCTGGAGCAGATCGTCTTGCGCGACGTGATGGAGCATACCGGCTCGTCGGTCACCGAAAAAGAGTTCACGCCGATAGCCGACCGCGAATACGAAATCCTGGCCGATCTCGACCTTTCCGAGCCGGGGCCGCTGCTGGGCTGGGTCAAGTTCGAGGCCAAGCCGGAGGCCGATACGATTCTGCGGGTCGATGACGAAGACCCGCTGCTGATCCGCTGGCAATACGGGTTGGGACGATCGATCGTCTTCGCTTCCGACGCCAAAGACCGTTGGGCCGCCAACTGGATGGCCTGGGATGGATTCGATCGCTTCTGGGCGAACGCGATCCGCGATATCCTGCCGCGCTCCGCCGCCGAAAACGCGGTAACGGAGTACGACGAAGCCAACGACGAGATCGTGGCGCGTTACCGTTCCGCCGGCGCTTCCGAGGCCGCAAACCCGCCCGATATCTACGCTCTGGGGCCGGACGGATACCGGCAGGCGCGGACGCCCGAGCGCGTCGACGGCGGTTACGCCGCGCGCTTCCCCGCGGAGGGGCGGTTCGGCTTGTTCCGCATGAGGCCCGCGGCGGACAACGCCCTTTTCCCGGAAACGGCGCACTACCGCGAGAATTCGGAGCTCAGCGAATACGCCGCGGACGCCGCGCTGCTGGAGACGATCGCCTCCGCGACGGGCGGCCGCTTCAACCCTGACGCGGAAGAAATCTTCGACACGCAGGGCAAAGCTGTCGAACGCAGCATGGATTTGTGGCCGCTGCTGCTGGCGCTGGCCATCGTGTTCAATCTGATCGAGTTGTTGGCGCGCAAAGGCTGGCTGCCCGTGCTGGGCCGCTGGGCGTAGCCGTCCCGCGCGGAAGCTCTACTCGTCTTCCGAGCGGCCCTTGTCGATGGATGGCGCCAGACCGAGCCGGCGCGCCGCGCGGTAGGCGAAAGAGGCGCGGATCGCTTCGATGCGCGCGCGGTAGTCGGCCGCCTCGCGGTCGAGCCGCCGCGCCCATTCGGTCCGCTCGATCACGCGCGCTTCGGCCTCGTCGAGCAACGCGGCGGCGCGCTTGAGTTCCTCATCGCGCTGCAATGCCCATTCGGTCCGCTCGTCCGCCCGCGCTTCGGCGTCCTTGAGCAATGCGCCAATGCGCTCGAGCTCCTTGTCGAGGTCTTCCGCCCACTGCGTTTTTTTGGCGTTCTCGGCTTCGAGTTCCTCGATCGCGCGCTGGGCCTGTTGTTGGTCTTCGCGGTGGAGCCGCGTGAGTTTTTCGAGTTCCGCCGCGGTTTCCTTCAGCCAGCGGGTTTTCTGCGCAAGCTCGCTTTCGAGCTTCTCGATATGTTTCTCGCGCTCGCGCAGGACGTTCCCGCCGCGCGGCAGGTACGCGAAAGCGGGCAGCCCGCCGAGCGGCGAATGCGAGCACACGGCCAGAAAAAAATGCGCGGCGCGCGGGTCGGCGGCGGTCGATTCGACGTGCGCGCGGACGTCCGCGGCCGCTTCCGGCAAAAAGGAGATCGCGTTGGCGTGGTTCTCGAAAAAAATCTTCCGGTGAGGGAATCGGGCGTCGAGCGCCGCGCAAAACTCCTCGTAGTCGAACTCGTGGACGTGAAACGGGTTCGGCTCATCGCGCGAGGCCTCGTAGTAGATGCGGTTCGGCGTCGAGACCAGGAACGTTCCATCCGGGCGCAGCACGCGCGCGGCCTCGCCGAGCAGCCCCTGCCAGTCGCGCAGATGTTCGATCACTTCGAAGGCGGCCACGGCGTCGAACGAACCGTCCGCGAAGGGCAGCCGCGCGCAGTCGCCCTGGATGAAGCGGACGCCGGCGTATTCCGCGCGCCCGCTGCGAACGGCCTCGGCCGCGTTGTCGAGCGCATAGACCGTTTCCGCGAGCGCCGCCAGCCGGGCGGAGCCGTAGCCGACGCCGCAGCCGGCGTCGAGAACGCGCTTGCCGGCAACGAGCGCTTCGGCGAAAGCGTAGCGCCCCAAGTGCTCGTTCAACAAATCGGCGGGAACCCGGCCCGGCGCCACACGCTCGCCGGTGAACTCGATCATGATTTCCTGCCCAGAATCACGTAGTCGAGGCCGCCGAAGAATTTTTCGACGAACGGCCGGGCCGCCGGGTCTTCCCTGAGGCGCGCCAGCTCCGCCGCGGCTTCGTACGCCGGGTTCAGTTCGCGCACTTCAACGGCGCCCAAGCCGCTCTCTTCCATGTAAAACCGGAGTTGCGGCGCCGGCGCCGGGCAGTGGTGCGTCGGGTCGATGTAGAAGTCTCCGCTGAAAATCGCCAGGCAGGCCGGGTTCGGCGTTTCGAGCGCGAGTATGCCCCCGGGTTTCAGCTTGGCCGCGGCGAGCGCGGCAAGATCGGGACGCCGCAGCGGCGGCAAGTGCTCGACAACGTGTACGCAGACCACCGCGCCCAGGCTGCCGTCCGCCTGCTTCTGCAAAAAGGCGAAGAGGTCGCCCGTTTCGACGTTCAGCCCCTTTTCCCGGCAAGCGCCGGCCGCCTGCGGATCGGCATCGACGCCGAGGCATTCGACGCCCGCGCCGCGCAGCAACTCGAGAAGCTCGCCGCGTCCGCAGCCGAGGTCGGCAACCGGCGACAGCCCCCGGCAGATTTCCAGGTAGTGCGACTGGCTTTTCGCAACGTACTCCTCGGAGCCCCGAAACCGCTCCTGGAAAAACCCGTAATCGAGCCGCCCATAATCGAGACGGGGAAGCGCCGCGGCCGTTTCTTCGGCCGCCGGCGGCGGCGCCGTTGCCGCGCCGGCGCGGCTGCGCTGCCGGATCAGGCGCAGCTCCGCGCGTACCGTTTTCTCCTGCTCGTCCCGCTGCCGCTCCATGTCGGCCCAGAACCGCTGTTGCAACGCTTCAACCGATTGCTCCAGCGCGGCGGCATAGTCCTCATGCATCTTGTCTGTGCGGGACTTGTCGGCTTCCTCGCGTACGCGGGCGGCGCTTTCGATCTCGCGAACCATGTGCAGGAACCGTATCTCGTTGTCGGTCAGGCGCTTTTCCCACTCCGGGCGCCAATTGCTCCAGTGGTTGAGCATGTCTCGGTGCATTTCGTCGAGATATGCCGTGTTCCGCCGTATTTCGACCGACTCCCGAGCGAGCCGCAGCAAATTGCGGTTTTGTTCGACCAGTGCCTCGGTCACGCGCTCCATGTAGGCGATGACGGCCCGGTTGTAATCGATCTGATCGCGCACGAACCAGTTCAGGCAACGGGCGATGAGGCGCTTGACTTGCTGGACGGCGTTGTTGACCGGGCCGCCCGGGCGGGGATTCACGCGGCCGATCGACGCGGCTTTGCCCTCGGCGGCGTCGCGGGCATGGCCGAGCGGTTCGAGCGAGGGCAAGGCAAAGTCGTCAATCCCTTCCACGGTCTTGCCGTGCCGCTCCCGCACCCGCTCGCGTATCTCTGCGACCGCCGCCTCGATCTCTTGAGGAGACATCAACATCTACATTACACGCTGACTCAGCAGATACCGTCCGCCGGACGGGACGACCGCAAAGCCGGCGGCCTCGCAGCCGCTTGCAAACGCCTCGCGGAACTCCGACCGCACCCGCGCCTGGATCGCCAACGCCTGTTCGCGCGGCGCCGCCGCGATGTCTTTGGGGACGTCGATCGTCGCTGCGCAATCCGCCCGTTCGAGCGTCTTGCCCGCGATGCATGCCGACACGCGCGGGCTTTTGAGGCGCCAAGCCGCGACGAGGCGGTCGGTGGGCAGCGAGCCGTGCAGATCGCTCGAAGTCAACCCGTAAAGATTGGGCATGTATTCGCGAACCGTCACGCCGAGCCGTTCGAGGTTGAAGTAGGCGTTGCGTATTTGCAGCGGGTCGAAAGTCCACTCAATCAGGTCGATGCCCGCCGCCAACGCCTCCTCGCGCTGACGCAGCTTCAGGCGCCGTCCGACGCCGCGGCCCTGCAGTTGCGGAACTACGCCGGTCATATGGCTGTGCCAATAAACGCGCCGGCTGCGCTTGAAGCCGGCAAAGGCCAGCGCGTAGCCGACCATTTCGCCGTTGAGGAATGCGCCGAGCACCGACCCGCCGATATGCCTGTAAACGCCGAACAGCCGCGGGGCCACGACGTCGCTTTCGTCGAAGCCCCAGATGCGTTTTTGCAAGTCGAGCGTCCGATGGAACTCCTCAAGCGTCGTCAATGCCCGAATTTCGAGGCCGCTCAGCCCCGTTTCGCCCGCTGCCATAGCTCTTCCATCTCGTCGAGGCCGGCTTCTTCGAAGCCGCGGCCCCGCGCGGCCAAACTCTTTTCGACGCTGCCGAAGCGCTCGCGGAACTTTGCGTTGGCGCGCTTGAGCGCCGTTTCCGGATCGACCTTGAGATAGCGCGCCACGTTTACCGCCGTGAAAAGCAGATCGCCGACTTCGTCCTCTACCCGCCGCGGGCCGCCGTCTTGCGCGGCGGCGGCAATCTCGCGAAATTCCTCGGTCAGCTTCTCTCCCAGGTCTTCGAATTTTTCCCAGTCGAAACCCGCCTTCGCCGCCGCCTTGCTCAGGCCGCGGGCCTCGAGCACGGCCGGCTGCCGGCGCGGCACGCCGTCGAGGAGTCCGCCGCCGCCGTTCGCTCCTTTTTCCCGCGCCTTGATTTCTTCCCAGCGCGCGGTGACGCCGTCGGCGTCCTCAATCGATTCCTTGGCGAAGACGTGCGGATGCCGGCGGATCAGCTTGGCGTTGATGCGCTCGAGCACGTCGGCGATATCGAACAGCCCCTCGTCAGCGGCGATGCGCGACTGAAAGACGATCTGCAATTGCAGATCGCCCAGCTCCTCGGCCAGATCGTCCCAGGCGCCCCGCTCGATCGCATCCAGAACCTCGTAGGTCTCTTCGATCAGGTAGCGGCGCAGCGTTTGCAGGGTTTGCTCGCGGTCCCAAGGGCAGCCGCCCGGCGCGCGCAGCGTGCGCATGATGCCGAGCAGCTTTTCGAATTTTTCCGCGGCGTCCGTCATCGCAAATTCCATCGTAGTCGAAGGAATGCCGCCGTGATACGGTAAGGCATGGCTGGACGGCTCTTGACGATGCGGCGCAAGGCAACGCTCTGTCTTGCTCTCGGCGGTTTGGCGCTCTCCTCTTGCGCGGGGGAACCCGCGGCGACGCCCGCCAAGCCGAACATCCTGTTCATCGCCATCGACGATCTCAACGACTGGGTCGGCCCGCTGGGCGGGCACCCGCAAGTCCGCACGCCGCACATGGACGGGCTGGCGGCGCGGGGCACGACCTTCGTCAACGCGCACACCCAGTCGCCGCTGTGCAACCCCTCGCGCACCAGCATCATGACCGGCCTGCGCCCCTCGACGACGGGCGTGTACGGCCTGCGTCCGTGGTTTCGCGAGGTAGAGGCGCTTCGAGACGTCGTGACCATGCCGCAATACTTCGCGAACAACGGCTACAGCACGTATTCGGGCGGAAAAATCTACCACGGCCGCTACGGGCGCGCCGAAACCGACAACGAGTTTCAGCATCTCGGCCCGCCTTCTTCCGTCGGCGCCAGGCCCGAGAAGAAACTGGTGCGAACGCCGCAAAATCACGCATTGATGGACTGGGGCGCGTTCCCGCACAAGGACGAGGAAAAAGGAGATTGGCAGGTCGCAAGCTGGGCCGTCGATCTGCTCGAAGGGCCGCTGAAAGGCGATCGCGGGCGGCCTTTCTATCTGACCGTCGGCTTCTTCCTGCCCCACGTGCCCTGCTACGTCACCCGGAAGTGGTACGACATGTACCCCGAGGAGACGGTCGAACTTCCGCCGATGCGGCGCGATGATCGCGAAGACACGCCGCGGTTTTCGTGGTACCTGCATTGGATTCTGCCCGAGCCTCGATTGAAATTCCTGGAAGAGGCCGGCGAATGGAAAAACCTCGTGCGCTCGTACTTGGCGTCGATCAGTTTCGTGGACAGCCAGGTCGGCCGCGTGCTCGACGCACTCGAAGCAAGCGGACACGCCGAGAATACGGTCGTCGTCCTGTGGTCGGACCACGGCTGGCACTTGGGCGAAAAAGCGATTACCGGCAAGAACACGCTCTGGGATCGTTCGACCCGCGTGCCGCTCATCTTCGCCGGCCCGGGCGTGGGCAAAGGGCAAAAGGTCGCCAGTCCCGCCGAATTGCTCGACATCTACCCGACGCTGGGCGAGCTTGCCGGACTGCCCGCGCAGCCCGGCCTCGAAGGCCGCAGCCTCGCGCCGCAGCTTGCAGACCCGCAAGCGCCGCGCGAATGGCCCGCCATCACGACCCACAACCACGACAACCACGGGGTGCGCACCGAGAACTGGCGCTATATCCACTACGCCGACGGCTCGGAGGAACTCTACGACATGGTCAACGACCCGAACGAATGGACGAATCTGGCCGGAGACTCCGCGCACGCCGCGGTGCTCGAAGAACATCGGCGCATGATGCCGCCGTCGAGCGCGAAACCGGCGCCCGGCAGCTCCGCCCGCATCCTGCTGTGGGAGAACGGTCAGGCGAACTGGGAAACGAAAGATATCGGCGCCGACGACCCGATTCCGGAGTTGTAGCCTCCCCGTGGGCGAAAATCCGTCGGCATTGAAAGTCATCGGCGTCATTCCGGCGCGCTACGCCTCTGTGCGTTTCCCGGGCAAGGCGCTGGCCGTGCTGGGCGGCAAGCCGATGGTGCGGCGCGTTTACGAGCGCGCCGCCGAATCGCAGTTGTTCGCGCAACTTGTCGTGGCCACCGACGACGAGCGCATCCGCGAGGCCGTCGAAGGTTTCGGCGGCCTTGCGGCGATGACCTCGCCCGCGCACCGTTCCGGCACGGACCGGGCGGCCGAGGTCGCCGCGGCCGTCGATGCCGATATCGTCGTCAACATTCAGGGCGACGAACCTTTCGTTTCTCCGCGGCTGTTCGACCGGCTCGTGGAACCGTTCCGCGGCCGGCCGGAGCTCGAAATGACGACGCTCTGCCGGCGGATCGACGATCCCGCGTTGTTCGCCGATCCCAACGTGGTCAAGGTGGCGCGCGACAGCAGCGGATACGCACTCTATTTCTCGCGCGCCTCGATTCCCTACCGCCGCAACCCCGAAACGCATGTTGCCTGGGAGCACGTCGGCCTTTACGCCTACCGCCGCGAGTTCCTGCTCGAGTTCAGCCGCATGGAGCCGACCCCGTTGGAGCGCAGCGAAGCCCTGGAGCAACTCAGAGTTTTGGAAAACGGGCGTAGAATCCTGGCGGTCGCCGTCGAAGACCACGCCGGGCCGAGCGTCGATACCCCCGAAGATCTGGAGAAAGCCCGGCTGTTTCTGGCAGAATCGGAAAATCCGCCGGCGGGGCCGCGCTGACCCCGCCGGCAGCGTCTGTTTTTCTTCGTTGCGGGTGTTGAACGCGCTTGCTTTGCTCGCTTACAATGAAAGACGGTATCCGGCGGCCCGGTGCGCCGGCCGATCCGAGGGGTAACCATGTCTGAACAACCGGCGGCCGGCGGCTCGGCCCGATCTTCATTGCTCGAACGCATCAAGGCTTCGATTCAGGCCGAGTCTTCCGACGAAAAATCGCGGGCGCAGTCCCGCCGGCGCATGGTCGGGCTGCTGACCGCGGGCTTTCTGACAACGAATTTCCTGATGTTTCTGCGGTTCTTCTTTCCGCGGACCATCTTCGAGCCGCGGACGGTCTTCCGCGTCGGCACGCCGTCCGATTTCGGCATCGGCGTCGATACGCGCTTCCAGAAGAGCAACCGCATCTGGGTCGTGCGCACGACCGACCGCATGTTCGTCATCTACGCGAGTTGCACGCACCTGGGCTGTACGCCCGATTGGAAATCCGGCGAAAACAAGTTCAAATGCCCCTGCCACGGCAGCGGCTACGACCCCGAAGGACGCAATTACGAAGGCCCCGCGCCGCGGCCGATGGACCGCGCCAGGGTCGAGCTCGACCCGCAAGGCCGCATCGTAGTCGATACGAGCACCCTTTACCGCGAGGAAAAAGGCAAAGCCACGCAATTCAACGAGCCGGGCAGCTTCATCCAGGTCTGACGGCGGGAGGAATCGAAAATCATGGCTGAAACCAACGGCAGCAAGGAAAGCGTGAAAACCGCCGCGCCTGAAGCAAACGGCAACGGCGCGCGCACTATCCTCGGCGTCACGGTCGATCCGGACGCGATCAAGAAAAAGGCCGAACAAGACCTCCAGGCCGTCCAGCAGCCGACCAAAACGGAAGTTTACAAGTCGATCTTCCGCGTCAAGCACGACGAGACCCCGCGCAGCCGAACGCTCGGCGTGCTCAGCAACGTCTTTCTCCACCTGCACCCGGCCAAGGTCAACCGCGACGCGGTGCGCTTCAACTTCACTTGGGGCATGGGCGGCATTACCTTCTACCTTTTCTGGGTGCTCACCTGGACCGGCGTGCTGCTGATGTTCTATTACCACCCGACGAAGGTGCAGGCGTTCCGCGACATCCTCTATCTCGAACACGACGTGCCTTTCGGCAAACTGCTGCGCAACATGCACCGCTGGGCGGCGCACGCGATGGTGCTCACGGTGCAACTGCACATGTTCCGCGTGTTCCTGACGGGGTCGTACAAGAAACCGCGTCAGTTCAACTGGTCGATCGGCGTCATCCTGCTGGTGCTGACGCTGCTGCTTTCGTTCACGGGCTACCTGCTGCCGGACGACCAACTCGGTTTCTGGGCGGTGACCGTGGGCACGAACATGGCCCGCGCCACGCCGATGCTCGGCCACGAAGGGCCGTTCGGCCCGCAACTCGGCATGACCAACTACAACGACGTGCGCTTCGCCCTGCTCGGCGGCTCGATCGTCGATGCGAACGCCCTGCTGCGCGCCTACATCTGGCACTGCATCGCCATACCGGGCTTCGCGGCGACGTTCATGATCGTCCACTTCTGGCGTGTGCGCAAAGACGGCGGCATATCGGGGCCGGCGCCGATGATGATCGAAAAGGAAATCAAGCCCCTGCGGCGCAAGTAGGCGGAAGGAAACATGGACTGGCATCAACTCTGGACAATCGTTTCGCTCCCGGACAACGTCCCCATCGTGGGGATGATCTTCATCCTGCCTTTCTTCACCTGGTACGGCCTGCGCCAGGCGTTCGCCAACGACCGCCTGATCGACAGCCTGGAAGCCGACCCGGACATGGCCAAGACCCATCACCGCAAGGTCGAGCCCTTCCAGAAGGGCTGGGCGCGCGAGCTTCACGTCTGGCCCTACCTGCTGCGCATGGAGTTTCTCGCCGCGGTCATCGTCACCGCCATCCTGATGGTCTGGTCGATTACGCTCGACGCGCCGCTCGAAGAGCCGGCCAACCCCAGCCTGACGATGAACCCCTCGAAAGCCCCCTGGTACTTCCTCGGCCTGCAGGAGATGCTGGTTTATTTCGACCCCTGGATCGCCGGCGTGCTCATGCCGACGCTGATTATCATCGGCCTCATCGTCATCCCGTACATCGACGAAAACCCGCTGGGCAACGGCTACTACACCTACAAGCAGCGCAAGTTCGCGATATGGACGTTCATCTTCGGCTTCATCATCCTGTGGAGTGTGATGATCGTCATCGGCACGTTGATCCGCGGGCCGGGCTGGATGTGGTTCTGGCCGGGCATGACCTGGGATCACAACCGCGTGATTTTCGAGATCAACCGCGACCTGCACGAGATCGTGGGCATTACGTCCCAACCGTGGATCGGTTTGTTCGGCGGCGCCGTCGTGGGCGGATTCTTCGCCGTTTCCGGCTACGCCTGCCACCGCCTGATTACGGCGACCCCGTTCAGTCGAAAGATTTTCGAGCGCATGACGCTGCTGCAGTACGTCATCATGCAGGCGCTGCTCATCGTCATGCTCTCTTTGCCGGTGAAGATCGCCGCGCGCCTGCTTTTCCGCATCAAGTACGTCTGGGTCACGCCCTGGTTCAACATTTAGCGGGCAGATCCCGCAATTTCAGCACGCAAGATCGAAAACAGAGTTCCGCATGCCAGAAAACCAAGTCAACCCGGCTCCCGATCCGATCGCAACGAAATCCTACAGCGTCCATCTGCTGGTTTCGACGCTGATCCTGATGCTGACCCTGGTATGGGCGATCTACGACGAAGTCGAGATCATGCGCCCGTACAAGGAGTACCAGGCCCGTTTCCGCGGCTACTACACCGGTTTCCTGATGCGGCAGGTGCTCCCCGAGCAAGAGGCGAAGGAAGAAGCGATCCGCAACTCCGCCGAGTACCAGGCGCTCGACGCCAAGGTCAAGGAAGCCGAGGCCGCGGCCTCCGACCGCGTCAGGGAAATCGACGTCGAGGCCGCCGGCGTGATCGCGCGCATGACCGACGCCCGCGGCGCGTTCCAGATCTTGCGCAGCGAAATGGACGCGATCCGCTACTTGGTCGAGGTCTCGCACGACGACGGCGAGAAAGAGGAACTGCGCGCCGATATCGAGGAGATACGCCAACGCTTCGTGACCGCCGACCTGACCAGCGCCGACGGCTCCGGCGAAGTCGATGAGGTCGAGATGACCTTCGACCAACTCGAGGCCGAGTTCGGCGGCATGCAAGACAGACGGGCGGAGCTTCAAGCGGAACGGCTCGCCGTGCTGGAAGCCGCCGATGCGGCCCGCCAGGAGCGCGACGCGTTCATGTCCGAACAACTCGTCGGCCTGAGCTCGACCCAAGTGGACGGCCTGATCGCCAGGATGCGCGACTTCCCCATCGACATCAAGCAGATTCATTTGCGCGACATCGATCTGGTTGACCGCTGCGAATCGTGCCACCTGGGCATACGCGAGCCCGTCGCCATCGGCCCCGGCGACTTGCGCTATCCGGTGTTCCAAAGCCACCCGCGGCCGGAATTGCTGAAGATTCACGACCCCGAAGCGTTCGGCTGCTCTTCATGCCATAACGGCAACGGCCGGGCGACGCGCTCGGTGACCAAGGGGCACGGGCGCCACAAGTTCTGGCTTTACCCGCTCTACCACCGCGAGAACTTCGAAGCCGGCTGCCAGCAGTGCCACGCCAAGGAAGTGGTCACCCCGGGCGCCGAGACGCTCAACGCGGGCCGCGAGCTTTTCCTGAACAAGGGCTGCTGGGGCTGCCACCGCTTCGAAAGCTACGACGCCGAGGCCGAAGAACTGGGCGCCGTCACCCGCGCCATCGGTAACCTCGAGGCAACCCGCGCCGACAACGCGAAAGAGCAGCAGGTCAGCCTCGATATGGGCGACAGCGCTTCCGACGCCGCCGAGTCGCGGCGCTACTACGCGCGCGCCGAGGAGTTGCGGCTGACGAACGCCACGATCGACGCCGAGTTGCACAACCTGCGCGAGGAAGTCCGCAACTTGGCCAAGGAAGTCAAGAAGTTCGGCCCGAGCCTGAAAGAGATCAAGGTCAAAGACCGCAAGGAGTGGATTCCGGTCTGGCTCAAGAACCCGCACGAGTTCCGCCCCGGGTCGAAGATGCCGGTCTTCCGCCTGCTCGACGACGAGATCGAGAAGATTTCCGCCTACCTGTGGCAAAACGCGCTCGACGGCAATCTGCAGCAGCACCCGATGGGCAGCGCCGAGAACGGCAAGGAACTTTTTGAGACCCGCGGCTGTTTGGGCTGCCACTCCATCGGCGAAGGCGCCGAGCGCATCGGCGGCGATTTCGCGGCCAACCTGAGCCGCGTCGGCGAGAAAACCGACTACAACTACCTCGTGCGCTGGATCCACGACCCGGCCGAGGTCACGCCCGACCCGGACGTTCCCGACGCCATGCGCCCGCGGCCGGTCATGCCCAGCCTGCGCCTGAGCCTGCGCGAGACGCGCGACATCGCCGCGTATCTCTCCCTGCAAAAGACCGACGCGGCTTACCCGGCCGCCGACTTCATGGACGACCCCGCCCTCGCGGCCGAAGGCAAGGCGTTGATTCAGCACTACGGCTGCGCCGGCTGCCATGAAATCTCGGGGCTCGAAAACGAGGGACGCATCGGCACCGAACTGACCCTCGAAGGCAGCAAGCCGCTGGAACGCCTCGATTTTGCGCTGAAAACGCACGAAGCCGAAACCGAAGGCTGGTACAGCCACAAGGGATTTTTCGAAGCCAAGCTCGAAAATCCCGCCGTCTTCGACGAAGGCAAGGAGAAAGAGCACCTCGAAAAGCTGCGCATGCCCCATTTCAATCTCAGCGCCGACGAGATCGACGCGCTGACGACCTTCCTGCTCGGCGCCGTCGATACGGCTTTCCCCGAGCAGTACCGCTACGAACCCGAAGACGAGCGCGCCGCCGTGCAGGAAGGCTGGTGGATCCTTTCCCGCCACAACTGCACCGGCTGCCACCAGGTCCGTCCGGGCAACGTGTCGTCGTTCATGACCATGCCGCGCTACACCGACGACCCCGACTGGGCCGAGCAGTTGCCGCCGCAACTCTACACGGAGGGCGCCCGCGTGCAGCCCGAGTGGCTGCGCGGTTTCCTCAAGAACCCCGCGCTCAGCGAGACGAATCTCGACCGCAACGGCGTGCGCAGCTATCTGCACGCCAGGATGCCGACGTTCTATTTCTCTGACCGTCAGATCTCGAAGATCGCGAAATTTTTCATGGCCCGCGACTCGCAGCCGATACCCTACTCGCCGGAACCGATGGAGCCGCTCACCAACAGCGAGCGCGCCATCGGCCGCCAGCTTTTCACCAGTCAGGCCGCGCCGTGTCTGAAGTGCCACATATCGGGCGTCCCCTCGCGGGACGTGAACGCGAGCGCGCCGAACTTCCTGATCGCCGCCGAGCGGCTCAAGCCCAACTGGACGTTCCGCTGGCTGCTCGAGCCGGCGTCGATCGCCCCCGGCACCGCCATGCCGTCGGAGCTTTTCCGCAACGATAACGGCCGCTGGGTCTTCAACGGCGAGATTCCGGCCGCGGCGCGCAATTATGAAAAGGATCAAGCCGAGTTGCTGACTCGCTACATGTTCCAGATGGACAACGCAGAGCTGCGCCGATTGCAGGCTCTACAATAAGATCCAAAGGATATCGGGCGGGCCTCCGCGGGGGGCCGCCCTCTGTTTGCAAACCCTGATTTCGGAGGTGAAATCCGTGTTCAACAATAAACTCGGCGGCGCGCTTGCTGCGCTGGCGGCCGCTGCCGTTCTGATCTACGCCTGCGGCGGAGACGACTATTTCGAGGAATACGACGAGAAGATCGCGGCGGGCGGCGAGGCAAGCGGCGGAGAGGGCGCGGCGGCCGCCGGCCCGGTGATCAACGTCGATCCGGCAGCGGCGGCAACAATCCGCGGCGCCGTCAGCTTCACGGGCGACGTTCCCCGCGTTCCCCCGGTCAACATGAGCGCCGAGCCGGACTGCGTCGCGCTGCACGGCGGCCGCGTCGCCTCAGACCGAGTCGTCGTCAACGACGGCAAGCTGGGATACGTCCTCGTCTGGATCAGCAAAGGCCTTGAAGGCAAGCGCTTCCCGGTGCGCGGCGACTTGGTCAACCTCGACCAGAAAGGCTGCATCTACAAGCCGCACGTCGTCGCCGTCCAGCAGGGCCAGCCAATCAACATCACCAACTCCGACCCGACGACGCACAACGTCCACCCGCTGCCCAAAGACAACCGCGAGTGGAACAAGTCGCAAACTTCTTCCGCTCCGGCGATTGACTACACGTTCCCCCGCGCGGAACTGAAAATACCGGTCAAGTGCAACATCCACCCCTGGATGCAGGCGTACATCCACGTCATCGAGCATCCGTATTTCGCCGTTACCGGCGAGGACGGATCGTTCGAAATCGCGAATCTGCCTGCGGGTTCCTATACCCTGCAGGCGATCCACGAGCAATTCGGCGAGCAGGAAGTCGAAATCACCGTCGCGGCAAGCGAAACCAAGGAAGCGGATTTCACATTCGGCAGCTAACGCCTTCAGCCGAAAATGCGCGCGAATCTCCAGAGCACGGCGGCGGCTGCCGGGTTGACGACTGCCCTGTCGGACTTCTACGAGCTGACCAAGCCGTCGATCGTCTGGCTGATCCTGATGTCCACGCTGATGGGCTTCTATCTGGCGACGACCGGACCGATGCCCTATGCCTTGCTGCTCAACACCGCGGCCGCGACAATTTTACTGGCCGGCGGAACGGGCGCCCTGAACCAGTGGTGGGAGCGCGCCGCCGACGCGCGCATGCGCCGCACGCTCGGGCGTCCGCTGCCCGCGGGGCGCATCCAGCCGGCGGCCGCGCTGGTGTTCGCACTCGGCCTTTCGCTCGCCGGACTGATCTACCTCCACGCCGCGGTCAACGCGCTCAGCTTCTGGCTCGGCGTTTTCGTCCTGATCGCCTACAACCTGGTTTATACCCCGCTCAAATTTCATGTCTGGTGGTCCACGTTCCTCGGCGCCTTCCCCGGAGCTGCGCCGCCGCTGCTGGGCTGGACCGCGGCGCGCAACGAACTGAGCGTCGAGGCCTGGGTGCTCTTCGGCCTGCTCTTCCTCTGGCAATTCCCGCACTTCTACGCCATCGCCTGGATGTATCGGGAAGATTACGAGCGCGCCGGAATCCGCATGTTGCCGGTGATCGAGCCCGACGGCGCCTCTACCGGACGGCAGATCGTCGCCTGCTCGCTGGCGCTGATCCCCGTCAGCATGGCGCCGGCGTGGCTGGGCGTGGCCTCGGCCGGCTTCGCCGCCCCGGCGTTTCTGTTGAGCGCGGGCTATCTCTGGTACGGGCTGCTGCTGGCCCGCGGGAAAACCGGAACGCAGGCGCGCGCCCTGCTGCGCGCCTCGGTGCTGTACCTGCCGCTGCTCTACCTGTTCCTGCTGATTTTCAAGACGTAACGAGCGTCAGCGGGCTTCGTCTCCCGTGGCCGTGTCTTTCCTTTCTTCCTGAGCCTGCCCCAATTCCAACTTGGCGCCGGCGGAAATCAGGCTGCCTTCCGACGGCCCCTGAAAAAACATGAAGCCTTCGCGATCGCGCCAACTCGACGGCCCGGCGAGGATTTTCCCCGCCTTCAGGGTTTCCGTCTTGATCCTCTCGATCAGCTTCATGTAGCGCGGGTCGGAACGCTCGTAGCCGGTGAAGCTGCCGATGTCGCCGCTGGCGGCGAAGACGACGTCGACCCCCTCCACCGCGGCGAGCTGGTCAACGATCTCGACGCCGCGCGGGGTTTCGATCATGATGACGATCATGATGTTTTCGTTGGCCAGCTCGCGGTACTTGCCGTTGCCCCAGAGCTTGCCGTACTGCCCTCCGCCGCGGCTGCGCCTGCCTTGCGGGGGATATTTCGCGTAGAGCACGGCGTCTTCGGCCTCTTTGACCGTATCGACCATGGGCACGACGATGCCCAGCGCGCCGATGTCCGCGGCCTTCTGCAGATCGCCCTCGGTGGCGTCCGGAATGCGGATGAAGGGGATCGCCGGAGCGCCGCGGCAAGCCCAGATCATCCTGGCAGCTTGGTCGTAGTTGAGCGGGCTGTGCTGCATCTCGATCCACAGGAAATCGAACCCGGCATGAGCCATCGCACAGTAAATGTTGGGGTCGGACGTATAGATCGTCCCGCCGACGACCGGCTTGCCCTCGGCCAGCTTCTGCTTGACCGTGTTGAACAAATGCTGATCGGCGGACGCCGCGCCGGCGGCGGCGAACAGAAAAATCAAGGCGGACAGAAAAACGCGAATCATGGTGGCTTACCTCCTGGAAGGGACGGCACAAGTATAACCCGCCGAGGCTCTCGATGAAAACCCCGCCAAGTCGATCGACGTCGTCCCGCTCGACGACGCGCCGCCAGTCGGTCTCGATCCCCTCCCACCCCCATGTCTCGGCGAAGGTTGCCAGCGCCTCGCGGTTGCGACCGCAAACGACCTTGCGGCGCACCTTGGGCAATTCGGGAAAGAATCGCCCGACCTGAGCGTAAGCGTTGCTGTGCGCTCTGCCCATGAAGCCCTGCCCGATCAGCGCCGCGTTGAGTTCCGCCATGCAGAGCAGGATAGCACTCGAAAGGCCGGGCAAAAAAATCTGCCCGCAGAACCGTTTTTCGGTTGCATTCCCATTTATTCAACTGCTATCGTTTTATTTAACCGGTTGGGTACGTTGATTCGATTCCGCATGTTTGGAAAAAGCAAAACAAACGTTTGCATATCGAAACAAACAGCCCGCGGTTTCTGATTGGCGATGCGTTGGAGATGCAAAGCCGTAACAACGTCATTGAGCAGGGTTCCGACCGCGCCGGGAATCTATGCTTATGGGTACGACGCAAAGAAGCTCCACGGCCTCGAAGCGGAAAGGGTGTATGTGTACATCAGCGAATCCGACAATCTCAGGCGAACATTGGAGCAACATCTACCGGCCAACGAACAGAAACTGGAATTGAGAAAGTATCTTCGCGAAAACCTGCCTATCGTCAAATGCTGGTACTGCCCCATGGACGACGTTTCGGCATCCTTGCGCAGGGAAATGGAAAGGAAACTCATTCAGTTTTTCGATCCTGAATTCAATGACCGAGACAAATAGCAAAAGGAGTCACAATGAGCGAAGATTGGGATAAAGTTGCAGATGAGTTCCTGGAGAGTGAGCCAAAGTACAAGATAGCGCTACGAGGCTTGCTCGACTGGCAGCAAAAAAAAGAAAACCGCCAAATCGCTCTTCGGGCAAGGATGGGAACCAGTAAATCCTATCTCATGTCGGTATCTCTTGGATGGGTTGCGGAGCACGTTCGTTTTGCCCGCCAACTACCGGTATTCAACAAACATCGACAAAAAGGCAGCGACAAAATCATAATCAATGATACGACTATCGCATACCTCCAACAAAGAGAACCCGACTACAGCCGCCAATTGCCGATGGCGCTATATCTGGCGATTAGAAAACATCATAAGTTCCCACCTTTGTTGTTGGTTGCCTATCGGAGCTGGGTTTATGACAAAAAATCCGACGAATGGGGTAAAGATGAAAGAGCCTTGGAGCCCTCTCTGAAAACATATCCACTCGACAGCAATTCTTTTCTGGTGGATCTGGATACCACAAACACATACTATTATGCGTTTGATGGCCAGCATAGACTGATGGCGATCAAGGGACTGAGAGAATTGCTGGATGGCCGCCTTAACGCCAAAAAAAGGGATAACTCAGCCACCGGCAAAAGCATCGCACTGGAAGAAATTGAAAACTATTATGATGAATCCGGGTTCGATATCGACGAACTTCATGGAATGCTGGACAATGAACTCATCGGAATTGAAGTCATTCCGGCTGTTCAGGATCGCGAAACATACGAAGAAGCTGTCTCGCGACTCAGAAATGTTTTTGTCGATGTTAACGAAAATGCCAAAAGACTGGAGAGCGGCGAACTCTCCATGCTTGATGAAAATGACGGTTTCCGAATCATCGCACGAACATTGATGACCAAACACCAATTGTTTGTCAAAGGCGATCAATTGAGGGTCGGGACCAAAAGCAGTCAGCTTTCAGAAAAATCCGAACACTACACTACCCTTAATACTATTGTCAATATTGCGCGAGGATATCTCGGGCAGGCGTATCGATTTGCAAATTGGGGTAATCCTATTTTCCCTATCTTGGACGCCAAAGATAAAAGCGTCGGATTGATGCGTCCCGAAGTGGATGAGATTGGCGCCGGCTTGGATGAACTCGGCCAGTACTTCACAGCCCTCAAAGATATTCCTTCTCATCGCAGCATGCTGCAGGGTGCGCCTGTAAGCAAGCTCCGAAGGGACAATAGTGGAAATATCCTATTCCGGCCAATCGCTCAAACTGCACTGGCTAGGGCAATATCATGTCTTCTTCAAAAGGAAGCCCCTGATCTTGATCTGGGATATCTGATAAAAAAACTCGCTGATCATGAAGAACTTGAAGATCTTAGGCTTAAAAGCAAAGAAACGCCGTGGTTCGGCGTTCTTTGTGATCCCATAACAGGAAAAATCAGGCGTCAGAAATTTTATGAAATTCTTTGCGGGCGAATGTTTTCTTATCTTCTCGGCGGAGGGATTGAAGATACGTCCGAGCGAGAAAGGTTGCGTGTCGATTTTTTTAATGCCAGAACGGGCAGCACTGAATCCGTAGATTCCAAGGCATATAATATGGATGGCGCCTTGGTAAAATACGAGAACTTCTTTCTCCCGAACCCTTGGCAATGATTGAATATGGCCATATCCAATCAACTTTCTGAGTGCCTATCTGCATCCTACGCTAAATTTGCCTTCAAATCCATGGGAGATGTTCGCCGAGCCAGCAGACAATTCTGTGAAGATCCGAAGAGATCGCGAAAGTCGGCGGCATCGACTGGCGGCGCGCCAACGTTGCCTTGTGGGAGGGCCGCGCGCTGTTGGCCGGCCGGGTTTCCAAAGCGCAGCAGAACGTCTCTCTGACGACGAACGCCATCAAAACCCATCTCGGCCTGCCGCTGTCGCCGGAGGAGCAGAGAGTTGAGGACGCTTTCAGGAGAGAAAATGCCGGCGCAGAGTGAGAACGGGAAAGCCGCCTCGATCTTCCAGGAGGAAGGGTTCAAGAGAACCGTCGCCCTGCTGCTGGAGGAAGTTGCCGCGCTCTACGAGAGCGACCGGATTCCCTGGGTGATCGGTTACAGCGGCGGCAAGGACTCGACGGCCGTCCTGCAGCTTGTCTGGCTGGCGCTTGCGCGGCTGCCCAAAGAGAGGTTGACCAAGCCGGTTTACGTCATCAGCACCGATACTCTTGTCGAGAATCCCATCGTGGCGCTTTGGGTGTCGAAATCGCTCGAAAAGATGGACGCCGCAGCCCGGGAACAAGGGCTGCCGCTTGCCGCTCATCGACTGACGCCCGAGACCGAAAACACCTTCTGGGTCAACCTGATTGGCCGCGGCTATCCCGCCCCTCGCCCGAAATTCCGCTGGTGTACCGAGCGCCTCAAGATCATGCCTTCGACGCAATTCATCCGCTCGGTGGCGCAGCGGCACGGCGAGGCCATCCTGCTGTTGGGTACGCGCAAAGCGGAGAGCCGGGCGCGCGGGCGCGTGATGGAGAAATACGAAGCGAGGCGCGTCCGCGAGAAGCTCAGCCCCAACGGCAGCTTGCCCAATTCTTTCGTCTATACGCCGCTCGAGGATTGGAGCAACGATGACGTCTGGCTTTTCCTCATGCAGGTCGCCAATCCGTGGGGCTACAGAAACAAAGACCTTTTGACCATGTATCAGGGCACCTCCGCCGACGGCGAGTGCCCTTTGGTCGTCGATACGACGACGCCAAGCTGCGGCGACAGCCGCTTCGGCTGCTGGGTATGCACGCTTGTCGAAAAGGACAAGTCGATGCAGGCCATGATCCAGAACGACGAGGAAAAGGAATGGATGCTGCCGCTGCTGGAGTTGCGCAACGAGCTCGACCCGCCCAAAACGGCGGACACGGACCGCCGCTTGCGGGATTTTCGGCGCATGAGCGGCGCGGTGCAACTGTTTTTCGACCGCCCCATCCCCGGCCCGTACAAGCAGGAAGTCCGCGCGGACTGGCTGCGCAAGGTGCTCGAAGCCCAGCGGCACATCAGGGAAAACGGCCCTGCCGAAGTGCGCGGCATCGAACTGATCAGCCAAGCCGAACTCGAGGAAATCCGCCGCATCTGGGTCGTCGAAAAGCACGAAATCGAAGACGATCTGCCGCGCATCTACCGCGAAGCGGCCGGCGAGCCTTACCCGGGTCCCGCGCTGGACGACAACCGCGTTTTCGGCGCTTCGGAAATGGCGGCTCTTGCGGAGGCGTGCGCGGGCAGCGAGCTTCACTATCAATTGGTGCGCGAGCTTCTCTCGGTCGAGAAGCGGTACAAATCGATGCTGCGCCGTTCCGGCCTCTTCGAGGCGATCGAGCAAGCCTTTCAACGCCATTTCTACGAAGACGAGGAAGACGCCGCGGCGCATGCGCGGGCGCGGCGCGAGGCGCTGGAGGGGGCGCGCAAACGCGTTTCCGAGGGCATCGGCTGCGAACCCCTGATCGCGGCGGAAGAGGACAGCCCCTCGGCGTCCGGGGCGGTGCGCCATGGTCCTGGATGAGATCGTCCTGCACAATTTCGGGCTGTACGCCGAGCGCCAAAAGGTCACGCTGACCCCGCCTTCCGCGGACAGGCCGGTAACCCTTTTCGGCGGCCTCAACGGTCACGGCAAGACAACCTTGCTCGATGCCCTGCAACTTTGCCTGTACGGGCCGTTCGCCGCGATTTCCAATCGAAACGGGCTGCCTTATCGGGACTACCTGGCGCGCTGCCTCCACCGCAATTCGGGAATCCGGGAAGCGGCGGTCGAGATCGCCTTTCGGCACACGATCGACGGCAAGGAAGATCGCTACCGGCTGCACCGCTCATGGCGGATGGGCAAAAACGGCGGCTGCAAGGAGCATTTCGAGGTTCTCAAGAACCGGCGCCGCGATGCGGCTCTGGCCGAGAACTGGATCGACCAGGTCGAAGACTTCATTCCGCCGAATATCGCCAAGCTGTTTTTCTTCGACGGCGAGCAGGTTGAAAGTTATGCGGCGCAGGAGAATTCCACGCAGTTGATCGGCGGCGCCATTCGCAACCTGCTCGGTCTCGATATCGTCGATCAATTGGAAAAGGATCTGCGGACGTATTTGCGCCGCAAGCGGATGGAAGACAAGGACGATCCTCTGCGCGGGGAAATCGAGCAGGCCGAGGCCGCGTTGAAGGAACTGCGGCAACGGATCGCCGATCTGAAGCAGGAACAGGCTGCGCTGCAGGCAACGCGCATCGACCCAGCGCGCAAGAGTTTTCTGGCGGTTGAGGACAAATACCGCAAGCTGGGCGGCGAACTCTACGAGCAGCGGATGGCGATCGAACAGGACAAAGCCAAGGCGGAGAGCATACTCGAGGGAGGCGCCGGCCGTATGCGCGAGTTTGCCGCCGGCGATCTGCCCCTGTTGCTGGTTCGCGATCTGTTGCAGGCCGTTCATGCGCGCAATCGAGAGGAGGAAAAAAGCCGCCGGGCGCGGGACGTTGCGGCGATCCTCGATGACCGCGACAAGAAAATCCTGGGAGAAATGCGTTCGCGCGCAGTGGACTCCGGCACGGTCGAGGCGCTCGCTGCGTATTTGCGCGAGGACCGCAAGCGGCGGCGCGGGATCGGCAGCCGCAAAACGGTTCTGGATATGCCGCCCGAAGCCCGCGGCGATCTGCACGCGCTGCTGCGCGGCGGCCTGGATGACTTGGCGGGGAATGTCCGCGCGGAGTTGGCGAAACGCGCGGAGGCGGAAAACCGGGCGGAGCATATTCGTTTGAAGCATGCCGGCATTCCCCACAGCGATACGGTCGCAGAGATTGCCGGCCGCCGCGATGCGCTACGGGATGAAATCGCGGCGTTGGAAGCAAAACATGCAGCGATAGGCGATGAGGTCGAGCGCTTGACCCGCCAAGCCGAACGCGGCGAGCAGGCTCTGCTGCGCATCCTCGAAACGGACGCCAAGGCCGAGGGGAAGCGTCAGGATCGCGCCCGCGTTCTGCGTCATGCGGGGCGCGTCCGCGCGACGCTCGACGCATTCCGCAAGACGGTGATCGAAAGGCAGGTGCGCAGGATCGAGCAGCTTGTTCTGGAGAGCTACCGGCAGTTGCTGCACAAGGCATCCCTTGTAACCCGCCTCGAAATCGACCCGGAGAGCTTTGCGCTCACGCTCTACGGACGCGACGGGCGGGCGCTGGGCGGCGAGCGCCTTTCCGCCGGGGAGCGTCAGCTTCTGGCGATCGCTCTTTTATGGGGGCTGGCGAAAGCCTCGGGACGGCCCTTGCCGACCGCTATCGATACGCCGTTGGGGCGCCTGGATACCGGGCACCGCCGGCATCTTATCGAGCGTTATTTTCCCTTCGTCAGCCACCAGGTCATGCTGTTTTCTACGGATGAAGAGATCGCCGGCGCCTACCTGGACAAGCTCCGGCCTTTCATCGGGCGCAGTTACCGCCTTGCCTACGACGACGCGGCCGGGGCCACGAGGGTCGTGGAAGGATATTTCCCGGAGACCAAGGCGGCATGATGGCAATCGACACCATCAGGGTTTCCCAACAGGCAAGGGATCGGCTGATCAAACTGAAGCGGGTGACGGGGATCAAAAACTGGAACGTGCTGTGCCGCTGGGGTTTCTGCCTGTCGCTTGCCGAGCCGGGCGTTCCGCCCGCGGCCAGGATTCCGGCCGACAGCAACATCGAGATGAGTTGGAAGGTTTTCGGCGGCCGTCACGCCGACCTGTACATGGCGCTGCTGAAGGAGCGGCTGCTGCGCGACGGCCTGCCCCTCGATGCCGAGACGCTCGGCCAACAGTTTCGCTTGCACCTGCACCGCGGCATCGCCTATCTCGCCGGCAACAGGGAACTGCGCCAGATTGACGATTGGGTAGCGTTGGCGGTTGCCCCGCCCGATTTGCGCGGCGGCGAGGAGCTCGAGGGGCGTTGAGCCCCCGGCGGGTCAGATGCGGGCGTCTTGCAGCGGCATATCCGCCCTTGTCGGCAGCAGGCGGATCGCGGCGCCCTTTGCCTTGTCCGCCGAGACAAGATCGAAATGCGCTTGCAGGTTGAGCCAGAATTGCGGTTCGACGCCGAACCAGCGCCCCAGACGCAAGGCCGTGTCGTCGGTAACGGCGCGCTTGCCGTTGATGATCCGGCTTACGCGATTGGGCGGCACATGGATCCGGCGCGCGAATTCCGTGGGCGTGACGCCCAGTTCATCCAGTTCGTCCTTGAGAATCCGGCCGGGGTGGATAGTTCGCTTCAGCATGGCGCCGCCCCCTTACCCAAGGATAACCCGCGGTCGAAAACCAGCCGAAAGCCTGCCCCGGCAAGTCACAACCGGGCGGCGGCCTCGGCCCAGGCGGCGCCGTCCGGCGACGGCTCGCAGCGCGTCGGCTCGAACGAGCGGCGAACGACTTCACGCGCCTCGGCGCGGCCGGCGATGCGTCCCGCCGCGACGGCTTGCAGCAGCACGTTGCCCGCCGCTGTCGCTTCCACCGGGCCGGCGACCGCCGGAATGCCCGCGGCGTCGGCGGCGTATTGGCACAGCAGCGCGTTTTGCGAGCCGCCGCCGACGACGTGCAGCGTTTGCGGCGCCCTGCCGGTAATCTCGGCCAGGTCTTGCAGCGCCGAGCGGTATTTCAGCGCCAGGCTCTCGAAAATCGTCCGCGCGAATTGGCCCGGCGTCTCGGGCGCGGGCTGTCCGCTTTCGATGCACCATGCGCGGATGCGCGCCGGCATGTCCCCGGGCGCGGTGAAGACCGGGTCGTTCACGTCAATCAGCGAGCGGAACGGCTCACATGCCTCGGCGCCGCGGCAAAGCTGCGCGTATTCGGTCGCGGCGCCCTGCCGCGCCCACTCGCGGCGGCACTCTTCGAGCAGCCACATGCCGCAGACGTTCTTCAGCAGGCGGGTCGTGCCGAAAACGCCCCCTTCGTTGGTGAAATTCTTTTCGAGAGCCGTCGGCGTCACCCAGGGTTCGGCGGTTTCGACTCCGAGCAGCGACCACGTCCCCGAACTGAGATAGGCCCAGTCGCCCGCTTCCGCCGGCACGGCGGCGACGGCCGATCCCGTATCGTGCGAAGCGGGCGCGGCGACGGCCATCGGGCCGGCGCCGCATTCCTTCGCGACGGCGCCGCGCATCTCGCCGATGCGCGTTCCCGGCTCGATAATTTCAGCGCAGATATGCGCCGGCAGCCCCAGCTTTTCCAGCAGCGGCGCTGCCCACGCCCGCTTGCGCGGGTCGAAAAACTGCGTGGTCGTCGCGTCGCAATACTCGCAGGCGCGGACGCCGGTAAACCAGTAATGGAACAGGTCGGGCATCATCAGCAGCGTTTCCGCCGCGTCGAGCGCCGCCGCGCCCTTCATCGACAGCAGTTGATAGAGGCTGTTGATCTCCATGAACTGCACGCCGGTATGCTCGAAGATTTCTTCGCGCGAAACGACTTCGAGCGCCTGCGCCAGCATGCCGTTGGTGCGCTTGTCGCGGTAGTGGAAGGGGTTGCCGACCAGCGACCCGCCGCGGTCGAGCAGGGCGAAATCGACGCCCCAGGTATCCACGCCGAGCGAGACGGGCTTATGCGCGGCGGCCTTGCGCAGCCCTTCTTTCATCTCGCTGAAGAGGCGCAGCGCGTCCCAGTGCAGATGCCCCAGCACCTCGACGGCGGGGTTGGGGAAGCGGTGCAGCTCTTCGAGCGCAAGCCGTTCGCCGTCGAAGCTGCCGAGGACGACGCGCCCGCTGCCCGCGCCCAGATCGACGGCAACGTAATTTTCGGTTGAGGCCAACGGCTAGAACTCGTAGCGCAGGCCGAATTGCAAGACCCGCGCCGGAACCATTATCAGCGAGTAGTTCCCGAAACTTTCCGGGAAGGTGAACGACAGCGTTCTCCAGGCGTCGGCGTTGAAGCGGACGCTGTTGGTCAGGTTGAACGCCTCGGCTCGAAATTGCAGGGTGTGCCCCTCCATCGGCATCTGAAAGCGCTTGCCGATGGCCATGTCGATGGAAAAGACGCCGTTGCCGCGCAGATTGTTGCGTTGTCCGATCTCGCCGGGCAGGACTTGCCGGAACGAAGCCAAGGCGGCCTCCGGGTTGCTGAAGACGTTCGGCCCGGTGCCGCCGCCGATCAACTGGGCGTTCTGCGTGTTGGTTTGCTGCGGAACCGCGCCGTTGGTCTCGGCGAAGTGCTGGTAGCAGTAGC
This sequence comes from Bryobacterales bacterium, assembly GCA_965242705.1. Classification (GTDB taxonomy): domain Bacteria; phylum Acidobacteriota; class Terriglobia; order Bryobacterales; family UBA6623; genus CATQHP01. The sequence continues at coordinate 3,811,146 of OZ251486.1, forward strand.
ACGTCGGCCAAGCCAGACCGTTAAGCACGGTGAGCGGCATGCCCGAGGTATGCCGCCAGAGGCCGCTTACCTGCCAGCCTCCCAGCACCGCCTGCCCTGCCGGGCCTATGTCGGCGAGCAAGCGCTTGCCCTTGCCGAAGGGCAATTCCACGACCCAGTTGGCGTTCATTTGATGGCGCATATCGAAATCGGAGACAGCCCGCTGCGCCTCGCGGTCCCACGAATTGATGACGCCGAAGGTTGACCAGTAGGTATCGCTGGGGACTTGGCCGAAGCGGTCGCCGATGGTGCGCCGAGCGCCGAGGGACACCAGATCCTCGGATTTGGAAAGAGTGTAGTTGAGATCGAACTGGAAGCCCTTGGAGAAGGACTTGCGCAGCGACAACTGCATCGAGTGGTAGGTCGAAGTGCCGAACGAGCGCAAGGCGTCGAAGCCCCAGAACTGGGGATTCATGAAGACGCCCCTGCCCATATCGCTGCAGAACGGATTGCAGGCGAAATCGATGTTGTACAGCGACGTGCCCGTATCGGGGCTGTTGCTGCGGATCACGTCGTAAACGCTCTGCGTGGCCGTCATGTCGGCCGTAGCGGCGCCGGCGTAAAGATTTTCCCAGAACGCCGCCGGTTGCACGGCCTGCGTCGGCATGCCGCTGTGGGCCATGGTTTCAAGGCCGCGCAAGGCGTCCAGCAGGTACTGGCCGGATTGGGGGTCTTTGAAATTGGTGTACTGCGCCGCGGCGGTGTCGTTGACCAGCAGCCGGCGGCCGAGCCGGCCGACGTAGCCGGCTTCCACCAGGAAGCCGCCGCCCAGATCGCGGGCAATCGAAAAGGTGGGGTTGATGCTGTAGGGCGGCAGGATGCCGCCGTCCACGCCCTGGCTCCAGGCGAAGCCTTCGGGGTCGGGCGTACCGGGGCCTCCCGGCGGCGGGGGCAGCAGTCCGCCGGCGGGGATTTGCGAAGGCCCGGCGTAGCGCGGCGCCGTCGACAGGGATGAGGTCTGATTGGTCAGCTTGCTGGTCAGGCCGAAGGCGTTGCGGTCGAGCATCTGGATCATGCCCATGCCGAAGATGTTGTAGAAGATGCCCGCTCCCGCGCGGATCGACGTCTTGCCCGGACCGCCGAAGAGCCTGCCCAGCAAGCCGTCGCGGGACTGCGGCGAGAAGGCCAGGGCCACGCGGGGCGAAAAATTCTTTTTGTGGGTGGCCCACAGCGACTGCCCGCTCGCCGCGGTGAAGCCGAGCGCGCCCGCTTCGCGCGTGGGCCTGCCGGCCTCGGCCAGCGCCAGGCGCTGGGCGATGTATCCGTCGAGTTGCGGCACAAGATTGACCTGCACGCCGTTCACCTCGCGCACCGGCGGCATCAGCGACCAGCGCAGTCCCGCCGTGAGCGTCAGCCCCGGCTTGACGCGCCAAGTGTCCTGGAAATAGATTTCCAGCTCTTCCATGCCGAACGTGCGCTGTGTGGGGTCTCCGCTCATCAGGGGATTGCCGCTCAGATCGTAGTTGTAATTCGATTCGATGAAATTGACGATGCCGAGGGCTGTGGCCATGGTCTCGCGGTAAACGCCGACGTTCGCGGGCGGCGCGGGCAGCGGAGCGTCCAGCAACTGGCGGTCCGGCAATGCCCAGGCGGCCTGCTTGGCGAAGTGAAAGCTGTTGCCGAAGTTCATGCGGCGGTTGCGGATTGCGCGGAAGACTCCGCCAATCTGAAAGCTGTGCGCGCCGCGCGTCAACGAGATATCTTCCGACACGGTCTGCACAGGCAGATAGGTGTTCAGGGATTTCGTCCCCCCGAAGGCGTTGTCCAGGACGCTGTCGCCGAGGCTGACCATCGACATCGATTGCGCCCCGAGCGTATCGAGCTTTTGGCCGGTGAAGCCGTAGCGGAAATTGCTGACGACGTTGCCTCCGAACAGGCCGGTGTAACCGAAGGCCAAGCCGCGGCTGGCGTCCTTGCTGGACATATTCGGGGTTTGGCCGGGGAATTGGGGCACACCCGCGATGCTGTCGCTCTGATAGTTGCCGCGGACGAACATGCGGTGCGCGCCGTTCTTGTCCGCGTTCCAGTCGAGCTTGGTGATGAAGGTGTTCCACTTCAGGGGCGTGGAGGCGGCGAAGCGGTATCCGGACGTGTTCAGGCCGTCGCCGACCGTGGAATCGTTGGGCGCCGGGTACGAGCGGAAATAGTCGAGCGTGGCGGAAGTCGGCCCCGTGCTCAGCGGATCGATTTGGGTGCGGATGAACTGCGGGTCGAGTTCCTGCACGGCGCCCGCGGCCGTCCTGTATTTCACGAAACCGTTGCGCATCGAGTCGCTGGGGACCGTGCGCACCACGCTGCCTTCGCTGGCGTCCCGGCGGCCCTCATAGTTGAAGAAATAGAAGGCGCGTTCCTTCTTGATGGGGCCGCCGACGGAGCCGCCGAAGACGTTGCGGATCAATTTCGCGCGGTCTTGCCCCGAGCTGTTGAGGAAGAAGTCGTTCGCCGCCGTGGCGGTGTTGCGGTGGAAGTGGTAGAGCGATCCGTGGATTTCGTTCGTTCCGCTCTTGGTCACCAGCGAGACTTGCGCTCCCGCCGAGCGGCCGAGGTCGGCGTTGGCCGTGGTGGTCACGACGCGGAATTCCTGGATCGAATCGAGCGTGTTGCGCAGCACGCTGGTGAAGGGCGCGCGGCCGTTCTGGTCGTTCACATCGACTCCGTCGAGCGTGACGTTCGATTGGTCGCTCTGCGCGCCGTTGACCGAGCCGTTGCGAATGTCGCTGGACTTCTCCCCGTCCAACGGGTCGGAGCTGAGGAAGGTGACGCCCGCTTGCAGCGAGAGCAGGCCGGCGGGGTTGCGCGCGTTAAGCGGCAACTGCCGGATCGGCTTCGTGCCGAACGATTTGCCGACCGAGGCGTCGGTCGTGTTCAATTGCACGGCGTCGGCGCTGATGGTAACCGTTTCGGTGACGGTTTCCAGAGTTTCGAAGACGATGGGGAAGGTCGTATTCGTATTGACGCGCACCTCGAGGCCTTCGATCATGACGTCGGCGAAACCCTCGCTCTGCGCCAACAGGAAATAGGAGCCGGGCGGCAACTGAGGGAAGCTGTAATTGCCGGAGGCGTCCGTTTCGGTTGACCTTTCCGCTCCGTTCTCGATGTTCGAGACGATAATCACGGCGCCGGCCATGGCTCCCCCGCTGGAGTCGGTCGCCGACCCGCTCAGATTGCTTGCTCCGGACTGGCCCCAGAGCGCCGCGGCGGTGAAAACCGCCGCCGCCAAAAGCAGGACTTTCCCCCGCGCAAACGCAACAAACAAAGAATTCAGCTTCTGCTCGTACATGATTCCAATCCCCTCCCTTCCCAACTATAGACTATCGGACGCGGGAAATGAACAAATTTGTTGCAAATGTGCTGAAAAAAACACTGGCGGCATTTTTTATACGCAAGCGGCCCGTTGCCAGGCGCAGCCTTCGCGGCCAAACGAAAACAGTTGCGGATGCAGGATTTCCGCCAGGATTTCAAGCGATTCCGCCAGTCTCGGGCCGGGCCGGTTGAAGAATCGGTTGCCGTCAACCAGAAAGACCTGCCCGCCGCGGACGGCGCGCAAGCCGCGCCACTCCGGCTTGGCTTCGAGCAGCGCCATATCTTGCCGGGCGCGCTCGATATCGAAGCCGCACAGGGCGAGCACGACCGCGTCCGGGTCGGCGGCGGTCAATTTTTCGAAATCGAGCAGGGGCGCGTGCTTGCCGGGTTGGCCGAAGAGATCGCGTCCGCCGGCTATGCGCGTCAACTCGGGCATCCAGTTCCCCCAAGCCATCAACGGGTCGGCCCATTCGATGCCGGCGACCGCGGGAGGCCGCGCGGCGGCGCGCGTTTTCGCCTCGACCGCGGCCATGCGGTTTTGCGCTTCGGCAACGAGTTTTACGCCGGCCTCGGTAGCGCCCAATGCCGAAGCCGCGCGCATGAAATCGGCCCAAACGTCGGCCAGCGAATGCGGTTCCAGCGAAACGACGGCGGCCTCGCAGCCGGCGGCTTCCGCCGCGGCGTTTTCGACGTCGCGCAAGCTCACCGAGCAGGCGCGGCACTGCGTCTGCGTGACGATGTGGGTGGGTCGCAACTCGCGCAGCATTTCGGGGAAGACCCGGTAAACCCCCAGCGCGTCCTCGACCAGCGATCCGGCCAGAAGCCTCTTGACGCTCGCATCGATTTCGCGGCTCGCGGCGCTGGTGTCGAAGCGCGGCTCGGTAACGGCCGGCAGTTCCTTCACGTCGGGCGGGAAATCGCACTCGTGGGAGCGCCCGACCATTTGCCCGCGGAAGCCCAGCGCGCAAACGATCTCCGTCGCCGCGGCGTGCAAGGGAAGAATGCGCATCGCGTCCGGCGCGGCCATGCTTCGATTTTAGACCGGCGCCGATACGCATCCGCGGCGGCGTCCGTCCGCCGCCGTCCTATTCCAGTTCGCGCAGCAGGGACTCGGCTTCGGCCGCCTGCGGCCGCTGCGCGACAATCACGGAAACGGGGGTTGCGCCAAACATCATGCGGCGGGTAATTGTCCATTTGCGCGGACGGAACTCGAACTCTGTCCGGCAGTTGACCGACTTGGCGGCTTACTTCGACGAAACGGCCGCGGTCGAGCGCGGCGGCTAACGCAGCGCCGGCAGGAGCGACTCGCCGGCGAGATCGATGAAGGGCTGCGGGTAGAGGCCTATCAGCAGGGTCAATACGGCGCAGGCGGCCAAGGCGGCGCGGGCGCCGAAGTTCATGTCGAGCCGCGCGGGCTCATCGCCTTCCTTCAGGAGCCAGCAGGCGCGAATAATGCGGAAGTAGTAGAAGGCCGAGACGGCCACGTAGATCGCGGCAAAGACGGCGATCGGGTAGTAGCCTTCCTGCAGGATGGCGAGGAAGATGAAGTATTTGCCGTAAAAGCCGGCCAACGGGGGGATGCCCGTCAGCGACAGCATGAAAATCGCCAGGAGGATGGCATAGCCCGGCGCGCGGTGGTAAAGGCCGTTGAAATCGTCGAGTTCCTCGGCTGCTTCGCCTTTGCGGCGCAAGGCGGCCACGAGAGCGAACGCGCCGTAGTTCATGAAAACGTAGGCGAGGATATAGACGGCGACGCCGCGCAGTCCGGTTTCGTTGCCGGCGACCAGCCCCAGCAGGATGTACCCGGCATGGGCGATGGAGCTGTAGGCCAACAGGCGTTTCATGTTGGTCTGGGTCACGGCGGCGAAATTGCCGATGGTCATGGTGACCAGCGCGATGCCGCCGAGCAGGGGTATCCATACTTCGGCGGCGCTGCCGAACGCGGTCAGGAATATGCGCAGCATCAGGGCGAAGGAAGCGGCTTTCGAGGCAACGGAGACATAGGCGGTGACCGGGGTCGGCGCGCCTTCGTAAACGTCGGGCGCCCACATATGGAACGGCGCCGCCGAGATTTTGAAGAGCAGGCCGACGGAGCAGGTGATCAGGGCCAGGAACAGCGCCATATCGCGCTCGGGCCGGGCGGCGGCGGCCTTGGCGATTTCTTCGAGATTGGTCGAGCCGGAAATGCCGTAGAGGATGGAAAAGCCATAGACCAGCAGGCCGCTGGAGAATGCTCCCAAAAGCAGGTATTTCAGGGCGGCTTCGTTGGAGCGCCGGGTGTCGCGCAGGAAGCCGACCATGACGTAGAAGCTCAGCGCCATCGTTTCCAGTCCGATGAAGAGCACGACGAGGTCGGAACCCGAGGCCATGACGGACATGCCGGCCTGGGCGAACAGGATCAGCGCGTAGAACTCGCCGCGGTGTTCGCCTTCGGCGTCCATGAAGCGCGTCGAAATGACGATGGCCAGCGAGGCGGAGAGGACGAATATCCAATTGAAGAAGACGGCGAAGCCGTCCACCTGCATCGAGCCGTTGAGGCCGGAGAATGAGCCTGCCGAGCGGACGTCGCCGAGGTGCTGGGTGAGCGCCGCGGCCACGGCAACTTGCGCGGCCAAGGCGGGGATGACGTTTTTCCAGCGGTCGGCGCGGTTGCGAATGAAGAACGCGTCGGTAACCAGGATGCCGCAGCCGAACAGGCAGAGCAGGATGGCGGGTTTGAGGACGTGGAAGTCCGCGGCGCTGAACAGAATCTCTTCCATTACTCTTTCACCAGGGCGGCGACTTTGGATTGCTCGTATTTTTCGAGCGGATTTTCAAGACCGTTGCGGCTGTAATAGTCCGGGTCGAGGCGCTCGACGAGCTTGGCCGTGGGGGCTTCCAGGATTTCGAAGCAGGGCTTGGGATAGAGGCCGATCCAGAAGCAGCCGGCGATCAGCGGCGCCATGACGAGGATTTCGCGCAGGTTCATGTCGCGGATGTCTTCGTTTTTGGGATTGGTGATCGGCCCCAGCATAACGCGCTGGAAGAGCCACAACAGGTAGGCCGCGCCGAGGATGATGCCCAGGGCGGCGAACGCTGCCCAGCCGAAGTTGACCTCGAGCGCGCCGCGCAGGATGGTGAACTCGCCGATGAAGCCGTTGAGGCCGGGCATGCCGGCGGAGGCGAACATGGCAATTGCGAACAGCACGGTGTAAACCGGCATGCGGTTGGCCAGTCCGCCGTAGTCGGCGATGGCGCGGGTATGGCGCCGGTCGTACACGACGCCGACGGCGAGGAACAGAAGCGAGGTCGAGAGGCCGTGGTTGACACCCTGCAGCATGCCGCCGGCGATGCCGTTGGGGTTGAGGGCGATCAACCCCAGCGTGCAGTAACCCAAGTGGCTGACCGACGAATAGGCGACGAGTTTCTTCCAATCCTTTTGCATCAGGGAAACCAGGGCGCCGTAAACGATGCCGATGATCGACAGAGTGGCGATTATGCCCACCGTGTCGTCGTCGGCCGCGCCTTGGGGGAACAGCGGCATGGCGAAGCGCACCAGTCCGTAGAGTCCCATTTTCAGCAGGATGCCGGCCAGAATGACGGAGCCCGCGGTAGGCGCTTCGGTATGGGCGTCCGGCAGCCAGGTATGGAAGGGGAACATCGGCACCTTGATGGCGAGCGCGATGAAGAACCCCCAGAACAGCCAGAACTGGACTTGGGGCGAGGCGAAGGCGGCGACGCGCAGCAGGTCTTCGAGGGCGAAGCTGGCGTTGCCGAACTGCTCGATATGTTTGAAGTACACGGTAAGCAGGGACAGCAGCATGAGCACCGACCCGGCCAGCGTGTAGAGGAAGAATTTGATGGCCGCATAGAGCCGGCGCTCGCCGCCCCAGATGCCGATGATGAAATACATCGGCACGAGCATGATTTCCCAAAAGACGTAGAACAGGAAAACATCGAGGACCATGAAGACGCCGAGCATGCCTGCCTGCAGGAACAGGAAGAAGGCGTAGTATTCCTTGACCCGATCCTGGATCGACGCCCAGCCGCACCAGATCGACAGCCAGCCGACGACAACCGTCAGCAGGATCATGATGTAGCCGAAGCCGTCCACGCCGAGGTAGTACTGGGCGCCGATGGCGGGAATCCAATCGAGGCGCTCGACGAACTGGAAGTCGGGGTTGGCGGTGTCGAAGCCGCGGATCAGGGGAATGGTGACCAGCATGCCGAGGACGGCGAAGCCGTTGGCGACATAGCGGATCAGGGGTTTGTTTTCCCGCGGCAGGCACATGACGGCCAACATGCCGATCACGGGCGTCAGCCAAATGATGCTCAGGATGTGTTCACTCATGGTTTTCAATGCTCACGGCGGTCCGGCGCCGCCCTCAATTTCATTCCAGAAAGAAGTACCCCGCGATCACTCCGAGGCCGATGACGAACAGCAGGACGTAATTTTGCACCATTCCCGTCTGGAACATGCGGAAGGGATAGGAGGTGAACTTTACGCCGTAGCCGATGATGTTGACGAGGCCGTCCACAACCCAATTGTCGCCGAAGCGGGCGAACAAGGCGGCGATCCGCGTCGTCAAGGCGGCTCCGTTAACCGCGCCGTCGATAATTTCGAGGTCGAACAGCGCCAAGCGCAGGCCGGTGTGCTGGGTTCCTATCCTGACGACGAAGATGTCGTATATTTCATCGACCCAATACTTGCGCAAGAAGATCTGGTGCAAGCGCGGGCCGAGGATGCCGCGCATGGGTTCGCCTTCGTACTTGGCGGTGTTGAATATCTTCATCGCATACCAGACGGCCAGCAGCGCAAGGCAGACCGAGAGAGCCATCAGCCCCCATTCGAGCGCCGCGGCATGGTGTTCGCCTTGCTCGACAACGACGGCGGAGCTCAGCCAGTGTTCGAGGCTGGGCAGCACGTCGTGGACGGGGCCGAAGACCACCGGCGTTCCGACGTACCCGGCCAGGATGCTGCCGACGGCGAGAACCATCAGCGGGACGGTCATCGACCGCGGCGACTCGTGGACATGCGCGGCCGGATCGACGCGGTTGTCGCCATGGAAGGTCATGAAGATCAGTCGGAACATGTAGAAGGCCGTCATCATGGCGGTCAGCAGGCCGAGCCCGTAGAGGATGGGCTGATGCGCCGAAAAAGTCTTCCAGAGGATTTCGTCTTTCGAGAAGAAGCCGGCCAGTCCGGGCACGCCGGCGATGGCGATGGCGCCGATCAGCATCGTCTTGTAGGTGATCGGTATCTTGTTTTTCAGCGCGCCCATTTTGCGCATGTCCTGCTCGCCGCCGACGGCGTGAATCACCGAGCCGGAGCCGAGGAACAGCAGAGCCTTGAAGAAGGCGTGGGTGTAGAGGTGGAAAATGCCGACCCAGAAGGCGCCCACGCCGCAGGCGAGGAACATGTAGCCCAATTGCGAAACGGTCGAATAGGCGAGAACCTTCTTGATGTCGTACTGCACCAGACCGATGGTTGCGGCGAATATGGCGGTCAGCGCCCCGACCGCCGCCACAATGAGCATGGTGTTCGGCGCCAGCACGTAGATTTCGCTGGAGCGGGCCACGAGATAGACGCCGGCGGTGACCATGGTTGCGGCATGGATCAGCGCGGAAACGGGTGTGGGGCCTTCCATGGCGTCGGGCAGCCAGACGTGCAGCGGAAGCTGCGCCGACTTGCCCGAGGCGCCGATGAAGAACAGCAGCGTGAGCAGGCTCAGCGGCCCCCAGGTTTCGGCCTGGAAGCCGCCGGCCTCGAGCGCCGGGCCGATTTCGCTGAAGGTCAGCGTTCCCAGCGTGGTGAAGGTCAGCAGCATGCCGAGGACGAAAGCCGCGTCGCCGATGCGGTTGACCAGAAACGCCTTGGTCGCGGCGCTCTGCGCGGACTGCTTGCGGAAGTAAAAGCCGATCAGCCCCCAACTGCAGAAGCCGACGCCCTCCCAGCCGACGAACAACAGCACGTAGTTGTTGGCCAGCACGAGCACGAGCATGAAGAACAGGAACAGGTTGAGGAAGCCGAAGAAGCGGTAGTAGCCGCCGTCGTGGGCCATGTAGCCGAGCGAATAGACGTGGATGAGAAAACCGATGCCGGTGACGACCAGGATCATCACCGAGCTGAGCGCGTCGAGCAGGAACCCCCAGTCGGCGGTAAAGGCCTTGAGACCCATGCCGGTCATGGAATCGAGTCCGGCGAGCCAGGTCCATTTCACGACTTCGTAGCTGTGCCCCTCGACGCTTTGCAGTTGAAAGACGGCGCCGAGGGAGAAGATGAACGAGACCAGAACCATGCCCGGGCAAAGGACGTTGACGAGCTTGCGTCCGGCGGGCGGCTCATGACGGCCGCCGCCGGCGCCGTCGTCTTCGGGCGGACCGAGGGCGTGCTGCGGTTCGAGACGCCGGCCGAAAAGCAGCATGATCGCCGCCCCCAGCAGGGGGAACATGGGGATGAGCCAGATGCTGTCGAGGAAAAACATGGTCTAGCGGTTTCGGGTTCCTACCAGCGGAGCAGATCGATTTCGTCTGCGTGGATGGTTTCCTTGTTGCGGAACAGGGCGATCAGGATGCCCAGCCCGACGGCGGCCTCGGCGGCCGCAACGGTAATCACGAATATCGAGAAGACCTGCCCGTGAATCTGTTGCAGCGCGGCGGAAAAGGCGATGAGGTTGATGTTGACGGCGTTGAGGATCAACTCGATCGACATCAGGATGACGATGATGTTGCGGCGCGTCAGCACGCCGACCGTGCCGATAAAGAGCAGCAGCGTGCTCAGAACGAGGTAGTGCGTGGTGCCGACTTCCATCGTCGTCCGCTATCCTTCCGTTTCGCTTTTTCGAGTTTTCGACATCACGACCGCGCCGATGATGGCCACCAGCAGCAGAATCGAGGCCAACTCGAAGGGCAGCAGGTACTCCGAGAAGAGCACGTAGCCGACCTGTTCGGAGTTTTCGGTCAATGAGCCCGGTCCGAGCGGCTCGCCGCGCTCGGGGAATTGCAGGCCGCCGGCGCCGTACACGACGAACGACAGCACGATTACGAGCACCACTGCGGCGCAGGAGACGCCGACCCACTTCTGGCTCGAGAAGCGGCGCGTCAGCGCCTCTTCCCTGACCGGCACGAGCATGATGACGAACAGGAAAAGAACCGTGATGCCGCCGACATAGACGATGATTTGCACGCCGGCCAGGAATTCCGCGCCCTGCAGCAGGTAGAGTCCGGCCACGCCGACGAGGGCGCCGATCAGCCAGATGGCCGAATGCACGACGTTGCGCCGGGTGATCGTCATCACCGCGCTGCCGAGGACGATCAGCGCAAAGAGGTAGAAAAGAATGCTGTCAAGCGGCATGGTGGGGCAACCGGCGTCTGCGCCTCGGTCCGCTCAGTGGCGGTATTCGGTCGGCAGCGGACCTTCCTCCAGCATCTGGCGGTCCCAGATTTGACCTTCGCGGGTGAAGGTGGCCATTTCGAAATCCTGGGTAAGCTCCAGCGCATCGACGGGGCAGGCGTCTTCGCAGAGGCCGCAGAACATGCAGCGCGAGGTGTCGTAGGTAAACTCGGTGAGTTCCTTGCGCCGGGTTTCGGGGTTGCGCTCGGAAGTGACGACGATCAGTTGTTCGGGGCAAGCCAGGGCGCACAGGTTGCAGGCGATGCACAGCGTTTCGTCGGTCTCCGGGTGGGTGTTGAGGCGCGGCGCGCCGCGGTAGCGCTCCATGACGGGCGGCCGCTCGCGGGGGTATTGCTCGGTGACGACCAGCGAGGGTTTCTGGTTTTTGAAAGTTGTCCAGAGCCCTTTCAGCAGGTCGGTGAGCAGGAAAGTTTGCAGCAGATTGGCCATCGATCTTTTTTCCTATCTTAACCGCGCAAGAGCATCTGGGCGGCGCTGTTGACAATCAGGCCGGCCAAACTCACGGGGATCAGCCATCTCCAGCCGACGTCCATGAGCTGGTCGTAGCGGAAGCGGGGGAACGTGCCGCGGTACCAGATGAACATGTAAACGAGGACGGCCACCTTGGCCAGAAACCAGAACAGGCCGATAACCAGCGCATTGACCGCGGGCGCGGCGAAAAGGGCGGCCAGCAGCAGCGCCGCGCCGGCGAGCCCGAGCATGCCCAGCTTGAATCCGGCGATAATCTGCCGGAACGCGCCGCGGATGCAGCCCAGGGCGATAAGGCCGAAGAGCGCGATGGGCAGGCCGACGTTGAGCGGTGTTTCGAGAAAGCCGACGTTGGGAAACGGACGCAGCCAGCCGCCGAAAAACAAGGTGACGCAAATCCCGCTGATGACGAAGATCGCGGCGTATTCGGCCAGGAAGTAGAGCGCGAAACGGAACCCCGAATACTCGGTGTGGAATCCGGCGACGATTTCCGATTCGGCCTCGGGCAGGTCGAACGGCGCGCGGTTGGTCTCTGCAGTGCCGGCGATGATGAACAGCACGGTGGGGATGAGCATGAGCAAATAATTGTCGAATGCGCCCCAGACGCCGCGCTCGTATTGCGCCTGGATAATGCCCTGCATCGACAGCGTGCCCGCGCACAAGATGCCCGTTACGGTGGCGAAGCCCAGCGGCACTTCGTAGCTGACCATCTGCGCCGCGGCGCGCAGCGAGCCCATCAGCGAATACTTCGAGTTGGAAGACCAGCCGCCGAGGATCAGGCCGAGGGCGCCGATCGACGACATGGCCAGGATGAAGAGAATGCCGATGTTGACGTCGGCCACGTAGAACTTGTCGCTCAGCGGCAGCACGGCAAACGCCGACAGGGCGGTGAAGGTGGAAAGGACCGGCGCAATCCAGAAGACCCATTTATCGGCGCCGGAGGGGATGATGTCTTCCTTGAGCAGCAGCTTCACGGCGTCGGCCAGCGGCTGCAGCGCGCCGTAAGGTCCGACGCGCATCGGCCCCAGGCGGACTTGCAAATCAGCGAGCACCTTGCGCTCGGCGAGCACCATGTAGCCCGCTACGAGCGGGAACAGGGCGACGATGAGGAGCGTGACGGCGATGGGCTTCAGATAGGGGTTGGCGAGCAATTCTTCCATGACGGGTTACCTGTCCACTTCGCCGAGAACAATGTCGATGGTGCCGATGATCGCTACGACGTCGGCAACCAGAGAACCGCGGCACATCTTGTCGAGCGCGCCCAGATTGACGAAAGAGGGCGGACGCACGCGCACGCGGTAAGGGTTCAGCGAGCCGTCACTGACGATATAGTACCCCAACTCGCCCTTGGGCGCTTCGATGGAAACATAGGCTTCGCCGGGCGGCGGCTTGATGACCTTGCCGACCTTGCCCTTGATCGGCCCGGAGGGGAGGCTCTCGACGGCTTGGCGGATAATGCGACAGGACTGCACCATCTCTTCCATGCGCACCATGTAGCGGTCGAACGTGTCGCCGTTTTCAGCGGTGGGCAAGTCGAAATCGTATTTTTCGTAACCGCTGTAGGGCTGCGCCTTGCGCAGGTCCCATTTTTCGCCGGCGGCGCGCAGCACCGGGCCGGTTACGCCGTAGTCTTTGCAGTCGGCGGCGTTGAGGATGCCGATGCCCTTGGTGCGCTTGACCCAGATGCGGTTGCCGGTGAGCAGGGCGTGGTATTCCTTGAGCTTTTCCTCCATCAGATCGCAGAAGGCCAAGCAGTCTTTTTCGAAGGTGTCGTGGGTTTCGTACTGCAGGCCGCCGATGCGGAAGGCGTGGGTGGTCAGCCGCGCGCCGCAGTATTTCTCGAAAATCTTCAGCGCCTCTTCGCGTTCGCGGAAGCAGAGGAAAACGGGCGTGATGGCGCCGATGTCGAGCGCGTGGGTGCCCAGCCAGAGCAGATGCGACGAGATGCGGTTGATTTCGGTGAGGATGACGCGAACGGCTTGGGCGCGCTCGGGGATTTCGACGTCGAGCAATTTTTCGACGGCCATGCAGTAGCCGAGGCCGTTGGAGACGGCGGCGACGTAGTCCATGCGGTCAACGTAAGGGGCGAACTGCTGGTAGGTGCGGTTTTCGGCGATCTTTTCGACGCCTCGATGCAGGTAGCCAATGACGCAATCGGCGCCGAGAACGGTCTCGCCGTCGAGCTTGAGGATGACGCGCAGGACGCCGTGCGTCGAGGGGTGCTGCGGCCCCATGTTGATGACCAGCTCGTTGGAGTCGAGCAGCGTTTCTTTGGGCGCCGGCGGCGCCAACGTCGTTTCGGCCATTACTGTGCGCTCTCGATCTTCAGATTCTCGCGAACCCAGTCTTCATCCTGACGGATGATGTCGTATTCCTTGCGCAGCGGGAAACCTTCCCATTCGTCGGGCATGAGGATGCGCTTGAGATCGGGATGGTTTTCGAACTCGACGCCGAACATGTCGTACGCTTCGCGCTCGGCCCAGTCGGCCGAACTGTAAAGCGCGGCGACGCTGGGAACCTTGCCGCCGTCGGCGACCGACGCTTTGACGCGCAGCCGCGTGTTTTTGGCGAAGGAGTAGAGAATCCAGACGATCTCGAACGGCTTTTCCTTGTCCGGCCGGTGAACGGCGGTCAGATCGACGAGATAGTCGAAGCCCTCTTCGTTCTTCAGAAACTCGAGGATGCCGGATACGGCCTCGGCGCCGGTTTCGATGAAGGCTTGGCCGCGGTAGATTCCGTAGAGAGAAACGGCCTCGCCGAAACGGTTGCGGAGCGCGTCGGCGAGGGGGCCTTCCCACGGTTCCGTCTCCATGACGGCCGGTTTTTTGGCCGGCTTGGGGGGAACGGGCTTGGCCGCGGGCGGGCTTGCGCCGGGCTTGCTTGCGTCGGGCATGGGGTTTCGCTGCGCCTCTTCCCGCGTGAACGGATAGAGAATCCCCTAGTGCAGCACATCGAGCGGAGGGTTCGCAAGCGAAATCGAAACGGAGAGCGCAATCGGCGGTTACAATAGGAGTCTCGGGCGGCGGCCATGACGATGAAAATCCTCAAATACGGCGATCCCGCGCTGGAAACTCCCTGCGTTCCGGTCGCCGACGGCGAGTTCGAGATGCCGGGGCTGCGGAAACTGGTCGACGACATGTTCGAAACCATGTACGAGGCTGGCGGCGTCGGGCTGGCCGCGCCGCAAGTGGGCGTGTTGAAACGGCTTACGGTCATCGACTGTTCAGGCGGCCAAAACGCGGACGAGAAACTGGTGCTGGTCAACCCCGAGATCGCCGCAACCGAGGGGTCTCAGGTGGGCGACGAGGGCTGCCTGTCGATTCCCGGGTTCCGCGAACAGGTGAAGCGGCCCCGCCGGGTCAAGGCGCGCGCGCGCGACGTGCAGGGCGGGTGGTTCGAGGTCGAGGGCGAAGATTTGCTCGCGCGGGCCATCTGCCACGAGAACGACCATCTCGACGGCGTGCTGTTTCTCAGCAAGCTCAGCCGCCTGAAGCGCGAGTCGATCAAGCGCAAGATTCGCGGTCTGCGCAAAAAAGGCGAATGGGACTAGCGCAGTGCGCGTCGTTTTCATGGGCGCGCCGGAGTTTGCGGTTCCGGCGCTGCGGCTGCTGGCGGCGCATCACGACACGGCCGCGGTGATTACCCAGCCCGACCGCCCCGCCGGCCGGGGCATGAAGCCGGCGGCGACGCCGGTCAAGGTCTGCGCCCGGGAACTGGGTCTGACGGTATATCAGCCCGAAAACGTAAAATCCCCGGAAGCGTTCGCCTGCCTTGACGCGCGGCGTCCCGACGCCATCGCCGTAGTCGGCTACGGCCGGATTGTTCCGCGGCGCATCCTCGACTTGCCGCGCTACGGCTGCGTCAACGTGCATTCGTCGCTGCTGCCGCGCTACCGAGGCGCGGCGCCGGTCAATTGGGCGATCGCCGCAGGAGAGACGGTCGGCGGCGTTTCGACGATGCTGTTGGCCGAGAAGCTCGACGCGGGCGATATCCTCATGCAGCGCGCAACGCCCATCGGCGCGGACGAAACGGCGTCCGCGCTCAGCGCCCGCCTGGCGCCGATGGGCGCCGAACTGCTGCTGGAAACCCTGGACGCGCTGGAGACGGGCGCGGCGCGGCCCAGGCCGCAGGATCACGCCGAGGCGACCTACGCGCCGATGCTGAAACGCGAAGACGGCAGGGTCGATTGGAAGCAATCTTGCCGGCGGATTTACAACCGGCTGCGCGGGTTCGACCCCTGGCCGGGAATTTTTTCGACGTTTCGCGGCAAGCGGCTGCGCATTCACGCGGCTCGGCCGTCGGACGCCGGCGGCCTGGCCCCCGGCGAAACGGTTTTCGACTGCGGTTCGCTGTTCGCGGGCTGCGGGGAGGGACGGCTGGAGTTGCTGGAAGTGCAGGTCGAAGGCAAGGCGCGCATCGCCGCTGCGGATTTCGTCCGCGGCTGCCGCCTCGGCGGTCGGGAGATACTGGGATGATGAACGGCGCGATGCGCGGGCGCATTCCCCTCGGTTACCGATTCATGGCGGCATGCGCCGGCATTCGCAAAGAAACCGGGGACGACTTGGCGCTGATGGTCTCGGACGCGCCGGCGTCGGCGGCCGCGGTGTTCACGCGCAACGCGGTGCGCGCCGCGCCGGTAACCGTGAGCGCGCGGCATCTGAAGCAAAGCGGCGGGCTCGCCCGCGTCATCGTGGCCAACGCCGGCAACGCCAACTGCGCCGCGCCCAACATGACGGCCGTCGCCGAGCATACGGCGCAAGCGGCCGCCGCTCTGGCCGAGGTCCCGCGGGAACAAATCCTGCTGGCTTCGACCGGCGTCATCGGCGAGCCGCTCGCCGGGCATCTCATTCTGGGGTCGATGCGCGGCATGTGGAAAGGGCTCTCGCCCGAGCGGTTCGAGGACTGCGCCGAGGCGATCATGACCACCGACACCAAGCCCAAGACGGCGTACGCCAAAGCAGCGGTCGGCGGCGGCGCGGCGCGCATCGCCGGCATGGCCAAGGGCGCGGGGATGATCATGCCCGACATGGCGACGATGCTGAGCTTCATCTTCACCGATGCGGCGGTCGAGCCGGACGTGCTGCAGCGGATGCTGAAAGCCGCGGTGGAGCGGAGCTTCAACTGCATTTCCGTGGATTCGGACACATCGACCAACGATACGGTCTATCTGCTGGCCAACGGCGCGTCGGGGCTGAGCGTCGCGGCGGATGAGCGGGGCGTGTTTCAACAGGCTCTGGACAAGGTTGCCCGCAAGCTGGCGCTGGCCATCGTCCGCGACGGCGAAGGGGCGCGGAAGCTGGTGCGCATCGACGTGGAGGGCGCGGCCAACGACGGCGACGCCAGGAAAATCGCCGTCTCGATCGCCAATTCGCCTCTGGTGAAGACCGCCATCGCCGGCGCGGACCCGAATTGGGGGCGCATCATTGCCGCGGCGGGCAAGTCCGGCGTCGTTTTCAACCCCGGGGCGGTAGATATCTTCATCAACGAAACGCTGGTCTGCGATCAAGGGCTGCGCGCCGAGTTCGACGAAGAGGACGTCAAGACGACGATGCAATTTTCGGAATCGGCGATCCGTTTCCGCATCGGCGCCGGCGGCAGGGGCAAGGCGCAGTTCTGGACCTGCGATTTCAACGAAGAATACATCCGCATCAACGCCGACTACCGCACCTGAGGCTTACCTTGTATTGGAAAAGGCGCGCGGGGCGTTTCTGCTACAATTCGAGGTTCGATATCCGCCATGGCTGAAAATACCGAAGCGCAGGCGGCGGCAGAGCAAGCCCCCGCGCCGCCTCCCGATCTTGTCGATACCCTGTCGGACGGGACGTACATCAAGCGCCGCAGCGCGAGGCAGCGCGCCTGCAACGAACCGAAAGGAAAAAAGATTTGCGCCGGCCACCTCAAGCGCTGGTACGAAACGGGCGGCGAAGTGTGCGCGAAATTCGGAGCGGCGGTCGAAATCTACCGCTGCGAACGGTGCCAAACGCTCTACCTGCCCAACGAGTCCGAAACGCCGCGAACCGGTACGCTGGCCTATTAGAATCGGTGCCCCCCAAGACGCTTTCCGGAATCCTCGTTGACCGCCTTTACGGCCCCGAGGCGCTCGCCGGATTCGATGCGCGCACGCGCATCGGCGAGCCGGGCAAACCGCCCTATACCCGCGGCATTCACCCCCGCATGTACCGCGGCAAGCTCTGGACGATGCGCCAGTTCGCCGGGTACGGCAGCCCGGAAAAGACCAATGCGCGCTTCCGCTACCTGCTGCAGCAAGGCCAGACCGGGCTTTCCGCCGCCTTCGACCTGCCCACGCTGATGGGTTACGACGCCGACCATCCGCTCGCGGCGGGCGAGGTCGGCAAATGCGGCGTCTCGATCTCTTCCCTGGCCGACATGGAAGAGTTGTTCGACGGCATTCCCCTGAGCGAAGTGACGACTTCGATGACCATCACCTCATCGGCGGCCATCCTCTGGGCGATGTACCTGGTCGCCGCCGAGAAGCAGGGCGTCGGTCCGGCGCAAGTCTCCGGGACGATCCAGAACGACATCCTCAAGGAATACATGGCGCAAAAAGAGTACATCTACCCGCCGCGTGAATCGATGCGGCTGGTTACCGATACTCTCGAGTTCGCCGCTGAGCGGACGCCGCGCTTCAACCCGATCTCGATCAGCGGCTATCACATCCGCGAAGCGGGCGCCACGGCGGCGCAGGAGCTTGCCTACACGCTCGGCGCCGGCATCGAGTACGCGTCGTGGGCCGTCGAACGCGGCCTCGATATCGACTCTTTCGCCCCCCGCCTGAGTTTTTTCTTCGACGCACACAACGATTTCTTCGAGGAAATCGCCAAATTCCGCGCGGCGCGGCGGATGTGGTCGCGGCTGATGGCGGAACGTTTCGGCGCAAACGACCCGCGCTCGCTGCGGATGCGCTTTCACGCTCAGACCGCCGGCGTCTCGCTGACCGCGCAGCAACCCCAAGTCAATCTGGTGCGGACGGCGCTGCAGGCAATGGCCGCAGTGCTGGGCGGCGCCCAGTCGCTGCATACCAACGCGCTCGACGAAGCCTATGCGCTGCCTACCGAAGAAGCCGCGCTGCTGGCGCTGCGCACGCAGCAGGTCATCGCCTGCGAAACCGGCGTGACCGAAACGGTCGATCCCTTCGCGGGAAGCTGGTTTGTCGAGAAATTGACCAACGATCTCGAAGAGCGCGGCCTCGCCGAAATCGACAAGATCGACAGCCTGGGCGGCATGGCCGCCGCCGTCGAACAAGGCTACCCGCAGGCGCGGATTGCGCAATCGAGCTATGAATTCCAGCGAGACCTCGAAACCGGCGAGCGCAAGATCGTCGGCGTCAATATCCACGAGGAAGAGGAAAACGCGCCGATCGAGACGCTGCGCATCGACGACCAGGCCGCGCGGAATCAGGCCGGCAAGCTGCGCAGCCTCAAATCGCGCAGAGACGATTCCCCTGTAAAACAAGCCTTGCAGCGGTTGCGAGAAGATGCCCGCGGCAGCCGCAACCTCATGCCCGCGATCATCGAGGCCGTGCGCGCCTATGCAACGCTCGGCGAAATGTGCGGCGTACTGCGCGAGGAATTCGGCATCTACGAAGAAAAAATCGCCGTCTAGGTGTTCGGTCCCGCGAAGTGATGATACGGGTTGAGGTGGAAGCGGTGGTTTTCTTCTGAGTCGTAGAGGTTGCAGATGTATTGGTGGGGAGTGGAGCCGTTGAGGGCTTTGAGACGGCGGGCGAAGTTGTAGGCCTTGAGGAAGCAATCGAGGTGGCTGCGGAAGCGGTCGTGGCTGTCGTAGTGGTAGCGTTTGACGGTGGCTTCCTTGATGGTGCGGTTGATGCGTTCGACCTGGCCGTTGGTCCAGGGGTGGTTGGGTCGGGTGAGGCGCTGCTCGATGCCGAGCTGGGCGCAAACCTGGGCGAAGCTGTGCGCGGCGGCGGCCGCTCCCTTGCGGCGGTTGGTGAACTGCGCGCCGTTATCGGTCAGCACGGTGCGCAGCCTGTAGGGCAGGGCGGCGGCCAGATCGCGCAGGAATTGGGCGGCGGTAGTCTGATCGACGCGCAGGTGAGCCTGGGCGAAGGCGAACTTGGAAGTCCTGTCGATGGCCACCAGCAGATAGAGCCGGCCCTCAGCCGTGCGCAGTTGCGTGATGTCGATGTGCAAGTAACCGATGGGGTAGCGCTTGAAGCGCTTGCGCTGCGGCTTGTCCGCGCCGCTCTGTGGCGGCAGCCGGCCGATGCCGTGCCGCTGCAAACAACGGTACAGCGAGGAACGGGTCAGCTTGGGGATGATCGGCTGCAAGGCGTACAGGCAGTCGTCGAGCGACAACAGCGTGTGCTTGCGGAAGGCCGCGATGAGCGCTTCCTCGCGCACGCTGAGAACCGTCGAACGCGGATTCTTCGGCCCCATCTTGCGGTCTTCGACCGAACTCCGCCGACGCCACTTCAGCACCGTGTTGGGGTTGATGCCGTACTTCTTGCTCAACTCGCGGAGCGAAGCCTTCGATCGCTGTATCTCTGCTCGGATGGCGTGCGTCGTCGTGGCGCTTCCATGTAATACCTGTGCCCTAACATCTCCCTCCACCCCTCATTATATAATCCACCATCAGTCTGTGGGACCGTACATCTAGTCGTACGTTCCCGCGGACAGCCGGGAAAGTTCTGCGCAAACAGCGGGACGCCGGCCTGCCGGATGCAGAAGGAGCAGCCTGCAAGAGGGGGGAAAAGATCCACGGGCGAAGCCGCAGCGGCCTGCCCCGGGTACAGCCAATCTGTCGCCTCTCGTCAGTAAGGCGTCAGGGAAGGAAGCACTGAACCCATCCGGTCGATTTTCGTCCGCGGGACGTCAAACATAAGTGCGCATAGGCGGGCAAAGTGGGCAAACCTTGCATGAAGCCCATCATGCTTGACGGCTGCGCCGCGGGTGTGAATCGGGCGGCTGCGTCCGCCGCTGTTGCCTGCTTGTTCAGACCTTCTTTAACCGGTTTCGCCGGGGTGTTGAGTCAGCAATCGCCTGAACGGCTCTTGCCGCGCGACCGCCGCCAAATCCGGGTCTTTGCGCGCCAGGATCCGATTCTGCGGGTCGATCTCAATCGATTTGCGCAGCGCCTCGAAAGCCGCTTTCTTGTCGCCGTTCATGACCTTCAGAACGGAGAGCGCGTAAAGCGCATGCGCGGCGTTGCGGTCCTTGCGCAAGGCCCGATTCAAATACGTTTCCGCTTCCTTGAGACGCGCATCGTTGATGAGCTGCACCGCGTAGTTGTAATGCTCTTCCACGGTATCCAGCCGGGGCTTGGCGCGCGCGGCGCGCTCCCGGCAGATGCGCAGATAAACGCCCGCGCGGTGACTCAAACCCACGTTGGGGCCGTCCGCAACCTTTTCGAACAACGTCCGCGCCTGTCTGAACTTGCGGCTCTGGAAGAACTCGACGGCCTTGCTGAACTGATCTTCCTGTTTTTCCTCGGCTTGGCGCGCGGCGTCGGCCTCCTCGCCGGCCATCGATTTTTTCGCCGTCTTGCGCGCGGTTTCAGCGGCGGCTTTCGGCGGCCGCCGCGCCGCGGCCGCCCGCGGTTTCGCGGCCGCCTGCACGGCTTGCTTCGCGTCCGTCTCAGCCGTAGATGCGCCGGCTTTTTCGTCTGCTTTTCCGGCCATGTCTCCAGACCGCCAACCGCGTCGAATCCGGCAAGTCCCCCCGCCGGAAACGAAGGATTGGTTTATAACAAAATTCGGAGGAAGCGGGCAACCCGCGGCTACACCAAGAAACCCGTGCGGCAACAGGAGGCGTATCGGCGCGAGCTGGCCAAGCTTCAGGCGGACATCGTTGCCTGCGAGCGCTGTCCGCGCCTGACCGACCACTGCCGCCGGGTCGCCGCGGCCAAGCGCCGCGCCTACCGCGGCTGGAACTACTGGGGCAAGCCGGTGCCTTCGTTCGGCGATCCGGCGGCCCGGCTGCTCATCGTCGGCCTCGCGCCGGGCGCCCACGGCGCCAACCGCACGGGCCGCATGTTCACCGGCGACCGCTCGGGCGATTTCCTCTACGATGCGCTCCACCGGACGGGGTTCGCTTCCCAGCCCGACTCGCGGGCGGCTGACGACGGACTGACCCTCAACGACTGCTACATCACCGCGCCCGTCCATTGCGCGCCGCCGGGCAACAAGCCGACGCCGGCGGAGTTCCGCGAATGCCGCGCCTACCTCGACAGGGAGATCGATCTGCTGCCCAACGTGCGCGTCGTGCTGGTGCTGGGACGGTTGGCGCTGGCCTCTTATCTGGCGCTGCGGCAGGGCCGCGGCGAGCGTTTTCGCAAGAGCGGCTACCCGTTCGCGCACGGAATGTGCTTTAACATACGTAAAATGTTACCCACTGTCATGTGCTGCTATCATCCCAGTCAGCAGAACACGCAAACCGGAAAACTAACCAAGTCCATGTTAATCAATGTGTTAGAACGCTCGAAACAGATCATCCGCGGCGCTTCCGACGGCGGATAACCGGCTCTGTTCCCCGCATAAAATTTTTTTTGCCGAGGTGCAACCACTTTGCGGTGGTAGTCATCTATACTGATCTGAAATCGGAACGAAAAACTACCTGAAAGGGAGGGCGCGCGTCCAATGAAATCGATGGAACATCCCGGGCAGACGTACGCATTCCGCATACCCAAGAGAAGAGAGAGCGAACCCATGAACAAGAGAAGCAGAGACATCATCCGCACCCAGTTGATCGCCAAGCTCGACGAACTGGCGTCGCGCGCGAACCGCAACGAGTTGATCAAGGAACGCTGCAACGACCCGATGGATCAGATGCAGAACCGTTTCGACCTCGATCTGACGATCAGCGTGATCAACAAGGACTGGCAGACCAAGAAGGCCGTCGAAACGGCCCTCAAGTCGCTCGACGAGGGCGAGTACGGTATCTGCCGGGACTGCGGCGAGACGATCAACCCCAAGCGTCTGCAAGCCATCGCCTGGACGACGCTCTGCGTCCACTGCCAGGAGCACTACGACGGCCTCGACGTTTACGAAGAGATGGACTTCCGCCGGGCCGCCTGACCCAGGCAATCCGACCCGCCTGCATTCCGCTTCGGCAGTCCGGCCGCCGCGCCGCGGGGGCGCCTGCGCGCCTCCGCTCCGTTATTCGTGCGCCTCGATTCCGAACGATTCAGCGCCAATCGATCAGCGGCGGTTGATCATGAAGGTGGCGGTTCCGCTGAAAAAATGCAGCAGAAAGTCGCTCACGTCCGGGGGAAAGCCGCTTTCGGCGACCGCTCGAGTCATCAACTGCATCCAGCGGTCGCGCGCCCGCCGGTCGATGGGGAACGGCATGTGGCGCATGCGCAGGCGCGGATGCCCGCGCTGCTCGATATAGCGCGGCGGTCCGCCGAAGCGCCCGACCAGAAAGTCGCGCAGGCGCTGTTCGGCGCCGGCCAGGTCGTCGGCGGGATACATCGGGCCGAGGATTTCGTCGCCGGGGACTTGCGCATAGAACGCGCGAATCAAGCGGGCGAACCCCTCTTCGCCGACGATGGCGTAAATATCGGGTTCCAAGCGGCTATTATCGCGCGGCGGCCGGCGGACCGGTTGCTATCATCGTTTGCGAGGACTCTGACGCCGTGCGCTTGAAGCGTTTGCCCTTCCTGTTCGCTCTGCTGTTGGCCGCCGGCTCCGGCCGGGCCGCCGACGAAACCGGGTTTCAGACGCTCTTCGACGGGGAATCCCTGGACGGCTGGGTGCTGCTCGGCGGAAAAGGCGGCGGATATCTGGCGCGGGACGGCGTGCTGTCCTGTCCGCCCGGCGGCGGCGGCAACCTCCTCTCGGCGGCCGAATACTCGGACTTCGCGCTGCGCTTCGAGTTCAAGCTCGAAGACGGCTCGAACAACGGCTTGTGCATTCGCTGCCCGCTGTCGTGGAAAGATATGGCCTACCACGGAACGGAGTTGCAAATTATCGACAACCGCTCCGAGCGCTACGCCAAGATCAAGCCCTGGCAGAAACACGGCTCGCTCTACCACGTTTTCCCGGCGCGCGCCGGGTATCTCAAGCCCACCGGCGAATGGAACGCGCAGGAAGTCACCGCCAAGGGATCGAAGATCAAGGTCGTGCTCAACGGGGAAACGATCCTCGACGTCGATACGCATACCGTCAAAGACCGCGCTCTTCTGGCCAAGCACCCCGGCCTCAACCGCAAGAGCGGCCATATCGGTTTCCTGGGGCACAACGAACCCGTCGCCTTCCGCAACATCCGCATCAAACGGCTGGACTGACGGCGCCGGGCGATCGTGCGTTCTGCGATGAAGGTCCTGATTCCGAACCTCGGCTCGACTTCGCTGAAGTTCCAGCTTGTCGAGTTCCCCTCGGAAAGGGTCTTGAACCGCGGCCGCATCGAGAGGATTGCGCAGAAAGACGGGGCGGCGGACTCGTACGCGGCGGCCGTCTCCCACGTTCTGGAGCAGGCCGGCGAACCGGACGCGGCCGGCTTCAAGGCCGTCCACGCCGGGCCGCGCTACCGCGGCGTTTTCCGCATCGACGACGCTTTTCTCGAAAGCCTTGCCTTTTACGCGGCGGCGGCGCCGCTGCATAACGGCATCTATCTGCAAGGCATTCGCGCGTTTCGGCAGCGCCGGCCGCATCTGCCGCTGGTTGCCGTGATGGAGTCGGCCTTTCACCGCACGATGCCCGAGTGCGCGCGGACGTACGGAGCGCCCGCAAGCTGGCGCCGCGATTACGGCATCGAACGCTACGGGTTCCACGGCGCCTCGCACCGCTTCGTGAGCGAGCGCGTCCCCGAGATGCTCGCCGCCGGCGCGAAAGACCTGCGCATCGTCTCCTGCCACTTGGGCGGAAGCTCGTCGATGTGCGCCATCGAGCGCGGGCGCTCCGTCGATACGACGATGGGCTTTTCGCCGCAGTCCGGTCTCGAGAACGCCACCCGGCACGGAGAGCTCGACCCCTTTGCCGTGCTCTTCATGATGGAGCGCCTCGAAGCGGCGCCGCGGCAAATGCGCGAGATGCTGGTCGGCGAAGGCGGCTTGGCCGGCATTTCGGGAGTGCCCGGCGGCGACGTGCGCGACCTGCAGGACGCCGCCGACCGCGGCAGCGCCGACGCGCGCCTCGCGCTGGATGTCTTCGCCTACCGCATCCGCAAGACGATCGGCGCCTACGCCGCGGCGATGGGCGGTCTCGACGTCGTCGCCTTTACCGGCGGAATCGGCGAAAACTCCGCCAGGCTGCGCGCGCAGATTTGCGAAGGACTCGACTTTCTCGGCATCCGCCTGGACGCCGAGGCCAACGCAGCGTCAACCGGCGACGGGGTTATCGGCTGCGCCGGCGCCGCAGCGCAGGTCGTCGTTCTGCGCACGAACGAAGAGTTGATCGTCGGCCGCGAGACCTACCGCCTGCTGCGCCCCCCGGCAGCCGACGACGCCTGAACGGACGGCCTTGGCTCATCCGGCGTTCGCGCAACGCCGCGGGCAACCGGAAGCCCTTCGAGCGCGTCGTAGAATCGAGGAATCCCATGCGCTTCCGGCTTGGCTTTCTTGCGCGCGAATCCACGTTCCTCAAGCTTTTCGTTTGCGCCGTGCTGCCAACGGCCGCGGCTCCGTCCGCTGCCCAGCGGACGGAGCGCATCATCGCGGGAAGCGGCGAGCGCGGGTACGGCGGAGACGGCGGCCCGGCAGCCGCCGCGCGGCTGGCTTTCCCCGAAGGAGTGGCGGCGGACGTTTCAGGCAACATCTACATCGCCGATTTCGAAAACCACCGCGTGCGCCGGGTTGACCGCGCGGGGCGCATTGCCACGATTGCGGGAACCGGGCAGCACGGTTTCGGCGGAGACGGCGGCCCGGCAACCGCGGCGCGGCTGGCTTTCCCCAGCGGCGTAGCGCTGGACGGCGCGGGCAACCTCTATATTGCCGACGAAGGCAACCGCCGCGTGCGCAGAGTGGACGCCCACGGAAAAATCGCCACCATCGCCGGCGCCGGGCAGGAATCAACGGGCGCGGCGCAGCCGATCTTCCCCAGCGGCGTGGCTCTGGACGGCGCGGGCAACCTCTACGTCGCCGACGGCGAAAACCACCGCGTACTTCGAGTGGGCCGCGCGGGCAAAGTGACGGCGGTTGCGGGCAGCGGAGAGCCGGGGTTCGGCGGAGACGACGGCCCGGCAACCGCGGCGCGGCTGTACTTCCCCGTCGGCGCAGCGGTGGACGATGCGGGCAACCTCTACATTGCCGACCGCTCCAACCACCGCATCCGCAGAGTGGACCGCGCAGGGATCATGACCACGGTTGCGGGCAGCGGAGAGCCGGGGTTCGACGGAGACGGCGGCCCGGCAACCGCGGCGCGGCTGCGCTTCCCCGAAGGAGTGGCGGCGGACGGCGCGGGCAACCTCTACGTCGCCGACTCGGGCAACGACCGCATCCGCAGAGTGGACGTCAAGGGGGAAATCGCCACGATCGCCGGCCCCATCGCGCCCGGGAACGGCGGGAACAACGCGCGGCCGCTCTCGCCCGCGGGCGTAGCCGTGGACGCGGCGGGCAATGTCTATATCGCCGAAGCCGCGAACCACCTCATCCGCCTGTTGGCGGCGGCCCCTGAACCTTGATTGTTCAGGCCTCGCGGCGTGGCGGTGAGGGTGGGATTCGAACCCACGGAGCCCGTAAAGGCTCAACGGTTTTCGAGACCGCCCGATTCAACCGCTCTCGCACCTCACCGCGTTCACCTTCATTATACGCCCCGCCGCCGCTTGCGGTTGCGGCCGGCGCGGCAGTCGAGTTCCAACGCCGCTCCCCGCGGCAGTCGGCCGGCCGGCTCATGGCTTTATCCGGCGCCATATTCCCAGACCAACAATAACGGCAACGCCAACAAGACAAACGCTCGAAACGGCTTCCCACGTCCAAAGGCTCGGATAATATCGGCTCATGATGAAGTATGCGGCTACGCCGATTGCGCCGCCCCATTCGCCCCAGCGTTTTGCTTGCTCTTTCTCTGTTGCCTCCGCATCCGGGACAGCCCCGCCCGCCGGCGGCTCGTTGCGCACCTCGTAGCGCCCTTCCGCAACCTCTACGACGGTCTGCCGGGGCCGCGGCGCCTGCTCCCGGGAATCCGCGCCGGGGGCGTCGTCCGCCGCCCAATCGGGCGGCAATTCAGCGAGCGCATCCGCATAATCCTCTTCCCACCGCGCCGCCGTGAGCGGATTTTCTTTCTTGAACTCCGTCAGCACGGTTCGGAGCGCGGCTATCGCGATTTTTCGCTCGAGATCCGTGATATCCGTCAAATGCCCATCGACCTGCGCCGTAAACTGCTCCGCAAGCTCCGGGTGGTTTTCCTTCAGCCGAGCATAACCGGCGGGCATGCTTGCTTTTTCCGCACCCAGGTCGGTTTTGCTTTCTGCTGCGATACAGGCCCGCAGCTCGGAATGCGCGGTCTCGAACCGCGCCGCCAGATCCGGGTTCGTTGCGCGCAGCCGCGCCGCCAACTCCGAGCGTTCGTCCATGCCTTGCTCCTGTTTTCTATTCTCCGCCGGCGCCGCGGGCCGCGCTGAAGCCGCCATTCCCCGCGATTTCCCGCTTGCCGCCGCCTCGGACTCTACCAGAACTCGCGGGCGTGGCGCCGGACGCGGTCGCCGTGCTCGCGCAGCGCCTGCAATTGCCCGTTGTCAGGCGGCATCCAATCGTCGAGCAGCCGCAGGTTCTCCTCGAGCTCGGCGCGGCCGTTCGGCGCGGCAAGGGCCGCGCTTACGGCGGGGTTCGCCAGGCAGAAGCGGTAGCACTCCGGGGCGCGCGGCGGGCGAACCCCGTCCGGGTCGGACGGCGTCGGCTGCAACAGATCCCGCCAACGCAGCCCCGTAAAAGCAACCGCCGGCATGCCCAGCCTTGCCGTTGTCGGGAAAACATCCCGCTCGGCGCCCCGGTGCGCAGCGTTGTAGCGGATCATCAGCAGGTCGAGCCGGCGTTCCCCCTCCGCCGTTGTTTCGCCGGCCCATTTTGCCGCCAGGGGACGCTGGTGGCTGGTCAGTCCGATCAGCCCCAATTGCCCCTCGCGCTTGCGCCGCGCGAGAACTTCCCATGCGCCGCCGGCGCCGACGATCCCGCGCCACTCTTCCTCGGACTCGACGTAATACAGGGTCGCGGCCTCGAGCCTCTCGCCGCCGGTTTCGGCCAGAATCCAATCCATCTCCCGCTCCGCTTCGGCGGCGGCGCGCGCCTTGAACTGCGCGGCCACCACGACGTTCGCCCGCCGCGGCCCCATCTCGGCAACCGCCCGCGAAAGCCCGTCCGGCTTGCCGCACCAGTTGAGGTAGTTGATTCCCCGCTCGACCGCCCAATGCACGTCGTCCGCATCGAGGCGCGTGTTGCCGCGGGTCGCCAACCCCAGGCGGCAGACCGCCGGCAGGCCTGCGCCGAGCCGCGCATAGCGCTTCATTTCCCCGCCGTTGCAGTGGAACGCCCGGCCCGGTCGGCCATGCGGCGGGCGGCGTAACCGGCCGGCGGCAGCGGCTCGCCGGGAGTGATATCCGCCGCGGCCGAGCCGACGAAAGCGAGCAGAACCGGCAGGCGCACGATGTTGAGGAGTATAGCGCCCGCAGCGCCGCGGGGCGCCGGCAGGGCCGCTGCTATGATGGGAGCGGGTCGGTCTCGACATGAGGAAGCTCATCGTTTGCGCCGCGATCGCTGGTTTGTCGGTCGGCTGGTTGGCCTACGCGCAGACTCGCCGGTCGCGGGCCGAACGGGCGAAACTCCAGCGGCAGGTGCTCAACTGGGAGGTCGTGCGCCCCGTCGTGCGCGGCTCGCGCGGGGCCGCGGCGGCCGGGACGCCCCTGGTTTCGCAGGTTTCGATGCGCGTGCTGCAAGCGGGCGGCAACGCCGTCGATGCCGGAATCGCCGCGCTGTTCGCCGCCGCGGTGACGGAGTTCTCGCACTTCGGGTTCGGCGGCGAGGCGCCTTTGCTGATCCGCACCCCCGACGGCAGGGTTCACTGCATCGCGGGCGTGGGCGCGGCGCCGCAATTGATGACCCGGGAGTTCTTCGCCAATCTCCCGCCCGACCCCGAATTCGAAAAGGAAGCGGCCCGGCGCGACCACAAAAACGGCCCCATCCCTTCCTACGGCCTGCTGCCGGCGCTGGTTCCCGGCATGGTGGACGCCGGCCTGTTGGCCTTGCAGCGGTTCGGTACGCTGCCTTTTCACAAGGCGGGACGGGCGGCGCTGGAGTATGCGGAAGGCCATCCGATCGACGAAATCCGCGCCGGCTCCATTGCCCGCGCCGGCCGCTTTCTCAAGCTGTTTCCAAGCTCGCGCGACGTTTTCGCCCCGCAAGGCAGTTTTCCGCGGCCCGGCGACGTGTTCCGGCAACCGGACCTGGCGCGCACCATCCGCGCCATGATGTCCGCCGAAAAGAAAGCGCTTGCCGGGGGCAAATCGCGCGAGGAGGCCATCGAGGCCGTTCGCGATTATTTCTACCGCGGCCCCGTCGCCCGCGAGATCGCGGCCTACGTGGAAGCGAACGGCGGCCTGCTGCGCTACGAAGACTTCGCCGGGTTCCGGTCGGTAGTCGAAAAGCCGCTGACGGCCTCGTTCCACGAATACGAGGTTTACAAGGCGGGCTTCTGGACGCAGGGCGCGGTGATGATCGAGGCGCTCAATGTCCTCGAAGGGTACGATCTGCAAGGGCTGGGCTGGAATTCCCCGGAGTACATCCATTATCTGGTCGAAGCGCTCAAGCTGGCCTACGCCGACCGCGACGCCTGGTACGCCGACCCCCGCTTTGCGCCGCCGCCCCCGCGGCTGCTGTCGAAGGAATACGCGGCCGTCCGCCGCCGGACGATCGACCCCGAGCGCTCGTCGCGGGCGTTCCGCCCCGGAAAATTCGGTCCCGGCGAGCCGCCCCACCCCGCGCGGTTTCCCGGCAGGCTGCGGCCGCTGCCGGACGCCTTGGCGGCGAAAGACACCACCTGCATCAACGTGGCCACGCCCGACGGCATGTTGTTCTCGGCGACGCCTTCGGGCGCCTGGATGCCTTCGGTCATCGCCGGCTCGACCGGCATACCGCTCACGCAGCGGGCGCAGAGCTTCCTGATCGTCGAAGACCACCCGAACGCGGTCGCCCCCGGCAAGCGCCCGCGGATTACGCTGACGCCGACGCTGGTGACGCGCCGCGGCAAACCGTTCATGGCCTTGTCCACGCCCGGCGGCGACCAGCAGGAGCAGGCGCTGCTGCAGGTGCTGCTGGCCGCCGCGCTGTTCTATTTCAACCCGCAAGCCGCCGTCGAAGCGCCCCGCTTCCAGACCAAACACCTGGTAGCCAGCTTCGACGACCACGCGATGGAGCCGAACAAGCTGCTGCTCGACGAGCGCATGCCGGCGGTTGTCGTCGAACGGCTCGCCGCGCTCGGGCACGATATCGAGCGGCGCGGGCGGCGGCAGAGCGGCTCCGCGCCCACGGCGCTGAAAATCCTGGAAAACGGCGTCATCGAAGCCGGAGCGGACCCCTACGCATTCCGCTATGCGGACGCCTGGTAGTCCCGGAGACGCGGGCGAGCGCCGGCGTCAGCGGGACTGCGAAAGCAGGTTGGCGAAGATGCGGTAGGCTCCGTGTACGCCGTAGGGAAGCTGCCGATGCGCGGCGTAAGCGAAGTAGGTGTAAAAGCCCTCGCCGTAACGGGCGGTGAGCCAGCCCCCCCGCTGCGGCTCCTGCCCCCGGTCTCGGGTTTCGATCAGAGGCGTGTACGCCTCGTCCCATGAAGCGAAGAACTTGGAGCCGCGCTGCTCTACCCAACCGTCGAAATCGGCGGCCTCGATCCGGTTGGGCCGCGTGAGCAGCGCATGATCGGGAGCCAGGATGCGCACCGGCGAATCTTCTTCCGAAACTTCCTCGGCCCCGCGCGGCAGGTCGGCCGGGAAAGCGGCCCATTTGCCGGGAACGAACTCCTGCGTCTGGTAGAGAACGATCAGATTGCCGCCCCGGCGGGCGTAATCGAGCAGCCGCCGGTTGGATGCGATCAAATCCCGGCGCACGGCGTAGGCCCGTGTGCCGATCACGATTGTGTCGTAGGAGTCCAGGTCTCCCGCGGCCAGCTCTTCACTGTCGAGCAGCGCGACTTGCGCGCCCATCTGCTCGATTCCGCTGGGTACTTCGTCGCCCACGCCCATGACGTAGCCCACCTTCAGGCCGGGAGCGATCTTGACGTCGACGCCCCGCACGCGGGTCAGCGCCTCGCGGTACAGGTAGCGGATATCGCAATCGCGGCAGCGAATCTGCCGATACCCCTCGCGGTACTGCCGCCCTTCGGCGCGGGCGGCCGCCTCGATATCGTAAGTTTCGGCGCGTAGCCGCGGCGCGCTGACCGAGAAAGCGAAGCTCCGCCGTTCGCCGGCCTGAGCAAAGCGGAAGGTCTGCCGCTCGGGCCGCGCGCTCCAACCCTCGGGCAATTCCAGCGTCAGTTCGCCCTCGATACCGCCGCTGCGGTTATTCAGCAACTCCACTTCCAGCGGGATGCGCCGCCGCGCCGCGTCCAGCGGAACGATCAGGTTGGCCGGAGAAACATTGACCGCCAGCGCCGGCTCGACCTGCAACTTGCGGTATTCGTATCCGTAGGGCAGATTCGCCTCGCGGCGGTAAACCGTTGCGCCGGCTCTGACCGATTGCCCGCCGAAAACGTAATCGACCGCGGCCGCGAGCGCCGGCGGGCGTCCGGGCAGGTGCCGGTACTCGGGCTCGCGAATCCGGTAGCGGCTCTCGCCGATCGATTCGCGGTGAAAGTAGCGCCGCGAAAGGGCGGCGTCCGGCGGCGCCGCGGCGGTGAACGAAGTGGAAAGCACGGCGCCCGAACGCAGTGTCTTGCCCGCCTGCGCGCCTCCTTCGATTCGCCAATCTCCCTTGCCCGACAGCGCCAAACGCTCGATGCGAATCGGCATGGCGGCGGGGTTGACCAGCGAAACATCCACTCGGAATCGTTGGCCGGGAACGGCTGCGCCCATCGTTGCCGGCGGCGAGAAGGGGGAGGCCGGCTGCGCGGCGGCGGGCGGCGCGGCGACGGCTCGAAGCCTCAGTCCCAGAGCCGTGTTCAGGGCGTCTTGAAACTGCCGTTCCTTGACCGCCAGCAGAAAGAGCGCCTCTTCGCGCCCTTGAGACAGTCGCATCGCCTCGCGGACCAAGCCCAACCCCTGCGCCAGAAAGGGCGCGCATGCCGCGGGGTTGCGCACGTTGTAGGCCGCCGCGGCATCCTCAACCGCGCGTTCGATTGCCGCCGGCAGCGCGGCAACCCTTTCGGGCGGCTCCTCGCCCAACAGCCGGAAGATTCCCGAAATCGACGTGTCGATGCCGTCGAAGAAACCTGTTTCCCTTTCCGCCGCCTCGACGCGGCTCGCCGCCCTTTCAAAGAAATGGCGGTAGGCGCCCGGCCTTTCGCGCCGCCGCCCGCTGTTCTGCGAGCGCTGGAAGCTCAGTCCCAGGGCGGCGAACTGCTCGTAGCTTTCCCCCAGCCAGGAGCTGAACGCCCCGGTGTCGATGGCGGCATGCCAAGGCCCGGCGGGCGTCCCGCCGCCGCGCCCCCGCCGCGGATTGCCGCGGTAGAGCTTGAGCGGCTGCCAGGGCCGCAGTCCTTCTTCGCGGATCTGCTCGGGAAATCGGTCGGGGTCGCCGGCCAGGGCGAACGCTTCCAGGGTTGCCGCGCCGGCCGCCTCGTGGTTGCCGTGGCCGTCTTGCGGGCCGCCGTGGAAACGCGAAACGACAACCAGCGGACGGTTGATGCGGATGACTCTGACAATCTCGCGCAGGATGTTTTCCCTGCCCCATTGCCGCAGCGACTCTTCCATATTCTTGGAGTAGCCGTAGTCGATCAGGTCGGTGAAATACTGGTCGTCGAGACCGTAGTAGCGGTCGGAAACGAGCAATTCCTCGGTGCGCATCAAGCCCAGCCCATCGAAGAGCTCGGCCCCGACGGCATTGGCCCCGCCTTCTCCCCGATTGAGCGTCAGCATGGCCGTGCGCGCGCCCTGCCCGCGGGCCAGCCAAGCCAGGACGCCGCCCTGCTCGTCGTCCGGATGCGCGACGGTGTAGAGTATGCTTGCCGTTGTCTGCAACCGCAGCAAATGCTGCCACAGACCGGAGGCGCCCCGATCGACCGAGAGCGAGCGCGGCCCGCTTCGCGCCTCGGCCAGCGTCAGCACCCGGTCGAGAGCGGACGCCGGCTGAGCCAAGGCGGGCGGCGCGGCGGCGGCCGCAAGGCAGGCAATCGGCAGGAATGGCAAAAGCGGACGGCGAACCCGCGATCGAAGCCGCATGGCGATCCGATCGTAGCAGCCCGC
The DNA here is from genome assembly GCA_965242705.1 of Bryobacterales bacterium. Lineage (GTDB taxonomy): Bacteria > Acidobacteriota > Terriglobia > Bryobacterales > UBA6623 > CATQHP01. The sequence continues at coordinate 3,843,648 of OZ251486.1, forward strand.
GGCGGCAATCGCGCAAGAAAGAGCGGGCCGCGCCCCGGCAAGCACGGCAGGGCGCCCGCGGGTGCGGATCGGCGCTAAGAAAGGTCTGCGCAGGCAGTGGGTTGCGATGCTTGAGGGCTGCGCAGCCCCTTCTTCCCTAACCCCCAACCCCTAACCTCCAGCCCCTGCCGCACCGCCAGGCGCGGCCCTGTTTTCGGCGCGCTTGCTCATTTTCCGCCGATTTGCGCTTGACAGTCCGTTGCGGGAAGTGATAAGTTTGGTTTTCGGCGTTGTTGCGGGACTTTAGGATGTTTTGGCAACGCGCCGCGGATTTTGTTGCAAAATGGGAACGGAAAGGTATAAGATGAGAACAGGTCAGTCCGTCAGTCCGTCAGTCCGTCAGTCCGTCAGTCCGTCAGTCCGTCAGTCCGTCAGTCCGTCAGTCCGTCAGTCCGTCAGTCCGTCAGTCCGTCAGTCCGTCAGTCCGTCAGTCCGTCAGTCCGTCAGTCCGTCAGTATAAGGAGAAGCGCGCTCGCTGCGCTCTCTAGCCCGCGGCTTCTTCTTTCCCTTTCGTCTGCTTTCCGCGCCCTGCTTGCCGCCGGCAAGGTGGGATTTTCGCGCGGGCGCGGGCTTGTTCTTTCACTCGCCGCTCTCCTCTCGCCACTCTTCACCGGCGGCGAAGCCGCCTTGGCGCAAACCGACTGGATTATCGAAACAGTCGCGGGAAACGCGGATGTAGGCGACGGAGCCGCGGCGACGGCGGCGCAACTCCGCTCTCCTTTTGGCGTGGCTGTGGACGGCTCAGGCAACGTCTATATCGCCGACCACGACAACGACCGCATCCGCAAGGTCGATACTTCCACAGGCAACATCTCCACGGTGGCGGGAACAGGGACTCCCGGCTTCAGCGGGGATGGGGCTGCCGCGACATCGGCGCAACTGAACCTCCCCTATGGCGTGGCTGTGGACGACTCGGGCAACATCTATATCGCCGACCACGACAACCACCGCATCCGCAAGGTGGATGCATCCACGGGGAATATCTCCACCGCGGCGGGAGGCGGGCCGTCGCTGGGCGACGGCGGCGCGGCGACATCGGCGCAGCTCCGTTTCCCCAGGGACGTGGCAGTGGATAGTTCGGGCAACCTGTACATCGCCGATACGCGAAACTACCGCATCCGCAAAGTGGACGCCTCCTCGGGCAATATCTCCACGGTGGCGGGAACGGCGACTGGCGGCTTCAACGGCGACGGCGGCGCGGCAACATCGGCGCGACTCGCCTTACCCAGCGGCGTGGCTGTGGACGGTTCGGGCAACCTCTACATCGCCGATTTCGCCAACCACCGCATCCGCAAGGTGGACGCTTCCACGGGCAACATCTCTACGGTGGCGGGAACAGGGACTCCCGGCTTCAGCGGCGACGGGGCTGTGGCGACATCGGCGCAACTGGACTTTCCCTCTGGCGTGGCTGTGGACGGCTCAAACAACCTGTACATCGCCGATGCCAACAACCACCGCATCCGCAAGGTCGATACTTCCACGGACAACATCTCCACAGTGGCGGGAACAGGGACTCGCGGCTACAGCGGAGATGGCGGCGCGGCGACATCGGCGCGGCTCTTCAGTCCGCAGAAAGTGGCTGTGGACAGCTCGGGCAACCTCTACATCGTCGATACGTTCAACAGTCTCATCCGCAAAGTGGACGCTTCCACGAGCAATATCTCCACCATCGCGGGAAGACTGAAATCCAGTTCAAGCGGGGATGGGGCCGCGGCGACGTCGGCGCAACTGAACTACCCCTATGGCGTGGCTGTGGACGGCTCGAACAACCTGTACATCGCCGATGCCAACAACAATCGCATCCGCAAAGTGACGGCTTCCACGGGTAACATCTCCACCGTCGCAGGAACCGGCGCGCACGGCTCAAGCGGGGACGGCGGCGCGGCGGCATCGGCCCAACTGAACCTCCCGTCCGACGTGGCAGTGGATAGTTCGGGCAATCTGTACATCGCCGATACATTCAACCACCGCATCCGCAAAGTGACGGCTTCCACGGGCAACATCTCCACAGTGGCGGGAACGGGGACTGCCGGCTTCAGCGGGGACGGCGGCGCGGCGGCATCGGCCCAACTGAACCGCCCGTTCGACGTGGCGGTGGATAATTCGGGCAACATCTACATCGCCGATTCTCTCAACCACCGCATTCGCACAGTGAACACCTCTGGCAACATCTCCACGGTGGCGGGAACGGGGACTATCGGCTTCAGCGGGGACGGGGGCGCGGCGACGTCGGCCCAGATCAACACCAGTGGCGTAGCAGTGGACGGTTCAGGCAACATCTACATCGCTACTACTAACCGCATCCGCAAGGTGGACGCTTCCACGGGCAACATCTCCACGGTGGCGGGAACGGAGACTACCGGCTTCAGCGGGGACGGGGGCGCGGCGACATCGGCCCAACTGAGCTTCCCGCTCGGCGTGGCAGTGGATGGGTCGGGCAACCTCTACATCGCCGATTCTTTCAACCACCGCATTCGTAGGGTGGACGCTTCCACGGGCAACATTTCCACCGTGGCGGGAATGGGGACCTTTGAGGGAGCAGAGAATATCGGCTACAACGGAGACGGATGCACGGCGTCCACAGCGCAACTCAGGAGACCCGCTGGCGTGGCGCTGGACGGCTCAGGAAACCTCTACATCGCCGATGCGCTCAACTACCGCATTCGCAAGGTTGGCCCGCCGCCGGCGGGCAGCGCGCCCGCGCCGTGTGGCGGCGCATCGGCTCCCGCCCCGGCTGCTCCGCCAACGCCGGATCCCGGCCCGACGGTGGAGCCGGTGGAGGTTTCCGAATTGTCGTTCGCGCCGGCGCCGGACGCCGACCCGGGCAAGCCGATGTCGCAGACGCTCACGCTGCGCGCCGCAGGCGGCGCAACGGACTTCCAGGCGCTGCCCAGCGCGCGCTGGATCGAAGTCTCGCGGGCGGAGGGCGGCGTTGCCCAGTGGCGGGGCCGCCTGGCCGACGGCGAGACGATCACCCTGCGCGTGACCGTCAATCCGCTGGGGCTGCGGCCGGGAACCCACCGCGGACGGCTGTACATCCGCGCCGGCGGCCGCCTCACGGCCAGAGTGAATATCGTGCTGGAAGTCCCCCCGCCGACGGGGCCGGCGGTATCGGAGAGCGGCGGCGTGTTCGACGCCGCGCGCATGAGCGCCTACGGCGAGGCGGGGCTGTTCGGGCCGCAGTTGCAGCCCGTGTCGCCGGGTTCGCTGGTGGTCGTGCAGGGCGTGAACTTCGCTTCCGGCGAGCGCATGGAGGCTTCGGGCTTCCCGCTGCCGACGAGCCTGGGCGGCGCGCGCGTGTTGTTCGACGGCGCGGCGGTTCCGCTGTTTTCGGTGGGTCCGCGGCGCATCGAGGCGCAGTTGCCCTGGGCGCTGGGCATGGAACAGTTGGAAGCGGGCGGCTTGGCGTTGGCGAGCGTGGTGGTGGAGTCCGGCGGCGAGAGCAGTTGGCCGCGGCGCTTCTGGGTCGGCCCCTATGCGCCGGGCGTGTTCACGGCGTCGGGCGAAGGCAGCGGTCAGGCGCTGGCGCTGTTCGCAGGGACGACGGATCTGGCCGCGCCGCTCGGCTTCGCTGAAGGCAGCCGCCCGGCGCGGGCGGGCGACGTGCTGGAGATTTACGCGACGGGCTTGGGCGCGGTGGAGCCCGCGCCGCCCGCCGACGGCATGAACTCGTGCCCGCCGGACGGCCTCTGCCTGGCCGACGGCTCGAACGCGGTCTTGCGGCATACCGCAGCGCAGCCTCAGGTCTGGATCGGCGCGTACGCGCTTGCGCCGGAGAACGTCCTTTTCTCGGGGCTGGCGCCGAGCATGGTCGGCCTGTACGTGGTCGTCGCGGAGGCGCCGCGCAACATCCCGCCGTCGGCCGCGGCGGAGTTGCGCCTCACCGTCGCCGGCCGCAGCAGCCAATCCGGCGCCACCATTGCTGTTGAATAACGGGCGCTGTTGAATGACGGACGCCGTCGAGTGAAGGCGCGAATCTTCCAGTCGAAAAGAGGAGCAATCCTATTCGCAACCGCCCTCAACCGGCGGCATTCCGTTGCGCTTGCTCCGGTTGCCTCTTTGTTCAGGCCTTCCCTAAAGAAACTCTGAACAAGCGGGCAGAAACGGCGGGCGCAGCCGCCCGACTCGGAAACACGGCGCCACCGTCTAGTACGAAGGGTTTCATCCACGAAAAAGAAGCGCTTCATGCATGGATTGTTCACCTTGCTCGCCAATGATCGCCTAGGATCACTTATTTTTCGACGCGGCGCCGCCGAAATCGACCGGATGCGTTCAGATCTCTCTTCACTGAAGCGGTGCGGTTCCCCCTAATCCCTAACCCCTATCCCCTAATCCCTGCCGCGCAAAGCGCGGCCCTCAGCTCTCTTTTCACTGAAGCCGTGCGGTTCCCACTATCCCCTAACCCCCAGCCCCTAATCCCTGCCGCGCCGCTCCGCAGCGCGGCGCCCTACTGCTTTTTCGCCAGCCGCTCTTCGCCGCCGATGTGGAAGGTCATCGCCGTAGGCAAGCCTTCGGCGTCGAGATCGAAGACGATCTTGGCCGCCGTCCAGCGCAGGGAAAATTCCTCTTCCGAGTGGGGCAGCAGCTCGATCGGCGGCAGCAGGTTGAAGACGACGTAAAGCGTGGAGTTCTTGCGGAAGATCCGATTGCGCCCGCCTTCCGGCTCGAGGTATTCGCCCGTGTAGCGGTCAAGCATCTCGGGAGTGAACGAGACAAGCGGCTTCGTACCGTACTCGGCCGGTCCTCGGCGCGGCTCTTCGTCGAGTTCGCGCAGCCAGATGTTGCGGTAGAGCACGGGGTTGCCGTGGTCTTGCAGCGACAGCGGCAGGCGGTCGGGGTGCGACTCGTAGGGCAGGTGCTGCAGCCACGAGGTCGGCCCCCATATTTCAGAGTTGTCTTGCACGAGGATGCCGTTGTGCAGCACGGTAACCCGCGCCGGCTGCAGCACGCTGCCGTCGGGCTTGAACCGCGGACGGCGGAAGACGATGTCGTACGCCTGCCACTCGCCTTCGGGGCGGGCGGCGTTGACCAGCGGCGGATACTGCCCGTAAACCGCGCCGGCTTGGCCGTCCGCGTAGGTGACGTTCTCGTACGAATCGAGCACTTGAATCTCATACGTGCCCATCAGGAAAACGCCGCTGTTGCCGCGCCCCTGGCCCTTGCCGCGCCCGGGCGTCGGGGCAGCCCATTCGATATGCAGTTGGACGTCGCCGAAACCGCGGCGGGTATATATCGGACCGCCGCCGGCGACGGCTTCCATGTTGCCGTCCTTGACTATCCATTTGGCGGTTCCGCCGTCCGCGGCGCGCCATTGCGCGAGATCGCCGCCGTCGAAAAGCACAACCGCGTCCGACGGCGGCGCGACCGGCAATTGCATCCGCGAAACGACTTTCGCCGGACGCGGACGGCTCATGTCGTGCGCCTTCCAGCGCGCGGGCGATTGCGCCGCCGCCGCGGCGGCAAGAACGGCGCAGGAAAAAACAAGAGCTTTCACTATCGACCTCCCGGGAACGAAACGATTGTAGCGCGGGCGCCGGTCCGCGCGGCGCCCGGTCAGTCCGTGAACAGGAACTCGTTGCTCGACAGCATGGCGCGCAGGTAGCTCGGCCGCGCGCGGCTCGCCGTCCCCGCGGCGGCCAGAAACGATTCCCCGCGCAAGATTTCCGCCGGGGTCGGCGCGCGCCCGAAGATCGTCCGATAGGCGCGGTCGATGAACGCGCGCGGGCCGGCGGCGCGCGCCGTCCAGCGTTCGGCGATGGTCTGCGATTGCTCATGCAGAAACTTGGAATTCATCAGGAAAAGCGCCTGCAAGGTCGTTGTCGTCGCCTTGCGCTCGCTCAGCGGCAGATTGCCGTCGGGGCCGTCGAAGAGATCGAGATACGGATTTTTCTGGATGCGCTGCTGCATCATGTAAACCGAGCGGAGGTTCGTCGCATATTCCTCGGTAAACGGCTCGTGCTGGCGGTAGAAATAGGTGCGCCGGTGCGGAAACGGGTGGCGTCCGCCCATCGAGCGGTCGAGGTCTCCGCTGAAGGCGAGGAGCGAGTCGCGGATCTGCTCGGCGTCCAGCCGCCGCCTGTTGGCGCGCCAGAGCAGGTTGTTTTGCGGGTCGATCGCGTGATTCTCCGCGTTGTCGAGGCTTGCCCGTCTGTAGGCGCGGGAATGGACGATCAGCCGGTGCATCCGCTTCACCGACCAGCCGCCGTCGATGAAGTAACGGGCCAGATAATCGAGCAGCGCGGGATGCGTCGGCGGCGAGCCGCGCATGCCGAAATCGCTGGTCGTCTTCACCAGACCTGTCCCGAAGTGGTGATGCCAGATGCGGTTGACCATGACCCGCGCGGTAAGCGGATTTTCGGAGTCGGCGACGGCGTCGGCCAGCAGCAGCCGGCCGCTGCCCGCGTACCCTTCCGGCAGTTTCTTCCCGCCCAATATCTGCAGGAAACCGCGGCGGACGAGCGTCCCCTTGCTCTTCGGGTCGCCGTAAACCTGGATGGCCGCGTCTTTCGGGCCGCCGTCGCGGACGGCGTAAGCCGTTTCCAGCGGCGGTTCGGTGCGGGCGAATACCGCTCGCTCGGCGCGAATCGCCTCGAGTTCCCGCCAGACGACGGCCCGGTTGCGCCCCGGCGTCGTGATCAACATGTTTTGGAAAGATTGGTACTCGCGGAATTTTTCGCGCTCCCGGTCGTTCCAGACGATCAATTTCTTTTCGTAATCGCGCAGCGCCTCGCGCGCTTTCTCCGCGCCGGCGCGGTAAACGAAATCGCTGCGGTAAGGCAGATGCTCGGCCCCGGCGTGAGGGTAGATGGAACTGTCGAAAATCCCGTAAAGGGCATAGTAGTCGGCGGTCGGGATGGGGTCGAATTTGTGATCGTGACAGCGGGCGCACTGGATGCTGAGGCCGAGGAACGTCTTGCCGAGGTTGTCGATCGTGTCTTCGATGGTGATGTGGCGCAACCGGTGCGGGCTGACGCCGATGCGCCGCGAAATGGCGATGTAGCCGGTGGCGATCGTCTGCTCCCAGCGTTCTTCTTCGGTCTCGTAAGGCAGCAGATCGCCGGCGATCTGCTCGCGGATGAACTCGTCGTAAGGCTTGTCGCGGTTGAACGAGTCGATGACGTAATTGCGGTATTTGTACGCCTCGGGAACGGGGAAGTCGCCGGCGTCGCCCGCGGTGTCGGCGTAACGCGCGATATCCAGCCAATGGCGCCCCCATCGCTCGCCGTAGGCGGGCGAGGCGAGCAGCCGCTCGACGAGCTTTTCGTAGGCGTCGGGCGAGGCGTCGGCGGCGAACGCCTCGACCTCCCGCGGCGAGGGCGGCAGCCCAGTCAGGTCGTAGGTCAGACGGCGAATCAGGGCCCGCTTGCCGGCGGGCGGCGACGGCGCAAGGGATTTTTCGCGCAGCTTCGCGGAGAGGAAGCGGTCCACGGCGTTCGCGCCGTCGTCTTCACCGGCCGCGGGCGGCGCGGGGGCGTCGGCGAGCGGCTGGAACGCCCAATGCGCGCGGTGCTCGTCGGATATGACGTATTCGGAAACCGCCGCGGCTGCGCCGCCCGGCCAAACCGCGCCGTCGTCGATCCACTGCTTGAAGTCCGCGACGGTCTCGACGGGCAAAGCGCCGGTCGGCGGCATCTTGAGCGCATGGTCATAGTTCACCGCCCGGATCAGCAGGCTCTCCGCAGCATTGCCGGGAATGATCGCCGGGCCCGATTTGCCGCCCTTGAGCAGTGCTTCGCGCGTGTCGAGGCGCAGTCCCCCCTGTGGCGTCTCGGCGTGGCAGCCCAGGCATTTTTGCGCCAATACGGGTTGAATCCTGCCGGCGAAAAACTCGCGCGGCGACAGCGGCCAAGGCGCGCCCATGGCGATCCAGCGGCTCAGCGCCTCGATCTCATGGGCTTCGAGCCGATTCCCCGCCGGCGGCATGGCCATGCGCCCGCCGATGCCCTTGACGGCCTGCACGACGGCGCTCTCGTCAGGGGAGCCGACGACGATGGCCGGCCCCGACTTGCCGCCCCGCAGCAAGCCTTCCCGCGAATCGACGCGCAAGCCGGCCACGGCGTTTTCGGCGTGGCAGCCGTAGCAACGGGCAAGCACGGGACGCACTTTCGATTCAAAAAAATCCCCGGGAGTCTCCGCCGCGAACAGAGGCGGAGACAGCGCCGCGAGCGCAAAGAAGCTCCAACGCGCAATGCCGACCGCAACCGCACCGACCGCCGCCATGCCGATCTTGGCCATGCCCATCGTTATTGTAGCCGCGGAAGGCTTCGCGCGTCCGTCTTTTCCAATACAAGACGAGCCTGAAGGGGGTGTGGAGGTGGTTGAAGCTGCGGGCGATGGGAGTCGCCATGCAGCAGGTCGAGTTGTTGAGTATGGAGCAGATCAAGGAGTTCCTGGAGGGGGCCGAAGGGATAGGTTTCGAGCGTAAGGGCGGGCAGAGAGGCATGCCTTGTTCGAGGCAATGCTTGAGCGGCATAGCTATACCCGCTTGGGGCGCGCGCAGAAGGGGTTGTTGCGGCGATTTCTGAGCAAGGCGAGCGGGCCGAGCCGGGCGCAGATGACGCGCTTGATCGGTACAGTACAGACGCCGGCGCAGGGTGCGACCGCAGGGCTACCGCAGGAGGCGGTTCCCGACGCTCTACACGCGAGTGGACGAGGCGCGCCGGCAGTTGTCGGGGCCGGCGGCGTGCGCCATCCTGCGCCGCGAGTACGCAGTCCACGGGCGCCAGGAGTTCGTCCGCTTGGCGCGGCTGCCGCCGCCTCATCTGTACAACCTGCGGCGGCGCCCGGATGGATGGGCTGCCCGTTCCTGCCCTCGGCGGCTACGGCGCAAATCCACGCCTTCTACCGCCGCTGATTCAACCCTTATCTCAACTTCCACCGCCCCTGCGCCTGCGCCTCCCGGCAGCCTGACCCCAGCGGCAAGCCGCGCAAGGTTTACCGCCGCCGGCAAACCCCTTACGAAGCCCTGCTCGCCCTGCCTTGGGCAATCAACCGCTCATCTCCCGCCTCCGACCGCGACTGAAGGGCGCCCTGCAAGCCGCCCTTGATCCCCCCTCTCTCTCCCTCTGCTGCACTGCTTCTGACCGTAGCTCCCTATCCCCTGCCTTCAAGCTCTTTCTTCGATTGGAATAGAGGGCATCGTCTCCGCTTCCGGTCGGGCGGTTCGGCAAGGCGGCCGCCGCGCGCCGCGGCGATTTTACAAACAGACGCTTGCGGTCTGCGCCGCGGCAATCTACAATAGCGCTGTATGCGTTGCGCTTCGCCGCCGCGGGCAGCGAAGCTCCCGCGTTCCAGGGGGAAAAATTTCATGAAACAGACGATGCTTCTTGCCATGCTCTGCGCGCTCGCGGCCGGTTTGGCCCTGGCGCAGACCGCCGGCACCATTCAAGGCTCCGTCAGCGACGACACGGGGGCCGTCATCCCCGGAGCCTCGGTTACGGTGACCAGCCTGGACACCGGCGTCGAGTCCGCCACTTCGACCAACGAGGTCGGCTTCTACACCGTTCCGGCGCTCAATCCGGGATTGTATTCCGTCACCTGCTCATCCGATGGCTTCTCCACGCAGGAGTTTCCCGAGATCCGCGTTGAGGTGCAGCAGACCGTGCGCCTCGACTGCGCGATGAGCGTCGGCAGCGTGACCGAGACCGTCGAGGTCAGCGCCGCGGCCATCCTGATCCAGTCGGAAAAGACCGAGGTGGGCCAGGTCATCGACTCCAAGCGCATCCTCGAAATGCCGTTGAACGGACGCAATTACCTGGAGTTGGCCAAGTTTTCCGTCGGCGTCCTGCCCTCGCGCGAGATGGGCAAGGGCACGCGCCACGACGGCGTGCGCGGCGGCGAGGGCGGCATCCTGGCCGTGGGCATGCACGCCGCGCAGACCAACGTGCTGCTCGACGGCGCCGACAATTCTTCGCGCAACTCCGGCGGCGCGCTGGGCTTCCAGGCGCAGGCGACCAAGCCCTCGGTCGATGCGGTCGGCGAGTTCAAGGTGGTGACCAACAACATGTCCGCCGAATACGGCTACCGCATGGGCGCCAAAGTGCTGGTCAGCACCAAATCCGGCACCAACGAGTTCCACGGCTCGGTTTACGAGTTCCTGCGCAACGACAAGCTCGACGGGACGAATTTCTTCGCCAACCGGGTCGGCTCCAGAAAACCCACTCTGCGCCGCAATCAGTACGGCGGAACGTTCGGCGGCCCTATCGTCAAGAACAAGCTGTTCGGCTTCTTCAGCTTCCAGGGCACCAAAGACCGCGCCGGCCAGAGCTTCACCTCATCGGTTCCCAGCCGGGCGGCGCTGGGGGGCGACTTCTCCAATCAGCCCGACCCCGACCGCAGGGTCTACGACCCGTTGACGCTCGAAGGCTCGGGCAGGACGGCGACCCGCCAAGCGTTCCCCAACTTCCAGATTCCCATGGAACGCTTCGACCCGGTGGCTACGGCGCTGTTCGGCAACTATCCCGCGCCGAACATCTCCGGCCGCGAGAACCAGCGCAACAACTTCTTCTGGGCGCCCGCCGACACCATCGACCACAACCAGTACGACATGAAGTTCGACTACAACATCAACAACAGCAACCGCTGGTTCGCGCGCTATTCGATCCGCGACGAGTTCGTACTGCAGAACGGCAACCTGCCGCTGCCCGCCAACGGCGGCAACGGGCAGACGATCGACCTGCCCGGCCAGAACTGGGCGTCCGCGTTGAACACCACCCTCAGCCCGACCGCGTTCAACGAGCTGCGCTTCGGCTACACGTTTTTCCCGACGCGTTTCGACATCCCCTTCACCGAGCCGCTGAACCCGACGTTCGGCGTCCTCGGTGCCCCGGGCGACTCGCTCAACGACGGCCTCGACCACGGCTACGCGTTGTCCACCTTGAGCGGTTTCACGTCGGTCGGCCCGCGCGCCTTCTGGCCCAACGTCAACAAGATGGACAACCTGCAGATCGCCAACAATTTTTCGTGGATCAAGGGCAGCCACACGTTCAAGGTGGGCGCCGAGTACCGCCGTACGCAGATACCGCGCTCGCCGTCGCGCTTCCGCCGCGGCCGCTTCCAGTACACCGGCGAATATACGGCCGAAATGCCCAACGACCCGGCCAGCCGCGGCGCCACCGGCAACGCCTTGGCCGACGGGCTGCTGGGCTGGAACAGAAACGGCCGCTGGGGCTGGCCGAACGGCGAGGAACAGGTCATCCCCTACTACGGCTTCTTCTTTCAGGACGACTGGAAGCTGACCAACAAGCTGACGTTGAATCTCGGCTTGCGCTACGAGCTTTTCCTCACGCCGACCTTCCCCGACCCCAGGAATCACACGCTCAACAGCACCGTGGTGCGCTTCGTCGGCGAGGCCAACGGCCGGCCCATCGACCCGGGCGAGCGCATCCCCGTGTCCCAGGGCGGCTGGGGTGAAGCGGAATACCTGCCGCACTTCCGCACCCCGGAGAGCGGCTCGGACTGCGCCTGCAAGAACGACACCAACAACTTCGCGCCGCGCGTCGGCATCGCCTACCGCATCGACGACCGCACGGTCATCCGCGTCGGCGCGGGACTGTTCTACGGCGAGCACGACAACACCGGCGGCGAGGCCGCGCGCTTCAACACCGGCGCCCCGCAGTCGAACGAGTTCGCCAACTTGCAGCAGCGCGATTTCAGCACGTTCTTCACGCGCAACGGTTTCCCCGCCTCGACCCGGGCGGGGCTGCCGCGCTCCGGCCTGAACGTCAACATCAAGACCGAGGACGTCTGGCCGAGCTTCTACGCCGGCCAGTGGTTCTTCGATATTCAGCGGGAATTGCCGGGCGATACGCTGCTGACGGTCGGCTACAACGGCTCCTCGACGTCGCAGATTCACGGCTCGATCAACATCAACCGTCCGCTGACGCCGCACCCGACGATCCAGTGGGCAAACCGCAGCATCCGCCCCTTCTTCAATTCCGTCGGCTTGCGCGGAGCGGCCTTCCTCAACCAGAACTACAACTCGCTGACGATCAAGGGCGAAAAGCGCTTCACGGGCGGCTTCACCTTCCTGAGCTCGTTCACTTGGGCGCACAACATCGACGTGGTCAACGAGAATCTGACCACCGGCACCACATCGCAGCAGCGCTTCACCTACAACCAGGCGATCGAACGCGGCAACGCTTCGCTCGACCGGCGGCTGGCCTACGTGACCAGCGTGGTCTGGGAACTGCCCTTCGGCCGCGGGAAGAAACTCCTCAACGAGGGAGCGGGCGCATGGATTCTGGGCGGCTGGCAGGTCGGCGGCATCTTCAACTTCCTGGGCGGAACCCCCGACAGCCACACTTTCAACCAGGACACGACCAACGTCGGCGGCGCCAACCGCGGCAACGTGATGGGTGACATCAACCTGCCCGCGTCCGCGCGCACCATCGACCGCTGGTTCAACACGGACGCGATCGGACCGGGCGGCGCCGGCATGATCGACAACGCGGGGCGCAACCTGATCTGGGGGCCGGGAACGAAGGCTATCGACTTCTCGTTGTCGCGCAAGTTCGACCTTCCCTGGGAGGGCGACTACATCCAGTTCCGCTTCGAGTCGTTCAACTTCACCAATACGCCCGTGTTCGGCCGGCCGAATACGCAGGTCGGCAGGCCCGCGGCCGGTCGCATCGTCACCGCCGGCGAACCGCGGCGCATTCAGTTCGGCCTGAAGTTCATCTTCTAGGCCGGCTTCGCATCGACCGCAACGTTACGGGCGCTCCCGGCCGGGAGTGCCCGTTTCGTCTGCCCGCCGCCGCCGTCCGCTTCGCGCCCGCAGATCGCGGAAACGCTCCAGCGTTTGCCGCGCGGCGTCCTCCCGCCCCATCCGCCGGTAAACCTGCGCCAGCGCCGGCAGGGTTTTTGCGTTCTCCGGCTCCAGCGCCGCCGCCTGCTCGAGCGAAGCCGCGGCCGCCGCCCACTTGCCCAACTTGCGCCGCGCGACGCCGAGTTCGTAATGGACGACGGCTTGCCGGGCATCGGCCGCCGCCGCCCGCTTCAGCGCCGCCTCGGCCTCCGCGAGCCGCCCCAGATCGTGCAGCAGGCCGCCCAGATGGAAAGCCGGCCAAGGCGACTTGCGCCCCGAGTCTTCGTCCAGCGCCAAAGCGCGGCGGTAAGCCGCGGCGGCTTTCTCGTGCTCGCCCATGCCTTCGAAGCACTGCCCCAGGCGGTCGTGCGCGGGCGCGAAATCGGGCGCGAGGCGGATAACTTCGTCGAGTTGCTCCGCCGCCTGCCCGAACCATTGGTAGAAGTAGAAAATTTCCGACAGCGCGAAGCGGTAATCCTTCTCCGCGGGATGCTCCGTCACCAAGCGCTCCAGCTCGGCCCGCGCCCAGTGGCGGCGCTCGAACCGCGAAAAGGCCGTTGCCAGCGCGAAACGGTCGGACGCGCGCAGCGGCTCGATGCGGTCGGAGCGCTTGAACGCGCGGGCGGCGGCGAACCAGCGTCCGGCCTGAAAGTGGGCAACGGCCAACGCCCGCAGCAGCGCCGCGTCTTCGGGCTTCGCTTGCGCGGCCCTCTCTTGTACGATGCGGTGCAGCGCGGCCTCGGCCGTCCGCCAATCTCCGGCAGCCGCGGCGGCGGCGGTTTCCCGGCGCGCTTCGGCGGGGATATCAAGGCCGCCGACCGACAGATCGAGCGTTTGCGCGAAGGCTGCAACCGCCGGAAACAGCAGCGCCGCCGCGCCCCGCCGCAAGGCTACTCGACCTCGGCGCATATGCCCCTCCTGTAGGGATTGATCCGGCGCAGCTTCGCGCAGAGCGTCTCAACCGTTTGCGCATGGCCTTCGGCGCGCTCGAGCAGCAGCAGCGGCTCGTAGGGAGCGACGAACCACGGGTCCGCCGCAACCGCGCGGGAGAACGCCCGGCGAGCGCCGGCGGCGTTGTTGCGCGCCAGCAGCAGGCGTCCCAACTCGAACCAGGCGGCGGCGTGCAGCGGGTCGATCTCCACCGCCCGGCGCAGGGAAGCGGAGGCCTCCTCGCTTGCGCCGGCGAAAATCCGCCGCGCGGCCTCTTGAAACGCGGCGCGCGCAGCCAGCGGAGCCGCCAAGTGCGAAACGCTGATCGTCTCGCCCTGATACTTGCCCGCCCGGCGCAGCGCCAAGGCGGGGATGTCCTCCGCCGCGGGCAGGCCGCCCAGCGGCGTCCGCGCCGACAGATAACCCGCCGCCGCGGCCGTCAATGCGCAGCCGTCTTCTTCCTCCGGCGCATCGGGGAAGCGAAACCGACCTGCGCCGTCGGCAGCCGCCGCCGCGGCTTGCATCCCGCCGGCGCACTCGATGCGCGCCTCCGCGGCCCCAAGGAAGGGCATGCCGTCGTCAGCAACGATAACGCCGGAGATTTCCGCCGCTCCCGCGGCGCAGGCCGCCCCCGCCCAGACCGCAAGCCGTATCCGCAACCGCCGCATCCGCATCTCCCGCACCTGAAACCTCTTCTATTCTGAAACCATGGTAATGGCGCCGCGCTCTTCCGCTATCCGCTCGTTGACGCTTGCCGTCTTGTTCTCGGCGCTGCCGCCGGACGCCGCGGCCCAGCGCTTCGAGAACGCAACCGCGCAGGCCGGCATCGACTTCCGCCACGACGGCTCGCCAACCCCGCGCAAGTATCTGCCCGAGACCATGGGCGGCGGCTTGGCCGTGCTCGACGCCGACGGCGACGGCTGGATGGACCTCTATTTCGTCAACGGCGCCGCGCTGCGCTTTCCTCACCCCGAGGGCGTCGAACCCGACAAATCCGACCCGCGCTTCTGGAATCGCTTCTACCGCAACAAAGGCGGCGCCTACAGCGACGCCACCGAGGAGTACGGATTGCAGGGCCGCGGCTACGGCATGGGCGCGGCCGCCGGCGACTACGACAACGACGGCGACACCGACCTGCTGGTCACCAACGCCGCAACCGGCGATGCCCCCGCGGCCGTGCTCTACCGCAACGAAGAGGGCCGCCGCTTCGCCGACGTTACGGAATCGTCCGGCCTGCACGCCCGCGGCTGGGCGACGAGCGCCGGATTCTTCGACTACGACAACGACGGCGACCTCGACCTGCTCATCCTGCGCTACATGCAATGGCGGTTCGACGTCGATTACCGCTGCGGGCTGGAAACAAGCTACGGCCGCGCCTATTGCCACCCCGACCTGTTCGAACCGGAAACCGACCTGCTTTACCGCAACAACGGCGACGGCACGTTCACCGACGTCAGCGAAACCGCAGGCATCGCCGCCCGGCCCGGCAAGGGACTGGGCGCCGCGTTCGCCGACTACGACGGCGACGGACGGCTCGACTTCGCCGCCGCCAACGACTCCTTCCCGCAGTTTCTGTTCCGCAACCGCGGGGACGGCTCTTTCAGCGAGGAAGCCCTGCTCGCCGGCGCCGCTTACGACGACGACGGGTTGGAGTTCGCCGGCATGGGCGCGGCCTTCGACGATCTCGACGACGACGGCCGGCCCGACCTCATCATCACCACGCTGTCGCAAGAGCGGTACGCGCTTTTCTGGAACGCCAGCGGCGGAGATTTCGATTACGCCGCAGGCCGGTCGGGCATCGGCGCGGCGACCCAGTTGTTTTCCGGCTGG
Organism: Bryobacterales bacterium; assembly: GCA_965242705.1. GTDB lineage: Bacteria > Acidobacteriota > Terriglobia > Bryobacterales > UBA6623 > CATQHP01. The sequence continues at coordinate 3,859,252 of OZ251486.1, forward strand.
GGCGTCGCCGTCTTCGACGCCGACCTCGACGGCTCGAAAGAAATCTTCTTCGCCAACGGCCACGTGATGGACAACATCGAGCAGTCGCAGCCGCATCTGCGCTATTTGCAGCCGCCGCTGCTCTTCCGCCGCGAGGGCCGCAAGTTCCGCAATGTCTCGCGCTCCGCGGGGAATATTTTCAGTACGCCGCGCGCCGGCCGCGGCGCGGCGGCCGTCGATTTCGACAACGACGGCCGCGTGGATATCGCCGTCTCGAACCTCAACTCGCAGCCCTACCTGGCGCGCAACGCCGACGAAAGCGAAAACCGCCGGCTCGGTCTGCGCCTGGTCGGCTGCCAAAGCAACCGCGACGGCATAGGAACGATTGTCAAACTGACCCAGGCCGGCGGCAAGACGCAACACCGCACCGCCGCGCGCGGCGGAAGCTATCTGTCGTCGCGCGACCCGCGCATCTTTTTCGGGCTGGGCGCAAACCCGCGGGAAATCGCGCTGGAGTTGCGCTGGCCGAGCGGCCGCGTGCAAACCCTCGAAAACCCTGCGATCGATCGCCTGCGGCGCATCGCCGAAGACCCCGACTGCGCCCGCCCCTGAACGCCGCGGCAAAGGCCGCGCAAGCGGCGCCGCGCTCAAACGATCCGGCCGTCTCTCATCTGCAGGATGCGGTCGGCGCAGTATTCCGCGGCTTCGGCATTGTGCGTAATCATCAGCACCGTCTGTCCCAGCGTCCGATTGAGATTTTTCAGCGTGTCGAGCACGGCAAGCGAGTTCTGCGAATCGAGATTGCCGGTAGGCTCGTCCGCCAGCAGGATGCGCGGCTCGTTGACGATGGCGCGCGCGATGGCGATGCGCTGCTGCTCGCCCCCGGAAAGCGCATAGGGCTTGTGCTGCAGCCGGTGCGCCACGCCCAGGATGTCGAGCACTTCCTTGAGCCGCTCGCCGCCGCCGGCCGGATTGCCCGCGATGTGCCGCGCGATCTCGATATTCTCCGCCGCGCTCAACGTCGGCAGCAGATTGAATTTCTGAAACACGAAGCCGACCGTCGTCTTGCGCAATTCGGTCCGCTCGGCGTCGCTCATCAGTCCCAGACTGCGCCCGTCGATCGCCACCTTGCCGCTTGTCGGCGGCGTCAATCCGCCGATGATGTGGAAAAGCGTCGATTTGCCCGACCCCGAGGGGCCGAGAACGGCAAGGAACTCCCCCGCCGCGGCCTGCATGCCGATGCCCCGCAGGGCCGGCACATCGACGCCGCCCATGCGGTAAACCTTCTTCAGGTTTTCGATTTCGATCAGCGGCCTTTGGGCCGCATCGGCGCCGCTATTCATAGGCCAGCGCCTCGACGGGGTCCGCGGCCGCCGCCTTCCATGCCGGATACAGCGCCCCGACCGCCGAGCCGGCAACGGCCAGAAAAGCGGCCCAGGCCATCCATTCGGGCAACAGGATCACGGGCACCAGGGGGAACCGCGCCGCCACGGCCTCCCGACCCAGAAAGCTCAGGCCGTAGCCCAGCAAAACCCCCAACAGGCAGACCGCCGCGGTTTCGCGCATGACCACGCCGACGATATACGCCTTCGACGCGCCCAGCGCCTTGAGGATGCCGATCTCGCGCGTCCGTTCGAGGATGGCCGTGTACATGGCCAGCAGCACGACGATAAACCCGATGACCACGGCGATGGAAATGATCACGTTGACGAACTGATCGGACATTTGCCTGACATTCGTCGCCGCCAGCGCCAGAAAATCCTCCACCGAGACGACCGACAGATTGGGCAGCAGCGCCTTCAGTCGGTCGATCGTGCCGCGAATTTGTTCCGTGTCCGCGAGCTTCACGTATATCTGGCTGAACTTGCCTTGCCAGCCCTGCAACTCGCGCATGGTCTCGAGCGGAATGAAGATGCGCGACATCTTGCCCGTCTCGACGATGCCCGAGACTTCGAACTCGTGGTTCATCAACGTCGTCTTGCCGCCGACACCGAGCTGCTTCTGTCGGGCGTAAACCTCATCGATCACGCATTCGTAGGCGGAATCGTAAGGCCGCCCCTCGAAAATCACGACGCCGCCGCTCATGTCCTCCAGAGCGGGCCAGTCGATGCCGGTGATCGTTTGCAGGTCGCCCGGCATGAACACCGTCGAACCCATCGCGGAGTCGATTTCCGGGAAGCGCTCCATCAGCACTTCCGGCAGTTTCTCCGAAATGTCGGCGCCTGTGATGGACGCCCCGCCGATCTGCGGGCGGATCAGGATGTCCGCGCCGACCCCGCGGGTGCGGCGCTGCGATTCCCGCAGCAGCCCCTCCGATACGCCCACCATCATCAGGATCATCGCCACCTCCACGGCGACGGCCAGGACGGTCAATCCCGTGCGCACCGGGCGGTGGAACAGATTGCGCAGCGCCAAGCGGTTAATCATTGCCGGCTCGGGCGGTCGTTGCGTCGTCGGGCTCGCCGATGCGCTCCACCTGTATGTCTTTCGGAAGGGTCAGGACAAACGAACTGTCCGGCGCCGGTTCGTTCAGGCCGGCCTTGAGAATCCGTATGTCGATCTGGTAGCCGTCCCGCGGACGATGGATGCGCGCCGACCCGGGGTAGGGCAGGCCGTTCTCTTCCCGCCAGTCGCGGTACCAGGCGTCGGTGGCGATCTCGGCGTCCGGGTCGAGTATCTGCAGGCGCGACAGCGACAGGTCGCCGCGGCTGAACCAGTACTTGCGGTCGATCCGCGGCGGGCCGCCTCCGTTGCGGTCAACGAGGTGGACGATCTGATACCCCGACAGGCCGTAGCTTTCCGTATCCAGCAGAACGATTTGCTCTTCGCCCGCGGGCTTGAACATGAGCGCGTCGAGGATGTGCTGTGGACGGATGTTCTCGGCGCGGTTTTCCGAACGCTTGTCGAGCCTGTTCGAGCCTTCGTAAACCAGGTTCCTCCACGGCACGTACACCTGATAGGTCAAGCCGTTGGAAACCATGTCGATGGCTTTGCTGATGCCGCCGGGCGTCTGCGCCGTGGCCCGAATCCATCCCGGCCGGCGCGTCACCAAAGCCCCGCGAACCTCCCGATGCTCGGTCTTCTCGTCGCGCTCGTCCGACTCGACCGTAAGCTGGATGTGGATCGTCGCCTTCATCGACTCGACCGCCGCCAACCGCTGGATTTTCTCGAGAAGCTGCCCCCGCTCGGCGGTCTGGCGGACAGGCGGGGGGGTGATCTTGGTTGTGGTCGAAATCAGACCGCACCCAAGCGGGAATCCAAGACACAAGACGAGCGCGGCGGCCGGCGCCGAACGTGGGGATCGTGTGCTGGAGAAAGGAATCTCCGAAACTCTCGGCAATTTTCGATTATAGCAGCTTGCGCAAAGAAACCCCATCCGAGCAGGCCGCGGACGGCCGATACTACGCCGGCAGGCAAGCATGCCAAGCTCGGCGCGGGAGCCTGCCGCTTTGCTTCGTCAAGCGCAAAGGCAAGCGGTAGATCGCCGCGCCTTCCGCGGGACCTCCACCATGAAAGGTTACGCTAACAGCTTTTTCTGCACGGCGCCGCGGACGTCGGTAAGCCGGAAGTCCCGGCCCATGAAACGGTAGGTGAACTTCTCGTGGTCGAAGCCCATCTGGTGGAGAATCGTCGCCTGCAGATCGTGGACGTGAACCGGGTCGCGGGTGATGTTCAGGCAAAACTCGTCGGTTTCGCCGTGGACGTACCCGGCCTTCACGCCCCCGCCGGCCATCCACATGGAATAAGCGCCGGGCTGGTGGTCGCGGCCGGCGTTGGCCGCTTCCTCGGGCTTGCGGATCTCGACCATCGGCGTGCGCCCGAACTCGCCGCCCCAGACGACGAGCGTTTCGTCGAGCAGACCGAGGCGCTTGAGGTCCTGGATCAGCGCCGCCGTGGGCCGGTCGATCTCTTCCATGCGCTTGGGGAGTTTGCGCTTGAGATAGGTATGGTCGTCCCATGAGGCGTCCATCATCAGCACGACGCGCACGCCGCGCTCGACCAGCCGGCGCGCCAGCAGGCAGTTCGAGGCGTATTGCCGGCGGTGTTCGTTGCCGCTCTCGATGCCGTACATTTCGCGGACGGCCGCCGGTTCGCCGGAAAAGTCCATCAGCTCCGGGGCTTCCATCTGCATGCGGAAGGCGAGCTCGTAGGCGGCGATGCGCGAAGCGATTTCTTCGTCGCCGGTCCGCTCATGGCGCAGGCGGTTCATGTCGTTCACGAAATCGATGGTTTCGCGCTGCGTTTCACGGTCGATGCCCTCGGGGTTCGACAGATAGAGGATGGGGTCGCCCTGGTTGCGGAATAGCGTCCCCTGGTAGTGCGAAGGCAGGAACCCCGAGGAGAAATTCGTCGTGCCTCCGGATGTGCCCTTGCCTGAGGAAAGGACGACGAAGCCGGGCAGATTTTGCGATTCGCTGCCCAGGCCGTAAAGCAGCCAGGAGCCCAACGTCGGCCTGCCGGGCGCGGCGGAGCCGGTGAACAGCATCAATTGCCCTGGGTGATGGTTGAAGGAATCCTGATGCATCGAACGGATCAGGCAGATATCGTCGGCGATCGATCCCAGATGCGGAGCCAGTTCGGAAAGCTCCATGCCGCATTCGCCGTGAGGCTTGAAGGCATAGCTGTTGGCCATCACCTTGGCGGTCGGCTTGATGAATGGCAGCCGCAGGTCTTTGACGACCGAGGCGGGAAACGAGCGGCCGTCCCACTCCTCGAGCGCGGGCTTGGGGTCGAACAATTCGTACTGGCTCGGCCCGCCTTCCATGAACATGAAGATGATGTTTTTGGCCTTCGGCGCGAAATGCGGAGCCCTGGGCGCGAGCGGGTCCGCGGCGGCCGTCAGGCCGTCCGCTGTCAGCAACTCGGCCAAGGCGGCCATGCCGACGCCTCCGGCGGCGGATTGCAGAAAGCGGCGGCGGGATTGGATCGCTCGAAACGTTTGCGGCGTCATGGCTGTTTGCCCCATTGATTTTAGGCGAAGCGTCCGTTGCTGGTAAAATTCCGTGCTGATTCCGCGATGGGGTTGATATTCGAGGATGTCCGCTACGCGCGCCCGGGCGGGGATATCGAGCTTTCCTGGGCGATTCCTTCGGGCGCGTTCGCCGCTCTGGTCGGCCCCAACGGCTGCGGCGCCGAAGACGTCTTGCGGCTGGCCGGCGGACTCGTCAAGCCGCGGTCGGGGCGCATCGCCTGCGGCGCCGCAAGGCTTGCCGAGGCGTCGTTGAACTCGGCGGATCCCGAGGCCGTGCGCCGATCGATCTCCGCGGCGGTTGCGGCCGCCCCGGCAGTCTTGGCGGCCGGGCCTTCGCTGGCGCTGATCGACCGCGCCGGACGCATGCAATTGCTGGCGGACTTGCACCGCCTGCAGCGCGCCGGAACGACCGTCGTGCTCTTTACCCACAATCTCGACTTGGCGGCGCGGCATGCCGACGAGGCCGCCGCGTTCGAGGCCGGCAAGATCATCGACCGCGGCGACCCGCGGAGCTTGATCGAGCGCTACCGCGGGCGCGAACTGCGGCGGGCGGCCGCAACTGCGCGCGGCAACGGATTGCAGCCCGTCGAACGCCGCGGCAACGGCCGGGTCCGCGTCGAGTCCGTACGGCTGTTCGACGCGGACGGCAACGATGCGGCCTTCATCCGCAGCGGCGCGGAGGCGGTAGTCGAAGTGAGGCTGCAGGCGGCTCGGGAGACCGCGGAAACCGTCGTCGGCATCATGATCCGCAGCCGCATCGGCGTTACCGTTTACGGCACGAACACCGAGTTGGAAGGCGCCGCGCCGGCCAAGTTGGCGCGCGGCGAGCTCGCCGCGGTCCGCTTCGCTTTCGCCTGCGCTCTCTGTCCGGGGGAATACACGCTGACCGCCGCGGCGCACGAGCCGGACGGCACGGCGCACGATTGGCTGGAAGAAGCGCTTTTGTTTACCGTGGAAGACGACCGTTACACCGCGGGCGTCGCCAACCTGCGGGCGCAAGCAACGATCGAGCGGCAACCCGCCGCAACGGCGCGGCAGAACAACCCATAAGCATATGCTAACTTCGGAATCGGACCGCCCGATGCCCGGAGTTCCCGCCGTCGAAGTCTCCAACGTCGTCTTTCGCTACGGCGATGTTCCCGCGCTCGACGGCGTGAGCTTTACCGTCCGCCGCGGCGAGATTTTCGGGCTGCTGGGGCCGAACGGCGGCGGCAAGACGACCCTGTTCCGCATTCTCTCAACTCTGCTGATCGCTGACGGAGGCGCTGCGCGGATTTTCGGCTGCGACGCAGCCGGGGAGCCTCTCGAAGTCCGCCGGCAAATTGGCGTCGTTTTCCAGAACCAGAGTCTCGACAGACGGCTCAGCGTCGCCGAGAACCTCATGCACCAGGGGCGCCTCCACGGGCTTCGAGGCGCGGTCTTGACGCGGCGCATCGACGAAGTTCTGGAAAAGGTGTACCTCGGCGATCGGCGCGGCGAGCGCGTCGAAACGCTTTCCGGCGGGCTGCGCCGGCGCGTCGAGTTGGCCAAGGGTTTGCTGCACCGCCCGCGCCTGCTGCTGCTCGACGAGCCGAGCACGGGCGTCGACCCGGGCGTGCGCATCGAATTCTGGAAGCACCTCGAAGACCTCAGAAGCGTCGAAGGGGTAACCGTGCTGCTGACCACGCATCTGCTCGAAGAGGCCGACAACTGCGACCGGCTGGCCATCCTCGACAAGGGCAAGCTCATCGCCGAGGGCTCGCCGGCCGCGCTGAAAAGCGAGATCGGCGATGAGGTCGTCTCGCTCACGGCCTCCGAGCCGCGCAGCCTCGCCGAGCGGTTGCGCGCCGAATTTTCGCTCGGCGCCTACACGGCGGCGGGCACTGTGCGGTTCGAGCACGCCGAAGGGTCGAAGTGGGCCGCCCGCGTCATGGAGGAATTCGGCCCGCGCATCGAGTCGGTTACCGTCTCGCGTCCCAGTCTCGCGGACGTGTTCATTCGCAAGACCGGACACGGATTCAACGGGGGGCGCGCGGATTGAGTTGTCCGGCCGTACACGTTCTCGCTATCGCCGCGCACCCCGACGACGTCGAGCAGACCTGCGGCGGGACGCTGATCCGCATGGCCGAAAAGGGCTACCGCACGGCGATTCTCGACCTGACCGCCGGGGAAGCGGGCACGCGCGGCAGTATCGAGGAACGCGCCGCGGAAGCCGCGCGGGCCGCGGAAGATACTCTACGCCGACGTAAAACCCAGCTTCGTGGTGGATATCTCGGCGCAGTTCGAGAGGCGCTTGCAGGCGCTGCTCTGCTACCGCTCGCAGTATGCCGACCGCGGCGGCGGAGCGGGTCTGTTTCCGCGCGAGGAAGATGTTGCCGAGCGCATCCGCGCAGCGGCCCGCGCCTGCGGCATGGCGATCGATGCGCGCTACGGCGAACCCTTCGTCGTCAAGGAAGCGATGAGCGTGGACGACGTCATGCGCCTGGACGTCAGGAGCATGTGAAACAGCCGCTTATTGTGCGGCGGGCATTGCCGCGGCGTACTCATCGTCGAAAAATTCGACCGGCACGGTTGCCCGGATTTCTTCCAGCTTCTGCTGGAGCTTGACGCCCTGCAGCTTCTTCCGGATGTCGGCCTGCACTGCTTCGTAGGGTTTCGCCCGCACTTCGTTGACCTTGAAGATGTAGAATTTCCCCCCGTCCTTGACGGCTTCGGAAATCTCGCCTTCCTGCAAGGAGAAGATGGTTTCCTTCAAGGAGGCCGGCAATTGGCTGTCTCGGTCAAGCCAGCCGATTCCCCCGCCTTTTTCTGCGGAGAGCTTGTCGTCGGAATGCTCTTTGGCAACGGCCGCGAAATCGGCGCCGCCGCGTATGTCCGACAACAGTTTTTCGGCTCTGTCCCGAGCGTCCTGCTCGCTTACCGGCGTGCGTCCGGCGCGCTCCGCCAGCTCCGGCAGCGGATCGTACTCGACGTGAATGGCTGCTACGTCAGCCTCGCTGTAGTCCTCGGCATGCTCCTCGTAATACGTTTCCCTTTCCTCGACGGTAACCGCCAGCGCCGTGTTGAGCTTGCCCAGATAACTCTGCGCGAGGAAGTTGAGGCGGAGAAACGCGAGCTCCGATTTGTAGGGCTCTTCCTCCGGCAAGCCGGATTGCTCCGCTGCCATGGAAAGCGCCAGCAGATTCGCGTAGCTGTCAACGAACGCCTTGTTGCTCATGTGCTTGACGTTCTGGCTGAACTGCTGGGGCAGCGTATCGCGAATCTGGTTCAGTTGCTCGGCGGTGTAGTCTTTGCCGCCGATTTTGACGACGACCTCGGCATCCGTCTCCTGGCCGAACAGGGGGGCAACCGCCGCCGGAGCGAGCGTCAAACACAGAACAAGGGTGGGAATCGAGAATTTCATGGATGCAATCTCCGCAATCGGGTTCATTCGGCGGTCTCCGGCAAACGGAAACCCGCGGCGCAGCGGCTTGCAAGCGTTTGCGGGCTACATGGCGTCCGGGTAGTACCCCTCGCGCGCCTGAACCTTGAGGCTCTTCTGCCGCGTGCGTAATTTTATTTTACGAAATCCCCGGATCGACAGGTCGCGCTTCGGCGAGTAGCCGATGCTGTATTGGTTGCGCATCTCTTCGTTGATCTTGTCGAAGACGTCGCTCAGCGTGTTGCGCCCGTTGACTTCGAAAAGGCTTCCGCCGGTATCGCGCGAGATGCGGCGCAGGGAGCCGGCGCCGCCGAAACCCTGGCCGTAGCGCATATAAAAACCGCGATCGAAGTAGCGGATCGAGAAGATTACGACGTCGGCGCGGTGCGCGGCCTCGATTGCCTGGTCGAGCTTCGTCTTGCTGCCGGAATCGTTGCCGTCGGAAATGATGACCAGCGCCTTGCGGCCGACCTGGCCGCGAAACATCTCGTCGCAGGCGAGATAAACCGCGTCATGAAGCGCCGTGCCGACCGCGCCGCTCGAACCGGCCGGACCGGGATGCAGTCCGCTCACCGAGCTTTCGACGCGCAACTCGTCGAGCCCGCGCGCAAGCAGTTTGCGGGAATCGGTGTAGTCTTGCAGCAACTCGACGTTCGAGTCGAAGCTCATCAGGAAAGCGAGGTCTTCGCTCTCGCGCAGAACGGATTCGAAGAAACGGTAGGCGGCATGCCGCTCGTCCTGTATCAAGCGCTCCTGGCTGACGCTCGTATCGACGAGCAGGCCGATGGTGATGGGCAGGTCGGTCTGCCGCGTGAAATAGGAGATATCCTGGCGCGCGCCGTCTTCTTCGAGGATGAAGTCGTCTTGGGTCAGGCTGTTGACCAAGCGGCCCTTGCCGTCTTTGACCGCGGCCAGCAGGTTGACGACCTTGACATCGAGAGAAAACGTGGGGGTTTCGGCAAGCTCGCCTTCGGCCCCGCGGTCTTGCCCAACAAGCGGGGCCGCCGCGGCGGCGAACGCAAGCAACAACGCATGCAAGCGGTCCATCTTGTGAAAAAGACGCTCCGCCCGCAAAGCGGGTTTCTCGAAAGACCGGCTCTCTCGGCAGCGCTGCATGCCGCTCTATCGACCGGCTGCTACACTGGGGGCGCCATGAACGGGATTTTGCGGCTGCCGGCGGTTCTCGCGGCGCTCGCGGCGTCCGCTTTCGCCGCGCCGCAAAAGCCGAACATCGTCCTTATCGTAAGTGACGATCAAGGCTGGAACGACGTCGGCTACCACGGCTCGGAAGCCCGAACGCCCAATATCGACCGCATTGCCCGCGAAGGCGTCGAGCTCGACCGTTTCTACGGAACGCCGATCTGTACGCCGACCCGTGCGGGCCTGATGACCGGCCGTTATCCGATTCGATTCGGCCTGCAGCGGGTCACGATCAAGCGCTGGGGCAAGCGGGCGGTTCCCGAAAACGAAGTGATGTTGTCCGCAGCCTTGGCCGGGGCCGGTTACGCGACGCGGGCCATGGTCGGCAAGTGGCATCTGGGTTGGGCCAAACGGGCTTATCACCCGATGAGCCGGGGGTTCACTTCGTTCTACGGGCTGGGCGGCGGCGCGATCGGGTACTTCACCTTGGGGCAGCAAGGGCTTCGCGACTGGCATCGCGACTGGGAAGAAAGCGCCGACGAAGGCTACGCGACCACGCTGCTCGGGCGGGAAGCCGCGCGCGTGATCGGGAACGCGAAGCCGGACGAACCGTTCTTTCTCTACGCGGCGTTCAACGCGGTTCACACGCCGAACGATTACCTGCCGGAGCAGTATGCGCGGTTCGCGCATATCGCCGATGAGAAACGCCGGCAGCGCTTGGCGATGGCCGCTTCGCTCGATGCCGAGATCGGCCGCATCCTGAACGCCCTCGACCGCAAGGGACTAGCCGACGACACGCTCGTGTGGTTTCTCTGCGACAACGGCGGCGACGTTCCCGGCGGCGCTTCGAATCTGCCCCTGCGCGATGGCAAGTGGGCCGTGTACGAAGGCGGCATACGGCTGGCCTCGGCGCTGCGCTGGCCCAACGGCCTCGACGGCGGGCGCAAACTGACCGAGCCACTCAGCTATATCGACGTGTTTCCGACGCTGATGCGCGTCGCCGGAGCTTCAAAACACGGCGGGCAGCCGTTCGACGGCGAGGACGTATGGGACGTCATCCGCGGAGAGAAAACCCGCGGCGATTGGATTTTCCACTCGTATTTCCAAGGGCAGCGCATTCCGCAGAACAGAGACACCGAGCGGGAAATCAAGTTCGAGCGCAACGCCGTCAACACCCGGCACTGGAAGCTCGTCCGCATCGGACCGGACATACGGCAGGCGGGCGGCCCGCGGACCGATGCCCGGCTCGAGCTCTACCGTATCGACGAAGATATCTCCGAAAGCCGCGACCTGGCCCGGCAGCACCCCTACGTCGTCGAAGATCTGCTGCGGCGGATGACGGCCTTCCGCCATACCCAGAAGAAGCGCCTGGACCAAGTCACGCTCCGCCCCGGCCCCGACTGGAAGCCGACCAGCTTCGCCATTCCCGAAAAGTAAATCCCGTGCGGCGTTGCTATTCTGTTGCGTAGCGCAAGCGCTTTCGGAGGGATCGCTTTGCATCGGCAACTGCTTTTTTCAGCCGCGCTTCTGGCCGCGGCGGCGGGCTGCTCGTCCGCTCCCGAGCCCGCGCCGGCGGGAACCCGCTACGAAGCGTCGTGGGAATCGATCCGCGGCAGCGGGGTTCCCCAATGGTTCGACGACGCCAAGCTGGGGGTTTTCATTCACTGGGGACTGTATTCCGTGCCCGCCTGGGCGCCGCCCAGCGGCGAATTGCAACTCGACAACGAAGACCCGAACTGGTGGCGCGAGTGGTTCGCCAACAACCCGTACGCCGAGTGGTATCTGAACACGATCCGCATCGAAGGCTCGCCGTCGCGTCAACACCACGCCGCAACCTACGGCGCAGACGCCGATTATTACGAAACGTTCGCGCCGGTCTTCAACCGCGAAATCGAGAAATGGGATCCGCAGGAGTGGGCCGCGCTGTTCCGTTCCGTCAACGCGCGGTACGTCGTGCTCACGACCAAACACCACGACGGCTTCACGCTTTGGCCGAGCAGGACGCCGCACCCCCGCCTGAAGCCCGAACACCAGTCCGCCGGCCGCGACATCGTCGGCGAACTGGCCAACGCGGTGCGCGGCGAAGGCCTGAGAATGGGGCTGTACTACTCGGGCGGACTCGACTGGGGGTTCACCGCCGAGCCGGTCGCCGGACGCGAACACGTCACGGGCAGCGCGCCGCAGAGCGCCGAATACGGCGCGTTCGCCGACGCCCACTGGCGCGAGTTGATCGCCGACTACAAGCCGGCCATCCTCTGGAACGACATCACCTATCCCCAGAGCGGCAAGCCGCTTGAGATATTCGCCGCGTATCTGAACGCGGTTCCCCACGGCGTGATCAACAACCGTTGGGGTCTCGATTGGCATCATTTCACGACGCCCGAATACCAGAAGCTCAGCGAAATTTCCAATGAAAAATGGGAAGCCTGCCGCGGCCTCGGCTACTCGTTCGGTTACAACCGGGTCGAGAGCGGCGAACACGTTCTCAGCAGCAACGAATTGGTCGATCTGCTCATCGACATCGTCAGCAAGAACGGCAACTTGCTGATTAACGTCGGGCCGACCGCGGCGGGCGAGATTCCGGAAATCCAGGTCAGCCGCCTGCGCGCGCTCGGCGCATGGCTCGACGTCAACGGCGAAGCCGTTTTCGACACCCGCCCCTGGCGGCGCGCCGAGGGAAAAACGGCCGGCGGCGCGGACGTCCGTTTCACCCGCAAGGGAGAAACGGTTTACGCCGTTCTGCTCGAAAAACCCAAGTCCCCTGAGATCGTCATCGAATCGTTTGCCCTGCCCGCGGGCGCAACCGTCGAGTTGCTGGGGCATGAGGGCGCACTCGAAGCCTCGGCCGAGGGCGGGAATCTCAACGTGACCCTGCCGCCGCTGCCCGAGGCGCACGCCTACGCGCTGAAGATCGGCTGACAACGATGCGCCTGCCCGCAGTCCTGGCGCTGCTCGGCGTTTCCCTTCCCGGATCCTGGGCCGCCGACCGGCCGAATATCCTCTGGATCGTTTTCGAAGACATCAGCCCCGATATCGGAGCCTACGGCGACAAGTACGCCGCAACGCCCAATCTCGACCGCTTGGCGAAAGAAAGCGTCCGCTACACGCGCGCTTTCTCCAACAGCGGCGTCTGCGCCCCGGCCCGTTCGACGCTCATCACCGGAGTCTATCCGCCCGCGATCGGTACGCACCACATGCGTTCGCGCGGCGTTCCCCCGGCGCATATCCGCGGATTCACCGAATGGCTGCGCGAGGCCGGCTATTACACGTCCAATCATGCGAAGACCGATTACAACTGGAATCCTCCGGAATCGACCTGGGACGTCATCAGCCCCGACTGGCGCGAAGACGGCTGGCGCAAACGCGGCAAGAAACCTTTTTTCACGGTAGTGAATATCACTGACACGCATTCCAGCCAGATTTACCACCCCTGGTACGGCTGGCCGGCGCGGCATGCCGCGCTGCCGCCAAGCCGGCGCCACGACCCCGCCCGCGCGGAAGTCCCGCCGTATTACCCCGACGCGCCCGAGACGAGGGGCGCGTTCGCGCGGTACGCCGACAACATCAGTTACGCCGACGGCATCGTCGGGCAGGTGCTCGAACAACTGGAAAACGACGGTCTGGCGGACGATACGATCGTCTTCTACTATTCCGACCACGGACGCGGCATGCCGCGCGGCAAATCGTTCCTGTTCGAATCTTCGACCCATGTGCCGCTGCTGATCCGCTTTCCCGAGAAATTTCAGGCGTTGGCGCCCGCGGAAGCCGGCGGCTCTATCGACCGTATGGCGGCTTTCGTCGATTTCGCGCCAACGGCGCTGAGTCTGGCCGGCATCGAACCGCCCCCGCATTTCCACGGCAGAGCCTTCCTTGGAAAATATGCAGGCGAGGCCGCGGACTACGTTTTCGGCTACCGCGACCGTGTCGACGAGCGCTACGAGTTCATCCGTTCGGTGCGCGGACGGCGTTTCAAATACATCCGCAACTACTTCCCGCATCTGCCGTGGTTCCACCGGCAGACGCGGCTTTACCCGAGCACTCACCCGGTGGCGGCCGCTTGGCATCGGCTGGCCCGCTCGGGCGGCCTGAGCGCCGACGCGCGGATTTACATGGCCGCGAAGAAGCCGCGCGAGCAGTTATTCGATCTCGACAAAGACCCGCACGAGCTGCGCAACCTGGCCGGCGATGCGCGGTACGCGGACAAGTTGGAGGAATTGCGCCGGGTTCATCAGGAATGGGTCGTCGAAAAGCGCGACCTGGGTTTCATGCCGGAATCGGACATGTGGCGGCGTTTCGACGGCGCAGCGGCGGACGCGGCCGTCGACCGGCAAGCATATCCAATCGAGCGTATTCTCGAAACCGCCGACTGGGTAGGCGGAGGCCCCGCTCTCATCGGGCGGCAGAGAGCGCGGCTCGCGGACGCCGACCCTGTCGTGCGTTTCTGGGCTGTGCTGGGGTTGCTCGCCGCGGGCGAGGGGGCGCGGCCCGCCAAGGCGGAATTGCGCGCGCGGCTCGACGATGATTCCGCGGCTGTTTCCACCATCGCGGCGCAGACGCTTTGCAGCCTCGGCGAGTGCGCGGCAGCCTTGCCTCTTTTGCTCGACCGCCTGCGCGGCGGCGATGAGTGGGCGTCCTTGCGCGCCGCCAACGCAATCCACCAGCTCGGCGGCAGGGCGGCGCCGCTGCATGAGCAACTGCGCGCCTTTCATGCCGCCGCAGCCGGGCTCGAAGATCGGGACTTCTTTCGCCAAGCGCCCTTCGCCCAGTGGGTTTTACGGGCGCTTTTCCGCGAGTTGGAAGCGAAATAACCGCCTGGAATTTCGTCTGTCGAATCGACGGATTTGCGTTGAACCGCGGCGGTTTTCTGCTAAAGTTTGAGCCATGCGCACCCTCTACGCCTGCCTCACCGCCGCCCTCTGTCTGCTCCCTGCGGCGTCCGCACAAGACGCGGAGCTTCTTTCCGACGTCGCCATGCCCGGCGCCGAGACGCGCGAAAACGACCTGCCCTCCATCGCCGCGGCGCCGGACGGCTCGCTGTGGTACGTCTGGATGTCGTATTCCGACCGGCGCGATGAGATCGCTATACGCCGGTGGGCGAACGGCGTCTGGGGCAACCTGCAATATCTGCCCAACACCAGCGGAGACGTGTGGCTGCCGCAGGCCGGCGTGGACAGCGCCGGGCGGTTGTGGGTCGTCTGGTCGCAGATGCTCGACGGCAACTGGGATCTCTACGCCCGGAGCTATGACCCGGGCGAGGAAGCCTGGGGCGCGATGGTCCGCCTGACCGACCACGATTTGCCCGACGTCAATCCGCGGCTGGCCGACGACGGCAAGGGACGGCTGGCCGTGGTCTGGCAGGGCTTTCGCGGCAAGCATGCGAATATCTACCTGAAAACCTATTCCGCCTCAACCGGCTGGTCGCAAGACGTACAGATTACGGGGCGCCCAGCCAACGAATGGGAGCCGGCGGTTGCATTCGACTCGAAAGGCGCGATCTGGGTCGCTTACGACAGCTACAAGAACGGCAACTACGACGTCTATCTGACGGCCGTGCGCAACGGGAAGATATCCGTGCCCGAGTTGGCCGTCGCCGAAACCGGGCGCTTCGAGTCGCGGGCGACCGTGGCCGTCGATGCCGCCGACCGCGTCTGGGTCGCCTGGGAAGCCGGCGGCGCGAACTGGGGCAAGGACACCGGCTACAACATCCGCGATCGGCAGCCCGGGGTGCGCCTCGGCGACGTTCGCGAGGTGCGCATCGCGGCCTACGCCAACGGACGCCTGCAATCGCCCGCCGAGCCGCTCCAGGATGCTTTTTCCGCCGGCGAGGGCAAGCCGAAGTGGACCTACCAGCCGCACGTCTTCACCGACAAGAGCGGCAATGTCCTGGTCGCCGCCAAGCGGTTGCTCCGCGTGACCCGCCCGGGCGCCGGCACGCGCGGTTATTGGGAATACCTGCTTACGCGCTGCGAGGGCGAAACATGGAGCGAAGTGAAACCCTTTCCGCACAGTTTCGGCCGTTCGAGCACGCGCATCAACGCGGCGAACGCGGCCGACGGCAGCATCTGGTTCGCCTGGCCGACCGACAACCGCACGACGGCCTACGCCCATCGGCCGATTCTGGGCGAGACGTGGGCCGGCCGGCTCGCGCCGCTCGGTGCCGCTCCCGCGCCGGCGCTGACGGCTTTTCGCAACGACCAGGTGGAGGTCAAACCGTGGCATCCCAACGAAGCGGCCGATCTCGACGCCATCCGCGGCTACCGCACCACGGTTCACGGGCGGCAGGTGCGAATCGTGCGCGGCGACTTTCACCGCCACACCGAGCTCAGTTGGGACGGCGGCGGCGGATACGACGGCTCGCTGCAGGACTTCTACCGCTACATGATCGACGCCGCGGCCATGGATTTCGGGGCTTCCACCGACCACCAGGGCGGAGCTTACGATTACTGGTGGTGGTATTCGCAAAAGATGACAGACATGCACCACCTGCCCGGGGCTTACGTCTCCATCTTCGGCTACGAGCGCAGCGTCACGCAGCCCAACGGCCACCGCAACATCTTCTTTGCGCGCCGCACGGGCGAGGTCGTCCCGTTCTATATGCGCAACGATGCGCGCTACGAGCTGGGCAAGAGCCTGATGGGCGACATGCCGGGCGTCGCCACGCAGAACGTCGTGCGCGACGACACCAAGCATCTGTACGAGGCCGTCCGCCGCATGGGCGGGATCGCCATTTCGCACACCTCCGGCACGCGCATGGGCACCGATTGGCGGGACAACGACCCGGAGATCGAGCCGGTCGTCGAAATCATGCAGGGCGCGCGCACGAATTACGAATACGTCGGCGCTCCGCTGTCGGCCAAGAGCGGCGAGCCGGCTGACGCGCCCGGAGGCTACGAGCCGATCGGCATGGTGCGCAACGCCTGGAACAAAGGCTACCGGCTGGGGGTCACCGTCAGTTCCGATCACGGTTCGACGCATTATTCCTACACGATGGTCTATGCCGACCGCCCGACGCGCGAGGGCATCCTCGACGCCATGCGGCGCAGGCACACCTACGGCGCGACCGACAACATCCTGCTTGACGTGCGCATGGGCGATCACTTCATGGGCGACGAGTTCCGCGCCGCCGCGCCCCTGCCGATGAAAATCAGGGTGCGCGGCACGGTTGACATCGCCAGGGTCGTCATCATGCGCGGCGAGCGGACGCTCCACGTCCAGACTCCCGAGGCGCAGGAAGCCGTGTTCGAGTATCTGGACCGCGGCACCCGCCGCGGCATGGGCTTGCAGTATTACTACGTTCGCGTCGAACAGGCCGACGGCAACGTTGCCTGGGGCAGCCCCATCTGGGTGAATTACTAGGGAAGGTCTGAACAAGCAGCGGGCAGCCGGCTTGTCCGAGCGGCGCCAATGCGTCGATTTTCGTCTGTACGGCGTCAGCGAGGGCCGCGGAGCGGCAGGGGTCAGGGGGAACCGCACGGCTTCAGGGAAGAGAGAGCTGAACGCATCCGGTCGATTTTCAGCGGTGAGACTTGGAAATAAGTGATCATTGGTGATCATTGCCGAGCAAGGTGAACAATCCATGCATGAAGCGCTTCTTTTCGTTCCATGAACCCCGTCATGCTTGACGGCTGCGCCGTGCTTTTGAGTCGGGGGTTGCGAGCCGAGCGGCTGCGCCCGCTTGTTCAGAGTTTTCGCAGCGCCGCCGCGGGCGGGTAAACTAACCGACTGATGCCCGCCTCTCGCCCCCGGCTTTTTCTGATCGACACGTTCGGCCTGATTTTCCGCGCCTTTTACGGCCGGGCGCGCAGCTCTCTGCCTTCGATGCGCACCGCCGCCGGGCTGCCGACCGAAGCGGTTTACGTCTTCGCCAACATGATCAACAGGCTTGTCAGCGAGCACAGGCCGGAATACATCGCCGCCGTGTGGGAAGGCCGCGGCCCCGGCTTTCGCGAGGAGCTGTTCCCGCAATACAAGGCCAACCGCGAGGAAATGCCGGAAGACCTCGCCCGGCAGTTGCCCTACATCGAGCGGCTGCTCGCGGCGCTCAACGTGCCGGTGCTGGCCGAAGACGGCTACGAAGCCGACGACACCATCGGCCTGCTCGCCGGGCAGGCGTCCGCGCGCGGCGTCGAGGTGCGCATCGTCAGTTCGGACAAGGATCTCATGCAACTCGTCGGGCCGAACGTTCGGCTGATGAACCCGATGAAAAACGATGAGATCTACGACGAGGCCGGCGTCGAGCGGTTCATGGGCGTCAAGCCTTCGCAGGTGGTCGATCTGCTGGCGCTGAAGGGCGATTCAGCGGACAACATTCCCGGCGCGCCGGGCATCGGCGACAAGGGCGCCCGCCAACTGATCGCCGACTACGGCAGCGTGGAGAACGCCGTTGCCCGCGCCGAGGAAGTCAAGCGCAAGGCGTACCGCGAAAGCCTGCAAAACAACGCCGCGCAAATCGAGCTCAGCAAAAAACTGGCGTCCATCGTCACCGACGGCAAGCTGCGCCTCGATCTCGACGCGCTGACGCTGCGCGCGCCCGACTTGGCGAAACTCGGCGAGTTTTACCGCGAAGTCGAATTCAACAGCCTGTTGAGCAAGCTCGAAGGCTCTCCGGCGGCGGCGCCCGCGGCCGAAACCGTCGAGCGGAACCTGGAATCGGCCGCGGATCTCGAAAATTGGCTGGCCGAGGCGGACGGCCCCATCGCGGTCCATATCGACGCGCGCTCCGCGGGCGATCTCTACGCCGGCGGCATCGCTTTCGCGGCCAGGTCCGGCGAAGCGGCACTGTTGCCGGCGAAAACGTTCGACGCCGCAAAAACGTTTCTGGAATCCGACCGCCCGAAGATCGTCCACGACTGGAAATCGACGATCCATGCGCTCGGCCGGCGCGGCATCGGCCTCGCCGGCGTCACGGACGACACGATGGCGGCGGCGTTTCTCGTCGATTCGAGCCGCACCGACTATTCGTTGGCGAAAACCGCGGCGCGCCGTCTGGGCGCCGCTTTCGACAAGAGCCCGACGCAAGCGGTCGGGTTCGTGTACGAGCTTCGGAAATCGCTGGAGGATGATCTCGACCGGCTGGACCTGCGCGGCATCTACGGCGCGATGGAAATGCCGCTCGCGCCGGTTCTGGCGCGCATGGAGCAGGCCGGCGTCCTGCTCGACAAGGCTGCGCTTGCGGAGTTGTCGAACGACTTGGGCGACAAGGCCGCCGAACTGGAAAAAGATATTCATGAACTGGCCGGCCGGCTCTTCAACATCGGCTCGCCCAAGCAACTGGCGGGGGTCCTTTTCACCGATCTGGGGCTTCCCGAGCCCGGCAAGCGCGGCAAGAGCGGGACGCCCTCCACGGCATCGGAGGTGCTCGAAACCCTGGCGGTCGAACACCCCATAGCCGCCAAGGTGCTCGATTACCGGCAGTTCACCAAATTGAAGAGCACCTACGTCGATGCGCTGCCCGAAGCGGTCAGCCCGACGACCGGGCGCTTGCACACGACGTTCAACCCCACGGGATCGGCGACCGGGCGGCTGTCTTCGTCGAACCCCAACCTGCAGAACATCCCCGTGCGCACGGAGTACGGCCGGCGCATCCGCGCCGCGTTCACCGCCGAACCCGGCCGGCAGTTGATCGCCGCCGACTATTCGCAGATCGAGTTGCGTGTGCTGGCGCACCTGTGCGGCGACGAAACCCTTGTCGATGCGTTCCGGCGCGGCGAAGACATCCACACGCGCACCGCCGCCGAGGTGTTCGGCATTGCCCCGCTGCTGGTCGGAGACGATGAGCGCCGCAAGGCCAAGGCTGTGAATTTCGGCATCATCTACGGCCTCAGTCCGTTCGGCTTGGCCAAGCAACTGGGCATCCCCCAGCGCGAGGCCCGCGAATACATCGAGCGCTACTTCGATCGCTATGCCGCGGTCAGGAAATTCGTCGAAGAAACGATCGACGCCGCGCGCCGGACGGGGTTCAGCAAAACGATGTTCGGACGCCTGCGGCCGATCGGCGATCTCGACAGCCGCAACGCCGCCGCCCGCGCCGCCGCCGAGAGGATCGCGGTCAACTCGCCCATTCAGGGCGCCGCCGCCGATTTGATCAAGCTGGCCATGCTGCGCGTGGACGAGCGGCTGCGCCGCGAACGCCTGCAGGCGCGCATGCTGCTGCAAGTCCACGACGAACTGCTGTTCGAAGCCCCGCAAAGCGAGGTCGAAACGGTCGGCAAGCTGGCCAAGGAAGAAATGGAAGGCGCGGCCTCGCTCAACGTGCCCTTGATCGCCGACATCAAGGCCGGGCCGAACTGGCGGGATATGGCGCGCCCGGGTTCGAACCGTTGCTGAGCGCCGCGGAAACGCGCCGCTGCATGAACTCCCATGAGCTTTGCAGGGCTTCTTCGAGCGTCCGCTCGGCTTTCCAGCCGAGCCGCCGGTTGGCCAGAGTCGGGTCGGAGACCCGAACCGCCGCATCCCCGTTTCTCCGCGGGCCTACGGTGGACGGGATTCGCCGGCCCGTCACGTCTTCGGCCACCGCGATCACTTCCTTGACCGAGTGGCCGCGGCCCACGCCGAGGTTGTACCGGCCGGCCAGTTCCGCCGGGGCGTCCAACGCGGCGATATGGGCGTCGGCCAAGTCGTTGACGTCGATGAAGTCCCGAATCGCCGAGCCGTCGGCCGTCGGGTAGTCATCGCCGTGGACGACCACCGACTCGCGCTTGCCCGCCGCGCTTTCCAGTATCGAAGGGATCAGATGAGTCTTGGGCTCGCTGCGCTCGCCGCGCGGGCCGTCGGCGCCGCAGACGTTGAAATAGCGGAAGGTGAAGGCTTCCGTCCGGTGAATCTTGCGGTACCACTCCAGCGCCTGCTCGAACATCAGCTTCGATTCGCCGTAGGGATTGGCCGGTTTGACCGGGCTGTTTTCCGTGAGCGGCGCGGAGTCCGCATCGTCGTAAACCGCGGCCGTGGACGAAAAGACGAAGCGCCGCACGCCGGCCGATTGGGCCGCTTGCAGCAGATTGAGTCCGTTCGAGACGTTGTTGCTGAAATAGATTGCCGGGTCGCGCACCGATTCCTCGACGACGATGTAGGCCGCAAAGTGCAGCACCGCCTCGATCGGCAACTCGACGAACAGACGCTCGATCTCTGCGCGGTCGGCAAGGTCGGCATGGCGGAAGAGCGCGCCCGCGGGCGCCGCGTCTCGATATCCGCGGGACAGATTATCGTAAACGCATACGTCCCGGCCCTGCCTGACGAGCTTCGCCGTTGTGATCGAGCCGATGTACCCGGCGCCGCCTGTAACTAGGATCATCCCCCCCCCCCCCCCCCCGAGTACGGAAGGGTTCGGTGAATTTATGCTTTCCCCGCCCATTATAATGTTTTCGGCGGGATTTTCGCGGCGAAAAGCGAGAATCGGCGGCGCTTTGTCCGCGGCCCGACCGTCGGGCATCCGCCAAACAGCGGAAATCCCAGACTTCAGGCTCATTCTTCGATTGGAATAGAGGGGAATGTCAAGCAAGCGGCGGACGAGAAAACTCCAACCTTGCCTTGAAATGCCTCCTGAAGTAGAATGTGGGGTGTAATGGTAGAGTTCGCATTCGACACGCTCAAGGCCGCCAAAGCACTCAAAGAAGCCGGTTTCGGGGAAGCCCAAGCCGAGGCCGTTGTTGTCGCTGTAGGCAGCGCCATGGGCGAGAACGTAGCGACGAAAGCCGATCTGGATGCTTTGAAAACTGCTTTGGAAGCTGCTTTTAAAGCCGATCTGGCCGCCCTGGAAGCTCGGTTCTACCGCCATCTCTGGATAATGGCCGCCGGCATCGTCAGCGTCACGGTTACGTTGGTCAAACTGATTCCCTGAACCGGTAATTTCCGTTTGTCCAGACGGTTTGCGGGCGCCCGCCGCTGCGCGACCGTTTCTGTGCCGCCGGTTTTGTGCTACAACATTCCCTTACCCATGCAGAAAAACAGGATCAAGGCCGTCTTGCAAGCCGGGGGCTCCGTTTTGGGCACCTGCATTACCGATTGCTTCAACCCCGAGATCGTCATGGCCGTCAAAGCGGCGGGGCTCGATTTTTTCTTCATCGACAGCGAGCACGCGCGAACGGGCTTCGACGACATCCAGAATTTCGTGCGCGTCGCCAAGTCCGCCGGGGTCGCGCCGCTGGTGCGCGTGCCGCAGGCGGAGTATTTCTTCCTGGCGCGCACGCTCGACGTTGGGGCGATGGGCGTCATCAACCCGCGGACGGAATCCGTCGAAGAGGTGCGCAAGATCGTTTCCTGCATGAAATTTCCTCCGAAGGGACGGCGCGGCTACGGGCTGCGCAGCATCGTGACCGATCTCGACTTCAAGGGCGCCGCCGCCGAGATGCAATCGGCCGACGAGGAATCGATGGTCGTGATTCAGATGGAAACGCAGCCCTGCGTCGATGCCATCTATGAAATGGTCGCGGTCGAGGGCGTGGACGCGACCATGGTGGGGCCGTTCGATCTGTCGGTCGCGCTGGGCATTCCCGGCGACTTCGAGAACCCCGTTTTCTGGAGGGCGTTCGACCGCATGGTGGACGCCTGCAACAAGGCCGGCGCGGCGCCGGGCGTTCATTTCGGCAATACGAAAATGCTGAAACGCGCGCAGGACCACGGGGCGCGCTTCCTGGTGTGCGGCACCGACATGTCGGTACTGCTCAACGGCTTCAAGGCGATGGTTGCGCAAATGAATATCCGCTCGGAAGAGCCCGCGGCGGCCGGCAAAACGGGCGGGTACATGTAATGCGCCCCGTCCGCTGGGGCATTCTCAGCACCGCCGAGATCGGTACGGCCAAGGTCATTCCGGCGATGCAGCGGGCGGAGCTCTGCGACGTCGCGGCGATCGCCTCCCGCGATATCGACAAGGCGAAAGCGGCGGCGGAGGCATTGGGCATTCCCAAAGCCTACGGTTCCTATGCCGAATTGCTGGCCGACCCCGAAATCGAAGCGGTGTACAACCCGCTGCCCAACCACCTGCACGCGCCGCTTTCCATTCAGGCCGCCGAGGCCGGCAAGCACATCCTCTGCGAGAAGCCGTTGGCGCTGACCGCCGCTGAAGCGCAAACGCTCGTCGAAGCCCGCGACCGCGCCGGCGTAGTCATCCAGGAGGCGTTCATGGTGCGCTGTCATCCGCAATGGAAGCGCGCCCGCGAGTTGGTGCGGTCGGGAGCGGTCGGCGAGTTGCGCGCGGTGCAGGGGCTGTTCAGTTACTACAACCGCGACCCGGGCAACATCCGCAACATGGCGGCAATCGGCGGCGGCGGACTGTACGACATCGGCTGCTACCCGATTACCGGCGCGCGGTATTTGTTCGAAGCGGAGCCGACCCGCGCGGTCGGTCTGATCGAACGCGACCCCGAATGGCGGATCGACCGGTTGACCACGGCGGTACTCGAGTTCCCCAACGGACACGCGAGCTTTACCTGCTCGACGCAGATGGCGCCTTATCAGCGGATGCAGATTTGCGGAACGAAGGCGCGCATCGAGATCGAAATCCCGTTCAACGCTCCCCCGGACGAGCCGTGCCGCATCTTCATCGACGACGGCAGCCGTTTGGGCGGCGCAAGCGCCGCGGTCGAAGAGTTTCCCGTCGTCGATCAATACGCCGAGCAGGGCAACGCCTTTGCGCGCGCCGTCCGCGGCGCCGCGCCGCTGGAATTTCCGCTCGAAGACGCCGTGCGGGGCATGCGCGTCATCGACGCCGTGTTCCGCTCGGCGCAGTCCGGCGGGTGGGAATCCGTACAGAGCGCGGCCGCTTGCGCGGCGGAGAGCGAAAACAAGTAGGCCGCGGCGCATACATACTGCATCAAGCGCGCCGGAAGGACGCGAAGCATCGGCATGAGCTTCACAATTGTCGATGTTTATGAAGTGCGCTGCCTGTTCCCGATTTGCGGCTTGCAAACAGCCTGCCAGCTTTGTTGGCAGGCGCGCCCAACTCGCGCCAAGCAATCCATCGACTTTCCTGAGTACGGTCTTTCGGGCAAGTCCGCCGTTCAGCGAACGGGTTTGACCCCGCCTCTCCGCCCAAGGCCGTACCCTACCCTGAAGACATCCGGGATATTGACCCGCCCGTCGCGCATGCGCATGAAGACGCCCAGGAATTCAAGATCCTCGCGAATGCCCTCGGTTCCTTGTTCAATGCGGCGAGGAGGCAGCTTGACTGCTTTCTGTTCCATTTCTTGCGCAAGACGCTCCAGAACGCCTTCGCTTTGCCAGCGATCCTCGATCTCGCGGAATACGCAAGGCACGACCATGCCTTCGAGCGGTCTCATGGCCCGGTCCACCCATGGATAGTCTTCCCGAAGTTCGCTGACCCGTATCTTCGAAGCCTCCTGTACGCCGCGCTTGATGCTGTCGTAATGCAAGGCGTATTCGTACTCCGAGCGGTTGTTTGCGGTGTCATCCGCGGCCGTTCTCAGCGCCGCGAGGAACGAACGAGGGCTTACTCTGCCCTCGGTGTCCGCCAAGTGGTTCGGAACCCATGTATAGGGGAAACCCCGTCTGGCGTTCGCGCCCATCCATGGGCCGGAAATGGCGTGAAACTTCTCCCTTTGATCCTCTTCGTTGGAGAGCCGCGGTACGGCGAACAGACTTTTTTGTCCGTCGGGACTTGCCGAAACCGAATCGTCATGTCCGAAAAACATCCGAAAAACGTCGCCGTTCCTGCCGTTTGTGAGGCTGTGCCACAACAGACCGTAAAGTTCGCGGCGGGGCCAACTCAATTCAACCGCCGATGAAAGGATTTTCGATGCGTCCGGAAAGTCGGCGATCTCAGCTTCATTGACTTGGTCGGAGCGCAGGAACACCTTCACCCGAAGGCGTTTGTACGAACGCATCTCAAGCGCGGTTTGCAGCAGGCCGCGAATTGCCCGATACATGCTCTTCCAGTCGTCGGCGCAACGGTCCAGGGCGTCGAAGAGAATCAGAAAATAAACGTCCCTGCGATCGAATTCATCGTCGCGTTGCTGAAACAGACGCTCAACCGGCTCAGGGCTATCGGCGACGTATCGTACGCGTTCCGGCCACGTATTCTGTTGCCGCAGTGGATGGCTGCCCGGCGCGAGTTGCCGCGCTTGCACGGTCCGCCAGACAATCCTGGGATCGGCCCCTTTAATCATCAGATTTTGCAGCACATCCTTGCTCGGGTACTCATCCGGGGCCGGCGTGACGCCGAACCCTGTCCGCACCTCGGTGCCTTCGTTCAGTTTGGATCGACTGTCTCGATTGGCAATCCAGCGACGAACATCCGGCTTCTGAAGCGCGCTCCACCAGAAGGTCTTCCCGGCGCCGCGCATGCCGGTCACAAGCGGATTATCCGGGTCGATCGCCCTGAGATGGGACCAGGGCAGATACACATGCTCCAGCGGCGGCGCTTCGCCGTGGCTCGCGCCTTCCGGCAGACCGGCGAGTGCTTGGCGCGCCTTCTCAACGTCAGGGCCGGTCACATCGCCTCTCCGTCGTTGCCGGCGTCGATGAGTCGATCGAATCGTTTCAGGAATTGCGTGTAAGCCTGCGCCACGGTTGTCCGCTCCAGATCGCGCAGCGAGACGCCGGCGGCAAGCCCGCGCGTCCAATGAATGGCGATCGGATTATGCGGCGCGTCTTCATCGTCCAGAGCAAAAGAGAAATCGTCGCCCGGAACGGCAGACGGGGCCGCATGGTCGTACAGACGATCCCGGAATAGATCCCACGACCGCTCTCGAAAATATCGCAAGTATCGTTCCGCGTCGATCTCCGGAGTCAATGCGGAGACGATCGACAGGCGTTCCCTGATCTTTGTCGCCAATCCGCGATCCTGCCAATGACGGAAGAGGATATCGTAGTCGGTCCAGTTGTTCTCCGAGTCGATGGCAAACAGCAAGGCCTGAGCATTGAGATCGGTGACGGTTGCAGCAGCGATATCGTGCAAGCCGCTGCGACTTTCCAACAGGACGATGGTCGGCTCCAAGCCGTCCTCCAAGGATTTCAACAACTTCGCCAACCGCTCTGTCCATGAGACGCCGCGGATATCCGAATAGACACGCCCCAGCTTGGCCAAATATTCGCCGGGGGCGCTGCCGTGCGCCGGGGCCACGCGCACGTCCCCTTCGAAATCCTGCGCCCATGTCGGCGCGGCAGTCATTTGTTCGAGTACGCGGCCGCCTTGCCCGACCAGATCTTCCACGAACCAGTCGGTGACGCCGAATTTGGGCCTGATACGAGCATCAAGCATCGCCGAAGACAGCCCCGGAGATTCCAGATCCAGATCGACGACCAGCACTCTTTCACCCTTGCGCGACAGATGCCAAGCGAGAACGGCGGCGGTGGTGCTGCGGCCTACGCCGCCGTTGACGGAGAACAGCGTACAGCGCAGCGGCGGTTCCGTTTGGCGCGAATCGCCGACCGTCCACCAATCTCGGCCGGTCACCAGACGATCGACCCAATACACGCGATCGAGACCGCTGAATTTTTGCGCTGTTTCGTCAAGGATTTTCAACATGGCCGGCGCCGCGAACAGCACGGCATCTTCCGGCAAACAGCCATGCGCGCCCAGCGCCTCGCCCAGGCGTCCGGCGAGATGTTGCAGCGCCTTGCGGCAAGTTTCATCCGTTTCGATCTCATCCGAGACCGACAGGCGCACTCTACCTGACAAGTCCCGCACCAAGTAGAGGGGGAGAATGCAGTCGAGTATCTCTGCGGCGCTGAGTACGCTGTCGACGCGGCGGCGCATGTCATCGAACGAAACGAACAAGTCGTTGCTCATACGCAGCCGTCCTCCGTCGCGCGTTGCACCATGCGGCAAATCCCCTGAGCCCCTCTGCGGCTGCGCTCCGCTTCCGATTTTCCGAAACGGCGGCGGTGCGCATAGCGGTTATGGTGAGACCAACCGGCGAACGGCTCGTCTTGGGGAAGGAGTGACAGATACCGCTCGCCTTGCCGTCTTTCGGCAAAGCCCTGAAAAGATTTCCATATATCCCGCACATGCTTCCGATGTTGCCGTTCACTCGGATTGCCGGCCTCGTCAACAGGCATTCCCAAGGCTTGCATCACTGTTTTCAAGCAGCATTCCGCGCTGAAACCGTACAACTGATCGGCGTTCGCCCAACGGTCATGCTCGAAAAGCAACTCTGCATCTTCCCAATGACGGCGATGCGCGTCGGCGAAATCGGCAGGGTGCGTCATCGTCGAAGTTTTCCCGGCCGGCTGCGGAAACTGCCGCTGCCTGCCTTCAATACATCATAGTCTTGCCGGCTTTTGCGACGGAATGCCGTTTCTTGCCTGCGCGGTTGGCGTTGCCGCTGCTCTTCCCATGCATCTGATTGCTCCAATGGGGAGTCCGCAATGCTTGCTTCGCGAATCGTTTCGGGAAGAAGCCTGCCGCCGGCGCGCGGCGGGCCGCGGTCGGCTGCGGTTATGCGATGCGGGCGTCGGGTTCGTTTTCCCAAAGCACCGAAAGCCACTCGCCCTGAGCGCCGGCCTCGATGCAAATGAGCTCGACTTCGACGCCCGACGGCGTTTGCTTGACGCGCTCGACCTGGTAGAGGCGTTGGCGGACCCATACAGTCTGGCCGGGCTTGGGAATGGGGTTTTTCATCGTTCTCTCCTCGTCAACGCGCGGCGCCTGTCGTTACCCAGATGGGCGACGACCAGGCGATCTGGCCGTCGTCCTGCTGCACCCGAACGTAGTAGTAACTCTCTCCAGGAGTCGGTTCAGCGTCGCTGAACTCGAACGAAACGTCGCGTTCGAGATTGTGGCGGGTCAGGACGAACTCCTGGTTCTTGATAATGTCGATCTGGCGGATCGGTTCCGTGCCGATGACGCGCACCGACAAGCGGAAATCGCCGGCAACGGCCGCGATGCCGCCCTGCAGGTACTCATTGCCGCCCGCGCGCAGCCGGTAGTCGAGCACGATGTTGTCCGTCGCGCCGTAGGAGTGCCGCTTGCGCATGGCGTCGAGCAGCCCCTCGCGGCTGCCGTCCTCGGAGATCGTGCAGGCATAGGAAATGTGCGTCGAAACATGATCCGATGCGGCCTGTACGCCGAGTTTGTAGCCCTTGGCCCAGGCGTTCCAGACGTAGCCGGCGGGTTCGTAGCCGCCCGGCGCCGAGCGCGGGTTGCCGCCGTAGGCCGCGCGCGGCGCGCCTTCGTATTCCGCCGAAACGCGGTCGCCCTGGTAGATTTCCACCAGCGGCTCGACTTCCGGGTCGTTGTCGCGCCAGTCGGTGCCCATGCGCGTCGCCGAGGTGTGCGAGATGGCGATGCCGTCGTTCTGCTTCAGATATGTGTACAGGTCTTTCGTGCCCACCGGCTCGGGGTTGGCGAAGCGCATGGTGACTTCCTCGGTCGAGAACGGGAACAGCGTGCTGAATTCTTCAAGCGAAATGCGGAACGGGCGAACGCCGCGCTTGGCGAAGATGATGTTGCGGTGGCCGTTGGGGTAGCGCACGCTGCGCTCGTAGGCGAACAGCGGGATGAAGCGGCCCGGCAAGTGGAGGCAGTCCGCGAACTGCTGCAGCAGCCAGTCGTGATACTCCACGTCGGGGCCGCCCAGGTAGTTGTGTTCCGAGTTGGCGTAGTAGTCGAGGCTTGCCGCGTCGATGGCGTAGCGGTAGGCCTGCAAGAGCGAGCCGTCGTTGTAGCCGTCCATCGAAAACTCGGTGTGGCGGTGCGTGTCGCCGCGGTAGATCTTGTAGGTCTTGCCGCCGGAGCGGATTTCGTAGTTGCGGATGGTTTCCAGGTCGCGGGCTTCGTTCGGGTGAATCGGATAGACCGCGATCTCCGGCTGCTTGCGCGGCCGCAGAGCGTTTTTGCCTTGCTGCGGCGGCGCTGAAATCTTGCCGACCCGGATATCGTACTGCTCGGCCAGCATGTCGGAGAAATTGCGGTTGTCGGTGGGCCAGGCCGCGGCGATGCCGCCGTCGTCGGCGCGGACGAATCCGCTGCGCATGTCCATGCGCCCCCTGCTGTGCGGGAAATAGACCGGCTCGCTCCATGAACCGCCGGCATAGCGGACGCCCCACAGCTCCCAAGCGGCATAGAAGGCGTAGAAGTCGGAAACGATGTCTTTGATGCGCGGGTTGCGGCGGCGGAAGAATACCCATACGCCGCCGCTGCCGTCGGCCCGGATCACCGGAGAATCGTTTCTGTCTCCGGGCAGGTCGGCGGGCAGCGCGTCGTCGAGCGCGGCGGCCGGTTCGAGCCAGCGGCCGCCGTCGAGAACGGCGACGGACATTCCGCGCCACTCGTACAGGCGCGTGCCTTCCTGCTCGATGCCGAAACCGTCGTCCTTGCCCCACTGGGTTCCGCTTTCGCTCCAAGCCGCCCACAGCCGATCTTCGTCGTCGCAGGCCAGCGTGACGTGCGCCTCGAACTTCGGCGTGTCGGCCAGCGGTACGATGCCCTGCCAACTCTCGCCGTCGTAGCGCCGCGTCAGCACGTCGTAGTTGCCCTTGTCGTAGGTGTCCCAAGCGATGTAAACGTTGCCGCCGTCGGCGGCGGCGATCGCCGGCTCCCAGTCGTTGGCCGCGGAGATCGAGACTTTCTGCGCGGGCGACCACTTTTCGCCGTCGTGAAAGCGGGCGAAGATATCGGCTTGGCCACCGCGGAAGCCCTGCCAGACGACCCAGACGCGTCCTTTGGAATCCGCCACCGCGTTGTGGTAAAGGTCGGGCTGCGGAGCTTCGCTGAGGCGTTGGACGGGCGAGCGGCTCGTGTTGCCGAGATGGTCGTCGAAGGCGCGGGCGTAGAGGTCGCGGTTGCCGTCGATCTGGTCTGACCAGACGACCCAGACGCGTCCGCCGCCGGCGCCGGCATCATTGACGCGGGCGACTTTGGCCAGGAAGACGTCGCCGGGCTTGTCGGTGACGGTCTGGATTTCGCCCCACGCATTGCCGTCGTAATGGCGCAGCAGCACTTCGTTCGCCCCGCCGCGGTAGGCGACCCAGGCGGCCCACAATTGCCCGTCCGGGCCGCTCGCCAAGGACGCAAAATCGTTTTGCCGCCCATCGTCAGATATCTTCTGCGTCGTGATCGTCCTGTCCACGACCGCGCGCCCGCCGAGGAATCGCTGCGTTCGTCCCAGCGGCAAGTTGCGCAGATCGACCCGGAAGTTTCCCTGTTCGGTCTCGAACGATACGCGCGTCCGTCCACCCCGAGCGCGGAAGTCGGCCACCAGACCGGGGCTGAAAATGTTGACGGGGATGCCCGTCACGGGCTGATGCTTGAAAGCCGGATAGCGGAAGTTCGGCCCTTGCCAGGAGGTCGTTTTCCATGAATTGCCCGTAATGCTGTCGTCCGGCTTGGGGCGCAGGCCGGCGAGTCCGGTCAATTCGCCGCCCGAGACGGAGAGCTTGCCGTCCCAAGCGGTCGGCTGCCCGTCGCCGACGCCGAGTTGTACGCGGACCGAGACGATCGCCGGGTCGTCGAAAGCCTCTTGGGCGGGGAGCGCGCCGATGCCGATCGACAAAAGCAACCCCAGAAAATGGAACCGGCGGGCCGACATGGGAGAAAGTATAGCAATGCGCCGGCGGTGCGCGCGGCCCTTCCCGCCCGCGGAAACGCGCCGCGCCCGGCGCAACGTCCAACCAGGAAGAGCAGCCATGAAATGGATTGAAAGCGAGTGGTTCGAACGGTTTCGGCTGGGGGTAAAGATCACCCTCGTTGCCGTCGCCCTCTACGTCGCTTACACCTTCTACGTGCGCTCGCAGCTTGCGCTCGTCAGACCGCGGGAAGCCCCGGTCGTCGATCTGCACGACGATTTGTACGTACACCCCAAGAAGTCTTACGTAAGCGATTTCGAGTCGGCCAAGCGCCGGCTCGCGGGTACGCCGCTATGGGTCAAAGAGGGCTACCGCTGGCCGTATGAACCCGGCGGACGGCTGTTCGAGCCGCTGGAAAAAATCGTCCCCGGCGATGTCGTCAGCCGCGGCGGCAGCGTGTATCTCGTCTTCGAGAAAGACGGCAAGCCGGCGCGCGTTGCCGTCGGCTCGCCCGAGCGGGTTTACGTGGACGAAATGTTTTTCATCGAAGACCCGCGCGCTCTCTACGACCACTGGACCGACGAGACGTGGGCCAAGGTCGAAAACCACGAAGTCGAGGCGGGAATGAGCGAGTTCCAGATTACATTCGCCCTCGGCGCGGGGCAGTTGGTGCGGCAGTCGGCGAATGCCGCGACCCGCGTGGTGGACTACGCCGCCTGCCTGCCCGCGGGCTGCGAGCCGATTCGGGTGACCTACAAGCGGAACGTCTCGCAGAGCATCGAGCCGCTTCAACCGGCGGACGAATAACCGCCCGCCGCCGTTTGCTCGGGCGGCGCCAAGGCCTTGCGCGCCAGAGCGGCAAGATGCGCGGGCAGATCGAGCGCGAGAGCCGCCTGCCGCCCCCGCGGAGACATCTTCGCCCAGGTGCGGCGCAGGATGTTGCGGATTTTCTCTTCGTCGTGCTTGGGCGCGAAGCCGTCGAAATAGTGTTCAAGGAAGACCAGACAGGCGACGTCTTCCATGATCTGCGCAGCGGGATTCGACTTGATCCGCTCTTTGCGCAAGATCGAGGCGACCTCGGCGATCGTGTCTTCGGCATAGCCGCAGGCGCGCATGACTTCGGCGGCGGTTTCGGCGTGGAACGCGCCGAGAGCTTTGCGCCAGCGCAGATAACCCGCGCGCGTCATCGGGTAATCGCCGCGCGGTATCTTCCAGCGGCAAATGTGCTGCGCGCGGACGGCCAGCCTGACGGCTTCGGAAGCGTCAGGCACGAATTGCGCCAAGCGGGCGGACATGCGCCGGGCGTAAAGCAGCTCTTTGGCGATCGGTCCCTCGGGCGCGGGCTCGGTGTTGGGGTCCTGGGCGTTGAGGGCGTCGAAGCCCTCGACGGCGCAGCGAAATCCGCCGCTATCCGCCGGCATGGTCCGCTCCCCGGGCAAGGCGCCTGTCGCGGCAAACCGCCGCGGCGGAGACTGCCGCGGTTTCCGCCCGCAGAATCAGCGGGCCGAGTCCGGCGCAGGCGATGCCGGCGGCTTCGGCCCGCGCAAGCTCAGCGCCGCTCCAACCGCCTTCGGGGCCGACAAAAAACGTCAGCGCTCCCGCGGCCAAGCCGCGCGGCAGCCTCGCCCCTTGCGGATCGAAGATGACCGTTCGCGCGGGTTCGGCATCCGCCAGCGCATCGGCGAACGCGCGCGGCCCGCGCACCCGCGGGGCGGCGACGCGGCGCGACTGCTGCGCCGCTTCGAAGGCGATGCGGCGCCAGCGGTCGAGACGCTTGCCGGCGGAGGCGGCCAACGCCTTCGCCGTGCGCTCGGCAAGGATCGGCTGGATGCAATCGACGCCGAGCTCGGTCAGCTTTTCGACCGCCCACTCGAAACGGGCGAACTTGAAGACCGCAACAGCGGCCGCCAGCGGCGGCTCGGGCGGCGCCGGACGCAGCCTTTCTCCGAGATCGAACTCGACCGCTTGCGCCGAACAAGCGGTCGTCACCGCCGCGAAGACCGAAGATTGGTCGGAAACCTCGACGCGTTCGCCGCGGCGCAGCCGCGCGGCGCGGCACAGATGCCGGGCATGCTCCCCCGTCACCCTTGCCTTCGAACCGCTGACGGAATCCACGAAGATGCGGCGCAAGGCCATCGGCATTCCCAAGCTTAACGCGCCGCGGCTTCCGGCTAAAATTGGAAATTGAGGGCGGACGGGCAGACTGGCGCGGCGGCAGGCGCGGATCAAGCGCAGGCCGCGCGCATCGCGGAGACGATCCGCGCGGAGTTGGCGCCGCATTTCGCCGAGTTGGCGCGCTGCCGCTCTTCGCGCGAGCTTGAAGCCAACCCGTTGTACCGGCGGCTGCGTCCGCACGCGGAAAGAGTGCTGGGAACGCCCGAGACGGGCAGCTTCGCCGGCGCCGACCCGCCCGGCAAGCCGCGTTACCGCCTGGTTGCCTGGAACCTCGAGCGCGGCATCGAATACGAAGGGCAGTTGCAGGCCTTTCAATCGCATCCCTACCTGCTGTCGGCGGACGTGTTCCTGCTGACGGAGACCGACGTCGGCATGGCGCGCTCGGCCAATCGGAACATCGCCCGCTGCCTCGCCCGGGAGTTGCGGCTGCACTACGCCTTCACCCCCTGTTATCTGAACCTCGCCAAGGGCGCCGGCTCGGAAAACGACGTCGGCGGGCGCAACGAGCTCGGCTTGCACGGCAACGCCGTCTTGAGCCGATACCCTATCCGCAACGCGCGCCCCATATTCCTGAAAAACGGACGAGACAAGATGCGCGGCCGCGAAAAGCGCCTGGGCAGGCAGACCGCGCTCGCCGCCGAAATCGAGTTCCCCAACGCCGCGTTGACGGTTTGCTCGGCGCATCTCGATGCGCAGTCTCGGCGGCGGCGCCGCCGCGAGCAAATGCGCGGCGTGCTCGACGGCCTCGGCGGCGCGGGGCCGGCGGTCATCGGCGGCGACTGGAACACGACCACTTTCAATTCCTCAAGCGCCTTGCCGGCCATCCTGGGCTTTTGGCGGCGGGTCTTCATGGGCGCCGACAACGTGATTACAAACCACTTCCTGCGTCCGTACGCGCGCTTCGAGCGCGGACTTTTCGATCTGCTCGAAACGCGCGGCTTCGACTGGAGGCGGTCGAACGTCCTCGACGAACGCACGACTTCCTACGACGTGGAAGACGTCAAGACGCACAAGAACCTCCGCGAGTGGGTTCCGGCTTGGTGTTTCGACTTTATTCGCTGGTCGCTGCGCCGGCACGACGGGAAATGTCCGCTGAAGATCGACTGGTTCGCAGCCCGCGGCGTCGAGACGGACGCCCCGGTCGTGCTCCACGAGTTCCGCGAAGGCCGCAAGCCGCTTTCCGACCACGACGCGATCGGCCTCGACGTCGTTATCGGCGGCGCGGCGCAAAACTATAATGAGTAAGGAATAGATGGCTACAGCCAAGGCGGTTCCCGGAGCGGAGTTCGTCCCCGAGGTTCTTGGGCGCGGCGACTACCGCATCATCAGCGAGATCATCGACGAAAGCTCGAGCGTACTCGATTTGGGCTGCGGCGAAGGGGATCTGCTCGATTGGCTGGTCGAGCACAAGAGGGTCAAGGCCCGCGGCGTCGAAATCGCGCCGGAAAAGGTGCGCCGGTGCGTGGAGTTGGGGCTTTCCGTCTATCAGGGGGACATCAGCCAGGGGCTGGAGGACTATCCCGACCAGTGCTTCGATTACGTGATCCTCAGCCAGACGCTCCAGGTCGTCCGCGAGCCGCTCGCGGTGCTGCACGAAATGATGCGCGTCGGCCGGCGGGTTATCGTCGCCTTCCCCAATTTCGGCCATTGGTCGGTGCGTCTCGGCCTGCTGTGGTCCGGCCGCGCGCCGCGCACCCGGCGCCTGCCTTATGCCTGGTACAACTCGCCGAACATCCACTTCCTGACCATTACCGATTTCGAGGAACTGGCGCGGGAAGAGAACCTTCAGGTCGAGAAAGCCTTTTTCGTGGAAGGCGGCCGGCGGGTGCGCCTGCTGCCGAATCTGCTTGCGGACTCGGCCGTTTATCTGCTGCGCAGTTGATCCGCCGCGCCCTCCGTCCGCAGCAAGTCGTCGATCGCCCGCTCGACGGCGTCCGGCTCGACCGACAGGATGCAGCGGGGTTCGTCGAAGGCATAGCAGCGGTCGCCGGAGCAGGGCTTGCAGTCCCATGAAGTTTCGACGACGCGGTGCGGAGCCTTCCAGGGGCGCCAGACGGCGGAGTTCGAAGACCCGAAGATGACCACGCTGGGCACCTGAAAGGCGGCGGCGGCGTGGGCCGGGCCGGAGTCGTTGCCGACGAACAGGCGCGCGCCCGCCAGCAGCGTCTTGAGCTCGCCGAGAGCCGGCGCCCGCAGGCATTCGAAGCCCTCCAGGTCAGCGAGCGCCGCCTCCTCTCCGGGGCCTGCGATGAACACCGGGTCGAGGCCGCGGCGCTCGCGGAGCGAGGCCGCAATCCGGCGGAAGTTCGCCGCGGCCCATTGTTTGGTGAAGAAAGCCGCCGTCGGGTGCAGCACCGCGTACGGCCGCCGGCGGCCGGTGGCCGCGCGCGCGCCGAGGCTCGCCGCCGGAATGTCCGGGCCGTCTTGCACCGTCCGGGCGCCGAGAAAGAGCGCGCCGGCGGCGTGATGCTCGGCGGTATGCACGGCCGCTTGCGGTTCGCGCCCCAACACTTCCTGCGCGCGGGGGATGCGCGCGTTGTACGCCCAGCCGTGCCGGAAGTGAGCGTATCCGGCGCGGTGCGGCGCCCGCGAGAGCGCCGTCAGCCAAGCGCTCGTCGAGCCGCCGTGCAGGTCCCAGCACAGCCCGGCGCCGAGCGAACGGATGCGCCGCAGCAAACCGAGTTTCTCTTGCAGCGCCGCGTTGCGGTCGATCGTCAGGATGCCGTCGATGTCGGGATGGTCTTCCAGCACGCCCGCGAACCGCCGTTCGATGACGACGTGGATTTGCCCTTGCGGCAGGCTCCGGCGCAGCATGCGGATGGCCGGCGTCGTCAACACCGTATCGCCCAGAGAGCGCAGGCGGATGAGCGCGACCGAGCCGGCCGGCCCTATCCGCTCGAGGATCGGCCGGGGCATGCGCGGCCCTCAAGCGGCTGCGCGCCAGTCGGCTACGGCGTCCAGAAACGCCCGCGCCGCGTTCTCGATCCTGCCGAAGTCGCCGCTGTCGAGAGCGGCCCGGTTGACCAGCTCGGAGCCCGCGGCAACGGCGCTTGCCCCCGCCCTGAGAAAATCCGAGGCGTTGGCCGGCGTTACGCCGCCGGTCGGAATCATCAAGATATGCGGCAACGGCGCCTTGAGCGCCTTGATGTAGCTTGGGCCGCCGAGGGCGCCTGCCGGAAAAATCTTGACCATGCCGGCCCCGGCTTCCCATGCCTGGACCGTTTCGGTGGGGGTCAGCGCTCCCGGTATGACGCATTTCGAATAGCGGTTGCCCATCTCGATCGTGCTGCGGTTGAGCGCCGGAGTGACCAGAAAATCCGCGCCGGCCAATATGCAGGCCCGCGCCGTCTCGGCGTCGAGCACGGTTCCCGCGCCGAGGATCGTTTCATCGCCGAACTTGTCGGCGATTTTCTCGATGGTTTGCAGCGCCCGCGGCACGGTCATCGCTACCTCGAGAATGCCGATGCCCGCCCGCTGGACGGCGTCGGCGGCGCGCAGGGCCTGCTCGGCCGTGCGCGTCCTGACGATCGGCACGATTCGCGTGTCGAGGATGGTCTGGATGGTTTCCTGCCTGGTCATTGGAAAACGCGGCCCGCGCGGAGGCGAACTAATCCCTGAGGCCGAAGACGAACAGCGAATTGCCGGACGGAATGGCCACCATCTGCTTGCCTTCGGCTTCGAAGGCGATCGGCGAAGCGGCGATGCGTCCGCCCAGGTTCGTTGACCACAGCCGCTCGCCGTTGAACGCGTCGATCGCCATGAAGTGCCCCTCGATGCTGCCGGAAAACAGAACGTCGCCGCCGGTGACCAGCAGCCCGCTTTCGCTCACGCCGGTCATCTTGAACTCCCATTCCATCTTGCCCGTATCGGGCGAAAGCGCGCGGACCGCGCCGTGCGCCTCCGTCTCGCGCGTGTCGGTCATCGGGTTCGGCCAGACGCCGCGCGGCAGGCTGCCCACGTAGCGGTTGCCGCGGGTGTACTGCGGGTCGCCCTTGTGGTAAACGCTGGAGTACTCCCAGGTCGATACGTAGAACAGGCCGGTTTTCGCATGGTAGGCCGGAGCGTACCAGTTCGTTGCGCCCTGTACGCTCGGCCACACGCGGGTACCTTCGCGCGTCGGCGAAGCCTCGGGAATCTTGATCGGCCGGCCGCGTTCGTCGAGTCCCTTCGCCCAGCTTACCTTGACGAAATTGTTGCCGTGGAGGAACTCGCCCGTCGCCCGGTCGAGCACGTAGAAGAACCCGTTGCGGTTTGCCCACAGCATGAGCTTGCGCGGCTTGCCCTCCCACTCGCGGTCCACCAGAACGGGAAGCTGCACCGCGTCCCAATCCCATTCGTCATGCGGCGTGAACTGGAAGTGCCACTTGAGTTTGCCGGTATCCGGGTCGAGCGCCACGACCGAATCGGTATAGAGATTGTCGCCCAGGCGCACGTCGCCGTTCCAATCGGGAGACGGATTGCCGATGCCCCAATAAGTCAGATTGAGCTCCGCATCGTACGAACCGGTGACCCAGACCGAGCCGCCGCCGCGCTTCCACGAGTCGCCCGACCAGGTTTCGTGTCCGGGTTCGCCGGGGCCGGGAATCGTATAGAACCGCCACAACTCTTCGCCGGTCTTGGGGTCGATGGCCATGATTCGGCCGCGAATGCCGTATTCGCCGCCGGCCGCGCCCAGGATGATCTTGTCCTTGACTACCAGCGGGGCGACGGTCAGCGAATAGCCGCCCGTCGGATCGACCAGTCGGCGCGAGAAAACCAGCGTTCCGGTCTTGGCGTCCACCGCCAGCAGCTTGCCGTCGATCGTGCCCATGTAGAGGGTGTTGCCCAGCATCGCCAAGCCGCGGTTCACGCGGCCGCAGCATACGTTCGTCTTGCCGTCGGGGATATGCTTGTATTCCCAGAACTTGCGTCCGGTCGCCGCATCCAGCGCCACGATGTCGTTGGGCATCTGCACGGCATAGACCACCCCATCGACAATCAGCGGGGTCATCTCGAACTTTTCGAGGGAACGGGTCTGAAACACCCACTTGAGCTCGATGTTCTTGACGTTTTCGCGGTTGATCTCGTCGAGCGGCGTGTAGTGGTTGCTGTCGTACGTCCGCGAATAGGTGAGCCAGTTGCCCGGCTCCTTGTCGGCGTTGAGGATGCGCTCGTAGGTCACTTGCGCCGCGAGCGCGGCGCTGCAGGTGAGGAGAAGTCCGAGGATTCGCATGGTCTGCGCCGCCTTTCTATTCCGCCGCCGGGTTCGATTCGGCGCCCCGCAGGCTCGCCAGATAGGCGATCAGGTCGTCGAACTCGCTGTTTTGGAACTGCCCTTCGTAAGCGGGCATGCCGGAGTTGCGGTCGATCTCCAATTGCGCCAGATCGGCCTTGCGCAGCGATACGAGCCTCTCGCTCGAATCGAGCAACTGCACCGAGAACGTATCTTCGTTCATGCGCCGGCCGGTGATTTTCTTTCCGTCTCTGGTGGCGGCGCGCACGAGCCAATGCTGCGGCAGGACATTGGCGTTGGGCTGCTTTACCGCAATTTGCAGATGCCCCAGGGAACGGCGCGCCCCGATGAAGCTCAGATCCGGCCCCATGCGGCCTCCTTCGCCGTTGACCAAGTGGCAGCCGCCGCAGCCCTTGGCGTTGTAAACCGCCAGGCCCTTGGTCGGGTCGCCCTTGGCCTGTTCCGCCGCCCGGCCTTCGCTCAACGAGCGGACATAGGCGACGATCTGCCACAACTGCCGGCCGTTGAAGAAAGTGCCCGGCATTTCGGTGCCCGGAATCCCCTCGGAAACGGTCTTGTAAATGTCGTCGTCGTTCGAGCCGCGGCGGAACATTCCGGTCGTCAGGTCGGTTCCGCGTCCGCCTTTGCCTTCGAGTCCGTGGCAGACGGCGCAATGCGAGCGGTAGATGCGTCCGCCGGCGGCGACGTCATCGGCAGAGGTGTAGGGGTTGCTCAACGTGGCGTGGCCGTGTTGCGCGGCGGCGGGAACGGCCGCGGCCGCCGCGAGCAGCAAAACGGGAAGCAGTCGGTATCTCAAGCGCCCTCCTCATCGGCCGCGTCCGCCCGCTGGGCGGCGGGGCGGCCCGCAGCTATCTTAGCGCACTCGCGGCGGCGTGCGGGAAGACCGCCGAATTTTCCGCTACAATGGCCGGACGGGATTTTCATCATGCCGCGCCTGTGCCGAATGCCCGCGTCGAACCGGCCGTTGGCGGCCTGCGCCTGTCTTGCTCTTGCCGTTGTCTCGGCCGCGGCCGAAAACGGAACGGTCGAGCGCACCGCGATCCGAAGCCAAGCCCTCGAAGGGAATCTCTCCGGCGACTCGCCCGTGCGCGATACGGCCGTTTATCTTCCTCCCGGCTACGCGGCGGACCCCGATCGGCGCTACCCGGTCGTGTACATGCTGCACGGCTTTACCGACAGCACGGCCAAATGGTTCAGCAAAGAACACTGGATCACGCTGCCCGACGTACTCGACCGCAGCCTCGCCCGCGGCGATACCCGCGAGGTCATCGTCGTCATGCCCGACGCCTTCACCCGCTTTCAGGGCAGCTTCTACTCGAACTCGGTTGTCACGGGCAATTGGGAACGGTTTATAAGCGAGGAACTGCCCGCCTACATCGATGCGCGTTACCGCACCATCCCCAAGCCCGAGGCGCGCGGACTTGCCGGGCACTCCATGGGCGGCTACGGGGCCATGCGCATCGGCATGAAGCGCCCGGAT
The DNA here is from genome assembly GCA_965242705.1 of Bryobacterales bacterium. GTDB lineage: Bacteria > Acidobacteriota > Terriglobia > Bryobacterales > UBA6623 > CATQHP01. Next base: position 3,898,091 of record OZ251486.1, read on the forward strand.
GCATTCGCAGCGGTTTACCTGCTCAGTCCCTGTTGCCTGCAGCCGCGGACGACTCGCCGCGGCCCGCCCGATTGGGAAAAGGTGCTTACGATCGAAGACTTCGAAAAGGCCGGCTTCGGCGTCAAGGCCGTCATGGCCACCGCCGCCGCGTGGGCGCCGAACCCCCGAAAACCGCCGTTCTATCTCGATCTGCCGACGAAAAACGGCGAGCCGCAACCGGCCGTTCTGGCCAGGATTGCGGCCAACGCGCCGCTGGCGTTCCTCGATCGGCACATCGACGATCTGCGCGCTCTGCGCGGCATTGCCTTCGACGCGGGAGACGCCGACCGCTCCATTGCCGCCGCGATTCGCCTGCTCGACGAAGCGCTCGACAAATACGGCATCGACCACGACTTCGAGATCTACGAGGGCAACCACGTCAACCGCGTGGCCGCCCGCATCGAGACCAGAGCCATGCCGTTTTTCAGCGAAAAACTGGCCTTCGAGTAAGGCGGGCCGCTACTCTTCCCACAACCGACGCCCGTCAGAGTTCTGGATCAACAAAGCGCATGCTGACGTCCGCCGGGGCGATTATCGGAAGTTGACGAATGATTTTCGCGGGACGATCATATATTGGGAGGCAGCGGACGAAGTGCCGAGGAGGAAGAATGACACTGAAGATAGCGGAAGAATTCACGGAGACGCCGGGGCCGCGATTCAAGAGTGAAGGCGCCTATTCTGGCCAAGAATTCCGGGAAGGCTGGCTGAAGCCCAGGTTCGAGCAAGCGGAAGCATCCAGGAAAAAGCTTCTCGTGGACTTGGACGGGGGGTTCGGGTACGCAACATCCTTTCTCGAAGAGGCTTTCGGCGGCTTGGCTCGGCAGTACTCGCCTGAGACGGTGCTGAAGGTTCTGGAATTCAAGTCGGAGGATGAGCCCTACTTGAGTTCCGATATTGTCCGCTACATCCGCGAGGCAAAAACAGGCGCGCATGCCGTTCAGTAGATCCTTCGTAGGGGCAGCGAGCCTCTACATGCTCTTCGCAGTTATCGGCATGGGCGCCGGCTTGCTTCTGGGCCGCTGAGAAGCCTTCGATTTTTCAGTCGAGCCGCGGAGCGGGTCAAGCAGGAATCCATGCTCTACAGCAAACTCAAATCGAACCTGCGGAAATTTCAGATGGACTTGGCCTCGCGCGTCTAACGGCCTGCCTTCGAGTGAGCCGGCTACTCTTCCCACAACCTGAGGCAGACCAGCGTGTTCTTGTCGCGGGCGAAGAAAAGTCCGTCCGCGATCGCCGGATAGGCGCGGGTCTCGGCGGGCAGGATTTGCGCTCGGGAAATCAAGCGAAACGCCTCCGGCGAGACCGCAAGCAGGTCGAGTTCGCCCGATTCCCGCAAGACCAGCAGGCGGTCGCCGACCCGCGTCACGGAGCCCGCCCCGTATCCGTCTCGCGACCAGAGCACCTTGCCGCTCGCCAATTCGACCGCGCGGAAACTCTGGCCGTATTCCTGGCGGCCGTGGAACCCGTACAGCACGCCGTCGGCCAGGACGGGCGTCGCGTAGTGGCTGTTGAGCGAGTCCCCGCCCGACCAGAGTTCCTCGAGGACGCCGCCGCGCGCGCGCAACGCAACCGCGCCCGTGCCGTAGGAAGCCGAGAGAAAGATCGCGCCGTCGGAAACAATGGGCGACGCGGCGTTTACCGATGCCCGGCTGCGCGACCGCCAGCGGCGCTCGAATCGCACTGCGCCGCTTGACGGGTCGAGCGCGGCCAGACCCTCGCCGGTAAAGAAAACGACGAGCGTTTCGCCCTCGAAGTCGGCGGCGACCGGCGAGGAGTAACTCGCTTCGCGGCCGGCGGCCCGCCACAGCAGCCGGCCGGTGTCTTTGTCCGCGGCGATAATGCCGCCGTTTCCGCCGACGTTGGCGAACAGCCGGCTGCCCAGCGCCAGCGGCGTCGAAGCCGCGCCGAAAAACCCCTTGGGCGCCTCGAACTCCCGACGGGCGTCGAGGCTCCAGACCGTGCGCCCGCCGGCGAATTCCAGGCAGCGCAGCACGCCTTGGGCGCTGAAAGTATAGATTTGCCCGCCGACGACGACCGGCGTCGCGCGCGGCCCTTCGTCGAAGCCGAAATCGTCTTTGTAGGTCGTGGCGGCTGCGGATTTCCAGACGGTCTCGCCGCTTGCAGCGTCGATCGACTCCACGACTTCGCTGCCGCCGAGGCGGTGGAACACGATCACCCGGCCGCGCGCCGCCGCGGGGCCGCTGAAACCCGCGCCTACCGGCCTTTCCCAGACGACGGGCGGCCCGCCTTCGGGAAAATCGGGAACCGTTGCGCGGCGCGGATAAACGCCGTCGCGGTTCGGCCCGCGGAACTGCGGCCAATCGCCGCCGCCCGCCGGCGAACCCGCCGCGGCGAGCAAGACCGCGGCCGCTGTTGCCAACGCATGCCTCATGGCCAAGCCGAACCCCATGGTAACCCGCCGCGAAACGGCGGCGGCCTGCGGCGGCGCAACGCGCGCAAGCCCTGCCGCCCTTTCAGAAAAGCTGTTGCAGGTCGCGGAACCGTTCGCGCACATGGAAGCGCTCGTGCGGGTCGGGAACGTCTTCGTATTCCAGCGACCACGTTGTCTCATGGGGTATCCACACGGCCCCGATGCCGGCGGCCAGCGCCGGATTGATGTCGGATTTCGGGCTGTTGCCCACCATCCACGTCCGCGAAGGTTCGGCGCGCGATTGGCGCAAAACTTCCCGGTAGGAATCGGCGGTCTTCTCCCTGACGATCGAGCAGTCGTCGAACAGGAAGCCGAGACCGGACCGCTCGATTTTCCCCGCCTGCTCCGCGCGATGCCCCTTGGTAACGAGCCGCAGGGAGTGCTGCCCGCGCAGATAGCGCAACGTTTCCTCCACTCCGTCGAAGGGTTCCACCGGATGATTGCGAACCCGCTCCGTCATGCCCTGGATGCGCCGCTTTTCATGCGGCGCGCAGGGCTGCCCGCGAAGTTCGGCGAAACACTGCTCCAGGTTGAGGGTGAAGTTGTCTGAGCCGTATCCGCGTATCTTGATGTTTTCGATCTCGATGGCGTCCAGACGTTCGCGGACGGCCTCGGCGCTCAGCGTCGGATGGTCCAGATAGTCGATGAACTCGGTGATCGCGTCTTCGAAATAGAGGCTGTTTTCCCACAGCGTATCGTCTGCGTCGATCCAGAGGGTGAGCCGCATGGCCGGGTCAGACAACCATTATCGCCGAGCGCCGTTATCGTCGAGCGGTTGCCGCGCCGAGTTGGAACGGGATGCGCACCACGGCTTCGACGGCGACCGGCTTGCCGTATTTCCGCGCGGGGTCGAAGCGCCATTTCGAGAGCGCCGACAGGGCGCTGGCGTCCAGGCGGTCGTCAAGGCCGCGGATCACTTGCAGCCCGTCGAGGGCTCCGTCCCGTTGAATGATGCCGTGGAGCACCACCTCGCCCTCGATTTTTTCTTCGGCCGCCTCGCGGACATAGCGGGGGTCGACCTTGACCAGGGGGACGGGCGCGGCCAGCTTGCCCTGCTCGGTTTCGCCGCCGATCTCGGCGAATTGCAGTTCCCAGCTTCCCGACGAGCTGGTGATGTTGGGCATGTGGATGGCCAGCGAATACGACAATCTGCCGCGAAACGGCCGTTCCGGGTCGATTGGCTGAGGAGTTCTTTCGATGTTGGGAGCGGGCGCCCGCAATAACGGCAGGGCGTCCGCGCTGCGGAAAACGCCGAAGCGCAGCGGGTCTTCCGCCGCGTTCGGCGCGGAGACGGCGGCGATCGCCGCTTCGGTTTTCGGGCGCCCGCCGATAGCAAGGTTGGGGACGCGCAGCTTGGCGGTCTGCGTTCCGCCGCCGCTGCCGCCCGGATTGGGTCCGCCGGAAAAACTTCCCGCGCGCTGCCCGCGGGGGATTGCCCGCGGCGCGCGTCCGCTCGGGTCGATGCCGACAACGGCCAAGCTGCGCTCCGCCGAGCCGCCCTCCCCGAACGGCGTCGGGGGCGGCCCGCCTCCGCCAAGCGCCGCCCCCGACGCCGCCTGCCCGAAGCCGTGCGGCGCGCCGCTCAAGTCCGGCGCCGGCGGCCCGGTCAACTGTGGCGGCGGAGGGTTTGCCGCGCCGATTGCGCCGACCGCGATCCGGCCCGGAGCCTGTCCTTGCGCGCCGTTGTCCCATTGTTGGAAGCGCAGCCGCGCAACGGGTTGGAAGCTCGACGGATCGATGCTCCCCGTTCCGCCGGGGGCGGCGGCGTTTCCGCCCGGCGCTCCGGGGCGCAGTTCCGGCGGCGCGGCGGCGGCCGCCTCTCCGACCGCCTCGCGGACGGCTGCCGCCGGCCTGCCGACCGCGTCCGCCGCGCCGTCTGCTTCATACCGCAGCGGGCCGATGCGTTGGAACAGCGCCGTGTCGATGCCCGCGTCCGCCGCGGCCTCGAAGCGCGGCGCCGGCGCCGCAGTATCCGGCGCAACGGCCAGGGCTTCGCGCCGCGGAGCCGCCGCGTCCCGCGGCGCGCCGGATTCGTAACGCAATGTCTCGATCCGCTGGAAAGGGCTCAGATCGACTTGCTCGGCCGCTTCCGCCAAAACCTTCGGCGGCGCGGGCGCGTCGAGCGCCTCCCTTTCGGGGACGCCGCCCGCCGCTTCGGCCGGCTCGTAGCGCAGGGGCGCAACGATGCCCAGCGCCGCCAGCCTGGCCTCCGGCGATGCGGCTTCGACGGCGGGCGCCGGAGCGCTCTCGATTGCCCGCCGCTCCGGTTCCCGTTTCTCCCGCCCGCCGGGCAGGTAGCGCATGCGTTCGATTTCCTGCATTGCGGCCAACTCGACGTAGGCCGCCCGAGCGGCGATTCGCGGCGGCGCCAAGTCGGGCGGCGCAAGAGGCGCCGGCGTTTCCCGCGGCGCGGCGGCAAGCTCGAACCGCTGCCGCCGAAGTTCGCCGCCGCTCGCAACCGCCAGCATGTTTGCCGTCTCGATATCCTCTTCGATGCGGATATCGGGCGGCCCATTGACGATCGTTTGCCGCCGGCTGTCGGCCTCGGGGCTTGCCGCTTCGATGCTCTGCTTCAGCTTTGCCCGGCCCTGCGCATCCGGGCGCGGCGGACGGTCGGACTCCTCGGCGGGGGACACCGCCGGCAGCAGGTCTTCAGGCCGATACCAGATGATTTCGAGGCCTTCGGCCGCGGCCGCTTCGGCGGCGGTCGGCGGCGCGTAGGGCTCGCCTTCGCGCGGGCGGTCGAACGCGAGCAAGAGCGCCGCGGCGAGCAGGTGCAGCCCGAGCGACCCCGCGAAAGCAAACCGGCGCGAAGGCTGCGGAAGCAGTTGTCCGCAGACCGGAAACGCGGCCCTTCCGCCCGCCCCTCGGGTGGATTCCGTCATCTCGCTCCGCGGCGCGCCGCTCGGCCCGCCCTTAGAAAAACAGATACTTCTTCCAGCCTTCCTGCTGCGTGCCCAATTGTCGCATCAGGTTGCGGCTGGTGTGCAAATTGAACGCCTTGGGCCGCCGTTTCAGTTTCATGCCGGCCTCGTCCGGCAGGCGGTCGCCCTTGCGGTTGTTGCAGCGCCGACAGCAGGCCACCAGGTTTTCCCAACTGTTGCTGCCCCCGCGCGAGCGCGGCATTACGTGGTCGAGCGTCAATTCCGATGCGCCGAACCGGGCGCCGCAGTACTGGCAAGTGTGGTGATCGCGCACCAGAATGTTCTTGCGCGAAAGCGCCCGCGTTTGCAGTGGAATGCGGCGGTATTCCAGTAAACGGATCACCGACGGCAGCGGATGGCTGCGGGTAGGCGAATGCACCCGCTCCGCCGCGGCTTCCTCCGTGGCCGCGAGGCCCTTGAACAGCAGCACCAGAGCGCGCCGGGCGGCGCAGACGTGGATCGGTTCGTAACTGGCGTTCAAAACGAGTACAGGCTTGCGTAACAGGCTGATGGTTTCCATGATCACTCCTTGCCGGCGATGGCTTTCGAGGCGGACCAACTCACAGAAGCCGGCGGTGCGCGCGGGCCGCGACGGCCGCCGCCGCGCTTTTGGCGCCCGCCCGCCTGACGGCTCGGGCGCAGGCGGCAAGCGTCGAGCCGGTTGTCATGACGTCATCGACGAGCAGGACCCGCAAGCCCCGCAGTTCCGCCGCCGCGGCAACGCCAAAGGCGCCGCGCACGTTGCGCCCGCGCTCTTCGTCGCTCAAGCCGGCCTGTGCGGCGGTCGCTTTTGTCCGCCGCAGCCACGAGGGTTTGCAGGAAATGCCGCGCGCGGCGGCGAGCCCGCGTGCGATCTCCGCCGCCTGATTGAACTCGCGCGACAAACGGCGGCGCCAATGGAGCGGGACCGGAATCACCGCGTCGGCCTCGATGCCGGCCTCGGCGGTCCGTTCGGCGAGAGCGCGGCCGAGCACGGCGCCAAGCGGGCGCATCCGCCCGTACTTGAGCAAGTGAATCAGCTTGCGCAGGCTGCCTTCGTAGGTTCCCAGAGCCGCGGCGCGGTCGAAAGGCGGCGGTTCGCGCAGGCAATCGCCGCACAGCGGCTCGCTCTCGCCCGGAGCGGCGGATTCCATGCCGTGCGCGCAGCGCGGACAACTGTGCTTCGGCAACCGGGCGGGAATCGGGTCGAGGCAGCGCGGGCATACCGGCGTCCGCGTCCAATGGCGGATGGGCGCCGTGCATAAAAGGCAATCGGCCGGAAACAGGGCGGCAAAAACCGGAGCGGTCAACGCGCCGAGCGAGCGTACCGCCTCAGAAGGAGAAGAAATCGATGCAGCGCTGCAGAAGAAAACTCACCTCGCGGCGGTCAGGACGCTCCCGCCTCTTGCTCCACTTCTTCCTGACAATCCCGGCAATAACGGGTCCACGGAACCGCGTCGAGCCGTTTCAGCTTGATCGCGTCCCCGCATGATATACAAATACCAAATTCGCCGTTATCGATTCTTTCAAGCGCTTCGGCAACCATGTTCAGGTGCGTCCGCTCGCCGTCGCTCTGGCTGAAAAGGATTTCCCGGTCGTAGGATTTCGCCGCTTCCTCGCCCTCGTCGCCGCGGGTCTTGTCGCCGATGCTGCGGCCGGCCTGCTCGGTGCGCTCGAGCAGCGCCCGGATCTCCGCCAACTCGGCTTCCAACCGCTTGCGGTATGCCTCGCGGCGCCTTTTGTCCATGTGTTGTTGAACCCTGTTCCCGAAGGAAATTGCTCCGACAGCGGGCCGCCCGCGGCGGCAGCGGCTTTCCGGCGCGTATTGGGCAACTATTGTAAGAGCCGCAAGGCAGAACTGTCAATACGAAGTCTCTTCCAGCGAAAGAGGAGCATCCGCGCAGGGAGTCAAGGGGCACGAGGAGGATGCAGGGATGCCGTGCGGGCGATCTTGCAACCGGACCTGGAGGGGCTCGGCGCCCATCTCTCCGTCAAAATGGAACCGCCCGCCCCCCGGTTTGCCGGGAGCGGGCGGGTTGAAGGTTGCGTTGCGCGGGCTGGCTAGAAGATGAACTTCAGGCCGATCTGCATGTTGCGCGGGTTGAAGGCGCCGTTGATGATGCCGAAATTGCGGTTGCCGAACGCCGTGTTCGGGCTGCCGAAGTTCGGCGTGTTGGTGAAATTGAACGACTCGATGCGCAACTGCGCCATGTACTTCTCGCCGAAACGGAAGTTCTTGAACGCCGAGAAGTCCCACTGCGCGCGGCCCGGAATGCGCAGGACGCCCTTGCCGGCGTTGCCGAAGGTCAGGTCGTCCGGCCGGGTGAAGGCGGCGCGGTTGAACCACTGCGCCGGGTCGGGGTTGGCCGCCTGCGGGCTCATGCCCTCAACGACGTTGGGGCGGTCGCCGCCGCCGATGCGCGCCGGGCTGCCCTGCACGCCCGGCGTCGCCGGGGTGCCGGTGGTCAGCGTAATGATGCTGCCCAGCGACCAGCCGCCCAGCAGCGTTCGCCTGGCGCCCGTAGCGTTCTTCAGGAACGGCACTTCCCAGACGTAGCTGCCCACGAAGCGGTGGCGCTGATCCTGCGGCGACGGGCCGCGCTCGCGGCTCAGGTCGAGCACGTCATGCACCAAGCGGGCGCTTTCGCCGGGCGCGCCGCCCGAGCCGGGGATCGCCCGCCAGTCGCCGATGGCGTGCGACCACTGGTACGAAAGGATGTAGGTCAGTCCCTTCGAGTAACGTTTCTCGACCTTCGTGTGGAAGCCGTGATAGAGCGAATTCCAGCGGTTCGAGTGCGTGTTCTGGCGTCCCAGGGTGATGAAGCAGCCGCAGCCGGGAGCGAACGGCTCGTTCGATACCGAGCCGGGGAACTGCATGTCGCCGCGGCTTGCCGAGGGCACGTACACCCGCTTCCACGGGCGGCGCTCGTTGACCCCGCTTCGCGGGCCGAAGGTCTGGTTGAGCACCGGGTCGTAAACCGATTCGCCCGGGCGCGGCGGGTTCTCGTCCCAGCGGCCCATCATGTGGTTCATCTTGTTGCCGAAGTAGCCGATCTCCCAAACCGCTTCGCCCGGCAGCGAATACTGGATGTTGAAGTTCCAGTTCTGCGCCATCGGCCACGGCGGGTCCTCGTCCCAAGCCGACATTTCCACGCCGCGCGCGTTGGCCGCCGAGATCGTGCCCGGAGGCAGCTCCATGCGCAAAGTGGGCTCGTCGCCGGCGGCCAGCGTGGCCTTGAAGTGGAAGGGCGGCATGGTCTCCATGAACTCGCCGCCGCCGGTGTTGGTGATGTTGCCGTAGAAGATGCCGTAGGCGGCGCGGATCACCGTTTTCTCGTTGAGCCGGTAGGCCATGCCGAGGCGCGGCGCGAAGTTGTTCTTGTCGTGGTCGATCATGGCCCGGTCGGCGCGCGAGCTGCCGGTCATGCCGGCGACGCGGATCGCGCCCTGCGAGCCGCGGTGGCCGCCGCGCTGGAACAGGCCGATGCCGTCGCGCGTCTCGATGTAGGGGTAGTTGTTCTCGTGGCGCAGGCCGAGATTCACGGTCAGCTTGTCGCTCACCTTCCAGTCGTCCTGAATGTAGGTGTGGATGAACGGGGCGCGCATGTTCATATAGACCGTGTTCGATCCGAAGATTTCATTGGGCAAGCCCAGCAGCAGATCTCCGAGGGAGTCGCCGGTCTGGCCGCCGCCGCCCGGCCCCTCGGTGAAGCGGCCGTCGAACCTGATCGTGCCCATGGTGCGTTGCGGATTGTCGATGAAGCTTTGCAGCAGGAAGATCTGCGCGCCGAACTTGATCGCGTGGTCGCCCTTGGTCAGCGTGTTGTCGGCCGAGATCTGCCGCGTCTGCGACTGGATCAGATTGGGGCGGAACGTGTTGTTGCCCAAGTTCCGGTAAGGACCCATGACCATCTCCGATACGCCGCGCAGGTTCTGGTTGAAGCCTTCCAGGCCGATGCGCGCGTTGATGTTGTCGGGCACGTCGAGGTGCGTCTCGATGTCGGTGTCGATGTAGTTCCAGCCGAAACGGAAGTTCGAAACCAGCGCCGGGCTCCAGATGCGGTTCCAGCCGAAGACGGCGTTGTTGCTGGTGCGGTCTTGCGGGCCGCCGCGCGTCATCGAGCCGAACTCCGTCGCCGGAAGCTGCGGCGGAGCGATGATGACCTGTTGCTGGTAGCTCCAGCGGGCGAAGATATTGTCGGCGGCGGTCAGGTTGTGATCCCAGCGGATGTCCCACTTGTCGAAGTCGTTGTTCCGCGGCGGCTGGAATACGAAGTTTCGCGCAAGGTCGGAAGTTTGCGGATCGGGCCACCAATCCTTGATGATGGCGGCGCGCCGGTCGAAGCGGCTCATCGGAATCGTGTTGTTGGGGAAAGGCTGCCGGTCTGCGGCGCCCACCGCCTCGCCGTTGGTGAACGGGTCGTACACCGTTTGCCCGAGATCGTTGAAGTCGCCGTTGCGCATCGCCGGCGTCGGCACGGTGCTGACGAAGGTCGAGCTTTCGCGGATGTCGGTAAGCTCCAGGTCGCCGAACAGGAACGACTTGTTGCGCTTGATCGGGCCGCCGAGCGAGAAGCCGTACTGATTGCGTCCGAACTGCGCCTTGTCGCCGGGCGCGAAGAAGGGTTTGGCGTCCATCGTCTCGTCGCGTATGAAGAAAAAGCCCGTGCCGTGCAGGTCGTTGGTGCCCGACTTGATGGCCAGCGAGACGATGCCCGACGACGAGCGGCCGTACTCGGCGGAGAAGCCGTTGGTGATGACCTTGAACTCGGCGATGCCGTCCACGTTGGGCTTGACCACCTCTTTCTGGCCGCCCTGCGAAGCGATGGACTGGTTGTTGTTGTCCATGCCGTCGATCAGGAAGCTGGTTTCCGTGCCGCGCTGGCCGCCGATGGAAACGCCCTGGCCGCGCGAAGCGACCACGCCGGCCGAGATCACGGCGAGTTGCAGATAGTCGCGGCCGTTGAGCGGCAGATCGACGATCTGGCGGTTTTCGATGACCGTGCCGGCCGAAGCCTCGGTGGTTTGCAGCAGCGGCGCCGCCGCCTCGACCTCGATGACCTCGGTCACCGCGCCGACTTCGAGCGACACGTCCAACTGGCGCGTATCGCCGATCGACAGATTGATGCCCGACCCGGAATAGGCCTTGAAGCCGTCGGCCTCGACGACGACGATGTAGGCGCCGATGCGCAGCGGATTCGAGCGGTAGTTGCCGCTCTCGTTGGTCTCCGACGTATAGACGGTACCCGTCTCAACGTGGTTGAAGGTCACGGTCACGCCCGGAATGACGGCGCCCGTGGTGTCCGACACCGTGCCCACGATCAGCGCCGTGTCGGCCTGCTGCGCCGGGGCGAACGGCGCCGCCGCAAGCAACAGGGCAAGCGCTGCGAGCAGGCAGCGGAATTGCGATTTTCTCATCGGTAAAGTCTCCTCCTCAAAACACTGGCGGGGGCGTTCGAGCGCCTTCGCAAGCGAAGAAAACGGACTCGAAAACCCAGCGGGCTTGCCTGCCCGCAACCCCAACAAGCTGACTGAAAAAACAATAATGCATACTCCATCTCGTTGTCAACGGCCCTCGCCGAAATTTTTTGTCTTGGCGCGCCGTCCGCGCGCGGCTCAACCCGCTCAGCCCTTACGGAAATCGCCGCAGCGGTCCCGTAATGGATGCTCATCTCGCCAGGAAAAGACGCATCGAATGGCTGTATAGTGGGAGTTGCCCGTCAGGGCGTTTGGCGCGAACATCCAGGCCGCAATACCCGCAACGATGCTCCGGCTCCTCCGCCGCGCCGGCCGATGAGCTCCGGGAAAGCGGCGGGCCGCGCCGCAGGCGGTCGATAACAGTCGATAACAAGGGCATGCAGGCAACGCAGCGGACGAAACGGCGGCGGATAACCGGCTCGACGCATCCCCGCGCCGTTGTCCCCTCAATCCGCAGCAGAGAGAGCGATGGCCTCGGATAGACCGGCGGCGGCCGGCCGGCTGGGAATTTTCCGCGGCGCGGGGCAGTTGGCGCGGGCGCTCGCCGCCTACCGGCCGCGCGCGGTTGCGCCGGCGCTGCTGCTGATGTTCGGGGCGAGCGCAACCGAAGCGTTCGGCTTCCTCATGCTCATCCCGCTCATGCAGGCCGCCGGGGTCGGCGCGGCGGGCGGTCAACAGAGCGCGCTTGCCGAAATGATGGCCGGCGCGGCGAACGCCTTCGGCGCCGACCTGGCCCTGCCGGCCACGCTCGCCGTCTTCGTTGCGCTCGCCGTCGTCCGCTCTGCGATCGTTTGGCAACGGGACGTTCTGCTCGCCGGGATACGACTCGGTTTCGCCGACCGGTTCCGCAAGACGCTGTACGAGGCGGCCGCCCGGGCGAAATGGCAATTCCTCGCGGGACAGCGCCAGTCCGACATCCAGCATGTGCTGACCGGAGACGTGCATCGCATCGGCCAAGCGAGTTTTTACCTCTTGCGGGCGGTCGTGGCCGGCGCGCTGGCGGCGCTGCAACTGGCGGCCGCCTTCCTCATCTCGCCTTTGGTCTCGACGGCGGCTCTGTTGACCTGCGCCGCGCTGTTGGCGCTGACACGGCCGCTGATGCGCCGTTCGCGGGCTCTGGGCGATCAGCTCACCGGCGTGAACCGCGTGATTTTCGCTCAGGTGCTCGACTTTCTGGCCGGCCTGAAACCGGCCAAGAGCTATGCCCTGGAACGGCTCCACGTTGACCGCTTCGGCGAAGCCGTCTCGACCATGCGCCAACGCCAGGTAGCCTCGACGAGGGCAAGCGCGACAGCGCATGCGGCGCTCAACGCGGGCGCCGCGGCGGCGTTGGCGGCCGTGGCCTGGTTCGCCATCGCCGGCGCCGGCCTGACGCTGCCGGAACTCGCCGTCGTGGCGCTGCTCTTCGCCCGCGTGATATCCGCGCTGGTGAATCTGCAGCAGAGCGCGCAGGATCTGGCCAATGCGCTGCCCGCTTACAGCCACGCCCAGGAGACGCTGCATGCGCTGCGGCGCGCCGCGGAAGACGTTGCCGGAGAGGAGCCGCCGGCAGGAGGCCGCGGCGAACCGGACCCGCGCCCGCCCGAGCCCCGCATGGCGCTGAAGGCGGCGCTGACAGTTCGCGGCGTGTCTTTCGATTACGGGCAAACGGCCGACTACAGGCAAAAGGCGCAAGCGGGCGAGGCGCCGCCGGCAGGGCGCGAGGCCCTGAGCAGCATCCGCCTGGACGTTCCCGCCGGAGAGATCACGGCCGTTTCGGGGCCGTCGGGCGCCGGAAAGAGCACGCTGGCGGACATCCTGCTCGGCCTGCTGGAGCCCGCAAGCGGAACCGTGTTGGTGGACGGCGCGCCTCTCGACGACTCGAATCGACGCCGTTGGCGGCGTTCCTGCGCGTACGTGCCGCAAGACCCGCACCTGTTTCACGATACGGTCAGGGCGAACGTCGTCTGGGCGCGACCGGGCGCAAGCGGCCTCGACGTCCGGCGGGCGCTGCGCTTGGCGGCGGCGGAGGATTTCGCGGCCGCGCTGCCGCAAGGGTTGGATACCGTAGTCGGAGACCGCGGCGGGCGCCTGTCCGGCGGCGAACGGCAGCGCATCGCCCTGGCGCGGGCCTTGCTCGTCGAGCCGGATCTGCTGGTGCTGGACGAAGCGACCAGCCAACTCGACGCGCGGACCGAGCAGCGCATCGTGGACTCGCTGCGGTCGTTGCGCGGGCGCATGACGGTCGTCGCCGTGACCCATCGCGAGGCCTTGCTGGCCGCGGCGGATCGCATCGTGCTGCTCGACGCGGGCCGCTTGGCGCCGGCGGGATCCCGCCCCGCGCCCGCCGAAACGGCCGCGGCGGCTTCCGGCGGGCGATCGGCTCTCTCATGAGCCGTCTTGCGGGCAAGGCTCCCGGCCGGAGGACCGCTCGGCGCGGTTCGGCGCGGGATACGGCAGGGCCGGGGCCTCGATGCCGGCCCGCGCCGGTTGGAACCCGGTCCAGACGCGGTCGGCCTTGGCCAGCAAGGCGCCGTCGGCCCCGTCGCTGTCGTACCAGTTATGCAGGAAGCCGTGCCGCACCATCATGAAGCCGGCGGCATGAGCGCGGTAAACGCGGCCGCCCGCTCGGAGAACGTCCGCAATCAGCGCGCTGTCTTCGAATTCCGGCATCTTCCGCCAACCGCCGGCGCGGTCGAGATCGCAGCGGGAAATGAGCACCGCGCCACCGGGCAGCGATAACGCCTGATAGCGCTCGCCGCCACCGTGAAACCGCCGAATGGTCCGGTCGGACGCCGCCAGATAAACGAACTCCCGCCATTTGCCCACCAGTTGCGCGCCCGAGTATTCCCGCGCCAACACCAGGTCCCACAAATGGTCGGCGCCGTACAAGTCGTCGTCGTCCATCCTGCTCAGCAGAGCGCCGCCGGACGCCTCCGAGGCGGCCTTGAACACTGCGCCGAGAGGCTCGGCGGCAGGAGCCCGCAGCGTCTTTGCGGGGAAAGGCAATGCGGCAACCTGCCGCTCGACGCCGCTGAAACCCTCGCCGTGCAGCGCCAGGATCAGCTCTTTTTTCGGATAGGTCTGTCTGGCCGCATTGGCAAGCGCCCAAGGCAAAAACGAGGGGCGCCGGGTCACCAGCAGGATGGATACCAGAGGCAGTTCCTCCCGTCCGAGCCGCCGGGCGCGCGCCCACGAAGAATGCTCCCGCAGGGCGGCGCGGCGCATCTCGACGCCGCGCATCTCCCGCGCGTCGGCGTCGAGACCGTCCGCGTCCGCCGTCATCAGGCGGTAAAGATCGCCGCCGAGCAAGGGCCGCAGCCCCGGTCCGCCGTCCGCCAGATGGACGGCCACGCCCGCCGCGGCCAAGCGCGTCAGGGCGCCGGCGCGCGCAGCGGCATCGGGGTGAAACGCCGCCGTATCTTCGACGCGGCGCATGCGCCGCAGGCCGCGCAGGTCGCGCAGATGCATGACGCGGCGCGCCGCGGCGCCGGGCGGCAGCAAGTCGAGCGGCCCCAGCGCCGCCGCTTCGTTTTCGACGCCGCGCCGCCGGCCGATCGGATTGTAGCCGCGCAGATCGAAGGCGGGCGCCGATTCGCCCGAAGCCTCATTCGTCCGTAACGCTTTAGCGCGTATCCGCCGGCTGCGCAGCGCGTTCGAGAGACGCCACCAAGGCGCCCGCCACCGGGCGGCTCTCATCCGCGCGACGACGCGCAGCCATTGCAGCAGCAGCCGCGCGCCCCCGGAGCGCCGGATGGCCCGCACCCGGTCGAGCAAGCGCCCCCACCTGCCGGCCTCCCGCTTATCGGCCCCCTGCTTATTGGAACGCCCCGCCGCCCCCGTTGCAGTTGAATGGTCAGGCATCTCTCGCCTTTGCAGCGGCTGATTCCGTATTGTAGCCGCGCGCGGGATACTGCTATATTGCCCTGAACAGCGATCCTGAAGACGTATGGAGGTCGGCAATCGGAAGCGTCACGCGCAAGCCGGCATGAGGAGACCGCATTCATGGGACGACAGAAGCGAGCCGCAGCCATCTTTGACGCCGCCGGGCAATGGAAGCAGCGGTGTCTGCTTGACGGCGGCTCGCTATTCACTGACGAACGGCTTTGGACCCGGGAAAACTTCGAGCAGCTTCGTATCCATTTCGTCGAGAAGCTCGACGAAGGGACGGGGACCTTCGACGAGAAGCTGCAGGTGCAACTCAACCCTGCTCCAGCGGAGGCGAAGCGCCTGTGGGCCGAGACGACCTGGGTGCTGTATCTCCCCGTCATCAGCAGCGCCGTAAAGCCGGCGACGAAGATCAATCGGATACGGAAGGTCTGGGAATGGTCGGATTCAGAGTTTCCGGGCGAACATTGGGCGCTGCAAGACGACGTGCTGAGCGGCTACGCGAATCCCGGTACTGCCTTCGGTGCGCATCGCCGCCTCGAGTTCCGTTTCATTGTTTCCGCGATGGCCGACTGGTTCTCTCTTTCCCTGGAGAAGCGGCAATCGCTCCTGAAAAATCCTTGGGGAAGGTCTGAATAATAGCGTAAGAGGGGCAGAGGAAGGATGATGTTGGCGGATGGGGGCGGTTGAGGAGGGGTTTTCATCGAGATTTGCATGGAAATTGTGCTGATTTTGGCCTCCAGGCAACAGTTATACCACCGTTTCAGCGGCTTCGAGCCGCTGTGGACGCACTGCTCCTGCGTTGTGCCGCTCAGGCTGTGGCATAACGCTCGGCAATGAGCAGATTGGCCAAGCCGAATAACAGGCTGAGCCGTTCCCTGTTCTTGGCCAAGCCGCGATAGCGAACCTTCGCGTAGCCGAAGCGCCGCTTCACATACAGAAACGGATGCTCCACCTTGGCCCGCACTGTCGCCTTGCGCCGCTCCGCCTGCGCCGCCGCGCTGCCCGCCGCCAACTGCCGCCGCCGGCCGGGCCTCATCGCCACCTGCCAGTCCAGCGCACGCTCCCGGTGCTCCGGCCGTTTCTCCACTCCTTGATACCCGGCATCTCCGTGTACTTGCTCCTCCCCGCCGTGCAGCAGCCGCCCCACTTGCGTCACGTCCGCCACGTTCGCCCCCGTCGCCGCCACGCTATGCACCAGCCCCGTACCCGCGTCCACCCCGATGTGCGCCTTCATCCCGAAATGCCACTGCCGCCCCTTCCTCGTCTGCTTCATCTCTCCGTCCCGTTCCCGCTTGCGGTTCTTCAACGACGACGGCGCTTCTATGATGCTCGCGTCCACGATCGTCCCTTTCTGCAAGCGCAACCCCTGCGCCTCCAAGTGCCGGTTGATCTCCGCCAACAACTCCCCGCCCAACTCGTGCTTCTCCAGCAAGTGCCGAAAATGCAAAATCGTCGTCTCGTCCGGCAGCGGCTCGGCCAACGACAAACCCACGAAACGCCTCACCGACTCGAGCTCGTACAGCATGTCCTCCATCCCCGGATCACTCATGTTGTAGAACAACTGCACGCAGTGGATGCGCAGCATCGCCGACAACTCGTACGGTCGCCGCCCCCGCCCCGCTTGCGGGTAATACGGGCGGATGCGCTCATCCAGCCGCTGCCAGGGAATCAACGCCTCCATCCGCCCTAAGAACTTCTCCCGCCTCGTCTGTTTTTTCTTCCCCTCGTACTCCATGTCCGCAAACGTCCGTTGGCTCATCGCTCTCCCCCTTATTCTCCGTGCCTTCCGCACCCCTCTATTATCCCAACCCGCTGTGCTCTTGTTCAGAGGTTCCTTGGGGCTTTGCCGAATGGCTCTACGAACGGCAGGATGCGCGGCGCCGCCAGTTTCCGCACGCACTTCTGTTCCTGCTATTCCCGGATTCGTTCGAGTCCATTGTGGTTCTGAGCCACAAGAAAGAAATTGTCAAGGCTTTCTTTGGAAAAAGGAACAAAACGCCTCCCGACGACAAGGACAACGTCGCCCTCGACCGGGCGTTATTGGAGATTCGATCTCGGCTTGAAAAGGAACATCCCGATCAGGAAATCCACTTCCACCTGCCGCCGTTCCTGGATGTCTGGCGAGCCAATCCGGCTTCCTCGCAATCGTCTGCGACAAAAAAAGAGTCCACGGCGCAACCGCAACCGGAAGCATACGATATCGGGTCGGCGCTCAAAGGCCTTTTCCTGGACGACCAACAGTTCGAACGTATCTTCGATTCGATTGCCCGCGGCAAGAACCTGATCCTGCAGGGGCCGCCCGGTGTCGGCAAGACGTATATCGCCCGGCGGATCGCCTGGCTTCTGACCGGGAGCAAAGACCCGCATCGGGTCGAAATGGCGCAATTCCATCAGTCGTACGCTTACGAGGACTTCGTGCAGGGCTGGAGGCCGAACGAGGACGGCGGCTTTACGCTGCGAAACGGCGTGTTCTTCGAGTTCTGCGCGCGCGCCCGGAAACGGCCCGATACGAAGTTCGTCTTCATCATCGACGAGATCAACCGCGGCAATTTGTCCAGGATATTCGGGGAGCTGCTCATGCTCATCGAAGCGGACAAGCGGGGGCCGGACCACGCGATCCGGTTGACCTACAGCGCCGACGGCGAGCGCTTCTCGGTTCCGGAAAACGTGTATCTGCTGGGCATGATGAACACCGCCGACCGCTCCCTGGCCATGGTCGATTACGCGCTGCGCCGGCGGTTCGCCTTCGAGGAGTTGCGGCCGGCTTACGGCTCCGAGAAGTTCCGGGAATATCTCCTCGAAGCGGGCCTCGACCATACGCTCGTCGACCGCATCGAGCGCAACATGTCGGCAATCAATGAGGTCGTCCGCGAAGACGGGGATCTGGGGCCGGGCTTCGAGATCGGGCACAGTTTCTTCGTGCCCGACGACGATACGGATTCGGCGGATGAGCGCTGGTACGACAACATTATCGAGACGAGGATCGCGCCTCTGCTGCGCGAATACTGGTTCGACCGCCCCCAGAGCGTCGAGAAACTGACGGCAATCCTGCGGCAGTGAAAATCCCCATCGCCAACGTTTACTACCTCCTCTGCTACGCCTGGAGGCACATGGAAGACGCGGATGTCGTCCGGCTCGAGGAACTCGATGGGCTGGACGAAGTCCAGGACTTGCTCGGCAAGGTGCTTGCCGAAGGAACCTTTCGGTTGGTGCGGCGGGGCATCGACCGCGGCTACCGCGAAGTCCGCGAAGATCTGGCGGGCGTCCGCGGCAAGATCGCCGTGAGCGAGACGGCGTCGCGCGCGCTGCGGCGGCGCGGCCGCGCGGCATGCGATTTCGAGGAACTGTCGCACGACGTACCGCACAACCGCATCCTGCGCTCTACGCTTGCCTCGCTCCTGCGGCTGCCCAAGCTGGACCTCGACGTACGGGATCGAATCAGGACGGCCTATCACAAGCTCGACGGCGTGAGCGCCGCGCCGCTGAACCGGCGGCTGTTCGGTCAGGTTCAACTCGACCGGAACCGCCATAACTATCGCTTGCTGCTGTCGGTGTGCAGGCTCGTCCACGAATGCCTGCTCGTCGATGAGCAATCCGGAGACGCGAGGTTCACCGACTTCCGCAAGGACGAAAAACGGATGTGGAAATTGTTCGAAGATTTCGTCACCGAGTTCTATCGGCGCGAGCAGAGCGCCTACCACGTGAATCGCGGCGGGCGGGGGATCGCCTGGAGCGACGAAGGAACGGCCGAGCATCACCGCGCGAAAATCCCGCGCATGGAAGCCGACGTGCTGCTCGACTCGCCGGAGCGGCGCATTATCCTCGATACGAAGTACTATTCGGAAGCGCTGACCATGCACTACGGCTCCGGCAAGCTTCACTCGGGGCATCTCTACCAACTCCTGGCCTACTTGCGAAACCGCGAGGCGGCGAAGGCCGGCCCCAGACACGAGGGCATGCTGCTCTACCCCACGGTCGATGCACCGTTGGCGGTCGATGTCCGTCTGGAAGGGTTCTCGATTCGGGCGCGGGGCATCAATCTGGCTCAGGATTGGCGCCGCATCCACGCCGACATGCTGGCTCTGATCGGGTAACTCGCGCCCCGCGCGTTCAAACGCGGACCCCGATGTCGGCGCCGTCCATTTGTTTGGGCGGGCGGTAACCGAAAAGACGCATGGCGGTGGGGGCCATGTCTTCGATGCCCGGATCTTCGGCCTCGAAATCGCGGTTGCAGAAGAGCACGCCGGGAATACTTTTTATTGACTACATATTCGAAAAGGCTGTCACTGCAATACCATTCCAGTACAAATATCTTTTGCTAGAGAAAGTATGCCGCATTTTTCTGTGCGGCAAAATTGGCTAATTTTTCCGCATCCCGCGCTTATTCGGTCCAGTCATAGGGCACTTGTTTAAAAGACTTATTCGTCACTTTTGGCGTTCCGTGGAAGTGACCAAATTCCATATGATTCCATGTGTGCCAACTACTAGTTCGCGGCATTCAATATAATGATCTTTGGTAAGTTCGTCAATGTGAGCGGCCCGGTTTCGGAAGTTTACTCTCAGTGATGTCAGAGACCTATAAAGACCGTCCGGCGCCAAGAACCACGACGACCCGGCCCACTCCGCGGCAAGCCTGAGAAAACAGCCTATAAGCGTACTCGTCTGACGCCTTCGCCTGCTGTGGATCACAGTCTGTAGAAAATGCTCTATCTTCCCTAGTTCCGGTGGTTTTCGATGTGGTGCAGAACAAAATGCTGCAACGCCCCCTATATCTTTGTCCCGTTCATCTTCTTCCAAATCTTCGTCAGCGGTCAAAGCTGCTAAGGGAATAACCACACGATTGAGTATTTCCAGTTCGACGGCCTTGCAGAGTCCCAAAACAGCAGGTGACCATTCCAGATGAGTCGTTGATTTCAACTGCGCAGCGACATACTCCGCTGTTGCGATAAATTGCCGGGTTTTAGAAGAAAGAACGCCGCCTCGATTGTGGGATACTCGGAACGCCCGTTCCGCTTCCCGTTGCTGAGCAGTCGTAGTGAGCACGAACAAAGCTTCGGCTAATTGCTCGGCACGCTCATCGTCAGCCACAGTCCCGGCCTTGATTTTGTAAATTGAAAGTAGTAGCCCATAACAGCCATTGCAGAGTTTCCGGGACCAGTCCCCGTTGTACACTGTGATCAGTTTCGACTTTTTCGTATTTCCACAGCGAAAGCATCTGAACGCAACGCTTTCAGTAAACCGGAATTGTTGAAGCGGCCCACGTGACTGGTAGGTCTTCATTAGAGTTGACGGTATCGGTTTCATTACATGCTCTCTCTGTAATCCACGTAATGGCAGCACTCGTCAAAGTTCAGCATAACGATTTCAATTTGCAGAAACGCTCCCGCCCTGCTTTACAACCCCGTTTTCAGTCACAGCGATTGAATGACGATGGTACTCGCTCTTGTGTTCCCGGCGGACGCCCGGAAGCGACTTGCCTGAGTCGTTTTTCGAATAAGATGAATCATGCAGACATCCCCCGAAGAAATTCTGAACAACCAAGCACAAGGGACAGTATTCCGACAAAACCCTCTCCGTCCCATTCTACCAGACAGCCAATCATCCAATCCAGCCGCTTGCTTCAAGAAGTCAAGGAAGGTTGGAGTCTCCATTCGTCGCGACCCCGTGCGTGCTATTCAAACGCGGACCCCGATGTCGGCGCCGTCCATTTGTTTGGGCGGGCGGTAACCGAAAAGACGCATAGCGGTGGGGGCCATGTCTTCGATGCCCGGATCTTCGGCCTCGAAATCGCGGTTGCAGAAGAGCACGCCGGGAATGAGCGGCGGGTCGATACAGTGGTCGCCGCTCCAGGCCTTGACGTTGTCCTCGAAAATCGGGCCGCCGACCTTGCCCAAGGTCACGCCCCATGAACTGCGGTAGCCGGCGTTGTAGCCGACGACGACATCGGGGGCGGCGCTCAGGTACGGCCCGGCATAGACCTGTTTTTTCGGGTAGCCCTTGCGCACGGCGGCCGCGCCGCGCTCCTCGTCGATCAGGCCGCCGATTTTGGCGGCGATTTCTTCGCTCAAGGCGTCGGCGTCGGTTTTCTCGACAATGCCTTGCGCCTCGCGGCCTTTGAGATTCAGATAGATGCCGGCCAGCCCGAAGCTGTAGGCGCGGGTGCCGCTCCAATCGACGCCGCGCAGCCGGCTTGCGTCCGCGGCGCCCTGCTTGACGCGCAGATAGCCTTCCCGCTCCAGCCAGGCGTTGAGGTTGACCCCGCGCCGAAACGACTTGAAACCGTGGTCGGAAAGCACGAAGAGCACCGTATCGCCGTCGATGCGCTCGAGCGTCTTGCCGACGATCTCATCCATGCGCCCGTAGAGTTGCTCGACGGCGCCGGCGTAGCGCTCGAACCCGTTGCCGTTGGCCGCGTGCGCGGGGTGGTCGGGCTCCAGATAGCGGTAGAACATATGCTGCACGCGGTCGGGCGTGTCGAAGACGCAGGCGGCGACTCCCTTCCGCGTCCGCTCCAACGCCGAGAAAAACATGGCTTCGCGTTCCTCGCAAATGCGGTACGCCTGTTCGAGAAAGGCGTCTTCGTCGATGACCCGCTCGTTCAGCGCCCAAGTGTCTTCGGCCAGGCCGAGCGTCGAATAGGCGCCGAGCAGCTTGGCCAGATACGGCGCGTAACAAGGCGGATGGGAAACGGGCAGTGCCGGCTTTTCGGGGTCGATGGCGATCGGCGTGAGATAGAGCGACACCTCGGGCTCGGTGGAAACCAGGCGGAATTGGCCGATGCCCGAAACCGCCGCGCCGAGGCCGGCGCGGAAGGAGAGCCGCACCCAAGGCGTGTTCTTGCCGATCTCCAGGTCGTATTTCTTGCCGCCGACGGAAAGCGCGCCGCGGCCGGGGCGGCCGTTGAGTTGCAGACGGAAAGGCAGCCGCAGGTCTCCCGCGTCTTCGCGCAGACTGTTGCGCGGCCCGCGAATCTCGCCGACGTAGGCATCGCCGTCGCGCACAAGCCGCCGGCGCTCGCCGGCCTCGGCGAACCCCGCCCGTTCCCGCCGCGTCGTGAACTCCTGAAAGCTCCCCTGCGTGCCCAGCAGGTCGGGCGTACACATCGCCGAAAGCAAGCGGCCTTCGAACTTTTCGGGCGGAAACGTGATCGGCACCCGCAAAACGGTCGAGGATACCTGGTTTTCGCCGAGCAGCGACCAGAACGTCCGGCTCTTGCGGCGCATTTCGACCGTCGGCCTGCTCAGCGGGATGCGCCGGCGGCCGAGCTTGAGAACCCGCGCCGGCTGATTGACCCGCGACGACGAAAGCTCGGGCAGATAGCTGCGCAAGCTGCGGTTGAGGAAATCGAAAAGATTGTGCTTGCCCGGATTCGACCCGGTGGCGAACGTCGCCCAAGCGACCGGCGAGAGCGGCGGGTAGGTCGTGCGCAGGCGGCTGTAGCGGCCCTGCTCCCTGAGCCTGGCGAGGTTGGGCAGCTTGCCCTCGCTGAGGTAGCGCTCGACCAGATCCGGCTCCAGTCCGTCGAGACCCAGGAAAACGACCTTGTTGACTTTGGCTTTCTTGTAGCCCTGCGCTCTGCCGAAAGCGCGCCGGGCCATGCGCAAGGGGAAGAGCAGCAGCGAAGCCGCGCCCAGCAGAAAGGCCGCCAGCAAACTCAGAAACGAGCCGACGAAGGCGAACCCGGCGCCCGGACCGACGTAGGCCTCGAGCGGCGCGGCGGCGAGCAACAGGAAGGCGGCGGCGGCGATGGGCCGAGCGGAAAGCAAACGGCTCATCTTAGCAATATCCATGCGTCAAGAAGGAGTCTCTCCCTCTTTCCGCTTTCCCCGCTCGACTCCCTGCGCGGATGCTCATTTGCGGGTTGGAAAGGACTGCTCCATTTCCGCGGTTCCGGCCATATCCGCGAGGGTCTCGGTTTGCGCGAATACGATACCGAGCCGGAAAAATCGAAAAAATTCAGCCGCCGCGGCGCTCAATCGCCGGCGAGAGCGGCTTGCTCCAGAAAAACCGGCCGCCGCTCCGCCGCCGGCATCTTCGACAGGTAACTCCTCGACTCCGGGTAATCGTCGAACCAGTGGGCCTCCAGCCGGCGCCGGAAGACCATGACCTCGCCCTGGCGCCGGGGCTCCGCGGCGCGGTGGTACTTGAGCAGGATGAGTTCCTCCGTCAGGCCGATGACCTCGATTTTGCCGGTCACGTGCGACATCGAGAAGCGCGCCCGCTTGGCCAGGCCGGAACCCCGCGCCTGAGCCTCGGCAAAAATGCGGTACGCCCGCTCGAGCGGTACCGAATACGATTCGTTGCCCTCGGTCGGCCGGCATTGAAAGATGTAGTACGGCGGCACGCCGAGATACGACAACTCGTCGAAAAGCTCGCGCAGAACTTCCGGCGAATCGTTGACGCCGGCGATCATCGGCGATTGATTCACGGTTACCGCGCCGCTGCGCTGCAAGCATTGCAGCCCCTCGCGCGCCTCGGGCGTCAGCTCCGCCGGATGATTGAAATGGCACATCACGTAGATGCGGCCCGCCCGCGGCGTCGAATACTTCTCGAACATCGTCCACAGGCTCGGGTCTTCCGTGATCCGAAACGGATTGAACGCCGGCATCTTGCTGCCGATGCGGATGATCCTCACGTGCGGAATGGCGCGCAAGCCGGCGATGATCGGCTCGAGCTTCGAAGTGGACATGATCAACGGGTCGCCGCCGGTCAAAAGGACGTTGGATATCTCCGGGTGATCGCGGATGTACTCCAGGCCGGCCGACACGTCGCGAACGACCTCGTCGTTGTCGTCCATGAACAGCCGCTTGCGGAAACAAAAACGGCAGTACGCGCCGCAGACGTCGTTGCACAGCAGCAGCGCCGTGTCGGAGTATTTGTGCTCCAGCCCCGGAACCTTGGTGTAGATCGCCTCGTGCGAAGCGTCCAGCCGGCCCCACTCGTTGAGCTCGGCGGCATCGGGCATGACGATCTTGCGTATGGGGTCGCCCGGGTCGTCCCAATCGATCAAACCCTGGTAATAGTCGTTGGTGCGAAAAACGAACTTCTCGCTGACCTGACGCCCGATTTCCCGCTCGTCCGTCGACAGTTGAGGGATTTTATCGACGGATGTCACATACTTCGGCTTCCGCAAAAGAACTCCTTTCCGAAAAGCGAAACCCCGCGGCGCAGCCCAAGCGCCGCGGGGAATCCGTCCATTGAAACAATTTTGCCCTTCCGCTGTCAAACGGGGCGCGGAAACGGCGCGAACGGCGGGCCGCGGAAAGGCCGAAAAGCAAAAGCGGGGAGAGCCGAAAGGCCCTCCCCGCCAAAGCGGATGCTCGTTTCAAACCGCTGCGAGAGCGGGTTGCGGAAAGCGGGGCGGCAAGACAGCCGAAGGGGCTTGCCTTGCCGCCCGCCCTGTCACTCGACGGCGATGGTCACGCCGCGCTGGGTCGTGCGGCCGGCGATGGAGACAATCACCTCCGCCGCGTTCGACGGCTCGATACCGGCGGGCACTCGCACCAGCACCACGCTCGTCGCCGCCATGTCCGGCGCCATGCCCGAGAAGATGATGTTCCCGGCGGGCACCTCCATGCCGCCGATCCACACCCGCGGACGCTCGATCGTCTGCCGCAGCACCGTATTCGAGCCGTCCGGCTGGCAAACGCCGGCGGGCATGCACGAGTTCATCCCGTCGCCCAGCGGCGGAGTCACCGGCCCCATGCCCGTGGACTGGATGGCCAGCGTGTCTCCGGCGCGCGCCGGCCGGCTCATGGTCGTGACGCCGCGCGGCGCCGCGAGAGCCGCGGGATCCGAGGCAAAGGTCACGGGGTCAACGAAAATCGCCGCCGCCTGACCCATGCCCGTGCCCGACGCCGCAAACACGCCCGGCGCATGCGGCGCAACCAGGAACCGCCGCGGATAGCTTTCGCCCTCGGCCGTCTCCACAACCACCTGCACCCACGGCAGACTCCTCGGATTCGGCACCAGGCCCCACGGCACTTGCGCTTCGATGCTGTCGGGGCCGACCATGCGCAGGGGCGCGGCCACGCCGTTCAGCTTCAGGCGAACGCCGCCCAAGCTCGTCGGCAGCGGGAACGCAATCGCCCGGAGCGGCGTCTCGCCTTCGATAAAGTTGGCTCCCCGCACAGTGATCAGCGATCCCGGCGCCAGCGGCAGCAATTGCGGGCCGAACACCCACGGCCGGAAAGCGGTCATCCGGGCCGCGTTCACCACGCCCCCGTTCACCGACACGGCCGGCCCCAGCGGCGGCAGCACTTCGACCATCACCGCCACTCGCGCCACGACCTGATCGCCCAACATGACGCTGATTTCCCCGTTGTTTTCGGTACTCCCTTGCGCCAACTCGTTGGGATCGACGGTCACCGTAACCGGCGCCCATTCGCCTCGGGCCAACTCGACGCTCGACGGCGACACGCTGATCCAGGAACGATTGGCCGCGACCGTCAAATTCGCCGCCTGATTGCTTGCCGCGACCAGCGCAATCCGCTGCGCGGCGGCGGCGGCGTCCTGATTGACCATGAACGTCAGCATTCCCGGCTGCGCGTACATCGTCAAATCCAGAGACGGCGCCGCTTGCACGAGCTGGACGTTGTGGTTATTGCTGTCGGTCACGTACAGACCGGACGGAGTCAGGGCGAGACCCATCGGCGATCCGATCTCCAGCGCGGTCTCAATCATGCCGGCCGTATTCACCATGCGCACCCGGCCGTTGCCCGTGTCGGCGATGTACAGGTTGCCCACGACATCCGCCTCCACGTCGTGCGGCGACTTCAGTTGAGCGCTCACGGCCCTTCCGCCGTCGCCGCTGAAACCAGGCGTGCCGTTGCCCGCGGCTATCGTGATGACGCCGAGCGTATCCACCTTGAGAATGCGGTGGTTCATCGTATCGGCGATGAACAGGTTGCCCGCGATGTCAACCGCAATCCCTCTCGGGGAATTGAGCTGCGCATCCGCGGCCCTTCCGCCTACGCCGCCGGATCCGGCCTCGCCGTTGCCCGCCACCGTCGTGATGACGCCGGCCGTATCCACCATGCGGATGCGGTGATTCATCGTATCGGCGATGAACAGGTTGCCCATCCTGTCCGTTGCGAGCCCGCTCGGGGAATTGAGCTGCGCATCCGTCGCCGGGCCGCCGTCGCCGCTGAAACCGGGCGTGCCGTCGCCCGCCGTCGTCACCAGCGCACTCGGGGCGCCAAGGGCGTCCGCGCTGCCGTCGCCGCCGCCAAACGCGTCGGAACTGCCGCTCTCATCCACCGTGCGCACAATGTGCTTGCTGGCTTCGCTGATATAGACCATGCCCGCGCTGTCAACTTCCACGTCGGTCGGGTCGATCTCTTCGCCCTCGCCGCCGGCCAGCGTCCTGACGTTGCCGTCCGGATCAATCGTGCGGATGCGGCCGTTGCCCGCATCGACGATGTACACGGAGCCCGCCGCGCCCGCGGCCACGCCGCTCGGCGCGTTGAATTGCGCCTGTCCCGCCGGGCCGCCGTCGCCGCTGAAACCGGCTGTTCCCGTGCCTCCGGCGGTCATGGTTTCACCCGTCGAGGTGAACACCACGGGAAATCCGCTTTCCTGCCCGTAAGCAGGCCCAGCCGACAACAGCGCGCAGACAAGCGCCGCCGCCGCCAAACCAGAGAATTTTTTCAGGATTGTCATTGTGGTTGCTTCTCCTTACTCATTTCCGATCTTCCACAAGAGGACTGCTCCGCTCGACCCGCATGGCAGGCTCCAACGGACAACCCAGTATAGAACAAAAAGCCCGGTCAACACGACAACCGAACAAAATTTCCCCCTCCTGCAAGACGCGCTTGCAGGTATTCTGCTCCATCTTAAGGTAAAGAGAAGCACAATGCAACCCC
Source organism: Bryobacterales bacterium (assembly GCA_965242705.1). GTDB lineage: Bacteria > Acidobacteriota > Terriglobia > Bryobacterales > UBA6623 > CATQHP01. Next base: position 3,924,676 of record OZ251486.1, read on the forward strand.
CCCCCCAAAAAAAACAAAAAATATTGAATAGTGTTTTGGATGTTGTCTTCAGCAGCAGGATTTTCCCCGCTTGCGCCCGCGGATCGAGCGGCGGCGCAGCAGTCCGGCTGACCGCATCGGCAAAGTCGAGCCGCGATACAATTCGGGTAAGCGCCGCATGGTTCCCGCCCCTCCGATCCGCACCCGCCGCCGGCTTCAGTCCTTCGTCCGCCAAAACTTCCGCGGGCGGCTTTTCGTCAGCGTCTCGAACCGCGAGCCGTTCATCCATTCCTACGACTCCGCGGGCGGCATTCAGGCCGGGTTCGCCGCCGGCGGCCTGACGCTGGCGCTGCACCCGGTGATGCAGGCCGTCGGCGGCGCGTGGGTCGCCCACGGTTCGGGGTCGGCCGACCGGGCAGCCGCCGATGCGCGCGGCCGGACGCGCGTGCCCCCCGACGACCCGAGCTATACGCTGCAGCGGGTCTGGCTGAGCGCGAGAGAGAACAACGGCTACTACAACGGCTTCGCCAATCAGGCGCTGTGGCCGCTGTGCCATAACGCCTTCACCAAGCCCGTTTTCCGCGAGGCGCACTGGGCCGCGTACCGCGCCGTCAACCGCAAGTTCGCCGACGCCGCAGCCGACCTCATCGGCGGCCGCGAAGCGGCGATTTTCATCCAGGACTACCACTTCGCCCTGTTGCCGCGGCTGCTGCGCGAGCGCTGCCCGCAGGCGGTTTGCGCGCACTTCTGGCATATTCCCTGGCCCCTCGAGGGCGTCTTCCGCGTGTGTCCGTGGAAAAAGGAAATACTCGACGGGCTGTTGGGCAACGATTTGCTCGGCTTCCATACGCCCGAGTACGCCGAGCGGTTTCTCGACGCCGCGGCGCGGCAACTCGACTGCGAACCGACCGCGCCGCGCGTGCTGCGGCGCAGCGGCCGCGAAACGCGGGTCGGGCACTTCCCCATCTCGATCGATTTCGACAAGACGGCGGCCGCCGCGCGCGGCGCGGCGTGCGGCGAAGCCGTGCGTATGCTGCGCGGACGCTTCGGACTCGAGGGTAAATTCGTCGTCCTGGGGTTGGACCGCATCGACTACAGCAAAGGCGTTCTGGAACGCCTGCAAGCGGTCGAAGCGCTGCTCGAAAGCCATGCCGACGTGCGCGGCAAGCTCGTCTTTCTCTACGCCGGCGCGCCCAGCCGCGCGAACGTCCCCGCATACCGGGATTTGCACCGGGAAATGCGCCGCCGCGAGAGGCGGATCAACCGGAAATACGGCAACGAGCATTGGCGGCCGATAGTCACCGTCGCCGAACATCTGCCCTATGAACAGGTGCTGGCGCTGTATCGCCTTGCCGACGTCTGCGTCGTCAGTTCGCTCGACGACGGGATGAATCTGGTGGCCAAGGAATTCCTTGCGGCGCGGAACGACGAGCGGGGACGGCTGCTGCTCAGCGAGTTCACCGGCGCGGCCTGGGAGCTGCCCGGCGCGGAAACGTTCAACCCGTTCGCCATCGACGATTTCGCGCGGCGGCTCTACGCGCTGCGCGCCTCCGGCCCGGGCGCGGCGCGCGCGCAAATGCGGCGGCTCCGCCGGCACGTCCGCGAAAACAACGTCTTCGCCTGGATGGGCTCCATTCTCACGCAGCTTGCCGCCCTCGACCGGACTCCGCGATGACGCCGCTTTTCTCGGCCTGGGCGCCGCTTGAGCAACGCATCGTCCGGGCGGACAAGCTGCTGCTCATGCTCGACTGCGACGGTACGCTGGCGCCCATCGCGCCGCGCCCCGAGGACGCGCGCATCCCCGCCGCCGCGCGGAAGGCGCTCGAGAAGCTGGCGCGCTGCCCGCGGGTTGCGGCGGCTTTCGTCAGCGGCCGCGCGGTTGCCGACGTTCGCCGGCTGGCAGGCATCGACCGAGCGCACTATTTCGGCAGTCACGGACGCCAGAGGATGCGCCCCGGCTCGAGCCGCGTCGAGGTCGATACGCGCTGGGCCGCGGCCGTCGCCGAAATCTGCGCAAAACTGGAGTCGGCGCTGGCGGACGTTCCCGGAGTCGTCGTCGAAAACAAGCAGGTCAGCGCAACGGCGCATTACCGCAGGACGCCTCCCCGGCTGCGCGGCCGGGTGGCCGCGGCCGTCCGCGAGACGCTGGCGGCGAGCGCGGAGCTGCGCGTATCGGCGGGCAAGATGGTGTTCGACGTTACGCCGCGCGACGGCATCGACAAGGGAACGGCAGCGTCGCGGCTGCTGGCCGAAGAAGGCGGCCTGGCGCTTTACTTCGGCGACGATACGACCGACGAGAGCGCGTTCGCGGCGCTGCCCGCGGACGCGGTCACGGTTTTCGTCGGCCCGCCCGGCGCCGACTCGGCGGCGCGTTACCGCGTGGACGACCCCGAGGCGGTCGGCCGGGCGCTGCGGCTGATCCTGAACGCGCTGAAAAAGCGCGGCGCCTGACCGGTTTCCCCTTGCGCTCCGGCCCCTTGCGCCCCGGCCCCTTGCGATCCGACGACGCCGCTCAGCCGCCGCCGCTGCGCTTCGCCCGCCTGGCCCACCCGTCCTGACGCGCGCGGGGGGCCGCTAAGGAGAGTGAGATGAAAAACTGGAAACAGACACCCGTCCTGACGCGCGCGGGGGGCCGCGCGTCGAGCGGCCGCGCCGGTTTTTCCGAGCGGACGAGCGCCGCGCAAATGGCGTCCCGCGGCAAGGCGCGCGCTGCGCCCCTCGCCGGCGGCGCGGCCGCAGGCTTGCCCGGCCGACTCGCTCGACGTCATCGGCAGACCGGTTTATCGGCGGAACCCGTCAACGGGAGCGATCCCCCGCGCATCAGCCGGCGCCCTTCCGCGCGCCCCGCGGCAATCCGCCGATTCCGCCGATTTTTTCGCCCGCCGGGGCGCGGCCCGTTCTGGTAAGATGGGCAAGAGGCGCGGCCCTGAGCAATCGAGCGGCAACGTAAGCAATGCGATGATCCCCCGGAGAATTGCCCGATGATGCGCAGCCGCATGGATCAGATGCTCCGATGTTCGTTCTGCCACAAGACGCAGGAGGTCGTCGGCAAACTGATCTCGACCCCCGGCGATTACCCCAAATCGTATATTTGCGACGAGTGCGTCTCGGTCTGCAACTCGATTCTCGAGGAAGACCGCTCGGAAAGAGCCAACGCGGTTGCATTCCACCTGCCGAAACCGCAAGAGCTCAAGGAAAAACTCGACCAATACGTCATCGGACAGAACGCGGCCAAGAAAAAACTTTCCGTCGCGGTCTATAACCATTACAAGCGCATTTTCATGCGCCAGCGGAAGCCGCCGGCGGCTTCCGCCGCGAGCGACGTCGAGCTGCAGAAATCCAACATCCTGCTGATCGGCCCGACGGGCACCGGCAAAACGCTGCTGGCGCAGACGCTGGCGAAAATCCTCGACGTGCCGTTCGCGCTTACCGACGCCACCACCTTGACCGAGGCCGGATACGTCGGCGAAGACGTCGAAAATATCGTGCTCAAGCTGCTGCAAGCCGCCGACGGAGACGTCAACCGCGCGCAGCAGGGCATCATCTACATCGACGAGATCGACAAGGTTACGCGCAAGGACGAAAATCCCTCGATCACGCGCGACGTATCGGGCGAAGGCGTACAACAGGCGCTGCTGAAAATCCTCGAAGGCGCCACCGCCAACGTGCCGCCCCAGGGCGGGCGGAAACATCCGCATCAGGAGTTCACGCACGTCGATACCACCAATATCCTGTTCATCTGCGGCGGCGCTTTCGTCGGGCTGGAAAAAGTAATCGCCCGGCGCGTGGATGAACGCGTCATCGGCTTCCGCGGCGCCGAGCTCGGCGAACAGGGAGGCCGCCCCCTGGAAATGCTCCACGGGGAGCGGGATCTGGGACTGCTGGGGCAGGTGCAGCCGCAAGATCTCATCCGCCACGGTTTCATTCCGGAGTTCGTCGGACGCCTGCCGGTCATGGCCGTTCTCGGCGACCTCGACGAAGCGGCGTTGGTCGAGGTCTTGAAAACCCCGAAAAATTCGCTGCTCAAGCAGTATCAGAAGCTCTTCGAATACGAGAGCGTGGAACTGGTTTTCGAACAGGAAGCCCTGCAGGCGATCGCGCAACTCGCCCTCGAACGCAAGGTCGGCGCGCGCGGCCTGCGCATGATTATGGAAGAGTTGATGCTCGACCTGATGTATTACCTGCCGTCGTTCAAGCGCGTCAGGGAGTTCGTCGTAACGCGCAAAATGGTCGAAGACCACGATCTGCGGGTCGGCCTGCTGGAAAAAGCCGGCTGACGGCGCGCGCCTTCGCAGAGGCGCGCGGAGCGGCGCCGCCAAGCTATCGGTTTTCCGTCTCGGTCAGCCAATCGGGGCGCTTCAACACTTCGCGCGGGCGGCTGCCGTCGCTGGGGCCGATCACCCCGTCGCGCTCCATCGCGTCGAGGATGCTCGCCGCGCGCCCGTAGCCGAGGCGCAGCCGCCGCTGCAGGAGCGAAGTCGAGGCCTTGCCCTGTTCGAGCACCAGGCGCAGGGCGTCTTCGTAAACGGGGTCGTCGAAAGACTCATCGCCTTTGGGCGAGTCCCCGTTTTCTTCATCGGGCGATTGCAGGTATTCGATTTCGTAATCGGGCTTGGCCTGCTGTTTCCACTCGTTGACGACGGCATGCGTTTCTTCCTCGGTGACCCACGGCCCATGCAGGCGGCGCATGCGCGCGGTTCCCGGAGGCAGGTAGAGCATGTCGCCGCGGCCCAGCAGCGACTCGGCGCCGATGGAATCGAGGATGGTGCGCGAATCGACGCGGGTGGCCAGGCGGAAAGAAATGCGCGCCGGCACGTTGGCCTTGATCAGGCCGGTAATCACATCGACGCTCGGCCGCTGGGTCGCCAGCACCAGATGGATGCCGACCGCCCGCGCCATCTGCGCCAGGCGCGTGATCGACTCTTCCACGGCGCGCCCTTCGAGCATCATCAGGTCGGCCAACTCATCGACGATGACCACGACGTAGGGCAGGCGCTTCAGGGCGGCGGCGAGCTCGGGGTTGCCTTCCTCGTGTTTCCGCCGCATGGTTTCGATCTTTTTGTTGAACTGATCGATATTGCGCACGCCGTGCTCGGCAAGCAGTTTCAGCCGCCGCTCCATTTCGTTCGTCGCGTTCTTGAGCGCGTTCGTCGCCTTCTTCATGTCGGTGATGACGGGCGTCAGCAGATGCGGGATGTCGCTGTAAAGGCCGAGCTCGACGGTTTTCGGATCGATCATGATGAAGCGCGCCTCGTCGGGAGTCGCGCGCAGCAAGACCGACATGATGAGGCAGTTGATCAGTACGCTCTTGCCCGAGCCGGTCGAGCCGGCAACGAGCACGTGGGGCATCTTGGTCAGGTCGGCGACGTGAATCTTGCCGTTGATGTCCTTGCCCAGCGCGACCGTGAGAATCGACTTCGAATCGCGGAATTCCGGGGAATCGAGCACCTCTTTCAGGCCGATGATCTCGCGGCGCTTGTTGGGCGCCTCGATGCCCACCGTCGATTTGCCGGGAATGCGCTCGATGAGGATCGACTCGCACTCGAGAGCCAGGCAAAGCTCTTCGGAAAGATTGACGACCTTGCTGATCTTGACGCCGCGGTCGGGCTTGAACTCGAACGTCGTCACGACCGGCCCGGGATTGATCTGCGTTACCGAGCCTTTCACGCCGAACTCGTCGAACTTTTCGACGATCTGGCGCGAAACTTCGTGCAACTGGTCGGGATTGAATGCTTCCTTGTCGAAAGGCGGGTTGAGCAGCGCGGTGCTCGGCGGCGTCCAGGAAACCGGCGGCGGCTGTTCTTCCGCCGGCTCTTCCTCCTCCGGCTCTTCGGCCGTTTCGCGCTGCGCCGGTTCTTCCTCCCAAGGCAGCCCGTCCGCGCTTTCCGCCTGGGTTTCCAGCCCGTCGGCTTGCTGCGTATTTTCGGCTGCCGGCTCCGCGGCGCTCTCGCTTTCGTAGGGAACGATCGGCGGCAGGTCTTCCTCGGCGCCGGCCTCCGGCTGCGGTTCCTCGGCGTCCGCCTCCGCAGATGCCGGCAAGATTTCCCGCGCGGGCGCCGCCGGCTCGGGCAATTCCGCCTCGGAAAGTTTGGCGGCGCGGCCGCTCTTGAGCTTTTCTTTCGTTTCCGTCAAACGCTCGGCCGCGTCCCCGAGACGCAAGGTCGTCATCAGGTAAAACGCCGCGGTCAAAGCGGCCGCCAACAGCAGCACGGCGCCGCCGAAATTCAGGTATTCCAGAGAATCCTTCGCCAGTTCCGCGCCCAGAACGCCGCCCGACTGAATCCTGCCGTCCCAGAAGGGGCCGAACTGCGCCTTTATCTGCAGCAGCGCCAAGGCGTCGCACAGCGCCGCGCCGAACAGCGCGGCGCCGCAGAGCCGCCCGACGGAGAAACCGGTTTCGACCGAGCGCAGCCAAAACCACCCGGCAAAAGCCGGTCCGAAGGGAAACAGGAAGGCAACGAGCCCGAAAATCTGCAGCAGCCAATCGGCCGCCCAGGCGCCGGGCCGGCCGATCCAGTTTTCTGCGGCGGAATCGGCGGAAGCGACGTTGGCGGCAGGGTCGAGGGGCGAATACGAGGCAAGGCTGAGCGCAAGTCCGATCGCTGAAAGGATCAGCAAAAGACCTGCCGCTTCCCTGAACCGCGGATTTTCGTTCAGAAATGTTTTCATCGCTCCCCTCGCTCTTATTCAGCCGAAAAAGCAGCCGGGAGCGAAGCGGAAGAGTACGCAAGCGTTACAACCAGTATGCCAAAGGCCAGACGGTAATACACGAAAGGCATCAGCGTCGCGGTTTGCAGGTATTTCAGAAAAACCGCTATCACGGCGTATCCGGCGGCGGCGCTGACGAGTATGCCGACCGCCAAGAGCGGCAGGCTTTCCGCCGCGGGCGGCCCCGACTGCAGGGCGTCCCAAGCGGTTTTCAGCGCGGCGCCGAGCACGACGGGACAGGCCAGCAGGAACGAAAAGCGCGCCGCCGCGGCGCGGTTCAGCCCCAGCAGCAGGCCCGCGGCGATGGTGGCGCCCGAGCGCGAAGTTCCGGGTATGAGCGCCAGCGCCTGCGCGCAGCCGATGAGCAGGGCGCCGCGCAGGTCGAGCGACTCCAGGCCGCGCCGTTTCCCGCCGCGGCGATCGGCCCAGCCGATGACAAGACCCGCGGCAATCAGCATGACGCCGATCGTGAGCGGATTGCGCAGCGTCGTTTCCACCATGCCTTTCAGCGCGAACCCGGCGACGGCCGCCGGAACCGATGCCGCCGCGATATAGGCCGGGAGCCGCGGATTGTCGTAGAGGCTTTCGTCCGGGCTCCCTTTCGGCGGCGCGGGTACGCGCCGGCCCGCGGCGAGCGCGAGCAGGCGCAGCCAGGTCTTGGCGAAATAGGCCGACACGGCGAGCAGCGTCCCGAAGTGCAGGGCGACGTCGAAAGCCAGGCCGTAATCCCGCCAACCCATCAGCCAGGGCGCGACCACGAGATGGGCGCTGCTGCTGACCGGCAGGAACTCGGTCAGCGCCTGAATCAAAGCCAGAACCGCAACTTGGAACAAATCCATGAGGCCGCCGCTCAAGCCCGCCTTGCCGGGCGCTCAGCGCGCCGCGGCGTCGAACGGGCTGACGAGGTTGCCGCCGTCGTCGAAAGGCAGCGGCCGCGCATCGCCGAGGATTTCGATCTCGGCGTTGCCGCGCAGCTCCGGCAGCAGATTTTCGCTGACCATCAGGTCGCCAAGCCGCATCGTGTTGCGCATCCAGACGATCGAACAATCGCGCGTGTCGAGATGCCCGCAGGTCGGCAGCACGCGCTCGATGCATTCCCTGTCGGTGGGAAAATGGATCGGCGTGAACCCGGGCTGGGTCGTCGAGGCCGTCAGGCTGTTGACCCAGGTCGCTTCGAAGTTCACGCTCTCGAGCAGCCGGTCGTTGGCCGCGTCGGCCATGCCCATGCCGACCGCGTTGCCGTAACTCAACGCGGACAAGCCGCGGACGAAAATGCGGCCGACCTTGGGCACGCCGCTCCAGCGGTTGGGGCCGAGGTCAACCGAGCGGTTGACCACCTTGGTATCCATGCCGGCGCCGCTGATTTCCTTGCCGATCTCATCGACGATCAGAAAATCCACGCTCGCGGCGGGAATGTTCGCCTTCCACGACTTCACGCGGGACAGCAACTCGGCTTCGCGCTCGGCCATGCCTTCCACGCCGAGCGCGCGCAATTCCGCCGTGTTGTGATGCGCGTCTTCCATAATCGCCAGCCCGCCGAGCATCTTGCCCGTGTCGATGACCGTTTCGCCGACGCTGCGGATGACCGCCTCCATGCCGATGCGCACCGCCCAGCAGTGGTAACGCTTGGCCCCTTCCCACTTGCCCAGGCCGATGGCCATCATCTTGTGGATGCCGCTTTCGAGCGCGCCTTCGAAGTCGGTGTGCCACTTGACGCGGCTGCAAAGCATGACGCCGTCGCTCTCGAAGGCGTTGCGGTCCATCGAGACGTCGATGCCCTCGCCGGTGCGCCCGATGGGGACGACGTCGAGCGAACTGACCACCGGGGCGCCCATCGACGCCTCGCTAATGCCGTAGTGCGCCAGAACGGCGGCCTGCCCCTCCGCCGTGGCCGCGCCGTGGCTGCCCATCACGGGAACGATGAACGGCTTGACGCCGCGGGACTTCCAATAGTCCACCACCGCCTTGACGATGACCGCAATGTTGCGGATGCCGCGGCTGCCGACGCCGACCGCGATGCGGCTGCCGGCGGGAACCCGGTTCGCCCAGTCGGCCGCTTCCATTTCCCCGCGCACGGCGGCGGAAACGTCGGCAAGGCCGCGATCGGGGAAATTCCGGCGGATACGGACGAGTTTCTGGATGCGCATGCTACAAAAAATCCCTTGCCAACGTATTCTAACAGCCCATGGCAAAAGCCACGGGCAACGTTACGCGCCCTAGATCAGTACAGTATATCACGACCGCTCAAAAAATATCGGCGCACTTTGCGGCTCGGTCGATTATCCAGCGTATCGCCACGGGATGCGCTAGGTGTCCAGATCTTCAAGAGGCGCATCCTTGGCTACGATGCAACCGTATCGGCGACCCATCCCAAGCGAAGAGAAATGGATTCGACTTCAACTTCACATGAAAGTTCATTGATGTTGGAAACAGGCGCATTCATTGCTTCGGCAAATGCTTGGAAATCATCGAACCCACGATGTTCCTTCGAAAATGAATGCACAAACATTACGGCTTGACGCACATTGTGGCATTGCGCTTCATATACCGCCGCAGCCGTGCGGTGGATGAGTTGATAGCGCAGCTTACAAACATCGGTGCTCATCAGCCCCAATGTCCTGCAGAGTTCCGTCAGTCGTATTTGCTTATTCTCAGAAGCGTTGGCACTCCACTCCGAGACCAACTGATCGAAAGACTCTTTCACCTTTCCCTCGATCCCAAGCACTGCAGAAACAGCACCATCACCAATCAATGCTAACAAATCAGTCTGACTCGGCGTTCCATGGGATCGAAGATGAGTACGTTTCTCAAAAAAACCTTTGATCAATTCCATACATCGAAATTCATCCGCTTGATCCAGAACTGTACGCACCGCATCGGGTATTCCGTTTGCCGTCATCCATGAATGAGTCAACTCGTAGGCTGAACACCCCTTCTTCCAATGCTCTAGGTTGGCCAAATACGGAATGACATCTTCTGGCTGCGTAAGCGAATTGAATGGCCGTTCGGCATAAAAAAATTTGCTAGTCATGCTACAAGACATAACGATCATTGCTCCCAACAGACAAGGTTTACGAAAAATACTGTCTGAACCTTGAAATATTTTGAAATTTTCAGAATTTTTTCCCGTTATCCGCCGTCTCTGCTCATCAACCCTGGGTCCTATGGTACAATCAGCCTGTGGATCGTGAAGGCAAGCCGTTTTTCGTCAGGGAGGCCCGCACCATGAGAGTTGCACTACTCCACCTGCTCCAATCAAGCGTACCCGTTGTAGGCTCCATAATCAAATCTGCGATTTTTTTGCTGTTCTTGGTGTTCGATTCTGCAGTTGCACAGGTTAAAACCTTCGAACTGGGAGAGCTACGGAGCGACATGCTTATAAAGTTCGGCCCGCCGGAAAAATTTTTCGCGCCAGAACCAGAAATTTATCTCCACGGAATTCAAGAATACAGAAGTGCCGCGAGAATATGGAATAGGATTGACGATGTATTCATGCGTGAATCGCCGACTAATGCGTATGAAGTCCATATTTTCTATCTTTTCGATAACAGGCAGTCCAGGCTGCGACCAAAGCAACGCGCCGGCAGAATCCGTTTTATCGTAGATAAACCTAAAAACTATAGGGCAACCTTGGCCGAATTGCCGGAAGCTAGAACTATCTGCAAGCACGGATGTTCGGTTTATGGGTTGAAAGAATATTATACTTATAAAATACTCGCATACCCCATAAACCCCAGCATTGATCTATTGGATTTAGCTGAGCAAGTGGCAACAGGATTCGAAGGAGACACGGCACGAAGCTGGGGTATTGGAATTTATCTCGAACTCGAAAATCTATCGTATGGTAGTAGTGCCCCGAGCTGGAATTCGAAGATTAGTGAAATCGAGATTAGTGCTGTCTGCTTGGAGTGCGAATTGAACCGGTCGAGATTTGATCCAAAACCAACTGAACTGGGCACATGGCAACCCAATCCTTGAGATGTTGAAGTTTCATTCGCGCTTATGATTTTTCTGCGCCCCCCGTTCAGCCCCGCGAGCGCAGGAAACGCATGTATTCCTGGATGCGCGCCTCATGGCGCACGACGCGCCCGCTGTCGGCGTATTCCTGCAATTTCTGCGCGCGGAAGTAATCGAACAGGCGCTCGCGCTTGCGCTCGAGTTCCTCCTCGCGGATCGAATCGCTCTCGTCGGCAAGGGCGCTTTCGTCCGCCGCCTCGAGTTCGATGGCGCGGTAAACGGCGAAACGGCTGCCCGAGGCGACGGGGCCGATCACCGAGCCGGCGGCTTCGGTAAACGCTTCCGGCCCCAGCGCCGACACGCCGCCGAAACCCGATATCGAGTCCGAGCGCTTGACGAAATCCGATTTCGAGGCCTTGATTCCCAGCGCGCGCGCGGCCGCCGCCAGATTGCCGCCGTTTTCGCGCGCCTTTTCCGCCAGACCTTCGGCCTTCTCCCGGGCCAGCTTCGTCGCTTCGTCGTCAATGTAGTTGTCGCGAACCTCGCCGCGGAACTCGTCGAGCGCGCCCTCGCGCGCGGGAGTGACGCCGGTCACGACGCCGATATACAGCGTGCCGTCTTGCGCGACGGAAAAGATTTCCTCGGGGTCTCTTGAGAATACGGCGTCGAGCAGCCGCGCCGCCTGAGGCAAGTCGTCGGGCAGGGCGTCCCGGCTGAAGGAATCGAACGCCATGACCGGCAAATTGACCGCGTCCCCGGCCTTCTCCAGCTCGCCCCCGTGTTCCTCGGCGGCGGCGAGAGTGTTGTCGATCAGCTCGAGGCGCGTGCTCTGCGAGCGCTCGACGATCAGGTCTTCGCGGATGCGCCCGCGAACTTCGTCGAGCGGCTTGACCGCGCCGACCTCCTTGGCGTCCAGGCGGATCAGATGGTAGCCGTAATCCGTCTTGACCGGCTCGGCGCTCAATTCCCCGGCTTGCAGCGCGAACGCGGCCTGCTCGAACTCGGGAACCATCGAGCCCGGCGTAATCCAGCCGAGATCGCCGCCGGAGTCGGCGTTGGCCGGGTCTTCGGAATGTTCGGCCGCCAGCGCTTCGAAGTCGCCGCCGCCGCGAAGCTGCTCCAATACCTCATCGGCCTTCTTGCGCGCCTCTTCGCTCTCTTCTTCCGACTTTTCCATCGTCGCGAAAAGGATGTGGCGCACCTGATAGCGTTCGGGGTTTTCGAAGCGGTACTGGTTTTCCCTGTAGTAGACCTCGATCTCGGTTTCCGACAGGTCGATGTTGTCGGTGGCGTAGTCCGCGCCGATCTCGATCAGCTTGCAGGCGCGCTCTTCCGGCTTGCGGTAGCGCAACTTGTTGGCCTCGAAGTATTCGGCCAGTTTTTCCTCGGTCACGGAAACCGCGGAGCGCAGATCGTCGCGGTCAACGGCCGCCCACTCGACCTGCGCCCGGTCGTTCCGCTCATGGAAGATATTGCGCACTTCCTCGTCGCTGACGCCGACGCTGTCGGTCACCATGCGCCGCAACCGCATTTCGACGGCGATATCTTCCATCAGCCCCGCCTCGAACTCGGGAATCGTTTGCTGAAACTGTTGCCGGACGAATCCGCCGTAGGCCGCCGCGCCCACGAATTTGCCGTCGGGAAACAACAAATCCGTGAACTGAACGCGCATCCATTGGGCAAGCTCCTCATCGCTGGGAATCAGCCCCAACTCGTCAGCCTCGTTCAGCAGAACCTGCCGGCCGATCAGGTCTTCCACGGCGTTGCCGGCGAAGAAAGTCAGCGTCTCGGCAGGGATGTCGCCCCCGCGCAGATAGCTGCGCATCCGGGCGTCGAGGTCGGCTACGGTTACGGCGCGGCTGCCGACCTCGACCAGCACTTGCCCGTCCGCGCTGCTCTGCTGGGTGCTGAATACGCTGGGCACGAGGGTAATCACCATCGAACCGGCAATCAGAAACAGCAGCGCGCCCATGATCCAGCGCAAGGTTTTCCCTTGATTTTGGAACAGCTTCAACATCGGAATCGTCCTCCGAACATCGAACCGGACGGCGGCAACGGCGCCCGCTCGCGGGGCAAGCGAACGCCCCGCCGGTCGATGCATGGCCTTCCGTCCGCCCGTTGCGGTCGAAAGCCCGCCTGCTTGATTGTACTACGCTTCAAGGGAAACCGTTTTGCGGCAAACGGCCCGGCCCGCGCCGCGGGCGAGAACATCGACCGAGCGGACGCCGTTTTCGAGCAGATAGTCCCGCGCCCGGTCGATGCCGTCGCCGACTTCGTCCGGGCCGTGGCTGTCGTCGCCGAAACAGAAGGGTATGCCCATGCCGGCGGCCCGCCGCACCAGCCGCGGCGCGGGGTACGGCGCGCCCAGCCCTTTGCGCAGCCCCGCCGTGTTGAGATCGAGCATCGCGCCGCACGCGCGGACCGCTTCGAGAGCGCGGTCGGCGGCCCTGCGAATCTTCGGCGTTTCGAGATTCGCGCTCGGCGGCGCATGGCGGCGGATCAGATCGAGGTGGCCGACGACCTGCGGCTGCAAGGCGGCGGCCATCTCCGCAACCTGCTCGTAGTAGGCCGCGCACATGGCTTCGAGACCGCCGCACGCTTCCGCGGCGGCGGCGAAATCTTCCTGGGCCGCGTCAATCGGGATTTCATGGACGTGATGCGCCGAGCCGACCATGTAATCGAACGCGTGCCGGCGCCGCAGCGCGAGCATCGCCTCGCGGTAGCCCGCGGCGGGCACGACTTCCGTTTCGAACCCGCAAAGAATGGTAATGCGCCCGGCGTATTCGTCCGCGAGGCGGCGAACCTCGGCGGCGTAGGCCTCGAAGTCCTGCTGCAAGCGCGCGGCGCTGTAGCCTTTCTCGCGCTCCGAGTCGTAAAGAAACCGCTCTTCGCGGCGCGGCGCATGCTCGCTGACGCCGAACGCGCGGTAGCCGGCCGCAACGGCGGCCTCGATCGTTTCCCGCAGCGATCCCCGGGCGTGCTCGCAGAACTCGCCGCTGTGGCCGCCGTGCAGCGAAACCTTCCACTCCGGGCCGGCTGTCTTGCTGTTCACTGGAAACCTTCGCCGGGATCATCGGCGGTCCGAACTTCCGCAGATCGCCGTCGGCCAACTGCTCGGCGGTCCGATCTCACTCGCTGTTCCGATGCGCTCGAGTGCTGTCCATTGACGCCGCTCTGCGCGGCTTAAAACTCAACCACGATGTCCTTGCCGAACTTCAATCTCGCGACTTCGGCGGCCATGTTGATAATCCTGCGCTTGCCGGCATTGCTCAGGTTGGTGGCGACCAACCAGCCGCCGGGCAATTTCTCGTAATAGCTGCGGCGATCCTCGTTATACGGATAGAGTTCTTCCGGCGTCCGGGCGATGTAGCGAGTCGTTCTGCCCCGAGCTTTGGGATGCCGGGCGCAGCGTTCGAGAAACGAGGGGTCCGATTTGGCCAGTTCTCTAAGAACGATGACCATGGCCTCAATGGCCGACGAGCAGGAGTACTCCTTGCCCAGGAACAGGAGTCGATTTGCGCGATTCGCGCCGAGCAGCGCCGGCAGGGGAGGGTCGGGCGCAGTACTGAGTTGCGGCGCAAGGGCTCGGCGCCCAGTCCCGCGGCGGCGCTTGGAAGAGTCGGGCGCAGGGCCGGGGCGCGACGCAAGCGATGGGCTGTCGGAACGCTGGTCCGGCAGCGTGGAAGCATGCAGGTTGCCGAGAAAATCCGAAATATCGTGGGCTTCCGGTCGAAAGCCAACCTCCGATTCCACTGCCCGGAGCAGTATTTCGATGAGACCTCCGTCTTTCCTCTTTATCAGTTCTCGCCAGGCTTCCGGGATGGCGCCCCTTGCCCGCAAACGTCTTTTGCGGTTGTGGAACTCGGTCTTCGCAGCCTCCAGCGATTTGCCGGATTCAACATTTGCGCGCGATAGATAGCGTTGAAAATCTTCAGCGGCTTCGCTCGTCGAGCGCTCGTAAAGGTCGATTCTGCAGACGCGGCGATCTTCGTAGTCGCCCTGTTCGGCCGGCAGATAGAAATTCCAGGTTCTTCCGTCAGTGAGGACGACGAAGGGCGCGCCGCAGTGAAAGGCGTATCCAAGAGCTTGGCGGACGGCATCCTCTGATTTGCCCACCTGCTTGACCTCGATGACAACGGCGGGTTTCGAGGGCGGGTGACATAGCGCGAAATCCGCGCGCCCTTCACCGGTCTGAAACTCGGGCCAGACTACGCTGGTATCCCATGTGTTCCAGCCGAGTTCCGCAAGTATCCGTAGAACGATGCCTTGAGAGACCTGCTGTTCATTCGAAAATTTGTTCTGACGCAAGCGGGTCGTGATGTCGGCAAGCGTGGCGGCCAACACAGGGGGGCTGGGGGTAGGGGCGCCGCCCGGCGCGGCAGTATCTGTCATCGGGTATCTCCTGGCCGTGTTAAACGCCGTCGAGCATGATTGCTTGCCGGCGCCTCAAGCCGCAAACGCCGGCCCGGCGAAGAGTTGGCGGGACGGCGGAAACGAGCGGGATAAGCGCATGGTAAACAACGCGGCCGCGCGATCTCAACCCTTCTCCAATTTTGAGAATAGGTTGCGTGCAGGATCGACCGCCCGCGCTCAGGCCGCGAACCCGTGCTGCCTCTGGTGATGCAGGCCGTCGAACCGCTGCGTGGACTTGAACAGCTCGTGGCGTCCGTCGCTGCCCTCGGCCGCGGCCTGCGCCGCCGTCGCCGCCTTTTGTCCGCCGCTCATCGGCTTGAAGTTGCGCGCGATGCGGATTTCGGCCTGCAACTCCTCCATCGACAGGATGCCCACCACCAGCGTCGAAACGGGCAGGCTCAGCGCATACCTGCGGCATTGCTCATGGGAAATGTCGGTCTCGCTGGGAATCTTGCCCTTCGGCGAACCGCCGCCCAGGCTCTTCATGCCGACCACGCCGACGTCCCTCGCCAGGCAGACCGGCACGACTTCCTTCTGGAAGCTGCGGTAGTGCGCATCCATGACGTTGATGGGCATTTGCGACGCGGCCCACTCGTAGCCCTTGTTGAGCATCTTCAGATGGATGCGCGGGTCCTTGTGGCCGGTGAAGCCGATGTAGCGCACCTTGCCGGCCTTCTGCGCTTCCAGAGCCGCCTTGAGGCCGCCCTTTTCGAAAACCCAGTCCGGGTCGGAATCGTAAACCATCTCGTGGAACTGCCACAGGTCGATGCGGTCGGTCTTGAGCCGCTTCAGGCTCTCGTCGAGGCAGCGTTTCGACCCCTCGTAGTCGCGCTCGCAGTTTTTGGTCATCAGGAAAACCTTGTCGCGCTTTCCGCCCTGGGCCATGGCGCGGCCCATGATCTCTTCCGAACCGCCGTCGTGGTAGTCCCAGGCGTTGTCGAAAAAGGTCATGCCTTCGTCGATCGCCGCGTGCATGATCCTGACGGCTTCGTCCTTGTTCTCCACGGCGCCGATGTGCCAGCCGCCCAGGCAAAGTATCGAAACCTGCTCGTCGGTGCGCCCGAGCCGCCGCGTGGGCAGCCCGCCGCCGTCTTGCTGGGCAATCGCCCGCTGCGCAAGCGCAGCCGCCGCGGCGCTGCCGAACATGCCTTTGAAGAAACTCCGGCGGGAATCTTTTCGAGACGACATCGCAATCCTCCTCGACGCGCCTGACGGCCGCCGCCCCCATTGTACATCTTCGCCGCCGCCGGCGCGCCGTCCGATAGAAACGCCGCCCGGTCGAAAAACGTCCCAAATAGCGCAAGGAGCCGAGAACGCTTGCCGCCGGAGAATGTTCGCACGGGCGCATGAATCGGGATACGGCGCGCCGCTTGCCGCCGCGGCGGTTGTCTTGTCGTTTGCTCTCGCCGCGCCGCTGCATGGGAAATCCGACGGCTTCGACCGGCCGCCGACCGTTCCGGCATTCCGTCTGGAATGGATTTCCGGAGACCCGGAGCAACTCGAATGCCGCTTCAGCGCCGCGCAATTGGCGCTGCTCGAAAAGCTGAATCGGATCGACCGCGGACGCATCGCCTCGCTCGACAGGATTGTGGTTCCCGACCGCTGGGACCTGCCCGAAATTGCCTACAGTCCGCTGCCCCGGCGGTTCACTTGGGCGGCGTATTTCCCCAAGGCGGTCGTCGTCAGCAAAAAACTGCAGGTCTTCGGAGCGTATGAAAACGGGCGCTTGACGCACTGGGGTCCGGTGAGCACGGGGGCGGCGGAAAACCCGACGCCGGGCGGACTGTTTCATCTCAACTGGCGCTCGAAGGGGCGGCGCAGCACGGTCAACCGCAACTGGTTCCTGAAGTGGTATTTCAACTTCGGCAACAAGCGGGGGCATTCCTTCCACGAATACGAATTGCCGGGCTTGCCCGCCAGTCACGGATGCGTGCGCCTGCTCGGCCGGGATGCGCGCCGGCTGTACGAATGGGGCGACCCTTGGGAGATCGAAAAGCCCGGGGGGCCGATCGCAAGGCGCGGTACGCCGGTGCTCATATTGGGCGCCTACGACCACGCAGCCGAGAAACCCTGGCTCGCCGCCGAGACGCTCGATCTCGAAACGGCTGCTCTGCCGGGCGAAGCGTTCGCGCTCGCGGCGGGAGCGCTCGCCGGAACGGACGGCGCCCCGCGGCGTCCCTGGACGCGGGCGCTGCCGCCGCCGCCCGCTGCGCGAACGCCGCCTTTACCGCAATAAACCGGCGGCGCCGGGGAATCTCTGAACAAGCGGGCAACAGCGGCGGGCGCGGCCCACTATCCGCTGGCGCGTGTAGCGCGCCCCGACTCACAAGTACTGTGCAGCCGTCAAGCGTGATGGAGTTCATGCAGCGAAAAGAAGGGCTTCAGGCGCGGATTGTTCACCTTGCTCGCCTATGTTCGCCTATGCTCACTAATTTTCGAAGTCCCGCCGCCGAAAATCGACCGGATGCGTTCATATCTCTCTTCACTGAAGCCGTGCGGTTCCCCCCTAACCCCTAATCCCGAACCTCTAACCTCTGCCGTGCCGCTCCGCGGCGCGGCCCTCTCTGACGCCGTACAGACGAAAAGCGACGCATGGTCCCTGTCCGGGGCCGGCTGCCCGCTGCTTGTTCGGACCTTCCTCAGGGGATCGGCTCGCCGCGCTCGCGGACCCAGCGCGCATGCAGCGCTTGCAGTCGTTCGGTCAGCGGCCCGCGGGCGCCGCGGCCGATGCGCCGGCCGTCAACCTCGATGACCGGCGAAAGCTCGCCCATCGTTCCGGTGGCGAACGCTTCGTCGGACGTATAGACCTCCGTCAACGACAGGTTTTTCTCGACCGTTTCGATGCGGTTCGCCCGGGCAATCTCGATGACCGCGCCGCGGGTGACGCCGGGCAGGCAGCTATCGGCATGGGGCGTATGGAGAACCCCGCCGCGGATCAGGAACACGTTCGTTGCGTTCGTTTCCGCAACGAAGCCGTGGACATCGAGCATCAGCGCGTCGTCCGCGCCGGCGACATTGGCTTCGATCTTGGCCAGGATGTTGTTGATCAGGTTGTTGTGGTGAATTTTCGAGTCGAGGCACTGCGGAGAGTTGCGGCGCACCGCGGAAGTAATCAGTCGAATCCCGCGCGGGTCGTAAACCGGCGCCTTCCACTCGGCCAGGACGATCAGCGTACAGCCGGAATGGTTCCAATGGGGGCTCATGCCGGAGGTGACTTTTTCGCCGCGCGTCAGGGTCAGCCTGACGTGGACGCCGTCGTCCATGCCGTTGGCCTTGAGCGTTGCGAAGACGGCCCGCTTGACCTCTTCGCGGCTGGGCGCGCCGGCGAAGGCCATGGCCTGCGCGGAGGCGAAAAGTCGGTCGAGATGGCGGTCGAAGTCGGCGATTTTCCCCTCGTAAACGCGCAGTCCTTCCCATACGGCGTCGCCTCCCTGCACCGCGCTGTCGAAGACCGAAACCTTGGCCTCGGCGCGGGGCTTGAGATCGCCGTTGACGTAGATGAGAATGTCGGCGTTTCTGGGGTCGGGCGGGTTCATGCAGGGAACATCAAGAGAACAACACTGTAACAGGCGCGGCGCGCGCGCCGGCGAACCGCGGGCCGCGGACGGCAAGACCGCTTGCGCGTTGCCGTATAATCACCGCAGCATGAAACCCTTTCGCATCCTGTTGGCTTTTGTTGCGGCGGCGGCCGCCGCGCAGCCGCAAACCGCGTCGGTCTATATCGGTTTGGGCGAGAAAGCCGAGGCGGTCGAGTCGTGGGCCGGCTCGATTCAGGTTTCCGGCGGAGAACTCGCGGCGCTCGAAGAGCGGCATTTCTCGCAAAACGACCGGTTGACCGCGGCCAACAAATGGATTGCCTCGACCCGCAAGGAGCAGATACGCGGGTTCGCGCGCGTCAACTACAACGAGATGAGCCCGGCGGAATTGCCGCCGACGCAGTATTCCCCCGTCGGACTGTTCGCAACGATCCGCGGCGGAGACGCGGCGCGCGTCGCGGTCAAGACCCGGCAAGGCAATTTCTCGTTCCGGCTGAGCGAGCTTTCCTACGAGGCGAAAGAATTTCTCGGCGGCCGGGCAACGGCGGCGCTGACGCCCGCCGTAGAGAAACTTTCGAGCGAAGAATACGAAGACGACGAAGCAGCGGCCGCGCGGCTTGCCGACGACTCCATCGCCGCGGCGTGGGTCGCCTACCGCGGCCGCGGCGACCGTGTGCTGCTGCGTGTGCGCGAGAACGGCGTCTGGAGCGAAGCCGAGGAAGCCACGCCCGCCCCCGGCGACATCTGGCGGGTCTCGACGGCCTCCCCCGGCGCGGGCAGGGCATGGGTTTTCTGGAGCCAACGCGACGGAACGCGCTGGGACTTGTGGGGGCGGCTGCGGGACGGCGGCGCTTGGAGCGCCCCGCAAAAAATCAGCGGCGCCGGCTCCAACACGTTTCACCGGGCGGCTTCGGCAAACGGCAAGGTTTTCGTCGTCTGGCAAAGTTTCCAAGGCGCGGAAGGCAAGGCGCAAAGCGACATCTATCTGCGCGTTTACGAAAACGGCTCGTGGGGCGGGCCGCTGCGCGTCAGCGCGTCGGCGGCCAACGACTGGGAACCTCAGATCGCCGGCGGCCCCGACGGCGCGGCGCATATCGTCTGGGACGGCTACGACGGCGGCAACTACGATATTTTTTACCGCGCGTACGCCAACGGCAAACTGGGCGAAATCGAGCAGGTTACCCACAGCGAGCGTTTTCAAGCCCACGCCAACGTCGCCGTCGATAACGCCGGCGCGCCGTGGCTTGCCTGGGACGAGTCCGGCGCGAACTGGGGCAAGGATCAGGGCTATCTGATTACGCCGCCGCTGTCCGTGCCGCTGCACCAGGATCGCTCGATGCGCATCGTCAAGCGCGAAGGCGCTTCGTGGGTCGAGCCGAAAGCGGCGCCGGCGCCGTTTTACGTCTATCGCCTCTACCCCAATTTCGAGAATCCGCAACTCGCCTTCGACGCAACGGGCACGCTGGCCGTGCTGTTTCGGCACTGGACGAGGCAACGGGCCCACTCCATCGGCTCGAAATTGATGTGGGAAACTTTCCTGACCCGTTTCGACGGCAAGGCGTGGTCAACGCCGGCGCCGCTCAACCACAGCCAGGGATCCATCGAAAAACGCCCGGCCATGGTCCGCGCGGGAGACGGCGGCCTGCATGCAGTCTGGATGACCGACAACCGCCCCTTCCGCGACATGATCCCGCGCAACGCCGAGATTTACGCCGCCGATCTGGGCAAGGCCGCAGGCGCACCCGATTACGCCGCGGGCAACTTTCGCCCCTATGTCGAGCCGTTTGCCGAGGCGGTGCCGATCCATCCCTACGAAGCGGAAAACGTCAGGACGATCCGCGCCCATACGATTGCCGCCGGGGACAGGAAATACAAGATATACCGCGGCGAGATGCACCGCCATACCGACGTTTCGCAGGATTTCAAATACGACGGCTCGTTGATCGAGGTTTACCGCTACGCCCTGGACGCGGCGGCGTTCGACTACATCGCGCCGACCGACCACCAATTGGGCTACGACCAGGAGTTCACTTGGTGGCAAGACGAAAAGCTGACCGATCTGTTCCATCTGCCGGGAACGTTCACGCCGCTGTTCGGGTATGAGCGCTCTTTGAACTTTCCCAACGGACACCGCAACGTGATTTTCGCCAAGCGGGGCACGCGCCCGCTGCCTATCCCGGAAGCCGAGCGGCGCGGCGAGGAGCGCGCTGAAAAGCTCTATGCCTATCTGCGCAAAAACGACGGTATCTCGATGCCGCACAGCTCGGGCACCGCGCAGGGCACGGACTGGTTCAACAACGCCCCCGAGATCGAGCCTCTGATGGAGATATTCCAGGGCTACCGCGCCAGCTACGAATACATGGGCGCGCCGTTGGCCGCCTCGCCGCAAAAATTGCGCGAACAGCGCTCGGGCTTCAACCCGATCGGGTACTGGTGGGACGCGCTGCGCAAAGGCTACAAGATCGGCGTGCAGTCTTCGTCCGACCACTGGTCAACGCATATCTCCTACGCGATGATCCTCGCCGAAGATTTCACGCGCGATGCGATGTTCGCAGCGATGAAAGCGCGCCATGCCTACGGCGCAACCGACAACATCGTGCTCGACTTCCAGGCGTCCGACGAAAACGGCAACGTGTACATCATGGGCGACGTCATCCGCTCGAGCCAAGCCCCGCGGCTGAAGGTCAAGGCCGTCGGCACGGACAGGATCAAGCAATTCGTCATCGTCAAGAACGAAGGAATCCTCTACACGCATCACCCCAACGCCGAAGAATACAGCCTGGAGTTCGCCGACAAGGATTTCGAGGCGGGCTCGAATTACTATTACGTGCGCGTAGTGCAGAACGACGGGCAGGTTGCCTGGAGCTCGCCGATCTGGGTGGAATAGGGGATTTGCGATTCACCGCGGCCGGCAACCTGCGGTTTTCAGGTCGCCGTGCGTCAATTTTCTATCGGCGGCGCGCCCTTCAGCTTCAAGGCCAGCCGCCGGCCGAGCCTCAGCAGCGGATACCCCAACCTTGCCGCATCGGGCGAACGGAACAGGAGTCGGTTTGCCGTATTGAAAACGCCCCGCTTGCCCGACAGCAGAGCCAGCACGTGCAGAGCGTCGCTGCCGAAATAGTAACGGCCGTGCAGCTTGAGCGCCATGCCGTCGTTCAAATCGTAAGGCAAGTCTCTTATCTCCCGCACCAGCGGCCCGCCCTCGCGGGCATTGACCAGAACGAGTTCGCCGATCGCCTTGCCGACGTCGAGATAATGAGCGTAGCGGCTGCAAAACGGGCATTCGCCGTCATAAACCAGCCAAGCCCGTTCGGCGCCGCGCACCGGACGCCCGGCGCCGATCCATAACCGAAATGGAATGCCCAACAAGGGCAGAGATCGCGCTAAGCCGGACAAAGAAAACCTTGCCGGAGCAAAGGGAGAAAATATGAAAAACAAGCCCAGAAAAGCAATGTTATGTTCGAAGACAACACCTATAAGCCAACCACTTCCGAAGTGAAAGAGAATCAGCCCGACTCCCCATGGACGGTGCAAATGCGGTCGAAACAAGGCAAAAATCGCAAAAAACTGGAGATAAACCGCACCCAGGAGCGAAAGTTGGAGCAGGCGATCATGCAAGGCTAGAAATGGCAACAGAGGAGGCGTCGGCGCCTCATTCGCCATCAAACGCGCCAGCAAAATCCGGATCATGCCGTCCGGGGCCAAAAGCTCCCAGTTGCTGACCCATACTTTCCAAAAGCCGGCCAGAGAATAAGAGAGCAAAATGATGCTCTGTACGAACCAGAAAACCATGATGCAATTCATGGCGTCTTTGCGCGGCATCCGCCGCGGACGGCCGACTGCGGAAGGGAGAAAAAGCAGAGCAAAACCGATGAAAATCGAGAAATGCAATCCGTGGTTTATAAAGCTGTCAGAGAATAACAACGCAGTTCCGAAAAAAAGATGCAAAAAAACACAGAGCCGCAAAACCAGTATGCCCGGGAAAACGACTGCCAACAACGCAGCCGTCGAGCCGGCTATCGATATCATGGTCAAGGTTGACTTGGTAAGCCATCCTGGGCCGCCTGTCAAATACATCAGTAGGCTGACCGGCCACAGCGGATCGGTAGGAGTATCCCGCATGATGCCGAAAGTCGGATTGCCGGCTACCAAAAAAAGCACGAACAGATAATAGAAACGAACCAACCAAACGATATCGTCAGCGGCTTTCGAAAAGTCGGACGGACGGCGGCGATCTCCGGCGTCAGCTTGCAGAAACTTACGCCACAGGCGTTTCACTAGACAGACGGTGTGGAGCATCGACGCTTTACGGGCAACCCGGCTTTTACAGTTCGGGTTACCTATCCTCCACTGATCCGCGGAGCGCAAAATCCGCTTTCCAGATAATGCCCTTCCCACTAATGAACTGGCCGGTATGGATGTTGTCGATTCCATATTCGGGAATATCCCGCACCGTTATACATCCTCCGTCTTCGTTAAATTGAAATTGCTCATTGAAAGAAAAATCAAAATTGTCAAAACCGTATTGTTTTCGATCTTCTGGGAGATCGTTTTCATCGAGCGGATACAGATGCAAGAAGAAACGTGTGTCCGTGTCGTTTTCATCGCAAGATTCCTTGACATAAGTCAGACTGTTTCCATTATGGTACACATCGAAATGAGAACGAACCAATAATTTCGAAGATTTGTAGTCTCCCGGAGAAATTGTTCCCCAACCTTTATCTGCGGTCCAGCGTCCAAATAATCTGTCTTGTCGATAGAAATCGCTGCGTTTCAATTTGCCTTCGGCCAGCATCGTAATGTTTCTTTGCACCTCGCGCAGGTCGATACGGACTGTTACGATGCTGAATTCGGTAACTTTCCCGGCGAATTTGCTTATAAGAGGATAAAGTCTTTCCTTTATCACATCGTTGCAACCTGCCAAATGATTTCGGCAATCTGCGAGGGTATTGAGCAGAACCTTGCCGGCTTTGGCATCGATTTCTGGAAACATGTTCAAGTAACGTATGCCGGAAGCCGGAGCGCCGTCTATCGAGTGGATGAAAACGGTATCGTCCGTAGCATGCCACTTCGGAGTTCCAGAAAACAGTTCCCAGGAAAAGAACGGAAATATCTCATTGCCCCGATTGCGGCCCAGCAGCGCCAAAAACAGCCAAAAAGCCAGGAAAACCGGAATCGAGAGTTGTAACAATCGATAACGATTCATCGAAAAGGACATTCTCGGGCCTCTGTCGTATATGGTATCACAAGGCGCGCCGACGACAAGCAGAAATCTCCATTCTGAATAATTTTCAGATTCGATGCAGCTCTGCACCCCGTTTCCCTGCGGTTATTCCTCAATGCCGACAGGGCGAGACGCTCGGCGGCGCCGTTCCCTCAGGCGGCCGGAACTCCTGCGCCGCCGAGCGCTTGCCGCCCCCGCCCGACACGCGACTCTCCCGACGGCGCCGCGTCCGAGATTTGGATGCGCCGCAGATTCGCGCGGACCGCTTCGCGCGCGGCGCGGACTCCGTCTGTAACGCGGACCGCTTCGCCGGCGTGGAATGCGCAGCGCCCCGCCTCGTTGCGGACGATGCACAACGGAACGACAGGGGCGCCGGCGGCGTGAGCCGCCGCGAACGCTTCCAGGCGAAAGCGGCTGCGGGCAACAGTTTCGCCCGGCGGGTTGTCGGCTGACACGACGACGGAGAGGCCGTCGTCGAGCGCGGCGCGGATGCAACGCTGCAAGCCTCCTCGCGGGTCGGCCGCCAGTGGGTCGAGCAGGAACGCATACGTGGCGGGAAGCTCGGTGAAGTCTCGCGAATCGGCGAATACGAACGGCGAGCGAATGCCTGCGGCAAGCAGCAGGGGGTCGAGGCGGTCGGCGCGCATGGCCGGCCAAACGCACGGCGATTCCGCGCGCAGCGCGGCGCCGACCGGCGCCCCCGACAGGACGGCGAGCCGGCGGGCGGCGAAACGAATGACAGCGGCCGCTGCCGTGTGCTCCGGCATTGTCCGCGCGGCCAAGCCGCCGCCCAGCGCAACCGCCGACTGCAAGCCGAAAAGCGCCGCCGCCTTCGATCGCGCAGCCGCCCGCCGAACGCCCGCCGCGGCCCAGGAATGGGCGGTTTCCAACCGCAGCCCGACGATTTGCAGCCACGGAGCGGCGCGCTTCCCGCCGTCGAGTTCGCCGGCTTCGTACATGCGGCGGGTTTCGGCCCGCCGGATTTTCCCGCTCGATGTTTTCGGCACTGTTTCCGGCGCGGCCAGCACGACGTCGTCGGGCGGAAGCCCGACTTTCCGGGCAACGCACTCGACAACGCGCGCGGCTGCGCGGCTGCGGTCTTCCGGGTCGTTCAGGCGCGTTTCGGCGACAACCACCAGCTTTTCGGCGCCGCTGTTCGCATCGACTGCGCCGAAAGCGGCAACGCAGCCCTTGCGCACGCCTTCGGCCTCCCAGGCGGCCATCTCGACGTCTTGCGGAATGATGTTGCTGCCGGACTTGATAATGCAGTCCTTGAGGCGTCCCGTGATGTAGATTTCGCCGCCGGCGAAGTAGCCCAGGTCGCCCGTATCCATCCAGCCGGCGGGATCGATGGCCGCGCTCGTGGCTTGCGGGTCGCGAAAATAGCCCGGGGTGCGCGAAGGCCCCTGAAAAATCACCCGCCCGCGCATGCGCTCCGGCAGGTCGTTGCCTTCGTCGTCCACGACGCGGATGCGGTGTTCGGGCAGGGGAGCGCCGTTGGCGACGAAGCGCAGGGCGCTTTCCGCGGCGGCTCCGTTGACGGGGACGGCGCGCCCTTCGCGCTCGAACGCGGCGCGCTCGACGGCGTCGATCAGCGGGCCGCGCCCCAGCGGCGGAAAGGTCAGCGCAACCGACGATTCGGCCAGCCCGTAGCAAGGCAGAAATCCGCGCGGGTCGAAGCCCCAGGGGCGAAAGCGCTCGGTGAAGCGCTCGAGCGTTGCCGGCAGCACGGGCTCGCCGCCGCTGATGACCACGCGCCACGGCGACAGATCGATGCCTTCCAGGGCTTCATCGCCGATTTTCCTGGCGCATATCTCGTAGGCGAAATTGGGCGCCGGGCAGAGCGTTCCCCGGGAGTCGCTCAGCGCCCACAGCCAGCGCTCGGGCCGCGACAGGAAATCGAGCGGCGACAGCACCGTGATGGGGAATCCGTAATAAAGGCTGAACAGCCACGAGCCGATCAACCCCATGTCGTGGTAAAGCGGCAGCCAGCTTACGACGGCGTCGTCCGGCGCGGCTTCGACCGCCCAACCGATGGCGCGCACGTTGGCCAGCACGTTGGCGTGGGTCAGCGTCACGCCCTTGGGGTTGCCCGTGCTGCCCGAGGTGTACTGCAGGAAGAATATCTCGGACGGGTCCGCGGCAATGCCGCCCGCCGCGCGGCCGCGGCCGACAAGCTCGGCGGCGGTGACCACTTCCCGCAGCGCGGGCAGGCTGAATTCCATCGCCTTCGAGACGGCGCGCACGCGGTCGAACGAAATCAGGAAGCGGACGCCCGCGTTGCGCAGGATCAGCGTCTGTCGGCGGACGTATTCCTCGATCTGGCTCGGCCGCGCCGGCGGATAGATGGGCACGGCGATGCCACCGGCGAGCATTACGCCGAGAAAGGCGTAAAAGAAATCGGCGCAGGTCGGTAGCATGACGGCCACCGTTTCGCCTGGTTTCAGCCCCGAAGCAACCAAGCCGGCGGCGACCTCCGCCGAGCGCTCGTAGAGGCGTCCGTAGGCGATATCTTCGCCGTCGTCCCGGTCGAGCAGATGGATTTGCACTCTGGCCGGGTCGCGCTCGACGTGTCCGCGGAGCACTTCGCCAAAGGTGACGGCGTCCGCGGGCGGCGGTCCGGCTTCCCGCGCCGGCTGGACGATGGGAAAGCGGCTGCGCGCCCCGCCGGCGCTCTCGGCCGCCAGCACGGCCGCCGCCCATTCGCCGGGCGTTTCGGCGGATTGCGCGGTTCCATCGGGCAGGCGGACGCCGACGGCGGCCTCGACGCGCACCAGCAACTCGACCCTTTCCAGGCTGCCCAGGCCGAGGTCGCCGTCGAGCGCCGAGTCGAGCGCGGCGCGGCGTGCGGCCTGCTCCGAGCCGAGTTCCGTCAGCAGCCTCCGCACGCAATCGAGCACGGCGGCTTCCGCGGCGGTTCTCTCGGTGGTTCCGGCGGCGGGCATGCGATTTTTCAGGATACCGAAGCGGATGCGCGTGGCGCGGCATATAATGGACCGGAAATGCCGGCGAACAAAAACCCAACGCCGCCCCCGCGCGGCGCCCGATTGCGGCTTGTCCCGCCGCTGCTGCTCGCGCTCTGTCTGGCGCTGACGGGACAGGCGGCGGCGGAAGAAGCCGGCGGGCTGCGCTTCGATCCCCCGGCGGGGTGGCGGCCGCAGCCCAAGCCCATGCGCACGGCGAACTTTGTCGTGCCCGGCGCCGGCGGAGACGGCGAATGCGCCGTCTATTACTTCGGACCCGGCCAAGGCGGAAGCATCGAAGCGAACGTCCAAAGGTGGCTGGGGCAATTCCTCGGCGCCGACGGACGGCCGCTGCAATCCGCGGACGCCAAGCGCGCGGAGCGCACGGTCAACGGCATCGCGGTGACCGTGCTCGACGTTGCCGGCACGTATCTTTTCAAACCGTTTCCGATGGCGCGCCAATCCGTCGAGAAACCCGGATACCGCATGCTGGCGGCGATCGCCGCCGGCCCGGACGCGCCGATCTTCTTCAAGCTCACCGCCCCGGCGAAAACGGCCGCCGCTGCCGAAACGGCGTTTCACGGCATGATCGACTCGCTGCGCAAATAAACCGGCGGTTTCGCAGACCATGCTTCTTCGTCCCCTGATCCTGATAACGCTGCTGCCGTGCTCGGTTTCCGCCGCCGCGGCGGAATGGAACCGTTTCCGCGGTCCGAACGGTACCGGAGTTTCAAGCGAAACGCATATCCCCGCCGCGTTCGGCCCCGCAGCGAACGTCGTCTGGAAGACGCCGCTGCCGGACGGCAATTCTTCGCCGGTTTTCGGTCGAAAAAGCATTTTCGTCACGGGATACGAAGGGGACAAGCTGTTCACCATCGCCCTCGACCGCAAATCGGGACGGGTCAAGTGGCGCCGCGAGATCGTGCGCGCCCGCGAAGGCAATCTGCGCGAGCCGAACAACCCGGCCTCGCCCAGCGCGGCCACGGACGGCGAAAACGCATTCGTTTTCTTCCAGGACTTCGGCATGGCCGCCTACGGCGCGGACGGCAACGAGTTGTGGCGCATCGAGCAAGGCCCCTTCAACAATCCGATGGGGCTGGCCGCTTCGCCGATTTACGTCAACGGCAAAGTGATCCAGGTCTGCGACTCCGAAACGGGGTCGTACATGTACGCCGCCGCCGCGAAGAGCGGCGAAATCGTCTGGAGAAACGAACGCCCGTATTCGCTGCGCGGGTTTTCGACGCCCGTTCTCTACCAGCCGGAACTGGGCGGCTTGCAGGTCGTGGTTGCAGGGTCTTACGAACTCGCGGGCTTCGACGTGGAATCGGGCGAGAAGATCTGGTTCGTCCAGGCGCTTACCTGGCAGTTGAAGCCGACGCCGGTCATCGACGGGCATTACGCTTACGTTCTCGGCTGGGCGGGCAACGCCGATCTCGGCCTGCAGGAGGATGTTCCGTCTTTCGCGCAAGCGCTCGAAGCCTGGGACGGCGACAACGACGGCAAGTTGTCGCGGGAAGAATTGCTGCCGGCGCTCGGCCGCAAGGCAGCCAAAAGTCTCGGCAGCTTCGACCTCGATTTGACGGGCTTCATGGAAGAGCGCGACTGGGAGCACCACCGGCGCAAAAAGAAAGTCGTCAACGCGATGCGCAAGATCAAGCTCGGCGGCAAGGGCGACATGACCACGGGCGCCGTCGCCTGGAGCCACTACAAGAGCCTGCCCAACGTGCCGTCGCCCCTGCTCCATGACGGCGTCGTCTATCTGGTGAAAGACGCCGGCATCTTTACCGCGCTCGACGCGGCGGACGGCCGCGTACTCAAGCAAGGGAGGCTGCGCGAGGCGATGGACCGTTACTTCGCCTCGCCGGTCGCCGCGGACGGCAAGATTTTTACCGCCGACGAATCCGGCAAGGTTTCGGTCATTGCGCCCGGCGCCGCGTGGGAAGTGCTCCGCACGAACGACATGCAGGATGAAATCCACGCTACGCCAGCCTTTGCCGATGGACGGTTGTTCATCCGCACGGAGTCGGCACTGTACTGCTTCGCCGCGCCGGATTAGGCATCCCCGCTCCGAAATCGCAAAGCCCGGCGCCCCGCCGGACTACAATGAGAGTTCTCCCGGCGCCCCGCGAAAACCGGGGCCGCGCCCCCCGTCGAAAGCCATGTCGTCTCTGGAAGACCGTCTTTTTCAACAGCGCTGCGGCAAGCTGAGCGAAATCGAGCAGTTGGGTTTCGAGCGCTACCCGCGCAAGTATGCGTGGACCCACACCGTCCGGCAGATCCGCGAAAGCTGCGACGCCGCTGACGCCGAAACCCTCGAAGCCCAAAAGCCGCAAGCGAGCATCGCCGGACGCCTGACGACCAAGCGCCGGCAGGGCAAAGCGGGCTTCGCCCATCTTAAGCAGGGCGGCTTGCAGTTGCAAATCTACGTCCGCCGCGACGAGGTCCCGGAAAAGGATTTCGAGCTTTACAAAAAACTCGACCCGGGCGATATCGTCGGCGTCTCGGGCCGGCTGTTCCGCACCAGGACGGGCGAGTTGACCCTGCGCGTCGAGATTTTGCAATTCCTGGCCAAAAGCATCCTGCCGCTGCCGGAAAAATTCCACGGGCTGCAGGACGTCGAAATCCGCTATCGGCAGCGCTATCTCGATCTGTTCACCAACGATTTCGTCCGCGAGACCTTCGTCGCGCGCGACAAGACCGCCCAGGCGATGCGCGGCGCGCTGGCGCGCCGGGACTACGTCGAGGTCGAGACGCCGATGATGCAGCCGATTTCCGGCGGCGCGCTGGCGCGTCCCTTCGTCACCCATCACAACGCGCTCGACGTCGATCTCTACCTGCGCGTCGCGCCCGAGCTCTATCTGAAGCGCCTCATCGTCGGCGGCTTCGATCGCGTTTACGAGATCAACCGCAACTTCCGCAACGAAGGCCTCTCTCGGCATCACAACCCCGAGTTCACGATGCTCGAGTTCTATCAGGCCTACAGCGACTACCGCGATCTGATGGAGTTGAGCCGGGAGCTTTTCGCCGAGACCGCGCAAGCCGTGCTCGACGGCGGCGCGACCGCAGAGTTCGGCGGACAAAAGATCGATTTTTCCAAGCTGAACCGCCTGACTTTGACCGAAGCTGTCGTCGAGTATTGGCCGGACGCCGCCGCGCGGCTGGCCGCGGACGATCTCGCCGACATGGGCAAGCTGCGCGAGTTGGCCGCCACGCATAACGCGCGTACCGAAAGCGAACTCGATTTCAGCGGCCCGGTTTCCCCGGGAAAGGCCCTGCTGGAGTTGTTCGAGGCGGCCTGCGAGCCGCGCATCGTCCAACCGACGGCCGTTTACGACTATCCGGTGGAAGCCTCCCCGCTGTCAAAGCGCAAGCCCGGCAATCCCGACTGGGTCGAACGCTTCGAGATTTTCTGCGGCGGGATGGAGATAGCCAACGGCTATTCCGAGTTGAACGACCCGCAGGAGCAGCGCGCCCGCTTCGAGGAGCAGGCCGCCTTGCGGGCAAGCGGCGACGGCGAAGCGCACGGCATGGACGAAGACTATCTCCGCGCGCTCTGCTACGGCATGCCGCCCACCGCCGGCGAAGGCATCGGCATCGACCGCCTGACCATGCTGCTCACCGATTCCCCAACCATCCGCGACGTGATACTCTTCCCGCTTTTGCGCCCGGAAGGCGAAATCGGCGTCGCCGAGCGCCTGCGCAAGGCCGCGGAAGAGTAAGCCCGCAGCAACAACAGGTTTGCCGCGCAAGCCGCCGTTTCAGAAGGTATAGCGCAGGGTGAACTTGAACGTCCGGCCGTCGTTCAACGTATTGGTGATCTGGCCGAAATTGGCGAAGGCGATGCCGCCGCCCGGTTCGGCGAACTGGGGGTGGTTGCTGACGTTCAGTGACTCGACGCGGAACAGGATCGATTGATCGCCCGACAGCGCCCAGCGTTTCGACAAGGCCATGTTGATGTTGAAGATGCCGTCCCGGCGGAAGGTGTTGCGCCCCAGGTTGCCGCGCGCGTCGGTAGGCTGCATGAAGCCGAACGCTGACTTGGGCAGCCGCTCGGCCACCGTATCCGGGTCATCGATCGAACGGCCCAGGATCGACGCGTCGAGCAGAATCGGGTTGTCGTTCTGCGTCCCATCGACGTTGCCGAAGCCGGGCGCGTCCGAACCGGAAACGACCGAGAACGGCGCACCGGACTTGCCCAGGACGACCGTGCTGAGCTGCCAGTTGCCGAACAATTTCCGCGCCAAGCCGGCAAACGCCGGGGTGCGGTAGCTGACGTTCCACAGTATGGCGTGCGGCTGATCGAAATTGCTCAACCCGCGCAATTCCTCCTGAATCAGATATTGCGACGGCCCCGTGGTCTGCAGGCGGTTGGCGTTCGCCGCGGTGTTGGTGTAGTTGCCGCCGAGGTCGATCGCCTTGCTGAACCAATACGACGCCTCGATGCCGAAACCCGCCCATTCAGGGATGCGCAGCCGGACTTTCGCCGCGTCGTAATAGCCCCGCGAGCCGTTGGTCACGTGCAGGATGTCGAAAACCGTAAGGTCGGGGCGGCGCTGATTTACCGTGCGCGTCGTCTGTGGCACGCCTTCCACCGGCCGCGCACGGTTGAGGAACCACATGGCCAGCAGCTTGTGCGAACGACTGCCGACGTAGCCCAATTCGAGCTTCCAGTCGCGGGCCGGCTCCAACTCCCACGAAAAATTGTAGGTATGGGTGTAGGGGGTCGCCAAGTCGGGCGCGATGGCGTAGCGGGTGGAGCGTGCGTTGCGGTCGATACTGTCCGCGTCCAGGCCTCCCAGAGGGTCGGCCAAGTCCGGAGCCTGGACATCGACCGTAACGTTTTGAGGCGGGTTCAGACGGGCCTGGATGTAGGTTGCCGTGAAAATTTCGCCGTAGTGGATGCCGTAAGCCGAGCGCAGCGCGCCCAGGCGCCCAGGCAGCCGGTAGGCGAAGCCGAACCGCGGGGCGAGATTGTTGCGGTCGGAATCGTAAGGTACCTGCGTCAGATCGTTCACCTCGGTCGGGCGCGTAACCGGCTCCCAGCGCAGCCCGAAGCTCAGGGTCAGATTTTGCGACGCTTTCCAGTCGTCGCCGATATAGGTCTGGGCAAGCCAATTGCGGAATCCGCGGTGAATGCTGCCGACGGCGAGGAAGTAACGGCTCGGTCTGCCGAGGCGAAGAGTGGTCACGCCGTCTTGGCCGAAATTGCGGCGGAAAACGAAAAGTCCGCGGTGGTCCTGGAACTCCGCGCCGTTGACTTGGCGGCGGATGAGCGATAACCCGAAGGCCAGGTTGTGCTTGCCGCGGACATGTTTCGCGCGGGCGGCGTAGCGAAACTGATTCTGCGCGCGGTCCACCGGAAAGCGCCCGGGCGGCCCCAGAGAGGTAAGCTCGCCACCGATGCGGATCCACGGGCCGAAGGAAGTTTCGTCGGGAAGCAGCGTCGAGCCTACGCGGTCGAAACCGGCCGTGAAGTCGGTTGTCGTGGCGGGCGTCCAGGCGCGGCTCCAGGTCAGGCGGGCCTGGTGGTTGCGCGTCGTCGTATTTGGATTCTGCCCGCCGACAAGCTGAAAGGCGTCCACGCGCTGGCTGACGAAGTTGTAGCCGGCGGTGATGCGGCCGTCGCCGAAATTCTGGTCGAATTTGCCGGACAGGCGGTTATTGTTGATGTCCTGCGGTGCGTTCGTATTGAGCGCCCGAGGGTTGATGTCGGTGCGGTTGGGCGCTTGGGCGGGGTACGCATCGAGGATGCGTTGGACAAGAGGCCGTGTGCGCGGGTCGTTGGTCAGCGGGGTGCGCTCTTCGAGCGACGGCACAAGCACGTTGCCGTTGACTTGGCCGCGGTTCTTGACTTGGCTGCCGTCGAGAGTGAAAGCGCCCCCGCGCCAAAGCGGCGTACCCACTGAGAAACCGTAATCGTTCGACCGCGCCGGCTGGACTTCGCCCACCTGAAAGAACGAGCGCGCGCTGAAGATGCTGTTGTTGTGCGTCCAGAACAGGTTGCCGTGGACGGCGGCGGCGCGGGCGGGTGGCAGATGCAGGGGGCGCGACGGGGGGCCGCCGAACTCGGCGCCCCAATAGCTTTGCTCTATCTTCATGTCCCTCAAGAGCGTGGCCGTGGTGCCGATCCGTGTGTTGAGGTCGCGCAAGACGTTGTTGTCGATGAGCGTCAGGCCGAGATTTTCGTTGCGCCGTCCCTCGCCGCGCTGGCTGTCCACCTCGCCCAGCAGGTTGAGCTCGGTGCGGTCGGCGGCGGCCCCGGAAGCCCCCTCCTCAACGGTGTCCGCAGCGGAGGCAGCGGACTCGCCGGCCGGCTCAAGCTCTTCCACGGCCTGCGCGGCCGGCTTCTCAGCCTCCTGGGCGCAGAGCGGCGCCGCGAAGGTCAGCGCGGCAAGCGCCGCGGCGCCAAGCATCCGGGAAAGCCCGCTTTCCAGCAACGGCACGATCAAACTGCATAGGCGCATGCGCCCGGAATTTGGTAACCCACCCCGGGGTCGCTCTCAAGAGGAAAATGCGCGCTGAACCGGAGAAAAAGCTGGGGCGCGCCGGAGGCAAAGGAAAAACAGGCCATGCGGATGTGCGAAGCGCCCCGTGCGCCGCTTGTATGAGGCGCACATGAATCTTTTCCGCTGTGTTCGAGAACATCCCGATGAGCTTTGCCGCTGCGTGGAGTTCCTGTTTGCTTCGCGCGCCGAGTTCGATCGCCAGCGCCGGATCGACCCCGAGGCGTTGACGGACATCCAACGGGCTATTCGGTTTCTCTACTTGCAGCGGGTCTGTTTCGGCGACCGTATATCGCGACATACGGCGTGGATCATAGCCAAGTCTCTCGCTTCCGGCCCAGTCGGGTCATGCGTTCGATCCGCCTGGTGGCCGCTTGGCTGGATATGGTGAGCATCGAATGTCTCGACTGGCGCGAGGGCATCGTTCGATACGACACGCCGCAGACGCTGTTCTATCTGGACCCGCCGTATCACGGTCGGGAAGCAGGTTACGGCGCGGGGCTGTTCGCGCCCGGCGATCATGCGGTATTGGCCGAGCGCCTGCACGGCTGCGCGGGCGGTTCCTGCTCTCGCTGGCCGATACGCCGGCCATGCGGCGGCTGTTCGGCGGTTGCGAGATCGAAACTGTCGATACGAAATACTCGGTGAAACGCGACCGGGTGAATCCGGTGCGTGAGTTGCTGGTCTGCGGCGGGGGTGGCCGGCGATGATGATGGCGCTGGGCGGCTGCGTTTTTTCGGTCGGCACGGCGGCCTACGGGAGCCTGCGCCGGAGCGTCGAATACGGATGGAAAAGCACGCCGCGCGTCGGCAAGCGGTCTATGCAGGAGTTCATTTCTCGTGGTGACGAGCGGATCGAATTGAGCGGCCTGATCTACCCCGATTATCGCGGCGGCATCGCCCAGGTCGATGTGTTGCGCACGCAGGCGGGGCCAGGCAAGCCGCTGCCGCTGGTCGGCGGCGATGGGCGCGTTTTCGGGCTGTGAGTCGGACGACGCGATTCTCTTGCCGCACGGTTCCCTGGCGCCCTGAATTGCGCGCAGGCGTGAAGCTGCGCCTCGACGGTTTCCGCCCCGGGCTGGCCGGCGAATGGATACGTCACCGCCGCCAAGCACCGCCTCGACACGGCGACACGGACGCACATCCGCGCCGTGCCGGCGGCCTGAAAAATCGAAAATATTCTGCGCGGCCGCGGCGTTTCATTTCAAGTGTAATTTCGTTTCGTTTTATTTGGCGGTTTACAGGGTCAGGGGCGGCGGGCTTCTTGCCGGCAGGCCGCGGCGCCGTAGCAGGCGACGACCAGGAAGCACAGCAGCGGAACCCAATAGGCGGCGTGAATGCTGCCCGCGGCGTCGGAAACCTGCCCCTGCGCCGCCGTCAGCGCTGCGCCGCCCAGAATGGCCATGATCGGGCCGCAGCCGCCGATCTTGGTATCTTCGCCGAGCCCGCGCACGGCCAGCCCGAAAATCGTCGGGAACATCAACGACATGCAGCCGGAAACGGCCACCAACGCATAGACGCCCGCATGGCCCCGCCCGTAAATCACGACCAGCGTACAGACCATGGCCGCAGTTGCCAAGCCGGCGAGCAAGGCGCCCGGCGTCAAGACGCGCATCAGCGCCGTGCAGACGAAACGGGAAAGCGCGAACAGAATCAGCGAGGCGATGTAGTAGCTCGAAGCCTGCTCTTCGTTCAAATGCAACTCGGTCATGACGTAGCGGATGGTGAACGACCATACGCCGATCTGCGCGCCGACGTAGAAGAATTGCGCGATGACGCCCCACGTCCAGTTGCGGTTGCGCAGCAGGCGCTTGAAAGTCGGCATGAGCCGCCCGCCGCCGGCGTCCGCGGCTTTGGGCATCCTGATCAGCGCCAGGCAGACCCAAAGCGCCGCCAGAACCAACGCGACGCCGACGTAAGGCCCCATCACGGCGGCGAGTTCCTCGGCCTGTATGCGTTCGAGTTGCTCGGCGCTCATGGCCGCGCGCGACTCGGCATCGGCCTGATTGAGCCCCGACAGGATGAACCACTTGCTCAGGAACACCCCGGCGATGGAGCCGATCGGATTGAATGACTGGGCCAGGTTCAACCGCCGCACGCCGCTCTCTTCGGGACCCATGGCGATGATATACGGGTTGGCGGAAGTTTCCAGCACCGACAACCCTCCCGCGAGCACATAGAGCGCCGCGAGGAAATGGAAGTAGTTCATGGTCAGGCTTGCCGGGTAGAAGAGCAGCGAGCCGACGGCGAAAAGCCCCAGCCCGAGCAGCACGCCCGCCTTGTAGCTGAACTTGCGGATGAAAATCGCCGAAGGCAGCGCCAGGCAGAAATACGAGCCGTAGAAAGCCAGTTGGATCCACGAGGTCTGAAAGTCCGACATGCTCATGATCCGCTTGAACGCGGCCAGCAGCGTGTCGGTCATGTTGTTGGCCAGCCCCCACCAAGCGAAACAACTCGTCAGCAGGATGAAGGGCGTCAGGTTGGCCCTGGGAATCAGGCGCGGCGTTGACATGGGAGCATCCCGGGGCGGCGGACGGCGTTACGAAACCTTGGCGCGCGCGCGCCCGAGCCGCTGCTCGATGGGAACCAGATTCTGCTCGTCCGGCCCGAGGTAGAGCTGCCGGGGCCGAGCGATCCGTTTTTCCGGATCGTTCATCAACTCTTCCCAATGGGCCAACCAGCCGACGGTGCGCCCGATGGCGAACAGCACGGTGAACATTTCCGGGGCGAAGCCCATCGCCTGATAGATGATGCCCGAGTAGAAATCGACGTTCGGGTAGAGGCGGCGCTTGATGAAGTAGTCGTCTTCGAGCGCGATGCGCTCCAGTTCCTTGGCGAGGTCGATTTTCGGGTTGCGCCCGGTGATCTCGAACACTTCGTCGGCGATGCGGCGGATGATTCGCGCGCGCGGATCGTAGTTCTTGTAAACGCGGTGGCCGAAGCCCATCAGGCGGCGTTCGCCGGACTTGACCTGACGGATGAACTCGGGTATCCGCTCCACGGAGCCGATCTCGTCGAGCATGGTCAGCACGGCCTCGTTCGCGCCGCCGTGCAGCGGCCCGTAAAGCGCAGTGGCCGCCGCCGAGAGGCTGACGTAGGGGTCGGCGTGCGCGCTGGCGACCTGCCGCATGGTCGAGGTCGAGCAGTTCTGCTCGTGGTCGGCATGGAGGATGAACAGGGTATCGAGCGCCCGCGCCAAAATCTGCGCCTGTTCGGCTTTCGGCTGCCGCCGCGTCCCGCTCCAGAGCATATGAATCAGGTTTTCGCTGTAACCCAGGTCCCAATCGGGATACGCGTAGGGATAGCCCTGGCTCTTGCGGTAGGCGTACGCGGCGATCGTCGGAATCTTGGCGATCAGCCTGACCTGCTGGCGGTAGCGGTTGCTCTTGCTGCCGATGTCTTTGGCGTCGGGGTAGAAGGTGGAAAGCGCCGCCACCGTGCTGACCAGCATGCCCATCGGGTGCGCGTCGTACAGGAAACCGTCCATGAACTTCTTGATGTTTTCGTGGAGCATGGAGTTTTCCATGATCTCCGTGTTCCAGGCGTCGAGCTCGTGCTGCGTGGGCAACTCGCCGTGCAGCAGCAGGTGAGCGACCTCGGTATAGGAGCACTGCTCGGCAAGCTGTTCGATCGGATAGCCGCGGTAGCGCAAGATGCCTTTCTTGCCGTCGATGAAGGTGATGCGGCTGGTGCATGATGCCGTGTTGGTGTAGCCGGGGTCGTAAACGAGCATCCCGAACTCCTCGGGATCTTCGCGGATCGCCCGAAAATCCATGGCGCGGACCGTCGCACGGCGTATCTCTACGTCGTAGCCTTGCCCTGTGCGGGAATCGCTGATGCTCAGCTTTGAGTCGCTCAAGAAGCCCTCCTCCTGTGCCTGCGAAGCGCAAGCCGCCCGATTCAACAGCATAGCGGATGTTGCGCGTCCAGTGTCTTCTCCAACACAAGATAAGCATCCGTGCAGGAAGTCGAGGGGGAATGGCGTAGGAGAAGAGCAAGCTGTGGGCGATAGGAGTCGTCATGCAGCGTGTTGGAGCAGGCAGTTTGTGCGAGACGGCGGTTTGGGTTGCGGCGCCGCGCCGCAACCCGGTCATGCAGCGTGTTGGAGCAGGCAGTTTGTGCGAGAGCGGGCGCTGCGCACGCCGGTCTATCGGCGGGGGCGTTTTGCGCGGGTTTACCGGCGCGAGGACATCCTCTTGGTGACGCGGGCGGACGAGGCGCACAAGCAGTTGTCCGGGGCGGTGACCGGCGCCGGCTTGCGCCGCGGTTACGGGGTTCACGGGCGGCAGGAGTTCGCCCGTTTGGGAAGCGGAGGCAGGGCTTCGCCGGCCGGCGTCCGCGCGCGGTCATTCGCCGGTGGCGGCCGACTCCAGTTCGATCCGAAACCGCGGCCTTGCCAGCGCGTCCAGCCGGGCTTTTTCCGCGGTCTCTTTCCTCCACTTCCTCAGAGACCCCTCATACGATCCTTGTCCGACAAAGCGCAGCCGGGGGGTTCCGCTGCTCCATTCGTTCCAGACTCGGGCCAACCGCGCCGCCGTGTCGGCATCCTCTCGGATTCGGTCGCGCGTCTCGCCGATGTCGCTGTTCAGGTCGAAGAGCGCGGCTTCCCCCGCGTCGCCGTCCCGGACGAGTTTCGCATCGCCCTCGCGCACGGCGTAGGCGGCCGAATTCCCGCTCCGCCTGCGCCAGAAAAGGGCCTCGTGGGGCGGCCCTGCCGCCTCTCCGCGCAAGAAGGGGTCGAGGTTGACGCCGTCGAGAGGCTGCTCCGGGTCGTCTTCGACGCCGGCCAGAGCCAGGGCCGTGGCGGCGATGTCCAGACTGATCACCGGCTGTTCGCATATCTCGCCCCGCGGCCATCGCGCCGGCCACAAAGCGGCGAACGGCACGCGGATGCCGCCCTCGAACATACTGGTCTTGCCTGCGCGCAGGGGAGCGTTGTCCGACCAAGTGTAGTGTTCCAACCCGATGCTCCACGGATAGACGCCGCCGTTGTCGCTGAGAAAGAAAACGAGGGTTTCGTCCCGCTTGCCGGCTCTTTTGATCGCTCTCAACACGCGCCCCGTGTTGCGGTCGAGCGAGTCCACCATCGCCGCATAAATGCGCCGGTCCTGAGGCTCGACGTGCGCATATTTTTCGATCAATGCCTCGGGCGCCTGGAGAGGAACATGCGGCGCGCTGTACGACAGGAACAGGAAAAACGGGGAATCCTGCCGTTCGCCGATAAAATCGACCGCGCGGTCGGTCAGCGCATCGGTGAGGTACCCTTCGAATCCGACTGTGTTCCGGTTCTCGCTGAGCGGCATCAGAGATTCGTGCGATCTGACAGCGTTGAACCGGAAATAATCGTGCCCGCCGCCGAGAAAACCGTAGAAGAAGTCGAAGCCCCGGTTCAGCGGATGGAACGGCTCCGCCGCCCCGAGATGCCACTTGCCGACCAGAGCGGTGCGGTAGCCGGCTTCCTTGAGCCGCGCGGCGAAGGTCTTTTCCTCCGGCGGCAAGCCGTGCTCCCGATCGAAAGGCGCATAGGCCAGGTTTTCGTCCATCCCGAAGCGCGCTTGGTAGCGGCCGGTTATCAGTCCCGCCCGCGACGGGCCGCAGAAAGGATGAGAAACATAGCCGTTGGAAAAGATGACCCCTTCCCGCGCCAGCCGGTCGATGTTCGGCGTCTCGATATCGACCGCGCCGTTATAGCCGACGTCGCCGTAACCGAGGTCGTCGGCAAGGATCAGAACGATGTTCGGCCGCGGCGGACCTTCTTCGGAAACCTCGAAGCGCACCTGATCGACAACAACGAGGGCAATCGTGTAAATCACGACGACGGCGGGCAGCAGATACGCCTTGCAGCGCCCTATGCCCTTGCGCCATGCGCTCAGGCGATTGCGCTCCGGCTTGCTCTCGCGTTCGGACATGGCGTAGTTCTATTCCCACCAGTGTACAAACGGCTCGGGCAAGCCCGCATCTGCGCCTCAACGCGGCCCGTGAAAAGCCCCGCGGCGGGGCCGCTCGTATCTTCGGCGGCGCGGCGGCGTCCGCGGATGCGCGTTACCCCGTTACCCGACGATTTGCGGGATGGGCTCGCCATGCACGTCGGTCAAGCGCATGTGCCGCCCGTTGAAGAAATAGGTCAGCCGGGTGTGGTCCATGCCGAGCATGTGCAGCATCGTCGCATGCAGGTCGTGGTACGTCATCACCTGCTGCTCGGCCTTGTAGCCGAACTCGTCGGTCGCGCCGATCGACTGTCCGCCTTCGATGCCCGCCCCGGCCATCCAGGCCGTCATCGCGCCGGGATTGTGGTCGCGGCCGACGCCGCGCTGCGAGATCGGCATGCGCCCGAACTCCGAATGCCAGACCACTAGCGTCTCATCCAGCAGTCCCGTCCGCTTCAAGTCCTTGAGCAGGCCGGCGATCGGGCGATCCACTTCCTTGGCGTGAAGCGTATGGTTTTCGACGAGGTTGCTGTGCGCGTCCCAAGTGTCGATATTCTGCTGGCGCAGCGCGCCGCTGTAAAGCTGCACGAAGCGTACGCCGCGCTCGACCAGCCGGCGCGCCAGCAGGCATTGCCTGCCGAAAGGCTCGGTCACGGGGTCGTCCAGCGCATAGAGCTTTTTCACGGTCTCCGATTCCTGCGCGATGTCCACCGCCTCGGGCGCGCAGCCCTGCATGCGGTAGGCCAATTCGTAGGAAGCGATGCGCGCGGCCAAATCGCCGGCGCCGGGGTACTTTTTGGCGTGTTCGTCGTTCAGCGCCGCCAAGTGATCGAGCCGCGCGCGCTGCTGCTCGGGAGAAACCATGCCGCGGGGCGGCCGCAAGTCGAGGATGGGGTCGCCCGAGGAGCGAAAAACCGTCCCCTGATAGGCCGCCGGCAAATAGCCGCTGCTCCAGTTCGCAGGCCCCGAAAACGGGCCGCCGCGGTGGTCGTAAACGACGACGAAACCGGGCAGGCTCTGGTTCTCCGAGCCCAAGCCGTAGGTTACCCAGCTTCCCACGCTGGGGTGCCCCATCAACAGCGAGCCGGTATTCCATTCGTAATGCGCGAGCACGTGGTCGTTCGAACGCCCTTGGCAGGAATGGATGAACGCCAGATCGTCCACCATCGAGCCCATGTGGGGGAACAACTCGGAAACATGCTTGCCGCTGTCGCCGTATTGCCTGAAGGCGAACGGGCTTTTCATCAGCGGCCCCGGGAAACCCTGGCGCACGCGCACCTTGCCTTTGCCGGTCAACGGCTTGCCGTGGCGCTTTTCGAGCATCGGCTTGTAATCGAAGCTGTCCACGTGGCTGACGCCGCCGCTCATGAACAACGAGATCACCGCCTTGGCCCGCGGCTTGAAGTGAGGCTTGCGCGGCGCGGTCGGCGAGGTAACCCCCGATGCGTCGCAGGCCGGCTGCGCGGCAAGCAGACCTTCCTTTTGCAGCATGTGCGCCAAGGCGATGCCGCCGATGCCCTCGCCGGCTCGGAACAGAAAATCGCGGCGCGAAACGACGCGCTTGTCAGTTGATGTAAACGAACTCATTGAGATTCAGAATCACGTCGCAAAGGTCGGTCAGGGCAGCCGTCGCGTCGCCGTTGTGGAAACGCTCCTGCCGCGCCAGAAAATCCCGATTCGCCGCCAATTCGACGGCGCTCGGCTCCCTGCTCAGCGCGATGCGGTAGGCTTCGACAATCCGCTCATCGGCGGACGTCTTCGCGCCTGCGACGCGTTCCGCGAAATAGCGCGCCTGCCGCAGCGTGAAGTCGTTGTTGAGCAGGGTCAGCGCCTGCGTCGGCACGGTCGTCGTCGTGCGCCGTTCGCAGGCCACGTTCATGTTGGGCAAATCGAACACCTCGAACATCGGATAGCGCAGCCCGCGTTTACCGTAAATGTAAACGCTGCGCCTCCACACCGCCGAACCCGGCTCGGTCATTTTCCATTCGCCCTTGGGAAAAGAGGCGCGCAGTTCTTGCGGAATCGGCGGGAAGAACCCCGGGCCGCCGGCTTGCAGGTTGAGATTGCCGGCCGCCGTCAGAATCGAATCGCGGATCGCTTCGCCTTCGAGCCGCCGCCGCGGATAGCGCCAGAGCAGGACGTTCTCGGGGTCGGCCTCGCGCGCCTTTTCATCGTCGTGAGCCGAGGCCATGCGGTACGCATCGGAATTCATGATCAGCCGATGCATCGCCTTGACGCTCCAGCCGCTGCGCGCGAACTCGAGCGCCAGCCAATCGAGCAGCTCCGGGTGCGAAGGCAGCGTGCCCATGCGACCGAAATTGCCTGCGGTGGTCACGATGCCGCGGCCGAAATGATGCATCCAGATACGGTTGACCATCACCCGCGCCGTGAGCGGATTCTCTTCCGAAGCGATCCACTTGGCCAGCGCCAGCCGCCGCCCGCTGGAAACGCGCCCGTCTTGCGGCGCGGCGGGAACGAACTTCTGCCCGCGCGACAAGGCGGCGATATACCCGGGTTCGACCGCATCGCCCTTGTTGCGGTAATCGGCGTTGGGCAGGAAATACGCCGGCGGCGGGGCATAGGGCTTGGCGGCAATCCATTTTCCGCTCAACTCGCCGAAATCCTCGCGGTCGCCCTTGCCCGGCTGCACCTCATCGCCCCGTCCGTCGGGAGCGAGACGGTAGTCCCCATCGCGAATGCCCATGGCCAAGGGCATTGCCGACAACTCTTTCTCGATCTTTCTGATCTCGTCTCTGAGCGATTGCACCTCCGCGATTTCCTCGTCCGACATGACTGCGCGGAACTCCTGTTCCCCCGGCCCCACTGATTGCACTTGCGCAGCCAGCAGCTTTTGTCCCTCCGTGCGCCGTTCCTCGGGCGTTCGCACCGCTTCCTGTATCTCAGCCGGGAACTGCAGCAACTTCTTGGCCATGAGTTCCCGCCGGTAGGGCTTGCGGATCGCGGCAATGCGCTTGTTGTGCGCTGCAAGGGTCTGTACGGCCTGCTCATGCCGCTGCGCGACTTCCCCGCGCGGAGTCAGCGGAAAGTCGTAGCGGATGTGCGGGAAAAAGACCGCCATCATGCGGTAGTAGTCCATCTGCTCGATGGGGTCGAACTTGTGGTCGTGGCAGCGCGCGCAATCCACCGTCAGACCGAGAAAGGCGCGGCTGGTCGTGGCGATCATGTCGTCGAGATAGGTGTAGCGGTACTGCGGGTTGTCCTTTTCGCGGAACAGCACCCGCGGGCCGATACGATGCATGCCCGTGGCGATCAACGTGGCGTCGCTGGGGTCTTCGACCTCGTCTCCGGCGATCTGTTCTTCAATGAAGCGGTCGTAGGGCTTGTCTTCGTTGAACGATTCGATGACGTAATCGCGGTAGCGCCAAGCGTAGGGGTAATCGTAGTCGTGCTCGTAGCCGGACGAGTCCGCGTAACGCACGACGTCCAGCCAATGGCGGCCCCAGCGCTCGCCGTAAAGCGGTGAGGCGAGCAAATCTTCGACCAGATCGGCAAAGGCGTCCGGCGAATCGTCGGCAATGAATCGATCAACCGCTTCGGGCGGCGGCTGCAGTCCGATGAGATCGAGATACGCGCGGCGGATCAGCGTATGCTTGTCGGCGCGCGGCGCGGGCGCAATGCCCTTGCTCTGCAAGGCGTCGAGCAGGAATCCGTCAATCGGAGACGCGGCGGCGGCGCGCGGTTCGCGGCGCTCCGGCGGCGCGAACGACCACCACGTTTTCTCTTCCGCCGCGTCCGCGCCTTCCCGCCACGGCGCGCCGGCGTCGATCCAGCGCCCGACGAGATCGATCTGTTCTTTGGGAAGCGACTTGCCGAAAGGCATGACGGGCGCTTCGCTCCCCGTCAAATGGCGGTAGAGGCGGCTCTTGGCGGCGTCGCCGGGGATGATCGCCGGTCCGTGCTTGCCGCCTTGCAGCAGCGCCTCGCGGCTGCGCAGATCGAGTCCGGAAAGTTGCTGCTTCTCGCCGTGGCACTGCGAACACTCCCGCTCGAAAATAGGCGCCACGTCGCGGGCAAAATCAACGGAAGTCTCGCCTGCCGCCGGAGCGAAGGCGCTCGCTCCGCAGCAGACGGCGAAGATTACCGCCAAGCGTTTCATAAAGGCCGCTCCTTGCGTCATTTGCAGTGTAGTCCCCCCGCCGCGCCCCGGTCAACACTTTTTCCACAACTATTTCTCGCTGTTTTTTCGTCCGCCGCGGAGCGAGGCCGTTGCGCGGCCTCGCTCCGCGCTCGCACTCTCCACTCGTCACTGCCGCGCGAAGCGCGTCCCCTACCATTCGATCAGGGGCTTGATGACGCCGTCGCGGTAGGCCTCCATCGCCTCGAAGGCTTCCTGGCCTTTTTCCAGCGGGAAACGGTGACTGACGATCGAATCGGAGCGAATTACGCCCCGCTTCATC
Source organism: Bryobacterales bacterium (assembly GCA_965242705.1). Classification (GTDB taxonomy): domain Bacteria; phylum Acidobacteriota; class Terriglobia; order Bryobacterales; family UBA6623; genus CATQHP01. Next base: position 3,968,303 of record OZ251486.1, read on the forward strand.
AAATCGAGCGCCTCATGGTCGTTGCCGTTCGAGCGCCGCTGCACCTTGATCGTCGCTTCGACGGCCATGGCGCGCCAGAAATCGACGGGAACCGGCGACGCGGAGGGAATGCCGATCAGCACCATGCGGCCGCCGGGACGCAGGCACTCCAGCGCGGTGCGTACCGAGTCGGGCTTGCCCGCGGCGTCGAAAACGACGTGCGCGCCGCGCCCGGTCATGTCCATGACGGCATCGACGGGCGATTCCCTGTCGATATTTACGGCGGCGTCCGCGCCGAGTTGGGCGGCCCGCTCGAGGCGGTGCGCGATGCGGTCGGCGACGACGACCGCCGCCGCCCCGGAAAACTTGGCCAGCGCCGCCGCCAGCAAGCCGATAGGCCCCGCGCCGATCACGGCCACCGACTCGCCCATGCGCAACTCGGCCAACTCCATCGAGTGCAACAGCACGGCCAACGGCTCCACGAACGAGGCGTCGGCGAAGGTCATCCCCTCGGGCATGGCCAACAGGTTGCGCCGCGGCATCACGGCGTATTCGCGCAGCGCCCCGGGTACGTCCCCGCCCAGAAACGAGCCGTGCAGCGCCTTGTTCGGATGGCCGCCGCGGCTGAACTCGCACTCCTCGCGCACGATCGCCGGTTCGACGGCGACCTTTGCTCCAACCGGAAGATCGGTGACGTTCCTGCCGACGGCGAGCACTTCGCCGCCCGGCTCGTGGCACAGCACGCGCGGATAGTCCGCGGAGAAACCGGCGATGCCGCCTTCGCTGAAGAAATGCAAGTCGCTGCCGCAAACGCCGGTCGAGCGCAGCCGGACCAGCGCTTCGTCCGGACCGGGGTCGGGCGGATCGGGCAGCGTTCCCATTTCAAGCCTTCGCGGCGCAACGAGTTGGAGAGCTTTCATGGATTGGGCGGGAATGCCGACGCGGCAAAGAAACCGATTATAGCCCGACGAACTGCGCCTGCCCCGCCTTCAAATGGAACGCTCTTCGCCGGCGCCGACCCGCGCAACGCCCTGCGTAACCGCGAACCCTGCGGCGATCAACGCCAGCGAAACGCCGACTTGGCCGGCGCTCGGGTCGAAAAGCTGCAAAGGATAGTCCTCGGGTTCCAACGCGGCGATCCGCTCGGACGTCATGACTTGGCCCTTGACGACATCGCCGGGGTCCGGCGCAACCCCGGCCTGGAACGGCCACAACCCGAGAAAGGCGCCGAGCAAAAGCCCCAGCAGCAGGCCCAGAGTCAACGACCGCTGCCGCACCAGCAGCCGGCGGATTGCATTGCTGACCGCCGCGGCGCCGATCAGGATGCCCAGCCCGACCGGTACGAAAACATGCATCGAGTCGAAAACGAGGTCCCAGCGCGGGCCGCCCGCCTGCAGCAACGCGGTCTTGGCCTGGTCGATTGCACCCAGGATGGTCAGATACTGTCCGAGCACGAGCAGCAAATAACCGCCGGATACGCCCGGCAGAATCATCGCCGACACGCCGGCGACGCCGGAAGCGAAAAGCAGTCCGTAAGAGCGCTCCCCGCCGCCTGCGGCGGCCGGCTGCGCCGCCGCCATCGCGGCCATGACGGCCATGCCGGCCGCCGCCCCGATCCAGGCCTGCGCGTCCGCCGGCCGGATGAGCTTCCAGACGACGGGAACTCCGCCTAGCGTAAGCCCGATGAAAAGACTGAACATCGCCCAGCGGCTATCGACGACCAACCCCTTCAACAGGCCCGCGAAAAGTACGATGGCCAGCGCCGCCGCGCCGACAATCGCCGCCAACAGCGCCATCGAGCGCGGACGGAAGCGGAACGTGGTCAACTCGGCAATGCCGCCGACGAACCGCGGATAAACTCCGGCGGCGAGCAGCATCGTTCCCCCCGATATGCCCGGCACGAGATTGGCCAGCCCCATCAACATGCCGCCCAGCGCCGCGCGCAGCAACTCGGGCGTCAGGGGTTGTTCGTCTTCAAGATTGGCGGACATGGGCGGCAAGGGAGCCGGAAATCCCTCCGGCAGTAGGGAATGCGTCGAAGGTCCGCCGCGGCTACCGGCCGTCCTCGATCGATTGTACGGTCTGCACGGGCGGCGCCTTGGCGGCGGCCGGAGCGGCCGGGGGCTTGTAGAGGGTCACCAGGCAGCCGCCCAGCGCGGCCAATGCGATGCCGGCAAAAAATTGCCAACGGATCGAACCCGCGCCGCCGGCGGGCGGGTGCTGGAGGGTGGAAACCACGGCGTTGACCACCGGAGCGCCGGCGAAGACGATCGACATCACCACGGCGGGCGAGCCCTTGGCGCCGAAAGCCAGCAGAATGCAAAACGCCCCGACGGCGCCGCACGAACCGGCAATCAACGAAAACCCCGCGCCCTTGGCGGGAATGTTCCAGTCCGAGCCGGAAAACAACATCAGCGCCAGCGGCGCCAGCACGGCGATCAGAAAATAGGCGATGCCCACGAACAGGAACGATTTGTAACGGCCGTTTACCGGGTCGGCCATATGCATCTGGCCGCTGTGCAGAAAAACGCCGTACACGCCGAACGCCGCAACCGTAACCATCGCAAACGCCAACCAGCCCAAACCTGCCTGGTTCATCTCACTTCATCTCCTTCTTCCGAAAACACATGGGGGCGGGGACTTCGCGGGCGGACGGGCGCGCGGCGGCTTCAGGCCTGCCTGCGCGCGTCGAAATCCCACTTCACGAACTCGCCGCGGCTGACCGAATCGTTGACCAGATGCGCGCACGAAGCGGCATGGTGCCCGGCCCACTCGTCTTCGACGGTCGGAGTGCGCTTCCTGACCGACTCGATGAAGTTCTCGAGGTGCAGCAAAGTCGCGTTGATGCCGCGCCCCGGAAATTCATCGGGCTCCCCGGCCGGCCGCCTGGCGAGTTCGGCCTTGCCCGCCGCGGTCTTGTAGTAGGCCTCTTCGAACTTCGAAGGCCACGCGCGGACGATCCATTCATTGTCCTCGCGCGCTTCCTCCGGGGTGAAAACCGCCCCGCGGAAGCCGACCGCCGCCGAGCCTTCCGTTCCCAGAAACTCGAATTGCGCCCCGCCCGGCCCGCGGTTGTTGAACGTCGATCCCAGATTCACGGTGAAGCCTTCCGGGTAGCGCAGCACGGCGTTGAGCGTGTCGGGAACGTCGCGGCTCTTTTTCCAGCGGTAGAGGTCGCCCATCGCCGCCACTTCCGCGGGCATCACGGCGCCCATCACGAAATGAATCGTCGTACACAAATGGACGAACAGGTCGGTGGCGATGCCGCCGGAATAATCGCGGTAGCAGCGCCAGCGGAAAAACCGTTCCAGATCGAACTCATGCGCGGGCGCCGACCCCAAAAACGCCTCCCAATTGACGGTTTTGGGGGAAGCGTCGGGCGGAAAGGGATAAATCCAGGCCCCGCTTGCGCTGTTGCGGTTGTAGCTTGCGCGGATCATGGTGACCCGTCCGAGCCTGCCGCCGCGCACCCATTCGCGAACCTTCTGCTGATTGTCGCCGCTCATGCCCTGGCTGCCGACCTGCAACAGCTTGCCGCTGCGCTTGACTGCCTTGGCGATCTCCAGCCCCTCATCGACGGCGTAGGTGAGCGGTTTTTCGCAATAAACGTCCTTGCCCGCCTCCAGCGCCTCGATGACCATCCGCTTGTGCCAATGGTCGGGCGTAGCGATGGTCACCGCGTCGATTGACGGGTCGGCAAGTATCTCCTTGTAGCCCGCGTAGGCCTTGGCGCGGCCGTCGGTGCGCTCAATGGCGCGCTCGACCCGTCCGGAATAGGCGTCGCAGACGCCGACGATTTCCGTGCCGGGGATTTCTCGGATCGCTTCGAGCAGCTCCTGCGCCCGCGAGCCCACGGCAATCATGCCCACGGTCACGCGGTCGCTCGGCGCCGCAGCCTGCGCCTGCGCCAGAACTCCGGCGCCGGCTCCCAGAAAAACGCGTCGTGAAACTTCGGCCATCGATTTTCCCTCCTTGAACACCCTCAATGATACCGCGCCGACGGGCGCTTGCCGCTCTGCGGCGCAAGTTCCGCGGGACGCTATTGCTCTTTCGCGGAAGCCAATTCCAACTCGCGGTCGATGACCGCCGCGAAGACGTCGAGCGACTGCGCGCCCGACAACAAAATTCCGTTTATCATGAACGCCGGCGTGCCGCTGATGCCGAACTTTTGCGCCTCGGCGGCGTCGGCATTCACCAGCGGCTTGAATTTCCCGGAATCGAGACAGGCGCGGAAGACGTCTCCGTTCAGACTCAGCTTCGCCGAAAGCTGATCGTGCAGATCGTCGGAGAGCTTCGTATTCTGAAAAAGCGCTTCGCGGTACTGCCAGAACTTGCCTTGCTCGCCGGCGCAGCGGGCGGCCTCGGCGGCCTTCTGCGCCGCCGGATGGATGCTGACCAGCGGCAGGTCTTTGAACGACCAGCGAATCTTGTCGCCGTACCGCTCCTGCAGCGCCGCCAGCGTCGGCTGTACGCGCCGGCAAAAGGAACACTGGAAATCGGAAAACTCGACGATGGTCACCGGAGCGTTCTCGGGGCCGCGCCGCGGCGCGCGCGACAGATCGACCGGCAGCCGCGGCGGGTCGAGCGCAATCGTGATGTCCGCCGTCGCGCGCAGCTTCTCGACGTAGGCCTGCCGCACCGCCTCGTAGCGGCTGTCCTTGAGCAAAACCGCGATCTGCCCGCGCACGTCTTCCAGCGGCCTGCGGATGCGCTCCCTTTGCTGCGCGTAGAACGCCTCGATCTCGGCGTCGGACACTTCGTCCACGTGGAAGTTGACCTCGGCATCGAGCAGCGCCTGCAGGCTGACCCCGCGCCTCTCGGCCTCGGCGCCGAGCAGACGGTCGGCAATCGCCTCTTCCAGCGCCTGCCGGCGCAACTCGTACGCCTGGCGTTCGAGTTGGAGCAACTCGCCGTCGGTCTTCAGATTGCCCTCGTAGATCGGCGCGCCGTTGACCACCGCGAGCGGCTCGACGCCTTCCTGCGCCGCGGCGGCCGCGCAAAACAGGGCAAGACCGAGCAAGTGGACGGGCCGCAGCGGCATATGCGCTTATTGTACGCCCGCGGCGCTTGGCGGCGCGCCCCCGTTCGCGAAAAATTGCCCGTTCGCATGCCTGCCGCTTGAGCTTGCGCCGCTGTCTCGGTTAGATTAAATTTTAGTTTCGGCATTCCAAAGGAGTCGATAGACGGAAACTTTCGTTTTCCCGCAAGCGGCCCGGCGCGGGAACTTCGCGCCGGACGCCCAAGCGGCAAGTCAGCCCTATGAGCAACATACAAGGCGCACCCGCCATCGAGGCCGTCGGCCTGAGCAAGTTCTACGGAAATTTCGCCGCCGTCCGGGATGTTTCATTCCGCGTTTTCCCCGGGCAGGTGACGGCGTTCCTCGGCCCGAACGGCGCGGGCAAATCCACCACGCTGAAAATCCTCACCGGCTACCTGACCCCGACGTCGGGAACCGCGCGCATCGCCGGCCTCGACGTGGCCTCGCAGCGCATCGCGGCGGCGGCGCGGCTGGGCTACCTGCCCGAAAACGGCCCGCTCTATCCCGAAATGACGCCGCTGGAGCTGCTGCGCTTTTTCGGCGAGGCCCGCGGCTTAAGCAACGGCAGGCTCTCTTCGCGCATCGACGCCGTCGTCGAACAATGCAGCCTCGGCGACGTCATCGAGAAAGCGATCCGCAAGCTCTCGAAAGGCTACCGCCAGCGCGTGGGCATGGCTCAGGTGCTGTTGCACGAGCCTGAAATCCTGATCATGGACGAGCCGACTTCCGGCCTCGACCCCAACCAGATACGCGGCGTGCGCAAGCTCATCCGCGAGTTGGCGAAAGAAAAGGCCGTGTTGATTTCGACGCACATCCTGCAGGAAGTCGAAGCCGCGGCCGACCACGTCGTGATGATCCACGAAGGGCGCATCGTGTTCGACGGCGCGCCCGCTGAAATGGCCGCCGGCGAAGATCTCGCCGACGCCTTCTACAGGCTGACCGGCGCCGCCGAACAACCCGCCGAACCGGCGGAACCGCCCGAGGAACCCGAGCCGCGGCCAGCCGCGGCCGACGCGGCAAACGACGCCCAAAAACCTGCTCCGAACGAACGGGAGGCGGAGTAAAACCGTGTCCGAATTCAGAAAATTGCCCGCGCCGCGCCGGTTGGGAACGGCCCCGCCTGAAACGGCCCTGTCGCGGGTCAGGCGCGGGAACAGCCTCGACAGACCGGCGCTGCGGCTTCGCCTGCGGCCGGGAAGCCCGGAGTACAACAATCTGGTTGCGATTGTGGAAGACGAAAGCGCCCGCAACATGAGAGCCGCCAAGCGGGCCGAAGGGCTCGCCCGGCTGATTGACACCTGACTGAAGAAGAGATTATACTGAGAAGGGATGTTCGCAGTACCGTTCGAGACCGAGTGAAAAGACTGGACAGGGCACAAAGAAAACTGGAGAACGGCCTTCCCATTCGCTTCATGCATCTTTTGAAAGGAGATATCTCATGATTAAGAAGATCGGCGTTTTGTTCATTGTGTATGTTGTATCTACATTTGGACAAAAGAATTGCGACTTGCCGAGGAATACACCCATCTATGTGCCCATGGAAGGATCCCTTTGCATGGCAATAGAGAACCAGATCATCATTCAAAAGGTTCCGGGGGTAGATCTGGTAAGAGTTAAAGATAATGCTTATCTATACTTTGTCTGTGATTTACATTATGAAGATGCAAGAGGAGGTTTTGGGGAGACAGGGAATAGGTCTTCTATGACTGGGAATATCCAGATTCGAAAAGTTGAAAATGATGAAATAGTTTATGCCGGCTGGGCAAATGACAGAAAGCAGTTTTCTTGGCATAATAATGGGATTTCGGCTGTAAGCATCAGAATAGTAAAAGGTTTTAAATCAAAGATGAAAAAAGATATTCAGGAATGGTGTAAATCTCAAAAAAGGAAAAAGGCGAGATAAGAAGTCCACAAGAAGGATCAATGCTGGCAAATGGTGATGCATGTATTGCGTAAGATATAAGAAATCTTTCCTTGATAAGCACCGAGAGGAGCTTGTCAAGGGTAAACTTATCTATCTCCCTTTCGGGGAGGATCGCTACGAAATTGTCGAAGTTAAAGAAGTTGACGAGACTTTTAAAGGCAAGGTGTTTGAAACGTACTCTGACGCCAAATTGGAACTATCTATGAGGGAAATCGAATCCCATGGACAAATACATGTTTCTTCCTCTCTTCAAAAACGGAACCAGAGGCAGCGGTCTAGACCTAGCCGAAACCCTGGACATGTTTCATATGATCCGGGATATGAAAGCCAAAAAAACGCACTACTGAGAAAACCTCAAGGCGTTTCCGCATTTGTGCCTGAAGCTGCATTTCACCTTACTCTTGAACCCGGCAGTTCAAAGTATAAAAAACTCATTAAGCTTATTGACAATGAAAGCGAACGCAGCTCAAGGGCTTCAATTAGGGCGATTGGACTTATCAGGTTAATTGTGGGCGAATCCGAAGCAGATATTGTGATGGCAATGGGCGTTGCATCTAGCACTATTCAAGGATGGGTGCGGACATTGAAAAAGATTCAGTGGAAGCTGGAGAAAGGTCAACATATCCAGTCTGTAAAGGATGAATTCGATCAAACAGACCGTGAATTTTGACCATTGAAAATGTGAAAGTGACGGTATTTCGACATCTTCTCCAATATCGTTTGCCGACGAGAAATGACTTTGTATTTCAGCATGTTGACCGGCACCGCCGAGCTGGCGCGCAGCGCCGAAAACCATGCCCCGATTGAAAAGGAGGCGGAGTAAAGCCGTGTCCGAATTCAGAAAATTGCCCGCGCCGCGCCGATTCGAAACGGTCCTGCCTGAAACGGCCCTGTCGCGGGTCAGGCGCGGGAACAGCCTCGACAGACCGGCGCTGCGGCTTCGCCTGCGGCCGGGAAGCCCGGAGTACAACAATCTGGTTGCGATTGTGGAAGACGAAAGCGCCCGCAACATGAGAGCCGCCAAACGGGCCGAGGGGCTCGCCCGACTGATCGACGGCCAGACCGAGGAAGAGATCGTGCTCGAAATGGATGTTTCCCGCAGCACCGTCCGCAGTTGGGCGCAAAAGTTGGACAGGGTCCAACGAAAGTTGGAGCAGGGCGCTCCCGTCCGCACCATACGCTACGAATTCGATCTGTAAGGTTACGAACCTCGCGCTTATGACGCTATCTCGACATCTTCCCCAAGCCGTTTGCCGGCGGGAACTGACTTCGTATTTCAGCAGCCCGACCGGCTACGTTTTCATCACGCTGTTCGTCTTCCTCAGCGCGGTCGCCGCGTTCTGGCAGGCGGCGTTCTTCGCCAACAACCTGGCCAATCTCGACACGCTCAACGCTTGGTTCCCGTATCTGCTGATCCTGCTGATTCCGGCGATCACGATGTCGTCGTGGGCGGAGGAGAAGATCAACGGCACCGACGAGCTTTTGCTGACCCTGCCCGCGTCCGACGTCGAAATCGCGGTCGGCAAATACGCGGCGTACCTGGCTATCTACAGCGTGGCGCTGCTTTTCTCGCTGAGCCATGTGGTCGTCCTGTTGATCCTCGGCAGCCCCGACCTGGGTCTGCTGTTCGCCGCCTACGCGGGTTACTGGCTGATGGGCGCCGCGCTCGTCGCTCTGGGCATGGCCGCTTCGCTGCTGACCGCCAACCTGACCGTCGCCTACATCCTCGGCGCGCTGCTCTGCGCCGCGCCCGTTTTCATCGCCCACGCCGGAGCGCTCACCGCGGGCAGCCTGCGGCGCCTGCTCGAAGGGCTTTCGTTCGTGGAACAGTTCCGCGACTTTTCAGAGGGCGTTCTGCCGCTCTCGGGCATCGTGTACTTCCTCGCCTTCGCCGCCGCGATGCTCTACCTGAACGTGACGCTGCTCGGGCGCCGCCACTGGGCCACCGGCAAGGACGCGCCGCGCCTGGCGCGCCACTACTCGGTGCGCGGCGCCGCGCTCGTGGTCGCCGTCGCCGGCTTGGCCATCCTGCTCGGACGCCTCGGCGGCCGCATCGACGTCACCGCCGAGCGCCTGCATTCCCTGGCTCCGAACACCCGCGCGCTGATCGATAATCTCGCAGCCGAACAGCCCGTGTTCATCCAGGCCTACCTCAGCCCCGAAGTTCCGCGGCGCTACCTGCAAACGCGCAACAACATCGTCTCGATGCTGCGGCAGTTCGATTCTCTGGGCGGCAGCCGCGTCCACGCCAACGTGGTCTTGACCGAACAATTCACCGACGAGGCGCGCGAAGCTCGCGATCGCTTCAACATCCGCCCCCAACCCGTGCCGGCCCTGTACCGCAGTCCGGGCGGCCCCGACGAAATCTTCATGGGCATCGCCTTCACCAGCGGCGTCAACGAGTTCGTCATCCCCTTCTTCGACGTAGGCCTGCCGGTCGAATACGAATTGATGCGCTCGGTGCGCGTCGCCGCCAATGCCGAACGCAAGAAAATCGGCGTTTTGCGCACCGCCGTCAACCTGTTCGGCGGATTCGACTTCCAGGCACGCAGCCAATCCCGGCAATGGTCGATCGTCGCCGAGTTGCGCAAGCAATACGAGGTAACCCAGGTCAACGCCGGACAGCCCTACCCGGAAGATATCGACGTGCTGCTGGCGGTGCTGCCCAACACCTTGAACCCGGACGAAATGCCGGCGCTTGTCGAGTGGGCCGAGTCCGGCAAGCCGACGCTGCTGGTCGTCGATGCGCTGCCCGCGTTCAACATCGAGTATTCGCCGCAGCAGACGCCTCCGAACCCCTTCCAGCAAGGGCAGCCGCAGCGCACCCCCGCCGATGTCACGCCGTTGATGGAAGCGCTCGGCGTGGACTGGCGGAGCGACCGCATCGTCTGGGACAAGTACAACCCGCATCCGCGCTTCACCAACCTGCCCGAAGAAGTCGTTTTCGTCGGCACCGGCAGCGGCGCCGAAGATGCGTTCAACGGCAATGAACCCGCGGCGTCAGGACTGCAGGAGGTGGTCTTTCTCTACTCCGGCGGCCTCAAGCAAGCCGAGGGCGGGGACGTCAAAACCCAATTCTCGCCGCTGCTGCGAACCGGCGTCGATTCCGGCGCCACGTCGTGGTTCCGGCTGGTGCAGCAGTCGATTTTCGGCACGCAGTTGGCGACCAACATTCCGCACGAGGCCGACGACGAAAGCCACGTCCTGGCGGCGCGCATCACCGGCGGGGACGAAGACCCGCCCGTCAACGCCGTCGTCATCGCCGACTCCGACATGATGGGCGAGCAGTTCTTCGAACTGCGCCGCCAGGGAATCGAGGAATTGAGCTTCGACAACGTGACCTTCCTGCTCAACGCCGTCGATCAACTGGCCGACGACGATTCGTTCATCGATCTGCGCAAGCGCCGGCGGCGGCACCGCACGCTGACCGCGGTAGAAGCCCGCACCCGCAGTTACGAGGAAGACCGCCTCGAAGAAACGCGCAAGGCCGAGGCCGAAGCGGAAGAGAAACTCGAAGCCGCGCAGGCGCGCCTCGATGCCGCGGTCAAGAGCCTGGAAGACCGCACCGATCTCGACGCGCAGACCAAGCGGATCATGATCGCCAATCAGCAGCGCATCGAAAACCGGCGCCTCACCGTCGCCCGCAGCAACATCGAAGACGAAAAGGAACGCAGACTCGAAGCTGCCCGCGCCGACATGGAATCCGGCATCCGCCGCATCCAGAACACCATCAAGATACTCGCCGTGGCGCTCTCGCCCGTGCCGGCGTTTCTGCTGTTCCTCTTCGTTTCGGCGCGGCGGCTCAAGCGCGAGCAAATCGGCGTCTCAAAAGAACGCCTTGTCGAGCAGGAGGCATAGACACCCATGAGCGAACTGACGAAAACCCTGTATTTCGTGCTGGGCGCGGTGGTCATGGCCGCCGCCGCGGTCATCGTGGACCCGGGCGCGTACGCCCCCGGCGTCTTCGACGACCAGGGCGAAGTCTTCTTTGCCGACTTCACCGACCCCCAGGCGCCGAAGACCATCGAAGTCATCGACTACAACGAAGCGACGGCCACGGCTACGCCGCTGCAAGTCGAGTTCACCGACAACAAATGGGTCATCCCGTCGCACCACAACTACCCCGCCGACGCCGAGCAGCGCTTGGCGCAAACCGCGGCGGCGCTGATCGAGCTGCGCAAAGACCGCATCGTTTCCGACCGCGTGGAAGACCACGCAACCTACTCGGTCGTCGACCCGCTCGACGAAAACGCGGCCTCGCTGGCCGGCCGCGGCAAGCGCGTGACGCTGCGCGACGGCGAAGGCAACGTCCTGGCCGACTTCATCGCCGGCGGCAAGGTCGAAGGCAAGCCCGGCTACCGATATATGCGCGTACCGCCGCAGAAACGCACCTACGAGGTCAAGACCGAAGCCGACATCTCGGCCCGTTTCGAAGACTGGATCGAAACCGACCTGCTCAAGGCCGCCACGTCAGACCTGCGCCGCATCGTCATCGACAGGTATTCGATCAACGAGCGGCTCGGACGCATCGAAAACCGCCAGACGACGACGCTCGTCCACGACGACGGCAAATGGAAGATGGGCGGGCGGACGCCCAACGCCGACGCGATGAGCGATCTCACCGCGGCGCTCGACAAGCTGACCATCGTCGATGTGCAGCCCAAGCCTGAAAGCCTCACCGCCGACCTCAAGGCCCGCTCCGGCATCAAGCCCACGATGGAAAACTTCCGCTCCCTGCAGGGCAAGGGATTCTTCCCCAACCCCTACACGGGGCAGTTGCTGTCGAACGAGGGCGAGATCATCGTCGATTCCAAAAACGGCCTGCGCTACACGCTGCGCTTCGGCGAAATCGCCTCCGGCGGCGGCGCGCGGGAAGGCTCGGAGGAACAAGCCGAAAAGGAAGAGGGCGAGCGCCGCTACGTACTCATCAGCGCGGCCTACAGCGCAGACCGCGCCAAAAGCTACGAGGGCGACGCCGAGGAAGGCAAGGAGCTTCACGAAGAGTTGCGCAATCGCTTCGCCGAGTGGTACTACGTCATCTCCGGGGCGGATTTCGCCAAGCTCCGCCCAAGCCGCGCCGCTTTGCGCGGATAGGCTTCACCGTGCCGGAAAACCTCCTCTCGGGCATTCGAGTCATCGACTGCGCCGGCTATATCGCCGCGCCTTGCGCAGCGGCCGTCTTGGCGGACTTCGGCGCGGATGTAATCAAGGTCGAGCGTCCCGGCGCGGGCGACGTCTTCCGCGCGCTCTCCGCGCTGCCTACGATGCCGCAATCGGAGCACAATTACTGCTGGATACTCGACAACCGCAGCAAGCGCAGCCTGGCTCTCGATCTCAAGAACGAAGCGGGCCAGGCCGTTCTGCACCGGTTGGCGGCGAGCGCCGATGTCTTCATCACCAATTACCAACCCCGCCTGATCGAAAAATTCAACATCGGCTACGACGTTTTGCGCGGGCGCAACCCGCGGCTGATCTACGGCTATGTCTCGGGCTTCGGCGAAGCCGGTCCCGAGGCGGGCGCTCCGGCGTTCGATCAAACGGCCTACTGGGCGCGCTCGGGGCTGATGAGCCTGACGCATAACGCCGGCGCCGAGCCGTCCCGCGGCCCTACGGGCATCGGCGATCATCCCACCGGCATGTCGCTCGCCGCCGGCATCATGATGGCGCTCTACGCGCGGCAACGGACGGGCAAGGGCGCCCGCGTCGCAACCTCGTTGATGGCCAACGGCGTATGGGCCAACAGCTCGTATATTCAGGCCGAGCATTGCGGCGCGGCCTACCCCGCGCGCCGCTCGCGCGCCGACTGCGGCAACGCCCTCTCCAACCACTACCTCAGCCGCGACGGCAAGCGCTTCCTGCTCTGCGCGCTCGACATGCCGAAGCACTGGCCCGCGCTGTGCCGCATCGTCGGCCGCCCCGACCTTATCGACGACCACCGCTATCGGACCGTCGAATCCCGCGCGGCAAACGCCCGGCCGTTGATCGCCGCCCTCGATGAAGGGTTCCGCAAACGCGATATGGCGGATCTTGCCGCGGGCTTCAAGCGCAACGGCATGCCTTTCAGCCCGGTGTCGCTGCTGCCGGATATCGTCAACGACCCGCAGATGCAGGCCGAGGGGCTGTTTCCCGAAATCGAGGGCGGCGCGCAGCCGCTCAGGACCGTGACTTCGCCCATCGTCGTCGAAGGCGTCGAAAAGGCGCCGCCCCGCCCGGCGCCCAACGTCGGCGAGCACTCCCGCGAAGTGCTGCGCGAAATCGGCTGCTCCGAAGCCGAAATCGACGCCCTGCTGGCCGCAAACGTCACCAGCGCGCCGGACTCGTAACGCGCGGCACCTTGCCGATGCATCTGTGACCCCTGTTCTTCAGGGAATCGGGCGCTTCGGATCAGTCCGCGGCGCCGGCCTCGAACAGCGACGCGGCGAGCCGTTCGATGCGCTCGCGCCAAGCCAACTTTTCGAGCCACGCGGCGGGTATGCGCGAGGCGCCCCAGAGGGCGCCGGCCAGTTGGCCGGTCACGGCGCCCGCGGTGTCGGCGTCGCCGCCGAGGTTGACCGCGGCGATCAGGGCGTCTTCGAACGACTCGGCGCCGGCGGCAGCCCACAGCGCCGCTTCCAGCGTATGCGCGACGTAGCCGCTCGAAGATATCTCGTCCCGCCGTTTGCCGCGCCATGATCCGGCGGCGATCTTCGCGATGGCTTCGTGCCCCTCGAAAGCGCGGGGGCTGAGCAGCGATTCCTTCGGCTCGCCCGAGATCGCCTCGACCAGCAGGCCGGCGAAGAAGCCGCAGGCATCGACCGCTTGCGGGGCTCCGTGCGTCGTCCTGCTTTGCAGCCGGGCCGCCTCGCGGGCTTTTGCGGGTTCGCCGCACCAGCGGATCGCGGCCGGGGCGAGGCGCATCAGCGAGCCGTTGCCGGCCGTGCGCGGGTCGGCGCCGCCGCTGAGCGGGTCGCCGGTATCGAGAAAACGCTGCAGCGCGGCGCTCGTGGTTATGCCGACGTCGAAGCAAACGCCGGTCACAGAATTGTCGCCGTCTTGCCGCCATGCCGTGAAGCGGCGCATCAAGTCTTCGGGGTCGATGGCGCCGCAGGCGAGGATAGACTCGGCCAGGCAGAGCGCCATGCTGGTGTCATCGGTCCATTCGCCGGGGGCGAGGTCGAACGGTCCCCCGCCAACCATGCCGGTGACGCGGGGGCCGCTGTCGCGCAGCGAGAATTCGAGCGTTGTGCCGAGGGCGTCGCCCGCTGCCAAGCCTATCAGCGAGCCGACGGCGCGGTCTCTGCGCTTATCCACGTCATTATGCGGGGTCATTATGCGGGCATTATGCGCCGCGCTGCTCGCTGACGTATTGCTTGCGCTTCGAGCGCAGCGCCAGATATTCGCGGGCTTCCTTGTACAAACGGCCGCGCTCCTTGCGGTCGAACGCCGCCTTGCGCACGATGCGCCAAGCGGCTTTCGGCCGGAAATAATACTCGTCGTAAAAACGCTCGACCCATTCCAGCATCTCGGCCTGATCGAGATCGGCGTAGCGGATGTTGGGCAACTGGTGTCCCGTTTCGTCGGTCATCGAGTCGGCGGTGATCGCGCCGCTGCGCCGGACGTGGTCGTAGAACTCGGTTCCCGGATAGGGATGCGCCACCGATACCTGAATCGTCTCGGTGTCGAGGCGTTTGGCGAAGTCGATGGAGCGGCGGATGGTTTCCCGCGTCTCGCCCGGCAGTCCCACGATGAAATCGCCGTGGATGACCAAGCCGAGCTTGTGCGCGTCTTTGGTGAATTGCGCCGCCCGTTCGACCGTCGCGCCTTTCTTGATGTTCTTCAGTATCTGCGGGTCGCCGGACTCGTAACCGACGATCATCAGGCGGCAGCCTGCCTCTTTCATCGCCTTCAGGGTCTCGTAATCGACGTTGACGCGCGACGTGCATGACCAAGTGAAATCAAGGGGCTTCAACTTGGCGCAAAGCTCGATCACGCGCTCCTTGCGGATGTTGAACGTATCGTCGTCGAAAAAGATTTCCTGGATGCCGGGGAAGTTTTCGAGAGCCCATCGCGCCTCGGCGGCGACGTCGGCGGCGGAGCGGAGCCGCCAGCGATGCCCCGAGATGGTTTGCGGCCACAGGCAGAACGTACACAGGGCGGGGCAGCCGCGCTCGGTATAGAACGAGATGTAGGGGTGCTTCAGGAAAGGGACGTTGTAACGTTCAACCTGCAAGTCCCGCTTGATTACCTTCGAAACCCAGGGCAGCGCGTCGAGGTCTTCGACCTGCGGCGCATCCGGATTGTGAACCACGCCGCTGCCGTTTTGACGGAAGCTGACGCCGCCCAACTCCGACGCCGGCCTGCCGTTGGCGAAAGCAGCGACCTGGTAGTCGAATTCCTTGCGCACGACGAAATCGACGGCTGAGCAGGCGTTGAGCGTGTCTTCGGGCAGGGTCCCCGCGTGCGGGCCGACGAAGCAGACTTCGAGATCGGGGTTGACTGCTTTCATGCGTTCGACGAGCAGGCAGTCGTTGCGGAACCCGGGCGTCGAGGTGAACAGCACCAGGAATTCGAAATCGCCGGCCATGGCCGCGGTCTGCTCGGGCGTGACGCCGTGCGGAGGGGCGTCCACGACCTTGCTGTCGGCCAGCATTCCCGCCGGATAGCACAGCCAGACGGGGTACCAGTACGATTCGATCTCGCGCGTCGCCGGCCAGCGCGACCCGGCGCCGCCGTCGAATCCCTCGAACGAAGGCGGGTTCAGAAACAGCGTTCGCTTGGGCATGGCGGGCGGTGGAAATCCCAGCATAACACCGGGCTTCCGCGGGGGTTCCGACGGCAGCCCGCGGGGCGTTGGCGCAAGGCGCCGTTACGCCTTCGGGTGCGCCGCGTCGTAAACCTCCATCAGCTTCTGCAGCGACAGGTTGGTGTAGCGCTGGGTCGTCGAAAGGTTGGCGTGGCCGAGAAGCTCCTGGATGGCGCGCAGGTCAGCCCCTTCGGTCAACAGGTGCGTGGCGAAGGCGTGCCGCAGCGAGTGCGGGTGCAGCGACGGGTCGCCGTTGACCGCCAGCGCGTATTTCTTGACGATGCCCCGAATCGACCGTTCGCCAAGCCTCCGCAGCGAACCGCCCCATTTGTGCAGCAGCAGCGCCGAGGCTTCCGGCGGCGCCTGCAGGCGCTCGCGAATCTGCAAATAGCGCTCCAGCGCAGCCGCGGCGTTGGGTCCGTAGGGGACTTGCCGTTCCTTGCGCCCCTTGCCGCGAACGCGCAGCCAGCAGTCTCGGCGGTCGATGTCGCCGGTGTCGAGGCCGGCCAATTCGCCGGCGCGCAGCCCGGCGCCGTAGAGCAATTCGAAAATCAGCCTGTCGCGGACGATTTTGTTGGGAAAGCGATCGCGGTCTTCGCGGTACGCGATGCCGTCGATCAACCGGTTGGCGTCTTCGGTAGAAAGCACGGCGGGCAGCTTCTTCGGAATCTTCGGCGTGGCGACCAGGCGCGCCGGGTTGGCCTTCAGCCCTTCCTCGCGCACCAGGAAATCGAAGAAAGCGCGCACGCTCGAAAGGCGCCTCGCCGCGGTCGCTTGGCTGTGTCCGCGGGCGAATCCGTCGGCCATGTATTCGCGGATGTTCAACCGCGTGAACTCGGCGAACTCCGCCGGCCCCGCGTCGCCGACATTGAAATACTCAGTAAAGGCGAGCAGGTCCGTTCGGTAGCCGCGGATCGTGTTGGGCGAAGCGTTGCGCAGTTTCAGCGACGCGAGGAAGCGTTCGACGGCCGTCGCCGCCGGGGAATCAGGCGGCGGCTTCATGACGCTGCAGGAAATCGTCCAGAGCTTCGCGGCCGAGGCCGCATTGGCGCAGGCGGCGCGCCTTTTTGTCGCGCCCGAAACGGCGGCGCTCTTCGACGGCCAACGGCGGCAAAAGATCGAAAGTAATGTTCGCTGGTTGGTAGTTGTCGGGGTTTGCGCCCGAAATGTAGCGGGCCAGCGAGCCGTGCGCGGTCGCCGCGGGCCAGACGAAAGGCTCCCGTCCGCGGGACAGCCGGGCGGCGTTCCAGCCCGCCATCAGCCCCGTGGCCATGGCCTCGACGTAGCCCTCGACGCCCGCGATCTGTCCCGCGAAAAAAACATGAGGATGCGGCCGCAGTTGCAGTGTCGGCGCCAGCAGCGCGGGCGCGTTGATGTAGGTGTTGCGGTGAATCTGCCCGTAGCGCAGAAATTCCGCCCTCTCCAACCCTGGAATCATGCGCAGGATGCGTTTCTGCTCGCCGTATTTGAGATGGTTCTGGAAGCCCACGATGTTGTACGAACCGGCGCGCAGGTTTTCCCGGCGAAGCTGCGCCACCGCGTAGGCGCCCTTGCCCGTGCGCGGGTCGCGCAGGCCGACCGGCTTCATCGGTCCGAAACGCAGCGTGTCCACGCCGCGCCGCGCCATCTCTTCGATGGGCAGGCAACCCTGGAAATAGTTCGGATTGTCGAAATCCTTTCCCCGATGCTGCCGCGCGCCGAGCAGCGCTTCGTAAAAGGCCAGGTACTGCTCTTTGCTGAACGGGCAGTTGATGTAATCGCCGCTGCCGTCGAGCGAGCGATCATAGCGCGAGGCTTCGTAGGCAATCGACATGTCGATCGTCTCGGCATCGACGATCGGGCTGATCGCGTCGAAGAAATGCAGCCGCCCCTGCCCGCTGAGCTTTTCGATGGAGGCGGCCAGCGCGTCGCTGGTCAGCGGCCCCGTGGCGACGATGCGCACCGCGCCGTCGTCCTCCGGCAATTCGGTCACTTCGCCGCGGCGGACTTCGATCAGCGGTTCGCCGGCGACCGCGGCGTTCATCCGCGCGGAAAACAATTCGCGGTCAACGGTCAGCGCATGGCCCGCCGGCACCCGCGCCGCGGCGGCGATGTCCATCGAGACGGAGCCCATGCGGCGCAACTCTTCCTTGAGCAGCCGCGGCGCGCTGCCCGGCGTTTCCGTCTTCAGCGAATTGCTGCAGACAAGCTCGCCGAAATCGTCCGTCTGGTGCGCCGGAGTGCGGCGGAGGGGGCGCATCTCATGCAGCACGACCGGAAGCCCCTGCCGCGCAATCTGCAGCGCGGCCTCGGGTCCCGCAAGTCCCCCGCCAATCACGTGAATCGGCTTTTCCGGCTTTCCTGTGCCCACGTCCGCGGGTCCTTTCCTTATCCTCAAAATGGCGTCGACTTCGCGCGCGATGGGCGCCCCGCAGCGCCAAAAACGCTGAAAACCCTTAAAAAACTGGAATTTCCACCGAATTTTCCTTGTCAACGCCGTTTTCGCTTGCTTATGATGATTTTGCGTAGGTAAATCATTTTACTACGTGAATGTTTCAGAAGCAGGCCGACAGGCCGCAACAACTCAAGGAGGAGAATCCATGGCAAACTTGACTCAAGCCCAGGTCGTCGCCAAGCTGGCGGAGAACTGCGAACTCAACAAAAAGGACGTGAAAGGGGTGCTCGACGAGCTCGCCTCGCTCGCCGTCAGCGAGACGAAGGCGAACGGCGTGTTCATCATTCCGGGCATCGGCCGTTTGGTGAAGACCGACCGCGAGGCCCGCATGGGCCGCAACCCGGCCACGGGCGAGTCCATCCAGATCCCGGCCAGGCAGGTCGTGAAGCTGCGCCTTGCCAAGGCGTGCAAGGACGCGATCGTCGGCTGAAGCCCGCGATTGTCGGCAAGCAGCGCCGCACGGCTGCAGGGAGAAGCGGGAGGCCGCGCTCGAGATCCGTTTCGAGCGCGGATTCCGCTCTGCCCGCCAAAAGACGGCGGGCGCTACGCGGCTTCGCTCTTCGATTCCTCGCGTTTTTCGTCCGCTTCGTCGTCGCCGCCCTTGAGCGATGACTTGAACTGCCGGATGCCGTCGCCGAGGCCGCGGCCGATTTCCGGTATCTTCTTCCCGCCGAAGAAAATCAGCGCGATCAGCAGCACGATCATCAGCTCCTGCATGCTGAACGGTCCGAAGATCAACGCCGGCAATGTTTCGAGAGGTAGCATTGTCACTCCTATCCACAATTCTAGGGACGCCCGCGCGGAGAGTCAACCTGTTTCCGGCGCGCCCGCCTTTTTGAGCGGACGGCCTGTTTCAATCGACCCACGTCAATTGACCCACGGCCCGCCTCTGTCCGAGGAGTCCCTTTTTTTCATATAGACCTCGAACCTCTTGCGCGAGCGCCGCAGCCGCCATTGCCTGTACGTCGCCTGCCAATCGACTTCCATCAGCTTCGGACGCGAGCGCACGAAATACCAGCCCAGCGCCATGCCCGCCAAATGAACGGTGAACGCCGTGCCGTTCGGGTTGCCGCCGCGGGCGAAATCGCCGACGGCGCCCAACAGGTTGATCGCCGCGTAGACCGCCGCGACGATCCACGCCGGAACCGGCAGAACGAACGAAATCAGAATCGGCGTGTGCGGATACATCACCGCGAAGGCGGCGACGACGGCAAGCACCGCGCCCGAAGCCCCGACCGTGGCCACGGCGGACGTTCCCATCAGCAGGCGCAGCACGACGTCGGCGGCGCCGGCGCCCACGCCGCACAACAGATAGAAGTTCAGGAAGCGGCGGGTCCCCCAGTCGCGCTCCAGCGTTCCGCCGAACATCCACAGGGCGAACAGATTCAAGCCCACGTGCCACAGCCCCGAGGGGTCGTGCAGGAACATGTACGTCAGCGGCTGCCAGACGGCGCCGCGAACGACGTAGCCGGGCGTCAGGCTCAGCCAACGGAAGATCGCGATCAAGGGGCGAAAGCCCGCGGCGTAGGCGAGCGCGAACAGAAACCAGGCCCCGGCGTTGATCCACAGCAGTTTCTTGATGCCGGGCGGGGTCGGCGGGAACATGCCGAAACTCGAAGTCATGCGCTGCCGGCGGTAGTAAACCATCGCAATCCCCGCACCCGACTTCTTGCAGCATAGCAATCCGCGCCCGCACCGGCGGCGCGCTACACTGAGCGATCGCGCATGAACCCGGAACAACTGGCGGTCGGAGCGCTTTGGTACGTCGCGTTTCTGCTCTCGCTGACGTGCCACGAAGCCGCCCATGCCTGGGTTGCGCTACGCGGCGGCGACGACACCGCCGCCGCGGGCGGCCAAGTGACGCTCAACCCGGCGCCGCACATGCGCCGCGAGCCGCTGGGCACGATCGCCGTGCCCCTGCTGACCTTTGCCCTGCAAGGCTGGATGCTCGGCTGGGCGACCGCGCCGTACAGCCCGCTGTGGGAGCAGCGCTACCCGCACCGCGCCGGCTGGATGGCCCTGGCCGGCCCCGCCGCGAATTTGCTGCTGGCGATCGCGGCCGCCGCCGTCGTCAATTTGGGGCTGCGGCTGGGCTTCTTCACAGTCCCGAACTCGCCCAGTATTACCGCTTTGGTCGAGGGGCAGGGCAACTTCGAGCCGCTCGCTTTCTTCGTCAGCATCCTGTTCACGCTAAACATCCTGCTGATGACCTTCAACCTGCTGCCCGTTCCCCCGCTCGACGGCAATACCGTTCTCGGCCTGTTCCTGTCGGAACAGCGCGCCCGCCGCTGGTTCGACTTCAGCCGCGATTCGATGTTCAGCCTGTTGGGACTGATCGCGGCCTGGTCGTTCTTCGGCCGCCTGTTCTGGCCGGTGCTGCGTTTCGCGGTCGATTGGCTCTACTGGTTTTAGAAAAGGGGTAAACTGCGTCATGGCCGCGCGGCTCTATCGCGTCATCCTGCCCGTCGATGACATCGCCGCCGCCGAGCGGTTCTACGCCGCGCTGCTCGGCGCCCCGGGCTCGCGGGTTTCTCCGGGGCGGCACTATTTCGACTGCGGCGGCGCGATCCTCGCCTGCTACGACCCCGAGGCCGACGGCGACGGACGCGGCGGCGGTTGGAAACATCACCCCAACCAGTACCTCTACTTCGCGGTCGAAGACCTCGACGCGGCGTTCGCCCGTGCTCGGCGGCTGAACTTCCGCGCCATCGACGGCGCCATCGCCGAAATGCCTTGGGGCGAGCGGCTGTTCTACGGGCAAGATCCATTCGGCAATCCGATCTGCTTCGTCGATGCGCAAACGGTTTTTACCGGTTAATCGCGGGTAATCATGGCTGAAAAGAAAACCATCGGCTTCGTCGGACTCGGCGACATGGGCCTGCCCATGGCCGAAAACCTCGTCAAGGCGGGCTTTCCCGTGGTCGGTTTCGATCTGCGCAAGGAGCGCTTGGCGCTGCTCGAAGCCGCCGGCGGACGGCGCGCCGCCGATTGCCGCGAACTGGGCGGCCAATGCGCCGCCGTGTTCCTGATGGTCTTCAGCGGAGCGCAGGCGTGCGAAGCCGTGCTCGGCGAAGCCGGGCTGATCCGCGGACTGAAGCCCGGCTCGACCGTGATCGTTTCGGCGACCATGAAGCCCGGCGAGGCGCGGCGCCTCGAAGCGCCGTTGGCCGCGGCGGGCGTCGGCCTGATCGATACGCCGGTCAGCGGCGGCAAGGCCGGCGCCGAGGGCGGCTCGCTGACGCTGATGGCCGCGGCCAGGTCCGAAGTCCTGGAAGCGAACCGCGATGCGCTCGACGCGGTTTCCCAACAAATCTTTCACGTGGGCGAGGAAATCGGCCAGGGGCAGGCGGTCAAGGCGGCGCTGCAAGTCTTCATCGGCGCAACCTTCGCCGCAACCGCCGAGTCGCTCGTGCTGGCCGCCAAAGCGGGCGTCAGCGGCCGCGCCGTGTTCGACGTCATCGGCTCCGGCCCGGCGGGCAGCGCGATGTTCGCCAACTGCGCGCGCATGATCCTCGACCGCCGCTTCAAAGACACCGGCAGCCGCATCGGCACCATGCGCAAAGACCTGGGCATCAGCCTGAGCCTGGCCCACGAAAACGGCGCGGCGATGTTTCTGACCAGCGCGGTTTACGAAATCTTCCAGTCGGGCGCCTCGCTCTTTCCTGACGAAGACAACTGGGCGATCGTCAAGCTGCTCGAACGCATCGCCGATACGGAAGCGGCATGGTAGCGGAAAACGCGCCGCCGGCCAAGCTGGGAGTAATTACCGACGGCATCGACCGCGAGCTCGAGCATGCGCTCGAGGTCATGCGCGAGTTCGGGCTGACCCACGCCGAGTTGCAGTACGTCTGGGACAAGGAAGTCGGCGGCCACACGGACGCCGAAACGGGGCGCATCGCCGACCTGCTCGCCGGCTGCGGCATGCGCGTTTCATGCGTCTCGCGCCATATCTTCGGCGGCCTCGACGTCTTCCAAACCGAGGTCGGCGGCGCGGCCTACGCGGCGCATACGGCCAAACTCGAACGCTGCATCGACCTGGCCCAGGCGGTCGGCGCGCCGCTGGTGCGCGTGATGAGCTTCCGCAAGGAAACGATACTGTTCGGCGGCGGCGGAGCCGAGCAGTGGAACGTCAGCCGCGGCGCCTGGGACAAGCTGAAAACCCTGCTCGCGCCCGCCGCGCGGCTCGCCGAAGACCGCGGCGCCGCGCTGGCCGTCGAGACCGGAAACAACGCGATGATCCGCTCCGCCTGGCTGGGGCGCAAGCTGATCGACGAGTTGGGCGCGAAAAATCTGAAAATCCTGTGGGACCCGGCCAACAGCCTGTACTGCGCCGAAAAACCCTTCCCCGACGCCTGGGAGCGGCTGCGCGGCGGGTATCTCGGGCACCTGCACGTGAAAGACGCCGTCGTCGATATGCCCAAGGCCCGCGTCGATCAGGTCGCCCTCGGCGAAGGGCAAATGGCGCCCTACCTGGCGGATATCGCCGCCGCCCTCGACCGCGAAGGCTACGACGGCGCGGTATCGCTCGAAAGCGTTTACCGGCCGCCGGGGGGCGGCTTCGAAGACGGCTTCCGCGCCTCGATCGCGCGCTTCAAGCAGTTGTTCGGCGGCGCTCCGCGGTGAAAGCGCCGCGCCCGGGGTCTGCTAGAATGTCCGCTTCCATGAACATCTTTCCGCGCCTCATCCTCGCCGCGTTGACGGCGGCCTCGACCCTGGCCGCGCAAGACCGCCCGCCGAATATCGTCATCATCTTCGGCGACGACATCGGCTACGGCGATATCGGCGTATTCGGGCATCCGACCATCCGCACGCCCCACCTCGACCGCATGGCCCACGAGGGGCAGAAGTGGACGAGCTTCTACGCGGCCGCCAGCGTCTGCACGCCCAGCCGCGCCGGGCTGCTCACCGGACGGCTGCCCATCCGCAGCGGCATGATGCACAACATTATCCGCGTGCTGTTCCCCGAATCGTGGAGCGGCCTGCCGCAAAGCGAAATCACCATCGCCGAAATGCTCAAGCAGAAGGATTACGCCGCGATGCACGTCGGCAAATGGCACCTCGGCCACCTGCCCGACTACCTGCCGACGAAACAGGGCTTCGACGGCTATTTCGGCATACCCTACTCGAACGACATGGACGCCACCATGCCGCCCGGCAAACGCCGCTGGGCGCTGCTCAACCCCGACAGCATCGACTATTGGAACGTGCCCCTGATGCGCGGCGAGGAAACCATCGAGCGCCCGGCGAATCAATACACCATCACCAAGCGCTACGCAGAAGAGGCCGTCAAGTTCATCGAAGCCAACAAAGACAGGCCGTTTTTCCTCTATCTCGCCCATACCATGATGCACGTGCCGCTGTTCCGCTCGCAGGCCTTCACCGGGCGCAGCACGGCCGGCATATACGGCGACGCGATGGAGGAAGTCGATTGGTCGGTCGGCCAGGTGCTCGACGCCTTGCGCAAGCACGGACTCGCCGAAAACACGCTGGCCGTGTTTACCTCCGACAACGGCCCGTGGCTGATTTTCGATACGCACGGCGGCGCGGCCGGCCCGCTGCGCGAAGGCAAGGGCTCCACCTGGGAAGGCGGCATGCGCGTGCCCACGATCGTCTGGCGGCCGGGCGTAATCCCCGCCGGGACGACGCAAACCGGCATGGGCTCGACGCTCGACCTGATGCCGACCATCGCCGCCATGACCGGAACGAAGCCGCCCGACGACCGCAAGATGGACGGCTACGACCTCAGCGGCGCCATGCGCATGACCTCGCCCAGCCCGCGCAACGAGATGTTCTTCTGGCGCGGCGAGAGACTGTTCGCCGCGCGCCTGGGCGACTACAAGGCGCACTTCTTCACCCAGTCGGGCTACCGCGACCGCGGCGAAACCCGCCAGGGAACGCCGCTGCTCTACCACCTGGGCCGCGACCCGGGCGAAAAATACGATATCTCGCGCGACAACCCCGAAATCGTGCGGCGCATCCGCGAGCGCGCCTTCCGGCACCGGCTCGACATCGACGAAGTCGAAAACCAGTTGGTCAAGATCGATCGGTAGGCGGGCGCGCCGGCGAACCAGGTCAGAAAAGAGAGGAAACCCACTGGCGCAGCGACTCAGCGAACGCCAACACGAAAATCAAAACCAACGAGACAACAACGCACAGCAGACGCAGCAACGGCGCAAACAAACGCAACGCAAACGCAAACAAGACCAACGCCAGCAAAAAAACCGTTTCCATTCCTGCATGCTACGCTCAAACCGCGAAAGAAAAAAGAGCCGAACGCCGGCGGACGAAACGCGGTTGGGCCGAGAAGCCTGCTTCCGAAAGCTCCACAGCCGCAAACTGCTCAATCTGCGGCAAAAAAATCTTCCCGAACCGGGAAGCGCCGGCAAACAAGCCGCAGAAATCACGAAAGCAGGATTCGAAATCGAAAGCTCAACCCTGACCTGCAATACATGAGCCGCGGATCGGGGCGCGCCGCCGCCCGCTATTCGCTATCCGCGGCCGGCGCCGGGAATTTGCGGATGGGCGAATAGCGGATGTATTCCTCCCAGATATCGCCGTTGCCCGCAGCCCGCGGATCGCCGGTTTCCTTGAGATAGGCTTCCAGTTCGCCCCACAGCGCGGCGCGGGTTTCCTCGTATTCCGGCTCGGCGGCCAGGTTGCGCAGGCAGCCCGGGTCGGCCTCGACGTCGAAAAGCTCTTCCGCCGGGCGCTTGTCCACCGCCAAGTGGAAGTATTTGCCGATGTCCGCGCCGCCGCGGTTTTCAATCAGAAAGGTCAGCGACGGCGAGCCGTCGATGTCGTGATAGCCGCCGTGCATCGGCCCCAGCGTTTTGCCGTCGGCCTCGTATTTTTGCGGCGCGCCCGCCGGCCAGCGCTCGGGCTTGAAGTTGCGGATGTAAAGATATTGCGGCGTACGCAGCGAGCGCTGCGGATAGGTGTAGTTGTTCCAACGCGAGGAGGAATGGCGCTCGCGCCCGCTGAAGGCGCGGTCGCGCGAGGCGTCGACCATCCCTTCCCGGTCGGACTCCAGAATGTTGCGGATGCTGCGTCCGGCAAGGCGCGAAGCGCCGCCGGGATGCGCAACCCCGGCCGCGTCGCAGATCGTCGCCGTGATGTCCACGAACTGCACCAGATCGCGCGCCTCGCGCCCGGGCCTGCCGCCCGCCCCGGGCCAGCGGATCGCCAGCGGCATGTGCGTTCCGAACTCGTACAGGTTGGCCTTCGCGCGGGGGAAGGCCATGCCGTTGTCGGCGGTGACGATAAGCAGCGTATCGTCGAGCTCTCCGGCGCGCTCGAGCGTTTCCATGATGCGCCCCAAATGCGCGTCGAACCACTCGATCTCGACGGCGTAATCGAGCAGGTCGGCGCGGATTTCGGGCGCGTCGGGCAGGAACGGCGGAACCTCGGCGTCCGCGAGCCGCTTGCCCGCCTTGCGCCACGAACCCGCCTCGAATCTGCGGTGCGCCTCGTGGCCGCCCACCCAGAAGCTGAACGGCTTGTCCGCCGGCTTGCGGGCGAGAAAGGCCTCGAAATTGCCGGCGTAGTCCTTGCTGTTCATGCCGCTGTGCGGCGGGTTGAGCATGACGTCGTTGTACTCATCGCCGGCGGGGTTGCGCGTGCGCCCGGAAACGTCCCACTTGCCCGGCCCCCAGGGTTTCCCCGTGAAGCCCACCGCGTAGCCGGCCCGTTCGAGCAGGTCCTGGTACGAGACATAGGTTTGCGGGAACGAGCTGGCATGCGTGCCCGCCTGCTCGATCATCCAGATATGGCGGCCCGTCAGGAACGCCGCGCGCGTCGGGCTGCATCCCGGCGCCGGAGCGAAAGCGTTGTGGAACAGCACGCCCTCGCGGGCCACGCGGTCGAAGGCCGGCGTGGAAACCATCTTCGAGCCGTAAGCCGAGGCATGAGGGTAAGAAACGTCGTCCCAGATGACGAACAGAATGTTCGGGCGGCGCTCCGGCTCGCCGACGCAGCCGAGCAGCAGGGCAAGGAAAAGGGCGGAAAGAATGAGCCGGGAGCGCACGGCGTGCAAAGGTTTTGTCGCGGATTTTGAGCGCATGATGTTGTTTCCGTGAAGGTTATGGGCCGGCGCGCGGCGTTTCAGAATGGTTTTTTCTTGATCCAAGCGGCTTTTTTTCTGCTCAAAACCTATCCGAAACGTACCGAAACCTACTCCAAAGTTAGCGAAAAATGACTCTCAACGGTAGTTTCGGCTTCATTTTGAGGGTCCGCCGCCCATCCGAATCCCGGACGCCGCGGGGCGCGCCAAAGAGCCGCGCTGCCGCAAAAGCCTTCCCCCCGAAAGACCCGCGGCGGCGAACCGATGCTGCGGCGCATGGGCCGGGCGGGCGCGGAAGAAAGCAGGCATCGTGCGCTGAACTCCGGCTAAAGGGCTTCCCCTGCTAATCTCAGATAGGGGCGGTTGCGGCGTTCGGCAGGCAAAAGCTGAAAAGTGCATTGGTTCGAGTTGATTCCGGAAGAGCTGCTGCAAGCGCATGAAGACGGCAATGTCGTATTCTTCTGCGGCGCGGGCGTTTCCGTGCCCGCAGGGCTGCCGTCTTTCAAGGGGTTGGTCGAGATTGTCCTCCAGAAAATGCTCCCTGCAAACGCTCGTCGAACGGGGACCGATGAGGCGCCGGCATGGTGCGCTTTCTGCGAAGGCCGGTACGACGAGGCGTTGGACATATTGGAAAATCCTCGTGCAGGGAACTATGAGCCGCAGCAGGTGCGTCAAGAAATACGGAATCGCCTACAGAAAAGGCGGCGCGACCTCGACAAGCACCTGATTTTGACTCGGTTGGCGGATCTCGACAAAGAGAGCGGCCGGCTGGTGACCACGAATTTCGACCACTTGTTCGAGAAAGCGGTAAGAAAATTATGCAGGCAAGAAGGCTCCAAACATCGGCTGACCAGACACATCGCCCCGGCTTTGCCGCCGGCCAAACGGGAGACTTTTCGAGGATTGGCGTATCTGCACGGCAAATTGGGAAGCAGCCAGGATGACTTGCAGCTTGTCTTGACTGAATCCGACTTCAGCAGGGCCTACCTGTTGGAAGGTTGGGCGCGCAGATTCGCAGTCGATCTCTTCCGGCACTACCGCGTGGTCTTCATCGGATACCGCGCTGAAGACCCCATGATGCGTTCTTTGGTGCGAACATTGGATGTCGCGCGCGAAGAAAGTCCGCAGCAATTCAAACAGCCTTATGCTTTCGCCAAAAAAAGCAAAAAAGTAACGGTGGACGAACGGAAATGGAGACTGAAGGGCATTGAACCGCTTCTTTACGATGCTGCTGATAAACCCGACGAACACCAAGAGCTTTGGCGGGTTCTGAAAGAATGGGCCGACGACTATCGTCAGGAACGCACGGAACGCCGAGAGAAAATAGCCCGCTTGGGGCAGCATCCGCCCAAGGATAAAAACGACATCCAATATATGGCTTGGCGTCTCAAGGATATTGAAATTGCAAGGCACTTCGCAGATTCGAAGGCGCATCCCGGCTGGATCGCCCCTTTGCAAAGGGAAGGGCTTCTGAGCTTGCCTATCGGCCAAACCGATAACGGGGAATCTATCGCCGTGCCGCTGGTTTCGCAGCGGTTGACCGATTATCTTGCCCTTCATGACGCTACGTTTCATTTAAGCCGCTGGATCGTCGAATGCCTCGACACACAGGAGGCGATTGATTGGGTTCTGCGCGGAGGCGGAGTTCTGCACACGGATTTGCGGCAACAAATTCGATTCCAATTGGACAAAGATAAAACCGAACCTCGACCGGCAGTGCGCAAAATCTGGCAAGTGCTTGCGGACGACGGTTACGCTCATATGCTTTCGGAAAAACGGCAAATTTACTCCGACTGGCTCTCTCTCCCGTATCTCTCTCCCGATGCAGTTTTCGCCAAGCGGGTCTTTCTGAATCATCTTCGCCCGCTCCCGGTGTTCAAGGTCGATCAGGGTTTCAAGGCTATTTTCGAGAATCTTCGGAACGAACCGACGGGACCCCAGCGTCTGAGTGATTGGTGTGAGATCGAGTTGATCGGCATCCGAGAAAATTTCGAGGATGTAGATCGTTTCCGGGATAGCGCCGAAGACTGGGCAGGAACTCTGGCCGCCATGGCAGACGAACTGACGGCGCTTCTGCTGGAGGCCATGGATTGGTTCCGTGAGTTCGATAAGGCCGCGCCCGATCGGGATATAACCTATTCCGAATACCCGTCCATCAGCCCGCATGAACAGAATCGATCCCCCCCTACTTGGGCGCAACTCATCGAGTTGACTCGGGATTCCTACGACGCACTTGTTGCCGCGGGCAACCAGGACGCAGCCGGGCACCTTGCGCGGGGATGGCGATCCCTGCCCTATCCGGTGTTCCGCAGATTGGCGTTGTACGCGGCGACGGGAGCCGGAACGCATGACGTGAAACTCGGTCTGGATGTTCTGCTTGAAGAGCCGCAGCCGGCCCTGTGGGATATCCACACCCAGCGTGAAACGCTGCGTTTCCTGCGAAAGCGCGGGAACGACATTCCGAAAGAAAGCCTTGTCCGCCTCATTGAGAAAATTTTGGAAGGGCCGCCGCTGAGTCCGACGCCCCAAGTCTTTTCGGATGGTGAATGGAACGAAGTTCGTGACCAGGATATCCGCCTGCGGCTTCACAAGTTGATCGAATGCGGTATAAATCTACCGTCGAAGGCCCAAGAAGTTTATGATCGCATCCAGCGCGATATGCCGTGGGAACCTGGCGGCGACCATTCCGAGGAGTTTGTATTTTTCACAAGCGCAGCCTGCTTTTTCGATCCAAACGAGATTGCTGCGCCCCAAGATTTTGCAGACATGCCTGTCCAGGAATTCATCAGGTGGGCAGAAACACAACCGGGCGGATATTGGGAATTCAGCCGCGATTGGTGGCGGTTCGTAGAAGAAGATGTCGAATCGGCAGTGAATCTTCTGAAAGCTGCATCGAGCAAGGAAATTTGGCCGATTCCCCCTTGGTACAAAATTCTGGAAGTGCTCAAGGAGAAAGAAGAAAAGCAAGACAAACAAGGAACTGTTGACGATGCTCTGAAGCGCAAGGTCGCCGGACTCATAATTGCCATGCCTGAGGAGAAATTGGCCGAGCTCGATTTCCCGGCTTCAAAATGGCTTGGGGAAGTTCGGACGAAGCTGAGCGAGAAAATGAGACGCGCCTTGTGGGGGGCGATTTGGGATGCTTCGCTGATGGGTGAGCCGCCTGAAGGCAGGTTGGATTACGACGGCAAGGCGATCAACTACGCCGGCGGAATCTTGGGAGAGATCCTATGGAAAGAATTGACGGATATCATCCCAAAAGTCTCCGCCGGCGAAAACCCGGGTTTCCCGGAGCCATTGCGTCCGGATTTCGAGCGCATAGCCGAAAACAACCAGCCGGCCGGCAAGCTGGCGCGGGCGAACCTCGCGCCGTACCTTATCTGGCTTTACCGCATCGATCCCGATTGGACCAAACGCGCATTCTTCCGGCGGATGGACATCGACGATGGAAAAGCATTCGATCCGTATCTTTGGGAAGGCTACCTCTGGAATCCTCGCTGCACGGCCGATCTGTTGGCGGCGTGCAAGTTCAGGCAATTGTTTTTCAAGATACTTCGGAACATCGATCGACTGCGGGAATCCGTTCGCGATAGCGTTTGCAGCCATGGGGTGATTTTGTTTATCCATATGGCGGTCCCGCCGGGCCGCGGTATCGACACGGAAGAAGCCAAAGGGGTTCTTTGGAACGTTGGAATCGAGGGGCTGACCAAAGCCGCATGGACACTCCGCGACATGCTCGATGGGGCGGGAGAAAAATCCGGCGTTCTTTGGCGAGATACCATCGGCCCCTGGTTCGCAAAGGCTTGGCCCAAACGTCGCCAGGACAGATCGCCGGAGCTTTCCGCGCACCTTGCCTGGATGGCCATGGAATCAGGCGATGCTTTTCCGCAGGCGGTCGCTGCAATTGAAGACCTTCTGACGCCTGAGAAACACAGCGCTTCTCTTTCCCGTCTCATGGAAAAGAAAGATATCATCGAGCGATACCCGGATGATGTTTTGACCTTGGTAGCCGGACTCGTCGATGACAACAGTGGGGTTTGGAATTTGCGCGAAGTGCTGGAATGTATAGCGGAGGCAAAGCCTGGACTGAAGGAAGATCATCGCTTTCAGCGGCTCGATGCCAGAACATAGAGCCTCTTTCAAGAAGGGACTGCCGATTCGCCGGCTTCATCGGGCAGGCTGGCCGCTGCTTTGCGCACGTCGAGCTTGCCGGTGACGACATTGGCGGCCAAGCAAATCCGATACTCGCGCAGCAACTCTATCCAACGGCAGGCGCCGGCAACGGCGGCGTCGATGGCGGCAACCGTTTTGTCGAGATGGGCAGCGATGGCGGCTTGCTCGGCGAGGGGCGGGAGAGCAATTGGATAATTCTCTACGAATGACTTGGGCACTCTCTGTTGGCCTGCGGCTCCAGTCATTGCATTAGCTCCAAGTTGCCGAAACTCTGTTAGAGTGGTCATATGATATAGAAATTTGGGCAAGATAATGGATTTAGCCCTCAGAACATAAAATTCGGTTGATCCGAAACCGACTTCCGTAGATAGAGAATCAAGGCATGCCCCCTTGCCGTTCTCAAAACAAGGGGTAATTTTAGCAATAATAACATCGTTTCGTTGAAAGTGAGTAAAACCATTCCAGACAGCGGACGCAGGCAGTAGATCCTCGTTGATCTTTCCATCCATACCTACTCGTTCCATAGGAAGAAATGCTACAGGTGTATCCACTTCAAGAGGCATAAGCCCTTCACTCCTGCCCGGATTCAAGGAAGCCGTGTACTTCAGCCGCCGCACTTCCCAATGCGCCGGAACATCGCCGAGCCACTCCACGCCGGAGGGTTTGAGGCGAACATCGGGGTCGAGGCCGCGGGTCACGGCTTGATGGATAACGGCGCGGCGTTTCTCCTCCAGCAGGCCGATGAGCCGCTCCCCTGCGTCGATGCAGCGGTGAATGCGCTCGTTAACGTGGTCGAGGTAGCGCGCGATGGCGGCCTGTTCGGCGGGGGGCGGGAGAGGCAGAACCAGATTCCCGATGAACCGCCAGTCGGCGCGCGGCATCTTGGCTCCGAACGTCGAGGCATCGACGGCATCGATGATCGGTTTCGAGCGAAGCAGTTGCTCAAGATAGCCGGCCGTCAAGTTGTCGGCGCGAGGGCGCAGCACCAGGAATTCGCCGACGCAGGCGCCGCTTTCGGCGGGGCGCGCCACCTTGGCCAGATAGGGGCGCAGCTTGCCGAACAACACGTCTCCTGCCCGGAATTGCTTGACTTGGCTGTCGAAACCCGCGTCCGGGTCGGCCTTGCGAATTTTTCCGGTCCAACTCTCGACGTGTTCCAGGGCGATATAAATTTCGCCGTTCCCCCGCCCGCGGGTTTGGCGGACTACATTTTCAGCGGCCATCTTCAACCGCCGCATTTCCCAATGCGCCGGCGCGTCCCCCAGCCACTCCACGCCGGAGGGCTTGTAGTCGGGGTAGGGTTCGAGTCCGGCGTTGGCCGTCTCGCGCCCGCCGATTTTCCCGCGCCGCATGAAGAACGCCCTGTTTCGATTGTCGCAGTAACGGGCCGCGCCGAACGGCGCGGCGGTCGGGCCGCCGGCGCGGCGGTCACGGGTCGGCGAGTCGCGGGTCGCGAGTCCGGGAGGCGTCGATTATTGCTGGGGTTGTTTCGTAAAGCCTTCGAACAGGCCTTCAAGCTTGGCCATGCGTTCGCGCAAGGCGGCAACATCCCGATGGACGATGGAAAGCAGCAGGAACAGGGTTCCCCACCCGACGAAGACGGCCGCGGCTACGCCGATTGTTCCAATGTCCATGCTTCAGCACTCCCCTGTCCGAACAGCGTACCGCAAGCGGGCGGAGAGGCGGCGGGGCGCATTGCCGCCTTATTCAACTTCTTTTAATAAGCAGCTCCGCTATTAAAATTTTCAGCGAAAAAATTTAATAACCGGCGGTGTTTGCAATCTCAGGCTCGAACAGCGTACCGCAAGCGGACAGCGCCGGCTGCGGGGGCGGCGGTCATGATGCCGGGCTTTCGGGTTCGTTGTTGTCGTGAAACAGGGCGATGTAGTCCCGATAGCTGAATACCCGGTTGCGGGAGCGGCCGGTCAGTTCCTGCAGGATGCCGCAATCCGTCATGCGGGCGACCAGGGCATTGGCCGCCGGATAGGTCTTTCCAATCAGTCCCTGCACGTCGGCCACCGAAACGATGGGGCGTTCGTAGAGATGCTCCAGTACGCGGTGGCCGTTGCCGGCGGCATAGCCCAGCCGCTCCGTCACCATGGCGCGGTGTTTCTCGCGCAGGGCGAGTATGCGGCGCGCGGTGTCGGCGGCCTGGGCGCTGACGTCCAGAACGCCGCGCAGAAAGAAAGCGAGCCATTCTTCCCAGTCTCCGCTGTCGCGCACCGCTTGCAGGCGCTCGTAATACGCTTGACGCTGCCGCTCGAAAAAGTGGGAGAGGTAGAGCACCGGCTTGCCGAGCACTTTCCGCTCGCACAGCAGAAAGGTAATGAGCAGCCGGCCGACGCGGCCGTTGCCGTCGAGAAAAGGATGGATGGTCTCGAATTGCGCGTGGGCCATGCCGATGCGGATGAGAACGGGCAGTTCGTCGGAACCGTGGAGAAAAGTCTCCAGATTGCCCAAGGCATCGGGGACTTCATGGGGCGGCGGCGGCACGAAAGCGGCCTCGCGCAGGGTGCTGCCGGGGGCGCCGATCCAATTCTGGCTCGCGCGCAGTTCGCCCGGCGCAAGGCGCCAACCGCGCACTCCGCGCATGAGCTTGGCGTGTATCTCGCGGATGAGGCGCACCGAAACGGGCAGCGCGGGCAAGCGCTCCAGGCCGTGACGCATCGCGTCGATATAGTTGAGCAACTCGTTGACGTCCCGCGGCCGGCCGCGGTCAATAACCTTCGCTTCCGCCGCCAACACGTCTTGCAGCGAGCTTTGCGTCCCTTCGATCCGGCTCGACAGCACCGCCTCGTTGCGCACGTACATCGAGACGAAGAGATCGGGGTTGGGCAGCGTCTGAATCGAGCCGTCGAGACGCCCTACGCTGAGGTCGGCCGCGGAGAGCAGGGCTTGCAACTCTCCTTCGATCCGCACCGGCGGGTCGGGCGGCAACGGCGCCGGCAGGAACGCCCGGTAACCGCCGGACTGCTCGACGTAGCGCCCGGCTCGCGTTGCGGTTGCAGATACCTCCATAGTAAAGCCTGCGTTTAATATAGAGCATTTGGCGCTCCATAGTAAAGGCTGCCTTGCATAAGGAGCGAAGATGCGTCCATGTTAAAGGCTGCCTTGCATAAGGAGCGGAGATGCGTCCATGTTAAAGGCTGCCTTGCATAAGGAGCGGAGATGCGTCCATGTTAAAGGTTGCCTTGCATAAGGAGCGAAGATGCGTCCATGTTAAAGGCTGCGTTGAACAAGGAGCGAAGATGCGTCCATGTTAAAGGCTGCCTTGCATAAGGAGCGAAGATGCGCCCATGTTAAAGGCTGCCTTGCATAAGGAGCGGAGGTGCGCCCATGTTAAAGGCTGCCTTGCATAAGGAGCGAAGATGCGCCCATGTTAAAGGCTGCCTTGCGCATGGGGCGCCGACTGCTTCCCCGCTGCGCGGCTTGCGGCGCCGAGCGGAATTTCCGCGCATCCCCCGCGTTTCCTTTTCCAGAGGGCCAAAGCAGTACAATAAAGGCGCTTTCAGACCCGTGAGAGCAGCGTTTCCACTGTCGAGCGCGTTGGCGGCTTGCGCCGCGGCGGTCGTTTTGCAGCCGGGCGCGGCGGCGCGGCCGGCGGACGCCGACGCGCTGGAGTTTTTCGAGAAGGAAGTGCGCCCCTTGCTGGCGCGGCACTGTTACGCCTGCCACAGCGAGCGGGCGGCAACGGTTTTCGGAGAATTGCGCCTCGACAGCGAAGCCGCGCTGCTGCGGGGCGGGCGCTCGGGGCCGGCGGTCGCGCCGGGCGATCCGCAAGGCAGCCGCCTGATTCAGGCCGTCGGCTACGCATCGACGCCGGCGATGCCGCCCGCGGGCAAGCTGGCGGAGCGTGAAATCGAGGCGCTGACGGAATGGGTCAGGCTGGGGGCGCCGTGGCCCAAGAGCGTCCCCAAGAGCGCAGAGGCCGCGCCGCCGGTGGATGCGAACGGCGGGCCATCGGCAGCGTTCAAGCAAAGGACTAAACAGGGGGCCAAGCAAGGGGCCGAGCATTGGGCCTGGCGGCCGCTTGCCGAGCCGAGCGTTCCGGAAGTTGCCGATGCGGCTTGGCCGCGCGGGGACATCGACCGTTTCATTCTGGCGGAGCTCGAGCGGCGCGGCCTCGAACCCGCCGGGCCGGCGGACCCCTACGCGCTGCTGCGCCGGCTGACTCTCGACCTGACGGGGCTGCCGCCGACGCCCGCCGAGATTCGGGAGTTCGCGGCGGCAGCCGCCGACTCTCCGCGCGCCGCCCTGGAGGCCGCGGCGGACCGCCTGCTTGCTTCCCCCGCGTTCGGCGAGCTTTGGGGCCGGCACTGGCTCGACTTGGCGGGATACGCCGACACGCTGGGGCTGGGCCGGCGCATCCCCTCGCGCCGCGCTTGGCGCTACCGCGATTACGTGATCGACGCCTTCAACAGCGGCAAGCCTTACGACCGGTTCCTGCGCGAGCAGATCGCCGGCGACGTGCTCGAGTTCGACGACGACGCGCAGCGCCGCGAGCAGATCGTCGCCACGGGCTTTCTGGCCATCGGCCCCTGGGCGCTGGTCAACGCGGACAAGGCCCAGTTGCAGATGGACGTTATCGACAACCAGATCGACACCCTGGGCCGCGCCGTGCTGGGGCTGACCCTCGGCTGCGCCCGCTGCCACGACCACAAGTTCGACCCGATTCCGCAGCGCGAATACTACGCGCTGGCCGGCGTCTTCCAGAGCACGAAGACGCTCGATGCGCGCATGTCCGGCGTGTTCAGCGGCGTGCAGCGCGTCCCGCTGCCCGAGACGCCCGCCGAGTTGGCGGCCCGCGCGGAAGCGCTGGAGCGCTGGCGAACCGATTACGCGCGGATGCTGGAAGAGCAGCGAGAGGCCGAGCGGCTGCGCGACCGGCTGCGCACTGAATTGAAAGAGCCTTCCGAGTTGAACGAGGCCGGCGGCGCCGATGCGTCCCGGCGGCGGAAGGACTTGCAGGAGCGCGCCGCCGCGGCAACCAAAGAGGCCGCCCGGCTCAAGCAGGAGGCCGGGCGCATGCTGTATTACGTCAAGCCGGAGCCGCCGATGGCCCTGGCGCTGAGCGACCGGCCGGTTCCGAGCGACGCCGCGATCCGCTTGGGCGGCGATGCGCACAACCTCGGCGAACGGGTTCCGCGCGGCTTCCTTTCGCTCGCGCCTCTCGACCCGCGCCCCAAGATCGCCAACCGCCGGCTGATCGGCTTCGGTTTCCAGAAAAGCAGCGGGCGGCTGGAACTGGCGCAATGGCTGACCGACCCGGCCAATCCGCTGCCCGCGCGGGTGATGGCCAACCGCGTCTGGCATCACCTGTTCGGCGCCGGCATCGCGCGCAGCGTGGACAATCTGGGCTTGCTCGGCGAGCGTCCGAGCCACCCGGCGCTGCTCGATTATCTGGCGCTGCGCTTGCAGCGGCAGGGCTGGTCGGTGAAGGGGCTGATCCGCGAAATCGTCCTCTCGCGGACCTACGGGCTGGACGCCGCGCACGACCCGCGGGCGGCGGCGGAAGACCCGGAAAACCGCCTGTTGCGGCGGGCCAACCGCAGGCGGCTGCAAGCCGAGACGCTCCGCGACGCCGTCCTGGCGATCAGCGGCGCGCTCGACCGCCGGCGCGGCGGACCGAGCCTGCCGCTGGAGTCCGCCGGCTCGGTCCGCATGGGGCAGCCGCCGCTGCTTGCCCCCAATCCGCGGCTGGGCGAAAAAGCGCGCTTCCGGCGCACCGTCTATTTGCCTGCGCTGCGCAAGTCGCAGTTGGCGGCTCTCGATATCCTCAACCTGTTCGATTTCCCGGATCCGAATACGGTCAAGGGGCGGCGGGAGGTGACGACGACGCCGACCCAGGCGCTGTATCTGATGAACTCGCCGTTCCTGA
This sequence comes from Bryobacterales bacterium, assembly GCA_965242705.1. Taxonomy (GTDB): domain Bacteria; phylum Acidobacteriota; class Terriglobia; order Bryobacterales; family UBA6623; genus CATQHP01. Next base: position 4,004,570 of record OZ251486.1, read on the forward strand.
TCGAGCAGTCGAAACTGGCCGCGCGGGCGTTGCTCGCGGAGGAGAACGCCGAGGACGAAGAGCGGGTGCGGACGTTTGTCTTGCGCGCCCTGGGCCGCCCCGCCGATAACGGCGATCTGGAGCGGGCGGCGGCCTTTCTGCGGGATACCGAGCCCGACTTGGGGCGCGAGGCGGCATGGGCGCGCTACTGCCACGCGGTGCTCGCCTCCAACGAGTTTCTGTTTCGGAGTTGACGGCATGAGACGCGCAAGCAGCCGCTGCTGTTTCCATGGCATTGCCTGCCGTCCGTTGGCCGCGCCGGCGGCCGGGAGGAAACGATGAATCGACGCGCATGGCTCAAGCATTGGGGGTGCGGTTTCGGCATGGCCGCCTTGCAGGCGATGCTCGCCGAGCGGGCCGGCGCGAAGACCGACCCGCTCGCGCCCAAGCCGCCTCACCATCCGCCCCGCGCCAAGCGGGCGATCTTCCTGTGGATGCAGGGCGGCCCTTCGCAGGTCGATCTGTTCGACTTCAAGCCCCGCCTGGCGCGGCAGAACGGAGAAGGCATCCCCTATGCGCTGCCCTCGAACCGTTCCATGCCCGGGGTCGCCTATTCGAAGCTGATGGCGCCGATAGCGGAATTCCGCCGCGCCGGCGAGTCGGGGCTGACGATTACGGACATGCTGCCCCATCTGAGCCGCTGCGCGGACGACCTGTGCTTGCTGCGCGCCATGGAAGCCGACAGCGAGGCGCACGCTCCGGCGGTGCGCCAACTGCATACCGGCGCCACGCAACTCGTCAGACCGTCGCTCGGCTCGTGGACCGCCTACGGATTGGGCACGGAAAACCGCAACCTGCCGGCCTTCGTGACCATCGCGCCGAACATCGGCGGAGACGGCGGCAGCGTGCAGTTGTTCGGCAATGCGTTCCTGCCCGCGGTTTATCAGGGAACCGCGCTGGGCAACTCGGCGGTCGGCGCGAAGCAGGCCGCGATCGGCTATCTCGAAGACCGTTCGATCTCCGCGCAGGCGCAGCGCCGCCAACTCGACCTGATCCAGCAGATGAACCGCGGCCACTTGCAGCGGCACGGCGCCGACAGCCGGTTGGAAGGCGTCATCGAATCGTTCGAGTTGGCCTTCCGCATGCAGGCCGAGGTTCCGCACCTGCTCGACCTGAGCGGCGAATCGCAGGCAACGCGCGATCTCTACGGCATCGGCGAGAAGGAAACGGACGATTTCGGGCGGCAATGCCTGCTGGCGCGGCGCTTTGCCGAAGGGGGCGTTCGTTTCATCCAGATCACCTCGAACGGTTGGGACAGCCACGCCAACATCCGCAAGGCGCACCCGGCCCGCTGCCGCTCGGTGGACAAGCCCATCGCCGGGCTGATCCGCGACCTCAAGGCGCGCGGGCTGTTCGATGAGACGCTGCTGATCTGGTCGGGCGAGTTCGGGCGCACGCCGCATTATCAGGATTTGCAGGACGGTGCGGGCGACGCGGACAGTTTCGGGCGCGGCCACAATCCGTACGGCTTCTGCGCTTGGCTGGCGGGGGGCGGCGTGCGCGGCGGCGCGGTCTTCGGAGAAACGGACGAGTTCGGCTTCCGCGCGGTGGAAAACAAGGTTCACATCCACGACCTGCACGCAACGATCCTGCACCTGATGGGACTCGACCACGAGCGCCTGACCTACCGCTACAGCGGCCGCGAGTTCCGGCTGACCGACGTTTACGGGCGGGTTGTGCGCGAGATACTGACCTGAGAGGGGTCGGATGCGCCCACGCGCGGGCCGCGGGCTCAGCCGGCCAGGGCGCCGCGGATGCGCTCGATTTGCGATTCGCAGTCGGCCAGTCTTTCGCGCAGCGCGGCTACGACGCGGGCGGGGGCTTTGGCCAGGAAATTTTCGTCGGCAAGCCGGCCGCGGGCTTTTTCTGCCTGCTCTTCGAGTTGCTCAAGCTGTTTGGCGAGATTTTGCTTGAGCGCCCGCGTTTGCGCCTCGGGAAGCTCCAGGAGCAGATCGAAGTTTTCGGCGTGTTTCGCCGTTTGCCCTTGCGGCGCCTTGCCGGGGGCGGCCGTCAAGCGCACGCCGGCGAGCTTGGCGAAGATTGCCGAGTGCTCTTCGGCGACGGCCAGCACCTCGGCGTTTGCGGAATAGACCTTGCCGGCGATCTGTTCCCTGGGCGGGATGCCCATCTCGGCGCGCAGGTTGCGCGCGGCGGCGGTCAGGCTCTGCAAGACCGCAATGCGCCGCTCGGCGTCGGGGTCGGCGTCTGCGCCGTTGGCTTGCGGGTAGGCGGCGACGGCGTTCAGCAGCGCCAGCGTTTTGTCAACGTGGTCGTCGAGGACATGGATGACCCTGATTTTGCTACAATTCTGGGCATGGATTTCGATTCGCATCGGGCGGCGCATCGGGCGGCGCTTGCCGCGTTTTTGGCGCGGACTGGGCGGCGGCCGATGCCGCCGGAGCGGATTGCGAGGTGGCTGGATTGCGGGGCGCAGGGGTCGATCGCCCTGGGCGAGGACGGGCAGGCGAAGGACCCGCTGGATCAGCCGGCGCTGGATTGGTCGCGGAAGCAGATCGCCGAATCGAAGGCGCGGGTCGCGGCGGCGGAGAAGCGCGAGGCGGCGAAAAATTCGCGGGGCGGGTAAAACCTCGACCGGGGCGCCGGCGAGCGAAATTAAAAAAGATTACGGGGGTTTACGGCGGCGTTAAGCGACCGTTAGGAGCGGCGCTTCGCGGGGCGGGGGGCGCGGCGGCTGCGTCCTTGGCGGATAGGGGGGCGCTGCGCCCCTTACGCGGGGGCGTTGGGAGCGGCGATCATGATCGGGAGTCATGATCGCGACGCTCGAGCGGCTGGCGGAGGATCGGGAAGCTACGGCGGGGCTGATCTCGCTTGGCTCCCGTCCGGTCTGCTGGTCGTCAAGTCGGATATCCTCAAGAAGGGTATGGCCGCCAATGCCGAAGAACCCCGACGCAAGCGCCGTCCGCTGACGGCGGCCGAAAAGAAAGAGCGCTGGGCCGACCAGACGCGCGGGGTGATCTGGCTCAACGCCGACGGCACGGCGCGGAATCCGGACGAGCAAGACCTCCTGGATCGCCGTCGTGCGATGCTGCACAAGCTGGGTTTCATCAAGTAGATACGATGCCGCCCGAAACGACCAAATCCGAAGCATCCAGGCGCGCCGCGCGCCGGCCCCTCACGCTCGAAGAGCGCCGCGACCGCTGGAACAGCCAGTTTCGAGACTCGATCGTTCTCGATCCCCATGACCTCAGCCGCGCGCTCGGCCCGGCCGATCAGCCGGCGCTGGACCGCCTCGATCAAACCCTGGCCGAGATCCGCGGCAAGTAGGGGCGGCGACAGACCACCGGAGCAAGAAGCGGCGCACGCCGACGGGCGGCGAACACGCGCACGACCACCGGGCAGGCCGGCGGCGGGCTGGGCCAAGCACCCAGTACCCGCCGGCCGATCTGCGGCGGCTCTGGCCGCTCGGCGCAGCCGTTCGACTCGCGATTCGCCAGACCCGCAACCTGTACGCCGCCGCCAAGTGCGCGTTGTCGCAATTTGCGCGTCATCGTATCGCAATTTGCGTGGCGCGGCACACTGGGTTTCATCAAATAGATATGGGGTATCGAAATCGGATTTTGATATGATGTTTGAGGTGCCCCCCGAAACGAGCAAAGCCAAAGCGTCCCGCCGCGACGCGCGCCGGCGCCTCACCGCCGAAGAGCGCCGCGACCGCTGGAACAGTCAGTTTCGCGACTCGATTGTTCTCGCCCCCCATGATCTCAGCCGCGCGCTTGACCCGGCCGATCAGCCGGCGCTGGACCGCCTCGATCAAATCCTCGGCAAGACCCCCGGCAAGTAGGGGCCGGCGCTGGGCGCCCGCGTTCGACCCGCGACCGGTACGCCGGCGCCAAGTGCGCGTTGTCGCAATTTGCGCGGCGCGGTACACTGGCAGCCCAGCGAAATGAAGCGGCTGCCGTTGAGCGAGTTGCGCGCCTTCCACCGGCCGTCCGTCGAGCGCTTCAGCGCCGGCGGCGGAGGTCAGCTCGCGAAAGCCGTCGATGAAGTGGCAGCCGATGATGCGCATGACCATGTACGCGCCGCCCGTCAGAGCAATCGTGATCCACGCCGCCGCGAAGACCGCCGCGGCGAGCAGGCTGTACGCGGCAATCCAGGCGGCGGCGATCCACGGAGTGAACGGCTCATCGAGGGCGCGCAGATCGACGGCGGCCGTCCAGGCGCTCACGACGCAGGCGGCTATCAGGGCGGGCAGCGTGATCCGGCGAAACACGTGGACAGCATAGCATGGCGTCCGATCTGAACCTGGCCGTCCGCGTCGCGCTGAAAGACCAGTTCAGCGCGCCGGCAAAGGGCCTCGGCGCGGCGGGACGTCTTGCTCAATTGCTCGACCGACTCGCGCGCCGCGCCGAAGGTTTTGCGGAATCCGCTGCTCAGCGCGGCGCTGATGACCATGCCGAGCATCATCTTGTTATCGAACACGGCGCGCCTCCCCGTTTGCTATGCTCAACGCCGTGCCGCTACGCGACTTCCTGGCCATGCTGTTTATGACCGTGCTTTTGTGGCCGTTCGGCTGCTGGATCGTATATCGGCCGGGCCTCTCCTGGTCGCGCGTACTCGAGGCCGGGTTTTTCATGGCCATGATCCTGATGATTCTGGTGGGGATCGCGTCGGTGATCGCGGCCGGGATACGCCGGCGCATCGCCGAGTTCCGCGAGCTCATTCGCGAGTTCCGCGAATAACGGCGCGCAACTCGCCGAGCCAGGCGAGCACGTCCTCGCCGTCGAGGTCGAGCAGTTCGCCGAGCGTCCAGCCGGTATGCGCGGCAAGCTGCATGACCGCGCGCCGGGCGTCCGACGGCCTTGTCGCCGGGCTGATCCGCGACCTCAAGGCGCGCGGGCTGTTCGATGAGACGCTGCTGATCTGGTCGGGCGAGTTCGGGCGCACGCCGCACTATCAGGATTTGCAGGACGGCGCGGGCGACGCGGACAGTTTCGGGCGCGGGCACAACCCGTACGGCTTCTGCGCTTGGCCGGCGGGGGCGGCGTGCGCGGCGGCGCGGTCTTCGGGGAAACGGACGAGTTCGGCTTCCGCGCGGCGGCAAACAAGGTTCACGTCCACGACCTGCACGCAACGATTCTGCACCTGATGGGACTCGACCACGAGCGCCTGACCTACCGCTACAGCGGCCGCGAGTTCCGGCTGACCGACGTTTACGGGCGGGTTGTGCGCGAGATACTGACCTGAAGGCTGGATGCGGACGCGCACGGGGCGCAAGCCGCCGGGTCAGCCGGCCAGGGCGCCGCGGATGCGCTCGATTTGCGATTCGCAGTCGGCCAGTCTTTCGCGCAGCGCGGCTACGACGCGGGCGGGGGCTTTGGCCAGGAAGTTTTCGTCGGCAAGCCGGCCGCGGGCTTTTTCGGCCTGCTTTTCGAGTTGCTCAAGCTGTTTGGCGAGCTTTTGCTTGAGCGCCCGCGTTTGCGCCTCGGGAAGCTCCAGGAGCAGATCGAAGTTTTCGGCGTGTTTCGCCGTCTGCCCTTGCGGCGCCTTGCCGGGGGCGGCCGTCAAACGCACGCCGGCGAGCTTGGCGAAGATTTCCGAGTGCTCTTCGGCGACGGCCAACACCTCGGCGTTTGCGGAATAGACCTTGCCGGCGACCTGTTCCCTGGGCGGGATGCCCATCTCGGCGCGCAGGTTGCGCGCGGCGGCGGTCAGGCTCTGCAAGACCGCAATGCGCCGCTCGGCGTCGGGGTCGGCGTCTGCTCCGTTGGCTTGCGGGTAGGCGGCGACGGCGATCGACTTGGGCCGGCCGGCGGTGTTGGCGGCAAGCCGCTGCCAAAGCTCTTCGGTAATGAAGGGCATGACGGGGTGCAGCAGGCGCAGCGCCCGCTCGGTTGCCGCGAGCATATTCTTCCAGCCGTTGGTCAGTCCCTCGCCGCCGTGGAACGACAGCTTCTTGATCTCGATGTACCAGTCGCAGAACTCGCGCCAGAAAAAGCCGTACAGGGTGTTGGCGACCTCGTGGTAGCGGAACTTTTCGACGTTGTCGTTGGTCTCGGCGGCGACGGCGTCGAGGCGGGAAAAGAGCCAGCGGTCTTCGAGCGGGATTTCCCCGGTCGATTCGTCGGGCAGCGGGCGAAAGGCGGCGGGGTCGCCGGGCGTCCAGACTTCGGCGCCGGCGCGTTCGAGGCTCATGCCGACGAAGCGCAGCGCGTTCCAGATCTTGTTGGCGAAGGCGCGGCAGCCGGCGATGCGTTCTTCGCTGAGCACCACGTCGGAACCCTGGCCGGCGGAGGCCACGAGCGCGAAACGGACGGCGTCCGTGCCGTACTTGTCGATCATGGCGATGGGGTCGATGACGTTGCCTTTCGTCTTCGACATCTTCTGCTTGTCGGCGTCGCGCACCAAGCCGTGGATGTACACGCTGCGGAAGGGCGCCTCGCCGGTCATTTCGATGCCCAGCATCATCATGCGGGCGACCCAGAAAAACAGGATGTCGAAGCCGGTGTTGAGCAGCGAAGTCGGGTAGTAGGTTTTCAGGTCGGCGGTTTCGTCCGGCCAGCCCATCGTGGAAAACGGCCACAGGCCGGAGCTGAACCAGGTGTCGAGCACGTCGGTTTCCCGGCGGACGATCGCTTGACCCGCGGCGGCGGCTTTGGCCTGCGCCTCTTGCTCGTCGCGCGCCACGACGAACGAACCGTCTTCGAGATACCACGCCGGGATGCGGTGCCCCCACCAGAGTTGCCGCGAGATGCACCAGTCGCGGATGTTGCGCATCCACTCGAAATAGTTGCGCTTCCACCTGTCTGGGACGATCTCGGTGCGGCCTTCCTCCACCGCCGCAACGGCGGCTTCAGCGAGCGTTTTCGTTTTGACGAACCACTGCTTGGAAACGCGCGGCTCGACGGCCAAGCCGGAGCGCTGGCTGACGCCGACGTTGTTCGTGTAGTCCTCGATTTTCTCGATGAGTCCCAGGGCTTCGAGGTCGGCGGCGATTTTCTCGCGGGCGGCGTAACGGTCGAGACCGGCGTACTTGCCGCCCTTTTCGTTGATCTTCGCTTCCTCGTCGAAGACGTCGATAACTTCCAGGCCGTGCCGCTTGCCCGCGGCGAAATCGTTGGGGTCGTGCGCGGGCGTGATCTTGACGACGCCGGTGCCGAATTGCGGATCGACGAACGCATCGGCGATCACGGGCAGCTTGCGCCCGACGAGCGGCAGCACGGCGGCCTTGCCGATGAGACGGCTGTAGCGCTCATCGTCGGGATGCACCGCTACGGCGGAGTCGCCGAGCATCGTCTCGGGGCGGGTGGTGGCGACGACGACGCATTGCCCCTCGGCGCCGTCGAGCGGATAGCGCAAATGCCACAGCTTGCCTTCTTGCTGCTCGTATTCGACTTCGAGGTCGGAAATCGCCGTGAGCGTGCCCGGGTCCCAATTGACCATGTACTCGCCGCGGTAGATCAGCCCTTTTTCGTAGAGCCGCACGAAGCATTCGACGACGGCGCGGGAAAGGCCGGGGTCCATGGTGAAACGCTCGCGGCTCCAGTCGCAGCTTGCGCCGACGCGCTTGAGTTGTCCGACGATCGTTCCGCCGTATTTTTCCTTCCACTCCCAGACGTGCTCGAGGAATTTTTCGCGGCCGATCTCGCGGCGGTCGATGCCCTGCTTGTTCAAGTGGCGCTCGACCAGCATTTGGGTGGCGATGCCGGCGTGGTCGGTACCCGGCAGCCAGAGGACGTTGTTGCCGAGCATGCGCTGCCGGCGCATGGTGATATCGACCTGCGAGGTTTCGAACATGTGCCCCATGTGCAGCGCGCCGGTGACGTTGGGCGGCGGGATGACCAGCGAAAAGACGGGGCGGCCGGAAGTTTCGTCGGCGCGGAAGACGCCCTCGCGAACCCACCAGTCGGCCCAATGCGGTTCGATGCGCGACGGCTCGTAGGCTTTCTCTAACTTCATCGCCAACTTCAATCGACTGCGAGGGGGGAGCGGGAGGGCGGCCGGGGTCGAACGGCCAAAATCAAAATATAGCACCGCATCGGCAAGCGCGCCGGAGCGCTCGGGCAACGCTATATTGAGGGTGCGGCCGCCGGACGGCGGCGCGCTCGGTTCCCCGGTGAGAAACTTCTCCGCGATCTTTTTCCTTTCCGCGATCGCCGCCGTGCCTCAGACTTCCGCACCTTTGCGCTATACGCTGCGCTTTCCGGCGCCGCAAAGCCATTACGTCGAGGTGGAAGCCGAGATTCCCTCGGCGGGCGAAGCGGAGGTCGAGTTGATGATGGCGGTGTGGACGCCCGGTTCGTACCTGGTGCGCGACTATTCCGGGCACGTCGAGAGGGTTCGGGCGAAGCGTGCGTCCGGCGCGCCGCTCGCCGTAACCAAGACGCGCAAGAACCGCTGGCGGGTAGAGACCGGCGGCGCAGCGCGCTTCTTCCTGCAATACAGCGTCTATTGCCGGCAGATGACCGTGCGCACGAATTGGGTGGGCGCGGAGTTCGCGCTGCTGAACGGCGCGCCGACGTTCATCACCAGGGCGGACGCCGGAACGGGCGCCGCGCCGCGCGCGCATCTTGTCGCCGTCGAGCTTCCGCCGGGGTGGGAGTCGTCGCACAGCGGCCTGGACGCGGGCGCGGGGCCGCACCGCTACGCGGCGGAAGATTTCGAAACCCTCGTCGATTCGCCGATTCTGGCGGGCGATTTCCAGGTCCGCGAGTTCGCCGCGGCGGGGAAGCCGCATTTCCTGGTCGATGCCGGTTCGCTCGGCGCTTGGGACGGCGGGCGGGCGGCCCGCGATGCGCGGAAGATCGTCGAGACGTTTCAGCGCATGTGGGGGGCCGCGCCTTACGAGCGGTACACCTTTTTCAACCTGATCGGCGGCGGCTGGGGCGGGTTGGAGCACAGGAATTCCTCGGTGCTCATGACCGCCCGCCGGCCGGCTTCGAATCGCGAGGCGCATCTGAAATGGCTGAGCCTGGTCAGCCACGAGTATTTTCACGTCTGGAACGTCAAGCGGCTGCGTCCGCGGGCGCTCGGTCCGTTCGATTTCGAGCGCGAAACGCATACCCGCGATCTCTGGATCGCCGAGGGCGTCACCAGTTACTACGACGACCTGGGCGTGCGCCGCGCCGGACTTTCGACCGACGAGGAGTATCTCGAGCGGCTTTCCGAGCAGATCGAAACCCTGCAAACGACGCCGGGGCGGCTGGCGCAATCGCTGAGCGAATCGTCGTTCGACGCCTGGGTCAAGTTCTACAAGCCGAACGAAAACTCGAAGAACTCGCAGGTGAGCTACTACAACAAGGGCGCCTTGGCCGCCTTCCTGCTCGATATGCGCATCCGCGAGGCGAGCGGCGGCGAAAAAAGCCTCGACGACGTGATGCGGCTGGCTTACGCGCGGTTTTCCGGAGACGAGGGTTACCGCAGCGAAGACTTTCGGCGGACGGTTTCCGAAGTCGCCGGCGAAGACCTGAGCGCGTGGTTCCGTAAGGTCGTGGAATCGACGGAGGAACTCGAATACGCTGCGGCGCTGCGTTGGCTCGGCCTGCGCTTCAAACGGGCCGCCGCAGCGGACGGCGAAGAGGCCGCAGCGTGGTTGGGCGTGAAGACCGAGGTTCGCGGGAGCGGCCGGCTGCTGCTGGTTGCGGAAGTTCTTCGGGAAACACCGGCTTTCGAGGCGGGCATTGACGTCGGCGATGAGATTGTCGCCATCGACGGCTACCGCGTGCTTCCCGGCGAGCTCGGCGTGCAGCTTGAGCATTACCGGCCGGGCGAGGCGGCCGAATTCCTGGTTGCCCGGCGCGGGGAGATGATGACAATCGCGGTGACGTTCGGCGGCAAGCCGCCCGACAAGTGGAAACTCGAAGTCGATCCCGATGCGGACGCCGAGGCCGAGGCGCGGCGCAAGGCTTGGCTCGACCCGTACGCAGCGCCTTGAGCAAGCCGGCCTTTGCCCGCCGCGGCCGCGTTTTGCGGTTCCGCCGCGTCCGGCGGCAGGGGGCTTTCAGGGCGTCGTCGGCAGCGGTTCGTAGTCGGCGGTGCGCGGGTAGGCCAGCGGCTCGGGAACGTAGCCGGGCTTGCGTTGCGGGCGTCCCGGCAGGACGCCGCGATCTTTCGCCCAAGCAGCGTACATCTCGATCATCTCGCGGCCGATTTCGGGGTAGAGCGGCATAAGGTCGTTGGTTTCGGTGCGGTCGGCTTCCATGTCGTAGAGTTCCCAGGGGCCGCGGTTTTCGGCGGCCAGCTTCCATTTGCCGCGGCGCACCGCGCGGTTGCCTTCGTGCTCCCAGTAGATGGCTTCGCGGTCGATCTGCCGGTCGGCGAAGGCGGGCGCGAGCGATTTGCCTTCGAGGGGCGCGATGCGGTTTCCGCCGAACGATGCCGGGTATTCCGCGCCGGCCAGGTCGAGCGCCGTGGCCATCAGGTCGATCAAGTGCGCCGGTTGGCGGCGCAACTCGCCCTTGGCGGCGATGCCCTTCGGCCAATGGACGACGAGCGGCGTGGCGATGCCGCCCTCATGAACCCAGTGCTTGTATTTGCGGAACGGCGTGTTCGAGGCGTTCGCCCAGGCTTGCCCGTAGGATTGGCTGTAGCCGTTTTTGGTCGTCAGAATGGCGCGCGGTCCGCGTCCGAGCATCCCGCCTTCGGCGCAGCCGCCGTTGTCGGAGAGGAAAAAGATAATCGTGTCGTCGATCTCGCCCAGTTCCCGCAGCGCCGCGGCGAATTTGCCGATGTTCCGGTCCATGCGGTCGATCTGCGCGGCGTAGATGGCCATGCGCAGGTCCATCTCGTCCTTCTTGGCGGCGGCGAGCGTGTCCCAGGGAACAGCGTCGCGGACGGTCATTTTCCAGGTTTTCTCGATCAATCCCATCGCGGTCATGCGCTCGAGGCGGGCGGCGCGGATCCGGTCCCAGCCGCCGCGGTATTTGCCGCGGTACTTCTGTACGTCCTCCGGCCAGGCGTGGAGGGGCCAATGCGGGCTGGTATAGGCGAGATAGAGGAAGAACGGCTGCTCGTCGGTGCGCTCCGCGGCCTGTACGAACTCGATGGCGTTCGCAGTGAAGGCGTCGGTGGTGTAGAAGTCCTCGCCGGGAACGACCGGTGTGCGGTTGCGGCTCAGCAGCTTGTCGGGGTGGGGGCGGAAGAAGTTCGAGGCGCCGCGGATGATGCCGAAATACTCGTCGAAGCCGCGGTCGACGGGCCACATGCCTTCGAACGTGCCGACGTGCCATTTGCCGGCCATCAGCGTTTTGTATCCGGCGGGCTTGAGGGCTTCGGCGATGGTCACGCACTGGCGGTTGAGATAGCCGCGGTAGCCGGGGTAGCCGAGATCGAAACGCAGGTTCTCGTTCTCGCTGGTCATGTGGCCGATGCCGGTCTGGTGGGCGTAGAGGCCGGTCAGCAGCGAAGCGCGGGTGGGGCAGCAGCGGCCGGCGTTGTAGAACTGCGTGAAGCGCAGGCCGTTTGCGGCCAGGGCGTCGATATTGGGGGTGCGGATTTCGCCGCCGTAGCAGCCGATGTCGGAGTAGCCCATGTCGTCGGCCATGACGATGACGATGTTGGGCTTGGCGGTCAGGCAGGCGGCCAGCAGCGGCAGGGCGAGGGCGAAACGCAGCATGGGGATATTGTATCGGCTGCCGCGCGGCCTGTTATGCTGTTAGCCGTCGATGAGCGGCGAGAGCAGGCGTTCGGCGTTGTGGCGCGGCGAGGACTGGGTTTCTGTCTGGCTCGGTTTCGGATTGATCGCCGTCGTGCTGCTGGGGTTCCGGCCGGATATGCCGGGCTTCGGCTGGGACGGCGCAAGCATCGGCAAGCCGTTTTCGACCCTGAACATGCAGGCGTCGTTCGCGCTGGGGGCGGTTTTTCTCGGGTTTTCGGCCTGCGGGGCCGCGCTGATGGGCGCGCGGCTCGTTGCCTACGTGACCGGATTCCCCCTGATCTTCGCCTTGGCTTGGCTCGCGCAGTGGCTGGCGGGCAACGCGGAAATCAAGGCTTGGGGGCTGAGCTACGTGATTTTTGCCCTGCTGATCGGGCTGGCCATCGGCAACGCCGCAGGCGTGCCGGAGTGGCTGAAGCCGGCGGTGCGAACCGAGTACTACATCAAGGCCGGGCTGGTGATCCTGGGCTCGAACATTCTGTTCCAGGAGATATTGCAAGCGGGCTTTCTGGGGATCGTGCAGGCGCTGCTGGTGATCGTTGCGGTCTGGTACGCCTGTTTCTGGTTGTCGCGAAAGCTGCGCGTCGATGACGAGTTCGCGGCGATTGTCGCCACCGCGGTTTCGGTTTGCGGGGTGTCCGCGGCGATCGCCGCTTGCGGCGCGATACAGGGCGACCGCAAGAAACTCTCTTATACGACTTCGCTGGTGCTGATCGTCGCCGCGCCGATGATGGTCGTCATGCCCTGGATCGTGACGCGGGCGGGGATACCGGACATTGTGGGCGGCGCCTGGATCGGCGGCACGATCGACACCACGGCCGCCGTCGCGGCGGCGGGCGAGATGCTCGGAGAATCCGCGGCGAAAGCGGCCGTGATCGTCAAGCTCTCGCAGAACGCCATGCTCGGGCTGGCGGCGTTTGCGCTTTCGCTGTGGTGGAGCTTCCGCCGCAAGCCGCAAGGCGTGGAGCGGCCGTCGGCGTCGGTGATCTGGGAGCGGTTTCCCAAGTTCGTGCTCGGCTTCATGGCGGCCTCGCTGCTGTTCTCGTTCCTGGTGGGTCCCGAAACGGTGGCGGAAACCAAGCCTCTGATGAAGGGCTTGCGCACTTGGTGGTTCGCTCTGGCCTTCGTCTGCATCGGACTGGAGACGCGGTTCGCCGAGTTGTTCGGCATGGACGACGGGCGCCCGGCCCTGGCTTTTGTCGGCGCGCAGGCGATCAACGTCGTCTGGACGCTGCTGATCGCCTTCCTGGTCTTCGGCGGCGTCCTGTTTCCCGCGCCATTGCTGTAAGCGCGCCGGGATGGGAAGGCCGCGCCGCCGCGGAAAGCTACAATGCAGGCCATGAGGACTGCCTTTTTGCTGTTGCCGCTCGCCTTGTCCCTCGCCTCGGCGCAGCCGATCCGCGTGGGCATTATCGGCATCGACACGTCGCATGCGCCGGCGTTTACGCGGATTCTGAACGACCCCGAAGATCCGGACCACGCGCCCGGCGCGAGAGTGGTTGCGGCTTACAAGGGCGGCAGCCCGGATATCGCCTCCAGCCGCGAGCGCGTCGAGCGTTTCACGGAAGAGCTGCGCAGCCGTTGGGGCGTGGAGATCGTCGAAGACATCCCGACGCTTTGCTCCAAGGTCGATGCCGTGCTGCTGGAGAGCGTGGACGGCCGCAAGCACTTGCCGCAGGTGCGGCCGGTTTTCGCCGCGGGCAAGCCGGTATTCATCGACAAGCCGCTGGCGGCGAGCTACGCCGACGCGAAGGAGATCGCGCGGCTGGCCGAGCAGCACGGCGCGGCATGGTGGAGCGCCTCGAGTCTGCGCTATTCGCAGGCGGCGGCGGACGTTCGGGTCGAGAACGTGCGCGGCGCGGTCACCTGGGGGCCGGCGCCGCTGGAGCCGACGCACGAGTTGGATTTGTCGTGGTACGGCATTCATGCCGTAGAGTTGCTGTATGCCGTGATGGGCAGGGGATGCGTGCGCGTGCAGCGCACTTATGCCGACGGCGCCGACGTCATCGTCGGCGCGTGGCGCGACGGCAGGCTGGGAACCGTGTACACGATTCGCGACGGCAAGAGGAAGTACGGCGTGCTGGCCGTCGGCGAGAAAGAGACGAAGGTTTCGGAGCGCGGCGGCGGCGCGTACGCGGCGCTTCTCAAGCGCGTCGTGCAGTTCTTTCGAGACGGCAAGCCGCCCGTCCCGCACGAGGAGACGCTGGAGATTTTCGCCTTCATGGACGCGGCGCTGCGCAGCAAGAACGCCGGCGGCAAGGCGGTCGCGCTGCGTTAGCATTCGGTATCATGGCGTAAGCCGGGCTGGAACAAGGTCTTCTTGTAAAGCAAGCTGCGGCATCCCGAGGGCCACGATGTTCAAGCAGTTGTACGCCGACAACTACAAATCTCTCGTCAACTTCGAGTTGCCGCTAGAAGAGTTGACGCTCTTGCTCGGTCCGAACGGTGTTGGCAAGACCTCCGTATTGGATGTATTCTTTGCTTTGAGCAGATTGCTTGGGCGCGCGGTCAAGGTAACCGATGACCATGTTTTTCCGACGCGGACGCTTACGCGCTGGCAAAGCAGGGATATTCAGGCATTCCAGGTCGATGTAGAACTGGAAGGCGAGCCGCTTGCCTACAGGGTCGAGATTGAGCATGAGCGTCGGATGCGGCTGGCGCGTATAAAACTGGAGCAATTGACTGCCGGCGGCCGGCCCCTCTTTCGCTGTGAGTCGGGAGAGGTTCAACTCTATCGCGACGATCACTCGCAAGGCCCCAAATACAGCGTGGACTGGAGCGAATCCGCGCTTGCCCGCGTTCCGCCGCGGCGCGAGAATACACGGCTTACGCGCTTTCTCGAGTTTATGCGGAAGGTTTTGGTTTGCAGTTTGTATCCGGCGAGTTTCAGAACCGAATCGTCGTCCGAGGACCCCGTTTTGGACAGAACCGCGCAGAATTTTTCGGGGTGGTACCGCCATATGTTTCAAGAGCATATGGACCTGGCGCCGAAATTCACGCAATCGGTTCAGGATGTCATCCCCGGCCTATTGGGGATTCGTTTGGAGAGAGTCGGCCTCGACACGCGCGCAATGATGGTGATGTTCGAAGAAGATGGAATTCGCTATGAAGTTCGTCTGGACGAACTTTCCGACGGTCAACGCGCCATCCTGGCAATTTACTCTTTGATTCACCTTACGGCGGGTCAGGGGTACACGCTTTTTCTCGACGAACCGGATAACTATGTCGCTCTTCCGGAAATTCAACCGTGGCTTATCGCCCTCGCGGACAGTTGCGGCGAAACGGTTGCGCAAGCCGTGCTGTGCTCGCACCACCCGGAACTCATCGACTACCTGGGCGGCGACAGAGGATGGCTGTTGAAGCGCGAGCAATCGGGCGCGACAAGGGCCGGGAGGCCTGAAGCGGCAGACGCCGCGAACGGTCTCAAGCTTTCGGAAGTCGTGGCAAGAGGATGGGAACAGTGGGCCGAAACGTCCGGATAGTCATACTATGCGAAGACAGGCAACACGAAGTTTTCATCCGTCGTTTCCTCAAGAAACGCGGTTGGGGCGAACGGATCCTTCGCGTCGAGAAGGCTCCTCGCGGCCGCGGCGCCGGCGAGCAGTTCGTAAGGGAACGTTTTCCCAAGGAACTCCGTGAATACCAATCGCGTAAACATGTCACGCAAGCCTTGATCGTCATGCTCGACGGCGATTCCGTCGGCGTGAATGCGAGGCTGCGCTCCCTCGATGCTCAGTGCCGGTTGCAAGGGGTCGCTCCCAGACGCGATGACGACAGGGTTGCCGTATTCGTTCCGACTTGGCGAATCGAGACGTGGTTCGCCTATCTGAAAGGCAACGACGTCGATGAAGCCAAAAGAGATTACCCGAAGTTGTCCCGCGAAAAAGATTGCCGGAGGTTTGTCAACGAGTTGTTCAAGATGTGTCAATACGGAAACTTGCGGCCGCCCGAGCCGCAGTCTCTGCGATCCGCCTGCCTGGAGTACGGCAAACGGCTGCGCTGATTCCCTTGGAGCCAAACACCGTTGGCTCGGAATTCACGCCGCCCATTTTCTACGGCGCAAGCATTTGCCGCAGGTGCGGCCGGTTTTCACCGCGGCAGGCCGGTATTCATCGACAAGCCGCTGGCGGCGAGTTACGCCGACGCGAAGGAGATCGCGGGTTGACCAAGGAGCACGGCGCGGCATAGTGGAGCGCCTCGAGTCTGCGCTATTCGCAGGCTGTGGCGGACGTTCAGGTCGAGAACGTGTGCGGCGCGGTCACCTGGGGGCCGGCGCCGCTGGAGCCGTCGCACGAGTTGGATTTGTCGTGGTGCGGCATTCATGCCGTAGAGTTGCTGTATGCCGTGATGGGCAGGGGATGCGTGCGCGTGCAGCGTACTTATACCCACGGCCGCGCCGCCGGTCGGCGGGTCAGGGGTTGGGGGTGAGTTCGGTTTGCCACGCCGCGCCTTCTTTTTGCGTGAACTGTCCCGTGCGGATGCGGGCGGCGGCATAGTCGGGCAGGGGGCGGACAGCCACGCAGGCGCCGTCGAGCGCCACACCGTATTTGCGGAAGTGGAAGTCCAGATTGTCCATCCCGTACGGCTTGCGATCGGCGGCAAGCACGGCCTCGTCTTGCGGCCAAACGTGCAGGAAAAAGCGCGTCCGCGCGTCCTGCTCCGAGCACTCTTGCTTGATGTAAACCAGCTCCCCGCCCCGCCAAGAAACATCGAAACCGCCCCCGACCCGCGACCCGCGACCCGTGACCGCCGCGCGAAGCGCGGCCCGATACGGATTCGGGCGGGGCGCGGCGCCCGTGTTGACCTTGAACATGATGCCGTCGGCCGTTTGCGCCGCCGGTTCCAGGTTGGGGAGCGTGCTCAGCCAAGCTGCGCCATAGCCGGCAAAATTATCGCGGTACTCGCTTTCGAGCCAGACCACCCAAGCGCCGTGTGGAGCGTCGGCAAGCATCGCCGCCGCCCGCTTCTGCCCGGCGTCGAGGCGGGCGTCGGCCGGCGGGTCTCGAAATCCCGGCAAGTATCGGCATGAGGCTCTTGCGCGGAAGGACAGCGCAAGGGCTTCGTTGCTGTACACAACACCGCTCAGGGGGCCGCTGAGGGGGTCTGCGGAGGGGAGCGCCTCGATGTAACGCAGCATCTCGGAATCGGCATAGGGCGGCGTGTTGAAGCATTTTTGATCGGGGAGTTCGGCCGCATTGATTTGGCTTATGCGGCGGGCATTGGCCGCGGCCTGCCCCGCCGTCCACAGGCAAAGCGCCGCCATGACGGCGACAGCCGGCAGCCCCCCGCGCTTCCGTTCCCGCCCGCAGCTCAGAAACCGGTCGAGCACGAACGCCGCAGCGGCCGGCAGGGGAATCCAAAGCGGAAACAGATACCGCCCATGCGCTTTTGTATTCAGGCCGGGAGCATAGCCCGCCGAGACCGCGGCAACGAGCAGGATGAAGTAGGTCAGCGCAAAACCGCCCCATATCCACAATGCGCTTCGCGCGGCATCGGCGCGTTGGCCGCGGCGTCGGCTTGCGAACGCGGCGGCGGCGGCGATTGCGCCCAGCGCCGCCGCCGCGGCCCAAGTCAGGTCGAGATGCGTCCAGTCCAGCAGAAAGAAGAAGGCTTCCCGCAAGACCCGCAGCAACGGGCGGGGCCGCTCAACCTCAGACCGTAATTGTCCGATATAGCCTGTGAAAGTGTCGAAGAACAGATAATTGCGCAATATCCACAGAGCCGCAGGCAGGCACGCGGCCGACAGGAAGACGGCGGCTTCCCTTGTCCTCCGCTGCGGCGGCGCCCCTTGCCGCAAGAGCAGCGCCAGCCCTGTAAAAACCGGTACGACTGCGCCGATGTAGCGGGTCAGCGCGGCCAAGGCGCTCCACGCCGCCGCCGCGGCCAGCGAGCGCCTCTTGCCCGCGGTCAGGAACTTGTCGGTTTCAATCAGCGCCAAGGTGGTTACCAGGATGAACGGGGATTCGGACATGCTCCACGAAGCCGCATCCGTCAAGGGAACGGAGAGGGCAAGCGCGGTACAGGCCCACGCCGCCGCAAAGCGGGAATCGAGCCTGCGCCGCAGATATCGCCCGAAGACGAATATGGTCAGCCCGAAAACGGCGGCGTTGAGCGGGCCGACAACGTCGAGCGGGTCGAGCCGGAGCAGAGCGCCCGCCGCCGTCAGCAGCAGCGGATAGAGCGGAGAATAGATCGTAAAGGGGGCCACGCCCTCCACGAAGCCTTCGCCGACCGCCAAGTTCCTCGCCGTTGCTATGTATTGCGCGCCGTCCGTGGTCAAGCACGGCCCGTAGCTGACCTCGCGCGCCAGCGCGAGGACCGCGCCCAAGAGGGCCGGCGCCGCGGGAAACAGGAGCGAGCCGGCGCCGCACCCGGCGGCGAACGTCGAACCCGTCCGCATTCATTCATTATTCACCGCGGGCGGAGCAGGGCGTATTGCCGCTGCTGCGGAAACGTTGCGCAAAAGGACATCGCCGGACAGCGGAATGCGCGCAGGGAAACCGCATCGCCGCCGCCCGGCTCCGCGGGCGCTATAGTAATGGAGTCCCGCCAATGCGCCCGCTCCTGTTTTTGGCATTCCTGTATCCGGCGTTTGCGGCGCTGCCGACGCCCGAATCGCATTTCGGGCACGTCATGGGCGCCGACCGCGAACTGATCCGCTGGAGCGATACGGTCGCCTATTTCAAGCGGCTGGACGCCGCGAGCGATTCGCTCGCGCTGATGGAATTGGGCAAATCGACCGAGGGCCGTCCGTTCGTGATGGCGGCGATTGCGGAGCCCGATACATTGGCCGACCTCGAACGCTACCGCGAAATCCAGCACGCGCTGGCCGACCCGCGCAAGACTCCGCCGGAGGAAGCGGAAAAGCTCATCGCCGAGGGCAAGCCGGTCGTGCTGATTACCTGCTCGATCCATTCGACGGAAGTCGCCTCGACGCTTACGGCCGTCCGCTTCGCCTATGATCTGCTCGCGGAAGAGACGCCGCGCCGCCGGGCGATTCTGGAAAACACGATTTTCCTGCTGATTCCGTCGCTGAACCCGGACGGCGTCGACAAGGTACGCGACTGGTACGAGCGCTGGCTGGGGAGCGACTACGAGGCCGCCCCGATGACGGAGCTTTATCACAAGTACGCCGGGCACGACAACAACCGCGACTGGTACCGGTTCAGCCAAGTCGAAACCCGCCTCGCCGTCGAGCATGCGCATAACGCTTGGCGCCCGCAGATCGTTTACGACGTGCATCAGATGGGCGTGAACGGCGCGCGCATTTTCGTTCCGCCGTGGATCGACCCGATCGACCCCAATATCGACCCGCTGATCGTGCAGCAGGTCAACGCCTTCGGCACGTCGATGGCCGTCGATTTGACGGCGGCCGGAAAGAAGGGCGTCGTCATCCACGGCATCTACGACTACTTCACGCCGGCGCGGCATTACCAGAGCTACCACGGGGCGATGCGCCTGCTCAGCGAGTCGGCCGGCGCGCGCTACGCCTCGCCGATTACGGTGCCTTTCGATGACCTGCAGGAGCGCGCGCGGAATTACAACGCCCGCCGGTCGAGCTGGAATTTTCTGGAGCCGTGGGAAGGCGGCGTTTGGCGGCTGCAAGACATCGTGGACAACCAGCTCATTACGTTCGAGTCGGTGCTCTACCATGCCGCCTTGCGGCGCGAAGACCTGCTGCGCAATTTCTACCGCATCGGGCAAAGGGTCATCGCGCGCGGAGAGGGGCGGGCCTACGTCATCCCCCGCGAGCAGCACGACCGCAACGCCGCGGCCGAGTTGCTGCAAATCCTGGAGTTCGGCATGGTGGAAATCGACCGCGCGCAGCGGGACGCGGCGATAGCGGGCCGCGTCATCCATGAAGGCGACCGGGTCATTCGCCTCGACCAACCTTACGGCTCATTCGCCAATACGCTGCTCGGCCGGCAGGAATACCCCGACCTGCGGGAATATCCATCGGGGCCGCCCAAGAAACCCTACGACGTCACGGCGCACAACCTGCCGATGCTGATGGGCGTCCGCGCCTTCCCGGTCAGCGGCGAGATCGATATCGAGCTCGAGCGGATCGACCGCATCAAGCCCGGCGCGGGGCGGGTGGACGAGGCTGAAAACCTCGCGCTTTCGCCGGATTTCAGCGCAAGCTGGATCGCCGTCAACCGCTTGCTGCGGCAGGGCGTCCGCGTCCACCGCGACGCAAGCAACGGCGTATTTCATATTCCCGCCAATACTTCGCTGCGGGTGCGCTTGAGTCGATTGGCCCAGGAACTCGACCTTGATTTCGTTGCCGCCGGCGAGCGGCCCGAGACCCATCCCCAACTCGAATCGCCGCGCGTCGGCCTTTACGCCGGGCACGCGCCGATCATGGACGAGGGCTGGACCCGCTGGCTGTTGGAGCGTTATGAGTTCGCCTTCGAGCCGGTCGATAACGCCCGCCTGCAAGCCGGCGGTTTGGGCGCCGATTACGACGCGATCATCCTTCCCGATGCGCCCGTACACGTGCTGCACGACGGCTACCGGGTCGATGAGGACTACCGCGGATCGAAAGTCCCGCCGGAATTCACCGGCGGCATCGGCGTGGAAGGGGCGGCCGTGCTGCGGGCGTTCGCCGAAGGCGGCGGCACGATTCTGGCTTTCAACCGCGCCGCCGAATACGCCGGCGACAAACTCGACTTGAAGATCGACAATACGGTCGGCAAGCTGAGCAACCGCCGCTTCTACGCTCCCGGCGCCCTGCTCAACGCCAAAGTCGATGTGACTCACCCGCTCTGTTTCGGCATGAGGCCGCGCGAGACGGTATGGTTCGAGTCGGGCCCGGCGTTTCGGGTTCCGCGCCGCAACCGGGGGCAGTTCCGCGAGGTTCTGACCTACCCGCCGCGGCGGCTGCCGGCTTCGGGTTGGCTGCTGGGCGAGAGCTACCTGGCCAACCGCGCCGCCGTCGTCGAAGCGCTCGTGGGCGGCGGGCGCGTTGTCTTGTTCGGCATCCGTCCGCAGTACCGCGCCCAGCCGAACGCGACGTTCAAGATGGTGTTCAACGGTTTGTTCTATTGACGCCCGCCGCGCCCCGGCCGCCCGACCGCCGCCCCGTGAGCTATTTCAACTATTTCACCGAAATCGAAGACCACTTCCGGCGCGCCCGCGGCAGCGGATTGTTCCTGCTGTCCCCCCTCGATTGGGCCTTGATCGAAACCTGGAAGGATGCGGGCGTTCCGTTGGAAGCCGTACTGCGGGGCATCGACCGGGCATTCGAGAAATGGCATGCGCGAAAGCGGCGTTTTCGGATGGTCAACTCCGTCGCCTACTGCGCGCAGGAGGTGCTCGAAGCGGCGCGCCTGATGGCCGAAAACCGGCCGTCGGCGGAGAGCGGCGTCGAGCCGGCGTTCGACCCCGCCGAGTTGGCCGAGTACTTCAGCCGGAACGCCGCTGCGCTGCGCGCGGCCTTGCCCCTGTTTGTCGAAGGCCGCGGCGCGGTCGAGCAGACCATCGCTTCGCTGGAGGAGCTGCGGACGGCGGCGCTTGCCGGCGAATTGCACGATATGGAAGCCGTCGAGCAGCGCCTGACCGTGATGGAAGAGCGGTTGATCGGCGCGGCCATGCAGTCGGTTACGGAAGACGAGCTTCTTGCCTGCCGCCGTGAGATGGACCGCTCTTTGGCGGCTTATCGGGGGAAAATGACCGCCGACCAGATCGCGCTGCTGGAAAGGCAATACATGCGGCGGCGGCGGCTGGAAGAGTTGAACCTGCCGCGTCTGAGCCTGTTTTACATGCGCTGACGGGGCGCATGGCCGGGTCCGCGGGCGGCGTCGCCATAATGAAATGGTGATCCACCCGAACGTTCTTTACAACGACCGCATCGCGCCGAGCGGCGAGGCGCTGCTGCGGCCCGGCCAGCTCGGTCTGTTGGCGGGCTGGGGCGTCTTCACCACGCTGCGCATCCGCAAGGGGATTCCCTTTGCCTTCGAGCGCCATTGGGAGCGCTTGCAGCGCGACGCTCGGCTGCTCCACGTGGATATCCCGGTCGAGCGCGATGCGCTTCGCGGGCGGCTGTTGGAGTTGGCGCGCCGGAACGGCTGCCCGGAAGCCTCGATGCGGCTGTGCATCGTGCGCAGCCAAGGCGGCGTCTTCGAAGGGCCGGGGTCGGGGAACCGCTCGGACGTCGTCGCCTTCACCATCGACCTGCCGCGTTGGCGGGATACCGTCAGCCTCTCGCTGCAGCCCGACGGACGGCACGCGGCGTCGCCGTTTGCGGGGACGAAGACGCTGTCGTGGGCGCACAATCTGACGTTCGTCGAAACGGCGCAGCAGCAGGGGTTCGGCGAAGTCATCCTGCTCAACGAGCGCGGGGAGGTCGCCGAATGCACTTCGGCGAATATCTTCGCCGTGCGCGGCGGGGTCACCTATACGCCGCCGTTGACGAGCGGGGCGCTGCCGGGCGTTACCCGCTTGGTCATGCTCGAAGAGCTTGCCGAGCCGGTCGAGGAAAAGACGCTGCATCCGCAAGACCTCTACGCAGCCGACGAGGTGTTCATCACCTCGACCACCCGCGAATTGATGCCGGTCGAGCGCATCGCCGGCGCGCGGCTGCGGGCGGCCGAGCGCGGCGAGTGGCCGCAGATGGAGAAGCTGCGCGCCTCGCTGCGGCGGTACATCGAAGCCTATGCCGAACAGGCGCGTTGAGCGGCGCCGAGCACAAGATGCGCCCAATGCTATCCTGGAAACCTTGACCCCGCGCGCGTTTCTCCAACATTTCAGAAACGGGGGCAAGCCGGCCGCCGGCTACCTCTTTCTCGGCGCCGAGCAGTTCTACCGCGACCGCTGCCGCGCGGCGCTCCGAAAGGCGGTGCTTGGCGATCCGCCCGATCCGCAGGGGTTGACGGAAATCGATCTCAAGGAGCAGTTCTTGAGCCGGTTGATCGATGATGCGCGCACCCCTTCGCTTTTCGCTTCTTCCCGTCTGATTGCCGCCAGGAACGCCGAAAACGCCCTGCCGCGCGGCAGCTCGAAGGAAAACCCGGCCAAAGAGATGCTCCGGCAGTATTTCGCCCGCCCGACGCCGGGCGCCGTCGTGCTGATCGAGGCGACGCGGTTCGACGGCCGCGACCGTGACGGCAAAGCCGCGCTCGACCGCGCCGCAAAATTTTTCGCGGACGTTCCCGAGACCGTCGAGCTCAAGACGCTCTCGATGCAGGAAGCGGTCAAGGCCGCCGAAACCCTGGCCCGCCGCGCGAACCTCGCCATCGAACATTCGGTGTTGGTCGAGTTCGTCGAGATGCTTGCCGGCGACGCGGCCAAAATCGAGAACAATCTGCAGAAACTGGCGCTTTACGCGGCTCCGGCAAGCGGCGGCGCCCCCGTTACGGTCTCAGCCCGGGATATCGAGCTTCTGGCGCCCGAAGCCCGGCATAGCGGCCTGTTCGATTTTTCCGCCGCGCTGGCGCGCCGCGAGCGGATGCGCGCGCTCGAATTGCTCGACACCATGTCGAAGGCCGGAGTTTACTGGCCGATGCAACTCAATCTGATCGCCGGGTTGTTTCGCCAAGCGCTTGCAGCCAACGAGTTGGGACTGCGCGGCGCCGGCGCAATCGGCTCGAAGCTCGGCTCTTACGGTCTGCGGGTGTGGCCCGTGCGGGCGCGGCAGGTTGCCGAAATCGCCTCGCGGTTCAGCGTCGAGGAACTCCAACGGGCGCTGATCGCACTGTTCGAGGCCGACCGCGAATTGCGCAGCCCCAACCCGGGCGAAAGGATCATCATGGAGCACCTGGTGGTGCGCTTGACCGCCTGAAACGGCGCGGGGCAGATCCCGCTAAGCCGCCTGTTTCCGCGCGGCGCGGGTCATGGCCGACTTGGCCCGCGCGGCCTTGTTGCGGTGGACCACGCCTTTCTGCGCGGCGCGGTCGTACAGGCCGACCGTTTGCGGAAGCAGCTTTTCCGCTTCTTCCCGGTTGCCGGCGGCGACCGCTTTGTAGAATTTCTTGACCTCGGTGCGCAGCGCGCTGCGCCGGGCGGTGTTCCGCTCGTTGCGTTTCGCCGTCTGCCGCGTCCGCTTGATTGCCGATTTGTGGTTTGCCATGTCCTGCCGTCTCTTTCGAGAATAGCCGGGGTCGAACGAGGGTGTCAACATCCGCTCTCTTTCAACGAGAGACGAGCGGACACCGCTCTTCTCGGCGCGGCTCTCAACATACATGCGGAGGGGCGCGGGAGAAGTTTTCCTCTTGCCGCCCGCTCCGCGCTTCTCACTTGTTGCGGCTCTGCTGCTCAAAGCGCGTCAGGATGCGGCGCGCCTGGCGGAGGATCGGTTCATCGACCAGCCGGCCGTCCATGCCGACCGCGCCGGCGCCGGCGGCGCGGAAGCGCTCCAGGATTGCCTGCGCCCGGGCGGCTTCTTCGGCGGTGGGCGTGTAGGCTTCTTCGATGGTCGGAATCTGGTCGGGGTGGATCGCCGCGCGGCCAGTGAAGCCGAGGCGCCGTCCGCGCAGCGACGACGCCCGCAGCGCCTCCATGTCGCGGTAGTCCATCGGCGGCGAGTCGAACGCCTCGATGCCGCGGGCGCGGGCCGCCGTCACCGTTGCGCTGCGCGCGTAGAGCGTTTCCGACTCGTCGGCAGAGCGTTCGATGCCCGTTTCGACGGAATAGTCCTCGGCGCCGAACAGGAAGCCGAGCATCCTCGCCGAGCACGAGGCGATCGCCGGCGCCTGCAAGACGGCCAGGGGCGTTTCGATCACCGCGACGATTCCCGTTTCGGGGAGCAGCCGCTGCTCCAGCGCGCGGATATCGGCGGGAGACGAGCATTTCGGCAGCATGACGGCATCGACCGGACACGCGGCCAGCGCCGCGCAGTCGGCGGCGAACGCCTCGCTCGCAACCGGGTTGACGCGGATCGCGATCGGCTGCGCATACGCTCCGCGGGAGCGCAGCGCCGCGGCGGTCGTTTCGCGGGCCTTGGCCTTGCGTACGCCCAGAACGGCGTCTTCCCAGTCGAAAATCAGCGCATCGACAGCGATGCCCTTCGCTTTTTCGAGCTTGGCGGCGTTGTCTCCGGGAACGAAAAGCAGGCTGCGAATCGAAGATGGAACGAGCACAACCTCATAAGGTACGCTACCCAATGCGGCCTGCTCCCGCGCGGGCTGCGCGGGCCGGGAGGAGCCGCGCATGAGTTTCGGACGCTATTTCGAGGATTTCGAGATCGGGCAGGAATTCGTCCATTGGCCCGGACGCACGATCAACGAAGCCGATGACACCTGGTTTTCGCTGATGACGATGAATCAGCACCCGGTGCATATCGACGAGCATTACGCCGCGGGCGCGCAGCACGGGCGGCGCCTCGTGGTGGGCACGCTGGTGTTCAGTATCGTGGTCGGCATGAGCGTCGCCGACATCAGCGGGCGCGCCATCGCCAATCTCGACTACAGCGAAGTCAAGCACGTCGGCCCGGTCTTCCACGGCGACACCATCTATGCCGAGAGCCGTATTGCCGGCCTGCGCGAATCGCAGTCGAAACCCGACCGCGGCATCGTTTTCGTCGAAAGCCGCGGGTTCAACCAGCGCAAGGAAACGGTGCTTACTCTCAAGCGGACGGTGCTGGTGCCCAAGCGTCCGGCGGGGACGGCGTGAGCCGCCCTCTGACGCAGGAACAGCGGCAGATTCGCCGCGCCGTCGGGGAAATCTGCGCGGATTTTCCCGGCGAATACTGGCGCAAGCTCGACGCGGAGGGCGGCTACCCGGAGGAGTTCGTGCGCACGCTCACCGCGGGCGGCTGGCTGGCGGCGCTCATCCCCGAGGAGTTCGGCGGCGGCGGCTTGGGCATCCTGGAGGCGAGCCTGATCCTTGAGGAGATCAACCGCCGGGGAGGGAACGCGGCGGCGTGCCACGCGCAGATGTACATCATGGGCTCGCTCGTGCGCCACGGCTCGCCCGAACAGAAAAGCCGCTGGCTGCCGGCGATCGCCGACGGCAGCGCGCGCCTGCAGGCGTTCGGCGTCACCGAGCCTACGTCCGGGTCCGACACGACTTCGATCCAGACGCGCGCCGAGCGCCGCGGCGGCAACTACGCGGTGTACGGGCAAAAGGTGTTTACCTCGCGCGTCGAGCATTCCGATCTGATGCTGCTGCTCGCGCGCACCACGCCCCGCGAAGAGGTTGCCAAAAAGACCGAGGGATTGTCCATCTTTCTCGTCGATCTCCACCGCGCCGCGGGCAAAGGGCTGGAAATCCGCCCCTTGCGCACGATGATGAACCATCACACGGCCGAGGTCTTCATGGACGGTCTCGAAGTACCGGCCGAAAATCTGGTGGGCGGGGAGGGAAACGGCTTCCGCTGCCTGCTCGACGGTCTCAACGCCGAACGCATCCTGATCGCCGGCGAATGCGTCGGAGACGGGCGCTGGTTCATCGAGAAAGCCTGCGATTACGCCCGTCGGCGCGTCGTTTTCGGGCGGCCCATCGGGCGGAACCAGGGGGTGCAGTTCCCGATCGCCAAGGCGCATGCGGCGGTGGAGGCGGCCGACCTGATGCGTTTCCACGCGGCCGAGCTTTTTGATTCCGGCAAACCCTGCGGCGCCGAGGCCAACATGGCCAAGCTGCTGGCCGCCGAGGCCTCATGGGAAGCGGCGAACGTTTGCCTGCAAACTCACGGCGGCTTCGGTTTCGCCGCCGATTACGACGTCGAGCGCAAGTTCCGCGAAACCCGGTTGTACCAAGTGGCGCCGGTCTCGACGAATCTGATCCTGAGCTTCATCGCCGAGAAGGCGCTGGGGCTGCCCCGCTCGTATTGACAGCGCGGCTGAGTTACTCGTAGCGCACGAAAAACGGCGACGACCAAGCGATTTCGGGGTCGCCGGTCGGGTTCTCGGGGTCGCGCTGGAAGACGCGGACATAGTAATAACTGTCGCCGGGCGCCGCCGCCGAGTCGCGGTAGGTCAGGCGGACGGCGCGGCCGCCGGGTCTGCGCGTATAGACGTAGTCGCCGTTCTTGACGACGTCCACGCGCAGGATTTCGTCGGGAGCCTCGACGGCAACGGCGATTTCCGGCGGCGCCGCCGCCTGCGCCGTGAAACGCTCGCCCGCGTTGCGGCCGCCGGCCGATGCCTTGAGGATGATTTCGTCGCTGGCGGCGTAGGTGCGCCGCGCGAGCATGGCGTCGAACAGCGATTCGCGGGTCTCCTGCTCGACCCACGCCGCGGCCCAGGAATTGTGCGTCGAGCGGTGATCGCTGAACGAGACGAATCCGTAGAGATGCCCCCGGTCAAGCGCGTCCGCCGCGAAGTGTCCCGGGGCGTCCGTCTGCGTGCCGCCGCGGATCTCCGTTTTCGGCAGCCGCCATTTCTCGTAGCTTCCGCGCGCGCCCTGATAGATTTCGAGCAGGCAATCGAACGGCGAGTTGGGCCAGTTCCAGTCGGCCAGCGGCCCGGCGGCGAAAGTATGCGGGACGATGACGAGTTTCTGCCCCGTCTGCGTCAGCACGTTCTTTTCCGCCCAATCCCACAAGACGGGCGGCTGGTTGTCCGCGGCTTCGAGTCCCTTTTCGCGGTCGATCATGCGCAGCGGGGCGCCGCGCTTCAGAAAGAGGATGTTGCGGTGTCCGCCGGGCCGCTGCATCGAGTGTTCGTAGGCGTAGATGCCCCAGAAGCGCGGCGCGTGGGTATAGACATCGACGAGTTTCTGGTTGTACCGCCATTGGTAATCGCGCAGGCTGTCGGGCCATCGGCCGCCGAGGACCGCGTTGTGGTCGCTTGGGCCGACGAAATCGAGTTGCGCGGCGTCGATGGCGTAGCGGTAGGTGTCTTCGGTCGAGCCGTCCACCGCCGAGTGTCCGCGGATGTCGGTATGGCGGTGGCAGTCGCCGAGCAGCAGCGTGTAGGTTTTGCCGTTCAGCGTCATTTGCGCCCGCCGGCGGGGCTCGAATCCGGCTTCGAGTGCCGCCGGCCGGACTTCCCGCAGCGCCGGGCCGCCCGATTCGCCGGGGTCGAGCCGGGCGAGATAGACGTTGTAATGCAGCGCGTGTTCCTGGTCTTTGGGCAGGTTGTCGGGCGCGCGCAGATCGCTCGCATAGGCCGCCAGCAGCGAGCCCCCGCGCTGCGCAGCGACGGCGGCGCGCTGGGTGTTTCTTCCCGAACTGTCGGCCAGGATGACGGGTTTTGTCCAGCCGTCTTCGGCCAGGCGCGTCGCATAGACGTGGAACATCTCGTGGGGCTTGCGAATCGTCCAGTGGCGGAAAACCAGCCACGGCGAACCTTTGCCGTCGATGGCCATCGTCGGCAACTCGGCGAAACGGCTCATGCGTCCGGTAAGGATGCTTTCGAGCGAAGCCCTCGGCTCGAAAACGCGGCCGTTGGCGTAAACGCGCACCGCCAGCCCCCGGCGGGCGTGCAGTCCCTCGCTGCCTTCGACCGCGCTGGAAGTGGAGTAATCCTTTCCCCAATTCGGGCGGGCCGTGTCGTAGGCGACCCAGACGCGGTCGGCGGAATCGACGGCGAGGCTGGAATGGAACTGCGTTTGCGGTCCGCTTGCAACAACGACGGGCGCGCTTGCCTTTGCGCCGTCGAACGAGGCCAGCAGCACGTCGTAGTTTCCGGCGTGGTAGGTGTCCCATGAAATCCACGCCTTGCCGGCTGAGTCCAGAGCGACCGCCGGTTCCCAGTCCGAAGCCTCCGACATGGAAACGCGCGCGGCCGGCCCCCACTCGCCGGCGCTGAGCCTGCGGGCGAAAACGTCGGCGTTGAGACGCCCGAACGACTGCCAGACGGCGGTGACGCCGCCTTGGGAATCTGCGGCCAACCGAACGTGGAAGTCGCCGTGTTTCATGGCCGAGATCGTCTGGATTTCGCCGACTTCGCCGTTCGGCGACACGCGGGCGGCGAAAAGATCGTATCCCCCGGCGCCGTCAACCTGCGCCGACCAGGCAACGACCGCCCCGCCGGGAACCGCCGCGATCGCCGGCAGATAGTGATCCCTGCGCCCGTCGGAGATTTCCGTTGCGGCGCCCCATGCGCCCGACGGGTCCTGCCGGCGGACGAGTACGCGGTCGCCGTCGGCCCCGTCCCATTCGACCCACGCGGCCCAGACCTTTCCATCCGCCGCGGCGGCGAGCGCGGGCCAGTCGCCGGTCATGTCCCGCGCGCTGATGCGTTCGCTGGGGACCTCGCCGGCAATCTCCGCCGGCGGCAGGTCGGCAGCCGGCGTCTCTTCGAGGCTCTGTTGCCCCCAAGCCGCCGATGCGGCGCAAAGAAAGAAAACGGCGGCGCGTTTCATGGCGCTTCAATTATAGAAAGCCGCCGGGCCGGTTGCGCGGCGGGCTCCCGCCGTTATGCTGGAAACGTCGGGATGCATCCCCCGGGTCATTGGGACAAGCTCAAAGAGGCCGCCGCGCCGGGCGTCATGCCGTGAGCTTGAGCGCGGCGAACAAAAGACCGAGACCGGCGAAAAGCAGACCGCCAAGACGAATGATCAGGCGCTGCTCGATTGCTTGCATGTCCGTACGCAGGGCTGCAATATCTGCTTTTGAGGCAACTTGATCGGTGAAGGCGCCGCGCATGGTATCCACAATTGCATTGGCCTGTTCTTGCTCAAAACCGGCCGCCTGCAATTCACGGCTGGCAGTCAGGGTGTCGAAAGTAGTCATGGTCGATGCCTTCCTTTCAGTTTACAGACATCCAGCAGCGTCGAAAGCTCGGGAGAAGACGCGGCGGGTTCCCGTCGTTATGCTGGAAGCGTCGGGATGCATCCCCCGGGCCATTGGGACAAGCTCAAAGAGGCCGCTGCGGCTCTGCCTGCCGCGCCGGGCGTCTATCAGTATCTCGACGGACGCGGCCGCGTGATCTACGTCGGCAAGGCGAAAAGCCTGCGCGGCCGGGTGCGCGCCTACTTCCTGGCCGAAAAACTCGCCGACGCCAAGACCGGCGGACTGCTCTTCGAGGCGCGCGGCATCGCCTGCATCGTCGTCCGCAACGAGAAAGAAGCGCTGGCTCTCGAAAACAATCTGATCAAGCGGCACAAGCCCAGGTTCAACGTCCTGCTGCGCGACGACAAGACGTATCCCTACATCAAGCTGACGGGCGAAAAATACCCGCGCGTCTATGTCACGCGGCGGCTCAAGAAAGACGGCTCATCCTATTTCGGGCCGTACTTTCCCGGAAACCTGGCGCACCGCCTGGTCAATTTCGTTCACCGCTATTTCAAGGTTCCGTCCTGCCGCATCGATCTGACGCGCTACCATCCCCGCGCCTGTCTGGAGCACCACATCCACCGCTGTCTGGGGCCTTGCGTGAAAGGGCTGGTCGCCGATGCGGACTACGCCCGCGCCGTCGAGGACGTCAAGGCCTTTCTCGGAGGCCGGCAGGCCGAGTTGGTCAAAGACCTCAAACGGCGCATGACGCAGGCCGCCGACGACCTCGAGTTCGAAAAGGCGGCCGGCCTGCGCGACCTCATCGCCACCGTCGAAGAGATGGCCGAGCGCCAGCGCATGGCCGCGGTCGAGGGCCGCGACATCGACATTGTCGGGTTCTACGCCGAGCCGCCGCTGGTTGCGGCCAATCTCTTCCACGTGCGCAACGGCCGCGTCGTCGATCGGCGGGAATTTTTCTGGGAAGACCTGCGCGAGTTCGAGCGCCTCGAGTTCCTGAGCGCGCTGCTCACGCAGATTTACCTCGACCAGCAGTATGTGCCGTCGCTCGTCCACGTGCCGGAAGATTTCGACGACAGGCCGGTTCTCGAAGACCTGCTCAGCGAGAAACGCGGGCGAAAGGTGGAAATCAACGTTCCGCTGCGAGGGGCGAAAAAGGCGATGCTCGATCTGGTCGGCGCCAACGCGCGGCAGGGTTTCGAGCAGCGGTTCCGCATCCGCAAGCCCGGCGCGCGCGAGGTTGCCGCCGCGTGGCGCGAAGCGCTGAACCTGCCCCAGCCGGAAAAGGGCGGGGAATCGTCCGACCGCATCGAATGCTTCGACATTTCGCACACGCAGGGCGTCGAAGTGGTCGCTTCGATGGTGGTTTGGGAACGCGGCCGCATGAAAAAGGCGGACTACCGCCGCTTCATCGTCAAGCGCCAGACGAACGACGACTTCGCCGCCATGCGCGAGGTGGTCGGCCGCCGCTACCGGCGCCTCAAAGACGAGCGCAAGCCGTTTCCCGTGCTGACGCTCGTGGACGGCGGGCTGGGCCAGTTGCACGCCGCGGCCGAGGCGCTCGAAGAGCTCGGCGCCGTCACGCAGCCCTTGGCCGCCATCGCCAAGCGCGAGGAAACGATCTACGTTTTCGGTCAGGAAGACGAGCCGATTCGCCTCGACCGCTTCAATCCGATTCTGCGCATGATCCAGCAAATTCGAGACGAAGCCCACCGTTTCGCGATCGCCTTTCACCGCAGCCGCCGCGGCAAGCGCGCGGTCGCCTCGGAGTTGCTGGAAATTCCGGGCATCGGCGAGCGCACGGCGCAGAAACTCTTGCGCGAGTTCGGCAGCCTCGACAAGATACGGGAGTGTTCCGCCGATCAACTGGCCGCCGCCGTCAACAAGACCCAGGCGGGAAACATCCGCGCGCATTTCCACGGCCCGCCGCCGGACGCGGCATGAACGAGCGGCCTATCATGGAAGGAATGCTTTCGATAAGGAAGGTTGCCTCCGCTGCCCGGCGGAGTTTCGCATTGGCTTTGCTGCCCGCGTTCGCGGCGGCGGGATTCGCGGCGAGCAGCGCCGAAGGGCTGGAATACTTCGAAAAGCAAGTGCGGCCGTTGCTGGCGGCGAAATGCCAAATGTGCCACGGCGCCCAACTCAAGAGCGGCGGGATCGACCTGTCTTCGATCGAGGGGTTCCTCAAGGCGCGCGACGAAGCGGCGCTCATCTCGCTCGACAAGCCCGAGGACAGCCGGCTGCTGGCGGTCGTCGGCTACACCGCCGCCAAGAAAATGCCGCCGGGCGGCAAGCTGCCCCCGAACGAACTGGAGGTCTTCGAGAACTGGGTTCGCATGGGCGCCCCTTGGCCGGGAGCCGAGCAGAAGGAAAAGATGATCCCGGCGGGCAGGCAAGGCGTCTTCACCGCGGAGCAGCGGAACTATTGGGCTTTCCAGCCGGTTTCCCGCCCCGCTGAGCCTCGGGCCGCCGATGCGGCGCGGGCTTCGAATCCCATCGATCTGTTCATCCTACGCAAGCTCGAAGAAAAGGGACTCGAACCGGCGCCGCCCGCCGACAAGGCCGTTTTGCTGCGCCGCGCCGCGTTCGATTTGACCGGCCTGCCGCCCAGCGGGCAGGAGCTTGCAGACTTCCTGGCCGACGACTCGCCCGACGCTTTCGAGAAAGTCATCGACCGCCTGCTGGCCTCGCCGCGCTACGGCGAGCGCTGGGGACGTCATTGGCTGGACGTTGCGCGCTACGCCGATTCGACCGGCAACGACGAAGACCACCGCTACCCCTATGCTTGGCGCTACCGCGACTACGTGATCGACGCCTTCAACGCCGACATGCCTTACGACCAATTCATCCGCGAGCAAATCGCCGGCGACCTGCTGCCGGCGGACGACGGCGGCGAGATCAACGTCCGCGGCATCGTGGCCACCGGGTTCCTGGCGCTCGGCCCGAAGGCGGTCGCCCAGCAAGACAAGAAACGGATGCTCTACGACGTCTATGACGAGCAGATCGAAGTCGTCTCGAAAGCCATGCTCGGCCTGACCATCGCCTGCGCGCGCTGCCACGACCACAAGTTCGATCCGATCCTGACCAGGGACTACTACTCATTGGCCGGCATCTTCGCCTCGACGCGCAGCTTCCGCGACCCTTCGCTGCATGTCTCGAAGCTGCTCTACAAGCCGCTCGCGCCTCAGGCCGAATACGAAGCCTACGAGGCTGAGCAGGCCGAGATTCGCAACAAGCAGATCGAGCTCGACAACGCCGCCGACATCGAGGTCGAGTTTTACGTGGACTCGCTGGCGCCGCGAGTTGGGGACTACATGACGGCCGCCCGCGAGATTTACGAAGACGGCGCCGCGCTGCCCGCCGCGGCGAGGAAACACGGCTTGCAGCCCGCCCTGCTCAAGAAATGGACCGCCTATCTCAAGCCGGCGCCGACGCCGCGCGCGCAGCTTGCCGAGTGGCGCGAAGCCTCGATGAACGCGCGCGAAGGCGTTGCGCTCCGTTATCAGGAGCGTTTCGAGAAAACCCTCAAAGAGTGGCATCACACTATCCGCCGCTGGCGCGCGGACGCCATCATGCTGCTCAAAGACGGCTCGATGCCGCCGAAGCCCAAGCCGCGTTTCGAGCCGGGCAACGATCGTTTCTTCTACGACGTTTATCAGGCGAAGCAAGCGCCGTTTCAGTTCGACGAGGAAGAGCGCAAGGCCATCCTCAAGCCCGAGACGCAAGCACTGATCGCCGCTTTGCAGAAAGACCTGAAACGTCTGAAGGCCGTCGCCATGCCCGAGCCGCCCATGGCCGACGCGGTCGAAGAGGGCGAGACCGTCGCGCAAAAGGTGTTCGTCCGCGGCGACTACAACGCCGAGGGCGCTGACGCCCCCAAGGTCTTTCCGGCAATCCTGGCGGGCTTCGAGCAAACGCCCGTGGAGCAGGGCAGCGGCCGGCTGGAGCTCGCCGATTGGATCGCCTCGGGAGACAACCCGCTGACGGCGCGGGTGATGGTCAACCGCATCTGGCAGAAACATTTCGCCGAAGGCATCGTGCGCACCCCCAATAATTTCGGCAGACTGGGCAGCGAACCCACGCACCCGCAACTGCTCGATTATCTGGCCTCGGAGTTCGTTGCCGGCGGATGGTCGGTCAAGGCGATGCACAAGCTCATCATGCTTTCGAACGCCTACCGCATGAGCAGCGCCGCGGACGACGAAAGCGCGCGCAAAGACCCCGCCAACCTGTGGCTGTCGCGTTTCAACCGCCGCCGGCTCGACGTCGAAGAAATCCGCGACGGGATGCTCGCCGTTTCCGGCAAGATCGACTACACGATGGGCGGCACGATGCAGTCGGGCTTCGGCACCGACCGCGAAAACTCCAACGACCGGCTGAGCATCGATCCGGCCTCGTCGCCGCGCCGCATGGTCTATCTGCCCCTGCGCCGCGCCAACCTGCCGGCCTTGCTCAATCTGTTCGATTTCGGCGACGCCGTGACCTCGTTGGGCAAGCGCGCCAACACCAACGTCGCGCCGCAGGCGCTTTTCATGATGAACAGCGGTTTCACGGCCGCCGCCGCGCGCGGATTGGCGGAAGATCTGCTTGCCGAAAAAGAGCGCCCCGACTCCGCGCGCATGGAGCTCGCATGGGTTCGCGCGTTGACCCGAAAGCCCTCGGCCGACGAGATCGACAGCGGCCTGACCTATGTCGCCAATGTCCGCAAGACGTTCGACAACGTCTCGGAACTCGACGCCTGGGAAAGTTTCTGCCGCATTCTGCTGGCCTCGAACGCATACATCTATGTCGATTAAGGCCATGTTCCCGGCAGCGCGGCTGCCGGCATTGACGGGGAATCGGCGAAGCTGGGCGGTTCTTGGCCGCTGGGGGCGGGCGGCGGCTTTGCTGCTGATCGGGGCAGCGGGGCAAGGCCGGCTGCGGGTTCCGCGTGGGCGGGGGCTTTCTGGTCAGCGACACCGAGACGATCAATCCGGTCACCGGCAACGTGATGCTGCGCATTCCGCTGGCCTCGCTGCCGCCGGGCAGAGGCGGCTCGGCGTTCACGCTCGATTTGCTCTACAACTCGCAGATCTGGGACGTGGAGCCGGAGTTGTATCAGTACAGCGAGACGGAGTCGGAGTTGCGGCACAGGCCGCAGCTGTCGTCGCAGGGGGGCTGGCGGTACGGATTCGAGTACGGGTTGGAGTACGAAGGCCGGCTGAGGCTGGGCGGCGGCGACTGTATCAGAGACTACACGGCGGAATTCAATCACTGTTCTGTCCCGCGAAGTAGTGATACGGGTCGAGGCGGAAGCGGTGGTTTTCTTCTGAGTCATAGAGGTTGCAGATGTACTGGTGGGGAGTGGAGCCGTTGAGGGCTTTGAGGCGGCGGGCAAAGTTGTAGGCGTTGAGGAAGCCATCGAGGTGACTGCGGAAGCGGTCGTGGCTGTCGTAGTGATAGCGTTTGACGGTGGCCTCCTTGATGGTGCGGTTGATGCGTTCGACTTGGCCGTTGGTCCAGGGGTGGTTGGGTCGGGTGAGGCGCTGCTCGATGCCAAGCTGGGCGCAAACTTGAGTGAAGCTGTGCGCGGCGGCGGCCGCTCCCTTGCGGCGGTTGGTGAACTGCGCGCCGTTATCGGTCAGCACGGTGTGCAGTCTGTAGGGCAGGGCGGCGGCCAGATCGCGCAGGAATTGGGCGGCGGTAGTCTGATCGACGCGCAGGTGAGCCTGGGCGAAGGCGAACTTGGAAGTCCTGTCGATAGCCGCCAGCAGATAGAGCTTGCCCTCAGCCGTGCGCAGTTGCGTGATGTCGATGTGCAAGTAACCGATGGGGTAGCGCTTGAAGCGCTTGCGCTGCGGCTTGTCCGCGCCGTTCTGTGGCGGCAGCCGGTCGATGCCGTGCCGCTGCAAACAACGGTACAGCGAAGAACGGGTCAGCTTGGGGATGACCGGCTGCAAGGCGTACAGGCAGTCGTCGAGCGACAACAGCGTGTGCTTGCGGAAGGCCGCGATGAGCGCTTCCTCGCGTACGCTGAGAACCGTCGAACGCGGATTCTTCGGCCCCATCTTGCGGTCTTCGACCGAACTTCGCCGGCGCCACTTCAACACCGTGTTGGGGTTGATGCCGTACTTCTTGCTCAACTCGCGGAGCGAAGCTTTCGATCGCTGTATCTCTGCTCGGATGGCGTGCGTCGTCGTGGCGCTTCCATGTAATACCTGTGCCATAACATCTCCCTCCACCCCTCATTATATACCCCACCATCAGTCTGTGGGACCGTACCCCTAACCCCTGCCGCGCAAAGCGCGGCCCTGTTTTCGCGTGCTACTTTACCGGAAAGGATGCGCAGCGCAAGACGGCGGCGGCTCGACGGCGGCTTGGAGCGCGCGAAAGCTCCGGCGGCCTGTTGCCTCGCCGCGCTGGCCTTGGCTTTCTCCGCATTCGCCCAACCGCGGCCCGGACGGCAGCCCGACGGCAGTTCGCTCCTGCCCACCGGACAGCGCATTACGCCCTCCGGAACGCAAGTGCCGCTGCGCAGCCTGCCGATGTCGCTGGAGGTCTCCCGCAACGGCAAACATCTGCTCGTGCTCGAAGCCGGCTACGAAACCCCGTCGGTCGGCGTCATCGACTTGGCCGCCCGCCGTCTCGTCCAGCGCCTCGAGTTGCCCGACGCCTGGCTCGGCCTGACGCTCAACCGCCGCGGCGACAAGGTGTATGTCGGCGGCGGCGCGCGGGGCAGCGTTTTCGAACTCTCGTTCATTGACGGCAAGCTGCGCTGCAAACGCGAGTTCCCCATCCTGCCCGGCGGCGCGCGCGGCCGGCCGACCCTGATCGGCGACGTGCGCTTCGACCCCGACGACCGGCTGCTCTACGCCGCCGACGTGATGGCCGCAACCGTGAGCGTCATCAATACGCAGTCCGGCCTCGTGCTCGGCGATTTCAAGACCGGCGCCGCGCCCTACCGCATGCGCCTCGCCCCCGGCGGCAAGCATCTGTGGATCACGCATTGGGCGGAAGCCTCGGTCGGCCTGTACCGACTCGCTGACCGTCGGCTGGTCGAGCGCATCCCCGTCGGCGAGCGCCCGACGGATATGCTCATCGCGCCGGGAGCGGTCGAAGTGCTCGACCCGCAAGACCCCGACGACGAAGCGCGCCGCTATGCCGCCCGGCTGTTCGTTGCCTGCGCCTATACCGACAGCGTCTGGTCGCTCGGCGTCACCGCGGAAGACCGCTGCGAGTTGATCCAGGTCGTTCCCGTTGCCCCGGCCCCGGCGTCTCCGATCGGCTCGTTGCCGACGGCCCTCGGCCTCGGCGCAGCCGACGAACTGTATATCGTCAACTCGGGCAATAACGGCATCGTCGTAGCCGATATCTCCGAGGCGTTGATCGAAGTCGTCGGCGCCTTGCCGACGGGCTGGTTCCCGACCGCCGCGGCGGGGCTGCCCGACGGCGGCGTCGCCTACCTGAGCGGCAAGGGCGATACCGAAAACGGCGGCCTCGCCGGCATCCTGCCCGCGCTCAACGCCGAGCAGCTCGGCTATTTGACGGCGGCGGCCGTGCGCAACCTGCCCCCGCCGGCGGAGACGCCGCCCGCCGTTCCCGGCGCGGTCAAGCACGTCGTGCTGCTGTTTACCGACGCGCGCGGCGCGGCGTGGCGGCGCCTGCGCAATCGGTTCATCTATCTGGCGGGGGCCGTCCCCGCCGGGCGCGGCGCTCTGGCGCAACTGGAATGGCTGAGCAGCGCCCATGAAACGGACTTCGCAGCCAAGCTCGGCCCGGCCGCGGCGGCGGGGCGTCTGCCCTTCGCGCATCTCGGGACGGTTCCCCGAGCAGCCTCTCCCGCGGCGGGAACCCTGTGGTCGAACGCCGCGGACGCCGGGCTTTCGACGGCGCTTTACGGCCTCCCCGGCGGACGCGGATTCGAGGAATTGTTGGCCGCGGACGCCGAGCGTCAGCCGACGCTGACGGTCGTCCGCCTGCGCGGTCCGGCCGACGAGCAGGACCGCCGCCTCGGATTGGCGGTCGAAGCCCTCGAGCGCCGCGCGGCTTTCGCCGAAACGGCCCTCTTCGTCGTTCCCTTGTCGCCGCGGCTCAAAGGGGCCGTTGTCGCCGGCGGCCCGGCCCGCCGCGAAATGGTCATTGAGAAATTCGTCTCCACGCCCTCGCTGACGCGCAGCGTCGAGTGGCTGCTCGGCCTCAACCCCCTGACCCAGTTCGACGGCGCGGCGCCCATCGTAAGCGATCTGTTCCGCGCCGTAGCCGACCCCGCGCCGTAGCAGTCGTGCCGGCCTGCGAATGCCGCGGGGTACAAGTTGCGGTAGGCGGCGCATGGCTTCGCGCCGTCAGCCCGCAAGTTGCAGGCGTCGGCGTCTGCTTGGTAGCATTTCCATTCGCTCGCAGCTTCCGCGCCTGCCTGATGTTTTGGCGTTCAGCAAAGATTTCTTTTCTCCGTTCCATGTCCGGCTGCCTGCGGCGGTTGGCTTGTTCTTGTTGGCGGCGGCAAGCGTTTGCGCCCAGAATCTCGACAAGGAATATATTCATGCCGGCGGACGGTTGATTGCAGTCGAAGCGCCCGCGCCGCCCGCTCCGGCGGAGCCGACGGCGAATCTCAGCGCGTCGAGCAAGTCGATCGCGGCGGGGCAATCGGTGACCTTGACCTGGAGCACCGCCAATGCGCAGAGCGCTTCCATCGACAACGGCGTGGGTGCGGTTACGCCCGTGGCTTCCGGCAGCAAGAGCGTGAGCCCGACGGCGACAACGACCTACACGCTGACGGCAACCGGCGCGGCGGGAACGACCCCGGCAACAGCCGCGGTCGAGATCACCGTGCTGCCGGCGGGCAGCCTGACGGCGAATCTCAGCGCGTCGAGCCCCCGGATCGCGGCGGGGCAATCGGTGACCTTGACTTGGAGCACCGCCAATGCGCTGAGCGCAATCATCGACAACGGCGTCGGCGCGGTTACGCCCGTGGCCGGCGGCAGCAAGAGCGTGAGCCCGACAGCGGATACGACCTACACGCTGACGGCGACCGGGGCTGCTGGAACGACCCCGGCGACGGCCTCGGTCACTGTCAGGGTGCTGCCGGCGGGCAGTCCGACGGCGACTCTCAGGGCTGCGCCCGCATCGGTCACGGCGGGGCAGTCGGTGACCTTGACCTGGAGCACGAGCAACGCGCGGAGCGCAACCATCAGCAATAACGTCGGCAACGACGTCGGCGCGGTCACGCCCGTGGCCGGCGGCAGCAAGACCGTGCGGCCGACGGCGACAACAACCTACACGCTGACCGCGGCCGGGGCTGCCGGAACGACCCCGGTGACGGCCTACGTCACTGTCACCGTCGCCGTGCTGCAGCCGATGGCGCGGCTAACGGTTTCCCCGTCGAGAATTGTGCGCGGGCGGGGATCGGCGACCCTGACCTGGAGCACGAGCAACGCGCAGAGCGTCACGATCGACAACGGAGTCGGCGCGGTCGCGGCTTCCGGCAGCTTAGCGGTGAACCCGACGGGGGCGGGGACGACGACGACGACAGGGACGACGACCTACACCTACACGCTGACGGCGGCCGGGGCTGCTGGAACGACCCCGGCGACGGCCTCCGTCACCGTTGAGGTTACAAATCCGCCTTCTAACCAACCGGTCATCCATGCATTCAGAGTGCAAAAAATCAACGGGGCTTATTCGTTCAGGTGGGTTGTGTCGAATACTAAACGGATTGCCATTGAACCTTGCGGGATCAGTATATCGGACGATATCGCTTATAACGGTCGTTTGGGGTATCCCCTGATTTTTAGTCAAAACTGCCTGCGCTCGGTTCCGACAACCTACACGTTGACGGCCACCGGCGCCGATGGCACGACGCCCGCGACAGCAAAGGTTACGCTCAACCCGGATCCTTCGATCAATTCGTTCACGGTCTCGACGGTCTGGGCCATCAGCGGCGGCGCGGTCACGCTGTCGTGGGAGACGAGCAACGCCTTGAGCCTGAGCATCGACAACGGAGTCGGCGCGGTTACGCCCGTTGCCGACGGCAGCGTGGCTGTGCGGCCGACGCAGACGACGGCCTACACGCTGACGGCAACCGGGGCGGAGGGAACCATAGCGGCAAGGAAGACCATAACGGTGAAGGTCGGCATCGAGACGTCGCTCCCGACGGGAGAGGGCGAGGTGGCGCGGATACCGATCGTGGTCGGCAACGGGGGCGCTTCCGGCAACAGGTGGTGGTCGGCGCAAGAGAGCGGCGTGGGGACGCTGCTGACGCCCAACGATTTGGCTCTGGAGTCCGGTTTTGAGGTCAAGGATTTCACTTGGTTCAAGCAATGGGATACCTTGGCCGTCCATTTCTGGAGCGGCTCGAGTACTCAATCCGTCAGCAGCCGCACGGCTTCGACGTACTTCGGCTCCGGCGGTCCTGCGCACGGCAAGTCGCTCTTCGTCTTCGACGGCGAGCGGGGGTACGAGTTCTCGGCGGCGGCCACGTCGGCGGCCGGTGGCGGCTACATCAATTGGGACTTCACGCCCGCTTCTCCGGTAACGGCGTTTCTCGACGGCAAAACGGAAGGTGCGCCGATGCTGGTCGTTATTGCCGATACGGGCGCCTTCCCGACGCTCGCGAAGGCGGTGCTGACCGGCAAAGTAGCGGAGATGGACGTCACGACCGGTACGGTCAGCGCCTACAACAGCGGAAACAGCCATGCGTTGTACGGCCCGACGCATTCGACCCTGGTTGCCGGCAGCGACGATCGTATCGGCAGCACGATGCAAATTCGCAATCTGGACTACCACTCCGACACGGATACGGTCGAAATGCACTGCGTGCCGGTAGATGGAACGACGCAGACGGCGCGCGATTATTTCAGCGCCTCGGGCGAAGGAGCGTCAAAAAGCCTGTACATCGCCGCGGAGGAGGGCTTTGCCGAGGTTCCTTATGCGGCGCTCCAGTCTTCGCGAACTTCCAGCGACGGCCGCACGGTATTTTTCGATTTCGAGCGGACGGCGCCGCAGGCCGTATTTCTCGAGGCTTTGGCGAAACGGACAGGCGCGATTCGCTTCTGGTTGCTGATTGCCGATCCCGGCCAGAAGATCGTGACCACCGATCTGCCGCCGACGGCGCGGTTGACGGCTTCGCCGCTGACGATCGGGCGCGGGCGGTCAGCGACATTGCAATGGAACACGACCAACGCGCAGAGTGTGACGATCGACAACAGCATCGGCGCGGTCACGCCCGCAGCCGCCGGTAGCACGAGGGTAACGCCGACAGAGACGACGACCTACACGCTGACGGCAACCGGAGTGGCGGGAACGCCCCCGGTGACGGCCTCGGTCACAATCGTCGTCACCGAGCCGTGGCCGACGGCGCGGCTAACGGTTTCCCCGTCGAGGATTGTGCGCGGACGGCGGTCGGCGGTATTGAGTTGGAGTACGACCAACGCGCAGAGCGTCACGATCGACAAAGGAATCGGCGCAGTCACGGCTTCCGGCAGCGTAGCGGTAACACCGGGAAGCGATACGACCTATACGCTGACCGCAACCGGTGCGGAGGGGACGCCCACGGCAACGGCGAGAGCCGAAGTTAAGGTCACAGAAGATCGGCATTCTAACCAACCGATCATCCATGTATTCAGAGTGCAAAAAATCAACGGGGCTGATTCGTTCAAGTGGATTGTGTCGAATACCAAACGGATTGCCATTGAACCTTGCGGGATCAGTCTATCGGAACCCTATATTGCTTATAACGGTCGTTTGGGATATCCCCTAAGGAAGGTCTGAATAATAGCGTAAGAGGGGCAGAGGAAGGATGATGTTGGCGGATGGGGGCGGTTGAGGAGGGGTTTTCATCGAGATTTGCATGGAAATTGTGCTGATTTTGGCCTCCAGGCAACAGTTATACCACCGTTTCAGCGGCTTCGAGCCGCTGTGGACGCACTGCTCCTGCGTTGTGCCGCTCAGGCTGTGGCATAACGCTCGGCAATGAGCAGATTGGCCAAGCCGAATAACAGGCTGAGCCGTTCCCTGTTCTTGGCCAAGCCGCGATAGCGCACCTTCGCGTAGCCGAAGCGCCGCTTCACATACAAAAACGGATGCTCCACCTTGGCCCGCACCGCCGCCTTGCGCCGCTCCGCCTGCGCCGCCGCGCTGCCCGCCGCCAACTGCCGCCGCCGGCCGGGCCTCATCGCCACCTGCCAGTCCAGCGCACGCTCCCGGTGCTCCGGCCGTTTCTCCACTCCTTGATACCCGGCATCTCCGTGTACTTGCTCCTCCCCGCCGTGCAGCAGCCGCCCCACTTGCGTCACGTCCGCCACGTTCGCCCCCGTCGCCGCCACGCTATGCACCAGCCCCGTACCCGCGTCCACCCCGATGTGCGCCTTCATCCCGAAATGCCACTGCCGCCCCTTCCTCGTCTGCTTCATCTCTCCGTCCCGTTCCCGCTTGCGGTTCTTCAACGACGACGGCGCTTCTATGATGCTCGCGTCCACGATCGTCCCTTTCTGCAAGCGCAACCCCTGCGCCTCCAAGTGCCGGTTGATCTCCGCCAACAACTCCCCGCCCAACTCGTGCTTCTCCAGCAAGTGCCGAAAATGCAAAATCGTCGTCTCGTCCGGCAGCGGCTCGGCCAACGACAAACCCACGAAACGCCTCACCGACTCGAGCTCGTACAGCATGTCCTCCATCCCCGGATCACTCATGTTGTAGAACAACTGCACGCAGTGGATGCGCAGCATCGCCGACAACTCGTACGGTCGCCGCCCCCGCCCCGCTTGCGGGTAATACGGGCGGATGCGCTCCTCCAGCCGCTGCCAGGGAATCAACGCCTCCATCCGCCCTAAGAACTTCTCCCGCCTCGTCTGTTTTTTCTTCCCCTCGTACTCCATGTCCGCAAACGTCCGTTGGCTCATCGCTCTCCCCCTTATTCTCCGTGCCTTCCGCACCCCTCTATTATCCCAACCCGCTGTGCTCTTGTTCAGAGGTTCCCTAAGTTTTGGTCGGGACTGCCTGCGCTCGGTTCCGACAACCTACACGTTGACGGCCACCGGCGCCGATGGCACGACGCCCGCGACAGCAAAGGTTACGCTCAACCCGGATCCTTCGATCAATTCGTTCACGGCCTCGACGGTCTGGGCCGTCAGCGGCGGCGCGGTCACGCTGTCGTGGGAGACGAGCGATGCCTTGAGCCTGAACATCGACAACGGGGTCGGCGCGGTCAAACCCGTTGCTTCCGGCAGCGTGACGGTGAGGCCGACGGAGACAACGACCTATACGCTGACGGCAACCGGGGTAGGGGGAACCATGGCGGCAAGAAAGACCGTAACGGTGAAGGTCGGCATCGAGACGTCGCTTGTGGCGGGCAAGGGCGAAGTGGCGCGGATACCGATTGTGGTCGGCAACGGGGACGCTTCCGGCAACAGGTGGTGGTCGGCGCAAGAGAGCGGCGTGGGAACGCTGCTGACGCCCAACGACTTGACGCTGGAGTCCGATCTGGCGGTCAAGGATGTCACTTGGTTCAAACAAGCGGATACGTTGGCCATAGGCTTGTGGGGCGGCTCGAGTACGCGGCCCGTCAGCAGCCGCGGGGCGGTGACTTACTTCGGCTCCGGCGGTCCCGCGCACGGCAAGTCGATCTTCGTCTTCGACGGCGAGCAGGGATACGAGTTCGCCGTGGCGGCCTCATCGGCAGCCGGGCACAGCTATATCAATTGGCAGCTCGGCGCCGATTCACAGGCGGCGGCGTTCCTGGACGGCAAAACGGAAAGTACGCCGATGCTGATCGTCATTGCCGATACGGGCGCCTATCCGACGCTGTGGCCGGCGGTCGAGTTGTCGGTCGGGCGTTCGATGCCGGCGCTGACCGGCCAACTGGCGCGGATGGAAATCCGCAACGTCGAGACGAGCGCGGCGAGACCCTACATTATCTTCAGCACCAGCTACGGCGGCGCCATTGCTTCCAATTTGCTTTGGAACGACGTGCAAGAGGTCGGCGACTTGCAGTACGGCAGCGATGCGCTGGCTCAAGGAACCAACTGGGCCGACCGCATTTTCTACATTCACTACGGGAAGGACGCCAACCGTCTCGAAGTCCACCATCTGGCGGTTTCACAAAACAACCACAAGTTTTGGACTTCCGGCGGCGCCGGACACAACAAGTCGCTGTATTTCTGCCGCGTGCCCGGCGGGTCGGATTTTGCCGGCGCCTCGTGCATCGAGGCCCCTTATTCGACGTTCACCGAAGCGGGACACCCTTGGACGCATTGGCAATTCACAAGCGGCGACTCCCGCGATGTGTTCATGAAGTCGATTACCCGCGGCGACACGGTGGTGTTCGCGATCGCCGACCCCGGGCAGATGGTCACGCCCTCGCCGGCGGCGCAGTTGACGGCTTCGACGACAAACATTATGCTCGGGCAGTCGGCGACGTTGACCTGGAGCACGACCCGCGCGCAGAGCGCCGCCATCGACAACGGCGTGGGCGCGGTAACGCCCATTGCCGCCGGCAGCACGACCGTGACGCCTACGGCAACGACGACTTACACGCTGACCGCGGCCGGCGCCGCGGGAACCACCCCGGCGACGGCCTCGGTCACGATTACCGTTATCGGGCCGCCTACTGCGCAGTTGACGGCTTCGGGGTCGACGTTCGTGCGCGGACGAGGGGTAAGGTTGGACTGGAGCACGACGAACGCGCAGAGCGCAACCA
This sequence comes from Bryobacterales bacterium, assembly GCA_965242705.1. Classification (GTDB taxonomy): domain Bacteria; phylum Acidobacteriota; class Terriglobia; order Bryobacterales; family UBA6623; genus CATQHP01. The sequence continues at coordinate 4,048,502 of OZ251486.1, forward strand.
TCGACAACGGCGTCGGTGTGGTTACGCCCACGGCTTCCGGCAGCGTACACGTGACGACCACGGTGACGACAACCTACACCTTGACCGCAACCGGCGCGGAGGGAATGACTCCGGCGACGGCCTCGGTCACGGTTACCGTCCTCGACCCGCCTGCGGCGTTGACCGGCGAAGTAGCGCGCATGGGCATCGCCGTGACGCCGTCGCAGACTACCGATGCGAGCTTGGGGATTTCCGGCGCGGCAACCAACGTCTGGAATTTTTACCGCCGTGCGGGAACGCACCTGCCCTCCGGCAAGCTTGCCTACGGTTCCGACGACGAAATCGGCAATGCCGCCCGCATCGACCGCCTGATCTGGCGCACGACAACCGATTCCTTGATCTTGCGCATGACCAACACCTCCGGAACGACCACGGCGGGAACCTATTTCCGCGGCAGCGGCGAAGGGACGGGCAAGAGCCTCTATTTCATCACCGCTTCGGGCTTCATCGAGCTTCCCCATTCCGGGCACGACTACACCTATGGCAAAACCCCGCAAGTCGGCGACGACGATTATGCCGAATGGGATATGTTGAACAGCACTGCGCAAACGGCGTTCCTGACGGAATTCGCACAACGCGCTACCGAGCAAAAATTCTGGTTCGTGATTGCCGACCCGGGCCAGACGCCCGCGGCCGCACAGGCGCCGACGGCGCGGTTGACGGCTTTGGAATCCTCGATCGTGCGCGGCCGGTCGACGACGTTGATCTGGAGCACCGCCAGCACGCAGAGCGCAGCCATCGACAACGGCATCGGTACGGTCACGCCCGCGGCCGCCGGCAGCACGACGGTGACGCCTACGGCCACGACCACCTATACGCTGACCGCAACCGGCGCGGATGGAACCACCCCGGCGACGGCCTCCATCACCATTACCGTCACCGAACCGCCGCCGACGGCGCAGTTGACTGCTTCAGCGTCGTCGATCGTGCGCGGACAATCGGCAACTCTGAACTGGACCACCGCCAACGCGCAAAGCGCAACCATCGACAACGGCGTCGGCGCGGTTACGCCGACAGCCGCCGGCAGCACGACGGTGACGCCTGCGGCCGCGACCACCTATACCTTGACCGCAACCGGCGCGGAAGGAACCACCGCGGCAACAGCCTCGGTCACCATTACCGTCATCGAGCCGCCGACGGCGCAGTTGACCGCTGCGGCGTCTTCGGTCTTGCCCGGACAATCGACAACGTTGACCTGGAGCGCGGCCAACGCGCTGAGCGCCGCCATCGACAACGGCGTCGGCGCCGTGGCGCCCGTTGCTTCGGGCAGCGTCACCGTAACGCCTGCGGCCACGACGACCTACACGCTGACCGCAACCGGCGCGGCGGGAACCACCGCGGCGGCGGCCTCGGTTACGGTTACCGTCGCGCCGTTGCTGCCGGCGGCGCTGACCGGCGAAGTGGCGCGCATGGATATCACCGTCGGCCGGCCGTTGGTTGCCGTGCAATCGAACAACAACAGGAACATCGATATTTACAACATTTACGATTCCAACGCGCAAAGCGCGATGGCGTCCGGCGGCGACGACGTAGTAGGCGCGGACGTTCGTATCCAGAAAATCATTTGGCAATCCAACCTCAACACGCTGCTTGTCCGTGCGGACGACTCCAGCGCGGCGGACGGCGAGACCGACGATCAGGCGGGCGATTACTGGGGCGCCGGCGGCGCAGGCCGCAACAAGTCGGTCTATCTGGCTTCGACCGCCGGAGAGCCGCTGTTCCTTGAGATTCCGGCATCGCAGCTTGCCGGTTGGACGAGGCCGGGAAGCAGTTTTGCGGGCTGGTCGATTCCAGCGGCGGGCAACGCCAGAGCGTTCATGAACGCTCTGGCGGCGGTCGGCTCCCGTCCGCGGTTCCTGTTGGCCGTCGCCGATCCCGGGCAGACGATCACGGCCGCGGGGCAGCCCACGGCGCGGTTGACGACTTCGGCGTCGTCGATCGTGCGCGGCCGGTCGGTTACGTTGACCTGGAGCACGACCAATGCGCAAAGCGCCGCCATCGACAACGGCGTTGGCGCGGTTACGCCCGTTGCATCGGGCAGCACGACGGTAACGCCTACGGCGACGACCACCTATACGCTGACCGCAACCGGCGCAACGGGAACCATTCCGGCCATGGCCGTGGTCACGATTACCGTTGCGCAGTTCCTGCCGGAGGCGCTGACCGGCGAAGTGGCGCGGATGGACGTTGCGCCCGGCCGGCCGTTGGTTGCTTCGGCTGCTTCAGGTAATAACAGGGATATCGATCTTTACGATTCGACGGGCCACCGGCGAGACTCGAATAGCAATGCCTACGCGCAAGGCGAATTGGCGCCCGGCGGCGACGACGTAGTAGGTACGGACATTCGCATCCAGAGGATCACTTGGCGAACCGGCCTCAACGAACTGCTTGTCCGCGCGGACGACTACAGCGCAACGGACAGCGAGACGGACGACCAAGCCGGCGATTACTGGGGATCCGGCGGCGCGGGCCGCAGCAAGTCGCTGTATCTGGCTTCGACCGCCGTCGCGCCGGTATTTCTTGAGATTCCGACAGCGCAGATTACTTCCTGGACGAGATCGGGGAGCAGTTTTGCGGGCTGGTCGATTCCAACGGCGGGCAATGAGAGAGCGTTCATGAACGCTCTCGCGGCGGTCGGCTCCCGTCCGCGATTCCTGTTCGCCGTCGCCGACTCCGGGCAAACGATCACGGTCGCCGGGATACCCGCGGCGCAGTTGACCGCCGCGTCGTCGTCGATCGTGCGCGGACAATCGGCAACATTGAACTGGACCACTACCAACGCGCAGAGCGCAGCCATCGACAACGGCGTGGGCGCCGTGACGCCCGTTGCATCGGGCGGCACGACGGTAACGCCTACGGCGACGACCACCTACACGCTGACCGCAACCGGCGTGTCGGGAACCACCCCGGCGACGGCCTCGGTTACCATTACCGTCGTCGAGCAGCCCGCGGCGCAGTTGACGGCTGCGGCGTCAACGATCGTGCGCGGACAATCGGCAACATTGAACTGGACCACCGCCAACGCGCAGAGCGCAGCCATCGACAACGGCGTGGGCGCCGTGACGCCCGTTGCATCGGGCAGCACGACGGTGACGCCTACGGCCACGACGACCTACACGCTGACCGCAACCGGCGCGGCGGGAACCACCGCGGCGACGGCCTCCGTCACCATTACCGTCACCGAACCGCCGCCGACGGCGCAGTTGACCGCCGCGACATCGTCGATCGTGCGCGGACAATCGGCAACATTGAACTGGACCACCGCCAACGCGCAGAGCGCAACCGTCGACAACGGCGTGGGCGCGGTTACGCCCGTTGCGTCAGGCAGCACGACGGTAACGCCTACGGCGACGACCACCTACACGCTGACCGCAACCGGCGCGGCGGGAACCACCGCGGCGACGGCCTCCGTCACCGTCACCGTCACGCAATGGCGGGCGTCGTTGACCGGCCAGGTTGCGCGCATGGATGTTACCACCGGCGCATTGGTCAATGCGCCGACCTTGGGGCGCGTCAAGGATATCGACATTTACGACAACACGAGGTACCGGGGGGGCGTAGCCGTAGGGACTCTTGCCTCCGGCTCGGACGCCGTTGTAGGGACGGACACCAACATCCAGAGGATCACCTACAGAACATGGACGACGAGCAAATCAATCATCATTCGCGCCGCCGACGCCACTCCGGGAGATTCGGAAACCGACGACCAGGCCGGAGAATACTGGGCATCGACCGGCGAGGGGGCAAGCAAGTCGCTTTACATCGCCGCAACGAGCGGTACGCCGATCTTTATCGAGATACCTTATTCGCAGATCGAATCCGGTGTCCGCAACGGAGGCGGCGGAGATTTTGCAACCTGGACCATCGCCATGACCGGGCAGCAAGCGGATTTCATGGAAGCCTTGGCGGCAGCCGGCAACAGTATCCATTATCTGTTCGTAATTGCCGACCCCGGGCAGACGGCTACGACGCCATGAAACGACTCGCCATGCAGAGAAACTTCATGAACGAAGATTGGGTTTTCGATCGCTGCCTCGGTTTGCGGGGATGCGTCTTGGGACTTTGTAAAATCAGAGGCAGGGCCGACGTGGCGCGAGCGCGCAGAGGGAAGAAATGGCTGCCGGCCGCGGCGGCGGCAGTCTTGGCGGCCGCCGCCGGGGTTCCGCCGGCGCAGGGGCAGCGGGTGCTGCTGGTTCCGCCGAACCTGCAGGCGGAGCTCGACGCGCAGGGAGACCGTTTCGCGAGCAAGGGCAAAGAGCGGGTGGTCGTCGCCGGGCAGTTGACCGGAGCGAACGGAGTTTCCAAACCGGTCAGCCTGGTCCGCGACATCCGCGGGCGGTTCCGGCTGGTGTTTCCGAAACATGTCGTGGCCTTCGACGGGACGCGGGAAAGCAGCAGCGGAGGCGCCCTGAGCGCGGAGGATCTGGCGGCGGCGGAATCGCTGATCGACGATTCGGTGGAGGCGTTTTTCGCCTCGGTCGATCGCGGGGACGCCTTGCGGCTGATCGGCAGGCGGTTTCCCGCCGACGAGGCTGCGGCTTCCGGCGCCGAAGGGGGAACATGGCACGACATCTACGAATTGCGTTGGCGCGGACGCGGCGGCTCGGCGGCCATCGATCGGGTCAAGTTTTTTTACTTCGACTCGGATACGGGGCTGCCGGCGCGGGTGCGGTACGTGAGCGCGGCGGGGGAAGTGGAGACGTTGATGGGTCAGTGGAGGCAGGCCGCGGGGCAGCATTTTCCGTTGGCGGTGGTGCGCATGGCGGCCGGGCGGAGGCTGCTGTCGTTTTTTGCCCAGCGGATTGTATTGGACGCCGACAAAGCCGACGGGGCGTTTACGGCGGGGAACTGAGCGCATGGTTTGGAGCAAGAGCAGACGGCTGACGAGCTTTGCGGGCCGCTGGGCGCGGGCGGCGGGGCTGCTGCTGATCGGGGCGGCGGTTCTGTGGGCGCAGCCGACGCCGCCGGCGGGGCAGCGGGGCAAGGCCGATCGCGGGTTCCATGTGGGCGGGGGCTTCAACGTCAGCGATATCGAAACGATCAACATGGTCACCGGCAACGTGATGCTGCGCATTCCGCTGGCCTCGCTGCCGCCGGGCAGAGGCGGCTCGGCGTTCACGCTCGATTTGCTCTACAACTCGCAGATTTGGGACGTGGAGCCGGTGTTGCATCAGTCCAGCGAGACGGAGACGGAGTTGCGGCACAGATTGGTGCGATCGTCCGAAGGCGGCTGGCGCTACGGGTTCGAATACGGGCTGGAGATGGAATACCGGCACGCCGTGACGGGCGGGGTGGAATGCGCTACGAATCACTTTGCGCACTATGCCTACAAGATGCGGGTGCATTTCCCGGACGGGAGCGCGCATCTGCTGCGGTTGATGAATACGCAGGACACCCAGGGAGACAACCGCGGCGACGGCTTCTATGCGTACAGTCCGACGGGACGGCGGGGACCGTGCCTGACGCAGGGGGTGGACATCGCCGGGGACGTGCGCTACGTGACGACCGACGGCGCGTTCGCGCACGTGACGCTGCACCGCGGCACGGGGAATTGGACAAAGTGGCGTTGGACGATCCATTTCAACGACGGGCGGCGGGTGCGCGGGAAGCGCGACCAGACGGAGCAGCTGATCGATCGCAACGGCAACACGATCCGGGTGGAGCACCGCAGCAATTGCCGTCACGGGAGCGATAGCGGTCTCGACTGCACGATCCTGCGCGACGATGCGGGGCGGGAGATCGAGATCGTCAGCGTGAGGGAGAGCGGCGGCGAGAATGAGCCTGACAAGGTCTTCGATATCGTGAGGGCGCCGGGGCACGGGGGGCGGTTGGAATGGCAGCTTGATCGCGGCAGTGTGGACATGAGCGCGGGAAGATACAGTTGGGGCGGTTCGTCGCGCCGCGCGCCCGACGTGAGCACGATCGACAAGATCAAGCTGCCGCAGATCGAGGGGCGGCAGCGGCTGGAATACGTATTCGAGTACCACGGTCCGACGACGGCGTTCGGGGAGTTGAAGAAGGTCCACTTTCCGAAGGCGGCGGGCGCGGCGGCGGGCAGCGCGGGCAGCGTGACCTACAGTTACCGGGACAAGCAGAACAAATGGACTGATTTGCTGGAGAACCCGATCACGAGCAAGGTGGTGGCCTACACCGAACCGCTGACGAGTCGGGCGTTGAGCGAGACGTGGAGGTACTCGATAGACAGCAGGAACGTCAGCACGGTGACGGCGCCGGACGGCGGAGTGACGAGGACCTATTTCTACGAGGAAGACGGGGTGGCGGCGAGCAGCGCGGACGCCTGGAAGGCGGGGCTGGTGTGGAAGGTCGAGCAGCCGAACGGGGACAAGGTGGAGCGCTACTGGCGGAAGAACCAAGCGTACAGGCATTCGCCGGTGATCCACCCGAGCGATGCGGGCAATCCCTATGTGCGGGCGGAGTACCGCACGCAGGGGACGAAGACGGCGGCGCGGGCGATGACGCGGGACAAGAACGGCAACGTGCTGACGGCGGCGGAGTATGACTTCGGCGTGACGGTTCCGCGCAGCGGCAGGGCGCTCATTCCAAGCGGGGTTCCGACGGGCAGGCCGGTGCGCACGGCGGTCAACGCCTACACGCGGACGACGCCGAGCGCATCCTCTACGGGCGATCATGCGAACGGCTATTGGCGGGCGCCTGCGGCGGCGGCAACGGGCGGCGCGCCGCCGCCGCGGCTGCTGTCGTTGACGGACTACAGCGAGGTGCGCGCGGGTTCGGCGAGCGGGACGGTGCAGGCCAAGACGGACTACACCTACGACGCGCGGGGGAACGCGACGCGGGTAGTGCGGGGAGTGAATGGAGTGAATTCGGCGACCGCAACGACGAGGCATACTTACGACGCGCACGGCAACCTGACGCAAACGACGGACGCGCGGGGCAACAGCGTCAAGCTGACCTACGCGGCGATCAGCGGCTGTCCGGGGGCGCGCGCCGTGAACGGGAGTCGCGGGGCGGACGTGTCGGTGTCGAATCTGTATCCGACGAAGCGGGAGGAAGCGTACCGCAGTTCGAACCCTCTGCCGGAAGAGCGCACGACGGATTACGCCTACGACTGCAAGTCGGGGCTGCCGACCAGCCAGACGGACTTCGACAACAGTATCGTCACGACCTACAAGTACGACCGCTTGGGGCGGGTGACGGAAGTGGGCGAAGCCGGGATGCGCAAGACGAAGACGAAGTATCACGACGGGGATCGTCGGGTGTACGAGGAGCGCGACCGATTGCGGCCGAACGACGCCAAGCTGGCGGCGGAGAGCCATTACGATCCGTTGGGGCGGCTGTGGCTGGAGCGGACGAACGGCACGGAGAAAGTTGAAGAGAGCAGCGGGACAGTGGGGAACAGTGAGACAGGAGGCAGAGTGCGCGTGGCGCGGGGCTACCGCTACAGCGGGTCGAACCGCTACGAGTTGGTATCGAACCCGTACAGGAGCACGACGGAAGAGACGATGGGCTGGACGCGGACGAAGTACGACCGCAACGGGCGGGTGGTGGAGACAACCGCCTTCGCCGGCGGCGGCCGGCCGTCGCCGTGGGGGTCGAATAGCAGCAGCATGGGGCGGACGACGACGACGTACAGCAACAACACGGTGACGGTGCGGGACGCGGCGGGGGTCACGCGGACGAGCGCGTACGACGGTCTGGGGCGGCTGGTGCGGGTGAGCGAGAACAGCGTGAACACCTGCTATGAGTACGACGCGGCGGACAACCTGACGTTGGTGAGGCAGAACGCCACGGTGAGCAGCAGCGGCGCCTGTACGGGCGGGCAGCTGCGCACGTTCGCCTACGACAAGCTGGGGCGGCTGACGAGCGCAAGCAACCCGGAGAACGGGACGGTGAGCTACACGTACGACGGCAACGGCAACGTGCTGACGAAGCGGGACGGCCGCGGGGGGACGGTGACGCACACCTACGATGCGCTGAACCGGGTGAAGACGACGAGCTATTCGGGGGGCGGGACGGATTTCGCCGGGACGCCGGGCGTGACCTATACGTACGACGCGGGATCGAGCGCGGTTTGCAAGAACAAGGGGCGGTTGACGTCGGTGGCGGCGGCGGGGGTATCGACGACGAGCTACGGGTGTTACGACAAGCTGGGGCGGGTGACGGCGAGCGCGCAGACGACAACGGGAGACGCGGCGCGGGCGTTCGCCTACGAGTACAATGCGGACGGGACGGTGAAGACGCAGACGTATCCGTCGGGGTTGAAGGTGGCGTATGAATACGATGAGGCGGGGCGGCCGAAGGCGGTGGGCAAGAACACGGTGGGGGCGAAGGAGTACGCGGCGGAGATGGCCTACGCGGCGCACGGGGGATTGCGTACAATGAAGCTGGGCAACGGATTGTACGAGAGCCGGGGATACAACGCGCGGATGCAGCCGACGGCGATAAGGCTGGGGACATCGACCAGCGAGACGGAGAGGGCGAACAAGCTGTCGTTGGGTTTCAACTACGGGACGACGGCGAACAACGGCAACGTGCTGAGTCAGACGATCGGGCGCGAGGGCATGAGCGGGACGCTGACGCAGTATTACCGCTACGACGGGGCGAACCGCTTGGGGCTGGTATCGGAAGGGGGGACGGCGCCCGCGTCCGCAAGCGGCTGCCCGACGACGGCGGCGTGGTGTCGGGACTACAGCTACGACGCCTACGGCAACCGGGCGGTGACGGGGGTGCGCGGACACACCTTGCCGGCGGCTGCGCCGTCGGCGGTGAGCGCGTTCAACACGACGACGAACCGGATGACGGCGGGGAGTTACGACGGGGCGGGCAACCTGACGTCGCTGACGGGCGTGGGGCGGTTGGGCTACGACGCGGAGAACCGGCTGAAGGCGTACGACAACGCGGTGGCGTCGTTGCAGGAGCAGGGGACGTACTTTTACGACGGCTTGGGGCAGCGGGTGAAGCGGCAGGTGAACATCCGGGGAACAAGCGAGACGACGGTGTACGTCTATGACGCCTTCGGGCAATTGGCTGCGGAGTACTCGTCGAAGGCGCCGGCGGCGGGGTCGGGCGGCAGGTTCTTCATCACGCAGGATCACCTGGGCTCGACGCGGCTGGTGACGAAGCAGGACAAGAAGTTCGCGGAGTGCCGGGACTTTTTCCCGTTCGGCGAACGCATCGCTTCGGGGCAGAACGGGCGCAGCCTCGGCTGCTACGGCGGCGGCGCCGTCAAGCAGCAGTTCACGGGCAAGGAGCGCGACCCCGAATCCAGCCTCGACTACTTCGGAGCAAGGTACTACTCCGCCCGCCTGGGCCGGTTTACGGGCGTGGATCCGGCAAACGCCGGCGCGGATCCGCTGGTTCCCCAGGGTTGGAACGGCTATGCCTATGCGATCAACAATCCGTTGGCGTTCATCGACCCCACCGGGCTGTCCTGGATACGAACCAATGAAGCGGTTACCTGGACGGATGATGTGTGCGAAGACGGCGATTCAAACTGTTTCGATACTCTGGCGGTGGCGGAAGGATCCGGCATTACGGTTTACGGCAGCGAGTCGAAGGATGACATTACGCAGTATGCCGCACGGACTGTAACCGTAGGTGAAGGTGAAAATGGGGTCAAATACATGCTGATAAACGCCAGAACTATTAGCGAAAACCACCCCTCCGATTCGGCTTTTATGGTCAAGCCGAACAATAAAGGAGAAGACTTTCTGTCTCCGAAAGCTGTGGCCGCCTTCTTTAACATGGCAGTGGAATACAAAAGCAAATATCCAGGGGACCTTCCCCTATACATGACCGGTGGTTCAGCATATACAGGATTGCCGGGGGTCAAAAGATCGACGCCCATGAGCCACGCAGGAGGAAGGAATATCGACTTTCGATATATGAATTCGATGGGCGTCCCTATAAGAGGAGACAACGCATTCCAGAATGCGGATAAACACAGAATGAAATCCATTTATGAAGCGGCTAGAAAACAAGGCTTTTCAAGTATCCTGAAAGGACCAGATCACAAGAGCCATCCTCATCTTCAAGGGTTGCGCTGAAATGAAACAGAAGATTGCGCCGATATTGTTTTGTGTTTTTGCACATTCGATATCACCATTGGAAGCCGAGGAAGCGAGTTTGAAATTTCAATTGCAACGACCTTCGGCTATAGACAAATGTATGGATGATGAAAAAGCATTGGCTATTGACTATTCCATGCATCCATATTACCTTCGACTCGATCTGAATGGGGACGGCAAAATGGAATATGTATTAAGCATGTTGGCCAGCCCCGACTGGAAACATCACGGCCTCATGGTTTGCCATGAATCCGGCTCTAAAACCATCTATCGCGGCATTGCGAATAAGGGAGTCGCCGCTGACGACAAAGTCCGCATCGCCAAGACGCAGGAAATTAAAAAAGGAATCATAGTGGATGCAGTGCTCATTGAAGACCGGCCTTCCGACTTGTCTTCGAAAGCGATTAAGGGTTTTACGCATGGGATTATAAAATGCTGTTATGGACGAGGCAAACTGACGGGGCAATTGATATTCGTATTAAACGCCAGTGAATCTTCGCAGGCGATACCACTAGGCATAACGTGGCGACCACTTTCCAAAAGCGAAGTGCTTCGTAAGGCGCATTCTGTTCCGAGAAATGTAGAAGAGATAGCCGGAGAGATTATTGAATCGTCATGGCATGTGACAACATCTCTTGGTTTCATGCAAGGGGGACAATTCCGGTGGATTATTTACAGACATTAGGATTCAGAATTGGTTCTGGGAAATTTCTGAGGAACACACCAATATTTTGCATGAATTATTTTTTATTTCCATTCGAGAAATGGCGAATTGAAAAATGCGTTCTGAAGCAAGGTTTTTAATGGTATCACTGTGGTGCCTGTCCGCAGCGGCTCAACAATCTGGCTTGATCGGAACGGTCACCGACAGCACGGGGTCGGTCATCGTTGGTGCCCGTGTCGCCTTGTTCAACCATCTTTCGGGTGTTGAGTATTCCGCGCAGACCAATAAAGCAGGCGTTTACAACATTGAGGCGATGGTTCCGGGAGAATATGAGTTGCATTGCGAATCTTCGGGGTACACACGGTTTGTGCAAACCAGCTTGGTGCTGAAAATCGGCCTGATTGAGCGTGTCGATATTGCGCTCGAAACTAGCACTGACGAGCTCGTGAACGAATATGAAAATTCCGAACGGTGGATGTCGCATCCTTCAGCCATAGATAAATGCATGACTGATGAAAAATGGAGTAATCAATTGCCGACCTTGGAGATTGATCACTCTACTCATCCGTACTTTACCCGGTTTAATCCGGGTAATCAATTGCTGACTCTGGAGATTGATTATTCTATTCATCCGTACTATATTCGGATTGATATAGACGGAGACGGCGCAACGGAATATATTTTAAGCGTAATGAGAGGTCCTGTCTGGAAGCACTATGGTCTCATGGTCTGCCATGAAGACGGCTCGAAGACCATCTACCGCGGCATTGCGGACAGAAGGACTGTCGCCGAGGAAGAAAACCGTGCCACCCCGAGAAGAGAGATCGTAAAGGACACAGTGCTCATCGAAGGCCAAACATCTCGGGTAACGCTGAATTCAAAGATTGGCAAGAACGACTCGCTAACCGTATCCGATTTATTGCTGTATTCCGTTGCAAGATGCTGTTCCGGACAAGGCAGGATGGGAGGGCAATTGATATTTACCGAAGATAGAGGTTTGCGAGCGATACCACTGGGCTTGACTTGGTATCCGATTTCCCAAAGTGATGTGCTTGACCGGACTTCAGATATGCTGAGAGGCATAGGGGAAATAGCCGGAGAAGGCATTGTAACGGCATGGGAATCGGCGACCTCCGTTGGGTTCATGCAAAACGGGCAATTTCGCTGGCTTATCTATATGAATGCCGATCCGGACTGATCCAGAATCTCGGTTCGATGTACCATGGGTAACAACAACGGCAACGTGCTGAGTCAGACGATCATGAGTGGAACTCTGACGCAGTATTACCGCTACGAGTTGGCGTCGAATCCGTACAGGAACACGACGGAAGAGACGATGGGCTGGACGCGGACGAAGTACGACCGCAACGGGCGGGTGGTGGAGACAGCCGCCTTCGCCGGCGGCGGCAGGCCGTCGCCGTGGGGGTCGAATAGCAGCAGCATGGGGCGGACGACGACGACGTACGGCAACAACACGGTGACGGTGCGGGACGCGGCGGGGGTCACGCGGACGAGCGCGTACGACGGCTTGGGGCGGCTGGTGCGGGTGAGCGAGAACAGCGAGAACACCTGCTACGAGTACGATGCGGCGGACAACCTGACGTTGGTGAGGCAGAACGCCACGGTGAGCAGCAGCGGCGCTTGTTCGGGCGGGCAGCTGCGCACGTTCGCCTACGACAAGCTGGGGCGGCTGACGAGCGCAAGCAACCCGGAGAACGGGACGGTGAGCTACGCGTACGACGGCAACGGCAACGTGCTGACGAAGCGGGACGGCCGCGGAGGGACGGTGACGCACACCTACGATGCGCTGAACCGGGTGAAGACGACGAGCTATTCGGGGGGCGGGACGGATTTCGCCGGGACGCCGGGCGTGACTTATACGTACGACGCGGGATCGAGCGCGGTTTGCAAGAACAAGGGGCGGTTGACGTCGGTGGCGGCGGCGGGGGTATCGACGACGAGCTACGGGTGTTACGACAAGCTGGGGCGGGTGACGGCGAGCGCGCAGACGACAACGGGAGACGCGGCGCGGGCGTTCGCCTACGAGTACAATGCGGACGGGACGGTGAAGACGCAGACGTATCCGTCGGGGTTGAAGGTGGCGTATGAATACGATGAGGCGGGGCGGCCGAAGGCGGTGGGCAAGAACACGGTGGGGGCGAAGGAGTACGCGGCGGAGATGGCCTACGCGGCGCACGGGGGATTGCGTACAATGAAGCTGGGCAACGGATTGTACGAGAGCCGGGGATACAACGCGCGGATGCAGCCGACGGCGATAAGGCTGGGGACATCAACCAGTGAGACTGAGAGGGCGAACAAGCTGTCGCTGGGCTTCGACTACGGGACGACGGCGAACAACGGCAACGTGCTGAGTCAGACGATCGGGCGCGAGGGGTTGAGCGGGACGCTGACGCAGTATTACCGCTACGACGGGGCGAACCGCTTGGGGCTGGCGAGTGAAGGGGGGACGGCGCCCGCGTCCGCCAACGGCTGCCCGACGACTGCGGCTTGGTGTCGGGACTACAGCTACGACGCTTACGGCAACCGGGCGGTGACGGGAGTGCGCGGACACACCTTGCCGGCGGCTGCGCCGTCGGCGGTGAGCGCGTTCAGCACGATGACGAACCGGATGACGGCGGGGAGCTACGACGGGGCGGGCAACCTGACGTCGCTGACGGGCGTGGGGCGGCTGGGCTACGACGCGGAGAATCGGCTGAAGACATACGACAACGCGGTGGCGTCGTTGCAGGAGCAGGGGACATACTTCTACGACGGCCTGGGGCAGCGGGTGAAGCGGACGACGAACATCCGCGGGACGAGCGAAACGACGGTGTACGTCTATGACGCCTTCGGGCAACTGGCGGCGGAATATTCGTCGAAGGCGCCGGCGGCGGGCAGCGGCGGCAGGTTCTTCATCACGCAGGATCACCTGGGCTCGACGCGGCTGGTGACGAAGCAGGACAAGAAGTTCGCGGAGTGCCGGGACTTTTTTCCGTTCGGCGAGCGCATCGCCTCGGGGCAGAACGGGCGCAGCCTCGGCTGTTACGGCGGCGGCGCCGTCAAGCAGCAGTTCACGGGCAAGGAGCGCGACCCCGAATCGAGCCTCGACTACTTCGGCGCGCGCTACTACTCCGCCCGCCTGGGGCGGTTCGTGTCGCCTGATGAGCCGCTTGTGGATCAATTCCCATCGGACGCGCAGAGTTGGAATTTGTACGGCTATGTCCGCAACAACCCGCTGCGCTTCTTCGACCCGACGGGGCGCAAGTGCGTTACGACCGACGACGGCAGCACGGGAGACGACGGCGAAGGCGAGCCGTGCCGGGAAGTCGTCGATGCAGGAGCGCAGCAAACGGATGTTTACGCCTATCCGCAAATCGATTCTGCTCTGGCTTTGGCCCTGCGTTCGGCTGCTTTCCGCGCTGAAAATACATTTTGGGGCTTTGTACCAATGGCGGTTGGCGCCGGATTCGGCACCGGTGCAGGCATGGCAATGGCGGCAAGCGGCTCGGCAACTGCCAGCGCAACCGGGTTAGCGTCACTGGATATTGGTGCCTCAGGCACGGTAACCGGTCTTATGGGAACTATTTCAGTAAATGCTTTGACCACGATTTCGAATTCTCCTGGAGCAACGATTTTCGTGGCGACAGCTTTGCATCAGGCACCGCAAGCAGGTCGCGCTCTGTCCGTAGCTACCGGGGCAGGCGCTCGAGCGCTGGCGAGAGCCGCAGGTCCCGGTCGGACTGTGTTTACAGCACGCATACCTGAGACATTGGTCAAGTTGATGGAGAATGTAGGTCTTGCTCAACGTTCGACCACATCCATTAATGGAGTGCAGGCACAAGAGATACGCTTCCTCCCGCAGGCAACCGAATTCATTGTGAGGTTCTTCAAGTAAATGGCAGGTGAAAAAGTGCGCTGGTGCTGCCTTGGGTTCAGAGGGCATACAGATATGGCTGGTCAGCGTGGTTTCGCTATATTCAGTGATACCGGTGAGACACCCACTCGAGTAGTTCTCCAACATCGAGCAGTAGATGCTGATATAGATGTTCCCCTGATTTCCACTCCCCAGTCAATCTCCTGGGTGTCCGATATGGTGATCCAGTACTGTCCGTTCTGTGGCAAGCATCTTGAATCTTGGTACAGCAGCCAGCTTGAAAAATTCAAAGGATCCAGTTTGGCAATCAGGCTACGATATGAGTGAAAATGTGTGCTTACAGCCGACGGCGATCCGCTTGGGGACATCGGCGAGCAGCGAGCGGGAGAGGGCGAACAAGCTGTCGCTGGGCTTCGACTACGGGACGACGGCGAACAACGGCAACGTGTTGAGTCAGACGATCGGGCGCGAGGGCATGAGCGGGACGCTGACGCAGTACTACCGCTACGACGGAGCGAACCGCTTGGGGCTGGCGAGTGAAGGGGGGACGGCGCCCACGGGCGCAAGCGGCTGCCCGACGGCGGCGGCGTGGCGCCGGGACTACGCCTACGGCAGCCGGGCGGTGACGGGAGTGCGCGGACACACGCTGCCGGCGGCGGCGCCGTCGGCGGTGAGCGCGTTCAGCACGATGACGAACCGGATGACGGCGGGGAGTTACGACGGGGCGGGGAATCTGACGTCGCTGACGGGCGTGGGGCGGCTGGGCTACGACGCGGAGAACCGGCTGAAGACGTACGACAACGCGGTGTCGTCGTTGCAGGAGCAGGGGACGTACTTTTACGACGGCCTGGGGCAACGGGTGAAGCGGACGACGAACATCCGCGGGGCGAGCGAGACGACGGTGTACGTCTATGACGCCTTCGGGCAATTGGCGGCGGAATACTCGTCGAAGGCTCTGGCGGCGGGCAGCGGCGGCAGGTTCTTCATCACGCAGGATCACCTGGGCTCGACGCGGCTGGTGACGAAGCAGGACAAGAAGTTCGCGGAGTGCCGGGACTTTTTCCCGTTCGGCGAGCGCATCGCCTCGGGGCAGAACGGGCGCAGTCTCGGCTGTTACGGCGGCGGCGCCGTCAAGCAGCAGTTCACGGGCAAGGAGCGCGACCCCGAATCGAGCCTCGACTACTTCGGAGCAAGGTACTACTCCGCCCGCTTGGGGCGGTTTACGGGCGTGGACCCCTTGCTGAATTCCGGACGCCCGAACGAACCGCAAAGTTGGAATCGGTATAGCTACAGCTTCAATAACCCTCTCACTTTTACAGATCCGACAGGGTTGTACGTTTGTGCTGCTGGCACGGGGGATAAATGTACGGGCTTTAAAACTGCCCTAGAGAAAGCAAGAGATGCGCTTGAAAACTCATCACTTGATCGCAAGTCTGCAGAATACAAAAGGCTTAACGCCGCCCTTCAAGCATACGGCGATTATGATGAAGAAAACGGCGTAATAGTCGACTTCAAAAAATCTGAAGATTTTAAAAAATCTAATTTTGCAGCCGTTACCGACTGGAATAAAAAAGGTGATATAACCGTATTTTTTGATCCTGTCAAGTTCCAGAATCAAAGTCATGATGGTCGCGCGATTTTAGTTGCTCACGAAGGATCACATGTTAGTGACATTTCTACACTATTTGGCAAGGGTATTCAATTGACGGAATATATCTTGGAGAAGCGTGGCTATGAAGTATCTTCGTTTGCCGCCGAAGCTCTCGGTTTGCCGAATTGGGAGGTAGGGGGAAGTATAATCTGGAATGCTGAATGGAGATCGCTGGACTTTAATACTCTCATCAAAAACCGAACAGCCGGTATCAACAAATTCTTGAAATCCGAATATGGCCTGAGTCCCGAAATTCAAGGAAGCAGGGTACCCTAAATAATGATGTCGGCACGAATTTTACCACACTCACCAATTCTCCTGCTCGCCGGTGCGGTTTGCGGTCAGGAACCGCCAGTTCGTGGCATACTTCTCGACGAAACGAAACCTTCCGTGTACATCCAGTGCGTTACATCTGTAAATAGAGTCGGAAAGATCGGCGAAAAACTTAAGTTGTTCAACAATACTACGGGCGCGAGCAAAATGATCAATGCTGATAGATTGGTCAGCCTTCAGTTGTTTAACAATACTACGGGTGCGATTTTAAGTAGAGTTCAACGAAAGTCATCCCCTTTTACTCCCTGTTATTCTATAGTAGAAAGTCCGGTGCCAGATCGTTCCGTTAAGGACTCGATATCCGAGATTGGGTTGCGAGTCGATTGGAAATTTGAATTTTGGTCTTACAAGCGCTTGGCGGATGTTTGGTCATCATGCTATGGAAATGCAGGTATGTTTGATCGAATTCCACCGGGAAAGAGCGTGTTTTTCGCCGCACCTCGCGATTATTTGGCCCCGAACTACATTTTAGCTGTAAATTTCAATTACGAATGGGGAGTTGGGGGAACAGTTGTGTTTTCAGAAGGCGATCCTGAAGAAGTATTTGGAGAACCGGTTGCTCCAAACCTTGCCGAAGCGACTTTCGCACAGGAAATGTTGCTGGATGCGACTCAGCCTGCAGTAGATGTCGAATATGTTAGATCCCAAAGAATCATGGAAAACCATGAAGAAACAGGGGTTGTGTTCCGATTGTTCAACAATACTCGGAAAGCGATCCGAATCCCAGCCGAGTCGCTCGATCGCATACCGGTGAACTTTCGACCGCTTACTCGATATCTCGTACTGGGTGATGGAAGAACTGTATCGGCGGCCCGCCCTGGAAATAGAATTTATCCCTGTTACGAAGCGGGGCCCCCTCCCGTAATACCGGACTGGATTGGTTCTGTGGAAGAATTTAAATTCGTGCCGGATCGGGATTTTTCTCCGCCTTTCAGTCCGGATTGCAGCATGCGATCCGTTTCCTGGGTCGCATCGGGAGAGAACGTATTCTTTATTGTGCCGTACAATCATCTCAATCCGGATTATGCCCTATATATACCCTTCAACTACGAATGGGAAAAGGAAACCAGCAATGTCCTGCATAGCATTAGACTTTCACTTAGACGAATATGGCGAGATATTACAAAGGAACTCTGACTCTGACGCAGCATTACCGCTACGAATTGGTATCGAACCCGTACAGGAGCACGACGGAAGGAGACGATGGGCTGGACGCGGACGAAGTACGACCGCAACGGGCGGGTGGTGGAGACAGCCGCCTTCGCCGGCGGCGGCAGGCCGTCGCCGTGGGGGTCGAATAGCAGCAGCATGGGGCGGACGACGACGACGTACGGCAACAACACGGTGACGGTTAGGGACGCGGCGGGGGTCACGCGGACGAGCGCGTACGACGGTCTGGGGCGGCTGGTGCGGGTGAGCGAGAACAGCGTAAACACCTGCTACGAGTACGATGCGGCGGACAACCTGACGCGGGTGAGGCAGAACGCCTCGGTGAGCGGCAGCGGCGCCTGTACGGGCGGGCAGCTGCGCACGTTCGCGTACGACAAGCTGGGGCGGCTGACGAGCGCAAGCAACCCGGAGAACGGGACGGTGAGCTACGCGTACGACGGCAACGGCAACGTGCTGACGAAGCGGGACGGCCGCGGAGGGACGGTGACGCACACCTACGATGCGCTGAACCGGGTGAAGACGACGAGCTATTCGGGGGGCGGGACGGATTTCGCCGGGACGCCGGGCGTGACTTATACGTACGACGCGGGATCGAGCGCGGTTTGCAAGAACAAGGGGCGGTTGACGTCGGTGGCGGCGGCGGGGGTATCGACGACGAGCTACGGGTGTTACGACAAGCTGGGGCGTGTGACGGCGAGCGCGCAGACGACAACGGGGGACGCGGCGCGGGCGTTCGCCTACGAGTACAATGCGGACGGGACGGTGAAGACGCAGACGTATCCGTCGGGGTTGAAGGTGGCGTATGAATACGATGAGGCGGGGCGGCCGAAGGCGGTGGGGAAGAACACGGTGGGGGCGAAGGAGTACGCGGCGGAGATGGCCTACGCGGCGCACGGGGGGCTGCGTACAATGAAGCTGGGCAATGGATTGTACGAGAGCCGGGGATACAACGCGCGGATGCAGCCGACGGCGATAAGGCTGGGGACATCGACCAGCGAGACGGAGAGGGCGAACAAGCTGTCGCTGGGTTTCAACTACGGGACGACGGCGAACAACGGCAACGTGCTGAGCCAGACGATCGGGCGCGAGGGCATGAGCTGGACATTGACGCAGTATTACCGCTACGACGGGGCGAACCGCTTGGGGCTGGCGAGTGAAGGGGGGACGGCGCCCGCGTCCGCCAACGGCTGCCCGACGACTGCGGCTTGGTGTCGGGACTACAGCTACGACGCTTACGGCAACCGGGCGGTGACGGGAGTGCGCGGACACACCTTGCCGGCGGCTGCGCCGTCGGCGGTGAGCGCGTTCAGCACGGCGACGAACCGGATGACGGCGGGGAGTTACGACGGGGCGGGCAACCTGACGTCGCTGACGGGCGTGGGGCGGTTGGGCTACGACGCCGAAAACCGGCTGAAGACGTACGACAACGCAGTGTCGTCGTTGCAGGAGCAGGGGACGTACTTCTACGACGGCTTGGGGCAGCGGGTGAAGCGGCAGGCGAACATCCGCGGAACAAGCGAGACGACGGTGTACGTTTATGACGCCTTCGGGCAATTGGCTGCGGAATACTCGTCGAAGGCGCCGGCGGCGGGCAGCGGCGGCAGGTTCTTCATCACGCAGGATCACCTGGGCTCGACGCGGCTGGTGACGAAGCAGGACAAGAAGTTCGCGGAGTGCCGGGACTTTTTCCCCTTCGGCGAGCGCATCGCCTCGGGGCAGAACGGGCGCAGCCTCGGCTGTTACGGCGGCGGCGCCGTCAAGCAGCAATTCACGGGCAAGGAGCGCGACCCCGAATCGAGCCTCGACTACTTCGGCGCAAGGTACTACTCCGCCCGCCTGGGCCGGTTTACGGGCGTGGATCCGGCAAACGCCGGCGCGGATCCGCTGGTTCCCCAGGGTTGGAACGGCTATGCCTATGCGATCAACAATCCGTTGGCGTTCATCGACCCCACCGGGCTGTCCTGGAGACGAACTAATGAAGCGGTTACCTGGACGGATAATGCGTGCGAAGATGGCGATTCAAACTGTTTCGATACTCTGGCGGCGGCGGAAGGATCCGGCATTACGGTTTACGGCAGCAATTCCAAATCAGATGTGATGAAGTATGAAGTGAATGAAAAAAGCTTGATAGACGCCAGAAAACTCGGTGAACACAACAATTCGCTTTTTGGGGTAAAAGAAGGGTTGAAAGCAAGGTTTGTCGCTCCAAATGTCGGAGCAGCCATTTTCAATGTGGCAAACGCATTCAATATCGAGTTTCCAGGGAGCTCCCCTTTGTTTTTAACGAATGCATCGACAGCAACGGCTCTCTCTCCGCTTCCGAGCACTTCACACACCCATGGTCTGAGAGTGGATTTTCGATACTTCGGCTCGAATGGGCATTTTCTTCAAGGCCCTCAGGCATCGGCGAATGCGGATCCTATGAGGATGAGATTCCTATTCCAGGCTTTCAGAGATCAAAATACCGGTTTAGGAGCTGCTTTGACAGGTACGCCTGGTAAATTTGGCCTGCCTGCATATCAAAAAGGATCTGCGGGCGAAAGCATGCAACAAAAGCATTTGGATCATTTTCATCTGCAAAGAACATACCCATGGTTGTTACGGAAATGACCGCAAAAATCATAGCAGGAATAAACTGTTTGTTGGCGTGTTTTGTGTGTTGGCTTGCAATGCCTCGCCTAATGGCCGAAAAAGAAATAGGTTCCGAATACTGGCTGTTGCATCCTTTGGCTTTGGGGAAGTGTATGGAAGATGAAACTGCACTGGCGATCGACTATTCCATTCATCCATATTATCTTCGAGTCGATCTTGACGGGGATAATGAAATGGAATATGTCATAAATTTATTGGACAAATCTGGTCGGGAACGCATCGGTCTCATGATCTGCCACGAAGGCGGCAATAAGACTATCTATCGAGGTGTTGCGGAAAGAGAAGTGTCCATCGAAGACAAAGATCGTATTGGAAAGATGTGGGGAGTGGTGAAAGATGCAGTGCTCATTGAAGGCCAGACATCTGTGGAGACAATGAATTCAACAGGCAACAAAACGTTTTCATGGCCAGTTCGAAATTTGTTTGACTATGTAGTTGCAAAATGCTGCTATGGTCAGGGTAAAAATAAAGGAGGACAATTAATATTCACAGAGCTTAATTATTTGCAAACAATACCGATAGGGGCAACATGGTATCCGCTTTCTAAGAATCAAGTGCTTAGTTGGGTTTCCGAGCATGATGATATTCGAAATAGAACGAAAAAAGTAGCTGGGGAGGGTATTGTAACAGTGTGGGAATTGACGACAAGTATCGGGTTTGTAGAAGGAAATCAATTTCGTTGGTTTGTTCGTACGCTTTCTGATTGAAACTAATTGATGTGGCATTACCGCTACAGTGGGGCGAAGAGACGATGGGCTGGACGCGGACGAAGTACGACCGCAACGGGCGGGTGGTGGAAGTAGCCGCCTTCGCCGGCGGCGGCAGGCCGTCGCCATGGGGGTCGAATAGCAGCAGCATGGGGCGGACAACGACGACGTACGGCAACAACACGGTGACGGTGCGGGACGCAGCGGGGGTCACGCGGACGAGCGCGTACGACGGTTACTAGCGTGAACGGCTGTCCGATAAACGTGGTCTAGCGGCGGGACTTCTTTCCCTTGGGCGATCGCGTCGGTTCGGGGCTGAGTGGTTGCAGCCTCACCTGATACGACGGGACAGACGACGCCCTCAAGCAGCAATTCACGGGTAAGGAACGCAACATCGGTTTCCAAATCATTCAATCGTCCATGAGCAAGCAGAAATTCCAGCAAGCCAAGCCGATCGTCGATTTTCCGGCGACAGAGCGGGCCGTGATGCGCTTCTGGAGAGAGAACCGCATTTTCGAGAAGAGCCTGAAGTTGCGCCGCGGCGCGCCGGCGTTCGTCTTCAACGAGGGGCCGCCGACCGCCAACGGGCTGCCGCACAACGGCCACGTGCTCACGCGCGTGTTCAAGGATGTTTTCCTGCGCTACCGCACCATGGCGGGAAGGCGCGTGCCGCGCAAGGCCGGCTGGGACACGCACGGCCTGCCGGTCGAGGTCGAGGTCGAGAAGGAACTCGGCATCCACGGCAAGGAAGCGATCGAGCGCTACGGCGTGGAGCGCTTCGTGCGCAAGTGCGTGGACTCGGTATTCGCCTACACCGAGGAATGGGAGCGCATGACCGAGCGGGTCGGCTTCTGGGTCGATCTCTCTGACGCCTACGTGACGTTTCACAAGTCGTACGTCGAAAGCGTCTGGTGGGCGCTCTCGCGGCTTTTTGCCAAAGGGCTGCTCTACAGGGGGCATAAAATCGTCTGGTGGTGGCCGCAGGGCGGCACGGCGCTTTCGGCGGGCGAGGTCGGGCTGGGCTACAAGACGGTCGAAGACCCGTCGGTGTACGTTGCGCTGCCGCTCGTAGAGGAGCCCGGCGTCTCGCTGCTGGTCTGGACGACGACGCCGTGGACCCTGCCCGCCAATCAGTACGCGGCGGTGCGCCCCGAGTACGACTACGTGCAGGTGCGCGACGGCGAACGCAGCTTGATCCTGGCGGCCGCGCTGCGCGAGACCATCGCGCAAAAGCTGGGCCGCGCCTTGCCGGTGGAAAAGCGGATGAAGGGCGCCGACCTGCTGGGCAAGCGTTACCGTCCGCCGTTCCCGTACTTCTACGATGCATTGGCGGACGCCTCGGGCGCGCTCAAGAGCGGCGGCGAGGAGCCGTACCTGTGGAAGGTGCTGGCCGCCGACTTCGTCGAACTCGACGCCGGAACCGGCTTGGTGCATGAAGCGCCGGCGTTCGGCGAAGTCGATTACGACCTGCACAAGGCGGTTGCCGAGCGCTACGCCGATCCCGAGGCGGTTCCGCTGCTCTGTCCGGTCGGGCCGGACGGCAAGTTTACCGCGGAGGTTCCCGACGTTTGCGGGCAATGGGTGAAAGACGCCGACAAGCTGCTGATCCGGCTGATGAAGGAAAGCGGCGTTCTGATGCATCACGAGAACTACCGCCACGAGTACCCGTTCTGCTGGCGCGCCGACGACGACCCGCTGATCCAGTACGCGCGGCCGGCCTGGTTCATCCGCACCACGGCGCGCAACAGGGAAGCGCTGGCCAACAACGACGCCGTCAACTGGCTTCCCGAGCACATCGGCGCGGGCCGCTTCGGCGATTTCCTGCGCAACAACGTCGATTGGGCGCTCTCTCGCGAGCGCTATTGGGGCACGCCGCTCAACGTCTGGATCAACGACGTTACCGGCAGGATGCAGGCGCCGGCTTCGTGCGCCGAGATACTCGAGAAAAACCCGGCGGCGTTCGACCGCTTCAAGCGGGCCAAGGAAGCCGACCCGGCGCTGTCGGATCACCTGATGGCGCATAAGCCGTGGATCGACGAGGTGACCTGGAGCGAGCCCGGCGAAGAGGGCGTGTACCGCCGCGTGCCGGAGGTGATCGACTGCTGGTTCGATTCCGGCTGCATGCCTTTCGCCCAGTACGGCTTTCCGCACCGGGGGCGCGAAGAGTTCGCAAGCCGCTTCCCCGCCGATTACATCACCGAAGCCATCGACCAGACCCGCGGCTGGTTCTATTCGCAGCTCATGGTTTCGACCCTGGTTTTCGACGCCGAGACCTGCCGCGCGCAGGGCATCGAGCAACCGGCGTACCCGCACCCCTTCAAGACCTGCATCGTGCTCGGTTTCGTCAACGACCCCTACGGCAGGAAGGAATCGAAATCGAAAGGCAACTACACGCCGCCCGACGTCATTTTCGATCGGGTCGCGCAGGATTTCGCAGTGGTCGGCGGCGCGGATTGCGGCCTGCGGGTCGGCGCCGGGCAGGCGTTCATCGCCAGGGAAGACCTCGAAGCGCTGGACCTCAAGCCCGGGGAAACGGTCAAGGTCTATCGGCCGGGCGAGCCGGAGACAGCGCTTGCCGTGTCGATCCGGCCCGGCAAGGGCATGCCGCGGCGCATCGCGGCGTTGGCCGACGAAGACCGCGCGGCCCTGGGCGCGAAACTCGCCCGCAACGGCGCGGCTGTCGATCCGAACGACGTGCGCCGGCTGCCCCGCGATGAGCGGGTGACGATCGAGGCCGACGGCGCGGCGCCCGGCGCGGACGCCTTCCGCTGGATGTTCCTGAGCGGCAATCAACCTTGGTCGGACAAGCGGCACTCGCTGGCCAACGTCCGCGCCGCGCAGAAGGAGTTCCCGCTCAAGCTGCGCAACGTCTATTCGTTTTTCACCATCTACGCCAACATCGACGAATTCGACCCGGCGGCGCCGGCCGGCCGCCCGCCCGCCGAGCGCGCGCTGCTCGACCGCTGGATTCTCTCCGAGCTGGCCCTGCTGACGCAGGCCGTCGCCGACCACATGCAAGCGTTCCGCGCCTATGAAGCGGCGGTCGAGCTCAACCGTTTCGTCGATATGCTGTCGAACTGGTACTTGCGGCGCAGCCGCGCGCGGTACTGGAAGAGCGAGTTCGACGACGACAAGCGCGACGCTTACGCGACCCTGTACGAATGCCTGGTTGCCGTGGTCAAGCTGGCGGCGCCGTTCACGCCGTTCATGGCCGAGGAGATTTACCAGAATATCGTCCGCGGGCCGGACGCCGGCGCCGCCGAGAGCGTCCATTTGTGCGATCTGCCCGCGAGTGACGAGGCTTGCATCGACTTGGCGCTGTCGGAGGAGATGGCGGCGGTGCGAAACGTCGTTTCGCTGGGGCTGCGCGTGCGTACCGCGCATCGGCTCAAGGTCCGCCAACCGCTGCGCGGCGTGGAAATCGTGCTCGGCGATCCGGCGCTGCGCAGCCGCATCGCCCCTTACGCATACCTGATCGAAGAGGAGTTGAACGTTCATCGGGCGGTCTTCCTCGAAGGCGGCCAGGCGCACGTGCGCTACACCGCAAAACCGAACTTCCGGAGGCTCGGCCCGCGGCTGGGCAAAAGGATGAAGACCGCCAAGCAGGCGTTCGCCGCTCTCGACGCGCCGGCGCTGCGGGCGAAGCTGCTCGCGGACGGCTTCGCGGAAATCGATTGCGGCGGCGAAACGCTGCGGCTCGAACCGGACGATATCGAAATCGCGGTGGAAGCGTTGGAGCATTTTGCCGCAGCGGGAGATTCGACGGCGGTCGTGGCCCTGAATACCGAGCTCGACGACGCGCTGCGCGGCGAGGGCCTTTACCGCGACCTGCTGCATCACGTCCAGAACATGCGCAAGGAGTTGAACATCGACTACGTGCGCCGCATCCGCTTGGCGGTAACGGGGTCGGAGCGGCTCCTGCGCGTGCTCGATGACAATCGGGAGCATTTCATGCAGGAAACGCTTTGCATCGACCTGCGCGGCGCGGACGATGTTCCGCTGCAAGGCGAAGCGCGCGAGTTTTCCATTGCCGGAGAGACGGTTCGCGTCGTGTTGGAACCCGTCTGAAGTCCCGTTCGGCCGCGGTCCGCTACGGAATCGGCAGGTTCACGGGCGCGGTCGGAACCCCGGCGACGGTGAAGATCAAAGGCGTGGCGGGACCCGCGGGCAGCGTCTCGGCGAGTTGCAGGTTCAGTTGCGCCAAGCCGACGAATCCGGGAGTCAGACCGGCGAACAGGACGGCAGCCTCGGTTTCTCCCAGAGAGGCCGTCACTTCCGCGGTTGTTCTCGACAGGGCGCTCCCCGAGGCGGAGGGAAGTCCCGTTCGCGGTCGGCGGTCGAGGAAACCCAGCCCGGTGACGTAAACGATCAGCACGTCGCCGGGGCGCGCCGGGTTCTCGGCGCTTACGAGCGAGCCGTCGGCATGGCGGATAGCGATCGGCAGGCCGCTGCGCGGGTCAGTGAAGACGGCGAGCCCCGTGCTTTCGAAAGCGCGTTCGACGGTTGCGCTCGGGGCCAGATTGCGCACCACGCGCACGGCGACCGGACGGTCCGCCGGCGTCTCGAACGGCGTCTGGAAGTTGATCTGCTCCGGAGAAACGAAGAAAAGCGGCGCCGGGACGCCGTCTATCAGCACCTGGACCTGGGCCAACTCTCGCGGCAATTGCGCGGCGGCCGCCGCGGACGACGCAGCGGCGAGATCGGAGCCGAACAGGCTGCCGATGCCTCCCGGCGCAAGGGGCGGAACGAACCCGGCGGCGCTGACCACGCCCTCGGCAGAAAACTGGGGCGTGCCGCCCTCGGGGGCGCTGACGATCAGCGTCACCGGCACATCGACGCGCCCGACCAGAGACGCCCGCGGCGGCCCGCTGCGCTTCGTTTCGCCCAAATGACGCACCCTTTGCAGGCCGACCGCGCCGTTGTACGCGCCCGGCGGCATATGGGTATCTTCGATGCTTACCGTGAGGGCAATCGGGCCGTTTTCGGTCGAACCCCGGGTGGGCGCAACCGACAACCACGGGGCGGCGGCCTCGGCCAGAAAATAAAGCGCGCCGCTGCCGGCGTTGGAAATCTCGATAGACTGCTCGGGCGGCGAGCCGTCCACCGCGGCGGCGAAAGTCAACGCCCGCGGAGCGGCGGAAACCGCGGGCAGCGCGCCGCCTCCCTCGATGAACGCCGTCAGGGCGGCGTCGATCTCGACATCGACCGTTCGATTGACCAACGCGGCGATGTACAGGCCGGGCGCCAACGGGGGATTGGAGTCCGGCGTGATGACGAGGGTTTTGACCTGTTCCGGACCGACGGCGCGGTAGTCGTCCGCAATGCCGTCGTCGGGCAGGGCGGCGGGGAAATCTTCATGGCGGACGTGCAGATCGACTTCCGCGCCGGTTGCCGCAGTCGTCAACTGAAACTCCAGGCGGGCCGCGTCGGGGGGAACTTCAATGGTCAACATGCGCGGGATGTGCAGCGTGGGCCGGGGGCGCGCGGGCAAGCGGACGCTGCGCGGGATGCCGGCTTCGAGTGAATTGTCGGCCGGCCCCATGAGAGCCCGCACGGCGTATTGCCGCTCGACCGTGACTTGCCGCGGATTGCGGCCGCCGTCGAGGTCGCCCGTCCAGGCCAGAAACGAGCGGCCTTCCTCGGGAACGGCGGCGATCGTCACGGTCTCGCCCTCGTCGTAGTAATGCGAGGCATTGGGCGGAGACGAGGCTTCGGGCTGAGGCGAAAGGATCAGCGAACCGTAAGAGGCGGGCGCCGCCGCGTGAAAAAATTCGTGCTGCTTGCGAAAACGCGCAGTGTAGTCGCGGCCGTCTTCCGACACTTCGAGCGTGCGTTCGGCGCCGGCGCCGTCGTCCCAACCCTCGAAGACAAAACGGCTCGCGCCTTGACGCCCCAACTGCACCGGCTCGATGGCGATCTCGACCCGCTCGCCGGGAGGCCACGGAAAAGCCGCCGGCAGGAATATCGTCCGCCGGCCGATTCGCGCCCTCATTCCCGGGTGGCTGGAATCGAGTCGGACCGGCGGCCGGTCGTCGAAAGACGCCTCCAGCCGTGAAGTAGTCGAAAAAACAAGCGTGCGGATGGGGTTGGCGGCGAGGCCGTTCAAACTGAATTGCGCGCGTCCCGACCAACCCGTGAAGTAGTTGCCCTCGGCCGGTTGCGCGGTCAGCGTCACGGGCGCGCGCAGTGTGTAGAAGCCGTTGTCGGAAGCGGGCTCGATATGCACGCTTCCCCGCGCGGAATCGGCGGAAGCGTATTCATAGCGAATCCGCTGCACGAAGCCGGCCATGCGCCAGGTCGCCTCCTCGCCGACCGTAATCTCGTGCTCGCGCTCGCCGTCATCGCTCCAGCGTCCGAAAAGGTAACGGATGTCGGCGTCTTCGGGGTCGTCGTACTGCTGCGGAACGCCGACGGTGTGGGTGCTTCCGCGATCCCAGACGAAGGCCCGCGGCGCGGCGTACGTCTCGCCGTCCACGATGATCGGCAGGCCGGGCGGATTGGTCGTGATCGTGGTGGTCGGCGGCGGACCGTCGTAGAGGCGTACGACGGCGTCGATATCGCCGACCGAGAGGGCGCGGCGCTGGCCGATGGGCATGCCCGGAGGAATCGTCTCGATGCCGGGCATGCCGGTTGTCGAAAAGGCCGTCGCGCTGTAATGCATGATCGACGCGTAATCGTAGGCCGCGCTGACGCCGTTGTTCGGGGGAGGGACAAGCGGAACGATGTTGCCCAGGCCGGTTGTGCGGTCGAGCTGGTCTTCGTCGATGGTGATGTACTTGCCGCGGTCGGTGCGGGTGTGCTCGTGCCACAGCCCCAGCGCGTGGCCGATCTCGTGCTGCACGTTGCCCAGGGAGCAAGGCTGCGCGAGCCAGACGTATTGCCGGCGGCCGCGGTAGCCGACCGTGGCCGAGCAGCCGGGGCCGCGGCGGAACTCGACGTAACCCTGCTGGTCGGTGCGCTCCACGAAACGCACCGGCGCAACTTCCGACCAGATCCGCATCGCCTC
Source organism: Bryobacterales bacterium (assembly GCA_965242705.1). Lineage (GTDB taxonomy): Bacteria > Acidobacteriota > Terriglobia > Bryobacterales > UBA6623 > CATQHP01. Next base: position 4,076,644 of record OZ251486.1, read on the forward strand.
CATGACGCGCTCCGGATGCTCCAGATTCGCGTTGATCGTGTAGTAAACGACGCCGTCCGGCCAGAGCAGTTCTTCTTCGACGACGAAATTGGCCTGCTTGCGGTTCGGCCCCTTGAGCGTGTTTTCGCGGCGCTCCAGGTCGGCCGCCGTGTCGAGAACGATATCGCCGTCGTGGACGGCCATGCCGTCAATGATTTCGTATTCGACCAACTTGCCGAAATAGTACGCTTCCCCCGCGCCCGTCGGCCTCGATTCGGGCGCATGATGCTCTTGGCCGAAAACGCCTGGGGCGGCAGCGGCGATCATCAGCCCGGCGGAGAAAAGGCGCTTGAAGCTCGCGCCGGACCGCAATCGCACCGTTTTCATCGCTCGTTTTGGGGGCTGCAGCACGGCAGGCGGGAAAGCATCCAGGCTAACAGAGTTTCCATGCGGACAGGCCGCTCGCGCTCGGGCTTCATTCGGCGCGCAGCAACAGGCCGTCGGGGTCTAATGCGGCCCGCGCCGCTTTCTCGTCGAGCGTGAGCGAAAACTCCGTTTCGCCGCCCTCGGTGAGGATGTATTTGTCGAACGACTTGCCCGAAGACAAGGCGATGCGCACGGGCACGGCGATGGAGAAGCGTTCGGAAACGCCGCTCTGCTTGAGTTTCGCCGTCAGGCGGTAGCGGCCTTCCGAACGGTTCTGATTGTATTCGAGGCTCAGCCGCGGAATGCCGGTGCGGTAAACCCACAGGTCGAAAAACTCGCGCAACTCCGGGTCGGGGTATCCGGCGGGCAGGCGGCGGGCGACTTCGCGGCGGATGTCTTCGGTCGTAACCGGGCGGAAGGCGAAGCGCTCGCGAAGGCCGCGCAGAAACGCATGGAAAGCTTCGCCGCCCATCGCGCCGCGCAGCATGTGAAAAATCCACGCGCCTTTCTCGTAAGCGACGATGCGGTAGGCTTGGGGCGTCTTCGACGTGCGCAGGCGCTCGCCCAGAACGACCGGGCCGGCGGATTCCAGAGCGTCGCCGCCTTCGACGGGCTGCAGCAACCGCTTGCGGTACGCGGCCAAGTAGCGGTCGAGCGCGGCGCGGCCTTCGCGGTGCTCCAGGAACAGGAGCGAGGAGTAGGTCGCCAGCCCTTCCATGATCCAACTCTCGCCGGGGCTATCGACGGTGACCACGTTGCCCCACCACTGATGCGCGAGCTCGTGGGGCGTCAGCATCTCGACGTAGAAGCGCGCTTCCTCGGCGGACAAGCCGCTCAGAGCGGGGTCTCCGGGGCGGAAGTAGCTCCTGGTCGAGGCATAGACCAGTCCGGGAAAGCCCTGCCCGAAATCGCCGGGAACGGGCGAGACGACGACTCGCTTCCGGGCGGGCGCGCCGAACTTGTCCAGAAAGAAGCGGAACGCCGCGGCGCAGCGGTCGGCTACCTCCTCGATCCGCGGCGCGGGAGGCCGCGGCGGCGCGTCGAGGATCATGGGCAGGTGCTGCTGCGGCTGCTGCAGGCCGTAGCGCAAGCGGCGGCGGCCGGGCAGCGTCGTCTGAGCGGGCGCGATGGGTATGGCGACCGCGCTGGGGCGCGGCCGCGGCGCGGCGGGCTTGGGGCCGTGAACCTCGATTTCGTAACCGTCCGCCCGCCGCGTCGTCGAGACGTAACGGCCGAGATTGAAGCCGGCGAGGCGAATCGGGGTTTCCGCGCGGAAGCGCGCCGCGCGGACGCCGTCATCGACGGAATCCTCGACCTGCGTTCCGGTGGCGACCAGCTCGAGATGCGCGGGATAACGGAAGGAGAGATCGTAGCGCGAAAACTGCAAATCCGCCCGCGGATACCAGGAGCCGCGATCCCCTACGTAATAGACTCCCGAGCCGGTATCCGAAATCACTTTCCCGGAATAGCGGAACTCCAACTCGTGCCGCGAACCGGCTTGCAACGGCTCGGGCAGCGCCGCGATCACCAGATTGTTGCGCCGGCGCGAGGGTCCGCTGAAAGCCGGCTGCTCCTTTTGCAGAAACTCGACCGCCCGCCCGTTGAGCAGCACTTCGGAAACGCGCAGGCGCCCCGAAAGCTCGAAGTCGAACGCGCGCGCCCGCGGATTTTGCGGATAGAAATCAGCGCGCGCGCGGACTTCCATGCCCAGGTCGGGGCCGATTTCCGCTTCGATGCGGTAATTCCGCAGCAGACCGGGCTCGGGTACGAAGCGGCGCCGGCCTTCCCGGAAATTCCTTCCCTCGAAGCTGGTCCAGATTTCGTAGAATTCCCGCTCGCCGCCGCGCACGAGTCTGCCCGCGCCGACCTGTTTGCGCAGGCGCGGCTCGATGGAAATCTCGAAGCGTCCCAGCCGGTTCCCGCGCATGGCGCCCACGAAGAAGCCGGCCTCGCGGGGCGCGTCGGAATAGGTGTCGGCAAATACGCGCAGGGCCGCGCCGCCCAGCAGGTTGCGCACAATGCCCGACCAGCGCGGGGCGAGGCGTTCTCCAGCGGCGGCGTCCGCGCGGCTGACCGGGCTGCGGGCGACGGCGCGCATGAGCGCATCGGCCGTATCGTCGGTAAAGAAAAATACGGCGGTGCGGAATTTCTCGTTGATCACGGTCTCGTCGAGAAAACGGGCGGCGGAGCGCCGTTCGCCGGGAGTCGGCGGAATGATCAGCACCTCGCCGATATCGGTCGGCTCGCTCGCCACGAACGCCGCGGCGATGTCGCGGCCGTGGACCTTTCGCCCGAAAATCAGATGGCCGTCGGTGAAGTAAAGTTTGACGTCCTCGCGTTCGAGGAACACGTCGCGGACGCGGTAGCAGCGCTGCGGGTCGAGTTCGACGCGGCGGATGGCGCGTAAGTGGTCTTCCGCCGGTCCGGCGCAGAGCGCGCGGGCGATCAGCAGACAGGCAACGATGGCCGGACGCGGCAACTCAACTCATCATCCCCCGCCGCGCGGCAGCGGTCAACCGCGGCGCGTGCGCCGGAACACTCCTAGAAGAAGCGCACCATGTAGGTGAAGCGCACGCCGCGGCCGATCTCCGGGGCGAGATCTTTGATAAACGACGAGTGGTTGCGGTAAAGCCGATCGCCGACGTTGAAGACGTTCACCGAGAACTGGTGCGCCAAGTGCCGCTGCGCGTAGGTGTACGACGCCTTGAGGTTGACCACGGCGTAGCCCGGCGTGCGCGTCTCGCCGGAGAACGTCTGGTGTTGTTGGCTTGCCAAAATCAACTCCGGCGCGATGCGCAGGCCGGCGACCCTGTAATCGAAACCAATCTTGCCCCGCAGCGGCGGGATGCGCGGCAGCGGAACGCCCAGTTCCGTGTCCTGGGCATCGACGAAATCCATGCCCAGATTCAGCCGCAGGCCGCGGCTCAGGCCGATGTCGGCGTTCGCTTCCGCGCCGGCGAAACGCGCGTTTCGCTGCGTGTACTCGATTACTTGCAGGCCGTCCTCTTCCTCGCCGGGGGCGAAGGGAAAGATGAAGTTGCGGAAGCCGTAGTAAAACAGGTTGACCTCGCCGCGCAAGCGGCCTTGGTTGTGGCGCAGCGACAGATCGACGCCGTCGCCGCGCTCGGCGTCCAGGCGCGGGTCGCCTATCTCGAACGCCAGATTGCCCGCGTGAGGGCCGAAGTTGTACAACTCCTCGAGCGCCGGAGCGCGGTAGCTGTGCGTATAGTTGGCCACGAAAGCGCCGCCGCGCCACAGGTCGGCATGCAGGCCGGCCGCCGCCGAGCCGCCGGTGAAAACGCGCTTGACCGCGTCGGGCGCCTCTTCGTGATGCTCCTCCTCGTGATGCTCTTCCCCTTCTTCTTCCTCGCCTTCCTCTTCGTGCTCGTGCTCGTCGTGTTCGTCTTCGTGGCCGCCGCGCTCGGCGAACGCCGGGGTGTAGCGCTGCGTCTCGACGCGCCCGCCGAACTGGAACTTCACCCGCTCGAAACTCAATTCCTCCAAGGCGAAAAGGGCGAATCCTCTCTGGTCGGTCGGGGGCGACAGGGCTTCCTCGCCGGCAGCCTCGTACGCGCGGTCGAGTCCCCAAAAACCGAAGCGTCCGCTCAGCGCGCCCTTCCTGCGCTGCTCGAACACGCCGCGGTAGATGAACTGGTCGTTCTGGAATGCCGTACCGATCGCCTGGTCGCCGTCCTCGAAAAACTCCACTTCGTCGTGTTCCCAATTGACGTAGCTCAATTTCAGGACGAAGCTCTCGATCGCCGAGCCCATGTTTTGCAGTCCCCAGTTGAAACGGTAGCTCCGGCGGCGCGTGTCGAGCGAAACCCGCTCGATCTCTTCTTCGTGCTCTTCATGCTCTTCGTCTTCGTGTTCTTCTTCGCCTTCTTCTTCCTCGCCCTCCTCTTCGTGCTCATGTTCGTCTTCATGGCCGTGCGCGTGGAAGTCCTGGGCGAACGGCACGCCGTAACTGCCGTTATCGACCTTGACGTCGAAACTGAAAAACGTCTTGCCGCCGAAACGGCCGAAGCCGCCGCTGCCGTTCGCGCCGTGCGTCCGCGAGTTGGGTACCGCGCCTTGCGCCGGAGCGGTATAGTCGCCCGTGCGAACGCCTGCGCCCGAGCCCCATACCATCCAGTTGCCTGCGCCGTACTCGAACCCGGCGCTGCCGCCGGCCAGCGCGTTGGCCGTGCCCGCCGACCCGGAAAGATAGCCGCGCAACCCCTGATGCGGGTGGCGGTGCATCTCGTGATGCCGGCCGATGGCGTTGACCGTGCCGCCGATGGCGTTGCCCGAATAGAGCAGCGTCGCCGGCCCCTTGACCACCTCGAGCCGCTCGAGCTGGGCCGTGTTGATCACCTCGCCGTGGTCGCCCGACTGCGACGAGAGCGTACCCGTGCGGATGCCGTCCTCCATGATCAGCACCCGGTCGCCGTCGAAGCCGCGGATGATCGGCCGCGACGGACCGGGACCGAAACTGCGCTTGGCAATCCCCGTGCCCACCTTTTGCTCGAGCGCTTCGCCCAGCCAGGCGCCGCGGGCCAGGGTCAGTTCCTGGGCATTGAAGGAATCCACGCTGCTGAACGATTCGAAGGCGGTCTCCTGCTTTTCGCTCGCGGTTACGGTGATTTCGTCCTGCAAGGCGGTCAGGGCAAGCGTGAAATCGACGGTCGCCGCGCCGCCGGCCGGCACCTCGACGGTCTTGGCCGCCTCGTTGAAAACGCTGTCGAGATGGGCGACGACGTGGTAGCGCCCCGCGGGCACCCGGTCGAAGGCGTAAGCGCCGTCGTCAGCGCTCAGCGCGCTGCGTCCGAGTTCGACGATCAGGACAACGGCCCCATGCAGCGGACCGCCGGTTTCCTTCATCGAAACCGTACCGCTCAAGCGGCCGTTCGACTGCGCCGCGGCCGAGACGGCTGCGAGGATCGTCAAAGCGGCGCAGCGCGAAAAAAAACGGATCGAAGTCGTGAGGCGCATTCATTTTATCTTGAATCCTTCCCGTGAGCGGACAAAGCACGAAATCGCAAGCGGGCGCATAAGAGCCGATGAACGGGGCGAAACCTACTGCAGGCGGGCTTGCGCAGCGCATTCCGCCGCAAGCGAAGCAAAGACCGATGAACCGGCCCGAGAGTCTTGCCAATCTCGCCTTCGAACGCGGCGAAGGCGTTTTCTTTTGCAGCGCGGTCCCGACCTAGAGCGTCCGCCGCGGCCAAAGTCGCCGCATGCGCCCATTCGGGGCTGTAGTTCGGGTCGAAAGCCGGCACCCCGTCCGCCGCAAGAGGATACCGCTGAGCGTGTGCGCCTTCTCGCAGCGGACGGCGAATTTCTCTCCAGACTCAATGTAGCCCGCGGCCGGGGCCGGCATCTCCCGCCTAGAAGAAGCGCACCATGTAGGTGAAGCGCACGCCGCGGCCGATCTCCGGGGCGAGATCTTTGATAAACGACGAGTGGTTGCGGTAAAGCCGATCGCCGACGTTGAAGACGTTCACCGAGAATTGGTGCGCCGAGCGCCGCTGCGTGTAGGTGTACGACGCCTTGAGGTTGACCACGGCGTAGCCCGGCGTGCGCGTCTCGCCGGAGAACGTCTGGTGTTGTTGGCTTGCCAAAATCAACTCCGGCGCGATGCGCAGGCCGGCGACCCTGTAATCGAAACCAATCTTGCCCCGCAGCGGCGGGATGCGCGGCAGCGGAACGCCCAGTTCCGTGTCCTGGGCATCGACGAAATCCATGCCCAGATTCAGCCGCAGGCCGCGGCTCAGGCCGATGTCGGCGTTCGCTTCCGCGCCGGCGAAACGCGCGTTTCGCTGCGTGTACTCGATCACTTGCAGACCGTCCTCTTCCTCGCCGGGGGCGAAGGGAAAGATGAAGTTGCGGAAGCCGTAGTAAAACAGGTTGACCTCGCCGCGCAAGCGGCCTTGGTTGTGGCGCAGCGACAGGTCGACGCCGTCGCCGCGCTCGGCGTCCAGTCGCGGGTCGCCCACGTCGAACGACCGGGTCCCCGCGTGAGGGCCGAAGTTGTACAACTCCTCGAGCGCCGGAGCGCGGTAGCTGTGCGCATAGTTGGCTACGAAAGCGCCGCCGCGCCACAGGTCGGCATGCAGGCCGGCCGCCGCCGAACCGCCGGTGAAGGTGCGCTTGACCGCGTCGGGCGCTTCCCTGTGATGCTCCTCCTCGTGATGCTCTTCCCCTTCTTCTTCCTCGCCTTCCTCTTCGTGCTCGTCGTGTTCGTCTTCGTGGCCGCCGCGCTCGGCGAACGCCGGGGTGTAGCGCTGCATCTCGACGCGCCCGCCGAACTGGAACTTCACCCGCTCGAAATTCAATTCCTCCAGCGCAAAGAGAGCGAATCCTCTCTGGTCGGTCGGGGGCGACAGGGCTTCCTCGCCGGCAGCCTCGTACGCGCGGTCAATGCCCCAAAAGCCGAAGCGTCCGCTCAGCGCGCCCTTCCTGCCCTGCTCGAATACGCCGCGGTAGATGAACTGGTCGTTCTGGAAGGTCGTGCCGATCGCCTGGTCGCCGTCCTCGAAAAACTCCACTTCGTCGTGTTTCCAATCGGTGTAGCTCAATTTCAGGACGAAGCTCTCGATCGCCGAGCCCATGTTTTGCAGCCCCCAGTTGAAACGGTAGCTTTGGCGGCGAAGGTCGAGCGAAACCCGCTCGATCTCCTCCCCGTGATGCCCTTCCTCTTCTTCTTCGTGGTGCTCTTCCCCTTCTTCTTCCTCGCCCTCCTCTTCGTGCCCATGTTCGTCTTCATGGCCATGCACGTGGAAGTCCTGGGCGAACGGTACGCCGTAACTGCCGTTATCGACCCTGACGTCGAAACTGAAAAACGTCTTGCCGCCGAAACGGCCGAAGCCGCCGCTGCCGTTCGTGCCCTGCGTCCGCGAGTTGAAGACCGCGTCTTGTCCCGAAACGTTATAGTCGCCCGCGCGGATGCCTGCGCCCGAGCCCCATACCATCCAGTTGCCTGCGCCGTACTCGAACCCGGCGCTGCCGCCGGCCAGCGCGTTGGCCGTGCCTGCCGACCCGGAAAGATAGCCGCACAACCCCTGATGCGGGTGGCGGTGCATCTCGTGATGCCGGCCGATGGCGTTGACCGTGCCGCCGATGGCGTTGCCCGAATAGAGCAGCGTCGCCGGCCCCTTGACCACCTCGAGCCGCTCGAGCTGGGCCGTGTTGATCACCTCGCCGTGGTCGCCCGATGTCGTTCCGAGCGTGCCCATGCGGATGCCGTCCTCCATGACCAGCACCCGTTCGCCGTCGAAGCCGCGGATGATCGGCCGCGACGAACCCGGGCCGAAACCGCGCTTGGCAATCCCCGTGCCCACCTTGTGATCGAGCGCTTCGCCCAGCGAGACGTCGCGGGACAGGGCCAGTTCCTGGGCATTGAAGGAATCCACGCCGTTGAACGATTCGAAGGTGGTCTCCTGCTTTTCGCTCGCGGTCACGGTGATTTCGTCGTGCAAGGCGGTCAGGGCAAGCGTGAAATCGACGGTCGCCGCGCCGCCGGCCGGCACCTCGATAGTCTTGGCCGCCTCGGTGGAAACGCTGTGGAGATGGGCGACGACGTGGTAGCGCCCCGCAGGCACCCGGTCGAAGGCGTAAGCGCCGTCGTCAGCGCTCAGCGCGCTGCGGCCGAGTTCGACGATCAGGACAACGGCTCCACGCAGCGGGGCGCCGGTTTCCTTGAGCTCAACCGTGCCGCTCAGGCGGCCGTTCGACTGCGCCGCGGCCGAGACGGCTGCGAGGATCGTCAAAGCGGCGCAGCGGGCGCAACGGGCGCAGCGCGAACGAAAAGAACAAAAACAGGTGGAATTCGTGATTCGCATTCATTTATCTTGAATCCTGCCCGTGCGCGGACAAAGCGCAAAATCGCAAGCGGGCGCATAAGGCCGATGCGCAGGGCGAAACCTACGGCAAGCGGGCTTGCGCAGCGCATTCCGCTGCAAGCGAAGACCGATGAACCGGCGCGAGAGTCTTGCCAAGCTCGCCTTCGAACGCGGCGAGGGCGTTTTCCCTTGCAGCGCGGTCCCAGCCCAGAGCGTCCGCCGCGGCCGAAGCCGTCGCATGCGCCCATTCGGGGCTGTAGTTCGGGTCGAAAGCCAACCCCGTCCGCCGCAAGAGGATATCGCCGAGCGTGTGCGCCTTCTCGCAGCGGACGGCGAATTCGATCTGCCCGCGCACGGCCGGACAACCGGGCGCCGCCGGCGCCGCGCGCTCGGGGCGCTCGGCAAGAAACGCCCGCAGCCGCCGCGTACGTGGACCGTAAACGGCGGCCAAGCCTGCGTCCGATTCGGCCGGAGCGGGGGCTTCGGGAATGTCCGGGTCGATGGGCGCCGGCGCGCCGAGCTTGGCGGCGGCCTCACGCAGGGTTTGCCGGGCAAACGACGGCGCCGTGGTCAACTTGCCTCCGAGCATCGTCAGCAAGCCCTTTACGCCGTCCTGGGTTTCGTGGTCGTAAACCGCGTGGTCGCGGGAAGCCGCGTTCATGTTCCCGCCCTCGGCGCGCAGCAACGGACGCGAGCCGCAATAGGCGTAGAGAATCGACTCCCGGCGCGCGTCCGCCCGCGGAAACAGGCCGTTCATTTCCCTGAGCAGATACTCGATCTCGCGCTCGGTCGGCGCCGCGCGTTCCGGGTCGCCCGCAAACGGCGTCTCGGTCGTGCCCACCAGGTAAAGCCCGCGCCAGGGAACAACGAAAAACGGGCGGCGGTCGGCGCGCGCTTCGTGATAGACGGCGCGCCGCGGCGCCCCGGCGAAAGGCGGCAGCACGATATGCGCGCCGTTCAGCAGGGTCAGCAGGGGTTCCCGCCGCGCCCCGGGCAACAGGCGGAGCACGCGGTCGGCCCAGGCGCCGGCGGCGTTGACGACCAGCCGCGCGCGGATCTCCTCTTCTCCGCCGGGGACTTCGACGCGCACCCCGGCAACCTGCGAATCCTCGGCCAGAAACCCCTTGACGGTCGTATGGTTGCGGACTTCCGCGCCGGCTTCCTCGGCTTGCAGCGCCATTTCGAGCGCCAAACGCTCGGGATAGACCGCTTGGCAATCGTAATAGACGAACCCCCCGCGCAATCCCTCGGCGGCGAGTCCGGGCTCGGCCTCGCGGGCCGCTTCTGCGCTCAAGCGGCGGGGCCGCGGCAGAACGTCGCCGCCCGCCAGCAAGCGGTACATCTCGAGGCCGGCGGCGATGTGCCAGCGCGGGCGCGAATCGCCGGCGTAAACCGGAATAAGGAACGGCTGCGGGGCGATCTGTCCGGGGAATTCCCGCAGCAGTGTCTTGCGGTCGCGCAGCGATTCGCGCACCAAACCGAAGCGGAACGATTCCAGATAGCGCAAGCCGCCGTGAATCAGGCGCGTCGAGCGGCTGGTGACGCCGCAGCCGAAATCGTTTTTCTCGAAAAGCGCAACGCGAAAGCCGCTCAACGCGGCAAGACGCGCCAGCGCGCAGCCGTTGATTCCCCCGCCAACAACCGCGATATCGATGCCGCCTCCGCCCAACTCCCAATCTATCAGCCGCCGCCGCCCGCGAACCGGACGATTTCTGCGAAAAGTATGGGGATCGCCTCCAGCCGCCGAATCGGTCGGCGCGCTGCGCATGACGGGGCCGAGCGCACAGGCGCGCGTTCCGGTTTATACTGATGGGAATGAGCGCGGAACTCATCGGCATTCTGAGCGTGGGCGTTGCTATCGTGGCTTCCATCCTGATGGCGGCGCTCTGGATCGGCGGATGGTTGCGGAATCTCGAAACGCGCTTGGCGCGTGTCGAGGGGCTGATCGAGGGCGCGGCCATGTTCCGCACCGGCGGCGCACCCGCCGCGGATCACCCGTAAGGCGCTATTCGATCTGCTTGCTGCGTCCTCCAGCCGCCGAATCGGTCGGCGCGCTGCGCATGGCCGGCGGTCAAGACCTGTAATCGACCCGCGCATCGTCCCGGCAGCGCGGAACTCCGCTTGCGCCTCGCTAGAATGTCTTTGCGTGGCGGATCTCCGGACATCTTTCTGCGGGATTCGGCTGCGCAACCCGATTCTGGCTTCGAGCGGGACATTCGGTTACGGCTTGGAGTTCGCTTCGCTTGTCGATCTGAACAAGCTGGGCGGCATCGTGGTCAAGGGTCTTTCGCGCGAGCCGATCGCCGGCAACCCCGCCCCGCGCATCGTCGAAACCGCTTCCGGGATGCTCAATTCCGTCGGTTTGCAGAACGTCGGCGTCGAGGCCTTCATCGACGAGAAGCTGCCCGCGCTGGCGCAGCTCGACACGCCGGTATTCGCCAACGTATTCGGCTATGCCGTCGACGATTACGTTGCCGTCATCCGCGCGCTCGAGCAGGCCGAAGGGTTGGCCGGATACGAGTTGAACGTCTCGTGCCCGAACACGCGCGGCGGAGGGATGCCGTTCGGCGCGGACGCGGCGCTGCTCGGCGAGACCGTTGCCGCCGCGAAGTCCGCCGCGGCGCGGCGGCCGCTGATCGTAAAGCTGTCGCCGAACGTAACCGACATCGCCGCGCCGGCGCGGGCGGCGGAACAAGCCGGCGCGGACGCGCTTTCGCTCATCAACACCCTGCAGGGGCTGGCGGTCGACGCCGCGGCGCGAAGGCCGCGGCTGGGCGGCGGCTACGGCGGACTTTCCGGGCCGGCGGTCAAGCCGGTGGCCTTGCGCATGGTCCATCAGGTTGCCCAAGCCGTCTCCATACCGGTCATCGGCATGGGCGGCGTCGCCTGCGGCGAAGACGCCGCGGAATTCCTGCTCTGCGGCGCATCGGCGGTGCAAGTGGGCACGGCTTCGTTCTGGGACCCCGCGCGGCCTCTGGAAACCGCCCGCGAACTGGACGAATTTTGCGAAAAGCAGGGAATCGCCGCGGCCGCCGAGTTGATCGGCGCGCTGCGCATGACCGGCGGTCAAGGCCTGTAATCGATCCACAGCGGACTGGCCCAGGCCAGCGCCTCGTTGCGCTGCCGCAAACGCACGTAGTACATGTTGACCTGCCCGGCAACGGCCGCCGGGTCTGACCAAACGATATCGATGCCCTGCTTGCGCGGCTCGAACGCGGCGACGTATTGCGGCGTTGCGCCGCCGACCTGACGGACGATGTCCACGCGGTCGATGGGCGCCGTGCCGTCGGCGCGAATCTCCAGCCGAGGCGTCTCGGTCGAGACGAACGCATCGCCCATCATGAAGCCGCCGGAGCGCACGTCGAGCAGGATGTTGTCGTTCGCGGCGTAAGAATGGCGCTGCTTGAAGGCCTCGATGATTCCTTCGCGGGAATTTTCTTCGGCGAGGACGACGGCGTAGCTGATATGCGTCGAGATGTGATCGCTCGACGCCTGAAATCCCAGCCTGCGGCCTTTGCGGAACGCTTCCCAGACGAAACCCTTGGGGTGGTAACCCTGGATTGTGTCGTCGGGGCCGCGCGCGGCCAGCGGCGCGTTGGTTTCTTCGTAATTCTGGCGGTGCCCTTGAAAGATCTCGACCACGGGTTCGACTTCGGGGTCGTTGTCGCGCCAGTCGGTGCCCATGTTCGTCGCCGAGGTGTGCGACGAGCAGATCGCGCCGAAGCGTTTGAGATAGGCGTAGAGATTTTTGATGTCCGTGGAACCGCCCTGTTCCGTGCCTTCGTTGTATTCCTTGTCGGAAGAGCGCGGCAGCGGGCGGATGCCCCGGCGCGGAAAGATCACGTTGCGGTGGCCGCTGGGATAGCGGGCGCTGCGCTCGTAGGAATACATGCCGCTGAACTTGCCCGGCAGGTGGTGCATGTCGGTGATTTTCTGCTGCAGCCACCAGAGATAGTCCTGCCCGACGGCGAAGTCGTGGTCGCCGGGGCCGATCCAGTCCATATCGGCGGCGTCGAGCGCGTAGCGCCACACTTCCTCGAAGGGGCCGTCCCAGTCGCGATGGGCGGAAAACTCGGTGTGGCGGTGGAACTCGCCGCGCAGGTAGCGGAACCGCTTGCCGCCGACCTCGACGCGGGCGGCGCGCATGCGGGCGATAGCCGCGGCTTCGTTCGCATGGACGGGGCGCGGAGCGGCGCGCGGCTCTCGCGGATTGACCTGTTGCAGCGCCGCGGGCGCGGGCGGGTCGGGCAAGGCGAGCGCGGCATGGAAGATGTCGCTGTCTTCGCGGTTGCGCACGGCGGAGCGCCGCTTGTCGCCCGAATAGACCGCCAGCAGCGAGCCGTCTTCGTTGCGGACGACGCTCGGGCGGCGGTCGAGCAAGTGGTCGGACGAGGGCAATTCAATCGGCGCTGACCAGCGCCGGCCCTCGTACCAGGCGGCGTAACTGCGCCAGCGCTCGCCAACGCCGGTTTGCAGGGGATGCTTGCGGTAGAACAGCCAGGGGCGGCCGCGGCCGTCGATTTGCAGGACGGGGATGCTGATCTTGTGCCGTTGGGATGTGGCGATGCGCGGGTCGTCGGAAAAATAATCGACGGTTGGCGCGCGGAACTGCTCGACCGGCGCGCGCAAGCGGCCGTCCCAGACGCGCACGAGGATGTTGCGCTCCGCGTAGAAGGGAACCGCTCGGCGGCCCGGCCAACGGTCGCCGTAGTCCTTGCCCCAGCCCGGTCCGGAATCCTCGAACGCAACCCAGACGCGGCCGCGCTCATCGACGGCGACGGAAGCGCGGGCCTCGAAGCGCGGCGAGGCGGCGACGGCTATGGGTTTGCCCAGTTCCGCGCCGTCGAGCTTGCGCAGATAGACGTCGTAATTGCCGGCGTCGTAGGTATCCCAGGCGATCCACGCCGCGCCGGAGGCATCGACGGCGATCGCCGGCCGCCAGTCGTTGGCCCCGCTGGTCGAAACGCGCACCGGTTCCTCGCCGATCTTGGCGGCGAAGACGTCGAAATCGTCTCCGCGGCGGGCTTGCCAGGCAATGTAATCTCCGGCGGCTGCGGCGTGGATGTCGGAACCCGGGCCGCCGGCGAGGCGCCGCTCGGCCTGAAAGGCCTCGGCTTGCGGGTCGTAAATCCTGGAAAAGATATCCCAATTGCCGTTGCGCTGCTCAGACCAGACGACGACGATTCCCTTTTCCGTCACCGACAGCGCGGGCTGCCAGACGTCGCTCAAGGATGAAACCGGGCCGACCGAGACCCACTTGCCGGCGGACCGCTTGGCCAGCATCACGCGATCGCCGTTGCCCTTGAACTCGATCGAGTCGAAAGACCCGTTGAGCGCCGCGGCGGAGTCGATGGCCCTGCCCGGCTGGTAAACCGTGTAGGCGAGCCACACCGTGCCGTCCGCTCCGGCGGCTGCCGCGGCGAAATCTTCCTCGACGCCGGCGCGTCCGATTTGCACGGCGGGCGGCAGGCGCTCCAGGCGCACCCGGCCGTCGAGCCGCTCCTGCTCGATGCCGAGTCGAATTTCGCCCGGATTGACGGAAAACTCCCCTTGAGCCGTTCGCAACCGCAGCGTCTGCGCGGGGTCCCGCGACGCAAGGATCAACGAAGCGGGCAGCGCCCGCGGCGCCTTGCCGCCGCCGGCGAGCTTGAGCGGCGACGATTGGCTTTGCAACTTCCAGCGGCCGCTTGCCTGCTCTCCATCGACGTAGGCAAGCGCGCCGCCCTCGACCGACCCGCTCCAGTCGGTCGGTTGCGCGTCGCCGACGCCGACGACGGCGCGGATGCCCGTTCGCTCGACCGCCGCTTGCGGCAGAGGGTTTTGCTGCGCGGGCCCGGCCGCCGGATAAACCGCCAAGGCGGCGAGGGGCGGCGCCGCCGCCCGCAAGAGTCTGCGCAGCATCAACGACAATTGTAGCCGCCGGTCGGAACCGGCGGTATCCCCCGCTGAGAAACGCGGCGAATTACCAGCAGTGGTAGTAGCCGTCCTGTTCGACGACGCGCACGGGCAGGCCGAAAACTTCGGAAAGCGCCGCTGAATTGAGCAGTTCCCGTTTCGTTCCGTCGGCGAAGACGCGGCCGGCTTTGAGCAGGACGATGCGGGAAACTTCGGGCAGGATGTCCGGCAGGCAGTGGGTGACGAAAATGAGCGAAGTTCCGGCCGCGGCGACCTTGCGCAGCGTCTTGCGCAGTTCCGCCAGCGCGCGCAGGTCGAGGCTGTTCGAAGGCTCGTCCAGCAGCAGCGCGCGGGGCTTGTTGACCAGCGCCCGCCCGATGACGATCCGCTTCGCCTCGCCCGACGACATGGCGTCAACGGTCTTGCCGCGCAGGTGTTCGGCTTCCATCAGCCGCAGCGTTTCTTCGCCGCGGGCTTCCATCTCGGGGCTGATGCGGTGCTGCGGCCAAAGCTCGAAACTCGAAAAGAAGCCGGAAAGCACGACGCTGCGGCCGGTGGCGCTGCGCGAGCAGGCGCGCGCCATGTCGTTGGAGACGATGCCCAGCAGCCCGCGCATATCCTGGACGTGCCAATCGGAACGCCCGCAAAGATTCATCACCGGCTTGTAGCGCTTGACCGGATGGTTGTAGCGCATGATGGTGCGGATGAGCGTCGATTTGCCCGAGCCGTTGGGGCCGAGGACGGCCGTATGCATGCCGGCCGGAATGGTCAGCGAAAGCCCGTCCAGAGCAACGTTTTCGCCGCGGTAAACGGTGATGTTGCGGAAATCGAGCAGCGGCGGTTCGTTCGCTTCGTCGGGCATGGGGATTGAGGCCTGTGGAAATGCGGCGTTTTGCGCGGCGCGCCAGGACGGCCCAAGCGCCGCGCGCTCAGAGGTTGGCCAGCAAGGCGGCGGCGTGCCCCTTGACTTTGACCTTGTCGTAAATCTCCGCCACCTTGCCCTGGGCGTCGATGACGAACGTCGAGCGGACAATTCCCATGTACTTGCGGCCGTACATCGATTTCTCGCGCCAGACGCCGTACGCCTCCGCGAGGGAGTGGTCGGGGTCGCTGAGCAGACGGAACGGCAGATTGAACTTCGCCTTGAACCGGTTGTGCGATCGTACGCTGTCGGGGCTGACGCCCAGCACCACGGCGTCTCTGGCGGCGAACTCCGCAGCGGCGTCGCGGAAGCCGCACGCCTCGGCGGCGCAGCCCGGCGTGTTGTCTTTCGGATAGAAATAGAGCACGACTTTTTTGCCGCGCAGATCGTTGAGAGAGACCGCGCCGCCGCCGTCGGTTGCGGCGGTGAAGTCGGGGGCGTCGTCTCCGATTTCGAGCATTGCTGCTCTCAGCATAGCCGAGCCGCCCGCCGGCTAAACGGTCACGATGCGCTTCTCGCGCATGGCCCGGTTGCACAAATGCGCGGTAAGGGCCGCTTCGACGCCGGCTCGAACGGGCGCGTTGGGCTGTCGCCGCGAGCGCATGCAGTCGAGCCAGTTGGCGACGTTCGTGCGGGTTCCGTCGCCGCTGCGGCGCACTTGCATCCGCGGTTTCGGCAAACGGGTGATTTCCGGTTTGATAATGCCTTCGGGGTAAAGCGCGAAGCCGTCGCGGGTCAGCTTCAACATGGCCTTTTCGCCGCGAAAGACGATGCCGCCCCCTTCCAGCGAGCCGATCATCGAGCTGTGATGCATCACGGTGAAATTTTGGGGATACAGCATCGTGCCGACAACGGTGTCGGGCGTCTCGACCCAGTGCTGGAAGTGGGTCGTGCCGGAAGCCTGCACGGTCTTGGGCGCCGGGCTGTCCATGATCCACTGGATCGTGTCGATCCAGTGGGTGAGCAGGTCGGTGAAGATGCCGCCGCCGAAATCCCAGAAAAAGCGCCATCGCCGAAATTTCATCGGGTCGAAGGGCTGTTTCGGGCGGTCGCCGAGCCAGAGTTCCCAATCGAGCTTCGATGTATCGAACTGTTCGACTTTCTCGCTGACCCGGTAGTTCTGGTACCAGTAGCATTCGATGAAAGTGACCTGCCCGAGCGCGCCGGAGCGGATGACGTCTTTGGCCTGGATGAAGTGGTCCCAACTGCGTTGCTGCGTGCCCGTCTGGACGATTTGCGCGGAAGACTCGACCCCTCGCAGCAGCTTTTCGCCCTCGGCGGCGTTTTGCGTGATCGGCTTTTCGCAATAAACGTCCTTGCCGGCGGCGGCGGCTTCGAGGATGAGCGGCGCGTGCCAGTGGTCGGGCGCGCCGATGAGCACGCCGTCGATGGTCTTGTCGTCGAGGATGCGCTTGTAATGATCGACGGGCTTGCAAGGGTTGCCGAGCTGCTCGACCGCCTGATCGCGCCGGGGCGTGTAGAGGTCGGAAACAGCAGCGACCTCCGCGTTCGGCAGTTCCTTGACCCAGCGGGCGATCGAGCGGCCGCGGCCGCCGGCGCCGATCAGCGCCGCGCGGATGCGGTCGTTGGCGCCCAGCGCTCTCGGCGTCGGCAGCAGCGCCGCCGAAGCGGCGCCGGCTTGCAGGAACTCGCGGCGTTTCATGGCAAGGCCATTTTCGCAGATTTTCCCCGTGCGGGGTTTTGCGCCGCGCTCCGCGGCGGCGAAGACGTCCCCGATCCGGAATGGCGCCCGGCGGCGCGGCATCTTCCCCGTGCTGCCCGGCCCGCGGGCAAGCCGGCGTCTCATGCTACAATCCGGTTGCCATGAAAAACGCATCCCCCGCCCCGATCACCCGCCGCTCGGCCGTCAAGGCGGCCGCCTCGTTCGGCGTTCTTTCCGGCGCAACGCGCGCCGGCTTGGCCGCGGCGAACGCCGAGGGCCGGCTCAAACAGTCGGTCTGCAAATGGTGCTACCGCAAGATGACGCTGGAAGAACTGTGTGCGCACGCGGCGAAAATCGGTCTTGTTTCGGTCGAGTTGCTGACCGAAGACCAGTGGCCGACGCTCAAGAAATACGGGCTGACGTGCGCCGTGGGCAACGGAGTCTGCACCATCCCCGACGGCTCGAACCGCATCGAGAACCACAAGTCGATCGAAGACAACTTCCGCCGGCTGATTCCGGCGGCGAAAAAAGCCGGCGTGCCGAACCTGATCGTTTTCTCCGGCAACCGCCGCGGCATGTCCGACGAGGAAGCCTGGGAGAACTCGGCGGCGGTGCTCAACCGCGTCAAGGCCCAGGCCGAAGACGCCGGCGTGACGATCTTGATGGAACTGCTCAACTCGAAGGTCAACCACCCCGACTACCACTGCGACACGACCGCTTGGGGCGTCGAGTTGATGAAGCGCGTCGAGTCGCCGCGGGTGAAACTGCTGTACGACATCTACCACATGCAGATCATGGAAGGCGACGTGATCCGCACGATACGCGGCAACATCGACTACATCGGGCACTTCCATACGGGCGGCAACCCGGGGCGCAACGAGATCGACGAAACCCAGGAGCTCAATTACAAGGCGATCGCCAAGGCCGTCGCCGACCTGGACTTCGACGGCTACTACGCGCACGAGTTCATCCCGCTGCGCGACCCGATGACGTCGCTCAAGCAGGCTTACGATCTTTGCGTGGTTTAGGGAAGCTGAGAGCCGCGGAGCAAGGCGGCGCGCCCGGGCCGGAATCCGCGCGGCCAAGCGCCGGAATTTTTATTGCTTCGCAAAAAAAATTTGCCGCGGCGCCGCGGCGTTCGTGTAGAATAACCAACATGGCGGTTGTGTGAGCGCCGCTTCAGTCGAAAAAAAGGAGATTATGTCATGAAGAACATTCGTTTCGTTTGCTTGGCGGCTCTTGTGTTGACCCTGACCGCGGGCGCGGCCGTCGCCGCCGACATCCACGGGACGTACATCGAGTCCCGCAACGCAGAAATCTACGCGTCGCACTGCTTCGCCAATTCCGAGGTGGGCATCACGGGCGACCTCGCGGTGATGGCCTGGAACATCGAATCGGGCAGGCGCAACGGCGTTTCGCTCGACGGCCTCAACGTTGTCGCCGTGGTCAAGGCTTCCGCGACGATCGGCAATCCCTTTGCCAGCCCGCTGCCGGCGAAGGCGATGATGATTTTCGACGAGGCGGCCTCCGACGCGCAGCGCGAGGCTCTGGCGGCTTTCGTTCGGGAACAGGCCGGGGAACTGGTTGCCGACGTCGCGAATACGCAATCGGCGCCGATCACGCTCGACTTCCACGGCAACATGCACGACAGGAAGGCGACGCTGAAAGCGGGCGAGATCGTGTCGTTGACGACGCGCGAGATTCGCGGCAGCGATTCGCTCTGCCATCTCGACGATCTGTATTACGCGCCCTTGGTCGATCTCGACCACGCGATGCCCGCGTTCGCGCTCGAGCAGTCGTTCCGCGGCGACGGCCTCGGCCACCGCATGCGCGAGTACCGCCGTTCGAGCGCCTATCTTGGGACGTTCCACGTTCGCGGCGAGCAGCTTTCCGACTAGTTGCGAACAGGCGGGACGGCATTTTTACGGGGCCGGCGCGGCGGGCAGCCGGCCCCTTTTGCCCGTAGCATTCGATCCCCCAGCATTCGAAAAGGAACGGAAATGAACGCAATGCGTATGCGTCTGCAACTCCTGTTTGCGTCGTTGGCCGCGGCGCTCTTGGCGCCCTTGTCCGCGGCGAGCTTCCAATCCGAGACGGGGCCGGCGCCGTCCGACGCGATTCCGCAGGGCACGAAGGCGATCATTGCCGCGCAAGCCGTCACCGTGAAATCCGGCGGCACGGAAGTGGCGCACTTCTGGATGCGCACCGCCGCGTTCGCCGGCGACCCCGTGGACGGGTTCGGCGTACGCTACGACACCATTCCCGAAGGCGCGTTCCTGGGGGTGGTGAGCTTCCCCGAAAAGGGTTCGGATTTCCGCGAGCAGTCGATTCCTTCGGGCGTTTACACCTTGCGTTTCGGCCTGCACCCGGAAAACGGCGACCACATGGGCGTGGCGCCCAGCCGCGATTTCGCCGTGCTGTCGCCGGTGGACAAGGATCTGGAAATCGAGAAGAACTACGACTTCGACGCGCTGATGGAGTTGACCGCCGAGGTGGGCAATCCGCATCCGACGGTGGCCCGGCTGGAGCTTCCCGAGGGCGGCGAGGCGCCGCACCTTTGGGAGAACGATTACGAGCACTGGGTGCTCGATCTTGAGGTCGCCGGCGAGGTGGTCGGCATCGTGGTTTACGGCCACGCGGATGAGTAGATTTTTGCGGCGGGACCTGCCGCCGGGGTTCGGCAAAGGTCCGCGGCGGAGAGACAAGAAAGGGGTGCGGATAATTTTTGCGCGCGGCGGTTGACACTGCCGGCGGAAGTTTCGTATGCTGAACAAAGATTTGCTTCGGCACTCCGACTTGCGCCCGGCCCGAGGTTCGGGGGAACGCATAACGGGGTAGGGACTCGGCCTCGCAGGCAGGGGTTCCCGATGGGGTGAACAAAGCAGAACGGGGCTGCATTTTCGGTCCCAACGAAGAGGAAGAGCTTAGCTGGGGCGTTGTCGCCGAAAAAACCTCTCCCGGGGTTCGTTATGGCGGAGACGGCTGAGCCAAGGGGATAGACAAAGACGACGGGGATTTTGTGCGCGCGGCGGCGGTTTGCAGGCAATGGCCCGCGGACGCCGGCGGCGGGCGGAAAAGCCGCTTGAGCGAGTGACCATTCAGGGGTAGGAAACCGTGCCGACGTTTAACCAGTTAGTACGCAAGGGGCGCAAGACGCCGAAGTACGCGACCGCTTCGCCGGCGCTGCAGAGGTGTCCGCAGAAGCGGGGCGTCTGCACCCGTGTTTACACGGTGACGCCGAAGAAGCCGAACTCGGCGCTGCGCAAGGTCGCGCGCGTCCGGCTGACGAACGGCATCGAAGTGACGACCTACATTCCGGGCGTCGGCCACAACCTGCAAGAACACTCGATCGTGCTGATTCGCGGCGGCCGCGTGAAAGATTTGCCGGGTGTCCGCTATCACGTCGTGCGCGGCGCGCTCGACGCCGCAGGCGTGGCCGACAGGCGCCAGGCGCGCAGCAAATACGGCGCCAAGCGCCCGAAGAAGTAAGGAGAGTCGAGCGCAATGCCGCGTAGAAAAGAAGTTCCCCAACGCATGCCCGCGCCGGACTCGCTGTACAACTCGACGCTGGTGTCGAAGTTCATCAACTGCATGATGTGGGACGGCAAGAAATCGGTGTCGGAAAATATCTTCTACGAAGCCATGGAGAAAATCCGCGAACGCACGGGAGAAGATCCGCTGCCGATTTTCAAGAAGGCGGTCGAAAGCTGCAAGCCGGTGGTCGAAGTGAAATCGCGGCGCGTCGGCGGCGCGAACTATCAGGTGCCGATCGAGGTGCGCCCCAACCGCCGCCTGTCGCTGGCTTTGCGCTGGCTCATCGGCAACGCGCGCTCGCGCAGCGAATACCGCATGGCCGAGCGCCTGAGCGCCGAAATACTCGACGCCGCGCAGGGCAGAGGAAGCTCCATCAAGAAAAAGGACGACGTCCACCGGATGGCGGAAGCCAACAAGGCTTTCGCGCATTTCCGCTGGTAGTGTCGAGACGGTAAAGCCCCATGCCCCGCGAAGTCCCCCTGAGCCGATACCGCAATATCGGCATTGCCGCGCATATCGACGCGGGCAAGACCACGACTACGGAGCGCATCCTCTATTACACGGGGCGGCTGCACCGCATGGGCGAGGTTCACGACGGCACCGCCGCCATGGACTACATGGAGCAAGAACAGGAGCGCGGCATCACGATCACTTCTGCCGCCACGACCTGCTTCTGGAAGGATCATCAGATCAACATCATCGACACGCCCGGCCACGTCGATTTCACCGCCGAAGTCGAGCGTTCGCTGCGCGTGCTCGACGGAGCCATCGCGCTGTTCGACGCCGTGGCGGGCGTGCAGCCGCAGTCGGAGACGGTCTGGCGGCAGGCCGACAAATACCGCGTTCCGCGCTTGGCGTTCATCAACAAGATGGATCGCGCCGGCGCGAATTTCGACTACGCCGTACAGACGATGGTTGACCGGCTGAAAGCCAATCCGCTGGCGATTCAGTTGCCGATCGGCGCCGAAGACAAGCTGCGGGGCGTCGTCGATCTGATCGAAATGAAAGCCATCCTGTGGCGCGACGAGACGCTCGGCGCGGAGTACGAGGTCGGCGAGATTCCCGACGACATGCTCGAAGAGGCGGCCGACCGGCGAACCAAAATGATCGAGCGGATCGCCGAGGAAGACGAGGCGATTTTCGAGAAATACGTGAGCGGCGCGGCGATCGGCGAAGAGGAGTTGCGCGCGGCCATCCGCCGGGCGGCGACCGCGATCAAGATTACGCCCGTGCTGTGCGGCTCGGCTTTCAAGTACAAGGGCGTGCAGCGCCTGCTCGACGCCGTGGTCGATTACCTGCCTTCGCCGATCGATGTCCCCCCCGTGCAGGGGGCGGCGCTCGACGGCGCAGGCGGATTGACGCGCGAGGCGTCCGACGACGCGCCGTTTTCGGCTTTGGTCTTCAAGATTCTGACCGATCCCTTTGTCGGGCAATTGGCTTTCATCCGCGTCTATTCGGGACGGTTCAAAGCCGGCGAGAGCGTTTTCAACGTGGCCAAGAAGCGCAAGGAGCGCATCGGGCGCCTGTTGCGCATGCATGCCAACAAGCGCGAGGACGTTCAGGAAGCGCAGAGCGGCGAAATCCTCGGCGTAGTGGGTCTGCGCACGGTGCAGACCGGCGACACCATTTGCGACGAGAAGCATCCGATCGTTCTCGAAGAAATCGATTTTCCTACCCCGGTGCTTTCTCTGGCGATCGAGCCGAAGACCAAGGCCGACCAGCAGAAGATCGGCATGGCGTTGGCGAAATTGTCGAAGGAAGACCCGACCTTTACCGTGCGCACCGACCGGGAAACGAACCAGACGGTGCTTTCGGGCATGGGCGAATTGCACTTGGAGATACTGGTCGACCGCCTGTTGCGCGAGTTCCAGGTTGCCGCCAACGTCGGGCGGCCGCAGGTCGCCTACCGCGAAACGATCCGGAAAGCAGCCGAAGGCGAAGGGCGTTTCGTGCGCCAATCGGGCGGGCGCGGGCAATACGGCCATTGCAAGATTCGGGTCGAGCCGATCGCCGGCGACGAGATCGAGTTCGTCAGCGAGATCAAGGGCGGCGCGATCCCCAAAGAGTTCATTGCGCACGTCGGCCACGGGGCGAAGGAAGCGATGTCGGCCGGCTACCTCGCCGGATACGAGACGGTCGGCGTGCGGGTCACGGTTTACGACGGCAGTTTTCACGAGGTGGACAGTTCCGAATTGGCCTTCAAGGTCGCCGGCTCGATGGCATGGAAAGACGCGGCGCGGAAAGCCGAGGCCGTTTTGCTCGAGCCGGTGATGTCGGTCGAAGTCGTCGTTCCCGAGGAATACATGGGCGACGTCATGGGCGATCTGAACACGCGCCGCGGACGCATCGAAGGCATGGAGCTGCGCGGTTCGACGCAGGTCATCAAGAGTTGCGTGCCGCTGGCAGAGATGTTCGGCTACGCGACCGAGCTGCGCTCGCGAACGCAAGGCCGCGGCAGCTACACCATGCATCTCAACGGTTACGAAGAAGCGCCCGAGCCGGTGCAGGAAGAAATTGTGAATCGAGTTACGGGAAGAGTCGCGCGCTAGGGCCGCGGCCGCGAAAAACAAAAGGGGCAGAGAGATGGCGAAAGAGAAGTTTGATCGGACGAAGCCGCACGTGAACGTGGGGACGATCGGACACATCGATCACGGGAAGACGACGTTGACGGCGGCGATCACGAAGGTGCTGTCGAAGCACGACGCGGCGAATGAAGCGCGTTCGTTCGATTCGATCGACAACGCGCCGGAGGAGCGCGAGCGTGGGATCACGATAGCGACGGCGCACGTGGAGTACCAGACGGCGAACCGGCACTACGCGCACGTGGACTGTCCGGGGCACGCGGACTACATCAAGAACATGATCACCGGGGCGGCGCAGATGGACGGGGCGATCCTGGTGGTGGCGGCGTCGGACGGGCCGATGCCGCAGACGCGGGAGCACATTTTGCTGGCGCGGCAGGTGGGGGTTCCGTACATCGTGGTGGCCTTGAACAAGGTGGACATGGTGGACGACGAGGAGTTGCTGGAGTTGGTGGAGTTGGAAGTTCGCGAGTTGCTGAGCGAGTACGATTTCCCCGGGGACGATATTCCGGTGGTTCGGGTGTCGGCGCTGAAGGCGCTGGACGGCGAAGAGGGGGAAGCGGAAGGGATGGTGGACGAGTTGATGGCGGCGGTGGACGAGTACATACCGACGCCGGCGCGGGACGTGGAGAAGCCGTTCTTGATGCCGATTGAGGACATTTTTTCGATATCGGGGCGGGGCACGGTGGTGACCGGACGGATCGAGCGGGGAGTGGTGAAGGTCGGCGAGGAGATGGAGTTTTCGGGGATTCGGGATACGCACAAGAAGGTGATCACGGGAGTGGAGATGTTCAAGAAGCTGCTGGATCAGGGGCAGGCTGGAGACAACGTGGGCTTGCTGGTTCGGGGCTTGGACAAGGACGCGGTGGAGCGGGGTCAGGTGGTGGCCAAGCCGGGGTCGATCACGCCGCACACGAAGTTCAAGGGACAGGTGTACGTGCTGAAGAAGGACGAAGGGGGGCGGCACACGCCGTTTTTCAACGGGTATCGCCCGCAGTTCTACTTCCGCACGACGGACGTGACGGGAGTGGCCAACATGCCGGAAGGGACGGAGATGGTCATGCCCGGGGACAACGTGGAGTTGAGCATCGAGTTGATCGTGCCCATTGCCATGGAACAGGGGCTGCGCTTCGCCATCCGCGAAGGCGGCCGCACCATCGGCGCCGGAACCGTCTCCGAAATTATCGAATAACGGCGCCCCGGCGCGCCGGTTTTGCCGAGTGCAAGCGATGTCAAAGGAACGAATCAGAATCCGCCTCAAGGCATACGATCACCGTGTGCTCGACCACTCGACGGGCGAGATCGTCAATACGGCGAAACGGACGGGCGCGCAGGTTGCGGGGCCGATTCCGTTGCCGACGATCAAGAACAAGTACACGGTATTGCGCTCGGTGCATACGGACAAGCGGTCGCGCGAGCAGTTCGAAATACGCACGCACAAGCGGCTGCTCGACATCCTGGAGCCCACGCAGGACACGGTCGATGCGCTGATGCGGCTCGACCTTCCGGCGGGCGTGGATGTGGAGATCAAGGCTTTCGGAACGTAGGGAACGCGGCAAAGCGGTTGCAGCAGAGAGACGTGAAGTTATGGCGCCCGGGATATTGGGAAAGAAAATCGGCATGACGCAGTTCTTCGATGCGGAAGGGCGCGTGGTTCCGGCGACGGTTCTGCAGGCCGGGCCGTGCGTGGTCGTGCAGCGCAAGAGCGCGGTGAAAGACCGCTATGAGGCGATCCAGGTCGGCCTTGTGGAGTTCATCAAGGACAGCCGCGTCAACAAGCCGGCGAAAGGCCATTTCGCCAAAGCGGGCGTCGAGCCGGCCAAGTTTCTCAAGGAGTTCCGCCTCGACGGCGATGCGCAATCGGCGTACAAGCCCGGGGATCGAATTCTGGCCTCGGACTTCAAGGTCGGGCAGCGCGTCGATGTCATCGGCAAGAGCAAGGGCAAGGGCTTCCAGGGCGTGGTCAAGCGCCACGGCTTCGGCGGCGGTCCGGCGACGCACGGCGCCATGTTCCACCGCGCCCCCGGTTCGGTCGGGCAAAGCTCGTATCCGTCGCGCGTGCTCAAGGGGCTGCGGCTGCCCGGGCAGATGGGCAACAAGCGCGTTACGGCGAAGGGTCTCGAGATTGTCGATGTGCTGGCCGACGAAAACGTGATTCTGGTGCGCGGGGCGGTTCCGGGCGCGAACGGCGGATACGTGACGATCCGCAGCGCGGGGTAAAGGAAAATGCCGACGGTAGATGTTGTGGATCTGACCAACGAAAAAGTCGATGAGCTCGAGCTCGCCGACGGCGTTTTCGGCGTGGCGGTCAACGAATCGCTGATCCACCAGGCGGTGACCGCGCATCGCGCCGCCGGGCGCGCGGGCACGCACAGCACGAAGCGCCGCAAGGAGGTTTCCGGTTCCGGCAGGAAGTTGTGGCGGCAGAAAGGAACCGGGCGGGCGCGCATCGGCTCGGTCCGTTCCGCTCTCTGGCGCGGCGGCGCCACAACTCACGGCCCGCGCCCGCGCAGCTACGAGCAGGCGCTGCCGCGCAAAATGTTTCTGGGGGCGCTGCGTTCCGCGCTGACGGCGCGGTTGAACGACGGCGCCGTGACCGTCGTGCGCGATTTCATGCTCGACGACCACAAGACCAAGACGTTCGGCGGCGTTTTGACGGCGTTGGGCGCCGACGGCCGCAAGGCGAAAGTGCTGGTTGTCGAGAACGAAGACAATATCAACCTGGAGCGGTCGAGCCGGAACATCCCCGGCGTGACCTTGATCGCGAGCCGCGAACTGGACCCGTATTCCGTGCTCGGACACGACCGGATTCTGATTTCTGCGGCGGCTGCGCGAAAATGTTGCGAGGCGTTGGCATGAGCCCCTATCAAGTTGTTCGCGGTCCGCTGATTACCGAAAAGTCGGAGACCATCCGCGCCGAAGAGCAGACGTTGTGTTTCAAGGTGCATCCCGACGCCACCAAGACCGATGTCAAGAACGCGGTTCACAAGATATTCAACGTCAACGTCGATAGCGTGCGCACATCGAATTTCATCGGCAAGATGAAGCGCCGCGGCCGTTATTCCGGGCGGCAGCCCAAATGGAAGAAGGCCTACGTGAAACTCAAGGCCGGGGAAAAGATGATCGAGTACGCCAAGATCTAGGCGCTGAAGTCGAGCGAAGAACACTATGCCGATCAAGACATACAGGCCGACTACCAAGACGCGGCGTTTCCAGACGACGACGACGCGGGAAGAGATCACGGCCGAGCGCCCCGAGAAATCGTTGGTCAAGGGCAAGAGCCGCAAGGGCGGCCGCAACAACAAGGGCCGCATCTGCATTCGTTTTCGCGGCGGCGGCACGAAGCAGAAATACCGCGAAATCGATTTCAAGCGGCAGAAACACGATATCCCGGCGACGGTGGCGGCGGTCGAATACGATCCGAACCGCTCGGCGAACGTTGCGCTGCTGCATTACGCCGACGGCGAGAAACGCTACATCCTGCAGCCGGTCGGGCTGAAGGTGGGGACGCAAGTCATGTCGGGCGAAAACGCCGACATCCTGGTGGGCAACGCGCTTCCGCTGCGCAAGATACCCTTGGGCGCGCTAGTCCACAACGTGGAGTTGCGGCCCAAAAAAGGCGGCCAGATGGCGCGCGCGGCCGGCGCGGAGATACGTCTGATTTCCCGCGAGGGCGGCTATGCGCAGTTGAAGCTGCCTTCGGGGGAAGTGCGGCGCGTGCCGGAAAACTGCATGGCGACAATCGGCCGGGTGGGCAACGTGGATCACGGCAACGTGAAACTGGGCAAGGCGGGCCGCAAGCGTTGGCTGGGGCGGCGCCCGCACAACCGCGGGGTGACCATGAATCCCGTCGATCATCCGCACGGCGGCGGCGAAGGGCGCACGTCGGGCGGGCGGCATCCGGTAACACCGTGGGGCAAACCGACGCGCGGCTACAAGACGCGCAAGAATCCGCGATCCGACCGTTACATCGTGAGCCGCCGCGGCGCGAAGAAGGGCAGGGGGTAATCGAGCGTCATGGGCCGTTCGCTGAAAAAAGGGCCGTTCTACGACGAGCGCCTCCACCGCAAGGTCGAGAAGCTCAACGCTTCGGGTCAAAAAAGAGTCGTCAAGACCTGGTCGCGCCGCTCGACGATTTTGCCCGAGTGGGTCAATCACACCATCGCCGTTTACAACGGCAAGAAGTTCATCCCGGTGTTCATCACCGAGAACATGGTCGGTCACAAGCTCGGCGAATTTGCCGTGACGCGCACGTTTCGCGGCCACGCCGGCAGCAGCAAATCGGGCCGCGGAGCATAGAACAAGAGTACGAGAACGATATGCGCGCAACGGCCAAATGGAATTACGTCAAGGTTTCGCCGCAGAAGGCGCGCTTGGTCGCCGATCAAATTCGCGGCCTGGAAGTGGAGGCCGCCTTGACGGTGCTGGGCCACCTGAACAAGCGCGTGGCGCCGCAGATCCGGAAGGTGCTCGAATCGGCGGTGGCCAATGCCGACGACCAGGGCGCGGACGTTGACGATCTGGCGATTGAATCGATCTGCGTGAACGAAGGGCCGCGGGCCAAGCGGCTGCGCCCCGCGCCGATGGGCCGTGCGCACCGCTACGTTCACCGGCTGTCGCACATCGTGGTGACCGTTTCCGACGGCAAGGCGGACGAGGACGGCGAAGGGGAGGAGGTTTCCGAGTAGCGGCTCGGAAAAAAACGGAATGGGTCAGAAAGTACATCCTTACGGATTTCGACTTGGCTACACCAAGACTTGGCGCTCGCACTGGTACGCGGAGCAGGGCTACGCGAACCTGGTTTACGAAGACGTCAAGCTCAAGGAACAGTTGCGCGAACGCCTGAGGGCGGCGGGCATCAGTTCGGTCGAGCTCGACCGGCCGGGCAACAAGCTGCGTATCGCCATCCGCACGGCGCGGCCGGGCATCATCATCGGCCGCCGCGGCGCGGAAATCGAAAAGCTGAAGGCCGAGTTGCAGGAGCGTACTAAACGCGAGGTTTACATCGACATTCAAGAAGTTCACCGCCCGGAGCTCGATGCGCAACTGGTTGCCGAATCGGTAGCGCTGCAAATCGAGAAGCGCGTGGCTTTCCGCCGGGCAATGCGCAAGGCGGTCGATTCGGCGCAGCGTTTCGGCTGCAAGGGCATCAAGATTTGGGTGGCGGGCCGCTTGAACGGCAAGATGATCGCCCGCAGCGAGTGGCAGCTTCACGGCCGCCTGCCGCTGCAAACGCTGCGTGCGGACATCGATTACGGGCTGTGCGAAGCCAACACGACGTACGGCGTGATCGGCGTCAAGTGCTGGATATACAAGGGCGAGATTATCGACACCCGCTCCGTGTCGCTGCAGAAATCGGGCAAGGGCGATCCCGAACCGGCGCGGCGGCGCGACGCCCGAGCGCAGGCCGAGCGCGAGCGGCGGCCGCGCGGCGACCAGGCCGCGGCGGCTGCGCCGGTCGAGGCCGCTCCGGCTGAAGCCGCAACCGCCCCGGCCGCGGCTGAGCCGCCCGTAACGCCGCCTGCCGGCGAAGGCCCGGCGCCGTTCCGGCCTCCTCTGGCGACCGAATCGGAAAGCGAAGCGCCCGCGGCCGAAAGCGGCGGCGAGACCGCGGCAAAAAAGTGAGGCCTGAGGGAGCACTGTCATGTTGATGCCGAAAAAAGTCAAGCACCGCAAGGTGCATCGCGGCAAGCGCCGCGGCAAGGCTTGGCGCGGGTCGGGTCTCGATTTCGGCGATTTCGGACTGAAGGCGATGGAAGCCGCATGGATTACCGACCGGCAAATCGAGGCCGCGCGCGTGGCGATTACGCGGCGCGTTCGGCGCGGGGGCAAACTGTGGATACGCATTTTCCCCGACAAGCCGATTACCAAGAAACCGGCCGAGACCCGTATGGGCAAAGGCAAGGGCGCGCCCGAGCAGTGGGTCGCCGTGGTCAAGCCCGGACGCATGATGTTCGAGGTCGAGGGAGTTGCCGAAGAAACCGCGCGGCGCGCCATGGAATTGGCCTCGCAAAAGCTGCCGATCAAGACGAAATTCGTCAGCAGGCAATCGGGAGGTTTGTTGTGACCGCCGCCGAATACCGCGAGATGACCGTTGCCGAGCTGCAAAGCAAAGAGAGCGAGGCGCGCGAGCAGCTTTTCCGCCTGCGCTTTCAGATTTCGATGGGGCAAACCGACGGCGTGAAGAAGTACCGCGCGACGAAAAAAGATTTGGCGCGCATCCTGACCGCGAGAAATGAGAAGAACCGGGCGGAAGGAAAACGATGATGGCTGAAGCGAAGAAACCGCGCAAGAACCGCAAGGTCGGCGAGGTCGTCTCGACCAGGATGGAAAAGACCATCGTGGTGGAGGTCAGCCGCCGCGTGCCGCATCCGCTCTACCGCCGCTACATCACGCGCAAGAAGAAATTTCTGGCGCATGACGAGAGCGGACTGGCCAGGATGGGCGACCGGGTGCGCATCGTCGAAAGCCGTCCGTTGTCGAAGAACAAGCACTGGCGGCTGGAGAAAGTGATTCTGAAATCGACGCAGGTCGAGGTCAACGTCCGGCGCCGGCGCAAGGCGCAGCAGACGGCAAGCTGACTTTGCGAAGACGATTCGAGACGAGGGGGAGAAACGGCCATGATCGGCATGCAGACGAAGTTGGCGGTCGCGGACAATTCCGGCGCGCGCCGGCTGCAGTGCATTTTGCCGCGCGGCGGCTCCACGGGCAAGAAGGCCGGTCTGGGCGACATCGTCATGGCTTCGGTAAAGGAAGCGGCGCCGGATTCGAACGTAAAGAAAGGCTCGGTGGTGCGCGCCGTAATCGTGCGCATGCACAAGGAAACCCGGCGCAAGGACGGCAGTTACATCCGTTTCGATCAGAATGCCGCGGTGCTGGTCGATGAGCTTGGCGAACCGGTGGGGACGCGAGTGTTCGGCCCGGTCGCCCGCGAGCTTCGCGACAAGCGTTTCATGAAAATCGTCTCGCTTGCTCCGGAGGTCTTGTAGGAGTCGCAATGTTCAAGACGAGCATCAAAAAGAACGACACGGTGCTGGTGATTGCCGGGCGCAGCAAGGGCAGCCGCGGGCGCGTGCTGCGGGTGGACCGCAAACGCGGCAAAGTTCTGGTCGAGGGCTGCAACATGGTCAAGAAGCACGTTCGCCCGAATCCCCAGAAGCAAATCAAGGGCGGCATCGCCGAAAGCGAATCGCCGCTGGATCTTTCCAACGTCAAGCTGGTGACGGACTCATGACGACGCCGCGGCTGCAGCAGAAATATCGGGACGAAGTGGCTCCGGCCCTGCAGAAGGAATTCGTCTACGGGTCGCCGATGGCGGTTCCCCGGGTCGCCGCGGTGAAGCTCAACATGGGTATGGGCAAGGCCATCGGCAATTCGCGGCTGATGGACAGCGCCGTCGAAGAACTGACGGCGATCGCCGGGCAAAAACCGATCGTTACAAAGGCGCGCAAGCCGATTTCCGCTTTCAAACTGCGCGAAGGCATGGCCATCGGCTGCACGGCCACGCTTCGGGGAACGCGCATGTGGGAGTTCATCGACAGGCTGATTTCAGTGGCGCTGCCCCGCGTGCGCGACTTCAGCGGCGTACCGCCGAAGCTCGACGGCCGCGGCAACTACACGCTGGGCATCCGCGAACACGCGATTTTCCCGGAAATCGATTACACCAAGGTCGATGAGATCAAGGGCATGAACATCACGTTTATTACGACCGCAAACACGGATCAGGAAGGCTTTCGACTGCTCAAGCTGTTGGGCATGCCGTTCCGCAGTTGAGGAGCAAGTAGGGGATCGAAACGATGGCCACCAAGGCAAAAATCGCGCGCGAGCGCAAGAAATTGAAATTCAAGGTGCGTTTCCGTAACCGCTGCCGGCTTTGCGGGCGGCCCCGCGGCTACATGCGCAAGTTCGAGCTTTGCCGCATCTGCTTCCGCAATCTGGCGTTGAGCGGCGAGTTGCCGGGCGTAACCAAGAGCAGTTGGTAACGGCCGCAGAAGGAAGAAAGAGCGAATGCACAGCGACCCCATTTCGGACATGCTGACCCGAATCCGCAACGGGCTGGCGGCGCGTCACCACAAGGTCGATATCCCCGGCTCGAAGGTGAAAATCGAAATTGCCCGCATCCTCAAGGAGCAGGGCTACGTGGCGAATTACCGCGTCGCCAACGACGACAAAAAGCAGACCATCAAGGTTTATCTGAAGTACCGCCCCGACCGCAGCCCGGTCATTTCGGAATTGAAGCGGATATCGAAACCCGGGCGCCGCGTTTACGCCGACTCCAACAACATCCCGCGGGTCATCGGCGGCATGGGCGTTTGCATCATGACGACATCGAAGGGCGTGATGACCGGCAAGGAAGCCGGAAAACAGAGCGTGGGCGGCGAAGTGCTCTGCACGGTGTACTGAGCGGAGAAAACAACGAGCAAGAGAAAGCGATGTCGAGGATAGGCAAACTACCGATTCCCGTTCCGAGCGGAACGGAAGTGCAAATCGAGCCCGGCCTGCTGCGCGTCAAAGGGCCGAAGGGCGCCCTGAACACGCCGATTCCGCAAGGCATCGCGGCGGAGTGCGGCGGCGGGGCGCTGCGCATTACGCGCGAGGACGATTCAAAAGCGGCGTTGCACGGCCTGACGCGCTCGCTGGCCAACAACTGCGTGACCGGAGTCAACCAGGGTTTCGTCAAGCATCTCGAGATCGTCGGCGTGGGCTACCGCGCGCAGACGAAGGGGCGCGTGGCGATTTTCAACATCGGCTATTCGCACCCGATCGAGGTCTTGATGCCTGAAGGAGTCGATATCTCGATCACGGCGAACACCAGAATCGAGGTGTCGGGCATAGACAAGCAACTGGTCAACCAGACCGCAGCCAACATCCGCGGCTTGCGCAAGCCCGACCCGTACAAGCAGAAAGGCATCCGCTACGTCGGCGAGAAGCTGCGCAAGAAAGAAGGCAAGACGGGCGCTTCGTAGAGCGCCGGCATTGCGGGGAAAGAGACGAAACGGAAAATGCATTCGAGACCGAAACGCGATGCGCGGCGGCGTCAGGTTCACGCCCGGATTCGCAGGAAGCTGCGCGGTACCGCCGAGTGTCCGCGGCTGGCGGTGTTTCGCTCGCTGAAGCACATTTACGCGCAGGTGATCGACGACAACGCAGGCAAAACCTTGGCGGCGGCCTCAACGAACGACAAGGAAGCCGAGGGTTACGGGGGCAACGCCGCAGCCGCCGCGGCGGTGGGCAAGCGCGTTGCTGAACGCGCCAGGACGGCGGGCGTCGAAAAGGTCGTATTCGACCGCGGCGGCCACCGCTATCACGGCCGGGTCAAAGCTCTGGCCGAAGCGGTGCGCGAGGCCGGCCTGCTGCCCGCGAGCCGCGAACGCAAGGCAGGGAAAGAAGAAAGCTGACCGCACATGCAGACGAACGAACCCAACGAAGAACTCAACCTGAAAGATCAGGTGGTTGACATCAACCGCGTGACCAAGGTCGTCAAAGGCGGCAAGAACCTGAGCTTTTCGGCTCTGGTGGTCGTCGGCGACCCCGAGCGGCACGTCGTCGGCTACGCCAACGGCAAAGCCAAGGAAGTTCCCTCGGCCATCCGCAAGGGGATCGAAAAGGCGAAGAAAAACCTGATCAAGGTAAACGTGCTCGGCCATACGATTCCCCACGAGGTTCTGGGCGTTTACGGCGCCGGCCGGGTGTTGCTGAAGCCGGCGCGCGAAGGCAAGGGGGCCATCGCGGGCGGCGCGGTTCGCGCGGTGGTCGAAGCCGCGGGCATCCAGAACGTGCTGACCAAGTCGATCGGCTCGAAGAATCCGCACAACGTCATCAAGGCGGCCTTCGAGGGGCTCAAGCAGCTTCGCGAACGCAGCGAGATGGCCCAACTGCGCGGCAAGGACGTGAACGAAATTTAAGGCTCGACGATGGCGGACAAGATTACGATTCGACTCAAGCGCAGCACGATCGGCGCGCCGGCCAAGCTCAAGAAGGTGGTCGCGGGCCTCGGTCTGCGCAGGATCGACCAGAAGGTCGAGCGTCCGAACAACGACGCGGTGCGCGGCATGATCGCCAAGGTTCCGCATCTGGTCGAGGTGGTCGCGCCGGAGGTGGCGGAATGAATCTGAGCGAACTGCATCCGCCGGCGGGGTCGCGCCGGCCGCGCAAACGGGTCGGCCGGGGGCCGGGCTCGGGCACGGGCAAAACCGCCGGACGCGGCGAGAAAGGGCAGAAGTCGCGCTCGGGCTACCGGCGCAAGCGCGGTTTCGAGGGCGGCCAGATGCCGCTCATCCGCCGCGTGCCGAAACGCGGTTTTCACAATCCGTTCCGCAAGGAATACGCCGTGATCAACGTGGGGCGCTTCGAGCAGCTCGAGGGCGATGCGTTCACACCCCAATCGCTGTTGGAGAGCGGAACGGTCAGCAAGCTCGGCGACGGGCTGAAAATCCTGGGCAACGGCCGATTGACCCGCGCGGTCACCGTTGCCGCCCACAAGTTTTCCGCGTCGGCAAGAGAAAAAATCGAAAAAGCGGGCGGCAAAGTTGAAGTCGTTACAGACAAGAAGACTTCCGGCGAATCATGAAGTGGCTTGAGGCAATCGCAAACGTCTTCCGCATTCCGGACTTGCGCCGCCGCGTGGGCTTCACGCTGGGCATGCTGGCCGTGTACCGCGTCGGCGGCCACATTCCAACCCCGGGCGTCAACACCGACGAGCTGCAGCGGATGTTCGAGCAGGCGCAGGGCACGGCGCTGGGCTTCCTCGATCTGTTTTCCGGCGGACAGTTGAGCCAACTGACCATCTTCGCGCTGGGCATCATGCCCTACATCACCGCGTCGATCATCCTGCAACTGCTGACCGTGGCTATCCCCGCGCTGGAAAAACTGCAGAAGGAAGGCGAGCTCGGCCGGCGCAAGATTACCCAGTGGACGCGCTACCTGACCATCGGCATCGCCATCGTGCAGTCGTTCGCCTTTTCGCAGTTGGTGGTGCAGGGCAACCTGGCCTACAACCCGGGCTGGGGATTCCGCCTGATGACGATCCTGACGCTGACGACCGGAACCGCGTTCATCATGTGGCTGGGCGAACAGATCACCGAACGCGGCATAGGCAACGGCATGTCGCTGATCATCTTCGCGGGAATCGTCGTCGGCCTGCCGGGCGCCATCCAGGGCGTTTACGACAACGTGTTCGTAACGCAGCAATGGAGCGTGCTGGCCGCCCTGCTGATCCTGATCGTCATGGTCGCCATCGTCGGGTTCATCGTCTTCGTCGAGCGCGGCGAGCGGCGCATCCCGGTGCAGTATGCGCGGCGTATCGTCGGCCGGCGCATGATGGGCGGTCAATCGACGCATCTGCCGCTGAAGGTCAACGCCGGCGGGGTGATTCCGGTCATCTTCGCCTCGTCGATACTTTCCCTGCCGCAGACGCTTTCGATGGTCGTCGCCGAAAGCCCGATCCTGACCAGCATTTTCGAGACGGTGCGCTACGGCGAGCCGCTGTACGAACTGCTTTACGTTGCGGGCATCGTCTTTTTCTGCTTTTTCTACGTGTCGATCATCTTCAATCCGAAAGAAGTGGCCGACAACATGCGCAAGCACGGCGGCTTCATTCCGGGCATCCGCTCGGGCAAGCCTACCGCCGAGCACATCAACGACATCCTGACGAAACTGACCCTGGTGGGCGGGCTGTACCTGGCGCTGATTTCGCTGATTCCCGACCTGATGATCAACGGCGCGAAAATCCATCATCTGCCCTTGATCGGCGACTGGGCCGACGCCAGCATGCCGCGCTGGATACTCGACGGCCTGAACGTGAATTTTTACTTTGGAGGAACTTCGCTGCTGATCGTGGTGGGCGTTGCGATGGACACCGTCAATCAGGTCGAAGCGCAACTGGTGATGCGCCATTACGAAGGCTTTACGCCCCGCGCGGGGCGCATCCGCGGACGGCGTTCGTCGGCGGTTTGAAGCGTGCCGGGCCGAGGACAGCCGAAGACGGTTTCAGAAACGATGACCAGGACTTTTTTCAGGAAGACCGCCGCGCCGCGCATCATCGTGCGCAAAAGCCCGTCGGAACTCGAGAAAATGCGCGAGAGCGGCCGCTTGGTGGCGCGCGTGCTGGCCGAGATGCATGCCTTGGCCGCGCCCGGCGTCTCGACAATGGACCTGGAGATCAAGGCTGACGGGATGATTCGCGAGGCGGGCGCCAAGGCGGCTTTCAAGGGGTACTACGTGCCGGCCGTGGGCAAGCGTTTCCCCGCGGCGCTCTGCACCTCGATCAACGAGGAAATCGTCCACGGCATCCCGTCGAAGAAACGGGTGCTCAAAGAAGGCGATATCGTCAAGGTCGATTGCGGGGTTCTGCTCGACGGCTATTACGGCGACTCGGCGACGACGATCGCCGTCGGCGAGATTACGCCTGAGGCGAAGCGTCTGATGCAAATCACGCGCGAGGCGCTCGACTTGGCCATCGGCCAGATGGTCAACGGCCGCCGTCTTTTCGACGTCTGCGGCGCAGTGCAGCGGCACGTCGAATCGAACGGCTACGCCGTAGTGCGCGAGTTCGTCGGCCACGGCATCGGCAAGCAGCTTCATGAAGCGCCTCAGGTGCCCAATTACGTCGATACCAAGCTGCGCAACCCGCGCCTGCGCGAAGGCATGGTGCTGGCCATCGAACCGATGGTCGTGGCCGGATCGCCGACGACGCGCCTGCTTTCCGACAAATGGACGGCGATCACCGACGACGGCTCGAACGCCGCTCATTTCGAGCACTGCGTGGCCGTCACGGACAACGGCCCGTGGATTCTGACCGAGGTTTGAGCAACGAACGGAAAACCATCATGAAAGTACGAGCATCGGTGAAGAAACTCTGCAAGAACTGCAAAATCATCCGGCGCCGCGGCGTCGTGCGCGTGCTTTGCAGCAACCCCAAGCACAAGCAAAGGCAAGGTTAAAAGGAGGTTCGGCATGGCGCGGTTCGAAGGCGTGGATATTCCCGACAACAAGCGGGCGGAAGTTTCGCTTACCTATCTTTACGGAATCGGCCCGACGCGGGCGCGGTCGCTGCTGCACCGCGCGGGAATCGATTTCGGCAAAAAAATGAGTGCGCTCGACGATCACGAAATCACGGCGTTGCGCAAGCTGCTCGAAGACGAAGGAGCGGTCGAAGGCGCCCTGCGCAAGGAAGTTTCGATGAACATCCGGCGCCTGATGGAGATCGGCTGCTACCGCGGCCTGCGGCACCGGCGCAGCCTGCCGGTCAGAGGCCAGCGCACGCACACCAACGCGCGCACGCGCAAAGGCCCGCGCCGAGGGCAAATCGCCAACAAGAAAAAGACGGCGAAATAAACAACGCGGCGGACAAGAAACATGGCAAAGACGAAAACCAAGGGCAAAAAGAAATTCAAAAGCCGGCAAAAGAAGAACATCCCCGTCGGCGTTGTTCACGTGCAGGCCACGTTCAACAACACGATCGTCACGATCTGCGACGTCGAGGGCAATACGGTTTCGTGGTCGAGCGCCGGTTCGCTGGGCTTCCGCGGATCGCAAAAAGGCACGCCGTTCGCCGCGCAGCAGGCCGGCATCACCGCGATCAACGCAGCCAAGGAACACGGTCTGCGCAAGGTTTCGGTCTGCATCAAGGGGCCGGGCGGCGGACGCGAATCGGCCATCCGCGCGCTGACGGCGGCGGGCATTCAGGTCACGCACATCCGCGACGTAACGCCCATGCCGCACAACGGCTGCCGGCCGCCGAAAAAACGCCGCGTTTGAGGAAGCGGGAGGAACTCATGGCAAGGAACAGAGGTCCGGTCGTCCGCCGCTCGCGCCGTCTGGGCATGGCGCTCGACCCCAAATCGGAGCGGAACCTGGACAAGCGCCCGTATGCGCCCGGTCACCACGGCAAGACGCGGCGCCCGAAAAAAATGCTCGGCTACGCGCTGCAGCTTCAGGAAAAACAGCGCGCGCGGTTCATGTACGACGTGCTCGAACGGCAGTTCCGCAACTACTACAAGCGCGCCGCCAAGATGCCCGGCGTGGTCGGCGATAACCTGATGAGTCTGCTGGAGCGCCGCCTCGACAACGTCACGTTCCGCTTGGGATTCGCGGTTTCGCGCCGGCAGGCGCGCCAAATCGTAGCCCACGGACACATGCAGGTCAACGGGCAAAAGGTCGATATTCCGTCGTACCTGGTCAACCCGGGCGACATCGTCGAGTTGCGCGAAAAAAGCCGCAAGCGCAAGCACGGCGGCGTCCTGATGGCCCTGGAAACAGCCGCGATGACGGCGCCGCCGAGTTGGCTGGAGCCCGATCACGACAATTTTCGAGGCAAGGTGCTCGGCTCGCCGAGCAAAAACGATCTGGAAATGACCAAGATCAATTCTCAGCTCATCGTCGAGCTTTATTCGCGTTAGATACCCGCTCCCGCATCCGGGAGCCCAACCGGCGGCAGGCGGCTCGCTCCGCCGCCGCGAGCTTGAAGAGAGGAGCAGCGAATATGTGGAAAGGATTTCAGAAGCCCAAGCGGCTGGCCGTTGACGGGGAAACCCTGGGCGATACGTTCGGGAAATTCAGCGCGCAGCCCTTCGAGCGCGGATTCGGCACGACCATCGGCAATTCCCTCCGCCGCGCCCTGTTGAGCTCCATCGAAGGCGCCGCCGTCACCGCCGTCCGCATCGAGGGCGTCTCGCACGAATTCAGCCCGATTCCCGGCGTAGTCGAAGACGCCACCGACATCATTCTGAACCTCAAGCAGATCCCGCTCAAACTGCACAGCGACAGCGCCCGCACCATCCGCCTGCGCGCCACCGAGCCCGGCCCGGTTTACAGTTCGGCGATCGAGGCCGATTCCGAAGTGGCCATCCTCGACGACGGCGTCTATATCGCCACCGTCAGCGAGGGCGTGGACAGCGTGCTCGATATCGAGATGCGCGTCAAGCTCGGGCGCGGCTACGTTTCCGCCGAAAAAAACTTCGACGAAGACTTGGCCGTGGGCTACATTCCCATCGACTCGGTCCATTCGCCGGTGCGCAAGGTCAACTACACAGTCGAAGCGGCGCGCCTCGGCCAGATGACCGACTACGACAAGTTGACCCTGGAAGTGTGGACCAACGGCGCCGTAACCCCGCAGGACTCGATCGGTTTGGCGGCCAAGCTGATGAAAGATCACATGCAGATTTTCATCAACTTCGAGGAAGAAACGGCGGTCGAAGAGCTTGTCGCCGATACGGCAAGCGACCGTTACAACGAAAACCTCAACCGCTCGGTCGAAGAGCTTGAGCTGTCCGTCCGCTCGTACAACTGTCTGCGCAACGCCAACATCCAGACCATCGCCGATCTGGTCGTGCGCACCGAGGCCGACATGCTCAAGACCAAGAATTTCGGGCGCAAATCGTTGAACGAAATCCGCGAAATGCTCAGCTTGATGGGCTTGAGCCTGGGCATGCGTTTCACCGAGCACGGCCGGCTCGTTCCGGGCGCAACGGACGAGCCGCAAGAGTTCTAGGAAGCGAAAGAGAGCGCACCCACCATGAGACACAGGAAAGGCGGCTACAAGCTGCAGCGCGACCCCTCGGCGCGGCGCGCGCTGCTGCGCGGACTCGCCACCAGCATCATCCTGCACGACCGCATCGAAACCACGATCGCCAAGGCAAAAGCCGTGCGCCCCCAGGTCGAAAAGATGATTACCCTGGCCAAGCGCGACACCCTGCACTCGCGCCGCCAGGCGGCGGCCTATTTGCAGGAACCCGCCGCGGTGAAAAAATTGTTCGACACCGTGGGGCCGCGCTTCGCCGACCGCGCGGGCGGCTACACGCGGATTGTCCGTCTGGGTCCCCGTCAGGGCGACGGCGCCGAAACGGCCGTCATCGAGTTGCTCGGCACGCAACTCAAGAAAAAGGCGGCGGAAAAGAAGAAGCGCCGAGAAGATCGCATGAAGGCCAAACAGGAAGAGGCGGAAACCGCGGAAACGGCCGCTGCCGGCGAAGAAGCGGCAGACCGGGCCGCCGACGAAAAAACGAGCGGCGAAGCAGGCGGCGAAGAGCAGGAAGAGAAAAAAGAGAAGGAATAGCGTCCGCACGGGAATCGAGGAGGCGCTCATGCCGGTTGCAACGGTCGAGAAGGGCGCTTGCCGGCCGGCGAGAGCGCTTGCCGGCGCCGTGCTTGCCGCCCTGATCGCCCTGCCGGGGCCGGGCTGCGGCGGCGCCGGCGGAGGCATCGCGGCCAAGGTCAACGGGTACAACATTACCTTCGCCGAATTCGAAGCCTACTACGCCTCGCAATACCGCGGCCGCGAGGAACCCGAAAACCCCGAGCAGGCGCAGATGCTGCGCCTCAACCTGCTGCGGGAGTTGATCGACCGCCATATCGTTCTGCAAAAGGCCGAGTCCCTCGGGCTGATGGCCGTGGACGACGAGGTGAACCGGCAGCTTGAGCGCTACCGCTCGCCCTTCGACAGCGACGAGGAATTTCTCGCTTCCCTGGCCGAGCGGGGCATGACGCGCGAAAACTTGCTGCTGGAAATCCGCCGCAACCTCACCCTGCGCAAGCTGTTCAATAAAGAAATCGACTCGCGCATCGCGATCACCGAAGAGGAGATGCGCATGCACTACGAGCGGAATGCCGCTGCGTTCACCTTTCCCGAACGCCAAGTCCACTTGGCGCAAATCCTGGTCACGGAAGTCGAAGAAACGCCCGTTCCCAACCTGCGCAACGACGACGCCGTTGACCGCAAGGCGGCGCGGGAAAAAATCGAAACGCTGCATGAACGGCTCAAGAACGGCGAAGACTTCGCCACTCTGGCGCAAAACTACTCCGAAGACCCGGACTCGGTGCCCAACGGCGGCGACATGGGCTATCTGTCGCAGTCGTCGCTCGAAAAAGCGCATATCAACCTGCGCCGGGCGGTGGCGGCGCTGCAGCCCGGCGAGATCTCCGACGTCGTCGAAACCGATGGGCAGTACCGCATCCTGCGGCTGCTCTCCACCGAGGCCGCCGGCCGCCGCGAATTTTCCGATCCCTCCGTGCAGCAAGAGCTTCGCGAGGGGATCGCCAACCGCAAAAGACAACTTTTGCGCGCCGCCTTCTTCGACGTCGAACGCAGCAGCGCCTCGGTGCGCAACTATCTCGCCGAACGCATCGCCGGCCAATACGGCCTGCGCGATTGAGCGGCTTGGCCGCGGCGGTCGCAAGTCATGCGGCGGCGCGCTCCCGGCTTCGGTACGCGGCCCACAGCAAGCCTGAGAAGATCACAGTTGCCGAAACGGCCCGCGCAAGCCGCATCTCATTCCCGCCGGTAAACTCCAGGGTTATCTTGCAGGGACCCGAGCAGCCGGGATCCAGCACCATGAACCCAAGCCCGTCCTGCCGGACAGGGATATTTCCGCGGCTATTCGAGGCGCTCCAGCCCGGATGATAAGAGATTTGCACAAACAGCAATTGCCCGCTCGACAGCGTTGCTGAAATTACGGCCTCGCTCGGGCTCTTCCAAGAAAGGTCCGCAACCGGCAATGTCGGGTCCTCCAGGGCTTCGAATAACGGAAGCACCGGCGCAATGTCAGTGTTGTTGACAGGCGCGATGGTGACGATGTGCTGCGGCAGAATGACGTGAGCCAGAGAGGACGAACGCTGCGGCACTGCATAGATCGCATCGTCGCCGTCGCGCCAGAGCTCCGGCAGG
The DNA here is from genome assembly GCA_965242705.1 of Bryobacterales bacterium. Classification (GTDB taxonomy): domain Bacteria; phylum Acidobacteriota; class Terriglobia; order Bryobacterales; family UBA6623; genus CATQHP01. The sequence continues at coordinate 4,117,130 of OZ251486.1, forward strand.
ATGCCGTTGAACTTGCTTGGATCGCGCCAGGCATGCCTATAAGAATCGCGGCCTTCAGGTCCGCTCGTGACAACGGCTTGAGCACCATAGATACGCAGCCATGTCGCGGTACGCTCTCCGTCTCCCTTGGTGTACGGGACTCCATAATGAACGACCGGGATGGTTCGATTCACAACCCCTTGGCCGAATCCGCCTCCGATCTGCGGCGTATCGCTGAAGGCATTCAGCCAGAATTGGGTCGATCCCACGATAAATACCCGGCTGTCAGGCATATTTTCCCGTAACCAAGTCGAAATTCGATACTCTATCGTCTCGTTCATATCTATCGGCTGAATGCTCTCTCTCGCCCACCGCCGATAGAAGCCGAACTGTAACAGGCACAGAACGATCAAGACCGCAGCCGCGGGCGGGCGGTGCTTGGCGGCAACTTTAGACCACAATTTCGCTGCGCCGAACCCTGCCAACAAACAAAGCCCGAGTTCCATTTCAAGATGGTAGCGGTAGGGTTGAGGCATGAGGGATATTCCTAGCCAATCCGCTGACAATACCAGTAGAGTAGTAAAAAAAGAAAAGTATGCGGCGAAACCAGCCGCGGCCGACGCTTGTATCCGAACAAGTACCGCCCGCAATCCCAAGGCTGCTGCAACGCAGGCGCCGGCATATCCTAAATGAGCGATTGTCAAAGGATAGCGGCCAATGACATGCTGCGCGTTGTGGGAGATATCGCCGAGCGTGGATGGAGGTATCCAAGGTGCCGCTAGGCAGTATGCAATGACGCCGACTCCCGTTGCCGTGAACAGTATTCGCCGCCACTCCTGCTCGGCCGAGCGGGCAAGAAGATAGCTTACCGCCGCCAACGCCAAGGCAAAACCTCCCAACCAATTGGTCAAGACGACCGACGAGCAGGCAACGGCGGCCAGGTAAACGCGCCCGGTGCGCGGTCTCTCCGCGGCGTGGTGAAGCGCGAGAACAGCGAGCGGCAACAGCGTGAGCGACGCTATGTGAGGTCCGTCGCCAAACGCAATCAGGGAATGCAAACGCGCCGGATTGCGGATAGAGCCGGCCCAGTCATGAACTGTCGAAACTAACGGAATCGAAGGCGAGAACAAGGAAAACAAAAGGGCTGCCGACAGGCCGACCGCACACTTGCCGGAGAGCTTGGATGCCAGCAGGAAAAGCGCAACCGGCCCGCAGCAATAAAACATTGCAGTCACGATGTGGTGCGCGAGAGCCGGAGAAATGTCGAGCAAACCCGCTATGGCCGCAACGGCCAAGTGCAGCAGCGGAGGGTAGGTATTGTGGTAGGGAATACCACAATACCACTGCCGGAACCATCCGAACTCAAAAGGATGCTCCAACGCGTAACGGCTGAGCCCGATGTAGGCCGCCTCGATCGAACCTAGGTGTCTGGTGTATTCGGTAACGAAGAGGACCTGGCAGATACAGGCATTCAGCGCGAACAGCACAAAAGAGTAACCGATGGTCGGCCGGGATACGATCCATGCCAACAACCTGCCCCCAAGTCCGTCGTTGCGAATCCTCGATCGTTTCATCCGTATAGCCAATCGGGATAACGCTGTTTCACAGGCCCGATCTTCCTGCCGACAGCATGGATGCATGCGCCGCGAAGATGCGTCGAAAAACCTGCTTGGTGCAATAACTCTAGGACGGCGCCGTGGTCCTCGGATGTCTCGAATCCGTAGGGGCCGGTCTCCATCTGATCTACAATGAACCCCGCCGCCTCGAGCAGATTGTGTACTTCATCGGGCGTGTATTCGCGCGCATGTCGAGGCTCTGTTGCATTGCCGCCCTTAAGTGTTGTGTATTGAGAATAGAGACCTGGATGGTAGCCTTGAAGGATGGCCGAGACTGAACGCAGAGCACAGATATTCGGTGTGCTCAAGACAAAGCAGCCGCCAAGTCGCAGAATGCGGTTGATTTCCGCCGCCATATGCATGGGGTCTTCCGCGAGATGTTCCAGGAGTTCGCAGCAAACGACCGCTGCAAAGCGGCCGTCTTCATAGGGGTAGTAGTCGCGTTCAGCGTTGAAAAGGTCGACAAAACAGGAAAATAACTCTCCCGTCGTCGAATTCACGGTCTTGTCGTGAACCTCGCCGAGCGGCCCAAGATAACAGCCGCGAACTTCATTGTAACCGAGCATGTTCTTCAGCGCTGGCGTGATTTGCATGTAAGTGCCCATTTCGAGCACACTATCGGATTCACCGCCCTTTGGGGTGATTTCGAGAGTGCGCACCAAACGCTCAATATGTTTTTTCGCGTACGCGAGACCATCGGGAGACTCCGCGCAGAAGCTGAGAATATATTCGGCTAGATCGGGAACCGTAGCGTCTGACTGTCGGGTTCGACGATGCAGGGCTTTGCGTAGCCACTTCAAATCAGTCACGGTCTTGAACTCTCTAGATTCGCAGAAAAGGGGGCGATCCGGCAACCCGCGAAGCGTTTTTTCTTGTTTTTTTTGCGAAACCGCTTGCTTTCGGAGCAAGATGGGTGTACCATAGCTGTGTTGGAGTTCAGAAATTGAAGAATTCCGAGTAGATGCTGACTGTTGCAACCGGAGACAGGCAACAACCGGAGACAGGCAAGGAGGCTACCGATGAAGACGAAATTTTTTGTGTGCGCCATCTTTCTGACAGGCGCCTCAGTGCTGTTTGCCCAAACTTCTCCCAATTGGGTGAACCTGCCGTTGTCCAATAAGTGGGTGTTTGACGGCGCCTCGACCAGTGGCAGAACCGCTGCTACTCCTTATGAACACCCATATCCTGCAGGAGTAAGTGGAGGGTATGACGGTTGTCGGTACCCCAATTCGCCGTGGGCTCCTCCGTGGTGGTTCCACAACAACGTCGACCTCACTGGGCAACTCATCTTTCGTTGGCCTGGAACAACACACCGAAGTAATGTTGTGTCGCCCATCAAGGGTATTCGGTTCAAAGGTCGTTTCAGCGGGTCGGCAAGTGGCCAAACTTCGGGGGATATTGCAGATGCGGCTGTGTTTTTCCACCAACGTTCTTGTTATGATGGGGGAAAGGAATACGGATTTCGCAAGAATCTTATTTCCGGGAAGACTGAGTTTTATTGGCTGGATAATGCCAATTGCAGTTCGTCTTTCTGCAAACAGACACGCAGCCGTTCAGGTGCTCCTGTCATCGAGCGGGGTGGGGCGGTCAGGCTGACTTTCACGCAAATCCCTGGCCAAAACTACTATTGGAGTGCGTATCTCTTCCGGGATAACGCATCGTCTCAATATAAATTCAAAATCGAAGTATTCAATTCTTCGATGGTCAGGGTCTATGACTGGGTTCAAACCCCGGATTCGTGGTTCTCCGCCAACGAAGTCGCGAGCACGTGGGGATTCGTGACGACCGGAATCTTGAAAATCGATAATGCCCCCACCTCCCTTCGGGCATCTTCCGGCACGGGCTTGCGCGTTGAGCAAGTGTGGATTGGACAATAGTAATAGCATCGCCGGCTTTGCTTGTGGTCGGATTGCTCCTGGAGGCGGTGCTCTGCTTGTTGAATGCCGGCGGCCTTATGAATTGCGTTTCGCGACCACTAACTTCGACTTCGAGCGGTGAGATCCGCAGGTCACCAAAAACGGGTGCGACCCGCTTGGGACATCTTGCGCGACAACCGCGTTAATCTGTCGCAGGCCGTCTTTGCGCAACGGCCCGATGTACTCGATCATCAGTTGTCGCCGGCCCCACGATGCCCCCATGTTGTTGCAGTCCGCATTTTGGGGAAGGCCGGAGACGTAGAACGACAAGTTGGAGCCGGCTGTACCGCCCGCTGAGTCGACTGTCCACGTTGAGGAGTCGCAGACCGTAAAAATCTCCAGGCCGTCACAATCCAAAGGTACATCTACGGCAATCTCCAGTGGCGCCGAGTGGTCCGTGCCGCTCAGCCGGCAACGAACTTGATGCCATCCGGCCTTCAGACCGGGAGGCAGTATCGCGTTGACTTGCCAGCATCCATCGGCCCGCCCTGCCCACAGAGTGGGCGCATCATAAGCCCCGACAGTCACAAACACATCCTTGCGTTGGATCGCGGCCCGGTCGGATGCGGTCAGCCATAAGGTTAGATAGTCGCCGGCGTTTTGCGAGAAATTGATGCCGTAATTGCGGAAATGGCGTACATCCAGCAGCTTCGGGCCGGGCCGCGTGGAATTCGCAGTCTTCGAGAAAAAACGGCTGCACCTGACGACGGCGCGTTCATCGTATTTTCCGGCCAACTGAACGTCCGCAAACCCCGCCGTCCTGCACAAGCCCAAAAGACAGGTGGTGTTGGGAACAAACCAGTTGTCCGAATGACCGCGCAACTCGTCATATTCGTAGAATCGAAGACCGGGCAGGTCGGGCTCGTCCCCGGGGCTGCCGTCAAGGACGCAAGATTCGACAACGGCAGTCTCTCGAGTTAGAGCGCATACTCTCTCCAACGCTAGCAGAGGGTGTTTGACATGGTAGAGGACGCCAAGAAAAAGTACGATGTCGAATTGACCCAGCTCCGAGAGCCGATCCGTATCATGCAATATGTCGAGGATTCTATATTCCACTTTCGAGTCGAGCATGCGGCGGGCGTACAGGAAATTCGTTCTCTCCGTGTTGTCGATAGCAACAACATCGGCGCCCCGGCGCTCCATCTCGAAGCTGAACCAGCCGTCCCAAGCTCCGATGTCGAGCGCACGCTTTCCATTCAAATCATTCGGAAGCCCCAAAAGCTCAAACCGCATTTCAAGATGGGCAAGAGAATGCTCGCCCGCGGCGGCGCAGCCGTCCGGCAAACGGAAGCTGTGATACCACTTGTCCGGCACTGTGCAACCGGATTTGCCGAACTGTGCCGGATCGATCATGCCGCGCCCCGCCGCGGACAAGGTTCGAGTCGGCCGGCCGGCCGGTCCGGTAAAGGGAGCGGCGCATACGGAGCAACAGCGCCTGCGCATGCCGCAATCATTTTTTTCCCGTTTCCCGCCGATTCCAGCACTGTCCTTGCATTGTAGCGTACCAACAGCGATTGTACACGATCTGAAACTGCAGGCGCCGAGAAGCAATCCGTCCGCCCCGCCGCCCCGCCACCGCGGCGCCGCGCCGCAGCCCTGCTATACTCCACAATTCCGTGCATGTGGCGGACGGCATTTTCCCGGTCGGCGCCTGCCTTGCGGCGCACGCCGCATCGTACGGCGGGCTGTATCTCGCCGGCCGTAACCTGAAGCCCGAAGACGCTTCCCGGATGGGCCTGCTGGCGGCGGCGGCGTTCATCGTCTCGACCGTTCAGTTTCCCTTGGCCGGCGTTTCGATGCATCTGGGGCTGTACGGACTGCTCGGCATTCTGCTCGGCCGCCGCGCCTTTCCGGTCGTGTTCGCCGGCCTGCTGTTCCAGACGCTGCTCTTCCAGCACGGCGGGCTCTTGTCGCTCGGCGTGAACGCCCTGAACATGGGCTGCGGCGCGCTCGCCGGCTGGGCGGTCTGGCGCATCCCTTTGGTAGGTCGCATCGTATACTTCTTCGATGCGAAGGGCGCGCTCGCCGGCTGGGCTATCTGGCCCATCGGCGCGCTTGCCGAGGCGCTCCGCGCCGCCGCCGCGGGCTTCCTCGGCGCCCTGCTGCCGGCGCTCCTGCTCGCCGCGGAGTTCGAGCTCGCGGGCTACGGCCGCGGGTTTTACTTCATCGCCTCGGCCTATGCCGCCGTCGCCCTCGTCGAAGCGGCGGCCGCTGTTGCTATCATTACTTTCTTGCGCAAAACGAAACCGGAAATTCTGTGCCCGGCCGCGGCGCAGCCCGTTCCCTGCGATTGACCGGGCCGTCATTGAAGAAACCCGAAAGTAAAATGAATTGTGTTCCGATGATTTTCACAAACCATGTCAAGCGCGCGGCTCAAGCGCCGCGCAGCGCCTTGGTCAAGCTGTCTTGCTGCTTGTTTTTCGCGCCGATGCTTGCCGCGCACGGCCTCGGCGTCGGCGTGGAAATCGCCGACCAAACGGTCATCGTGCGCAGCCGCTACGCCGACGGCGCCGTTCCCGACGCCGATGTGCGGGTCTATGCCCCGGGCGAGCCCGACGACCGCCCCTTTCAGAGCGGCCGCACCGACCGCGGCGGCGTGTTCAGCTTCGTGCCCAACGCCGCCGGCGCGTGGCGCGTGTTCGTCGATGACGGCATGGGCCACTACAATGAAGTCGAGGTGACGGTCGGCGCCGTCGCGCCCCTCGATTCCGAACCGTTTTCGCCGCCGCTGCTGCGCTTGGCCGCCGCCGTGGCCCTGGCCGCCATCGGGTTCTACCTGGGCCGGATTTCGCAAAAGCAGAACAGCCGCAAAGGGTCTCCCCTTGAAGGGACTTGAGAGTGAAATCGCGGCGCCCGGCTCGCCGGCGGCTTCTCTCGACCCCAGAGCGAAGGTCGCCGCGGTTTTGCTGACCATCCTGACCGTTTCCTCGTTTCCGGCCGAACCGACGCCGCGGTTTTTCGCGGCGGGCGCCTACGCCCTGCTGCCGGCCCTGGCCGCCGGCGGACTGCGCTACCCGCTCAAGCGGTGCCTCGCGGCTACGCCTTTCATCGCAACGGCGGCGCTGCTGCCCGTGGTCTCCGGGCTTCCCAACGGCAACGACTTGGCGCTTGCGGTCGGAATCAAGGCCTACGCCGCCGTGCTGCTGCTTTCGGCCCTGACGGCGGCGACGCCCATCGACGAGACGCTGCGCGCCCTGGGCGCGCTCGGAGCGCCGCGTTCCCTCGTGCTGACGACCGCGCTGATGTGCCGCTACCTGTTCGTCCTGCTCGACGAATGGCGGCGGATGTCCCGAGCCCGCGAATGCCGCGCGGCGGACGCGCGCGTCAACAGAAATTTTCGCTTGCGCGCCAATCAGGCCGCAGCGGTATTGGTGCGCGGCTGGGAACGCGCCGAGCGCGTCTCGGCGGCGATGATCCTGCGCGGCTTCAACGGCGCGTTCCCCACCCTGCGCCGCCGCCGGTTTTCCATGCGGCATTGGGCGCCGGCCGCGGTCGTTCCGCTCGGCGCAATCGCCCTACGGATAAGTTAGATTCAGCCGCCGCGCCCAGATGTTGCGGTAGCGGACCGGGTTGCCGTGCGCCTGCAGCAGCAGCGGCCCCTCCGCCTCGTGGGCTTTATACCGGCTCGCCTTCCTGTGCCGCATCGGCCCCATCATTTCCTTGCGGTTGTGCAGCAGCACCCCGTTGTGGAACACGGTCACGAAGGCCGGCTTGACCAGCTTTTCGCCGGCGAACCGCGGCGCCTCGAAAACGATGTCGTAGGTTTGCCATTCGCCGGGCTTGCGCGAGGCGTTGACCAGCGGCGGATACTGGCCGTAGATCGCCCCCGCCTGCCCGTCGGCGTACGAGACGTTGTCGTAGGAATCAAGCACCTGAATCTCGTAAAGCCCCATGATCAGCACGCCCGAGTTGCCCCGCCCCTGGCTCGATTTCTCGGCGCCGGCCGGAGTTGCCCACTCGATATGAAGCTGCACGTCGCCGAATTTCTCTTTCGTGAAATGGCTGCCGGTGTTGGGCTCGACCTGCATATAGCCGTTCTCGACCTTCCAGGCCGGCGGCAGCGACCCTCCGCCGCGCTTGCGCTGCAGCCAATGGGAAAGACCGCTTCCGTCGAACAGAACGACGGCGTCGGAGGGCGCCTTTCCCGGCCGCTCGGGCGTGCTCGCGGTTCCGGGTGCGACAATCGGCGGGCGCGGGCGCGCGTCGTCATGCACCCGCCACTTGCCGCCCGGCAGGAATTCGGTGTCGGTGTAACCGGTGGGGTACTTCTTCGGGTCGTCGGCGGCGAACAACGCCGCCGCGGCAACGGCGAGAGCCGCGGTCAGGAAGCGAAATCTCATGGTCAACTCCTTTGCGCCCGTTATTATGGCAAAAGTCGGTCTGCTAAACTGACGCAACCGCTCGATGCCGCAAGATCCCAGCGACGACAAGCTCGTCACGGTTTTTTCCTCGCGCAGCCATCTGGCGGCCGTCGAAGCCGAAGTGATCTATGCGCTGCTCGCCTCCGCGGGCATACGCGCTTGGCTGGTCAGGGAAAACGTGGTCCAGCAGCCGGTCGGCAAGGTGTCGATCAAGGTCACCGCCGACAACGAGCAAGACGCCTTGCAACTCATTCGTTACGCCCCTGAGACTGCCGGCGGCGACGTGCCCCCGGAACTTGCGAACTCATGAAAAAATACGCCTACCCGATTTTCTGGACGGTCGTTTGCGCCGCGGCCGCGTGGGCGCTCGTTTCCTTTCGCGGCCTCGCGCCGCCCCCGCGGCTGGCCGTGGTCATCGTCGTCGATCAGCTCCGCCCCGATTACCTGACCCGCTTCGCCGGCCTGTACGAGGGCGGCTTCAAGACGCTGCTCGACAAGGGCGCGAACTTCACCAATGCCGCCTACAGGCACGCCTCGACCTATACGGCGGCGGGCCATGCCTCGGTCTCCACCGGCCTGCACCCCGCCTCGCACGGCATGGTCGCCAATTCCTGGTACGACCCCGCGCGCGGAGCCGTCGTCAATTGCATCGCCGACGAGCAATACGCCGCCGTCGGCGGCCGCGGGCGTCGCGCTTCGCCCCGGCCGCTGCTCGCGGACACGCTGGGCGACCTGCTCAAGCGCAAGCACGGCGGCTCGAAAGTTTACGCCTTTTCCTCCAAAGACCGCGCCGCGCTGCTGCTGGCCGGACGCGGCGCCGACGGCGCCTTCTGGTATTCCGACCCGTGCGGCTGTTTCGTCACCTCGTCGTATTACGAAAACGGGCTGCCCGCTTGGCTGGCCGCCTTCAACGCGGCCAAGCCGGCCGCGGCCTACGCCGGAAAAAGCTGGAGGCGGCTGCTCGCAGACCGCTCGCTCTACGCAAAACTCGCCCGCGAAGACGCCTTCCCGACCGAAGCCGACGGCAAGGCCGCGGCCTTCCCCCACGCGCTGCCCAAAGAAGGCGTCGAAGCGCACGTTCAGCAAACGCCGTTCGGCGACGAACTGACTCTGCAAGCCGCGCTCGCCGCGCTCGACTCCGGCGAACTGGGCGCGGACGGCGAACCCGACCTGCTGGCCGTCGGCTTCTCCGCAACCGACCGCATCGGCCACCGCTACGGCCCCTTCAGCCAGGAAGCGATGGATCACAACCTGCGCCTCGACCGCATGCTGGCCGAGCTGCTGGCGGCAATCGACCGCCGCGCGGGTCTCGACAAAACCGTAGTCGCGCTGACCGCCGACCACGGCGCCCTGCCCCTCGTCGAAGAGTTGCAGCGGCGCGGCGCGGCGGCGCATCGTTTGGACCCCGGTGCGTTCTGGCGGCGCGCGCGCGGCGCCCTCGGCGAGCGCTTCCCCGACGCCCCCGACCTGGTCGCCGACGCGGACGGCAACCGTCTCTACTGGCGTCTGCCGGCGTTCGACGGCGGCGCGGTCACGCGGCGGCAGGCGGAACAATTCCTGACCGAACAACTCCGCCGCAATCCGCTCGTCGCCGAGGTTTATACGGCGGACGATCTGGCCGGCGCCGGCGCCGGCGCCCCGGAAACGCAGCGGCTCTTCGCCAATGCCTATTTCGAGCGCCGCTCGCCGCACGTTATCGTTCAATTCGAGCAATTCGTCTACGCGGGCGGTGCGTTCGGCACGGGTCACGGCTCCGTCCATGCCTACGATCGCGAAGTTCCCGTGCTGCTCTACGGCGCGGGCGTTCGCCAAGGGACTTTCACGCAACCCGCGGGACCCGAAGACATCGCGCCGACCCTGGCCCGGCTGCTCCGCCTCGAAATGCTCCGGGAAGCCGACACGCGCATCCTTTCGGAAGCCCTGCAGTAAACGATGCCCGGCGGCAAAGGCGCGATCTTCCCCTCGGAATACTCGCGTTCGCTCGATCAACGCACCGGGGCGGTGGTCCATCAACTCACCAATCACCCTTCGATCAACCATCCCACCTACTTCCTGCAATCGTCGTTCACGGCCGATCAGAGCGCGGTGATCTTCACCAGCTACCGCAGCGGAATCGCGCAGCTTTTCGAGGCCGGCTTTCCCGACGGCCCGATCCGGCAGCTTACCTGCGATGAGCCGATCCACCCCTTTTCCCCGACGATCGCCCCCGACGACGGCATTTTCTTCGTCCGCGAAGGCAGCGTCTGGCGGCTCTCCCGCGAAACCCTGGAAGAGGTGGAAATCGCTTCGTTCGGCGGCCAACTCGGCGAGTGCTCGCTGACCCCGCTCGGCGACCGCTTCGTCGCCGCCTGCAAGCGGGACGGCGGATGGGGCCTGGCGGTCGGCGCCATCGCCGGCAGGGAAACCCGCTTCATCCCCTTTCCGCGGACGATCATTCATCCGCAGTTCAACCCGGTCGATCCCGACTGGATCGAGTTCGCCGCCGACCCCGCCCCGCGCATGCACCGCGTGCGCATCGACGGCAGCGGAATGGAATGCCTCTACCAGCACGACAACGACGAGTTCATCGTCCACGAGACCTTTCTCGGCGCCTCGTCGGACCTCGTCTTCGTCGTCTGGCCGCGCGCGCTCAAGCGCATGGACTGGCGCAGCCGCCGCATCGAAACCATCGCCGCGTTCAACGCTTGGCACATTACGCCCAACCGCCGCGGAACCAAAATCCTCTGCGATACGGTACATCCCGATATCGGCCTGCAGCTTGTCGATGTCGCCGACGGGTCGCGCAAAACAATCTGCTGCCCGCAAGCGACCTCGCAAGGCACGCAATGGAAGACCTCGCGCTACGCCGTCGCCGCCGACTGGGAAGCGGCGCGCAGCGCGGCGGAAAAGGAGGAGTCGCTGAGTTGGATGGAAATGGCCGCCGATTCGGTTTACGGCCCGCAATGGAGCCACCCGCACCCGTCCTTCTCGCCCGATGAGACGATGGTCGCCTTCGCCGGCGACCGCAGCGGCAGCGCACAGGTTTATGTCGCCGAAATACCGGGCGCGGCGGCGCGGGAGCCGAGCGAAAGCGCGTGAGCGGGCAGATCTGGATGCAACTCCCCGCCGGCGCGCCGGTTGCGGAAGACGCCGCTTACCTGTCGCGGCAACTCATCACCTATATCGGCAACAAGCGCGCGCTGCTGGGGCCGATCGCCGCCGCCGCGGCGCGCGTCAAGCGCCGCCTGGGCAAGCGCCGCCTGCGCTGCTTCGACGTTTTCAGCGGCTCGGGCGTCGTTTCCCGCCTGCTCAAGGGCCATGCCTCGCTGCTCGTCAGCAACGACCTTGAAGACTACGCGGCGGTCATCGGACGCTGCTATCTGGCCAACCGCAGCGAAATCGACTTCGGTTTGCTGCGCGAAATCGTCAACGGCCTGAACGCGCGCGTGCTGACCGAGCCGCTCCCCGCCGGGTTCATCGAAGAGTTGTACGCGCCCCGCGACGAGTCGCGCATCGCCAGGGAAGACCGGGTTTTCTACACGCGAAACAATGCCCGGCGGCTCGACAACTACCGGCGCATGATCGAGCAGGCGCCGCGCCGCATGCGCGATTTCCTGCTGGCCCCCCTGCTCAGCGAAGCGTCCATCCACGCCAACACCGCGGGCGTTTTCAAGGGTTTCTACAAGGATCGACAGACCGGCGTCGGCCGCTTCGGCGGCAGCGGCTCCGATGCGCTGACGCGCATCCTGGGGGAAATTGCCCTGCGGCTGCCCGTCCTCAGCAATTTCGAGTGCGAGTGCGCGGTGCTGTCCGAAGACGCCAACGCCGCCGCGCGCCGCGTTGCGGACATCGACTTGGCTTACATCGACCCGCCTTACAATCAGCACCCCTACGGCTCGAACTATTTCATGCTCAACCTGATCGCCCGCTACGAGCGCCCGCGGCGCATCAGCCGCGTTTCGGGCATTCCGGCGGACTGGCGGCGGTCGGGGTACAACGTGCGCGCCGAGTCCGCCGGGCTGATGAGCGACTTGGCGCAGCGCCTCGATGCGCGGTTCCTGCTCGTCTCTTTCAACAACGAGGGCTTTATCCCGCCCGCCGAGATGCGCGCCATGCTCGCGAAAGCGGGCTCGGTCGAGGTCGTCGAGATACCGTACAACGCCTTCCGCGGCAGCAGGAGCTTCAACAACCGCCCCATTCACGTCACCGAGCAGCTTTTTCTGGTCGAAAAGAAATAAGCCTTGCCGCGGTGTCTCAATCCAGGCGTCCGGCCGACCCGAACCGACTGCCCGCCGCCGCCGGCCGGCCCCGCGCGCCGGGGAACAACCTGTCGAAATTGGCCGTCGTCCGCTCGGCGATTTCCTCCAGGCCGCAGCCGGCGATCTGCGCCAGTTTGCGCGCCGTTTCCACAACGAAGCGCGGCTCGTTGCGCCGAATCTTGCGGTGCGGTTCGGGGGTCAGATACGGCGAGTCGGTTTCGACCAGCAGCCTGTCCCGCGGAATCCAGCGCGCCGTGTCGCGCAACTCCTGTGCCCGCGCGAACGTCAGGATGCCGGCGAAAGAGATGTGGAAACCCATGTCGAGACAGCGCGCCGCCTGCTCGGAACTCCCCGAGAAACAGTGCATGACGCCGCCCAGGCCGGTCGCGCGCCAATGCTCATCGAGCAGCGCCAGCGTGTCGTCCCAGGCGTCGCGGGTGTGGATGATAATCGGCATGCCGTGCTCGGCGGCAATCTCCATTTGCGTAACGAACGCCCTTCTCTGCGCCTCGCGCGGGGAGTTGTCGTAGTGGTAATCGAGGCCGATCTCGCCGACGCCGACGACTTTCGGATGCCGGCGCAACTCGGCCAGTGCGTCCGCCTCGGGCTGCGCGAAGCGGGCGGCGTCGTGCGGGTGTACGCCCGCGCTCGCCGCGACGCCGTCGTATTGCTCGGCGAGCCGCGCCGCGCAGGCAAGGTCGGGCGGGCCGTCGCCCGTGCCGATGGCCAGCATGAAACCGACGCCGGCCTCGCGGGCGCGGGCGATGACCTCGCCGCGATCCGCGTCGAAGGCGGCGCCGTCGAGGTGGCAATGCGAATCGACCAGCACGGCGGGGGCGCTAACTCAGCCGCGCCCCGATCGGCGCGTCTTCCAGAAAACTCACCAAGTAGGGATGCCCATCGTCGATCGACGCGGCGATGACCATGCCCTGCGACAGCCGGCCCATCATCTTGCGCGGCTTCAGGTTGGCGGCGACGGCGACCTTGCGCCCGACCAGCGCCTCGGGTTCGTAAGCGCCCGCCATGCCCGCCAGAATCGAGCGCGGCTCGGCTTCGCCGATATCGACCGTGAGCGCCAGCAGCTTCTTCGACTTGGGAACTTTCTCGGCGGCCTTGACCAGGCCGACGCGCATATCGACCTTGACGAAATCATCGAAATCGATCTCCGGCGTATCGATTGTGATCGACTTGGTTCCGCCCGCGGCGGGCTTGCCCAGCATCGCGTTCTGTTCGCGCAGCGCTTCCTGTTCCAGTTGTTCCATGCGTTTCACCGATTTTTCGACGTCGAGTCGGGGGAAAACGGCCCCCTGCCCGCCAAGCTTCGCGCCGGGCTCGAGGCCGCCCCAGGCGAGATCGGCCAAGCGAAGCTCGCGCAGCGGAGCGGCGAGGCCCAGCATCGTCCATATTTTCTGCGTGGCTTGCGGCAGCACGGGGTGCGCCAGCGCCGCGCCGATGCGCAGCGCCTCGGCGGAATTGTAGAGCGTCGCCGCAAGTTGCGCTTTCGAAGCCTCGTCCCCGGCCTTGACCGGAATCCAGGGCTTGTTCTCGACGATGTATTTGTCCACCGCGGCGAACAGAGACCAAACGGCCTCCAGAGCCCGCGAGAACTCGAACTTCTCGTAGTGCGCAACGGCCTTCGCGATGGTCTCGCCGGCCAGCGCCGGCAAGCCGCCGTCCGCGCCGGAGCCCGCGGCGGGAAAGCGCCCGCCGTGGAATTTGGCGATCATCGCCGTCGTCCGCCCAGCCAGGTTGCCGATGCCGTTGGCCAGGTCGGCGTTGTAGCGCGTCACCAGCGCCTCGAATGAAAAATTGCCGTCTTGGCCGAAAACGATTTCGCGCAGCAGGTAATAGCGCAAGCCTTCGATGCCGACGACCTTGTCGATCGGCCGCGCCCTGACGATGTTGCCCTTCGTCTTCGACATCTTGCCGCCTTGGAAAATCAGGAACCCGTGCGCCCAGATCTGCTTCGGCAGCGGCAACTCGGCGGCCATCAGAAAAGCCGGCCAGTAAACGGCGTGGAAACGGACAATCTCCTTGCCGACCAGGTGGACATCGACCGGCCACAGCTTCTCGCGGCGCTCGCGCGCCTCCCCGCCTTCCTCGCCGTAGCCGATTGCGCTCATATACGTCGAAAGCGCGTCGAACCAGACGTAAAAGACGTGCGCCGGATCGTTGGGCAGCGGGATGCCCCATTGCAGCGTCGAGCGGCTGATCGACAGGTCTTTCAGTCCCCCGCGCACGAACGAAACAACCTCGTTGCGCCGCGACTCGGGGCGGATGAAATCGGGCTGCGATTCATAAAGCTCGATGAGCTTGTCGGCGTACTCCGACAGCTTGAAGAAGTAGTTTTCTTCGGTGACGGTGGTAATCAGCGAAGGGTCGGCCTGCGCGGCTTCCTCGTCGGTCACGAACGCTTCGTCGCCGATGTGGTACTTGCCCGTGTACGAAGACTTGTAGATCGCCCCGTTGGCCAGGCAGCGCGAGAAGATTTCCTGCACGGCCCGGGCGTGGCGCGGGTCCGTCGTCCGCCGGAAGAAATCGTATTCGAGGCCGAACTCGTCCCACTCGGCGCGGAACGCCGCCGAGACGCGGTCGGTAAATTCGCGCGGGGTCAGGCCGGCGGCCGCGGCCGATTTTTCGACCTTCTGGCCGTGCTCGTCTGTGCCGGTGGTCAGATAGGCCTCGTCGCCCATCATGCGCCGGAAGCGCTTGATCGTATCGGCGGCGATGGTCGTGTAGGCGTGGCCGATATGCGGCGCCGCGTTGACGTAATAGATCGGCGTGGTCAGGTAATACTTGCTCATATGTGCAAAACCCGCGTCTTCTCAGTGTGCCCTATCGCGCCGCCCCACAGTTATCCGCACTGCCTTATCCGTGCGGCCGTTATCGGCGCCGCCGCGCTAATCCCGGGCGAGTTTCATGCCCGAGCCAGTTTCATATAGGCGAAGTTGGCCGCCTGCCAGACGTCCTTGAAGGGAACCTGCCGCTCTTTCGCCAAGCGGCGGCAGTCTTCATATTCCGGGGCGAAATTGCGCGCCCCGCCGCCGCCCGCGGCCGTCTTGACGCGCACGCGCCCGAACGCCGTCTCGACTTCCTGCCAGGCTCGCTCCAGCACGCGCCGCTGCGCCGCGTATTCGCGGATGCCGAGGGTCGTCGTTTCCGCAAACAGCACGTCCCCCAGGCGCAGCCGGTCAGCCGGGGCGGCCAGCACCGTGAGCGTAAACCCCGGGCGGTCTTTTTTCATGAAGACCGGCGTCAGCGTCACGTCGAGCGCGCCGGCCTCCAGCAGCCGCTCACGCACGAAGCCGGCCATCTGCGGCGGCATGTCGTCGATGTTGGCCTCGATCACGTACGCCTCCACGGCCTCGGGCGCGTCGGTCGTTTCGCCGATCAACACGCGCAAAACGTTCGCCCGCCCCTTGAAGTCGCGGTCGCCGGCGCCGTATCCCGACGCTTCCAGCCGCATCGCCGGCATGGCGCCGAAGGCGTCGGCCAGCGTGACCGCGATGGCCGCCCCGGTGGGCGTGGTCAGCTCCGCGGCGGGGCCGTCCGCGTAGGTCGGCGCGCCTTCGACCAGGCGCGCCGTGGCCGGCGCCGGAACCGGCAGCACACCGTGCGCCGCGCGAACCGTCCCGCTGCCCAGGTTGATCGGCGAGCAGACGATGCGCTCGATGCCCAGCGCCTCGAAACCCGCCGCCGCGCCGACGATATCGGCGATCGCGTCGAGCGCGCCGACCTCGTGGAAGTGAACCTTCTCAATCGGAACGTCGTGCGCCCGCGCTTCGACCTCGCCCAGGCGGCGAAAAATCCTGCAAGCGTCGGACTTCACCCTGTCCGAGAGATCGCTTTCGCCGATGATCTTCTCGATCGTGCTCAACGAGCGGTGGCCGTGCCCTTCCGCCGTCTCGACCGACACGTTCGTTGCCGCCAACCCGCCCCGCTTGGTCCGGGCGGCCCCGAGCGCAACGCCTTCGAGCCGCAGCTTGGCCAACTCCGCGCGCAGCGTCTCGATATCCAGTCCCGCATCGACCAGGGCGCCCAGCGCCATGTTCCCGGCAATGCCCGAGAAACAATCGAGATAACAGACCTTCATGCCGGCCGCGCGGACGGGGGGCTGACGCCCCAACGACGAATCAGCGCTCATGCTAACATACGGCGCGCCCAGCGCTTCAGCCGCCCGCCTCCGCGCTTTCGCCGGCTTCCCCAACGAGATCGAGGAAAGCGCCCGCCGCCTGAGAGAGCTTGCGCCGAGCCGGATACACCAGGCGGATCTTGCGCTCCATCGCCAACTCCCTGACCTGCACCTGCTTCAGCGTTCCGTTGCGGATTTCCTGCTCGACGCACATCTTCGGCAGAAAGGCGACGCCCAGGTTGCGCTGCACCAGGCGCCGGATCGTTTCGATCGTGGGCATCTCGACCGCCATGTTCAACGGCGCCTGGTGCTCGCGGAAGGTCTCGATCACGTGGACCCGATAGGGCGAGACCACGTTGTGCGCAATGAAGGTCTCTTCGCCCAACTCGCGGATGCTCACCTTGCGCCGACCCGCCAGCCTGTGTTTCGGCGAAACGACGAAAGTCAGCCGGTCGTTGTAGAACTCGAATATCTTCAGCCGCGGGTCTTTCGGGTCGTAGCTGATCGCGCCCAGCTCGATGGCCCCTTCAAGCACAGCTTCGGGAATGCGGCTGGAAAGGCTGCGGCGCAACTCGACGTCGATGCGCGAATGCCGCCGGCGGAACGCTTCGAGATGCTTCAGCAGATAGAGCGCCGTCGATTCGTTCGCGCCGATGGTTAGCTTGCCCGTGTTCAGGCCGCGCAGCTCGGTCAGCGCCCGCCGCAGTTGGCGCTCCAGCCCGTCGAAGCGTTTGGCGTAGTCGAGCGCCAGGCTTCCGGCGTCGGTCAGCACCAGCGTTCGCGACGAGCGATCGATCAACTGCACGCCGAGGTCGTCCTCGAGCCGCTTCACCGCCAGAGAAACCGCCGGCTGCGTGCGCAGCAGCTTTTGCGCCGCGCGGGAGAAGCTGCCTTCCTCGGCGACGGTGCGGAAAATCCGCAGCAATGTGATTTCCATATGGATATTTTATAGAAAACCTAAATATAATAAACTTGCTTAATTGCCCTCGATTGCGTTTTACTGAGCGGAAAGAAGGAGCCGCACCCATGTCGGACAAGGTTTATATCTTCGACACGACGCTGCGCGACGGCGAGCAGTCGCCCGGCTGCAGCATGACCATCCCGGAAAAACTGCGCATGGCGCGCAAACTCGTCGACCTCGGCGTCGATACCATCGAAGCGGGCTTCCCCATCGCTTCGGACGGCGACTTTCAGGCCGTGCGCGAGATTTGCCGCGAGCACCCGCAAGCGCATATCGCCGCGCTGGCCCGCGCCGTGCCCATCGACATCGAGCGCGCCGCGCAGTCGCTCGACGGCCACCGCAGGCCGCGCATCCATTGCTTCGTCGCAACCAGCGAGATTCATCTGAAGTACAAGTTCGACAAGAGTCAGGAGCAAATCCTCGAAGAAGCCGTCCAGGGCGTCGAATTGGCCAAACAATACGCCGATGACGTCGAGTTTTCCGCCGAAGACGCCACGCGCACCGAGATCGGCTACCTGTGCCGGGTCGCCGAGGCCGCGGTCAACGCCGGCGCGGCGACGATCAACATCCCCGATACGGTCGGCTTCATGACGCCCGACGACTACGCGCAGACAATCGGCAAGGTGGTCGAGACGGTCGGCGGCCGGGCGCAGGTCAGCGTGCATACGCACGACGACCTGGGGCTGGCCGTGGCCAACGCCTTGGCCGCGCTGTACGTCGGCGCCCGCCAGGTCGAATGCGCGCTCAACGGCATCGGCGAGCGCGCGGGCAACTGCTCGCTCGAAGAAGTCGCCGTCATCATGCAGGTGCGCCCCGACCGCGTCCCCTTCCACACCGGCATCGACTGCGCCCGGCTTTACGACGCCAGCCAGGCGCTCAACGAGTGCATTACCTTCGGTCCGCAGCCGAACAAGGCGATTGTCGGCCGCAACGCCTTCGCCCACGAGGCGGGCATTCACCAGGACGGCTACCTCAAGCACCGCACGACCTACGAAATCATGACGCCCGAATCGGTAGGCGTCCCGGCTTCGAAGCTGGTGCTGGGCAAACACAGCGGCCGCCACGCGCTGCGCCAGCGCATCGTCGATCTCGGCTACGGCGATCTCGACAAAGCCGACACGATCAAGGTGTACAAGGCGTTCACCGCCCTGGCCGACGCGCGCAAAGGGCTGCTCGACGAAGACATCGCCAATCTGCTGGAAGAGTTGGGTTTCCGCCGGGTCGGCGAAGAGGTCGCCGTCGGCGGCTGAGGCCGCCCGCGGGCAAGCCGCCGCGGCGCCGCGCCTGCCGCGGCGTGTAACCCTGTCCGCGGCCTTGTCGCCTGTATGGGATAGGCTGTAAAGAGTTTCTCGCGCGGCGGGCCGACCGTCGCCCGCAGGTGCCGCATCGTTTGCGGCTCGGTCGATCTCGGAGGATTCATGGCGCAACGCAATTTTCAATTCCTGGCCGTCTTGCTGAGCATGCTGCTGCTCATCCCGCAATCCGGCTGGGCGCAAGACGGCTCGACAATTCAGATCAAGGTGCTGGCGGGCGATGACGGCATCAACAACATCAACAGCAACGTCGTCGTTGAGCCGATCATCGAGATTCAGGACGCCGAGGGCAGGCCGATCCCCAAAGCCGCGGTGACGCTGCGCGCGCCCGCGACCGGCCCGAGCGTGACCTTCTTCGGCGCCTCCCGCGTTTCGACGCTGACCACCGACGACCAGGGGCGCGTGCGCGCCGCCGGCATGCTGCCCAACTCCGAGGAAGGCACGTTCTACATCGAGGTGGAAGCGAGCTACAACAACATGACCGCCGAGGCCGCGATTACCCAGACGAACGCCGTCGCGCCGGGCGAGCCGAAACCGAAGAAAAAGGGCATCGGCTGGAGGCTGCTGACGGTCATCGCCGCCGGAGCCGCCGCCGGAGCCGTGGCCGTGTCGCGCCGTCGCAACGAAAGCTCGAGTGTCACGCCGACCAGCGTCGGCGTCACCTCTGTGAGCGTGGGAGCGCCGCGTTAGCCGCCCGGCCCCTTCCCTGTGAACGAATACGAAAGACACCAGCCATGCCAAGGTTCCTGACAGCAACCGCATCCTTTGTTCTCGGAGCGATTTTCGCCGCCGCGCTGCCCGCGCAAGTCACGGTCACAATCCAGGACACCGATTCGTTCCGTACGCTTCGCCAAAATGGAGATACGTTGACGTTCGACTCCGAGGGCGTCGGGCGCGCGGTCGAGCAGCGTCTCACCATCCGTTACGAAAACGAAGACAACCCGGAAGCCTATGCGCAAATCTTCTACGATGGCGGAGAACCTTCGCTCAGCGGTTCCGATACGTTCCGCTTGTCGCCGTCGTCTTCGAGCGTAATCGACATTCGTCCCGGGAGAACGCGCGACATTCGTATCCGCTTCACGCCGACCGGCGCGGGGCCTTTCACGGGAAGCCTGCGCCTGCCAATCCGTATAATTTCGAATCAAAGGGGCGGCGGCCCTGCTGCTTACACCTTCAATCTGCTCGGGCGCGCGGCAGCTTACAATCTCAGCTTTCTGCTTCCGGGCGGCAACCAGACCGCGGTGCGCGACGGCGGTGCGGTGGTATTCGACGACACGACCGTCGACGCCTCGACGATGGCGACGGTGATCGCCGCCAACAGCGGCAGCGGCCCGGGCACGATCACGGCCGTTTCGCTTGCCGCCGGCGACGTCTTCGAACTCGGCGGAGTCGGCTTTCTGCCGGCGACAATCGAGCCCGGACGCGACTTTCGCTTTCAGGTGCGCTTTACCCCGCCCGCCGCGGAGAGCTACAGCGGCTCGATCACGCTGCGCTTCGGCAGCGGAAGAACGGACGCGCTGCAACTCACCGGCCGCGGCGCCGCCGCCGTGTACAGCTACGAATTGACCACGTCCGACGGACGCGCGTCTTCCGTCGCCGAGGACGGAACAATCGCCGTCGGTTCGACTCCGGTCGGCGAAGAAATCGTTGCCGTCCTGACCGTGACCAACGCCGGCTCGGAAGCAGGCTCGATCGGCAACATTTCGATAACCGGCGCCGGCTACAGCATTCCCGATCGCCCGCTGCTGCCGGTGCGGCTCGACGTGGGCGAGAGCTTCGCCGTAGAGATCCATCTGACCCCCGTGGAAGCCGGAACCGCCTCAGGCCAACTGCGCATCGGCAGTTCTACGTTCGACCTGACCGCGGAAGCTCTCGGCGAAGTGCTCAGCTACGCGCTGACCGGCGCCGACGGCCCCAGACAGATCGAACCGCGCGACCCGATCGTGTTCCCCCAGACCCGGGTCGGCGACTCGTCCGAAATGACTCTGCAAATCTCCAACTCCGGCAACACGGACGTAACGCTCTCGGGCGTCGGCGTCGGCGACGGCGCATTTTCGCTGAAAGGGTTGCCGGCGCTGCCCGCTTCGTTGGACGCGGAGCAAACGATCTCCGTCACAGTTGTCTTCGAACCCAACAGGTTGGGCCCGCAAAACGCGTCCTTGGCGGTCAATACCGCAACCTCCACGGCGAACTTCACGCTCAACGGCATCGGCGAGAAACCCGACCTGTCGGCCGTAAGCTTCTCCAATACGGGCGGCGCGGTCGAACCGGCCGATACCGTGCCGCTCGGCCTCAGCATCGCCGACCCCCTGCCCGTCGATATCCAGGGCGTGCTGCGCCTGTCCTTCGACTCGGCGGCTTTTTCCAATGATCCGTCGATCCAGTTTTCCACCGGCGGACGCGCGGCGTCGTTCACCATTCCCAAAGGCCGCACCGAGGCCGTCTTCCCCGGAAATCTGACCGCCAACCCCTTTCTGACGGGAACCGTCGCCGGCGCGATTACCGCCTCGGCGACGTTCGCAGTCGCAGACGGCCGAGTCGATATTACCCCCGATGCGGCGCCCGAGGCGGTCTTCACCGTCGTTCCGGCGGCGCCCTCGCTGCGTAATCTGACCTTGGGCACCACCGGGCAGGGACGCTTCAGCGTACAGGTCACCGGATTCGCCACCGCGCGCAGCGTCAGCCGACTGCAAATCGTCTTTTCCGGCGCAAGCGGCGCCAACCTCTCAACGGCCAATCTGACCGCCGACGTTGCCGATGCGTTCACCCTCTACTACGCCGGCAATCAATCGTCGGCTTTCGGCAGCCTGTTCATGGCCACGGTCAACTTCACCGTCGAAGAAGGCAATTTCGAGGACTTGAGCGCGGTCACCATCACCGCGGAAAACGAACTCGGGCAATCGAACCCGGTCAGCCTGACGTTGAATTAACCGCCGCCCGCCCGCGCGGGGCCGCGCCCCGATGAAGCCGACGACGCGCTACGCGCCCAGCCCGACCGGTTGGCTGCACCTGGGCCACGCCGCCCATATGATCTACCTCTGGGGGCTGGCCGAGCTGCTGGGCGCGCGCGTGCTGCTGCGCATCGAAGACCACGACCGGCAGCGCTGCCGCGCGGAATACGAAGCGGCCATTCTCGAAGATCTGGATTGGCTGGGCTTCGAGCCCGACGACGATCTCGAGCCGCGCTGCCGCCAAAGCGATTCGGAAGCGGCCTACCGCCAGGCGCTCGACAAGCTGCGGCGAGGCGGTCATAACGTCTATCGCTGCGTCTGTACGCGCAAAAACCTTGCCGCCCGCTGCGCGGCCGGCGAGGCGGGCGAGCGCATCTACGACGGACGCTGCCGCGCGGCGAACCGGCCGCCCGGCGAGTCCCGCGGCTTGCGGCTGGAATGGAGCGGCGGCGAAGAAGCGTTCGACGACGGCTTCCTCGGCGCCCAGAGACAAGACCCCGCGCGGCAATGCGGCGACCTGCTGCTCAAAGACCGCCGCGGCCAGTGGACCTACCAGTTCGCGGTTGCCGTGGACGATATGCGCCGCGGCATCGACCTGATCGTGCGCGGCGAAGACCTGCTCGCATCGACCGGACGGCAAATCCGCCTGGCCCGCCTGTTGGGGCGCGCCCGGCCGGCGCGTTTCTATCACCACCCTTTGGCGGTCGATGCCGCGGGCGTCAAACTGAGCAAACGGCAGCGTTCGCCGGCGCTGCGCGAAATGCGCGCGGCGGGCGCCCGCCCGGCGGAAGTCCTGGGTCGGGCGGCGCGGTCAGTCGGCCTGACGGCTGCGCCGAAGCCGCTGGAGCGCCGCGCAATTGCCGACCTGATCGCCGCCCGCCCCAGAGCGGGTTAACGGCGGCGGTAATCCCGCGCGGCGATGCGCACTTCGCGGCAGACTTCGCACAACCGCGAAACCGCCCGTGCGCCGATGCGGTCGGCCAGGCTGTCGCTCACCCTGGGGCGGCCGCCGGCCTCGCCGTCCAACACGGTGTTGTGCCCCATCTCGGCCACCGGCAGGTTGGTGGTGACGATGAGCGCCTTCTCCTCGTTGTAACGGTGGTTGATGATCGTCGTTACGGTATCGAGCACCCAGTCGGTCACGCGGTGCGCGCCCAGGTCGTCGAGCAGCAACACCTCCGTTTCGAGCGCGGCGCGGTAGGTTTCGCGGCTGCCGCCGCCCGCCGCCGGGTCATAACCCTCGCGAATCTTCTGCAGCAGCGTCTGATAATCGAAAAAAACGCAGTCGAAGCCGCGCTCGGCCAGCCGCTTCAGCGCGGCGACCGCCAAATGCGTCTTGCCCGCCCCCGGCGCGCTCTGGAACAGCAGGCCGCGCCGGGGGCCGAAGGGGTATTCTTCCGCGAACTTCTTGGCGGCGCCCATCGCCGCGGTCAGCGCGTTGTATTCGATGGCGTTTTCACGGGGGGTTCCCGCGCGGAAATTGTCGAAACCCACTGCGGCGAATCGGCGCGGCAAACCCAGCTTGCGCGCAAGCTCTTCGGCGCCCGCCGCGGCGGCGCAATCGCAGCGGACGACGCCGCCGTTGTCAGCCTGTTTCCAGCCGGTGCCTTGGCACTCAGAGCAATCGGGATTGGCCGCCACCGCGCGTTTTCTCCGCTTGTCCCATCGTAGGCGATCAAGAGATCGTCACCAAGTCGCTGCCCGGCGCGACCGAATCGCCGACGGAAACATTGACCGCCGTCACCACCCCGTCTTTCGCCGCCTTGAGCTCGTTCTGCATTTTCATCGCCTCGACGACGATGACCCCGTCGCCCGCGCGCACGGCGTCGCCGGGCGCCGCCTTGACCTCCACAACCTTGCCCGGCATGGGGGCGGTAATGGTTTGCGGGCCGGCGGCGGCCAACCCCGCTCCGCCGCGCCCCAGGCGGCGCGGGTCGATGACTTCGACGGCGAACGAACCCTCGCGCGTATCCGCCCGCCAATCGTCCGCGGCGCGTTCGAGATGAACCGTATGCTGGACGCCGCCGATGACAACCGAGTACGCGCCCGCGCCGAGCACGGCGATATCCGCCCGGCCCTCCCGTCCGTCGATGCGGAACCGCCCGTCGGTCTCGAGCGCGGCCTGCCGTTCCCTGCCGTTGACGATGACCCTTTTCTTCATGCTGCTCTAAACTGCCGCGCGCAGCGCCCTGCGCCGCCCTTCGCTTTTCCAGCGCGAGACAGGAGCCGCGTTTGCCGCCGCCCCGCTCGCCGCCGCCGTCCGCGCCGCTTCAAGGCGGTCGGCCTCCAAAGCGGCCAGCACCGCCGCAGCCTCGGCAGGCGGCAGTTCCGCCGTTTCCGGTTTTTCATGCCGGGCGGCCTGCCGGCGGGCGATGAAGCCCGTATCGATGTCCCCGCGGACGAACGCCGGATCGGCCAGGATTTCGCGGAAAAAACCCAGCGTCGTGCGGATGCCGCCGATGCGGTACTCGCCGACGGCGGCGCGCAGCCTGGCGATCGCCCGCTCGCGGGTTGCCGCCCAAGCCGCCAGCTTGGCGATCATCGGGTCGTATTCGAGCGGTACCCGCCAGCCCTCGTATGCGCCCGAGTCGAGCCGAATGCCGGGGCCGGCCGGTTCGCGCAGGGTCGTAATCGCGCCCGGCGCCGGCATGAAGCCCGCATCGGGGTCTTCGGCATAGACGCGGCACTCGACGGCGTGCCCGCGCGGCTGAACGTCTTCCTGGGCATAACGCAGTTTCTCGCCGGCGGCTGCGGCGATTTGCTCGCGGACCAGATCGATGCCGGTAACCAACTCGGTGACCGGATGCTCGACCTGCAGCCGCGTGTTCATCTCCAGAAAATAGAAATTGCAGTCGGCGTCCATGAGGAACTCGACGGTCCCCGCGTTGGCGTAGCCGCAGGCGCGCGCGGCCTTCACCGCCGCCGCGCACAAGAGCGGGCGCACCTCGGGGTTGGCCTCGACCAGCGGCGATGGAGTTTCCTCGATCACCTTCTGGTGGCGCCGCTGGAGACTGCATTCCCGCTCGCCGAGATGGATCGTGTTGCCGTGCTCGTCGGCCAGAATCTGCACCTCGACGTGCCGCGGCCTGACGATCGCCTTTTCGATGTACACGGCGTCGTCGCCGAAGGCCTGCCGCGCCTCGGCTTGCGCCTGTTCGAGCGCCGCGGGTAGCTCGCGCCGGTTTTCGACCAGGCGCATGCCCTTGCCGCCGCCGCCGGCCGAGGCCTTGAGCATCAGCGGCCAACCGATCTCCGAGGCCGCCGCCAACGCTTCGTCGAGGCTGTTCACGGCCGCCGCCGTGCCGGGTACGACGCGTACGCCCGCGGAGCGCATGGCCTCGCGAGCCTCGGTTTTCGAACCCATGCGGCGGATCGCATCCGCCCCCGGTCCGATGAATTTGACCCCGGCTCGCGCACAGGCGGCGGCGAAGTCGGCGTTCTCGCTCAAAAAGCCGTAGCCCGGGTGAACGGCGTCCGCGCCGCAGGCCTCGGCTATGGCCAGGATGCGCTCGATATGCAGATAGCTTTCGCTTGCCGCGGCCGGGCCGGCGCGGTACGCCTCGTCAGCCGTCTGCGCGTGGAGCGACTCGCGGTCAACGTCGGAATAAACCGCAACCGTGCGGATGCCCATCTCGCGGCAGGCGCGCATCACCCGAACGGCGATTTCGCCGCGGTTGGCAATGAGGATTTTGCGGAACACGCGGCGAAAAGCGATTGTAGCAACCGCGCTATGCTTGAAACGAAATGACCCGCACGACCCTGCTTGCGCTCGTTGCGGCGGCGCTTTCCGCCGCGCCTCGGCCCGATTGGCCGGCGGCAAGACAAGAGGCGCTCGACACGCTGATCGCCCTCGTCAAGCTCGACACTTCGCAGCCCGAAGGCAACGAGATCCGCGCCGCGAAATACCTCCAGGCCAAGCTCGACGCCGCGGGCATGGCCTCCGTCATCGTCGAATCGAAACCCGGACGCGCCAACCTGATCGCGCGCGTCGAGGGCAACGGCTCCAAGCGGCCGCTGCTCTTGCTCGGGCATCTCGACGTTGTCGCCGTCGAACGCGGCGAATGGTCGTTCGACCCCTTCGGCGGCGCCGTCGAAAACGGCATTCTCTACGCGCGCGGCAGCGGCGACGACAAAGGCGTGGTCGCCGGCTCGTTTCAGGTCCTGCTGATGCTCCACCGCCTGCAGGTTCCGCTCGACCGCGACGTGATTTTCCTGGGCGTTGCCGACGAGGAAGCGGGCGGGGTCGAAGGCATTACCTGGCTGCTCGACAACCACCGGGAAAAAATCGACGCCGAGTTCGCTGTCAACGAAGCCGGCAAGGGCGTTTTCAACCGCGGCGCCGACTATGTGCGATTCGAAATTCAGACCGCCGAAAAAACTCCGCGGCGGGTCGATCTCAGAGCCGCCGGAACGTCGGGGCACGGCTCCATTCCGCTGCGGGATAACCCGGTCGGCTCATTGGCGCGCGCGGTAGGGCGCTTGTTCGACCACGAAATGCCGCCGCGCCTCAACGAAACCACCCGCGAATACTTCCGCCGCCTCGCGGAAATATCCCCGCCCGAAGAGGCCGCGGTATTCCGCGCGATCCTCTCCCCGGACGCCTCTCCCGCAGACTACGAACGCCTGCGCGGCCTCTCCCCCGTGTACCACTCCATGGTTCGAACCTCCATCGTGCCGACGATCTTCCGCGGCGGCTATCTGAGAAACGTCATCCCTTCGGAAGCCGAGGCGGTAATCGACATCCGCGCCCTGCCCGACGAAGACCCCGAACGGCTGTTTTCGCTGCTCAAGGCGGTTATCGACGAGCCGGCGGTCGATCTCGTGCCGCACCCGCAAACGCGGCCGTCGCACCAATCTTCCTCGTTGGAAACCGACGTTTTCCGCGCATTCGAGAAGGTGTTGGCCGAAATGTATCCGGGCGTTCCCGTGCTGCCCGCCATGTCCACCGGGGCGACCGATTCCGCGCAGCTCCGCGCCGCCGGGATCGCCGCTTACGGTTTCGGCCCGCCCAAACCCGAGTGGGACCTGGCCGGAGGCATCCACGGCAAAGACGAATACCTGTACGTCGAGCCCTTCCAGGACTACGTTGAAATCCTCTGGAACGTCGTCCTGGAAATCGCCGCCGCGCGCTAAGCATGGATTCTGAACCAACAGGTCAGACGCGGCGAGGCGGCCGCCCGACCCGCGCCCCGACGCACAACCCCCTGACTCAAAAGCACTGCGCCGCCGTCAAGCATGACGGGTTTCATGCGGATAAAAGAAGGGCTTCATGCAAAGTTTGCTCACTTTGCCCGCCTATGCGCGCCTGTGCGCACTTATTTTCGAACTCCCACCGCCGAAAATCGACCGGAAGGGGTCAGCGCCTTCTGGTCCGAAGCCTTGCAGACAAAAACCGACGGATGCGCTCAACCTGCGGCTCGTGACCCGCCGTCCCGCGGCCGCCGCGCGAAGCGAGTCCCGGCGCTCAGCGCAGCAGATTCTTGGCGATTGTCTGCAATTGCAGGTTCGACGTTCCTTCGTAAATGGTGCCGATCTTCGCGTCGCGGTAGAGCTTTTCGACGGGATAGTCTTTGGTGAAGCCGACGCCGCCGAAGAGATCGACGCATTGCGCCGCCGCGCGCACCGCCATTTCCGAGGCGTAGTACTTGGCCATCGCCGCTTGCGTCAGGAACGGCCTGCCGCTCTCCTGCAGCCGGCCGGCGTTATATACCAGCAGCTTCGCGGCCTCGATCTCGGTCGCCAGCGCGGCGATTTGAAATTGCACCGCCTGGAAATCGGCCAGGCGCTTGCCGAACTGCTTGCGTTCCCGCACGTACCGCATGGCGTGCCCCAGCGCCCCTTCGGCCAAGCCGAGCATTTGCGCGCCGATGGCGATGCGCCCCTCGTTGAGCGTTTCGATGGCGATCTTGTGCCCCTGCCCGATTTCGCCCAGCACGTTCTCTTTGGGTACGCGGCAGTTGTCGAGGATCAACTCGCAGGTCGAAGAGGCGCGGATGCCCAGCTTGTCCTCTTTCTTGCCCACGGCGAACCCCTCGAACTCGGGTTCGATCAGGAAGGCGCCGATGCCGCGGCGCCCGGCCGCGGGGTCGGCGTTGGCGAACAGGATGAAAAGCCCGGCCTCCTTGGCGTTGGTGATCCACAGCTTGCGCCCGGTCAACTCATACCAGCCGCCCTTGTCGACGGCCGCGGTCCGCATCGCGAAGGCGTCGCTGCCGGAGCCGGCCTCGGAAAGGGCGTAGCAGGCGACCGTGTCGCGCGCCAAGCGGGGCAGGTACTTCCGCTTCTGGCCGTCGTTCGCCCAGCGCAGCAGCGCGTTGATGACCAGCGTGTTCTGCACGTCGACGATGACCGCCGCCGCCGGATCGGTCCGCGACAAGGCCTGCACCGCCAGCATGGAGTTGAAAAACGTACCGCCCTGGCCGCCGTATTCCTCGGGGACGGCGATCGCCATCAGCCCCATCTCGAAAAGTTTTTGCAGGATGTCTTTGCGAAACTCCGCGGCCTCGTCCATCTCGCGCGCGCAAGGCCCGATTTCGTTGCGCGCGAACGCATCTACGGCGTCGAAAAAGAGTTGCTCGTCCTCGTCGAGAACGCTCAAGGCTTGCGCGGGCATGGTCAGGCTGGGCCGGCGTTGTGTTCCCCGGCGGGGTCTTCGAGCGCAACGCCGTCTTCGGGGTCGTCTTCGAAATACAGCATGCGGCCGCACGATTCGCAGGTCATCACGCCGCCGCTGAGATTTTTCATGTCCTGCAGGAACTGCGGACGCAAGATGACGTGGCAGGTTGCGCACTGCGTCCCGGCGATCGCGGCCAGCGCCGTGCCGCGCGCTTTGCGTATCTTGTCGTAGAGCGCCGGCAGCCGTTCGGGAAGCTGCGCCGCCAACTCGGCGCGGACGTTTTCCTGCGCGGCCAGTTTCCGTTTGTCCTCGGCCACGCGGCTCTCGGCTTCCGCAACCTCGGCGGCGACCTTTTCGCTCTCGGCGCGCAGGTCTTCCCGCGCCCGCTCGACGTTTTCTTCCAGCGCCTCGGCCTGCATCATTTTTTCCAGAATGCTGTCTTCGCAGGAGGAGATCTTGTCTTTGGCGAAGGCGATCTCGTGCTGGAAAGCGCGGAACTGCTCGTTGGTGCGGGCGCCGTTCATCTGCTCTTGCAGCTTGGCGGCCGTATTCCGGGCGTCGGCGACCTCGCCTTCCAGGCGTCGGCGCTCTTTGCGGTTCTCTTCGAGAACGGCCTGCGTATCGGCAAGCTGCCGCTTGTGCGCGGCAAGCTTGGCCTCGATTTCGGCTACGTATTTGGGCAGCCGGGCGATCTCATCGCTGAGGCCGCGGATTTGGTTGTCGCAAGTCTGGATTCGGCGGAGCAGGGAAAGATCGGAAGTCATGGCCGCCGCGGCTCGCCTCGATTACGACTTTAGCACATGCGCCCCGGCCGGCCCGCGCCGCGGCCGCCGCTACCATAGAGGCTTGTGACCGATTACACCGAGCAGCACGCCAAGGCCGGCGTCGACGCCGCTTTGCCGCCGATCGAAACTTGGCCCAACCAGTATCCGGGATACACGATCTCCATCGAGATTCCGGAATTCACTTCCCTGTGTCCGAAAACCGGACAGCCCGATTTCGGAACGCTGACGCTGACCTACGAGCCCGACGCGCTCTGCCTCGAATTGAAGTCGCTCAAGCTCTACGTCCTGGAGTACCGCAATCTGGGCATTTTCTATGAGAACGTCGTCAACAAGGTTCTGGCCGACGTCGTGGCCGCGGCTTCTCCGGCGTGGGCCAGACTGGAAGGAAAGTTCACGCCGCGCGGCGGGCTGCGCTCGACCGTCAGCGCGGAATACCGCAAGGCATAACGCGGGCGCCGTGACGCGCCCGGAGGAAGCGGGGCAACGATGCGGCGATTTCCAGTGCGGATATTGAAGGCGCCGGCGCCGGGCGGCGAGTGACCTACTGCGCCGGCGACTTCGGCGTCGGCGTCAGCCGCGTGACCCGCACCGCCGAGCGGTCCATCAAGGCGGGGATGCGCGGCCCGATGTCGTTTTTCCAGCGGTCGCTTTGGTAAACGGCCGCGTACAGGCGCTCTTTCTCTTCTTCGCTTTCGAAGCGGCGCATCCAGACATAGACGCTTTCATCTTCCGCGCCGCGGAACGAAGCCGTGACGACCATCCCCTGAGCAACCTGGAAGGGGATGATTTCCCGCTCCATCAGCGCTACCCATTCGTCCATTTTTCCGGGCAGTATCTTGTACTGCCTGAGTTCGTAAAAAGCCATCGCGGCCTCCCCGCGCGCGGCTCTGCCGCGCAGCCGTTCATTGTAAAGGGCCATTGCGGAAGATGGGGTCGAGAGTATGTTTCGAGCGCGGAACGTGTGCGTATGGCGTTGGAATCGTGCGGGTCAGGGCGCTGCGCGGCGTTGTTGAAAATGATAATTTCTTGATCAAAGCTGCGCTTTTCGCCGCAAAACCTGCTCGAAACCTGTCCGAAATTGCTCAAAAATGTCTCTGAACGGCGTGTTCGAAGCCGGTTTGCGGTTCAATCGGACGCCTGTCGCCGGTGCTGTTCATCCAGGCTTTCCGAAAGCTCTTCCCAGTACGCCATCGTGGCGGCGCACCACTCGGACAAGTCGCGATCCGACACATAGAGGCCGTCTCCAGTGAGCGGCGTAATGAACGAGGATGGCGGTGAGCTTCCCCAAAACGATTCAAGGCCGTCGCCGTTCTCCCTTCCGAGTGAGAGGAGTGGATTCTGGAAAAGATCGGGACGAAGGCTTGCCAACTCGTTTGCAGACGGTCCCGCTCCGTGCTTGATTGTGTTTGCGGCCATCTTGAGTTCGTAGAGCTTGCCTGCGCACTCGAAATTCCGGCAGTCGATGCCGCAATCGGCCAGCCGCCTTTCGAATTCCCCTGTCTTGAAAGGTGCGCTTTCTTCCCTGAACAACCGTCGAAGGGAGAAGAACTGCTGTTGCTCGAACATATGGCGCAATCCAACGGCAAGGAGGTTCAGTAGGTTCTGTTCTACATCCTTCATCGTCAAGTAGTAGTCGAGCCCATGTTCAAACGCACAATCGGCGGCGATACTCATGTCAATCGAACTATCCAACGGCATGGACGTGCGGCGCTCGAATTCCGCACTGGCCGCCGCATCCGCTTCTTTCGCGAGGTCGTTAAATGCTGGCGCCACCTTCTCAAGCGCCCCTGCACGAAAACCCTGGATAGCCCGAATATGTACCCGCCGGAAATAGCGCCCCCACCATTCCGGGTTCGGAACCATAGGCTCATGGTACATCACCCGCCTGTGTCTGTCTTCGATGCCGTGGCCGGCTTTTGTCGGCGACGCCGTCGGCTGGACCGTGCTACGCTGATTCGTAAGGTCAAGTACTGCATGGCTAAAAATTCAACAATCGAATGGACGGCCCATACGTTCAACCCTTGGTGGGGTTGTACGAAAATTTCTCCGGCATGCGACCACTGTTACGCGGAAACTTGGTCGAAGCGCACCGGATACGATGTTTGGGGCGCGAATTCTCCCCGGCGGCAACTCAGTGATGACTATTGGAATCAGCCGATTATTTGGGATCGTCATGCAGCACAAACAAGGCGCCGCGCACGTGTGTTCTGCGCGTCAATGGCGGATGTCTTCGAGTTGGACCCTGCTCTGGACAGCTTACGGGAGCGACTCTGGGCGCTTGTCGAGCAGACGCCCAATCTCGATTGGCTGTTGCTTACCAAGCGGCCCCATCTTGCTCGACGAATGGCGCCGTGGGACAATGCTTGGCCGCTCCATGTCTGGTTGGGAACGAGTGTCGAAAATCAGCAATTCGCTGACCGCCGTATCCGTTTTCTGGTGGATGTTCCTTGCCGGTATCGGTTTTTGAGTTGTGAACCACTCCTGGGACCCCTGGACCTGTCGGCTCACATCGAGGCATTGCACTGGATCATCGCGGGCGGGGAAAGCGGCAGCCAAGCTCGGCCCACTCATCCGGACTGGGTCCGGGGGGTTCGCGATCAGTGCGTGAACGCCGGCGTCGCCTTCCATTTCAAGCAGTGGGGCAACTGGTATCCGCAGGAGACTATTGGAAGTGCCCATAATGGAGAGAGGATATCTTTTGTTCGGACGAGCAAGAAGAAGGCCGGCCGTATCTTGGACGGCCGGACATGGGACGAACTGCCACATGGATACTCAGAGAAAACTGTTCGATGATTCTCAGCCGGCAGGGTCGAGACCGCGTAAACCCAAGCCACCAGTTGAACCACGGGCGCCGCTCTGGACCAGTGACAAATCCCGTCTGATCGCTGAGTACATCCACCATTTCTTGATGGTGACCAAACATGGCGTCTATCTGGATCTGTTTGCCGGTCCGCAACACGTCGGCGATACGGAGAATTGGTCCGTCCGGCGGGTTCTGGAACGACGGACGACAGGTCCGGCAATTCGTCACTACGCCGTATGCGACAAAAAACAGGGCCAAGTGCAGCGATTGCAGAAGCTCGGACGAAACAGCCCATCGTTTCGCGTTTATGCAGGCGATGCCAACGATTGTGTTCACCGGATGCTGAAGGACGCGCCGATCAATCCGAAGACGGCATGTTTCTGTCTCATCGACCAGCGTACCTTTGAGTGCCACTGGGCTACGGTGAAAGCCATTGCACGATACAAAAGCGAGGGCTACAAAATCGAAATTTTCTATTTTCTCGCGCAGAGATGGATTGATCGCGCTTGGGCAAGTACCAAGCTAAAAGGGCGACTGGCGACGTGGTGGGGAAACAATGATTACGAACAATTCCGTAAACTTCGATCTTTTAATCGCGCTGACAAACTCTGCGAACGGTTCTGCATGGAACTCGGCTATGCGTATTCGAAACCATTTTCGATTCACGAAAAAAAAGATGGTATGCGGACTATGTACTACATGATTCACGCAACGGATCATCCTGAAGCATGTAATCTCATGTCAAGGGCCTACCGGCAAATTCGTCCTGAAAGTCACGCTAACCAGCTATCGTTTCCCTGGTGAGGGGATACCCCACTGTCCGCCAACTCAACGGCGGCGGCGTGCTCGACGCCTTGAGCGGCTTTTGCCGGACGCTTCCGCCGCAAGCGGGGCTTGCAGGCGCTCGTAGAGGGCGAACAAATGCTCGACGCGTTCGCGCTCGGACGAGAAGCTCGCCCGGCGGTACAGGCGATCTACGGCGCGGTCGAGCTTCTGGTGCGCTCTGCGGAGGTTCGGCGGCATCAGGTCGGGGTCGTAGAGGTCGGCCAACGTCGCTCTGGGGTGAGCGGCGCGGGCGTCGAGTACGGCTTGCGCCAGAGGCTCCAATGTCGAAGAGTCCGCGTTCTCACTCTTGAAGCCGGGCGGCGTCGGGAACGTGTTGTAAACGACGCCGACGGAGTACATGTACCGGCTCTCAAGCCGTCCTGTTACCGCCCGCATCCAGGCCATATGCATGGCGGAGGTCAGAAGGGCGAAGTCGGCAAGTGTGGCGTTGGGCAGCAGCCGGAGCTTATCACTGGGAATGATCGGCGGCTCCAACCAGCCGATGGGGACATACTCGCGCCGCTCCGAACTCACCTGCGGAATCACCAGAAACGAAGAGGTCGGCAGGACGTTCACATGGTAAAGCGTGGGCGTCTCAGCCAGTTTCAGCGTGGGCTTACTCTTGCTGGCTCGCCGGTACGCGCGAACGGCGGCGATGCGCTCGCGGACCAAAGGCAGCCGCGCCAGCACGTCAGGGGTGGCGTCATGCAAAGCGAGAATCCACCTCTCGCTACCTTGCAGGTATTCGCGGGCGCCGGCGAAAGGCCGCAGGAACGGCGCTGCGTCCGGCTCGGCGTTCAGAAACGCGGCCCGCTCATCGGGCTTGAAGATATAGTGCCCGTCGTCAATGGGCTTGGAGCCGATGATGAGCCGCGGCATCCCGTTTGTCGGCCTGCTCTCCTCATGCACGACCAAATGCGGGTCGGCAAGCGCGCCGCCGTCGAACAGGTAGGGCGTGATGGCGGCGTGGCGGCTTTCGAGCGGTTCGCCCTTGAGGTCTTCGTAAGAGAACAACCGCCTGTCCCGCGGCGCGTGTTCGGTCGCGTCCAGGCCGACGATGGCGACATGCACGTTCGCCTTGCCGCGGGCGTCGGAACCCCAGGCGAAGGTGCGGTGGGCGAAGGCGATCTCCAGGCGGAGACGGTCGAAAAGGAGCGGCCAGAGTTGCGCCGTCTGCTCGCCCTGCGCGATGGAGTTGGTCGCCACGAAGCCGATGCGCGGCGGGCGGCCGCCGTTCGCCGGCTGCGTGCGCCGCGCGTATTCCCCGGCGCGGATGAACCACGCGGCCACGTAGTCGAGCGTTCCGCCGCTGCCGCCGAGCGCGGCGATGCGGCGCACCTGCGCCCGCTGATCGGGCGACTGGTATTTCGCGCCCCCGAAGGGAGGATTGCCGAACACGTACGAACAGTCGTCCGGCGGCAGCACGTCGGCCCAGTCGATTTCCAGCGCGTCGGCGTTGCGGATGCGCGGCGATTTCTCGATCGGAATCCGCGCATAGGTGCGGCCGAACTCCAGGCTCAGCCGGTTGTTCATGATGTGGTCCATCATCCATAGCGCGGTCGAGGCGATACGCGAGGCGAACTCGCCGATCTCGATGCCGTAGAACTGATCGACGTCGACCGTCGAGAGCACTTCCGCGAACGCTTCGAGTTGGCGCGGGCCGCGGCGCTGCGCCAACTCCCGCAGCACGTCGATCTCCAGCGCGCGCAACTCGCGGTAGGCGATGATCAGGAAGTTGCCGCAGCCGCAGGCCGGGTCGAACAAGCGCAGTGCGCCGAGCTTCTGCTGGAACTTGCGCAGGTCGGCTTCGCTGCGCCCGTCCCGGCGCTCTTGCAGCCGCCGGAACTCGGCGCGCAGGTCGTCGAGGAACAGCGGTTCGATCACCTTCAGGATGTTCTTCTCGGTGGTGTAGTGCGCGCCTTGAGCGCGCCGCTCGGCGGGCTCCATCACCGACTGGAACAGAGAGCCGAAGATCGCCGGCGAGATCGCCGTCCAGTCGAAGCGCCCCGCTTCGAGCAGTGCTTGGCGCATCGCGGCGTCGAAGTCGGGAATGCTCAAAGGGGCGGCGAACAATTCGCCGTTCACGTGCGGAAAGCCCGCCAAATCTTCGTCGAGCGTGCGCTGGCGGCGGTCGGCGGGCGTGTTCAGCACCTGGAAGAGCCGCGCCAGCCAGGGGCCGAGGTCGCTGCCGTCGTCGGCCGTGCGTTCCTCGATGAACTGCAGGAAGATGTCGCGCGGCTCGAATATGCCTGTGTCGTCGGCGAACAGGCAGAACACGGTTCGCACCAGGAACAGCTCCAGATCGCGGCCGTCGTAGCCGGACTCCTTGAGCTTGTCGTGCAGGCGCGCGATCAGCTCGGACGCTTCGATGTTGACCGGGTCCTGGTCGCGGAACGCGCGGCGCTGCACGCCGATGATGAACCCGAACTTCTCGACGTGCAGCGGCAGGTCGGCAAGCGCGAAGCGGGTCTCCTCGCGCTCGTCCCGGTCGAGAAGCTCGAAGGTCTGGAAATCGCAAAGAAGTTGATAGCGGGGGCGCTCCCGTTCGGGCAGCGCGTCGAAGTAAGCGCCGGCCTGATCGCGGGCGGCGGCCAAGCCGCGCCTGGCGCTCTTCTGCTCGACCAGCAGCACGCCCGGCCAGAACAGGTCGATGAAGCCGGAAGTGCTGTCGAGCCGTCGAACGTGTTCCTCGTAGCGCGCGACGGTGCGCCGCCGAACGCCGAAGATCTCGAAGAACTCGTTATAGAAGCTCTGGGTTTCGCCCTTCTCGTAGGCGGCGTCCGTCCACTCGCGGGCGAAGTCCGCGGCGCGCGTCCGTATCTCGTTCCAGGAAAGCCTCATCGCCGCCGCCGGCCGGGCGCTTTTTGCCTGGGCATCGGTCAGCACAGGCGGTCAAGGCCGGGCAGCCGAAAATACGTCATCCCCTTGATCTCGATTCCATTTCTTGGATATCGGCCGAATGACCACGCTTCGGGGCGCTTCATCATCACTTCCCAAAGGATCAATCCGAAGCACATGGCGGCGGATTCCTTGTCTCGGCCGCAGGCGTGGTCGTAGAGCGGCTGAAAGACCGTATGGCTCCAGTCGCGGCCGGGCATCCAGCTCGAGGTATGCACGTCGCCTTCGCCCACGCGGCTGTCGAGTTCATCGAAGACGGCTTGGAATTGCTCTTCCGTCAGCCGGCTTTTCCACGCTTCGTACTCGGAGGAATGCGGGATCGAATGGATTTTGTTTCCGTTGAGTTTGGGGTCAAAGAGCATGGGCGTTCATCCTGTTCCGTCCGCTCCGCTTCATTATCGCCGACAAGCCGGGCGATGACGGGCAAGGCCGGCGCCGCGGCAGGCAATCGCTTTTTATTGGCGCGCGGCGGTTTCCTCTGTCGGTTTCGGCCCCCCGACCGGGTACGGCTCGCGGAATACCGTTCGGCGGTCGCCTTGCCGCTCCATCCAGCGGTCGAGCCGCCCCCGCAGATCGCGCAGCCGGTCTTCATGATCGGCATGCGCCGCCAGATTGTTTTGCTCCAGAGGGTCCGCCTGAAGATCGTACAGTTCCTCGGCCGGGCGCACGTAATAGCGGCGCACAATCGCCGCCGCCGCGGGGTCGGTTTCCGCCGCCTTGTCCCAGGAATGCCAGTAACCCCCGGCGCCGGGCTTGCGCAGGATGTCCGAATGGTTGGTGTGGTAATGGCCGGGCAGCAGATTGCGGATGTACTTGAACCGCGCCGTGCGGATGCTGCGGATGGGGTAAACGTTGTAAGCGCCGTCGCCGCTGTGCGTGGTGAAAATCTCGGCGCGGTGCTCCTTGTTTCGGCCGGTCAGCACCCCGGCGAACGAGCGTCCGTCGGCGTCCGCCGGCGCTTCTCCTCCGGCGAGATCAATCAGGGTCGGCAGGATGTCGACCCAGCTCACCATGGCTTGCGTGCGCGCGCCCGACTCGATCTTTCCCGGCCAAGCCGCGATCAGCGGTACGCGGATGCCGGCTTCGTAAAGATTCCATTTGCCGAACGGCCACTGCCCGCCGTGATCGCTGCTGAACAGATAGACGACGTTTTCGCCCAGCTTTTCCCGGGCCGTGTCCATGATCCGGCCCAACTCCGCATCGAGCCCGGCAATGTCCGAGAAGTAACGCGCGCGGTGCTCGCGGGTTTCGGGCGTGTCGATGAAGTACGGCGGCAGGCCGACGGCGTCCGCGTCGTAGATGTTCCGCTCGGTCCAGGGCACATGCGGTCGGCGGTCGCCGACCATCAGGCAGAGGGGGGCGCCGGGACGGCGCTCGGCGAAGTATTCGCCAACCCGGTCGGCGAGATTGACGCGCGGCTTGGAATAGAAGTCGAACCCGTACGCGGGTTTGTTCTCGCCGTGGGCCGTCTTGCCGAAGGAGGCGATTTCGTAGCCCATGCGCCCCAACGCGGCGGTCAGGAACGGAACGCCCGGCTTGGGGTAGGTATGGTTGGCTTCCGCCCTGTTGCGCGCCGGCATCAGCCCGGTCAGCAGCGCCGCGCGGCTCGGCGCGCAGGCCGGCGAAGCGACGAAAGCCCTGTCGAAAGTCATGCCCATCGCCGCCAGGCGTTCGAGGTTGGGCGTGCGAACGTCTTGGGAGCCGTAAACGGTCGTATCCAGCACGCCGAGGTCGTCGGCCAGGAAAATCACCAGATGCGGCGGCGCGGCGTCTGCGGCGCCGGCGAACAGAAGCGGCAGAATCGCCGCGATCAATCCGAGTTTCAAGGCTCATTCCTCCCGTTGACGGCGACGCTCTCCAGATAATCCCACAGCGCCAGCGCGTGCTCGACCGTATGCGGCGCATCTTGCGCCAACAGATAGCCGCCGGCAACAAGCGCCCGCGCCGCGGCCGCGGCTTTCTTGCGGTACGCCCCGCGGCCGGCGTAACGCTCCTCGACCGAAAGGCGCGGGTCCGCCCGCTCCAGGCGCTCGGCCTTCGTCCAGGCGAAGGGAATCGTTGCGCCGGCGTTTCCGGGGTTGTGATCCGCGGCGGACACGCTTTCTTTGAACCGGTTCCAGCCCGTGAACGAGGCCAGAGGCGCGGCAACGGCGGGCAGGCGGACGCCGCCCAACTCGTTGCCGTCCCGGTCGAGCCGGGGCAGCTTGGCCGGGTACGGCGGCCCGGCGGTGCGCGGCGGCTGGAAGGCGATGATGCCCTTGCTGCGGAACTCCGGCCCGAAGTCGAGCCGCAGCGCCCGGCGTTGATGTTTCGGCGGGCCGGGGCCGGGCGTTTTCGGGAAACGCAGGCCGGCCAAATCGGTCAATTCGCCGACCCGCGGATACTTCGACGCAGGCGGCTCGCGGTCGTGCGTCACCCATTCCTCCAGTCCGACGAGGATCGCCCGGAGCAACGGCGCATAGGCATTGGCGTTCCGCGGATAGGCCAACTCCGCGGACCGTCGCGGCGGTGTGGAGCCGGAACCGTGCTGCGTCCCGGCGAAGTAATACACCCGCGTCGATTCGGCCAACGGCGCATCCGCTTTGCCGTCAAGCGTCGTATGCAGCAGGGAGGCCGAGCGGTTCCAGTATTCGCTTGACGTCAGCGTATGGACGATTTTCGGCGCAACGCCGTCTTGCTCGGCGCGGACGAGGACGCCGCCGCTTTCTCCAGTGAGCGGGTCTTTGTCCGGCAAATCGCGGAAGGGGAAAATTTCGACCGTGTAATAGGGGTCCTGGCGGGTCGGCTGCGCGAAGCGGTGCGTGAAGCTGCCGCGCGCGGCGCCGGCGATGTGCGGCCAGACGCCGTCGAAAACGCGGCGTCCGCGCTCGTCGGCGTTGAAGCCCTCGTACAGGAACGTGCGCAGCAACCGTCCGCTTTGCGACGAGCCGAAGGCGATGGCCCGGTCGAGCGATGCGCGCAGGTCCGCCAATTCCCCTTGCTTGCCCTCGTTGTCGAACTTCAGCCAAGAAACGAAATCGCGGATCGCCGCCGCGCCCAGACCGGCGACGCCGGGGTTTTTGGCGCGGTAAACAACGTCGTAGGTCTTGCCCGCGGCGAAGCCTCCGTCGAGCGTGACCGTTTGCGGATCGAGGAAACGCCAACGCTTGCGCGGAATTTCGCGGCCCGGTCCGTCGGGGTAGCCGCGGACGATGAGCTTGGCGCCGGGGTCGGCCGGGTCAGCCGCGGCATAGGGCTTGTGCCCGCGTCCGGCGATGGAAAAGCTCGCCGCCGGGGCCGACGGGCTGAAATGCGAGCGCGTCCGGCCCTCTACGCCCTCGGCAACCGGAGCTTCCAGCCGCAAGGCGTGTTCCCGTTCGAGAAGGTCGAACTGCCAGCCAACCCAGACGAGCGTATAGCCCCGTTTGAAAAGGAAGCCGTCGCCGAAATCCGCCGCGGATCGCGGATCGCGCGCGCCCGGATTTTCGGCGCGGTTGAAGCGCATCAAGCCCTTGCCGCCGCGGTTCGAGACCTCGAACAGGAGCGTTCCCGAACCGCGCTGCGGGCGGGTCGGCTTGAGGATGTACGCGTCCGCCGAAAACTCGACCAGCCCATGCGCGTTGCGCGGCGCCGCCCCGATGTCGGCAATGCCCGCGTTGGCCGGGTCGTGCGGGTCGACGGCGAAATGCGCCTTGGCGATCACGCGCTCGTAGGCGCCGGTTTCGCCGAACGCAGCGCCGTTGAGCACCGGCGACCGCTCCACGATGCGCAGGCCGGCGACCTCCGCCGGTAGAAGCGGCGCAATCCAGAGCAGCAGCGCAAAAGACCGCAGCAGCATTCGCTGTGAGTATAGCCGCTCGGACGGCGACGGCCTCAACTTGCCTTCGAGACGCTCTCGGTATGCTTCGGACTTTTGCAGCGCATGGCGATGCCGAACAGCAAAGTCTGTAGCGGAGGGCTTCAGAACAGATCGGATAGGTCGTTTTTCTCGTCGGAGCCGTCATCTTCTGTTTCTGCCGCGGCGCCCGCCGGCAGCTGATCAGTGCTTCGTTTGATGGTCATTTGTTTTCGCCGCTCCAATTCTCTGAACTTTTCAAAAAACGGCGCCTTTTCGCCGTTGGTAGTGCTGAAGTATATCCATTGGGTAGCGCGGGTAATGCCGACGAACAACCAGCGTTCCAGCCGGTCGGGAGCGATATTCTCAACGAACTTTCGGTTCAGGCGCGGCATCAAGACCGTGTCGAAGGTCAGTCCCTTGGAGCTTGGGTACGGCATGAGTTTGGGCAACGGCGTACTGAAATCGAAAGACGGCAAATCATCTTTCTTGCTCCGTCCGGAACGGTTGATCTCTACCTCGAGACCGGCTTCCCGCAGCCCGCGGGCGTAGCCGAACACGTGCCGATTGGTCGGAAACAGAATGGCGATGCGTTCATTCCTGTCGATGCGGGTGCGGGCTACCTCGATCAGTTGTGCGCGCTCGTCGTCTGCTCCACCGGCCAAATACAGCAGAGGCAACTGACGCTCACCCCGTTCGACCGGGGGATTCTGTGCGATGAAGTATCGCCGTTCCTCATCGTCGCGGATGAACGAGGCGCCCGCCTGCACGATGTAAGGCGAGCAACGGTAGGCGTCGAGCAGTGAGAGGTTGCGCCGGCGCAGCCCTAGCGCCTTCGCCACGCTCATCTCGTCGGCATCCCGTTCATAGAGCTTCTGCTTGGGGTCCATGAAGACCGTAACGTGCCGTGCAACGGCCGCCAGCGTTTC
The DNA here is from genome assembly GCA_965242705.1 of Bryobacterales bacterium. Lineage (GTDB taxonomy): Bacteria > Acidobacteriota > Terriglobia > Bryobacterales > UBA6623 > CATQHP01. The sequence goes on from OZ251486.1 coordinate 4,157,267, forward strand.
GAAATCGCGCCGGTCCAGATCTTGCCCCTCATCGACCATTACGAAGTCGTAAAGGCGGTCTGAGGCTGTCAGGGGACGGGTCTTTTCCCAAACCGCCTGACGGATGGCGCCCCAGTCGAAGCTCCGGGCGCTGTCGCTCCACGGCCGCCGTTTGTCGATGCGGTCCTGGTAATACTTGCCGCACCAAGCATCGAAGGTCATTACGCAGTCGTCTGGGAGTGAGAGATCGCGGAGCGCCGCGCGAATATAGGCCTTGAGCGCATTGGTGTAAACGAGCAAGCGGAAGCGCTCCGGCGACACCTTGTATCGGTCGATCAGATGCCGTGCCCGGTGCAACAGAACGATGGTCTTTCCGGATCCCGGGGACCCCAACACCAAGCGGTGCTGTCCCATGCTCGATTCGACTGCTCGACTCTGTTCGACGGTCAGTTCATCGTGGGGAACGAGCCAACTCACCGCGGCCTCCCGGTTATCTCGCCCTTGACATGTGGCAGTACGCCTTCAGGAATCGCTTCCGGAGACTTTTCACGCCGCTGACGCTCCTCATAGGCTTCCTGCTCCCGAGTGCTATCTCGAGCGAGCCGTGCGCCGACCAAATACCAAGTCAGTTCGAAATCACTGAGATCAGCCGGAGGATCAAAGGCGTCAAAGGCTTGCTCCAGAAGGACATCGCATTTTTTGTTCGATTGCCCCAGTTTGCCGATCAATCTTGCTTTGAGAACAAGACTCGATGGCCCCGGATACGGCTCGCGGGCGATGACCTCATCTATGGTCTGCACCGCCTCCGTCAGTCTGTCTTGATTCTGTTGCGACAACGCGAGATTGAACAAGGGACCACTCCAGCCCGGCGGAATCTGTGCTGCCGAGCGGTAAAGCTTCTCCTGCCTCTCGTAATCGCCCAATCTGCCGGCGATGATGCCCATACGGTTGAGAACCCCGGCATCCGGCGTAATCCTGTTCAGGCGGCTCAATAAATCCAGGGCTTTCTCGTAATGGCCCAGATCGGCTTCCAAATCGGCGATCTTGCCCACGGTTTCCCGTTGCTTATTCTTCGGCAAATCCCCAGTGCGCATTTGTTCCTCCAGATCGAGAATCCGGTCGCGTGCGGCGTTTGGGTTCACGACGTTGGTCAGTGGATTTTCGACATCACCTTTGAACTCCTGTGCTGGGTCGTCCTCGTCCTTGCGGGATAGGCGCAGATGTAACACATGGTTGGCGTCCATCCGATAGCGCAGCCTCAGCAGGTCGCCCTTGGATCCCCCCGGCGGAATCATCCATATCTTGCATAGGAGAACCCGACCATCGCCACTGCGCAGTTCCACACGCAACGGCACGTTGTCTGTCAAGCTGGTCTTGGGAACCACCAGATGATCGTTCTCCGCCCAATCTCCGCCAACCGGATGAGGAAGTTCGGTGCCGTCGCCGATCAATTCCATCGGTCCGTTTTCTGTCAGGATGCTGATGCTGTCGCCGTTGACGGGGCGAACGAGTCCTTGCCCTCGTATGGCCAGCGACAACGCCTGCCACGCGGCTCCACGGGCCACGGCGGTTTGTGTGCGTTCCGCATCGTCAAAGCGCAGGAGTTTGGCCGCAGCGAAGAAGTCACCGACTGCTTCGGCGATTTGTGGAATCAGAGCACTGCCGCCCACCAGCAGGCAGAAGTCGATATCTTTGGGCGCAAGCTTTGCACGTTCCAACGCGTCCTTGAGTGGTGCGAACACTGAGCACGTCATGAGATAGTCTGTCTCGCGGGGATAGAGTAGGTCGCGGTCGAGGAACGGCTTCAGCACCTTGTCGAACTCGATCGCGCTCAGCGTCGGCGATTGGAGTCTCCGTTTGGATCCGTCCTGCAGAGTGCAGTCGTAAACGCTGGGATTTTTCTTGATGAGCTTGGATTGCTCTTCATCGTAGCGGCTGAGTTTCTTGAGACGGGCGATCTCCTTACACAGCCCGATTTTCAGGGATTCCGCACAGCCGAGCAGCGCCGGAATCACGCGGTCGGACTTGATGCGGTAGTCCAAATCGTGAGACTCCAAATCATTGTTCTGCTTGATGATCTGCGGAATCAGCACCTCTACGACTATCGCTCGGTCGATGTCGCTGCCACCGAGGCGGTGGTAACGAGAAACTGAGAGTGGCGCAACCCCGACACTAGCCGTCGCGCCGGAACTCGGCTTCCTCAACTCGAACAGAGCAACATCGCACGTACCACCGCCGAAGTCGAATACCACGAGACTCAAGGGCTCCGACATCCCCGCGAAAGTTTCTTTACCGTGGGACTGCGCATAATCGAGGAAGGCTGCGACAGGTTCATCTAGCAGGGCACCGGCAGGCAGTTTGATACCGGCAAGCTGTGCGGCATTGAGCGTGTCTTGCCGTTGGGCAGCCTGGAATGAAGCCGGGACCGTTACCACTGTTGTATCCGCCGGCGGGCTTCCGCCCTCGGGCGTGGCGTCCATGAGAAACTTCAGCAGCCGTCCCGCGATTTCCTTGGCGGAACGGAATCCAACCGGGGCCTTGTGGTAGGTTCGGCGAACTCCGATGTCATTCTTGCAGTCCCAAAAGATGTTCCGATTCCGCTCCAACTTGAAATCGCTGACGCGTGCGCGCAAGTCTTTTGCTCCCGCCCCTACATAGACTTGTCCGTCGTGAAGCGCCAGGACCGACGGCACGAGCGTGTGAAAATCAGGCCCTTGCAGCGTAGATTGTTCGATGTCGAGGCAGCGCGCTTCGAGCGCACCTGCGCCGTCGGCCGGCACTATAATCTCGGCAACCGCTGAGTTGGTAGTGCCCAGATCGATTCCGAGCACTCGCAAGGGTCTGCGCGACGCCGGAACTTGAGTTTCGGCCGATGTCGCCAGCACAGAGAAACTCATGAATCTTTTCCTCCCGGTTCCCCGCGGTGCATTGGCGGGGTCTCGCGCCACCGGACCATCATAGCTCCAGCCTTTGATCCTGTGCGAGGCGTCCGGCTGCGAAGATTTTTTCTGGAGTGATCACGGCAGGGAAGACAGACAAGCGATCGCAAACCGCTGGTCGGGGCGGAGGGATTCGAACCCCCGGCTTCCTGCTCCCAAAGCAGGCGCGCTGCCAGACTGCGCCACGCCCCGCGCAGGCGGTCTTTTTCGATTGTAACGGGCGGCGGGCGTCAGGGGCGCGGCTGCCGCAGCTTCCAGTCCACCTGCCGCAGGATGCCCTGCAGGATGCGGGCGTCTTCGGGGGCCAGCCGCAGGCGGTTGACGAAACGGCGCAGCGTCATGGTTTGCTCGGCGGAGCCGTCCGCGCGCAAGAAGCCGGATTCCTCGAGCACGGGCAGCAGCATTTGCAGAATGCGCTCGCGGTCGGCGGCGCTGACGCTTGCCGGCGTTTGCAGTTGCGGCGCGGGCTGGGCGTTGCGGGCGATTTCGTAGCAGCATACGGCGACCGCTTGCCCCAGGTTCATCGAGGGGCAGGCGTCGTCGGTGGGGATGGTCATCACCCAGTCGCAGAACGTCAGGTCTTCCCGGGTCAGGCCGGATTTCTCCGAGCCGAAGACGAGCGCCGCCTTGCGCTCCTCGAGATGGGTGCGCAGCGCCGCCGCGCCCGCCGGCAACAGCCGCCGCACGTGTTTCTGCTTGCGGCGTTCGAGTCCCGTGCAGGCGACGACGAGCTCGGCCCCGCCCAGAGCCTCGGCCATGCCGCCGCTTACCTGCGCCTGTTGCAGGACTTCCGCCGCGCCCGCCGCCGAGCGCGCGTTGCGGAAGGCTTCCGCGTAAGGGCGCGCCAGCCGCAGATCGCGGAAGCCGAAGTTGCACATCGCCCGCGCCGCCGCGCCGATGTTGAGCGAGTTCCGCGGGGCGGCCAGCACCACGCGCAGGTTGTCTTGCCAGGCAGCCATAACCCGGGGCCGGCCCGCCGCGGGCTATTCGCGGACCATGCGCCTCAATACATACTGCAGGATGCCGCCGTTGCGGTAGTATTCCGCTTCTTGCGGCGTGTCGATGCGCACGACCGCTTCGAACGTTACGGGCGCTCCGCCGTCGTCTTTCGCGGCGGTGACGGCGACGGTTTTCGCCGCGCCGCCGTCGAGGCCGGCGACGTCGAATCGTTCCCGCCCGGTCAGGCCGAGCGAGGCGGCGTCTTCGCCCGGCTTGAACTGCAAGGGCAGTATGCCCATGCCCACGAGGTTCGAACGGTGGATGCGTTCGTAGCCGGCGGCGATGACGGCGCGTACGCCCAACAGCAGCGGGCCTTTGGCCGCCCAGTCGCGCGAGGAACCCGCGCCGTATTCCTTTCCGGCCAGCACGATCAGCGGCGCGCCTTCCCCGCGGTATTTGACCGAGGCATCGTAGATCGTCATCGGCGCGCCGTCGGGAAGGTGCTGCGTCCAGCCGCCTTCCGTGCCCGGCGCCAGCCGGTTGCGCAGCCTCACGTTGGCGAACGTGCCGCGCATCATGACTTCGTGGTTGCCGCGCCGCGAGCCGTACGAGTTGAAATCGGCGGGCGCGACGCCGTGCTCCCGCAGGTAGCGCCCCGCCGGACTGTCGGCCGCGATGGCGCCGGCGGGGGAAATGTGATCGGTGGTGACGCTGTCGCCGAGCATGACCAGCACGCGGGCGCCGGCGATGTCGGGAGCCGCCTCGGGCTCGCGCTTCATGTCGGTGAAATAGGGCGGCAGGCGGACGTAGCGCGAGTCGGCGTCCCAGGCGAACAGATCGGATTCCGGCGCGTCCAGCGCGGCCCAGCGCTCGCTGCCCGCATAGACGCTTGCGTAGGTTTGGCGGAACATTTCCGAGCCGACCGCGGCGGCGATCGTCTCGTGGATTTCTTTTTGCGACGGCCAGATGTCGCGCAAAAAAACCGGATTGCCTGCGCGGTCGCTGCCCAGCGGTTCGGTTGCGATATCGCAGTCCATGCGGCCGGCGAGCGCGTAGGCCACGACGAGCGGCGGGGAAGCGAGATAGTTCGCGCGCACTTCGGCATGCACCCGCCCCTCGAAATTGCGGTTTCCCGAAAGCACCGCCGCCGCGACCAGGCCGCCGCCGCGGATGGCCTCGGAAACTTCCGCCGGCAGGGGGCCGGAGTTGCCGATGCAGGTCGTGCAGCCGTAGCCGACGAGATGGAAGCCGATCTCGTCGAGATAGCGGCTCAAACCCGATTTCTGCAGGTATTCGTTGACGACTTTCGAGCCGGGGGCGAGGCTCGTCTTCACCCACGGCTTGACCTGCAAGCCCTTTTCGACCGCCTTCTTGGCCGCCAGCCCGGCGCCGAGCATCACCGCCGGGTTGGATGTGTTGGTGCAGCTCGTGATGGCCGCGATGACCACCGCTCCGTGGCGCAACTCGCAGGCGGCGCCGTTGACGACGGTTTCAACCGCGGCGTCCGGGCGGCCTGCCGGCAATTCGTCGAGCATCGCCGCGAACGAGCTTGCCGCCTCGGTCAGGGCGATGCGGTCTTGCGGACGCTTCGGGCCGGCGATCGAGGGCGCGACGCCGCCCATGTCGAGCTCGAGCGCGTCGGAGTATTCGGCTTCGGACGCCCCGGCTTCGCGGAAAAAGCCCTGCGCCCGGGCGTAGGCTTCCACCATTTCGATTTGCTCTTCCGAGCGTCCCGACAGCCGCAGATAGCGCAGCGTTTCGTCGTCGATGGGGAACAGCCCGCACGTTGCGCCGTACTCCGGGGCCATGTTGGCGATGGTGGCGCGGTCGGCCAGCGGCAACTCGTCGAGTCCGTCGCCGAAGAATTCCACGAACTTGCCGACAACGCCCTTGGCGCGCAGCATCTCGACGACGGTCAGCACCAAGTCGGTGGCCGTTGCGCCTTCGGCAAGTCTGCCCGTCAATTTGAAGCCCACCACTTGCGGGATGAGCATCGAAATGGGCTGCCCCAGCATGGCCGCCTCGGCTTCGATGCCGCCGACGCCCCAGCCGAGCACGCCGAGGCCGTTGATCATGGTCGTGTGGGAATCGGTGCCGACCAGCGTGTCGGGGCAGATGTATGCTTCTCCGTTCTTGCGGTCGGAGAAGGCGACGCGCGCCAGAAACTCGAGGTTCACCTGATGGACAATGCCCGTCTCGGGGGGGACGACCTTGAAATTGTCGAAGGCGCGCTGCCCCCACTTGAGGAATCGGTAGCGCTCGCCGTTGCGCAGATATTCGATTTCGCTGTTCAGGGCGAGCGCGGCGGACGAGCCGAAATTGTCCACCTGCACCGAGTGGTCGATGACCAACTCGGCGGGCTGCAGCGGATTGATCTTGCGCGGGTCTCCGCCCATGCGCCGCACGGCCTCGCGCATCGCGGCCAAGTCAACCAGGGCGGGAACGCCGGTGAAGTCCTGCATCAGCACGCGCGCCGGCCGATAGGCGATTTCGACGCTCGGCTCGGCTTTTGGGCGCCAGTCGAGCAAGGCGCGGATATCGGTTTCGGAAACGGTAACGCCGTCCTCGTTGCGCAGCAGGTTTTCCAGCAGAATCTTGAGCGAGAAGGGCAGGCGCGCCGCCGGGTCTCCGGGCAAGGCGGGCAGCCGGTAGATCGCCGCGCTCCGCCCCCCGGCGGTGAGCGTGTCTTTGACGCCGAACGAGTTCATGCAACCCCTTTCCGAATGAACGAACGGGAATCGACAATTCTCCGTCCGCTTCCGCGCGCGGCTTGCCGCGGCCCGCAGTCTTTCATAATCTCACTCCGCCGCTCCGGGCCGCAAAAAGCCGGCGGCGCAGCCGCGTAATGGAAAACGCGCGCGGGAAACGATTATGCTACTCTAGCCAATCGCAAAACCGGCTCGGACGGGGGAGGACGGCATGAATCGGAACCGCTTGTTTATCGCTAGTTGCGTCGCGTTGGTCACCACGTCGATGGTGTTTTCCATCCGCGGCGACGTGCTCGACGCGCTGGGCAACGATTTCCATCTGAACAAGGAGCAGCTCGGGCAACTGCTCAGCCCGGCGTTTCTGGGTTTCACGCTGTCGATCCTCATCGGCGGGTCGCTCGTCGATCTCTTCGGCATGAGGCGGCTGCTGACGATTTCCGGCATGTTTTACGTGGGCGCGATCCTGGCCATCGTCATGGCCCCGTTTCCAGAGGGGCCGATCGAGTCCCTGTTCGGCAATCCGATCACGCTCCTGCTCTGGTGCGCCATGCTGACTCTCGGCTTGGCGCAGGGGCTGGTCGAGGGCGTAATCAACCCGCTTTGCTCGACGCTCTTTCCCGAAGACAAGACGCACCGCATGAACGTGCTGCATGCATGGTGGCCCGGCGGCCTGATCGTCGGCGGCCTGCTTGCGTTCCTGATTACGAAGGTCATGGGCCTGGACGGCGAGGTCGGCGCGGCAACGGCTACCTTTGGCTGGCGCATCAAGCTGCTGACGATCCCAATCGTCGCCCTGGCCTATCTGTTTCTGATCCGCGGGCAGCGGTTCCCGGCAACGGAACGGGTCAGCGCGGGCGTCAGCAACCGGGATATGCTGCTCGACTTGGTGCGCCCGTCATTCGTGTGCCTGTGGATCTGCATGTGGCTGACCTCGGCCACCGAGTTGGGTCCCGACCAGTGGGTGCCTTCGTTGATTACCAATCTGACGGGCATGCAGGGCATCCTGATCCTTGTTTATACGGCGGGCATCATGTTCGTGCTGCGCTTTTTCGGCGGCGCGCTGGCGCACAAGTTCTCTCCCTTCGGGCTGATGGCGATCTCTTCCGTTCTGGCCGCCGGCGGCCTGTATTCGCTGGGATCGGTCAACACGATGCTCGGCGCGTTCGCGGCGGCGACGCTGTTCGGCGTGGGCAAGACCTACTTCTGGCCGACCATGCTGGGCGTTACGGCGGAGCTCTTCCCCAAAGGCGGCCCGGTGGCGCTTGCGCTGATGGGCGGCACCGGCAACCTGGCCATCGCCTTCGTGCTGCCGATCATGGGCGGTTGGTACGAGAGCGAAGGGGCGGCGGCGGCCTTCCATTACGTTTCCGTGCTGCCGGTGGCCCTGGTCGTTTTCTTCGGCGCGTTTTTCCTGTACTTCCAGAGCAAGGGCGGATACAGGCCGGAGCAGATCGGCGCCGAATAGACGGGGCGGCGCATGAAACGGCATCCCGCGCTGATCCCGCTGTCGCATCAGCACCACGACGCGCTGGCGTTGTGCGTCTTCATCGACCGCGGCCTCAAGAAGGAACCGACCGAGGCGAACGCCCGCAAGCTGCGCGGCCGGGCGGCGCAGACGTACGAATTGCTGCTCGCCGGGCATTTCGAGGTCGAGGAAACGGTGCTGTTTCCAGCGGTCCGGCGGCATCTGCCGCAACCTGCGCTGGCCGACGAGTTGATTGCGGAACACCGCTCGCTGCGGCGCTGCTTTGAAAATCTGGCGGGTCTCGACGGCGGCGGCTTGATCGACGCGCTGCGGCGTCTCGGCGGCGATCTTGACCGGCATATCCGCAAGGAAGAGCGCGTGCTTTTCCAGGCCGTGCAGGAAGCGTTGGACGAGCCGGCGTTCGAGGCTCTCGGCAAGGCTTTGGCGGATGCGCTGCAGGAGGTCTGCCTCGCGCCGGCGATGCGGTCGGATTGACCGGGTCCGGCCGGCGGCGGGCGGGCGCTCAATTCTCGGAATCGGAGCCGTCGGCAGGCGGGCGGTTGGGCGCTTTCGGCTTGCATGACCGGCAACTCGCGCCCCAGCGGCCGGCGGCGCTCAAAGCCAGCGCGCCGAGAGCCAGAACGATGAGCACGACGCCGAAATCCATGTCGTTGCCGCCGGCGGAGCAAGTCCGCCGCGGGATACTGTCTTGCAGTCTATGCCCCGGCCGGCGCATCGCGCAGATGTTTCCGCACCCAAGCGGGCAGTTCTTCGATCTTGCGCATGGCGCTCGGTTTCCTGGTCAATTTGAACGTGACGCTTTGGCCTTCGGCCATGCGCACGAGATTTCCGGCTTTGCCTTCAGAAACATCTCCCTTGCTCCAAGCATTGAACACGATCTCAGCCGGGCGTACTCCGAGGCAGAGTAGGTAATCATATCTGCGGTCAAGTCGGATGTGGTTGAACTGGAAATTTCCGCCCGTGTCCTCGGACGCCGTTTTAATCTCGACTCTTTTGCCCATAATGCATATATCCGCCGTGCTGACGCGTGAGCCTTCCTTGGCGGCTTCGATTCCGTGCTGACCGAGATAACGCCGCACAAAATCTTCGCCGATATCGCCGCGGTTCGTGTTGGCGACTCGGCGAAACGACTCTAGCGGCGATCCTGTCCAGATCGTCTTCGGCGAGTGCTGTCGGATTATTTCCAACATGAGGTCCAAAGGATTCATTCCGGCGGGGTCCATAGCCCTCCCGCGGGGCCGGGTTTCCAGAAAACCAGGAAATAGGAGTGATTCTTGCGGGCGTGAACCTGCTTGACGACTCGGCTCGCGCCGGGCCTGTTGCGGCGCACGAGCACGAACAGATCCTCGGCAACGAAGCCCATGTCTTCGTACGCCCGCATGATTTCGACATGCGTAAAGCGTTGCCGGTTCGAGCAGACCTCGTCCTGGCATTTCACGATCATCACTCCGCGGTCGCGCAACACGCGGAGGGCTTCCTTGCCGGTTTCGACGTATAGCTCCAGTACTGCCTCGTGATACTTCGCGCCCGTGCGGTTCCCCGTGCCGTTGTTGCGGTAGTATCTCTCGAAAGCATCGTGCCCTTGATGCGCCGTTCCTCCCGGCGAGTGCATGTAGGGCGGGTCGAACGCCAGGCAATCGATCTCGCCGTCTTTATAGGGGAGCGCGCGGCTGTCCACGCCGCCGGTCAGATCCGTTGCCAGCAGGCGGTAGCGATCCGCCGGGATGTTTCTCCAGAACACCCCCTTGCCATAGGTAACGTCCGCGACGATGCTTCCCGGCGCCGCGTAGAGACTCAATACGCGGGGAAAGACGTCTTCGTTGCCCCCGGCGGCCGCGCTCAACACGAGATCGTTCGCGGGCGCGCCATTCTTGACGGTGCGCCGCGGCCTTTGCCCGACGGCTTGAGGCGGGGCGCCGGGGAGCAGGCGCGCCTGTACCGGCCGGGCTGACGTTCCAGACGGGGCGGGCGCCGCTTTGGACATCGGGATGTTTCTCAGCGCGCCAGCATGGGCGGGTTCATGCGCGTGAACTCGTAATTGAGCGGGTCGAGATTCCGCCGCCGCAGTTGCGCCACGCAATCTTCTACCGAGTCGGCCATGGCTTCGATGCGTTGCAGCGCCAGATTCTTGGGGGAATAGATTTCCATTGCGATGACTTTGCCCACAACGGCCTCGCGCTCGGCGAGCGTCAGGCGATCGGGCGCCCGACCGACGAACCGTTCCATATCCGACATTGCAGCCATAGTCCGATTATGGCAGCAAACGCTCCCGCGCGGGGGCAAGCTCTTCAATCGGGGTTTCCGGCTGCCCGCGGGGCGGGCTGGTAAAATCGCATTGTGTTGAAGCGAATCGGCGTTGCGGCGCCGCTTGTTTATCTGGCGGCGCTGGGCGCGGCGAGCGTATGGTTCGCCGATGCCGCCTGGAAGAGCGTCACGAGCTATCGTACGCCTTACGCTTACGACGCGGCTTTCCCCGCGGGCCGGCCGCTGACCGAGCGGTTGATGCTGATCGTGCTCGACGGCCTGCGGGTGGACAGGGCCGCCGAACTGGAACATTTGCAGCAGTTGGCCGCGCGCGGCTCGTCGGGAACGCTGCGCGTGGGCATGCCTTCGTTGTCCAATCCGGCGCGGGCGACGATGGTCACGGGCGCATGGCCGGAAGTCAGCGGCGTCACCAACAACGCCCAATTCCATCCGCCCCCCGTGCAATCGCTCTTTTCCCTCGCCAAGGGCAACGGCCTGACCATCGCGGTCTTCGGCTCGAGTTTCTGGCGGCGGGCGTTCGGCGATATCCTCGGCGGCGGTTACGGGCATTTCGAAAAGGAACTGCACGGCGGCCGGCCGCCGCAGGAACTGATCGCGTGGCAACAGGAGATATGCGCCCAGGCGCTTGCCTTCCTTGACGAAACCCCGGCGAACTTCACCGTCGTGGGCTTGACCGCCGGCGACGAGGCCGGCCACGATTTCGGCGGCGAATCCGACGGCTACCGCGTCGTGACGGCAGCCGTGGACGATTGCCTCGGGCAGATCGTCTCCCGCCTCGACCCGGCAACGGCCACTATCGTCGCGGTTTCCGATCACGGGCACATCGACCGGCGGGGGCAGGGCGGCCACGGAGGCGCCGAGCCGGAAGTCGTCAACGCTCCGCTGGTCATGGCCGGCCCGGGAATCCGCGCCGGAGGCAAGGCGGACGGAATGCTCGCGGACCTTGCGCCGACCGTCAGCGCGCTGCTCGGCCTGCCCATGCCGGCGAACAACCAGGGCGGCGTACTCGCGGACGCCCTGGACGCCCCGCCGGATCTCCTGCAAGCCGTCCTGCGGCGCGAGCGCGAGCAGCGGGAATGCTTGGCGGCCCGCCTGCCCGACCGCGAGGCCGGGCTGCGCGCCGAGCGCCGCGCCCGCGACCCTGCCGCAACCCTGGCGGCGCTCTGGTTCCTGACGATACTCTCGGCCGCTCTGGCCGGCGCTGCGCGGCCTTGGCGCCTGGCCGCCGCGGTTGCGCTGTATTTCGGCGTTTATTACGCGCTGTTCTTCGCTCTGGGACTGGGCTATTCGCTGAGCGCGATCGTGCGCGAGGAATACCTGAACGGGTTTTTCCTGAAAAATATCCTGGCGGCGGCGGCCGGATACGCCGCCGGCGCGTTCTGGTTGGCAAGATCCGGCGGCGGCGGGACGCCTCTCTATCTACGGCAGGCTTTGGCCGTCACCAGCGTGTCGGGCTTGCTCGTCTCCTGGACGCATGCGCAGTCGGGGCTGCTGATGCGCGGATTCATGCCCGATCTCGAAGCGAGCTTCAAGGCCTACCTCGACCTGCTGGCGATCGTCGGCGTTGCGGTTGCCGCTTTCGCCGCGTTTTTCGTCTCCCGCCGCGGCCGCCGCGCGGGCGCCGCCTGACCCATGGAACAAACGCGGCTCGACTTCGCAAGCGACCGGCGCATCTACAGCGTCGCCGCCCTGACGACCGAAATCCGCAAGCGAGTCGAGAGCGCTTTCCCCGACGTCTGGGTTTCAGGAGAAATCTCGAATGCCCACAGAGGCCCGGCCGGGCATTGGTACTTCACGCTCAAGGACGACCGCGCGCAGTTGCGCTGCGTCTGCTTTCGCCAGGAAGCGACGTACCTCAGGGCCGAGCCGCAAAACGGAATTGCGGTTATCGCCCGCGGACGCATCGGCGTTTACGAGGCGCGCGGAGAGTACCAGCTCTACGTCGAGGCCATCGAGCCGCAAGGCGACGGCGCCTTGCAACTGGCTTTCGAGCGGCTGAAGAAAAAACTAGCCGCCGAGGGGCTGTTCGACAGCGAACGCAAACGCGATCTCCCCGCGGCGCCCACGCGCATCGGCATCGTCACGTCACCCGCGGGGTGCGCCGTCGCCGATATGGTGCGCGTCATCGAACGCCGTTTTCCGGCGGCGCATATCCGCCTCTACCCCGCCCGCGTTCAAGGTCCCGATGCGGCTGCCGACGTTGCCCGGGGCATTCGCTATTTCAGCGAGGCGCCTTGGGCGCAGGTGGTCATCGCCGGGCGCGGCGGCGGCTCGCTCGAAGACCTGTGGCCCTTCAACGAGGAAGAAGTTGCGCGGGCCATTGCCGACTGCGCGGCGCCCGTCATTTCCGCCGTCGGACACCAAACGGATTTCACCATCGCCGACTTTGCCGCCGATGTTCGCGCGCCGACTCCGTCTGCCGCGGCGGAATTGGCGGTCCCCGATATGCAAGGCATATTGCAAACCCTGCGCGGCCTCGAGCAGCGCGGCGCCCGCGCCTTGCGCCACCGCATAACCGCGCTGGGCAAAAAGATGCTGGAGGCCGGCCTCGAGCGGGGCAAGGCAGACATGCGCCGCCGCCTGGACGAATCGCGCCAACGCCTGGACGACGCGGAACGGGGGCTGCGCCTCGCCGCCGTCGCGCGCCTCGGCGCGTCGCGCGAGCGGCTCGCCGCGCAGGAGCGCAAACTGACGGCGCTCGATCTGCGCGTCGCCCTGGTGCGTCAACGCCAACGGCTGGAATCGTTGTCGCAGCGGCTGCTGCCGCTGCAAACGCACAGGCTCGAGCGCCTCGCGGCGCGGCTGGCTGCTCTCGACGGCAGCCTCGGCGCACTCAGTCCGCTGGCGATCCTCGAGCGGGGTTACTCCATTGTGCGGGCGGAATCCGGCGAACTGGTGCGGGACAGCCGCCAAGCGGAACCGGGCGGCAATCTCGACGTCAGGCTGCACCGCGGCCGGCTGCGCGTCACCGTATCGGAAACTATCGTATCGGAAACCTCGGACGGCAGCGGCTGAGCGTTCCCGGCCGCCGCCGCTATACTGACAAAAGCCCGCGCAAACGGGCAAGGGAGACCCCATTCACATGTCGAACAGACTGTTGCGACTTACGTTGCCCGCCGCCCTTCTTCTGGCGGCCGCTTGCAGCACGTCCGGCGGCGGCTCCGCGGACGCCGCTGCGGAAATCGCCGCAGAAAGTGAAACGATCCCGCTTCCCGACTTCAGCCTCAAGGACGTAAACGGCAAGGAGTTCACCAACTCGGATATCGAGGGGCAGGTCGTGCTGCTGAATTTCTGGGCTACCTGGTGCGGTCCCTGCAAGATCGAGATGCCTTGGTTTATCGACTTTCAACGCAAGTACAAGGATCGGGGCTTCATGGTGCTGGCCGTTTCGCTCGACGAAGAAGGCTGGGAAGTCGTTCGTCCGTTCGCGGCGGAACTGAAACCCAATTTCCCCATTCTGCTGGGCGACGATGCGACAGCCGAGGAATTCGGCGGCGTCATGGCGCTGCCGACAACCTTCATCATCGACAAGAACGGCGCAATCGTGACGCGCCACACCGGCTTGGTCAGCAAGAGCGAGTATGAAGGCGAGATCGAGCGGCTGCTGTGATTTCGCCGGCTTGACCCGGCGGTTGGCCGCGGGCGCCTGCGGCCTCATCCTCGCCGCGGCGGCGTTCGGTCAATTCCGGGGGTTCTCGGCGGTCTCCATCGAACCCGTTCCCGCCGCGGCGCTCATGCCGGGCGCGCCCCTTGAGGTGCCCGTCGCGGTGCGCGTCCGCAAGGGCTACCACATCAACGCCGACCGGCCGCTCGAAGATTATCTGATTCCGACGAAACTGAGTTGGGACGCCGCGCCGCTCGTTGCCGCTTCCATCGACTATCCGCCGGCGGAGCGGATCAGTCCGTCGTTTTCTGAAAAGCCGCTCGCGGTTTATTCCTCGCGCATTGTCATACGGACGCGGTTCGCGGCGCCGGCGGCGGAGACCGGCCTGTCGGAACTGAAGGGCAAACTGCGTTTTCAGGCATGCACCGACAAGGCCTGCCTGCCGCCGAAGACAATTGAATTCGCGGTTCCCGTTCGCCGCTGACGTCCGGCCGCGGGATGTCCGCTCGGGGCTGCGGCCTCGGCTATGATTCTTGAGCGATGTCCGACGAATTGGTTCTATACGCAAACGAGGCCGGCGCGGCGGCGCTCACGCTCAACCGCCCCGCGGTGCATAACGCTCTCGACGAGCGGCTCATTGCCGCGTTGACCCGCCGGCTGGAAGCTGCGGCGGCGGACCCCTCGGTGCGCGTGATTGTCCTGACCGGCGCCGGGGCAAGCTTCAGCGCCGGCGCGGATCTCGACTATATGCGCCGCATGGCCGATTTCAGCCCCGCCGAGAATCGCGCGGACGCCGATCGGTTCGCCCGGCTGCTCCACCTGCTGCATGCCTCTCCCAAGCCGACCATTGCCCGCGTTCAGGGCGCGGCGGTCGGCGGCGGAGTCGGCTTGGCCGCGGCCTGCGACATTGCCGTCGCCTCGACCGAGGCGTTCTTTCGCCTGACCGAGGTTCGCCTGGGCCTGATCGCCGCGCTCATCAGCCCCTATTTGATCGAGGCCATGGGGCCGCGCGCGGCGCGGCGCTTCATGCTGACCTCCGAGCGCCTCGACGCCGCGGAGGCCGCGGCTCGCGGGCTGGTCCACGCGGTCGCGCCGCCCGGCGATCTCGATGCGGCGGTATCGCGGTTTGCCGCGCGCCTGTGCCGCGGCGCTCCCGAAGCGCTTGCGGCGAGCAAGCGGCTTGTTGCGGATATCGCGGGTTCGCCGATCGACGAGACCGTTCGCTCGCGCACGGCGGAAGCGATCGCCGCCCGCAGAGCGTCGGACGAAGCGCAGGCCGGCATTGCCGCCTATTTCGCAAAAAAGCCGCCGCCATGGCAGTAAGCGCAGCCCCTGATCTGCCGCCTTCCGCGGCGCCGGGCGCTTGTCAGCGGTCCGTTTCTCGCTCGCAAGCAACGACTCTTATGTTCTCTGTGCGTTCACGATCTCGGGGGACAGGTCTATTGCCCAGTTCCGGAGCCGCACGGCATCAAGGCTGGCTTGTTTCTTCTGGGCGACTCACGGCGGGGCGGAGATCGATTTGATCGTCGATCAATGAGGCGTTCTGCGGGGCTTTGAGATCAAACGAACAACTTCCCCCTCATTCACGCCGTCGATAAAGTCGGCCTTGGACGACCGCGGTTTGCAGCGAATCGACGTCATCCACGCCGGCGAGGCGAGCTTCCCGTTGGCCCGGCGCGTCCGTGCAATTACCGGCTTCGTGCATACTCAAGGAACTCTGAATGCGGCCGGCTGCGCTAGAATGATGGCGTCATGCGTTTCGGGGTTCTGCTGGCAGCGGCGTTTCTTCTCGCCGCGCCTTCGATTGGTCAGGAAACCGCCGCCGACCCGAACACGATCACGGTCGAGGTCAACGTCGTCAACCTGCCCGTCACCGTCACCGACTCCCAGGGCAAATTCATCATCGACCTCGACAAGAGCGATTTCGATGTTCGCGAGGACGGTGAATCGGTAGAGATCCGCTACTTTACCCGCAGCATCGAAGAGGAAAAGAAGCCGCCCTTGCATACCGGCTTCATCGTCGATCTCAGCAACACCGCGCGGCTCTATTACAAGACCTACCAGGAATCGATCGGCGATCTGGCTTGGCTGCTCGTTCCCGAAGGCGGCAAGAACAAGGGATTCCTCTTCGGCTACCACACGGAAGTCGATGAGTTGGTCGATTTCACCAACGACCCGGTCACGCTCACCGAGAGCATGGAAAACCTCAAGCACGGCGGCGGAAGCTCGATGCTCGATGCGATTTACCGCGCCTGCCGCGACAAGCTGGCCTCGCAGCCTTACCAAGGCGCGAGCGAGCCGCGAAAAGTGATCGTGGTGATTGGCGACGGCCACGACAACGCCAGCAAGCACTCCATCGAAGAAGTCATCTACGAAGCGCAGTTGCACCAAGTCACGATCTACGCCGTGAGCACCGTCGGCTGGGGTTTTCACGAGGCCTCTGAAGAGAACCTCGTCAGGCTGACGCGGGCCACCGGCGGGCGCGTCGTGCGGCCTCTGCAGAAGGTCCACAAAGACGTCGCCGGCTACCTCTCCAAGCCTCAGGACGCCGGCAACTATCAATACGAAGTCGGTACCGGCGGTTATGCGGCGGCCCAGCTCTCGGCCTTGTACAGGGCGATACTTGACGTGGCCGGCAACGTGCAAAGCCAGTACATCCTCGGCTATGTCCCGAGCAAGTCGTTTACCGACCGCACCTTCCGCACGATCAAGGTCAACGTGGATCTGGGCGCCGAGATTCAAATTTTCCACAGGCGCGGCTATTTCCCGCCGTCTGCGGCCTCGAATTAGCCGACTCTCGAACGCTGCGCCGCGATCCTCGCAACACAGGGAGCTGATTCAGAGCTTGCTTGATGCTAACCTGAGGCGCTAAGGGAATTGCGCCGTGGAAGAATCCTCTATCGACACGCAGACAGCCGGCCGCGCCGAACGGCTGCTCGATCTCGAAGACTGCTGGGGCGCGCACAACTACCACCCGCTCGACGTGGTTATCGAGCGCGCCGAGGGCGCATGGGTTTACAGCGTGGACGGGGATAGCTACCTCGATTGCCTGAGCGCCTATTCCGCCGTCAATCAGGGCCACGCGCACCCGCGCATCCTCGAAGCCCTGCGCGAACAGGCGGCGAAGGTCACGCTGACCTCCCGCGCTTTCCGCAACGATCAATTGCCGCTCTTCTGTCGCGAGCTTGCCGAGCTTTGCGGCAAGGAAATGGTCTTGCCCATGAATACCGGCGCCGAAGCGGTCGAGACGGCCGTCAAGGCGGCGCGGCGCTGGGGCTACATGCGCAAGGGAATTCCCGCCGACCGGGCCGAGATCGTCGTTTGCGCCAACAACTTTCACGGCCGCACGACGACCATCGTCGGATTCTCGTCCGACGAGGAAAGCCGCGAAGGCTTCGGCCCCTTCACGCCCGGCTTCAAGGTCGTCCCCTATGGAGACGCCGCGGCGCTGGAAGCGGCAATCACGGCGAACACCTGCGCGTTTCTGGTCGAACCCATCCAGTGCGAAGCCGGCATCGTCATCCCCCCGGACGGCTACCTGTCTCGGGCCGCCGAAATCTGCCGCGCCAACGACGCGCTGCTGCTCGCCGACGAGATCCAGACCGGCTTGGGGCGTACGGGCAGGCTGTTCGCCTGCGATCACGAAAACGTAAAGCCCGACATCTACATTCTGGGCAAGGCGCTGTCGGGCGGTTTCTACCCCGTGTCCGCGGTCGTCTCCCGAAAGGACGTGCTGGGCGTTTTCAGTCCCGGCAGCCACGGCTCGACCTACGGCGGCAACCCGCTGGGGTGCGCAGTCGCCCGCGAGGCGCTGCGGGTCATGCTGGACGAAAAACTGGCCGAACGCTCGGCAGAGATGGGCGCCTGGTTTCTCGCCGAGTTGCAGCGCATCTCACACCCTGACATCAGACAGATCCGCGGACGCGGCCTGCTCGTGGGAATCGAGCTGCGCGTTCCCGCACGCCCCTACTGCGAGCGGCTCAAGAAGCTGGGACTGCTCTGCAAGGAA
This sequence comes from Bryobacterales bacterium, assembly GCA_965242705.1. Taxonomy (GTDB): domain Bacteria; phylum Acidobacteriota; class Terriglobia; order Bryobacterales; family UBA6623; genus CATQHP01. Next base: position 4,175,196 of record OZ251486.1, read on the forward strand.
ACGCACGACCTGGTGATCCGCATCGCCCCGCCGCTGATCGCCGCGCGCGAAGATCTGGCTTGGGCGGCCGGCCGGGTCCGCGCGGCGTTCGCCGCCTGACGCCGGGCCGGCGGGAGACCTAATCGAGGTACGCGGAAAGGTCCGGGCGCAGCAACGCGGCGATCTCCGGGCTGTCGATATTCGCCGCCGTTACCACGCGGATATCCGTATCGATGCGCTTCGCCGGGGTTTCGCCGTTCAGCGCGGCCACGACGGTCATCACCGCCCGATAGCCGATCTGGAAAGGCTCCTGCACAATCGCCGCGCGAATCACGCCGCCGCGGATATCCGCTTCGAGAGCGTCGGTAAAGTCGAACGCCACGAGGCGAACCCGGTCGTGCCGGTTGCGGCTGCGCAGTCCCTTGGCCGCGCCGACCGCGGCCGGCTCGCCCGAGGCGAACAGCCCGTCGAGATCGGGGTGCGCCGTCAGCATGTTTTCCGTAACCGCGAGGGCTTGCGCCGTGTCCGATCGGCAGTACTTGAAATCGACGATCTCAATATCCGGGAACTCTTTGGCGATCGTATCTTCGAAGCCCTGCTCCCGCCGCATGGTCGAAGACGCGCCCGGAACCATTTTGACCATGGCGACGCCGCCCTTGCCGCCGATGAGATCGGCGAGCGTTCTCGCCGCCAGCGCCCCTGCCTCGTAGTTGTTCGTCGAGACGAACGAGAGGTAGTTGTCCGCAGCGAGTCCCGAGTCGAAAATCGTAACGGGAATGCCGTTGCTCTGCGCGCGTTCGACCGCGCCGATCAGGGAAGTCGCCTCTGTGGGCGCCAGAACGATGCCGTCGATGCGCGAATTGATCATGGCGTCGACGATTTCGATTTGCCGCGAGAAATCGGTTTCCGCGGGCGGCCCCTTCCATTCGATCTCGACACCGGCCTCGCGTCCGGCCGCGACCGCTCCGGCGTGAACCGTTTGCCAGAACGAATGGGAAATCGCCTTCGGCACTACGCCGATCCGCTTTCTGTCCGACCGGCCGCAGCCGTCAAACAGCAGACACGGCGCGAGCGCGAGAAGCAAGGGGAAGAGTTTTCTCATTGCCGCCGATTTCGTAGTGTAGCGGCTTCGCTCGGGGCGAGTCGAAACCGCACCCGCCGTCACTGAGGCGTGCGCGTCCGCAGCGCGGCGGCGGCCGCGCGCACCACCGGGTCGCGGCGAAGCTCGACCTCGTCTCCTTTGGCCACTCCGACCGTCAGATTGAGCACTTCCTGCTTCAGGTTGGCGCGCGCGAAGGCCACCGCCGTGGACCACTCCGACACCGTTGGGCGGATGCCGCGCTCGGAAAGATAGAGTTGAAAGTCGTCGAGCATCGCGTTCGTCGGCTCGAAGCTCTCGTCGATCCCTCGATGCCTGCCCACGTAGCGGCGGGCGAACTCGAGAAAGGAATTGCTTGCTTTGAGCACTGTCTCGAGCGCGCTCAGCCGCGGCGGGAAAACTTCCATATCCGGCTCGATGCCGCCGCGCAGCGCGTCCGCGGAGCGCCCGCCGCCGCAGGGCGCAAGCTGGTATTCGCCGCAATTCCCCAACGAACGCTGGATCGGGGTTTCGTCAGGCGTCAGGTAGTACGCGGTCGTCAACGCGAGTCCGGTCTTCGACCCGAGCTCGTACACGCTTTGCACCAGCCCCTTGCCGTAGCTGCGTTCGCCGACGAGCACGGCCCTGTCGTGGTCTTTGAGAGCCCCTGCCGCCAGTTCGGCGGCGCTTGTCGTCCTTTCGTCGATCAACACGGCCATCGGGAAGCGGTACGGCGCGTATCCCTCCGGAACGGTCAAGGCTTCCTTGGGGCCGGAACGCCCGGCGAGCCGGACGATACGTTTCCGCGCATCGAGAAACAGCGCGGCAACCTGCACCGCCGACTCGACGATCCCGCCGGGATTGCCGCGCAGATCGAGTATCAGCCCCTTCAACTCCCGGCCGCCCATCGACTCGAGCGCGCCGTGCAGCTCGCGCGCGGTCGCCGCCTCGAAATCGATCACCTTGACGTAAGCCAATCCGGGCTCGAGGAAAAAGTTCCTGGAAACGCTGGGAGACGCCGTTTCCGCCGGAATCAGCGTCATCGGAATCAAACGGGTGAAATTCGGCCGCTTGACCATCAACTGCGTGCGGTCTCTGCGCGATTCCGAGAGGACGGCGACAAGTTGCTCGACGGGCATTTGCATCAGCGGGAGGCCGTTGATCGCCACCACTTCATCGCCCGGCGCGATGCCCGCGCGGGCCGACGGACTGCCGGCCAGCGTCTGCAAGACGATCACCCTGCCGGGAAGCAGGCTGACCACGCTGCCGAACCCCTTTTCCGTGGATCGCTGCAGTTCCTTCAGACTCTCGAATTGTTCCGGGTCGAGAAATGCCGAATGCGGATCGAGAGTCCGCAGCATGCCCGGAATCGCGCCCCTGTATATGGCTTCCGCCGCATCGATCGGGTCAGCCGACTTGCGCTCGAGGATGTTGAAGACCTCAACGAAGCGCGCAAGCTGCCTGCGAAGGGCGTCCGCTTCGTGCCACTCGGCCGCCGAGGCGCCCGCCCCCGCCAACACCAGCAGGGTTGTCCCGAGGCCCGCCTTGGCAACCGGAGCAAACACCGCTGTCTCATTATAGGCCGCCGCCGGTTTCCGCCAGGTCCGCGGCGGCGGCTCAGGCTCCGGCGGAGAGATAACGAAAACGCAAAAAATTGTTTGCCGGCAACGAATCGACGTCTTGCTGCGTCTATATGAGTATGGACGGGAGAGGCCGCGATGCCTGCCATGGACGAAACGTTGACCGCAAGGAGCCCGGTTGAAGAGAACGTCGACCCGTTTTCGTGGTCGGGCGGGCCGCCGGAGTTCGCCGACGCGCAGGAATACGAAGAAGCATCTCCGGCGGAAGACAGCGTTCGCCTGTACCTCAGCGAGATGGGTCAGGTTCCGCTGCTCGACAAGAAGGGCGAAGTTCGTCTCGCCATGCGGATGGAGCACGGCGAGTTGCGCATGCGGCGCGCGCTTTCGCGCACCCCGTGGATGTGGCGCAAGCTCATCGATCTGCGCGGCCGCCTGAACGCCAATCCCAACAGCGCCCGCAACTACATCGGCGGCGTGCCCGCCGACGACTCCGAGGCCATCGCCCGGGCAGGCAAGAGCCTGCGCCGCCGGCTGACCCGCGTCTCGACCCTGCTGGGCGAAGCCCGGCAGGCAAAGACCGCTCTCGACGAGGCGCCCCGCGCCGACCAAGGCGCGCGCCGGCGGCTCTCGTGGGCGCTGGGCCGCGCTCTGATTCGGGTGTCGCGCGAGGCGCGCAAGACGCCGCTGAACGCCGACATCTGGCGAGAGTACGCCGCGGAGTTCATGCGCGGCGCACCGACCCTGACCGGCAAGAACGATCTCGGCGTCGAATGGCTGCCCTTCAATCGCGAAAACGCGCGCGCGGCGCTCAGGAGCCTGCGGGCCGGTTCCCGCGAGGCCGAAACCGCCAAGCGCGCGCTCGTCGAGGCCAATCTGCGGCTCGTCGTCTCGGTGGCCAAGCGCTACGTCAACCGCGGGCTGCATCTGCTGGACCTGATCCAGGAGGGCAACATCGGCCTGACCCGCGCCGCCGAAAAGTTCGACTACCGCCGCGGTTTCAAGTTCTCGACTTACGCCACTTGGTGGATCCGCCAAGCGATCACCAGGGCGCTGGCCGACCAGTCGCGCACGATCCGCATTCCGGTGCATATGAACGAGCAGCTCAACAAGTTCCTGCGGGCGGCGCGTCTGCTTGAAAAGGAGTTGGGCCGCGCGCCGACGAACGACGAAATCGCCGACTGGCTCGACGCCAACGTTCGCAAGGTCGAGACGCTGCGATCGATCTCGCGGACGCCCGTGTCGCTCGAAACCCGCGTCGGCCGCGAGGCCGAGTCGGCGCTCGAAGACATGCTCGAGGACAAAAGCTCGACCTCGCCCATGCAGGGATTGATTGACGGCGACGTCAAGAGCCACTTGGCCGCCATCCTGAGCACGCTCAGCGAGAACGAGCAGGCGGTGATCTGCATGCGCTTCGGCATCGGTTACGACCGCGAGCACACCCTGCAGGAGATCGGCAAGGCGTTCGACTTGACGCGGGAGCGCATCCGTCAAATCGAATCGAAGGCTCTCGATACTCTGCGGCGCGACCCGCAAAGGGCAATGCAACTGCGCTGCCTGCTGGCCGGCTGAACGCCGGCCGGCGCGGGTCACTTCGCGCGGTAGAGAGCCAGCCTGTACGCCACCGCGCGATCTTTCCGGCGGGGGTCGTAAAGCACGGTCATCGCTTGCCCGTCGGCCAGCGCAGGGTTGCGTTCCGCGGCGGCGATGCTGTGGCGCTCGCCGGCAACGTCGTAATTGACCCGGAACGAGCGGACGCCGCCTCGCCGCCGCACGCCGGCCACGAAACCGGCAACGGCGCGCCCCTCGGCCACGAGTTTCTTGTGCGTCCGCCGCTGCGCGTCGGCGAAGACCGCGGCGGCGGCCAGAATCCCCAGCGCCAACCAAATCATGCCCGCGGGAACCGGCGACGTAATCTCGGGCAGGTAGTGCAGCGACGGATTGAGCGGAAAGTAAACCACTTCGAGACGCTGCCCTTCCGCAAGCGAGTCGAAGACGGCGCGCGGCACGGTGGCGCTCGAGCGCACCGCGGCCCCCGACTCGGCGCGGAAGTTGTAGCCGATCGCATAGAGCGTCCCGCCATTGTCGGCCGCGCGCGTCTCCTTGCGGTGAATCTCCGCGGAGGCTGCCTCTCCCTCCGACGCAAGCATCGACTTCGCGGGCGGCGGCGGCAGCAGATTGAAATGCCGGTAAGCCGCCGCCCCGGCCGACAGCGCCGCCGCGGCCCACACGGCGGCGGCAAGGTTCGCCCGCGCCGTCCGTCGCACGGCGCGCGGCGCGGGTTTCTGCAGTTCGGCTTCGACGCCCCCTTCGCCGGCGGCGGGCGGCGCGGGTTCCCCTTGCCGTTCGGCGTTCCTGCGGCCCAGGCTATGGCGCAGCGCCAGCGAGCCGACGGCAATCAGCGCCACGCCCAACCACAAGGGCGCCCCCCCGGCAGGCAGCGAAAAGACAATCAGCAGGCCGCCGGCCACGTCGAGCGTGACCGCCGCGATCAGCAGCGTCCGAGGCGGAAGGCGGAAAAACGGCACCTGTTTCAGTCTAGGGAACCTCTGAACAAGAGCACAGCGGGTTGGGATAATAGAGGGGTGCGGAAGGCACGGAGAATAAGGGGGAGAGCGATGAGCCAACGGACGTTTGCGGACATGGAGTACGAGGGGAAGAAAAAACAGACGAGGCGGGAGAAGTTCTTAGGGCGGATGGAGGCGTTGATTCCCTGGCAGCGGCTGGATGAGCGCATCCGCCCGTATTACCCGCAAGCGGGGCGGGGGCGGCGACCGTACGAGTTGTCGGCGATGCTGCGCATCCACTGCGTGCAGTTGTTCTACAACATGAGTGATCCGGGGATGGAGGACATGCTGTACGAGCTCGAGTCGGTGAGGCGTTTCGTGGGTTTGTCGTTGGCCGAGCCGCTGCCGGACGAGACGACGATTTTGCATTTTCGGCACTTGCTGGAGAAGCACGAGTTGGGCGGGGAGTTGTTGGCGGAGATCAACCGGCACTTGGAGGCGCAGGGGTTGCGCTTGCAGAAAGGGACGATCGTGGACGCGAGCATCATAGAAGCGCCGTCGTCGTTGAAGAACCGCAAGCGGGAACGGGACGGAGAGATGAAGCAGACGAGGAAGGGGCGGCAGTGGCATTTCGGGATGAAGGCGCACATCGGGGTGGACGCGGGTACGGGGCTGGTGCATAGCGTGGCGGCGACGGGGGCGAACGTGGCGGACGTGACGCAAGTGGGGCGGCTGCTGCACGGCGGGGAGGAGCAAGTACACGGAGATGCCGGGTATCAAGGAGTGGAGAAACGGCCGGAGCACCGGGAGCGTGCGCTGGACTGGCAGGTGGCGATGAGGCCCGGCCGGCGGCGGCAGTTGGCGGCGGGCAGCGCGGCGGCGCAGGCGGAGCGGCGCAAGGCGGCGGTGCGGGCCAAGGTGGAGCATCCGTTTTTGTATGTGAAGCGGCGCTTCGGCTACGCGAAGGTGCGCTATCGCGGCTTGGCCAAGAACAGGGAACGGCTCAGCCTGTTATTCGGCTTGGCCAATCTGCTCATTGCCGAGCGTTATGCCACAGCCTGAGCGGCACAACGCAGGAGCAGTGCGTCCACAGCGGCTCGAAGCCGCTGAAACGGTGGTATAACTGTTGCCTGGAGGCCAAAATCAGCACAATTTCCATGCAAATCTCGATGAAAACCCCTCCTCAACCGCCCCCATCCGCCAACATCATCCTTCCTCTGCCCCTCTTACGCTATTATTCAGACCTTCCCTAGGACACGGGGCGGGGATTTCCCGTCCCATTTTGCTCCGCTCGTGTCGGAAAACGCTCGTGTCGGAAAAGATGACGTTTATCGCGACGGCTCGCTCATTACAAGCGATTTCTCGATGAATTGAAGAACGGTTGGCCGCCTATCGCTGATTGGCTCCGTCATGTTTGGGGAACGCCTGTACGAAACGGTCGAACGTCCCGCCCGCCTCGCTCAAGGCTTTCTCAATACGGGTCATCTGCGCCGCCAGCTTGAATCGCTTTTGAACGCCGCGACCACGGTAACCGACTTCTCTCACCACGCCCGATTCCTGCAGCCGCGGTAGCAGCGAATTGAAGAAATGTTTGGATTGCTGTCTCCCAAGCCGCAACCGTATCGTTGCTTCGTTGATCTCGTTTGCGCGGCGAAATCCTCGAAGAAACCGCTGCAAGACGAGCAGATCTTCATCCGGACTTCCGCTGTCCAGGTCCCGACCCGAAGTTTCGTCATCGCTCACCCCGTCGCACTCGATTTCGAATCCCGCGCGACGAAGCTCGCGTTTTATCGATACCGGATCGAATCGCTCGATAGGATCGTCGGCATCAATCGTCCGTATGACACTGCCGATGTTATATTTGCCGTCGAATGAGGACAGCAAAACCTCCGCAGAATCGTCGAACTCGATACGCTCAAAATCACAATTCACAAATCTGCACTCGCGCAACACCGTGTCGGTCAGGCTGGTCGCGTGAAAATAAGAGCCGGACACTGTAACGTTACGGAGGTCTCGTTCACTCAGCGCGCCGGTGGGAAAACTCATGTTCCGGATCTCGTACGGACCGCTATCTTGCCCATTGAGTAACGCAAGCGTCAAGACCCCGCAGTTCTCCTTGACGAATGATGCCGGCAACTCGACGTCGGCCAGCCTCTGCAACAGCGCCAACAGCTTCTTTCGATCTCCGCCTTGTCGCTGGACGAACCCGATCGCTTCAGCCGCTGCGGATGTCGGCAAGGCGGCTTTCTCGACGATTGTTCTCACCGTGCCGGAGTCGTCATCGACCAGTGTTCGCCCCAGCGCCTGTCCCAAGTAGAAGACGCTGAAATCTTCGTGATCGAATGCCAGCGCCTCACGGCCAATACCGGACACAACGAGGAGCGAATGCTGCTTGATGCGCTCTCCAATTTGCCGTGTGACCGCTGGGTTCTTCTTTTTGGCGTCCGCAAACATTTCCACGAGGATATTGATCTCATCGATCTTGAGATCGTCCGTCGTACTCAGCCACATTTCCTGCGCGACCATCGCCAAGAGTTCGTGATGCTCTTCGGTCGTCAACAATGGCCGCGGCGGGTCGCCGGATTTGTCCACCCATTTATCTTTGGCTTCCCTGTCGACCAAGCCGACAACGAACTGATGGAAGTAGTCTTGCGGATCCTGCCCCATCTGTTGCAGCAGAAGGCTCAGATCGGCTTTCTCGACCGCAACGTCGACCAGCCGGCGGACCAGCACGGCGCGCGTCAATACCGGATGCTCATCGCCAAGCCGTCTCGCGACGGTTTGGAACAGGTCATCGGGATCGCCGACATCGCGTTCCCGGGCGTATCGGGTGAACACGCTGCGGTCCCATCGCTTCAGCGACACGCGCCCGAACGTGACATTTCCCTGCGTACCGATAACGTCGAACAGTTTCGCTTGGGTTCGGAAGCTCAGATAGTCGAAATAGGCTTTGCGGGCTGCAACGAGCACCGTGCCGGCGGATTGCAGTTTTCCCACCAGATTACCGAGTGCTGAAATAGCCTCTCCTGAAGACGACTCAACGATCATTTCCTCAAAGCCGTCGAAGGCCGGCACCAGTACGCCGAGGCGAACCAATTCAAGAAAAGCGTCGTAGTACAGAAGCTGAAACCGCAATCGGTTCACCAGCGACGAGACCACGACGTCGTCGAACCGTAGGAATGTCCGCCCCCTCAACGAAATCGGCACGAGCAGCCAGTCCGTCCGCTTGGCCTTGTACTCCTTCGCCTGTGCGACGGCGAGATAATCGATCAGCGATGTTTTTCCCTCGCCCGCGTCCGATGTCAGATAGACGACGGAAGTCGCGCCGCCGGGCCGACGATCAAGCAGTTTGGCGACCGCTTCGACGGCGTCCGGCCGGGCAACTCCATCACCCGATCTGCTCGGATCGTGATCGGGGTGATCGAGCAGGGACCCGGCCGGGCTGATGAAGTGATCCGGCGGCGACACGTACGAGCAGATTCGGTCCGCAAGCAGCGAAACCCTCGCTACTCGATTTACGATCCATGACTCGGCGCGCATGCTCACGCCGTTTTCTTCGACGATCAACCCATTCGGCCGCTGCTGCAGCGTAGCGATGATCGTCTCGTCTCGAATCTGCACAAGCAGATCGCCCTTGCCAGCATCCATGTCATCCACACGATCGGCAAAACAGGTTACGACCCGCTTGAAGACATCGAACTCCATGATTACATCCTACATCTCGACTCGTTCGTACGTCGGCGTCTCCAGGTACCGATAACGATTCGGTACGGATTGACCTTGACGAGGAATCACATGAATGACGGACGCTCCACTCAGGAGCGCGAAACGAATGCCGGGCCAGAGATCATCGTCCGCCGAAACCACGACCAGATGCTCCGTCTTTGTTTGCGCCAGATGGACCAGATCGATGACGAGCATCGAATCGACCAGCTTCTGCTCTGCGCGCTCCAGTACCTCCTGCGGTTCGACAGCGCAGCCGTCAACGGGGCACTTGTTGTTACGGATGAACGGGGTGAGGTCTGTAACTGGGCAGTGAACTGGCTCCGTACAGTTCGGGAATGGCGCGGCTGCACACCGCAAGCTTGGCGGCAGCGAGCGTTGACGATAGGTATGCGTGAGTTCGATCCGCGAATCGCAGACCAGTGATCTGGCGAGTTCCACACGAACAAGCACGGTACGCGCCCCATGTTTGTCGATGGTGATCATTCGCTGTGGGAAATCCTGCCGGATATACGGAAGGATGCGTTGGGCACTTCGTGACAAAGAGTCCTTGTAGAACCAGCCGCCGTAGAGACGGCAGAGAATTTCGCGCTCAACTGCAACGCGTCTGCTGCCAAGAACGTTCAGCAGGGTATCAAGTACGTGCCTGACCCCGCGACGCCGCATCAGGACATTGAGATTATCGTAGTCGATGAGAGCAATCACTTCAGTGGCCCATGGAAGAACGCAAATAGTGGCGTTTCTGAAGGAAATATTTTTGGATGACAAAGAAGTATACACTCAAATCAGTTCGCTGCACAGAGCAGGGGAGCCGACGGAGACCGGCGCCACGCCCAATCCAAGGCAGCCTCCGGCGGGCAGCGAAAAGACGAACGACAGCCCGCCGGCCGCATCGAGCTTGACCGTAGCGATCGGCAGCATCCGCGGCGACAAACGGAGAAACGGCACCTGCTTCAGTCTAGGGAAGGTCTGAATAATAGCGCAAGAGGGGCAGAAGAAGGATGATGTTGGCGGATGGAGGCGTTTGATGAGGGGTTGGCAATGAGATTTGCATGGAAATTGTGCTGATTTTGAGCTCTTGGCAGTGGTTATGCCCCCGTTTCAGCGGCTTCGAGCCGCTGTGGACGCACTGCTCCTGCGTTGTGGCGCTCAGGCTGCGGCATAACGCTCGGCAATGAGCAGATTGGCCAAGCCGAATAACAGGCTGAGCCGTTCCCTGTTCTTGGCCAAGCCGCGATAGCGAACCTTCGCCTAGCCGAAGCGCCGCTTCACATACAGAAACGGATGCTCCACCTTGGCCCGCACCGCCGCCTTGCGCCGCTCCGCCTGCGCCGCCGCGCTGCCCGCCGCCAACTGCCGCCGCCGGCCGGGCCTCATCGCCACCTGCCAGGCCAGCACACGCTCCCGCTGCTCCGGCCGTTTCTCCACTCCTTGATACCCGGCATCTCCGTGTACTTGCTCCTCCCCGCCGTGCAGCAGCCGCCCCACTTGCGTCACGTCCGCCACGTTCGCCCCCGTCGCCGCCACGCTATGCACCAGCCCCGTACCCGCGTCCACCCCGATGTGCGCCTTCATCCCGAAATGCCACTGCTGTTCGGTCCCGCGAAGTGATGATACGGATTGAGGTGGAAGCGGTGGTTTTCTTCTGAGTCATAGAGGTTGCAGATGAATTGGTGGGGAGTGGAGCCGTTGAGGGCTTTGAGGCGGCGGGCGAAGTTGTAGGCGTTGAGGAAGCAATCGAGGTGGCTGCGGAAGCGGTCGTGGCTGTCGTAGTGGTAGCGTTTGACGGTGGCTTCCTTGATGGTGCGGTTGATGCGTTCGACCTGGCCGTTGGTCCAGGGGTGGTTGGGTCGGGTGAGGCGCTGCTCGATGCCAAGCTGGGCGCAAACCTGGGCGAAGCTGTGCGCGGCGGCGGCCGCCCCCTTGCGGCGGTTGGTGAACTGCGCGCCGTTATCGGTCAGCACGGTATGCAGCCTGTAGGGCAGGGCGGCGGCCGGATCGCGCAGGAATTGGGCGACGGTAGTCTGATCGACGCGCAGGTGAGCCTGGGCGAAGGTGAACTTGGAAGTCCTGTCGATAGCCGCCAGCAGATAGAGCTTGCCCTCAGCCGTGCGCAGTTGCGTGATGTCGATGTGCAAGTAACCGATGGGGTAGCGCTTGAAGCGCTTGCGCTGCGGCTTGTCCGCGCCGCTCTGTGGCGGCAGCCGGCCGATGCCGTGCCGCTGCAAACAACGGTACAGCGAGGAACGGGTCAGCTTGGGGATGACCGGCTGCAAGGCGTACAGGCAGTCGTCGAGCGACAACAGCGTGTGCTTGCGGAAGGCCGCGATGAGCGCTTCTTCGCGCACGCTGAGAACCGTCGAACGCGGATTCTTCGGCCCCATCTTGCGGTCTTCGACCGAACTTCGCCGCCGCCACTTCAACACCGTGTTGGGGTTGATGCCGTACTTCTTGCTCAACTCGCGGAGCGAAGCTTTCGATCGCTGTATCTCTGCTCGGATGGCGTGCGTCGTCGTGGCGCTTCCATGTAATACCTGTGCCATAACATCTCCCTCCACCCCTCATTATACCCCGACCTAGTTGTCTGTGGGACCGTACAAGTAACCGATGGGGTAGCGCTTGAAGCGCTTGCGCTGCGGCTTGTCCGCGCCGCTCTGTGGCGGCAGCCGGCCGATGCCGTGCCGCTGCAAACAACGGTACAGCGAGGAACGGGTCAGCTTGGGGATGACCGGCTGCAAGGCGTACAGGCAGTCGTCGAGCGACAACAGCGTGTGCTTGCGGAAGGCCGCGATGAGCGCTTCTTCGCGCACGCTGAGAACCGTCGAACGCGGATTCTTCGGCCCCATCTTGCGGTCTTCGACCGAACTTCGCCGCCGCCGCTTCAACACCGTGTTGGGGTTGATGCCGTACTTCTTGCTCAACTCGCGGAGCGAAGCTTTCGATCGCTGTATCTCTGCTCGGATGGCGTGCGTCGTCGTGGCGCTTCCATGTAATACCTGTGCCATAACATCTCCCTTCCCCCCTCATTATATACCCCACCATCAGTCTGTGGGACCGTACCCCTAACCCCTGCCGCGCAAAGCGCGGCCCTGTTTTCGCGTGCTACTTTACCGGAAAGGATGCGCAGCGCAAGACGGCGGCGGCTCGACGGCGGCTTGGAGCGCGCGAAAGCTCCGGCGGCCTGTTGCCTCGCCGCGCTGGCCTTGGCTTTCTCCGCATTCGCCCAACCGCGGCCCGGACGGCAGCCCGACGGCAGTTCGCTCCTGCCCACCGGACAGCGCATTACGCCCTCCGGAACGCAAGTGCCGCTGCGCAGCCTGCCGATGTCGCTGGAGGTCTCCCGCAACGGCAAACATCTGCTCGTGCTCGAAGCCGGCTACGAAACCCCGTCGGTCGGCGTCATCGACTTGGCCGCCCGCCGTCTCGTCCAGCGCCTCGAGTTGCCCGACGCCTGGCTCGGCCTGACGCTCAACCGCCGCGGCGACAAGGTGTATGTCGGCGGCGGCGCGCGGGGCAGCGTTTTCGAACTCTCGTTCATTGACGGCAAGCTGCGCTGCAAACGCGAGTTCCCCATCCTGCCCGGCGGCGCGCGCGGCCGGCCGACCCTGATCGGCGACGTGCGCTTCGACCCCGACGACCGGCTGCTCTACGCCGCCGACGTGATGGCCGCAACCGTGAGCGTCATCAATACGCAGTCCGGCCTCGTGCTCGGCGATTTCAAGACCGGCGCCGCGCCCTACCGCATGCGCCTCGCCCCCGGCGGCAAGCATCTGTGGATCACGCATTGGGCGGAAGCCTCGGTCGGCCTGTACCGACTCGCTGACCGTCGGCTGGTCGAGCGCATCCCCGTCGGCGAGCGCCCGACGGATATGCTCATCGCGCCGGGAGCGGTCGAAGTGCTCGACCCGCAAGACCCCGACGACGAAGCGCGCCGTTATGCCGCCCGGCTGTTCGTTGCCTGCGCCTATACCGACAGCGTCTGGTCGCTCGGCGTCACCGCGGAAGACCGCTGCGAGTTGATCCAGGTCGTTCCCGTTGCCCCGGCCCCGGCGTCTCCGATCGGCTCGTTGCCGACGGCCCTCGGCCTCGGCGCAGCCGACGAACTGTATATCGTCAACTCGGGCAATAACGGCATCGTCGTAGCCGATATCTCCGAGGCGTTGATCGAAGTCGTCGGCGCCTTGCCGACGGGCTGGTTCCCGACCGCCGCGGCGGGGCTGCCCGGCGGCGGCATAGCCTACCTGAGCGGCAAGGGCGATACCGAAAACGGCGGCCTCGCCGGCATCCTGCCCGCGCTCAACGCCGAGCAGCTCGGCTATTTGACGGCGGCGGCCGTGCGCAACCTGCCCCCGCCGGCGGAGACGCCGCCCGCCGTTCCCGGCGCGGTCAAGCACGTCGTGCTGCTGTTTACCGACGCGCGCGGCGCGGCGTGGCGGCGCCTGCGCAATCGGTTCATCTATCTGGCGGGGGCCGTCCCCGCCGGGCGCGGCGCCCTGGCGCAACTGGAATGGCTGAGCAGAGCCCATGAAACGGACTTCGCAGCCAAGCTCGGCCCGGCCGCGGCGGCGGGGCGTCTGCCCTTCGCGCATCTCGGGACGGTTCCCCGAGCAGCCTCTCCCGCGGCGGGAACCCTGTGGTCGAACGCCGCGGACGCCGGGCTTTCGACGGCGCTTTACGGCCTCCCCGGCGGACGCGGATTCGAGGAATTGTTGGCCGCGGACGCCGAGCGCACGCCGACGCTGACGGTCGTCCGCCTGCACGGCCCGGCCGACGAGCAGGACCGCCGCCTCGGCTTGGCGGTCGAAGCCCTCGAGCGCCGCGCGGCTTTCGCCGAAACGGCCCTCTTCGTCGTTCCCTTGTCGCCGCGGCTCAAAGGGGCCGTTGTCGCCGGCGGCCCGGCCCGCCGCGAAACGGTCATTGAGAAATTCGTCTCCACGCCCTCGCTGACGCGCAGCGTCGAGTGGCTGCTCGGCCTCAACCCCCTGACCCAATTCGACAGCGCGGCGCCCATCGTAAGCGATCTGTTCCGCGCCGGAGCCGCCCCCGCGCCGTAGCAGTCGTGCCGGCCTGCGAATGAGTATTCGTCGAAGGCGCCGGCGGCGGGCAGCGGCGGCAGATTGTTCATCACGCAGGATCACTTGGGTGCGACGTGGCTGATGACGAAGCAGGACAAGACGTTCGCGGAGTGCCGGGACTTCTTTCCCTTCGGCGAGCGCATCGCTCCGGGGCTGAACGGGCGCCTCCCCGACTGCTACGGCGGCGGCAACGCCGTCAGGCAGCAGTTCATGGGCAAGGGACGCGACCCCGAATTCAGCCTCGACTACTTCGGCGCGCATCGCCCCTCGGCGCGCTTGGGGAGGTTCGTGTTGCACAACCAACCGTTCGCCGCTCGGCTTGTATAATCGATGTTCAGAGGCCGCGCCTCCGCGGCGCCAACCGCAGCGGCGGGTTTCCGTCCGCGTCCGAACAGCCCGCACAGGGCGCTCACGCGGCGGCGCGCCGGAGCGAAACGACAGGGAAGACGGAATCGACGGTAATGAATTACCGAGACACGATCGACCACATGAACGCCGTCAAGCCCGTGACGCGGCGCGGCATGCTGCGCGACGCGGCCTGCGGTTTCGGCCTGTTGGGACTCGGCGGGCTGTTCGCGGGCAATCGGGCGGCGGCCAAAGACGTTGCCTTCGACCCTGCGAACCCACTCGCAGCGCGCCCCTCGCATTTCGCGCCGCGCGCCGGGAAGGTCATCTTCCTGTTCATGCACGGCGGACCGTCTTCGGTCGATACCTTCGAGCACAAACCCTATCTCGACAAGCACGACGGCCGGCCGCTGCCCATCGAACGCCCGTTGGCTTTCGACGACGAGAACGAAGCGGGGCCGCTGATGCGCTCGCCGTGGAAGTTCCGACCGGGCGGCGAAAGCGGCATCGCGGTCAGCGATTTGTTTCCCCGCGTGCGCGACTGCGTGGACGATATGTGCTTCATTCATTCGATGGTCGGCGAAGGCGTCGACCACGGGGCGGCGTTGTTGCAGACTTTCACGGGCAGCAGCACGTTCACGCGCCCGAGCATGGGCTCGTGGACGGTTTACGGCCTCGGCACGGAAAATCAGGACCTGCCCGGCTACATCACGATCAAACCGGCGCTGTCGCACGGCGGTTCGAAGAACTGGTCGTCGGCTTTTCTGCCCGGTTCGTTTCAGGGGACGCCGATCGGCCACGCCGGCCTGAAAGTCGAAGACATCCGCGGCGAGCCGATCGAGTACCTGATCAACAAGGGACTCTCCAAAGAACGGCAGCGTTACGAACTCGACATGCTGCAGAATCTCAACCGCCGGCACGCCGAGATGCGCAAGCACGACCCGCGGCTCGAAGCGCGCATCCAGTCGTTCGAGTTGGCTTTCCGCATGCAGGTGCAGGCTCCCGAGGCGTTCGAGGTCGAGAAGGAATCGCCGGCGACCCGGAAACTCTACGGCCTCGACGAGCCGACCACGGCGGATTTCGCCTGGCAGTGCCTGCTGGCGCGCCGGCTGAGCGAGCGCGGGGTGCGCTTCGTGCAATGCACCCATTCCTACAAATGGGATCAGCACTCTGAGCTTTACAACAAGCACGCCGCCAACGCCGTCGAGGTGGACAAGCCCATCGCGGGCTTGCTGAAAGACCTCAAATCGCGCGGAATGCTCGACGACACGCTCGTCATATGGGCCGGCGAGTTCGGCCGCACGCCGGTCAGTCAGGGCGGCGACGGGCGCGACCACAACCCCTACGGCTACACGATCTGGATGGCCGGCGCGGGCGTGAAGAAAGGGTTCCGCTACGGCGCGACCGACGAGATCGGCTACCACGCCGAGCGGAACCGCATGCACGTCCACGACTTCCATGCCACGGTGCTGCATGTCCTCGGCATGGATCACGAGAAACTGACCTACCGCGATTCCGGCCGCGACTTCCGCCTGACCGACGTTGCCGGCATGGTGCATCGAGACATCCTGGCTTGACTGCCTTATCCTGTTTCCCGTGAGCCTGCCCGTTCTCGACAAGCCTCAGGCCGAAGACCTGAAGAAATGCGTGCATTGCGGGCTGTGCCTCAACGCCTGCCCGACGTACCGCGAGCTCGGCGTCGAGATGGACTCTCCGCGGGGCCGCATCTACCAAATGGCGCAAGTCGCCTCGGGCGGCATGTCGATCAACGACGACTATGTCGAGCACATCGGGCTTTGTCTGGCGTGCCGCGCCTGCGAGACGGCGTGCCCTTCCGGGGTGCAATACGGACGGCTGATCGAGGGGGCGCTGGCGCAGATCGAAAACGAAGCGCCGCGCTCGCCCGCGGCCCGCTTCGTCCGTTGGTTGGCGTTCGACAAAATCCTGCGCAGCCGTTTCCTGCTCGCCGCCGCCGGATACAAGCTGCTTTTCTACCGCAAGAGCGGCCTGCAGAAAATGATGCGCGCAACGGGGTTTTTCGACGGCCTCGGCCGGCTCGGCGAATTGGAGCAGCTTGCGCCCCAAGCGCAGGCGCCGTTCTTCTTCAAGCGCATCGGCAAGACCTTTTCCGCCGAAGGGGAAACCCGGCATCGCACGGCCTTCATGGCCGGATGCATGCAAAACGTTTTTTTCAGCCATCTGAACGAGGCGACGGTGCGGGTGTTGCAAAAGAACGGCTGCGCCGTGGATATCCCCGGCGGGCAGGGCTGCTGCGGCGCGCTGCACGTCCACGCCGGGCTGCGCGATCTGGGCCGCGAGCAGGCGCGGCGGAACATCGCCGCTCTGGAAGCGGGCGGCTACGACGCGATCATTACCAACACGGCCGGCTGCGGCTCGGTGCTCAAGGAGTATCCCGACCTGTTCGAACCCGGTTCGCAATGGCGCCGCCGCGCCGAGGCGTTTTCCGCCAAGGTGAAAGACGTCAGCGAATTCCTGGCCTCCATCGAACTGAACCGCGACTTCGGCGAGGTGCGCCGCACCGTGACCTATCAGGACTCCTGCCATCTGCTGCACGGCCAGAAAGTCCGTATGCCGCCGCGGCGGATCATCGCCGCCATTCCGGGCGTCACGTTCCGCGAGCTTCCGCTGACCGAGCTTTGCTGCGGGTCGGCCGGCGTCTATAACGTCGAGCACACCGACATTTCGATGGCGCTGCTCGAAGACAAGATGCGCATGATCGAGTCGACCGGCGCGGACACGATTGTTACGGCCAACCCCGGCTGCATGCTGCAACTCCAGGCCGGCGCCCGAAAATTCTCGAAGCGGCAGCCCGTGATGCACGTGGTGGAGCTGCTCGACGAAGCCTACGCGGCCGCGCGCGGCTGACGGCCGCCGCCGCGAATAGTCGGTTGGGGCCGGCCGGACGCTTGCTTTGCGCCGGCGCTACGGCCACTCGATCTCCGCCCGCAGGCGCTCAACGATGCCGCCGCGCCGCGCGCTTGCCGCCAGGTTGCGGAACTCCCGCGGGTCGTTGCGGTGGTCGTAAAGCTCTTCGCCCCCGCCGTCGCCCTTCCATTGGATGTAGCGGTAACGGTCGGTGCGCACGGTGCGGCCGTAAATGCGGTTCTCGTATTCCACCTGGCTGTGCGCGGCCTCTTTGATCGACCGGAGCGGGTTTTCCAGAACCGGCGCCAAACTCGCGCCGTCGAGTCCGCGCGGCGGCGCAAGCCCGCAAAGATCGGCCAGAGTCGGGTAGATGTCCACGAACTCCGCCAAAGCCTTCGTCGAACGTCCGTTGCCCGCGGCCCCCGGCGAGGAGACGATCAGCGGCGCCCGCACCGATTCCTCCATCAGCGACATTTTCTGCCAGTGCGTATGCTCGCCCAGATGCCAGCCGTGGTCGCCGAAAAAGACGACGACGGTGTTGTCCGTCAGTTTCAATCGGTCGAGCGCGGCGAGTACGCGCCCCAATTGGCTGTCCATGTACGAAACCGACGCATAGTAGCCGCGCAGGGCAATGCGCTGCTGCGTCGGCGTCATGCCCATGTCGTTCCACAGGAACGGGCGGAGATTCTTTGCCGGAGCGGGAATGTCGTCGAGATCGTCCGCGGGGTTCGAGACGGGTTCGACGGCGTCGAGCGGGTAGAGGTCGAAAAACTCCGACGGCGCTGCGAAGGGCACGTGCGGACGCACGAACCCCAGCCCCAGAAAAAACGGCTCGCCGGCGGTTTCCTCCAGAAGCTCGATCGCCTTGTCGGCGGCCGCGGTGTCGGCCTGTCCGCGGTCGTCGGCGGTGCGCACCCACTGCATGCGCAGGCCATGGCGCAGATCGGGGTTCGGATTGCCGCCCTCGCCGATGCTTTCGTCTTCCAGCCCGTCGGGGCTGATGGAAACGTCCCATGACGGCGGGTCCTGGTGGCGCATCGTGCCCACGCCGCCGGGAACCCCCATGTGGAAAATCTTGCCGACCCGCATCGAGCGGTAGCCGTTCTGCTTGAAATACTGCGGCAGCGTGACGGCATCGGGGTTCTTGCGCCGGAAATCGACTTGCTGATTGGTGGTGACGCCGCTGCGGTCGGGGCGCAGGCCGGTCAGCAGCGAGGCGCGGCTCGGTCCGCAAAAGGGAAACTGGCAATACGCCCGGTCGAAGCGGACGCCGCGGGCGGCCAAGCCGTCGATATGCGGCGACTGCACCAGCGGATGGCCGTAGCAGCCCAGACTGTTGTTCAAATCGTCCGAGGCGACGAACAGCACGTTGCGGGGAGCGGCGTCCGCTCCCTTGAGCGAGGCGGCGGAAAGCGTCGAGAGAAACGCGCGCCGGCTGAGGTTGTTTTGCGGCTGCATCGCCGAGGATTATCGCAAACCGCCGAGGCGGAATCCGCGCCGCCGGGCAATGCGCAGGAAAAAATTCCGTCCGGCGGAGGTTCGCTGCATCGGGCGGCGCGGATTGGGAAGCGAGCAAGACCGCGCCGCCCGTCCGATGCGCGCCCCTCCGCCGGATATGGGGAGGAGACGATCAACCGGCGATTCGGAATCCAGGGGGAGATCCGAATCCCCGGCATCGCTATGGATCAAGACGCCGCCGCCGCCGTAAAGTTACGCCGCCGGCCGTCAGCGGGGCGTTTTGCCCGGCTGCTTCGGCCCCTGCGTCAGCAGCCCGCCGATCACCGAGCGCCCGCGCGGGGGCAGCTTCATCGTGGGTTCGATCCCGTCTTCGAACTTGCGCGCCGCGGCGAGCATCCGGGCGGCGATTTCAGGACGTTCGCGGGCGGCGTTGCGCTGCTCGCCGGGGTCGTCGGCAAGATTGTACAACTCGGGAGCCGAGTTTTTGCGCGCCCGCCGCGCGCGGCCCTTGCGATCCACCTCCCGCTCGTAAAGTTTCAGCTTCCATGCGCCCCAACGCATCGCGTGGAGGCGTCGGGTATCGCTGAAGAATACTTGCTCGTGAGGCGAGGCCGCGCGGCCTTCGAGCAGACCGAGAATGTTGCGTCCGTCATAGGCGGTTCCCTCGGGCAAGGGCAATTCCGCCGCCGCCGAGATCGTGGGGAACAGATCCATCAGGGTGGCGATGCCGCCGCGCGTTTCGCCTGCCGGCAGTCGTCCCGGCGCGCGCGCGAGGAAGGGCGCGCGCAGTCCGCCTTCCCACGACGTGCCCTTGGAACCGCGCAGTCCGCCGGTGGAGCCTCCCCGCGTTTTCGCGTCCCCGGGCCAGGGGCCGTTGTCGCTGGTGACGAAGACGAAAGTCTCGTCGTCGATGCCTAGAGCCGCGGCGGCCTCGAGAACGCGGCCGATGCCGGCGTCCAGCTCTTCGACCACGTCGCCGTAGAGTCCGTAGCGCGACTTGCCCGCGAATTCAGCCGAAGCCGCCAAGGGAATATGCGGCATGGTGTGCGCCAGATACAGGAAAAAAGGCCGCTTGCCGTTCGCCTGCAGAAAGCGGATCGCTTCCTCGGTGTAGCGCCGCGTCAGGTTTTCCGGCGCGGCGGGCGATTCGATCGGCGTATTCTCATCGAGCAACTCGAACCGCGGCCATTTGAGCAGCGGCAGCACCGTCATGTCGTTGCTGTAAAGCACCCCGTAAAAGCGGTCGAACCCGTGCAGTCCGGGGCGGAACGCCTTGCGTCCGCCGAGATGCCATTTGCCGATGCAGGCCGTCGCATAGCCGGCGGAACGCAAGTGCTCGGCCAGCGTGATTTCCGCCGCTGGAAAGCCCCATTTTTCCTTGGGCACGAAAACGCGCGTGACCCCGGTGCGCAGAGGATGGCGCCCCGTCAGCAGCGCCGCGCGCGCGGGCGAACAGGTCGGCGAGGGCGAATAGAACTCGGTCAGCCGCACCCCCTCCGCCGCGATGCGGTCGAGATGCGGCGTGCGGATGACGGCATTGCCGTACGCGCCGATATCCCCGCGCCCCAGATCGTCGAGCAGGATGACGATGAAATTCGGCTTGGCGGCGACAGGCGGCAGACAGGCCGCGGCGAGCAGAAAAACCGCGAAGCCTTGCCGCAGCGCCGAAATCGGCCCCATGCAGCCATTATGCAAACTGCCGCGCGGCGCCGCTCACGGGTTTGGGGCGCCTTTGCGGATCGGCGTTCCGCCGCGGGCTGCTATCCTATTGAGCATGACCAGGAAAACTCGCGCCACCATGCTCGCCTGCAGCCTGTTCGCGCTTTGCGCGGCGGGAAACGCCCAGGATTCACGCAAGCCGGTGAATTGGGGGGAAGGGCTGCCCGAGCCGTTCCATTCGCCCTCGGCGCGCAACCGCCCGCGGGTGGTGAAGCAGCCCGACGGCGCGGCCCTGCAGGTTCCGGCCGGATTCAAGGTGGAAGAGTACGCTTCCGGCGGCTTCGAGCGGCCGCGCTTCATGATCCTCGGCCCCAACGATGAGGTGATCCTGTCGGATTCGGGTTCCAGAAACCAGACCGATGGCGCCGTCCATGTCCTCCGCAACGGCGGCAGAAAGAAGATCATCGAAAATCTCGACCGGCCTTTCGGCCTGGCCCTTCATGACGGCCGGCTCTATGTCGCCGAACCGACCTCGGTCAAACGCTACCCGTACGACGCCGAGGCCGTGACCGCCGGCGAAGGCGAGGAGATCGTCAACTTCGGCGAGACGGGCAGGGGGCACTGGACGCGCTCGCTGCTGTTCAATGCCGACCGCTCGAAACTGTACGTTTCCGTCGGCTCCGGATCGAACGTCGATCTCGGTGAAGACCCCATTCGCGCGGCGCTGCACCGCTACAACCCCGACGGCGGCGGCCATGAGATGGTGGCGTCCGGCCTGCGCAACGTCATCGGCCTGCAATGGCGCCCGAACAGCAACGATCTCTGGGCCGCCGTGCAGGAACGCGACGGTCTGGGAGACGACCTGGTTCCCGACTATCTGACGCAGATCAAGCCCGGCGGTTTCTACGGCTGGCCCTACGCCTACACGGGGCCGCACGAAGAGCCCGCCCACAAGGGCGTTGCGCCCGACATGGTCAAGAAGACCCTCTACCCCGACGTGCTGCTCGGCGCCCACGTCGCCGTGCTCGACATGCGCTTCTACACCGGCGCGCAGTTTCCCGAAAAATACCGCGGCGGGCTGTTCCTGGCCTTTCATGGCTCGTGGAACCGCGCCGAGCGCGTGGGCTACAGCGTGGTGTTCATCCCCTTCAAGGACGGCCGCCCGCAATCGGGGCCGCAGGACTTCCTTACGGGCTGGATGAGCGGCTCCGACAGCACCGACGTCTGGGGCCGCCCCGTCGGCCTGCTGCAACTCAACGACGGCTCGCTGCTCGTCAGCGACGACGGCGGCAAGAAAATCTGGCGCATCAGCTACGGCGATTAGCCCGCGGAGAGAAAACGATGGGCGTTCTCAACGCGCTGCGGCCCAAGTGGAAGCATAGCGACGCCGACGTCCGCCTGAGCGCGCTGGCGGAAATCGACGACCCGGCCGTTCTCGTCGAGGTCGTCATCGGCGATGCGGAATGGTTCGTGCGCCACAAGGCGTTCGCCGCCTTGCGCGCCATGAAGCCGGCGGAGACGCACTACCACCGCCTGATGCGCGAGTCCGGCGACGAGGAAATCCGCCGCAAGGCCGTCAAGCTGCTGACCGACGAAGCGGAGCTCGAGCGCGCGGCGAAAGAAGACAAGTACCGCTACATCCGCGACGCCGCCGAGCACCGGCTCAACGAAGTCCGCAGCGGCATCTGGGACAACGTCGAAACGTAACGCGGGTTCCGCCGGCGGCATCT
This sequence comes from Bryobacterales bacterium, assembly GCA_965242705.1. GTDB lineage: Bacteria > Acidobacteriota > Terriglobia > Bryobacterales > UBA6623 > CATQHP01. The sequence continues at coordinate 4,197,213 of OZ251486.1, forward strand.
TGATTGCATTGCAATCATGGTGTAAGTTGAGATTTGTTGCAAGCAGCGAGGCGCAACAATGGCGAGCATCACGATCCGCAACCTCGACGACGATGTAAAAACCCGTCTTCGCAAACGGGCTGCCGAACACGGCCGTTCAATGGAAGAGGAAGTGCGGCTGATCTTGGCCGATGCCGTCGAGCGGGATGCGCCGCCGGCAAAAGGTCTGGGGACGGCGATCCGCAAACTTTTCAAACCCTTCGGCGGCGTGGAACTGGAGATACCGCCGCGCGGGCCGATGCGCGAGCCGTCCCGGTTCCAATGACGCGAATTTTTGTGCGGACTTCTCGCCGGCCGCTCACCCCAGCACTTCGCGGATGACGTGGCCGTGGACGTCGGTCAGGCGGAAGTCCCGCCCGCCGAAGCGGTAGGTCAGCTTTTCGTGGTCGATGCCCAACAGGTGCAGCACCGTTGCATGCAGGTCGTGAATCGTGCGGATGCCTTCCACCGCGTTGTAGCCGTATTCGTCGGTCGCGCCGTAGATCGTTCCCCCTTTGACGCCGCCGCCGGCCAGCCACAGGCTGAACCCGTAGGGGTTGTGATCCCGCCCGTTCGTGCCCTGAATAAACGGCGTGCGCCCGAATTCGCCGGAAAAGATGACCAAGGTTTCCTCAAGCAGCCCGCGGGCCTTCAGATCCTTGAGCAGCCCGGCGACAGGTTGATCCACGCTGAACGCGTTGCCGGTATGGCCGGCTATCAAGTCGGCGTGCTGATCCCAGGGGTTCGACATGCTGCCCTGATTGCGTCCGTTGACCATCGTCAATTCGACGAAGCGCACGCCGCGTTCGATCAGCCTGCGCGCCGTCAGGCATTGCAGGGCGTAATTCTGCTTGGGCGGATAGGTCGAGTTCAGGCCGTACAGCCTCCGCGTCGCCTCGGTTTCGCCGCTGAGGTCGCAGAGCTCGGGCACGGCCGACTGCATCCTGTACGCCGTCTCGTAGTTGCGGACCGCCGCCTCGACCTGAGCGTCGTCTCCCGCGCGGGACAAAAAGCCTTCGTCCATGCGGCGGATGAAGTCCAGCCGCCGCCGCTGCTGCGCGTCGGGCTCGTGCGGCCGCACGTTGGCCAGGGGCTGCTCCCGGTCCGGATGCAGGAACGAACCCTGATGCGCCGCCGGCAGGAACCCGCTGCTGAACATGTTGATGCCGCCCAGCGGAATGCCGCCGCTGCCCATCACCACGAAACCGGGCAGGTCTTTCGATTCGGCGCCCAGCCCGTAGGTCGTCCAGGCGCCCATCGAGGGAAAGCCGGTAAACGGCTGCCCGCAATGGAAATAGAAGTTCGCCTGCGCATGCTCCATGAACTTGGCGGTCATCGAGCGCACGACGGCGATGTCGTCGGCGCAGCCGGCGATATGCGGAAACAGATCGCTGACCGGAATCCCCGACTCGCCGTAATGGTGGAATTCCCACGGCGAAGGCCAGATGTTGCCGTCCTGGTTGAACATCGTCCGCGCCGTCTCGAACGGCATCGGCTCGCCGGCCTCCTTTTGCAGCCGCGGCTTGGGGTCGAACGAATCGACGTGAGAGAGACCGCCCGACATGTAGGCGAAGATGACGTTCTTCACCTTGGGCGCAAAGTGCGGACCCGCCGCCTCGCCGCCGCCGGCCGGGGACGCATACGCCGGGTCGGCCATGAGTCCGGCAAGAGCCGTCAGCCCGAAACCGACGGAAGTCTGCCGCAGCATCTCGCGCCGCGAAAACGGCGCAAGCCGCGGCGGCCGGCGCATCGCATCCCTGTTCGTCGCATCCCTGTTGGTCATGGAATCGCCCGCCTGCATTGTAACCCATCCCCCCGCAGAGTTGCCCTTCCTGTTCGAGGCCGTTTGTCTTTTTCATGCTCTTTTTGCGGCCGGAAAAGGCGCTCTTGTACGCCTCGCTGCGGTGTCTGATGTAGTGAACGACGATCTGCCGCTTCACGGTTTCGCGGGTATGGAACACACGGTAATTCCCTACCCGAAGCTTGAATATGCCCTGCCGATTGCCTGTCAATGCTTCGAGCTTGATTATCTCGATATTTTCCGATAACCACCGCAGTTTTGCGATGACGCGGCGCATGACGGCTGCATCCGGACGATGAAGGTCGGTTTCCGCCGCCGGCGTCAACTCAATACCGTAGGTCACTCGGAAAGGTCGAGTCCGGCTGCGACATCCGACAGGCTTTTCGTTTTCCCGCCGGCTTCGACTTCCGCGCAGGAACGCCGCAGCTTTGCAGCAAAATCGCCGCGCAACTCCAATCCCTCGTCAGGGTCGCCGAGCACGTCTTCGACCGCTCCCTCGACGATTTCGCGAACGAGCTTTTCGAACTCCGGGACCGTCAAGTCCGCAATCCTGATATCCGCCATGCGTTTGCGCCTTCCCTGTTGGAATGATACCGCAATGGCATTCGGAGCGGAAAACGCCAACCGCCGCTCCCGCCGGACTTCCTGAAGCTCCCGCGCGCCGTCGCGTACAATCATGGATGAAGACTGCGATGCCCGAAACCTTCGCCAAGCGGCGCGGCTACCGCCCCGTCGATGCCGAAATTACCGTTCGCGAGGACGCCCCCGAGGAACTGCGCGCAGCCGTTCCGCAGATCGCCCTGCGCTCGGGCATGACCTACTCATCCATGCGCGAGGTTATTTGCCGAACCCTGCTTGTTCAGCCCGACCCTGCCAACCGGTCAGAGATTCCGCATATCCGCGATGAAGTGGCCGCCCTGCTCAGAAACTGCAAATGGTTCAAGGTTTACGACGCCGCCGAGGCGCTCTATGCGGCGGCCGAACCGGCCGGCAAGCAGCAATTCGCCGATCTGCTCAACGGCTTCTTCCGCGAAAACGGCATCGGTTGGGAAATGCGCGAAGGCCGCATCGTCTTCCGCGGGCCGAAGCCGTTCAGGGAAGTAACCTGGGAAACCGTCAGGATGCTGGAGGAAACGAACCGGCCGCGCGCCGCGAACGAAATGCGCAAGGCCGTCCGCGAGCTCTCGCGCCGCCCGGCGCCCGATGTGCTCTCGGCCATGCTGTGCGTCATGGAGGCGCTGCAGGCAACGGCCCAAGACCTGACCGGGGAATACAAACCCGACATGGACCGGCTCGCCCTGGCGCTCGATCTGCCCCAACCGCTCGAAAGCGTTGTCGAGAAACTGTGGGCGTATGCGTCCGACCGCGCGCGCTGCAAGGACTGCATCCCCGACGTCGCCGAAGCGGAACTGACGGTCAGCATTGCCGGCGCGCTCTGCAAATTCCTCGCCGAACGCGGCGGCGGCCCGCTCGATTCGGCGCAAGGCTATGCCCGACCCGCTGATTTCATGAAACTCTGGGGCGCATGGCCGGGGGATGAGCCGATAGAAGAACTCCTGAAGCAGATCGATTGAGCCGTCGGCGGATGCAGTCTTTCCTTCTGGATACCGGCTTGTTGCTCGGCCTTGCGCGGGGATCGCTTTGGGCGCGCCGGGTTTTGGCGCAAGTGAATCGAGACAACCCGGAAGCAGCCGCCTTTACTTCCGTAATCTGCCACGGCGAGATTCTGGCTCTTGCGAAAAAGAACGACTGGGGCGAAAAGAGACTTGCCGCACTCGAACAGATACTGCTCCGACTTCCCAGACTCGGCATCGACCCGGCGGTTCTCGACGCGTACGCCCGCATCGACGCCTGGACGCACGGCAAGTCCGTAGATGCCCCCGGCAATGCTCCCCCGCCGAAACCTGCTGTTTCCATGGAGCAAAACGATCTCTGGATCGCGGCGGCCGCCCATGCCCATAACGCGGTATTGTTGTCAACGGACAAGGATTTCGCGCATTTGAACGGCGTATGGTTCGATTTCGACTATATCGATCAGACGGCGGCGTGAATTCCTCCATCGAACTTTCGCCGCCCCCTTGTGCGGTACTGGTTGACCGCCCGCCGCGGCGCCCCAACCCATGGACATCCAAGCCGTCGGCGGATGTGCCTACAAACCGGTATCGCCTTCACGCATGATGCTGCTCCTGGAGTTACCGTACCACGCGGGCAGCCTTGCCCGCCGGGGGCGGGGCAGTCCGTCCGGATTGGGCCGAATCGGCGAAAAACACGCATCGCCGGTCTGCCGGGGCGTTTGTGCGATACTGGTTGACCGCCCGCCGCAGCGCCGCAACCCATGGACCTCTACCCCTTTTTCGAGTGGCTGGAAACCACGCCGCCGGCCATGGCCGTCCGCGATTCGCTGTGGCTGTTTCCGGTGATCGAGTGCTTCCACCTGCTCGCGCTGTCGCTGCTCGGCGGGTCGCTGCTGGTCGTCGATCTGCGCCTGCTGGGGCTCGGCCTGCGCGGCCAATCGACGGCCCACCTGGCGCGGCAGGCGCACCCCTGGATGGTCGGCGCGCTGGCCGCCATGGTCGCCACCGGCGTCCCGCTGTTCCTCTCCGAAACCGTCAAGTGCTACTACAGCCCGCCCTTCTGGTGGAAAATGGGCTTTCTGCTTGCCGCCTCCCTGTTCGCCTTCACCGTGCGGCGCAAAGTGACCGCCGGCGAAGAGCGGCGGCTGCGCGGCGCGCTGACCGCGATCGTCTCGCTCGGTCTCTGGTTCGGGGTCGGGTTTTCCGGGCGCTGGATCGCCTTCTACTGACGCCGCAAACTTTTTTGCGCAAAAATTTTCCGGTTTTGGCCGTTTCTTGCGAGATCCCGATTTGAGCCGCGGTTTTCAGCAAACGCTCGAGCGCATCCGCGCCGACGCCCAATCGCAATCGCAAAAAGGCGCGGTGTTCGAGCGCCTGATGCGCGCGTTCCTCACCCAAGACCCGCTCTACAGCGAGCGTTTTTCCCGTGTCCGGCTGTGGGCCGAATGGGCCTTCGAGCGGGACGAGTTCGACGCCAACGACATCGGCATCGACCTTGTCGCCGAAGAGCGCGCGGGCGGCTACTGCGCCATTCAGTGCAAGTGCTACGCGCCGGGCACGCGCATCGCCAAGCCCGATCTCGATTCGTTCATCGCCGCCTCGGCGCGCGAGCCCTTCACCGCCCGCATGGTGGTCGATACCGGCGACGGCTGGGGGCCGAACGCGCGCAAAACCATCGACGGACTCAAGCCCGCGTGCGGCGTGCTGCGCTACAACGATCTCGCCGAACGGCCCATCGACTGGCCCGACCTGCTGCGCGGCGAACCGGAAGACCTGCGCCTGCGCCGCAAGACGTTCGACCTGCGCCCCCATCAGCAGGCCGCGCTCGCGGACGTTCTCGACGGCTTCAAGCAACACGACCGCGGCAAGCTGATCATGGCCTGCGGAACGGGAAAAACCTTCACCGCGCTGCGCATCGCCGAGGCCGCCGCCGGCGTCGGCGGACGCGCGCTCTACCTGCTGCCGTCGATTTCGCTGTTCCAGCAGTCGATGCGCGAATGGGCCGAGCAGCGGGCGTTGGCGCACCGCTACATCGGCATCTGCTCCGATGCGAGCGCCGGCAAGCGCGGCGAAGACGCCGCCTTCCAGGAACTCGAAATCCCGGTCACCACCGACCCGGCGGCCGTCTCGGCGGCGCTGCGCGCGGCGCCCGCGGACGCGCTGACCGTCGTTTTCTGCACCTACCACTCGCTCGGCCTCGTCGAACAGGCGCAAGCCGAGGGCGCGCCGCCGTTCGACCTCGCCCTGTGCGACGAAGCGCACCGCACCACCGGCGTCGAGCGCCCCGGCGACAAGACCTCGCCCTTCGTGCTGGTGCATGACGAAAAGCGCGTCCGCGCCCGCAAGCGGCTGTACATGACGGCCACGCCGCGGCTCTACACCGAAGGAGCCAGAACCAAGGCGGCGCGCCACGAGCTCGAAGTTTTTTCCATGGACGACGAGGCGGTTTACGGCCCGGAGCTCCACCGCCTGCCCTTCTCGCGGGCGGTCGAGCAGGGGCTGCTCTCCGATTACAAGGTGGCCGTGCTGGCCCTCTCCGAACAGCACGTGGACAAGACCCTGCAAGAACATCTGGCCGAAGACGGCGGCGGGGATGCGGGCAATATCGCCATCACCGACGCGGCCAAGATCGTCGGCTGCTGGCGCGCGCTGCAAGACCCCGAAAGCAAGCGCCGCCTCGGGCGCGGACCGGCGGGCGCCGGCGGCGAACCCCCGCGCCCGCTGCGGCGGGCCATCGCCTTCAGCAGCACCATCGCCGCCTCGAAACGGCTGACCGCGCATTGGGGCAACCTGGTCAAGCGCGCCGCCGCGCAGCTTCCCGAGGACGAGCGCGCCGCCGCCGCGGCCTGCGAAACGCGGCACATCGACGGGCAAAACCACGCCCTCGAGCGCAAGCGGCATATCGAATGGCTGAAAGAGGGCTCCGACGAAACCTGCCGCATCCTCTCCAACGCCCGCTGCCTTTCCGAAGGCATCGACGTGCCCGCGCTCGACGCCGTGCTGTTCATGAGTCCGCGCAACTCGCAAGTCGATATCGTGCAGGCCGTAGGCCGCGCCATGCGCAAGGCCGAAGGCAAGCAGTACGGCTACATCGTGCTGCCCATCGCCGTGCCGCCCGACGTCGACCCCGCCGCGGCGCTCGACGACAACGAACGCTTCGCCCCGGTCTGGGGCGTGCTCCGCGCGCTGCGCTCGCACGACGACCGCTTCGACGCCGAAATCAACCGCATCGACCTCAACGAAAAGGCGCCCGAACGCATCCTCATCGACTGGGACGTTGGCGAAAACATCGATCTCCCCTTCCCGCCCCTCGACCTGCCGCCCGAGGCCATCTACGCCAAAATCGTCGAGAAATGCGGCGACCGCAAGTACTGGGAAACCTGGGCCGGAGACGTGGCCGACATCTTCGCCCGCCTCGTCGCACGCATCGAAGGACTGCTGGCCAACCCCGCCAACGACGCCCTGCGCGAGTGGTTCGACGCCTTCCACGGCGAGCTCAGGGCTTCGATCAACGACTCCATCGGCCGGCGTCAGGCCGTAGCCATGATCGCCCAGCACGTCCTCACGCGGCCCGTCTTCGAGGCGCTCTTCGAGCATTACGACTTCGCCGGACGCAACCCGGTGGCGCGGGCGCTCGACAAGCTGCGCGAAGATTTCGAGGAGTTCGGCCTGGAAGACGAAACGCGCGATCTCGAGCGTTTCTACGAAAGCGTGCGCCGCCGCGCCCGGGGACTCGACAACAGCCAGGCGCGCCAGCGCGTGCTGATGGAGCTTTACGAGAAATTCTTCGCCATCGCCCTGCGCAAGGAAGCCGACCGGCTGGGCATCGTCTATACGCCGGTCGAAGTCGTCGATTTCATCCTGCACAGCGCCGACCGCGTGCTGCGCCAAGAGTTCGGGCGCGGCCTGAGCGGCGAAGGCGTCCACGTGCTCGACCCCTTCGCCGGAACCGGCATCTTCCTCGCCCGCCTGCTGCAATCCGGGCTGATCGGCGAGGCGGACCTGTCCCGCAAATACAAAGGCGAGTTGCACGCCAACGAGATCGTGCTGCTGGCCTACTACATCGCCGCCGTGCATATCGAGGAAGCGTTCCACGGACGCCGCGAACGGGGCGGCGAATACGAGCCGTTCAGCGGCATCGTGCTCACCGACACGTTCAACCTGCACACCGGCCGCAGCGGCTTCCCCCGCGATTGGCTGCCGGCCAACAGCGAGCGCGCCGAGATGCAGCAGAAACTGCCCATCGAGGTCGTCGTCGGCAATCCGCCGTGGTCAACGGGACAGCGCAGCTCGGCGGACGACAACCCCAACGTCGATTACCCGGAGTTGGAGCGGCGCGTCAGCGAAACCTACGCGGCGCGCTCCAAAGCGACGCTCAAGAACAGCCTCTACGACACCTACAAGATGGCCGTTCGCTGGGCTTCCGACCGCATCGGCGAGCAGGGCGTCATCGCGCTGGTCACCAACGGCTCATGGATCGACGGCAACGCCGATTCAGGCGTCCGCGCCTGCTTGGCCGAGGAGTTCACTTCGATTCATGTCCTGAACCTGCGGGGCAATCAGCGGACGCAAGGCGAGCGCTCGCGCCGCGAAGGCGGCAAGGTATTCGGGCAGGGTTCCCGCGCGCCGGTGGCGGTTACCATTCTTGCCAAGAACCCCAAGGCGAAGGGCTGCCGCATCCTCTACCGCGACATCGGCGACTACCTCACCCGCGAAGAGAAACTCGCCTTCCTGAGCAAGGCGGAATCTATCGCCGCCATCGACGACTGGCAGGAAATCCAGCCCGACCCGCATCACGACTGGATTGGCCAGCGCAGCGGCGATTTCCAGCAGTTTTTCCCCATAGGATCCAAGGATGTCAAAGCAGGAAAGGACACTGAAGCGATCTTCCGGTTGTTCAGCAATGGATACAAAACCGGGCGCGATGCATATACCTACAACTTCTCCCGCGGCGATTGCGCCAAGAATGCCCGCGGCATGGTCGAGGACTACATGGGAGCTTTGCAACTCCTCACCGAGCCAAAGCCTCATGGTATTGACAAAATTACAAGCGAATTCTCCAAGAAAATTCATTGGGATGAGAGACTGAAAGGCATTCTGATGCGGAGGCAACAGGCTGAATTTTCAGATAAACATATACGCAAGGTTGCTTATCGTCCGTTTGTCTCAACATATTGCTATACCGACGATATGTTTATCCAGCGCCCCGCGGCTAGAAGCAACTTATTCCCCACTAAAACAGCTAAAAATCGTGTGATTTGCGCCCCCGGCATCGGCTCGAAAATGCCGTTTTCCGCCCTCATGGTCGATTCCATGCCGGATCTCGGACTGATGGCGGCAAGCCAATGTTTCCCGCGCTACCGCTACCAACTGCCGGATACCGAACAGGCCGCGCTTCCCGGCGTCGAGAGCAAGCCGGAGCGCATCGACAACGTCACGGACGCCGCTCTGCGCGCGTTCCGCAAGCATTACAACGACGAGAGCATCGACAAGGACGCGATTTTCGATTACGCTTACGGCCTGCTGCATGCGCCGGCTTACCGCGAGCGTTTCGCCAACGACTTGGCCAAGCAGTTGCCGCGCATCCCCTTCGCGCCCGATTTCCGCGCCTTCGCCCAGGCGGGCCGCGATCTGGCGCGGCTGCATCTCGGCTACGAAACCTGCGCCGAATACCCGCTGCAGCTTGAATTCGCGGGCGCGGGCGAGCCCGGCAAGCGGCACTTCCGCATCGGCGCCCGCAAGATGCGCCTGATCGACGGCAAGACGGCCTTGCGCATCAACGAGCACATAACCCTGCGCGGCATCCCCGCCGAGGCTCACGAGTACGTCGTCAACGGACGCACCCCGCTCGAATGGTTCATCGACCGTTACCGCATCGTGCAGGACAAGCACAGCGGCATCGTCAACGACCCCAACGGCTGGTTCGAAGACTCCGCGGACCTGACAGCCGCCGTCCGCCGCATCGTCCGCGTCAGCAAAGAAACCGCCCGCATCGTCAAAACCCTGCCCACCCCCTTCGCCCCCAAACCGAACGCCAAATAGCTTAAGCCGTCCCGCTTCCGCAGAATCTCGTACCTCCCGCGCAGAGTCTAACCCGCACGGATGCTCTGAAAAATATACTTAACGCCATTGGATGTCCAAGTATATAATGCCTCAACAAGCTGCCCTTACATGGCACATTAGTCTTTCCAGTTTTTACTTTTGTATATCTTGATACTATCTTCTCGATTAATCACGGCGCCTTCTGAGCCATCGGGATTTAGCAAAAGACACCTTGGAATAATAAACACATCACTTCCAACTATACTTTTTCTATGCATCGAACTCCGCAAAATAATGTCAAAAGAATCTTGCCAATCCTCAATGTTCATGTTATATAATCCTGTCATGTTCGCATTGAGTATATCAGCCAATTCTTGATGGCGGCTCACCTTAATGGTTAATTGTAGTCCGGCAATATCAGATTTAATAGATTTTTTGGCATATGATCCATTCTTAATCATTTGATCCCATACTTTGAGTTGCCGGTAGTGGTAAATATACTGCTCAACAAGTGCAGTATTCCAAGCAGATTCATTTTCTTTGTTGATTCGCACCAACAACCTCAAAAAATCAACATTTCTATTTTGATAATAGCTATCAACTTTTCTTAGCATTAAGAAACCTAGTCGACGCAACAATCCAAAAGAGATCGCCCAGTTTAATAATTGAAGCAACCACTCTAGCATTTTCAATTTCCACAGAATTTAAATGCGCTTGAAAGAGGCTCACCCTTAGGCAAAGATTTACTTGTTGCTCGGATTCGTAAGGGAGTTTTGGCCTTTCCCCAAGATTTTCTGCGGGGGAATATCGGAAAACTGAGCATGGCGTAAAACAACCAACTTCCAATGATAGCATCCCAATATGATAAGATAACTGGATGGAGGCTCAACTTCGGCAAGTACTGCATTGATCCGAATGCGTGAATAGCGCGGTCTTTTCACGTAAAGGTCATGCCGAAAGCCGGGGCTACGCCGAGCACTTCCTCAACCCGACCGTCTTTCAGTTTCTCAAGGGGGTAGGCGACATCGTTGGCGAACGGCCATTTCTGGGTCAGAAACGACCACGCCAGTTCGGAATCGTCGATGACGGCCAATATCTCGGGGATGCCCGGAACAACGCTGTGGGGGCCGAGTATCTGCCGGGCGGGGATTGTCATGCGCCCCCCCGGCGGCGTCCAGCCCAGAAGTTTTTTCTCGGCCACCCAGTTGTAAACCGTCGAAGCCGCAAGTCCCAAGCGGTCGGCGGCTTGCGCAACGCCGAGCATGTCGGGGCTTGCCGGATGGAATACGACGAACGGCTTGAGACTTTCCGGGATCTCGATGGAATTGTTGCGCCTGCGTTTCCCGGCGGGTTGGGCGTCTTGCGCGGCTGCTGTTTCCAAGGCAACGGCGACGGCCATGCGCGCTTCCCGCGGCCGCCGGCGCAAAAAGTCCGCGGCCTTTCTCGACAGCCCCGGGATGCCTTCGACGCGGAACCCGCCGGCGCCGTCCGACTGTTCGATTGCCCGGCTCATCCGTCAGTTCCCCCCAAGACAGATTATATGCGAGCCCCGTCGGCTTTGTCGAATCGCGGCGCAGTCTGTCCGCAGGCAAGAAACGGCAGGCCGCGCGGCCTGCCGCGTCAGTGCGGAAACCGCCCGCATCGCAAAACCCTGCCCGCCCTTTCGCCGCTTGAGCCGGGCCGCAAAAGCGCCTGCAAGAGCCGATGCAAACGGAACGTCTTGCAGGCTGCGAAACGGCGCGCCTTCTCTATCATTCATCGCCAAGGCTGATGCCGTATCGTTTCAGCACATTCAGCAATTCCGGATGCTCCTCCAGCATTCCCGAATCCATTGCTTGAAGCTTGCCGATCCCGCGGTCGAACACGGCGTAGATATCCGCGCCGGTCAGGCGGGATTCGTACAGAAATCCGTCAATGTCTGCGTGGTCGGCATAAACGGCATTTGCGAATGCTTGGCCGGCAGCTTGATTGCGGGCCTTGACCGTGTCGGTCGGCGCGCCGACCGAGAGGCATCCGTTGCGGCGTAGATCGAGTAGCCGCAACGCGGTTCCAGGCTTGGACGCAATCCTTGTCCAAGCGCGTTCGGTGATTTCTTCGTAATCGACTTTGCGCCGCTGCTTGTGCGTGAATTGATCCCGCACCGCCGTCTCAAGGAAAGAGGAAGCGAAGTCGGATGCAGCGTAAAGGACAGTGAAGCCGATGGTTTTCGCGCAGAATCGGGAGTTGGTTGGCGCGGTTCCCAAAGGCGATTTCAGATAGCGTCCGGGTACGATGCGATAACCGGTAGAAAGCTCAACTGCGGTGAGTACGGCCTTGATCCGGTCGCGTGAATAGCGCGGTCTTTTCACGTAAAGGTTGTGCCGAAGGCCGGCGCCGTATCGAGGACTTCCTGCACTTGGCCGCTTTTCAGTTTTTCAAGCGGATAGGCGACATCATCGGCGAGCGGCCATTCCTGGGTCAGGAACACCCAGGTTAATCTGGCGCTGCCGATGATATCCATGACTTCGGCGAGGCCCGGAACCACTCTGCGCGGACCGAGAATTTGTCCGGCGGGGATGGTCAGGCCGCGGCCGCGCCGTTGCCAAGCGAGAAGCGTTCCCTTGCGCACCCAGTTGTAAACCGTCGAGCGCGAAACGCCCAAGCGCTCGGCGGCTTGCGCAACGCCGAGCATATCGGGGCTGCGCGGACGGGATACGAGAAACGGCTTCAGCCTTTCCGGGATCTCGGTGGAACTGCTGCGCCTGCGTTTCCCGGCGGGTTGGGCGTCTCGCGCGGCTGCTGTTTCCTGCAGGCGCTTGGCGGCAGCCAGCTTGTACGCCTTCGCCGCGGCGGGTTGAGCGTCTTGGGCGGCGGCTGTTTCCAGGGCGGCGGCGACGGCCATGCGCGCTTCCCGCGGCCGCCGGCGCAAAAAGTCCGCGGCCTTTCTCGACAGCCCCGGGATGCCTTCGACGCGGAACCCGCCGGCGCCGTCCGGCTGTTCAACTGCCCGGCTCATACGTCAGGTCTCCCCAAGACAGATTATATGCGAGCCCCGTCGGTTTTGCCGAATCGCGGCGCAGTCTGTCCGCAGGCAAGAAACGGCAGGCCGCGCGGCCGGCCGCGTCAGTGCGGAAACCGCCCGCATCGCAAAACCCTGCCCGCCCTTTCGCCGCTTGAGCCGGGCGGCAACGCGGTTTCGATGAGTACGGCATGGATCCGATCGCGTGAATAGCGCGGCCCGCTCACGTAAAGGTCATGCCGAAGGCCGGCGCCGCGCAGGCTTCCCGCGGATGCCGGCGAAGGAAGTCGGCGACGCCTCTCGCCAGCCCCGGGAATCCCTGTTCCCGGAACCCGTCGGCCTGCTTCATCGCTTCGGCCGCTTCAACCATTTGCCCCCCTGCCCCGAATTATAGGCAATTGGCTGCCCGCAAAAGAATGCTCGCAACTCCCTCGGCAGCCTTCATCGATCTTCCGGTCTGGTTTACTCGTCCGTGATTTCGCTTCGCCGCGGGCCGCTATCCGCCGGGGGCGCGCCAGACTACGCGCCCGCCGACGATGGTTGCCGTCGGGCCGCCGCGGAAGCGGTGTCCGTGGAACGGCGAATTCTTGCTTTTCGACAGCGTGGCGTTGACGTCGTAGGTCCACTCGCGCTCGGTGGAGAACAGGGTGATGTCCGCCGGGCCGCCGGCGAACAGGCGTCCGCGCCGCAGGCCGAGGCAAGCGGCCGCATCAGTCGTGAAGAGCCGCACCAAGCGCATCAAATCGACGATCCCGCCGTGGTAGAGTTTCTCGAGCGCTAGGCCGAGGGCGGTTTCGAGGCCGGTAATCCCGAACGGGCAGCGCTCGAACTCCTGCATCTTCGTGTTGCCGGTGTGCGGGGCGTGGTCGGTGGCGATGCAGTCGATCGCGCCGTCCGCCAAGCCTTCGATCGCCGCTTCGATGTCGTCGGGCGTGCGCAGCGGCGGCTTCATCTTGTAATTCGAGTCGTAGCCGCGGATATGCTCGTCGGTAATCGCGAAGTGGTGCGGCGTGACCTCCGCCGTGACCGGCAAGCCCAACTGTTTCGCCCGGCGCACCATGGCGATCGAATTCTTCGTCGAGATGTGCGCGACGTGGACATGCGCGCCGGTTTCCGCCGCCAGGATGATGTCGCGGGCGACCATCACCTCTTCCGAGCTTGACGGAATGCCGCCCAGCCCCAGCCGGGTGCTTTGCACGCCTTCGTGGATATCGCCGCCGGCGCTGAGGTTCAGGTCTTCGCAGTGGTCGATCACGGTCATGCCGAAAGACGCCGCGTAGCGCATCGCCCGGCGCATGACGCCGGAGTTCATGACCGGGATGCCGTCGTCGCTGATCGCCGCCGCGCCCTCGTTGCGCATCGCGCCGATGTCAGCCAATTGCCTGCCCTTGCTGCCCTTGGTGATCGCCCCGATAGGGTGGACGTGAACCGGCGCGCAGCGCCGCGCGCGCTCGACGATGAAGCTGGTGACCTGCGCCGAATCGTTCACCGGGATGGTGTTGGGCATACAGCAGACCGCGGTGAATCCGCCCGCGGCGGCGGCCCTCGAACCGCTTTCGATCGTCTCGGCGTGCTCCAGGCCGGGTTCGCGCAAATGCACGTGGATATCGACGAAACCGGGCGCGGCGATCAGTCCCGAAGCATCGATCGTCTCGACGTCCGCCTTGTCGATTGAGGGCTCGATTGCGGTGATTTTGCCCCCTTCGATGAGCATGTCGCGCCGACCGTCGAGTTTCGTTTCCGGATCGATCACGCGCCCGTTCTTGATTAACAGATTCATGGCAAGATTCTCGATGCGCCGACCGCGGGAAGCTCGCTGCAGCACGCGCTCTCCGTACGCCGTCCGCTGAAGCTCAACCGCTGCAAACCCGCTCCAATACCGCCATGCGCACCGCTACGCCGTTTTCGACCTGATTGAGGATCATCGAGCGCTGGGAGTCGGCGACCTCGTTCGACAGCTCGCGGCCGCGGTTGATCGGCCCCGGGTGCAGAACGATCGCATCCGGCTTGGCCAGCTTCAGATGCTCCAGCGTCAGCCCGTAGAACTGGAAGTATTCGCTCTTGGGAAAGATTTCCACGTTTTGCCGTTCGAGTTGGACGCGCAGCATCATGATCACGTCCGCGCCGGCGACGGCCTCGTTCATGTCGTAGGTCAGCGTGACTCCGGGAGCGATTCTGGCCATGTTTCCCGAAACCATCGTGGCCGGTCCGCAGAGCACGACGGAGGCGCCGAACTTCGACAACAGGTGGACGTTGGAGCGCGCCACCCGCGAGTGCGCAATGTCGCCGATGATCGCTACCCGCAGCCCTTCGAGGGCGCCCTTGATTTCGAGGATGGTGAAGGCGTCGAGCAGGGCCTGCGTGGGATGTTCATGGCGGCCGTCGCCGGCGTTGATCATGGGCGTGGAGAGATAGCGGGAGAGGAAGTGCGGCGCGCCGGAAGCCGCGTGCCGCATGACGATGGCGTCGGGGTTCATCGCCGCTAGAGTGTTGAGCGTATCCACCAGCGATTCGCCCTTCGACAGGCTCGACCCTTGCGTCTGGATGCCGATCGTGTCCGCGCCCAGCCGCTTGGCCGCGATCTCGAAACTTGTCCGCGTCCGCGTCGAGGGCTCGAAAAACAGATTGACGATGGAGCGGCCGCGGAGCGTATCGAGCTTGCGCGGCGGCTCGTTGCGCTTTGTTTTGTAGAACCGCCCGCGGTCAAGCAGCCATTCGATTTCCGCGCGGCTCAGGTCTTCGGCGCCGAGCAGGTTTCTGGTGTTGGCGCGGGAAGCTGTCACGTTCGCCGAAAGGGTAACCGCCGCGCCGCTCGAAGCCGACGGTCAATCCATGATAGCGATTCGGCGGGGAAAATCGCCGTGCTATTCTGGCTGCTATGGCTTTCTGCACCGCTTGCGGGGCGCAAATGGCCGATGCTGCGCGGTTTTGCAACAGTTGCGGCGCGCCGCTGGGAGGCGTATCCGGCGTTCCCCAGGCCGCTGCGCCGTCGGCGGTTGCCCGCATCCCCCTCGAGTACGAGATTCACGGCGACAACCTCGAAGTCGTGCGCGTCAAGCTGAAGCACGGCCAGGACATCCAGGCCGAGGCCGGCAAGATGGTGTACAAGTCGCCGTCCGTGCAGTGGGAAACGCG
The DNA here is from genome assembly GCA_965242705.1 of Bryobacterales bacterium. Classification (GTDB taxonomy): domain Bacteria; phylum Acidobacteriota; class Terriglobia; order Bryobacterales; family UBA6623; genus CATQHP01. The sequence continues at coordinate 4,212,781 of OZ251486.1, forward strand.
GATGGCCGGCAAGGGAATCGGCGGCAAGCTCATGGGCGCGTTGAAGCGCAAGCTCACCGGCGAGTCGCTATTCCTGACCCATTTCACCGGTGAGGGCGAGGTTGGTTTCGCCGGCGATTTTCCCGGCCGCATTCAGGCGTTCGAGTTGGCTGCGGGGCAGTCCGTGCTTGTCCAGCGCGACGGTTTCATCATGGCCGAAGGGTCGGTCCAACTCGATATCGCCTTCACCAAGAAACTCGGCGCGGGCTTTTTCGGGGGCGAGGGATTCATTTTGCAGAAGCTCACCGGTCCGGGCACGGCTTTCGTTCACGGCGGCGGCGATTTCATCGAGTTCAAGCTGGCGCCCGGCGAAGTCATCCAGGTGGATACGGGCTGCATCGTGGCCTTCGACGAGTCCGTGCATTACGACGTGCAGTTCGCCGGCGGCATCGCAACCAGCATTTTCGGCGGCGAGGGGCTGTTTCTGGCGACGCTGACCGGGCCGGGCCGCGCCGTCGTGCAGAGCATGACCCTGGCCAAGCTCCGCCGCGAGCTTGGCGGCGGTATCGGGGGCGCAAGCGGCGGCGGCGAAGCCCAGGGGCTGGGCACTTTGACCAACATCTTCGGCAGCAACGACTGACGCCGCCATGCGGTAACCTCCGGGCGCGGTTTGCGCCTTTTGCTATAAGGACTTTTTTGCAATGAAATCGCTATCGACGACACTGCTTGCGGCCTCTTTGCTGCTTTCGCCGGCGGCCTCGAAGGTCGCCCGCTCGGCCTCGGGGCAAGGGGTGCGCGGCCCTGTGCTGGGTTACATTTTCGACAAGGACAGCCGCCTGCTGCGCCCGATCAACGGCATTCCCGGCGCCGCGCACGTCGCCGCGGCAGTTGTTCTCGACTTCAGCCCGGCGGTCGTCGAAGTTTCTCCGAATCAGGACTTTGCCTTGGCGGTCGATGCCGAGGGACGGCTGCGCCTCGTCGATCTTGCCGCGCCTACGCCGACCTCGACGGTCGTGGAATCGGCCATTGCCGGCGTGGACCGCATCTTCATCAGCCCTTCAGGCGCGGCGGCGGCGGCGTATGACCGCGGCGCCGGCGTCGTCCAGGTATTCGACGGGCTGCCCGCCGCTGCGAATGCAGCCGGGGAATTGGCCGTCGGTTCGCTTCCGGGGGTGCTGACCGCGTTGGCCGTCAGCGACGGCGGCGCGGTTTTGGCGGCCGTTGCCGAGCGCTCCGGCGGCTCGATTTATGCGTTCGCCTCCGACCGCGCTCCGGCCCGCGTCGGCGCCGTCCGCCGCGTTCTGGGCATGTCGTTCGCCCCCCGCGCGGACGATGCCGTAGCCGCCGATTACGATGCGGGCGAGGTTCTGCTGATCCGCGGGGCAACCACGATCGGACAGGTTTCGGTTATCGCCTCGGCCGATGACGGCATCGAGAGGCCGTCGTTCGCCGCGGTCGCGGCTGACGGCGCGCGGGCGGTCGTAACCGTTCCGTCCGGGGCAGCGGCGGTTCCGCTGGCCGGCGGATCGCCGCAATCGTTCGATTGCGCCTGCAAGCCCGTGACGCTCAGCCCGCTGGCCGGCGGCGCGGCGTTCCGGCTAACCGAGGGGCTCGGGACGCCGATTCGTCTGGTCGAAGTCGCCGCCGAAACCCGCATGCTCTTCGTACCGGCCGCAGCGGATGTCGGGCAGACCGCTTCCGCTGTTCCCGCCGCTCCGTCCCGGCTCCGCGCCCGCGGCAGCCGTTAACCCGTCCGCGGGCGGCAACCGCGGTTTTCGCGCTTCGTTGCGTGTACAATACGGGCGCGAGACCGCCATGCCCGACCGTCACACCCGCCGCGCCTTTCTGCAGAAAACCGCTCTGACGCCGGCCGCCGCTGCTTACGCTTCCGCGGCGGACCCGCCGGCGCCTCGCGGCGCCGGCGATGACTGGCGCTGGTACGGCGGCCTCCCCGAAGCGACGCGGTATTCCACGCTCGATCAAATCGACCGCGCGAACGTCGGCGGCCTGAAGATTGCCTGGACGCATGCCGCGGGCGACGCCTTGCAGAGGCCGGCGACGACGATCGAATGCACGCCCATCGTCGTCAACGGGCGGATGTACATCACCACGGCGCAACTCCAGATTCGCGCTCTGGACGCCGCAACGGGCAAGATGCTCTGGAATTTCGACCCTTACGAGGGCGTGGTCATGCGCCGGGCGAAGGGCGTCAACCGCGGCGCCTCCTACTGGCAAGACGGCGAAAAGCGGCGGATATTCACCGCCGCAGGCGCCAATATGTACTGCCTCGACGCCGAAAGCGGCCGGCTGGTGAACGAGTTCGCCGACGGCGGCATCCTGAACATGCGTCTGGGCCTCGACCGCAAGCTCGCGAACGAGCGCTACTTTCACGCCACTCCGCCGGTTGTTTTCGAGGATATGCTGATCCTCGGCGGCGGCGCGGGCGAAGGCCCCGGCCCGGCCGCTCCGGGGCACATTCGCGCTTTCGATCTGCGCACGGGCAAGCGCCGCTGGATATTCCATACCGTCCCGCATCCGGGCGAGTTCGGCTACGACACCTGGGGCAAGGACAACTGGAAAACCGCCGGCGGCTGCAACAACTGGGCCGGGTTGAGCGTCGATCCGCGCGGGGCATGGTTTTCGCCTCGCTGGGCTCGCCGACGTTCGACTTTTACGGCGGCGACCGACCGGGGAAGAATCTCTTCGGCAACTGCGTGCTGGCGCTCGATGCGCGCAGCGGCGAACGAAACTGGCATTTCCAGACCACGCACCACGATTTGTGGGACTACGATTTGCCCGCGCAGCCGGCGCTGGTGCGGGTCAAGCGCGGCGGCCGTTGGCGGGACGCGGTCGCGCAGCCGACGAAGACCGGCTTCCTTTTTCTGTTCGACCGGGAGACGGGCGAACCCGTTTTCGAGATCGAGGAGAGGCCGGTTCCCGCGTCCGACGTCGAAGGCGAACAGGCTTGGCCTACGCAGCCTTTCCCCACGAAGCCGCCGCCGATCGCCCGACAAGGGTTCGGCGAAGACGATATTACCGACATCTCGGAAGAGTCCCGCGAGTACGTGCTGCGCCGGCTCAAGGACTTGCGCAACGACGGGTTTTACACGCCGCCGAGCAAGCGCGGGACGGTTTATTCACCGGGAACGCTGGGCGGCGCTCTGTGGGGCGGATGCAGTTTCGACCCGGAAACCGGACGGCTCTACATCAACGCCAACAACACGCCCAAGTTCTTCACGCTGGCGGACGCGCCGGAAGGAGAGGCGTACCCCTACCGCGTGACGGGCTACCCCTACTTCAACGATCAGGAGGGTTACCCGGCGTCGAAGCCGCCGTGGGGCGAGTTGCTGTGCCTCGATACGGCCGCCGGCGCATACCGCTGGCGGAAGCCGCTGGGCGAGCATGCCGCGCTTACCGCCAGGGGCGTCCCGCAGACCGGCACGTTCACGGTAGGCGGCTCGATCGTCACCCGCGGCGGTCTGGTCTTTATCGGCGCCACCCGCGATGAGAAGTTCCGCGCGTTCGACTCGGAAACGGGCGAGACGCTCTGGGAGCATCAACTCGAAGCGGGCGGCTACGCGACGCCTTGCACCTACGCGGTGGACGGCCGGCAGTACGTGGTCATCGCCGCGGGCGGGGCAGGCAAGGGGCGCACGCCTTCGGGCGACAAGTTCACGGCCTTTACGCTCGGTTGAGCCGCGGCGCAGGCACCGTTTTCCCCGATTTTTTCGATGTCCTGAAAAGAGATCGGATGAACCCCAGAATGGAGTTCAGAAGTTGGACCGCCGCTTTGCCGGCGGTTTTTTGTTTCCCTGACGGCCGCGGCATTCTCGACGCTCGCCCCCTGGTGCTTTACAACAATGCGTCCGCGGGGCCGAACAATCGGCTCACGATCGACCTCGCCCGCGGGTGAGGTCGTGTTTGCCGACCCGCTCGATACAGCCGGCCAAGGACTTGCCATGGCGTAACTTCATCTACCAAATTGATGGCGTAAGCGCCCTTTTCGCCGTCCACCCCTGCCGCCGGTAGTGACGCTTGTTCGGCCCGGCCTCAACAAGGCGTACTTCTCCGCCCGGCTCTCCGCCCCAAATTCCACTCGCTCTCTCCTCCATTGACCTCCTCCATGGATGCTCATCTTGGGTTGGAAAAGACTGTGCTGAGGCGCCGTCATGCGCAGTTGCTAAGATACGCGCAGAGATGCCGTTCCTTCGTGCGTTGATCCGGCAAGTCGTACGCCAAGCGGCGAATGATCCGCGGGTGCGCGAGACGGCGAAGCAGGTTTTCGAAAATGAAGTGAAGCCGCGGGCCAAGGACGCCTGGAAGAAGGCGCAGCCGGAAGTTGCGGTCGCCAAGGAAAAGGCTTTGCAGGGCGCCGCCCGTTTGGCGGCCCGCGTCAAGAAGGAAATCGACGAGAGGAAATCGGGATGAGCGCCGCTGCGCCGCCGGGTGCGTCATGATTTCCCGCCGCGGCCTTTTCGCCGCCGCCGCATCTACCGCGGCCGCCTCCTCCGCGCAGCGTCCGAAGTTGATCGCCGTATCGTCGAGCAACGGCCTGCATTGCACAGCCAAGGCGGCGGTGATGAAGGCGGGCGGGGATACGCTCGATGCCGCCGTCGCGGGCGTCAACATCCAGGAGCTCGACCCCGAGGATGCGAGCGTGGGCTACGGCGGCCTGCCCAACGAAGAAGGCGACGTGGAGCTTGACGCCTGCGTGATGCATGGCCCGGCCCGGCGCTGCGGCGCGGTGGCGGCGATGCGCGGCATCAAGACTCCTTCGAAAATCGCCAAGTTGATCATGGAGCGGAGCGATCACGTCATGCTGGTCGGCGAGGGCGCAACGCGGTTCGCCGATGCATACATACACCCGTCCCGACTCAAGGCCGTGGAATTTCTTTGCGCCGCGCCTGTAAGCACAGATTCCCGGCGAAGGCGGAACCCTGCTCAATGAAGCCGCCGCCGCTTTGCATTTTCAATGCACCGCCTATCGGAAACCGCGGGTTGTTTGTTTCGATATGCAACCGAAAAACGGTTCTGCGGGCAGATTTTTGTCCGGCCTTTCGAGTGCTACCCTGCTCTGCATGGCGGAACTCAGCGCGGCGCTGATCGGGCAGGGCTTCATGGGCAGGGCGCACAGCAACGCTTACGCTCAGGTCGGGCGCTTCTTTCCCGAATTGCCCAAGGTGCGCCGGAAGGTCGTTTGCGGTCGCAACCGCGAGGCGCTGGCAACCTTCGCCGAGACATGGGGGTGGGAAGGGATCGAGACCGACTGGCGGCGCGTCGTCGAGCGGGACGACGTCGATATCGTCGATATCTGCACGCCGAACTACCTCCATGCCGAGCCAGCCATCGCCGCGGCGCAGGCGGGCAAGATGGTGCTTTGCGAGAAGCCGCCGGCGAACAACGCCGCCGAGGCGGAGGCGATGGTCGAGGCGGCGCAGGGCGTTGCCAGCATGGTCTGGTTCAACTACCGCCGCGTACCCGCCGTCGAGCTTGCGCGGCAACTCGTCCATGAGGGCAGGCTGGGCCGCATCTTCCACTACCGCGCCGCGTACCTGCAGCAGTGGGGCGTCGATTTCACGCGGCCCGCGGGCTGGAGGCTGTCGAAAGCCGAGGCCGGTTCGGGCGCCAACGGCGATCTCAATTCGCACCTGATCGACACGGCGATGATGCTGCTGGGGCCGATCCGCGAAGTCTCGGCGACGATGGAGACGTTCTTCGCCGAAAAGCCCGACCCGGCGAGACCGGGAGAAACGTATCCGGTGGACGTGGACGACGCCGTGCTTGCGCAGGCGCGTTGCGCCTGCGGCGCATTGGCGACTTTCGAGGCGACGCGCTTCGCCGTCGGCGTCGGAAACTCCAACCGCTTCGAAATCCACGGCGAAAAAGGCATGCTGCGCTTCAACCTCGAAGACCTCAACCGCCTCGAATACGTCGATGCGTCCGCCCCGAAGCGCATGCAGGGCGCGACGGCGATCTCGGTCACCGGAGCGGAGCACCCCTACGCGGCGAAAATCTGGCGGCCGGGGCATCCGCTGGGGTACGAACACACGTTCATCGCCGCGCTGGCCGACTTTCTGGCGGGGGTCGAGAGCGGCGAGCCGGCAAGGCCGACTCTGGAAGACGGCCTCGCGGTGCAGCGCGTGCTGGACGCCGTCGAAACTTCGGCGAACGAGCGCCGCTGGGTCGAAACGGGGCTTTAACGCGCGCCGCGGCGCTTGCCGTCGAAGGCGCGCAGAAAGACTTCGGCGTAGGCGCGGCCCGCGCGCAGCATGCCCTCGGTGTCAGCGTGAACGTTGCCGGGGTGCGTCGGCAGGTCGCGCAGGATGACGGCCTCCGCGTTGGGGATGCGGCGCGGCGCGTCGGTTTGCGCTTTCATCACCGTGAGCGCGCCCGGGCGCGGCTTGTCGCTCTCGAAGGCGAACCGGCTCAGGTCGAGGCCGTCGAGGGAGTCGGGGATGGCGCCCTGGCGGTAGGTTCCGACCAGCACGGGCAGGTCGGGGGCATGGAGATCGCGGCGCAGGGCTTCGACGAGGGTTTTCAGGTTGTCGGCGTAGCGCTCGGCGGTCTCCATCGCGATCATGTCTTTGCCGCCCTGCAGCCAGAGGAAGCCGCGCAGCTCGACGTTGCCCGTTTGCAGCGCGGCGCGCGCCTTGCCGATCAATTCCTTGTAAAGCGGCCCCTTGTGTGCGTCTTGGGTCAGGTCGGCGTCGGCCTCGCTCCACTCGGGCGCCCAGGCCATGATGCCCGTGCCGCCGACGGCCTGCTTGACGACGCCGATGCGTTTGTCGGGCCAGGCCTCGGCCAGCGCATGGGCGAAACCGATCTCGGGGCCGAAAGTACGTTCGGTAATGTTCCAGCCTTCGCGCTGTCGCCGGTTCGGTTCCCGGACGGGCTTGAGGTTGCGCCAAGCGCCGCCTTCGAACATGAGCAGGCGATCGTCGTGGCCGAAGCGCGCCACGCTGTCGAGCTCGAGGCTGTTGCCCCAGCCGACCATGTTCGATTGCCCGGAGAGGAGGAACATTTGTGTCGGGCCTGCGGCAACCCGCCAGCCGTAAACTTCGATCCAGTCGAGGCGCGAGCAGGCGGCGCTGCGTCCGCCGGGCATCAGGTCGGTAAAGCCGACCGACCGCACGCGGCTCAAATCGACGTTTTCGGCCCACTCGGCCTCGGTGACGGTTGCGACGTCGAGCCGCCGCCAACGCATCCCCGCCAAGGCGAACTCGCGGACGCGCCAATCGCTCGCCGCGGGATCGCTTTCCTCGCCCACCAGCCATGCGCCGCCGGCCAAGCCGACGACCGGACGCAGGGCGCGGAAACCCGACTGCTTGCTGCGCCAGCGCACGGTCGCTCCTTTGGAAAGGTCCATCGGCGCGCCGGATTCGAGCGACAGCGTAACCGCCCAGGCTCCCTTGGCGAGCCCCGACCAGACGTAATGGGCGTCCCACTCGCGGGCGTCGTGGAAGCTCTTCTTGATCAGCCCGGCGCCCGGACCGTGGACCGCCAGGGAAAGCTCGGCGTTGGCGATGTCGCGCTGCGTGAGGGGCAGCGCCGGCGGCGTCTCCGTCCAGTCTTCGCGGAAGATCAGCGGCGCTTGGCCGATATCGCCGCCGGCCGCGGCGGCCGCGGCCGTCAAGAGGAGCGCGGCAAGGCAGCGTCGCATCGCCAACAGCATAGCGAATATCTGCGACGCCGGCGCTCGCGCGCCTCGCGGATAGGCTACAATCGCCGCCATGCGCCGACATTCGTTCGCTTTGATTTTGCTTGCCTGTTCGCTGATCGCGGTCGTTTCCGCGAATCGTCCGCCGGAGCGGGGCGGCGCGGCGTTCGATCCGGCTTCGCTGCGCATCGACTACCGTCCCGGCGGGTACATGCCGCCCGGCTTCCCTACCGAGGGTTCGGTGAAATTGCTGACTTCTCCGCTGGCCGCGGCGGGCAAGCGCGCGCGCGTGCGCCTCGAATACACGGTCGGCCCCGCCGGCGCCGCTCAGGGCGAAGGACTCGAAATCTGGAAGCATTTCACCAGCGACGTCGAGGAATTCCAGATCGACGACCCCGACGGCGCAGCTTATTTCGACATCGAAACCACCGCTCCGGGCGCCGCATTCGAAAAGCGCATCTACACGAACTACGTGCAGCGCAACAGGATCAACGTTTTCCCCTACCGCAAGACCGTTGGCGCCGTGCTGACCGCGGGCGCGCTGCGCGAGGGTGACAAGGTGTATTTCGATCTCGGCGGCAGGCGCGGCGCGCGCATGCAGCACTATGCTGAAAACCTGTTCAACTTCCGCGTGGTCATCGTCGGCGCCGACGAGCGGCCGCGCGATTACGGCGGCGACGCGTTCCTCAAAATCACCGGCGGCCCGGCCGAGACGCTGCGGGTTTACGCTCCGGCTTTCGTCGGCGTGCGCGAGCCGTTCGCGGTCGAAGTCGTGCCGTCGGACGCTTGGCAATCGCTCGCCGGAGACTACCAGGGGCACGAACTCGAGTTCGTAAACCCCGAGCTGGGAACGAGCCCTTTCGAGTACGATCCGGCGCTGCTGCACTATGTCGCCCGCAACGTCACGGCCGCCGATGAGGGCGTCTATCGGTTGGAGCTGCGCACCCGCGACGGCGCGCTGCACGGCGTCAGCAACCCCATCCGCGTCGAAGAGCACCCGAAACGGCGCGTGTATTACGGCGACCTGCACCAGCACACCTACCTGCATGACGGGCGCGGGGTTTACGAGGAGCTTTACCTGCACGCCCGGCGCAACGGCCTGCTCGATTTCGGCGCTCTGACGCCGCACCACATGCCCTTGAGCGTCACCGGGCCGAGCTATCACTTCGAGAAATTCCGCGACCCGCGAGACAACTGGCCGGACATGATGCGCGCCAACAGGCTGCTCAACGGCTGGAGGGATTTCGTCACCATCCTGGGCTACGAATACAGCGTCGGCACGGCGGCCGGCGGGCACCACAACGTCTTCTACCGCGGGGACGAGGCGCGCACGACGATGCAGATCGCGCCCAACCGCAACCTCGCCGACGTCGGCGAGATGATGGACATTCTCGAACGCGCGGGCGCCCCGGCGATGGTCATCCCGCACGTGGGCGGCGGCCCGCCGAACTGGAATCACAAGACGAATCCGCGCATCGAGCGGGGTTTCGAGATCGCCTCCGTTCACGGAGTATTCGAGGAGTCCTGGCAGAAACACCTTGAAGCCGGGCTGCGGCTCAGCGCGACCGCGTCGAGCGACAACCATACGGTCGGTTTCGGCAACTCGTATCCGGGATTGATCTATACGATGACCAATGCTCTCACCGGCGTTTACGCCTACGGACGCTCCCGCGGCGCGATCTGGGACGGACTGCAGGAACGGATGACTTTCGGCGTGACCGGAAACCAGCGCATCCTGATGGATTTCGAGGTCAACGGCGAGCCGATGGGCGGCGAGTTTCCGAGCAGCCATTTCGAGGCGGCCAGGATGCATGCCCACGTTTCGGGCACGGAGCCGCTGACCCGCGTCGAGTTGCTGAAGAACTCCAGGGTCGTCCACGCAGTCTATCCGTCGCGGAACCGCGGCTCGCTGATGCGCATGCAGTGGGGCGACAACATCTACCAGCGGCGGGCCAACATCGGCTTGAGCGCCGGCGAGCTTTCGGCCCGCTCGGGGACGCTCCGGCTGCGCCGCGACCTGCACCGCGATCAGCAGTTCGAGCGGATGCGCCAGGACGGCCGCAATATCGCTTGGCGCACGGCGGCCACCTCGAACGACCGCGACGCCATGCTGGTCGATATCTCCGGCGCAACGGGGCCGCTGCGTTTCGCGCTGGAAGACCCGCATCTGGGGACGATCGAGGCCGAAATCCCGCTCGACGCGCTCAAGCGGGACGGCTTTCACCGCCAAATGCTCAAGGGAACCAAGCCGTTCGAGCACAGCTACCTGAAGGCGATGGGCATCGACGTTGCCTTCGTGCTCGAGTGCGAGATGGTGAACGCCGAGGGGCCGATGGATATCGACTTCGATTACGAAGATCGCGAGCCGCCCCAACCCGGCGATTACTACTACCTGCGCATGGAGCAACTCGACACGAACAAGGGCTGGGCGAGCCCGGTCTGGGTGAATTAGGCCGCCGCGGCGGCGGGAAAACTCAGATTCCCAGTCCGTGCGCGAGGCGGTCGAGGTGCCAATTCGTATCGCCGAACGTGTGCTCGCAAGCCTTCGCCCGCTTGAGGTAAAGGTGCAGATCCTGCTCCCAGGTGAAGCCGATGCCTCCGTGAAGCTGGATGGCCTTTTTGGCGGTCTCGACGCAGGCCGAATTGGCCGCGGCCTTGGCCATCGACGCGGCGCGCGCCAGATTCTGCGGCTGCTCGTCGGCCGCGGCGGCGGCGTAATAGGCCGCGGTGCGCGCTTTCTCGATCTCGATGTACATGTCGGCGGCCTTGTGCTGCACGGCCTGGAACGTCGCCACGGAGCGCCCGAACTGCTTGCGCTGCTTGATGTAGGCGACGGTCAGATCGAGCAGCTCCGCGGCGGCGCCGACCATCTCCGCGGCCAGCGCAATCGTCGCCTGGTCGATGACGGCTTGCAGGTCGCCGACCGTCCCTTCGCCGATTTTTTCCGCGCCGCCCGGCCCATACGAGACCTCGAAAAGCGGCCGGGTGACGTCCAATGAGCGGAGATCGGCGATTTCAGGGTTTGCGGCGGCGGTCAATTCGACCGCGTTGCCGCCGGTGCGGTTGGCGCAGAGGATCAGGTCGGCGCCCGCGGCGTCGGGGACCCAGCGCTTGGTTACGGCGCCGTCCGCCGGCGGGTCGAGCAGCATGAGCGTCCAGCCGGAACCCGCCTGATAGACGCCCAGGGTTGCGCGGATTTCTCCTTCGGCGATTTTCGGCAGGTACTTCTGTTTCGATTCTTCGCCGCCGAGGCGCTGCAGCGCCATGGCAGCCGGCGCGCCGCCGGCGAGCAGGCCGCCGGGGGTCAGCCGCCGTCCGGTCTCTTCCATCAGCACGGCGAGGTCGAAATGGCCCAGGCCGAGACCTTCGTATTCCTCGGCAATCAACAGCCCCGGCCAGCCGAGCTCGACGATTTGCGACCGGAAGGCGTCCGCCGCGGCGGCGGCGTCCTCGGGGTCGAGCATGCGCCGCAGCTCGGTCGTCGGCCATTCGCGGTTCAGAAAGTCGCGGGCGGAATTGCGCAGCAGCGTTTGTTCTTCGGTGAGGCGGAAATCCATGTCGGCGCTCCTTGTCTATTTGCGCGGCAGTCCCAGGATGCGTTCGGCCACGATGCCGCGCAGAATCTCGGAGGTGCCCCCCTCGATCGTGTTGCCGCGCGAGCGCAGGAAGCCGAATTGCCACGTTTTCTCGAAATCGCCGTCGGGCGTCAGCGCCGCATCGGGGCCGAGCGTGCTCAGGCCGAGCTCCTGCAGGCGCTGATTGACTTCCGAGCCGACGATTTTCACCATCGAAGACTCGAAGCCGAAAAGCTGCTCGGACATGCGCTCGCAGGTCAGGTTGAGGCATTCGCTGTCGAGGTACGCGCGCGCGACTTCGCGCCGCAATTGCGGGTCGGCGGGAACGCCGCGCCCCTCGATGGCGGCGATCAAGTTGCCGCATTGCTGCTGCAGGCGGACGCTGGTGGAAATCGAGATGTTGGCGCGTTCGCGGGTAAAGGTCTTCATCGCCACGATCCAACCGTCATTTTCCTCGCCGATGCGGTTGGCTTTGGGAACCCTTGCCTCGTCGATGAAAATCTCGCCGAACTCGGCGTCGCCGGTGATTTGACGCAGCGGCTTGACGGTCACGCCGGGGGTTTTCGTATCGACGATCAGGGCGGTGATGCCCTTGTGCCGGGGCGCATCGGGGTCGGTGCGCGCCAGCAGAAAGATGTAATCGGCGATGCGCGAGTTCGAAGTCCAGATTTTTTGTCCGGTAACGATGTAATCGTCTCCGTCGGAGACGGCGCGCGTTTGCAGTCCCGCCAGGTCGGAGCCGGCGTTGGGCTCGGAAAACCCCTGGCACCAGATTTCCTCGGCGGAAAGAATCGGCGCCAGATAGCGCGCCTTCTGTTCTTCGCTGCCGACGGCGATGAGCGTCGGGCCGACGATCATCAGCCCGATGCCGTTGATCGGCGCGGGCGTCCGGGCGCGGATGACTTCCTCGTTGTAAACGACCTGTTCGCGGAACGAAGCGCCTTGCCCGCCGTATTCCTTCGGCCAGTTCAAGCCCAGCCAGCCGGCCTCGTAGAGCTTCTTCTGCCAAGCTTTCAGAGCTTCGACGCCGCCGCTTGCGGCAGTCGGGGCGTTAGCGGCGAGCCAAGCGCGCAGCCGTTGGCGGAAAGCGGCCTCCGCGGGGGTATCTTGCAACCGTTGCATAGCGTTTCGCTATTGTACACGCTTGCGCCTGTCTCCGGGGGAATCCGCGCCCGAAATTCCCGTGCGGCCTACGGCGCGGATTCCACGATCATGGTCTTCGACATGTTGTCGTGGAAGGTGAGCTTGCGCTCATCGACCAGCGCCCAAGCGAAACCGATGCCGAACGTGGCCAAGCTGACGATCATTCCCAGTACGCGCATCAGGCGCTGGGATTCCGTCGGCTTTTCGCCGTCGAGCGTGGCGATTTCAAGCCCGGTCCAGCGCATCCCCTGCGTGCGTCCGGCGAAGTAGATGAAAAGCAGCCAGTAGAAGCAAAGCAGAATGAAAAACGCGGCGGCGGCGGTTTCGAGGCCGATTTCCGGGGCGGCGTCGGCGGGCAAGCGGGCCCTGAAGGCGTCGAGAGCGGCAACGAAGACCCCGGCGGCGGCGGCAATCAACATCCCGTCGAGCAGGCAAGCGAGGAAGCGCAGTCGGAACCACGCCGCCCGCGGTCCCGTCCGGGGAGTTTCGGCGGCCGCCGTCCGCGAGGGCAAAAGCGGGGCGGTCCGAGGCCGCGGGTTCCGCGGTTGGGGAAGTTGTTCGGCGGACGGGGCCGGGCCGCCGCCGGCCGGCGGAAGAGCGGCGCCTCGCTGCCGATCGCCGGCGCGCCGCCGCCCGCCCGGCAGCGGGGCGGTTTGCGGCCTGGACGGTTTTGCGTTTCGCGGAGCGCCCGCGGCGAACGCCGGACCGCCGCCCTGCCCGAACCGGCGGCCGCAATGCATACAACGGTGGTTGTCTTGCGAATTGTGGTAGCCGCAGTGAGGGCAGCGCATGCGGGATTGCCGAAATCCCATTCTGAAACAATGCTTCGGGGGAAAGCAACGCTTTACCGCGCGCGCCGCCCGGCGTTTTCCTTGTTTTGCTCGTCTTTCCACGCCTGCCGCCCATGCCGGCGGCGAAGCCGCCCGCCCGGTTGACCCGCCGCCGCGGCTGTGCTAATTTGGTGGTTTCAGGGCCTTTCCACGGTTCGCAGCAGCCATCGAGGCCCCTTTGTGTACCCCGCGGATCGCGACTTGGCTCCAATGCGCGCATCGAAGCGGGCGTCCCGACGCAAAATTCATGGCTCTTGCAATCGCTAACCGCTACGCCTCGGCTCTCGACGACGTGGTTTGCCGGCCGGGGTCCAATCTCGGCCCCGAACAGGCTCTCGAGCAAATCGAGTCTTTCCAGGCGGCCCTCGAAGCCTCGGCGGAGCTGCGCGGCGTGCTGCTTTCGCCAGCGGTTCGGCCGGCGGCCAAGCGAGGCCTGACGGCGCAGCTTTGCAGCCGGTTGGGCTGCTCGGAAACCGTGCGCAACTTCATTTACGTGATCGTCGATTACCGGCGCACCGCCCTGTTCGGCGAATGCGTCGAGGCCTTTCGCGCTCTGCTCGACCGGCGGCGCGGCACGGCGCGCATCGAGGTGCGTACGGCGCGGACGCTCGACACCGACCAACGGGACGCTCTCGAAAGGCGCTTCGCCGCCCTGACCGGCAAGACCGTCGCGGCGGAATACGTCGTTGACGCGGACGTGCTCGGCGGCAGCATCGTCCGCGTCGGGTCAACGGTTTACGACGGCTCGCTGCGCGCCAGGCTGCGCGCGCTCGACCGCGCCATGCGCGGAGCCGCATAGAGCATCGAAAAATCCAGAGGACGGTTTCCATGGCACAAATCAGCGCCGGCGAAATCTCGAAATTGATTCGAGACCGCATCGAAAACTACGAAAGCGCCGTCGAGGTCGCCGAGGTCGGCTGGGTTATCTCGCTCGGCGACGGCATCGCCCGTCTGCACGGCCTGGAAAAGGTCATGGCCGGCGAGTTGCTCGCCTTCCCCGGCGGCGTGTCGGGAATCGCCATGAACCTCGAAGAAGATCAGGTTGGCGCGGTGCTGCTCGGCGATTTCTCCGACCTCAAGGAAGGCGACGAAGTCAAGCGCACGGGCCGCATCATTTCCATTCCGGTCGGCGACGCCATGGTCGGCCGCGTGGTCGATGCCCTGGGGCAGCCCATCGACGGCAAGGGGCCGATCGAGACCACGCAATACAACCCCGTCGAGCGCATCGCTCCCGGCGTCATCGACCGTCAACCGGTCAGCGAGCCGATGCAGACCGGCCTCAAGGCCATCGATTCGATGATTCCCATCGGCCGCGGGCAGCGCGAATTGATTATCGGCGACCGGCAAACGGGCAAGACCGCCGCGGCCGTCGACGCCATTCTCAACCAGAAGGGCGGCGACATGATCTGCGTCTATACCGCCATCGGGCAGAAGCGCTCGACGGTGGCGCAGGTCGTCAAGACGCTCGAAGAAAACGGCGCGATGGACTACACCATCGTTGTCGCGGCGTCGGCTTCCGACCCGGCTCCGATGCAGTTCCTGGCTCCTTTCTCCGGCACGGCCATCGGCGAGTATTTCCGCGATTCGAGCCGCCACGCGCTTTGCGTTTTCGATGACCTGTCGAAACACGCCGCGGCCTACCGCGAGATTTCGCTGCTGCTGCGGCGGCCGCCGGGGCGCGAAGCTTTCCCCGGAGACGTTTTCTACCTGCATTCGCGCCTGCTCGAGCGCGCCGCCAAGCTGAGCGACGCCCTCGGCGGCGGTTCGCTGACGGCGCTGCCTTTCATCGAAACCCAGGCCGGCGACGTTTCCGCCTACATTCCGACCAACGTCATCTCCATCACCGACGGCCAGATCTACCTGCAGGCCGATCTGTTCAACGCCAACGTCAGGCCGGCGGTCGATGTCGGCATTTCCGTCAGCCGCGTCGGCGGCAACGCCCAGATCAAGGCGATGAAGTCGATCGCCGGCACGCTGCGCCTGGAATTGGCGCAGTACCGCGCGCTGGCTGCTTTCGCCCAGTTCGGCTCCGACCTCGACAAGGCTTCGCAACAGCAGCTTCACCGCGGCGACCGCCTGGTGGAGCTGCTCAAACAGAAGCAGTACGCGCCGCTGCCGGTCGAAAAGCAGATCGCAGCCATTTACGCCGGAACCAACGGCTACGCGGACGACCTCGAAGTTGCCCAGATCGCCGACTTCGAAGCCGGACTCTACGACTATCTCGACCGCGAAGGCCCCGGCGGCGTACTGGAGCAAATCCGCGAGAAAAAGAAGCTCGACGACGAAACGACCGCCGCCCTGCGAAAGGCGATCGCCGCCTTCAAAAAACGTTTCGCCGTCGTGGAATTGCTGAAGCAGCAGAAACATACGCCGCTGCCGGTCGAAAAGCAGATCGCCGGTCTTTACGCGGCGAACAACGGCTGGCTCGACGACCTCGACATGGATCGGGCCGCCGACTTCGAGGCCGGGCTTTACGACTACCTCGACAGCGCGGAAGCCGGGGGGCTGCTCGAGCGCATCCGCGCCGACGGAGAGCTCAACGACGAAACGACCGCCGCCCTGCAAGAGACGGTCGCCGCGTTCAAGCAGCGATTCGAGGCGGCCGCCGTTCCCGTGGAGGCCGCGGCCTGACGGCGCCGCGTATCGGCGATGCCTTCCCTGATCGACCTGCGCCGGCGCATCCGCTCGGTCAACAATACCCAGCAGATCACCAAGGCCATGAAGATGGTCTCGGCGGCGAAATTGCGCCGCGCTCAGCAGGCCGCGGTCAACGCCCGCCCTTACGCGGCCATGCTGGGCGGCATCCTGGGAAATGCCTTGAGCCGCGCCGGCGAAGATTCGCCCGCCGCCGCGCATCCGCTGCTGGCCGAGCGCGAAGAGAAGCGCATCCTGCTCTTGCTGCTCGCCGGCGACAAGGGGCTTTGCGGCGCATTCAACAGCAACATTCTCAAGGCCTCGCGGAAATTTCTCGACGACAACCGGGACAAGCGCGTCGAGCTGGGGCTGCTCGGCCGCAAGGCCGTCGATTACTATTCGCGCCGCGATTGGCCCATCGCGGGCAAATGGGGCGCGGTCTTGCGCAACGTCGAACGCTCCGCCGCCGGCGAGATCGCCGAGTGCGCCATGCAGCGCTTCGGCAGCGGCGAGGTCGATGCCGTTTACGTCCTCTACAACCGCTTCAAAAACGTTCTCGCCCAGGAAATTGCCCTGCTGCCGCTGCTGCCCGCGCTTCCCGCCCGCGAAACGGACGGCGGCCCCTCGGCCGATTACGAGTACGAACAGCCGCCGGAAGAGTTGTTCGCCGCCCTGCTGCCGCTGCACGTTGCGACGCAGATTCATCAAGCCATGCTCGACTCCGCGGCCGCCGAGCACGCCGCGCGCATGACGGCGATGGACTCGGCCACGCGCAACGCCGGCGAAGTGCTCGAAAAACTTACTTTGCGCCTCAACCGCGTCCGCCAAGCGAGCATCACGACCGAAATCATCGAGATCGTCTCGGGCGCGTCGGCTTTGGAATAGGAACCGCTACGAAATGTCAGCTATCGGAAAAGTCATTCAGGTCGCCGGTCCGGCCGTGGACGTTCAATTCGCGGACGGCCACTTGCCGAAAATCTACAACGCGCTGCGCGTCGTCAGCGAGGGCTACGACGTGCCCGAGCCGGTGGACGTGGTCTGCGAGGTGCAGCAGCATCTCGGCGAAGGCCGCGTGCGCACCGTCGCCATGGAGCCGACCGACGGCATGGTGCGCGGCATGAAGGCCAAAGATACGGGCGGCCCGATCTCCGTGCCGGTAGGCCCGCAGGTGCTCGGGCGCGTGCTCAACGTGCTCGGCCGTCCCGTGGACGAAAAAGGGCCCGTCACGACCGAAAAACAGTTTCCCATCCACCGCCCGGCGCCCGCTCTCGCCGACCAATCGACCGAAGCCGAAATGCTCGAGACGGGCATCAAGGTCATCGACCTGATCGAACCCTATCTCAAGGGCGGCAAGATCGGCCTGTTCGGCGGCGCCGGCGTCGGCAAGACCGTCATCATCATGGAGCTGATCAACAACATCGCGCTCCAGCACGGCGGCGTTTCGGTCTTCGCCGGAGTGGGCGAACGCACGCGCGAAGGCAACGACCTGTGGCTGGAAATGCAGGATTCCGGCGTGGTCAACCCCGACGACTACCTCAAATCGAAGGCCGCCCTGATCTACGGGCAGATGACCGAGCCCCCGGGAGCGCGCCTGCGCGTCGGCCTGACCGGGCTGACCGTCGCCGAATACTTCCGCGACGTCGAGGGGCAGGATACGCTGCTCTTCATCGACAACATTTTCCGCTTCACCCAGGCGGGATCGGAAGTCTCGGCGCTGCTCGGCCGCATGCCTTCGGCGGTCGGCTACCAGCCCAACCTGGCTTCGGAAATGGGCGCGCTCGAGGAACGCATCACCTCGACCAAGAGCGGCTCTATCACCTCGGTGCAGGCCATCTACGTCCCCGCGGACGACTACACCGACCCGGCGCCCGCGACCACCTTCACTCACCTCGACGCAACGACCAACCTCTCGCGCGAAATCGCTTCGCTGGGCATCTACCCGGCGGTCGATCCGCTGGCCTCGACGTCGCGCATCCTCGACCCCCACGTCGTCGGCCAGGAACACTACGATACCGCCCAGGCGGTCAAAGGCGTCCTGCAGCGCAACAAGGAGTTGCAGGACATCATCGCTATCCTGGGCGTGGAAGAGTTGTCGGAAGAAGACAAGTCGATCGTCGCCCGCGCGCGCAAAATCCAGCGTTTTCTCTCGCAGCCGTTCCACGTCGCCGAGCAGTTCACCGGTCTCGAAGGGCGCTACGTGAAGCTGGCCGATACGATTCGCGGATTCAAGGACATCGTGGAAGGCCGGCACGACGACATGCCCGAGCAGGCCTTTTACCTCGTCGGAACTATCGAAGAGGCGCAGGAAAAAGCCGCCAGACTGCAGAAGGAAGCGGCCTGACCATGAAGCGGCGCATCGCATTGGAAGTCGCCGTTCCCGAGCGGCAGGTCGTCAACGAGGCGGCGGGCTCCGTGCAGCTTCCGCTCGCCGACGGCTACAAGGGCGTGCTGCCGGGCCATGCGCCGATGATGGCCGAGGCCGGCGTCGGCGTTTTGACCTACACGACCGGCGAAGCCGAAAACCGCTTGGCGCTGAACGGCGGAGTCGTCGAAATCCTTCCCGAGCGCGTTCGGGTTCTGGCGGCGACCGCCGAACTTGCCGCCGAAATCGACCTCGAGCGCGCCCGCAAGGCGCTGGAACGGGCCGACAAGCGATTGCGGCCCGAAAGCCCGGCAATCGACGTCGAACGCGCCGGCAAGGCGGCCGCCCGCGCCCGCGCGCGCTTGGCCGCCGCCGACCCGCGACCGCCCGCCGACTGATGTGCGGCATAGCCGGCGTCCTGCACCGCGGCGGCGCCCCCGTCGATGCGGCGGCCCTCGAGCGCATGGCCGCTTGCCTGCGCCACCGCGGCCCCGACGACAACGGCGTGTACGCCGACGGCCCCGTCGGGCTGGCGCATACCCGGCTGAGCATCATCGACCTTTCCGCGCAGGGCCGTCAGCCCATGCTCTCCGACGACGGGCGCTTCGCCCTCGTTTACAACGGCGAAATCTACAACCACCGCGAAATCGCAAAAACCCTTTCCGCCAAGGGGCGCCGCTTCCGCGGGCATTCCGATAGCGAAGTCGCCCTGCAAGCCTGCATCGAGTGGGGCGCGAACGCCTTCGCCCGCTTCGAAGGCATGTTCGCCCTGGCACTGTGGGACGGCCGCGAGCGGCGCATCCGCCTCGCCCGCGACCGCTTCGGCGTCAAGCCGCTCTACTACCGCTGTACGCCGGCGGGTCTGGTCTTCGGCTCGGAAATCAAGGCCCTGCTGGCCTCCGGCGAGGTCGAGGCGCGCATCGATTGGGCCGGCGTCCACGAGTTTCTGCACTACAACACGGCGCTGGGCGGGCGCACGACTTTCGACGGCATCGCCAAGCTGCCGCCGGGCCATATGCTGACGCTCGACGCGCAAGGCGCGAAGGTCGAGCCTTTCGCCTCCATCTGCGATGCGGAGCCTTCGCCGGACGATTTCCCGACCGCCGCGGAGAAGGTTCGCGGCCTGCTCGATCAGGCCGTGCGCAGCCATCTGGTCAGCGACGTTCCCGTCGGCGTGTTTCTCAGCGGAGGCATCGATTCTTCGTCCATCACGGCTTTCGCCTCGCGCCATTACGACGGACGCCTGAAGACGTTTTCCGCCGGTTTCGATTTCGACAAGGGCGTCAACGAACTGCCCGAGGCGCGCAAAACGGCTGAACGCTTCGGGACCGACCACCATGAACTGCACGTCGAAACGGGGTCTTGCCCGACCGTCATCGAGCAGCTTGTCCGCGCGCACGACGCGCCTTTCGGCGACGCCGCGAATATCCCGCTCTATCTGCTCAGCAGGCAGTTGGCGGGCGGCGTCAAGGTCATCCTTCAGGGAGACGGCGGCGACGAAGTCTTCGGCGGCTACCCCATCCATACACTGGTCTCCCGGCGCCGAGGCTTGCAGTCCCTGGCCCGCGCGACCGCCTGGGCTCGGCCGCTCATCCCCCGCGGCAGCCGTTGGCGCCGGCGCTTCCTCACCCTGCAGAAACTCGGCCACCCCGACCCCGCGCTGCAGGCCGCTCTGCTGCGCTCGGAGGCGCCCGTGGACTACGCCCCGGCGCGGGCTTTCGCGCCCGCGGTGCGGGCGCTGCTCGAAACCGCCGACCCGTTCCGCCGTTACAGGGAGGTTTACCGCCGCTTCGAGCATCTCGACGCGGTGCAGCGCATGCTCTACACCGACTTGGGCATTTTGCTGCCCGACGTGTATTTCGAAAAGGTGGACAAGCCGACCATGGCGCACGGCATCGAGATCCGCGTGCCGTTTGTGGATACGCAGCTTGCGGCCTACGCAACGGGGCTGCCGTCCGCTTACAAGTGCCGCGGACGGCGGAAAAAACTCGTTCTGCGCGCGGCGCTGCGCGGCGTCCTGCCCAACGAGGTGCTCGATCGGCCCAAAACCGGCTTCAGCGTGCCCATGCGCCACTGGCTGCGCACGTCGCTGGCCGACTACATGCAATCGGTGCTGCTCGACGATTCCGCCCTGAACGCCGCCATGTTCGACCGGGCGGCGCTGGAACGCTGCATCCGCGAACACCTGAGCGGCCGCAGAAACAACGACAAGCTGCTCTACAAGCTCATCAATCTGGTCCTCTGGCGGCGGGCCTACAACCCGGCTGACTGAAAAAACCGCAGCCTCCGGCGCGTCAATCGCCGGCGCTTTTGCCCTATACTGACAGCGGGAGGGAGCATGATTCCGAAGGAACCCCTGAAAATAGACGAGGAATTGGAGCAGCGCCTCAGAAAAGCAGCGGCGACGCCGATGACGAAAGAGGAGGTGCGCCGGCAGCGCATCTCGTTCGTTTACGGCAACTTGCCGCAGAGCAGTACGCTCACCCGCGAAGAGGTCGAGAAACTCCTCGATGCGCGTGAAGGCGTATGATTCCGTACGAACTCTTTCAGAACGAAGAGCGCCCGGCGTACCGCGATCTCTCGGCCGGCAATCTTGCCAGGCAATACGATTTTTCCATTCCGGCGGCAGTCGGCCCGCGACCCGTGACCCGCCGGCCCGCCCCTGCGGCCTGAAAAAAACCCGCAACGGCCCGTTGACACCGCTTCTCCGCCTGTATTAGGCTGCATAGCGTCGCCGGGCGTTTTGCCGTCCGCGCGGCGCTTTGGGTTGCGGCCGGGCGAAACTTTTTCGCTCCCGGCCGTGGAGACAGGGGTTGAAATTTTGCATTTTCCATCCCACGGGAAAACCGATATTTTCTTGAGACGAGGTGAAACGATGCATTCGAGCAATCTTGCGCCGAGCCGCTTGTTCGCGGTCTTGACGCTCGCTTTTCTGCTGCCCGCGGCGCTGCTGTTCGGGCAGGGTTCCAACGGCGTTCTCAACGGCACGGTCAGCGACGCCACGGGCGCGGTCATCCCGGGCGCCCAGGTGACCATCCTCAACGCCGAAACCGGCGTCGCCGCCACGGTCGAGAGCGGCGTCAACGGCGCCTATACGCTTCCCGTTCCCGCCGGCCTGTACAACATCACCGTCGAGGCCGACGGCTTCAAGCAGGCCACCGTCAACGGGCTGCGCGTCAACGTGGCTTCGGAAGTCGCGTACAATTTCGCGCTGGAAATCGGCGCGCTGACCGAGGTCGTCGAGGTCACCGCCGAGCAGTTGCAGGTGCAGACGACATCCGGCTCGGTGGGCGCGACCGTTCAGGTGGAGCAGATTCAGGAGCTCCCGCTGCCCAACCGCGACATCTTCAATCTGGTCAATCTGGTGCCGGGCGCCTTCCGCTCGGAGTCGAACGGCAACATGTCGATTGGGGGGGGGCGCACGCGCTCGACCGGCTCGTACATCGACGGCATCAACAATACGCGCGGCGGCCTGGGCGTGCAGAACGTGGAAATGTCGCCGCCGGTGGACTCGATGCAGGAGTTCAAGGTCGAGGTCAACTCGATGGGCGCGAAATACGGCCGCAGCTCTTCGGGCGTGGTTACGGCGGTCACCCGCAGCGGAACGAACAACTGGCACGGCAGCCTCTACCACTTCATGCGCAACGACGCCTTCGACGCCGCCGGCTGGCAGAACGACTCCAAGCCCAAGCTGCGCCGCAACAACGGCGGCGCCTCGGTCGGCGGCCCGATCGCCAAAAACAAGACGTTCTTCTTCTACAACCTCGACGTTTTCCGCCAAGCGCAGGGGGCCATCCGCACCCGCAGCGTCGGCCTGCCGGAATGGCGCAACGGCGATTTTTCGACGGCGACGCAGAACCGGGGCGGCAATGCGGTGCTGGTGCCCATCCACGACCCGGAAACGCGCACCGCCGGTCCGCGGCATGTCGCCCGCAATACGGAGCAGTTTCCCAACAACACGATTCCTTCGTCGCGCTTCGACCCGGTGGCGGTCAAGGCGCTGGGCTTCCTGCCCAACCCCAACCGCACGCCGAACAACCTGAACAACAACTCGGGCAACTGGCGCGAGCAGACCTCGAACGACCGCAACCGCGACTACCACACGTTCAAGGTCGATCACACCTTCAACAGCAAGTACAGCAGTTTCCTGCGCATGATCCTGACCTCGCCCGACGACACGCTGACGGGCTATTCCGACGGCTACGGCGTCGCCGACCCCAACGGTTTGGATATCCTCAACGTTCGCCAGAACTGGGGCTGGAGCCAGACCTACACCTTTTCGCCGACGTTCTTCGTTACCGGCCTGGTCGGCTTCAACCGCGTTACCGTTGACCGCAAGTCGGGCGACTGCTGCGAGACCAACTACGCCCAGCAGTTCGGCATTCCGGGGCTCGAGCAGGGCGGCGAGGTCTTCCCCCGCTTCAACATCCAGGGCGGCCGCGTGCCGGTGAATCAATTCGGCGCCGCGGGCAACGCCAACCGCTTCGCGGCCTTCACCAACTTCGACTTCGAGGCCAACTTCACCAAGGTTTCGGGCAACCACACGCTGACCTTCGGCGCCAAATATACCTCCTTCCAGGGCAACGAAGTCAGCCGCCCGCAGCCCAGCGGCGCCTGGCGCACGACCGGCAACTTCACCCGTTTCCACCCCTCGGGCAGCAGCCGCAACGCGAATACCGGCATCAACGTCGCCGACTTCCTGCTGGGGCACATCTGGAATCTCGACACCCGCGTCGCGCCGGGCATCGGCAAACGCATCAAGTACTACTCCGGCTACGTGCAGGACGACTGGAAGGTCACCCCGCGCCTGACTCTGAATCTCGGTCTGCGCTACGAAATCGAGACACCGATCACCGAGGTCGGCGACCGGCACAACGGCTTCTGCCAGTTCTGCCCCCATCCGCTGGCCGGGCAGAACGGCATCCGCGAGAACGCCATCGGCAAAATGCTCTTCCCCAACCGCGACGGCACGGGCAAGTACCTCTGGAACATGGACAAGAACAATCTCGCCCCCCGTTTCGGTTTCGCCCTGCGTCTGCGCGACGACGATTCGCTGGTGCTGCGCGGCGGCTTCGGCATCTTCTTCGGCAATCCCTACGACCGCAACTCGATCCAGCCGGGGCGCGCCGGGTTCGACAACATCTACCGCTTCCGCAACGGCCTGCGCACGTTCCTGCGCGACGGCGTTCCGGCGGGCGCGCTGGACGACATCCCGGAATCCGAGCTCAACGGCGGCTTCGGCTCGATCGGCACCCGCTTCCCGACCTCGACGGTCCAGTTCTGGGATCAGGCGCGCGAAATGCCCTACTCGCAGAACTTCAACCTGACGCTGCAAACCCGCTGGAAAGGCATCCTGTGGGATTTCGGCATCATCGGCAGCTTGGCGCGCCACCAGTCGATCAACAACATCAACATCAACCACATCCAACCCGAAGACCTCGCGGCGGCCAACGCCGACGGAGCCGACATAGAGGACTACCGGTTGTGGACCGGCTTCACCGGCAACGCGGATCAGATTCAGTTGATGTCGCCGAACTGGGGCGTCTCCAACTACTACGCGCTGACCTTCAAGTCGGAGAAGCGCTACCAGAACGGCCTCGGCTGGACGATCGCTTACACGCATACGCAATGGATCGACAACATCCGCTTTATCGGCGACGCCGACACCTTCGGCGACAACGACAACCCGCAGAACATCTTCGATTTCGCCAACGAACGGTCGAGCTCGGTCAACCGCCTGCCGCACCGCATCGTGATGGCGCCCATCTTCGAGCTGCCCTTCGGCCGCGGCCGCAAGTGGGGCAATAGCTGGAATCCGGTCGTCGACGCCGTGCTGGGCGGCTGGCAGTTCGCCACGGTGGGCACGCTGCGCAGCGGCGGCTACATGGGCGTCACCGTCGATCAAGGACCGAACCTGCGCGGCGACAATGCCGCCGGCATCACGCTGCGGCCCAATCTCACCGGGCAGTCCTTCGTGGCGGCCAACCAGGGGCAGGCGGCGGAAGGCGTCATCGGCCTGAACTGGCTCAGCGCGGACGCCTTCGCGGCCCCGGATCAATACACTCTGGGCAACGCTTCGCGCACACTGCCGGGCATTCGCGGCCCTTGGCGCGGCAACTTCGACCTGATGCTGGCCAAGAACTTCTATTGGGGCGAAAACTGGCGCGCCCAATTCCGTTGGGAGGCGTTCGACTTCACCAACACGCCGGCGTTCCAGATTCCCAACGGCTCGCTCGGCTCGGGCAACTTCGGCCTCGTCACCTCGACGCTGCCCAACAGCCGGCGCATCATGCAGTTGGGACTGCGCATCACCTTCTGAGGCGCCGGCGCCAACCGAAACTCAACCCGCGGGCCCCGAGAAATCGGGGCCCGCTTTTTCTGCGCCGTCGGCCGAACGCCCCGCGGGCAAATCGCTACAATTGGCAGAGTCATGCCTCGCCTCGCCCCCCTCGTTTCCCTGCTGTTGCCCGCCGGCTGCGGCACGCAGTGGGATCCCGTCATCGAAGGTCCGTTTCAGGTTCCGCCGGGGTTCGTCGTGGAACAGGCCGCCGGCAACGATGAAGTCGGTTCGCTGATCCAACTCACATTCGACGCCGAGGGCCGGCTCGTCGTCTCGAAGGAGCGCAGCCACCCGACGCGGCTGCTCGACAACGACGGCGACGGGGTTTACGAAACGCAGCAGACCATCAGCGAACAGGTGGAAAACTGCCAGGGCATCTGGTTCGACGGCCCCGTGCTCTACGCCGACTGCACGCATCCCGACGACGGCGAAGCCTATCTCTTCAAGCTGACCGACCGCGACGGCGACGGCGCGGCCGACGAGCGCGAAGCGGTCGTGCGCTACCTGGGGCGCATCGGCGAGCACGGCCCGCACGACATCCGCCGCGGGCCGGACGGCGTCCCGACGGTGCTGCTGGGCAACCACACCTTCATTCCCGCGGAGCGCATCGCCGCCGACTCGCCGCTGAAGGGCTACGGCGAAGCCCAATTGCTCGAGCGCTACATGGACTCGCGCGGCCACGCCGCGGGGCGCATGGCCCCGGGCGGCGCGCTCTTCCGCGTCAACAACGGGGGCGAAAGTTTTTCCCTGCTCTTCGGCGGGTTCCGCAACCCCTACAACCACGCCTACAACTACGAGGGCGAAGCCTTTACCTTCGACTCCGATATGGAGTGGGACCTCGACCTGCCCTGGTACCGCGAAGTGCGCTCGGTCCACGGCGTACCCGGCGCGGATTACGGCTGGCGCACCGGATCGGGCAAATTCCCGCCCTATTTCCTCGATTCGCTGCCGCCCGTTGACGATCTCGGCCGCGGCTCGCCGGTGGGCGTCGATTTCTACCACAGCTACGCCTACCCGGCCGATTACTTCGACGGCTTCCTGCAGGGCGACTGGTCTCGCGGGCGCGTGGTGCTGTCGAAATTCCGCCGCGCCGGAGCGACCTACGAATTGGCCGAGCCCCCAACCGATTTCATCTACGGCGAGCCGCTTAACGTCACCGACCTGGAAGTCGGCCCCGACGGCCTGGTCTATTTCACGATGGGCGGACGCGGCACGCAGGGCGGCGTCTTCCGCGCGGCCTACAATGGCTATGGGTCGAACCGCGCACGGCTGCCCGACAGCGGCATTCTGTCCGTTGTACGCCGCCCGCAGCCGCTGTCGTCGTTCAGCCACGCCTGGTTTCTCGAAACGCAGGCCGCGATGGGCGGTGACTGGGGCGCGGAATTGACGGCCCTGGCGTGCGACGAGCAAGCGGAAACGTCAGACCGCATCCAGGCGCTGCACCTGCTGCAGCGCTATGGACCGAAACCGAACGCCGAGCTGCTCCGCGCCGCCTACGCCTCGCCCGACGCCTCGCTGCGCGCCGCCGCGGTTTACGTCGTCGGACAGCACGGCAGCGACCGCGCCAAGGCGATCGCCGCCGGAGCCTTGCAAGACGCCGACCCCTTCGTCCGACGGCGCGCGGCCGAGGCGCTGCTGCGCATGGGCGGCGCGGGGTTCGCCGACACGAGCGACCTGTACCGCCTGCTGGCCGACGGCGACCGTTTCGTCCGCTGGGCCGGGCGCACGGCGCTGGAGGAAACCGACCGCGGCGCGTGGCAAGACCTCGTCGTCGAAGAGAAAAACGTTGCCGCCGCGGCGACGGGAATGCTCGCCCTGGCGCGCACCGCCGCGCAGCCCATCGAACTCGAAGCCGTCTTCGAGAAAACGCTGTCGATGCTCAAGCAGCCCGGCCTCGCCGCCGAAGACGAACTGGCCCTGCTGCGCGTCTTCCACTTGGCCTGCATCGCCGTCGAAAGCGGCTGCCGCCAAAGCCTGCGCGACCAGATATACGAGACGATCGCCCCGCGCTTCCCGGCCGAAGACGAGCGCCTCAACCGCGAGTACGCGCGCACGATGGCCTACAGCGGACGCCCCGAGGCCGTCGGTAAAATCCTCGCCCAACTTCCTGCCGGCGATGAGAACCGGAAACTGCAAATCCACTATGTTTATTGCCTGCGCGAAATCGATGTCGGCTGGAGCGCCGAACAGAAGAAAACGCTGCTGGCCTGGTTCCGGAAGGCGCGCGACTGGCGCGGCGGAGCAAGCTTTCCCGGCTTCATCAACCGCATGTTCGAGTCGTCGCTGGCCTTCTTCAGCGAGGAAGAAAAGCAGGCCGCCTACGCGGCCATCCCCGAATACGCGCCGGTCGATGACGAGAAGCTGCTGGCGCAATTGAGCCGCCGGGCAGGCCACGTGCAGCCCAACGTCTTCGCCCGCAAGAGAGGTACGGATATCTACAGCAAGCAGGAAATCTTCGAGTACATGATGTACGACCCGATGACCACCTTGGCCAAGATTGAAACCGGCGTCGAGATTTTCAACGACGCCTGCGCCAAGTGCCACAAGTACGGCGATTTGGGCAAGGACTACGGCCCCGACCTGACGACCGCCGCCAACCGCTTCAACCGCCGCGATATGCTCGAGGCGGTGCTCTATCCGTCGAAGACCATTTCCGACCAATACGGTTCCTGGCGCATCGAGACGGAGGACGACGTGTATTCGGCGATGATCCTGGAAGAGGACGACGAAAAGATTACCGTGCTGATTCCCGATCTCGACCGCCCGGTTGAGATCGCCCGCTCGAAGATCGTCGATTTGCGCGAATCGGACGTCTCGATCATGCCCGAAAATCTGCTCGACGCCTACGACATGCGCTCGACGGCCGGGCTGTTCCGCCTGCTCGAAGAGGGGCCGCCGCCGGACGCCGGCGGCGATTGAGGCCGTTGGACGCATCATGAGCGGCAAGGCATCACTCGCGGCGTTGGCTGCCGCCCTTTTGGCGGCGTCCGCCGCCGCACAAGCGCCGCCGAACATCGTCGTTATCCTCGCCGACGACCTCGGCTACGGCGATCTCGGCTGCTACGGCCATCCGCTGATCCGCACCCCGAACCTCGACCGCATGGCCGCGCAGGGTCAGCGCTGGACTTCGTTCTACGCCTCGTCGAGCGTCTGCAACCCCAGCCGCGCGGCCTTGATGACCGGGCGCATGCCGATCCGCATCCACGGCGGCGGGCTCAACCGCTGGGCCAACGTTCCGGCAAGCGAGACGACGCTCGCCGAGATGCTGCGCGAACAGGGCTACGCCACCGGCATGATCGGCAAATGGCACCTGGGCATGGACGAAGGGCTGCATCCCAACGACCAGGGCTTCGATTATTTCTACGGTACGCCGGGCAGCAACGACGCGCCGCTCAAGCCGGGCATCGTCCGCACCTACCAGACCACCCGCGACGCCAAGAACGAAGATTACGACATCCCTCTACTGCGGCAACGGGAAACGCTCGAAAATCCGATCGATCAGCCCCTGTTGACCCGGCGCTACGGCAACGAAGCCGCAAAATGGATTCGAGAGCACAAGGACGAACGCTTTTTCCTCTACTTGGCGCACAACATGCCGCACGTGCCCGTCTTCCGCTCGCCCGATTTCGAGGGGCGCAGCGAAGCCGGCCTCTACGGCGACGCGATCGAAGAAATCGACTGGTCGGCGGGGCGCATCCTCGAAACCCTTGAAGAGGCGGGAATCGAAAAACGGACGCTGATCTTCTTTTCGAGCGACAACGGGCCGTGGCGCACCTACTACGATCTCGGCGGCTCGGCAGGTCCCTTGCGCGACGGCAAAATGACGGCTTGGGAAGGCGGATTCCGCGTTCCCGGCATTTTCTACTGGCCGGGAACGATCGTCCCCGACGTGATTACCGGCATCGGCGCGAACGTCGATCTGATGGCCACTTTCGCCGCGCTGACCGGCGCGCGTCTCGCCGCCGGCCGCGCATACGATTCGGTCGATCTGTCGCCGACCCTGCTGCGCGGCGAGGCAAGCCCGCGCGACCGCTGGTTTTATTTCGGCCACCCCTCCGGCGAGCTTTGGGCCGCCCGCGTCGGGCCGTACAAGATGCATTTGCAAAGCTGGGAAACCATCGGCACGGAGCTTGTCGGCAAACGCGGCTACGGCAACGAGCGCAAGCACGACCCGCCGCTGCTCTTCGACCTGCGCAGCGACATCGGAGAGCAGTTCGACATCGCCGCGCGGCAGCCCGCCAGGCTGAAGGCGCTGCAGCAGGCCGTCCGCGCCTTCCGCGATTCGCTTCGCCTGCGCTGAAAGCAGCCGCGCCGCCGCGGCGCAAGCAGCGCTCAAATGCAGGGAAAGCGCCGCTCAAGCAGCGGCGGAGCGCAGATCGAGCGCCAACGCTTCCAGCGCGATCTGCTTCTGGATATTCCGCCGCTGCAGCGCCTCCAGCTTGGCGGTCTGCGCCCGGGCGCGCTCGACCCAGGCGAACGTAGCGCGCGCGGCGAGCGGCTCCAGGTCGGCGCGGATGTCTCCATGCATCGCGCCGCCCGCGCCGAGCTTGATGCGCAACAGGTCGCGCAGCAGGGAATACAGCATCTCCGCCGCCGGATTGAGATTCGCCGCGCTCGTCCGCGCAAACGATTCCATTTCGCCGGCCAGCCGCGCGAATTCGACCGCGCCGAGCGAAACCTGCAGCAGCGTCAGCATGGCCTCGCGGCGGCGGACGAACTCCTCGATATCGAGCGCCGCCGCCCGGCCCGGACTGCCGCCCGACCAAGCCGCCGCCCGCGCGCGTTCATTCACCGGGATTTCATCGCGCGTTTCCAGGAAGCGCTCGATTTCCTCTGCGGCCAGCGGCGCGAAGTAGAAAGGAATCGACCGCGAGCGGATCGTCGGCAGCAGTTCGTAGGGGTTCTCGGCCAGCAGGATGATCGTCAGCGCGGGCGCGGGTTCTTCGAGAGTCTTCAGCAGGGCGTTCGACGCCTCGGGGTTCGCCCTGTCGGCGCCGTCGATGACGAAAACGCGGCGGCGGCCTTCCGACGGGTTGAAGCGCGCGGCCTGGCGCAGGCGCCGCGCCTGCTCGATCTGAATCATGCGCAGCGGCCCGTCCGGCGGAAAGATCAGGAAGTCCGGGTGCGTCGAAACGATTAGCGGGCTGTCGGCGCGCTTGGCCGCGGGCATCTTGACGCGTTCTTCGAGTTGCTTGCGGTATTCGCCGCGGAACAGGTCGGCGGCAAGCATGCGCAGACAGGCCGAGCATTCGCCGCAGGGCCGCGCCGGGCCGCGGTCGCAATTGATGCCCGCGGCAAGCAGTCGGGACAGCGTCGCCTTGCCGATTCCCGCCGGCCCGGCGAACAGCAGCGTCTGCGGCAGCCGATTTTCGGCGGTCATGCGAAAAAGCGAGTCCGCGATGCCGCGGTTGCCGAAAAATTGCGGGGCGGGCATAGCCGTCAGGCGCGCGCAAGGCCGCGCGCCGCCAGCACGTGAGCGGCGATTTCGTCGATGCGCCGGGCGACCTCCTCGACCGACCCGGCGGCGTCGATGCGCCGGACGCGGCGCGGTTCCGCCCGCTGGATTTCCACGTAGCCCTGCCGCACCTTGGCGTAAAACGCGGGACCCTCTTGCTCCATGCGGTCTGCGAAGTCGAAACGGGATTGATCGGCCGAGCGTTTTTGCGAGCGGGCAATTCCGATATCGGGGTCGATATCGAGCCAGAACGTCAGGTCCGGCTTGACGCCCCCGCAGGCAACCTCTTCGACTTGCCGCACGGTTTCGAGTCCCAGCCCGCGGCCGTACCCCTGATAGGCGGCGGTGGCGTCGGTGAAGCGATCGCAAAGTACGACGCGCCCGGCTTCCAGCGCCGGTCGGATGACCTCGGCGATGTTCTGCGCGCGGGAAGCGAAATAAAGCAGCAACTCGGGAATCGGCCGCAACTCGGCGTTGGCCGCGTCGAGCAACAGCGCCCGGATTTTACCGCCCAGGCGCGTGCCTCCAGGCTCCTGCGCGATCACCGGCTCGCAGCCTCTGGCGCACAAACGGGAGGCCATGCCCTTGAGCTGCGTGGTTTTGCCGCAGCCGTCGATGCCCTCGAAGCTCAGAAAAATGCCGCGCTCGGCCAAACGCCGATTATAGCTTTCCCGCCCGCCGCCGGACGCTATCCGTCGGCCAATACCGCCCGCTCGACGGCGACCGCTCCGTCCTCCAGGCGGAACAGCGTCAAGTCCGCGGCTTGGCCCGGCTCCAGATACCCTCGGCGATCTTCCAGACCCAGAGCCGCCGCCGGATTCACCGTTGCCGTCCTGGTGGCCTCGAACAGCGAGAGGCCGGCGAACCGCATCGCGTTGCTCACACCGCAATCCATGCTCAGAGCCGAACCGGCCAGCCGCCGCGTGTCGGTAAGTTCGACGCGCCGGTCGGGCATCAACTCGACTTCCAGGCAGCCCAACCGGTAGATGCCCGGGGCGCAGCGCGCCGGCGCGACCGCGTCGGTCACCAGAATCGCCTTTGCCGGCCCCTTGGCGCGCAAGGCCACCTTGACCCAGGCGGGCGGCAAATGGATGCCGTCCACGATCAGGCTTGCATAAAGCGCGTCGCAGGCGAGTTGGTGGGTGATGTAGTTGTCGTGGCGCGGCACCATGGCATGCGCGCCGTTGCCCAGATGCGTGCTGATCGCCGCGCCCGCACGCACGGCGTCGGCGATGGCCTGCTCGCCGGCGTTGGTGTGTCCGATGGCCGCCGCGGCGCCGTCGTCAACCATGTGTTCGATCGTCCGGCACGCTCCCTCGTGCTCGGGGCTCAAGGTGACCAGGCGGATGTGCCCGTCCGCGGCGTCCTGAAAGCGCCGGTATTCTTCGATGCTCGGCGCGCGGACGTGTTCCTTGGGGTGCGCGCCGCGCGGGCCGTCGAACGGCGAAATCCACGGCCCTTCCAAGTGAAAGCCCGGCATGGCCCTGCCGTCGGCGAGCGTCCGCTTCGCTTGGGCAAGATTGCGCAGCGAACCCAGCATGTTTTCCGCCGAGCCGGTAATCACGGTCGGATAGAAGCGCGTGACCCCGGTTTCGCGCTGCGCTTCGATCGAGCGGGCGATTTCGTCGGGCGGCGTGTCGGGCAGGTTGTAGTCCACGCCGGCGAAACCGTTGACCTGGATGTCGATCCAGCCCGGCGAGACGTAGATTTCCGTCTCCTCTTCCACCGTCTCGACCCGCTCGATCAGACCGTTGCCGACGTGGATCGCCACTGCTTCGCCGCTCGCGGGATGTCTGCCGCTGACTGTCATCCGTGCAGCCCATTATCGCGCGGTCCGGCAATGCGCGCATCGGTTACAATCGGGGAAAGGGCGTGAGCTTCATGGGCCGCATCCTCGGATATTGCAGTATCGCCGCCCACCTTGCCCTGGGGCTGTTCTGCCTCGGGCTGGGTCTCGTCGGCCTGCTCAGCGGCGGCGAAATGGACATCGACCTGCTGCCCGTCGCGCCGGAAAACACGGCGGCGGTTCTGACCGCTTCCGGGCTGTTTGCCCTGCTGGCGGTTTTCCTGGCGCTCGGCAAGAGCAGCCTTGCCCGCTCGCTGCTCGTGCTCTGGTCGCTCGCGGTTGCGGCGGTTGTGATCGCGGCGTTCTTCCGCGGCGGCTACCGCTTCGACGGCGCGGCGGCGCTGCCGGCGTACGCGGCCTGCCTGGGCGCATCGCTGCTGGCGCTGCTGGGCAGCCGGCTGCACTGGCGCCGCCGGGCGCGGCGCGGCGGCCGCCGGCGGTGAGTCAAAGCCGGGCGCGGACGGCGGCGTAAGGCTTCAGGCCGTCGGTGTTGCCCACGGCCTCGATCGAGTGCGCGGCGACAGCGTTGGCCAAGCGGGCGGCGCCCTCGAGACCCTCGCCGCGCGCCAGACCGGCCAGAAATCCGCCGCAAAAGCAGTCCCCGGCGCCCGTGGTGTCCACAACGCGCGCCTCGAACGCAGGCGAGGCGAAGCCGCCGCCCTCGTGGAAAACCGAGCAGCCGCGGCGTCCGGTTTTGACGATGACCACGCCGGCGCCGCGCCCGCGCAAATGCTCGGCGATGCCCCGCGGCTCGCTTGAGCCGGTCAGGCGCCGGCCTTCCAGCGTGTTGACGAAAAAATAATCGACCAGGCCGCAGAGCGGGTCGATCAGCTCGGCCCACTGCCCCTCGGTGTCCCAATCGGTATCGAGGCTGACGGTCAGACCGGCTGCCTTGGCGCGCCGTAAAACCTCGGCGGCGCGGCTGCGCATGGCCGGCAGGCAGAAGACCGATCCGTAGTGGAAGAACGCGCATCCCTCGACCGCTTCCTTCTCGAACGACAGGTCGGCCGGCGAGAAAACGCCGGAAGCGCCGGAAACGTGGAAGAACAACCGCTCGCCGCCGGAGTGGATCAGTCCTACGGTGGCCGCGGTCGGCTGCCGCGGGTTGACCGCCAACCGCGTCGTATCGACGCCGCATTCCTCGAGCCGCGCGCGGGCGTAGCGGCCCTGCGCGTCGTCGCCCACCATGCCCGCGATGCGCGCGGGCGCGCCCATCATCGCCGCGGCGCAGGCCGCGCCGGAAGCGTTGCCGCCCAGCCGCATGGCGATCGAATCGACGTAGGTCGTGCTGCCCCATTCCGGCAGGCCGTCCGCCGGACGCACCAGTGTATCCACCACAACGTTGCCGGTGACGTAAATCCCCGGGAAGCCCACCGTAGTATCGTAAGACTTACCGGCATGGAAGTGTTCGAGCAAGTTCAAGACGCCTTGCGCGCCGGAGACGCCGCCGCCGCGTTCGATCTGCTCATCGAGCGGTTCCGCGCAGAGAAGGCGTATCCGCTGATATTCGAGGCCCGCTTGATGAAGAAACGCAACGAACTCGGGCTGCCGTTGATCCAGACCGAGCCGTTCCGCGATCTCGATGACAACGTTCGCTCGCGCTACGAAGAGGCCACCGTCGAAGCCGCCCGGGAAACGGGCGGACTGTTCCTCGCCGCCGGCGACGTGCAGCGCGCCTGGCCCTATTTCCGCGCGGTCGGCGAGAAAGAAGCGGTGCGCCAAGCCATCGACGCTTTCTCGGCGGAAGAAGGCGGCGAAACGCTCGACGGCGTGGTCGAGGTTGCCTATCACGAACAGGTACACCCGCGAAAAGGCTTCGAGTTGATTCTCAAGCATTACGGCATCTGCCGCGCGATCACCAATTTTTCGCAATACCCGGCCGACGAGGGGCGCGCGGATTGCGCACACTTGCTGGCCGAAACCCTGTCTTCCGAGTTGGCGGCCAATCTCAGATACGCCATCGAGCAGCGCGAGGGCGCCGCGCCCGCTGACGGCGGCCCAGCCGAGCTCGCGCGCGGCCGCGAATGGCTGTTCGAGGGCAACGCCTACTACATCGACACCTCGCACGTGTCTTCGCTGGTGCAGATGGCGCATTCCATCGAGCGCCCCGAGACGCTCGAACTGCTGCTCGGCCTGACCGAATACGGCAAGCGTTTGAGCGAAATGTACCAATTCCCCGGCAACCCCCCGTTTGAAAACGTTTTCGAGGACTTCGGCATTTACATCCGCACGGTGCTGGGGCGGGACGTCGATGCCGGCGCCGCCCACTTCCGCCGCAAGATCGAGACCTGCGACCCGCAAATCGCCGGCACGGCCCCGGCGCAAACCCTGGTCAACCTGCTGTTGCGCATCGGGCGGCCGGCCGAGGCCGTCGACGTTGCGATCGAGCGCCTCAAAGACGCCGACCCGCAGTTCCTGGCCTGTCCCAACGTCTTGCAGTTGTGCCAGATCGCCGGCGATTACCAACGGCTGGCGGAATTGGCGCGGGAACGCAACGACTTGCTCAGCTTCGCCGCGGCGACCCTGCAAGCGGCCTGAAAACCCGCGGCGCAACGGGCGCGGCGCTTGCCCGGCAAAACGAAAATCGCCGAAGATGGAACGCATATGCCCGATTGCATTCTTTCCCTCGACGAGGGCACGACCAGCGCCCGCGCGGTCGTTTTCGACCGCGAAGGCCGCGAGGCGGCCGCGGCCCAAAACCCTTTTTCGAGCCATTTCCCGCGCGGCGGCTGGGTCGAGCAAGACCCCGAGGAAATCTGGCGGACGCAACTCGCGGCCGCGCGCGACGCGGTCGAGAAATCGGGCGTCGGCTGGGGTGGAATCGTCGCCATAGGCATCGCCAACCAGCGCGAAACCACCATCGTCTGGGACCGCGCGAGCGGCAAGCCCGTTGCGCCCGCCATCGTCTGGCAATGCCGCCGCACCGCCGAAGCCTGCCGCGAAATGGCGCGCAGCGGCTGCGCCGAACGCATCGCCCAAACGACCGGGCTGGTGCTCGACGCCTATTTTTCCGGCAGCAAGATCGCCTGGATACTGGAAAACGTCCCCGATGCCCGCGCCCGCGCCGAGGCGGGCGAACTGGCCTTCGGCACGGTCGATACCTGGCTGATCTACCGCTTGACCGGCGGGCGGGCCTTCGTCATCGACCGCACGAACGCTTCGCGCACGCTGCTGATGGACCTGCGCGCGGGGGCGTGGGACGACGAAATGCTTGCGCTCTTCGGCGTGCCGCGGGCCATGCTGCCCGATATCGTCCCTTCGTGCGGCGCGGCGGCGGTTACCGATGCCGAAACACTCGGCGCGGAGATTCCTGTCGCGGGCATTGCCGGCGATCAGCAGGCCGCCCTGTTCGGCCAGGCCTGCTTCCGCCCCGGTCTGGTGAAAAACACCTACGGCACGGGCTGCTTCGCCTTGATGCATACCGGCGGCCAAGCCGCGGTTTCGCGCAACCGCCTGCTGGCCGCGACCGCGGCGGCGGAATCGACCGAGCCGCGCTTCGCCGTCGAAGGCGCCGTTTTCGTCGCCGGGGCGGTCGTGCAATGGCTGCGCGACGAAATGGGGCTGCTCGCGACCGCCGCCGAGTCGCAGCAAATCGCCGAATCGGTGGACGATACGGCGGGGGTTTATTGCGTTCCGGCGTTCGTCGGCCTCGGCGCGCCGCACTGGAACGCCGACGCCCGCGGGATACTCACCGGACTGACCCGCGGCGCAAACCGCGCGCACGTCGTCCGCGCCGCGCTGGAATCCATCGCCTACCAGACCCGCGAGTTGACCGAGGCGATGGAAGCCGACTCGGGGGAAGCGCTGACGGAACTGCGCGTGGACGGCGGCGCCGCGGCCAACGATTTTCTGATGCAATTCCAAGCGGATATTCTGGGCGCGCCCGTCGCGCGCCCCGCCTACCTGGAAACCACGGCATTGGGCGCCGCCTACCTGGCCGGGCTTGCCGCCGGCGTCTGGAGCGGTACGGACGAACTCGAGCGGTTCCGCCGGGTCGATCGCATTTTCGAGCCGTCAATGGATGCTGCGCGCCGCGAAGAACTCTACGCCGGCTGGAAAGCTGCCGTTGCCCGAGCCCTGTAGCGAAGCCGGAAATCAGCTTTCGGCCAAGTAGCGATCGAAACGCTCGACACGCACCTTGACTCCCAGGCCGGGTTCCTCGGGCAGGAACCAGCGGCCGCCGTCGAAGCGGATCGATCGCTCTACGATCTCCGTGCGGAACGGGTTTTCAGTGCGGTCGCATTCGATCAGCTTGGGTTCCGGCGTAAGCGTGAAGGGCTGCCGCGGCCGCGCCGCATAGAAATGCAGGGCGGCGGCCTGCCCGACCGCCGATCCCCAAGCGTGCGGCGTGACGTGAATGCCCGTCAACGAGGCCAGCGCGGCGATCTTCATCGCCTCGGTAATCCCCCCGCAGGCGCAGATATCCGGCTGGGCGTAGTCCAACGCCCGTTTGCGAAACCATTTGTCGAAGCCGAACCGCGTGTATTCGCACTCGCCGCCGGCGAGCGGGATTGCCGTTGCGCGCTTGACTTCCAGCCAGGCGTCCGGGTCGAGCGGCGACACGGGCTCCTCGAACCAGTGGATATCGTACGGCTCGACCTTGCGCGCCAGCTTGACCGCCTCGACCGGCGTGTAGGCGTGGTTGGCGTCGATGGCCAGCTTGACATCGGGGCCGATGAAGCCGCGCAGGGCCGCCGTCAACTCGGCGTCGCGCTCGATACCCTGCCCGACCTTCATTTTCATCGCTCGAAAGCCGTCTTCGAGATACCCGCGGGCCTCGCGCTCCCAACGCTGCTCCAGCGGCTCGCCGTCGAAATAGAATCCGGTGGCGTAGCACGCGATCGACTCGGTCTCCGCCCCGCCGAGCAGTCGGTAGAGCGGGGTTTCCGCCGCTTGCGCCTTGATGTCCCACAGGGCGGTATCAAGGGCCGACAGCGCGGCGATGGGCGCGCCTTTGCGAGCGTAGTCGATCGAACGCGCATAGAGCAGCGCCCACAACGCCTCGGTGTCGCGCGGGTCGCGACCCACCAGCAGCGGCCCGAAAAAATCGCGCGCCGCCGCAAGCGTGAGCGCGGCCGGGCCGTACGCTTCGCCCCAGCCTTCGAGCCCCTCGTCGGTGCGGACGCGCGCGAGCACGGCTTCGCGCCGGCTGTAGCGGAACTGCGAGAAAGCGAACGGCCGCTCGAGCGGCGCGCGCAAGTGGAAGACATCGACGGCGGAAATGCGCATGGTCCGATAGAATAACGATTCCGCCATGTTGAATCTCACCGGAAGGGAGCGCCGCGCGATGCCCCACAGACCCTTCTTTCCTCCCTTGGGCGAGTTCCTGCGCTCGGAAATCTTGTTTGCAATCCTGGGGGCTTTTTTCAGATCGAGGGATAACGCCTGACGGAGACGCGCAAAGAGAGCGGCTTTCTGTTGGAAATCAATCGCCGGAGACAAACAGATAGAGCGCAATGCATCCCCTACCCGAGAAAGCGCAAGCGGCAGGAACACGCAATCGAGAGACTGCGATCGCGCCCGATGTTATCTCCAGTGTCGTGAGCGTGATTGCGCAGAACTGCAATCCTGAAAAGATTGTCCTGTTCGGTTCGGCGGCAGCGAAGCGTACCCGTCGAGACAGCGATCTCGATCTGCTTGTGGTCATGGATTCCACCTTGCCGCGCCACAAACGGGCCGCGCCGATTCGCCTGCTGTTTTCTCCGTACCCTTGTCCCATGGACATCCTGGTTTATACGCCGGCTGAAATCAGGAAGTGGCGGGGCGCAACAAACCATATCGTGACCGAGGCTCTCGATCGAGGAAAGGTCGTGTATGAGCGATCTGGATGAAGAACTTGCGTCGCAGTGGATGGAGAAGGCCCGTCATGACCTCTTCACGGCACGGCGTGTCCTCGATGCCGAGGACGGCCCCACCGATACCCCGTGCTTCCACGCACAACAGGCAGTAGAGAAAACACTGAAAGCAATCCTCACGGCGGCGGGAATACGGTACGGACGAGTCCACGATCTGATGCCTCTGCTCGAAGAGTCAGCGAATCTGATACCCGACCTGGAGCAATTTCGAGAGGTGTGCGCACAGCTTTCCGAGTATGCCGTACAAGTACGCTACCCGAGTGAATCCGCCGATCCCGACCGGACGGATGCAGACAACGCGGTCCAGGCGGCGGGCGAGATTTTTGCGCTTGGGGCGCGTTATCTCGAGACGTCTGAAGAATGATGCGGCATCACGCGCAGTATCTGCAGATACCCGCCACGATGAGTTGTATCCGCTTGGTGCGGATGGCTCGGAATCTTCGGTTGTTCCCGGACGCCGCCGAAGGCTTCCGCGCGATGAAGCCGGCCGTGTTCCCACAGACCTTTGAAAAGCGCTGCTTGTAGAATGGTAGATCGCCATGAAAGCTATCCGCATCCACGAGCACGGCGGGCCGGAAGTCCTGCAATACGCCGACGTCCCCGACCCGACGCCGCAGGCGCATGAGGCGGTCGTCAAGATCGACGCCGCCGGGGTCAACTTCATCGACATCTATTTCCGCACGGGGCTTTACCCGACCGCGCTGCCCTTCACCAACGGCCAGGAGGGGGCGGGCACAGTCGCCGCCGTCGGCGCGGAGGCCGGAGACCTCAAGGCGGGCGACCGCGTAGCCTACACCGGCGTGCAGGGTTCCTACGCCGAGTACGCCGCCGTTCCCGCCGATCGTCTGGTGCGCGTTCCCGACGGCCTCGACACGAAGACGGCGGCGGCCGTCATGCTGCAAGGGATGACGGTCCATTACCTGACGCACTCCACGTTCAAGCTGGGGCCGGAGCATACCGTCTTGATTCATGCCGCCGCGGGGGGCGCGGGGCTTTTTCTGGTGCAAACGGCCAAGATGCTGGGCGCGCGCGTAATCGGCACATGCTCGACCGAGGAAAAAGCGGCTCGGGCGCGCGCCGCCGGCGCCGACGAGGTCATTCTCTACACCGAGCAGGACTTCCAGGTCGAAACGAAGCGGCTGACCGGCGGCAAGGGCGTCGATGCGGTGTACGACTCGGTAGGCAAGGCCACTTGGGAAGGCAGCCTCGATTCGCTCAAACCGCTGGGCACGATGGTTTCCTTCGGCAACGCCAGCGGCCCTGTGGCGCCGTTCAGTCCGCTGGAGTTGACCAAGCGCGGGTCGCTTTTCCTGACCCGGCCTTCGCTCTTCCACTACATCGCCGACCGCGAATCGCTCGTGCGGCGCGCCGGCGACGTACTGGGCTGGGTGCAATCGGGCAAGGTCAAGGTGCATATCGGCGGGGAATTCGCGCTGGCGCAAGCGGCCGAAGCGCAGACCAAGCTGGCCGCGCGGCAAACCAGCGGCAAGCTGCTGCTGAAGCCCTGAACCGAAACTTCCGCTCAGCGAAACCTGCGCAGGCAGACAGCAGGATGCTGCTTGCGCAGATATTGGCTAAGGTTTCAGGATGACTTTCGTCAGATTGGGCTCGCGGTTGTAGAGCCGGTCGAACATCTCGGGGCCGCGTTCGAGCGGCACGGCGGCGCTCAGCATGGGCGCAGCGCGGATGCTTCCCCGCGCCATCAACTCCAGGCAGGCCGGGTAGTCGTTGGCGGAAGCGCAGGAGCCGAGCACGGCGATCTCGCGCGTGACCACGCTTTGCAGTCCGAAGCTCACGGTCGGGGCGACGTTGCCGATCAACGTCACCGCGCCGCCCTTGCGCGCGCTTTCGATTGCCGCCGCTACAGCGGCGTCGATGCCGACGGCTTCCATGACGATATCGGCGCCCAAGCCGCCCGTCATTTCGCGGACCGCCGCGGGAACGTCGGTATCCGCCGCCGATACGATGGTTTCGTCCGCGCCGAGCGCGGCGGCCAGCTCGAGCCGGTCGGGCGCCAGATCGACGGCGATGATTTTGCCGCAGCCGGCCGCGTGCAGCGCCTGGACGGTCAACAGTCCGATCATGCCGGCGCCGATGACCGCCGCCGTATCGCCCAGTCTGACGGCGGCGCGGTTCACCGCATGCACGGCGACGGAAACGGGTTCGACCATGGCCGCTTCGTCGTCGGGCAGGGCGTCCGGCACGGGAAACACGATCGATTCCGGCACGGCCACGTATTCGGCGAATGCGCCGTGGCGTCGGTAGTCGCCGCAGGAAACGCCGAGAACCCTGCGGTCTGCGCACAGGTTGGGGCGGCCGCGGCGGCAGAACAGGCAGCGGCCGCACGAAATCATCGAGTCGAACGTGACCCGTTGGCCGGGACGGAAGCGGCTGACGCGATTGCCGGCGCCGGCGATTTCGCCCGAGGCTTCGTGGCCCATGATGAGCGGCGGAATGCGCCGCCCGGAACTGCCGTCGAAACCGTGAACGTCGCTGCCGCAAATGCCGCAGGAACGTACGCGGATCAGCACTTCGTCCGCGGCGGTTTCCGGCAGGGGAACGTCGTCGACGACCAGCTTCTTGTAATCTTCCAGGACGAGGGCTTTCATGGCGTTGACGATACCGCTACTATAGCGAGCCGACAGGCTGCGCCGTCCCCGCGCGGCCGGCGGTTACGACAGCGCCCAGCGTATCGTGCGCAGGCTGTCGCCCAAGCGGGCGTTGACGCCCAGCGCCGCCGAGGGCTCGTAGCCGCAGTGGACCATGCAGTGTTCGCAGCGCCTGTCGTTCCCCCGGCCGTACCGCCGCCAAGGGGTGCGGCTCATCAGGTCTTCGAAACGCTCCCAGTGCGCATCGGTAATCAGGTAGCAGGGGCCTTTCCAGCCGCGGACGTTGTAAGTCGGGTTGCCCCAAGCCGTACACGGCAAATCGCGGTTGCCCTTGAGGAACTCGACGTAAGCGGGGGTGGCGTTCAGCCTGAAGCGCTGGAAAAGGGCGTCGATGCCGCTGAATTTCTCGTGAATTTCCTCGCGGGTCAGGAAGATTTCGCGGTCGTCCACGGCGGAATAGCCGTAGGCGGGCGAGAGCATGTGGCCGTCCACGTCGAACCGTTGCAGATAGGCGAACAACGCCTCGATCTCGCGCATATCCGTTTCGCGGTAAACGGTGGTGTTGGTGCAGACCATGAAGCCCGCGGCCTTGGCGGCGCGGATGCCCGCGACGGCTTCCTCGAAAACTCCCTCGCGCTCGACCGCCCTGTCGTGCGTTTCCTTCATGCCGTCGAGATGCACGTTGAAGAAGAAATGCGGGTCGGGCTTGAGCTCGTCCAGCCGGTCGGCGATGAACATTCCGTTCGTACACAGATAGACGTGGCGCTTGCGGGCGAGCGCGCCCGCGGCGAGATCGGCGATCTCGGGGTACATCATCGGCTCGCCGCCGCAGATGGAAACCACCGGCGCGCCGCATTCGTCCATCGCCGCCAGGCATTTTTCGAGCGGAAGGCGCTCGGCGATGGAGCCTTCGTATTCGCGGATGCGTCCGCAGCCGGTGCAGGTCAGGTTGCAGGCGTGCAGAGGCTCGAGCATCAGCACCAGAGGAAAGCGCCGTTTGAGCATGGGGTGGGGCGTCCCGCCCGCCGCTTGCGCCGGCGCCGCTGAGCCGTTCCAGATCGGGAACGTCGTATCGCCGGCGGGCGGCGGCTGGGGGTCCCGCTGCCATTCCGGCCGGGGAAAGAGCTTGTTTTTGGCGATATACGCGCCCATGCGCAAGGCGCTGTCGAGCGGAAAACGCATCACGAACTCCCTCGGCGCAGGTATTCGCCGAGCGCCATCAACGGGAAGTATTGCGGGTAAAGATGGTAGCGCAGGTAGAAGACGCGGGGGAAACCGGCGCCGGTGAAAAACGGCTCGCGCCACGAGCCGTTTTCCTGCTGATGCTCGATCAGGTAGCGGATGCCGGCTTCGACCGAGCCCGTCTCGTAGTCGTCCGTTGCAAAGAGCGCCATCAGCGCCCAGGCCGTTTGCGAGGCCGTCGAGGGGCCTTCGGCCTTGCGCGCCGGGTCGTCGTAGGAGGCCGGACTTTCTCCCCAGCCGCCGTCGCCGTTCTGCACCGAACGAACCCACTCCGCGGCGCGGATTACGTGGGCTTCGCGCGGGTCTTCGCCCGCCGCGCGCAGCCCGCGCAGGGCGAAGCACGTGCCGTAGAGGTAGTTCACGCCCCAGCGTCCGTACCAACTTCCGTCCGCCTCCTGATTGCGGCGCAGCCAGGCAACGCCGCGGCGGATTGCGGCGCGGCAGCGCTCCGGCGCAAAGCGGCAAAGCGCCTCGAGCACGCGCCCTGTGATGTCGGCGCAAGTCGGGTCGAGCATCGCGTTGTGATCGGCGAAAGGCACATGGGTCAGAATCTCGGCGTTGTTGTCGGCGTCGAACGCCGCCCAGCCGCCGTCGGAAGATTGCATCGCGGCCAGCCAATCGACGCCGAGGCGCTCCGCCCGGTGCTGCCGCGCGGCATCGTTGCCTTCGACGAGGGAAAGCGCCAGCAGCACCTTGGCCGTGTCGTCGGTGTCGGGATAGAAAGCGTTGGCGTATTCGAAATGCCACCCCCCGGGTTCCGCCCGCGGTTTCTTGACCGCCCAATCGCCTTTTTGGCGAACCTGTTTGCCGACAAGCCAATCCGCCGCGCGGGCCAGCGCCCAGCGGGCGGGTTCCTCGAGGCCGTCCCTTGCCGAGGCGACGGCGAAAACCGTCATCGCCGTATCCCAAACGGGCGAGTGGCAGGGTTGCATGCGAAACCCGGTTTCGTCTTCGATCATCAAGGCGTCGAAGCGGTCGATTTCTCTTCGCAGCCTGGGATGATCGAGATCGAAGCCCAGCTCGGTCAGAGCCATGATCGAATTCATCATGGCCGGATAGATGGCGCCCAGCCCGTCGGAATCCTCCAGACGGGCGAACATCCATTCCGCCGCCGCATCGACCGCCTTGCGGCGGTTCGTGCGGATGCCGGAAGCCTCCCACAGCTTCAGCCCCTTATCGACCAGCAGGAAAAACTGCTTCCAGCTCAGCCGTTCGGCGAGATCGGGCTCGACGCCGGAAAATATCTCCTCGATGTGAAACCCGCGCGGCGCGGCGCGGCGCGCCTTCTTGGCGCTGAGGATAGACAGCGGCGCGAGGATGGCGCGGCTCCATGAGGACATGCCGTAAACGCTGAAGCGGTTGTTTTCCGGCAGCAGGAAAATTTCAGGGGGGATCGAAGGGATCTTTGCGCGCGGGTACAGGCCGAAATAGCTCAAATAAATCTTGGTGTAGCTGTTGGCCGCCTCGACGCCGCCGAGGCTGCGGATGACGGCCCGCGCGCGGCGCATCCTCTCGTCGTCCGCGTGGAAACCGGCGAGCTTCAGCGCGAAGTACGCCTTGACCGAGGCGCTGACGTTGGCCGGGCCGCCCTCGTAGATGTTCCAGCCGCCGCCGGGCGATTGACGTTCGAGGATGCGGCAGCAGGCGGCGTCCACGCGCGCGCGGGCGGGCGGGTTCCATGAGCCGTCCGCCGCGGGCGGGTAGAGCCAAAGCTGCAGGGCCACATAGTCGGCCTCGAGCGTGGTGTCGGCCTCAAGCTCGCCGACCCAGTAGCCGGCGACGCTCTGGCGGTTGAAAAGATAGCGGCAGACGCGGTCCGCCGACTGTTCGACAGCGGTTGCAAGGTCGATCTCGCGGGTCCGTACAATGGCGGATTCCCCGCTCCAGCGTGGGGCCGTGCTCATGAAACCGTGGAAATTTGCGTCAGGCGCCGCTGAGCAGCCAACTCGGGCGGAAGCGGAAACCTTACATCCTCTTCGATGACTTCGACCTCTTGAACATTTTCGAAGCGCAGGCCGCGGAGGCGGTCGATGACGCGCCGCACCAGGATTTCCGGCGCCGAGGCGCCGGCGGTCACCGCGACGTTGCGCGCGCCTTCGAGCCAGGTTTCGTCGATGCCGCGCTCATCGTCGATCAGATAGCCCGGAATGCCGCCGTTGCGTCCGACTTCAACCAGCCGCTTCGAGTTCGAGCTGTTCTGCGAGCCGACGACCAGCAGCAGGTCCGCCCGCGCCGCCGTGCGCTTGACCGCCTGCTGGCGGTTTTCGGTCGCATAGCAGATGTCCTGCGCCGGCGGCGCCTGTATCTTCGGAAAACGCCTGCGCAGGATGGCGATAATCGTTTCGGCCTCGTCGAGGCTCAACGTGGTCTGGGTCAGATAAGCCACGCTGTCGGGATTGGGGACTTCCACCGTCTCGGCTTCCTGCGGGCGCGAGACGACGAGCGTCCGCTCGGGAGCCTCGCCCAGTGTGCCGATGACTTCGTCATGGTCGCGGTGCCCGATCAACAGGATCGTGCGGTGTTCCCTGGCGAACTTGACCGCTTCGAGATGGACCTTGGTGACCAGCGGACAGGTCGCGTCGATCACCCGCAGGCCGCGCCGCGCGGCGTCTGCGCGCACCGCCGGGGCGACTCCGTGCGCGCTGTACACGACCCGGCCGCCCGATGGAACCTCATCGAGCTCATCGACGAACACGGCGCCGCGGCCGGCCAGTTCTTCGACCACGTGACGGTTGTGGACGATTTCCTTGCGGACATGGATCGGCGGTCCGTAAGTTTCGAGCGCCAACTCGACGATGTCGATCGCGCGGACGACCCCGGCGCAAAATCCCCGCGGCTTGAGGAGCAGAACCGATTTCTCGCCGCCGGACATTGGCAACCTTCAAGTATAGACGATCACCCGAGGCGGAATCGGGTCGCAGCCGACGCCGTCAGGACGCGATGCGGCCCTTTGCGCCGAGCCGGAACCGCCGGCCGCCCCAAGTGACTCTTCGTCCGGCGAAACTGCCG
Organism: Bryobacterales bacterium; assembly: GCA_965242705.1. Taxonomy (GTDB): domain Bacteria; phylum Acidobacteriota; class Terriglobia; order Bryobacterales; family UBA6623; genus CATQHP01. The sequence goes on from OZ251486.1 coordinate 4,257,317, forward strand.
GCCCAGGCCAACAGGGCGCAGCAATCGACGGCCGGAAGCCACAACAGCCGGCCCGCGGAGAGCGGCCGCCCCGCGACTTGCGCCGAGGCTCTCGCCGCGGCGCCCCTGAGGGCAAGCGCGGCCGCGGCGGCGGGCCAAAGCTCCGCCGGCGCCGCGGCCAGGGCGAGGCAGGCCCAAACGGAGCCGAAAGTAAGGCTCAGCCCCAGATGACCCGCCGGGCGCTGCGCCCGGATCGTGCGCAACCAACGCAGCCGGTGCGCCCACGCCTCGGCGGCACCGTAACGGGGAAGGCGGACGGTCACCGCCGGCCGGCATAACGAGACCCGCAGCCCGGCCTGAGAAAATTTTTCGCCGAGGATATAGTCGTCGCCGATGAACGGCTTGAGCGCGCCCCATCCGCCGATTTTCTCCAGATCGTCCCGGCGGAAAGCCATCGCCGCGCCCAAGGAGAAGCGCATGCCCTGAACCGCCCGGGCCAGCACGACCTGGCCGGCGAACTCGGCATCGATCCACAGGGCTTCGAGCAGCGAGGCGGCGCCCGGTCCCGGCCGAGCGCCGTAAAGGCAGGCCGCGAGACCGACCCCCGGACGCGCGAGTTCCGCCGCCAGCGCGGCAAGCCAGCCCGGCGGCGCTTCGACGTCGGCGTCGGCGGCGACGCGGATGGGGTGCGCGGCGCGCGCGTCCAGCGCTTCCAGCACGGCAATTTTGGGATTGACGCCGCGGCCGGGCGCGGGGCAGATAACGGCTTCGATGCGGCGGCGCGGAAACTCGCGGCGGATTCCGAGCACCATGTCCAGCGTCGGCCGGTCTCCCTCTTCGACCCCGACCAGAATCTCGAACTCGGGGTAATCCTGCGCGGCGTGGCTGCGCAGATTCCCGGCAAAGTCCGGTCTTGCGCCGTAGGCGGGCTTCAGGATCGAGACGGCCGCGCTTGCGCCCGCCGCGGCCGCGCCGCCGCCGGCCGGCTCCCGCAGGTAACGCCGGCAGGCGGCGATTACCGCCAGGGAGTAGCCGCAAGAAACGGCAAGGATGGCGGCCGGCCAGATCACTCGAGGCGCGCTACTCGACTTTCACGGCGCCGCGCTGCGCGATCAGGCACAATTCCGCCGCCTTGAAAACGTGCTCCTGCGTCATCGCCTGCTCGGTTCCCTGCAGACAGTCGAGAATCAATTGCCCGAAGTACGGAAAGCCGACCGTGCCGTGCGTGCGGATGCGCCGCTCGCCCTTGTGGTTGACGAGATAAAGTTGATCCGACTCGACTTCGCGGCCGATATCGAGATACTTGCGCAGCTCCATGTAGCCGTCCGTGCCCAGAATGAAGGCGCGTCCGTCGCCCCAGGCGCCCAGGCCGTCGGGCGTGAACCAATCGACGCGGAAATAGTTGGCGGCGCCGTTGTCGGCCGTGAGCGAGGCGTCGCCGAAATCCTCCAGCTCGGGATACGCCTTGTGGTGGTAGTTGGCCACCCGACTCGAGGTCACTACGGCGTCTTTCGCCCCGGCATAGAACAGGAACTGTTCGATCTGATGGCAACCGATATCGCAGAGAATGCCCCCGTACTGCTCGAAGTTGAAAAACCAGTCGGGGCGCGCCGCGGCGTTGAGGCGGTGCGGCCCCAAGCCGATGACCTGGATGACGCGGCCGATCGCTCCGTCGGCGATGAGGTTTCCGGCATAGACCGAACACTCGCTGTGCAGGCGCTCGCTGTAGTACACGGCGTATTTCCTGCCCGTCGCCGCGGCCGTCTTCTTCGCCCGGTCGAGTTGGTCGAGCGCGGTCATGGGCGTTTTGTCGGTGAAGTAGTGCTTGCCGTGCCGCATGACCTCGCAGCCGAGGCCGCAGCGCAAATTGGGCACCGCGGCGGCGGCGACCAGCCGCACCTCGGGGTCGTCGAGCACTTCCTGCCTGCTGCGCGCCGCCCGCGCCTGCGGCCAAGCGGCAAGGAACTTTTCCACTTTTGCGGGGTCGGGGTCGTACACCCACTTGAGCGTTGCGCCGGCCTCCGCGAGACCGTTCGACATGCCGTAGATATGTCCGTGATCGAGCGCCGTAGCCGCGAAATGGAACTCGCCGGGTTCGACGACCGGCCTCGATTTGCCCGTGGGCGCGTAATTCATGCCGTCGGCTTTTTGCATCGTTTTCGATTGTCGCAAATCGAGCGCTTATACTGATGGCGAGGCTCACCGTTGGGGCCTTTGCGCGTCCATCCGCTTATGGAAGAAACCGTTTCGCAAGATGCCGCCTGGAAGCAGCGCATCGGTTGGGCGGCGGCCGTCGTCATGGCCTTTCTGTGGTTCAGCGCCGGCCTTTGGAAGCTGAGCGACATCTCGGGCTGGCAACTCAAGCTGACCCAGTTGCTCGTGCCGGTCAAGTGGAGCTTGGCCGGCACGATGGCCGTCGCGGTTGCGGAGGTCGCCGCCGGCGTCCTCTTGCTGCGCCCCGCGTGGCGGCGCTTGGGCGGATATCTGTCGGCTGCGCTGCTGGTTGCCTTCATGGCCTACATGGCCGTCAACTACGCGGCGCTGCGCGGCGAGGATTGTTCCTGCTTCCCGTGGCTCGAGCGCGCGGTCGGGCCGGCGTTCTTCTGGAGCGACGCCGCCATGCTGGCGGTTGCCGGCTTGGCGGCTTGGCGCTCGCCGAAGCCCGCGGCGCTGCGCAGCGCGACCGCGGCCATGTGCGGCGTCGTTCTCTTCGCCGCGGCGATGCTGGGCATCGACCGCCTCGCGCCGCAGCCGGGCGGGGAAGTTCCGGCGGCGATCACGGCGGACGGCGTTCCCTACAGCTTGCGCGAAGGCAAGATCTTCCTGTACTTTTTCAACCCCAGTTGTCTGCACTGCCTCGATGCCGGGCAGAAGATGGCGCAGTACGAGTGGAACGCCGCGTTCGTCGGAATCCCGACGCAGGATTTCGACTGGGGTCCCGGTTTCGTCGAGGACGCCGGCCTGCGCAACGTCAAGCTCTCGCCCGACCTGGCCATGCTGAAGGAATCGTTTCCGTTCCACGACGTGCCCTACGGCGCGGCGATCGAAGACGGGAAAGTGCTGGAGCGCATCGTTTTCTGGGAAGAGCCCGAGTTGAGCGAAACGCTGCGCGGCCGCGGCTTCATCGACTGAATCGCGCATGCTCCCCGGCGCGGCGGCAATCCGTTAACATTGCGGATTGGCCCTTCCCGACGTCATTCCTTGCAAGGTCAGCGACGAAACCGCGGGTTACGTCAACGTGGCGCCGGTGCGCCGCGCCGACCTGACTCCGCCCGAATTGCTCGGCAAGATACTGGGCGTATGCGGCAAGAACCCGGGGCGGGCGGCGCGCATCCTGGCCCGCGGATCGCTGGTCAGCGGCGATTTGCGTTTCCGCTGGGCCGGACTGGAAGCCGCGGACGAAGAGATCGCGGAAATTTTGCAGCAATTCCCCGAAGACGACCCGAGCCGGACCTTCGCCCCGGAGCAATGTCTGCGCATCGTCTTTCACGGGCCGCGGGGACAAGTCGAATTGACGCGCGAGGCGGGCAGGCGAACCCGCGTGCTGCGGCGCAGGAATTTCTGGGACGAGGCGATGCCGCTGCTGTCCCGTTTGCCGCCGCGCTACGAACGTTACTCCTATGCCGACGGCTGCGACGTCTTTGCCGCAGATCTCTCCCGCGAAGCGGCCGCCGGCCTGCGGGGCCACGCGGCGCTGCTGCGCTACACGGTTCTCGAGAGGCGGATCGCCAACCTCGACGCCGCGAGCGTTTCGTTTTACCAACCCCGCTGAGCCGCCGCGGCGTTTTTTTCGGCGCGGAGTCCCCGCGGCCGCGCGCTATCGGCTACGATAAGCAACGGGAGGATTTCATCCATGGAACGCAGAACCTTTATGAAGAGCACGGCAGCCGCGGCGGCGGCTCCGGCGGCCGCGTTTGCCGCCGGCAGCGTCCTCGGCGCCAACGACCGCATCCGCGCCGCCGTGCTGGGCGTGAACGGCCGCGGCCAGAGCCATATGTACGGCTTGCAGCCGATCCAGAACGTGGAGGTCACGACTTTCGTCGATCCCGATCTCTCGATCGCTTCGAAACGCGCGGGCGAGTTCGAAGCCAAACACGGCCGCAAGCCGAAAGTCGTTCAGGATTTGCGCGAGGCGCTCGACGACAAGAACATCGACGTCGTCACCATCGCCACCCCGAACCACTGGCATACGTTGGCCGCCGTCTGGGCCTGCCAAGCGGGCAAGGACGTGTACGTCGAGAAACCGGCGACGCACGCTTTCAACGAGGGGCGCAGCCTCATCGCCGCGGCGCGCAAGTACGGCCGCATCGTCCAGCACGGCGTGCAACTGCGCAGCTCGGAAGCCATCCGCGAGGCGGTTCAGAAACTTCGCGACGGCGCCATCGGCGACGTCTATATGGGCCGCGTGAACATCTTCAAATGGCGTGCGCCGCTCGAGGCCGCGCCGAATGAGAATCCGCCCAAAGACCTCGATTACGACCTGTGGGTCGGCCCGGGCAAGTGGCGCCCCTACTCGCGCCGCCACGTCCATTACAACTGGCACTGGACGTGGGACTTCGGCAACGGCGAAATCGGCAATCAGGGCATCCATGAAACCGACATGCTGCAGTGGGGCCTGGGCGTGACGTTCCCGACGCAGATCGCCTCGATGGGCGGCAAGTATCTGTGGGACGACCACCGCGAGACGCCCGAGGCGCTCAGCACCACGATGCAGTTCGGCAACGAGAACAAGCTCGCCGAAGTTTCCGTGCGTTTCTGGCACTCGAACCACGAAACCCGCTCGGCGAACGGCAACCTGTTCTACGGCTCGGACGGCTACATGGCCATTTCCGGCTACACCAAATGGGAAATCTTCCGCGGCAGGAAGCCCGAGCTGGTCGAAAGCGGCCAAGCGCCGACGCGGCACTACGAAAACTTCATCGAGGCGGTGCGCAGCCGCAAAACCGAAGATCAGAACGGCCCGGTCGAGACGGCGCACTACGCGGCCGGCCTCGCCCACTTGGGCAACATCGCCTTCCAACGCGGCAAAACGCTGGCCTTCGACCCCCGCGCGCAGCAGTTCACCAACGACGAGCGGGCCAACAAGATGCTCGGCAAAACCTACCGCAAGGGCTTCGAGACGCCGCCCCCCGACAAGGTTTAGGGGAAACGACCCGCCGGTTCGTCCGCTCCGTCCGCAAACGAAACGGGCCGCCCCGCTCGGGGCGGCCCGTTTTTTGCAAAAGATTTTTGCGCGCGGGCGCCGCGGACGCCTTACGCAGTCTTGCGCATGCGCGCGGGCGCAGCCGTTTTCGTCTCGCGCTTGGCCTGCTTGCGCAGCCCGCTCCGCGAGTTCAGTCGGGCGATGTGATCGGAGATGCAAATCGCGGTGATCGGCTGACTCGATTCCTTCATGATGCTGACGATGGCCCGTTCGGAACTCTCCAGAAAGATATTGTCGCCGTCGGTCAGCAAGTGGAGGTCGCGCCCGTTCTTGCGCGGCATGTAGAACGAGTCTCCATACTTCTCTTGCAGGCGAGAGAGCACTTTGCGGGTTTTCTGCAGCGAAATCCCCTTGCGGCGCAACTCGGTGATCAAGGCGACCTCGATCACTTCGCGCATGCGGTAGAGGCGCCGGTGACCCTTTTGCATCGGCGTGACAATGCCCTGCTCGTCCCACCACTGAAGCTGCCGCAAGCTGACGCCCGTGACGAGCGCAACTTCCAGGCTGCTGAACACGTCGGCAGGTTTCGAGGTTTTCACAGGAGTTTTTTTTGCAGCAGTCGGCATCGGACTCTCTTCGCAGGGACAATCCCCAGCTCAAACTCAGAGATTATACAAAACATCGCGTCGGACGAACGGAGAAAGGAAATTTTTCTGCGTTACCCGCCCCCGACGAAATGAACGATCTCAATGGCGTCACCGTCTTCGAGGACGGTTCGATTCCAGTTGCCGCGCTTGACGATTTCGCGGTTGCGCTCGACGGCGACCGCTTCGGCGTCGAGGCCGAGCTCGCCGATCAGAGACTGAATCGTGGCGCCGCGCGCGGCAGGGCGCGGCGAGCCGTTGACGACAACCGCGGCGGCGGTTGGCTCCCGTCGGCGTTCCATCGCAGCAGGCATCATTCCCATTATAGAAAAACCGCGCCCCGCCCGCGGCCGCTTTTCGCGCGGCGCGGCGTCCGCCGCCGGCCGCTCCCGCGAGGCGTTACAATGAGGGTACGGCAAGCGGTTCGGGAATCCCAGGCAAAACCTTGCATGGCTGCCCGCCGCCCCAATTGTCGGAGGAATCGTTACCCCGTCCGAAGCGGCAGCCCAAAGCGGCATGAGGTCGATCTCCCGAAGTCAACCGCAATCCGAAAAAACAGGCAGATTCATGGGGCTCCACAAAATCGGCAAAGGGCTTGACCTGCCAATCGAAGGCGAGCCGCAACAGACAATCGACGAGGCGGACGCCCCCAGCCATGCGGCCTTGCTGGCCGCGGACTACGTGGGCATGAAGCCGACCATGCTCGTCTCGGCCGGCAGCGAAGTCCGCCGGGGACAGCCGGTATTCGAAGACAAGAAAACGCCGGGCGTCATCTATACGGCGCCCGCCGGCGGCAGGGTCTCGGCGATCCGCCGCGGCGCCCGCCGGGCGTTTCAATCGCTGGTGATCGAGCTCGACCGCGGCGAGCTTGCCGGAGAGCGCGGCAGCGCCGCCTTCGACGCCTATAGCGGCAAGCACCCCGCGGAACTGTCGGGCGGAGAAGTCCGCGCCCTGTTGGTGGAATCCGGCCTATGGACGGCATTCCGCGCCCGCCCTTTCGGCAAGGTTCCGGCCGGCGGCGCCAAGCCGCACTCGATCTTCGTCACGGCCATCGACACCAATCCGCTGGCCCCGTCCGTTGACGCGGTGATGAAGGGGCGCGAGGAATCGTTCGCCCAAGGGCTGGCGGCGGTCGGCAAGATTGCCGAACCTGCCGTCGTTTACGTCTGCAAGGCTCCCGGCAGCGCGGTCAGCGCGCCGGCCGAGGGCAACTTCCGCGAGGAAACGTTCAGCGGACCGCACCCCAGCGGAACTCCTGGCGTCCACGTCCATCTGCTCGACCCGGTTGACCTGCGCAAACGGGTCTGGCACGTCGATTACCAGGACGTCATCGCCATGGGCAGGCTGTTCGCAAGCGGCGCGCTCGACGTGGAGCGCGTCGTGTCGCTGGCCGGCCCCGCGGTCGAGCGGCCGCGGCTGCTGCGTACGCGCCTCGGCGCCTCGACCGCGTCGCTCACGAAGCGCGAGCTCAAAAGCGGGGAATCGCGCATCGTCTCCGGCTCGGTGCTCTCCGGGCGGACGGCCGCCGGCCCCGTATTCGGCTACCTGGGGCGCTACCACTCGCAAATCTCGGTGCTCGCGGAAGGCCGCGGCCGGGATTTCCTGGGCTGGCTCTCGCCGGGCGCCGGAGCCTATTCGGCCGCCAATGTGTTTCTCTCGAAATTGATGCCCGGCAAGAAGTTCGGTTTCAGCACTTCGACGAACGGCTCACCCCGGGCCATGGTACCCATCGGCATGTACGAAAGGGTGATGCCGATGGACATCCTGCCCGCGCCCCTGCTGCGGGCGCTGCTCGTTGCCGACGAGGAGCGCGCGCAGGAGCTCGGGGCATTGGAGCTTTGCGAGGAAGACGTGGCACTGTGCTCGTTCGTCTCGCCCGGCAAGGCGGACTACGGGCCGCTGTTGCGGCAAGTCCTGAACAAAATCGAGAAGGAAGGCTGAACCGGCTGCCCGCCGACCCGGAGACACCGCAATCGCATGCGCGCATTTCTCGATTCCTTGGGCAAGAAATTCGAAGAGGGCGGCCCCTTCGAAAAATTTTATCCGTTGTACGAGGCGGCGGACACGTTCCTCTACACGCCCGGCACGGCCACGCGCGGCGCCTCGCACGTCCGCGACGGCCTCGACCTCAAGCGGATCATGGCTACGGTCGTCTTCGCCCTGCTGCCGTGCGCCTTCATGGCCATGTACAACACCGGCTACCAGGCGCACCTGGCCATCGCCGGCGGCGCTCTCCCGCTCGAAACCTGGCAGACCGGCGCGATGCGGGCGCTCGGCCTGGGGGCGTTCGACCCCGGCGGCCTGTTTGCCTGTACGCTTCACGGGGCGCTTTACTACCTGCCCGTGCTGCTCGTCACGTTTGCCGTCGGCGGCAACTGCGAGGCGCTTTTCGCCATCGTCCGCAAGCACGAAATCAACGAGGGCTTCCTGGTGACCGGCATGCTCTTTCCGCTGATCCTGCCGCCGACGATCCCGCTCTGGCAGGTCGCCCTCGGCATTGCTTTCGGCATCGTCATCGGCAAGGAGATCTTCGGCGGCACGGGGATGAATATCCTCAACCCGGCGCTGACGGCGCGGGCGTTTCTTTTCTTTGGCTACCCGGCCTATATCTCGGGCGACCGCGTCTGGATCGCGGCGGATACTTCCGTGGACGGCGCGAGCGGCGCGACCTGGCTGGCCAACGCCGCGGTTTCGGGCCCCGAGGCGTTGACCTCCGCGGCGGTTGCTTGGCGCGATGCCTTCCTCGGATTCATCCCCGGATCGATGGGCGAAACTTCGACGCTGGCCTGCCTGATCGGCGCGGCAATCCTGATTGTTTCGGGCATCGGCTCCTGGCGCATCATGCTCAGCGCCGCAGTCGGCTCGTTTCTCATGGCGCAACTCCTGAACGCCGCCGGCTCGACGACGAACCCGCTGATGAACCTGCCTTTCGAGTGGCATGTCGTCCTCGGCGGCTGGGCGTTCGGGCTGGTCTTCATGGCCACCGACCCCGTTTCGGCGGCGCACACCAACGCCGGCCGATGGATCTACGGCTTCTCGATCGGCGTCCTGGCCATTCTGATCCGCGTGATCAATCCGGCGTACCCTGAAGGAATGATGCTCGCCATTCTGTTCATGAATCTTTTCGCGGCGTTCATCGATCATCTCGTCGTGCGCGCCAACGTCAAGCGCAGGAAGGCGCGCTATGCGGCATAGCGCCGTTTACACCATCGTTTTCGCCGGCGCGGTGTGCGTCGTCTGCGCCGTGCTGGTTTCGAGCGCGGCGGTTTCGCTGAGCGAGCGCCAGGAACTCAACGCGCTGCTCGACAAACAGAAAAACGTCCTCTACGCGGCCGGCTTGGCCGACCCGGCGGAACCGCTCGACCGCGGGGAGATTCTGAGGCGTTTCGAAAATATCCGCTCGGTCGTGATCGACCTCGCCTCGGGCGAGGAAACGGATATCGACCCGGCAGCGTTCGACCAGACGAAAGCGGCGGCCGACCCGGCAGCGAGCCGCGAAGCCCCGGCGAACCGCTCGGCAATCAAGCGCGTTCCCCATCATGCGCTGGTCTATCACGTAATGGAAGACGGGGAAGCGGCCATGTGCGTCATCCCCATCGAAGGCTACGGCCTGTGGTCAACGCTCTACGGCTTTCTGGCGGTCGGACGCGACGGCAACACGATCCGCGGCCTGACCTTCTACCAGCACGGCGAAACGCCCGGCCTCGGCGGCGAAGTGGACAATCCCCAATGGAAGTCCCTGTGGCCCGGCCGCAAGGCCTACGACGACGCGGGCAACCCGGCCATTCGCGTCGTCAAGGGCAGGGCAGGGGCGCCGCAAGAGGCGCCGCACGAAGTGGACGGCCTTTCCGGCGCGACGATTACCAGCAACGGCGTCAGCATGATGCTCGAGTTCTGGCTCGGCGAGCAGGGCTTCCGCAACTATCTTCGAAAATTTCGCGGGGGGCGGGTCTGATGGCGTCCGCGGCAAAAACCACGTTCCTCGATCCGCTCTTCGAAAACAACCCGATCGCGCTGCAGGTGCTGGGCATATGTTCGGCGTTGGCGGTCACCTCGAAGCTCGAAACCGCCGCCGTGATGTGCCTGGCGGTAATCAGCGTCCTGGCGCTGTCGAATCTGTCGGTCAGCCTGCTGCGCAACTTCATCCCGGGCAACATCCGCATCATCGTGCAGTTGACCATCATCGCTTCGCTGGTGATCGTCACCGACCAGATACTGAAGGCCTATCTTTTCGAGATCAGCAAGCAGCTTTCGGTCTTCGTCGGGCTGATTATCACCAACTGCATCATCATGGGCCGGGCGGAAGCCTTCGCCATGCAGAACGGGCCGCTGATGAGCCTGCTCGACGGCGTCGGCAACGGGCTCGGCTACAGCGTCATCCTGATGGCCACGGCGTTTCTGCGCGAGCTGCTCAGCCAGGGCAAGCTCTTCGGCGCCGTCGTTCTGGCGTCGGCCAACGACGGCGGCTGGTACGTTCCCAACGGCTTGCTCGGCCTCTCCGCCGGCGCGTTCTTCATCATCGGACTGTTCATCTGGGCGCTGCGCGCCTGGAAGCCCGATCAGGTCGAGGAAGAGGGCTAGAACGATGGAACAGTATCTGAACCTCGCGATCAAGGCCGTCTTCGTCGAGAACATGGCGCTGACGTTCTTTCTCGGCATGTGTTCGTTCCTGGCCTGCTCCAAGAAGATCGCCACGGGCATAGGGCTCGGCGCCGCGGTCATTTTCGTGCAGACCGTGACCGTGCCGATGAACAATCTGATCCACCGCTACCTGTTGCGCGACGGCGCATTGGCTTGGCTCGGTCCCGATATGGCGCAATACGATCTGTCGTTCCTCGGCTTCCTCTGCTACATCGGCACGATCGCCGCGATGGTGCAGATCGTCGAGATGACGCTCGACCGCTATTTCCCCGCGCTGTACGCGGCGCTCGGCGTGTTCCTGCCGCTGATCGCGGTCAACTGCGCCATTCTGGGCGGCTCGCTGTTCATGGTCGAGCGCGATTACACGCTGGCCGAGAGCGCCGTTTTCGGCTTCGGTTCGGGCGTCGGCTGGGCGCTGGCGGTCATCGCCCTGGCTTCGATCCGCGAGCGGATGCGCTACAGCAACGTTCCCCGCGGCCTGCGCGGGCTGGGCATGACCTTTATCCTTACCGGCCTGATGGCCATCGGCTTCATGGCCTTCGGCGGGATTCAGCTATAGAGCGAAACGCCGGGTTCGAGCATCATGGACACCATCTTTCTCGGAGTCTTCATGTTCACGGCCGTCATCCTGACGCTCGTGGTCGTGTTGATGGCCGCAAAGAACAAACTTGTCGCCGGCGGCGAGGTCAGCATCGCCGTCAACGGCGACCCCGACCATACGCTGACCGTGCCCTCCGGCGGCACGCTGCTCGGTACGCTGGCCGACAACAGAATCTTCATCCCCTCGGCCTGCGGCGGCAAAGGGAGCTGCGGAGTCTGCAAGCTCGACGTGGTTTCCGGCGGCGGAGCGATGCTGCCCACCGAGACGAACCACATCACGCGCGGCGAGGCGCGCCGGGGCTGCCGCTTGTCCTGTCAGGTGAAGGTCAAGGGCGACATGGAAATCCGCGTTCCCGCCGAGGTGTTCTCGGTGAAGCGCTGGAACTGCATCGTGCGATCCAACGACAACGTCGCCACCTTCATCAAGGAATTGATCCTCGAGTTGCCCGAGGGCGAAGCGGTTCCCTTCCGCGCCGGCGGCTACATCCAGATTTCCTGCCCGCCGCACGTCGTCAACTACAACGACATGGATATCGGCGAGGAATACCGCACGGACTGGGACAGATTCAACCTGTGGCAGTACGTCTCGAAAGTCGATGCCCCCGTCGAGCGGGCCTACTCGATGGCCAACTACCCCGAAGAGCGCGGCGTCATCATGTTGAACGTCCGCGTAGCCTCGCCCCCGCCGCGATCGCCCAAGGGGACGCCCCCGGGCAAGATGTCGTCGTTCATTTTCAACCTGAAGCCCGGCGACAAGGTCGAGATTGCCGGCCCGTTCGGCGAATTCTTCGCCCGCGATACCGATGCCGAGATGGTTTTTATCGGCGGCGGCGCGGGCATGGCGCCGATGCGCTCGCACATCTTCGATCAATTCAAGCGGCTGGCCACGAAGCGCAAGGTGACGTTCTGGTACGGCGCGCGCAGCCTGCGCGAGGCGTTCTACATCGACCACTTCGACGCCATCGCGGCGGAAAACGAGAACTTCAAGTGGCATCTGGCGCTGTCCGACCCGCTGCCCGAAGACAACTGGACGGGCTACACCGGCTTCATCCACCAAGTGCTGCTCGACAACTATCTGCGCGATCACCCTGCGCCGGAAGACTGCGAGTACTACATCTGCGGCCCGCCGCCGATGATGACGGCCTGCTTCAACATGCTCGACAGCCTGGGCGTCGAGCCCGAGAACATCCTCTTCGACGACTTCGGCGGATAACCTCCGCGGAGCTTCCATGCCGACCCGCCGACGGCTTCGCGCGGCGCTTGCCTTGGGGGCGGCCCTGTGCGCAGCCTGCGGCCAAGCGCCGCCGCCGAACGCGCTGCGCGCGTTTCAGGGCGCCGCGATGGGCACGCGCTACCGCGTTTCCATCGCCGCCGCCGGTCCGCTCGACGAGGAACGGCTGCGGGCCGCCGTCGAAGACCGGCTCGACAGCGTGGATCGCGCCATGTCCACCTACCGCAGCGACTCGGAACTCTCCCGCTTCAACCGGCATGCCGCTGACGCGCCGTTTCCCCTGAGCGGCGAGACCTTCGCCGTGTTCGCCGCCGCGCAGGCGGTCAGCGAGGCTTCCGGCGGCGCGTTCGATATCACCGTCGGGCCGCTGGTCGAAGCATGGGGATTCGGTCCCGCCCGGCCCGCGGCGCCGCCCTCGGCGGAAACGATCGCCGCGCTGCGCGCGCGCTCCGGTTGGCGGAACCTCACCCTCGACCCCGCGGGGCAGTCCGTGCGCAAGAAGCTGCCCGGCGTCGCCTGCGATCTCTCGGCCATCGCCAAGGGCCGCGCGGTGGACCTCGTGTCGCAGTCCCTGGCGCGTCTGGGGCATCAAAATCACTTGGTCGAGATCGGCGGCGAAGTCCGCGCGCTGGGGCGCAACGGCGAAGGGAAACCGTGGCGCATCGGCATCGAAACGCCGGACGGCAAAGGCCGCGGCGTACAGCGCATCGTGCCGCTCAGCGGCGGCGCGCTGGCCACTTCCGGCGACTACCGCAATTTCCGCGAGATCGACGGCAAGCGCTACGCCCACGCGATCGACCCGCGCAGCGGGCGGCCGGCGGCACACCGCACGGCTTCCGTCACGGTACTCCACCCGAGCGCCATGTGGGCGGACGCCTACGCCACCGCCGTCCTGGCGCTCGGAGAAACCGACGGCCTCGCCTTCGCCGAGCGCGAAGGGCTGGCCGCGCTCCTGCTGCTGCGCCGCCCGGACGGCGGATTCGATGAGCTTGCTTCCCCGGCTTTCGATGCGACAATAAGAGCGGGGCATCCGTAATGCTGTTCCTGCTCAGCATCGCGCTCATCGCCGGCGTCATGGCCGTCATGGCCGTGGGCGCGATTTTCAAGAACCGCTGCCTGCGCGGTTCCTGCGGCGGCGGCGAGGTCTTCGACGCCGACGGCGAGCCGCTGTCCTGCACCGCCTGCCCCAAACGCAAGCAACGCGGCGATCAACCCGCATGAAACGCCCGGCCTCCGGCCGCGCGCTCGACGCTGCCGAAGACCGGGCTTTCAGGAGGGGCGTTGCCGTCCGCCGCGGAAACCCCGCTCAGCCGTTGGAGCCGGTGTAGGTTCCCCCCGACACGACGAAATCGGGATACGCGCTCGATCCGTGCTCGCTGAAGTCGAGGCCCGCGCGCTCTTCCTCTTCGCTGACCCGCAGGCCGACCGTCGCCTTGATGATCTTGAACAGGACGAAGGCCGTGCCGAACGTCCAGACGAAACAGGCGATAATGCCGGTCAACTGAATGCCGAGCTGGCTCAGCAAACTGTATTCGGGGTCGCCGGCGAACAGCGCCTCGTTCAACAGGGCGCAAGCCAATGTCCCCCACACGCCGCAAAGGCCGTGTACGGAGATTGCGCCCACCGGGTCGTCAACCTTCAGCTTGTCGAAGAACAACACGCCGTAAACCACCAGGCAGCCCGCGACCAGTCCCACGATAATCGCGCCGAGCGGCGTCACGATGTCGCAGGGGGCGGTGATGCCCACCAAACCGGCCAATACGCCGTTGAGCGTCATGCCGATGTCGGGCTTCTCGAACTTTTTCCAGGAAACGATCATCGCCGCTATGGCCCCGGCGCAAGCGGCCAGGAACGTGTTGACGGCGATGCGCGCAATCGCGCCGTCCGCGGTTGTCGTCGAACCGGCGTTGAATCCGAACCAGCCGAGAAACAGGATGAAAACGCCCAGAGCGGCCATCGTCATGCTATGGCCGGGGATCGGCCGCGCCTTGCCCTGCGCGTCGAACTTGCCGATCCGCGGACCGACTACGATGGCCCCCGCAAGGGCCGCCCACGCGCCCACCGAATGCACGACCGTCGAGCCGGCGAAGTCGAGAAAGCCCACGTTCGCCAGCCAGGCGCCCGACTGGTCGCCAAGCAGCAGCGTTCCCCAGGCCCAATGGCCGAAGACGGGGTAAATGAACGCCGAAATCACCACCGAATAAATCAGATAGCCCTGAAATTTGGTGCGCTCGGCCATCGCGCCGGAAACAATCGTCGCGGCGGTCGCGGCGAATACCACCTGGAACATCCAGAACGTGTATTCCCATTGCCCGTCAGCCGCGCCGTTGTCCGGCGAGAGGAAAAAGTGGTCGCCGCCGACGTAAACCGCCGTGCTGACGCCGAACATCAGCCCGAAGCCGAGCGCCCAGTAGCTCAAGGCGCCGATCGACATGTCGAGCATGTTTTTCATCATGATGTGCGCGGCGCTTTTCGCCCGCGTGAACCCCGATTCCACAAAAGCAAAGCCGGCCTGCATCCAGAACACCAGACAAGCCGCCAGCAGCGTCCACAAGATATTGGCGTTCGTCTGCACCGTTTCGATCGCGGCCTGCAATTCCTCAACCGACGCTCCTTCCTGCGCCGTCAACAGCGGCGCGGTCAGCGCCGCCAACGCGGCCGCTTTCAACGCCGCCCGTTTCATCGTTCTCTTTGCCATGCTTGCACTCCTGACCCTTGGCGCGAATGCGGCAACGCCGCCGTTCTCCCCCTGCCCGCGGCGGGCCGGCGGAGATACGCGCGCCTCTCAATCGAATTTCTGCGAGAACCCGACATCCCGGTCGGGACGGAACGGGGGAGCCGTCAACCGCAACAGCGGCAACGGCCGAATCGCCCGCCTAAACCCGACAACCCGGTCAGGCGGCAAGACGGCGAAAAGCGGCGGCCCGCAAAGCCCGGTCGGACTTTCTCAACCCATGCGCGCTGCGCGGGGCGGGGGGCCGGCGCTCTGCCCGTTATCGAAAATCAATATATCGAAGGCGCGCCGCGGCATGGAAGCAAATAGTTTCTATCGGCCCTATAAACGGGGCCGCGCCACGCGCCCCGATGCCGCGCTAGGCTAAAACCATAGAGGAAAAAATGTCTGGGAAGCTCATCGCCGCGGCCATGAGCGGAGGCGTCGATTCCTCCGCCACCGCCGGACTGCTCCGGCGGCAGGGCGCAGCCGTGGTCGGCATGACCATGCAGTTGTGGAACCAACAGCGCATGCCCGATTTGATTCCCGCAGGCGGCGCATCCGGCCGCTGCTGCTCGCTCGACGACGTTTACGATGCGCGCTGGGCCGCGCAGCATCTCGGCATTCCCTACTACGTGATCCATTTCGAAGACCGCTTCGAGGAAGAGGTGGTCAAGCCGTTCGTGGACGACTACGTTTCCGGCCGCACGCCCATCCCCTGCACGCTCTGCAACAACTTCATCAAGTTCGACCGCTTCCTCGAAACGGCCGAGAGCATCGGCGCGGAGACGATCGCCACCGGCCACTACGCGCGCATCGCCTGCGACGAAAACTCCGGCCGCCGCCTGCTGCTGCGCGGCGTTGACCGCTCGCGCGATCAGTCGTATTTCCTCTTCGGCCTGACCCAGGCGCAGTTGGCGCGGTCGCTGTTTCCGCTCGGCGGGATGCGCAAGAGCGAAGTGCGCAAGCTGGCCGCGGAATTGGGACTGGGCATGGCCGACAAGCCGGAGAGCCGCGAAATCTGCTTTGTGCCCAACGGCGACTACGCCGCGTTCATCGACCGCTATCTCCAGGAGCAGGACGCCGCGCGGGCGGACGTCGGCGGCGAAATCGTAACCGACGACGGCAAGGTCGTGGGCGAACACGACGGCATCCACCATTACACCGTCGGCCAGCGCCGCGGTCTGGGCGTCGCCGCGGGCAAGCCGGTTTACGTAACCGAAATCCTGCCCGCGGAGCGCCGCGTGGTCGTCGGCGGAGCCGAGCAACTGCTGCGCCGTGAGTTCGCCGTGCGCAACGCCAACTGGATCGCCTTCGCAGACCTGCGCGAGCCGGTCCGCGCCCAGATCAAGATACGCCACCAATTCGCCCCTGTCTGGGGCGAGGCGCGGCCGGGCGGCGCGCCGGGCGAGGCCTCAATCGTGTTCGACCAGCCGCAGCGCGCCGTCACCCCCGGCCAAGCCGCCGTCCTCTACCGCGGCGAGCAAGTGCTCGGCGGCGGCTGGATTGTGTGAAGTGGGCAGGTTTATCCGCTCCGCGCCGAAATGTGATCCGCCCAACTTTCATCGAGCGCTTCATCGAGGCGCCGCGCGGAGCTTTCGGGGTCGCTCACGATTCCTTGCCAAGGCAGCTTGGCGCCGGTCGGCTTGCGCAGTCGGGCTTCCAGAGACTCTCGAACAACGGCCGAGAGGCTGACGCCGCGCCTCCGCGCCTCGTTGCGCGCGGTCCGGGCAAGTTCATCGGGCAGCGAGATCGTGGTTCGCATGGGCGGCCCCTCGATTGACCGCGTACGAGTTGATGCCAACACACGACCGCGCGTTCCCCGATTGCCGCCGCGTTTCTCTTTATTGTTGCCGGCGGACGGCGCGGAACGGCCCGCGGGGAGTGGAAACGCCGGCCCGACCGCTTGCCCTCAGACCGACTGCGCCGACGACGCCAACGCCGCGAAAACGAGAACGCTCCGGAATTTCAGCGCAAGTCGGTTCAGTCGGCGACGGCGCGGTTGTACTCGGCACGGGCGGCGGCCAGGTTGCGCAGCGCTCGATTCCAGGCGGTGAGAGCTTCGCTGCGGATCATCGCGCCTTCTCCTTGAGCGCCCTCTCTTCGTCGATTATCTTTTGCAAAGTGAGGCCTTTGCATACTTCATCAAGCTCCAATTCGGGGAAAAAACTCGGGACTTCTTCCTTGAAATACTTGGCTTCTTCCCGGGACAGGATTATGGCATACGAGAACGTTACCATTTGTCCGTTGCGATGAATGGTTTGAAAATGCATCGCGGGTTTGTCTTTGTCATCGAGAAACTTGCAGCTTTGGTATTCCATCGACTGGTCTTCCCAGTCGTCGTTTTCGATAAACATGGATTTCGTTTCGCAGTCCGCTCCGCTCTCGTAGAAAGCAAGGAAGGCTTTCACCTGCGGCTCCGGCATGACGTTGTAGCAGCATTTGATGATGGTGTTGCCGCCGGGGATGCGGCAGCGATTGTCATCAAGCGGGGGTTGCTGTCCCGCCGCCGCGGGCGCGTTCGCAGCGAGGAAGGCGAGGGCGATGGCCGGCGCCGCGCCAAGGATTCGGTTCGAGATCATGCTGCTCCTTACTCCTCAATGCGTTCGACGCCCACGCCGGTCTTGCTCTCGAAGGCGGCGAGGATCAAGGAATAGTTCTTCTTGCTCAGCCGCAGAGCCGCGTGCTCGCCTTCGGCCTGGACCGTGAGCCAGTGCTTCTTGCCCTTCATGAAAAAGACCGGGATGGCGAACACGCCCAGCGCCGCCGCCGTGATAAGCCCGCTCTTCCAGCGCGGATGCTTGGATTTCGAGTAGGTAGCGGCCTTGACATCGGCGTAGCGAATTTCCTGAACAATGCCGCCTCCCCGATATCCATGGACCTGGATGGAAGCATCCGTGAGGACGAGACGGCCCTTCACTTCCTTGGCTTTCTCTCCGGTGGATATCAGATAGTGGATATTGGCGAAAGTTTGATTGGATGCAAGTACGGCTTGCGGGCAAGCCAGCGCGGACGCCAGCACGATTGCGGCGCCGCCTTTCCCTGAAATTCCCGTTTTCGATTCCCTCATGGTTCGACCTCCATTCGAAAACAAGCCGGGGTTGCGTCTTGCCGCCCCGTTGCTCTTTGCGCGCTGCGCTCCGGCCGTTCCGCCTTCTCTATAGCCCGGGCCGGAATCGAACGCTCTAAAGAGTGAATCGCAGCAACTCCGGAAAACCGGAAACCGAAAACGCAATTTTTTCGGGGGCCGCGCGTCAGCGCGTCCAGGTCGGCGGGCCGTCCGGCGGACGCGGCAAGCGCGCGGCGACGGCCTGCAGCGCTCGGGAGGCTTCTTCGCGGCGTCTGTCGGCATAGCGCCGCGCCCACGACAACGACAGATGATCGCGGGCGCGCGACAGGGCGACGTAGAAAAGGCACTCTTCCTCTTCCCTGTGGTCGTCGAGCGGATTCCGCGGCAGCAGGCCGTCCGGCAACGGGTAGCGCTGCCCCCACATGCGCAGCGGAAACACGCCCTCGGCGAGCGCCGGCAGATGGACGACCCGGAACTCCAGCCCCTTGCCGGCGTGGACCGTCATCAGCCGCACCGCGTCGATTTCCTCCGCGGCCGGCGGCAACTCGCCAAGCGCGTACGCGCTGCGCGACGACGCCAGACGCCGCGCCCGGTCGAGAAAGCGGCGTTTGGGGTCGCCGCCGCCCGCCCCGCGGTTTTCGATCGCGAACTGGAAGAATTGATGCATCGCCAGACGCCGCTGCCGGCCCGCCTCGCCGTCCCACGCAAACTGCGTGTGGAGCCACGTCCGGCGCTCGAAGATCACGCGCCCCAAAAGCTCGCCGGGGCCGGTTTCATGGTCCACGCCCGCAAGATCTTCGGCAAGCCGGCGCAGGCCGGCGCGACCCTCGGCGGAAAGCCGCGGCGCCTCGTCCGCCGCGGACAGCGCTTCGAGCGGCGTCTTTCCCTTGTCGGCGGCATGGTCGAGAAACGCGCGGAAATCGGCGGAAGGGATGCCGTAAGGCCCGAATTCGGCCAAGCGGCGCAGCATGGCGCGGTCCACGCCGCCGCCCCGGCCCGGCTCGCAGGCGAAGGCAATCAGCGCCAACAGCGCGCGCACTTCCGGACGCGCAAAGAGGTCGCCCAGATAGAGCACCGGCACGCCCGCCGCTTCCAGGCCGCGCGCAATCCGCTTCAAATCTTCATGCCGACGGCACAGCACCGCTTGGTCGCGCCAGGCAACGCCCTGCATACGCTTGCGCTCGACCGCTTCGGCAATGCCGGCGGCCTCGGCGGCGGCGTCCGCGGCGTTATGGCAATCCACGGCCTCGCCGCCTGGGCCGCGTTGCGCTTGCAGCCGGAAGGAACGCCCGCCGGAAACGCCCATCGTTCCGGCATAATCGCCGAGAATATCGACGATCTGCTTGCGCGAGCGGTAGTTGACGCCCAACGACTTGCGCCGCCCCCGGGGATAATCTTTCGTGAAATCGCGGATATTGGCGGGCGTCGCGCCGCGGAAGCGGTAGATCGACTGACGGGCGTCGCCGACCGCCCAGAGCCGCTCGCCGTCTCCGGCCAGTTCCTTCAGCAGCAGCGCGCCGGCGCGATTGACGTCCTGGTACTCATCGACGAGCAAATGCCGATAGCGGCCGCGCAACTCGTCCCGCGCTTCGGGGCGGCTGCGCAAAATCTCGATGGGGCGGTTGATCAGGTCGGCGAAATCGACCATGCCCTCGCGGCGCAGCCGCTGCTCGTAATGCCGGTAAACGCGCGCGGCCTCCATGCTTTCGGCGGCCCTGCGCTTGTCCTCTTCGTTCTGCGCTTCCGCGGCCATGCGCCGCGCCGCGGCGGCGTAATCGTCGGGCGAGACGACTTCATCCTTCGCCCGCGAGATCGCGCGCATGATGTAACGCAACTCCGACTGCGGGAAGCGCAGGTCGAGCCGCGGCAGGTCTCCCTCCAGCATGGCCGGCGCATCGTCCTGATCGAGGAAGCGGAGAGAGTCGGCGGCATCTTCCGCCGGGCCGAACTTACGCAGGATTTCGAGGCCGAACGCATGGAAGGTTCCGGCCCATATCTCAGCCGCGGCGGCGGGCATGGTCAGCGCGACACGCTCGCGGATTTCCCGGGCCGCCTTGCGCGAGAAGGTCAGCGCCAGAATCGAAGACGGCGGAACGCCCTTGCCGATCAGGAACTCGATGCGGGCGATCAGGGTTTGCGTCTTGCCGGTTCCGGGGCCGGCCTCGACCAGCAACGGAGAGCCTTCGTGCTCGGCCGCGGCTTTCTGAAACGCATCGAGCGCCGGCCGGGCGCGGGGCGAGTCTTCTGCAAACGGCCGTTGCGGCGTTCGGCGGCGGCGCAGCGTTCGGCGGCGCAGCCAGAGGCGCAGCCGCCCGCCTTTCTCTTTCGCCGCGGGCGGCCGTTCCCTGTACTCTCTCGGCTCGTAATCAAGATCATCGGGCAACCGCGGTATCAACAGCGCGGCGGCAAGCTGCTGGCGCACAAGACCGAGCGGCGCCCCGAGACGGCGCGCGATGCCGCTTGCCGGCAGCCCTTCGTCGAGGAACAGACGCCGCGCCGCGCGCAGCGGCAGCAGGAATTCCCGCGCGAACACATTGGCGCAGCGCTCGCGAAGCTCCTGCGCGCTGTAGGCCTCGACCTTTCCCAGTCCCAGCGGGATATTCTCTTCAGGCATGCCGGGAGGCGAGTCGCGCAGCACGACCACCGGGTCGGCCGGGGTTTCGATCCAATAGTGGCCGAGCTCGTGCGCTTCGACAAAAGCGTCCGCCGTCGGCCCCAGCGCATTCGAGAGATAGATCGCCCGCGAAGAACAGTGCAAGGCGCCGTCGCCGCCGCCGAGCAGCGGATGCTCCGGCGGCAGGCGTTGCGCGTGCAGCCCGGCAATCCCGCGCGCGGCGGCAAGCAGCGCGGCGGCCGTCCCGTCGCCGCTGGCGGCCTCGCGCGCCGCGGCGTGCTTCTCGTTCGCCAGGGCGCGAACCGCTGCGAAACCGTCCATGCGCTACTCGCGGAAGGCCGGGTCGGGCGGCGCCGCGAGCCAGCGCGCTTTCTCCGCCTCGGGGATGTCCGCGTGCCTGACGATCTCGGCAAAATCGACCTGCTTCAATTCGGGCTGTCTGCTCGCCTTGTAAGCCGCGGCCGAATGCGGCGGCAGCCGCAGATAGTCGCGCACCGCCGCGGCGTCCCGCCCCAGCGCTTGCGCAACGGCGGCAACCATCCGAGCGGGAATCGTGGCCGGACGGATCAGGCGCTTTTCCAGACAGGTCAGCATCGAGCGGTCGATGCCCGCCGCGCGCTGGAACGCATCGAAACCGCCCGCCGCCTGTATCTCGGCCGCCAGATTGTCGATCGCCGCGGGCCTTGCGCCTTCGCCGCGCAACTCGCGAACGCGGCTCAGCGCGCGGTCGACGACGATCTCGACCTCGTCTTGCGCCGCATCAGGGGCGGGGACGGCCTCCATTTCGATCCAGGCGGCGGCGAAATCGACGATCTCGGCTCTGAATTGCGGATACCGTTCGACCCAGCCGCGAAGCTGCCGGGCGTCCGGCGGCGCGGCCGCGGAGGCCATTTCCTCCAGCACGTCGTCCAGCAGCGGATTCGTATTCCGGTTAAGGGGCATCTCCACCTCCAGAGAGACCCATTGCGGCGCTTGCGGTTTTGAGCCGATTATAGACCGTGCGCACGGTAACCCCGTAGTGCTCGGCGATCTCCTGCTGCGTCATGCCCAGCAAGTAGTACTGGATGATGACCTCGCGTTGCTTTGCCGACAGCTTGTCCAGCCCATGGTTGAGCAGCGCCAACTCCTCGGGGCTCGGTTCCCGCACGGGAATGGATTCGAGCGGATCGGCTTTTTCCGCCGGTTTCGTTTCGCGTTTGACCGCTTGCCGCCGCGGTTTCTTCTTGCGGCACAGCGAGATTGCCGCCCGCAGAGCGAAGACGCCGAAGTTGCTTTCCGCGAAATCGGCCTTGTCGTCGCGGATCGCCTCCCAGAAATGAATGAGCACTTCATGCGCCGTCTCGCGGCGCTCGTCGCCGTCAAGCCCCAGCCGCCCGGCTTGCCAGAGCAGCAGCGGCGCGGCGCGTTTGCTCAGCGCCTCGAAGGCCAGGTCGAAGGCGCCGCGGTCGCCCGAGGCGAGCGCCCGGCGGTTGATGTGCGCCAACGCTTCGATGCTGAACTCGCGGCGCCCCGCCAAGGCCTCGCGCAGGGTTTCGAGGCGCTGCGCATCGTCCAGCGCGTACCATAGGCCAAGCTCTTCCTCGACCTCCGGGCGCCGGACGGCGCCGGAAAGCGGCGGCAGGGAATGGGGTCGCTCAGCCAAAGGAAAAGGGAATTATAGGCAATCCGCCGGCGGCGGCAGGGCAAACGCCGCGCCGCGCCGGCTGAAACTCGGGTTCCGGGAAACGCTGCGGGCTGCAGGTTGCATAGACCCTCGGTTTCAGCGCCGCAGCGGCATGGCGGCCGCTTCGGGTTCTTCGTCGGGTCTCGATTCCAGCCCGCTCATGTTCAGGTATTCGGGCGGCGCATCCGCTTTCAAGACCTCCGTCAGCGATATCGTCCGCGCGTCGATTTCCGCCTCGACCTTGCGCGGGTCGATCTCGTTCGGACGGCCCTGTATCCGGTATTTCCCTTGCCTTGCCTCCGCGTGTACGTCTTCGCGGATTTTCCGGAACAAGCGGCGGTTTTCCGGCGCGTTCAGCCATTCGCGCATCGGCTTCACGGCTTCGCTTCCGCCCCGCTCAGCGCAGCCAACGGGAAACCGCGCGGTGCGCTGAGCTCCGCACGATGTACTTGCCCGCGTTCCCCCGGCTTGCCGCCGAGAACAGGCTGAACAGGCTCAACACGCTGTACAAGAACCGCAACATTCGTCACCTCCCGGAGCCAATCGCTCCTGAACCGTTAATCGCAGGCGCGGACGAAAACCGGAAAGGGCGCGCCGAATTTTTTTGCGGATAGGCCTGAAATGCCGCCGCCGGCGGAGAGTGGAAGGCGATCCCCCGCCCCCTGCTTACGCCCTGGAAACCGCCGCCGGGGCGCGGTGCAGGTCTTGCAGCGCGCGCACGCGGGCGGCCTGTTCGCGCCGGGCGGCGATGCCGTTGGCCGCGGCGCGGCCGGCGCTCAAGGTGGTCATGCAGGGTATGCCCTGCTGCGCAGCCGCGCGGCGGATCTTCATTTCGTCCTCGAACGCGCGCGGCCCGGCGGGCGTGTTGACGATCAAATCGATCTTGCGGTCGGCGATCAGGTCGGTCGCGTTGGGGCGGCCTTCGTTCACCTTGAACACGGTCTTGCAGCGCAGCCCGGCGGCGCGCAGCGAAGACGCGGTGCCGCGGGTGGCGAAGATGTCGAAGCCCAAGTCGGCGAATTGCGCGGCCATCTCGACGCCTTCGCCGATCCGGCGGGAGTTGACGCTGAGGAATACCGCCCCCGCATCGGGCAGCGCCTGTCCGGCGCTCAACTGCGCCTTGGCGAACGCCTCGCCGAACGTCGAGCCGACGCCCATCACTTCGCCGGTCGAACGCATCTCGGGGCCGAGCAGCGGATCGACGCCGACGAACTTGTTGAAAGGGAACACGGGAGACTTGACGCAGACCTCGCACACCGGCAGAACGCCTTCCCGCAGGCCGTAATCGGCGAGCTTGCGCCCCATCATCAGCCCGACGGCGATCTTGGCCAGCGGTACGCCGGTCGCCTTGCTGACGAACGGCGCCGTCCGCGAGGCGCGCGGATTGACCTCGATCACGAAAACCTTGCCGCGGGAAATCGCATACTGCACGTTCATCAGGCCGACTACGTTCAGCGCTCGGGCCAGCCGCACCGTGTAGCCGCGGATCGTCGCCAGTTGATCCTCTGAGATCGACTGCGCCGGCAGTACGCAAGAGCTGTCGCCGGAATGGACGCCGGCCTCCTCGATATGCTCCATGATGCCGCCGATGACCACGCTCTCGCCGTCGCAAAGCGCGTCCACGTCGACTTCCGTCGCGTTCTCGAGATAGCGGTCGATCAGAATGGGCCGGTCTTGCGAATAGAGCACGGCATCGCGCATGTACGCCTCGATCGTCGCCGCCTCGTAGGCGATGACCATCGCCCGCCCGCCGAGCACGTAGCTCGGCCGCACGAGCACGGGATAGCCGATGGCCTTCGCCGCGTCGAGCGCGCCCGCGAGGGTTGTCGCGGTCGCTCCCTGCGGCTGGGGAATGTCGAGCTCTTCGAGCAATTTGCCGAAACGATCGCGGTCTTCCGCCAAGTCGATCGATTCGGGGTCGGTGCCGATAATCGGCGCGCCGTGCGTCTTCAACGGCAGCGCCAGGGTCAGCGGCGTCTGTCCGCCGAACTGCACGATCACGCCGTCGGGTTGCTCGACATCGAAAATGTTGAGCACGTTTTCGAGCGTCAACGGCTCGAAATACAGCCGGTCGCTCGTGTCGTAGTCGGTCGAGACCGTTTCCGGGTTGCAGTTGACCATGATCGACTCGCAGCCCATCTCTTGCAGCGCGAACGAAGCGTGGCAACAGCAATAGTCGAACTCGATGCCCTGCCCGATTCGGTTCGGGCCGGAACCGAGGATCATCACTTTCTTGCGGTCGGTGGGGTCGGCTTCGCACTCTTCCTCATAGACCGCGTAAAGGTAAGGCGTAAAGCTCTCGAACTCCGCCGCGCAGGTATCGACCCGCTTGAATACGGGGCGGATTCCCAACTCCTTGCGCCGCTTGCGCACCGCCGTCTCGGTCACGCCCCACAGGCGGGCCAGCCGATTGTCCGAAAGCCCGCAGCGCTTGGCCTGCCGCAAGTCGGCCTCGCCCGCGGTTTCGAGGCTGCTTTCGGCGAGCTTCGCCTGCTCATCGACGACCGTTTTCACCTGTTCGAGGAACCAGCGGTCGATGCGCGTCATCTCCCAGGCTTCCTCGACCGAAAGCCCCGTAGAAAAGGCGTAGCGCAGGTAGTTGAGGCGGTCGGGGTTGGGCGTAATCAGGCGCTTCGGAATCAACGCGGGGTCGTAAACGTCGGCGCCTGATTTCTTGCCGGTTTCAAGCGAGCGGATCGCTTTCCACAGCGCATGCCTGAACGTTGAGCCGATGGCCATGACTTCGCCGATCGACTTCATCTGCACGCCCAGCACCGGCTCCGAGCCGGGGAACTTCTCGAACTGCCACTTGGGAACCTTGACCACCACGTAGTCGATCGACGGCTCGAAGCAGGCCGGCGTCTTGCGCGTGATGTCGTTGGGTATCTCGTCCAGCCGCAAGCCCGCGGCCAGCTTGGCGGCGATCTTGGCGATGGGGAAACCTGTGGCCTTCGAGGCCAGCGCCGAACTGCGCGAAACGCGCGGGTTCATCTCGATGACGATCATGCGCCCCGTCTCGGGATGCACGGCGAACTGCACGTTCGAGCCGCCCGTATCGACGCCGATCTCGCGCAGGCAGGCCAGCGAGGCGTCGCGCATCATCTGGTATTCGCGGTCGGTAAGCGTTTGCGCCGGGGCGACGGTGATCGAGTCGCCGGTATGCACGCCCATGGGGTCGAAATTCTCGATCGAGCAGATGACGATGGCGTTTCCCGCCAGATCGCGCATCACCTCCATCTCG
The DNA here is from genome assembly GCA_965242705.1 of Bryobacterales bacterium. GTDB lineage: Bacteria > Acidobacteriota > Terriglobia > Bryobacterales > UBA6623 > CATQHP01. The sequence goes on from OZ251486.1 coordinate 4,282,856, forward strand.
AATTCTTTCCAGCCCAGGACGCTTTCCTCGACCAGCACCTCGTGAACCGGCGAGATATCGAGCCCGCGGCTCAACAGGGTGTGCATCTCCTCCGAGTTGTAGGCCAGCCCGCCGCCGGCGCCGCCCAAGGTGAAGCTGGGGCGCAGCACCACCGGGTAGCCGACCTCGGCGGCGAACGCGGCGCCGTCATCCACGTTATCGACCAGCCGCGAGCGGGGAACGTCGAGGCCGATGCCGGTCATCGCCGCCTTGAACGCTTGGCGGTCTTCGGCTTTCTTTATCGCCGCCAGGTTGGCACCGATCAATTCGACGCCGTATTTTTCGAGAATCCCCTCCTCGGCCAGCGCTACCGCGGCATTCAGCCCGGTCTGCCCGCCGACCGTCGAAAGCAGCGCCTGCGGGCGTTCCGCGGCGATGATCTTTTCGAGATATTCGTTGTCGAGCGGCTCGATGTAAGTACGCTCGGCCAACTCCGGGTCGGTCATGATCGTCGCCGGATTAGAGTTGACCAGAACGGTTTCATAGCCCTCATCGCGCAGCGCCTTGCAAGCCTGCGTGCCCGAGTAATCGAACTCGCACGCCTGACCGATGACGATCGGCCCCGAGCCGATAATCATGATCTTGCGGATGTCGTCGCGCTTGGGCATGAGCTATCTCGTTCCGGCGATCCGCGGGCTCTGCCTGCGGCGGCCCGTCACGCCGCCGCCTCCATCAAGCGGCGGAACTCGGCAAACAGATAACGCGAGTCGTGCGGCCCGGGCGCGGCTTCCGGGTGGTACTGCACGCAGAACAGCGGGTCTTTGCGGCTGCGGAAGCCCTCGACCGTGCGGTCGTTGAGATTCACGTGGGTCAACTCGACCGCCGCCGCGTCGAGCGAATCGGGGTCCAGCGCGAAACCGTGGTTCTGCGAGGTGATCTCGACCTGGTTCGTGAGCATGTTCAGCACCGGGTGGTTGCAGCCGTGGTGGCCGAACTTCAGCTTGTAGGTCTTGCCGCCGAGCGCCTGCCCGAGCACCTGCAAGCCGAGGCAAATGCCGAAAATCGGCGTCCGCCCGACGAGCCGCCGAATCTCTGCGGTCGGCCCATGCAGGGGTTCCGGGTCGCCCGGTCCGTTGGAAACGAATACCCCGTCGGGTTTCAGCGCCAGCATGTCGTCCGCCGAAGTCCCCGCGGGAACCACCGTAACCCGCGCCCCGCAGTCGGCGAGTTGCCGCAGGATGTTGCGCTTGATGCCGAAATCGTACGCGGCCACGTGGTATTTGCCCGGCGTTTCAGCCTGCACGATTTCCGACGGCGAGCACGGCTCGGTTCCCTGGGCCCACTTGTAGGCCTGCCGGGTCGAGACGCCCGCGGCAAGGTTCCGCCCGGCCATTTTGGGAATCCGCCGCGCCTTCTCGACGAGCTTCCGCGGGTCGCTTTCAAGAGACGAAATCACGCCCCGCAGCGAGCCTTGCTCGCGGATGTGGCGCACCAGCGCCCGCGTGTCGATCTCGGTGATGATCGGGATGCCGCGCCTGGCCAGAAAGTCGTCCGCGCGTTCGTCGGCCCGCCAGTTGGCGGCGCTCGGCGAAAACTCCCGCGCAGCCAGCCCTTCGATGTACGGCTTGGCCGATTCGTTGTCCGCGGCGTTCGCCCCGTAGTTGCCGATATGCGGATAAGTCAAGACCACGATTTGCCCGCTGTACGACGGATCGGTAAAAATTTCCTGGTAGCCGGTCAATCCGGTGTTGAAGACGACTTCGCCCGAACATTCCGCGCGGGCGCCGACGCCCCGCCCTCGAAAATAACGCCCGTCCTCGAGCGCCAGGATGCTTTCGAAACTCATCGGCGGCCGGCCCTGCCTACTCCAGCACTCCGAAACGCTCGGGAGGCCAGTAGGAGAATACGGCTTTGCCCGTCACGTAATCGCGCGCGACCGTGCCCCAGGTGCGGCTGTCGTTCGAGGTGTTGCGGTGGTCGCCGAGGACGTAGTATTCGCCCTCGGGAACGACGACCTTCGGATACGAGCCGCGGTCGCGGTAGCGCGGCGGCACGTACGGCTCGCGGTAGGGCGCTCCGTTGATGCGCACCTCGCCGGCGGCGATTTCCACCGTGTCCCCCGGCAGGCCGACGACGCGCTTGATGTACGACTTCGAAGGGTCGATGGGAAACTTGAAAACCACCACGTCGCCGCGGTCGATGGCGTCGAAGTTGTAGAGAAATTTGTTGACGAAAATGCGTTCCTCGTCAGCCAAATGGGGCAGCATGCTGGTGCCTTCCACCTTGACCGGCTGATAGAGGAAGACGATGACCACCGCGGCGATGGCGATCGAAACGAGGATATCGCGCAACCAGACCTGCAAATCGAGCCGAAACGGGCGGCGGGCGGCGGCGGGCGGCGGCATCGGTTCGGAAGCGGCGGCGCCCCCTGACGCCGGGCGCGGCTCGCGGCTCGAAACAGGCTCCATTTGCGGTCTCAACGCAGGACGCCGGGCGGCGGCCCTCCCCGTATTTGTAGCACGCCGCCGGCAACCGCGGCAAGACGCGCGGCGGCCCCGCCTCCGGTAGCGCTAAACTATTCCCCGGAGGCTGCTGCCATGAAAGAAATGACGCGCCGCGAATTGGGCAAGACCGCCGCATTGGCCGGAGCGCTGGGAACAAGCTCCGCCCTGCGCGCCGAGTCGGGTCTGGAAATGCGCTTGCTGGGCAAGACCGGCCTGAAGGTTTCCGTGCTGGGCATCGGCACGGCGCCGCTCGGCGCCCCCAACGTGACCCGGAAAGAGGTTGACCGCGTCATCGGCGCGGCAATCGACCGCGGCGTCAACTACCTCGACACCGCGCCGATCTACCGTCAGGCGGAACGGCGCCTCGGCCCCGCGCTCAAAGGCAAGCGGGAGAAATTCGTGCTGGTCACCAAGGTCGAGGCGACTTCGAGCCAGGATGCCGTGTGGCAGGTCCGCGAAAGCCTGCAGAAGTGCCGGACCGACTACTTCGACCTCGTTCACGTCCACAACGTCGGGCGCACCGACCGCTTCCCCAGCCTCGACGTCCTGCTGGGCGAAGACGGCGCCTTGGCCGGCCTCGAAAAACTCAAGCAAGACGGCGTAGTGCGCCATGTCGGCATGACCTGCCACCTGCGCCCCAAGCGCGCCTTGCCGGTGATGCGTTCCGGCCGCGTTGAGGCCGTCATGTCGGCGGTGAACTACATCGACCGCCACATCTACAACTTCGAGGAAACCGTGTTCGCCGAGGCCGCCGAGCGCGGCATGGGCATCGTCGCCATGAAAATCCTGGGCGGCGCCCAGGGCGACGGCGCGATCCTCTCCGCCCCGCGGCATTACGAGCGCGCCGTGCGTTACGCCTTGGGCATTCCCGGCCTGTCCACGGCGATCATGGGCATGAAATCGGCCGCCGAACTGGAAAAAGCCGTCGCAACCGTGAAAGCCTACCAGCCGCTCGCGCGACAGGAGCTTTCCGAAGCCCTCGCCGACGGCAAGCGGATGGCCGCCGACCTCGGCGAACACCGCGGCCCGGCGGCGTAGCGCCCCGCTACATCTCTTCGCTGCCCGACTTTTCGCTCACGGCCGCCGTTCTCAACGTGGACACGATTCTCTTGATACTGTTCTCGAAGTCTCGTTCCAAATCATGTTGCCACAGACGTACCACTGTCCATCCCATTTCACGGAGACAACTGTGATTCTTGGCATCTCTTTCGCGGGTTTTGGATATTTTCCTTTTCCAGAAATCCGAAACTTTGTTTTCCCATGTTGGAAACTCGTAACCGTGCCAAAAGTCACCGTCGATGAAAACGGCTACCTTGTCCTTGGTGAAAACGATGTCCGGTTTGCCCGGCAACTCTTTAAGGTGCTTACGAAATCTGAAGCCTCTCTTATGAAGTTCTGATCGCACACGGATCTCTAGCCTTGTGTCTTTTCCCTTGATACGGGACATGCAATAACGTCTCTGTTCGGGGGTCAAGTTATCCGGCATGGTGTCAAGTCTCTTGGTGCAGGCTGAACGCTCGAACCATTTCACGGCGGCCATCCGGCAGATGAAGTTCAGGCGGAATCGTAGCCAAGGCATTGAAATTCTGAGGCGTACGAGGACATATTGACTTGAAATCGCAGTCTCCGCATTTATCGGAGTGCGGGCGCATCGGAAAATCGGATTTAAGGATACCGTTTACCGCCCATTCGATATTGGCGAGGGCAGCATCCACTGCTTCCTGATTAATTGGAATCTCTACACGTTGGTTGTCCTTCAGCAGATGTACGCTGCCGGTTCTAGCGTTTTGTCCCAACACTTGATCCGCAGCTCTGGCATATAACTGCACCTGCAAAGCGAGTTCGGCCCAATTGAGATCATCATTAGTTTCAGGTTGCCCTCCGCCTTCCATTGTTTTGAAGTCAATGATCTCAGCCCGGAGAATATTTCCTTCCTTATCTTCGTGAAGCAAGAGATCAATCGAACCGGATATGACACATCCAGCCGCTGGTATCTCAAAAACTGCTTCCGTCTGCCTCTCTCGCTCGAAGTCGCCACCGAAAACCTTCACATAGTTTTCAGTGATCTCCACGGCCCGATCCCGGGAGTTTTCATAAGCACCCGGTCGGTTCACGGGATCGCGGCTTTGGGGCACATGCTTCAAATGAAATATCTCTGTGACAACCGGTTCGATCTGGTCGATTTCAGGTGGGGCGTCCGTATAGAGCTCGTGGAGTTTTTGGATTGATGTATGGACTGTTCTACCATAGCCGAACATTTCCGGAACAACCGGGTTCAATCCGTATCTCTCCCGAAACTGGTAACTCTTCGGACAATTAAGGTAATACCTGATCTCAGTGAAGCTTGTCGGATAATCGGCATCCTCAATTCTCCTTTGTTGTAGAGCTGGCGCTAGTCCGTTCGGCAGGCTTGCAGGGTCTTGTCCAACAGCGGTATGATTTCTAAGATGCAACGCATATGGCGACTGACGAGCTGGCCGTTTCGCTTGTGGTAGACTCTCTGCACCGCTTACATAAAGATATCTTTCGGCTCGCGTCAAAGCCGTATAGAAAAGTCTAATTTCCTCGTCGTGAGTGCTTTGATAAGCCCCTCTTTCAATCGCCGAAGCCATGAGATTTTGGGGCAGCCATCCAGAGTAACGACTTCTTCGTTTAGGAAATCTATGACTTTCCACATCCACAACAAACACACATGGAAATTCAAGGCCCTTCATTTTATGGACTGTGGATACTGTAACAGCATCCGGTCGTTGAAGAACATCGTCTGTGGATACATCGTAACCCGTGTCCGCTATGTTTTGGAGGAAGTTGAGCACATCGGAAAATCGTTGACTCGAATCGACACTCATATAAACGGTTTCGACATCGAGAATCATACGGCTGAACAATCCGATGTCCCGCATGACATCGTCATCAAAATTAGTTCGGAAGATGCCGAACGACTGCAGCAGATCATAGACAAGTTGCTGCGGGTAGAGCCGTACTCTCGTTGAACCCCGAGGGAGGTGAATGCGACGGCTCCAGTCAGTCAAAACCCGCACTAATACATTGAAATCAGCATTGGGATACGCAGGCAAAACTTGATCGTTGAAATATTGTCGAAAAGTATTTCGATCAAGCGGGGTATTGCGCAAAAGTTCGAAGCTGCCACGAAGGACTTTTGTCTGAGGTCGGTCGAAGGGACCTCCCCCTGCTTCCAAGCTGAAGGAAATTCCTTTGTTCCCCAAAGCCTCTGTGAAGGCACCATGTCTTGGAATCTCGCTTTGTTCTGGCTGTCGAGTTGATCGCATCAGTACTGCGAAATCAGCAGGAGTCAATCCGCGAATGTTTCCGTTGTCACTGTATGCTGTTCCAAGCAGATCGCGTATCCGGCTGGCGACCCACTCTGCTTCTGTTGCACGGTCAGAAAACCACAACACACTAAAATCCTGAGGCAACTGGTTTTTAAACGCGGTGGGGGTTTTCGGAATTCTGCTGGGACCAAGATTATGGGCGACGAAAGCATTGGAAGCCTGCACGATCGGTTCTGTGCTCCGAAAATTTTGCGACAAGGTATGCGTACTACAACCTGCATATCGTTGTCGAAACTCGAGAATATTGCTAACATCCGCGCCTCGCCAAGCGTAGATCGATTGATCATCGTCTCCGACCGCAAAAAGGGAGGATGATCGTTGGTGAATGAGACGGATTAGCTCCTCTTGGCAAGGATTCACATCCTGATATTCGTCCACCATAAGATGGCGCAATGATCGAATACCATTTTCTGCTCCGGGTTTATTGCTTCGGATCGCTTCAACCGCATTGCGGATCATCAAAGAAAAATCCATGTACTGATCATCTCGAAGGCCATTTTGAATACGCGTAAGCAAATCGCCGAGTTGCTGATCTTCTGCTGAAATTTCAGCGAAATTCAGCAGCTCATCGTTGGCTGTCTTCCAAGACTCTGACACTTTCTTGATTGTGTCAAAATAGCTTTCTCCCCTCGCGCGGTGACGAAAATTATTAAGCCCCAGTTGAGGATAACGTGAAATCAAATAGAGCTTCAATCGGTTTTCATCAAGCACGTCGTATTGGCGGTATGCGGCATCCATGTCTCCCAGAATGCGCTGGCAGTACGCGTGAATAGTCCCGATATACATTGCCCCTATGACATTGGAATCAAGTTTGGCTTTTGATAGTGATTCCGAAACGCGGCGTTTGATAGATTCGGCGGCCTTTTCTGTGAACGTAAATGCCACAATTCCTTGTGGTTCTTCATTTTCGGCAAGAAGTCTGGCGATTCGATAAGCGAGAGTCCTCGACTTGCCTGAACCAGCACAAGCCAAGCAAAGCACTTCACGGGCAGAATCGACCGCTGCCTGGTATTGGTCCTGAGTCAGTTCTTGACGTAAAATCTGGTCAATATTCATATTTGTCTCCTCAATAGCTATGTTTCATCGTTATGGTTCAGAATGTCCCGGATCATTCTGGCATGGGCAGTCACAAAAGGTGGCGGCAGTGCATTTCCGATCATTAAAGCAACAGCAGACTTATTATCTTCTATTGGAAAATTATACCGGCGAGGAAATCCTTGTAGTAATGCCGCCTCCCGCATGGTGATGGTACGATTTTCTTCAGGGTGAAGAAATCGGCCCTTAGAGGGATTGAAACACCCGCTTGTGATCGTTGGTGACACATCGCCCCAAGCCATGCGGCCATATACGTCTCTGAAACCATTGCAGCGTTTGTGGCAGTCCAATTGACTTTCCCGTGGAAGATCCGTACGACTCCCGCCGTTTTTGGGAATACGCTGGATCAGTTCCCTGATCCGCCGCGTGCGCTTTTCTGAAATATCGTGAATCGGGTCGCCGCTTTCACCTGCCTTGGGCAACTCTTTGATGGCATCCCCTACCGTTTTTGTTTTGTGATCCCGTTTTGCAAACGGAATTTTCATTCCAAAGCCCGCAAGATAAATCAGTCTCCGCCTGCGTTGTGGCACTCCGTATTCCGCAGCGTTCAGAATACGGTAATGATTCACATATCCAGCATTCTGCATTCGACTGCAAAAAGCCGAAAATCTCTCGTCATTAACCAATCCGGGAACGTTTTCCATCATTACAGTCCGAGGATGCAGATCCTCCACTAACCGCAGAAATTCAAACAACAAATCGTTGCGCGGGTCGTCAATTACAGAAGTTTTGTTCAAAGTGCGCATAGTCGAAAAACCTTGACATGGAGGACAACCGGCCAAGAGATCAAGTTCGCCATTGCTCAGTCCCAATGTGGATTTAATTGTATCTGGATTCAACTTCCTGATATCTGTCTCCCAGACCGTAATATTCTTGTGGTTGGCTTTATATGTTCTGACAGAAAGCGGATCGATGTCCGCGGCGCCTAGAACTTTGAAACCCGCCCGTTTCAGTCCGACCGTCACCCCCCCGCATCCAGAGAAAAGGTCAACGGCCGTGAATTTATTTTCAGACATTGATTTTCCTGCGATTTCGAAATCGCCTGCTCCACGCACAAAATTTTACTACGTTCTGTAGATCAAGAGCAAGCCTTGAGCAGCATCTCCGAAAAAAATTTCTGTCCGATAGGGCCGCTGGCGAAAAACGCGCCGAGAACAAGCCCATGGCCGCCGACCTCGGCGAACACCGCGGCCCGGCGGCGTAGCGCCCCGCTACATCTTGTACTGCCCCAGGTCTTCGTCGCCCAGGTTCTCGAGCCAGCGCTTCAGCTCTTCGCTGCTCGACTTCTCGCTCACGGCCGCCGAGACCTTCGACGAGGCGATGACCTGCTCCTCGACATAGATCGGGCAGTCCAGGCGCAGCGCCAGAGCCAGAGCGTCGCTCGGACGGGAATCGATCGAGATCAATTCACCTGCGAGCTCCAGCCAGATCACCGCGAAAAACGTGTCGTCCTTCAACTCGCTGACCACCACGCGCTGGATGCCCGCCTCGCAGCCCATCAGCAGATTCTTGACCAGGTCGTGCGTCATCGGCCGCGGCGTGGCGATCTTCTCGATTTCCAGTGCGATGGCGTTGGCTTCGTAAACTCCGACCCAGATGGGCAGCACCATGCTGTCGTCCAGATCCTTGAGGATGACAATGGGCATGTTGGTTACGGGGTCCATCATCAGCCCGCGAATTTGCATTTCCACTTCCGCCATCGTCCCCTCCGTTATTGCAGAATCCGAAATCCGTGGAAGGCCGATGCGGTCTCGGCCGCGGCCAGTACGCCGACAAGCGAGTTCGGCCCCGAGCCGGTCACGCGCACCTTGCAGTAGGCGCCGCGCAAGTCGCGGCCGGCGGCGAGGCCTTGCGGGTCGCTGAAGTTGAGTACGCGGTTTTGCGTCGTGCGGCCGATCCATTGGCCGAACTTCTCGCGGCGGCCTTCCACCAGCGCCTCTTCCTCGCTGCCGACCGTCTGCGCGTTGCGGCGCTCCTGAATCCGCCGCTGCCGCTCTTGCAGCGCCGCCAGCCGGCGGCTTTTCTCTTCCTCGGGAATCTGCTCGAAACCCGCCGCCGGCGTCCCTTTGCGCGGCGAATACTTGAACGAAAAAAGCGAGCCGTACTCGACTTCGTCGATCAGCGACAGCGTTTGCTCGAAATCCGCTTCGGTCTCGCCCGGAAAACCGACGATCATGTCGGTGCTCAACTCGATGCTGCGCTTGGCGCTCTTGATCGTCTCGACGCAGCGCAAGTAGCGGTCGCGCGTATAAGTGCGCTGCATGCGCCTGAGCACCGCGGTCGATCCCGATTGCACCGGCAGGTGGACCTGGTTGCAGAGCGCTGCGTTGCGGTCGATCGCCTCGACGATGTCGCGGCTGAAATCGCTTGGGTGCGAAGTCGTGAAACGCACCCGGCGAATGCCCTCGACGTTGCCCACTTCGTCGAGCAGCCGGGCGAAGCTCCAGCCCGCCTCGGAAGGGTCGCGGTAACTGTTGACCGTCTGCCCCAACAGCGTAATCTCGGTATAGCCGCGGCAGGCCAGATCGCGGGCTTCGGCCAGGATCGAACGGCTTGCGCGGCTGCGCTCCGGGCCGCGGGTAAAGGGCACGACGCAGTAAGCGCAGGCCTTGTTGCAGCCCTCGATGATCGTGATATAGGCGCTGTAAGGGTTGCCGCGCTCAGTGCGCGGGGCGTCGAACGTCTCGTCAGTGTCGAGATCGAGTCCCGTAACGCGGGTTTCGCCGGCTTCAACGCGGTCCATCAGGGCGGGCAGCGCGTTGTACGAGGCGGAGCCGCAGACGAAATCGACGTGCGGCGCCTGCTTGAAAATATCCTCGCCGTTGTGCTGCGCGGCGCAGCCCAATACGCCGATCGTTTTTCCCGCCTTCCGCCGCTTCAAGGCGTTCAGCCGCGAGAGCGCCTTCTGCTCGGCTTTGTCGCGGATGCTGCACGTGTTGTAGAGGATAAGCTCGGCATCGTCGGGCGAAAATACCTGCGCGTAGCCGCGGGCCGTCAGAACGCCGCGCACCTTCTCGCTGTCGTGGACGTTCATCTGACAGCCGAAAGTTTCGATGTAAAACGATTTCGACACCGGCCCGCTCGCCCCGAGCGGGCTTCCGCCCGAGGCCAAGCGTCAGTATAGCAGCCGGCTCCCGGCCCCGGCTTCGGCAGGCGGCGGCTTACCGCGCGCGCCGCCAACCGGCCCAGAAAACCCCGGCAAGCGCCAGTAAGACGGCGGCGCCGGCTCCCGTTCCGGCCAGTCCCGCCGCGGGCGGCGCCGTCCGTCCGTCCGCGCCCCCATCGACCTCGACCAGCCGGCGGCCGGCGACGTTTTCCCCCGCGCCCCGCTCGAGCTCGCGCCGCAGCGCGGCAATCGACTCGACCCGCCCGGCATTGGCCAGCCGCTGCTCCACGAACGCCGCGAAGCGGCGGTTGCCTGCCGTGCGCATATCGCCCGCGGCGCCGTGCCTCGCCAGCGAATCGGCGTACGCGGCGGCCAGCCGCTCGACAATGCCGTCCGCCGGACTCCAGTAACCCTTGCGCGCGGCTTCCAGCATGATCGCAGCGATATTTTGATAGGCGAACGGGTTCTCCTCGTCGAACCACCGCGGCAGCCCGAGCTCCAGAGAATCCTCGTGATAGACCGCGAAAACCATGTCCCAGACGTATTCATCCACGGCCTCGGGTTTGGTCACCTGCCAACCGAACAGATTGGTTGCGGTCTGCGCAATCTCGACCGCCCCCGAAAATCCTTCCTCCTGCAGCGCGCGGATCCATTTCGGGTTCCAGAACTTGCCGCGCAAACCGCGGGTCAACGATTCGCGCAGCGTCTCCATGCGCGGCGCGGCGGCGTCGCGCACGTCCGCCAAGTAGGTTTCGGGAGAGACGCCGGTCGTGTCGCGCACGGCCATCGTCATGCCCCCCAGATACTCGAAATAGTGGTCGAGCGTGAGCGCGCCGACGACGTTGGTCGAGCGGCTCAGCGTTACGGCGTCGGTGCGCCTGAGTTGCTCGGCGTACGCGCCCGGAGCCGCCCCGCCCCACTCGAAGCCCTGGGTGTAAACGGCCCCCGCGCGGGCCAGATAGGCCGCGGTCAATCCGCTGGTATCGGCGTATTCCCCGCTGCGCTCGATGCCCGCGACCAGCCCGGTTCCATAGCCGCCGGCGGAATTGCTGAAGATGCGCGCCCCGGCAAGCGTCCGCGCATCGTCGGCGGCCATCCCGGCTCGTTTCAGCGCCGTCTCCGACTCGTCCGTATGCTCGGCGATGTAGTTCTCGCCGCCGCGGGCGGAGGCGGCCAGACGCACCGCCTTGTCCAGCAACTCCAGACGGTCGGGAAACGTGTCGCGGAAAAGCGAGGCCGCCTGGATCACAACGTCGATGCGCGGCCGCCCCAGTTCGCGCATGGGAATCAATTCCACGTCCTCGACGACGCTGCGGTGATCCCAGACGGGGCGCACGCCCAACAGATAAAGGACGTGCGCCAGGTCCGTCCCGTACTGGCGGATCAATTCGGTGTTCCAAAGCGTGAAACCGATCTTGCGCGGCCAACGCCCCAGCCGCTCTTTTTCGGCCTCGATCTGCGCCCGCGCCAGCCCGACTCCGATTTCCCAGGCGGCGCGGGTCGGCGTCTCCGCGGGGTTGATGCCGTACAGATTGCGCCCCGTCGGCAAGGCCTGCGGGTTGCGCAGCGGGTCGCCGCCGCCGCCGGGCGTCACGTACCCGCCGGAAAGCGCTTCGAGCGTGCGCTCGATCTCTTCTTCCGTCCGCTGGAAACTCGCGCGAATGGCCGCGCCCCGCTCGGCGGCGGCGCGCGCGGACTCCCCTTCGAGCATCGCAGCGATCATCGGCGCCAGTTCGGCGGACGTATTCGGCTCGCCGTGGACGTGCAGGCCGACAGGAATCCTGTCTTCGTCGATGAGATGGACGTGCAGCCGCAACTCGCGAACCTGCGCTTCGCTGGGCATCGACTGCGACCAGTCGGCGCCGATGTCCCTGTCCAAACCCCTTTCGCGCGCGGCCTCGGCGATCCGCGCCCGCAGCGCCTCCTTCAGCGCGCCCTCGTCCTGCGCCGGAAACCGCCCGGCATCGCGGTAGAGTTCCGCCAACCCCTGGTCTTCGCGCCGAATTTCCGCGGCGTCAACCGGCGGAATCTGGTGGCTGACCGTCACCGCCGACCCGCGCCGCTTGGCGATCAACGCCTCGCCGACGTTATCCATCACATAGACGTAAATGTTCGGCAGCGTTCCCAGAACGCGGTCCGACCAGTCGTCGGCCAGTTGACCCAAGGGCCTGCCGGGCAGGAATTCGTGCGTACCGTGCGTGCCGTAATTCAGCAGCGCATCGGCCCGCCAGACTTCTCGCAGCCACCAGTAAACGGCAAGGTACTGGTGCGGCGGCGGAACGCGGTCGTTGTGCTGCAGCCGGGCGTCCATGTACGCGCCGCGAACCGGCTGCGGCAGCACGATCACGTTCCCGTAGTCGAGCTTGGGCACGACGAACAGCGTCTCGCCGTCTCTTTCCACCGTCATCAAATCGCCCGGCGGCGGCCCGAATGCATCCTCGACCTCCGCGCGCATCGCTTCCGGCAATGCCTCGAACCACTCGCGGTAACCGCCGACCGGCAGCAGCAACACGCCCTCGCGGGAAGCCAGCCGCTGCAGATCGCGCTCGCGGCCGAAACTCACGTTGCGCCCTTTCTCCAGCATCTCTTCGAGCAGGGCGCGCTCATCGGACGGAGCGTTCTCGACGCGGTAACCGGCGCGCTTCATGGCGGCCAGAAACCGCGCCAGGCTGCGCGGCGCGTTCAGTCCCGCGGCGGTGATCCGCCCCTTGCCAATCCCGGAAACGTAGAAAACGGCGATTCTTTTCTGCCTGTTGGGGGTTTTCCTGAGGCGCACCCAGCGCCGCGCCCGCTCGACCATGCGGCCGATCCGCTCCTGTTGGAACGCCTCGAACCGGCGCCCGTACCAAGCGGCGTCGAGACCCTCGATCAGCGTCGGCTCGATGGCGCCGTCCATCTCGGGCACCATCGCGCCCATAATCAGGCCCGCCCCGCGGATGCCCGCGCGCGTTTGCCGGTACGCCTCGAAAGTTTCGCCCGTAAAGAGCAGTGAAAGCCCGCGCAACACGGGTACGCCGAGGCGCTCATCGAGCGTTTCCACGCCCTGCGCGCCCAGCCACCAGCGCCCATGCTTGCGCGAAACGATGATGTCCGGCTTGTAATCGAGCGCGAAAGGCGCGGTCTGCGCCGTGCCGAATACCGCCACCGCGTTGAAGCCGCCTTCCTCGAATGCCCGGAGCACGGCGTCGGTGGCCTGATTCATGCCCAGCCGCCAGCCGTCGGCAAAATCGATAAACACCTTCGGCGCGCCCGGCTTGGCCCGCCGCGAGGCCGCGTACCAGCGCTCGTATTCGGCCGCGGACGTAAACAGCGCGGCGGAGTCCGGGTGATAAAAACCGTCGTCGGGCGTCGGCTCGGGCGGCAGTTGCGGGCAGTCGCGGCCAAGCCGGCGCGCCGCCGTTGTCCACAGCAGGCGCGTCATGTTCTCCACGCCGCCGAACCGCCAATAATCGTCGATCCACTTCTCCTCGCCGTTGAAATCGGCGTTGCCTACCCCTAATCGGGCGGTGTCGTGCGCCGGCAGCACCACGACCCGCGAGCCGCTTTCCGCCGCCCGGGCCAGGGCGCGCCGCAGCGGCCGGGGCAGCGGGTCGGATCGCCGGCCGCTGACGTAAACCGCCGCGTAGCGCGAGAAATCCGGCTCGCCAAGCGCGGGATCGTCGATTTCTTCCGGCAGCCGATAGTCATAGCGCACGCCGCTGCGCCCGGCGGCCTCGGCGATCAGAAACCGGTACATGCTCGGAAAGCCGAGAAAGACGATGCGCGGCCGCGTCAACCGGTACGCGCAAACCGCCGCGGCCGCCAACGCGAACAGGGCGGCGGCGTACGCCGCGCGACGACGGGAAAAAACGTTTTGCAGCATGGAAATCCGCGGCCGGCGAAGCGGCGCGGCAATACGCCCGCAAGAGCCGGCCCGACGGCGGCCCGCCCATTATTCTAGCGGCTTGTCTCCGTCCGCATCCGTTTCGACAGCGTTGCCGGTTCCGTCGGCCAGAATCTCGATGCCGATAGCGCGGCGGCCGTGCTTGACCGCCGTGCGGACGGTCGTACCGCTTCCGGCAAACGGATCGACGACCAAATCTCCGTGGTCCGTAAACAGCTTGATGAAAAACTCCGGAAGCCATTCAGGAAACGGCGCGCTGTGCCCCGTGTTGTGCGCCACGGGGGACGCATGCAAGACGTTCGACGGATAAACTTTGCCGCGGCCTTCCCATGCGCTGATGCGCCGGCCCACGCCCGACCGCGTGGCCGACTCCCGGCGCGAGAAGTCATTGGTCCCCATGTTCTTCAATCTCGTCTTGGTCCAGTCGCCGGTGGGAACCATGACGGCTTCCTGGTTCATCTTGATGTCCCTGGTCTTGGCGAAATGCAGGATGCGCTCCCAGGAATCGCGAAAACGATACTTCCACTTGCCCGGTGCGGCCGTCGTCTTGTGCCAGATGTACTCCTCGACCCAGCGGAAACCGATTTCGCGCTTCAGGCGCAGGATCAAATCGAGAACGTAGGGGTGGCGCTCGCCGTCGATGGCCTTTTCCTTGATGTTCAACACGAACGACCCCGCGGGCTTGAGCACGCGCAGCATTTCCGCCGCGCGCGGGGAAAACCAATCGACGTAATCGTCCGGTTTCACGCCGCCGTATGTGCGCTTGCGCGCGTCGGCGTACGGCGGGGAGGTCACGATCAAGTCCACGCTGTCCGCGGGCATATCCTGCAAGACGTCCAGGCAGTCTCCCGGCAGGATGCGGCCTTCGCCGCCGAGCAATTTCGCGTCGGGGTTCAAGCCGTCAACCCCGCGCCGCCGAGTGCTTTCCGAGTCACCGATCCGCGCTCAGCCGCGGCGGGGCCAGCCGGGCCGCGTGCCAGTCCACGTTGCGCGTCGCATACATGACCGCCGCCAGAATCACGAACAGCCCGATCGCTCCCGCCAAAAGCGCGTAGTCCTCGATTCGCAGCAGCGCGTACAAATAGGCGTACAGGCCGGCCGCGATGCCCGTTACCGCGACCGCCCGCCGCTGCGAGCCAAGCACGGAACTTGCGTAGAAAAACACCAGTCCCACGACGAGAGCGGCGGCCGCGCCGTAAGCCGCCGCAAAGCCGAGGTGCTCCGCCAAAGCCAACTCCAGCAGGTAGAAAAGACACATCGCCGCGCCCAGAAACAGGTATTGGATCGGGTGCAGCCGAGCGCCCCCCATCGCCTCGAAGAGCCAGAGCGCCAGAAACGTCAGCCCCAGGAACAGAAGCGGGTACTTGAGGCTCCGCTCGGTCTGGCGGTAGGCGTCCGCGAGGGTCAGCAGATCGAAGCCGAACGCCGATTCCCTGACCGCCGCGCCGGGAGCGCCGCGCGGCCAGCTTTGCGGGTAATTGCGCCCCAAGTGAGGAATCCGCCACGCGGCTTCGAAGCCGTCCGCGCCGATCGTCGAAGTCTCCGGCAAATAGGCGCCCTGGAAGCTCGGGTCGGCCCAATCGGCCTTGATGGCCGCTTCCGTATTCCTGCCCAGCGGCGCGAAACGCAGCATCGAGCTGCCCCTGAGATCGAACTCCGCCGCAAAGCGCAACTCGAGCGGTTCTTCCGACAGTGCTGCGGACGAGTGGAAACCGGGCAATTCCCCGGCGAGCAGCCCCGTGCCCGGCTCGAAATCGAGTCTCTCTCCGCCCCAGTCCAATTTCGCGCCGCTCTGCACGGCGTGAACGTCGGCAATCTCGAAGACAAGCTGCGCCCGCCGCCAGTCGATGCGCTCCGGCTCGACCTTCCATTGGCTGAAATCCGGGGCGGCAAACCGCCCTTCGAGCGCAACGGCGGATACGTACACCGGCGTCTCGAAGATGCCGCGCCGCCGAATCTCGGTCTCCACGTCCGCGGCGATGCGCAGTTCTTCAGGCAGAAAAGTCGCCGCCGCCACGCGCTCGATGAAGCGCTCGCTTTCCGTCCCGGCATCCTTCTCGACGTCATCGTAGGTATAGGGGACAACAAGATAGGGTCCGAAAACTTCCTGCCCGCGGCCCCACTTCGAGGCAATGTCTTCGACCGCCTCCCGCCGGGTCAGGCTGCGCTCGCCGACGAGGCCGCCGATGAACAACACCGGAATCTGCAAGATAATCGCCAGAAATCCGACGACGAGCAAGCGTAGAAACGGAGATCGCGTCAGGGCTTCCCATGCGCTGGTCCAAGGGGTGGGTGCGGATGGGTTCACGGCTGCTTCTCCTTGGCGGCTACTGTGTCCATTGTAGCCGAGAGACTTCCCGCGGCCGGCGCTTTCGCGGCCCCCGCCGCGTGCGGATTGTTACACTTGCAGTTCATCCATGCAGCCGGCGGCGCGCACGCAAAAACTACGGGGCGAAGGGGCTTTCGAGGTTCTGGTTCGCGCCCGCGCGCTCGAAGCGCAGGGCCGCGACATCGTTCACATGGAAATCGGCGAACCCGATTTCCCCACGGCGCCGCACGTCGTCGAGGCCGGCAAGCGCGCGCTGGACGCCGGATTCACCAAATACGGGCCGACCCAGGGCGACCCCGAGTTGCGGCAGGCCGTCGCCGAGCACGTCGCCGCCACGCGGGGCATTCCCGTCGAAGAATCGCAAGTAGTCATTACGCCGGGAGCCAAGCCGATCCTTTTCTTCTCGATGCAGGCGCTGCTCGAGCCCGGCGACGAAGTGCTCTATCCCGACCCCGGCTTCCCCATCTATAAATCGGTGATCGGCTACTGCGGCGCCAAGCCCGTGCCCATTCCGCTCGTCGAAGAGCGCGGCTTCTCGTTCGATCTCGACTGCTTCCGCGGCCGGCTGACCGAACGCACCAGAATGGTCATCCTCAACTCGCCGCAAAACCCCACCGGCGGAGCCATTCCGGCTGAAGATATCCGCGCCGTCGCCGAAATGGTGCGCGACCGCAACCTGATCGTTCTCTCGGACGAGATTTACAACCTCATCGCCTTCGACGGAAAACCGGCGTCCATCGCCTCGGTCGAGGGCATGGCCGAAAAAACCATCGTCCTAGACGGCTTTTCCAAAGCCCACCGCATGACCGGCTGGCGCATCGGTTACGGCGTTTTCCCCAAGCGGCTCGTCGATACGATATGCCTGCTCCAAGTGAACTCCGTCTCGCACGCGGCAAGCTTCATCCAGCGCGCCGCGATCGAAGCGCTGCGCGGCCCGCAAGACGGCGTGTATGAGATGGTCGCGGAGTTCCGCCGCCGGCGGGACTTCATCGTCGATGCCTTCAACGCCGTCCCCGGTTTCCGCTGCGCCAAGCCCGGCGGCGCCTTCTACGCCTTTCCGAACGTCACCGCCGCCGGATTCGACTCCGCCGCGCTCGCCGAGCGCATCCTGCAGGAAGCTGGCGTGGCCTGCCTGGGCGGAAACGCCTTCGGCGAATACGGCGAAGGCTACCTGCGCTTCAGCTACGCAACGGCGTTCGACCGCATCGAAACCGCCGTCGCGCGTATCCGCGCCATGATGGCCGGCGCGGGTTGAAGCGCGAATCAGCCGCGGGGTTCGGCAACGGGCATCGCCCGGCGCGGTCCGGCCGCCAGAGAAATCCCGATCAGCACCGCCGCAACGCCGGTCAACAGCCGCGGCGTAATCGTTTCCCCGAAAACGACCGCGCTCATCAGTACGCCGCACAGCGGCGTTGCGAACGAAAACACCGAAATCGTTCCCGGCGTATGCTTGCGCAACAGGTAAATCCACAGCAGCAGGCCGACGCAGCCGATCAACAGCCCCTGATAAGCGATGGCCGCAACCGGCTGCCAGTCCAGAGAAACGCGCTCGCCGGCCCCCTTGAAAACGGCGCCTCCCGCCAGAAACGCGGGCAAACAGGCCAGCATCTGCCAGAACGCCGCCTTTTCGGGACGTATCTTCTGCACCAGCCGTTGAATATAGACCGTGCGCACCGCCACGAGCAGCGCCGACAGCAGCATCAGCGCGTTGCCCAACGCCGGGTTGGGCGCCAACGCCGGGTCCGGGTTGCCGAAAAACACCCAGGCGACGCCGCCGAAGGCAATCGCCAAACCCAGCACGCGCGCCGGCGAAAGCCTGTCCTCCGGCACGAAAAAATGCGCGATCAGGTTGGCCATGATCGGATTCATGTTGATCAGAATCACCGCGTACGCCGGCGAAGTGTAGTCGGCGCCCGTGTGCAGCATCGAGATCTGCGCGGTAAAAAGCGCGGCCAGCACGGCCAGGCCGGGAACCTCGGCGCGCTCGGGCGTCAGCCCGCGCCTGCGCAGCAGCGACCACGTTCCGACGGCCGCGCAGCTTACCGCCATGCGCCAGAACGCCGTCCACAACGGCGGCAGCGCGGTCAGCGCCGTTTTCAGGGCAACCTGATTGCCGCCCCGGATCACCGCCACCAGCAGCGCCAGAAACGCGGACTGCGCCCCGATGGGCCGGCCGGTCGCTGCGTTGCCGGAGTTCAAAAGAAAATGCCGCAATCTCGCGGGACGCGGGTCAGGCGCGCGCCCACAGGTCCCGCAGGAACCGCGTCCCCTCGATCGCGATGTCGTCCATCGAAGGCGCCAGATCCCGCCAGATGGCCGTAGCCGCGGACAGGTCGGGAATATGCGAGTTGAACGACTCGATCGTCAACCAGCGGTCGTAGCCCGTTTCCTTGATCGCCCGCAGCACGCCGGGCCAATCGACGTGGCCGCTGCCGGGAATGCCGCGGTCGTTCTCGCAGGTATGCACGTGCATCAAATGCCCGCCGCAAGTGCGGTAGGCCTCGGCAATGTCCTTGTCCTCGATGTTCTGGTGGAAAGTATCGAGCAGGATGCCGATCCGCTCATGCCCGATTTCACTCACGAACTTGACGGCGTCGGCCGCCGTATTCAGGAAATACGTCTCGAACCGGTTGAGCGGCTCGACGCCGAGCGTAACGCCTGCGTCTTCCAGCGCGGGGCCGAGCGCCTGATGAAACTCGACGCCCCACTTCCACTCGTCTTCGCTGCGCCGCCGGCCGGGCAAGTAGCCGACGGGCGCATGGGTAGGGCCGGCAATCTGCTCCGCGCCGGCCTCGGCCGCGGTCTGAATCAGCGTCTTCCAATGCTCGACCGTCCTGGCGCGCACCGCGGCGTCGCCGTCGATCGGATTCATGCCCTCGGGGTTGACCGAGCAGAAATGCACCGCCAATCCCTCATCCGCGCGCGTCTTGCGCACCGCCGCCGCATCCAGATCGCCCGGAACGAACACGGGAATCTCGATCCCGTCGACTCCCGCCTCATGCAGCGCCTCGAAGGGGTACTTCTCCGGCTCGAACGCCCCCGACCAGATCAGCGTATTGACTCCGAACTTCATTTCCCCGCGCCTCTCCTTTCCACAACGCGCTATTATGACGGACCCCGCCGGCCGGTTCGCCAACGGGCGCAGCCCGGACCGGCCGGCGCCATGAACGCGCAATCCCATGATCTGCGCGAGCGATTCCGGAAGCTCAACGTATGGAGCCGCGGCGGCTGGCGCGCGGCGCACAAGCCGCTGCCGGCCCTGTGGGCGATCGGCCGCTGACTGCCGGGCAAGCCGCACATGGCGCGCTGCGATTTCGTTGGCCGCGAACACCTGATCGCCGTCGGCCCGAGCGGCAAGGCGTGGGAAAGCAGCCTGCTCGAACGCAACATCCGCGGCGGTCGGCTCCTGAGGCGGTCGGACAGCACGGCCGTCGAAGCGGACGGATCGGGAATTGCGTCTTGCGGCGCGCCGGCCGGAGGTTTGGCGGTCTTCCTCAGAAGCGAGTCGATCCAGTTGCGGCAAGGCTGTCTGTCGAAGTCGTCCCAATAGTACTGATTGGAGTATTCGTTGAGGCAGCGCGAGCAACTGGTTGCGCAGTCTTCGTTCGAGCAATCGAGGATATCTCGCGCCTCGGCCAGCAGCCGCGCCGCTCGGAAACGCGGTTCGTCGAGCAGGCGCCTGCAGTAGCCGGCTCCGCCCGCGGCCGCGTCGGAAAGAATGATGATCGGCCGGCCGTCTCGCAACTCCGTCGCGGCGCGCAGATCGCGGCTGTCGGTATCGAGCAGGCGGGCGGCGGCCAAGCGGAGCGCTTCCGCCAGGGTTCTGCGGAATCGCTCGACAGGGTTCGCGTCACCGGTTGCCGAGGAATCCGGGATGGAACGGTCGAAGTGAATAGCGCGAATATCTGTCTCGAAAACGTGGCCCAGATCGAACCGATCCACGAGTTGTTCATTCGGGCAGGGGTCGCCGGTGCGCGGGTTTTTGTGTTTCGATTGAACTCCCTGCCGTCCGTACTGTGCTTTGTGCGGCGCAGATTCGGCGTACTCGCAGCGCGTACACCAATAGTAGCCCGCGCCATGCGGGCCTTTGTTGACAACGAACATCCGGCCCGTCGGCCCGTCGCCGCGGGAAGTCGCCGAGGCGAAGAAGCTTTTGACGGCGGAGATATCGGTCGGGGAGTAGTCGGAAAGATGCGCTTTGGTCAACAAACGCGCCTCATCGACCCGCCGTTCCCTCAGCCGCGAACTGCCCGGGTCGCGTCCCATGCGGTCGGCGTAGGACGTCAGGAATCCTATGGGTTCGACGAAAGGGCGCGGCCAGGCAACAGCGGCGCCGATGCATTGCTCGCAGGCAGAAGTGAATTCTTTACGTTCATCGTGGATTTCCGGGTGGCCGCAGGCGGAGCAGACCCGGTACCATTGCTTGGGCAACCAGCTTTCGCTGCCGGGCACAACACCGCGGCGCGCGACAGCGCCTCCACGACGAAGCGATCGAGGTACCGTTTCATATCCGAACGGCGCGCAGAGTGCCGCTTGGACGCTCGCTCCTTATCCGCCTCCAACGCTTCCTGATCCGTCATTGTGTCCAACTGTTCCTGTGCCGCTTGGTTCATCGCCCGCCAGCGCTCGGCGACGTCGTTGAGCCATTGATGGAAGACCTTGCTGACGTGCGGGACCAGATCACCGCCGGCGAGGCCGACGCCGCGCAGTTCAGCCGGCATCGTTTCGACCATGCGCGCCGCGGTATCGACCGCGGCTTTGCCCTGCCCGCCCGCAAGCCAAGCGTCGAACTCCTCGCGCAGCTTTGTTTCATCTTCTTCGGTCAACCGATCGCCGAAGACATGTTTGAGGCGTGGCGCGCCTTCCGCGGTGCGGCCGGCGAGGCGTAGGTCAAGCCAACCCGAGATGACGCAGGAGCATTGATGCCTATGGAAGAAATTCGCGTTGTCGAGAGAGAGATAGGGCGGCGCGGGTACGGCGTTGAGATATCCATCGAGATCGTGGAACTGGGCTTGGTCGTACCGGCTGTTTCGCGCCAGCATCAAAGCGACCGGAGCCGCCTGCGCGCGCCGGCCCGCGCGTCCCGCTCGTTGCTGATAGTTGGCGATTCCGGGTGGAACGTTGCGGCACAGCACGGCCTCGAGATCGCCGACGTCCACGCCCATTTCCATGGTGGTCGTGCAACTCAGCAAATTGACATCGCCCTCTCGGAATTTGTCTTCGATGGCGGCGCGTTCACTCTGGCCGATGGCGGCGGTATGCTCCCGCGCCACGCCTGCGAGCGGCCGCTCGCGGTACCGCCGGATGTAGTGGTTGCGTTTGGCCAGGGCTTGGCGCTCGTCCGCTTCGACCGGTTCCGTGCGTCCGCCGCAGCCGTGGACGATGCAAACGTTGCCGAGATCGATTTGGCTCCTTGCGCCACACGAGCGGCACCGAAAGAGAGGGCGGCCTTCAGCCGAAGCGAAACGCAGGGCGGACAAATCCAGAACATGGCCGCGCCCCCCGGAAGTCAGCAGGCGATCGCGATCGCGCCGCGGGCGAATGGCTTCCTGCCAGAAGGCTTCCAGGATTTCCCCGGTTTCTTCGGATGAAAAACCGAGACGGTTTTCCAGCAGGGCCGTCGGCCGGGTCTGCCGGCGCCCTTGCGGAAGCAGCGTACGCAGCCGTCTCGATTGATTGGTGCGGGTCAAATCGTAAGAGATTTCGCGGCTGGCCAAGGCTTCGCCCCAAATCGACTCGTCCGTAAGATCGAGGATGCCGATGTCGTTGACGGCGCGATTTCTGCGGATGAGATCGAGAAGGAATTTCGCCAGATGCGGCATGATCTCCTCTCGTCGCGGGGCGGCTTCGTTCATCCGGTGTGCGGCGCGGTCAAGCCCCGTATAATCCACCGCGGCGAGACCCAGCCCTTCCAGCGAGATGCGCGAAAATCCGCTTGTGCAAAATTCCGCGGCAATGAGCGCCGTCAGGCGGTCCTGCGCGAGCGATGTAACCAGAGGCTTGGGATCTCTCCTGTCGAAGAGCAGGAATCCATCGCCGCGCAGGCGGCGCAAGACGAGTTGCGTCAATTCCCGAAGATCGAGGGGATCGCCGTTTTCATCCAGAACGCATCGGATGGCCGCGCGAATCGCCTGATCGCGGGAGGTGCGTTCGAAGAACGGCGCAAAGAACGCCGCGTCCTGCCGGTTGTCGGCGAAAACGAGGAGATTGCGGCCTTTCATGGGCCGATCTTCGCCGGTGTTTTCGGGCGGTTCGGGCAGCGCTTCGAGCAAGGTCTGGGAGGTTACCGCGGCCAGGGCGTCATCGCCCGGATGAATGCTTGTCAGCGGTTCCGCGTAGCGCCCCCCGCGCTGTCCGCATGCCGAGCATCTGGCGACATAATGTCTGCGTTCTTCCTCGTCCTTCTTCATTTCCGCTTCGGCAAGGGTGACGATGCCGCTGCCCGGACCGTCGGCGAGTTCCCCTGTCTTCGGGTCGAAGGAGTGTTTGGCTGCGTCTCGCTCTGTTGCTTCCGATTCTTCTTCATCGGCTTCAAGGCCGTCCGGACCGTCGCAGAGACGCAGCACGAGCCGCGAGGCCGAAGCTCCATGCTCGGCCCGCGGCAGGATCGCTGTGCCGTCATCCCACGCCTCGATGTAGGGCTCGCCGCAATTGCGGCAGACGAGCAGGGAATACGCGGGCGCGGCGTCGGCCGCCGCCGGCGCATTGCGTCCGAAGACGAAATCCGACCAGCGCTCGGGATCGTCGGCGGACAGCCGCAGCGCGGCGCCGGCGACGCCCGACGCCGCGAGGTGGTAACGCGCCGGAAGCAAGGGGAAGGTTCCCGGAGTCGAGGGCTTGGCCAGAACGCCGATTGAGATGAGCGCCGCCAATGCCTTTCGAGCTTCGCCCGGCGGAGACCCTGCGAATACTTGCTCGGCAAGTTTTTCGAAGGGCCGGGATCGCTCGGCGAGCAGCTTGGAAGCGCGGCGCAATTCACGGAATTGCGCCAAGCGGGAGAGCAAGGCATCGCCGAACGGCCTGCACGGTTCCAGCGTGAATTCCCGGCAGCCTTGCTCCTCAACACTGCTGTTCCATATTGAGGCTGCGTCTTCATCTTCCAGTTCACCGGATTCGCGCATCTCGGCAAGGACTTCGCTGGCTGCGATCCAGGGTTGCGGTCCCAAGCTCGCTTCGGCAGCCCCTTTGACAAGCGCCGTGTGCGGCTGCCGTTCGGACACGATCACGGCGTCTTCGCCCGCGGGGAACGGCTCGCCGAACAGGCGCGACGCGAACTTTGCAAGCTCGTCTTTGCGGGATGGGTCGAGGCTCGCCGAGGCGCCGACGCAGCGCAGCCGGCCCTGGGGAATGCCCAATTTTGTCTTCAGCTTGCGCAGCAGGAACGCGACTTCGATCGCCTGCGCGCCGGTATAGGTATGGATCTCATCCAGCACGAGCCAGCACAAATCCGCCCGCTCGAACAGTGCCCGGTTGCGCGGCAGCAGCAGGATGTGCTCGAGCATCGCGTAGTTGGTGATGAGAATATGCGGCGGGCGTTCAAGCATCTCTTTGCGGCTGAGAAGCCAGTTCCCGGGAGCGCGGCCCGCGCCGTCGAAGTTGTTCTGGAAGCTCGGCGTTTCCACCAACCGGGCTTGCTCCTCGCTGCGGGAGGCGGTTGCGCGCACTGCTCCGGTGAACCGCCCCAGAGTGATGCCCGGGTCGCCGAGGTCGCGGAAAAGCAGCCGCGCGATGCGGAACATCTGGTCGTTGGCCAAGGCATTCAGCGGATAGACAAGGATGGCGCGGACGCCCGGCCGTTCCAAGCCGCCTTGGCGCAGCAGCGCATCGACGAGCGGGAAGAGAAACGCCTCGGTCTTGCCGGAGCCCGTTCCGGTGGCGACAAGGTAGTTGCGTTCGCAGCGGATCGCCCCGGCTTGGTGCAAATGAAGCGGCCGTTGGAAAAGTTTGCGGCCGTCTGCGGTCTTCTCCAATGCTTTCCACGCGGGATGCAGTTTGCCGGCGGATGCGAGATCTTCGACGGACTCGCCCTTGATGAAATCGGGCAGGCTTTCGACGAAGGGGCCTTTGACCAGGGGCGCTTCCTGCAGACGAGCCGCAAGCGCTTCGGCGAGGCGCGGCGCGCGCGCCGGCGAAACGGGCGCCGCCGTGCCGATGTAGCGGGCAATCGTGCTCTGAAGGTTGTCTCGGAATTGAATCGGATCGAATTCAACGGCCATCGGGTTCCTCTCGCGCCAGCTCGCTCAGCAGCATGTAGAAGGCGAAAAGTTCGGGACCGAGACGCAAAAGAAAACCGATGGCGTAGAGGAGTTCGCGGCGGTTCCTCTCAAGGTCTTGGCTGAGCGTATCGAGAAAAGCGGAGACTTTGCGTTCGCGGCATGCCGCGGTGAAATGGCGGAAGAACCCGGCGCACCAGAGAGACATACGGTCGTCCAGTTCTTCGCCGGCCGCATCGGTACGCTTTGGAGCGGGAGTATCGGCACCGAAGCGTCGGCACTGGATGAGCCGCTGCATGGCGAGAATGCGGTTCTGGTTGCCGTGTCCCTCGGCGTCGAAACCAGCCTCTTCCAGGCGTTCGCGGAGGCGCAGATGAGCGGCGCGCCAGTGCGCGGGACCGAGGAGTTCCCCGCCGCGCCAGAAATGTCCGGACGATGGGTCTGTGTCGCTTGGCGCCAATACCTGAAAATAGCGCGGTATCGAAAAATCGGCCAAACGTTCACCTGAAGCAGAGGCTTGGCGTACATTACTGAAACCGAAAGGAAGCAGGGGGCTAAGGTCTTTATTGACGGGGATTTTGTCCGGCGACAAATCGGCGAGACATGCCAATTCGACTGCGCCCGGCGCATCGCATTCGCGCAGGCCGCTGAAGACTTTCGCCGAAGCTCCGTAGAGTTCCAATGAGACCGACAAAGGATGATGCATCGGAACCCACGACGGCGGCGAATCGGGCGGCGGGGGCGCGAACCCTGCTTCCATGAGCACGGCTGCGCCCGCAGGTACGCCGAGTAGGGACGAGCCGACTTCCCGCCAGCGATCCGGCAGCACTTCGGCAACTTGGTCCCAAGATCGTCCGGCAAGACATACCGCCATCCATTGCGACAACTTGAGAAACCGCCGGCGAATCTCTTCGCTGTCGGGCGTCGGCGCCGTCTCCGTCTCCGAATGCGGGTTGGGCGCGGTCAGAGCGAGCGCGAAGATGTCGCCGCTGCCACTGCGCAGGGGTTGAAATTTATCCGTATTGAGGGCGCGCGCCAGAATATGCGCGAAGACAACGCCGTCGTCGAAGCCGCTCAGGTCGATTCGGACGGTGACGGCATCGACGTCGTTGTCATCGTCGAGCGCGGCATCGAGCCAAGCGGGAGTCGCACCTTCGATGGTCTCGCGCCCCAATGCGGTTTCCGCTGACTGCGATTCCCCGGTTTCGCTCTCGAGTTCGAAACGGAGCGCGTCGATGCGAATGGGCAGCTTGATTTGGATTTCCAGCTTGCCGCTGCGCCTTACGGCGTCGAAACGTTCGGGCTCCATCGCGCGCGAGATTTCAAGCAGCAAGCGCGGGGCTTCGTTTTCGGCTTCGAGAAGCACTCGGTCGTCCGGCGCGTCGGCGGCCAGATCGCGCATGGAAAGTACGCGCCTGGAGCCGTTCCTGAAGGCATCGGGTTCATAACGTCCGCGAACTCGCAGGGCGGCTTTGCGGTTTGGCGAGGCGATCGCGATGGAAGCGTTGCGATCGGTTTCCGTGATGATCGGGCGCGTTCCTATGGCGAGGGGGCGGGTTTCCCCGTCGGGGGATATGCGCATGATCGATATGCCCGGCCAAGGGATATCGAAATCGACCGCCCCTTGTTGCGTATCGAACGTATCGAAAGCGATT
Organism: Bryobacterales bacterium; assembly: GCA_965242705.1. Lineage (GTDB taxonomy): Bacteria > Acidobacteriota > Terriglobia > Bryobacterales > UBA6623 > CATQHP01. The sequence continues at coordinate 4,308,973 of OZ251486.1, forward strand.
CTCGCGTGGGCGTAGCCGCCCTTGGAATCGAGGCAGAGGAAACTGCCGCATTGCGTCACGTGGCGGCAACGGTCCCAAGCGATCGAAGCCGGGCGCTTGAGGGTGCGCAGCAATACGCCGTTCTCGCTGGTTTCGACGGTCTCGAGGTCGGGCCAGATCCAAGCCGTGATGGATGCTACGGCGCGCGCATCGGTTTCGGCGCCGCCGATTTCCGGCGGAAGCAGCGCGGCGCGAATTTTTACCGGTTCTCCGTTTGCGCCGAGGAATTCATCGAGCGGCATCCGCCCGCGGCCTGCGCCGTCCAACTCGATCTCGCGCCGGCTCTGCCGATCGCCGACGGCAACGGAGACCGTGCGCCTTTCGGCGATGTTGCGGCCGTTGTCAACCAAGACGGCCGCGCGCCGGGTCAGTAGATCGCCGCCGCGGCCGGTTGCCGCTATTTCGCTCGCTTCGACCCGGATGCGCGGGCGCGGGCGGCTGGTAAGCTTTACCCTCCGTCCGTCCAGTTGCATAACGACGGGAGCCGCGCCGAGGAGAGTCGCCGCAACAAAGCTTTCCGGGCCGATTCCGACGGCGTCGGCGCCGGCGATGGAGAAGGGTGAACGCGCGATCAGCAGCGCTTCGGGCGCGTCGATTTCAAAGGCGTTCTGCGCATCCCCAATTTCTTTGAGCAACCGCCCGCTCGGCGCATCGAAAGCCAAGGCATGGCTTTCGGAGTCCAAAATCTCGATTACTCCCGATGCGTCGTCGAACGCCCACCCGATCCGGCGCGGCCACGGCTGCGGGATGGGCCAATCGATTCCCTCGCGCAAGCGCCGCTGCTGACCGTTGAAGTCGATCCGCAGCCGCCCTTCGAGCCGCGGCACGGAGAGCGCCAAGGCGCCATCGGACCACACGAGTTTCGGGCGGGCGACGGTCTTTTGCCGCCGCTTTGCGCTCGGAGCGCGGCTACGGATTTCCTCCAATACCGACTGAAAGCGCCGCTCAAAGTCCGTTTGCGGGATTGCTCCGGATCGGCAGCGGGCGAACGCCGCGGCATGGAACCCTGTGTCGTCCGCCTCCAGGACGCGCCGCGGGACGCGGAGGCCTTGGGGCAGAAACTCGAACGCTTCGTCTTCCCAACTGTTGAGGGCGTCGGTGGCGTGCGTCGGCGGCGGCCCGAAAGCGCGTTCCGCCCGCAGAAACGCTTCGATCACATCGGGAAGTTGCGGGCGCGAAACGCCGGCCTGCACGAGATAGGCATCGACCTTGCGTCCGCCGCGGAAGAGGGCCAATTCGAAGCGGCGGCAAACATCGGAGAAGGCAACGTACAGCTTGTCCCGCCGAACTGGAAGTTGCAGCGAGACCCCCAGGACATCCTCGACGATCCTATAGATGGCGGCGTCCTGCCCGCCGTAGTCCTCGGTGAGCGCGCCGGCTACGCTCCAGGCGGCAACGGCCGGAGTCGCATTGAAGGCCCAGGATACGCGCCGGAAATCTCCTGCAATTTTTTCACGGACGAGTTGGCGAATCCGTTCCCGATCTTCCGGGCCGACATCAAGCAGGCCGATAAAGGGAGGGGCGTTCGCCGCTCCGAGCTTGCGCCGCAGATCGCTCTCGAATGCTTTCAGAGACTCCTGGGGCGAAGGCTCGCGGGAAGAAACGTCGTTCATGGGCCGGATTGCGCCGCGCTGCGGGCGGCAATCCACTATAGCCGAAAATTGCCCGCGCCCCGCGCTGGGATGCGCCGGGCTGAAGCGTCAGGCGTGGGATTCGTGGGCGCAGGCGAAGGTGTCGGGGACGCCGTCTTTGTTCAACTCGTCGATGCCGATTTTCGAGGTGTAGTAGCCCTCGACCGTCAGGCGCTTGAGGCGCTTGAAGAACTCGGCGCCGGGCATGAGCGCCGGGTCTTGCGCGCCGTCCAGGGATGCGAGGATCGTTGTTTGCCGCGGTTCGCTCAGCTTCACGAACGGCGCGCCGTATTTGTCGAGCGCATAGCCGTCGAGCCAGCCCAACGCTTTCAGGAAGCCGTGTCCGCGGTCTTCTTCGACGTCGTGCAGCATCAGGTCGATGTATTCGTTGACCTTGGCGGCTTTTGCGCCGGGCGTGTCGGTTGCGGGGATGATCAACTCGGTCAGGGCGATCACGGTTTCGTTCTGGTGCGCGTCGAAGAGCAGCGGAGTCCACGCTTGTTCTTCGGCGGCCGCCGCGGCGGCCGCGGGCGCCGCGGCGATATGCGTAACGAGGGGCGCCGCGGGCGCGGCCGCCACGGCGCCGGTTCCGATGAGCGCCGTGCGCATCAAGTCGCGTCTGTTCATGGCAACCTCCGACAAACGCCCCTATTGTAGCGGACGCGCCGCCCGCCGGGGTCAGTTGAAGTGCGGCGCGTCCCGCCGGAAGCTGCGTCCGAGCAGCGTTTCCAGCAGTCCCAGCTTGGCGCCGAAGTGCTTCACGATCAGGACGGGGGTGCGCGCTTCGACGATCACGCCCTCGGTGACGCTGCCCAGCAGGATCGCCGAGGAACGGCTCCGGCCGCGGGTCGAAATGACCTTCAGGTCAACTTTTTCGTCCTGCGCGGTCTGATGGATCGCCACCGCGATGCGCTCCGATTCGACGAACATCGGCCGCAGTTTGGCGCCGTGGAGGTTGATCGGAGCGACGAACCGCTCGTAGGCTTCTTCCTCCATGCCGCTGACGAGCGGGATGGCTTCTTCGTAGGTGATGACGGCCACCGCGTGATAGACGTGCAGGGCGATGCACTCATCGGCTGCGGCGCGCGCGGTGAGATCGGCGGCTACCGTGAGCGCGTCGGCGGAGTGATCGGAAAAATCGACCGGCGCCAGCACTCGGCCGATGCGCGGCTCGGAACCGTCGGGCACGATCCAGACCGAGCAGGGCGCCTTCATCGTCAAGCGGCGGATCAACGCCTTGCGCCCCGGCCGCGCGCCGGATTTGTGGCCCAGCATGATGAGATCGACATGCTGTCCGGCGGCGAACTCCAGCAGCCCGTCGATGCGCGGACCGTCGAGGACGTGAAAGCGCAACTCGACGTTTTCGGGCGCGTTCTGGAAGTGCTCTTGCACGAACCGTTCGAGTTCGCCGACCACTTGGTCGTGTACGCTCGGCTTGGCGCCGTCGGACGCGGCGCCCTGAATATGCACGAAGCTGATTTGATCGGGGTCGCCGGTCCGCGCAACCATTGCCGCGTAGCGGAGCAGGCTGACGTCCTGTTCCGTTTTCGTCAAAGCGACCATGAAGTGTCGAAAGCGTTTCATTGCCATTGCCTCCTTTTGTTTTTTCGGTTTACGCCGCCGCGGTTTCTTGCGGCTTGTCGAAGAACCGCTTGAGCAGCGCGTAAACGGCCAAGCCCAAGAGCACTCCCGACAGGAAGTCTTTCACGAACACACCGATCGCCGTAAGGATCATGAGGAAAACGTGGAACCGGTTCATGCGCAGCACGGTTTGGATTTCCTGCTTCTTGACCATGTTGAAGGCGATATAGGCGAGGATGCCGCCGATACAGGCCATGGGCACCTGATCCAGATGGGCGGCCAGGAAATAGACCATGGCGAGCTTCAAGCAACAGTTCATGATACCGGCCAGAGGGGTCACGCCGCCGACCTTGATGTTGGTCGCGGTGCGGGCCAGGGCGCCGGTGCAGGTAAAGCCGTTGAACAGCGGCGCGAATATGTTGACCATGCCCTGCCCGAAGAGTTCCTTGTTGGGGTTGTAGGGCGTACCCTTGTTTTCAGCCATGCGGTCGGCCATGTTCGAGCAGAGCAGCGATTCGATGGCGGCTACGAAAACGACCGCGGCCGTGAAATAAACCAGGCCGAACATATCGAAGCTCATCTCCGACAGCTTGGGCGGCGTGAATTTGAAGAGGTCCGAGGTCGGAATGGCGCCGTACTTATGTATGGAGGCTTGCAACCCCTCATCGTGCAGAATGGTTTCGTTGAGCACGATCCCGATCGCCACGGCGATCACCGGGCCCGGAATGTAAGCTGCATAACGCAGCAGGTATTTGCAAAGCAGAAAGGTGCCGACCGCAATCAGCAGGGCGTAGATGTTGAACTGATCGAGGTTGCTCCAGATCGTGCTGATCTTTTGCAGGAAGGCATTCGGTATCTTGACCGTCAGCCCCAACACGTCGCCGATCTGCGTGAAGGCGATGGTCAAAGCGATGCCGATGGTGAAGCCGACGACGATCGAGTGCGGCACCTTGTTGATGAAGTCTCCCAGTCCGGTCAAGCCCATGAAGATGAGAATTACGCCGCCCAGCACGGAGCAAAGGATCAGGAAGTAGTAGCCGGCGATGTATTCCGGCGAAGTTGGGTCGGTGCTTCCGTTGCCGTATTCGTTCATGATTGCGGCCAGGACCGGAATGTAGGCCGCCGTCGGCCCGTAAACCTGGTATTTGGAGCCGCCGAACAGCGCCCCCAGGAGGCAGGCGAGGGCGCCGGCGATGAGTCCGTGGACAGGATGCAGGCCGCTGGCGATGGCGAAGCCCATGTTCATGGGGATGGCCAGCATGGCCACGATCAAACCGGCGGTGAAATCGCTGACAACGGTCTTTTTCCATCCCCGGCTCATGTCTTCGTAACGGCCGTCGGAGAAGGGATTCAAGAACAACTTGATTCTGTCGAGCATTTTGAATTTCCTCTTGGAATATCTGAAAATTGTGCGCTGTTGCGTTTACGAGACGGCCGGCGGCTCGTTTGCCGCGGCCGCGCCGCCGGCGAGCGGACTGAATGCCTTTCCGTCACAGGCGAGCACGTTGCCGCTTCCGATTTCATAAACCCAGCCGTGGAGCTGCAAGCTGCCGTCGGCCGCGCGGGCGGCGACGTAAGGATGGGTTTGCAGGTTGGCGAGCTGCTGCAGGACGTTGCGTTCGACGAGCGCGCCCAAGCGCGCGCCGGGGTCGAGGCCGGGATGCAGGGCATCTACCGTCCGCAGCGGAGCCTCGGCGTGCTTGAGCCAGCCGCGCACCTGCGGCAGGGCGTCGAGGCCGTCGGGGTCCATGGCGCCTTTCATGGCGCCGCAGCCGGTGTGTCCGCAGACGACGACGTGGCCGACCTTGAGCGCCGCAACGGCGTATTCCACCGAAGCCGACATGCCGTTGGCTTCCGCCGCGTACGGCGGGACGATGTTGCCCGCGTTGCGGATGACGAACAGATCGCCCGGCTCCGTCTGCGTGATCAGGTTCGGCGCCACGCGCGAGTCGGAGCAGGTGATGAACAGAACTTCCGGCCATTGCCCGGCGGACAGTTTTTCCAGCAGCGCGCGCTTGGCGGGCACGACGGTTTCCTGAAATTTGCTGACCCCGTCGATGAGTTTTTTCACGACTTCCTCCCTTGCTGCGAAAATGGATACGGATTTCCCGTCGATGCGGCGCGCATAAGCGCCTATCGACCGGCGGACGATCGTCCAAGGATTTCAAGCGAGGGCGGGCGGGCCGCGCGGGGCCGCGGAACGGCCGAGGACGGCCGGCGGCGAATGCTCGGAACGGAAGAACGGAAACGCTTGCCGTCCGTCGTCGAACCGCGGGAGCGCGCCGGCTGCCGTTGTCGGGGCCGGTTCGCGGGCATCGAGGTTTGCCGTGTCGTCGGCCAAGCCTGCCGCAGCGGTCAACCCGGCGGCAGCTTGGGAGTCGGGCGCATGCAGCCCCACGCGGTGCTCATGGTCGACGTCGTCCACGCGCAGCGAGCGCGCGGTGCGGGTGCGCAGGCGGACGCCGTCGTTAAGCTGTTGGCTCCAGCCGCAAAGGCTGACGGCGCTCAACAGCAGGGCAACGGCGGCAACCGCTCCGTTTCTTGTGCGGCTATGAGTCAAAGCGCGTTACTCGAGAAAACCACGGGGCAGGACAATCCGGACAGACCATCAAGCTTGCCCGCCCCAAATACACAGTATAGACGGCAATCGATCAGGGTTGTCAACAAGCCGTTGCGCGTTTTCGATGAATGGCGCGCGGACGGGTATCCTGTCGGTTCCATGCTGCATGCGCTCCTGATGTTGGCGGCCGGCCTGACGTCCGCCGCCGCGGCGCAGGCCGCCGACGCGCGGTTCGCGCCCTGGCCGGAGTCCGGGTTCGACCGCGCCGAGTCGCGCTGGATTGCCGAAAACGAGATTTATCCCAAGGCGGACCGGCCGGCGGCGTTCGCTCTGGACGCGACGGTGCTCTTTGCCCGCGGGACTCCCTGGAGCGAGGCGCGCGCCATGCGCCAGATTCGCAAGACCGCGGAGATTTTCCGCGCTTGCGGCATAGGTTTGCGGCGCATCCGGTTGGTCAGGCTGGAGTTGCCGAAGCCGATGCGCACGATCGACATGGAGGCGGTCGATGCGGCAAGCGGCGTGCCGCGGAACGTGCGCGCCTTGGCGGAGCGGCTGCCGCCCGGAACCGACTATCCGGCGGCCTTCCTGATCGGCGGCCTGCGAGGAGAGGAGTCGCCGGCGCGATCCTACCGCGCGGCGGAGCCCGCCGGCGCGAAGCCGCCGTACCTCGATACGGCGTGGATCGCCTATCGCGCGCATTGGGTCGAGCGCAACGACGATCTGTATTCGCCGCTGGCGCATGAACTCGCGCATCTTCTCTGCTCTTGCGGACACGAGAAGACCGTCGAGCGCCACCTGTTGCACACGGCTCGGAATTTTCTTTCGTCGCGCGTCTTGCCGGAACATTGCGAGCGTTTTCGGGCGAGTCCTCTGGTTTCCCCAAGCAATTGAATTCAAGTGGATTAGATGGCGATGCCGTGGAGTAAAGGATTCTATATCCGCCCCATAAAAATTATCTTGTTGCATGGGGCGAGACGCCTTTTTTAAGGTGAATCTTTACGGCGCACACCGTCGTTGCGTTCGTTGGGGCAGGGCGCCGCCAAAAGGCCGGCCGCTTCCGAATCTTTCGGCAAGAGCGGCTGCTCAGCCAAGGAATCCGGGCCGAGGAGTCCGGGTTGAGGAGGAAGGATTTCTTGAAACGCTATTGGATCACCACACTTGTTCTCGGACTCTGCGCCGCGTCGCCGGCCGCGGCGGCGCCGCGGACCTCGGCATCGGAGTCGTCCGAAGCGGTTGCGGTCGAGTTGCGGGCGGAAGTCGAGTCGCTGCGCGAACGTCTGCTGCGGCTCGAAGCGATGCTCGAAAAGCTGAGCGCCGGCAAGCAGGCCGCCGCGGCGGAACCGGCTGTCGAGACGGTTGCGGCGGAGCCGACTGCGATGGCGGCCGCGCGCGAAGTCGACGTCGAGAGAATCGAGGATGCCGCCTACGTGCGGCCGAAGGTTGTCGCCGATGCCGAGCCGGACGAGGAAACGCCGGTCGGCGTGGCCAGCAGCGGCGGGCAGGCGATCAGCTTCACCGGCTTGCTGGATACGTATCTGACATACAACACCAACAGCCCGGCCGACGGCCAGAACACGCTCTACTACACCAACCCCAACTCTCGCGGATTCGGCCTCAACCAAGCCAAACTTGAAATCGACGCCTCCGGCGACGGCCCGATCGGGTTCCGTTCGGACATCTGGTTCGGTTCGGGCGCCCGCCTGTTCCGCGACGGCCTCGAACCGGGGCCGCTGGAGGACGTGATCTACCTGCAGCAGGCTTACGGCTACTATCAGTTCGCCAACGGCGCCGAACTGGACGTGGGACTGTTCGGCACGATCGCCGGTCTGGAGGTCGCGGAATCGCATCTGAACTGGAACTACACCCGCGGCATTCTGTGGGCCTGGAACGAGCCGTTTTCGCACCTCGGTGCCAAGCTCAGCGTCCCCGTAACCGACGCCTTCACGGCGACCTTCCTGCTGGTGAACGGCTTCGACAACGCATGGGATCAGAACTCCGGCAAGTCGTACGGCGTCCAGGGCTCGCTCGCCCCGAACGACCGTTTCAACACGACGCTGACCTGGATCAACGGCCCGGAAAACGAGTTGACCAACAGCGGTTGGCTGAAGAATCTGAGCTGGAACGCCTACGCCGGCTTGCATGAGCGCTTCGAGGCGATGATCAACCTCGACTACATCCAGGCCAACGATCCGCTCGGCGTGAGCGCGACTTCCTGGGGCATGGGCGGATACGCCCGCGTTCATTTGTCGGATCAGGTGCGCATCGCCAACCGCATCGAGTTCCTGAACGACCAGGAAGCCCGTTCGACGGGGGTCGAGCAGACGCTGAAGGAGTACACTTTCACCTTCGAGGTGCAGCCCTTGAAGGACGACCCCCGTTTCCTGACGCGGTTCGAGTACCGCCGCGACTGGTCGGACGTTGCCTTTTTCGGCTGTACGTCCTGCGGCGATTCGGGGATGGCGATGGATCAGAACACGTTCACCATCGGCATGATGTGGATCTTCGGACCCAAGGAGTAAGCTGCGTTCTCCCCGCGGGGGCGCCGACCAACCCTCGGCGGCCCCGCCCCCAAGCCGCGCCGCGTTTTGCGGCGCGGCTTTTTCTTTGCAGGGTTTTCTTTACAATGGGATTCTCGCTGGGCGATGCTCGCGGAGAAAGGCCGGAATCCCCGGGTGAAATTGCCGGCGCTTTTGCTATGCGCGCTTTCGTTGGCCGCCGGAGATGCGCAAGCCGCGCCACAGCCGGCCGCTGAAGTCGAAGCGGAGATTCGCCGCGAGTTGTCGTCTCTGCGCGCCCGGCTGCTGAATCTGGAAGCGAAGCTGAAAGCGTTTGACGAGCGCGGCGGTTTATCGGCGAAAGAGGACTCCGCCGCGGCCGTTCCGCCGCCGAAGGCCGTTGCCGACGCTGAACCCGCGGGGGGCATTCCGCTCGGCGTGGTCAGCAGCGGCGGTCAGGCGATCGCCTTCACGGGGTTGATCGACGCCTACTATACGCACAACGCAAACGGCCCGCCGGACGGGCGGAACGCGCTGTATTTCACCAATCCGAACGCCCGCGGGTTCGGTCTCAACCAAGCCAAGCTCGAAGTCGAAACATCCGGCGGCGGTCCGGTCGGCTTCCGTTCCGATATCTGGTTCGGCTCCGCCGGGCGGATCTACTGGAGCGGGTTGACCGGCCCCGGCCCGCTGGAAGACGTCGTCTATTTGCAGCAGGCCTACGGCTACTACCGATTCGCCGGCGGGGCGCAGTTCGATGCGGGGCTGTTCCAGACGCCCGTCGGCATCGAAGTCATGGAGCCGCATCGCAACTGGAACTACAGCGTGGGACTGCTCTCGGGGTGGAACGAAGCCGGCTCGCACCTCGGCGCCCGGCTCAGCGCGCCGCTGTCGGATACCTTGAACGCGGCGTTCCTGCTCATCAACGGCTATCTGGACAGCGAAGACCGGAACGCAGGCAAGTTGTACGGACTGCAAGGCTCGTTCGAGCCGAACGACCGTTTCAACACGACCTTGACCTGGATCAACGGCCCCGAAAGCGACGGGATATGGTTCAAGAACTTGAGCTGGAACGCCTACGCCAGCCTGCATGAGCGGTTCGAGGCAAAGGTCAATCTCGACTGGATCGAGGCCGACGCCGCCGGAGTCCGCGCCGTTTCCTGGGGCATGGCCGGGTATGCGCGGCTGCATCTTTCCGAGCGGGTCAGGCTTGCCTACCGCTTCGAATTCCTGGACGACGCCGAGGCGTGGTCCACCGGGGTCAAGCAGTTTTTGAGCGGAAACACGTTTACCTTCGAGGTGCAGCCGGTAAGGGGCGATCCCCGCTTTCTGACGCGGTTCGAATACCGCCGAGACCGGTCGGACGCCGCCTTTTTCAGCTGCTCTTCCTGCGGCGATTCCGGCTTGGCGACGGCGCAGAGCACATTTACCGCGGCCATGATGTGGGTGCTCGGCCCTAGGCAATAACCCTTGCAGGAGACGTTTTCCGTGGGGCGCGGGCGATGCTGCGCACGTTGGTAAGCTGGGGGCAGGGCCTGCTCCGTGACGACGATCCGGGATTTGGAAACCCCCGCCTTGCTGGTCGATCTCGACCGCCTGGAAGCGAACCTCAGGCGAGTGGCCGGCTATTGCGCGGAGCATGGATTGCGGCTGCGTCCGCACACCAAGACGCACAAGACGCCGGAGATCGGACGCATGCAGGTTGACGGCGGCGCCGCCGGGCTGACCGTCGCCAAGGTCGGCGAGGCGGAGGTCATGGCGGCGAGCGGAGCCGCGGATATGCTGGTTGCGTATCCGGTGCTGGGCGAGTCGAAGTGGCGCCGCCTGATCGAGGTTGCCCGAAAAATCAATCTCACTACAGCACTCGACAATGCGCCGGCGGCGCGCGGCCTTGCCCGCCATGCCGCGGCCGCCGGCGCCGAAATCGGCGTTCTGGTCGAGGCCGACGTGGGCATGGGCCGCTGCGGACTTGCGCCCGGCAACGGTCTCGTCGATCTGGCGCGAGAGGTTGCCGGGATGCGCGGGCTGCGGCTCGACGGCCTCATGTTTTATCCGGGGCACGTGAACCCGGCCGCCCCGGAAGGCGGGGCGGCTTTCGAAAAGGTCGGTCAAGACCTCGAAACCATATACGCCGATTTCCGGCGGGCGGGTCTGCCGCTGCGCGTGGTCAGCGGCGGCTCGACGCCGACGCTGTTTCGTTCGCACCGCTTGCCCGGGCTGACCGAAATCCGGCCGGGCACATATGTTTTCAACGATTGCATGCAGGTTGCGGCGGGCGCCTGCTCGTGGGAGCAGTGCGCCGCTTCGGTGATGACCACCGTCGTTTCCACGCCGCGGGACGGCGCGGCGATTATCGACGGAGGCTCGAAGACGTTTTCCTCCGACCGGGCGCGGCCTGCCGAATCGGGCCTGTACGGCCGGGTCATCGACGATCCCGCCGTTCGTTTTCACAGGATGAGCGAAGAACACGGGTTTCTCGACCTTCGCGGGACGGGGATGCAAATCCGCATCGGCGACCGCCTGCGGATCATTCCCAACCACGTCTGCACGGCGGTAAACATGCACGAGAGCATCTACGGCGTCCGCGGCGAGGCGGTCGAGACGATATGGAAAGTGGCGGCGCGGGGAAAACTGCAATAACAGGGGCGCGGCTGCCGCTGCCCGCAACGATTTTTTCAGACGCCGCGGGCTTCATCCGGCGGCAATCGAAGGAGAAGGAAGAAACGACATGATCGAACGCGTGACTGCTGCAGGGGCGCCCAATCCGCAGGGGCCCTATTCCCACGCCGTAAAGGCGGGCGGGTTCATTTACGTTTCCGGGCAGGCGGCGCTGAATCCCGAGACCAGCGCGGTGGAGACGGGAACCGCCGCCGAGGAGACCCGCCGCACGATCGAGAACATCAAAGCCATCCTTCAGGCGTCCGGGGCTTCGCTCGCGGACGTTGTGAAGTGCTCGGTGTTTCTGGCGGACATCCGCGATTTCAAGGCCATGAACGCGGTTTACGCCGAATACTTCGGCGAGGCCAAGCCGGCGCGGACGACGGTTCAGGCCGTGCTGCCGGCGGCGGGGTTGAAGGTGGAGATCGACTGCATCGCCTACCGGCCCGAATAGGGCGCGGCAGCCGCGCCGTTGGCTTTCAACCCGTTGTTCCGGCTGCGATCCGGTTGAGCGCCCGCCGCAGGGCATCGCCTTCTGTGCTGGAGACGTAGAGTTTGCGCGGCAATGACGCCATGTTCGCGCGCCAGCGCTGCCAATCCTTGGCTGCGATGCCGTGAAGCGCCGCCGCGGCCGCCTCGATGCTTCTGTCCTTGATAACCAAACCGATGTCATGCCGCCGGGTCTTGGCGGCGTCCGCGGAGCCGTCCCGCACAATCAGCGGTTTCCGAAACAGGCAAGCATCGTAATACCTGTTCGACCGAGACCATTTCTTTGGAATCTCCAGCGGATAACAGGCCAGCACCATGTCCACTTGCCCGAAGAGCGACGGCAGATCCGCGGGATTCCGATAAGGGCCGAGGCGCTTCACATTGGGCAATCCGGCCAGTCGCTGCAACACGCCGCCCGTGTATTTGCCGGGTACGCCGGCCAACACGAAGGCAAACTTCTGTGGCGAAGTTCGGGACACCGATTCGATGACCTTCAGCGACCACTCGTCGCGCAGGATGCCGAAGAAGCCGATGCGCAGGCGACGGTCCCCGAACGCTCCCCGGCCAGCAGCGACGTCGTGGAAGAAGCCGATGCGCAGGGGACGGTCCGCCGGCGGTCCGTCGGCCGGCGCCGCCTGCCCGCGGGGCGCGATCCGGTCGGCGAACGCCGGGGCCACCTTGTTTTCGATGGTCAGCCCCGGCGTCTTCACGTTGAGCCAATCGCGATAGTAGCGGTAGTAGTGGGGGCTGGTGACGACCAGCAGGCTGCAAGCGTCGGTTGCGCGCCTGTCGATCCGGCGAAACAATCGTCCGGCAGCGCTCCAGGCAACTTGCAGCCCGCGAACGTCGGCTACCTCGAGGACAACGGGTTTGCGCAAACCGACGCCCGCGGCAAGCGCCACCAAGGCCATGTCCGGGCTGAACGCGTAGGCGATGTCGTTCCGCTCGAGGGCGGCGCGAACCTTCGGGCAGCATGCCGCCAGCCGCATGCCCCGCAGGAAATAACGCCCGTGGTGCAGCCATCCCAAAGACTCCATGCGGCAGTCCGGCGAGCCGACGAAGTGACCGGTCCGCTCGAACCCCACCGCTTCGACGTCGATGCCGGCCTCCTGCATCATGGCGATGCGCTTGGCGAAGTGCGCGTGGCCGATGGAAGGGAGAATGCAGAGGACTTTGAGACGAGTATTCATCGTTGTATGCCGCCGCGGGAGGTTATCCGCAGCAAGGGTCGGCCCGCGGGGCGGAATCGTTCCGCAAGTCTCGCGGAGCGCAATGCCTACGGATGGAAAGCCGGCAAGACAGCGGAATGAAAACAAGCGCAGAGCGGTGCGGACGGGATAGCATCGTCTTTTCCGGCGCCGCGGGGCAACGCCAAGCCGTCGGAATCCGCAGGCGCCCCATGCCATCTTAAAGCATGGCCGCGCGCGGCTGCAAACGGCGCGGGCGGCCTTGCGCGCGGGCGCGCCGCCGACAATAATATAGAGACAGAGGAACGGCCGCTTGCCGGCGGGAAGGATATCCGTCTTTTGGGATTCCCCTCCCGAATGTTGTAACGGATCGAACGGGCCGTTCGTCCTTCAGGATTGGAATACCGAGATGTCTGAAGCCCCAATGGATCGCCCGACAGGGGCAGCGCCCGAGCGATCTGCGCCCGGCAAGCCCGTCGAATTGGGGCCGCTGCTGGCGGACTCGGTTTTCGAGCCGTGGTGGAGGAGCTTTCTGCGCGAGGCCGCCGAGATGTTCAATCCGCCGCAATGGCCTCCGCTGCCCAAGTACAGAGACCCGCTTCCGGGTGAAGCGGACCTTCCCGACGCCAACGTGCCTTCGTTGAGCCGGCCGTGGTGGAGCGGCATTGTCGAGACGCTGCGGGTGCTGGCGGAGGCGCGGAAATTCCCGCCGCTGCCGCGGTACCGCGCCGCGCTGGAAGGCGAGGTCGATTTGCCCCCGCTGAATCTGCGCACCCTTTCGACGCCCTGGTTCCTGGGCATCGTCGAACACTTCAAGGTCTCGGCGCAGATCAGGAAGCTGCCGCCGCTTGAATTGACTTTCGAGCCGGTCGCGGTCAAGGACATCTGGGGCGCGTTCGATTTCCGTCGGCAAGGGCTGACCGTGGCCGCGGTTTTCCACGTGGCGGTAGTCTTCGCCATATTCGGGTTCCGCGGAGGCGAGGTTGTCGAGGCGCGCTCCGGTTCCGTGACGTTGTTCGTTCCGGTCGATATTTCGCCGTATTTGGCGGAATTGCGGGCGATCAAGCCGCCCGCGGGCGATGCGGGCGGCGGCGGGGGGGGCGGTGCGCATTCCCCCATGCCGGCCAGCAGGGGGCGGCTGCCGCGTTTTTCGCTGGAGCCGCAATTGGCGCCGCCCACGCCGATCATCCGCAACGAGGACCCCGAGTTGGCCGTAGAGCCGACGGTGCGGGTTGCGCCGAACCTGAGCGTTCCGCAAGTCGATCTGTCGGTGTTCGGCGACCCGCTGGGCGCTGACGGGCCGCCTTCGGCCGGACCGGGTTCCGGCGGCGGCATCGGCTCGGGCAGAGGAACCGGCGTCGGTTCGGGAACCGGTTCCGGCGTAGGCCCCGGATCGGGCGGCGGCATCGGCGGCGGCGTTTTCCGCATCGGCGGCGGCGTTTCGAGCCCGCGCCTGCTGCACAAGGTCGAACCGGAGTACTCCGAAGAAGCGCGCAAAGCGAAATATCAGGGCACGGTCATGCTCTCGGTCGAGGTTTGGGAAGACGGAGTTGCGCACAACATCCGCGTGTTGCGCAGCCTCGGCCTCGGCCTCGATGAGAAGGCGATGGAGGCCGTGCGCCAGTGGCGCTTCGCTCCGGGCAGGAAAGACGGCAAGCCCGTCCGCGTCGCAGCGCAAGTCCAGGTCAGCTTCCGCTTGCTGTAACCGCCCGCGCGGTTTCTCGGCTACAGGTCGGCATCCGCCGGAAAAATGCCTTGGCGGCGAAACCAGGGGTAGGCGTCGAACGGCGGCTCGCCCGCGAGGCGCGGGTCTCCGGTTCGCTGCAAATGCTCTTCCAACAGGGCTTGCAAGCGGGACTGGATCGGACGGTAACCCTCGCGCCCGGCGACGTTGTTCATCTGCCCGGCGTAGGCCATATCGTAGAGTTCTTCGGCCGGACGCTTGGCGAAGGCCAAATCGAAATAGCGCCGCACTTGCGGCGATTCGCGGTTGTCGAGCACATAGCGCTTGGTCGGCGAGTCGTCGATTTCGCGGTAGCGCGGCGGGTCGCAGGAGGGCCAACGGTCGGGCGCATGGTTGCGGATGTAGAGGTGCTCGTAGGTGCGGACGGCGCGCATCGGATAGCCGAGTCCGCCGGCGCGCCCGACGGCGTGCCGCTCGCGCATGAGCACGACGCGATCGCGGGACTTGTCCACGCGCCCGGACGCCTTCGAGACGAGCGTCGAGAGAAAGCTCTTGCCCGTCATTTGCGGCGATTTTTCGGCGCCGGTAGCTTCGAGAATCGTCGGCGCGAAGTCGGTGAAGCTGATGAAATCGTCCACGACGCGCCCGCCGGATACGCGCTCCGGCCAGCGCACCGCCAACGGCACGCGCGCGCCGTAGTCGTACAGATTGGCCTTGGCGCGGGGAAAGGGCATGCCGTTGTCGCTGGTGACGATGACCAGGGTGTTGTCCAGTTCGCCCGCCTGCTCGAGCCGCTTGAGGATATCCCCCAATTCGCGGTCGAATCTCTCGATCTCGAAGAAGTAATCCAGGATATCGGAACGGACTTCGGGGGCGTCCGGCAGGAAGTCGGGCACGCGCACGTCGTCGAGGCGCATTCCCGCGCGCAGCCCCGATCCCTTTTCGTAGGCGCGGTGCGGGTCGGTGCTGCCGAACCAGAAGCAGAACGGGCGGCCGGCGTCCCGTTGCCTGAAGAAAGTTTCGAAGTCGTCGAACCGCTCGCCGGCGGGGTTGCGCGCGCGGCCCCCGGCGGTGTCGATTCCAGGCCCCCAGCCCTTGCGCGTGAAACCGACCTCGTAACCGGCGGCTTCAAGGATATCCGGGAAGACGTCGAACTTCGCGCGCAGCGTACTCCACAGGTTGCCCGCTTCTTCGAGGCGGTAGGGTTCCTGGCCGGTCAGAATGGCGCTCCGCGAGGGCGTACACGAAGGCGCGCAGCAGTAGGCGTGGCTGAAGCGGACGCCCTCGGCTGCGATGCGGTCGAAATGGGGCGTGCGCGCCGCCGGATCGCCCGCCGCGCCGGTATGCGCATACGATTGATCGTCGGAAATGGCGAAGAGGACGTTGGGGCGGTCAGGCTTGGCCGCAAAGGCCGGCGCTAGACTAAAAGCCGCGCCCGTTGCCAGAAAGCGGCGTCGGTTCGTATGCATTTGCCCGTCAAGTATAGCGGAGCGCCGCCGCGCGGGTTTTGCTTGCGCCGGGGCGGGGGCCGGTTTTGAAACCGCCTGCGCCGATCGGGCGAACGAAACGGGCCGTCTTCGCCCTTGCCGCAGCGGCGCTTTTTTTCGTTGGCCTGGAAGCGTCTCTGGCCGTGCTGGGAGTGCGCCCGGCGGCCTTCGACAAAGACCCTTTCGTCGGCTTTTCGTCGTATCTGCCGCTGTTCATCGAAGAAGGCGGCGAAAGAGTTACCGCGCCGAACAAATACGGTTGGTTCAACCGGCAGCGGTTCGCGCACCCCAAGCCCGCGGATACGTACCGCATTTTCAGCGTCGGCGGCTCGACCACGCACGGACGGCCCTACGACGACCGCGCTTCGTTCAGCGGTTGGCTGCGGGCGTATCTTGCGACGGCCGACCCGAGCAGAAATTGGGAGGTGATCAATGCCGGCGGGGTCAGCTACGCCGGCTACCGGGTCGCCGCGTTGATGGAGGAACTGGCCGCCTACGAGCCCGATTTGTTCGTCATCTACACGGGGCACAACGAGTTTCTGGAGCGCCGCGCCTATGAGGGACTGTTCAATGTCGGCGAGGGAGCCGCGGCCGCCGCAGGGCTGCTCAGCCGCACCCGCACTTACGCCGCGCTGCGCCTCGCGCTTGCTCCCGTTCTGCGCAAGCGGGCGCAGCCCTCGCAATTGGCCGCCGAGGTCGATACCATCCTGGCCAACGCGGTCGGGCCGTCGGACTACCGCCGCGATGACGCCTTCCGCAAGGGCGTCGGCGCGCATTTTCGATTCAATCTCAGGCGCATGATCCGCATTGCCGCAGGCGCCGGCGCGCGGGTCGTGCTGGTTACGCCGGCGTCGAATCTCAGGGATTGCAGCCCGTTCAAAAGCGAAGCCGGCGTGGACGCGGACGCGGCGGAGCGGGTACGGGAGTTGCAGCAGGCAGCCGAGGACGCGGACTCGCCCGAAGCCTCGCTCGACCTGCTCGATCGGGCGCTGCGCATCGACCCTCGATTCGCCGCCGCGCACTATGCGCGCGGACGGACCCTGCTGGCGATCGACCGCGCCGTTGAAGCCGGCCGGGCGCTGCGCAGCGCGCGCGACGAGGACATCTGTCCGTTGCGGGCAACTTCGGAGATCGTCGAAATCATCCGCGAGACCGCCGTCGAGCAGGCCGTCCCCCTCCTCGATTTCGAGGCGATGGCCGAGGAGCGGGCGCTGGCGTTGAGCGGTTTTCCGATTCCCGGCGGCGAGCAGTTCGTCGATCATGTCCACCTGGACATCGACGGTTACGCCGCTCTGGGGCTGGCGCTGTTCGAACTGCTTCGGGATGAAGGCGTTACGGCGCCGGAGGCCGCGCTGGATGCGCCGGCGCTTGCCCGCGTCCGCGAGCGGATTCTGGCCTCGATCGACCGCCGCGCCCACGGAACGGCGCTGCGCAATCTGGCCCGCGTCTATTCCTGGGCGGGCAAATCGGAGGAGGCCGGCCGGATTGCCGCGCAGGCGGTCGAAGTGCTCGGCGATGACGCCGCATCGTTGGACATCATCGGCCGCGGCTTCGCCGAGAAAGGCGAGCGCCAAGCCGCGGTCGAGGCGTTTCAACGGGCGCTGGCGGCGAACCCGGAGTTCGCCCAGTCTCACGAAAACCTGGGCAGCGAATACTTGGCGCTCGGCAGGGTCGATGCGGCGATCGCGCATTTTCGCGAGGCGATCCGCCTGCAGCCGGACGCGGCCGCGGCCCACAGCAATCTCGGTCTGGCTCTGGCCTCACAAGGACAGTCCGAAACGGCGCTGCGTCATTACGGCGAGGCCTTGCGCCTGCGTCCGCAGTCGGCCGAGACGCACAGCAACATGGGCGTCGAATTGACGGCGCAAGGCCGCCTGGAAAAGGCCGTCGAGCATTTCGAGAAGGCGATAGATCTGCGTCCGGGCTATATCGACGCATGGAACAATCTGGGATTTGCGCTGACTTCTCTGGGCGAGTACGCCCGCGCCGAGGCGGTCTTCGAAGAAGCGCTTGCCCTGCGCCCGCAACATCCGCATCTGCATTACAATCTCGGCGTTGCGCTGCAGATGCGCGGAGAAACCGAAGCGGCGTCCGCGCGCTATCGAACGGCCTTGCAATTGCAGCCCGATTACGCCGGGGCGCACTACAACCTGGGCATCCTGCTGATGGCGCAAGACGGAGAGGAAGAAGGCGCGGCGCATCTGCGGCGGGCGATCGAACTCGACCCCTCGCTCGCCGGCCGCAACAAAAAGGTTCGTGAGATACTCGGCCCCTGATGGATTCGAGTTTCCATTCCATCGCCCAATTGGGACGGCTGTACGCATCGGGAGCGGTTTCCCCCGTCGAAGTGACGCGGGCGATGCTCGAGCGCATCGAACGCATCGATCCGCACATCCATTCCTACTTGACCGTCACCGGCGGTCTCGCCCTCGAACAGGCCCGCCAGGCCGAGGCGGCGATCCGCCGCGGCGACAGGCGCGGGCCGCTGCAGGGCGTTCCCTACGCCGCCAAGGACATTTTTTTCACCAAGGGGATTCGGACAACCGCCGGCTCGAAAATCTTCGCCGATTTTGTTCCCGATTACAGCGCCGCGGCAATCGAGAAACTCAACGCCTGCGGCGCGGTGATGCTCGGCAAGACGGGACTGCACGAGTGGGCCTACGGCATTACCAGCGCAAACCCGCATTTCGGCCCGGTGAGGAACCCCTGGGACACCGAAAAAATTCCCGGCGGGTCGAGCGGCGGATCGGCCGCGGCGCTTGCCGCGGAGTTGTGCGGCTTTTCCTTGGGGTCGGACACGGGCGGGTCGATCCGCATCCCCGCTGCTCTGTGCGGCGTGACCGGCCTGAAACCGACGTTCGGGCGGATCAGCCGTTACGGCGTTTTCCCACTCGGGCACACCCTCGACACGATGGGACCGTTCACGCGCACGGTCGAAGACGCCGCCCGCGTTTACGAAGCGCTCGCCGGCCCCGACGGCCGCGATGACAGTTCGGTTGACCGCCTGCCCGCGCCCCATGTTTTCTCGCCGGAGCCGAGCCTGAAAGGGAAGAAGATCGGCGTTCCGCGGAATTTCTATTTCGACGGACTGACGCCCGACGTCGAAGCGGCATGCCGCCGGGCGCTTGCCGTTCTCGCCGACCTGGGCGCCGACCTCGTGGAGATTGCCGTCCCCGATATCGAGAGCTACAACGCGCTGCACCGGCTGATCTTGCTGGCCGAAGCCTCGTCGGTCCATGCCGGGCGGCTGCGGGACAGGCGCGAAGACTTCGGCGAAGACGTGGGCATGCTGCTCGACCAAGGGCTTTTCGTCACGGCAACCGACTACCTGAACGCCCAGCGCAAGCGCCGCGGGCTATGCCGGGACTTCAACCGGCTTTTCGAAACCGTTGACGCCGTCGTTACCCCGGCCGCGCCGATGACCGCCGCGCGCATCGGCCAACGGGAAATCGAGATTCAAGGCAGGATGGAGAACGTGCGGCCGGCGGCGACGCGCAACATACGCGCCTTGAATCTGACCGGGTTGCCGCTGCTGGCGGTTCCCTGCGGCTTCGGCGCGGACGGGCTGCCGATCGGCCTCCAGATCATCGCCCCGCTGTTCGGCGAAGGCGCCTTGTTCGACATCGGCCACGCCTATCAGCTTGTAACCGATTGGCACGTGCGCAGGCCGCCTAATGCGGCATGAATTCATGGCGGCACTGCGCGATGCGCACGTGTTTCCCGGCGAACGGCACGCCCTCGCCGCGCAGCCGCAAGCGCTGTTCCTCGCCGCTCTCGCCCGGCAGCGCGATGCGGCCTCCGGCGGCCAGCACGCGGTGCCAGGGCAGATTCAGGCCGGGAGGGCTGTTGCGCAGCGCCCAACCGACCCCGCGGGCCGTGCAGGGGCTTCCGACGGCGTCCGCGATATCGCCGTAAGTGGCGACTTTTCCCCGCGGGATTTCCGCCGCGGCGCGGTAGATCGCCTCGCGGACGGCTCGACTCGGCGCGCTGCGGACGGCGGGCATCGCCCGGCATATTCGCACAATCCGCGCGCGCGCCGCGCCCCGCAAGCGGCCTGCTTTTTGCGAAACTGACTTTCTGAAACCATGCGCGCCGCCAAATTTTTCCTTGCCGGACTGCTCGCCTTGCCGCTTTGCGCCGCGGAGTTTGCAAGCGCTTGGCCGCAGCAGGTCGAGCGGACCTGGATCGGCCCCGAATACTGGGCGAACCCCCTGCAGGATTGGCGTATAGCGGAGGGGCGGCTTGAAGTCCTGACGCCGGGCGGCAACCGCAACGTCAATCTGTTGACCTGCGATCTCGGCGCGGAGCGCGGCGGTTTCACGATGAGCGTGCGCTTGGGTCGCATTCGTCCGGGCGAAGGCGCGCTTTCCCCCGGCTGGGCGGGTTTCCGCGTCGGCATACGCGGGGAAATCGACGATTACCGTTACGCGGCGCTGCGCGGACGCGGCCTCGATGCGGGCGTCAATACCGACGGGCGTTTGTTCATCGGCAGGGAAGCCGACGACGCGCGGCCGGCGGTCGAGTCTTTCGAAGACGTTGAGCTGCGGCTCGACGCCCGCCCCGCGGCCGGCGGCTACAGGCTGACGCTCTCCGCGCGGGACGCCGACGGGCGCGCGTTGGGCCGGGTCGAAGCCTCGGTCGAAGCCGACCGACTGATCGGCAACGCCGCCCTGGTCGTCGATTCGGCAACGAGCGCCGAGCGCACACAGAACTCCTACCGGCGCCAAGGCGTTCAGCGCAAAGGCAACTTGCGCTTCTGGTTCCGCGACTGGAAGATTTCAGGCGAGAAGCTGCGCCGCAGGCCGGAGCGGGCGTTCGGTCCGATCCTCTGGGCGCAGCACACCTTGAGCCGCGGCGTGATGAAGATGACCGCGCAGATGCCCCCTCTCGGACGCGGCGACGAACAAGCCGTCGAATTGCAAATCCGCGAAAACGGCGTCTGGAAATCGCTCGGCGATACGCAAATCGATACCTTGGCGCGCACGGCCTCATTCCGCGTCGCGGACTGGCCGGCGGAAAACGACGCGCCCTACCGCCTGGTTTACCGCCTGCGGCGGCCCGACGGCTCGCGCGAGCCGCACTATTGGACGGGAACCGTCCGCCGCGAACCGACGGCAAAGGAAACCCTGGTCGTGGCCGCGTTCACCGGCAACAAGGACACGGGCTTTCCCAATAGCCGCATCGTGCGCAACGTGGGCTTCGATGACCCCGACGTGTTGTTCTTTTCCGGCGATCAGATCTACGAGGACGTTGCCGGATACGGCATCCAGCGGCTGCCGGTCGAAACCGCCGCGCTCGATTATCTGCGCAAGTGGTATCTGCTCGGCTGGGCCTTCGGCGATCTGATGCGCGACCGCGTCACGGTGCATATGCCCGACGATCACGATGTCTATCAGGGCAACATCTGGGGCGGCGGCGGGCGGCGGCAGCCGCTGAGCGAGCACGAGCGCGGCGGTTACGTCATGCCGCCGGAATGGGTCAACGCCGTCCAGCGCACACAGACCTCGCACCTGCCCGATCCCTACGACCCGCGCCCCATCGAGCAGGGCATCGGGGTCTATTTCACGGAATTGAATTACGGGCGCGTGAGTTTCGCCGTTATCGAAGACCGCAAGTTCAAATCCGGCCCCAAGGGACTTGTCCCGCCGACGGGCGGACGCCCGGACCACGTGACCGACCCCGGCTTCGATTCGCGGGCGTACGACGCGCCCGGGGCCAAGCTGCTGGGCGCGCGGCAACTGGCGTTCATCCGCGATTGGGCGGCGGATTGGCATAGCGCGGTTTTCAAGGTTTCGCTGACGCAATCGATTTTCGCCAACGCGGCGACGACGCACGGAGCGAACAAGATGCGCCTGGTTGCCGACCTCGATTCCAACGGCTGGCCGCAGTCGGCGCGCAACCGGGCGCTGGCCGAGTTGCGCAAGGGCTTCGCTTTCATGATCGGCGGCGACCAGCATTTGCCGTCGATCATCCATCACGGCATTGACGACTTCGGCGATGCCGGCTACTCCTTCTGCGTACCTTCGATCGCCGCCGGATATCCGCGCGCTTACGAGCCGGATGCGCCCGCGCAAAATCGGCCGCCCGGCGCACCGGCCTACGCCGGAGAGCGCTTCGACGGCTTGGGCAACCGCATGACGATCTACGCCGTCGCCAACCCGGAGAAACGCCAACGCAAGACGCCGCTGGAGCTTTTGCACGACAAGGCTTCAGGCTACGGCCTCGTCCGCTTCAACAAGAAAACTCGCCGGATCACGATCGAATGCCGCCGCTTGCTCGTCGATTCGTCGCAGCCGCCGGAGGAAACGCAGTTCGACGGCTGGCCGCGAACGATCGCGCAGACAGACAATTACGGACGCAAGGCCGCCGGCTATCTGCCCGAAATCCGCGTACGGGGCTTGCTCGACCCTGTTGCGCAGGTCATCGACGAGGCGGACGGTGAAATCGTTTACACGCTGCGTATCGCCGGAGATCGCTTCCGCCCGAAGATTTTTCGCCGTTGGGGCGCCTATACCGTGCGCGTCGGCGAGCCCGAGACCGGCCGCTTTCAGCAAAAGACGGGTTTGGCCGCCGACGCCGCCGGCCAAGCCTCAACGCTGACGTTCCGCTTCGCGCCCGCGGCCGGCGAAACAATCGAACCGCGGTAAGCTGCCTCAGGGACCGTGCGCGGCGAAGCTCGGCGCGATGAGGTCAAGGCGCTTGCGGAAATGGACGGACCCGGCCTCGCGAATGAGAAAGTCATGGCGAAAGCTTGGCGTTGCTGAGTTCGTTTTCGCCTTCGCCGGCCCCTGCTTGATCGATAGGAGTGCGCCGGCGCACAGGGGCTCGGTGCAAGACGCGATGCGCGGATAGAAATCCGCCCCATGCGTTACCATGAAAGCCGTTCCCGCCGCGGATGCGCCGCGCGAACGCAAGGTTCCCGCTTGCCGAGCTTTCTTACCCGAGTCGTCTGCCCCGCAATTTGCGCGGCGTCCCTCGTGCTTGCGCCGGCGGAGGCTCAGGACGGCGGCGCAGACGGCCCGGCCGCGGCCGCTCCTCCTGCCGAATCCGCCGCCCAACCGTCGCCCGCGCCTGCCGCGGCCGGCGCGAACGCCGCCGGAGCCGACCGCACCCGCCTCAACCTGCTGGGCGAGGTCGATACCGAATCCGGCGAAGCGCGCCGCAACGAGAACGTCCGCCTCACTTTGATCGACAACAACGTCCTCAAGGAACTCAACCAGCGCATCGGCACAACGGCCACGATTATCGAGGAATTCAAGGTCGATCAGGGCTACTTCGGCAAGGAATTCGGCGGCGGCCCGTCGCGCCAAATTCATCTGCCGCGGCTGCGCGCCGACGGCGTCCACGGCGAGGCCTTCTGGAGCCACCAGAACAGCGCCTTCGCCGCCCGCTCGTTTTTTCAGGTCGGCGGCGTGCAGCCGGCGCGCACCAACGACTACGGCGCCTCGCTGACGACCAGGCTCGGCGCCGCGACCGCGCTGACCATCGATCTCAGCCAACGCAAGCTGCGCGGGCAGGTGAACGGCAATATCCTCGTTCCGGCGGCCGACGAGCGCATTCCGACCGTGACGCAACCCGAGACGCGCGCCATCGTCGAAAGCATTCTCGGCGCCTACCCCGCCGAGTTGCCCAACCGCACCGACATCAACGCGCGCGCCCTCAACACCAACGCCCGGCAGAACATCGACAACGACCGGCTCGGCGCCGCTCTCGACCGCGCATTCGGCAACAACCGCGTTTCTCTGAAATACAACGTGACGCTGCAAGAAGTGGAAGCCTTCCAGTTGCACGGCGGACAAAACCCCGACACCACGACCAAGAACCACAACGCGCGCGTCACCTGGAGCCGCGCCTGGAGCCCGGACACGACAACCGATTTCAGCATCGGCTACGAGCGCATCGGCTCGCTGCTGGTGCCCGACGAAACATCCTTGGGCGGATTTTTCCTGTTCAGCCGCATCATCGCCTCCATCGGCCCCGGCGGCAACATCCCCATCGACCGCGCCCAGAACATGCTGCGCTACGCCGGCCGCGCCGCCGCCGACAGGGGCAGGCACCGCCTGGTCGCCGGCTTCGCCGTCCTGCGCAAGCAGATCAACGGTTTCGAGAGCAACAACCACCGCGGCACGTTCAGCTTCCGCCGGGATTTCGGGCGCGGCGCGCTCGACAACCTGCTTGCCGGTACGCCCAGCGCCTTCAATGTCGCCATCGGCAACGCCCATCGCGGTTTCCGCAACTGGAACTCGCAATTCTTCGTCGGCGACAACTGGCGGGCCGGAGCCAGGCTCAACCTCAACCTGGGGCTGCGCTACGAACCCGTCGCGGCGCCCGTCGAGGTCAACGGCCTGAACGACGTGCCCTACGACGCCGACCGCAACAACTTCGCGCCGTCGTTCGGTTTCGCCTACCGCGCCAACGAGCGCTGGGGAGTCTTGCGCGGAGCCTACGCCGTGCAGTACGGCCAAATCTTCAACGCCACCTTCATGCAGTCGCGCTTCAACCAGCCGGGAGTGCTGAGCGTCACCGTGCCCGCGCCCGATCTGCTCGACCCGCTGAAAGATCTTTCCCCGTCCGAACTCGACCCCAACGCCCGCAGCGCCTTTTTCCGCATCGACCCGGAATTGGCGGCGCCCTATTCCCACCAGTACAATTTCACGTGGGAATTGCGGCCGTTCGGCGATTGGGTCGTGTCCCTGGGCTACGTCGGCAGCCGCTCGCACAAGTTGCTCAATCAGCGTTACACCAACCGCGCGCAGCCCGTCGAGGGCATTCCCCAGATCACGCGCACGGTCAACCAGCGCCGCGCCGACCCGCGTTTTTTCGACGTGTACTACACCGTCAACGGCTCGATCGGGTACTACGACGCGGCCAAGGTCACGCTGCGCATCCCGCGTTGGGCCGGGCTGAGCGTCGATGCCGCCTACTGGTGGAGCAAGGCCATCGACCTCGCCTCGTCGTACACCAACACGGCCACCAGCCGCGACGGCCGCAACGCGCGCAGCCCCAACGAGTTCGATATCTGGGGCTACATGAAAGGCCGCAGCGACTTCGACCAGCCGCATTCCATGCTCTGGCGCATCGGCTACGCGCCGCCAACGCCGGCGCGCGCTGGCCGCCCTCTGCGCGCCTTGTTCGCCAACTGGCAATTGAGCTCGGTGGTGCTGCTCAAATCCGGAACCCCGTTCAGCATCCGCTCGGGCTCCGACGGTCCCGGCGCGGGCAACGTGGACGGCGCGGGCAGCGACCGCCCCAACATCGTCGATCCGTCGATCCTGGGCGCGGTCGTCGATCACCCCGATGCGTCGGCGCAAACCATCCCGCAAGCGGCCTTCAGCACAATCGCCCCGACCGACCCGGGCGGCAACCTGGGGCGCAACGCCTTTCGTAAAGACCGCGTCTGGAACGTCAACTTCGGCCTCTCGCGCCGCTTCGCCCTCAGCGGAGACAACGCGCTCGTGTTCCGCGCCGAGTCGCTGAATTTCCTCAACCACCCCCAGTTCGCCGAACCCGACATCAACCTGACTTCGCGCACCTTCGCCGCCATCACCAACACGCTCAACGACGGGCGCATTTTCAAGTTCACCCTGCGTTTCGTCTTCTGAATTCGGCAGCCGCGGCCGCGGTTTGCTAAACTTCTCGATTCATGGCCGTCAACCGCAGAATCGTGCTCGCCGCGCGCCCCGAGGGCTTTCCCAAAGACTCGGATTTCCGCCTGGAAGAAACCCCCGTACCCGCCGCCGCCGACGGCGAATGCGTCGTGCAGGCCGGCTACCTCTCGGTCGATCCCTATATGCGCGGGCGCATCAGCGGACGCAAGTCCTACGCCGTCCCCGTGCCGATCGGCGGGGTCATCGTCGGCAGAGCCGCGGGCAAGGTCGTCGAGTCGCGCTCCGACCGA
Source organism: Bryobacterales bacterium (assembly GCA_965242705.1). Classification (GTDB taxonomy): domain Bacteria; phylum Acidobacteriota; class Terriglobia; order Bryobacterales; family UBA6623; genus CATQHP01. Next base: position 4,334,682 of record OZ251486.1, read on the forward strand.
TTCGCCGCGGGCGATTACGTGGTCGGCGATGTCGGCTGGCAGGAGTACGCGGCGCTCCCCGCGTCGGGGCTGCGCAAGGTCGATCCTTCGGCGGCGCCGCTTTCCGCCTGGGTCGGCGTCCTGGGCATGCCCGGTCTGACCGCCTATTGCGGACTGCTGCACGTCGCCGGCGTCAAGGCCGGGGAGACGGTCTGCGTCTCCGCCGCCGCGGGAGCGGTCGGCTCGGTCGTCGGCCAGATCGCCAAGATCAAGGGCTGCCGCGCCGTGGGCATCGCCGGCAGCGCCGAAAAATGCCGCTGGCTGCGCGAGACGGCCGGCTTCGACGCCGCTATCGATTACAAGGCCGAAGATGTCTTCAGCGCCTTGAAAACGGCCTGTCCGCACGGCATCGACGTCTATTTCGAAAACGTCGGCGGCCCCGTCACCGACGCCGTTTTCCCCCATCTCAACGAACGTTCCCGCATCGCCGTCTGCGGCCAGATATCGCAGTACAACGCCGTGGACGCCCCGCAAGGCCCGCGCCTCCTGTGGCATTTCATCGTCAAGCGCATCCGCGCCGAAGGCTTCCTGGTCTTCGACTTCGCCGACCGCCACGCCGAGGCGCTGCGCGATCTCGCCGCCTGGGTAGGCTCCGGCGAGATCAAGTACCGCGAAACGATTGCCGAAGGCATCGAAAACGCCCCCGAAGCCTTCATGAGCATGTTGCGGGGCGGTAACATGGGGAAACAACTCGTCAAGCTCTCCGACGCTTGAACCCCAAACCAGTCAACGAGGAAAAACCATGAGACGATTCGTATCCACCCTCTCCGCGCTTCTGCTGCTGCTGAGCGCCGCGCCCCTTGCGGCGGACAACCACGAAGGCGGCGACGCCGACAGCCGCGTTTTCGAGCTGCGCACCTACACCGCCCACGACGGCAAGCTGCCCGATCTGCTGGCCCGTTTCCGCAACCACACCAACTATATCTTCGTCAAGCACGGCATGAAGCTCGTGGGCTACTGGACGCCGACCGACGAAGGCAAGGACAACACGCTGATCTACATCCTGGCCCACGACAACCGCGAGGCGGCCAAGAAATCGTGGTCCGCGTTCGCCGCCGATCCGGCCTGGAAGAAAGCCGCCGCCGATTCGCGCAAGAACGGCCGCTTGGTGGCCAAAGTCGTCAGCCAATTCCTGGCGCCGACCGACTTTTCGCCGATCCATTGACCGCCGCCCAACGAAACGAGGCGGCAAACAAGGCGGCTGCAACATGACCGTTGCCCGGGAATTCCTGCGCGTTGCCCGCCATGAGCTCGAACAGGGCCGGCGCCGCGTCGAAACCTGTCTCGCCAAGCTCAGCGAAGAGCAGATCTGGAGCCGCGCGCACGAAATCGAAAACTCCGTCGGTAATCTCGTGCTGCACCTTGCCGGCAATGCGCGGCAGTGGATCGTCAGCGGCGTCGGCGGCGCGCCCGACAGCCGCGACCGCGCCGCCGAATTCTCCCGCCGCGATCCGCTGCCCGCCGGCGAGTTGCAAGCGGCGCTCGACGACGCGGTATGCGCCGCCGACCGCGTACTCGCCGATCTCGACCCCGCGGCGCTGCTCGAAACCCGCAAGATACAGGTTTACGAATTGACCGCGCTGCAAGCGGTTTACCACGTCACCCAGCACTTCGCCGGACACGTCGGGCAGATCGTCTGGGCAACCAAGCGCATGACCGGCGAAGACCTGGGCTTCTACGGCTACCTCAAGCCCGGCGGCGGCCCCGCGCCCCCCGGCGCACAACCCTGACCGCCGCCGGCCGCCGGACCGCCGCAGCCTACCGCGCCAGCGTCAGCGTCAACCAGGGCAAATAGGTAATCGCCAGCACCCCGCCGGCGAGGATCAGCAGAAACGGCAGCGCCGCGCGGTACACCCGCGTCAACGGCTGGTCGAAACGGTACGACGACAGGAACAGGTTCATACCCACGGGCGGCGTCAGGTAGCCTAGTTCCAGGTTGGCCAGAAAGATGATTCCCAAGTGAACCGGATCGACCCCGAACGCCGCGCCCATAGGCGTAATCAGCGGGACGACGACCACGATCGCCGAGAAAATATCCATCATGCAGCCCACAACCAGCAGCAGCGCGTTGAGCGCCAGCAGGAACACGACCTTCGATTCGATGTGCGTTTGCACCCATTCGAGCGCCAAGTCGGGCAACTGCGCGTCGATCAGGTAGTTGGTCAAGCCCAGCGCCATGCTCAGGATCAGCAGGACGCCGCCGACCAGCGCGGCGCAATCGACGACCACCGCCGGCAGCCTGCCGCGGATCGGCAAGTCGCGATAGACGCAGCACTCCACGACGAACGCATAGAGCACGGTTCCCGCGGCCGCTTCGACCAACGTCGCGAAGCCGCCGAATATGCCCGCCAGCACCACCGCCGGCAAGGCCAGTTCCCACTTCGCCTCGTTCACCGCCGCCGCCGCTTCCCGCCAACGGAAAGGCGGCCGCTCCCGCTCGACCGCGCGCCCCTGCCGCACGCCCCAGGCGGCCGTCAGGCCGACCAGCAGCAGCCCCGGCAGCAGCCCGCCCAGAAACATCTCGTTGATCGGCGTTTGCGAATAGACCGCGTAGAGGATGACCGGCAGGCTAGGCGGGAAAAGCAGGCCGATCGACCCCGATGCGGTCACCAGGCCGATGGAAAACCGCTCGGGGTAGTGCGACTTCACCAGAACCGGCAGCAGCAGGCCGCCCAGCGCCAGGATGGTTACGCCCGAAGCTCCGGTAAACGACGTGAAAAAGGCGAAAACCAGCGTCGTCACGATCGCCGCCCCGCCGGGCATCCAGCCGACGAAGGCCGTGAACACGCGCACCAGCCGGCGGTCCATGCCCCCTTCCGACAGGATGTAGCCGCCCAGCGTGAACAACGGAATCGCCGGCAGCAGCGGCTGCGCAGAGAGTTGATACGCGGCCAGCGGAACCGCCGTCACCGGCGTGAAGTCGTACCAGAAAAGCAGCGCGGCCAAGCCGCCCATCGCGGCGAAAATCGGCAGCCCCAGCAGCGCCCCGGCAAGCAGAACCCCGACCGCCGGCCACAGAATCGGCCAATCGCCGAGCGCTTGCCAATAGCCGAAGGCAACGGCGAGCAGCGCCCCGGACCCCGCCGCCAGCCGCCCGCGCCATGACTGCGCCGCGCCCCAGGCCATGCGCAGGCCGATCAGCGCGAAGCCCGGAGCCATGGCCGCAACGGCCGTCCATACCGGAATGCCCAGCGCGATCGTGCCGCCGTCCTCGCGCTCGACAAGAGCGAAAGTCCACGAGGCGTAAGCCAGGCAGCAGCAAACGCCGGCGCCCAGAGCCGCGGTCGCCAACCGCGCCGGAGCCTTCAACCCTTGCGGCAGGAACGCCGCCGTCGAAAGCGCCAGCAGCCGCCCGCGCCGCGCGGCCAGCGCGCCGCCGGCCACGGCGGTCAGCAGCGTCAGGTGCTGCACCAGCAGAATCGAGCCGGGAACGACGTTGCCCAGACCGACCAAGCGGCCCGCGATCTCCGCCAGCGGCAGCAAGGCCATCGCTCCCAGGATGCCGACGGCCAACGCATTTTCGACCGCGTACCAGGGCCGGGGAGTCTCGCTTGATTGGGCGGCCTCCATGCCGAAGCCCCATCGTACCGCGCCGCCCGCGGCCGGAGCCGTCAGCCTGTCAAGCCGCCGCCCCGTGTCCGTCCATGTCCTGTTTCTGCGTGAGTCGATGCGCGTTTTCGAGGCGGTCGGCGCTTTCCGCGCTTGCATCGCCGGCGGGCCATTGCCCCTTGCGGTTGCGCCCTCGGGCAAGGTCGTAGGCCGATTGCCATGCCGGCCAAACGTCCGCCGCAGCCCAGCCTGCCGCTTCCAACTTCAAGGCCGGTTCAATCGAAATCGCCGCGCGCCCGTTGATCACGCGCGACAGCGATTCCCGCGAAACGCCCAGCTTGCGGGCGGCGGCGCCTACGGTCATGCCCTCGTAGTCGTAGTTGTTGCTCTCAAGCCAACCGTATCGAATCAATCCGCCGGGATGCGGCGGGTTGCGCCGCAGCCGCGCATCCTCTCTGACTTCGTTGCTCATGGGCTCATGCCTCTTTCTACTCTATGACGTTCGCAAGGGCGGCGCCGGCGCGCAAGACGCCCGCTGCTTCCATGCCGCCCCGCCCGCGCCCCGTGAATTACAATGCGGCATGGCGACCGCCCCCCGCACCCCGCCGGCGCCGCTCCCCGAGCCGAGCGGCATCGTCGATAACCGCTCCCGCCGCGTCGGCGACTTCCTGCGCGGGCAATTGCAGCGCGAACCCGGCGCCCGCCTGTCGATCGTCTCCGCCTACTTCACCATCTACGCCTACGAAGCGCTGCGCGACGCGCTCGAAAGCGCCGGCCGCGTGCGCTTCCTCTACGGCGACCCCCAGGGAATCGGCGACCCCGACCCCGCCGCCGAAACAGGCAAAGCCTTCCGGATTGCCGAAGACGGCGGCATCGATCTCAAACAGGCGCTGGCGCAAAAACCCCTGGCTCGAGACTGCGCCGCCTGGATACGGAAACAGGTCGATATCCGCACCGTCAGAAAAGCCAATTTCCTGCACGGCAAGCTCTACCACGCCGCCCGCCGCGCGGACGACGCCGCCCTCGCCGGAAGCTCCAACTTCACCAAGCGCGGATTGGGCTTCGGCGCCGCCCCGAACATCGAGCTCAATCTCGAAATCCGCGGCGCGCAAGACCGCGCAGCGCTCCTGCGCTGGTTCGAGTCCATCTGGAACGACAACGATCTTGTCCGCCCCGCCAAAGAGGAAGTCCTCAAAGCCCTCGACCGCCTGAGCGAACCCTATTCCCCGGAGTTCGTCTATTACAAAACCCTGTTCCACGTCTTCGAGGAAAAGCTCGCCGCGCACGAAGCGCGCGACGGCCTGCTCGAAGGCGTCCATCTCCACGAAACCGAGATATGGAAACAGCTTTACGAGTTCCAAAGGGACGGCGCTTCCGCGGCAATCAACCGGCTGCTGCGCTTCAACGGCTGCATCGTCGCCGACAGCGTGGGACTGGGCAAGACCTGGACGGCGCTGGCCGTCATCAAGTTCTTCGAGCTGCGCAACGAGCGCGTGCTCGTGCTCTGTCCCAAGCGGCTCGAAGACAACTGGCTGCGCTATACGACGTTGGCCAACCAGCGCAACAACCCCTTCGAGAAAGACCGCCTCGGCTACACCGTGCTCGCCCACACCGACCTGAGCCGCTACAAGGGCAAGACCGGCTCTATCGACCTCGCCAAGTTCAACTGGGGCGCTTTCAATCTCGTCGTCATCGACGAGTCGCACAACTTCCGCAACGAAGGCCGCGACCGGGAGGACGAGCAGGGCAACGTCCGCCTCAGCCGCTACAACCGCCTGCTCGAGGAAGTGCTCAAGGCCGGCGCGCGCACCAAGGTGCTGATGCTTTCGGCCACGCCGGTCAACACCAGCCTGCGCGATCTGCGCAATCAGATCTACCTGATGACCGAAAAGAGCAACGACGCCTTCCGCGAGATGGGCATCGGCGATCTGAAAGCCCTGTTCGGCGCCGCGCAGCGCGAATTCCAGCAATGGGAGGCCATGCGCCGCGCCGCCGGCAAAGCCGACAAGAATCAGTTGATCGAAAAACTGGGCGCCGACTTCCTGACCCTGCTCGACGCCGTGACCATCGCCCGCTCCCGCGACCACGTCACCCGCTTCTACCCGCAGGTGACCGAGCGCATCGGCGGCTTCCCCGAACGGGTCAAGCCCGTAAATCTGCATCCGCCGACCGACAGCAAGGGCGCCATTTCCTACGAAGACATGCACCGGCGCATCGGCGAGTTCCGCATGGCCGTCTATATGCCCTCGCAGTATCTGCAAGACACGTCGGCGCTGGAGGCCGAGAAAGAGAAGTTCGGCATCGACCAGCGCGACCGCGAGCATTGGCTCGTCTCCATGATGCGCGTCAACCTGCTCAAGCGCCTCGAAAGCTCCGTCCAGGCCTTCAGGCTGACGCTGGAGCGCATGATCGCAAAGATGGACAAAACCGCCCTGCGCATCGAAACCTGGCGGAAAAAAGACCGGCGGAGCGTGGAAATCGAAGGACTGTCCGCGGAGGACGAGGCCGCCCTGGGCGAAGAAGACGAGGAGTTCGCCGTCGGCAAGGGACGCTCCTACCGGCTCGACGCTCTCGATACCGACCGCTGGCTGCGCGACTTGCGCGAAGACCGGAAAAACTTCCAGGCCATGCTCGACCAGGCGCAACAGGTCACACCCGAGCGCGACGTCAAGCTGGCCGAGCTCAAGAAAATTCTCGCCGAAAAAATCGAAAACCCGGCCGAAGACAAGGACGGCCGCCCCAACCGCAAGGCGCTCGTCTTTACCGCCTTCGCCGATACGGCCGCCTATCTCTACGAACACGTCGAGCAGTGGGCGCGGCGAAAACTGGGCGTCCACGCCGCCCTGGTGACCGGAGGAAACGGCAACCGCAGCAGCCTCGACCCGGCCGGCTTCGACGACATCATCCGGAACTTCGCCCCCAAGGCGCAGCAGCGCAGCGAGGCGGGCGAAGAAATCGATATCCTCATCGCCACCGATTGCCTTTCCGAGGGGCAGAACCTGCAAGATTGCGACTGGGCGGCCAACTACGATATCCACTGGAACCCCGTCCGGCTCTTGCAGCGTTTCGGACGCATCGACCGCATCGGCAGCCGCAACCGGCGGGTCTCGATGACCAACTTCTGGCCGACCGCCAACCTCGATTGCTACCTCGACCTGAAAAACCGCGTCGAAGCGCGCATGGCCCTGGCCGACGCCGCGGCGACGGGCCGCGACGACCCCCTGAGCGGCGCCGAAACGAAAGACGAGCGGAAGCAAGCGGCGCAACTCGAACTCGATTTCCGCGGCGAGCAGTTGCAGCGCCTGCTCGACGGCAGTCTCGACATCGACGATGCCGACGGCGGCGTTTCCATGAGCGACCTCACCCTCGACGACTTCATCGCCGACCTGCTCCAGTACCTGCAGCAGAACCGCGCCAAGCTCGAACGCGCGCCGACCGGCATCCAGGCCGTCGCGCCCGCTCCGGCGGAAAAACCCGCGGTCCGCGGCGGCGCGTCCGCGCAGCCCGCCCGACCCGGAGTCATCTTCTGCCTGAAGCAGAAACCCAAATCCCCCGGGCAGAGGCCGAAACCCTCAGAGCGTACGCCCAACCTCCTGCATCCGTATTTTCTCGCGTACGTGCAAGACGACGGCAGCGTGCGTTACGCCTTCCCCCATGCCGGGCGCATCCTGTCACTGTTCCAGAACCTTGCCGCGGGGCAAAAAAAACCTCTGCAAGAACTCGAAGACGCCTTCGCCGACGAAACCGAAAACGGGCGCAGCATGAAGAAATACGAAGCGCTGCTCGACGCCGCGCTGCGCAGCATTACCAACGTGTTCGCCAGAACCGAGCGGCGGCAAATCTCCCGCATGCGCGGCATCAGAATCGGCAAGTCGTCGGAAAAACCCGGCGAAACCGCCGCCTTCGAGTTGATCACCTGGCTCGTCATCGCCGAGCCGACCCCGCCGACAGGCTGACCGCCGCCCCCTCAGTCCGCATCGGACGCCGGTTCATGCCGCCAGGGAAGAAACGCCAGGATGCGCTCGCGGTTCGCTCGGACGCCGTTCGCTCCGCGCGTCAAAAGGCGCTGCCGCAAAAGCTGATCGACGTCGCGAAACAGGGTTCTCGACGAAACCCGGGCATATCCTCGCGCAAGCTCCGCATTCAGGTTCGGCAGTTCGCGCACCCTGACCTCTTCCTTGATTGGCGACAAGGCCAACACCAGCGAACGCCGCCGCCGATCCTGCGCGCCGGAGATTTCGCGGAACTGTTCATGAACGAAATTGACCCAGGCGGCATCCCATTGATACTCGCGAATCGAGTCGATCTGCTCGCCAAGTCCATCGACCAACCCGGCAAAGGCATAGGCCGCAAAACCGAATATGCCGTTCTCTTCCCGGCTCGAGCGCGCAAGCTGCCGGTAATACTCGCTTCGCGTCAGGTTGTAGTGGTTGCTCAGCAGATGGCAGACGGGCTGCGGCAAGCCCGCCTCCAGCAAAACGGCCAACTCGATCAGCCGCGCCGTGCGGCCGTTGCCGTCGCCGAAAGGATGAATCCAGACCAGATAAAGATGCGCGAAAACCGCCTTGACAATCGCAAACGCCCACCTGTTTTCGGCGGGCGGAACGAAATCGTTCAGGGTCTCGCACAGCCGGGCCAGCAGATATTCGGCGTCCCGCCAATGCGGACAGCGGTAGGTTCCGACCGAAACGCTCGTCGTCCGCACCTTGCCGGGTACAACGTAGTCCGCGGCGTCCAGACCGCGCAGCACGATTCCGTTCATCCGCTCGATGCTCTCGACGGTCAGCGGAATGCGCCCGTGTTTCTCCAGATCGTCCGCCAGCATGTTGCAGGCTTCGACGATGTTTTCGATTTCCCGGCCAAGATATTGCCGCGACGGCGGCAGCGCCAAGGCGCCGTCGATGAGCTTGCGCGCTTCGTCCTCGGTCAAGGTGTTCCCCTCGATAGCCGTCGTCGCCAGTACGCCCTTCGCCAGATAGAGCTTGTGGATATCTCGGGCTGCCTGCGGATCCAGCGGAACGCCGGCAATATGCCCGCTCATGGCCGCCGCCTTGCCCAGCGCCAGCCAGTCGGCAGGGTTCAACCCGCGCAGATCGAACGAAAATGTCAACCAAGGGTGCGTCCGCTCGTACAAGCGGCTTCCCGACGCTTCCGATGTCATGGCCGATGTCTTGCCTCACCTTTGTTTTTCTTGGTCTTCAGGAAACAGAAACGCTACTTACTACACAGTATATGTCACGCTTTGTGTCCATGCAAACGGCAAACCCGAACGCCCCGTTGCGGCTCTCTCTATCGGCTACAATGCGGACTGAACCCCTGCCCGCCCGCGAAACCCGCCCCTCCCAACGATGCTTGAAACCTTGCAGCAGGCTTTGTCCCGGCTCGACGGCGGCCCGCTGCGCGCCGGCGCCGCCGACCTGCTCGCCGCGCTCGGCTACCGCAGCGAGCGCACCTCGCCCGTCAGCAGCGCCGCCGAACTTCTCGAGGATTTCGGCGCCGAACAACGATTGACCGCCAAGCAGCGCGCCCTGTTCGACTCCTGGCGCGGCGCCGATATCGTCTTCCAGGTCACCGCCGACGAAATCGCCGATCAGGCCGGGCAAATGACGCTCATGGAAACCAAAGCGTTCGAAAGCGGACGCAACGACGCGTTCCTCTTCCTGGCCGTCGAACTCGCCGAAGACGCCTATACCCGCTCGCGCCTGGCCGACATGACCCGCGCCGTCAACCGCCTCGTTCATATGCCGGTTCTCGTCTTCTACCGGCACGGCGAAACGCTGACTCTGGCCGTCATCCACCGCCGCGCCCACAAGCGCGCCTCCAGTGAAGACGTGCTCGAAAAGGTCACGCTGATCAAGGACGTCCGCCTCGCCGACCCGCACCGCGCGCACCTCGAAATCCTCCGCGAACTTGCCCTGCCGCGCATGAGGGACGCGGACGTTGACAACTTCGACAAGCTGCACGCCGCCTGGGAGCGCACGCTCGACGTCGAGCAACTGAACCGGCGCTTCTACGGCGAACTGTTCGGCTGGTTCGAACGGGCGGTCAAGGAATGCCGCTTTCCCGACGACCGCGCCGGGCCGGGCTGCAACGAGCGGCACGTCATCCGCCTGATTACCCGCCTGCTGTTCATCTGGTTCCTCAAGGAAAAAGGCCTCGTTCCCGCCGATCTTTTCGAGGAACGCTTCGCCCGCTCCGCGCTGAAACGCTACAGCCCGGCCGAAAGCGGCTACTACCGCGCCGTGCTGCAAAACCTCTTCTTCGCCACGCTGAACACGGCCATCGACAAGCGCCGCTTCAGCAAGGCCGACCCCGAAGACCACCGCAACTTCTCGCTCTACCGCCGCCAAGAGGAAATCCGCGGCCCCGACGGCTTTCTCGACAAGCTGCGCGCCGTGCCTTTCGTCAACGGCGGCCTGTTCGAGTGCCTCGACGATTTCGAGGGGCGCAGCGCCGGCGGGGAACGCATCGACGCCTTCACCGACAACCCGGCCCAGTGCCGCGGCCTGCACGTCCCCGCAAGCCTGTTCTTCGACGACGACGGCCTGTTCCCCCTGTTCCGCCGCTACAAATTCACCGTCGAAGAGAACACGCCGCTCGACCGCGAAGTAGCCCTCGACCCCGAGTTGCTCGGCCGCGTCTTCGAAAATCTGCTGGCCGCCTACAACCCCGAAACGCAGCAAACCGCGCGCAAGGCCACCGGCTCCTACTACACGCCGCGGCATATCGTCGATTCCATGGTCGATGAGGCGCTCATCGCCTGCTTCCTGAAGAACACGCCCCCTTACGACAACGACAAGGCATGGCTCGAAGAACGCCTGCGCCTGCTGCTCGCCTTCGACCAGAACGAGGAAACCGCGCGCCGGCGAAAGAAAAAAGGCAAGCGGCCCAAAGCGGACGACCACCTCATCGACAAGACCGAGATCGGCCCGCTGATCGACTGCATCGACAAGCTGAAGGTGCTCGACCCGGCCTGCGGCTCCGGCGCCTTCCCCATGGGCATCCTGCAAAAGCTCGTCCTGGCGCTGGGCAAGCTCGACCCGCGCAACGAGCGCTGGAAGGCGCGGCAACGCGAGAAGGCCGAAGCCATCGACGACCCGCAAGCCCGCGAAAAAGCGGTTGCGGCGGTGGAAAGCGCGTTCGCGCCGGAACGCGGCTTCGGCGGCTTCGGCCGCAAGCTCTACCTGATCCGCAACGCCGTTCACGGCGTGGATATCCAGCCCGTCGCCTGCCAGATCGCCAAGCTGCGCTTCTTCATCTCGCTGATCGTCGAGCAGAACGGGAACGACGACCAACGCGACAATTACGGCGTACAGCCCCTGCCCAACCTGGAAACCCGATTCGTCGCGGCGGACGCGCTGATCGGGCCGGCGAAGCCGAAACAATACGTCTTCGGCGGCAAGGAAATCGAGGCGATCGAACGGGAGTTGCTCGCAATCCGCGAACGCTACTTCAGCGCGCGCGACCGCGAAGCGAAACGGAAGTGCATCGCGCAAGACAAGCAAACCCGCAAGAAATTGGCGGATACGCTGGAAAAACTGCATGGATTCGATCACGAGAACGCCCGCGCCATTGCCGACTGGGACCCCTACGCCCCCAACGACTGCGCCCCGTGGTTCGATCCCCGAATGATGTTCGGCGTAACCGAAGGCTTCGGTATCGTTATCGGCAACCCGCCCTACGTGCGCGGCGAGAAGATTCCGGGCAAGGCGAGACTGCCCGCCGCGTTCGGAGATTTCTACCGGGGCGCGGCGGATATCTATACCTACTTCTTCAACAGGGGCGTGGAGTTCCTGCGCAAGGACGGGCTGCTCTGCTTCATTGCTTCCAACAAGTTCATGCGCGCGGGCTACGGCGAGCCGCTGCGAACTTTCCTGAAGCGCGAAGCCCCGCCGCGCATGATCGTCGATTTCGGCGAGCTTCCGGTTTTCGAGGCCGGAACCGACCCGGCGATCTTCCTTGCGGCGAAGGGCGGCGCGCACAAGGAGTTGCAGGCCGCGGCCATCAAGACGAAGGAAGAAATAGCGGACCTGCAAAAAGCCTTCGGGCAACGCGCCTTTTCCATGCGGGTTTCCGACCTGCGTTCCGACGGCTGGGTCTTATCCCCGCTGCTGCATCTGCGCGGCAAGATCGAGTCCGCCGGGAAGCCTCTCCGCAAGTATGTGAAAAAGGGGGTTTACCGCGGCATCGTTACGGGCTTGAACGAGGCCTTCGTTATCGACGAAGAGACTCGCCAGCGGTTGATCGGCGAGGCTCCGAACAGCGAAGAGCTTATCCAGCCATGGCTGCGCGGCAAGGATGTTCGCCGCTGGCGAACGGATTGGGCGAATCTCTATATAATCGTCATTGCCGGCAGCGCCAACAAGTCGTGGCCGTGGTCATCCGCAGACAGCGAAATCGCTGCCGCCGCTACTTTCAAAAAGACTTATCCTGCCGTTTACGGCCACCTGTTTCAGTTTCAGGACAAACTGCGCAAGAGACAGGACAAGGGGCGGTTCTTCTGGGAACTGCGCGAATGCGCTTACTACTCCGCCTTCGATAAACCGAAGATCATCTATCCCGACATCGGAATGGAAATGCGGGCGATGCTCGACCGGGACGGCCGCATGGCGGGCAATACCTGCTACATCGTTCCCGGCGATGACGGCTACCTTCTCGCTCTGCTGAACTCAAAGCTCATGGACGTCTACTTCCGAATGGCCATGTCGTGCCTGGGCGATCCGTTCGACCGCGGGCGCATGAGATTCTTCAGCGCTGACATGGAGCGCGTACCCATCGCCGCGGCGAAACCGGCAACGAAAAAGCGCTTGGCCGCCTTGGCCAACGGCATCCAGCGGGCGAAGCAGGCCAACTCCGTGACCGACACCGCCGACGACGAGCGCGAACTCAACCGCCTCGTGTACGACCTCTACAACCTCAACAAAACCGACATCGCCCTGATCGAAAAGACCGTGCCATCATAGAAGTAGTGGCAATCCCCGGCGACAACCCGATACGAGACCCCGCCGCCGATGTTTTGGGCAGGGCCGGCGAAGCCAAGAAGTTTGCCCGTCACGTTCTCGAACTCGACGCAAGCGAGGGCGCCGTGGTCGGCGTCTTCGGCCCTTGGGGTTCCGGCAAAACCTCGTTCCTTAACCTCGCCCGCAAAGAGTTTGAGCAAAACGACATTCCCGTACTCGACTTCAACCCGTGGATGTTCAGCGGAACGGAGCAGCTTGTCAGACGGTTCTTCGATGAACTCTCGGCTGAGTTGAAAATTCGCAACTTTGCCAAGATCGGCAAGGTTTTCGAGGACTACGGCAGGGCATTTACTGGTGTGTCCGGTGGGCTACTAAAGACAGTGGGCGTATCGATTCGCCGCAAAGGCGGAATCGCCGAACGCCGCAAGAAGATCGAAGAAACCCTCCAAAAGCGCGACAACCCGATCATCGTCGTGCTTGACGACGTGGACCGCCTATCACCCCCCGAAATCCGGGACATTTTCAAGCTGGTGCGCCTGACGGCAAGCTTTCCCAACATCGTCTATATCGTGCTTTGCGACCGCTTCCGCGTCGAACAGGCGCTTGGCGAAGAAGGACTGCCGGGAAGGGATTATCTGGAGAAAATCATTCAACTACCGTTCGATTTGCCGCAAGCCCCCAGCCATATCCTCGACCAGCAGCTTAGCGATGTGATTGAGAACGCCCTCGCCGGCATCGAGAATTTCGACCGGAGCGACGAGCTGTTGCCCAAAGTTTACCGTGAGGTCGTTCGGCCTCTCATACGAAACATGCGGGATGTTTGTCGCTACGCCGCCGCTATTGGGGGGACCTTGGCAGCTCTTGAGGGCAAGGTGGCGCTTGCCGATGTGCTCGGACTCGAAGCCGTTCGGGTTTTCATGCCCGATGTTTTCAAGCTCCTGCCCGGTACGGTCGGCGGCTTGACCGTGCCGCCCATATCCCGAAGCGACGACGAACATCTTGCAGGAGGGAGAGAGTTCGATGATCAACTCATGAGACAGCACAAGCAAAGCATCGAAAAGTTGCGCGGAAAACCAAAGCGTGAAGTGGTTGAAGCCATGATCCGTATTTTGTTTCCGGCAGGCTCGCGATATAGCGCGATCCCCCAGGAGGATCCAAGTGAGCTGCTCGCTGCATTGCGCAATGCGGATGAACGAATGCCGCCGGCCCGACCGCTGCTTGCGGCTCGTCGTGTTGCCTATGAGCCTATTCTGCGGTGCTACCTGGAGCGCGTAAGCGGCGATGATTTATTGGCTTTCTATGATGCGGGGCGAGCCTTCGAACTGATGACTGACTGCGAAGCTCTACACCAATTCATGCGGTCGCTCGATCCGTCCCGATGGCGGAATGTCATTGAGCATCTGATGGAGTTCGAGAATCGGTTTCAAGAAAAACATGTGGTTCCTGGAACCGTTGTTTTGCTGAATCTTTTGCCGGACATTCCGGAGAAATCGTCATTTTCCCCCGATGTTCAACCAATCGTTGACAGAACCGTTTTGCGCCTCTTGAAAGTCTTGAAGGACGCCGATGCCGTCGAAAACGCGGTGCGCCGCCGCATTCTGCCCGAAGTGACAATGCTCTCTTCCAGGGTGGGGTTGGTTCTCAATATCGGGCATCGAGAGAGTGCCGGCGGCTCCAAGCTCGTGTCGGAGACGGCGGCGGCCGAGTTCGAGAAGGTGCTGTATGAGGAAATAGGGTCCGCATCCAGTGACGACCTCGCTAGGAATCGCAACTTGACACAGGTTTTCGGTTTCGCCAAAGTCGTCGCCGATTCGTCGGGGCGCCCGCTGTTCAAAATCTCCGTCTCGCCCAAGCTGAACTTCGCCCTCCTCGCAGACTACGCCCGAACTGCCTGGGAAGGGCTCGAGACGCCTTCGGGTTGGAAAGATGCCTTGGAGCGGGGACAGGGGTATTGGGATCCCCTCATCGAGATCTACGGCGGCGAAGAAGTGTTGAAGGCGAGGGTTGAGAACCTGAGAGCGCAGTTCGAAGACCTGAAGCCGTGGATCGTCGAGACGCAGAAGATGGATCCCGATACCGCCGCAAGACTGCTCGACCTTGCCGACAAGTTCCTGAGCCGAACCGAGCCGGATTGACTGACGGCGGGCGGGCTGACGCTTCGCGGCCGTTGTCGAGTTTCGCGCGGGCGCCGCCCCGTTCCCCGAAACCGCCGCGGGCGAAGCGCGTGTACTATAATGGCAACGGACTCGGAGAACAACCCATGTATTCGCTCGACACGCTGAACACCGCCCGCGATCTCGAGGCGGCCGGCTTTGCGCCGAAACAGGCCGAGGCGCTTGTGACGGCCATCAGCCGCGCCGACGAGCAACTCGCGACAAAGAACGACCTCGTGCAACTTGCTACGAAGACTGAAGTCCAGGAACTCAAGTCCAATGTTGCAACGGTTGAAGTTATGGTCAAGGCGATCGAAGGCAAGATCGGGAGTTTGCGGGCAGAGTTTCGTTTGCTGTTCGGCTTCCAATCGGCGATCATCCTGGCCATCTTCGCCCATATGCTCGAAATCATTTGAGACTCAAGCCAAACATTCGTCTTGGCAACAAGCTCGGTTATGGCGAACAACGCTCACCACAAGCTGCTGTTTGGCGTACGCCGTTCGATACGCTACCACTCGAAGCGGCAGGCGTTTTTCGAGGGGCTCGACCGCTGGTCCGATTTTTTCCTGCTCTTGCTGGGGTCGGGCGCGGCGGCGTCAGCCTTCCAGAACAGCAGAAACTGGACCTTGGCCGCGGGGTTTGCCGTCGCCGTCATTTCCGGCCTGAAGCTCGTTTTCGCTTTCGGGGCCAAGGCCGGCCGTCATTCCCAGTTCGTCAAGGACTTCACGCGGCTTGAAAAGCGGCTGTACGGCGACGAATCCGCAGAGACGGTAGCCGCCGCCGCGCGGGAGCGTCTCGATATCGAGGCGGCGGAGCCCCCGGTCATGCACGTGCTGAACGATCTCTGCCACAACGAGTTGCTCCAGGCGATGGGCTACGACGCCAAAACCCTGCGGAGCAATTGGGTTCGGGTAGGGTGGCATAAGCGCCTGACCGCCCATTTCTTCAATTGGGGCGCGCCCCGCTTGGTAAAGACCGGACAAGAGTCGGGCTGAGCGCTGCGCTGCCCCGACCGCGGCGGACTTGAGAAGCAAGCCATGTACTCGCGCGACACGCTGCGCACCGCCCGCGATCTCGAGGAGGCCGGCTTCGAGCGCCGGCAGGCCGAGGCCATCGCATCGGCCATGGCCCAAGCGGATAAGCAAGCCGCGGCAAAAGCGGACATTGCGGCGCTAAAAACGGATATCGCCGTGTTGCGCTCCGAATTCCGCTGGGTGTTCGGCTTCCAGGCGGCGGTTATTCTCATCGTTCTGATCGAAAAGACCGCGCCGCACTGAGAAACAGGGGCAATGCGCGGCGGCAACCCGGAGTTAGCCTTTGGATGGAAAAATATGTTCTTCAGGCGAGGGATATTTCCGCGATTCGAATCTTGGCGGTGTTTTTGAGCAGGCCGGGATTACGACCACGCAGTTTTTGATCCGAGCGGACAAACTCGACCAGTCAAGCGTGTCGGAAACATGGAACGCGGGAGCTGCGGTATCTCTCTGCGGTTGCGGAGCATAGCCGCCGATTTGCTTTCCTTTTGTCATGGCGCTGTCTTCCAACCCTCAAACTTTCGCGGGGCGCGGAGGGCAATTTGCGTAGTCCGAACGGCTCTTCCGTTGTCATTGTAAGCGGCGGGACTCGATTCTTGCGCCGACGGGCCGAAGCCGGTTTGACGCTTGCGGCTGGCCCGGCCCCGCGTCGGTTCTGCAAACCGCCGGGCGGTTGACGGCCCGCGGTGGTTGTCGAGTTCTGCGCGGGCGCCGCCCCGTCCCCCGAAACCGCCGCGGGCGAAGCGCGTGTACTATAATGGCGGCAGACTTGGAGGATAAGCCATGTATTCGCTCGACACGCTGAACACCGCCCGCGCTCTTGAGGCGGCCGGCTTTGCGCCGAAACAGGCCGAGGCGCTTGTGACGGCCATCAGCCGCGCCGACGAGCAACTCGCGACAAAGAACGACCTCGTGCAACTTGCTACGAAGGACGACATCGTACAACTCGCTACGAAGGACGAAGTCGCGAAGGTCAAGGATGAAGTCGTGAAGGTCAAAGAAAATATCGCGTGGCTTAGAGCCGATGCAGCGGCGCGGCGGTCCGAAGTCCGTTTGCTGTTCGGCTTCCAATCGGCGATCATCCTGGCTATGGCCGCCCGGATGTTCGCCCTCATTTGAGACTCAAGCCAAACATTCGTCTTGGCAACAAGCTCGGTTATGGCGAACGAAAGTTTTCAGGAGCTGCTGTTCGACGTGCGCCGGTCGATCCGTTACCACTCGCGGCGGCAGGCGTTTTTCGAAACGGTTGACCGTTGGTTCACCTTCGCGCTGCTGCTTTTGGGGTCGGGAGCGGCCTTGTCGATCTTGCAAGACCACAAAGCCGTAGGGCTTGCCGTGGCGTGTATTTCCGGCCTGAAGCTCGTTTTCGCTTTCGGGGTCAAGGCCGGCCGGCATGCCCAATTCGTCAAGGATTTCACGCGGCTTGAAAAGCGGCTCTCTCCCGGCATCTCCGACGATGAGATAGCCGCCGTCCACCGCGAGCGCCTCGACATCGAGGTAACGGAACCCCCGGTCATGCGGGTGCTCGACGTTATCTGCCACAACGAATTGCTCGTGGCGATGGGTTACGAAGGCGAAACCCTGCAACGGGAACGGGTTCCGCTGACGTGGTTCCAGCGCCGCACGGCCAATTTTTTCAACTGGGGCGAGCATCGGCTGGTAAAGGCCGGGCAAGAGCCGGGTTGAGCGCTGCGCTGCCCGAGGCCGCGCCGGAGACCGCAACCTGGGACGGGGCGCGCCGCGCACTGTCCCGAAGAAGCAGAGCTTTGAGCGCCGGGAATCCGAAGCTGCGGCATAGCTTGTAAACAAATTCGATGACAACAAAATTGTTGACATGGGATTCGTTGATCGTTTACGCTGAGAATTCGGCGGTTTGCTGAAGAGCGGAACGGCGGGCGATGAAAGTATCCACCGGCAACTGGGTCAGCGGAGACGATTTTTTCGGCCGCGGGCCAGAACTGGAGCTATTGGAATCGCGGGTTCGCGAGCGCAACCACGTCTTGTTGACCGGGCAGCGGCGCATGGGCAAGACCAGCGTCGCCCGCGAGCTCGGGCGGCGGCTTGAACGGCAAGAATGGGTCTTTCTCTTTGCAGACCTCGAAGCGGCAACTTGCGCGGAGGACGCGGTCGCCGAGATTGCCGCGGCCGCCCGGATTGCCGGAGTTGCACGCTCGGTCCGGGCGCGCGCCGCTGAGGTTTGGCGCGGATTCCGCGACAGAATCGAGGAAGTCGGCGCGGGTCGGGAAGAGTTTCGCTTGAAGTTCCGCGGCGAGTTGAACGCCGGGAATTGGCGCCGCTGCGGGGGCGAACTGATCCGCGCTTGCGCCGAGCACGAAAGACCGGCACTGCTGGTCATGGATGAATTGCCGATATTCCTCAACCGCATGCTGCGCGATGAGCAGGACGGCCTGAAGCGGGTCGATGAATTCCTGAGTTGGCTGCGCTGTAAAATGCAGGACGTCGAGGGCAAATCTCTGTCTCTCATCGTGTCCGGCAGCATCGGCCTGGAGCCGCTTGTGCGGGGGCTGGGCATATCCGATCGCATCAACTATTTTTACTCCTTTCGTCTGGGCCCCTGGGACCGCCGCGCAAGCATCGAGTGCTTCGAGCGTCTCGCCCGGGACTGCGGATTGTCCATCGAAGACGGCGTGGCCGCCGCCGTATATGAGAAGCTCGGCATCGGCATCCCGCACCATGTGCAATCCTTCTTCGCGCGCCTGCAGGACTTCGCCGCGATGCAGGGGCGGGATCGGCTGGCGGCGGCGGACGTCGAAGAGGTTTACCGCACGCAGCTTCTCGGCCCTTCGGGGCAAAACGATCTCGTACATTACGAGACGCGCCTCGCTGAAGGATTGGCGGAGGAAAACCGGCGTATCGCCATGGAGATACTCGCCGAGGCGGCTGCGCAGCAGGCATTCGGCGCGGATGCCCGCCGCGGCCTCGAACGGTTGTACTCCAGATTGGTTGACGATGCGCCCGCCCGCATCGCGCATACGCTCGAAGTCCTGGAGCACGACGGCTATTTGCAGGCCGATTCCGCCGGCGTTTACCGCTTCCCGTCCCATTTGTTGAGGGATTACTTCAAGACCCGCTTTGCCGGGCATCATGAGCCCTTGGCGAGCCGCTGTTCGGACGGCGGCGGGAGAACGGCGCCGTGAACGAACCGTCTGCGCGGCAAATCCGCAAGTTCAATCCGGGAACGCTGCAATCCGATGCGGAGGTGAAGCGGCAGTTCGTGGTGCGCGAGCGCGAGTTCGGCCTCGTGATGGAGGTTTTGGGCGGCAATATCGGTTCGGCGTCGTGCCAGCACGTTCTGCTCGTTGCGCCCCGCGGCCGCGGGAAAACGATGCTGTTGGCCCGCGCCGCCGCGGAACTGCGCACGAACGAGGGACTTTCTGAACGGTTGTTTCCGGTGCGGTTCATGGAAGAGAACCCGGAGATCTTCGATGCGTCCGATTTCTGGCTTGAAGCGCTGTTTCACCTTGCCCGCGAACTCGCCGCCCGCGATGCCGGACTTGCGCGGGAACTGCGCGAGGCGCACGGCGCTCTGGCCGCGCGGCCGCGCGGGGATTTTCTGCTCGAAGAGCGCGCCCGCGCAGCCGTCCTGGAAACGGCGGACCGGTTGGGAAAACAGCTTGTGCTCATGGTCGAGAACCTGCAAGCGCTGTGCGCCGACGCGGACGACGATTTCGGTTGGAAGCTGCGCAAAGAGCTTCAGACGGAGCCCCGCGTCATGCTGCTGGCCACGGCTGCCGGTCGTTTCAAGGGGCTGGACGATGCGCGGGAGCCTTTTTTCGAGTTGTTCCGCGTCGTCGATCTGGAGCCGTTGGACACGGAAAGCTGCCGGCGGCTGTGGAAAATGGCCGCCGGCGGCGACGTGGACGGGCGGGAAATCAGGCCGCTGGAGATACTTACCGGAGGCAGCCCCCGTTTGTTGACGATTCTCGCCGGGTTCGCGCGGCGCCGGTCGATGCGCGAATTGCTGGAACAACTGGTGCAATTGGTCGATGAGCATACCGAGTATTTCCGCGGCGTTCTGGAGGCTTTCGCGAAGACCGAGCGCCGCGTTTATCTGTCGGTTGTCGATCTCTGGCGGCCGTCGAGCGTCGGCGAGATTGCGGCGCGGGCGCGCCTGGACATTCGGGTCGTATCGACCATGCTCGGGCGGCTTGCCGGCCGCGGCGCGGTGATCGCGGAAGGGAAAGGCGGGAAGCGGTTGTACGCCGCGGCGGAACGGCTCTACAGCATCTACTACAAGCTGCGCCGCGAGCGCGGCGAGGCCGCCGTCGTGCAGCATCTGATCCGCTTCATGACGGTGTTCTACAGCCGCGGCGAACTGGCCGGGATGTCCGGCATGTTGCATGAGGAGGCGGCGCAAAGGCCGTCTATCCGTGAAGGGATCGAGAGGGCGATGGTCGAGGATCCCCATATCCGCGGTGTTTTGCGCGGTATGGGATGGCCGGAACCTGAGGGGGCCGCCGGCCGGGGGGCGGAGTTCAGCGGAGGCACGGCGCTGGAGGAAGTGAAACGACTTGCCGCTCAGGGACTAGAGCATGCGCAGTCGGGCGAGATGGAGGCGGCGATTGCGGCCTGGGACGAGGTTGTGGAGCGTTTTGGCAACAGCCATGCGCCGGAGGTTCAGGATTGGGTTGCCGCTGCGTTGTATGACAAGGGAAGACTGCAAGGCAAGTCGGGCGATGCTGAGGCGGCGATCGCGACCTGCAACGAGGTCGTGAAGCGTTTTGGAGGCAATGATGCGCCCGATATCCGGTATTGGGTTGCCGCGGCGTTGTGCTGGAAAGCCAATCAACAAGGGAAGCTGGGCGAGGCTGGAGCGGCGATTACCACCTGTAACGAAGTAGTGGGACGTTTTGAAAACAGCGATGCGTTGGAAACACAGGGTTGGGTTGCCGCGGCGTTGTGCTGGAAAGCCAATCAACAAGAGGAGTTGAGCGAGACTGAGGCGGCAATTGCGACCTATGACGAGGTCGTGAAGCGTTTTGGGGGCAGCGATGCGCCGGATACCCGGTATTGGGTTGCCGTAGCGTTGTGCGAGAAAGGGGAGCGGCAAGGGGAGTCGGGCGATGCTGAGGCAGCGATCGCGACCTGCGACGAGGTCGTGAAGCGTTTTGGAGACAGTGATGCGCCGAATATCCAATTTATAGTTTCCATGTCGTTGTGCTGGAAAGGGAATCAACAAGAGGAGTTGAGCGAGACTGAGGCGGCAATTGCGACCTATGACGAGGTCGTGAAGCGTTACGGAGGCAGCGATGCGCCGGATACCCAGTTTTGGGCTGTCTTAGCGCTGTGCCGGAAAGGAAATCGGCAAAGGGAGTCGGGCGAGACGGAGGCGGCGATTGCGACCTATGACGAGGTTGTAGGGCGCTATGGGAGCAGCGATGCGCCGGAGATCCGGTATTGGGTTGCTGCGGCGTTGTGCGAGAAAGGGAATCAGCAAGGAGAGTCGGGCAGGACCGAGGCGGCGATTGCGACCTATGACGAGGTCGTGGAGCGTTACGGATGTGTCGCTGCGTCAAGTATCCAGTATTGGGCTACCAAGGCGTTGTTGAAGGCAAACTGTCTGCGAGCGTGGGCGTTGCTGATGCTAGGAAGGCATGGAGCTTCCCTGGATGCGTTCCGTTCCGCGTATGCCGCATTCGATCCCGAAAACAAGGAGGCTGTGCGGGAAATGCTGCAGTTTTTGCCCGGCTTTGTCGCCTCCGGCGCCTCCGGCCGCGATATTGCCGAGATTCTGTCGAGCGACGAGGCGAAATCCGCTGCGTTGGGTCCTCTCATCGTTGCCTTGCGCCGGCACGGCGGCGAGGACGTTCGCGCGCCGGCGGAAATAAGCGATGTTGCGCAGGATATCCTCAAGGATATCGACGAGCGAATCGAAGATAAGAAAGAAAAGAGCGTCCGCGCGGCTTCCTGATTCCGGCGCTTTCGACCGGTATGGTCAGGCGGGCGCGCTGCTTCCGCCGCCGTGAACTCGCGTGTTGCCGTTTTTGCCGGATGGAAAAGCGCCCCGGGTTTCAAGCGCGGACGTGTTCGTTCTTGAGGGTCGGCAGGGACTCAATCGCCTTGCCGGCTTGCTTTTCCGCAAGGCGCAACTCGTAGAGCTTTTGCAGGTTGATCCAGAATTCCGCGCTGGTTCCGAAGAAGTGGGCCAACCGCAGCGCCGTATCGCCGCTGACGGCCTGACGACCGTTCAGAATGCGGACGATGCGACTCGCAGGCGCATCGAGACTGCGCGCAAGAGCAGCCGCGCTCATGCCGAGAGCTTGCAACTCTTCGGCAAGATGTTCGCCGGGATGGATTGCGGAAGCAACCATATTGATACTTTACGGCGGCTTTGGGGTTCGCTGATAATCATCGCCGATAGGCCCGGCAACGGGCGTTACTTCAGGGAGCGTTATCTATCGCAGCAAGCCGTTGACCGCATATGCCGCGGGCGCACAACATCCGCCGCCGCGAGCCGGCGTGGCGCCATTGCCGTTTTTGTCGGATGGGAGAGCGCCTCGGCTTGTGAGCCGCGCCGAGGCGCTTGCGGTTGCGCTTAGCCGGCTGCCGGGGCTGCGCCGCCCAACCGATAGAGCGTGCCCGCTCGGCCCGGACGCTTGGCGACGATGGCCAGCTTTCCTTTTTTGGCCAAGTTGCTCATGGCGTTCGACAGCGCGATCTCGGGCTTCGACTGATTCATGGGGTAGCCGGCGCGGCGCAGTTGTTCGAGCATGAGCCGCATGGTCCACTGCTGATCTTTGTTCGCGTCGCAGATTTCCATGATTTTGCTCGGAAGCGTCTGGCGCTTGCCGGGATCGGCGCGCTTGGCGGAGGCGGCGGCGCGCTTGGGCGCGGCGGCCCGCTTGGGCGCAGCGGCGCGTTTGGGGGCGGCGGCCGGCGCCGAGCCTCCGGCCTCCATGTGGGCCAGAAGCGCGCGCATCGCCTGCACGCCTTCCTTGTCGCGCTTGTACTTCTCCTCGAGCTCCTGCTCGTACTTGTCGATGGTCTCTTTTGAGAGTGTGATAGCCATGGCTCCAAAGTAGCATAAAGCGCAATTGCCGTGCGCAACGCAAACGGAAAAAATAAAATGGAGTTTATGGGCAACCATGCGAAACGAACGAGCGCCCCGGCAAGGAACCGGTTTCCGCGGATAGACCGCTTGGTCGTTGCAGCCGCCTTGCCGGTATTCTCCGCGGTCTTTGTGGCGAACCTTCCCGCCTTGCAAACGGCGGCGCCCCCTGCTGTGGAAACCCAGCAAGGCAACGGGGAATCCGAGGGCGAACAGCCGTCCCCTGCGCCCGATGAGTCCGCAGCCCCAGGCAATGCAAGCCCGCAACCGGCGGACGAAATCCTGCAAATCGAAAACCGGCTGCGGCGCGAGGTGCTGGACGACCGGGCGAGGATGCTCGATTGGTGGCTCCAGGCTACGGCTGTCTTCCTTACGCTGTTTGGCATTGTCATCGCAATAGGAGGCGCTCTGGGCGGGTTTTTCGCGTACAGGCGGTTCCGCGACCTGGAAGCCGAAGCGCGCAAGAACGCGGAATTGTCCAAGCAACATGCTGAAGAAGCACGGAAGCTTGTTGAAGAAATTCGGAGAAGTAGGGATACGGCGGAATCTCATTTGCGGAAAATGACCGCTGAGAGTGTCAAGGACAATCCCGACGAGGCCAGGAAGGCTGCGGAAAAGGTGCAGGGCGATCCCGCAGCATCGCCGATAGACCGGGCGATCGCTGCCGCCATATCGCTTCAGGAGCAAGGCAGGATTGAGGACGCCATCCGGGAGTGGCGGTCCATTGCCAAAGACGTTGCAGGAACCGATGACGATATCGAAGCCGGGGCGTGGTTTTCCATCGGCTATCTCTGTGGAGAAAAGTCCGATTTCAAGGCGGCTGTGAATGCCTACGATAAAGCGATCCGGCTGAAGTCGGATCTTGCCGAAGCTCTTGCCGAAGCCTACAACAACCGGGGCAATGCGAAGAACGGCCTTGGCCTTCACAAGGAAGCCATCGCGGACTGTGACAAAGCGATCCGGCTGAAGCCGGACCTTGCCGAAGCCTACAACAACCGGGGCGTTGCGAAGAGCGATCTTGACTGGCACAAGGAAGCCATTGCGGACTATGACGAAGCGATCCGGCTGAAGCCGGACCTTGACGGAGCCTACAGCAACCGGGGCAATGCGAAGAACGGCCTTGGCCGGTATAAGGATGCCATCGCGGACCATGACGAAGCGATCCGGCTGAATCCGGGCAATGCTGAAGCTTACAACAACCGGGGCATTGCGAATGCGCAGTCAGGCAACTTGAGCGAAGCGCGAAAAGATTGTCAAAAGGCTCTTGACTTGGCTCGAAGACAGGGCAAAGGCAAAGTAGCGTCCAAAGCGGAAAGCATTCTTGAAAAACTCGGCAGGGAGAGCAATTCCTGACGGCTCGTTACGAGCGAAGCCGCCGCCCTTGGACTTCGGAGCCAGCGGCAGCGGACCGAAACTCTCCGCGTCAATCGGCCCGGCCGCTGTCGTATAGTAGGAATCGGGCGCCGGCGCCCCTGTTGAAAATGCCTTCGGACGTCAAAACCGACCTTGCAGCGGTGCGGGTCGAGATGCGTTGGCTGTTCGCCTTCAATGCGGTGCTTCTGCTGCTTGCGAACGCCCGGGCGTACGGCCTGCTTTGAGCTTTCGGGCGCTCGCCGTCGTTTGCGCATCTCGAACGGACGCGCCCCAACGCGCTCCGAATCCCGCGCGCATCGTCAACAGATTCGTTGTTGACAAAATGGATCGTCGGCGCCGGTCATCTTGGACGCTGCGGACGCTGGTTGAAGCGATTGGTGGGCAGTGGATATCCGTAGGCGAATCAAGGCAATGCAGAGACACACGCAAAGCCTGTCCCAGCCAAGCAAACCTTTGCCGCCGACCGTTTCAGTCGGCAATGATTCTGCTGCCCGCTACCACGGCGATTATGGTGGCGAGAGAAGTTGCAAGGGCTATCGCAACGCTTTCGTTGCCGGTCGCGGCCAAGTACGTCGCGACGGCGATACCCGCCAAAGCGATGTATCCGCCCACGAAAGCGTACCGCCTCTGCGAAGCATTGTTCTTGCTTGCTTGATCCATGAT
Source organism: Bryobacterales bacterium (assembly GCA_965242705.1). Taxonomy (GTDB): domain Bacteria; phylum Acidobacteriota; class Terriglobia; order Bryobacterales; family UBA6623; genus CATQHP01. The sequence continues at coordinate 4,359,523 of OZ251486.1, forward strand.
GAACTCGAAACGGCGGCTTTCGTTTCTATCCATGTGCTCCAGAATCGATTTGTGAAAATCCAGGATTTGCTCGGGCGAGAGCTTGTCCAGAGCTTGGGGCGGTATCTGTTGAATGTTGATCTGGGTGTTCTGAACAGGGACTGTCGTGCTTGGCGGTTCCTTCACCGGAATCAGATCTTCGCCGGTTCCGTCATCCGAGCCGCCTTCTCTCGCTACTTCCGGGTCGTCCGGTTTTTCGTTGTTCTCAGGCATGGCCGAAACCCCGGTTTTGCGATTCCGACATAGTATGCCATGCCTTGACAATCGCGTCTTTGGGGTCTTTTGCGGGCAGGATGTCGAGAGTGTATTCGCGATCGGCGCCGTGGAACGCCGTCAGCCAGTAGGGATGCTGTTGACGCACCTCGTCCCGGTAGGAGCGGATCCAGTCGATAACGATGCGCCGGTCCGAGGTCGAAACCCGTTTCGGCAAGCGGACGTGGAGCCGCCAACCCTTGTCGGTCGGCGACAGGTTGTACACGATGTGCGTGGATTCTTCCGGCGCCGGAAATGCCCCGAATTGCGCGAACATCGGCTCCTCCTTCCTCCGTTCCGTCACAGCGGCCCGGCCGGACTACCGGCGGCGCGGCAAGGGAAAGGTCAGCAACCCCGCCGCGCCGGCCCTCCGGTAATTATAGTGTCCGGCCGAGCCGCTTGCATCTCAGTATAGCAGCGGCGCAATCCGGACCGCAAGCCCCTTGCCGGGCGGTTTCAAACTCCGATCAAGCGCCGTTTGCGCCCGCTTGAAGCAGCGCCTCCACGTCGCCGGCGCGGTTCGCGTTGCGGAAGGGGGCCGGGTCGCCGAAGGGCAGCTTGGCGATGCGGCAGGCGGCGAAGGCGTCGGCGAGTTTATGGACGCCGCGTTCCGCCGCCTGCCGCGCGGGGACGGCGGCGCGCTTGGCGTAAGCGGCGCAGAGCGGCTGCAGCCGTCCGTCGGACGTTGCGGGCCAGACGGCGTCGACGGCCGGGAGCGCCCGCGCGCGGCGGAGCAGGCGCGCCGGTACGCAACGCTCAATGCCGGGCAGATCGCAGGCGGCGATCAGGTTCCACTCGGTCTCGGAGGCTTCCAGCGCGGCGAGGATGCCGCCCAACGGGCCGATGCCGCCCGGCTTGCCGCGGATAACCTTGTCGGGGATCACCGGCAGGCCGAGCGCCGCGTATTTCTCCGGGGGGCCGACCAGCGTCACCGACGCGGCAACCTGCGCCACGACGTCGGCGACGCGCAGCGCCATCGGCCGGCCGTCGAGCGGGTGCAGCGCCTTGTCCGCGCCGAACCGCGAGCTGCGCCCGCCGACCAGAACGAAACCCCGCGCCGGCGCATCGGGCGGCGCGGAAGCCGCCTGTTTTTCGCGCATGCGTCAAAAAATACCGCGCCGCGGTTGCAGCGGTTGACGAATACTGCGACACTGTGCAACGGAAAGGAGGGTTCCATGCAACATCGGGAGCATCTTCATATTTACCATGCCGCGCTGGCCGCGCTCTGTCTGGCGCTGGCCGCGTGCTCGGCGGGCGAGTCGGGACCCCAACAGGGTTCGCCGGAGTGGTACTGGGACGCCGCCGCCGGGAACGTCGCCATCAACGATTACGCCAAGGCCGACGAGCAGATCGAGGCGGCGGCCAAGGCGGAAGGCCCGCTCCAGAGCAAGGCCGTGTTGTGGCGCGCCGCGCTGCTGGCGGGGCTGGCGGCGGGCTACGACGAGTTGGCCGAAGCCTACGTCGAAGGGCAGGAAAACAACGAAAAGCAGTCCACGGAGTTCCAGCCGGCGATCAACGAATACCGCCGCCGGACCCGGCAAAGCGCCATCGACCTCGCCGAAGGCATGGGCGCGGTGCGCAAGGCGGCCGGCGGGGATGAGGCGGTGACGCTCGAGTTCCCGCTGCCGCCCGGTTCGGCCGCGGAGTCGCCGATACTGCAAACCGTGCGCTCGGGGCGCGTGCCGCGCGGCGACGGCGAGGCTGCGGAAAGCTCGACGCTGGAGTCGCAGACGCTGACCCGCGCGGTCTTGCGCGCCGCGGCGGCGCTCTCCGGCGCGGGAGACGATATCGACAAGCTGCGCGCCGGCCTCGGCGCGGGAAGCGCCTCGGCCGCCCGCTCCGATTTCGAGACGGCGATGGCCCGCTACCTGCTCGATACGGCCATGATGTTCGACCGCGAAGGCCTCAACGAGCCGAAAATCAGAACGTTCATCCTCGGTCTGGCGCAGCAATGGGCCGAGCCGCACCTCGAAAACGCCGATTACAAGCAGTGGGCCGACGACTTCGAGTTCGACGTGACCAATGAGAAACGCGACATGGAAGGCAAGCGCCGCATCAAGAAATAAAGGAATGCCCGCATCCATGCCGCTGCGCATCGTTTCCCTGCTGCTGCTCGCGGCGGCCGCGGCCGCCGCGAAAGCGCCCAACGTGGTCATCGTCATGGCCGACGACATGGGCTACGGCGACGTTCGCGCGCTCAACCCGCAGTCGCGGATTCCCACGCCCCATCTCGACCGGCTGGCCGCGCAGGGCGTGACCTTTCTCGACGCGCACACGCCCTCGGCGGTCTGCACTCCGACGCGCTACGGCTTGGTGACCGGGCGCTACAGTTGGCGCACGCGGCTCAAGAGCGGCGTGCTCAACGGCTACGGCGAGCCGCTGATCGAGCCGGGCCGCGAGACGATCGGCTCGTTTCTGCGCGCGCAGGGGTACGCAACGGCGGTCGTGGGCAAGTGGCATCTCGGCCTCGGTTTCGCCAAAACAGCCGCCGGCGCGTTCGATTTCAGCAAGCCGGTCAGCGACGGTCCGCACACCCGCGGGTTCGATTATTCCTACGTCATTCCGGCGTCGCTCGATTTCCCGCCCTACGTTTACATCCGCAACGGCAGGATCACCGCGTTCCCCCTCGTCGAGCAGCCGGCGATCCAATTCCCGCGCTTCATGCGCAAGGGCGAGCGCGCGCCCGATCTCGACCCGGCGAAGGTGCTCGACGACCTGGTGCGCGAGGTGGCGGGCTTCATCGGCCGGCAGGCGAAACAGGCCAAGCCTTTCCTTTTGTATATGCCCTTGACGGCGCCGCACAAGCCGACCTGGCCGCACAAGCGTTTTCGGAGCAAGACCCGGCTCGGCCCTTACGGGGACTTCATCGCGCAGGTCGATGCCGCGGTCGGCGAGGTGCTGCGGTCGCTCGACGAGGCCGGCGCCGCCGACAATACCCTGGTCATTTACACCTCCGACAACGGCTCGTACATGTACCGGCTCGACGGCGCGGAGGAAACGGACCACGCCGACGACGAGACGGTTCAGGCCTACCGCTCGCTCAACCACACGGCGAACTACGTCTTTCGCGGAACCAAGGCCGATATCTGGGAAGCGGGCCACCGCGTGCCCTTCTTCGCCCGCTGGCCCGGCGAAATCGAGCCCGGCGGCAAGCAGGCCGAGCCGATTTGCCTGACCGATATTTTCGCCACGCTGGCCGAGATTGCCGGCGCCGCGCTGCCCGAGGACGCTGCCGAAGACAGCTTCAGCCTGTTGCCGCTGCTGCGCGGCGGCCCGCGGGCGCGGCCGAGGGCGCCGATTATCCACCACTCGGGCGGCGGTATGTTCGCCGTCCGCGACGGCCGCTGGAAGCTCGTCGCGGGCAACGGCTCCGGCGGGCGCGAAGCCCCCAAGGGCAAGCCCTTCGCGCGGCCTTACCGGCTCTTCGACCTGGAGGCCGATCTCTCCGAGCGGCGCAACGTCATCGAGCGCTACCCCGAGACGGCGAACCGCCTCGAGCAGGCGCTCGAACGCATCCGCGCCCGCGGCCGCAGCCGCTGACGGTCCGCGGCAAAGGCCGCGCTGCGGTCGGTTACAATAGGAAGTTTCCCGGCTTCCGCGCGCCGGGACCGCTTCGACAAGGAACTGCAAAATCATGTCCGCTGGAAACTTCGGCGTCGCCGGACTCGGCGTTATGGGGCGCAACGTCGCTCTGAATATCGAGCGCAACGGCTTTCCCGTCGCCGCCTACAACCGCGGCGGTGACAAGGCGCAGCGCATGCGCGAGGAGGCCGCCGGCAAAAACGTCGCCGTCACCCAGTCGATAGCCGAGTTCGCGCGCCTGCTCGACCGGCCGCGCCGCGTCCTGCTGATGGTCACCGCCGGCGCCGGAACCGACGCCGTCATCGCCGATCTGACCGAGGTTCTGGAAAAGGGCGACATCATCATCGACGGCGGCAACTCGCATTTTCCCGACACCAACCGCCGCGCCGAGGCGCTCCACGCGGCGGGCTTCCACTTCGTCGGCTGCGGCATCTCGGGCGGCGAAGAGGGCGCCCTGTGGGGGCCGTCGATCATGCCCGGCGGCAACGCCGAAGCCTACCGGCTCATCGCGCCGGTGCTTGAAAAGATCGCCGCCAAAACCGCGGACGACGGCCCTTGCGTCGCCTATTGCGGGCGCGGGTCGGCCGGCCACTACGTGAAGATGGTGCATAACGGCATCGAGTACGGCATCATGCAGGCCATCTGCGAGACCTACGACGTGCTGCGCCGCGCCGCCGCGCTGCCCACGGCGACCATCCGGAAAATCTTTCAGGACTGGACGGCCTCGCCGCAAGTGGGCGGCTTCCTGGTCGATATCACCGCCGAATGCCTGAACAAGATCGACCCCGACACGGGCGGCGCGCTGGTCGAAAAAGTGCTCGACACGGCGGGGCAGAAGGGCACCGGCAAATGGACGGCGCAAAGCGCCCTCGACCTGGGCATCCCCATCCCCACGCTCGCCCAGGCGGTCAACGCGCGCATCCAGTCGGGGCTGAAGGCGGCCCGCGTCGAGGCGTCGCAAATCATCCGCGCCCCAAGCGGCGGATTCCGCGGCGGCGTCGATGAACTGACGCAGCGCCTGCACGACGCGCTGCATCTGACCATGATCGCCTGCTACGCCCAGGGGCTGCACCTGATCCGGGCGGCTTCCCGCGAATACGACTACGGAACCGACCTGGCCGAGGTGGCGCGCATCTGGAAAGACGGCTGCATCATCCGCTCCCGGCTGCTCGACCCGATCAAGGAAGCGTTCCGCGGCGGCGCCGGCATCGACAACATCATCGTCCACCCGTCGTTTTCGCCCGTGGTCAACGCCGCGCTGCCGGCGCTGCGCTCGGTCGTGCTGACGGCGGCGGAAAGCGGCGTGCCGGCGACGTGCCTGGGGGCGACGCTGGCCTACCTCGACAGCTACCGCTCGGAGTTTCTGCCGGCCAATCTCTTGCAGGCGCTGCGCGACAATTTCGGCGCGCACACCTACAGGCGCCTCGACAAGGAAGGCGTTTTTCATTCGCAGTGGAACAGGAACGATTGAGCCATGCCCCGATTCCACGCCCTCTCCGAGTTCGAGTCCTCGCGCGATTTCTTCATCGGCCTCGATTCCGACGGCTGCGTGTTCGATTCGATGGAGATCAAGCACAAGGAATGTTTCGCGCCGATGTTCATCAAGCATTGGAAGCTGCAAGCGGCGTCGAAGTACGCCCGGCGCGTCTGGGAGTTCGCCAATCTCTATTCCAAGACGCGCGGCATGAACCGTTTTCCGGTCTGCATCCGCAGCCTCAGGCTGCTGCAGGAGTGGCCGGAGGCCGCCGCGCGCGGCTGCCGCATTCCCGACCTTGCGCCCTTCGAGGCGTTCGTCGATTCCGCGTTTCCGCCGAGCAACGCCGGCCTGGAAGGCTACAGGAGGCAAAACCCGCACCCGCTGCTCGACCGCGTGATGGAGTGGAGCCTCGCCGTCAACGCCGCGGTCAAGGATATCGTCGAGGGCGTGCCGCCCTTTCCCAAGGCGCCCGCCGCGATGGACAAGATGATTGCCCGCGCCGACCTGGCCGTCGTCTCCGGCACGCCCGGCGAGGCGCTCAACCGCGAGTGGAAAGAGAACGGCGTCGACCATTACCCGCTGATCATCGCCGGACAGGAACTCGGCAAGAAAACCGAGCACCTCGCGGCGATGGCCGACGGCCGCTACGCCGCCGGCAAGAAGCTGATGATCGGCGACGCCCCGGGCGACCGCAAGGCCGCCGAAGCTGCGGGATGCCTCTTCTATCCGGTCAACCCCGGACGCGAGGAAGAGTCGTGGGAGCGGCTCCACGACGAAGCGCTCGACCGCTTTTACGCGGGAACCTACGCCGGCAAGTATGAGCAAGCACGCATCGCCGAGTTCGAAGCGCTGCTGCCAGAAGAGCCGCCCTGGAAGTAGCCGCCCGGCGCTCAGGGGCGGTCAGCGGGAGTCGGGCGCTTGCAGGCGGTACGCGCGGCGGGCTGCGCCGCTGAACATGGCGTCCTTTTCGTCTTCGGAAAAATCGCGCACGATTTTCTTCATGCCGTTGTAGAGCACTGCGTAGCTTATCGAGAGCCTGTCCACGGGGAAGTTGCTCTCGAACATGCAGCGCTGCGGGCCGAAGCACTCGACGGCATGCAGGTAATACGGCCGCTGCGCCTCCGCGAACTCGTCCGAAGTGGGCGGCGTTTCCCGCCGATGCCAGCCGAAACCGTTGTCGGGCATGGCCAGGCCGCCGAGCTTGGCGAAGACGTTGGGGCGGCGGGCGATCTCGGCGATGCTTTGCTTCCAGTCCTCGAAGATTTCCCGGCGCCGCGCCGCGTAGGGGCCGACGCCGAGCGGCGTGCCGAAGTGGTCGAGGACGAACACGGTGTCCGCGGCGGCGTCGGCAAGGGCGGCGAACTCGCGGTTCTGGTAGTAGTAATGCCAAGCGTCGCAGACAAGCCCCAGGCGGCCGAGCGCGCGTACGCCTTCGCGGAACCCGGCGTCGGCATAGAGGCCTGCCGGCGCGCGGCCGGGAATGGCCAGCGCCTCGGGATGCTCGGGGTGCGCGGCGGCGTGGCGGATGCCGCGGAACAGTCCCGCGCCGGCTGCGGCGTGGGCGGCGAGCGTTTCCTCTACGGCGCGGCCCGCTCTCAGGTCGGCATGGGCGACGATGCCGGCCACCGCCGCGCCGTTTCCGCCGGAGCATTCGCGGGCGAGCGCGGCAACGAACTCCGTCTCGCCGACCGGCCGCAGCGCCGCGGGGCCGTCTTTCCGGTAGCAGGCGCGGCACTCGATGAAGACGGTCTGCGCGACGTTGTGCCCCGAGCCCGTATCGGCGAGCAGGTCGGCCGGCAGATACGGCCCCTGGAGCCGGTCTTCCCGCCAGAAATGATGGTGCGGATCGACGATGACGCGATCCGGCTCGACGATTTCTTCGCGGACGAGGTCGAGCCATTGCGGGCTGCCGGGCGCGGGCATGATTCCTCTTCTTTGTACCCCAAACCGCGGGGGACGAACGCAAACGGCCCGCACGGCGGGCTGGCCGCGCCTGTCCGGCTTGCTAGGCTGGAGCTTATCCCCATTATGAACAGCCCCGATTTCGTTGCCTTCGCCGCGGACGCCGCCCGCGAGGCGGGCGCGGTCCTGATGGGCCATTACGGCAAGGTCGATGTCGAGCACAAGGGCGCGTTCGACACGGTGACCGCTGCCGACCGCGCCGCCGAGAAGCTCATCGTCGGACGCATCCGGGCGCGCTTCCCGGCGCATTCGATCGTCGCCGAAGAGGGCGGCGGCGTCGATCGCGGCGGCGGTTTCGTCTGGTACGTCGATCCGCTCGACGGCACGACCAACTTCGCGCACGGCATGGAGCGTTTTTGCGTCAGCATCGGCTTGTGGTCGGAGGGGAAGGGGCTGGCCGGCGTCGTGTTCGACCCGGTCCGCGGCGATCTGTACTGCGCCGAGGCCGGTTCCGGCGCGTATCTCAACACGCGCCGGCTGCGGGTTTCCGACGTTGCCGACTTTCGCCGGGCGCTTTTCGCCACGGGGTTCCCCAGCAGCATCCGCCGCGTCAACCCCAACTACCACTATTTCTATCAGGTGGCCATGCGCAGCCACGGCGTGCGGCGGACGGGTTCCGCCGCGCTCGACCTGTGCTCGGTGGCGCGCGGCCACCTGGATGGGTTTTGGGAAATCGGCCTCAAGCCTTGGGACGTCGGCGCCGGTCTGGTGATCCTCAGCGAGGCCGGCGGCCAATACTGCGATTTCGAGGGCGGCGGCTACCGCCCCGGCGACGCCCGCCTGGTCTGCGCCAACGGCAAGGTGACCGGCGCGCTGCTTGAGCTTTTCGCCGAAATCGGCCGCGGCGAATTGCGCGCGGCGCTGCCGCCCGCGTCAGGCGCGCAGGGAGTAGCCTAGTCTGCCGAGCGGGTCGGCGCGGCGCGCGAGACTCGCCGGGGAAACGCCGAAGGCCGCCGCCGCCGCGGGGCGGATGCGCGCGTCCGCCGCGGCGCTGTTGGGAAAGGCCAGGCGGTCGTTGACGAAGATTTCCCAGCAGCCCTCGCGCGGATTGAAGTCCGCCGGAAATTCCGGCTCGGCGAGCAGCGCGGCGTTGAGTTCGCGGGCGCGGCGCAGGGCCTCGGCGAAGCGCTCGAGCAAACTGCCGCGCAGGCCGCTTTGCGTGCTCGTCAGCAGCCCCGGCCCCGGAGGGTTCAGGTTGACGGCGTAGCGATCGCGCTTGCCGGCGATCAGGATGCCCGGCCCTTGCGCCATGTGCGCGTAATCGGCCAGATCTACCCAGTCGCAGGCGTGGTCTTCCATCCGCCGCCAGCGGTCGAAAATCGTCAGAAACGGGTCGAGATTCGGCGCGGGCGGCGCGTCGAGCAGCAGCTTGACGTCGATTCTTTGCAGGTCGGTTTCCATGTATCTTGCCGCGGCGGGAGTTTTTCGCCGCGCCCCGCGCCGCCCGCGGCGGAGCGCTAAAAATTCGTTGCTTGCGAATAGACTCCCTGCGCGGCTTCGATGAAGAGCGTCGCTTCCTCGACCCGCAAGCGGGCTTTTTCGGGGTCGGCGGTCGCGCCCTCTTGCGCGGCGCGGAAGAAGTTTTCCGCGAACGGACGGTAAAAGGCGTCCGGCTCGTAGAACAATTTGCGGAACTCGGCGACCGTGTCGTATTTGTCCGACAGCCACAGCCCCTTGGTGAAGAGCAGGGCGTCGGCGGCTTTCTTGTTCGCTTCGAAGGCCTTGCCCGCGGCCTCGGCAAAACGCCCCTCGTCGAGATCGAGCGTCGCCTCGAAGTGGATGCGGTCGGCGTCTTCGAGCATGAACTCCGCCTGATCGACGACCTCGCCCGCGCACTCGCCGACGCCGATGGAGCGCTGGTACTGCCACGGCTGGCGGATGTCCTTGTAGAACTCCGGCGCTTCGTCGAGCGTGGGCAGCAGCATCAAATCCTCGAGCTCTTGCCGCAGGCGCGCCTTGCCCAGCCGCTCCACGACCTGGCTGAAGGTTTCATCGCCCTGTTTTTCGCGGCTGTAGAACGCGGCCAGCCGGGCTGCGGCCTTTTCGACGTTTTGCGAGGGGATTTTGCCCACGGCCAAGCCGTACGATTCGGCGTTGTTGCGCAGCGAGCCGCCGGCGGTGAGCTGGAAGACCGGCGCGGTGTGGTTCTGCTTGCGCTGCACGGAGCCGAAGAAACCGATGTCGGCGACGTGGTGCTGGCCGCAGGAATTGAAGCAGCCGCTGATCTTGATCGAAAGGTCGGCGCGGTCGGCGATACCGCTCAGCCCGTTGCTGAAACTGCGGTGCAGGTGGGCGGCGAGTCCGCGCGACGAGGTGATGCCCAGCTTGCACGAGTCCGTTCCGGGGCAGGCGACGACGTCTTTCAGCAGGCCGGCGCCGGCTTCGTTCAGTCCGATTTCTTCCAGACCGGCGTAGAGCGCCGGCAAATCGGCGTTCGAGACCCAGCGCAGCAGCAGGTTTTGATCGACGGTGGCGCGCATGGCGCCCGTGGTGAAGCGCAGCGACAATTGCGCCAGGCGGCGCGCCTGCTCGGAAGCGACGTCACCGAGCGGCAGCATGACGCCGATCGTCGAATAGCCGCGCTGCTTCTGCGGCCGGACGTTGCCGTTGAGCCAGCGGCGCAGGGCTTCCGGGGCGTCCGCGGGCAACTCGAGCTCCGACGGGGGCTTGAGCGGCTCGTCCCGGTAGCTTGCCATGGCCTCGGCAAGCTCGCCCTCCCAACGCGGGTCGGCCGGCAGTTTGCCGCGCTCTTCCTCGACCAGGCGCTTGAAATCGTCGAGCCCCAGCTTGGCGATGAGGAACTTCATGCGCGCCTTGGCGCGGTTTTTCTTTTCCCCCAGCTTGGCGAAAACGCGCGAGATCGCCTGCGCCAGGGGCAGCATTTCCTCGGCGGGCAGGAAGTCGCTGTAGAGCTTGGCCTGATGGGGCAGGGAGCCGAGACCGCCGCCGACCAGCACCTGGAAGCCCTTGACGCCGTTCTCGATGCGGGCGATGGCGCCGATGTCGTGCATGCGGCCCAGGCCGCAGGCGTGCTCCGCGCAGCCGGAATACGAAATCTTGAACTTGCGGCCGAAGTTCTGCGCGTCGGGGTGGCGCAGCAGGAAATACGCCATCGCCCGCGCGTAGGGGGTGACGTCGAAAGTCTCGTCGGCGCAGACGCCGGCGCGCGGGCAGGCGGTGACGTTGCGCACCACGTTGCCGCAGGCTTCCTTGGTGGTGACGCCGACCGCGGCCAGCCGGCGCATCAGATTGGGCGTGTCGCCGATATCGACGTAATGGCACTGGAAGTCCTGCCGCGTGGTGACGTGCAGCACGCCGACCGCGTATTCCTCGGCGACGTCGGCCAGGGCGATCAGTTGCTCGGCGCTGACCATGCCCATGGGAATCTTGATGCGCTGCATCTGGACGCGGTCTTGCCGCTGGCCGTAAACGCCGTGGCGCAGGCGGAACTCGGTAAAAACCTTGTCGTCCACCAAGCCGGCCCGGGCGCGGCGCAACTCCGTCTCGAAAACGTCGATTTCCTCGCGCGCGCCGGCGGGCAGATGCCCCCAGGTATCGCGGGTATCGATCGGCGCGAAAGTCGGAGTAGCCATGATTGAAGCTCACGTCGGGCGGCGCCGCCGTGCAATGCCCGTCATCTCGATAGGCATGGTGCGGATGCCGCGCGCCCTTGTATTGGATGATAGCACCTCGCAGCGGACCGGGCCGCCGTTTTCGTGTACAGTGTAGGGGCGAGGGCGATGTCATGAAACGAACGGCGATTCCGGCGGTTTTCTGCGCACTGCTTGTTTTCGGCTGGGCGGCGGTCGAAGCGCCGACGACGGCGGCGGACAACCACGCGGTCAGCGGGCAGGGCAAGTACAAGTTCAAGGTCGTTTACAAGGGCGATCATCTGCCGCGCGAAGCGCAGGCGGCGCTCGAAAAGGCGCACGGCGGGTTCGCCGCGGATCGCCGGGCGGGCAAGGGCGAAATCTACTTCGCGCTGCCCGGCGCGGGCATTATCCAGGTGAGCGCCGACTTGCGCAAGACAAAGATGCTCAAGACCGACGCCTCGATGAAGCCGCACAACATGCACAACGCCACGATCTGGTACGGAGCGAAAGGCGGCGCGCACCTGACCTTCCCCGGCAACGGTTCGGCGGCCGTCTATACGACCGACCTGAACGGCAGGCTGGAGCATACGCTCGGCCCGCCGACGGGCATGAAAGACCTGGGGCACCCGACGGCTACCGAATACTTTTTCGGGCGGGGCAACTTCGCGCCCACCGACGTCGAGTATCTGAACGGCAAGTTCTACGTGGCCACGGGCTACTCCAATCTCGATTACGTCCTGACCGCGTCGGTTGAAAGCGGCAAGGGCGTCGAGGCTTCGTGGTACGACCTGGCCTTCGGCGGCAAGGGCGGCGGGCCGGGGCAGTTCGGCACCGGACACGGCATTACCGTCCCGCCGGGCAAAACGCGCATCGACGTCGCCGACCGCCCCAACTCCGAGATCGACCGTTTTACGCGCCACGGCCAGTATCTTTCGACGCTGAAGCTGCCGCTGGGCTCCTTTCCCTGCGACGTGGACTACCTCGGCAATCTCGGCGTCGTCGGCGCCCTGCACGGGCCCGACCGCAAGCAGGGCGCGCCGATCTACGTTCTCGAAGACGACCGTCTGGTTTCGACCATCATGCCCAAGGAAGACCTGGGGCTGGAAAAATTCCAGCACGTTCACAACGCGGTGCTGCACCGCAAGGGCGGCAAGCTCTACGTGATCGCGCAGGCCTGGAACCCGGGCGATTTCGCCATCTTCGAGCAGGTTGCGAACTAAGGGGCGGTTTGGACGCGATTCGATCATCCGCTGTTGCGCCCTCTTCGATCGAGGAGTTTCGCGAAAAACTTGCCGCCGCGGCCGCCGCCGGGCAGGCCGTCGAGATCGGCGGGGCTTTCTCCAAGCGCTCGATGGGCGGCCCCGCGCCGCCCGCCGACGTTGCCTTTTCGACCCGCAATCTCGACCGGCTGCGCGCTTACGAGCCGGCCGATTTGACCATCGGCGTCGAAGCCGGGATGCCCTACAAGCGGCTCGCCGAGACCCTCGCGGCCAACAATCAGTTCCTGCCGCTCGACCCGCCCTGCGGCGAAGAAGCCACCGTGGGCGGCGTCCTCGCCGCCAACTGCAGCGGCCCGCGCCGGCGGCGCTACGGCGCGGCCCGCGACATGGCGATCGGCATGGAGTTCGCCACGCTCGAAGGCAAGCTGGTGCGCTCGGGCGGCATGGTGGTGAAGAACGTCACCGGGCTCGACATGGGCAAGCTGATGATCGGTTCGTTCGGCACGCTGGCCGCCGTCGTGACCGCCAATTTCAAGGTGTTCCCGCGCCCCGAGCGGTCGGCCTCGCTGATTTTCGCCTCGCCGGAAGCCGGCGCGCTGCTCGACGTCCGCCGCTCGATCTTGCGAAGCGTGCTGCATCCGGTTGCGCTCGACTGGCTGAACCCGAGCGCCGCGGCCGATATCGGGCTTGCGGCGCGGCATGCGCTGCTGGTTGAAGTTTCCGGCAGCGCGGCCGCCGTGGAGCGCAGCCGCGCGGAGTTGGCTGCGCTGCGCCCCGCCGCGGTTGCGCTCGAGGACATCGACGACGGCATTTGGACGGGCGTGCGCGAGTTCATGCCGCGGGCGCTGCGCCGATACCCCGACGGCGCGGCGATCCGCGTAACCACGACCGCAAGCCGCCTCGAGCGCCTCTTGCAGATTGCCGAGGATCTGGGCTGCGAGACCCTGCTGCGCGCTGGCAACGCGGTCGGCTACCTGGCCGCGGACGGTCTGGAAGCGGCGCGGACCGCCCTCGAACGGCTGCGCGGCGAAGACTTCCCGGCGGTGGTCGAAGCGGGGTCGGAAGCGGTTCGCGGCGCGCTCGAGCTTTGGCGGCCTCTCGCGCCGGAACTGGCGGTGATGCGCCGCATCAAGGCCGATTTCGATCCGCGCAATCTGCTCAACCGGGGGCGGCTCTACGGCGTTTTGTGAAACGCGCGCCGTGTCTGCGGCTACACTATCTCTGCAATGCCGCAACCGAACCGCCGCGACTTCCTGGCCGCTTCCGCCAGCGCGCTTGCCCTTTCCTGCGCCGGCAGCGGGGGCGGCGGGCCGGACGACTCGGCCGCGCCGCCGAATATCCTGCTGTTCTTCCCCGATCAACTTCGTTACGACTGGACCGGCGCCAACCCCGACTTGGCGCTGCGCACGCCGCATCTCGACAAACTCGCCGCGCGGGGCGTGACTTTCAACAACTGTTACTGCGCGTCGCCGCTGTGCACGCCGTCGCGGGCCTGCCTGGCCGCGGGCGTGGAATACGACAAGTGCGGCGTACCCGACAACTCGAAAAACTACCCGCTCGACCTCGTGACGCATTACACGCTGCTGCGCGGCGGCGGCTATCGCGTCATGGGCTGCGGCAAGTTCGACCTGCACAAGCCGGAGCCGAGTTGGGGCGTCGAAGGCCGGCATCTGCTGGCCGAGTGGGGCTTTTCCGACGGCATCGACAGCGCGGGCAAATGGGACGCCATCCGCTGGGGCATGGAAGAGCCGTGCGACCCCTACACCGCGCATCTTCACGCGCATGGGCAGGCCGAGACCCACCACGACGACTTTCTGAAGCGGCGCGAAATCGGCGCGTTCGCGGCTACGTTCCCCACGCCGCTGGCCGAGGAGTTTTATTGCGACAACTGGATCGGCGGCCAGGGCCTGCGCCTGCTGCAAGAAGCGCCCCGCGGCAAACCCTGGTATCTGGCGGTCAACTTCGCCGGGCCGCATGAACCGGTCGATATCACCCGGCGCATGGACGAGCTTTACCGCGGCGTCGATTTCCCGCAGCCCGACCGCAGCACGGAGTTCACGCCCGAAAAGCATGTCGAAATCCGCCGCAACTACGCGGCCATGATCGAAAACCTCGATCAGTGGCTGGGCCGCTTCACGGACGAGATCGCAGCGCGCGGCGAGCTCGACAACACCATCATTGTTTTCTCCAGCGATCACGGCGAGATGCTGGGCGATCATAATCTCTGGATGAAGCGGCTGCCGCAGCAGGCCTCGGTCGGCGTTCCCCTGGTCGCAGCCGGGCCGGGCATCCGCGAAGGCGCCGTCAGCGAGGCGCTGGTCAGCGTGATGGATCTGGCCGCGACGTTCCTCGATTACGGCGCCCGCGCCGCGCCGGAGCGCATGGACAGCCGCTCGCTGCGCCCGGTTCTGGAGGGAACGAGCGCGTCCCACAGGGAGTTTCTGTTGAGCGGCCTCGACCCTTGGCGCTGCGTCACCGACGGACGGCTCAAGTTGGTGCGCGGCTACGCGGGCGGCCGCGCGGCAAGCGGCGCCGGTCTGAAGCCCTACGCCGAGGCGCATGAAGCCGCGCCGCCGATGTTGTTCGATATCCGCGCAGACCCATTCGAGAACGACAATCTGGCGGAACGCTTCCCGGCGGACGTTGCGCGGCTGACCGACGTTCTGCATGGATTGACGGGCGCCGTCTGATGGCCGGTCTGAAGATTCCGACCGGGCCGTACAGTCGGCACATCCTGCTTTGCGCCGACCAGACGAAAGACAAGTGCGCGCCGCGCGAGGTCACCGTCCCAGCCTGGACGTATCTCAAAGACCGCCTCGACCAGCTTGGCGTCTCGCGCGGCCCCGGCTGCGTCTTCCGCAGCAAGGTCAACTGTCTGCGCGTCTGCGAAAAGGGGCCGATCGCGGTGGTCTATCCCGATGGCGCCTGGTATCACTCGGCAACCCCCGAGGTGCTCGAGCGCATCCTGCAAGAGCACGTCATCGGCGGCAAGCCGGTCGAAGAGTACCTTTTCGCGGAAAACCCCATGCTCCCGCCGCCGCGGGGCGGGGAAAAGCCCTGACCCTGCGGCGCCCGCCGCAACTTCGCATGGGATGCGGCCCGCGAAGGAAATCGGGAGAATCCGGGGTTGCCTGTTATGATCGCGATGGCTGCGAAATAACGGCCCGCGGAGAAAAAAAGGAGGCTCGGAAAAATCATGTCCATCAGGTTGTTCCACGCGGCGTTCGCCGGCGCGCTGCTGTTTGCGGGAATCGCCGCCGATGTTCTGACGCCCGCCCTGGCGCAGAGCCGCGCCGGGAAGAGCGCGGCCGCAACCCATCTCTTCGTCAAGCGGGACAAGGCCGAGAAGCTGGAACCCAGCGATACGTCCGTCAGCCGCGTCATGCTGACGGCCGACCAGACCAACGGGCGCTACAGCATCATCGACGAGACCTTCGGGCCGGGGCTGAAGACGCCCCCGCACAAGCACGCCTATCACTCCGAGACCTTCATGGTGATTACGGGCAAAATGAAGTGGACCGTTGGCGGCGAGACCGACGTCATCGGCCCCGGCGACCTGGTTTACATTCCGCCCGACACGTCGCACACGACCGAGGTGATCGGCGATGAGCCTGTCCGCGCGATCATGCTCTACGAGCCGGGCGGGTACGAGATCGGTTTGCGTCAGCGCGCCGCCGCCCGGCGCGAGCGAGGCGGAGGAGGCGGACCGGCCGGCGCGCCGCCCCGCCGCGCCCCGAATCCGTATGCCGACTTCATCCCCGATGCAAGGCCCGGCGGGCAATAGCGCAGGCTTGGCAAGCCGGGCCGCGCTCGACCGCGGCGGGCGGCCTTGCCCGCCGGTTTTCCGAAAGGGGGCTGCGCCGTGACGGTCAACGATCTTCTCAAGGGCAAGCGGATTGCGGTCACCGGCTCTTCATCGGGCATCGGCGCGGAAACGGCGAAGCTGCTGAGCGAACAAGGCGCCGCCGTCCTCGGCATCGACCTCAACGAGAGCCTGGAAAACGTTGCGCGCTTCTACCGCGCCGACCTCTCCGACAAGCGATCGATCGATGCGCTTGTCGAAGCCTTGCCGCCGGGCATCGACGGGCTTGTCAACAACGCGGGACTGCCGCCGACGCGCCCGGCGAACAAGCTCCCGGCCGTCAATCCGGTCGGCCTCAAGCGCCTCACGACAGCCCTGATTCCCAGGCTCAACGACGGCGCTTCGATTGTCAACGCCGCTTCGCTTGCCGGCTTCGGCCGGCCGCAGGCCGTCGAAGCGATCGGGGCGGCGGACGACCTCGATTTCCACGAAATCGGCGACTTCATCGCCCGCTGGAACGTTTCCAACGAAGGCGGGCGGAGCTACTTCTTCACCAAAGAGGCGCTGATCGTCTGGACCATGCGGAACCGCTGGACCTGGCGCGGCCGCGGCATTCGCATCAATGCGGTCAGCCCGGGGCCGGTGAACACGCCGATTCCGGGCGACTTCCTCGAAACCCTCGGCGCGCGGGCGGAGGAAGACGCGCGCGTTATGGACCGCCCGGGCGAAACAACGGACGCCGCCCCGGTTATCGCCTTCCTCCTGTCGGACATGGCCGCCTGGATCCGCGGCGCCAATATCCCCGCGGACGGCGGCATGTCAGCCAACCTCCTGTGCGCAATGCACGGGCTCTGAGAGGCAATCGGCGTGGAGGCCGTTATCGAAAATGGAACGCAAAACAGACCGAATGAAACACGACGCCATGGCCTTCTACGGCCTGATGTTCAACGAATGCCGGCCCCGCGAGGCCGTCGAACGGTACGTCGGAGAAACCTACACGCAACATAATCCGGGCGTCGGCGACGGCAAGCAGCCCTTCATCGAGTACTTCGAGCGCATGGCGGCGGAATACCCGGGCAAGCGGGTGGAGTTCAAACGCGCCATTGCCGAAGGCGACTTTGTTGTCCTGCATTGCTATCAGCATTGGCCCGGCGACCGCGACTACGCGGGCATCGACATTTTCCGCTTCGACGGCGCGGGCAAGATCGTCGAGCACTGGGACGTGCTGCAGATTGTTCCCGACAAGGCGGAAAACGATAACGGGATGTTTTGAGCCGCCGCCGCGCAGGCCGCGCGTCCTGAAGTTTCGCGGCGCATTCACGCCGCGCGGCGGCGGCCTCTACGGAAATTCCCGCGCCGGGGCGGCTTGCGGCTCGAGATAGGCGCGGTCTCCGTTTTTCCAGTCGTCCCAAATGCCGAGGAACTTCATCTGTTCGTCGAGGCCGGTCTCGCCCAGCAGGTTATCGACGTCCGCGCGGCTGAGCCGTTCGCCGAACCGTTCGGGCAGGTCGGCGATGCCCAGCGCAACCGCCGCCGCCGCGCCCGCCGCCGCCCTCGCCTGCTCCATATCGATCTTGTCGAACGTGTCGGCCTCGGAATGATAAGACGCATAGTATTCCGACGTGTCCTGAACGGCGATGAGGCTGGGCACGCCCTGCAGGAGAAAATCGAAGTGGTCGCTGCCGAAAAACGCTTCGGTTACGGGCTCGAGCGGTCCGCGCTCGGCGAGCGGCTCGAGCACGGCCTGCAAATTTTGCAGCAGATCGCGCCGGCCGCCGACCGAATAGCCCTTTACGGCGCCCGCGCCCATGTCGTGAACGATGACCGCAACATGGTTGTCGAGCTCGCCGCGGCGCCGGCGGATGTAGGCGCGCGAGCCGAAAAGGCCGAGTTCCTCGCCGCCGAAAAGCGCGAAACGGAGCGTACGCCGGGGGCGGACTCCCGCGGCAACAGCGGCCCGCGCGGCCTCGACGACCGCCGCGGCGTTGGCCGCATTGTCGAGGCAGCCGGAACCCATGTCCCAGGAGTCGAGATGCGCGCCGAGCACGACGATTTCGCCGGGCCGTTCGCTGCCGCGGATTTCGGCGATGACATTGCGCGTGTCGTACCCGCCGCCGATCTTGTTGGGCAGGTCGAGGCGTAGGCGCAGCCCCGGGTTTGCTTCCATCGCGCGCAGCAGGCGCAGCCCGTCTTCCCGCGCCGTGACGACCGAAGGAAGCGGGTCGAGCTCCCCCCGTATGCCGTTGATGTGCCGATACATCAGACCGTCGGGGCGCGTGGCGGTGAAGATTACGCCGGCGGCGCCGATCTCCGCCGCCTCGCGCATGGCGACCATCGCTCCGCGCTGCTCGACCGCCAGCCCTTCGAAGGAATGGACTTCGCGCAAGCGGATCAGCAGCAGCTTGCCCCGCAACTCTTCGCCGCGGCGCAGGATGCGCCCCGGCGCTCCCGTGCCCGCATAGGCGGCTTCCGCCTCGATGCCGCCCCGCGGCGCGGCGGGCGAAAGGGCGGACGAAGCGGCGCGGATGGGGAAATTTTGCCCGCCCAGAACGACGACGCTGGTTTTCCCCTCTTTCCAGCGCAGCGGCATGGGTACGGGTTCGACCGCCGCGGAATCGACGCCGGCTTTCTCGAAAGCGCGGCGCGCCCAGGCGGCCGCGCGCCGCATGCCCGCCGTGCCGGCCATGCGCGGGCCGATTTCCTCGCACAACCGGCGCAGATTTTCGGGCAGCGTACGGGAGTTTTCAATTTGCCGCAGCGCCTTTTCGATCCGCGCCGCGTCCGCTGCGGCGAAACCGGGCGCGAAGAGGGCGAGGGCGAACGCCGACAGGCGAAAGAGCATTCCGGCCCGAAGGTAGCACGTCCGGGCGCCGCGGGGCGCGCTTTTGTACTACCCTGAACGCATGACGCCTCAAACCCGCCGCGCGTTCGTCAAAGGCGCCGCATCCGCCGCGGCCGCGCGGGCGTTCCCCGTGCTCGGCGCGAACGACAGCGTAAACCTTGCCGTGATCGGCACGGGCGGCCGCGGCCGCGGCCACATCCGCTACTTTGCCGGCGTGCCCGGCGCGCGCATCGCCGCCGTCTGCGACGTCAACCAGGCGGCCCGCGAACGCGCCGCCGCGGCCGTGCGGGACGCCCAGGGGCATAAACCCAAGGAATACGCCGACATGAGGCGGCTGTTCGACGACAACGATATCCAGGCCGTCTCGGTGGCGACGCCCAACCATTGGCACGCGCTGACGACGATCTGGGCCTGCCAAGCGGGCAAAGATGTCTATGTCGAGAAACCGGCGAGCCACAACCCCTTCGAGGGCGAACAGATGGTCAAGGCCGCCCGCAAGTACGGGCGCATGGTGCAGGTCGGCTCGCAGAGCCGCTCGATCGGCCACAAACGCAAGGCGATGGCGCTGCTCAGCGAAGGGGTCATCGGCCGGGTTTACATGGCCCGCGGCCTGTGTTTCCGGCTGCGCAAATCGATCGGCCGTACGCCGCGGGAACCCGTCCCGCCGGGCCTCGATTGGGATTTCTTTCTCGGCCCGGCGCCCATGCGCCCCTATACGAAAAACCGCTTCGATTACAACTGGCATTGGTTCTGGGACACCGGCAACGGCGACATCGGCAATCAAGGGGTCCACGAAATGGATATCTGCCGCTGGGGGCTGGGCGAATACGCGCGGCCGCGCTCGGTCGCCTCGACCGGCGGCAAGTTCGTTTGGGAAGACGACCAGGAAACGCCGAACACGCAGCAGGCGCACTTCCTTTTCGACCGCTCGGAAATCGTCTTCGACGTGCGCAACCTGCCCAGTCCGCCGGAAGGCGGCGCGCCGGTTCGCGGGTCGAGCTACGTGGGCAATATCTTTTTCGGCGGCGAGGGGCACATGGTCGTCGATCCCTACGGCTTTCAGGTCTATCTGGGCGATGAGCACGAAAAGACGATGGACGAGAAGCCGCACGAGGAGACGACGTGGGATCCGCGTCCGCACATGGCCAACTTCGTCGAGGCGGTGCGTTCGCGCAACTACCGCGCGCTGCATGCCGATATTCAGATCGGCGCGGCCGCGGCGGAGCTTTGCCACTTGGCCAATATCGCCTACCGCTCGGGCCGGCAGCTTTACATCGACCGCGAAAGCGGGCGTTTCATCGGCAACGGCCTGGCCGACGCCATGTTGACCCGGCGTTACCGCGAGCCTTGGGTCGTGCCGGAAAAGGTGTAGCCGCCCCGCGTTGGCGCTATTGCCGCCGGAACCATGCCGCCGCGCGCTCGATCGCCGCGGTCGCCGGCCCCGCCTCGAAACCCAGTTCCTTGCGCGCCTTCGAGGTATCGACGAACGTCCTCTTGCCCGCCGCGCGCACCCCGTCCAGCGGAATCCGCGGCTCCATTCCCGAGAGCCGCGCCCAAGCGGTGGAAACGGCGCCCGCGGCGAACGCCGCCGCATAGGGCATACGGATCGTAGGCGCGGGCAGGCCGGTAACCTCGGCCATGCGCTCGAACAGTTCCTTCAGCGTCAGGTTCTCGCCGCCGAGCAGGTAGCGCTCGCCGGGGCGGCCTTTCTCCGCGGCTTGCAGGTGGCCCCGCGCGGCGTCGCGGACGTCCACGACGTTCAAGCCCGTATCGACGAAAACGGGCATGCGGCCGACAAGGAAATCGAGCACGATGCGCCCCGTCGGGGTAGGCTTGAAATCCCGCTCTCCTATCGGCGCGGTAGGGTTGACGATTGTCACCGGAAGGCCGTTCGCCGCGAATTCCAGCGCCGTCTGCTCGGCAAGAAATTTCGACCGCTTGTAGTGCCCCGCCATGTCGTTGAGCGAAACGGGCGCGGCCTCCGTTCCCGGCGAGCCGTCGGCGGGAATGCCGATCGTGCCTACGGTGCTGGTGTAAACGATGCGCTCCGCGCCGGCTCCCGCCGCGGCCTTGAGCAGATTGCGCGTACCTTCCACGTTCGAGGCGTACATCTCCCGCGGGCGGCGCGCCCACAGCCGGTAATCGGCCGCAACGTGGTAGATTTGCCGGCAGCCGGAGACGGCCGGCTTCAACGATGCCGGGTCGCGCAGATCGCCGATGCGCACGTCGAGGTCCAGGCCTTCGAGCGGGCGGGGCGAGCTTGTCGGGCGGACGAGCGCGCGCACCGCTTCGCCGCGTTCGAGCAGCAGGCGGGCGACGTGGTTGCCGAGAAATCCCGAGGCGCCTGTGACCAGGATCATCCTGTGGCCGTCCATGCGGCGCAACGCCTCCCGCGCGGCGTTTGCCGCGGTCATATTACACTATCGGAACGAAGAGCTTTCGCCATGACTTGCCGCAACGCCCTTTCGACAACCCTTCCGCTCATGGCCGCCGTGCTTGCCGCCTGCTCCGGCCCTCCCGCGGAACCCGGAGCCGAGTCGGCCCGCGCAATCGGCGCGGCGGACTTCGGCGCGGCCGCGGGCAAGCCGGTCAAGCTCTACACTCTGACCAACGCTTCCGGCGCGCAGGCCGCCATTACCGACTACGGCGGCATCGTGGTCAGCCTGCTCGTCCCCGACCGCGAGGGCAGGCTCGGCGACGTGGTGCTGGGCTACGATGCGCTCGACGCCTATGTCGCCGATACGCCCTATTTCGGCGCGCTGATCGGGCGCTACGGCAACCGCATCGCCAACGGCTCGTTCACGCTCAACGGCGAAACGTTCACGCTGGCCAAAAACAACGGGCCGAACGCGCTGCACGGAGGCGTCAAGGGCTTCGACAAGGTTGTCTGGGACGCCGCGCCGACCGCGGCGGGCGACGGCCTCGCGCTCAACTACGTGAGCGCGGACGGCGAAGAGGGCTACCCGGGCAAGTTGAGCGTCAAGGTCGTCTATACCTGGACCGACGACAACGAGCTGCGTATCGCCTACGAAGCCGTCACGGACAAGCCGACGGTAGTCAACCTGACCAACCACTCGTATTTCAACTTGAAAGACGCCGGCGCAAGCAGCGCGCTGGGCCATGATGTGGTCATCAACGCCGACCGCTATACGCCGATCGACGAGACGCTGATTCCCACGGGCGAGTTGGCCGCGGTGGAAGGAACGCCCTTCGATTTCCGGCAGGCCGCGGCCATCGGCGCGCGCATCGACGAAGACCACGAGCAGTTGCGCTTCGGCGGCGGCTACGACCACAACTACGCGCTCAACCGCGGCGGCGAGGGACTCGAGCTCGCGGTCACCGTATATGAGCCGGAGAGCGGCCGCGTCATGGAGGTGCTGACCGAAGAGCCCGGCGTCCAGTTCTACTCCGGCAACTTTCTCGACGGCCATCACGTCGGCAAGGGCGGCGTTGCCTACGAGCGGCGCAGCGGGTTCTGCTTCGAGACGCAGCATTTCCCCGATTCGCCCAATCAGCCGGAGTTCCCCTCGACCGTGCTCAACCCCGGCGAAACCTACGGCACGACGACGGTTTACCGTTTCTCGACTCGTTGACCATACTCGCTGACCATACCCGCTGACCATGAAACTCCATTCGATTCTCGCCGCGAGCTTGTGGGCGCCGGTTGCCTTCGGCGCCGAAATGCCGCCGCCTTCGGGCGATGCCGTCGTCGATTCCTCGGCGAAGCTCGAACTGCTTTTCACGCGGCAGGCTGCGATTGAGGGGGGCTTGACCGAAGGGCCGGCGGTCGGCCCCGACGGCTCGATCTATTTCTCCGATATCCGCCGCGGCGAAAACCCCGGCGTTATCCACCGCTTCGACCCGAAAACCGGCAAGACGAGCGTATTCGCCGCGGACAGCCGCAAGTCGAACGGCCTGATTTTCGGCCCCGACGGCATGCTCTACGCCGCCGAAGGCGCCGACTACGGCGGCCGCCGCGTTTCCCGCTGGGATATTCGCTCGAAACAGCGCGCGCCGGTTGTCGAGCGGTTCGACGGCAAGCGCTTCAATTCCCCCAACGACATTTGCGTGGACGACAAGGGCAGGTTGTATTTCAGCGATCCGCGTTACACGGGACATGAGCCGCGCGAGCTCGAGCACCGGGCGGTTTACCGCGCAACCCCCGGCGGCGAAGTCGTGGAAGTGACGCGCAGCCTGACCAAGCCCAACGGGCTGGCGCTCAGCCCCGACGGGAAAACGCTTTACGCCGCCGAAACCAACAACGGCAGCGACGGCCTGCCGGGTTTCGAGCCGGGCAATCCCGGGCCGATGCGCATCTACGCCTTTCCTCTCGACGCCGACGGGCTGGTTGCCGGGCCGCGGCGGACGATTTACGATTTCGGCGCCAAATTCGGCTGCGACGGCATGACGGTCGACGCCGAGGGCAACCTGTATCTGACCGTCCGCGACCCGGCGCGGCCGGGCGTGCTCGTGCTCGACCCTCAGGGCGGCGAGTTGGCTTTCATCCCGACCGGGCCGGAAACGTCCGTTGCCGACGTTCCGCCGGTCGTGCTGCAACCCGAGCAAGCCGAGGCGCTCCCCCAGCCGTCGGGGCTGCCCAGCAACGTCGAGTTCGGGCTGGGGGAAGACGGCAATTCCCTTTACGTCACGGTTGACGTGAGCCTCTACCGCATCCGCCTGAAGACGCGCGGCTACCACCGCCAATACGAATGAGGGGTTTGCCCGATATCGAGCATGTTGCTGCGGCATGAAGAAGCGCGGTTCCGCAACGCATCTCGATAGGAACGAAGCCGCCCCTGCTCGCGGCATTCGGGAGATGGGGGCGTTCCCGGTCAGAAAACCAGAACCCCGCGCGCGACCTTGCCGGCCTCCATGTCGTCGAACGCGCGGGGCAGGTCGTCCAGCGGATAGCGCTTGGTAATCAGTTCGTCAAGTTGCAGCTTGCCGGCGCGGTAGAGTTCCAGCAGCATCGGCAGGTCGAGCCGCGGCCGGATCGAGCCGACGAACGAGCCGAGCAGCCGCTTGTTCTGCAGCACCAGCACGCCCGCCGGGATGGCCGCTTCCGACTTGGCCGCGTGCAGCCCCACGATGGTCGCCGCGCCGCCCGGACGCACGGCGCGCAAGGCCGCTTCGATCGTCTGCGCGGCGCCGACGCTGTCGAACACGTATTCGGGACCCAAACCGGTCAATTCGCGCAGCGCATCGACGAGATCGACCGCGGAGGAATCGATGGTGTGCGTCGCGCCGAGCGCGCGGGCGAAAGCGAGTTTCGATTCCATCACGTCGATGGCGATGATCGGGTTGCAGCCCGCCAGCTTGCAGCCTTGCACGGCGCTCAGCCCCACGCCGCCGCAGCCGATGACCGCCGCCGGCAGCCCGGGCCGGGCTTGCGCCGTGCGGATCACGGCGCCGACTCCGGTAGCCACCGCGCAGCCGACGACGGCCGCGATCTCGAACGGCACGTCCTCGGGGACGGCGACCGCGCCGCATTCATCGACTACCGCGTATTCGGCCATGGTCGCCGCGCTGAGCAGGTGCTTCAACGCCATGCCGTCGGTCGTCCGCAGGCGCGTGCCGCCGTCGAGCATCAGCGCCTTGAAGGTGGTCCGCGCCAGCCGCTCGCATAGATTGTGGCGGCCGCTGAGGCAGGTCGGGCAGGCTTCGCACGCCGGAAGCCAGTTGACCACGACCCTGTCGCCGGGCTTGAAGCGGGAAACGCGGCTGCCGACGGCCTCGACGACGCCGGCGCCTTCATGGCCGATAACCAGCGGCGGCGTGGCCCGCAACTCGCCGCGGTAGGTGTGCAGGTCGGAGTGGCAAACGCCCGCCGCTTGCATGCGGATCAGGATTTCGCTCTCCTTCGGCGGGTCGAGTTCGACCTCTTCGATGCCCAAACTGCCGACTTCGCGGCTGACCGCGGCCTTGATCTTCATCCGTAGCTTCCCCTTCGATAACGCGCCGAGCGCAAAACGCGGCGCTCTCTATGGTACGCTGAACGCGGCGGCGCTTGCCCGGCCGCGGGCTCGGCGAAACGGCCGCACGCGAGGAACACGACATGGTGACCAGATCGCGCAAGGCATGGCGGATCCCCGAAAGCGAGGCGATTTCCGAACAGGCGTATTTTTCCCGCCGGAAATGGATCCGATCGCTCGGCTTCGCCGGAGCCGCCGCCGCGCTCCCCCCGGCGCTGCGGGCAAGGGATACGGACGATCTCTATCCCGCCGAACGCAACGCGAAATATACGCTCGACCGCCCGATCACCGATGAACGAGTGGTTGCGGGGTACAACAATTTCTACGAGTTCACGCTCGACAAGCAGCGCGTCGCCGCCATGGTCGATCGCTTCCAAATCGACCCCTGGAAGGTCGAGGTCAAGGGACTGGTCAACAAGCCCAAAACTTACGACGCGGACGACCTCGTTCGGCGCTTTCCGCTCGAGGAGCGGCTCTACCGCTTCCGCTGCGTCGAGACGTGGGCGATGGCCGTGCCCTGGACGGGCTTCCCCATGGCCGCGCTGATCCGCGAAGTCGATCCCAAGCCGCAGGCTAGGTTCATGAAAATGGTCACGGTGTTCCGCCCCGAGGTCATGCCCGGCATCGTCTCGCAGCCGCATTACGACTGGCCTTACGTCGAGGCGCTGACCCTGGAAGAGGCGATGAACGAGTTGGCGCTGTTCGGCACGGGCATGTTCGGCAAGCCCTTGCCCAAGCAGAACGGAGCGCCCTTCCGGGCGATTATCCCCTGGAAGTACGGCCTGAAGAACATCAAGTCGATCGTGCGCATCGAGTTTACCCGCAGGCGCCCCGCGACTTTGTGGAACAAGGCCGCGCCGACCGAATACGGCTGGTATTCCAACGTCAACCCCAAGCGGCCGCATCCGCGCTGGTCGCAGGCGATGGACCGCATGATCCCCAGCGGCGAACTGCGCCCGACGATGCTCTACAACGGCTATGCCGAGTACGTCGCCGGACTGTACAAGGGCAACGAATTCTAGCGTTTTCGCGGCGCCGGGTTAAAATCACTGACGATGACTCGTTTGGCGGTGCTTGCGCTCTTTGCGGTTTGCGCGGCTGCGGCCGCGGACTGGATGCAGTTTCGCGGCGCCAACGCCGCCGGAGCGGCGCGGGCGGCGGGCGCCCCGGAAAAGCTCGCGCCCGAAAACTTGCTCTGGCGCGCGCCGGCGCCGCCGGGCCATTCGTCCCCGATACTCGTCGGCGAAGGTCTCTTCTTTACCGCGGTGGATGACGAAGGTCTGTGGACCTGGCGCCTCGACCGCGAGACGGGCGCGGTCGTCTGGCGCCGCCGGGCTCCGCGCGACCGCAAATCGCGCCACCACAAGATGAACAACGCCGCGGCCTCGACTCCGGCGAGCGACGGCGAAAGCCTGTTCGTGTTTTTCGCCGACTTCGGACTGATCGCCTACACGCTCGACGGGGAAGAGAAGTGGCGTCTGCCGCTCGGCCCCTTCGACAACGGCGCGGGCTTGAGCGCCTCGCCTATCCTCGCCGACGGCAAGCTCGTTTTCGCCGCCGACGGCAATACCGGCTCGTACCTCCTCGCGGTTGACCCCGCCAACGGCGAAATGATCTGGAAAACCGCCCGCCCCGAGTTCACGCGCGGCTTTTCCACACCGATCCTCCATCGGCCGCGCGGCGGCGGCCCCAAGGAAATCATCCTGCCCGGGTCGTTTCAACTGGCAAGCTACTCCCTCGACCGCGGCGAGAAGCTGTGGTGGGCCAACGGGGTCTGTTGGCAAACGAAAACCTCGGCGGCCGTTTCGCCGACGCATGTTTACGTCCACTGCTGGGCGGCCGGCGGGGACAAGCCCCCGGCTGAGCCGCTGCCCGCCTGGCGGACGGTGCGCGCGCGGCACGACGGCGACGGCGACGGCGTCATCTCCCGCGAAGAAGCCTTTGTTGAAAGAATGCAGAAGCGGTTCAACAGCTACGACATCGACAAAGACGGCGTAGTCGGCCGCCGCGATTGGGAATACGCCCGCAACAAACACGCTTCGCGCAACGGGCTGATGGCCGTGCGCCTCGGCGGCCGCGGCGACGTGACCGAGACGCGCATCGACTGGACGCACAAGAAGTTCCTGCCCAATGTGCCCTCCCCCCTGCTGCTCGACGGCGTGATCTACATGGTCAAGGACGGCGGCATTTTTTCAGCCGTCGATGCCGCCGACGGCGCCGTGCTCAAGGTCGGGCGCCTGGACGCCGGCCTGGGCAAGTATTTCGCCTCGCCGGTGGCCGCGGACGGCAAAATCTATCTGCTCGACGCCGACGGCGCGGCGACCGTGGTCCGCGCGGGCCGGGACTGGGAAATTCTCTACCAGAGGGATTTCGGCGAGGGCGTGAACGCCACCCCCGCGATCGCCGACGGACGAATCTACGTCCGCTCGCACGAAGCGGTGTACTGCTTCGGCGGCGCTGCGGAAACCGCCGGTCTATAATGTCCCCCTGATGCCGGACGACCAAAAACCGCTGCGCTCGCAGGAATGGTTCGGGCGCAAAGACAAGCTGGGTTTTCTGCATCGCTCGTGGATGCGCGCCGAAGGGTTTCCGGGAACCGTTTTCGAGGGCAAGCCGGTCATCGGCATTTGCAACTCCTGGTCGGAGCTTACGACCTGCAACGCCCATCTGCGCGGCGTCGCCGAAGCCGTCAAGCGCGGGGTCTGGAGCGCGGGCGGGTTCCCCCTGGAGTTCCCCACCATGTCGCTCGGCGAGCCTTACATGCGTCCTTCGAGCATGATGTTCCGCAACCTGATGGCGATGGACGTCGAGGAATCGATCCGCGCCAATCCGCTCGACGGCGTCGTGCTGCTTTGCGGCTGCGACAAGACGACGCCGGCGCAGTTGATGGGCGCGGCGAGCGCCGATCTGCCGGCGATCATGGTCACCGGCGGCCCGATGCTCAAGGGTATCTGGCGCAACCGCGAAGTCGGCTCGGGCACCGACGTCTGGCATTACTGGGACGAGCTTCGCGCGGGCCGCATCAGCGAAGAAGACTGGTGCGAGATCGAGTGCTCGATGTCGCGTTCCGCGGGGCATTGCATGGTCATGGGCACCGCTTCCACCATGACCAGCCTCGCCGAGGCGATGGGCATGACGCTTACCGGCTGCGCCAATATCCCGGCAGTCGACTCGCGCCGCTACGAGATCGCCCAGCGTTCCGGCGAGCGGATCGTCGAAATGGTGCGCGAAGACCTGAAGCCGTCGAAAATCCTCACCCGCGAGGCGCTCGAAAACGCGGTCCGCGTCGATATGGCCATCGGCGGCTCGACCAACGCGATTATCCACCTCAAGGCGCTTGCCGGGCGTCTGGGCATCGACCTTCCGCTCGACCGCTTCGACGAGATTTCGCGCGAGACTCCCGTTGTCGCCAATATCAGGCCGTCCGGCGAGCGCCTGATGGAAGACATGTACTACGCGGGCGGCATTCCGGCGGTGATGCGCGATCTGCTCGACAGCCTGCACGGCGGCGCCGCGACGGTCACGGGCAGGACGATCGGCGAAAACGTCGCCGGCGCGGAATGCCATAACCGCGAAGTCCTGCTGCCGCTCGACAAGCCGTTGCAGCCTTCCGGCGGAACGGTCATCCTCTACGGCAATCTCTGCCCGCGCGGAGCGGTTCTCAAGACAAGCGCCGCCGACCCGAAACTCTTGCAGCACGACGGCAAGGCCGTCGTCTTCGAAGACCACGAAGATTTCATGGCGCGCATCGACTCTCCCGACCTGGAAGTCGATGCGACCTCGGTGCTCGTGCTCAAGAACGGCGGGCCGGTCGGCGCGCCCGGCATGCCCGAATACGGCAATTTGCAGATTCCGGCGAAACTGCTGCGCGCGGGCGTCGAGGATATGGTGCGCGTCTCCGACGCGCGCATGAGCGGCACCAGCTACGGAACGGTCGTGCTGCACGTCGCTCCGGAGTCGGCCGTAGGCGGCCCGCTGGCGCTTGTCCGCACGGGAGACGCCGTCCGCCTCGATACCGCGGGCCGGCGCCTCGATCTGCTCGTTTCCGATGAGGAACTCGAAAAACGCCGCGCCGCGTGGCGGCCGCGCGAGCCGCACTACGACCGCGGCTACGGCAAGCTCTTCCTCGACAGCGTCCTGCAAGCCGACGAAGGCTGCGATTTCTCTTTCCTTGGAAAAACCGACCGCGCCGAGAAAAAACTGCCCCTGGCCTTCTAGCGCGTGTTACGGAAGGTCTGAATAAGAGCGCAAGAGAGGAAGGATGATGTTGGCGGATGGGGCGTTTGAGGAGGGGTTGGCAACGAGATTTGCATGGAAATTGTGCTGATTTTGACCTCTTGGCAGTAGTTATGTCCCCGTTTCAGCGGCTTGTCGCCGCTGTGGACGTACTGCTCCTGCGTTGCGCCGCTCAGGCTGTGGCATAACGCTCGGCAATGAGCAGATTGGCCAAGCCGAATAACAGGCTGAGCCGTTCCCTGTTCTTGGCCAAGCCGCGATAACGAACCTTCGCGTAGCCGAAGCGCCGCTTCACATACAGAAACGGATGCTCCACCTTGGCTCGCACCTGCGCCTTGCACCGCACCGCCCGCGCCGCCGCGCTATGCGCTGGCCCCGTCGCCGCGTCCGCCCCGATGTGCGCCTTCATCCCGAAATGCCACTGCTGCCCCTTCCTCGTCTGCTTCATCTCCCCGTCCCGCTCCCGATTGCGGTTCTTCAGCGACGACAGCGCATCCATGATGCTCGCGTCCACGATCATCCCCTTCTGCAAGCGCAACCCCTGCGCCGCCGATCGCCTGTGGATATCCGCCAACAACAGCCCCCAGCGCCCTTGTTCAGATATTCCTAGGGAAGGTCTGAATAATAGCGCAAGAGGGGCAGAGGAAAGATGATGTTGGCGGAAGGGGACGGTTGAGGAGGGGTTTTCATCGAGATTTGCATGGAAATTGTGCTGATTTTGGCCTCCAGGCAACAGTTATACCACCGTTTCAGCGGCTTCGAGCCGCTGTGGACGCACTGCTCCTGCGTTGTGCCGCTCAAGCTGTGGCATAACGCTCAGCAATGAGCAGATTGGCCAAGCCGAACAACAGGCTGAGCCGTTCCCTGTTCTTGGCCAAGCCGCGATAGCGAACCTTCGCGTAGCCGAAGCGCCGCTTCACATACAGAAACGGATGCTCCACCTTGGCGCGCACCTGCGCCTTGCGCCGCTCCGCCTGCGCCGCCGCGCTGTCCGCCGCCAACTGCCGCCGCCGGCCGGGCCTCATCGCCACCTGCCAGTCCAGCGCGCGCTCTCGGTGCTCCGGCCGTTTCTCCACTCCTTGATACCCGGCATCTCCGTGTACTTGCTCCTCCCCGCCGTGCAGCAGCAGCCCCACTTGCGTCACGTCCGCCACGTTCGCCCCCGTCGCCGCCACGCTATGCACCAGCCCCGTACCCGCGTCCACTCCGATGTGCGCCTTCATCCCGAAATGCCACTGCCGCCCCTTCCTTGTCTGCTTCATCTCCCCGTCCCGCTCCCGCTTGCGGTTCTTCAACGACGACGGCGCTTCTATGATGCTCGCGTCCACTATCGTCCCCTTCTGCAAACGCAACCCCTGCGCCTCCAAGTGCCGGTTGATCTCCGCCAACAACTCCCCGCCCAACTCGTGCTTCTCCAGCAAGTGCCGAAAATGCAAAATCGTCGTCTCGTCCGGCAGCGGCTCGGCCAACGACAAACCCACGAAACGCCTCACCGACTCGAGCTCGTACAGCATGTCCTCCATCCCCGGATCACTCATGTTGTAGAACAACTGCACGCAGTGGATGCGCAGCATCGCCGACAACTCGTACGGTCGCCGCCCCCGCCCCGCTTGCGGGTAATACGGGCGGATGCGCTCATCCAGCCGCTGCCAGGGAATCAACGCCTCCATCCGCCCCAAGAACTTCTCCCGCCTCGTCTGTTTCTTCTTCCCTTCGTACTCCATGTCCGCAAACGTCCGCTGGCTCATCGCTCTCCCCCTTATTCTCCGCGCCTTCCGCACCCCCCTATTATCCCTGCCCGCAGGGCTCTTGTTCAGAGATTCCCTAGCGGCCCTGGAAGTTCGGCTTGCGCTTCTCGACGAACGCGCGGGCGCCTTCGCGGTGATCTTCGGTTTGCGCGCAGCGCAGATGGGTGAGCGCTTCGCGTTCAAGAATCGTGCGGAAGTCCGTGTTGACGGCCAAGTTGACGTTCTCTTTCATGTAGCGGTAGCTCACGCCCGGCCCGTCCGCGATGCGCGCGGCCATTGCGCGCGTCTCGTCCGGCAATCGATCGTGATCGACGACGCGGTTGGCCAACCCCAGGCGCAGAGCTTCCGCGGCGTCCAGGTTGTCGGCCAGGAAAAACATTTCCTTGGCCTTCGCCGGGCCGACCAGCCGGGTCAACTGCCAAGTCGTTCCATAGTCGCCGCCGAGGCCGACCCGAGCGTAAGCCGTGCCGAACTTCGCCTTGTCCGAGGCAATGCGGATATCGCAGGAAAGCGCAATGCCGAGGCCCGCGCCGACGGCGTATCCGTTGACCGCCGCGATGGTCGGCTTGGACAGGGAATGCAGAAGCCAGGAAAACTCCTGCCCCGAGCGCAGCCCATCCAGCTTTTCCTCGAACGTGCGGGGCGCTCCGTCGGCAGCCATGCTGCCCACGTCGCCGCCCGCGCAAAACGCTCGTCCGGCGCCGGTGAGGACGACGACGCGCACCTCGGGGTCGGCGGCGAACTCGGCGAGGAATTGCTTGCCCAGACTCAACATCTCGGCGCTCAGGGCGTTCAGCTTGTCGGGGCGGTTCATGGTCAGGACGGCGACGCCGTCCGCGGCCGATGCTTGCAGGGGGGCGGGTTCACTCATGAAATCGAAATTCCGTTCCACAAATAGTAACGCAATTTTCTTCGACGCGCAGCCCGCGCGACCGCGCCGCCGCAAGTATGCCGCGCAGGTCGTCCGTTTGAACGGTCAGCGCCCCGACCCGGTCGCCGCGTCCATCGGGGTCGATTTCGAATTCCAGCGCGGCGTTCCGCGGCCGGCGCCCGCCCAGAACTTCCGTCCAACGCCGCTGCAGCGCCGCCGGTTCGGCGGCGAAAAGTTGCGCCGAAGAGATTGTGCGCGCCGCCTCGGCGCGGCGGCCGGGCCAGCCCGGCCCCGCCCAGAGCCACGATTCCGGCGGACGCATCTCGTCCAACGACAGAATCGCGCCGCCCACGTCTTTGGGGTGCAGATGGATCGCCGAAGCCGTCTCATGGTCGGCGGTCCAGACAATCCGCGCGCCGAGCCGCTCGACGCGCCGCCGCTCGCTCGCCAAGTCATCGACCTGAACGATCAACATGTACCCGCCGTCGCCGCCGATGCGTTCGAGGAAGCGCCCGGCGGCGGTATCCGGCTGCTTCGGAGAAACGACTTCCAGGAAGGTATCCCCAAGCGGCATGACGATATTGCGCAGCCCGAACGCGCTCACCCCGGGGTCGCGGAAGGCGTCCTGCAAACCCAGGACGGCGAACAGATCCTCCTGCGCCGAAGCCAGATCCCATGCGGCAAGAACAACCTGACGCAAACGCATCGCGCGATTCCAAAGCCTCCTCTCGGCCGGCGGCCGCGGACGGCCGCCGCTTGTGTCACCGCGGCGCCGCCCGCGGCCTCCCGATTGTCGCAGAACGCGCCTCGGCGCCGGGGCCGGACGCCTGCCGGCGCGCTGCCGGAACCGCCTCGAGCGCCGCCGCCATGTGTTTCGCGGCGAGGGCGTGGCCGGCGGCGTTCCAGTGCGGGTCAATGGCAAAGTAGGCCGCCGGTTGCCGGCCTGCGCTGCGGAACGCCGGCGTGAGGTCGAGCGCGGCGGCTCCCTGCGCCCGCGCTATCCCCACAAGCCGGGCGTACGCTCTTTCCTCGATCCCCAGATACGATTCGTCGAAAAGCTCCGCGTAGCGGCGGAAATAAACCGACTCCTTCGAGGGCAGCAGGAAGACCGCCGGAACCGCTCCGGCGGCTGCGATGCGGCGCAGCATGTCCGCGTATTTGCCTTCGATGGCCTTGTCGTACCCGGCGGATTCGTACCAGGGATGCGCGCCCAGACCTCGGTAAAGCCGCACCCCGTCCGAAGTTTCGGCGAAATCGAGATGCGACGGCGCCGCGTTTCTTGCCCGCCAAGCGCCTTCGATTCGTTCCCAAACCTGGTGCAGAACGGTTCGTTTGCGCCAGGGATAGCGCGCGAACCCGCTCCAACCGAAGGCGTCGTAGAAGTCGGCCAACTGTTCCGTTGAAATGGGCTTCGTCAAGTCGTTGGCGTAGATGCATACCGCGACGACGTCGGGGTCGTGCGCCTCCAGAAAACGCTCGGCCAACAGCGCGTACTGCTCGATGCCGTAGCTTTCGCACGCCCAGTTGGCAACGGCAACGCCCAGGCGGCGCTCCAGCAGATCGGGAAAGGTCAACTTGCGCTCCAGCCAGACGCCCCAGGCAAACGAGTCGCCGAGGAACAGGATGCGCGCTTCGGCCGGGTCTCGGCCGACGTTGCGAAAGCCCTCCGCGTCGGTGCTGTAAGCCGCCCGCTCTCCCGTTTCAGACCAGCGAATCTCGAAATCCCTGAGGTGCGCTTTGGCGCGGAAGCCGAGAATCGGGTCCGGCTCGAAAAACTCGTGCAGCAGCCGCTGCCGATCGCGGAACGCGCTGGGAACCCAAACGCCGCTTGCCGCGGAGCCGCATTCGATCAGCGTCCAGCCGAGACATACGGCGGCGGCGGCGAACCCGGCATGACGCCCGCGCTTGCGGCGCAGACCGCCCGGCGGTCCTACCGCGCCCAAACAACGACCCCCTCCTGGCTGACTGCGCCGCCGATGCGCACCCGCACGGGAAGCGCGCCGACCGCCGCCCCCAGCCGCGCGTTGATTTGCATGACGCCGGCGGTGAACGGCGCCTGCCCCTTGAACAGGATTTCCAGCGTTTCGCCGCCGACTTCGACAGCGACAGCGGCGGCCGGTTCGGGGAACCCGTCCATTGGATACGCCCCGGTTGCGCTCGGCGGCTCGGTAACGCCTTGGCCGGTAAGGAAAAAGGTGACGATATCTCCGGGCTTCGACGGATTCTCCGCCGCGTTTAGCGTACCGTCCTGGTTGAAAGCCGCCGGGAACAACCCCGCCCTGACCGGAGCGGCCTGCACGGTTGCAGGCGCGCTGCGCAGACCCCGATGCGCGACGACCAATTCGAGCTCGGTTTTCCCGGCCGTTTCGTAGGGAACCTGCGCGTTGATCTGCTCGGCGGAAACAAAATAAAGCGGAGAGAGAATGCCGTCCCAAGCGACGGTCACGCCGGCCAGTTCGAAAGGCAGCCGGCCGTCCTCGCCGAATTGCGCCGAGACGCCTTGCATCGGCCCGCCGCCTTGCACGAAAAGCGAGACGATTTCCCCCGGCGCGGCGCCGCCCCGCGCAAAATTGAACGCGTTGACGACGCCTTCAGAGGAAACCTCCGGCCTCGCCGCGGCGGTCAGCAGCCAAAGCTCATTCGTGCTTCCTCCTCCGGCCTCTGCGCCGCCGAAAAACACGACCCCCATGCCGTTGACGAAGGCGCCCTCGACGCGGCTGCGCGCCGACGGACCGGGTCCGGCAATATCGGGCTTCGCCCAAGCGTTCGCTTGCGGGTCGAACAGCCAGACGTCGTCGAAAGGAGCGCCGCCGCCGTTGCCGCCGAAAACCGCCATGCGGTCCATCTCCGTGTCGAAGCCGACGCCGTAGAACTGGCGCGCGGGGCCGTCGGCAAGCTGCGTCCAGGCGTGCGCAGCCAGATCGAACGACCACAGATCTTCGAGCGGACACGGTCCGGCGCCGCTCGCGCAGCCGCCGTAAAGCAGCATCCGGTCGCGCGCCGGGTCGTAGGCGGCGCGGTGCAGGCAACGCCGCAGCGGGCGCTCGGCGGGCGAAATGTCGGTCCATCTATGGGTTGCGAAGTCGAAAGCCCAGGTGTCGTCGAAGCGCCCCTCGTCGGTAAATCCGTGCGAAATGATCATGCGGCCGCGCCGCGGGTCGGCGATCGCCGAATGCCCGTAGCGGATGTTCGGCGACGGCCCGGAGCGGTCCAGCCGCGTCCAGCGGCCGGTTTCGATGGCGTACGCCCACACGTCGTTGAAGAAGTCGCCGGCCTGCCCGCCGAAGACGATCAGGCGGCGGCGCGCGGAGTCCAGAACCATCGTGTGGCCGTCCCGCGCCGGCGGGACGGCGCCCGCTGGCTGCAACTCGGTCCAGGCGGCCCGATCGAACGCATAGGCCCACAGGTCGTTGCGCCGGGTTCCGGCGCGGCCGCCGAAAACGTACAGCCGCCGTTCCTGAGGGTCGTACGCGGCGGTCCCGTCCGTGCGCGCTTGCGGCGCCGGCTGCTCGAACGGAAGCGGCTCGAAGCTGTATATCTGTTGCCCGCGCAAAGGGCAGACAAGCAGAACCGCGAGAAAACCGCCGGCGAGTCCCCTCATCCGCCGCCCAGTATAGCCGACGGCGCCGATGCAGGCCGGCCGGCGGTTGCGGCGGGTTTGGCGTTGGCTTGCGCGGCGGCTTGCGCCCGACGCCTCGGCAAAGTGCTTTTTCCGCGGCCGGCGCTCCCTCGGTACAATCCGGGAATGGCCCGCTGCGAGCGGCTTGCCGTCGATTTGCTGCGGCCCGACCCGGCGGTCGTCAAGCGGACGGCCCGCGTTATCCGCGCCGGCGGCGTCGCGGCGATCCCGACCGATACCCTGTACGGTCTCGCGGCGGACCCGTTCCGCGCGGCGGCGGTGCGCAAGCTGTTTCGCATCAAGCGCCGCCCCGAAACCATGCCGATCCTGCTGCTGATCGACGGCCTGCAGCGCATGGAAGCCTTGGTCGAGCAGCCGCCTGCCGCTTTCCGTCTGCTTGCCGCGCGCTTCTGGCCGGGGCCGCTGACGATGATTCTGCCGGCCAAGCCGGGAGTTCCCGAGGCGGTTACCGCGGGGTCCGGAACCGTCGCCGTCCGCTTGCCGCGCAGCGCGCTGATCCGCTCTCTGGTTCGCTTTTCGGGCTGCCCGCTGACCGGCACCAGCGCCAATCTATCCGGACGCGCCGGCGGCCGCTCGGCGGACGAGGCCGCTCGGCAGTTGGGCGGTCTGCTCGACCTGCTGCTCGATGCGGGGCCGGTCAGGCGTCCGCTGCCTTCGACGATCGTCGATCTTTCGGGTCGCGCGCCCCGGATTGTGCGTTCGGGCGCGGTTGCCGCGAATGCGGTGTTGCGGGCCGCGGCCCGCAGCGCATGAAATTCGCCGAGCGGCGTACCCTCAGCCGGGGTTTCTGCGCCTATACGAATTCAGAGCCGAAGGAGGAACTGCATGGCGATGACGAGAAGAACGTTCTGGATGAGCGCCGCGGCCGCAGCGGCGAGTGCGCGCGTACTGCGCGCGGCCGGCGTGGACGGCAAATGGGAGGCGGCCGTCGAGAGCCCCATGGGTCCGATGACGCTGACCTTCGATCTGAAGGCCGACGGCGAAGTGCTGAGCGGCACGATCGCCAACGAAATGATGGGCGAATCGGAAATCCGCGACGGCAAAATTGCCGACGGCAAGATTTCCTTCGTCCAGGTCATGCGGCGCGGCGAGCGGGAAATCGAATTCAAGTACGAGGGCGCAGTCTCGGGCGACGCCATGGAACTCACGCGCTCCATGAACCGCCCCGCCGGCGGCGGCCCCGGAGGACCCGGCGGCAGGCCGCGCGGCGGCGGTCAGGGCCAAGGCGGCCGCGGGCCGGGCGGTGGAAACCGTGCCCCCGGCGGTGGCGGACCGCGCGGACAAGGCGGGCCGCGCGGCGGGGGAGGCATGGGCCGCCCCGTGACGTTTACCGCCAAGCGCGTCAACTAAGCGCAAGACCATTCGACCGCCGCAGCCCCTTGCCAATCAGCCGCGGCGGTCTTCAGTCGGCGGCGCAAAAGCGGCAGTCTTCGTCTTTCGCGGCGGGTTCGATGGCTGCCTTCTCGCCCAGAAACTGGGGCTGGGTGTCGAAAACCCAAATGTCGAGCAGCGCCTGGACGCGCGCGCCGTATTCCCGCAGACGCGCTTTCAGGCGGGTGAACGTGGTGGGGTCCGCAGCGGCGTAACCCACCGCGTCGAGGCCGCGGCGGCGTCCGATATAAACGGCGCGCAGCAAATGAAACCGCTGGGAAACCACGGTGAAAGCGTCCTGCCCGAAAACCTTGTGCGCGCGGACTACCGAGTCGAGCGTACGCACCCCGGCGAAATCGAGGACAATGCTGCTTTCGGGCACGCCCAAGTTGACCAGATCGGCCTTCATGAAGCGGGGTTCGTTGTAGTAGGGGCTCGGGTTGGCGCCGCTGACGATGAGCCGGCCGACCTTGCCCCGGTGATAGAGATCGGCGGCGGCTTCGATGCGGGCGGTGTAGTAGTCGTTCTTGCGGCCGGCGGAGGCATAGGGCGCAGTACCCAACACGATGCCGACCCGGCGGTACGGCAGCGCATCGACGGAATCGAAAACGCGCCGGCGGGCGTGGTATTCGATATAGGCGTCCGCCGCAAAAACGCCGCCGAGCAGGAAAGCCGCCAGAACGCAGATCGCGCGGCGAACGCGACGGGCGAAAACCCGGCGATCCGGAACTGCCTCTCCGGTCTGCATAGCGGCTGCGGCTCTACGCGGCGCCGCATTTATTCTACAGACGCCGCGGCGGATTGGAAAGCGCCGGCGCCGGCCGCTTCCCGGTGTGCATTCCCCCGGTATGCATTCCACTGGCCGGCGGCGCCCTCTCGCACAACGTTTCCGCAGCAGCGGCAACCGCCCTGCCCGCCGCCCGCATCCGCACGGGGCAGTTCACGCCCGAACGGGGCGCGCTGTGGCAAACCGAGCTTCACCCCCACCCCTGACCCGCCGGCCGGCGGCGCGGCCGATGCCCGCGGCGCGGCTGCGCGGATTCCGCTTGCCTCTTGTCCCGACCTTCCCTAGAATTGAGCTATGCGCAGGGGCCGATTCCCGGCGGCGCTGCCGGCCGCCGCCGCCGTGTTGGCGATTGCTTGCGGCAGCCTTCCATCGCAAGAGCCGTCTGCGCAGAGACCGAACTTCGTGGTCATGCTGGCCGACGATCTCGGTTGGACCGACTTGGGCTGCTACGGCAGCGATCTTTACGAAACTCCCCATATCGACCGGCTGGCCGCCGACGGCATGCGCTTTACGCACGGCTACGCCGCCTGTACCGTATGTTCGCCGACGCGCGCGGCGATCCTGACCGGCATGTATCCCGGACGCACTCGCGTGACCGACTTCATTACCGGCGGCGTGCGACCCAAGGCCAAGCTGCGCATCCCCGATTGGACCATGCAGTTGGACCACCGCCGCACCAGCTTGGCGGAGGCGCTGCGGGCGGCGGGCTACCGCACGGCGCACGTCGGCAAATGGCACCTGATGCCGCGCAACGAACCGAACGTCATGATGGATTTCGCGCCCGAAAAACACGGCTTCGAAATCAATATCGGGGGCAACGAGTGGGGAGCGCCGGGAAGCTATTTCCACCCTTACGCCAATGCGCGGCGAAAAGTGTCGCCGCTGCCCGCGGGCGGCGTCGACGGCGACTACCTGACCGACCGCCTGACCGGCGAAGCGCTCGAGATCATAGAAGATTTCGGCGATGAGCCGTTTTTCCTGTACTTCGCCTATTACGCCGTGCATACCCCCTTTCAGGCGAAAGCGGAAGAGACGGCCCGCTTCGAGCCGAAGGTCAAGCAGGACGGACGCCACCGCAACGCAACCTACGCGGCCATGGTCGCCGCACTCGACCGCAGCGTCGGCAGGCTGCGGGCGAAGCTTGAAGAACTGGGCGCCGCCGAGCGCACGGTCATCGTCTTCACCGGCGACAACGGCGGCCTCGACCGCAAGGGTCCCGACGGCCGCATGGGACATCCGACCGAGAACCATCCGCTGCGGGCGGGCAAGGGATCGGCCTATGAGGGCGGCGTGCGCACGCCGACCCTCTACTACCAGCCGGGCGTAACGCAAGCGGGGTCGGTAAGCGCCGAACCCGTGATTTCGGCGGATATTTACCCGACGGTTCTGGAAATTGCCGGCGTCGAAGGCGCGCCCGAGCACAACGCCAACGTCGACGGCGTCAGCTTGGCGCCGCTGCTGCGCGGCGATGCGGCTTCGCTCGACCGCGAGGCGCTGTATTGGCACTATCCGCACTATCACTCCGGCGGGGCGACGCCGCATTCGGCGGTCCGCGCCGGAGACTGGCGGCTGGTGGAGTTCTACGAAGACGGCCGCGCCGAGCTTTACAACCTGAAAGACGACGTCGGCGAAGAACGCGATCTGGCGGCGGAAATGCCCGAAAAGACCGAGGAATTGCGCCGCAAGCTGCACGACTGGCGCGCCGCGGTCGACGCCCAGGAACCGACGCCCAACCCGGACTACGACCCGAGCGCGGAATAAACGCCGGTAACTCCCAACACAGGGATAGCGCCTTCATGAACGGCTTGTCTCCCATGGCGGACAACGGTTCGATGACGGGCAAGGTCGTCTCGCATTACCGCATTCTGGAGCCTCTCGGCGAGGGCGGAATGGGCGTGGTCTATAAGGCCGAGGACACGCGGCTGAAGCGGACCGTTGCGTTGAAATTCCTGTCGGCGGAAGTGACCGGCGACGGGGAATACAAAGAGCGCTTCCTCCGCGAAGCGCAAGCGTCGGCCGCGCTCGACCATCCGAACATCTGCACCGTCTATGAAATCGACGAAGCCGATGGGCAGACCTTCCTGTCGATGGCCTTTCTCGAAGGCGAAGCGCTCGACCGCGTCGTCGAAAGGGGACCGCTGCCGCTCGACCGCGCGATCGCCGTCGCCGCGCAGGCGGCCGAAGGCCTTGCAGCGGCGCATGCGCAAGGCGTGGTCCACCGCGACGTCAAATCGGCCAACATGATCGTTCGCGACGACGCGGCGGGACGGCCGACGGTCAAATTGATGGACTTCGGGCTGGCGCAGATGAGCGGACGCTCGAAGCTGACCCAGGTCGATACGCGCTTGGGCACCGTCGCTTACATGTCGCCCGAGCAGACTCAGGGCGGCGAGGTCGACCGGCGCAGCGATCTCTGGTCGCTGGGCGTGGTGCTCTACGAGATGGTCGCCGGCGAACTGCCCTTCAAGGGCCACTACGACCAGGCCGTCATGTATTCGATTCTCAACGAAGAGCCTGCGCCGATCACTGCTCAGCGCGCGGGCGTTCCGATGGAACTCGAGTGGATCGTCGAGAAATGCCTGGCGAAGAACGCCCACGACCGTTACCAGGAAGGCCGCGAGCTGATCGTCGATCTCGAGCGTCTGCAGCGGCGCATCGATTCCGGGAAATCGATCGTGCGTCCGGCGGCGTCATCGGCCGGGGCGACGGTGGCCGGCGTCCCGGCCCATCCTCCCGCGCAAAGCGGCGCCCCGGTGCCTGCGGCGCTGGAGTCGTTGGCCTCGGATGCCCGCGCCTCGAACGCGGCGCGCAACGCCGACCAAACGCGGATTCAGCGCTTGGAGCGGCGGGTCAAGGCGCTGGCCGCCGCCGCGGCGGTCGCCGGCGCGGTCTTGCTCGCAACCTGGGCGCTGCGGCCCGGCGCCGGGCAACTGCCCGGCGAGCCGCTGCGCAAGTTCTCGCTGCGGCCGGTGAATATCCTCGAACCCGGACAGAGCATCGGCCACTTGGCCGTCTCTCCGGACGGCAGGCATATCGCCTTCACAACGACCGGCTCGCGCGGAGCGCTGTGGCTGCAATCGCTGAACCGCCTGGAGCCGCGGCAGATCGAAGGTACCGAAGGCGCGCGTTACGTCTGCTGGTCCGCAGACAGCAATTCTCTCGGTTTTGCAACCGACCGCGGCGTCAAAAAGGTCAATCTGCGCGGCGGTTCGGTGACGACGCTCGCCGAGATCGGCTCAAGGTTTTTCGGCGGGGTTCCCGTAAGCTGGAGTCCGGACGGCAATTCGCTAGTCAAAGGCAGCGCAAACGGGTTTCCGTTTGAAATTCCGGCGCTTGGCGGGGAGCCAAGACCGCTGTACGAACCCGTTGCAGGCGAGCGCCGGGGCTTTATCGTTTCCCCGCAGTTGCTCGAAAATTCGCGCGGCGAACGAGTGCTGCTCTACTCGCAGCGCAGTCCGGACGGCGATGCGATCATGATGCGCAAGCTGACGGACGACGGACCCGCCGCCGCGGTTCGCTTGGCCGAAGGGCGTTCGCCGGCTTACTCGGCGACCGGCCACGTCATCTATCAGTCCGCATCGACTCCCGCCGGCCTCTGGGCGCTGCCGGTTTCGCTCGACGAGGCCGCGGCGGCCGGCGAAGCCTTCCGCATCGCCGAAGACGGCAGCGCGCCGTCGGCCGCGGCCAACGGAACGCTCGTCTATCTGGACAACCCGTTTGCCGGACCGAAACAATTGGTCTGGCTCAACCGCGCCGGCGAGCGGGTCGGCGAGATCGGCAAGCCGCAGCCCTGGATCATGGCGCCGCGGGTGTCTCCCGACGGCGAAAAGCTGGTCGTCTCGGCAGGGGAGTCGCGGGCGATCAACGTCTGGGTTCACGATGCTTCGCGGCCCGTGATGAACCGCATAAGTTTCGAGGACGGCGAGGAAGAAGACGCCATCTGGTCGGCCGACGGCAACCGCGTGGCGTTCACGCGGCGCGGGTCTCCCGACGTCTTCGTGCAGAACATCGGCGGAGGCTCCCGGCCGCAAACCATCTTTTCCGGCGCCGGCGGCCTGGAGCCGCTCGACTGGTCGCGCGACGGACGCTTCATTTTGTTTCGGATGCGCCTGCTCGGAGGGCGGCCGGGCGCCGGAGCCGCAAGAAAGAAAGCAGACGGCGAGGCGCCCGGCGGCGCGGCAATCCCCCCCGGCCTCGGCTATCTCCAACAGGTTCCGGGCGAGGATCGCTGGGAAGCGCAGGAGTTCCTTACCGGCGGACGCTTTATCGTCGGCGGCGCGGCATTTTCCCCCAACGGCCGCTACGTAGCATACGAGAGCAACGAATCCGGCGAATTCGAAGTTTACGTGAAGCGCTTTCCGGCGACCGAAGAGCGCTGGCAGATTTCCACCGAAGGCGGCAGCGAGCCGCGCTGGAGCCCCGACGGGCGGGAATTGTTTTTCCTGCGCGACGAGATGCTTTACGCCGCCGCGGTCGAAACCCAAAGAGATTTTATCGTCGGCGAGATTACCCCCCTGTTCTCCTGTCCGAATTTGCAGGGCAGGCGGTTTTCGTCTTACGACGTCGGCCCCGGCGGGCGTTTCGCCGTGGTCGATCTGGCCGAAGGGCCGCCCCAGCCGGCGATCCGCGTCGTGCTCAATTGGTTCTCCGAGTTCCAGCCCCGTTAGCCCCGCCCGATTTCGGGTATGCTTGAACCCATGCGTTTCCCCTTGCGGTTTCTCATCCCGTTTTTCCTTTGCGGCCTCGGCGCGTTCGCCCAAGTCGATCAACGGCGGCTGAACAACGCGGCCGCGGAGCCGCAAAGCTGGTTGACCTACAACGGAAGCTACATGAGCCAACACCACAGCGGGCTCACGGGAATCGACTTGGCCAACGTCAGCGATCTGGAGCTGCGCTGGGTCTATCAGGCGGCCTCCACCGACAAATTTCAGACGACGCCGCTGGTCGTGGACGGCGTGATGTATCTGACCGAGCCGCCCGACAAGCTGGCGGCGCTCGACCCTGCTTCCGGACGCGAATTCTGGGTTTACGAGCATGAGTTGCCGAGCCGCGTTTACCCCTGTTGCGGGCGCGTCAACCGCGGCGCGGCGATGCTGGGCAACACGCTTTACTGGGGTACGCTCGACGCCAAGCTGCTGGCGGTGGACGCCAAGACCGGACTCAAGCGGTGGGAAACTACGGTCGTCGAAGATTACGAGCGCGGCTATTCCCTGACGGTCGCCCCGCTGATCGTCAACGGCAAGGTCATCGTCGGCACGGCGGGCGGCGAGT
The DNA here is from genome assembly GCA_965242705.1 of Bryobacterales bacterium. GTDB lineage: Bacteria > Acidobacteriota > Terriglobia > Bryobacterales > UBA6623 > CATQHP01. The sequence goes on from OZ251486.1 coordinate 4,402,188, forward strand.
TCGGCATCCGCGGCTTCCTGGTGGCCTACGACGCCGAGACCGGCGAGCAAGTCTGGAAATTCCACACCATCCCCGGCCCCGGCGAACCCGGGCATGAAACCTGGGAAAACGACGCATGGAAAACCGGAGGCGGCTCGATCTGGCTGACCGGCTCTTACGACCCCGACTTGAACTTGACCTATTGGGGCGTGGGTAATCCCTCGCCGGACTGGAACCCCGACGTGCGTCCGGGCGACAACCTCTACACCGATTCGGTGATCGCTCTCGACGCCGACAGCGGCGAATTGAAATGGCACTTCCAGTTCACGCCGCATGACGAGTGGGACTGGGACTCGGTGCAAATTCCGGTGCTGGCCGATCTCCAATGGCAAGGCGAGACGCGCAAGCTGATGCTCTGGGCCAACCGCAACGGCTTCTATTACGTGCTCGACCGCGAGACGGGAAAATTCCTGATGGGCAAGCCCTTCGTCAAGCAGACCTGGGCCGCCGGGCTGGACGAAGACGGCCGCCCGGCGAAGATTCCCGGCAGGGGGCCGAGCAAAGACGGCTCGTTGACCTGGCCGGGCGTTCAGGGCGGCACCAACTGGTACGCGCCTTCCTACAGCCCGGTGACCGACCTCTTCTATCTGGCGGTCTGGGAAGGGTATTCCAGCGTCTATTACAAGTGGGAACAGAAATACGATCCCGGAACGCGCTATCTGGGGGGCGTCCCGCAGGGCGTGATTTCCTCGACCCGGCGACGGCGTTTCATGAACTTCACCAAAGAAGACGGTTACGGAGCCGTGCGCGCGTTGAACCCGCTGACCGGCGAAAAGGTCTGGGAGTTCGCCATGACCGACGTCAGCGACAGCGGCCTGCTGACCACGGCCTCCAACGTCCTGTTTTCGGGCAGCCGCGAAGGGCATTTTTTCGCCCTCGACGCCCGCGATGGGAAATTGCTCTGGCAGCGCTATCTCGGCGGGCAAATCGCCGCTTCGCCGATTACTTACGCCATCGACGGCGAGCAGTTCGTGACCGCGGCCTCGGGCCATGCCGTTTTTACCTTTGCGCTGCCGCGGTAGATCACAGGCCGGCGGGCGCGCCCGCCCGGATTCGCCCGAACCGTGTACCCTGAAAAAAGAAAGCGCCGGCGCATCGACTTTTTGCACGCCGCGCGCGTCTATCCAGACATAAAGTTTCGTTTTTGATTTTTTCTTGTTGCGCAAGCATGGCCTGTGATACCATCTCGATAGCGCGGGCGGCGGCGGCTTTGACGCTGCTGCTGTTCGCGGGCGTTGCCGGAGCCGAGCCCGCCCCGTCGGCGGGCGCGAGTTCCGCGCGGCGTCTGGAAGTCCGCGAGGACGCAGCGGCCGGCAGGTTGATCCGTCAGGTTCGCTACCGTCGCAGCGCCTCGCCAAAGCCGGCGGCCGGCCGCCGCCGCGGAACAGACGGTTCGGTTGTCCAAGGTATCGATTTCGATCGTCTGATTCGCAGCATCGGCAGCCGCTACGGCGTGGATCCCAAGCTGATCCATGCCGTGATTCGGCAGGAGAGCAATTACGACCCGTTCGCGGTTTCGCCAAAAGGCGCGCTGGGTCTGATGCAATTGCTGCCGTCCACGGCCGAGAGGTTTGGGGTGAAGGATGTTTTCGTTCCCGCCGAAAACATCCGCGGCGGAGTAAAATATCTCCGCTACTTGATGGACCGATACCCGGGGCAGGCCGCGCTGGTTCTGGCGGCCTACAACGCGGGCGAGGGCGCGGTGGATCGGTACGGGGGCATCCCGCCGTACCGCGAAACCCAAGCCTATGTCGCCCGCATTGCCAAGCGGTACGGCCCTTCAAGTGAAAGCGCGTTGCCGCAAGGCGGCGAGAAAGGCCGCCGAAAAATTGTGGCGTCGGTCGCGTCCGACGGCGTGATCGTCTTCCAAACGCGCTGAATTGGAGTTCGCTGAGGACTTCGCCGCCGACGGCGGCAGAGAGAGCGGGAAAGTTGACCGGAACTCGATTGCGGTTGCGCGGCGCGGCGTTGCCCGCGGCGCTCGTGCCGGCGGCGCTTGTGCTGGCGGCGCTTGTGTCGGCGGCGCCCTTGCAGGCGGCGACCAAGAAGGAAATCGCCGCCTCGCGTTACCGCAAGGCGTCCGTGCTGTACGAGGATCTGCAGGCCGTGCCCAAACTCGAGCTCGGGCTCGAGCAGTACCGCATGGTCATCGAAGCGTTCCGGCTCGTCCACCGCACGACGCCGGTCAGCGGCTACTGCGACGACGCGCTCTATTACGTCGGGGAAACCTACCGCGCGATGATCGATCGTTTCGGGGACAACCCCTACCGCGCGCAGGCGGTCGAAGCCTACCGCTACATGGCGCGGAATTACCCGCAGAGCAAATGGAGCAAGCAGGCCTTGGCCGCCGCGGCCGATCTGGAGAACGGAGGGAGCGGGTCGAGTCCCCCTGCCGCGCAGCCGGCGCCGGCGTCCGGCCGACAACCCGCCGCCGTTCTGACCAAAGCCGCGCCTGCGTACCCCCCAAGGAAGGTTATCGCCCCGCCCCGGCCGTCGAAAGGCACGGCCTCGGTAAACGGTATCCGCCACCACAGCGCCGACTACGGCACGCGCATCGTCCTCGACCTCGACCGCCAGGTCAGCATCAAATACGACCGCTTGCAGAAACCCGCTCGCCTTTATTTCGACTTGTTCGACTCCCGCCTCGCCCGCCGGCTGATCAAGGGCGTCACGGTGGGCATCGACGATGCGCTCGTCAAGACCGCCCGCCTCGCGCAGAACCGCCGCAACGCGGCGCGCCTCGTGCTCGATCTCAGACTCGCCTCGGCGATGGATATGCTCTGGCTCGACAACCCGCCCAGGCTGGTCATCGATATTCGCAACCCCAACGCGCCGCGCATGCAGCGCGCCGGGCAAAGTCCGCCGGCAAGCGCGCCGCGCACGGCGAGGGCCGCCGCCGAACCGGCCGCGCCGCCGCAGCCCGCCGCGGCGACGGCCGCCGGCAAGCACAGCCTGATCCGCGCGCTGGGACTGAAAATCAGCCGCATCGTCATCGACGCCGGGCACGGCGGCCGCGATACCGGCTCCATCGGCCGCGGCGGCCTGCGCGAAAAAGACGTCGTCCTGGCAATCTCCCAGCGCCTCGGCGACTTGCTCGAAGAGCGCCTCGGCGCCGAAGTCATCTACACGCGCACGAGAGACGAGTTCGTGCCGCTCGAGGAACGCACGCGCATCGCCAATTCCGAGCAGGCCGACCTGTTCGTCTCTGTCCACTGTAACTCGACGCGCAACCGCTCCGTGCGCGGCATCGAAACGTACTACCTCAACCTGACGAACGATTCCTGGGCGCTCAACGTCGCCGCGCGCGAAAACGCCGCCGCCGCCAGGTCGGTCCACGAAGTGCAAGATCTGGTGTCGAAAATCGTGCTCGACGACAAGATCGACGAGTCGCGGGAGTTCGCAACCAAAATCCAGAGCGAGCTCCACAAGGGGCTTTCGCTGCACTCTTCCGCCGTGAAAGACCGCGGCATTCGCAAAGCCCCCTTCATGGTGCTGATCGGCGCGGAAATGCCCGCCGTCCTTGCCGAAATCGGCTTCATCAGCAACAAGACCGATGAGAACCTGATGCGCACCCGCGCTTACCGCGACGAGGTCGCCGAGTATCTCTTCGAGGGAATCGTCTCTTACGCCGGCAGCCTGGGAACCGTTTCGATGAAGGGTTCCGAGGGCGAAACGCCGGCGGCGGCGCGCCTCGATTAGCCGCCTGCGGCGCCGGCGAGCTCGGCTTCGATCTTCAACAGTCGATTGTATTTGGCCAAGCGCTCCGAGCGCGTAATCGAGCCGACTTTGATCCATCCGGCGCCCGAGGCCGCGGCCAGATCGGCGAGAAACGAGTCCTCGGTCTCGCCCGAACGAGCCGAAACGACGGCCTCGAAACCGGCTTCGCGCGCCCGGTCGATGACCTGGAACGTTTCGGTCAGCGTGCCGATCTGATTCATCTTCACCAACACGGCGTTGGCCGCGCGCTCGCGGACGGCGCGCTCCAGACGCGCCGGGTTGGTGGCCAGAAAGTCGTCGCCAATCAACAGGCAGCGCTTGCCCAGAAGCGCGGTCGCCCGCCGCCAGCCGGCCCAGTCGTCCTGGTCGAGGCCGTCTTCGACGGCGATGATCGGGAAAGCCTCGATCCAACGCCGGTACATGGCGATCAACTCGCCGGCGTCCAGCGTTCTGTCCTCTCTGTCGAGCCGGTATTTGCCGCCGCTGAGGAAGTGCGAAGCGGCCGCGTCGACGGCAAACGAAACCTGCTCGCCGGGAACGTATCCCGCGGCCTCGACCGCCCGCGTCATATAAACGAGCGCGGCTTCGTTCGACGGCAGGCGCGGCCCCCAGCCGCCTTCGTCGGCGGCGCCGGTCAACTCGTATCCGTCGCGGGCAAGGATTTCGCCCATCGCCCGGCGGATGCCGACGGCCGCTTCGAGCGTTTCGCCGAAACTTGCGAAGCCGCGGGGAACGGCCATGAAATCCTGGAATTCGATCTGCCGGCCGGCGTGCAGCCCTCCCGAGAGGATGTTGATCATCGGAACCGGCAGTTTGGCCTCGCGGCCGGCGGCCAGATGACTCCACAACGGAACGCCGCGGGCTTGCGCAACCGCCCGGGCGGTTGCGCAGGAAACGCCGAGCACGGCGTTCGCGCCAAGCCTCGCCTTGTTTTCCGTGCCGTCCAGCTCGATCATCAGCCGGTCCACGCCGGCCTGGTTTTCGACCGGCCGGCCCAGCAGAGCGGAGCGCAGCGGTCCGTTGACGTTGGCCGCCGCCTTGGAAACGGCCTCGCCGCCGTAAGCGCCGCCCGGTCCGTCGCGCAGCTCCAGAGCCTCATAGCGCCCGGTCGAAGCGCCCGAAGGAACCTGCGCGGCGGCCGTCGTTCCGTCCGACAGGCGCGCTTCGACTTCCAGCGTCGGCTTGCCGCGCGAGTCGAGGATTTGCCGGGCGGACAGTCCTGCCAGCGCGAGCGCCATCTCCTGTTCAGGCTAACAGGCCGCGGGAAACGCCGCTCAGTCCCGCCGGTCTTCGCCGGCGGCGGCGGGTTCTCGGAAATTGGTCAGCCGGGCGGGAGCCGCGGCGCCGAGCAGCGCCGCCGGGAACGAACGGCGCGAAATAGGTCCCATGCGTGACGGTCATTGTAGTCTGCGCAACCCGATTCCGTACAATAATTACCGGAGGGATTGGAAATGTCTGAGAAACCGACGGTCACCCGACGATCTTTCGTAGCCGCGGCCGCGGCCGCAAGCGCCGGAGCGCGGGCGCTCACGGCCAAAAGCGCCGCCCGCGTCATCGGCGCCAACGAGCGGCTGCACGTAGGCGTCGTCGGCGCCGGAGGCAACGCCATGGGCCACATGCGCGCCTTGAAAGAGTTGGCCGCGGACGATAACGTCGAGATCGCCGCCGTTTGCGACCTCTACGACAAGCGCCGCGAAGAAGCGGCCGCCTTCACGGGCGGCAAGCCCTACAAGGACTACCGCCGGCTGCTCGCCGACCCCGATATCGACTACGTGACGATTTCGGTGCCCGAGCATTGGCATGCGCCGATCACCCTCGATGCAGCCGACCAGGGGCTGCACGTCTACTGCGAAAAACCGCTGACCTGGTCGATCGAAGAAGGCCTGAAGGTCGTCGAAAAGATCAAGCGCGCGGGCGTCGTCTTGCAGTGCGGCATCCAGGGCATGTCCGACGATTCCTACGAATCCGCCGCGCGCTGCATTCAGGAAGGCAGAATCGGGCAGGTGGTCATGGCGCAGATCGATTACTCGCGCAACAATCTGCAAGACATGTGGCCCAAAAAGCCCGACCCCGATTGCCGCCCCGGCGTCAATCTCGACTGGAAAACCTTTCTGGGGCCGGCGAAAAAACGTCCGTGGGAGCCCGACCGCTTTTTCTCCTGGCGGCGCTACTGGGACTACTCGGGCGGCATAGCCACCGATCTGTTCGTGCATCGGCTGGCGCGCATCGTCAGGGCGTGCGGCTTGACGACGCCCAGCCGGGCGGTCGCCGCCGGCGGCCAATACGTCTTCAACAAAACCGGCGCGGAAGTGCCCGACACGTTCAACGCGATGCTCGAATACCCCGAGGGCGTCAGCGTGCTGCTGGTCTCGACCTTGGCCAACCGGGCCAAAATCCGGCACATGATCCGCGGCCGCAAGGGTACGCTCGAGTTCACCCCGGAAGGTTTCTTCATCGAGCCGGAAAAATTGTTCGCGAAAGAGGTCGAGCCCTACGAACACAAGAAGACCGGCCGCGAAGACATGGTCTTGCACCACCGCAATCTGCACAACGCCATCCGCAAGGGCGAAGCCCTGAAGTGCGATGCGGAATTCGGCTTCAACGTGTCGATGGCCTGCCAACTGGCGGTCGAGTCGTTCCGCAAGAAAAAGTCGCTCGGCTGGGACCGCCGCCGCCGGCGCGTCGTGAAAACCTGACGGCGGCCGGGGGCTTCCCGCCGCTTTGCGCGCCGGGCCGGCGTGTGCTATCGTTTCCGCCATGTTGCGCGCAAGCCGATACGCATGGATCATGGCCTGTCTCGCCGCCGCCGGAGCGGCCGCGCAGACCAGCGGACTGACCAACCCCTACAGGATGGTCGAGGGCTGGGCCAAGATGCCCGAAGGCCGCATCATGGGCGCCGTCGGCGGGGTGGCCGTCGACCCCGACGGAAAACACGTCTGGGCGGTGGTGCGCTGCGACGCAACGGCCTTGGAGCGCTTCGGCGACGAGTGCCGCGACTCCGACCTCGACCCCGTGATCCAGTTTGATATGGAGGGTAACGTGGCCGCGAGCTTCGGCGGCGGGATGTTCATTTGGCCCCACGGCATCGACGCGGCGCCCGATGGCGGCGTCTGGGTGACCGACGGCGCGCGTCCGCCGAAAGTGCCCCCCGGCAAGCGCGGGCATCAAGTCGTCAAATTCAGCCGAACCGGCGAAGTGCTGATGGTCCTCGGCACGCCCGGCGAGGCGGGCGCGGGGCCGGATCATTTCATGTCGCCGGCCGACGTGGCCGTCGCCGACAACGGCGAAATCTTCGTCGCCGACGGCCACGTCGACGACGGCAACAACCGCGTGGTCAAATTCACCAAAGACGGCAAGTACATCAAGGAATGGGGCAAGACGGGCAGCGGACCGGGCGAGTTTCGCACGCTGCACGCGATCGCCCTCGATTCCAGGGGCCGCGTCTTCGTCGGCGACCGCTCCAACAACCGCATCCAGATCTTCGACCCGCAAGGCGCCTTCCTCGCCGAGTGGTCGCAGTTCGGACGCCCGAGCGGCATATTCATCGACGCCGCCGACCGCATCTACGTGGCCGATTCGGAATCCGACAACGTCGAAAATCCCGGCTGGGAAATCGGCATCCGCATCGGCGACGCGCGCACGGGCTGGGTCGAATCGTTCGTCCTCTACCCGTGGAGCAACCCCCATGAAACCAGAGGGCACGGAGCGGAGTTCGTCGCCGCCGACGCCGACGGCAACCTCTACGCCGGCGAGCCGCGTCCGCGCATGTTGCGCAAGTACGTCCGCGTACGGCCGTAAGGCGGCGCCAAACAATGTCGGAACAAGCGGGCGCCTCTATTCCAATCGAAAAGTGCGCCTGAAGGCAGGGGAGCGGATCTGCGGCCGCCGCACTGAAAAAGGCCGCAACGCCGCAACAAAACATTTTTATGGCGATGTTGCATTGGTTGCATTGCGGGTTTTTCCGCGGGATGCTATATTGTCGGTTTCAGTTTGGAGACCGTTCGATGAGCAGCATTGGCATGGACCGTTTTACCCCCCCCCCCCCCCCCCCGCGAATTCAGGTAGGGCAAACTGCGCGCCGCCGCGCCTGCCGGGAGGCGCGGCCGTGAAGCGGCCCGTGACTCGCGGCGCGCGGCCCGCGACCGCCAAGCGGCTCTGCCGCTTGGCCGCCGCCATGTTGGCGGCGTTCGCTTTCCACTGGGGCGCGGAACGCGCCCCGGCGCAAAGGTACGCGTGGACCATCGACGCGTTCGCCGGGGGCGGCGGCACGGCGGTTCTGACGACGTTGAACGCCCCCCGCGGCGTGGCCGTGGACTCCAACGGCAACATCTACGTCGGCGACGTGAACAACCACCGCGTCATCCGCATCGACGGCGCCACCAAAAACTCTTCGGTCCTCGCCGGCACGGGCAGCTCGGGCTTCAGCGGCGACGGCGGCGCGGCCACTTCGGCGCAATTGAACGAACCCTACGGCGTGGCCGTGGACTCGTCGGGCAACGTTTACATCGCCGACACGGGCAACCGCCGCATCCGCCGGGTGACCATTTCCACGGGCAATATCTCGACCTTCGCCGGCACGGGGGCCAGCGGCAACCACAACGCTTTCCGCACGTCGGCGACGTTCAGTTGGATTTACGACGTGGCGGCGGACTCGTCGAACAACCTCTATATGGCCGATCGAAGCAACAGCCTCGTGCGCCTGCTGACCGCATCCACGGGGCAAGTCTCGAACTTTTTTGGGCCGCAGATAGGGGGGCGTTCATTGGGCGCCCCGGAGGGCGTAGGCTTGGACTCGTCGGGCAACCTCTGGGTCACCAATCAGACCAACCACCATGTTTTCAAGCGGACCAGCGCAGGGACCGGCTCCCACTTTGCCGGCTCGTTGACGTTCGGCCCCGGCTTCGGCGGCGACGGCTTCGCGGCGACTTCGGCGCGGTTGAGCCAGCCCCGCGACGCGGCGGCGGACTCGTCGGGCAACGTTTACATCGCCGATTCGGGCAACCACCGCATCCGCAGGGTGGATACGTCGGGGAATATCTCGACCTTCGCGGGCACGGGGGCCGCGTCGAGCACGGGCGACGGAGGCGCGGCGTCTTCGGCGACGTTGAACAGTCCTGAAAAGCTGGCGCTGGACTCGTCGGACAACATCTACATCGGCGAAACGAACGGCAACCGCGTGCGCAAGATAGATACGGCGGGGATCATTTCGACCATCGCCGGGCTGGGGCCGACGGCCGTCGGCGACGGCGGGGCGGCGGCTTCGGCGTCGTTGAATCTGCCCAGCGGCGCGGCTGCGGACGCTGCGGGCAACATTTATATCGCCGATGCGACGAACAACCGCATCCGCAAGATCGATGCCTCCACGGGCAATATCTCGACCATCGCGGGGACGGGAACGGCAGGGAATACGGGCGACGGCGCGGCGGCGACCTCGGCGACGTTGAGCTCCCCATACGGCGTGGCTCTGGACTCCGACGGCAACGTCTATATCGCCGATACGGGCAACAACCGCGTCCGCAAGGTGACGGTTTCTTCGGGCAATATCGCCGCCCTTGCGGGCACGGGCACGGCAGGGTTCACCGGCGACGGCGCGGCGGCGACCTCGGCGACGTTGAGAAGTCCCCGCGGGGTGGCGGTGGACTCGTCGGGCGACGTTTATATCGCGGACTCGCAGAACGAGCGCATCCGCAAGGTGACGATCTCCACGGGCAACATCGAGACCATCGCGGGCACGGGGACTGCCGGTTCGAGCGGGGACGGCGGCTTGGCGACGGCGGCGCAGATCAACTTCCCCCACGACCTGACTCTGGACGCGTCGGGCAACGTCTATATCTGCGATACGTTCAACGGCCTCATCCGCAAGATCGATGTTTCCACGGGGAATATCTCGACCGTCGCGGGCACGAATACTACCGGTTTTAGCGGCGACGGGGGTCTGGCGACGGCGGCGGAGCTCAACTTCCCCCGCGGCCTGACTCTGGACGCTGCGGGCAACCTGTATATCGCCGATTATTCCAACAACCGCATCCGCCGGGTGGATACGTCGGGGAGCATCGAGACCATCGCCGGGGCGGGGACGGCGGGCTTCAGCGGGGACGGGGGCTTGGCGGCTTCGGCGCAGCTCAACCGCCCCTACGGCGTGGCGGCGGACTCGTCCGGCAACATCTACGTCGCCGATAGCAACAACCACCGCGTGCGCAAGCTGACGCGGATGCTGCTGCCGGATGAGCCGACGGAGCCGGGAACGGATACAGGGTCGGGGTCGGGAACGGGGCAGCCGGAGCCCGAGGCGCAGCCGGTGGGCGGCGTCACGGAATTGACGTTCGAGCCGGCGGAAGCCGCCGAGCCGACGTCGAAGACGCTGACGCTGCGCGCCGAAAACGGCGCGGTGGACTACCAGGCCATACCCAGCGCGCGCTGGATCGAGGTCACGCGGGCGGAAGAGACGATGGCCCAGTGGCGGGGGCGTCTGGCGCAGGGCGAGACGATCGTGCTGCAGGTGACGGTCAACCCGCTGGGGCTGCGCGAGGGAACGCACAACGGACGGCTGTACATCCGCTCCAACGGGCGGCTGACGGCGACGATTCGCATCGTGCTGGAGGTTCCGCCGCCGACGGGGCCGGACGTAACGGAGAACGGCGGAGTGCTCAACGCGGCGCGGCAGAGCGCCTACGGGGAGCCCGGGCTGTTCGGGCCGCGCATCCTGCCGGTGGCGCCGGGATCGGTGGTGGAGATCCGCGGGCGGAACTTCGCTGACGGCGGGGCGGCTTCGGCGGAGGGCTTGCCGCTGCCGCGGAGCCTGGGCGGGACGCGGGTGATGATCGAGGGGCAGGCGGCGCCGCTGTTTTCGGTGGAGTCGGGGCGCATCGCGGCGCAGTTGCCGTCGGGTCTGCTGCCCGAGGGCGCCCGCACGGCGTTGGCCTCGGTGGAGGTGGAGACGGAGCAGGGCGTGAGCTACGCGCGCTTTTTCCACGCGGCGGCGCAAGCGCCGGGCGTGTTCACGGTAGCGGGCGCGGGAGCGGGTCAGGGCTCGATCGTATTTGCGGGGACGGCCGAGTTGGCGGCGCCGCGTGGCTACGGCGAGGGGTCGGCGCGACCGGCGAGAGCGGGAGACGTGCTGGAGATTTACGCGACGGGCCTGGGCGCGCTGGAGCCTGCGCCGTCAGACGGCGAGGCGGGCGGCGGAGCGGTGCTGCGGCATGCGGCTGCGACGGTGCGGGTGTGGCTGGGTTCGCAGCCCTTGGCGGCGGAGGACGTGCTGTTCGCGGGCGGAGCGCCGTCGCTGGTGGGCGTCAACGTAATCCTGGCGCGGGTTCCGGCGGGCATAGCGCCCAACGACGCGCTGGAAGTATACCTCGAAGTCGGCGGCGCCAGAAGCCAGCCCGGCGTGACCATTGCCGTCGAATGAGGCCGCCGTGGAATAGCGGCGCAAGCCGCTATTCCACAAGCCGGGCCGCGCTTCGCACGGCGGTCGCGGGTTGGCGGGTCACGGGTCAAGAGTCGCGGGCTGCGAATCGGGGCAATCCCCGGCGCGCCCATGTTCCCCCGCAACTTGCGTTTGACCTTCCGTTACGATGGGCCTCCGCCGAGGGCATGCCGCCCGCGCCCGCGCCTCGATGAAGACTTCCCCGTTCGCCCCGACCGCCCCAACCGGCAACGCTGAACCGCTCTACGGCATTCGACGGGCGGCATTCGATGGGCGACATCCGCCGCCGCGCCGTCAGGCGCGCCCCCTAACCCCTAATCCCCAACCCCTAACCCCTGCCGCGTGAAACGCGGCCCGCTTTCCCTTACGCGCCCGTTCCCCTGTCATCGGATGAAGCGGCGCGGTCCGGCCCCGCGGCTTCGCGCAACTGCCGGAAAATTTCCTCGACCTCTCGCTCGTCTTCCTCGCTCAGCAAGCGCGGCGGCGCAGCGGACAGAGATTGCGCATGAGCCTTGATCGGCGCCGTTTCGCCCCAGAAATCGCCGTAAGCTTCGCCGTCGATTGTCGCCCAGCGCGACCTGCGCCGGATTCTTTGCAGCAGGCGTTCCCCCGAGTAAGCGTCTCCAGGGTGTATCAGGCGGATCCGCCGGCCGTCATGGAGCGTCAGGCGGACGACCAGAGGCGAACGCCGGCGCGTCGATTCCACGGCGGCCACTTCGTACCAGCGGATGGTTTCGCCGCCCGCCGACAGGCACAGGTCGTTGACTTCGATAACCGGGCGGGTCCAAAGAAAATACAGCAGCGCCGCGCTCAACGCGAACAGGCACGCCGCAAACAAAGCCGCCGGAATGAAATAACCGTAAATCGTGCAGGCCAGGGTCAACGCCCAAGCCGCGGCGCTTCCCAAGCGGTACTGTTCGAGGGGCGCGAAGCGTTCCATCGGGCGGCTCCCAGACATCAGAGTAACCGCGCTTCGATGCGGCGTCAACCCCGGCGGCATGCGCTCCGCGAGAAAACCGCGGCGCCGGGGAACGGCCGCCGCCGCCCCGTCCGCGCTCAGGGTTTCGGTAAAGTTTGGATAGCGGCATGGAATTCGCGAAATTTCTCGCGGCGGGCGTTTGCCTTGCCGGCCTGTCGGCGAGCTTGCCGGACGCTCCCGCCCAGACGTTCCAGGGCGGCGTCCGCGGAAAAATCCAGGATGCCGGCGGAGCCGTCATTCCCGGCGCCGCGGTCGCGCTGCAAAACGAGGAAACCGGGGTCGGCCGCCGTACGCAATCCAACGCGGCGGGCGAGTACGCCTTCGCCAATCTGCAGCCCGGAACCTATACGCTGCGCGCCCGGGCCGAGGGTTTCAACAGCTTTGTCAGCGAAGCGCTGCTCGTGGGCGTATCCGCTCTGCTCGTAGTCGATGCCGCCCTGCAGGTCGGCGACGTCGATGAGGTCGTCACGGTTACCGGCGAAACCCCGCTGGTCGAGAACGGTACGGCGTCCGTTTCCTCCACAATCGACCGCGCGCAAATCGAAAAGCTGCCCACCCCCGGCCGCAACGTTTTCATCATGGCCGTGAATACGCCCAACGTGGTGCATACCGGCAATCCGGTCTGGGTCAAACAGTCCGACCAGACCAACTCGTCGCTGCTCTCGCTCGGCGGCGGCCCGCTGCGCGGCAACAACTACACCGTGGACGGCGTCTCCATGACCGACATGCGCAACCGCTCGGTCATCATCCCCATCTTCGAGGCGGTTCAGGAAATGAAGGTGCAAACGAACGCCTACGACGCCGAAATGGGCCGCACCGGCGGCGGCGTGTTCAATACGATCCACCGCAGCGGCGCGAACAAATGGGCGGGCAGCGCCCTGTATCAGTTCCGCCCGGGCAAGCTGAATACCTTCTGGCGAAAACTTTCGTACTTCCAGCAGCAGGACTTCGACGCCGGCGTCATCGGCCGGCAAGACCTCGAGAACGTTCCCTACAATCTGGCCGGCGGCTCGTTCGGCGGGCCGATCGCCAGGGGGCGCACGTTCTTCTGGACGGCGGCCGAAGGCTATTCCGACAACGCGGTTTCGAACGCAACGATCACCGTTCCCGGCGCAGCCGAGGCCGAGGGCGATTTTTCGCGGCAAGGCGGCGCAATCTACGACCCCCTCGACAGGGACGCGGCGGGCGCCCGGCGCGCTTTCGCCGACAACCGCATCCCGGCGAGCCGCATCGACCGCACCGGAGCGGCGCTGAGCGAAATGCTGGCAAGCCTCGGGCCGGGCGGCAACCTCTCGACGTCCGGCTCCCAGACGGTGCGCGCCTTCCAGGTTACGAGCAACGTCAATCACTCGTTCAACGACAACTGGCGGCTTTCGGGTACGTATCTCCGCTACCTGTCCGAGGAGCCGCTGTTCGGCCATTACCGCGACCTGCTCAACGCGGAAAGCAGCCCGGATTTCGGCATCGGCGCCGCCGTGCTCGACCGCAACGTCCATGCGCTGGCGCTCAATAACACGTTTCTGCTCAATAGCGCCTCGGTGCTCAACCTGCGCTACGGGCAGACGTACTTCTACGATTCGTTCGGCAACCCCGCGTTCGGCAAAGACGATATGCGCAGCCGCTTGGGAATCGAGGGCGGCTTTCTCGACGATATCTACGCGCAGGAAGGCTACAAGGGGCAGTTTCCTCTCATCTCCGTCGCCGGTTTCGGCAACGGCGGCAGGACGCACGGCTCGGAAACCAACGACAACGTGGTGTGGTCGTCGCGGGAAATCGCCGGAACGTTCTCGCAGTTCATCGGCAACCATACCCTGAAATACGGCGCGCAGTGGCGGCGCCTCGGGCTGAGCACGGTGTCTTACGGCCACGGCCTTACGCTCGACTTCTCCCGCAAGTTCACCCAGGGGCCCGACCCGGCCAATCCCGAAACGGGCTCGGGCAGCGGCCTCGCCGATCTGCTGCTGGGCATACCCGACGGCGGCGGCGCGACGCTGGCGGCGCCGGCCCATGTTTTCTTCGACTACTTCGGCGGCTTCATTCAAGACGATTGGAGAGTGTCATCGCGGCTGGTGCTGAATCTCGGCCTGCGCGTCGAGCACGAGACCGGCCTGCATGAGGACGGCAACGATTTCGCCGTCGGCTGGGACCGCGAAAACCCTTTTCCCGTACAGGCCGCCCCCGCGCCCGGAATCGAGGAATCCCTCCCCGGATTCCCGCTGCGCGGCGGGCTGATGTACGCCGGGGTGGACGGCAACCCCGTCCATCAATGGGATCCTCCGGCGATCAAGCTCGGGCCGCGGCTGGGGTTCGCTTACAGCCCGACCCCGAAAACCGTCCTGCGCGGCGGCTACGCCGTCTTCTGGGCGCCGTACGCCATTCCCTCCGGAACCGGCGCTTCGGAAATCGGCGCGTACGGATACTCGGCGGTGACCAATCTGGCGCGCAGCGTGGACGGCATTGCCCCGCCGCAAGCCTCCGCGTCCAACCCGTTCCCCGACGGCATCCTGCCGCCGACGGGCAACGCCAACGGACGCCTCCAGAATATCGCCGGCGACGTGTATTTCAACGAGCAATACCGCAAATCGCCGGTCATCTCGAAATGGTCGCTCGACGTGCAGCGCGATCTCGGCAACGAAACCGCGCTCAAGGCGGGCTACGTCGGCAGCCGCGGGAAAGACCTGCCGATCGGCGGCACTCTCGATTCCGTAATCAATATCAATCAACTCGGCGACCGCTACCTGGCGTTGGGCGATCGGCTCAATCGGCGCTACCCCAATCCGTTCTACGGCAACGACGACTTCGGCGCTTTCGCCGCAAGCCGGACGCTGCCGCTCGGGCAGTTGCTGCGCCCCTTCCCCCACTTCCGCAACGTCTATGCCCGCCACGTCAGCTCCGGCAAATCGCTGTACAATTCGCTTCGCTTCGAGTTGGAAAAACGCTTCCGCGGCAACTGGGGGGCCAAGATCAACTACACGTTCACCCGCCACAAAGACAACGTTTACGAGGCCAACACGCTGCTCGAAAGCCTGAGCGATGCCGTGTACGACACCCCGGACGAATGCGCGTTCGCCCGCTGCCCCGTGCTCGAAGACGATTATTCCCATTCGCTGCTGAACGCGCCGCATATGACCAATCTGAATCTGATGTACGCGATCCCCGGCCGCAGCAAGCTGCTGCGCGGCTGGACGGTATCCATGGCGGCGATCCTGCGCAGCGGCTTTCCGCTTGCCTTGACCCAGAACGAAAACCCGCTGAGCGCCTATGGATTCAGCCGGCAGCGCCCGCAAAACGACGCCGTCTCGGGGGGCGGCGACCCGGCGGGCCGCGCCGACCGCTATGTGACGGCGGGTTCGCTGGAGCCGACCCGAGGCCTGAGTCTCAGCGCCGCGCCGCGCACCACCGCGGCCGTCAGAAGCCCGGCGCTGGTCAACTGGGATTTTTCATTCGAGAAATCCACGCCCCTCGGCGACAAGGCCGACCTGAGGCTGCGCCTGGAGTTCATCAACCTTTTCAACAACGTCAACTGGCGCGGACCGCGCACCGTTTACGGACTCGACAACTTCGGCGGCATCCCCGGAACCCGCGGCTTCCCCCGCACCTTCCAGCTCATGACCAAGATCGCTTTCTGACGCCGACGGCGCCGCGGCGGACGCTCGGTTCGAGTTCCACCGGCGCCGGCGGGAACGCCAATCCGCTGCAAAAGGCGGCTTCAGGCCGCCGCCGGCGTACTCGGCGGGCTTGGGTCGCGGGCTGTTCCGCGGCCGGCCGCTCCCGCGGCGTCATTTCCTCCAAAAACGACCCCTGAGCGGGCGGCGGCGGAGAGGGTTCGGCGGGCTTGGGTCGCGGGCTGTTCCGCGGCCAGCCGCTCCCGCGGCGTCATTTCCTCCAAAAACGACCCCTGAGCGGGCGGTGGCGGAGAGGGTTCGGCGGGCTTGGGTCGGGCTGTTCCGCGGCCGGCCGCTCCCGCGGCGTCATTTCCTCCAGAAATGACCCCTGAGCCGGCGGCGGCGGAGAGGGTTCGGGAGGCTCGGGCTCCTCGGCCAGGTACGCTTCCTTGTTGAGCACCGCGCGCCCAAGCGCCGAATTGAAACTGCTCCATGCGGCTTCGGGAGTTTCCGCGATGCTCGCGCGCATGCATTCCAGTTTCGAATCCAAATCGTCGAGGTAGTGCAGCGCCAGCGCTTCGGGGAACATCGGCTGCTTCGGCGAGCCGAACTCCAGCCTGCCGTGGTGGCTCAGCAGCATGTGCTTGACCAAAGTCTTCAACTTCGGCGGGAAATCGCCCAGCTCTTCGCATTTGCGGTCAACCATCGCAACGACCATCGAGATATGGCCCAGCAGTTGCCCGTCGTCGGTGTAGTAAAACGCCCGCTCATAGCCGAGCTCGTAAATCTTC
Source organism: Bryobacterales bacterium (assembly GCA_965242705.1). GTDB lineage: Bacteria > Acidobacteriota > Terriglobia > Bryobacterales > UBA6623 > CATQHP01. The sequence goes on from OZ251486.1 coordinate 4,418,745, forward strand.
CCCAGATCGTGCAGCAAGACGCCGGTTTGCAGCAGGTCGCGGTCCAGCAAATCGCCGTAGTGCGCAGCAAGCATGTCCGACAGGCGCAGCAGATTGACCACGTGCTCGATCAGTCCGCCTATGAAGCCGTGATGGATAGCTTTCGCCGCGGGCGCTTTCTTGAAACGGCGGGCAATTTCCGGGTCGCCGAAAAAAGCCTGCATCAACCGCTTGAGATGGGCATTCTCGAAACCGTCGATCGCCGCCTCGACCTCCGCGAACATTTTGTCGATATCGCGCTTCGTGTGGGGCATCAGATCGGCGAGATCGACCTCGTTTTCTTCGTCTTTTTTGACGGCGCGCAGTTGTCGGATGATAAGCTGCGGACGGTCGCGGTAAGTTTCGACGACGCCTCGCACCTTGACGCAGTCGTCCTGCTCGAAACTGTTGACGACTTGATCGACGCCGTCCCACATCTTGGCTTCGATTTGGCCGGTTTTGTCGGTCAGACGCAGCGACAGGTACCGTTCGCTGCTTTGCCTTTTGGTGCGGACTTCCTTCGACTGCACCAGAAAAAAGTCGGTGATTAGCTCGTTCGGCTTCAGCTTGGAAACGTAGTATTTTTTCACGAGAATTGCTCGGGGCTGCTTACAGCCCGCCGCCGGAGTCGGCGCTGCTGTCGTCCTTGTCTTTGCCGCCGCCTCCCGGCAGAGGAATCATCCACAGCAGGCGGCGTTTTTTCTTCTTGTTGAGAACTTCTTCGCGGGTCGTCGTCACCGGGGCGAGCTTGGCCGGGTCGCTCCATGACGTATCCATGCCCGCGACGGCGCCGGAATCGGCGTAGCCCGGCCGGATCTCGATGTAAGCGCGCCCGCGCAGCTCGGTCAGATACTCGCGGATGGCCGGCGAGTAGCGCGGGCCGCCGATGGCCGCGCGGATTTCGTCCTGCACCTCCTCGAGCTCCGCCAGCCCCTCGCGAAAAACCTGCTCCACGCGCAGAATGAGCAATCCGTTGGGCGCCTCGATGACGCCGGTGATGAAACCGCGCCCCCGGCCGAAAACGGCGTCCTCGATCTCCTTGCGCAGCGTCCCCCGCCGGTAGATGCCGATGTCGCCGCCCTGCTCTTTGGTCAGCAGGTCTTCCGAATGGCGCGACGCCATCTCGTAGAACGGCTCGCCGCGATGCACGCGGTCGTGGATTTCTTCGGCCTTCTTGCGCGCGGCCTCCCGTTCGGCCTGCGTCTTGCCCGCCAACTCGAAAAAAATCTGACTCAATCGCACGCCTTCCGAGCGCACGTACTCTTCCTTGTGCTCGTTGTAGTACTCCTCGATTTCCTCGCGGGTGACGATGATGCGCCCGGCGACCTCCTGCCCCAGCACGGCCTGCGACAGAAAGTTCTCGCGCATGCGGTCGAGCAGGTCTTCGGCCGGCTCGCCGGTGCGCTCGAGCACCCAGTCCTCGAAATCGTCCACCGTCTCGATGTCGTTCTGGTTCATGATCTGGTCGCGTTGATTGAGCACCTGCGCCTCGACGCTGATGCCCAGCTCGTTGCCCTTCTGGATCAACAGGCGCTGGTCGATCATGTCGCGCAAGATGTTCTGCTCGCGTTCGGCGATCGTCTTTTCCTTGTCCGCGCCCGCAATCTCCGCGTCGCGCGCCGTTTCAGCGCGGATCTCATCCGCGAAACGGTCGTATTCCGAACGCAAAACCACGTCGCCGTTGACCTTGACGATGATCTCCTCGACGATCACGACCTCGCCCGCCACCGGCGCCGCCAAGGCGCACGACAGCGCGAGGAAAACCCGATGCAGCCGTCTCATAAGTTCCCTGTAATCTATTTTCGCACCAAAGCGCCCGAAGGTGTCCCGCGCCGAGCGGTTTTTCGCTGGGGAAGGTCTGCGCAAGCGGGCGCCCCGGCGGGCGCAGCCGCCCGATTCACGTCCCCCGACTCACAACCCCCGACGCACAACCGCTGCGGCGCCGTCAAGCATGACGGGGTTCATGCCGCGTTCATGCGCCGAAAAGAAGCGCTTCATGCAAGTTTTGATCGCTTTGCGCGCCTATGCCCGCCAATGCGCGCTTATTTTCGACGTCTCGCCGCCGAAAATCGATCGGATGCGTTCAGCCCTCTCTTCCCTGAAGCCGTGCGGTTCCTCCCAACCCCTGACCCCTGCCGCTCCGCGGCGCGGCCCCAGCGCTTTCTTTGGGGGGTACAATATGCCCGCAATGAACCGTTCCGCGATTCGCCGCCGCCGCTTTCTGCAAATCGGGAGCGCAGCCGGCGCTTGGCTGTCCGCCGGCTGCGGCGGCGGCCCGTCCGCGCCCCGGCAAAAGCGCCCCAATATCGTCATGATCATGGCCGACGACGTGGGCTACTCCGATCTGGGCTGCTACGGCGGAGAAATCGAAACGCCGAACCTCGACCGCCTCGCGGCGGAAGGCTTGCGCTTCACGCGCTATTACGCCAACAACATGTGCGTCCCGACGCGGGCGTCGCTGATGAGCGGCTGTTACACGACGAAGGCCCTGCGCCCCGCCGGAACGATCTCCCGGCAGGTCGTCACCGCGGCCGAAGCGCTCGGCGCAGCCGGATATTCGACCTATATGAGCGGCAAATGGCACCTCACCCAAGTCGATGACCCCTCGAATCTGCCCTGCCGGCGCGGCTTCGACCAATTTTTCGGCACGATCATCGGCGCGGGCAGCTTCTGGGCGCCGGCGACGCTGATGCGCAACAACGAGCCGGCCGAGCATCTCTTCCAGGCGGAAGACTTCTACTACACCGACGCGATCACCGACCACGCGCTCGAGTTCATGGCCGACGGCCTCGCCAGGGAATCGCCCTTCTTCCTCTATGCCGCCTATACGGCGGCGCACTGGCCGCTGCACGCCTACCAGGAGGATATCGAGCCCTACAAGGGCAAATACGCAATGGGCTGGGACGAACTGCGCCTTCAGCGCCACGCGCGCATGAAGGAACTCGGCGTCATCAACCCGGAGTGGCCGCTCTCGCCGCGGAATCCCCAGGTCCCGGCCTGGCAAGACGAGCCGCACAAGGAATGGCAGCAGCGCCGCATGGAGGTCTATGCCGCGCAGATCACGCGCATGGACCGCGGCATCGGCCGGCTGCTCGACGCGCTCGAAGCCTCGGGCCAAGCCGACAATACGCTGGTGGTCTTCCAGATCGACAACGGCGGCTGCCACGTGGAATATACGCCCGACCGCAAGGGACTCTACCTGCCCGAGGCCACCCGCGCCGGAAAGCCGATCGTGCCGGGCAACGTTCCCGAAGTCATGCCCGGCCCCGAAAACACCTACCAGAGCTACGGCTACGGCTGGGCGAACGCCTCGAACACGCCGTTCCGGCTCTACAAGCAGCACGATCACGAGGGCGGCATCGTCGTTCCCCTGATCGCCCGCTGGCCCGGCGTGATCCGCCAAACCGGCGGGTTGACCGACCAGTTGGCCCACGTCATCGACCTGATGCCCACGTTCCTCGACGCCGCCGGCGAGCCGTACCCGCAAGAGTTCGCCGGCAGGAAAATCGCGCCAGCCGACGGCAACAGCCTCATGCCTATATTTCGCGGCGAACGCAGGGAGCCGCCCGAAGCGCTCTTCTGGGAATGGAACCGCGGCCGCGCCGTGCGGCAGGGGCGCTGGAAGCTGGTGGCGCTCAAAAACAAGCCGTGGGAACTGTACGACGTCGAAGCCGACGGCACGGAGTTGAACGACCTGGCCCCCCGGCATCCCGGCCGCGTCCGCGAGATGGAAGCCTTGTGGAATCGGTGGAAAGATGACCGCGGCTTCATCGAAACGTAACGCCCCGCAAACGGCGCGGCGTTTCTTGGGATAAGATGAAACAAGAGGTCCCCGGTTTCGCCGGGACCGCAACTCCCGTTCGACGATTCCGATTTCCGCCCGCCGCGGCGAAGATTCCTGTTCACAATACGCCCGCGGGGAAACGTACGCACAACTTATGTCCAATCTCGCGGTTCTGGGTTTGCAATGGGGCGACGAGGGCAAGGGCAAGATCGTCGATCTGCTTGCCGAACGCTTCGACGTCATCGTGCGCAGCCAAGGCGGCCACAATGCCGGCCACACCGTCAAGGTCGGCGACCGGACGTTCGTCCTTTCGCTGATTCCCAGCGGCATCCTGCGCCGAGGCAGGCAGGCCGTCATCGGCAACGGACTCGTTATCGACCCGGCCGCGCTGCTTCGAGAGATCGAAACGCTCGAAGGGCTGGGCGTCGCCGTCCGCGGCAATCTCTTCGTCAGCAACCGCGCGCACGTCATCTTCCCCTACCACCAGACGATGGAAAGGGTTACCGAGGCCGTTCCCGGCAAACGCAAGATCGGCACCACCTCGCGCGGCATCGGCCCCTGTTACGAAGACAAGATGAACCGGCGCGGAATCCGCGTTGCCGAACTGATCGAACCCGCCGTCTTCCCCGACCGCTTCCGCGCCGTTGCCGCCGAGAAGGACGCCGTCGCCAAAGCGCTGGGCATCTACGAGCCCTGGGACATCGAGGCGTGCCTCGACGCCTACCGCGGGTATGCGCACCGCCTGCGGCCCTTCGTCTGCGACAACACCGCGTTCCTCAACCGCGCGCTGCGGAGCGGCAAGCGCCTGCTGTTCGAGGGAGCGCAGGCAACGATGCTCGACATCGACTTCGGCACCTACCCCTATCTCACTTCGTCGAACGCGACCGCCGGCGGCCTGAGCACGGGGTCGGGCGTCTCGCCCCGTCTGATCGACGGCATCGTAGGCGTAACCAAGGCTTATACCACCAGAGTCGGCGAAGGGCCGTTCGTCACCGAGTTGAACGGCGCCGCCGGCGACGCGCTGCGCAAGGCGGGACACGAGTTCGGCACGGTCACCGGCAGGCCGCGCCGCTGCGGCTGGTTCGACGTCCCGATGCTGCGTTACGCCCACGCCGTCAACCATCTCTCGACGCTGGTCGTGACCAAACTCGACGTGCTCGACGGCCTGGAAACCATTCCCGTTTGCACCGGCTACCGCTACCGCGGCGAGACGATCGACGAAATGCCCGCCCTCTGCGAGGCGTACGCCGAGGTCGAACCCGTGTACGAAAAACGCCCCGGATGGCGCTGCTCGACGGTCGGCGTGACGGACTTCGACGCCTTGCCGCCCGCCGCCAAAGACTACGCGGCATTCCTCGAAGACGCCCTTGAAATCGAGATCGGCGCCATTTCCACGGGACCCGAACGCAGCCAGACGATCATCCGTCCGAACTCCGTGTTCGAGAAACTCTCCGCTGGTTGAGCCGCGCCGCCGCGGTCTCTCAGACAACTTCCATAACGGCGGCGGCCGCGCCCTCGACTTCCGCGGCGAACGTGTCCCCGGCCGCCAGAGGATAGAGCGGAAGCGGCGAACCCGTCAAGGCGATATGCCCCTTTTTGAGGCGCTTGCCCAAAACCGCCAGCCTTTCCACCAGCTCCGGCAGCGTTGCCAACGGGTCGGCGGAAACCTTCCCCCGCAATTCCCCATTGATGGAAACGCTCAGCGGATAGGCGCGCCGCAAGGGCAGGGCGGCCGCCGCCGGCGCAATGACGATGCCCGCGTGCAAGGCATTGTTGGCGACGATCTCCACTGCCGTGCGTTTTGCAAGCCGCGAGCGCGCGTTGTGCAACTCGATCACCGGAAGCAGGCTCTCGGCGTAGCGTTCGAGGTTGTTCGCCGCCGATTCGGCGTCGGGAATGTCCTCGGCGATGCGTACCGCAAACTCGCCTTCGACGGCCAAGCCGCCGAAACGGCTTGCCGGCAAGGCGGCCCCGCACTCGTGGATTTCGCTTGCGAATACATGGCCGATGACCGGGTGCGCAATGCCCAATTGCCCGCGGACAACGCTGCTGACGCAGCCGATCTTGAATCCCGCAACCGTCTCTCCCCGCTGCTCGCGCAGCGCGGCCGCCGCCGCCTGTACGCGGTAGGCGTCTTCCAGGGTCCAGGCGATTGATCCTTCGGCGAATAGCGACCCGGGATCGCGCCGGTCATAGTCGTCGAGTTGGCGCCGGGCGGCGTTGCTCAGTTCAGCTTGGGTCATGGTCGGGCTCCGTCTCTCCATTCCAATCGAAAATGAAACTGAAAGAGAAGCAGAGCCGTCGCCTTGGCGTCCGTAAGCGGCTCAAACGCGGGGGTCGCGGTCGGCGATGGGCCGGCGGACGCGCTTGAGGAAGTCTTCCACCGATTCCGCGCCCAGATCGCCTTGGCCGCGGTGGCGCACGGCCACCTGCCCCGATTCCGCCTCGCGCGCCCCGACAATCAACATGTAAGGGATCTTGGCCAATTGCGCTTCGCGTATCTTGAAGCCGACCTTCTCGCTGCGCGCGTCGATCTCGGCGCGGACGCCGGCCGCTTCGAGTTGCGCAACGACCCCGCGCGCGTAGTCGTTCTGCGCGTCGGTTATGGGCAGCGCCTTGACCTGCACCGGCGCAAGCCAGAGCGGGAACGCCCCGGCATAGTGTTCGATCAGCACGCCGAAAAATCGTTCGACCGAACCCCACAAGGCGCGGTGAACCATCATCGGCATGTGCGCCCGGCCGTCTTCGCCGATGTATTCCAGCCCGAACCGGCGCGGCAGGTTGAAATCGAACTGTACGGTCGAAAGCTGCCACGAGCGGCCGATGGCGTCCACCAGCTTGATGTCGATTTTGGGACCGTAGAAGGCGGCCTCATCGGCCATGACTTTGGCCTCGATCCCGCGTTCCTTGAGCGTGTCGAAAAGGCCGTCTTCGGCGAGTTTCCATTCCTCGGGGGCGCCGGCGTACTTGCCGCTTGCGCCGCCGTCCCAAGTGGAAAGCTCGACCTCGAACTTATCGAAGCCGAAGACGCGCAGCACTTCCAGAGCGAAATCGACGCAGCCCATTACCTCCGCCTTGACCTGCTCGGGCGTGCAGAAGATATGCGCGTCGTCCTGGGTGAAGCCGCGTACGCGCAGCAGGCCGTGCATCACGCCCGATCGCTCGTAGCGGTAAACCGTGCCCAACTCGGCCAGCCGCACGGGCAGGTCGCGGTAGCTGCGCAGCTTGTCTTTGTAGATCAGGATGTGGAATGGACAGTTCATCGGCTTGAGCTGGTAGAGCGAGTCGTCCAACTCCATCGGCTTGAACATGTCGTCGGAATAAAACTCGGCATGCCCCGAGGTCTCCCACAGCCGGCGCCGCGCGACGTGGGGGGTCGAGACCAATCCGTACCCGCGCGAGACGAGTTGATCGCGCAGCCAGTCTTCCATGATGCGGCGCACCGTGCCGCCCTTGGGATGCCAGAAGATCAATCCCGGCCCGGCCTCCTCCTGGATGCTGAAAAGATCGAGCTGCCGGCCCAGCTTGCGGTGGTCGCGCTTCCTGGCTTCTTCGAGCCGCTCAAGATACTGCTTGAGGTCTTTCTTGTTGAAGAACGACGTGCCGTAGATGCGCTGCAATCGCTCGCGCTTCTCATCGCCTTTCCAATAGGCTCCGGCGACGGAAAGCAGCTTGAACGCCTTGATGCGGCCCATCGAGGGGACGTGCGGCCCGCGGCAGAAATCGAGGAACGCCTCACCGGTCTTGTAAATCGAGACCTGCGCCTCGTCGGTCTTTTCCTCGATGAGCTCGCACTTCATGAACTCGCCCTGCTCGCGGTAGGCGGCGAGCGCCTCTTCTCGCGGGATGTGAACCCGTTCGTTCTTCGGGTCGCGCTTGACGATCTGATGCATGCGCTCCTCGATTTTTTCGAGGTCCTCGGGCGTGAAAGGCTGCTCGCGGTACATGTCGTAGAAAAAGCCCTGCTCGGTCGGCGGGCCGATGCCGAGCTTGGTTTCCGGATACAGTTCGAGCGCGGCCGCGGCGAGCAGATGCGCCGAGGAGTGGCGGTAAACCTCGAGCGCCTCGGGGTCGCGGTCGGTCAGCAACTGCAGGTCGGCGTCGGCGGTCAATTCGACGGCCAGATCGACCAGCGCGCCGTCGAGTTTGGCAACGAGCGCCGCGCGGGCGAGGCCGGGGCTGATCTGTTCGGCGACTTCGAGTACGGTGGCGCCTTGGGCGACTTCGCGGCTGGAGCCGTCCGGTAAAGTGACTTGGATGTTGGGCATGGGCTGGGCGGCGGCGCGGAGCGGTTTACGAACCCGCTCCGGCGCGGTCGCAAAGGAAGGTAATCTCTATTTTAGGGAAGGTCCGAATAAAAGTCTCTTCCAACGAGAAATGAGCCTGAAGGGGAAAGGAGAGAAGGAGCGGGGATCATCGGGAGGTGATCTTGCAAGTCTACGTGCGGCTGATGGGCGGCGGCAAGGCAAGCACGCGGGCGCAGGCGGCGCCGATCAGCGAGCGGCGCAAGCCGTGGGCGGGTTTCGCGGAGCGGGCGGCGGCGATGGCGGAAGCGCCGGCGGGCGGCCGCCGAGCGAAGCGGCCGCTTGACCCTGGCCTGCCGCCCGAGGAGGCGATTCGCTATCTGCGGGCGAAGGGCTACGCGATAGGTTTCGACTGGCGGGACGTGTGGCGCGAGGAGCATTTCTCGGCGTTCACGGTGGCCAAGGTGGCCGATCTGGATTTGCTGGCGGATATTCGCGGGGAGTTGGACAAGGCGCTGGCCGAGGGGACGACGCTGAGGGATTTTCGCCGGGAGTTGGAGCCGCTGTTGAAGAAGAAGGGCTGGTGGGGGCGCGGGGAAGTGGTGGACCCGAAGACGGGGGAGGTGGTGACGGCGCAGTTGGGGTCGCCGCATCGGCTGGAGACGATCTTCCGCACGAATTTGCGCACCGCCTACGCGAACGGACATTGGGACTCGATCGAGCGGCTGAAGGAGCGGCGGCCGTATCTGCGCTACGTCGCCGTCATGGACGGGCGAACGAGGCCGGAGCATCGCGCCTGGCACGGTACGATTCTGCCGGTCGATGATGAGTGGTGGCAGACCCATGCGCCGCCGAACGGCTGGATGTGCCGCTGCCGCGTAATTTCGCTGAGCGAAGGGCAGATGAGCCGCGCCGGATGGAAAGTGAGCAAGCGGCCGGAGTCTCCGACGCGGCCGGTGCTGAACAAGCGGACCGGGGAGGTGGCGCAGGTTCCGGTAGGGATCGATCTGGGCTGGGACTACAACCCGGGGCGGGGGGCGAATCGGCGGGTCGAGGCGGCGCAGAACCTAGCGTCGAAAGTCGAGGCCGAGCGGGAAGACGCGAAGAAGCAAGCCGAGGACGTGGAGGCGAAGAAGAAGCCGGCGGCGAAGAAACGGGCGGCGCCGCGGAAGAAGAAGCCGGCCGGGCCGAAGCCGGTGCCGCCGGCGGAATTCCATGCGAAAGTTGAGGCATACATGCAGCGCGGCGCCGGGGCGGCCGCCGAAGACAAGCACCGCGAGTTGCCGGGCTATATCGACGACATGGCCGACGACGCCGGGCCGGCAGCCGAGTATATCGGCCGCGACTATCGCGCGCTGAACCGCCGCCTGCGCGACGGACATCCGCCGCTGAATGAGCGCCAGAAAGCGATGCTGGACGACATGCAACGGAAAACCGTCGAGATCGATCAGCGTATTCTGTGGCGCGGGATCAGTGATGAGGAGCCCCTTATTGCGGCGGCGGCGGGAGATGATTGGACGGCTAAATCGCCGATTTCAACTTCGACCGAGGCGGCCACGGCGACGAATTTCGGCAGCGGCGGGGTCATGGCTGTTCACGTCAAGCCGGGAACTCGCGGGGTCATCTGGAATGCCGTCGAGCAAGAGATCACGCTGATGCCAGGCACGCAGTGGCGGGTGATCAAGACGCAGGGGACGAGGGTTTTCGGCCAGCGAATTCGATTCATCAACGTCGAGGTCTGGGATGGAGAATCGGATAAAATGGAGGGCGTGAAGAAATCCAGCAACTCCGCCGCCGCCCAAGATCCCAGGCGGCCGCGCCGCAAGTCGTCGACGGCCGAGCGCTGGGCAGACGAGTCGAAAGGTTTTGTTCGGCTCAACGCTGACGGCACGGCGCGGGATCCGAACGAGCAAGCCCAGCTGGACCGCAGCCGCGCCCAGCTGCGCAAGCTGGGCTTCATCAAGTAGATATGACGCCGCCCGAAACGAGAAAATCCGAAACATCCCGCCGCGCCGCGCGCAGGCCCCTCACGCTCGAAGAGCGCCGCGACCGCTGGAACAGCCAGTTTCGCGACTCGATTGTTCTCGACCCCCACGACCTCAGCCGCGCGCTTGACCCGGCCGATCAGCCGGCGCTGGATCGCCTCGATCAAACCCTGGCCGATGTCCGCGGCAAGTAGGAGTTTCGCGGCTGTTCGCGCAGCGGTTGGAGACGGCGTTTCCGGGCGAAGGGGCGGGGAAGATTTACGAATGGGACCCGGCCAAGCGCAAGGAAGCGCGGAAGAAGCACGGCGTGGATTTCGCCTCGATGATTTATTTCGACTGGGGGACGGCCGTGGGAGAGGAAGAGGATTCCGAGGACGTGGACGGGGAGACGAGGCAAAACGTGTACGGCTTCATCGAAGGGCGGTTGCACCGCGCGACCTACACGGACCGCGATGGGAAGATGCGCATGATTACGCTGCGCAAGGCTGACAAGCGAGAAGTGCTGAGCTACGCTAAGAAGAAGGGGTTGCGATGAGCGAGCGAGAGAGCTTCATGTTTCCGGACGGGCGGATTCTGTACGTGCCCACCGACGAAGAAGACGCCGCGATCCGCGCGGCCATCGAGGCCGACCCGGATCAGCGGGAAGGCAACCCCCGACCGCTCGACCCTGAGAGCAATCCGATGGCGTATCGGATGCGCAAGGCGGCCTTGCGCAATGCCCGCGAGCGCAGGGCGCGCGAAGCGGCCGCCCAGGCAAACACAGAAGACGAGTAGGGGCGGCGACAGACCACCGGAGCAAGACGCAGCGCACGCCGACGGGCGGCGAACACGCGCACGACCACCGGGCAGGCCGGCGACGGGCTGGGCGAAAGCACCCAGTACCCGCCGGCCGATCTGTGGCGGTGCTCGGCGCGGCCGTTCGACCCGCGACCTGTACGCCGCAGCCAAGTGCGCGTTGTCGCAATTCAAGCGTCAACGTATCGCAATTTTGGCGGCGGCGTACAGGGGAGCGCCGTAATGCGTAACGGCGGGCTGCCGCGCAGCGCCTTTTGTTACCTTGAAGGATGCAGCGCAAACCCGCGCAGAACCCCGCGGGAACCGCCCTATGGCGCAAACTCTCGATCCGTTGACGGCAGTTCCTCGCCTGGATAACACCCAGGCCGGGAACTATTTCGTCTCCAACTACCCGCCGTTTTCGCTATGGACCGGGGATCATGCCGCCGCGGCGGTTTCGCGGTTCGACGAAGCCGGCGGCCCGAAAACCCCGCTGGGCCTTTACATCCATCTTCCGTTCTGCCGCAAACGCTGCAATTTTTGCTACTTCCGCGTCTATACCGACAAGAACCACAACGATATCCAGCAGTATCTTGAGGCGTTGATCCAGGAAGCCCGGCTGGCCGCGCGGCAAAAGTTCGTCCGCGGCCGGGCTCTCGATTTCATCTACTTCGGCGGAGGAACGCCGTCGTATCTCTCCGAGAAGCAGTTGACGCGACTGATGAGCGGCCTGAAAGCCGCGCTCCCTTGGGAGTCGCCCCAGGAAGTGGCCTTCGAGTGCGAGCCGGGCACCTTGAGCGAGCGCAAGCTTGAGGCAATCCGCGGTTTCGGGGTCAACCGACTCAGCCTCGGCGTCGAGAATTTCGACGACGGCATCCTCGAAGCGAACAACCGCGCGCACCGCTCCATGGAAATCTACAGAGCGTGGGAATGGCTCGAAAAAATTGATTTCGCGCAAGTCAATCTCGACCTGATCGCCGGAATGGTGGGCGAGACCGATTCCAACTGGAGGCGCTGCATCGACGAAACCCTGCGCTTGGCGCCCGAGGCGGTCACCATCTATCAGATGGAAATACCCTATAACACGACCATCTTCAAGGAAATGAAGCAGAAAGGAAGCGCCGCCGCTCCCGTTGCCGACTGGGCGACCAAGCGCCGTTGGACAGGCGAGGCGTTCGAGGCATTCGAAGCGAACGGCTACCAGATCGGCAGCGCCTACACCGCCGTCAGGGATTCCTCGACGATCCGCTTCGTCTATCGCGACAGCCTCTGGAACGGCGCGGATATGCTCGCCCTCGGCGTCTCTTCCTTCGGGCACCTGGACGGCGTTCACTATCAGAACGAAGTTCACATGGCGCCCTACATGCAAGCCGTCGGCAACGGGCGTCTGCCGATTTCCCGAGCGCTGCCGATCAGCGCGGAAGAACGCATGATCCGTCAGTTCGTGCTCAACCTGAAGCTGGGACGCCTCGATGCGCGCCCGTTCCGGGAACGTTTCGGCGTCGATGTCATCGACCGCTGGCGCAGTCTGCTCGAGGCGTTTCAGGCGCAGAACATGCTGAAGTTCAGCAATGATTCCATCGCCTTGACCCGCGAGGGATTGCTCCAGGTGGACCGCCTGCTTCACGCCTTCTTTCTGCCCGAGCACACGCAGATCCGCTACGCCTGATCGATCTCCGCATAGGCTGTAATGAGCACGAAACACATACGCAACGGCTACGATGCCGTCATTCTCGGCGGAGGGCCCGCCGGCTCGACCGCGGCGGCGGTATTGGCCGAAAAGGGGCGGCGCGTCGTAGTAGTCGAACGGGAAAAGCTGCCGCGCTACAAGGTTGGCGAGTCGCTGATACCCTATTGCTACTTCCCGCTCAAGCGCATCGGGATGATCGACAAGCTTCGTGAGTCGAGCTTCATCAAGAAGTACAGCGTACAGTTCGCGGCGCCAGACGGCCGCATCTCGACTCCGTTTTACTTTTTCCAGCACACCGAGCACGAAGCCGCGCAAACCTGGCAGGTCGTGCGCAGCGAATTCGACGCCATGTTGGTGGAAAACGCCGTCGAGAAAGGCGCTGAAGTCATGTCCGAAACCAACGCCAAGCGATTGCTCATGGACGGCGGCCGCGTTCTCGGCCTCGAGGTCGAGCGTCACGGCGAGACCTTTCACCTCGAAGCCCCGATCACCATCGACTGCGGCGGCCGCCACGGCTTTGCGGCCACGCAATTGGGCTGGGTCGTTCCCGACCCGCAACTCAACAAAATTGCGATATGGAGCTATTTCAAGGGCGGAATGCGCGACGAGGGCTACGACGAGGGCGCAACGACCGTCGCCTATCTGCCCGAGAAAGGCTGGCTCTGGTACATCCCGCTGCCGGATGACATCATCGGCGTCGGCGTTGTCGCAAGCCGGGAATACCTGTACCGCGGCGGCAAAAACCTGGAGGCCGTCCTCAACCGCGAGATCGACAAAAACCGCTGGATCGCCGAGCATCTTGCCTCGGCCGAACGGGTCGAGAGCATCCAGGTGACCGCGGAGTATTCGTACCGCTCGCGTTATTGCGCAAGCGACGGCCTCGTGCTGGCCGGAGATGCGTTCTCGTTTCTCGACCCGGTATTCTCCTCGGGCGTATTTCTCGCGCTGAAAAGCGGCGAGATGGCCGGCGACGCGGTCGATGCGGCTCTTCGCGCCGGCGATACGTCGGCCGCCCGCTTCGCCGCATACGGCGAGAAGCTCTGTTTCGGCATCGAGTCGATGCGCAAGCTGGTCTATGCCTTCTACGACAAATCGTTCAGCTTCAGCCGGGTTCTGAAAAAATACCCCGACTTGCGCAGCGATTTGACCGATTGCCTGATCGGAAACCTGTTCCGCGATTTCGGGCCGTTGTTCGATGCGGTCGCGGAGTTCGCCGAAGTGCCCCAACCGCTGCCCTACGGCAAGGCGCCGTCTTCGCCGCGGCCGGCCGGCTTGGCGGCGTAAACCGGAAAGGAAATTTTTGCTGTGAGGCTTGTGCAAATCCGCAGCGGCGGCGGCTTCGCCGCGGCAATCGAAACGGACGGCGGCTGCCGCCCCATTCCCGGCCACACGACCGCCTCGTTAATCGCGGCGGCCGAGGCCGCGCAAAGACCGCTCGCCGACCTTGCCGCCGAGGCCGCATCCGACCGCGTGGCGGACGCCGATCCCGTCATCCCGCTCCATCCGGCGGAGGTCTGGGCGTGCGGCTGCACCTACGCCCCCAGCGCCGACTTTCGCGACGGCGAGTTGGGTGCGCGCGACGGGATGTATTCCTACGTTCACAAGACCGAAAATCGACCGGAGATCTTTTTCAAGGGTACGGCGCGGGTTTGCGTCGGCCCCGGAGAAACGATCGGCATCCGCAGAGACTCCACGTTTACCGCGCCAGAACCCGAGCTGGGCATCGTCATCGACTCGCGGGGAGAAATCGCGGCCTATACGCTGGGGAACGACGTTTCTGCTTGGGATATCGAGCGGGAAAATGCGCTTTACCTGCCCCAGTCGAAGGTTTATAACGCCTGCTGCGCTCTCGGCCCCGTGCTCGTCACGCCCGACGAAATCGCCGACCCCTACGACCTTCGGATGAGTTGTACGATTACGCGCGGCGCGCGGACGACCTTCGAAGGCTCCGTTTCCACCGGCAAGCTCAGGCGCAAGCTCGAGGAACTCGTGCGTTACCTGACGGCAAGCAACCGCGTGCCGACGCCGACCGTGATTCTGACCGGCACGGGCATCATTGTGGAACAGGAGGCCGCTCTGGCCGAGGGCGACGTCTGCGCGATTACCGTGCCCGAGATCGGCACGCTGTCGAATCCCGCGGCGCTTGTCTGACGGCCGGACCGGGCGATCGAAAAGCTCGCGGCGCGCCGCTCTTATCCCGCAATTTCCTCGGCTTTTTGCATGACCCGCAGGGCGTTGCCGCCCATGATCTTTTCGATTTCGTGCGTGGAAAACCCGCGATCTTCAAGCGCCGCGACCAGATTCGGGGTTTCGCCGATGTGGTCCAGACCCTCGGGCACCTTGAGGCCGACGCTGTCGTAGTCGCAGCCGATGCCGACGTGGTCGGTTCCCGCTACGGTTGCCGCATGAACGATGTGCTCCACCAGCTTGTCGAGCGGTATGCGTCCGATCTTTTCGATCTCGGCTTTTTCAAGTTTCCAAAGCTCTTCCGAGAGCCGCTGCTTGTCATCGGCGAACTGCCGGCGAATCTCGCCGCGCTGCTTTCTGAGCTCCTGCAGTTGCGGGAAGCGCGAGCGGTAATCGTCGTCGAGCATGCCGGCGTAATAGGCCACGCCCAGCACGCCGCCGTTGCCGGCCAATGCCTTGAGCATGTCGTCTGTGAGATTGCGCGGATGATCGGCAACCGCGCGGCAGGCCGCATGCGTATTCAGGATCGGAGCGGCGGAAGTCTCGACCGTATCGTAGAACGCCTGGTCCGAGGCGTGCGACAGGTCGATCATCATGCCGAGCCGGTTCATTTCCTTGACGACTTCCCGGCCGAAATCGGTCAGCCCCGCGGGGCCGTCGTCGTACTCGGCGGCGCCGACCCAGGGCGTGTTGCCGCTATGGGTCAGCCCCATGTAGCGCGCCCCGAGGTGGTAGAGTTGCCGCAGCACTTCGAGGCTGGAGTCGATCATGTGGCCGCCCTCGACTGCCAGGAACACGGCAATTTTGCCCTCGCGCCGCGCGCGCTCGACGTCCGCGGCCGCCGTCCCGATGAAGAGATCGGCGGGGTGGCGCCGCACTTCTTCGATGATCGTGTCGGTAATCCGCAGAGCCTGCTTCACCGCTTCGGGCGGCGTCTGGCTGCGCGCCGGCGTAGAAACCGCGAAAAAACCCGCATGCAGGCCGCCCTGCCGCATCTTGGGGATATCGACGTGGGTGTACTCATGGCTCTCGGCCAAGTCGAGTCCCTCGTTGACAAGGCGCGACGGCGTGTCGATGTGCAAGTCGATGTAGAGCGGACCTGCGGAAAATTCCGGATCGGGCGGGGAGGCGCAGGCGCCGAGCAAAGCGGCGGCGGAAACTCCCCATTCGCGTCTGGTGAGCATCACATCCGATTATAGCCGCCCCTTCCGTCGTAAAACTACACCGTTTTCGGATCGGGGTGTTTCCACGGAGCGCGGTACTGCCTGGCGAGCATGCGCGTCGCCTGCTCGTCGCCGATCACTTCGTGTTTGACCGGATCCCAGCGCAGCGACCGCCCCAACTCGAGCGACAGGTTGGCCAGCAGGCAGCACGCCGTCGAGATGTGTCCCTGCTCGATGTCGGCAACCGGTTTCTTGCGGTTGTCGATGGCCTGCAGAAAATCCCTCATGTGCGCCCGCAGGACGGGGAACTCGCGCCAGTCGAGCCGCGATTCCACGTTGTCGATCTTGTCAACCGCGTATTTTTCCAGCTCGGTCACGGCTTCCACGCGAATGCGCTTGGCGTTCTTGTCCGCCGGGATGAACTCCCATTGCCTGGTGGAACCCTTGAACACGCCTTTCTCGCCGTAGATGAAATAAGCCCAAGGGTATTCCGGGTCGACCGGACGCCCCCAGTTGCGGTGCGTCCAGACGACGTTGAGATCGGGGAACGAGAACGCCGCCGTCTGCGTGTCCGGGGTGTTGGCCTTGCTTTCCTTGTCCACGAAGATGCCGCCGGTCGAGTAGATTTTCGTCGGCCAGCCGAGATCGAGCGTCCAGCGCACCAAGTCGATCATGTGAATGCACATGTCGCCGATGACGCCGTTGCCGTATTCCATGAAATAGCGCCAGCGCCGCGGGTGCGTCCACTGGCAGAAAGGCCGCATCGGCGCCGGGCCGGTCCACATCTCGTAATCCAGATGCGGCGGCGGGTCGATGTCGGGCGGATTGCCGCGCTTCCCGCGATAGACGTAGCAGCAAACCTCGGCATGCGATATCTTGCCCAGCATTCCATCCTGAATGCGCTTGCGGGCTTCGATCAGATGCGGCGCCGAACGCCTCTGCGTGCCGACCTGCGCGACCCTGCCGTATTTGCGGGCCGCGGCGACCATCGCCTGCCCCTCGATCACATCGACGGAAATCGGTTTCTGCACGTAAACGTCCGCCCCCGCCTGCATGGCCGCGATCGCGGGCAGGCAGTGCCAGTGGTCGGGCGCCGCCACCTCGACGATGTCGAGTTCTTCCTGCTTGAGCATCTCGCGGAAGTCCCCGTAAGTGCGCGGCGTTTTCCCGGACTTGTGGCGTCCGGCCGCGGTCTTGGCGTCCGTCGCCAGACTTTTCTTGTCGGGGTCGCAAAGCGCGGCGATTTCGACGTCTTCGACCTGAACCAGCCGGAACAAATCGTTCTTGCCGTACCAGCCGCTGCCGATCAGGCCGGCGCGGCGGGGTTTGCCGGCGGCGCGCGCCCCCATCAGCGTCATACCCGCGGCGGCGGTTCGCACGAAACGGCGACGGTCGATTCCATTGACGGCCATGATGAAACTCCCAAACAGACACTACCACAAACGAAAGGCGAACGGCTTGCGCGGCCGCCATGAAATCACACGGCTGGGTTATGGCTGGGTTATGGCGGAACGCTCCTTGCGGTTCCTCCGCCGGCGCTCCGGTCCAGACTCGGACCGGTGTTGCATGTGCCAAAATGAGAGCGTGAAAACCTGGACACTGATGTTGCCGCGTTCCCTTGCGGCGCTCTGCGCGTTTCTCGCCGCACAGGCGATTTCGACGCCGACTGCATCGGCTCAGCCCGTGAGTTCCGCGAATCTCGAAAACGCGGCGGGCGACAACGCCGCTTGGCTGATGTACGGACGGGACTACTTCGCCCACCGCTACGTCGATCTCGACCAGATCAATCCGTCGAACATCGACCGACTGCATCCGGTCTGGGCGTTCGCAACCGGCGGAGAGAACCGCGGCCTCCAGGCGACTCCGTTGCTCCACGACGGCGTGCTCTATGTTTCCGCCGACGGATCTAGGGTTTTCGCCATCGACGCCCGCACCGGGGCGCAGAAATGGCTGTACGACCCCGATATATCGTCCGACGCCGAGCGCGTTTACTGTTGCGGAGCCATCAACCGCGGCGTTGCGCTTTTCGGCGATATGGTCTTCATCGGCACGCTGGACGCGCGTCTCGTCGCCCTCGACCGGGAAACCGGCTCGGTCGCATGGGAAACGCAGGTCATCGACTGGCGGCAGGGCTACAGCATCACCGGCGCGCCCCTGGTCGTCAAGGACATGGTGCTGACCGGCGTCGCCGGAGGCGAATTCGGCATCCGCGGCTTCGTCAAGGCGTTCGACGCGAATACCGGCGAGCTGCGCTGGACGGCTTACACGATTCCCGGCCCCGGCGAGGAAGGCAACGAAACCTGGCCCGGCGACACTTGGAAAAACGGCGGCGGCTCAACCTGGACCACCGGCGTCTATGACCCCAATCTCGAATTGGTTTACTGGCAGACCGGCAACGCCGCGCCGTGGAATTGCCGGGTGCGCAAGGGCGATAACAAATGGACCGCGGCCACCATCGCCATCGACGCCGACAGCGGACGCATCGAATGGGGCTACCAGTACACGCCCTGGGACTGTTGGGACTACGACGCCGTCAGCACGCCGGTCCTGGCCGACCTGGAGCTTCCCGGCGAAGGCTTCGTCAAAGCCCTGTTCCACCACGACAAGAACGGCTTTTTCTACGCTCTCGACCGCACCGACGGCAGGTTCCTCTACGCCGACCCCATTGTGCCCGGCATCAACTGGACCCTGGGACTCGATCCTGAAACGGGCCGCCCCGAGGTCAACCCGGACATGGTCGCCGAGTCGGGAGGCCCGGAAGTCGGCCCGATCATTCCCAGCCTGGAAGGGTCGATCGACTGGCAGCCCCTGGCCTACAACCCGCGGCTGCAAACCCTGTATTTCATGTCCAACCAGTGGGCCATGGGCTACAAGTTCTGGAAGGAAGACCAGTTCGAGCCCCCGACCGCCGGGGAGTGGTATCTCGGCGCCGATTACCAACAGTATCTGACAAGCGAAAATCCCGGCAATTTCGTCGCCTTCGATGTCGTCGAGCGCAAGATACTCTGGCGCCGGACGAGCCCCGCGCCGTTCTGGGCCGGCTCGATCGTCACTTCGAGCGGACTGGTTTTCACGGGAGACATGCGCGGCTACTTCATGGCGCTGGACGAGCGCACCGGGACGCTGCTCTGGCAGTTTCAGACCGGCTCCGGCATTATCGGCAGCCCGATCGCCTACGAACTCGACGGCGTGCAGTACGTGGCGGTTCCCTCGGGGGGCATCGGCGGAGACATGACCTTCTACTACACAGAGCCCAAAGCGGGCAATCTCTGGGTGTTCGCGCTGGACGGCGGCGGACCGGCCCGGGTCGCCCCCGGCTCCAATCTCTCGCTGCTCGAGGGCGGACTGCCGCGGGTCGGCGAGCCGGGCCATACGCTCGGCGGCCGGGTGCTGCCCGGATACGGCTTCCCGGCGTCCGAAGGCGGCGAGCCGATCGCCTCCGCCGGCCCCCCGCAGCCGACCGCGTCCTCCGGGGCTCCGCAGCCCGCCGGGGACGGAGAGCCGTCGGACGCCGAGGCGGAAGCGGCGGACATCTACCGCAAGTTTTGTATCGGCTGCCACAAATCCGGCGGAGGCAGCGGACCCAATCTTTTCGGCGGCCGCCTCGACGCCCAGCGCTTCGTCGAAAAAGTGCTGCAAGGCGGCAACGGGATGCCGTCGTTTGCGCCGGTGCTGAACCGGGAACAGATTCTGAAGGTTCACGCCATGGCCGCTTCCCGCGAACGCTTCTGAACCCGGCCGTGTACGACGCCATCGTCATCGGCGTGGGCGGCATGGGCAGCGCCGCCCTGTTTCATCTTGCCCGCGCCGGCCTGAAGACGCTGGGCATCGAGCAATTCGGCGTCCCGCACAGCCGCGGCTCGTCGCACGGCTCGACCCGCATCATCCGCCTGGCGTATTCGGAAGGCGCCGAGTACGTTCCCCTCCTGCGCTCGGCTTACGTTTACTGGCGCGAACTCGAAGCAGCCTCAGGGAAATCCATCTTGCATCTCACCGGCGGACTCGATATCGGCCCCGAAAAGAGTTGGACGGTCGAAGGCTCCCGGCAGTCCTGCCTGGCGCACGGACTGGACTTCGATGAACTCGACGGCAACGAAGTCAACCGCAGGTTTCCCGGTTGCCGCTTTCCGGCCTCCATGCATGCCGTGTACCAGAAACAAAGCGGATATCTGCTCTCCGAGACCGCCGTTGCGGCCTATGCCGAGGCCGCCCGCGCCCATGGCGCCGAGATTCATACCGGAGAGCGCGTACTCGACTGGCGCCGCGCCGCCGGCGGCTTGCAAGTCGAGACCGACGCGGGAACCTATAAGGCCGCGCGATTGGCTGTCGCCGCGGGCGCCTGGACCGGCAGGCTGCGCCCGCCGCTGAAACCCCTGTGCCGGCCGGAGAGGCAGGTCATGCTCTGGACCGCTCCGACGGAGCCCGCGCTCTTCGCGCCCGAGAGATTCCCCGTCTTCAACCTGGAAGCGCCGTTCGGACGCTTCTACGGCTTCCCCGACCATCGCGGCGAAGGGTTCAAGATCGGCAAATACCATCACTTGCGGCAGGATGTGGACGATCCCGACCGGCTGGACCGCGAATGCGGCGCCGCGGACGAGGTGGCCCTGCGCGAAGCCGCCGCCGAGTATTTTCCGGCCGCGAACGGGCCGCTGCGCGCCATGAAGGCCTGCCTGTTCACCAACAGCCCCGACGGACATTTCATTCTCGACCGATACCCCGGGGAGCCTGACGTATTCGTAGCGGCCGGTTTCTCCGGCCACGGCTTCAAGTTCTGCAGCGTGATCGGCAAGATCATCGCCGACTTCTGTCTGGGTCGCCCTCCCGCGTGGGACGTCGGGCGTTTTCGCCTCTCCCGGTTTTCCGCCGCATTCGACAGCGGCGCTCCCGCAAATCCATAAACGGGCGCGGGTTGAGCCAATGTCTCAGGCGCAACAGATGCATCCGAAAGCCCAGCGGACGAAATAAGGGTCGCCGTTCTGTCCGCGCTGCGTCGAACAGTGCTGCATCACGGTCCCACTCGACGGTGCCGCTCATTCGACGGCAATCGTGGTGCCGGACTGTCTTGGCTCTGTTTGCGGAACCGACGGCGCCTTGCCGGGGGGACCCGTTCCGCCAGTCGCGCATCGCCGAAAGCCATACTGCGTACCGGGATCCCGGTGGCAGGAGATCGAGATGAGCGGGGATCACCGTCTTCACGAGTAGGTCTTGGAAAAAAGGTATTGAGCGCACCCTTGTACCTATTGGGGAATCGCAGACGATGAATATGCACATCATCACCCTTGGGAGATTTGATTACGAGATAGAATTCGGTTCCTCCCCACTTGTTTTTCACCCACTTACCGACCCACTTGACGCTCGACTCGAGCAAATCAGTGACACCATCCTTGAGAACCTTGCCGCCCAACTCGCGAAGGCGATCTTGCCCACCCCTCTCCTCGGATTCCATACCCCTCATGTTTCTTGCCTGAGCAGAATACGTGTTGTCACCATTGTCAGCATGGGACGACTTCTCAATTAGGGTTGTCTTCCTTGGATCAAGATCTATGGGTTTGTCATCGAGACCCATCAGTTGAAAGTCTTTGTAGAGACCATTGGTCATGGTTCGACAAAGCTCAATTTTCACCTCAGTGGGGGGCTTATTGGTCCCATTACCTTTGAATGCCTTACCGGGAAAGCACGTCGGTTTCGACGATTCCGAAAGCTCGAAAGCCATCAGTATGGATGGGAACAGTATCAATCCGCTCATCAGAAGAATCAGTCTCGGCGTCTGCATAACAAGCTCCTTTTCCATTGGACGCACTTACTGCGTTTTTCGTTACACAGCACTCTGGAACCACGGAGACAGGGTCCCCGAACAACCCCGTTCCGGAACAACTGCCACCAAACGCGGAGTTATAACGAGGGGCATTGAAACTGCGCTCATGCGAGGTTAGACACTGGCGCATTTGCAGGATCCGAAATCCGGCCGTTGCATTCCAAGCGTTTGCACGAATTCAAGGTTCGGCAATACTTTAGGCGGCATAATCGCTTGCTGATCTAGTGCCGCGTCAGAAAAAGAAGCGCAAGCCGATTTGCGCCTGCAGCGGGCCGACGGTCCTGATTTGCGCGTTGTTGCGGTCGTAGCGGCCGCCCTCGGCGCGCAGGCGCTGGAACGAAGCGTTGGGGCCAATCGAATTCCCCGAAGCGAGGTCGAGTCCCGGCCCGTAGATTGTGTTGAATCCGCTGTACTCGACGTTGTCGATATTGAGCGCATTGAACACTTCGAGCGAAAGCTCCACTCTCGACTCGTTGGGCAGGGAAAACGACCGCAGCAGCCGAACGTCCAGATTGCGCATCGAGCGGTTGCGGAACGCATTGCGCCCGAAGTAGCGGCCCGGCGCTTGCAGCGCGCGGTCGAAACTGTGCCGGTCGCCGTTGAGGTCGCGGCCCGCCGCCGGATTGAGCGGCGGAGCGCTTGCCGTGCGCAGAATGGCCGACCCGCTGAAGCCCCATGGCAGCTTCACCACGGCATGACCCGTGATCTGATGCCGCATGTCCAGGTCCGCGGGGCCGTAAGCGTTGTCCGGACGCCCCATGTCGGTGTACAGCGGAAACCAGAAAAGGCCTTCATTGATGTCGCTGTTGAAAGCCCGCGAATAGGTGTAATGGGCAACAAGCTGGAGGTTTTCGCCCAGATACTTCCAATTGGCCGTGATTCCCTGATACTTCGCGCGGCCCCGCGACTCGGTGGCGATCACGCCGCCGAGCTCGGGAGCAGGCCGGTTGGAAACGTCGTAATACGGAATCTGCGCCGGGTCGCCCGTCCGCGCGGCCGCGGCGGGCAGGTTGAAATCGCGCAGGCCGTGAAGCCGTGTTGTCCGCTGATACATCCATTGCAGGCCGGCAACCGTCTTGTCGGTCAGGTTCGATTCCACCGCCAGGCTGTATTTCAACGATCGCGGGTTGCGGAAGTCCGGGTGGACGACGTGCGGCTCCGAACCGCGGAACACGTCTCCGCCCAGTACGCGCGCCACGTCGTCCGTAGGGAACACCGGCAGTTCGGCGAGAGGGTATTGGTTCAGGTCGATGCCGGCGTCGAGAAACTGGCGGTAAACGCTGTTGCCGGGAGTGCCGACTACAGCCACGGTGAGATCGAACGGGATTTCCCGGAACGATTTGGTCGGTCTGTTGAAAAACACCGGAGGCGTGACGGCGTGGAAGATGCCGAAGCTGCCGCGCAGCACCAAGCGCCGGTCGAGACCGCGCGGGCTGTAGGCGAAGCCGACGCGCGGCATCCATTGACTTGTCGAATCGGGCAGGAAAGCCGGGTCGAGCTTGCCGGCGGGGAAATCGGCTTCGCGCACGCGGTTGACCAGCGGCGTATTGCCTAAAAGCGGCTCCTGGTTGAACTGCCCTTCCCAGCGAAACCCCAGATCCAGCGTGAGTTGCGGGGTCGCCCGCCAGGAGTCCTGGACGTAGAGCGCGCCGTGCGAGAGGCGCTGGGTGCCGAGGGTGTTGCCGACTTGGCGCAAATAGATGCCCGGGGCGTCGAAGCGGTTGGCAACGGCCCCGCCCGGCGTCAGGATGTCGAGCACTTCGTTGGGGTCTTCGCTGAAAACCTCGAACATCCCGTGCTGAAAAAATCCGAACTGGTCATCGATCCAGACGCCGTTGACCTCGCCCCCGATCTTTACGTCGTGGGCGCCGGCGTGCAGCATCAGGTTGTTGCTGAGCACCGGACGCACGTCGACGGAATCCGCCGGAAGCTGGATGTTCGTGCCGAACCGGCCCACTGCCGAGGAAACCACCGTCGGCTGTCTTGAGTTGGGAACCCGCGGCCGATGTTCGCGGGTTACCGTCAAGCGCAGCCGATTGACCAGATTCGGCCCCAGCAGATTGGTCAATTGGCCGGTCAGAAAGTGGATGACGTCCCCCTCCGACCCGTTGTTGGTCAGCGCGGCCGCCGTGCGCGGGTCGCGCGAATCCCCGACGCTGGTGGTATTGGCCGCGAAGGAATTGCTGTAGTTGTAGCGCACCATCAATTGGCTGCCGCCCGAGAACTGGTAGTCCAGCCGCGGCGTGAGCGCCCAGGCGTCGTTGGTCGTCTCGAACGGCGCCTCCAGACTCTTGAGGTAATCGTAGGCTTCCGGCCCCCGTTCCCGGCTGCTCTCGATCAGCGCGGGGAACTCCACGTAGCGCGGACTGGCCGAAAGCTGCCGCTCGAGAGCGAAAAACCAGAACGCCTTGTCGGTCTTCAGCGGCCCGCCCAGCGACCCGCCGAACTGCTGTAATTTTTCGAGCACCTTGGCTCCGAAGGGGTCTTCCGACCCGAGCCGGGGATGGCGAAGCTGGTAGAAGAGGTCTCCATGCAGGTCGTTGCCGCCGGATTTGGTGGAAACGTTGACCACGCCCGACGTCGTCCGCCCGTACTCCGCCGTGAATCCCGCGGTCGTGGCCTGGAATTCCTGGATCGCGCTTTGCGGCACGGTCATCGCGGCGTTGGCGCGTTCGCCGCCCTGAATGCCCCCGAAAAACGCCTGGTTGTAGTCCGCGCCGTCCACCGTGACATTCGTATAAATGCCGCGCTGCGCGCTGAACGACAACTGCCCCGCGGCGCGCGATACCTGCACGCTGGGCGTCAGCAGAGCGAAATCGTGAAAGCGCCGGCCGTTGATCGGCAGGTCGTTGAAGACCCGTCCGGCGACGACGTTGCTGGCCGCGGGCAGCATGGCGTCCAGCAAAGACGCCGTAACCTCGGTCGTGGTGCGCACCGTCTCCAGAGCCAGTTGCAGATCGACGCGCACCGCGCTGCCTACCCTGACTACAACGCCGTCCACGATGCCGGTCGCGAAATCGGCGCTCGATGCGGCGACGGAATACTCGCCCGGCCGCAGCGAACCGGCCTGGAACCGTCCTTGCGCATCGCTGAGCACCGTTCGCTGCAAGCCGTTGGCGACGCCCAGCACAACGACTTCCGCATCGGGGATGGCTCCGCCCTCGGGGTCCGTAACGGAGCCTACGATGCGGCCGAGATTGGCGTCGAACTGCGCCGGCAAGAGCCCGCAGAGCAATCCGGGAACGAGCGCCCCGACGACGAGCAGCGCGAGCCGGGCGAATAGCGGACGGAAAACAACCATACACAGCCTCTCGCGGTTTTTCTGTTGCGTGCAGCCGGCGCTGTTCCGCGCACAGGGAACTGAACTCCTATCCTAGCAATAAATCCGTCCGGAATTTGCGGCGCCGGGCGTCCCGGCGAAAAACAACGCTCCGGCTATTGCTTGAGTTGCTTTTCGATCGCCGCGGCAACCTGCTCCGCCAGCAGCCGCGAACCCTCGGGCAGGAAATGCACGTTCGCCTCGCGCTGGATGTCCGCCAAGCGCGGCAGCGCGAAAGCGTACAGGTCGTTCACCGGCACGCCGTGCCGTGCCATGATGCGCGCCGCGGCCGCGTTGTATTGCTCCACTTCGGCGTTCTTGCGCGGGGGAGTCACCGGCGCATCGGGCACGGGCGTGGTCGAAGCCCAAATCAGCTTGGCCCCGGTCGCTTGCAGCCGCTTGACGAGCCGTTCGAGGTTGCGCGCGTAAATATCCGGCTCAACCTGCTTGCGGCCGTCCGCCATGTACTTGAGGTCGTGGAGTCCCCAGTTGAAATGAATCGCGTCCCATTTGCCCTTGCCCAGCCAGGAATCGATCTGCTCCACGCCCCGCGGCGTCGCCCCGCCGTTCACGGGGATGCGGTGAACGTTGGCCTTGCCCTTGAGCAGCGCCCGCGCCGGCAGCGTGTAACCTATCGAAATCGAATCGCCGATCAACAGCACCCGCGGCAGCCCGGGCGTATCCTCCACGGACGCAAACTCCGGCCGCGCGCTCTGCGCAAAAGCAGGGAAGGGCGCCGCCAGCAGCAATGCAGGGACGATCGCGGACGGTTTCATGCCGCGATTATAGTGCGGGGCGGCATGTCTCGCGTTCGGTGTGCGATACTTTCAAGAGAATAAGCTTATGCGCCCGGGAGGGGCCGTCGCCGGCGGAGTCATCGATCATGGACAGGGTTTTCATTTACTGGGACAACTCCAACATTTTCCATGAGGCGCAGCGTCTGGCCGAAGAGCGGGAAAAAAGCCCCGACGCCCGCTACCGCGTACGCATCGATTTCGAGAACATGATGCGTTTGGCGCGCGCCGACCGCGATGTGAAAAAGGCTCTTGCCGCCGGTTCCGTGCCGCCGGAGATGCGCCAGTTGTGGAACCGCATGGAAAGCGTGGGAGTGGATGTGCAGCTATTCGACCGCGGCAGCGCCGGCCGCGGCGAACAGGATATACCGGAC
Source organism: Bryobacterales bacterium (assembly GCA_965242705.1). Classification (GTDB taxonomy): domain Bacteria; phylum Acidobacteriota; class Terriglobia; order Bryobacterales; family UBA6623; genus CATQHP01. The sequence continues at coordinate 4,444,892 of OZ251486.1, forward strand.
CGGTTGCTCCAATTGGAAATGCTGAAAGACGCCTTGATTTTCAACGGCGACCCCGGCATCGTCGTCTTGCTGACCGGCGACGGCGCAGGCTATTTCGAAGGGGCCGGTTTCCACACTGCCCTGGAACTCATGCACAAAAAAGGCTGGCGCATCGAGATTCTGTCCTGGGCGCATGCCTGCAACCAGCGAATGCGCCGCTGGGCGCAAGAAAACGGCGTTTTCGTCGCGCTGGACGATTTTTACCAAGCGGTTACTTTCTTGACGCCGTCCAGACCGGGGCACGAGTTGGCCCCTTCGCGCTACGCGGCGCCGTTGGATCTCTCGCGCCGACCGATGTCGTGACGACCGGCAACGTCAGGGAATGAGTTTGACGAGAGCGGCGGCAAGCGAGACGATGCCGACGGCCGGCAGCCGGAGATTGCGGTAAAGCGTCTTGAACTCGTTGGCCATCCTGGCATTGACCTCGGCCGGCTCGGCCTTGATATTCCCGATGTCATCTTTGGCGGCCAAGCCGCCGACGACGGGAATCGCCGCGTCCGCGGCTTTGGCTTTTTCTTCCGGCGCGGCGGCGGCGGACAAGGCTTCGTAAACTTCGGCAACGAAAGCGCTCACGGCCTGCCCCCTCTCAATTCAGTAGAAGCAAACGCGCCCCGCGCCTACTCCTCCACCGCCGGCGTCCAATGCTTCGGGGCTTTCCAGCCGTCGGGCGGCGGAGCCGTCATCGGCGGCACGCCGCCGTCCTCGCGCAGGGAGCGGAATTCCCTGAGCCGTTCGAGCATGCGCCGGACTCTCTCCGGCTGACGCCGCGCCAAATCGCGTTCCTCGTTCGGGTCATCGCGGACGTTGAAAAGCTCAATTGCCGCCGGCTCCTGCCGGTTGCTGCGATACCCCGCGGGAGGCGCATCGGCGGGGTTCGGCCCCAGAATCGGCGGGCCGTTGCGCACGATCTTCCAATCACCTTCGATCAGCGCCAGTTGCTCGTTTTCGTATCTTTCGAAATAGGAATACAACGCGCGCGGCGCCGGCTCGCGGCGGCCGGCGATTACGTCGAGCATATCCTCGCCGTCCAGCGGCTCTCCCGGTCCGCCGCCGGCGCCGAGGCCCGCAACGCGGCGCAGCGTCGGCCAGACGTCCAGATAGCTCATCATGCCCCATACCTTGCGCCCTCCCCCGGCGATGCCGTCGGGCCAGCGCAGCGCGGACACCACGCGGATGCCGCCTTCATATACCGTTCCTTTTCCGGCGCGCAGCGGCGAGTTGTCCGAGGCCGAGAAGCCGCCGTTGTCCGAGGCGAACCACACCAGCGTGCCGTCGGTCAGGCCATTGCGGTCGAGAGCGTCGAGAATGCGGCCGACCGCCGCGTCCATTGCGGCAACCATGGCCATGTAAATGCGTCGGTTTTCGTTTTCTACCTGCGCGAAGGGCGCCAGCCATTTCTCGGGAACCTGAAACGGCGTATGCGGAGCGTTGAACGGCACGTAGAGAAAAAACGGGCCGCCCCCGGCGCGGCGGTCGATGTAGTCCGCCGCGGCGTCCGCAATGAGGTCGGTCGAATACCCCTCGTCGAAATTGGCTTCGAACCCGCGGTGCCAGTCGAGTTCGCCCTCCCGAAGGTGCGTGAAATAGTCGATATTGCCGTTGTAATGGCCGATATAGAAATTGAAACCCTGGTTGAGCGGGTGGTATTTGCGGAAGGCGTGGCCGATGTGCCACTTGCCCGCGGCGCCTCTGTGGCGGTATCCCGCCCGCCCCAGCATCTCCGGCAGCATTTCCTCGGCAGGAGGCACGCCGACCTTGAGAAACGGCCGGCAAACCGCCCGCTGCATACCGAAACGGATCGGGTAGCGGCCGGTCATCAATCCCGCCCGCGTCGGCGTGCATACCGGGCAGGCGTAATAGCGTTCGAGTTGGACGCCTTCTTGCGCAATGCGGTCGATGTTGGGCGTGGGAATGGCGCCGCCGCGAAAGCTCACGTCGTTCCAGCCCTGATCGTCCGAGACGATCAGAACGATATTCGGTTGGGAAGCCTGCGACAGAACGGCGCCGGCTGCGGCGAGCAGAAAAATGCGCGCGCGGGAAATCACTGCATGAGAGTAGCAAACCGAGCGGGGCTCCGCCGCGGCTTCACGGCGCGGCGCCGGCGGCAGGGCGCATGGCGCCGACGGCGTGGCGCAGCCCCGCGAGCGCTTTCTGCAATTCATAGCCGGCGGCGAGCGCAGCGGCTTGCGACGCCGCGAGGTTGCTTTCCGCTTGCGCAAGCTCAGCCAAGCCGCTCAACTGCTCGCGGTAACGGGCGCGCGCCAGCCGCGCCGCCTCGGCCGACAACTCGGCCTGCCGCTCGCGCAGCGGCAGCTTTTCCCGCGCCGCGCGGACTGCGTAAAAGGCAAGGCGCGTTTCAAGAGCCGCGAGTTGCCGCGCTTCCTCCAGGCGGCGTTCGGCATGCGCGAGCAGCGCCTCGGCTTCTTCCACCGCGCCCTCGTCCGCGCCGAACGTCAGCAGAGGCATCGCAAGTCCGGCGCCGAGCGAAGTCAGGTTGCTCAGCAGCAAAGGATTGAACCGCGCCCAACCGCCCGTGAAGAAAAACCGGAACCAGGGCCGCCGCCGCGCTTTGGCCAGGGCCAAGGCGGCTTGCGCGCCGTCTCGTCCGGCTTCCAGCGCGCGGATGTCCGGGCGCCGCCGCCGGGCGCGGGCGATCAGGTCGTCGAGGGGTTCGATGTCATGTTCCGCGGGCGCGGTCTCATCCGGCGCGCCCGGGTCTTCCGCGGCGGCGCCCATCGCATGCCCCAAACGGGACTGCGCGGCGTCGGCCTTTCCCGCCGCGTCGGCAAGCCTTGCCCGCGCGTCGGCCAGTTGCGCTTCAGCCGTTCCGAAATCGACCTTCGACCGCAGATCCGCTTCATAAAACGCCCGCGCCTGCCGCGCGGCGGCCTCCCGGCTCTCCACAAGGCGCGTGGCGGCCCGCTGCGCTGCGCGGGCTTCAAGCGCCGTGAAATAGGCCGTCTCAACGCCCAGCAGAACGTCGGCCTCGACAGCGGCCAAATCCGCCTCGGCGGCCTTCAGCCGCTGTTGCTGCAGGGCAATGCCCGAGCCGGTCCGGCCGAAATCGAAACCGGCATGGCTTACGTTCACGCCCGCCGCGAAGTTACGGAAAAACGGCGAATTGGCAAGTCCGCTCGGGTCCAGTCCGTCCATCGCGCCCGACAGCCCAGCCTTGGAAAGACCGCTGAACCCCAACTGCGGCATGCGCCCCGCCTTGGCCGTGCGTACGCGGGCCTTCGCGGCGTCCGCCGCCGAGCGGGCCGCGCCTACCGACGGATGGTTCGCCAACGCCGTCCGGCGCGCCTCTTCGAGGCTCACGGCCCAAAGGGGGGAAACGAGCAGCGCCGCCGCGGCCTGAAGTCTCATCGCCTCTCGATTCAGCGGCCTTCCGCAACGGGCATATCGTTCGCCAGAGGCGCGGACGCCTCGCGGATCACGGCGTCGTTCGCGGACAGCCCCCGCACGATCTGCACGCGGCCGCCCGTCTGCAAGCCCGTGACGACGCCGCGGTACGCGGCCCTCCCGCCCTCGACCACATAGACCCCCTCGCCTTGCAGCGCTTCGACCGGAACCGTAACGGCGTCCTTCAGTTGCCGCAGTTCAAGCGTCACCCGCGCGGTCATGCCGGGTTTCAACAAACCCTCGGCGTTAGGCAGGTCGCACTCGGCGCGCAAGGTGCGCGTCGCCGCGCCGAGCGCTCCGGCAGTGCGCGAAACCTTGCCGGCGATTTCCTCCAGCCCCTCGACGGCGATGCGCGCCGGAGTTCCCCGCTTGACGAACGCGGCGCCGGCCTCGGGCACGTCCACGACAACGCGGACGCGGTCGATGCGCGCCAGGGAAACCAGCGGCGCCGCCTGAGTTCGCGATGACGATGCCGCCTGAATCAGCGCCCCGGGATCGACGAATCGTTCCGTGACGACGCCGCCGATCGGCGCCGAGATGTCGGCGTATTCCGCGCGGCGCTTCATCGTTTCCCACGCGGCGCGCCGGCTTTCAACGGCGGCTTCGGCGACGCGCGTCCGGGCTTGCGCGGAACGCAACAGGCTCTCGGCCGAGGCCGCCGCCGCCGCGGCCTGCTCCACGTCGTGCAGGGGCAGCAAATCCTTGTCCCGTTGGCGAATGCCTTGCAGACGGACAAGCGTTGCGCGGCGGAACTCCAGATCGGCCTCATGCCGCCCTGTCGCCGCTTTCGCTTCCTCGACGGCGGCCTCGGCTTCCGCCAGCGCGGCCTTTTTCTCCTCCAGCGAAGCCGTCAACTCCGGCGCTTCAATCACGGCCAGCGGCTGCCCCTTGCGCACGCGGTCGCCGATATCCACGTCGAGCGATTGCAGGTAACCGGTCAGTTTCGCGTAAACCGTAACCTGCTCCTCGGCGACGATGGCGCCGGCCAAGTCGATCGTTTCGGTGAGCGTCATGATTTCCGGCTTCTCCGCGGTAACGCGCGCGGCCGCGTCTTCCGCCGGAGGAGGTTGCGCATCGGGCGGAGGCCCGCAGCCCATCGCGCCCAACGCAATCGGCAGCGCAACCGACGAGACAAGCCGCGCCGCGGCCGGCAAGCCGCCGTTGCGCTCCGTGAAACGCAGCCGCGCAACCATGCTCATTTCTTGAACTGCCCGTACAACAAAGGAACTACCGCCAGCGTCAGAATCGTCGACGTCGTCAACCCGCCGATCACCGCGCGCGCCAGCGGCATGATCGGTTCGGCCGGATTGAGCGCCGGCGGCAGCAGCGCCGCCAGCGCCGTTCCCGCGGTCATCAGAATCGGACGCAGCCGCACCCGCGCCGCTTCCAGCGCCGCCTCTCTCGCGCTCATCCCGCGGGCGCGCAGGCGGTTGGCGAACTCGACGAGCAAAGTCGAAGTCGAGGCCGCGATGCCGATCATGAAGATCGTGCCCATGAAAGATTGCACGTTGAGCGTCGTGCCGGTCGCCCAAAGAATCCAGAGTACGCCGACCAATCCCAGAGGCACGGCGATCATCACGATCAGCGGGTCCAGAAAACTGCGGAACAGCGCCGCCATGAAGAAATAAACCAGCACGACCGCCAATCCGAAACCGAGACTCAGACCTGCAAACGATTCGGCGATCGCCTGCGTCTCGCCTTCGAGGGAGATCGAATATCCTTCGGGCGTTTCGATGCCTGCCAAGGCGCGTTCGATATCGGCGGAAACGCCGCCCACGTCGCGCCCTTCGACATTGGCGAAAACGTCCGTCACGCGGCTGATGTTCAGATGCGTCAGCTCCGTCGGCGCCGTCTCGCGCCGAATCGAGGCAATGTTGCGCAGCAGCACCGGCGCCGCGGCCTCGCTCGCGGGCGGCCGCGGCGCGGCGCGCGATACGTCCGAAGTCAGCGCGGCGGTCGCGGCTTGGCTTGGCGAGGTGATCGGGATGTCGAGCAGCGTGTCGATGGAATCGATCTCTTCCTCGCGGTATTGGGCGCCCACGAAATAGTGGTTGCCGTTGCGCTCGTCGATCCAGAACGCGGGGTCGAAATTCACGCTGGAGTTCAAACTCGCCACGATGTTCTTGACCGCTTCATCGGCGTTGATGCCCAGCAAAGCCGCTTTCTCGCGGTCGATTTCGAGCGCAAGTTGCGGATAGTCGAGCTTCTGTTGGATGCGCACGTCGGCCGTCCCGCGCACCGCCCGGATAGCCCGCTGCGCTTCCCGCGCGAGTTCCGCCGCCGCCGCCATGTCGTTGCCCTGAATGCGCACGTTGATCGGCGACGGCAGGCCGAAGTTGATCGCCGAGGCGATCGTCCCGCCCGTCTCGAACGAAAACTCGAGGCGGGGAAAACGCTCCGAAAGCAGCGCCCGCAGCGCGCGCACGTGATCGAACGACGGGGTCGCATGTTCCGGCGTCAATTGCACCATGAGCGTCGAGTCCATCGGGCCGGCGTTGCGGGTATAAGCGGCGGGCCAGTCGTAGAGCACCCCCGTATTCGAAATGAGCAGCTCCAGATCGCCGCCGAGCGCCTCGGTGACGACTTTTTCCACCTCGGCGACGTGTTCCTCGGTCTTTTCGATGCGCGTCCCCGAAGCGGCCCTGACCTGAATCGAAAACTCGCCCGTGTCGAGCCGCGGGAAAAGCTCGCGGCCGATGCGCCGATAGAGCGGGGCGGAAGCGGCGGCGACGGCGGCGATCAGCAGCAGGGTGAGGCCGCGCCGCCGCATGGCCGCGCCCAACAGTCCCGCATACGCCGCCTGCAGGCGCTCGAAGCCGCCCCGCCGCAGGCTTCCCGGCCGCAAGAACCGGCTGCAATACGCGGGAACCACGGTCAGCGCCGCGATATACGAAGCCGCCATCGCCAAAGTAACGCTCAGCGCCAAGGGCGTAAACAGAAACTTGCCGATTCCCGTCAGGAAAACGACCGGCGCAAAAACCACGATCGTCACGGCGGTGGCCGCGAAAATCGGCGCGCGCACCTCGTCCGCCCCCGCTAGCGCCGCCTCGTGCGGCGATTTGCCCATGTCCAGATGCCGATGCGTGTTTTCCAGAACGACAATCGAGTCATCCACCAAGCGGCCCACCGCCAGCGCCAAGCCGCCCAGGGTCATGGCGTTGAGCGTATCGCCCGTAAAGTAGAGGCCGGCTATCGCCGCCGTGATCGACAGCGGAGCCGAAAGCATGATGACCCCGGTCGAGCGCAAGCTGCCGATGAAGAGCCAGATCATCGCCGCGGCGAGCAGCGCCCCCAGCAGCGCCTCGCGCTGCAAGCTGCCGATCGCCTTGCGCACGTAGATCGATTGATCGAGCACAACGTCGAGATTGACGCCCTTGGGCAGGCGCTCCAGTATCCCCGAGAGCGTCTGCTTGATGCCTTCGACGACCGCAATCGTATTTGCGCCCGGCTGGCGGTAGATGGGGATATAGACCTGCCGCCGGCCGTTCACGCGCACGATGTTCGATTGAATCTGGTGGGTGTCTTCCACCTCGCCCACGTCGCGGATGGCGACGGGCGCCCCGCCCTTGCCGATGCGCACCGGAAAACGGTTCATTTCCTCGACTTCGCGCACCATCCCGTTGGCGTTGATCTGGTAATCGAACGGCCCGATCTTGGCGTTGCCGGTGGGAATGAACGTGTTGAAGTCCTTGAGCGCGCGAACCACGTCCATCGGGGAAAGATTGCGCGCCGTCAGCTTGTCGCGGTCAACATAGGCGAGAATGCGCCGGATGCGCCCGCCGTACACGGCCGGCGCGATGACTCCTGTAATGCCTTGCAGGCGGTTGCGCAACTCGAAATAGGCGATGTCGTAGAGTTGCGTTTCGTCGAAAGTGGGGCTGCTCACGCTGACCAGGCAGAGCGGCCGGCTGGCGGTCGGATCGAAGGGCATGATCATCGGCGGCACGGTGCCCGGCGGCAGGTAATACATGTCCGCGATGGCCAGCGACGACACTTGCGACATGGCCGTGTTGGGGTCGATATCGGGCCGGAAGTAGTCGCGGACAATCGAAACGCCGTTCATCGACCGCGCTTCCTGGCGGGCGATGCCGTTCGACTGGCCGGTCCAGCGCTCCAGCCGGCTGGTGATGTCCTTTTCCATCACTTGCGCCGGCATGCCGGGGTACAGCGTCAGCACCTGCACCGCCGGAGTGGTGAAAATCGGCAGGATGTCGGTCGCGATGCGCGACGCCGCGACGCCGCCAAGCAACAGCACGGTCAACGCGCCGACCACGACGGCGTGCGGGTTTTTGAGAGAGCCGTGGACCATGCCTGCCCGTTAGCGCGGTAGTCTAGCAAAATCGCCGCCGCCCGAATGTTTCATGAACTTTTCGCGCGCGCCGCTCGTATCTTCAGACGGAATGAGCAAAACGCGAAACGAAGAAACCATCGAATCCGCGCAGGCGCAAACGGCCGAAGACCCGCCGGCGGAGGCGGAAGGCTCGCTTTTCTGCCCCCGCTGCGGCGTCGAGATGGGGGCCGCGGACGTGTTTTGCGGCTCTTGCGGCTGGCGGCTGGATCAGGCTGCCGATCCCGCGGCGGCGGCCGCCGGCGGCAGAGTCGTCGCCAACCTGTCCGACTTGAACCGGCTCACCGCGCTGCTGCTGTGCTTTTTCCTGGGATGGCTGGACGCCCACCGCTTCTACGTCGGCAAGACCGGCACGGCGGCCGTGTTCCTCGTCACCGGCGGATTTCTTTTCGTCGGCGTCATCTACGATTGCGTCATGATCGCCACCGGCGAGTTCACCGACGCGCAAGGCCGAAAACTCCACTACTGGCAGTAAACCGGCCTGTTCAACTCAGGCTCAACGCCGCCGTGCCGTCGGCGAACCGCGGAGCGTATGCGTATATTCGCCGCGGGTCAGACGGCGCGCGGCGGGGTACGCCTGCCGCCGCCCGTCGGGCCGGTTCGCCCGCAGCCAACGGTCGATGCCCGCGATCAACGCCGCGCGTTCCCGCGCCCCGGGCCGCGCCGCTCGGCGGCATCTCTCCCGCAGCATGTCCAGTGCGGTCTTCCAATGCCGCGGCGCGGATGAGGTTCGCGCAGCAGCAAGGCTTCGAGGTCTATCCCGCCGCTCTTCGTCTGGGCGTTGTGGCTGGCAAGGCAGTAACGGCGCGCGAGCGGACGGATATCCTCAAGCCCCGAAAAATCCCCAGCCAAAGAATCCGCGGCCGCCTCGCCGGGCGGCAATGCCGCAAGCCCCGCACACAGCGCCGCGCAGATTGGACGCAGCAGCGTCATGACGCAAACGAAAAAACCGTCTATTATGCCGATTCTTCGCTGTCAGTCAGCGCGCGGGCTACCCGGAAACCGCTGATGCCGCGGGAACCCGCCACAAGCCCGGCGCGCGCCGCCGAGCGCAAACTCGCCGCTTCGTTGCTCCACGAACCGCCCCGCAACACCCGCCGGCTGCCGCTCCGCCGCTCCATCATTTGCTCGACGATGTCTTGCGTTTCCCAGGCCGTCCCGTCGTTCGGCGCTCCATCGTAATCGTCGTGCCAACGGTCCTGCACCCACTCCCACACGTTGCCGTGCATGTCGTGCATGCCGAAGCCGTTCGCCGCGTAGCTCCCCACCGGTTGCGTTTCCCCCAGCGCGCCGCCGTAATTCGCCTCGCTCGGCGATATCGCGTCGCCGAACGAGTAGCGCGTTGTCGTGCCCGCCCGCACGGCGTACTCCCACTCGGCCTCGCTCAACAACCGATACGGCTTCCCCGTCTTCTGTCTCAGCCAACTCACGTAGCCCTGCGCGTCGTCCCAACTGACGTTGACCACCGGGCGGCTGCCGCGGCCCCAGTCCTCATCGCTCGGCCTGTAGCCGCCGCCCCCGCCTTCCGCCGCATAGGCGTCCCATTCCTCGAACGTCACCGGATAGACGCCTGCCGCAAACGGTTTCTTGATGCGCACTTCGTGCAGCGGCCATTCGACGCCTTCGCGGCCTTCCTCGTTCTCCGGCGAGCCCATCAGATAACTTCCCGCCGGAACGGCCGTCATCCGCGGACACGCCGGGCAATCCCGAAAAACCTCTCCCGCGCCGCCGCCGTTTGCCGATTGCATAGGCATATTATCCGCCATGCGCGCCCTGCCGGCACAAGAAAAGAGCAGGGGATAGTTCGGCCCGGCAGCGGGCAAAGCAGGCGTGCGGGATTTTCACGCCCCGACCCGTTGCCCGTCGTGACTCGCGGCGTATAACTTTGGTACACTGTTTTGAGCGTTGTCGCCCGAAGATGCCCCGTTTGGAAGCACACATGGAAGAGCCGCTGCCGGAAAAGAAAGGCGAAGCCGCATCGCTTGTCAAGCAGATCGGGAAGCTCGTGGCGGACCTCGACGCCGAACGCCTGGATCCCAAGTCGCTTGACAAACTGAAGCAGGCTGTTGAGCGGCTGGACGCCATCGCTGAGATGCGCGAAGACCGGCGCGCAGCGGTCGAGCAGTTGCGGGCGCAAATTCAGAATTGGCGGGGGGCCCATTCTGAAGCACTCGCTGATGCGGTGGGAATTGCGAACCGCCTGAAGACACTCGATGCACAGATTGATACGGGTGAAGTTGATCAGAACCGCATGAAGGCGGTCCTCGGTCTCTTGGAAAAAGCTCTCGACGCATACAAAGCAATCGACGAGGAGCTTACCGGGCCGGGCGAACAGCCCCCGATTTCAGAGAAGGACGCGGGTCCTGATGTCGCTCCCGACGAGCGATCACCCGAACCCGATCACGCGGCGGAACATCGGGCTAGCGATGCTCCGACGCCGGTTAGCGACGGAAAAACGTCAATCTATAGCCGCGAAATTGACACGGAAACCGGGCACGGAGCAGCTTCGGAATCGACTGCTTCCGAAAAAACGGAGCAGCAGGACGGCGATATTGTACCGGATGTGAAAGGCGAGATATCTGCGGTCCAAACAGCGGTATCAATTGACGCCGAAGATATTCTTGTCGAACCGGTCGAAGCAAAAGTCCAGGAGTTCCCCGACCGCGGGCACGACGAAGAGGGGGAGCCGGAGCATGACCCTGATCCCCCAGCGAAACCGGCTGGCGACAAAAAAGCGGAACCGCCTGAAAAGAAAGATATTTCTGTCAGTCGAATCGAGAAGAAGATCGCAAAGGCAATTGAGCGCGATCGTTTCGGCATCGCCTATCATCTTGCCCTCGCGGAGCCGAATGCGTTGCCCGGTGCAAACGCGGTCAAGCTCGTCGCCTGCAACTACGTGACCGATGAACGCGCCCCCGTCGATGCCGATTTGCCCGCGCTTGCGACCGAATTGAAGCAGGAAGCTGAGACAGTTCTGAGCAGTGGGGCGGGCCAGGATATTCAGCGCGATTATGCAGCCTTGATGGCCGGAGCCGCGTTGGGTCCCGCTCGCACTGCTGCCGGTAAATCGTTTTGGCCGCTGCTCTCGTTATTGGCGCATTATCTTGGCGACACACCGTCATTGCAGGCGCTGACAGAGGCCTCTGTCACTGCTTCGCAGCGAGGGATAGATCTTTCTGTTGAACTCCTTCCGGAAAACGACTCCCTTGAAAATTGGGCTGAGCGTGTGAAGGGTTTGCGCGGCGAAACAAGCGAGTGGATTGAAAAAGAACGGCAGGCGAAGATCAGGTTTCAGCCCGCGAGCGAGGTATGGCGCCGGATACTCGCGATTTGGGAAAACAATGGCCGCGCTTCGATCGGTCTCATGTTGAAAAGATTACTGGAAGAACCTATCGACAATATCGACATCAACGGTGTTGTTGCAATTGCCGAGCATTGGCGCGATCACGGAGAAAGGGAGATTGATCGAATCCACCGCGATATTAAAGGCAGGGCATCCGGCAAGATCGAGGGCGGCGCACGATTGGATCTTCGAAGTAAAATTGATGAAGCGATAACTTTCCCTGAACGGTGGCGCAAACTGATTGAAGAGCAGCCGAACAGAAAATCGGAATCAAGGACAAGACAGGCAGCCACTCTACGCAGAACAATTCAGGAGAACGTCGAAAAGGCGCTCAAAGAGATCGCTATGCTTGCAACGCCCTTGGCGTGTCAGGCCAAAAAACTGGTGCAACGCTATAAGACCGCGTTCGAAGACTTGACTGCCGATGTGCGTGTCTCTCCCTTGAATCTAAATGATTTGCTGAATAAGGATCTGCTCGCAGACCCAAGAATACGTTTTGACGCCGAATGCCGTCCGGTCGAGGCTTCCATTGCTATCGATTTTCTACTGCATCTCGCGAATCAGGACGAACTCGATTTCAGGAATGCTGCTTTGGAACGAGCGAAGCGGGGGATATTGGGGGCGGAGGAATCCATCGATTTTGCCGAGCGACTCGGACAACTCAACGAGGACAACGCGGCTGATGGCCGCGCCATTGTTGACCGGGAACGCCTGCAAATTCAACGCAAGTTCGAAGATAAGGCCGGACAAACAGCCGACCGACTTGATGCGGCCTATGCGCAAGGCCTTCTGTCGCTGGAGCATTTTCAACTGTTCCGCGACGAAATTCCATCCAAATATTCTTCCGGGATCAACAAGTTTGACTTTTCTGGAATCAAAGAGTTTGAATCGCTTTCCGAGACATTCGACCTGATCGCAAACGAGATCAAGGATGCCGAAGAAAAGAAAAGTAAGGAAATCCACAGATTGCTCGATGGCCTGAAAAGCATATCGCAAGAAGACAGAAAGCGAATCGAAACCGCCATCGCCCATAGCCGTTTTCAAGTCGCTGTAAATTTAATTGAGCAAATCGAGAGCGGTAAGAAATTGGCTCCAATCGAAACGGAAAGCAATCGCCCTTTCGACCGTTTCTTTCCGAAGTTCGTTGATGACTACGAAACCCTGCGAAGCGAGTCGCCGGATGTATTTGTGCATGTTCAACGAGCGATCAAAAACCGTGATCGCACAGGGCCAATCGACGCTGCGCGGCTTTCCGAAGATGCGGCCGGCGACGGGGGCCGCATTTTTCAAACATGGACGCAACTGCATACCGGCCGGACCACTGTCGATGCGTTAAAGACTCTTATGCGCACGCTTGGTTTTGCGAACTTGAGCGTACACGCAAGCGATGCCCGGACGACTCTGCGAGAAATAGTGTTTTGGCTTGAGGTTGCGCCTATAGCGGACCGTAACATTGCGCAGCTTCCGGATTTCGGCTCGCGCGCCAAGGGTCGGTATCGCCTGCTTGTGATTCGTGACCGCGCCAGCGAAGAAGCGATCATTCGGGAAGTTGGGGAGCGGAGCGCGGATAGGCCCCCACCCAATATCGTGCTCTTCATGAACGTCTTGAGCTCGGATTCGCGGCGCGCGCTTGCCCGCGCATTCAAATCCGGCAAGTACCGCCCTACGCTTGTGCTCGACGAAGTTCTCATTGCGTTCCTCGCTGCGTGGCCCGGCGACAGGCTTGGCGCGTTTTTCGATTGCGCTTCGGCCTTCGCCTTTGCCCAACCTTTCGATCCGAACGCAGCCGAAGTTCCGCCTGAGATGTTCTTTGGCCGCGAGTCGGAGCGCAACAATATCCTGGCCATGTCCGGCGGCGATATGACCCATCTCGTTTACGGTGGCAGGCGTCTCGGAAAGACTGCGCTTCTCGTGAACATTGAGCGCGAGTATCGGGAAAAAGCGCCGGACCAGCTTGTGTTTCTGATCAATCTCAAGGGATCTGGTATCGGAGAGAATCAACGGACCGATGATTTGTGGCGAGTGTTTGCCGCGCGGCTTGCGGAACACAAAATTGTCACGGCTCAAACTATCCGCCACGATTCGATCGGAAAGGATGTAAAACAGTGGCTCGATGAAGAACCGGCCCGGCGTATTCTGCTGCTGGTCGATGAGGCCGACGCATTTTTCGAAGCGGATTTACAACCCGGGCAAGGTTACCGAATATTGGAGCAGATCAAGCGCCTCATGGAGGATACGGAACGAAGATTCAAGGTTGTATTTGCCGGCTTGCACAACGTCCAGCGCGTGGCGCGGGAGCCCAATACGCCTTTCGCGCATCTGGGCGATCCTATCCCGATCAGCCCGATGTTGCCGAAGGGCAAGGATCACGGAGAGATCGAGAATTTGATACGCGGTCCCCTCGAAGCGCTCGGCTATCGTTTTGACTCGCCCGACTCCATCATTCGGATCGCGGCGGAGACGAATTATTACCCCGCGCTCGCACAGCAGTTCTGTAAAGAACTATTGCGTTATTTGTGCGAGAACGGTCGCATGCATGAAAAATCGGGACCGCCTTACACGATCTCACAAGATATTGTTGATCGTGTTTTTGATCTGAAGGAGACACGAGACCGTATTCACGAACTGTTCTCGTGGACAATTCAACTCGATCCTCGTTATGGGTTCCTTACTTATCTCATCGCCCAGTTGAGTTTCGACAACGACGGCGCGCGCCCGCGCCCCGTGCCGATCGGAGATATCAGGGCCAGGTCGCTGAGCGAATGGCCCAGAGGGTTCGAAGCGAATTCGAACTTCTGGATGTTCGAAATTTTGTTGGAGGAAATGGTCGGGCTCGGCATTCTGCGCGAAACCGAAACGGAGGGCAAGGAATACGCCATTCGCACGCGTAACTTGCGTATGTTGCTCGGCAACGACGACGAGATTAAACGACAGTTCGAAGACGCCAAGAGAAAGCCTGCTCCTCCGACCTTCGATCCCGCTCAGTTTCGCAACACTCTGGATGACTTGACGCCGTCTTCGTTTACCGCCGACCAGGAAAACCGCTTGTTTTCTCGTGGAAAGATGATCGGGCTTGTCTTCGGTACGCGCTTGGCCGGACTTAATCGAGCGATCGAATCGCTTGAAAAGGCTGTCGAGAGAAAAGAAGATGTAAAAATCCACGATGCGGTCGACACTGCCTCTATGGGTGCATCGCTGAAGCAGGTTTCACGGAGTCGAAAACCCGGCGTCCACATCGTTCCTATAAATGCTTGTGGAGCATGGAGTCCGGAATTGGTGAACGATGCTCTCAAATTTGTCGCTGGCCAGGACGCCCAGAATCGAATAATTCGACCTGTTTTCCTCTGTGGGCCGAGCGAAGCATGGGAATGGACGGCAGGATTGCAGCCGGAGCAGGCGCACGGTGTAGACATCCGAAATATCTGGCTTGAGCCTTGCGCCAAGGACTTCGCGCGCAAGTGGTTGAAGGGTAGAGAAGCGCCGGCTCACGAATGCTTGGAGAGCCTGGACCATCCGGTCGACGCGCCTTGGCCTGTCGTAGTTAAGGCTGCGGCCGGACAGAAACGTCCTGAGTCCATAGCGGATGCCATCGATATCGCCCTTGCCGATGGAGATATTGTTTCCGATGTCTTTGTCACACCGCAGATCAAAGCTGTGCTTCGGACATGGGCGAAGATCCCTGACGAGCCTGTGACAGCCGATTCGCTTGCAGAGCTTTCGGAAGGAGAAGACGGCGAAATATCTCCAGAGGATGCGATCCGTTTTCTCGACTGGGCGGATCACCTTGCTCTCGTACGTAGAGACAGTCGAGGTTATCGCCTCGGTTCGACTTACGCAACGGCTTTCCGGACAATGTTTCAAGAGTGAGTCTTCCGCATACATGGACTCGGTTGCCCGGCCCGGCGGACTTTCTGGAGGCCATCGTCGAGGATATGACTGAGCGGACCGCCGTTCTGGCCGGTCTGCCCGATGGAATACCGGAGGCCGATTTCGCCGTGGAGATAGCCGAGGCGGTCAAACACCGCGGACTCGGTCGTTGGGAAACCGTGCGGTACTCCGAACCCTACGAAATAACCCCGTCGGAATCCATATCTCGACGGCGCAACGGAACCGAAGCTGGCGCTTTGGTCTTGTGGATAGATGTAACGAATGGGGGCGCGGCAGCGAAAGCGTGGGCCGACCACGCCCGGATATTGGCGGAATCAGATGAATCGCCTCGAATCTGCATCGCAATGCGTACGACCTGCGCCGAAACATGCAGGGAAGACAAGAGGCTGCGCCGGCGCCTCTGGCGGGATTTTGTGACCGCTTCGGACAGCCGTGTACTTGTGGAGCGACTCGGTCGGCGTTTCGGGCGCAGCCCTGAGCACATCGCGCTCAAGAGTGCTTTGGTAGCTGAACTTGCCGGCCCCGACCTGGGAGTTGCAGAGCAACTTGGTCAGGAGCGCATCGGTAGGATATTGGCGCCGGGAAAACACCCTCCTGAGCGTATCTGGGCAGCGCAAGTTGGCGTGCTGTTGCCGATCGTGGAACGCGAACGTCGGCGCCTGCTGGATGTTCATCGGGATCTCTGGAAACTACCGCATAGGCGCGAAGACGGGAAGGAAATCGACTGCGCAGAAGACCTGGAGATCGGAGACATGGCATTCCAGGCAAAGGATTGGAGTAGTTCGTTCCAGGCCGAACGACTGCTCTTGAATTGGCTCCGTTATGTACGCAACAAACTCGCGCACAACGAAGTCGTGCCTTGGGCTACGTTGGTTTCGCCTACGGCGCTTCAGATTGTCGATTTCAGAGAATAACGGCTCACTGCCGCCGTCCGCCGCTAAAAACGCCCTTCTGTTACAATCCGCGCATGCGGGTTCGTCTGCTCGATATCGCTCATGCGCGCTCGGGCGACAAGGGCGACACCGTCAACATCGGCTTGATCGCCCGCGCCCCTGAGCATTATCCGGCGCTTGTGCGCGAGGTTACGGCCGAGCGCGTCAAGGCGCACTTCCAGGGTATCTGCAAGGGCAAGGTCGAGCGCTTCGAGCTGCCCAATCTCGGGGCGCTCAATTTCCTGCTCCACGAATCACTCGGCGGCGGCGGGACCGTCTCGCTGCGCACCGACGCCCAAGGGAAAACCCTCGGCGCGGCGCTGCTGCGCATGGAAATCGACCTCGATTGACCGCCGTCCGCGCGGCGGCGCGCCGCGTCTGTGCTACTCTTGCGGACATGGGGCAGGGAACGGATTGGCCGGCGAACTGAGAGTCATTCCGCTCGGCGGGCTCGGCGAGTTCGGCATGAACATGCTGGCTCTCGAGTCCGGCGAAGATATCGTCGTCGTCGATGCCGGCATTCTGTTCCCCGGCGCCGAGCAATTGGGCGTCGATGTCATCGTCCCCGACCTGCGTTACCTGCTCGACAACCGCGAGCGTGTTCGCGCCCTCATCCTGACCCACGGCCACGAAGACCATATCGGGGCGGTCCGCTATGTCCTGTCGCAGATCGACGTACCCGTTTATGCGACGGCGTTCACCTTGGCGCTGGTCAACCGCCGCCTGCAGGAATACACGCTTGACAAGAACCCGCGGCTCACTACGGTCAAGCCCGGCCAGACCATCGCCGTCGGCTGCTTCCGCATCGAGTTCCTGTACGTCACGCACAGCACGGCCCAATGCGTCGCGCTGGCGGTCGAAACCCCCGCGGGGTGCGTGATCCACACCGCCGACTTCAAGATCGACCAGACGCCGGTCGCCGGCGGAACCACGGACTTGACCGCCTTCGCCGACTACGGAAAACGCGGCGTCCTGCTGCTGCTCTCGGATTCGACCAACGTCGATTGCCGCGGCGTTACGGCTTCGGAAAGCACGGTCGCCCCAGTTTTCGAAGACATTTTCGCGCGCTCGGAAGAAGCCCTGTTCTTCACCTGCTTTTCCTCGGCCGTCCACCGCGTCCAGCAGATCGTCGATTGCGCCGCGGCGTACGGCCGGAAGGTTGCGTTCGTGGGGCGCAGCCTGATTACGGCTTCCGAACTGGCCGCCGACCTCGGCCTGCTGCGCATTCCGCACGGAACGCTGGTGCGTCCGCAGGAACTCGACGGCCTGCCCCGTTCCCGGCGGGCGGCGATCGTCGCCGGCAGCCAGGGCGAGCCGCTCTCGTCGCTTTCGAAGGCGGCGGTCGGCAAACATCCGCATGTCGTGATCGAAGACGGCGACACCGTGGTTTTCAGCGCAAAGACGATCCCCGGCAACGAACGGCCGATCTTCCGCCTCATCGACCACCTTTACCGGCGCGGCGCGGATGTTCTCTACGGCGATGAGTATCCGGGCATTCATGCCTCCGGCCACGCGGCGCGCGAGGAATTGAAGCTGATCCTCAATCTCGTGCGGCCGCGCTACTTCGTTCCCGTCCACGGCGAATACCGGCAACTTTCGCTGCATGCGCGCCTGGCCAAAGACGTTCTCGGCAAGGCGTTGGATGAAGCGTTCATCCTCGAAAGCGGCGACGTGCTGCAATGCGATGAGTTCGGCGCGCGAAAACTGCCCGAAAAGGTTCCGGTCGGGCGCGTTTTCATCGACAGCGGAACCGGCGGCGAAATTGTCGAAGAGGTAGTGATCCGCGACCGCCGGCATCTGTCGGAGTTCGGCGTGTTGGTGCCGGTCGTCAGCATCAATCAACGCACGGGCAAGGTCGAGGAACCGACCGAAATCCTTTCCCGCGGTTTCGTCGTTTCGGAGGAAACCGAAGAGATGCTTGCCGCGGCGGGCCATGTCATCGTCGCCGCGGTGGACTCCAGTTCCGACGAGGAGCGCAGCGACTGGGGCATCATGGAAGAGAAGATCCGCGACGACCTGCGCCGCTATCTGGCGCGGAAGACGTCGCGGCAGAGCCGTCCGCTCATCGTGCCGGTCATCCTGGAAAGCTGACTGCGAGACGAAACCGGGCGCAGCGCGGCGTGACGGCAAGGACTTGGCGGCTCGGGCTTGACAGTCCCCCCGCGCCGTTTCTAAACTGAAAACTGGTCGGCGGGAGTAACTCAGTTGGTAGAGTGCGACCTTGCCAAGGTCGATGTCGCGGGTTCGAGTCCCGTCTCCCGCTCCATTGAATCCATGAAGTCCCGCGAGGGGCTGTCGGCTTTCAGGCGCGGTAGCCAAGTGGTAAGGCAGAGGTCTGCAAAACCTTTATTCGTGGGTTCGATTCCCACCCGCGCCTCCAGCCGGTAAGGCCTTCGGCTGCCGCGCTTCCCGATTCCGTTCGGCTCAAGGGCCGGCGGGGCCTCATCCTCCCCGGCGCCGCGCGCTCGTGCTTGGGCGTGTAACTTCCGGCGCAGCCTGTTAGCATGGAAGCGCGATGAAGCTGCGGCATGGTTGCGCGTTGGGCGCGGCCGCTCTGGCGCTGGCCGGATGCGGCGGCGCCGGCCGCCCGAACTTCATCTACATCATGACCGACGACCACGCCGCCCATATGCTTTCGGCGTACGGCAGCGCGATCGCCTCGACCCCCAATCTCGACCGCATCGCGGAAGGCGGGATGCTGTTCGAAAACGCCTTTGTGACGAACTCGCTTTGCGCCCCGAGCCGCGCCGTGCTGTTGAGCGGCAAGTACAGCCACAAGAACGGGCAGCTTTCCAACCGCGACACTTTCGACGGTTCGCAGCAGACGTTCCCCAAGCTGATGCGGGAAGCAGGCTACGAAACCGCCCTGATCGGCAAGTGGCACCTCAAGAGCGAGCCCACCGGATTCGACTATTGGAAGGTGCTGCCCGGACAGGGGCGCTACCACGACCCCGAGTTCATCGAGATGGGCAAGCGGGTCAGGCATGAGGGCTACGTCACTGACCTGATTACCGATTTCGTCTTGCAGTGGCTCGAAAACCGCCCCGAAGACCGCCCATTCCTGCTGCTCTACCACCACAAGGCGCCGCATGGGCCGTGGGAGCCGGACGAAAAGCACCGCGCGATGTTCGCCGGCGAGACCATCGCCGAGCCTCCCCATTTCGACGACGATTTCAGCAATCGGGCAAGCGCGGCCGCGGCTTCGGAAAGCGATCTCGAACCCGAGCTTGCCGCGCGCTACACGCGCTGGGGCAGCCCGCCACCGCCCGAGCTCGACGCTCTCGGACGGAAAAAATGGGTCTATCAACGGTACGTCAAAGACTATATGCGGGTCGTCGCCTCGGTCGATGACAACGTCGGACGCCTGCTCGACCATCTTGACCGGACGGGCCTCGCCGCGAACACCGTCTTGATCTACACCAGCGACAACGGCATGTTCGTGGGCGACCACGGCCTGTTCGACAAGCGGTTCATGTACGAAGAGCCGCTGCGCGTCCCTCTTCTCGTGCGCTACCCGCCGATGATTCGGCCCGGCGGCCGCACCGAGGCCATGGCGCTCAATCTCGACTTCGCGCCGACGATCCTCGACCTCGCGGGCATCCCCGTTCCCGACGACATGCAGGGCCGCAGCCTGCGGCCCGTGCTCGGCGGCGGCGTTCCCGGCAACTGGCGGAAGTCGGCCTACTACCACTATTACGAGTACCCCAGCAGCCACAATGTCTATCCCCACTACGGCGTGCGCAGCGAGCGCTACAAGCTGATCCGCTACTACAAGCCGGTCGATGAATGGGAGATGTTCGACCTCCAGGAAGATCCGTTGGAGTTGCGCAACGTTTACGACGACCCGCAATATGCCCAAATCCGCGCCGAATTGGAAGCGGAACTGGCCCGCTTGCGCGCCGAGTTGCAAGTAACCGAGGAATAGCGCAGCGCGGCTGGTTCTCGGACATAATGGAATCCGAAGCCCGATGGCGTACGAAGAAGCCTTGGCCGAGCGCATGCGGGAGTTGCTCAAACGCCGCAGAGGGATCGAGGAGCGCAAGATGTTCGGTGGCCTTGCGTTCCTGGTCAACGGGCGCATGGCGTGCGGCGTCCAGGAAGACCTGCTCGTTTTGCGGCTCGGCGCCGGCGGCGCCGCAAAAGCGTTGCGCGGGCCGCATGCGCGCCCCATGGACTTCACCGGCAAACCGATCCAAAGCATGGTTTACGTCGAGCCCGCGGGCTGCGCCGACGATGAACAACTGGCATTGTGGATGAACCGCGCCGTCAGGTTCGCGCGTTCTCTGCCGCCCAAACGACCGGCGCGAACCGGCAGAGGCAGGCGCCGGCGGCGCTCATGAACGAGTCGATTCGAACCGCCATGCCGATCATCGACACGCATGCCCACGTTTTTTCGCCGGACGAGAAAACCTTTCCGCCGCGTGAAAATCCGTCGCGGCCACCCGCCGGAGGCGGCACGCTCGCTCGACTGCTCGACGAAGTAGAACGCTGCGAAGTCCACGCGGTGACGCTGGTTCAGGTCAGCGGCTTTTACGGTTTCGACAATCGCTACCTCTGCGCCGCCGCGCAGGATAATCCGCACTGGACCGCGGGCATCTGCACCCTCGACCCCGAGAATGAACGCTCTCCCCGGCTGCTCAAGACCTACGCCCGCGATGGCAACGTTCGCGGCATGCGCAGCGTTCCCGCCGCGGGCAAACGGCTCGACCACCGCGGAGTCCGCGCTCTGTGGAAGACCGCGGCCGACGAAGGTCTGGTCGTCAACGTCCTCGGCGGCTACGAATTGGAAGAGCAGATCGACGTCCTGCTCGCCGCCTTCCCCAATCTGCCGGTCGTCCTCGACCACTGTCTGGGGCTGCGCTTCGGGTCGCCCGCCAACGAACGGACTTTGGCCGCGCTGGGCCGCTTGGCGAAGCACGGCAACCTGCATGCCAAGCTTTCGTTCATCGCCAACGGTGCGCAGGGCTGCCCCGACGGCTTCCCGTGCGCCGGCTTTTGGCAAACCGCGCTGAAAGTCATCGACGTTTTCGGCGCGGAGCGCTGCTGCTGGGGTTCGCACTTTCCGACCGAGAAGTACGCGCCGCGGCTGACTTACGCCGAACATCTGGAAATCTACCGCAGCCGCCTGCCGCTCTCCGACGAAGCCCGCCGCCGCATCCTGGGCGAAACCGCGAGGCGGCTCTGGTTCCCCGAAATGGCAGCAGCCGGCGCGGATAGATGAGCGCGAATCTGCATCCGCTGATTGCCGTCGTCGGCCCGACGGCCTCCGGCAAGACCGCGTTGGCGCTGGCTTTGGCCGAGCGCTTCGCCGCCGAGATCGTCAACTGCGACGCCGTGCAGATCTACCGCGGTTTCGATATCGGCTCGGCCAAATTGCCGGCGGCGGAACGCCGCGGCATCCCGCATCATCTGCTCGACGCCATCGATCCGCAAGCCGTGTTCACGGCGGGAGACTACGCCCGCGAAGCGCGCGCCGTGCTCGAGCGGCTGAGAAAAGCCGGCAAGGTTGCGGTGCTGGCGGGCGGCGCCGGGCTGTACTTCTCGGCTCTGGCGCGCGGCCTTTTCGCCGGGCCGACCCGCGACGTGGCCTTGCGCAAGCGCCTCGAACGAACCGCGGCGGCAAAACCCGCCGGTTATCTCAACCGCCTGCTTGCCCGTCTCGACCCCGAGGCGGCCGCGCGCATCCACCCCAACGATACGCCCAAGCTCATCCGCGCAGTCGAAGTCTCGCTGCGGGCGGGCCGGCCGATGTCCGAGCAATGGCGGAAGGGAGGGGAAGCGCTTGCGGGATACAATCTGCTGCTGCTCGGCCTATCGCCCGCCCGCGAGTCGTTGTACGCAAGAATCGACGCGCGCGCCGCGGCAATGTTCGAGCAGGGGCTGATTGATGAAGTCGAAGGTCTGCTGGCGAGCGGCGTCGGCCGCGGCGCGCGCGCGTTCGGCTCCCTCGGCTACGCCCAGTGCCTGGACTGCCTCGACGGCAAGCTCTCGCTGAGCGAAGCCGTCGAGGCCGCCGCGCGGGCAACCCGCCGCTATGCCAAGCGGCAGTTGACGTGGTTCCGCCGGCGCGAGCCGGAAACCCATTGGTTCGAAGGCTTCGGCGATACGCCCGAAGCCGAAGCGTGGGCTTTTGAGAAAGTGCAATCGTGTCTCGGAAGGCGTTGATCGTAGGCTGCGGCTATACCGGCAGCCGCGTTGCCCCGCTGCTCGCCGCGAAAGGCTGGAACGTCACGGCGACATCCAGAGACCCCGGACGCCTGCGCGCGTTGGCCGCGCAAGGGGTGCGCGCGGTCCGCTTCGAGGTCGGCCGCAGCGGGCTTCCCGACGCAAGCGACGCGGTCGTGTTGCTATCCGTGCCGACGCTCCCCGGAGGCGATCCGACTCCGCGCCTGGTCGAGGCGTTGGGCCGCGCGCCGCGTCGCGTCGTCTATCTTTCGACGACCGGCGTTTACGGCAATATCAAGCGCGTGGACGCCTCGACCCCGCCAGCCCCGGCCACCGAACGGCAACGGCTGCGCGCCGCGGCGGAGCAATCCGTTCTGAACGGCCCCTGGCCATCGCTGGTTCTCCGCCCCGCGGCCATTTACGGCCCTGGGCGCGGCGTCCATGAAGCGATGCGCCAAGGCGAATTCAAGCTCATGGGCGGCGGAACGAACTACGTCTCGCGCATTCACGTGGACGATCTGGCGCGCATCGCGGCGGCAGCCATGGAAAGCGATCTTGTCGGCGCCTACCCGGTGGCCGACGATGCGCCTTGCGCGGCGCGCGAGATCGCCGTATTCTGCGCCGAATTGCTTGGCGTTCCCCTGCCGCCTTCCGCCGACCGCGGTGAGCTTTCCGAGACGCGCCGCGCCGACCGCCGCGTGGACGGCGGCGAAATCCGCCGCAAGTTGAAAATCGCTCTCCGCTACTCCGGTTACCGCGAAGGCATTCCCGCTTCGCTGTAGCGTTACCGGCGATGCTCCCGCAGCTTGTCGATCGACAGGCCGGCGCGCCCCGCCTCGAGAGGCTGCAGCAGCCGCTCGACGTGCTTGGCGATCATGTCGCATTCGAGGTTCACGCGGGCGCCGGGCTTCAGCGCGGCAAGCGCTGTCTCGCGGTACGTATGGGGGATCACCGCGATTTCGATCGTTTCGTCCTTCAAGGCGGCGATCGTCAGGCTGACGCCGTCAACGGCGATGCTGCCCTTGAACACCAGGAACTTCAGCAATTCCCGCGGGACCCGGATGCGCAGCAGCCAGTTGCCGCCTCCCGCGGCGTCCAAGGCAGCGATCTCGCCCGTGCCGTCCACGTGTCCCTGCACGAAATGCCCGCTCAGCCGGTCGGAAGGCAGCAACGGCCGCTCGAGATTCACTTTCACGCCCGCCCGCAGAGCGCCCAGATTTGTGCGCTGCAAGGTCTCCGGCGACAAGTCCGCCGCAAACGTCTTCGCGCCGTTTTCTACCGCCGTCAGGCAGCAGCCGTTCACGGCGATGCTGCCTCCGACGGCCAGATCGTCGAGCACTTTCTTCGCGTACAGGGTGACCCGCGCGCCCGATGCCTGCCGGCGGAACGCCGCGACGGTTCCCGTTTCCTCGACGATTCCCGTAAACATGGCTAAGCCGCCGGCGGCGGCTTCACGACATAGGCTTCGACTGCGAATTCGTTTTCAGCCATCGGCAAGATTTTCAGGTTTTCGAGCAGGAGCGCGCCTGCCCGCGTCCTTCGGCCGGCGCCGCCGACCATCGGCAGCGAGTCGAGGCCGCCGAGGATTTTGGGAGCGTAGTAGAGCAACAGCTTATCGACCACGCCGCTTTCGAGGGCGCCCCAGTTGAGCTTCGATCCCGCTTCGATCATCAACGAAACGATCCGCCGCGCGCCGAGCCGCTCGACCAGCGCCGGCAGATCGACTCTGCCTTCCGGCGCGTCGAAAGTTTCCATGGGGATGTTCAGCGACTCGAAAAACCCGCGCCGCCCCTGGCGTGCGGCGGAAGTCGTGGCGATCAGCAAGTCGTCCGCCGCCGACTGGACGATTCTGGAATCCACGGGCAGCCGCAGCAGCGAGTCCGCCACGATGCGCAGCAGAGGCCGCCGGCGGGGCAGGCCGGTGCGGTCGGTCAGCAGGCAGTCGTCGGCCTGTACGGTGCCGATTCCGGTGAGGATCGCGTCATGGTCGTGCCGCATTTGCTGGACGTGGGCGCGCGCGGCGGCGCTGGTGATCCAGCCGGTATTGTCGTCCGGCGCGGCGATCTTGCCGTCGAGCGTGACGGCAGCTTTGAGCGTGACCAGCGGTTTGCCGGTGCGCGCGTAGTGGAAGAAGGCTTCGTTGAGGCGGCGCGCCTCGGCGGCGATTTCGCCGTCGGCTTCGATCGTCTCGACCCCGGCTGCGCGCAAACGTTCATAACCCGCGCCGTTGACCTCGGGGTTCTCGTCGCGGGACGCGGCAACGACCCGGGCAACGCCCGCGGCCGCCAACGCATCGGCGCAAGGCGGCGTGCGGCCGTGGATGCCGCACGGTTCGAGCGAAACATAGATCGTGCCGCCGCGCGCAGCCTCGCCGGCTTCTTCCAGAGCCAGAATCTCGGCGTGCTTGCGGCCGTCGTAGGTGTAGAAACCTTCGCCGATCTTGCAGCCGCCGCTATCGACGACGACCGCCCCGACCATCGGATTCGGGCTCGCCAGCGCGCGGCCCCGCCGCGCCAATTCCAAGGTCTGCCCAAGCCACTGCCGGTCGTTCTCGAGCATTCTCTCCGGTTATTCCTCGAATAGCGAGCGCACAAAACTCTCGGGGTCGAAGGCGACAAGGTCGTCCGCCTGCTCGCCGACGCCGACCCAGCGGATCGGCAGCCCCAACTCCCGCGCGACGGCAATCACGATACCACCTTTGGCCGTGCCGTCCAACTTGGCCAGCACCAATCCGGTCACGCCGGCGCTGTCGGCAAACCGGCGCGCCTGCTCCAACCCGTTTTGTCCCGTCACGGCGTCGAGAACCAACAACACCTGATGCGGCGCCGCGGGCACGATGCGCCCGGCCGTGCGGCTCATCTTCTCCAGCTCGGCCATCAGTCCGGCCTTGTTGTGCAGCCTGCCGGCGGTATCGACGATGACCGTATCGACTCCCCGCGCTTTCGCCGCCTGCAGGCCGTCGAAGAGCACTGCGCTCGGGTCGGCGCCGGCCTTTTGCCGGATCACCGGGCAGTCCGTCCGCGCGCCCCAAGCTGACAACTGCTCCGCCGCGGCCGCGCGGAAGGTGTCGCCCGCGCAGAGAAGAACCTTGCGGCCGTCTTGGGTCAACCGATGCGCGAGCTTGCCGATCGTCGTCGTTTTGCCCACTCCGTTGACGCCGACCACCAGGATTACCTCTGGAGGCTGCGCCGCGGGTTTCGCCGGCTGCGCGGAACCTTGCAGGGTTTCCATCATGCAGTCGGCGATCCGTTCTTTGAGGGCAAGCGGGTCGTTGAGATCTTCGCGTTCCATGCGGCCGCGTACGTCGTCGAGGATATCGCTCGTCGCGCGCACCCCGACGTCCGCCCCGATCAGCGTCATCTCCAGGTCTTCGAGGAGTTCCTCGTCGATTTCCTTTTTGCCTTCGAAGATGTCGTCGATCTGTCCACTGAGGGCGTCCCGCGTTTTGGAAACTGCTGTTTTGAAGCGGTCGAAGAGGCCGGACTCCGGGGGCGGAGCACTGAACAGGGTCTGAATCATACGCCCGGGAAGCAGCCGCGCAACTGCGACTATTGATCATATCAAGAGGCCGTTTTACATTGGAAAATCGAGGAGAAACAGAGGCCCCGATGAAGCGTCGGCCGCGCTCGAAACCTTCGCCGCCGGACTGTACGCCGGCAGGCAAGCCTCCGACTACGACATCGAGATCGGCAAGCGTCCGGCGCGCGTTCTCTGTGGCGGTCCGCTCGCCGCGCCGGCGATGGTTTCCGAGAAATATCCGCTCGGAATCGAAAAAGAAGCGTTTCTCTGTCTCTGCGGGGAAGAGCGCACTCGGCAGCGCATAAGCAGCTTCCTGAAAACCGGCAAGCCGCTCAGAAATTGAGGCGGGCTAAACCTGCGCGACGGCTTTCAGCAAACCCTTGAGCGAATACTCGCTGGCCTTGGCTTTGCTGCCGTCGATCTCGAAGTGAGTTTCAAGCGAAACTGCGCCTTGATAACCGTCTCGCAAAAAGGCCCGCAATTGCCCGACGTGGTCGAAGTCCCCGTCGCCCACGCCGCACCAGTCCGCGCCGCCGTCAGGACGGTATTTGTAATCGCGGAAATGGACGTGGTAGATACGTTTCGGATCGAGCAGCTTGTAGCCCGCCGGGTAGGGTTCCGGGTCGCCCGAGCCTGCCGAATTGTTCGGGTCCCAAGTCAGGCCAAGCGCCGGATGCTTGACGGCTTGCAGCAGCTTGGCCGCATGGGTGGCGGTCGCGACGTAACTGTTGCCGACGTTCTCGATCGCCAAACGGAATCCCGCCTTCCCGGCGCGCTCGGCCGACTCTTCGACCCGCTCGAAAATCCAGGAGTAACGCGAAGGGTCCGGCGCCCGGCCTTTGGGATGGGTGAAGGCGAACGTCCGGATCAAATCCGTGCCTAGAATGTCGGCCCGATCGAACGCCTTGTCCAGTAACGCCCACTGCTTCTCAAGCGCCTCTTTGCCTTTGATGGTTGCGGAGTCCGGCGGCGGAACCTTGAAGAACCCGGTGTCGAGAACCGCCAGACGAATCCCGGAGCCGTCAAGGATTTTGCGCGCTTCCCGCGCCCGTTCGATCGGTTGCGAAGTGTTGTATTTGCCCCAGTACTTGCGGATTTCGCAATGCGTGACGCCGAAGCGCTGGAGAAACGCCGCCGCAACGTTCAAATCGTCGTCGATCTCATCGGTGGTGACCGCCAAGCGAAAACGTGTACGCTCGGCAGCAGAGAGGCGCGCCGCCAAGCCGGCATTGAAGGCTGCCGCGGCGGACAGGGTCAACAAGTTGCGGCGGGTGAGCTGCTTCATGACTCATGAATTATAGCGCCTTGCCTGTATGAAGCCCCTCGTCGAGCAAGCCGCAAACCGGGTTTTCGAAATCGCGGTCGGGCTGGCGGCGGGCTGCTTGGCTCTGCGCATCGCGCGGCTTGCGGAGTCCGTCATGCCTTGGGCGCTGGTGCGCTTTGCGGGCGCCGAGGTCATGCGCGGCAGCTTCGGCGAAGGCATCGCCCTTGCGCCCGATGCTCCGTGGGCGCTGTACGCGCTGCAAGCGTTCTGGGGAACGCTGTTTCCGGCCGCCGCGGCCGTTGCAGCGGCCTGGGCTGCTCCGCGCCTGCCGCGGGCGGTTGCGCCGGTTGCGGCTTTTGCGGCGTTCTGGTTTTCGGCGTCCCTCATCAGCGGACTCGCAGCCTACGCTCGTTTTGGCCGTGGTCCCGTGCAGACGTTGGCGAACGCCGCAGGCCTGCCCCTGGGCGGCGAACCGGCGCGCGCGGCCGCCGCTGCACTGCTTGCCGCGGCGCTCTTCTATTTGTTGCGCCGCGCCGTTTGCGGGATGCGGCTCTGCCCGTTGACGGCGTTCCTCGCGCCCTGCGCAATCCTCTGTTTTGCTTTGCCCGAGGCGCGCGCCGCGAGCCGTTTTCTCCAGCGCGGCGGCCTTGAATATTTGCCCCTTGCGCCGGCGGCGGCCGCGGCGCTTGCGGCCTGGAGACGGCAACCGCGGGATGACACAGCGGACAAGACCCCTTTTGCCGCAACGGCGGTTCTCGGCGCGGCTGCGTTCTTCGCGCCGCCCGCCTTCGGCCCGGACTTGGGGGCGGATGAGGCCGTGCGCTGGGTCGAGGCGGAATCGGCGGACTGGCGGCTGCTCTTCGAGGAAAAGCATTTCGACGAGGCGGACCGCAACCGGTGGCTGCGCGGCGCAACGCGGCGCGGCGAACGTTTGCGCAAAAGGCTGGGACTGCGATCTCGCGCCGGTCCGGTGCGGGCATATATCGCCAAGACTTGGCGCGCCTTTCAGCAAGTCGCCGGCGACAGGCGTTATCGAGGCAATTTTTACCCTCGTTCCGCTGCCGCGCCCGCGGCGCTCGCCGGCTCCGACAACCGCCCCGACAACGCGCTTGCCGAAGCAGTCATGATCATGCGCAAAGCCTGGGGGGCGCCCGCGTCCGAGGCGATGGCGCGGGCCATCGCCCGCTATGCCGTCGGACATTTCCATGGGCATGACCTCGGCGGCTATGCCGCGCGCATCGCCTGCGAGGAGCAACCCTATCCGGCTGCCGAGATCTTTGCCGCCGCCGGCGCGTATCTCTCGCCTCTGACGCGGGACGCGGTTTCCGGCGCTTGGGTCGAAAACTTCGTCAGCCGCCGCGGCGCCGATGCAATCGAAGCGCTATACAGCCTGGAACTGGGGCAGGCGATCGCCATGTGCTCCGACTGCATCCCCCAGTGCAAGGAACCGGTTGAGCGGGCCGCAAGGAATCCGCCGCCGTTGCCGTATCAGAAAGGCATTTCGTTTTCCCACGAAATAGGGGGCGATTGGGGCTACGGCTCGGAACGCGCCGCCCGCGAGTTGCAAAAAATCCGCGGACTCGGCGCAACAGCCGCAGCCTTGGTTCCCTATGTCTTTACCGCGGCGCCGGAGCGGCCGACTATCCGTTTCCGCACCGATGAAACCGACGACCGGCTGCGGCGCTCGCTGCTCGCGGCCAAAGACGCCGGGCTCAAAGTTATGCTCAAGCCGCACATCTGGAGCGGCCGCCGCTTCCACGGCGATATCTCATTCGCCGACGAAGCCCAACTCGAAATATGGTTCGAGCAATACCGCCGCTGGCTGCTGCATTTCGCCCGCTTTGCCGAGCTTCACGGCGTCGATCTGCTGGCGGTCGGCAATGAGCTTTCCGGGCTGACCATGCATGAAAACCTCTGGCGCGGACTCATTGCCGACGTCCGCCGGATTTATAGCGGTCCGGTGACCTACGCCGCGCACTGGAACGGCGAATTCGAGAGGATCGCGCTCTGGGATCGCCTCGATTTCATCGGCGTGAATTTTTATTTCCCTTTGGCTTCCCCCGGCGAGCGGCCCGCGGCCGGGTCGGCGCAGGTTGCCGAAGCGCAGCGCAGACTGCGGGCGGTATCCGCGAAATTCGGCAAACCGATTCTGTTTACCGAGGTCGGCTTTCCCGCGCTCAAGACTGCCGCTGCAAGACCTTGGGAAGAAAATTCGAGCGGGCTCGACGCCGCGTTGCAGCGGCAATGCTACGAGCTTTGGTTTCAACAGTTCAGCCGCGAAGCCCATACCGCCGGAATGTACTGGTGGAAATGGCCTACCCACGGCCGCGGCGGGCCGTTCGACGCGTCGCACCGCCCCGTGGGCAAGCCCGCGGTCGAAGTCTTGCGCGCATGGTTCGCGGTATTGTGACGTTCGTGATATACTGAAAGCGGTCGAAGCAACGGCCGTCCCTGTATCCTCTTCCCATAATCGGGTATCTTGTGAGGAGACAAATCTGAGAAAGTAGGAAGTGCCTCGTCAACATATGGGCCACAACATTTATTTTGGGAACCTGCCCGAGTGGGTGACAGCCGACGACATCAAGTCGTGGCTGGAAAGCAGCGATCTGGTTTGTGACGCAGTGCGCGTCATTCGGGATTTCGAAACGCAGGAATCCAAGGGTTACGCGTTCGTGGAAGCGCCGAACGAAGAGGAAATGCAAGCCATCATCCGCCGGTTCAACCGCGCGCCGATCGACGGCAAGCTGCTTCGAGCCAAGTCGGCTCATCCGAAGGGCGAAAAATCTCAGCAGAGCCGCTCCCCGCGGCGGCCGCAGCGCCGGCGGCCGGCGGCGGCAAGCCCGCAACCGCAGCAAAAGACCGAGAGCAGCGGCTCCGAGCAAGTCGGCACACTGGGCGAAGCGCTGCAAAAAGCGCTTTAGCGGCGGCGTATCCCTGGTTTTCGGCTTGGACGCTGCCGGTCGGCAATGGTCACAGGTCCAGCAACAAGCGCTTGACCTCTTCGCAACGCGGAAAGCGGCGCTCTTCGGCTCGAAACGCGGGGGTGTGGACGCAGCGCCGCCGCAGGCGCATTTCAACCGGATGCTTCACGTGCAGCATCTCGTGATAGAGCACGTATTCGAGCAGGCGCAGCGGCACGTTGGGCCGATCGAAAACGCGGCTGATGACAATCGCGTCGTGGGCTGGATCGTAATGCCCCAGCATACGGCGTGATTCTCCGGGACTCCAGCCTAGCGCCGGTTTGCGCAGGCCTCCGTCGAAAAAACGCCGGTTGAGATCCGCGAACAGAACGTCCAGGTCGCGGTGTTTTCCCCGCGGGCGGCCGATGCGCTTGCGCCCGCGCAGCCGCCGCGCTTCCCTGGTCCGCTGCCGGATTTGCGGGCTGTTCATCCAGCCGCGGTAAATGGCATCGGCCGTCTTCGGCGATTGCTTGCGATAGAGCTTCGCCAGCAGGATGCCCGCGGCCGCCTCCTGCACGCCGGCGGGCGCAGCCTGGAGCAGGTCGCTCAAACGCACGCGAATGCGGCGGCGCCCCTTTTCCAGGCGGATGGTGGATTTCAGTCCTGCGTAAGGATAGAATTGAACTGCAATCTCGGGTAGGCCGCCGCGCGGATTCACTTCGCGGAAAACGCGCAGGAAGATATCCTCGACCGACTCGAACTGCAGGCGCAACTGCTGCACTTAAGCGGATGGTAGCGCAGAGGCCGCGGCAAAAATCACGCGGACAGGAAACGGGATAAACTTTGGAAACAGCCTCATGTTGCGCAAACTGCTGATTACGCTCCTGTCAACGGCCGCGGCGCTGAGCGCCCAGCCGACGCCTTTGCGCGGCGCAGCCGAGTTGCAGGAGTTGCTCGATCGGTTGAATACGGTCGGCAGTCTGCTGATGCTCGGCGCGCATCCTGACGACGAGAACACTGCCGTTATCGCCTATTTCGCCCGCGGGCGCCACATCCGCACCGCTTACTTTTCCGCGACGCGCGGCGAGGGAGGGCAAAACCTGATTGGCGCAGAGCAAGGTCCGTTGATGGGAATGATTCGTACGCAAGAACTGCTGGAAGCCCGCCGCATCGACGGCGGCGAGCAATTTTTCGCCAGCGCCATCGATTTCGGTTTCAGCAAAACACCCGAAGAATCGCTCGCAAAATGGGGACGGCGGCGGCTGTTGCGGGACATGGTGCGCGTGATCCGCCGGTTCAGGCCCGACGTCATCGTCTCGCGCTTTCCGCCGAAACCAGGCAGCGGCGGACATGGTCAGCATACCGCCGTCGGCTGGACGGGCCCCGAAGCCTATGAAGCCGCCGCCGACCCGAATATGTTCCCCGATCTTGGCCTGCCCGTCTGGAAGGCGCACCGCTACTACTACAACACTCCGACGTTCAACCGCCGCATGGAAACCTCCGAAGCTCGGCGGGATGATCGCCTGCGTCTCGAGCTCGGCGATTACGACCCGGTGCTGGGCAAGTCGTACGCCGAGATCGCCGGCGAATCGCGCAGCCGGCACCGCAGCCAAGCCATGGGAACGTCGCAGCGCAAAGGCAGCGTGCCCGCGTTTTTTGCTTATGTAGCCGGCGCGCGCGCAGAGAAAGACCTGTTCGAGGATATCGATACCACCTGGAACCGCATCGACGGCGCGCGGCGCATCGGCGAACTGTTGGCCGAGGCGCGCGCCGATTACGACCCCAAGCGCCCCGAGGCGGTTTTGCCGCCCCTGCTGGCGGCCTACCTGGAGCTGGGCGCTCTCGACCTGCCGGAGGCAGCTTACAAGAAGAAAGAACTTGCCCGGGCGATTGAGATCGCCTCCGGCATTTGGGTCGATGCGACAGCCGAGCGCTGGAATCTGATTCCCGGGAAAACGGCGGCCGTTACTGTCCGCGTCCTGCGCCGCACGCCGCCGGCCTGGAAGTGGAAGTCCGCGCGCATTTCGGGAGCCGCTAAGGCATCCGTGCCGTCCGCGGTCGATTTGCCCTTGAACCGGGTCGTCGAGCAATCGGTCGATCTCAAGCTGCCGAAAACTCCGGCATACTCGCAGCCGCCCTGGTTGCGCACAAAGACGGCGGGCGATTTCTACGAGCATGTGGACGGCTTGCCGGAAGCCCCGGAAACTTTGACGGCGGCGTTTGTTTTTGAAACGCCCGAGGGCGTCGAAATCACTCTCGCCAAGCCGGTCCGTTACCGCTGGGTGGACCGCTCATTCGGCGAGCGGGAGCGGCGTGTGCAGATCGTCCCTGCGGTGGCGGTCAACTTCGCGCAGGCAAACCAGGTCTTCACCAGCGCCGCCGCGGCGGCGGTTCCCGTGCGCTTGCTCAGCAACGACGCGGTCGCAGAAGCGCAAGTCGCTTTGAGCGTTCCCGACGGATGGGACGCTTCCCCTGAATCCATCACCATCTCGTTCGACTCGGCAGGCCGGGAAAAAACGGTCGTTTTCCAACTCACGCCCCCGGCAACCGCTTCCGGCGGGACGGTCAAGGCGTCGGTCAAGGTTGGCGCCGGGATTATCGACGTCGGGATGCAAACCATCGCGTACGATCACATCGCTACGCAGATGACCTACCCGCCGGCGGAAATGCGCGTCGAGCGCGTCGATGCGCGGATGCTCGCCAAATCGATAGGCTACGTCATGGGCGCGGGCGACAAGATCCCCGAAGCCTTGGAGCAACTCGGCGCCGAGGTGACGCTGCTCTCCAACGAAGACCTGGCTTCCGGCAACCTCGGCCGATACGACGCGGTCGTTTGCGGCGTTCGCGCGCTTAATACCCGCCCCGGCCTGCTCGCGGCAAAAGACAACGTCCTGGCCTACGTCGAGGCCGGCGGAACGTTGGTCGTGCAATACAACACGCTGCCCTTCGGCCGCGGAGGCCCCCGCCTCGCGGCACCGACTCTGGCGCCCTATCCGCTCACGCCGTCGCGCAACCGCGTCACCGACGAACGGGCTGAAGTCGCGTTCCCGGCGCCGGACCACGTCCTGTTGCAAGCCCCCAACAAAATCACCGCCAAAGACTTCGCCGGCTGGGTGCAGGAGCGGGGACTCTACTTCATGTCCGACTGGGATGAGCGCTATCAGCCGATCCTCGCCGCCAGCGACCCGGGCGAAGAACCCCAGGCGGGCGGAATGCTCTACGCCCGCTACGGCAAGGGAGTTTACATCTTTACCGGATACTCGTGGTTCCGCCAGTTGCCCGCCGGCGTTCCCGGGGCCTACCGCATCTTCGCCAATCTGGTCAGCGCGGGGAAGCTCCGTTAATCGCTTTCTCGGGGTGTTTTCAGAGGCGCTCCCCGAACGGCGGCAATTGACTTCAGCAGGCCGACGGCGCGTTCCTTCCAGATCGCCGCATGCGGAAAAAGCCCGCGCAGTTGCCGGGTCGTCAGCAAATCGATGTCGCGCAGAAAGTCGTCGCAGCCCTCGGGAGTCGGGCGCTGCAATACCCCCCATACGGTAAAGTTGCGCAGCAGCGGGCGCTGCAATCGCTTCGGCAAATAATGGATCAGCGGCGTGTAGAGGTGCGGCTCGACCGGGAACCAGCGGTAAGGCGTCTGGACGTAATAGCCGCGGCCCACCCTTGCCGTTTCCTCGGCAAACGCGATGCGGTTTTCCCATCCGGGGATGTGCTCGACAACGGAATTGGCGAACGCCAAGTCGAATGCGTGGTCGCGGAAGGGCAAATGCCGCGCGTCGGCAATGACCCATGGGAAACGGCAGTCCGTGGATTCCGGTTTTTGCCGGTTGACGATCACAACCCGCGGGACGGCCGCGAAGAAATCCCAGTAGTAAGCCGCGCCCCCGATATCGAGCACGGTGGACCTTTCCGAAATGCCGAAAGTCTCGGCAATCCGCCGGAAGCGGCGGCCGCGGAAGTAGCGGCCGATGGGCGCATGCAGGCGCGGGATGTCGAAACTTCGCAAGCGGACAGCATTCCCCCCGTGAGAATTCGGAATAGCATACTTCGCCGGCCGCTTCCAATCGGGGCGTCGCAACGCTGCTATGATGGCGTCCGCGCCGGCCCGAATCGTTGCCGTGCCGGGAAGTGCGCAAGGAGGAGTTGACCCCATGAACCGTTTGCTGACGCGGCGGCAATTCGCGGAACGCGCGGCCGGAGTTGCCGGCGCCTTCGCGGCGGCTTGCTCGCCGGAACCGCGGGAGGCCGCCGACTCGAGGCCCAACATCGTGCTGTTGATGGGAGACGATCACGCCTGGAACGAGACCGCCTACAACGGGCATCCGCATCTGCAAACGCCGGTGCTCGACGAGATGGCGGCAACGGGTCTGCGCATGGACAACTTTTACTCGGCGTCCCCGGTCTGTTCGCCGACGCGGGGCAGCGTCTTGACCGGCCGCCATCCCAATCGCTACGGCACGTTTACGCCCAACTGGTCGATGCGTCCGGAAGAGATCACCATCGCGCACATTCTGGGCAAGGCCGGCTACGCCTGCGGCCATTTCGGCAAATGGCACGTTGGCGCGGTGAAGGCCGATTCCCCCTTGAATCCCGGAGCGATGGGTTTCGACGAGTGGGTGTCGCACGACAATTTTTTCGAGATGAATCCGATGTTGTCGCGCAACGGCGGGCCGCCGGAGCGCTTCGAAGGCGAAAGCTCGGAAATCGTTATCGACGAGGCGATCCGCTTCATCGGCAACGAAGCGGCGAGCAGCCGGCCGTTCCTTGCGGTCGTCTGGTTCGGCTCGCCGCACGAGCCGTACAGCGGGCTGGACGAAGATTTGGCGCTCTACGACGACCTGCCGGAAGAATACGCCGAGCAAAAGGTGAGGCTTACCGGAATGGATACCGGCCTGCCCGTCGAGCGCCCGCTGCGGGACGTGCTGCGCGAGCGCTACGCCGAAATCACGGCAATGGACCGCGCCATAGGCAAGCTGCGCTCGTATCTCGCGGACGAAGGTTTGCGGGGCAATACGCTGCTCTGGTACTGCGGCGATAACGGCATTCCCGCCAGCGGGCTCGCGGCTACCGCGTTCCGCGGCCGGAAAGGCAACGTTTACGAAGGCGGCGTGCGCGTTCCGGGCATTATGGAATGGCCGGACAGAATTGCGCAGCCCCGCGCGACGGCCGTGAACGCCGTGACCAGCGACATCCTGCCCACGCTGTGCGAGTTGACCGGTGCGCCGCTGCCTGAGCGCCCGCTGGACGGCATCGGCCTGCAAGCCCTGATCGACGGCAAGATGACCGAAAGGCCAAGCCCGATCTGCTTCTGGACCTATGACACGAGCCATGAGACCGCCGGCAACCCGCGCCCCTACATCGACCCGAAGCTGCAAGAAGGCACGACGCCTCTGGTGAAGATCATGGACGGGCGCTTCACGCGGAATTTCCGCAATTTCCATCACCCTGAAATCGCCGAGGAAGACTTTCTCGGCGAGCGGGCGATACTCGGCAACCGCTACAAACTGGTCATCGGCGGCGCGCGCGGAGACGAAACGGACAAGGAACTGTTCGACCTGCGCGCCGACCAAGCCGAAGAAACCAACCTCATCGACGAGCAGCCGGAAGCCGCCGCCGATCTGGAGCGGCAGCTTCGCCAATGGCAGGAATCGGTGCTCGACAGCCTCACCGGCAAAGACTACGGCGCACGCGCCGCGGGCTGAGCCTGCATTGCAGCCTCCAACCGTGCAAGCGCCTGCCGAGCAGACTCGGCCGCGGGCGAGCCGGCATGCAGCCGCATCAACTCCTCGAGTTCGCGCCGCGCGGCTTGCAGCTTCCCTGCGCGGGCATGGATTTCGGCCAGGAAAAATTGCGGGTGCGAGAAATGCGCTCGGTCGGCTTCTTTCGCACGAACGAGATGCTTGCGCGCCCTGTCGAATTCCTGTTTGTAAAAGAAGTTCATGCCGAGTTGCGCGTTGGCCAGAGCGTCATCCGGGCGCATCGACTGCGCCATCAGGTTGTACGGCAGCGCGTCGTCGATGCGCTGCTGCGACAGCAGAGCGCCGCCCAAGTTGACCAACGGCGCGAAGGCTTGCGGGTCGTGCCGCAGCGCGGCGCGGAAGTATTCCTCGGCCTGTTCGTAATCGTCGGCCTTGTAGGCGAGCGTTCCCAATTCATTCCAGGCTTCGACGAAGCCCGGCGACAACTCCACCGCTTGCAGCAATCGGGCGATGCTGCCCTCGCGGTCGCCCTTGGTCAGCCGCCGCCGCGCCGCTTTGAAAGCCGCCCGCGCCTTCGTCGAAACCGCCAACTCGCCGAGCGAAACCGAATTTTCCCGCTCCAGATTCCTCCGGCGGGCGGCTTCCGAGCGTTCGAGAGCGATCTCAACCTGCACGCGCCCTGATCCGCCGGCCAAGCTGCGCGTGACTTGCACCGTGCGGCTGGTTACCCCCCATTGCGGGTCGAAAACGGTCAAGGTGTATGCGCCCGGCTCCAGCTTCCTGAAGGCGAATGCGCTGTTGCGAACCGGCGCCTCGTCGTAGAACGCCCGCGCCGCGGCGGAGATCACGGCGACGCCCCGCGGCAGCTCGGGCGTCACGCTGCCGCGCAGCGCCAAAGTTCCAGCCGATGCCGCCGTCGCGCATAGCAGCACAAGGGCAGGAAGCCTCTCGCCCGGTCGAACGACGATCCGCATACCGTAAGCCTACTGCAACGAAGACGCCTCAATAGAAGCGAATTTCCATCGAAACAGCCTCTTGTAATCGAATTTCCATGGAAATTCCCATTTGTAATCGTTTTCCCATGATTTACTGAAAAAGTAATCGATTTCCCATCGAAATATAGTTTTGTAATCGTTTTTCTCATTCCAAGTCGTTTTATAATCGAATTTCCACAAAAACACCTTGTTGTAATCGCTTTCCCATGATTTACTGAAAATATAATCGGTTTCCCATCAAAACAGCGTTTTCTAAACGTTTTTCCACGAAAGTAAACGATTTCACATGGCCGGCAGGATTCATAACCGCCCGATGGAGTTGCGCCCCATCGGCCAAGCTTGGCTCAGGAGCGAGCTGAGGCTGGCGGTTCCGCCGCCGGCGGTGGAGAGCTACGTCACCGCCGGCGCGCGGCGGACCAAAATAGACGGTTCGCGAACCGTGGAGATATATCCGCGGCAGTATGCCCCGGACGGATCGCTCGTATCGCACATCCGCTTTGCGTTGCGTCATGAACCCGTCGATCTCGGCGTGCTGGCCGCCGCCCTCAAGGCGGTCGAAGCCGCCGATATCGAGCGCTGGGTCCGCGCGGAACCCACGGGAGCTTTCAGCCGGCGCGCCTGGTTCTTCTACGAAATGTTCACCGGCCGAACGCTTGACCTGGAAAACGCTCGCGCGGGCAACTACGTCGAAGCCCTGGACCCGAAAAAACACATCGCCGCCGCGCGCCGCAATTCGCCGCGCCACCGCGTCGCCGACAACCTGCTCGGCGGCCCCGGCCTGTGCCCCTCGATCAGACGCGCGCCGCGGCTCATGGAGCAGATGGGCCTGCGCATCGACGAGGAAGCGCGCGCGCTGATCGCAAACTGCGATCCGGCGATCCTTGCCCGTGCCGTGAACTACCTCTACACGAAAGAGACGCGATCCTCATTCGCCATCGAGAGCGAGACCCCCAGCCCCGTGCGCGCGGAGCGGTTCGTTGCCGCGCTGCGCGCGGCGACCGACTTCGACCCGCTTGACAAGGCTGCGCTGGTGCGCCTGCAGGGTGATATCGTCGATCGCCGTTACGCGGCGGAAGATTGGCGCGGCTCCCAGAATTTCGTGGGCTCGACGGCCGGCGGATACCGCCAGAAAGTGCATTACATTTGCCCGCGGCCCACGGACGTGCCGGCGCTCATGGACGCCTGGATGCAACTGACGCGGCGCATTGTCGAGAGCGGCATCGACCCTGTCGCGGCCGCGGCGGTTTCCGCCTTCGCCTTCGTCCTGATCCACCCCTTCGAGGACGGCAACGGCCGCATCCACCGTTTCCTCATGCATCATGTGCTCGCCAAGCGGGGCTACAGCCCGTCCGGCGTGATCTTCCCGGTTTCCGCGGCCATCTTGCGCGACCGGAGCAGCTACGATGCCGTGCTGGAAACCTTCTCGCAGCCGCTCTTCGAATACATCCGCTGGCATTGGACGCCGCAGCAGAGCATCGTCGTCGAGAACGAGACCGCCGATCTTTACCGCTATTTCGACGCGACCGGATTCGTCGAGTATCTGTACGACCGCGTGGCCGATACCGTGCATCGCGATCTGAAGGAGGAACTGGGCTTCGTTGCGATCTTCGATCGCGCCTTGGAAGCGGTGCGCGAAATCGTGGACATGCCCGACCGCCGAGCTTCGCTCTTCGTGCGCCTCTGCATGCAAAACGGGGGACGGCTTGCGGCAAGAAAGCGCCGCGTCTTCCCCGAACTGGAAGAAGCGGAAATCGCCGCGATGGAAGAGGCGGTGCAGGACGCAGCGCCGGGCAACCGCACGAGTTGACGCGACGGCATATCATGATCCAAGGCTTCGGGAATCGAAAAACTCAAATCACTGACCGGGAACACGGATATGAGCGTAAGAAACGGTATGCGTCCGGTGCATCCGGGCGAGATCTTGCGGGCGGAGCTTGAGACGCTCAACCTCTCGGCCAATGCCTTGGCGAAGGCGTTGGGCGTACCGTCCTACCGTGTCGCCGCGATTCTGAACGGCCGTCGAAACGTAACCGCCGATACCGCGCTTCGGTTGGCGCGTTATTTCGGCGCGACGCCGCAGATCTGGTTGAACTTGCAGCAAGCCTGCGAGCTTCGCCAAGCCGAAATCGAAGCGGGCCGAGAAATCGCCGCGCAAGTCAGTCCCCGGCAGGCTGCGGCGTAAGCGCCGCAAATCAGTTGGCCGCTTGCGCAGAGCTTCCCCTGTTTCGCGTACCTCCGCATGCGGAACCGGGGTCGATCGAAAACTTCACGCAAGCCGCGCGAGGATGTCGTGGATGTCGCCGGGCTTGTGCGATACGCCCCATGCCCAGCGGCCGAAGCCGCCGTGCGTATTGACGGCGCGCACCCATTCGTCGAGGAAGCGGCGCTTGGTTCGCTCCTGGTCGCTGTCCCGTCCCTTGGTTTCCAGGATCAGCATGACGCCCGACCTGAGCCGAATGAGGAAGTCGGGACGGTACTTCCGCACCACGCCGCGATAGACGTAGAACACTTCGAAGCCGAGATGATCGTTCTTCACCCAAGCGGCCGCCTCGGGGCTGCGGTCGAGGGCGGCGGCTTCCGATGCCTCCCAGGCGCTGTCATAGACGCAGAAATTGATATGGCTGTGCGCCGTAGCTTCGCAGGGCTTGCCGGTGTGCCACGTTCTCATGTCGCCGGTCGAGAGGATGGGCCGGTCCCGGTCGAATACCGGCTCCAGCCTCTCGGTATTCTCGAAGCGGATCGCGTCCCAGATATGATGCACGATCCTGGTCATGTTGAGCGCGGCGGCAAGGCGGCGCTTGAGACCGTCGCGGCGGAATACTGCGGGTTCGATGCGTATCTTGTCTGAGCGGACGAACTGCTCGACCAGCCGCGCCAGTTGGCCCAGCAGGAACGCCTTGCCGCCCCGCCAGTCCGCTTGCATTTGATCGTAAACTTCCCGCACGGTCTCGAAAACGATCCGCTGCATGCGGAATTCCCTTGCCAGTCTCTCCAGGTCTATGGCCTCGATCAGCGCCGCGTCCGGCTTGCCGTCGACTACCGGGGCAAGCTCCGCGAGTCTGGCGGTTTCGGCGGCGTTGATCTCCAGGGTCTCGACCTTGTCCCAGTCGAGGGCGAGGCGCGGGCGGTAGGTGCGGTCGATGCGCGCCACGTTCGGCCAACTGATCGCAAAACGGGCTTTCTCGGCCGCGGGTTCGATGGCCGTCTTCGGCTCCGGGGGCGGGGGAGCGCCTCCTTCCTCATGAGGCAGAAAAGTGAAGGGTACGCCGAAAATGTTGACGTATTCCGGAGCGAAGAGGCCGGTTTTCGGATTCGTCTCGTAAGAAGTCCGGCGCAGGCCGCGTCCGACCACCTGTTCGCAGAGAAGCTGGCTGGTGAAGGCGCGCAAGCCCATGATGTGCGTCACGGTCTTGGCGTCCCAACCCTCTGAGAGCATCCCCACCGAAATCACGTTCTGTATGCGTTCGCCCGGCTTGCCGGGGCGGCCGACCGTATCCACCTGCAAGCGCAGCAACTCGGCCTGCTGCTTGCGGGTCAGCTTGCCCGTCTGCCGGTTCGGCCGCCGCTTTTCGTCGGCGCCCTCGACAACCGCCGCGGCCGGCTCTTCGGCGGCCTCGGCCTCGCCAAGCGTCTTCGAATCGATATGCAGGGTTCGCTCCGGAGCGCAAAGCTCGTCGATGCGCACCTTGCCGCGGTCGAACGCATGCTTGATCCGCGCCGCCGTCTCGGTGCGGTTGGCTACGGTAATCATCACCGGCGGCGTGGAAAAACCGAGGCGGCGCCACTTCTGCGCCGTTTCCCGCCAGTCGTAGCCCAGCAGATAATAGCCGTTCGTAACCAGATCGGGCAGCGGCTCTTCGGGCTTGGCGCCGCTCCGGTTCAGATCGTCTTTGACCTCGGGGTCGTTATAGATGTGATAGAGGCGCGACTTGTAGGTTTTCGCGTCGGGCGCGGCGTCGTCGCGGATCACCACGCGCGGGGTTTTGACCAAGCCGGACTCGACGGCGTCGTTCAAACCGAAATCGCTCACGATCCAGCCGAACAGCGCTTCTTCGGCGCTCTGTTTTCCCGACGGCGCAAAAGGCGTCGCCGAGAAATCGTAGCAGGCGAGAAGGCCCCGCGCCTTGTGAATCCGATCCAGGCCGCCGACCCACTTGGTCGCCTCTTCGATTTCGTTTTTGGCCACGCCTCTGAGCTTCGCGCCGGCGGGGACGCGCCAAGCGTGATGCGCCTCGTCGTTGATGACCAGGATGTTGCGGGCTCTTGCCATCTCGCCCAGAACTTCGCGGACGTAGGCTTCGCCGCTCTTGGCCCCGCGCTTGTCCACGCCGCGTTTCCCGGCTATTTTCTGCTCGGTTTCCCAATTCAGCGCATGCCAGTTGCGCACCGCGACTCTGCCGCGGCGCAGCTTGTCGAGCAGCGCCGACGGCACGATGCGGAAGGCCTCATAGTAGTTGTTCGGGTTGGACGGCTCCAGCACGGCCAGACGGCTCTTGACCGTCAGGCCGGGAGCGATGACCAGGATGTTTTTGGCGAATCGGCCGTCCTGCGGATAAGCAACCTTGTTCAGGATGTGCCAAGCGGCGATCATGGCCATGACTACGGTCTTGCCGCTGCCGGTCGCCATCTTGGCGCACAGCCGCCCGAACGCGCCGCCGTCGGAGGGGACGGCGATGCCCGTTTTCTTGACCGCGGGCGCTTCCGTCAGCCAGATCAGCGTCTCGGCGGCCTCCAGTTGACAAAAGAAAAACCGCCGGCTGTCGAACTCTTCCGCGTT
Organism: Bryobacterales bacterium; assembly: GCA_965242705.1. GTDB lineage: Bacteria > Acidobacteriota > Terriglobia > Bryobacterales > UBA6623 > CATQHP01. The sequence continues at coordinate 4,486,160 of OZ251486.1, forward strand.
CGTCCAGTGTTGCAGCAGCCGTTTCGTGATGCCCGTAATGCCCGGATATCCGGATTCGCGCCACGCCCGCACGCGCGGCCGAATCCGGTTGACCAGGGGAATCTCGACGAAACGGCCCGGGTCGTCGAACGCCTGGGAATCTTTTGAGGCCACGACGTATCCGGCCGGACGGCGGCCCTCCGCCAAATCGAACAGGCGCGCCCGGCGGTCGTATTTCCAGTAGCGCGCCGGCTCCTCGTAGGGAGAATTGACGATCAGCCGGTCGATGGCCGCCTTTGCCGTCATTCATCCTCCTGCGGCGCGAGCGGCTCCAGTTGGACGATCAATGCCGGCAGCGACTTTTGCACCGTTTGCCAGACGATGCCGAGGTCAATGTCGAAATAGACGTGAACCAGGCGGTTGCGCATGCCGACAATCTCATGCCACGGAATTTCGGAGTGCGCTTCTTTCGTCTCGACGCTGATGCGCGCCGCCGCTTCGCCGATGGTCTCGACAGCTTTCAGAATCGCGTTTCGGTGCAGACGGCTGCGCTCGAATTGCGCATACGACAACCCCGAAGCAAACTCCACAGCGTCGCGCGCCGCCAACAGCATATCGATCAGGTAGGCGTCGTCACGCCGCATAGATCGTCTCCGCCGATTGGAGGATGGCTTTGCGGCGAATGTAGTTGCGGCTTGCTTCAACGGCGGCGCGCTCGACCAGATCGACCCGGCGGCCGAGTATCCGGCTCAACTCGTCCTCCATCCGCGTCATGTCCAGAAGCGTGTGCCGTGCTTCCGGCTTAAAACGCACCAGAAGGTCGATATCGCTGTCCGGCCCGAAATCATCCCGCAGCGCGGAACCGAACAACGCCAACTCCGCGACCTGCCGGCGTTCGCAGAAGGCGGCGATCTTATTCGATGAAAAGTTAATGCATGCAGTCATTCTTCACCATTTTCGCCGACCGTCTGCGTTGTCTGAGGAAATTGAGGTTCTACGAGAGTCCAAGGCCCATACAGAAGCTTATCTTCGAGATGTCCAAGGATCAAAGAAGATTCAAGCTTGATTCCGTGTTCATCATTTAGAAATTTTGAAAACAAATGGAGATAATCTTCACTTACGGCTGCATTATTTATATTATACAGTTCGGACCCTTGAGGCGTGAGTGCATAACATGGAATATCGAATTCATACGGTTCGGAATCAATGCTTTTGGATATTTTATATATATTATTTTTTACGATTAGGTGATTTACCGGAATTTTGAAATGCTTGGCCATTGGTGCGCTTGCCATCAATCCGTAACTTTGCAATACAGTAATATCGTTGAAGCTTGGAAATCCAGAAATTTTTATTGAGTATTTTTTATCTTTTAATACGAAATCATAGAATATAAATCTGGATACATTCTCAAACAATTTGGCGTCTCGTTGCGTCATGTTTTTGAGGATCGCCAAGGTGTGCAGCGATGTACGCCCGGGCGTCTCAACTTCGCCGGCGAGAATTTTTGCCCATATCTTCTGCATGTGCTCTGATGTCGCATCCTGCGCATCGGCGAAGAACCGCGCTGTCCAGTCGTGATCGACCTCGTGGTCTGTGGCATCCTTATCGCCAAGCTCTTCAGCCGCCATGCCGATGACGGCTTTGATATTGCCTTGCCGCTTCTTTTCCTGAAACTCAAGGCGCGACTTGATTTCCTTGCCTATAGCCAGTTCTCCTCGGCTCGAAGAGTGGTCCGCGGGCAAAAGGCTTCGTGCTTCTGCCTGCGCATCGGCAATCAGGCGTGTGACATCCGCTTGGCCTTGCGCTTCAATACGCTGGGCGTCCGCACGTCTTTGCGCCGTCCAACGGGACAGCATCGGTCCGCCGATGGCGCCGATTCCGCTTGCGCAGTAATCCACTAACTTCTCAATCGCCGGAATTTTCAAATTGAGTTCAACCATTATCCTATCTCCAGAATCCGCAAGCTCTCGATGCCCCGGTCATCGACGATCTTGACCGCCGCCCGCTTGTGTCCGCCGGGCTGGAACGGCAGCGAAACCGTGCCGCGGTAGGCCTCGATCAACTTCGTATCGATCTCGGCCTTGAGATTGCGCGCGAGTTTCGCCCAGCCTTCCTTGGCTCCGGCCGTCGGGAAAAACACTTGGCGCGGAAACAGGCTGCGCCCGTCGTAGTCCGGGTCGAGCATCCACATGGCGATTTTGTCCGCGCCGCCCGATTCGACGCTGCCGGTCTTGACGTTGTAGTAGTCGAAACCCTGAACCGAAACGCGGTACTTGCCCTTGTCCGCGCCGGCCGCGATGCGTTCGATCTCCGCGTCCGGCCGGCCGATCAGCCAGAAACTTTCGTTGCTTGCGCGTTTCTTCTTGAGGTCGTCGGTCAGCAGATCGGCGTTCATCTGCGCCTTGAGCAGCGTCACGCCGGGCCAGTTGGTCTCGTCGATGTCCTTCGACGCTTCGGGGTCGAACTGGAAAGCCGCGAAAAGGATTACTTTGGGCTTGGGCACGAGGTTTTGCGCCTCCTCGAGGGCGCGGGCGACTTGCCGCTGCTCCAGCGGCGCGTGGTCCTGCCCGAACGAGACGACGGCCTGCTCGGCATGCGCGGTTTCTTCGCCGTCGGCGCGCGTCTCGCCCTCGGCGTGCAGCCAATGCATGCCCGGCAGCGGCTCCAGCCGCGCGAACCGGATGCGCTGCCCCGCCTTGCCGCGAATGCCCGTCTTGAGAAGTTCGTCTCGCCAGTCGCCGTCGCGCAAGGTCGCCCCCGTCCGCGCCGCGGAATTGTCGGCGGGCTGCTCCTCGATCTCTTCGATTTCATCCAGAGGCTTCACCGTGGGCGCGGGGACGGCCTCGACGGTAAACGGCCCGGTAACGCGCTTCTTGCTCGTGTCCTTGAGCGGCTGGTCGTAGATGGCGGTTTGCTGCGGGGGCAGATCGTAACCCAGAGTAGCCGCGGAGACCTTGGGCACGGTTCGATACTCGAATCCGCTGCCGACGCCTTCGGCGGGCCGGGCGAGTTTGTAATAGTCGAAATCGGCGGTCATCAGCCGCTGCTTGGCGATCGCCAGCGCCACGCGGGACGTGTCGCAGACGATCCAGCGGCGGCCCCACTGCTCGGCGGCGTGGGCGGTGGTCCCGGAGCCGCAAGTCATGTCGAACACCAGATCGCCCGGGTCCGTGGTCATCAGGATGCATCGCTGAATCGCTTTCGAGGCGGTCTGCACCACGTAACGCTTGTCGCTGGGCGACATCTGCGCGGCCCAGACGTTATTGATCCGCCGGCCGGGAACCTCGTCTTCGTAAAGCTTCCAACCGAGAGAGTCTTGGCCTTTCAGCGCTTCGAGTCGGCCCAACTCGCTGAGCCTGTCCAGGCCCTCTGAGGAAATCCTCCAGTGAGCGCCCTGCGCGCAACGGAAGACGCGGCCGTTCCACTCATAGGGTTCCGACCGCCCTGTCGTCGAGACGCCCTGCGAATCGAGGGTCGTGCGTTTGTAGATGCGCGCGTTCTTCGGCAGGTAGGCGTCGGGGTCGAAGCGTTCCTCGTCGGTAGGTTTTCGGCTTTGTCCGTCGGGCAATTCGACCATCGCATGCCAGGTAAAAAGCTCGATGATCTCCCTTCGTTCGAGCGGTTCGTACAACTGCCGGTATTTCGATTTCGCCCGCTCCTTGTCTTTGGCGTACCAAAGCAGATAATCGGCTACCTGCGGCAGGGTCTTGGCCGAGCTTCCGCTGGTCGTGGCGTAGGAGATCGTCGCCAGACGGTTCTCGGCCCCGAATATCTCATCCATGACCATGCCGGCGCGGTGAACGTTCTCATCGCCGATCTGCACGAAGCAGCTTCCGCTTTCGTGCAGCAGTTCGCGCGCCAGCAGGAGGCGGTCGCGCAGATAGGCCAGGTAGGAATGGATGCCGAGCTCCCAAGTATCGCGAAAGGCGCGGATCTGCTCGGGTTCGCTGGTCAAATCCTCGTCTTTGCCGTCAACCACGTTGTTTTTGTTTACGAACGGCTGGAAATTCGAGCCGTAGCCGATGCCGTAGGGCGGGTCGATATAGACCATTTGCACCTGTCCGCCGAGGCCTTCCTTCTCCAACAGGCTGTTCATCACCAGCAGGCTGTCGCCGGCGATCAGCCGGTTGCTCCAGTCGTGCCGGTGCTTGTAGAACTCGACGGCCTTGCGGATCGGCGGATTCTCTTGCGGCGATGCGAACAGCGACATCTGCGGCGCCGCGCCGTTGCGCTTGCTCACGGCCTCCACAATCGTGCGCGGGTCGATGCGCTCGTGGACGTGCAGCGAAACGGTCGGCGCCTCGAACGACGTATGCTCGGCTTTCCCCGCCCAGACCAGCGACGGCTCCAGGTGCGGGTCGTAGGCGTAGGTCTTCCCGCCCGCGTCCCGGTCGGTCTCCGGCGTGACGAGGCCGACGGGCGGATTGTTGACGCGCTCCTTGCCCTCATGCGCGTAGCTCTCGATCTCTTTCTTCTTTTGCCCGGCCCGATCCGCCATGGTTCAGTCTTCGCGCACCCGCCACAACCCGGCGGATACCCTTACAAGGGTAACAATACGGCCTTTCCGGCTGCGCCGGCCCCTCACCGCAGGCGGTTCAGCGTATAGGCGGCCATGCCCGTTGCCAACGGCTCGCCTTCTTCTGAAACGATGTTGCCCGGCCTCAGGTTGTACACGCGGCCCGTTTGAAAGAATTTCCGGCCTTTCGGGGTTTCCCCTGCCTTGCTGCCTTTGCTAGATTTTAACGAACAAGGAAAATCGAACCTCGGCGAGTTTCCGCCCCCTGTAGAAAGCCTGCTCCTGTGCCGAACACTCACGAAATCAGAGACCCGATCCATGTGTTCGTTCACTTGGACAGCGAGGAACGCAAGGTTCTGAACTCGCGGCCGTTCCAGAGACTGCGCCATGTTCACCAACTGGCCATGACCTATCTCGTTTACCCGGGTGCGACCCACAAGAGGTTCGAACACTCGCTCGGCGTCATGGAGCTTGCAAGTCGGGTTTTCGATGTAGTCACGAATCGGGATAATGTTGCGGATGAGGTTCGGAGCCTGCTAGGGCCGCTCGCCGACAAGGATCAGAGATCGTATTGGCGGCGGGTCGTGCGCATGGCGGCTCTCTGCCATGACATCGGCCACCTGCCTTTTTCGCATGCCGCAGAGAAGGAGCTTCTACCCAATGGCTGGGATCACGAGAGATTGACGCGGGCGATTGTCTCCAGCGAGGAGATGCAAGAGATTTGGGACTCCATTACTCCGCCGCTTCGCTCCGAAGATATAGAAAAACTGGCGGTGGGACCGAAGAAAGCCGGTGACCTGAAATTCTCGGACTGGGAAGCGATCCTGGCTGAAATCATCATCGGAGACGCTTTCGGCGTAGATCGCATGGACTATCTACTGCGCGATTCATACCACGCGGGAGTCGCCTACGGCCGATTCGATCACTACCGGCTGATCGACACGCTTCGAATTCTGCCTCCGGCGGGGTCCGACAAGGGCCAAGCTTCCAAAGAACCGGTGCTTGGTATGGAAGAAGGCGGCATTCAGTCTGCCGAGGCGCTGATGCTTGCGCGGTACTTCATGTATTCCCAAGTGTATTTTCATCCGGTACGCCGAATTTACGATATTCATCTGATGGACTTTCTCAAGGAATGGCTTGATGGCGGCAAATTTTCCATCGATGCGAATCGACATTTGGAGATAACGGACCATGAGATCACGGCCGCTTTGTGGAAAGCCGCATTCGAAACGGATGCAACCGGATACCTGCATGCGCGCCGCATCGTACAGCGAGAACACTTTCGGATGCTTTACGAGCGAAACCCTGAAGATGTCGAGAGCAATCCGGAATCCGGAAAGGCGATTTACGATGAACTGAAATCCAGATATGGAGCCAATCTATTTCGGTATGACCGCTACAACCAGAGCAGCGGCGCGCCGAATTTTCCAGTGCGAATGCGCGATGGCCGTATCGTGTCGTCTCTCGCCCTGTCTGTAACTCTGAAGAGCATACCTATCGTGTCGTTCGATTATGTTTTTGCCGATAGATCCTGTTTTGACGAAGCGAGTAAGTGGCTGAACAGCAACCGTCGCGAAATTATCGGAATCAGATCGGAGGAAGAAGATGACCAGGATGAAGAAAGCCGCCCTGCTTACGCGCCTGATTGAGGCGTTGCGAAGCAGAGATAGCTGGTGCGGCGAGACCCACATACAGAAAGCCGTGTACTGTGCGCGGCATCTTGCGAATCTTCCGATGGAGTATGACTTCATCCTGTACAAGCACGGCCCGTTTTCTTTCGATTTGAGAGACGAACTGACGGCACTGCGGGCCGATGGACTGCTAACGCTCGAGATCCAGGGAATCTACGGACCGCGAATCGCCCCTACGGAACAGAGCGGCTACATACAGAGTTTCTATCCCAGGACGCTGGAGAAATACAGCGGCGGGATCGAATTTGCGGCCGACAAGCTCGGAGACAAAGGGGTTGTCGATCTCGAACGCTTGGCTACGGCGCTGTATGTCTGCGTACACGGGGAACGCGCCGCAGCGGTTCAGGAAAGGGCCGAGCGAATGGTGGAACTGAAACCGCATATTCCGCTGAAAGACGCGCGTGACGCAGTTGAGGAGATCGTTCGGACTGCCGGGGAAGCCTCAGGCCGGGGTTTTGATGTCCCGGCAGCGCTTTCGTGAGCGGCGTTCGCGTTTTGCCGAGCCGCCAGCGAGACCGCGGCTCACCGCAGGTGGTTCAGCGTATAGGCGGCCATGCCCGTTGCCAACGGCTCGCCTTCCTCTGAGACGATGTTGCCCGGCCTCAGGTCGTACACGCGGCCCGCAACAAGCTCGTCCAGCGTCAGCGAAACCTCGAGGCCGTCCGGCGAGACCTCGGCGCGGCGCACCGGCGCCGGCGTCACCTCGGCTTTCGGCGAGCCGTAGGTGGCGTGATAGCGGTAGTAATAATGCGTAAACGAGTAGTTCGCGGCGTCGCCGGCGGCGGCGCGGTCAACCGGTTTCGTGAAGGTCAGGTCGAAACCCGTTGCGGTCAGCTTCATCTCCAGGATGTCGAACGGGGCGCGGTCCTGGTATACGACCCGCTGCAAGCCCTCGGTCGATCCCCAGATGCGCGAGGTCTGGGCCACGTAGAGCGCCTTGCCGTCGGGCGAAAAGGCGAGGCGGTTGTTGGCCGCGCGCAGACCGGCGCCGTCGATGAAGGGGAAGGCCGCGCCCTGCCATTCGCCGCGAACCTTTTCCAGGAAAACGCGGTAGATGCGCGGGTAGGTCCACTCGGCGACGAAAAGCTGCCCTGCGTAGGGGCCGAACGCGCCCTTCGTCAGGTCGAAGAGCGGCTGCGCGCTCGAGCCGCCCATGTCGTTTTGCGGGAAGAGGATCGCCGGCTTCTTGCGGCGCGCGTCCAGCGCGGCAACGCCGGCTTCGATCGGGTCGGCGCCTAGGAAATCCGGATGCCAGAGCAGTGAGGCCGGGTGCCCGTGAAAGGCGTTGCGGGTAACGTGATGGAGCGGCGACGTGCCGACCCAGTCACCCTGATTGTCCGCGGCGAAGATATCGCCGGCGGGGCTGATGACGATGCCGTTCGGTTGCCGAAAGCCGCAGGAGAAAACCGAAACGGCGCCCGAAGCGGCGTCGATCTGCAGCGAGCAGCCGCGGTAGGGCACGGGCGAGTAGTGGCCGATGCGGTTGACCTTGCCTTCCAGCGGCTGGGAGGCGCGGCGCGGCTTGCGGCTGAGCTCGCCGCGCACCGGCTCGCGCGGGTCGGCGTTGCCCGAGGCCAACCCCAGGCTGATGTAGAAATTGCCGTCCCTGTCGCGGACCGGCCCGGCGATGTACTCGTGATAGTTGCCCGAGAGCCCCCAGCCGTCGCTGATCGTTTCGAAGAGGTCGGCCTCGCCGTCGCCGTCCGTATCGACGACGCGCGTAAGCTCGGGCACTTGCGCCACGAAAAACTCGCCCTTGCCGCCGGCCAGGATGCCCAACGGGGTATGCAGCCCCTCGGCGAATTTGCGCCAGCGCTCGGTTTGCGGGTCGAACGAATAAATATAGCCGCGCCGGAACGCCGCGTAGAGCTTGCCGTCGGGGGCGAAGTCGATGGAGCAGAACTCGGGGTGGATGCCCCGCGGACCGCGCACTGTTTCCACCTTGTAGCTCGACGGCAAGACCTGCCCGCGGGCGGGGATGCAGACGAAAACGCAGGCGGCGAGCAGCGCGGCGGGACGACTCACGGGCCGACCTCCACGGTGAGCGTCCTGTCCGCGCCGGGGACGATCGCGCGGGTTTCGCCGCCTTCGACGAACCACATCGGCCTGTCCACGCGGGGGAACTCGAATTGCCGAATCAGCTTGCCGGCGCGCGCGGAAAAAAGCTCGTAAACATCGACGCCGTCCACTTGGTAGTGAAACCGCGGCGCGCCGTCGATCAGCCGGTAGCCGCGGAAACGTCTTTGGGGGATGCGTTCGATCTCGCCCACGCGCAGAGGGTACGTTTCCGAGCGGTAAAAGATATCGCCCACGTAGCGCGCGGTCTCGGTGAGGTTCGTTTCCTTGTTCTTTTTCTTCCAGAGCGTAGGCGAAATATCGACGAAGCCGCCCTGCCAGGCGTAGAGCAGCTTTACGGCGCCGGCGTCGAAGCAGTACGACAGCCCGCCGGGGAAACCGACCGAAATCGCGGCGGGGGACGAGCCGGGCATGTCCCAGCGGACAACGGCCGGCTTGTCGGCGGGAACCGGCATGTCTTCGCTGCCGGGCCGGGCGCTTGCCGTTTCGTACCCGTAGGGGGCGTTTTCCGCCTTGGCGGCGAGCAGCGCCGCCCACAGGTCGTCGATTTTCTGCGTTGCCTCGGCCCGCGGCATGGCGCCGAAGTAATTGGGCATCGACGTACCGGAAAGGATGCGCGCCGGGTCGCGCATCCAGCGCGCAAACCAGCGGTAGCGCAGGCGCCGGCCGGCGGTGAGCAACTGCGGGCCGTGCTCCCCGAGCGGGTCGAACCCGCCCCAGCCGTGGCAGCCGTTGCAGGCCATCCCGCCCTTTTGGCCGTCAATGCCGAGCATGGCGTGCCCGCGTTCCGCCGAGGCCGTCCGGGCGAGCGGCGGCCCCGCGCCGGGCTTCAGCCCCGCGCTTTTGGCGAACCCTTCGACGAGCCGCGCCGCTTCGCGCGGATGGTAGGCGGGCATGCGCAACTCGATCCAATCGAATACGCGAGGGCCGCCGGTCAACGCCTGCCGCAGCCAATCGCCGCGCAGTTTTTCGCCGATGCCGGTCAGCGTGGGCGCGGACTCGGCGATGGGCGCCGACGGCGCGGCGCCGTTCCACTCGTGGCAGGCATTGCAGCGCAGCCGCCGCAGGCGGTCGGCATGGTCGAAGACGGGAGCGCGGCTGACGTCCGGCCAGGCGGCAAAGTCGGCTGCGAACGCATTCAGCGCCGCCCGCTGCTCCGCTGTAAGGCGGTAGCGCGGCGCGCGCCCGGCCGGTTCCTCCGCCAAGCAGCCCTGATCGGGGCGGAGTTGCGCCAACGGGGGCGGCTGCGCATAGGCGGAAGCGATATCCAGCGCGTGGCAGTTGAGGCAGCCGCCGGCGGCGATGAGCGCCTTGCCTTTCGCGGCGTCGCCGCCCTCGGCCGGCGCCGCATAGCTTTCGTTGCCGAAGGCTTCGTCCAGGTGCGCGGCTATGGCGACGGCTTCTTCGCGCACCGGCGACAGCGAGGGCATGAGGCCGCCCGGGTCGTAGCGGGAGGGGTTTTGCAGATAGGCGACCAATTGGCCGAAAGGCATTTTCGAGCCTGCGCCGGCAAGGGAAACGCCGCCGCGGTGATGACAGGCGACGCAGCCCAGCGTCTGAAAGAGCGTCGAGCCGAACTCGCGGTAGCGGCTGGGCATCTTGGCGGCCATCGCGGGCGCGGCTTCGCCCCGCAGCGTCGTCAGGTAGCGCGCAACGTCGCGCCGCTCGACGGCGGTCAGCGTCAGCGGCATGGCCGCGTCAGCGCGGACCGCGCGCGGGTCGGCCATCCAGGCGAAGAGCCAACCTTCGTTGCGCCGCGAGCCGATGCCGTTCAGCTCGGGCGCCGGACGTTTCTTGATCGAGGCCGATGCGCCGGCGTGGCAGTTGACGCAGCCCAACTCGACGGCCAGGCGGCGGCCTTCGCCGACGAGGATTTCGTTTTCGGTCAGGCTTTCACCGTGGGACAGCAGGCGGCCCGGCAGCGGCTCCCAGTCGAAGCCCGGCCCCTTCCACAGCAATCGCAGCCGCGCTTCGCCGGGCGGACGGCGGTAGCGGATTTCGAGCGGAACCGGCCCCGCGGCGAGCTGCAGCGGCGCGTCCGCGGCGGCTTGTCCGCCGATCGAGAGTTGCGCGCCGCCCGCGTCGAACGCATAGTCTCCGTTGCGCAGTACCGAGAGATTGCCGCGCCAGACCGCTTCGAACGCGGGGGCGATACCCGGGTGCGGCGATTCCTCGGCGGCGAGAAAGAAGTTCGCGTCAGGAGTTTCAACGCGAATGCTGCGGCGTGCGTCGGAATACACGGCCAGCAGCCCCGGGCGCTCGGCGGCGAGGCTCGGCGCGGCGGTCAGCAGCGCCGCCGCAGCCGCGAGCAGCCGGGTCACCGCACCGCACCTCCCATCGCGGGGCGCAATGCGCCGGCGGCGGTCTCCGTCCACAACGCGGGCGTCGTGAAGACGGCGAGGATCAGAGCGCCCGCGAAGCGCGCGATCTCGCTGCCGGTCCCGCCGAGCAGGGCTTCGATCCCCAGACCGGCCGCCGCAACGGCGGCTGCGGCCGCAAGCCGTTTTTTTTCGAAACGCAGCCCAAGGCAGCAGGCCGTCAGGGCTCCGAGGTAAAAACCGAAGCAGCGTATGCAGACGGGAAGCTGCGTTCCCAGCAGTATCCACGACCGGGCGGGGTCCTGATGGCAGAAAGGCGCAAACGCAGCGGCGGCCGCGGCGCGCGGGAGATCGCCGCCGAGGGCGCCCCACGCGGGGCCGAGAAAAACCGCCCCGACAACGATGCCCGTGAAAACCCGAGCCGCGGCGAGCCGTGCCCCGCCGCGCTTGTCCCGATACGACATGCTCAGACGAACGCGGGTACGCCGGTGACGCGCGAACCGAGCGCCAGCGTGTGGATATTGTGCGTGCCCTCGTAGGTTTTCACGGTTTCGAGATTGCACATATGGCGGAAAACCGGATATTCGTCGGTGATGCCGTTCGCGCCCAGCAGGTCGCGGGCGCGGCGGGCGATTTCGATGGCCGTCTGCGCGTTGTTGCGCTTGATCATCGAGACATGGCTGAAGTGCAGCTTGCCCTTGTCTTTCAGTCGGGAAGCATGCAGCGTCATGAACTGCGCCTTGGTGATCTCGGTAATCATGAAAGCCAACTCGTTTTGCACAAGCTGATGCGAGGCGATGGGGCGGTTGTCGAACTGCTTGCGCATCATCGTGTACTGCCGCGCGCAGTCGTAACAGGCCATCGCCGCGCCGATGGTTCCCCAGCCGATGCCCATGCGGGCGTTCGACAGGCAACTCAGCGCGGCCTTCAGCCCTTCCGCCGCGGGCAGCCGGTTGGCGGCCGGAATCCGGCAGTCGCTGAAACCGAGGCTCGATGTGACCGAGGCGCGCATCGACAACTTGTTGTGCAGGTCGGTTGCCGTAAAGCCGGGCGTTCCCTTTTCGACGAGGAAGGCGCCGATCTTGTCGGTATCGTCGATTTTGGCCCAGATAATGGCTATGTCGGCGAACGTTCCGTTGGTGATCCAGGTTTTTTCGCCGTTGAGGACGTAGCTGCCGCCGTCGCGGCGGGCGCGCGTCGTCATGCCGGCGGGGTTCGAGCCGAAATTGGGCTCGGTCAAGCCGAAGCAGGCGAATTTCCTGCCTTTCTGCAATTCCGGCAGCCACTTGCTTTTCTGTTCTTCGCCGCCGTAGCGGTGGAGGCAGAACATCGACAAGCTGCTTTGCACGGAGACGAAGCTGCGCAGGCCGCTGTCGGCGCGCTCGAGCTCCTGCATGATGAGGCCGGTTTCGACTTCGCTCATGCCGGCGCAGCCGTAGCCCTGCAGATTCGCGCCGAAAAAACCCAATTCGGCGATCTCCCCGGACAACTCCGCGGGGAACGTGCCTTCGCGAAAATGCTTGTCGATGACGGGGATGAAGCGTTCATTGACGAATTGGCGGGTTGTCCGGCGGACGAGCAACTCTTCCTCGCTCAACAGCGAGTCGAAATCCATGAAATCCACGCCTTTGAACTCGAACATTCCCGTTCCTCCGCGAACCCCCCATGGTAACAGCGGCGGGCGACCCGTTACACCCGCTCGGCGAAGTAAACGCCGGCCAGGACAACCGAGCCGCCGAGAGCAACCGCGGCGGTCACCGGCTCGCCCATGAACACGGCGGCGATCAGCACGGCCAGCGGCGTTTCGAGGTATTGGACGACAGCCGCGACCGAGGCCTCCAGGTAGCCCAGCGCCCAGAAATAAAGCAGGTAGGAGGTGACCGCCGAACCCGCGGCCATGACCAGAAGCGCCAGCCAGCCGGCGGCGGGAACGGCGGAGAAATCGAAGCGCCGGCCGGAAAGGATGAGCGCAGGCCCCGCGGCAAGCGCGCCCGCGGTGTAGGCAACGCCGAGCAGCAACTCCGGCGGGTAACGCTTGCGGAACTCGCGGCCGAAAACCGTGACGCAGGCGAAGCCTATGGTGGCCGCGAACGTCAGCAGATCGCCGAGCAGGGTCGGCGCCGCGCCGGGAATGCGCGAGCCGCGATCGAAACCCAGGACGACCACGCCGACAGCGGAAACCGCCATGCCCAGCAGTCGCGCCTTTCTGAGCTTTTCCTGTCCGCACAGCACCGCCAGGAATAGGATGGTGATCGGCAGCGTCGCATAGACGATCGAGGAATGCGCGATGCTCGTCCGCGACAGCCCGAGCAGGTAGCCGAGTTGATTGCCGACGTGGCCGAACAGCATCAGCGCAGGCAGTTTCAGCCGGTCTTCGCGGCGTACCGAGCGCAGGCCGACGCCGCGCAGCGCCAGGACGATGTTCATCAGCAAGCCGGCGATGACGACGCGCAGCATGAAAAAGAGAACGGGCGGGAAGTAGCGGAAGCCGATCTTGCCGATAGGGCCGTTGAGAGCCCAGAAGAGGCCGGCAACGGCGACCGCGCCGTAGAGCGCCGCTTTGCCCGGCCGGCGCCGCTGGTTTCGGTCGGCGGTCAAGTCAACTCTTCCCGGCGCTCGGTCAGGGCTTCAATGCGGTCGATATCCGGTTCGCAGCCCATGCCGGGGCCTTCGGGGGCGGGAATCGCTCCTTGCGGCGTCACTTCGACGGGCGGAGAAACGATGTCCTGCCGCCAATAGCGCCTGGAAGCGGCCACGTCGCCGGGCAGCGTGAAATTGGGCAGCATCGACAGCGCGACGTTGTGCGCCCGGCCGATGCCGGCTTCGAGCATGCCGCCGCACCAGACGGGAACCCCGTTGGCCGCGCAGACGTCGTGGACTCGGCGGGCCTCGGTGAAGCCGCCCACCCGTCCCAGCTTGATGTTGACGATGCGGCAAGCGCCCAGGCGGATCGCCTGTTCGGCGTGGCGCGCGCTGCGGATGCATTCGTCGAGACAGACCGGCGTCTCGATGGATTGCTGCAGTTCGGCGTGGTCGATGATGTCGTCATGGGCGAGCGGCTGTTCGATCATCGTCAGACCGAAAGCGTCGAGTTGCCGCAGGCGTTCGCGGTCGGCGAGGGTATAGGCGGAGTTGGCGTCGGCCGTCAGCGGCGTTTCGGGGAAGCGCCCGCGGACTTTGGCCAGCACGTCGATATCCCAGCCGGGCTTGATCTTGAGCTTGATGCGCCGATATCCGGCGGCCAGGGCGGCGGCGATGATGTCGAGCAACTCTTCAAGCGAATCCTGAATCCCGATGGAGACGCCGGAGCAGGTTTCGGCTCGGGTTCCGCCGATATGCCGCCAGAGCGGGACGCCTCGCTTGCGCGCTTCGAGCTCCCGGCAGGCGGCTTCCAATCCGCCGCGGGCCATGCGGTGGCCGCGCACGCGGGCGGTCAGCGGCGCAACGTCGGCGGCGGAAGCGATTTCGGCGTGGAGTACGCTCGGGGCGGCGTAATCGCGCAGGATCGCCCAGGCGGCATCGACCCACTCCTCGTTGTAGAAGGGGTTTTCGCCGCAGGTGACTTCGCCCCAGCCGACGGCGCCGTCGGCGTCTTCGACCTCGACGAGCACGATGCGCCGCTCGTAGGTGCGTCCGAAACTCGTCTCGAAGTGATGCGCCAGCGGCATGCGGATTTGCCGCAGGCGGATGCGCGCGATTTTCACTGAGAACCTATCCTAGCGCCGCTGGCAGCGCGGGCAGAAGTGCGTGCCGCGGCCGGCGACGATCGTCCGCCGCAGCGGCGCGGCGCAGACCTTGCAATTTTCGCCGGTCTTGCCGTAAACGTTGGTTTGCAACTGGAAGTAGCCTTGCGCGCCGTTGCTATCGACGTAGTTGTTGACGGTCGAGCCGCCGGCGGCGATGGCGTCGCGCAGAACGTCCTGAATCGCCGCATGCAGCCGCAGCGCGCGCTTGCGGCCGAGGCGCGCGCTGTTGAGCTTGGGGTGCAGCCGCGAGCGGAACAGCGCCTCGTCGGCGTAGATGTTGCCCAGCCCGCGCAGGAATTCCTGGTTGAGCAGCAGCGCCTTCAATTGCGCGCCGCGTCCGCGCAGCCGCGCGGCGAACTCGTCGGCGTCGATTTCCAGCGGTTCGGGGCCGAGCTCGCGCAGCCGGGCCGGCAGCGTCGGCGACCATTGCCAGCGTCCGAATTTGCGGATGTCGTGGAAGACGAGGCGCGGCCCCGCTTCCAGTTGCATCCAGGCGCGGACGAACGGCCCGTTTTCGCTCCCGTTCTCGTCCTCGATCAGCAGGTTGCCGGTCATGCGCAGGTGAATGACCAGAACGGAGTCGCCGCCGCCTTTGTGCAGGCGGAAGACGATGTATTTGCCGCGGCGGTCGAGCTTGCGGATGCGCTGCCCGCGCAGGTTTGCGATTGTTGCCTCGGCGTCGCCCGTACACGTCCGCGCCCAGAGGAACTCCGCGTTGGCGATGCGCCGGCCCTCGACGCGTGGCGCCAAGCCGCGGACGATGGTTTCGACTTCAGGCAGTTCGGGCATTTGCGCCTGCGATCGCCGGCAAGACCTTGCCGATTTCGTCATGAATCGCCAAGTCGGCCGCGCCGTCGAGAGGGGTTGCCTCGCGGTTGACGATGACCAGCCGAGCGCCGGCCCGTTTCGCCGCGGCCGGAAACGACGCCGCCGGCTGCACGACGAGCGAGGAGCCTACGGCAAGGAACAGGTCGCAGCTTTCGGCGGCCTCCTGCGCCCGCTGCATCGCTTCGAGCGGCATGGACTGGCCGAACGAGACCGTCGCCGGCTTCAGCAGTCCGCCGCACAGTCGGCAGCGCGGCGCTTTTTCTCCGGCTTCGACGCGCGCGCAGGCCTCGTCGGAGGTAATGCGGTCGCCGCAGCTCAGGCAGACCGCTTCCGTGGTCGTGCCGTGCAGCTCGATCACGATTTCGTGGGGAAGTCCGGATTTCTGGTGCAGCCGCTCGATGTTCTGCGTAATCAGGGCGCGCAATTTGCCGCGCCGGTGCAGGTGGGTGAAGGCATTGTGCCCCGCGTTCGGCTGCGCCTTGCGCATGTCCGGCCAAGCCAGCGTCTTTTGCCGCCAGTATTCGATGCGGTCGGCCTCGTTGGAGACGAACTCATCGAAATAGATCATGCGGTTGCGCGCCCAGACCCCGTTGGGGCTGCGGAAGTCGGGAATGCCCGATTCGGTCGAGATACCCGCGCCGGTGAAGCCCGCGATGCGCCGGGCTTCGTCGATCCAGCGGCGCGCGGTTTCGAGGCTCATCGGCGCATCGTAGCACGGCCGGCCCGTTTCCAGACGAGCAGCTCCGTTCGTTTTTCCTTGCCCGAGGGGCGCGGCGGGGTGCGCGGCAGCAACCGGTCGAGCCCCTCGAACTCGTAATGGCGAACCTGCCGGGAGCCGACGAAATTGGGGCGCCGGCTTCCCGCGGCTTCATGGGTTAGGGTGCGCGCCTGCTCATCGACCGCATAGGCGCCGAAGTAGGCGGTACAGCCGAGCAGCGCCGCCCGGATTTCGGAGCCGGAGGCGGGCGCGTTCCCCTGAAAGCGCGGCCTCTCAGGGCGCATAATCCGGCCGGACATGCAGCCGTCGGGCGTATGGATCAACAGGCCGCGGGCGTCTTCGCCGAGCGGCAGGCGCAGGCTGCCGCCCGTGCGGCGATGCCCGCGTGATGATGCTCGTAACGTTCGAGAAGCCGTGTTCCCTGCAGATTCAACACGGTTCCTTTCCGCTGCCCGCGTCTGTTCGGCGGCGATGCACGAGGACCGCGGTGACGTTGTCCGGGGCGCCTTTGGCTAGGCTCGCTGCGATCAGCGCCTCGGCCTGTTGCTCGAGGCCGGAATGTTCCTCCAGCGACTTGGCCAGAGCTTCCTCTCCGATAACGCCGTGGAGTCCGTCGCTGCACAGCAGCAGCGTGTCGCCGGGGAAGAATTCGATTTCAAGCCGCTGGACGGAAAGCGTTTCCTCGCAGCCGACCGCCTGCGTCAGGACGTTGCGCATCGGGTGCAGGGCAAGCTGCTCTTCGCTCAGACCGAGTTCGCGGCCGATCTCGTTGACCCACGAATGATCGGTTGTCAGGCGGCGCAGCCGGCCCGCCCGGCGCAGATAAACGCGGCTGTCGCCGACGTTGACGATCGAGGCTTTGTCCACTCGGACCAGCGCGGCGGCGACCGTCGTTCCCATGCCCTGCAGCGCGGGGTTCTGCTCGGCTTCCCAGCGGATATTGCGGTTGGCCAAGCGTACGGCCTCGACCAACGCGTCGATCGCCGCCCCTTCGCCGGCGCGCTTCATGCTTTCGGTCATCGTTTGCACGGCGATCTGCGAGGCGCGCTCGCCGCCCCGCGCGCCGCCCATGCCGTCGGCGACGACGTAGAAGCCGAGTTCCGCGGCCGAGGCGAAGCTGTCCTCGTTTTGCGCGCGGACGAGGCCCACGTGCGTGAGTCCGTAGGAGTCGATCATGCCGAGCCGTCCGCGGGCGGCCCCGAGCAACCGGCGCGCCGCTTCATTCCTTTCCCCGCCTCGAAACGTCAGTGACCAGAGCAGGCGTTCCGCCGACCGCAACGCGCGTTCCCGGAGCGGCGGCCGCGCGCCGTACGATAGCAAACCCCAGCGTCTTGCGAAAACGGGGCGAAAAAACCGCCGACGTCATCTTGCCGACCGCGCGGCCTTCGTGCCGCACCTCGAGGTTTTCCGGCGGGCTCGCCGTGTCGAGTTGCAGCCCGATCAACAGGCGGTTGACCCGTCCCTGCGAGCGCACCCGCTCGACGATCTCCTGTCCCGTATAGCAGCCCTTGGCGAACGAAACGGCGTGCAGTTGCTGCGTCTCGTGGGGGATGTTTTCCGGGCCGTAGTCGATGCCCCAGCGCGGGACGCCGTTTTCGACGCGGACGGTCTCGAAATCTTCCGGCGAAGCTTCAACGGCACCGCTGCGTTCCAATCGGCGCGCGATCTCGCCGCGCCGGCCGGCGGCGGCGGTGAGCCAAAACCCTTCGGCGCCGATATGGGAAACGCGGGTCACGCGAACGCCGTCGGTTTCGACGAAGCCGTGCTCGCCGCGCGGCGCCGCGCCGCGGAAGGCCGCGGCCGCCTTCGGCCCGGCCGCGGCGAACGCGCAGGTGTCTTCGGTCACGTCTTCCAGTGTCACGTCGTCCATGACGATGAAGCTTTCCAGGTGTTCCCGCAGCCGCTCGCGGCAGGCGGGTTCGCAGTCGAGCAGGACGTGGTCTGCGGCAACGAAAACATGACTGTCGGCCTGGATGCGCCCCTGCGCGTTAAGGAAAAAGGTATAGGCGCCCTGCCCCGGCGCCAAGTCGTCGAGCGCATTGCTTGCTACCGCGTGCAGCAGCCGAAGGCGGTCTTCCCCTGTTGCCCGGATGCGTCCGCGCGAAGAAATATCGAGCCGCGCGGCGCCCTCGTGAAGCGCCCGGTAACCCTGCACCGCAATAGCTGTTAGCATACCAGCCATGATTCATGAAGTTTTGTCCGTCGGGGTCTTGCAGTGCAACTGCTCGATTTTCGGCGATGAGGCCGCCCGCCGCGCCATCGTGGTCGATCCCGGCGACGAGATTGAGCGCATCGAAGCCGTGCTCGAGCGGCACGGCCTGCAGGTGAGCGGCATTGTCGTCACGCATGCCCATATCGACCACATCGGCGGCGCGGCCAAGTTGCGCGCCAGGACGGGCGCCCCCGTCTATATGAACGAAAACGATATCGCTCTGCGCGATATGCTCGATACGCAGGCCTCTTGGATCAACGGCGCCGTGCCGGAGAAAACGGAGATCGACGTGCCGGTCAAAGACGGCGACGTCATCCGGCTTGCCGAAACCGATTTCCAGGTGCTGCACACGCCGGGCCACACCCAGGGCAGCATCTGCCTGTTCGCCGCCTCGGAAAACAAACTGATCGCGGGCGATACGCTGTTTTTCGGCTCCATCGGGCGCACAGATTTGCCCGGCGGAGACGAGCGCCGGATATTCGCCTCGATTGAAGACAAACTGCTCAAGCTCGACGACTCGGTGGAAGTAACCTGCGGCCACGGCCCGGCCACGACCATCGGCCGCGAGCGGTTGCACAATCCGTTTTTGCGCGGGCTGTAGGGTTTTCGGTCGGCCTGCAAGCGCGCGGCGGGCGCGGGCGGTCGTTTACAATCGGCCCATGAACAAAAGGATTCTCATCGTCACGGGCGACGCTGGAGAAAGCTACGAAGCGCTGTACGCCTACCACCGTTTTCTCGAAGCCGAATACGAGCCCGTGGTCGCCGCGCCGGCGGCCCGGCGGCTGCATCTGGTGATGCACGATTTCGAGCCGGGATGGGACACCTACATTGAGCGCCGGGGTTACGGACTCGAGGCGCAGGCCGCTTTCGACGACGTGAACGTCGATGCCTTCGACGCCGTGCTGCTGCTGGGCGGGCGGGCTCCCGAGTTCCTGCGCCACGTTCCGCGCGTCATCCAGATCGTCCGTGAGTTCGACAGGCAGGGGAAATGGATATTTTCGATCTGCCACGGCATTCAAATCCTCGTCGCGGCAGACCTGATCGCCGGCTGCACGGTGACCTGCTACGAGCACGTGCGTTCGGAAGCCGAGCGCGCGGGCGCGGCCTACGCCGCGAGCCAAGCCGTGCGCGACGGCCGGATCGTCAGCGCCCAAACCTGGCAGTCGCACCCCGAGTTCTACCGCGAAGTGTTCCGCTGCCTCGCCGAAGGCCGCTGAGGGCCGCGAGTCACGAGTCGGGCGCGCAGACCCGCGGGTTGTCTTGCAGCCATTCGAGCAGGGCTTCGGCGGCCCAGTGGTAGGGAGCATTGCGCATCTTCAAGCGCGGAACCCCGGCGCAGGATGTTGGCGGCCTGATCGGCGACGGGAATGCCGATCGCCGCGGACAAGGCGCTCATCCGCTCGAAGATGCGCGCTCCGCGGATATTCATGGTGTGCGAGGCCGGGCGCGGCGTTTCGGAAGCGTCAATGCATCCGATCGGGGCATCTGCCCGGGCGGCATGGCGGAGAGGGGGGGATTCGAACCCCCGGTAGAGCTTTATAACCCTACGACGGTTTAGCAAACCGCTGCTTTCAGCCGCTCAGCCACCTCTCCGTAATCGGGCGGCGCGGACATTCCGCGCCAAGCTGCATCGAAGCTGACATTTAATGTAACACAGCCGCCGTCCGCGGCGGGTGACTTTCGGCCCCGTCGTCGGACAGAATCAAGAGAGTGCCGGCGGCCTGCCGGCTTTTTGGCAAGCGTCATGATCGTGATGAAATTCGGCGGGAGCTCGCTGGCCGGCCCGCGGGCCGTACGCCGCGCCGCCGCGATTGTCGCCGCCCGCGCCGCGCAGCAGCCGGTCGTCGTGGTTTCCGCTCCGGGCAAAAGCACCGACCGGCTGTTGGCGATGGCCGGCGCAGCAGCCGCGGGCCGCGCGGACAGGGCGGGGCGGCTGTTCGATTCCTGGCGGCGTTATACCCAACGGCTGGCGCAGGCCGTGTGCCCAGTGAGCCGTTGGCAGGCGCTGCAGGGCGCGCTCGACGCCCATTTCGAGGAACTCTCCGCCGAACTTGCCCGCATTGCCGCCGCCGGCGCGCTCGACGGCGAGGCAAGCGACCGCGCGGCGGCCTTCGGCGAACGCCTTTCCGGCGCGATCGTCGCCGAAGCCCTGATCGGCCGCCGCCTCGCGGGCGTATGCGTCGATGCGCGCAAGGTCATTGTCACCGAAGAGCGGAAAGGCGAGGCGCTGCCGCTCTTCGACGAGACCCGCCGACGCCTGCGGAGGCATGTGCGGCCGCTCATTGCGCAAGGCGAAATTCCCGTGCTCGGCGGTTTCATCGCCGCCGACCGCGCGGGCAAAACGACCACGCTCGGGCGCGGCGGCTCCGATCATTCGGCGTCGCTGATAGGCGCCGGACTCGCCGCCTGCGAAATCCAGATATGGACCGACGTGGACGGCGTGATGACCGCCGACCCCTCACTGATACACGAGGCGCGCAGCCTGAAAACGATGTCGTTCGGCGAAGCAGCGGAGCTTGCCTATTTCGGCGGCCGCGTGTTGCATCCGGCGACCATGCTGCCGGCCATGAAGCACGACATTCCCATCCGCGTGCTCAATTCGCAGCGGCCGCGGGCGGAGGGTACGCTGATCGTCAAGCAGTCGGAGGCCGCGGCAAGCGTCGTCAAGTCGATCGCCTACAAGGAAAACATCACGCTGATCGATATCCGCTCGACGCGGATGCTGATGGCGCACGGCTTTCTTGCCGAGATTTTCAGCGTGTTCGAGAAATACGGCGCGGCCGTGGACATGGTTTCGACCTCGGAGGTAAGCGTCTCGCTTACCGTGGACAAGTCCCGCCGCCTGCCGCAGATTCTGCGTGATCTCGGGCGCTTCGCGCACGTGGAGGCGGCCGCCGGCCAAGCTATCGTTTGCGTCGTCGGCGACGGCATCCGTTATACTCCCGGCATTGCGGCCAAGGTGTTCGCCGCGCTCGAAGGCGTGCGCATCCGCATGATTTCGCTGGGCGCCTCGCGCCTGAACATCGGGTTCGTTATCGCCGAAGGCGACATCGAAGCAGCGGTGAAGAAGCTGCACGCGGCCTTTTTCAACAACGGAGAAGCCAAGCGGGATGAGTGAAGCGAAGAAGAAACTGGCGTTGGTCGGTTACGGCCGGATGGGGCGGCTCGTCGAGCAACTCGCGCCGGAATACGATTTCGAGGCCGTGCTCAGGCTCGACGAGTTCAACAACGAAAAATGTGCGGGGATGACGCCGGAAAATTTTGCCGGGGTCGATGCCGCCATCGACTTCTCGGTTCCCTCGGCCGCCGCTGACAACGCGGTGCGGCTGGCCGAGTTGCGGACGCCGGCCGCCGTAGGCGCCACCGGCTGGCTGGACCAGTTGGAGCGCGTCCGCGCCGCTGTCGAGCGGCACGACGCGGCCCTGGTTTACGGCGCCAATTTTTCCGTCGGGGTGAATGCGTTCTACCGCATCGTCGAGACCGCGGCGCGGGCGCTCGCCGCACAGCAAGACTACGATGCGTTTCTCTATGAAGCACACCACAAGTTCAAGGCGGATGCGCCGTCGGGCACGGCGTTGCGCCTGATCGAGGCGATGCGCGGGGCCGGCTACGACAGGAAGGTGGACGTCGCCTGCAACCGCGTAGGACATGTGCCGGGAATCCACGAAATCGGTTTCGATTCGGAAGCCGATACGATCCGCGTAACGCACACGGCGCGCAGCCGCGTCGGCTTTGCGCGCGGGGCCTTGCAGGCTGCGCGCTGGATCATGGGCCGCAAAGGGTTGTACGAGTTTTCGCAGGTATGGGACAAGCTGTAGAAGATTCTGAAGCCGCGATAGTACGACTTCGTGTAGCCGAAACGCTGCCTCGCATACAAAAACGGGTGCTCCATCTTGGCCCGCACCGCCGCCTTGCGCCGCTTTGCCCGCGCTGCCTCGCCCCCGACTCGGCTTCAGCACCACTTCCGGCCCACTTGCCGCCCCTCGTGCTCCGCCCGTTTCTCTACCCCTCGATAGCCCGCATCTCCGTGCATCTGCTCCTCCCCATCGTGAAGCAGCCGCCTCTGCTGATTTCTCAACGCCTACAACTTCGCCCGCCGCATCAAAGCCCTCAACGGCTCCACTACCCACCAATACATCTGTAAACTCTTCTCCTCCAGAAAACCATCGCTTCCACCTCGACCCCTTCCATCACCTGCCGGGACCAAACAGGTAGGCTCACCTTGCGTTGGAAAAGGCGCCGCCGGCCTGCTGCCCCCGATACGGGTTAGAATCACGAAAGGGTGGCTGTTCCCGACCGGTTGCGTTTCGGTTCGCTCGAAATCGAACCCGCCTTGATCCTCGCCCCGATGGCCGGCGTGACGGATACCGTCTTCCGCCGCGTCATCCGCGGCCTAGGCGGCTGTGGACTCATCATGACCGAGTTCACCAACGCCCACGGCGTTATGGCGCACCGCGGCAACCCGGCGCCGAAAAACCGACGCCGCCCTTTCAACTACCTCCATTACGAGCCTGACGAGCATCCCATCGTTGCGCAGCTTTTCGGCTCGGTTCCCGAGGTGTTGGCCGACGCCGCCCGCGTGGTCGAAGACGCCGGTTTCGACGGCGTCGATATGAACTTCGGCTGTCCGGTGAAGAAAGTCGTCAAGTGCAACGGCGGCTCCGGGCTGCTGCGCGATCTGCCGCTGGTCGAGAAAATCCTCAAAGCCGTTCGCGCCGCGGCGGCGATCCCCTTTACCTGCAAGATCCGCACCGGTTGGGACGAGAACAGCCTCGTTTACAAGCAAATGGGGCGTCTCGCCGAGGACTGCGGCTTGCAGGGCATCGCCGTCCATGGCCGCACCAGAGCCCAAGGCTATGCCGGCGAAGCCGATTGGAGCCGCATCGCCGCTCTGAAACAGGCGGTCGGCATTCCGGTCGTCGGCAACGGCGACGTCTTTTCTCCCGAAGATTGCCTGCGGATGTTCCGCCGCACCGGCTGCGACGGCGTGATGATCGGCCGCGCGGCTTCTTCGAACCCCTGGATATTCCGCCAAATCCGGCAATACGTCGAAACCGGAAGCTACGACCGGCCGACCGAGGCCGACCGCTATCGCCTGATTCGCGATTACTACCGCAGATTGTCCCGTGATGGGGACAAGATATCCGGCGACCCGCTGGGCAAGATGAAGCAATTCGCGTCGTACTTTACCCGCGGCGTGCGCAATGGAGCAAAGCTGCGCAAGGCGATCTACCGCGTGCGGTCGCAAGCTGAAGCCTGCGCCGCGGTCGAGGAATTTTTCGAAGCGCAATTCAGGGCCGCCGCGTAGTCCGGCAATGCTTACAGCGAAGCGCCCTGCGCGCGCAGCTTCGCCGCCGCCGCCGCGCCGACCGCCAGCGCTTCGTCCGTAAGCCCCTCGACCGAGGCGCGAACCATGCGGCCTTCGGCGGAAACCGCCGCGGCGGCCAGCAGCAGCCGGCCGCCGGCAACGCGCCCGTAACCGCCCAAGGGAACATGGCAGCCGCCTCCGACGGCTTCGAGCAGCGCGCGCTCCGCGGCAACCGCGGCGGCCGTTTCGCGATGCTCCAGCGGCGCCAAGGCTTCCCGCGCGCGCGCGTCGTCGTTGCGAATCTCGACCGCCAGGGCGCCCTGACCGACGGCCGGCATCATGACCGCGGGATCCAGCGTCTCGGCGATGCGCGCTTCGAGACCCAAGCGGCGCAAACCCGCCGCGGCCAGCAGCACGGCGTCGTAGCGCCCTTCGTCGAGCTTGCGCAGCCGCGTATCGACGTTGCCCCGAATGTCCTCGACCGCGACATCCGGCCTGTGTTGCCTCAATTGGGCGGAACGGCGCGGCGAGCCTGTGCCCACGCGGTCTCCGGGCGCAAGTTCCGCGAGCGTCTTTCCCGCGAGCGCATCGCGCGGGTCGGCGCGCTCGGGGATACAGCCTATCGCCAGACGCCGATCGATCTCGGTGGGCAAATCCTTCAGGCTGTGAACCGCCAAGTCGATGCGCCCGTCGAGCAGCGCCTCTTCGATTTCCTTGGTGAAGGCACCCTTGAGTCCCGTATCGGCTGCAATAGCCGCGAGCGGCGCATCGCCGATCTTGTCGCCCGTGGTTTTGATGATTTGCAGGGCGGTATCGAAACCCAGCCCGCGCAGCCGCGCCTCGATCCAACGCGCCTGCCACAGCGCCAGCTTCGACCCGCGCGCGCCGATTGTGAATTGCCGCCGGTTCATTCAGTCGTCGAGGCCGAATACCCGCCGAATGCGCTCGATAGAGTCCGCTTCCTTCGAGTCGGCGGCGCTGCGTTTCATTTCGACGATCGGACGGTGGGCCACTTTGCTCATCATGCCGCGGGTCAGCGCTTCGACGGACTCCTGCTGCTCGCTGGTAAGCCCGCTCAGCTTGCCGCGGAAACGCTCCAGTTCGCCCTGCCGGATGGTTTCCAGCTTGCGGTTGAGCGAAACAATCGTCGGCGAAACTTCGTGCGTCCGCAAACGCCGCAGCGTTTTCTCGACTTCGTCGTCGATGATCTTCTCGGCGCTCTCGGCCTCGTGGCGGCGGCGCCTGAGGTTGGCCGCGGCGACCTGCTCGAGATCGTCGATGTCGTAAACGAACATATTGTCCACGGCGTTGATTTCGGGGTCGATGTCCCGCGGCACGGCGATATCGACGAGAAAGATCGGTTTGTTCTTGCGCGAGGCGATGACGCCGCGCGCAGTGTCCTTCGACAGGATGTATCCCGGCGCGCCCGTCGAAGCAATGACGATATCGACGTGCTGCAGCAGTTCGAGCAGGCGGTCGGGTTTCACGGCAGAGCCGTTGAACCGCTCGGCCAGCGCCGCCGCGCGTTCCTCCGTTCGATTCATGACGTAAAGCTTCGCGACCCCGCCGCTTTGCAGATGCAGCGCGGCGTTCTCGGCCATTTCGCCGGCGCCGATCAGCAGCACCGAAAGCCCTTCCATTTCGCCGAAGATTTTCTTGGCTAGTTCGACCGCGACGTAACTGATCGAAATCGCCGTCTCGCCGATGCCGGTTTCGTTGCGTACGCGCCGCGCAACGCGGAACGCGCTGGAAACCAGTTGGTCGAGCGGGCCGAAAAGCGTCCCCGCGTCTTTGGCCCGCTGGTAGGCGTCCTTCACCTGCCCCAGAATCTGGGGCTCGCCGACCACCATCGAGTCGAGGCTTGAGGCCACGCGGAAAAGATGGCGTATCGCACCGCGATCCGCGTGGCTGTAAAACGATTCCTCCGCCTGCGCGGGCATGACCGCCGGCGGCTTGCGCAAATACGCCAGCAGTTCGTCCAGCGGGTCGCACTCCTCGCCGCGCACGAGAAACTCGACGCGGTTGCAAGTCGAAAGCACCATGGCTTCGTTCAGCGCCGATTGCCGCGTCAGTTCCCGCGCCACGGCGCAAGCCTGCTCCTCGGGGAAGGCGAAACGCTCGCGCACCTCGACAGGGGCGGTCTTGTGGCTCAAACCGAAAACGAGTACGCTCATCGACTCATGAACGAATGCATGCCGCTGTTGACGACCCAGGTCAACGCGGCGCAGCCGAAACCGGCGATCGAGAAATAGGCGCCCCGGCGTCCGCGCCAGCCGATCGCCAGCCGGGTGAACACCATCGCCAGGTAAATTGCCCAAGTGAGAAAAGCCAGCGCGATCGTCGGATCGACGATCCAGTTCGCGCCCCATTCGGCGAACGCCCAGACGGAAGCGGCGATCAGCCCGAGCGTGACCAGCACGAACCCCAGCGCCAGCGCCTGGTAGCCGATCTCATCGAGCTTGCCCAACGGCGGCAGTCGGTAGTAGAACGCGCGAGGACGCTTCGATTTCAACTCGCGTTCCTGAATGATGTACATCACGCCCGCAACGCAGGTCAGAAACAGCGCCGCGTATCCGAAAAGGAACAGCACGACGTGGATGGAAAGCCACCAGCGGTTCAGCGACCGATCGACGGCCAGGGATGAATCGCCGAGAGCGCCGACCAGAGTCAGCACGAACACGATCGGGAATACGAACACCGCGAGACTTTCGTATTGAAAACGCCAATAGGCGGCCAGAAAGACAACCGTTATCGAAAAGGCCGTCATCGAGGCCATTTGCTGCAGCGTTTGCACCGGGCAGCGCCCTTGCGCGGCGCCCAGCATGACCATCGAAACGAAATGCGCCGCGGCGCCGGCGCCGAACGCATAAAGCGCCGGGCGGAAAATTTTGTGGCTCTGCCTGATGACGCTGTAGAGCGCATGACCCAGCCCGAAGGAATAGAGCGCCAGCGCGGCCCGCAGCAGCAAAACGCTCTGTGCTTCCATACGGGCATTATATCCGCGGCGCCGCAAGCGTCTTCCCGGCGGCCTGCTGCGCCGCGCCCCGGGTTAAGGGGGCGACAGGAACAAGGGAAGCTTGATGTTGCCGGTTGGGGGCGATTGATGAGGGGTTTTCATCGAGGTTTGCATGGAAAAGCCGCTCCCTGTTCTTGGCCAAGCCGCGGCAGCGCACCTTCGCGTAGCCTGAACGCCGCTTCACATACAAAATGGGGTCTCCACCTTGGCCCGCATCGACCGGGAAATCAACCAAAGCGGCGACTGGCCGCTCACCTGATCCCGGTATGAAGCCCGCCGCCATGCGTTGCCGTGTTTAATGGATGTTCCCGATTTTTCCCGGCGATTTCAGCGGCGCGGCAACGGCCGGCATTGCCTTCGATCAAGGCGCTCGTGCTTTATCCAATTGGCGGCGCCACAGCTTACCGCAGCCGGTTCAGCGTATGAGCGGGCATGCCGGCTGCTGGCGGCTCGCCTTTGGCGGAGAGGATGTTGCCCGGTCTCAGGCCGTACACTCGGCCGTCTGGGAAAATCCCCAGTGCCTTTCAGGGTTTCCCTTCTGCCACGATGACTTCGCTGGACTTGAACGAAAAAAAAGAACACCGAGCCTTTCGGGAACACGACTGCCGGGGGCATGAATCACAACAAAGGATGTCGACAAAGCCAGCGTAAAGCCTGTCCATCGCATGGACGGCAAGACTCTCGAAGCAACGCTCCGCACGGTCCCGGCTGCCGTTCGCCGCCGCTCAGTCTGGCAAGTAGATTCCGGCGCCGATCAGCAGCGGCGCGCCTTGCGCTGAGACCCGCTTGACGAAGGCCGCCTTGCGCTGCCGCCGGCCCGTCTCGGGGTGCGCCGCGTGGTAGTAGATCGTGCTCTCGCCGAACGTCTGCGCCACGTCGATCATGTCCCGTCCGTCGAACGTCGCTCTGGGGTCGCCGCCCCATTCCGCGGCGCGCTGCCCGTTGACCTCGAGCGGACTGCCCGAAAACAGCTGGTTGCCCATCGCGTCCATGCCGAAGACATAGATCGAACCGGCGCGCCAACGTGGGGCGCCGCGCAGCAGCAACGCGGCGAAATAGCCCTTCGATTCGACTTCCAGCGCGGCGCAGCGCACGAACTCCTGCAGCCTTTCCATGGACTGCTCGGCCTCCACCAGCGCGGCGTTGACTTGCACGGCGTGGCAGGCGCCGGGAAAGTCGCGGCGGTAGATGCCCGAACCGATTATGGTGTCCGCGCCGTCCCAATCGAGGCGTATGATGTAGCTGGCCTTCGGCTCCAGCAGGTTTGCCGTCGGGTTCCTCCCGAACGGGTTGTTCGACGGGTTCACGGTCCCGTAATAAATCCAGCCGCGGTCGATGATTTCAGTGGCGCGGTAAAATTCCGCGTTGAAATCCGTGCCGAAGGCATCGACGATAGGCTCCCAAGTCGTTCCCTCGCGGCTTCGATTCGGAGGAAAGACGACGGATGTCCAGCCCATGCCGTCGGCATGTTTCCTATCGACGAATATGTAGAACTGCCCGCTTTTCCAGCGCGCATCTTCGTGGAAAGCGCGGTATGCTTCCTCAAAGCCCATCTCCTGCGCGTATTCGTAAGCGCACTGCACGAAGGCCTCGACATCCGCCGTGGAGCGGATAGCGGAGGCGAAGACCGACTTTTCCGCGCAGGGGATCGGCTCTGCCGCGGAGGCCGGCGCCATGCCCGCCGCAAGCCACGCAGCAACGGGGGCGGTAAGCAGGGATTTCATGCCCATAAGTATAGGCTATGCGCCCGCCGCGGGCGCTCAGTCGGGCAAGTAGATTCCGGCGCCGATCAGCAGCGGCACGCCCTGCGCCGAGACCCGCTTGACGAAGGCCGCCTTGCGCTGCCGCCGGCCCGTCTCGGGGTGCGCCGCGTGGTAGTAGATCGTGCTCTCGCCGAACGTCTGCGCCACGTCGATCATGTCCCGGCCGTCGAATATCGCTCTGGGGTCGCCGCCCCATTCCGCGGCGTACTGCCCGTTGACCTCGAGCGGACTGCCCGAGAACAACTGATTGCCCGCCGCGTCCATGCCGAAGACATAGATCGAACCGGCGCGCCAGCGCGGATCGCCGCGCAGCAGCAACGTCGCGAAATAGCCCTTCGATTCGACTTCCAGCGCGGCGCAGCGCACGAATTCCTGCAGCCTTTCCATGGACTGCTCGACCTCCACCAGCGCGGCGTTGACTTGCGTGGCGTGGCAGGTTCCCGGGAAGTCGCGGCGGTAAATGCCCGCGCCGATATACGCCGGCTGCCCTTGCCAATCGAGGCGTATCACATAGCTGGTCTTCGGCTCGACCAAGTTGGTCACCGGGTTCACGAACTCGTAATAGAGCCAGCCGCGGCCGACAATTCCCAAGGTGCGGTGGAACTCCGCAATGAGGTCGGTCTCGAAGCCGTCGATGAGGCCGTCCCAAAACTCTCCTTCGAGGCTCGGGTCGGGGGGATAGACGGTGGAACGAGACCGCCGCCCATCGGCGTCCATGGTATCGACGAACACATGGAACTGCCCGCTTTGCCAGCGCGCATCCTCGTGAAAAGCGCGGTACGCCTCATCGAAACCCATCTCCTGCACGTATTCGTAAGCGCATTGGACAAAGGTCTCCATATCCGCCGCGGAACGGATGGCGGAAGCGGAGACCGACTTTTCCGCGCAAGGGATCGGTTCCGCCGCGAGAGCCGGAGCCGCGCCCCATGCCGGCAGCAGCGCCGCCGTCAAGGCAAGGATTCCGAAATTCTTCATGCGCTTAGTATATTATGCGGGGCGGCGGGCATGGAACAATGCCCCAACCCACCTTGAAAGCCATGGAAAATCAGCCTCTCGACCGCCGAACATTCCTCAAATCGGGAGCGGCGCCGGCGCTTGCGGGCCTGCTCGGGCGCGCGCCGGCGCAGCAAGCGGGCAAAAAGCCCAACATCGTCGTTTTCATCGCGGACGATCTGGCTTGGCGCGACATCGGCTGCTACGGCGCAACGCAGGTTGCGACGCCGCATATCGACAGGCTGGCCGCCGAAGGCATGCGCTTCGAGCGCGCGTTTACGGCTACGGCGATGTGCGCCCCGATGCGCCAGCAGATGTACACGGGAATCTTCCCGGTGCGCAACGGCGCCTACCCCAACCACTCGCAATCGAAGCCGGGCACGAAGAGCATTCCGCACTATTTCGAGCCGCTGGGCTACCGCGCGGCGTTGAGCGGCAAGAAACACTTCGGACCGCCGGAAAATTATCCGTTCGAGTTCCTCGGCTCCGGCAAGGATATCGACTACGAAGAGATCGATGCGTTCCTCGCCCGCGACCCCGATCAGCCGTATTTTCTGGTGGTCTGCTCGAACGAACCGCATCTTCCCTGGAACCGCGGCGATGCGGCGAAGTTCGATCCGCAATCGTTCGTGCTGCCGCCCTATCTGGTCGATACCCCCGAGACGCGCCAAGCGCTGGCCGCCTATTACGCCGAAATCGAATATCTCGACGAACAACTCGGACGCCTGACGGCGGCGGTGGAAAAATCAGGCCGGGCCGACAATACGATCTTCATTTTCTGCAGCGAGCAGGGCGTGCAGTTTCCGCACGGCAAATGGACCTGCTACGACCTCGGCCTGCGCCAGGGCTGGATCGTCCGCTGGCCGGCGCGCGTCAAGGCGGGTTCGACGGCGCAGGCGATGGTCCAGGGCGTGGACGCCCTGCCGACGCTGCTCGAAGCGGCGGGAGGCGACCCCGCCGCCCACGACTTCGACGGCAAGAGTTACCTTGCCGTGCTGGAAGGGCGGCATGACCGCCACGCCGACTATGTTTACGGGGCGCATACCACGCGGGGCATCATCCAGGGCAGCCGCTGCTATCCGGTGCGGTCGATCCGCGATGAGCGGCACAAGCTGATCTGGAACGTCAACTACACGACGCGGTTTCAGAACGTTCTCACGGAAGGGGACAACTCGGGGTATTGGCGGAGTTGGGTGCGCAAGGCCGAGACGGACGCCGCGGCGGCGGCGCTCGTCAGGATGTACCGGCAGCGCCCGGAGTTCGAGTTCTACGACGTCGTTGCCGACCCCTTCGAGTTGACGAATCTTGCCGAAAAGCCCGAACACGCCGCCAAGATTGCGGCGATGAAGGCGAAACTCGATGCCTGGATGGAGCAGCAGGGCGACCGGGGCAACGAAACCGAGATGGCCGTCAAGGCGCACAAGACCGGCGTCGCATAGACGGTTGCGGCGGGAATCGGCGTCCGCCGGAGCGAGACGCCTCCGGCAACGCTCAGCGCTTTTCGTCGAAGAGCTCGGCGATGCGCGCCTTCACCGCTTCGAATTCGCTGTTCGAAATCGCGTATTGCGGGCGAGCGGGCAGCAGTTCGTCAATCGCTTTTTGCACGAGCTTGACGCGCTTCGACGACAAGGGGTGCGAGCGGAAGAAAGCGGGGATCGAGCGGCGTCCGGAGCGTTCTTCGGCGCTCAGGCGCTCGAAAAACGAAACCATCGCCGGCGGATCGTATCCGGCCTTGTAGAGGTATTGCATCCCCAGGAAGTCCGCCTTTTTCTCGAAAGTGCGCGAGAATTTCAGGAACATCAGCGGCAGCGCCGCGTTCGCGGCGTTTACGGCGACCATCGCGCCCAGGTTGTAGCCGCAGTACGTCTCCAGCAGCGCTTCCGCGGCCGCGTTGACCAGTACGCCGCGGCTCACTTGGCGCGTGCTGTGGCGCCCCGCGATGTGCGCGATTTCGTGTCCCATCACGCCGGCGAGCTCGGCTTCGTCTCTGGCAAAGCGGATCAGGCCGGTGTTCACGTAAAAGAATCCCCCGGGCAGCGCGAATGCGTTGAGCTGCCGATCGCGGACCACACGGATAGTGAGCGGAACCTTGACGTCGGAGTTGCGGCCGATGTTCTGGCCGATACGGTTTACGTATTCCGAAATCACGGGGTCTTTGACGATCTTGAGCCGCCCGTTGAGCCGTTGCGCATAGTTGCGGCCCATGCGCATTTCCTCGCGCAGCGAGAAGACGTTGAGCACCCCGGTGACGTTGCGGTTGCCGACCCTGCCGATGTCTTCGAGCGCGTTTCCGGGTTGGCGCGCGGCGCCGCTCTGGGCGAAGCCGATTCGCGGGGCGCCGGTGAGCAGCGCAAGCGCCAGGACGACGCCAACCGCTCTCATGCCCGGTTCCTCCCCATGCGGCGCTTCTCCCGCGGCGGCCCTGCTTGTTCCACCGGTCCGGGTTCTTCAGGAAGCGATTCCAATATAACGTATTGACGCGGCGGCGGGGCGATGCGTATGCTGCCATTGTGAGGGTTTGGGCGCTTATCGGCGCGGCCGCCTTGTTCGCGGCGGCGGGCGGGGCCGCGGTTTCCTTTGAGCCGTCCGATATTCGCCTGCAGGGGCCGGGGGCGGCGCAGCGGTTCCTTGTCCGCGGCGGCAGCGGCTGTACGGTAACCAGCAGCGACCCCGCCGTTGTCGGCGTTGAGGGAGGCCGCCTGATCGGGCGGCGCGGCGGCGCGGCGGAAATTGTGGCGCGCTGCGCCGAGGGTTCGAGCCGGGCCGAGGTGCGAGTCGGGCAAAGCGCCGCAGCCGTCGATATCGGTTTCGAGCGCGATTTGCTGTCGATCTTCACCACCAAGGGCTGCAACAGTTCAGCCTGCCACGGCTCGCCCGCCGGGCAGAACGGCTTCAAGCTATCGCTCTACGGTTCCAACGCCAAAGCCGATTACGAAATGATCGTACGCGGCGGCGGAGGCCGGCGCATCTCTGCCGAAGCGCCGGAAGAATCGCTGCTGCTGGCCAAGCCGTCTTTCCGAACGGCCCACGGCGGCGGGCAACTCATGACCCCGGAATCGGACGAATACCGCACCATCCTGCATTGGCTCCGGCAGGGCGCGGCCTACGGCTCGGCGGGAGTCCGCCTGGAACGGCTCGAAATGCACCCCGCCGAAAGCGTGCTCGTCGGCGCCGGGACGGTGCAGCCGCTCGCTGTCATCGGCAGGCTTTCCGACGGCTCGACGCGCGATATGACCGACGAGGTGCGCTACGCCGTCAACGATATCGCCGTGGTGTCGGAAGTCGAAGACGGCCGGGTGATTGCCCGGGGTCGCGGCCTGACCGCGGTAACCGCCCGGGCGATGGGCAAAGTCGCTGCGTCGCAATTCATTGTCATCGACGAGGCCGCCGGGGATGGATACCGCGGGCTCCGCCCGAACAATTTCATCGACGAACATGTTTTCCGCAAGCTGCGGGAAGTCAATATCGAGCCGTTCCCGCCGACCGCCGACCGCGCCTTTGCGCGCCGCGTTTTCCTCGACGCGGCAGGCGTCCTGCCGACCATCGACGAGGTCGAAAGTTTCGCCGCAAGCCGCGAAGCCGGCAAGCGCGCGAAGCTGATCGACCGCCTGCTGGAGCGCGGGGAGTACGCCGCGCACTGGTTGGTGAAGTTCGAAGACTGGTTCCGCAATTCCCAGTACTACTCGCAAGGCCGCACCAACGGCTCGTACAAGCGCTGGCTCCATGACCTGATTCGCGGAGACAAGCCCTACGATGCCGCAGTGCGGGAAATGATCGCCGCCGTCGGCGATACGACCGTGCGCCCGGCCGGAAATTTCTGGCATCCGGCAATCGATTTCATGCTCAAAAAGTTCGAGATCGAAAAGGCCGTGCCGACCGTGACGCGCCTCTTCCTCGGTCAGCGCATCGAGTGCGCGCAATGCCATAACCATCCGCTGGAAAACCTGACCCAGGACGATTTCTACGGCATGGCGGCGTTCCTGGCGCGGATGAAGGTCAAGCATGGTTACGGACAATACCGCCGCGTCTGGTACAACGAGCGGCGCGGCGAAGCGCTGCACCCGTTGACGGGAAAGCCGGTCGCGCCCAAATTTCTGGGCGGCGAGGTTGCGGACATCCCGGCGGGCGTGGACCGCCGCAAGGCGCTGGCCGACTGGATCACGCGGGAGCGCAAGATGCAGTTCGCCCGCGCTGCGGTCAACCGCGTCTGGTACGAGTATTTCGGCCGCGGCATCGTCGAGCCTTTCGACGATTTCCGCTCGACGAACCGCGCCACCCATCCGCGGCTGCTCGACGATCTGGCGCAGCTTTTCATCGACTCCGGTTTTCGCTTCAAGGCCGTACACCGGGCGATCCTCAACTCGAAGACCTACCAACTCAGCGCGCACGCCGCCGACCGCGCCGGCGGCCTCGATGCGCTGGAAGACGTCTTGTTCGCGCGCTACCGCCCGCGCAAGCTGCCCGCTGAAGTCTTGCTCGACGCCGTTTCGCAAGTGACCGGCAGCCTGGAAACGTTTACCAACTACCCGCCCGGAACGTCGTCGAAAGAATTGATCGCGAGCATCGGCTCGACCTATTTCCTGACGACGTTCGGCCACCCGCGGCGCGACATCATGGAAGCCCGCTCGAACGCCCCTTCGCTCGCGCAGGCGCTGCACATGATGAACGGCGACGGCCTCAGGGAAAAGCTCTCCGCGCCGGACAACGTGCTCGGCGGCCTCATCGAACGCGGCCTGAGCGACCGGGAAATCGTGCGCCGGCTTTACGTGCGCGCCTGCTCCGCCCCGCCGGACGCGGAGCAGAGCGCGGCAATCGAACGCTACCTCGCGGCGGAACGAACCGCCGGACGAAACCGCCGCCGCGGCCTGGAAAACGTCTTGTGGGCTATCCTGAATGCGAAGGAGTTTCAGCTTAACCGCTGATTTGCCGCTGCGATGCTGCTTTCGGAAATGCGTTCGCGCTACAGCCGCCGCGACGTGCTGCGTCTGGGCGGCGCGGCGTTCGGCGGCGTCTCACTGGCAAAGATGCTGCAAGCATCGGCCGGCCGCACGGATGTTTCCTGCCTGATCTTTTTCCAGCAGGGCGGCCTGTGCCAGCACGACTCGTTCGACCCCAAGCCGCAAGCGCCCGGCGAGATTCGCGGCGGTTTCGGGACCATACCCGCGGCGCAGCCGGGCGTCCGCTTCAGCGAGTTGCTGCCGCGTCTGGCCAAGGGTTTCAACAAGTTTTCGGTCATCCGCTCGATGTATTCGCGCGAAGCGATCCACGAAAAGGCCAAACAGTACATTTTTTCCGGGCAGCAGCCGAACAACGCCTACAAACATCCGGTTTACGGCTCGGTCGCCGCCCGCGAATTGGGCGCCCGCAACGGAGTGCCGCCGTTCGTAGTGATTCCCAAGAAAGATATCTGCGCGGACGCCGGCTTTCTGGGGTCGGCTTACGACCCCTTCATCACCGGCGACCCGAACCGCGGCAACTTCTCGGTGCAGGATTTGACGCTGCCTACCGGACTCGGCCTCGAAGAAGCCGAGGGCCGGGCGAAACTGCTCGCGGCGCTCGACGCCTCGCTCGAACGCATGGAAAAGTCCCAGGTCGTGGACGGCATGGAGCACTTCTACCGCAAGGCCCTCGATCTGGTCAGCTCGCCTCAGGCCAAAAAGGCGTTCGATCTGGACGCCGAGCCGGACAAGCTGCGCGACGCTTACGGCCGCACCACGGCCGGGCAAGGGGCGCTGCTGGCGCGGCGGCTGATCGAGGCCGGCGTACGGCTGGCGGCGCTGTTCCACGGCGGGTACGACACGCACACCGACAACGACAAAACCAACAAAAAACTCTACCCTGAGTTCGATCAGGCGTTTGCGGCGCTGCTGGAAGACATGGAGCGGCGCGGCTTGCTCGACAGCACCCTGGTGCTGGCGGTCGGCGAGTTCGGACGTACGCCGAAAATCAACCACTCGGCCGGCCGCGACCACTGGCCCGGCGTATTTTCAATCGCCGCGGCGGGCGCCGGCGTGCCGGGAGGCCAAATCATCGGGGCGTCCGACGACAAGGGCGCGGAACCGATCGACCGGCCGATCTCGGTCGAAGACCTCGGCGCTACGGTTTACAAGAAGCTCGGCATCGACAGCGGCAAGGAATACCATACGAACGGGCGTCCGGTAAAGATCAATGACGGCGGCATTCCGATCCGCGAATTGTTCGGCTGAGCAGCCGGCGTTCCGCCCGCCGCCGGCGCTTGCGTTGGCTCCGCTGCTGTTTGCCGCGGCGGGGCTCGCCGCCGAGGACCCCAACGACCCTTGGGTTGACCGTTTCGAGCCGTTCGGCGGGCGGCAAGGCGCAACCGCCGCCGTCGAAATCGTCGGCAGGAACCTCGCCTCGCCGCTCGATGTAGCGTTCGATTCCCCGCATCTGACTTGGGAAAACGGCAGGTCGGTTTCGGACTCGAAAATCACCGGACGAATCCGCATTGCCGCCCAAGCCGAGCCGGGGCCGCATATCGCCACGCTGCTCACCGCGTCGGGCCGCGCCAACTCGCGGCTTTTCTACGTCGATTCGTTCCCCTCGACTTACGAAGCCGAACCCAACGACACGCTCGGCCGCGCACAGGCGCTCGAGCTCGAGCCGCAAACCCTGCACGGGGCGATGCGCAAGCTCGCCGACATCGACTGCTTCCGCTTCGAAGCCCGCGCGGGCGAGCGCTGGACGTTCGATCTGCGCTCGCTCGAATACGGCGGCTTCCTCGAAAACAATCTGACGCTGCTCGACGCCGACGGCCGGCGCATCGCCTTCAACGACGACCGCGACGACTACCTGGAAACCCCGTTTCTGGAGCACGTCTTCGACCGCGGCGGCCGTTACTATCTGAAGCTCGACCAGTACCGCGGGCCGCAGCGCGTGAACTGCGCGAAGAACTGCGGCTACATGCTGCGCATCTCGCAGCTTCCCTCGGTCGAAGCGGTTTTCCCCTTGGGCGCCCGCGCCGGTTCCCGCGTCACCGTCTCGCTTCGCGGACGCGCGCTCGATTCGATTGAGGAAATTTGGCTCGCTCCGGTTCGCGGCGCGGAATACTATCGGTTGACTTTCCCCTACACCATACCCGTCAGAAGCGGCGCCGACCGGCGCGGACGGATCGCCGGCCAAGAGATCGAATGCGGGCGCGAAGAATGCCGCGCCGCCTTCGACGTTCCGCAAGACGCCGCCCGAGGACTCTGGCGCCTGTGGACGCGCGGACCGCACGGAATCGACGACCGCCTGAGCTTCGAGATCGCGGACTTGCCGGAAACGCAGGCAACCGGGATCGGGCCGCTTCCCGCCGGAGGCGTCGCCGTGAACGGCTCGCTCGACCGCGAGGGCGAAGAGGACGTTTACGACCTTGAGCTTCGAGCGGGAAAGCCGATCGTAGCGGCAAGCCTCGCCGCGCAGATGGGCCTGCCCTACCTGGATACGGTGCTGGCGCTTTTCGACGGCAAGGGCAGGCTGTTGGCCGAGCACGACGACCTGATGGCCGGCGCGGGAACGGTGCTCGGCAACCTCGATTCGCTGCTGCATTTCACGCCGGAAGCCGACGGCAGGTACAAGCTGGTCGTGCGCGACCGCATCGGACGCGGCGGACCGTCGTTCGCCTACCGCCTGCGCATCGAGGATCGGCCGCCCGGCTTTGCCCTGCTTTCCGACCCGGAAAATCTGAATCTGCGGGCGGGCGCAACGGAGCCGGTCGGCGTTCTGCTGATCCGCGATCCCGGTTTCGATGAGGCGGTCGATGTGTGGGTCGAGGGGTTGCCCGCGGGCATGGCCGCAACGCGGGGGCGCTTTCGCGCGGACCAGTTCTTCGGCCCGTCGGGCGACGGCGACAACGTCATCATCCCCGAAATTTCGCTGAGTCTGACCGTCGATGCCGGCGTTGCGCCCGGAGATTACCCGATCCGCATCCTCGGACGCGCGGCGGGGCGTTCCAAAACGGTCGAGGCGCTCTCGACCTTGTGGATAGGGCCGCCGCGCAAGCGCAACGACGTTCGCCGCCCGCTGCCCTCCGTTCTGCTGACGGTGCTGCCTCCGGTGGAGCCGCCTCCGGCCGGCGGCGCAGAGAAAACTTCCGCCGCGCGTTAGCCGCCGCGGCAAAAGTCGCGCGGCGGCGTTGTGTGCCCGGGGGCTGAAGCAATATCGTAAGCGCGCTTCAGCAACAGACTCCGACGGCGGCCCCTGACGGGACCCATCGGGTCGTCGGCGCTCCTTCCGCCCCCTTGTTCAGATATTCCCTGAGATGATGGAGGGCGGCCGCAAGAAAATCCGCCCGGACTGTTGCATCGGCCGGATCGTCTGCTTTATAGTGGGTTGAGACGCCATGCTCCATCGTAGGAGCAAGGCGGATTTTTTTGACGCAAAGCAAAGGGAAAAAGGAGAAAAAACACAAATGACGAGTTTGAGAAAGGTTTTTGTTTTGGCGGCGGCGCTGGTT
Source organism: Bryobacterales bacterium (assembly GCA_965242705.1). Taxonomy (GTDB): domain Bacteria; phylum Acidobacteriota; class Terriglobia; order Bryobacterales; family UBA6623; genus CATQHP01. Next base: position 4,523,782 of record OZ251486.1, read on the forward strand.
CTGGCGTTGTCCGTTGGCGGCAGTGCGGCGTCGGCGCAGGACAACGAAATTGTCGGCATCGAATATTCCAACTACGATCTGACCGTTGACCCCCGAGCGCGCCCCATCATTCGGTTTAACCTCGACCGGGCCGTCGGCTCGGCGGAGGGCGTGACCGTCGATCTTGCCGCCGATACCGTTCGGTTGGGACCCGGGAAGTATTGGATCAGTGCCCCCACAACCGTCAATCATGGTTATAACAATAGGTTTTCTGTCCGCGAGATACCTGCCGTTTCAGGACAAGATAGCACCGGAACGACCGTGAATATAATCGGTGAAGCGCTATATGCTCCACCGTCCCCTGCCCCTGCCGAATTTTTGGTTGTGGTGAACGGCGACGGCGCGACCCGGGACGACGAGAAGTTGGGGACAGTCGGTAGGCGCGTGGATTTTTCTACGAGTGGCGGGACGGCGTCACCAAGGATAAGAGACAAGATTCTTTTCATCCGTCGGTTGGGAGACTAAGTCCGACAGCCTGCCGGCAGCCCGCGGCATAAGCAGCGCGTGCGGCGCGGCGGGACGCAAGTACCCGCCGCGCCCTTGCCGCGGACCGTCAGCCGCGCGGGTGGTGCCGGTCGTAAACTTCGCGCAGACGCTTGCACAGAACGTGCGTGTATATCTGCGTAGTGGAAATGTCGGCGTGACCGAGCATCATTTGCAAGCTGTGCAGGTCGGCGCCGCGCTCGAGCAGGTGCGTGGCGAAACTGTGGCGCAGCACGTGTGCCTACCCCGGCGGCGAGTCCCTGCAACTTCAACAGCTTCCGTAGAGTAAAAGCGCGGCCCCGCCCGCGAACCGTGACTTGTCCGACTCGCAGCCGCGGCGAAGCCGCCCGCTACCAGACGCTGCGCAGCTTCCAGGCGTCGAGGCGCGCAACGCGGGCGGTGCCGCCCTTGGCGTACGGCGACCAGCCGCGGCTCGCCGGGTCGGGGAAAATGCGATCGGTAATCGTCACGCGGCCGTCTCCGTCGAAGACCTCCACCGAAGAGCGATCGACGAAGACGCGCAGCCTCACCCGGCCCTCCGGCGCGGCCAGACGCGCCGCATGCCGCCCGGCAAAGTCGTCGTGAAAATCCGTCGCGCCCGATGCTGCGCGGTCCACGAACAAATGCTGCTGCGCCGGCGCATAACCGATCCGCGTGTGCTGCCCCTGCCCGTTGTCCCGCACCGAAAGCCCGACTTCGGTTGCGCCGCCGAGCGCGATCTCAATCTCGATTTCGAGAGTGTCGGCGGCAAACTGCTTTTCCTCTATGGCCCGCGCCGCTTCCTCAATGGAAACGTCCCGCAATGAAAGATGCTCGCCGCGCAGCTTGCGCGCCTCGCGTACCGGTTCTTGGCGCAGGCGGACGCCTTCGGGGTAACGCCGCAGCGACAACTCGCGCGGCAGCGTCATCGCCCCCCGCCAAGGTTTCGTCGGGATTTGTCGGGCGTAGCGCCAGTTGTTCATCCAGCCCAGAATGATCCGCCTGCCGTCCGCAGCGTGTACGTCCGACCAGGTTTGCCCGGCATAGAAGTCCTTGCCGTGGTCCACCCACAGCGCGGACTCCGGCGGATTGTCGCTGCGGAACCGCTTGCCGTCGAAGACGCCCGTGAAATACTGGCGCCCCGACCCGCCCGCCGGATGCCCGTTGCCCGAATCGACCTGCAAAACCCATTTCGCCTCGCCCGGAACGTTCTCGACCGGCAACTCGAACAGGTCGGGGCATTCCCAGTTGCTGACCGGAAACGCCCCGGCCGGCCCGAAATCGCTCAGATGCGTCCATTCCTTGAGGTTTTTCGAGCCGAAGAAGCGGATTTTTCTCTCGTCGGCCAGGACGGTCAGCATGATCCACTGCGCGCTTTCTTCATGCCAAAGCACCTTGGGGTCGCGGAAATGTCGGCGCTTGCTCGGAATCACCGGGTTGCCGGCGTACTTCGTCCAAGTGCGCCCGCGGTCGGTCGAATAGGCGATGCTCTGCTGTTGATGCGTCGCCGTGCGCCCCGTATAGACGGCGACCAAGGGCGGCTCGCCGCCCTTGCCGAATCCGCTTGTGTTGTTCCAATCGACGACGGCGCTGCCCGAAAAGATCATGATGCCGTCGGCCTCGGGCAGCGCTACGGGCAGATGCTTCCAGTGCAGCATGTCCGCGCTGACCGCATGCCCCCAACTCATATGTCCCCAAGTGTCGCCGAACGGATTGTATTGGTAGAAAAGATGGTACTCGCCCCGGAAGAACACCAACCCGTTCGGGTCGTTGGTCCAATTTTGGCCGGAGTGAAATGGAACTGCGGGCGCTGCGGCTCGCGGTAATCGGGCGCAGGCTGGGCGGATGCCGCCGCAGCGGCGAAAAGCAGAACGAGGGCGGCGCGGGACGGAACTTGCACGGAAACCAGATTAGCGCTTTCGCGGCGGGCTAACCGTCGAGAGCTTTTTTGAGCAGTTGGTTGACCAGCTTGGGGTTGGCCTGCCCGCGCGTGGCGCGCATGACCCCGCCCACGAAAAAGCCGATTACGCCGGTCTTGCCGCCGCGGTACTGGGCGACCTGCTTGGGCGATTTCGCCAGCAGATCGGCGATGATCGCCTCCAGTTCCCCCGTGTCGCTGATCTGCCGCAGGCCTTCGGCTTCGATGATATCCGCTGCGGTCTTTCCGCTCGCGAACATCTTGGCGAAAACTTCCTTGGCCAGCTTGCCCGAGAGCGAGCCGTCGTGGATGAGCGCGATCAGCGCCGCCAGATCCTCGGCGGCGATCGGCGAATCTTCGACTTTCCCGCCCGCGGCGTTGAGCGCGCCCATCAACTCGCCCTGCACCCAGTTCGCCGCGGTTTTCGGCTGTTTCGACTTGCGCGCCGCCGTCTCGAAGTAGTCCGCCGCGGCCTGCGTGAGCGTCAACACCCGCGCGTCGTACTCCGAAAGCCCGTATTCCTCGATGAACCGCCGCCGCTTGGCGGGCGGCAACTCCGGCATGGCGGCGCGGATTTCCGCTTGCCAAGCGTCCGAGACGATCAGCGGCGGCAAGTCGGGCTCGGGGAAATAGCGGTAATCGTGCGCTTCTTCCTTGCCGCGCATGCCGGCGGTCGCACCGGTCGCGGTATTGAACAGCCGCGTTTCCTGGACGACGGTTCCGCCCGCTTCGACCAACGCCGCCTGCCGCGCGATTTCGTATTCGATCGCCTGCTTGACGTAGCGGAACGAGTTGACGTTCTTGATTTCGCAGCGGATGCCGAACTCCTTTTGACCCCGCGGCCGCACGGAAACGTTGGCGTCGCAGCGAAGCTGGCCTTTTTCCATGTCGCAGTCGGAGGCGCCGGAGAATTGCATCATGAGCTTGAGCTCGTTCAGGTAGGCGACGGCCTCTTCGGCGCTGCGGATATCCGGTTCGCTGACGATCTCGCACAACGGCGCGCCGGCGCGGTTGAGATCGACGTAGCTGTAGCGCGCCGAATCGCTGAACCCGTCGTGAACCGTCTTGCCCGCGTCTTCTTCCATGTGCAGGCGCGTGATGCCGACCCGCTTGTTTGCCCCGTTCGCCTCGATGTCCAGCCAACCGTGCTCGGCCAGCGGCTTGTCGTACTGCGAAATCTGGTAGCCCTTCGGCAGGTCGGGGTAGAAATAGTTTTTGCGCGCGAACTGCGAATAACGGTTGACCCGGCAATGAATCGCCAGCGAAGCCCGCACGGCCAACGCGACGGCCTTGCGGTTGAGCACGGGCAGCGCGCCCGGCAGCCCCAGCACGACCGGATCGGTTTGCGTATTCGGCGCGTTGCCGAACTCGTGCGAACTCGCCGAAAAAATTTTCGTCTCCGTCTTGAGCTGGACGTGGACCTCGAGCCCGATGACGGGTTCGTATTTGGCGATGGTCGCCGCGTCGGCGAGACCGGCGTCGAGGGTGGCCATGGGATTGCGCGCGGCCCGGCCGGGCCTGAAACCCGAATTATATCAGCGGCTTTGCGCCGAACGGACCGCCCGAATTCCCGGACAAGAAAGGGGGAAGCAAAAAGTGCGGAAAAAGAGGGGAAGAGTAGCAATCACGGAAAGCCTGAACAGGAGCCGCCCCCTCCCCTGCTCCTCTTGCCTGCCTGTTCCGACCTTGCCTAAAATGCGCATATGCGATTGCTGACGGCTCTTGCGGCCGCGCTCCTGCTGACGGCGCCGGCGGCGGGACAGGTCAAAAACCGGCTGGGACTGCCCAATCCCGAAAAGCCCGACAGGCCGTATCTCATCCACGGCGGCTCGCTGATCGAAGTCGAGCCGCTCGAGGCCAACGAAGAGGAAAAGAAAAACGAGCTGCGCTTCTGGGTGCGCGGGGCAACCTCGAACGCGCGCACGCCTTTGGCCGGGCCGGAGTTTCTCTTCGAATGGGTCGAAATCGATCCCTCCGCCCTGCAGCTCTACGGCTTCGAAACGGTCAAGGGCCGCCGCGAAATCCTCTACCGCAAAAAGAAGAAAATCGTGGCCCGCCCCTACTTTCTCGACATCGAGCCGATCGACGGCAAGGTGGTGCGCATCCGCGTCAACGGCAGCTTGCCGCCGGGCGAGTACGGCCTGACGCCTCAAGGCAGAAACGACGTTTTCTGCTTCACGGTGTTCTGAACGAAGCCCGCCGGCGCGCGCTATCGCAGCGCATCGATCTCCGCCCGCAGATAAGCGATCGATTCGTTCACGATCCGCTCCGCTCCGGGAGTGAAGTCGAAAACCTCCATCGACACCCAGCCGTCGAACGCGCGGTCTTTGGCCGTTTGCAGGATCGGCTTGAAATCGTAGCCGCCGCCCGGCCGGGGATAGCTGCCGTCCAATTCATTGACGTGGATATGGCGGATTTTCGGCCAATGCCGGGCAATGAGCGCGTCATGCGGCTCGACCTCGTCGATGGCGTTGTGCGCATCGAACATCGTTTGCACGTTCGGACTGCCGATCGTATCGACAATCTCCGCGGCGCGGTCGAGCGTCAGGATCACGTCGCATTGCGCGGCGGGCAGAGCTTCCACGCACAGGGTCACGCCGGCCGCTTCAAGGTCGGCAACGATCGAGCGCACCCCGTCGATGTAGTTCTGTTCCGCCTGCGCCGTCGTCAGCCCGCCGGCGGTTTTCCTCTGACCGGGCGAGCCGAACACCATCACGCCGCCCGCGCCGTCCTCGGGGCGCAAGTCGGCGCACAGCGCCGCCAGCCCGCGCACGTATTCCCAACTGCGCTCGCGCGCCGCTGCGTCCGGGGTGGTCACGTGCAGTCCCGCCGGCCCGACCGTCAGCCAATGCAGCCCGACGAACTCCAGCCCTTCGGAAACAACGATGTCGCGGATTTCCCGGCGCCGCGCGGCGGGGAGTTTCACGGCCTCGGTCATCAGCGTGAACGGCGCAATCTCGATGCCGTCCCAGCCGGCGGCCTTGATCGAGCGGCAGGCCGCCGCGAAATCCGTCTCGCCGTAAAGCTCGTTGCACACCGACAAGCGGAATGGACCGTTCGACCCCATCGCCCCAGAATAGCTCGTTTCCGCCCAAGTCGCCCAAAACCGATCCCGAAAGCGATACCATATAGGGCTGCGCCGCCCCGCAGCATCGAGCATCAAGGCAGCATCAAGCACCAAGACAACAGGAGAGGAACGAATACGACCATGCCCCGCACAACGACCCGCAGACACTTCGCCCAAACCGTTTTCACGGGCGCCGCCGGATTGGCTGCGGCGAGCCGCGCCGCCGCGCATGAGACCAACAGCTCCACGTTCAAGGGAGTTACGATCGGCGCGCAGAGCTACAGCTTCCGCGACCGCTCCATCGAAGAGGCCGTCGCCGGAATGAAAGAGATCGGCTTCGGCCTGTGCGAAATGTGGAGCGGCCACGTGGAGCCTTTGCGGCAGACCCGCGGCAAGGCGGACGGCCGCGCGAAACTCCGCGAGCACCGCCTGAAAACGCCGCTGTCGCACTACGAGAAGCTCGGCCGCGGCTTCCACGAAGCCGGCATCGAACTTCACGCCTACAACTACAGCTTCCGCGACGACTTCACCGACGAAGAAATCGAACGCGGTTTCGAAATGGCCAAAGCGCTCGGCGCCTCGGTAATTACCGCTTCCGGCCACGTCTCCGTATCGAAGCGCGTGGACAAATACGCCAGGCGCTACGGCATATTGGTCGGCATGCACAACCACTCCAAAATCCGCGAAAACGAGTTCGCCACGCCCAAAGATTTCGACGCCGCGCGCATGGGCACCAGCCACATCGCGATCAACCTCGATATCGGGCACTTCGTCGCCGCCGGATTCGATCCGATCGATTACATCGAGCGCCGGCACGCGGACATCGTCGCCCTGCATATCAAAGACCGCAAGCGCAACCAGGGCGAGAACACGGCCTTCGGCAAGGGAGACACGCCGATCAAGGAAGTGCTGCATCTGCTGCGCGACCGCAAATTCAAGATCCCGGCCAATATCGAGTACGAATACAAAGGCGCCGATACGCTTGCCGAGGTCAGGAAGTGCTTCCAATACTGCAAGCAGGCCCTTGAAGCCTGACCGCGCAAGACCGCTGCAAAAGCCCGCAAGATCTCCCCGCTGCGCAGCGGAAAAGCAGGGTGATACCATACTGTCCGGTCGGCGGCTTACGGCTTGTGAAAATCATGGCGGGTTTCTCTGAGCGGCGAAGTCTCCGCGGCGGCTGCCGGGGAGTTGAAGCGTGAACGGTCTGTGGGTTTTGCGAGCCGTTTTCGCCGCCGCTCTCACGCTCCTGTTCCTGGCGTTCGAGCTTTTCGGCGCGGGGCCGCTCGTTGCCGGCGCGTTCGGCGCGCTGCTGGCCGCCTCAGCGATTTTTGCGGAGGTCCGCCTGCGCCGAGCTTCGCCGCGGCGGCTGATCGGCGCCGCGGCAGGGCTGTTGTTGGCGTTGTTGGCCGCTTGGCCGGCGGCGCACGTCCTCAGCGCGGCGATCGATCCGCCGGCGGCGCCCCGCGCGCAACTCAGCGTTCTTTTGCTCGCGGCCTACCTGGGGCTGTCGGTCGGCGCCGGCAAAGGGGATATCCTGCTCGCGGGCAAATTCGCCGAGCCCGCGGACGAAGAGCGCAAACCGTTGCACGCGCCCAAGATACTCGATACCAGCGTCATCATCGACGGCCGCATCGCCGACGTGGCCGAGGCGGGTTTTATCGAAGGAACCCTGGTCATCCCGCAGTTCGTCCTGTGGGAACTGCAAAACATAGCCGACTCCGCCGACGACTCGCGCCGCAACCGCGGCCGCCGCGGGCTCGACATCCTCCAACGCATCCAGAACGCCCCCAACATCGACGTCTCGATCACCGAAAACGATTATCCCCGGCTCAAGGAAGTGGATCTCAAGCTCATCGAGATGGCCAAGGAAACCGGTGGGAAAATCGTCACCCACGACTTCAACCTCAACAAGGTCGCGCGACTGCACGGCGTTTCGATCCTCAATCTCAACGAACTCGCCAACTCGCTGAAACCGGTCGTTCTGCCCGGCGAAACGATGCAGGTCTTCATCCTCAAAGAAGGCAAGGAATACAATCAGGGCGTGGCCTACCTCGACGACGGCACGATGGTGGTGGTCGATAACGCCCGGAAACACATCTCGAAGAAAATCGAGATTTCCGTCACCAGCGTCCTGCAAACGACGGCAGGGAAAATGATCTTCGGGCGCTGCGACGAGCGCGGCGACGCACAGCGGCCGGCGGCCGGCGGAGGCCGCAGGTTCCGCCAAACGAATCCCCCGCAACCCGGCGACCCGGCCGAAGATGCGCCGCCGCCCGATGTCCGGCGGCCGGCGCCTTACCGCCCGCGGTATCACGGGGTCGAACATGCCGGGCGGTAATTCCGTTCCATGAGAGTCGCCGCCATACTCCCCGCCGCGGGTCTCGGTACGCGCATGGGCAAAGCGGTCTCCGCGCAGTTCGGCGCCGACCGCAAGCAGTTCATGCCCCTCGGCGGCGCGCCCATCCTCGTGCATGCCGTCCGCAAATTTCTCGCCGCCCCGAGCGTCGACGAAATCCTCGTTGTCGTTCCCGCGCAAGATGCCGCGGCCGTCGCCGACGACGTGGCCGCGGAAAGCGGCGCCAAGAGCGTCCGCGTCGTCGCCGGCGGACGCAACCGGCAGGAATCGGTGCGCAACGGACTGCGCGCGGTGTCGCCAGACATCGACATCGTGGCCGTTCACGACGGCGTCCGCCCCTTCGTCCCTGTCGATCTCATCGAAGCGGCGATCGCCAAGGCAGCCGAAACCGACGCCGTGATCCTGGGGCTGCCCGCGGTCGAAACCGTCAAGCAAGTCAGACGCAGCACGATCGAAGCGACCCTGCCGCGCGAACGCATCATGCTGGCGCAAACGCCCCAGGTCTTCCGCAAGTCCCTGCTCGAACGCGCTTTCGACAACGCCGAACGCGACGGCTTCCTCGGCACCGACGAGGCAGCCCTGGTCGAGCACCTGAACGCCGATGTCCACGTCATGCGCGGCAGCGAGCGCAATATCAAGATCACGCGCCCCGGCGACATGGCCCTGGCGCAACTTTTCTACGAGCAAGAAAGACGAGCAGGGCAAACGTGAGCGCGCCGCCGATCCCCAGCATCCCGACCATTGACCCGCGCGAATTCCGCATGGGCGTAGGCTACGATCTGCACCGCCTGGAATCCGGCAAAAAACTGATCCTCGGCGGAGTCGCCGTCCCCTTCGAAAAGGGACTGTCCGGACATTCCGACGGAGACATCCTGCTGCACGCCCTCACCGACGCTCTGCTCGGAGCGGCTTCGATGGGCGACATCGGAGAAATCTTCCCGCCTTCCGACGAGCAATGGAAAGACGCCGACAGCTCGATCTTTCTGCGGCACGCCAGAGAGTTGCTGCAAGGCTATGGCTGGCGGATCGTCAACGTGGATACGATCATCGTCATCGAAAGGCCGAAAATCCTGCCCTACCGCGAACGCATCCGCAAAAATGTCGCGGGCATTCTGCAAATCGACCCGGACCTCGTCAGCATCAAGGCCAAGAGCGCGGAAGGCATCGGGCCGATCGGTCTCGGCCAAGCGGCGGAGGCCCATGCCGCGGCGGCGATCAGCCGCGCGGCCGGCCCCAAATTGATGTAGCGCCGCCGCTGCCGAGCGGGTCTATAATTCAAGGCAGGATGCGCGCCGCGATTTTCCTGCCTGCCCTTGCCGCGTGCGGCCTTGCCGGCGCGGCCACCGTCGAGTTCAACAGGGATATCCGTCCGATCTTTTCCGACAGGTGCTTCACCTGCCACGGCCCGGACGCCTCAAACCGCACCACGAAACTCCGTCTCGACACCGAGCGCGGCGCGCGCATCGAGTCCGCTTCCGGGCGAAAAATCATCGTTCCGGGAGACCCTTCGCGCAGCGAGCTTTACCTGCGCGTCAGCAGCGGCGATCCGGCCCGCCGCATGCCTCCCGCCTACGCCGGCCATGCCGGGCTGACGCGGGCCGAGACCGAGCGGATCGAAACCTGGATCGAACAAGGCGCGGAATGGAGCGGGCATTGGGCGTTCATCCCTCCCAAGCGCCCCGAGCCGCCGGCGGTTCGGCAAGCGGATTGGGTAAGAAACCCCATGGATGCGTTCGTCCTGAAACGCCTCGAAAACGAGGGGCTTTCCCCCTCGCCGCAGGCCGCCCGCGAAACGCTGATCCGACGCCTCAGCCTCGACCTGACCGGCATCCCCCCTTCGCTTGAAGAAATCGACGCCTTTCTGGCCGACCAATCGCCGCGCGCCTACGAAAAGGCGGTTGACCGCCTGCTGGCTTCCCCCCGCTACGGCGAGCGCATGGCGGCGCGCTGGCTCGACGCGGCGCGGTACGCCGACACCAACGGCTACCAGACCGACGCCGAACGCTATATGTGGCGCTGGCGCGACTGGGTCATCGACGCCTTCAACGCCAACAAGCCCTTCGACGAGTTCACCGTCGAGCAGCTTGCCGGCGATATGCTGCCCAACGCCTCGCTCGACCAAATCGTCGCCACCGGGTTCAACCGCAATCACCGCGGCAACGGCGAAGGCGGCATCGTCGATGCGGAATACGCCGTCGAATACGTCGTCGACCGCGTCGATACCACATCGACCGTCTGGCTGGGCGTGACCATGGGCTGCGCGCGCTGCCACGACCACAAATACGACCCCTTCACGCAAAAAGAGTTCTACGGCATGTTCGCCTACTTCAACAACGTGCCCGAAAAAGGCAAGGCGTTCAAGTACGGCAACTCCCCGCCGTTCGTCCAGGCGCCCACCGCCGAACAGCAGGAAAAACTGGCGGCGATGTCCGCCGAAATCGATGCGCTGAAACGGCGCCGCGCGGCGCTGCTCGACAAGGGCCGCCGGGCGCGCCGCAACTGGGAGCGCCGCGCCGCCGCGGCCCCAGCCGATCGGCCCCTCGATTGGCCCTTGGATTGGACCGACGCCCGCGGCCGGGTCGCCGCCCTGCCCGACGACGCCGACAAGTCCTTCGACGGCAAGCGCGCCGTCGAGCTCGGCGACGTTGCCGATTTCAGCTTCTACGACCGCTTCACCGCAAGCGCCTGGATTCGGCCCGCCGCGGCGGACGGAGCCATCGTCTCCAGAACCGGCGACGTCTCCGCGGAAGAAGACACGCAAAGCAACCCCGGCTGGGGCTTCTACCTCAACGACGGACGGCTGCAGGTCAACCTCATCAACCGCTGGCTCGACGACTGCCTGCGCATCGATTCCGAGCCGCGGGTCGCCCTCGACCAATGGCGGCACGTTGCCTTCACCTACGACGGCAGCCGCCTCGCCTCGGGCGTGCGGATATATATCGACGGCAAACCCGCCGCCAAACGGATTGTCCGCGACGAGATGAACCAGGAAATCAAGTCGAAAGAACCGCTGCGCGTCGGACGCGGCCTCGGTCTCGGCTTTCAGGGTCAACTCGACCGGGTTTCGGTCTGGAGCCGGGCGTTGACTCCCGAGGAAATCGCGGTCGATGCCGTCCGCGAGCGCATCGACCGACTGGCCGCCGCGCCGAAGCCTCAACGCAGCCCGGCGGCGCAACGGAAACTCGACCAGGCGTACGCCAACCGCTTCGGCCCGGCGGAAATCACGTCGCTCACCGCCAAAATCCGCGATCTCGAAGACGAGCGGCAGCGGTTTTCCGACTCGATACCGACCGTGATGGTGATGCGGGAGCGCCGCATTCCCCGCAAAACCTACCGCCTCGACCGCGGCGCCTACGACGCGCCCGCCGAGGAAGTGCAGCCCGGCGTGCCCGCCGCCCTGTCCCGGGAATCACCGCGCAACCGCCTGGAATTCGCCCGCTGGGTGGCCTCGCGCGGCAATCCGTTGACGGCGCGCGTCACGGTCAATCGGTTTTGGCAGATGCTTTTCGGCGCCGGCATCGTCCGCACCGTCGAAGACTTCGGCTCGCAAGGCGAATGGCCGACGCACCCGCGGCTGCTCGACTGGCTCGCCGTCGAGTTCATGGAATCGGGCTGGGACGTGAAACACGTCCTGAAAACAATCGTCTCCAGCGCCGTCTATCGGCAGTCGTCGCGCGCGGCGCCCGAGGCGGTCGAGCGCGACCCGGAAAACCGCCTGCTGGCCCGCGGGACGCGCTTCCGCCTGCCCGCCGAGGCCGTCCGCGACCAGGCGCTGGCGGTGTCGGGACTGCTGGTCGAAAAGATCGGCGGCCCATCGGTCAAGCCCTATCAGCCCCCCGGACTGTGGAGCGATCTGGCGGGCGCGAAAGACTACCCGATGGACCAGGGCGAAAATCTTTACCGCCGCGGTCTCTACACCTTCTGGAAGCGCGCCGTGCCCCCGCCGTCGATGATGAATTTCGATTCGGCCGGCCGCGAAGCCTGTACGGTGCGCGCCGTGCGCACGAACACGCCGCTCCAGGCGCTCAACCTGATGAACGACTTCGCCTTCGTCGAAGCCGCCCGAGCGCTGGCCGCGCGGGCCATGCGCGAAGCGGCGGACGCCGATCCCGAAACCCGCTTGAGCCATGTTTTCCGGCTGGCCGCGGCCCGCCGGCCGAACCCGCGGGAACTGGCCGTGCTGGCCGCCGGCTTCCGGCGCCGGCTCGCCCGCTTCGAACGAGACCCGGCCGCTGCGGAAGCCTTGCTCTCCCAAGGCGGCCGGCCGGCCGATGCGCCCTTCCCGCAAGCCGAATGGGCCGCTTATGCCGTGACCGCCGGCCTGATCCTCAACCTTGACGAGGCCATCACCAAAGAGTGACCGCCGTCCCGCCGCATCAGGCGTCCGGATACTCCATGGTCATCGGATCGGGCAGCGGAATGGACTGTATCCCGCCCTCGCCCGCGAACTTCTCGAAACGGTACTCGGGCTTGTCCGGGTTGCCGGCAAGCATCGCCTCGCGGTCGCCGACCGCCAACACGACCATTTTTTCCGGATGCAGATATTTCTGCGCAACGCGCAGCACGTCGTCGATGCCCACAGCGGCCGTGCGCTCGCGGTAATTTCGCCAATAATCGGCTTCCCGCTTCGTGTATTCGTCCGCCGCGAACGTCCCCGCCACCTGTCCCGCCGTGGCGAAAAAGCGCGGGAAGATTTCGATCGCCGAGTTCTTGGCCGTGTCGATCTCCATCGCCGAGACCTTCTCGCTGCGGATGCGGTCAATCTCTTCGAAAACAATCGCCGCGGCCTGCGCGCAGGTGGGATTCTTCGACTGGAACGCCGCCTGAAACAGCCCGGGGTAGTAGATTCCCGCGCGGAACGAAGAACCGGCGCTGTAAGCCAGCCCCTCATCGGAACGCACCCGCGACATGATGCGCGAAATGAATCCGCCGCCGCCGAGGATGTCGTTCATGATGCCTACGGCGATGTGATCGGGGTTCGACCGCCCGATGCCCAGGTGCCCGATGGCCACGTGCGATTGATTGACGTCGCGCCCGACCTTATCGACCATATGCACCCCCGCCCGCGGGGTATGGCTCGGCGCCGGAATCTCGCCCGGGTCTTTGGTGTTCGCGGGCCAACCGTCCGCCAGAGCTTCGTTCAGGCGGCGAACCATGTCGTCCGTCTCGAAGTCGCCCGATACGGCAAAGATGAACCGCGACGGGTCGTAGTAACTGCGGTGAAACTCCCGCATCGCCTCGGCGTCGATCGCCTTGACGGTCGCTTCGGTCGATTGCCGGGTCGTGAAATGACCGTCGCCGCGCATCAGGCGGGAAAACTCCCTGCGCTGGATGTCGCGCAAGCGGTCGTTGCGCCGCTGCATACCCTGCAAGCTGCGCGTGCGCGAAATTTCAAGCCGTTCCGGGTCGAACCCGGGGTTCTTCAGCATGTCGAAGAACATCGCCAGCGAGGCGTCCAGATTCTGCTTCAGGCAATTGACCGAAGCGCCGCCCGAAGTCGCCCCGATGCTCGACCCGATTTGCGTAGCCAGGAAGGCGGCCTCCTCGTCGAACTCGCGCGCGGACATCGTTTTCGTCCCGCCCGAACGCATCTGGCTGCCGGTGAATCCGGCCAGCCCGGTGTGCTCCGCGGGAACCAGGTAGCCGCCGGTGCGCAGGGTCAAGGCAACCGTGACCAGCGGCAACTGATGGTCTTCCACCAGATAGGCCGACGCTCCGCCGGTCAACTCCCGGCGGTATTCCGCCGCCGTCGGCGGCTCGAAGCTCAACGGCGGAAAAACGAGATCCCGCGGATGCGCCGGCGTGTCGTCCGCCCGCACCCAAGCGGCCGCGGCGGCCGCTCCCGCCGCCGTGCGTATCCAGTCGCGCCGTTTCATTGGCTGCCTCCCGGTCTTCCCGCGGCAGCCGGTCTTCGGCCTCCGCCGGGCGTTGCGCCTTCTTTCGTGTAATAGACGGCAACGTTCTTGTTCGTATCGAAAAAGTATTTCCGGGCCACCCGCCGGACGTCCTCGGCGGTGACCGCCTGGATGCGGTCGGAAAACAGGTTGATGTTCTCCCATGCGCCCAACGCTTCGTAGCTGAGCAATTGCATCATCAGCCCGAACTTCGAGCGCAGCTTGCGAAAGTCGCCGGCAAGCTGCTGGTTCTTGACCTTCTGCAATTCCCGCTCGCCGACCGGCTCCTGCCGCATCGCCTCAATCTCGGCCAGCAGCGCCTTTTCGACTTCCTCGGGCGTATGGCCGGGGGCGGCGACGCCTCTCAATTCGAAGTAACCGTCGAACTTGAGTCCGTTGACCCCCGCTCCGGCCTGCGCGGCCACTTTCTGCTCCAGCACCAGCGATTTGTACAGCCGCCCGGTCCGGCCGTTGAGCAGCGCCGAAAGCACCAGCAAAGGCGGCTCGTCGGCATGCGCGTCGGCAACCGTGTGGTAGCGCAGGCGCACCGTCGGGCGCGTTTCCGCGTAGCCGATCATGCGTTTCTCCGCCTGCTGCGCGACCTCCCGCGTGCGCACCGGCTCCGGCGCCGCCGGTCCGCGTTTCAGCCGCCCGAAATACTGCCGCGCCAAGGCCTTCGCCCGCTCCGCGTCGAAGTCGCCGACGATCGCCGCCGTGAGATTGTTCGGAGCGTAGTAAATCGAAAAGAACTCGAGAGCTTCCTCGCGCGTAATCCCCTCCAGATCGCTGGGCCAGCCGATCACCGGCCAATGGTACGGCGACGATTGCCAGAACATCGCGTCGAACTGCTCGTCGAGCTTGCCCGTAGGCGTGGAATCGACCCGCAGCCGGCGCTCTTCATGCACCACGTCGCGCTCGGAATAGAACTCGCGGAACACCGGGTTGGTCAGCCGATCGGACTCCATCCAGAACCACAACTCCAGCTTGTTCGCCGGCACGTTGATGAAATAGATCGTAAAGTCGTTCGTCGTCCCCGCGTTCATGCCCGAGGCGCCGGCCCCGGTATAGATTCGGTCGAACTCGTCTTTGACGATCAATTCCCGCTGCTGCCGGATGGCTTCCTCGAAACGCTCGAGCAGCGCGCTATGCTCGGCGCTCCGGTTTGCCGGGTCTTTGGGGTCGTCGATCAGCCCCCGGCGATGCTTTTCGATCAGCGCCTCTTGCTCGGCCTGAATCCGCTTGCGCAACTCGTCGAGCCGCTCGATCACGGCCAAATCCCTGTCGATGTCTTTCGTGCCGATCGTGCGCGTTCCCTTGAACATCATGTGCTCGAAGAGATGCGCCACGCCGGTGACGCCCGGCCTCTCGTTGACCGAGCCGACCTTGGCTACCCAGCCCGCGGCGACGTTGGGGTCTCCCTTGCGCGGCAGCAACAGGAAATTCATGCCGTTGTCGAGCGTGAACTCCTCGACTTCCACGCGCTGCCCGAAAAGCGCCGCGGCGCCCAGCGCAGCCGCCAGAATCAAACGCAAAACCCTGGAAAATCTCATGCCCACCTTCGATTATGACGAACCGCGCCTCGGTTTGGTAGCCGCCGCCGCTCGGGCAACCGGCCCCGCAGCGTGATAACCTTCCCGCGTGATCGACTTGCGCCGGCTCGCCGCGGCCGCCGGGAAACTGGCGCCCGGCGTCTTCATCATCGGCTACGTCGTCGGCACGGGCAGCGTGACCACGATGGCCTCCGCCGGCGCGAGCTACGGCATGTCCCTGCTGTGGACGCTGATCCCGGCGTCGCTGTTCACCCACGTCATGGTGGTCGGCATCAGCCGCGTCACGATTCTTTCCGGCGAGACGATCCTGCGCCTGTTCCGCCGGCATTTCGGCAGCCCGGTCACCATCGTCGTCATCGGTTCGCTGATGGCCACCCAGCTAACCTCGATCATCGGCGTCATGGCCATCGTCGTCGATGTCCTGCGGGAATGGACGGCGATGTATCTGGGTTACGCCGCGCCGACGCTCGGCTCGGCAACGTTCTTCACGCTGCTGCTGGTCACGCTGTTCTGGGTCGGCCGCCACGATTTTTTCCTGAAGGTGCTTGCGGCGCTCGTCAGCGTGATGGGGCTGGCCTTTTTCTTTACCGCCGCAATCGTCCCGCCCGCGGCGTCCGAGATCGTTTCCGGCTTGGTTCCCGCCATGCCCGACGCCGGCAATCCCAGGCTGCTGATCGCCGGCATGGTCGGCACGACAATGGCCTCCGTCGTCCTCATTACGCGCAGCGTGCTTGTCCGCGAGGAAGGCTGGCGGGTGAAAGACATCCCCGCGGCAGACCGCGATTCGGCGGTCTCGATGACGCTGCTCTTCTTCATCAACGCCGCGATCATGGCTTGCGCCGCAGGGACGCTCCACGTCAAGGGCATGGAGATCGAGGCCGCCATCGACATGGTGCGCACCCTCGAGCCTCTCGCCGGCGCCGCCGCCGTAACCGGCTTCGTGCTCGGCATCCTCGCCGCCGGGCTGTCTTCGCTGTTCCCCAACTACTTGCTGGGGCCGTGGCTGATCTCCGATTTTCTCGGCATTCCCCGCGATATGAGCCGCGGCGTCTTTCGCGCGATGGTCGCAGCCGCCGCCGCGTTCGGCCTCGTCGTCCCGCTTTTCGGCGGCAAGCCCGTGCGGATCATGATTGCTTCGCAGGCGGTCAGTCCGATCGCCATGCCGCTGCTGGCCGTTTTCGTGACGATCCTGCTCAACAGGAAATCGGTGGTCGGCGAAAACCGACCGGGCCCGCTGCTGAACGCCGGCCTCGTCGTGACCGTGCTGTTCTCGCTCTATATGTTCGCGGTCGCGCTGGACGGCTTCCTCGCCGGCGGCTGAGCCGCTTGACCGGCGTCCGCGCCCGCGGGGAATCTGTGGCGGTCGAGCCAATCGACCGCCTCGCGCGCGGCGCTCTCGTCCACGCGGCCGGTCGCCAGATAGTAAGCGATCACGCCGCGGACGTCGTAGAGGGAATGCACCGGATACCCGCGCTCGCGAAGGATGCGGTCTCCGCCCTGCCCGCGGTCAACCACCACCAGGATGCGCGCCGCGTCCAGCCCCGCCTCGCGCAAATGGCCGATGGCCCATTTCTTCGTCTTTCCCGAGGCCATCACGTCGTCGATCAGCGTGATCTCGCGCGACGCATCGCGAACGCCCATGTAGGCGCAGGCGCCCGATTGCCCGCCGGGATACGCCGCGGGCTGCTTGCGAAGCTGTCCGTAAAGCAGCGGCTCGCCACTGCCGCGCGAGGCCAGCGCGGCGGCCAGAGCCAAAGGGGTCGCCGTGTCGGGAATGCCCACGACCTGCTGCGCTCGGCGCGAGCCGGAAGCCAACTCGAGCGCCTTGCGGTACAGGGCGGTTCCCAGCGCATGCAGCAAATCCAGGTCGTCGTGCAGCCGTTGCCGCAGGTTGATGAAGATCGGCGTATGCAGCGCGTATTCCTCTTCCACGCGCTTGCCCATCAGGATCAAGCCCCGCTCCCAAAACGCATCGAGCAGGGGGTCCGCTTGTTTCGCCTGGGCGGGCCGCGCCATCGGACTAATAGGCTATCAGTCCCGCGGCCGAGGCGTTCTGCGGGCAGCGGCTACGCCGGCGACGGTTCGCCGCCTTCGAGTCCCGGCAAGGGGGCGCGCGGCTCCGGTTCGGCGGCGCCGGTCGATTCCTCCTCGGGCGTGCCCTCGTCGTCCAACGCGGGCGGGCGGGTGTCGAGAGGCGCCAAGCTGCGGCCTTCGAGCAGCGCCGCAACCTCCTCGCCGTCGAGCACTTCCCTTTCCAGCAGGGCTTCCGCGATGCGCACCAGCCCGTCGGAATTGTCGTCGATCAACTGCTTGGCCCGGTCGTAGCTTTCCGAGACCAGCGCGCGCACCTCGGCGTCGATGCGGATCGCCGTCGCCTCGGAATAATCGCGCTGCCGGCCGATCTCGCGCCCCAGGAAAACCTGCTCGTCGTGCTTGCCGAAGGTCAGCGGCCCCATGTTGCTCATGCCCCACTCGCAGACCATCTGCCGCGCCATGGCCGTGGCGCGCTCGATGTCGTTGCCGGCGCCGGTGGTCATGTGCTCCATGAACATTTCCTCGGCGATGCGCCCGCCCATCAGGATGGCCAGTTGATCGCGCAGGTACGCCTGAGTATAGGTGTGCTTGTCGTCCACCGGAAGCTGCATCGTCACGCCCAACGCCTGGCCGCGCGGAATGATGGTGACCTTGTGCAGCGGGTCGGCCTGCTCAAGCAAGGCGGCCACGACCGCGTGCCCGGCTTCGTGATACGCGGTGTTCTTCTTTTCCTCGTCGGTGAGGATCATCGAGCGCCGCTCGGCGCCCATCATCACCTTGTCTTTGGCCAACTCGAAATCGGCCATGGTCACGACCTTGCGGTTCTGGCGCGCGGCGAACAACGCGGATTCGTTGGTCAGGTTGGCCAGGTCGGCGCCCGAGAAACCCGGGGTCCCCCGCGCCAGCACCGACAAATCCACGTCGTCGGACAGAGGAATCTTCTGGGTATGCACCTGCAGGATGCCTTGGCGCCCGCGCACGTCCGGGCGCGAGACGACCACCCGCCGGTCGAAGCGCCCCGGCCGCAGCAGCGCCGGGTCGAGCACGTCGGGGCGGTTGGTGGCCGCCGTCAGGATAACGCCCTCGTTGGAATCGAAGCCGTCCATCTCGACCAGCAATTGATTGAGCGTCTGCTCGCGCTCGTCGTGCCCGCCGCCCAGTCCGGCGCCGCGGTGGCGGCCCACGGCGTCGATCTCGTCGATGAAAATAATGCAAGGCGCGCTTTTCTTGCCCTGCTCGAAAAGGTCGCGGACGCGGCTCGCGCCGACGCCGACGAACATCTCCACGAAGTCGGAGCCCGAAATCGAAAAGAACGGAACGTTCGCCTCGCCCGCGACGGCGCGCGCCAGCAGGGTCTTGCCCGTGCCCGGAGGGCCGATCAGCAGGACGCCCTTGGGAATCCTCCCGCCCAGCTTCTGGAACTTCTGCGGCTCGCGCAGGAATTCGATGATCTCCTGTAACTCTTCCTTGGCTTCCTCAACGCCCGCAACGTCCTTGAAGGTCACTTTCTTCTGCTGGTTGGTCAGCAGTCGGGCGCGGCTCTTGCCGAAACTGAGCGCCTTGTTCCCGCCGGCCTGCATCTGCCGCATCATGAAAATCCAGAAGGCGATGATCAGAATGAACGGCGAGACCTGCCAGATCACGGTCCAGAAATTCAACGATGCCGGGTCTTCCAGATCGACCTTCACGTTCTGCGCCGTCAACTCGTCGTAGATTTTCGGATAGTCCTTGGGAATCACCGAGCGGAACTTCCCGCCCGCGGTGCGCCCTTCGACCTGCTGGCCCGTGATGGTGACTTCCTGCACGCTGCCCTGCTCGATCTCGTTCATGAACCGCGTGAACGGAAAGTTCTCGACCTTCTCGCCGGCGTTCGCGTTGACCACCTTCCAGAGCAGAATCGCCGTGCAAAGCATGACGATCCAGAAAACAGCGGTTTTGAATGTGGAATTCACTGGTGTTCGATTCCCCTGATTCGGGCGCATGGAGCGCCCCTATAGACTATAGACGCCTTCAAGCGGCGATTCGATACTTTTTTCTCCGTCCGAGCGGTCGATCTCCCGAATTCGCAGCCGCTTGCGGCTCTCCGCTCCGGCAGCGAATTCGGCAGCCGGGCCGAAATCCCGGGTCCATACGATGACCTCGTTCCCGCCCCCGGAGGCGGCAATCACCGGCCAGCCAGCCCGCCGCCAGGAATGGATGCGGTTCTCCTGGAAAAGCCGTTTGAGCTTCTTGGCCGCGGAACTCCCCGCCGGCCTGTAGCGGTCGCCCGCCCGCCGGTTTCGCAAACACAGCGCCTTGGGTACGCGGTCCCAGTCGAGAATTCCCCGATCCGTTTCATTATAGCGATCTTTGTCCGCGGCGGGTCCAAGCACCTGCGTTTCAATGCGCACCGCGGCGTCCCCAGGCGCCTCGGTGCGGCCGGGAACGCGCAGAGGAACGTCGAAATCGGCCGCCTGCGCGCCCTGCCGCCGCAGCAGGATCAGGTCGAACGAACGCTCCGCGCGCAACCCGGGCAGATCGACCCGCCCCGAACCCCGCCGCGCGTGAATCAGGCCGCGCACGGCCTCGACCGCGTCGAACCCGACCGCCTCCGCGCGGGCGGACGACTCCGCGAGCTCCCGCTGCAGCAGGCGCCGCTGTTCCGCCGGATGCAGCTCGCGCAGCGCGTCCACCCGCAGCAGGCGTCCGAGCGGCCCGCCCGACGCGCAGGCCGCGGCGAGTTCCTTCGTCCGCGCTTCCCAGAAAAGTTGCTCCTCGTAATTCCAATCGGCCGTTTTCGCCAGCGTACGCTCAATCCGCGGGTTCCACTCGCGCTCGAGCCGCGGCAGCAAATCGCGGCGCAGCCGGTTGCGCGCGAACGCCGAATCGTCATTGCTCGAATCCTCGCGCCAGGCAATGCCCCGCGACGTCAAATAAGCCCGCGCCTCATCCCGCGAGACTTCGAGCATGGGGCGCACGACCGCCCCGTCGCGCAGCGGCCGCACGGCGCTCAACCCGGCGCCGGCCGCCCCGCGCAGCAAGCGGAACAGCACCGTCTCCGCTTGATCGGAACGCGTGTGCCCCGTGGCGATCTTGTCGTATTCGCCCGCCGCCAGCAATTCGGAAAAAAACCGGTAACGGCAATCGCGCGCCGCTTTTTCAAGGTTTTCGGCGCGTCCGCCGCCGCGCGGCGCAACCCGCTGCCGGCGCACGGCGGCGCGCAGGCCGAGGCGGCCGGCCAAATCGCGCACGAAGGCTTCGTCCCCTTCCGACTCCTCGCCGCGCAGACAGTGGTTGACGTGGACGACGCCGATCTGAGCATCGGGAAACAACTCCCGCAGCGCATACAGCAGGGCAACCGAATCGGCGCCCCCGGAAACGGCCGCGCCGATGCGCTCGCCGGGCGAAAGCAACCGGCGGCGCTCGATAGACCGTGCGATCTTCTCCAGCAAAATCCATTCTCACTCTATGGAAAGTCTGAACAAACAGGCAACAGCGGCGGGCGTAGCGCGCCCCGACTCACAACCCTCGACGCACAAGCACTGCGCAGCCGTCAAGCATGACGGGGTTCACGCCACGAAAAGAAGCGCTTCATGCAAATTTTGATCGCTTTGCCCGCCTATGCCCGCCAATGCGCACTTATTTTCGACGTCTCGCCGCCGCAAATCGACCGGATGCCTTCAGCGTTCTCTTCACTGAAGCGGTGCGGTTCCCCCTGACCCCCGACCCCTGCCGCGCCGCTCCGCGGCGCGGCCCAACTCTCCACCATCCCCGCGGAACGAGAGACTACAATAACGGTTTGCAGTCGAAGGAATATCTCCACCAACTCTTTGGCCTCGACGGTCATGTTGCCGTCGTCATCGGCGGCACCGGCGTCTTGGGCGGGGCCCTTTGCGAAGGCATTGCCCAGGCCGGCGCTCACGTGGTTGTAGCGGGCCGCTCGGAAAAGCGGGGGCGGGAACGCGCCGCCGCCATCGCCGCGCGCGGCGGCTCGGCCGAGTTCGCCGCGGTAGATGTCACGCGGCGCGAGTCGATGACCGCGCTCAAGGACGCCGTTCTGACCGGGCACGGCCGCGTCGAGATGCTGGTCAACTGCGCCGGCGTCAACTCGGCCGCGCCCTATGCCGAGATCGACGATGACGACTGGCAGAGAGTGATTGATGCCAACCTGCGGGCGACGCATCTGGGCTGTCAGCTTTTCGCCCCCGTCATGGCCGCGCAGCAGCAGGGCGGGGCCATCCTCAACATCGGCAGCGTGACCGCGCACCTGCCGCTTTCCCGCGTCTTCGCCTATTCCGCGTCGAAAGCCGCGGTCAACAACCTGACCAAAAATGTCGGGCGCGAATACGCCAAGCAGGGCGTGCGGGTCAATTCGCTCAACCCGGGTTTCTTTCCCGCCGAGCAGAACCGCAAGATTCTGCAACCCGAGCGCGTGCGCAAAATCATGGAGCAGACACCCATGGAGCGTTTCGGCGAGCCGCCCGAACTGGTCGGCGCCGCGCTGCTCCTGCTCTCGCCCAACGCCGGCAGCTTCGTCTCATGCAGCGAGGTTTTCGTGGACGGCGGCTTCACCGGGATGCGCTTCTAGGGCTACGGTGGATGATGAATCGGGGATAGCGAGACAAGACAGTGTCACGGGCGCCGGGCCGCTTTTCGCGGAAGATGCGGCGATCGTCGCTCCCTTGGTGGTTCGCGATGCGAAGCGCGCGCTGCAAGCGAATAATACCGCGTTGTTTCTCTCTGAATTCGACTCTCGTTCGATGCCGCTTTTTGACATTGGGCTGTTCTCGAATGCCGCGGACGGCAGATCGCCTGTCGGTTGGTCGGTTGGAAGAGACTGCGGTTTGCGCGGCGCAGTTCGGCGCGCTATGCTCAGAAGAGCCGTGGAACTCCGCTGCGCGCTTGCTATCGACTCCGCGAAACGGCGCCTGCGCCGAGGCGTGAGCCGCGGCGCATCCTCTGCCTGACCGCGGCTCTCCGGCATCGACCGGCCGTTTCCCTCGTTTTTTCGAACCCCTTGCGCGGCGCCGCCTGACGCGCCGCGCCGATGTTACCTTAGGAGCCGAATATGTCCGATCCGAACGCCATTGCGCCCGAGGAACAGGCGCTCATCGATCTTGAAAGCCGCCACGTCGTGCAGAACTACGGCCGCGGCGAGCAGACGCTGCGCGCCGCCCGCGCCGAAGGCGTCTATCTCTACGATTTCTCGGGCAAGCGTTATCTCGATTTCATCTCCGGGATCGGCGTCAACGCGTTGGGCCATGCGCATCCGCGCCTGAACGCCGCAATCAAGCAGCAACTCGACACGCTGGTCCATTGCTCGAATCTCTATTACCACCCCTACCAGGGGCCCGTTGCTCAAAAGCTCGCGGAGATGAGCGGCTTGCCGCGGGCGTTTTTCTGCAACAGCGGCGCCGAAGCCGTCGAAGCCGCATTGAAGATCGGCAAGGGCTACGGCCGCTCGAAGAGCGCCGGCAAATACGAAATCGTCGCGCTGCGCAACTCTTTCGCCGGCCGCACCCTCGGCGCCATCGCCGTGACGGGACAGCCGAAGTACCGCGAGCCGTTCGAGCCGCTGATGCCGGGCGTTCGCTACATCGACGTCAACGACACGGACGCGCTGGAAGCGGCTGTCAACGACAACACGGCGGCGGTGTTCTTCGAGCCGGTTCTCGGCGAAGGGGGCATTGTCGAGGTCGATGCGGCGTTCGGGGCGAAGGCCAAGGAGCTTGCCTCCAAGCACGATGCGTTGTTGATTTACGACGAGATTCAATGCGGTCTCGGCCGCACCGGCGAGTTTTTTACTTTTCAGCACTGGGGCTCCGATTTCACGCCCGACGTGCTCACCGCCGCAAAGCCCCTTGCCGCGGGGCTGCCGCTCGGCGCCGTCCTGTGCAACGAAAAGGCGGCCGCGGTATTCAGCGCGGGCATGCACGGCTCGACGTTCGGCGGCGGGGCATTGGCCTGCCGCGCGGCGCTCGAATTCCTGTCGATGCTGCCCGATCTGCTGTCGCGCGTCCGCGAGGTCGGCGGCTATTTCCACGAGCGTTTGAACGCGCTCGCCGCCAAGTACGACTTCGCGGCACGTACGCGCGGCAAGGGGCTGATGGTCGGCCTGGAACTGACTATCGAGGGAGCGTGGGTCGTACCGCAAGCCCAGCGCATGGGGCTGTTGATGAACTGCACGGCGGGGAACATCTTGCGTTTCCTGCCGCCGTATATCATCGAACGCGAACACGTCGATGAGGCGGTTGCTGTGCTCGACGCCATTTTCGCCGCCGGGCCGCCAGCAGACGCATAGCCGGCCGGAGCAGCGGCGGAAAAAGGCGGGACCCTACAGGAACGGCCGGGGCGTCTCGCGGCGCTTCGATTCGTTTTCGGCGGAACGGTCAGAAGAAAAAGCGCAGCCCGATTTGAACTTGCAGCGGGCCGACGCCCGGAACCTGCGTGTTGTTGCGGTCGTAGCCGCCGTCTTCCGCGCGCAGCTTCCGCCAAGCGGGGCTGGGGCCTATTGATGAGCCCGTCGCCAAGTCGAGCCCCGGTCCGTACAGGCGGTTGAAGCGTCCGTACTCGACGTTGTCGAAGTCGAAGATATTGAACACCTCGGCCGAAAACTGCGCGCTGACCCGCTCGGAGAATGAAAACCGCCGCAACAGGCGCATGTCGATGTTGCGCATGGGGCGGTTGCGGAACGCATTGCGTCCGAAGTAACGGCCCGGCGCCATGAGGGCGCGGTCCGCTGCGTAAAAATCTCCATTGAGGTCCATACCGGCGACGGGGTTCAACGGCGGGGAACTCGATGCGCGAATGATCGCCGACCAAGTGAAATTGCCCGGCAGGTCGAGCATGGCGTGGGCGGTAAGCTGGTGGCGCAAGTCCAGGTCGGCAGGTCCGTAGGCGTTTTCCGGGCGGGCGTGGTCGGTGTAGAGCGGCTCCCAGAAATAACCTTCGTTGACGTCGCTCGAATAAGTCCGCGCGTAGGTGTAGTGGGCGATAAAACGCATGGAATCGCCGAGATATTTCCAGTTGGCGGTCACGCCGTTGTAGCTGGAGCGGCCCAGCGACTCCACGACCGTAACCGCGCTGAGCGTCGGCGAAGGCCGCCGGCTGAGGTCGTACCAGGGAATGCCGGCCGGGTCGTCGGGACGCACTGCGGACGGCGGCAGATTGTAGTCGCGCATGCCGTGCAGCCGCGTCGTCCTGTTGTACATCCACTGCGCGCCGGCGACCATCTTGCCGCTCAGTCGGCTTTCCACGCCGAGCGTGAATTTCACCGCGCGCGGGTTGCGGAAATCGGGCGAGACGCCGCTGGGCGCCGCTCCCTGCAACGGGTCGCCGCCCAGGACGCCAATGATCTGCTCGGGCGAGAAAATCGGCAGGCTGTCGAGCGGGTAATCGTTGAGGTCGATTCCAGCGTTCAGAAACTGCCGGTACACCGTGTTTCCGGCAGTGGGCAACTGGACCGAGAGGTTCAAGGGCGGCTGCCGATACGCATTGGTGGCGGCATTCAGGAAGACCGGGGGAGTCGTGGCATGGAAGACGCCTACGCTGCCGCGGAACACCGTCCGCTGCGCGCCGCGGTTCGGACTCCAGGCGAACCCCAGCCGCGGCATCCATTGGCGCTTGTCATCCGGGATACGCGTCGGGTCGAGCGCCCCGAAGGGGAAATCGACGCCGCTTGCCCGGGCGATGAGGTCGTCGTTGCCCAACCGCGGGTCCTGATTGATCTGCGCGGCCCAGCGGAAACCGAGGTCCACCGTAAGCCCGGGGAGAGGCCGCCAGGAATCCTGCACGTACAGCGCCGTGTGACCGACTTGCTGCATGCCCATCAAGTCGCCGATTTGGCGGAAGTACAGCCCCGGCGCATCGAAGCGGTTGGCGACGGCGCCCCCCGGAGTGAGCGCGTCCAGGATTTGGTCGGGGTCCGAAGGGAAGAGAACGAACGTCCCGAACTGGTTGTAACCGAAAAGGTCTTCGATCCAGATGCGGTCGGCCTCGACGCCGAACTTGAAATCGTGCGAGCCGGAGTGGATCATCAGGCTGTTGTTGACGAACGGACGGAAGTCGGTTTCGGTGGTCGGCAGAAACGTTCTCGGCCCGAAATTGCCCAACGTCGTCAGCACGGCCGGCTGCATCGAGTTGGAGGTGCGCGGGCGGTTTTCGCGGGTCGCCGTGAAGCGAAGCTGGTTGACGACGTTGGGCGTCAGCAGGCTGGTCCATTGCACGGTGGCGAAGTGGATGGAATCTTCTTCCGTGCCGTTGTGGCTCAACGCGTTCGTTGTCCGGGGCAGCCTCGGGTCGCCGATGCCGACGCTGTTGACGGCTTTCGCGGTGCTGAAGTTGTAGCGCGCCATCAACTGGTTGGAGTCGTCGAGTTGGAAGTCGAACCGCGGCGTCAGCGCCCAAGCGTCGTTGGTCGATTGGAATGGCTGTTCCAGGCTTTGGAAATAGTCGTAGGCTTCCGCGCCGCTCTCGCGGTCCGCCGCGTCGAGCAAGGGAAATTCGACGTAGCGGGGGGTGTCGGCGTTCTGCCGCTCGACGGCAAAAAACCAGAAGCTGCGGTTGCGCGTCAGCGGCCCGCCGACGGAGCCGCCGAACTGCTGCAATTTCTCAAGCACCTTGGCGCCGAAAGGGTCGCCGATGCCCATTTTAGGGTGGCGGATCTGGTAGAACGCATCGCCGTGCAGCTCGTTGCTTCCCGATTTGGTCGAAACGTTGACCACGCCGGAAATGGTGCGGCCGTACTCGGCGGTGAAGCCCGAGGTGACCGCCTGGAACTCCTGCACGGCGCTCTGCGGGACGGTGATGATGGAGTTGGCGCGTTCGCCGCCCTGAATGCCGCCGAAGAACGCTTGGTTGTAGTCCGTGCCGTCCACGGTCACGTTGGTGTAGATGCCGCGCTGCGCCGCGAATGAGAGATGGCCGGCGGCGCGCGTGGTTTGCACTGAAGGCGTCAGCAGCGCGAAATCGTGAAAGCGCCGGCCGTTGATCGGCAAGTTGCTGAAGACGGCGCTCGCGACGATGTTGTCGGAAGCGGGAAGCGTGGCATCGACCAGCGCGGCCGCGACCTCGATTTCGCTGTGCAACTGCTCCAGCGCCATGTGGATATCGACTTGCACGGTGCTGCCCACGTTGACGGTTATGCCGCTAACCTCGGCCTGCGCGAAATCGGGGCTGGAAGCGGTTGCCGAATACCGGCCGGGTCTCAGCGTGCCCGCCTGGAAACGGCCCAGCGAGTCGCTGCGCACCGTCCGCGAGATGCCGCTGTCGATGCTTTTCACCTCGACCGCGGCGCCGGGGATGACGCCTCCGTCGGGGCCTAGAACGACGCCGACGATGCGCCCGCGGTGGGCATCGAACTGAGCCTGCAAGAGGCCGCCCGCCGCGGACAACAGCAGAGCAAGAGCGGCGGCCCAACGCGCTGCGGCGCTGAGGGAACAAAAATGGGGCGTTCTGTTCGGAAACATATCCGATACCATGGTATCAACCGACGCCAACGCTCAAGGGTTTCAGCCGTTTTCGCCGCAGCCCTCGACGGTCTGCTCGATCAGCATATCGACGACTTGCAGCAGGGCTTCCCGCTCGCTTGCGCCGGAACGCAGCGCTTCGCGGTACGTGCGCAATTGGCCGTGCGAGCTCGCGCCGCGGGCGATGATCGCGAGCGCGTGTTCGACCTCGCGGACGCAGCCGAAGTATTCCGCATCCTCGCGAAGGATTTCGAGAAGCTCCTCGGTCAAGGCGGCGAAGGGCACGATTTCGCCGCGGCCGAAGTCCACCATGCCTTCGTCGAAGCCGTAGCGCTGCGCGCGCCAGCGGTTCTCATGCACCAGCAGCGGAGCATAGATGCGCCAGCGCTGGTTTTGACGCCGCAGCCTGTAGAGCATGCGGCAGAGGCAGCGAAAGACGGCCGCGCAGCACAGCGCGTCTTCGAGCCGCGTACAGACGTCGGTGATGCGCATCTCGACGGTCGGAAAGCGGGCGCTGGGGCGCACGTCCCACCACAGCTTCGTGGCGTCTTCGAGCAGCCCCGCGGCAATCAGCAGATCGACCGTCCGCTTGTACTCGCCGTAGCTCTCGAAACGTTCCGGCAGTCCCGTGCGCGGCAGTTCGTCGAAAACGCACAGGCGGTAGGAATGGAGGCCGGTTTCGGCGCCTTCCCAGAAGGGCGACGATGTGCTCAGCGCCAGCAGATGCGGCAGGAAATACGCCGCCTGATTGAGGATATCGATGCGCAGGTCGTCGTCTTCGATACCGATGTGGACGTGCATGCCGCCGATCATCAGCCGCCGGGCGGCGGTCTGCATATCCCGATCGAGGGTGCGGTAGCGCTCTCTGTCGGTGTGTTTCTGCTCGCGCCACAGCGCGAAGGGATGCGTCGAGGCGGCGATGGGGGCGAGGCCGTGTTTTGCGGAAACGTCCGCCACGGCCCGGCGCAGGCGCCGCAGGTCATGGCGCACCTCGTCGATCGACCGGCAGACCGTGGTGCCGATTTCGATCTGCGCCTGCAGAAATTCCGGGCTGACCCGGCCCGCGGACAACAGCGACGAGCATTCCTCGATCAATGCATCCGGCGGCTCGCTGACCAGATTCCGCGAGCGGCGGTCAACCAACAGGTATTCTTCCTCGACGCCGATGGTGAAGCTCGGTTCGCGCAGCGCCATTCAACGAGCCTCGCGGTAGAGAGCGTCGTCCGCCAGGATGTCTTCCAGCACTTCCGCCAGGATCGCGGTATAGCGCGCGGCGCCCGCCGCGCTGTCGATCAGGTCGGAGCGCACCTCGACCAGCGCGTTGGGCAGCCCGGCGGCGTTGGCGTGGAAGTCGTTCGAGTAGTCGAAATGGTCGCGCCCGGAATACGGCTCGTTGTCGCCGACGACGAGGCCCTGCCGGCGCAGCCCTTCCATCAGAGGCGCGGCGATGCGCGGGTCGCGGTCCCAAAGTACGCTGACGCGCCACGGGCGCGGCGCGCCGCCGTTCAGTTTGGGCGTGAAGCTGTGGATCGCCAGATAGGCCGGCGTCCGCCCGCTCCGGCGGATGCCGTCGAGAATCTCTTCGATGGCTCGGTGATACGGATGGAACAGCGCTTCCGCGCGACGCGCCGCGTCGCGGGCGGTCAGGCCGAGGTTGCCGGGGATGACGGAGCCGTCGCTGACGGCGGGAATCGATGTCTCGTGTCCCGGCCTGCGGTTGCAGTCGATGACCAGCCGCGAGTAGCGGGAAAGCACGACGGGAGCGTCGAATCTCGCGGCCAAGCCGCGCGCGACGGCGGCCGCGCCCGGGTCCCAGCCGATATGGCGCTGCAAGTCGGCCGCGGCAACGCCCAGGTTGCCCAGAGAACGCGGCAAGGCGCAAGAAGCATGATCGCAGGTGAACAGCACGGGGGCCGAGCCCGCCGCGTTGACGATCTCGAACGGCGGCTGCTCGTCGTCGGCCAGCAGCGGCTGCTTGCCGCGCGCAAGGCGTTCCGCGGCCTCGGCGGCCGTTCGCAACGGGGCGTCGGACGGCTGCGCGGGCCGCGTCTCGAATCGTATCGTCGGCATATTCCGGATGGATTGCGGGACTCGCGGCCAATCGTTTCCGCAGGAGCGCAACGCCCGTTGGCAGGGAAAACCGCCCGCTGCGCCGGCCGCGCGGGGAACCCGCCTGCAAGCCACACTATAGCGAATGCGGGGCGGCGGGACTCGGCCCCGCCCAACAGTCCAGGCACAGCGGCAGGCTTGCCGCCCGCCCGCGCTAAACTGAGGCTTCTTCCATGCCCTTGCGCGATTTCGATCCGCTCGTCGCCGAGTGGTTTGCAGACCGATTCGAGCGGCCGACCGAACCCCAGCAGGCCGGCTGGCCGGAAATCCGCGCCGGCAGGGACGTTCTGCTTTCCGCTCCAACGGGCTCGGGCAAGACCCTGGCGGCCTTTCTGATCTGCCTCGACCGCCTGGTGCGCGAGGCGCGCAGCGGTGACCTGCCCGATCGCACGAGCGTCGTGTACGTCTCGCCGTTGAAGGCGCTGAGCAACGATATCCGCAAAAATCTTGCCGCGCCGCTGGAGGAGATTACCGCGTTGGCCGCGCGGCGCGGCATTCGCCTGTCCGAGATCCGCACGGCGGTGCGCACCGGCGATACGAAGACCTGGGAACGGCAGCAGATGGTCAAGCGCCCGCCGCACATCCTGGTGACCACGCCGGAGTCGCTGTTCATTCTGTTGACCGCCCGGCGCAGCCGCGAGATGCTGCGCAGCGCGCGCACGGTTATCGTCGATGAAATCCACGCGGCGGCCGGCGACAAGCGCGGCGCGCACCTGGCCTTGTCGCTGGAGCGGCTCGAGTCGCTCGCGGCGGAAGGCGGCCTGCAGCGCATCGGCCTTTCGGCAACGGTAAAGCCGATTGAGCAGGTCGCGGCGTTCCTGAGCCGGCGGTTCGAAAGCGGCGGCGGGCGCATCCTCCAGTTCGGCCATCGGCGAGAACTCGATCTGGCGGTGGAAACGCCGCGGGACGAGTTGGGGCCGGTTGCTTCGCACGAGGTCTGGGACGAGACGCATGACCGCATCGCCGAATTGATCCGCGCACACCGCACGACGCTGGTATTCGTCAATACCCGCCGCCTCGCGGAGCGCGTCACGCATTCGCTGGAAGAGCGGCTCGGCGAAGGCGTGGTGCTGGCCCACCACGGCAGCTTGGCGCGCAAGCTGCGCCTCGACGCCGAGCAGCGGCTGAAAGAAGGCAGTCTCAAGGCGGTCGTCGCCACGGCTTCGCTGGAGTTGGGCATCGACGTGGGGACGGTGGATCTGGTTTGTCAGATCGGCTCGCCGCGGGCGGTTGCCATTGCCCTGCAGCGCGTCGGGCGATCGGGGCACTGGGTCGGCGCAACGCCGAAAGGGCGCTTCTTCGCCACGACGCGCGACGAATTGATCGAGTTGGCGGCGCTGGTGCGATCCATCCGCCGCGGGGTTCTCGATCGGTTGGAAATCCCCGAGGCGCCGCTCGACATCCTGGCGCAGCAGTTGACGGCCGAGCTGGGCGCGGGCGATCGCGAGGAAGGCCGCAGCGAAACCGAGCTTTACGATTGGGTCAAGCGGGCCTACCCCTACCGCCGGCTTTCGCGCGGCAATTTCGACGAGATCGTCGAAATGCTCTCCGAGGGCATCGCCGCGGCGCGCGGACGGCATGGCGCGTATCTGCACCGCGACCGCGTAAACGGCCTCCTGCGGCCGCGCAGAAACGCGCGCTTGGCTGCCGTTACTTCAGGCGGGGCGATCCCCGACAACGCGCAGTTTCAGGTCGTGGTCGAGCCCGAGGGCAAGGTCGTCGGACTGCTCGACGAGGATTTCGCCGTCGAGTCGATGCGCGGCGACGTGTTCCTGTTGGGCGCAGCCTCCTGGCGGATTCTGCGCGTGGAGCGGGGCCGCGTCCGCGTCGAAGACGCGCAAGGCGCTGCGCCGACGATTCCCTTCTGGCGAGGCGAGGCTCCCGGGCGGACGGCCGAGCTTTCCCAAGCCGTATCCGACCTCCGCGAGGACATCTCCCGCGCCGGCGAGGACGCGGTACGCGAATTCCTGACCGCCGAATGCGGCCTCGACCGCCGAGGCGCGGAGACTGCCGGCGATTACGTGCGCGCCGGCGAAGCTTTTCTGGGCGTGCTGCCGACCACCAGGCGGATCGTCGCGGAACGCTTTTTCGATGAATCGGGCGGGATGCAGTTGATCATCCACGCCCCATTCGGCGCGCGCATCAACCGCGCCTGGGGACTTGCCCTGCGCAAGCGCTTCTGCCGCTCGTTCAACCTGGAATTGCAGGCCGCCGCCACCGACGACGGCCTGAACATTTCGCTCACAGAGCAGCATTCGTTTCCACTCGAGACAGTGTTTGCATTCCTTACGCCTCCGACGCTGGAACACGTGCTGACGCAGGCGCTGCTCGATGCGCCGATGTTCGGCGTCCGCTGGCGCTGGAACGCTCAGCGATCGTTGGCTGTTCTGCGGTTCTCGGGCGGAAAGAAGGCGCCGCCGCCAATCCTGCGCATGCGCACGGACGATCTGCTGGCCGCCGTGTTCCCCGATCAGGCGGCATGCGCGGAGAATCTGTCGGGCGAGATCCGCATCCCCGATCATCCATTGGTCAAGGAAACGATCGACAACTGCTTGCACGAAGCGATGAATCTGGACGGGCTGATGGAAGTTGTCCGCGGCATCGAGAGCGGCAGGATTCGCACCGCGGCGCGGGAGACGCCCGAGTCGTCGCCGTTCTCTCACGGCATCCTCAACGCCAATCCGTACGCCTTTCTCGACCCGGCGCCGCTCGAGGAGCGGCGCGCCCGCGCGGTGCAGATGCGGCGCGGCTTGGCGCCCGAGTGGCTGGACGGCTCCGGCGAACTTGACCGGGCCGCCGTCGAAGAAACCGAGCAGGCGGTTTTCCCCGTCGTCCGCGACGCCGAGGAACTGCACGACGCCCTGTTGTCGCTCATCGCGCTGCCTCCGCGGGAGGCATGGGCGTCGGGGTTCGAGCAGCTTCGACGGCAGCAACGGGCGTCGGTGCTGGCGATGGAGGCGGGAACCCTGTGGGTCGCCGCCGAGCGCATGGCCTTGGCGCGCACGGCATGGCCCGGCGCGGCGCCCGCCGATCCGCTGCCCGCGGTCGAGCCGCCGGAGCCGCTGCCCGATTCGCGCGCCGGCGCCGCGGCGGAAATCCTGCGCGGTTGGCTCGACAGCCTCGGCCCGCGGACGGCCGCCGAGTTGGAGCGGCTGCTGCTTCTGCCGGCGGATACGGTCGGCGCGGCGCTGGCGCAACTCGAAGCCGAGGGGCAAATCCTGCGCGGCCGGTTCCGCCCCGACCTGCCCGCCGGCGAAACCGAGTGGTGCAACCGGCGCGTCCTGGCGCGCATCCACCGCCTGACTCTGGGCAGGCTGCGGCGCGAGATCGAGCCGGTCTCGACCAGCGACTACATGCGCTTCCTGTTCCGCTGGCAGCACGTCGGGCTCGGCTCGCGGCTGCACGGCGTGGACGGTCTGTTTCAGGTAGTGCGGCAATTGCAGGGCGTGGAAGCGCCCGCTGCCGCATGGGAAGCGCACATCCTGCCGGCGCGCGTGGCCCATTACAAACCGGAGATGCTCGACCGCCTCTGTCTTTCCGGCGAAGTGTCCTGGGGGCGCTTTTCGCCCCACCCGGCTTTTGCCGGAGACGATGAGGAGCGCGTCCGCCGCGTGCGTCCGACAAAGGCTGCGCCGATCGCCGTGCTGCCGCGGGAAAGCCTGGATGTATGGCAGTCCGGAGCGCAGCCGGCCGGACCGGTCGAGCGGCTTTCGCACCCCGCGAGCGAGATATTGCAGGCGCTGGAAGACGGCGGGGCGTCGTTCTTCGACGATCTGCGCCGCCGTACGGGGCGGCTGGCCGGCGAAGTCGAGGACGGGCTTTGGGAATTGGTTACGGCCGGCTTGGCCACCGCCGACGCCTTCGAAAATCTGCGCTCGCTGATGGACCCCAAACGCCGCCGCGGCGAAGGGCGCGGGCGTCATGCGCGGCCGCGGCACGCAGCGGGCCGCTGGGCAATCCTGCGCAGCCGCGCGCCGGAAAGCGAGCCGGCTGTAGAGGAAAAGGCAAGGCGGCTGCTCGACCGCTGGGGCGTGTTGTTCCGCGACGCTCTCAAGCGCGAGCCGCTCGCCCCGGCTTGGCGCGACCTGCTGCAAGTCCTGCGGCGGATGGAAGCGCGCGGCGAAATCCGCGGCGGACGCTTCGCCACGGCGTTCGCGGGCGAGCAATTCGCCTTGCCCGACGCCGTCGATCTGCTGCGCGCGACCCGCCGCGCGGAAGAGGACGGCGAAGCGGTGGTCGTCCACGCAGCCGACCCGCTGAATCTGGTCGGCGTGCTGCTGCCGGGCGAGCGCGCCGGCGCGGCCTCGGACCGCAGGATACGCTTCGAGCGCGGCGCAGCCGTGTAGGCCGCCTCCCGATTCGCGGACTCGCGGCGCATTGCTCGACGGCGCGAGTCAGGGCGGCCCACTATGCCGAAACCAAGCAACGCAACCGAGACCGTCGATAATGGGAGAGGGGGGCGGAAACAGCCGTGAAGACAAGGCGGTTCGAGGGCGCGGCGCGGCGCCGCGGGGCCGCCGCTGTTCTGGCCGGGGCGGCGCTGCTTGCCGGCGGCGCGAACGCTCAGCCGTACGGCAAAGCGATTCCGGCCTGGGATGCAAGCGGCGAGACCAACGCCGCGTCAATCGATCACAGCGCTTGGCAGGACACGCTCAACGCATACCTCAGCGTTCACGACTCGGGCGTCAATCGGTTCGATTACGCCGAGCTCGAAGCCGACGCCGGGGGATCGGCCAAACTGGACGGGTACCTGACCTCATTGCAGCGGATCGATCCGCGCCGATACTCCCGCGCGGAACAGAAAGCGTACTGGATCAATTTCTACAACGCATGGACGGTGCAGATTGTTCGCGACGCCTATCCGGTGGACTCCATCCGCGACATCGGCAAAGGTTTTTTGAGCAGCCTGCTCTCTCCCGGCCCATGGGACGACACGCATGTCCGGGTCGCCGGCCGGGATTTGACCCTGGACGATATCGAACACGGCATCCTGCGCCCCATCTGGCGCGACAACAGAATCCACTACGCGGTGAACTGCGCTAGCTACGGTTGCCCGAATCTGCTGCCGACGGCCTTTACCGCGGCCAATACCGAGGCTCTGCTCGAGGCCGCCGCGCGCGCCTACGTCAATCACCCGCGGGGCGTCGATTTCGCGGGCGGCGATTCCTTGGTCGTTTCGAGTCTTTACAAGTGGTACGCCGAGGATTTCGGCGGCACGGAAGAAGGTGTGCTCAAGCACCTTGTGCGCTATGCCGAGAAGCCGCTGGCCGACCGCCTCAGGAATTTTTCCGGGACGGTGGGTTACGAATACGACTGGAGATTGAACCGTCCCTGAAGCACGGCGAGGCAGCGGACTTGCAGCCCCGGCGGCTTGCCGCCTGTCGAATACGGCATGAACAGCCGCGGACGCCGAACGTTTTCACGGTTTGATAATCTGAGGATTGCAGCCTTTCGGCTCTGGAACGGAACATCCCCTCTTGCATCGACCGAGCGGCGTATGCATTCGTCAGACCGAGTTGCCGGGGGTGCGTCCGCTCTTTGCTTCGCTGCTCCACCGCTTTCAGGACGTCGAAGGTTTTTACCGTTACCCGCCCGTCCTGGATTCCGCTGCGGCCGCCGCCCGCGAAATCCGCTTCGACCCCGGGCGCCGCGCCGAACTGACGGCCGAGTTGCGGCGCCAGAACGCGGGTTGCGGAGCGGAAACCGCGGCCAATCTCGACCGGCTCGAGGAGCCGGGCACGGTGGTCGTCGCTACGGGGCAGCAAGCGGGGCTTTTCGGCGGCCCGGTCTTCGCGATATACAAGGCGTTGACGGCGGCGCGGTTCGCGGCGGAGCTTACCCGGCGCGGCACGCCGGCCGTTCCCGTGTTCTGGTTGGCAACCGAAGATCACGACTTGGCGGAAGTCGATCACGCCTGGGTCTTTTCCCCCGACGGCGCCGCGGCGAGGCTGCAGGCCGTTACGCAGGGCGTTGCGGGCGCAGCGGTCGGCACGCACAGGATCGCCGATGCCGGCCTCGCCGGTCTTGAGGAGTCGCTGCGGGACTTTCCTTTCGCCGAGGAAGCCGCGGAGGCGGCGCGCGAAGCCTACGCGCACGGCCCCCGTTTCGCCGAGGCGTTTCCGGCGCTGCTGCGCCGATTGTTGGGCCGTTTCGGCCTGATTTTCCTGTGTCCCATGCAGCAGGGCATTCGGCGTCTCGCGGCGCCCTTCATGGAGCAGGCGATCGAGCGTTCCGCCGAGTTGACGGCGAAGCTCGCGGTCCGCGGACGGGAACTCGATCAGGCGGGCTTTCACCGGCAAGTCCACGTGGACGCTGAAACGTCTCTGTTTTTCCTGTTCGAGAAAGGCGTCCGGGTTGCGCTCAAGAAACAAGGGGACGTCTGGCGCGCGGGCGCCGGGCGTTACACGGCCGGAGACCTGAAGGCCAGACTGCGCGGCGCCCCCGCCGATTTCTCGCCGAACGCGCTGCTGCGGCCGGTGATGCAGGATTTCCTGCTGCCCACGGCGGCGCTGGTCGGCGGCCCGGCGGAACTGGCCTATCTTGCCCAGTCCGCCGTCCTGTACGAATCGCTGCTGGGGCGTATGCCGGCGGTCTTGCCGCGGGCGGCGTTCACCGTTCTTGACGCGAAAGCCGCCAAGCTGCTGGAGCGTTACCGCCTCGCGCCCGTCGAGTGCCTGGCTCCCGCGGCAGAACTCGAAGAGCGGATTGCCGCCGCGCTGATTCCTGCCAAGCTTCACGGCGCGTTCGCCGGCGGCGCAAATGAAATTGAATCTGCGTTGGGGCGCATGGAGCGCAGCCTTGCGCATTTCGACCCCTCGCTGCGTGCGAGCTTTTCCCTGTCGGCGCGCAAAATTCGCTATCAACTTGAAAAAATCCAGGCCAAGACCGCGCGCGAGGGTCTGCGCCGCAACGAGACGGCGCAGCGCCACGCCGC
Organism: Bryobacterales bacterium; assembly: GCA_965242705.1. Classification (GTDB taxonomy): domain Bacteria; phylum Acidobacteriota; class Terriglobia; order Bryobacterales; family UBA6623; genus CATQHP01. The sequence continues at coordinate 4,559,591 of OZ251486.1, forward strand.
CTATCTCAGCAGCTTCATCTATCCCAACCGCAACCTGCAGGAACGGGTTTACGGCGTGCTGCCCTTCATCGCCAAATTCGGCGGGGGCTTCATCGACCGCATCGCCGCGTCGATTACCCCTGACTGCGTGGATCATCAGGTCTTGACCCTGTAACGGGTCCCGACGTTGCAAAATTGCGGCATCGAAAACGGATGCGCCGCCGCGGAACAACCGCCCCGCCGGTTTCGTACCATCGAATAGGAAACGAACGGAATTGCCCTATTGCATTCATTGCGGCCGCGAAGTTCACGACGAAGACCGTTTCTGCCGCGGCTGCGGACGCCAACAGCCTGCAGCGGCGTCCGTCGGGGCAGGCGGAGCCGCCAGCGGACTGAGCCCGCGCGGCGCGTCGATGCTCTGTTACGTGCCTGTGCTGGGGCTTATCGGTTCGATCATCGTGCTTGCCGGGCAAACCTTCCGCAACCATCCCGACGTGCGTTTCCACGCTTATCAGGGCCTCTACATTTTCGTGACGTGGCTGCTGGTGCATTATGTCGCCGACCTGTGGAGCGAACTGCTGTTTTTCGGCAAATTCCTGCCGCTCAGCGGCATTCTGCAGACGGCGGTCGTAGCCCTGTGGATTTTCATGCTTTTCAAAGCGGCGAACGAGCAGCGCTACTCACTGCCGCTGCTGGGCGACTTGGCCGAACGCTCGCTTTGATCGGGAACGGCCCGAGCCTCTGTTGCGTATCTTCCTAAGAGGCGTCGGAAGCGCGGTTCCGATGCCTTTTCGTTATGGCCGCGTCCTACCCCGAGAGCGCGCTGCGCTCTCGGTCAACGTTGTTTTTTCAGGAGATGCCCGCATGTCCAAACTCCCCGCTTCTCTGCTCGTAGCCGCCGCGCTGGCGTTTTGCGCGGCGCCGCGGCTGCGCGGTCAAACGACCGATTACTCGCGCGGCGCAAGGTTCTGGCCGCGCCTCGACGTTTACCGCGCTCCCGACGTGGCGCCGGCCGACCTCGACGATTCGGCCGCGTTGGCAGGCATGATCCGCGGCGGCAAGCTCTATCTCTCGCTGCAGGATCTGATCGCCCTTGCTCTGGCCAACAATCTCGACATCGAACTCGGGCGCTACGGGCGGCTGGAGGCCGATACGGATATCCTGCGCGCCAGGGCGGGCGCGCAGCTCAGCGGCGTGCAAACGCAGATCAGCACGCTCTCGACGGGGCAGTCGGTGCAGTCTTCCTCCGGCAGGCAGGTCAGCGGCCCGCGGGGGCAGGCCGGCGGCATCACGACGAACGCGTCCGCCCAGGCCGCGGGCAGCGCAAGCACCGGCAACGCGGCGTCTTTTTTCGGCTCTCAGGTGACCAGTCTCGAGCCGACCGTCTCCTCGACGATGACCTTCGCCCGGACGAGCAATCCGCAAATCAGCGACTTCGTGACGGGCACCAACACGCTGATTCAGGACGTTGATTCGTACAACTTCAATTTTTCCCAAGGGTTTACCAGCGGCACGACCTTCGCCGCCGGTTTCACGGCGTTCGGCTCGCAGAACAACAACCTGCGCAATCTTTTCAACCCTACGTTGACGAGCGATTTTTCCGCGTCGATTACCCAGCGCCTGCTGCAAGGGTTCGGGCGCGCGGTCAATAACCGCAATATCCGCATTGCCAGGAACAACCGGGAAATCCAGGACACGCAGTTCGAGATGCAGGTCGTTGCGACGGTCGGCCAATTGCAGGGTCTTTACTGGGATTTGGTGACTTTCGTCGAGACCGCTTCGGGACGGCGGGCCGATCTCGAACTTGCCGAGTTGCTGGTGCGCAACACGAAGCGCCAAGTGGAGCTCGGTTTGCAGCCGCGCTTTGAAATTACCCGCGTCGAAGCCGAAACCACGAGCTACCGCCGGCAATTGCTCGATGCCGAGAACGACATCCGCCGGCAGCAGAACGTCATCAAGAACGCGATCTCGAAATTCGGCCCGACCGCCGCGGCGCTGCTCGGCGTCGAGATCGTGCCGACCGACCGCATCGAGGCGCCGGAACGCGCGCCGATCGAACCTGTGCAAGACCTGGTCGAGGCGGCGCTTCGCGCGCGCCCCGAAATCGCCCGCACGCGGATCACGCAGACGAACTCCCGAATCAACATCAAGGGCATTCGCAACGCCATGCTGCCCTCGCTCGACCTGACCGCGTTCATGCGCAACAATGCGCTGGCCGGAACGGTCAATCCGCGCATTGCCAACATTCCCGGCGTGGGCGCGCCGAACCCCTTTTTCATCGGCGGCCTGGGCACGGCGTTCGGACAGCTTCTGCGGCGCAACTTCCCCGATTACGGCGTTTTCGTGAATTTGAACGTGCCGCTGAAAAACCGCCAAGCGCAAGCCGACATGACGCGCGAACTGCTGCGGCTCAGGCAGAACGACATCCGCCTGCGCCAAGAGGAGAACAGCATCAAGCTCGAAGTGGCGCAGGCCGTGGAATCGCTGAGCCGCGCCGTCGGCAACCACAAGATCGCCAAGCAGGCCCGCGAGCTTCGAGAGCAGATGGTCGAATCCGAGCGCAAACGCTTTGCGTTGGGTTCGTCTTCGATTTTTCAGATCGTGCAGGTGCAGCGCGACTTGGCCGCGGCGCGCGCCGACGAGATCAATTCACTCAACGAATATATCCGCGCACGCAACGAATTGGACCGGGCGGCGGGGCGGGTGCTCGAGCGGCACGGCATCTCGATCGAGGCGGCCTACCGCGGCGCCGCGCGCTGACTATCGTCCGTGAAGATGCGCTTCTGCGCCTTGAGCCGCGGCGAATCGGGCAGAGCGGCGGCATAGGCTGCGAAGGCGTTGCGCACCAGGAAACGGGCGTCCGGCCCGTATGGCGCCAAGGCGTGATCGACCCACTCGCCGACGGCTGCTTCCGCCGCGGGATCTCCGTCCGCCGCTTCGGCGCGGCGCGCGAACTCCGGCAGGAAGATTTCGCCAAAATGAATCTTGTTGGGCAGCGCAACGAGATCGGAAATTTCCAGCGCGTAAGCGGGCAACTTCACGCCGATGAGCGCGAGCATCGTCTGCAGAAAGGCGTTCGAGAAATCATGCGCCTCGCGATCGGTTTTCGCCCGCAGGGCGGCGAACGCCCCGCCGCCGGCGTCGGCCCCGACGGGATCCGCGCCCAGTTCCAGATAGACCTTGTTTTTAGGTTCGGTACCCGACGGGCGGATGGTTGCCTTCATGCCGCCTTCGAGCAGGAACGTCATCAAGTCGCGGCTGCTGCGGTCGGTTTCGGAGACGAACGGCCCGAAGCGCGTTTCGTCCCAGTAATCGACGATCTGCAAGACCTTGCGCCCGGCGATTTCCGCGGGCGGCGCATCGCGCAGCGCCTGCTGAATGCCGCGGATGGCCGCCGACCCGGCTGCTCCCTGCATGACCGTCGAGCGTACGCTGTTGCGGAAATAACCGTAGCACTTGTAAGTCTCGATCAGATAGTCGTAAACCGTTCGGCCACGGGTCTTGAGTTCAGAGGCCAGCTCGGCCAGCACGACCGCTGCGCCGGCGGCGTCCTTGTCGCGAATCGCGGGAGTCAGCAGCAGGCCGTGGCTTTCTTCCGCGCCGATCACGAAGTCGTCGAGGCAGGCTTCCAGACCGCCGAAGCGGCCGCTCCGTTCCAGATGCCCGAGGATATCGCCGATGTATTTGAAGCCTACCGGCAGATCGCCGATGACGACCCCGCCGCAGGCTTCGACCAAGCGGCTGACCAACTCGGTGGTGACCTGCGTCTTGATGCCCAGCGGCCGCGCCGGCAGTCGTCCGGCGCGTTGCAGCGACTCCAACCGAAAGCGGGTCAGGATAATGGCGAACTCGTTGCCGTTGAGAAAGGCGAAGTCTCCGTTGGCAGGCGCCGCTCCCCCCAGGCGGTCGGCGTCCGGGTCGGTAGCCAGCAGCAGGTCCGCCTCGACTTCCTTGGCGCGGGCAATGCCGAGCGCGAGCGATTCGGGAAGCTCCGGGTTGGGGTTGCGGAACATGACGTTCTGGAAATCGCCGCGGAACTCTCGCTGTTCTTCGACGACGAAAAGCTTTTCGCCCGGGGCATAGCCCATTTCGCGCAGGCAGCGGCCCACGGTGTTGAGTCCCGTGCCGTGCAATCCCGTGAAAACGAATTTTGCCGGGCCGGCGGCGCGCTCCAGGCGCAGGCCGAGGTTCAGGTCGATGTAGGCTTGCCGGTCTTCGCCGGTAATCGGGCGCACCAGACCCGAGCGCAGCGCCTCGTCGTAAGGGATGCTGTACACGCCGCCGACCGTCTCGACGATGCGCACCAACTCTTCATCGTGCGGCGGAATTTCCTGTCCGCCGTCTCTGTTGTAAAACTTGCCGCCGTTGTCGTCGGGGTGGTTGTGGGACGCGCTGACGTTGATCCCGCCGTGCGCGCCGATGCGGCGGATCAGGTACGAAAGCTCCGGGGTCGAGATGTAGTCCGCCGGTTCGTCGGGCAGCATGTAAACCGCAACGCCCGCGGCGCAGTACACGGAAGCCGCGATATGCGCCAAGTCTTTCGAGCTGAGCCCCAGCAGCGGGTTGGGAACGCCGTCCGGGTAAACGCCCCGCAGGTCGTTGAACTTGCGGACATCGTAGGCAACGACGACATTCAGGCTCCGTTCGCCGGGCAGCTTCTTGCGCAGATATTCGACGTGCCCTTGAATCGACGAGGCGATGGTGTAAGGATTGATGCGATTGGGGCCGATGCCGACGGGGCCGCGGCGTCCGCCCGTGCCGAAGGGGATGACCCGATAGAAACTGTCGAGCAGCAAGTCGAAATTTTGGGATTCGACCATCCACTCGACAAGAGGGCGGTAACCGCCCGGCGCGGCCAGGCCGGCGAATTTATCCGTGCTGAGCCAGTCGCGCAAGTGGCCGGCGGCCGCCTGCTTGATCTCTTCGCCGAGGTCGATGGACTGAAATCCGTCCTGGGCGGCGGCTATTAGAGTCGAATCGTTCATGAGCAAAATGCGGAGTGGGGAAACGGGTCAGCCGGCGACGAACGCGCCGGCGGGGGCAAGGTCTTCCGGACGGCCGACGTCGCGCCAGAAACCCTCGATCTCGAGCCAGCGAACGAGCGCGCCTTCGGCTACGGTCTCTTGAATGGCGTCGGTCAAATCGTATTCGCCGCGCGCTGAAAGTTTCAGCTTGGCGAGCTTTTCGAACAAGCCGGAGCGGAAAACGTAAATCCCCGCGTTGTTGAAATTCGTCGTCGATGCGCCTTTCGGCGGCTTTTCGACGATTTTGACGACCCGTCCGCCAGCCGTGTACACCGCGGCGCCGGTGTGCGGATCTTCGACGTGCTTGACCGTCAGCGTCATTTCCGCTCCGTCGGCCAGCGCAAACAGCCGCGTATAGACCGAGGCATCGACCATGATGTCGCCGAAGGTGAGCAGGAAGGGATCGCCGCCGGCGAAACTTTTTGCCAGTCGGGCGGCGCTGCCGGTGCCGTTCGGGGTCTTCTGCAATTCGTAGCGCAGGGACGCCGTTTGCGGCGGGTGCGCCGCGAAGTACTCCTTGACCATCTTGGCCTTGTAGCCGACGACGAGGCAGATTTTCTCGACGCCCGCCGATTCGAGCCGCTCGATCTGGTGCGCCAGCATCGGCCGGCCGTCGAGCGGCAGCATCGGCTTGGGGCAATCGTCCGTCAGCGATTTCATGCGCGTGCCGCGTCCGGCGGCCAGGATCACGGCCTTGCGAATCGTCGAGGGCATTTCCCCCATCATAAAAAACCGCCGATGCGGGTGCCGCGCCGGCGCGCAGCGGGGGCCGTTCGGTTATTTGCGTCCGTAAAAAAGATCGCGTCCGGCGGCCAGCGCCTGCATCTTGCGGTCGGCGACGCTGCGCGAAAGCATCCAGAAACCGCAGTCGGGGTTGATGTAGCGGATGCGCTCCTCGCCGAGCGCCGCGGCCGCGTTCTCGATCCGCGAGGCAATCAGGTCGGGGCTTTCGACCTCGTTGTCCTTGATGTCCACAACGCTCAGCCCCAGGCCGACCGCGGGGCTCATGTCGCGCAGCACGGCCAGCTCGTCGTATCCGCGCCGGGCGAACTCCAGCAGGAAATGGTCGCAGTGCAGCGCGTTGAGAAAGGGCAGCAAGCTCTTCCAGAACCCTTTCTGGATCGTTTGTCCGCCGTAATTGCCAAAGCACAGGTGGACCCCGCGCGTCGAGCCGATGCCGTCGAGGACGTGGTTCATGGCGGCGGCGGCCCATTCAGCCTCTTGCGGATGCCCCGTGATGTTGGCCTCGTCGAGTTGCACGACGTCGGCCGGGATGCGCTCGAGTTGACGCCGCAGGATGCCGGCGACGGCCATGCACAGCTTCTCGGGACTGCCGTAATGGCGGTCGATCAGCGTTTTGGTCAGCATATGCGGGCCGGTGCAGGTGAACTTCAGCGGCTTCAAGGTCAAGCCGCGGACAAACTCGTAATCGGCAGGCAGGTTGAGTACGCCTTCGCCGATTTCGCCGATGACCACGCCCGCCGGCGCCGTGCGGAAACTCATCCCCGCGTCGGCCTGGAAGGCGTCGAGATCGCTGATCGAATACTCGCTGCGGACGCCGGAAAACCGGCTGACGAAATAGTCGATCATGCCGTTGGTCTCCGGGTGCGAAGGGTCGAACCGGTTGAGCTCGCCGTCTGCGACCACGTCGATACCGGCCAGTTCCTGTGTATGCAGCACGACGGATACCGCGTCTCGGAGCGCGCCTTTCGAAGTGTCGCCGTACAGCCAGCGGGGAATCGGATAGCTGCCGACAACGGTCGTTTTGATGGCCATTGGGGGGATTATAGCCGCCGGCGTTCGTCCCGCCGTCCGAGCGCGGAAAAGGCGTTCTTCCAGATATCGATGCGCTCCTCGGGTTCGACGACGACGCCGACAACGTCGAAACGGATGCAGTCATGCGCGGCGCCCGCGCGGCGGGCGTATTCGAGAGCCGTACGGATCAGCCGGTCTCTTTTCTCACCGTCAACTGCGTCGAGCGGGGAGCCGAAGTCGCTGTTCTTGCGCGTCTTGACCTCGACGAAGACGAGCTCGCCGCCGTCCCAGGCGATAAGGTCGATCTCGCCGCGACCCGATAGGGAACGGTAGTTCCGCGAAACGATGCGGTAGCCGCGGCTTCTCAGGAAGCGGTAGGCCGCGTCCTCGCCCCGTCGGCCTTCCTGCAAGTGTTGGGGCAAGCCGCGGTCGGCCCTGCGCCGCAGCCGCTCCAGGAGGCGGCGCAGCATCTCAGCGTTCGCCACCGGTTGGGGAGGACAGGCGCGCTTCCGCCGGCTGGGCCGCCCGCTTGAGTTGTCCGCAGGCTGCAAAGATATCGCGTCCGCGCGGCTGTCGCACGAAGCAGGGCATGGACGCCATGACGGTTTTATGGAAGGCATCGACGCGTTCCGCGCCGGGAGTTTCGAAATCGACGCCGGGTCCCGGGTTGAAGGGGATGAGGTTGACCTTGCACTTGATGTTCGCCAGCAGGCGCACGACGGCGCGGGCGTCGCGGATGGAGTCGTTGACCCCCTTCAGCAGCACGTATTCGAACATCAGCCACTCCCAAGGGCGCAGCGGGTACTTGCGGCAAACTTCGAGCAACTCGCCGAGAGGGTATTTTTTGGCGATCGGCATCAACCGGGCGCGCTGCTCTTCGTTGGAAGCGTTCAGCGAAACCGCCAGTTTCGGGCGTCCGGCTCGGCGGGCGAACTCTTCGATTCGGGGCGTAACGCCCGAAGTTGAAACCGTAATCCGCCGCTGCGAAATGGCCATGCCTTGCGGGTCGGTCAGCAGGCGCGCCGCTTTCATCACGGCGTCGAGATTCAGCAGCGGTTCGCCCATGCCCATCATCACGATGTTCAGTCCGCGGCCGCGCGCTTCGAGCGCATGCAAGCGCGCCGTCGTCAGCACTTGGCCGACGATCTCGCCGCAGGTCAGATTGCGTTCGAGTCCCATCAGCGCCGTCAGGCAGAACTTGCAATCGACCGGACAGCCGACCTGCGTGGAAATGCACAGCGTATCGCGGGCGGCTTCCGGGATGAACACCGTCTCGATGCTTTTGCCGTCGGCCAGGCGCAGCAGCCGGCGCACCGCGCCGTCCGCCGAATCGAACCGTTTTTCCACGGTCGGCAAGCCGTCGGCGAAGTCTCTTGCCAACGTCTCGCGGAGCTTGCGCGGCAGGGTCGAGATGCTCTCGATGCCGCCGGCTTTCTCGCGGTAGAGGCCGCGGTAGATTTGGCGCGCCCGGTAGGCCGGCTCATCGAGCGAGGCGGTCAGCGCCGTCAACTCTTCCAAATCACGGCCTATCAGCGCTTCGGCCACGGCTTTCCATTGTATCGGGCGGATTGGCGGTCACGGCTGTACGCCGCCACTCAAATTGCGACAACACGCACTTGGCGCCGGCGTACGGGTCGCGGGTCTGGCGGGTCAGGGGTCGAGAGTCGAACGGCCACGCTCAGCGGCCGGCGCCACCCCTACTCGTCTTCTGTGCCTGCCTAGGTGTTCGGTCCCGCGAAGTGATGATACGGATTGAGGTGGAAGCGATGGTTTTCTTCTGAGTCGTAGAGGTTACAGATGTATTGGTGGGGAGTGGAGCCATTGAGGGCTTTGAGGCGGCGCTTCGGCTAGGCGAAGGCGCGTTATCGCGGCTTGGCCAAGAACAGGGAACGGCTCAGCCTCTTGTTCGGCTTGGCCAATCTGCTTATCGCTGAGCGTTATGCCACAGCCTGAGCGGCACAATGCAGGAACAGTGCGTCCACAGTCCACAACGGCTACAGGCCGCAGCAACGGCGCCAAAACCGCTGCTATAAGCTCAAAATCAGCACAATTTCCATGCGAATCTCGTTGCCAACCCCTCCTCAATCGCCTCCATCCGCCAACATCATCCTCCCTCTGCTCTTCTTGCATTCTTATTCAGGCCTTCCCTAGTATTGAATGCTTATGCTGGAAGCGCGCATCAACGACTTGTTCGAGAAAAGCCCGGAAGACTTCAGACACAAGGACATGGAGACTTTCGAGGAGTTCAAGGCAGCCCTCAACACGGGCGCCGCGCGGGCGGCCGAGCCCGATCCCGCGGCGGCGCACGGCTGGCGCGTCAATGCCTGGGTCAAACGGGGAATCCTGGTCGGGTTCCGCATGGGACGCACCGTCGATATGACCGATGCCGGCAGCCGCCTCACGTTTTGGGACAAGGCGACGTATCCGCCGCGGAAATTGACGATCGAAGACGGCGTTCGCGTCGTGCCCGGCGGGTCGAGTCTGCGCGACGGCTGCTACGTGGGCAAGAGCGTCACCTGCATGCCGCCGATGTACATCAACGTCGGCGGTTACGTGGACGACGGCTCGATGGTCGATTCCCATGCTCTGGTGGGAAGCTGCGCGCAGATCGGCAAGAACTGCCACTTGAGCGCGGCGGCGCAGATCGGGGGCGTACTGGAGCCCGTCGGCGCATTGCCCGTGATCGTCGAGGACAACGTGCTGGTCGGCGGCAATTGCGGCGTTTACGAAGGCACGATCGTGAAGAAATCGGCGGTGCTCGGCGCAGGCGTCGTGCTTACCCGTTCGACGCCCGTGTACGACGTCGTCAAGGGCGCGGCGCATCGGGCGCAGGACGGCGGCCCGCTGACGATTCCCGAGGGCGCGGTCGTCGTGCCCGGTTCCCGCGCAGTCGGCTCCGGCCCGGGCAAGGAGTGGGGTTTGTCGCTCTATGCTCCGGTCATCGTGAAATACCGCGACGAGAAAACCGACGCGCGGGTGGAGCTGGAAGAGTTGCTGCGCTAGGGACGCTGTGAACAAGCAGCGGTCTGCGCCGGGTTCGTCCCATGCGTCGATTTTCGTCTGTACGGCTTCGGCCCAAGAAGCTCTGAACCCATGCGATCGATTTTCGGCGGAACGGCTTCGAAAATAAGTGAGCTCAGGCGATCATTGGCGAACAAGGCGAACAATCCGTGCATGAAGCCCTTCTTTTCGCTGCATGAACCCCGTCGTGCTTGACGGCCGCGCAGTGCTTTTGAGTCGGGGATTGTGAGCCGGGCGGCTGCGCGCGGCGCCGAAAAGTCGATTACGGGCGGTAGTCGATCCAGATCGGGCTGGCCCAGGCCATGTTGTCGTCTTCCTGGATCACCCGGACGTAGTAGTAATGCCCACCCGCTTCGACATCGCGGTCGAGGTAGGTCATCGAAAGCTCTTCTACCTCCGGGTGCGCCGTATAAACGATCCTGTTGTCTTTGACGATGTCGATCTGCGCGATTGTTCCCGTGCCGATCACGCCGATTTCGAGCCGGGGAGCCTCGCTCGACGCGAACGACTCGCCCATCGCCCGGCCCGCGCATTGAAAATCGACGATGATGTTGTCCGTCGCCGCGTAGGTCCGGCGGGCGTACAGCGAATCCCAGATGTCGGCATAGCTGCGCGCCGGCGTATAAACCGCCGCGTACGACATATGCGTCGAGCGGTGGTCGGAGCTGGCGATGAAGCCCATCTTGTAACCCTTGGCCAGGGCGTTCCAGACGTAGCCCTTGCGGCGGATTTCGCCCGACGTGACGTAGCCGCCGACCAGCAGGCTTTCCGCCACGGCCGCGCGGGGCGCGCCGTAGTATTCGTAGGAATCGCGGTTGCCCTGGAACATTTCGACGAGGCGTTCGACGCGCTCGTCGTTGTAGCGCCAATCCGTGCCCATTTGCGTCGCGCTCGTATGCGGAATCGAAATCGCCGTCGGTTTCTCGCCGCCGTCGAGCAGCTTGCGCCACAATTGCAGCACGTCGTCTTCGGCTGCGCCGTTGGGGCGGTCTCCCGGCGCGATGCGGATTTTCGGATAGCCGCGCCCCCTGGAAACGATGTTGCGGTGGCCGTCCGGGTATTGCACCGTGCGCTCGTAGTTGAGCAGCGGATAGAAGAGGCCGGGGAGCTTGTAGATGTCCACCGCCTTATCGACCATCCGCCAAGTGTAATCGGTCGTATAGTTTGTCGTCAGCAGGTGCTCGGACGGCCCCAGAAAATCCATGCCGGCCGCGTCGATCGCGTAGCGGTACACGTCGTACATGCTGCCGTCGCCGTGGCCGTCGAACGAGAGGTCGGTGTGCCGGTGCAGGTCGCCCCAGACCAGGGAATACTGCTTGCCGCCCGCATCCATGCGGTAGGTTTTCCACAGCGGCGGCTTCAGCGGCGGACTGCTGTCGCGAACTTCCAGCGGCGCGCGCAGGTCATCGGACGCAACGAGAAATTCCCGCTCGATCGGTCCGCCGGGCACGTGCGCGTCGTCGATTTTCCCCGCCCACAAGTCGTAGCGCCGAAAGCGCTCGTGTCCGGGAAGAATGCCGCCGTTGTCGGTCTGCGAGGCGACCCATATGGAGCCGTCCTTGCCCGCGGCGGCCGCGGCGCGCTGCTCGTTGCGGCCCTCTGAGAAGGGGATGCGCACCGGCTCGGTCCAGCCGCTGCCGTCGAACATCACGGCGCGGAAGACCCAATAGGGGATGATCGAACGCGCCGCCAAGCTCGGCGGGTTGGTGCGCCCGATGGTGCGCGTACGGACGATAACCCACACGCGGCCCTTGCCGTCCACCTGCAGCAGCGGATACTCGGTGAAAACCTCGTTGGCGAGGACGACTCCCAACCCCATGCGGCCCGGCTTCATCGAACCGGACGGCATTTTCGCGTCCAACGGCTCGACCGGCCGCAGCAGGCGTCCGCGCTCAAGTACGCGCACTTGGGCGCGTCTCTGGAAATACAGGCCGCTCTCGCCGCGGTGGATTCCGTTGATGCCGTAAAAGTCTTTGCCCCAGTTCGGGCCGCCGTTGTCCCAGGCAAACCAGAGCCGGTCACGCCGGTCGAACGCGAGCGAGACGTGCGCTTCGAAATCGGGGCTTTTCGTCACGCGCATCACGGGCCCCAGCTTGCCGTTGGCATACGAGCGGTAAAAAATGTCGTAGTTGCCGTATCGGTAGCTGTCCCATGCGACCGCGGCTTCGCCCCGGGAGTTGACGGCCACGCTCGGCTCCCAATCGCCGGCGGGGTGCCCGGTGACTTCGATGGCCTGCCCCCAGCGGCCATCTTCGCGGACCATCATGGCGATGTCGGTGCGGCCCGCCGTCCCCGACTGCCAGACGAGAAACAACTTGCCGCCGGGCGCCGCGGCGAGCCGGGGAAAGGTATGCGGGCCGGGGCCGCCGGTCAGCTTGGCGGCGGCGCCCCAGCGGCCGTTCGCGTAGCCGCGCGAGTACAGATGGACCGCCCCTTCCGCAATCGCCGACCAGACTGCCGTAACTCTGCCGTTGCCGGTCGAGGCCAGCGCGACTTGGTAGTAGTCGCCCGGCGCTTCGGAAACGGTTTCGACCGGGCTCCAGTTTTCGCCGTCGGCGCTCGAGCGGACCTTGATGACGTCCCTTCCGTTTGCGTAGGCAACCCAGGCGACCCAGATGCGTCCGTCGGGCGCAACCGCCATCGCCGGATAGTCGTCTTCGCTTGAGCCGTCGCCCATCCGCCGCGAATAGGGCGCGCGCTCGACGCGGATGCGTCCGTCGAGCAGCGCCGCCGGCTCGCCGAAACGGATCGACGCCGGACGAAAAGCGCTCTTGCCCTGCGCCGTCTCGATTACGATTCGCCCCGTTTGTCCGCCCGAAAAATCGACAACGACGCCTTTCCACCGCGTGTCCGGCCACGTTGCCTCGTCTTGCGGCGTGAGGTTGAAATTGCCTTCCCAGTGGTTTTTGGCTTGCCAACTCGCGGCGTCGTGAGACTCGCCGGCGCCGAAATGAAACGGCGCAACGATCGAGGCGCTGCCGTTTTCGGCCGAAACCGAGCCGCTCCAATCGAGGATTTGCCGATCTGCGCCGCCGAAGAGGATGCGGAACCGCTGCTGTCCGGCAGCGGAAACGACAAAGCAGAGGGACAACAGGGATGAAACAATAACGCGCATGAGATTTTCTTGATAATAGAGTAGGCGGAGGCTGCGCCGAAAGCGCGGCGGCCTGCCGAAACGCAGCGGCGCGATGACCGGGAAAATGGAAACCCACGAACGGCTGACCATCGACGAGCCGGTTGCAGGCGGCTCCGACCGCGGTTTCGGCTTCGTCATGGCCGGCGCGTTCACGGTTATCGGCCTGTTTCCGCTGCTCGACGGCGCCGCGCCGCGATTGTGGGCGCTTGCCGTTGCCGGGGCGGCGCTGGCCGCCGCCCTTGTCAAGGCGGAATTGCTGGCACCGTTGCACAGGGTCTGGTTCAAGCTCGGCCTGTTGCTGCACCGCATTGTCAGCCCGGTCGTCCTGGCGCTGGTGTTTTACGGGGTGGTAACGCCGACGGGCCTCGTCCTGCGCGCTTTGGGAAAAGACCCTCTGCGCCTGCGTTTCGACCGCGGCGCCGCAAGCTACTGGATACCCCGCGAACCCCCGGGCCCCGATGCGGAATCGATGAAAAATCAGTTCTGAATGGGGAACGAATCGACATGGATGACCGCGAGAAAAGCAACAAGGCGCACGGCGCAGCGAATCAAGACGCGCAAACTCCCTCCCCGGCGCGCCGGCGCCGAGCCCGGCGCCTGATCGGGCGCAACGTTTTGTTGCTCGTTGCCGCCTTGGCATTCATCGCAGGCGCAGCGGAGGTCCGGCTCCGCTTGGCGTGGCCGTTCGCAAATTCGTCCTTCCAGGGTCAACTGCATCCTCAAGCGGGGTCCATGCTGAAGCCCGGTACGGAAATGCTCTGGACCAACAATCTCGATTACTGGACGGTCTCGCACGCCAACAGTCTGGGTTTTCTCGACCGCGAGCCTGCCGCCTCCGAACGCGGCGCAGCAAGCTGCCGCGTCGCCTTTGTCGGCGATTCGTACGTGGAGGCGCGGCAGGTTTCCATCGCCGATAAATTCCATGTCCGCCTGGAGCAACTTGCCGCCCGGGAGCTGCCCCGCCTGGATGTCACGACATCGGCTTTCGGCTATTCGGGCGCCGGGCAGATCGCCCAAATACCCTATTACGATGAATTCGCGCGGCGCTTGCGCCCCCAATTGCTGGCGCTTGTCTTCGTAGAAAACGATTTCAGGGATAATTCAGCACTTCTTTGGGCGTTGCAATTCGGGTTGGATCCCGACCACATTCCGCGCGTCACCGCGGCAAGAAACGCGGACGGAACCATCGAGTTGCGTCCGCCCGATCCCGATTGGCGGAAACATGCTCTGCCTTCTCCGCCGCGGCCGCGGCAGATGCGTATCTGGCGCTCCCTGACACAGGTGTCTTTCTTTGCAAAATGGTTGGATCTCAAGAAAGGCGTCCTGCCTCTATTCCGTCCGGGGGGGGGGGGGGGGGGGCGACCCGCAACTGATCGCCTGGGCGGAAATGTTGAGCCGGCGGCCTCGCTATGCCGCGCTGCTCGACGGCTGGCAGCCGACAACACAGGCGGACTTGACTGCGATGTTTCGAGAAGAGAAGCTGCCCCCTATCTTCGAGAGGGAGCTGGAATTTACGGAATTCGCGTTGGACCAGTTTCAGGAACGCGCCCGGCGCGACGGTTTCTTGCTGGTTGTCTTGTCCACTCTGCGCAAACAGAAAGGGAGATTCGACCGCGGCCGTCTCCACGTCATGGCCGAGTCGCGGGGCATTCCCTTTATCGACTACCATGACTATGTTCTCCGCCGCGGCGCCGGGCTCAGAGATACCTTCTGGGCGCACGATTTACATTGGAATCCCGACGGCCATCTGTGGGCCGCCGAAGCCGTGCTCGAATACCTGAAGAGCAACCCGGAGGTCTGCGCCGGCGCAGACGCGGACGCCGCGCCCGACCCGCTTTGAGTTACAATTTTCTGTAATGGGTTTTCTGCGCGAGTTCTGGGCTTTCTTGCGGGTGCGCAAGAAGTACTGGCTGTTTCCGGTGATCGTCACGACGCTCGCTCTGGTCGGCCTGTTCGTGCTGGCCCAGACCAGCGCCGTCGCGCCGCTCATCTATACGGTCTTCTGAGCCGTGCGCGTGCTCGGCATCTCGGCGTTCTATCACGACAGCGCCGCCGCCCTGATCGAGGACGGGCGCATTACCGCCGCCGCGCAGGAAGAGCGCTTCACGCGCAAGAAGCACGACCCGGGCTATCCGGCCAACGCCGTCGCCTGGTGCCTGGATGAAGCGGGCATCGGGCTCGACGAGGTCGATCGGGTAGCTTTCTACGACAAGCCGTTTCTCAAGTTCGAACGCCTGCTGGAAACCTATGTCGCCTTCGCGCCGCGCGGCTTGCGCTCGTTTTCCATGGCCGTTCCGCTGTGGGTGCGCGAGAAGCTGCTGCAGAAAGACCTGCTTTGCCGCAAGCTGCGCGCGCGCGCGCCGGACGTGGACTGGAACGCCCGACTCCTGTTCGCCGAGCACCACCAGTCGCACGCGGCAAGCGCTTTCTATCCGTCCCCTTTCCGCGAAGCGGCGGTGCTGACCCTCGACGGCGTGGGCGAGTGGGCATCCGCCTCCGCCGCCGTCGGCCGCGGCAACGATCTGGAGATTACCAAAGAGATACATTTTCCGCATTCGCTGGGGCTGCTCTACTCGGCGTTCACCTTCCATGCCGGATTCAAGGTCAATTCCGGCGAATACAAGGTGATGGGGCTGGCGCCCTACGGCGAGCCGAAATACGCGCAAATCATCCTCGACCGTCTGATCGACCTGAAGCCGGACGGCTCGTTCCGGCTCGATCTCGACTACTTCGATTTCTGCGCCGGATTGAAGATGACCAACGGCAAGTTCGACGCACTGTTCGGCGGCCCGCCGCGCAAGCCGCAAGAGCCGCTCGCGCAGCGGCACATGGACATGGCCGCCTCGGTGCAGGCGGTGACCGAGGAAACGGTGCTGCGGCTGACCCGCTCGCTGCGCGCGGAGACCGGCATCCCCTATCTGTGTCTGGCGGGCGGCGTCGCGCTCAATTGCGTGGCCAACGGCAGGGTGCTGCGGGACGGCCGCTTCGACGACATCTGGATACAACCGGCGGCGGGCGACGCCGGAGGCGCCCTGGGCGCCGCGCTGGCGGCGAGCCGCCGCTTGCTCGACGAGCCGCGCCGCGCAAGCCTCGCCGGCGGCGACGCCATGCGCGGAGCCCTACTCGGTCCGGAATTCGGACCGCGCGAAATCCGCCGAGCGCTCGACGCGGCCGGCGCGCGCTACGAGGTTCTTGCGGACGCCGAATTGATTGAGGCAACCGCGTCGGCGCTGGCCGCGGGCAAGGCGGTGGGTTGGTTTCAGGGCCGCATGGAGTTCGGACCGCGCGCTTTGGGCAGCCGCTCGATCCTGGCGGACGCCCGCTCGCCGGCCATGCAGAAAACGCTCAATCTGAAAGTCAAGCACCGTGAGTCGTTTCGCCCCTTTGCGCCGAGCGTGTTGTCCGCGGACGCGGCGGAATGGTTCGACCTCGACCGCCCCAGCCCATATATGCTGCTGACGGCCGCCGTGCGGCAGACTCGGCGCAAGACCGCGGATGAGGCGGCCGCCGCGCGCCGCGGCCTCGACCGGCTGCACGCCGTGCGTTCGGAAATCCCGGCGGTGACCCACGTGGACTACTCGGCCCGCGTGCAGACCGTCCACCGCGAGACCAATCCGCGCTATTATCGGCTTCTGGAAGCGTTCAAGGCCAAGACGGGCTGCCCGGTCATCGTGAACACCAGCTTCAACATCCGCGGCGAGCCCATCGTCTGTACGCCGTCCGACGCCATCCGCTGCTTCATGGGGACGGACATCGAGCGCCTCGCCGTCGGCAATTGTTTCCTGCGCAAGGAGGAGCAACCCGCCCACGCCAGGATCGAAAACTATGAGACCTTGTTCGAGCCGGATTAGCGGCGCGGAGGGAAAACGGAATATCCGCCGGGCGCTGCGGTTAGCCGGCTGGAACGCACTGCTCGCCGCCGCCGGCCCGGCACTGGTTGCCGCCGCCGCGGAGGCGTATTTCCGGCTGGCGCCGCCGTTCACGGATATCTCGCCCGTGCAGTTGGCGCCCGGAGTGGGGCCTCTGTTCGAGCCCATGGTCGAGGTGCGCGCGACCAACGGCGTGGAATACTGGACGGTCTCCCGCGCCAACAGCCTGGGGTTTCTCGACCGCGAGCCCATAAGCGCCGAACGCGCGGCGGCGGGTTGCCACGTCACGGTGATCGGCGACTCCAACGTGGCCGCAAAACAGGCGCCCATCGCCGACAAGGTTCAAGTCAAGCTCGAAGAGTCGGCTGCACGGAGTCTGCCCAGCCTGGATATTACCGCCTCGGCGTTCGGTTATCCGGGTACGGGGCAGATCAATCAATTGGCGTTCTACGATGCGTATGCGCGCCGCTTGAGTCCGAAGCTGATCGTGCTCGTATTCGTGCCGAACGATTTCGTGGAGAACGTCGGGGGACTGCAGGCCTTGTTCCTGGGCTTGCAGCCGGAGCAGCTTCCGTTCGTTTCCGCCGAGAGGGGAGAAGACGGCGCGATCCGCCTGCGTCCGCCCGCGCCCGATTATTCCATGACCCACCGGGTCAAGATTCAAACCAGAAATTTCTCGGTATTCGTCAGGTGGCTCAGGTCGAAGATCAAGGCGCTGTCGCCCGAACGCCTCTCCGGAGTCGATCGCCGGTTCGCAACGGATGCGGAGGCGCTGAGCAGGCGCCCCGGATATGCGTCCCTTCTCGACGGATGGCAGCCGAAATTACGGAATGAAATGAGCATGATATACCGCAGAAAAGATTTGCCGCCCTTTTTCGAGGAATCCCTGGAGTTTACGTCTTTCGCTCTGCGGCAATTCAAGGAACGCGCCGAACGCGACGGAGCTTCGGTGGTTATCGTTTCATCGCATTTCATGCGCAAGCGGGGCGACTTTCTGTTCGAGCGGCTGAACAGGCTTGCCCGGCCGTTGGGAATCCCCGTCATCGATCAGTACGACTACATCGTCCGGCAAGGATACGCAGTTGGGGACGCGCAATGGAAGCACGACGGCCACTGGAACCAGGCCGGCCACCGATGGGCCGCCGAAGCCGTACTCGAACATCTGGAGCGGAACCCCGAAATTTGCAGCCGGCAACCCCCGCCGACTGGGAGATCGACGGCAAGTCCGTCATTGCAAGGCCGATAAAACAGTCAGTCGGAGGCGCCGCAAATGAAGAAAGCAGCATATAACCTGCCGATTTTCCTGTTTTTGTGCGGAATTCTTGGTTACGGCGGCTGTTTTGCCCTACATACGCTTGCCGGTTTCGATCCGATCACTTTGATCGATGTCGGCAACGCGGACGACGCTTTCTATTACCACCAGATAGCCCGTAACCTGGCCGAGGGAAAGTTCTCTACCTTCGACGGCGGCATCACCCGCACCAACGGTTACCACCCCTTGTGGATGTTTTTGATCGTGCCTCTCCATTGGGCGTTCGATCCGACAGCCGCTCTGTTCGCCGTCAAGGCTTTCGAGATCATGCTCATTGCCGGGGGCATTGCCTGCATTGCCGCGGCCGTCAGGTTGGCGCGCCTGCCCTGGATTCTGCTGTTTGGCGTTCCGGCATTATTTTACTTGAATCCGGGTTTGTTGATGGGGATGGAATCCGCGGCGGCGCTGTTCATGTTGGGACTTTTGTTTCTCGTCCTTTTGCTTTATGCGCGCAACCCGGCGCGGTGGAAACGCCCATTGGCCGCCGTCCTCTTTGTCCTGCCTTGGGCGCGCCTGGAATACATGGCCATATCGCTGGCGGCGGCCTCCGCGTTGTGCCTGATCGAATATTCCTTGCAGGAGGGGCCGCGCGGGGCGTCATGGAAAGCGCTGTTTCGCGGCCTGCTCGAGCTCGACGCGGCTGCTCTGTTGCTGGGCGCGGCGGCCGGCATTTTTGCCTATTTTGCCTATAACGGGCTCGTCTTCGGCGGCATTGTGCCCGTGAGCGGCGCAATCAAGGCGGCGGTATCTCAGGCGGAAATGTCATCTCTCTCGCAGAATTTCCAGGATGTGCGGAAAGTGTGGATTTTCGTCGACGGACTGCCGGCGGCTTTGGAAATATGCGCCTGGTTCGCATTCTTCTGGCACTCGGCTCGGCGCTCCCGTTGCCGCCGGGATTACCTGACGCTGATCTTCATGGTCGGCGCGTTCAGTCTGGCGGCGGGGCATCTCGGCAAGTTCGCGCAAACCGTCGTTACCGTCGTTCCGCGTATGACCAATTACATGTGGTATTTCGTTCCGGCGTATTTGATGACGGCTTTGCTGATCCCCATCCGATGCTATGCCGCCATTCAATTCGTGCGGCGCTTCATCAAGCCGAAACGTTGGCGGTCGGCCAACTTGGCCATTGTCGCCGTCGGCGCTGCCGTTTTGTGGACAGGGACTGATTTTTGGGCGCCGTTTCGGTATATGGATTGGAAGAAAAATTCAACTGTTTTCAGTTGGCGCGTTTCTTCTTACGCAGCTACTCAGGTAACGAACCGGGTGCTTCCCGAAGACAGTGTTCTGGGGTCATGGTCCGCCGGCGTCATCGGATACTTCTCGAGCTTCCCCGTTGTCAATTTGGACGGTTTTGTAAACAGTTGGGACTATTTCGAGGATTGCCGCGAAATTTTACAAGGAGGCAGACTGTACGGCCGATTCGATAAATCCCCCGAGTATCTTTCTTCAAAATTCGGCATCACGCATCTCATGAATGGAGGGGGGCTCCCTGAAATTTACGGCGACAAGCCATTGATCGAAACCGCCCCGCTGCAAGACTACCCCAATGTAAAAACTGTGGTCTCGACCGTAGAGACACAGGGATTGTTCGCAAACGAATCCGAGAAGGCTGCCTGGTTCTGGGAAAGAATGGAGCCCCATTTCGACTATCGTTTTGGGAATGCCGCCCTTTTCCTTAGCGGCCGGGTCGTGCAAGCGTTCGGCAAGAATTGCGGAATGGAAGGGGAGCCGAAGGAGATGTTGCGCCTCTCCCGGTTGGCTGAAGCAGGCGGGACGCCTGCCGACGTCTGGCATTCGTGGGCAGGGGAAAGGAATATGCCGGGGGGCTGCACCAGTGCTTTTCTAGCGCCTCACAGCTTTATTGAAAGCGGGTTTAGTGTGACCCGTTTTATCGTGAAGACGTTTCTCGGAGGCTTCGAGGGCGGTTTGGACGGCTGGAAGCTGGAAGGCGAAGCCCTTGCCAACCATGCGGACCACGAGCATTACAGAGGCCAACTATCGATCGAAGGCAATGCCGGCCCGGGATTCCTGACGAGCTTTCATCCCGATAGGGGCGACGAACCCGTCGGCCGCGCGCTCTCGCCGGAGTTTGCCGCCGACCCCGGTCAGCAGCTTGTTTTTCTGCTTGCCGGCGGCCGGGGCGGCGGCGTGGGGCTGCGCCTGCTTGCCGACGGCGAAGAAGCCGCGGTCTGGCGCGGCAAAAACAACGAGCAGTTCGAGCAGGTCGTTTATTCCCTGGACGAGGTTGCCGGCAGGCGCTTGCAGCTTGAGCTTTTCGACAATGAAAGCGGCGCTTGGGGCCACATCATGCTCGACCGCGTCATGGTGGCGCAGCAACCGCGGGCGCAAGAGGAATGAGCCCCGGCAAGCTCAGCTTGCGGCGCGCATCCATTTGCCCGTGCGCATTGATTCGTAGCCGGCGTCGAGGATGCAGTTCACGATGCAGCCGTCGCGGCAGGTCTCCCGCGGCGCTTCCCCGTTCCGCATGCATTCGACGAAATGCCGAAGTTCGGCCTGATAGCCGTAGGCGAATGCCTCGGTTTTGGCATAGCCGTGCATGGCGCCGCTTTCCTCGGCCGCCCGCCGCATGGCTTCGGCTTCCCGCCGGTTGCGCCCCAAGGGTTTTGCGCAAACCTGATTGCGTCCGACCTGCGCCGGCGCGATTGCCGCGGGTTCGTGCTGCGCATTGGGCAGGGCAATGATGAACAAGTCGATATCGCCGCGGGAGACGGCGCGCTCCAGACTGGTCACGGCCTGCTCGAGTCCCCAATTTCCGCGCGCCCGCTGGAACGCGAGTCATTCAGGCCGCCCTGCCGCCCGTTGACGTTGGCCGGTCCCTGCATATGGAACTCGGCGGCGAAGCCGGAGCCGAGCATGGCGATGCGGATGGTTTTCATCGTTTTCGATTGCCGCCGATTCGATGCCCGCGGGCGGTGCGATAATGCGCCGAGCGTGCTCCGGCGTCTCTGCATGGCGGCGGCGCTGTCGGCCTGCGCCGCCGCCGCCCATGAGTTTTCGATCACGTCCGCCGTGCTGGTTTTTTCCGGGGACGGCGGTTTCCGTCTGGATATCGGCCTCGACGCCGACGCTCTCGCCTTGGGTCTGCCGCTCGAAAGCGACTCGGAAACCGTCGCCGCGGCGATGGCCGCACTGGCCCCGGACGCCGTCGAAGACGCCTTGGCCGGGGCCGAATCCGCTGTTCGCAGCGATATCCGCTTGGCTTTCGACGGCGCGCCGGCCCATTTTCGGGTCGAGTTCCCCTATTACGGAACGCCGGCGGCCGCCGCGGCCGATCCGCCGACCGTGCTGGGAGCGCTTGCGCGGCTGAGCGGCCGAACGCCCGCCGGCGCCCGCGAAATGACCTTTGCCGCCGCCGCCCGCTACAAGACCGTCGATCTGCAGATATTCGACGCCGCTTCCGCAGAGCCGCTCCGGATCATGCTGCGCGCCGGCGAAACCAGCCCGCCGTATCCGCTCGGCGGGAAAGGCCGGGCGCGTTTCGCCGAAGGCGTCTTCGGGCGCTACCTCGTCCTCGGCTACACGCACATCCTGCCCAAGGGACTCGACCATATTCTTTTCGTGCTCGGCCTGTTTCTGCTCAGTACGCGCCTCGCGCCGCTGTTCTGGCAGATCACCGCGTTCACGCTGGCGCATTCGGCGGCGCTGGCGCTTGCCGCGCTCGGAATCGCCGCTTTGCCCGCGTCCGTCGTGGAGCCTCTGATCGCCGCGTCGATTGTCTATGTGGCCGTCGAGAACGTCGCCGCGGCGGATTTCGGTTCGCGGCGTCTGTTGACGGTGTTCGCCTTCGGCCTGCTGCACGGGCTCGGTTTCGCCGGCGTGCTGCGCGGGGTCGGCTTGCCCGAGGGGCGCATCGCCGCTGCGCTGGCCGCTTTCAACATCGGCGTCGAAATCGGGCAAATCTCGGTTGTCGCCCTGGCTTTCCTGGCGGTCGGCAGGTTCCGCGGGCTCGCCGCCTACCGCAAGCTGGTCGTCGTTCCCTGCTCGCTGGCGATTGCCGCGGTCGGGCTGTGGTGGGTCGTCGAGCG
The DNA here is from genome assembly GCA_965242705.1 of Bryobacterales bacterium. Classification (GTDB taxonomy): domain Bacteria; phylum Acidobacteriota; class Terriglobia; order Bryobacterales; family UBA6623; genus CATQHP01. The sequence goes on from OZ251486.1 coordinate 4,581,733, forward strand.
GTCGCTCGGGCTTTGAAAGCCGCGCATCGGCTTCCAGCCCCGTCAATCGCTCAGGACCCAGTCACCCGGCCAAAGACGGCTATGAGTCCTTCCGGCGTCTTGTGGCCGGGCAGGTCGAGGCCGTGCCCGGCGCCTTCGATGCGCTCGAAAACCGCCTCGCGCCCCTTGGCCGCCAATTCCGCCCGCAGCACGTCGAACCCGTGGATGAAATCCCGGCTATCCGCGGAACCGTGGACAACGTACAGTTACCGCAGGCACTCTTCGATCAGAGAAGTGCGGTAGAAACCGGCCCAGTGACGGTACGGGTGGTCGAGGCAAAAATCGACCGTGCTATGGGGCTTTTCCCGGACGCGCTCCCAGCAGTCGAAAACTGTTTCTTGCGGGTCGAGGCCGCGCCGGCGCGCGAACTCCGCCATGACCCACAGGTGGTTGGGGCCGCCCCCGGAAAGCGATGCGGCGTGAGTCACGCCCGGGACCATGCCGGCAACTCTTATCGCCGCCTGCGCCCCCTCTGAGATGCCGCCGGCCAGCGTCCGCCCGGCGTCTGCCGCAGGCAGCGCGCGCGCCGCGCGAATCGAAGCGGCGGCCGCCTCCGTCCAGCGCTCGAGCGTATGTTCGCGAAAGAACTCCGGCCTGCACGACTCCCGCATCGGCTCGCCGTCCCGGTCGTCGAGAAAAGCGACGCCCGGCTTTTCGACCGCCAGGACGCGCGCCCGATGCCCGACGACATCGTGCAGCAGGCACACAACGCCCTTGCCTGCTTTGCCGCCGATGCTCGGGAAGTGCGACGAACAGCCGGCGCCCTGAATGAAGACGATCAGCGGCAGAGCCGCCGCGCCGGACGGAACGCCGCGCAACCCGGAAGCGGACGGCCCATGCAGCCCATCGACAATATCGTAGTAGAATGCGCGTGCGCCAATGCGTTTTTTGACCATCGGGTTTGTCTTCCTCGGCGCGCTGCAAGCCCAGCAGTGGCCGCATTACGGGAACGACAAGGGCGGCAGCCGTTACTCGCCGCTCAGCCAAATCGGCCGCGGCAACGTCTCCCGGCTGGAACTCGCCTGGGAATACGACACGGGCGATTTTTCCGACGGCAAGAGCCGCTACCCCACGCGTTCGGCCTTCGAAGCTACGCCGTTGATGATCGACGGCGCGCTGTATGTTTCGACGCCGTTCCACCGCCTGCTGGCGCTCGATGCCGACAACGGCGAATTGCTTTGGGCGTTCGATTCGCAATTCGACCGCAACCGCCGCTACAACCTGTTCACCAGCCGCGGCGTCGAGTATTGGCGGGAAGGCGAGACCGAGCGCCTCGTGCTGGGCGACCAGAACGGACGCATCTTTTCCATCGATCGCAAGACCGGCAAGCCCGACCCGGACTTCGGCGTGAACGGCATGCTGGATACGGCGCCCGACGCGCTCGGCGGGGCGCAGGGCCGTTACGGATTCACTTCGCCGATTTCCGTTTGCCGGGGCGTCCTGGTGGTCGGCGGCTGGGTCAGCGACGGCCTGCCTCAAGGCCCCAGCGGCGACGTCAGGGGTTACGACGCCCGCACGGGGGCGCTGCGCTGGCGCTTCCATACCGTGCCGCGCCCCGGCGAGTTCGGCCATGAAACATGGCAAGGCGACTCCTGGAAAAACCGCGGCGGCGTGAATATGTGGTCGATGTCGAGCGTCGATGAAGACCTCGGGCTGGTTTACATTCCGCTGAGCTCGCCCGCCTACGATTATTTCGGCGGAGACCGTCCGGGCGAAAATCTGTTCGGAGACAGCCTGGTTGCGCTCGATTGCCGCACGGGCAGCCGCCGCTGGCATTTCCAGACCGTCCACCATAATCTTTGGGACTGGGATTTGCCCTCCCAGCCGTCGCTGGTGGAAGTCGAGCGCGGCGGAAAGCCCGTCAAGGCCGTCGCTCAGGCGACGAAAACCGGCTTCCTTTTCCTTTTCGACCGGGAAACCGGCGAGCCGCTGTTCGAGATCGAAGAGCGGCCCGTTCCGGCGGGCGATCTGCCCGGCGAATACTACCATCCGACCCAGCCGCACCCGGTCAAGCCGCCGCCGTTCGCGCGGCAGTCGATGACCCGCAACGAAATCACGACGGTCACGCCGGAATCCCGCGCCGAGTGCCTGGAGGCGCTGCGGGACGCCGTGATCGAAGGGCCGCTGTTCCGGCCCATCGGCGAGGAATTGCGAGTGATGTTTCCGGGAACCAACGGCGGCTCCAACTGGGGCGGCGGCGCGTTCGACCCCGAAACCGATACGTTCTACATCAATTCGATGGACGTGGGCTCGCTTTCGCAAAAAGTCTTCCGCGGCGAAGAGGCCGAAATCCCTTGGCGCAACCGGGGCACGAAATGGGGGCGCCTGTGGGACTCCAACCTGTACCCTTGCCAGCAGCCGCCTTGGGGGCATCTCACCGCGATCGACCTGAATACGGGCGAGTTCCGCTGGCGGGTCGTGCTCGGCGAATACGAGGAGTTGACGAAGCGCGGCGCGCCCAAAACCGGCGCGTCGAACCTCGGCGGACCGATCGTCACCCAAGGCGGCCTCGTCTTCATTGCCGCGACCAACGACAGCCGTTTCCGCGCTTTCGACAAAGACAGCGGCGAGCAGCTTTGGGAATACGCGCTGCCCGCCGCCGCGCACGCCACGCCGATGACCTACGCCGTCGGCGGAGAGCAGTACGTCGCGGTCGCCGTCGGCGGGGGCAACAAGTACAATCCAACGAGCTACACGGCCAAGGTGATGGCCTTCAGGCTGCCCCGCGGGCGGTGAGCGGCGTTACGATGCGTTCCGCCAGCCGGTGCTATGCTGAAATCACGCTGAAATTCGGCGAGTGCGCGTTTCAGCTTTGCCTGCCCGCGGGCCGAAAGGAGAAATGCTGTGGCGGCTTATCGACGGCGATCGGCTGAGGCGTCCGGCGCGGCGGCCGCGGCGTGGCTTGCCGCCGCGGTTTTCCTCGCCTCGCCGCCGGCCGCTTTCGCCGCCGGAGCCGAGGTCGGCCTGAAGACCCGGCCGGCGGAAGCCTCCGCCGCGCAGGAAGCGAACCGCCGCGGCATTATCAAGGTCGATGTCGACCTGGCTCTGATCAACGTTGTCGTGACCGACCCGATGGGGCGCATGGTGACCGGCCTCGACAAGGATCACTTCAAGGTTACGGAAGACAAGAAACCGCAGGAAATCGCGCAGTTCGGCGCCGAGGACGCGGCGCTCTCGCTGGCCGTCGTTTTCGACGCCTCCGGCAGCATGGGCTACAAGATGAGCAAGGCGCGCGAAGCCGTCGCCCAGTTTTTCAAGACCGCCAACCCGCAAGACGAGTTTTTCCTCGTGCAATTCAACAGCCGCCCCGAAATGGTGACCGGCTTCACCAAGAGCCTCGAAGAAATCCAGAACCGTCTGACCTTCGTGCAATCGAAGGGGCGGACGGCCTTGCTCGATGCGATTTACTTGGCGCTGAACCAGATGAAGCAGGCCAAAAATTCGCAGAAGGCGCTGCTGGTCATCTCCGACGGCGGCGACAATTCGAGCCGCTACACGCCGCGGGAGATCAAGCGGCTGGTGCGCGAGTCCGACGTGCAGATTTATGCGATCGGCATCTACGAGCCGTTCTCCAGCCGCGGCCGGACGCCGGAAGAGGCCTCCGGGCCGGGGCTGCTGACGGAGATCGCCGAATCGACCGGCGGACGGCAATTCGCCGTGCAGAACGTCAACGAGCTGCCCGATATCGCCGAGAAAATCGGCATCGAGCTCAGGAACCAGTACGTTTTGGGCTACGTCCCAACCAACAGCGCAAAAGACGGCAAATGGCGCCGAGTGAAAGTCGAAGTCAAAAAGATCCGCGGCATGCCGACGCTGCGCCCGTACCACCGCAACGGCTACTATGCGCCGGCGCGCTGACGAAAGCCGCGTCCGGGCGGGAAATTGCGCTGCGGCAAGGAGATAATGGTTAGAGCGATGACGAGCAGCCGGCGCTCCGTGCGTTTTGCGGCCCTGGGCTTTTGCGCCTGCGCGGCGGCATGGCCGGCGGCGGGCCAATCGGTGGTCGGCGGAGCGCCCCCGCCTGCCGCGGAAGCCGACGCCGGCTGCGAGCCGGGGGTCACCTTTTGCGTCGAAACCGAAAAGGTCGTCCTGCACGCTACGGTCGTTGACCGCGAAGACCGTTTCATCACCGATTTGACCGAAGCCGCCTTCCAGGTCACGGAAGACGCCGTCGTCCAGCCGTTGACCTACTTCGCGCAGGAAGACGTGCCGGTCTCGATCGGCATCCTCATCGACAATTCCGGCAGTATGCGCGACAAGCGCCGCCAAGTGAATACCGCGGCGCTCGAGTTCGTCAAGGCGTCGAACCCCGACGACGAGGTTTTCATCGTCAACTTCGACGACGAAGCCTACCTCGACCAGGATTTCACCAGCGACGTGCTGCGCCTGCAGGACGCGCTGCAACGGATCGATTCGCGCGGCGGGACCGCTCTCTACGACGCCGCCGGCATGTCGCTCGACCACCTCGTGGAAAAGGGCAGGGCCGACATCAGGAAGCGGGCGCTGCTGATCATTTCCGACGGCGAGGACAACGCCAGCAACATCGACCTCGAAACGCTGGTGCGGCGGCTGCAGGAGTCGGACGCCACGATCTACGCCATCGGCCTGCTCACCGACGAGGAACGGCGCGCCGCCAAGCGCGCGGAGCGGCATCTGCGCACGATCACGCGCGCCACCGGCGGGCCGGCGTACTTCCCGCAGAGCGTCGATCAAGTGGATTCCCTGGTCAGGCGCATCGCCGCCGACATCCGCAATCAATACATCGTCGAGTACAACCGGCCGCGGGGCAAGCCGGCGGGTTACCGGCGCATCAAAATCGAGCTCAAGGGCAAAGCCAAGCGCTACAGCGTGCGCCACCGCCCGGGATATTACGTCAATTGACGGGCGGCCCTTCGCTTTCGCCGCGCGAGCTTTTCGAGATGCTGCGTTTCGTCTGGCAGGCCGGGCGCGGTTGCCGCCTGCGGCCGTGGCGCAGCCCGTATCTGCGCTGGCGAATTGAAACCTATAGCGGCTTCAAGGCGGAGGACATCGGCCCGCAAGAGTTCCGGCGGTTTCTGTGGGCTGAGCGCCGCCGGCTTGCGCGCTACCTGCGCTGGGCCGGCGCCATGCGCGCGCGTCAGGGCGAGCCGCGCCCGGGCGCGGGGAGCGCGCCCTCATCCGCCGCCGATTCCTCCGCATCGGCCGGCGTCTCGGCTTCGAGGCGCGTGACGTAGCCGCCGCCGTCGATTTCGTGGGTGACTTGCGCGGCGATCCAGGCGCCGTCGATGCCGCCGCGGAAGCCGCTCAGGGTCAGCGGAGTTTCAGCATGGACGCGGGGGTTGCCGGGCGCCAGGGTCAGGCTGAGGGTTCCCTTGCCGCGGTTGAGGGCGGCCAGCTTGGCCTGCGCCGTCTGCAGAGCGGTTTCCTCGTCGATATGGTTGTCTCGCAGAACGTAGCGCGGCTCGCCTGCGCCGCCGGCCGTTACCGTGTTGCGGCGGCCGGTACGCACGTCGCGCCAGTGGGCTTCGACCGCCGCGTATCGGCCGCGGTCGGCAAACACGGCGCGGTAGTTGCCGACGCGCCGCGGAGCGATCATCACCGGCTCGATCCGCTTGCCCGCGGCGCTGCGCCCCCCGCCGCGGCGGACGAACAGCAGATACTCCCCGGACTGCTTGGCGACGGCGTCGTACTGCCTGCCCAGACGGGTCAGCAGATGCATGTCCGATTCGTCGATCTGGTCGATATGCGGCAAGGCGATACCGTACAAATCTTTGCCCACGCCCCGCAGCAGATTGTGCTCGCCGGCGATGACGGCCATCAGCTTGCCGATGGTCGTATCGTCCCATGAGCGGGTTTTGCGCTGCTTGAGCGAGGCGCGCAAATCGGCGGACTTGGCGCGGAAGGCAAGCGCCGCGGGAGGCCCGGCGATTTCGATCTCATCGACGACGAAGCGGCCCATCTCCACAAGGCCTTGCCGCGGCCCGTCCGCTGCTCGGTCCGTACGGTGTGCCGCGGCTTCGTAACCGAGGGAGACGGCGAGCACGACGCCCGTGCGCGGCAGGGCGAGGCCGCCTCCCGCCCCGCGCGGGCCGCGGTCGTCCAAACGGCCGGCGAGGCTGTCGGCCTGGGGGCCGCTCGTTTCGGTGAGGCGCAAGCTGAGCAGGCGGCCGCGGAAAGCGGCGCTTGCGTCGCGGTCGTCGGCAACGATGCGGTAGGCGGGAGACATTGGCCGGCGAATGACGGATAGGAAAACGGGGTCAGTCCCACAGACGGAGCAGGCGTTCGAGCTCCAAGGGTTGGGGCAGGTCGGGCAGGGTAACGAGCAGGCCGGCGGGCAGAGCCGGGACGTAATCGGCGAGTCCCGGATTGGCTTCGAGCACGGCCTCGACGACGCCGGATTGCGCGCCGTAATGGGCGCGGCAGAGCGCGTCCAGGCGGTCGCCGTCCACGGTGCGCCGACGGGTCACGGCCGCGCCTCCCGCGCACCCGCGCGCTGCTCGCCGTAATGGACAAGGGTCAGGCGGAACTCCACCCGCCGCGGACGGCCGTCGGCATAGAAGACGCGCTGCGTCTGTTCGAGGCGCGCGATGCACCATTTGCCCCAAACGCGGCCGTCGCCGCCGACCAGCAGCAGAGGCCGGCCGCGCCCGGCCTCCGCGCGCATGGCGTCGATCTGTCCCAGGCCGCTGCGGTGTTCGGGATAGATCGTGCCGCGCAACGAGATTTCCTCGTCTCCGGGACCGATATACTGCCGCGCAGGGGGCGCGCCGATGCGTTCCTGCGCCGTCCACCGCCAGGAATCCGCGTGCATGAGTTCCGCGTAAGCGGCGGCGCTTGCCGCAAAGCGGTATTGGCCCATCGTCAACATGTATTCCGGCACGGCGCTCGATTCCTCTGACCGCTTTTTCCTGTTTTGGCAGACGGCAGGGATGCCCGCCAACATGGAAACGCTTCAGTACGCCGCCCGGTTGGGCAAGCAGGGCCAAGCCGATATGGCTGCGGTCTGGTTTCGATGTAACCTAAGGGCAACTCGTGCTTGAACGGTCGATTTTCGCGGGCGCGCTGCTGCTGAGCTTTTGGGCGGAGGGCGGAGCCGCCCGGCCGCGGGATGAGGCCGCGCGGCTGATCGACCAGATCGAATTTCTGATCGCCGGCGAATCCAGGCTGCGCGTTTACGATTGGGTCGGGTTCGCGGTGGACGGCGCCCGCGTCACCCTGTCGGGCATCGTCACCCGCCCGTCGCTGCGGTTGTCGATCGAGCGGGCGGTCGCCAAGCTCGAAGCGGTGGAATCGGTGCGCAACGAAATCGAGGAGTTTCCGCACTCCGGCGACGACATCGGCATGCGCGTCAATGCCTACTGGCGCATCTACGGCCATCCGGAAATCCGCCGCTACCTTTCCGGCGAGACGAAATTCAAGTCCAGGCTGCGCCGCTCGCAAGACGACGTGCAACGGGTGCTTCTGCAGCCGGTTCACATCCTGGTGCGCGGCGGACGCATCACGCTCGAAGGCGAGGTCGAGCGGCTCAGCGACAAACGCACCGTCGAGGATCAGGCGCTGCAAGTGCTGGGCGTCCGCGGCGTGATCAACAACCTGATCGTCACCGGCGCCGATACCCGGGAATTGAAGCCGATCGATTTCCAGGCGGACCCGTGGTGGACGGACGCCGCCTCGGTCGCCGAACCCGTGCTGCGCATCGAGAATCCGTCGGGCGGCGTGCGCGTGCGCGTGACCAACTCCGATCGGGTGCGGGTGCGCCGCTCCGCGGCCGCCCGCGAAGTCCGCGAGGACGATACCGTCACGACGCAATTCCGGCGCAAGACGCGGATTCGGGCGCAGCCCGCGGACGGAGAGCTGGTCGACCTCGACGTCGATTTGCCCTACGGCTACCGTCTGGAAGTCGAAACCGCGGACGGCCCGATCACGCTCGAAGGCATGGTGCGCCAAGCGGCGCTGAAGACCGGCACGGGCGCGCTGCACGTCGCCGTTCCCTGGAAAACGACCCGGCTGCAAACCGTCTCGAAATACCGCCCCGAACACGTCGATCTACCCGAGTTCCTGCGTTCGACGATCGCCCCGCATCGGGAGATCCCCGGCAACGCGGCGTGGACGCTGACCGATGCGCATCCGCACTCGCGGCCGCTTTACGGCAATATCCGCATCGACGCGAACCGGCCGGCGCGCTTGACGCTGCGCGAAGCGGAAGTCGATGCCGATGCGCCGGTGCGCATGCATTGGGATGCCCCCCTCGTGCTCGAAACCGTTTTCCGCAGTCCTTTCGAGCGCAAATTGATCCGCCAAGGCGGCGGCTCCGCGAAAGCGGAGCCGCCGCCGGCCGGCGCGGCGTCGGAACCGCTGCTTTTCAGTTCCGACGTGCGGCTGGTCGATTTGACGGTATCCGTAGTGGACGCCGAAAACCGTCCGCTGCTCGGTCTGTCGCCGGACGATTTCAAAGTGATCGAGGACGGCGTCGAACAGGATATCCGCATCGTGCAGGGAGCGGAATCGCCGTTCAATCTGGTGCTGCTGCTCGATTGCAGCACGAGCACGCTGATTGACCGCGAATCGATTGTCGAAGCGGCGCGGCGGTTCACGCTGGCCGCCCGGCGAGCCGATCGCGTGGCGGTGTACGTGCTTGCCGACAGTTACTTGCACGTCTTGGCGACGTTGACGGGCGACCACGATGCGGTGTTGCGCAAGATCGAGAACATTCCGCAGCTTTCGGGCGGAACGCCGCTCTACGACGCCGTGGTGCTCTCGTACGCCCACGAGTTGGCCAAGCAGCGCTGGCAGCGCAACGCGCTGATCGTCATCAGCGACGGCATGGACAACGACTTGCTGCCCAATTGGAACCGGTCGGTGCCTTCCGAAGTGTCGGCGGAAGATCTCGAGCGCGCCGCAGCGGAGATGAACGCCGTGATCTACCCGATCTTTCTGGAACCCGAGCCGCCGGGCGTGCGCACCGGACGAAGCTGGCGGGAGCGGTCGCGGCGCGTGGCCAACCGCGCGCGCGACCGGTTGACGCGCATCGCCGCGGCTTCGGGAGGGCGGCTGTTCAGCGCCGAATCTATCGGCGATCTGTCCCCCGTTTACGAGGCGGTGGCCGACGAGCTGCGCAGCGTCTATACGCTGGGCTACTACCCGTCGAATCAGCAGTTCGACGGCGCTTGGCGGCGGATTCGGGTCAGCGTCGGGCGCGCCGATGCGCGAGTCAGAACGCGCCCGGGATACTACGGCCGGTGAGCGCCGCGCGGACGCCCCGGCAACGCTCTACAATGAGCTTGGGGCCCGCGGCGAAGCAAAATGCTTCCACGTTTTCGCGGCCGCTGTCGTCTTTCCTGTGAGAGACGGGCGATCGCATGCTTTCCGTTGTCCTACCGCCGGCGGCCGCGTCGATGATCGAGACCGAACCCGAGGTGAGGCTTGGCAGCGAGGCGCAAGCCGATGCGGACGCCGCGTTCATCAAGGCGCACATGCGCCGCGTGTTCCGGCTGATCTACCGCGTGGTGCGCAACGTGCCCGACGCGCAAGACCTGACGCAGGACGCATTCGCCAAGGCGCTCAAGCGCCGGGAGCAGCTTCGGGACGACGCCAAATCGGCGCAGTGGATGAGCCGCATCGCCGTCAACACGGCGCTCGATTTCGTGCGCAAGCGCAAGCGCGCAGCGTTCGAGGAAATTGAGAAAGCCCCGCAAATGCCGGTAGAAACGCCGGAACAGGCGGTGCTTCGCGGCGAACAGCGTTCCTATATCGAAGACGGGCTGCGCCTGCTCTCCGCGCGCGAGCGCGCCGCCCTGATCTTGCGCGACGTCGAGGGGCTTCCGGCGTCCGAGGTTGCGCGCTGCCTCGGCTGTTCTCCGGCAACGGTGCGTTCGCATATCGCCAATGCGCGGGTGAAGTTCAAGAAATACGCGCAGAGGCGGCGGCCATGAGGATTTTCGGCGGGCATCCGCGCGAGCGGGATCTGGCTCTGTTTGCCGGGGGCGAGTTGGGGCCGCTGTCGCGTTGGCGCATCGAGCGCCACCTGGAATCCTGCGCGGCGTGCAAGGCCGAGGCGGCGGCGTACTTTCATCTCTCCGCCGAGTTGTCGGAGCTTGCCGAATTGCCGGATATCGACTGGAACGCGCTCGCCCGCAACATCAGGGCCGCGGCGGCGCGGGACGCCCCCGGACGGCCGTCGCCGCGCTTCGGATGGGACTGGAAAACCGCCGCCGCGCCGGCCGCGGCGGCATGTCTGGCTCTGGCGGTCTGGGCCGGCCGCGAGAACCCGCCGCCCGCGCCGGCTTCCCCTGCGGGCTCGCCGCCGGCGGTTTCCGCCGCCGCGGACGGTTTCGCGGAGGAAAGGGGCGCGCCGTACTCGGCCGCCCTGGACGAGTGGAGCAGCCCGGACGCGCAAATTACCGCCGAAGGCTGCTTGAGCATGCGCAGCTTCGACGCCCGCTCCGGAACGATGACCATTACGGAGTATTACGCCCCATGATGCTGCGAAGCTTTATCCGCCCGGTCGCAGCCGCGGGCCTCGCCGCGGCGCTTTCCGCGCCCGCGGCGCATGGTCAATACGGCGCACCAAGCCGCGTCGTGGACGTTGCCGTGCCCGACGAGGCGCCGCTGGCGGTAGTTTCAACCGATTTCGAAGATTCCGAAATCCGCCCGCGCGGCGGCGTGCTGGCGATCGGCCTCGATGGGCAAGTCCTGCTGCGCAACGACGGCGCGGGCCGCATCCGCGGGGTGACCGTTGCGCTTTCGGCGGGGCAAACCGCTCTCGGCGGCCGCGCCGTCGTTGCCTTGTCGAGTCTGAACGCGGCGCCGGGCGAGACCTTTCTTTTGCGGCTCAACGTGCGCTTGCTGCGGCCGCTGCCCGTTCCCGCCGGCGCCGTCGTTCGGGCAGCCGTTGACGGCGTTCTTTACGACGACTTGGCTTTCGCCGGTCCGAATCTTCTGGATTCCCGACGGAAAATGACCGTCCGCGAACTCGAAGCCCGCCGCGACCGCGGATATTTCCGCGCGGCGCTCGCAGCCGGCGGAAAGGACGCCGTCGCCCGGGCGATGCGGAGCAGCCTGCGGCGGCAGGCCGAGCGTCCGACCCTTTCGGCGCGCCTCGCCGGCCGCGGCGGCGGCGCGGCCGCCGTCGGCGAACCCCGCAAGATCGAGTTGGCCATGGTCGGCCCGGCCGATGCGCCCCTTGCGCTGGAGCGCGGCTCCGCCCTGACCGCGGGCGCTTACGCCGAGGCCCCCGCGCTGCGTCTGGTCAACCGCGCTGACCGGCCCTTGCGCTCGTTCGAGTTGGGCTGGCTGATCCGCGATGCGGACGGCGTACGCTACTCGGCGGGCGCGGTTCCCATGGGCGCCGCCGGGCCGCTCGCCGCGGGCGCTTCCTTCTCGAGCAGCGCGCGGCGGCGTTTCGCTTTCCGCCCGTCCCGTCCCGGCCCGGCCCCGGCCATCGCCGGCATGAGCGTGTACGTGCGGCATGCGCAGTTCGCCGACGGACGCATCTGGATTCCCAGCCGCGCCGACCTGGAGGCGGCGGCGTTGGCGCAGATCGTCCCCGTTTCCGCGGAAGAGCAGCGCCTGAGCGGCATCTACCGCGAGCACGGCGCCGCCGCGGTCGTTGAGGAATTGCGCAAGTTCGAATAGCGCCGTCAATCGGGCAGCGCCGCGCGCCAACCGGCCGCGAGTTGCGCTTCCAGGCGGGCGATGTCTCCGCGGTAACGGGACTGCCCGGCGGCGTTGCGCGCCTCGGTCGGGTCCACGCGGTGATCGTAGAGTTCCCGCGCGAACACGGGGCCGGAGCGTCCCTCGCGCCACTCGACGTAACGGAAGCGGTCGGTGCGCAGAGCGTAGCCCATCGCGTCGCCGGCGCCGCGGTGCCTGTTCGCGGTTCGGTCGCGCGGGAATTGGCTGAACGCGGCCTTTTTCCAGGCGCGGCGCGGGTCGCGCATGAGCGGAACGAGACTGGCGCCCTCGAGTCCCTCGACCGGCGGCAAGGCGCACAACTCCACAAGAGTCGGATAAAGATCGACGAACTCCACGAGGCCGTCCGCCGCGCCCGCCGGCTCGCCGGGAGCGCTGATGATCAGCGGCGCGCGCGCGGCCAATTCGTAGTTGTTGGATTTCGTCCAGAGACCCTGTTCGCCCAGATGAAAGCCGTGGTCGCCCCAGAGCGCGACGACCGTGTTTTCGCGCAGGCCGCCGCGTTCGAGCGCGGCCAATACCCGCCCGATCAGGGCGTCGATGTAGCTGACGCAGGCGTAATAGCCGTGCCGCAATTGCTTGATTTTCCGCTCGGGAATCGGCCCTTCGAGGGGCGCGTCGCGGTAGGTCTCCAATTCGTTCCAGGTGCGCACGGCGGCCTCGGGCGCTCCTTCGGGATGCGCCGCCGGGCTTGGCGCCGGAATCGTGTCGGGGTCATACAAATCCCAGTATTTCCCGGGCGCGCAAAACGGCAGGTGCGGCTTGCGAAAGCCGACGGCCAGAAAGAACGGCTCGCCCGCGCGGTTGAGATTGTCCAGCGCGCGGACCGCTTCGTTGCAGACGAGGCCGTCGATGTAGGCGTCGTCGGGAACGTCGGAGTCGTCGAACGTATCGCGCTTCAGCCCCCGGCCGCGAAGATTGCGCAGCGAGGCGTAGCGGCGATCCGACGGCGGGCGCTGGTCGTAGATCGGCGGCTCGGTCCACGAGGGCGGATCGACCGACGGACGCCCGTTGCCGTGGTAGATCTTGCCGATGCCGCGCGCCGCGCAGCCGTTGTTCTTGAAATGCTGCGGCAACGTCACCGCGTCGGGCAGGGCGTCGCGGAAATGCGCCTGGAGATCCCAGACGCCGATGGTGTCCGGGCGCTTGCCGGTCAGCACGGACGCCCGCGAGGGGTTGCACAAGGCCTGCTGGCAGTAGGCGCGCCGGAAGACGGTTCCTTGCGACGCCAGCCGGTCGATGTTGGGCGTGATTGCGGTCGGGTCTCCGTAACAGCCCAGCGCGGGGCGCAAGTCATCCACCGCGAGGAAAAGCACGTTCCGGGGCCTATTCTGGGCCGCGAAGGCCGGGGCCGCGCCCAAGGCCGTCAGAAATTCGCGCCGGGTAGAGCGTCCCATTGCCGTTTCTTGAATTTTAATGCGTCGATTCCGGCGTTGCCGCTTGTTGGAATGCCGGGCGGGAATTGATATACTGGGAAATCGGCCCCGGGAAGGTGTTCCTGTTTCCGAGGGTTCGTTCGATTTCTCTCAAGCTTCGCAAGGTTCGGTTACGCATGGGTTTGTTTGTCGGCATCATGATCTGGCTCGTCTCGTTGGCGATGGCGGTCCCCTTCTTTACGCAACGGTGGTGGATGCCCGACCCCATCACCGAGCTCGGACGCGAGATCGACTTTGCGTTCATGATGACGCTGGGCGGCACCGGCGTCATTTTTATCCTGGCGCAGGTTGCGCTTGGCTACACCGTGTGGAAATTCGGGCGGTCCGACGGGCGCGCCCTGGACCTGCACGGCAACAACAAGCTGGAAATCACCTGGACGACCGCCGCCTTCGTCATTTTCGTCACCCTGACGCTGGCCGGCCTCTCGGCCTGGGCCGAGGTGCGCTTCATCGAGCAGCGCGCGGTTGACCCGACCCCCGACCGCACCGTGGTCGAAGTGACCGGCCAGCAGTTCGTCTGGAACATGCGTTACGCCGGGGAGGACAACAAGTTCGGCCCCATCGATTTCCTCAAGTCCGACGACGCCGGCGGCAACCCGGTCGGCGTGGACCGCAGTCATCCCGACGGGGCGGACGACATCATGGTTCCCGAGATGCGCGTCCCCGTCAACAAGGAAGTCGAGGTCATCCTGAAGTCGAAAGACGTCCTGCATAATTTTTTCGTGCCGGAGTTGCGCATCAAACTCGACACGGTTCCCGGCTTGGTGGGCAAGCTGCGCTTTACGCCCGACACCGTGGGCAAGTACGAAATCGTATGTTCCGAGCTTTGCGGGCTGGGGCACTACAAGATGCGCAGCTTCCTGCACGTGGTCAGCGAAGACGATTACGCCGCCTGGCTGAAGGAGCAGGCCGAGTTCCTGTAGGCTTTCGCGGCGGCGCTCAAGGGTATCGACACAAGTCATGACAGAAGTTGAACTCTCCCCCGAAGTTTCCGAATATACGGAAGTTCACCGGCACCCGGAACCGAAAAGCTTCCTGTCGAAGTGGATCTTTTCGGTCGATCACAAGGTGATCGGCATCCAGTACCTGTTGCTGGCGGTCGTTGCGGCGTTCGTCGGCATGGGACTCAGCCTGCTCGTGCGGCTGCGGCTCGTCTGGCCCGACAAGCCGTTCGCCATCCTCGGCGATCTGTTTCCGGTCGGCGCCCCGGACGGCGTCATGACTCCCGAGTTCTATTTGGCCATGCTGACCATGCACGGCACGATCATGGTCTTCATGGTGCTGACCACCGCGCCGCAAGGCGGTTTCGGCAACTACTTCCTGCCGATTCAGATCGGCGCGGCGGATATGGCCTTCCCGCGGCTGAACATGCTGTCGTTCTGGACGACCTTCGTTTCGTTCTGTTTTTTGATGGCGGCGTTTTTCGTCGAAGGCGGCGCGCCGATGACGGGCTGGACCGGCTACCCGCCGCTGAGCGCCGTGCCCGAGGCCACCGTGCAGGGCATCGGGCAAGACCTGTGGATCACGTCAATCGCGTTTTTCTGCATCGCCTCGCTGCTGGGCGCGCTGAACTTTATCGTGACCACGCTCGATCTGCGCGCCAAAGGGCTGACCATGATGCGCCTGCCTCTGACCGTCTGGACGTGGTTCGTCACGGCCATCCTCGGCCTGCTCGCCTTCGGCGTTCTGCTGGCGGCGGGCGTGCTGCTGCTGATGGATCGCAATCTTGGCACCAGCTTCTTCGTTCCCGGCGGCCTGGTCGTCTCCGACAAGGCGATCGACCACTCCGGCGGCTCGCCCATCCTGTGGCAGCATTTGTTCTGGTTCTTCGGCCATCCGGAAGTCTATATCGCCATCCTGCCCGGCATGGGCGTGACCTCGCACCTGCTGGCGACCTTCGCCCGCAAACAGGTTTACGGCTACAGGGCGATGGTGTACGCCGTCGCGGCCATCGGCGTTCTGGGCTTCGTCGTCTGGGGCCACCATATGTTCGTCAGCGGCATGAGCCCGTACTCGGCGTTCGTTTTCTCGGTGCTGACGATGTGCATCGGCGTGCCCTCGGCCATCAAGACGTTCAACTGGGTCGGCACGCTCTGGGGCGGCCGGATACGCTTCGCGGCGCCGATGCTCTATTCGATCGGCTTCGTGTCGCTGTTCGTTTCCGGCGGCCTGTCCGGCATTTTCCTCGGTCAGCCGACGATCGACCTCTACTTCCACGACACCTATTTCGTCGTCGCTCACTTCCACCTGATCATGGGCGTCGCGGCGATCTTCGGCATGTTCGCCGGCGTGACCTTCTGGTTCCCCAAAATGTTCGGCCGGGCGATGGACGAGGGCTTGAACAAGGTGCATTTCTGGTGTACGTTCCTCGGCGTTTACGCGATCTTCGGGCCGATGCACTACTTGGGCATGCTGCCCCACCCGCGGCGTTACGCCGAAATTACCGGCGTCGATTACCTGCAAACGGGCGGCGCCGAAGGTCTGCACTATTTCATTACGATCGCGGCGATGTTTACCATCACCGCGCAATTCATCTTCCTGTTCAACTTCATCAAGAGCATCTTCGCCGGAAAACCGTGCAGGGAAGCCAACCCCTGGGAAGCGACAACGCTCGAATGGACGATTCCTTCTCCGCCGCCGCACGACAATTTCGGCGGCAAGGTTCCCCACGTTTACCGCGGCTCTTACGATTTCAGCCTGCCCGGGGCGAAGCGGGACTTCGCCATGCAGTGCAACAACGATGAATCCGTTTACGGCGGCGCGGCAGCCGGGGATTAGAAACGCAGCCCGCGCCGGCCCGCGGCCGCCGAAACCAGACCCATGACCACGACGCTCACGCCGACCGAAACGCAGCCCGCTCCGACCGCGAACGGAAACGGGGCTTTTATCGGTCGTCCGCCCCAAGACGGCGGCGGAGGACGCCGCGATCCGGTTCCCAACCCCGGGGCCTTGATCCAGCGCTACAAGCTTGGCGTGTGGGTAGGCGTCGGCGGCATCGTCATGTTTTTTGCCGCGCTGACGAGCGCGATGGTCGTGCGCAGCGGACTTTCGAACGACTGGCAATCGTTCGGCGTTCCGCGCGTCCTCTTTCTGAGCACGGCGATTTTGCTGATTTCGAGTTTCACCCTCGAAGGCGCGCGCCGCCGCATGGCCGCGGCGGATTGGAGCGGCGTCCGCGCGTGGGTCAACGCAACCGCGGCGCTCGGACTGGTTTTTCTGGGCTGCCAACTGCTCGGCTGGCGGGCGCTCTCCGATCGCGGGATTTTTCTGGCCTCGAATCCGGCGAACTCGTTTTATTATCTGCTCACCGCGGGCCACGGCCTCCACCTGCTCGGCGGCGTGCTGTCGCTCGGGTACGTCTGGTTGAGGGTCCGCGCGCCGCTGCGCTGGCCAACGCGCGAGCCGGTGATTGAGGCGGTTGCGTTGTATTGGCATTTCATGGACGTCCTCTGGATTTACATCCTGGGACTCCTGGTTTTCTGGAGGTAATCGATGTCGGAAGCACATGCGGCCGCAGCCGAGCCGACGTGGCAGGGGGGCGGCGAACCCTTCGCCCTCGGGTCGAAGAAATTCGGGATGTGGCTGTTCATCGTCTCGGACTCCCTGACGTTTTCCGCCCTGTTGATCGCCTATAGCTATGCCCGCGTGGCCAACGACTGGCCCACGCCTTTCCATTTCTTCCCTTCGATCGCTTTCGCCACGGTGATGACGCTGGTGCTGCTGTCGAGCAGTTTGACCATGGTTTACGCCGTTTCCGCGGCGCATAACGGCGCGCGGCGGGCCGCGGTCAAATGGATTTGGGCCACGGCGGTCTGCGGGTCGATCTTCGTCTTGCTTCACTCCTACGAGTGGATGCATCTGATGCACGACGAAGGCATGTATCCCTGGAAGAACGAATACGGCTCGCCGCTCTTCGGCGGC
Organism: Bryobacterales bacterium; assembly: GCA_965242705.1. Taxonomy (GTDB): domain Bacteria; phylum Acidobacteriota; class Terriglobia; order Bryobacterales; family UBA6623; genus CATQHP01. The sequence goes on from OZ251486.1 coordinate 4,598,799, forward strand.
ACATTTTTCCTGATTACCGGGTTGCACATGTTCCATGTCATCACCGGCGTCGCTTATCTGGCGGTTGTCGCGCTCGGCTACCGCCGCGGCAAATGGGCTCCCCTGGACGTCGAGGTGGCCGGCCTCTACTGGCACTTTGTGGACCTCGTCTGGATGTTCGTTTTCCCGTTGATTTATTTGCTGTCAACCAGCGTGGACTAGAGGCGGAAGATGCTCGTTTCGTTGATTGGATATCTGTTTACTCTGGCGCTGGGCGTCTGGGGAGCGGCGACGGCCGCGCAGTTGGTCGCCGCAGGCGCGTTGACGGCTTCGCTCGATAACCTGTTCCTGACGCTTTTTTCCGCGTTGATGGCCGTGCTGTCGTTCGGCTATCTGGCTTGGCGCTTCAATCCGTCGCGCCTCGCGCCCGCCGGCGCAGCCGCTGGTGACGGCGTTGCGGCCGCGCCGTACGTTCTGCCCGAAGACCCCGCGTACGAGGACGCCCACGTTCCCCTCTTCAACAAGATATGGGTGGGGCTTCTGCTGCTTACCGCGATCGAGGTCGTGCTGGCCTATGTTCAGATCGCCGGCGTGCTGGTCATGCTGGCCATCCTGCTGCTGCTGTCCGTGGTCAAGGCGGGCATGATTATGGGTTGGTTCATGCATCTCAAATTCGACCATCCCGTTTTCTCGTGGGTTGTGGTGGCGCCGGCCGTAGCCTGCATCCTGATCATGTGCGGCTATTTCTTCCCGGACAGCTTCCGGTTGCTGGAGTTGGGCTTCTGATTGGACCGGGCAAGATTCGACTTGGCAAGCTCGTGCGCTTCCGCCGGCTCGCGCTGCGCGGACTCACGGGCGCGGTCGCGCTCTATGGCTTGCTCGCGGCCGCTCCTGAATCGCGGGCTCAAGGCTGCTCGATGTGCCGCGAGACGGCTTCCTACCAGAAAGAACGCGCCGTGGACGCCCTGAAAGACGGGATTGTGCTGCTGGCCGTCCCCCCGTTGGCCATCATCGGCGGCATCGGCTGGGTGACTTGGCGGCGCTGGAACGAATCCGGCGGGTCTTCGTAGCGTGCGGGCAAGCGGCCGGCCGGCTTCTATCGGGTCGGTTTTGCTGCCGCTCGGCGCTGCCTTTTTCGCCGCTGCTCCGGCTTTCATGCCTTGCGCCATGGCCGCGGATATCCCCGTTTCCCGCTTCGCCCGATTGGCGCTCGACTGCGTTCGTCGCGAATATCCGAACAAGATCGCCCACACGCTCGCAAGCGATGCGGACGTTGCGCCCCCGCGAGAGTTGACGCCCGCGTTTTACGGATGCTTCGACTGGCACTCGTCCGTCCATGGCCACTGGCTGCTGGCGCGGCTGGCCCACCTGTATCCCCGCGAAGATTTCGCTGCGGACGCCCGCGCCGCGCTGGCGCGGAGCCTCACCAGGCAAAACATCGAAGCCGAGGCGCGCTATGTCGGCGCCGCCGGGCGCGGTACGTTCGAGCGCCCGTACGGGCTTGCCTGGCTCTTGCAGCTTGCCGCGGAGCTGCGCACGTGGGACGACACCGGCGCCCGGCGCTGGAGCGAAGCGCTCGAGCCGCTCGAAACCGCCGCGGCGGAACGCATCGCCGCGTGGCTGCCGAAGCTGACCTACCCGATCCGCACCGGAGAGCATTCCCAAACCGCCTTTGCCTTCGGACTGATCCTCGACTGGGCGCGGACCGCCGGCAACGCGGACATGGCGGCGTTGCTGGAACGCCGCTCGCTGGAGTTGTACCGCGGCGACCGGCGCTGTCCGCTCGAATACGAGCCGGGCGGACAGGATTTTCTTTCGCCCTGCCTGGCCGAGGCCGACCTCATGCGCCGGATACTTCCCCCAAGCGGCTTCGCGCCCTGGCTGACCGGATTCATGCCTGCCGTCCCGGCAACCGACTCGCCGGATTGGCTGCCCCCCGCGCAAGTGAGCGACCGCGCCGACGGCAAAATCGCCCATCTCGACGGCCTCAACCTCAGCCGGGCATGGATGCTCGAAGGCATCGCCGCGGGCTTGCCGCAGCGCGACCCGCGCCAGACGCCGCTCCGCTCGGCGGCCAAGATTCACCGCGAAGCGGGCTTGGCCGCCGTAACCGGCGAACGCTACGAGGGCGGCCACTGGCTGGGCAGCTTCGCCGTGTACTTGGTTACACGGCGCGGAATATAACGCCGAGATCGAATCCATCCCGTTGACCGGATTGCAAAATTGCTGCCGCATTATGCGAAAATACGAAGAGTTTCTGCATATTGAGTCCTGATTCAGTTATCTTGCTGTCGAGATAGGCGGAAATTTCATGCTGTTGCGCTTTGGCGTCTCCAACCATCTTTCGATTCGCGATCTGCAGGAACTGTCGTTCGTAGCGTCCTCGTTGAAAGACAGCAGCGACGGGCTGATTGACTGTGCGGCTGCGCCGAGCGGTTCGGTCTTGCCTGCGGTCGTGATTTACGGCGCCAATGCATCGGGCAAGAGCAACCTTGTCGATGCGATGGCGGCCATGCGGGAGATGGTGCTGCGGTCTCACACGAAAGGGGAGCCGGGCGGCGGCGTACCATGCAGTCCTTTCCGACTGGAGAGGGACTACTCCCAAAAACCGTCGCGTTTCGAGATCGACTTCGTTCTCGACGGCGTACGGCATCATTACGGCTTCGAAGCTTCCGAGAAGGCGTTCGAGTCCGAACGGCTCTATGTCTTTCCCAAGTCCCACCGCCGGACGTTGTTCGAACGCGAAGGTGGCGAGTTCCGCTTCGGACGAGAGTTGAGCGGTCTGAACAACCTTATTGCCAAACTGACCAGGCCCAACAGCCTGTATTTGTCGGCGGCGGCGCAGAACGACCACAAGCAGCTTTCCAGAGTATTCGAATATTTCCGGTCGATCCATGGCCTCCGGGGTATTTCCGTCCCGGGTGAGATGGCTTCGGCGCAACTGCCCGAAGAAGGGCCGCATCGCCGGGTGATCGACTTTCTCGGCGAGGTCGGCACGGGGGTCGTTGACTTTCGGCGCAAGGAAACTGAGACGCCGGAAGAGCTCCGGACGATTGAGCGGGAGATATCCGAGGTGTTGAACAAGCATGGGCATACGCTGATCGCCCCTGAAATCTCTTCCATCGAACTTGCGCACCGCAGCCGGGACGGCGGGGAAGTCTATCTTGAGTTGGACCGCGAGAGCGCCGGTACGAGACGGTTGCTCGTCCTGCTCGACCGCGCATTTCGCGCGCTCGATGAGGGCGCTCTGCTGTGCATCGACGAACTCGACGCCGGTCTGCACACTCAGGCCGCCGAGGAGGTGCTGCAATTGTTCTGCTCACCGCAGACCAATTCCAACGAAGCGCAACTCTTGGCCACGACTCACGACACCAATCTGATGAAATCGTCCGTGCTGCGGCGCGATCAACTCTGGTTCACGCAGAAAGACGCTTGGGGAGCAACGGAAATCTATCCCCTGACCGACATTCGAACCCGCCAAGGCGATAATTTGGCGAAAGGGTATCTGCAGGGCCGTTACGGCGCGACGCCCTTCGAGCACCCCATTTCCGCCAGTGGCGAAACGAAGTAAGATCGGCAGACGCGCTGTTCCTGCCCTGAAACGGCGCAAACATCGTCGTGAGCCGAAGCGGCGGTTTAACTTGTTTTGCGAGGGCAGCAAAACGGAACCTGCTTATTTCAAGGCGATACGCCGCACTTGCTCAAGCACTCTCATTGAGGTGCGATCCCGCCCCGGCGTGGGCGTTCCCTACACCATCGCGGAAAAGGCCGCTGAATTTGCCAAGGCTTCGAGGAGTCGAGGCCGCAGGGAATCGTTTGAGGAAAACGACCAGGTCTGGGCTGTGTTCGACCGAGACGATCATCCTCGATTCGATGAAGCTGTAGCGCTTTGCAAAAGGCGCGGCGTCCGCGTTGCCCGCTCCAATCCATGTTTCGAACTTTGGTTGATCCTGCATAAGCAGGATTACACCCGACACGACAACAGGAAAAAAATCCAGGCAGCGCTTAGGGAGCTGTGTCCGGAATATGATCCGAGCGGCGCGAAAACGCCGGATTGCAGCGAGTTGGTTGCAAGAGTCCAAGATGCCGAATGCCGCGGCGAAGAGCTTTTGAAGAATCGCAAAAAAGACGATCATCCATACGGCAATCCTTCGACGACCGTCGGCCGGTTGACCCGTGAGATACGAAAGGCCAATGAGCAAGCGAAGCCGTAAAACAACACTGCCGCCGCTTCGCCTACGGTCATGCCCTTTTCGAAGCGGCCGCGGATATGCTCGCCGGGATGGAACGGATTCCGGCGCAGCCGCGCATCGCCCGAAACAGAAAAGATTGGCGCATCGCGAGTCTGTTCGACACGTTCCCGGATTCGCCGATTCCACTTTTGTTCGGTCGGCTCCCTCATCGGTTCCTTGCCCATTGCTTGCCCCGTTTGTCCAAGCCGCGCAGGACAGCGCGGTCAAGCTCGACCTTCCAAGCCATAGCGGTTTATTGCTTCTTCGAGCGGTACGCTCCGAGATTTTCCGGGTCGAATGTCGATCAGCCGTTGCTCGGCAACGCGCATTTCGACTTCTCCATGTTCTCAATCCGGCCGGCTGCCGTCCCGCGCCGCGCTTACGGCTTCGCTGAGGCCGCGTTTTCGACCAACTCGATGACCGTTGCGCCGCGGTCGGCGCGCGCGCCCAGCTTCCGGAAATAAACCGGCAGCGCGATCCAAAGGGCCAGTACTCCAAACATCGCCGCCCCGCTGACTTGTATGCGCTCTCCCAAGGCGCCCGTAACCCCCGCCGCTGCGCCAAGGCCGCCAAGCGCGCCAAGACCCCGCTTTTTCGTGCGGTCGGTGTAGTGCGTGATGCGAATCTCGCGGATATCTTGCCAAGCGAAAGTTTGCGTCGAGCCGCCGCGCTTGAGCGTCAGGCCGGCGTCGTCCGTCCCGGCGAACTTTCCCTTCAACTGTTTGCCCGATTGCAAGAGGACGCGAATCGGCGGGCGGACGCCGTCCGCCGCCAGCATGGTCCGCGCCTGCGTCCGGTCGGCCTGCACGGCGACGACCTCGGCCATGCCCGGCGGAACCGTCAGCAGCGCGGTCAAAAGCAAACCAACAGTCCGTCTCATCGCGGTCTCCTCCTGCCCTTACGGTATGGCAACGCGATGGAAACAGCAAGGGAACTCACGCGCTTGCGCAAGCGTGAGCCTCAAGGTTTCGCAGAGGCCGATAAAAAAGATGAAAAAAACCTGTGATGGATTGGCTGCTCAGTCAGTCCATTGAGTAGAAGACAAGGACGGCGCGGCCGCCCGAATGCTCTTGGAAAGCAATGTTCGCTGAAAACCAAAGGAGGAAACAAACCATGAATGACACGATGCGTTGCAGCTTGGCGCTGCTCATTGCCTTGTTCCTTCTGACTGTCCCCTTGGGCGCTCAGAACCGCGAAGACGCCGCAACCCCGGCGGAAGACATCGGCATCCGCCTCAGCAATCCGGGAGTCCTGCCGGACGGAACGACCCGCTCGGCGGACGAACGGACCATCACCGTCAGCGGGTACGTCGTCAATCGGGCAACCGGCGGCCGGATCGATTTCGAGGCGAGAAAAACTCCCGGATATCTGTTCGGGTACATCCGAAACTCGAGCGGCGAAACCCTGATCGAGTACACGGAAAGCGAGCGGACGCCCGTGTACACGGGCAAAGGCGGCACGGAGGCAGCCTCACTGGAGGCCGTTCCCGTGCTTCGCGTCGAGGGTCTCAAGTACGACCTGTTCGGGCAAGATGTCTGGCGCGAAATGGAGGAAATCGTGGACAGCCCCTCCGGAGAACTGATCCGTCACTTGGGGATGTACATTGGCTTCCACCTTCCCGAAGACCATCTCGCGGACTTGCGCAGAGCCTTGCAGGTTCCGTTCCAGGCCCTGCAGAGCCTGTACCGAACCCCGGTCAACGGACCGCGCTTCGACGAATTGTTGCGAATTGTCGAAACCCGCGCGGCAAATACGGGCGTTTCGGCGGCAAGCCTTCTCGAATCCATGGCTTTGACCCGATGGCCGCAGAATTGCGAGATGCAGGATTGCGAAGTCGTGAGCACCTCGGACTACGTTTACTCCATGGACGGAGGGTTCGTTAACCGCTCTCTTTCGGTCCAGTTGCAGTTGACGCACGGCTATGAAGAAGGCGGCACTCTTGAGGACAGCGACGACATAGCGCCGCCGAAGAACTCGAAAGGCCTTCCTCGCCTGAACGCCTGGATGGACGATGAAATCGGTGACTGCTTCGGCCGCTGCGGACCCGGATGCGGAAGCTGGAGTTGCAGGGATTTCGATCGGTCGCGCCCGCGGTTCGATTACGGCCCCGTCTGCGACCATACGACCAATTGGGAAGAACGAAACTACTACACGTACACCTTCAAGCGTACGTGTACGACAAGCGGCAGGGTCAACGACTACTGCATCTGCCATGACGACTGCGTCAGAGAAAGTCCGCTGGGCGTCGCGTCTCCGACGTGCTTGGTCGTTTGCGTGCCGCTTGTGGGGAGAAACAGCCACCGCAAAACGTGGACGGCCGGGCCGCGGCAGTTCACCGGACGCTTCCATATGAACACGGGCGAAACTTGCTGGCCATGAGCCAACTTACTATTCGACCGGGTGCGCCCGGGCTTTCGACCGGGCGCACCGCCCGCGGCAAGTCCTCAAGAGACTGCTATGCTTTCCTCAACGCCGACAGCCAAGAATCCACGGGCAAGAATCCACGGGAGATCTTCTCATGAGTGAAAAAGACACGCCGGCCACCGGCAAATCCAGCGACAAGCGGAAGACAGATCCCGTTACGGAACTCGTCGTCCTCTCGTCTCCGGCTTTTGAACGCACCGCCAAGTCATGCCCTCTGCTTGCCGGCGACGAGGAAGCCTGGATCGAGTGCTGCACACGGCGCTTTCTGCGCCTTGCCGTACTCATTGCAGGCAACAACGATGCAGCGGCGGATGCTTTGCAGGAAAGCTGGATCCGGGTCTGGCAGAAAGTGGACTCCTGCCGCCGCGACCGCACGGCCTGCGCCTGGGTGCGCACTATCGTTATCAACTGCGCCAAGGACGCCCAAAGGGCAAGGCTCCGCGTCGAGGATCAGGCATGCGAAGACATGGATGCCTTTGAAGGCGGCTCCTTTCCCAACCCCGAAAACTCCGCTCAGCAGCAAGAGATGTACCGCCTGCTCGACGCCGTGGTCGAGAAATTGCCCTCGATCTTTCGCCAAATCGTCGAATTGCGTTACACGCAGGAGCTTTCCACCGAAGAAACCGCCGCACTGCTCGAAATCTCCCGCTCCACCGCCGGCACCCGCTTGGACCGCGCCGTGAAAAGACTCCGCCACCGCCTCGCCAACCGTATCGGCAGCAATCCTTCCCCGCCGCCGGCGCACGGCGAGAATACCTCTTCCTGAATAATCCAGGTTGAAAAACAAAACGCGGGCGCATCGACAAGCGATGCGCCCGCGTTAGTGTGGGTTGAACGGGTGCTAGAACATGAACCGAACCGCCAGTTGGAATTGGCGGTTCGAACCGGCTACCGTGCCACCCACGCTCCCGAAATCACCGGAGCCATGAGTCGTGCTTATGCTGCGACCATTGAACTGCGGCGTATTCGTCAGATTGAACGACTCCACGCGGAATTGGGCCTTCATGCGCTCGTTGATGCGGAAGTCCTTGAACAACGAGAGGTCCACCGTCCTGGTGGGCGGGCCGATGTTCGAGTAGTTGCCGAGCAGGCCGAAGGTGCCGGGCGCCGGGTCCATGAAGGCCGACGTGTCGAACCACTCCTCGGGGCTGCGGCCGCCCGACGGCGCGGCGTTGGGGTCTTTGCCCGGAACGGGGTCGGGCCGCGTGGTGCCGGAGCACGAGCAAACCGCGCGGTTGGTACCCACGCTGAAGTAGTTGCCCGTCTGCAGCGTCATGATGCCGTTGAGCTGCCAGCCGCCGGCGATGGTGCGCGCGGCGCCGGTCAGGTTGTTGCCGATGGGCAACTGCCAGTTGCCGCTGAGCACGAAGCGGTGGCGCACGTCGAAGCTGGCGTGGGCGTACTCGAGGGACTGGTGCGGCGAGCGGTTGCCCGGCCCGCCCGAGAGCGTCGTGCCCGAGTCGGCCAGCGCGTGCCCCCAAGTGTAGGAGGCCAGGAAGCCCAAGCCGTTGGAGAAGCGCCGGTCCCACTTGGCCGTCAGCGCGTGGTAGGCCGAGCGGGCGTTGCTGTTGGTGAAGCTGATGTTGGAGTCGCCCACGAACTTGAACGGACGCCGGCTGAGCCTGTTGATGTTCGGCCGCGGGTCGGTCACCGGCTGGTTGCCGTTGTAGTTGTCGGTCAGACGGTTGCCCTTCGAGCCGATGTAGGCGATCTCCATGACCGAGTTCCAGCCCATGTCCCTCTGGATGTTGAGGTTCCATTTGTTGACCAGCGGCCAGCGGCGGCGCGTATAGACCGAGCGGAAGCTGATCGGCGCATTGCCGGTGAACGAATCCAGCGGGAACCCGTCGGAAAAGCGGTCGATGAAGGGGTTGCGCGCGGAGGCGCGGGGCGGGTTGAAGCGGACCTCCTGGTTGAAGGGCACGTTCTCGCCGCGGTTGGGGTTGCCGCCTTCGTTCTCCTCGGCGCCGTAGAAGAGGCCAAAGCCGGCGCGGATGACCAGCCCGGGCTGCGCCTCGTAGGCGAAGCCGATGCGCGGGGCGATGTTGCTCTTGTCCCAGCCGGTCAGGTAGGTCGAAGCGACGCCGCGCTCCACGGCGATGCCCGGGAAGTCGGTGGCGAAGTTGGGCGGCAGGGGCGCGTCCTGGTCTTTGCCCTGCGGAATGACCAGGGTCGGCTGCGCGTGGTCGTGGCCGAACACGTCGAGGTGGGCCTGCCGGCCGAATTTCTCGCCGATCGGGCTGGTCACCTCGTAACGGATGCCGATGTTGATGGTCAGCTTCGAGGAGACTTTCCAGTCGTCCTGCCCATAGAACGAGTAGGCGTCCTTGAACGACGAGATGAAGTTCGAGGTGGTGATGCGGCTGAAGCCCGGAACGCCGAGCAGCCATGAGGCCATGCCGTCGCCGGTGTCGTTGAAGCCGACCTGGTTGGTGTGGTCGCGACGGAAATCCATGCGTCCGCGCGGCGAGGGCACCTGGAAGAAGGGGAAGCCGATCGGGCGGTACTCCGCGCCGAACTTGAAGGCGTGCGCGCCCTTGTTCCAAGAGACGTTCTGGATGAAGTCCCAGACGTTGTTGTACTCCTGCGTGGGCAGCCATTCCGAGCCGCCGACCGTCGAATAGCCTTGCGGGCCGATGCGCATCAGGCCGCCGTTATTGGTGGTGAACGGGTTGAGGCCGCCGATGCCCAGCGACGAGAACGAATCGTTGTCGGCGTTGGCCTGCGTGCGCGTGGTGATCAGCCGCGAATACGAGACGCGCGACTCGGTAATCAGCGCGGGCGACCAGATCTTGGTGTAGCTGATCATCGCGTTGCGGCTCTGGTTGTTTTCCTGCTGGCCGAGAAAGCCTCCGGCGTCGAGATCGCCGGGCAGGGGGGGGGATTGCACCTTGTCTTCCTCGATCCAGCTCACGCTGCCGAAGATGCTGTCGCTGTCGGAGATGCGGTGGTCGATGCGCACGTCGAACTGATCGACCTTGCGCGTCGCCTCGCGTTGGGTGAAGAAGTTCCTCCCCGGACGCTGGCCCGCAGCGGCAACGTTCTGGTTCGGCGAGGGGTACTGGCCGATCAACTGCGCCGCGACGGGGTCGAACATGGTGTTCGGAATCCTGTTGTTGGGGAAGGGGTCGCGCACGTCGAGCTTGCCGTTGACCTCGCGCTGGGTGAACGGGTCGAAGATCTGGCCGCGCATGACGGTGTTGCCCAACTCGTCGGTACCCAGCACGTCGCTGGTGATCAGGTTGGAGAAGTCGCCGCCGGCGAAGCCCGCGCTGGGTACTATCAGGGTGCTGGCGAGGCTGCCGTCCTCGATGCGCGTGCCCTGGTAGTCGGCGAACCAGAAGGTGCGGTCTTTGACCAGCGGGCCGCCGATGGCCAGCCCATATTGATCCTGGCCGTAAACGCCCTTTTCGTTGTCGGCGCGGTTGGCTTCCCAAGTGTTGGCGTTCATCGCGTCGTCCTGGATGAACCAGAAGGCCGTGCCGTGAACGTCGTTGCTGCCCGATTTGATGGTCACGTTGACCACGCCGCCGGCGGCGCGGCCGTATTCGGCGTTGTAGCCGTTGGTCAGGATCTGCATTTCGCCGATGGCCTCGACCGAGGGGCCGACGACGTAGGCGGTCTGGTTGATGAAGTCGATGACGTTGACGTTGTTATCGACGCCGTTGAGCAGGAAGTTGTTCTGGCCGTTGGAGCGGACGCCGTTGGCCGAGAAGCCGCCGCCGGCCGCGTCGCGCGCGCCGGGCTCGGCGGGCACGACCGCGGGCACCGTGCGCGCCAGGAAGGCGAAGCGGCGCTGGCCGCCCAAGGGCAGCTCGCTGGTCTGCCTGCTTTCGAGGTTGCCGCCCATCTGCGTGGTCTCGGTCTGCAGCGCCGGAGGCTGGGCGGTGACCTCGATCGTCTCGGTGACCTGACCGATTTCGAGCACGAAGTTGGCCTGTACGCGGGACGCGGACTGCACCAGGACGCCGGTCTGCACGCCCTTTTTGAAGCCCGCCGTCTCGGCCGAGACGGTATAGGTTCCGGGCTTGATCAGCGGACGGATGTAGTTGCCCGCCGCGTCGGATTCCACCAAGTCGGTGACGCCCGTCGATTCCTCGACGATGGTGATGGCCGCGCCGGGGATGGCCGCGCCCGAGGGGTCGGTGACCGCGCCCAAAATCGTTCCCATGTCGCGCTGCGCCGTCGCGGGCGCAGCGAGGCAAAGGAGCAGCGCCGGCGCGAGCAGCGCCAAACACAAATTACGCATAGCGATTTTCTCCTTCAGAATCAGAAAACTTGTTCTTGAAACGATGCAGAGGACCGAAACAAGGAGAATTTGCCCCTGGTCAATCCCCACCTCGGCCCAGTATGGCAAACCGCCGCAAGGCAAGTCAACAGAAAATCGGGGCCGGGCTTGACCGGACCGAAAGACCGGCGGATAATGGCCCGTGGAGAAACCACATGGCGCCGCTTGCCCCCCCCCCCCCCGACATGCAGCTTGTTGAGTCAAGCGCGGCGCGCCGGCCCGCCGCCGCGCGGAAAGCATCTCTTTTGTTGCAAAAACTCTGCGTCTGCGCCGCGCTGGCAACGGCTCCGGCCGCGGCGCAATCCTCGGCCGGCTGGATGATCGACACCTTCGCCGGAAGCGGGCAGAACGCCGGGGACATCGGCGACGGCGGACCGGCGGTCGAAGCGCGGCTGAGAATCCCCAAGGGCGCAGCGCTGGACGCCGCGGGCAACCTTTACATCGCCGACACGAGCAACGGACGCATCCGCAAAGTCGATGCCGCGGGCATGATCGCCGCCGTTGCGGGAAACGGAGAGGACGGGTACGGCGGCGACGGCGGACCGGCAACCGCGGCGCGGCTGGGAAGCCCCGAAGGCGCAGCGCTGGATGGGGCGGGCAATCTCTACATTGCCGACACGAGCAATCGACGCATCCGCAAAGTCGATGCCGCGGGCGTCATCACGACTGTTGCAGGAAACGGCGATCTCTTCGGAGTCAGTATCGACCGCGGGGACGGCGGACCGGCAACCGCCGCCAATCTGAACCTCCCCGCGGACATAGCGGTTGACGCCGCGGGCAACCTCTACATTGCCGACACGCAGAACCAACGCATCCGCAAGGTCGATGCCGCGGGCATGATTACCACCATTGCGGGGAACGGGGAGTTCGGATACAGCGGGGACGGCGGACCGGCCGCGGAGGCGCAACTGAACTTTCCCTCGGGCATAGCACTGGACGGAGCGGGCAACCTTTACATTGCCGACACGAACAATCAGCGCATCCGCAAGGTCGATGCCGCGGGCGTGATGACTACCATCGCGGGCAATGGGGAGCAAGGTTTCAGCGGAGACGGAGGACCGGCAACCGCGGCGCGGCTGAACCACCCCGAAGGCGCGGCGGCGGATACGGCGGGCAATCTCTACATCGCCGACACCGGCAACGGCCGCATCCGCAGAGTCGATCCGGCGGGGAACATTACCGCCATAGCAGGCAACGGGCAGTTCAGCGGAGATATCGGCGACGGCGGACCGGCGGTCGAAGCGCGGCTGTTTTTCCCTTCCGGCATAGCGGCGGACGCGGCGGGCAATCTCTACGTCGCCGACACTTTCAACGAACGCATCCGCATACTGACGCCGCCGCCCGGGAACGTTCCTGCGATCTCCGCGGGCGGGGTCGTACTTGCTTCGGGAACCCCCGTCGTGAAGCGCATTTCTGCGAACGCGCTCATTTCCGTCTTCGGGCAGGATTTCGCCCTGCCGGGAACACAGGCGCGGGTTCCCGCTCTCGACGCCGAGGGCAGGCTGACAACGAGCCTTGCCGGCGTTTGCGTGGAGATCGGCGGTCGGCGCGCGCCTCTGTTGGCGGTCTTCCCCCATCAGATCAACGCCCAGGTTCCGCACGATCCGACGCCGGGACAAACCGCGATCGAGGTCGTCCGCAGTTGCGGCAGGGGCAATGCGCAACGCAGCGCGGCGGAGGCTGTTGCGGTTGACGCCGTTTCGCCGGCGTTCTTCAGCTTCGTGGTCAACCCCGACGGACGCAACCCTGCCGCGGCGCTGCACGAAGGGGGCATCTCTCCAATCGGAACGCCAGGACTGCTGCCCGGCGCGGCGTTTACCCCGGCCGAACCGGGAGAGATCGTCAGCCTCTTCGGGACCGGCTTCGGGGAAACCGAGCCGCGCCTGGAGGCGGGCCGCATCGCGGGCGGCGATCTCGTGAACGCGGTTGCGTTGACTATCGGCGGCATCGCGGTTCCGCCGGGGGACGTCTTCTACGCGGGCGCGACGCCGTGCTGCGCCGGTCTCTACCAGTTCAATGTGCGCCTGCCCGGCGGCCTCCCCGACGGCGACGCCCCCGTCATCGCAACCGTGCTGGGCGTTTCGACTCCCTCAGGGCCGTTTCTCGCCGTCCGCCGGCGTTGAATTCGCGCTTTGGGAAGGCCCCGCCGCTTCAGGCGTTTGAGCCTGCTTGCGTTGCCGGTTGCGGCGTTCGCGGGACCCTCGGCCGGGTTGCGGATTCCGCGGCGAAAGCCGTGCGGGAATCGGGGGGCTGAACGGCGGCGGGGTTCAGGTACTGCTGAACGTGGAAGAATCCGGTTCCGCAAGTTCTTCCGCCATCCGTCGGATCTCGTCAATCTCCCGCATCTCCTCAGCCTCTCCTTCGCCGGCGGCGGGCGCCGGGAGTTGCATATGGGCGGTCTCCGTCTCGATCTCGATCGCTTCTCGGAGTTTGTCGAATACGATGGTATAGTCGGCGGTCATCGGTCAACCTCTTTTGAACTCGGCGGCGTCAGGAGGCGTTTCTTGCTCCGGGACTCAACCTGCTGTCTAGGTGTACGGTCCCACAGACTGATGGTGGGGTATATAATGAGGGGTGGAGGGAGATGTTATGGCACAGGTATTACATGGAAGCGCCACGACGACGCACGCCATCCGAGCAGAGATACAGCGATCGAAAGCTTCGCTCCGCGAGTTGAGCAAGAAGTACGGCATCAACCCCAACACGGTGTTGAAGTGGCGCCGGCGAAGTTCGGTCGAAGACCGCAAGATGGGGCCGAAGAATCCGCGTTCGACGGTTCTCAGCGTACGCGAGGAAGCGCTCATCGCGGCCTTCCGCAAGCACACGCTGTTGTCGCTCGACGACTGCCTGTACGCCTTGCAGCCGGTCATCCCCAAGCTGACCCGTTCTTCGCTGTACCGTTGTTTGCAGCGGCACGGCATCGACCGGCTGCCGCCACAGAACGGCGCGGACAAGCCGCAGCGCAAGCGCTTCAAGCGCTACCCCATCGGTTACTTGCACATCGACATCACGCAACTGCGCACGGCTGAGGGCAAGCTCTATCTGCTGGCGGCTATCGACAGGACTTCCAAGTTCGCCTTCGCCCAGGCTCACCTGCGCGTCGATCAGACTACCGCCGCCCAATTCCTGCGCGATCTGGCCGCCGCCCTGCCCTACAGACTGCACACCGTGCTGACCGATAACGGCGCGCAGTTCACCAACCGCCGCAAGGGAGCGGCCGCCGCCGCGCACAGCTTCACTCAAGTTTGCGCCCAGCTTGGCATCGAGCAGCGCCTCACCCGACCCAACCACCCCTGGACCAACGGCCAAGTCGAACGCATCAACCGCACCATCAAGGAGGCCACCGTCAAACGCTATCACTACGACAGCCACGACCGCTTCCGCAGTCACCTCGATGGCTTCCTCAACGCCTACAACTTTGCCCGCCGCCTCAAAGCCCTCAACGGCTCCACTCCCCACCAGTACATCTGTAACCTCTACGACTCAGAAGAAAACCACCGCTTCCACCTCAACCCGTATCACTACTTCGCGGGACCGAATAGCAGTGGCATTTCGGGATGAAAGCGCACATCGGAGTGGACGCGGGGACGGGGCTGGTGCATAGCGTGGCGGCGACGGGGGCGAACGTGGCGGACGTGACGCAAGTGGGGCTGCTGCTGCACGGCGGGGAGGAACAGGTACACGGAGATGCCGGGTATCAAGGAGTGGAGAAACGGCCGGAGCACCGGGAGCGTGCGCTGGACTGGCAAGTGGCGATGAGACCCGGCCGGCGGCGGCAGTTGGCGGCGGGCAGCGCGGCGGCGCAGGCGGAGCGGCGCAAGGCGCAGGTGCGCGCCAAGGTGGAGCATCCGTTTCTGTATGTGAAGCGGCGCTTCGGCTACGCGAAGGTTCGTTATCGCGGCCTGGCCAAGAACAGGGAACGGCTCAGCCTGTTATTCGGCTTGGCCAATCTGCTCATTGCCGAGCGTTATGCCGCAGCCTGAGCGGCGCAACGCAGGAGCAGTGCGTCCACAGCGGCTCGAAGCCGCTGAAACGGGGGCATAACCACTGCCAAGAGGCTAAAATCAGCACAATTTCCATACAAATCTCGTTGCTAACCCCTCCTCAAACGCCCCCATCCGCCAACATCATCCTTCTTCTGCCCCTCTTGCGCTCTTATTCAGACCTTCCTTAGCTCGGCCGGGCCGTTACGGGCCGCGCGCCGCGTTGGTCAGCAGCGCCTTGCCTCCGGCGCGGGCAACGACCGTCAACCCCCGCCCGCCGGCCAATTTCTCGAAGCGGGGGACGTCTTCCTCGAAAGCCGCCAGGTAGAGGCGCCGACCGCCCTGCCAGAGAGCGGCGAACTCCGCGTCGTCGAGGAACACGTCGGGGGCGCCGGGGGCGTAAGAGCCGTATTCGATATTGTTTTTGCGCCCGTTGAGCAGCAGCGCCGGGCTGTTCGCGTAGAAGACCAGCGAGGAAAAGGCGTAGTATTCGCGGTCGAGGATCAACTCGCCGGGCGGCGCCGCCAGATAGGCTTCGGCGAGCGGGCGCGAAGACAGGTACGGGTCGAAGGCGACCATCGCCCAGCGCGCGGCGTGGGCGAGCGTGGCCGGCATCAGCACGAGCGCGGCCAGGGCGCGGCGGCCGCGCAAGAACAGGCCGCCGACCGCGCCGACCGCCAGCGCCGCGCAGGCGAGCAGCAGCGGACCGCGCAGCCAGGCGAACGAGGCGAGCGTCAGGTCGCGCATATGCCCCAGCGACAGCGTGTAGGCGTCGGGATTGCTGCGCAGGCGCGAAGCGATGCCGCCCTCCGCGGGCAGGTTCCAGACGGAAACCAGCACGCCGAGCGCGGCGGCGAGAGCGAGCGCCGAGACCGCGCCCGCGATCCTGCCGCCGAGCCGCAGCCCGCGCTCAGACTGCATGGCGCCGCAGGCCAGCAGCAGCATCGCCGGGGCGTAGGCCGGCAGCGTGTAGTATTCCTGCGAAGTCGAAACGGAAAAGAACAGCAGCGTGAACGCGCAGCAGCAGAGCAGCATCAGGCGGGCGCGGGAAGCGCGGTCCGCGCCGCCGAAGGCAAGCCCGCGCAGCGCCGGCGCGTAGGCGCTCCAAGGGAACAGCCAGAGCAGATGACCCAGCCAGAACGCGGCCAGGGGCACCGTAGCGTAGTCCTGCGGGTGGCGCAGCCCCAGGTAGCGCAGCAGGTGTTCGTTGACGAAATAGCGCCAGAAAAAGCCGTGGTATTGCCCGGCCTCGGAGACCAGGGTCAACTCGAAATACGGCGGGTGGCGCAGCGCGGCGAGCAGGTGCCACGGCGCCGCGATCAGCAGCGCTGTTGCCGCGGCCCAGCCGAGACGCAGCCGGCGGCGGACGTCGGCGGAGCGCCATGACCCGCTGACGGCCAAGTACGCGGCCAGAGCGCCGAGGGGCAGCGCGGCGGCAACCAGCCCCTTGAACAGCATGCCCGTTCCGATGGCCGCTCCGGCAGCGGCGGCGGGGGCTTTGCGCGGCGCGCCGCGCTCTTCCAGCGCCCACAGAAAAGCCCACAGGGCGGCCAACGCCGCGCAGGCAATGTAAACGTCGGGCATGCGCGCTCTGGTGAACAGAAACAGGCCGACGCAAGTCGCCAGGCCGACGCCGGCGAGCGCGCCGCGGTCGGCGTCGAACGCCCAGCGCCCGAACCGCCAAGTCAGCCAGCACAGCAGGATCGAGGCCAGGGCCATGGGCAGGCGCGCCGCCCAGTCGCTGACGCCGAAAAGGGCGAACGAGACGGCCATCGCCCAGACCTGTCCGGGGGGCTTGTCGAAATAGGGCACGCCGTTGATCCGCGCGGTAACCCAGTCACCGGACTCGAGCATCGTGCGGGCGATTTGCGCATAGGTTGCGTCCACGTCGTCGAGCAGCGAGGGAGGGCTGACGATCGTTCCCAGAAAGACGACCGCGGCTGCGGCCGTTACCATCGCATCGCGGCGCTCAAGCTGCATCGGCGTAGATCAGCCAAGCCTGGAACCCGTCGCCGGCGTCGCGTCCGGGCAGCCGGTCGAGCGCCTTGCGGCAAGTCCGGCCCGGGCTTTCGGCGATGACCCGCTCGACGACCTGTTCGTTTTCTTCGGGTTCGAGCGAACAGGTCGAGTAAACGAGCCGGCCGCTCGGCGCGAGGGCGTCCAGCGCGCGGCGCAGGATGCGCCTCTGCCGCGCCTGGAGATCGTCGAGATCGGCGGGTTGCAGCCGCCATTTGATTTCGGGGTTGCGCGCCAGCGTGCCTGTGCCCGAGCAGGGCGCATCGACCAGGATGCGGTCGAAGGCGGCGCGGAAGGGCAGCGGGCGCTCGGCGTCGAGCGCGAGCAGCCGCAGGCCGCGCGCCCCCAGGCGGCGCAAGGTGCGCAGCCGCGGCAGGCTGCGGTCGGCGGCGGCGACCCAATCGGCTTCCTCGGCGAGTTGCCGCGCCTTGCCGCCGGGAGCGGCGCAGAGGTCGAGAACCCTTTGCCCCGATTCGACGGCAAGCAGCGGGGCGACCCGTTGCGAGCTTAAATCCTGCACGACCAGCCGGCCGTTGCGCCGCGCCCGCGTTTTCGCGGCGGCGCCGCCCGCCGCGCGGAAGGCGCGGGGGAAGCCGGCCGGCTCGAGCGCCGCGCCCGCCGCGGCCGATTCCCGCCTCAGGCGGGCAAGGTCGGCGCCCTTGACGGCGCGGACATAGGCCGGCGGACGGCGCACGTTCGCGGCAAGCAGATTGCGGCAGGCTTGCGCCCCGAATTGCCGTTCCCAGCGGACGCGCAGCCACTCGGGATGCGACAGCCGCGCCCCGTCTTCGGCGGCGGGAAGCGGAGGCAGGTTGCGCAGGACGGCATTGACCAAGCCGGCCGCGGAGCGCTTGCGCGCCGCCTTGACCAACTCGACGGAATCCGACACGGCGGCCGCCGCGGATACGCGCTCCATGCAGCGCAACTGGTACGCGCCCAGCCGCAGGGCCGCGCGCACTGCCGGGTCGAGCGCCGCGGCGGGCTTGCGCAGTCTCTTTTCCAGCAGGAAATCCAGTTCGCCGCGGCGGCGCAGGCAGCCCATCGCCAGTTCGGTCGTCAGCGCGCGGGCGCGGCCGTCGAGGGGGTCGAGCAGCGGCGAGTGCAGCAACTCGTCGGCCCAGGCGGCGTCTCGCTCGACGCGCAGCAAAACCTCGAAGGCCGCTCGTCTTGCCGCGGAAGCCGCCACTTGCGTCAACATAGCAGAGCGGGAAGCGCCCTCGGGCGGCGCGGCGGCGCGTGCTACAATCGGCGCTGAAGCGCGTTCTCGGACTGCGGTTTTCCGCGGCGCCGACCGGTTGCGGCCGGACCGAAAATGCCCGGCGAAGTCGAAATTACGATTGCCGGCCATCCGCGCTGGCTGCGGCTTGCGCGGTCGGTCGTGCGCGATTTCTGCGCGGCGCTCGACATCGCCGACAGGGAAACGCCGTCACTCGTCGTTGCGGTGGATGAGGCGCTGAGCAACGTGATGAAGCACGCCTACGGCGGCGATTGCTCGCAGTTCGTAAGCCTGAGCTGCAGCTTCCAGGACAACGAATTGGCCTTCGAAATCCGCGACCGGGGCGCGCCGTTCAATCCGCTCGATTGCGACTCGCCGCCGCCGAACGAGTTGCGCGCGGGGGGGCGCGGGCTTTACCTGATACGCGCGATCATGGGCCGCGTCGAATACCGCCGCGAAGACGGCTTCAATTGCATCCGTCTGAGCAAGACAATCGAGGCGCCGGACCGGCCCGCGCGGGAGGAAGCGAGTCAGAGCCATGGACATTAACGTCAGGCGGGACGGCGAGCGCTCGGTCGTCGAAGTTTCCGGCGATATCGATCTGTACTCCTCGCCGGCGTTCCGCGAGACCGTGCTCGATCTGTTCGGCAAGCGCGGGCAAAAAAGCGTGATCGTCAACCTGTCGAACGTCGAATACATCGACAGTTCCGGCGTGGCCAGTCTGGTCGAGGGCTTGCAGGAGGCCAGGAAACGCGAGGCGCGGTTCATGCTGGCCGGCTTGCAGGAAGGCCCGCGGCGCGTTCTCGAGCTGACCTTGCTGCTCAAAGTTTTCGAGATTCATCCCACGGAGGAAGACGCACTCCGGGCGTAACCGCCGCCGCATCGACCGCGCATGACCTTTCTCGAATCCATCGGGCGCTCCACCATCGAAAAGGTCGAGTACATCGGCGGGCTGACGATCCAGTTCTGGCGGGGGCTGGTCTCTTCATGGCGCATCAACCCCTTTACGGGCAGCCGTCTGCGCCGGCGGACGGCGCTGCGGCAGATGGCGATCATCGGCGTCGAGGCGCTGCCGGTGGTGTGCCTGATCTCCGGCGCCACCGGTCTGATCATGGCTCTGCAGGGCGGCGCCGAACTGCGCAAATTCGGCGCGATGGAGGTCGTCGTCAACTTGGTGGGCACCAGCATGACCCGCGAGTTGGGGCCGTTGATGGCCGCCATTGTCGTCATCGGACGCTCCGGTTCGTCGATTTCCGCGGAAGTCGGCACGATGGCCGTCACCGAAGAAATCGACGCCCTGCGCACGATGGCGCTCGACCCGGTCGAGTTCGTGCTCGCACCCAAATACGTCGCCATGATGGCGATGATGCCCTGCCTGACGGTCGTGGCCGTTTTTTCCGGGATTCTCGCCGGAGGAATTTTCACCTATTTCACCCTCGACATGACCCTGGGCGTCTATCTGCGGCGCACCGCGGAAATTCTGCTGATGCGCGACATCGTAAGCAGCATGGCCAAGGCGGTCGCCTTCGGCACGATCATCGTTCACGTCGGCTGCTTCGAGGGGTTCAACGTAACCGGAGGGCCGGAAGGCGTCGGCCGCTCGACGACCAACGCCGTCGTGAAATCGATCTTTCTGGTCGTGCTCGCGGACTTGCTGTTCACCGCGTTTTTCTATTTCTTCTGGCGATGAACCTTCTGGCGATGAACACCGACACCCGAAAACAAGGCGGCAACGGCGACGGCGCGCAAATGCCGCCGCATCTGTCGGGCGGCGAACCGATCATTTCGGTGCGCGGCCTCGTCGTCGATTACGGCAACAGGCACGTGCTGCGCAACGTCGATCTGGACGTGTACCCGGGCGAGACGATGGTCATCCTGGGGGCGTCCGGCTCGGGCAAAAGCACCTTGCTGCGGCACATCGAGGGGTTGGCCAAGCCGTCGGCGGGGACGATCCGGATCAAGGGGGTCGATATCTGCTCGGCTTCCAGAAAAGAGTTGGAGCGCGTCCGCCGGGCGATGGGCGTGTCGTTCCAGAGCGCGGCCATGTTCAACTCGATGACCGTGGGCGACAACGTCGCGCTGCCGCTGCGCGAGCACACCAACCTGGCCGAGCCGACGATCCGCCTGATGACCAGGATGAAGCTGCAGCAGGTCGGCCTCAGCGGCGTCGAAGATCTTTACCCCGCGGAACTCTCGGGCGGCATGCGCAAGCGGGCGTCGGTGGCCCGCGCGCTGGCGATGGACCCCGAGATTCTGTTGTTCGATGAGCCTTCCGCCGGGCTCGACCCGATCATCGCCGCGGGAATCGACGAGCTCATCCTTCAACTGAAGAAAACCTTCAGGATGACCATCGTGATCGTCACCCACGAAATGCAGAGCGCCTACCTTATCGCCGACCGGATGTGTATGCTCTATCGGGGGGAGATGTTGGCCGTGGGCGCCGTCGAAGAGATTCGCAGCCACGCCCACCCGCATATCCGCCGCTTCGTTGACCGCGCCGCGGATCGGGCGGAGCAGGACGGCGCCCATTATCTGACGGGATTCGAATCGTGAGCAGCGAAGCCAAAGTCGGCCTTTTCGTCATCGTCGCCCTGACGATTTTCGTGGTGGCGTTCCTGTCGGTGGCCAACATCCAGTTGACCGGCGAAAAAGCGCCGTTCAAAACCTATTTCGCCTATATCGGCGGCCTCGACGAGGGCGGCCTGGTGCGTTACGGCGGACGCAAGGCGGGCATCATCCGCTCGGTGCGTCCGTGGGCGGACGACCCGACCAAGACCGAGGTCATTTTCGATCTGCGCACCGACGTTCCGATCAACCGCGATTCGCGGGCGACCATCGCCAGCCTCAACGCGCTGGGGCAAAACTATCTCGAAATTACGCCGGGCTCCATCGACGCGCCGCGGGTCGAACCCGGCGGAACGATCGCCTCGATCGAGGCGCTGACCTTCACCGATTTGATCAACAAGGTCGCCCGCGTTACCGACAAGGCCGTCGAGTTGATGGGCGACGTGCAGGGAAAGCTCGATCTGGTGGTCGCCGACGCCGACGAGCTGCTGAACAACCTCAACGCGCTCACGGGCGAAGAGAATCAGGAGAACATCCGCAAGCTGCTGGCCAACGGCAACAAGCTCATCGAAGATCAATCGCCGAAGATCGATCGCATCACCACCCGCATCGATTCCATGCTGGCCAACGTCGAGGCGCTGACCGACGACCTGCGCAAGGTCGCCGAAGACGCCGACAAGACGGTGCTCAACGTCAATCGAACGGTCGAGGAAACCCGCGAGCCGATCAAGCAGGATCTCGCGGAACTGGAGCGCACGCTGAAACAGGCGCGAGAAACGATCGCCGAAGTGCGCGCGCTGGTCATCGTCAACGAGCAGAACGTCAACGAGACCATCGAAAACTTCCGCGCGGCTTCGGAAAACATCGAAGCGCTGACCGACGACCTGCGGCAGCGCCCCTGGAGCCTGATCCGGGTCAAGCCGAAGCCCGACCGCAAGGTGCCCGCGCCCGCCGCGGGACGCTGATTTCTTCGTGGCCTTCACGCTTTCCGCCGACTCCGCCGCGGGCTACCTTGCCGCGCGCGGCGGCTTCGACGGCGCTGGCGGCGCCCGCTTGCTGGGCGGCGGCGTCTCCAATACCGTCGTCCTGGTCGAGGGCGCGCGGATGCGCGGCAAGCCCGTTCGCGTCGTGCTCAAGCAGTCGCTGCCGCGGCTGCGCGTCCGCGGCGAATGGCTGGCCGACCGCGCGCGCATCTTCCGCGAACGCGAGGCCGTGCTTGCCCTGGCGCCGATGCTGCCCCGGGGCAGGGTTCCGCGCGTCCTGTTCGCCGACGATGCGAACTACATCTACGCCATGGAGGCCGCTCCGCCCGATGCGGCGGACTGGAAGAAATCGCTGCTCGCCGGCGTCTGCGGCCGCGCCGCGGCGCGGCAGGCCGGCGCCGCCCTGGGCGTCATGATCCGCGAAACCTGGGGCAGGGAAGACCTGGCCGAGCGGTTCGGCTGCCGGCGGGCGTTCGACCAGTTGCGCACCGATCCGTATTACCGCGCCGCGGGCCGCCGGCATCCTGCCGTCCGCCCGGCGATCGAGGAGTGGATCGAGGCGCGGCAAGACCGGCAAGAGGCCATGGTTCATGGCGACTGGAGCCCGAAGAACCTGCTGTTTTCCGAGGCGGGACTGACCGTTATCGACTTCGAATGCGCTCACTTCGGCGACCCCGCTTACGACGCCGCATTCCTGACCAATCATCTTCTGTTGAAGGCGTTTCACCGCCCGCGGCTCGCGGAGCGCTATTTCGAGCTTGCCCGCGCGGCGTTCCAATGGACTCTGGCCGTGCTGCCGCCCCAGGCGCTCGCCGCCTTCGAGGCGGATACGGCGCGCCACTTGGCGTTCCTGCTGCTCGCCCGCATCGACGGCAAATCGCCGGTCGAGTACATCGACGACGAGCGCAAGCGGGAACGCATCCGGCGCTGCGCCCTGCGGCTGATCGCCGAGCGCCCCGAGACGTTGGCAGGCGTATGGCGGCGGGCCGCCGGCGCATGGGAAGGCCGCGGCTGAGCCGCCGCCGGGTTCTACTGCGCCTTCTCGATTGCGGCCAGGGTCTGTTTCGCCTGCGCCTGCGTGGGGTTGGGAATCCGCGCCGCTTCCTTCATCCAGAACGTGGCCTTGGCGATGTTGTCTCCGGCGATGTCGAGTTTCACGTAGCAGAAGCCCAGCATGTACGAGAGCAGCCCGTAGCGCTCGCCGCCCTCGGCCTTGATCGCATCGACCGTTTTCAAGAGAAAGCTGCGCGCCGTGCGCCAAGCGCCTTTCTGGAAGTGCGCGTTGCCGGTGACGTAGTTGCCCATGGCCGTGAACTTGGCCTTGGACGCCTCCCAGTCCTCGGCGGCGGTTCCCTCGGGCGCGGGTTTCTCTTCCATCAGCTTGAGCAGTTGTTCCGAGCGGGCGATCGCCTGGTCGAAGTCCTGTTGGCTGAGCGCGTACTCGGCGAGCGTCTGCAAGTACTGCTCGTTGCCCGGATTTTTCTCCAGCGCCTTTTCGATCGCCGCGGCCATGCCCGCCATGTCGCCCATCCGTTGATAGGCGATGACGTACTGGTCTTCGAGCCCCTGGGCGTGTTCGCTTTGCGGATAGTGCTCGAGCATGGCGTCCATCCATTGGATTTTTTGGGCCGGGTCGGTCTGCTGGGTCACGCCGACGTTCATGGCCCACTCCAGATAATCGACGACGCCGGCGGCGTAATCCACGCTGTTCTGGTGGATGATCTCCTCGTCTTCGTCCGCGTCTTCCGGCGGCGGCGCCGCGGCGTCGCGCTCGGCGAACGGGCGGGTTTCGATCAGCATCGGCAACAGTTCGTCCCACTGCTGCAACTGGACGAGCGCCTGATTGACGTTGTGCCGCACTTCGACGTCTTCGGGAGCCATTTGCAACAGGCGCTTGCCCGTCGCCGCGGCGTTGGCCCAATCCTGTTGAGCGATGTACTGAGTCTGCAACTGGAGGAGCGCGTAGCCCAGGAATTCGCTGTCGGGGAAGTCGTTGACGAACCCTTCGAGGATGGGAATCCTTTCCTCGGCGTCTTCGGCGACGCCGGCCGCGGTCAGCACTTGGCCTTCCGGCGACTGACTGTCGATTTCGACGTCTCGTATCTGGGGCGCGTCCTGCGCGAAGGCCGGCATGCTCAAAAGCAGCGCGGCAACGGTGAGGGAAACCAATCTCGTCATGATAAAGCTCCGTGGGAACATACTACGCAGAAACGGCCGTCGGAATCAAGCCCCCAACATTATCGCCCGCGCTCAACGTTATCCGCCGCGCCAAGTCAAGGCGTACTCGGCGGGCTTGCCGCCGCCGGCGCGCAGCTTGAGCACGGCGCCCCGCGGGCTGAGCGACGCCTCGACCCAGCCCGTCGGCGCGCGCGGATGAAAGGCGAATCCGGCCGACGGCAGGGCGATCAGATGAACGCCGCCGGCCTGCGACAGCCCGAACTCGTGGTCGTGGCCGGTCACGACCGCCTTCACCTGCGCGTGTTCGGCGGCAACGGCCAACAGCGCGTCGAAATCGGCGCAGCCCTCGCTCGCGGATATCCCCGGGTGGTGCGCGAACAGAACGGTTGCGGCGGGCTCCCGCTCCGCCAGCGCGGCGCGCAGCCAAGCCAACTGGGCGGCGCCGATGCGCCCGCCGACTTCTTCGGGGCTGCTCTGGGAATCCAGCACGATGAAGCGAAAAGGCGGCTGATCGACAACGGCGGTCAGGCGGCCGGGGCCGCGCGGCGCCGGACAGCCGGCTGCCTCAAGCATGGCCTCGCGGCGGTCGTGGTTGCCGACCGAGAGCGCGGCAGGCATCGCCGCGAGCAGCGGGGCGGCGGCAAGGGCGAAGCGATCGTAGTCCGCGCGGGCGCCTTCGCGCCAAGCGATATCCCCGTTGACGACCGCTCCCTGCGGGTTCGCGGCGATGACCTCGGCAACAATGCGCTCGAATTCCCGCACCGGGTCTTTGCCGCGAACCTGCGCTCCGGCGCGGCCGGCGACGTGCGTATCGGCAAGCCACGCCCAGCGCGCGGAATCTCCGGCGCCGTCAAGCGTCAGCGAGAAACAGCGCCCGGCTTCCGTCGCGGCGATGCGCGGCGGAGCGCCGGGCGAGAGGATCATTGGCCGGTCGGCGGCTCGACGAGCATGTCGTAGGTCAGCGTACCCGGTTGGCGCACTTTCGAATAGATTTTCATCCACTCGTCATGCGCCGGATGGTCGGCATAGACCGCCAGCGCCGCCTCGTCCTCCATCTCCATGCAAACGCCGTACTCGCGGACATTCGGATCGCCGCCGTTCCGCCCGTACTGCCGCACCGGCCGGGTCAGCTTGCCCGCCCAAGCCTTGTGCAGCCCGTCGATCTTGTCGGGCAGCGCCGCGGTAGCTTCGTAAAATGCCTTCCAGTCCGCCGAGCCGGCGTCGGCAATGGGCGTGAAAACGAAGCAGTGCATCAGGCCGCCCGCGTTGAGCGCCGGGCAAAGCAGCGTGAAAGCAAGCGCCGCAAGCGCAAGCGAAGAAAAACCGTGTCTGGGTTGGAAACGCATACCCATAGATTACCAATACCGGCCGGGCGGGGCGCGGTTCGCGGCGCGCCCGCCGTGTGCGATCCGTCACGGTCCGCCGAAGATTGGTCCGCCGGCGATTGCGCCGCCGGGCGTCAGGGCTTGACCACCAGCGTCCCGGCGAGCAGGTCGTGCAGCGCCTGTTTCTTGGGTGTGAACGGCTGGAGCAGGTATACGATGAACGGCAGCAGCAGCCCGGACAACGATTTTGCGAACCACCGGCCGGTAGCGCGCGTGAACGAGATGCGTCCGCCGTTTTCGTCTGTGACGACGATGCCCAGCGCTCTTTTGCCCAAGGTTGCCTGCCAGCGCGAGCTGGTCAACAGGGGTTCGTAAAGAAACAAGCACGCTATGTGCAGCAGGCCAATAAAGAGGCCAATAAGGCTAATGAAGAATCCATCCAGCCTGTCCATGTCCCCCGGGTAGTTTGCGTATTCAAGGAGCGGTCCAAGGGTCACAGAGGGCAGCACCTGGAGCACGACGAAGCCAACCAACTGGATCAGCCAGTCGGTCAGGCAAGCGGCCATGCGGGGCCCGAACTCCGCATATTGGCCGGCCAAGGGGCCAAGCTGCGGCGCACGCGACTGTGTTTGCGAAGTCGAAGGCGGCTGCTTCGCCTGCCCCGAAACATTCGCGCCACAATGCGGGCAGTAGTGGATTCCCGCGTCAATCGCCCCGCCGCATTCCTGACAAAACATTCTTGATCCTCTGCGTACGGCGGGCGGCCGGGCGTCAGGGCCTGACCACCAGCGTACCGGCGATCATGTCGTGCAGCGCCTGTTTCTTGGGCGTGAACGGCTGCATCAGGTAGCCGATGAACAGAAGATGCCAAGATATCCACTTGGCGATGTGCCGGCCGGTGGCGCGCGCAAACGAAATGCGTCCGCCGTTTTCGCCGGTGACTACGATGCCCAGCGCTCTCTTGCCCAAGGTTGCCTGCCGGCGCGAGCTGGTCAACAGCGCCTCGTAAAGCCCGAAGCATACCAGGATGACCACTATAGACAGGACAATGAATCCGGCGATTGCCGGCCAGTCATCGAGTCCGCCGCCGAGCACGGCGAAGACCAGGATCGCCAAGGTCGCCGCCACCGGGATCGCTAAGTCGATCACGAAAGCGGCCAGCCGCGGCCCGAACTCTGCATATTGTCCGATCGGGGGTACAGGCTGTGTCGCCCCGGGCTGCATTTGCGTAGCCGCGGGCGCCTCCGGCGCCCGTTCCGAGACGTTCGCCCCGCAGTGCGGGCAGTAGCGGATTCCCGCGTCAACCGGCTTGCCGCATTCCTGACAAAACATCGGCCGTTCCTCCGTGTGCGGCGGAACGCCGCCGCGCAATCATGGTACTGCATTCCGCGGCTATACTGTGATTCGCCATGCGTTTGCCGACAATCTTCCTGACGCTTGCCTTGACCTTGAGCGCCGCCGACCGGCCCAACGTCCTCTTCCTCTACACCGACGATCAAGCGCCGTGGGCGCTCGGCCTCTCGGGAACGCCCCACGCCTCCACGCCGAACATCGACAAGCTGTTCCGGCGGGGCGCCTGGCTCAAGAACTCGTTTACCGTGACGCCCGTTTGCAGCCCGTCCCGCGCTTCGTTGATGACCAGCCGCTACGGGTCGGAACTGGGCGTCACCGACTGGCTCAATCCGCGGCGCGAACCCTACGGCGGGGTCGCCCCGGACGTCGTCATGTGGCCCGAGCTCGTGCAACAGGCGGGCTACCGCACCGGCTTGGTGGGCAAATGGCACCTCGGCCTGCTCGACGAACACCATCCCACGCAAAACGGCTACGACTATTTCATGGGCTTTCGCGGCGGCGGGACGACTCCCGTCGATCCGCTGCTCGAAAAGGAAGGCAAGGAACGGCGCTTCGAAGGCTTGACGACCGACATCCTGACCGACCACGCCATCGAGTTTCTGGAGAGAGAAAAAGACGGGCCGTTTCTGCTGTCGCTGCACTTCCGCGCGCCGCATACGCGCTGGCTGCCGGTCGCCCCCGAGGACTGGCGCCCCTTCGCCGGCCTCGACCCGATTATTTTCAACCCCGATTTTCCCTATCTCGACGTCGAGCGCGTCAAGCGCATGACCCGCGAATATCTGGCCAGCGTAAAGGGCGTGGACCGCAACGTCGGGCGGCTGTCGGCCAAGCTCGACGAACTCGGCCTCGCGGAAAACACCGTCATCGTTTACTCCAGCGATCACGGCTACAACATGGGGCACAACGGCGTCTGGCACAAGGGCAACGGGCACTACGCGCTGACGCGCAACCCGCCCGCCTCGGCGAATATCCCCGACGGCCAGCGCCCGAACATGTGGGACCGCTCGATCAAGGTTCCGACCGCGGTGGTCTGGCCCGGGGTCGTTGCCCCGGGGACGGTCCTCGAAGAGAGCGTCTCGAACCTCGATTGGTTCCCGACGATGGCCGCCCTCGCGGGCGGTGAAATCCCCGCGGCCGCCGTTGTCCGCGGCCGCGATTTGCGTCCGCTGCTCGACGGCTCGGCGAAAGACTGGGAAAACGATTTGTACGGCGAATACTCGACGAAACACCAATCGCGCACGCATATGCGCATGATGCGCACGCCGCGCTGGAAGCTCGTCCGCGACTTCCTGAACCCCGAGCGCGATGAGCTTTACGACCTGCGCGCCGATCCCCACGAGACGACCAATGCGATCCGCCTGCCCGCGAACCGCAAGATCGCTGCCCGGCTGAGCGCCCGATTGGCCGCCGCGATGCGGGAAATCGGCGACTCCGTCGGCAGCCGATAGCCCGCCGCTTCAGCGGGCTACAAACCAGCCGTTGCGCAGATTTTCCTTGTTGTACGGCAATTCCGCGTCCGACCCGCAGGCCTGAAGCCTGCCGCCGGCGGCGCGCAGCACGGCGTGGGCCGCGGCGGTGTCCCATTCCATCGTCGGCCCGAAGCGCGGATAGATGTCCGCTTTGCCCTCGGCCACCAGGCAAATCTTCAGCGAACTGCCCATGGCCAGGAATTGCACGTCGTCGTACTGTTTCCGCTTTTCGCGGATGAAGTCTTCCATCTCCGGCGACGGGTGGGAAAGACTGCCGACAACGCGCAAAACGCCGGACTCGGGAAAAGGAGGCCGGCGCAGCGCAACGGGTTCGCCGCCCCCTTCGACCTTGAAGGCCCCGCCGCCGCAAGAGCCGTAATACAACATATCCGCGGCGGGCGCATAGACTACCCCGGAGTGCGGTCGGTTGTCTTGCATGTAGGCGATGTTGACCGTAAACCAGCCGTTGCGCTTGATGAACTCCTTGGTCCCGTCGAGCGGATCGACAAGCCAGTACCGGCGCCACCGGGCGCGGGCGCTCCAGGAGGCGCGGTCGGCGCTTTCCTCCGAAAGCACCGGAACGTCGGGGTATTCTTCCTTGAGCCGGCGGACGATGACGCGGTGGGCGGCCAGGTCGGCCGCGGTGACCGGAGAAGAATCCGCCTTGGTCTCCACGGTGAAGCCGCGGTTGTAGATTTCCATGATGGCGCGGCCCGCTTCGCGCGCGGTTGCGATCGCAAAATCCGGGTTCATGTCGATTCCCGCGCCGCCAACTGCCGCGCGTTGGCCAGCGCCGCCTCGGTGACTTCCGCTCCGGAAAGCATCCGCGCCAATTCCTCGATGCGCCGGTTGCCCGACAGTTCGCTGACCGAGGCGAACGTCTGCTGCCGCTCCTCGGTTTTGGCCACGTGGAAATGCGCGTCGGCGAAACCGGCAATCTGGGGCAGATGGGTCACGCAGAGCACCTGACTGCCGGCAGACAGTTTTTTCAAGCGCTTGCCGACCGCCTCGGCTACCCGTCCGCCGACGCCGGAATCGACTTCGTCGAAGACCAGGGTGCGCCCGGCCTCCGCGCCGCCGCCGGCGCCGGTCAAGCAGGTTTTCAAGGCCAGCGCGACCCGCGACAACTCGCCGCCGGAAGCCGCCCGGTGCAGGGGCCGCTGCGCTTGGCCGGGATTGGCGGAAAACAGGAAAACGATGCGTTCCAGGCCGTCCGCGCTCCAGTCTTCGAGCGGCTCGAAGCCGACGGCGAAGCGCGCCTTTTCCATGGCCAGATCGGCCAGTTCCCGCTCGACGCCCGCCTCGAGCTTTTCGGCGGCTTCCCGCCGCCGCCGCCCAAGAGCCGCCGCCTGCCCGCGGTAGGCTTCGCCGGCCTCGCGCAACCGTTCATCCAGAGCGGCCGGCGCCGCCTCGCCGGCTTCGAGTTCCTCGAGCTCCTTGCCGGCTTTTTCGCCGTACCGCGCCACCTCGTCGAGAGTCGGTCCGTACTTGCGCTTGAGCTTCTCGATGAGCGCGAGCCGTTCCTCGATCTCTTCCTGGCGTTCGGGCTGCGCTTCAAGCCTGTCGATGTAGTTGCGTATCTCGAACGCCGTATCCTCGACCGCGGCCCGCGCCGTCTCGAGGCCCGCGGCGAAGTTCGCCAACGACTCGTCGAGCGCGCCGACCGCTTCGAGTTGCCCGGCCGCCGCCTTCAATTGCGCCGCCGCAGCCGCGTCCGCTTCATAGAGCGCGTGGTAGGCCGCCGCGCACGATTCCCGCAGGCGGCTGAGATTGAGCAACAGGCTGCGCTCGCGCTGCAATGCCTCGTCTTCGCTCGGCTGCAACTCGGCCCGGCCGATCTCCCCGGCCTGGAAACGCAGCAGATCGAGCCGCCGCAGCCGCTCCTGCTCGCCCGCCTTCAGCTCGCGAATTTGCGCCTCCAGCTTGCGGTAGGCGCGGTATGCCTCGGCAACGCCGCGGGCCGCCGCGGCCGTTCCGGCGAATCCGTCGAGCATCTTCATCTGCTCGCGCGGGGAAAACAGCATCTGCTGCTCGTGCTGCCCGTGAATGTCGCCCAGCCGGCCGGCCAATTCCTTCAACGCGGCCAGCGTCGCCGGGGAGCCGTTGACGTAGGCGCGGCTTTTCGACGAGGCGAGGATTTGGCGCTCCACGATCAACTCGTCGTCCGCCGCGAAGCCGCGGGCTTCCAGCCAGGCGCGGAATGCATCCCCGGGCGGCGGGTCGAATATCCCGGAAATGCGGGCGCGCTTCGCTCCCGCGCGAATCACGCCGGCATCGGCCCGCGCGCCGAAAAGCAGCGCCAGGGAATCGACGACGATCGACTTCCCGCTGCCCGTCTCGCCGGTGAGTAGGTTCAGACCGGCGTGGAAACGCACCCGCAGCCTGTCCGCTACGGCATAGCTTTCGATGTCGAGTTCCTGCAGCATTCCCCGTCGGCGCGGTATTCTGAGTGAGGCTCGGGAACGCCGCTCCCCGCCCGCGGCCGCCCGCTTCTGGCGCAACGGACGCGGAAACGCCCGCGTCACATCGAACAGGCTCCATTATAGACGCCGCGCCGCGCCTTGCCGTTCTCGCTCCGCGGGCGGACAAAACGGAAAGCCCGGGCGAAGATTTCGCGGAAAACCGCGGCTTTTCCGCCGAGAAGCGCCCCGCAAGGGTAGAATGATTAAACCAAAAACAGTAATAATTGTTTCAAGTAGGCAGTTCGCGCCGACTCTGCGCCCGGCTGCCGCCCCGCGAGGACAATCTTGAGCTTCTCCGCCCCCTTGGCCTTCCTGTTGCAAGCCGCCCCCGAAGAAACCGTCGAGGCCGCGCCCGACGCGGCGGAATTGGCGGCCTCGGCCGTCGAAAGCTCCACGCTGCTGAGTCTCTTGTTCGAGAGCGGCCCGGTGGGGCAGGCCGTGATGGTGATTCTGGTCGTCATGTCCGTCCTTTCCTGGGCGGTCGCCTTTTCGAAATACTCGGCGCTGCGCAACGCGGTGAAGCAGAATCTGGCTTTCCTGAAGACGTTTCGCCGCGTCGGCAAGCTGGCCGAAATCAACGCCGCCGGCGGCCAGTATCGGCCGGCGCCCATGGTGACGGTATTCGATTACGGTTACGAAGAGGTCGCCCGCCAGGTCAACACCTACGGCCGCATCGTCAACCCCGATTCCGTCGAACGGGCGCTCGCGCTTGCCGCCGGCGAAGAAACATCGCGGCTGCAGCACCGCT
Source organism: Bryobacterales bacterium (assembly GCA_965242705.1). Taxonomy (GTDB): domain Bacteria; phylum Acidobacteriota; class Terriglobia; order Bryobacterales; family UBA6623; genus CATQHP01. The sequence goes on from OZ251486.1 coordinate 4,630,020, forward strand.
TGAACCTGCTGGCGACGACCGCCTCATCATCGCCGTTCATCGGTCTTTTCGGCACCGTCTGGGGCGTGCTTGAGGCCTTCCGCGGGCTGGGGCAGGCCGGCGGCGCCACGCTGCGCGCGGTTGCGCCGGGCATTGCCGAAGCCTTGATCGCCACGGCCTTCGGGCTGTTCGCGGCGATTCCGGCGCTGATTTTCTACAACGTCTTTTCGGGGCAGGTGCGCGAAATCCGCGCGCGCATGAGCGATTTCAGCCTCGAGTTCTTCAACCTTGCGGAAAGAGATTACGGAGAGGGCGATGGCGTTCGCAACGCGCAACAACGATCCGTCCGATGAACAGATCGCCGAGATCAACATCACGCCGTTCGTCGATGTCGTTCTGGTGCTGCTGATCATTTTCATGATTACCGCGGGCGTGGTGGAGTTCGGCCTCGAGATCGACGTGCCCCGCACCCGCGAGGTGGCCACCAAGTCGCAGGATCTGGCCTATGTCAACATTACTTCCAAGGGGGAAGTTTTCTTCGGCGATGAGCCGGTCAGCGTTTACGACATCGCCGCGCGGGCCAAGGAAAAGAACCCCGAAACCCCGGGCATCTACTTGCGTGCGCACAGAACGACGCCCTGGGAAATCGTCGCTCCGGTGATTGCCGAGTGCGGCGCCAATGAAGTGATCGTCAACGTGGTCACGAAACCGCTGGCGCGCAACCCGAGGCCGCGCAGATGATCGCCGCCGCTGCGCAAACCGTTCGGCCATGAGCGAGAGCCGCGGTTCGCTCGGCTCCGGGGGCGGGCTGCGCCTGCCGCTGCTGGCCTCGGCCTCGTGCCACGGCGCCGCGCTTTTCGCCTCCGTCCTCTGGGGCGCGCTCAACCCGCCGATCGATCTGGGCAGCGAAGACGCCGGCGGCGGGGGCGGCATCACGGCCGTGCAGGGCGTGCCGATCAACGTCGTCCGCTCGGAAGAAGAAAACCCCGTGGCCAACCCGAGCGAGCACGCGGTCCCCGCGCCGCAGCAACGCCAAAGCTCAACCGAGTTGCCCCCGCCGCCGCAACCCGCCGCGGAAAAACCGAAAGAGGCGGTCCCGCTCGCGGAACCCGCCCGGCGCCAAGCCGAACGGCAGCAGGAGCGTTCGCTCGGTCAGCGCAGCGCCCGCAAGTCCGCGCCCAATCAGGTCAATTCCTCGCGCGGCGCGGCGGTCAACAGCCCCCTCTACAGCGGCTCGCAAAACAACGGCCCCGGCGTCGGCTTCGGCGCCAAAGGCGGACCGTTCGGCTCGCGCTTCGGCGCCTACGCCCAGATCCTGCAGCAAAAAGTCGCCCGCGAATGGCGGCGGACGCTGGGCCAGGCGGCCGGTTGGTCGAGCAAGCCGGTGATCGTTTCCTTCCGCATCCGGCGCAACGGCGCGATCGACTCCATCCGCGTCACGCAGACCAGCGGCAACCGCTCGCTCGACTATTCCGCCCACCGCGCGGTCGGCAACGCCAGCCCCTTGCGCCCCTTGCCGCCGGCGATGGGCAGAAACTCTGTCATCATCGAAATGCACTTCCGCTTGAAATAACAACACCGAGGGCCTTATGAGATTCCGCTTGCTTCACGTCTGTTTCCTCGCCTTGCCGCTCGCGGCGCAGCAGCCCGACGCGGTCATCGACATCACCGAAGAACAGCGCGACCCGCGCATCGCCGTGCCCGACATCCGCGGCCCCGTGGACGCCGCGGCCGCCGTCGATGAGTTCAACGACGAATTGTGGGAAGCGCTCGAATCTTCCGGCCGGCTCGACATGGTGGCCAAGAGTTTTTACCCGCGCACCGCTCCGCGCAAGCCGGAAGATCTGCAAACGGACAGCAAGAAACTGCCCAAAGACCCCGGCGCCCGCGGACTTTGGCTCCGCGGTTGGGCCGACGCGCCCGTGCAGTCGCGTTACCTCGCGTACGGCTTGCTGACCAAGGTCAACGACCGTCTGCGCCTGTCCGGCTACGTCTCCGACGTGACCCAGGAGTCCCGCGCCGCTGCCTACGTCTTCGGCAAGCACTATTACTCGGCCCTCACCGAGGCCGGCGCCCGCGGCCTGGCCTTCGACTTCTCGCGCGACATTCTTCACAACCTCGGCTTGGGCACGGGCCTGGCCGGCACCCGCATCTACTATGTCCACCGCGACAGGAATTCCAGTTTCAAGGAAATCTGGGCCATGGACTACGACGGCAGCAACAAGCGCAGGATCACGCAGTACGATAACCTGTGCCTCACGCCGGCGGTTTCAGCGGACGGCCGGCGCATCGCCTTCACCACCTATGTCGAGGGGCTGCCGAAAATTTACATGCATTCCCTGGAAACCGGCCGGCGGCTCACCTTCTACAACCAAGAGGCCTCGTTGAACACCACGCCGGCGTTCGCGCCCGACGGCCGCTCGATCGTTTTCGCCTCTTCCGTCTCGGGATCCAGCCAACTCTACAAGGCGGACCTTGACGGCGGGAACCTGAGCAGGGTATCGTATTCTCAATCGATCGACGTTCACCCGGCGGTCAATCCCAAAACTGGAAGGCAGATTGCATTCGTTTCCGGCGCGTCCGGAACTCCGCAAGTTTATTTGATGGACATTGACGGTGTAAATCGGCGAAGATTGTCTGGAGGAGGAGGAGACGCCGTTCAGCCGGCATGGGACCCCGCGGGCGAAAAAATTGTTTTCGCTTGGACGCGCGGATACGAGATCGGCAACTATAATATCTTTCTGGTCGACGTTGCCACGGGGAAATACACGCAGTTGACGCACAGTGCGGGCAGGAACGAGCATCCCTACTTCGCGCCGAGCGGCACGCACATTGTTTTTTCCAGCAACCGATTGGGAGGAGACGGTACGCAGATCTGGACGATGCGGGCGGACGGCACGCAGTTGAAGCAACTCACCAGCCGGGGGGTCAACGAGTCCCCGGTGTGGGCGTTGCGCTAACGGGCCCCGCAATGAGGGTGAGTTGACGAGACCGGAGATTCTGGAAGCGAGAGGTACGATTCGATGGAAAGAAAGAAACAAATCGCGCTGATTCTGTTCAGCATTTTCTTGGCGTTGTTCGCAGTGGGCTGCAAAAAGGAGCCGCCCCCGCCGCCCCCGCCGCCCCCGCCGCCGCCGGCCCCCGAGCCCGCGCCCGCGGCCAGCGTCAGCATTACCGCCGAGCCGAGTTCGATCGAGCGCGGCAAGTCGGCGACGCTCAAATGGAGTTCGACCAACGCCGCGAGCGCGTCAATCAACCAGGGAATCGGCGCGGTCGCCACTAGCGGCTCCCGCGAAGTCTTCCCGACGAGGACGACCGAATACGTCATCACCGTCAAGAACAGCGACGGCAAGGAAGCGTCCGCGTCCGCGTCGGTCACCGTCCGCGCGCCGCCGCCCCCGCCCCCGCCGCCCCCGCCGAAGCCCGACCTGAGCGAGGCTTTCGCCGGCAGTCAGATCAAGGATGCGTTCTTCGACTACGACAAGAGCGACATCCGCTCCGACGCCGAAGCCGCGCTGCGCGGCGACGCAACCGCGCTGCGCAAGCTCATCGACGAGTATCCGGCGGCGGCGTTCCTGATCGAAGGCCACTGCGACGAGCGCGGCACCACGGAGTACAACCTCGCCTTGGGCGACCGCCGCACCAAGGCCGCCCGCGAGTTCCTCATCAACCTGGGCATCCCGGCGAGCAAGCTCTCGGGCATCAGCCTGGGCGAAGAGCGTCCGCAATGCACCGAGCAGACGGAAGCGTGCTACCAGCGCAACCGCCGCGCGCATCTGACGCTCAAATAGCCGCTTGCCCCGGCGCAGGCGCGCGAATCTCTTCGGGGAGGGCCGCTCGGCCCTCCCCGGCCTGAAAGTTCAGCGATGCAAGCGACCTTTGCAGCGAATGTTTCGTACCGCAACCGAGCCCGCGCGCGGCGCGTCTCCCCTGTTTGAGGACCGCCGCCCGATGAATACTCCACGCAGCGCCTTCGCCGGCTTGCGCATGCTTCTCTTTTTCGCCGCGGGCACGGTTCTGCTCGTCCAGCCGCCGCCTGCTTCCGCCCAAAAAAGAGAGCTCGTCCAGCTCCAGCGGGACATGGCCCTGCTGCAGGACGCCATGCAGCAACTCGATCGGAAAAACTCCGAGCGGCTTGCCGGCATCGAAGCCCTGCTCAAGCAAAATCTTGAAAAACAGGACAAATTGAATGCGGCCCTTGTCGTCATCGAGCGCAATATGTCCAAGCAGGGCGACTCGCTCATCGGGCCGACGAACTCGACCGCGGCCAAGGTCAACGCGCTCGCCGACCGCTTCGACAGGCTGCGCGCCGCCGCCGAAGAAACCAACGCCATGGTCGATCGCTTGCGCCAGGAAGTCGGCGACATCAAGACGCATTTGACCACTCTGCCCCCGCCCGCATTCGAAGAAGGCGAAGAGGGCGGCGCGGCGCCTCGAGTCAACCCCGTAAGCGCAAGCGAGGCCATCTACCAAGGAGGCATGAGCGACTACCTGCGCGGCAACCTCGAGCTCGCCCGCAACCAGTTCCGCGATTACCTCGACCTCTACCCGCTGCACTCGCGGGCGGCCGAGGCGCAATACTTCATAGGCCAGACGTATTACGCCGACGGCGACTACGAGCAAGCCGTGACAAATTTCGATCTGGTGCTGGAAAAATACCCGGCCGGCGAGCTGGTCATGGCCGACGCCCACTACAAAAAAGGCATGGCCCTGAGAAATCTCAACCGCAGCGGCGATGCCGTCAAGGAATTCGAGGCCGTGCTCAAGCGTTTTCCCAACAGCAGCATCGCACCCAACGCCCAGGCCCAAATCGAAGCTCTGGCCGAAGCCAAACCCTCCCCGCTGCGGTAGGGAAGGTCTGAACAAGCAGGCATCCGCGGCGGGCGCAGCCCTCTATCTACTGGTGTGCGTAGCGTACCCCGGCACAGCCGTCAAGCACTCTGGGTTTCATGCAAAGTTTGTTCGCTTTGCCCGCCTATGCGCACTTATTTTCGACGTCTCGCCGCCGAAAATCAGCGGATTGGCCGTACCTCGGCCCCGGCTGGGTGCGTTCCCGCGCCGTCTTGTTTTGAGCTTTGCTGAAATAAAGGGCGGTCGGCGCGGGTGCGGGGACTCTTGAAAACGGATAGGCAGTATCTGCTCGGAACGGACGACGAGGAGCTGAAACGCCGGTATGAAGTCTGGCGCGCCGAAACCGGGAAACTCCTGCGTCGCGCCGGGTTTTCGCGGGGGCAAACCCTGCTGGACATGGGCTGCGGCCCCGGGTTCGCCACGTTCGACTTGGCAAAGATTGCCGGAGAAAAAGGACGGGGCATCGACTCTTCCCCCGAGATGATCGCCGCCTTGCGCAGAGAAATCGCCCGCCGCGGCGCGGCCAACGCCTCGGCGATGCTCGGGAACGTCGAGAGCCTCGACGAAACGGGTGAAGCGGACGGCGCTTTCGCCCGCTGGGTGCTGTGTTTTCTCAAGGAGCCGGCGCGCGCGGCGCCGACGGCCGCGGGCAGTCCCGGGTCGGATGTCTGGAACCGGCCGGCCGATTTCCTTCGGTCGTACCTGCCCAAGCTCGTCGGCAAGGGCTTGTTGCGCGCCTCGGAACTGCGCGATTTCGAAAGCTTCCGGGTTGAGGCTTCCCGCCGGTCGGACGCCTTCGTATTCGCGCCGCCGATGGTCGGCGTCGTGGGCGTCAAGCCGCGCGCGGGGCGCGGGCCCGGCGGAGCCGGTCGAAACCGCTGGGATATAATCCAATTTCATGTTCGCGCAGACCGTGGTCCGCGTTCCCGCGTCCAGCGCGAATCTGGGTCCCGGCTTCGATACGCTGGGGCTGGCTTTACAGATATACCTGACCTGCCGTTTTCGGCCCGCGGATCGGCTGCGCATTCGCGCCGCGGGCCGCGACGCCGCCTCGATTCCGACCGACGAATCGAATCTGATCTGGCAAACCGCCCTGACGGTGGCCGCGGCGCAGCGGCGGGAACTGCCGCCCATAGACCTGTCGATCGAAAACGAAATTCCGGTGGGCAAGGGGTTCGGCTCCAGCGCCGCGGCGCTGGTCGCCGGCGTAGCCATCGCCGACCGCGTTTTGGTCCTCGATTGGGACGAGCATCGGCTGCTCGACGAAGCGGCGCGCATCGAAGGCCACCCCGACAACGTGGCGGCGGCGGTGCTCGGCTCGGCGATAACCGCCGCTATCGGCGCCGACGGCGTGACGCGCGCGGTGCGACTGGAAATCCCGCGCGCGTTCTCGGTGGCCGCGGTCTGCCCGGGCTTCGATCTGCCGACGGCGCGCATGCGGCAGGCGCTGCCGGCAGCGTATCCGCGCGAGGACGCGGTATTCAATTTGCAGCGGGCTACGCTGCTGGTGGCCGCGCTGCTGACGGGCAGCCGCGAAGCCTTCCCGGAAGCCTTCGGCGACCGGCTCCATCAGCCGTATCGGCAAGCGCTGATTCCCGGCATGGAAAATATCCTCAAGCTGCGCGCGGAGGGCCTGCTGGGCTGCGCGCTGAGCGGCTCGGGGCCGGCCGTGCTCGTTTTCTACGAGACCGGCAAGAGCGCGGCAGTCGAAGCGGTCAGCAGGGAGTTCGAGAAAGCGGGCGTATCGAGCGAGATCATGTTCGTCGACCTCGACCGCCCGGGACTGGTCGTGACGGACGCCGCGGAATAGAGGCTGCGATGGAAGAAACGCGTCGATCCTTGCACGAAACGGGACTGCCGCGGGAAGACCCCGCGCCGCCGCCGGCATCGGCGAAGCGGTTCCCCGACGGCGCGCAGTATCGGATCGAAATCCCCAGCACGGAGGGGCCGAACGCCTTTCGCGCCGTGCTCGATGAAGCGGCCGCGCGCGGCGCGCCCGTCCACCGCGTCAGCCAGGGCAGCGGGATCATGCTGCTCACCGACGACGAGATCGGCGAGATGGCCGCGCTGGGCGATGAGCGGCAAATCGAAGTCAACCTCTTCGTCGGCCCCCGCGCGACCTTCGACATCGGCGCTCAGGCATACGCCGCGGCGGGGAAATCGCTCGGCCTCAGTCTGCGCGGCAGCGACCAACTGGTTTACGCGGTGGAAGACGTCAAGCGCGCCGTTGCGCTGGGGATTCGCAGCGTGCTCGTAGCCGATATCGGCCTGTTGGCCGTTGTCGGCGCGATGAAGAAGCGGGGCGATTTGCCGGAGAGTCTGATCGTCAAGACTTCGGTGATGATGGCGCCGGCCAACCCGGCGTCGGCGCGCGTGCTGGAAGACCTCGGGGCGACGACGATCAACGTCCCCTCCGATCTGACGCTGCCGCAACTGGCCGGCATCCGCGCGGCGATCGATGCGCCGATCGATCTCTACGTGGAAGCCCCGGACAACATCGGCGGATTCATCCGCTATTACGAAACGCCGGAGTTCATTCGCGTCGGCGCCCCGCTTTACGTCAAGCTCGGCCTGAAGAACGCCCCGGACATCTACCCCAGCGGCGCGCATATCGAGTCCGTTGCCTGCTCGCTGTCGCGCGAGCGGGTGCGCCGCGCGCGCATTTTGCTCGACCTGATCGGGCGCTGCGCCCCGCATCTGCGCATGTCGCCGCGCCCCTGACAACACGCTTATGCCCAAGTACTGGAACAGCGACGAAGACCTGTTCGGCCTGGCCAAACGGGAACTCTTTACGGCCGTCGTGGGCGACGCGATGGACAAGCTCGGCCTCATGCATCAATTCCTGCCGCCGCGCATCCGTCCGCTGCATAACGGGATGGTCGCGGTCGGCCGGGCGATGCCCGTGCTCGAAGCCGACGTGTTCGAAGAGATTTCGGAACGCTCCGGCCCCATGGCCGGGCCCTTCGGCCTGATGCTGGAAGCGCTCGACGATCTCAAGCCGAACGAAGTGTACCTTTGCGCCGGCGGCTCGCCGCGCTATGCGCTTTGGGGCGAGTTGATGAGCGCGCGCGCCAAGCGCCTGGGCGCCGCGGGCGCGGTGATGAACGGATATTTCCGCGACGTACACGGCATCGCGGCGCTCGACTTCCCCACCTTCGGCTACGGCCCGTACGCGCAGGACCAGGGGCCGCGGGGCAAGGTGATCGATTTTCGCGCGCCGGTGGAAGTGGAGGGCGTTCGCGTCCACCCCGGAGATATCGTTTTCGGAGACGTTGACGGCGTTTGCGTCGTTCCCCGGGAAGCCGAGGAAGAGACGTTCGTCCATGCTCTGGAGAAAGCCCGCGGCGAGAAGACGGTGCGCAAAGCGATCGAGGGCGGCATGTCCGCGGCCGAGGCTTTCGAGAAATACGGGATTCTGTAACGCCGCGGCGGTCGGCCGTCAGAAGAGGACGGCGACCGCCTCGCCCTTGATTTCGCCGGCGCCGCGCAGGGGCTTGTAGGCGATGTTGACCGTCCAGCCGTAGGTTCCGCAGGGCAGGGCTTTCCATTTCACCGGCGGAAAAATCAGGCGCGGCGGGCGCGCGGGGTTCTCGCGCAGCACCAGCCGCAGGCGCGGCGTGCTGAGCACGATCTTGCGTTCCCCGCCGGAGCAATCGACCCAGCCGATGCGGCCGTAAGCCAGCGTCGTGCCCGGCGGAGGCCACGCCGCGCCGGCGGCGGGTTTGCGCGGCTTGGGCGGCGGAGCGGGCAGCGGCTGGGGATCGGGGCTGCGCGGCCGATAATCCGCCGCCTGGGCGGCTTGGAGGGCGAGCCGCGGCGGCGCTTGCGCAGCCAAGCGGCGGTTGCGGCGGCGGCGCACTTCCGCAGCCTCGCGCGCGGCCCGCTCGGCCCAACCGGGAAACTCGGCCAGTCGATGGAGTTCCGCAAAGGCGCGCTCCCACTCGCCGGCAAGCATGCAGGCCTGCGCCGCGGCCAGTCGATAGCGCGGCTCCGCCGGAGCCAGCCGCCGCGCCCGCAGGGAATGCTCCATCGCCTCGGCCGCCCGCCGGCCGGCGTCGCCCCCCGGACGCATCAGCATGAGCGTATAGCGGTACGCGGTCGCCGCCCGGCGGTCGCCGAGCGCGATGGCCCGCGCGAAGCTCGCTTCCGCCTGGTCGTAGTCCTGTTCGATAATCGCGGCCAGCCCGCGGGCGGCGTGAACGCGGGCAACTTCGGGACGCCCGCGGAGCAAGGCCGCCAGCAAAGCGGACGCCCGTTCCCGGCGCCGCAGCGCGACATCGATCTCGGCCTCGAGCAGCGGGCGTTCCCACGGCTCCAGGCCGCGCACCGTTGCGGGAACGTCCAGGGCCTGCGCAACCGGCTGCTCCCCTTCGAGTTCGGCGGCGAGGCGTTCCGCGTATTGTTGCAATTCCGCTTCGACGCCGGCCGTTCCGAGCTCGTCGATGGCGGCGCGCAGATGCTCGGGGCGGATGCTCGCAACGGCACCGCGGCGTTCCGCCAACCAGGCGAAAACAAGCCATGACTCGGCGTAGAACGCGCCGGGCGGCGAGGCGGCGCCGGCGGCCTCCGCCGCAAGCAAGGCCGGCAGCCCGACCCGCTCGGCGCGCTGCAGCAAGGCCAGATGCATGGGCGCCGTCCGCGAGGGATAGCGCGAGAGAAATTCGCAGCGGCCTTCCACGAACCAGAGCGGCCAAGCGCTTTCGTCGAGTTGATGCGCGTATTCGTGCGCCAGAGCCTTGAGCGGGTCTCCCGGAGCATGCCAAGCAAGCAAGACCATGTTGCGGTCGAGTCCCTGCACCGTCAAGCCGCGCGTACGCAGGCCGGAAACGCCGCCGGTCAGCGCGCGCATGCTGACAACGGTCGGCGTGAGCAGAATTTCCAGGGGTTCGCCGGCCGGCTGCCGGCGGGGCTTCAGGCCTATCGCGGCGAGGCGGCTGCGCACGTTCTCGAGATGCGCGGCCGCGGCGGCGAGGACGCCCGGCTCGAGTTGCATTTCCGGCCCGGCGACGATGCGGAAGTTCGCGGTTTCGGCCGCCAAGCCGAATTGCGCCGCCAACGGAGCAGCCGCGCCGAGCGCCGCCAAGGCGATTGCCGCAAACGCCGGCAGCCCGCGGCGTGAGCGGCGCGGCGGGCTCCTGCGGCCGCTCGGCGAGGAGAGAAAAGGAAGGCGATCCGGGAGATCGTCCCCGACTGTCTTTCCGGCCCGCGCAAGCGGCGGCGAAGCCGACGGCCGCAAATGCCCGCCGCCCGAAGGGTTGCGCGCCCCTGCAGACCCAACCTGCAGGGGCCGTCGGCGGGCTGTTGCTGAAACGCGCATACGATATCGGCTCCATTCCAGGGCGCGTAACGCCGCCGCGCGGCCTTTGCCGCGGGCCGCCATGCCTGATTCTAGCCCCTGCGCCGCGGCGGGCGGCTGAAACACGCCGCCGGCGGCGGCCGACAAAATCGTTCGGCGGATTCATGCAGCCGCGCTCGCGTCAATCGGCTATCCTTTGGTGGAGAGATCGCATCTTGACCTCGAAGTTTCTCTCGCCAAGGGGGGCGGTTCGAGCCAAGGTCTCGATTCCCAGGGAGACTGCCGAACCATGAAAATCCTTCTTTACAATCCCGACAACGGCGTCACGCGCAATTTCATGCCGCATCTGTGGATGTTCCTTTTGCAGAAACTGACGCCGGCGGGGCATGAGGTCTTGTTGATCGACGGCAACGCCAAGCCGATGACGGAATCGGAATTGGCCGACTTCGTCCGCGCGAACGGCATCGGCTTGGTGGGCATCGGCGCGATGACGCGCATGATTGCCCGCGCCTACCGAGTGGCCGACGCCGTGCGCGCAACCGGAACTCCCGTCGTCATGGGCGGTCCGCACGTGACCGAGCTGCCCGACGAGGCGCTCGGACGGGACGGCGGCCCGCGCCATGCCGACGCCGTGGCCGTTGGAGAAGCCGACGAGACTTGGCCGGTCATCGTCGAAGACGCCGCCCGCGGACGCCTGCGGGAACTTTACGAACCGGTCGATGCCGAGGGGCGGGAGCGCAAGCCGAGTCTCGACAACTACCCCGAAATCGGTTGGGGCGACCTCGATCTGTCTCAATTCAATCTGGCGCCCAAAGTATTCCGGCCGCTGCTGCGCAAGGCCGGCGGCGGCTGGGGATCCTTCCGCGTGGTGCCCATCGAGTCCGGCCGCGGCTGCCCCTACGGTTGCGAGTTCTGCACCGTGACCGGTTTCTTCGGCGATTCGCTGCGCTTTCGCCCGAACGCCGGCATCGTGGACGAGTTGCTGCGGCTGAAAGAACGCTCCCGCCAGGAACGCGGCCAATTCGCCGTTTTCTTCGTGGACGACAATTTCGCCATCAACCGCCAACGAACCAAGTCGCTTCTGCGCGATATCATCGCCGCCGGAGCGCAACTTCCCTGGGTGGCGCAAATCAGCGCCAACCTGCTCGAAGACGAAGAACTCGTCGAACTTATCGCCGAGTCGGGAGGCCGCTGGATTTTCATCGGCATGGAGTCCATCGACGATGCGAACCTGAAGGACGTCAACAAGAGTTTCAACAAGCCGGCGAATTATCAGCGCGTGCTGGAACGGCTCGCGCAGCGCGGCATCTACGCGATCACTTCGTTCATCTTCGGCATGGACAACGACACCAGAGGCGTGGCTGAAAGAACTCTGGAAAAAATCCGCAACTGGCCGCCGGGACTGCCGGTATTCGGTCAATTGACGCCCTTCCCGTCGACCCCGCTCTACGACCGGCTGCTGGCCGACGGGCGCTTGGAGCGGCCCAGGCACTGGATGGATTTCGCGCCGTTCGTGATGTGCCACAAGCCGCTCAAGATGAGCATCGACGAAGCGGGCCGGGAAGTCGATCACGCTTGGCGTTCCTCGTACAGCCCCCGGCGCAACCGCGAAGCCGTCGCTTGGCTCGACGGCAAGCCGCTGAGCGAGCAGCTCACGCATCTGTTTGCGCGCATCGCTTTTCGCGGCATCTATTTTCCGCAAGTGCGGCGCATGCAGTGGCTGCGGGCAATCGCCGGAAACTGGCGCCTGCTGGCGACCTTGTCGGCCAGGGCCGGAGCCGCGTACTTCGACCGGCGCAAGACGGCCAGGGCCGGCGCGCCCGGTTAGAGCGGCGGGGCGGTTACAATTTTCGCTTGGCCTTCGCATCGGCAACGCCGCGGGAGCTGGACATCGGCTGCGGGCGCAACAAGCGTCCGGGGGCGCTGGGCATCGACGTCCATGCCGATACCGCGGCCGACGTTACGGCCGACATCGACCGCGGCGGCCTGCCCTTCCGCTGCGGCGTCTTCGACGCCTGCTACCTGATCCACGTGATCGAGCACGTGGCCGACGCCGTGGCCGCGCTCGAAGAGGCGCACCGCGTCACGCGGCCGGGCGGCGCCGTCATCGTCGAAACCCCGCATTACACCGATTTCAGCTCGTTTTGCGACCCGACGCACCGCCGGCACCTCAACTCGTTTTCGTTCCGCTGCTTCACCGAAGAGGGCGGCTTCAGCTATTACACGCGGCGGCGCATGCGCGAGAAACGGGTGCGCGTCAAGCTGCTGCGGCTGTGGCGGCTGCTGGGCTTCGAGTTCGCCGTGAACCGCTCGCGGGCCTTCCGCAAGTTCTGGGAGCACTACCTCTGCTTCGTCGTGCGCGGCAAGGCGATGATGTTCGAGTTCGAGGTGCTGAAGCCGCCCGAGGCGGCTGTGTTATTCTCCGAAAAATGACCCTGACCGATGCGTACCGGGCACTCGGGCAGCCGCGTTTCGATACGCTCGTCGGAGCCGTGTCGATAGGCGCCCTGAAGACCTACTCGGTTTACGAAGGGTTCAAGGCGCGCAGCCGCCTCGGCAAACTCAATCGGCAGCGGCTGCGCCGCGCGGCCCCCAGGCTGTGGGAGCGGATTGCAGAAGGCGACAGCGGGCTTGCCCGCGATTTCGCCCAGGCGGTGCTGGTGTCGAACATCGACTTCGTCGTCAGCGTTCTCGATTTTCTGGAAATACCCCACGACGGGAACGGCTTCTTCGACAAAGACGCCAACCCGGGCGAAAAGCTGAGCAAGGGTTGGCGCCAAAGGGTTTTCGACGAGTTCCGCGGACGGCGCGGCGAAGCTCTCGTGCTGTTTTACATCAATCATCTAGGCTGGGAAATGGGCCGCGCGGAGGAACCGTTCACCGGCGCGGAGCAGCCCGCAAGCCCGCCGGCGGACGCCGCCCCTTCCGCGGCAACGGAGCCCGCCTGACGGCAGAGCGCAAGGAATCATCGCATGGCAGCGAAACGAATCGGAATCCTGACAGGCGGCGGAGACGTCCCCGGCCTCAACGCCGTCATCAAATCGGTGGTGTACGGCAGTTCGCATCACGACGTGGAGGTGGTGGGCATCCGCCGCGGCTGGAAAGGCCTGACGCACGTCCATCCGATCAACGGCGAAGACCCGCAATACATCCTTCCGCTGAACCGCGGCAACACGCGCACCGTGGACCGCACCGGCGGAACCTTCCTGCATTCTTCGCGGACGAAACCATCGCGGATGAAAGCGCAGGACGCGCCCGATCGCCTGCGGCCCCGGCTGGGTTCCTTCAAGGAAGTCGAGCCGGGCGTGGTCGATCTGACGCCGGCGGTGCTCGACAACCTGCAGCAACTGGGCATGGATGCGTTGGTCGCCATCGGCGGCGACGACACGCTGAGCTACGCGCGGCGGCTGCACGACGAGCAATTTCCGGTCATCTGCGTACCCAAGACGATGGACAACGACGTGCCCAACACGGAGTATTGCATCGGCTTTTCGACGGCGATCACGCGGGCCGTGGACAACATCCAGCGCCAACGGACGACCATCGGCTCGCACGAGCGCATCGGCATTTTCCGCATCTTCGGACGGGACGCCGGTTTCACGGCGCTTTACACGGCCTATGTGTCGTCAATCCGCTGCTGCATCCCCGAACACCGCTTCGATCTCGAAAAGTTGATCGATCTGCTGGTCACCGACAAAAAGAACAACCCCAGCAACTACGCGCTGGTCGTGCTTTCCGAAGGCGCGACGTGGGTCGGGCGGAAAGTCGAGGAATACGGCGAGGCCGACGCCTACGGCCATCGTAAAAAAGTCAGCATCGCCGAAGCGCTCAGCCAACAGGTCAAACGGCTGACCAGAGAAAATACGGTCGTCAGCGACCTGACCTACGACTTGCGCGGCGGCGCGCCGGACTTTCTCGACAAGATGGTGGCGACGACTTTCGCTACCATGGCCGTCGAGCGCATCGCCGACGGCGCTTCGGGGCTGATGACGGCGATCCAGCAAGGTCGGTACGTCGATGCGCCGATCCCCGCGGCGGGAGCGAAAGCCCGCAGCGTCGATCTGACCGCGATGTACAACACGGAACGCTACCGCCCCAACTACGCGAACAAGTCCGGGCTGCCGATCTTCCTGACGAAACTCGATTTGCCGGCGTAGGCGCGCGGCCCGCGAAGCAGAGCGAACGGCCTCGCGCCGGCGCCCAAGTCGCAAAAATTTTCACCGCAGGGCAAAACAATCCGCAGATATATTTGCCTGAAGGTGAATTTGTCTGTAAATTTACCGTGTGGCGGAAAAACGTTACCTGAAGGAACAGGTCGAAGCGGACCTCGCCGGCAAAATGGCCGTCGTCGCCGGCCCCAGACAGGTCGGGAAAACGACGTTGGGGCTGTCGCTGCCCGGCGCGCGAAACGGTTATCTGAACTGGGACATCCCCGAGCACCGGGAGCGGATACTGCGCCGCGAGTTGCCGCCCGGCCCGCTCTGGTTTTTCGACGAAATCCACAAATACCGCTCCTGGCGAAACTTTCTGAAGGGGTTGTACGACGGGCGCCCCGCCGGCCAACGCATTCTAGCAGCGGGCAGCGCCCGCCTCGAACTCTACCGCTACTCCGGCGACTCGCTGCAAGGGCGCTACCGCCTGCTGCGCCTGCACCCGTTGTCGGCTGCCGAGTTGAACCTCGCTTCCGCGGACGACTTCGAGCAATTGCTGCTGTTGGGCGGCTTTCCCGAGCCTTTCTTCTCGGGTTCGGAAGTGCAGGCGCGGCGCTGGTCGCGCGAATACCGCAACCTGCTCATCCGCGAAGAGATCGCAGGCTTGGAGCGCATCCAGGATCTGGGCAATCTCGAACTGCTCGCCATCCGCCTGCCCGAGTCGGTCGGCTCGCTGTTGTCGATCAATGCCCTCAGGGAAGATATGCAGGTGAGCCACAAAGCGGTCGGCTCGTGGGTTGCCGCTCTGGAGCGGCTCTACGCCCTGTTTCGGATTGCGCCCTTCGGCGGCCCCAGGATCAGAGCGATCAAGAAAGCGCAGAAGCACTATCATTTCGACTGGACGCTCGTCCCCGGCGGCGGCCCCCGCTTCGAGAACCTGATTGCCTGCCACCTGTTGAAATGGGTCCATTTCCAGCAAGACGCGCAGGGGCGCGATCTCGACCTGCGGTTCTTCCGCGACACCGACGGCCGCGAGGTGGATTTCATCGTCACCGACAAGGCGCGGCCCATCCTTGCCGTCGAATGCAAGTCGTCGGATGCGAAACCCGACCGCAGTTTGCGCTACTGGAAAAAGCGCTTTCCCCAATGCGCTGCCTGGCAGGTGGCCGCCCGCGGCGTACGGGATTTCGCAACGCCCGAGGGCATTCGCGTCTGCCCCGCGCTCACGTTTCTCAAGCGGCTGATTTAGGGCCGAATTTGACGATCAGATCATCGACTACCGCACTGATTTCGTCGAACTCCAACACCCCCATCTCTCTGGACGCGGCCAAGTTGCTGAACCGGCGCAGCATAATCCTCAACGTGGATGCGTTTCTCAAAGGGGTATCAGGGGATGCTTTCAAGCGCTTCGCCAATCCATTGATCAGGGCGTCCTGAACATCCACCGAGCCATAGACCGAGCCTCGGGACACTATCATCGTCACGAGATTTTCCCAATACTGTTGGCTGAGCCGCACGACTTCCAGCAGCGCGCCCCTGTTTTCAACATCCTGCCCGCGCTCCAGAACGCGGGCGACTATCCGCTCCCGCCACCAGGCGCGCCCAAACGTAGGGTTCACGAAGACGCTTCTGTTGCCCCTGGCCGCCGGAAGCCCGCTCATTCGCCGAAACACGGTTCTTACGCAGCCGTCGATCGCCTTCACGCCGTCTTTCCCTGACAGCGCTCGGTCTATTCTCTCTTCTCCGCTCTCGGCGGCGCCCCCATTGGATGCAAGCCAGCTTGCTTCGCCTATCTTGCCCGATCTGACGTGATCCAAGGTTATCCCCGCCCAGAAGGAGACGCGGCAGGCCGTCCTCGGGGGCGCGGCGCGCCAAATTTCATACATTCTGTATTCCAGATCTTGCGGCGGTTCCTTGAACGACGCTTCGGTCAACGCTCCGTCGAACAAAGGCAGTGATGTTCCATCAAGGACCGTGGTTTTCTTGTCCATGAAAGCCAGAAAGTCGTCGTTGTCCTTCAGGGTTTCAAGAAACTCACGCTGAGCGGCGCTCCCCTTTACCTTGAGCAAGGCGGTTTGCAGCCGGAGATAATCATCCTGATTCAGTTCTTTCCACGGGTTGCCGGTCATCTCAGTTTTCCTTCGGCAACTTGTGCGGATACAATCCCGTAGCGGCTATTTCAGGTTTGAAATTGTCGCTATCCGCCCAATGCGGCAGTCCCTTTTGTTGAAGCAATTCCGCGAGCCCGACGAGATTGGGGTATGACCGCCATCCTTCTTCGCCGTCATCTTCGGAGTACTTGTCATGCAAACACGCGAGCGCCGCCGATACGATGTGAACCATTATGTTCGCGCCTGCCGGATCATTTCGCTGGAATCGGAGATGATTGTACAGATCGGCCGCCAGATAGACTTTGAACTTGAATCCGTCGTCCGAACTGGGCTCCACTCTGAATCGACCCGCTTCGAGATCCTCGTCCATAATGAAATCCAGCAGGCCGGAGAGGCCGGACTGGAATCTGAACGTCGGACCTACGGCTACCCGCGATCCTCTCGGCAGGAGCAACTCCCGGCCGTCCCAGATACGGCGTAACCCATCGGCCTTGGAGTCGGCGACGTGGCGGATTTCACGCCGCGCCACCATCATCGGAGTGAACATCGGGTATTCGCCAAGGTTTTCCTTTTCCCACTCGATCAATTGCCTGGGCGCGTAAGCCTTATGCAAAACCCTGTACATGGAGCGGGGCGCGGCCGCGGCGCAGACGAAGATTATTGCACCCGACAGCATCCATTTCTCAATTAACGGGGCGCCTCGAATCTCATGCTCCAGGAAGAAAGACCTGCCTCTCTCCTTGTCCTCGCAGGCGATCGAAATCGAGTAAACTCCATTCTCGAAACTGCCGTTGCCTGACTCCAGAACGGGCCACTGGAACGCGCGGCTGCCTGAATCGGGATCCGCTGCTCGTATTTCAAGTGTTGTCGGCATTCTGCGATTTTTCTCGGCCTTTTGTCTTTGGCGGATTGGGTGGGCGGTGGAGTTCCAATCTGAACACCGGGGTTTCGACTACGCCCGCCAGTTCCTGCGGCGCGTTATATGCAATGTCCAGTTCATAAGTTGTCTTCCCGGAAAGCCCTTTCACTTTTACGATTCGGCCGCCGGATACGATCTCCGACTTGAGAGTTTTCTTGTCTCCATCGACCGCCCTGATGCTACAAGACGCTATCGACACGTCTTCGTCCGGCCAAATCCTGTCGCATGTGACATCCGTGTTTTCGTCAACTCGAAGCGCAAGCCAAGTTTCCGGGAAACCCCCTTGACTTGCAATCGACGCGCGGAGTTTTCCCTTTCCATCAGGGACGACTACCGATTGAAACGGCAACGGGCTGGAGCGCATCTCTTTCGAACCTGGATGGCTTGGCGGCCTCGGAGGCGGCGGCGGTTGCGGGATCTCGGGGCGATCCGGGACATCGACGTCAGTTGATTCAAGTCCCGGCGACAGTTGACTGCTTCGTCTTCGAGACGCCTTCGTCGGAACGCCCCAAAACGAAAAGCTGCGCGCCCCGCCCTCTCCGCCGGCGTCAGTACTGACCAAGAGAAAGTCATCAACCGTATATTCTTCTCTTCCGACTTCCGGCACTTGCTCCTTGATGCGATCCGCAATCTGCCGCAGGAACTTTTTGAGCTCTGCCCGCTCCTCTTGGGACAAAAGCGAGAAAGAAAGAGAGTCGTGCATCGGCCCCTCAGCTTTACGGATGAGTCGGTGCAATCGACCGCCCTTTCCCCCTTCAGTTTCAATCACCGCGTGGAATGGCTGATGGTTGGCGAAATCCGCTCTTTTCAATCCCAATGCGTCATCCGTAATCCACATGCCGTTTCTGAACAAGTCAACCCTCGTGTTGCCGCTCAGAGAAGGCGTCATAAGGCTGAGATGCGCCGTGCTCCCACTCATTTTTATGCGCTTTCCGGCGCGGCTGGCAAGCGCCAGCAAGATCGAGTAGGCGTTTTGCCCTGACGGCCTCAATCCTTCGAAAAAGGAATCCGATCTCGCTACCCTGACCTGTTCTTTGTATTGTTCGAGCACTTTCGGCAATGTCTCTCTGTTCAATGTCGAAACACCCTCTTCATTATTCACTTCGATTACAAGTTTTCCTCGATGTATGGCGGCGCAGAAGTTGTATGCGGCGACTTTCGACACTATCTCCCAAAGCGATGCGCCGCCGCTTTTGAAGTTGTTGAACACGGGTATCATGACTGCGCATCCATGCCCCCACTCAGAACGAATTTGATCGAGGCGATTCGAGACGACATGGGGATGTGGCGTGCCTATGAAGTCGTACAAATTGCCGTCAAGCCCGTTTCTGAAACCATCGACCAAATAGCCTTCGGCCGCTTTGAGTTCTCTCCGTTCGGGGTGACTTGCCAATATCGTCCGACCGCATACAATGCGCTCGCCGTCTTCCGTTACTCCGCCATAGAGCATGTACCTGATATCGGAAAGCGGCATGGGCGCCAAGTGTCTATTGCCGTAAGACCCTGCGGCATCACTCGTCTTGGCGCCGGCGCCGTCGCCCAGCAACGCGTTCATTCTCCGCTCGTCAAGTCCTATGCCGTTGTCCGTAATCGACAGTAACGTTGCTTTCCCATCTTTCAAATCTTTCAAACCCTTCTCGATTTGGGCGACTACCTGTTGCGCGGCGTCCGAGAGCTTGCCGCCGTTGATTTTGGTTTGATGCTTGACTGCCTTCTTGAATGCGTTTTGGTAGCCTTTGGCGTCGGGAATTTCGCGGCGGCTGATTTTATCGACCCGGAAGCGCACTATAGCGGTATATTCGCCGGCTTCCACCGCAGCGTCCAATGAATTCTGTATGAGCTCGCGTACTATCCTCGCAGGGTGCAGATCGCTGAACGACGACGTGTTGTAAGGCGTGAACCCTTCGGGTCGGGTTGCATTCCCGAATTTCAATGTGGCGGGCAAGGATCAGGCTCCTCTCGTCATGCTTTTCAGCGCTTGCCGCAAGACTTCGGCGGCTGTGCCGATCTCATCGTCCGTGGTGAATCTCCCCACGCTTATCCGTACGCCTGTCGCGGCTACTTCCGGTTCGCACCCAAGCGCCAACAACACGTGCGACGGTTCAGGCGAACCCGTAGCGCACGCCGCCCCGGTAGAGATAGCGACTTCTCCGGACACTGCCTTTATCAGACGCTCCCCCAACACGCCGGCAACCCCGATATTCAAGCTCCCCGGCGCTCGTTTCTCCATGTGCCCGAAGGTCCGCAGATTCGGAAAGTCATTTTTCAACTCCGATAGCAACCGGCGGCCCATTGCATTGAGCCGTTCCGCGTCGTGCATCAACCGATGGTCGGCAATGGCGCATGCCTTCCCCAAGCCGGCGGCGAGCGGAGCGGCGACGGTACCCGGCCTAAGCCCTCGTTCCTGCGAACCGCCGGTCAGCAAAGGCTCGATCCGCAAGCCCGGACGATTGCGGACATACAAAGCCCCTACGCCGTTCGGCCCGTAAATTTTATGCCCCGACAGGCTCAACAGGTCCACTCCCAATTCGTCAACATCCATACCGATGCGTCCCGCCGCTTGAGTTGCGTCGGTATGAAGCGCGGCGCCGACCCTTCGGCAAAGCGCGGATATTTCGCGGAGCGGCTGTACGACGCCGATTTCATTGTTGACCAGCATCGCCGATACCAGCAGCGTACGTCTGCTCAACGCCGATTCCAATTTCTGCAAGTCCAGCAAACCGTCCGATTCAACCGGCAAAGTAATCACGTCGAACCCGCGGCTGCCCAGCCAATGCGCCGTTTCCAGCACCGCTGCGTGTTCCGTGGCAAGAGTAACGATCTGCCGGCGTTCTTCGCTTGCGCTCATTGCCGCGCCGCGCAGTGCAAGATTGCACGATTCCGTAGCCCCGGAGACGAATATTATCTCGTCGTCGTCCGCGCCGATGAAGTCCGCTACCTGACTACGGGCCAACTCTACCGCCTCGCGCGCTTCCCATCCGAAAGAGTGTCCCTCGGAGTGAGGGTTGCCGAAGCTTTCCATCCAGTACGGCTGCATGACTGAGACAACAGAAGGATCGAGCGGCGTCGTTGCCTGGTAGTCCAGGTATATGGGTTTCTTCATGAATGCTTACTCGGTGCAGTCGCACGGCAGCACGGTATCCGAGAATTCCTGCAAATTGCCGCCGGTTTTGGAGTAGTCGTCCAGGACATCGTATGAAAAATTGCTCGATACTCCAAAGAACCCTATGAAATTGGAGGCGTCGGGGTTTGTGCGATCTCTTTTCTCAGCCTCCAGATTACGCCCATACGCCCGCTCTTTGTCCGCCCACCAATCGATATCGCAAGGAGTTCCGATAGAAGAACCAAACCCCTCGATGGCTCCATTCTTTTGCCCTTCCATCGCGGTATGGACCTGCGACAGATTGTTGACGCCCTTGAGAAAGCAATAGACGCAGTTCGAGAGCGCGCCGCCCAGCGGGAGATTCAGATCCCAATCTTGCCGCGCCCAAAAGGCGTTGACGTCGTCTTTGCCGATTCGCATCTTCGCCAACGGCATGTAAACGTGTTCGCCTTCGTACCCCGCGTTCGCATGGGGATTCGACGACCTCGTTTCAACTCTTGTAACGCGAAGTTGCTCATCGCCGCGCAAGCCGATAAAGGCGGCGTATTCGATGCCCCCCTTGCCGAACCATGCCTTGCGCCCGAACACTTTGCCTTTGAGCGATGGATTCTCGAAAGATGCGGCCGGAGCCGAAAAGTCCTTGTACGTCTGTTTCGGGCGGCTCGTCGGACGGCTCAGCACAAAGCGTTTTTTTGCGAGAAGAACGTCCTCGGGCACTCCGCCGCCGTTCCGCGTATGCAATCTGTGCAGTTGGTCGATGTCCACCTGCGACTTGTCCAATCCGTGCCCTTGGGGCGGGATGCCTTTCTTGCCGGCGAACCAATCGCGCAGAAATTGACGAGTCACTTCCAGTTTCAGGGACTGGGTGCATACGCGGCTGAACTGGTTTGGCAGATATGCCTTGTGAGAGAGCATCTCCTCGAACACTTCCCCGCGCCACTGGAATCCGTCCGGGTTGTCTTCCGAGAACGGCCGTTCATTGACCAACCGATAGGACGGGATGCGCCGCCATTCGCCTTGCCGCGCGTCTTCGTAGGTTTGGAACTGCACGAACAAGAATGGAACGCCTGCCGCTTCCACGCGCCTTTTGCACTCGACGGCGAATTTGTAAGTCTCCGGGTGTTCGCACGACGTGTTGTTAAACACCACCACATCGCCGCGATTCTGCTTCAGAAACCCGTTTTCCAGGAGAGTAAAAAGCAACAATCCGCTGGACCTGCCGCCGGAGAACTTGACCACGTGCGGAAGCTCTCCGTGCCGCTTGGATCGATAACGGAAAGAGTAGTTTTTGTCGGGATCATAGCGCGCGGGCGGCTCTATTTCCCTCGATATCAAGAGCTTGGGCACCGCTTGCATGCTCTTTCCCCCTCCCGTACGCACGCACAGGTTAGCACAAATCAAGAGGGCGCGGAGGCCATACCGTTTCGACCGGCCGCTTGCTCCCGAAGGCGGCCTTCGGTTCAAAATCCCAACCGCCCGCGGACAAAGGCATTGGGCCGTCAAGAAAGCCGCGCGGGGCTCAGAACGCCGCGTTGCCCGGGGTGCGCGGAAAGGGAATCGCGTCGCGGATGTTGGCCATGCCGGTCGCGTAGCCGATGACGCGCTCGAAACCGAGGCCGAACCCGGCGTGGGGCACGGAGCCGTAGCGGCGCAGGTCGCGGTACCAGCCGTAATCTTCCTTGTTCATGCCGCATTCCTCGATGCGGCGGTCGAGGACGTCGAGCCGCTCCTCGCGTTGGCTGCCGCCGACGATCTCGCCGATTCCGGGCGCGAGCACGTCCATTGCGGCGACGGTCTTCTCGTCGTCGTCGAGCCGCATGTAGAACGCCTTGAGCTCTTTCGGGTAATGGGTCACGACGACCGGGCGGCCGATGTGCTCTTCGGTCAGATAGCGCTCATGCTCCGACTGCAAATCGACGCCCCAGCGGACGGGGAACTCGAACTTGCGCTTCGCCCGCTCGAGCGCCCGCACGGCCTCGGCGTAGGTCATGCGTTCGAAGGGCGAAGCGATGACCTGCTCCAGCCGGCGGATGCAGCCGCCGTCGATCCGTTTCTCGAAAAAGGCCATGTCGTCGGGGCGCTCTTCGAGAAGGGCGCGGAAGATGAACTTCAGCAGCGCCTCGGCCAGCGCGGCGTTGTCGTCGAGGTCGGCAAAGGCGGTTTCCGGCTCGATCATCCAGAATTCGGCCAGATGCCGGCTCGTGTTGGAGTTTTCGGCGCGGAAAGTCGGCCCGAAGGTATAGACCTTGGTCAGCGCCAGGCAGTACGCCTCGACGTTGAGTTGCCCGGAAACGGTCAGGAAGCTTTCACGCCCGAAAAAATCGCGGCTGAAATCCACCGCGCCGGAGGCGTCCCGCGGCAGGTTCGCCAGGTCGAGCGTGCTGACGCGGAACAATTCCCCCGCTCCCTCGGTGTCGGCGGTGGTCACGATCGGCGTGTGAATCCAGTAGTAGCCGTTTTCGCGGAAGAAGCGGTGGACCGCCTGCGCCAAGCCATCGCGCACCCGCGCGACCGCGCCGAAGGTATTGGTGCGCGGACGCAGATGGGCCACGGTGCGCAGAAACTCGAAACTGTGGCGTTTCGGCGTAATCGGGTACGTGTCCGGGTCTTGCACCCAGCCGATAACCTCGACGGCGGAAGCCTGCACCTCGAAGCGCTGGCCTTTGCCTTGCGATGCGGCGAGCGCGCCGCGGACGGCGACCGCGCAGCCGGCGCCGATGCGCAGGATTTCGCTTGCGTAGTTCGGCAGAGCGTCCCCGGCGACAACCTGGACGGCGTCGAAACAGGAGCCGTCATGCACCTGGAGGAACGACACGCCGGCCTTGGAATCGCGCCGTGTGCGCACCCAACCCCGCACCGCGACTTCCGCGCCCGCGCCGGCTCGGCCGGCGAGCAATGCAGCGATCGTGTATTCCGCCATACTCTATTAGTTTGACAAGCTCAATCGAAAGGTGCGGCGCCGGCCGTGTCTGAACTTCGCGTAGCCGTGCTGTTCGGCGGACGCTCCGGCGAGCATGAAGTGTCCATCCGCTCGGCTGCGTCGATCGCCGCCGCTCTCGACCGCTCGCGCTACGCGGTCATTCCGATTGCGATCGCCAAGAGCGGAGAATGGCTCGACCCGGAGGCCTCGGCGGCTCTGCTGCCGAGCGGGGAATGCGGCCCGCTGGAAACGGACGCATCTCCCCGTTTTTCGCCGGCGCCGGGCGCCTCGACCGGTTTCGACGTGGTTTTCCCGGCGCTGCACGGCCCATTCGGCGAAGACGGCGCGATCCAGGGCTTCCTGGAATTGGGCGAAACGGCTTACGTGGGCTCGGGGGTGCCGGGCTCGGCCTGCGCCATGGACAAGGACGTGATGAAACGCCTCTTCCGCGAACGCGGCCTGCCGACGGTCGATCACCTCTGCCTGCTGCGCGGCGGGGGACGCGCCGATATCGCGGCGGTGGAGCAGCGTTTCGGTTATCCGCTGTACGTCAAGCCGGCCAATCTCGGCTCGTCGGTCGGCATTTCGCGGGCAACGAACCGCGATGAGCTCGGCGCGGCGCTCGATACGGCGGGAGCCTACGACCGCAAGATCGTCGTGGAACCCGAAATCAAGGGGCGGGAAATCGAATGCTCCGTGTTGGGCAACGATTCGCCGCGGGCGTCGCTTCCCGGCGAAATCGTCGCGCCGGGCGGGTTCTACGATTACGAAACCAAGTATCTGACCGACGATGCCGAACTGTCCGCGCCCGCCACGCTGGACGCGGAGCAGACCGCCGCCGTCCGGCGCTTGGCCGTCGAGGCGTTTCAGGCCGTCGAATGCGCCGGGCTTGCCCGCGTCGATTTCTTCCTGGAGGAAGCGGACGGGCGGCTCTTGCTCAACGAGATCAACACCATGCCCGGATTCACCTCGATCAGCATGTACCCCAAACTTTGGGAAGTCTCGGGGCTGCCCTATCCGGCGCTGCTCGACCGCCTGATCGAGTTGGCCATGGAGCGGCGGGAGCAGCGGCGGCAAACGCGTTTCCTGCGGTAAGCGCCGCCGCGGGCCGCTTTCTGGGGCAGGCCGCGCTACACTGATGCCCGTGAAACGATCCGCCCTTTTTCTGCTGACGGCGGCCTCGGCCTGGGCGTCTTCGATTGTCGAGGTGCGCAACGGCGATTTGCAGCAGGCCGTGGACGCCGCGGAGCCCTACGGCACGGTCGTTGCCGACCGCGCGGCGCAACTGGAGATCGAGGCAACGATCAGGATCGCCAAGCCGCTCACGCTTGTCGGCCTGAACGCCCGCCTGAAGCCCGGCCTGGGCAAAACGCCGATCCTCGAAGTGCTCGCCGAGGGCGTGCGCATCCGCGATTTTCTGCTCGAAGGAAACACCGACACGGTCCCGCAGGAGCGCCGCGCGCCTCTGATCCTGGTTCGCCGCGGGCGTTTCATCATCGAAAACGGAGAAACGAACAACAGCGCGAAAGACGGCGTGATGATTACGCCGATTGATGAGTTCGGCCACGTCGAGCACGGCGTCGTGCGCAACCTGACGGCGCGCAATACCGTCCGCGACGTGGTTTCGATCGGCGGCGCCGGCGACGAAGGGCTGTACGTCCGCCACTTGGTCGTGGAGAATATCCGCTCGTACGGGTCGAAACTGCGCGGGCCGGTAGAGGTATCGGACGGCTCGGAATACATCACGGTGCGCGATCTTTACGCCGAATCGTGCGCCTACGGGGCAGACGTGCAAGACCACAACCGACCGGGGCAGATCAACCGCAACATCCTGATTGAAGGCGTCCACGTCAAAAACACGATCGCGGCGGTGCGCACCGCGAACCGCGATTTCGGCCATCACGGACTGACGATACGCAACGTCGCCGGCAGCGATTGGCCCGACGGCGCCCGCTCGCCGCTCGATATCCGCAATACGCGCGGCGTGACGATCGAGAACGTGAAAATCGACGGCTGCCCGTCCCTGCCCGCGGTATCGGTGCGGCAAAGCAGCAGCGTCACGCTGCGCGGCGTGACGATCCGCGACTGCGGACGCGGCGGCGAAGCGGTGCTGCTCGAAAACGTCGATCGGGCGCTTGTGGACGATCTGGTGATTTCCGGGAAAACGCAGCCGGAGACGGGCTTGCGCTACAGCATGACCGCCGAGCGCATGTTTTCCGGGCTGCGCATCCGCAACGTGCTGGCCGAGGACGTGCGCGGCGCGGGAATCGTTATCGACAATGCAAGCGGCGGCGGGCTGCGCTCGGGGTCGATCGCCGGCAACCTGGCGACCGTCAAACTCCGCGGGGAACGCATCCGGGCAACCGTCGAAGGCAACCTGCAATCGGACGAATGAGGTCCGGGCGGCGCCCGTTGCGGCAGGCGCGGCCCCGCGCTTGTCGATGATGAGTCCGCTTGGGGCGGGCCTGTCTATGATGGGATAAATGGGGCTGTTCGACGAGGATCCCTTTTACCGCATCGGCAAACTCCCCGATTACGTTTTCGCCGTCATCAACGAGATGCGCGCAAAGGCCCGCGGTGCCGGGCTCGACGTGATCGACCTGGGCATGGGCAACCCCGACGGCGCGACCCCCGAGGTTGTCGTCCGCAAGCTGGCCGAAGCCGCAGGCGACAAGCGCAACCACCGCTACTCGCTTTCGCGGGGCATCCCGCGGCTGCGCGAAGAAATCTGCAAGCGCTACCGCGCGAATTACGGCGTCAGCCTCGACGCGGAAACGGAAGCGATCGTCACCATGGGCGCCAAAGACGCCTTGTCGCACCTGACGTTCGCCGTGATCGGCCCCGGCGATCCGGTGGCCATGCCCGACCCTTCATACCCCATCCACCAATGGGGCGTGGTCATGGCCGAAGGCGAGCAGGTCGCGCTGCCCATGCCCTCCCCGGAGGAGTTTCTCAACCGCCTGGAAGACCTCTACAGGACGGGGCGCAGGAAACCGGCGATGATCCTCGTCTCGTTCCCGCACAACCCGACGACGCACTGCGTACAGCGCGGTTTCTTCGAAACGCTCGTCGCCTTGGCGCACAAGCACGGCACGATGATCGTTCACGATTTCGCCTACGCCGATCTGACCTTCGACGGCTACCGCGCGCCGTCGCTGCTTGAGGCGCCCGGCGCGAAAGAGGTCGGCGTCGAAATCTTTTCGATGTCGAAAAGCTACAACATGGCCGGCTGGAGAGTCGGCTTCTGCCTGGGGAATCGGAAAATGATCGGCGCGCTCGGCCGGATCAAGAGCTACCTCGACTACGGCACGTTCCAACCGATCCAGATCGCCGCGATCATCGGCCTGCGCGAATGCGAGGAGTTCACCCGCGAAAACGCCGATTCCCATCGAAAACGCCGCGACGTGCTGATCGACGGGCTGGCCAAGGCGGGCTGGCGGGTGGAGCCGCCGCGGGGGACGATGTTCGTCTGGGCGCGAATCCCCGAACGCTTTGCCCCGGCCGGGTCGCTGGAGTTCGCCAAGCTCATGCTCGAACGCAGCCTCGTGGCGGTATCGCCCGGCATCGGTTTCGGGCCGACGGGCGAAGGCCGCGTGCGCTTCGCGCTGGTGGAAAACGAACAGCGCATCCGGCAGGCGGCGCGCGGCATCCGCAAGCTGCTGCGGGAATAGCGGGCGGAACGCACCATGCCTCAGACAAGCGCGCTCAGTTTCGCCGCGGCCTGCCTTGCCGCAGCCCGCGCAGCCGCACTTGCGATGGCCGCCGCCTGGGCGGCCGCTCCACTGCCGGCCCAGTCGGTCGGCCGCGTCGTTGCGGCCATCGAGCTGCGCTACAACCGTCTGGCGGCCATGCGCTCGGAGTTCGAACAGTCGGTGGAATACGCCGGCCGGCGGCGCATGGTCGAGTCGGGAACGCTTTACCTGCGGCGTCCGGGCAAAATGCGTTGGGAGTACGCGCGGCCGGAAGGGAAAATCGCCGTCGGCGACGGCGGCATGTTCCGCATCTACAACCCCTATACCAACCAGGTGCGTCAAGTGAAGCTCGACGAGACCGCCGACCTGCGCGCGCCGCTGGCCTTTCTGCTCGGACGCATGCGGCTCCAGCGCCAATTCCGCAATCTGCGGCTCGAAACGATCGCAGGCGAAACGGTGCTCGCCGCCGAAGGGCGCAGCGGCAGGGAGTACTTCTCGCGCGTGGAGTTCGCCTACGACCCGCAAGACTTCCGTCTGCGGCGCATCGCGGTGTACGGGCGGGACGATTCGCTCAACGTCTTCCGCTTCCGCAACGAGACGCTGAACCCCTCGCTCGATCTCAAGCTGTTCGAGTTCCGCTCGCCGGAAGGCGCGGAAATCCTGCCCGTCAGCAATTTCGGCGGAGATGGAAATGGCGGCGAAGGCGCGTCCCCAAGCGGCAAGCGGTAGGCCGCGGCAGGTTCATTCGCGCGGCTCGACGCGGGCCGATTCCAGGAAAACCGGAAGGATGGGCACGTCTTCCATCGGCCCCCGGCGGCTGGTCTGCACCCGCGAAATGCGTTCGACCGTTTCCATGCCCTCGATGACCCGGCCGAAAACGGTATAGCCGAAGCGCCGCGCGCCGCGGTCGAGATCGGCGTTGTCTTTGAGGTTGATGAAAAACTGCGACGTGGCCGAATTCCTTTGCCATTGGCGGGCCATGGCCACCGTGCCGCGCAAGTTGGGCAGTCCGTTTTTCGTTTCGATCCTGACGGCCCGAAAAGTAGGCTTGAGTTCCAGTTCAGGCGTAAATCCGCCGCCCTGCACGACGAAATTTTCAATCACCCTGTGGAAAACCGTATCGTCGTAGAAACCGGCGTTGACGTAAGCCAGGAAATTCTCGACGGTCTTGGGCGCCTTGGCCGGGAACAACTCGAGGCGGATGACGCCTTTCGACGTGCGCAGGGCGACGACCGGCCCCGCCGTTTCGCCCGGGACGGGGGCGGCGGGCGCCGCGGCGGCGAGAAGCGCGGCAAACAACGGCAAGCGCATCGGCGCCTCTCAGTTTACTGCGTTCCCGCCGGACGATCTGCTATCTTGTGGACGCCCGGAGGCTGTGCAGTGTCTCGTCCGCGAATCGGCGTTTCAGCCTGCCTGACCGGCGAGCCGGTGCGTTACGACGGCGGCGCGCGGCTGCGGGAAAAGATTCTCGCCTACTTCGCGGAGCGGGTCGAATGGCTGCCGGTATGTCCCGAGGTCGAGGCCGGCATGGGCGTGCCGCGCGAGACAATCGAGTTGGCCGCCGCGCCGGACGGACTGCGGCTGCTCGGAACGCAATCCCGCAAAGACCACACCGCGGCGATGCAGGCATGGGCGGCGAAGCGCCTGCAAGAGCTTGAGGGCGTCAGCGGCTTTATCCTCAAGGCGCGCTCGCCGAGTTGCGGGCTGCGCGGCGTACCGGTGCGCAACCGCGCCGCGCCGTCGAACGGCATGTTCGCCGCGGCTCTCGCCGCGCGGTTCGCCTCGCTGCCGGTCGCGGAAGACGAAGATCTCGACAGTCTCGAGGCGCTCGACGCATTCGAGCGCCAAGTCAGGGAGTATGCGCGCCGCCGGGAACGCAGCCGCTTGCGTCCGGACGCCGATGGTACCGGGGGGCGGATTCGAACCGCCGACCTACGGGTTATGAGTCCGTCGCTCTAACCGACTGAGCTACCCCGGCAAACCTGCTTTCATTGTAACGGCTAGGCGCTTGCCGCCGTTTCGCCGCGCGAAACATGGGCGGCGGCGGGCGGCGGGGACTCGTCCGCGGTTGCCGCGGACGCCCAGCCTTTGCAGGGTAATACAATAGGCGGCCGTGCCTCTCTTCGACACTCATATCGCCGTCGATTGGTCGGCCCGCTCGCAGCCGAGCCCGCCCCAAAAGAGCAAGGACGCCATTGGGTGGGCCGCCGCCTGCGTCCGCGGCGGCGCCATGCAGGGACCCGAATATGAGCGCACCCGCCATGCGGCCGTCGAAAGGCTCACCGACTTCATCGCCAAGGAACTCGACGCCGGGCGGCGCGTGCTGGCCGGCTTCGACTTTCCCTTCGGCTACCCGGCCGGAGTCGCCGAGCACGTGACCGGCAACGCCTCCGCTCTTGCGCTCTGGGATTGGCTTGAGGAACGCATCGAGGACGACGAGAACAACCGCTACGAAGTCGCCGAGGAAATCAACTGGAAATATCCGGGGCTGGGGCCGTTTTGGGGCCGCCCGGACAACTGGCCGCACCCGGACGTGCCGACTCGCGCATCCGACCGAACGCACACGGAAGAGTTCCTGCCGCCGGAGCCTGCGGAGAAGCGCATCGCCGACCTCCGCGCCCCGAACGCCAAGACCGTCTGGCAATTGGCTTATACCGGTTCCGTCGGATCGCAGACGCTGCTGGGGCTGCCCGCTCTGAAACGCCTGACGACGCACCGGCGCATCGCGGGCCGCGCGGCGGTCTGGCCCTTCCATACCGGCCTGCGCGCGCCCAATGCGCAGTTTGTAATCACTGAAATCTACCCGTCTCTGCTCAAGCCGCAGATCGACAAGAGCAAGGGCGCCGGCGAGATCGTCGACGCCGCGCAGGTGCGCGTGAACGCGCAGGCCTTTGCGCGGTTGGACGCCGCAAACAAACTGACGCCCCTTTTCAAAGGCGCCGCAAGCCTCACCCGCGGCGAGCGCCGCCGCATCGAAACCGAAGAGGCCTGGATTCTCGGACTCGGCCATGAAAAAGCGCTGCGCGCCGCCGCGGACTGATAAGCAAGGCCGCCCTGCGAGAAGTTGTACGCTGCGATCATCGCGCCCAGATATCGTCTTTCGACTCCCAGTACTCTCTCACACTGTTGAAGCGATCTATCCTGTCCTCTATCTTGACAATTTCTCTCGGGTAGAACTCAAGCATCGCCTCACACAGCCGCAGCATCCATTTTTTTCGCGAATACCCATCAATCACGCGGATGTTGTTGGAGTTTGCGATTTGTATTTGCCCCCAGCCCAGCGCGCCCACGGTGAGACAGTTCCAATCCAGGAATTCGATAGGTGAGAACAAGACATCCGAGACAATGATCCTTGTCTCTTCAACCGAGTACTTGACCATAATCAGCGAAAAGACATTGGCGTCGGATTCGTAGAATCGAGCCAGTCGTTGCACCGAGGTGAGATTAGGCATATTGAATCCGGTATCTCTTCTGTGCGTCTTGACATCTATTACAGAATAAACGCCTTCCTTGTCAGTGAACGCCAAATCGGCCATGGCGCGGCGCGCGAAGTCACTTGAATACTCGCGACACCAACCTCCAATGAAAGTATCGAATTTTTCTGCTACAAGCGCTTCGAGCGCATCGCCTACAGCTCTCGGACTGCTTGCCGTCTGCGGCGACAGGAAATCAGCCGAAGAATTGATGTATTCTTTTATGTCCGCGGGTACCTTTCTGTAGTGCCCCCCATAGTAAAAATTCGGCCTCATGAAAACAAACCTTCTTGATATTCCTTCGAGCCGCTTCGAGCCGGTGGATCGGGAAGCGAGTTTCTTTCCCAGAACACTCCGTTTGCATACCCCTGAATTGCCGCATCTCGTTTGGCCGATTCAAGGCGCTTCAACGCCCAACACAAGTATTCCGTATCGGTCTCGACCCCGCACCAACGCCTTTGCAGCTTTTCCGCCACAACCGTGGTGGTCCCGCTGCCGGCGAATGGATCGAACACGAAATCCCCTGCTTTCGAACTCGCCAGAATCAATTTCGCAATCAATTTTTCCGGCTTCTGCGCGGGATGATCGGTATTTTCCGGCATCGACCAGAACGGAACCGTTACATCGGTCCAAATATTCGAAGGATGCGTCAGACGGTAATTGCCGTTCTTTTCCCGTTCCCAATCCTTCGGCTCCCCGTCAACGCTGTACGGCGCAATGACCTTGCGCTTCAGCTTTACGGCATCGACATTGAAATAGTATCGGTCCGATTTGGTGCAGAACCAGATATCTTCCGTGTTGTTCTTCCAATTCATCTTCGCGCCGCGCCCTTTTTCCCGTTCCCATGTAATGCGGTTACGGACATGGAACTTCGCTTCCAGGACGGGCAGGACGAGCACGGAAGTCTTCCAGTCCGCGCAGACATAGATTGTGGCGTCCGGATGCAACGTCGGAGCCAACAGATCGACCAGTCTCTCGAACCAGGAACGATATTCTTCTTTTTCCTTTTGCCTGAACAGGCTGCCGTTGAAGTTCTTCGACAAGTTGTACGGCGGATCCAGAACAAGAAGATCGACAAACGCGGAAGGAAGCCGCGCGGCAACTTCGAAAATATCGCCTGCAACAAACCGGCCTTCGATATCCCGCGGCGTAACAACTGCATCCGCCCGCATAATCTTGCGGGACAAGCGGACGATTTCCTCTTGCGTACAGGAAAGCGTTCGATTCCTGGGAGCGCGTTTCCGCATGAGAGAATCTACTGCGCCGATCGCTGCATACGGCCGGAAGGCGTTATCAGTCTATCAGATTCGGGGGCGGGGCTCCCGCGCATAATCCTGCCTCACAGCGTGGGGCCGATGCGCCACGTTACGAACTCGCGGTGTCCCAGGCGCTCGCTGTGAGTTTTCTTTCCCGAAGCCGTGTCCAGAACGAACTCGTACATGCGCTTGCCCAGCGAGGGGATGTCTTCTTCGCCGTCGGCCACCTTTCCCGCGTTGATGTCCATGTCTTCGCTCATGTATTCGGCCATCGGGGTATTGGACGCGACCTTGATGACCGGCGCGGTGGGGAAGCCGAAGCAACTGCCCCGCCCCGTGGTGAACAGGCAGATATTGCAGCCGCCCGCCACCATGCCCGCCACCGAAGGCGGGTCGTAGCCGGGGCTGTTCATGAACACGAAACCCGGTTCGACGATGCGTTCGGCGTAATCGTAAACCGCGGTCAGGTTCGACGTGCCGCCCTTGGCCACCGCGCCGAGCGATTTCTCGGCGATGTTCGAGATGCCGCCGGCGCGGTTGCCCGGCGACGGGTTGCTGTTGAACGTCGGCGCGTCCTTGAAGCGTCCCACGTAATCGAAATACCAGTCGAGCATGTCGAGCAGCCGCCGGCCGACCTGCCGGTTGACCGCGCGGCGCGTCAACAGGTGCTCGGCGCCCCATATCTCGGTCGTTTCGCCCAGGCAGGCCGTCCCGCCCTGCTTGACGATCAGATCGGAACAGTAGCCGACTCCGGGGTTGGCGGTAATGCCCGAAAACCCGTCCGAGCCGCCGCACTCGAGCGAGACCGTCAACTTCGACGCCGGGCAGGGAACGCGCTCCGTTTTGCCGGCCTCTTCGATCAACTCCCAAACGGCCTTGACGCTGTCGGCGACGACTTTGCGCGTGCCGCCGCTCTCCTGCAAGGTGAAGCCGCGGCGCGGCGCGCGCCCGTTGCCCTGCGCCTCGGGCCGCGTGTAGTAGCCGATCTGATTGACCTCGCAGCCCAGGCCGACCACGACGGCGGCGGCCACGTTGGGATGATCGGCCAAGCCGTCGAGCGTGCGCCGCAGCAGTTGCGCATCCGTTCCCTCGGCCTTGCCGCAGCCGTCCTCGTGGGGCAGAGCGATAACGCCGTCGATGCCCGAGCCGTCGAACGATTCGTTCTGGAAAGCATCCCCGATTTTCTGCGTTGCGTACGCGGAACAGTTGCTGGCGCCGACAATGGCGACGTAGTTGCGCGTGCCGGCGCGGCCGTCCGCGCGCGGGTAGCCGAGGAACGCGCGCCTCTCGGGAACGGGGGTCTGCGGCAAGTCGGTCAGCGCCGCGGCAAACTCGTACTCGCGCTCGCCCACCTCGAACAGCAGATTGTGCGTGTGAACCCAATCGCCCGGCGAAAGCGCGGCGCCGGCGCGGCCGATGTCTTCGCCGTATTTGAAAACTACGCCGCCCTTGGCAATCTCGGCAACGGCCACCTTGTGCCCGGCGGCGACGGCTTGGGGAACGCGGATCGCCGCCCCTTCGAACTCGACCTGCGCATTGGCCGGGAGCGATACCCGCGCCACCGCCACGTTATCCGCCGGGCTGAGCCGGATGAACGGATTTGCGGGGACGGCCGCGGGGTCGAGATGGACGAGATCGGACATGACTGCCGCCGAATCTTACAACGTATCGGCCAACGCTTCGCCTATCTTCAGCAGCAGCGCCGTTTCCTCGCCGCTGAAGCGCCGCTCGCGGAGTGTGGCCACGCCCAGAGCGCCGACGGCCCGCCCGTCCTTCATCAACGGCACGCAAATCGAGCCTTTCATACCCGTGGTTTTCGCTCCCGGGCGGGCGTCGCCGCTCGCATCGGTTTGCAGGTTGCACATATCGACCGGCGCGCGGCGCTCGACGGCAAGGCCGGCGATGCCCTTGCCCGCGGGAATGCGCCGGATCACGGGCAGCAGACTCTGGGGAACGCCGCCGGCATGGGCTTCGAGATGCAGCGCGCCGTCCGCGGCCAGCTTGTGGATCGTGCCCGTGTCGGCATCCAGTTCGGCGAGCGTCAGAGCCAGCGCGCCGGCGGCGTCGAGCGTCCGAATTTTTTCCAGCAAGTCGATGCCCCCAGTTTAGCGAGTCTTGCCGGAGAAATGCCCGCGGACGCTCAAATGCCCGCGGATGCTCAAATGAACGCCACGGAGCCGTCTTCGCGGTAACCCGTGGAACGCTTCCACGGCCGCGGCGGGTAATGGCGGAACGCTTCCTCGTTGAGTTCCACGCCCCAGCCGGGCTTGTCGGGAATGTCCAGATACCCTTCGCGCACCATCAGCGGCTCCTGCAGTACGTCCTTGTAGGCCCCGCTGACGGGAGCCTTGTACTCGAGCACCAGAAAGTTGGGCGTCGAAGCGGCGAAGTGGACGTTCACCGCCGCCGCCAGCGGACTCATCGGGTTATGCGGCGCAACCATCATGTACTGCGCCTCGGCCATCGCCGCAATCTTCTTCATTTCGAGCATGCCGCCGCAAACGCAGATGTCCGGCTGAACGATGTCCACGGCCTGCAAGTTGACGATGTCGCGGAATTCATATTTCGTGAAATTGCACTCGCCGCTGGCCAAGGGGATATCCACGTGGTCGGCGAGCTTTTTCATCGCCTCGGGGTTTTCCGGACGGATCGGTTCTTCCAGCCAGAACGGGTAGTACGGCTCGATCTCCTTGGCCGTGCGCACGGCGCGCTGCACCTCGAAATAGCGGGCGTGGATATCGACGGCGATGTCCACGTCCGGCCCGACCGCATCGCGGACGGCCTTGACGCGCTCGCCGGCGATGCGCGTGACGCGGTTGTAGGGCATGCGGTTGTCGCCGGGATTGTGCGGCGACATCTTGACCGCGGTGTAGCCGTGGTCGGCGATCAGCCTTTGCGCGTTTTCCGCCGCCTCTTCGGGCGAAGCGCCGCCGATGCTCTGGTAGGCGCGCACCTTGTTGCGCACGCGCCCGCCGAGCAGCGCCCAAGCGGGCAAGTCCGCCGCCTTGCCGGCGATATCCCACAGCGCGTGTTCGATGCCGCTGATCGCCGCGTTGACGACGGAGCCGCCCGGAAAACGCGTCGTGTTGTACATCAAGTCCCACAAATACTGGATATTGCGCGGGTCCTGCCCGACGAGCCAGAGCTTGTAATCTTCGATAACCTTGACGGTCGCTTCGTCCGGGCCGACGGAGTAGGCTTCGCCGATTCCGGCGATGCCCTGGTCGGTTTCGACTTTCACGTAAACCCAGTTGCGCCCGCGCGGGATGGCGCCGCCGCCCGGCCCGCTTTCGCCGGCCCGCGTGGTGCCGACCAGAAACGTCTTGATGTCGGTAATGCGCATGGCCGGCTTGCCGCCCATGGGCGCGGGAGCCTGGGGCATGGCCGAAGCCGCGGCGGCGCCGAGTCCAGCCTGACCAATGAACGCTCGTCGCTTCATCTGAGAAACCTCCCTCTCGTCAGCCGGCTCTATTGTATCCGCCCGGGCTGCGCCGAATCCCGGCGAAGAAAGGTGCGTTAAGATGATCCCATCAGCCTGTCGGTGCTGTATTTCTTGATCATCGCGGCGGTTGCCGTCATTCTATGGCTGCGGCTGCGCGCCGTCGAAGCCGAGAACCGCGGCCTCCGGCTTGAAATCGCCGGCGTCCGCGAAGAAATTCAAGCGCTGCGCAAAGCATTCCTGCGGCGTATCTCCGCTCTGGAAAACGCGGCGCCCGCGCAAGCGGAACGCGAACCGGCGCGGGCTGCGGAATCCGCTCCGGAAATTCCGCCGGCCGCCGCGCCCCCGGTCGAGGTTCAAGCGCCCGCGGATCTCTCCCGGCCGGCGCCTGCTCCGCCGCGGCCGCGCGGCAAACTGAAGCTCATCGACTGGGAACAGTTGCTTGGCGTACGCGGCGCCGCGCTGCTCGGCGCCGCCGTCCTCAGCTTGGCGGGACTGCTCTTCCTGCGGTACTCGATCGAAAGAGGCATGTTTTCTCCCGAGCTGCGCATCGCGCTCGGGTCATGCATCGGAATCGGCTTGGTCGCCGGCTCGGAATGGATGCGCCGAAAGCGCTTTACGAAGCAGGCCGACGCGCTCGCGGGCGGAGGAATCGTCGTTCTCTACGCGGCGGCCTGGTCGGCGCACGTAATTTACGGCTTCATCGGCAGCGGCGCGTCGTTCGCCCTGATGGCGCTGATCACGCTGACGTGCGGCTGGCTCTCCTGGCGGCGCAGCGCCCTGAGCACCGCGCTCCTGGGGCTGATCGGGGGCTTCCTGACGCCGCTGCTGCTCTCAACCGGACAAGACCGGCCCATAACGCTGTTCCTCTACCTGCTGCTGCTCAACGTCGGCCTGTACCTCGTGGCGCAGACGCGGAACTGGCCGCTGCTTTCGGCATTGGGCGCCGCGGCCACCGTCTTCTATCAGGCCTTCTGGATTTTGGCCCGCATGGACGCCGGACGCAGCGGAATGGGACTGGCCATCCTCGGCGTATTCGCCGCTTTCTACTTTCTGACGGCCTTGCGTCAAGCCCGCCGCGAGCCGGGCGCGCTCGAAAAAGCCACCGGCGTCGCGGGCATCGCCGCCCCGCTCGGCCTGACGGCGTATTTCGCCTCCGCCGCCGACCTCAGCCCGCACCTGCTCCCTCTGGCGGCCTTGCTCGCGCTGCTGTCGCTGGCGAGCGTCCGGCTCGGGCGCGAACCCGGCATGGAAATCCTGCCCTTCCTTGCCGCCGCCGCCGATCTCGGCATCCTGACCGCCTGGACGGCCCAAGCAACCTTCGATGCCGTGCGCTCGTGGGAATTCGCGCTCGCGGCGATCGCGATCGCCGCTGCTTTCCACCTCCCGTGGGAGTGGTTCCGGCGCAGCGGCGGCGCAGCGGCGGACCGGACGCTCGATATTCCGGCGCTGTGCATC
The DNA here is from genome assembly GCA_965242705.1 of Bryobacterales bacterium. Lineage (GTDB taxonomy): Bacteria > Acidobacteriota > Terriglobia > Bryobacterales > UBA6623 > CATQHP01. The sequence continues at coordinate 4,666,668 of OZ251486.1, forward strand.
GCCGGCGGTTTGGCTCTTCTGCTGATCCCCCTGCAAAGCTACCGAACGCCGCCGGCGCTCGCGGCTTGGCTGATCGCGCTGACCGCGTTGAGCCTGCTGCTGATCCGGCAAGACTATTGGCGCGCCCGCGTGCGCGGCGCCTGGGCGGCGGCGTTGGCCGCTGGCGCGGGGTTCGCCGTTGCCGTTGCGCGGCTGCCGTTCGACGGCGATCCGCCGCGGCATTGGATTTACATTCTCGGCTTGGCGTATTCCGCGGCGCTGCTCCTGCCCGGCAGCCTGACCGCCGACCGGCGGCGGCAAGCGGCGCTGCTGCGGGCGGGCGCGCTCGCTCCGACGGTGTTATTGGCGGGATGTTTCCTTGCCGCGTCCGCCCCCGGCGTCCCGGACCTGTTCTTTCTGGCGATTGTGCTGTTTCTGGGCGTCCTTCCGGCCATCGCCGCCGAGCAACTCGAAAACGGCGGCGTCCTGTTCGCAGCGGCGTTTCTGACCGCCGCCGTTCATTGGGCATGGGCAATCGGGCAGCCGCTCGGCGCTCCGGCCGGCGGCGCACTGGCGGCGATGCTGGCCGGTGTTCTGCTTTTTACAGCATGGCCGCTGGTTTTTGCGGCGCTGCGTGAAAACCGGTGGGCGCTGCGCGCTTCCGCGCTGGCCGGCCCATTGTGGTTCGCCGCCGCCTACTCCTTGTTCAAAGGCGCATTCAAGGGAAATTATTTGGCGGTTCTGCCTCTCGCTCTGGCCGCCGTATCGGCGGCGGCGCTGCGCGCCTTTCGCAGTTTCCCGATCGTTTCCCTCGAAGCCCGAAAACACGGAACCGTATGGTTCGCCGCCGCTGCGCTCTCGTTCGCCGCCGTTGTCATACCCTTGCAACTTCAGGAGAAGTGGGTGACGGTCGGCCTGGCCCTGCAAGGCGCGGCGCTGATCCGGCTTTGGCGCAAGCTCGACCATCCGGGTCTCAAATACTTCGCCCTGTCGCTCTCGCTGCTCGCCGCGCTGCGGCTGCTGTTTCCCGACGCTTGGGATTTCCATTGGCGCCCGGACCGGCCGGGACTGAACTGGTTGACGTACGCCTATCTCGTTCCCGCAGCCGCGCTGGTTGCCGGCGCGGCCTGTCTGCATCCGACCGAGGTCGGCCGCGTTCGAAAATGGGAGGCTGCGCTTTACCGTTCCGGGCGTCCGGTCGGCGCCGGCGTATGCGGCCTTGCGGCCGTTCTCGTGATTTTCGTCTGGATCAACTTGGCCGTCCTCGACGTCTTCGCCGCCGGCAGAACAATCTACTTCGGCTTCGAGCGCGCGGCGGCGCGCGATCTGTCCCTGTCCCTCGCCTGGGCGGTGTACGCCCTTGCGCTGCTCGCAGTCGGCTTCCGCACGCGCATCCGCTCGCTGCGCCGGGTCAGCCTGCTCTTCCTGCTGGCAACGTTCGGGAAAGTCTTTCTCTACGACTTGAGCGAGCTGCAAGATCTTTACCGCGTAGGCTCGCTGCTCGGCCTCGCCGTGTCGCTGATTCTGGTCTCTTTTGCATACCAAAGGTTCGTTTTCGGACATTCGCAAGATTGACTGGCGGCTGCCCGACTGGTAGGCTCGAAACGGCGGGCAACCATTTGAGCGTCGGACGCATCCAACAAACCGACGAAACTTCGCAGGGAGAAATGCCATGACACATCGCATGAAACTGTCGGCGGCGTTGACCGCGTTCGCGGCGCTGCTTCCCTTGGAGCTTTCCGCGCAATCGACGGCAAGCGGCCCGGCGCTGGGCGTGGCGCGCATCAGCCTGGTCGGCGGAGAAGTCACGACCAAGCGCGGCGATTCGGGAGACTGGGTTGCGGCGCGCATCAATCAGCCCGTCGTCGAAGGCGATTCGGTCACGACCGGACCCGGCTCGCGCGCCGAAATTCAACTCGACTACGGCAACTTGGTGCGCCTGAACGCCAACAGCGAAATCGAATTCGCCGCCCTGGAGCGCCGCAAGTTTCGCATTCGCCTCGCCGCCGGTTCCGTCGGCTACAGCGAACTGCGCAACAGCGAGGCCGACGTGGACCTTGAAACCCCGCTCGTCGCAGTGCGTCCGGCGCAAAACGGACGCTACCGCATTGACCTCGGAGCGGCGGAAACCGTCGTGACTGTGCGCAAAGGCGCGGCCGAGATCGCCTCGGTCAACGGCCTGGAAACTCTCAGCAGCGGCAAGACGATGATTGTCCGCGAAAGCGCCGAAGGTCCCGAGTTCCGCCTGTCCCGAGCGGAGCCGAAAGACGATTGGGACCGCTGGGCCGAATCCCGCGACACCCGCCTCAACAAATCGGAATCGTACCGCTACGTCAGCCGCGACATCTACGGCGCCGAAGTGCTCGACGATTACGGCGATTGGCGCTACGTGTCGGGCTACGGCTATTCATGGTTCCCGCGCAGCCCGGCGGCCGGTTGGGCTCCGTACCGCAGCGGCCGCTGGACCTGGCTCGATTACTACGGCTGGAGTTGGGTCGGCTCCGAGCCCTGGGGCTGGGCTCCGTACCATTGGGGGCGCTGGTACCACCACGCAAGCTACGGCTGGGGATGGTATCCGGGCTCGCTCTACAGACGCCATTTCTGGCGCCCCGCGCTGGTCACGTTCTTCGGCTACGACGGCTTTTCCGGATTCAATCCGGGGTTGGGCTTCGGCTACGGCGGCATCGGCTGGTGCCCGCTGGGTCCCGGCGAAATCTATACTCCCTGGTACGGCTCCGGGTTCTACGGCGGCGGGGCCGGACGGACGGTCGTTGTGGACAACAGCGTCAACATTTACAACGCCTACCGCAACGCGCGCGCGCCCAACGGCGTGACCGTGGTCGATGCGCAGGGCTTTTCGCAGGGTCTGGTGAACAACCCGCGGACGCTGCGCAGCGCCGAATTGACGCGGGCCACGTCGATTCGTGGACAGATCCCCATCGTCCCGGCGCGCGGCAGCCAGGGCCGGATCGTGCGCGCCGCCGGCGCGGCGGCGGAAAGCGCCTCGACGGCGCGGACGCTGCGCAGCGGCGCGGCGCGGGTTCCTTTCGACCGGCAGCGCGCGCAAATCGAAGGCTCGGTCCGCGCCTTCCGCACACTGCAGACCGGAACGGCCGGCGCAACGGCAAGGGCCGCCTCGGTTTCGCGCGCGGCGGCTTCGAGCAACGCGGCAGCGGGCGCCGGCGCGCGCACTCGCGGCGGCGCTCCCGCCGCGGCCTCCTCGGGGCTGCGAACCGCTTCCCGACCGGCCGCCGGAAACACGGCCGCGGCGCCGGCATTCCGCTCGCCGCGCAGCGTCGGAACCGTTTCCACGGGCTCCCGCCTGAGCCGAACGCAAGCGAGCCAACGCTCGGTCCGGGCGGCGTCAACCGCCGGAGCCTGGTCGCGGTTCGGCGGCGCGGCGCCATCGAGACCAACCAGGACCGCCGCAACGCGCGCAGGGACGGCAAGCCGCGCGGCGCAGCGGCCGGTTTATGCGCCGCGGACGCAATCGCGGACATCGGTTCGAAGCGGCTCCGCCGGCGCCCGTACCCGCGCCTCGACCTTCGGTGCGCGGTCAATTGGAAACGCCGGGAGCCTCTCCGCCGGCCCGCGGGTCTTTGCCCCGCGCAGCCGGTCGCGAGTGAACGCGGCGGCGCCGGCGGCGTCAACTCGAAGCCGCGGCGTACGCACCCCGAGCATCCCGCGCAGTTCGGCTCCGCAGAGCCGCGCGCGCAGCGTCTATACGCCCCGCGCGGCGTCTCCGTCGGTCGGCCGAAGCTCTTCCGGCGGCTGGTTTCCGTCAACCCGGTCGGTATCGCGCTCTTCTTCCAGCGGCGGTTATTCGCCGGCGCCCGTCACGCGATCGGCTCCGTCCCCGGCGCCCGCGCCCCGCGTCAGCAGCGGCGCCTCCCGCGTCAGCGGCGGCGTGACCCGCTCGTCCTCGGGCGGCGGCGTCCGCTCGCGGAGCCGATAGCAGCCGCCGCAGTGTCATGAAAGCCGCTGTTACCGGGGCCACCGGGTTTATCGGGAAGCAGTTGTGCGCCCTGCTCGACCGCCCGAATGTGCTTACGAGAAATCCGGGCGCGCTGCCGGGCGAGTTGGCAGGCTCGCGGGCTTTCCGCTGGGACCCCCTCGCCGGGCCGCCGCCCGCCGAGGCCTTCGACGGCGTGGATGCGGTTTTCCATCTGGCCGGGGAACCCGTTGCCGAAGGCCGCTGGACCGCGAAAAAGAAGGCCGTGATCCGCAACAGCCGCATCGCCGGCACGCGCAATCTGGTTGCCGGCTTGGCGGCGCTGGACTCCAAACCCAAAGTGCTCGCAGCCGCCTCAGCCGTGGGCTTCTACGGCTCGCGGGGCAACGAAACGCTGACGGAAAAATCCGTCCCGGCTGAAGATTTTCTGGCCGATGTGTGCCGCGCCTGGGAAGCCGAAACGGCGCGCGCCGAGGAACACGGCATTCGCGCGGCCTCCATCCGCATCGGACTCGTGCTCGGCAAATCGGGCGGAGCCTTGCAAAAGATACTGCCCATCTTCAGGCTGGGAGCCGGCGGGCCGCTCGGCAACGGCAGACAGTGGATGCCCTGGGTTCATGCCGCCGACTTGGCGAGGCTGTTCGTGTACGTTGCCGAGCGGGAAGCCATGCGCGGCCCGATCAACGGAACGGCGCCCAACCCGGCGACCAACAAGGAATTCACGCGGGCGCTGGCCAAAGCGGTTCGCCGTCCCGCCCTCTTCCCCGCCCCCGCTTTCGCTTTGCGTCTGATGCTCGGCGAGTTCGCCGACGTGCTGCTGGCCTCGCAGCGAGTTGCGCCGCAAGCGGCGGTCGAAAACGGTTTCCGCTTCGAGTTCGGCGAATTGGCGGACGCGCTGGCCGAGGCCGCTTCCTGAGCGCAGCCGTGAAAATCCACACGATCCGCGCCGAAGTCCTGATCCCCAGGCCGCTCGAGGAAACTTTTGCGTTCTTCGCCGACGCCCGCAACCTGGAAAAAATCACGCCCGAGTGGCTGCAATTCCAGGTCCTGACGCCCAAACCCATCGCCATGCAAGTCGGCGCGCGCATCGACTACAAGCTCAAGGTGCATCGCTTGCCGATCCGTTGGCAAAGCCTGATTACGGACTGGCGGCCGCCGCACCGCTTCACGGACGAACAACGCAAGGGGCCTTACCGCCGCTGGATTCACGAGCACGTCTTCCGCCAAGCCCGCGGCGGGACCCTCGTGGAAGACCGCGTTCGCTACGCCGTCCCCGGCGGCGCGTTGATTCACCGATTGGCGGTCAAGCGCGACGTCGAACGCATCTTCGACTACCGCACGGCGAAGCTGCGCGAGATATTCGATGTGCAGACCAGTGCCGCTTGAGGTTCGTTGCGAAGCCGTATTGGTACCGACGGATGGATTCGAACCATCGACCTCCTGATCCACAATCAGGCGCTCTAACCAACTGAGCTACGTCGGCAAATGCTTCGACGGCGGGGCCTCCCGGATACGGGTTTCCCGCCTCTTTTCAATTGTAGTCGATCCGCGGTTTCCGCGCAGCCCGCGGGGGCTTCAGGTCAGCCTGACGGGCTTGTTCCCGCGCGCCGATTCGTATATTCCAAGCACGATTTGCAGCGCGCGGAAACCTTCTTCGCCGTCAACCAGGGGCGCGCGGCCCTCGGCGGCGGCTTTGCCGAAGTCGAGGAACTGACGTTGCAGGTTTTCAATGGAAATCGCCATCGGGTCGGCCGCGCCCGATTCGACCCCGGCGGCAAGCGGGGCGTCTTCGCCCGGGTCTCCCGGCACGTCCCAGGCGGTCAGCCGGTCGCCGGTAATCACCGCCGAGCCCTTTGAGCCGTGCAGCTCGATTCTCTCGGGGTATCCCGGCAGTACGGCGGTCGCGGCCTGGACCACGCCGGTCGCGCCGTTCTCGTAGGCGACGACGGCATTCACCATATCTTCCGCTTCCATCGCATGCGCGGCGCCGAGCCGCCAGTTGGCGAATACCTGAGAAAACCGTCCGCCCAGATACTGCATCACATCGATCGTGTGGATTCCCTGGTTGATCAACGCGCCGCCGCCCTCTACCGCCCAGGAGCCTTTTCCGGGACGATCGTAGTAGCTCTGCGGGCGATGCCACTTGACGTAGCCGTCCACTTGCAGCAGCTTGCCCAAGCGGCCGGCGGCGATCGCCTTTTTCAGGAAAATACTACATTCGTCGAAGCGGTGCTGGCTGACGACGCCCAGGCACAGGCCGGCCGACCCGCACAAAGCGATCATCTCCCGGCAGGCGTCGAGGGTGAGCGCCATCGGCTTCTGCAGCAGAACGTGTTTCCCGTTGGCAACCGCCGCGCGGCAGATGTCGAGATGCGAATCGGGAAACGTGCAGACGTCGATATAGTCGATGTCGTCCCGCCGGCACAGTTCCTCGTAATCGGCCGTGAATTCGCAGCCGTACTTCGCGGCGAACGCCTCGCCCTTCCCGCGGCCGCGGTTGCTGCAAGCGGCAAGCCGGTAGCCTATGGCGCGGTAGCAGTCGCCGTGCTTGTGCGCAATCGCCCCCGTGCCGACAAGCCCGACTCTCACGATGCCTTTCCCCCTACGTTCGTAGTATTCCGACGTTTGTAGTTTTTTGCGCGGACGCCGCCGTCAAAACTTCCCCGACTTCCACTCGTAGTTCAAGCGCATATAGTAGTATCCGCCGTTGAAGCCGAACGGCGTGGACTGCGGATACAGGTTGCCCAGACCGGTGTAAGCGTTGGGGTTGATCTCCGGGTAATTATTGAAGATGTTCTGGCCGCCGCCGGATATGGAGAAGGCGTCGGTCAACTGGTAGGTGACTTCGAGATCGCTGAGGTACTCGCCCGGATAGTTGCGATTGTCTTCCTTGTCGAAGAAATCGCCCCAGTAGCTGAGCCGCACCAGGAAGCGGAACTTGCCCTCGCGGTGCCTAGCGGTCAGACTCCAGCGCGATTCCGGCAGGACGTTCTCAAGCAGGTGGATTCTGGCCGGCGTCACCGTCTCGGGGTTGTATTTCGTAACGCTGCTCTTGATGTGGCTCAGCAGGAAGCTGAACACGGTATCCCCTTGCATCTGCTGCGGCGTGAAGGTGGCGACCATATCGACGCCCTGCGAAACGGTGTCGAAGTCGTTGGTGAAGAAGCGGAACTGCTGCAAGTTCGCCGCGCTGGTGATGCCTTCGGCGAGCAGCCCTTCGACTTGCGAAGGCGTGAGTTGATGATCCCTCGAGACCCAAAGGCGGTCGCGCAGGTCGATGCGGAAATAATCGGCCGACAGGCTGAACGGCGACTTGTCGATAATCACGCCGCCCGTGTAGTTGCGCGACTTCTCCGGTTGCAGCGGCTCGCCTCCGACGACCGCCGCGACGCGCGAGGTCGGCGGAATCGTGCCTTGATTGACGATCGCCTGCGATATGCCGGGTACGGTCGATACATTGAACGCGTTCTGCTGTCCCGGCGTGGGAGCGCGGAATCCGCTGCTTGCGCTGCCGCGCACGGCCAGACCCTCGACCAGCTCGTAGCGGGCCGCCCCCTTGTAATTGACCGTCGTCCCGAAGTCCGCGAAACGTTCGCCGCGCAGGGCTCCGCCGATGGTGTAGCGGCTGCCGGGGCCGCCCACCTCGATGTCGCCGTACACGGCGTAGTTGCGGCGGTCCCAGGTTCCCGCCGTAATCGGGCTGAATCCGTTGAAGCCGTTCGACCCGCTGCCGAAGCCTTGCGCCGCGTAGGGACCGATCTCCCACGAAGCTCTTTCCCCGGCAGTGACCTCGAACTGCTCGTTGCGCCACTCCGCGCCCGCGGCGACGTGAACCGCGTCGCTCACGGCATACGAAAGATCGATATTGAAATTGGTCTCCTGCTGGGTATATTTGCCGGGGTCGAACTCGAACGGAGACTCGGGACCCAAAGAAGGGTTGACCGTATCGTAAATGAAAAAATCGACCGCGTTCGAACCCACGCTGATGCTGGCGTCCCAAACGAAGTTGCCGGCGAACGTGCCGCGGACGCCGGCAACGATCGAGGCGTCGAGCGTCGTGCCGCCGAATTGCGGCGTATGCCCTCCCGGCGAGCCCTCGGACAGTCCGGCGAAAGGCTGATGGAAGGTGAAACAGTTGGGGTCGCTCAGCACGGTTGCGAAATTGTCCGGGTCGAGCACGCGGCCGCCGGCTACCCGCACCGTCGGGCACCCCGCGGAACCGTCCGCGACGCCGTCCCGCGCGTCGAGCGCGTCGCCGACCAGCAGCGTCTTGCCGCCGTCCGCGCTGTACACGCCGGCGCGGGTATGCGGATTGCGGAAATAAAATCCCCCGTCCACGCGCTTGGAAGCATAATTGGTGTGGGCGTAGAGCTGCTTTGAGCCGCCGATGAATTTGCCGAAGTTGCCCCAGAACTTGACGTCGTCGTCGATTCGCGGAGAACCCCATATCTGCGCCGTCGGGCTGCGCACGTGCGTATTTCCGTTGGCGATCAACTGCTGCGCGTCGTAACGCTGTACGCTGCGGCTCGTAGGCCTGCTGTTGCCGTATTCGATGCTGAGATTGGCAAAGCCGCCTTCGCCCAGCGGCAAGCCCACGTTGCCCGCAAAGGCGAGACTGTGCCCGTCGCCGGCCGCGTAGCCGCCGGTGGTGAACTGCATGCTGCCTCCCGAAGCCGCGTCCTTGAGCACGAAATTCATCACGCCGGCGATGGCGTCCGAACCGTATTGCGCCGAAGCGCCGTCGTGCAGCACTTCGGCGTGTCGGATGGCGATCGACGGGATAACCGACAAATCGGGGCCTTGCGAGCCGTCGAAGACGCCGTTCGTAAACCATTGAATGATTGCCGCGCGGTGCCGGCGCTTGCCGTTCACCAGCACCAGCGTGTGGTCGGGGGCCAGGTTGCGCAGGCCGGCCGGCCGAACGATGGTGCCGCCGTCGCTGATCGGCTGGCTGTTGACGTTGAACGAAGGGACGGTATTGCGCAGTTGATTGGCCAGATCCGGGTCGCCCTGCTCGGTGAACTCCTCCGCCGTGATGAGATCGACGGGCACGGCGGACTCCAGCACGGTGCGCCCCTCGGTGCGGCTGCCGACTACCACCAACTCCTCGGTCACGGACTCCAGCTCCAACTCGATGCTCACCAGTCCTTCCGACCGGTCCACGGTTTCGAGTTTGGCGGCGAAGCCTGCGGCGGCGACGACGATTTCGTGCGGACCCGCGCCCGGATCGCAGAAAACCGCGATGCCGGAATCGTCCGTCGGCTGTTCGCGGTCTCCGATGGCGACCGTCGCGGCCGGTACCGGAGCCGTCAAGGGATCGACGACCTGGATCCTGAGGCAGGGGGATTGAGCCGCGGCCGCGCCGACCGAAAACAGAGACGCCGCCGCCGCCGCCAACAACCCGAATCCCGCGCGCAGCGCGCGTCGATAGACGCCATCCAGATCCATATGCAGAGACCTCTCCGTATCCCTGCATACTATAACACTTTCAATTCTTATGTTTCAGTTCTTCTGTCCCTGCTGCAACCCTTTGCGGCCGATGTCCCCGCGCCGGCGGGCGCCCTCGAAATGAATCTTTTCGACGGCGGCGTATGCGTTGTCCACGGCCGCTTGCAGGCCGGCGCCCCGCGCCGTGACGCCGAGCACGCGCCCGCCCGCGGTGACGAGCATGCCCCGCGAGAACGCCGTTCCTGCATGGAAGACTTTGGCGCCCAGCGCCTCAGCTTTGCCGATGCCGTCAATAGCGAAGCCCTTGCGGTAACTTCCCGGATAGCCCTGCGAAGCCATGACGACGCACGCGGTGGGACGGCTGTCCGCTGCTGCAAGCGTCGGATCGAGGCTTTTTCGCGCCGCGCTGTGCAAAAGCCCGGCGAAATCGCCGTTCAGGCGGTACATGAGCGGCTGGGTTTCGGGGTCGCCCATGCGCACGTTGAACTCGAGCACTTGCGGCCCTTCCGGGCCGATCATCAGCCCGCAGTACAAAAAACCGCGAAAGATTTGCCCGCGCCGGCGCATGCCCGCAAGAGCGGGCTCGACGACCGTTTCGACGATCTGCCCGCGCAACTCGCCGGAAACGATGCCGTCGTCGCAATAAGCGCCCATGCCGCCGGTGTTGGGGCCTTCGTCGTTGTCGAAGGCCGCCTTGTGATCTTGCGTTGCGGGGTATTCGAAATAGCGTTGCCCATCGCTCAAAACGATAAAGCTGACCTCGCGCCCGCGCAGAAACCGCTCGACGAGCAGACGCCGCCCGGCATCGCCGACCAGTTGTCCGCTGAGCATCTTCTGCGCCTGCTCGCGGGCTTCGGCTTCGTCATGGGCGATGACGACGCCCTTGCCCGCGGCCAGCCCGTCCGCTTTCAGCGCTACGGGGAAGCCGAACCGGCCGATATGCGCGTCGATTTCCGCAATGCTCTCGACAACCGCGAACGGCGCCGTCGGAATGTGGCATTCGTTCAGAAAGAGCTTGGCGAAAATCTTGCTGCCTTCGAGCATGGCGGCCGCCCGGGAAGGGCCGACGACAGGCAGGCCGCGGGCTTCGAACGCATCGACGACGCCCGCCACGAGAGGCGCTTCCGGGCCGACGACCGTGAACGCTGCGCCCAGCGTTTCCGCCAGCGAGGCCATTTCCCGCGGATCGAGAATGTTCCCGGGTACGCACGAAGCTTCCATGGCCATGCCGGCGTTGCCCGGCGCGCAGTACACCCGCTCGACGCCGGGGCTTTGCGCGATACGCCAACTCAGCGCATGCTCGCGGCCTCCGCCGCCGATGACCAGAACTTTCATTGGAACAAGCCTCATACGGGCCGAGCGCCCGCGAATGCCTAGAATAACAATTGAGGGCGGGCGCGCGGTGAAACGATTCCAGGAAACGTACGACGTCGTCGTGGTCGGCGCCGGCCACGCCGGTTGCGAAGCGGCCGCGGCGGCCGCGCGCATGGGGCGCCGCGCCGCGTTGATCACGCTCAATCTCGACCTGATCGCCCAGATGTCCTGCAACCCGGCGATCGGCGGTATCGGCAAGGGCCACCTGGTGCGCGAGATCGACGCGCTCGGCGGCGTGATGGGGCGGATCGCCGATGCGGCCGGCATTCAGTTCCGCCTGCTGAACACGTCCCGCGGGCCGGCGGTGTGGTCGCCGCGGGCGCAGTGCGACAAGAAAGAGTACCGCATCGCCATGCGCCGCGAGCTCGAAGCCGAGCCGAACCTGGTCATCAAACAGGCCGAGGTCGTGGACCTGCTCGCGGACGGCAAGCGGGTGCGGGGAGTCGATCTGCTCGACGGCCGGCAGGTCGGCGCCGGCGCGGTCATCGTCACCGCCGGCACCTTCCTCAACGGTCTGGTGCATATCGGCGAGCGCACCTACCCGGCCGGACGCAGCGGCGAGCCGGCGTCGGCGATGCTCGGCGAGGCGCTGCGCCGCAGGGGCTTCCGCTGCAAGCGCCTGAAAACCGGAACGCCCCCCCGGCTCGACGGCCGGACAATCGACTGGCAGGCGTTCGAGCCGCAGCCCGGCGATGCGCGGCCGACGCCGTTTTCCTTCCGCACGAAAGCGATCGAGCGCGAGCAAATCGAGTGCCGCATCGCCTACACGAATGCGCAAACGCACAAGCTGATCGCCGAAAACATCGAGCGTTCGCCGCTTTACAGCGGCCGAATCGAGGGCGTGGGGCCGCGCTATTGCCCTTCGCTCGAAGACAAGATCGTCAAGTTCCCGTCGAAACCGCGCCACCAGATTTTCCTGGAGCCGGAAGGCCTCGACACCAACGAGGTTTACGTCAACGGCATGTCCACCAGCATGCCCATCGAGATACAGGAAAAGATGACGGCTTCGATTGCGGGCCTCGAGCGGGCGCAGATGATCCGCCCCGGATACGCCATCGAGTACGATGCCGTCGATTCCACCGAATTGCTGCGCACCCTCGAAACCAAACGGATGCAGGGGCTCTATCTGGCCGGACAGATCAACGGCACGACCGGTTACGAAGAGGCGGCCTGTCAAGGCCTGATGGCGGGCGTCAACGCGGCGCGCGCCGTCGGCGGCGAAGAGCCGGTCGCGCTCAACCGGACGGAAGCCTACATCGGCATTCTGATCGACGACCTGGTGACGAAGGGCGCGGACGAGCCCTACCGCATCTTTACCTCGCGCGCGGAGTTCCGCCTGCACTTGCGCATCGACAACGCCGACCGGCGCCTGATGCCGCTCGGACGCGAATGGGGGACGATCGCCGACGCCGATTGGAACCGCTTCCTGCAATTGTCGGAACAGCGCTCGCAAGTCATGGATTTGCTGCGGCGGCGCAAGCCCGATCCGTCGAGCGCCGTTTACCGGGCCCTGCATCCCCCCCCGTCGGGGCGCATGACGCTGGGCGATATTCTGCGGCGTCCGGAAGTTTCGATCGACGACGTTCGGCCGGAGATTCCGCCGGACGCCGCGCCCGGCCTCAGCCCCGCCCAGTGGAAAGCGATCGAGACCGAGGTGAAGTACGCGGGTTACCTCAAGCAGCAGCAGCGCCAGATCGAGCGCCTGAAGCGGGCCGAGGAGCGGCGCATTCCCGCGGATTTCGCCTATCGCGGCCTGCCCGGGCTGTCGCGCGAAGCCGTCGAGAAGATGGAGCGCGTGAGGCCGCAAACGCTCGGTCAGGCCGGCAGGATTCCGGGCGTCACCCCGGCGGCGCTGGCCGTCGTCAACCTGCACCTCGACAAATGAGGTTCGAGCGGGCGCTGGCGAATGTGCTTGCCGATCTGGATCTCGACCTGACGGCAAACCAGTTTGCCGCGCTCGCCGGGCATTACGCGCTGCTGGCGCGGTGGAGCCGCCGGATCAATCTGACCGCCGTCCGCGCCGCTGCCGACGCCGCGGTCCGACACTACGGCGAATCGCTTTTCCTGCACAAGCAACTGCCGACGCTGACGGATGCGGCCGACGTGGGTTCCGGCGCGGGCTTCCCCGGCATTCCCCTGGCCGTGCTGCGCCCGGAAACGCATTTCCATCTGATCGAAGCCGTGGGCAAAAAGACCGCTTTTTTGCGCGAAGCCGCCCGCAATCTGGAAAACGTTTCCGTCGCCTGTTGTCGGCTGGCCGATTGGCCGGGACGCGCCGAGTGGGCGGTCATGCGGGCGGTGGCCCCCGAAAAGGTGCTGGAAGCACTGGAAACGCGCTTCCGGCGGGTTGCGATCCTGGGCACGAAACGCCCTCCCGGCGGCCGCTTCCGCTGGCAGGACCCGATCGATTTGCCCTGGGGAGAGCGCCGGAAGGTCTGGATCGGTTTCACGTGAAACATGTTTCATGTGAAACGCTTCGACGGCGGATCGCGCCGCGCCGCGGTGTTGCTGCGGGCTTCTTCGCTAACATAGCTTGAAACGAGACCCCGCCCGTGGCCAAACGGATCGCAATCGCCAACCAGAAGGGCGGCGTCGGCAAAACAACGACTGCCATCAATCTCTCCGCTTCGCTTGCCGCCGCCGATTGCCGCGTGCTGCTCGTCGATTGCGACCCGCAAGCCAACAGCACCACCGGGCTGGGCATCGACAAGACCGCCGATCGGCCCAGCCTCTACGACGTGATCGCCGCCGACGCGGAAGCCGCGGACGCTCTGGTGAAAACCGATTTTTCGGGCCTGGCGCTGCTGCCGTCAAGCCCTCATCTGGCCGGAGCCAACATCGAGCTTGCTTCCGCCGCCAACCGGGAATGCCGGCTCCGCGACCGGCTCCCGGCGCTCGACGGCGATTACGACTACATCCTGTTCGATTGCCCGCCCGCGCTCGACCTGCTCACGCTGAACGCCTTGGTCGCCGCCGCCTCAGTGCTCATTCCCATCCAGTGCGAGTATTTCGCGCTGGAAGGGATATCCTCCCTGATGAACACGATGGAAGCAGTCAGAGCAACCATGAATCCGCGGCTTGCGCTCGAAGGCGTGCTGCTGACGATGTACGACGACCGCACCGTCCTGGCCCGGCAAGTCGCAGACAATCTGCATGAATTTTTTGCCGAAAGCGTTTTCCGAACGAGGATTCCGCGCAACGTCCGCCTCGCCGAGGCGCCGAGCCACGGAAAACCGATCTTTCAGTACGACGTGCGCTCCAAAGGCGCCGAAAGTTACCTGAACCTTGCCCGCGAAATCCTTGCGCAGGGCGCAAACCGCCGCTCACGGTAGAAAGACAGTTGCCATGGCTGGAAAATCGAATTCCGCAAAACGCCGCAAGGCCCTGGGCAAGGGCTTGGGGGCGCTGCTGCCGGCGAAACCCAAATCCGCCCCCGAAGGCGTAGCGCGCCTCCCGATCGACTCGATCGACCCGAATCCGCTGCAGCCGCGCGCCGCTTTCACCGAAGAAGCTCTGCAAGAGCTGGCCCAATCGATCCGCAGCGACGGGCTGCTGCAGCCGGTCGTGGTGCGGCCCGAGGGCGCGCGCTACTCGCTGGTCGTCGGCGAACGGCGCTGGCGCGCGGCCAAGCTCGCCGGCTTGAGCACGATACCGGCCATCGTCAGGGACTTCGAACCCGACAAGGCGCTCGAGGCCGCGCTCATCGAGAACATCCAACGCGAAGACCTCAACCCAATCGAGATCGCCGCCGCCCTGGAGCAGATGGCGCGCGGCCTCGAACTCAGCCATGAAGAGTTGGCCGCGCGGACGGGCAAGAGCCGGACGAACGTCACCAATCACCTGCGGCTGCTGAACCTGCCCGGGGATATCCGGGACATGCTGCGCCGGGGCCGCCTGCAAATGGGGCATGCGCGCGCGCTGTTGGCGGTCGAAAACCGCGAAAAGCAGCTCGCGCTGGCCGAACGCGCCGCCGAGGAAGAGCTGTCCGTCCGCGAAGTCGAGCGGCTGGCCAATGCGGCCGCCGGCCCGAAGCGCGGCAAAAAAAACCCCTCGGTCGACCCCAATGTGGCCGCCGCGATCGAAAAACTCGAACACTCCCTCGGAACGCCCGTGTCCATTCAGCAGAACAAGGGCGGCAAAAAAGGATGCATCAAGATTTTCTACGGCAGCCAGGACGACCTCGACCGCATTTACGACGTTATCGTCGGCGAAACAATTTAACGTTTCCGCGCCTCGATCCGCTCCAGCAGCCCCGCGGCCCGCGCGCGCGCCAAGCGGACGACGTTGTCCTGCGCGGATACCCGGGTCAAAATCGGAACGAACCGCTCCGGGGCAATGACCCGGTCGTGCTCGAACGCGCTTTCCAGATTGATCAACGCTTGGTTGATGCCCAGACGGTCGAAGCGCGCGACCCGTTCGAGCTCGAACAGATGCTGCTGCGTTTCGGCCAGTTTGACGAACCATGCGGCCAGGGCGCGCGCCTGCTCCTCGTCGGAATAATCGAACGCCGCCTCGCCTCTGACGCCCTCAGCCGTCTCGTAGCGCAAAACCTTGCTTCCGCTCGAGGCGATGTTCTTGCGGCCGCTGGCCAGATTCCCGGTGAAGAAATCGAGCGCCGCGGCCTGCTCGAAACGCGCCGCCGTCTCCTTGCCGTCGAGTTGGAACTCGACCGGCTCCGCGTCCGGCTCGGTATAGACCACGCGCCCTTCGCGGTCGATCGCCGCCTCGAAACGCTCGGGCACGGAACCGGGAAAGACCCTGGAAAACACAATGCGGTCTTGCGCCGACACGGCCGCGGCGCATACGGCCGCGGCGGCGATCCCGCGCCAAATCAACGCCCTTGCCCTCCCCCGCCGGCAACGGCGTTGGCATGGCAGATCGCCGCCGCCAGAGCGTCGGAAGCATCGTGCGGACTCACCGTTTCCTGCAGGCCGAGCAGTGATTGCACCATCATGCGCACCTGGTCTTTGTCGGCCCGCCCGTAGCCGACGACGCCGGTCTTGATTTCCAGCGGCGAGTATTCGGCGACGAGCAGACCGGCGCGCGCGCCGCTCAACAGGGCGACGCCGCGGACGTGCGCCAGCTTGAGCGCGGTCTTGGCATTGGCGGCGTGGAACACGTCTTCCACCGCGACTTCCTGCGGCCTATGCTCCGAGAGCACGCGGTCGAGCCCGTCCGCAATGCTGCGCAGCCGTTGCGCAAACTGTTCCTGCGCCTTCGTGCGGATCACGCCGTAGGCGATGGAGCGGTGGCTGCGCCCGTCGCTTTCGATTACGCCGAAGCCGGTCGCCTGCGATCCGCAATCGATGCCCAGAATGCGCAACTTCGGCCTCAGGTCGCGAGCGACTCCAATTCGCTCTCTTCGATATCGAAATTGGCGAAGACGCCTTGCACGTCGTCTTGCTCTTCGATTTTCTCGATCATGCGGATCACCGATCCGGCCTGCTTGCCTTCCACGCGCACCGTGCTCGACGGGATGCGCGTCACGGCGGCGGACTCGACGGCAATGCCGGCGGCCTCCAGAGCGGCGGCGACTTCCCCATGCGCTTCGGGAGGGGAATAGATTGCCCAATGTTCGCCCTCTTCCGTGAGATCGTCCGCTCCGGCGCCCAGCGCCAATTCCATCAACTGCTCTTCGTCGGCCTGCGCGCGGCTGACGACGATCAGGCTCTGTTTGCTGAAAATCCAGGCGACGCTGCCGCTCTCGCCCAAATTCCCGCCGTTTTTCGAGAAAATATGGCGCAACTCGGCTACCGTGCGGTTGCGGTTGTCGGTCACCGTTTCGATGAACACCGCCACGCCGGCGGGCGCGTAGCCCTCGTAGGTGACCTCCTCGAGCGTTTCCCCCTCGATTTGGCCGCTGCCGCGCATGATGGCCCGCTTGATGTTGTCCGCGGGCATGGATTGGGCCTTGGCCGCGGCAACCGCGGTGCGCAGCCGCGGGTTGGCCTCGGGGTCGGGGTCGCCTTCGCGCGCGGCGATCTGGATTTCACGGATGAGCCGCGTAAAGACCTTGCCCCTCTTGGCGTCCGTCGCCGCCTTCTTGTGCTTGATCGTCGCCCATTTCGAGTGACCGGACATCTCGTCTCCACTGCCCCCTCGCGCGGCGCCGCGCCTCCGCCGGCCCTGCCGCGACCGGAACGAGCGGACAACCGCGAATCCACTTCAGGGTAACAGAATCGGCTTGGTCGGTCTCTCTTGCGCCGCGGTTACAATAGCCCCATGGCGTTCCCGGCGCATCGCCCGCGGCGTCTCCGCTATTCCCCTCTGCTGCGCGAAGCCGTCAGGGAAACGCGGCTCTCGCCGCTCGACCTGGTTTCCCCGCTTTTCGTTTGCCCGGGAGAAAACGTACGGAGGGAAATCCCGTCGATGCCCGGCAATTTCAATCTCTCGATCGACAACTTGGTCGAGGAATGCCGCGAAACCGCGGCGCTGGGCGTTCCGGCGGTCATCCTTTTCGGCATTCCCCCGGCCAAAGACGCCGGCGGCTCGGGCGGATTCGACGAGCGCGGCATCGTCCAGCAAGCCATCCGAGCCGTCAAGCGCGAAGTCTCGAATCTGCTGGTCATCGCCGACACCTGCATGTGCGAATACACCGACCACGGCCACTGCGGACAAATCGTCGAAGGCGATGTGGACAACGACCGCAGCCTGGAGCTGCTGGCGAAAACCGCGCTGTCGCAGGCCCGCGCGGGAGCCGACGTCATTGCGCCGTCGGACATGATGGACGGCCGGGTCGCCGCCATCCGCGCGGCTCTCGACGCGCACGGCTGCGAAAAAACCCCGATCCTGTCGTATGCCGCCAAATATGCTTCCGCATTCTACGGACCGTTCCGCGACGCCGCCGATTCGGCTCCGCAGTTCGGCGACCGCCGCTCCTACCAGATGGATCCGGCCAACCGGCGGGAGGCGATCAAGGAAATCGCCGCCGACGTCGAGGAAGGCGCGGACATGATTATGGTCAAGCCCGCCATGCCCTATCTGGACGTGCTCTACCGCGCCAAGACGGAATTCAACGTGCCCACGGCCGCCTATCAGGTCAGCGGCGAATTTGCGATGATCAAGGCCGCCGCGCAAAACGGCTGGCTCGACGAGCAGAAGATCATGATAGAGAGCCTCACCGCGATCAAGCGCGCCGGCGCCGACCTGATTCTCACCTACTTTGCCAAACAGGCGGCCCGCCTGCTGAACTAGTGCCCGGCAAGCAACGGATTCTTCTCGGAGCGACTGCGCTGCTCGCCGCGGCGCTGTTATCTCCTACGTTTGTCGGAGCGCAAACGGAAGCCGCGGCACTCGCCGAGCAAATCGCGGCGATCCTCGAGCGGCCGTCGGCGCGCCGGGCGTTTTGGGGCATTGCGGTTTTCGACCTGAGCGCCGGGGAAACCATTTTCGAACACAACGCAGACAAGCTCTTTCTTCCCGCCTCGAACGCCAAGTTGTTTTCGACGGCGCTGGCCTTGCGGCGCCTGGGCGCCGACTACCGTTTCACGACAAGCGTAGTATCCGCCGCGCAGCCGGACGAAAACGGCGTGCTCGACGGCGACCTGCGGCTCGTCGGCGGCGGCGATCCGAATCTCTCGGCGCGCATCGTCCCTTACGACCGCCGCCGCGAATACGGCGCGGACCGCATGGCGCCGCTAAAGAACTTGGCGCGGCAAGTCCACGAAGCGGGGCTGCGCAAAGTGAACGGCGACATCGTGGGCGACGATTCCCGCTACGTCTGGGAACCGTATCCGCCCGGCTGGTCGTATGCGGACACGCTTTTGGACTACGGCAGTCAGGCGAGCGCCCTGGTGTTCAACGACAATACGATCGCCGTGCATGTGACGCCCGGCAGAGGTGCGGGCAGGGCGGCGCGGGTGCGCCGTACGCCGCCGGTCGACTACTTTTCGCTGGTCAACCTGACGGCGACCGCGGCCTCGCGCACCGTTGCCGCGGGACTCGACTTCCGCCGCGGCGAAGCGCCTGCGGAGTTGGTGCTGTTCGGCGGAATTTCGATGCGCTCGCGCGGGCGGACTTTCTACTTGGCCGCCGACGACCCGCCGCGTTACGCCGCGGCGGCGCTGCGCCGGGAGCTCGAGGCCCTCGGCATCGAAATCGCCGGCAAGACCCGCTCCAGGCGCCTGCTCCCCAACCCCGTTTCCCGCGCGCCGCCGCGCAGAACCGCGGCGTACGAATCCGTCTTCGCCAAGCGCGTCTCCCCTCCCTTGAAGGAAGCGATCCGCATCATCAACAAAGAAAGCCAAAATCTGCACGCGGAAATGCTGCTGCGCGAAGCCGCCCTGCACGAGCGCAACGTCGCCGACGTACGGGCGGCGGTCGGCGAGATGCGCGACTTTCTCAAACAGGCGGGACTCGCCGCCGGCGAATACTATCTGCGCGACGGGTCGGGGCTTTCGCGGCACAATCTGGTCAGCCCGGGCGGCACGGTCAAGCTGCTGGCCTATATGTGGAACTCGCCCGACCGCGAGGCTTACCTCGAAAGCCTGCCCATCGCCGGCCGCGACGGCACGCTCGACTGGCGTTTTTCGCAGACGCCGGCGAAAGGCCGCATCCTGGCCAAGACCGGCACCATGTCGCACGTCAGCGCGCTCTCGGGCTATGCCCAAGCGGGCGGCGGGCGCATGCTCGCCTTCTCGATTTACGCCAACAATTTCGGCGTCTCCACGTCGTACGCGCAGAGCCTGATCGACCGCATCGCCGCGGCCGTCGCCGCCGTGCCCCCGCCGCCCGGCGGAGAAAGCGCTGCGCGGGAATGAGCGGTTGGCTATATTGAGGCGAAAGAAGGAGGGCCGCGCAAATGCGAATCGGCGTCGTGGGTCTGGGTTTCATGGGCAGTACGCATCTCGAGGCCTACCGCAAGGCCGCGGGCTTCGAATTGGCGGCCGTAGCCAGCTCCGACCCCAAGAAGCTCGGCGGCGATCTCTCGGCCATCGGCGGCAATCTCGACCGCGGCGGCGGCGAGTACGATTTCTCCTCGGCGGCGCGCTACCGAACGGCCGCCGAGTTGATCGCCGACCCCGCCGTCGAAGCCGTCGATCTCTGTACGCCCACGCATCTCCACGCGCCTCTGGCGGTTGAGGCGCTGCGGGCCGGCAAGCATGTCCTGGTGGAAAAACCCATGGCGCTGACGGCGAAGGATTGCCAAGCCATGATCGCCGCCGCAAAGCAGGCCGGACGCGTGTTGATGGTCGCGCAAGTGCTGCGCTTTTTCCCGGAATACGCGGCGGCGCGCGGCATGGCGCTCTCAGGCGAACTGGGGCCGATACGCGCGGCGGAATTCCGCCGGAAATGCGCCGCGCCGGCATGGGGGCGCTGGCTCAAAGACCCCGCGCGCAGCGGCGGCGGCGCAATGGATCTGCTGATCCACGATTTCGATTTCTGTCGGCATCTCTTCGGCATGCCGCAAGCGGTGCGCGCGGTCGGCTACGAAGACCTCGCGGGCGGCATCGACTTCGTAGAGGCTCAACTGGACTACGGCGACGGCGTGCCGGTGATCGTCAGCGGCGGCTGGCGCCATGCCGAAAGCTACCCCTTCTCAATGGAATTCACGATCGTTTGCGACGGTGGAACGCTGGATTACGCCTCGGCGAAGAGCGGCCTGCGGCTGCACCGCGCCGACGGCAAGCAGACGGATATCGTTCTGCCCGAAGTCGATGGATTCGCCGCGGAGCTGCAAACTTTCATCGAAGCCTGCAAGGCGGGAAGCCCGCCCGATATCTGCCGTCCGGAAGAATCGGCGGAGGCCGTGAGCATCGCGCTGGCCATGAAGCTCTCGCGCGCCGCGGGCGGGCAGCCCGTTCCCCTGGAATAGCGCCGCGCGGGACGGCTACCGCTCCCGCTGCCACCAGGCGCGCTCGGTCGCGGCCAACAGGGCCATCGCTCCGCCGCGGTCGTCCCGGCCCAAAATCGCTTCGCGGTCGAAATAAGCCCGCAAGCTCGCTTGCCTGCCGGTGCTGCGGCAGACATCGACAAGCGAGGCGTCAGGGGCAATGCGGGTTTTCAGGGCATACCAAGCCCGGTCGGCCGCCGATTCGAACTTCCTTCGGTCGAGCCGGCCGCGGCGCAGCCCGCGCGTGAGCGCAAAGCCGATCATCGCCGTCGCGGTGAACTCGCGGTAACTCTCGGGGCGGTCGATTACCTGATGCCAGGCGCCGGTTTCGTCCTGCCGGCGGACCAGCGCCGCCATGTGATGCTGGAAGGCCGCGAGCGCTTCTTTGTAGCCCGGTCGGTCAGGCGGCCAGTCGGACAGCGCCAGAGCCAGACCCAACGCGGGAAAGCCGTTGCCCCGCCCCCAGGCCGCCTCGTCGAGCGGCGAGTGCCGGTACAGGCCGTCTTCGCGCATATCCAGCCGCTGCATGAAGCGCAGGTGCCGCAGCGCCATCTGAAAGTAGCGCGCCTCTCCGGTCAAGCGGCCCGCGCGGGCAAGCACGGCGCAGCCCATGAACACCGAGTCGCTCATCTCGTTGTGGAACGGCATCGAGCGCTTCAGCGATCCGTCGGGATTGAAGCCGAAATCCGCGGCCTTGCGCAGCAGGTCGAGATAGGCCGGCTTGCCCGTACGCTCGTACAGATCGCCGAAGAGCAGATGCCCGGAGAGTGTGCTGCCCGAGACGCGCCCGGCCGACATCGGCTTGCCCGACAGATAGGGCGAAACGATCCGTTCCGCGTCCGCCAGGCGGCTGCTCGAACCGACAAGGTCGTCGAGGCGCAGGCGCCCCGCCAACGCCAGCGCCGGGATGTAGGCCGCTTGGTCGAGCCGCCGGCCGTAGGCCGCTTCCAACTGCTCGGCAATCTCGACGGGGCCGCGCCGCAGGCGGCGGCGCATTTCCTCGCGCGCGGCTTGCGGGCGGCGGCGGGCGGACAACTCCGCGAGCGCCGCGCGGACCTCGCCGAGCAGCCGCCGCGCCGCGGCTTCCGGCTCACCCGCCCCCGCGAGCAGGAATTCCCGCGCGGCTACGGCGCCGATCCCGGCAGGCGCGGCGCCGGCCGCGAGCGCCCGCGTCAGGCCGCCCGCAGCGCCCGCCTCGGCGCGGATTTCCACGACCAGATCGGGCGCATGCATGCCGATAAACCGCCAGAGATAATGCGCGGTCGCATTCGCCCCGCCGTAAGCGGCGCCTTCTGGCGGAAAAACGCCGGCAGCCGCGCCTGCCGGCGGGAATGGGCCGTCGGGAGCCGCGTTGGGAACCGCGGAAACCGCGAAATCGCCCCCGGCCAAGCCGCTGCGCAGAAAGGCAAGCACTACATTTGTCGATTGCGGGGAGCCGTCGAGGCCGCCGACCAACAGCACCGCGGGCTTCGACGATTCGAACTGCAGCGCTTCCCAGGCGGCAACGGCGCGGATGGGGCTGCCCCGGCCGGTAACCCCGACCGCGGTATGGAAATGCTGCGCGCCCAACACGGCCGCCCCCGCGAGAAACATCAAGACCAAGCGCCGCATCGTCTTTCCTCTTTCCCCGCCCGAACGCCGGACGGCTACTGCGCTCCGAGCGTTGCCGTCTTGCCGTACAAAGTCACTTTGGGATGCTCGGCCAGCGCCCGGTATTCCCAATCGCGGCGGGCATCGGCCTTCGACAGAACCGCCGTAAACCCGCCCGGCGCCGAAAGGCTCTGCCTTTTCTTGCCGACGGCTTTCCAGGGGTCGTCCGGCTCGTACATTTCCGCGGTGCTCTTCTTTCTGCGGTACTCGAAGCCGACGGAGACGCTCGAAGCATCGCCCAGGTCTTTCAATTCGGCGGTCAACGTTGCCCCGCGCGGCCCCCAGGCGGCATCGGAGCCTGTAACCACGACCGGAGGCCGCAGACCGGCCTCGGCATGCGTAATTTTCAACACCACCGGATTCGGCCAATGGCGATCGTTGTAGAGCCTCTGCGCGCGGTAGGCCGAGATGCGCAGCCCGTCAGCGGTCTGCTCGAACTCGGTTTTCGGGGTGACGCCGGGGCGGTATTCAAGCACGATCTCGTTCTGCCCGAGTACGCGCGCGGTCGTTTCCGCCGTAGCCTTGACCGACTTCAGCGTAAACGTCTTGCGCGCGCCCCAGGCCCAATCCGCGTTGGTGACGAAAGCATACACAGTATCGGCGTCTTTCGCCTTGGTGAACCAGATGTCGCCCTCGTTGGTGATGACCCAGGGGCGCACCGCCAGCACCGCTTCCTCGTTGACCAGCCGCCACAGACCCATCTCGCGCATGCGCGCTTCCTGCTCGACGGGCAACTCGCCGTCCGGCTTCGGGCCGATATTCAAGAGGAAATTTCCGCCCTTGGCGCGGGTCTCGATCCACGTCCGAATCAGCATCGCGCCCGATTTGTAGCGCTCGTTCGTGCCGCGGTACTGCCACTGCGCGCCCATGGTCATGTTGCCTTCCCACGCCCCTTCCAGAGGCACGCCGGGGGTGTGCTGCTCCGGCGTCTCGATCTCGCCGCGGGTAATCACGGTATCGGGGTCGAGCCGCCAGACGAGCTCCTTCATCTCATGCACGAGGCGGTTGCGCTCGATGGGCGAACCCGAAGGCGGATCGAAAAAGACGACGTCGATCTTGCCGTAGTTGGTCATCAACTCCTCTTCTTGCGCCAGATTGAGCGCAAGCAGGCCGGCGTTGTTCGGCGGAAGAACCTCCGGCCGCAGGCGGCTGATGAGCGTGCCCGTGCGGTAAAGATAATGGAAATCGTCCGGCGAGAAATACCAGCCGATGGCGATGCCCTCGGCGCGGAAGGCGTCGAACAACTCCTTCGTCGCGTCGCGGGCGTAGGGCGTGTTCATGATGTTGAAATCGGTCGTCTCGGTGGCGAACATGCAAAAGCCGGAGTGGTGCTTCGCCGTGAAGACCACGTAGCGGAACCCGGCCAGCCGCGCCGCGCGGGCCCACTCCCGCGGGTCGAACTTCCCGGGGTTGAACGACCGCGGCAACTCGTTGACGTAGCGCGCCAGATACGCCTCGTCGGCGCCGACCATCGAATGGCTGATCACCGCGGTCACCTGGCTGTCGAGGCTCCAGTGGATAAAGAGTCCGAGCCCCAAATCGCGGAACCATTCCACGCGCTCGGGGTTGTTGGCCGCCGGCAGGCCGTGCGCGAACAGCCCCGCGATCAGCAGCAACAAGAGGGTTCGCGCCGGTCGATGCCTTCGGTTCATGACAAACGGTATTGTGTCACAGGCGCCGGGCCGCGTTTCGGCGGGATTTCGGAAACGGACAACGCCCGGCGCGGCGTCTTATCCTTTGGATAGAGAAAGGTGGCTCCCCATGCGTCTTCGAATCGTTTTCTGGCTTTGTCTGACCTTGCTTGTCGCGCCCTTCGCCGCGGCCCAGAAGAAGTCGCCGCTCAACGGCAAATGGGAGATCAAGGTCGGCGCCCAAACCTATCTGTTCACCCTTGCCGAAGATCAGGGCGACGTGACCGGCGCGGCCGTGCTGCCCGACGGAACCACCGTGGCCATCGACTACGGGCTGATCGTCGGCGCCGATTTCGAGTTCAGCACGACCGAAAACAACGTCGAGTACGAGTGGACGGCCGAGCTTTCCAAGTCGGGACTCAAGGGCGAGCGGCTCAATCTCGACGACGATTCCACCGTCCGCTTCACCGGGAAAAAGAAAGGCTGAGCGCCGCGGCGCTCAGTTCAGGTAATAGGTGCGGTAGAGCGTATCGCGCTGCTTGGGCACGAAACCCGCCTCGCGGATCATGCGCCGCAAATCTTCCTCGGTGGCGCTGTGGCTCGCCCCGGCTTGGCGCACGACGTTTTCCTCCAGCATCACGCTGCCGACGTCGTTGCCGCCGAAGCGCAGCCCCAGTTGACAGACCTTCAGGCCCTGCGTCACCCATGACGTCTGGATATTGAGGATGTTGTCGAGATAAAGCCGGGAAATCGCCAGCGTCCTGAGAAACTCGCAAGCCGTCGCTTCCTCCGGGACCTTGCTGCCGAGCGGCGTGTTTTCCGGCTGAAACGGCCAGGGGATGAACGCCGTGAACCCGCCGGTATCCTCCTGCAGCCGGCGGATCGTCTCCAGATGATTGACGCGGTGCTCGATGGTTTCGCCACAGCCGAACATCATCGTCGCTGTCGTGTTCATGCCGATGCCGTGGGCGGCGCGGTGGACGGCGATCCAGTCTTCCGTGCGGCATTTCAGGCGGGCGATGCGCACGCGCACCTCGTCATCGAGGATTTCGGCGCCCGCGCCGGGCATCGAGTCCATGCCCGCATCGCGCAGCCGCAGCAGCGTATCGCCGATCGAAAGCCCGCTGACCTCGGCGATGGTCAGCACTTCGGGCGCCGACAGGCAATGCAACTGCACCGCCGGAAAGCGCTGCTTCAGGCGGCGGAACAAGTCCTCGAAGTACTCGATCTTCAAGTCGGGATTGACGCCGCCCTGCATGAGCACGCCGGTGCCGCCGAGATCGACCGTCTCCTGGATTTTCTCGGCGATCGTCTCGAAGGGCAGCACGTAGCCTTCCTTGTGGTCCATCGGCCGGTAGAAAGCGCAAAAGCTGCAGTATTCGGTGCATCTGTTGGTGTGGTTGATATTGCGGTCGATGATGTAGCTGGCGATGCCGTGCGGATGCAGTTTCTCGCGCATCGCGTCGGCTTCCATGCCGAGGCCGATCAGGTCGTCCGCGGCGAAGCAATCGAGCGCCTGGGTTTTCGTCATCGTCGGTTCACTCCTGCTGAACCGCGGCCGCCCGCGGAGCTAGAAAAGGAATATCGGGCCGCGGCGCGGCGAAGCCCAACTCGGCGGCAAGCTGCAGGTAGAGCCGCATCGCGGCGCATTCGCGCTCTCCCAAATCGAAACGGATGTGTTCCGTCAGGTACGTCCGCACGAGCTCGGGCGGAAACCCGAGGCGCGCGCTCTCGACGCGGACGATCTCGTCGATGCGCGCCCGGCCGTACGCCGCCGAAGCGCTGAGCGCTTCAGCCAGGGCCTCGTTCGCCGCGTGCGGCCGCGCCGCCCAGACCGCGAAAACCATCGGCAGCCCGGTCATCTCCTCCCATTCGGCCCCGAGATCGTAAACATGCACCGGCCGGCCGCGCCAACTATCCATCTTCGGGTCGAGCCGCAGCGCCGGATTGCCGATGACCAGCGCCGCATCGGCCGCCGCCAGCATTTCGTCCAGAAGCGGCGCATGCGGGAGCGCCGCCGGCCGCCGGCCGTACCTGCGCGCGGCGATGATCTGCGCCAGCACTGCCGAGGTTCGCGAGCCGTTGTCCGCCGCAAACGATTCGATCTCGCCGAACGGCTTCCCGGCTACGAGCAGAATGCTGCGCACCGGCCCGGCGCAGGCGATGGCGCAGCCCGGCGCGACCGCCGTCTCGGGCTGCCGCGCAAGCTCGATCACGGGAATGAGGCCGACATCGACCGACCCTGCCCGCAAGCGGTCGGCGCAAACCGATGGCAACTCGAAGCTCAAGTCGAAAACGCCCTGCTGCGTCCCGTGCGTCATGCCCCAGACCAGCGGCGCGGTATTCAGGTAGCTAACGGCGCAAACACGGCTTTTGCGGGCCATAAGCGAATCCCAATTGTATCAACGAAACCGTCCTGGGCTATAATGACTTGCGCGTGGCGTCTTCCATCCACCCAGAGGAAATCGACCGCAAGGAGCGCAAGCTGTTCGGGCTGCTCGCGGACATGGGCCGGGTGATGGTCGCCTATTCCGGCGGAACCGATTCGGCCTATCTGGCTTGGGCGGCCAACAAGGTCCTGGGCGCGAAAGCGATCGCCGTCACCGCCGATTCGGCCTCCATACCCGAGTCGCACAAGCGCGCCGCCGAGGAATTCGTGGCGCGCTTCGGCATCCGCCACCGCTACGTCGAGACGCGCGAGTTCGAGAACCCCGATTACGTCCGCAACGACGCGAACCGCTGTTTCCACTGCAAAGACGAGCTTTTCCGCCGACTCGAGGAAGTCGGCGCGGAGCTCGGCGTCTCGACGATCGCCTACGGCGTCAACAAAGACGACACCGGCGATTTCCGCCCCGGCCACCGCGCCGCCGCGCAACACGCCGTGCGCGCCCCCCTGCTCGAAGCCGAGATGACCAAGGCCGAAATCCGCGAGCTCTCGCGCCGCGAGAATCTGCCGACCTGGGACCGCCCGGCGGCCGCCTGCCTGAGCTCGCGCATACCCTACGGCACGGCGGTCACGCGGGAAAACGTGAAGCTCGTCGAAGCCGGCGAAGAAACCCTCGCGGCGCTCGGCTTCCGCGTTTTCCGCGTGCGCTGGCACGGGGAATTGGCGCGCATCGAAATCGGCCGGGACGAGTTGCCCAAAGCCCTCGACCCCCAGATGGCCGAGATCATCGCCAAACGGCTCAAAGAGCTCGGTTTCAAGTACGTGACTCTCGACCTTGAAGGGTATCGGCAAGGGTCGTTGAACGAAGTCCTGCCGGCGGAAGAAAAAGCCGGCTGGTTCCCCATCGTTTCGTAGGATGGCGCCGCCGGCTGGGCCGCGGAAAGCCGCCCGCCGAAAGCGCGCGCGGCAACCTGCCTGTTCCCAATAAACCAATTGCCCGCGGAGCGTTTTTTTCGCTCGAAAACGCCCCGCGGGGCGCCCCGGAAGCGCTACCATTGTCAGGAAGCCGAAAACGGTTCGCCCCCCCAAGGAACCGCCATGGTTTCAGCAAGCAATCGGCCGGGAGTCGGAGATGAATGCATGGAGCTGCGTCCTCGCGCAGATGCGCGAAAGGACAAGCCGCGAGAGTTACAAGAATTGGCTGGAGCCAATCCGCTTCCTCGAAATCGAGACGGGCGGCAGCCTGCGCTTGGCGGCTCCGAACGAAAACGTCAAGATCTGGCTGGAAAGCGAATACCTTGCCGCCATCCTGGGGATTGCGGCGCAACTCAACCTGGGCTTCGATTCGGTCAAGGTCAGCGTTGACGCGCCGGCGGCGGCGCCTACGCAGCCGGCCTTCGACTTCCAGCCCAACGGCTGGCGGTTCAACGAGAAATACACGTTCGACAAGTTCGTCGTAGGTTCCTGCAACGATTTCGCCCACGCCGCCGCCCGCGCGGTCGCCGACAACCCGGCCAAGGTTTACAACCCGCTATACCTCTACGCCGGTGTCGGCATGGGCAAAACCCACCTGATGCAGGCGGTCGGCAGCCGCATCCGCGAAACGTCTCCGCAAATGAAGGTTATCTACGTCTCAGCGGAAGAGTTCATGAACGACATGGTCAACTCCATCCGCTACGACCGGATGCGAACGTTCCACGAGCGCTTCCGCACCGCCGACGTGCTGTTGGTTGACGACATCCAGACGCTAGGAACGCGAGAGCGCACGCAAGAGGAATTTTTCCATACGTTCAACACCCTGCACAACAACGGCAAGCAGATCGTCATCTCCAGCGACTCGGCTCCGAACGGGGTCAAGGGCTTGATGGAACGGCTCAAATCGCGGTTCTCATGGGGGCTCATCGTTGACATCCAGCCGCCCGACCTTGAAACCAAAATGGCCATCCTCGCCCGCAAGGCGGAAGACGCCGGCGCCGAGTTGCCGAGCAACGTGCTCAACTTCATGGCCACCCACTTCAACTCCAACATCCGCGAGTTGGAAGGCGCGCTCATCCGCCTGATGGCCGTCGCTTCCATATCGGGAACCGACATCACCGCCGCCATGGCGCGCCAATCGCTGAGAACCACCCTCGAGGAAAACGAACGGACGGCCACCATTGCCAACATCCAACAGGTCGTCGCCGCGCACTACAAGCTGCGCACTGCGCAACTGTGCGGACGCTCGAACAGCCGGGCCATAGCCTTGCCGCGCCAAGTCGCCATGTATCTGTGCAGGCAACTCACCGCCGCCTCCCTGCCCGAGATCGGTCGGGCGTTCGGCGGCAAGCATCACACGACCGTGCTCCACGCGGCCAGGAAGATCGCCGACGACCGGCTGGCCGACGAAGATCTCAACGCCCAGATCAACAACCTGACCGACAGATTCCATGCGGTATAATGATTTATTCCACAGGATGACGGGAGTTCGATTGTGCATGACTGTGGATATTTCGCCCCCATCGCCAAGCTGTGGACGGATACAACGTTTTTCACAGGCATGGACATCCGCAAATCGTTGAAAAATAAGTCTTCAATGCCCTTTTCCACATATCCTCAGGAACTACTCTTCATGTTCTGTAGAAATCTACTGACAACAAGCGGCAGGTAGAAATCCGCGCCGCAGAAGCAACGAAGGAGAAAGACAGCCACCGATGGAACTGACTCTGAAAACCAGCGACCTCGCAGACGAACTCACCTTGGGACAGGGAGCCGTGGAAAAGAAGACAACCATCCCGGTCTTGTCCAATGTGCTTATCGAAGCCCGCGACGGCGAAATTTTCCTGACCGCCACTGACCTGGAGATCAGCATTCAAAGCTCCTGCCCCGCCGTGATCAAGGAGGGCGGCGTCATCACGCTGCCGGCGCGGATGCTGCTGGATTACGTCAACCTGCTGCCCGATATGGAGCTTGCTTTCCGGCTTTTGGAAAACCAGTCGGCAAGCCTGACTTGCGGCCGCTCGCGAAGCCGCATCGCCGGAATGTCGGCGGAAAATTATCCCGACCTTCCCGAGATGCCGGCCGTGCTGACGCAAATTCCGTCTCGGGTCCTGACCGACGCCATCAAGAAAACGACCTTCTCGGTTTCTTCCGAGGAATCGCGTTATACCTTGACCGGGGCGCTTTTGATTCTCCGCGAGCAGTCGTTGGTGATGGTTGCCACCGACGGCCACCGCATGGCCTACTTCGAAAAGCCGCATGAGTTCGCCGGCGTCAGCGGCGAAGTCAAAGGCTTGATCCCCAAAAAGGCCCTGGACGAGCTGCTGAAGCTGGCCGAGAAGTTGGCGGAAAACGGCGAAGAGGCGTCCGATCTGACCGTTGATTTTGCCTCGGACGAGAACCACCTCTTTTTCCGTTGCGGCAAGCGTCTGCTCATCATGCGCAAACTCAGCGGGCAGTTTCCCGATTACGAACGCGTGCTGCCGAGGGAAGCCGGCCGATCGGTCGAAATCAACCGCGAGGAGTTGATGCAGTCGGTGCGCCGCGTCGCCCAGTTCACCGATGACCGCTCGCAGGCCGTGTCTCTCGACCTGAACTCGGGGCAGTTGGAGCTCTCGGCTTCCGGCGACTTGGGTGAGAGCAAAGATTCGCTGCCCGTGGTTTATGAAGGCGATCGTATTCAGGTCGGTTTCAACTGGCGCTACGTGATCGATTTCCTGGGAGCGGTCGAAGACGCGCAAAACATCGAGATTCAGTTCAAGGACGAGGAGAGCGCGGGGCTGTTCAGGGTTCCCGGCCAAGACAGTTACGACTACCGCTACGTCGTCATGCCCATGAGGGTCTGAGTCGGCGCGAAATGGTCGAAGAGCGCCGCGCATGACGGAAAACAACGAAAAGAAGCAGTACGGAGCGGATAGCATCCGCGTTCTTGAAGGCCTCGAAGGGGTGCGCAAGCGCCCCGCGATGTACATCGGCTCGACCGGCGAGATGGGCCTCCACCATCTTGTTTACGAAGTCGTGGACAATTCCGTAGATGAGGCGCTGGCCGGCTATTGCGACGAGATCCGCGTCCGCATCCATATCGATAACTCGATCACGATTACCGACAACGGCCGCGGCATCCCTGTGGCGGTGCATGCCAAGGAAGGGGTTTCGGCCGCGGAAGTGGTCATGACCAAGCTCCACGCCGGGGGCAAGTTCGATGCCGACAGCTACAAGGTTTCGGGGGGGCTGCACGGCGTCGGCGTAAGCTGCGTCAACGCGCTCGCCGAATCGCTGAAGCTCGAGATCTGGCGGGACGGGCACGCATGGCAGCAGGAGTACGCGCGGGGACGCCCCTTGGCGCCGCTGCAAAAAACCGGCAAAACGCGCAAGACGGGAACAAAGATCGACTTCATACCCGATCCCGAGATATTCACCGCTACCGAGTTCAAGCACGACGTGCTGGCGACGCGGCTGCGCGAGATGGCCTTCCTCAACGGCGGCCTGAAGATCGTGTTTGCCGACGACCGGTTGGAGCGCGATCCGCAGGTGTTCCATTTCGAAGGCGGCATCGCCGAGTTCGTCTCGTACCTCAACCGCGGCAAGACGATGCTGCACCCCGCCCCGATTCACTTCAAGGACGAGCGCGACTTCAGTGGCGGCAAGGTGGCCGTTGAGGTTGCCTTGCAGTACAACGACAGTTATCAGGAAAACATCTTTTCCTTCGCCAACACGATCAACACCGTTGACGGCGGCACGCATCTTTCCGGTTTCCGCTCCGCGCTGACGCGCACCATCAACGCCTACGGCAAAGACGCCAATCTCTTCAAGAACGCCAAGATCAGCCTCTCCGGCGACGACGTGCGCGAGGGTCTGACGGCGGTCATTAGCGTCAAGCTCCCGCAGCCCCAGTTCGAGGGGCAGACCAAGGGCAAGCTCAACAGCGATATCCAGGGGCAGATCGTCGCCGCGGTGAACGAGCACTTGGGCGAATACTTCGAGCGCAACCCGGCGATTGCCAAGCGCGTCGTCGGCAAGGCGATCGATGCTTCCCGCGCCCGCGAGGCCGCCCGCAAGGCGCGCGATCTGACGCGGCGGAAGGGCGCTCTCGATTCCGCCGGGCTTCCCGGGAAGCTGGCCGATTGCCAAGAGCGCGACCCCAGCCGCGCCGAGTTGTTCATCGTCGAGGGCGAGTCGGCCGGCGGCACGGCGAAACAGGGGCGCGACCGCCGTTACCAGGCGATCCTGCCGCTCAAGGGAAAAATCCTCAACGTCGAGAAAGCGCGCTACGACAAGATGCTCTCGCATGAGGAAATCCGCGCGATGATTACCGCCCTCGGCACGGGCATCGCCACCGATTTCGACCTGTCGAAGCTGCGCTACCACAAAGTCATCCTGATGACCGACGCCGACGTGGACGGCTCGCATATCCGCACTCTGCTGCTGACGTTCTTCTTCCGCCAGATGCGCGAGTTGATTTCCGACGGGCGCGTTTTCATTGCGCAGCCGCCTCTCTACCGCATCAAGCGCGGCAAGAAGGAAACCTACATCAAAGACGACTCCGAGTTGAACTCTGAGGTCATCCAGATCGCCACCGAAGGCGTCAAACTCTCTTACGGACGCAATGGAACCGCCGGGTCGGTGCTCGAAGAAGACGCTCTGCGCCGTTATGTATCCCGGTTGAACGATTACGCGCAGATGTTTTCGCACCTCGAACGGCGCATGCGCAGCGAAAAGGTCGTCGAGTTTCTGGCCGATGCGGCTTTGGATCTCGATACTAAAGACCACTTCCAGGACAAGGCGCACCTCGATTCGCTGCTGCGGCGCATGCAGGAACTCGGCCTCGAAGTCAGGCTGGTTCCCGACGAAGAGCACTCCGCCTATGCGATCGGCTTCAAGGACGGCGCCGAAGGCGAGCGCCTGATTGACCTCGAAGCCGCCGCCCAGCCCGAGTACCGCCGCCTGCGGGCGCTGTCGAAACAGCTTGCCGAGTTCAACAAGCCGCCGTTTATCGTCGTGGGTAAAAAATCGACCGATGAGCTCGAGCATCCTCTGGCTCTGCTGCAGCACCTGAAGGATACGGCCATGAAAGATGCGTCCATCCAGCGCTACAAGGGACTCGGGGAAATGAACGCCGAGCAGCTTTGGGCGACGACGATGAGCGCCGAAAGCCGCCGCCTGCTGCGCGTCCGCATCGACGACGCGGTCGAAAGCGAGGAGATATTTTCCACGCTGATGGGCGAAAGCGTCGAAGCCCGCCGCAAGTTCATCGGCGACAACGCGCTGGACGTCACCAATCTCGATATTTGAGGGCGTCCGCCGGCGCAAGCGGACAATCGGTTTGGGTCGCTCGGCCGTTCGGTTCGAGATCGTTCGATTGGAAACGGCGCTCCCGCGGCGTCATCCCCGTTCAGGCCGCCTGCGCTTCAGCCTTGGCCTGTGCGGCGGCCTCCGCAACGTACGACCGGTAGCGCCGCCTGAAGTCGTTGATGAACTCGTAGAGCGCCGCGTCGCCCGACCCGCGCGATACCGCGTCCGACAAGCGGAACGGCGGGAATATCTTCGCTGCCGGCCGCGTCCGCGTGATCCGCTTGTCGAAGTTGGCCACCGCGACCGGAACCATCCAGGGCTCCTCTTGCGCGCGTTGGGCAATGCGAAATGCCCCCGCGCGGAAGGCCATCGGCGAGGCCTCGGTGGAAGTGGAGCCGCCCTCGGGGCAGATCACCAGGTTGACCCCCGCCTGCAGCACGGCCGCGGCGTCGGCGGTGAAGCGTTCGCGCATCGCGGCGACGAGCTTGGCGGAATCCTCGGGCGTTCCGGCGGGCCTGCCGCGCGAGACCGTAATGTAGCCGAGCCGGTCGAAATACCGCCGGTGGCCGAACTCGTCGGGCTCTGCTTGGCGCACCACGCGCACCGGCGCCTGGCCGTAGCGCCGGTTGAGGATGACCGCGCTGACGAAGTGCGTGTCGAGCGTCAACTGGAAGCGGTTGGGCAGGGTATTGTCGGGATGGTTGGAAAGGTGGTTCATCAAGACGATGAAGCCGGGCTTTTCCGGCAGGTTCGACCAGCCTTCAATGCGGTAGTCCACCATGGCGTACAGCCGTTCGAACTCTTCGCAGCACTTGCGCCGAATCTCTTCCGGCGGCTCGTCCGCGGGCGCTCCGGCGACCGTGTCGTAGATTCGCTGCAATTGCCGAAACGCCGCTCCCTCGCGCCGCGCCGCGTCCAGGCTTGCCAGCAGCCGCTTGGCCAGGCGCTGCTCCGCGTCGCTGCCGAGTTCCGCCAAGCGGTCGAGGATGGCGAATGCGTCAGCCGCCGTCAGCCGCGCTTCGAGATAGTGCGGAACCTTGTGCAGCGGCGAGTTCATGCTCAGGCCGGATGCGTGTTCCTCGATGACCGCGCGGACCCGCCGCGCATCCGCCGAACCCCGGCGGCCGGCAAGCTGTTGGCGGCCGGCGCCGATACGGTCGCCCAATACCCACATGATGCGCTTCAGAAACCGCCAGCCGAACTCCGGACGCCGCTCGCAGTATTCCTCGACGAACTCGCGCTCGAAGGCAAGCAGCCGCGAAGTCTCGCAGGCCTCCGCGCTGGCCTTGTAGAGGTGTGGCTCGACCATCGCCGACCAGCCGATCAACACGCCGGGCCGGTTGATGGTGTGGATCGCAACCTGCTCGCGCAAGCCGCCGGCGATCACCGGGTCCATCTCCGCCGGGTCGGGCGGCGCAAGAAACGATAGCGCGGCCGTGCCGCGCTCGATCACGTAGAAGCGCTCCGCCGGGCGGCCCTCTTCCATAATCCGGTCGCCCTTGTCGAAACTCAGGCGAACGGCGTGCCGCGCCAGCGCATACAGGTCTTCATCGTCGAAAACGCTGAAGAATTCCGATTCGCGAAGCAAATCGACGGGGGTATGCATGACCGCCTTGCGGAAAACCGAAAGCCTGAACCGCGGCGGTATGGTAGCATCCGAAATTTACCTTTTCGTGGACCTATCGAGAGCATCAATAATTTCTTTTCCAGGCGGCCGGAGCGGGCGGAATGCTCCCGCCGGCGAAGCCGCGGCGATGCGGCGAACGCGGCCCGCGCTGACGACGCCGCAGGATTTCGAAGCGTTCTGGAAGCGGACCCGCCGCGAGTTGGAGGCCGTCGATCCCGCGGTCGAAAGCGAGCCTGACCGCCGCCGGCCTTATCCGCAACTCGAGCTATGCAACCTGCGTTTTCGCTCGTGGGGCGGCGCGCGGATCGCCGGCTACCGGCTTTTCTGGAAAGACGAACGGCCGCGGCCGCTAGTCGTTCACGGGCACGGATACAATTCGCGCTGCAGCGTGCAGTGGCTGTGGGCGCTGCAAGGCTTGAACGTCGTCGGCGTCGATATCCGCGGTTTCGGCCGCTCCCGCGCTGCCGTCGAGCGGCGCTCGCCGTGGGGCTTCATGCTGACCGGTTTCGAATCGCCCGAGACCCACGTCCTGCGCGGAGCCGTCTGCGATTACATCCAGGCCGCCCGCGTCGGGCAGGGCTTGGCGCACGGGCGGGCAAGCGCCCTGATATACAGCGGCTTCAGTTTCTCGGGAGCCTTGGCGCTCATGGCCCAGGCCGCCGCGCCGCGCGCCGACCTGCTGGCCGTCGGCATGCCCACCTTCGGCTGGCACGACGGCCGCAACCAACTGGCGCAAGCGGGTTCGGCGGTCGAGGTGCGCCGCTTCCGCGAGCGGCAGCCGCATCGCGCCGAAGCCGTCCGCAACACGTTGCGCTATTTCGACGCGATGAACTTCGCGCCCATTGTCCGCGCCCCGACGCTGCTGGGCGTCGGCCTGCGCGACATCGTGGTCCCGCCGCCGACCGTTTACGCCGTCCGCAACCGGTTCGAGTGCCCGCTGGAGACCATGGAGTTTCCCGTCAGCCATACCGACGAGCCGGAAGAAGCCGAATGGGAGCGTTTCAACGCCCGCTGGACGGCCCTGGCCCTCGAAGGCGTCCCGCAAGGCTTCGGCGAGCCGCCGGCCGGCGAACGGAAAACAGACGGTTAATCGCCCTCGGCGTGAGGCGGCGCGGGGTTTGCTTTCATGGGCGGTCCGGCAATCCGAGAACCGGCCGCAACTCCGCCCATTTCTTTGGAATCGCCTTCCACAGTTCAGGATGACCTGCCCGCACTCTCGGGGAGGGGTGTGCGGATTCAAACAATTCCAGATCGGTGTTTGTCAGGATTCCGCGGGCTTTGGCCGCCTTCTTGCCGACGAACATGACCGCGCGCAGTTTCGGCAGTAATTCGATCAACTCCTTGATGCATTCGACCCCATCCCGAAGCTCGCCGCTCCGAACTTCCACTGCGCCGTTCCACCAGGGAATGACGTTCCATGATACGGTCAGTTTCCGAGGAAGCCCGGCCTCTTGCCTGAATCGGCAAGCTGCTTCCGCGGTGCTGTCGTCGTTATTCCTGCTGATGAAACCCGACCCGCCGTTCGTGGGGTCCGTCTTCGGCCCGGGTTTCTCTGAGAGGAACAGAGCGCGGGCCTCGATACCGCCGTCGCGGGGGTCGAAATCCGGAACATAGCCCTTCCCGCGCCTGCGCAGTTTGGAGACATACTCCCTCAGGGGCTGCATGTGCTCCGACGTTTCCAGCAAAAGCCGCCGCCGTTCGCGGACGTCAGGATATCGCAACGAACGCGGCTCGTCATCCGGGTCGCTGTACGATTCGCAATTCATCGACGGTAATCAGTCGCCCTCGATCGGCTGCAACTCGCCGAACGTATCCTCGCGGCGCCGCGAGGAACGCTCGGTAAGCTCTTCCAGCGTGGCGTAAACCACGGGAATGAAGATCAGGGTAATCATCGTCGAAGTCAGCAGCCCGCCGATCACCACCCGCGCCATCGGCACCTGCAACTCCGACCCTTCGCCGACGCCCAGCGCCATGGGAACCAGGCCCAGCACCGTGGTTACGGTCGTCATCAGAATCGGCCGCAAGCGGCGCTCCCCGGCGGTCGACACGGCTTCGCGGATGCTGTAGCCGTGGTCGCGGCGCAACTGGTTGGTGTAGTCGATCAGCACGATGGCGTTGTTGACGACGATGCCCACCAGCACGATGACCCCCAGGAAGCCCTGCATGTTGAACGTCGTGCCCGTGGCCACCAGCATCGTCACCACCCCGACCGCGGCCAGCGGAATCGAAAACAGGATGATGAACGGGTCGCGCAGCGATTCGAACTGCGCGGCCATCACCATGTAAACCAGAATCAGCGCGAGAATGGCCGCGAACAGCAAGTCGTTGAAAGCCTCCTGCTGGTCTTCCCATTCGCCGCCGAACTGGAATTCGTAACCGTCGGGACGGTTGATCTTGGCCAACTCGACTTCCAGATCCCTGATGATGCTGCCCAAATCGCGGTCGGCGATCGTCCCCGAGACGTAAACGATGCGCTCCTGATCGACGCGGCTGATTTCGACCGGGCCTTCCTGCCGCTGCAGGCGGACCACGTCCTCGGCGTGGATCAATTCACCGCGCGGCGTACGCAGCGGGATGCGTCCGACCTGGGCGAGTTCGAGGCGGTCTTCCTCGCGCAGGCGAACAACGATGTCGTA
This sequence comes from Bryobacterales bacterium, assembly GCA_965242705.1. Classification (GTDB taxonomy): domain Bacteria; phylum Acidobacteriota; class Terriglobia; order Bryobacterales; family UBA6623; genus CATQHP01. The sequence goes on from OZ251486.1 coordinate 4,703,450, forward strand.
TTCGTCGCCTTCTTCCCGATAGAACGACGAGCGGCGGCCGCCGACGGCCGTCTCCAGGGTATCCGCGACCTCGGCGACCGACATGCCCAGGCTGGCCGCCTTCAAACGGTCCACGCGCACCAGCATTTCCGGCGTTCCCGGCCGGCGGCTGACTTCGGCTTCGGCCACGCCGGGTACCGACAGCATGGCGTCCCGCACTTGCAGCGCCAGGTTTTGCGTCGTGTCCGGCGAGTAGCCGCGAATGGCCACCTGCAGCCTGTCCCCGCCGCCGTCGCCGCCGCCGGCCCGCCGCCGCCCGAAGTTGCCGCCCGAGATGCGCGTGCGCACCTGAACGCCGGGCGCGACGGCGGTCAGCAACGGGCGCAGCTCGTTGGTGATCTCGCGGGCGTTGCGCTCGCGCTCCGATTGATCCGACAGCGTAATGCGCAATTCGCCGATATGCGTGGCGATCGAGCGAAACGGGCTGTCGCTGCCCGCTTCCGTCATGATGTACTCGGCTTCGGGTACGCGTTCGGTCACCAGCGCTTCCATCTTGTCGATGATTTCCTTGGTGACCTCGGCGCGCGTTCCCGACTCGAGCTCGACGTTCACGCGGATTTGCCCGTCGTCCACCTGCGGCTCGAGCTCTACGCCGACGTAGTCGGAAAGCCAGACCGCGCCGCCGAGCAGGCCGACGGCTATGGCCGTGACGAACAGACGGTTGTTCAACGCCCAGCCGATGCCGCGGCCGTACGATTGCGCGAGCGACGCCATCGCCGTTTCCAGCGGCCTGAAGATGCGCAGCCCGCTTTGACCGCTGCCCAGATATCGGGAGCAGAGCGCCGGCACCACCGTCAGGCCGACCACCAGCGAGCAGAGCAGCGCGAACGACACCACGTATGCCAACTGCTGGAAAGTTTGCGCCGAGTAGCCGCCCATGAACAACACGGGAACGAATACGGCGATCGTGGTGAACGTCGAGGCGGTGATGGCCATGGCCACCTCTTTGCTGCCGATCAGCGCCGCTTCCTTCGGTTTCTTGCCCTGCTCGCGGTGCCGGTAGATGTTTTCGAGCACGACGATGGCGTTATCCACCAGCATGCCCACGCCCAGCGCCAAGCCGCCGAACGAGACCGTGTTCAGCGTGAAACCGTTGAAGTACATCAGCGAAAATGTCGAGATCACCGAGATCGGGATGGCCACGCCGATGATCATCGTGCTCGAAAGGCTGCGCAGGAAGAACAGCAGCACCACGACCGCCAATACCGCGCCCACCCCCGCCGCGCCCTTGACGTTGTTGATCGCGGAGTTGATGAAGTCCGCTGTGTCCATCGTTTTCTCGATCTTGATCTGCGGGTAGTCCTTGTGGATTCTGTCCACCTCGGTCCAGACCGCATCGGAAATCTTGACCGTGTTCGAGCCGGACTGCTTGAAGAGGATCAGGCGCAGCGCTGGCTTGCCGTTGACGCCGACGTAGTGGCGGATGTCTTCGTGCGAGTCTTCCACTGCGGCGATGTCGCGCACATAGACCGGCACGCCCTCGCGCGAGGTCAGCGAAACGTTCAGTATCTGCTCGACCGAGTTGAACTCGCCGCTGGTGCGCAGCAGGACGTCGAAGCGGCCTTCGCGCACCGGGCCCACCGGACGGTTCATGTTTTCCCGCCGAATCGTATCCACCACTTGGGCGACGGAAAGATTCAGGGCTCGCAGCTTTTCGAGATTCAAATCGACGTGGATTTCGCGCCGCAGCCCGCCGCCGACGCGAACCTGGCCCACGCCCTTGACGCGCTCCAGCCGGTACAGGATCGCCTTCTCGACGAACGAGCGCAACTGCTTGGCGTCCATATCGGCGGAAGCCAGCGTGACGAACATGATCGGGAACTGGGTAACGTCGAATTTGAAGATCGTCGGCGGGTCGATATCGTCCGGCAGCGCGCGGCGGCCGCGGTCGAGGCGCGAGCGCACCTCGTCGGAGGCCACTTCGATGTCCGTGCCGTAGGCGAACTCCACGCGCACCGACGAGCGGCCCTCGCTCGACGTGGAACTGACCCGCTCGACGCCGGGCGCCGAAGAGACGATCTGCTCCATCGGGCGGCTGATCAGCGTTTCGATTTCTTCGGGCGCCACCCCCTCGTAGTCGGTGGTGATGCTCAGCGTGGGCGAGTCGATCTCGGGCATCAGATCGACGGGGATCTCGACGAACGAAATCGCCCCCAGCAGCAAACAGATCATGACGGCCATCAGCACCGTCACCGGACGTTTGATCGAAAATTCGGGAAGACTCATCGCGTACCTCGCCGTCTTCCATTAAGGCGCAGCTTCGCGCCGAGAGGGTTACTCCGGGGAATGTTAAAATCAGCCGCGGCGGAAGCGCCCCCGGCGCCCGAAACCGCCTCGGCCGCGCGTCCCGCCGGAGCTTCCCGGCGGCTGCCAGCCGGCTTCGCGCTGGATGTTGACGTAGGCATGCACGTGCGGCGCGCCGCGGAAGTGCCATACCATGTTGGGGCTTTCCATTTCCCAAACGTCCCACACGCCGTCGTTGCCCAGGTCTTGCGACTCGGAGAACGACATCTTCAGGCTCTCAACGCCGCCGGTTTCCCGAATCAGATTCATCGCTTCCTTGCGATCCTGCTCGCGGAAAGGCAGCAGCAGATCTTCGAGCACGCGATCGACCAGCTCGCGCTGGTCGCGGCTCATGTCGGCGACCGGCAGGCCGGCAATCTCGTCCGCGTCGGCGCGCAGCGCCACCGTCCCCGTCCCCGTTTCGCGCCGCAGGCGTTGGCGCAGCGCCGTTTCCCGCTGCTTGCCGTCCAGCGCCTGAAAGACCTCGTTGGCGCGCAGCGCCTGGTACCAGTACACGTTGTCGGGGTGCGTCGGCAACTCATAAAACCGGTCGCCCTCGTGTCCGTAGAAAATCGGTCCGCCGAACGCCGCGCCTTCCACCGAGTCGCCGTCGCAGCGCGCGGTCATGTGGCGTCCGGTCACGACGAACTCGAACTTGCCGCCGCCCGGCTCGCCGAACAACCCGACGGAGTAGCCCTCGAGCCCGCCGGCGTCGTCGCGCAGGTGTTGCGCGAGCGGCTTGTGGAACTCGGGGTTGTGCATGCCGAAAAAGATGTCCTGAATCAGCGCCTGCTGATCGCGGTTGAAAAACTGCCCGATGCGCGCGGAGGAAACGTGCCAGTTGTTATCGACGCGCGAGCGCAGCGGGTCGTCGAAAGCGAAATGCATGACCCGTTTCTGGTCTTCGCTCAGAGTCGAATAAAACTGTGCGACAAGGGTTTCCGAGTCCGGCGCAACCGGCTTGGCGGCTTGGGCGGCAAGCCCCGCCGCGCCCAGCGCCGAGGTGCGCAGAAATTGGCGTCGTCCCATGTTTCGCTCGGTCATCGTGCCCCCTTCGATAATAAGGACGCTCGGCGCTTCGGCCGGTTACGGCGCAGGCGCGGCGCCGCGAACAATGAACAAGCGTCAACCGGAGCAAGCGCAACGGAATGCCGCCGGTTGAGAGCGGTTGCGAATAGGATTGATCTTCTTTTTGACTGGAAGATTCGCGCGCCCTCACTCGACGGCGCCCGTCATTCAACGGCAATGGTGGCGCCGGATTGGCTGCTGCGGCCGGCGACGCTGAGGCGCAACTCCGCCGCGGCCGACGGCGGGATGTTGCGCGGCGCCTCCGCGACGACCACGTACAGGCCGACCATGCTCGGCGCCAGCCCCGAGAAAAGGACGTTCTCCGGCGCAAGCGCGTACGCGCCAATCCACACTTGCGGCTGCGCCGTCGTGCGCCGCAAGACCGCGTTCGAGCCGTCGGCCAGGCAGAGGCCGTCCGGCGGGCACGAGTTCATGCCGTCGGCGGGCGGCGCGGGCTCCACCGCGCCCAGCCCCGTGGCGTAAATCTCCAGCACGTCGCCCGCCCGCGCCGGGCGGCTGCCCGCGCTGAAACCCAGCGGCGCCGCCAAGTCGGTCGTCCCTGCGAACAGCGCCAGCGCTTGGCCTTGCCCCGTGCCCGACGCCGTGAACACGCCCGGCGCATGGGGGCCGACCCAGAAGCGCCGCGGCCAACTGCTCTCGCCGCCGGACTCCACCACCACGCTCGCCAACGCCAAGCCGCCCGCCGCTGTCGCTTCGCCGCCCAACTCCCAAGGCAACTGCGCCTCGATGCGCCGCGGACCGACCGAAAACAGCGGAACCGCCGCCCCGTCGAACAACACGCGCGCGTCGCCCAGGCTCGTCGGCAGCGGGAAGCCCTCGGCCATGACCGGCTCGCCGGAAGCGAAGTTCACGCCCTGCACGACCACCAGCGAACCCGGCGACACGGGCTGCAACTGCGGCCCGAACAGCCCCGCTTCGCCGTAGGCGCTCGCCCGCGCGGCGTCGAACACGCCGCCGCTCTCCGATACGTCCGGCCCGGTGGGCGGGGGGACTTCCAGCACGATATTCACTCTGGCCGTGAGGCGGCCGCCGGAGCGGATGTACAGCCGCCCGCGGTGGGTTCCCGGCCGCAGCCCCAGCGGATTGACGGTCACGAGCAGGGTGATCGTCTCGCCGTCGGCCAGGCGGCCTCTCCACTGGGCAGCGCTGCCCTCCGCCCGCGAGACCTGGATCCAGCGCGCGCTGGGCAGCGCCTGGAAGTCCGTCGCGCCGCCCTCGGCGCGCAGCGTGAGCGTCTGCGACATCGGCGCGTCCGGGTCGGCGCCCGGCGCCGGCGCGAACGACAATTCGGAAACCCCCACCGGCTCCACCGACGGGCCCGGATCCGGCGGTGCTGGGGATGCGCCGCAACTGCCCGCCGGCGACGGGCTGAGCGTGCGGATGCTGTGGTTGAGCCGGTCGGCGAAGTAGATGTTGCCCGAACCGTCCGCGGCCATGCCGCTGGGGCCGTAGAGTTGCGCTGACGTTGCGCAGCCGTCCCCGTTGTAGCCGGCCGTCCCGGTTCCCGCGATGGTGGAGATTTTGCGCGTGGATGCGTCCACCTTGCGAATGCGGTAGTTGTTGTGATCGGCAATATAGATGTTGCCCGAACCGTCCGCCGCCACGCCGGCGGGGTTGTTGAGTTGCGCCGCCGTCGCCGACCCCCCGTCGCCGCTGTAGCCTTGCGTCCCGGTTCCCGCCGCAGTGGAGATATTCCCCGTGGATGCGTCCACCTTGCGGATGCGATGGTTGCCGGTATCGGCGATGTACAGGTTGCCCGAACCGTCCACCGCCACGTCTATGGGGCTGCGGAGTCGCGCCGCCGCCGCCGCCGCCCCGTCGCCGCTGTAGCCTTGCGTCCCGGTTCCCGCCGCGGTGGAGATGGCTCCCGTGGAGGCGTCCACCTTGATGATGCTGTGGTAGTCGCTATCGGCGATGTACAGGTTGCCCGATCCATCCACCGCCATGCCTCTGGGTCGTCTGATTTCCCCCGCTACCGGCACTGTGGAGATGTTGCCCGTGGAGGCGTCCACCTTGCGGATGCGGCGGTTGTTGTGATCGGCGATGTACAGGTTGCCCGAACCGTCCACAGCCGCGCCTCTGGGGCTGTTGAGTCGCGCCGCCGTCGCCGCCGCCCCGTCGCCGCTGGAGCCGGCCGTCCCGCTTCCCGCCACTGTGGAGATGTTGCCCGTGGATGCGTCCACCTTGCGGATGCGGTGGTTGCCGGCATCGGCGATGTACAGGTTGCCCGACCCGTCCACAGCCGCGCCATAGGGGAAGCTGAGTTGCGCCGCCGTTGCCGCCGCCTCGTCGCCGATGGAGCCCCCCGTTCCCGCCACCGTGGAGATGTTGCCCGTGGAGGCGTCCACCTTGCGGATGCTTTCGTTGTCCCTGTCGGCGATGTACAGGTTGCCCGACCCGTCCACCGCCACGTCTCTGGGGCTGTCGAGTTGCGCCGCCGTCGCCGCCGCCCCGTCGCCGCTGTAGCCTTGCGTCCCGGTTCCCGCCACCGTGGAGATGTTGCCCGTGGATGCGTCCACCTTGCGAATGCGGTTGTTGTTGTGATCGGCGATGTACAGGTTGTCCGAACCGTCCACCGCCACGCTTATGGGGGCGTTGAGTCGCGCCGCCGTCGCCGCCGCCCCGTCGCCGCTGTAGGCTCCCCCGGACGGGCCTGTTGCCCCGCTTCCCGCCACCGTGGAGATATTGCCCGTAGAGGCGTCCACCTTGCGGATGCGGTGATTGTCCGTATCGGCGATGTAGAGGTTGCCCGATCCGTCCACGGCTACGCCATAGAGGCCGCGGAGTCGCGCCGCCGTCGCCGCCGCCCCGTCTCCGCTGAAGCCGAAGATCCCCACTCCCGCCACTGTGGAGATGTTGCCCGTGGATGCGTCCACCTTGCGGATGCGGTTGTTGTCCGTATCGGCGATGTAGAGGTTGCCCGACCCGTCCGCCGCCACGCCTCTGGGGCGGTTGAGTTGCGCCGCCGTTGCCGCCGCCCCGTCTCCGCTGAAGCCGCGAGTCCCCGTTCCCGCCGCGGTGGAGATGTTGCCCGTGGATGCGTCCACCTTGCGGATGCGGTTGTTGAACGTATCGGCGATGTAGAGGTTGCCCGACCCGTCCGCCGCCACGTCGCTGAGGCGGTCGAGATGCGCCGCCGTCGCCGCCGCCCCGTCGCCGCCGTAGCCGAACACCCCCGTTCCCGCCACTGTGGAGATGTTGCCCGTGGATGCGTCCACCTTGCGGGTGCGGGAGTTGAGCGTATCGGCGATGTACAGGTTGCCTGATCCGTCCACCGCCACGCCTCTGGGGTTGCGGAGTCGCGCCGCCGTAGCCGCGGCTCCGTCGTTGCCGGTCGCGTTTCCCGCGACTGTTTCGATGATCCAGCCGGTTTGCGCCAAGGCGGGGGCGCAGGCGCTTGCAGCCAAGACGACTGCAATTGCCGGCGGCGAGTGGAGAACGCGAGTCCCGCGCCCGCGCGAAAATCCCGCCTTGCCGGCGGCAAGCCGAGCGCGGAAAACAGAGAGAAGGGAAAGAAGAAGCCGCGGGTTAGAGAGCGCGGAGAGCGCGCTTCTCCTTATACGGGCTGACGGGCTGACGGGCTGACGGGCTGACGGGCTGACGGGCTGACGGGCTGACGGGCTGACGGGCTGACGGGCTGACGGGCTGACGGGCTGACGGGCTGACGGGCTGACGGGCTGACGGGCTGACCTCTTCTCATGATACATCATCCTCACCTCTCATCGCAACATGAAAATCCGCGGCGCGCTGCCAAAACATCAAAAATATCCCGCAGCAACGCCGCAAACCAACCTTAACGCTTCCCGCAACGGCCTGTCAATCGCAAATCGGCGGAAAATGAGCAAGCGCGCCGAAAACCGCGCCGAAAACAGGGCCGCGCCCGGCGGCGCGGCAGGGGTTAGGGGTTGTGGGGGGTTAGGGAAGAAGGGGCCGCGCCGCCAAGCGCCCTCCGATGCCGACCGCCGCGTTCCGCGCAGCCCTCAAGCATCGCAGCCAACTGCCTGCGCAGAGCTTCCTTGACAAGCGTCAACCGCCGCACGGGCCCGGCGGCGGGTCGCCGCTGCGATGCGCCTTCCACGTGCGGGCCGGCGCGTCGGCCATCCTGTCGTGCAGCGTCATATCGCGCCTCCGCCGGTCATGGCGTCGAGGATATCGCGCCCGTCGCGCGCGTCGGCTTCGGCGCCGGCCATGTCCTCAGCGGAACCGTTGACCTTCGCAGCCGCGTTGCGCTCGCGGGTCGCCTTCGCCTTGGCCTCCGCCGTCCGTTTCGCCTCGCGGCGCATTTCGGTCACCGTATGCCCGTCGTACATCTTGCCGGCGAACATCAGCCCGGCCCAGCTGCCGCCCTCGGTAGTCGCCGCCTCGAGCTCCGCCGCCCAATACGCCGGGCCGTGATTGGCCTTGACGCACTCCAGCAGCTTGCGCTTGGGGTCGCTCGGATGCGGTACGAGGACGAGTACGCCGCGCGCCGCGTCGAACCAGGCGGCGGAACCGGCGATTGCGCCGGCGTCGGGCGCTTCGCCGGACGTGATGGCGTTGCGCCCGGCCTTGGTCGAGTGCGCCACCAGCAGGACGGCGCAGCCGGCGCGCGCGGCCTCGCGGCGCAGGCCGGCCATGAACGCCCGCACCGGGCCGGTCTCGTTCACCGTTGCGCCCTCCAGCGCTACGGATGCGGGGTCGATGATCAGCAGCGCCGGCTGAATGCGGCGCACGTGCGCCCAGAACGCCCCCACTTGGCGCTGGGCTGCGCCTGTCCGGTCTTGGCGTCCGCGGCGTACAGCGGCCCCACGGCGTCGGCGTCGAAAACGTGGACGCGCTCGGCGGCGGCGGGGAACGCTTCACCGGCCAGCCTGAGCATCCGCGCCTTGATGATCGCGCCGGAATCCTCATACGACAGGATTGCCGCCGGGCCCCGGGCCGTGCGGATTCCGCAGGCGCGTCCGGCCTCGATGCGGGTTCGCGCCAGGGCGCCCGTCGATACGCCGCCGATGCGGTTCTCATCCAATGCGGCGGCCAAGGCTATGGCCAAGGTCGTTGTCGATTTCCTCGATCCGCCGGCGGCGCCGAGCAGGCAGACCTCGCCGACTTGGATCAGTGAGCCGCCAAGCCTGTCCCGATCCGGCAAGTCGCCCCATAGCACCGGGTCGGGGATATGTCCATCAATCTCGCCCACGGTCGGCGGCGCGATGCGTTTCGCCCGCGCGGCCTCGGCGAGGAAAGCGGCTATGCCTCCGGCCTCGTAGGCGGCCTCCATCGCCGCTAGGCGCTCTTGCGTATTCGGCGGCTTCGGCTCCTCGGTTCCATCCGCGTCCTCGGCGCGGGCGGCCTCGCGCCCCCACACTTGCGCCTCGCGCATCGCCGCCCAGTCCGCCTCGAACCGCCTGTGCTCGTCCGGGTTGGGGTTCGCCCGGCGCTCGCGGTTGTTGTCGATCCAGCGCTCCACGTCCTCGGTGCGGATCAGGCGGATCAGGCCGCGATGCGCATCGTATGTAAAATCGCGGTCCCCTCGGCCTCGGCGGCTTCGCCGGCGCCCTCCTCCTGTATCGTTTGCCGTTCTTGGGCGTCGTAATCGTTGGTCATGGTGCCTTGCTACTCTTCTGGTGTTGGAAAGGCCGGCGGCGAGCCGTAGCGCACGGCCCAGGCGTCCGAAATCGAGTTGCCGCGCCGTGCGCGGATGATCGCCGCCAGCGCGTCGTTGGCGTCCTTCGCGCCCTCAACGGGCAGCCGGTATAGCCGCCCGGCGAATCCGCCCATGTGCAGAGCGTCGCGCGCCCGGAATGTGGCGGTGCGTCCGGCCTTGTCCTCATCGCCGGCCAGCCATATCGGGCTGTGTCCATACGTCCGCGCCAGCATCAGCGCGGCGGCGGTCATGCGCGCCGTGCCTCCGCAGGCATACGCCGCCCAAGTGGTCAGCCAGCACGCGGCCAAGGCGTCCTCATTGCCTTCGGTCAGGATGGCCGGGCCGGGTCGATGCCGCGCGCGGAACACCGCCGCGTCACCGGCGCGCTTCAGCCGCCCGTAGGTGATCGTCTTGGCGGCGGCGTGCGGCGAGTCGATGCGCCGGCATTGGACGGCGACGACCCTGCCATCAGCGCCGGATCGGTAGGCGTAGATGATCTCGCCGGCGCGCGGGTTGAATCGCAGGTCATCGGGCAGCGCCGGCGGGTTGCTCGAGGCGGGCGGCCAAGCCAATCGGCGCGCCAGGTAGTCATGCGCGGCGGTACCGTCCACGGCGTCCGTGCTGGCGTCCCAGCGCCGCCGCGCGTCGGCAACGGCCAAGGCGCTTGTGGCGGCGTCCACGGACTGCCGTTTGGCGCGCTCGATGCGGGCGGCCTCACGCGCCAAGGCGGCTTTGTCTCGCTCGGCTTGCGTCAGCGCTCCATGTCCTCGCGCTGGCGAGATGAACCCTTGCCGCGCGGCCCAGTCGAGCGCGGCAGCGCGGCTGCCCAACTCGCGCTCGATCAGCGCCAGCGTGCCGCCGCCGGCGCCGGTCTCATGATCGTACCAGGTCCCGGCGTCCGGGCGGATGGCCAGCGATCCGCGCCTGCCGTACCGCCATTCGCGGCGCGTCGATAGCCGCGGGTTGGGCTTGCCGAGCAGGGCCGTGGCAATGTCGGCCATCAGCGCCGCCCAATCCGTATCGGGGGGGGGGGATCACCGGCAGCCTCCTCGGCCCTCGAACGGGCGTGAAACGCGGTGGGCGCGCCGCCGGCGGTTTTCATTCCGAAAGGCTGATCTCGATCCTCGCCGGCGGCGGTTCGCTGAAGGGCCTTCCTTGGCTTGCGGCATCTTCTCGGCGAGTATTCCAAGCCTCCCACCGCTTGTATTCCTCGACCCGAGCCGCCGTTTTCTCCTTGGCGACTTTTTGCTCGATCTTGCCGTGCAGCCACTGGCGGTAGGTTTCCGACCACATGTTAAAAATCTCCACAAGAATGACGCACCATGCCGAGGCTGCCACCAGCATGGGCGCCAAACTTCGGCAGGTGGATTGAACGATCTCGAAAACGCTCCAGTCCGGCGGTTTGCGCGTCCACTCGTTCCATGCTGTGAACGCCGTGCCGATCACGATCGAGAGCGAAAACAGATTGAAGTAGGTTTTGCGCCACGATGACGGGACACTCCAAATCGATTCCCTGGTTTCTTCGGGCGTCATTTTTCATTGCTGGGTGCGGACACGTCATCACTGTGCGTACAACGGGCTGCCGTGCTTTCGGGTACACGCTCAGAGTACGCTATTGCCCGCCGAAAAACAAGTCCGAACCGAATGCCCCTTGCGCGGCTGACGCGGCTTTCCCCTGCGCGCGGCTAATCTCCCGCGGCGGGCTCGAACGGCTCCGCGGCCGGTTTGCGTTCCCGCGCTCTTTCGGCCCGCTCCTCGAGGCCGGTGTAGATCACCGGGATGAAAATCAGCGTGATCAGCGTGGAAGTCAGCAGGCCGCCGATCACCACCCGCGCCATCGGCGCTTGCAACTCGGCGCCTTCGCCCAGGCCGAGCGCCATCGGCCCGAGCCCCAGTACGGTCGTGATGGTGGTCATCAGGATGGGCCGCAAGCGCCGCCGCCCGGCGGTCACCACGGCGCGGCGCAGATTGATCTTGTGCTCGCGGCGCAGCAGGTTGGTGTAATCGATCAGCACGATCGCGTTGTTGACGACGATGCCGACCAGGACGATGATGCCCAGGAACGCCTGCTGATTGAACGTCGTTTCGGTAATCAGCAGCATCAGCACGACGCCCACCGCGGCCAACGGCACCGAGAACAGGATCAGGAACGGGTACCGCAGCGACTCGAACTGCGAGGCCATGACCATATAGACCAGCACCAGCGCCAGCACGGCGGCGAACAGCAAATCGCGAAAGGCTTCCTGCTGCTCTTCGTATTCGCCGCCGAACTCGAGGGAAAAACCTTCCGGCAGGGCGATGCCGCCGAGCGAGGCGTCGAGGTCGTCGATCACGCTGCCCAGATCGCGGTCGGCGATCGCGCCGGTGACGTAAAGGCGCCGCTCCGAATCGACGCGGCTGATGAACGTGGGGCCTTCCTGCCGGCGCAGCTCGACCACGCTTTCGGCCGGAATCGTGCGCCCCGTCGGCGTCGTCAACGGCACCTGTCCCACAGCCTGCAGATTCAAGCGGTCTTCCTCGCGCAGCCGCACCAGGATATTGAACTCGTCGCCGTCCTGGCGGTACATCGAGCTGCGCGTGCCGCCGATCGCCGTTTCCAGCGTCGCGGCGATGTCCGAGACGTTGAGCCCCATGTTGGCCGCCTTCATGCGGTCCACCTCGACCAACATTTCGGGCATTCCCGGGCTCTGGCTGATCTGCGCCTCGGCTACGCCGGGGACGACGGACATCCTCTCGCGGATGGCCTCGGCCAACTGCGCCGCAGTTTCGATGTTGTGCCCGCGGATCTCCACCGCCAGACGGTCCCCGTCGTCGTTGCCGCCGCGGCCGCGGCGGAACATCCCGCTCGATACGCGTGTGCGCACCATCATGCCGGGTTGAACCTGCAGCAGGGGCCGCAGCTCATCGGCGATCTGCTTTGCGCTGCGCGAGCGTTGATCCTGCGGGACGAGGTTGAAACGCAGCTCCCCGCGGTTGGCGCCCACGCCCGAGCCGCTCGACGTGCCCCCGGAGTTGACCATCGAAGTAGAGATTTCCGGGGCGTAGTCGGTGGCGATGCGCCACAACTGCTGCATCACGCCGTCGGTCACCTCGACGCGCGTGCCGGGCTCCAACTCGACGTTGACGCGGATCTCGCCCTCGTCCACCTGAGGCTGAAGCTCGACCCCGATCAACGGAATCAGATACATCGAGCCGGCGAAAAGCAGGGCCGCGCCGAGCGTCACCAACGCCTTGCGGTCGAGCGCCCAGGCAACCATGCGCCCGTAGGACTCGGCGAGATCGTCCTGGACGCTCCCGGCCCAGCCGGCCAGCGCGGCAATCGCCCCGCCCGCTTGGCGGCGGCCCATCAATTTCGAACAAAGCGCCGGCACGACGGTCAGCGCAATGACCAGCGAGCAGAACAGAGCGAAGCTGACCACGTAGGCCAACTGCTTGAACGTTTGCGCCGTCATGCCTCCGATGAACAACACGGGCACGAACACGGCGACCGTCGTCATCGTCGAAGCCGTGATCGCCATGGCCACTTCCTTGCTGCCGTCGAGCGACGCCTGATAGACGCCCTTGCCGTCCTCGCGGTGGCGGTAGATGTTCTCCAGTACGACGATGGCGTTATCCACCAGCATGCCCACGCCCAGCGCCAGGCCGCCGAACGAAACCGTGTTCAGGGTGAAGCCGTTGAAGTACATCAGGGCGAAGGTGGCGATCACCGAGATCGGAATTGCCGCGCCGATAATCAGCGTGCTCGAAATGCTGCGCAGGAAAAACAGCAGAACGAGAACCGCCAAGCCGCCGCCCTGCAAGGCGGCGCGCTCGACGTTGGCTATCGAAGCGCGGATGAAATCGGCGCTGTCGCGGGTCTTTTCGATGGCGATGTGGGGAAACGTCCGGTGGATTCTGTCCACTTCTTCCCACAGTGCCTCGGACACCTTGACCGTATTGGCCCCCGACTGCTTGTAAACGTACAGGCGCACGCCGGGCCGGCCGTCCACGCTGACCAGGTAGTCGCTGTCCTCGTGGCTGTCTTCGACGGTGGCGATGTCGCGAATGTGAACCGGCACGCCGTTGCGGGTCGTAATCACCACGTTGCGGATTTCATCCAGGCTTTCGAACTCCCCGCGCGTGCGCAGCAAGACCTCGAAACGCCCTTCGTCCACCGGGCCGACGGGGCGGTTCATGTTCTCCTGCCGCAGGATTTGCACGACGCGGGCGATCGATAGCTCGAGCGCGCGCAGCTTCTTCAGATTCAGATCGACGTGAATCTCGCGGCGCAGACCGCCGCGGACGGTGAAAGCGGCGACGCCCGGCGCGCGTTCCAGGCGGTGCCGGATTTGCTTTTCAACGAAGTGGCGCAGATCCTTGGGGTCCATTTCCGAAGAGGAAACGGTCATGTACATGATGGGGTACTGCGACGAGTCGTACTTGTACATCGTCGGCGGCTCCATCTCTTCGGGCAGGTTGCGCCGCGCGCGGTCGAGGCGCACGCGCAACTCGTTCGCCGCTTCGTCGATATTGACGTCGTAATCGAAGCCGACGCGCACGTAGCACAAGCCTTCGTAAACGGAACTGACGATCTGCTCGACTCCGGGCGCGGCCGAAAAGGCTTCTTCGAGCGGCCGCGTTACGAGATTTTCCATCTCTTCCGGCGCCACCCCTTCGTACTCCGCCCGTACGCTGATGGTCGGATAGACCGTCTCGGGCATCAGATCGACGGGGATGTTGACGAACGCGATTCCCCCCAGCAGGCCGGCGATCAGGCATGCCATCAGCACGGTGACCGGCCGATGGATCGAAAAGCTGGGCAGATTCATGGTCTGAGCCGCGCGGCGGCCGGCGCGGCGTCTTGGGTTATCATAGCGCCCTTGCGGGCGGCAAAGGGCGGCCGATCAACTGCCGCGCGCGCCGCCGCCCGAATTTGCCTTGTCGCCGCCGCTCTTGCCGCCGGCGCCGGCCCCGGCTTTCTTGCTCGCCGCGCCGCCGGTTGCTATGCGGTCGCCGTCGCGCAGCATCGTCGCGCCGCGCCCGACAATGCGCATTCCCGGGTCGAGATTGGCCAGCACCTCGACCTGATCCTCGCGGGTCATGCCGGTCTCGATCGCGCGAAACACGGGCCGGTCGCCGGCGCCCTCGACGATGTACACGCCGGGCTGCCGGCCGCGGTAAACCAGACCGTCGCGCGGGATCAACGTCGCTTCGCGCATCGACCCCAGGTCAAGCGTGATGCGCGCAAACATTTCCGCTTTCAGGATCAACTCCGGGTTGGGGATGTCGATTTCGATCAGCGCGCTGCGCGTAGCCGCGTCAAGCACCGGCGCGATGCGCGCCACGCGCCCGCTGAACGCTTTCCCCGGGATGGCGTCCACCTCGACCTCGGTCTGGTTGCCGACGCGCAGCTTGCCGATGTTGCGCTCGGGAACGTTTCCCTGGGTCACCATCGTCGCCAGATTGACGATGCGCAGGATCGGATTGTTGGGGTTGACCAGCGCGCCCGGATCAACCCTGCGCTCGGCCACCACTCCCGACATCGGCGAGTAAATCTTGGTTTGCTCCAGACGGATCTTCAACTCGTTCAACGCCGCCTCGGCCTGAGCCGCCTGCGCTTCCGCGAGCGAAACCTGCGCGTTGATCACCTCCAGCGAGGTCTGCTGCTGTTGATACTCCTGGGGCGAGAGCAATTCCTCTTCGAAAAGCTGCTGCGCCCGCTCCAGGTTGGCCCTGGTGTTGGCCAGCTCGGCCTTGCGCTGGGTTACGCCGGCCTGCGAAACCTCGATGGATGCTTCGGAACGCTTGACCTGCTGCTGCAGCTCGTCGTCTTCCAACTCGGCGATCAATTGCCCCTGGCGGACGAGGTCGCCCACCAGAAAATGAATCTTTTCCACCCGCCCCGTCGCCTTGGCGTTGACGTCCACGACTTCCTTGGGCTTGAGCGAGCCGGTAAGCAGCAGCTCCTCGCGTACTTCGCCGATGCGCACGGAGGCCAAATCGACGTTGACCACGCGCCCGCCGCCCTTCTTCTTGGCCGGCGCGGACGCCTGTCGATTCGCCTCGTAAACCTTCGAGCCGACCGCGTACACGATCCCCAACCCGATGGCGATGGCAATAATCCGTTTTATCCACATGGAATCTTTGCGCTGGGCGCAAACCGCTCCGTAACGGAACAGGCGATTTTCAGCCGTACTCGGTTACGCGGCCGAGTACGCGAATCGAAGATTGAACAAAGCCGGCAACAGCGGCGGGCGCAGCCGCCTGATTCGCATCTCCCCACTCAAAACTACTGCGGCGCCGTCAAGCCTGACAGGGTTCATGCACCGAAAAGAAGCGCTTCATGCATGGATTGTTCACCTTGTTCGCCAATGATCGCCTGGGATCACTTATTTTTGTGCCGCGCCGCCGAAAATCGACCGGATGCGTTCAGCCCTCTCTTCACTGAAGCCGTGCGGTTCCCCCTAACCCCTAATCCCCAACCCCTAACCCCTGCCGCGCAAAGCGCGGCCCCCATCGCTTTCCTGAAAGTCGATGCGTCCGCCGGGTTGCAGGCCGTGCGCCGCCGCCTGTCCCGCGGCCAACTCCAGCACGTAAACCGAATCGACTGAGCCGCCGTAGCTCGGGCAGAGGCGCGAGTCGTTTTCCTTGCAGGGCGGAACGTTCCGCTCGATTTCCACAATCTCGCGGTTGCCGTCGAGCCAGACGATGTCCAGAGGGATCAGGCACTGGTACATCCAGAACCCGCGCTGCCGCGGCTCCGAGCCGACGAACAGCATTCCCTTGTCGTTCGGCAGATATTCGCGGAACATCAGCCCGCGGCCCTGCTCCTCGGGCGTGACGGCCAACTCAGC
This sequence comes from Bryobacterales bacterium, assembly GCA_965242705.1. Taxonomy (GTDB): domain Bacteria; phylum Acidobacteriota; class Terriglobia; order Bryobacterales; family UBA6623; genus CATQHP01. The sequence continues at coordinate 4,719,314 of OZ251486.1, forward strand.
CTCGACGGCGGCGCCGTCGGGCAGCGTGACCGCAACGGTGGGCAACTCGGGCCGATAGACCTTTTCACGTCCGGCGGACGATTCGGATGCGCCGCCGCCGCACGCCGCCGCCAGCAGGCAGGCCGGCGCGAGCAAGCGCAGGCGCCGCGTCCGCCGCCAAGACCGCCGCCTCCGCATGACGCTAGAAATCCAGTACGCGCTCGGCCGCCTTGCGGATCGTCTCTTCCGACGGCAGCGCTTCGCGCTCGAGGTTCGGCGCGGATGGAATGAAGCAATCCTTGGCGCCGAGGCGGACGACCGGAGCATCCAGGTCGTCGAAACATTCGTCCGCAACCGCCGCCGCGATCTCCGCGCCGAAGCCCATGGTCAACGTGTCTTCGTGCGCGATCAGCAGGCGGTTCGTCTTGCGCACGCCGGCGAAGACCGCCTCCTTGTCCCAGGGGACGATCGTCCGCAGGTCGATAATTTCGACCGACGCCCCGCGCTCTTCCGCAAGCGCCCGGGCGGCGGCTTCGCATTGGTGGGTCGTATAGCCCCAGGTGACGATTGTCAGATCCGTTCCCTCGCGGCGCTTGCGCGCTTTGCCGAAGGGAATCAGGTAATGCTCGTCCGGCTCGGGCGTGCGCGCCGGCATGGCCCGGTAGAGTCCCTTGTGCTCGAGGAAAAGAACGGGGTCTTCCATGCGCGCCGCGGTCTTGATCAGACCCTTGGCGTCTTCCGCGCAGCACGGATAGGCCACTTTCCAGCCCGGCACGTGCGCGTAATAGCTCTCGATGTTCGCCGAATGCCACGGGCCGCCCTTGATGTAGCCGCCGACCGCGACGCGGCAAACCATCGGACACCCCCAGACGCCGTCGCTGCGCCAGCGCATCGGGGCGATTTCGTCGCGCATCTGCATGAATCCGGGCCAGATGTAGTCGGCGAACTGGATTTCAACGATCGGCTTGTACCCCGCCGTGCCCATGCCGCCGGCGATGCCCACAATCGAGGCTTCCGCCAGCGTGGCGTTCTTGCAGCGGTCTTCGCCGAACTCCTCGGTCAGTCCCTTGGTGACGCCGAAGACGCCGCCCTTCGGGTCCTGGATGTCTTCGCCCCACATCACGATCTTGGGGTTCCGCCGCATCTCTTCGCGCAGGCCGTTGTTGATCGCCTGCACCATCGAAACCTTGTCGTTGACGATGCGCGGCTTCGTTTCTTCCGCCGCGGGCGTTTCCTTCGCAAAGACGTGCTCCAGCAGGTCGTAGTTTTGCGGAAACGGACTCCGGTCGGCCTCCTCGGCCGCCCGATCGACCTCTTCCCGGATCGTTTTGCGCAGCGACTCGATCGCAGACTCGTCCATGATCGCGTTGCGCAGCAGGTATTGCTCGGTTTGCAGAATCGGGTCCCGCTCGACGGCCGTGCGGATTTCATCCTCGCCGCGGTACTTGCGCTGATCGTCCGACGACGAATGATGATCCAGCCGCACCACGTTGAACTCGACCAGCGCCGGCCCCTTGCCCTCGCGGATGCCGCGGATGATACCGGGCAGTAATTGGTACGTCGGTTCGAACCATGTCCCGTCGAGGTTGAACGTCGGCAGGCCGAACCCCGCGGCGATGCGGTGAACCTTCGAAGCCGTCTGGTATTTCTGCGGCACGCTGATCGCGTAACCGTTGTTCTGCACGACGAAAAGCACCGGCAGCTTTTCCCGGTTCGCCCAGTTCAGCGCCTCGAAGAACTCTCCCTGGCTCGTTGCCCCCTCGCCCGACGAAGCATAGACAACGGCGTCCGAGCCGTCGTGTTTCAACGCTTTCGCCATGCCCACCGCAGGCAGATACTGCGTGCCCGTGCAGGCGCTCTGGGCGACGAGGTTGAGCGCCTTCGACGACCATTGCTCCGGCATGTTCACGCCGCCCGAGTTCGGGTCGCCGTCGCGGTTCAGCAGGCCGAGGAAAATATCCTTGTAGGCCATGCCCAGCGCTACGGCGACGCTCTTCTCGCGGTAATAGGTGTAAAACCAGTCGTGCCCCGGCTGCATCAGCATCGGCACGCCGACCTGCACTTTCTCGTGTCCTCGGGTGGAAGCGTAAAAGGCGGTCTTGCCCTGCTTGACGAATGTCTTGGCCCGCTCCTCGACGTAGTAGCACTGGAGCATTTTGTGAAAAAGCTCGCGAACGACCTTGTCGGGAACGATCCGTTCCCCTGTATGCGCTTCCGCCGCCGGCATGAGTTCTTCGCTTTCCCCCCAGGCAGGCGCAACCGCGCCCCAATTCCTTACCTTACTGCATTTGCGGGGTATTTCCCACCGGCTGTTGGTGCTATGCGCCCGCGGCGCGGCTCCCGATGCCGCGCCGTAACCATGCATGGGCGGTGTCCGTGCGCGAAAATGTCCGCAGCCGACCGCGGGCCGCGCACGGCGCAGTCTGCTAGTCTAGGGAAAAGGAGGCTTCAACGAATCATGTGGGGAAAGAAAGACAGAGACGAGATGGAAGAACCGGTCGGGCGTCCCGCATCGCCTTTGCCCGCGGCGCAGACTCCCGCCCGCCCGCCCGCCGCGGCTCCCGCGGCGCCGGCGCGCGCGCCCAAGCCGTCGGCGCCGAGCTTGTCCCAACGTACGCGCATTGGCAATGCGATGGTCGTCAGGGGCGAGCTCAAAAGCAGGGAAGATATCTATGTGGACGGCCTCATCGAGGGCGCCGTCAAGCTGGAGCAGGGTTGCCTGACAATCGGGACGAAGGGTAACGTGCAGGCCGACGTCGAAACGCGTTCCCTCGTTCTGCTGGGCAAACTGAAAGGCAAGGTCCAGGTGTCGGAGCGCATCGAGATTCGCAAAACCGGTTCCTTCGAAGGCGATATCGTTGCCGGGAATATCGTGATGGAAGACGGCGCCGTGTTCCGCGGCAGCATCGACATTCTGAGGCCCACGCAGCCCCAGGCGGCCTCAAGCCAGGCGCAGCCGGTCCAAACCGGTCTGCCGTCAATCGCCCCGAAACCCGCCGCTCCCAAACCCACTGACCCGAAACCCGCAACTCCGGGCGCCGGCGTAAAGTGATCGGGTCAGGAGGCGGTTGAGTAAGGTTGCCGGACTCGTGTTCAAAGACCAGAAACAAACGGTTTATCGGAAAACCTTCGAAGCGCCGCCCGGCGAGGAAATGCCGCCGCAAACCTACAGCCGGGAAAGCAACGGCCTGCGCCATTTCATGGGGCAGCTTCGCGGCGTCGAAGGCAACCGAATACTCGACCTCGGGGGGCTGACCGCATCCAATGCCCGCTACTGGACGGGAAAGGGCGTTCGCGTCCATGCGGTCGATCTGCTGCAAAGCTTCGACAAAGAGCGCGCGCGGCTGCCGCAAGGCAGGTTCGACGCTCTCGCCGCTCAGCGGTTCGTCGAAGAATACCTGACGTTTCAGGCCAGCATGTTCGACGGGATACTGGTTTGGGATGTCTTGCACTTCCTCGACCTCGAAGTGCTGGGCTGCGCGGTCGCCAAGCTTGTCGAGGCCGTGCGCACCGGGGGCGTCGTGCTCTGTTTCTTCCACAGCCGGCCGAAAGGCGAAAGAGTGCCGCTTTGCCGCTATACGATCACGGCGCGCGGGAATCTGCAGACCGTCGTTCGTTCGCAAAGGACGATCCCGACGACTTTCACCAACCGCAACCTCGAGACGCTGTTTCGCGACTTCAAAATGGCCCAATTCTTTTTGAGCCGCGACAACCTGAGGGAAGTCATCGCCGTTCGTTAGCGTCTGGGAGCCGGCGTGCGCATTCCTGCGGCGGGTTTTTTCTTTATCGCGGCCGCGGTTGCCGCGGCCGATGACCGCGCCGCGGGCCACGACCATTACTTCAATCTCGAATACGACGAGGCCGTCGCCGCCTACGAGAGAGCGCGCCGGACCGAGCCGGACGACCCGGCCATCTACAACCACCTCGCGGCGGCGATTCTCTACAAGGAACTGCACCGCCTCGGCATGCTGGAGACCAGTGCGTTCAAAGGCGACAATCTGTTCCTGCGCCGCGGCAAGCCGGACCCCGACCCGGGCGTCAAGCGCAACTTTTTCGACCGGCTCGAACAGGGCCGCCTGCTCGCCGCAAGCCGGCTTGAAAAAGCCCCCGGCGACCGCGGCGCCCTGTTCGCCGTCTCCCATAACTACGCCCTTCGCGCGAACTACCGGTTCATGGTCGAAAAAGCCTATTTTCGAGCTCTCCGAGACGGCAGGCGCGCGCGGAAATTCAGCAACAAACTGCGCAAGAGCCACCCCGACTTCGTGGATGCCGACTTGGTTGCCGGCGTACAGGAATACGTCGTCGGCAGCCTGCCCTGGGCGGTTCGGGCGGTGATGGCGGTCGGCGGCGTTCGCGGCAACAAGGCCGAGGGCGCGGCGATGATCGCCCGTGTTGCCCGCGAAGGCAGCCGCGCGCGAGACGAGGCGCGCTCGCTCATGGTGTTGGTGCATCGCCGCGAAGGCCGTCCGCTGGAAGCGGCGAAAATGCTCGATTGGCTGTTGCGCGACTACCCGCGCAACTATTTGTTGCAACTCGAGATGGCCGCCATGTATCTCGACGCCGGGGCCGAGCCCCGCGCCCTCGAAATCTTCAAGGAGATCCAACGCAAATACGAAGCCGACGAACAACGCTTCGCGCGTATGCCGCCGCGCTTGGCGGCCGCGCTCGAGCGCCGCATCGAAAAGCTCGAGAGCGCCGTGCAGCCGCCGCGCGCGCAACTGGCCGCGTTGCGCGGCCAGGCCTTGTCGCAGGTCCTCCGATCCGCGGCCTTCAAGCGCCGCCGATACCCGGAACCGGAAAGCGGCGGCACAGCTCCTCGACTTCCGCTTTGACCCGCGCCAGAGCCGCTTCGTCGTCGTGGTTGCGCAGAGCGTCGAGTATCCAACCGCCAAGCTTTTCCATCTCGGTCCGCCCCATGCCGCGCGTGGTCGGCGCCGGCGTGCCCAGACGGATGCCGCTGGGCCGCAGCGGAGGGTTCGGGTCGTCGGGGATGACCTGCTTGTTGCAGGTAATCGAAACCCGGTCGAGCGCTTCTTCGGCAACGCGGCCGTCGATGCCGAAACCGGCGATGCAATCGACCACCATCATGTGGTTCTCGGTGCCGCCGGTGACCAGCGCGGCGCCGCCGGCCGTCAGCGTCTCGGCCAGCGCCTGCGCGTTGTCGAGCACCTGCCGGGAATACGTCTTGAACTCCGGCTGCATGGCCTTGCCCAAGGCGATGGCGATGCCCGCCACCGCGTTCATGTGCGGGCCGCCCTGCATTCCGGGAAAAACCGATTTGTCGATCTCCTTGCGGAATTCCTTCTTGCAAAGGATCATGCCGCCGCGCGGACCGCGCATCGACTTGTGCGTGGTCGTGGTGACGAAATCGAAACCGTAGTCGCACGGATTGCTCATCGCGCCCCCGGCGATGAGTCCGCCGATGTGCGAGACGTCGGCCATCGTCAGCGCGCCGACCTCGTCAGCGATGCGCTTGAACTCGCCGTAGTCGTAGTCGCGCGGATACGACGAGTAGCCGCAGACGATCATTTTCGGCTTGTGCTCGCGCGCGGTCCGGCGCAGCGCGTCGAAATCGATCCGGCCCCGATTCGACGGGTCGGACTTGTAACGCACCCAGTTGTAGAGTTTGCCCATGTGCGAAACGGGCGCGCCGTGGGTCAGGTGGCCTCCATGGGAGAGATCCATGCCCAGCACGGTGTCGCCCGGCTCGAGCATGCACAGATAAACCGCGGCGTTCATCGGCGCGCCGGAGAGCGGCTGGACGTTGGCGTGCTCGCAGCGGAAAATCTGCTTGGCGCGGTTGCGCGCGGTGCGCTCGATGGCGTCGGTGAACTCCTGTCCGCCGTAGTAGCGCCGTCCGGGGTAGCCCTCCGAGTATTTGTTGGTGAAAACCGAGCCGAGCGCCGCCAGCACTTCCGGATAGGTGTAGTTTTCCGACGGGATCAACTCGATGCCGCAAGCTTGGCGGGCTTCCTCGCCGCGCAGCGCGGCGTGGATTTCGGGGTCGTTTGCGGCCAGCAGGGCGCGGTTGTGTTCTTGGGGCGAGGCAGCCGGCATATGGCGGTTCCCCGGGCGCGGCGGCGCGCCTCGGGCCAAGCTCCAGTGTATCCGAAGAGGCCGCCCGCGCCGCCGCGGTCTTCAGCGCAGCATGCTCAGATATTCGACGAGATCGACGAGGTCGTCCACCGACATTTGCTCTTGCAGGTCGTCGGGCATAGCCGATACGGAGGACTCGCGGCGGCTGAGGATGTCTTGCTTGGCGTAGTCCGCCGCGGCGCCGCCCTCCATGCGCAGGGTTACTTTGCTTGCGGTTTCGTTGATGACGATGCCCGAAACGAGATCGTTGCCCGCCAACTCGAAATGCTCCAGCCGGAAATCGGGCGAGACGCCGGCGCTGGGGTCGAGGATCGATTCGTAAAGGCCGGTCTTGGAAAGCTTCTCGCCGATTTTCGAGAGGTCCGGGCCGAAGCGTACGCCCTTGCCGCCAACGATGTGGCAGTCCGCGCAGGTTGCCGACTCGAACACCTGCGCGCCGCGTTCGGCGTTGCCGGCCAGCACCAGCAGATCGGTCATGCCGGGCAGAGGCTCGTTGTTCTTCATCGGCGGCAGGGGGAACAGCCGTTCCGCCTCCGCCCGCATGCGCGCATGCATCGAGCGCGTCATGGCGGCGCCCGCGGTCTCGCGCAACTCTTTGGGGAATGCGCCCGCCTTGGCCAGGGCGATCAGTCTTTCCGCACCCTGGCGAATGCCCGCCATCGAACGCACGGCTTGCTCCCTCGCTTGCGCCTCCGCCGAGGCGTCGAGCGCGATTTTCTCCAGCAGGGGGACGGCGCGGGCGCCGCGGCTGTTGCCCAGCGCTTCCGCCGCATCGGCGGCGGCGTCCGGGTTGCGCCGGATGAAGTCTTCGATGACGCCGAAGGCGCCGGCTTCGAGCAGCGCCGAGATCGAGGCGATCCCCAGCGGATTGTCCTTGTTCGCCGCCGCCGCCTCCATCAGCGCCGGGTAGTGCTCGCGGAGCCTGTAGCGCAGCGCCAAGCGGGCGAACTGCTCCGTGCCTCGCGCCCGATCGAGCAGCGCAACGACCGCCTTGCGCGCGCCGGGGTCCGCCGCCAAGTCGATTTCCGGCAGGCGCAGCAGGGCCTCGGCGGCGATGAAGACGCCGCCCGGCCCCCGGCTGCCCGGCCGGCCGAAGGCGAGCTTGCGCAGGTGGCGCGATTTGGCGGCGGAGTCCCGCTGGAAGTCGAAGGCGCGCAGGTAACGCGCCGCGTCTTCGGCTTCCAGGCCGCTTCCGTCGAGGATGCGAGCCAGGTAGTCGGGCGTGGCGTCGGCCCGCGAGCGCCAGACGATATCGCGGCCCGCGGGCGTGTTCCACGCCGGCCCGACCCGCTTCAGCCAAGCGCCCAGGCGGGCGTTCCATAGGCCGTCCGCGCCGATGCCCAGCGCTTCCAGATACCAGCGGTCGGCGCCGTCGTGGCGGGCGGCAAGCTCGGCCCACAAATCCGCGGCCCGCGGCGATTGCAGGCCGCGCAGGGCGATGGCGCATTCGCGGCGCACCCGCGGCGAAGGGTCCGCCGCTAGGCGCTCAACGAGCGAAAGCAGATCCGAACCGAGTTGCCGCGCGGCTCGCAGGCCGACGATGCGGATATTCTCGTCGGCGTCTTCGAGCGCCCGGCCGACGTAATGTTCGCCGCGCCCGTCGAATTTCGTCAGCAGCCAGAGCGCCCGGGCGCGCATGCGCGGCTCGCCCTCGGCGAACATCGCAGCCAAGGCGGGTTCGGCCTCTGTTTGCTTTTCGTAAAGCGCCGCCCAGGCCGAATAACGGACAGCGGAGTTGGGGCTTTTCAGCGCCGCGGCGGCGCCGGCAATGGTCGTGAAGTCGTGTTCCCCGGGTTCGTAGCGGCTGCCCGGCGGAGCAATGCGGAAGATGCGCCCTCGTCCCGCGTCCTCCATGCGGTTCCAGCCGATGACCGGGTCGTACCAGTCGCTGACGAAAAGCGAGCCGTCGGGGGCCGCGGCGGCGTCCGCGGGACGCACCCACTTGTCGCGTTCGCCCTTGAGAATATCGACCGTCCGCGCCCTGTAGCCTGCGCCTTCGGGTTCGGTCAGGACGGCGCGCAGCACGCCCGGCCCGGCGTCGGTGTAGAGCACGCGATCCCAGAACTCGCGCGGCAGCAGCCGCCCTTCATAGACGGTGATGCCGGTCGGCGAGCCGGCGCCGGCAACGTGCAGGTTGGGCGCGACGCCGGGGTCGTTCTGGTGCCAGTGGCGCTCGGGGATTTCCTCGCTGCGGCCCGTGCGCGGAGCCTGATTGCTCGCCCCGGTCATTTCGTCGCGGTAGCCGTAGTTGCCGAACTCCAGGATGTGGTTCAGGCGCACGGCGTAGTTGCCGTCGTCGTCGTTGTCCGACTGCCAGAGGCCGCCGAACGAATCGACCGCAACCTCGTAGTTGTTGCGGAAATTGTGGCCGAGCACCTCGAAGCCGCCGCCGTCGAGATCGGCGCGGAAGACCATGCCGCCTTGGTAGGGGCTTTCGATATTTTCATAGCCGCGGGTGAAATCGGGCCGGTCCGCCCGCGGGTTCTCGCGCAGGAAAGCGGCGTAATTGCGGTCGAGAACCGGATTTCCCGCCCGGTCGATCATCAGCCGCCCGTCCTTGTCGCCGACGTAACGGCCGGTGTTGCCCATGTTCCAGTAGAGCTTGCCGTCGGGCCCGAATACGACCGAATGGGTGGAATGGTCGCTTTGCGCGGCGCCGGAGTTGGTGAACAGATACTCCTTGCGGTCCGGCTTGTCGTCGCCGTCTTCGTCGGTAAAAACGATCACGTTCGGAGCGGCGGTGACGATCGTGCGCTTGCCCAGCACGGCGATGCCGAGCGCGGCGTCGATGTCGCGCCCCTGGTAGTACGTCTTCGAGGAATCGGCAACGCCGTCGCCGTCTTCGTCTTCGAGGATGAGGATGCGGTCGCCCGCGGGCCGGTCGTTGTCGTCGGCGCGTTTGCGGTAGTTGACCACGTCGCAGACCCAGACGCGCCCGCGGTGGTCGACGTCGATATTGGTCGGGTTCGACAGCATCGGCTCGGAGGCGAACAGCACGGCCTCGAGTCCGGGATAAACGTCGAGATTGGCGGCCGCCCGCTCGGCGGAGCGGCTGTCCCGCGGGCCCTCGCCGCAGCCGAGCGGCGCCAGCGCCGGCAAGACCGCCGCCGCGGCCGTCAGCGCCGCGCGGGAAAGCGGATGCGTCACCGTCCGATTCTACCGCTCGGCATAGGGGCGCCTCGGATGCGGGGCGCGGGCCTAAAGCGGCAGATGCGCTCGCGCGTAGTCGATGGAGCGCTGGTTGTACGTGTCCTCGAGCGCAAGTTGCTGCTCGGCGGTCAGGCCGCTGACCCGCGGCAGCGGATGTTTCGGCGGATGCTTGCGAACCCAGTCGAGCAGCCGCGCCAGGTCGCGCGGCGGAACCGGACTCTTGTCGTCGTAGATATTCCAGTAGTCATCGGTGAAAATCGGCGCCTTGAGCGGGTCGCGGGTGATGATCTCGAGCTGGAAAAGCATGTCCGGCCTGCGTTTCTGCAGCATGGCCGTGACCGCCGCCAAGTCATAGCTCCCTTCGCCGAGCGGGACTTCCGAGAGCAGCAGCCCTTCGTCGTAGAAATCGACGGCGATGTCGCGGAAGCTGACGAACAGCGCATAGGGCGCGAGCGTCTCGATCGTTTGCATGGGCGCCTCGATCAGCGAAACGTTGTTCACCATGTCGAGACCTACGCCGACGTATTCGCTGCCCGCGGCTTCGACCCAGGCGGCGAGCTCGTCCGACCGCCAGCCCTTGTGATTTTCGATGGCCAGCGGCATTTTGTATTTGCGCAAGATCGGCTCGGCGCGCTGCACGGCCGTCTTGCAGCGGGCGAAGAACTCGTGGAACTCGGCCGCCGTGCGGAACTGTTCGTAGCGCCGCCCCGAAAAATAGTCGTGGACGCAGACCACGCGGCCGCCCATCGACGCGGCCGCCGCGATCTCGGCTTCGTACCGCGCCAGATCGTCCTCGCCTTGCGGCGAGCGCACCGTTACCGTCAGCCGCATGTCGTATTTTTCGATCTTGCCGCGCAGTTTTTCGAGCTTTATCGGGTCGAGGTCTTCGGGCAGCCGCGTATGGGCGCCGCCCAGCCCCTTGCCGCGGCAGTACTCGACGATGTCCCATTCCTTGCCCGCGGCTTCGGCCGCGCGGATGCGGAAGTGCAGCCCCGGGCCGGCCGCGCCCATGTTCCTCAAGGTCTTGCCCGCCGCCGGCGCCGCGGCTGCGCTCAGAGCCGCTCCGGCCGCGGCCTGCAGAATGCGTCGTCTGGTCATGCCCTCCTCCTTGCGCGGCGCTCCTATGCGCCCGGAATCGAATCCCAGGGCGGCCGGGCCTTGCGTCCGAGCAGCTTGTCGGCTTCGGGGTCGGCCTCGAACCGTTCCTTTTCGCCGTCCCAGCGCAGCTTGCGGCCGACCTCGTAAGCGATGTTGCCCAAGTGTGCGACGGCGCTCGAACGGTGCCCGACCAGAGCATCGCAGCGCGGCTGCTCGCCTTCGCGGATGCAGCGGATGAAGTGCTGTCCGTGCAGCAGCGTCGGCTCCGGGTTGTTCTCGCGGCTGCGCTCCAGCACGGGGCCGCTCGGAGGCGTCTTGTCGTACTCGTTGATCCGCTTGGGCGCCGCCGGCAGCGCCTCGTAGCCCAGGCGGTCGGCGACAATCGTGCCGTTCGACCCGTAGAAGGCCATGCCGTTGGGGCGGTTTTCCCTGCCCCGCGCGCCGTGCAGGCTCATGCCCGGCGTCAGCCGCCCGACGGCGCCGAACGCATTCGTGCTCAGCGTCTCGTAGCTGACCACGAACCCGGGGTATTCGTAGGTCACCTGCAGCACGTCGGGATGCTCGCCCATCCCGCCGACGGCGAAGCGCCCGCCCGCGGCGGAGATAGCGGCGGGCTTGTCCGCGCCCATGATCTGATGCACGGTGTCGAAACGGTGAATGCCGAAATCGGTAATCATCCCGCCGGCCAGATCCTTGAAATAACGGTAGCTGCGCAGATGCAGCCGGGGATTGTACGGACGGTAAGGCGCAGGCCCCATGTACATGTCCCAGTCCAGCCCCTCGGGAACCGGCTCGTTGGGCGCGTCGGGGATGCCGTTGGGCATAGTGTTGACGTAGTTCCAGATGCGCACGAAATGGACGTCGCGCAACTCCCCGCCGCTGACCATGCGCGCGATGTCCATGAAATGCGTCTGCGAGCGGTGCTGCATTCCGGTCAGGAAGACCTTGCCCTTGTTCTCTCGCGCCGCGCGCACCACCGCCTGCCCCTCGACGATGTTGTGCGTCAACGGCTTCTCGCAGTAAACGTGCTTGCCCGCCCGGCAGGCCGTTACCGCCGGGATGGCGTGCCAATGGTCGGGCGTGGCGATATGCACGGCGTCGATTTCCTTCAGATCGAGCACGTCGCGGAAATCGCGGTACACGGCCGCCGTTCCGCCGAACTCCTGCTTGGCCTGCTCGGCCTGCGAGTCGAGCAGATCGCAGAACGCCGCGTATTCGACGTTGACGCTGCCCTCGACAATCTGCCGGGCGACGCTCTTGCCGCGGCCGCCGGAGCCGATCAACGCGATGCGCACGCGCTCGTTCGCGCCGGGGACGCGCTGAGACGAAGCCGCGGTCAGCGCGGCGGCCTTGAGGAAGTTTCTGCGTTTCATCTGGTATGCGTCCGACTCGTCTCTATGGTACAGTCCGCCGCCGCAGCGCGGCGGACTCCGCCTTGCGCCGTCCTTCGGTCAGGGTATGCCGGCTGTTCGCGGCGAGATCGTTCCAACACTGCGTCTTGCCGCCCGGCCAGTACACTTCGAGTTGCTCGATCCGCTCAGCTTCGCCCAGCCCGAAATACAGCGCCAGGTCGCTTTGCGAGAAATAGCTGCCGCCCCCGACGACTTCCTGCACGACGGTTTTGCCGGAAAACCGCGCCGTTGCCCGCGCGCCGATGGCGCTGCGGTTCGACTTGCCGCCGATCAACTCGATAACCGCCGCGTTGGCCGGCGCCGCCGCGTTGCGCAGCACGGTCGGCGGCGCGTTGAGGTTGACGACCACGATCTCCGGATGCCCGTCGCCGTCCAGATCGCCCGCGGCCATGCCCCGCGACGGACGCGGCAGCGCCAGCGCTTCCCCGGCGCCGGCGGTTTCGTCGATGAAGCGCCCGCCCCCGGCGTTGCGGTAGAAGAGCATCGGCTGGCGGTACGTCTCGCCGATCGAGGCCGCATCTACTTCGGGGTAAACGTGGCCGTGCGCCATCAGGATGTCGGGCCGCGAGTCCTCGTCGGCATCGACGAAAACAACGCCCCAGCCCAGCAACTGGTTGGCGCCCAGTCCCGCGCCCATCGCCGCGTCCTCGAAAAAAAAGCCGTCTTCATTGTTGTACAGCGAGGGTAGATCGCCCGAGAAATTCGTTTTTACGATATCGAGAAAGCCGTTGCCGTCGTAGTCGGCGGCGGCGACGCCCATGCCCGCCTGAAGCTGGCCGTTGACGTTGTAGGCGACGCCGGTTTCCCCGCCCGTCTCGGCGAACGTCCCGTCGCCGTTGTTCTGATAGAGCAGGCTCGCCGTCATGTCGCAGCCGACGTAAATGTCGGGCAGCCCGTCGTTGTTGAAGTCCGCGCTGGCCACGCCCAGGCCGTAGCGCCCGCCGGGAGCAAGGATGCCCGCCCGTTGCGAGACGTCCTCGAACGTCCCGTCGCCGCGGTTGCGGTACAGCGCGTTCAGGGCGCGCGGCAGGCCGCGCGGGCCGCACATCACCGGCAGCCCCTTCCAGCGGCATTCGTCGCTCGACCCGGGTTTGGGTGTCTTTTCGAGGTCCAGATCGACGTAGTTGGAAACGAAGATATCGAGATTCCCATCGAGGTCGTAATCGAGAAAGGCGCAGCCCGCGCCCCAGCGCCTCCCCGCGTCGGGCAGCTTCGCCTTGCGCGTCGCGTCTTCGAAGCGCCCGCCCAGGTTGCGGTAGAGCGCGTTCGCCCCGAAATAGGTCACGAAAAGATCCGCCGCGCCGTCGTTGTCGTAATCGCCGGCGCAAACGCCCTGCCCCCAGCCGGTCTTCGACAAACCGGCCCGCGCGCCGACTTCCTTGAAACGGCCCGCCCCGTCGTTCTCGTAGAGATGCGCCGGCGGACTTTCGCCCGCTGCTTCCAACTCGAAGGTCGTGCCGTTGACTATAAAAACGTCGTTGTCGCCGTCGCCGTCGAAATCGAAAACGGCCGCCCCCGTGCCGGTCGTCTCCAGGATGTAATCGTTGGCCGTCGGACTGCCGAAGGTCACGGGTTCGGCGATGCCCCACTCCGCCGCGGCGTCGCGGTAGTCCGGACTCGCCGCGCCCAACAACGCCGCAAGACCGAAAAAAAGCGCGCAGATTCTCATTGCGGACACGCTGACCGGCGGGTTAGTCGGCGCCCCGCAAGCCCCTCACGAACTCCTCGGAAAGGAGATCGCCGGTCAGGTCGGGGGCTGTCGAGCTTCCCCACTAATCCCCCAGTATAGTCTCGACGCGGCAGCCTTTCCGGCGCCGGCTTGCAACAAGCATCGGGTTGATGTAATGGACAGTGCTTGCGGCATCGCCCCGTGAGGCTACTATCGGAAAGAGGCGAAATATGATTGTGGGATTGAGTGACAAAGCATGGTTGCGGCTCAACCCGGCGCACCCGGGCGGATTGCTCAAGCGCGGGGTTCTCGACGCCTTCGAGGAGTATCCGGGCATGAGCGTCAGGCAAGCCGCGGAAAAGCTGAGCGTCAGCAGAGTTCATCTTTCCCGGGTTGTCAACGAGCGCGCGCCGATTACTCTCGACTTGGCCATGAAACTGGAATCCGTCGGCTGGGGTACCGCGGACGCATGGCTGCAGCTCCAATTGAAATTCGACATTGCCCGGGAACGCAGGCGGTTGAACCGTCCGCTTGCCGCAGCGCCGGCGGCCAAGGCGGTCAAGGAATTGTTGAAGGGAACCGGGCGGCCGGCGGGGGCCGCAAGCATCCGCAAAAAAGATCGAACGCCGCAACCGGCAACGCGGGCAGGCCCAAACGCCTGAAGCGGCGACGGACCGGGACCCAAAGAACCGCAGATGGCGAGAGGCAGCATCCATTCTGAAAGGGAAACGAACATCTTGTGCGATACTCGAAAGTTGAATATGGCGGAGTGCTGCTGCCGGCTCGAAGTCGGCGCTCGCTGAATAGAAGTCTCCGCTGGGAAATTTTTGGTGGGTATCTACGCCGATTATTTGGAAAAATCGTTCAGCTTGGCGGAGCTAACCAGTGAGCGTAAGGAGCAGCTTGGCCGCATCGCGAAACTGAGACGCCGCTGCGTTCTCGTAATCGCAGCCGATGTCCAGAACCGGCTCGCCAGTCTAGGTATTCGGTCCCGCGAAGTAGTGATACGGGTTGAGGTGGAAGCGGTGGTTTTCTTCTGAGTCGTAGAGGTTACAGATGTACTGGTGGGGAGTGGAGCCGTTGAGGGCTTTGAGGCGGCGGGCAAAGTTGTAGGCGTTGAGGAAGCCATCGAGGTGGCTGCGGAAGCGGTCGTGGCTGTCGTAGTGATAGCGTTTGACGGTGGCCTCCTTGATGGTGCGGTTGATGCGTTCGACTTGGCCGTTGGTCCAGGGGTGGTTGGGTCGGGTGAGGCGCTGCTCGATGCCAAGCTGGGCGCAAACTTGAGTGAAGCTGTGCGCGGCGGCGGCCGCTCCCTTGCGGCGGTTGGTGAACTGCGCGCCGTTATCGGTCAGCACGGTGTGCAGTCTGTAGGGCAGGGCGGCGGCCAGATCGCGCAGGAATTGGGCGGCGGTAGTCTGATCGACGCGCAGGTGAGCCTGGGCGAAGGCGAACTTGGAAGTCCTGTCGATAGCCGCCAGCAGATAGAGCTTGCCCTCAGCCGTGCGCAGTTGCGTGATGTCGATGTGCAAGTAACCGATGGGGTAGCGCTTGAAGCGCTTGCGCTGCGGCTTGTCCGCGCCGTTCTGTGGCGGCAGCCGGTCGATGCCGTGCCGCTGCAAACAACGGTACAGCGAAGAACGGGTCAGCTTGGGGATGACCGGCTGCAAGGCGTACAGGCAGTCGTCGAGCGACAACAGCGTGTGCTTGCGGAAGGCCGCGATGAGCGCTTCCTCGCGTACGCTGAGAACCGTCGAACGCGGATTCTTCGGCCCCATCTTGCGGTCTTCGACCGAACTTCGCCGGCGCCACTTCAACACCGTGTTGGGGTTGATGCCGTACTTCTTGCTCAACTCGCGGAGCGAAGCTTTCGATCGCTGTATCTCTGCTCGGATGGCGTGCGTCGTCGTGGCGCTTCCATGTAATACCTGTGCCATAACATCTCCCTCCACCCCTCATTATATACCCCACCATCAGTCTGTGGGACCGTACAGCTAATAGCGCGAAACCCGCGGGGAGCCGACGTCGCCCGCCATGGCCAGCGCGTCGAAATTCATCGTCATGTGCTCGTGGCGGACTTGCGCCATTTTCGGCTCGTCCCACAGGTTGTCGAACTCTCCCGGGTCGGTTTCCAGGTCGAACAACTCGCCCAGCCCGTGACCGTGGTAAACGACCTGCTTGAAGCGTTCGCTGCGCACCATCGTGGCGAAGCTCTGCGCTCCGGCCAGCGCGCGGTAGTACTCGCTGCGCACGAACTCGCGGTGGCGTTCGGCAGGCGCGCCGCCGGTCAGAATCGGGGTCAGCGCCTTGCCCTGCATCGTTTGCGGCGGCGCGATTCCCGCCGCTTCGAGCAGCGTCGGCGCCAAATCGGTAAGCTCGACCAGCGCCCGGCTGCGCAGTCCGCTCTGGAACCGCCCCGGCCACGAGATGATCAGCGGCACATGCGCGAGGCTCTCGTAGAAGCGGCAGCCTTTCAGCAGCAGCCCGTGGTCGCCCAGCGTCTCGCCGTGGTCGCTGGTGAAAATCACGAGGGTGTCGCCGCGCTGCCCGCTGCTTTCCAGCGCGTCGAGCATGCGCCCGACGTTGTGGTCGATCAACTCGATCATGGCGTAGTATTTCGCCTGATACGCCTTGGCGTTCATTTCCTCCGGACGCCGCGGCTTGCGCTGAAAATTGACGTTTTCGAGGCGCGCTTGCGCGGCTAGGTCGGACTCGCGGAAAAGCGGCCCCGGCATCTCCGCTTGCGGGTAATGGTCGAGCCACTCTTGCGGCGGGTCGAACGGCGAATGCGGGTCGAAACAGTTGAAGCTGAACAGCCACGGCGCCGAGCGCTTTTCGTTCATGAACTCGATCGCGCGGTCGGCGCACCAAGTCGTTTGATGGAATTCGCTGGGGATGTAGCCGAGCTTTTCGTAGATCGAGCGGTAGTCCTTGCCTCTGGACTTGAGCCACTCGATATAGGCGTGGCCGCGCGGCCAGTCGTCATGCGGATGATGGCTCCAATGGAAGACGCGGTAACCGTCATCGGCGCGCGGCTCGATGCGGCCTTGCGCGCCCGAGAGATGGAACTTGCCGGCCAGTCCGCAATCGTAGCCCGCCTCGGCAAGCGTTTTCGTGACCAGTGGGGCGGCGCGCCGCCAGCGCTCGTTGCCGTTCATGCAGCCGTGAACGGCCGACGGGTACATTCCGGTCAGAAAACTCGCCCGGCTGGGCGTGCAGATCGGCGATTGGCAATAGGCGTTCTCGAACGCTGCGCCGCTCGCCGCGAGGCGGTCGAGATTCGGCGTGCGGACGTGTTCGTTGCCCAGCGCGCGTATCGTGTCCCAGCGCTGCTGGTCGGTGCAGATCCAGAGGATATTGGGGCGCGCGTCGGCTGCCGGAGCTTGCGGGCCGGCGAGTCCGGCCGCGGCGGCGCCGACGAAGCGGCGGCGGGTCAAAGCATGGCTCATCGCCGGGCATTATCGCAAAAGGCGGCGCCGGCCCGCCGCAAGCGGTCTATCGGCCGCGGAAAAATTCGCTTCGTCGAACAGCAGTGCGACGATGACGCTGAAGATGACGAGGACGAAAACGGAGATGGTATCTGCTAAGGAAGGTCTGAACAAGAGCGCAAGAGGGGCAGAAGAAGGATGATGTTGGCGGATGGAGGCGTTTGAGGAGGGGTTGGCAACGAGATTTGCATGGAAATTGCCTTGCGCCGCTCCGCCTGCGCCGCCGCGCTGTCCGCCGCCAACTGCCGCCGCCGGCCGGGCCTCATCGCCACTTGCCAGTCCAGCGCACGCTCCCGGTGCTCCGGCCGTTTCTCCACTCCTTGATACCCGGCATCTCCGTGTACTTGCTCCTCCCCGCCGTGCAGCAGCCGCCCCACTTGCGTCACGTCCGCCACGTTCGCCCCCGTCGCCGCCACGCTATGCACCAGCCCCGTCGCCGCGTCCACCCCGATGTGCGCCTTCATCCCGAAATGCCACTGCCGCCCCTTCCTCGTCTGCTTCATCTCCCTGTCCTGCTCCCGCTTGCGGTTCTTCAACGACGACGGCGCTTCTATGATGCTCGCGTCCACTATCGTCCCCTTCTGCAAGCGCAACCCCTGCGCCTCCAGGCGCCGGTTGATCTCCGCCAACAACTCCCCACCCAACTCGTGCTTCTCCAGCAAGTGCCGAAAATGCAAAATCGTCGTCTCATCCGGCAACGGCTCGGCCAACGACAAACCCACGAAGCGCCTCACCGACTCGAGCTCGTACAGCATGTCCTCCATCCCCGGATCGCTCATGTTGTAGAACAACTGCACGCAGTGAATGCGCAGCATCGCCGACAACTCGTAGGGGCGCCGCCCCCGCCCCGCTTGCGGGTAATATGGGCGGATGCGCTCCTCCAGCCGCTGCCAGGGAATCAACGCCTCCATCCGCCCCAAGAACTTCTCCCGTCTCGTCTGTTTTTTCTTCCCTTCGTACTCCATGTCCGCAAACGTCCGTTGGCTCATCGCTCTCCCCCTTATTCTCCGTGCTTTCCGCACCCCCCTATTATCCCAACCCGCAGGGCTCTTGTTCAGAGGTTCCCTAAAGCTGAGAGGGGGAGCAATGACGATGTTTGGCAAAATACACGTGGAGGCGTCCTTCCATAAAGGAGACGGTTCTATGGTCGATATTTTGGTACTGCGTGGTTAAGGCCGTGTCTTGGTATTGGCTGGGCGGAGGCTGGTTCTAGCACTCGATTCGACCTTTGCAACGGCTCCGACGGCTGCGGCTGCCGGGGCCGTTTTGCGGGTGAGGGTCGTGTGTTCCGTCTGTGCGGCGGCGGCGGCCGCTGGCTTGGGGAACGAGAGTTCCGAAGACTGCTCGAATCAGGATGAGTGCTACGATGAATGCGTGGACGATGGGGAGGATGTGTGCTGATGGGGGCCATTCGCTGGCGGCTTCTTTTGCGGGGCGGCTTCAAGCAGGAAAAACCGATCCGCCTCTTTGAATACGAGCCGGAAATCAAGCTGTCCGTGCTTGAGTGGATCGTGTTCAAGGCGATGTATTTCGTTTTGTGCCTGCTGGCTATCTGGGTAGGGCTGCGGTTTGCTCCGGGCTGAAGGTTCATGCAGCACAGACGGATTCAATGGAGCCGTTACCGATTCGGTTCAAGCGGCGCATGGCTTGCGTCGCCGGTCGGCCTTGGCGAGCGGGCAGGACGCAGGGTGCTGTGATGACTGCGACGATTATTGCGGGGACTACGGGGGAAGCGGCTTTTGCTGAGAGGAGAAGACATCACATGCTACCCAAGCCGATCAGAGCGCTGTTCCGTCCGTTGCCTTTCAAGCGGGCGATGCTGACGTCGGTCTTGGTCGTTATCCTGGTCAAGCTGGCAAGATGGCTGTTTACCGGTTCGTGGTTTTAAACCGCTTCGGGATCAAACGATCCTCAACGGCGGCTGCGGCTGCCGGGTCCGTCTTGCGGGTGAGGATCGTGTGTTCCATGTGTGCGACGGCGGCCGCTGGCTTGGGGAACGAGATCTCCGAAGACTGCTCGAATCAGGATGAGTGCTACGATCCATGCATGGGGGACGCGTGCTGATGGGAGCCATTCGCTGGCGGCCTCAAGCAGGAAAAACCAATCCGCCTCTCCGAATACGAGCCGAGATGCAAGCGGTGAAGATGAGAAAGATTGACTGGTTCCTGTATTTTCCCTTGGGCGTTGCCACCGCGGCGGGATACGCGGCGCAGGGGCTGTACTTGGTTGCCGCGTTGGTTGCCTTGTCGCAACTGCTTATCTGGCACATTCACCTTTCCAGAGACAGGGCGGCCAAGGACAAGACTGACTTGCGGCGGGGCCGCCCGGCCCCGTCGTTTGCCAAGTCGTCGGATTGGTCTCGGAACGCTGTGACGCGGCTGCGCGGCGGCGCTTTGTCGCGATACGCGGCAATCCTGCTGGTTCTGATGGGAGTTCTCACGGGGATCATTCTCAAGCGAGCCCTCCCTGCGGACATTTTGCGTTTCGGTCCGTCCTGAGATTCTTCCGCAGTACTGCCGGTGAGACCGCCTTTAACGATTGCGAGGAAGAATGCGCCGACGTTTGTTGACCGGCCGGGGCGAAGCCATTGCCTCGGCCGTTTGGAACGGCGTTTTCCGCGGTCAGTTGACCGGCAGGAGCGAAGCCGTTGCCCTGCTTGCCTTTAACGGCGTTGTCGTTGTCGCTTCCGCAGCGGTTTGGGTGTTTGCCGAGGCGGATATTGCCGGCCTGTGGATACCTCCGGCTGCGGTTGTTTTGGGCGCTCTCGCCCGTTTCTACGATCGGAAAGCATCGAAAAAATAAGCGCCCTTCAACCTTTGCAACGGCTCCCGCGGCTGCCGGCGCCGTCTTGCGAGTGAGGGCCGCGTGTTCCGTGTGCGCGGCGCAGCCCGCCGAAAGCGATCTAGCGGCTGCGGAAAAATTCGGCCGGATCGATCGCGGCGATCTTCCACTTGCCTTTGCGCTTGACGAAACGGAGCGACAATTTTTCGCGCCGCGTCTCGACCGGTCCGGGTTCGAAAAGCGGCGTCAATTGCAGCAGCCAATCGACGGTGATCGCCGGCCCGCCGTCCGCTTCGCGCAGCGGCCCGATCTCGACCGACGAGGCGATCGTGCGCTGCGCCGTCAGCGCCAGGACATGGACGCGCAGATCGTCGAACCGCGGCATCGAACGCGCGTCGAACTTCGACAGAAACAGCGCGGCGTTGTTGGCCTGCAAAGCGCGGCCGGCGTCGAGCACGACCAGAGAAACGGCGGCCGCCTCGTCTTGCGCGCGCAGCGGCGCGGCAGCCTCAAAAAACAGGGCGGCGAAAAACAGGGACGCCGCCAAGCTCTTGCGGAATGCGCTGCGCAGGGCCAATGAGTTCAAGGGCCAACGGGGTTCAGGCCCGGAACGGGCTGCGGCTCAGGGCGTACTCGACGGCTTCTTGCGGAACCTCGTACTCGCTGTATGAGGCGTTGCCGATGTAACCCAGGTCTTCGATTCCCGCGGGGCTGGTGTAATAGGCATCGACGATCAGCTTGCGCGCCCAATCGAAAAAGCGCAGGCCGCGGCGCATATCCGCCGGCTTGCGTACGCCGTACATCGAGAAACGCCGGTAGTCGTTGGTGGCGAAAGCCGTATCGCCCGCGGTTTCCGCGTTTTCGGCTTCGACCAGCGCATCGAGCATCGCCGTTTGCTCTTCCTCCGGCGCTTCGACGAAGCGCTTGCCGCAGCGCTTGAGCATGGCGTGGTCGAGCCACAGGATGCCGCCGCTGAAAATCGCCGCAAGCTCTTCGTTTTCGCTGCAAAGCAGGTCGATGAACTCCGGCGCGCCGCCTTCGCGGCCGCTGGGGCCGCCGTCGTCCGCCGGAACGATCAGCGCGGAAAGCCGCTCCAGCGTGCGGAACTCATGCGCGTTGCAATAGCGCACCGTATATTCGCCTTGCAGCGTCTTTTCGGCCGCGGCCTGCGCGTGGACTTCGTGCGCGCCGGCGCGGTCGAAAGCCCCGGTCAGCCCGGCGGCGGTGACGCCGAGGGCGATGCGCCGCAGCGCCTCGCGCCGCGACAGAGACTCGACGGAAACGAAATTGCGCTCGCTAGACATTGCCCTTCCTCATTTCCTCGGCCAAGTACTCGGCCGTCCGCCAAGCGAGCGCGCTGATCGTCAGGGTCGGGTTCTTGTCCGGGTTGCTGACGAAACTCGCCCCGTCGGCCACGAAAAGATTGCGCACCTCATGGGACTGGCAATACTTGTTGAGCACCGAGTTGCCCGGATTCTCGCCCATGCGCGCCCCGCCGACTTCGTGAATGATCGAGCCCGGCACGGAAATCCCCTCGCCTTCGCGGGCGGCGTTGTTCTGCCGCAGCCCCTTGCCGCCGCAGGCCTCGATCAGGTCGGAGAACGATTTTTCCATGTGGCGGGCCTGCTTCCACTCGTAATCGCTCCATTTGAAATGAAACCGCGGCGCGGGAATGCCCCATTTGTCCACCGCGTCGGGGTCGATATCGAGATAACTCTGGTTGTTGGGGATCATTTCCCCGCGTCCCGAAAGACCGATCGACGCGCCGTACTCGCGGCGGATGCGTTCCTTGAGCTTTTTGCCGTAGCCGTATTTCCGCGCCGCCGCGTGGAACGACCCGGGGCCGGGCAGGCGGAAGCCGCCGCCGAACTCGATGTGATAGCCGCGCGGGAAGTCGAGCTTGTGATGCCGGTCGTAGAGCCACCAGGGGGCGTAGAGATGCGCGCCGCCGAAGCCGCTCGTATCGTAGCGGGGCATGTTTTCGAGATAGGGAATCGAGCCGCGCACGCCGTAGCCGACCGTATCCATCAGGTAGCGGCCGACCAGCCCCGACCCGTTGGCCAGGCCGTTGGGAAACTGTTTCGATTTCGAGTTGAGCAGCAGCCGCGCGGTCTCGCAGGCCGAGGCGGCCAGCACCACCGCCCTGCCGCGGACCCGCTTTTCCGCGCGTTCCCGCTTGTCGATATAGACCACGCCCGTCACGCGGCCGCCGCCGCCGATTTCGACCTCGCGGACCATCGCCTCGGGAATCAGCGTCAGCCTGCCGGTCTCCAGCGCGGGAAAGATTTCGACTTGCGAGGCCGAGTAGTTCGAGGCCGTCAGGCAGCCGCGCCCGCACTCGCCGCAATAGTGGCAGGCGGGACGGCCGTTTTTCGGCTTGGTGATGACCGCCCGCCGGTTGGCGATGAAGGGCACGCCCAGCTTCTTACCCGCTTTCTGCATCAGCAGTTCATGCACTTTCGGCGGAGGCGGCGTTTCGAAAATCCCGTCGGGAGCGCTGGGAATGCCCTCGACCGTGCCCGTCACGCCGATGAATTTCTCGGCCTTGTCGTACCAGGGCGCCAAGTCGTCGTAGCCGATCGGCCAGTCCCAGCCGAGCCCGTCGCGCGACCAGGGCTTGAAGTCCATCGCCGAGAAACGGAACGACATGCGGCCGTAGTGATTCGTGCGTCCGCCCACGACGCGCGAGCGGAACCAGGTGAAACGGCTGCCCTCGGCCACGGTGTAGGGTTCGCCGTCAAGCTGCCAGCCGCCGCTTACGGTGGTGAAGAAGCCGTAATCGGTGCCGCGGCCGAAGTAGAGCGCGCCGCCTTCTTCGGCGGTGCGGTGGCCGTAATCGTAGGGCCATTTGTGCGTCTTGTAGTCTCGTTGCGGGTCGATCATCGGCCCGGCTTCGAGCAGGGCGACCTTCAACCCCATCCCGGTCAGCACGCGCGCCGCGCCGCCGCCGCCCGCGCCCGCGCCGACGATGACCGCGTCGTAAATCGTTTCAGCCATGCAGCAGCCTCTCCATGTGAAGCTATGATGCCACAGCGCCGGCGCCGGCTGAAACTGCGCGCGGGGCGAAGACCCATTCCGCCGACAGCGCTTCGGCCTGCCGCAGCACCGTGCTCGTCGCCTTTTCCTGCTTGTCGGGCGGGTAGCCGTGCTTGCGCAGGATGCGCTTCACCAGCCGGCGCAGATGGGCGCGCACGTTCTCGCGCAGCGTCCAGTCGATGGTGACGTTGCCGCGCACGGTCTCGACCAGTTCGCGGGCGATGGCGCGCAGCGTCTCGTCGCCGAGCACCTGCACCGCGCTGTCGTTGACCCCCAGCGCGTCGTAGAAGGCGATCTCGTCTTCCGACAGCCCCAATTGCTCGCCGCGGGCGTCCGCCGCGCGCATCTCGCGGGCAAGCCCGATCAATTCCTCGATCACCTGCGCGGCTTCGACGGCGCGGTTGCGGTAGCGTTGCACGGCGCGCTCGAGCATCTCGGCGAACGAGCGCGCCTGCACCACGTTTTTCTTGCGGCGCGCGGAGATTTCGCCCTTCAGCAGTTTTTCCAGCAGTTCGACGGCCAGGTTGCGCTGCGGCATGCCGCGCACTTCGGCCAGGAATTCGTCCGACAGAATCGAGACGTCCGGCTTCCGCAGCCCGGCCGCGGCGAAGATGTCGATCACTTCGTCCGAGGCCACGGCCCGCGAGACGATCTGGCGCACGGCGTGGTTCAATTCCTCGTCGGTCTTTCCTTGCGCGGTTCCGCGCTTGGCCAGCACTGCTCGAACCGCCTGAAAGAACGCCGTGTCATCGCGGATGCGCATGGCTTCCTCGTGCGGCACGGCAAGCGCGAAAGCCTGGGAAAGCTCGCGCACCGCCCGCAAGCAGCGCTCCTTGCCGTCTTTCTGGGCCAGGACGTGCTCCTGCGCGGCCGGCAGCAGCCCCAGCAGCCGTTCCGCCGACGCGCCGGTGGCCCACTGCGACCGGTCGAAGCCGTGGAACAGGCCGCAGCAGATTTCGTATTTTTCGAGCATCACCGTCACCGCCTGCGACTGGTCGAGGGCGGCCCGCCCCTTGCCGCCGCTCTTGGTATAGGCCGCCAGCGCCTGCTTCAGCTCGTGGGCGATGCCCAGGTAATCGACGACGAGGCCGCCCGGCTTGTCTTTGAACACGCGGTTGACGCGGGCGATGGCCTGCATCAATCCGTGGCCGCGCATCGGCTTGTCCGCGTACATCGTGTGCAGGATCGGCGCATCGAAGCCGGTCAGCCACATGTCGCGCACGAGCACGATGCGCAGCGGGTCCGCGGGGTTGCGGAAGCGCTGCGCCAGCGCCTCGCGCCGCTGCTTGTTGCGGATATGCGGCTGCCAGTCGAGCGGGTCGGAGGCGGCGCCGGTCATCACTACCTTGAGGCGGCCCTTGTCGTCGTCCTTGTGCTGCCAGCCGGGCCGCAGGCGCGCCAGTTCGCGGTAGAGAGCGATGCAGATGCGCCGGCTCATGCAGACGATCATCGCCTTGCCTTCCATCGTTTCCAGGCGCTGCTCGAGGTGCTCGACGATATCGCGGGCAACGAGCGCCAAGCGCTTCTCGGCGCCGACCACGGCCTCGAGTTGCGCCCATTTGCTCTTGAGCTTTTCCTTGCGGCCGATCTCTTCGCCCTCGGTCGCTTCCTCGAAACCCGGGTCGATGCGCGGCTTCTCGCGCTCGTCGAGCGCCAGTTGGGCCAACCGGCTCTCGTAGTAGATGGGTACCGTCGCCTTGTCTTCGACGGCGCGTTGAATGTCGTAAATGCTGATGTAACCGCCGAAGACGGCGCGCGTGTTGGCGTCCCTGAGCTCGATCGGCGTGCCGGTGAAGCCGATGAACGAGGCGTTGGGCAGCGCGTCGCGCATGTGCCGCGCGTAGCCGTCGATGAAATCGTACTGGCTGCGGTGCGCCTCGTCGGCGATGACCACGATGTTGCGCCGCTCCGAAAGCATCGGGAAGCGGTCGCCCTTTTCCTCGGGAAAGAATTTCTGGATCGTCGTGAACACGACGCCGCCCGATTCGACGGCGAGCTTTTGGCGCAGGCCGGCCCGGTTTTCGACCTGTTGCGGAGGCTGGCGCAGCAGATCGGCGCAGCGCGCGAAAACGGCGAAAAGCTGGTCGTCGAGGTCGTTGCGGTCGGTCAGCACGACGACGGTCGGGTTGCCCATCGCCGGCTCGCGGACGATGCGCCCGGCGTAGAAAACCATGGTCAGGCTCTTGCCCGACCCCTGGGTATGCCAGACCACGCCGATCCGCCGGTCGCCCGGCTCGCCGCCCGGCCTGCGCCCCGCCTCGGCGGCGCCAACCGCGGCCTTGTTGCGCAGTCCCGCGGCGCGCAGCGTCTCGGCAACCGCGGCTTCCACGGCGTTGAACTGGTGGTAGCCGGCCATCTTCTTGACGAGCGCGCCGCCGCCGCTGTCCTCGAAAACGATGAAATCGCGCACCAGCGACAGGAACCGGCGCGGCTCGCAGACGCCCTCGAGCAGCGCCTGGAGTTGCAGCGTGCGGGGTTCTACCGGCGTTTCGCCGGCGATCGTGCGCCAGCGCTTGAACCACTCCCAACCGGCGGTCAGCGTGCCGATGCGCGCTTCCGTCCCGTCCGACGCGATGAGCGCGGCGTTGAAGACGAACAACGCAGGGATTTCCGCCTTGTAGGTCTGCAATTGCCGGTACGCCGCCTGGGTCGTGGCTTTCTCATCGACGGGGTTCTTCAGTTCGACGACGACCAGCGGCAGGCCGTTGACGAAGAGCGCCGCGTCCGGGCGGCGCTCCCGCTTGTTCTCCACGACGGTGAACTGGTTGACCGCGAGCCAGTCGTTGGCTTCCGCCGCGTCGAAGTCGATTACGCGCGCGGGCGCCCCGCGCAAGGCCCCGGCGGCGTCGCGGTATTCCACGTCCACGCCGTTGACGGCCATGCGGTGGAAAGCGCGGTTGCGCTCCGCCGGCGCGGCCCCTTCCGGCCGGGTCAGCTTGCGGAAGGCATCGTCCAGAGCCTCGGCGGGCAGGTCGGGATTGAGCCGGGCGAGCGCCGCGCGCAGGCGTCCCGCCAACACGACTTCGCCGTAATCTTCGCGTTCCGCGCGAGGCGCATCGGGGGCTATATCCGCGCCGCGGGCAACGTCCCAGCCGATGTTCTCGAGCCAGGCAAGAGCGGTTTCCTCCAGCACCGACTCGGACAACACGGGCATGCGATTGCTACTCGGCTTGCCGCCGCGGCAGGGACTCCACGCGCGACAGCCACTTGTCGAAATGGCGGCATTCGGCGCGCATCCGGCCGATGCCGATGCGCGCGGATACGGCCGAGCCGTGAAGCACCTTATCGTATCGCGGGCGCAGAAGTTGCCGCAAACGCGCCGATGGATGCGTGTTCAGGCCGTCGTTGATGTGCTCGGGAGTCTGCGCCGCATCCCGTGCTTTTTGCAATTGGGGCAGGCAGGTCGTCCACTGCGGATCGGTCTCGGGAAACCGTTTCACGTCGGAAAAGAGCAAGGCTTCGAACTCGTAAGGTTGAATGTGCGGGAAAAACCGCTCCGGGCGGCACTCCGCCTCGCGGACAACCGCCGCGTGGAATCCGTTTTCAATGGCCGCCGCTCGCTTCACGGGGTCCATCTGCGCGCCGCCGCCGGAGCGGCCGGGGAAGTCTCCAGGCAGCCCGTATAGATCGAAAAACGTCGTTACATAGGCATCCCGCCGCTCGCGGAGAGTGTTGCGCAGGAAGCGCAACACACGCTGCCCGCTGAGCGCTCCGCCCCTGCCGCGCTGGGAAGTCTTGATAACCCTCGGTTCGACAAACACTTCCTGCGCCGCCAACGCCGGGACGAGAATGTTCCTTACGAAAACCTGCTCGGTCTGTCCTTCGCAGACGACGATCGCATGCTTCATCGCGCGGGACTGCCTCCGAGTACGTTCATCTTCCACAGGTCGCCCAGCGCGTAATCCTCCAGCCAGTCTTGCAGGCGGTCCGCCTCCAGGCGCTCGAAGACGGATGCGCCGTTCCGTCGGTTGACTGCAACGACTTCTTCCGGCTCCAACTCGCTGACCAAATCAGCGGACTGCGTTACGGCGACGACCTGCCGCGCCTCGCCGGCGCGCCGGAGCATTTCGGCCAGCAACGAGAGCGCGTAGGGGTGCAACCCCAACTCCGGTTCGTCGATCAGTATCGGTTCCGGTTGCAGGCGCGGCGGCTGGAGAAGCAGGGTTGCCAGACAGATGAAGCGCAGCGTGCCGTCGGAGAGTTGGCGCGGGCCGCGCACGGTGTCCGCATCGTCCGCCTCGAACCACTCCAAATCCACGCGATCTCCGGGATCTTTTTTGCGGTAAACGAAGTCTCCGAAGAACGGGGCGGCAAGCCGCACCGCTTCGACGATCCGCCGATAGTGGTCCGCGTGGCGCTCGCGCAGCAACCGCAGGAAGGGCGCCAAGTTGCCCGCGTCCGGTTTGAGCCGCAGATTGTCGCGCACGGGCTGCGCGTTTCGCACTGAGGCCGAGCCGCCGGTGTCGTGGAAATGATAGACGCGCCAACCGGCGAGCGTTTGGATGATATGAGAGGCAACAGGGTGGACGACACCGGGCAAACACGATTCTACGTACCCGTTTTCGGATGCTCCCGCCGCCCATGAGAGGGGTGCCGTTGCCTCGCGGGCGAAGAGCAGACGCTCCCCCGCGGATTCGAGCGCAAAGGCGTAGCTGTCGTTTCCGAAAACGAACTCCGCCTCCAGGCGCTGCGTCCGCTTGCGTCCGCCGAACAGCAGGGCGTCCGGCCCGTCTTGCTGACCAACGAAAAGCTGCAAGCTTCTCTCGGCCAGCGCCGCCGCCATGCGGAACAGGTCGATGAAGTTGCTCTTGCCCGCCCCGTTGGCGCCGATCAACACGTTCAGATTGCGCAACTCGAAGCCTTCAAGCGCGCGAATCGACTTGAAGCCGCGGACGGTCAGGCTGTCCAGCCGGGGCATGAGACGGAAAGGGGCTCGCTGCGAGGCGAGTCTTTCATTTTATCCGCGCGGCTTTGCGCTTTGCGCCGTTTCCGCTATCGCGTCAAGCTTTTCCGTAACTTCGGGGTCGATTTCCGCTTCGGGAATGTGCTCGGCGAGCTCGTAAAAGTTTTTCTTTTCCATCAGATTCGGCAGGCCGAGCTTCTGGAAATACGCCGCGAAAAGCGGCGCGAGGAACTCATCGCTCACTTTGGTTTCGGCATCCCAAGGCGGCCCCTTGCCCAGCCTCGCCATGGCCTCCTCAATCTCGGCTATCGCCTCGCGCATCGCCCGCAGCCGTTTGTCGGCCTCATCTTGCGTGAACAACGGCATCGGCCGGTCTTCCGCCTCGGACGCGGCGGCGTAGGCTTCAAGCGTCGCCCGCGTGCAAAAGTAGTTTTCGATTTCCCGCCGCTTCCACTCCAGGCGCCGCAGCGCGCCGTCCGCCGGCGCCGCGCTTTTGAGACGGTCGAAAAGAGCTATGCCCTCGAGTTCGGGCAGCGCTTCCCTGAGGCCGTAGAAATGCCTTTCGGCTGCCCTCGGTTGGTTGCCGACGTAGCGCACGAAGGGCCGCTCGAGCGCCCGCGCCGCCCGATCATGGCCCAGACGCTTGGCGAAAGCCTGCAATACCGCCAAATCCGTCGAGCCTTCGACGTAGAGCGCCCAGCCGGTCTGCTCGGCCTGCGCGTACTGGTCGAAACCGATCTCGGCCAACGCCTTGCGCGCCTGACTTTTGCCGCCCTCGATGCGGTGCGGCTTTCCGATGAAGGCCACGACCAGATCTTTTTCGGCGGCTTCGTTCAGCAGCACCTCCGAATGACTGGCGGCGATGACCTGGCTGCCGCTCTCCGCGGCCGTGTCGCTCAGCAGCCTGTAAATCTGCCGCTGGCGTAGAATCTCGAGATGCGCGTCGGGTTCGTCGAGCAGAATCACCGCCCCCGGGTTGGCGTACATATAGGCCAGGATCAGCAGCGTTTGCTGCAAGCCCCTTCCGCTCGCGGAAAGGTCGAGCCGGACCCCGCTTTCGCGGTAGTCCATCGCGATTTCTCCCCGCTCCTCGATGTAATGCGGCTTGTCGATCGCGGCGCCGAACAGGGACTCGATCCGCCGCGCCATTTCGTCCCATCTGTCGGGGTTCTCATTCAGAACGCGAAAACAAAGGTTGCGCAGCACCTCAGCCGTGCGACCTTCGCCGACGCGGACGTTGACCGCGCCTTGATCCAGCCGCGTTTCCGTCGCCGCGAGACCCGACATCGGAGGAAGAAAGGCGATCCGCGCCGCCGCGGCCGCTTGCGGAACCGGCATCTGTTGCGGATGCTTGCCGCCGCCCGTGCGCAGCGGCCGGCAATAGAACGACTCCTGGTTGGCGTAGTCGAACTCCAGTCCGCAAGTCCACTTGATCCCCTTGGCAATGCCCTCGACGATTACCTCGATGCGCACGTTGTCCGTCCGCTGCCCGCTTGGGGTTTGATCCACGTTGCGCGTATGCCGCCCGCGCCACAACAGGGCCGCACTGGGAACGGGGATGGCCAGGATATCCCTGCGGTTGACCGCGACGCCCCGGCGGCGCTTTCCCGAAACGGCCTTGCCCGAGCGCTTCTCGTTCCAGCGCTTCAGGCCGGTATCCCAAAGCGCCAAAGCCTGCATGGCCGAGGTCTTGCCGGAGTTGTTCGGCCCGATGAACACTACCGGATTATCAAGCTCGATCTCGACATCCTCGAACCGCTTGAAGTTGCGGATGGTCAATTTGGTGAGCATGGGGAAATTCCTTGGGCGTTCATGCTTCGACTTTAGATTGCTCTACGAGTTCCACCATTGCTTGGTAGTGTTTGGTATCTTCTTTTTCCATCAATTCCAAAAGATCTTTCAGAACCGCGCTTGCCTCTGCAAGCGGAGACGGGTCATGTTCGTGTTCCCGGACGGAATCGGCATGGGAATATGTGTTCAGAAATCGCAGAATTCGTATCTTTTTGACTTCATCGAATTCCACAACCTTCAATTTTTGCCACAACCCCTCCCTTGCTTGCGGCTTACGAAACGCAAGAAAGCTCTCCAAAAGACGCCGCGCCATGTTTGGAAGAACATAGCTTTCTTTGAGAGCCCTGTTCTCTTTTTTCGCTTCCCGGTATATTCGGGCGAAAAGGTAATGGTATTCGGATTCGTAGTCTTCAAGCAGAGGATCAAGCTGTCGTAATGTGGAAAAGCGTTGGTTCCCGTCAAATTTCAGCTCAAGCATGTAGAACCTTGTGGGGCGTTGGCTGACATCTTTTTTTCTGTGTCCACTAATATGCTGAAACCAATTTTTAACATTCCTGAAAAGAGTAAAATTATGTGTAAGAATGAATACTTGCGCTGCGTTTTGCATTCGTTCCTGGATAAATCCGAAAGCAAGATAGAGCGCATTGGCATCAAGGCTGGAAACAGGATCATCAAACACCACTACTCCCTTGGCCAAGACGAAGTGTCGATCTTTGAGAGATTTCAGAAAATACAGCAGGGCAATTGCTGTCTTTTCCCCTTCGCTCAACCCTTCCGCTGGAGCATTATTTCGCGTGATTGTGTATCCTGTATCTTCAACGGCTAATTGCAATTCGCTATGGCCGAGATACTTCCGAAGATCTTCGTTGAGTTCTTCGGCCGGCTTACGATGTTCTGTGATCTCGCGCTCAAGTTGTTTGATTTGTTTTCGGAACTGACTGACCTCATTGGATGCTTTTTCGATATCCGACTGTGATTTGGCGATAGAATTTTTCAGTCGATCAAACTCGTTCAAGTTATCTGCAACATAAGCGGCCTCCAGTTGTTTTCTGGCTTGTGCTACTTGAGTATCGAAGTCGTCACATTCAGTATTGTGCTGCCGCACAACCTCATTTAAGCACTCAACAACCGTTGAATCGATCTCAGGAACGTGAACATCAAGAGTGCGGCGTTCGAAAACTTGTTCTTTCTTTTCTTCCAGCTTTTGTTTCAGCAAGTCCAGAAAATCATTTGTGTTTTTCAATGCTTTGTTCAGGCTATTCCGCGCATCTTCATACTTTGCACTGAGATGTTCGTAAAACTGAGCACTATTCGGCAATGATACAGTATTGATGGCATTGATGCCATCCAATTCACTTCGTAGTTCTTTAATTTGTGCATCCAGCACACCCATAAACTGTTTGTATTCAGCATTGAAATGAGCTTCAAGTTGTTCAAGGCGATTGATTGGTAGAGTCTGTTCACAAAAGAGACATCGGTTCGCATCCCGCGACTGATGGAGTTCAAGACCTTGGTCTATCCACCGAGACAGAGATGTGTCGCTCTTTAGAGATTGGATAGTAGCTGAAACGACAGTTTTATTCAGAGATCTGGATACCGCCTCCGCATATGCCATCAGTGCGGGAATCCGATATGTGATCTCCTCAATTTTGTTCTTCGGCATCTGAATTGATTGGCGCCTCAGAGCATTATGTTCATTGTCACTTAGTCGATAGTTGTCCGCACCATTACCAATCATTTTCTCTGCACACGTTTGATAATTCAATTTGTTGTAATTGTTGTAAGGGTTGTCCCCAGATGATCTGAGTATCTTTTTTATGGCCAAAGCATGATCTCTGCAATGCTTGCCGAGAGATTTTTTGTCCTGCTCCTTATTCCTCTGAGCAGTTTCAAGCGAGTCTTGTGCATCCTTGAGTTTCTCTTTGAAATTCTCGATCTCGTGCTGCTTTTGAATACTATCCTTTCCGAGCACGAAAATAGGGCGAACATCTTTTCCTCCAAGCGGAAAGACCGGAAAGACATTGTCCGACACAAAATCTCGGTTGAAAACGCGAACAGAGAATTGCTCTTGCTCGAAATCGACTCCTCGAATGTCTCTTCCGTTAACGGAGAAAACAACGTCATCGCAGTTTTCAAGTTTCCCTTCCCTTCCCAATGCACGAAAGAGTTTGCTGATGGTAGTTTTACCCGAACCATTCCAACCGTAGATCAAATTGTAGCGTCCAAAATCGGGTAGATCCGTCGGCCAATCGAAACGGCATAGCGTCCCGGGATGCCGCACTTTTACTATCTTGCGGATGAAAGTCATTTGGATATTCCTGAGGACTTTACAAGTCCCTCCCCGCGCAGCTCCCCCGACATCAGCTTGGGTAGCAGTATATCACGCAGCGCAGCGAGTGCGCGGGATTCGCGGCAATTTGCGAAAATTTTGCCGGTTGCGGAGCCTGCTTGCGCGTCGAACGCCGCCAGGACGCCGGACGGCGGGAGAAGCAGAGGCAGCCCCCGAACGCCGGGTTTGTCGATGCCGGGCCGCGCCGGCAACGGGGACGGCCGGGATGTCCCTGCGGTTGACCGCGGCGCCCCGGCGGCGCTTTCCCGAAACGGCCTTGCCCGAGCGCTTCTCGTTCCAGCGCTTCAGGCCGGTATCCCAAAGCGCCAGCGCCTGCATGGCCGAGGTCTTGCCGGAATTGTTCGGCCCGATGAACACTACCGGATTATCAAGTTCGATCTCGACATCCTCGAACCGCTTGAAGTTGCGGATGGTCAGCTTGGTGAGCATGGGAAAAATCAGCCTGGGCTGGAGACGTCCGTTCGTTGACGGAATCCCGGGCTACCCTTCTTCCTCGGGCGCGGCCTCATCCGATATCGACGATGCGCGGGTTCAACAGGCGCCATGTCTTGCCGGATCGCTTGAGATCGCCCGCCATGACGATCGGCGCCTCTTCCCGATGAGCCTGGATGGCTTGCTCGTAATCGCGCGGATTCAGGACGGCCAGGACCGATTGATCCTGGTTGTCAATGGATGTCCGCAGGGTAACCGCCCCTTGCATCCCTTTCTCGTTGCGCTCCAGTTTTTGCACAGTGCCGGTCAAGCGCATATCGGGTTGCGGCGCATAGCTGCGGAACGACCGCGCGGCTTCGCGCAGGACCGGCGCATCGGCCTTGAGGAAATGAACGACATCCGGCGTTGTTGTCGCCGGCGGATGCGTACATGCCCAAGTCACGCTCACATCCAGCGCCGGGAACGGTTGGATCAGCTTGGCCAAGGCTTTGCACAAGTTGGCGCTTACCCCCTGTTCCACGGCCTCGAAGAAAGCGCCCGTGTCTCCTGCAATCCTTCTTTCGATTGCCTGGCGGGCTGCGCGCAGCGCTTCAACCAGCCTCTTTGTCATCCGCCGCTCGACCGGGGCGCCGTCGAACGCCCGGTCCGGCTCGCGGGGTTGCCGCATCGACGGCGAAGCGGCGGGCAGCAACAGCGTGACGATGAAACTGCCCTGCTCCGTCTGCCCCAAGCCTATCCGGCGGACATAATCCGCGGCTTCTTCGTTCTCGCCTCTCCGGTAGAGCGGCTGCGGGTCTTGCAGCGAACACGCCGCGGCCAGGATCATGTCGCGGGCGCCCTCCATAAGGTCGATCCCGTCGCTCACCGCCACATGGCCGGCGTCGGTTCCGGCGGCCCGCAAGCGGAGCACGTCGCGGTCGGCGGCCATCAGACCGCGGTAGAGGGAAAGCTCATCCGTTCCGGCGGCCTTTGCGAAAATGTCCACGAGTTGCGACACCACGCCGGCGTAATCGCCCAAGCGTTGGGTTCGCGGCAAAATGATTTCGGGCAGCCCCTCGCCGGCATACACATCGGAATGGTCTCCGTAGGGCTCGGTCCTGGCCCATCCGGCAGCGCGGGCGTAGGCCGACAGCGCCGCGGGCGGCACCGCAAGCAGCGCTTCTCGATCCCGGATTCTGACTTTCATCGAATTTTCCCTTTTCTCGATTGCGCCATCAACGCCCGCAGGCTTTTGGCGTGGAACCGCAGCGTCTGGGTTTCGATGCGCAGATCATCGTAATTCTTGGCTTTGATTGCCCGTTTGGTCGGCGATAGTTGTCATGCTGGGATCACTACATGAACCATATTGCGTTCAGACGGTAGTATCGAGTCAGCGAATGTTTCACTGTGAGCAGGAAGGTCATTCGCATATCGAGCGAATGCGGTATGATAGAAATTCCTGAGTATAAAATCCACAAAGCGGCTTGGGGTTATCGGCGCCGAAACCGGGATCCTGCAGTTTTTGTATTGCCCAACGGTCATGTGAGACTTGGGATGATCCAGTTCCTGGGATGGGTGGTTTCGAGCATCGTAATCGAAACGCATGGGGGCCGGAACAATGTTTTTGGCTACTATGTCAGCATAAACTTCATCGTCGAGATAGATATTCGGATCGTTTTGAAACTGCTCCAGGTGAGGCGAGGGGAAGAATGCAAGTCGATGACGCTGCAGCGCCTTTTTTGAGAATTCATACATCATCTGAATCATTGCTCCATCAGGCAACTTCACATTGTAAGCTCGAGTTTGCGCAAAATGCTTGTAAATCTCGTCATAGCTGCGATTTTTCAATGCATTTGATACTTGGCCGGCGCCTTGAAATGTGATCTCGACAGAGTTGCCACTGCCTGATCGCTGGAATGCGAAACTTTGATCGTCTGCAAGACCCACCTCCACCAAATATCGGACGAGTCCGTTGATCTGGTTTTCAATCTGGTTAGGGGTTGGCATGTTATTTGCCATTTTCCAAAAGCCTTTTAAGTTTGGCAACTTTATTTTCATCCAGATCTTCAATATGGATATTGCCGGCTTCGATATCACTGATTAGATCATCCATGCCCTTTTGGCGATTTTTCAATTGTCTTTGCTCTTTCGTGCTCATATCTCGATGAACGATCCGCAACTGCTTTCGTTGATCTTCGGTTGGATAGACGAATTTCAATTCGAACTTTTGCTCTTTTAACATTTTGTATTCTTTCATGAGCGCATCCATATGGGGACCCACGCCGAGTACGCGAATCCATGCTTTACTTCTGGTAATAGCTGTAAAGAGTTGGTTTCTTTTGTTCGCCAGATTAAATTTTGCCGAGTGACAGTCTTGAGCATTGATTATATAGACCATTCCGGCTTCATTGCCTTTCGCACGAAAAACACCCGTAAATGTCACTGATTCTTCGTTAAAGAAGATGTCGGGATCAGTGTCAACACCGGCAAGATGGGACTTGATGCGCATGTCGAGCAAGAGAGCCCGTGCCGGGCCGACCTTCATGCGAGTCGTAAGGGGATAAGGGTTTATGACAACGATATCATCGGGACGCAGTTCCCCATCACTCAGATCTTTCTTGATTGCTTTCGCCAACCATTCTGCCTGTTCTTCCTCGTTACTGAAAGAAATGAACTGTATCAAGTCATCAGTGGCGGAATGATCTTCCAGAAATTCGGGACTAGTGTCTGGTGTCCTATGAAGGGTTACTGAAGAGCCTTCCTTTAGCGCGCCATTTTTTTGCTTGTATCCGATCTCTTCCCAGAGTTGCGGCTGGTCGAACATTTGTATAAGTCCAGTGCCGCCTTCCCCCTGTGGCTCTCGATATATCCCAAATCCCAGAGCATGAGCAGTTACAAGTACAGGCCGCGAGTTGCGATAGCATTTCTCCAAAATAATGTCCTGTCTTGGTCTGCCATTGCTCATTCGGTCAAACTGCACTTTGGGAGAGCCGTCTGTATTACTTCCGAAAATCTCCTCCGGGGAAGGCAGGGATTCTCCCGTGAGGCTCTGCATCTCGTCATACGCATAAACCAGCCTTTTGGGAGCATTGAGCATCTCGTAGCAAAGCCTCAGGAACGCCGGCGGGAAATCCTGTGCCTCATCCACAAGAATTGCATCATAGATTTGTTTGTTTTCACGGCTTTGGCTGATGGCAAGTGCGCAGGCTTCTGCAAATGCCTTATCTGTTCCGAAAGACTGCTTCGCCGATCCGAAATCTAGATATTGGATATCATGGACACGACAAAATTCGTAATATATGCCATCTCGATCGCTTCCACCCGGTGCTCCCCATGCGTTCACGATGCGCAAACATTCCCAATCAGGTTCCTCGTGCGTTTGCTCAAGAACGAAGTTGTTGATCAGACGATGAAAATATCCCTTGAGTGAGCGCGTATTGAAGGTTACGGCGATACGCCACTCAGGATGTTGAGCATGAAGATATGCTGCCTTTAGTGCTAGTACGATGGTTTTGCCCGACCCGGCTAGGCCGCGAATGCGTTGTACTCCTTCGACCGTTTCAATAACTGCTTTGCTTTGCCTGTTGTCCAATGTAGCGATTGCGGCTTCAAGACGTTTTAGTTTGTCGCCCCGAGAGTTTTCCTGTTTTATCCCACGTCTCGTTCTGCCTTGGCGAATCGTCGAAATGCTCTGCAATACAGACAACGTGGTTTCATAGGTATTCCGTTCAGGGTTTGACCATTCAAATCTCTTTAGCTCTCGGACAAGAGTATTGCCATTGGCTATCGGATAATCGTTTTTGGCGTATTTCTCTGGCACATTCACACCCGGTGCGAACGAAATTGCATGAATAGGGATGCGCAATTCTCTGCGCTGCACCAAAACTCGATTGAGTCTAAGCCTCGCCTCGAGTTTATTGGCGGAGTCGTCTTGACGCGATTCGTAACCGCATGCATCAGGACCTTGACCTTCGATAAGGTCAAATACGATAACTCCTTTGTCTTTGGACACCAAGAGAGCGTCGATTACATGACGCCCTTCAGAAGTGCCAATAATAGGGTATCCGACGAATAATTGACCGGAAAAACCGATTTGATGTGAAAGGAGTTGAACCAACTCTTGGCTGGCGACAGGGTTTCGGTTAGTGCCCCAAACAATTTCAATGCTCATGATTTATCTTCCCCGGTATTGCGAATGCGCTACTGTTCGATGTGCAGTCATCGTGCTTGGCGTATCTTGGTCCTGAGGCGTCCGCAGCTTCCCCGACATCAGCTTGGGTAGCAGTATATCACGCAACGCGGCAAGTTTGCGGGATTCGCGGCAATTTGCGAAAATTTTGTCGGTCGCGGCGCCTGCTTGCGCGTCGAACGCCGCCAGAACGCCGGGCGGCGGGAGAAGCAGGGGCAGCCCCCGGACGCCGGTCTTGTTGATGCCGGGCTGCGCCGAGTTCGAGTTCAGGGCGATGATGCGCTGCGTCATCCAGGGTTGATCGAGCCAGAAGAAAAGATACCGCTGCGCCTCCGGGTCGCGCAACCTCAGGATGAAGACGTGCTCGTTGACGGCGCATTCGGCGTGAGGGAAGCCGCAGCCGAAGTAGGTCTTGCGGCCTATGGATGCGCCGTCCTTGTAAAGAAGCACGTCTCCATCCCGCACGTCGGCGCCCTTGTCTCTGAGTCGCGCAAAGAAATCGGCGGGCACGTATTTCTCGCTGGCGTAATTATAGACGCCGAGCCCGATGACGTTTTCCGCCCCGATGCTGGGCACTCCAAAGTTGACCGCGCCGCCCCTGGGTCGCTGACCGGAGACCAGATCGCTCAACTCATCCTCCAGCGCCTTCACCTGCCAGCCTTCGGGGATTTGGCCCAGCTCGGAGTTTACCATGCGGTTGGGGAAGAGGGCGGCGATGGCGGGGGGCAGGGCGGGGTCGCGGCCGGCTATCTTGGCGCGGACCGGGTCGAAATCGACGAACCACGAGCGGAATAACGCCCGCGTCATCGCCTCCAATGTCTCGTTCATGCGCCGGTTCAACTCGATCTTGTCGTCCAATGTCCCCAGAATGCGGGCTATCGCGCGCTGCTCGCGGAGAGGGGGAAGCGGTATCTCCAACCGCTCGATGTCAGATGGCTTGATAGATGGGTATGCCGATGTGCTGTGTTCTGCGATAGTGTGGAGCTTTTCGACAACTTGGTCTTGCACCAGAAACCAATAAATAAAATCCGTGTGCGCAAAACCATCTTTGCCTCGTATGACAGAAAAGCCCGTCGAAGCCAAAAAATTCTCTGGAACCTGCTTGAGTATTCCGAAGTGTCTTTGATTGGGGCGAACCGTTGAATACACGATGTCACCTGGCCGAACTTTTCGCCGCGCCCGACTTGGTATGTTGTCTTTTCCGGCGACTAGATGCTGAATTTGGAAAATCCGATTCCCCGTGATATTACCTGTGTCCAGGTAATTGATGAAAGGCCATGCCTCTTTCGGTGAGTAGGTGGAATCGTTGATTTCGATGCAATCGCCGAGAGTTACGGTAGGCCGGCCCGCGCCGGCATATTGATTTTCATTCTCCACCAGCGCACTCTGTTCGCGTCCATTTCCCGAGTGATCGTTCACCGGCAAGCGCACCCGTTGCTTCTCAACGATCTTTCGGAACCGATCTCCGATCCGGTTGACGTCCACGATGTCCACGGCATAGGGAAGATCGGATTCCTCGAACGCTGTTTCCATCGCGGACAAACTCTTCGACGCCAAGCGGGTATCCCCTTCAAGGGCGAGATCGAGATCGGATGAATCTTTCGTTTTCCAGTCGGCGCGGCTGCCGAAAACCCATGCGGTCACGCCATGCGGCAGATGCCGGCGCAACACGTCCCGGACGATGCGCAGATGGTCGGGGCGGATGTCAATCGGCGGCGTCAAGAGAGTCGTTCCTCTTCTCAAGCCGGCCCAGAAGGTATCGGGCCTCGATAAGGAAATCCGGCGCGCCTTCGAAGACCATTTGGGCCTTGTCTTCGTCGTAGGTGTGGCTGGTCGTGCCGCGCCGCTTGCGGTACTCCTTCCAGACGTCCAATTCGGACCGCACCAGACCTGTTCGGAATGCTTCCCGCATGATTTCGGGAAAGTCCATCTCGTCGATCTGCGCCGGATTGGGGGAGGCCCGTTCGAGATACCGCTTGATCATATTGACCGCAAGTTCGTAGGTGAACTCGAAAGCATGGATTACAGAGGATCGGAGTTGCAGCCGGAGACCGGGATCGCGCAATGCGATGTCGGAATCGTAATAGCGCAGCGCCTCTTCCAGTTGGGCGACAGCGTTTTGGAGCGGCGTCAAGTCGAGATTCATGAATCCTCTTTTCTGGAAACCAAACCCATCTCTTCGATATTCTCTGCGGGCAGCGCGCCGTCGTCTCCCGCGCCATTATCGCAGCACGACGTAATCCCGTTCGATCTCGCGGTGGAAGCTCTCCGGCAGGCGCGCCCAGTCGCGGGCTTCCACCAGGAAGGGGATATTCGACTTCCGCAGCGCTTCGGTGAAGTCGGCGAAGGCGCCGATCGGGATTTCCCGCAGATCCGGCCCGCGCAGCGCCAAGTCGAGGTCGCTGCCGTCGTGGCCGCGGCCGTTGACCCGGCTGCCGTAGGCCCAGACCTCGACATCGGGCAGGTGCTCGCGCAGCAGCGCTTCAAGCTGCTTGCGGTGCCGCGGCGGCAGGCGCAGCCGTTCAGTCGTCCTGGGCATTTTCGATCACGTCGGCCAGCGCCTTGGCGTCGGCGAGAAAGTCCGGCAAGAGCTTCAGCGTGGTTTCGGCAAAGTCTTCGCCGTAGTCGTGGGCCGTATCGTTGCGGTTGTCGCGGTACTGCAGCCAGCGCTCGCAGGCTTGCGCGTCGATCAGGCCGTGTTTGGCGGCATGGCGGAAGAAGTCCTTGAAAACCAAACGGTCGACCTGCCGATTGCTTGCGAACCAGGGGCGCAGGCGTTTCTTCAACAGATTGCCGCTTTGCTCCAGGATAATCTCGAACTGCTTGATGCAAGCCGAGCGGTAGATGTCGTAAAGCATCGTGTTCGGGGCATGGCGCTCGAGTTCTTGCAGGGCGCGGTCAAGCGTATCGAGGCAGCGCCTGAGAAATTGCGTGTTGATGCTCACGATTTCCCGCCTCCGAAGCCCAGCGTTTTCAAATTGTCGGCGATGGCCGCGTCGAGTTTCGAGCTTTCGGCCTGCTGGGCTGCGAGCTCACCGGCGAGGCGTTGCATCTTTTCCGCGAACGGCTCGCCGTCTTCGGCCTGCGGCTCCGCGCCGACGTAGCGGCCGGGGGTCAGCACGTGGCCGTGCTTGCGCACCTCGTCGAGCGCCGCGCTCTTGCAGAAGCCGGGAACGTCGGCGTACCCTTTCGCGCCGCGGCGCCAGCCGCGGTAGGTGCGCGCGATGCGGGCGATGTCGCCGTCGGTCAACTCGCGGTGCGTGCGGTCGGCCATGCGCCCCAGGCGGCGGGCGTCGATGAAGAGGATTTCGCCGCGGCGCTTGCGGTTGCGGGCGAGGAACCACAGGCAGGCGGGAATCTGGGTCGAATAGAAAAGCTGCCCGGGCAGGGCAACCATCGAATCCACCAGATCGGCCTCGATCAGATTCTTGCGGATGGCGCCTTCGCTCGTCTGGATCGACGACATCGAGCCGTTGGCCAGCACGAAACCGGCGAGGCCTTGGGGCGCCAGGTGGTGGACCATGTGCTGCACCCAGGCGAAGTTGGCGTTGCCTTTGGGCGGGGCGCCGTAGCGCCAGCGCTTGTCTTCGGCCAGCCGCTCGCCGCCCCAGTCTGAGACGTTGAACGGCGGATTGGCCAAGATGTAGTCGGCTCTCAGATCCGGGTGGCGGTCGTCGTGGAAGCTGTCGCCCTGGACGATCATCAGGCTTTCGATGCCGCGGATGGCCAGGTTCATCTTGGCCAGCTTCCAGGTGGTGTAGTTCGATTCCTGGCCGTAGATCGAGATGTCGGCTCTGGCGCCCCGCGGGGTTTTGCCGCCGTTGCCGTTGCCGGTGGAGTGGGCGCGGATGAACTCCATCGACTGCACGAACATTCCCGCCGAGCCGCAGCAGGGGTCGTAAACCCGGCCTACCCAGGGCTGGAGCATCTCGACCAGCAGCTTGACGACGCAGCGCGGCGTATAGAACTCGCCGCCCTTCTTG
Organism: Bryobacterales bacterium; assembly: GCA_965242705.1. Taxonomy (GTDB): domain Bacteria; phylum Acidobacteriota; class Terriglobia; order Bryobacterales; family UBA6623; genus CATQHP01. The sequence continues at coordinate 4,759,647 of OZ251486.1, forward strand.
CCTTCGGCGCCGGCGAATTGCGAGAGGAAGTATTCGTACACGCGGCCGAGCACGTCTTTCGAGCGGGCGTCCGCGCCGCCGATCTCGACGTTGCCGATCAGGTCGATAAGCCGGCCGAGCCGCTGCTTGTCGAGCGCGGGGCGGGCGTAATCTTTGGGCAGCACGCCTTTGAGCGCCGGGTTGCCGCGTTCGACGGCGGCCATGGCGTCATCGACGATGCGGCCGATTTCAGGCTGCTTCGCCTGGGAGCGGAGATGCGCCCAGCGCGCCTCGGGCGGCGACCAGAAGACGTTCTCGGCGGTGTACTCGTCGCGGTCTTCGGCGGCCTCCGGCCCCCACTCGGCGAGCAGCGCCGCATGGCGCTCCTCGAAGGCGTCGGAGATGTATTTGAGGAAGATCAGGCCGAGCACGACGTGCTTGTATTCGGCGGCGTCCATCGAGCCGCGCAGCAAGTCGGCCGCCGCCCACAGTTCGGCTTCATGTCCCGTTACGGCGCCGCCGTTCGGCTTGGCCTTGCCCCGCGGCGGCTTCGTTTTTCCCTGCGCCATGCCGTCTCCATTTTCCCACGCCGCGCCGCCGCGCCCGCAACCGCCGCTGAAGATGCGCGCGGGCGGCGCACAAAATACAGAGGTGAAAATACGGGGGCGCTTCGCGAAAACCCGCGTTCAGCCGCGAAAACCCGCTTGCCCCGACGCGCTTGGCCGGCGCCCCGCGCCGCCGTCGATTGACGGATTTATTCAGGGCTTTCCCGGGCGGCGGGCGGGATGGGGTCGGGGCGCCGGGCGACGACGCCCTCGTAGGCTTCGGCGATGGAGATGTTGTTGGCCGTGAGCGTATGGCCGGTGGAGCGGTCGAGGTTGATGCGCGCGCTGATATAGGTGTTCTGGGTGATGATCAGCGTCGTGCGCGCGTTGGCCAGGTCGCGCTGCGCCTGCACGACCTGGAAGATGGTCGAGGCGCCGAGGTCGAACTTCTTCTGCTCGGCGGTCAGGGTTTGCTGCTGCAGCTCCTGCGCCTTCAGCGCGGCCTGGTAGCGGGCGCGCGCCTGCTCGAGCTGGATCATGGCCGACTGCACTGCGCTGCGCACCGCGTTGCGCGCCTGCGCCAAGCGGATTTCCTGCTGGCGCTTTTCCAGAAGGGAAGCGGTCAGGTCGGCCCGCGCCTGGCGGTTCTTCAGCGGGATGTTGACCTGCAGGCGAACCTGGTAGTCGGGGAAGTTGCGGCGGAACAACTGTCCGGCGGCGTTGCCCAGTCCGCCCAGAAAGTAGGGCGAAACGATCCCCTGCTGTCCGGGGCTGGCGATGAAAAGCTCGTTGAGTTGGCCGGCCAGCGCGTTGTTGGTGAGATCGACGGTGACGTTCGCGCTGGGCAGCATGCCGTTGCGTACGCCGATCAGTCCCAACTCGGTGTTTTTCATGCGGATGCGGTTCTGCTCCATCTCGGCGCGGGAGGCCACGGCCACTTCCATGAGTTCTTCCAGCGGCTGGAGAGTTTCTTCTGCGGGCACCTCGATGTCGTCGGTGGGGATGATCTCGGCGTACATCAGGTCGGGGCCGGCGATGCCGCTGACGCTGAGCGCGTCTTTGAGCAGCGTTTCCTGCAGGCGGACCTCGGTTTCGGCGGCGGTCAGGTCGGCCTCGCGGGCGGCGACCTCGGCCTCGGCGCGCACGATCTCGATGGGCGCCAGGGTGCCGATTTCGACGCGGCGCTTGTTGTCGTCGTAGAGCTTGCGGGCGAGTTGCAGGTTTTCGCGCTGACTGTCAACCTGCGCTCTGAGCGTGACCAGCCCCCAGTAGAGCGCTTCGACCCGCGTCACGACTTCTTCGACTTGCAGCTTGAACTGCAGGTCGGAAATCTCGCGGTTGTTTTTGGCCACCTGGATGTTGCGCGTATTGACCGCCGCGCCGAACCCTTGCAGCAAGGGCTGCTGGATGCGCAGGGTCAGGGCGCTGACCAGCGACGGGTTGAAGTTGGTGCGCAGGTTGTTGGTGGTGCTGCGCGTGTTGGCCCAGATCAGCGCGGCGGTCGTGCCGGTCTTGAAGCCTTGGCGGATGCCCAACTGCGAGTTGCTGATCTCGCGGATCAGGGTGTTCGTGCCGGTGACGAAGTTGCTGGTTTGCGGATTGGAAAAGTGTCCCCAGTCGATATTGCCGAACATGGCCGGGTCCATGTTGACGGTCTGCGTGCCGAAAAAGGTGCTGGCGTCGCCGACGTCCGCCGCGCCGCCCTGGCCGCCCGCGCCGCCGCCGCCGGCGCGCTGGGTGATGCCCGTGGCCTGGCCGCCCTGGCCGCCGCCGCCGCCCCCGCCGATGCCGGTGGAGAGGACGCTGATCTGATTCTGGACGCCGCGCAACTGCGCGCCCGACTTGGCGCGCATGACGTCGTTGCCGGCGCTGCGCGGGCCGTAACGCGCCCAGGCCAGATCGAGGTTGTTCTCAATGGCCAGCGCGAGGGCGTCGGCCAGCGAGAGATAGAGCTTGGCGTCGCGGATCAGAAAATCCATCCGCGCGGAATCGGCCAGGCCGATTTCCGGCACCTCGGGCGTCTTGAGGACGTTGACGAAGGGCGGCCAGCCCGAAGCGCCCTCGCTGTAATCGACGGGCTTGCGTCGAAACGTCTGGCCCGGCGCCAGGGGCTGCAGCAGCAGGAACAGGGCCAAGGAAACCGAAACGCCGGCAGATCGGCTCGTCATGAATCGGCTTGTCATGAATTGTCGATGCGCAGACGCTGCAGCCCGGCGGAACTGCGCACAAGTCAAGAAAGACAAAGGCGCACCGGCCCGCCCGCTGGTTACTCCGGCGCCCGCCGGCGCTCTTCCGCGAACCCTGCAAACCGCGCTACGCTGGCTTCATTGCCCGGCGCATGAGGACCCTCAAGATCATTGTCGCCTACGACGGCTCCGGTTTCAGCGGCTGGCAGGTCCAACCCGGGCGGAAAACGGTGCAGGGGCTGATCGAGGCCGCCCTGTCGCAGATCGAAGGCGGCCGCGTCAGGGTCGCCGGCTCCGGGCGCACCGACGCCGGGGTTCACGCTTTGGGGCAGACGGCGTCGTTCGCGCTGACGAATCCGATTCCCGAGGCCAACCTCAAGAAGGCGTTGAACCGCATCCTGCCGTCGGCGGTGCGCATTTTCGGCGTGGAGGAAATGCCCGCGGGGTTCCACGCCGGGCGCTCGGCCGCGGCCAAGACTTACGAGTACCGCATTCACCGCGGGGAAACATGCCCCCCGTTCGCTTACCCCTTCGTTTATTGGCATCCGTTCCCGCTCGACGAAGAGGCGATGGCTGCCGCGGCGCCGCTTTTCGAGGGGACGCGGGATTTCCGCGCCGCGGCTTCCCGGTCACGCCCTTCGCGGCGCGGGGAGCCTGAGAAATCGACCGTGCGCACGATCTTTTCCTCGCGGTTTTTCCGCCGGGGCGATCTATTGGTTTACCGCGTGCGCGGCTCGGGTTTTCTTTACCGCATGGTGCGCAACATCGTGGGCGCGCTGCTTGAGGTCGGCCGCGGCAACTTGCGGCCCGGCGGCATTCCGGCGCTGCTTGCCGGCCGCGATCGTTCTTTGGCGGGAGCGGCGGCGCCCGCGCGCGGGCTTTTCCTGGTTTCGGTCGAGTACGACGGCGATTGAGCCGCCGCTCAGTTCGTGCGCCGCACGATGCGTTCGGCGATGCGGCGCAGCGCCCGGGCCGGCGGCCCGAAGCTCTCGACCGCGGCCAACGCGGCGGCGAGATGCTCCCGCGCCAAGCGGCGCGACGCCTCGACGCCGTAGAGCGCGGGGAACGTGGCCTTGCCCTGCGCGGCGTCTTTGCCGGCGGTCTTGCCCAGGCGCTCGCTGGTGGATACCACGTCGAGCACGTCGTCGACGATCTGGAAGGCCAGGCCGATGTGCCGGCCGTAGTCGTCGAGCGCGCGCCGGGCGTCCGGCGGGGCGTTGGCGTAAAGGGCGCCGATGCGCGCCGCCGCGCGGATCAGCGCGCCGGTCTTGGCGCGGTGGATGAAGCGCAACTGCTCGGCCGTAACGGGCTTGCCTTCGGCTTCGAGGTCGGCAACCTGTCCGCCGATCATGCCTTCGACCGTGCCGGCCGCCGTTGCCAGTTCGGCGATCATGGCCGCGCGGCCGTCGGCGGCCAGGTCGAGTTCGGCAAGGATGCGGAACGCGGCCGTCAATAGAGCGTCGCCGGCCAGAACGGCCATCGCTTCGCCGTAAACCTTGTGGCAGGTCGGCTTGCCGCGGCGGAAATCGTCGTTGTCGAGGGCGGGCAGATCGTCGTGGATCAGCGAATACGTATGGACGCATTCCAGGGCGCAGCCGGGCGCTTCCGCGCCGGTTCCGGCCCCGAGCGCCTCCGCCGCGGCGATGGTCAGCAGGGGCCGGATGCGCTTGCCGCCGGCGAACAGGCTGTAGCGCATCGCGGCGTGGATCGCGGCGGGAGGCGTCGCCTCGGCGGGAATTAGCCTGTCGAGCGCGGCGTCCACGCGCCGGCGGCGCTCGGCGAGATATTCCTCGAAGTCCACGGGCGGGCTTGTTTATTCGTCGTCGTCCGGCTCGAACGGCCGCGGCTCGATTTCGCCGTCCTTGTTGCGCAACAGGATCTCGACTTTGGCCTCGGCGGACTCAAGCTGCTTGCGGCAGCTTTCGCTCAGTTTCATGCCCTTCTCGAAAAGTTCCAGCGACTTTTCGAGCGGCAGGTCGCCGTCTTCGAGTTGGTTGACGACTTCTTCGAGTTGGTGGAGTCCGTCTTCGAACGACGGGGTGGGTTTCGGGTTTTCGGTCATGGCTGCAAGCGCTTTTCTATTGTAGGCGAGGCCGGCGCGCGGCGAACCAGTCGCGCAAGCGGGGCGGCAAAAGAGGGTCCGCCTGCAGGCGGTCGAGATCGTCCGGCTCATCGACGTCGTACCATGCCGGGGTCAAGGCGGCGTCGAGGCCGGCGGCGCGCAGCGCGCGCATGGTTTGCGCGCGGGTCTCGGCGCGCGACCAAGTTACGCCGTCGAACATGCGCGGGTCGGTTTTGCGCGCGCCGATCAGGTAAAAGCCGCCGTCCGCGCTCGGCCCCAGCACGACGTCGGCGCGGTCGAGCGCGGCGGCCGCGGCCTCGATATGCGCGGGCGGCAGCGTCGGGCTGTCGCTGCCGACGATCAGCGCCTTGCGGTAGCTCTGCGCGAGCAATTCGTCGAGGCAGCGCCGCATCTTTTCGCCGAGGTCGGCGCCGCGCTGGAGCCGCGTCCGCCGCCGGTCCGCTTGCGGCAAACCGAAGTCCGCGCCGCGCCGGTCGCAATAGAGAAAGGCATCGGCGCCGGCGGCGCGCTGCAGCCTGCTCCAGGTTTCGAGGGCGCAGAGGCGGTGGAATTCCGCGGTGTCCTCGGCGGAAAGCCGGGCCGCAAGCCGGGTTTTGACGCGCCCCGGACGCGGCGCTTTGGCGAACAGGGCGATGGCCGCGGCGCGCAGGACGGATTCCCCCTTCCCGATGCTACACTCAGCCGAGGAGCGAGCGCATGACCGAGAAAGCCGCAGCGGCGGACGCTCTGACCGCGGTGCTCGTCGATGACGAGCAGCTTGCCCGCGAGGAGCTGGCTTTCCTGCTCGATTCGTTCGCCGAAATCGAAGTCGTCGGCCAGGCGTCGAACGGCCCCGAGGCGCTGCAGCGAATCGACGCGCTCGACCCCGATATCGTATTCCTCGACGTGCAGATGCCGGGGCTGAACGGCCTTGAAGTCGCGCGCGAACTGGTGCGCCGGGGAGGCGCGCTGCCGCACGTCGTCTTCGCCACCGCCTACGACCAGTACGCGGTGCAGGCTTTCGAGGTCAACGCGGCCGACTACCTGCTCAAACCGATCGAAAAGGCGCGGCTGCAGCGGTCGATCGACCGCGCGCGAGCGCGGACGCCCGCGGAAGAAACGGGCAACATGCAGCGGCTGCTGTCGCACCTCAGCGGCCGGCCCGAGCAGCCGTCGAAGGTGCTGATCAAATCGAACAGCCGCATGTTGCTCGTCGATGCGGCCGATATCATCTACGCCACCGTAAAAGACGGCGCCATCCGCGTAGTCGCCGCGCAGACCGGCGGCGAAAGCAACTACAGGACGCTCGACGACCTGCAATCGAATCTGAGCGAGCGCTCGTTCTGGCGCGCCCACCGTTCCTATCTGGTCAACATCGACCGCATCAAAGAGGTCGTGCCCTGGTTCAAATCGACCTACCAGTTGCGCATGAGCGACCCGGAGCAGACGGAAATCCCCGTCAGCCGCGGCCAGACCAAGCGGCTCAGGGAACTGTTCCGCCTGTAGCTAAGCGGCTTCGATCGCTGCGGCGGCCGGCGCGGCCGGCAAATCGAGCGTCTCGCGCAGCGCGGCCTCGAGGGCGTTGCGCACGTCGGCGTTCTGTTTGAGGAATTCCTTGGTCCTTTCGCGGCCCTGGCCGATCCGCTCGCTGTCGTAGGCGTACCATGCGCCGCTCTTTTGCACGAGCTTGTGGGCGACTCCCAGATCGAGCAGATCGCCTTCCAGGGAAATCCCCTCGCCGTACATGATGTCGAACTCGGCCTGCTTGAAGGGGGGCGCCACCTTGTTCTTGACGACTTTGACGCGGGTGCGGTTGCCGATGATGCGGTCGCCGTCCTTGATTGCGGCGATGCGGCGGATATCCACGCGCACGGACGAATAGAATTTCAGCGCGCGGCCGCCGGTGGTCGTTTCCGGGTTGCCGAACATCACGCCGATTTTCTCGCGGATCTGGTTGATGAAGACGATGCAGCAATTCGACTTGGCCACCTGGCCGGTGAGCTTGCGCAGCGCCTGCGACATCAACCGCGCCTGCAGGCCGACGTGGCTGTCGCCCATTTCGCCCTCGAGCTCCGCGCGCGGCACCAGCGCGGCGACCGAATCGACAACCAGGATGTCGATGGCCGCCGAGCGCACCAGCACGTCGGCGATCTGCAAGGCCTGCTCGCCGCTGTCGGGCTGCGAGATCAACAGGCTGTCGACGTCCACGCCGAGCTTCTCGGCGTACACCGGGTCCATGGCGTGTTCGGCGTCGATGAAAGCCGCCATGCCGCCCGTCTTTTGCGCCTGCGCTACGGCCTGCAGCGCGAGGGTCGTCTTGCCGGACGATTCCGGGCCGAAGATCTCGATCACCCGCCCGCGCGGGAAGCCGCCGACGCCGAGGGCGAAATCGATCGAAATGGAGCCGGTGGGGATCACCTCGATCCCGATGCCGGCGTCGTGCGCCCCCATGCGCAGGATCGCGCCCTTTCCGTGATCTTTTTCGATCTGATTGATCGCGGCTTCGAGGTGCCTGCGGCGGTCGCTGTTCATGTGCGTTCTCCTTAGGATTCCGATTCTAGCAATCGGAGGGAAAGCGCAGCGGCAGGCGCCGCGCGGCGGATGCGGCGCCTTCAGTTGACTTCGTCGTTTTCAATTGACTTCGTCGGGCAGCGGCGCGTAGTACCCGCGGCGGACGCGGACGACCGCGTTCTTGACTTGGGGCTTGACGCGCACCTTGTGGAAACTGCCGTCGTTCGCGAACTCGCTCGGGGAATAGAGGATGAAGTACTGGTGGCGCAATTCGTTGGCGATATTGGCGAACGATTGCTCGAGGTCGCGCGCCTGGAAGGGATGGAACGAGATGCCGCCGGTTTCCTGGGCGAAACGGCGCAGCGTGCGGTCGCCGAGTTCCGCCTTGCCGCTGCGGTTGGTGGAAATGGTATAGACCACGGACTCGGCCTTGTGGGCCATTTCCAGGGAGTCTTCGCGGGTCACGGTGCTGTGGTTGTCTTCGCCGTCGCCGATGACGACCAGAGCGCGGCGGAACTGCTCTTTGGGCTGGTCTTCGGGCAGCTTGTCGCGGCAGGCGTAGTAGATGGCGTCGTAGAGCGCGGTGCCGCCGCCGGCGCGCAGGGCGCGCACGCCCGCGGCCAGCCGGTCGATGTCGTTGGTGTAGTCCACGATCAGCTCCGCCTGGGTGTCGAAACTGACCAGAAAGGCGCGGTCGCTTTCCTCGGCCAGCACGCCGCGCAGGAACTCGATCGCCGCTTCCTGCTCGAACTTGAACCGCCCGCGGATCGAGTTGCTGGTGTCGATGACGACGCCGATGCGCAGGGGCAGATCGCTCTCGCGGACGAACTCGCGGATTTCCTGCTGCTTGCCGTTGTCGAAAACCTCGAAATCTTCGCGGTCGAGGTCGGTAATGAAGCGGTTTCTCTTGTCCGTGACGGTGAACAGCAGCGGGACGCGGGCGACATCGACCTTGATGACGTCGGAATCGGAATAGACCGGCGACAACTCCGGCCGGCCCGCCTGCTGCGCCCACAGAGCGGCGCCTGCCGCCGCCGCGGCGGCCGCGATTGCCAACAGCCGGTTCATGTTTCGATTATAGCCGCAGGCGCCGCAGCAGGTCTTCGAACTCCGGCGGCAAGGGCGCCTCGAAGGCCATCGCCGCGCCGCTCGACGGATGTTCGAAAGCGATTCGGCGGGCGTGGAGGTAGAATCGCTCGAAGGGCGGCAAGCCCTCGATGCGCTTGCGCGCGCCGTAGAGACTGTCGCCGACCACCGGATGGCCGGCGGCGGAGAGGTGAACGCGAATCTGGTGCGTCCGCCCGGTATGAATACGCACCTCGACCAGCGAATAGGCGGCGTTGGCGCGCAAGAGGCGCACGTCGCTGACGGCCTCGCGGCCGCCGGCCGAGACGGCCATTTTGACGCGGTTGCGCTTGTCCCGCCGAATGGGCGCGTCGAAGCGCACCCACCAGCGGCCGGCGGACATCAGGGGGCGTCCGCGGCGCAGGATTGCCGGGTCGTCGTTGGGGTTTTCCGCGACCGCTCCATGCACCGCCGCCCAGTAGATTTTGTCGATTTTCCGCGCCTGAAACTGCGCTTGCAGCCGCCGGTGCGCGCGGTCGCGCTTGGCCGCGAGCAAGACGCCGCTGGTCATGCGGTCGAGGCGGTGAACGATGCCCGGGCGCAACTCGCCCGACACCCCGGACAGGCTCTCGAAATGGTGCAGCAGCGCGTTGACCAGCGTTCCCGACGCCGCGCCCGCCCCCGCGTGAACGGTCATGCCCGCGGGCTTGTCGATCACGGCCAGGTCCTCGTCTTCGTAGAGGACGGTCAGGGCGGCGGCTTCGGGCTCGGCTTTGAGCGGCTTGAGCGGCGCGGGGTCGATCTCGACCGTTTCGCCGCCGCGCAGCCTGAAAGCCCCCCGCCGCCGCACCTCGCCGGCGACGCGCACCCTGCCGCTGCGAATCCAGCTTTGCAGCCGCGCGCGGCTGACCTCGGGCAAGCGAGCGGCCGCCGCGCGGTCGAGGCGCGCGCCCGCATCGGCTTCATCGGCCTCGAAGCGCACGAAACCCATTATCGCCGCCCCTTCCGGCGGCGGCGCGCCGCGGGTCGAGCCGTCCCTTTACACCTGTAAAATGTTTTATTGCGTGCGTTCAACTTCTGAAATGTTCTAAAATAGACAATTCGGAACCATAGCGTTCTGTATTCAGAACGTTTTCAGGCTGTTTTGAGGTGGTAACGATATCCCCATCGGCTGTTGCTACCATCGTTCTGTAGTCAAAAGGTTTTCAGGTTGTTTTGATGGCGCTTCTTTTCCCTTCGGCGCCCCGATTTCCCTTTTCAGAGAGGCTTGGATTGAAATGAATCGAAGAACCCCCCTTATGGAATTTCTTCGCGGACAGCTCGGATGGAGCAAGGCCGCGGTTGCCGCGGCGTTCGCCGTGACGGCCGTTTTCGGCCTGCTTTCGCCCGGGCCGCTCGCGGCGCAGGACGACTGCCTGCGGGTCATGGTGGTCGATCCCTCGGGCGCCGCCGTGCCGTCGGCGACCGTCGTCATCGGAGCGACGGAGCAGCCTACGGACGACAGCGGCGCCGCGGTGTTCTGCGGTCTCGGCGCCGGCCCGCATTCGGTGACGGTCACCGCTCCGGGTCTGGCGCCCGCCGAGCAGACCGTGACGCAATCGACGGGCACGGTCATCGTCAACATGGCCATCGAGGCGGTTACTCAGGAACTGGTAGTGGTGGGCACGCGCACCGAGGGGCGCACGGTGATGGAGTCGGCCGTACCCGTTGACCTGGTTACGGCCAACGAATTCGTCGAGCAGGGCGACCCGGATCTGGCCAACCAGTTGCGTAACACGGTTCCGTCGTTCAACGTCAACACGCAGCCGATCAGCGACGCCGGAACGATCGTGCGCCCGGCGGGACTGCGCAACCTGAACCCCGACCATACGCTGGTGTTGGTCAACGGCAAGCGCCGCCACCGGGCCGCCGTGATCCACTGGGTTACCAACGGCGTCAGCGACGGCGCGCAAGGCCCCGATCTGTCGGTCATTCCGTCGATCGCCGTGCGGCATGCCGAGGTGCTGCGCGACGGCGCTTCGGCGCAGTATGGTTCGGACGCCATCGCCGGCGTGATGAACTTCGTGCTCAAGGACGCCGATTCCGGCGGCAGCCTGCAACTGCGCACCGGCGGCTACGGCGCGGGCGACGGCCACAGCATCAGCTTCGCCGGCAACGTGGGCCTGCCCCTGGGCGAAGGCGGATTCGCCAATCTCAGCCTCGAATACGGCAAGAGCGACCCCACCAGCCGCAGCGTGCAGCGCTACGACGCGACGCAGTTGATCGCCAACGGCAACACGCACGTGCGCAGCCCCGCCGCGCAAATCTGGGGCAACCCGGAAATCGACGACGACGTGAAATTCTGGGGCAATTTCGGCAAGTTCATCGGCGGCTCGACGCAGCTCTACGCCCACGCCAACTATGCCTCCAAGCGCGTGGACGGCGGCTTCTACTTCCGCAATCCGCACACCCGCGGCGGCGTGTACAGCAAAGACGGCGGCAAGACGCTGCTGGTCGGCGACGTGCTCGACGCGCAGGACGGCATTCTCGACGGTTCCGCCGGCTGCCCCACGGTGCGCGTTTCCGGAGGGCGCATCCTCGACCCCGACAACTTTGCGGCGATCCAGGACGACCCGAACTGCTTCACCTTCCACCAGCCTTTCGCCGGAGCGGAAGGCGGCAGGCCCGGCGGCTTCACCCCGCAGTTCGGCGGCAACGTGAAAGACAACTCGATCGTCGGCGGCGTGCGCGGCGCCTTGAGCAGCCGCCTTACCTGGGACGCCAGCCTCAGTCTGGGAACCAACAAGGTGGACTTCTTCATCTACAACACGGTCAACGCTTCGCTGGGACCCGAGTCGCCGACCTCGTTCAAGCCCGGAAGCTACCAGCAGCAGGATACGAACTTCAATCTCGACCTGAGCTACGCCGTGAGCGATACGGTTCACGCGGCCGCGGGCGCCGAATGGCGCGAGGAGCAGTTCACCGTCACTCGCGGCGGGCAAGCGTCGTATCAGATCGGCCCCTTCGCCGCGCAGGGCTTCAGCGGGGCTTCCAACGGCTTCCCCGGCTTCAGCCCGATCGCCGAGGGAGAGTGGGCACGCCGCAACATCGCCGTTTACGGCGATATCGAGTTGGGCGGCCCCAACAGCCGCTACACCGTCAGCGCCGCGCTGCGCGGCGAACGGTTTCAGGACTTCGGCTCCACGATCAACTACAAACTGGTCGGGCGCTACGAGCTTGCCGACGGTTTCGCCCTGCGGGGCGGGCACAGCACCGGATTCCGCGCGCCTACGCCGGGTCAGCAGAACGCCTTCAACGTGTCCACCATTTTCGACCCCGTCGAGTCGGCGCTGATCAATCAGGGCACCATCCCGCCGACCTCGCGGGTAGCCGCCTTCGTCGGCGGCGAACCCCTGCAACCGGAAAAATCGCGGAACTATACCGCCGGCTTCGTCGCCGAAAAAGGGCCGTTCACCCTTTCGGCGGACTATTTCCGCGTTGACCTGCGCGACCGGCTCTGGATTTCCCGGCAGTACTCGCTGGACCCCGATCAGGTCGATCAACTGGTCTCGGAAGGCATTACCAGCGCGGCCAACATCGGCACCTTCCGCTTCTTCACCAACGATTTCAATACCTCGACCAACGGCGTGGACATTATCGGTACCTTCACGCCGACCCAGATGGACGGCCGGACGACCTTCAGCTTCCTGCTCAACCACACCAAAAGCTCCGTCACCAAGTACAACCCGGAAACGGTCACGCAGAGCCGGATCAACCTGCTGGAAAACGTGTTGCCGGAATCGCGCTGGAGCCTGAGCGCCCGGCACCGCGAAGGCAAGTTCCGCTTCCTGGTGCGCCTGAGCTACTGGGGCGATTTCTTTGACCGGGAAGACGCCCTGAACTATCCCGGCGAGTACCTGACCGATCTCGAAGTCACCTACCAGTTGACCCAGCGGTTCTCCGTTTCGGGCGGCGGGCAGAACATCTTCAACAACTACCCGGAACCCAATCCGGGCGCGTTCCGCGGCGTCGGCAACATGTACCCGCAATCCGCGCCGTACGGCTTCAACGGCGGGTACTACTACATGCGCCTGAACTACTCCTGGGACAAGAGCTACTAGTCCCCCGCACGGGCGCAGAGATCGACAACCGGCGGAGGGTCGGCTTTGACGCCGATGCCTCCGCCGGTTTTCTTTGCGGAAATGCCGGGCGGGCGCGGCGCTTGACTACCGGCGCATGATTTGTAATAATTCATTTCAATGAATAAAGATTCATTTTCGACCGCCGCTTTCCCGACGCTTGCAACCGCGCACTTCCTCGACGACGCCGATATTTCGGTCGAAGAACTCAAGGCGCTGCTGGAGCTTGCCGCCGCGGTCAAGCGGACGCCCGCCGATTACCGCCGGGCCTTGGCCGGACGCTCCATCGCGCTGCTGTTCGAGAAGCCTTCGCTGCGCACGCGCATGACCTTCGAATTGGCGGCGCTCGAGCTCGGCGCGGGCGCCGTTTTCCAGGATCACCGCGGCGAACGCATCGGCGAGCGCGAGCCGGCCCGCGACATCGCGCGCAATCTCGACCGCTGGTTCGACGCCATCGTCGCCCGCACGTTCTCCCACGAGACGCTCAGGGAATTGGCGCGCTGGTCGTCGTCGCCGGTGGTCAACGCGCTGAGCGGATCGTCGCATCCCTGTCAGGCTCTGGCCGACTTCCAGACGATCGGCGAGCGCTTCGGCGCGTTCGAGGGCTTGAAAATCGCCTACGTCGGCGACGGCAACAACGTCGCGCATTCGCTGATGCTTTGCGCCGCGCGCCTGGGCGTTTCGTTCGCCTTCAGCGGCCCGAAAGGCTACGAGCCGCGCCCCGAAACCGTGCGCCGCGCGGAGGAGTTCGCCGCGGCCGGCGGCGCAGTCGTCGAGATCGAACCCGACGCGAAGGCCGCGGTGCGCGGCGCCGCCGTCGTCTATACCGACGCCTGGACCAGCATGGGCTGGGAACAGGAAACGCAGCAGAGGCGCATCGCCTTCGCCGACTATCAGGTGAGCGAAACGTTGATGGCCGCCGCGCGCCCCGACGCCGTTTTCATGCACTGCCTGCCCGCGCTGCGCGGCGAGGAAGTCAGCGACGCGGTGATCGAGTCCGCGCAATCGGCGGTGTTCGATCAGGCCGAAAACCGGCTGCACTCGCAGAAAGCGCTGCTGCTGATGCTGCTTGCGGGGAAATAACCCGCGGAAAGGATCGACCGTGACGGCAACCCCGAAACAACGTCCGAAAAAAATTGCCCTGGCCTACTCCGGCGGGCTCGACACCTCGATCATCATCCCCTGGCTCCGCGAGAACTACGGCGCGGAAGTCATCGCCGTTTGCGGCGACATCGGGCAAGGCCGCGAGGAACTCGACGGCCTGGAGCAAAAAGCCTTGTCGAGCGGCGCGGCGGAAGTTTACGTCGAAGACATGCGCGAGGAGTTCATCCGCGATTACGTCTGGCCGATGGTGCGCGCCGGCGCGGTTTACGAGCACAAATACCTGCTTGGGACCTCGATCGCGCGCCCCCTGCTGGCCAAGCGCCAAGTCGAGATCGCGCTGCGCGCCGGCTGCGACGCGCTCTCGCACGGCGCCACGGGCAAAGGCAACGATCAAGTCCGCTTCGAATTGACCTTCAAGGCTCTCGCCCCGCATCTGCCGGTAATCGCGCCTTGGCGCGAGTGGGATATCGTCTCGCGCGAAGACGCCGTGGACTACGCGCAAAAGCACAACGTCCCCATCCAGCAGAGCAAGGAGAAAATCTACAGCCGCGACGCCAACCTCTGGCACATTTCCCACGAAGGCGCCGAACTGGAAGACCCGGCCAACGCTCCCGGCGGCAAGGTTTGGCTGCTGACGACCGCGCCCGAGCAGGCTCCGGCGGCCGGGGTCGAGGTCACGCTCGATTTCGAGCGCGGCGCCCCCGTTGCCGCGGACGGCGAAAAACTTTCTCCGGCGGCGCTCGTCGAAAGACTCAACCGCCTGGGCGGCGAGCACGGCATCGGACGCATCGACCTGGTCGAGAACCGCTTTGTCGGCATGAAGTCCCGCGGCTGCTACGAGACGCCCGGCGGCACGATTATCATGGCCGCGCACCGCGAACTCGAGGCGCTGACGCTCGACCGGGCGACGCAGCATTACAAGCAAAAAATCGCTCTCGACTACGCCGAACTGGTTTACGACGGCAAATGGTTTACTCCGCTGCGCGAGGCGCTCGACGGTTTCGTCGAGCAGACCCAGCGCCGCGTTGCGGGCCGGGTCGCGCTGCGCCTGCGGCAGGGACGCATCGACGTGCTCAGCCGCGCCTCCCCGCACTCGCTGTACGCGGCGGACATCGCCGGTTTCACCATGGGAGACGAGTACGACCAGAAGGACGCCGCGGGCTTCATCAACTTGGTCGGCCTGCCCATCCGCGTTCAGGGACTCGCGCGCCGCCGCGCCGCGGGCGGGGAAGGCGCGTCATGAAGCTCTGGGGCGGCCGTTTCCAAAGCGGTCCGGCTGAGGCGTTCGAGCGTTTCTCCGGCTCGCTGCACTTCGACAAGCGCCTTTTCGAGGCGGACATCGAAGGCTCGCGGGCGTTCGCCAACGAACTGCTGCGGGTCGGCATCCTCAGCGCGGACGAGCACGACCGCATCCGCAAGGGGTTCGACGCGATCCTCGAGCAGTCCGCAGCCCCGGGCTTCTTCGACGCGGACGACGAAGACATCCATACGTTCGTCATCCGCAAATTGGGCGAAACCGCCGGCGCCGTTGCGGACAAGATACATACCGGGCGCAGCCGCAACGAACAGGTCGCCGCGGATTTCCGCATCTGGATGAAGCGCGAGATCCGCGCCGACCAACGGCGGCTTGAAGCCCTGATGGCCTCGCTGCTCGATCTGGCGCAGCGGTTTCCCGATGCGCTGCTTCCCGGCTACACGCATTTGCGCCGGGCGCAGGGCGTCCTGTTCCCGCACTATCTGCTGGCCTATTTCGAGATGTTCGCCCGCGATTGGCAGCGCCTGGAACAGGCCTGCGAGCGCGCGGACGCGCTGCCGCTCGGCAGCGGCGCGCTGGCCGGCAGCGGTTTTCCCTTCGACCGCGGGCGCATGGCCGGCGAACTGGGTTTCGCGGCGGTTTCCGCGAACAGCCTCGACGCCGTATCCGACCGCGACTTCGCGCTCGATTTCCTCTATGCCGCTTCCGCCGCGATGCTGCACGTCAGCCGGCTGGCGGAAGACTGGATTCTCTACAGCAGCGAGGAGTTCGGCTTTCTCGAACCCGGAGAAGCCGTCAGCAGCGGCTCGAGCCTGATGCCTCAGAAGCGCAATCCCGACGCCCTGGAGTTGCTGCGCGGCAAGGCCGGCCGCGTCTGCGGGCATTTGCACGCCCTGATGCTGACGCTGAAGGGGTTGCCGCTGGCCTACAACCGAGACCTGCAAGAAGACAAGGAAGGCGTTTTCGACGCCGCCGACCAGTTCGCGGCGTCACTGGAAATGCTCAAGCTCTGTATCGACACCGTAAGCGTCCGCCCGCGGCCGATGGAGCAGGCCGCCGAGCAAGGCTGGGTGGGCGCGGCGGCGCTGGCCGAGGCGCTGGCGCGCAAGGGCGTCCCGTTCCACCGCGCGCATCGCATCGTCGGCGGCATCGTGCTGGCAAGCATCGAGCGGAGCAAGCGCGCCGAAGACTGGAGCCTCGACGAGTTGCGGGCTTTCGCGCCGGAATTCGACGCCGAGGCGCAAGCGGCGCTGCGTCCGCGGGCCGCTCTCGAAAACCATGCCGTGCCCGGCGGAACCGCGCCGCGCTTCGTGCAGCAGGCGCTCGCGGAGGCGGCGGCCCGCCTCGACGCCATGAAACGGCAGAGCGCGGATTGAGACGAGCGTGTACGGCAAGGAAGAGCGGCGGCAACTGATCCTGAGGCTGATCCGCGCGCGGCCCGTGCGCACCCACGACGAACTTGCCGCTCAACTTGCCGAGCAGGGCGTCGCCGCCAGTCAGGTGACCCTGTCGCGCGACCTGCGCGAACTCGGCATCGTGAAGACGGCGGACGGATACGAGCCGATGCGGCGGGGCGGCGCGCCCCCCGCGCCCGACGCGGATGCGGCCCTTCGCCGCGTGCCGGCCGAGTTTCTCAAGAGCGCGGCCGCGGCGGGCAACCTCGTCGTGCTCAAAACCGGCCCCGGCGGCGCCGGAGCCGTCGCGCTCGCCCTCGACGAAGCCGCGTGGCCTGAAATCGTAGGGACGATTGCCGGCGACGATACGATTTTCGCCGCAACGCAAAACGCAAAGAGCGCGCAGCGGCTGCTGCGGCGCCTGGCCGCCGCCGCGGACAGCCGATAGAATGCGCCTGCGGCATGGTTGCGCAAAAATCGAACCCCGTGCGCGGAAACGAGGGGAAGTGGATCGATAGATTCGCTCCGGCTTTTTGCATCGGCTATTTCCTCCTGCTTGCCGGCGGCAATGGCTTGAAAGCCTTTTTTACAGGCGACGATGTGATGAACCTGGTTCATCTGCACGACTGCTTCCATACGCCGTTTCTTGAAATCCTGCAACAAGCTTTGACCGTTGTCACGGGAGCCTACAGGCCGGTAGGCGGCCTGTTCTATCGGTTGCTTTATTCCCTGTTCGGTTTCGACCCCTTGCCGTTTCGCGCTGCGGCGTTTGCCTTGATGGGGGTCAATCTGTTGTTGGCGTACCGCCTCGTGCGGATTCTCTCCGGATCGCGCGGCGCTGCCTTGACGGCAACGTTTCTACTGAGTTGCAACGCCTCGTTTATCGAGCTGTATCACAGCACGGGAACCATCTATGATATTTTGTGCTTCGGGTTTTTCGTTGGATCTTTTTCCATCTATGCAGCATCAAGATCGCACGGAAAAACCGTCGGCAAGACAAAGTTGTTTTACATTTTTGTTCTTTATTGTTGCGCCTTGGGATCGAAGGAAATGGCTGTTGCATTTCCCTTGGTGCTGATTCTGTACGAATTCATTTATCATCCGCAGCAATTCCGTCTTCGAGATATTTCTGCGAGCTTGCGCAAGCCGCGCTTTTTCACAATTGCAGGTCTCTCGATTCTGGCCGTTGCTTATGCAGCAATAAAGATCGAGTCGCGTAATCCTATCGGCAGCAGTTCGGCTTACCGCCCCGATCTTTCTTTCAGCAATTTCGCGGCCTCGCTCAACCATTACTTGCCGAGGTGGCTGTACCTTGCGAATATCGGCGAATACGGAATGCTTGCATTAACGGCGGCCGCGGCGATCGCCGCCTGCGCATTTCGCGCGCGAGCTCTCCTGTTCGGCGTTTGTTTCACTATCATAACCATGCTTCCGCTGGCCTTCATCCCGCCCCGAGGAGGCTTTGCCTTTTACCTGCCTTCTTTGGGCTGCGCGTTGTTTCTCGGCTCCGCCGCATCGCTTTTGAGCAGGCGCTTGTTCGCGTCGCGGATATTCGATAGAGCACTCTCGATTGGCCTCCGGCCATATAAAAACCAGGCAATCGTTGTTGCCCGCGGCCTTCTCTTTTTCGCTTTCGCCGCTCTTTTGACGCCTGCGCACAGCGAACGATTGAAAGAAATTCCAGCGCATTACCATTACGAGCAATCGCGAAAGATCGTCGCAGACATGAAGACCTTGCATCCGAATCTCCCCAAAGGGACGGTGATTTATTTTGAAGGAGCCCCTTACTCCAAAAACGATTTCACACTTGTTTTTCTGATTCAACTGGCGTATGGAGACCCGACGCTGCATATCGATCGGCGCAAGGTCGTAGGCCCCCCGCCGCCTTTCTTTCCGTACGATTTTTTCTTCACTTTCCGGGATGGGCGGGTCGAGTCCTTTGCGCCGGATTCGCCCGCCTCCGTTTCGCCTGAAAACAGCGCCCAACTGTCTTTTCAGCCGGAGATCGGCAGACCGGGAGCGGAAGTCTCGGTCCGGGTGAAGGGGTTTGCGGGAAGGGGAATCGATGTCTATTGGAAGCAATCTTTTGCCGATGGCCGCCCCCGCCAATTCGGCATGGCGCCGAACTGGTGTGCGGTTGATGCCGAAGCGGCTTGCGCCGTATCGCTGCCTGAGGATTTTCCGTGGAGCCGCATCGAAATCCTGTACGTGCGCAGCGCGGCGGTTGAGCAGGGGACATGGCATAAGGCCCAGGGAGTTCTGGAGGTGCGCTGACGCAGCCGCCACGAGCGCGCGGACAGGCCCGCGAGCAGTTCTATTCAGATACGTTCGATTGGGTAAAATGAGAATATGACTGCCCAAAAATTGCAATCCGCGCTCGGCAACAGAGGGAAATGGATCGACACTCTTGCGCCGACTTTTTGCATCGGTTATTTCCTGCTGCTTACGGGCAATGGATTGCAATCCGGCTTTACCGGCGACGATGCGGCGAACCTGGTTTACCAGCACGGCTACTTCCATACGCCGTTTTTTGAAATCCTGAAGCAAGCCTTCACCGTCGTCACCGGAGCTTTCAGGCCGGTAGGCGGTCTGTTCTATCGGTCGATTTATTCCCTGTTCGGTTTCGACCCCCTGCCGTTCCGCGCTGTGGCGTTTGCCCTGATGGGGGTCAATCTGCTGTTGGCGTACCGCCTCATGCGAATTCTCTCCGGCTCGCGCAGCGCCGCATTGACGGCAACGTTTCTATTGAGCTGCAATGCCTCTTTCATCGAACTGTACTCAAATACGGGGACCATTTACGATATCCTGTGCTTCGCATTTTTTGTTGGAGCGTTTCATCTCTACGCGGCATCGCGATCGCAAAAAGAATTTCTCGGCAAGCAAAGATGGATTTCGGTTTTCATCCTTTATTGCTGCGCCTTGGGGTCGAAGGAAATGGCCGCCTCTTTTCCCGCGGTCTTGATCCTGTATGAATTTTTTTATCATCCGCGTCGATTCCGCCCGCGGGATATTTCGGCGGCCTTGCGCAAGCCGCATTTTCAGGCAATCGCCTGCATCGTCGTTCTGACTACGGCGTATTCCGCGGTCAAGCTGGCGCCGGGGAATCCAATCAGCATCAACCCGGATTACCGCTTCGAACCTTCTTTGGGTTTGTTGGCGGCTTCGCTGAACAATTACTTGCCGCGATGGCTTTACCTTGAAGGCATCGGCGAACTCGCAACGATCGCGATCGCGGCATGCGCGGGAATTGCGGCATGCGCGTTTCGCGCGAAAGCTCTCATGTTCGGCGTTTGCTTTACCTTCTTGACCATGCTCCCACTGGCCTTTATCCCTCCCCGCGGAGGCTTTGCTTTTTATCTTCCTTCGCTGGGCTGCGCGTTGTTCCTCGGTGCGGCCGCATCGCTTCTGAGTAAAAAATTGTTTGCATCACGGATATCCGACAGAGCATTCCCGCGCGCATCCCGATTTCATAGAACCAGTGTCTTCGCTATTTTCCAAGGCATTCTTTTCTGCGCTATCGCTGCTTTCCTGACGCCTGTACACCGTGAGCGATTAAAAGAAATACCCGGATATTACGGTTACGAACAGGTCCGAAAGATCATTGCCGGCCTGCGAGCCGCGCAGCCGAATTTCCCATCGGGAGCCAAGATCTATTTGGCGGATGACTCCTATGCTGAAAATGACTTCACGCTTGTTTTCTTGACGCAATTGGCATACGACGATCCGACGCTGTGGCTGTGTATCGACCGCCGCCAAAGGACAGGTGACCCGGCGCCTGTCTTTCCGTACGATTTTTTCTTCACGCACCGTGAAGGGCGGATCGAACCTTTTGCATTTTCTCCTCCCGGCGCTGCTTCCTCCCAAAACATTGCGCAACTACTCTTTCAGCCGGAGATCGGCAGGCCGGGAGAAGAAGTTTCGGTCCAGGTGAAACTATTTGCGGGAAAGGAGATCGACGTCTATTGGAAGCAATCCTTCGCGGAAAACCGTTCCGCCGTCTTCGGTTTTGCGCTGAAATGGTGCGCGGTCGATACCGAAGGATTCTGCACGGTATCGCTGCCGAAGGGTTTTCCGCGGAGCCGCATCGAAATCCTGTACGTGCGCGGCGCGGCCGAGCAAGGCGAATGGCATACGGCCAAGGGCATTCTGGAGACGCGCTGACGCGGCCGCCCTGCGCAAGCTGCGATACTGAGGGCGGCGATGCTTCGCCCGGCGGCAATTGTTTTTTCGGGCTTTCTGGCTTGCGCCGCGGCCGCGCGCGGGCAGTCCGCCGAGTACAGCATCGAGGCGTCTTTCGATTCCCCGCGCTCGATCGACCGCATCCTGGAAAAGGTCGACGCCGACCGCGACGAGTGGGTCGGCGAGCGCGATTTTCAAGCCATCGACGCCAGGCTCAAGGCCATTGCCGAGGCGATGGCCGGCGCCGCCGCCGCGCCGGAATTCCTGCGGCAGGCCGCGCAAGACTTCACCGCCATCGACTTGGCCGAGTTCAAAATCGTGGGTACGCGCCGCGCGGACGGCTTGGCGCTCATCGACGTCCGCATGGAATTGGGCGGTCGCGGGCCGGACGGGCTGCTCTCCCTGCTGGGGCCGCTGAAAATGCAGTGGGCGCCGCCGGACGCGGAATCCGGCGGGGAGTGGACGCTTGTCGGAGCGGAGATCGGCAACCTGCGCCGCAGCGAAGCCGGCCGATTCCATTTCACCGAAATCACGGAAGAAACTTTCGGCGGCACCCCTTCTTTCCGGGGCCAGCTTGCGCGCGATACGGACTATTGGCGCGGCAGGCTCGATGCCGCCGTCGGCATATCGGTTTACGGCCATCAGGGCGTTTCGGTCGGCGATGCCGACGGCGACGGGCTCGAAGATCTCTATATTTCCGCGCCCGCCGGACTGCCCAACCGGCTGTACCGCAACAACGGCGACGGCACGTTCAGCGACGCGACGCCGGAAGCGCTCGCCGTGCTCGACGAAACTTCGATGAGCCTGTTCGCCGACGTGGACAACGACGGCAGCCAGGACCTGATATTGATCGGCTCCGAACCGATGCTCTTCCGCAACCGCGGCGGCGGGGCGTTTGCGCTCGACCGGGAAGCGGGGCTGCGGCCGCCGCCCGGCCGCGCGGGGATGTTCACCGGAGCGGCGCTTGCCGATTACGACGGCGACGGCGACCTCGACCTCTACGTCTGCGCCTACGATTTCTGGCAGCCCGGCGCGGAATACGCCTCGCCCACGCCCTATTACGACGCGGCGAACGGCCCGCCGAATCTGCTCTTCCGCAACCGCGGCGACGGCACGTTCGAGGAAGAGGCCGAGGCCGCCGGGCTGATGCGCAACAACGACCGCTTCAGTTTCGCGCCGGCCTGGGGCGATTACGACGGCGACGGCGACCCCGATCTCTACGTCGCCAACGATTTCGGACGCAACAATCTCTACCGCAACAACGGCGACGGCACGTTTACCGACGTCAGCGCGGAAGCCGGCGTGGAAGACCCGGCCGCCGGCATGTCCGCGGCCTGGGGCGATTCCGACAACGACGGCGACCTCGATCTCTACGTCGCCAACATGTGGTCGTCGGCCGGTCTGAGGCTGACCTTCGCCGATCGCTTCGCGGACGTCGCGGCCGCCGGCGAAACCCGGCGGAAGTTCCAGCGTCAGGCGCGCGGCAACTCACTGTTCCGCAACGACGGCGGCGGCGCGTTCGCCGACGTCAGCGAGCAATCCGGCGCGGCCATGGGCCGCTGGGGCTGGGCCTCGGATTTCGTCGATCTCGACAACGACGGCCTGCTCGATCTGTTTGTCCAGAACGGCTATCTCACCGGCGAGCGGCTCGACGACCTCTGAAGCTTTTTCTGGCGGCAGGTCGTGTCGCACAGTCCGCAGGAAGAAAGCGGCTCGAAAACCTACGACGAGGCATGGCGGGCAATCAACCTGCTGGTGCGCGCCGACGGCTCATGGAGCGGGCGCGAGCGCAACGTGTGCTACCGCAACCGGGGAGACGGCGCGTTCGAGGATATTTCATTTGTCAGCGGCCTCGACTTGAACACGGACGGCCGCGCCTTCGTACCGCTGGATATCGACGCCGACGGCGACCTCGATTTGATCCTGAAAAACCGCAACGGGGTCGGCTTGCGCGCTTTCCGCAACGACAGTCCGACCGGGGGCGCCCGCCGCATCGAAGTGCGGCTGCAAGGGCGGGAATCGAACCGCGATGCGGTCGGCGCGCGCGTGCGGATCGAAACCGAGCGCAGAACCCTGATGCGCGAAGTCGTCTCGGGGTCGGGTTTCCTCTCGCAGCGTTCTCGGCGGCTGGGCTTCGGACTTGCGCGCGATGAGAAAATCCGAAAACTGCGCGTCCGCTGGCCGTCGGGCCGCGAACAGGCATTTTCCGACGTACCCGCCGCCGCGCTGCTGTCGCTCGTCGAGGGCGAAGAGCGGGTGACATCCGCGCAGCGGCCCGCGCCCGCGCCTCGGCCTTCGATCGACTTGCCTCCGAGCGCTTTCCCGGCGGGCGCGGCGACCGTGTTGATCGAGCCCGTGCCTGCGCCTGCTTTTCGCCTGGAATCCGCGGAGGGTGCGGTTTCCCTCGAAGACTTCGCCGGTTCGAAGACGCTGCTCAATTTCTGGGCGGCTTGGTGTCCGCCCTGCCGCGCCGAGTTGCGCGATTTCGCCGAGCACGAACGAGAATTCGCCGAGGCCGGCGTCCGCATCGCGGCGATCTCGGTGGACGACCCCGCCGAGCGGGAAAAGGCGCGCGCGTTCGCCGCCGAAATCGGCCTGCCGTTTCCGGTGCTCTTTGCCGATGACGATACGGTCAACGCCTATACGGTGCTCAACGAAAATCTGTTCGACCGGCGGCGTCCGCTGGCGATTCCGACCAGCTTTCTGCTCGACGAAGAGTCCCGCGTCGTTGCCGTTTACCGCGGCGAAACCCGGGCGGCGGCGGTTTACCGCCCGCGGGCTGAGGGCGAGGGCGCCCTGCCCTTCCCCGGCCGTTGGATATTGTCCGAGCCCCGGCGGGATTTCGCCGAACTCGGCGCCGCGTTCGCCGAACGCCGTTTGCCGCAGCCGGCGATCGCCATGTTCGAGCAGGCGGCTGCCCGCGGCGTCGAAACGCCAGCGTTCCTCAACAACTTCGCCGCGGCGCTGCTGCAGCTCGGCGAGCGCGCGCGGGCCGAGCGGATGCTGCGCCGGTCGCTGGCGATCCGCCCGAATCAGGCCGACGCCCGCGTGAACCTGGCGCGCGAATTGCTGGCGCAAGAGCGCGCCGGCGAGGCCGTCGAACTGCTCGAAGCCTCGCTGGCCGTTTTCCCCGACGACGCGGCGGCGCTCGACCTGCTCGGCTCGGCGCGCTTCGCCGCGGGCGACCTGCAGGCGGCGGAGGCCGATTACCGCCGCGGCGCGGCGCTTGCGCCCGAAAATGCGCACCTGCGCGAAAACCTGGGGGCGCTGCTCGCCGCCGCCGGACGCTTCCCCGAAGCCATCGACGAACTGGAGCAGGCGCGCAAGTTGGGCGCCGACTCGGCGCAGCTTCACATGAACCTCGGCTCGCTCTACATGCGGAGCGGCATGGCCGCCAACGGCCTGCTGGCCTTCCGTCGCGCGGCGCAGGCCGACCCGGCGAACTACGGCGCGAACTTGAACTTGGCCATGTATTACGCCCAAACAGGGGACATGCGCCAAGTCTTGCGCTGGTCCCGCGCGGCGCGGGAAGCCGACCCCGAGCGCGCCGAGGCGCCGCTGCTCGAAGCCCGCGCCCTGATCGGCCTGGGGCGGCGTCCGCAGGCGGCCGCGGTCTTGCGCGGCGTCCTGGAGCGGCATCCCCAAGCGGCCGAAGCCGAGTCCCTGCTGCGCGAACTGGAATAAGGCGGACATCGCTCTTCGCGCCACGACTCCCGACATACAAGCCTGAAGAGGAGAGCGAGGTCTTTGCAGGTGCGTTGGATGTCGCTCAAGCGAGCTTGGAGCCATTCGGCGAAGGCCGTGTCGGAGTGGGCGCGAACCTGCTTTTCGAGCGCGGGCGTGCGCATCGCCGGAGCGGAAGGGCTGCGCCCGGTCGATGTCGCAGCATGGTGGCTGCTCTTGGAAGACCGTGACGGCTACGCATCGGCGCGGGCGGCATGGTGGGACTGGACGGCGACCGGCACTGAAACCGTCGAGGCCCGGGGTGGGGCTGACGGGCTGGCGCTACAAGCCAAGTCTTCCAATGCGCCGGATTCCTGCAAGGCGCCGAAAAGTATCTTGTCGGCGGGGTCGGACATGATTTCAAACCCGACATGGGACCGGCCAGCGGGCGGTTTTCTTTGGGTTGCGCGAAAATAATTCCTTGACCCGCCTGGCCCCATCGCAGGCATACGGGAGAACCCCGACCGTTATCGTGCTGTCGGCCATAGCCGCGTTGGTCTGGTCGTGCGGCGCCGTCCCGCCCGCGCCGCCTTTGCCGACCCCCGCTCTGGATGAGTTCTCGCCGGCGGTGCGCAAGCGGATGCAACCGTTTCTGGACAAGGCGAGGGCCGAGCCGAGCAGCGCTTCTTCGACCGGCGACTGGGGCCGCATGCTCTATGCCTACGGGTTGCCCGAGGCTGCGGCGCAGGCTTTTGCGAGAGCCCGCGCCATCGATCCCGATTCGTTCGAATGGGCGTACTTTCTGGGCGCCGCCCAAGCGGACTTGGGGCGGTTCGCGGAAGCGGAAGAGGCATTGCGCGCAGCCGCGGCGCTGTTGCCCGGCGATCTGCCGACGTCCCTGCGCTTGGCCGACCTGCTGGAAAAATCCGGAGGCGAGCAACGGGCTATCGACATGCTCGAATCTGCGCTGCAACGGGCGCCCGAAATTGCGGCGGTGCATTACAGACTCGGACGCCTCTACGCCTCGCGCGACCGCGCCAAGTCGAGCGCCTATCTGGAGCAGGCGCTGCGCATCGAGCCGGACTACCGCGAGGCGCGCTATCTTCTGGCCAACGCCCACACTCTGGCGGGCCGCGTCGAGGAGGCCCGCGGGCATCTCGACCTTTTCGAGCAGGCGGACCCGCGGCCGCGGCGCCACTATGCCGACCCGCTGCTCGATGCGCTGGATGCGGTCAGGGCGAGCGACGCGCGTACGCTCTACGAAGAGGGCCTCGCCTTGCAGAACGCCGGCGGATTGGAACAGGCGATCGATCTCTACAACGCCGTGCTGGAAATCGACCCCGACCACGTGCAGGCGCACGTCAGCCTCATCGCAGCGCATGGCATGCTGGGCGATGAACGGCAGGCCGCCCTGCACTTCGAACGGGCGACGGCGCGGAACCCCGACATCGCCGAGGCGCATTACAACCTGGGATTGCTGCGGCACCACTCCCGAGACTTCAAGGCCGCAGTTGCGGCTTTCTCCAGAGCTCTGGAGATCAATCCGATGGATGCGCAGGCGCACGGCAACATGGGCGTTTCCCTGGAACAGCTCGGGCGCGGCGCGGAAGCCGAAAAGCATTTTCGGCTCGCCTTGACGCATGACCCTGCCGACTCGACGGCCAACTTCCACATGGGCCGGAGACTTGCCGAGCGCGGACGCCACCGCGAGGCGCTGTCGTATCTGGAAAAAGCGCTGGAGAGCGAAGGAGGGCAGCCGGCGTTGACGGCATACGTTCTGGCCTTGACGCACCGCCAACTCGGCAACGCGGAGCAGACCCGCAAGTACGGCACTCTCGCCCTGGAGCGTTCCCGTACCGACGGACAAGCCGCCTTGGCGGCGCAAATCGCGTCCGAGTTGGGTCTCTGAATGCCGTTCCCCGGCGATCCCGGCAGCCCGCGCGGCGGTTTTTGAGTAGAATGATCGGATATTCGCCAACAGGATACCGCCGGGTTGCGCCCCGCTTCGGTATTTGTGAGATTCGATTGCAGTTCGGCGGTTGTCTTGCATTGTTCGTTTTACCCGTATAAGGATGCAAAGACGTTCCGCCCGCATTGCCGTCAGCATCGGTTTCCGAGGCTCCTTTCCCGCGGTTCTTCTTTTGACGGCCTGCTCGTCTCCCAGAGTTGAGCGGACGCTCCCCCCCTCCGCCAAGCCGTCGCTCTTCCGGGAAGCGGCGGCGGAGACGGGGCTGGTCTTCCATCATTTCGTCGGGGCTTCGGGAAAGTATTTTCTGCCGGAGATCATGGGCCCGGGCGTTGCGCTGCTGGATTTCGACCGGGACGGCGACCTCGACGTTTATTTTCCCCAAGGCGTGATGCTGGACGAGAGCATCGGAGCCGAAGAATCGTTGTTTCCTCCCCGCATGAGCTTGGGCAACCGACTCTTCGAGAACCGCATCGTCCCCGACGGAAAGCTCTCATTTCTGGACGCCACGGAACGCTCCGGCCTCGGGTTCAAGGGCTATGGCATGGGGGCTGCCGCCGGCGACTACGACGGCGACGGCGACACCGACCTTTACCTCACGAATCTCGGGCCCAATGCGCTGTTCCGCAACGAAGGAAACGGAACGTTCCGGCAGGTCGAAGGCCCGCAAGACAATCGCTGGAGCACATCGGCGACGTTTTTCGACTACGACGGCGACGGCGATCTCGACCTGTTTTTCACGAATTATGTCGATTTCACCGTGCGCGGCAACAAGGATTGCTTCTCACCGGCCGGCGCCAGGGATTATTGCCATCCGACGGTTTACAATCCCGTTCCGGACCGTCTGTTTCGCAACGATGACGGTCAGTTCGTGGACTTTTCCTTGGCTGCGGGACTCGGCGCAGCTTTCGGAAACGGTTTGGGGGTTACGACCGCCGACTTCGACAATGACGGCAGAACCGATCTCTATGTTGCCAACGACGGCACGGACAACCAACTCTGGCTCAATCGGGGGAACGGCCGGTTCGAGAACCGGGCGCTGCTCGCGGGGGCGGCTGTCAACGCCGATGGGCGCGTTGAGGCGGGTATGGGGGTCCTTGCCGCCGATTTCGATCATGACGGCGACGAAGATCTGTTACTGACCCACAACACTTCGGAAACAAACACGCTCTATTTGAACGATGGGAAAGGGAATTTTCTCGACGCCACCAACCGGCTTGGCTTGGGCGCCGCGAGCCTGCCCTACACCGGCTTCGGTCTGGCTTGGGCCGACTTCGATCATGACGGACGTCTCGATGTTTTTGTCGGCAACGGAGCCGTCACGGTGACGGAGACGCGGAACGGAATCCGCTACCCATCGGCGCAGCACAACCAGTTTTTTCGAGGCGCGGCGGAGGGCTTCTCGCTCATCCCCGGAGAGAGCGCCTGGAGCGAGTTGCCTCCCCTGCTCAGCCGCGGCGCAGCCGTAGGCGACCTTGACCTGGACGGCGACCTGGATGTCGTATCAGTCAACAACAACGGCCCGGCCCGTCTGTATCGAAACCAGACCGAGGGCGGCCGCCGGCTGCGCGTCAAGTTGGTCGGGCGGCGCGTCAATCGCAACGGTATCGGCGCGCGCGTCGGCCTCCGTCTTCGCGGCGGCGCATGGATATGGCGTCGGGTGCAGCGGGACGGCAGCTATCTTAGCTCGAGCGAGGCGGCGGCGCATTTCGCGCCGTCCGGCGCCGTTCAATCCATCGAAGTCCATTGGCCGGGCGGCGGGGAAGAGAGCTTTCCGCTTCCTGAGGGCGCAACTGCTACCCTGGAAGAGGGAACAGGGCGGCATTGATTGACCGGCCGAACCGCGGACGCAAAAGAAACGGTGGTATGGAACAATAGAGTCGAGTTTCCCGCGCAGCGGGGCCGAGAGCCTTGACGCGCGCCTGCAATATCCAAAATCCGCCGCGGCGATTCCCGGCTCTCCGACGTTTCGCGGGGGCCGCACTGTGTCTGTTCCTGCCGCCGCGGCCGGCCGCTTGATCTTGTCGGCATTGCTCCCTTGAACGGGATGTTCCACAACTCCGGCCCGGAAGCCGACGAAACGCCCGCGAGCAAACGTTCATCGCCCGTGCTCCAGCCGATGCTCTCGACCGCTCCGGCAGGCGCGGAGACAAAACGCCGGAGTTTGCCTTCGTCCATGCGAAGCACATAAAGCAAGGCCTCCGGCGCTCCCGGACGGCCGCGGAGGAAGACGAGCCCCGCCTCTCCGCGCGAGAGGCTCAAGCGGCTGCTCCTGTCTTCGTCCGTCTCGTAAAGGAGTCGGTCTGGACCGCCGTTGAACCGCAATTCGCGGATTTGGGAATCTGCGGGGCCGGCGCACTTGACGTAATAAACCGACTTTGCCGATTTCGACCAGAGTCCTTCGATCCCGCGGAAGTCCGCGGCGGGGTCATGAACCGCCAACCGCGTATCGCTCGTTTCGGCATCCACGGTATAGAGTCCGCCGCTGTTTCTGCGGTCGCTGCCCGCGACCAGCAAGACCTTTCCATCGGGCGGCTTATCGATCCGCTCGACATGAGCCGGCCTGGGCGTCAGGCTGCGTTCCCGGCAGGTGGCGATGTTTAGGATTGTAATCGCACGCTGCGGCTGCCGAAATTTTCAGATTGAAGGGGCGAGAAGTGGGCGAGGCGCTTGCCGTCGGGCGATCATACGGGCGAACCGCCGCTCCCGGAAGAACGGACCGATACCCGCCGCGGCATGCCCTCGATCTTGGCGCCGGCGCGGAGACCGTAGTAGTAGCCGCCCCCGGAGGTCAACCCCATGGGCGGAAAGCGCCCCATGTCCCGGCGAATCGGACGCGGCTCTCCCGCCGACTTGCCTTCACTCACGGGGCCGCCCAGAGTCCTATTGTTCCGTCCCGGCTGGTTGATATAACCGCTCGGCTTCATCGAGACCGCCTACGGTTTCCTTCAGCAACCCGATGTTGTTGACCGCCGCGGCGAGGCCGATACGGTCTGCGCTGGACATCTTTTCCTGTGCCGTCATCAGCTGCTCATATACCGCTTCGGCTTTGCATACGCTGCCGTTCGCTTCAAGGGATGCGATGATTTTTTCAACAGGGGAACGAGCGTGGCATTCTTGCCGCCGCGAAGCGATTCGCGGATGGCGGGCGCCCGCCGAAAGAGCGGCCTCTGCTTCCTCATGTTTGGCTCCGGCCGCGAGAATATCGTCGAGGTGCGTCAAGTCGTCCGCGGCCGGCGCGTGTTTTCGGCCGAATGCTTCCTCGTCGATGGCGGGCGCCCGCCACAGAAGCGGATACGCTTCCGACGTTCGTCCGTGCATGCCCAGGAATAGGGTTATATTCAGGGCATGGGAAACGTACAAGAAACGTTTGTCCGTGCGCGCCCAGGAATAGGGCGAGGTTGGCGAGACCGCGGGCAACTTCGGGGCGCCGCGCGTGCGGCGCTGCCGATGGATGGATGCGCCATGGCGCGCGGCGCTTCGGTTGCCCGCCGCATTGAGCGGATTCTCGAGAAAACCGAGTTCGAATCGGGGCTTCTTGGCCCAACGGCCCGCCGGCGAACGGTCTTGGCGGCGTTGGGCGCAGCCGCGGCCTTGTCTCTCGTTTCGGTCGCCGTCGGACAGCAGGGCGGCGTCACGCTTTCCGGTTCGATTCAAGACCCGAGCGGGGCGCGCATCCCGAGGGTATCGCTGCGCATCGTCGATGCGGCGCGGGGCGTGACGGAAGCCGTCACGTCGGGCGCGGACGGCTCGTACCGCATCGAGGGACTCGAACCCGCTGCCGAATACGAGATACGGGCGGCCAAGCCCGGCTTTCGGGAGCACCGCCAATCCGTCGATCTCTCCGCCGACAAACGCTTGGACATCACGCTGGAAGTCGGCCGAATCGAAGAGGAAATCGTCGTTGTTGCGAACAGGGCGCCGTCCCGGGACGATGCGTCCGCGCAGCAAGGGCCGAGGCGGCGAATCCGCGTTGGAGGGAACGTGCGCAGGGCGCTGCTCGTCCGCCACGTCAACCCGGTCTATCCGCCCGATGCCGCGCGCGAGGGCGTGGAAGGAACCGTGCTGCTGGAAGCGGTCATCGACAAGGAGGGCAAGCCGACCGGCCTCAAGACGGTCAATTCAATGATCGACCCGCGGCTGATCGACGCGGCGATGGAAGCCGTGAAACAATGGCGTTACAAGCCGGTGCTGCTCAACGGCCGTCCGATTGAGATCGTCACCACGGTCAGCGTGGCCTTTCAGTTGTCATGAAGCGAAAGAAAACCCTTTATCTGGCGAACCCCTACGGTTTTTCCGCGCAGCAGCGCGAGGGGCCGCTGCGCGAGATCGCGGCGGCTCTGGAGGCCGCCGGCGCCGAGGTGTGGGAGCCTTTCGCCCGCAACAACCAGATCGACCGGGCGATCTCCGGCTGGGCCTACCGCATCGGGCAGGCCGACCTGCGCGACGTGCGCGAAGCCGACGGGATTTTCGCGGTGGTCAACGGCTGTCCCCCGGACGAGGGCGTGATGGTGGAGTTGGGCATGGCCGTCGCCTGGGGCAAGCAGACGTTCCTGTTTCGCGACGATTTCCGCCGCTGCACCGACAGCGAGGTTTATCCGCTCAACCTGATGTTGTTTACGGGCATGCCGGAGGAAGGTTGGCAGGATTTTTGGTACGAGTCGGTCGAGCAGATCGCCGACCCCGGCAAGGCGCTTGTCCGCTGGCTGCGCGGCGGCGCCTGAAGACACGGCGGGCGGAAACTGCGGCGGCGCTTGGCGCCGAGGGGCGTTCGCCGCGGAGCGGGGTTATACACTGTTCGCTGAGGTTCCCATGCGGCGCTCCGTTCGACTTTCGATTCCTGCTCTGACGGCCGTTTTGGCCGCTGCGTTCGCGGGCGGCTGCGGCGGCCCGCCGGATTATCTGTCGGTGGCGCTGCGCCGAAAAGTCGAGGCGCTCAAGGCCGACGCGCGCCGCGAGCCCACTACGGCGGAAACGATCGCCGCGCGCAACGAAGTTTTCTGGGAATGGCTGAACGCCTACTCGCTCACGGGCGGCCCCGTCCCGCCCCACGGGCCTTCCGTCGCCGCGTGGATTTTCCAGACGGCTTTCGAGAATGAGCGCGCCGGCGGTTCGCTGCGCGATTTCGAGGCGCTGCTCGAAGCGGAAAAAGCCACGCACCGTTCCGCGCTGTTTCCCGACGACAGCCTCGCCCGCCAACTCGACGACCTGATTTACGAGTTGACGTTCAAGGACGAGCAGCCGGACGGCTTGGGAACGTTGAGCCTCGACGCGGCCGGCCCGTTTCCCGTCGATTCCCTGCAGACGATCGAACAGACCTATACCGTCGGCAGCGCGCCCCTGCGCAAGGGGGCGGTATTGATCGTTGCCAGGCAGCTTGCCTGGGACGGCGGCGTTTTGCAGATCGACGATCCGGCCGGCGGCGGCCATGTTGCGGTTCGCGCGTCCGACCCGAACGTCCGTTTCGAGAAGACGCACGCCGACATGGGCGGACTGCAGGGCGGACGCGACAGCGCGATGCCGATGCCGGCCTACCGCATCGCCGAAGGGACGCTGGAGCAAGGCGAAACGGTGACCTTGATTTACGGAGACCGCTCGGGCGGCGGCGAAGGTTGGCGGCTGCAGTCACTGGCCAACGACGACGTTCTGCTGCCCGTCTTCGTCGATATCGACGGCAGCCGGCGGCCGATGGCTTTGAACTGGCCGTCATTCCGCGTGGTCGGGCAAGGCGTCCATTCCGTCAAGGGTTTCGCGCCGTCGATTGTCGAACCCGGCGAGGAGTTCGCTTTGGCGGCGCGCAGCGAAGACCGCCTGTACAACCGCGCTGCGGGGGCGGTTCCGGCATACGACGTGACGCTGAACGGGCGTCCGTTCCGGCGGATCGCGGCGGGCGGCCCGGCGGTCAACGTACTCGATGGGCTTTCGCTTGACGCGGAAGGAGTCTATCGTTTCGCCTTCCGCTCGCCCGACGGCGCCGTCTCCGGCTCGTCGAACCCCGTCTGGGTCAGGCGAAACCCGCCGCACCGCATCTACTGGGGCGAAACGCACACGCACACCGGCATGGCCGAGGGGCAGGGCACGGTCGAGGGTTCTTACCGCTACGCCCGCGAGGACGCCCGGCTCGATTTTCTGGGGCTTTCCGAGCACGACAAATACATGGACGACGGGGAATGGCGCGCCATGCAGGAGGCGGTGCGCCGTTACAGCAAGGCCGGGGAGTTCATCGCTTTCCCGGCTTACGAGTGGACCGTGCGCCGGCCGCTGGGCGGCCACCACAACGTTTTCTACCGGACGCCCGGACGCGAGCGCATGCCCATCCAGCAGGCTTCGACGCTGTCGCGGCTCTATCAGGGGCTGCGCGATTTGTTCGATCCGAACGACGTGTTGATTATTCCCCATGCGCACAACGCCGGGGACTGGCGGCGCAACGATCCCGACCTCGAGCGCCTCGTCGAGATCATGTCGATGCATGGGACGTTCGAATGGTTCGGCAACTACTACCTCAAGCGAGGCCACCGCATC
This sequence comes from Bryobacterales bacterium, assembly GCA_965242705.1. Lineage (GTDB taxonomy): Bacteria > Acidobacteriota > Terriglobia > Bryobacterales > UBA6623 > CATQHP01. The sequence continues at coordinate 4,792,196 of OZ251486.1, forward strand.
GGCTTTATTGCCGCCTCGGACGATCACCGCAGTCGTCCGGGCTACAGCGGGACGCTGCGCCGGGCCGCGCTGGCGCAGTTCGGCGGCCTGGCCGCCGTGATGGCTCCGGCCAAGACCGCCGACGCGATTTTCGACGGCCTTCGCTCGCGGCGCACCTATGCGGTGACCTCGGCCGATCGCATCATCATGGACGTCGAGCTCAACGGCGAGGGGCCGGGACGGCGCATTCCCTATTCGGACAAACGGCGCCTCCGCGCGCGCATCATGGGCACGGCGCCGATTGTCGAGGCCGCGATCGTCAGGAACGGCGACGTCGTCTGGACGAAGCGCCCGTCGCAAGCCCGTCTGACGGCTGATGCGAAAGTGCGCGTAGCCTTCGAATCTTCCTCGGAACCCCTGTTCCGCGACAACCCCCGCCCTTACCGCCGCTGGAGCGGGACGCTCGAGGTGCGGGGCGCAAGGCTCAAGGCGGCGCGGGCGCTCAGCTTCGACAACCGCTACATCGAGTTCGTGAAAACGGAGCCGGACACCCCGAACCGGATCTCTTTCCATACGGAAACCCGCGGCCGCGCGGACAGCCTGCTGCTCGAGATCGAAGGCGCTTCGCCGGCGGCCGCAATCGTTGTCCGGCTGCGGGAGACCGTCGAATACGGCAAAGCGCCGCCGCGCATTCGCGGGTACAAGACGATTCCGGCGCAAACGGTGCGCCTGCCGTTCTCGCGGCTTGAGGAAGGGTTGCTGGTCGAACGGGTTCCGGTGGGCAACGACATCGATACGATTTCGCTGCAGCTTCTCGGCGGCGGGCAGCCGTTGGACTACGATTTGGAGTTCGTCGATACGGGCGCGCCCGGCCGCGGCGATTACTACTACGCGCGCGTGGAGCAGTTGAACGGCGCCCGCGCCTGGTCGTCGCCGATCTGGGTCGGCGGCGAAGACCCGCGCTGAACGGCGATGGCGTCCGACGGCAGCGATCCGGCGCAGGTTTTTCAGCAGGGGATCGACCTTTTCAACAGCGGGGAGTTCTACGATTGCCACGAGGTTCTGGAGCAAATCTGGATGACGTCGCGGCAGCCGGAACGCTGGTTCCTGCAGGCGTTGATCCATTTTGCGGTAGGGTTCTATCACCATCGGCGGGGCAACAGAACCGGGGCCGTCCGGCAACTGCGCAAGGGGCTGAAGAAAATCAGGGGCTATCTTCCGCAATGGGGCGGCGTGGCCGTCGGCGATTTGGAGCGGCAGGTAAGCGAGCGCCTGCGCGTTATTGAAAGCGGCGGAACGGTGCGCGAGTTCCCGCGCATCGAGCAGAGAGCGCCTTGGCCGGGGCTTGGCGCGGCGCAGCGCGGCGCCTCCGGCAAAGCCGCCGCAAACCAAACGGCCGATTGACCCAAAGCGAAAGGCCGGCCGACCCAAACCGACTGTCCGCTTGAAGCAGGCGGGATGCGCCGCCGCAAGCCGCGCGGGGAGTTTGCCTGGCGCGGCGCGGCGGTTTATGCTCAGCTTATGGGACTGCGCACGATTGCGGCGTTGATCTTCGCTGCGGCGGCGGCGGGGCAGCAGATCGAAGTTTGCCCGCCCGTGCCGGTTTACGAGCCGTGCGAGATCGCTTTCGAAATGACCGAGTCGGAGGCGGCCGCGCACCCCAACCCTTACGCCGACGTGACCCTGCGCGCGGAGTTCCGCTCGCCCAAAGGCGGGCGCACCAAGGTCATGCAGGGGTTCTGGGACGGCGGGCGGCGGTTCCTGCTGCGCTTTGCGCCCGACTTCGAGGGGCGCTGGGATTTCCGCATTATTTCCAATCTCGCCGGGGTTGACAGGAAGACCGGCAGTTTCGATGCCGCGCCGCAAAGGCTGCCCGGTTTCGTCGAGGTGTTCAATACGCGCTATTTCAAACATGCGAACAGCCTGACGCCGCACTATTGGCTGGGCGATACGATGCTCCATTTCAGCCTTGCGCCCTGGGAGACGTTCCGCCGGATCGTCGATGCGCGGGTCGAGCAGAAGTTCACCCACGTGCGCGGCTTGGCGCTGGGGCCGGACGGCAACGAGGCCAACGCATTCCGCTCGCCCGACGAGCCGAACCCCGCGTACTTCCGCGAGATGGACCGGCGCATCGACTACATGACCATGAATGGGCTGACGGTCGATTTGATTCTGGGCGGCGGCGGCCGACTCATCGAGCTTTTTCCGACGCGGCGGCAGCGCGACCTGTATATCCGATACATTGCGGCGCGGTACGCGGCTTTCAACGTTACCTGGCAAGGGCTGCTGGAGTGGGAATCGTACGCGGACGGCCGCGGGCTGCTGAAGGAGATCGCGGCGGCGCTCGACAAGTACGACCCTTACGGGCACCCGAAAACGACGGCCGCGGCCGTAAGCTCGGCGGCGCTGTCTTATGACGGCTGGCAGGACTTCATGACGCAAAACACGGTCGATGCGGCGCTGGCTGCGATCGAGTTCGAGACTCAACCGGCGCCCTTCGTGAATACCCGGGTCGGGGTCGAGGGCGGCGGCGCGTCGGCCGGCGAGATTCGCCGGAGGGCGTGGACGGCGGCGGTCCGCGGGCAATACGCGACCTACGCCCACGCCGGCACGGCGGGCATCGACGGCCGCGCCGCGGATGCGAAATTCGTTGACGCGGAGGGCGCGCGGCAGATGACGCTGCTCGCCGATTTTTTTGCCCGGACGCGGTATTTCGACTTGCTGCCCCACTATCGCGTCGTCGGCGGGGCGGGGCTGGCGCTGCAGCTTGTGCCCTATCGGGCGGAAGAGCCGATCGGCGTCGAATACGTCGTCTATGCCGAAAAACCCGGGACGATCGAGTTGGCCATGCCCAGACACGAGTACAAGGTGAGTTGGTACAACCCGATCGACGGCTCATGGATCGACGAAAAAAAGAAATTCAAGGGAAGCCGCTTCACGGCGCAAACTCCGAACGACGAACATGACTGGGTGCTCTACGTCCGCCGGGAAGGGAAGAAGCAGGGCTACAACAAATCGTTCAAACTGGAATCGAAGCGGGTCAAGCTGCGCGAGGTGGAAACGAATCCCGCGGAGTTGCCTTTTGCGATCCAGTTTCCGGCGGAGAGCGAATTGACGGCGGGCCGGGAGCACGAGTTCAACGCGACGCTCACGAAATCGACGATCGCCGCCAAGCGCATGCTCTGGCTGTGGACCGCCGAGTCGGCGGGATCAGGGCGCGGGCGGCGCATTCTGGGCACGCGGCAGTTCGGTTCGTTTACGATTCCCGCCGACATTGCCAAGTCGTACCCGGCGACGCTGTCGGTGCGGTTGTTCGGCATCGACGGAGCGGGAAGGCTGTTCGAGGGCTTCAAGGCGTACAAGGTTTCGGCGCCGCCGAAACCGTAGGCGGGACTTGCCGCTTACTGTCTGCGCCGCACCGCGATGTACGGCCCCGCGGGCGTCGAGACTCCGCCGACCGTTGCTCTGACGGGCAGGTTGCCGTCCGCGGCGTTGCCGGGGATTCTCAAGACGAACTGCTGCAGCCCGGCGCAGCACGGAGCGGCGCCGGCGTAGAGCACGTCCGCGGCGGACAGGGCAATGCCGCCGATGGAGAAGGAAATCTCGTTGACCAGCCGCGCTTGGCCGTTCGACTGCGGCAGGGTGCGCAGCGGAATTTCTCCCGCGGCCAGCGGCGGATTGGTTGCGCCGAAGCCGGTACCGTACAAGCTGACGATGGCGCCGGGTTCGGCCGGGGCAAACGCGGCTCCCGGCAGCAAGCCCGGCTCGCCGACCAGGCCGGGGCCGCCGCCGTGCTGCGCGGCGATCGGGTTGACGCCGCCGCCGTTGTTGACGAAGTTGAAGAACCCGGGCGAGTGCGCGGCGGCCTGGACGCGGATCGGTTGGCTGCGATGCTCATCGGCTGCGCCGCAGTCGCGCACGACGACGACCTCGACGAGGCCGCCGGCGGGCAGCCCATCCGGCGCCTGCGCGTTGATTTGATGGTTGAATACGGCGAGCATCGGCGAGCGCTCGCCGTCGATTTCAAGGCAGACGCCGGCCAGCGTTGTCGCGATACGCCCGCGCTCGTCCAGCGCGGGGCTTGCGGCGGCGGAGCCCGCGGGCGCAAAATTTTCCCCGTACGCCGTGACGATCGACCCCGGCGAAATCGCCGAGATGATCGGCGTTTGCGTGGCCAACGCCGCGCCGCCGGCGAAGATGCGCGCGTCTCCCAAAACCGCGGCCGTCGTCAGGACAACTCCCGAGTAGGTCTCCGAGGCGCGGAGATCGAGGAACCACGCTCCGGGCGCCGGGTTGTCGATGACGATGCGCTCCGCGTTGCCGGATTCGCTTGAAGACGCGTCGAACAGGCACCCTTCCGAATCCACGTCGAAAAAAGCATCCACAAACACGTAGGGGCCTGAGCATACGGCCGCCTGCTCGTGCTTCGCGAAAATATCCACGTTTCCCGATCCGCCTTCGGCGGCAACCGTGAATTGGGCCGTGCCGGGCGGAATCTCGACGCGGTAGAAGGTTTCGCTCGTCGCTTCCGCCGAGAGACCTGTCAATCGCGCATTGGCGCCGAGAGGGGCAGGCGCGGGAAAAGACGCCTGCAGGGACGCGCCGCCGTACCCGCTGAAGCTATCGACGATGAGCGACCAGCCGCCGGCTTGAGGCGCCGAGACCGAGATTGTCTTGTTTGCGCCGGGAAAGAAGCCTCTTCTCTCGGAAGCGTCCGACCCCAGCAGGCGGAGCGTCATATCTTCCTTGCCGTTGCGCAGCGTGGCCTGCAGGATGGGCGCGCCGTCCGGGACTTCCACGAAGGCCCATCCGGAAGAAAACGGTTCGCCGTCTATGGTCACCGGCTGTCCGGGCGTCAGCCCGGTCAGCGTTTGGATCTGGAAACCGTGGATGGTCTTTCCGCCGTTGTCGTCGGTCACGTCGATTTTGGCCCGCCGCGACGTGAAAGTCGCCGGCCAGCGCACCGTGCCGGCAACCGGGTCCACCGTCATCCCTTCGGGGCCGATGTTCAACGCGTAGCGCACGTCGCCGCCTTCCGGGTCGGATGCCTCGATGTCGTAAACATAGTCCTCGCCGAGGCCGACCATGCCGAGGGGCGGCATGCTTGAGACCTCGGGGCTGCGGTTGCCGGACTGCAGGTCGGGAGGCAGGTCGAAAGAGGCGGTGAAGACCGTTCTTGTGGTTTCATTGCCGTCTTCGCCGCCGGCCGCGTATCCCATGCCGCGGCGGGCGAAAACCCGCCAAGCCTTCTCGCGGTCCGCCGCGTCTTTTGCCGGGTCGGACTCCAGCGCCGTCAGGATGCCGTCCCGCGCTTCGATCATGTCGGGCCAACAGGGCGTCAGTTTGAGGCCGTCCATGACGAGCCTGTCCGCTGCGGCCTGCCCGAGCTCCTTGCGCAAATCCCATAGCGCCGCGGCCCAGATTTCCCCTTCGTCGTGCGGGAAGTCGAATCCGTCGTTGCCGATGTCTTCGTAGGTGTAGGTATAGCCTTCGTAGCTTTGCCGGCGGATGCCGCGCTCGGCGTCTCCGGTGAGAAAGGCGCCCTGCACCGGGTCGTCGGTGTAGCTGCTCGAGAAATAATCCGACCAGCCTTCGCCCAGACCCGCCGACTGCGTTCCAAATAGACAGGTCGGGGTGTCGGCATTGCCTACGATGCGGGTCGTCACTCCGTGCCCGTACTCGTGGATGATGGTCTGGCCGGCGTACGACGAATCGAGGTCGTCGTCTTGCGTCTCGGTGCCCTGCGTGAAAATGCCCATCTTGATGATCCCCGGCATGCCGTCGGGGAAAGCGATATAAAGGGCATTGTTCTGCGCCAGCAGGTCTTGCGACGCCGCCAGAATGGCGTCGTTGCCCAAGCCTCCGCGTCCGAAATTGTCGGTCTGGAAGTTGCCGGCCTGCTCGGTGAAGCCCAGATCGTAGAAATAATCGTGGGCGGCGTTGACCATGTAGAACAGGTTCGCCGCTGCGGCCGCCTTGAACTCTCTCGGGTCGGCTTCGCCCCCTCCCCCGGCGGGCGCCGGGAAATCGAAAAGCTGCGCGGGGCTGTGCGCCCGCCCTTTCTCGATATCGGGGAACTCCTCCATATCGGGAACATCGTCGCTGTCCGTGTCGAGGAAGGCATCGACGTTGTTGCCCGTGGTCACGGTTCCGTTGGGCGGAAGCCAGCCCTCGGGGAAATCGACCAGTTCGCGGCCGCCGGCGAGCGGCGATATCTTCCAGACGCGGGCCTGACCCATTGCGAAAACCAGGTTGCGGCGCAGCAGCAGACGGCCGTCCAGGGCGTCGATCAGCACTTCATAAGCCTGAACTCCCCCCGTTTGCAGAAAAAGCCTCCAGGCAAGCCGCGCCGATGCCGCCGTCATGGGAAAGATTGACAATTCCGCGCGGATGGGGTTGGATTTTCCGCCCGCGGGGTTGCGGAACCACGAGTAGCGGGCATCGGAGGAAGGCAGCGGTTCCGGCGCGGGCGGCGGCTCGACCCCCAGGAACGCGAATGCCGCCGTGACCGCTTGGCGCGCCGACAATGCCGGCTGCGCGGCCATGCGCAGTTGGGGCATGAGGTTTTCCGCGCCGGCCTGGATGACTTGGCCCGCCGCGTTCAGAGCGACTTGCACATGGCCCCGATAGACGTCGACGCCGTTAATCGACTGGTTGAAGCGAAGCAGCGGCAATCCGCCGGCGGAGCGGTCGCGTCCGACGAGCCGCAAGGCGGCGATATCGTTGTCGTCGAGCAGGAACAGATCGCGGCGGGCGCGCAGAAAATCTTTGGCGATGACGACCGGGTCCTGTCTGGAAGGAGCGCTGAGCGGATTTACGGCGTTGGCCAGCGACTTGGGCAGTCCGAAGGCATTGACGGAAAGGCGCAGGCCGCGGCGGCCTTCGGCCGCGGCCGCGGCGCGGTAGGCCTCGAGCTGCGCTTTGCGCCGGCGGACGGGGCCATCTTCCTGCAGGGTCTTGCGCCCCGAAGTTTTGCCTGAGGCAGTCGTCCGCGGCTGTTGCCGGATGTCGAAATCGCGGGCTTGGAGCGCCGGCAGGCGTTCCATGAGCCGCCTTGCGGCGGCGGCCTTTTCAGCGGCGGTTGCCGGAGTTTGCGCCGCCGCGGGCAGGGCGGCGCAGAAAAAACAGAGCGGACCGAGAAAACGGCGTCTCATCTATAGCAGAGACGCTTCTATCGGCCGCGGCGTTCCTTGTCGTAGGGGGCGCCGGTGCCCGAGGAACCCATGAAGAATTTTCTGCCGTCCTCGAAGGTCACGTCGCGGCCGTTGGCCCGGTTGGAGCGGTCTTTGGCCTGATAGCCGTCGACGATGATGACCTGGCCGGGCTTGATGGTGTCGCGCTTGAGGCCGCGGCGGAGCAGGCTGTTGGGCGTGCCCCCCTCGACCATCCAGACGGCCTTGCCGCCGCTGTCGTCGGTGACTTCCATATGGATCCAGGTATGCGGATTGACCCATTCGACGCGCACCACCGGCCCCTTCAGCAGGAGCGGCCGGTTGGGATCGAACTCGGCGCCGAAGGCGTGGTGCGCTTCCGCCGGCGCCTGGGTCAACACGAGGACGGCCGCGGCGGCCAGCCCCGCCAGCAGGGTTCCCATAGTGAAACGAGAAAACGATTTTGCGCTCATTGCTCTCACCATTGCCGAGTTCACCTTTGTCTGTTTTGCCCCTTCGTCTGTTTCGCCGCTGTCCGGTTTACCGTTTGCTGCTACTCTTCACCGCCCGTTTCCTTTTTCAGGTCGGCTTCGAGGATGCGCGCGCCGCGCAGGATGCCGCCGAACGAATAGTTGCCCTCGTGGCAGGCGTATTCGTACACGCGCTTGTCGCTGGCCGGCCAAGTGTATTCGCCGCTCCACGGCTTGGTCCAGACGTTCGGGTCTTCCACGGTAAAGCGGTAGAGCAGCGTATCTTTGTCGATGCGCGAGAAGCGTTCGACGACGTGCAGGTCGCGCGTTGCGCCCGAAAGCGCGGGGCGGTCGGTGAAGTTCGTGGTGTCGATGACCAGGGTATCGCCTTCCCAATGCCCCACGGAGTCGCCCAGCCACTTGCGCACGTCGGGCGGGGCGTGCTCGGCGTTCATGCGCACGATGCGCGCGTCGTGGACCATCTCGACGAAGATCAGGACGTGGTCTTCGGTCTGCACGATGCGCTTCAGGTTGTTGTAGAGCACGGGCAGCATGGGCGGACCGCCGGTCGAGCCGAAGCCCAGCAGGCAGCGCTCGGCCAAGGGACGGATTTCGGGGTCGTCGTAGGGTCCCACCGGCAGGTTTTCTTCGACCCACCAAGCGCGGCCCTTATTCATGTTTTTGCCGGCGTTCGAGCGGAAGATGCCGGCGCGGCGCTTGGCGCGCAGCTTGGCGGCTTCCGTGAGCGGCGGGCGCTGGCCGTCGGGCGGGTCGACGATGATCGAGGTGCGCCACTGGCCGTCAACCTTGACCGCCCCCGAGCCGCGGTCGATCCAGAACGTGTTGTAACCGCCGACGTTTCCCGCCGCGCCGGTCGAGCCGTCGCCTCCTTTGGGCGGCGCGGCGCGCTCCGGGTCGGACGCGGCGTTGCGCGAGGCGTTCCGCTCGGCTTCCTTGCGGGCGATTTCCTGCGCTTCTTCTTCGCTCAGCGTCAACTTGTCGCCGAAGTGCTTGGGCCGCTGCAAGGGCGTCAGCGTGGCGATATCGTAGGCGCCGGAAAGGTCGGGCCGGCCGTTGGGCATGCGCGGGACGTCTTCGGCGGCCGAAGCCGCGGATCCCGCGGCAAGGGCGAACGCCGCGAGAAACATTGCCATGCGACTTTTCATCGTAAACCTCCTGCGGTTTCGTGTTCCGCTCCGCTGCGGCGATAGTAGCATATGCGCCGGTTGGTCTATGGGTCGGTTTTGCCCGACGCCTCGGCCTCCAGGGCGCGGGCGCCGGCGAGGACGCCGCGGAAGGAGTAATTCCCTTCGTGGCAGGCGTATTCGTACACGCGCTGCTTGCTCGCCGGCCAGACGTATTCGCCCGACCAAGGCGCGGTCCATACGGTCGGGTCTTCGACCGTGAAGCGGTAGAGCAGAGTGTCGGCGTCGATGCGCGAGAAGCGTTCGACGACGTGCAGATTGCGCGAGGCGTTGGCCAGCGCAGGCCGGTCGGTGAAATTGGTCGTATCGACGACCAGCGTGTCGCCTTCCCAATGCCCCACGGAGTCGCCCAGCCACTTGCGCACGTCGGGCGGGGCGTGCTCGGCGTTCATGCGCACGATGCGCGCGTCGTGGACCATTTCGACGAGGATCATCAGGTGGTCTTCGGTCTGCACGATGCGCTTCAGATTGTTGTAGAGCACGGGCAGCATGGGCGGGCCGCCGGTCGAGCCGAAGCCCAGCAGGCAGCGCTCGGCCAAGGGGCGCATCTCGGGGTCGTCGTAGGGTCCGGGGTCGAGACCCGCTTCGATCCACCATGCCTCGCCGGTGTTTTTGCGAGAGAGTTTCGCGCGCGCCGCGGCCTTGGCCTGGGCGGCTTCCGTCAGCGGCGGCAAGAGTCCGTTCGGCGGATCGACGAGAATCGAGGTGCGCCATTGGCCGTTGATTTTCATGGCCGAAGTCCCGCGGCCGTACCACAGCGAGTTATAGCCGCCGACGTTGCCCTTGCCGCCCGTCGTGCCGTCTCCGCCGGCGGGCGGCGCGCCGCGCTCGGGGTCGGAAGCGGCGTCGCTTTTTTTCATGAACTCGACTTCCGCTTGCGCGATGGCGGCCGCTTCTTCTGCGCTCAGCGTCAGCCTGCCGCCGAACTTGGCGGGCCGCTGCAGCGGCGTGAGCGTGGCGATGTCGTAGGTTCCGGAGAGATCGGGGCGGCCGTCGGCGGCGCGCGGGATGTCCGCGCCCGCAAGAACCGCGCCTGCAATCGAGAAAAGGCCGAAAATAATCGGCAGGCGGCCGCGCATGAAGAATTTCCTCCGCTCAACGCTCCAACGGTTTGCGCCGGTATTCGCCGTAGATCAGCTCTTCGACGAACTCGACGCATTTGAAATCCATCAGCCGCGCGCCTTCCTCGATGCGGCGGTAAAGCGGCAGGCTGATTTTCCAGGGCCGGGTGAAAACCTCAGGGTCTTCGATGGTCGCTTCGTACCGGATGTGATCGGGGCCGATCGGCGTGTAGCGCTCGACGACGCGCATCTTGTAGCTGTGGTGCGTGCCCGAGCGATCGAGCCATGTCCGGTCGTCGAGTCCGGTGACATCGACGACCAGGGTGTCGCCTTCCCAGCGTCCCACGGACTGCCCCATCCAGGAATCGGTTTCGGGCGGGCCGACGTCCTCGAGATAGATTTCGCGGGTGGCGCCGGCGAACTCGTAGGCGATGAAAATCGAGTTCTCGTTGTGGAAAATCTGGAAGGGGAAGGGCATGTAGGTCGCCCGCGGCACGCCCGGCATGTAGCATTTGATCTCGGGGTCGCGCTCGAGCCAGTTCTTGCGGTTTTCTTCCCTTTTGGCCGCCGCTTCCGGCGTGTAGGGAATCTTGCCCCCCTCGACAACGCCCATGCCCCCCGGAACCGCGCCGACGGCGCCGAGGCGCAGCAGCGGCGTGTCGGCAAGCGGCCCGTGCGGGCCTTCGCGAAGCTGCAGCGAAGCGCGCGCCATGTGGCGCTCGATATCGTAATGGGCCGAGCCCAGCGCCTGCCAGACGCCGTTCAGGTCGGGCTTGCCGTCAGCCAGGCGGACAATCGCCGGGTCGGAGGCCTGCGCCGCCGCCGGCATTGACGTAAGCGCCGGCGCGGCGACGGCCAAAAATACGCTCAGAGTTGCTTTCATGCCGCGGTTCCGCATCCAAGATACCACAGCGCCCGCGCCGTGCGCCGCCGGTTGCTGCGGAACGGCGCGGAAATCGGCAATTTCGTGAAAATTCAGCGGGGATATAATCGACTGTTCCGATGTCCGTCAAAACTTCTTTCCCATCCGGCGCCCCCTTTCGCCTTGACGGCCGCACGGCGCTGATCACGGGCGGCGCGAGCGGGATTGGCGAGCGGACGGCGCGCGTCTTCGCCGCCGCCGGCGCACGCGTGCTGGTGGCCGACCTGAACGAATCGGCGGCGCAGGCGCTGAGCGCAGAGATCGGCGGCGGCGCGCGCGCGGTGAAGATCGACGTGACCGACCCCGATTCGGCGCAGGCGGCGTTCGCCGCGCTGGACGAGCTCGATATCCTCGTCAACAACGCCGGCGTCGGGCACGTCGGCACGCTTGAGGAATGCCCGTTCGACGAGTGGCGGAAGCTGATGCGCGTCAACGTGGACGGCGTTTTCCTGGCCAGCCAAGCCGCGCTGCCGCTGCTGCTGCGCTCCGATTACGGCTCGATTGTCAACATCGGCTCCGTCGCCGGCCTGGTCGGCGTCAAGCGGCGCTTCGCCTACTGCGCCTCGAAGGGCGCGGTAGTGATGATGACGCGCTCGCTGGCGGCCGATTACGCCGGCAGGCTGCGCGTCAACTGCATCTGTCCGGGGACGGTCGATACGCCGTTCGTCGAGGCCTATCTGGAGAAATACCACAAGCACGAGAAAGCCGCGGTGCGCGAGCAATTGAACGCGCGCCAGCCGGTGGGGCGTCTGGGCAGGCCGGAGGAAATCGCGCACATGGCGCTGTATCTCTGCTCGCGCGAGGCCGAGTTCGTCCACGGCTCGGTGCAGACCATCGACGGCGGCTGGACGGCGCTTTGATCCGCTGCTGCGCCTGTGTTGCCGCGTCCGTCTGTGTCACAATAACGGCGCCATGAAAAAGCTCGCGCCGTTCGTTTTCTGTTTGCTGCCTCTCGCCGGCCTTGCGGAGGTTCGGCTGCCCGCTCTGCTCGGCGACGGCATGGTCGTCCAGCGCGGGCTGCCGGTTCACGTCTGGGGCCGGGCGGAGCCGGGCGAAAAGGTCGCGGTCGCCTTTCGCGGAGAGGAAGCCGACGCCGTTGCCGACGGCGCGGGAAGCTGGGAAGCGTATCTCCAGCCCGGGCAGGCGGGCGGGCCGTTCGAGATGACCGTGCGCGGCGAGAACGCGATTGTCTTGCGCGATGTTTACGTCGGCGAGGTCTGGGTCGCCTCGGGGCAATCGAATATGGTTTGGCCGCTCGCCCGGTCGAACGACGCCGAGCGGGAAATCGCCGCGGCCAAGTTCCCGCGCCTCCGCTATTTCAAGGTGAAGCCGGCCGCAGCGGACGAGCGGCGGGACGACGTCGAGGGCGAATGGCTGGAAGTTTCCCCCGAGACTGCGGGCGGGTTTTCGGGCGTCGGCTACTTTTTCGCCCGGCATCTGCACAAAAAATTGAGCGTTCCCTTCGGCGTGATTCAATCGGCTTGGGGCGGCACTCCGGCTGAAGCCTGGACCAGCGCCAAAACCCTCGATTCCGACGCCGCGTTGGCGCCGTTCCTGCAAGAGTGGGCGCAGGTGCTGGCGGACTATCCCGAGGCTGCAAAAGCCCACGAAAAGGCGCTGAAACGCTGGCAAGAGGCCGCGGCGAAGGCCAAGACGGACGGCCGCGCGGAGCCGCGCCGCCCCCGCGCGCCCCGCGGACCGGGGCATCAGCACGCGCCGGCGGGACTTTTCAACGCGATGATCGCGCCGCTTACGCCCTACGCCGTGCGCGGGGCGATCTGGTATCAGGGCGAAAACAACGCAAGCCGCGGCCACGGCGAGCTCTACCGCGCCCTGTTCGCGGCCATGATCCGCGATTGGCGGCGCGAATGGGGACTGGGGCCCTTCCCCTTCCTCTTCGTGCAGCTTGCCAACTACGGGCGCGTCCCGCCGGAGAGCGCCTGGCCCGAGGTGCGCGAAGCGCAGGCGATGACCCTCGACCTGGTGAATACCGCCATGGCCGTGACCGTCGATATCGGCAACCCGACCGACATTCACCCGCGCAACAAGCAGGACGTCGGCCGGCGTCTCGCGCTCGCCGCGCGGGCCAAGGTTTACGGCGAGAGCGGCTTGGCTTTTTCCGGCCCCGCTTTCCGCCAGGCAACCCGCGAGGGCCGCGCGCTGCGGTTGTGGTTCGATCACGCCGACGGCGGCCTGACGGCGCGCGGCGGCGCGCTGCGCGGCTTCGAGTTGGCCGGCGCCGAGGGCGGGTACGTTGCCGCCGAAGCGCGCATCGACGGCGCAAGCGTGCTGCTGTCGAACCCCGCGGTCGAAGCGCCGCGCAAGGCGCGCTACGCCTGGGCGGACGCGCCCGAGGGCAACCTGTTCAACAAGGCCGGTCTTCCGGCCTCGCCGTTCCGCACCGTTCGGTAGTCCGGCCGGCGGCTGACTGACCGGCGGCGGCCTTCGCGCCGGCCGCCGCCGCCGGGTCGAAGGCAAAGCGGAAACCGTTTTCGGCGATGCCGCCGATTTCGTCCGGCGAAAAGCCGAGCGTCGTCAGCGCGGCCAGTTCCTGCGCCAACGTCACGCCGAAGAACGTCGGGTCGTCGGTGTTGACGGTAAGCGGCGCGCCGGCCTCGAAAAGCCTGCGCGCGGGGTGCTCATCGTAGGAGCGGTAGATGCCCGTGCGGACGTTGCTGGTCGGGCAGACTTCGAGCGGGATGCGGCGCGCGGCAATCCGCTCGACCAGCGCGGGGTCTTCGACGGCGCGCACGCCGTGGCCGATGCGGTCAACCTTGAGCGCGCGCACGGCGTCCCGCACGCTTTCCGGCCCCAGCGCTTCCCCGGCGTGGACCGTCAGCTTCAACCCGGCGCCGCGGGCTTTGGCGAAAACGCGCGCGAACGGCGCCGGCGGGAAAAGGTGTTCCGCGCCGCCGAGCGTGATTGCCGTCAAGTTGCGCGGCCGGCGCTCGAGGATGCGGTCGAGCAGGCGCTCCGCCGCTTCCGGGCCGATGTTGCGCACGAGATCGACGATCCAGCGCACCCGCGGCGGCGTTGCCGGTTCCTCCGCCAGCGCTTCGAGCAGCGCTTCGAGCGGAATGCCCTGATTGACGTATTCGATGACCGAGACGGTGACCTCGGCATAGACGATGTTTTGCCGGGCGAACTGCCGGCGGACGGCGGCGATCATGCCGCGGAAGTCTTCGATGCCGCGCACGAAATAGCTGCTGAAGAGATAGGCCGCCAGGAAGCCGTCGAAAGAGTCGTAGCGGAAGAAGGCGTTTTCTTCGTAGCGGCCGGCCATCGCGGCGCGGATGCCGGCGTGCGCGGCGAAAAGCCGGAGGTGGCGCGCCGGCGCGCCGGCCAACGCTTTCTCCGCCGGATATTTGCGCAGCAGCGCTCCCAGGAACTCCGCCGGAGCCGCGCCGCGCAAATGAACGTGCAACTCGGCCTTGGGCCGCGCGAGAAAGTCGGCCGCCGCCATCGGGTTTGGTCGGCTAATCGTCGCGGCAGTCCGGGCAAGAGCGGCAGAGTTTGAGGTTGAGCAGGTGGGCAACGGCCATGCATGACGCGCCGCTTGCGGCGGCGGCGGCGCCGAAGCCGCCGTGGAAAACCGTCTCGGCGGCCAGCAGCAGCGTAAAACCGGCGACGAACGTCGCCAAGCAGCAGCGCCGGCGGTGCCGCTGCCGGTAGCCCCGAGTCAAGCCGACGCTCCCCGCCAAGGCTGCAAGGGCGATCAGCAAAACTTCGGAAGTCTCGCTTTGCAGCAGACCGAGCGGCGCGGAAAGCAATCCGCCGAAAGCCAGCGGAGCCGCCGCGCAATGCACCGCGCAGACCGCCGAAACGGCAATGCCGCAGCGGTCAAGAACAGCCGCGTATTTCTCGGTCATTCTCCAGTGTAACAAAGATAGCTCCGGAGCCGCTTCCCACTCAGCGCGGTTACGGCCGGTAAACGAACTCGTTCAGGTTGAACAGCGTTTGGCAGAGGTCCACCAGTCCCGTCGGGTTGGCGGCCATGAAGTCGAGCGCCTCGCGTTTTTCCGTTTCATTCGGAGGCCGCGCCAGAGCGAGCTCGAACGCCCGCTCGATGCGCGCTTCCGGTTCGTGCCCCGCTTCGAGCGCGACGCGTTGGGCGAAGTATTTGGCTTGCAGCAGCACGTCGGCGTTGTTCATCAGCAGCAGCGCCTGCGGCGCGACGGTCGAGCGCGTCCGGCGGCTGCACGAGGTGACCATGTCGGGCTGGTCGAACGCTTCGAACATCGGATAGCGGATGGAACGTTTGGAGAACACATAGAGACTGCGGCGCCAGGTTTCCGGGTCGCCAACGCTTTTGCCGGGCCAGGTGCGCGACGTGCTCGATTGAAACAGCGCCGGGTCGATGTACGGCCGCACGGCGGGTCCGCTCCGTTTGCGGTCGAGCGTGCCGGCGACGGCCAGCATCTGGTCGCGGATCGCCTCGGCTTCCAGCCGGTTCCGCGCCTGCCGCCAGAAAAAGCGGTTCTCGCGGTCGATTTCCAGATTTTCGGGAAGGTCGCGGCTGGACGCGCGGTAGGCCTCGGACTTCAGCATGAGGCGGTGCATGTGCTTGACCGACCAGCCGGATTCCACGAACTCGACGGCCAGCCAGTCCAACAGTTGCGGGTGCGAGGGCGCCGCGCCCGTCTTGCCGAAGTTGCTCGGCGTGCGCACGATGCCTTCGCCGAAGTGGTGCTGCCAGATGCGGTTGACCATGACGCGCGCGGTGAGCGGGTTGCCGCTCGAGGCGAGCCAATCGGCGAAATGCCTGCGCCGCCAACTGGTCGCAGCGTACGCGGGCGGCGCCGGGATGCGGAAGGGTCCGGTCGAAGCGACGGTCAGCACGCCGCCGTCCATGCGCGAGCCTTTGCTGCCCGGGTCGCCGCGGTGCAGGAAATAGGACGGCAGCGCGTCGCGGCCGTCTTCGGTAATGGTTCGCGCCGTGGGGTAGGGCGCGGGCCGCGCGTCTTCCAGAGCGGCGATTTGCCGTTGCAGGTCTTCGCGCTGCCGCCGGCCGCCCGCGCTCATGCGGGCCAGCACGTCATCGGTCCCGATCTGCTTGAAAAGCGCTTCCACTTGGCGGGCGTTCAGGCGCTGCCCCTCCGTACGTTCGGTGGCGGGCGTTTCCCAAGCCTCGCGGTACCAAGCGGGCAGGGAGTCGAGCCTGATCTCGAACAGAGCGTCGCGGTGCGGTTTTTCCAACTCGGCGATGCGCGCCTTGAACGGCTTTTGCCGTTTGTCGATGGATGCGTTCTCGGCCTTGTGCTCCTCGACGGCGCTCGGCGGGACAAGCGGATAATCGACGCCGACCGTCGAGAAGAACACGGCCTGCATCTGGTAGTAGTCCTTTTGCGGGATCGGGTCGAACTTGTGGTTGTGGCAGCGCGCGCATTGCACCGTCATGCCCAGGAAGGTTTGCGCCGTGGTGGCTACGTTGTCGTCGAGTTCGTCCATCCGCGTGCGCTCGTCTTTGACGTTGTTGTCCATGACCATGCGCAGGAATCCGGTGGCGATGTGCGCTTCGGCGGAGTTGGGGGCGATTTCATCGCCGGCGATCTGTTCGCGGATGAAGTCGTCGTAACGCTTGTCGTTGTTGAACGCCTCGACTACGTAATCGCGGTAGCGCCACATCGTGGGCCAGTCGAAATCGCGTTCGTAGCCGCCGGAGTCGGCGTAATGCACCAAGTCGAGCCAATGCCGCCCCCAGCGCTCGCCGTAATGCGGAGAGGCGAGCAGGCTTTCGACCAGCCGTTCCCAGGCGTCCGGGGCGTCGTCGGCGAGGAACGCCCGCGTTTCCTCCGGGCTGGGCGGCAGGCCGGTCAGGTCGAGGTAAAGGCGCCGGATGAGCGTACGTTTGCCGGCCTGCGGACCGGGGCGCAGTCCTTTTTCCTGCATCACGGCGCTCAGAAACCCGTCGATGGGGTTTTCCTTGCCGCCGGGAACCGCGGGGCGGACAGGTTTCCGAAACGCCCACCATTGCCGTTCCTCTTCGGTGATCGGCCTCTCCTCGAGTTTTTTCAGCGCCGCCAATCGCTCGGCTTCCTCATCGGAGACCGCCGATTCGGGCATCGGCGCGCCGGCCATGATCCACTTGCGCAGCACCTCGACCTGTTCGTCGGGCAGCTTGCGGCCGGGCGGCATCGAAGGCTTCGCTCGGTGCGTCACCAGCTTCCAGAGCCAGCTTCGGTCGAGATTGGCGCCGGTGACCGCGGGGCCGCGCTCGCCGCCCTGCAGGATGCCGGAGCGCGTGCGCAGGTCCAACCCCGACTGCTGCATGGCCGCGCCGTGGCACATGCGGCAATTTTCTTTGAGGACGGCGTTTGCCTGTTCGGCCAAATCCGCCGCAAGCGAAAGCGGGGCGGCAAGAGTCCCGAGGCAAATCGAGTAGCGCAAGCGCATGAAGCTCATTATAGAAATTCCATGCAGACCGGGGCGCTTCGCGCATCGTGCCCCCCGTTGGGCAGCGCCGGGTCGTAAACGGGCTTGCCCATCGGGCGGGTGCGCAGATTCCCCGCGCGGAGCCGGCGCACCCGCTCGCGGGCGATGTCCGCGTATTCCTGCACGATGTCGCAACCGTAGGCCGTCCGCCCATGCATCAGCGCGGCGATGATCGACGAGCCGACTCCCATGTAGGGGTCGAGCACGGCGTCGCCCGCGTCCGTCATGGAAAGCACGAGCCGCTCCGCCAACTCGACGGGGAACTGGCAAGGGTGAATCGTCTTCTCCGGGTGATTGTTCTTGACGTTCGGGAAGACCCACACGTCGCTCGGATTTTTCCCGTTCGGGTTGCCCGACAGCTTGCCGATGTTCGGCCCCTTGAAGTGGCGTTTTTGCGGGTACTTCGAGGGAACGCGAATGGGGTCGAGGTTCCAGGTGTAATCGGCGCCTTTCGTCCACCAGTTGATCGTTTCGTAGCGTCCGGAAAGCCGCTTTGTGCAGTGCAGGCCGTGTCCGAAGTGCCAGACGATGCGGTTGCGCAGCTTGAGTCCGTGCCTGCGGAACAGGGGATAAAGCACGGTGTCGAGGGGAACGATCTCTCCATTTTCCACGTAATTTCCCACCTGCCAGCAGATCGAGCCGCGCGGATGCAGAACCCGGACGCACTCGTCGATCGCGCGTTCCTGCGCCGCGATCCAGTCGTCGAGCGGCGACCGGGACTCATAATCTTTTCCCAGGTTGTAGGGCGGAGAAGTGACGATCAGCTTCATTGCCGCGCCGGGCAGGCGCTGCATGAAGGCAAGGTTGTCCTCGCAAGCGAGCACAGCGCGGCCGCCGGCGGGAGCCGCCCTTTCCCTCTGCGCCGCGGAGAAGCCGGCGCCGGGTTTCTCCGCCGCCGCTTCCGGAAAGGCGAATGACGGCTGCGCCTCCATGATGCTCATTTCCGTCGTTGTCCGGCTCTTCGGCATCGTTCCCTCGCGCATCTTCGATTTTAGGGGACGGCTCCTCCCTGCCGCACGGCCGCCGGAGACGTTGCGAAATCCCGGTAACGGCGGATTTTCAGCTTGTGTCCATCCGACAGGATCGACACCGCGCCGCTGCGGTCGGTGCGCAGCGGCAAGACGTTCGCCTTGCGCAGACGTTCCAGCAACTCATCGTGAGGGTGTCCGTAAAGGTTGTCGCGCCCCGCGGAGATCAACGCGAACAGGGGCTTGGTTTTCGCCAGGAACGCGGCGCTCGTGGAATTGCGGCTGCCGTGGTGGGCGACTTTCAACACTTCGATCCGCTCCGCTTCGAGCCGGGCGCCTGCAAGCTCTTGCAGGAGTTGCCGTTCGGCGCGCGATTCGATGTCGCCGGTCAGCAGAAAGTCGTGGTCGGCCATGCGCAGGCGAAGCACGGTCGAGCGGTCGTTCCGCCCGGCGTCGGGGTCGATGCGGCGGCTTGGCCGCAAGACCTCCACCCGCGCGCCGCCGAAACGCCGCGCGTCCCCCTGCTTGACGCGGACGATCTTGACGCCCGCGGCGCGGGCCGCCTCGGCGAGCAGTCGATAGTCTCTCTCGAAAGCGGCGCCCCCGAGCCACAACTCGCCGACTTCGAAGTTGCGCAGGATTGCGGGAATCCCCCCGGCGTGGTCCGCGTCGGGATGCGATACGGCGACGATGTCGAGACGGCGGACCGAGCGCGACCATAGATAAGGCGAAACGACCGATTCCCCGATGTCGAAAGTCTGCGGGTCGGAGTCCGCGGCCTGTTTTTCCTCGGGATCCCGGAAATCGGGCAAGCCGCCGCCGTCCATCAGCAGCGTGCGGCCGTCGGGAAAGACAACGAACAGAGCCTCGCCCTGTCCCACGTCGATTGCCGTCAACTCCAGGCTTCCGCGCTCGAGTTGCGGAGCGAAGGGATGGATGCACAACACGCCGACGAGCAGGGCTGCAGGCGCCGCCCTGGGCCACCAGCGGCTCCCTTCGCGGCGCAGCCGCCAGGCCCAGCCGGCCAGGGCGGCGAGGAGCAGCGCCGCGAACCAGGCCGGCGGCGGCGGCGCGCGCAAATCCAGGCGCAGGGAATCGGCCAGGGCGGTTGTCCAGTCGATCATCCAATTCGCGCCGAGGGACGCGGCCGCGGCCGGCAATCGCCAATTGAGGGCCAGGGCTGCCAACCCGCAGGGGACGGTAAACGCCAACAGCGGCGTCAGGAACAGGTTGGCGAATGCCCCGCTGAATGAAACGCGCTGAAAGTAAAAGGCCGTCGGCAGCGCCATGCCGAGTTGCAGGACGAGCGAAAACAACGCCAGTGCGCCGGCCCAGCACAACAGGCGCAGCGCGCCGCAGAAGACGGCCGCGGTCAGACTCTGCGGCCACGGCGCCAACTGCTTGAGCGGCTCCAGCCAGTTGCGCAGGGCGACGCGTTTTTCGGCGGCGCTCACGTCGAGCGCCAAGTCGCGGTCCCGGTTGTCGATGTCCTGCAGCGCGCGCCGGTAAGGCTCGGTTGTCCGTTCGAGCACGGGGATGCCGATGGCCGCGATCAGCGCAACGGCCAGGAACGACATCTGAAAGCCGGCGTAGGCCAGCCATTCCGGCTTGACGAGCAGGAAGCAGCAGGCGGCCGCGGCGATGACGTTGAGCGCCTGCCTGCGCCGAAAGATCAACGACGCCGCCAGGAACGCCGCGAGCATCATCGCCGCGCGCGCGGCGGGCAGATTGCCTTGCGCCAAGGCGGCGTAGACCGCGGCAACGGCCAGAGCAGCCGCCGCGCGGAGGAAGGGCGGCGCGGTGGCGAGCCGCAGAATCCCCAGCACGGCAAACGCCAGCAGGCCGATGTGCAAACCGGAAATCACCAGCGCGTGGTAGGCGCCCGTGCGCTGAAAGGCATTCAGCGTGTCGCGTTCCAGCAGGGAGACGTCGCCGAGCAGAAGGGCGCTGAGAACCGGCGCGGAGCGGCTTCCGCCCCAGAGAGCGTCGAACCGCTCGCGCAGCGTGCGGCGTCCGCGCCAAACATGGGCTTGCAGCGACCCGGCCCGCGGGTTGCCGAACCGCCGAATGGGCGTTCGCGGACGCGCGGACGCATTGACGTAGATACGCTGCCTGTTGAGATGCTCGACGCGGTCGAACGCCCCCGGATTGTCGAAGTTGCGCAGTTCTCGAAAGCGAACGAGCGCCTCGATGCGTTCGCCGTACTCGATCTCCAGCGGCGGGTCTTCGGGGTAGCGGTTGACCGTGAGCCGCACGCCTCCCCAGACGGGCGAGCCTTTGTAGATCGCTTCCGCTTCCACAACGATGCGATCGGCGCCAGCGAACCGTTCGGGAGGCTCGCGCACCCAGCCGCGCAGGCGGACAGGCGCTTCCAGCGGAACGCCCGAGCGCAGTAATGCCCGATCGACGCGCTGTTCGCTTGCCGCGGCGGGCTGTTGCGTCCGCTGCGCCCCGACAAAAGCGAACGCCAACAAGCAGGCGGCCCGTCCGGCGCGGCGCTCGCGGAAGCGCAGTGCGGTCAAGGCCAGGGCGGCGAGGGCAAGCGTTGCCGGCAGCGTTTCGGAAAAATCGAACGAAACGGCGTTCGCCGCGGCCATGCCCCCGGCGAGAGCGGCGCAAGGCGCCACGAAAGGCCGGCGCATGCAATCGAAAATAGCGTATCGGCGGGCGGCCGGCTCAATCGACGACGATGTCGCGCATGTCGTCCACCAGGATGTCCGGCGGATGGGTCTTGAAGTCTTCCGGGCGGAGGCCGAAAGTGACGCCGGCGCAAGTCGTTCCCGCGCTGCGCGCCGTCAGCACATCGACCGCGCTGTCGCCGATCATCAGCGTTTGCTCGGGGGCGAACCCGAGTTCTTGCATAATCAGGTTGAGGCCGAAGGGGTTCGGCTTCTTTTTGTCGAAGCTGTTGCCGCCGTACACCCGCCGGAAGTGGCCGCTCAGCCCGAGTCCGGCGACGATTCCCCGGCTGAAGCGGACCGGCTTGTTGGTGAGCACGGCCATGCTCTTTCCCCGCAAGCGCCAATCGTCCACTGCTTCGCGCACGCCCGGATATAAATCGGTGTTGTCGAGCATGTGCTCGCGGTAGTATTCGAAAAAAAACTGCAGGCAGTCGGCGGCGGTTTCTTCCGAAGCGTCCGGCCCGAGGGCGCGCTTGATCAACATCGGCGCGCCGTCGCCGACGTAGGAGTAGATACGTTTGTGCTCCAGCGGCTCCAGGCCGGCATGGCGGCGGACTGCGTTGACGGCGAGAGCCAAGTCGATCGCCGAATCGATCAGCGTGCCGTCGAGGTCGAAGACGAGCAGTTCGAATTTCGTGCGCAACCGAGGGAAACCCGCTTACTTCTCAGCGCTCTTGCAGCACGCGCGAGATCTGCCGTTGCAGCCGGCGAAAGATCAGCAGCGGCTTCTTGCCGGCGTCGATGGTCTTGAAATCGTACTGTTTGGCCATGCCGTCGAGGATTTCGATGAGTTTCGCCTGATATTTGACGAAACTGTCGCGGCGGTTCTTCCCGTAGGGCACGTCCATGCCGCTTTCCCAGTAGTCGAACCGCCCCGTCCCGCAAACGACGCGGGCAACGAGGTCATCGACCGCGGTGCGGAGGTAAAACGTGGCGTGCGGCACGAGGGCGATGCCGGCGACTTCCTTGAGCCAGCGGACGTTCTGCCCGCGCGCCGCGGCCCGCGCGATCAACGAGAAAATGTAGCGGTCGGTGAGCACGATGAAGCCTGCGCGCAGCGCCGGAATCACAACGTTTTCCAGGCGGTCGGCGAAGTCGGTCATGTAGAACAGCCCCATCGTCAGCGGCCCCAGCGTGTGGCCGTTCTTGGCGTCCTGGATGCCTTTCATCGTCAGCGCTGAGCGGGCCATGCCGGTATCGACGACGGCGTAGCCGCGGTGCTCCAACCAGAAACGCAATTGCTGGATTTGCGTCGATCTGCCGATCGAATCGGGGCCTTCGATGACGATGAGCTTCCCCTGCAACTCGGACGTATCGACGCCCGGCAGGGGGCGGCCGTAGAACTCGAGCGGCGAGCGCTTAGCCGGCATGGTCGATCTCCAGGGGCG
Source organism: Bryobacterales bacterium (assembly GCA_965242705.1). Taxonomy (GTDB): domain Bacteria; phylum Acidobacteriota; class Terriglobia; order Bryobacterales; family UBA6623; genus CATQHP01. The sequence goes on from OZ251486.1 coordinate 4,814,453, forward strand.
AGCGGAGGATATCGTTTTCCAGCGCCTTGCCGATGCGGTCGGTGACGATTTGCCGCATCTGCTGCTGCTGCGCCTCGATGGATTGCGTCGCGTCGATCACGTGGAAGCCCATTTCTCCGCTCATGGCTTCGTACTCTTCGAGGATGCGGGACTGGAAGATGCGGAAGCTTTCGACGACGTTCCGGCTGAGATCGAGATCCATTCCCGCTTCGTAGTATTTCAGCGCGGCGCGGCCGCCCAGGATGCGGTCGAGCGCGACGTCGAGCGGTACCCGGAAATAGAAGGCCAAGTTCGGCTTGATCGCCATGCTGTAGAGGTTATGCACCCAGACGCGGCTGACGCCGCGGGCGACGTCGCGGGCGAACGCGGTGTAGGCGTAGCGGTCGGCGCAAACGACGGCTCCGGCCTTGAGCATGGGCAGGATGTAGCGCTCGTGGCGGTCGGCGAAGTCCGTTGCGTGGATCAGGCTGAACGTGGTCGGCGTGAACATCTGCTTTTTCTTGCCGCGCCGCGTCGTCCCCTTGACCATGCCCGACGAGTTCCATTCGCTGAAGGAAACCGCCAGCCGCTGCGAGCGCAGCCACTGGCTCAGCAGCGAGAGTTGCGTCGATTTGCCCGATCCGTCGATGCCTTCGACGACGATGAGCTTGCCGCGGTAGCGGTTTGGAGCGAATTTGCTCACGAAAGAAACCCGGGATTTTCTAACTTTAGCACCGCTTGGTTACAGCGGCATTACGCCGCCCGCCGCAAAAGCCGCGCGGGCGGCTCGACCCCGCCCTGCGCGGCGGATTGCAAGGTGTTCGGTCCCGCGGGATGGTAGGCGGGTCGAGGTGGAAGCGGTGGTTTTCTTCTGAGTCATAGAGGTTACAGATGTATTGGTGGGGAGTGGAGCCGTTGAGGGCTTTGAGGCGGCGGCCGAAGTTATAGGCGTTGAGGAAGCCATCGAGGCGGCTGCGGAAGCGGTCGTGGCTATCGTAGTGGTAGCGTTTGACGGTGGCTTCCTTGATGGTGCGGTTGATGCGTTCGACTTGGCTGTTGGTCCAGGGATGATTGGGTTGGATGAGGCGCTGCTCGGTGCATTGCTGGACGAAGCGGCGGCGGCGCTCGGAGTTTCGCGCGGCCGGCTTTCGCGCATCGTCAACGGGCGCTGCGGAGTGTCTGCGGAATTTGCCTTGAAACTCGAAAAACAAGGTTGGGGAACAGCCGATTTCTGGGTCGGGCTGCAAAGCAACTACGATTTGGCTCAAGTCCGAAAGCAACGCAAGCAACCCCGGCCCAAGGCAGCTTGAGAGGCGGCCCGACCCGTCCGACCGGCGTCGGTAGTACAATAAATATCGGTAAGGGCGGCGATGCAACGACGACGGTTCCTGGCAGCGATGGGCGCAGCCGCCGGAAGGGCGGCGGGCGCCGAGCGAAAACTGCTGCTGCCCAGCGACGAACCCGACCGGCACGGGTTCCGCATCATGTGGTACAACCCCGTGCCGCCGATCGAGCGGGCAACGTACCGCTTGCAGGTCGGCGGCCTCGTCGAGCGCCCGCGCGAGTTCTTGATGGCCGACCTCGAAAGTTACGGTCAAGTCGAGCAGAGCGCGCGCCTGAAATGCGTGCAGTGCTGGTCGGCGCGGGCCGCGTGGGGCGGCTTCCGCTTCGGTGAGATTCTCGAAGACGTCAAGCCCCGCGCCGGCGCAACGGCGGTGCGCATCGACTGTCATGACAAATGGTACGAGTACATGTCGCTTGCGGAGATGGAGCAGCCGCGCGTGCTCATGGCGCTGCGCATGAACGGCGAGCCGCTCAGCGGCAGCCACGGCGCGCCGCTGCGCCTGATCGACCCCTCGAAATACGGCTACAAATCGGCCAAGCTCATCACCAAAATCACCTTCGTCGAGAAGGGCGAAGGCTCGATGGCCTGCGACATCGGCCCCTACTACTCGCCGAGCGGCGAGATTCTGGCCGGCTACGACCACCCGCTCGACCTGGGCCGGAACATCCGCCGAAAAATTTCGGGCGGCGAGATTACCGGGTACTGACGCCCCCCGCGGCCGGCGCCGCGGCCCGTTCGGGCCACCAGTCGGCATCCTCGACTTGGGCGCGGGTATAGAGGCGCTGCCGCGGCAGCGCCTCGTTCCAACGCCGGCGCGCGCGTTTCTCGGCAAGGCGGCGCTGCCCGTAATCCGCGATTCCTTCCGTGTCGTAGCTCACGAAAGCGTTGACCGCGGCTTTCCTGCCGTCCATCCAGGCCGCGGCGAAGATCTCGCCGCGGCTGCCCTTGATCCCGGGATTTTCCCGCAGTGCCTTCTCGACCCCGTCCCGGGCGTTGCGCACGGATATTTCCCAAGAGACGGCGGAATCGGCCTGCCGCGGCCCGTGGTATTGCAGTTTCAGCAGGTGTTCGACGGCATTCGCGTAATGGCTGGTCAAGCTGCTTTTTTCGGCTCTGCCCAAGGCTTCGATCTCCTCGATGACGTTCCCCCAGTCGATCGCGGCCAAATCCTTGCGCTTCAGCGCCGCCGCCTGCTGCGCGGTCCAGGAGTAGAAATCCTGCTTGTAGAGATCGCCCGCTTCGGGGATTTGCTGCAAGCGCGGAGCGGCCAAGGTTCCCATGGTGTCTCGCCGGCGGCTATTCCGGCATTTCCTTGCAGTTTATCCCGTCGCGCCGCGCCTGCCGCGCGAACGCGCTTGGGCATACCATATAGAAAGAGTGTTCCCGCTGTCGAAGCGCCAATTTCTGCGCCTGTCGGGGTTGGCCGTCGCCGACCGGCTGTTGCCTTGGCGCTTGCGCGCGCAGGAGCCCGACCCGCGGCCCGGCGGCGATCTGAAGATCATTCTGGTCACCTTCGGCGGCGGCGTGCGCTACGCGGAAACGTTCTCGCCCGAGGGGCTGCACAACGTCCCCCGCCTGCGGGCGCTGCGCCCCGAAGGGTATTTTTTCAAGAACTGCATCAATTCGGGCGTGCTTTCGCACTACAACGCCACTTCGTCGATCGTCACCGGCAACTGGCAGCGCGTGGACGATTTCGGCTTCGACCGCGCGGCAAGCCCCACGCTGTTCGAACGCTACCGCAAGGCGAGTGGCGCCGCGCCGACGGACGCCTGGGCGATCTGCACCAACAAGAGCTTCGCCACGATGGGCGCAAGCCGCGGCCGCGGCTTCGGCGAACCTTTCGGCGCCAACGTCGTCCTGCCCAAGCAGTTGCTGCTCGAAGCCGTCTCGAGCGTCGTCGCCCGCGGGTCGGCCGCCGGCGTCGCCGACCGGGACAACGTGCTGCGCCGGCTGGAAAACATCCTCAACGCCGGCTACGAAGGCATCGGCTGGACCATCTTCCAGGGCGGCCGCCGTCTCGACCGCCAGGTCAAAGACGCGCTCACGCGCAGCCTGGTCGAGTACATCCACGGTCCCGAGGCGCCCAATTCCGGCGACGAGTTGACCTTCTTCGTCGCCCGCGAGGTGATGCGCGAGTTCGCGCCGCGCCTGATGCTGGTCAATTTCTGGGATATGGACGTCGCCCATTGGGGCGCCTACTCGCTCTACCTGCAGGCGATTACCAAGACCGACCGCCTTTGCGGCATGTTGTGGGACGAGGCGCAGACGAACCCCAACTACAAGGGGCGCACGCTCATGCTGGTGCTGCCCGAGCTGGGCCGAGACGGCGACAGCGACACGGCGAACGGCTTTCTCAACCACCGCAGCGGCGACCCTTCGTGCCGCAACGTGTGGATGCTGGCTCTCGGCGCGGGCGCGTCGAAGGGAGAAACCGACCGGCCGATCGCCCACGTCGATGTTTGCGCGGCGGCGGCGGAGCTGCTCGGCGTCAAACTCGGCGAGACCGCCGGCCGGCCGATAACGGAACTGCTCTGAAAGGGCGGGCAATGGCGAAAGTCAGCCGCAAGCTGCAAGCGCTGATCGACGACGGGCTTTTCGACCGCCTGCCGCCGACCTTCGCCGCCTATTCCTTCGACCGCATCGAAGACTGGCAAAAACTTTTCCCCGCGGAACGCGATTATTTCGAGCGGTTGTTCGGCATGATCGCCCGCTCGGACGCCGCGGCCGCGGCGCAGCTTTTCGCGCCGCTGCGCGCGGTCGAGCAGAAAATGGGCGTGGACCGCCGCAACTGGAACACTCGCGAATTCACGCTCGAGCACGTCGATTTCCTGCAGCGCAACCGCCATCTGGCCGAATGGCGCCAAACCGTCGCCGATATCTTCAGCCGCATCGACCCCCTGCTCGACGCCGAGGTCGCCCGCAACGGCCGGCCGCGGCTGGTCGTCGTCGTCTCTCCCTCGGAGTTGCCCATGGGGGCCGACCGCATGTGGCGCCGCCTGCAAGACAAGGGCAAGCTGCTGAGCCTCGCCCTCGACGAAGACGACGCGCCGGAAGATTACTTGGCGCGCCTGCTCAGCGGAGCGCCGCGTTCCGACCGCGCCGCGCCGCTGTTCGACCGCTTCGGCGCGGCGTGGTCGGCGGACCCCTACGGCGCCTGGGTCATCGAGGCCGGGGACTCCCTGCACCGCTTGGCGCAGTCCATCTCCGGCTGGACGGGGCTGAGCTACGGCCGCTTGGCCGACCTGCGAGAAATCCTCATGGAGCAGGTCAACGAGATGGTCGCCCGCGAGCAAATCCCCGGGCCGCGGCAACTCGGCGAGCGCCTCCAGCGCATGAACCCGGGAGCGTTGAAGCGGGCGTCGGGCGGCGACCCGGCGCTGCGCGATTTCCTGCAGTCGGTTCTGCTCAACGGCAACGGCACGCTGCTGATCAACAACACGTTCGTCGAATGGGCGGCGGTGCAGGCTATCCGCCGCGCGCGGCCCGTTCTGCTCTGCGCGGCGTTCGGCATCCGCAACAAGATCAAGCCCTTCTCGAGTCTGCTGATCTATTCCGATCAGGAGGAAACGAACCCGATCCCGACCCAGGCCGACATGCTCGGCTCATACGTCGATCTGGAAATTTTCTACGAATACATCTGGCGGGAATGCGAGAAATACGCCGAGTACCGGCGCAACACCGCCTATCTCTTCGTGGGCGAGGGCATGGACGCCCTGCTGGCCGTCGGCCCGGCGGATTTTCCGCTGCTCGCCGCCGACAAGCCGATCCGCCTCGAAGAGGCATTCGAAGCCGCTGCGCAATGGCTGGGCATCTGAACGCGCTGAGCCGCCGGCGGTTTCTGGCCGCCGCCGGAGCGGCCGGGGCGCTGCGGCGGCCGCCGCCCGCGGCCGCCGCGCAAGCGGAGCGCAAGCCTTTCCCCGTGCAGTTCGCCGCAACGCCGTCATTCGAAAAGCTGCGTCCGCTGATCGACCCGGCAAACGACGAGTTCGCAAGCGAAAAGCGCGCCGCCGCCGCGGCCTCCATTCTGGACGCGCTGATCGAGACCCGCCGCCTGCCGCTCGCCGAGGGCTTCCGCGGCGCCGACCCGAACCCCGCGGCTTGGGATCCCGCCGCGGAAGACGCCGAGACCGCCCGTTATGCCGCGCGGACGCTCGACGCCGACGCCTTTCCCGCGGCGCTCGCCCGTTGGATCGATTCCCTGGGTGAGGTCGAGGCCGCGCGCTTCTTTCCTCTCGCCGCCGACCGCGTCCGCTGCGAAATCGCCTCGCGGGCCGGCGGACGCTTCGAGTACCGCGTCGGCCATTGGCGCATCGCTTGGCGCGGGCTGCGGGCGGAGTCGTTCGAACCGCTCGACGAAACCCGCGTCTTTGCCCCGCGCAAGCTCTTCGAAGACGCCACCGCCGGGCTGTTCGGCGCGGCGGAATCGTTTCGCGGGCAGCTTTCTCGCGGCGTGCCCTACTGGCGCTCGCGCCTCGATTCGGCCTGCGGCATCGACGTTTACGGCCAGAACGGCATCGCCGTCGGCGACATCGACAACGACGGCTTCGACGAAATCTACGTCTGCCAGCCCGGAGGCCTGCCCAACCGCCTCTACCGCCGCGGCCCCGGCGGCGCAATGCGCGACGTCACCGAAGAGGCCGGCGTCGGCCTGCTCGACAACTGCTCGAGCGCGATCTTCGCCGACTTTCGCAACGCCGGCCTGCAAGACCTGGTCGTCGTGGCCGGCCGGCCGCTCTACTTCCTCAACCGCGGCGGCGGCCGCTTCGCGCTCAAGCCGGACGCCTTCCGCTTCGCCAAGCCGCCGCGCGGCGCGTTCACCGGAATGGCCGCGGCCGACTACGACGGCGATGGCCGCGTCGATCTCTATCTGTGCGCCTACATCTATTTTCAGAGCGAAGATCAATACAATTACCCGGCGCCGTACCACGACTCGACGGGCGGCCCGCCGAATTTCCTGTTCCGCAATCGGCTTGCCGCGGACGGCTCCGGGTCGTTCGAAGACGCGACCGCCGCCGCGGGGCTCGACGACGGCAACGACCGCTACAGCTTCGCCGCCGCTTGGTGCGACTACGACGGCGACTCGCGCCCCGAGCTCTACGTGGCCAACGACTTCGGCCGCAACAACCTCTACAAATTCGACGGCGGACGCTTCCGCGACGTCGCCGCGGAGAGCGGCGTACAAGACCTCGGCCCCGGCATGAGCGCAAGTTGGCTCGACTATGACGGCGACGGCCGCCCCGATCTCTTCGTCACCAACATGTGGACGGCCGCCGGGCAGCGCATCGCCGCCGACCCGTCGTTTGCGCTTGTTGCCAATCACGGCCTCGGCGAGGAGTTCCGCAGGCACGCCAAGGGCAATTCGCTCTACCGTAATCGGGGTGGCGGCGCTTTCGAGGAAACGGGCGCGCAAGAGCAGATTGAAATGGGACGCTGGTCGTGGGCCGGCGAGGGAATCGATTTCGATTGCGACGGCGCGCCGGAACTCTACATTGCCGCGGGAATGCTGACCAACGGCTCGCGCGAAGACCTGGAGAGCTTCTTCTGGCGGCGCGTGGCGGCGCGCTCCGCTCCCGACGCAACGCCGTCGAAAGCCTACGAAGAAGGCTGGAACGCGCTCAACCAGTTCGTCCGCGAAGACAAATCGTGGAACGGCCGCGAGCCCAACGTGTTCTACGCCCGCCGCGGCGGCCGCTATTTCGATTTTTCCGGCGTGTCGGGACTCGATTTCGCGGAAGACAGCCGTTCGTTCGCGGCAACGGATCTGGACGGCGACGGACGCCTCGATCTGCTGCTCAAAAGCCGCCTCGCGCCGCAGGTGCGCGCGCTGCGCAACCGCTCGTTCGGCGGCAACCATGCCTTGGCGCTCAGCCTGCGCGGAGTGCGCTCGAATCGAGACGCCATCGGCGCCTGGGTCACGCTCGCCTTCGACGGCGGCTCGGCGTCGCAAGGGCTCAACGCCGGTTCGGGATACCTCTGCCAACACACCAAGCGGCTGCATTTCGGCTTGGGCAAGGCGCGGCGCGCCAAAGCAACGGTGCGCTGGCCGTCGGGGGCGGTCGAGACGATCGACGATCTCGAAGCCGAGTTCCTTTACGAGATCGTCGAGGGTTCGGGCGTCGTCTCGAAACGGCCGTTCGCGCCCCGCCCTTGGCCGCGGGCGAAAGCGCCGGCCGCGGCCGTCAACGAGGAAACGTTCGAACCGGCTTGGCTGCTCGACCCGCTGCCGCTGCCCGAAAAGCGGCCCGGTCCGGGGTTCGTCTGCCTCGCCGCCGGCGAGCATCCGCCGCCGCCCGCGGCCGTCCCTTGGCAGGTTGTCGATCTGCGCGCCGAAGAGCCGCAAACGGCGGCTTGGTACGCCTTGTTCCGCCGCTATGTTTTCGACTACCGGGCCGGGCTGTCGCTGCCCCTGACGCTTTTGATCGACGCGGACTCCCGCGCGTTGAAGCTCTACCCGGGCTTGCCCGCGGCCGGCGACGCGGCGCGCGATCTGGCGGCGGCCGGCGGCGGCGGTGCGGCGGCGCGGGCGCTGCCCTTCCCGGGGTTCTACGCCGAGCCTCCGGCGCGCAATTACTTCCGCCACGGCGCGGCGTTCTTCGGCGCCGGCTATCCGCGGCAGGCTTTGCCTTATCTTGAAGAGGTGCTCCGGCGCGACCCCGAAAACTTCAAAACGCTGCTCGCCGTCGGGCAAATCCATCTGCAAGCCAAAAAACTTCCCGAGTCGAAAGCGCATCTCGAGCGCGCCCTGCGCCTGCGCCGCGACTCCCCGCAGTTGTGGAACAATCTCGGCGGCCTCGCCCTGGAAGAAGGTAACGACGCGGCGGCGCTGGAGCGGTTCGCCGAGGCGCTGGCGATCGATCCCGATTTTTCGTTCGCCTTGGCCAACGCCGGACTGGCCCATGAGCGCCTCGGAGACGCGGCCGCGGCCGAGCGGATGTACCGCAAAGCCCTCGCCATCGACCCGCAAGATTCCGACACCGCCGACCGTCTGGGGTTGCTGCTCGCCAAACAGGGCCGTCTGGAGAAAGCGAAAACGCTGTTTCAACAGGCGATCGAGGCCGAGCGCGGCAATGCCTCGGCGATCAATAATCTGGCGGTGCTTTACATGCGTATGGGCCTTCCCGACGAAGCGCGCGCCGCTCTGCGCTATGGGCTGCGCGCCGCCCCGCGCGAAGAGATGCTCTACATCAATCTGGCGCGCATCCTCGTCCGGGCAGGCGACCGCGAGCGGGCCCGCGGCGTGCTGCGGCAGTTGCTCGACGCGGTTCCCGGCAGCGAAGCGGGCCGCAGGGCGCTCGAGGAGTTGACGCGGCCATGAAACTTTTCGGCTTGCTCTGTCTTTTCGCGGCGAGCGCCGCCGCGCCGTCCGATCTGGCGGTCGAGCGCGTCGTTCGTTCCGGGCGCGTGCTGACGCTCGGCGTAACCTCGTCGCAGCGGCTCCGCCCCGAAGCGAGGCTGGCGCCGGGCGACCCGCCGCTGCTGCGCTTCCGTTGGCTCGACGGCAAGCGCCGCGGCCGTTTCGGCGGTCTCGACTTGGTGATGGACGATGCGGGCCACTAGCCGGGCTGCGCTGCTGTTGCCGGCCGTTGCCGTCTTCGTCTTCGGGCAGCAGCCCCGCTCCGCGGCCGAAGGCATCGCGCTTTTCGAGCAGGGCCGCTACGCGCGGGCCGCCGCCGCGCTTGAGGGCTTGTCCGACAAGCGCGCCCGCGCCTTCGCCGCCTTGGCGCAGGCCGCGTCCGGGCGCTGCGGCCGGGCCGCCGCCGGCCTGCGGGCCGCGTTCGACGACAAATCCGATCCGCAAGTCCGGCGGCTCGCCGGGCTTGCCCTGTCCCGCTGCCGCATTGCCGAAAAGAGCTTCGCCGCCGCGGCGGCCTTGCTCGACCGCTTGACAAGCGAATTCCCCGACGACGGCGATGTGCTCTACGAAACCGCCCGCCTCCACCTGAAGGCCTGGAACGCCGCCGTCGAACGGATGTTCGAGCGCGCTCCGGCTTCCTTTCGCGTCAACCAGTTGTCCGCCGAGATTTTCGAGATTCGCGGCCAATTTTCCGAGGCCGTTGCCGAGTACCGCCGCGCCGTCGAAAAGAATCCTCGCGCGGTCAATCTGCATTACCGGCTCGGGCGCGCGCTGCTGATGGAATCCCATGCGCCCGAAGCGCTGGCGGCGGCCCGTCGGGAGTTCGAAGCCGAGCTTCGCTTGAACTCCAACGATGCGGTCGCCGAGTTCCAGATCGCGCAGATTCTCGAAGTCGAGGGCGACAGCGAAGCCGCGCGGGAGCGGCTCGAAAACGCCGTGCGGCTCGACCCCGACTTTCCCGAGGCATTGGTGGCGCTGGGGCGCGCGCTCGCCGCGCAAAAACGCTACCCCCGCGCCGCCGCCTTGCTCGAGCGCGCCGTGAAACTGGCGCCGCAAAACGAAGCCGCGCACTACAACCTGATGCTCGCCTACCGCAACGCGGGCCGCGAAGCCGAGGCGCTCGAGGTCAAAAAACGCCTGGAAGAGCTGCAGCAGCCTCCCGAGGGAGAGTTCACCGATTTCCTCAGACGCATAGGAGAGCTTCCCCAACAGTGACCCGGCTGTTCGCGGCGCTCGGGCTGGCGGCCGCGGCCGCGGCGCAGTCGGTCGATGTGGCCGCCGAGGCCGGCCTGACCCGCGCCTTCCCCAACGGCGGCGACGAAGCGAAAACCTGGATTCTCGAAACCACCGGCAGCGGCGCGGCCTGGATCGACTACGACAACGACGGCGACCTCGACGCCTTTCTCGTCTCCGGCGAGGGCGGGGCGAGCCGCCTGTACCGCAACGACGCGGGACGCTTCGCCGACGTCACCGACGCGGCGGGCGTCGCGGGCGAAGGCTGGGGGCAAGGCGTTTGCGCGGGCGATTACGACAACGACGGCTGGACCGATTTTCTGGTCACCTACTGGGGCCGCAATCGGCTCTACCGCAACCTCGCGGGCGAGCGCTTCGAAGACGCCGCGGCAACGGCCGGACTGCTGCAAGACCGGGTGCGCTACAACACCGGCTGCGCCTTTCTCGACTACGACAACGACGGCGACCTCGACCTCTTCGTGGCCAACTATCTGAAGTTCGATTTCGAGACGACGCCGCGCCCGGGCGATAATCCCTACTGTTATTACCGCAACGTCCCCACCGCCTGCGGTCCGCGCGGCTTGCCCTTCGACCGCAACCTGCTCTACCGCAACGACGGCGCCGGCCGCTTCCGCGACGTTTCCGAGGAATCGGGCGTTGCCGCTCCGGCGCAGAATTATGCGCTGGGCGTGGTCACCGGCGATTGGAACAACGACGGCTTGACCGACCTCTACGTCGCCTGCGACCGTACGCCGTCGCTGCTGTACGTCAACCGCGGCGGCGGCAAATTCGAGGACGAAGCCCTGTTGCGCGGCGCCGCGCTCGACGCCGACGGCCGGGCGCTCTCCGGCATGGGCGCGGCGGCCGGCGACTACGACGGCGACGGCGCAATCGATATCTTTCGCACCAACTTCTCCGACGAACGCTCCACGCTCTACCGCAACCGCGGCGCAGGCGATTTCGACGAGGCCACGCTGGCCGCCGGCCTCGGCCGCAACACGCGCTATGTCGGCTGGGGCGCCGGCTTCCTCGACGTGGACAACGACGGCTGGAAGGACCTGCTGCTCGTCAACGGACACGTGTTCCCCGAAGTCGCCCGCCTCGATACGGATATCCGTTACCGGCAGCGGGCGATCCTCTACCGCAACCGCGGCGGCGGACGTTTCGAAGACGCGGGCGAAGCAGCGGGTCCCGGTGTTGCGCAGCCGCGAGCCGCCCGCGGCCTGGCCCTCGGCGACTACGACAACGATGGCCGGGTCGAAGCGCTGATCAACAGCCAGAACGAGCCGCCCGCCTTGATCCGCTTCGACGGAAACCCCGAAAACTCATGGATTGCCCTGCGGCTCGAGGGCGTGCGATCGAACCGCAGCGCCATCGGCGCCCGCGTAAAAGTCACCGCCGGAGGCCGCGGCCGGGTCGATGCCGTGCGCAGCGGCGGCAGCTATCTCTCGCAAAACGATCTGCGCCTGCATTTCGGCCTCGGCCAAGCCGAATCGGCGGACGTGGAAATCCGCTGGCCCAGCGGCCTGCGCCAACGGTTGGCCGGCCTCGCCGCCGGCAGGACGCACCGCATCGTCGAACCGGCGCCCGACGATGCGCCCGCCCCTTGAACGCCGCGAAGCCGTGGATGGTGGGCGGCGCCGGACTCGAACCGGCGGCCTCCTGCTTGTAAGGCAGGCGCTCTGACCGACTGAGCTAGCCGCCCCAAAGGTTTTCCGGGAATGTCCCCTGTATTGTCCCATGCCCGCCGGCCGTTCCGCGCCCGCCCGCCGGAACGTACCCCAAAATTGCGAAACGATGCCTGCAAGACGCAGGCGTTCGGGAGTGCTAAAATTGCTTGAGAGGAAATGCAGATGCCCGCGCCGTACGACTTGTTTCCGGAGGAAGAAGACTTCATCTCGCCAAGCGAGTACCTGAACCTCACGGAAGAACAGAAAGCGGAAATCAAGGACATACAGATTGTCCCGCCGGCTCTCGGCAGCAGGGGCTTCGGCATGTTCCGGGTCGTCAGGAAATCTCCAAGCTATCGGATAAAGCAATTCCGGAAGTCAATTTATGGCCGGCAAGCCAATATCTGAGGAAGAGGCCGTAACCTTGTTGCGACAACTCCTGGACAACTCAGCGTACCGATATGCAAGATGATGGCGATCGTTAGGGAACCTCTGAACAAGAGCCCTGCAGACTGGGATAATAGGGAGGTGCGGAAGGCACGGAGAATAAGGGGGAGAGCGATGAGCCAACGGACGTTTGCGGACATGGAGTACGAGGGGAAGAAGAAACAGACGAGGCGGGAGAAGTTCCTGGGACGGATGGAGGCGTTGATTCCCTGGCAGCGGCTGGAGGAGCGCATCCGTCCGTATTACCCGCAAGCGGGGCGGGGGCGGCGACCGTACGAGTTGTCGGCGATGCTGCGCATCCACTGCGTGCAGTTGTTCTACAACATGAGCGATCCGGGGATGGAGGACATGCTGTACGAGCTCGAGTCGGTGAGGCGCTTCGCGGGCTTGTCGTTGGCCGAGCCGCTGCCGGACGAGACGACGATCTTGCATTTTCGGCACTTGCTGGAGAAGCACAAGTTGGGCGGGGAGTTGTTGGCGGAGATCAACCGGCACTTGGCGGAGCAGGGGTTGCGCTTGCAGAAAGGGACGATCGTGGACGCGAGCATCATAGAAGCGCCGTCGTCGTTGAAGAACCGCCGGCGGGAGCGGGACGGGGAGATGAAGCAGACAAGGAAGGGGCGGCAGTGGCATTTCGGGATGAAAGCGCACATCGGGGTGGACGCGGGTACGGGGCTGGCGCATAGCGTGGCGGCGACGGGGGCGAACGTGGCGGACGTGACGCAAGTGGGGCTGCTGCTGCACGGCGGGGAGGAACAGGTACACGGAGATGCCGGGTATCAAGGAGTGGGGAAACGGCCGGAGCACCGGGAGCGTGTGCTGGACTGGCAGGTGGCGATGAGGCCCGGCCGGCGGCGGCAGTTGGCGGCGGACAGCGCGGCGGCGCAGGCGGAGCGGCGCAAGGCGCAGGTGCGCGCCAAGGTGGAGCATCCGTTTCTGTATGTGAAGCAGCGCTTCGGCTACGCGAAGGTTCGCTATCGCGGCTTGGCCAAGAACAGGGAACGGCTCAGCCTGTTATTCGGCTTGGCCAATCTGCTCATTGCCGAGCGTTATGCCGCAGCCTGAGCGCCACAACGCAGGAGCAGTGCGTCCACAGCGGCTCGAAGCCGCTGAAACGGGGGCATAACCACTGCCAAGAGGTCAAAATCAGCACAATTTCCATACAAATCTCGTTGCCAACCCCTCCTCAATCGCCCCATCCGCCAACATCATCCTTCCTCTGCCCCTCTTGCGCTCTTATTCAGACCTTCCTTAGGGAACCTCTGAACAAGAGCACAGCGGGTTGGGATAATAGAGGGGTGCGGAAGGCACGGAGAATAAGGGGGAGAGCGATGAGCCAACGGACGTTTGCGGACATGGAGTACGAGGGGAAGAAAAAACAGACGAGGCGGGAGAAGTTCTTAGGGCGGATGGAGGCGTTGATTCCCTGGCAGCGGCTGGAGGAGCGCATCCGCCCGTATTACCCGCAAGCGGGGCGGGGGCGGCGACCGTACGAGTTGTCGGCGATGCTGCGCATCCACTGCGTGCAGTTGTTCTACAACATGAGTGATCCGGGGATGGAGGACATGCTGTACGAGCTCGAGTCGGTGAGGCGTTTCGTGGGTTTGTCGTTGGCCGAGCCGCTGCCGGACGAGACGACGATTTTGCATTTTCGGCACTTGCTGGAGAAGCACGAGTTGGGCGGGGAGTTGTTGGCGGAGATCAACCGGCACTTGGAGGCGCAGGGGTTGCGCTTGCAGAAAGGGACGATCGTGGACGCGAGCATCATAGAAGCGCCGTCGTCGTTGAAGAACCGCAAGCGGGAACGGGACGGAGAGATGAAGCAGACGAGGAAGGGGCGGCAGTGGCATTTCGGGATGAAGGCGCACATCGGGGTGGACGCGGGTACGGGGCTGGTGCATAGCGTGGCGGCGACGGGGGCGAACGTGGCGGACGTGACGCAAGTGGGGCGGCTGCTGCACGGCGGGGAGGAGCAAGTACACGGAGATGCCGGGTATCAAGGAGTGGAGAAACGGCCGGAGCACCGGGAGCGTGCGCTGGACTGGCAGGTGGCGATGAGGCCCGGCCGGCGGCGGCAGTTGGCGGCGGGCAGCGCGGCGGCGCAGGCGGAGCGGCGCAAGGCGGCGGTGCGGGCCAAGGTGGAGCATCCGTTTTTGTATGTGAAGCGGCGCTTCGGCTACGCGAAGGTGCGCTATCGCGGCTTGGCCAAGAACAGGGAACGGCTCAGCCTGTTATTCGGCTTGGCCAATCTGCTCATTGCCGAGCGTTATGCCACAGCCTGAGCGGCACAACGCAGGAGCAGTGCGTCCACAGCGGCTCGAAGCCGCTGAAACGGTGGTATAACTGTTGCCTGGAGGCCAAAATCAGCACAATTTCCATGCAAATCTCGATGAAAACCCCTCCTCAACCGCCCCCATCCGCCAACATCATCCTTCCTCTGCCCCTCTTACGCTATTATTCAGACCTTCCTTAGGGAATCTCTGAACAAGCGGGCAACAGCAGCCGCCCGGCTCACAATCCCCGACTCAAAAGCACTGCGCAGCCGTCAAGCATGACGGGGTTCATGCAGGTAAAAGAAGGGCTTCAGGTACGGATTGTTCACCTTGTTCGCCAATGCTCGCCTGGGATCACTTATTTTTGTGTCGCGCCGCTGAAAATCGACCGGATGCCCTCAGCTCGCTCTTCCCTGAAGCCGTGCGGTTCCCCCCTAATCCCTTGCTCTCCCCAAGGTCAACCGTCCGCTTGGAATAGCTCCCGCCCGCGAAAACCTTGCAGCGCCGCCCCGCCTCGGCTATGCTGACAGTGCCGGCCGCGGCCGGCAGGACCGGGAGGTTCCCGCATGAGACGACGCAAGTTTTTCCATGACCGCAGGCAATTCCTGCGCGGGGCGTCCTACTGCCTCGCGCTTCCTTTCCTGCCGTCCCTGCCCGGCGGGCTTAGGGCCAAAGAGCGCGGCGCGGCGGCGAGACCCAAGCGGCTCGTTTGCGTGGGAACCCAACTCGGTTTCTACAAGCCCGAGTTTTTCGCCGGCGGCGAAAACGCCCCGCGGCTCATGCAGCCGTTCGAGCGGGCGGGGCTCGGCGCGGATTTCACCACCGTATCCGGCCTCGATCACAAGGGGCCGACGGGCAACGGCCACGAACTGGTTTATACGCTCTACATCGGCCGCGTCGTCCGCGGCGTTTCCCTCGACCAGTTCGCCGCGCCCGCGCTGGGCAAGGATACGCGCTACGAATCCCTGCAACTGTGCTGTGGCGAAGCGCAGCAGAAGGCGTCGCTGTCGTTCACGCCGTCCGGCGTGCCCCTGCCCGTCACCTTGCGCCCCAGCGTGCTTTACGCGCGCGTTTTCGGCGCCGGCTCCGTCGCCCTGAAAAAGCAGACCTACCTGATCGAATCGGGAAAAAGCCTGCTCGACGAGCTCGCCGCCGAGGCGAACGGCCTGAGCGGCAAGATCAACGCCGACGACCGGCGCAAGCTCGACGAGTATTTCTCTTCCATCCGCGATGTCGAAGGCAAGCTGAAGCGCCGGCGCGACTGGCTCGACAAGCCTTTCCCCGCGCCCCCGGAAAAGTTCGCGCTGCCCGTGGAAGAGAACGTGGACGGCTCGTTCCTGCTCGACAACGAAGACCTGATGTGGGCGCTCATGGCGCTCGCCGTCAAGAACGACTCCACGCGGGTCATCTCGCTGACGATTCCCATTACCGACCGCGCCTTGTCGCTCGACGGCAAGTTGATGGGCGAGGGCTACCACCGCCTCTCGCACCACGGCAACAAACAGGAAAAGATCAACGGCCTGCTGGCCGTCGAATGCAAGCACATGGAGGGCGCGGCGCGCTTCCTCAAAGCCCTGAAAGACAGCCCCGACCCCGACGGCGGAACCATGCTCGATTCGACCGTCACGCTGATCGGCAGCGCGATGGGCGACGCCGCCGCGCATCGGCGGACGAACTACCCGCTGTTGGTCGCCGGCGGCGGACTCAAGCACCGGCGCCACGTTTCCTGCGGCGAAGGCGCGCTGCGAAACGAAATGGCCTGCGACCTCTACGTGACCGTCCTGCAGCGGCTCGGTTTCGAAATCGACAGCTTCGGCACGAGCAAATCGAACCTCAACGGCGTACTGACATGAGCGGATTTCTCCGCCGCGCCGCCGGCATCGCCGCCGCCGTTGCCGCCGTCGGCCCGCTTGCCGCCGCCGAGCCGGAGAGCGCCGAAGCGTTCCGCCGCCGCTTCGCCGCCGCATACTGCGCCGCCTGCCACGGGGCGGCGAACCCCCAGGCCGGGTTCCGCATCGACGCCGTTTTCCGCGAGCCGGCCGATGCCGCTGCCCAACAGCAGCGGCGCCGCGCGCTCGACTACGTGGCCCGCGGCGTCATGCCGCCGTCCAACGCCCCGCGGCAGCCGCCGCCGGCCGAGCGCGAAAAGTTCGGCGCGGAATTGCGCGCGGCGCTCGACGGCGCTCCGGTCGGCGGAACTCTGCTGCGCAGATTGCACCGCATCGAATACCTGAACACTCTCCGCGATCTTTTCGGCATCCGCGAAATCCGCTTGCCGCCGACGTTTCCCGAAGACGCCAACAGCCTGCGCTTCGACACGGTTGCGCAAGGCATGTTCTTTACCCCGGCGCTGCTCGATGCCTACTTGCAGGTCGCCACCGACGTCGCCGACCGCATGGTTCCCCTCCCCGGCGTCCGCCGCGTTCGTTCCGAATCGTCGCGCGGCACGATCGGCCAAGACCCCTCCCGAACGCCCTTTTGGACCCGCGAAGACGACGCAACCGGCCTCTATTTCACCGGCGTCAATATCGCCGGCTGGTCCGGCGCTCTATGGGACAGGGCGTTCGCCGCGCACGAATCGGGCATCTACCGCGTGCGCCTGAAGGTCAGCGCCGAGGCCGGGCGCGGCGCCGACGGCAAGCCCTTGCGGCTAGGCTTTTATGCGCTCAACTTCAGCGATTACAACTTGCCGAAACGCGCAATCCGCGTCGATCTGCCGCGAGCCGCGTCGCTGGAAGTGGTCAACCGCGAGCCGCAATTCCTGGAAGTGGATGTTCCTCTGGAAAAGGGCGAGAACTTCCACTTCTATTGCGAAAACCGGTTGAAAAAACAGTACCCGCCGGAACTGCGCCGCGAGCCGGGCAACACCGAAGACCTCAGGCGGCTGCTCAAGACCTATCTGCAGGAAGCGCAGGCGTCGCCCGAGCCCACCATCCGCTTCGAGCGGATGATCGTCAGCGGCCCGGTTCAACCTCTGCCGCGGCAGAAAGCGTTTCTCGGCAACCGCAAGCCGGCCGCCGACGCCGCCTACGTCGGCTCGGTTCTGTTCCCCTTGGCCGAACGCGCTTTCCGCCGGCCGTTGACCGACGCCGAAAAGCGCGGCCTGACCGACGGCGTTCTGCGCCACATGGCCGCGTCCCCGCTCCCCGAGTACGGCATTCATTACGGCCTCCGCCGGATACTCGCTTCGCCGCAGTTCCTCTACCGCGAAGCCCGGGAAGGCAAGCTCGACGCCTACGGCCTTGCTTCCCGCATGGCCTATTTCCTCTGGAGCACCATGCCCGACGCCGAGTTGCTAGACTTGGCCGCCCGCGGTCTGTTGACTGACCCCGACGCGCTCGCCGGCCAGACCGAGCGCATGGCGCGCGCCCCCGGGGCGCAGCAATTCGTCAAGCATTTCACCGGCCAATGGCTGGGCAACCGCAAGGCGCAATCGGTGATGGTCTGCGACAACCGCCACGTCTGGAGCGAGACCATCCGTTACGGCATGGTGCGCGCGGCGGAAATGTTTTTCGACGAAATCCTGCAGCGCAACCTTTCCATCCGCGCCTTCATCGATTCCGATTTCACCTACGCCAACGAGCCGATGCGCATCGCTTGGGGCATACCCGGTGGCGAAGTCGATCTGCGCCGCCTTGAGGCCGACCAGCGGCAAAGCCTGCGTTGGCCCGAGCCCGAGCGGCTCGACCTGCGCGCGCTCGGCGCGGAGACGCCCGCCCACGTCGCCCGGCGCGGCGGCGTGCTGGGCCTTTCCGGCGTGTTCGCGGCGACCGGCGACGGCGTGGAATCGTCGCCGATCCTGCGCGGCGTCTGGGTGCTCGACAATCTTTTCGGCAGGCCGCCTCCGCCCCCGCCGGCCGACGTGCCCGCCTTGGTCGCCGATGTCTCGCAGGCGAAAACGGTGCGCGAAATCCTGGCCGCGCACCAGCAGCAGGCGTCCTGCGCCTCGTGCCACGCCGAAATCGACCCGCTGGGCCTCGCTCTGGAAAACTTCGACGCCGTCGGCGGCTGGCGCACCGCCTACTACAGGGAAGACGAGCGGCGGCCCGAACAACCGGTCGATGCCCGCGGCGTGCTGCCGGACGGCGCCCGGCTCGACGGTCCGGACGGCGTCAAGCGCTACCTGCTCGCCCGGCCGCAACTTTTCACCGCCTGCCTGACGACCAAGCTGCTGGAGTACGCAACGGGCCGCGCGCCGCTGTCTGCCGGAGACGAGCGGGTCGTGCGGCGCATCGTCGATGCCGAGCCCGCGCAAGGCTACGGCTTCCGCGATTTGATCGCGGCGGTCGTCCGCAGCGAGGCCTTTCAAACCAAGTGACCGCCGCCGCGCCGTTTCACGAGCTTTTCAACAGGGCGTAACTTGCCCGTAACGGCTTGCCGGTTACCGTAAAAACACGGGACGGCGATGAAAGCCACGATCGTTCTGGTTGAAGACGACGCGGACCTTTACAACCTGCTGCGCTATGCGTTCGAGCAGGAGGGGTTCGAGTTCAGCGGCACGCAGTCGGGCTGCGAGGCCGTGGATCTCTGCCGCGGGCGGCAGCCCGACCTGATCGTCCTCGACGTCATGCTGCCCGGCATGGACGGGTTCGACATCTGCAAGCAGCTTCGCCGCGATTCGCGGCTCAAGACCACGCCGATTATTTTTCTGACGGCGCGCAATCAGGAGTCCGACCGCGTCCGCGGCCTGGAGATAGGCGGCAACGATTACATGGTCAAGCCGTTTTCGGTGCGCGAATTGATGATGCGCGTCAAGGTCAGGCTGCGCGAGGCCGGCGTGCGCGGCGAGACGCTCAGCATGGGCGCGATCACGCTCGACCGCGACCGCCGCGAAGTGGCCGTGTACGGCAAGCCGGTGAACTTGACCGCTACCGAAT
This sequence comes from Bryobacterales bacterium, assembly GCA_965242705.1. Lineage (GTDB taxonomy): Bacteria > Acidobacteriota > Terriglobia > Bryobacterales > UBA6623 > CATQHP01. The sequence goes on from OZ251486.1 coordinate 4,833,631, forward strand.
TCCGCTTGCTCGAGCGCTTGATCAGCTCTCCGGGCCGCGTTTTCGACCGCGAAGAATTGCTCGATGCGGTCTGGGGTCCGGCCTGCAACGTCACCGACCGCACGGTTGACGTGCATGTCAGAAGACTGCGCAAGAAGCTCGAACCCGACCCGTCGAATCCGCAATTCATCCATGCGCTGCGCGGATTCGGCTACACCCTGCGCGAAAGCGCGTGAGATTCACAAGGAATTCATCGGCGTGTCACCGAAGCGTAAAACCCGCCCAATAGGTTATGAACTTGAAACGCCGATTGCGCCGCCCGTCCGGCGGGCCGAGGCAATTGCCGACAATGGCGCCGGCGTCTCTTTTTCTGTTGCAGAAAGCCGCCCCGGCCGACGCGGCGGCATACCGAAGGAATTGGATTCGATGAGGAAAAACAGGATTCGTTCGTTGCTTTTCGCCGCCGCTGCCCTGGCGGCTTTGGGCCTTGCCGCCTCGTCGGCGCAAGCCCAGATCGCGGTCGTCAACGCCGCCGGCTCGAAGGCCGGCTATCCGGTTGCGCCGGGCAGCTTGGTGTCCGCTTACGGCTCTTTTACCGGAGCCGCTGCGGAAGGCGCGGTTTCCCTGCCTCTGCCGATGACGCTGGGCGGAGCCATGGTTACCGTGGGCGGCATGCCCGCGCCTCTGCTTTACGTTTCGGAGAGCCAGATCAATCTGCAGATTCCCTGGGGCGTGTCCCTTGAGCGGCCGGCCGCGTCGATCGTCGTCAACGTCGGCGGCGCCGAAGTAAGCGGAGACGTGATGCTGACGGAAGCCGACCCCGGTCTGTTCAGTGTCGTCGTCAACCACGCCGACGGTTCGACCAACGGCATGGACAACCCCGCGCCGCGCGGCGGCGCCGTCATCGTTTACGGCACCGGTGTCGGCCCTGTGGACAACACGCCTGCGGACGGCGCTCCCGCCGACCCCTCCGGCAACCCCTTGAGCAGGGGCGCGCAGCCCGTGCGGGCGTTTTTCGGCGGCGCGGAAGGAACGGTGCATTTCAGCGGCTTGGCGCCGGGTTTCGTCGGTCTGTGGCAACTCAACTTGCAGCTTCCCGCCCTGCCCCCAACCGCGGCCGGGGCGTTGCCCCTGCTCGTCACGCTGGGCGGCCGCCCAGCAACAAGCGCCGCGGAAGTCACGGTTTACGTGGCCCCGCCGGCCGCCCGGTAGCCGGGTCCCGTTAACGAGTCCGCCGAGCGAAAAACGCAGCGAAACAGAAACCCCGCCCCATGCGTAACAGATTCCTTCATCCGTGGATCGTTTCGGCGACGGCTGTCGCAGCTCTGATCGTGACGGGAAGCCTCCGCGCCCAGCAGTCCGGCGGCGCGGTTCTCGGCTTCGTTTACGACGCCTCCACCGGCAACCCCATACCGCAAGTCAAAGTCGAGTTGGCCGGCCCGGCCACGATGAACGCGGTCACCACCATCGAAGGCAACTACTCCATCGACGGCGTCCCGCCGGGAACCTACACGGCGACCTTCCAATCGCCGCATCACCAAGCGGTTGCCGTGGAGGGGCTGGAAGTCGTCGCCGGCGAGATGATCGACGGCAGCACCGTCATGTCCTCGACGAGCGAGAAAACCGTTGTCGATGTCGTCGCCGAGATCGCTCCGGCGGCGGCCACCGCCGAGGCCATGCTCATCGAGCGCAGGCTGTCTTCCACCGTCTCCGACACCATCGGCGCCGAAGAAATCAAGGGCGGCACGTCGTCCGACGCAGCCGAAGCGCTGGAGAAGGTGACCGGCGTCACCACCATGAACGATTTTGTTTACGTCCGCGGCCTCGACCCGCGCTACAGCGCCACCACCCTCAACAACGCGATGCTGGCCACCACCGAGCCCGAGCGCCGCGTCGTCCCCCTCGATCTGTTCCCCGCCAACCTGATCCACAACATCAAGGTGCTCAAAACCTACTCCCCCGATCTGCAGGGCGAGTTCTCGGCCGGCTTGGTGCAGGTCGAGACCACCGAGTTTCCCACCAAGCCGACCTTCAGCGTCAGCTACTCGATCGGCTTCAACGACCAGACGCAGGGCAACGCGTGGCTCGACTATCCGGGCGGCGGCAGGGACTTCTTCGGCTTCGGCGGCGGCGCGCGCGCGCTGCCCTCGGCCATCCCCGCCGATACCCGCGTGGACCGCTTCAACTTCTCCCGCGAAGAGCTGCAAGACTTCGGCCGCCAATTCTCGACCAACTGGGAACGCTCGGCGCGCAGCCTGAGCCGGCCTTCGATGAGTTGGAACGTCGTCGCCGGCAACACCTTCGGCAAGCTGGGCGTGGTCGGCGCGCTGACCTTCTCCAATTCCCTGCAGACGATCTTCGACCAGCAGCGCAACTACTACTTCCCCCCGCCGGGCTACGCGCAGGGCATTGCCGGCGACCCGCTGCTGCAAAGCGCCTTCGACTACGACGAATCCACCGAGTCGTCGAAGCTCGGCGGCGTGCTCAACCTTTCCTACCAGTTCTCGCCCGCGCACAAGATCGCTTGGCGGAATTTCTATTCCCACGATACCGACGACAACGCCCGCTACTACGAGGGTTACTACCAGGACTTCAATACCGATATCCGCAACCAGCGCCTGCGCTACATCGAGCGCACCATCCAGAACTCGCAGATCGAATCGGAGCATCTCTTCAAGGGCCTGGGCAACAGCGTCCTGACTTGGTCGATGGCCTACTCCAGGGCTGCCCGCGGCGAACCCGATCTGCGCGAAAGCCTGCAAATCTACGAAGGGGGCGATTTCCGCTTCTTCGACGACAGCCAGAGCGCCTTCCGCATGTTCAACGATCTCGAGGAAACCATCCTCAATCCCAGCGTGGACGTGCTCATCCCCTTCTACCGCGGCTCGTTCAGCGGGGCGCTGAAGTTCGGCGCCAACTATGCCGGCCGCGGGCGCGATTTCCGCTCGCGCCGCTTCCGCTTCAACCTGCGCGGCAGCCGCGGCATCGACCTCACCCTGTCGCCCAACCAATTGTTCGCTGAAGAAAACATCCGCCCGCGGGGCTTCGAGTTGAACGAGACCACGCGCATCACCGACGCCTACCGCGGCGTGCGCGACGTCTTCGGCTACTACGGCATGGTCGAGTTGAACTTCGGCGCCAAATGGCGGCTGATCTCCGGCCTGCGCGTCGAAGACGTGACCCAGAACGTCACCACCTTCGACCAGTTCAACCCCGCCCGCGGTCGCGAGGAAGCGCCCTTCCTGACCAAAAACTACCTGCCCGCAGTCAACCTGATCTATTCGCTGTCGCCCAAACAGAACCTGCGCGTCGGCTACAGCCGCACCGTTTCCCGCCCCGACTTCCGCGAACTGGCGCGCTTCGGCTTCCTCAACGTCGTCGGCGGCCTGCAGACCATCGGCAACCCCGGTCTGCGCCAGACCGGCATTTCCAATTACGACGTTCGCTGGGAGTATTTCCCGGGCGGCAACCAGTTGCTGGCGGCGAGCTTTTTCTTCAAGGATTTCGACGAGCCGATCGAGCAGACCATGATCGCCGCCGTCGCCCTGCTGCGCACCTTCACCAACGCCCAGGCGGCGAAGAATTACGGCGTCGAGGCCGAGTTCCGGCGGGGACTGAATTTCCTCTCGCCCAAACTGCGCGAGTTCGCCGTTTCCTCGAATTTCACTTTTGTCGATTCGAACATCGACCTCAGCGGGAGCGCCAGGCAAATCCTGACCTCTCTGCAGCGTCCGATGCAGGGGCAGTCCCGTTACGTGGCCAACGTCATCGCCGAATGGTCCCGTCCCAAGGCGCGCAGCACGGCCCGTTTTTATCTCAACTACTTTTCCCAGCGGATCGCGGACGTCGGCGCTTTCGGGCTGCCCGACACGATCCAGGACGGCATGACGACGACGGACCTCGTTTACGAGTACACGCTCAAGGGCGAAGACCGTTGGAAGATACGGGCCGCCGTCGAGAATCTCGGCAACGCCCGTTGGATGTGGACTATCGGCGGCCTGACCTACCACAGGTACTACATGGGACGCTCTTTCACTATCGGAACCAGCTTCCGGGTGTTTTGATTTTCAATCCGGCCGGCGGCGGAAATCCCGGCCCTGTGAGGAGACGACAAGCAATGCAAAAAAAAATCACCCTTACGCTCGCGGGACTGATCCTGCTGGCTTTGGCCGCGATCGGCGCTCATGCCGCGGACAGCGGCGGCAGCCGCGATCTGGCCGACGTGCTGCTGCAGAACACCGCGGCGAAAGCCTACATCTGGACGGACAAGCTGGGCTACACCTCGGGGGAGCCGGTGCGGTTGCGCGCCACCCTCGACCCGATGGGCGACAACAACCTGTACACGATTTTCACCTATCTGGAGAACATCGAAACGGGCGCTAGGCAATACTTCTCGCCGGGCGCCTTCCAATTGCAATTGGTCGATGAAGTCAAGGACTTTCTGGGCGGCCGCGGCGGCGCCTTCATCCCCACCAAGATACCGCTGACGGCCCCGAAGCAGGTAATCTGGGCCGGCCCTGCGCCCGCCCCTGGCCTGTGGCACTTCGTCGGCGAGTTGCGCAGCATCGACACCAGCCAGGTGGTGCGCAAGGTGTGGGCCAAGTTTGTCGTAGTCGCTCCCGAAAACGTGGTCGAGTTGAACGGGGCTGACGGCAGCGATGACATGGAAATCTCCGCGGATACGACCTGGACCAACGACAGGATCTACAAGATCAAGCGCCAGGTGTTCGTCAACCCGGGCGCCACGCTGACCATCGAGCCCGGGACGCTGATCCAGGCCAGAGGACAGAACGCGGTTCTGGTCGTGGAAAAGGGCGGCAAGATCATGGCCGACGGCCGCCGCGAGGCGCCGATCGTGATGACCTGCGACCAGCCCGTGGGGTTGCGCGAATCCGGCTGCTGGGCGGGGCTCATCGTTCTCGGCGACGCCCGGATGACCCGCGGAACAGGATTGGCCGAAGGCGTGCTTCCCGAAGCGCGTCCGGTTTACGGCGGGATGAACGACGACGATTCCAGCGGCGTGCTGCGCTACGTGCGGGTCGAGTTCGCCGGCGTCGATTTCAATCCCGAAACGCAGCCCAACGCCTTCGGTTTCCACGGCCTCGGCTCGGGTACCGTGATCGAGAACATCCAGGCCCACGAGGCCGAAGACGACGGTATCGAATTCTTCGGCGGCACGGCGGACTGCAAGAACTGCGTTTCCTCCGGCGCGAAAGACGATTCGCTCGACTGGGCTTTCGGCTGGCGCGGGCGGGTGCAGAACCTGTTCATCATCCAGGACGCCGGGAGCGACAACGGCATCGAGGCCGACAACGACAGCCAGGGGGCCGACCGCCCGCCGCGCTCGCACCCGACGTTGAACAACGTGACCATCGTCAGCGCGGGCGCCGCCGGCAAAGACGGCATGAGGATTCGCGTCGGCACGGCGATCACCGCGCGCAACGTGATCGTCACCGGCGTTGACGGCCAAGCCTTGGACATTCGCGACAATTCCCCCGACCTGTTTAACGACGGCGTGAGCAGCATCGCCAACTGCATCCTGAACGCCGCGGTCGAGCACAATGAGGTTCCTGTCTCGCATCCCTGCATGACGGTTGAAAACCCGATGCTGCGCAACGTGCGTTACGAGGGCAACCCCGACCCGCGGCCCGTGGACGGCTCCCCCGCCGCCAAGGTCGGCGCGGGCGCGGCGATGCGCTCGGACGGCTTCTTCGACACTAGCAAGCAGTGCGTCGGCGCCTTCTGCGAAGACAACTGGCTCGAGGAGTGGACCTTCTTCGGCGCCGAAGAAGACTACGACCCGTCGCCGGCGCAATAGCGCGGGTTTTCAAGCCCGCCGGCGCGCCCGCGCCGCCCGCAAACAAGGGGCGCTTTCCCAGCACGGGAAAGCGCCCCTTTCCGCGTTGAGGATTGTATTTTTTGTCCATACTAAGGAGTATTTTTGATATGCGTACGCAGCAAAAAACACCGCAGCCGTTCCTGTGGGAAGAAGAAATACTCGCCCGGAATCCGAAAATCGATTTCCGAATCGTCAAAACTCACAAAGCATTGGAGCGGGAACTCAAAAAGCTCGGCGTGGAAACCGAGAAGCCGAGTTACAACCTGGAGCCGCCGTTGGGTCGGGATAGGCCACGATTCGAAAATCAGCATAACCACTGATGGAACGGCGTCGCAGGATGCCAAGCACAATGCTCGACGAGCATGAGGCCGTCAATGAGTTGAAAGCCGCCGGGGCAAGCGAGCCTCTGGCCGAAGCGATCATGGCCACTGCCGCCAAGACCGTCGGCGCGGATGTGGCGACCAAGACGGATATTGCCGAGTTCAGAACGGAGATCGCCGAGCTTCGCGCCTACGTCAACCGCGCCTTGTGGGTGCGGGCGACGGGCATTATCGGCGTTCCGGCCGCGCTGAAACCGCTGCCCTGATCGCGTCCCGCAAAACACGCAAGCGGCAAGGCCGGCTACTTGGGTTTGGCTGCCCGCCCCGCTCTTTGCGCGGGAATCGCGTTGCTGCGCGCCAACTGGAGCAACAAGGCGTCGAATTTGGCGTCGAGCGCATCGAACTTGGCGTCGAGCGCGTCGAACTTGGCGTCGAATTTGGTGTCGAGTTTGTCGATCTTGTCATCGAGTCTGTCGATCCTGGAGTCGAGCCTGGTTTCCAAGCGATCAATGCGGACTTCTACCCGCTCGATACGGTCGTTGGTGAAGCTCAAGAGCATGATCAGCAGCGTGGCCAAGGCGATGCCGACGCTGATCATGGTCAAGATCTCATTGTTCAGCCAACTACCGCGGGCGGCGGCGCCGGCATTGTTCGGCCCGGTATTGTTGGGCAATGCGCGTCCCTGTATCTCGGTCGACTCGGGATTGGCGGCTTGCGGCATAGCAGCGTAGTCAGTATAGCGCAGCCGCGCTACATCAACCGGAAAGCGATTTCGAGGCGCGCGCGGGAAGGAACCCTCCGGCCGCGCAGCCGCGCCGGACGAAACCGCCACTGCTTGACCGCTTCCACCGCCATTTCGTCCAGCCCCAGCCCGAGTTGCCGGGCGACCCGGAAGTTCCTGGCGCGCCCCGCGGCGTCGATCTCGACGTCGAGCAGCACGCTGCCCTCCTGCCGGGCGATGCGCGCTTCGTCGGTATAAACGGGTTCGGTGCGTTCGACGAGCTCGGCGGCGCGCAAGCCCGCGCCGGTCGGGATTTCCCCCAGATCGACGGCCGCCTGCTCGAACCGCGCCTCGCGGTAGGCGCGGGCGCGCCGGGCCAGCGCTTCGGCTTCGTCCGACCGCGACATTTTGTGCAGCAGTCGGGAGAAGTGCTCCAAGGTCAAAATCGTATCGATGTGTTCCCCGCCCAGAGCCTTTTCGCGGATGTCGAGCGCGGTTCGGTAGTAAACCTCCGCTTTCTGGTAGCGCACCTGGTTCTCGTACAAGACCGCCAGGTTGTTGATGCCGGCGGCAACGTCGGCGTGCTCCCGGCCGAGCAGCCGCGTGCGGATGCCGAAACTTTGCTTGTAGAATTGCTCGGCCAATTCGTATTTGCGCCGGGCGTGGTAATAGCGCCCGACCTCGTTGAGCATGCCCGCGTACTCCGCGCTTTCGACGCCCCATGCCAAGCGGGCGAACGGGTCCGCTTCGCGGTACAGCGTTTCGGGCCGCGCGTAATCGCCGCGCGCGCGGTGCAGCTTGGCCAACTCCATCAGCGAGCGCACCCGCCGGGGATCGTTTTCCGCAAACCCGCGGGATTGCGCGAGAGCCTCTTCGAGCCGTGCTTCGGCCTGCTCGAAATCGCGTCCGGCCAAAGCTCTGCGGCCGGAAGAAATCGCGGTTTCCCAACTATCCTGCCAAGCAGGGGCAAGCGCCGGCGCCGCCAGCGCCGCGGTCATCAGCCCGATTAGTCTGAACGGCCCGGACAAAACCAAACCCGCGCCTGTTGCCTACCCGCGCGGTCGAGCCGCGGGAGAAGCGGCGCCACAACCCAAGGCCCCAGTTTATCAAGGCCAGGGCGGCAGCCGCTGCGCGGCGCTCAGATCGAGCGGTAGCCTTTTTGCAATTCCGCGCCGGCCGCATCGGGCTTTTCCTCAGCAGCCCTCGTCTCGGCGTCCGCGGGTTGCTGCAACTCGTCGAGCTTGCGCGTTTCGCGCCATGTATGCACGATGCGGTGAATGACCGTCAGGTTCGAGAGCACGGCCATGACCCACAGAACCGGCGCCATGCGGTTGAACAGGGCGCCGATAATCATCAGCACGATCCGCTCCGGCCGCTCGAGGAATCCGACCTTGCACGAACCGATCGTATTCTCGGCCCGCGACCGGGTGTAGCTGACGAGAACCGAACCGATCATCGCCACCGCCGTGAGCACGATGTATCCGAAGCGGTTGATGCCCGCGTAGTACACCAGCAGGCCGGTCAGCAGGATCAGGTCCGAGTAGCGGTCCATTACCGAATCGAGAAAGCCGCCGAAGCGCGTCACCTTGTTGGCGTTTCGGGCCACCGCGCCGTCGGTAAGGTCGAACGCCGCGGCGCCCAGGATCACCATCCCTGCGTAAAGGAACTCGCCCCGCGACAGAATCCAGGCCGCGGCGCCGTTGACAACCAGACCGATCAGCGTCAACACGTTGGGATGAACGCCGCTGAGGGTCAGCACCCGCACCAGCCGGACCAGAATGTACCCGGCGCCCTTGCCGATGGATCTAGTCAACGACATCTTGCCCGTTATTTCCGATCGTGAATTGTAAGCAGACTCAATATCTCGAATTCCTTGATTCCGCTCGGCGTTCGCGCTTCTGCGACGTCGCCGTCCCGCTTGCCCATCAGCGAGCGCCCGATCGGCGACGTCGTGGAAATCTTGCCGGCGGGCGCGTCCGCTTCTTCCGAGGTCACCAGTTCATAGGTGATTTCCCTGTCCTCGCCGACGTCGTAAACGACGACCGTCGAGCCGAGGCCGGCCGCGTCGTTGGGAATCTTCGACAGGTCGATCATCTTGAGCTTGGCCAAGCGCTCGGTAAGTTGCGCCATGCGCGAACTGACCAGCCTCTGCCGCTCTTTGGCCGCCGAGTATTCCGCGTTCTCGCTGAGATCTCCGAGTTCCCGCGCCTTCTGGATTTCCTTCGGCAACTCGTTATGCAGCTCGTAGTCCAACTGCCGGATTTCGGCTTCGAGCTTCTCGATGATTTGCAAACCCATGGCCGCCGCGTCTCCAACCGTGTTGTTGCGCCGGCCCGGTTTCCCGCGCCGCCGCGGTACGCCGGAACCTGTCCCGTATTTAGAATTATACGGGTTTTGCGCCGCATCGGGGGCGCCGCGCCAGCGCCCTGCCCTCTATTCCAACTTCTCCGCCCCAAACTCCACCCGATCACTCATCCCGTGACCTCCTACGCGGATGCTCATCTTGGGTTGGAAAAGACGAAAGACGCCTGAAAACCGCCGCGGTTGATAAACTCGAAAATGAGCCGTGCGCGGCGCGGCTTCCCCCGCGAGAGAAAACCGATGCGGATATCCAGAAGAGCTGCCGTTGTCTGCGACATCGACGGCGTCCAGGTCGGCGGGCGGAACCCGATCGTTGTGCAATCGATGACGAACACGGATACCGCCGACACGTCCGCCACCGTCAACCAGGCCATGGCGCTGGCCAACGCCGGTTCCGAGCTTGTCCGCGTAACGGTCAATCACGATGCCGCCGCCGCCGCCGTGCCGGCAATTGTCCGCGCCTTGCGCGATTTCGGCTGCACTGCGCCCATCGTGGGCGATTTCCACTACAACGGCCATTTGCTATTGCGGCAGTATCCCGAGTGCGCGAAGCTGCTGGCCAAGTACCGCATCAATCCGGGCAACGTCAACATCGGCAAGAAACATGACGGCAACTTCCGCACGATGATCGAGACGGCGATCGAATACGGCAAGCCGGTGCGTATCGGCGTCAACTGGGGGTCGCTCGACCAGCAGTTGCTGACCGAGTTGATGGACAGGAACGCCCGCTTGGCGGAACCGCGGGAGGCCGCAGAGGTAATGCGCGAAGCCATCGCCGCCAGCGCCCTGCGATCGGCCGAAGCCGCCGAGAGCTACGGCTTGGGGCGCGAGCGCATCGTGCTCAGCGCCAAAGTCTCGAATGTTCGCGATCTGGTTGCGGTTTACCGCGATCTGGCCGCCCGCTGCGACTACCCTTTGCATCTCGGTCTCACCGAAGCGGGCATGGGCAACAAGGGCATCGTCGCTTCGACCGCGGCGATGTCGATTCTGCTGCAGGAAGGCATCGGCGACACCATTCGCGTCTCGCTAACGCCGCAGCCGAACGGCGACCGAACCGAAGAGGTGCGCGTTTCGCAACAGATTTTGCAGTCGCTCGAAATCCGCAGCTTTGCGCCGCAGGTCACGGCCTGCCCCGGCTGCGGTCGGACCACAAGCACGTTTTTCCAGGAGATGGCCGAAGAAATCGAAAGCTATCTGCGCACGCAAATGCCCGTCTGGAAAACCCGTTACGAAGGCGTCGAAGAGATGAACGTCGCCGTGATGGGCTGCGTGGTCAACGGCCCCGGGGAATCGAAGCATGCCGATCTGGGCATCTCACTGCCCGGAACTTTCGAGGAGCCCAAAGCTCCCGTTTACATCGACGGGCGCCTTGACAGAACCCTCAAGGGCGACCGCATCGTCGCCGAGTTCATCGAGATCGTCAACGAGTACGTGGAAAACCGTTATGCGCCGAAACCGATCGCAACGGTTTGACCGGCGTTTGCCGCGCCGTCTTCTCGGCGAATCTCCGAACTTCGGGTAACCTGCTCTTGGATACGCGCACGAAAATCCGTTCGCCTGAGGCGGTCGTTGCCCGGCCGGGCATGGCCGCGGCGAAAGGCTGGTTCGACGTGCTGACCGCGGATCATTGCCGCGCGCTGGCGGCTGCGGCGGAGAAGGCGTCGAAACTGCTGGTGATGGTAGTGCTCGAGTCCGCCGAGCGCGCGGCCGCGCTGCCCGCAGCCGACCGCGCTCAACTTGCCGCCGGCCTTGCCTGCGTCGATGAAGTGGTAATCTGTGACGAATCCGAGGCGGACGATTGGATAGCAGAATGGCGGCCGTCGGCCGTCGTCGATGTCGAAGCCTTGGTGAAGCGCGACGTGGCCGCCGATGTCCTTGCCGGGAAACGCAGCGGGTGAGTCCGTTGAAAACATCCTGCTCGTGCGCTTGGGAGCGATGGGCGACGTCATCCAGACGCTGCCTGCGGCTGCCGAACTCAAGCGCTGTTTTCCGCAAGCCCGCTTGATCTGGGCGGTCGAGAGCCGCTGGTCTCCGCTGCTTTGCGGGAATCCTCACGTGGACAAGGTTGCCGAGGTTCCGCTCAAGCGTTGGCGCAGGGCGAAATGGAGCCGCGCAACGCGCCGCGAGGCCGCCGAATTCCGGCGCGGCCTGCAGCGGGAGCGCTTCGACTTGGCGATCGATTGCCAAGGGTTGATCAAGTCGGCCGCCATCGCTTTCCTCAGCCGGCCGGAACGCATTTACGGGTTCGCCCGCGGACAACTGCGCGAGCCGCTGGCGGCGCTGTTGTACTCGAACCGCGTCGAGGCCGGCTCCATACACGTCGTGGACCGTTACCGCGAGTTGGCCGCTGCGGCGCGCGGGCTGCGCCCCCATGGCGAGGCGGTGTTTCCGCTTCCGCCCGGCGCGTTCAAGGCCGATTTGCCTGCCGACTACGTAATGGCTTCTCCTCATGCCGGCTGGGGCGCCAAGCAGTGGCCGTTGGAGCGCTACGCGGCGCTTGCCGGCATGCTTTGGCGCCGCCGCGGCATCCCGCTGTTGATCGACTGCGCCCCGGGCGCGGCGGCGACGGCCGCGGCGATTGTGCGCGCGGCCGAGCCCGGCGCGGCCGTCCTGCACCCTTCGAGACTGGAAGAGCTGATAGGGGCCACCCGTCGCGCCGCGGCCGTTGTGGGACTCGACAGTGGGCCTCTGCACTTGGCCGCGGCTCTGGGCAAGCCGGGCGTTGCCGTTTTCGGCCCGACTGACCCGGCGCGCAACGGCCCGTACGGCGCGTCGATCGAGACGCTGCGCAGCCCGGATGCGCAGACGACCTACCAGCGCGGCGAATCGCCCGCGGCCTCGATGCGCGCGGTCTCGGCGGAAGCCGTTTTCGAGAAACTCGACCGATTGTTGCCGTAAGCGGACATTTGGATTGCGCCGGCCGGCCACTCGATTCGCGTCCGGCCGCGCGCGTTCAGTCGCCCGCGCCGCCCGGAATCCTGAACGCATAGGCATGGCGGCAAGGAAGCTCGTCCGCTGAGAGCGCCGGAACCGAAATCACCAGATTGTTTTTCTGCTGCTTCCAGGCGAGCGGCCGCTCCAGGCCGAGCAGCGACACTTCGGCCTCTTTCGGCGCGCGCACGCCCCTGAGTACGAGCTTGCCTTGCGGCCAACCCGGCGTGACGGCGTAAAGGTCAGAACCCTTGCGGGTGAAAAAAACCTCTTTCCGCGCCTTGCCGTTCACCGGCGCCGTCCCGGCCAATTCGAGGATGTCGTACTTTTCCCGATACTGCCCGTAGCCCTGCGCCGGCTGCTCGCCCTCGGTCCATTGCGCCGCGGTCTTCCAGACGCGCGTGCCGAATATCGCCTCGCCGTTGACCTCGAGCCAGGCGCCGAGCTCCAGCAAGCGGTCTTGCTGGAGTTCCGGGATGCGCCCGTCCGCCGTCGGCCCCACGTCGAGCAGGAAGTTGCCGCCGCGGCTGACCAGATCGATCAGGACCCAGACCAGTTCCTTGCCCGTTTTGTAGTTGTCGAGAGGCTCGTTGCGGTTGTAACCGAACGAGTGTCCCATGCCGCGGTTTTCTTCCCAGGGGTGGGAGGCGTCGGCCATGCCCGCGCCGTATTCGGTGGTGTAGTAGCCCCCGTGCTTGTGGCGGATGCCTTTTCCCCAGCGGTCGTTCACAACCACTTCGCCGCGGCTTGGGGATTCGTTGAAAAGCCAAGCCAGCAGTTCCGGGCTGCGCCATTTTTGGTATTCCATGTCCCATTCGCCGTCGCTGAAAATGATCGACGGCTTGTAGCGGGTCACCACGTCTTTGAACTGCGGGATCATGTGCTCGGTGACGTAGCGCCTGCGGTCGCTGAGCCACAGCGGGTTGAACCACTCGTACAGCGAGTAGTAGAAACCCATCCTGAGCCCGGCCGCGCGTACCGAGTCGCCCAAATCGCCCAGCAGGTCGCGTTGCGGGCCGATGGCGGCGCTGTTCCATTTGCGGCCCCAGGCGAGATCGGCTTCCTTGCTGGGCCAGAGCGCATAGCCGTCGTGGTGTTTCGAGGTCAGCACCACGTATTTCGCGCCCGCCCGCCGAAAGATATCGGCCCATTGGTCGGGGTCGAACAACTCCGCCTTGAACATCGGAGCGAACTCGGGATAGGCGAAATCAGCGCCATAGACGCGCTCATGAAACTCGCGCGTGGCGCGGGCGTTGCGCGACTGGCGCTCGTTCGGGTTTTCGCGTTTGCCGTCGAGAGAATGCCAATACCATTCCGAGTATGAATCGGGGTAGGCGAACGCGGGAACCGAGTACACGCCCCAGTGAATGAAGATGCCGAGCTTGGCGTCGAGATACCATTCCGGCGTGGGGCGCGCATCGAGCGATTCCCAGTTCGGCTCGTAAGTCTGAGCCTCGGCGCTTGGCGGCGAAACCGGCAGCAAAGCCGCCGTCAGACAGCAAACACGGCGGGCAAGTTTGCGCAACTGCATCGAATTTTCCAGTGACCTCGCACCTGCAAAGGTAACACCCGGCGGGGCGCGCCGTCCACCGCGTCCGGCCTGCTTGCAGGAACATCCAGCCTTGGCGCTCTCGATGCCAAGGCCGGTTGCCGTTCTACCCAATCCGGCCCCATCGACTCCATCCCTGCGCTTGACACATGGGTACTCATCGCTCCTTGGAAGAAACCAACCCTTGAGGAAACTCTGCGCAGGCAGGCAACAGCGGCGGGCGCAGCAGCCACACTTGCTGTGGCGGAGCCGGTCGCCGCGGCCCTTCCGGTCCATCCTTTTTCCTCTTGTCGACTGTGCCTTCCTCCTGCCTCCGGCAGGCTGGCGGCCCGCTGCTTGTTCAGAAATTTCTTGACACATAAAGATCGCCTTAAATAAAATAGCCTCGACCTTGTTCTGAATTCCGAGAATGCTGTTTCTGTCCCGCCCCGAATCCGAGCGTCATCTCGCCGTTCTGCGCGACGCCCTCGATTATCTGCACAAGGGCAGATCCCCCCATCCGCCTCTTATCGCCTGGCCGGCCGATTTGAACCGATCGATTCTTCGTCAATTGCCGCTCCAAAAACGAACCTGGAACTGCATCGTAACGGCGAAACTCATGGACGGGAACGACGCCCTTACCGTCGGCGACCTGCTTCAATTGAGAAATTTCGGCCGGGTATCTTTGCAAGACCTGCTGTTTTCTCTGGAGAGTTTTCTGCAGGACTGCGTACGCAACAACGCACCCGAGGCGCCGCGGGACGCCGCGCCGGATTCCGCTCCCGGCGGCGGCGGAATCCCCGGCCCTTGGGATGCGCTTGGCGATCTGCTGAAGCCGTTGTTGTCCGCGGCCGCCGAATTTCATGGAGCGGAGACGCCGGCCGACATATTCGACCCGCAAACGAAACGGCTGGCCGACATCATGGGCATCGCGGCGCAAGTCGAGGCGGTCAGGATAGACGATCTGGTTGACGACGGGCATCGTCTCTCATCCAGGGCGGCTCGCAAAACCGCACAGTTGTACGAAAGCCTGTCGGAATCTCAGCGCACCGTTATCGATCACCGCATCGTGGGTTCGCCGCCCAAGACCCTCAGCAAAATCGGGTCTTTTCTCGGTCTGACGCGCGAGCGCGTGCGGCAAATCCAGGTTCGCATGGAGAAACAGATCGATATCGAGATCGGCGCCGAATTGCGCATGATGACCGCGGCCGCCAAGGACCAACTCGGGCACATTGCCGCAGAGACCGCCGTCGATGAGTATTTGCGGGCATTGCTGCCGGAGACCACGCCGGGAGGAATGCTGTTTCGGCAACTGCTCGCGGCCGGGTTGGGATACGCGAAGCAGAACGGCGTCTGTCTCGACGAGACGGCGGCGCGGGTGCTTGAGGGCATCCGCGTTTCGATGAACGCTTGCGTTGACGACGCCGGCCTTGTCAATGAAGAACAGATTATGGAGAAACTCCCGGCCAAGGGAGAATGGCGCAGCCGTTGGCCCTTGTTGCGCAAGTGCCTCGTCTTCCACGATTTGTTCGGCTCGCTCTCGTTGCGCGATTCGGCGAAGGCCAGAACCAAAGCGGCGCTGCTGTCGATCGGGCGTCCGGCAACGGCAAATGAGATCGCGGCGATTGGCGGCGTCACTCCCCGTCAGGTGAGCTCTTGCATGTCGAATTTTCCCAGTATCGTCAGAGTGGACAAGAGTCGATGGGGGCTTGCCGACTGGACCGACGAAGGCTACAGGGGCATCGTGGACGAAATCATGCAACGCATCGACAAGGGCGGAGGCGTTGCGGATGTATCCGAAATCATCGAAGAAATTCCGCGTAAATTCCACGTCAAAGAGACCAGCGTCCGCGGGTACCTGCAAACGCTGAAGTTCGCGGTGCGCAACGGGTATGTCACCGTGGCCGACAAGGCGGCCATTCCGCGCAGGCCGCTTGACGAGGTTATTGATGGAAGGGATAAAAACGGCGCCCCTTACTGGACGTTCAAGGTTGAAGCGCGCTATTTCAGGGGCTACAGCCTGACGGGCGTTCCGTCGGAATTCGCGCAAGCGTTCGGCTGCAAGCCGGAAAGCGTGGTGTGGGTGCGCGTTTCCGACCCGGACGGCTGCCGCGATCTTTCGATCCGCTGGAATCTGGCTTCGCTGGTTGGAGGAGCGACAATCGGCTATCTGACGGAACCGCTGCGGCGTCTTGGCGTGAAGCCGGGCGACCGCGTGCGGATAACCATCGAGGCTGCGGGCGCCGCCGCATTGAGTCCCGAACCGGCGGAAACGCCGCGCCGGCGGGGCAGAAGCCCAAAGACCTTCCCGCTTGCAGCCGGTTGATTGCCTTGCGGGCAGCCGCAACGCAGGCAAGCGGCCGGCGGCCGGGGAGAGCGATCGGGGGCGCCCGCCCCCCTGACTTTGCGGAAAGCGCGCCCCGTCAGCACGGGTTGGTCACGGCGCCTTCAGAAGCCGAGGAGACGAGCCGGGCGTATTTGGCGAAAACGCCGCTTTTGTAGCGCGGCCCGCGCGGCTCGAGCGCGGCCAGGCGGGCTTGCAGCGTTGCTTCGTCGAGTTCGATTTCGAGCGCGCGCCGGCCGCAGTCGATAGCCACGATGTCGCCGTTTTCGACCGCTGCGATCGCCCCGCCCCGCGCCGCTTCGGGCGCAACGTGGCCGACCATCAGCCCGCGGGTCGCGCCGCTGAAACGGCCGTCGGTGAGCAGCGCGACCGATTCGCCCAGCCCCGCGCCGACAATGGCCGCCGTGACGCCGAGCATTTCCCTCATGCCGGGGCCGCCGGCCGGACCTTCGTAGCGGATCACGACCACGTCGCCGTCTTCGATGCGCCCGCCCGTCACCGCGGCCATGGCTTCTTCCTCGCATTCGAAGACCTTGGCCGGGCCGCGGTGCGCAAGATGCTTGCCGCCGGTTCCGGCAACCTTGACCACGCCGCCTTCGGGGGCGAGATTGCCTTTGAGGATGACCAGGCCGCCGGTTTCCTTGATCGGATCGCCGAGGGCGCGGATAACGCCCTGCTTTTCGCCTTCCACGGCGTCCGCCGAGGCCTCGGCGAGCGTCTTGCCGGTGACGGTCATTTGCGAGCCGTCGGCGTAGCCCCCTTCGACCAGCCGCTTGGCGATAAGCTGGATGCCGCCCGCCTTGTCCACGTCGGCGGCGACGTAACGGCCGCCCGGCTTGAGATCGACGAGCAGCGGCGTACGCTCGTTGACGGCGTTGAAGTCGTCGATCGACAGATCGACGCCGCAATCTTTGGCCATGGCCAGCAGGTGCAGCACCGCGTTGGTCGAGCCGCCGGTGACGGCGACGGAGGCGATGGCGTTCTCGAACGCCTTGCGGGTCATGAAGTCGCGCGGCCGGCGGTCGGCCTTGAGCGCTTCCATCACCGCCAGGCCGGCGCGGTACCCGGCGTCGTCCTTGCGCGGGTCGACGGCCGGAATGCCTGCCGTGCCCATCGGCGAGATGCCGATGATTTCCATCACGGTGGCCATCGTGTTGGCCGTGTATTGGCCGCCGCAGGCGCCGGCGCCGGGGCAGGCGTGGTCTTCGATGTCGAGCAGTTCGGCGTCGCTGATCTTGCCCGCGGCGTGCGCCCCGACCGCTTCGAACACGTCCTGGATGGTCACGTCCACGCCGTTGACCTTGCCGGGCAGGATCGAGCCGCCGTAGAGCAAGACCGAGGGGACGTTGACCCGCGCCAAGCCCATCGCACCGCCGGGAATCGTCTTGTCGCAGGCGACAAGGGCGACCACGGCATCGAACATGTAGCTGCGCGCGGCAAGCTCGATCGAATCGGCGATGAGCTCGCGGCTGACCAGCGAACCCTTCATGCCCTCGGTGCCCATGGTCACGCCGTCGCTTACAGCGATCGTGTTGAACTCCATGGGCGTACCGCCGGCCGCGCGCACGCCTTCCTTCACCTTTACCGCCAAGTCGCGCAAGTTGTAGTTGCAGGGCATGGTTTCGATCCAGGTGTTGGCGATGCCGATGATCGGCTTGGCCAGGTCTTCGTCGGTGAAACCGATGGCTTTCAGCATCGAGCGCGCGGGCGCCCGGTCGCGTCCGTCGGTGATGACGGCGCTGGCGTGTTTGAGCGGATTGGGCATGTCGTTGAGGCAACCTCCGGGGAAACCGTCAGTTTAACCTAGAGCGGCGTTACGCTGGAGGGGTGGTCCGCGGCGTACTCTTCGATCTGGACGGCGTTCTCTACAACGGCGGGCAGCCGATCGCCGGGGCGGCTGACGCAGTGCGCAAGGTGCGCGGGATGGGTTTTCCCTCGCTGTTCCTGACCAACGCCACTTCGCGGCCGCGGGCGGCGGTCGCCGCCAAGCTGGCGTCTTTCGGCATCGCGGCGGGAGTGGAACGGATACTGACGCCGCCCGTAGCCGCCGCCCGCTGGATGCGGCGCAACGGAGCGGGGCCGGCGGCGTTGTTCGTCGCCGAAAGCACGAAAGCCGATTTCGCGGGACTGCCGGAAGTTGCCGCCGATGCGCAGAGCGGCGCACGGTTCGTAGTCGTCGGCGATCTCGGCACCGCCTGGGATTTCCACACGCTCAACCGCGCGTTCCGGCTGCTGCACAACGACGCCGAAGCCCGCCTGATCGCCTTGGGCATGACGCGCTATTGGCGCGCGCCCGACGGCGTTTCGCTCGATGCCGCCCCTTTCGTTGCGGCGCTCGAGCACGCTTCGGGCAAGACGGCGACGGTGCTGGGCAAGCCGGCGCGGGAATTCTTCGCCGAGGCGGCGGCCATGCTCGGCCTGGACGTGCATGAACTGCTGATGATCGGGGATGACGTCCGCGCCGACGTTGCCGGGGCGCAGGCCGCCGGACTTCGCGCGGCGCTGGTGCGCACGGGAAAGTTCAGGCCGCAAGACCTCGCAGGGGACGTCAAGCCCGACGCGGTGCTCGACTCGGTCCGCGGTCTGCCCGCGCTGCTTGCCGAGGACGGAGCCGGGGCCGGTTGACCGCGGAAATTTTGTCCGGCCTGCCGGCGCGCGGCGTCAGGCAGAGTCGAAAACCAGCTTGCCGTCGATGAGTTCGGCGCGGCGGGGGAAGCGGTCGGCGAAATCGGCGCTGTGGGTGACGGCAATGAGCAGAGCGTCCTCTTCGCGGCAGAGATCGAGCAGCAGAGACGCGATCGTTTCAGCGCTGCGGCGGTCGAGGTTGCCCGTGGGCTCGTCGGCCAGGATCACCGGCGGCCGATGGATCAGAGCGCGGGCGATCGCCGCGCGCTGGCGCTCGCCGCCGGAAAGCTCGGCGGGCGCGTGCGTCATGCGCTCGGCCAGGCCGACGCGGTCGAGCAGGCCGCGGGCGCGTTCCAGCGCCGCCGCGTCCGCGCCGCCCGGCATTGCCGGAATGAGCACGTTCTCCAGCGCGGTGCATTGCGGCAACAGATAGTGCTCCTGAAAGACGAAACCGACGCGGGTATTGCGGAATTCCGCCAGCGCGCCGGCGTCGAGCGCGAACGGGTCGATCCCCGCGATCTCCACGGAGCCGCTCGTAGGCCGTTCGAGCGAGCCGAGAATATAAAGCAGCGTGCTTTTCCCCGATCCCGACGGCCCCATCACCGCCAAGGCTTCGCCGCGCGACATTTTGAGAGAAAGATCTTCAAGGACGGCCAGCGGCTCGCCCGGCGTCGGGTAATGTTTCGTCAAGCGGTCGGCTTTCAGCTCGGCAGGCATACCACCCGCAATTGTTCCACAATCGGCTGAGCGAACGGCGCTGGAGTAAAATCAGCGGTTGGCCCGTCCGCCCCGCGGATTCCGGCGGCGCGGACGCCCGGTATTCCTTTTGTGCTGCTGATCGGCCCACCCGGAAGCGGGAAAACCCACTCCGTACTGCAAGCGCTCGAAGCCGCCGTGCGCCAGGACCGCGCGGCGGAAGCGAAGCTGATCGTGCCCGCGCGAGACATGGCGCGCCACCTGCTGCATACGCTGGCGCGGCGCGGCTTGGTCGTTCCGGGAAACCTCGTGGAGACCATCGACGACGTCGTAAACAGGGCCGTGCCCGACGCGCGGCAAATTTCCCGGGTGATGGAGGCCTATCTGCTGAAGGAGGCCGTCCGGCAGGTTGCGCCGCCGGCGTTTTCCGGCCTCGAAGATTCGCCCGGCTTGCGCCGGAAAATTGCCCAGGCGATGCAGGAGTTCTGGGCTGCCGGCGCGGACAACCTGCAACTCGACGGGCCGGCGCGCAACGGCAGGCAGCGGGCGTTTGCGGACGTGTTCCGCCGCTTCGAGGAGATGCTCGCGGAAACGGGACTGGCTCACCGCAACCAGCGCATCGCCCAGGCGGCCGCGGTCTTGCGGCGCGAAGGGCTGGGGCCGGTCAAGCGGGTCCGGCTCGACGGGTTTGACCGTTTCAGCAAACAGGAGCAGACTTTCGTCGAGGCGCTGGCCGAGCAGGCCGAAGAGATCGTCATCACGATGCCGGACGGATTGGCGCCGTACCCGTTCCCGCAAATGGAGAAACGGTTCTTTGCGGAAGCGTACCGCCCGGAGCCGGCGCCGGAGATCGTTGCCGCGGCTTCGCCCCGCGGCGAGGTGCTGGAGGTCGCCCGGCGGATTCTCGACGACGGACGGCCTTGGCGGCAGTTCGGCATCGTACTGCGTTCGCCGCCGCTGTATGCGCCGCTGATCGAGGAAGTTTTCGGCGCCCTGCGCATTCCCTTCCGCATGCGCTCGCAGCGCAAGCTCGACGACCATGGCGTCGTCGGCTATCTGCGCCGCTGGCTGACGGCGGCAGCCGAGGGCTTTCCCGCCGAGGCCGTGCTGGAGTTGCTCTGTTCCCCGCTGTCGCCTGTCGGCGGGTTCACCGACGCCTACGACTTCGCGGTGCGCCGCAAGCTGCCCGGCGGTCTCGACCTTCTGCGCGCGGAAGCCCGCGATCGCGCCTCGATTCTGGATTTGCTCGACCGCGTTGCGCCGTTCGGCGAGCGGATGCGGGAAACGCGCAGCGGCCGGCAGTGGGCGCAGATCGCGCGGCAGTTGCGCGGCGGCGTGCTCAAGCGGGCGAAACCGGTTCCCGAAATGGACCCCGGCCGCTTGGCGGCGCTGAAGGAGCGGGTGCAGGCCGAAGCGGGTTTCGACGCCGCCCTGGACGCCGCGGCGGAACTCGGCTTGGGGGCGTCGGACGAGCCGATGCCGTTCGCCGTTTTCCTCGAACGTCTCGACGAAGCGCTGGCGGCGGCGCCCTTGACGGTGCGCGACGACCGCAAGGAAGTCGTGCAGGTTCTCTCGGCGCACGAGGCGCGCCAGTGGACCCTGCCGGTGGTTTTCGTCTGCGGGCTTGTGGAAGACCGCTTCCCCCGCAAACATCGGCAGGACGTGTTTTTCCCCGACGCCGACCGGGAGCGGCTGGCCGCGCGCGGGATCGCCTTGCGCACCTCAACGGAGCTCGCCGCGGACGAGAAATTTCTCTACCGCATGGCGCGGACCCGAGCTACCGAAAAACTCACGCTCATCTACCCGTGCGCGGACGAGGACGGCAGCCCGCTGCTGCGCTCATTTTTCCTGGATAGCGCGGACGGCGGCCCCGCGCCGGCGGCGAGGGTGTCTTCGCCGCTCCTCGGGCGCAGCCCTGCGCCGGCCGTATTGCAAGCGCAGGACCATGCCGCCGTCGCTGAGCGGAACGCGCAGTTCAGCCCCTCGGGACTGGAAACGTTCCTGCAATGCCCGTACCGCTTCTTTGCCCAAAAAACGCTGAAACTGAACGGCCGGCCCGAAGCCTCGCAATTCCGCTTGGGGGCGCAGACTTCTGGATCGATCATCCACAAGACGATCCATCACTGGAGCCTCGAGGGCGGCAGCATCGTGGAGATCCTCGACCGAGTGTTTGCGGACGCTTTGGCGGAAGCTCATCTGAAGCTCGGTTTTCGGGCTGCGCTGATCCGCGGCAACATGCGCGCCGACCTGGAGCGCTTCGCGCAGGAAGCAAAAGATTTCGTGGCCAAAGGACAGGCCGAGGCGGACATCGCGTTCACTCTGGACGGCGTCGAGCCGCCGGCCGAGATCGCCGGGCGGATCGATCACTACCGCATCGACGGCGAAGGGCAGTGCTTCCTCGTCGATTACAAGTATGCCGGCGCGAACAGGGTCAAATCGCTGCGCAAGGAGTACCTGACGGGCGAGCAACTGCAGCTCCCGCTCTACATGCTGGGGTTGCTGCGGGAACACGAGGCGCAGCCCGGCGGGATGGCGCTGTGCGGCCTGCGCGGCTCTACCCGCTACGAAGGTTGGAGCGTATCCCCGGAAGAGTATCCGGGCGATTCGATCATCCCGAAGGCGCCGCCGGAATTGCAAAGGCAGATAGACGCCGTCCGGCGCCGCGCCGCAGAGACTATCTCCGCGGTGAGGGACGGCGAAATTGCGGTCAATCCCCGCGACAAAGGCGTTTGCAAGCGGTTCTGCGAGTACAAGCCGGTCTGCCGCATCGCTTGGGACGGCCCGCAAGAAGACGAGAAAGGCGCGGGCGAGACGGGTGCTGCGCAAGACGCGAAAACCGAGGACGTTCCCTAGCCGCCATGCAGTTGACGCCGTCGCAGGAAGAAGCCGTCGCAGCCCAAAACGTCGTCGTCACGGCGGGTCCCGGGTCAGGCAAGACGCGGGTTCTGGTTGAGCGGGTGCGCCGGCTGATCGAGACCGGCGGGGCCGCTCCGCGGGACATTCTGGCCATTACCTTCACAATCAAGGCCGCGCATGAAATGTATTCGCGGCTGGTCAACGCGCAAGATATTTCGTTGGAGTTGCGCAAGAAATTCGAGAGCGCGCAGATTCAGACTATCGACGGATTTTCGACAACGCTGCTGCGCGAGAACGCGCTGGCGGCCGGGATCGACCCGGAATTCCAGATGCTGGAGCCGGCGGACTCCGAGCGCCTGCTGCAGGAGGAGATCGAGGCGGCGCTCAACGAAGCTTTCGAGAATGCCCCGCGGGAAACCGAAGCTTTCCTGCGCGCGTTCAGCGGCTCCGACGAGCGCGCCGACAACATCGAGCCGACCATGGTGCATCGCCGGCTGTCGACCTTGATCGACCGCATCCGGTCGCACGGCGTCGAACCTTTCGTCCAGGAAATGCACCCGAAGCTGCCGCTCGAAGATTTTGCCGAAGACATCCGCAGACTGGGGAAATTGCGGGGCAGGCGCGATCTCGCCGACATCGCGGATGAGCTGGAGGAAGCAGACCCGGCCGACCCCGAAGCGCAGGCCCGCGCCCTGCGCGGCATCGACCCGGGCGACGGCAGGGCAATGGACGTGCCTCAGCAAGACCGCGAGCAGGCGCGCGCGCTGGTCAAGCGGATTCGAGAAATGTGGCTGCCGGATTTCGCCTCGCAATCGGCCGCGCTGCTGCACGAACCTTCCCGGCAGTGGCTTCTGGAGGTAACCAGGCGCATTCTCGACGGCTTCGAGCGGCGCAAGCACGCGCTCGGCGTCGTCGATTTCGGCGATCTGCAGCGGTTGGCGACTCGACTGCTGCAGGGGGAATCCGCGCCGGCGCTGCGCTACCGGCATATTCTCATCGACGAATTCCAGGACACGAACCCCTTGCAGGCGAAGCTGATCGAAGCGGTCGTCGCCGCCCACGGGAACCGGCCGCCGGTGCAGTTCGTCGTCGGCGACATCAATCAGTCGATCTACGGGTTTCGGCATGCCGACCCCGCGGTGTTCCGCGAGCGCCGAAAGCAGGTCAAGGAAAGCGGCGGCAAGGTTGTCTCGATGCATGAGGTCTCGCTGCATGAGAATTTCCGCAGCCGCAGGGAAATCCTCGAAGCGGTTCATTGCCTGCTGGCCGACGGCTCGTGTCCCGGAGTCGAGCCCCGCCGTTTGCAGGCGGTCGGCAGCCATCCGCCGAAGACCGGGCCGAGCATCGACGTCCATATCGTCTCGCAAGCCGGAGAGATGGCCGCCGAGCGGGAAGCCGGCTGGTGCGCCGTCCGCCTGGAGGAATTGATCACAGAGAGCCGCGGCGCGCTCAAGTGGGGCGACTGCGCGATTCTGCTGCGCACTCGGGAATCGGCGGCGCGGTTCGCGGCCGAGCTGCGGCGCAGGCGCGTCCCCTTCCGACTCGAGTCCGGCAAGAGCTTTTACAGACTGCCCGAGGTTGTCGAGGCGGCGGCGTTTCTGCGCACGCTGCGCAACCCGCGCGACGAAATCGCCTTGGCCGCGGTGCTGAAGTCGGCGTTCGCGGGCATCGAAGACAGAACCCTGCTGGCCTTGAAGGCGTCGGGCAAGAACTTGTCCTACGCGCTCGTGTCCGTCCCCGTCGAGGGTCCCGACGGGGAGCTGCTGCGCGAATTCAACGAGCGCCTGGAGCGTTACCGCGCCGATCGCGATATCGTTTCCCCCGACCGGCTGCTGGCCGCGGCCGCGGCCGAGTGCGGCTACGACAACTGGCTCGCGGCAGCGGAAGGAGGGGCGCATGCCCTGGCCAATTTCGAGAAGCTGCTGCGCACCGTGCGCGGACTCGCCGCCGACGGCAAGAGCTTCGACGCGGTTTCCGCGGCGCTCGACGAGCGCATCAACGCGGCGCCCGTGGAAAGCGAAGCCGACGAGCCGACGGATTCGCAGAATGCGCTTCAGTTGCTGACCATGCATGCGGCGAAAGGCCTGGAGTTCCCCGTCGTGGCGGTTGCCGGATTGCAGTACAACCGCCCCGCCCCCGCCGACCCGCTGACTTTTTCGCCGGAACACGGCATCGGCGTGAAATGGCGCAATCCCATACGCGACGGGGAGTCGATCGGCGATCCCGCGCATCGCAAGATCTACGAAGAAATCAAACAACGAGACAGCGACGAGGCCAATCGTCTGCTCTACGTCGCGGCAACGCGCGCCGAGCAGCATTTGATTCTCAGTTGCTCCTTCGCGCGGGATCCTCAAAAACGCGGCTTTTGCAAACGTTTGTTCAAAAGTTTCGAGATCGATCACAAGCAGGTGGGGGAGAAGCGCATCGAAATCACGGGGCGCAATCCGGAATTTTCTCTCCTGCGGACGGCCAAGCCCGCTCCCGAGGCGGACGAAACCGGGGCGCCGGCCGCCGCCGCGCCGCCGCCGGAGCCCATCCCGCTGCGGCCGCGCGAACCCGAGTCGAGCGCCGATACCGCAACCTCGGTCAGCAGCGTCGCAGTGTTCGCGCAATGCCCGCGCAAATACTTCCTGTCGCGTTACATCGGTCTCGATTCGACCGCCGGCCCCTCTGCTTTCCAGACGGACGCGGAGCAGGAGGAAGCTCCCGACGAGCGGGAGAGAGGCGGCGGCAAGGAGTTCGGGCTGGCCGTACACGCTTGGCTGGCGGGCGAGGCGGACGCGGACGGCGTCCCCGCGGCGGTGCGCGAAACGGGCGAAAAATTCCAGAAGCATCCGCTGGGACTGCGCGCCGCCCGCGCGGAACGGAAATCCTACGAACAAAGTCTTCTCTTCGCGCTCGACGAGCGCATTCTGCAAGGGCAGATCGATTTGGTTTTCGAGGAAAACGGCCGGCGCATTCTGGTCGATTACAAGACGGACCGGGTCGCCGGACGGGAGCTCGAGGCGCGCGCGCGGGACTATGAGCCGCAGATCCGGCTTTACGCCGCGGTGCTTGCCGACGCCGGGCGGCCGGTCGATGAGGCCTTTCTGTTTTTCCTGCGCGAGTCCGAGTCCCGCGAGGTCGATATCGGCGCGGACGCGCTGGCCGGCGCCCGCGACTTGGCCGCGCAGCTTTTCGAAGCGCAGCGCCGCCGGGAGTTCCCGCTGCGCGTTGGCGGACACTGCCGGCAGTGCCCGCACTACCGCAGCAAAGCCTGCCCGGCGGTGTTGCCCGGCGCCGCGGCGCCGGCGAAGGAGCCGCCGCCCGAGGCTACAGGCCTGGATCTCTTCTGACCGCATCCAGTACGCCGTTGAGAAACGACGTCGAGTCCTCGCCCGAGAAACGGCGTCCGATTTCGACGGCTTCGTCGATCACGACGGCCGGCGCGGTTTTGCCGGCGCGCAGTTCCTGCGCCGCCAGCCGCAGCAGGTTGCGGTTCACCGCCGACATGCGCTCCATGGTCCAGTTCGCGGCATGCTTGCGCAGCAGCGCGTCGATCGCATCGACGTTGCGGACGACGTCCTCGAACAGTTCCCGGGCAAAGCGGTCGGGTTCCGCGGGAAGCAGATCGTCGGAGGTGAGGCCTCCAAAAAAGTCCGCGGCGACCTTTTCGGGCGGGGCGCCCGAGGCGTCCCACTGGAAGACCATCTGCAGGGCGCGTTCGCGGGAACGGCGGCGGGAAGGCATGGGGGCGGGGAAAAACGGGCGGCGGCTCAGCGCAGTTTCTTGAGCAGGTTGGCCGTCTCGATCGCGTCTCTGGCGGCGTTGAAGCCGGCGTTGCCGCCCTTTCCCCCGGCGCGGTCAACGGCCTGTTCGAGGGTGTCGCAAGTGAGTACGCCGAAAATGGCGGGCACGCCCGTATCCCTGCCGATCTCGGCTATGCCGCGCGCGGCGCCCTGCGCCACGTGATCGAAGTGCGTCGTTTCGCCGCGGATGACCGCGCCCAGGCAGATGACCGCGTCGTACTTCCCGCTCTGAGCGAGCGCGCGGGCGGCAAGCGGAATCTCCAGGGAGCCGGGCACGCGCACGATATCGACCGCCGAGGCGTCGCCGCCGGAGCGGCGGACGGCATCGACGGCGCCCGTGAGCAGCCGCTCGGTAACGGCGCCGTTGAACCGCGAAACGACGACCGCGAAACGCAGCCCGGCGGCCGTCAGCCCGCCTTCGATCGTGTTGCAGCCGGAAACTTCCCCAGACATAACGCCCGCCTTTTATTATAGCAGACGGCGCGCAGCCGAAGCGCTCCGCGCAGGTTTCCCGCGCCGCAGCGGGCAGCCTTGCCTAAAATGGAGGCTTGTGTCGGAAATCGGCGTTGGCATCGTTGGCTTGGGAAATGTCGGCAGCGGAACGCTTCGCGTCCTGCATGAAAACGCGAAGTCGATCGCGGACAAGCTGGGCTTTCCGTTGAAAGTGCGCGCGATCTGCTCGCGCAGCGTCGAAACGGCGCCGCCCGCCGAGGCGGGACTGCACCCCGAAGCGTTCCGCACGCGCGATTGGCGCGAGTTGGTCGCGCGGCCCGATGTCGCCGTCGTTGCCGAGCTCGTCGGCGGGACGACCGACGCCAAACAGATCGTCGAAGCCGCGGTCGATGCCGGAAAATCCGTCGTCACCGCCAACAAGGAACTGATCGCCGAATCGGGGGCCGCGCTGTGGAGCCGAGCCGCCGCGGGCAACGCGCGGCTGGCCATGGAGGCCGCGGTGGCGGGCGGCATCCCCATCCTGACGGCGCTGCGCGAGGGCATAGCCGGCGACTGCATCGAAGCGCTGATGGGCATCCTCAACGGGACCTCGAATTTCATCCTCACGGAAATGGAGCGCCGCGGCGAACCGCTCGAAACCATCCTGAAAGAGGCGCAGGCGCTGGGCTATGCGGAAAGCGACCCCAGCGCCGATATCGACGGCTTCGACGCCCGCTCGAAACTGGCCATCCTGGCGGCGCTGGCCTTCGGCATGCGCGTCGATCCGCGGCGGATTCCCGTGGAAGGCATTCGCCGCATCGGGCCGATCGATTTCACCTACGCCGACCGGCTCGGCCATACCGTGCGGCTGACGGCCTCGGCGCGGGACGGCGCCGGCGGACTGCGGCTGCGGGTCGGCCCGGCGCTGATCCGCAAGGATACGATTCTGGCAAGCGTGATGGGTTCGTACAACGCCGTCTGGGTTCGCGGACGGCACGGAGAAGATACGTTCTACTACGGGCGCGGCGCCGGGCCGGAGCCCACCGGCGTGGCCGTCGTCAGCGATCTGATGGCCGCCGCCCGCGGGATTGCCGCCGGCGCGCCGGCGGGAGCGCCTCCGTTCGCCCACCGCGGCCTCACGGAATACGAGCCTGCGCCCGCCGGAGACGAGGAAAGCCGGCACTACCTGCGTTTTCGCGTACGCGACAGGCCCGGCATTATCGCCGAGTTGGCGGCCATCCTGGCCGAGCACCGCATCGGCGTCGACGCCGTGCTGCAGGAACCCCGTTTCGACAAGCGCAATCTGCCCTTCGTCATCACCGTGGAAGCGGCGCGCCGCGAGGCGATCGACGCCGCGACAGCGCAAATGAGCCGCCTGGACTTTCTGCTCGAAAAGCCGTTGGCGCTGCCCCTGGAAAGCGGCTTGGCGGCGTCTTGACCGAAGAGGCGCGGCATCCGTAGGATAGACTCCATGCCCCTTGACGATCTGGTCAGCGTGATTGAGGCGCTCAAGGCGCGCATCCGCGACCACCGCGCGGATTTGCAGGCCAACGAAATCCGCACCCGCATGGCGCTGATCGACCCGCTGTTGACGGCGCTGGGCTGGGATGCGGGAGACCCTGCGCTGGTGTCGGCGGAATACGATCTGAAAGGCAGCCGCGCCGATTACGCTCTGCTGGGGGCCAACGGCAAGCCGGCCGCGTTTGTCGAAGCCAAGAAACTGGGCGAATCGTTGGCGGCTCATCGGATGCAGATGGTCAACTACGCCAACATGGCGGGCGTTGCCTATGCCGGCCTGACCGACGGCGACCGCTGGGAGATGTACACAGTATTTGACCAGAGGCCGATCGATGAGCGTCGCATCATGGACGCAGCTATCGCGCAAAAGCCGGCTTACGAAAGCGCATTGCAACTGCTGCGGCTCTGGCGGCCGAACATGGCTTCCGGGAAGCCCGTACCCGCTGGAGAGCCGATTTTCGCGCAGCAGCCGCGAGCAGCATCAGCCGGGGACTTGGCGGACAAACCGGCGGCGCCGCCGCCGAATACGCCAAGTGTGATTTCCCTTGCGGCGTATACCCACAAAGATGCGCAGGCAAGCAAGAAGCCCCCGACAATCCATTTCCCCGACGGCCTCGCCCGTAATACGAATCGTTGGTGGCAACTGCCCATGTTCACTGCCGAGTGGCTGTGGAAAAACGGGCAACTCACAAAAGACAAAATTCCCGTGGGGATGAGCAACAAAAGCTACTTCATCAACACTGAGGCCGTACATCCATCGGGGAAGTCATTCCATGCCTCGCAGGCGATTAGCGGCACGCCGCTTGTCTTTAACAAGCAAGGCAATCGAAACGTAATGGTGGACAGAGCCAAGCGCCTGCTGGAACATTGCGGCATCGATTCCGCTGAAGTCCGCCTGAAGGTGTAATCGGCGCGAAGCCTGTACCGCTTGCCGCGGCGGGCGGAATCTTACCGGCTAAAATTCAGGCGTGGGCGATTTTCCCTTGACGCGACGGCAGCTTGCCGCGCTGCTCTCCGGCGCCGCGGCGGCCGGGCGGCAAGGCCGGGCGCAATCCGCGCTCGGCTCGATGATGTGGGACTACATCAGGGAATACCTGCGCCTGCTCGACGAGCGGCGCTCGCAGGCGCTCGCGGCGCTGCAATCCGAGGATGATTTTGCGCAGCTTCGGTCGCGCGTCCGCGCGCGCCTCGCCGAGATGTGGGGAGCGTTTCCCGAACGCACGCCGCTCAACCCGCGGCAAACCGACCTGATCGAGCGGGGCGGTTACGTCGTCGAAAAGATCGTATTCGAAAGCCGTCCCCGGTTTTATGTCACGGCCAATCTTTACCGCCCGAAAGCGTCCCCCGGCAAGCTGCCGGCGATTATCTTTCCCTGCGGCCACGCGGCCGGCGGCAAGGCCGGCGAGACGTACCAGCGGTTCGCCGGCCTGATGGCGCGGCAGGGTTTCGCCGTGCTCACCTGGGACCCGCTCGGCCAAGGCGAAAGGCTGCAACTGTGGGATGCGCAAAAGCAGGCTTCCGCCGCCGGGCCGGGCACGGCGGAGCACCGCGCACTGGGCAATTCGTGCTACCTGCTGGGGATGAACCTGATGCAATACCGCGTCTGGGACGCCGCGCGGGCGCTGGATTATCTGGAGTTGCGCCCCGAAGTAGACGCCGAGCGCATCGGCATCGCCGGACAGTCGGGCGGCGGCATGACCGCGCTGCAATTCGCCTGTTTCGACGACCGGCTCAAGGCCGCGTTCGCATCGTGCGCCGTAGCCGCGTTTCGGCACAAGACCGAGGCGCTGCTGATCGCCGACCCGGAGCAAATCCTCTACGGAACGCTGCGCTACGGGATCGACCATCCGGAACTGCTGGCGGCTTTCGCGCCGAAACCGCTGCTGATCGGCGCGGCAATCCGCGACTACGTGCCCATCGCCGGCGCCCGCCGCACGCACGCCGAGTTGGCGCTCGTCTATGAAAAGCTAGGCGCGCCCGAAAATCTCGATTTGGCCGAGACGGACGCCGGACACGGCCTGAACCGCGAACTGCGCGAGGCCGCCGCCGCTTTCTTCCTCCGCGCGCTTGCCGGGCGCAGGGAAACGATCGTCGAAGAACCGGCGGAACCCGCGCCGCCCGAAGAGCTTTTCGTTACCTCAAGCGGACAAGTTGCAACGGCGTTCGCGGACGGCAAAACCGTACAGGACTTCAACGTCGAGCGCGCCGCCGCCGCGGCGCCGCAGTTCGCCATGCCCGCGAACGCAAGCGAGTTCGACGTATACAGGCATGAAATCGCCCACCGCATTCGCAACGTCACCCGAGTCGGCGCGTTCAAGGCCGAGTACGGCATCGAAATCCCGGACCGCATCGTGGACGCCGGGCCGTTCGCCAAGGGAACGGCGTTCGTGGTCGCCGACCGCGGCAAAGACGATGACGCCGTGCGCCGCTATTACATCGACGCGGTCGTCGCCGCGGACTACCAGGCGATCGGTCTCGACCTGCGCGGATGGGGCGATTCGGCGGCGTTCATCCCCTCGATATTGCCCAAGTTCGATTGGGACGATTTTTTTGCCTACCGCTCGCTGGAGCTGGGGCGTCCGCTCTTCGGGCAGCGCTTGAAAGATTTGTTGGCGGTGGCGCCGACGCGCACCAGCCGCCGCGGATGGTGCGTCGTAGGCGTCGGCATCGGCGGCCTCATCGCGGCGCACGCCGCCGCGCTCGACCCGCGCATCCTCGGCGCGGCGAGCATCGGCGCGCCGCTCTCGTACCGCTCGCTCGTAGCGGATGCGCTCGCCGAGCAGCCCGTAAGCGCGTATTTGCCGGGGGTGATCGAAGAGTACGAGGTCCGCGACGCGTACGCCGCCGTTGCCCCCAGGCCGCTGCTGATCGTCAATCCGCAGGACGCGCGGCGCAGACCGGCGGACGCCGCCGCCGTAAGCGAGGAATTCGATTGGACGCGGCGGATTTACGAACTGCTGGAAGCGCCGGCCGCCCTGACGGTCGCATCCGGCCTGAGCCGCAGGGAGACCCGCGAAACGCTGCGCCAGTGGTTCGCCACCCTCATGTGATACAAGACAGAGTCTCTACGCGGCCGTTGAAAAATCACAACCGGCGACGAAGCGGTTGCGGGCGGGTTCCGGCGGCGGGCGGCTGGTTTTTCGCGTTGGGTCCGGCCGCCGCGGGCTGTGGCAGGGTTTCTAATCGAACCAGTTGTAGGCCTGCATGCGGCCGCAGATAACCACCACCGACCACAGGATCAGCGAGGCCGCGCCGGCCAGTTTCGCCCGGCGGGGCGGGGCGGGCGCGGTATCCCAATCGACTACCCGGCGGTAGATCGTGCGATGAAAGATCAGGGCGTTCAGGCCAGCCAGGGCGATGCCGACGACCTTGATCCGAAAGAATATGTTGTGGTAGGCGCGAAGCGGAGTCGAATAGAAGAGCAGCGCCCCGCTGACGACCATCAGGGCAAAGCCGGCGAACGCCCAAGGCAACAGCCTGCCCGCCGTTTGCGAGACGGGCACGCCGCGCATCCCCAAGCCCAGCAGGCGCAGGTCGAGCATGGCGATCATGCCCAGGAAAAGGCACAGCGAGAGGACGTGGGTCGATTCCACGAGCGGGTAGAACAGGATCGACTCGCGAATGGCGACGCTTCCATCGGTGTTTTCAAGCCATTCGAAGAATGCCGCCGGAGACATTGGTCGGGCGCCCCGCGCGGCGGGGCATAAGAAAACTCTAGCAGAACGGCGCGCCGTCAACGCGGATTTTGCTACCATTCCTTGCAGGCAGGGTTCCGGCAGGCATGGCTTCAAGGGCTGGACGAGCGGCTCGAAGCGCCGCGGCGGTTTTTTTCGCGGGGGGCGTTGCCGCGGCGCTGTCGGCATTCGCCGCGGCCGGCGCGCAAACCCGGGAGTCCAGCGCCGCGGCCGCCGAGCCCAGTCCGGTGGGCAGCGTGGCGGAGATCATGAAGGCGATGACGATTCCGGCCTCGAACGCCATATGGAACGCGGGGCGGACTCCTGCTCAAGACGAAGAAGCATGGGAGGCCTTGCGCATGCATGCCGTATTGCTGGGGGAATCGGGCAACCTGCTGTTGGCCGAAGGCCGCGTCAAGGACGATGCCATCTGGCGCAAAACGTCGCGCATGATGGTCGATGCCGGGGCTGCCGCGCTGCGCGCCGCGAAAGCGCTGGACGCGAATGGGGTCAACGACGCGGGCAATCTGGTCGTCGATGCCTGCGAGACGTGCCACGAGCGCCATTGGCAACGATGAGATTGAGGGCGGTGAATCGAGCGATGGAGCCATTCCCGAGCAGAGTATTCCCGATTCTGACGGTTGCGGCGCTGCTGCTGCCGGCGGCGGCGGCGGGACAGTCCGACGCTTCGGGCGAAGCGCAATGGACCGTCGGCCGCACGTCTTGGGGCGACCCCGACCTGCAGGGCATGTGGACCAATGAAACGATCACGCCCTTCGAGCGGCCTGCGCAATACCAAGGACGGGACTTCCTGACCGCGGCCGAGGCGGCGCGCATCGAGCGGGACGTCGCCGCGCGGCGGGCGGCGGGCGACGGCAAATCCGCACCGGGCAACGTAGGCAGCTACAACCAGGTCTGGATGGACTCGGGCGACAAGGTTCTCTCCACCATGCAAACTTCTCTGGTCGTGGAGCCGGCCGACGGCATCGTTCCCACGCGCGATTCCGCCGCAGCCAAGCGCGATTACAACAAGGCGCATGAAGGCGACCACTACAGGCACATGAGCGTGTGGGACCGCTGCATCACCCGCGGCGTGCCGGGCTCGATGTTTCCGGCAGGCTACAACAACGCCTACCGCATCGCGCAGATTCCGGGCTACGTGGTCATCTTTTACGAAATGATCCACGACATTCGCATGATCCCGCTTGACGAACGGCCGCACGTTTCCGAGAACATCCGCCTGTGGATGGGCGATTCGCGCGGCCGCTGGGAAGGGGACACGCTGGTGGTCGACGTGACCAACTTCACCGACAAGGGCTGGATTGCCAACAACGGGGCGTCGCGGCGCATCAAGGGCATTCCGCAAAGCGAGAAGCTGCGCGTTGTCGAACGTTTCACGCGCACGGACGAAGACACCATCCGCTACGAAGTCACGATCGAAGACCCCGAGATGTACACCGCGCCGTGGAAGGTTTCGATGCCCCTGACCCGCGACCCCGAGTATCGGATTTACGAGTACGCCTGCCACGAGGGAAACACCGCCGTGGAGTTGATCCTGGGCGGCGCCAGGGCCGAGGAAGCTGCGGCAAGGAAACCTTGATTGCGGGCTGCCTGCGGCGCGGCGGGCTCATGCGCCCAAGTGTTTCTCGAACAGTCCGGCGAGCCGGCCGGCGTGCCGTTCGACGTCTTCTTCGCGTTCGGCTTCGACCATGACCCGCACGAGCGGTTCGGTTCCGGAATAGCGCACCAGGATGCGCCCGCTGCCGGCCAACTCCAACTCGCCGGCGGCAACGGCTTTTTGCAGCGCGGGGATTTGCTGGAACGGCTTGCGCTCTCTGACGCGGATGTTGACCAGTTTTTGCGGGAACGTTTTGAGGCTTTGCCTGAGGGCGCTGAACGATTCGCCGCGCTCGGCGGCGACGCCGAGCAGCATCAGGGCGGTCAGCAGCCCGTCGCCGGTTGTAGCGTAGTCGCCGAAGATCACGTGCCCCGATTGCTCGCCTCCCAGGGCGGCGCCGCAGCGCAGCATTTCTTCCAGGACGTGCTTGTCGCCCACGGGCGTTCGGGAGAGCGCGATGCCTTCGCGCTCCAGCGCCTTTTCGAGTCCGATGTTCGACATGACGGTCGCGACCACGCGGTTTTCGTGCAGGCGCCCGCGGCGCTGCATCCAGACTCCGGCCGCAAACAGAATGTTGTCGCCGTCGAGCAGGCGGCCTGTTTCGTCGAGCAGCAGGCAGCGGTCGGCGTCTCCGTCGAAGGCAATGCCGAGGTCGGCCCCGCTCTCGGCTACCCGCCGGGCGAGGGCGTCCAGGTGCAGCGAGCCGCAGTTGCGGTTGATATTGCGGCCGTCCGGTCGATTGGCGAGGAATTCCGTTTCGATGTCCAGGGACTCGAATACACGCGGCGCAATGGCCGAAGCCGCGCCGTTGGCGCAATCGACGACGGCGCGCAGTTTCGCCGCGCTCAGGCC
This sequence comes from Bryobacterales bacterium, assembly GCA_965242705.1. GTDB lineage: Bacteria > Acidobacteriota > Terriglobia > Bryobacterales > UBA6623 > CATQHP01. Next base: position 4,867,713 of record OZ251486.1, read on the forward strand.
GGAATCGGCGGTTCCGACCAGATGCCGGACGTAGCTGCGGTAAATTTGCGGATCGACCGCCAGATCGAGCCGCGAAGGCTTGACTCCCTGCGCAAGCAGCCGGGAAACCGCTTCCTCGGTTTCGGCTTCCTGCTCGTCGGGTATTTTGTAGCCGAACGGCCCGAAAATCTTGATTCCGTTGTCTTCGAAAGGGTTATGCGAGGCCGAGATCATCACTCCGGACGAAAAGCTCCCCCGCTCGGTCGCATGGGCGACGCCGGGAGTAGGGATGACGCCGGCGTAATGCACGGCGACTCCGCCGGATTGGACGCCGGCGGCGAGCGTTTGCGCGATGCCTTCGCTCGATTCCCGCGTGTCTGCGCCGATCAGCACCGAGGGCCGTTTCGTTCGCGCGAGGCGCTCCGCGAGCGCGGCGCCGACGGCGAACGTCGTCGCCGCGTCAAGCGGCGGCTCGCCGGCGCGTCCGCGAATGCCGTCGGTGCCGAAAAGACTTTTTGCCATGGGAATCGGATCGTTCTGTCGAGCGGGCCGCCTGCCCGCCGCAGCGCATTTTTGAGGAAGAAAACGGAGTTTCCGGATTACAGTCGATTCGCCCCGCCGTCAGCCCTCCACGGCGTAGCCGTGCATCTTGCGGTAGAGCGGCCCATCGAAGAACTGCGTCGATTTGAACAATTCGTGGCGTCCGTCGCCGGCCTCGGGCGCAGCCAGCGCCATGATGCGCTTGCGCTCGGCCTCTTGCAGCGGCTTGAAGCCGCGCGCGATTTTCACGTCGGCCATGAGTTGATCCATGGTGAGATAACCGCGGACGAGCGAGGCGATCGGCAGGCTCAGCGCCCAGCGCACGCACATTTCCGCCGTGACTTTCGTTTCCGAGGGAATCTTGGCGGCGCGGCGGCCGCCGCCGAGGCACTTCATGCCCAGCACGCCGACGTCCTTGGCGGCGCACAGCGGCACGACCTCGCGCTGAAACGAACGGTAGAAGTAATCCATCGGGTTGATCGGCATCTGCGCCGTGGCCCAGTCGTAGCCCTTGTTGAGCATCTTGACGTGGATGAGCGGGTGCTTGTGTCCGGTAAAGCCGATGTAGCGCACCTTGCCGGCTTTCTGCGCTTCGAGGGCGAACTTCAGGCCGCCTTTTTCGAATACCCAGTCGGGGTCGTTGTCGTAATTGGTTTCGTGGAATTGCCACAGGTCGAGGTAATCCGTCTGCAGGCGCCGCAGGCTGGTCTCCAGGCATTTTTGCGCGAGCTTGGCATCGCGGCCGGAGTTTTTCGTCATGAGAAAAACCTTGTCCCGGCGGCCCTTGAGCGCTCTGCCCATGAACTCTTCGGCATAGCCGTCGAGATACACATAGGCGTTGTCCCAGAAGAAAACGCCGTTATCGAGCGCGGCGTGGGCGAGCTTCAGACCGGCCTTTTCGCCGTCGTCCTGCGCCGCGCGGCCGAGGTGCGCGCCGCCGATGCAGAGCATCGAGACCTGCTCGCCGGTGCGGCCCAGGCGCCGCGTGGGGATGCCGTTCGCTGAATTTTTCTGGGCAACCGCCGAGGCGGCCAATGAGGAGAGGAAGGTTGTTCCCAACGATCCCTTGACGAAGTTGCGGCGAGATGCGGACATACTGCGAACAGTATAACGAGCAGGCGCCGGCATTGGGGCGAGGCGGATTGGAAAAATTTCCACCGGCGCCGAAAATCGGCGCGTCTGTTACGCTGTAGGGCAAGCACCGTTACCGCTCCCTCGGGCGGCTCCGGCAGATTGGAACGGCGCGGATGCGCAACGATTTCCACCCGTGCAGTTTTGCGCCTTTGGCGGTCTGGGCGCGCCTGCTGATCGCAAACGGCGGCGTACCGCGGGCTTACTGGGGCAAGCTCGCGAAGATCCTGGCGTTGAGCGCGCTCGCCGCGCCGCTGCGCCTCGCGGAGACCCTGCTGTATTCCGCAAAGACGGCGGGGACAACCATCGCCGGCCCGCCGCTGTTCATCCTCGGTTTCGCGCGCTCCGGCACGACGCACTTGCAGAATCTGATGACCCGGGACCCCCGTTACGGGTATTTCACGACGTTTCAGGGGTTGGTTCCGACGTTTTCGTTGATGGGCAAAGGTTGGCTGCAGCGCCTGATCGAGAAGGGCATGGCGGATATGGGCGAGCAAACGCGGCCCATGGACAATGTGAAGATAGCGATGTCCACCCCGCAAGAGGAGGACATGGGGCTGGCCAATACGGCCTGCACGTCGTTCGTCCATCAACTCTCGTTTCCGGGACGCACCCGGGAGCTGTTCGAGAAGTACGTCATCATGGGCAAGTCCGCGGCCGGCGAGCCGTGCGCCCGCCTGACGCCGGAGGAGCTGCGCCGCTGGGAGCGCGCGTATCTGCGCATCGTGCGCAAGGCGTCGCTCCACGCCGAGGGCAAGCCGCTGCTATTGCGCAACACGCCCAACGTCGGCAGGGTCGATAACCTGCTGCGCCTTTTCCCCGGCGCCAAGTTCGTCCACATCGTGCGCAACCCCTACGACGTGTATCCGTCGCTTCTGCATCTGTACCGCACGCTGCTCCCGCTGTATTGCCTGGACGACTACGACGAGGCGGAAATGGAGGCGCTGCTCGTCGAGATATACCGCCGCACGATGACCAAGTATCTGCGCGACCGCGAGGCGATTCCCGATGGGCATCTGGCGGAAGTGCGCTACGAGGATCTCGAGCGCGACCCGCTGGGCGAACTGGAGCGCATTTACGCCGCTCTCGACCTGCCCGACTGGGAGACTGCGAAGCCGCACATCGACGCCTACCTGCAAACCTTGTCGGGCTACCGCAAGAACAAATTTCAACCCGATCGAGCGGTGCTCGAGCGGGTAAGCGGAGAGTGGGCGTTCGCTCTGGACGCCTGGAGCTACGCGCCGCCGGGCAGGCCGTCCTGAAAGGAAATTCCGCCGGAGGGCTTGGGAACGAACCATGCTGCGCTTCGCCGAAGAACTGCTGTTGCTGCTGCTGCGGGATGAATCGGGCGAGTTGGCGTTCGTGCCCGATACGCACCTGCATCACGCCCTTGCCGGCGCGGTGCTGATGGACCTGGCGCTCGAGAACCGCATCGACACCGATCTCGACAAGCTGACGCTGGTCGATGCGGCGCCGCTCGAAGACGACATCCTCGACGCCGCACTGGCGCAGATCGCCGCGAGCGCAGAGACGCATGACGCCGAATACTGGGTGCGGCGCATCGCCGGGGAAGGCGAGCGCATTCGCGCCGCGGCGCTTGCCCGCATGGTGCGCGCCGGCGTTCTGCAATCCGCGCAAGAGGACGCCGTCGAACCGTCGCTGCAATTGTCGCTCGCCCGCCGCTACCCCGGCGCGGACGGCAAAACGCAGCAGGAAGTCCGCCTGCGGGTCATGCGCGTGCTCTTTGCCGACGACATCCCCGACCCCAGAGACATCGTAATCATCTGCCTGGCCGACGCCTGCGGCATTTTCGAGAAGATGCTGACCAAGGCGGAACTGGAGGAGGCGCGGGTGCGCATCGACCTGGTCGGGCGCATGGACCTGATCGGGCAGGCGGTCACGCGCGCGGTGCGCAGTTCCGGACGGGAAGCGGCTGCGCGGCCGGCGTTTGCGGCCAAGCGGATTCCGCGCGTCAAGGGTTTGCCGATTCTCGGCAGCGCGCGGGAAGCGGCCGAGGACATGCGCGCCTTCCTGACGGAACAGTATCTGAAGCTGGGGCCGGTGTTCGAGATTCGTTTATTGCACCGCCGGATGCTGGTTCTGGCCGGTCCGGAGGCCAATCGGTTCGTCCAGCGGCACGGCCGCCGTTATCTCAGTTCCTATCGCCCCTGGCGCGGGTTCGCCGACGGCCTCGGCGCATCCCGATTGATGCTCAGCATGGACGGGCCCGAGCACGTTCGCTTCCGCAAGGCTTTCGCCCAGCCTCTCTCGCAGGCGCGGTTCCACGAGAATCTGGCCGCGACGGCGGACATTACCTGCAAGCACGCCGCGGCATGGCCGCGCGATCGGCCCATGCCGCCGCTGCACGCCTTGCAAGGCCTCATCGCCGACCAGATGGGAGTCATCCTGGCCGGCGCGTCCGCCGAGGAGTACCTGGATGACTTGGTTTTCTTTCTGGAGACGCTGCTGAAAACGGTTGTTACGAAGCAGCTTCCCGCGTTCCTGTTCGCGCGCAAATTCAGGAAGGCGCGCGCCCGCCTCGAGGAGTTGGCGCAAAAGACGATGGAAGCTCATCGGCCCGGCGGCGCGTTCCACGGCGTCGAGAACATGGTGAGCAGCATACTCGATCTGCACGACGCCGCCCCGCAGTTCTTCCCTGAAACCGACATCAAGGCCATGCTGCTGGCGCCGTATCTGGTGGGCATCGAGACGGTTGGCAACACCTGCGCCTTCACCCTGTATTGCATCCTCAAGCACCCGGAATTGAAACGCAAGATAACGGCCGAGGCGGACGCTCTGTTCGCCGACGGGCCGCCGACGCCGGCAAAGCTGCGCAAGCTCGACGTGACCCACCGCGCGGTGCTGGAGTCGATGCGCATGTATCCGGCCGCTCCGGTCATGTTCCGCAGCACGGCGAACTCGTTCGAATTCGCCGGCTGCCGCATTCCCGCCGGCAAGCCGTTGTTCGCCGCCACTACGGTAACCCACCGCCTGCCGGAGTTTTTCCCCGACCCGGACCGCTTCGATATCGACCGCTATTTGCCCGAGCGCGCAGAACATCGGCAAACGAACGCCTATGCGCCGTTCGGCTTGGGTACGCACAAATGCCTCGGCGCCGGGTTTGCGGAAGCGCAGGTGCTGGTGACGCTGGCCGCCATGCTGCATGCCGCCGAGATCGTCATGGACCCGCCCGATTACGACTTGAAAGTCAGCAACGTGCCGACGCCGCGGCCGGCGAAGAGCTTCAGATTCAAGGTGAAGGGGCTGCGTCAGGCGGCTGGGCAGGGTTAGGCCGGAAATCATCTCACCGAGATAGACAGAGAGGGTATGGGAAGAGAAATCGGGGGCAGTTGATGAGGGGAAATGGGAAGAGTGGTTCGTAGTTGATTGGTCCCGCGAAGTAGTGATACGGATTGAGGTGGAAGCGGTGGTTTTTTTCTGAGTCGTAGAGGTTACAGATGTATTGGTGGGGAGTGGAGCCGTTGAGGGCTTTGAGGCGGCGGGCGAAGTTGTAGGCGTTGAGGAAGCAATCGAGGTGACTGCGGAAGCGGTCGTGGCTGTCGTAGTGATAGCGTTTGACGGTGGCTTCCTTGATGGTGCGGTTGATGCGTTCGACCTGGCCGTTGGTCCAGGGGTGGTTGGGTCGGGTGAGGCGCTGCCGGACGAGGCGACGATCTTGCATTTTCGGCATTTGCTGGAGAAGCACGAGTTGGGCGGGGAGTTGTTGGCGGAGATCAACCGGCGCTTGGAGGCGCAGGGGTTGCGCTTGCAGAAGGGGACGATAGTGGACGCGGGCATCATGGAAGCGCCGTCGTCGCTGAAGAACCGCAAGCGGGAACGGGATGGGGAGATGAAGCAGACAAGGAAGGGGCGGCAGTGGCATTTCGGGATGAAAGCGCACATCGGAGTGGACGCGGGGACGGGGCTGGTGCATAGCGTGGCGGCGACGGGGGCGAACGTGGCGGACGTGACGCAAGTGGGGCTGCTGCTGCACGGCGGGGAGGAGCAAGTACACGGAGATGCCGGGTATCAAGGAGTGGGGAAACGGCCGGAGCAGCGGGAGCGTGCGCTGGACTGGCAGGTGGCGATGAAGCCCGGCCAGCGGCGGCAGTTGGCGGCGGACAGCGTGGCGGCGCAGGCGGAGCGGCGCAAGGCGCAGGTGCGAGCCAAGGTGGAGCATCCGTTTCTGTATGTGAAGCGGCGCTTCGGCTACGCGAAGGTTCGATATCGCGGCTTGGCCAAGAACAGGGAACGGCTCAGCCTGTTATTCGGCTTGGCCAATCTGCTTATTGCCGAGCGTTATGCCGCAGCCTGAGCGGCGCAACGCAGGAGCAGTGCGTCCACAGCGGCGGCAAGCCGCTGAAACGGGGGCATAACCACTGCCAAGAGCTCAAAATCAGCACAATTTCCATGCAAATCTTGATGCCAACCCCTCCTCAAACGCTCCCATCCACCAACATCATCCTCCCTCCGCCCCTCTTGCATTCTTGTTCAGACCTTTCCTAAGGCGTCGGTAAGCGGATCCATCGAACGCCCCAACTCCGAGGCGTTCCAGGTCTGCCCGTGATAATGCGCCGGCATCCGCCAGAAACGGCCCAACGTCTCGGGATGCGCTCTCGAACCCAGTCCGGCAATGTCGCGCTCCAGGAACGTGCGCGTGAACGACTGCATCCAGCGCGTCCATGCCGCATCCGAAGAGGCCAGATAAGCTTGAGGAAAACCGCCCCGTATCCACAGCCGATCCTGATTCCCGACGCCGACCTCATTGAGCGAAAAACCGACAACGTCCACGAAGATGATGCGCCCGGCCAATGTTTCGGAGACTCCCGCGATCAAGTCGAGGGATGCGCTGCCCAACAGAAGATAAGGCCGCTTTGCGGTTGCGTTTGTCGTAGAGCAGGCGCAATGTCTCGAACGGTCCCGGCCCGGCATACGCTGCGCCTCGTCGATGACGACCAGCCCCTCGTACTGCGGAGCATCCTCTCGGGAGCCGCGGACACCGCTTCCTTTACCGCGGCAATATCCAGATCGAGGACCGTCGAAATCCCCGGCCAGGCGGCGGCCGCTTGCTCGGTCAGCATTGCTTTACCGGCCTGCCAAGCGCCCAGCAAGGCCGCCATCGGAGCTTCCGAGAGGCTCGATCTATGGTTTTCAGCAAGCCGGGCCGCGCCAGGAATTGTTGCACATCCACTTTTTCAAGTAAGCTATTCAACAATAAACAGGCGCAATGCAAGGCGGCCCGCCCGCGGTTCCGCCGCGAAGAGCAGCTTGGATCTTCGGCCCTTGCTGTCTTAATCGGCCTCTTCTTCGCCGCCGGAGCGCTTGGCCGCTTCGATGATTTTGGCCGCGATCTCGTGGGGCACGAAATCGTAATGCCCCATCTCGATGGTGAACGAGCCTCGGCCCTGGGTAATCGAGGTCAGATCGTTGGCGTAGGTCAGCATTTCGGCCATCGGCGCCTCGGCGCGGATGATCTGGTTGGCGCCCTTGGTGTCCATACCCTGGATGCGGCCGCGGCGGCTGTTGAGATCGCCCATCAGATCGCCCGCGAAGTCGAGGGGGGCGACGACCTCCACTTTCATCACCGGTTCGAGCAGCGCCGGCTTGGCTTCGGCCATGGCCAGCTTGAAGGCCTTGCTGCCGGCCAGCTTGAAGGCAAGCTCCGACGAATCGACTTCGTGATACGAGCCGTCGTAGAGCGTCACCTTGAAATCGACCACCGGGTAGCCCGCCAGATAGCCCTTCGCGGCGGCTTCGAGGATGCCCTTTTCCACGGCCGGGATGTAGGTTTTCGGAATCGCCCCGCCGAAGATCTCATTGACGAACTCGAATTGCCCGCCGCGATCGAGCGGCGCCACCCTGATCTTGCAATCGCCGAACTGCCCGTGGCCGCCGGACTGCTTCTTGTGCCGTCCGTGGACATCGGCCGCGCCGCGGATGGTCTCGCGGTAGGGAATCTTGGGCGCCTTCAACTCGACCTCGACGTTGTAACGCTTCTTCAACTTGCTGCAAACGATGTCGAGATGCTGCCGGCCGTTGCCCGCGAGCAGAAATTCCTGCGTTTGCGCGTCGCGGTAGAAATGGAGTGCAAGGTCTTCCTCGAGAACCTTGGCGATTGCGCCGCTGAGGCGGTCTTCGTCCTGCCGGGTCTTGGGCTGGATGGCGTACGAGATCGCCGGTACGGGGATATTCGCCTTGGGGAAAGCCACGGGCGAGTCTTTCGCGCCCAGACTGTCGCCCGTGAGGGTTTCCTTGAGCTTGGCGACCGCGCCGATGTCGCCGGCGTGGAAACGGGGGACGTTGGTGAACTCCTTGCCTTGGGCGGCGCTGATGCGCGAGAACTTTTCGCCGGTCGAGCGCGTGTGGTTGTAAACCGCCGCGTCGTTCTGCAAAACGCCCGAAACCACCTTGAAATAGGTCACCCGCCCGGCGAACGCATCGGCCGCGGTCTTCCAGACGAAGAGCGCCAATGGGCCGCCGTCGTCGATCTTGATCGCGCCGTCTTCAGCGGCGATTTCGCCGCGGTCGATCGGCGACGGCGCGGCGTCCTTGAGGAAATCGAGCAGCCGGTCGATAGCGATGTTGCGCAGGGCGGAACCGCACAGCACCGGGATGACCTCGCCCTGCGCAACGGCTTTCTTCAATCCCGCGGCGATCTTGTCTTCGGAGAGGGAGCCTTTGTCGAAATACTCGTTCATCAAGTCTTCGTCGGTCTCGGCCACGGCTTCGATCAATTGCGTGCGCGCTTCTTCGACCGCGTCGGCGGCATCCGCCGGGACATTCCCGGCCGTTCCCTTGCCGGCGCCGTCCATCTCGTAGGCGTAGGCCTTTTGGCGGATCAGATCGACGACCCCGGCGAAGCTCTTGTCTTCGCCGAGCGGGTATTGCACGGGCACGGCCGTAACGCCGAAAGCCTCCTTGACCTGATCGACCACCGCCGCGACGGACGCCCGTTCCTTGTGCATTTTGTTGGCGAAGATGATTTTCGGGATACCGTAGTCGTCGGCGAATTTCCAGGTTTTCTCGGTCTGCACGTCGATTCCGTTGACGGCATCGACGACCACCAGCGCGGCGTCGGCGGCCGGCAGCGCGGCTTTCGCTTCGTTGATGAAGATGTTGTAGCCCGGCGTGTCGATCAGGTTGATCTTGACGCCGCCCCACTCCGCGTAGGCCGGCACGGACGATATGGAAACCTTGCGGCCGATCTCTTCTTCGTCGTAGTCGGTGATCGCGTTGTCTTCATCGACGCTCGTCAGGCGGCTGGTTGCGCCCGCCGTATAGAGCAACGCCGACGCCAGCGTCGTCTTTCCGCAGTCGCCGTGGCCTACAAGGCCAACGTTGCGCACGTCTTTGCCCGTATAGATTTTCATCCTGCATCGTCCTCGGAATTATGAGAATTTCGGCCCGTGCGCGAGGCTGGGCGCCGCGCCCGCCGCGTTGTGGAACCGTCAAGGGGCCGGTTACCGCAGTTTAGCACTGTGGGCGAAGCGGAAAAACATCGGCGGCGCGCGGCCTACGGCGCATGGTTGGCCAGCCATGCGCCGTAGGCATGCCTGCTTTGGCCGGTGTACTTGTAGGTATCGAAGACCCAGCCGCGGCCCAGGGCGCGGGGGTCGCCGTCGTCCTTGAGGCGGCGCTCCAACTCGGCGCGCAGGCGTTTCTTGGTTTCGGCGTGGGCCGGGTCGTCGGCCAGATTTTCGACGCAATCGATGTCCTCGGGCATTTTGTACAACTCCTCCGCAGGGCGCTTGCCGAACGACATGCGGTAATACTCGTCGAATCCGCGCAAAATCCGGAATTTCGTCGGGCTGTCGTCGCAGTTGCGGTAACCGGTCTCGGGGTTGCCCGCGGGCCAGCGGTCGGGCTCGTAGTTGCGGATGTAGAGGAACTCGGGCGTGCGCAGCGCCCGGACGGGGTAGCCCCAGTCGTTGGGACGCCCCAGATCGTGGCGTTCCTTGCCGATCAGCATGCGGTTGCGCGTCTTGTCAACCAAGCCGGAATCTGTCGATCGCAGCACGTCGGCGAAGCTCTTGCCCGTCATCGAATCGGGAACGTCGATTCCGGCGAGCTCGAGGAAGGTCGGCGCAAAGTCGCGCACGTTGATGAAATCGTCGATCTGGCGGCCGCCCTGCATCCCGCCCCAGCGCATCGCCAAGGGCAGGTGGAACCCGTATTCGTAGATTTGCCCCTTGACGCGCGGAAACGGCATGCCGTGGTCGGACGTGACCAGCACCAGGGTGTTGTCGAGCTCGCCAATCCGTTCGAGCGTTTCGAGCATGCGCCCCAGGTGCGTGTCGAACCATTCGCTCTCGACGGCGTAGTCGGCAAGGTCGCGGCGGATTGTCTCGTCGTCGGGATAGAACTTGGGAACATCGACCTCTTGCCGGCGTTTGCCGCTGCGCTCGCCGGCGCCGTCTTCATAGGCGCGGTGCGGCTCGTGCGTACCGAACCAGAAGCAGAAGGGCTGCCCGCCGCCGCGGCTTTCGAGGAAATGCTCGAAGTTGCGGGCGTAGTCTTTGTTCGACATGTAGCGGAACTTCGGCGGCGCCGTGTGCCTGTCGTAGTTCGGCCCCGCCGGGTTTCGCCGGAAGCCGCCGGCCTCGTGATCGCCCGGCCCCCAGCCCTTGCCCGTGTGGCCGACGTGGTAACCGGCCTTTTCGAAGAGATCCGGAAAAACCGCCCATTTGGCCGGAAAGACGCCGAAATGGTTGGTTGCCTCCTCGAGTTGCCAAGTGTTGCGCCCGGTCAGGATGCTTGCGCGGCAGGGCGAGCACTTGGGGTTCGAGGTGAAGCAGTTGGCGAACAGGACGCCCTCGCGGGCGACGCGGTCGAAGGCGGGCGTCTTGACCCAGGAGCATCCGTAGGCCCCGGCGTGCGGCCACCCCCAGTCGTCGGCGATGGCGAAAAGGATATTCGGCCGTTTGCTCTGGGCGGCAGCCCGCGGGGCGGCGGCGGCCAGCGACGCAAGCATCCATTGGCGGCGGGTGAGAGTCATCGTGACCATGATAGACCGTCCGCCGGGCGCGCCGGCGGCAAATGGAGAACAAGAGCGCCGCGCTTGCCGCGCGGCTTGCGGGCCGCGAGTCCGGCGTCCGCCCACAGCTTTATAATCTCTGCTGGCGTTTGGGATCGCGTTCCTGGAGGACTCCCGCCTGGAGCTGTACAACCTTGCCGGCGACGTCGACGAGCGCCGCAACCTGGTTTCCGAGAAACCGGACACGGCGGCGATGCTGTTGAAGAGGCTCGATACTTGACTGGAGCGGGGCGCAACATCCGCCAAGCCGCTGAAGCAGTCCGATCCTTACGTCGGCCGCGGGTGCGCCGGCAAAATTTCTCTTGTCGAAAATCTGCTTCTTCAATCATTGACAGATAGAAAATTTATGGCTAATCTTGTTATTTGGGTTGGTTGATTTCAAATTTCGGTATGCCTAAATTTATGCGCATCGCCGTCTTGACGCCGGTTGTCTGTCTTGCGCTTGCATGCGCCGCGGCGCCGGCTCGGGCCGCCGGGTTGACGCCGCGGCAGATCGAAGAGAAGTTCGCGCTGCTGGAAGCGCGCATCCGGCAACTGGAGGCGGAATTGGCGGCGGTCAAGGGCGAGTCGGCGACGGAAAGGGAAAGTCCCGCGGCGCCGGCGATAACAACCTCGTCCCCGCCGCCGGATGCGCCGCCGCCGCCCATAGCGGAGATCATCCCAACCGAAGGCGCCGAGTCGGCGGACTTCTACGCCCGCGAGATACGCATGCCGGTCTCCGGCTACATGGACTTCCACGTCAACAAGCCGGAAGAGCGGCCCGGAACGGCCGATTTTCACCGTTTCGTGCTGCTTTTCGGGCACAGCTTCAGCAACCGCATTCAGTTCTGGTCGGAGCTGGAGATCGAACACGCGCTCGTGGAGGGCGCCGAGGAAAGCGGCGAGCTGGAGCTCGAGCAGGCTTATCTCGATTTTCTGATCAAACCCTGGTTCAACCTGCGCGGAGGGGTGATGCTGACGCCGATGGGGCTGATCAACGAACGCCACGAGCCGCCGTCGTTCAACGGGGTCGAGCGGCCGTTCGTCGATACGCTGATCCTGCCGACGACCTGGTTCGGCCCGGGCGCGGGCATTCACGGCGATCTGGGCAACGGTTTCACCTACAAGCTGTATGCGATGGATACGCTCGATTCGTTGCGCTTCAGCGCCGAGGAGGGGTTTCGCGACGGCCGCCGCAAGGCGTTCCAGCCGCCGATCCAGAACACGGCGTTCACCGGGCGACTGGAGTATCACGGCCTGCCCGGCATGTCTCTGGGCGGCGGTTTCTGGACGGGCAAGACCGGCTTCGCCACTCCCGGCATCAATCCGCGGGTCAACATTTTCGAGTTCGACGGCCGCGGCAGCGTGGGTCGCTTCGATTTCCGCGGCGAGTTTGCGCAGACCGGCATGGACCGCACCGCGGAGTTGAACGCTTTCGTGCAGCGCACGGCGGGCGTCAATCCGAACTTGGCCGAGCAGATGCGCGGCTTTTATTTCGAAGGCGCCTATCATTTGCTGCCGCCGCGCAGCCGCCATGATTTCGTGATTTTTTCGCGCTATGAGAATTTCGACACGCAAAACCGCATGGCGCCGGGTTTCCAGCCCTTGGGCGAGTTCGACCGCGACGCTCTGGTGACGGGCTTTACCTATTTCCCGGAGCCGGACGTGGCGTTCAAGTTCGACTACACGTTCATGCGCAATCAGAGCAGTTTCATTGCGGCCCGCGACGCCTTCAATCTGGGCTTGGGGTGGTGGTTCTGATGGCGGCGCGCGCCGTATTTCGATTCGGCCGCCGCGCGGCTTCCGGCTTTGCGCCGGCGGTTTTGCCGGCGGGCGCGGTTTTCCTGTTGGTTATGGCGGCGGCGTTCGCCGTCGGGACTGCCCGCGCCGAACAGGAGCCGCGCCCCGCAGCCGACCGCGTGATCCGCGTGGTTGCCGAGCGCTTTACGTTCGTGCCCTCGCGGATTCGTTTGCGGTTGGGCGAGACGGTGGAGTTGCGCATTCGCAGCCTGGACACCAATCACGGATTCCGCATCGAGAAGACCGGCGTCAACGCGATTATTCCGAAACGCGGCAAGGGCGACGCGCGCATCCTGTTCCGCGCCCGCGAGAAAGGCGTGTTCCGCTTTCATTGCTCGAAGGCCTGCGGAGCCGGCCACACCATCATGCGCGGGCGGATCGTGGTGGAGTGACGAATGAGATATGCGTTTCGCAACGTGGCGCCGGCGGCGCTGCTGATTTGCTGCTTGGCCGCGGCGCCCCGCGCGGTTGCGCAAGGGCGTCCCGCGCAGCCGGGCAACCCCCTGCCGGGCATCGGCAACGAAGCTTTCGAGTTGTTCCGCATCGGCCTGGACGACTTTATGGAGGTCGAGGACGCGGGCGAGGGGCTGGGGCCGGCTTTCAACGGCCTCGGCTGCGCCCAATGCCATGCGACTCCGGCCATCGGGGGCGTCAGTCCGGTCAGCGAATTCCGCGCGGGACGGCTTGAGGCGGACGGGACTTTCACCGTTCTCGGCGGAGATACGCTGTATCACCTGTTCGCGCTGCCCAATCAGGAATGCCAGCCCGCGATTCCTCCGGAAGCCAACGTCGTCGCCCGGCGCATTCCCATTCCGCTGTTCGGCGCCGGGTTGGTCGAGGCGATTCCCGACGACGCGATCCGGGCTCTGCAAGACCCGGGCGACGCCGACGGGGACGGCGTGAGCGGGCGCGCGGCGGTGATCATCGACGTGGGTTCGGGCGCCGAGCGGGTCGGGCGTTTCGGCTGGAAGGCGCAGCACGCTACGCTGCTGGCCTTCGGCGCGGACGCCTACCGCAACGAAATGGGCATCACCAACGACCTGTTTCCGAACGAGACGGCGGCCGGGATCGACGCCGAAACTCTCGCTGCCTGCGATGCGGTTCCCGACCCGGAAGACGGCCCGGAGCCGCTGACCGGCCTGCGCGGCATTGATGCCTTCGAGGCGTTCATGAAATTTCTGGCGCCGGTCGAGCGCGCCCCGGCGGGGGCGGCGGCCGTCCGCGGGGAGTCGGTATTCGCGTCCGCGGGATGCGCGGCTTGCCATGTTCCCATGCTGACGACGGGGTGGAACGCCGACCCCGTGTTCGACCGCCGGCCGGTCCCGCTGTATTCCGACCTGCTGCTGCACGACGCGGGCACGGGGGACGGCATCGCGCAAGGAGCGGCGCAGCCGAACGAGATACGCACGCCGGCGCTTTGGGGGCTGCGCTTCCGCCGGCCGCTTATGCACGACGGCGGCGCGGCGACGCCGGAAGCAGCGGTGCTGCGGCACGGCGGCGAAGCGGCGGGGGCCAAGGCGCGGTTCGAAGCGCTGCCCGCCGCCGACCGCGCCGCGCTGCTGGCGTTTCTCGATTCGCTATAGCGCCGCCCGCGGCGATTGCGAACAGGAGAATTCCGGGCGGGAAGCATGGCGCGCTCGGGAGGATTCGAACCCCCGGCCTTCTGGTCCGTAGCCAGACGCTCTATCCAGCTGAGCTACGAGCGCGTCTTTATCTATCGTAGCGCAAAGCCGGGCAAACGGCAAAGACGTCTTTTCCAATACAAGGATGCGTATCCTTGCGTCAAGCAGTTCGGTTCAATGCGCCGCCGTGATAAGTTTGGGATTCATGACTTTGGACGAAAAACGCGCGGAACTGGAACGAAGGAATGAGGCTGCGCTCGCCGGCGGCGGCCCCGAGCGCGCCGCGCGCCAACACGGGGCGGGGAAACTCTCGGCGCGCGAGCGGCTGGAATTGTTGCTCGACGAAAGCAGCTTCCAGGAATTGGACCGGCTGGTCGTCCACGACTGCGCCGATTTCGGCATGGACGCGCAGAAGATACCGGGCGACGGCTTCGTGACCGGATACGGGCGGATCGACGGCCGGCTGGTTTACGTCTTTGCGCACGACTTTACCGTTTTCGGCGGCTCGCTTTCCCTCGAAAACGCCGGGAAAGTCTGCAAGGTGATGGACCTGGCGCTGAAAAACGGGGCGCCTGTGATCGGCTTGAACGACTCGGGGGGCGCGCGGATTCAGGAAGGCGTGGCCTCGCTGGCCGGTTACGCGGACATCTTTCTGCGCAACACCCTGGCCAGCGGCGTCGTGCCCCAGATATCGGCCGTCATGGGGCCGTGCGCCGGAGGCGCGGTGTATTCGCCGGCGATTACCGATTTCGTGTTCATGGTCGACAAGACCAGCTACATGTTCGTTACCGGCCCGGACGTCATCAAAACGGTGACGCAAGAGGAAGTCACCAAGGAAAAGTTGGGCGGGGCGCACACCCACAACGAAACCAGCGGCGTGGCGCACTTTCTGGCGGCGGACGATACGCACTGCCTGCAGATGATCCGCGAGTTGTTTTCGTTCCTGCCGTCGAACAATCTCGACGACCCGCCGCTGCGCCCCGTCGGCGACCCCGTTGACCGCATCGACGAGCGATTGGATGCGGTTGTGCCTGCCGAAGAGAAAACGCCCTACGACATCAAGGAAATCGTGGCGCCGGTCGTCGATGACAACTATTTTTTCGAGGTGCAGGAGCACTTCGCCAAAAACATCGTCGTCGGCTTTGCGCGGCTGGCCGGCCGGTCGGTCGGCATCGTGGCCAATCAGCCCGCGGTTCTGGCCGGCTGTCTCGATATCGACGCCTCGCTCAAGGGCGCGCGGTTCGTGCGCTTCTGCGACGCTTTCAACATTCCGCTGATCGTCTTCGAAGACGTGCCGGGGTTCCTGCCCGGAACGCGGCAGGAGTACGGCGGAATCATCAAGCACGGGGCCAAGCTGTTGTATGCCTTTTGCGAAGCTACCGTGCCCAGAATCACGGTCATCACGCGCAAAGCCTACGGCGGAGCGTACTGCGTGATGGGCTCGAAACACATCGGCGCCGATGTCAACTTCGCCTACCCGACGGCCGAGATCGCGGTCATGGGTCCCGAGGGCGCCGTGAACATCCTCTACAGGCGCGAGTTGGCGGCCGCTGACTCCCCCGACGCTTTTCGAGCGGAAAAGATCGAGGAGTTCAGGACGCGGTTCGCCAATCCCTACAAGGCGGCCGAGAAAGGCTGGATCGATGAGGTGATCGAACCCCGCAACACGCGGCCGAAACTGATTGCCGCCCTGAAGATGCTGGCGAACAAGACGGTTGCGGCTCCGCGCAGGAAGCACGGCAATATCCCCCTGTGAACCCCGCTCTGCGAACGCTGCTGCGCCCGTGTTCGGCGTTTGCGCGGCATCCCGGTCCGCGCGGCGGCGTGCTGTTACGATGGAAAAAGCGCGAGGCGCAGCATGAAGATTCTTTTCCGACTTTCGGCGGCGGCCGCCGTCGTTTTGTTTCTGTCCGTCGAAACCGCATCGGCTCAGCGTACGCACGGCTACGTTTTCGCCGCGCCCGGCGTGGGCGGTTTCGGCGCCACCGAGGGCTTGCTGCACGCAGGCGCGGGCGCGGAGTTGGGACTTCCCATGAGTTTCGGCGTCGGCGCCGAATTGGGCGTGGTCGGATCGTTCAAGAACATCCGCAACATCGACGAAACGAACGCCGTCGGCTCCCTCAGCCTCTACCGCCATTTCAGCGTGCCCGGGCCTGTCGGCCCCTATGTATTCGGCGGCTATTCGAAGCTGCTGCGCGGCGGCGCCGAAAACGGCTTCAATTTCGGTCTTGGGGCCAATGTGTCCCCGTGGGGGCGGCTCGGTTTCAAGTTCGAGTTCCGCGGCCACTCTTTCTCAAGCACCGGGGGATCGGGGCAATTGTGGCAGGGCCGCATCGGGCTCATCTTCTAGCGCGGCCCGGCGATCTGCTACAATATGCTCCATGTCGATTGCGAAATCCTTCCTTGGCGAGTTCGACCACGAGATGGCCAACACCCGCAAAATGCTGGAGTTGGTTCCCGAGGACAAATTCGATTTCACGCCGCACGAGAAATCGATGAAGCTCGGCCGTCTCGCCGGACACATCGCCGAAATGCCCGGTTGGAGCGCGCCCACCGTCAACGAGCCCGAACTGGATATCCGCCCCGCCGGCGGCCCGACGTGGCAGCCTTTCGTCCCCAAAACCCGCGATGAGATTCTGGCCGTGTTCGATAAGAACGTCGGCGCGGCGAGAGAGGCGGTTCAGGCCGCGGACGACGATACCTTAACGGCGGTGTGGTCGCTGCTGGCGGGCGGCAAGACCTTGTTCTCCATGCCGCGCATCGCCGTGCTGAAGAGCATGATCCTCAACCACGTCATCCACCACCGCGCCCAGTTGGGCGTGTACCTGCGCATGAACGACGTTCCCATTCCGGGAATGTACGGCCCCTCGGCCGACGACCCGCAGCCGTAGGGGCTCGTCGGCTTTCTTCAGGCGCCCGCCGCCGGTCGAATCCGCCGGGCGCGGCGCTTGAGCCGTCCGCTTGCCGGTCGGCTTGCATCCCATTGCGCGGGGCGCTTATAATCTCCGTGCGAGACGGCATCCGCGTTCCGCGGACCCGATTGAAGGGGGATTTCAAGATGCGTCTAAGACACGTTGTTTCTTTGTTTCTTTTGTTGGCGCTGTGGTGTTTGCCCGCGGCGGCTCAGCAATCCGGCTTGACCGGAACGGTCGCCGACAACACGGGCGCGGTCATCGTCGCCGCCGACGTTGTCGCGCTCAACCTGAATACGGGCGTCGGCTATGCCGCGCAGACCAACGAGGCGGGCGTTTACAATTTTCCGCCGATGGCGCCGGGAGAATACGAGTTGAGTTGCGAGTCGCCGGGATTCAAGCGCTTCGTGCAAACGGGACTGGTGCTGGAAACCGGTCTGATCAAGCGCATCGATATCGCGCTCGAAGTCGGCGCCGTGACCGAAACCATCGAGGTCACCGGAACGGCTCCGCTGCTTGAAACCGACAACTCGACGGTAGGGCAGTTCATCGAGCGCACGACGGTGGCGCAGATGCCGGTTTCGAGCCGGCAGGCCGGCCAACTGGTCAAGCTCGTGGGCAACGTGACCTTCGCCACATCCGGCGGCGGGCTTTACGACCTGCCGTTCTTTTCGATGGGCGGCGGGCGCTCGCGCAATCAAATGTGGCATCTCGACGGCGGCGTCGTGCAGAACATGGCGCTGGGCATCGCCCAACTCAATTTGAACCCTCCGGTCGAATCGCTGCAGGAGTTCAAGGTCGAGTCGAACAACTATCAGGCCGAATACGGCCGCAGCGGCAACGGCCTGATCATCATGACGACGCGCTCGGGCACGAACGAAATGCACGGCGCCGTTTATCACAATTTCCGCAACGACAAGCTCGATACGCGCACCTTCTTCGCCCCCAGCGTGGCCCCGCTGCGCTACAACATCTTCGGCGGCTCGGTGGGCGGCCCCATCGTCAAGGAAAAGACTTTCTTCTTTTTCAACTACGAAGGGCAGCGCCGCCGCGACGGGCGCACGGTCGCGAATACCGACGTGCCCTATCCGATGGAAGTCGGCGGCGATTTTTCGAACCGCGCCAACTTCAATCTGCTCGATCCGCTCACCGGCGATCCGTTCGACAACAATACGATTCCGCAGAGCCGCTTCGACTCGTTGGGCAAAGCCTTCGCCGATCTCTATCCCGCGCCGAACATCGGTTTCAATCCCGCCAATGCGCCGCGCGACAACTTCGTCAAGAACGTGTCGGACAAGGGCGTTTCCGATTTCTACACGGCAAGGGTCGATCACAATTTTTCCGACAAAGACCGCGTTTACGGCCGTTTCAGTTGGGTTGAGGCGCCTGCCGGGGTCGCCTCGATCTACCCCAACCGCACGGTCGATTTCCGCGGCGCCAATCAGCAGCGCAGCAATCTGGTGACGACGATCGACTGGAACCACAGCTTCAAGCCGACGATCATCAACGATTTCCGCTACACCTACGGCAAGCGCCTGTTCACCACGCGCGGCTTGGGGACGGGCAGCGGGTTGAACGGCCAGTTGGGCGTGCCCAACGTCAATCCCGACTTTTTCGCCACGGTGAATCTGGTGGGTTACACCCGTTTGGGCGCGGGCAACCAGGAACGCATCCAGACGCCGATCGCCACGACGCAGATCATGAACAGCACCTCGGTGTTCTCGGGCAATCACACGTTCAAGTTCGGCATGGAATACCGTTACTCGCGCAACCAGGACGATTTCAACTCCGCCGCGGGCGGCAATTACACTTTCAACAACCGGGTTACCAACGATGCTCTCGCCCAACTTCTGCTGGGCTGGACAACAAGCGCGAGACTGACGGACACCGACATCCTGAACACGCGCAGCGACTACTGGGGTTTCTACGCGCAGGACAACTGGAAGGTCAATCAGAAGCTGACGATCAGCCTCGGACTGCGCTACGAGCTGGACACCCCGCGCTGGGAGTGGGAGAACCGCCAGAGCGGATTCGACCCGCAGGCCGTCAATCCGGTTTGCAACTGCCCGGGCGTCATGACCTTCGCGGGCCGCGACGGGGTGAGCCGCTACGCTCACGACTTCGACAAGAACAACTGGGGGCCGCGGCTGGGCATCGCCTACCGGGTCAACGATTCGACGGTGATCCGCACCGGATACGGCATCAACTACAACGGCGCGTACGCCCGCGCGGTGCCCTTTACGATGTTCTGGACGTTCTCGAAGAACCTCGAGATCAATTCGCCCGACGGCGGTTTCACTCCGGCCTTTGGATTCGCCGGCGGCCTGCCGCCGGCGCAGCCGTTCGACGAGGCCGACCGCAACTCGAGTTTCGGGGCAGTCGCCGAAGGCCGGCGCACGGTGGCGCCCGACTTTATCCAGCAGAATCAGCAAAACGGCTATTCCCAGCAGTGGAATTTCACCGTCCAGAAGCAATTGCCGGGCAACGCGCTGGTCGAGGCGCAGTACATGGCCAACATGGGGCACAAGCTGGGCGGGCCGAACGTCAGCATCAACATGATTCCTCTGGTCAACGGCATGGGGCCGGCTGCGCAGGCGCAGACGGCGCGGCCCTTCCCGCAATTTTCGAACGTGCTGCACGAAAGCCCGGCGTGGGGCAACTCCACGTACCATTCGCTGAACCTGAAGGCCGAGAAGCGTTTTTCGAGCGGTTTGAGCTACCTGTTCAACTACACTTGGGCGAAGTTCATCGACGACGTGGAATCGGCCAACGAGTTGGGCGGGGAACAGGGCAACGGCTATCAGCACGTCGAGTTGCGGCATCTCGACAAGGCGCTGTCGGGCAACGACGTTCGCCACCGGCTGGTGGCCAGCGGCGTTTACGAAGCGCCGCTGGGCAAAGGCCGCAAGATCGATATCCAGAACAGCGTTCTGAACGGCGTGATCGGCGGCTGGAGCCTGGGCGTCATCGGCGAGTTCCGCACGGGGTCTCCTTTCGGCGTCATCGAGCAGACCAACCGCAGCAACGCGTTCGCCCACTCGCAGAGGCCGCACATACTCGGTCAGGTCGAGCGCTTGTCGAACTGGCGCGGCAACGTGCGCGGCAACTCGTACTTCGACCCGGGTCTGTTTACGTCGCCCGGAGTCGGCGTTTTCGGCAGCGCGCCGCGCAACGTCTGCTGCGGTCCGGGTTTTGCCGTGGTCGATGTCTCGATCAACAAGAGGTTCCCCTTCGGCGAACAGCGTTTCGTCGAGTTCCGGGCGGACTTCTACAACATGCCCAACCGGGCGAACTTCGCGGTGCCCGAGCGGCGTCAGGGCAACAGCGCCTTCGGACGGGTGCGCGGGACGATCGGCACGGGGCGGCAGTTGCAGTTGGGGCTGCGCGTGCAGTTCTAGGAGCACGCGGCGCGGAGCGGCGGCTGTTGCTCCGCGCCCTTTCAATCCCAACTTGCGGGGCGCGGGACGCCCTCGGGCAGCATGGTTTCCGCGTCTCCCCGATTGCCGCTGAGTTGCTCTTGCGTCAAATCTTCGGCGGTGCGGATATCGGCGCCGCGGATATCGGCGCCGCTGATGTCGATGCCCAGCAGGCGCGCCCCGACCAGATTGGCGCCGCGCAAATCGGCGTCTCGCAAGTCGGCGCCGGTCAGATCGGCCATGACCAGATCGGCCTTGCCCAGATCGGCGCCCTTGAGGTTGGCGAAGCGCAAATCGGCGCCGCCGAGCTTGGCCCCGGAGAGATCGACGCGCTCGCCCGGGTTGCGTTGCCGCCAGCCGTTCCAAGCGTCCACGTCGGAAGCAATGAGTTGGATTTGCAGCGGGTCGGCCATGACGGGTTTGCCTTGAAGAAGGCTTAATTATACGCTGATCGGATGGCCGGTCGATTAGCGAC
The DNA here is from genome assembly GCA_965242705.1 of Bryobacterales bacterium. GTDB lineage: Bacteria > Acidobacteriota > Terriglobia > Bryobacterales > UBA6623 > CATQHP01. The sequence goes on from OZ251486.1 coordinate 4,888,601, forward strand.
GATCTATCTGCGGCCGTCGGCGCGCGCTCCCGTCAAGCGGGTTGCTTCCGCCGAAGCCGTTGCGGGCCGGGGGTTGGCCGGCGACCACGCCGGCGGCGGCCGCCGCCAAGTGTCGTTGATGAGCCGCGAAGCCTGGGCGGACAGTTGCGCCGACCTCGGCGGCCCGCGGCTCGACCCCGGCGGACGGCGCGCCAATCTGCTCATCGAGGGGCTGCCCCTGGCCGCCGGCATCGGCAAGCGAATCGCCGTCGGGCCGTGCCTCATCGCCGTCGTCGCCGAGCTCGCGCCCTGCCGCCTGATGGACGATTTCCGCCCCGGCCTGCGCGGCGCCCTGAAGCCCGATTGCCGCGGCGGCGTTTACGGCAGGATCGTCCGCGGCGGCGCGCTGCGCGTCGGCGATGCGGTTACAATCGTCAGCGAGGCCGAAGCGAAGCAGCCATGCGCATGAAACCGATGTTGTTTGCCCTTTCTCTGATCGCGCCGCGGGGGTGCGGGCGCCTGAACGAAGAGGCCGACGAATGCTGAGAACGGCTTGCGTGAAGGTAGTGGATTGGGGAAGACGGCGAGTGAATCTCCGCTTGCGCGCCGTGCAAGAACATTCTGGCGCCAGAATCGGAAACCTGTAGATTACGGGACTTTCGTCGCTGGTGTTTACATGGTTGCTCCACCAAGCCTGCTGACCGGCGGCGCCCGCCGCTCAAGGCCGGCGCATGAGCCGATTTCCGCCCCGGCCTGCGCGTCGGCGATGCGGTTACAATCGTCAGTGAAACCGAAGCGAAGCAGCCATGCGCATGAAACCGATGTTGTTTGCCCTTTCCCTGATCGCGCCGTGGGGCTGCGGCGGGCCCGGAGGCGGGCCGGCGGTCGAAACGAAGCAGGCCGCGCCGCGCGAAAAAATCGTCGATGAGACGCACAAATTCCCCAAAGACGGGCTTATCGCCGCGGAAGTCGCCGCCGACCGCTTGGCGGACAAGGACTTCATGCCCGGCGGAAATATCGCCGAATACGAGGCGGACGGCAAGAAATACCGGATGTTCTTCACCTTGCGCCCCGACGGCGACCAGGCGCTGTTCCTCTTCATGGAATACAAGGACGAGTTGCAGGACGCCAAGTTCATTCCCCATCTGGGCGGCTACTTCGGCATGGACGCGGGCGCGCCGACGCTCGTCTTCCAGAAAGGAAAGTACGTGATCGGCGTCGCGGGGCTGGATCAGAACGCGGCGGACCAGGCCGCGCGCCTGATGGCGGCGTACCTGAATTGAGCCGCCGGCAACGTCAATTCCGCTTTCGAATATCTTCGGTGCGTTTTCTTTGCAGGGTATTCCCAACCATGAGAATTTTTTGTCTGGCGGATTCCGCGGCTTTCCGCAGGCGGATGCGCCCGTTCGGAGGCGCGCCCCAGATGCTTTCGTCGGAAGAAACGGCGCTTGTCAACTTCAAGCCGGGCGGCGGTATGGACTGCGCCCGATAGAGGGTAACCTGAAAGCTTCGGCGCGGCGCAACGATGATTATTCCCTGCATCGACCTGATGGGCGGCAAGGTCGTCCAACTCGTGCAAGGCAAGGAGAAAGCCCTCGAGGGCGATGCTCCCGAGGAGATGCTGCGGCGCTTTGCGGCGTTTCCGGTGATTCAGGTCATCGACCTCGATCAGGCGATGGGGCGCGGGTCGAACCTCGATACGGTGCGCCGCCTGGCCTCGGCGGCGCGAACCCGCGTCGGCGGCGGCGTGCGCAGCGTTGAGCGCGCCCGCAACCTGCTCGACTCCGGCGCGGAGAAGGTCATCGTAGGCACGGCGGCCTACAAGGACGGCGCCCCGAACGAACCCTTCCTGCTCCGCCTCAAGCAGGAGATCGGCGCCGAGCGGGTATTGTTGGCGCTCGATTCGAAAGGCGGGCGGGTCGTTATCGAGGGCTGGCGGGAATCGACCGGCCTGACCGCCGAGCGCGTCATCTCCCGCCTTGAACCCTATTGCGGCGGGTTTCTCTGCACCTACGTCGATAAGGAGGGGATGCTCGAAGGAACGGATCTCGACTGGTACCGCCGCCTGCGCGCGGCGACGGACCGCGAGATTACCGCGGCCGGCGGCATTGCGTCCGTCGAGGAAATCCGCGTTCTGCAGCAACTCGGCATCCACGCCGCCCTGGGCATGGCCGTCTATACCGGACGGCTGAGCCTGGCCGAATTGGCCGCGCTGCAAAACGAAAACTCTGCCGGCTCGTCTGAAATGTCGTAACCTGATTTTCTACCGTTGCGCCTTATCGGTTAAGGAAAAAAGCGATGGGCGCTCCGGCAGACGGCTGTCCCTGAATGCTGGTCGAACCCGAGACGATTGAACGCGCACAGTCCGGCGACGATGCGGCGTTCAATGCGATCGTCACGGCCTACCGGAAACGGATACTCGGTACGGTCTATCGGATGATCGGCCGAGGGGACGACGTGGAAGACGTCGGACAAGAAGTTTTTGTCCGGCTGTACTTCTCGCTGAAGCAGCTCAGGACGCCGCAGGTTTTCGAGCCATGGCTGTATCGGCTGACGATCAACGCGTGTTACGATTACTTGCGCAAGAAGCGGCGGGCGGTCGATGTGCGCATGGCCGATTTGAGCGAGGAACAGGTGGCCGCCGCCGACATGGCGCTCAGTGGCAAGAGAGCGCTGGCCGAAAAGGAGAAGGCAAGCGTCAAGGAGTTGCTCGATATCCTGCTGGATCGCGTATCCGCGGAAGATCGGATGCTGCTGACGCTCAAGGAAGTGCAAGGGCTGTCGCTGAAGGAATTGAGCGCGATTTACGAGGTCAATACGAACGCCTTGAAAGTCCGCTTGTTCCGGGCGCGAAAGCGTGTTTTGGAGGCGTACAATGAAATGGCGCAGAACAATGAGCTCTGACGGGCTTCGGGAGGACGGCATGGACGAAACGCGCGCCGGCGGCGAGTTGCTGGACCGCATGTTCGCGGCTTACCGCGACGCTCTCGGCGAGTTCCGCCCCTCGCCTCAATTCCTGCCTCTGCTTTGGGCGAAGATCGAATCGCGGAATCCCGTCAGTTGGCTCACGCACTTGGCGGCCTGGTCGCCCCGCTTGGCGCTGACGGCGCTTGTTTTTGCGGCGCTGCTGATCGCTTCGCTGGCGCTCCCCTACGGGCGGTCGAACGGCTCGGCGGTGCTCGAAGCCAGCTACGTCGATGTGCTGACGCTCGACTCGATGGACGAATACGACAGAGCCTTGTGGCAACTCGCGGAGAACAAGCGGTGAGAAACGGACAATCGAAAAGGGCCGCCGCGCTGTACATCGCCTTGGTCTTTCTGGCCGGCGCGGCATTCGGCTTCGCGTCAAACCGTTTCTATACGCTGAAGATCGCGCAGGCGACGAACGGCAGGCTGTCGCCGGAGGAGTACCGCGCCCGCCTGCTGCAGGAACTGACCTCGAAGCTGAACCTGAACAGCGACCAGCAAACCCAGGTCGAGGCCATCATGGATGAAATCGGCGAGCGGTTTCACGCCGTCCGCGACGCGATGGAGCCCGAGTTTCAAGCCATCCGCGGCGAGCGGGCGGCGCGGGTCATGGAGGTGCTCGACGAAGATCAGAGCATCGAGTATGAGCGCATCCTCGAAGAGCGGCGCAAAAGGCACGAAGCCAACGCGCACCATCATCGTTAGCCGCTCGGCGCGGCGGCGCGATCAGAAAATCGTGTAAATAAAAGGCGAGAGCACGGAACCCTCGACCGCGATCAGCAGCGCCCCGATCAGTCCCAACGCAACGACGATCGGCAGCAGCCACAGTTTCTTGTGCTCGCGCAGGAAAAGCGCAAACTCCGCCAGCAGGGAAAGCATCGGCGCCTGAGCCTCGACCTTGCCGCTCCATGATAGCAGCGGGCTTGAGGCCGCCGCCCCAATCCAAGCGGCCGGCCTTTCCCAAATCAACTGTCCGAATCAGGGCGATTCCTGTTGCCCGCGTCCGTAATTCCCTGTGGATTGCAAGAGGGGTTGGCCGACGGCGCCGGGCGCGTGAAGGCGAGTGCCCTCCCGTTCGCTACCCGGGCAAGCCGGCGATGCGTCCGATTTCGCGCAGGCGCTCGAGATGCGCCATGACCTGCCGGGCCGCGATTGGCCGCGCCTCGGGCGCCGCGTCTTCATAAACAGCCTCGACAATCGCCTCGGGCCCGCGCTTGCCGGATTGCCAAGCCTCGAAAATCCTGTCTTCGCGCATGAGCCGGTGTTGGCGGGTCTTTTCGAGCAGGCGCGAAGGCTCGGCGATCATCGTGCCGTGCCCCGGCAGCAAGACGTCGGCGTCGAGCGCCGCGAGGCGTTCGAGCGAAGACAGGAAATCTTGCATGTTGCCGTCGGGCGGGTCGATGACGATCGTGCTTGCGCCGGCGATCATGTCTCCGCCGATGAGCACGCGCCGGGTTTCTTCGTAGAAACAGAGGTGCCCGCGGGCGTGGCCCGGCGAATGGATCGCGCGGAAGCGCAGGCCGCCCGGCCCTGCCGGCGTCAGGATTTCCCCATCGGCAAGACGGCGCTGAACGGCAATGCCGCGCTCGGCGAGTTTTGCGGCGGTATCCGCATGAGCGGCGACCGGCGCGTCGTATGCGCGGCGCACCCACTCGACGCCGCCGACGTGGTCTCCGTGATGATGCGTCAGCCAGACGGCGGTCAAGCGCCCGCCCGTCTCGCGGATGACTGCATCGATGATGTTCCGCAGCGGGCGGAGTTGATCTTCCCATGGCGAGCCCGGGTCGATCAGCGCCAAATCTTTGTCGCCGACCAGCAAAGCGTTGGTGTGCGTCGCGGGCGGGAGCGTCGGCGCGGCCAAGGGGATCAGGCGAAAGGCGGGCCGGAACTCGATCGCTTTCGGCGCATCGGGCTCGCGGCCGTGAAACGCGGCCAAATGCGGCAGGCCGTCTTCCACGCCGTGCGCGGCAAGGATGCGCAAGGTTTGCAGCGTGGGCTGCGCGAGCTTCGCTTCGCCCGCTTCCCAGCGGCTCAGAGCAGCCTCCGGCCTCACCCATTCGCCGGAAACCAGTTCGCCGGGGATGACGGTCGGCTGCAGCGATTCTTGGCGCGGCCATTCGAGCAGGAAAAACGTTGCGTCGAAGCGCATCCGCGACAAGGGCGGCGTAACCCAGCGTCCGGCGTAGCGCAAGCGCGGCAGGTCGAGACGCAGGCCGCGATCTCTGAGCCACGCGGAGAAATCCATGTTGTCCGCGAGCAGCGCCGCGCGCGCTTCGGCGAGCGCCGCGGCAGGCGGCAGGCCGCCGCGCGCCGCGAGCAAGCCCGTTTCCTCGAAAAGCTCGCGCAGCGCGCATGCCGGATGCGCCGCCGGCGGGCCGGAGTTGCCGTAAATCCGCGCATCGGGAAGCTCGCCGGCAAGCGGGGCGTTCGCGTCGGAGTCCGCCAGGCGTCCGCCGGGAAAGGCATGCCAACCGCCCATGAAGCGCAGCTTCCGCGACCGCCGCACCCAGTAGATTTCGAGGCTGCCGCCGGCGTTGTAACGGCAGGGAACGACGCCGGCGGACAGGCGCGGCTTGGCCGGCTCGATGCGGCGGCCGGCCGCGCCGATGGATTTTTCGTAGAGGTTCCCCGAGCCCGGAGCTTTCATCTCTATCGGCTGCGCGGCCGGCAAACGATGCGGCGCCGCTTCAGCGCCGCCTTGGGGTTGATGCCGTATTTCTCGCTCAACTCGCGGAGCGAAGCCTGCGATCGCTGTATCTCTGCTCGGCCGGCGTGCGTCGTCGTGGCGCTTCCATGTAAAACTTGCGCCGTAACATCTCTAACCGCTCCTCATTATACCCTTCCCTCCCTGCCTGTGGTATCTAACCCCTAACACCCAACCCCTGCCGCATCGGCATGCATCTTCGCGGCGGGCTGCGCCACAATAGATTGTGTTCCCCGCCAGCCATGAAACCGCTTCGATTCGATGAAGCCCGCGCCGTTGTCTCCGAGCGGGTGCGCGAGACGCTGCGCGCGCCGGCCGTGGAAACGGCGCCGCTCGCCGAAGCCGCCGGCCGCGTTCTGGCCGAAGACGTCCGCGCGGACCGCGATTACCCGCCCTTCAACCGCTCGGCCCGCGACGGGTTCGCCGTCCATGCCGCCGATGCGGCCGACGCACCGGCGGTGCTCGAATGCATCGGCGAAACCCGCGCGGGCGAGCCTTCCCGTTTTACGCTCGAGCGCGGGCAGACGGTCGAAATCATGACCGGAGCGCCGGGACCGGCAGGCGCCGACGCGGTCGTGATGGTCGAGCATACCGAGCGCGACGGCAAGCGGATCACGCTGCGCCGCGGCATCGCCCCGGGGCGGAATCTGATCATGGCCGGTTCGGAAGCCGAGGCGGGCGAGGTCGTGCTGCGCAAGGGCGTCCGCATCGGCTACCCGCAGATCGCCGTGCTCGGTTCGGTGGGCTGCGCCGACGCGCCGGTTTATAGACGCCCCGAGGTGGCCGTGCTTTCCACGGGCGACGAAATCGTCGCCGTGGCGGAAACGCCGCGTTCGTTTCAGATCCGCAACTCCAACGCCTATTCCCTGGCCGCTCAAATCGCCCGGCGCGGCGCGCGGGCGCGCATCCTTCCCGTCGCCGCGGACCGGCTCGACGAAACCCGGCGCGCTATCGAAGACGGCCTCGAAAGCGACATGCTGGCGCTCTCCGGCGGCGTCTCGATGGGCAAATACGACCTTGTCGCGCAAGTTCTGACGGAATTGGGAGCGGAGTTTTTCATCACCGGCGTCTTGATCCAGCCCGGCAAGCCTCTGGTTTTCGGTCGAGTCGCCGGCAAGCCGATTTTCGGTCTTCCGGGAAACCCGATCTCGACGATGGTGACCTTCGAGTTGTTTGCGGCGATCGCCGTCGATCTTCTGGCCGGCAAGCAAGACTCCGCGCTTCCGTTTTTCGAGGCCGAACTCGCCGCGGCGTTCCGGCACAAACCGGTGCTGACCCGCTTCCTGGGGGCGCAACTCGAAAGCTGTTACGAGAAAACACGGGTGAGAAAGATCGCCGGCCAGGGCTCCGGCGACGTGACTTCGTTCGCCCGCGCCGACTGCTATCTGGTGGCCTCGGACGACCGCGAGAGTTGGCGGGCCGGGGAGCGCATTGCGGTCATGACGCTATGAGCAAGCTGTCGCACTACGACGATTCCGGAGCGGCGCGCATGGTGGACGTCGGCGGCAAGCAGCCTACGCGGCGCACCGCCCGGGCGCAAGCCTTCGTCAAGATGAGCGCGGAGGTTCTCGCCGCCCTGCCCGACAACCCCAAGGGCAACCCGCTCGAAATCGCCCGTTTCGCCGGCATCCAGGCCGCAAAGAAAACGGCGGAACTGATCCCCATGTGCCATCCGACGGCGCTCAGCCATGTCGATGTCGAGACCGCCGTGACCGATGAGGGCGTACGCATTACCGCCGGGGCGGTGGCGACCGGCCCGACCGGCGTCGAAATGGAAGCGCTGACGGCCGCCTGCGCCGCGGCGCTGACCGTCTATGACATGTGCAAGGCTCTGGACAAGGGGATCGAAATCCGCGAGGTGCGCCTGATCGAGAAGACCGGCGGCAAAAGCGGCGATTACCGCCGCGAGACGGAATAGACGCCGCTCTTCGACGGATTGCGCGAAACTGAAGAATAGAAACCGATGCGCCCGTTCCGCCGTAGTATGCATTCGATGCGGTTGACGCTCATGGCGGCGCTCCCGGCCGTGCTTTGCCTGCCGTCGGCGGCTCAGGACGCGGACGGCGCTTTCGACCCGGAAACGCTGTTCGAGTCCGATCAGCCGGCCATCTTCATGGAAGAAATCGACGAGGTCACCGTTCCGCTGACGGTTCGCGGACCGAAAGGCGTCTATATCCACGACATGGTCGAGAGCGATTTCACGCTTTACGACAACGGCAAAGAGCAGGAAATCACCAGCCTCGACCTGAGCTTCCTGCCGATCTCGATGACCGTCTGCGTCCAGACCAGCGACCGCGTGGAGGGCATTCTGGGCGACATCCGCAAGTCGGCGTATCTGTTCACCGAGCTTGTCCTCGGCGAATACGGCGAGGCCGCGGTGCTGACTTTCGACAGCAAGGTCAAGCTGTTGCAGGACTTCACCAACGATACGGCGAAAATCGACAAGGCGCTCAAGACCATGCGCATCGGCCCGTCGGCGGTCGTGCTGGCCGACGCCGTGTACAGCGCCATCCGCATGCTGCTGAAGCGCCCGCAGAACCACCGCAAGATCATCGTCGTGATTTCCGAATCGCAGAACAACGGCAGCCGCATCGGCCTGGGCGAAAGCCTGCGCACGGCGCAACTCTACGACATCATGATTTATCCGGTGCGGCTGTCGACGCTTTCCGCCCGCCTGCGCCGCAAGCCCGAGCAGCGGCGCGACCCGATCCCGCCGGGCGTGATCGTGCGCCCTACCGCGCCCGGCGCGGCGGCGACGCCCACGACGTTGATGCAAAGCCGCTTCTCGGTGACGCCCAATGTGATTCCAATCGTCATCGACTTGGTGCGCGGCGTCAAAAACCTGATCTTCAACAACCCTCTGGAAGTGCTGGCCGACGGTACCGGCGGCGTCGATTTCAGTCCGCGCACCAGCAGCGGCGTCGAGGAATCGATCATCAAGATCGGCGAAGACATCCGCAGCCAATACCGCCTGACCTACAGCCCCGACAACCTGAACGAAAAGGGCATCTACCACCGCATCGAAGTCAAAGTGCCCTACGACCGCCTGAAGTTGCGTCACCGCGTGGGCTACTTCCACGGGCCGAACCCGATGCTCGACGGCGAGCCCGTCGAACCCCTGGCTACGTTGGAAGAACCATAGCGGGAAACAAGCGGGCAGGCGAGTCGAGCGTCGCCGCCCGACTCGCGGCTCGCAGCAGCGGCGCGGCCTTCGGTGCTTCCTTGGTGTAAATTATATGCCTGATATGTCCGCATTCATAGTCCTGCCCGATACTTCGGGTTGCGCCGCCGGACGGCGCGCGTCGCCGTGATTGCCGTTCGGACGCTCCATGCGGCGCTGGGAGCGGAAATCACCGGCGTCTCGCCGGCCAAGCTCGACGATGCGGCCTTCGAGCGCGTCCGCGCCGCGTTCCTGCAGCATCTGGTCGTCGTGTTTCGCGGACAAAACCTTACCCCCGCGCAGCAAGTGGCCTTTACCGAAAGATTCGGCCCCGCCCGCCCGCACCCTTTGGGCTCCCGCGCCCACCGGCCGGGGTTTCCCCAAGTGCTCGTGCTCGAAAACAAGCCCGGACGGCCGGGCGCGCGAAACGATTTCTGGCACTCCGATATTTCCTTCTCCCCCGATCCGCCCAAAGCCTCGATACTCCACGCCCTGCGCGTCACCGAGGGCGTCGGCGACACGCTGTTCGCCAACATGTACGCGGCCTGGGAACGGCTGCCGTCCGACCTGAAGACGCGGCTGCAAGGGCTGAGCGCGCTCCATTCGGGCGAAAGGCTGGTCGAGCGGGCAAGGCGCGCCGAAGGCAGCGACGCGCTGCCCATCGACGCGCTGCCCGCGCCGGCGAAGCATCCGGTCGCCCGCCCGCACCCGGAAACCGGACGCCCCGCGCTCTACGTGAACCCCTACTTCACCACGCGCTTCGCCGGCATGAGCCGCCGGACGAGCCGCCCCCTGATCGACGATCTCGCCGCCCGCGCAACCGTCGCCTCCAATATCTACCGCCACCGCTGGCGCGCGGGCGACGTCGTCATCTGGGACAACCGCTGCGTGATGCATTACGCGGAATACGACTACGACGACAGCCGCCCCCGCTTGATGAACCGCACGACCGCGGGTTGACCTCTCCGCTCCCGCGTCGTAGTCTAAGGGCATGAACCGCAGGCAATGGATGGCCGCGGCGGCCGGTTTCGCCGCCGCCAACGCAAGCGCCGCCGAAGGAAAGATCGAGCGCGCGATTTTGATCAGCATGCTGCCGGAGGACTTGTCGCACCTCGACCGCTTCAAGCTCGCCGTCGATATCGGCTTCCGCTCCATGGAGGCGCGGACCGTCGAAGACGACGCCGAAGCCGAGCGCATCAAGGACGCCGCCGACCAGGCCGGGCTGCGCATCCATTCGGTGATGAACATGTCCCACTGGCGCGACCCGCTTTCCAGCCCCGACCCGGCTCAGGTCGAAGCCTGCGTCCGCGGCATCCGCGCCTCGATGCGCCAAGCCAGGCTCTACGGCGCCGATACGGTGCTGCTCGTTCCGGCGGTCGTGCGCGCCGATACGACCTACGAGCAGGCTTGGGAGCGCTCGCAGCAGCAAATCCGCAAGCTGATCCCCGAGGCCGAAGCCAACGGCGTGATCATCGCCATCGAGAACGTCTGGAACAAATTCCTGTTGACGCCGCGCGACTTCGCCCGCTATATCGACGAGTTCAACCATCCCCTCGTCAAGGCCTACTTCGACGTGGGCAATATCGTTCATTACGGCGTCCCCGAGCACTGGATTCGCACCGCCGGCGAGCGCATCGTCAAAGTGCATTTGAAGGACTATTCGCGGCAAAAGGGCTTCGTGAACCTGGGCGAGGGCGACGTCGACTGGCCCGATGTGCGCAAGGCCTTCGCCGAAATCGGCTACGCCGGCGAGGCGACCGTCGAGTTGCGCGGCGGCGATCGCGAATATCTCGCCGACGTCGGCCAAAGAGTCGATCGCCTGCTGGGGCTCTCAGCCTGACGGGTCGAACCGCCCGCGCACGAAGCGCAGCGCCGATTCCTTGTCCGCCAGGCCGCCGTTGAGAAACTCCTCTTCGACCGCCGACAATATCTCGCGGAACAACGGGCCGGGCGCGTAGCCCGCCTGCTTGAGATCGTTGCCGTCGAGTGGCGGCGGAGCGGGCGGCTCCCGCTCGAGTTCGGCGAGCTTCTCTCTCGCGAAATCGTAGTTGGCCAAGCCGCCGTGGCTCGACAGGCAATCCTGCCGATGCAGCTCGAGATGCTCGCCGAAATGCTCCTGCCGCAGAAACCGCTTCAGCGTGGCCGGCCGCATGCGGCTCACTTCCATGAATTTCATGTGGTTGCCCACCAGAGCCGCAACCTGCTTCGCCTCCGCGTTGGAAAAGCGCAGGCGCTTGCAAATCCCCTCGGCGATCTCGACCCCGCGCGCGGCGTGGCCGTGAAAGCGGATGCGGTCGGTTTCGCTGAACGTGTCGGGCTTGCCTGCGTCGTGCAGCAGCGTCCCCCAAGCCAGCGTTGCCGAAGGCTTGTCGAGGCCCGCGAGCATCGCCAGGGTATGCGTCCACACGTCGCCCTCGGGGTGGAACTGCGGCGGCTGGCGCACGCCCTGCATGGCGGCGACCTCCGGCAGAATATGCCGCAGCAGCCCGCATTCGTCGAGCAGCTCGAAGCCGCGCCGCGCGCAGCCCTCGGTGAGGATGCGGTTCAACTCGCCGCGCACGCGCTCCGGGGCCGTGCGCGCGATCTTGTCCGCGTGAGCCTGGATCGCCCGCATGGTTTCGCTTTCGATGCGGAACTCGAGCGCCGCGGCGAGGCGCGCCGCGCGCAGCATGCGCAGATGGTCTTCGCGGAAGCGCTGCTCCGGCGAGCCGATGGCGCGGATCAGCCGCTTTTCAAGATCGGCCCGTCCGCCGACGAAATCGAGGACCTCGCCGCTGAAAGGGTCGAGCAGCATGCCGTTGATCGTGAAATCGCGGCGAAACACGTCCTCTTTCGCGCTCTTCGAAAAAACGACGCTCGACGGGCGGCGACCGTCGCGGTAAGCGTGGTCGGTGCGGTAGGTGGCGACTTCCACGAAGCTGTTGCCGGCGGGTATGCAGACCACGCCGAAACGGGCGCCCACGGTCTTCGCCCGCGGGAACAACGCCGTAATCTCCGCGGGCGCGGCGCGGGTCGCCACGTCGTAATCCCCGCGGCCGTCCTCGCGCCCCAGCAGTTGGTCGCGTACGCAGCCGCCCACGAAATAGGCTTCGAAGCCGTTTTCCCGCAGGAGCTTGACGATTGACTTGGCCGCCTCGCGCACTCTCTTTTCAGTGTGGCACGAGGCCGGACGGACTGCTTGCGCAGGCCGGAACAGGAGGGCGGCGGGAGCCGCGGGTCAAGAAAATCCGCTGGGGACTATACCCCCAGACCCCTTCATTCCTTCTCTCTCCCTCGAAAACTCATCGCCAATCCGCCCGCATGAGGTAAGGATTCACGGCGTGAGCGTCCGGGCAACACGGAAGCCGTAGTTGATGTCGCGGTCTCCGGTAGGATACCTGTAGCGGTTCGCCGAGCGGAGGCTCCTTGAGTTGTTGTACCAGGAACCGCCGCGCAAAACCCGACGGAAACAGTCTCCTCTCTCCCAAGCTTCCCTGTTATCCGGCGCTCCCCTATAACTGTCGTTCCAGCAGTCCTGCACCCACTCGTACACGTTCCCATGCATATCATGCAACCCATACCCGTTCGCCCTGTAGCTCCCCACCCGCTGCGTCTTGCCGATATTCCCGCCGTAATTCGCATCGCTCGGCGTTATCCCGTCCCCAAAACTGTACCGCGTCCGACTCCCCGCCCGCGCCGCATACTCCCATTCCGCCTCGCTTAACAGCCGATACTCCTCCCCCGTCTTCACACTCAGCCATTCCACATACGCCTGCGCGTCTCCCCAACTCACGTTGATCACCGGCCGCCTCCCGCGGCCCCAGAGCCAATCGTCCGGCCTGTAGCCGCCACAGCCCCTGTCCGCCGCACAGGCGGCCCACTCCTCGAACGTCACCTCGTAAACCCCCGTCGCAAACGCCTTCCGGATCGTCACCCGATGCTGCGGGCCCTCCCAGCCAACCCGCCCTTCTTCGCTTTCCGGCGACCCCATCAAAAAACTCCCCGCCGGCAACACCACCATTTCGGGGCAGGCATCGCAATCTCGAAACCGTCTGCCCGGCCGTTTCAATTCCTTCTCCGCGGCTTCTTTCGCTTTGCGCCTGCGCGCCTCATCCGCCCGTTCCTTCGCTTGGCTATCGAGTTCCTCCACGAGCGATTCCGCCAGCCTGATCCATACGCCCGCCCCCTCTATGCCGCCGTACTCCTCGATATACGCCCGCGCCGCCGCCGCGTCTCTCCTGTCCCGCACCGCTTCCCATTGCGCCTCCGCCCGCGCCAAGGCCGCATCTTCCAGGGAACCGCCCGCACCTTGCGGCGCCGTGAAAACCGCTTCTGTTTCGCGGCTTGCCCGCTCCGCGGTCCACACCGCCAACGCATACCCCGCGGCCAATATAACCCCGGCGGGGGCCAATATCCCCCACAGTCTTTTGCTGCGCCCTGCTTGCGCCGCGGCCGTTGAGACATAGGTGAGTAGGAGAAACGTAGTACGAGCTACCACTTTGCTGAGATCTGCTTGCGGCGCGGCTGTTGCGGCCGGCTCCTCCCGCCGCTTCCGCACCGGTTGCCTCCCGACCGTTTCCGCCGCCGCTTCCGCCCCCGCGCCCCGCAGCAGCCCCAGCAGCTCCCCGCAGCCGCGTATCCGCTCCTTCTCGTTCAGCTTCAGGCAGCGGTCGATGGCATTGAGAACCCCCGGCGAAAACCGCTCCGCGCCCAACTCCCGCGCCGACGGCATCGGGTCCGCCTCTCCGCGCAGCGCCGCGAACGCCCGATTCTCGACCTTCGGCGGGTTCCCGCCCGCCGCGATCCGCCACATCACCGCGCCCGCCGCGTAAACGTCCGTCCACGGCCCCAGTTTGCCTGCCCCTACCTGCTCCGGCGCCGCGTAACCCTCCGTGTGCGGCGCCAGCGACTTGCTGCGCTCCGCAAACCCCTGCTTCGCCGCCCCGAAGTCGATCAGCACCGGACGCTCGTCCGACCGCCGCACCAGGATGTTCGACGGCTTGATGTCCCGGTGCAGCATCCCCGCCTCGTGAACCCGCGCCAAACCCTCCAGCAGCGGGATCATCACCTGCAGCAGGTCCGCCTCGTCGAACGCGCGGCCCGACGCCTCGCGCCGCCGCAGCAACTCCGACAGCGGCAGCCCCTCCTCGTGTTCCATCACCAGATACGCCGTGCCGTTGGCGCGGAAAAATTCCCGGCACGAAACGATGCTCGGATGGGCTTGGAACTCGATCAGCGCCCGCGCCTCGTCGCGGAACCGCAGCAGGCCGTCCTCGTATGCCTCGCGGCTCTCCGTGCCGCGCACGCGCACCGCAACGCCGTCCCTGACCGCCAGTTCGACGGGCAGATACTCTTTGACGGCGACGACGTTGCCCAACTCGTTGTGCCGCGCCCGATAGACGATGCCGAAGCCGCCGTGCCCCAGCACGTCTTCGATCGTGTAATCGCGCAGCGCCGCCCCCGGCGGCAGCGCATCGAGCCGTTCCTGCCCTTCAACTGCCGGCACTGTCGGAACCTTGCCCTGTCGTCTCACATCCGCCGCCCGCGTTCTTCTTCACTAACCCCCAACCCCTGACCCCTATCCCTGCCGCGCCGCGCCCGCGCACCGCGGCGCCGTTCCTGTCCTTCAACTGCCGGCATGTCGGAACCTTGCCCTGTCGTTTCACATCCGCCGCCCGCGTTCTTCTTCGCTAACCCCTAACCCCTGACCCCTAATCCCTGCCGCGCCGCTCCGCACCGCCGTTCCTGTCCTTCAACTGCCGGCATGTCGGAACCTTGTCCTGTCGTCTCACATCCGCCGCCCGCGTTCTTCTTCACTAACCCCTAACCCCTGACCCCTAATCCCTGCCGCGCCGCTCCGCGGCGCGGCTCACAGTTTCGGCCTGTAGCCGGCGCGCGTCCTGACTTGGCGCCGCCGGTGCTCTTCGCCCGCCAATTCCACGCTGATGCTGCGCCAGCCCCGGTTCGGATTCGGCTGCGGATAGTAGGTGATCGTGTAGGAGTTGGCCAACTCCTCGCGGATTTCGACAAAGGCTTCCGATTGGCGCTGCCAAGTCTTGGCGAAGTAGGCCTTGCCTCCGGTGCGCTGCGTGATGCGCCGGAAGGCGTTGCTCGAAATCGGGTCTTTGTTCAGCTCCTTGGTGCTGATGACGTAGATCGGGATGCCTTCGTCTTCGGCGATCGCGCCGACGTCGTCGGGCGCGATGGTGCTGGCGTTGTCGGGGCCGTTGGAAAAAACGATGATGACCTTCCGCCCGGACACCTTGGCCGCGTCGCGCAGCGTCAGCAGCAGCGAATTGTACAGCGCCGTCTCGTCGCCGGCCACCGAGCGCCGCAGCCCCCTGAGCGCGTCGCCGTGCGCCGCCGTCAAAAAGGTGTGCCTCGTCAGGTTCCGGCTGAAACCGTAGAACGCAACAGAATCCGCCGCGTCGAGGCCGCGGATGAAGTCGGCGATGGCGTCTTCGGCATAGACGAACGAGCGGTACATGAAATTGCTCGTGTCGAACAGCACGAAAACGTTGGCGCCGGCAAGAGAGCCGCCAACGGCGTCGGCGGCCGCGCTGCGCGCCTCCGACTCGGGCGCGGCGCTCCCGGCGCGGGTGCGCAGTTGCGCGATCTGCCGCGGCGCCGCGTTGCCCTCGCCGAACGAAGCGATGGTCTGATCGATGCCGTCTTCTCGAATGCGGAAATCTTCAGGCTTGAGGTTTTGGATGTAACGGCCGCGGCGGTCGGTCACCGCGACGTTCAACATCACCAGATCGACCTCGACCTCGAAAATGGCGGTCGGCTCATCGCCCGCGCCGGTTTGCTGCCCCGCCGCCCGGGGCGGCGCGAGGCCGGCCAAGACGGCGCCGATGGAAACAGCCGCCGCAACGAACCCGGCGGCGCGGCCTTGCATTCGGATCATGTTTGCTGTCCCTTCGCTTCGCTTTTCCTCAATTGGCTGCGAGCGCCCGTTCGATTTCCTGCTCGAGCCGCGGCCGCTGCTGTCGGCGCACCTCGTCCGCGATCAGCCGCAGCGACCGCCACAGAGCCGGCCAGTCGTCGAGATGCGTGGCGAATATGCGCTCCAGCGAACGCTGGGTCCATTCGGGAATCAACAGATTCAATTGCGCCGGCGCAATGCGCAGTTCGTCGGCCAGCGCCGCCCAGAAAAGATTGTTCGATTCCCAGCTTTCGGCCAGGATGCGGCTGGAATACCCCATCATCGTCGGGAAGAGCGGCAGATGCAGCAATTCGAGATTGTACGAGCGCGCCAGCCGCGGATGCGGCATGCCGAAAAGCCTCGCCGTGCGCGCATAGTCGAACCGCGCCGGATCGCGGGCGGCGAGTCGCTCGATCGCCTCCAGTTGCGCCCCGCCGGCGTCGGCCGCCAAAGCGCGGTTCGACTCCAGCATGCGCCTGGCCAGATCGAACAGTTCCGCCGGCGTAACCGCGTCCACGCCCTCGCGCACCGCGCCGTTGCGGAAGGCGTCGCGCACTTTCCACAAGCGGCTCGGCTCCACGCGCCGCCGCAGCCGGGCCGTCACCTCGGCGAAAACTTCCGCGTCGATCGCCGCCCGCGCCAGCAGCAGCTTGCCCAGCCGCAAATGAAGGCCGACGAATCGCAACTCCGCCGGATCGATTTTCCACCACCGCGGCACCGTCGCGCCAAGCAGCATCTGCGGCGCAAGGTCTTGCCAGATGAGCGCTTGGCGCTCGCTGGGGATCATGAAGTTCTGCTCGGCGGAGGCCAGACCGTAAGGCAGCGTCATCAACGAGCCGACGATGCGCCCGCCCCCGCTGTTGGGCCAGCCGAAACCCTGAGTGCGCGCCCGCGACCAGCCGCGCCGCTGCTCGGGGCCGAGAAAGTCATGGCTGCGCACGAAAAGCGGATTGGCCTGGATGATCTCCGCCCCCGGAGGGGAGTAAAAGGCGTAGAGCAGCCCCACCAGGGAATCGCGCAGCATCGGCGCCAAGTCGCCGCGAATCTCGAGAAGTTGCGACGGGTTCTCGCGGGCGCGGTCAACCGCGCGCCGCAGATTCAGAGTCCGCTGATCGCGGATGTGGCGTTCGACCCAATGCCCCTGCGCCTGCGCGTTGGCCTCGGCCGGCGAAAGCGTGGAGCCGGGCAGGCGGATTTCTGAGATGTTGGCCGCCAGCCGGTTGGCCATGGCCGTGTTGAACGCCTCGCCGCGCGAGACGCGCTCGAGGTGGTCGGCCAGGTCGAACAGCGTCTCGAGCGGGATCAGCCGCTGCAGATTCAACAGGCGGCGCATGCGCTCCACGAGTTCCTGGTGAACGGCGTCTTCACCCGGTCCGGGGTCGCCCGCCAAAAGCTCGAGCAGCGCTTCCTGGGGCGCCTCGGCCGCCTCGCGCCCGGCGGCGCGCAACAGGGCGCGAACGCCGTTGCGTCCGGCCTCGAATACGGCTTGCCGGTTGCCGACTTGTCCGAACGGCGCCAGAATCGCCTGCAGCGATGCATCGGCCTCCGCCTCGGGGATCGCCCCGTTGCGGCGCAGTATCTGCCACAGCCCGAGCAGCGCCTGGAAGGCGCCCGTGGCGTCGGCGCGGCGGCTCGCGGAGCTGATCTTGTCCAGCCGCGGCATGGCCTCGAGATGCGCCCCGATCGAGGCGCCGCTCAGGTTCGGCGAATCGTTGTAAAGCGCGAACTGCTCGCCGTAGGCGGGAAACGAGAGAATCAGGCGCTCCACGGTCGCCGCGGCGAGCGGCGCCGCCCGCCGCCGGTCGATATTCGAAACGGCCAGAAAAATCTGCAGCGGCTCGTTTTCGATGGCCTTGCGGCACAACGCGAACATCGCTTCGATCACGTCGTCGGCTTCGCTCCAGGACGCCGCCGAGCGGGTCAGCTTGCCGTCGTACTTGCCGTGCGGATGCTTGACGAAAAGGTTCTTCCAGGGTTCGATGCCGCCGGGAATGTACGGGCCGCCGTTGTCGTGGAAATGGAGCCGCGTGGTCAGCAGCAGCAACTCCGCGTTGGCGCGGAAGATCGGCCGCGCCGGCCCGGGGCTGGTGACCCTTCCGCGCACCGCGGCGTAAAAGCGCTCGATCCGCCGCGGTTCCGTCAGATAATCGCGCGCCGGGCCGTCGGTGCGCGCCAATGCGTCGTAAAATGCCGCCATCCAGCCGTCGTCGAGCTCGATCAGGCGCTGGAAAAACTTGCCGCCGTCCGCCGTCGATTGCCCCGTCAGTTTCTCCCACGCGGCCTTGGCCCCCTCGCCGCCGGGCGTGACGGCTCGGCCGCCGTCATCGACCTCGAAGGCCGCCCCGAAAAAATCGAGGACGTTGGCGTAGTCCTTCAGGCGATCCACCGGCGCGGCGGCCTTCAACGCCTCGGCTGCCGGGCGGTGCAGGTTGCTCATCGCCGCGTAAAGCCGCGCCAATCCCGGGTCGCCGATGAAAATGTCGAGAAAGTCGCCGTCGGCTTTCTTGGCGCCCGCAAGCCAGTAATCGCGGTCGAACAAAATGGGCAGCGCGCTGGGGCGGTAATCGAGATGGAACGCCTCGTCGCGCTGATAGGCGGCTTCCAGGTCGGCCAGCGGAAACGCCGAATCGATCGACAGGAAGGCGCGCGAAGGGTTGACCGTTTCCAGCACGGCCCCGGCGCCGCACTCGCCGCGCAGGCGGAATCCGAGGATTTTCAGAAGCTGGGCAGTTTCCATCGATTCGCAGGCGGGTACGTCGATCGAGTTGTCCGCGCCGGCGAATTGCTCGAGCTCGCGGGCTTGCGACAGGTATTGCATGATGAGCTTCAGATACTCGGTGGGCTCCATGCCCGCCGGTCCGCCCGTCGCCCGGTAGCCGCCGGTAAAGATGTTCCGCGCCAGCGCCGGAAGCAACTCTTCGAGGCGCAGATCCGTCGAAAGCGCCGCCATGCGCAGAAACGAGTTCAACAGGCCGGGCACGACGACCTGGCCGCCTTCCGCAACTGCGGGCGGTCGAGGCGCGCGCAGCGCGCCCTCGGCGTCGAATCCGACCGACGGAACTTCGCCGCGCAGGCGGCCGATCGCTTCGCCCGCCGCTTCCGTGTCCCCGTCGAGCAGCGCCGCCGTAATCAGGCGGCGGAGCATCTCCCGCCGCTTGTCCGACTCGCTCGCCGGCAGCCGCTCGATGGCCTGCGCGTAGGCCGCGGCAACGCCGGCGCCGCCGCGGCGATCGAGAAACTCGGCCCATGCCAGGCGGGCTTGCGCGTCGTCGGGCGCTTGCTCGATCGAGCGGGTCAATTCGATGCGCGCTTCCAGCACGCGGCCTTCCCGCTCCAGCCGCAGCGCGTCTTCGACGGCGCCCGCCAAGGGCGCCGGAGAAATCCAGGCGGCGCCGCCCAGAGCGGTAAGGATGAGCCGTTGCATTCCGTCGCCCGTCAAAAAAGTTTACACTATGGGAGTTTCGGGGAGTGTTCGCAAGGCAACGTTCGCAAGGCGCCCGGGCGCCGAAACGGCCTCGGACGGTTGAAATTTGCAAGGTTCGGCGCCGAGATGGTGTATGCTTAGCTAGGGGAAAACAGTTGGAGGGATTTTCCATGCAAGTCAAGACATTCCGAATCGTGTTTGCGGCGGCGGTTTCGCTCGCGCTGGCCGCGCCCGCGTTGGCCCAAACGGGTTCGCTTCGCGGCAAGGTCACCGACGAAAACGGCCAACCCGTCAAGGACGCCATGGTCTATATCGAGCGTCAGGGCGTCAAAGGCAACTACAAGGTCAAGACCCGGAAACGGGGCGACTACTTCCATGCGGGCCTGCCGCTTGGAACCTACGTCGTCCGTCTCGAGATCGACGGCAAGGAGATCCAGACGGTCAGCAACTATCGGCTCCAGATGAGCGACGACAAGCCGTTGAACTTCGATTTGGCCAAGATCCGACAGGAACAGAACGCCGCGCGCGCGGCCGGCGGCCCGTCGAAAGACCAGCTTGCCGCCATGACCGAAAAGCAGCGCAAGGAATACGAGAAAGCGCTGAAGGAACGCCAGAAGCAACTCACCAAAAACAAGGAGTTGAACGCGGCCTTCAATGGCGGCATGGAGTCCCTGCGGCTGAAGGACTACGAAACGGCGGCAACGCATTTGCAGAAGGCGGCGGAAATCGACCCCGAACAGGACGTCGTCTGGGCGAACCTCGCCGAAGCGTATTCGCGGCTTTCCGCAACCAGGACGGGCGATGCCCGCACGGCGGCGCAGGAATCGTCGATCGACGCCTACCGCAAGGCGCTGGCGCTGAAGCCTCAGGCGGCGTATCACAACAACCTCGGGCTCGCCCTGATCAAAATCGGACAAATGGACGAAGGCAAGGCCGAGTTGGAGACCGCCGCGCAACTCGACCCCGAAAACGCCGGGAAATACTACTTCAATGTCGGCGCCGTGATGGTCAACAGCGGCAACGCGCAGGGCGCGATCGACGCTTTCCGCAAGGCGACGGAAGTGCAGCCCGACTACGCCGATGCCTACTACCAGCTCGCCACGGCGCTGGTCGGCACCGCCACGATGAAGGAAGACGGCTCCGTCGTTCCCGCCCCGGGCACGGTCGAAGCCTACCGGAAGTACCTCGAATTGCAGCCCAGCGGCCCCTATGCCGCAAGCGCGCAAGCGATGGTACAGAGCCTTTCCGGCACCTTGGAAACCACGTTCGAAAACCCGAAGAAGAGAAAGAAAAAATCCTGACCGGCGTTTTCGCCGCGGTGAACGAAACCCGAAAGGCGCCGGCCCCGGCCGGCGCCTTTCGCAACTTGAAAAGAAAGACCGAACCTTGGGCCTGCGTACGATCCTGATGATGCTTGCCGCGGTCGCCGCCCTGGCGATCGTGCGCGGCATAGTCCGCGACATTGCCCGCGCCGTCTCGCGGGCCATGGGCGGAAGCAATCGAAAATCGGCCGAGGCCGCGTCCGAAACAGCGGAAAGCTCCAGGTCCGGCTTCGTCGGCAAGCTCGTCAAAGACCCGCAAACGGGCGCCTATATCGACCCCGCCATTGCCGTTGCCGCGGAAATCGACGGCGAGACGCATTATTTCGAATCGAAACAAACCCGCGACCAATACCTGCGCGCGCGGCGTTGAACGGCCGCCCGCGGCCGGCTTTCGGGGTTACCATCTTGGTATGAGTCTTCGCATCGCTGACCGCGAGTTTTCCTCGCGGCTGATCGTCGGCACCGGGAAATACCGCAGTTTCCCCGAAATGAAGCGCTGCCACGAATTGAGCGGCGCCGACATGGTGACCGTGGCCGTCCGCCGGGTCAACCTCACCGACAAATCGAAAGAATCGCTGCTCGACTACATCGACCGCGGACGCATGTTCATCCTGCCCAATACGGCCGCCTGCTACAGCGCGGACGAAGCGGTGCGCACGGCGCGGCTGGCGCGCGAAGTCGGCCTGTCGAACTGGGTCAAGCTGGAAGTCATCGGCGATCCCGATACCCTGTTCCCCGATAACGAAGGGCTGCTGGAAGCGACGCGCGTGCTGGTGAAAGAGGGCTTCGTCGTGCTGCCCTACACCAACGACGATCTGATTACCGCGCGCAAGCTGATCGACGCCGGCGCAGCCGCGGTGATGCCGCTCGCCGCGCCGATCGGTTCCGGCATGGGCGTGCAGAACCCGGCGAATCTGCGCATCCTGCGCGAAAAAATTACCGACGCGCCGCTGATCGTCGACGCCGGCGTGGGCACGGCGTCGGATGCGGCGGTCGCCATGGAACTGGGCGCTGACGGCGTGCTGATGAACACGGCCATCGCGCTGGCCGACGACGCCGAAAAGATGGCCGCCGCCATGAAGCTCGCGGTCGAGGCCGGCCGCTTGGCCTACGAAGCCGGACGCATGAAGAAAAAACTTTACGCCAACGCAAGCTCGCCCCTCGAAGGTCTCGTGGCTTGACTCGGTGCTCCGGCCAACCGTCCCGAAGCGGCCGTGCGCCGCCGCGCGGTGCGCCGGGCCGTCAATCGGCGATGGCCTGATAGGCCAGGCGCTTGAACTTCAGGCGGTGGTCGCCGAGCCGCGGCGGCAGCATCTGAATCATGTACAGGCCGACCATCTGCTCCGCGGGATCGACCCAGAACAGCGTCCCCGCCAAGCCTTCCCAGTTGTATTCGCCGACCGAGCCGTTGAGTCCGCTTTTCGTCGGGTCGACGTGGACCGCGAAATCGAGTCCGAATCCGTAGCCCGCGCGCAGAATCGGCGAACCCACCTTCAGCCCTTCGACGTGGTTGCGCGTCATCAACTCGACCGTCTTGCGGCTGAGCAGCCGCATGTCGTCGAGCCTGCCGCCGTTGAGCAGCATCTGCGCAAAGCGCAGGTAGTCGCGGGCGGTCGAGGTCAGCCCGCCGCCGCCGGAAAACCACTTGCTCTCGTAATCGAAGTATCCCGCCGAGCGCCCCGGCGGCGCGGCGCGGATGGATTGCTTGTCCCCCGCCCGCAGATAAAGTTGGGCGAGGCGCTTTTTCTTTTCCGGCGGGACGCGGAAGGCGGTATCGCGCATATCGAGCGGCTTGAAGATGCGTTCATCAAGGTACTTGTCGAGGTCCATGCCGGAAAGCACTTCGATCAGCCGCCCCTGAACATCGACGGCGACGCTGTAATCCCAGGTCGCGCCCGGCTCGTGCTTGAGCGGCAGCTTGCCCAGCTTGGTCACGAACTCGGCGATCGAGCGGTTGCTGTTGAGCACCCCTGCTTCCGCGTACAACTTGTCCACGGGGCTGTTGCCGAAGAGGCCGTAAGTCAGCCCGGCGGTGTGGCGCATCAGGTCTTGCACGGTCATTTCGCGTTTGGGCTTGCGCCGCTCGCCGTCGATCAGCGCCTCGACGCCGGCCATTTCGGGCAGATGCCTCTTGACCGGGTCGTTGAGCCGGAACTTGCCCTCTTCGTAGAGCATCATCAGGCCGACGCCGACGATCGGCTTGGTCATCGAGTAGATGCGGAAAATGTCGTCGTCCCGCAGCGCTCTGCCCGTTTCGCGATCGGCCATACCCACTTTTTCCCAATAGGCGATCTTGCCCTTGCGGGCCACGACGGCGAGCGCGCCGGCAAGCTGCCCCGCTGCGACGTCGTCTTTCATGGCTTGCGTAATGCGGGCGAGCCGCGCGGCTGAGAGGCCGACCGATTCAGGCGCCGCGCGCGGAAGCTCCGCGCCCAGAGCGGCAAGGGAAAGAGCAAGAAGAAAAACGCTGATTCGTCGAGTCATCGAGAGCAGTATAATCGAAAATAAAGTCGGAAATTATACATGAGGCTTTGGCCAAAAATTTGAGCATTGGCAACGATAAGGCCAATACACAAAAGAACGAAGGAGAAAACTATGAATGAGAGCCTGTGGCGGGCGACTGCCGAGCGAAGCTGGAAATATGCAGGCAAGACGCTGGTCGCCTTGCGTGATACGAATCCCCATAATTCAGGATCACAGCGTCATCGTGCGTATCAAATCATTTTGGACGCGCCAAATCGGAGTATTCCGTTCGAGGACTACTACGTTGCTGGAGGCACTCGGAAGATTCTGTGCGACAGCGTTCGCAACAGTAGACGCTACCGGCCCTATATTGAAGTAAAATAACGAGTTAGACTGTCTAAGGGCTGGTCGTGCTCGTCTCCGCGGTCTATAGTCAGGCACCGTTTCCGCCGGGTCAGTCAATGCCCAGCAGCTTGCGGCTGTAGGCCATGTCGGCGGCTACGTCGCGCCGCTGCCGTTCGACCGGGTCGCCGCCGTCCGGCGCCCGGTACGGTTTGCCGCTGCGCGCTCTTGCCGCGAACCCTTCATAGACCCAAGCGGGAACGTCGCGGTAATGCTCCCAGAATTGCGGGTCGCGGACGGCGAATTGCCGCGGCGAGGCGCTGTGGATGATTTCCAGCGAAAACGGCAGGTCGGGGCGCAACTCGCCGAAACGCCTTGCCCAGCGGTCGATAGCGACGTTTCCCTGCCCCATCGGAACCCACATGACGGCGATGCCGTTGCCTTCCTGCCAGATGCGCGAATCGCGGATGCCCGTCGTCAGCGCGTACGGCGCCAACACTTCCAGGGTATGGTGCGGGTCTTCGAGGGTCCAGGCGGCGTTGCCCGGGTCGAGCAGCGCGCCGACGTAATCCGTGCCCGCTTCTTCGACAAGCTGTTGCAGTTGCAGGGCCTGCAAGTCGCCGGCATGGTTTTCGATGGCGATTTTGACGCCGCCGCGTTCTTCGCGGTCACGCACCGACCGGCAGGCGTCAATCGTGTTTTCGACGTGCTTTTCGAGGGGGACGCCGCTTTTGCGGTCGTCGGCGCTGCCGAGGTAGCAGCGCACGAAGGGCGAGCCGAGGATGCGCGCAACGCCGAACATCCTGAGAAGCTGTTCTTGCGCGCTGCCTTCATCGGCTGCGAAGCGCGTGGAGGTCGAGCAGATGGAGCCGAAACCGACTTCCAGCGCGAAACCGAGTTTGTCGGCGTGCTCGCGCACCCGCTTGAGGTGATCGGCGTCGAGGCTGCCCAGGAAGCGCGGCTCGGAGAAATGCGCCGAGGAAGCCCCGTGCTGCTTGGCGAAATCCAGCAGTTCGAACGCGCTCCAGCCTTGGGAGCGCAAACTGAAAAGGTCGAGGCCGAGTTTCTGTTTGGGCATGGGGGCTCCGTTGGCGGCCGCAGCCGCGGCGGCGCCGAACAACAGATTGCGCCGCGTCATGTGTCGTCCGTGGTCGATGTCAGTCAAGGGTAATCGTATGGCCGATGCGCTGCCGGCGGGCGTCAGGGCGTCTGCGCGTCGCTGACCGCCAGTTCGACGAGCGTGCGCACGGCGACGCCGCTCGGCCCTTTTGCCGCGTAGGGCTTTTCTTCTTCGTACCATGCCGTGCCGGCGATATCGAGATGAACCCAGGGAACCGGGTCGGCGAAATGCTTGAGGAAGGCCGCCGCCGTAATCGCTCCTCCCCAGCGCGGGCCGATGTTGGCTGCGTCGGCGATGGGGCTCCTGAGCAGCGCCGCGTAGGCGGCGTCCAGGGGCATCGGCCACATCTTTTCGCCTGCGGAGGCGGCGGCGCACAGCAGGCGATCCTGCCAGCCTGGGTTGTTCGTGAAGACTCCCGAGTTCTCGTAACCCAGGGCGACCACGATCGCGCCCGTAAGCGTTGCCAGATCGACGAGCCGGTTGCAGCCTTGCCGTTGCGCGTAGGTCAGGGCGTCGGCGAGGATCAGCCGTCCCTCGGCGTCGGTATTCAACACCTCCACGGTCTTGCCCGACATCGTGGTCACCACGTCGCCCGGGCGTTGGGCGCCGCCGCCGGGCATGTTCTCCACGGACGGGATCACCGCCGTAACCGGCAAAGACGGCTTCAGCGACGCAATCGCCTGCATGGCGCCGATCGCCGCGGCGCCGCCGGCCATGTCGTATTTCATGCGGTCCATCTCGGCGGCAGGCTTGATCGAAATGCCGCCTGTGTCGAAGGTGACCGCCTTGCCGACGAACCCCAGATGCATGCCTTTGTCGTCTTGCGGCTCCGCCGGACGGTAGCGCAGCACGATCACCGCCGGAGGCTCCGCGCTGCCCTGGGCGACGCCCAACAAGGCGCCCATTTCCAATTCGCGGATGCGCTCCTTGTCGAGAATTTCGCATTCCAGCCCCGCCCGCTCGGCCATGCCGCGCGCGCGGTCGGCCAGAACGCGCGGAGGAAGCAGGTTGCCCGGCTCGTTGGCCAACTCGCGCGCGAAATCCTGCCCCTCAGAGGCGGCGACGGCCCGCTCGAGCGCGCTTTGATGCTCGGCAGACGCCAGAACCGCCGTCGATTCGAGCGAGACCGAAGACCGCCCGCCGCCGGTCTTGTAGCAGTCGGGTTCGTAGAGCGCCGCGGAAAGCCCCTCGACGACTGCGCGCACGCGGCCGCTTTCCCGCGCCTCGACTGCGGCGCTGCGCGCGCCGGAGCCGCGCAGCTTTCGACCGGCGACGCCGGCGCATTCGCGCAGCAGGAGTCTGGAAAATTCCTTCCGCGGGCCGCAGCCGACAAGCAGCAATTGTCCGGCCTTCATGCCCGCCGGACGGTGAATCCGCGCCGTGGAGTGCAGCTTGCCCTTGAACTCGCCGCGCCCGAGCAACTCGCCCGCCAAGCCGCCGGTAAGCGCGTTCCACTGCTCGATTTCGGCGGCGTCAGGTTCTTCGCATACGAAACCGACGACTGCATCGACGGGGGCGTCCGCCGGAGAATCGCCGCTGAGGGAATACTTCATGGTCAGCACTCCATTCTAATCGGCGCCCGCCGGTCGCGGCGCATGACCTCAGTCGCGGTCGGCCGCCGCGATCTCGAACTTGCGGTAAATCACCGGACGCGCCTCGGAAGCGGAAGGCAGCATCGCGGCCACCGTGTAGCGGCCGGGAGCGAGATCGTCGGTCGCCAGGGCGGCCAGATAGCGTATCCTGCCGGAATCGGGCTGGGCAACGGTTTGGTGCCCCTGGGCCGGCAGCCGCTCGACCCGTTCGCGTCCGCGGTAGAGCGCCAGCCTCGGCGCGGGCGGGTCGGCAAGCGATTGCGCGCCCGGATTGTAAACGTCGTAAAGCAGATAGATCGAGTCGCCGCTGCGGAAAACCCTCTGCGCGGACGTGTAGAACCGGCTCCCGGCGACTTCCAGCACGTCTTCGGGGGCGTTCTTCGCGGGTTTCTTCGGCTTGGCCGCCGCGGTGTCTTCGATGCGTCCGGTAAGCAGCAGCGAACTGGCGCCGAGAGCGCCGCCGACCTCGGGGATGCGCAGGCGCGTCTGAAAACTGCCCAGCTCGCCCGAGCCGTCATCGCGCACGACTACTTTCCAGTCGTAGAGTCCCGGCTCCAGAGGCATTTGCGAGCCGTAATGGAGGAAGGCGATCGGGTCGCTGCTCAGCCGTTCGAACTCCGCCTCGGGCAGCGTCATCCGAAAACTCCCTTCTTCGAGGAACGGCTGCCGTTTCGACGCGCCTTCGGCCTGGACGGGTTCCGCGCGGGCGGCTATCGTCAGCTTTACCGTACGGCCTTTCTTCGTCGCGGCGGCGGGCAGGTCGCTGGTGTGCAGGCCGACGCTGTAGGCCAATGTCGGCCTGCCCCTCGAGTTGCGGAAGTATTCGTATCCGACCTGGATGGGCAGGTCCGCGTAGGGGGTATCGAAAAGCAGCGCCTGGCGCATGCGCAGATTCCTTTCCGACTGCGACATGCGCTCGAACGGGCGCTCTTCGTAATAACCCCGCTGATGGCTGACTTTCAGCCCTTTGCGTTTGACTGCGACGCGGAGACGGCGCAGCCGCCCGCGCTGCTCGCTGTCCTCTGGGTAGTAGCCGAGCAGGTAGTAGCCGCTGCTTTCGCGGTCCACGACCTCGAATATCTCTCCGAAATCGTTGCTGTTGAGCACGGCGCGGCCGCCCGTTCGGCGCGCCAGTTCGAAGAGTCCGTCCTGGTTGTCCTGGCGCTGCTGCGCCGCCGCGGCGAAACCGTTGTTGAGCACGTCGCCGAAAAGCGAGTCGGCGTTTCCCGCGCTCTCGACGCCGCCGCCGGGCGGCATGGCCTGCAAGCGGCCGACGTCGGAAACGTAGAAACGCACCCGCGCCCGCGTCGCTTCGTCTTCAAGCACCTTCATGATGTCGAGGTTTTCCTCGTCCACCGGCAGCCCGCCGGCGAAGAGCACGACGTGTTTTTTCCCCGGGTAGATTTCCAGCGCCCGAATCAAGTCGATGTATTCGTACATCCGCAGGCGGCGGTACAGCGCCGCGCGGTCGCCGATCTCTTCGACCTGATCGCCGAATTCTTCATTGGCCTCGGCGAGCATCTGCTCGACGCTGCTGCTGTATTCGATATCGCGCGCCAGGTCGACCGCCAGGGTATCGACGAAACTGCCGGCGCCGCCCCCGCGCGCGGCGCCGCGCTGGAGCATCTCGTCGAGCTCGCGGTGCAACTCGCTCTTGCGCGAGGTGAAGGCCGAACCTTCGAGCGAGACGAACACGCCCGGACGCAGGTTTTCGTCGATGAATTTCCTGACCGCGTTGTAGATTGGCAGGCGGTCTTCGCGGCGGCCGCGCGTGGCGATGTAGATGAAGGCGCTCCGCCGCAGGCTGCTGCGCGCCGCCGCGAAGGGCGTCTCCGCGGGCGGTCCTTGGGAGGCGGTTTCCGCCGGCGAATCCGGCGGAGCCGCTTGCGGCGCGAACTCGAACGTCGCGATCGTTTGCCGCCGGCCGTTCTCGAAAAGCTCGAAGTCTTCTTTCGTCAGGTCCGGCGCCGCGCGGCCCTTGCCGTCGGTGACGCGCGCCTCGATCTCCATCAAGGTCGCTTCCGCTTCGAAAACGAGCGGCTGCTGCGCCGAAACGGCCGGCGCGAAGACAAGCGCCGACAGCGCCGCGGCCAAGCGGATGCAAGCCGCAGCGGCGGCGACCCTCCGCGTTTGCGCAGTCCCCGTCGAAATCCCCGCCGCCGGCCCCATCAATCTACAGACGCTCCCCGCCCGCCGCGCGTTGCCCTTGCCGGTTCGATTCCGGCGGGACGGCGCCGTTGTAGGCGAGCGCAACCAGCCCCAGATAGACCCCCAGCACCTCGCTGTCGCCCAAGGAAAGATCGAAACAACTCACCGCCGCGGCCGCCAGTGTTCCGGCGATGCCGGCATGCAGCAGGAACCGCCGGTCGCCGTCCAACCGCGGCTGCGAGCGCAGCGCCCGGGTCAGATCGACGACTATCTTGGCCAACAGCCACACGACGATCAGCGCCGCCGGAATCCCCCGCTCGGCCGCGTAATGGATATAGACGTTGTGCAGGTGCCCGTAGTAGGCGGGGGGCAACTCGGTCACGTCTTCCGGCTGGAATTCACTGAAGCGCGGGCCGACTTGCTGCGGTCCGACGCCGAAGAGAGGATGCGCGGCGATCATGCGCAGTCCGGTGCGCCACATGACGATGCGCGCCGGGTTCGCCGCGACGTTGATCGAAGCCGCCCGCTCTTGTATCGAGCGCGGCGCCAAGTACAGCCCCGCGGCCAGTACAAGCGGCGCCGGCAGCAGCGCCCGCGGCTTGCGCACGGCGATGAAATACAGGCAGACGCCGACGAGCGCCAGCCAGACGCTGCGCGTGTAGCTGAGCGCCAGCCCCGACGCGAGCCATGCCGCCGCGAACAGCCATACGCCTCTTCCCGGTCGGCGCTCGGCAAATACGAGATAGCTCACCAGCGCAGCAAAAACCAGCAGCACGGCTTGGCTGAACGTCATCCAGTGGCTGAAAAACCCCGTGATGCGGTCGGAAACGTAAGCCTCGGTAAAGTCCAGGCCGGAAGCGGAGATGCGCTGCGCCGCGCGGATGAACTGGAACACGCCGACGGAAACCGCGGCGGCGGCGGCAACGAACCAGGCTTCGGCAAGTTTCCTGGAGCTGTCGGCGCTGCGGAACGCGGCGGCCACGACCGGAACCATGAGGAAAACGAAAAACTTCCTGATCTGCGGCGCGGCGGCGGCGGGATCGGGCGACGCCGCCGCGGACGCCAGCGTCCACAGCATGAACGCCGCCAGAGGCCAACCGATCGGCGGCATGCGCGCGGCTTGCCGGCGCAGCAGCAAAAGAGCCGCGGCCAGACCGAGGCATGCATGAGACGCCGCTATGGATACGAACCCGGCGACCGAGGCCAAAAACGCGGACGCCCCGAACCAGCGCTTCCAGGCGTGCTCGTCAACGGTCAAGCGAACAGTATGGCAGGGACGCGGCGCGGCGCCTAGAAGTCCGGCGGGTCGCGCGGCGAGAGATTCTTGACCGGCAGCGTGACGGTATTGCTGACGAAGAGCACTTGCGCGATGGTCAGCGGCGTTGCCGGATTATCGCCCAGGTCGGTGTTCGTGCGCAGGTTGATTTGGTAAATCCCGACGAACCCCGGCATCAGGCCGGCGAATTCCAGTTGCGCCGTGCGCCCGCCGAAGAGCGACGAGACGAAATCGTCGGCAACCAGGGGCACGTTGATCGGCGGGTTCATGGGCGTAGGCATGCCCGTTCGCACCATGTCTTGCGCGTCGGTGAGACCGAGGCCGGAGCCGAAAACGATGATCGTTTCTCCCGGCACGACCGGATTCTCGTCCGTAATCGGCGAGAACGGCTCGTTGCCGCAGCACAGATTCGTTCCTCTCGCCGTCAGCGTCAACTCGATGCCTTGCAGCGATTCGTTGACGTTGGTTGTGGTCGGGTCGTCGGGCGTAACCGGCGTCCCTTCCGCGGCATAGGTGATGTCGTTGCCCTGACGGCCGGACTCCCGCGCCGTGAGCACGACGACCGGCGGCGTCTGGCCGCCTTCCAGAAAACCGTTCTCGCGGTTGCTCACGACCGTGATGCCGGCGTTTTCCGGGCTGACGCTGAACGCGAACGGAATGTCGTTGCCGTCGTCGCCGAGCGAGCGGGCGACGATTTGCATCGTCGATTTGCCGAAAATCTGCAAGACCCGCGCCGTAACTTCCGGGTCGCCGCGTCCGGCGTTGACCGAGCGCACCAGGATGTTGCGCATGCGAATCAACGGATTCCCGGCGTCGATATCGACTTGCGTCAAGACGTAGCCGTACGAACGGTTGCGCACCGTCACGGTGACCGTATCGCCGACTTTGGGCTCGCCTCCGAACTCCAGGTCCGCGCGCGCCGAAAAGAAGCCGATGATGCGCGCCGAGGCGACTACTTCCGGGTCGCCGTCGCCGGCATTGATCGTCTCGATGAACTTGTCGCGCACCTGCTCGGCGTTTTCTCCTCCCGGCGAGGTATAGCGGTATTCCCGCCCGTTGATCACGATGCGGCCGAAAGTGCCTTCCTGGGTCAGCGGTTCGTCGTCGTTGTTCGCCGGAGTCGAGTCGGGAATCGACACCGCGATCGATCCCTCGGCCGGACCGGCGGCATGGACCGCCACCGCGCGGCGCGGCTCATCTCCCGCGAGCGCAAACAACCCGGGAGCGGCGCGCACCGACTGATTCGCCCGCGCGGCCGAAACCATCACCGAGCCGTCCGGCGTCTCGCGCCGCACCCAAAAGCTGAACCCCGTGCCTTGCAACTCCCAGGGCGTCTGAAAATTGATTTGCGACGGCGAAACCAGATACAGCGGCGCCAGCTTGCCGTTGGCGTACACCTGCACGCCGCCCAGTTCGGTCGGCAGCCCGCCGTTGACCAAGCCGGCCTGGATCGTTTCATCGGCCAGATTTTCTCCGAAAATCGAAGCGATGGTTCCGGGAGGAAGGTCGCGGGCGTCGGAACCGCCGGTCAAGCGCGCGCCGGAAGTCGATACGTCCAGCACTCTGCCCGTGTTCTGCATCCGCACAAGCGTGAAATTTCCGTTGGGGCCTTCCTTCTTGGCCACAAGCTGGGCGCGGTATTGAATGGAGCCGTTCGACAGCGTAGGCCCCGAAACCGTCGCCGTTGTCGGAGAGCCTTCGGTGAACGAAATGGAAAACGGCAGCGCGTTGCCTTTCGGTCCGACTTCCTTGTAGGTCAGCTCCAGCGCGTTGATGTTGTCCACCTTGCGATCGGCCAGCACTTCGGGGTCGCCGGCGCTATCGACGATGAAGTTCAGGCGATCGACGCAGCGCTCGGGAACATCCCCTTCCGGGACGGTGTACGAATACTCCCTGCCGTTGATGTTCAGCGTCACCAGATCGCCGGGCCGCGACGTGCCGCCGAATTCAATCGTGCCCGTGGCGTGCGTTCCGAAACCGACCGTCGGCGAGGCGGTGACGGGCACGTCGGGATCGTTGTTGATCATCTCGATGAACTTGTCGCGCACCGATTCGCTCGTATCGCCCTCGACGGTCGTATAAGTGAGCTGCGAGCGGTCGAGAGTCAATTCGATCTCCTCGCCCGCCGGAACGATCAACGGCGCCTGCGATTCGTTCACTTCGGTCGTGGCCGGATTGTCGAACAGCACGGGAACGTCGAACTCCAGGAAGCCGACGCTGCGAATCCTGTAGGCGGCGGCGTTGCGAACCCCTTCCCGGGCGATCATGTTCTCGCCCGGAGTGAAAACGAGGATGCGCCGCGTAAAGGGGTCCGCCGCATAGAGATTCGTTCCGTCGTGCGCCAGCGCGGTGGGCGAACGCACGCTGCCCGGCCCCTCGGACTCGGTCAACTGGACGAAATTGGGCTGCCCGATCACGGTGTCGGCCGCGGCGGCGTTCTCGGTCGGGACTTGGTTGTAAACGAGGATGCGGTCGTTGCCGCTGTCGGCGATGAACAAGCGCTCGCCGTCGGAAAGCGCGAAACGGGGAAAGTTCAACGTTTTCGCGCAGCGGCGCGGGTAGAACGTCTCTTCCGGGTCGATCGGCGCGAGCACCGGCGGCAAGGGGAAAAGCGGAGGCACGTTGGTCGGCGGCGTTTCGTTCTCGCTGATGCTGCCGTCATCGTCCAGCGGGCCGATCGGATCGCAGAGGTTTTCGGCGTCGTTGGCCAGGTCGGTCGTGAAATCCCGCTGCCCCACCACCGCGTCGGCCGGGGCGTGATTCGCGGTCGGAATCGAAAAGAAAATCAGCACGCGGTTGAAACCCAGGTCGGCGACGAACATCTTGCCGTTGCTGACCGTGACCGAGACCGGGTCGAGCATATTGCGCTCGTCGGGTTCGTAGTTCGACTGCGTGAGGTCGGCTTCCGGGCGCGTGTTCAGGTCGGGTTGGCCGAGCACGATATCGGGGGCCTGCCCGTTTGCCGAAGGTATGGAATTCCAGATCAATACGCGGCTGTTCTGCGTGTCGGCGACGAAAAGTTTTCCATCGGCCAGCCAAAGCCCCTGCGGGCCGCGCATTCCCGAGGGAGAAGTGTCCGGCGCGATGCCCGTCATGTCCGACTGCCCCAGCACGACGTCCGGCGGCGTGTTGTGCGCGGCGGGAATCGCGTTCCACAGCAGCACGCGGTTGTTGTTGGTGTCGGCAACCGCCAGGCGGATGCCGTCGCTGGCGGCGCCCGCAGGGTTGTTCATGCCCTCCGTCGAAGACGCGAAGGTGTCGAAATCGGGCTGGCCCAGCACGACGTCGGGCAGGCCGACGCAAGCCGGACAGTCCTTGTCCTGGGGCAATTGCGCGTCGAGCGGAGGCAGAAAGCCCGACAACTGGTTGTAGATCAGCACCCGGTTGTTGATCGGCAGCGCGCCGATGCGGTTGCCTTCGGCGACGAAGAGGCGGTCGCCCGCCACCGCCACGCCGGCG
The DNA here is from genome assembly GCA_965242705.1 of Bryobacterales bacterium. Lineage (GTDB taxonomy): Bacteria > Acidobacteriota > Terriglobia > Bryobacterales > UBA6623 > CATQHP01. The sequence continues at coordinate 4,921,461 of OZ251486.1, forward strand.
GCCGAGCCGATGACTTCACGGCTCGGCCTGGGATTCTGGCGCGTAAAGCTGTCTTGCCCAATCACCAGCCGCGCGCCTTGGTGCGTCACCCATTGAGGCTCGGCGGCGGCCGGCGGAACGCCCAACAGCGCCGCTGCCGCCGCCCGCGCAAAAATTTTCCAAACGGATTTCCAGCCAATCGAACGCATAGTTTGAATTCCGTCAGACCGCTTTCACCAGTCCGCCGTCGATCATCAGGCTTGCGCCGGTCACGTAGCTCGCTTTCTCCGAGCACAGGAAAGCGGCGACCGCCGCGAATTCCTCGGGCCGTCCGACGCGCTTCAGCGCCGGCCCCTGAGCCAGTTTCTCCAGCATCTCGTCTTCGCTCACGCCGGCGGCCGCGGCGCGCTTGCGGGCGATGCCGAGCAGCCGGTCGGTGGCGATCAGACCGGGACCGACGTTGTTGAACAGGATATTCTCCGCGCCGAACTCCGAGGACAGGGTCTTGAGCATGCCCACGACGGCCGCGCGCACGCCGTTGGACAGGATCAATCCGTCGATCGGCTGCCGCACCGAGGTCGATGTCAGGGTCACCACCCGGCCCCAGCGCCGCTTGCGCATGTCCGGCAGCACGGCGCGGATCATCGCCCACGTGCTCATGAAGTTGAGCTCGAAGGCCTTGCGCCAGTCGCCCGCGTCGAAATCGTCGAAATTTCCGGCCGGCGGCCCGCCTGCGTTGGTCACCAGGATGTCGACCGGCCCCAAGGCCCCGCGGGCGCCGGCGACAAAGCTCTCCACCGCGCCGAGATCGCTCACGTCCGCGGCCGCGTGATAGACCTCGACTCCGTGAGCCTCGCGAATGGCGCGGGCGGTCTCGGCGATCCTGCCGGCGTCGCGCGAACACACCGCCAGCTTGCAGCCTTCCCCGGCCAGAGCGTTGGCGATGGCGCGGCCCATGCCGCCGCTGGACGCCGCTACCAGCGCGGTTCGATCACGAATGCCCAAATCCATGCAATCTCCATATCGAAACGATCCGTCGGAAAAGCCAAGCCCGCGCCCGCCGCGGCAACAATGCAGAAACCCCTATCGGACCTATTACGCGCCTACTCTTCCGACGGGTTTCGCAAATATGCGTCGCCGCCCCGGAGCCAATCCGTTCTCACCGGTTGGAAAACATCCATGATGGAAGAGTCTTCGAGCGCCTCGACGCAATGCGGTTCGTTGGAGCGGATCTCCACCACTTCGCCGGCGCCCGCCGTAACCTCGCCGTCGTCGAAACGGTACAACGCTCTGCCCGAGAGAACGTGGCTCATCTGCTCGTTGTCGTGGCTGTGGCGCGGAACCACCGCCCCCTTCTTGAGATCGAACAGTGCCGTGGTCATGCGCTCGCTGTGGACGACGCGGCGAACGATCAGCGGCCCAAGCTCCTCGCGCTTCAACCGATCCCAAGCGTGAACCTTCATGGCGGCGGAGGCCGCTCCGCAACCCCCAACCTCTCAGTATAGTCGAGCGGCCGGCTTGCGGGTAATATAGACTGGATAGGCGAACGGATTTCAAGATGAACCAGGCGAAAGACATCCTTCCCGACCTTTACCGCCGAGGCGCCGACCGCGCCCTCGAAGAGTGGGAGCTTGTCCGCGCCTACTGGCCCGAGGCGGTGGGCCGCCGCCTCGCCCTGCATACGAGGCTGGTGCGGTTGAAGGGCGAAACGCTGGTCGTCGAAGTCGATGACGAGGCTTGGCGGGCGCAGGTCGAGGCGGTCCGCGGACGCATCGTCGAAAGTCTGCGCAACGAAATCCCCCGCTTGTCCGTCCGCGAAATCGAGTTGCGGCCGATGCTGCCCGCGCGGCGCGGACCGCAACGGGCGCAATCGGCGTTCGGCCGCCCCGTTCCCCAAGCCGCCGGCCCCGCCGGGAAGCATGGCCCGCCAAGCCGCCCCTGATTCCTCCCGCAAGGCCGGCTCCACTCATGAAAATCACCGAAAAAGAAGTGCGCTACATCGCCGGGCTGGCCAACCTCAGCCTCAGCGAAGACGACATCAAGCGGTACGCGGCCGACATGGAGCGAATCCTCGAATACGTGGACAAGCTCAACGAGTTGGATACTTCCGCGATCGAGCCGATGGTGCAGGTGCTGCGCGGAGATGCCGACGCGCTGCGCGAAGACGTTCTCGGCGAAAGCTACGCCGCAGACAAGGCGCTGCAGTCCGCCCCGTTGGCCGGAGCAGGACATTTCAAGGTTCCCCGCGTGATCGAGCGTTAACGGGCGTCAGGCAATGGACGACTACCGCCAACTCACCATCGACTCGATCCGCGGGGGACTCGAGCGCAAACGGTTCAGCGCGCGCGAACTGGCCCGCGAGGCGCTGCGCTCGGCGCGCGCCGAAAACGAATCCTCCGGCATATTTCTGAGCTTCTGCGAAGAAGAAGCCCTGCGCGCCGCCGACGAAGTCGATCGCCGACTGGCCGCCGGAGAAGAAATCGGCCCGCTGGCGGGAGTGCCTACCGCCGTCAAGGACGTGATCATGACCGAAGGGGTCAAAACCACTTGCGCCTCGCGGGTGCTTGAGAACTATACCGCTTCCTACAGCGCGACCGCGGTCAGGGCGATCGAGGCCGCGGGAGCCGTAATCGTCGGCAAAACCAATTGCGACGAGTTCGCCATGGGTTCGTCGAACGAAAACTCGGCTTTCCGTCCGGTGCGCAATCCGGCGGCCCCCGACCGCGTGCCGGGAGGCTCGAGCGGCGGTTCGGCCGCCGCCGTGGCCGCCGGGCGCGCGCCCATTGCGCTGGGCTCGGACACCGGCGGTTCGATCCGGCAGCCGGCGTCGTTTTGCGGCGTCGTCGGCGCCATGCCCACTTACGGACGGGTGTCGCGATTCGGACTGGTCGCCTTCGCCAGCTCGCTCGACCGCATCGGGCCGTTTTCGCGCACGGTCAAAGATTCCGCCGCCCTGCTCGGCGTCATCGCCGGCCGCGACCCGAACGACTCGACCTCGGCGGCGGTCCCGGCGCCCGATTATGCGGCCGCGCTGCAAACGAACGTCGCCGGATTGCGCATCGGCGTTCCCAAAGAGTATTTTGCCGAGGGGCTCGATGCCGAAGTCGGCGCGAAGGTCGAGGCCGGCATCGACAGACTGCGAAGCCTGGGCTGCCGAATTACCTCCATCAGCCTGCCGCATACCGAGTACGCCGTTGCCGCCTACTATCTGATTTGCACGGCGGAGGCCGCTTCCAACCTGGCCCGCTACGACGGCGTGCGCTATTCGCGGCGCTCGCAGCGCGCGGAAACCCTGGCCGACATGTACCGCAACTCCCGCGCCGAAAACTTCGGCGCCGAGGTCACGCGGCGCATCATCCTCGGTACCTACGTTCTCAGCGCCGGCTACTACGACGCCTATTACCGCAAGGCGCAGCAGGTGCGCTCGCTGATTGCCCGCGACTTCGCCGAAGCGTTCGAAAAAGTCGATGCCGTTGCCGCGCCGGTGTCGCCGTTCCCGGCGTTCAGGCTCGGCGAAAAGGCCGATGACCCGCTGCAAATGTACTTGGCCGACATCTACACCATCACGGCCAGCCTGGCCGGAATCGCCGGCATGAGCGTTCCCTGCGGGAAAAGCGCCGAAGGCCTGCCCATCGGCATGCAGATCCTGACCGACCACTTCCGCGAACAGACGATGTTCGACCTCGGCCACGCCTTCGAGCAGGCCGGCGGCTTCGCCGGATAGCCCGCGGCGGCCGGCAGCACTCGCGGGGCGCCGCGCCGGCGCCGCCGCGCGCGGCCGAAGTCCTGACCTCTCGGGTTTATTTTGCGGATGCGGCGGCCGGCCGGCGCGCCGGCGTCATAGCGCTTCGTAGCACTTGCGGGACGCTGTGCAGGTGTCTTCGTCCACGATGTCGCCGTCGGGACCCACCGGATTCTGCGTACGGTCGCACCAGTATATGCGCGTATTCGACAGCGGCACGCTGGGGTCGTCGTCGGCGTCGATGTACATGCCTTTCCAACGGATATCGGTGCAGCGGTTGGTCAGGATTTTCAGGCCGGCGCCTCGGTTGCGGGACATTTTCGCGTCCTCTCGGAATCGTCTTGCGGATGGAAGCGGCCGCAGGCGCCCCATCGCCGCCGCGGATGCGAACAGGGCGGGGGCTTCCGCGAAGAAGCCCCCGCCCTGTCGAAGTTTCGCCTAAACGGCGCTCTTGCCGCCGGCGAGCATGACCGCGCGCTTGACGGCGACGGCGGCCAACTGCACCTTGGCTTTGTTCTGGCTGAGAGGCGTGGCCGCCGCAACGGCCGCTTTGCCCGCCGCTTCCGCGTTGCCGCCGTCCAGACCCTTGCCCTTGAGGGCGGTTTCGGCCTCGGACGAGCGCCACGGGATCGGCGCCACGTGCCCCATCACCACGCGGGCGTCGCGGACGCTGCCGCCGCTGATCCTGCAGGCTACCGACGCCGCGGCCAGAGGCCAGTCGAGCAGACGCCGCTGACGCACCTCGTAGGTCGCGGTTTTCCAGTCCCCAAGGCTCGGCACGAGAATCTCGGTGACGATTTCGTTGGGCTTCAGCGTGTTCTCGCGTTCGCCCTCCGCGCCGGGGATGCGGAACAGGTCTTCGACCGCCATCTGCCGCTCGCCGTCGGCGTTGGCTACGGTGACCTTCGCGCCCAGCGCAATCAACGCCGGGGCGAAGCTCGAGGCGCTCACGAAGTAGGCCGGCCCCTTGTTGCCGAGGATCGCGTGGTAGCGGTTCTCGCCGTTGGGCGCCAACGATTTGCCTTCGTGCATCGCCAGCAGGCCGTAGCCGTTGCGGTAATACCAGCAGCGCGGCCGCTGCAGCAGATCGCCGACGACCGTGCCCATGGCGCGGATCTGCGGCGAAGTGATGCCCTTCGCCGCCTGCATCAGCGCCGCGTACGAGCCGGCCGCCTTCGTGTCGAGCAGACCCTGCACCGTGGCCATGGCGCCGATGCGCAGGCCGCCGCCCTGCTTCGAAATGCCGTGCAATTCACGGATGCCGCGCAGTCCGACCACGCGCTGCGGGTTGGCGACGCGCTGCTTCATCAGCGAGAGCAGATCGGTGCCGCCCGCCAGCACGGCGGTCACCCCCTCATGCTCGCTGAGCGCCTGCGCGGCCGCCTTGACTTGAGTAGGAGCGAGATATTCGAAGTTCCTCATGGTTCTTCACCTCCCTTACGCATCGGCCAGAGCCGCCAGCACGCGGTCCGGCGTAAGCGGCAACGTTGGCGCGCGGACGCCGATCGCATTGGCCACGGCGTTCGAGATGGCCGCCCCGGGCGAAATGGCCGGCGGTTCGCCGATGCCGATCACCCCGCGATCATCGTATTTGTTCTGCACCATGTGGACTTCGAGCTCGCCGATGTCGCCGGCGCCGGAGAGCTTGTAGAACTCCATGTCGGCGTTGAGCATCTTGCCGCTGGTCTGGTCGTAGATCGACTCCTCGTAGAGCGCCCAGGCGACGCCCTGGATCAGCGCCCCGTAAACCTGGCTCTCGCTCTGCTTGAGGCAGATCACCAAGCCGACGTCCTGCACCGCCGCGATCTTGTTGATCGTGACGACGCCGGTTTCGGTATCCACCGAAACATCGGCCATCTGCACGCCGCCCACGCCCGAGTCGTTGAGCTTGCCGCCGTTGCGGTCGGGCTGCTTGCCCTGCCCCGTGATCGTGCGCGTGCCCAGCTTCTTGCAGGCGTCGGCCCACGAGAGCGACTTCGAGGGGTCGGATTTGGCGAAGATCTTGTGGTCTTTCGCCGTCAGGTCATCGGCTTCGACGCCGAGCGACTCGGCAACCGCGCCCTTCAGCTCCTCAAGCGCGTTGACGGCGGCGCGGCGCGTGGAGGCGGAAGTGCCGCCCACGGTCGTCGATCCGCCCGAAGCGCCCGAAACCGGCAGCTTCGAGTTGCCGATGTTGATGCGGATGTCGGGGATGTCCAGACCGAGCGTCTCGGCGGCGACCACCGACAGCGTGGTGTAGGTGCCCACGCCCAGATCCTGACTGGCCAGGTTGACCGAAACGCCGCCGTCCGGCTCGATGCGCACTTCGCACGTCGAGTCGTGGGGGCGTCCGCCCCAGGTGTGCAGCGACATGCCCAAGCCGCGCTTGACCGGGCCGGAACCCGAGTCGCCCCGCTTGTGCCACTTGTTCTTCCAGTCGATCATCTCCGCGCACTTGTCGATCTCGTAGCGGTAAACGTCCGGGCGGGCGGTCAGATCGGCGTTCTTCTTGAAGAACTCGACCGGATCCATGTCGAGCTTGGCGGCCAGATCCTCCAGCGGGCACATCGTCAAAACGGCGGCCTGCGGGTGATTGGGCGCGCGCCAGGCGCGGGCCGGACCGATGTTCGTCGCGACGTTCAAATGGCGGATTTTCTGCGCCAGCTTCTCGTCGTTGTCGAAGACATAGGGCAGCGGCGGGGAGCCGCGGCCGGCGATGCCGCCGGTGGACCAGGTCTCCGACTCGTAAGCGACGATCGTGCCGTCTTTCTTGGCGCCCACCTTGACGTTGCCGTAGTCGGAGGGGCGGCTGCCGGCGACCGTAACCTCTTCGTTGCGGTCGAGCATCAGCTTGACCGGCTTGCCGGTCTTCTTCGAAAGCTGCGCGCAGGCGATGCCCCAGGTGTCGATGTTGAACTTCGACCCGAAGCCGCCGCCCATGTAGGGCGTGATGACCTCCACCTGGCCCGCTTCGACCTTGCCGATCGACTCATCGCGCGAAAGCCCCTTGGCCAGATCCGCGGGGATGCGCGCCACGGCTTGCGTCGAGGCGTAGACCTTGATGTCGTCGCCGGTCCAATCGACCACCTGGCCGTGCGGCTCGAGGCAGCAGTGGGTGATGACGCCCAGGCCGTAGTAGCCCTCGTGAGTCACTTCGGCGCTCTTCCAGGCTTCGGCCAAGTCGGGACCCTTGGCGTCGTCTTTGGCCGGCTTGACGCGGTTGGCTTCGCCGGCCTTCTTGACGTCCTCTTCCTTGACCCAGTGGTCGAGCTTTTCGACGTGGACGGCCACGGCATGAGCGGCGTCGCGGGCATGCTCTTCGGTGTCGGCGGCGATGGCCAGCACTTCCTTGCCGGCCCATTGCACCTCGTCGCCCGGGTTGAGAATGTTGACGTGCCCTTTGTACCCCTTGACCTTTTCCGCCCGGCTGGTGTCGATGCCGATGATCCGCCCGTGCGCAACGGGCGATGTCACCAAGCGCGCAACCAACATGCCGTCCGGATTGCGGTCGTAGGAATACTTGGCTGCGCCGCGGGCTTTCGCCGGGCCGTCCACGCGGTCGTGCCGCTTGCCGATCAGGCTGCGCTCTTCGACCGCCGGCCAATCGTATTTCGTCGCCATTACGCACTCCCCTTTCCGGCCGCGTCGTAAACGGCCTGACGGACGCCGACGTAGGTGCCGCAGCGGCAAATGTTGCCGCACAACCCGTCTTCGACTTCCGACATCGACGGCCGCGGGTTCCGATCGACAATCGCCTTGCCGGCCATGACGAACCCGGGCGTGCAGAATCCGCACTGCTGGGCGTCGTGCTCGACGAAATACTCCTGCACGGGGTGCATTTTGTCGCCGCTCGAGATGCCCTCGATGGTTTCGATCCTGCGGCCTTGAGCCTCGATCGCAAACGTGGTGCATGCGTAAACGGGAGACCCGTCGAGCATGACCGTGCAGGCGCCGCAGGTTGCGCGGTCGCAGACCTTCTTGGCGCCGGTGTAGTCGAGCTGATTGCGCAGCGCGTCGATCAAGGTGACGCGCGGCTCCACTTTCAGATCGTGATTCTTGCCGTTGATATTCAGCGAGATGGAGACCGGATCGGGGCCGACGGGCTCATGCTGCGCAGCCTGAGCTTCATCGACGGCGGCGACCGAGCCGACCGCTCCGGCGCCCAACCCGATGCCTTCGATAAAGGTACGGCGGGAAAAGCCTTTGCGCTGCTCGGCGCCTGAGCCCTCAACGGACCCGCCGGCGGATTTGTTCAAACTCACCAGACACCTTCCTTTGCTAGGTTCCTTTCGGTTGAATGAATCGTCTTTCCTGCTTCTGGAAAAACAGCCCGCCGTTACTATAGCAAAACCGGAATGGGCAAGCGCAGGAAATTTTTTTTCTTGCATCCCTTTCCGCGCTGCGCCTCAGCGAATCTGCCGGATCGAACGAACGACCGTGCCCGCGGCGATACGGTCGAGCAGCTTGTCCCCCGACGCCAGGCGGCCGAAATTGACGTAGCGGCTGTCGGCCAGAGGCAGGGACGTGAGACAGAAAAAAAACTCACCGGGCGAAGAAACCCCGCCCATCCGCAACAGGCCCAGGCTCCCGCGCAGGAACGGCTGCGAGTTGATCTCCGAGCGAATGCAGCCGAGGCGGGCGTCGGCGACGATGTAGCCGTTCGGCGCGGCCGTCGCGAAACGGCAGCCGTCCAGAGCGCCGGCTTCCGCCTGACGGCGAAAATACTCCGCCGTGAGCGGCGCGTTTTCGTAGTCGAGCTCGACCTCGAAATCGCCGCTCGACGTCTCCATGAGCAGGGCTGCGCCGAGAGTCTTGGCAATGCTCTGGTAATCGCCGCCCGCGTACAGCGCCCGCGGAGCCTGAACGGCCGCCCGCGCCCGCAGCCGGGGCTCGCCGGCGGGCAGCCTCGGCCTTGCCTCGCCCGCCAGGGCGGCAAGCGCCTGCTCGGCTTCGTACCGCACCTTGCTGTCGCCGTGCTGCGCGTTGGCGGCAACGGCCTCGAGCAGTTCCCGCACCGGGGTTGCCGCGGCCGCCGCGCGCAAGGCCGCCGCGCGCACGAACTCGTTGGGGTCGCGGAGCAGCTTCAACACCCTGCCGTCGATCGGCGGCGCCCATTCGAGACCCAGTTCGGCAACGGCCAGAGCCGCCGCCCAGCGGCTGTCCTGATCGTCCGACTCGAGATATTCGGCGATGAAACCCGCTTGCTCGACCGCGCCCATGCGGATCAGCGCCGTCATCGTCACCACTATCGGCGCCGCCGTTTGCGTAATCAATGGGGCGGTCTCCGCAGCCTGAATCTTGCCCAGCGCTTCGACGGCTCTCGCCGCGGCGCGGCGGTCGTCGTCGTGCAGAATGCCGACAAGGCCGCGTTCAGCCGCGGCAAAGCTCCGCCTCGCGTGCGCGCCGCGGGCGTCGAGCGCGTGGCCGATGCCGAAGGCGGCCTGCGCGCGCACCGAAGGCGCCGCGTCGCCAAGCGCCGCAGTCAGCCGCTCGACGGCCGCCGTCCCTTCGATGCGGGCAAGCGCAAGATAGGCCCGCGCGCGCTGCTCGGCGATCGGATTCTCGAGTTGCTCCAGCAGCCAGGCATCGGCAACGCCGACGTCTTCCCGCTGCATGAAATCGCCGGCGATGCGATGCGTCGGGCGCGTCAGAATCAGCCCGCCCGCCGCCGCCGCCAGCAAAATCGTGCAGACCGCGAGCAGCTTGGCGTCAATCCTCAAACGGCTGTCCGTTGTCTGCTCCGACCGCAGCATTGGGCAATGCTATCAAAGTGAAGTTGCCCCTCCTGCGCCGCCGCCGCGCGCTGCTATTCTGCCCTCAATGAACGCAAACGCCGCAGCGCTGGCCAAAATCGAGGCGGAATTGAAAAAGTACGTCCACCCGCTGCTTGACTTCGGCGCGCGGGAAACCGAGGGCGGCCGCATCGAGCTCGTCATCGATCTCAAGGACAAGCCCGCCAACGTCCATACCTACTATCTCGAAATCCATCCGCGCGACCTGGAGCACCCGCAGTTCGCCTGGACGCTGCAGCGCATGATCTTCGAAGGCCTCCATGACTACTTCGTCGAAATGTTCGTTTATACCCCGCAGAGCATCGACAACCCCGACGCGCCCTACGAACCGCGCCGCTGACAATGCCCCGGACGACCTTGCCGCTTGCCGCAATCATCCGCGGTGAGATCGAACGGACCGGGCCGATGCTCTTCAGCCGGTTCATGGAGTTGGCGCTGTACCACCCCGAGCTCGGCTACTACCGCCGCGGCGCGGACGTTTTCGGACGCGCCGGCGACTTCTACACGAACGCGCAACTGCAGCCGGTCTTCGGCCGGTTGATCGCGCAGCAGATCGACCGCTGGCGGCAGGCCTTGGGCGCCCCCGCCGAGTTCTGCGTCGTCGAATTGGGGGCGGGCCGCGGCGAGACGGCCGAGACCGCCCGCCGCTGCCTGCCCGGCGTGCGCTGGGTCGCTGTCGAAAAGAGCAGCCCGCCCCCCCGGGAACCCGTCGTCGGCGTCGTTTTTTCCAACGAATTCTTCGATGCCCTGCCGGTCGATTCGCTCGAAAGACGGCGCGGCGGCTGGGCGCAGCGGCTCGTCGTCTGGCGCGCGGGACGTTTCGACTGGGCGCTTGGAAGCGAATTGCAGCCCCCCGCCGGCCTGCCCGACTGCCCGCCGGGCAACTGCATCGAAAGTTGCGGGCAGGCCGCGGAGCAGTTGCGGCGCATCGACCGCATGCTCCGGCGCGGGTTCGTCCTGAGCATCGACTACGGCTACACGCGCGGCGAAATCGAGGCGGGGGGGAAATTTCCGCGGGGGTCGCTGATGAGCTACGCGGACCACCGAGCCGACGACGACGTTTTGCGCGCTCCCGGCGAGCGCGACATTACGGCCCACGTCAATTTCACGGCACTGATCGAACGTGGCGAGGCGCTCGGCTGGCGAACCCTCGGCCTCTCGACGCAGCAGGAGTTTCTGGCGCGCGTAGGCGAAGAAGATAACTTCGCCTACGCCCTCAGCGCCGATACGGAAAACGCTTCCGCGCGGCTGCGCCTGCAACTCAAGACCTTGCTTTTCGGCATGGGCGAGACGTTTCGCGTCCTGACCCAGCGCAAGCGCTGAGCGCGGCCCCGCAGGCGCTATACTTCGAGTGGAGCATGGCCGCGGAGTCGCAACAATCGGTGCTCGACGAACTCGCGGGACGGCGTTTCTCGCTGTACCCCGCGATCCGCGGAATCGAGCATAACGAGTGGACTCTGGAGCGCGAAACGTGGTCGGAAATCCTGATTCGCAACAATACTTCCGGCAGCGAGATCTGGATTCCCCGCAATCATCTCGGCGAAGTGAGCAGTTCCGATTCGCCGGTTCTGATCCTGGGGCTTCTGCGCGAGTTGGAATTCAAGGCGGGGTCGGTGGTTCCCTACCGCAAGGTCGTCCTCAGCATGCCGGAAACGCCGGCCGCCCGCCGGGGACCGCAAGAGATTCCGCCGCAACCGCCGCGCAACGAATTCGTCAAGGGTTCCGACGCCAAGACGTTCAAGTTGCTGGGCATAGCCCTGAGCCTCGGCTTGGTGGCCGCCCTGTTCGGTTTCGTTGCGGTCGTCGTCGATTTTCAGAACCCGATCGAGTATTTTTTCAGACCCGATACGACGACGGCCGATCAGCGCTACCTTTCATTGGCGTCAACCGACGGCTACCACGACGTCGTCATCAAGCTCGACGCCCCCGAAAAGGAACAGTGGCTTACGCTGGAAGAAGAAGAGTTGCAATTTCAGTCTCTTTGGTACGGCTCGCGCTCGTATATCGTCATCCTCATGGGCGGCGCGCGCGCGGGCATGCGCTACATCGGCACGGTTCATGAGCCGTCCCGGCGCGTGCTCGACTCGGCGGCATTGGCCGGCGGCGGCGATACTTCGTCGCTGATGCGCAACCTGCCCGATTTTTGAGCGATCACAACTGAGAGCGGGCGATCTCGCCCAACGCCGCGAGGAATCGCTCGACCTCTTCCGCCGTGTTGTAATGCGCTAGGCCGATGCGCGCCATGCCGCCGTCGGACTCCACGCCCAGGGTCTCGGTCGTATTGACCGCGTAGTAATTCCCGTCCCAGACGAAAAACCCCCGCTCGCCGAGGCGTTCGGCGATCCGCCGGGGGTGGATGCCGTCGATGCGCGCGGCAACCGTCGGCGTGCGCCGGTCGAAACGCTCGGGTTCGCGGATGCCGAAGAACTGCAAGCCCGGTATTTCGAGCAACCCCTCGATCAACGCCTCCGCCAAGCCGCGTTCGTAGGCGCGGACGGCTTCCATCGCCGCAACGATTTGCGCCCGCCGCGAACGCTCCGCCAAACCGGGTTCCGTTCGCCGCCCGAGCTCGGCCAGGTAATCGACCGCCGCGGTCACTCCGGCCATCGCTTCGTGGTTCTGCGTTCCGCTCTCGAAGCAGTCCGGGATGTTGTCTTCCGCCGGGCGCACCTTGTACGGACGCAGGCGCTCGAGCTGCTCCGCTTTCCCGTAGAGCAGTCCCTGATGCGGCCCGAAGAATTTGTACGACGAGCAAACGAGGAAGTCGCAGTCGAGCCCGCGCGCGTCGAGCGGCCCGTGCGGCGCATAGTGTACGGCGTCGAGGAACGTCAACGCCCCGGCGGCGCGGGCCTGGCGGATCAGAAACGCAACGTCGTGAATCGTGCCGACGGCGTTCGAGGCGTAGCCGAAAGCCGCGAGTTTCGTTTTCGCGCTCAATTTCGATTGGAAATCGTCGAGATCGAGGGTGCAGTCCCGCCGATCGAAAGCGACTTCGCGAAGTACGATCCCCCGTTCGCAAAGAGCCTTCCAGGGAGCATGGTTGGCGTCGTGGTCGAGCTTCGTCACAATGATCTCGTCGCCCGGCGAAAGCTCGCGGGCGATCGAGCGGCTCAGGGCGAAAGTCAGCGTCGTCATGTTCGGCCCGAAAACGACTTCGCGCGGAGCGCAGCCGATGAAGTCCGCCGCCGCGCGGTGGGCCTCGCCTACGATGCGCTCGGCGTCCCGGCTGGTCTGGAAGGCGCCGTGCAGGTTCGCGTTCGCGGAAAGCAGCGCGTCCGCGACGGCCTCGGCGACGCGCCGCGGGACCTGGGTTCCTCCCGGCGCGTCGAGAAAAACGGCCGGGCGCGTTCCCGCCTTCAGGCGCAGCGCGGGAAACTGGGCGCGGACCCAATCGATATCGAAAGGCGGGGGCATTCCTCGGCTGCGAAGCTCTCGGCCGCCTTGCCCGCGGCCTTTCGACTATAGTAGAGGAATGCGCGCGCCTGCACGGCGTCCGCCGGCTTCCGGCCGCGTTACATGACGGTCTCTTTCGTCATCCCCCACTGGAATCGGGCGGACCTGTTGGAGCGGGTGCTGCGTTCGGTGTGTGCGCAAGCGCTCCCGCCGGGCGTTTCCACCGAAGTTCTTGTCGTGGACAACGCCTCGCAAGACGATTCGCGCGCCGTGGCCGAGCGCAACGGCGCCCGCGTGATCGCGCTTGCCGCGAACGAGGGAGTCAGCCGCGCGCTCAACAAAGGCATAGCCGCTTCGACCGGCCGCTGGATCGCCTTGCTCAACAACGACGTCGAATTGACGCCGGGCTGGCTGCCCGCCCTGCTCGATTCCGTCTCGCGCAAGGACGTATGGTTCGCCGCCGGAAAGATGCTCGATGCGGCCTCTCCCGACCGCCTTGACGGCGCCGGCGATGCCGTCTGCCGCGGCGGAACGGCTTGGCGCCTGGGGCACGGCAAAGCCGACGGTCCGGCGTTCGACCGTCCGCGCAAGACGTACTTTCCCTCGGCCACCGCCGCCCTGTTTCGACGGGAATTCTTCGACCGGGCGGGGCTGCTGGATGAATCGTTTTACGCCTACCTCGAAGACGTCGATCTAGGCATGCGCGCCGCACTCGCCGGGCTGCCCGGAATCTATGCGCCCGGCGCCGTGGCCATGCACCGCGGCAGCGCAACGGCGGGCGCGTGGAGCGGGCGAAGCACGGCCTGGATCGCCCGCCATCAGGTGCTGCTGCTGGCCAAATACTACTCCCTCCGGCTGTTGCTTCGATTCGGACTGCCCATTCTGACCGCGCAGCTTTTGTGGGCCGCGCTGGCGTTCTCGCGAGGGCAGGCGTTCGCTTGGCTTCGCGGAGTCGCCGGCGGTCTGCGCGCCGCGCCGGCCATGCGCCGCGCCGGCGCCTCGTTGCGCGCCGACAGCCGCCGCTTGGCGTCGGTGCTGCAAGCGTCCGAAGCCGAAATCGGCGGCTTCCAGAGCCGCGCCGGATGGGATACTTACTGGAAATGGTACTTCCGGCTCGCGCTGCCGCCGGTCCGGGGGACGGCATGATCGCTCCGGTCGCCGCCGTCGTCGTCGCCTACCGTTCCGCGTCCGTAATCGACGCCTGTCTGCGCTCGCTCGCCGGCAAGGCGGCGCAAATCGTCGTCGTGGACAACGCGGCGGAACCCGCGCTGCCGGAAATCGCCGCGCAGGCGGCGCCCCGGGTCAAATGCATCGTCAATCCGGAAAACCGCGGGTTTGCCGCCGCGGTCAACCAGGGCGTTGCCGCAACCGATGCTCCCTACGTGCTTCTGCTCAACCCCGATTGCGAGTTGCTGACCGGCCTCGAAGCGCTGGTCGATTGCTGCCGCAGGAAAAACGCCGCGGCGGCCGGCGGCTTGCTGCTCGACGCCGACGGCGCGCCGCAAATCGGCTTCTTTGCCCGCTCGCTGCCGACGCCGGCGGCCCTGGCCTTCGAGGTCTTGGGAGTGAACCGGCTGTGGCCGCGCAATCCCGTGAACCGCCGCTACCGCCTGCTCGACATCGACCCGCAAATCGAACAGGAAGTCGGCCAGCCCGCCGGCGCGTTCCTGCTCGTCCGCCGCAGCGCCTTCGAAGCCGTCGGCGGAATGGACGAAAGATTCCATCCGCTCTGGTTCGAAGACGTCGATCTGTGCCTGCGGCTGCGCCGCGCCGGCGGCGCGGTGTGCTGCACGCCCAAGGCGGCCGCCCGGCATGTCGGCGCCCATTCCGTCGAAACCTTGCCCATGCGGATGCGGCGGCGTTTCTGGTATGGTAGTTTATTGGAGTTTGCCGAGAAACACTATTCGACGGCAACGTACCGCTGCCTGCGTCTGGCGGCGGCGTTGGGTTTTGCCCTCCGCCGGTTTTGCTTCGGATTCGGCAGCAGCCTCCCTTCCCGGCCCGCCGCTCGTGCGAAGATGTTCCGGCGCTCGCGGAATCGATGCCCAAACGATGCTTCCGGGATCCGCGGCGAAAATACGGAGATTTCAACGCTGAGTTGAACTGAGCGGACCATGCAAAGACCTTTGGTTTCCGTCACCGTGGTGACCTACAACAGCGGGCGCTTCATCCGGCGCTGCCTCGAGTCGGTCCTCGCCCAGCGCTGGCCCGCCCTCGAAATCATCGTCATCGACAACGCTTCGACCGACGGCACGACCGACATCATCGAACGCTTCGAAGACCGCTGCACCGTCGTTTACAACGAAGAAAACATCGGCTTCGCCGGCGCGCAGAACCAGGCCATCGCCTTGTCGCGCGGCGATTGGGTGCTGACGCTCAACCCCGACGTCATGCTTCTGCCCAATTTCGTGGACAGCCTGATGGGAACCGCGCAACTCGACCCCGCCGCAGGTACGGTCTGCGGCAAATTGCTGCTCGTCGATGCGAGCTTCAATATCCCCGGACGACAGCAGGTTGACTCCACCGGAATCTATTTCAATCCCATGCTGCGGCACATGGACCGCGGCTGCCTCGAAACCAGCAACGGCCACTACCGCAACCATGAATACGTCTTCGGCGCCACCGCCGCGGCCGCTTGCTACCGCCGCGCCATGATCGACGACATCTCGATCGACGGCGAGTTCTTCGATTCCGATTTCTTCGCCTACCGCGAAGACGCCGACGTGGCTTGGCGCG
This sequence comes from Bryobacterales bacterium, assembly GCA_965242705.1. Lineage (GTDB taxonomy): Bacteria > Acidobacteriota > Terriglobia > Bryobacterales > UBA6623 > CATQHP01. The sequence continues at coordinate 4,937,082 of OZ251486.1, forward strand.
CGCAACTGCTCGGCTGGAAGTGCATCTACGACCCCAACGCCGCGGGGTATCACGTGCGCAAGCTGCGCCCCGGAATGCGCCGGCAATTGTCCGCGGAAATCAACATGCATTCGGTGAAAAACCGCTTCCTGATGCGCATCAAGAACATCACGCCGAATCTGTATTTCCGCAATTTCCTGCCGATCACCGTCCGCGACCTGGGCGTCGTCGCCTATTGCGTCGCGTTCGAGCAGTCCTCGCTGCGGGCGTTTTATTATCTGTGGCGCGACATGGGCAATATCCTGCGCAAGCGCCGCTGGATCCAGTCGCACCGCCGCGCCGCCGACACGCAGATGGCAAGCTGGTTCCGCTTTACTCCCGTAAGCTGGCCGCTGAAAGACCCCGCCCTGAGCCGGACGGAGCCGCGGGAGGTCGTCGCCGACCGGCAGTAAGCGCCGCCGCTCTCGATGAAAATCGCTCTCCTGGGGACGCGCGGCATTCCGGCAAATTACGGCGGGTTCGAGACTTTTGCCGAAGAATTGTCGGTGCGCTTGGCGGCGCGCGGCCACGAGGTCACGGTTTATTGCCGCGCCAACGTCTCCCAAACCGCCGCCGCGAGCTACCGGGGCGTCCGCCGCGTCGTGCTGCCCACCGTCTCGCACAAATACGCGGATACGCCCGCGCATACGCTCGTCTCCACGCTGCACCTGCTGTTTCACCATTGCGACGCCGCTCTGTTCTGCAATGGAGCGAACGCCGCCTTCACCTTCTGGCCGCGCGCCGCCGGCATTCCCACGGCGCTCAACGTGGACGGCATCGAGCGCCAACGCCGCAAGTGGAACGCGGCGGCGCGCGCCTGGTATCTGTTCTCCGAGCGGCTGGCGACGCTTTGCCCCAACGTCGTCGTCAGCGATGCGCGGGTGATTGCGCGCTACTACCGCGGACGCTACGGAATCGACACGCGGTTCATCGCCTACGGCGCCGAAACGACCCCGGCGGCATCGACCGCCGCGCTCGCCCGTCTCGGCCTCGAGCCGGGCGGCTACTTCCTTTACGTCAGCCGCATGGAGCCCGAAAACAACGCCGACCTGGTCGTCAAGGCGTTCGAGCGTACGCGCTGCAAACAGAAACTCGTCATGGTCGGCGATGCGCCCTACGCCCGCGAATACATCCGCAAAGTGCGCGCCGCGGACGACCCCAGGATTCTCTTTCCGGGAGCAATCTACGGCAAGGGCTACGCGGAATTGCAGTCGCATTGCCTGGCCTACGTCCAGGCCACCGAAGTCGGCGGCACGCATCCGGCGCTGATCGAAGCCATGGGGCGCGGCTGTGTCGTGCTCTATCTGGAAACCCCGGAAAACAGCGAAGTCGCCGGCGGCGCGGGCATCGCCTACGCCAAAAGCGAACAGTCCCTGGCCGAGCGCATCGAATGGGTTGCCGCGGCCTCCCCCGAAGAACTCCGCCACTTGAAAGAAGCCGCCGCCGGCCAAGCCGGGGCGCGCTACGACTGGGAGCGCGTCACCGACCGCTACGAGCGGTTGTTCCTCGAGATGCGCGCCCGCGGCGCGGCCTGAAACCAGGCCGCCGCTATACTCGAATTTGAGAGGCGGCGTTGCCTGACGGAAACCGGCGGCTGCAGCAGGAGATCTTGTCGTGGATCCTGCTTGGCGTCCTGGTCTATTTTCTGGGCCGGGTCGTACGGCCTTTTCTGACGGCGCTGACCTGGGCCGCCGTTCTTACGATTTTCCTTTTCCCTTGGCATGCGCGGCTCGCAAGACGCTTGCGGAGGCCGAATGCCGCGGCCCTGCTCAGCGTCCTGGCGGTGACTTTCCTGCTCGTCGGCCCGGCAACCTGGCTCATTCCGGCTTTCGTCAGCGAGGCCCTGGCCGCCGTGCGTTCCGTCGATTGGCTGCCGCGCGTCCCGGAAATCGTCACCCAGTTTCTCGAAAGCCTGGCCATCCCCTCGGTTGACATCGAATCGACGGTGAACGCCGTCGTCCGCGACGCCCGAGGCTTCCTGGCCGAACAGTCGGCGCGCTTTGCCGGAAACGTTGCCTCCTGGACGTTCGAGTTGATCGTGATGCTGTTCGCCATGTTCTACCTTTTCCGCGACGGCCCCAACGTCGTGCGCCTGCTTCGCGACGTCTCGCCGATCGGCGGAGACTCCCGCGACTTCATGTTCCGGCGGGTCGGCGAACTGGTTGCCGTTACCGTTTCCAGCGGATTGGCGGTCGCCCTCTGCCAAGGCTTGGCAAGCGGCGTCATTTTCTGGTCGCTGGGCATTCCGACCCCGTTGTTCTGGGGCGTGATCTGCGGTTTCCTGGCGTTCCTGCCCATTATCGGCCCCTATCTGGTTTGGGCGCCCGCCGGCATCGGCCTGCTGGCCGCCGGCGAGACCGGACGCGGCATCGTGCTGCTGCTGCTCGGAACGTTCGTCATCAGCGGCATCGACAACGTGCTGCGCCCCATTCTGATCGCCGGACGCTCGCAGCTCAACGGGCTGCTTGTCCTGGTCAGCCTGATGGGCGGAGTCCAGGCATTCGGCCTCGTCGGCCTGGTCGTCGGCCCGCTGGTCATCGCCACGGCGATCGGACTGCTGCAAGGCTACCGACAAGGCCTGCGCGCGCGCTCGTTCGCCGACCGCGTGAGCCCGCCGGCCGCCAAAGCCGCCTGACGGTAAGATTTTCTTTGGCCTCTTCTCCCGCAAGGCTGAGCGTCCGCGACTTCTTCCGCCGGGGCGGTCTGCTTTCCAGGCATCTCGGAAGCTGGGAATTCCGCCCCGGCCAACTCGAAATGGCCCGCGAGGTCGAATCGGCGCTCGACGAAGGACGCCATCTCATCGTCGAGGCCGGCACCGGAACCGGCAAGACCCTGGCCTATCTGCTCCCGCTGCTCGCCGCCGGCAAGCGCGCGGTGATCTCGACGGGAACCAAAAACCTGCAAGAGCAGCTCTTTCATAAGGATGTCCCCTTCCTCGAACGGGCGCTGGGACGCAAGCTGCGCGTCGCCTATATGAAAGGCCGCAGAAACTTCCTTTGCCGCCAAAAACTGCTCGAAGCCGAAAATCGCCCCGTCCTCAAAGGGCTCGAAGAAATCACCGACTTCGCCCTCATCCGGGAATGGGACGCCGAAACCGAAACCGGCGACAGGGCGGAGTTGCGCAAATTGCCGGCCGAGAGCAGCCTTTGGCCCAAGCTCGACGCCCGCCGCGAGCTTTGCAGCGGACGGAAATGCGAGCAGTTCGAACGCTGCTTCATTACCCATATGCATCGGCGGGCGCGCGAAGCCGATATCGTGATCGTCAATCACCACCTGTTCTTCGCCGACTTGGCCTTGCGGGAAAACGATTTCGGCGCCATCCTGCCCCGGCATCAGGTCGTTGTCTTCGACGAGGCGCACGAGATCGAAAACGTTGCCGGACAGCATTTCGGCGTTCAGATCAGCAACTACCGCTTCGACGATCTGGCCCGCGACGTGCAGGCGGTTGCCATGCAAAACGATTTCGGCTCCGAAGAGATCGACCGCGCGGTCAACGCGCTGCGCGTCCGCTCCGAAGCGTTCTTCGCCCTGTTCGGCGGCGTCCAGGGCCGCCGGGGTTTTCCTGACCGGACTCAGTTCGTCGAAGATCGCGAGCGGGAATACGCGGAGCTGCTGACCGCGCTCCAGACGCTCGACAGCCGGTTGAAGCTCGTGCGCAACCGCACCGACGAAATCCTCCCGCTCGAGCGGCGGGCGGCGGAACTCGGCGCAGACTTGCGCATGATCCTCGAAGGCGGCGAAGAAGACTTCGTGTACTGGGTCGAAGGGCGCGGCCGGGGAACTTTCCTGCAGGCGACGCCCATCGACGTTTCGGCCATCCTGGCCGAACGGCTCTTCGCCGAGGCGGAAAGCGTGGTGCTGACCTCGGCCACGCTGGCGGTAAACGGCGGCTTCGAGTTCGCCCGAACGCGGCTCGGCCTGGACTCGGCGCGGGAATTGGTTTCTCCCGGACATTTCGATTACCCCGCGCAAGCGCTGCTGTACGTGCCCGATCGCCTGCCCGACCCGCGCGCCCCCGACTTCGCCGCTCGCGCCGCCGCCGAAACGGCGCGTCTGCTCGAGTGCAGCCGCGGCCGGGCGTTCGTGCTGTTTACGAGCCTCAAGCAGATGCGCCTCTTCTACGAGCAACTCTCGTTTTCGCTCGAGTTCCCCTGCCTGATGCAGGGGCAGGCGCCGCACGCGGCGCTGCTCGAAGAGTTCCGCGGTACGCCCAACAGCGTCCTGTTCGCTACGGCGAGCTTCTGGCAAGGGGTCGATGTTCCCGGCGAATCGCTGAGCGCCGTCATCATCGACAGACTGCCCTTCGCCGTGCCCTCCGACCCCGTAGTCGACGCCCGCATCCGCAAGATCCGCCGGGACGGCGGCAACCCCTTCGAGGAATATCAAATACCGTCCGCAGTGCTGGCGCTGAAGCAGGGCTTCGGGCGGTTGATCCGCGGCGCCGATGACCGCGGGCTGCTCGCGCTGCTCGACAACCGCATCCTCACAAAGGCTTACGGGAAGATTTTTTTCGACAGCCTCCCCGACTACGCGCTCACCGACCGCATCGAAGACGTGGAAGATTTTTTCGATGATGGATCGCGTCCGCTCAGGCCAACAGTTCCGCTGTAACGGCGTCGGCGAAGAGGAACCCCTCGTCCGACAGGCGCAGCCTCCGCCCTTCGGCGGCCAGCCGCCCCGAGGCGAAACTTGCAGTGCTTTCGGGTGCAAGCCGCTTCCATTCGTCGGCGGTCAGAGCGGCGCCCGCGGCCGTGCGCAGGCCGCTGAGCACCCGGTCTTCCAGCAATTGCCGATCGGTCAGGCGTTCGGCCGGTTCGCGCGGCGAAAGCCCCTGGCGGATGCGCGAGACGTATTCCGCCGCGGTGGCCGCATTGGCCCAGCGCCGCTCGCCGTCGAAGGAATGCGCGCCGCTGCCGCAGCCGAAGTACGGCTCCATGCGCCAATACTTCAGATTGTGGCGCGACTGCCTGCCGGGGCGCGCGAAGTTCGAGACTTCATAGCGCTCGAAACCCAACTCGCCCAACCGCTCGACCGCGCGCAGATACATCTCCACAATGCGCTCCCCGCCGGGAACCTCGCCGGCGCCGTAACGCTTGCCGCCCGCGCGCAATTCCGCTCCCAGGCGGCTCTCATCGTCCGCCTCCAGCATGTAAACCGATACGTGATCGACCTCGAGACGTCCCGCCCACGACAGCGATTCCTCCCATGTCCGGCGGGTCTGGCGCGCCAAACCGGCGATGAGATCGACAGAAATGTTGCCGATGCCGCGCCGGCGCAGCCGCGCAACGTCCGCCGCAACCGTTTCCGCGGTATGGCGACGCCCGGCCGCGCGGGCCGTTTCCGGGTCGAACGACTGCACGCCGAGGCTGGCGCGGTCGATGCCCGCCCTCCTCCAGGCGCGGACGCGCGGCTCGTCGGCGTCGCCGGGCGCGACTTCGATCGTGGCCTCCGCCCATTCCCCCGCCGGCGGCTTCCCGGCAAGCGCCGCGAACCGCTCCGCGGAAAGCAGGCTCGGGCTGCCCCCGCCGAAATAGATCGTCTCGGCGCCGCGCAGAGCGTCCGACTCCTCCAGTTCGCCCGCTACGCCCTCAAGGTAAACGTCCTGCCATTCCCGGGGGAAAACTCCGGACGCAAAATTGCAGTAGGTGCATTTCTGCGCGCAGAACGGAAAAGAAATGTAGATTCCGGCCGGCGGCATCTGGCGGATACCCGTTTCCCCTTACAATATCGAGAAATATACCGTGCGGACTCGGCGTTCCGGCCGCCGCGCGGTTTACAATTGAGCGAATCCCTGTCAACCATGACCCCAGTCAACCGAGGAAGGAAACCATGAAACGAATACTCATCGCCCTGCTGGCATGCGCCGCGGTTGCCGCGGCAGCCGACAAGAAAATCGTCGTGCGCGCCCTCTCCGGAGGCTCCTTCTACGACAACAACGCGGAAAGGCTCTACAAGCGCGCCGCGGGAAACAACGCCGACGTCGTGATGGCACGCTCGAGGGAAGCCTTCGAGCGCGAAATCGTCGATGCCGACGCCGTTATCGGCGGCGTCAACAAAGAGCAGTTCGCCAAGGCCGGCAAGCTCAAATGGGTGCAGGCGACAAGCGCCGGCGTCGAAGCCTACAGCTTCTGGCCCGAGTTCATGGAAAGCGGCGTGCAATTGACCAATTGCAAGGTCGTCCAGGGTCCCACGATCGCCGATCATGCTTTCGCCATGCTGCTCTCGTTGACCCGCGGGCTTTACGAATACATCCCCGAACGCGGGGAGCAAAAATGGCGGTCGCGCGGACAATCCCCCAAAGGCATGACCGAGTTGCCGGGCATGACCGCCGTCATTGTCGGCGCCGGCGGCATAGGCACACAGATCGCCCAGCGCGCCCGCGGGTTCGGCATGAACGTCATCGGCGTCGACCCGAAAGACATCCCCGTGTCGAATTATTTCCCCGCAATCGTTCCCCCCGACCGGCTGAACGAAGTGCTGCCGCGCGCCGACGTGGTCTTCATTGCCGCGCCGCTGACCCCGCAAAGCGAGCGCATGATCGCCGCGAAACAGTTCGACCTGATGAAACAGGGCGCCTACTTCATCGCCGTCTCGCGGGGCAGGCTCTATGACAAGGGCGCGCTGGTCAAGGCGCTCGACTCGCAGAAACTGGCCGGCGCCGGCCTCGACGTCACCGACCCGGAACCGCTGCCCAAAGGCGATGCGCTGTGGGGCTTCGGCAACGTCGTCATCACCCCCCACGTCGCCTCCGAGTCGAAGGCCTCCGACGACCGCCGGCTCACCGTCATCTCCGGCAACGTCGGACGCTTCGCCCGCGGCGAGCCGCTGACCCACGTGGTGGATAAATCCGTCGGCTACTGACGTCCCGCGGCCGCGGCAAAAAACGGGGCGCTCGAAAAACCCGGGCGCCCCCGGCCCAAGCAAACCCTGAAACAAGCAGGCGCCGGCGCCAAGCGCAGCCCGCTATCCGCCGCCGCGCGCAGCGCGCCCCGGCGCAGCCGTCAAGTACGAAGGGGTTCATGGAACGAAAAGAAGCGCTTCACGCACGGATTGTTCACCTTGTTCGCCAATGATCGCCTGGGATCACTTATTTTCGACGCCGCCCCGCCGAAAATCGACCGGATGCGTTCAGCTCGCTCTTCACTGAAGCCGTGCGGTTCCTACTACCCCCTAACCCCCAACCCCTAAGGAAGGTCTGAATAATAGCGTAAGAGGGGCAGAGGAAGGATGATGTTGGCGGATGGGGGCGGTTGAGGAGGGGTTTTCATCGAGATTTGCATGGAAATTGTGCTGATTTTGGCCTCCAGGCAACAGTTATACCACCGTTTCAGCGGCTTCGAGCCGCTGTGGACGCACTGCTCCTGCGTTGTGCCGCTCAGGCTGTGGCATAACGCTCGGCAATGAGCAGATTGGCCAAGCCGAATAACAGGCTGAGCCGTTCCCTGTTCTTGGCCAAGCCGCGATAGCGCACCTTCGCGTAGCCGAAGCGCCGCTTCACATACAAAAACGGATGCTCCACCTTGGCCCGCACCGCCGCCTTGCGCCGCTCCGCCTGCGCCGCCGCGCTGCCCGCCGCCAACTGCCGCCGCCGGCCGGGCCTCATCGCCACCTGCCAGTCCAGCGCACGCTCCCGGTGCTCCGGCCGTTTCTCCACTCCTTGATACCCGGCATCTCCGTGTACTTGCTCCTCCCCGCCGTGCAGCAGCCGCCCCACTTGCGTCACGTCCGCCACGTTCGCCCCCGTCGCCGCCACGCTATGCACCAGCCCCGTACCCGCGTCCACCCCGATGTGCGCCTTCATCCCGAAATGCCACTGCCGCCCCTTCCTCGTCTGCTTCATCTCTCCGTCCCGTTCCCGCTTGCGGTTCTTCAACGACGACGGCGCTTCTATGATGCTCGCGTCCACGATCGTCCCTTTCTGCAAGCGCAACCCCTGCGCCTCCAAGTGCCGGTTGATCTCCGCCAACAACTCCCCGCCCAACTCGTGCTTCTCCAGCAAGTGCCGAAAATGCAAAATCGTCGTCTCGTCCGGCAGCGGCTCGGCCAACGACAAACCCACGAAACGCCTCACCGACTCGAGCTCGTACAGCATGTCCTCCATCCCCGGATCACTCATGTTGTAGAACAACTGCACGCAGTGGATGCGCAGCATCGCCGACAACTCGTACGGTCGCCGCCCCCGCCCCGCTTGCGGGTAATACGGGCGGATGCGCTCCTCCAGCCGCTGCCAGGGAATCAACGCCTCCATCCGCCCTAAGAACTTCTCCCGCCTCGTCTGTTTTTTCTTCCCCTCGTACTCCATGTCCGCAAACGTCCGTTGGCTCATCGCTCTCCCCCTTATTCTCCGTGCCTTCCGCACCCCTCTATTATCCCAACCCGCTGTGCTCTTGTTCAGAGGTTCCCTAACCCCTGCCGCGCGAAGCGCGGCCCTGTTTTCGCGTGCTACTTTACCGGAAGGGATGCGCAACGCAAGACGGCGGCGGCTTGGAGCGCTCGAAAGCTCCGGCGGCCCGGCCCGCCGCGAAACGGTCATTGAGAAATTCGTCTCCACGCCCTCGCTGACGCGCAGCGTCGAGTGGCTGCTCGGCCTCAACCCCCTGACCCAGTTCGACGGCGCGGCGCCCATCATAAGCGATCTGTTCCGCGCCGGAGCCGCCCCCGCGCCGTAGCAGTCGTGCCGCCTGCGAATGCCGCGGAGCATAATTTGCGGTAGGCGGCGCATGGCTTCGCGCCGTCAGCCCGCAAGTTGCAGGCATCGGCGCCTGTTTGGTAACATTTCCATTCGCTCGCAGCTTCCGCGCCTGCCTGATGTTATTTGCGTCCAGCAAAGATTTCTTTTCTCCGTTCCATGTCCGGCTGCCTGCGGCGGTTGGCTTGTTCTTGTTGGCGGCGGCAAGCGTTTGCGCCCAGAATCTCGACAAGGAATACATTCATGCTGGCGGACGGTTGATTGCAGTCGAAGCGCCCGCGCCGCCCGCTCCGGCGGAGCCGACGGCGACTCTCAGCGCGTCGAGCCTCTCGATCGTGGTGGGGCAACCGGTGACCTTGACCTGGACCACTGCCAATGCGCTGAGCGCTTCCATCGACAACGGCGTGGGTGCGGTTACGCCCGTGGCTTCCGGCAGCAAAAGCGTGAGCCCGACGGCGACAACGACCTATACGCTGACGGCAACCGGCGCGGCGGGGACGACCCCGGCAACAGCCGCGGTCAAGATCACCGTGCTGCCGGCGGGCAGCCTGACGGCGAATCTCAGCGCGTCGAGCCCCCGGATCGCGGCGGGGCAATCGGTGACCTTGACCTGGAGCACGACCAACGCGCAGAGCGCGATCATCAACAACGGCGTGGGTGCGGTTACGCCCGTGGCCGGCGGCAGCAAGACCGTGAGCCCGACAGCGGATACGACCTACACGCTCACCGCGGCCGGCGCGGCGGGAACAACCCCGGCGACGGCCTCCGTCACTGTCGAAGTGCTGGCGGCGGGCAGTCCGACGGCGACTCTCAGGGCTGCGCCCGCATCGGTCACGGCGGGTCAGTCGGTGACCTTGACCTGGAGCACGAGCAACGCGCGGAGCGCAACCATCGACAATGACGTCGGCGCGGTCACGCCCGTGGCCGGCGGCAGCAAGACCGTGCGGCCGACGGCGACAACGACCTACACGCTGACCGCGGCCGGGGCTGCCGGAACGACCCCGGCGACGGCCTCCGTCACTGTCGCCGTCGCCGTGCTGCAGCCGACGGCGCGGCTAACGGTTTTCCCGTCGAGAATTGTGCGCGGGCGGGGATCGGCGACCCTGACCTGGAGCACGACCAACGCGCAGAGCGTCACGATCGACAACGGAGTCGGCGCGGTCGCGGCTTCCGGCAGCTTAGCGGTGAACCCGACGGGTGCGGGGACGACGACGACGACAGGGACGAAGACCTACACCTACACGCTGACGGCGGCCGGGGCTGCTGGAACGACCCCGGCGACGGCCTCCGTCACCGTTGAGGTTGCAAATCCGCCTTCTAACCAACCGGTCATTGTTTCGTTTGTTGGAGGATATGTATGGGAGCGAGGACGTATAAGAGTGTTTCTCGACTGGATGTGTCGAAATACCAAACGGGTAGTCATCAATTCCACTTCCAGTAGCAGTTCCAGTAACCGCATAACTTCGAGATCGAACCCCAATCAAGACATTTCGAGGATCTGGACGGGAGAGAAGTATGTCTCGGAGACGGATGTTCCAACAACTTACACGCTGACGGCTTATGGCGACGATGACACGAATCCGAAGCCTGCTACTGCAAGCGTTACGATCTCGCCGCGACCTTCGATCGAGTCGTTTACGACTTCAACGGTCTGGGCCATCAGCGGCGGCGCGGTTACGCTGTCGTGGGAGACGAGCAACGCCTTGAGTCTGAGCATCGACAACGGAGTCGGTGCGGTTACGCCCGTTGCCGACGGCAGCGTGACGGTGAGGCCGACGCAGACGACGGCCTACACGCTGACGGCAACCGGGGCAAGGGGAACCACTGCGGCAAGAAAGACCATAACGGTGAAGGTCGGCATCGAGACGTCGCTCCCGACGGGGGAGGGCGAGGTGGCGCGGATACCGATCGTGGTCGGCAACGGGGGCGCTTCCGGCAACAGGTGGTGGTCGGCGCAAGAGAGCGGCGTGGGGACGCTGCTGACGCCCAACGATTTGGCTCTGGAGTCCGGTTTTGCGGTCAAGGATTTCACCTGGTCCAAACAATCGGATACGTTGGCCATCGGCTTCTGGAGCGGATCGAGCGCCCAACCCGCCAGCAGCCGCACGGCTTCGACGTACTTCGGCTCCGGCGGTCCTGCGCACGGCAAGTCGCTCTTCGTCTTCGACGGCGAGCGGGGGTACGAGTTCTCGGCGGCGGCCACGTCGGCGGCCGGTGGCGGCTACATCAATTGGGACTTCACGCCCGCTTCTCCGGTAACGGCGTTTCTCGACGGCAAAACGGAAGGTGCGCCGATGCTGATCGTCATTGCCGATACGGGCGCCTTCCCGACGCTCGCGAAGGCGGTGCTGACCGGCAAAGTAGCGGAGATGGACATCACGACCGGCACGATCAGCGCCTACAACAGCGGAAACAGCCATGCGTTGTACGGCCCGACGCATTCGACCCTGGTTGCCGGCAGCGACGATCGTATCGGCAGCACGATGCAAATTCGCAAGTTGGACTATCACGCTGACACGGATATGGTCGAAATGCACTGCGTGCCGGTAGAGGGAACGACGCAGACGGCGCGCGATTATTTCAGCGCCTCGGGCGAAGGAGCGTCAAAAAGCCTGTACATCGCCGCGGAGGAGGGCTTTGCCGAGGTTCCTTATGCGGCGCTCCAGTCTTCGCGAACTTCCAGCGACGGCCGCACGGTATTTTTCGATTTCGAGCGAACGGCGCCGCAAGCCGTATTTCTCGAGGCTTTGGCGAAACGGGCAGGCGCGATTCGCTTCTGGTTGCTGATTGCCGATCCCGGCCAGAAGATCGTGACCACCGATCTGCCGCCGACGGCGCGGTTGACGGCTTCGCCGCTGACGATCGGGCGCGGGCGGTCAGCGACATTAAGTTGGAGCACGACCAACGCGCAGAGCGCCACCATCGACAACGGGGTGGGCGCGGTCACGCCCGCAGCCGCCGGCAGCACGAGGGTAACGCCGACGGAGACGACGACCTACACGCTGACGGCAACCGGAGTGGCGGGAACGCCCCCGGTGACGGCCTCGGTCACAATCGTCGTCACCGAGCCGTGGCCGACGGTGGAGTTGACGGTTTTCCCGTCGAGCATTGTGCCCAGACGGCAGTCGGCGGTATTGAGTTGGAGTACGACCAACGCGCAGAGCGTCACGATCGACAAAGGAATCGGCGCAGTCACGGCTTCTGGCAGCATGGCGGTAACACCGGGAAGCACTACGACCTATACGTTGACCGCAACCGGGGCGGAGGGGACGCCCACGGCAACGGCGAGAGCCAGGGTTACGGTTGATGAAAATACGCCGCAAAACCAGCCGACCGTCGATTTCTTCGCAGGAAGAAAGTTTGCAGGGTCGTATCTTTTCGAATGGGATGTGTCGCATACCAAGCGGATTGTCATCGATTCCAGTTCCAGTTCCACCAACCCTGTAATTTCGAGGTCGAAGACCGAGTCGGGGTCATGGACGGGAAGAGCGCTTACCTCGAAATCTTCGGTTTCAACGATCTACACATTGAAGGCCTACGGCGATGCGGGCACGACGCCCGCGACAGCAAAGGTTACGCTCAACCCGTATCCTTCGATCGAATCGTTCACGGCCTCGACGGTCTGGGCCGTCAGCGGCGGCGCGGTCACGCTGTCGTGGGAGACGAGCGACGCCTTGAGCCTGAACATCGACAACGGGGTCGGCGCGGTCAAACCCGTTGCTTCCGGCAGCGTGACGGTGAGGCCGACGGAGACAACGACCTATACGCTGACGGCAACCGGGGTAGGGGGAACCATAGCGGCAAGAAAGACCGTAACGGTGAAGGTCGGCATCGAGACGTCGCTCGCGGTGGGCAGGGGCGAAGTGGCGCGGATACCGATTGTGGTTGGCAACGGCGGCGCCTCCGGCAACAGGTTGTGGTCGGCGGCGGAGAATGTCGGAACTTTGTTGACGCCCAACGACTTGACGCTGGAGTCCGATCTGGTGGTCAAAGGGGTCTCCTGGTACAAACAAGCGGATACGTTTGGTCTCAGTTTGTGGAGCGGCTCGAGCACGCGGCCCGTCAGCAGCCGCGGGGCGGTGGCTTACTTCGGCTCCGGCGGTCCCGCGCACGGGAAGTCGATCTTCGTCTTCGACGGCGAGCAGGGATACGAGTTCGGCGCGGTGGCCTCATCGGCAGCCGGGCACGGCTATATCAATTGGCGCCTCGGCGCCGATTCACAAGCGGCGGCGTTCCTGGACGGCAAAACGGAAGGCGCGCCGCTGCTGATCGTCATTGCCGATACGGGCGCCTATCCGACGCTGTGGCCGGCGGTCGAGTTGTCGGTCGGGCGTTCAATGCCGGCGCTGACCGGCCAACTGGCGCGGATGGAAATCCGCAACGTCGAGACGAGCGCGGCGAGACCCTACATTATCTTCAGCACCAGCTACGGCGGCGCCATTGCTTCCAATTTGCTTTGGAACGACGTGCAAGAGGTCGGCGACTTGCAGTACGGCAGCGATGCGCTGGCTCAAGGAACCAACTGGGCCGACCGCATTTTCTACATTCAATACGGAAAATCTGACGGCGCCAACATTCTCTACATCAGCCATCTGGCGGCTTCACGAAACAACCAGAAGTTTTGGACTTCCGGCGGCGCGGGGTACAACAAGTCGCTGTATTTCTGCCGTGTGCCCGGCGGGTCGGATTTTGCCGGCGCCTCGTGCATCGAGGTCCCTTATTCGACGTTGACCGAAGCTGGAAACCCTTGGACGCATTGGCAATTCACAAGCGGCGACTCCCGCGATGTGTTCCTGTCGTCGATTACCCGCGGCGACACGGTCCTGTTCGCAATTGCCGACCCGGGGCAAACCATCACCCCCACGCCGACGGCGCAATTGACCGCTTCGGCATCGACGATCCTGAGCGGACACTCGGCGGCGTTGACCTGGAGCACGACCAACGCGCAGAGCGCAATCATCGACAACGGCGTCGGCGCGGTCACGCCGGCCGCCGCCGGCAGCGTGACGGTGACGCCCGCGGCTACGACGACCTATACGTTGACCGCAACGGGCGCAACGGGAACCGCAACGGCAACGACAACCGTCAAGGTGAGGACCGGCGTCGATACGTGGCTCGCGGCGGGAGAGGGCGAGGTGGCGCGGATACCGATCGTGGTCGGCAACGGGGGCGCCTCCGGCAACAGGTGGTGGTCGGCGGAAGAGAGCGGCGTGGGGACGCTGCTGACGCCCAACGATTTGACGCTGGAGTCCGATCTGGCGGTCAAAGGGGTCTCCTGGTACAAACAAGCGGATACGTTTGGTCTCAGTTTGTGGAGCGGCTCGAGTACGCGGCCCGTCAGCAGCCGCGGGGCGGTGACTTACTTCGGCTCCGGCGGTCCCGCGCACGGGAAGTCGATCTTCGTCTTCGACGGCGAGCAGGGATATGAGTTCGGCGCGGCGGCCTCATCGGCAGCCGGGCACGGCTATATCAATTGGCGCCTCGGCGCCGATTCACAAGCGGCGGCGTTCCTGGACGGCAAAACGGAAGGCGCGCCGCTGCTGATTGTTATTGCCGATACGGGCGCGTACCCCGTGCTGCCGCCGGCGGTCGAGTTGTCGGTCGGGCGTTCGATGCCCGCGCTGAGCGGCCAACTGGCGCGGATGGAAATCCGCAACGTCGAGACGAGCGCGACAAGGCCCTACATGATTTTTCAGACCACTTACGGCGGCGCCCTTTCCTCCGATCTGGTTTGGGATGACATCGATGATGTCGGCGTCCTGCAATACGGCAGCGATGCGCTGGTGCAAGGAACCGACCCGGACGACCGCATTTTCTACATCGAGTACGGCAGAGGCGGGAGCATATTGGGGATTCATCTGCAGGCTGCTTCCCGAAACAGCGATTCGTTTTGGTCTTCCGGCGGCGCGGGGCACAACAAGTCGTTGTATTTCTGCCGCGTGCCGGGCGGGTCTGATTTTGCCGGCGCCTCGTGCATCGAGGTTCCCTATTCAACTTTGACTGCGGTAGGTCTCCATTGGGCGCGGTGGGACTTCACGAGCGGCGATGCTCGCGACGTGTTCATGAAGTCGATTACCCGCGGCGACACGGTGGTGTTCGCAATTGCCGACCCGGGGCAAACCATCACCCCCACGCCGACGGCGCAATTGACTGCTTCGGCATCGACGATCCTGAGCGGGCGCTCGGCGACGTTGACCTGGAGCACGTCCAACGCGCAGAGCGCAACCATCGGCAACGGCGTCGGCGCAGTCACGCCGGCCGCCGCCGGCAGCGTGACGGTGACGCCCGCGGCTACGACGACCTATACGTTGACCGCAACGGGCGCAACGGGAACTGCAACGGCAACGACAACCGTCAAGGTGAAGACCGGCGTCGATACGTGGCTCGCGGCGGGAGAGGGCGAGGTGGCGCGGATACCGATCGTGGTCGGCAACGGGGGCGCCTCCGGCAACAGGTGGTGGTCGGCGCAAGAGAGCGGCGTGGGAACGTTGCTGACGCCCCACGACTTGGCTCTGGAGTCCGGTTTTGCGGTCAAGGATTTCACCTGGTCCAAACAATCGGATACGTTGGCCATCGGCTTCTGGAGCGGCTCGAGCGCCCAACCCGCCAGCAGCCGCACGGCTTCGACGTATTTCGGCTCCGGCGGCTCCGGGCGCGGCAAGTCGATCTTCGTCTTTGACGGCGAGCGGGGGTACGAGTTTGCCGCGGCGGCCACGTCGGCGGCCGGGGGCGGCTATATCAATTGGGACTTCACGCCCGCTTCTCCGGTAACGGCGTTTCTCGACGGCAAGACGGAAGGCACGCCGCTGCTGATCGTCATTGCCGATACAGGCGCGTACCCCGCGCTGCCGCCGGCGGTCGAGTTGTCGGTCGGGCGTTCGATGCCCGCGCTGAGCGGCCAACTGGCGCGGATGGAAATCCGCAACGTCGAGACGAGCGCGGCAAGGCCCTACATGATTTTTCAGACCACTTACGGCGGCGCCCTTTCCTCCGATCTGGTTTGGGATGACATCGATGATGTCGGCGTCCTGCAATACGGCAGCGATGCGCTGGTGCAAGGAACCGACCCGGACGACCGCATTTTCTACATCGAGTACGGCAGAGGCGGGAGCATATTGGGGATTCATCTGCAGGCTGCTTCCCGAAACAGCGATTCGTTTTGGTCTTCCGGCGGCGCGGGGCACAACAAGTCGTTGTATTTCTGCCGCGTGCCGGGCGGGTCTGATTTTGCCGGCGCCTCATGCATCGAGGTTCCCTATTCAACTTTGACTGCGGTAGGCCTCCATTGGGCGCGGTGGGACTTCACGAGCGGCGACTCCCGCGACGTGTTCATGAAGTCGATTACCCGCGGCGACACGGTGGTGTTTGCGATCGCCGACCCGGAGCAGACGGTCACGCCCGCGCCCGCGGCGCAGTTGACCGCCGCGTCGTCGTCGATCGTGCGCGGGCAATCGGCAACATTGAACTGGACCACCGCCAACGCGCAGAGCGCAGCCATCGACAACGGCGTGGGCGCCGTGACGCCCGTTGCATCGGGCAGCACGACGGTGACGCCTACGGCCACGACGACCTACACGCTGACCGCAACCGGCGCGGCGGGAACCACCGCGGCGACGGCCTCCATCACCATTACCGTCACCGAACCGCCGCCGACGGCGCAGTTGACCGCCGCGACATCGTCGATCGTGCGCGGACAATCGGCAACATTGAACTGGACCACCGCCAACGCGCAGAGCGCAACCGTCGACAACGGCGTGGGCGCGGTTACGCCCGTTGCGTCAGGCAGCACGACGGTAACGCCTACGGCGACGACCACCTACACGCTGACCGCAACCGGCGCGGCGGGAACCACCGCGGCGACGGCCTCCGTCACCGTCACCGTCACGCAATGGCGGGCGTCGTTGACCGGCCAGGTTGCGCGCATGGATGTTACCACCGGCGCATTGGTCAATGCGCCGACCTTGGGGCGCGTCAAGGATATCGACATTTACGACAACACGAGGTACCGGGGGGGCGTAGCCGTAGGGACTCTTGCCTCCGGCTCGGACGCCGTTGTAGGGACGGACACCAACATCCAGAGGATCACCTACAGAACATGGACGACGAGCAAATCAATCATCATTCGCGCCGCCGACGCCACTCCGGGAGATTCGGAAACCGACGACCAGGCCGGAGAATACTGGGCATCGACCGGCGAGGGGGCAAGCAAGTCGCTTTACATCGCCGCAACGAGCGGTACGCCGATCTTTATCGAGATACCTTATTCGCAGATCGAATCCGGTGTCCGCAACGGAGGCGGCGGAGATTTTGCAACCTGGACCATCGCCATGACCGGGCAGCAAGCGGATTTCATGGAAGCCTTGGCGGCAGCCGGCAACAGTATCCATTATCTGTTCGTAATTGCCGACCCCGGGCAGACGGCTACGACGCCATGAAACGACTCGCCATGCAGAGAAACTTCATGAACGAAGATTGGGTTTTCGATCGCTGCCTCGGTTTGCGGGGATGCGTCTTGGGACTTTGTAAAATCAGAGGCAGGGCCGACGTGGCGCGAGCGCGCAGAGGGAAGAAATGGCTGCCGGCCGCGGCGGCGGCAGTCTTGGCGGCCGCCGCCGGGGTTCCGCCGGCGCAGGGGCAGCGGGTGCTGCTGGTTCCGCCGAACCTGCAGGCGGAGCTCGACGCGCAGGGAGACCGTTTCGCGAGCAAGGGCAAAGAGCGGGTGGTCGTCGCCGGGCAGTTGACCGGAGCGAACGGAGTTTCCAAACCGGTCAGCCTGGTCCGCGACATCCGCGGGCGGTTCCGGCTGGTGTTTCCGAAACATGTCGTGGCCTTCGACGGGACGCGGGAAAGCAGCAGCGGAGGCGCCCTGAGCGCGGAGGATCTGGCGGCGGCGGAATCGCTGATCGACGATTCGGTGGAGGCGTTTTTCGCCTCGGTCGATCGCGGGGACGCCTTGCGGCTGATCGGCAGGCGGTTTCCCGCCGACGAGGCTGCGGCTTCCGGCGCCGAAGGGGGAACATGGCACGACATCTACGAATTGCGTTGGCGCGGACGCGGCGGCTCGGCGGCCATCGATCGGGTCAAGTTTTTTTACTTCGACTCGGATACGGGGCTGCCGGCGCGGGTGCGGTACGTGAGCGCGGCGGGGGAAGTGGAGACGTTGATGGGTCAGTGGAGGCAGGCCGCGGGGCAGCATTTTCCGTTGGCGGTGGTGCGCATGGCGGCCGGGCGGAGGCTGCTGTCGTTTTTTGCCCAGCGGATTGTATTGGACGCCGACAAAGCCGACGGGGCGTTTACGGCGGGGAACTGAGCGCATGGTTTGGAGCAAGAGCAGACGGCTGACGAGCTTTGCGGGCCGCTGGGCGCGGGCGGCGGGGCTGCTGCTGATCGGGGCGGCGGTTCTGTGGGCGCAGCCGACGCCGCCGGCGGGGCAGCGGGGCAAGGCCGATCGCGGGTTCCATGTGGGCGGGGGCTTCAACGTCAGCGATATCGAAACGATCAACATGGTCACCGGCAACGTGATGCTGCGCATTCCGCTGGCCTCGCTGCCGCCGGGCAGAGGCGGCTCGGCGTTCACGCTCGATTTGCTCTACAACTCGCAGATTTGGGACGTGGAGCCGGTGTTGCATCAGTCCAGCGAGACGGAGACGGAGTTGCGGCACAGATTGGTGCGATCGTCCGAAGGCGGCTGGCGCTACGGGTTCGAATACGGGCTGGAGATGGAATACCGGCACGCCGTGACGGGCGGGGTGGAATGCGCTACGAATCACTTTGCGCACTATGCCTACAAGATGCGGGTGCATTTCCCGGACGGGAGCGCGCATCTGCTGCGGTTGATGAATACGCAGGACACCCAGGGAGACAACCGCGGCGACGGCTTCTATGCGTACAGTCCGACGGGACGGCGGGGACCGTGCCTGACGCAGGGGGTGGACATCGCCGGGGACGTGCGCTACGTGACGACCGACGGCGCGTTCGCGCACGTGACGCTGCACCGCGGCACGGGGAATTGGACAAAGTGGCGTTGGACGATCCATTTCAACGACGGGCGGCGGGTGCGCGGGAAGCGCGACCAGACGGAGCAGCTGATCGATCGCAACGGCAACACGATCCGGGTGGAGCACCGCAGCAATTGCCGTCACGGGAGCGATAGCGGTCTCGACTGCACGATCCTGCGCGACGATGCGGGGCGGGAGATCGAGATCGTCAGCGTGAGGGAGAGCGGCGGCGAGAATGAGCCTGACAAGGTCTTCGATATCGTGAGGGCGCCGGGGCACGGGGGGCGGTTGGAATGGCAGCTTGATCGCGGCAGTGTGGACATGAGCGCGGGAAGATACAGTTGGGGCGGTTCGTCGCGCCGCGCGCCCGACGTGAGCACGATCGACAAGATCAAGCTGCCGCAGATCGAGGGGCGGCAGCGGCTGGAATACGTATTCGAGTACCACGGTCCGACGACGGCGTTCGGGGAGTTGAAGAAGGTCCACTTTCCGAAGGCGGCGGGCGCGGCGGCGGGCAGCGCGGGCAGCGTGACCTACAGTTACCGGGACAAGCAGAACAAATGGACTGATTTGCTGGAGAACCCGATCACGAGCAAGGTGGTGGCCTACACCGAACCGCTGACGAGTCGGGCGTTGAGCGAGACGTGGAGGTACTCGATAGACAGCAGGAACGTCAGCACGGTGACGGCGCCGGACGGCGGAGTGACGAGGACCTATTTCTACGAGGAAGACGGGGTGGCGGCGAGCAGCGCGGACGCCTGGAAGGCGGGGCTGGTGTGGAAGGTCGAGCAGCCGAACGGGGACAAGGTGGAGCGCTACTGGCGGAAGAACCAAGCGTACAGGCATTCGCCGGTGATCCACCCGAGCGATGCGGGCAATCCCTATGTGCGGGCGGAGTACCGCACGCAGGGGACGAAGACGGCGGCGCGGGCGATGACGCGGGACAAGAACGGCAACGTGCTGACGGCGGCGGAGTATGACTTCGGCGTGACGGTTCCGCGCAGCGGCAGGGCGCTCATTCCAAGCGGGGTTCCGACGGGCAGGCCGGTGCGCACGGCGGTCAACGCCTACACGCGGACGACGCCGAGCGCATCCTCTACGGGCGATCATGCGAACGGCTATTGGCGGGCGCCTGCGGCGGCGGCAACGGGCGGCGCGCCGCCGCCGCGGCTGCTGTCGTTGACGGACTACAGCGAGGTGCGCGCGGGTTCGGCGAGCGGGACGGTGCAGGCCAAGACGGACTACACCTACGACGCGCGGGGGAACGCGACGCGGGTAGTGCGGGGAGTGAATGGAGTGAATTCGGCGACCGCAACGACGAGGCATACTTACGACGCGCACGGCAACCTGACGCAAACGACGGACGCGCGGGGCAACAGCGTCAAGCTGACCTACGCGGCGATCAGCGGCTGTCCGGGGGCGCGCGCCGTGAACGGGAGTCGCGGGGCGGACGTGTCGGTGTCGAATCTGTATCCGACGAAGCGGGAGGAAGCGTACCGCAGTTCGAACCCTCTGCCGGAAGAGCGCACGACGGATTACGCCTACGACTGCAAGTCGGGGCTGCCGACCAGCCAGACGGACTTCGACAACAGTATCGTCACGACCTACAAGTACGACCGCTTGGGGCGGGTGACGGAAGTGGGCGAAGCCGGGATGCGCAAGACGAAGACGAAGTATCACGACGGGGATCGTCGGGTGTACGAGGAGCGCGACCGATTGCGGCCGAACGACGCCAAGCTGGCGGCGGAGAGCCATTACGATCCGTTGGGGCGGCTGTGGCTGGAGCGGACGAACGGCACGGAGAAAGTTGAAGAGAGCAGCGGGACAGTGGGGAACAGTGAGACAGGAGGCAGAGTGCGCGTGGCGCGGGGCTACCGCTACAGCGGGTCGAACCGCTACGAGTTGGTATCGAACCCGTACAGGAGCACGACGGAAGAGACGATGGGCTGGACGCGGACGAAGTACGACCGCAACGGGCGGGTGGTGGAGACAACCGCCTTCGCCGGCGGCGGCCGGCCGTCGCCGTGGGGGTCGAATAGCAGCAGCATGGGGCGGACGACGACGACGTACAGCAACAACACGGTGACGGTGCGGGACGCGGCGGGGGTCACGCGGACGAGCGCGTACGACGGTCTGGGGCGGCTGGTGCGGGTGAGCGAGAACAGCGTGAACACCTGCTATGAGTACGACGCGGCGGACAACCTGACGTTGGTGAGGCAGAACGCCACGGTGAGCAGCAGCGGCGCCTGTACGGGCGGGCAGCTGCGCACGTTCGCCTACGACAAGCTGGGGCGGCTGACGAGCGCAAGCAACCCGGAGAACGGGACGGTGAGCTACACGTACGACGGCAACGGCAACGTGCTGACGAAGCGGGACGGCCGCGGGGGGACGGTGACGCACACCTACGATGCGCTGAACCGGGTGAAGACGACGAGCTATTCGGGGGGCGGGACGGATTTCGCCGGGACGCCGGGCGTGACCTATACGTACGACGCGGGATCGAGCGCGGTTTGCAAGAACAAGGGGCGGTTGACGTCGGTGGCGGCGGCGGGGGTATCGACGACGAGCTACGGGTGTTACGACAAGCTGGGGCGGGTGACGGCGAGCGCGCAGACGACAACGGGAGACGCGGCGCGGGCGTTCGCCTACGAGTACAATGCGGACGGGACGGTGAAGACGCAGACGTATCCTTCGGGGTTGAAGGTGGCGTATGAATACGATGAGGCGGGGCGGCCGAAGGCGGTGGGGAAGAACACGGTGGGGGCGAAGGAGTACGCGGCGGAGATGGCCTACGCGGCGCACGGGGGATTGCGTACAATGAAGCTGGGCAACGGATTGTACGAGAGCCGGGGATACAACGCGCGGATGCAGCCGACGGCGATAAGGCTGGGGACATCGACCAGCGAGACGGAGAGGGCGAACAAGCTGTCGTTGGGTTTCAACTACGGGACGACGGCGAACAACGGCAACGTGCTGAGTCAGACGATCGGGCGCGAGGGCATGAGCGGGACGCTGACGCAGTATTACCGCTACGACGGGGCGAACCGCTTGGGGCTGGTATCGGAAGGGGGGACGGCGCCCGCGTCCGCAAGCGGCTGCCCGACGACGGCGGCGTGGTGTCGGGACTACAGCTACGACGCCTACGGCAACCGGGCGGTGACGGGGGTGCGCGGGCACACCTTGCCGGCGGCTGCGCCGTCGGCGGTGAGCGCGTTCAGCACGACGACGAACCGGATGACGGCGGGGAGTTACGACGGGGCGGGGAATCTGACGTCGCTGACGGGCGTGGGGCGGCTGGGCTACGACGCGGAGAACCGGCTGAAGACGTATGACAACGCGGTGGCGTCGTTGCAGGAGCAGGGGACGTACTTCTACGACGGCTTGGGGCAGCGGGTGAAGCGGCAGGTGAACATCCGCGGGGCGAGCGAAACGACGGTGTACGTCTATGACGCCTTCGGGCAATTGGCGGCGGAATACTCGTCGAAAGCGCCGGCGGCGGGGTCGGGCGGCAGGTTCTTCATCACGCAGGATCACCTGGGCTCGACGCGGCTGGTGACGAAGCAGGACAAGAAGTTCGCGGAGTGCCGGGACTTTTTCCCGTTCGGCGAGCGCATCGCCTCGGGGCTGAACGGGCGCAGTCTCGGCTGCTACGGCGGCGGCGCCGTCAAGCAGCAGTTCACGGGCAAGGAACGCGACCCCGAATCGAGCCTCGACTACTTCGGCGCAAGGTACTACTCGGCACGCCTGGGCCGATTTACGGGTGTGGATCCGCTATTGTCATCCGGCCATATCGCAAACCCACAGAGTTGGAACCGGTATAGTTACAGCTTCAATAATCCGCTCACTTTTACAGATCCGACAGGGTTGTACGTTTGCATCGGTGCCAAGCAGGATTGCACTGACTTTGCTACGGCCTTGAGCAGTGTAGGAACAGCACGCGACTCATTCGATAGCGGCTCGGAAAAATACAAAAGACTCAATAGCGCCATTCTGGCATACGGCACGAAGGGCGTGAACAATGGCGTAACAGTCAGGTTCGGTTCGACTAAAAAAGGAGGGGCTGCCGAAACACAGCCTGGTGTTAAGGGTTATCCGAAAAAAGAGGTGACTTCAGACAACCCCTTGGGGCAGAATACGATTGTAACATTCGACCTTAATAAACACAAAGTAGATGGTTCGCTGGCAATATCCGTTGCTCACGAGGGAGTACACGTTAGCAATGTTTCTGCGCTAGTGGGCGCCCTTCCGATAAACCTGTCGATCCGTGCTGCCGATATAATTTTGGGACTTCCGCTCAATCTTAATAAGTATGCCGACGAAATGAGTGCTTTCCAAGCATCTTCATTTGTTGCTCAAGGTCTTGGGCGCCCCGATCCTCTGGGATTTGGCGGACCTTTGATCTGGAGTTCTGGATGGGATGCAGCGGATGCCAACACGCTCCGAACCAATGGTATCATCGAAACCTTAAAGGGCCCTTTGTACCGTTTGACGCCCGAAAGCCCCGGAAAGATACTCGAGCGAAAGAAATGATACAGATACGAACTCTATCCCTAGCGATAATTTTCCTGTTCGGCGACGCGGTTTACGGACAGGGATCGCCTGTGCGTATGCTTCTCAATGAAACGGTGCCTTCCGTGTATATTCGTTACGATGCGCTTTTAGAAGATAATAAGGTTGCGGGTGAAGTTTCGGGAACAGAAAAAAAGACCGAAACGAAAGTCAATCTCCAGTTGGTCAACAATACCGGGGGCGCGATTCAGATTTCTGACCAAGTGTTTCATCTCCCACCGGAGGCACGAGGACTTGCTTTAAGTGACGGGAGAAATGTTAAAGCAATACGCGATGGAGGAACCATTTTCCCTTGCTACGAGGTAAAGGAAAATCCGTATTTGGAGCGTTCGGCGGTAAACTTGGGCATGGGGTCGAACTCTGATGCCATACTACACAGCAATTGGCGGTTTGAATTGCCGTCATACAAGGAACTCACCGTCAACGCGATCTTTGATCGTGACTTGTCATATTGTCATCATCAGCATCTCGACATCTGGATAGCATCGGGAGAGAGTGCCTTCTTCGTTGTGCCTCGCGAGCACTTGGCTTTAAACTACATTTTAAGTATACCTTTCGAATACGAATGGGAAAAACGAACATGGGGTTACGGAAATGGCGATCATGAAGTTGCGTTTTCCGGAGAAGAACTTCAGAAAGCGATGGAAGAATCGGTTATTCAGGATTCGATTTCTTCAACGCCTTCGACACTTGCCGGTGGTTCTTCCGCACAGAAGCTGTCTGCAACGGATATGTTGCTAGACGTAGATCGACCCTCCGTATATATTCGCTATGTCGAACATCAAAAGACCTTGAAAAAAAGAGACAATGGCGAAACGAAGTATAAGCTCCAGTTGCTCAATAATACTCGCAAAGCAATTCGTATTCCAGCTGAACGACTCGATAGTATGCAAGTAAATTCTCGATCGCTTGATCATCTTATACTAAGTGATGGGAGTGATGTATTGGCAATGCATCCCGGAAGCAGAATTTATCCCTGTTACATGAAAAGGATGAAACAGGAATTTTACTATTCTTCTAAAGGTAGAGATTCAAAAGCAGAACCGGAATCCACGGATAATCGACGGTTTCCTCTGTCCTTCACTCCAGATTGTGCTTTGCGATCTGTCTTTTGGATTGCGCCCGAAACGAGCGTGTTTTTTATTGTGCCGCCAAATCACATGGATTCTGATTATGAATTCATTATCCCTTTCAGCTACGAATGGGAAAGAGGAATCGGCGATGCCTCACATCATATTATATTCTCCGCAGACATTTTGAAGTTTATGAGACAATGATGGATTAGCGGGTCGAACCGCTACGAGTTGGTATCGAACCCGTACAGGAGCACGACGGAAGAGACGATGGGCTGGACGCGGACGAAGTACGACCGCAACGGGCGGGTGGTGGAGACAGCCGCCTTCGCCGGCGGCGGCAGGCCGTCGCCGTGGGGGTCGAATAGCAGCAGCATGGGGCGGACGACGACGACGTACGGCAACAACACGGTGACGGTGCGGGACGCGGCGGGGGTCACGCGGACGAGCGCGTACGACGGCTTGGGGCGGCTGGTGCGGGTGAGCGAGAACAGCGAGAACACCTGCTACGAGTACGATGCGGCGGACAACCTGACGTTGGTGAGGCAGAACGCCACGGTGAGCAGCAGCGGCGCTTGTTCGGGCGGGCAGCTGCGCACGTTCGCCTACGACAAGCTGGGGCGGCTGACGAGCGCAAGCAACCCGGAGAACGGGACGGTGAGCTACACGTACGACGGCAACGGCAACGTGCTGACGAAGCGGGACGGCCGCGGAGGGACGGTGACGCACACCTACGATGCGCTGAACCGGGTGAAGACGACGAGCTATTCGGGGGGCGGGACGGATTTCGCCGGGACGCCGGGCGTGACCTATACGTATGACGCGGGATCGATCGCGGTTTGCAAGAACAAGGGGCGGTTGACGTCGGTGGCGGCGGCAGGGGTATCGACGACGAGCTACGGGTGTTACGACAAGCTGGGGCGGGTGACGGCGAGCGCGCAGACGACAACGGGAGACGCGGCGCGGGCGTTCGCCTACGAGTACAATGCGGACGGGACGGTGAAGACGCAGACGTATCCGTCGGGGTTGAAGGTGGCGTATGAATACGATGAGGCGGGGCGGCCGAAGGCGGTGGGCAAGAACACGGTGGGGGCGAAGGAGTACGCGGCGGAGATGGCCTACGCGGCGCATGGGGGATTGCGTACAATGAAGCTGGGCAATGGATTGTACGAGAGCCGGGGATACAACGCGCGGATGCAGCCGACGGCGATAAGGCTGGGGACATCGACCAGCGAGACGGAGAGGGCGAACAAGCTGTCGTTGGGTTTCAACTACGGGACGACGGCGAACAACGGCAACGTGCTGAGCCAGACGATCGGGCGCGAGGGCATGAGCGGGACATTGACGCAGTATTACCGCTACGACGGGGCGAACCGCTTGGGGCTGGTATCGGAAGGCGGGACGGCGCCCGCGTCCGCAAGCGGCTGCCCGACGACGGCGGCGTGGTGTCGGGACTACAGTTACGACGCCTACGGCAACCGGGCGGTGACGGGGGTGCGCGGGCACACCTTGCCGGCGGCTGCGCCGTCGGCGGTGAGCGCGTTCAGCACGACGACGAACCGGATGACGGCGGGGAGTTACGACGGGGCGGGGAATCTGACGTCGCTGACGGGCGTGGGGCGGCTGGGCTACGACGCGGAGAACCGGCTGAAGACGTATGACAACGCGGTGGCGTCGTTGCAGGAGCAGGGGACGTACTTCTACGACGGCTTGGGGCAGCGGGTGAAGCGGCAGGTGAACATCCGGGGAACAAGCGAGACGACGGTGTACGTCTATGACGCCTTCGGACAGTTGGCGGCGGAATATTCGTCGAAGGCGCCGGCGGCGGGGTCGGGCGGCAGGTTCTTCATCACGCAGGATCACCTGGGCTCGACGCGGCTGGTGACGAAGCAGGACAAGAAGTTCGCGGAGTGCCGGGACTTTTTTCCGTTCGGCGAGCGCATCGCCTCGGGACTGAACGGGCGCAGTCTCGGCTGCTACGGCGGCGGCGCCGTCAAGCAGCAGTTCACGGGCAAGGAGCGCGACCCCGAATCGAGCCTCGACTACTTCGGCGCAAGGTACTACTCCGCCCGCCTGGGGCGGTTCGTATCGCCCGATCCGTTATTGAATTCCGGTCGCCCGAGCGATCCGCAGACATGGAACAGATACTCGTATGTGAGCGGGAATCCCTTGAACTTCATCGATCCGCTGGGCCTGTACCAGTTTGCCGTATCTTGCGGCAGTAAGGACACAAAGTGCCTCGAGCAGCAGCAGCAGTTTCGCGATGCGCTGAAGGACATACGCACAGCGGCAACAACCGGAAGGAAGGATTGAAAGGACGCAAGGTATTGGAGCAAGCGTTGAAGAGAATTGGAGAAGAAGAGGGTAAAGGCGCCAAAATTGTGTTCGGTCAATTGGGCGGCCCTGTCGGAAAGGCGAATCCGGTCACGAACACGATAACCCTCGATCTCTCCAGGATCGATAAATACGCCAATGATAATAGGTTCACGCCGGAAGACAGGGATGCGTTTTTCGCCGGCACAGTCGCTCATGAAGGGGGACATTTGCCGGGCAGGATTCTGATGATGCCGAAATTTCATCAGATAGGAAAGGAAAGACATGCTCTGTTTACCGAATCCGTATTCTATCAAGGGCTAGGTCGGAACGATCCGCAAGGATATCTTTGGAATAAAGATTGGCTTCTGGTGGACCGCTCTGTTCTGGAACAAATACGTAGCAAAGAAATTGAAAGATATATGAAAAAACTAGGGGAAACAAAATAATGAAATTGCGGTGGAAGTTGGAATTCTTTTCGGTTTTTTTGTTCATGAACTGTTATGTTTTTGCAGCAGAAGTAGAGGCGGAGAAGACAGACCTTTGTGCGATCATGCAAGCACCCCGAGAATATTCAGGGCGTTTTGTGAGCGTTTTTGGAAGATTAGACCGTGGAGATTTTGGGGAATGGTACCTTACAGTCAACAATTGTGTTTACCTACGTCCTGATCAAGTGCTTGATTTGCCAGGACCCGTGCTCATTTTAGCTCCCTATCAGGTAAAGCCCCATCAGGGGTTTTTTCTGGACAGCCACCCTGTGGCTATGCTATTCATGAAAGGTTGTTCTGGGGGATTTGATTTACATGCGAGGTTCGAGGGGCGGATTGACTGGAGTGGGGCGGACACAAAGCCGGGAGAGCGGATTCGCCGTAAGGCGCTTTATGGTAGAAAAAAGGTGCCGTGGCGCATGATTTTGCGCAAAGTGTCTGAAGTTGATCTCCGAACAATTCCTATCAAATAGGCAATCCATCCATACCAAAATAAATTGTGGCAAGCAATATGCTGAAGACGCAGACGTATCCGTCGGGGTTGAAGGTGGCGTATGAATACGATGAGGCGGGGCGGCCGAAGGCGGTGGGGAAGAACACGGTGGGGGCGAAGGAGTACGCGGCGGAGATGGCCTACGCGGCGCACGGGGGGCTGCGTACAATGAAGCTGGGCAACGGATTGTACGAGAGCCGGGGATACAACGCGCGGATGCAGCCGACGGCGATAAGGCTGGGGACATCGGCGAGCGAGACTGAGAGGGCGAACAAGCTGTCGCTGGGTTTCGACTACGGGACGACGGCGAACAACGGCAACGTGCTGAGTCAGACGATCGGGCGCGAGGGCATGAGCGGGACATTGACGCAGTATTACCGCTACGACGGGGCGAACCGCTTGGGGTTGGCGAGTGAAGGGGGGACGGCGCCCACGGGCGCAAGCGGCTGCCCGACGACTGCGGCGTGGTGTCGGGACTACAGTTACGACGCCTACGGCAACCGGGCGGTGACGGGGGTGCGCGGACACACCTTGCCGGCGGCTGCGCCGTCGGCGGTGAGCGCGTTCAACACGACGACGAACCGGATGACGGCGGGGAGTTACGACGGGGCGGGCAACCTGACGTCGCTGACGGGCGTGGGGCGGTTGGGCTACGACGCGGAGAACCGGCTGAAGACGTACGACAACGCGGTGGCGTCGTTGCAGGAGCAGGGGACGTACTTTTACGACGGTCTGGGGCAGCGGGTGAAGCGGACGACGAACATCCGGGGAACAAGCGAGACGACGGTGTACGTCTATGACGCCTTCGGGCAATTGGCGGCGGAGTACTCGTCGAAAGCTCCGGCGGCGGGGTCGGGCGGCAGGTTCTTCATCACGCAGGATCACTTGGGATCGACGCGGCTGGTGACGAAGCAGGACAAGAAGTTCGCGGAGTGCCGGGACTTTTTTCCGTTCGGCGAGCGCATCGCCTCGGGACTGAACGGGCGCAGTCTCGGCTGCTACGGCGGCGGCGCCGTCAAGCAGCAGTTCACGGGCAAAGAGCGCGACCCCGAATCGAGCCTCGACTACTTCGGAGCAAGGTACTACTCCGCCCGCCTGGGGCGGTTTACGGGCGTGGATCCGGCAAACGCCGGCGCGGATCCGCTGGTTCCCCAGGGTTGGAACGGCTATGCCTATGCGATCAACAATCCGTTGGCGTTCATCGACCCCACAGGGCTGTCCTGGAGACGAAACAATGAAGCGGTTACCTGGACGGATGATGCGTGCGAAGACGGCGATTCAAACTGTTTCGATACTCTGGCAGTGGCGGAAGGATCCGGCATTACGGTTTACGGCAGTGAGTCCGCGTCGGACATTAGACAGTATAACAGCATAAAAATAACGATGCAGAATAGCAATAAAAGCATAGCGCTGATAGATGCTAGAAACCTAAGCGGCGACAAGGATTCAGCTTTTGATGTTAAGGGAGATAACAAGGGAGAAGACTTTTTGTCTCCGCAAGTTGCGGCTGCTTGGTTCAATGCGTCAGCGGAGTACGGAAGAAAATATCCTGGGGATAGACGCCTAGTAATGACCGGTGGTTCGACAGCGATGGGTATATCGGGAATCGAAGGAAGGAAAACCCACATAGGAGGAGCATATATCGACATTCGGTATATGGGTGCGATCGGTGCTCCTCTATACGGGCCTCTGCAACCTGGGCGCACATACCAATATGGCCCTCTCCAAGGGGCTTCAGCGTCGCGAAGGGCAGACTTTACAAGGATGGGAGACTTGTTTGGTGCCTTCCAAAAACATGGCGTAGGATCGCCTGTAACAGGTACAAGCTTCCCCTTTTCCGTATCCATCGACCCAAAACACATGGACCATGCGCATCTCCGATGGTTAGGCAAATGACTACTCAGACAAAACAGAAAATTGGGGTGAAATTGTTTTGCTTGGTAGTGTGTCTGATCCTACTAGAGATAAACGTGCCAATGACAGTGAATGCAACAGATGGATTGTGGATACTTCATCCAGGGCCTTTGCGTAAATGTATTGATTTTGCCAGATATGAACTAGGCGAAGTATTACACCCCGATTATACAATGAATCCATACTACCTTCGACTTGATCTGAACGGGGACAATGCAATGGAATACATTACGATTCTAGTCGGCAGTGATGGTAAAATTCGCCGCGGTCTTCTTGTTTGTTCTGAGGATGGTAAAAGCGTTGTTTATCGAGGCGAAGACCGTCATGCATCGACCGAATCACCGAAAGCCTCCGATTCTCCATTATCACAAATATCTACACAGCCGCGAATAGTGGAGGACTTGGTGCTTATACAAAAGCGATCTTCTCAGACCCTTCCGCCAGAGTCTTATGCTGCATTGAGGTGCTGTGAAGTCGATGGAGAAATAAAAATATTAGACTCCCCAAAATCTTCAACAGTCATATCTATTGGCCCCAACTGGCGCCCACTTTCTAAGCGTGAATTGCTTCAACAACTCGACGATCTTAGTATCCCGATTGAATCGATCGAATCAGTAGGAGAGGGCGTCTACAGTACTTGGTGGGAGACTTATACTCTAGGCTTCATGGACGGCAATCAATTCCGATGGTTGGTTGCTGTAATTGGAGGCGCCTAGTATTGGGTTATTCGAACTAAACCAAAATCATGTTTTCGAGTATCTATGGGAAACAACAATGACAACATGCTGAGGCAGACTAGGGGTTGCGTAGAACGCTGACGTAGCATTACCGCTACGAGTTGGTATCGAACCCGTACAGGAACACGACGGAAGAGACGATGGGCTGGACGCGGACGAAGTACGACCGCAACGGGCGGGTGGGTGGAAGCAGCCGCCTTCGCCGGCGGCGGCAGGCCGTCGCTGTGGGGGGCGAACGGCAGCATGGGGCGGACGACGACGATGTACAGCAACAACACGGTGACGGCGAGCGCGCAGACGACAACGGGAGACGCGGCGCGGGCGTTCGCCTACGAGTACAATGCGGACGGGACGGTGAAGACGCAGACGTATCCGTCGGGGTTGAAGGTGGCGTATGAGTACGATGAGGCGGGGCGGCCGAAGGCGGTGGGGAAGAACACGGTGGGGGCGAAGGAGTACGCGGCGGAGATGGCCTACGCGGCGCACGGGGGATTGCGTACAATGAAGCTGGGCAACGGATTGTACGAGAGCCGGGGATACAACGCGCGGATGCAGCCGACGGCGATAAGGCTGGGGACATCGACCAGTGAGACTGAGAGGGCGAACAAGCTGTCGCTGGGCTTCGACTACGGGACGACGGCGAACAACGGCAACGTGCTGAGTCAGACGATCGGGCGCGAGGGGTTGAGCGGGACGCTGACGCAGTATTACCGCTACGACGGGGCGAACCGCTTGGGGCTGGTATCGGAAGGCGGGACGGCGCCCGCGTCCGCCAACGGCTGCCCGACGACGGCGGCGTGGTGTCGGGACTACAGTTACGACGCCTACGGCAACCGGGCGGTGACGGGGGTGCGCGGACACACCTTGCCGGCGGCTGCGCCGTCGGCGGTGAGCGCGTTCAGCACGATGACGAACCGGATGACGGCGGGGAGTTACGACGGGGCGGGGAATCTGACGTCGCTGACGGGCGTAGGGCGGCTGGGCTACGACGCGGAGAACCGGCTGAAGACGTACGACAACGCAGTGTCGTCGTTGCAGGAGCAGGGGACGTACTTTTACGACGGCCTGGGGCAGCGGGTGAAGCGGACGGCGAACATCCGGGGAACAAGCGAGACGACGGTGTACGTCTACGACGCCTTCGGGCAATTGGCGGCGGAATACTCATCGAAGGCGCCGGCGGCGGGGTCGGGCGGCAGGTTCTTCATCACGCAGGATCACCTGGGATCGACGCGGCTGGTGACGAAGCAGGACAAGAAGTTCGCGGAGTGCCGGGACTTTTTCCCGTTCGGCGAGCGCATCGCCTCGGGGCAGAACGGGCGCAGCCTCGGCTGCTACGGCGGCGCCGCCGTCAAGCAGCAGTTCACGGGCAAGGAGCGCGACCCCGAATCGAGCCTCGACTACTTCGGCGCGCGCTACTACTCCGCCCGCCTGGGGCGGTTCGTGTCGCCCGATGAGCCGCTTGTGGATCAATTCCTATCGGACGCGCAGAGTTGGAACTTGTACGGCTACGTCCGCAACAACCCGCTGCGTTTCTTCGACCCGACGGGGCGCAAGTGCGTTAAAACCGACGACGGCAGCACGGGAGACGACGGCGAAGGCGAGCCGTGCCGGGAAGTCGTCGATGCCGGACCGCAGCAAGCGACGGTCATTGCCAATCCCGGCTCAGCTGTCACCGCATTTCTCTTCAATGTCTTCTTCGCTTTTAACAACATGGCGAACGATTCGTTTGCGTTTCTGTTCGACCAGCGGCCGCAATCGCTGACAAACATTCCGTTGAGCCAAGGATTGCTGGGACAGTCCGCTGGCGGATTGGTTACAGCAGGCGCGTTGATTGGAAATCCGCGGACATTTGTTGGGAATAGGGGTGTGAGCGGTATTTGGACGAACACGCGAAAGTTGTCTGGCGTGGAGAATGCTTTTGGGCATTGGGTGAAACACAGGAAAGATTTTCCGAATTTGCACAATGCGAAGCAATACGTTGAAGCAACCTGGAATTTTGTGAATAACCCACCGCTTGGCACTCTAACGAAAATACGAGCAAATGGGGACACTGTAATATATCACCCGGGCACTAATACATTTGCTATAAAAGCCATTGATGGGACGCCCAAAACTATGTTCAGGCCGAACTCCGGAATCACTTACTTCAATGCACAGTAAGACCGAAAGATTTCCGTGTCTCTGTTGTGGTTACTTTACTCTCAGTGAACAATCGCCCGGCACCTTCGAAATTTGTCCTGTTTGTTATTGGGAAGATGATAATGTTCAGGCATTCAATCCTAGCTTTGCAGGGGGGGCAAACAATATAAGTTTGAAAGATGCACGGCACAACTTCTCAATCTTTGGTGCTATTTCCGAAGAGTTTATTGGGAGAGTTCGGAAACCGCTTCCTGAAGAGATTTCTTAGCACAGAAAGTAAGCTTTGGAAACGCTAAGGAAGATTGTTATGAAAGACGTGATCGGTTGAATTAGTCGGATTTGGCGGAAGATCAAGGCGGAGATCACGAAGCCTAGAATGGAGGAGATGTCCAAGTCCGAGGTAGCGGCGTTTATTGAAGGTTTCATTAACCACGACGACACGAGAAGGCCCTATGATTGGG
>CBDESX010000001.1:0-10551 GCA_965242705.1 Bryobacterales bacterium
GGTCCGTCATGGCTTCGGTGGAAGTGACGAACGCGCAGGCGCGGGAGCGTATGCGGCGTATGCGCGCGCGGCGCGCGGTCGGTCCGCTTGCGGCGCCGACACTCGGCGGGTTGGAGCGTGCCACGCCGAGTGTCGGCGCCGATCTCCGGCCGGTGCCGAACGGCACGGTCGATGAGGCGCTCGAATGGATTGAACGGCGGTTGATGGTTCCGTCCGGTCCGCTTCGCGGGCGGCCGTTCCGGCTTGGCGAATGGCAACGGCGGTTCGTGCGCGAAGCGCTGGCTCCGGGGATCCGGGAGGCGGCGCTATGCGTGGCGCGCAAGAACGGCAAGACTGGGCTCGTCGCGGCGATCGTCCTGGCTCACTTGGCCGGTCCGCTATGTCGCCATGACTGGCGTGGCTTGGTAGCCAGCTTGACGGCGGACCTGGCGATTGAGCTTCGGCAGGCGATCGTCCTGACTGCCGAGTTGTCCGGCGTGCAGGTGCACATGCTCAAGTCACCGCGGCCGGGGGCGATCTACGGCGACCATGGCTCCTTCGTGCAGTTCCTGGCGGCCGACAAGGGAACCGGGCACGCGAAGGGCGCCGACCTGGCCATGATCGATGAAGCCGGATTGATGCCGGAACCGCAACGCGACCTATGGAACGCCATGCTGAGCTCGACAAGCGGCCGCGATGGTCGGCTCCTGACGATCAGCATACGCGGCGACGGTCCGATGCTGACCGAGCTCCGCGGGCGCGCCGACGATCCGGCGGTCGTATGGCACGGCTACGAAACGGACGCGGCCGATGATCCGTTCGATCCGGCGACCTGGGCGCGCGCGAACCCCGGCATCGCGGACGGCATCAAGGCGGAGGCGTACATGCGCGACGCGGCGCGGCGCGCGGCGGCGAACGGCGCCGACCTGGCGGCGTTCCGGGCCTACGATCTGAACGCGCCGGCGGCGCCGAATCGGCAGCTTCTGGTGTCGCTCGATCAGTTCCGCGCGGCTGCCGCGCGGACGGCGCCGCGCTCCGGTCCGTGCGTGCTTGGGCTCGACCTGGGCGGCTCCGCTTCGATGACCGCGGCGGCGGCGTTCTGGCCGCAAACCGGCCGGCTGGAGGTGCGCGCGGCGGTTCCGGGGATTCCTGACTTGGGCACGCGGGCGGTCGCGGACGGCGTAGGCGGCCGGTACGCGCGAATGCTGGAAGCTGGCGAGCTCATGGTGTTTGACGGCGTGCGGGTGACTCCGGTCGAACCGTTCTTGGCCGCCGTCCTGGCCGACCTGGAACCGGTCGCGGTCGTGGCGGACCGCTACCGGCAATCGGAGGCTGAGGATGTCCTATCCGGGTTAGGCGTCGGCTGCCGTCGAGTGTGGCGCGGGCAGGGTTGGGCGGACGCTTCGCACGACGTGCGCGCCTTCCAGCGCTCCGTGATCGATCAACGGCTGGCGACCGGTCCGTGCTTGGTTCTCGAATCGGCGATCGCCGAATCCGCGCTTGCGATCGATGCGGCCGGCAATCAGAAGCTCGACAAGGCGCGCGCGCGCGGGCGGATCGATGCGGCGTCGGCTGCCGTCCTGGCCGTCGGCGAAGGCGAGCGGCTGCTTGCGCGTCCGGCGCGTCCGGCGCGATACTTGGGCGTGGCATGAAGCGCGTCTACAACACGCGGCGCTGGCGGCGGCTCCGGCTGCTGATCCTGGAACGCGACCGGAGGCGCTGTACGCGGTGCGGCGGCTCCGGCCGGCTGGAGGTGCATCACGTCCGGCCGGTAGCGCGCGGAGGCGATCCGTTCGACGCGGACAACCTGCGGACGCTATGCCGGAGGTGTCACTTCGAGGCTGAGCCGGTCCGGCAATCGGCCGGCGTTGCGTGGCGGCGCTCGCTCGACTACGGTAGCGGTCGATGAGCAGGCTCAACGTCAAGGTGTCCATCGATCCGCCGGGCAGGGATGCGCTGGCGTTCACGGCGTGGGCGTTGAAGCTCGATGAGCTCTACGCCGATGAGCAGATCACCGTAGGGCTGACGCGGACAACGCGCGTGATCGGTACGTCAACGTGGCGTATGCGCGCCGACGACCGGATCACCACCTTCGCCACGCTCACCGTTGACGGCGCAACGTGGGACGTGGTAGGCGTGCGGCTGCCGAAGCGCGGCGGCCGGTTCGTCGAGGTCGACGCCACGCGGTATGTTTCGCCATGAGGTGGTTGACATAGCATGTTGACGTTCAACCGGCGTCGGGATCGGTTCGCGGCTGCCGTGACGGGCGCGATCACGGCGATTCGGACGTTCTACGAAGCGTTCCTTGATGAGCAGTTCCGCGGCGCGCAACGCGAACGCGGCCGGCTGGCGGCTGCCGTGCCTTCGCGGACCGGCCGGCTAGCGCGGTCGTGGCGCATCACGCGGCGCGGCGGCATACTCCGCATTCGCAATAACGCGCCCTACGCGCGGTTCGTGCGCTACGCGACTCCCAGGCGTGGCGCGCGGACCGCGCGCGGGACGCTCATACGATGGGCTCGAACGGACCTGCTGCGCGTGCAGCGGTCCGCATTTCAACGAACCGTGAGGAGGTTCCAGTGACGAAGCTGCAGCAGGTGCAGGTGCGTATGTCCGAAGTTCGGCAACGGCTCAACGAGCTTGGCGGCGCCGACAAACCAACCGATGAGCAGGTGACCGAGCTCACCAACCTGTCGACCGAGTACCGGAACCTGGAGGTGCGCTTCCGCGCGCTTGTCCAGGGCTCGGCGGCGGACGGCGACAAGCAGGGCGGCGACAAGCAGGGCGGCGCCGATCAGGGCGGCGACGGCGGCGACAAGCAGGGCGGCGCCGATGAGGGCGGCGACGGCTCGGACAAGG
Source organism: Bryobacterales bacterium (assembly GCA_965242705.1). GTDB lineage: Bacteria > Acidobacteriota > Terriglobia > Bryobacterales > UBA6623 > CATQHP01. The sequence goes on from CBDESX010000001.1 coordinate 2,836, forward strand.
AGCTGCGCGCGTTGACGAAGCGCGTTGAGCTCCGGGCCTACCTGGCCGCGGCGATGGACGGGCGCGACGTGGCCGGCGCCGAAGCGGAGTTCAACACGGCGCTCGGCATCGCGGCGACCGGCGGCGTGCAAGTTCCGTGGGAGGCGATCGCGCCTACCGAGGATCGCGCGCGCGGTACCGGCCGGGTCGTCGAAGAGCGGGTCGATGCGGCGACCGTTCCGGGGCAGGCCATGGCCACGGAGAACATGGCGCCGATCCTGGGTCGGGTGTTCCAGCGCTCCGTGGCGGCGTGGCTCGGCGTGCGTATGCCGGCCGTGGCGGTCGGCGAACGCAACTACCCGGTGATGACCGGCGGTACGACGGCGGGATTCCAGGCGGCCGGCTCGGCGGTCGACGCATCGGCGGCGACCTACGTCGTGACGGTGATCGCGCCGACGCGGTTGACGGCGCGCTACGTGTTTCGCGTCGAGGATCTGGCGACCGTGGCCGGGTTGGAAGCATCGTTGCGCGAAGATCTGCGCATGACGATGTCCGATCAGCTTGACGCTCAGATTCTGACCGGCGACGGAACGGCGCCCAACCTGGCGGGGCTGTTTGACGACGACGGGTTGGCGGCTCCGGCCGATCCGTCCAGCGTGGCGACCGTGGGCGATTACCTCGACCTGGCGCTTGAGCAGGTGGACGGGATCAACGCCTACTCGACCGGTGACGTACGGCTGCTGATCGGCACGAAAACGCATGAACACGCGGGCAAGCTGTTCATCACGGGCACGGATACGACGGCGCTCGACAAGCTGCGCATGATGTCGGGCGGCGTGCGGGTGTCCGCGCGCGTTCCGGCGGTCGCCGCCAACAAACAGGAGCTCCTGGCCGTGCGCATGAACGGCTTCGCGGTGGCGCCGATGTGGCCGTCGGTGTCCTTGGTACGCGACATCTACTCCGGCGCCAACAAGGGTGAGGTCGCCTTGACGGCGATAGCGCTCTACGGCTTCAAGGTCGTGCGCGCGAACGGATACGCGCGGCTCAAGGTGCAGCTTCCGGCATGACCGGCTTGGAGCTCCGCATCGAATCCGGCCGAACCGTGGCCGGCGTGGCGGTGACGTATGACGATACCGCTACGCCAGGCGCGTTCTCCGAACGGTTCGAGCCGGGTTCGATCACGTTTGACGACGTGATGCTCAACGTCCAGCACGACCGTAAGGCGATGCTGGCGCGGACGCCGCGGACGCTCCGCTTGACGGACGGACCGCGGCGGCTGGAGATTCGCGCCGACCTGCCGAGAACGCAGCTTGGCGACGACGTCCTTGAGCTTGTCCGGGCCGGCGTCCTTCAAGGCTTGTCACTCGGCTTCGTCGCGTTGCGCGATCGGTGGGACGGCGACGACCGGATCATCGAATCGGCGATACTCGATCACGTAGCGATCGTCGACCGGCCGGCTTACGGTTCCAGCGTGGTAGAGGCGCGGACCGTGCATCGGCGCTACTGGCGCGGCGCCGATATGGGTATGACGAATCCGCCGGTGCAGGGTGCAGGTAGAGTATGGCTCTAACGACGGCTCAGCTTGCCTACGCGCTCCGCATCACGACCGACGACACTACGGCGCCGGATACGTCGACGACGAATGAGCTAACGCGCTTGTCCGGCGTGGCGTCCGCCTACGTCATGGCCTACGCATCCAGGGCTCCGGAGAACATCCAGGATGAGGCGACGATTCTGTTTGTCGGCTATCTCTACGACGGTCCGCCGTCCGATACCGGCGGCGCGGCGCTCCGCTATCCGGCGGCGTGGCGCAATAGCGGCGCGCAGGGGCTCCTGGCGCCGTGGCGCGTCCGTTCGGCTGCCGCGCTCGACGTGGCGGCTGCCGCGGCTGGCGGCGGTGCGGCGGTAGCGCTCGACGTGGACGCGATCAACGCCTTGATCGATGCGCGGCTGGCGCGGCTGCCGATGGATTCGTCAACCGGGTTGACGCGGCTGCAGGTACTGGCGCTCATCGCTGATTGGGCTGAGCAGGGCAACGCGGCGCTGATCCCGGCGGGCAAGCTGGCGAACGCTCCATCGGGCGGCGGCGGCGGGTTGACGCAAGCGCAGGTGGATGCGCGCGTGGCCGCGCTTGTGGCCGACTGGGCTGAGCAGGGCAACGCGGCGCTGATCCCGGCGGGCAAGCTGACGAACGCTCCTTCGGGCGGTTCGGTCAACGTGGCGTCCGATCCGGCGGTGGTAGGGCTGGCTGAGTTCGAGGCGGCGCTACGCCACGAAGCGGCGATCGGCGCGGTGACACTCGGCGGTACGGATCGCGCCGGGCACAACGTACCGGCGGTAGCTTCGCGGTGGTACTCGATGCCGGGGTTCTGGCCGGCTGACGACGGCGATCGTGAGTTCGTCGTCGTGGTGACGTATGGCGGTTCGAGTACCGAACGGCGCTTCGACGCGTCGGCGCTGTTCAACAAGGTTCCCGGCGCGGCGGGCGGTTCGGCGTCCAGCCGCAACGCGGTTGAGTTCTCGCTCGATGCGCCGAATCAAGGCACGACGATTTACATCGGCTACGTAACGGCGGACGGGCAGGGGCGGCGCGCGGCGATCGTCGGTATCGCTCCGGGCTTGTCCGGGGGTGCGCTGGCCGGCTTCGCGGTGCGCGATTCGCGCATCGACGTTGAGGCGTGGGCGCGCTACTCCGGCGACGCGGAGGCGATCCCGGCGGCGAAGCTGCCGGTGATCCCGGTGGACAAGCTGCCGGCGATCCCGGCGTCGAAGCTTCCGGCCGGTGCGACGGAGGGGTTGACGCAAGCGCAGGTGGATGCGCGCGTCCGCGCGGTCCGGGCGCTTGGCATCCTGGCCAACCGGGCGACGCTGATCGCAATCGACCTGCAACCGACACTGGCGATCGGGCTATCATCGGAAGCCAACATCCCGATCGGAGATACCGGCTTGACGGCGGACCTGTTCTATCAGGCCAAGGGGTCGGGCCAGCAGGCGATCACGATGAGGATGACTCCGGCCGGTATGTCGGCGGCGCTGGCCGGATACTCCGTCGTGGTCAACGGCGTAACGCTGGCGTTCGCGTCCGCCGTCATTACCGAAGTGTCCGCCGGGCAAGCTACGCAAGCGCTATGGACGGCGGCGGCGGGCACGATCAAGGTCGGCGACAACACGGTGTTGATCTACCGGCCGCGCGGCGCGACCGTACCGGCGGCGTCCGCAACGAACGCGGGCCGGTACCTGCGCTCCTTCGGCGCGGTTGGCGGTGCGGCGTGGGCGCAGGTTGCCTACTCCGAAGTGACGGGCACGCCGCCGCGGCTGCATGGGCTCCGGGAGCTGCAGAACGGCGACATCGTCGGCGCGGCGCTCAACCTGAGCCGGGACCTGGCGGCGCAGATTGAATTGGCCGGTACGTCCGCTTCGGATCGGTTCGTTCTGGCGCCGGGCACGCATGGCGAATTCCACGTCGAGGTATCGGTGACGCTATCCGGCTTCGCGTCAAGCATCGGCTTCGATGACCAGGCGCTCACCGTCCGCGCGTCCGGCTTGGTCTTCGCCACTACGCTATCGGCGGCCGAAGCGTTCGTACAGGGTGGCGCGATTGAAGGCGTCGAGGTTGCGCAATGGGACGTATCAGATTTCACTACGCCGTCGGCTCCGGTAAAGCAGGGCGCGATACACTTCTACCTGGCGCGCAACGCGACGAATCAAGTAGGTTGGGTTCTCGACTATCGCCACAATTCCGGGACCGGCGTAGGCACGCTCACGGCCGACCTGGAGCTCAGCTTCCAGGCGGGCGACGCTCCGGCTGCGAGCGGCGGCGGTGGCGGCGGCTCCGGCGTTACCGTCGTGACGGTCGGCGCTACGAATCAAGCGGGCGGTACGCGGGGCGATTCGACTCTTGGGCGCGCGTTTCGGAATGCTGACTTTATCTTCCGCGGGACGGCTCCCGATGGTTATACGCTTGGTACGACTACCGGCCGTATCACGTTCGGCACGGAGGCGCACGATCAAGGCGTTCTCCATGCGCTGAAGATTGACATATGGGGAGCTAACCCGCGCGTATGGACGTTACCGATCGATGAGCCGACTGAGGCTGCGCATGGCGGCGCGGCGGCGGCTACATCGTTCGACCGGTACCACGACCTATTGCTTGCTGACGATGCAAGCGTAGTGCGTGTCATTCGCGTTCATCACCGGCAATCGGCAACGGAAGATTACATCGAGCTCATGTCGGCAGGCTCTAATAGTTGGGTCAAGGCTGGCACGCGGTTCACGTTCTACAGGATTGAGCTAACATGACCTGGCCATTCAAGCGGCGGACCGAGAACCGACAACAGGTAGCGCCTTCACCCGGCGGCGGTTCGTATACCGATGCAATCGTGCAGGCGATCCTTACGCAGGCGGCGAACGCGACCGGGACGCCTACGGCGCTGGCGACGGCCGCGGTAGAGGCGTGCGCCCAGCTTTACGCGGCGGCGTTCGCGGCGGCGCGGGTAGTCGGCGCGGGCGGCGTAGTGCGCGCGGCGACGCTGGCCGCGGTAGCGCGCGACCTGATACGGCATGGGGAATCCGTGCACGTGATCTATTCCAGGATGGAGCCGGGCGCGGCGGTGCGGCTCCTTCACGCCGAATCGTGGGACGTGTACGGCGGGTTCGATCCTGAACGCTGGCGGTACCAAGTGACGGTCGCGGCGCCGTCCGGGCGGCCGTACACGCGCTTGGTACCGGCCGGGCAGGTAGTCCATGCGATGTACGCTCGAAGCGGCGCGCGGCCGTGGACGGGCGTATCTCCGCTATCGTGGGCGTCCGATTCGGGCGCGCTCTTGGCGATCGTCGAGCGGGTACTGCGCGATGAATCGTCGGGCACGCGGGGCTACGTGCTTCCGCTTCCGGGGTCGATGACCGATGCCCAGGTCGACGAGCTCAAGGGCGATCTGCGCACGCTGGCCGGGCGCACGTCACTTGTCGAAACGACGGCGGGCGGCTACGGCGGCGGCGCCGCGGAGGCGCCGCGCGCGGATTGGCGGCCGCAACGCATCGGACCGAACTACCCGCAATCGGTTGTCCAACTGCGCCACGATGCGGCGGCGTCGGTGACGGCGGCGTGCGGGGTGCCGCAGGTTCTCGTACAGGGTCGCGGCGATGCGTCCGGGTTGCGCGAAGCGTGGCGGCAGTTCCTTCACGGGTCGGTCGCTCCGCTTGCGCGCATGGTAGAAGAGGAGCTATCGGACAAGCTCAATCGGACCGTCGAGCTTGACTTCACGGCGCTATGGGCTGCGGACGTGCAGGGCCGGGCGCGCGCCTTCAAGAGCTTGGTGGACGGCGGGATGGATGTCGAACGCGCGGCGACTGCGACCGGCGTGTAGGTGGTTGACGTAGCACGTGCTATGTCAACCGATGACCGTAGGAGTGTTGACGTATGACGATCAAGGCGGCGCTGGCCATGCTGGCGCCCTACTTCGGCGCCGACGAAGCGCCGACGATGGAGCTATTGGTTCGTTGGGAGGGGCTGCGGACGGCGGTGTACGCGGACGCGGCGGGCAACCCGACCATCGGCGTCGGCCATAAGCTCCCGCCGGGCGTCGAGCTTGGTTCGCTACGATGGTCGCCTTCGCATATAGCAAGCGTTCTCGAGGATGACATACAGGCTGCCAGGAGCCGGTATCCGGCGTTGGACCTAACGCCCAAGCAACGCGCGGCGTTGACTTCGCTGGCGTTCAACGTGGGCGACCTGCGGGGTACGCGCTTGGCGCGCCTCCTTGAGGACTACGTCGCGGCGGGCGGCTACAGGGTCGGGCCGGCCGACCTGGTAGATGTCCACGACCTGGGCGTAGAGGTCGGGGTGGGCGGCCGCTTCGCCGACATACAGGAGGTTGTCCGGGAATGGGTGACGTGGGATCACGCGCACCTATCCGGCGGCGACCTGCAAGTATCGCGTGGGCTGCTACTGCGGCGGCTGGCGGAGGCTACGCTATTCGTTGAAGGAGCCGGTGATGAACGATGATCGGTGGACGGTGCTACGGCGCTTCGCGGAGTACGTGGTTCTGGCCGGCGCGGCCGTGGCGATCACAAGTTCCGTGATGACGTGCGTCCACGGGCGCGATTGGCGCGCGGCGCATGATGCGCGCCATGCAACCGAACGGAGGCTACAGAATGAATCCGATCAGCAGGTGCTTGACGATTACGCTGATCCTCATCTGCGCGAACGGCTACGCGCAATCGAACGCGCCGAAGGCGGCGGCTGAGGATGCGCCTACGGCGTCCGCCGTGCTTCCGGCGTGTCCTACCCTAACAGGCGTCGATGAAGGCGTTGCGGACGCCTTGACGCGATATTGCGCGGCGGTTCTGGCGGCGCATAAGGCGGCGGTCGATCGCGCGGTGACTGCGGCGGCGGCTGCGGTCGAACGCGACCTGCAACCGCAGCTTGCGGCCGCGCAGGCGGCGCATCGGTCGTGCACGCTCGAAGGCGCGATCATGGGCGCCGGGTTGACGCTGGCGGCGTCGTTATTGGGCGGTCACTTGTCCGGTCCGTGAGGGGCCGCGGACCGATCACCACGGAGGCGACCGGCCGCGCGTACATGATCCGTCCGATGTCCAAGGCGGAAATGGAGGCGTGGAACCGCAAGCTCGGCGGTCGCCAACAGGGCGCGGTGACGATATTCCGGTCGGCGCCGGATCGGTCCGGGCGGCGATGCTGGATACGCGATCTGCCGCGCGGCGGTAAATGGGTGCGAACGTACTCGCAGGTACCACCGCGGCCGGGCGAGCGGGTAGTCACTCCCGATCACGGCGAACCTTGAGCAGGCGAGCAGGTACACGCTCGAGCGTGTACCTGCTCGCGCTTCTACTCCTTCGAGGCGGCGATCAGGGCGGCGGTAGCGGCTTCGCGGTTGGCGTAGCGTCCTAGGAGGCGCTTCGAGCCGGCAACGCGCGCGGTCCATAGGTGCAGGCGGACCGAGTACCAAACGGCGCCGATGATGCGTCCTTCGTGGTCAATCGGCGTGTAGGACCGTATCTTGGCGCTCCGTCGGTAAGAGCCTTCGGGGCCAGGGTAGGTGAAGCTCATTTCTTGAATTCTCCCGCATTCAAGAACCGGTCCATCACCGATCGGACAAGCTCCGATACGCTGACGCGGCGCTCTTCTGCGGCGCTACGCCAACGTGCAAGCGCGCGGGTGTCGATCCGCAGGTGCAGGCTGCTTGTCCGCTTCGGCACTACCCGGAATCCTTCGAGGCGGTTCCGATCGTCCGCCTTCATACGGCCGCGCGGCGGCGCATCGAGCGGGCCGCCGCACGCGGGGCAACGCTCGAGCGTCAACGGGCGGTCGGTCATGCTTCAACCTCCACGTGTACGGCTACAGGGTCGGGCCGGCCGACCTGGTAGATGTCCACGACCTGGGCGTAGAGGTCGGGGTGGGCGGCCGCTTCGGCGATTGCTTCGTCGAGCGTGCGCGCTTCGAGCGGTACGACGATGTCTTCATCGCCGGCGTCGGTGTCGATCAGGTAGTACGTCATGCGCATAACGTACACACATACGTCAACGGTGTCAACCCCTACGTCAACACGCCGGCCGGTACAACCGGTTGACAACCTATGGACGCATCGTGCATAACCCGCCTATGGGGGTAGGGGGGGCAATTTCTCCTTGTGTAAGCTTGAGATAGGACGGACGTCCTTACGTCCGTCCGTCCTATCTCACTCCATTCACGAGTACGCGATTCGCGCGGGCACGGACCTA